>NZ_CP189557.1:0-5063787 GCF_050154735.1 Methylomonas stagni | reverse complement strand
TTCAACTTCTGATTTAGATCAGCTCAATCATTAGGCCTTAAACTGCCCTTGATTTTCCACAAACCACTGATAAGTCGCTTTTAATCCGACTTCCAAGTTGAATTTTGGCTGCCAACCCAAAGCTCTGATCTTGGAATTGTCCATCAACTTGCGAGGTGTTCCATCAGGTTTGGTTGTATCCCAAACGATCTCTCCTTCGAAACCGACAATCTTACCGACTGTTTCCGCAAGTTCACGTATCGTCACATCGACCCCGGTTCCCACATTGATATGGGACAACATGGGTTCGGTAACCGATTGGTAATGCTGCTTGTCCAGCCCCATGACATATATGCAAGCCGCCGCCATATCCTCGACATGCAAAAATTCACGCATTGCTTTGCCTGTTCCCCAAACGGTAACGCTAGCGTCACCGTTGACTTTCGCGTCATGGAATTTACGGATCATCGCTGGAATTACATGGCTATTGTCCAGATGAAAATTGTCGTTTTCTCCATATAGATTGGTCGGCATAACTGATCGAAAATCCGTGCCGTATTGTCGATTGTAAGACTCGCAAAGCTTTATCCCTGCAATTTTTGCGATAGCGTAAGGCTCATTAGTCGACTCCAATATGCCAGTCAGCAATGCGCTTTCAGCCATTGGTTGTGCAGCAAACTTCGGATAGATACACGAACTTCCTAAAAATAGGAGCTCTCGGCAGCCAGCACGCCACGCTTCGTGGATTACATTGGCTTCCATCATCAAATTTTGATAGATGAACTCCGCTGGATATTCATTGTTCGCGTGGATCCCACCCACCTTAGCCGCCGCTAAAATCACCAGCTGCGGACGCTCTTGCCCCATAAATCTGCGAACCTGCTCCTGGTCGGTTAAATCCAACTCAGAGTGGGATTTGACAATAACGTTTCGATAGCCACCATTCAGCAGTTGCCGATGTATTGCCGACCCAACCATGCCGCAGTGTCCGGCCAAAAAGACTTTTTTATCCACATCGGCCACCGCATTACTCCCGACTTACCGAAACGTTGTAACCTTGATCTTTCAACAAAGCGTGTTTGCGAGCTTGCTCCAGATCGTACGCCACCATTTCCGCCACCATTTCCGAGAGCGTAATTTGAGGCACCCAACCTAGCTTTTCTTTGGCCTTGGTCGGATCGCCCAGCAAAGTTTCAACCTCTGCCGGCCTGAAATATCTCGGATCGATCGCAACTATATTCTGCCCAACTTGCAATGCGGGTGCCTTGTCGCCAGCGATAGACTCAACATAACCTTTTTCTTCGACGCCACTACCCTCCCAGCGAATCGTCACGCCCAATTCGCCGGCCGACATTTCAATGAATTGTCTTACAGAATATTGAACCCCAGTAGCAATAACAAAGTCGTCTGGCTGTTCTTGCTGCAACATCATCCACTGCATGCGGACATAATCCTTCGCATGCCCCCAATCCCTAAGTGAATCCATATTTCCCATGAATAAGCAACTATCCAAGCCAATAGCGATATTACTGAGACCGCGCGTGATTTTACGCGTAACGAAGGTCTCACCCCGGCGCGGGGATTCATGGTTGAACAAAATACCGTTACACGCATACATGCCATACGCTTCACGATAATTTACGGTGATCCAATAGGCATAAAGCTTGGCAACCGCGTAAGGAGAGCGCGGGTAAAATGGCGTAGTCTCTTTTTGTGGAATTTCCTGTACCAAGCCGTAAAGCTCGGACGTCGAAGCCTGATAAAACCGAGTCTGTTTCTCCATGCCTAAAAAGCGAATGGCTTCGAGCAATCTAAGCGTGCCGATCGCGTCGACGTCCGCAGTATATTCGGGCGATTCAAAAGATACCGCGACGTGACTCATAGCCCCCAAGTTATACACCTCATCTGGCCTAATTTCGCTCAAGATTCGAGTTAGGTTGGAACTATCGGTCAAATCGCCGTAATGCAGAAAAAACTTCGGATCGCGAATATGCGGATCCTGATAGATATGGTCGACCCGCTCGGTGTTAAACAACGACGACCGCCGCTTGATCCCATGCACTTCATAGCCTTTTTCCAACAAAAACTCTGCCAGATAAGAACCGTCCTGCCCGGTAATCCCAGTGACCAATGCTTTCTTTCTATTCACTATTGCTCCTCTACCATGTGGGGTACTGTTACAAAACCTTTAACGAAACTTGATATTAACCTGCCGACCGAACAATCGGAACGACATTTTTACCCGGCAAGTACTCGGGCAATACCGGCAGCAGCGACTTCATAAAATCTTGTAAGCGCCTGTCCGCGAACGAGATATCCTCGACTTTATCGACCGGAGTGACCAGACGAATCAACGCTCCGTCCGTGCGATTTAACGTAATCGCATCGTAAAACAAGTACCATTTGACCAAAAACTCGTTGGTGACTTGCCGGCCTCGCTGATGAAACCAAAAATAGACCAATTGGCGACTATCGCCTTTTTGAATGATCGCGCGGCTGAGCTTGATGGAATCATCGCCTATCCGCATTTCTGGAAATTCGCGTTGTTCAAAACTAACGATCTGCCAACCGTCGCCCGGGATACAACTGCGCGGCGAATGCACAACCGCGCCTTTACGTTGCGATTGATAATAGGCACTATAAAAGTTGATTGAATTATGGGTGCCTTGTTGCACAAAGTTAACGATGACGTAATCCGTTAACTTCAATTCGTTCAGGTAATATTGAGTCAAATAGTCATTATGTCCGTGCCAGTCGCCTAATTGCGTCGGGAAATGCAGAAAAGCTTTACGCTGAGGGATAATATCCTCCCTACCCTTGAACTTCTCCGAAGCAAGCCCTCCTAAAACTACTAAGCATAGCACTGCGTAGACTGAGATATTTAGCACTGCGGGCGGCATTCGAGATTCGGCCCGCCCCCATTCTTCAGGGATTTGCACCAACTCGTTCATCGACAGGCGACGACCACTAATTCGGCTAAAGATCCACATTTCGACGAACAGCAGCACCATACACAACAGAAACACCGCCCAACCTTCGAAATCATGCAAAAAACCCTCGGCCATATCAGTCCCCCAGTTATCGACTAGCACGCCAATAACACCGATGCGAAAACTGTTCATAAAAATGGTCAGCGGCATGGATGACAAAAAGATCAGCAATTTTTGCCAAAACGGTCCCTTAAAGAGATAGGCGCATAAAAACGCCAAACTAGCCAGCGGAAACAGATAACGCAAGCCGCTACAAGCATCAACCACTTGTAGCTTATAGACCCCTAGATCGATAACGTTTCCTTCTAAATACACCATGATGTCGCAGGCACGGATAAATTCCACGCCGAGCCAGGACGAGATCAATTGCAATTTAGAAGACAAATTGTTCAGGATGAAGTCCGGAAACGGCACCATGAAGATTAAGAACAACAGCGGCACCGCGCCGGTGCGTAAGCCCTGTGTTCCGAATGCCGCCGTAAAAATTGCGAACAAGGCCAGAATCAACCCGTACTGTTCCAGGGTTTTCACGGTAGCCAGGCCGCCGAGTACCAACAGCAATAAAGCGATGACCAACAAACCCAATCCCGCTAGGGACTGCCGAACTTCGCCAACCCAGGTCAGCTCATGCCGGCGAATCCATAACAGATAAGCGGAAATACAGGGGATAAAAAATCCATGACTGTATTCCTCCCTTTTCGTCCAAGTTGTCATCATTTCGTCGATACTGCCGCGAAACGCCAAACCCAGCAATAGAAGAGCACCGCCCCATAAAGCCCAGACCAATATTGGTTTATTTGTTTCCGTATTCATTCCGTTTGAAATTCCAAAAATTAAAAAAGCCACCGTCCGTCAGGGCGTCCAGCTGAACATCCACCATTTTCCCAGTTCAACGTGAACCGCGGATGACATCCCGATTAATCTTCAGCAGTCTCGGTAAAAATGGGATTGTTTTTATCGTCTTCGTGCAATTTGGCCTTTTCTTCCGGATAAATATGCCAAAACGATTGATCGATCGCACCGTTCGTGTATCCGTTTTTGCGATCGTGGGTGAACGGGCACCACCAATTTTCGACGACTTTGACCATGTAGGCGTGCCATTCGAACAGCGCAACGCTGTAAGGGCAATACCAAGTGCAATTCAAGATCCAAAACAATTTGGACTGGGCCATGCTGAACTTAAACGACCCATCCATTGTAATTTGGTTTTTTAAGTTATAACGGTGGCTGGCCCGCTCCGGCAAAAAGTCACTCCAAGACTTCACGTTTTCAGCCCCTACCAGCTTTAAACTCCAGTAGGTCAGGTAGGCACTGAGAATCACAAATGGGAGCGTCAAGATCGGCAGATAAATGAATAGCAAACCAATCGCTCTGGAAATAACGGGCATTTGCTGGTGACGGCATCCGATGTTGACGCGCTCCGCGCAGGATTGGCAGGCTTTCATCTAAGTTTCTCCTCGGGTATTGTTGTTATGGTTTGCTCGGCATTGAGCAATTGGAAAATACTGCGACAACCCTCGCAGCAAAACCGTTTCAGCCCATCTCCGGTCAGCAGTTTAAAACCGCCAACCTTTACCGGTTGGCCGCACAAGGCGCACGGGTTAGGCTTCGCTGATGGCATCGCTAACTCAAAGACTCGGCGAAACAGCGCAAAAAAACGTTTTTAGATATTCTGTTTCCGGAACGGCCGGATGTATTGGGTGGTCGCTTCCCTGGCCATCCTCTCCGAAAAACACCAAATGTCGATCAATATGCCTGGCCGAAGACCTCAGAATCTCGTGTAGATTATCCCGGCTCAAATGGTGAGAGCAAGAAGCGGATACCAGAATGCCGTCGGCTTCCAACACTTGCAACGCCAGATGGTTCAGCCGGCGGTAGGCCTCGTAACCGGACTTGAAATCTTTTTTGCGCTTGATCAACGCCGGCGGATCCAGGACGATGGCGTCGTAGTGCCGCCGTCCTTCCCGAGCTTGCTTGAGAAATTCGAAAACATCGCTTCGGACAAAGCCCATCTTATCGGCAACTCCGTTCAAGCCCGCACTGGCGGCCGCCAAAGTCAGGGCAGAGTCCGAGCTATCGACGCAACACACCTCGGCGGCGCCGGCCACAGCGGCCTGGATTCCCCAACCGCCGGCGTAACTGAACAAATCCAGCACTCTGGCGCCTTTGACTAGCGAGGCGAAGCGCGCCCTGGCATTGCGATGATCGTAAAACCAACCGGTCTTTTGCCCGGCCGCCACATCGATCAAGAAGCGGGTACCGTTCTCGACAATTTCCAACCGGTCGGGCAGCACCCCAAAAGCTAGCCGCGCTTCCGTGTTCAATCCTTCCAACTCCCGTTGACCCGTGTCGTTCTTCAGCAGGACTGCTTCCGGGGCCAAAAATTCAACCAACAGCTTGACCAAAAGCTCGATGTGACATTCCATACCCACCGTGGTGATTTGAACCGATAAAACCGAACCGTAGCGGTCGATCACCAAACCGGGCAATCCGTCGCTTTCGCCGAACACTAACCGGTAATAAGGTTGATCGAACAGACGTTCGCGCAATGTCAATGCCTGCCGCAAGCGTTGCCTAAAAAATTTCTCGCCGATTTTGACATTGGCTTTCCGAGTGAGTAGCCGAGCGCAAATCAAGGCATTCGGATTCAAATAGGCTGTACCCAAAGCATTGCCCGCATGATCGACCACGCAAACCAAATCGCCGGCCGCGAAGCCGTCCATTGGTGATTTTTGGCTGTCGATTTCATTACTAAACACCCAAAGGTGGCCTTGCCGCAGGCGCTTGTCTTCGTGCTTTTTTAGAAAAAGTTGCGGGTAAGTCATGCAGAGTCAAAGTAAATTTAATGCATAACCAGCGACGGATGTCGCCGGCGCGGCAAACTGTAAACGAAACGGCTTGGTCTGATCCGGATACAACATCCCCGACTCGAAATATTGTTCGGCCCCGAACACCCGCTCCGCGATCACGTTTCCGGATAAATCGGTCAACGTCAACCGTAAATTTGGCACCGCTTGCGGAAAGAGCCCCTGATTGGAAAGAGCTCCGCTGAGCAAATAACTGCGGTCCGCCCCGGCTTGCAAATTCAATTGACGAAAAGTCATTGCCTTAAGGTTTCGATATGCGGGCAGCTGACAATGCACTGCCGAACATACGGCCGCCAAAATACTACGAATCGAGGGCCGATTGCTCAAGGCGGCGCCTTCGAAATAGAACATTTGCCCAATCAACAAGACCAACATTACTAACGCAGCGTAGCCCCAAAAGCTAGGAGACCCGCTCCGCCCCGCAGTCACTTCGGAAAACCGCGCCGACCCAACGCCCGCGCCGCCATTCGAAGCGATTGCACTCAGCCTCGGTAACGCGTCGAAACAGCGGCCGCACCCGCTACAAACCAGCAGGTCCCGGCAATTTCTTAATTCATCGATACTGATCGCTTGACTAAACTGGCAATGCGGGCAGCGGACGAACATGCATCACCCGACTTTGCGGGCATCCAGCCTACACCAATCGTCTTTGCTAATCGGCATCCCAACCTCCAATCCTTGCTGCCGATAGGCTTCGGCTACCGCCTCCGCCTGTTCATTCAAAATCCCAGACAAGATCAGCACTCCGCCCGGCCGAACTAGGCTTGTCAGTAACGGCGCCAATTCGATCAGCGGTTTCGCCAATATATTGGCGACGACCACATCGCCGATAACGCCGGAAAACTGCTCGGGCAAATAATAATTGATTCTGGCTTGGACATTATTTTTCTCGGCATTGTAGCGACTCGCTTCCAGTGCTTGCGGATCAATATCGACGGCGTGAGCGTACTTACCGCCCAACAACAATCCGGCAACCGCCAAAATCCCCGATCCACAACCGTAATCGATCAAATCCATGGCTTCGACCGAATGCGTGGCCAACCATTCGAGACACAATGCCGTGGTAGGATGCGTACCGGTACCGAAGGCCAAGCCGGGATCCAGCGTCATACACACCGAGCCGGATTCGCTCCGTTCCTGGCCGCTAGGGCATACCCACAAGCGCTCACCGAACTTCATCGGTTGAAAATGCTCCATCCAGGCCCGCTCCCAAACCTGATCTTGCAACACTTCCGCTACCCATTCCTGTAGCGGCCGCCCGACAAACTGGTTAAACGTCAAGGTATGGACGATGTCCGGATCGGTGTCCAACTCAAACAGACCGGTCACTCGGGTACGAGTCCATATTTTAGTTTGATCGATGGCTGGTTCGTAAACTGGTTCGTCTTCGGCGTCGCTGTAAGTCACTGAAACAGCGCCCAACTCGCTGAAGAAGTCGGATACCTCGGGTGCGGTGACTTCGTCGGTCACGACGGAAATTTGATGCCAGGCCATAAAGACGTCGAAGCAGGAGCTTCCGGCCTGTCATCGTCAAGCGATAACAGACCGGAAAGCGGTTTAATGGATACCCAGTTTCTTTTCCAGATAATGGATGTTCTGGCACCCTTGCGCAAATGCCGCATCGGCCATGATACTCTGCTGCAACGGAATATTGGTTTTAATACCGTCAATCACCATTTCGCTGAGCGCGGTCTTCATTCGGGCAATGGCACTAGCTCTATCGTCGCCGTGAGCGATCAACTTCCCTATCATGGAATCGTAATACGGCGGCACTTTATAACCGTTGTAAATATGCGTTTCGCAACGTATCCCCGGGCCACCCGGCATATGGAATTGTTCTATCACGCCAGGACAAGGCATAAAAGTCTTGGGATCCTCGGCATTCAAGCGGCATTCGATCGCATGGCCGGTAAACACGACCTGTTCCTGAGTAATCGAAAGTTTCTCGCCGGCCGCGATCCGCAGTTGTTCCTTAACGATATCGAAGCCGGTGATCATTTCGGTCACAGGGTGCTCGACTTGAACCCGCGTATTCATCTCGATAAAGTAAAACTCGCCTTTTTCGTATAGGAATTCGAAAGTGCCGGCACCCAAATAACCGATCTCACGACACGCCAATGCGCAACGTTCACCCATCTGTTTGCGCTGCTCCGGCGTAATACCCGGCGCGGGCGCTTCCTCCACCACTTTCTGGTGACGGCGCTGCATCGAACAGTCGCGCTCGCCCAGATGTATGGCGTTGCCATGGGAATCGGCCAAAACCTGAAATTCGATATGCCGAGGATCTTCCAGGAATTTTTCCATATACACCGTGCTGTTGCCAAATGCGGTCCCGGCTTCGGCTTTGGTCAGGTTGATGGCGTTCAACAACGCGCTCTCGGTATGCACGGTACGCATGCCGCGTCCGCCGCCACCGCCCGCCGCTTTGATGATCACCGGATAGCCGATCTCCCTGGCCATTTTCAGATTGGTGTCGTCATCGTCTCCCAACGGGTCCCCGTTGCCCGGCACGCAGGGAATCCCGGCTGCCTGCATCGCTTTTTTCGCGGAGATCTTGTCGCCCATCATCCGAATGGTATCCGGTTTAGGGCCTATGAACACAAAACCGCTCTGACTGACTTTCTCGGAAAAATCGGCATTTTCCGATAAAAAACCGTAACCCGGATGTATCGCCTCGGCATCGGTCACCTCCGCCGCGCTAATGATGGCCGGGATATTCAGATAGCTTGCCGACGACGCGGCGGGACCGATACAGACCGCTTCGTCGGCCAAGCGAACGTGTTTCAGATCGCGGTCGGCTTCGGAATACACCGCCACGGTTTTGACACCCAGCTCTCGACAAGCTCTCAAGATGCGCAATGCGATCTCGCCGCGATTGGCGATAACTATTTTTTCGAACATAGCCCCCCTATAGTCCGTTATTCAATAATGAACAAAGGTTGGCCGTATTCGACCGGATGGGCGTTTTCAACCAGAATTTGCTTAATCTTGCCGCTCTTGTCCGCTTCAATCTGATTGAGGATTTTCATCGCCTCGATGATGCAAAGCGTTTGGCCAACGCTGACAGTTTGTCCGAGCTCGACAAAGGCCGCGGAGCCCGGCGACGCGGAGCGATAAAAGGTACCGACCATCGGCGATTTCACGACATGGCCGCTCACTTTTTCCTCGACCGGAGCAGAAACCGGCGCCGATGCGGCTGCAGGCGCGGCGGCTACCGGAGCCGGAGCTTGGGTAAACACCGGTGCCGGTGCCGATGAAGAATAACGGCTGATGCGTACCGACTCCTCGCCCTCGCTAATTTCTATCTCAGCAATATCGGATTCTTCGATAAGATCGATCAATTTTTTTATTTTTCTAATATCCATTGTTCTGAGTTCTCGTTAATAAAATCTGATGGGCGGCTTGCAAAGCCAATTCGTAACCGTGCGCTCCCAATCCGCAAATCACACCGACGGCGATATCGGAAAAGTAAGAGTGACTCCGGAACGGCTCGCGGGCATGCACATTGGACAAATGCACTTCGATGAAGGCAATCTTGGTGGCTAACAAGGCATCGCGGATTGCCACGCTAGTATGGGTAAAAGCGGCCGGATTGATCAATATAAAGTCAACGCGGCGCTGGTATGCCTGATGAATATGGTCGATCAGTTCGTGTTCGGCATTGCTCTGCATGAAATCCAACTCATGGCCCAACTCGGAGGCCAACCGATCGAGTTTTTCATGTATGTCGCTCAAGGTTTGCTTGCCGTAAATTCCCGGTTCCCGGACACCTAACAGGTTCAAATTGGGTCCGTTTAGAACGGTGATGATCGCCATGCAAAGTGAAAACGAAGGTTGATCGAATAGGCGGGAATTCTGCCTAATTTGTGTGTTTTTGTCCAGATAAACTGATTTATATCCATTAACACGACATTTTCCGGACAAATCGCTTATTTTTTCGACAGCATTCCTTCCAGTACTTCCAGCGCTTGGGTTCGAGTCAATTCGCCGAGCTGACGATGCACGATCCGGCCTTGTCTGTCGATGATAACCGTGAACGGCACGGTATTAATCACGTTACCGAGTTGATGAGCCAGCGCGATACCGTTATCGCCGCCGATTAAAATTGGATAGTTGACCGGCCGGCGCTGCAAGTACTCGAGTACCGGCGCCTTGTCTTCGATCGCGACACCGACAAAACGCACGCCGCGACCGCCAAATTCCTGCTGAATTTTGACGAATTCCGGCATCTCCTTTAAGCAGGGCGGACACCAAGTCGCCCAAAAGTTGACGATGACAATATCGCCGCGCCATTGACTGAGGGCTTGCGGCTTGTCATCCAAATCCGGCAACGTGAAATCGGCCGCCAGGGGAACCTCGGCTTCTGCCCCAGGCTGAACCGAGCGGAAATACCAACCGCCGCCCAAGGCCAGAAGCCCGATTAGAATTCCAACCGACACCATCGCGAATTTTCGGGTCATAAGCCTTTCAATGTTTGTAAAAAAGTCTCGGCATCTTGATATCCGATCACCCGGCGATCAGCTTTCTCGCGTCCGTCGGCTCCGAAAAAAATAATGCCTGGCGGCCCGATCAAGTCGAAGCGTTTCAGCAAAGCCTGATCGGCATCGCTATTGTCGGTCACATCCGCTTGCAGCAACACGAAACCGGCCAACGTTTGTTTCACGGCCGAATCCGCAAAGGTATAGGCTTCCATTTCCTTGCAGGAAATGCACCACTCGGCATAGAAATCCAGCATGACAGACTTGCCGGCCGACGCCGCTTGCTGGATACGCTGCTCAAGTTCGGCCAGCGTCTTAACCCGTTCGAACAGCGGCTTGGACGCGGCTTCGGCCCTACCGCCCGCGAATACGCCCCGCATCGGCTGGAGGGGATTAGTGTTACCGGCGCTCAAACCGATTAACTCCAAGATGCCCAACACCAACAAAATGATGCCGACGCCCTTCCACAACTTGCGCCAACCCGACGCCGAATCGGGCAACGGGTCGATGGCGTTCAAGAAGATCGCGGGAATGACCAACAGCATTGCATACAAAAACATCGACGCTTGGGCTGGAATCACCCGCGCCAACATCCATACCGCCACCGCCAGCATCAACACGCCAAACACACTTTTAGTGGTATTCAGCCAGGCACCGGCTTTGGGCAACAAGCGGCCGGCCGACGCCCCCAGCAGCAACAGCGGCATTCCCATGCCCAAACCCATCGCGAACAACGCCGACCCGCCCAGCCAGACATCGCCGGTCTGACCGATATAGATCAAAGCAGCCGCCAACGGCGCCGCAACGCACGGGCCGACCACCAGCGACGACAAAGCCCCCATGATCGCCGCGCCCCAATACGAACCGTCACGGTGGCGGTCGCTGGAGCGATGCAAGCGTTCCTGCAACGCTTTCGGCACTTCCAGGTTATAAAAACCGAACATCGACAACGACAGCAACACAAACAAACCGGCGAATACCGCAATCACCCAGGGCTGCTGAAAAATTACCTGCAAATTGCTGCCGAACAGGGCCGCCAATACTCCGAATACGGTATACATCGTCGCCGACGCCAAAACATAGCTCAACGACAGCGAGAACGCCTTGCGTGTACCGATGTCGCCATGACCGACAATAATGCCGGACAAAATCGGAATCATCGGAAATACGCAGGGGGTAAAGGCCAGCAATAGACCAAAACCGAAGAAACTCAGCCAAGTCAGCGGCAGACTGTCGCGGCGCAGGGCATCGACGATACGATCCTGCTCCGACACCGCCGGCGGCGTTGACGCGACAACGGCAGAAAGATCGGCCGATTCGGCGGCTTCCGGCAACGCCACCTCGACGACTTGTTGCATAGGCGGATAGCAGACACCGCGATCGGCGCAACCTTGAAACTTGGCCAGTACTTGCAAGGTTTCGGCGGCACGATTGTCTCGCGTCAGCGGGATATCCACACTGACATTCCGTCGGTAAATTTGCACCTGCCCGAATTCCTCGTCGTGGTACGCCTCGCCTTCCGGCAATTGCAACGGCGTCAACGCGGCGTGAGCCGGCGTTTTAAGTTGCACGGCCAGCTTATCCTTGTACAAATAATAACCGTCGGCAATCCGCCAATTCACCCGTAGTACGTTGGCGCCCACCGCCTCGGCAAAAAACTGAAAGGCTTGCTCCGGCGGCAATAATTCGCTGGAAAACAATCCCGGCGTCAGACCTTTCAGACCTTGCACGAATTGATTTAAGCCACCGGTCGCCGAGGCCCCGACAGTCGCAACCGGCAAGTCGATATCCAGCACCACTTTCTGCGGCGGATAACACACCCCGACATCCGCGCAACCTTGATATTTGACCAACAACTTCAACTGCCGCTCGTGCGTGCCGTTGATCAACGGCAGTTTGACGTCCAGATTGTCCCGATAGACCACGACATCGCCGAGTGTCGCGTCATGCTCTTCCGCGCCGGTCGGTAATGGCACCGTAGCGAGGGAGATTGACTCGGTCCGCGACTGAATCTTAATTTTGTCGCGGTACAAATGATAGCCGTCGGCAATCCGCCAGTTCAGTGCGACATGCTCGGTGTCGCTAGCGGCGACAGTCAAACGAAAGGCTTGGTCGGGCGGCAAAAAATCCTGACTGTCCAAGGCCGCCGCGTGAGTAAAAAACCCGAACAGCAAAAACAGCGAGATCAATCGATAGCAAGGCATGAATTCATCCAATGTAAATAATCCGCCGAACCGCGTTCGATCGGCAGCGCGATAATTTCGGGCACGTCATAGGGATGCAGTTGCTTCAGCAAAGCCTCCAATTCGGCGTAGCGTTCGCGATGACTTTTAATCAGCAGTAAATGTTCCCCGGTCGACTCGATGGCGCCTTGCCACGCGTAGATCGAACGAACGCCCGGCAAGATGTTGACGCAAGCCGCCAATTTGGCGGCAACCAGTTCGCGTGCGAGCTGCTCGGCGATGTCGGCATCCGGGCAAGTACAAAAGATTAACAATGGCATATCGATATTATCCTGGAAATCCGCCGGATATGCTTTTAGTATTGCTGGTTTTTTCGCTGATCGAGACCGCCATGAAACCCTTGCCCTTTCTGTTAGCCGCCATTTTGATCGTCCCGTTCGTGGAAATTTATCTGCTATTGATGGTCGGCGGCATCATCGGCGTCTTGCCGACGATATTTCTAGTGATTTTTACCGCCGCACTGGGGACTTGGTTGCTGCGTACGCAGGGGTTCGCCACCTGGCAACGCTTTCAAGCGGCATTGCGGCAAGGCGAGATTCCGGCTTATGAAATGATTGAAGGTCCGATTTTATTGGTTGGCGGCGCACTGTTGCTGACACCGGGCTTTTTCACCGACGCGATCGGCTTCGCCTGCTTGGTGCCTGGATTGCGCCGAAAAATTGCTCAATACGTGTTGGAACGCTATTTGGTACCGATGGCGGGTAGTTCCACCGCCGGTGCTCAGCGGGTGGTCATTGACGGCGAATACAAAAAACAGGACTAAGCCGGCGACCCAGGGCTCTCGCCATCGGCCGCCGGAACAATATTATTGGCTGTCGGCGTTTTGGTTCAATGTGTTTTTATCGAAGCCGGAATAGGCGGGACACCAGCCGAAATAACTGGTCGCGATCAGAACGCCGCCGACCAATAACATCAGGATGCTGGCGGTAAACAGGGAAACAAACACCAGTACGATGCCGGAAACCATGCGGACTTTCTTATCTTTGTCGCCGATATTGTGTTCAAACTTGATCAAACGTTTATAATCGAAGCTCATCTCCAATCCTCTCTGTGTAGTATTTATTGTTAGTCCTGACGCAAGGCTTTCCCTCAAGAGCTCGCAAATATACACAGCTCCCCAAATTCTGCAAGTTATTAAAATGGACGTCTCAACGATAATCGCGCCGCTGAACGACGATCAGCGCCTGGCCGTTTCCGCGCCGATGCAGGCCATGCTGGTCCTGGCGGGAGCCGGCAGCGGCAAAACCCGAGTGTTGGTACACCGCATCGCTTGGCACGTACAAATCAACCACATATCGCCCTATCACATCCTGGCCGTCACGTTTACCAACAAAGCCGCCAATGAAATGCGCCACCGCATCGAGGAATTGCTGAATACCTCGGCGCGCTCGATGTGGATCGGCACGTTTCACGGCCTGGCTCACCGCCTGCTACGCCAACACGCCAAGCAAGCCAAATTGCCAGACACCTTTCAGGTCATGGACAGCGACGACCAATTGCGCATCGTCAAACGTTTGCTAAAAAGCCTGGAGCTGGACGACAGCAAGTGGCCGGCCAAGCAAGTGCAATGGTTCATCAACGCCCAAAAGGACGAGGGCATCCGCGCCCGCCACATGTCGCAAGCCGACGACTTTTACCACCGGCAAATGCAACGCATCTATCTGGCCTACGAAGAACTCTGCGACCGCTCCGGCTTGGTCGACTTCGCCGAGCTGCTGCTGCGCGCCCACGAACTGTTGCGCGACAACGAAGACTTGCTGGCCTTTTACCGCGAGCGCTTCCGGCAAGTCCACGTCGACGAGTTCCAAGATACCAACACGATCCAGTATGCTTGGCTACGCCTGCTGACCGAAGGCAACAACAATCTGTTCGTCGTTGGCGACGACGACCAATCCATCTACGGCTGGCGCGGCGCCAAGATCGAAAACATTTTCGCCTTCCAAAAACATTATCCGGAACACGGCATCGTCAGACTGGAGCAGAACTATCGCTCCACCGGCCACATTCTCAAGGCCGCCAACGTGTTGATCGCCAACAACGAAAACCGGATGGGCAAGGAACTGTGGACGGCAGCCGGCGAAGGTCACGCGATCGGTGTTTACGCGGCCTTCAACGAACAGGACGAAGCCTATTTCGTCGTCGAAAAAATCAGACAATGGGTACGCGACGGCGGCCTGCGTAGCGAAGTCGCTATTCTTTACCGCTCCAACGCCCAATCCCGACAATTCGAGGAGCGCTTAATGACCACGGCCGTGCCATATCGGGTCTACGGCGGCTTGCGCTTCTTCGAACGGATGGAAATCAAGAACGCTCTAGCCTATTTACGCCTGTCCAGCAACCGGGACGACGAGGCCTCGTTCGAGCGAGTGGTCAATACGCCGACGCGCGGCATCGGCGCGAAAACGCTGGACGACATGCGTATTCTGGCACGGGAACGCGGCGTTTCGCTGTGGCGAGCCGCCGAGTGCATGCTGGGCGAAAAGCAACTGAGCGCCCGTGCCGCCAATGCCCTGCAAGGCTTCATGAATCTAATCGAGGCCATAGCCCTGGCGACCGACGGCATGAATCTCTACGAGACCGTCAAATACGTCGTCGAGGCCAGCGGCCTGATCGAACTGTATAAAAAAGAAAAACAGGACAAGGGCGAAGCCAGGGTCGAAAACCTGGAAGAGCTGGTCAACGCCGCCAAGCTGTTCGATTACGACAGCGAAAACGCCGAAAACCTGTCGGAACTGGATATGTTCCTGGCGCATGCCGCGCTGGAAGCCGGCGAAATGCAGGGCGAAGCCGACCAGGATTGCGTGCAATTAATGACTTTGCATTCCGCCAAGGGCTTGGAATTCAAACTGGTCTTTCTGGTCGGCATGGAGGAAGGTCTGTTTCCGTCGCAACAAGCGGTGGACGAACCCGGCCGCTTGCAGGAAGAACGCCGTCTCTGCTACGTCGGCATCACCCGCGCGATGCAACAACTTTATCTGACCTATGCCGAGTCGCGCCGCTTATATGGCAAGGACAGCTATCCGAGACCGTCGCGCTTTCTGCGGGAAATCCCCCGGAAGCCCTGACCGAAATTCGCCTGCGCGCCAACGTCACCCGCCCAGCCTCATCCAGTCCGGCCACGCTAGGCTCGATGGTCGATCAGAACGCCAGTTTTCGGCTGGGTCAGGCGGTCAGGCACGAGAAATTCGGCGAAGGCGTGGTGTTGCAAACCGAGGGCAGCGGCGACCAAGAAAAGGTACAGATCAATTTCCGCAACGCCGGCATCAAATGGCTGATGTTGGCTTATGCCAAATTGGACAAGGCATAAAAAAGCCGCCGTCCGAAAACTCTCGGACGGCGGCTTAAGCAGTAACGTCGATTAACCGGCGAAATCTTCGTGCACGGTAATGACTTTCAACGAGTTGGTACCGCCGCTATGACCGGTGGCATCGCCCTTGGTGATGATGAAAGAATCGCCGTCGGCAACTAAACCACGATTTCTTAATTTTTCGATGATGTAACGGTTGACCTCCGCGTTCGCCATTTTTTCGTGCGTGAACGGAATCGGGAACACACCGCGATACAGAGTAACCCGGCCCAAGGTTTTCTCGTGACTACTGAACGCGTAGATCGGAATGCCCGAGCTGATCCGCGACATCCACAACGGCGTCGAGCCGGTTTCGGTCAACGAGGCGATCCCGCTGATCTTGGTGTGGTTGGCCATGTACATCGCCGACATCGCAATCGCTTCGTCCACATGATCAAAGCTATCGGTCATCCGATGCTTGGACTTGATCACCGCGGGCTGCTTCTCGGTTTCCATGCAGATGCGCACCATCGCTTCGACCGTTTTGACCGGATGTTTGCCGGATGCGGTTTCCGCCGACAACATGATCGCATCGGTTCCGTCGACGATCGCATTCGCAACGTCGAAAACCTCGGCGCGTGTCGGAATCGGGTTTTCGATCATCGACTCCATCATCTGAGTCGCCGTGATCACCGCCCGGTTCAATTCGCGAGAACGTTTGATCAAATGCTTTTGTGCCGCCGGCAGATTGGCGTCGCCGATCTCCACACCCAAGTCGCCTCGGGCCACCATGATCACATCCGAGGCCATGATAATTTCGTCGATGACCTCCATGGCTTCTGCGCGCTCGACCTTGGCCACCAAGCCCGCGGTAGACCCGGCGGCCAGCAGCAAGGCACGCGCTTCGTGCATGTCGTCGGCGGTACGCGGAAAGGAAATCGCCACGTAATCGGCCTGGATGATCGCAATGGTCTTGATGTCTTCCTTGTCTTTATCGGTCAATGCCGCCGCCGATAAACCGCCACCCAGTAAGTTAATACCTTTGTTGTTGGATAGATCGCCGCCGACAACCACCTTGGTATTAACGCGGGCATTGTCCACGACATTAACGACGTCCAGCACCACCCGACCGTCGTCCAGCAGCAAGCGCGTGCCCGGCTTGACTTCGCGCGCCAACGGTTCGTAGCTGATGCCGACCTGAGTATTGTCGCCGTCCAGCTTGCCGAGGTTGATGTCCAACGCAAAGTCCTGGCCTTCTTCCAGCCAAACCTTGTTTTCCTTGAAGCGCTCGATACGGATTTTAGGGCCTTGCAAGTCGGCCAGAATGCCGACCCGGCGACCGCTTTTTTGCTCAACTCGCGAACCCGGTTGGCGCGATCGATGTGATCTTGCGCCGAACCGTGCGAGAAATTTAAACGGACAACATCGATGCCTGCCTTGAACAAATCTTCAAGCACGCCGGGTTTGTCCGTGGCGGGTCCCAGCGTCGCCAGGATTTTTGTTCTACGTAACTGCATGTATTCCCTTTATTTGGCGTTGTACAAAGCGACGGTGGTGTCCAGCATCCGGTTAGAGAAGCCCCATTCGTTGTCGTACCAGGACAGTACTTTGACGAAGTTTCCGCCGGTGACTTTGGTCAGACCCGCTTCGTAAATCGAGGAATGCGGATTGTGGTTGAAGTCGGAAGACACCAAAGGCTCGTCGTTGATCGCCAAAATACCTTTCAAGGAACCGTTGGCCGCTTCGCGCAAAATGCCGTCGATTTCTTCCTTGGTGGTATTGCGAGACGCCTGGAAGCACAAATCGACCACCGAGACGTTGATGGTCGGAACCCGCATCGCGAAACCGTCCAACTTGCCTTTCATTTCCGGCAACACCAAGCCAACAGCGGCGGCGGCACCGGTTTTGGTCGGAATCATCGATTGGGTGGCGGAACGCGCGCGATGCAAGTCGCTGTGATACACGTCGGTCAGTACTTGGTCGTTGGTATAGGAATGAATCGTGGTCATCAAGCCATGATCGACGCCGATGGTATCCATCAGCGGTTTCACCAGCGGCGCCAAGCAGTTGGTGGTGCAAGAAGCGTTGGAAATGACGGTATCGCTCGCTTTCAAGCTGGTGTGGTTAACGCCGTAAACAACGGTCGCATCGACATCGTTACCGCCCGGCGCGGAAATAATGACTTTTTTGGCGCCGGCGGAGAGGTGGGCGGACGCCTTGGCTTTGCTGGTGAAGAAACCGGTACACTCGTGAACCACGTCGATACCCAACTCGGCCCAAGGCAATTTAGCCGGATCGCGTTCCGCCAGAACCCGGATGCGATCGCCGTTGACCACAATGTAATCACCATCGACGGAAACATCGAACGGGAATTTACCGTGCACGGTATCGTACTTGGTCAAGTGTGCATTGGTTTTGGAATCGCCCAAATCGTTGATCGCGACGATTTGAATCTCGTTGGTGCGACCAGATTCGTACAACGCGCGCAAGACATTGCGACCGATACGACCGTAACCGTTAATTGCAACTTTAATTGCCATAGAGTTTTCTCCGGGATGAGTGTGAAGGACTAACTTCAAGATGTGCGGAAAGCACTAAAAATAGCGCTGATTGTAGCAAACCCCGACAAACAACGTCTACCGCGCAACCGCGCGGCAAAGCCGGAACCGGCGTTGGCTTGCGTTACAATGGGCACCGATTCCGCAAATAAGACCCAACCATGAATATCCAGTGGTACCCCGGCCACATGCATAAGGCCAGCAAAGAGATCAAGGAAGCCCTGCCCGACATCGACCTATTGATCGAAATTCTCGACGCCCGCATTCCCTACAGTAGCCAGAATCCGATGCTGGCCCGGCTGCGCGACGACAAACCGACGATACGCATCCTCAATAAGACCGATCTGGCCGATCCCGAGGTCACCAAACTTTGGCAGGACTACCTGGAACGCGAACAAGGCGTCAAAACCCTGGCCCTCACCAGCCAGCAAACCGACAAGGTCAGGCAAATCGTCGATCTGTGCCATAAAATGCTGGCCGACAAGCTGGCCGCCGGCAAAGTCCTGCGGACCATGATCATGGGCATCCCCAACGTCGGCAAATCGACGATCATCAATATCCTGGCCGGCCGCGTCATTGCCAAGACCGGCAACGAACCTGCCGTCACCAAGCGCCAACAACGCATCAACCTGAGCAACAATTTGGTGCTGTCCGACACGCCGGGCGTGTTATGGCCCAATGTCGAAAACCGCCACGGCGGTTACCGCTTGGCCGTGACCGGCGCGATCAAGGACACCGCCTTCCAGCACGACGACATCGCCCTCTATGCGTTGGAGTACCTGACCCAGGTCTATCCCGAGCAACTGAAAACCCGCTATCGGCTGGAACCGCTGCCGGGCGAGGTACTGGCCTTGCTGCAAGCGATCGGCGCCAAACGCGGCTGCCTACGTAGCGGTGGCATCGTGGAACTGGACAAGGCCGCCAAACTGCTGTTGACCGAACTCCGAGCTGGCACGCTGGGCCGCATCAGCCTGGAAACCCCGGACATGATCGAACGCGAACTACTGGATGTCGCCGCGCTGCGAGAAGAAAAAGCCGCCAAGCAAGCGACGAAGCGGCGCGGCAACCGACCGCAATAGGCCGCTAGGCCCCGCGCCAGCGGAAACTCGAGCGGCTCGATCCAGCTAGGCCTTCATCACCTTATAAATATAATGCTCGCCGGCATGATTAACGGTGCTTTCCTCCAATGTCACCGAAAAACCGAATTCCGGGGCGATGTGTTTCGGATCGTGCTCTTCGCCGACAAATTGCGAATAGGGAATATAGATGCGGGTGTGTTCGCTAATGTAGTCCTTCACTTGATGAAAAAACCGTTTCAATATCTCGCGGCCACCGTCCTCGTTCAAGCCAAAAGTGCCGTCGCACGGGTAATAATTGAAGTTGAACACGATCAGGTCGAACAGCCGATGCGGCACGTCGGCGAATAAGTCGCTGTGCAGAAAATCGATAGGCGTCAGATCGGGATTCAAGCGGGTATTTTCCAAGGTACACAGCACCGCATCCCGATTGAAATCCACGCCCATCACGTTCTCGCAGCCCATCTTTTTCAATAAAAACGCGAAATAGCCGCTACCGCAGCCCATATCCAACGCCGTTTCGGCGGGAGGCTGCCGCTGCATGAAATTGCCAAAAAACGAGCTGGTCAGTCCGAAATCGGACGGAAACACGTTTTTGGCGATTTTCAAGGTAATGCCGTCCAACTCGGTGATGTACGGCTGCTTGTCCAAGTAATGGGCAAGTTCCTGCTTGCGAGCTTCGATGCTCATATCCAACGGATTCATAGGCGGCAAAATTGGGTAGTTGAAGGAGACTGTCGATTACTTGGGCATGCTACCGCAAATCCCGGCGCCAGCTCAAACCCGAACCTACTCGCCGTTCCGCCTCGAGCCCCGAATCGAAACACCTCCGCCACCTCCCGCGCTGCTCGCGTCGGGCGCCAATCGATGGCGGGCAATTTGCCCGGCAATTTCGGGCAAATCTCGGCTTACCGCACGCCGCTAGCCCCTTAAACTCCGCAGGTCTCGACCGTACACCGGCCGGACGATCTTCTTCACCCCTATTCGAGAACATCCCAATGAACACCCATTTATTCGACGACAGCCGTATCCGCTGGCAAACCCTGGCCGGCTTCGACCACTTGCACTATTTCATTCTGCACATCGATAGCGAAGCCAACATTATCGACGTGCTCTTCAAATTCGCCGCCGGCCAACAAATCGTGCTGCATCGACACAAGGCGCCGAACCACATTTTCGTCATCCAAGGCGAGCACCGCCTATATCACCCCGACGGCAGTTTGAAGGAAATCCGGCCGACCGGCCGCTACACCGTTAGCCCCGCCAGCGACGAGCCGCACCGGGAAGGCGGCGGCGACATCGACGTGGTACTGTTGTTCAGCATACGCGGCAGCGGCGTGCTCTACGAAATCCTCGACGACAACGCCAACGTGATCGGCACGCTGGCAATGGCGGACTTCATCGCCTTGCACAATGCGCAACCAGCGTTAACCGATGGATAAGCACCCTGCCACCAGCTCCCGAGGCCGGGCGATCTTCGCGCGGCCATTACGATTCGGCACTGCTCAAGCGGCCTTCGTGCTAGACTCGCGCGCATTGATAACACCGCCGAGATTAACGCCATGGCCGGAACGCGGACCAGCCACACCCACCCGCTGCAAATTGCCGAAGTGCGCGCCAGCCCGTCGCACGGACGGATCGGCATCACCTTTTGCCCCGGCAAGCACGACCGCTTTGCCCACACCGGCGTCTGGGAGCGCGATCTCGGCGTCGATTTGGACGCCATCGCCGCCTGGGGCGCCAAACTGATATTAACCCTGGTGGAACCGGCGGAACTGACCGCGCTCAAGGTTCCGCAACTCGGCCACGAAATTCGTAGACGCGGCATTGAGTGGCTGCATTTGCCGATCGCCGACTATTCGGTTCCCACCCAAGCTTTCGAGCAACAATGGCTAACCCAAGGCGCCGACATCCGCCAGCGTTTGCGCAAGGGCGACGACTTATTGGTGCATTGCAAGGGCGGCCTGGGCCGGGCCGGCATGATCGCCGCGCGGCTGCTGGTGGAATTGGGCATGGACCCGGAAGCGGCGATCCACGCGGTGCGCCACGCGCGCAAGGGCGCCATCGAAACGCCGGCGCAACTGGCGCTGGTCCGCCGCACCCAGCTGATCCCCTAACCCGCCAACATGACTACCCTCGATACCGCCAAACTTTCACGGGTAGGCGGACAACTGGGCAGCAATCCGGCCGGCGTTTATCAAGACGGCAACAGCCGACGCTATTACGTGAAGACGCTGGAATCCGTCGCCCACGCCCGCAACGAATGGCTCGCCGCCCAACTCTATCAACTGGCCGGCGCGCCGACCCTGCGCTACGTGACTACTGCGGCACCGGACCAGATAGCGACCGAATGGATCGTACTGGAAAAGAAATGCCTGACCCATTTCACCGACAGCGAGCGCGAACAAGCGCGGCGATGGTTCGGCGTGCATGCCTGGACCGCCAACTGGGACGCCGCCGGCTTCAACGGCGATAACCAAGGCGTTGCCGGCGGCCAAGTCCTGACGCTGGACGTTGGCGGCGCCCTAGCCTTCCGCGCCCAGGGCGATCCCAAGGGCAAGGCGTTCGGTATCCGCGTTGACGAGCTGGATATCTTACGCCGCGACGACGCCAATCCTCACGCCGTCAAGCTGTTCGCCGCGATGACGCCTGAACAAATCGAACAAGCCATCCTGGTCGTCGCTCGCATTCCGGACGATGAGATTCGCCAGGTCGTCTTAGCCAGCGGCGGCTCAGCAACGCTAGCCGACAAGATGCTCGCCCGCAAAGCCGATATGGCTCGGCGTATAGCCCGGACTGAATAACCCAGGGAACCGGAATGTCTAGCGGAGACGGCGTAATCGGAGCAATTTCTAAGCCCGGTGTAAAAAGGTCCGATTAGCGGAATTACTGAAATAGAGGAAGGCATCCTGGGTCAGAAATCGGCCAAAAGCTGCCAGTTGGGGCGCTCGCCCTTTGCGGACATTCAGGTATCTTCCGGGTCTTCCGACTGCGAGCTATAATTTATTTCGTATTATTGTGGTCCGTCGAGGCCTGCAGATATTAGATTGAAAGACCTGCACACAATTAGATTGCTGATAAGCTAGCCCTGCTGAAGAGGCGGGATGAGAAAATTCGGAAAGAATAATAAATGATGATAGCTCCAGTTTTGCTTCAGTTGCTTGAAGATGTTGAGTTAAATAATGGATTAAAGGCAAGGCTCAAGGAGCAAATCGATTCTGCTGCTGTAAATGCGACATCTAATCCACGCGATGAAATAGAGGGTAATAAAGAGCTTCTCAATGCAATAATGGTTGTTGTCTTGGCGAAATTAGAAAATCTATATGGAGATGGTGACGATACCAAGCTCTATTCTATGCCGCTTTTTGTAGCTCAACCTCAATCTCGGATAGTTCCGCTAATGGAAGATCATGGCACAGTTGCCATAGTGCTTGGGGAGTATGTAAGAACTTGGGAAGATGTCTTCTACGACATCTGCCATGAATCACTTCACTTGTTGAATCCAGTAATTAACGTGAAGGGGGGCAATGTCAAGGTAAGTTCTCTAGAAGAAGGATGTGCGGTGAATTTTGCAGAACACATGTATCAAAAATACATCAATCCATACTGCGACAAAATTCCTACTACCTCTCCTGCTAATGCTCCTTATAGCCCGTATTTCATAGCCTACTCTGTTACTAAGAAAATTCCAGATGGAGTTTTAAAAGAGGTCAGAAAAGAATTTGGAAGATTTTCAAAAATAGATGATGTTGAGAAATTCACCGCACTGGTTGGCGGTTATGTGAGCGGTGAAGAGGTTGAGGTCTTGATAAAACCATTTCCATATAGATGAGAGAAATATAATGATCACAAGGGGGTACTATATAGGTCAAATTATTGACGAATTGACTGCAGTTTCGCACCAAGTTGAAAGCCGCGCTGGGTTGCAGCTATATGACCTGAACCGTTACCTTGAGGATTTCTTCAAGGACGTTCTCAACATCGTCTATGACTACAAGCTGATCAATCTCAACGAAGAGCGTTCAAACAACCCTGGCCTAGATCTTGGGGACGAAACCGCCAAAGTGGCTTTCCAGATCACCTCCACCAAAACATCTGACAAGATAAACAAGACTTTGGAAAACGCTGCGCCACAGGTCGGCAAGTTTCCGACGATTTATGTACTAATCCTAGTGGATAAGCAGGGAAGCTATAGCGGTATAAAGCCCACCTTGACAGGACCGTTTAAGTTCAATACCAAGAAGCACATTCTTGACATAGGGGATGTGCTCAAGAAAATTCTCTCGCTGCCCATAGACCGCCTTCAGCAGCTTCATGATCTGGTCAGTAAAGAAGTTGCCCGTGTCAAGATTGAGCTTGAGGTGCCCGACAAATCGGGCAAGTATCAAACTAATATTGATGCGTTCATCGAGAAGATTCCCAGAGAACGTTATGACGGTGTGTCGGCCTATCACAAGCATCTGAAAGAACAGAATCCCGATACTGAAGTTACAGAACAAGCGGTGAGGAAGGATTTCAATAAGTTCATCAGGAGGTTGAAGAGCCTGCCCCGAATCTCGCGTCAGTTCTATGCGTTCATGCTTGACCGTGCCGATGTTGATGGGACTAGCTTTACGATTAGCGTTGATAAGCTGAAGCGGATCTGCAGTTATCCCGACATGGATGGCGAACTTCGGCTTCTGATGGAGCAAAGCTTCTGCTGGCTGAACGAGGCAGATGAATGGGACAAGAGCGCCACATGGGGTATTGGAACAGTTCCTAATGCCAACAGCGATGAGCTCACCTGGGAGTTCATGGACTTCTTGAAGCAGAAGAACATTAGTCTTGAGAAAGTTGTGGTTAGCTTAGATTTCTCAGACTTTAAATAAGGAAAGCTAGCCAATCAATTTCCAACCCGTTGACTATTAGTTGAAACAGGCCACTCCCGCTCATCGAATTTGCAGGAACGGGACCGAGACCGAAAGAACCGCGAAGCGACGAACTGAGGCACTCCCATCGTCTGCTTCTTGATTCGTTGAGAGGCCGCAAAGGGTCGGTAACCGCCCACCAACTCCTCCTCGACTCATCGTAACAACTCTAACGCGTAAAAAAATCTCCGCTCGAATAAGTTGGCCAGCATGGCGTTCGGAGAGATTACAAACCGCGCGAGTCGCAAACGGTGCGGCGGTTGTTATTTTCCAAGACCCCGAGTTTGGCAATGCCGTGCGCCGGTTGTGTTTGCGGGAACGGCTAAATCAACAGCGATTTGCCAGGTTTTTATCGCCGATGCGGATGTGCTCAGGTAAAGGGCGGGAACTAGTGTTTCGGGCTTTAGACGCTTTAGTTCCCTTCGGCTCCGATCAGGGAACGACCGGCTCCGCTCAGGGAGTGATCGACTTCATTCGGGGAACAATCGCCTCCTCTCGGGGAACAACCTGCGCGCTCTCCGAACGGAGTCGAGGCAAACGTCCTGCGTTCTCGGAAGCGAATCGAGGGGGATCGCACCAGTCGGTTTAATCATTGCAAGCCCGAGTCAATACGATCGCTCGATACGCGTTAAACAGTCACCCAGGGGATAATTCCCGCCGGCTAACGAAACAAAATCCAATCGCTAAATATGCCTGCTACCCAACCCGCCCGCGCCGTTTTAGACCCAACAATCCCATCAGGCCACTACCCATCAACCAAACAGCCCCCGGTATCGGCACGGCCGACAATCGTCCGGGACTCACCGCCCATACGTAGTGTTGATAAGTCTTCCGGTGGTTGGCCTGACTACTGTAATAGGCTTCAAAATACCACGCGCTACCGGGGGAAGCCGCATTCTCGGTACCTGACCAGTACGAAGAGGCTTGCTCGTGGTCGAAGCTACTGGTATTGGGAATGGAATTAGACGCCGAACCGTCCAATTCGCCGTAAACCAATTGGCCCAGTTCGTTGCCGGCGCTGCCGTCGTATCCGTCGATGGCATTACTGGTTGGCAAGCGCCATTGGGAGCTGCCGCCATAGTTGACGCGATTCAGTAAGCCAACGAAAGCTTGCGCGCCAAACCAGTTGGCTCTACCGTCCGACGAAAAATCGGTGGTTTTCACGGTGTAAGAACCGGTGTAACCGTCGAAGCTGTTGGGCGTGTCGCTAACGGTAGGGCTAGCGGCGATAATGGCTTGGATGACGTTTCGGAAACCGTAAGTGCTTTCCAGCGTAGCCAACAGATTGGCGTCTTGCGTCCAGGTCACGTTGCCGACGCTGCTGTAGACCAAGCCAACGTCATCGGCACCGGTAAAGCTGATTAGCGTGGCATTGGCGTTGAACGCGGCGGCGCCGAGCAGAACGCCGAAGGTAAGTAGCCTGTGTGTCATGAGTAAACTCCTTGGATATGGGTTGCGCGCGACAGCATGGGTTAATATCTAACGTACCGTAAATTGCGGCCGAACAACAAAGTGCATTGGCCGTCAGCGCCGCGTTTTTTAGATTTAAGCGTCTACAAAAAGAATTGGGTTAACCGCCGCCTTACCCGAAACGACGGAATGTTATTTTCTCCGCAAACCCAGCAATCCCATCAGCCCGGTTCCAAACAACGCTAATGCGCCCGGTATCGGCACCGCAGCCACTTGCCCTGGGCTAACGAGCCAAACCAGATGCCCGCGACCCTTTTCATCGTAGCCCTGAGCACCGTTTCGAGCGTCAAAGCCCCACGCCGCGGCCTGGTTGGAAGTGAACTCAATACCAGACCAGTAGGCTACCGGCGATTCGTTGTCGAAGGTTGGGGTGTTGGGAATAAACTTGCCGGCGGTACCGTTCAATTCGCTATAAAACAATTGGCCTAGTTCGTTACCGGCGGTGCCGTTAAAACCGACAATGGCATTGCTGGTCGGCAAGCGCCATTGGTGGCTGCCGCCGTAGTCGATGCTGTTTAAGTAATTGGCGAAGGCGATAGCCCCCCACCAACTTAGGAAGCCTGAAGAGGGAATGTTGACATTGAAACTGCCGAAATCGCTCGCCGTCAAGGTTACTTGCGGCCCGGATGAGGCGTAATAATTCGTTGTAGGCGTCAACGCGATAACCCGGCTGATTAGCGAATGGTCGGCATTGGACAGGGTTTTGAACAAATTGGCGTCTTGCGTCCAAGTCACGTTGCCGACGCTACTGTAGACCAAGCCAGCGCCGTCGGCGCCGGTATAACTGGTCAAGCTGGCGTGGGCGTTTAATATGGCACCGCCGAGTAGCAAACCCAACGCAACTAAAGTTTTACGGGTATTCATGAATTTCTCCTTTCGATTAATGAATAAAAATGACCATCGAACATTGTTTAGAGGCCACCCTGAGTCAGGACAACCAGGTTTCGAGCTCATCCTCCACCTCCGTTTAACAGTCCAAACCACGCGGCACCTCTGAGGGGATTGCGAGTTATCCCAACAACAGCGCCACTCCTCGCCATGACGCGAGTGGCCGCAACCGTAGGCGATAAAAACCGGCCTAACGCTCCTCCGGCGCGGCTTAATCATAGCGCGCGAAAAATATCTCCGCTCAATTAATTAGCGCCTACCATATGCTGTTTTAGCAATACAGACCAACTCTACAGGCAGTCAATGAAACTGCGACACTGTTATGGTGCTAGGTTAATTGCTTAATATTACAGTTGATCGCGCGGATCGGCGCGCAGCTTTAGGGTAATGATGGCACGACGACTTCGACTCCCGTCCCGGAACCGTTTTTACGCGTGTTTCCAACGTTGGGGGAAAACCTCTGCAAGCCACGGCTGGCGAGGCGTACAGCGATTCGGCAGTCACGGAATCGTGGAAACACGTCACGGAACGTCGGAAGCACGTCACTGAGGGATGGAAACACGACGCGGAACCTTGGAAACACATCACTGAAGGCGAATAGGACGTCACGGAATGGTGGAAGCGCATCACGGAAGGCTGAAAACACGTCACTGGAAAGTGGAAGGACGCGTTTCCAACATAAAAACACGGCACGGAACGGTCTATACCCTTGCTGTCGGCATTGCCGGTGGCGAAACTGGACTGGGAGGGCCGATTGATCGCTGATCGACCCCGTCTAAGCCTTTGGTGTTACGCCCTTCTACTTACTCGGGGCCAAAGGGACCGGGTTAAAATTCAGTAACTATTCAACATAGGCTTCAAGCGGCCCCAATCCAAGTAACCTCTTTGAAAAAGGGAGCTGAGGGGGATTTATTCAAATAGTCTTCCCTGCTCCTCTTTTTCAAAGAGGGGCTACAGATCGCTGAAGACTTACTAAATCAGAAGATTGGACGCTAAGAAGTACGGCGGCTGGACGGATAACCATTCGCGAGGACCGAGCGCTTACCGCCGAACCGGCGGCAAACGCCTAGCCCGCGCGCTATCAACGCATTAAGACGCCAGCAGCATATTATCCAGCGCCAACTTAGCCAGAGCGGCCTCTTCGGCCGGGACCGACACTCGGTTGACGACATGGCCGGCGGCCAGGTTTTCCAACACCCAGCATAAATGCTGCGGATCGGTACGGAACATCGTCGAGCACATGCTCAAGGTCGGCGCCATGAAATGGACCTGCTTGCCCTGCGCCTTGGTTTCCTGGGCCAGCCGGTTGACCAGATTCAATTCGGTGGCGACCAGCCAGCGGGTATTGGGCTCGGCCTCGCGGACAATTTTTAAAATCATCTCGGTGGAACCAATGTAATCCGATTTCTCGCACACTTCGAAACAGGCTTCCGGATGCGAAATCACGATGGTTTCCGGATATTTTGCCTTGAAATTGTCGATTTGCTCGGGTTGAAAAGCCTGATGCACCGAACAGTAACCCTTCCACAAAATCATTTTGGCGTCGCGGATTTGTTGCTCGGTCAGGCCGCCTTGCGGTTTGTTGAAATCCCAGGTGACCATGTGTTCCAGCGGAATACCCATCCGGTAACCGGTGTTGCGGCCCAAGTGCTGGTCGGGGAAGAACAGGACTTTTTCGCGGCGCTCGAAGCTCCAATTCAGGATTTTTTGCGCATTGGACGAGGTACAAACGATGCCGCCGTGCTGACCGCAAAAAGCTTTCAAGTCGGCGGCGGAATTGATATAGGTCACCGGCGTCACCGAATTTTCGACGTCGATGATCTTAGCCAACTCGTCCCAACATTGCTGGACCTTGATTTTATTGGCCATGTCCGCCATCGAACAACCGGCGGCCATGTCCGGCAAAATTGCGATCTGCTCGGGCCGGGACAGGATGTCTGCCACCTCGGCCATGAAATGCACGCCGCAAAACACGATGAATTCGGCCGCCGATTGCGCCGCCTCGCGCGACAACTTCAGCGAATCCCCATAAATATCGGCATGCTGGAATACTTCGTCACGTTGATAATGATGGCCCAGCACGATGCAGCGGCCGTTTAATTGGGCTTTGGCGGCGGCGATACGTTCTGCGCATTCGGCGTCGTCCAACAAGGCGTAATCATGGATAGGTAATGCGGCAGTCATGTTTCAACCCGGCAATCAAAAGAACACATTGTAACGGCTTGGGCCGCGAAATCGGTAGCCGGTTCCCGGCGTTGGCTAACCCGATCGTCAAACCGTTCGAAGACGGTGGCGGAGCGAGCCAGGATGCGGGCGTCGTCTCCGCTCAACCGGCGCCAAACGCCGACGAAAAACGCAAACCGTAGCAACGCCGAGCGGCGACCAACCCGCCGAAACTACCGGTACAAAGCTTGCTCCAGCAAGGCCATCGCCGAAGCCCCGCCTTGATTTTGCACGTATTGCAACACCACCGGCACGAATTGGCCGATCATGCTGCTGTTCATCCCCAAGCTCTGAAACGACCCGGCCAAACCCAGCAAACCGCCGGCCGTGCCGAGTAGCGACGACCCGCCGTCATCGCCAAACTTAGGCTGATTCGAAACCGCACCGAGATAGCGGTCCATATTGGGCACATTGGAGCTGAGTAGCGAAAAGTCGCCCGGATTCAGGCGCTGTTGCGCCAACGAGAATATCGAACCCACTCCGCCCAGCGCTTGCTGTGGGGAAATACCCAGTTGACCGACCAACAGGCCAACCAAGTCCATCTCGGCGCCCAGGTTTCCCGCGGCAGGCACCGACGGCAGCGCCGGGGTTTGCGCGAACGTTTGCCCGGTGTAGGGCTGCGGCGCATTACAACCGGCTACCGTGACCGTCGCGGCTAGAAAAAATCCTTTGCTGAAATTGAGTTTGCTCATCGTGACTCCCGTGAAAAAGACGATTCCGGTTGGCTTTCGCGGCCTTTTGCGTTGACAGCGCCAACCCGACGCCGCGCGCATGATACCGAAATCGCACCGGTTTTCCCGGCATATTTGCCAGGGGCTAGACAAATCCGCGAATTACCCGCCGACAACCGGAGTGACGAACCTCGGCGGCGGCGGTTAATTCAGTATAATCGCGACTTTACGCACCCTCACCTTCGGATAATAAAAAATGCAAAACATACAAGCCAAGCTCGAGGAATACTACCTCCGTCTCCAAGCCCATCCACGGTATCTGAAAATCATGACGCTGCCCACGCTACAACGCTGGGGCGTTCTGGCTGGTTTGTTTTTGCTGTCGCAAGTCGTGGTGTTCGGCAGTCTGTACCTGATATTCGACGGCGTGGTCGTGATCGGCTTTATGGCCAGCATTCTGGCGGGCTTGGCGACCGGCGTCGGCGCATTGCCGGCGCTGTTTTTCAAGGACATCTCCGAGCGCCTGTTCAACAGCATGCTCGGCGCCGCCGCCGGGGTGATGCTGGCCGCCACCGCCTTCTCGCTACTGGTACCCGGCATCGACTTCGGCGACCAGATTTGGCCGGGCAAGGGGTTGTGGATCGTCGCGGCCGGCATGCTGCTGGGCGCGGTGTTTTTGCATTTCGCCGACGAACGCCTGCCGCACCTGCATTTCGACGCGGTTAGCGACGAAAGCTTGAATTCGCTGCAAAAAATTTCGCTGTTCATCATCGCCATCACGATCCACAACTTTCCGGAAGGCATGTCGGTGGGCGTCAGTTTCGGCTCGGGAAATATGAATAACGGCCTGGTGTTGGCCATCGCCATCGCGCTGCAAAATTTGCCGGAAGGTCTGGCCGTCGCGCTGCCGTTGGTCGGCTTGGGCTACAACAAATGGAAAGCGGTTGGGATCGCCACCGCGACCGGCTTGGTCGAACCGGTCGGAGGCCTGCTGGGCATTACGATGGTGACGGTGTTTTCGTCGATACTGCCGATTGCGATGGGCTTCGCGGCGGGGGCGATGTTATTCGTGATCAGCGAGGAAATCATTCCGGAAACCCATGCCAAGGGCCGCTCGCGCATCGCTACGTTTTCGTTGATGATCGGCTTCATCATCATGATGATGCTGGACAAAATCCTCAGCTAAGCGCTCCGAACCAATGGATTATCTAATCGAGCTTATCAACCGGTTGACGCCCGCCGACCCTGCCGGCTTTTCGGCAGCCGCCGGGACCAGTCTGGCCTTGATCGCCGCCGCCGAAATCGGCGACAAAAGCCAATTGGTGTGCATGACGCTGGCTTCGCGCCACCGGGCCGCACCAGTCTGGTGGGGGCGCTGGCCGCGTTCGCGCTGCTGAATACGCTGGCGGTGGTGTTTGGCGTCGCCATCGCCAACTGGCTGCCGGAATACGCGGTGTCGGCCGGCGTCGCCTTGTTGTTCGCCGGCTTCGGTTTGCACGCGGTATTCAATCGTGAAGACGAGGACGACGACGAAGCCGTTGTCGAAAAAAGCGGTCACGGCATTTTTCTGACCACGTTTTTATTGATTACGGTGGCGGAATTCGGCGACAAGACCCAGCTGGCGGTGGTCGGTTTCAGCAGCAGCGCGCCGGCGGCGGCGGTCTGGCTAGGCTCGACGGCGGCACTGGGCTTGACCTCGTTGCTAGGGGTAGTCGCCGGCCGCACCGTGCTGCAAAAAATGCCGCTGGGCTTGCTCCATAAGCTCAGCGGCGCGTTTTTCTTGATACTGGCGGCGGTCGCCGGCTATAAAACCTATCTCGGCCTGAACGCGGCCGGACTGATCGCTCTATGAATCGCCGCCGCACCGCGCTTTGACGCGACGGGAAACGGCGGCTTTACGATCTAACCGGTTTGGGCAACCCCACGCCAACGTTAAAACCGGCAACGAACTTGTGAGTTTCATTTTCGACAGTTTCCGCTTCTTTGTATTCTGATTCGATGGCGACACCTCTTAACCGCCGGCGCGATTTGCCGGGCATCCTTAGCTTGGCCCTGCTATACGGAGCAATCGCCAAAATCACTTTGAGCTACTTTTCGACCAGCGGCAACGTCACGCTAGTCTGGTTTTCCGGCGGATTGGGACTCGCGGTGTTGCTGTTGAAAGGTCTAAGGTACTGGCCGGGCATTTTCTTGGGCGCGCTGGCCGCCGGTTTAATGGTCAACGATTCTCTCTGGCTTTCGGGATTGATCGCGGCCGGCAATACCTTGGAAACTTTAACCGCGGCGCGATTGCTCGGCAACAATCGCAATTTTTCAGTCACCTTATCCGAACCCAAACATTTTTTAACACTGGTGCTGGTTGGCGTGGTTTGCTCCGCTATTAGCGCGGCGATCGGCCCGGCGGCACTGTTGGCAAGCGGTTACGTACCCGCCGGGGAACTCGGCGAATCCATGCTGCACTGGTGGATGGCCGATGTGTTTGGCATCGTCTTCGCCACGCCGGCCACGTTGATTTGGCGACGCTGGCCAAGCAATTGGTTTCACGGCAAACGCTGGCCGGAAACCGTGATTTTCGTCGGACTCTCCTTTCTGGTCGGCCAGATTCTGTTTTTCGACTGGTTTACCGACCATCTGAAATTCGCCCCACACACTTATTGGCCATTTTTCTGCGTCCTGTGGGGCGCCCTGCGGTTTGGGCGGCACGGCGTGGTACTGGTGATGGTCCTCACCGCCGCGCAGGCCTTGCTGGGAGCCGCCCAGCACGTGGGCAAGTTCGCCCACGATTTCGAGCAAAGCGATCTGTTCAATTTCTGGCTGTTCATGGCCGCGTTGTCGACCTGCGGCATGGCTTTGGCGTTGACATTACACAGCAGCCGACGCATCGCCGAAGAACTACTCGACAGCGAGCTACGCCTACGGCATATCGTGGACGCTTCACCAGTACCACATATCCTTTACGACCGCCACGACAATGTGGTCTTCTTCAACTCGGCCTTTTCGGCGACTTTCGGCTACACCCAAGACGATCTTCGCTGTCGCGACGATTGGTGGCGCTTGGCCTACCCCGATCCGGCTTACCGGGATTCGATCATGGCCGTTTCGCGACGCCATCTGAGCGCCAGTCTAAACCGGCAAGACATCGCACCGGAGAAAGTCGATATTCGTTGCCGCGACGGCGCTACCCTTACGGCCCTTGCCAATACCACCGCGCTTAGCGACTCTCTTCAGGGCGGCTATCTGGTCACCTACTTCGATATCACCGAAAGGATGCGCTACGAAAAAGCCTTGACCGAATCCAATTTATTGCTGCAAACCATCCTGGAAACCTTACCGGTCAGGGTGTTTTGGAAAGACCTCAACTCGCGGTATCTGGGCTGTAACACGCTGTTCGCCAACGACGCCGGCCGGCGGCGCGCCTCGGAAATGCTCGGCAAGGACGACACCCAAATGACGTGGCGAGACCAAGCCGATTTATACCGGAGCGACGACGTGGCGGTCATGTCTTCCGGCACGCCTAAGTTGAATTTCGAAGAACCGCAAACCACGCCGAGCGGCGATACCATCTGGCTGCGTACCTCGAAAATGCCGCTGATCAACGGCGACGGCGCCACCATCGGTATCCTCGGCTTATACGAAGACATTACCCAAAACAAGCAGGGTCAACAACAACTGGCCGAATCGCTATCGATGCTGCAAGCCACGTTGGAAGCCACCACCGCCGGCATTTTGGTGGTTAGCCTGGACGGCTACATCCGCGGCTTCAACCAGCGCTTTCAAGCGCTGTGGCAAATTCCGAGAGACATGTTACGCGAGGGCGACCACTGCCATGCCTTGCTGGAATTCATCCTGAAGCAGATGAAGGACCCGGAACTGACGCGCGCCCAAGTCAACGAATTGCGCGAGCATCCCGAACGGGAAATCAAAAACCTGCTGGAACTCATCGACGGCCGGCTGTTGGAACGTTATTCTCGCCCCCAACGCATCGGCGATCGAATTATCGGCCGGGTCTGGAGTTACACCGACGTCACCGAACTGCGCGGACTGGAAAAGCAGTTGCAATGGCGCACCGCTTTTCTGGAGGCGGTATTGGAATCGACGCCGGACGGTATCGTCGCCGTCGACGCCGAAGGTCGCAAGGTGCAGCAAAACCTGAGGATCGGCGAATTGTGGCGGATGCCGCCGGACCTGGCGAACCAGGACTGTATTGCCGCGCAGTTGGAGATGGCACGGCAACAAATGAAACACCCGGAACAGATGACCCGGAGCATCGCTTTGGTTCAGGCTCAACCGGATGCTATCGCCCGCGACGAAGTGGAACTGCTCGACGACACGATACTGGAATTCCACACCGCGCCGATTTGCAGCAAAACAGGCGCTTATCTTGGTCGTATTTGGCAATTCCGCGACGTTACCGCAACCCGCCACGCGGAAAGAACATTGCGGCAAAAGGAATACTATCAACGCGCCTTGCTCGACAACATTCCTCACGCAATCTGGCTGAAAGACCGCGACAGCCGGTTTCTGGCGGTCAATCAAGAATTCTCCGCCATCTTCGACGCCGGCACGCCGGACGAATTGGTCGGCAAATCCGATCTGGATATCGCACCGCCGGAACTGGCCGAACGCTATCGAGCCGACGACCGCACCGTCATGGCAACCCGCGCCAATCTGGTCGTCGAGGAAGAAATCATCGATCGCGGACTTCGCAAGTGGTACGAAACCTATAAGGCCCCGGTCATCGATCAGAGCGGCGAATTGCTGGGTAGCGTGGGCTTCGCCCGCGATGTCAGCGAACGCCGCAAGGCCGAGGAAAATTTGCGGCTGGCCGCGCTGGTCTATCAGAACAGTAGCGAGGCGATGGTCGTCACCGACGCGGACAACAATATCCTAAGCGTCAATCCGGCCTTTACCTCGATGACCGGCTATGCGGCCGACGAAGTCGTCGGCCGAAATCCACGGGTGTTAAAATCGGATCAACACGATTCCGGGTTTTATCGGGAGTTGTGGCGGGCATTGGAAGAGACCGGCACGTGGCACGGCGAAATCAAGAATCGCCGCAAGGATGGCCGCATTTACGTGGAAGAATTAACGATCAACACGATTTACGACGCCTCCGGCCATCCGCAACGGCGGGTGGCGTTGTTCTCGGACATTACGCAACGCAAGCAATCGGAGGAACAAATCTGGCGGCAAGCCAATTTCGATCCGCTCACCGGTCTGCCGAATCGCCGGATGTTTCGCGACCGGCTGGAACAGGAAATCAAAAAAGCCCACCGTATGGGCCAGATGTTCGCGCTGATGTTTATCGATCTGGACCGCTTCAAGGAAGTCAACGACACTTTGGGCCACGACATCGGCGACCAATTGCTCAAGGAAACCGCGCAACGGCTGCAGCTTTGCGTCCGCGAATCGGACACCGTCGCCAGACTGGGCGGGGACGAGTTTACGATCATCCTGGGCGAACTCGACGAACCGCGCAGCGCCGAACCGATAGCCCGGCATTTGCTGGAGCAATTGAGCGCGCCGTTCCAACTGGCCGAGGACACCACCTACGTCTCGGCCAGCATCGGTATCACCTTCTACCCGACCGATAGCACCGACCTCAGCGAGCTGTTGAAGAACGCGGACCAGGCGATGTACGCCGCCAAAAACCGGGGCCGGAATGCCTATAGCTTTTTTACCAAGGCGTTGCAGGATGCGTTGCAGGCACGCGCGGCGCTACTGGCCGATTTGCGCAACGCCTTGAGCGAGCGGCAACTATCGCTCCACTACCAACCCATCGTGGACTTGGTCAGCGGCGAAGTCCATAAATCGGAAGCTTTGCTGCGTTGGCGACATCCGACGCGCGGCGTCGTTAGCCCGACGGAATTCATTCCGCTGGCCGAGGAAACCGGCTTGATCAACAAGATTGGCGATTGGGTGTTCGAAACCGCCGCCCAGCAGGTATTGGAATGGCAAAGCCGCTTGCACCGCGAGTTTCAAATCAGCATCAACAAATCGCCGGTGCAATTCCAAAGCGCCGGTCAAGCACCCCGTCATTGGTTCGATTATTTGCACTCCCTCGGCCTGTCGGGACAAAGCATCGTCGTTGAAATTACCGAAGGCTTGCTGCTGGACGCCAATACCAACGTTCAGGACCACTTGATGGCGTTCCGGGACGCCGGTATGCAAGTCGCGATCGACGACTTCGGCACCGGCTACTCGTCGCTGTCGTATTTGAAAAAATTCGACATCGACTATTTAAAAATCGACCAGTCCTTTGTACGCAACCTGACCGAGGATTCCAGCGACTTCGCGCTCTGCGAAGCGATTATCGTGATGGCCCACAAGCTGGGCCTGAAAGTAATAGCCGAAGGCGTCGAAACCGAACGCCAGCGCGATTTGCTGAAATCGATCGGTTGCGATTACGGTCAGGGCTATTGGTTTTCGCCGCCGGTACCGGCGGAACTATTCACCCAGCGTTTCAGTTTGGGTCGAGACCGCGAGATCTAAGCGGAGACCGGACTAATCTCGACGGCATCGTCGCGCAAACGCAAACTGTAATCACCGCGCAGCAAACCTTGCAACTCCCGTCCGGCCATGTTGTAGCGCCAACCCTGTAGCAGCAGACAATCGTCGTCGCCGGCCAGCAATTGTTCCAGATCGTTGCGGGTCGCCAAAATAATCGGATTCAGCGAGTTTTCCTCGGCCCGAATTCTGACGACCGCGCCCAGCACATCCAGAATGGCTTCGGTTTGCTGGGTTTTCTTTTGAGGTTTGCCTTTTTCGACCAGCGGTTTAGGCGGCCGTTGGCGAGCGACATCAATTAGTTCGCACAGGGTTTTACCGTAGCGGTTGACGGTGCGTTCGCCGATATTGCGGACCTTGGCCAGATCGGCGACCGTCACCGGCTGCAATTTAGCCAACTCCAGCAACATGTCGTCGGCCAACAACCAGTTGCGCGGTTTGTTTTCCTGCTGCGCGGTACGTTCGCGCCATTCGGTCAAAGCCTGCATGATGGACAATTGCTTGCCGGTCAATTTGTTCTTGCCGCGTATCCGCAACCAGGCATTTTCCGGCGATAGTTGATACAACTCCGGATTGTTCAACAGCGCGAAATCGGCATTTAGCCAATCCAAGCGACCTAGTTTATCCAACTGCTCGCACATCAAGGTGTAGATCTTGCAGAGGTAGATCACGTCGTCGGCGGCGTACTCGATCTGTTCCGGACTCAAGGGACGCACCGACCAGTCGGTGCGGGTATGGGCCTTACTCAGGTTAACGTTGAGGAAGCTGGATACCAACATCGCATAACCGGGATTTTCCTGAAACCCCAGCAACGGCGCGGCGATTTGGGTGTCGAACACCGGCATCGGAATTTTGCCGCTCAGTTGATAGAAAATCTCCAAGTCCTGGCGACAGGAGTGCAATACCTTGACGATGGCGGGATTGTAAATAGCCTCGAACAGCGGACTCAGATCGGCGATCGCCAGCGGATCGATGCAGGCCACCCAGTCCGGCGTGGCAATTTGCAACAAGCAGAACTTGGGGTAATAGGTTTTCTCCCGCAAAAACTCGGTATCCAGCGCAATCCAGTCGTGACGGCCGATCTGTACGCAGAGAGCCTGAAGTTGTTCCGGAGTATCGATATATTGAATGGTCATAGTGTGTTATTGCGTAGGGGAAAAGAAAACCTGGGCGGTATTAAGGGAGCTGGCGCACGGTCCGGCATTGCCTGAACCGCCAACAAAAGCGACCCGCGATCTTCCGCGTGAATCCGTCGGGCCGCCAGGGTAGACACTCGAAGCCAGCATCCGAGCTTCCAATCCCAGCTGAATTCGCACAATCGTCCTTAAAGCCGGTCATTTTACCGTGCCGCGCGCCGAATGGCTCACCGAATCGGCGGCGCCTGGCCATTAGCCGCTTATCGGGAAATTTTCCTTTTTCCGTTTTCACCTCCCCCACCTGTAAGCTGTTAGGTATCATCCGTCGGCTGAAGCTAACTTGAGTCGATCATGAAAAAACTTGCGCTTGGCATCCTGCCTTGCTTCGGTCTGTTGCCAATGGCAAAGGCCATAGCCGAGGAAGTGGCCCCCGCCAATCTGGACAGCGTCGAAGTCGTCGCGGTGACCCCGCTACAATTCGGCGGCGTCGATATCAACAAAATTCCCGCCCACGTTCAAACCGCGACTGCCGAGAAACTTCAAGAATCGCAGGCCCTATCGTTGGCGGACTACATGAATCGCTACTTGGGTAGCGTCAACGTCAACGACGCCCAAAACAATCCGTTGCAACCGGACATTCAATACCGCGGCTTCAGCGCTTCGCCGCTGATGGGCCTGCCGCAAGGCCTGGCGACTTACGTGAACGGCATTCGCTTTAACGAACCGTTCGGCGACATGGTCAACTGGGATTTAATCCCCAACGGCGCCATCGACAATATGAGTCTGCAGCCAGCATCCAACCCGGCCTTCGGCTTGAACGCACTGGGTGGCTCGATCAACATCAACACCAAGACCGGCTTTTCGGCGCCCGGACACAGCTTTGAAGCGCAAGGCGGCTCCTGGGACCGGCATTCCGAGGAAGTCACCAGCGGCTGGAACGATGGCACCTGGGGCTATTTCCTGGACTTTAAATATTTTAACGAGAAAGGCTGGCGCGCCCATTCGCCCAGCGAAGCCAAACAAGGCTTCGGCACGCTGAGTTGGCGCGGCGTCAAATCCAGCTTGGACTTGAGCATCGCCGGCACTGACAACACCCTACGCGGCAACGGCGCCCTACCCCAGCAAATGCTGGCTTACGGACGTGATCAAATCTTCACGCACCCGGATATCACCCGCAACCGGATGCTGCTGGTTTCTCTGGACGGCGATACTTGGCTGAACGACCACAACCAGCTGTCCGGCACGCTGTACTACCGGCGCAATAAAATCAGCACCTACAACGGCGACGGCAGCGAGTTCGCGCCTTGCAGCGGCGACCCGACCGCCTTGTGCAACGGGGACGACGAAGCTCTACAGGCGTTGGGCGGCGGAGGCATACAAGCGGACGACGCCTTCGAGGGCGGAACCATCAACACCTCCAGCACCTTGCAACAATCGTTCGGCTTCGCGTTGCAGGATGCGATCGATCACAAAGTTTTCGGCCGGAACAACCACTTGATCGGCGGCGCCAGTTTCGACCACGGCAACGCCCGCTATCACGCCGACACCGAATTGGGCGCGCTGACCGGCGATCGCGGCGTCGCGGCCGGCGGCGTGCTGCTGCAGGATTCGCATGTCAGACTCACCGCCGAAACCGATCATTACGGCCTGTTCCTGACCGACACGTTGAATCTGGCCGACAAACTGGATGTCACGGTGTCCGGCCGTTACAACCAATCGCACGTCAAGTTACGCGACCACTTCGGCGAAGATTTGAACGGCAGCCATTCCTACGACCGATTCAATCCGGCCGCCGGCCTGACTTATGCGTTCATGCCCGAACTGACCTTCTACGGCAACTACAGCGAATCGTCGCGAATTCCGACACCGATGGAATTAAGCTGCGCCGATCCAAGCGCACCGTGCAAATTGCCCAACGCCTTCGTCTCCGATCCGCCGTTGAAACAAGTCGTCGCCAATACCTGGGAAACCGGCTTTCGCGGCCGCTTGAGCCGTCTATTGGAAGGATACGTCGATTGGAACGCCGGTTTTTTCCATACCATCAACAACAACGACATCATTTTTCAAAGTTCGGGCAGCGTGATCGGCAACACCGGCTATTTCGCCAATGTTGGTCAGACTCAACGCCAAGGCGCGGAATTGGGATTATCCGGTAAGTTTTACGAACGCTGGCGCTGGTCGGCGAACTACAGCTACATCGACGCGACCTTTCAGACGCCGTTTCTATCCAGCAGCCCCAACAATCCAGCCGCCGACGCAGACGGCAATATCCGGGTGGATGTCGGCGACCGGATTCCCGGCATTCCGGCGCATCAATTCAAATTCAGCAGCGATGTGGACATTCTGCCGCAATGGACCCTGGGTTTTGACATGAACTACAACAGCGCCCAGGCGCTGCGTGGCGACGAAGCCAATTTGACCGGCAAATTGCCGGGCTTCGTCGTGTTCAATTTGCGTAGCGAATACCGCTTCAACCAACATGTGACGCTGTTCGGCCGGGTTAACAATCTATTCGACCGCGAATACGCCAATTTCGGCACTTGGGGCAATACCGGCGAAGTGTTGGATGGCGTCAATTCCGGATTTAACGACGTGAACGCTCGCTTCGTCGGCGTTGGCGCGCCGCGGGCGGCCTGGATAGGCGTTCGTCTGACGATGTAGAAATTTGCTTGGTGGCGCCAGGGAGGCGCCGCTGCGACACAAGGTCGTGTCGCCAAAATCGGCGGTTAAACCGCCGATTTGCAAGCCAGGGATTAGCCAGCCGATTCCGCCGAGGACTTACCCCGCGCTTGGCGAAATTTATTGGGCCTGACCCGGCGAATATTCAATTTGTGAGGCCCGATCGCAGCCTCGGTCAACAACTGAAAAATATCGGTCGGCATGCCGTCCGGCAACTCCACCAAGGTATAGTGCTGGCGAATATCGATGCGGCCGATGCGGCGCTTATCGACGCCGGACTCCTGCACCAGTATGTCTTGAATCTGCTCGCGCGCGACCTGATGCTGCAAACCCACGTCCAAACGGTAACGCACCATCTTGTAATCCAGCCAGGGCAGCTTAGCCGTGGACGTCTCGACCGCCGTCGATTTAGCAGGCACCGGCGCCCCGGCGGCAACAAACCCGCCGAATAGTTGGGGATGACTCAGATAAATCAACGCAGCCGCGCAAGTCAAAGCGTCCATGCCCTGTTCGGCCATCGCTCCTGCCACGAACTCGCGTTGCTTGGTCAAATCCTGCTCTTTTACGATGCGCTGCAAACGCCGCTTCAGTTTTTCTTCCCTGCGTTTTTCGGCCGACATCGTTGCCCTCGTTACAGGCGGTCGGAATCGATTTCAACGTAGGCTTCGTCGCGTAAGCGCCGTAGCCACAACTCAGTCTCTTCCTCGATTTTACGTTTGCGAATTTCCTCGCGGATCTTGTCCTTCTTGAATTGTTCGCTGTTGTCCTGATTTTCGCGTCCCAAAACCTGGATCATGTGCCAACCGAACTGTGTTTGCACCGGCGCGCTGATTTCGTTGATGCCCAACTTATTCATCGCCTCCTCGAACGGCGGCACCAGCGCGCCGGGACTGACCCAATCCAATGAACCGCCGTTGATCGCGGAGCCTTTGTCATCGGAATGCGCGCGCGCCAGCGCGGCAAAGTCGTCGCCGTCGTTGATCCGCTCCTTCAACGCCAGCAAACGTTTTTGCGCCTCGGCGTCGTCCACCAGTTCGTTGGTCTTGATCAGAATATGTCTGACCTTAGTCTTGGTCACGATGTGCTGCGCGCCACCCTCGGTTTCCAGCATTTTGATGATGTGAAATCCACTGGGGCTACGAATCGGATCGGAAACGTCGCCTTGCCCCATTGTCGGCACCACATCGGCGAATAAGGACGGAATCTGCCCGAGGCTACGCCATCCTAAATCACCGCCTTTCAGCGCGTTATTGTCGTCGGATACGCTAACCGCGGTTTGCTTGAAATCCTTGCCGCCGCGCAAATCCGCCACGATTTGGTCGGCCTTGTCCTTGGCTTTTTGTATGGCGCCGGCCGAAGCACCTTCGGACACCGCCACCAGAATATGGCCTAAATGGTATTGCGACGAGACTTGGCCGGCCTTGCCCTGGGTTTCCAGATAGTGCGCCACTTCGGCGTCGGTGACCTTGACCCGGCTGCCGATTTCCCGGCCGCGTAACTGGTTAATGACAATTTCATTCCGCAGATTGTCTTCAAAACTTTTGTAATCCATACCCTGCCGCGTCAGCTCGTCGCGAAAGGCCTCGACCGACAAACCGTTCCGCGAGGCAATGTCGGCGACCGACGACCTGAGCATTTCCTCGCTGATTTGCACCCCGGAGCGGGATGCCAGTTGACGTTGCAACTTGTCGACGATCATTCGTTCCAACACCTGCTTGCGCAGCACGAATTCCGGCGGCATCGTCACGTTATTGCTGGACAGCTTGGCGGTAATTGCCTCGACTTCCCGGTTCAGTTCCCGTTCCAAAATCACGTCGTCCTCGACCACCGCGACGATCCGGTCCAACACCTGCGTCCAACCGACCGTCACGTAAGCCAGCAAGGCCAGTATCCAAAATCCCTGTTTGATCATATGCAACTTACTCAAAGAAACTGGCCTTGCGATAACCGTACAGGTTGGTATTCAGGAAGGTATCCACACTGTCGCCGAAACTGCTCAGACCTTTCAACTCCAATTGCACGAAGAATGCGGTCTCCGGCTTAGTACTCGGATCGTTCAACACCGTGATGTTATTGGCGGCGTTGATATAACGCCGGCCGATAACCCTGAAACGCCAGCAGCAATTTTCCTTCTCGATGCCGATGAAGCTTTCGGTCGTCTTATCGAAAGTCAACGAGTATTGCCAACGACCTAGGCCGTACCACTCGCCGAATAACGGCAAACGAAACGAAACGTCGGTCTGATTGATGGTCAAGGTCGGGTCGGAAACCTGCGCATTGCTCACAAAATCGTTCGGGTTACGTCGATAGCGATAACCCAGGCTCAGAAGCTCGTTTGTTGGCTTGCGATATTTCAACATAGCCTGACCCCGCGCGAAACGGTTGTATTCCGGGTCCCATTGCAAGCCGGTTGAATAAGACCAATTTCGGGAAAGTTGCCCACTCAATTCGCCGATGAAATTTGACGTGTTGCTGGCCGAAGCCTTTGTATTATTGGTCAGATAATCCAAATCGACGGATCTGTTTTGGAAATAGAGGATTTGACCCAAATTTACTTTCAAAGGCTCCAAACCGGTCGTTGAATCGACATACCTGGAAGTAATTGCCAAGGTAACCTGATTGGCGTCTTGTATCCGATCGAAACCGCTAAACCGGTTTTCTCTAAACAAACTATAAAAGTTGGTGTCGAGAAAACTGGTATCGAAAATAGGAATGTTACTTTGATCCTTGCGTGGAATGTACAGATAAAACAAGCGCGGCTCCAAAGTATGGATATAAGGCGACCCGGCGAAATTCAACTCTTTTTCGAACGTCAACCCGGTATCGAGCGAGAAAATGGGCAAAAATCGACTCACGCTGCTTGCCTGACCCAAATTGGTTTGATTACTCAACTGATATTGCGTGTATTGCCCGGTCAACCTTGGTATCAAAAAGCCTGCGTCGCTTTCAATGGGCAGTGCAACTGCCGGCGCCAAATTATAACGCTGAGCATTAACCAAAACATCATGACTAAAATAACTATACTGATTATCCATGGCCACGCTGATGGGGAGGTCCTCAAAAACATGACTGTAATTCAAGTTAATTCTGGGCAATACGTTGTAAGGCATCGCCGCATCGGTAATAGTTTTATCAACAGCCTGATAATGCTGAATCCCCGCAGCAAAAACAAAATCGGAAATACCGTAATTCAAGTACGCTGTACTGGGTAAAAATCGGGTATCCTGAAAACCCAACGCATTATTTAAGTCATTAAAATATGTTTTATCCGACACATAGTTCAAATTTAAGGTCGAACTTAAATTAGGCGTAAAAATAGTCTTATTTTGCCAACTTCCAGAATAGCGAGTTTTATCCGCTATTTCATCGTAAGGTAAAAATTCGGCGGAAAATGTACCTTGCGAGGTTTCAGTCAAATAACGGAACTTGTTGCGGATCTGCTCTCCACGCTTACTCATGTAACGCAAGGTAATAATGTCGTCAAAATTCGGTGCGATATTCCAATAAAACGGCGCCGAAGCGTCGAAGCCGTTCCGCTGGGTTGTGCCCCAGGTCGGTGCCAGCAGGCCCGACAATCGCCGGCTGTCGGTCGGAAACGAGATGTACGGGGTGTACAACACCGGTACTCCCTTGAATTCCAGCCAGGCATTCTTGGCCGAGCCTTGCCCGGACTCGCGGTTAATCTTTACCCGCGACGCATGCATGATCCAATCCTGGTTACCCGGCGAACAACTGGTAAACGCCGCTTCGTTGTAACGCGATAAACTTTTACTATCCCGGTATACCACATCGGCGCTACCCCGGAACGGCGCCTCGGGAACGACGAATAGGGCCTTGCGCAAGCGGGCCTCGTCCTTGCCCAGACTCAGGGAAGCCGTTTCGCTGAACAGCGCCAATTGATCCTCGCTATACAAGACGTTGCCTTGCGCGTCCAGGGTTTCCGCGACGGTATCGTAGCTGGCCTTATCCGCGATTAAGTGCTGATCTGCCCTGGTCAAATCGACGTTACCGGCAAAATTGAGTACCTCGCCGTCGTACACTTCGGAAAAATCGGCGGTCACATCGGTGGTTGCCGCGTCGCGCGCCTCTTGCGACGTAGCTTTGATTTTGCGTTTCTTGCTGCCCCAAGTCGAACAGTTCTGCCAGGGATCGCGGTCGAACTCGCCCCGCAAGGTCTGGAAGGATCGCTCTTGCTGATATGAAAAAGTCGGCGTCAGCCAATAGGTCGCAGCAAGCTCCGTCTCGACTTCGCTGACGGGCCTGGCCTCGCCTTTCGGGTCGGCACCAACCAGATTGCAATTCCAACCGCTTTTATCGTCGCCGGTCTTACAGGTCCAACCGGGAACCGTTCCGGAAGATGCCGTCTGGCTTTTCGGTTGCACTGGCTCGGCGGCAGGCTTTTGCGGCTCGTTGACCTTAACTCGGAGTTTTTGGGCCTCGCTGACCGCTTTTTCGACCACTTTGACTTTTTCCCGTTCAGGCGGCACGGCCGGAACAGGCTGAGCGACTTGCGGGATCGGCGCCGGTTCCGTCTCCACTGGCTTGGGCTCGGCTTGCCGAACCGGCGCGACCTCTGGCTTGACCTCCGTCGGAGCCGGCTTGGCTTGCTGGGCCGTTGCCGGCGGCGCGGGCTGGGTTTTGATGACCTGAGGTTGAGGCGGCGCGCCGCTAGCCGGAGTTTGATTCAAACAAGTCCATTCGCCGCTTTGCGACTGCTCGCAATTCCAGGCGCCGTTGCTCGCCGCGGAAACCGCACTGGTGGTGTACAAGGACAATGCCAACGAAATGGAGTGAACCCGAAAATTCATGAAGTGGCTTGAGCGGCTAATTGGCTTAGCGGAACGGAAATCGAATAAAATGCATGCCCATCATTTTACCTTAGGTTGCTCGGCAATAAGTAACTAATGTATTTTTCCAGTTCAGACTCAAGACTCGCGGAGCTCAATGCCTGGCTAGTCAACGACTTGGCATTGGACGTGCGCGGCATCGCCCCCGCTTCCAGCGACGCCAGTTTCCGGCGCTATTTCAGGATCAGCCACGGCCTTGGCAGCCAAATCGTCATGGACGCTCCGCCGGACAAGGAGAACACCGAACCCTTCGTCAAGGTTGCCGAGTTGTTCGCCGGCGCGGACCTCCACGTGCCGAAAATCTATCGCCAAAACCGCCAGCGCGGTTTTTTACTGTTGGAAGACTTCGGCAGTACCAGCTATCTCGACGCGCTGACTCCGAACAACGCCGACACGCTATACGGCGATGCGATCGACGGCCTGCTGACGCTGCAAACTCGCCTTCACGGCATCAACCTTGATCTACCGGCCTACGACGCAACACTGCTACGCCGGGAACTGGGCATTTTCCACGAATGGTTCCTAGCCGGCTTGTTGAACCTGACGATGGCAAGCGATCTGGCCGACGTGACGCACAGCCTGTTGATCGATTCAGCACTCGAACAGCCGCGGGTATGCGTGCACCGCGACTACCACTCTCGCAACTTGATGTTACTGGCGCAAGCGTCACCCGGTGTCATTGACTTCCAGGACGCGGTGATTGGCCCGTTGACCTACGATCTGGTTTCCCTGCTGCGCGATTGCTATATCGCCTGGCCGGAACAGCGGGTTGATACCTGGGTCGATCGCTATTACCAACAGGCGCTGACGCTGAACTTGACCGACGCCGACTTCGGGCAATTCCGGCGCTGGTTCGACCTGATGGGGATGCAACGCCACCTGAAAGCGGTCGGCATCTTCGCCCGCCTGCACTTGCGCGACGGCAAATCCGGCTACTTGCAAGACATTCCCCGCACCTTGAACTACGTGGAAGAGGTTTGTCGCCGATATCCCGAGCTGGAAAAAATGGGGCACTTCCTGCAACAACACGTCCTGCCGCGTTACGCCAAAACCCTATGAAAGCGATGATTCTGGCCGCCGGCCGCGGCGAACGCATGCGGCCGTTAACCGACCACACGCCGAAACCCCTGCTCAGAGCCAACGGCAAACCGTTGATTGAATATACCATTGAGCACCTAGCCTCGGCGGGCTTTAACCAAATCGTGATCAATTTGGCCCATCTTGGCGAGCAAATCGCCGCCTACTGCGGCGACGGCGAGCGCTGGGGGTGCGAATACGCTATTCCGACGAAGGCGACACCGCTCTCGAAACCGCCGGCGGCATTGCCAAGGCGCTGCCCTTGCTGGGCGAGGCTCCGTTCTTGACCTTGAATGCCGACGTCGCCTGCGACTTTCCGCTGGAAAAATTGCGGACGGTCGATGTCGATCTCGCCCATTTGGTGATGATACCCAACCCGCCGCACCACCCCGCCGGCGACTTCGCAGTCACGCCGACCGGCCAGCTAAGCGAGGTCGGCAGCGGCAAACTGACCTACAGCGGTATTGGTGTATATCGCCCCGCTCTGTTCGCGAATCTTGCGATCGAACCGTTGAAATTACGCCCGGTTTTGAACGGTGCCATTCAGGCAGGCCGAATCAGCGGAGAACGTTATAACGGCTACTGGTTGGACATCGGTACGCCCGAGCGTCTGCACGACTTATCGGAGCGGCTGACCAAAGCCGCGGAATCGGCCGCGTGAGCCTAAAAAGGCTTAAGTACCGCCAGCCAAACGATCGCGAACAAAAACAACACCGGAATTTCGTTGACCCACCGAAAGTACACATGGGAATGGCGGTTGCGGTCGTGTTTGAAGTCCAACAACCACTTACCGCACCAAACGTGATAGATAGCCAATAGGCCCAACAGCGCCAGCTTGGCATGCAACCAGCCGCTACCGGAATATAGTGTCCAGGCGTAATCGCCCAACATCCAGATCCCGAAACCGAAGGTTGCGACCATGCCGGGGGTCATGATACCGAAGTACAGCTTACGTTCCATGACCTTGAAGCGCTCATAGCTGACCGCATCGTCGCTCATCGCGTGATACACAAATAAGCGCGGCAAATAGAACAAACCGGCGAACCAGGTCACCATAAAGATCAAATGTAGCGCTTTCAACCAAAGCATAGTCGTGTTCCTGTGTCGCGAGATGATGAATGGTCCAGCAGCAAAGCCTAACCCACAAACGAAACGACCGGCACTTAACGGCCGCCAACTTTCCCCCGCCGCTCGGACGAGGGCTTAGCGTCGACATCGTCGACCGGCTGATTGGGAGCCTCGCCGGGCCGCCGTTCATGTTCATGGTGATGCTGCTGGTCGCCCGAATATCCCGGAGAGCCGCCTAACCCAGGCAATCCGGGAATACCGGGCATCGGCGCCACCGGCGCATAAATTACCGGCGCGCCGATATAAGAATTGCGCCGCTCCAAGGCCTCGGCCTGGCGCCGCTGCGCATCGGCTTGTTGTTGCTGGGCCAGCGCGCTACGCTTCATGGCCTCGACTTCCTCGATCTGGCGTTGTTGTTCGGCTTGCTGCTTTTCGGCCTCGAGCCGAGCGGCTTTTCTGACCTGATTTTCCTCACGCAAGGCTTCTAATTTCGCTTTGGCTTCCGCCTCCCGCGCCGGATCGGCATGTATGTCGAGTTGCCGGCCACCTTCTTGCGAGCAAGGCTTTTGCTGGTAAACCGTTTTGCCGGACTTACCTGAGCATTTAAACACCTCGGCTTGCGCCGAAACGAAACCGCACAGACCTAACAACAGCCACGCTAACCGCATATCCACCTCGCAAATCGAATTTTTGGCGGCGACGATAATTCCTCCGACTTAAACCGCGATTAATGACCGTTTGCCAAGCGATCCAATTTAGGCCTGACCGACGTCGTCGCCGGCGCGCGGATGACGCAAAACAAAATACAGATTACGAAAATAAATCAACAAGCCCATACCCTGCCCGAGAATGAAGACCGGATCCTGCTTATGGATCGAATACACCAGCAAGGTCACGCCACCAAAAATACTGAAATACCAAAACATGGTTGGTATCACGCTACGCTTTTGCCGTTCGCTGGCCAACCACTGCACCAGAAACCGCGCGGAAAACAGACCCTGTCCCAGAAATCCTACAATCAGCCATAAAGTATCGTTATCCACGCGCCACCTCGCTGACCACTGGCCGACTATAACGACGCTTTAACCACACCACGCCCAACAAATCGACGATACCCGCCGCCAGGCGATCCAAGGTACCGTATTTCGATGTGCCGTGGCTACGCGAGCGATGATTGACCTTGACTGAAATCACCCGACCGCCGGCCATACGCACCAAAGCCGGCAAAAACCGGTGCATATGATCGAAATAAGGCAAGGCCAAAAAGCGGTCGCGCCGGAACAACTTCAGACCGCAACCGGTGTCAGGCGTTTCGTCGTGTAAGATCGCCTGACGGACCGCGTTGGCAAACTTCGATGAAAATCGCCGCCAACCGGTATCGTTGCGCCGATGCCGAAAACCGGCCAGCATCCACAACTGTTCGTCGTCAGCCGCCTGCTGAGCCGCGGCCAACTGAGGGATGTCGGCGGGATCGTTCTGACCGTCGCCATCCAACGTAGCGATCCAAGCGTAGCGAGCCGCAACCACGCCGCTGTGCACGGCGCGGCTTTGACCGCAACCGCGTTGATGATTCAACACCCTCAGGCTGGGATAACGCGCCATCAGCGCCCGCAAACTAGACGCGGTGTCGTCGGTGCTGCCGTCATCGACAAAAATCATTTCGAAGGCGAATCGCCCTTCCAACGCCTGCTGTATCTCTTCGATCAACGGCCCGACATTGTCGGCTTCGTTGTGAACCGGGACCACCACGGAAATCTCCATAACACCACTTTCTCTACTAAAACAATCGATTATATCAAACCGTGCCCGCGATTGGCCGGTCCTTTAAAGCGCCTTGATTTCACCGACCCTATCGGCGCGGCGTACCACCAGCCAATATTCCCGATGGCGTTGCACCAAAAACTCACCGCCGGGCGGCTGATTTTCCAACGAAACCAAATAACCGTCCGGATGTTCGGCGGCCCAAGCCTTGGCCCGCTCGGCGGGAATGACCGGCAGAGGCCGAGTCAGCTTACCCAAAAAATTCAACTGACCTTGATAGTTACCGGCATAGGCGCACGGCACCCCGGTATCGGCGAAGTTCTTGACTTGTCGAGCCGTCGGCGACAAGTCGTACGCGGCGCCGTTATCTCGAAAAAAGCAAACAAAGCCGATGGCGACGGACAACACCACGGCCGCTGCCGCCGCGAACGGCGACAACCGTTGGCGATGCCAAGTCCACAATCCCAAACCGCCCGCGATCAGTAACACGCTTGCACCCCAGTCGGCTTGCAAGGCCCGAACCCAGCTCCACTTCGCCAGACCCGGTATCGTCGGCATCGCCAATAGAAAGGCGCCGACCGCTAACAGCAGCCCAGGAATCACCATCTCCGAATACCGCGACCGCACCTGAGCGGATTCGTCCCAAACTCTGGCGGCAAACAGTGCGAACGCCGGCATGGCCGGTAACAAATAGTGGATCTGCTTGCTGGGCACGGCGGAAAACACGACAAACGTCGCGCCAAACCAAATCAGGCAAAACCGCGCCCCGGCATCTTCACCGAGCCGCTTCGCGCGCAAATTACGCCAAAACTGCGGCGCATAGCCCCACGGAAACAAAAACAGCGGCAGAAACAGCAAATACCAGAACGGCGAGCGAGTATGAATTTTGGTGCCGACGGTCCGGTCGGCAGTCTGATGCCAAAGTATCGCCCGGCCGTACTCTTCGCCGCCGGCCTGAGCGGCTGGAATCGCCCAACTCAATGCCAGCGCCGCGCCGACCAATACCGCGCCGATCACCCCTAGCGACCAGTTCGAATAGGTCGGCCGGCGCCGGTCGGCCCAAAAACCCACGGCCACAGCGGTGGGCAAAACATGGAGCAACACCACCGGTCCCTTGGCGAGAATGCCCAAACCCAAACCCAAGCCAGCCAAGCCCCAGGCTTGCCAACCGCCACCGCGCGCCGCCGCCAACACCCCCAGTAGAACCAGTAGCACGCAGTCGGTCAACAATACGTCGAACATCGTCGAACTGGCGAACAAGGTCCACAACAAGGTCGAGATCAAAATCCAAGGGGCTAAACCAGCGACCCCGCGCCGCTCCGGCCACAACGCTTGCGCCAGCCTCCGCAGCAGCACCAAGTTCGCCAACGCCGCCAACGGTCCGACCAAACGCGGCCACCAATCGTTAACGCCAAACACCGCCCAGCCGGCCTGCATCAGCCAAAACAACAGCGGCGGCTTATGGCTGTAGCTTGCACCGTTCAGATGCGGCACCAGAAAATCGCCGCGCAACCACATTTCCCAAGCCACGCTCAAATAGCGGGTTTCGTCTATCGGAATCGGCGCGCGAAAAAAACCGTAACGGTCAGCACTAGCCAGAGCGGATACACGCCCCAGCGAGCGAAAAACAAATGTCGATCAGTCATGTGATTGGAATGAGTTTGAAAATGCCGGCACTTGGAGAACACGAACCGGCGAGTGGAAATCGGCAGGGAAGCGAATATTGTGCCGCCGAGTCCGACACCGGAAACCGCCGGTCAAACCGAGCCGATACCTTGAAACGCTCCGGTTCAAATCCCCCACCATCCCGGTGGATTTGAACCACGCATCAGTCAATCCGCGACGCGCCAATTCAAGGTTTCACCGGCCCGCAACGGCGTCAATGTGTGCTCGGCTTCGCCGTAGCGTTCAGGCAGCGCCCAAGTCCGCTTCTCCAGCGTGATAGTACCGACGTTACGCGGCAAACCGTAGAAATCGGCGCCGAATTGGCTGGCAAAACCTTCCAGTTTATCCAGTGCCCCGATTTGCTCGAACGCCTCGGCATAAAGCTCCAAAGCCGCATGGGCGCTGTAACAACCCGCGCAACCGCATGGACTTTCCTTGGCGGCGGTCGGATGCGGCGCGCTATCGGTGCCCAGAAAAACTTGGGATTTCCCGAGCCGGCCGCTTCCAGCAAGGCCTGCCGATGATGCTCCCGCTTTAAAACCGGCAAACAGTAAAAATGCGGACGAATGCCGCCGGCCAAAATTGCGTTACGGTTGTACAGCAAATGCTGCGGGGTAATCGTCGCGCCTACATGGGCCGGCGCTTCACCGACGAACTGAACGGCTTCGCGAGTCGTCAAATGTTCGACAACAATCCGCAAGGACGGAAAGCGGCGCACAATCCCGCTCAACTGGGTATCGAGGAAAATCTTCTCGCGATCGAAAATATCGTATTCGGCGGCGGTGACTTCGCCGTGAACCAACAAAGGCACCGCGAGCCGTTCCATCGCCTCGAATAATGGATAGGCGGCCTCGATATTCGCGACACCGGCGTCGGAATTGGTGGTCGCCCCGGCCGGATACAATTTGAAAGCCTGGACGTGCTCGCTCTTCGCCACTTTCTCGACTTCGGCGATCGGCGTATTACCGGTCAGATACAAGGTCATCAGCGGCTGAAAGTCGGCGCCGGCCGGCAGAGCCTGCAAAATTTCGTCACGATAGCGCAGCGCCTGCTCGACAGTAACCACCGGCGGCTTCAGATTCGGCATCACGATCGCGCGGGCGAATTGCCGCGCGGTGTGTCCGACGACGGTCCGCAACATCGCACCGCTACGTAGATGCAGATGCCAGTCGTCGGGCCGGGTAATCGTCAATTTGTCCATTTCCAGCGGGATTTCGATTAAAATGGCGGCAATTCTATCACTGCCGACCTTGAAAACTTCAAGAGTCGGCCCTATAGACAACTTGATTTCGATTTTTTGGGAGTAGCTCATGCCTATCTACGAATACCAATGCAATGCTTGCGGTCACGAACATGAAGCCCTGCAGAAACTGGGTGCGGAGCCTTTGGTGATCTGCCCGGCCTGTAACGAAGCCGAGTTGAAAAAGAAAATCTCCGCGGCCGGCTTTCGCCTGAAAGGTGGCGGCTGGTACGAAACCGACTTCAAAAGCGGCAACAAGAAAAACGTCGCCGGCGAAAGTGGCAACTCCTCCAGCAGTAGCAGCTCCGGCGGCTGCGGCGGCAGTTGCGCCTGTCATTAACCCTGTCCAACGTCGCTAGAAAGAACGCGCCGGACGCCGGTCCGCGCCTGGCGCTTTCCGTCCTTATTTTTTGAAATATTCCTTTTCCGATCAACTCGAGAACCATTATGCGTAGCCACAAATGTGGAGAATTGAACACCCAACATCTAGGCCAGACCGTCGCGCTGTGCGGCTGGGTCCATCGCCGCCGCGACCACGGCGGGGTCATTTTCATTGATCTGCGCGACCGCGCCGGTCTGGTGCAAGTGGTGTTCGATCCCGACGCGGCGGAAAGTTTCGCGACCGCCGAACAGGTGCGTAGCGAATATGTGCTGCGCATCGAAGGCGTTGTTCGCGACCGGCCGGCCGGCACGCACAACCCCAACATGGCCACCGGCGAGATCGAAGTCTTGGGCAAGCATATCGAAGTGTTGAACGAGTCGGAAACCCCGCCGTTCCCGCTGGAAAGCGACATCGAGGTCAACGAGGAAACCCGCTTGCGCTTCCGTTACATCGACCTGCGCCGCACCGCGATGTTGGAGAAGATGAAAGTGCGCCGCGACGTCACCCGTAACCTGCGCCAGTATCTGGACGAACACGAGTTCTTCGAAATCGAAACGCCTTATTTGACCAAGGCCACCCCGGAAGGCGCGCGCGACTACATCGTACCTAGCCGGACCCATCAAAACTCGTTCTTTGCGCTGCCGCAATCGCCGCAGCTGTACAAGCAATTGTTGATGATTGCGGGCATGGATCGCTACTACCAAGTAGTCCGCTGCTTCCGCGACGAAGACCTGCGCGCCGATCGCCAACCCGAATTCACCCAATTGGATATCGAAACCTCGTTCATGAACGAGGAAGACATCATGGCGGTAATGGAAGAAATGATCCGCCGCCTGTTCAAGGACATCATCAATGTCGATCTCGGCGACCCGTTCCCGGTAATGACTTACGAGGAAGCGATGCGCCGTTACGGTTCCGACCGTCCGGATCTGCGTATCCCGCTTGAACTGGTCGACATCGCCGACGAAATGAAGAACGTTGAATTCAAGGTGTTTTCCGGCCCGGCCAACGATCCGAACGGCCGTGTCGTGGCGATGAAACTGCCCGAAGGCGGCGAGCTGAGCCGTAGCGTCATCGACGAACTGACCAAGTTCGTCGGCATCTACGGCGCCAAGGGCCTGGCTTACATTAAGGTTAACGACCTAGCGACGGGCATCGACGGCTTGCAATCGCCTATCGTCAAATTCGCCCCAGCCGAAGTCTGGGCCAATGTCATGAACAAAGTCGGCGCCCAAAACGGCGACTTGATCTTCTTCGGCGCCGATAAGGCCGGCATCGTCAACGAAGCGATGGGCGCGTTGCGCGTCAAGCTGGGTCTGGACCGTAACCTGATCACCGGCCCGTGGAAACCGCTGTGGGTTATCGATTTCCCAATGTTCGCCTGGGACGACAAAGCCCAGCGCTACGCCGCCATCCACCATCCGTTTACCGCGCCGAAATGCGGCATCGACGAACTGAAAACCGATCCAGGTAAGGCATTGTCCCGCGCTTACGATTTGGTCCTGAACGGCACCGAAGTCGGCGGGGGGTCGATCCGGATCAACCGCACGGCGATGCAACAAACCGTGTTCGATATTCTGAGCATAGGCTACGAAGAAGCCCGCGAGAAGTTCGGTTTCCTGCTGGATGCGTTGAAATACGGCGCGCCTCCGCACGGCGGCATTGCTTTCGGCTTGGACCGTCTGGTGATGCTGATGACCGGCGCCAGTTCAATCCGCGACGTCATCGCCTTCCCGAAAACTCAAACGGCGGCCTGCCCGCTGTTCAACGCGCCGGCTCAAGTCAGCGAGGAGCAACTCAAGGAATTGGGCATCCGTTTGCGCAAACCAGCCGGCAAAGACGAAAAAACACAGGAATGACCCGCACCAAGGCGGACAGGTTATCGTACGTACCGGCCCGCCAAAACGACCACAAAATTTGCCGAATTAAATTCGGCAAATTTTGCCCAGCTTTTTCGCCGCAATCTTCTAAAAAGCCCATTGACATCGTTTCGGCGATGTTGCACCCTGAAGACGTTATCTTCGATAACAGGACTCGGGAGCGAGTCCTCCGCCGTTCAAGGATTGCTGTCAAACACTCATCTCCGAGAGGCTTGCCATGAATAAAATCACACCTCGTCTGATCCGCGATTTAAACGAAACCTTGCCGGAAGGCACGGAATGCTATTTGTGCGAAGCGGTTAGAAACGCGCTGTTCAATTACCGCAAGGGCCGAGAACCGTCAAATTACATTGATAAAGAACAAGCCTTGCCGATGCTTGCACAAAGGCTGGGGCGTGGCTTGAAAAATTTCTTTGTCGACGATGTCAGGCAAGCGCTGGACGCCTATGAAGACGCCCGCGTGGGTAGAAAATTCAGCTGGCCGACATAAGTTCCCTGAACGGTGATTTCGAACCGACCGAGAACACCGAGTTACGACGTGCTCCCCTTCCGGAGAGGGGGACATTTTAATGATCGAGACAACACGGTTTTCAAGCATGCGCCACTGGAAACGCAAGAACTTGGTCGATGGCTTTGCAGTCCGTCAATAACATCAACAACCGATCCAAACCCAAAGCGACCCCGCTACAATCCGGCACCCCCTCTCGAAGCGCTGCCAAAAACCGCTGGTCCTTGTTAACGACCGGCAACTCCTGGCTTGAACGATATGCGATCTCCCGATCGAAACGCCGCTCCTGCTCGTCGGCATCGGTCAGCTCGTAAAATCCGTTACCGAGTTCGACGCCATCGACAAACACTTCGAAGCGCTGGCTAAGCCTCGCGTCGTCCGCATCGATCCTAGCCAACGAAGACTGAATCGCCGGATAGCCGTGGATTAGATGCACTCGGTCGCCAATCAACGCCGGCTGAACATAGAGACTGAATATAAAATCCAACCACAACGAATGATCGTCGCCGCACAACTCGCCGGCCTCGCAAGCTCCGTGAGCCGCCGCGAAAGCACGGTAGCCGGACAGGTCGAAAACCAGGGGATCCAAACCGGTCCGAGCAACAAACACCTCTCGGTAGCTCGAGCACTCGATGGCCAAATCGGGGCGCGCGGCTGAAAACAGCGACAACAAGAGTTCGCCAACCTCGGCCATCAGTTGTTTCATATCGAAACCGACCCGATACCACTCCAATATCGTGAATTCGGGATTGTGATAACGCCCGGCCTCACCATTCCGAAACGCTTTGCAAATTTGATAGATGCAGCCGCTTCCGGCCGCCAGCAAGCGCTTCATCGCAAATTCCGGCGACGTTTGCAAAAACAGATCGCGCGATTGTGGAGGGAAATCGAATTGGCTACGAAAGAAATGCAGTTGCGGATCGGTGCCGGTTGCCCCGCATAGCAGCGGCGTTTCCACTTCCAGCACTTGCCGATCCGCGAAAAACCGGCGTATATCGGCCAACATCGCCGCCCTCGCGCGCAACTGTTCGAGAGAGCATGTCGGCCGCCAGATGTTCGACACTATTCCTTGACGCGGGAAACGTATTCGCCGGTGCGGGTGTCGACGCGTATCACCTCGCCGATTTGTACGAACAGAGGTACCCTTACCACCGCACCGGTTTCAAGCGTCGCGGGTTTGCCGCCGCCACCCGAGGTGTCGCCTTTCAAACCCGGGTCGGTTTCGGTAATCGCAAGCTCGACGAAGTTGGGCGGCGTCACCGACAGCGGCGCGTCATTCCACAAGGTCAGGATGCACATATCCTGCTCTTTCAGCCATTTCAACGCTTCACTAACGGCGTTCTTGTCGGCTTGGTATTGCTCGAAGGTATCCGGCACCATGAAATGCCAGAATTCGCCATCGCTATAAAGATATTGCATGTCTTTATCGACGACGTCGGCACTCTCCACGGTATCGCCGGACTTGAAGGTACGCTCGATGACGCGGCCGGTTTTCAGGTTTCTGATCTTAACCCTGTTAAACGCCTGCCCCTTACCCGGTTTAACAAATTCGTTTTCGATAATCGAACAAGGGTCGTTGTCGAGCATGATCTTCAATCCGCCCCTGAATTCGTTGGTGCTGTAAATCGCCATTTTTTCCTCGTGAAACAAACAATAGTCCGCCGATTATAATGGATTGGAATTTCAATCGGAAACCGGAGCTAAATTGACACCCAAAACCGCCCGTTGGCAACGGTCGCTGGCCGATGCTTTCGACAGCGTCGATGCCTTGTTGACATACCTGGAATTGACTCCGGACGAACTTCCGATACTTCGCGACTACCCAGCCTTCCCACTCAAAGTACCGCGCGGATTCGCCGCCCGCATGGAACCGGGCAATCCCAACGATCCGCTGTTGCGTCAAGTTCTTCCGCTTGGCGCCGAATTGCACGCATATCCTGGTTATAGCCGCGATCCGGTCGGCGACTTGCACGCGATCGCCGCTCCCGGCGTCATCCACAAATACGCCGGCAGGGTGTTATTGGTCGCCACGGGCGGTTGCGCGGTACATTGCCGCTATTGCTTCAGGAGAAACTTTCCTTACGCCGAACAGCAGTTGTCGCGGAGCAAATTGGCTCTGGCGCTGGACTATATCGCTGAACGCCCCGATATACACGAAGTTATTTTGAGCGGCGGCGATCCGCTGTTATTGAGCGACGACAAACTTTTCAATTTGCTGACTGCGTTAGCCGGTATCGGTCATATCCGCCGACTTAGAATTCATAGCCGTATCCCGATCGTACTGCCGGAACGCATGACCGATACATTATTGGACTATTTAAGCGGACTGCCCGTTTCTATCGTTTTGGTGGTGCATGCCAACCACGCCAATGAGCTGAGTTCCGACGTTGGAGCGATTTTAAACCGCTGGCGACGGCGCGGCATAACACTGCTAAATCAAAGCGTACTGCTCGCCGGTATAAACGATAATGTCGATGCGCTCTGCAATTTAAGTGAAAAACTATTTGGCTTCGGCATTTTGCCCTATTATTTACATCTGCTGGATAAAGCCGCCGGCGTTGGTCATTTTGAAGTGGCCGAAGACACGGCCAAACAGTTGCTACAACGAATGCAGCGAACCCTGCCGGGTTATCTGGTTCCGAAACTGGTTAAGGAATGCGCCGGCGAACCCAATAAGACCTCGATTCTTTGACAAGCGCGATCCGCTGACAACCATTTCGGCGAATTACGCGAATTCGAGTCTCGTCAGCGATCAATATCCGCCTCATCCGCACCGATATGCAAGAGCCGTCCGCCAACAATGCCAATCCGATTTCCAGGTTAGCGCTGATAGTAGTCTGCCTGCTGTTGCTAGGCAATATCGCATTGACGTTTCTTCACCACCTGCGGACACCGCACGAACTACCCGTATTCGGCACCGATGTCGCGCTACCCGGCTTGGCGATTCTGCTGCTATTGATCTTGATGCTGAAAGACGACCGACGTCGCGGAATCTCCACCGGTTACGACATTCAGGATGCGTCAAGCCAAACTTTGATTGTTGTCGATACCCACTGCATTATCCGTTCGGTCAACAAAACCGCTGCCACTACGGTCAACTTGCCAGTCGAAGAACTGATTGACCTACCGGTGCACGAACTGTTTCATCCCGCCCAGTTCAGCGAAAACGCCTGTCCCATCTGCCAGCACATCCGGGCTGGCCAGGAAATGCCCGCTACCGATTTCAGATACGCCAACGGCCATTGGCAAGAAATTTCGCTAACTCGACTGCCACGACCGGCGTATCCTCGATTGTTGCAAATCCAGACCGACATTAGCTCTCGCAAACAGGTCGAGGAGCAATTAGCCCTTGTGATTGACGGTGCCGAACTCGGTTATTGGGATTGGGACTACCTGACCGGCAAGCATTCGGTGAACCAACGCTGGCTGGACATGCTGGGCCTGCGCGCCGCCGACCTCGACCATTACATCTCCGACTGGGCAAATCGGCTCCATCCCGACGATCGCGAACGCGTTCATCGCATCATTTCCCAACATATCGAATCTGGCGAACCCTACGTAATCGAATTCCGGATGCAACACCGGCAAGGACACTGGGTTTGGATTCAAGGCGCCGGGGCGGTGGTCGCTCGCGATCCGGCAACCGGCAAACCGACCCGATTGTGCGGCACTCACCAAAACATCAGCGCCCGCAAGCAATCGGAAAGCAGCCTGCAAGCGGCCTACCAAATCATCAGTCACAGTGCGGCGGTGGTGATGAAATGGAATAATGCCGAAGGCATGCCTATCGAATTCGCCACCGAAAACGCTCGCCAATTGTTCGGCTATAGTGCCGAACAATTGGCAACCGGTGACATTTTCTACATGAACTTGATTCACCCAGACGATTTGGACGGTTACATTCGGGAAATTAGCAGCTGCGGCAACGATGCCAATTGCCGGGAAGTGGTCCATCAACCCTACCGGATCATCGCCAAGAACGGCGGCGTCAAATGGGTGCAAGATCGCAAAGTTCTGACCCGCGACGAATTCGGACGCGTCGTCGACTACCAGGGCTTAGTGACCGACGTCACCCAGCAACGCCAGCAAAGCAGCGCGATTCGGAACATCATCACCAGCTCCGCGCAGCATGCCGGCGGCTCGATGCTGGATAACCTAGCCCTACTGGCGCTGGAAACCCTGGGCGCCGATTACGCACTGATCGCGGAGCAGTGGGAACTCGGCCGTGCCCGCAGCCTATCGCTGTGCGCTAAGGGTCAAATCGTCGAAAACCTCGAATTGGACCCGCGGGATTTTCCAAGCCCAGACCTTCAAAACGGCACCCCGTGCTGTTACACGCAGGCGGTCGCGGACCGTTTTCCCAAGTCCGAGTGGTTACGCGATCGAGGGATCGTCGGTTATCTAGCGATCCCGTTGCTCGACAACCAGCAACACGGCTTCGGATTCGTAGCGGTCGCCTATTGTCGTCCCATTCCGGACGTAAATCCGGCAAGCGACATATTGACGCTATTCGCGGTACAAATCAGCGCGGAATTGGAGCGTAGCCGGGCAATTGCCGCGCTCAAGGATCAAAAACAGCGCCTCATGGACGCGCAAGCGCTTTCCCACATCGGCGACTGGTGCTGGCATTTGCAGGATCAACACTTTAGCTGGTCGGACGAAATGTATCGGATCACCGGCACCGGCAAGACCGGGTTTATTCCCAACTATGCCAACCTCTGCGAGCAACTGGTACATCCAGACGACCTGAATCTGTTCAAGACGGCAATGGAGCACCCCGAAGCCGAGAACGGCATCGATTTTCGCCACCGCATCGTGCTTGGTGACGGTCAAATTCGCCATGTTCACCAACGAGGGAAGCCGATACTCGCGCCAGATGGCCGCTGTATTGCGATACAGGGTACGATGCAGGACATCACCGATCGACTTCAAACCGAGCAGCGCCTGCTCGAGGCCAAACATCAGGCGGAACAAGCTACCAAGGTCAAATCAGAGTTTCTGGCCAACATGAGCCACGAAATCCGCACCCCGATGAACGCTATCATCGGCTTGGTCGAACTTTGCCTGAACAGCGCCGTGACCGCCAAGCAACGCGATTACCTGGAACGCGTGGAAACCGCGGCGCGCTCTCTTATGACGATCATCGATGACATTTTGGATTTTTCCAAAATGGAAGCCGGGAAGATGCATTTGGAATCGCTGCCGTTTTTATTGGAAGAGATGTTGGACCAAGTGTTTTCGACGATGTCCGAGCTGAGCGCGCGCAAAGGGGTCGACTTGATCCGCCCCAACCTTCAGGGCGCCAGTTACGCGGTCATCGGCGATCCGCAACGGCTCAGGCAAATTTTCATCAATTTGATCGGTAATGCCATCAAATTTACCGATTTCGGCGAAGTGCGAGTCACGCTGACCGAAATCAGCCGTAGCACCCAACACGTCTGCCTGCAATTCAGCATCGTCGACACCGGTATAGGAATGAGCCAGGAGCTACAGTCCAAATTGTTTCAAGCCTTCAGCCAAGGAGATAGCAGCGTCACGCGCCACTACGGCGGCACCGGACTGGGCCTGATCATTTCCAAACAACTGGTCGAACAGATGGGCGGATCGATCAGCGTCAGCAGCCAGGAAAACCTAGGCTCGACTTTTACGTTCACCGTGAACCTGGGTGTCACTAATCTTGCATCGATACGTTTGGCCCAGCACCAACAGCAAAACCCGGTCGATACCAGCAAGCTTCAATACATTCGCGGCGCGCGCATCTTGTTAGTCGAGGACAACGAGGTCAACCGCATCGTCGCGATCGAATTACTAGAACAAGCCCATTTGTGCGTCGATATCGCCGAACACGGCGAAATTGCTCTCGCCAAACTAGGTGGGCAAAGCTACGACTGCGTATTGATGGATATTCAAATGCCGGTATTGGACGGCTACGAAACCACCCGTCAGCTGCGCAAGCTGTCCGGCTGCCAAACACTGCCGGTCATCGCGATGACCGCTAATGCAATGAGCGACGACCGCAACAAATGCCTGCAAGCGGATATGGACGATTTCATTAGCAAACCGATCTTGCCCGAAACCCTGTATGCGATGTTAGTAAAGTGGATTCCGCCGCGCCACGACGAGTCGGCCGAGAGTCCCACCGCTTCCGCGGAGGCCTTAATTCCCTATCTTTACGGCATAGACAGTGCAACCGGCCTATTACATACGGCCGGCAACCACGCCGTATACAGAAAAGTTCTGCAAAAATTCGCCGAGAACCATGCCGATACGATGCTGGAAATCGCCCATGCCTTCTCCTCCAACGATTACGACAAGGCCTACCAACTGGTTCACACCCTGAAAGGCTTGGTCGGATCCCTGGGCGCCCTACAATTACAAAGCCAATTGGTTCGTTTGGAGGAATCGTTGAAAGATCACAAGCTCGATATTGCACACGTGCCGAATATCGACAGCAATATCGCGACGATTACGCTGGAAATGGCCAAGCTCGTCAACAGCATCAAAATCACGCTCCCCCAGGAAACGTCAATGGAAATAGCGCCTTTGCCGTTGTCGTCGCTGGAAACTCGTCAACAACTGGCAATCCTGATCAATAAGCTTCAAGTGTTCGATTCGGACGCCGATCAACAACTGGACCATATTTTGGCGCACATTGACGATAGAAACCTAATCTCCGCGCTATTGCCCATTAAAAAACAAATCGCCAATTACCAATTCATCGACGCGGCGCAGGCGATAAACCATCTTCTCGATCACGGGATTTAAGTTCATGGAAAACATCAATCAACACAAGATTCTGGCAGTGGACGATAGCCCGGAAAATCTCGACTTGATAAAGAACATCCTCGAACCGCACTATCAAGTCAAAGTGGCCGTGCGCGGGGATTTGGCGTTACAAATCGCCAATACGCAGGATCTCGACTTGATCTTGCTGGACATCATGCTCGACGACATGGACGGCTATGAAATCTGCAAACGTCTCAAATCGCACGACAAAACCCGCAACATTCCGATTATTTTTTTAACCGCCAAACGATCCGAAGAAGACGAAGTCCACGGTTTTCGGATAGGCGGCAACGACTACATCACCAAACCGTTTTCGCCGTCGATCGTCCTGGCTCGGGTCAAAACTCAAATTCAGTTGAAAACCAAATCCGATTTGCTGGAAAAACTGGCATCCTTGGACGGACTGACGGAAATCCCCAATCGGCGCGCCTTCGATGCCGCGTTGGAACGCCAATGGAATCAAAGCAAACGTAACGGCATGCCATTGTCGTTATTGATCGCCGACATCGACCACTTCAAGCAATTCAACGACTACTACGGCCACCCGCTCGGAGACGACTGCCTTAAAAAAGTATCCGCGTCGTTGCGGACTACAACCCATCGTCCCGAGGATTTGGTGGCCAGGCTAGGAGGCGAGGAATTTGCGATTCTCTTACCGAACACCGATTCCATCGGAGCGATGATCCGGGCCGATCAGTATCGTCAAGCGGTCGAAAACTTGAAGACCCCGCATATTCTCAACGAACCCTATCGACTGGTAACGATTTCGATCGGCGTCGCCACCCTGCAACCGCACGCGCGCGACGACGTTTCGACATTACTCGGCGCGGCCGACAATGCACTATACCAAGCCAAACACCAAGGCCGTAATCGAGTTTGCGGTCACAATAAACAGACGTTCGACACGCCGAGTGGCGACGCCGACACTTAGTCCCAAATAAAAACGACTATAATCGCGCGGTCGTCTGTCTCCGGTTTCATCATGCACCTCTATCTCGATTTCAACGCTTCGTATTTCGCCGCCTTTGTCATGGGATTGCTCAGCAGCCTGCATTGTATCGGCATGTGTGGCTCGATTATCGGATCATTGACTTACAGCCTGAAGCCCGAATTACGCAACGACAAACTCAAATTATTTAGCATCGTCCTGAACTACAATCTCGGCCGAGTGTTCAGTTACACCGTGGCGGGCGCTCTGGCCGGCATGCTCGAGACCTTTCTAAGCCTGCCTTTAAGTCAAGGCGATGCTCACCGGGTATTGCAATTGCTGTCGGCGATCATCATGGCCGGCGCCGGTCTGTATATAGCGGGCTGGTTCCCGCGCTTCGCCTATATTGAGAAAATGGGCTCACGTTTCTGGAAACTGATAGAACCCTTCGGCCGCCGTCTGATACCGGTAAAAAACCGTACTCAGGCCTTCCTATTCGGGATGGTCTGGGGGTGGCTACCTTGCGGTTTGATATATACGGCGCTCGCTCTGGCCGCGACGACCGGAAATGTTATCCATAGTTCCTTGACTATGCTCACTTTCGGTCTAGGGACTTTACCTGCGGTGATGGGTGTCGGTATAATGACTACGCTCTTAACAAGGCTTTACAAATCCCGACAATTAAAACATCTCGCGGGCACCTTGTTTATCATCTTCGCTTTGTTGGCGGCCTTCCCCTGGCTTAATCCAATGCGGGTTGAACATATAACGACGTTTTGAGAGGTTAGCAGTGGATAATTTCGATCCTATTATCGGTCAATCTCCGGCTATCGAGGCGCTAATCCGTAGCGCGCGCATCGTTGCGGCAACCGACGTAACCGTTTTGATCAAAGGCGAGACCGGCACAGGCAAGGAAGTACTTGCCACCGCCATCCAAAAAGAAAGCCCTAGAGCCAACAAACCGTTCATCACACTAAACTGCGCGGCATTGCCGGAAGGTTTGGTGGAATCCGAGATCTTCGGACATAAAAAAGGTGCGTTTACCGGCGCGGTGGGCGACAAACAAGGCCTGTTTCAAGCGGCCGACGGCGGCACATTATTTCTTGACGAAATCAACTCGTTGCCCTTTTCGATTCAGTCCAAATTGTTGCGTTTCTTGGAATCCGGCGAATGCCTTCCGGTCGGAGGCACTAAACCCTATAAAGTCAACGTCCGTGTCATCGCCGCTTCCAACGCCGATCTGAGCAAACTGATAGATTTCGGCGAATTTCGGCAGGACTTGTATTTCCGCCTGAATGTGGTTCCTCTTGAAATTCCGGCTCTTCATCAACGTACCGACGACATTGAGCTGCTGGCGAATCACTTCTTTACCCATTTCTCGGCGGCCCACAGTCTGGAACCGCCAACTTTCAGCCGGCACGCGTTAAGGACCTTGAAATCCTACAAGTGGCCGGGCAATGTTCGCGAGCTGCGCAATCTGTGCGAGCGCCTCAGCATTTTGTTGTCAGGCAAGGTCATCGAACCTGAAAACCTGCCCCATGAATTTAATCGCGGCCCCGCCAATCCAAGTTCAGCATTTACCTTACCCGAACTTGGCCTGCAATTGGACGCATTGGAAGCGGACATGATCTTACAGGCACTGCGCCGAACCAAGGGCAACCGCAGTAAATCGGCGAGGTTGCTGGGCATCTCTCGCGATACATTACTTTATAGAATTCAAAAACACGGATTGGCAACACATTAAGCGTCTGCCTATATTATCCGACCAAACGACAAGGCCGAACCGCTCAGCGAGCGGCTCGGCCTTTTTCACGCCCTAAGGCAAAATGCCGCACGACGTTTGCCTTAAAGCTTACGCACCCATTGAACAGTGACGTTATCGCTGTGGCCTTGCGCGCGCAACACCGCCATTTTCGCCATTTTCCTAAGCTCTGCTTTTCCGCTGTCCGGTTGCGATAAGGTCAGCATCTCTTGCTCCTTGACGAACTCCCAAAACCCGTCGCTGCACAATACGAACGTCTCCCCTTCCAACATCGGCGGGCAACGCACTACGTCAACCTGAGCCGGCATCAACACATTGATACTGCGGGTCAATTTATGCTGATCGGGATGCGCGCCCATTTCCCACTCGCTAATTCTGCCCTCGTCATACAATTGCTGCGGCACCGAATGATCCTTGGTGCGCCAAAGCACCCGCTCGGGATTGATCCGGTAAATTCGCGAATCCCCACAATGCGCGGTGATGGCCTGACGCGGGTCCAGATACAAAATGGCGCAGGTGGTATGGGCGTTGCTACCGTCTGGATCGCCGGCGAACAACTCGCGCATTTTACCTATCGTGTCGGCAATCCAAGCCTGCACGGCCGATTCGCCGCGCAGATGAATCTGCGGCTGGTATTTGTCGGCCAACGCCACCAGTAAACGGCAAAAAAACTGCGACGCCTTTTCACCGGCATGGTGCCCCCTAAGCCGTCGGCCACCACGAAAACCGCATAGTCGGCGCACACCCGGTGCGCCATGCAATCCTGATTGACGTCGCGATTGCCTATCGCGGTCAATTGATAAAACTCCAGCTCTGTCAGCATCGGGCTAAACTTGGGCGCGCGCCTCACGCATAACCCGCTTCATGTCGCCGACCGCTTGCGCCAATCCGCCAAACAATGCTTGGGCGATCAACGCATGACCGATATTCAACTCGACTATGGTTGGAATTCGACAAATCGCCTCAACGTTGTTCAAGGTCAACCCGTGGCCGGCATTGACTTGCAAGCCCTCGCGATAGGCGTACTCCGCCGCGACCTTTATGCGCTCCAATTCCGCCAGCCGACTATCTCGACTGTCGGCATCGGCGTAACGACCGGTATGCAATTCGACAACCGGCGCGCCCGCCTGCACAGCCGCATCGATCTGCGCCAGCTCGGGATCGATGAATAGCGAGACTTCCACGCCGACGTCGGCCAAGCGCCGACACGCCCCTCGCATCCGCGCCAAGGCTCCCGCGACATCCAGACCGCCTTCGGTCGTCAATTCCTCACGGCGTTCCGGTACCAAACAACACGCTTGCGGCCGCACCCGGCAAGCGAGATCCAACATCGCATCGGTGACCGCCATCTCCAGATTCAACTTGGTCTGCAACACCTGCTTCAGCAAATCGATATCTCTATCCTGAATATGGCGTCTATCCTCGCGCAAATGAGCGGTAATTCCGTCGGCTCCGGCCTGCTCGGCCATCAAGGCCGCATGCACGGGATCGGGATATCGGGTACCGCGGGCTTGACGCACCGTGGCGACGTGATCGATATTGACACCCAGTAGTATCGGTTGCTTAGTCATTCGCTGCAATTACCCATCCTATCGTGAATTTATTCATAGATGTTTCAACATCGTCGCCAGCACTTCGCGACTCTTCAACGGCCGCCCTCGCAGATGACCGTCCAGAAGCTGGCGCAATATCACCTTGGCTTCGGCGGCAATGCCGTCCTGAAGCCGATCTCGCTTGGCCAAGGCCAGCAAGGTTGTCCCGCTCGCTCGGCCACCGGCATCAAGTACCCAGCCCTGATCGGCGCGATAGTCGTAGCGCTCGCGCGGCGAAATCGGCGCACGATCCGCCGCGACCGCCAACTCAACCTCGTACCCCGCCTCCCTGAGCAAATCCAATTCGAAATAACGCAAGGTTTGCTCGATACCGACACCCAAGGTCAAATCTCGCAATGCTGCCCGGTAAACCGCAAACAATGCCGGGTGCGGGTCGTGGCGATGTAAAAACAATTGGACCAGTTCGTTCACATAAAAGCCGCAATACAACGCCAAGCGCTCGAGGGGATACTGGCGGACAAACTCGCTACCCACCAGAGTCTTCAATTCACCGCGATCGGAAAACGACAATTTCAACGCTGTGAACGGCAGCAGCAGGCCAGCTGATTTGGATTTTTGCTTGCGTACGCCTTTCGCCAACATCGTCACGATGCCGTAGTCGCGAGTGAAAACCTCGAGCAGTAGACTGGTTTCCCGATACGGCCGGTGTTGCAGGATATAAGCCGGCTGCAAATAAACCGTCGAGTCGGACATCACTCCGCGCTGTCGAGAAATCCCAAACCTTGCAAGGCGCGTTCGTTGTCCGACCAGCCTTTTTTGACTTTGACCCAAAGCTGCAAAAACACTTTTTGGTCTATCAGTTTTTCGATGTCCACTCTCGCTTCGGTACCGATTTTTTTCAGGTTTTCGCCCTGTTTACCGATAACGATGCTTTTTTGACTGCTACGCTCAACCCAAATATTGGCGTAAATCTTCGTCAGACTGGGATGTTCTTCGTATAACTCGATTTCAACGGTCAATGCATACGGCAATTCGTCACCCAATCGGCGCGTCAATTTCTCGCGGATGATCTCGGCGGCAAAAAAGCGTTCCGAGCGGTCTGTAATTTGATCTTCCGGAAATATCGGCTCGGCCTCCGGCAACAAAGCCATAATTTGGCGCTCCAGTTCTTCGAGATTGGTGCTTTTCAACGCCGACACCGGCACAATGTGCTTGAACGGAAACTTTTTGGCCGCCTCGTCAAAGAAGGCCAGCGCGGCCTGCTTGTCCTTCACCTTGTCGATCTTATTCACGACCAAAATCACCGGTAAACCGGCCTGCTCCAGCTTTCTGAAGATTTGTTCGTCGTACTCGTGCCAATACAAACCGTCCAACAGCCATAACACCAAATCGACACCCAGCAAGGAACTGTCGGCGGTTTTATTCAAATAGCGGTTCAGCACTTTTTTCATCACGGTGCATACCGGGCGTATCGACGAAAATAGCCTGCCCGACACCGGTGGTCTTGATGCCGAGGATACGATGACGCGTGGTTTGAGGTTTACGGGAAGTGATGCTGAGCTTTTGTCCCAGCAAGTGATTCATTAACGTGGATTTGCCGACATTCGGCCTACCGATTAACGCGACATGTCCGCAGTTCATTGATCCGTATTCAAAAGTAAATTCAACATTTTCTCGGCCGCGGCCTGTTCGGCTTTCTTACGGGAAATACCACTAGCCTGGGAAACCTGATCGGTGACGGCTACTTTACACCTGACCTCGAAGGTTTGCGCGTGGTCGACACCCGACATCGCGACCAATTCGTAAATCGGCAAGGGTTTGCGTTTAGCTTGCATCAACTCCTGCAAACGGGTTTTAGGATCCTTGACCCAATCGTCGGCTTTCAGCTCGGCCAATTTGTCGGCGAACAAGCCCAATATCCAGGTCCGGCAAGCCTCGACGCCCTGATCCTCGACCAAAGCGCCCATAATCGCTTCCAGCGCATCGGACAGTATCGAATCGCGGCGAAAACCGCCGCTTTTCAGTTCGCCGGACCCCAGTATCAAGTACTCGCCCAGATTATGCTCACGCGCCAATTCGGCCAGTGAATTCTGATTGACCAGGCTCGCACGCAAGCGGCTCAATACGCCTTCGCCGGCCTCGGGAAACGATTCGTACAACTTTTGCGCGATGACAAAACCGAGCACCGAGTCGCCCAAGTATTCCAGACGCTCGTTATTCTTGGCACCGACACTGCGATGCGTCAGGGCCACGGCCAGCAATCCGGGATTTTGGAAGGTCAATCCCAATTTTTTCGCGAGTATTTCCGGCTTTTTTATCACTTGTTCCCGGCTTCGAATCCTTCGTGAAACTCCACCAGCACGCTTAAGTTCCCAAAGATGGGTTCCACTCGCTCGTAATCGATCTCGACGCTGACGTAACCGGGTTGGGCAACAATCTTGACATCTTCCGGCTTAACGTATTCCACGTAGTTCAAGTCGAAACGTTTTTCCAAACTGGACTTGATCTCGGCTTTGGACTTGCTGGCGATATCGGTGGTCGCTTCCACAGCCTTCAAGGCGTTCATCACCCGACTATGATTGATATAAATTGGCGCGATTTTCAACACCAATAGCGTAAAGAATGCGATCAGCCCGAGAATAAAAACGATGGAAATAAACGTCAGCCCGCGCTGATGCTTGATCGATGTCGGCATAGGATGTCCCCAAACGAGTTAAATAGGAATCGACCGCCGGTCGGCTTAGCGTAGCCTAGTGCCGAGTCGATCGAAAGCAATGCCCTTATTTTCCCAATCCCAATTCATCCAGATAAAAAACGCCTTGCCGACCAAGTTAGCTTCAGGCACAAACCCCCAATAGCGGCTGTCGTTACTGTTGTCGCGATTGTCGCCCATTACAAAATAGTGACCTTCGGGCACGACGAATACGTCTTGTACCGTCGACACGCCGCGGCTGATCAAAATCGAGTGTTCGACGCCCATTAAATCTTCTTCCAGACGCTCGGCTCCACTCATGCCGACACCTTGACCGACGCCCTGATAACGACCCAGCGAGACTTGTTTGATCGGCTGGCCGTTCACGTAAATCACTTTTTCGAAATAACCGATGCGGTCGCCCGGCAAGCCGATCACGCGCTTGATGTAATCGACCGACGGTTGTTTCGGAAAGCGAAACACCACGATATCCCCGCGTTTGGGTTCATTCATTTCGATGATTTTTTTATTAATCACCGGTAAGCGCACGCCGTAGGTAAATTTATTCACCAAAATGAAATCGCCGACCAACAGGGTCGGCATCATCGAGCCGGACGGAATCCGAAACGGCTCGAACAAAAACGAACGCAGCAGCAACACGATCAACACGACCGGGAAAAACGAGCGGGCGTATTCCACCAACACCGGTTCTTTCTCGACCGGATAGGGCTGTTGAGTCTGGCGCAGATACAACCAATATCCGCCCCAAATCACACCGGTAACGAAGGTTGCCGCCACTAGAAAAAAGGAAAAATCGTAATCCATGCTAATAAACCGTCACTATTCTTTGTTGACCTGCAACACCGCCAGAAAGGCTTCCTGCGGAATTTCGATACTACCCACTTGCTTCATCCGCTTTTTGCCGGCCTTTTGTTTTTCCAACAGCTTTTTCTTACGGGTGATGTCGCCGCCGTAGCACTTGGCGGTCACGTTCTTCCGCATCGCCTTGACCGTGGAGCGGGCGATGATTTTGGAACCGATCGCGGCTTGGATCGCCACTTCGTACATCTGGCGCGGAATCAGGTCTTTCATTTTCTCGACCAGATCGCGGCCACGATTCTGAGCCTGATCGCGATGCACGATAATCGACAAGGCATCGACCTTGTCGGCGTTAATCAACACATCCAGTTTCACCAGAGGCGCCGGCTCGAAACGGACAAACTCGTAATCGAACGAGGCGTAGCCGCGACTGACCGACTTCAGACGATCGAAGAAATCCAGTACCACTTCGCTCATCGGCAGTTCGTAGTTCAAACTCACCTGACCGCCGACGTATTGCATATTTTTTTGTACGCCGCGCTTTTCGATACACAGATTGATCACGCTGCCCAGATAGGCTTGCGGCACCAGAATGTTCGCCAAGATGATCGGTTCTCGCACTTCGGTAATGGTGCCTGGATCCGGCAACTTGGCAGGATTATCCACCATCAACACTTCGCCGTTATGCGTCTCGACTTCGTAAACCACCGTCGGCGCGGTCGTGATCAAATCGATATCGTACTCGCGCTCCAAGCGCTCCTGGACGATTTCCATATGCAACATGCCCAGGAAGCCGCAGCGAAAACCGAAACCCAAGGCTTGCGAGGTCTCCGGCTCGAAATTCAACGCCGAATCGTTAAGACGCAACTTGTCCAGCGCCTCCCGCATCGCGCCGAAATCGTCGGAACTGACAGGATACAAACCGGCGAATACCCTAGGCTGAACTTTTTCGAAACCCGGTAAGGCTTCCGCGGCCGGATTGTCGGCGCCGGTAATCGTGTCGCCGACCGGCGCTCCGAAGATATCCTTAATCCCGGCAACGACGAAACCGACCTCGCCAGTCCCCAAATCCTGCTTTTCCAGTTGTTTGGGGGTAAACACACCCAGTTTTTCCGCCAGATAGGACTTGCCGGTCGACATCACCGTGATCTTTTGCTTGCGGCGCAGGCTGCCGTTGACAATGCGCACCAGCGACACCACCCCCAAATAGTTGTCGAACCAGGAGTCGATGATCAAGGCCTGTAACGGCCCTGCTTCGTTGCCGCTGGGCGGAGGAATCTTTTGAATCAACTGCTCCAGCACCGACTCGACATTCAAACCGGTTTTAGCGCTGATCCGGCAAGCCTCGTCGGCTGGAATACCGATTACATCCTCGATCTCGGTCATCACCCGCTCGGGCTCCGCCGACGGCAAATCGATTTTGTTCAACACCGGCACGACTTCCAGACCTTGCTCGATCGCGGTATAGCAATTGGCGACGCTTTGCGCTTCGACACCCTGCGCGGCATCCACCACCAACAGCGCGCCTTCGCAGGCCGCCAGCGAGCGGGAAACCTCGTAGGAAAAATCCACGTGGCCGGGCGTATCGATGAAATTCAGTTGATAGGTTTCGCCGTCGCCGGCTTGATAATCCAATGTGACGCTTTGCGCCTTGATCGTGATGCCGCGTTCGCGTTCCAGATCCATCGAATCGAGCACCTGCGACTCCATCTCCCGGTCGCTCAACCCGCCGCAAATCTGGATGAAGCGATCCGCCAACGTCGATTTACCGTGATCGATATGGGCGATGATGGAGAAATTTCGAATATGTTTCTGGTCCACTGAGTCAGGTGATTTCGTTTGAGTTATTTCGGTTAAAGAGCAGACCGCCGTCGCGGCGAGGGCGGAGCGTTCAGGAAGCCTTAATCATCAGTTGTCGGAAATGATCGACGGTTTCGGCGGTCAGCGGTTGGCGCTGATTATCCCAAACCACGCCGTCCAATTCTTCGGCCAAGGTGTCCATGGTTTCCATGAAGTCGTCGAAAACCGCCAACGGTGCCTCGACCTCGCGCGGCTGCATGAAGAACACAATACCGGGACAATAAAAGTTTTCCAGATCGTCGTCGGGGAAGGTACCGGGATCGACCATGCTAGCCACCGCGAAATCCACCATCCGGTTCTTATCGACGCGCTCGAAAACCTTAACGCTGCCGTATTTCAAACCGACGCGTTCGAAAGCCTCGAACAAGTCCTCTCCCTTGAAACCCTCGTCGGCGCGGGCAACGATGCTGAATTCGATCAGTGCCGGCAACTCGGAACGCTTTACGCTAGGTTGCGGTTTTACGCTCGCGCTCGGCTCCGGCCGCGACGGCGTGCTCTGCTTGGGCGTCGGCTGAATCGCCCTATCGTCGAGCAAGGCATCGCCATCCACCAGATCTTCGCCGACCCGGAACAAATCCATTTCGTCTTCATCGGCTTCGACCTCGAATTCGTCGTCTCTTTCGTCGTAGCGATCGTCGTCGTAATAATCGTCGGCCGCGCGTTTATCGCGCAAACCCTTGACGAAATGCCACAACACCATGCCGATCATCACCAGCACGCCGATCAAAATAATCACGACTCTGAGTAGTTCTTTATCCATTAGCTTTCCGCCATGCTTACCGCTTCATCGATATCTACAGCCACTAAACGGGACACGCCCGGTTCCTTCATGGTAACACCTGCCAGATGTTTTGCAATTTCCATCGTGACTTTGTTGTGTGAAATATACAAGAATTGGACGGTAGACGACATGTCCTCGACCATCTTGGAAAAGCGCACCACGTTGGCGTCGTCTAGCGGTGCATCGACTTCGTCCAGCAAGCAAAACGGCGCCGGATTCAGGTCGAAAATCGAAAACACCAGCGCGACGGCGGTCAGCGCCTTCTCGCCGCCGGACAACAAATGTATCGAGCTGTTGCGCTTGCCGGGCGGCCGGGCAATGATGTTGACGCCGGCCTCCAGTACGTCGTCCTCGGTCAATTCCAGATAAGCCTGGCCGCCGCCGAACAGGCGCGGAAACTTTTCCTTCAGTCCGTCGTTGATTTTGTCGAAGGTTTCCTTGAAACGCTGCCGACTTTCGCGATCTATCTTGCTGATGGCCTGGTCCAGCGTGTTCAACGCGTCGACCAAGTCGTCGTGCTGCTCGTTCAAAAACTTCATCCGTTCGGATTGGGTTTTATATTCCTCGATCGCAGTCAGATTAATCGAACCCAAGCGCTCGATTTGCTCGGCCAGATCGTCCACCTGGCGCTTCCACTGACTCTCGCTGGCACCGTCCGACAAAGCGCTCAAAATAACTTCCGGGTCGGCATCGACTTCGGCCAATTGTTCGGCGACGGTCTGTTGCCTGACCTTGCTGTCCTGCTGCTCGAAGCGCACCTTGTCCAAGGCTTCTTTCTGCTTTTCGAGCTCGCGTTGGTTGCGGGAATATTGCTCGGCCAACTCGCTGACAGTTTGTTCGCTGGCTTGTTGAGCCCTGCGTTCCGATTGCAACAGATCTTCGATCTCGTGTTTACGCTCCAGCAATTCCTCGAGCTGCATTTTCTCGTCGTCCATCGGCGCCAGTGCGAACTGCAACTTGTTTTCCAGTTCGGCGATGCGGTCGGCGGCTTGCCGATGCTGAGACTGTAAACGCTCGATTTGCTTGACGGTCAGCACTTCGGACGACTTCATCGACTCGATCTGCGCATGCAGGCGCTGTAAATGATGCCGGGCCTCGCCGACCGAGGCGTCGGTATTTTGTTGTTGAGCCTGAATTTGCCGGTTCAACTCTTCCAGTTGCGCTTTCTTCTCGCCCAAATCGCCCAGTGCCTGCTCGGCATCCTGTTTAATCAGCTCCGCTTCGGAAATACTTTCGACAATTTCGCCTAGATGCCCGCTCAGCTCTTCGATTTCGTGATCGAGCTGGGCGGCGCGGCGTTGCTGCTGTTCCAGACGAGCCGATTGGGCGCTGAATTCGGCGCTCTTGGCCGAATGTTCCGCACCCAGCAGTTTATCTTTTTGTTGATATTGTTCGCGATGGCTCTCGGCGGCCTTCAATGCTTGCTCGCAGTGTTCCAATTGCTGCTCATCCTCGGCAATCGCCATCTGCAATTCGCCCTGGCGCAGCTTCAGTTCGCGCAACTCTTTTTCGCGATGCAGCACACCGGCCTTGCTGTCGCTACCGCGACTGATTTTGATCCAGTCCCGGCCCAGCCAAGTGCCGTCCACCAACACCACCGACTCGTGCGGCTGCAAGGCCATTTGGCGGGCTTGCGTCATCGAATCGGCACAGTAGATGCCGCTCAACAAACTATCGAGGCACCAACGGCTGTTTACCTTGCCGGCCAACGCGTTTAAAGCGGCGACCGACGGCTCGGTGTGAGTTTCGAACACGATCAGCGACTGCTTGCTCACTTCCTGCAGCTCGCTAAGAATCGTTTCGGTACTATCGACGCAAATCGCTTCCAGATAACTGCCCAGCACCGTTTCGACCGCCGTTTCCCAGCCCTCGTCGGCCTCAAGAAACTCGGCCAGCCGCGGTTGTTGCTCCAATCCGACCTGTTCCAGCCAAGCCGACAAGTCTTTTTTGTCCTTGCCCATGGCGTGTTGCTGCAGCAATTCCAACGAGCTGATCTTACCGTTGACTTTCTGCAGATCGGCGCGATTGGCGTGCAAGCTATCGTGTAATTGCTTAATCTCCGGGCGCAGTTCGGCGATGCACTGCAACACCGCTTCCAGTTGTTGCTGCAACTGTTCGCGTTCGGTCTCTATCAGTTCGATACTGCTATCCAGCGTATCCAAAGCCAGTTGCAACTGGGTATCGGCCAACTCACCGCGCTCGCCGCGCAACTTATCCAAACGGGCCTGCAACTGACGATTCTGATTTTCCAACTGAACTAATTTGGTCCGCTGGACTTCGGCCTGCTCGCGGTAACCGGCGTTCTCGGCCAAGAATTCTTCCCAACGCAACTGCCATTGCTGTTTTTGCAGATGCGCATCCTGTTGGATGCCGAGCAAGTCTTCCTCGCGTTCCTTGGCGACGATCATCGTCTCCTCGGCTTCCAGCAAGGTCTGGCGGATTTCCTCCAGTTGCTGTCTATCCTGCTCGCATTCGATATTGGCGTGTTCGGCTTGCTGCTTCAAACGCTCGATTTCGATCAAGGTTTCTTCGTGGCTTTTTTGATTGTGCTTGATCGCCTGTTCCAGCCGGCTGACTTCGGCCACGACGGCGGTATATTCGGCCTGAGTGCTATCCAGATGTTGTTGCAGGGCTTTTTGCTCGCCGCGCTTCAGCTCCATCGCCTTTTCGGTATCGCGCAGCGACACGAACAAGCGGTTATGCTCCTCGGCGATCGTCTGTAGCTTGGCTTCGAGTTGCTGGGCGTTGCGCTGAAAGCTTTGCCAACGCATCGCCAGCAATTCCTGCTTGAAGCGGCGCTCCTGCTTTTTGAGTTCGGTGTATTTTTCGGCCTTTTCCGCCTGCTTGGCCAAGTTCTTAATTTGCTTGTCGACCTCGTCGCGTAGGTCGTTCAACCGCTCCAGATTCTCGCGGGTATGGCGCATCCGGGTTTCGGTTTCCGAACGCCTTTCCTTATATTTGGAAACGCCGGCGGCTTCCTCGATATGCAGTTTCAGATCTTCCGGCTTGGCTTCCACCATCCGCGAGATCGTGCCTTGCTCGATGATGGCATAGCTGCGCGAACCCAGGCCGGTGCCCAAAAACAAGTCGGTGATGTCCTTGCGCCGGCATTTACTGCCGTTCAGCATGAATTGCGACTGGCCGTCGCGGCTGACCTGGCGCTTGATCGAAATCGTCGCGTATTGCGCATACTCGCCGCCGGCCTTACCTTCGGCGTTGTCGAACACCAATTCCACCGACGCCACGCTCACCGGCTTGCGCCCGGACGAACCGTTGAAAATCACGTCGGCCATATTGCCGCCGCGTAGATGCTTGGCCGAACTCTCGCCCATCACCCAACGCACCGCGTCTATGATGTTGGACTTGCCGCAGCCGTTAGGCCCGACGATCGCGGTCAGGTTACCCTGAATCGGAATCGTGGTCGGATCGACAAAGGACTTAAAGCCCGCGAGTTTGATTTTTTCCAGCTTCATGACTGGGATTTAGAGGTCCGGCGACAATGACAAAGCCGGATATTATCGTCGAAATGGCGGCGAGATGGGAATCCGATTTCAGTCGCCGAACTTCTGCAAAGTGTGTGCGGGCAATGTCGCTAGATAAACCTGCCCAAGGCATGCCGGCAATGTCGCCGGCATGCCCGAGCGCGCTTGGCAATCAAATCGGCGATCAAAACCGCTGAAAGTGCTTTCGAAGCCGCGCGCCGCTCAATCTGGAACATTTACAACGCAAACAGCTCGCGCAACAATTTCAGCAATTTCGGGCCGACGCCCTTGACATTGGAGAGGTCGTCGAACGAGGCGAACGGTTGCGCAGCGACAATATTTTCGACGGTCTTTTTCGGCACACCCTTTAGCGCGCCCAATTCGTCCAGGGTTGCTTGGTTGATCGACGCTCTCGACGCCTGCTCCGCGCCGGCAAGCGCTACCGGCTCGACTGGCGTGACTGGCGATTTTTTGGTGTCTCCGAACTGAACATTGATGACATTGTCCGACTCTTTGCGAACCGCGACCGGTTTCGGCGCCACAGTGTAAGGGACCGCGAAATTGATGCAATCCCGAGTTTCGTACGCCACTCCGTTCCATTCCCGCAACATGAGACTCAAATGCCAGCGACCGACCGGCGGCTCGCAAAATTCGGTTTCCAGACTCAGTTCGCGCAAACCTTGCCGACCGACCAATTCGCCGACCCGGATGCCGGCCACAGCGTAACCGTCGAAATGCCCGCCTTGATAGGCTTGATCGAGCGCCCATAACTCCAACGCCAAGGTACCACTGATATTGTCCGCGCCGCGCCGGTTGGCAATTTCACCGACATTCAACCGAATCCGCCCATTTTGAACGTCGTAACCGCAATTGCCCAGTAACAACAGTTCGGCGGCCGCCGGTTTGAACGCCTGAGCTTGCACGAAGTAGTCGTTCTCGATAAAGCGTCCCGATTGGTTATCGCTGGCTTCGGCATGCTTGTACTCGATGAAACTCACTTCGATGACATTGTTCGTAGCTTGCCGGACGGCCGTTTTAACCGGACTGTACGGTGCCGCGAAATTGACGAAATCGCGCGTCTCGTAAGCCATGCCATTCCACTCGCGCAACATCAGCGTCAGTTGCCAGTATCCTTCGCCGGGCTCTTGGAACGCCAGATCCCACGAAGCAGGCCCAATCGCATGTTGACCATGCAATTCGCCGATAACGACGCCAGCCAACGGAATGCCGCTGAAACCGCCGCCCTGATACACTTGATTCAGCGCCCAGAGTTCCACCGAAAGCGTGCCGCTTAGATTCCCGAACGACCGGTGGTTGGCAATTTCACCAATATTCAGCGTAATACGGTCGCCTAGAATGGAATAACCATTAATACCGCTTAACCGCAACTCTGGAATATCGGTATCAAAAACAGGGTTTTGTAATGCATACATAGATTATGACTCAGTGATTAAGGAAGGAAAATTATATATCAAGCCTAGAATATACCGCTATTATTTCCAACCTTTTACTGCTTATAAAACAGCCGCTTAAGCACCAACTAGGTGCAATTAAGCTGAATTTAACGCTCTATTTTGGTGAATACCGCAAAACTCAAACCCCGCCAATTCGAATATACTGGATCCGGAACGAGCGCACAGGCTTTTAAGAGAACACAAAACTCGCAAAGCGTCGATACGAACGTAGGTCAGCCGACCTCGGCGCATCGGTCGCCCGTCCAAATCGCGTGCTTCATGCGCGACCCTCAAATGCGCCCCGGCTACGGACGTAAACGATAATCCCGGCATGGATGGCAACGGCAACCGCGATGCCGGTCGCGTGCGCCACAAATCCCGCGACCCCGGCCATATGAAACTGCCAAATACTGTAAGCACCTACCGGCAAGAACAGCGCCGCGCCGGTCGCAAGTCCGGGATTGTACATTTTGAAGGCCAAGGCGTGACCGATGTGGACCAGACCGTTGACGACGGCCAGATAGACTGCGATCAAACCCAGACCCGGCTCGCGGAGCGCCGCCAAATAGGTGGCAATGACGATGACGCCCCAAACGCCGGGGACATTGATGATAAACACGGCCAACGACGACAGCACGGGCTTGCCGCCGCCGACGGTCCGGTTGAAAAAGTTCGGAAGCGGTCTTGATCGTGTTCCTCGTACTGATGCAGCATATACATCGGCAGATGCAGAAACGTCAGCGCGAGCGGCATCGACCACCCCGCGGTCAACAACGGGAATAACATCAATAATAATAACCCGGCCAACGCGCCGCCATAAACCCAATGCGTTATCAAGCGCTCGAACATGAAATGTTTCCGACAGTCGATTAGAAGTCGTTAACTCTAGTCCAATTCGAAAGTTTCAGCGCCGACAAACGGCCGATTTCCGCGTTGGAATCGCCAAGTAAACAACGCAGCTCCCCCCCCGACTGGTCGTATCCTTGGAAGACCGCAACAAAATAAATAGCGAATAGCGTGACAAATGTGGAAAGTGATCAGCGAACAGGAACCCATCCCACCCGAACCGGACAAACTGGATCGAAAGTTCGCGCAACGCCCTTCGCTGAAACGGTTTCGAGACCTCTTGCTCCCAGTTTAATTCGCCATGCATCGCTTCATGACGATCGACCCTAAATTGCAGTGTCGGCAAAATCCAAGCGAAACCCTGGGTTTTCCTTGACGAAAACGACCAAAGACAGTAGCTTATCCAACCTTTTTTGTAAATCCGTATCCGTGCGATCCGTATTGTTTTCGAGGGCTTAAAATTGGAACTCAGTGGCGGGCAAATTCTTGTCCAATGTCTTAAAGATGAAGGTGTCGAATTCGTATTTGGCTATCCGGGTGGCTCTGTATTGCACATCTACGATGCCATATTCCATCAAGACGACGTGAAGCACATCCTGGTCCGGCACGAACAAGCCGCGGCCCACTCGGCGGACGCCTACGCCCGCGCCACCGGCAAGCCCGGCGTGGTGCTGGTGACTTCCGGCCCCGGCGCCACGAACGCCGTCACCGGCATCGCCACGGCGTATATGGATTCGATTCCGATGGTGATTATTTCCGGACAAGTGCCGTCGCCGGTGATCGGCAGCGACGCGTTCCAGGAAGTCGATACGGTCGGCATCACCCGCCCCTGCGTCAAACACAACTTTTTGGTCAAGGACGTCAACGATCTCGCCGAGACCATGAAGAAAGCCTTTTACGTGGCGACGACCGGCCGCCCCGGCCCGGTACTGGTCGACGTGCCGAAGGACATCACCGACCCGAACATCAAGGTACCTTATAAGTACCCGAAAAAAATCGTGATGCGCTCCTACAACCCGGTGGTGACCGGCCACAAGGGCCAGATCAAGCGCGCCGTCGATATGCTGCTGGCCGCGCAACGCCCAATCATTTATTCCGGCGGCGGCGTAATCCTGGGCGAGGGCCATCAAGAATTAACCGAGTTGACCCAATTGCTGGGCTTCCCGATCACCAACACCTTGATGGGTCTGGGCGCTTATCCGGCTACCGACAAGCAATTCGTCGGCATGCTGGGCATGCACGGGACTTACGAAGCCAACATGGCGATGCACGAAAGCGACGTGATCCTGGCGGTCGGCGCGCGCTTCGACGACCGGGTGACCGGCAAGTTGACCGAGTTCTGCCCGTACGCCAAGATCATTCATATCGATGTCGATCCAGCCTCGATTTCCAAGACCGTGAAAGTGGACGTGCCGATCGTCGGCGAAGTCAAACCGGTGCTGAAGCAAATGCTCGAGTTGATCCGCGACAGCAAGGACAAACCGTCAAAGGCCTCCCTGGAAAACTGGTGGAAGCTGATCGACAGTTGGCGCGGGGTACGCTGCCTGGAATACGACCGGGAAAGCCGGATCATCAAGCCGCAATACGTGGTCGAGCAATTGTACGAAGTCACCAACGGCGAGGCCTTCGTGACCTCGGACGTCGGCCAACATCAAATGTACGCGGCGCAGTATTACCATTTCGATAAGCCGCGGCGCTGGATCAACTCCGGCGGCCTGGGTACGATGGGCTTCGGCTTGCCGGCCGCGATCGGCGTAAAGCTGGCGTTTCCGGAAGCAGACGTGGCCTGCATCACCGGCGAAGCCAGCATTCAGATGTGCATACAGGAGCTTTCGACCGCGTTGCAATACAACACGCCGGTCAAGATCGTTAATCTGAATAACCGTTACATGGGCATGGTCCGGCAATGGCAGGAATTTTCCTATCAAAGCCGCTACTCGCACTCCTACATGGACACGATTCCGGACTTCGTCAAACTCGCCGAAGCCTACGGCCATGTCGGCATGCGCATCGAGAAACCGGAAGAAGTGCGCGACGCACTGAAACAAGCCTTTGAAATGAAGGACAGAACCGTGTTCCTGGATTTCATTACCGATAGAACCGAGAACGTATATCCGATGATAGAAGCAGGCAAGGCCCACCACGACATGAAATTGCGCGTCGCACCCGGCACACCGGTCGACAGGGAGTTATCGTGATGCGGCACATTATTTCCATCCTGATCGAAAACGAAGCCGGCGCGCTATCGCGCGTCGCCGGACTGTTCTCGGCGCGCGGCTACAATATCGAATCGTTGACCGTGGCGCCGACCGAAGATCCCAGCCTGTCGCGGATGACCTTGGTCACCAGCGGCAGCGACGAAATCATCGAGCAGATCACCAAGCAATTGAATAAATTGATCGATGTCGTCAAATTGATCGACCTAGCCGAATCGGCGCATATCGAGCGCGAACTGATGCTGGTCAAAATCAAAACCAGCCACGACACCCGCGAGGAAGTCAAACGCATGGTGGATATTTTTCGCGGCAAGATCATCGACGTCACCCACAACAGTTACATCGTGGAAATGACCGGCCAATCCAATAAATTGGACGCCTTCATCCACGGCTTCGAGGAAGGCTGCATCATCGAAGTGGTGCGCTCCGGCCCGACCGGCATTTCCCGCGGCGAAAAAGGCTTACACCTATGAGCGTCGCCGGAGTACCGCGCTAGATTGGTACTCCGCGTGACGGCGACTCCCAGAAAGTCGATAAAATTTTTAATTCACACCAGAGTAACGAGAGAACCTATGCAAGTTTATTACGACAAAGACGCCGATCTTTCGATCATCCGCAGTAAGAAAGTCGCCATCATCGGCTATGGCTCGCAAGGCCATGCCCATGCCAACAATCTGAAAGACTCCGGTGTCGACGTCGTCGTCGGCTTGCGCGCTAGCTCCGCGTCCGTCGGCAAGGCCCAGGCCAGCGGCCTGACCGTCAAGGACGTACCGGAAGCCATCGCCGGCGCCGACGTAGTGATGATTCTGACCCCTGACGAATTTCAATCCAAGCTGTACAAGGAAGAAATCGAACCGAACATCAAACAAGGCGCGGCCCTGGCCTTCGCCCACGGCTTCGCGATTCTGTACAACCAAGTCGTGCCGCGCGCAGACCTGGACGTGATCATGATCGCCCCGAAAGCACCCGGCCACACCGTACGTTCCGAGTTCGTCAAAGGCGGCGGCATCCCGGATTTGATCGCGATTCACCAAAATGCCTCCGGCATGGCCAAGGAATTGTGTCTGTCCTATGCCTCGGCGATCGGCGGCGGCCGTTCCGGCATCATCGAGACCACCTTCCGCGACGAAACCGAAACCGACTTGTTCGGCGAACAAGCGGTATTGTGCGGCGGCGCGGTGGAATTGGTGAAAGCCGGCTTCGAAACCCTGACCGAAGCCGGCTACCCGCCGGAAATGGCCTACTTCGAATGCTTGCACGAACTGAAACTGATCGTGGACTTGATGTACGAAGGCGGCATCGCCAACATGAATTACTCGATCTCCAACAACGCCGAGTACGGCGAATACGTGACCGGTCCGAAAGTCATCAACGAAGAAAGCCGTTGGGCGATGAAACAAGCCCTGGAAGACATCCAGCAAGGCAAATACGCCAAGCAGTTCATCCTGGAGGGCCAAACCGGCTACCCGGAAATGACCGCGCGCCGTCGCTTGAACGCCGAACATCCGATCGAACAAGTCGGCGCCAAATTGCGGGCGATGATGCCGTGGATCAAGGCCAACCAAATCGTCGATAAAAGCAAGAACTAAGCTGATCGACTAGACTTAAAAGCCCATCTTCTCGATGGGCTTTTTTTGTCCGCTAGATCGAAAAAGCATGCCAGAGTCGCTGCGTTCGCATACGCTGAAAACCGTCATCGCCGCCGCGGCACTGGCCGTACCGGCCGCCAGCGCGGCCGAATGGCTGGACTGGAGCACCAGCGAAATTCAATATTTGCACGGCCCAACCTACTCCGAACCGTTTAACGCCAACGATATTGCTCGCTCCATCGTCACCGTGACCCACACTCACGGCTGGCGTTACGGCCGAAACTTTTTCTTCATGGACACGCTGTTCACCGAAAGCGGTCAACCGGCGCAAGTCAACCTATACGGCGAAGCGTACAGCACCCTTAGCTTCGGCAAAATTAGCGGCCTGGACCTGTCGTTCGGCATCGTCAAGGATGTCGGCGCCACGGCGGGCATCAATCTGGGCGAAAACGTCAATAGCCCGCGTAGCGGCTATCGGGCCTGGCTGTACGGCATCAGCGTCGATTTCGATTTGCCGGGTTTCGAGTACTTCAATGTCGATTTTTTACGGCAACGCGTCACCGAACCCGCCGACATCGGCACTTCTTGGCAAATCACGCCGGTGTGGAAACTGCCTTTCGAAATCGCCGGCACAAAATGGAGCATCGAAGGCTTCGCCGATTTCATCGGCCGCAACCAAACCGCCGCCCGCCAAGCCCTAGCCCAACCACAACTGCGCCTGGACCTCGGCGATCTATGGGGCGCGGGTAACCATTTGTTTATCGGCATCGAATATCAATACTGGCACAACAAATACGGCATCAAAGGCCTGCATGAAAGCCTGCCGCAGGCGCTGGTGGTTTGGAAGTTTTGAGGAGCCCGCGGCATCAACGATTTGCACGGCAGACGACGGCAGTTTGGAATCCTCCGTTTAACCGGCCGAACCGCTGATGCGTCGATGCAGGCCGAGATCGTTTAACTGAACGGCCCGCAATCGGCATTTCCTCAAGCAACCGTCATATTCACCATGTACAATGCCGCCAAATCGAATTTCCCGTCCGACCGAGATGATAAAAAAACCAGCGATTGCGCGTCATAGAGGCATTTATCTGCTGCCCAACTTGTTCACCACCGGTGCGATGTTCGCCGGGTTTTACGCGATCACGTCGGCGATCAACGGTCGCTTCGAAACCGCCGCGATTTCGCTGTTCATCGCGATGGTGCTGGACGGCCTAGACGGCCGAGTGGCCCGGCTGACCAACACCCAAAGCGAATTCGGCGTGCAATACGACAGCTTGTCCGATATGGTTTCGTTCGGCGCCGCGCCGGCCATCGTCATGTATTTGTGGACCTTGTCCAGCATGGGCCAGGCCGGCCTGTTCGCCGCCTTCGTACACATGGCCGGCGGCGCGTTGCGCTTGGCGCGTTTCAACACCCAGGTCGAAGTCGCCGATAAACGTTATTTTCAGGGCTTGCCCAGCCCGGCGGCGGCGGCGATTCTGGCCGGCGGCCTGTTGTTTTGCATCGAAAACGGCTACGACGTCGAGAATTTCAAATATCTGGTGCTGTTTACCACGATCAGCACCGGGCTACTGATGGTCAGCAACTTCCGCTATTCCAGCTTCAAGGAACTCGATTTCAAGAACAAAGTGCCGTTCATCGTCGCGATTATCGCGATGCTGGTGATCGGTTTCGTGATGGCGCAACCGCAACGCATGCTGTTTTTGTTGTCGGTCGGCTACGCGCTGTCCGGCCCTATCGTCACGCTGGTGGTACGCAAACGCCGGCTGCAAAGCCGCAAGGGCTAAATCGCCATGGCCGGGGCCGGCAAGTTCTTGCAACACGCCCTGGACCGCCACTGGCAACTGTATCGCAAGCGCCTGCAAACCTGCAGGCAAAGGGCCGACGAAGAAAACATCCACAAACTACGCACCGGCATCCGCCGGCTGTTGTCGGTGATAGACCTGATCCGCGCCTTGGCGCCCTGCCCCGCGTTACGCAAAGCCCGCAAAGTGCTGAAGGCGCAACTCGACCGCTTCGACGATTTGCGCGATACCCAAGTCATGTTGCTGACCATCGACGCGGCTATCGTCGAACTGCCGGAATTGCGCGACTTCCACGAGCACTTGCGTCGCCGGGAGAACCGATTGCTTGGCCGCCTGGAACCCGAGATCGCCGCTTTTAGGACCGGCAATCTGCGGCGCAAACTGAAAAGTCCGGCCGGCGAGCAAACCGGCGCGCCGCCGACATCGATCTTGCCCAAGCCATCCAGGCCGTCGTCGATCGGGTTTATGCCGATGCGCTGGAGCGCCATGCCGCAATAGATGACAGCCATCCGGCCACGATCCATCAACTGCGGATCGCGCTGAAAAAGCTGCGTTACATGCTGGAAGCCGCGCCCGATCAAATTCCTGGACTGAAGCCGGACTTACTGGAACGCTTGCAACGCTATCTAACCGCGATGGGCGATATTCAGAACGCGGAAGTGCTGGCATCGGCCTTGGCTGAGTTCTATCGAGGCGCGCCGCCCGCACCGGTCTCCGACTATTTTCAGCGGCAACATCGGCAGCTGATGGCCGAATTCATTGCGGACCGTTACGAGATCTTTCGATTCTGGCGAGCCGCGCCCGACCAAGCTCAACCCTGGCAACACGACCTCGCCGTTTAGGCGCAACGCCGCACTTGAGCCGCGTGGCGACTATGCAGTATAGTGCGGCCCCATGAACATCAAGACGACTTTTCCGCAGCCTACCGAATTCGCCCGACCAGTATCCGGCCATCTTGCGCTCGCCCCGTCTCCAAGACTGCTGCCCTGAGGGGCTAGCAATCATTCCACGACGACTTCAATAAACACCACTTTTTCCGCTTTCTCGGCGAGATGCCGAACGTTTCATGAACGGAGCCCTCATGAAAGATTCATTGATTATTTTCGATACCACCTTGCGCGACGGCGAGCAAAGCCCCGGCGCGTCGATGACCCGCGATGAAAAAGTACGCATCGCCCGCGCCCTGGAGCGCATGAAAGTCGATGTCATCGAAGCCGGATTCCCGGCCGCCAGTCAAGGCGATTTCGAGGCGGTGCAGGCCGTCGCCGATGCGATTAAAGACAGCACGGTCTGCGGTTTGGCCAGAGCCTTGGACAAAGACATCGACCGCGCCGGCGAGGCTTTGAAAGGCGCGAACAGTTCCCGCATCCATACCTTCATTGCCACTTCGCCGATCCACATGGCGAAAAAGCTGAACATGCAGCCGGACCAAGTGATCGAGTACGCGGTCAAGGCCGTCAAACGCGCGCGGCAGTACACCGACAATGTCGAGTTCTCGCCGGAAGACGCCGGCCGCTCGGAAGAAGACTTCCTGTGCCGGATTTTGGAAGCGGTGATAGATGCCGGCGCGACGACCTTGAACATCCCGGATACGGTCGGTTACAGCATGCCGCAGCAATTCGGCGCGATGATCGCCAATTTGCGACAGCGGATTCCGAACGCCGACAAGGCCGTCTTCTCGGTACATTGCCATAACGACTTGGGACTTGCGGTCGCCAATTCCTTGTCGGCGGTGATGAACGGGGCCCGTCAGGTCGAATGCACGATCAACGGCCTGGGCGAGCGCGCCGGCAACGCCTCGCTGGAGGAAGTGGTGATGGCAATCCGCACCCGCCAGGATTTTTTCCAATGCGACACCCGCTTGGACACCCGCGAGATTGTCACCTGCTCGAAGCTGGTGTCGTCCATCACCGGCTTTCCGGTACAGCCCAACAAGGCTATCGTCGGCGCCAACGCCTTTGCCCACGAATCCGGCATTCACCAGGACGGCGTTTTGAAAAACCGCGAGACTTACGAAATCATGCGGGCCGAGGATGTAGGCTGGACCACCAACCGGATGGTGCTCGGCAAGCATTCCGGCCGCAACGCGTTCAAAACCCGAATGGCGGAACTCGGCGTGCAGTTCGATAGCGAAGCCGATTTGAACGATGCCTTCTTCCGCTTTAAGCAGTTGGCCGATAAAAAGCACGAAATCTTCGACGAGGATTTACAGGCGCTGATTTCCGAGCAAAGTTTCGAGGCCGAAGACGAACACATCAAACTGGTGGCGCTGAAAGTCTGTTCCGAGACCGGCGAAGTGCCGAACGCCACCGTAACCATCCTGGTGGACGGCAAGGAAGTCACCGGCAACGCGACCGGCGGCGGGGCGGTCGATGCCAGCCTGAAGGCCATCGAAAGCCTGGTGCAAACCGGCGCGACCTTGGCTTTGTACTCGGTCAACAATATCACCACCGGCACCGATTCTCAGGGCGAAGTGACAGTCAGACTGGAAAACGCCGGCCGCATTGTCAACGGCTCCGGCGCCGATACCGACATCGTCATCGCCTCTGCCAAGGCTTACATCAACGCGGTCAACAAACTGCAAAGCCCGGATCAGCGCCAGCATCCGCAAAAGGGCGACGTGTAACAGCTCGCGATGGAAAAATCGGTCCGCTTGCAATACCTGGAGGCGATGGGTATCGATGCCTGGGAACTTCGGCATCCATCTATCGTCACCGAGCAAGCGGTTGCCGCCCCTGCAGGGTGGGCATCGCAAAGCGAAGCCCACCACTTCGACGCCCCCGATAACGAAGCCGCGCCAACCACGGAACATCCGGCCGTAGACGAAACTGCCACTGATCACCGGCACGCTGAACCGGCACTGCAAACCGCCGCATCCGACTCGTCTTGTATATCCGAAAGCGATGCCTTCGCACCGTTGCCGCATCACCCCAAGTCTCACACCGACGACCAGGCCTGGAAAGACCTGCAGCACGAAGTCGCTATCTGCCGCGCCTGCGCTCTCTGCGAGACCCGCACCCAGACTGTGTTCGGCGTCGGCAACAAGCATGCGACTTGGCTGCTGATCGGCGAAGCGCCGGGCCGCGACGAGGATCTGCAAGGCGAGCCCTTCGTCGGGCGGGCCGGCCAATTGCTGAACGAAATGATCCGGGCTATAGGCATGCGCCGCGAGCAGGTCTACATCGCCAACATGCTGAAATGCCGACCGCCGAATAATCGCGATCCGCGGGCCGAAGAGGTCGATGCCTGCCACGATTTTTTAAAACGCCAGATTGAACTGATTCAACCCAAGCTCATCGTGGCCGTCGGCCGCATCGCCGCGCAAAATCTGCTAAAAACCCAGCAACCGCTGGCGCGGCTGCGCGGCATCCGCCACGAATTGGCCGGAATACCGTTGACGGTGGTACACCACCCCGCTTATTTGCTACGCTCGTTGCCCGAAAAAGCCAAAGCCTGGGAAGACCTGCAATTCGCGCTTTCCGTTTATCAATCGCTGGAAACCTAACCCCATGTGGAAATTGCTACACAAGCTGAAAGATGCCGTGATTTACGACGCCGACCGCGAGTTTTACGCCAAGGTATTTCCCGATTCGGTCGCGCCGCGCGACTTGCTGAGGCTGCGTAAAATGGACCACGCCGATTTACCGCGCGTGCTGACCATCGAAAATGAAAATTACGAGTTTCCGTGGTCGGAAGGCATTTTCAAGGATTGTTTTCGCGCCATCAATTACACCAACTGGGTCTGCGAAGCGCCGGACGACAGCATCGTCGGCTATTGCATCATCTCGGTGATGGCAGGCGAGGCCCATATCATGAATATCAGCGTCAGTCCCCGCTTTCAGCGCCAGGGCGCCGGCCGCAAGATGCTGGAGCATTTGATCGAATACGCCCGACCGCGCGCCGAAAAAATCTTTCTGGAAGTCCGCCCCAGCAACCCCGGCGCGATCGACCTGTACCGCAAAACCGGTTTTCGGGAAATCGGCGTCCGCAAGAATTACTATCCCGCCAAGCAGGGCCGCGAAGACGCCATCATGTTCGAACTCGATCTGGTGCCGCGACTCTAACACGGCCGCTTGACCGGGCCGGAAACGATGAGGTAAAACCCCGCACCAGGGTATCCACGAGACTTTCCGATGACTGTTTCAGAAATTGACGGCCTGCTGTTCGATCTGGACGGCGTTCTCTACGTTGGCGACGCGGCGATTCCCGGCGCGGCGGCGGCGCTGGCGCACATCCAGTCGTTGGGCTTGCCCCGCCGCTTCGTCACCAACACCACGACCCAATCGCGCGCGCAATTGGCGGCCAAACTGCAAGCCATCGACTTGCCGATCACCGCCGACGAGATATTGACGACTCCGCACGCCGCGCGCCTCTACCTCAAACATCGCGGCTACCGCAGCTGCCATTTTCTGGTCGCCGACGCGGTCAAGGATGAATTCGCCGAATTCAACGCCGCCGCCCAACAGCCGGACGCCGTCGTGATCGGCGATATCGGTTCGGCCTGGAATTACGACATTCTCAACCGGGTGTTCGAAATGGCCATGGCCGGCGCCGAGCTAATCGCCTTGCACAAAGGCAAATTCTGGCAAACAGCCGACGGCCTCAGGATGGACATCGGCGCTTTCGTCACCGGCCTGGAATATGCGACCGGCAAGACCGCCGCAGTCATGGGCAAGCCATCGCCGGCCTTTTTTGCGCTGGCCTTACGACAACTTGGGCTGCCAGCCAGCCGGATCGCTATGATAGGCGACGATATCGATTCCGATGTCGGCGGCGCTCAGCGCGCCGGACTGCAAGGTATCCTGGTCAAGACCGGCAAATACCGCGAGGCCTATACCCTAGCATCGTCAGTGCAACCCGATCTGATACTGGATTCGGTCGCCGAGCTGCCTCGGCATTTAGGACGTTAGCAAGCTTGCTGTGCTGAAACAGAACACTCGATTGCGAGCCGGCGTTTGGAAACGCAGGCATTGACGCGTGCAGCAAGCCGGGCTCGGCGGACAAGCCTCCGCCTTCACGGCCGGCGTAAGTCGCAGAGGTACCTAAACCGACTGTTTTCATCACGGCCACCCCTCGATTCTAACAAACTGAATTCGTTTTAACTCCCCGCCAAAGCCCATCGGCGCCGATGCCGATTTCCACACTCTAAAACCGGAAGGATTCCGTTTATTTGGGATTTCTGTTTCATCTAAGGCCATTCGAAAAGCCGAGGCCCGAACAGAATGCTGTTACCGAAAACGCATCCGATAATATAACAAGTTATTGACTTACCAATCTTTTAAACCTGCTCATTATTATTAACCTGGATTCGCGCCGAGATACGCAAATTTAGCGCGCTTATTCCCCTGAATACACATGCTTTAAGGCACTAGAAAAATCAACAAGGAATTTTCCCAAGTGATGCCGGGAATTATTCTGTCTGGACCTGATAAGTTTCGTCCATTTTGACGAAAAATATTATCATCGACGGAAGAGCTGTCAGCGTGACAAATTGTCGCATTTTCAATAAATAATCGGAGTGCTATATTTTGGATTGGTTAATTTTTACGAAAAAAATAACCTCGCCCCTGCGGCTGATCACTTTTATTTCAACACCCTTGATAATCAACAGGAAATTTCAAATGGAAAAAATTACAGCACTATCTCTGAGCATCGGCATTCTTTCTGGAGTCGCCACGTATTTTGCGGTGGCCCCGCGGCGGGCGTGTTTTTTATTTGGGCTGCAACGATTGCATGGGCGGCTTATTTCTTATTAGGCGCGGACCGAGAGGCGGCAATTAACACGATAATCAATGGAATTTTCGGAGTGTTCATGGCCTGGGTCACCGCATTATTGCTGCTGAAAATAGATCCGGAAATCTCATTGGGCGTCGAAATTACCACGGCATTAATCGTGGCGGGCGCGGTGATTGTACTGTGTCTGTCTGCGAATTTACCGCAATTCGCGATTATACCGGTTGGCGTTTTGGGTTACTCCTCCACCTTCGCTTATTTACTACAAACTCCCGATAAATTGAATCAGGAAGTTCTTTTAGGCGCATCGCTGAATAACCCGCTGTTGGTCATATCGATTTCGTTTATTCTCGGATCGGTATTTGGACATCTTTCGAATCAATTGGCCGGAAAACTTAGCAGTATTCCAAGCCCTCTGGTTAGAAAAAGATAAAACAGGATTAGCACCACCAGGCAAGGATGCCGAAACGCTTATACATTCAGCGAAGTCGAACAGCGAATTTGCATCCGCCCGCCGACTTCGCTCGAAGCTTTCCCCGCAACGATAGCCATCACGGCTTAGCATTGCTCAGCTCGAGGCCCTAGCACTCTGATGTGCTTGCAGGCGCTTCGACATCGTTGCCGCGAATATCCGCAAACATTGATACGCTTCGGGTAACGTCGGCAACACGGCAGCAAGAATCCGTTCGTCGCTGGCGCCTCCTTCAATATTACTGCCGATCCGCGACTTCAGTTGTTCCAAATTATCCAAATAACTAAGGTCTTCGGTCACCAATGCGGTAATAATATTAATACTTCCCTTGACAAGATCGTAACACTGCCCGGTTTCCTTGGCGATAATACCGCTTTGCCAGAAAGACCAGCGTAAGTTAATGCCCCTCAAGAATCCATAACACCAATGCCAAATATCAGCCATCGTCTCTTCGTCAATCTCGGAAAAATCGTACGGAAACTCTAGTTTATCAGCCAGCATCGACTTATTTGCCGACTTAACCACGGCGACTACCGCTTTTTTCAAGCGCTTAACTTGTCTTCCGTTTAAATCGGGTCTATCCCCCAAAAACAACTCCGCCATCCACTCGGATGGATCGATTATGCACGGCGTGATAGTCAGCGCATAAAAAAACCGGTTAATCCGGCTTTGTTCAAATGCAATTCCGGAAGAACGCATTCATTTAAAGAGAATACTAGCGTGTTTAATGCTTTATTATCGATCATAGCCTTAAATAATGGGTTAAGTTACTTGAGACCCCAAGAGGATATTGCTCAAACCTAGCGGTCTTGAAAGGACTTTCGTCCCCGAAAATGAAGGTAGCTGGAGCGGCTTTAGCCGAGATCAAGGCGTTCCTGACCTAGATATATCGGTGATTTTCCTAACGACTTTCATAGTAAAAGACAGCATTGTCAAAATGACTCGCCACGATTGCCAAAAAACCTGGATATGGTTTGTTTGACTTGCAACAGTAAAATCAATAAAACGTCCAAATCCGGATAAATCGGACCAACGACAGGCTCACAAATTTCACCGCCCCTTGAATAACCTCGATTTGCTCTATTAACTAAACAGGCGATGCTTTCGCCAGCCAATCCGTGGACAAAACGACTGTTTACCGCCGGCATCTATCGTTCGCCCTAGTCGTTAATTTGGCGGGATAAACTCGGTCGATGAAAATATCACAATCGGACGAAAGTTCGCGGCAGGGTAGCGGGGATCAAACTCGCCCTGATTGGCGGAAACTTCAGTTGTTTGCGCTTTTTGATCGCTCTCGTTGCCATCGGCGCTGTATATCAGCTTGGGCTGAAAGTAAGCCGCCGGATAGCTTTCAGAATGCACTGAAAAACTAAAGCCCAGCAGTACCAAACCTATCGCAAACCTCATCAGAAACCTCGCCATCGTTAATCCAAGAAACCCAAAACCGACATATTAATCCGGAGAATCAGCGCTTAAACGGCGTCAATCAACCTAGCGTCACGGCCCGCCCGATCCGAACGCCGAGTAGAAACGCGCCGCCGTGCGGCCAAAGCGCCAGCACCCAATAACGCCGCCATACCAAAGCAGGAAAAATGCCAGATCCCGCCAGAACCTATAGCATTGATTTTTATATTTTTTAAAAATAGAACAATCCAAGCCCGCAATCCATCCGTTTATTTTTTATGCACCTGTTAATTTTATAAACACTGATTTGTACAGTTTGCACGATGCCTTTGGCAGACCCATCTCGAATCCGCCGCGCGCCATACGCATCTGTCACCTTGGCGCTGTCGCGGCGACTCGAGGTTGGACACACGGAAGGCTCCCGAGTCAAATGAATCAACGCAAGACGAATTTGAACTGCGACAGGAGTGAATTTCGGTTCGGGAAGAATTCGAGCGCAAATTACTTCGCCTCACACCGAACGACGATGATCCGATGGAATTTAGGGCACGAGCGGCCGCGCCGCCTGCTAAAACGATGTGAACGGCGATTTGATTCGCGAGAACGAAACCCGCGAACCGGAAACCAATCCACCCGGCACACCGTTCGCCCCGTCGATCGCCAACGCGCAAGCATGCGGGTCCGAGCGGACAGTTCTGGAGGGAAAATATCGAGGCCGATCCCGGCGCGCTGAACAGCCGGGACGCTGACAATCTTAAATTGCCGCAAAATCTCACGCAGGGCGGATCCGAGTCCGGCGCGTCCGACGGCGCTCGTGTTATTGGCGGAGGGGGAATAGCGACGTTTGCCGGCAATCACCGGAAGACTCGTCGCCAAGCGGTTTAGTTGACGTCCAATGATTTGGCTGCGCCGCCTTGGATTTGACGATCGCGGCGGCCCGAAGTCCGCCCGACGGCAGGTTGCATACAACGGAAGCCAGCGACGCATACCCTCCAACAAGGCGTGTCCGCCAGCCCAATTCGCTGGCGGAGCGGCGCCTAAGGCCAATCTCGAGCTAATCGGCCGAGCCGGAGGACGGGGCTGGGCTTATTCAGCCCTTTTTGCCGAATTTTCCGAACAATCCGCGCAATTGGCCCTTGGCCTTTTCGGCGGCCTGCATCGCGTCGGCGGTGGCGGCTTCGAGTTGTTCGATCAACGGTTCCGCTTCGTCATCGTCGGCATTCGCTTCGCTTTTGCCCTTGCCGAGCAAGCCCTTGAACTTGGACATCGCGCCGCCAGCGGCCGGTTTTTCGGCGGGCTTATCCGCCGCGAGAGTCGGCGCGATTGGTTCCGGTGCCGGTTCCGCGCTCGGGGCCGGTGTCGGTTCGGCTTCAGCTACCGCGGGCTTCGGTGTCGAACCGCCGAATTTTTCGTCCAGCTTGGCGAATTTCTGCATCGTGCTGCCGAACAGCTTTTTCAAGCCACCGCCGGCCGGCTCGGCTGGTTTGCCAGAAGCCGGTTCGACGGCGATCGGACGCGGCGCCTCCACCGGCTTGGCGACGACGACCGGTTCGGGCTCGCTAAGCTTGACGGGCTCCGGTGCCGGGATCGGTGCGACCGGACTGGCGACCACCGCCGGCTTTTCAGGCTCCACGGCCGCTCTAACACTATCGCCGATACGCTCGCTAACCGGCGCGGGGGTTTCCGATTTTACGGCCGTCACCGGAGCCGGCGCGGGTACCGCCTTGACCGCAGTGGCGGTGGCTAGCTTCGCTTCCAGCTCGGCGACGCGCGCGGCGTCGATCCGCTGTTGTTGCGCTTGACGTTGCTGTTCGGCCAAGGCCGCTTCCAGTTCGCCGATTTGTTGAGTTTGCGACTCGACGCGCGCCCGCAATGCGCCGAGCAAGGCTTCCTTCTCGCCCACCTTGGCCGCCTCGTCCTCGCGGGCCTGTTCCGCGTCGGCCTTGGCTTGACGCTCGGCGGCCAGTACGCCGTTCAATTGCTCGGTAATTTGCCGATGCTGATCCCAAACCTCCTCGGGGTTGCCGCCGTCGCCGCCGGGTACCGGCAATCCAAAGTTCGCCGCCAGCCCCTTGATGGCGTCGGCGAGCCTTTGGTTGGCTTTAAGCATTTGCTGCTCCAACGCGTCGATTAATTGTGCCCGATTGGCGATTTCGGCATTGGCGGCGGAGACTTGCTCGCCGCTCTCGGTCAATTGCTGCTGTAAGCCTTCGATTTGCAGTTTGGCTTCGGCCAGTTCGGATTGCAGTTGTTGCAACGCTGCGGCCAGCCGGCGAAAACGGCCGTTCAGAAAACCGATTCGGATACTGTAAAAAATCGCGGTCAACAGCCAGACCGCGACGATCAGCGTGATCGCGTATTCCTGATTGGCCAGCGTCAACCGGTACCAGTCGGCGGCGATGGATTCGAGCATCGGCAAATAATCTTGCATAAAATATCCCGGTAGTTGTCGTTATTATTAAAAGGCGGGAAGACCGCGATGACTTCCGAATCCGATCGGGCCGGTTCGGAACCGGCGCAGTATATCAGTTTGTCGCGGTACCGACGCGGAGCGCCCGTCCGGTGGCGGCCTTCAATATAGCCAAGGCAACAGGCGCCAGCGCACCGCGCAATAGTCGGCGTGAGCCGCGCCGAATTCGGCCGCCAACATCGCTTCCTCGATCGCGATTCGGCCGCGCACGGCCAGGCCGATCGGCAGGGTTGCCGCCAATATGGCCAGACCATCGCCCATCGCCAAGCCGGCTCCGGCCAGCGCCAGCAGTAAACCGGTATAGGCGGGATGGCGCAGCCAGCGGTAGGGCCCGTCGACGATCAACTCGTGACGGGGCTGTATCGTGACGTCGGTGGTAAAAAATCGGCCTAGACGCTGGACCGCCAGATAGCGCAAGCTCAGACCGGCCGCGAAAATCGTCAGCGCCAGCGCCTGCCTGGGCAAATAAGCCACCGGCAGCGGCCACCACCATAGTTGTTTGGCGTACAGCGCCGCAATCAGACCGGCCGCGCCGGCCAGCCACAGGCGGCGTTGCGAATCGCGTTCGGCGGCGACACCATCGGTTCGGCCGCGCGCGGCCTGGGCCAAGCAAATTTCCGCCGCCAGCCAAGCCAACGCCAAAACCAACCATAGCAAGCGTACCGCCAACATATTTTCTCTCCAGAGACTCTCGAAAACCGGCGCGCGCCCGAAAGCCGCGCGTCGTGTACCATACCCTAATTTGCCGGCCGCCATGCAACCCATCATCCGACTTCGCCAGGTTTACAAAGATTATCCGCAGGCCGGCGGCTTGCAGACGGTGTTGCACGGCATCGACCTGGACATCGCCGCCGGAGAATTCGTCGCCATCGTCGGCCCGTCCGGCAACGGCAAATCGACGTTGCTGAATCTGTTGACCGGCATCGATCATCCCAATCGCGGCGAGATTTTCGTCAACGGCGCGGCGCTACACCACCTGAGTAACGCAAAGCTCACCGCCTGGCGCGGCGCCAATGTCGGCATCGTGTTTCAATTTTTCCAATTGTTGCCGGCTTTAAATTTGTGGCAAAACGTAGTGCTGCCGATGGATTTTCTCGGCAAGCTGGACAAACGCCGGCGCCGGGAGCGGGCCATGTCTCTATTGGAGCGAGTGGGTCTGGCCGATGCCGCCGACCGCCTGCCCAGCCAGGTTTCCGGCGGGCAGCAACAACGCGCCGCGATCGCCCGCGCGCTGGCCAACGACCCACCGTTGATCGTCGCCGACGAACCGACCGGCAATCTGGACGCGGCCACCGCCGATGCGGTGTTCGGACTGTTCGCCCATCTCAACGACCAGGGCAAGACCTTGGTCATGGTCACTCACAACGAAGCGCTGGCCGACGCCGCCAGCCGCAAGTTGGAAATTCGCGGCGGGCGCATCCATGCCGACATTGCCTGGCACGCGGCCTCGCCGAACAGGCCGGGATTGGAAGCGCCGGACGATCCAGCGGCGGACTGCGGAGCGGAAAGCGCTTGAACGTGTTGCGCTACAAAATCCTGGCCGACTGGCGCGCCGCCAAGGCGCGTAGTTTGTTGGCCGTCGTCAACATCGCGATCGGCATTTTTTGCGTCGGGACACTGTTCGGGATGATCACCTTGCTGCTCGACCGCATGGACGCCACTCATCGACGCTCGCAGCCCTCGCATATCAACCTGATTCTGCGCGGCGCGGCCGAGCCCGAACTGCTAAGCCGCTTACGCGCCATTCCCGGCGTGGCGGGTATCGACACCATGACACCGCTGTCGGTGCGCTACCGCCAAACCGGCAGCGACGAGTGGCAAAACGCGACCTTGATTCTTCGCCCGGATTACGCCGCCCAGCAATTCGACCTAACCACGCTGGAAAGCGGATCTTGGCCGGGCGTCGGCCAAGTCGCCGTCGAGAATCTGTCCCAGCAAGCAACCGGCTTGACGACCGGCGCGATGCTGGAGTTCGACACCGCCAACGGCCCGACCGGTTTTCGGCTCAGCGGCGTCGTCCGCCATCCTTTCGTCAAACCGCCCAAATTCGGCGGTCAGATACATTTTTTTGCCGACCGCGCCAGCGCCGCGTCGTTCGGCGTAGCGGACGGCTATTTCCGGCAGTTGCTGGTGCGCATCGTGCCGCCCTACGACGCCGAAACCGCCCGAGGCGTCGCCGCCCAACTCCGAAACTTGCTGGCCGAGCGGCATCTGCCGGTCAGCGTCACGTTGCTGCAAGACCCGGAAAAGCATTGGGGCCGTCCCTTTGTCGCCGGTATCAACTCGGTATTGCAAGCGATGGCCCTGGCGTCCCTGGCCTTGGCCAGCCTGTTGATTTTGAATACGGTATCGGCCCAGATTACCCAACAAACCGACCAGATCGGCGTCATCAAGGCGCTGGGCGGCGGCGGCGCGACCGTGGCCGGGTTATATCTCAGCGAAGTTGCTTTGCTGGCGCTGGCCGCGACTTGCGTGGCGATTCCGCCGGCGCTGTTCGGCGCCGATTGGGCGGCTCGCAAGTTGCTGGCCTTGTTCAACATCGCCGGCGGCGCGTTCTCGGTCGCACCCGACGCACTGGCTTGGATGATCGGCGGCGGTCTGATTGCCCCGCTACTGGCGGCGTTGCCGCCGGTGTGGCGCGGCGCGGCGATGACGGTACGGACGGCATTGGCCAGCTATGGCTTGGGTGGCGACTTCGGCGGGAACCGCTTCGACGCCTGGATCGAAAAACTCGGCGCGCGATGGTTGCCGACGCTGTATGCGGCGGCGCTGGGCAATTTATTCCGCCGCAAGGCCCGATTGCTATTAACCCAAGGCGTGTTGATCGTGGCCGGAATCATGTTTTTAGTATCGACCAGCCTGATCGCCTCCGTGAACCTGACGCTGGACAACGAAATGGCGCGTAGCCGTTACGCGGTTAAATTGGGTTTCAGCGTCGACCAGCCCGCGGCTAAGGTCGCCGAATTGGCCAAGTCTCTGCCGGCCACCCGCGATCTGGCGGTTTGGCAACGATTACCGGTGGAAATCAGCCATCACGGGCAAACCTTGCGGCAAACCGGCAGTCTGGGCCTGCAGATGCTGGCGGTACCGGCGGCGTCCACTCTTTACCGGCCGCTGATCGAAGCCGGCCGCTGGTTAGCGGACGCCGGCGAGCGGGAATTAGTCATCAGTGCCGACACCGCCGCGCTGAACGGTCTAAAACCCGGCGACAACGTTGATGTAAGGTTGGGGGCGAGCCGCCAGTCCTGGCGCATTGTCGGGGTCTACCGCTGGCTGGCCGGCAACAATCCGGCGGTCGAACCGGTTTACGCGCCGCTGGCAACGGCCCGCGAATTGGCCGGGACCGGCGAACTCGCTTCGTTTGCGCTACTGGATGCCGACATCGCCGACCCGGCCGGCGAAGACAACTATTTGCGCCGACTCAAGGACCGCTATGACAGTGCCGGCCTGACCTTGGACGTCTACAGCACCGAAGCCAAGCTGGCGCAGCGCCGCTATGCCCGCAACCAGTTCAATTCGGTATTGGGGACCTTGGCGGGATTGGCGGCGATGGTCGCGGCCATCGGCGGCATCGGCCTGTCCGGCACGCTGACGATCGCCGTGTTGCAACGCACTCGCGAAATCGGCGTGATGCGCGCCATCGGCGCGCCGACGCCGGCGGTGTTTCGGCTGTTTGCGATGGAAGGTTTGTTGCACGGCGGCTTGGCGTGGCTAATCAGCGTGCCGCTGGCCTGTTGGCTTGCCCAACCGATCGCCGAACGCTTGGGCACCGTCATGCTCGGCATTCGGCTGGATTACCGCTTCGACTATACCGCAGCGTTCTATTGGTTGGTATTGGTACTGGCAATCGCCGCGATCGCCGCCTACTGGCCGGCGAAATCCGCCGCCAAATTGACGATACGCGATTGCCTTGCGCATTGACGCGCTTGGACGCCGGCTAATAGCGCACGAATTGCCCTTCGTTCGGTAAAAAATCGGCTTCGAAGCGATCGCGCGCCGGCTTGGTTTTCGGCGGCCGTTCCGTAGCGAACTGGCGGGGGCTCGGCGGCTCTTCGTCCGCCAGCCGGAAGAAACTCATCAGATTTTGTAATTGCTCGGCCTGTCCGCTCATTTGTTCGGCGGTCGCCGCTAATTCCTCGCTGGACGCGGCGTTTTGCTGGGTCACCCGGTTCACTTGATTCATCGCCTGGTTGATTTGCCCGACGCCGACCGCTTGCTCGTGCGAAGCCGCCGCGATTTCCTGCACCAAGGCCGAAGTCTTGCCGATGGTGGGGATAATCGAATCGATCATCCGCCCGGCCAATTCGGCGTCTTGCACGGTTTGTTCGGCCAACTTGCCGATTTCCTGGGCAGCGGTCTGGCTGCGTTCCGCCAATTTACGCACCTCGGCCGCCACCACCGCAAACCCCTTTCCTTGATTTCCGGCCCTGGCGGCCTCGATCGCCGCGTTCAAGGCCAGCATATTGGTTTGATAGGCGATGTCGTCGATGATGCCGATCCGGGTCGCGATTTCCTTCATCGCCTCCACGGTTTGCTTGACCGCCGCGCCGCCCTCGACCGCCTCCTGGGCGGACTTGCCGGCCATCGCGTCGGTGACGGCGGCGTTCTCGGCATTCTGGTTAATACTGGCCGCCATTTGCTCGACGCTGGCACTGGTCTGCTCGACCCCGGCGGCCTGCTCGCTGGCCGACTGGGCCAAGACTTGCGACGTAGCGCTGACTTGCTCGGCGGCGTCGCTCAATTGGTCGGCCGCGACCGAAACCTCGTTAATCGTTTCCGACAAACGGATTACCGTTGCGTTGGCGGCCAATCGCAATTCCTGCAATTGGCCTTGATAATCTTCGTCGATCCGCCGGCTCAGATCGCCTTGCTCGACACAGGTCAACAGCTCGCGCACCCGGTCCAACGGACCAACTACCGCGTCCAACGTGGCATTGACACCTTCGATGATGCGCCGGTATTCGCCGCTATGCGCATTGGCGTCGGCCCGCACCGCTAGTCGCCCCTCGACGCCGGCGGCGGCCAAGGTCATCGCATCGGCCGCCATGCGCCGTAAATTGACGACAACCATTCGCAAATTGGCGGCAATGCTCAAGGTGTCGCCGGGCACGACCGGCACGTCTTGGCTTAAATCGCCGGCCGAAACCGCTTGCGCCAGTTCCGCCGCCGCGCTGGGTTCCATGCCGATCTGGGCCTTGATCGAACGGCCGACTTTCAGTGAAAACCAAACGCAAACCACCAAACCGGCCAGCAACATCACTGCGGTCAGATTGCGAACCGTCGCGTAATTGGCCTCGGCCAGATCGTTTTGCTGCTTGGCGACCCGCAATTGCAAATCGACCAGCGCGGATATTTTTTCGGAAATCGGGTCTATGGCCGGATACAGGCGTTGCACGGTAAACGCCGCCAGCGCGTTGCGGTCTTCGCGCTGCAAGATGGTCAGCAAATCGGCGAGTTCCCGGTTGGCGTTGGCAAATAGCGGTTCGATCTGCTTGATCAAATCACGCTCTTCATCCACCAGAGACGTCGACGTATAAGCCCGCCAAGCCTTTTCGACGACGGCGCCGGACTCCTCGATGTTCTTGCGAGCCTCTGCCCAACCGATGTTGCCGTTGCGGGCCTTGTGCGCGGTATCGACGATATTAACGGCATAGCGGTCGGCGATGGTCTTCAAGCTTTGTAGCGGGACGACCCTGTCGTTGTAGACGCTACTCAAGACCGCGTTGACTTCGGCCAGATTGCGAATGCCGAAAATGCACAACAGGACGGCCAATAGGGCCATGATGCCCGGCGGCAACAACAGCCGGGTATTCAGTTTCAACTCCGACAACGGCATACGCATCTCCAATAGTTCCGGTCAAATCAACCATCATGCCGTCTAACCGTGCAGCTATTCGGCGTGAACGAAGAGTTTAAAACCGACGACGGAACTGAAAGTCCTATGTAAGCCTGGACTTACAAAAGGTTTGCGCAAGTTCGAATAACCTGGGCCTTACCGAATCCGCCACCCGCAACGCAGTCATAATACTAGCCGATTTGAAGCTTTTGTCAGCAACATCGCCGAGCCTCGCCAGGCATTCAGTGCCGGATTTCGCGAGCGGCGACGGCACGAATCCAGCCAACGGCGCCGGACAAGTCGGCATGACCAGGCGTTGATGACCTATACGGCGGCGCTCCCCGGTAGTGGTAAAATCCATTATCCCGTCTTTTTTGGAATCGCCGCGATGCTGGAAATTTTGCTGCTGCCCGCCCTGACCGACAATTACATTTACTTGCTGCACGATCCCGCCGACGGCGCGACCGCCGCGGTCGACCCCGCCGAACCGGAACCTGTCGAAGCCGCTTTGCAGGCACGAGGTTGGCATCTAAATTACATTTTCAATACCCACCATCACGGCGATCATGTTGGCGCCAATCTGAGCTTAAAACGCTCAAGCGGATGCCGTATCGTCGGCGCCGCGGGCGACCGGGCCCGCATCCCCGGTCTGGACCTTGCCGTCGAAGACGGCACGACCTTTAACCTCGGGCGCGAGCAGGTACAGGTCATCGCCACGCCTGGCCATACCAGCGGCCACATTGCCTTTTATTGTCCGGACAGTTCGGCGCTGTTTTGCGGCGACACCTTGTTTTCGCTGGGTTGCGGGCGTTTGTTCGAAGGTAGCGCCGAGCAGCTTTGGCAATCGCTGCAACGATTCAAAACGCTGCCGCCGGAGACGCGGATTTACTGCGCCCACGAATATACCGAAGCCAATGCCCGTTTCGCGGTGGAAGTCGATTTCGACAACCCGGCCCTGCGCCGGCGCCAGACCGAAGTCATCGCGCTCAGACAAGCCGGACAACCGACCCTGCCCAGCACGATGGCGCAAGAACTGGCCACCAATCCCTTTCTGCGCGAGCAGGATCCGGCGATTCAACGACACTTGGGCCTGACCGGCCGGCCGGCGCCCGCTGTGTTCGCCGAACTGCGCGGCCTGAAAGACCGGTTTCGCTAAGCGCCGGCGATGTTAGCCCGCGCGAATTTCTGCTAGACTCGCCGTCGATTCGCAGCGTACCCACCGCGCCGCCACCGCCCAAACCCGCCGTTTTTTACCCACCCGCGCCCAACATGACCGCCCAACCATTGCTCAGCATCGTATTGCCCGCCAAAAACGAAGCCGAAAACCTGCCGACCTTCTTGCCGAAATTGAAGGCGCTGTATCCCGACGCCGAAATTTTGCTGATCGACGATGGCTCCGACGACGATACGGCCCAAGTCGCCCGAGCGGCCGGCGCCAAGGTCGTCTCCCACCCCTACGGCATGGGCAACGGCGCCGCGATCAAAACCGGCGCCCGCCATGCCAGCGGCGATATTCTGGTATTCATGGACGCGGATGGCCAGCACGATCCCGCCGACATCCCGATGGTGTTGGCCAAACTGGCGGAAGGCTACGACATGGTGGTCGGCGCCCGCTTGTCGAGCAGCCACGCCTCCTGGTTTCGCCGCACCGCCAACCGCTTTTACAACAAACTGGCGTCGCTGATGACCGGCCATAAAATCGACGACTTGACCTCGGGATTTCGCGCGGTCAGGGCCGACAAATTCCGCAAGTTCCTATACCTGCTACCCAACGGCTTTTCCTATCCGACCACCAGCACGATGGCCTTCTTTCGCTCCGGCTTCCCGGTCGCCTACGTCTCGATACACGCCGGCAGCCGGATTGGCAAGAGTCACATTCGCCTGCTCCACGATGGCTTGCGATTTTTCATCATCATCCTGCGCATCGGCGTGTTGTTTTCGCCGATGCGTTTGTTTCTGCCGATCAGCGGCTCGATCTTCGGCGTCGGCGTAGCCTATTACGCCTATACCTACCTCACCGAAAATCGCTTCACCAACATGAGCGCGGTGTTGTTTCTGTCGGCACTGTTGATCTTTATGATCGGCATCGTCTCCGAGCAAATTTCGTCCCTGCATTACAAAAACATCGAATGAACCGCGCCGGAACTTGGTCCAGGCGCCGGCCAAGCCGAACGCGCCAATCGGCTCAAGCTCGGCGGCGGCGCGAGATTGAGCCAGCCTAATACTTTGGTACTACGTTGGGTGGCTCGATTTATGTTAGAAATTAATCGACACTCGACAGTCTAATCGACCGAGCTACCGACTGACTTCTACCCCGATCCGACCATGTATATACAAAACCGCTCCGAAACCTACTTCGACCCCTACTGGCGTACCGCCGCCAGCAAAATCATTCCCGGCGAATATTGCGTCGCCCAAGCCGGCGCGGTCATCGTGACGGTGTTAGGCTCTTGCGTTACCGCTTGCATCCGCGACCGCGTCAAAGGTATCGGCGGCATGAACCACTTCATGGTAGCCAATCTGAACGAAGACCAACCGGTCGGCGAACGCCTGACAAATCTGGCCAGCGAGGCGATGGACAAATTTATTCAGCACCTGCTCGACATCGGTGCGGAAGCGCACCAGTTGGAAGCGAAAGTGTTCGGCGGCGGCAACGTGCTAAACCGCCTGAGCCGTAACAATGTCGGCGCCCGCAGCGCAGACTTTCTCCGCGACTACTTGGACGAACGCAATATCCCGATCGTCGCCTCCGACACCTTGGACATTTATCCGCGCAAAGTGTATTTCTTCCCCGCCTCGGGCAAAGTCCTGGTCAAAAAACTGACCGACGTCAAAAACGAAACCATCCTGATCAGAGAACAGGAATACAGTAATCGCCTGCTCGCGGGCGCTCTGATTTGATTCGCGGGGGGCCGACCGGGCTCGCGATAACACGGCAATGCCGTGACGGTTACCGCCTAACCCGGCCTAGCGGCGAACCCCAGCTCTTTTATCCCGCCGATTCAAGTACTCGAAGGTTAACGCGATTTTTTTCGCAACCGGCAATCCCCCTTTCCGCAGGGCATACCGGCATCGGCGCCTGCGGCGAGATCGGAAAACCAACACCATGCGCGCGATGCCGCTAAGCTAATCGTATTTGCCAGGAAACCGCCATGCGAAACTTGAATCTCGCCGTGCTCGTGCTATTCGCCACCGCGACCTTCACCGCCCAAGCCACCCCACCCGCCAGCCGCACCCTTGCTCTGGAGGACATCAGTCTCGAACGCATCGAAATTCAAGGCCTAATCCAGACTTGGAAACTTAACAAAGTGTGTATCGACCAGCAGGCTTATCTATTGCTGCTCAGGGGCCTCACCGAGCCGGTCGGCATCTCGCCGTCGTTCAAAAACGGCAAGCCGGAACAGTGTCGGCAAACCCTCAACGACAGCCCAATCGACGAATAACCGCGATCGAGCTACCGGACTCGGCATCGAGAATGCGTTAGCGGCTTCGCGATCCGCAAAGAAACCACGTCACCCCAGAACGGTTTTCCGAACGAAGAAGCCGTTCCGGCTATCGGTCCGAGACCCGACATTAAGCCCATCACGCGATTTAAATGCCACGCCCAGGATTAAGCAACACCGCGCGTGCTCGCAAACCGGGCTCTCCGGTTAAATACAATAGAGTAATCGATCAAAGCCGAAAGCACTTCAAGCTTGCTCGTTGGCAACCGCCGGATGTGATAAATCGAACTATTCTCGACCCAAGCTTTCAGCTAGATTGTACGTGCAGTTGTTGAGTAATCAACCTGTTCCGCCGCCGACTGCGGTTAGCGGCAATCTTCCGAGCCTTACTTCTTCCGAGCCTTAATAAGGGGGCCATATGATCGCTAAATCCCGATATCTTCTCTACCTGTCCGTGGGATTATTCCTGAACAACACCAGCTATGCCGCACGGTTAACCGAACCGGGCATTAGCGTGTCCGGCAGCGGCACGCACTGGTTTAAGGTTTGTTCGACGTGTCCGGACGACGGTTCCAGCGCGTCCGATTCAAAGGGCGGAAATGGTTATCCAACGGCGACGACCGAATTCAACGACATTTATTCTTGGTTTGCCGAAGGCTCCTTAACCGGGGCGCAATCCTTACCCATCCTGAAGGCTTACGCTAAAACGAACGTCCCCAATACCATCGGCTATGTCTCCGCGACCGCCACCGCTCAGGGCCTGCAAGCCTACCACTACGCCGGAACCGAGTCCCAAACCTACACCATCACGTTCTCGGTCAGTGGCTTGCTTAGCGGCGATACCACCGAATCCATCACCGCCGGCATGAACGTCTGGGGGGAATTTTCGACCCTTACGCAGAACTTCCCGGCTCAATGCTTGGCGGAGACTTCGTCAACGCGCACGCCGATCCCCTGGTTAACAGTACCGCGTTGAACGAAAGCCGAGCTATCAGTTTCGATCTGGTGCCCGGTCAAGACTTCTTCATCACCAGCTATATCACCGCCAGTGCGTTTTGGGCGGACGGCAGCGATATCGCCGGCACCGCGGACGCGGCGCATAGTATGACAGCGCAATTCACGGCAGGCGATTCAACGATGCTGAATACCCTGACAACCAGCGTTCCGTTACCGCCTTCGGCTTGGCTTTTGCTCAGCGGCATCGCATTCCTCACCTATTCACCGAACAAAAATCGCAAAGACTCGAAAATCTAGGCCGTCTAGGGCTAACGCCGGTAAACCCCGGCCATACCGGGTTTTACCGGCGTTAATAAAAATAAATCATGAAAAACCCAGTGCCGCGCCCCATGATTCAGCCAATTCGCTGGTCACAAAGCCATTTCCACCCTCGGCTAACCTCCAGCCACACGTGGCGTCGAGCATTTTTGCCTAGCCGACCACGGCGATTCGACCCCACCAGCCGGAGCGGCTTAAACAACTCGGCCGGAGTGCAAACCTAGGTTTGCACTCACTCCAATCCGACGATTTCCGGACGTCACACTCCGTAACGAGAAATTGAGAGGATTGGCTTAACAACGTCTCAGTCAGGGCCTACGCCGCCTATTCGAATGCGTTTTTTGGACGGTTCAGGGACAAGCTTTACTCGCAAGTGTACCGTTTCCAAGGTTTCACAGTAAAAGCTTGCAAAGAAAAAAAACCGATATAATGATCGAATTGATTGGGGTCGTTAGCTCAGCCGGTAGAGCACCGCACTTTTAATGCGATGGTCGTGCGTTCGAATCGCACACGACCCACCATCGAATAAGCAATAAAAACAAGCTGTTAGGCGAAAGCCTCACGGCTTTTTTTATGCCTGTTAACCACCACTGTCAACAAACTGTCAACGCCGGGTTGATTTGCAAAATCTCCCTTAGGTAGTCAGGGGCAAGGTGAGCGTACTTCATGGTCATGTTCAAAGTGGAATGGCCGAGAATCTTCTGTAGCGCAAGAATATTTCCACCGTTCATCATGTAATGACTAGCAAAGGTATGGCGCAAGACATGCGTTCTCTGGCCTTCCGGCAGGTTTATACCCGACTCGTAAAGCCGGCGAGTGAAAGTCGAATAGGCGTCCGTGAACGGCCCTTGCTGCAATCTCGTAGTTAGTCGACCATATAGGCCCTCGGACAACGGCACAGACCGGGTCTTTTTAGACTTAGTCGCGTGATAGTGAACCATGTTGTTTGAAAGATCAGACAGCACCAGGCTTTGAGCCTCACCCCATCTGGCTCCGGTGGCCAAGCAAACCAAGGCAATCAAGTAAGCATCGGATTCGCTTTTTTCTAGGAGCCTGTCGGACTTAACTTACCAGCACTTCTGTTGTCATCCAGCTCAGCGAAGACGGCGGTCGAAGGAAGGATTTGCCACTGGTTAGGCGAGCGTTTTGGCGTTGGATTCCGATAACGCCAATCGAGCCTTTTGCTGGCCAATCGTTTCGACCATTAGACGACCCTCGCCAAGATATGCATCCGTTTCAAGTTGAAGGCCATGGCCACCAGTTTCCACTCACCGGTGACCGCATCCAGACCGCGTAAGGAGAATTGGCGAAAGCCGAGTACCTGTTTGATGATCCCGAACACGGGTTCCACCGTGCATTTGCGCTTGGCATAACGGGCTTTGCCTTCGCGGGTTTTCAAGTACCAAGCCATCTTTTCCAGCGGATCGTCGCCAGTCGGTTCCGGCGCATCCGGGGCTAAACGTTCCGCCAACGGCCGATGATGACTGTCACGGCCCATGGCGATTAAAGGTTCGATCCGGTTTCGTTCGCAAGCCTGGACGTTGGCGGCACTGAAGTAGCCGGTGTCCGCCAGTAGGGCTTCGGCTTGGCCCAAGGCGTCGGGCAGTTTTTTCAGTTCGGCCAGCATCGGCTCAACTTGTTGTTTGTCGTTGGTCTGCTGCGTGACCGTGGTGGCCACGATCAGCATCGTATCGACATCGACGGCGGCCTGACTGTTGTAGCCTTGCACAAAGCCTTCGTGACTCGGCAGGATGCGCGATTCCTCGTCGGTCAGGTTGATTTGATCGTCGGGCTTGGGGCCGGCTACCGGCGCCTTGGGTTCCGGGCCTCGCGGCTTTTGGCCAGCTTGCCGCTGGGCTTCCCGGCGGGACACCTTGTCCTCGTATGCCTGTTCGGCTTGCGCGTCGCGCGGTTTGGCCCGCTCGGCGATCTTGGCTTTCGCTTCACGCAAGGCTTTCAGCCGGTCTTCCCGCCGCGCCAATTCGTCCGGCAGATCAAGGCCGTCCCGGTCGTCCACCGCGTCGGTTTCGTCGGCCTTTTGCAGTAAGGCCTGAACTTCGTCTCGTAGCTGTGCTTCGAGCTTTTCGATATGGCTGTGGGACAAGGCCTTGTGCTTGGAGGCATTCGCTTTGAGCTTGGTGCCGTCCAACGCGATTTGCCCCAGCTTCACCAACTTCATCGCTTGCGCCAGACTCAGCACTTGGACGAACAGGTCTTCCAACTCGACCAGGAACGTCTTGCGGAAGTGAGCCAGGGTATCGTGATCGGGATGGGTATCACCAGACAAGAAACGAAACGCCACCGAATCGTAGGTGGCCCGTTCGATCTTCCGGCTGGAAAACACGCCGGTGGCGTACCCATAGACCAGCAGTGCCAATAATATCGCCGGATGGTGCGCCGCCGAACCCCGACCTTGATAGCGGCTCGTCAACCGGCTTAAATCCAACTGCTCGATGACTTCGACGACAAAACGCGCCAAGTGATCCTCCGGCAACCATTCGTCCACCGAGGGGGTAATAGATAGACTTGATGGCGGTTGACAGGAATGAATCGACTCATCAAGGGCTCTCCCGGTTGCTGGTTCTTTCTATACCACCTATTTTATCTAACCAAGTTACCGAATGGACTATTGGCTTTTAAGTCCGACAGGCTCCTAGGTATGAAAAGAGCTTTTTAATTTCGTCGGTCGAGAGAAACACCGTTTTCGGCTCAGATGCCTTTATCTGTTTAACGCCGGAAAAATGATTTTTACCATCGTACTGGCCGGATCGCATCAAGTCATTGAACACCTTGGCGCGACGCCATTCATACCAACCCCAGACTAAGGCCGGATTAGCCCGAAAACCGTTCTCACTGGCTAATTGCTGGGGATCGTATCGCGCCCATAGTCCGGTCATGGCATCGCGAAACGTCGGAATGCCCGATTCAGCGGACACCCCGGCGCCGGTCAAAATAACCAGATGCTGGGCATCGCGTAGGGATTGGATTAAGCGGTCGTTGAACATAAGAGATTTCCTTACGTGTTAGGGTTATAAAATTTGGCTGTTGAGCCGTTTGCAAGGACCTAGTAGTTTTGCTCAGCTGACCGGATCGAAAGCACTGTATGGCGGTGCTAATCAATTCGGTCACTATCAGATCAGGATTGCAGTTCTAATCTTCATATGATCCGCCTAGCGGGGTTTACCAGAGCTCCTTTTCAGGATTGTCAGACTAATGCCTTCTTCCGAGGCGCAAACCCGTTCGACGGCGTTAATCAACTCCTGAATTTCTGCACCCGAATAGTGGGTGGTAATGTCGCCTGACTTATGGTGCAACAATACTTTCCGGGTTTCCAGGCTCACCCCAGCGGAGCGTAAGCGTCGGCCAAAGGTATGCTTCACAAGGCGTCAAGGTCTTGGTACTGGAGCCCAGCGGCCAATTCGCCGTCGGCCGGCAAGCCGCTGATTTGAACCATCCCGATTTAATCGACAATCAAAGCACCGATTTCGTTGATACCTCCGACCATTCGGTTCACGCTACCGCCGTGGGTAACCAGGAAGGATTTAATCCTATTCGCCCTGGGACTAGCGCTGACGTAAAAGACTTATAAATCCGTGACTAGCGAATAGACCAATGCTTGAATCAGCTGACTTCAGCCGATGTCATTGATTTGTCATTTTTATAAAATACGATCTTGTGCACATCTTCATTCGGTTCGCTTATTTGCGCCAACATGCCCCTCAAAAAAATACTGCTCGTTCTTAGCGTTATGGCCCTGTCGGTACTGGGTTGGTACATCTACACGCCGCCTTACCATTCACCGCGCGAGTATCCGCCGCTAGCGGGCCGATCGGCAACGCATGGATTTGCAGTTGTTCAACGAGCTGGCGGTCAACGGTTCAAGGCCGCCGCTTTATACGGTCGAAAGGCGCCGGCAATTGATCCTGGACATGGCCAAACAAGGCTTCGAAGTAGCCGATCTGGCGTATCAACTGTTGAATATCGGCCCCACCGTTAATTCCGGTCGGCATTGGCTGATGCCGTGGGAGCGCTCGGCTTACCACCATTTGCGCAGGCTGGCCGACGCCGGCGACCCATCGGCGCAATGTTTGGCGGCGTTGGTGATCGCCCGCTGGGATTTGGACATGCGGAATTACGAACGTTATGTCGTGCAGGCGGCGAATGCCGGGCAGCCGTATTGCACCAATATATTGAGTGGGTTGTTGACCATACATATTGGCCCACAAGAGCCTATACCAACATCTTATTGGCAAACGATTCCCCAGAATGATCTCAAAGGCAGAGAATTAAAGCTATTGGCTGCAAAGATGGGGGTAGAAACAGCACAATTATATCTGGTGAGTTTTTTTCACAGGGGATTCAAGGTTATCCATTAAATATTGGTAAAGCAACGTGTTGGCTTAGCTTGGCAGAACAAGCAGATACGGGTGGAACTCTGAAAGAAAAATCCAATTTGATTTGGTTAACTCAACAGGCGCAAGGAAAAGGCATCGATATTTCGGAACATTACGACCCAAAGCAATGGTGTGAAACCAAACTGACTAACTGATTAAATATTTATACAAGGAACTGGATATGGCAGGTCAAACCGTTCAACAATGGACAAATCAATACAACCAATTACGTCAGAACTATATTAGCGTTAACAACACAATAAAAATTTATTCTAAAGGCGACTCTCCCGCTCTATTCGAAGCCCAACGCCTGCAACTCCGCTTGGAATATCAAATCAACCAGCATATCGATTCAGCCTATACGCCGGAGTTAATAGATACATATCAAGCCTACCAAAATCAAAAAATTGGAATCCAAACTAACATCCCCATAGACGGTATCCTCTACAACAACATTGGCCAACCGCTGATCTGGGACCCCAATACCCACTGGGGTCAGTTCAATCAATTTCGCGAGATCCGAAGTTTTATCCGCAGTGTGGCCGACTTTCATCTGGCGAGTTGGATGCAAGATTCAAAAGCGGATATTGTCGCGTTGTTCAACGGATTAATAGGCGAAGCGCTAGACCCGTCCGACAAACTATTCGGCCCCGTTCTGGATATTCCCAGTCCGGCTTTCCGCTTGATGGCGTTGCAAATGTTTCTAATAGCTCCGGCATGCCTGTTCGCCCTTCTGTCAAAGCCGGTTTTGAATTGCGAGATATTTATATGATTTTAATTAGACAAAAAGTAATACAGCGCAATACCCGTGGATTGTTTTCCCTTATTTCTCTACTGATTTTTGCATGGCTTTCAGGCTGTTCCTTTGAAAGAGAAAATGGTTTTCATAAGCCGCCATTAGAGATGCCGTTTGAATTACAGAAATTAGGCTCTAATATTGAAATTGAAATGCATATAACAGAATATAAAGAATATGTATTTGCCCTTGACTTCATGTACAAAGAAAATGATCAAGCGGATAGAGATCGAGTTAAAAAACTAGTTGGCGATAGTTCACACGATGGTGATTTTGGTATTTTAACACCACTGCATTTAAAAATTAGCGCTATCGATGCACTAGAAGGTAAAACAATTTTAGATCATGAGTTTAAAAAACTGAAGCTTGTGTCGTGGGGGGCGGACAACTTTGAAAAACATATTACAGGAATAAAATTGAAGCCAGGCAATTATTTAATAATGATTGAAAGCCTTAGTAATATTCCAGAGTTAGTCGGAACCCAAGTAACATTTAGAGTTGCTTATAGCACAAGGCTATAAGTTAACTTTAATTAAAGTATCTAAGGAAAGCGAACATGCCAACTCTAACTATCAATATTGAATCAGCAGGAACTCCCTTAAACACAAACACACCATCATCTTCCAATGTTGGTCATATGTGGTTCTCGTTAACTAATAGCCAGGGTACGACTACAGATTTTGGATTTGCTCCAAAATTTGGTGCTGTCGGTGTTAAACGTTTATTTGGACCTGGTCAAGTAAATCCTGATGGGAGAGATAGCACATTTTACCTCGGCCCCAGCGCCTACAGCAAAACCATCGAAATCACCCAAGCTCAGTATGATCGCATGCTAGCCTTCGGTAATGACCCCTCCGCACCCGAGTACGGGTTTGATTTGTACTATGATGCTCTGGACAATAGTTGCATCGACTTCACCTGGAAAGCGCTAGAGGTCGGCGGTTTAAATCCGATTGGCTTTGAAGGCGTTTACTGGCCATGGGGAAATACTCTGTATGTTCCTATTTTCATTGATGGTTTGGCTGTTGCCAACTTATTTAAGGATTTGGTAACTTCAACGATTGGTAGTGCTGGCAATCACCTGACGGAAGTTATCGACACACTTGGTAATTTGAGTGCGCGGCAAGCGGAAATGAGCGCCGGTGCGAATTCTAATACGCCTGGTTCGATTTCGGATTTTCTGTTGGCGGTCTTGAATAAACAAGGAACCCATTTACTCGACTTCTTATTCCCGCCAGCATATGGAACTCCCACCAACCCCACCACCTTCGACCTCACCACCGACCCCAGCGGCCTGAGTCCCACTAGCCCTGCCAGCCTGGGTAGTAGCGCGCACGGTTGGGGCTTGGCGGCAGCTGGAGCCGCGTACACGGCGAATGTATCCAGTACATACCTCAATGACAATGGATTAGATAAGACCGCATTGGGTAACATTACTACTGGGGACGTACGTATCGGTAACAGAAGCCTTAGCAGCACGGCAGACTTTATGAACGGGTTGCGCGCCGCAGCCTTCGGCAACGCCGAACGTGTCAACGGCACGCTGCATTTCGAAAGCGGTATTAGAGCCGACACGTTGACCCAGGAGCACAATGTCACCATCAGTCAAACCATTAACGGTGTAAAGACGACGTTTACTGGCACCGTACATTACGACGATGGCGGACGTGCAATTGCTATCACTCCCGACAATCGTGTAGAAATCGCCCTGGGTGACGGTCGCATCGTTACGTTGGATAGCAACGTCAATCTGGTGATGTCCACCCAACAGACGCAAGACGGGCAAGGCAACTGGACAGCTGCCGGCTGGTTCTTACAGCCATCTAACGGCAGCGGACAACTTATTGCTTACTTCGACGAGGCCGGCAACCTGATATTTATTGACCCGCTCAGCCTGGACGCCGCTGGTGACGGTATCCGCTTGGGCGCCACCCCGGTCAATTTCGACCTTAACGCCGACGGTGTTTCTGAAGCCGTGTACTGGGCCGCGCCCACTGATCCTTTACTGGTGCTGGATGCCAACGGTGACGGCCGCATCAACAACGGTAGTGAACTGGTGGATTTGACCGACCCTTCGACAGACTCGGGGCAGGCGGCAGGTAATCCGCTCAACTTGTTCAGCCTGGACGGTGACGCTAACGGCGTCAAGGACGGCGTATTGAATGCCAACGACACCGCCTTCGCCCAACTGCAACTCTGGGCCGACCGCAACCGGGACGGCTACGCCAGCGCCGAAGAACGGCAAAGTCTGAGCGACCTTGGCATCGTCAGTATCGACCTTAATCCCACTCACCTACAGACCAGCACCGCCGCCAATCCGGTGGCCGGCAAAGCCGGTATCCAGGGCGTGGTCGCCACCTATGCCGACGGCGGCCACAAAACCCTGTGGGACGTGCCGTTCGACAACGGCGGCAACGCGCCTGCTGTGACTACCACCGCCTACGGCACCAGCGGCGCGATCGACAAAATCAGCGGCAGCGGCCAGACCGCGTTGGTCGCCAAAAGCGGCTTCGGCGTCACCTTGGACTTGAACAACAGCGGTGCCGACCAAGCCATCGGCAGCTTCGGCAACGATACGCTGATCGGCACCACTGGCGACGACTGGCTGATTGGCGGCGCGGGTGCGGACAGCTTTAATGCCGGGGCGGGCGCGGACCTCCTGATCGTCGACGCCGACGACCAACCGGCCAACATCGACGCCGGCACCGGCATCGATACCATATTGGTGGCCGACGACCGCGGCGTGTTTTTGAATCTGGCGAAAACCCACAGCGAAGTGGTTTATGGCGGTTACGGCGACGACGTGTTGGTCGGTGGCGGCGCGGACAACTATTTTATCGACGGCGCGGCCGGCGACGATTTGCTCATCGGCGGCTGCGCGGACGACGTACTGTCCGGTGGCGACGGTGCCGATGTGCTGGAGGGTTTGGCCGGCGACGACCTGATCCGCGGTCACCGTGGCAACGACCAACTGCTGGGCGGCGACGGTAACGATGTACTGGACGGTGGTCTGGATGACGACAACGTGCAAGGCGGTAACGGCAACGACGTGATCATCGCCAGCGGCGGCACGGACACGGTGGACGGCGGCGCCGGCATCGACCTGCTTGAACTCAAAGGCCAGCTGGAAGAATACCGCTTCGCCAAAAACGCCGACGCCAGTTGGATCATTACCGACACCCAAAACAGCGACGGCAGCCCGGTGCTGGCCGGCCAAGTGTCCGACCGCGATGGCGTGCAACAGGTGAAGAACGTCGAGCGCTTTAGCTTCATGCGCGGGCAAACGCCGACAGCGGTGGACTTCACTCTACCCAATCCCCTGCCGGTCAACGATCGCCTTGAGGTCAACAACACGGCGAGCAGCTACAGCATTGCCGTCAGCAGCCTGCTGGCGAACGACCTGGATTTGCAAAATCCCGCCAGCCCCCAGCTGTCGATCTACTGGGTGGGCGATGCGCTGGGCGGGTCCGTGGCCTTGAGCGCCGACGGTAAAACCATCACCTTTACGCCGAAAGCCGGCAGCACAGTCGCGCCCGAATTCAGTTACAAAGTCAAGGATACCCAAGGCAACACGGCGCCGGTGGTAGCCAATGTCGCCGATCCGTCCGTCAGCGGCGAGATGAAGGCCCGCGTATTGCTGGTACCCGCCAACGCCCCCAGCGATCCCGATTACGCCAAACAATGGTATCTCGGCGCGATTAACGCGCAAACGGTCTGGAATATGGGCTACACCGGACAAGGCGTCAAGGTCTTGGTACTGGAGCCCAGCGGCCAATTCGCCGTCGGCCGGCAAGCCGCTGATTTGAACCATCCCGATTTAATCGGCAATCAAAGCGCCGATTTCGTCGATACCCCCGACCATTCGGTTCACGCCACCGCCGTGGCTGGTGTCATCGGCGCCGGTCGTAACGGCATCGGCGGCGTGGGTGTGGCTTACGATGCTGATCTCAACGCGATCGGCATGGATCCGGGAACTTCGATTTCAGGCTATCAAGCCGATTTAGCCAACCTTAAAAATTACGACATCGTCAATAACAGTTGGCTGCACACTAACCCTTGGAACGACGATAAGGCGTATTTAGGTGCTAGCGTGATACAAGCGTCGGATAGTCTGGCGATTGAGAGCGCCGTCAGACAGGGGCGAAACGGTCTCGGTACCGTATTGATCTTCGGCGCCGGAAACGACCGCGCCAAGGCTTACGACGCCGGGCTGTCCAGTCTGACCAATAACGCCTGGACTATCAATGTAGGGGCAATCAACAGAACCGGCGACATTGGCGGGAGTGCCTCCGTGGTTAAGCCGTTTAGTAACCGTGGGGCCAATATCCTATTGGCCGCGCCTGGCTCCGACATCGTAACGAGTGGTGTAAGGATCGAGACCGCCAATGGCAGCGTGGTTGGCGCCGACAGCCAGGAAACTCAAGGGACTTCCTTTGCGGCACCCATCGTTTCCGGCGTGGTGGCGCTGATGCTACAAGCCAACCCGAGTTTGAGTTACCGCGACGTGCAAACGATTTTAGCGCTTACCGCTACCAAGAACCTTGGCGACGGAACCCAGGGGGACACCGTTTGGTATAGCAACGGTAGCAGTGATTGGAACGGCGGCGGCATGCATTTCAGCCACGATTTCGGCTTCGGTTTGGTGGACGCGGCGGCGGCGGTTAGGATGGCGGAAAGTTGGGAATCGGAAGGCAATAAACCGGTCAACGTGGCTGTATATCAGAGCCAGTCGGCGGATACGGTTACTGACCCTGGCACAGGCAACACTTCTTGGACATTAAGTTTCGACGTCACCCGTTCAATCAATGTGGAACAAGTGTTGTTGCATCTGGAACTTGATCATCCCAGGTGGGCGGGCCTAGTGGTTACCCTAATCTCGCCCAATGGCACGCGTAGCATATTGTTGAATCGGAATGGCGTTCAATCCGACGGGGCGATTTTGGCGAACACGCCGGGAGAATCCTTGTTTAACCAGCAACTGATGAGTGTTCACTTCCGGGGGGAAAATAGCATCGGTACTTGGCAAGTCAAGGTCGAAGATAGTCTAGGCAGAACGGAAAATCCTGCACCATTGTTCGCGTCGCTGGATATTGTCGGCGTTGATCGAGACAACCCCAAGCGCTATGTGATTACCGACGAATATACGGGAAACTGGAAAATCGCCAACGTACCCGATCCAAGTCCGTCCGAGTTGAATATGGCCGCGGTAAGCGGCAATACTTCGATTAATCTAACAACAGGCTCAGGGAATGTTGCCGGAAAAGCGCTTACGATTGGACAAGGTGTCGATCGCTTGGTAGGCGGTGGCGGCGATGACCTGTTCACTGGATCGTCTACTACCGATAACTTGAATGGCGGCGTCGGCAATGATCGCATTGATGGCGGGGCCGGAGCGGATAGCTTGGTTGGCGGTAGCGGCAATGACACCCTGATCGGTGGAAAGGGTCACGACTGGTTGAATGGCGGGGTCGGTAATGACGCACTTTCCGGGGATTCCGGGCAAGACCTGCTAATTGCCGGACAAGGGAACGACACATTGACCGGCGGCGCGGACGCCGATGTCTTTCTAATTGATGGCAATACCGCGAGCACCACGGTCATCACCGACTTTAAAACCGCCAATGGCACGGATGCGTTAGTGATCCGCACCCAGTCTAAAATCCCCAAAAGCAACATCACGCAAACGGTGATTGGGTCCAATCTGCAGATTAGCTACGACGTCGGGGGCGGCAACCAGAGCAAGATCATTCTTAACGGCGTTACGGCCGTTCTGAACGATTCGCAATTTTACACTTATCGCGCAGATTCCCCCGTGACCCCTGACCCGGTTACCGGTGGATATTCCGTGGGTTCGATTTACGTCGCCCCTGAATGGACATTGGTTTTCCATCCCGAGGAGGAGGGCACACTTCGCAACAAGCGGAACGATATGGGCTTGATCGACTACTACGTAGACAAGATGGAACAAGGGCAAACGCAGTCCGGACAAATTGCGGATATTCGGGATATGAGGGCGGAAGTTGAGGCGGGCACTCAATTTGAAATTGAGTTGGCCGACGGCAGTTACGTCAATCTCGGCGCTAGCGATTTCCTGCGCCGGTTTACTTGGAGCGCTAGCGCCGATGGCAATCGGATAATCTCAATGACCCGAGATTACTACAATCCCACGATACCAGCGTATTACAGTGTCGAGAACATGCACTGGCGAACCGGGACCGCCGAGAACGATATTCTACGTGCGGGTGGCTCTGTCGCCAAGCCCGAGACCATAAGTCAGGAAGCCTGGGATTCGGCGATGAGCTTGCTAGCGACTCGCCGATATTTGGCCTATGACGGGAACGACGTCGTCAATGCGGGCAGTGAAGCGGAAATTCTGGAGGGCGGCGGCGGTAACGACACGTTGATCGGTAGCGGCGGTACCGATAGCCTGACCGGCGGTAGCGACGCCGACGAGTTTGTCTTCAATCCCGGAGATGGCGCCGACATCATAACCGACTTGGAAGATATCGATACGTTGCGTTTTATCGGCCTGTCGTCGGCAAACGTCACCCGGCACTTTAACTTCTCTAACGTCACCCAAAACGGCTTTGCCGTTGAAACCGCTTTGAATTACGGAGTTGGGAATAGCGTGAATCTTGGCGTACGTTCCGTCGACATCGCACAGTGGCAACTGAATAGCTTGCCACTCTATTACGTCCAGTACGACGCATCGGTGCGTCAGGTATCGGCCTTGATCGGGAACTTAGCCACGGAGGACAACGACGCGATCCTACAAGACCGATTCGGAGCAACGATTATCAACACCTTGGGCGGGGACGATCTCGTCTACGCCTTGAGTCGCAACAATCTAAATATTGACGGTGGCGAAGGGAACGATGTTGTCTTTGCATTGGCGGGTGGAAACACACTCCACGGCGGCAACGGAAACGACCGCATCGCCTCGATCTCCGACAGGCCGGGCGCGACAAGTACCGCCGATACGTTAATCGGCGGCGCCGGAAATGACACCTTGACAGGTGGTATCGGTGACGAATGGCTTTGGGGTGGGGAGAACGACGATAGTTTAAACGGCGGCGCCGGTCACGACCGTCTATATGGGGACGCGGGTTACAACGTGTTGGATGGCGGGAGCGGTGACGATGAGTTGGTTGGCGGCAACGATGGCAACAAGCTATCCGGGGGGATGGTAATGACCAGTTGCATGGCGGACTCGGTCAAGACACGTTGTTGGGTGACGAGGGAGACGACTGGCTTTGGGGTGGCGCCAATGACGATATCTTGCTTGGCGGCAATGGCGAAGACCATCTTTACGGCGAAGCGGGGTTCAATGCGCTAAACGGTGGAGCGGCTAATGATGAGTTAGTTGGCGGTAATGACGGCAATTCGTTATCGGGCGAGGACGGCAACGACACTCTCACTGGGGGCGAGACCGACGATGTTCTTTCGGGTGGAAATGGCAACGATTTGCTTAGCGGCGGCGGCGGCGTTGATATGCTGCTGGGCGGCGACGGCGACGATATATTGATGGGAGGGGCGGGTGACGATTACTTCGATACTGGTTCGGGAACCGACGTCATCAAACTCGAGCTAATGTCCGGCAACGATACCGCTGCCAAACTCACCGGGGTTGACACTGTAGAGATTGCCGGGGTCACCGATTACAAAGACCGCAATCAGCTGCGGTTCGAATTACTCGGTAACGGCGCCAGGGTCAAACTGAGCTGGGGAAGCGGTTTTTCAAATTCCTTAACGCTTTCTTCTTATAGCATAGGTACGAACTTCAAGTTCACCAGCGCAACCGATTCAAACTCGACCGCCACACTTAGAAATATTTTCGAAGATTGGGGATATTATCCTGACGATAGTTTTGACTATTTGAGCCAGTACGACACGCAATCAGTAGGGAATACGTCTGCCGTCGGGATTGTAATCGGCTCGGAAAACGGCGATCAACTCTATGGCGGGCCGCTGGGTTCGGCTACCGAAAATCCGACCTTGAACGGCGTTCGCTATGCGGCGGACCCGAATGCAGCTTATTGGTACGTCACCAGTGGGGCAGGTAACGACAGTTTGGCCGGCGGATTGTCCGGGGCCATTCTAGATGGAGGCGTCGGAGACGATAAGTTTCAAACGACCGCCGGCGTCACGGTCGTTCGGGATACGTTTCACGGTGGGCAAGATACCTTGATGATGCCCTTTGGCACCGTTCCCGAAGGCTTGCGTTTTTTTCGTATCCCCAATCCGTTGGAAGCGAATTATCTAAGCAAATACACCGACTTTCCCTATGCCTCCGCCGCGCCAACCGCCGCGGAAGCGGGCTTGGCGGATACCGTCTTATTGCCGGCATTGTGGCGCTATGAGGATACGAATTATTATAAAAACTACGATGAGTACGTAAGACAATTTGATCCTAGCTATCTGGCAAACATTCAGCGACCGGCGCATTTCGACACCTTACGGATTCAATCGCTGGACGGCAAATATACGGTCGACATTATCGGCTATTTTGAGACCGGTGTTTGGAAAAACGACATTAAAAATATCGTGTTCCCTACAGTCTTCGATGCAAGCGGTCATTCGACGAGTTATTCGATTGATAACTTTTTAACCGTTGATAGCAAGGCCGGCGTATATCCGTACAAGATCGGTCAAAATTCCGATATTCGCCATTACCAGACTTGGGCCGCTGTTAACAATCCCGATACCCTATATTATCAACATAGGTTGACAGTAACCATCGATTTAAGCGATAGACAAGCCGTTATAGACGGCGAGGCAGGGGCTTTTATTAAAGCACCGGATCGACTCAATGTATTTGTGTTTACCAACCTAGTGAATTACTCCGTGTGGGGGAGTCAGAATAGATACACCGAAACACAAACCATCTCGGTCAGCAGAAACGAATACCAAGCCTATAAAAATAACGCCACAATGCGCGACAGTAAAGGAAATCGCGACTACTCATTCGAATTCAATTATTTAAACTATGTCACCCCCAAGAGTTTTGGAGAAAGCTCGCCTAGCGCATTATTTAAAACGCTTGCTCCGCCGCAAGACCAATCCATAGAGTCTTCCGGATACGGTACTGAGGCGAGGTCCTTTGTCACGGCCGCCGTGGCCGCAGGCGACTTATTACTCGGCTTTGGCGGCAACGACACCATCGACGGCGGCGGCGCCTATATTGAAACGCATTATTCAGGGCGGCCGATATATAACTACGGAAGCATCATTCAAAACCAATTGAGTGGCTCCGTTGATTTTGTTAGGCAATTCTCGGACAACCTTATCGATCAAGTTAATGGTGGCTCCGGTGATGATACCTACATGTATCGCCGTGGTTACGGCAATCTGGATATTATTGCGTTGGATGAACGATTAAGAGGTGCCGAGGGGGTTGATACGCTGGATATGTCCGATTTTAAGTGGGACGAAATCACTATTGACAGCTCAACAATAAATCAAGAATTTGGATTGAATTCTGGCCAAGAGTACGGATCGTTTGTTATCAAGGTGCTCGATCACACGATTCGAGAGTCCAAGCGGGTTTGGGATGATATAAAAGAGCAGTATGTCGATCGCGTTGTCGACTCTCCGGTATATGGGGTTATCAATATTTACGGCGGCACTAGTGGAGAATACCAAGTAGATAGAATTAAACTTGCGGATAAAACCGTCGATGTTAGGACCTTGCTAAGGGAATTGACCGCAAAACCGACCACCTTAACCGCGCCAAGTGGAGAAACGTATTTGCCCACTAAATTGGGAGCGTCGACCTTCGACAATGATGCCGAGCGATTCGGAAAACTTGTTCAAAAAGCCGATATTAACGGTACCCCAGTCAACGACATTCTAATGACGCCAGAAAATGGAATCATCCAGGGTGGAGAAAGCGGCGACTTTTACCTCGTCGATATTAATACAACCGTGTTTTCAGTTATAATGTTAGATAAGGGCGATACGGTGACCTTCGCCCAATACGATCGGACGAATTTCTCAAACATCGCACCTGGCATTGCCAATCTATGGACGGATAGTATCAATCAGTTTGCCGGCCAGAATAACCTTAATCAACAGTATTTAGATAAAACTCAGGCACAATGGCTGACGGAAGGCCTGTTGCCGTTTATGGATTATGGCGGAACAACTAGTTTAGGCGAGGATTTACTTCGTAGCGACTTTGCTGGGTTCGCGTTTAATTTAACTGATTTGGTTGGCTATCGTGGTAGCGGTTTTAACTTTAACCATAAAGTGCTCAGTAGCTCGATTAACGGAAACACGTATTCAACGAATGATTTCTATAATCTGCAAGTTGAATGGGGCAGGCTTGACCCTGTTAACGGAGGATCGGCCGAAACGCTGAGCCTTTCCGACTGGATTCCCGCTAATAGCTTACAGGGGCAAGGTATTGCTCCTGATGCGCTGGTGAGCTGGGACACCAAATCCTCCACGGGAGAGATGTTACACCACTACACCGTATTGGCCGGAGCCAGTAGTTCCGCCTATGTGCTGCAAAATCTTTTGGATTATGCCCGTCCCCGCTTCGCGGGACAGGTGGGGACGACTATATCAGCGATTACGCATCGCTAGCGTCGTTCAACTGGGGATTAGATCGTTTGAATGGTCAAAGCTATTATACTGGGTACGACGAACCTGTGATCGTGTACGCCTTGGAAGGCGACGATACGGTGTTAGCTTACGCTAACGATTGGGAAGACGGGTGGTCTTGGTATACGAATGACGAAATACATGGCGGTGCGGGTAACGATTATTTGGACGGTGGCGATGGAAACGACTTACTGTTGGGCGAGGACGGAAACGATTCGTTGAAGGGTGGTGCTTACTACGGCGACGACACGCTTGATGGCGGATCCGGAGATGACGTTTTGCAAGGTGGCGATGGCGACGATACCTACTATGTCGATATTGGCGATGTCATTATCGAACTGGCGGACGGCGGTTTTGACCAGGTGTTCGGTGATTCGGACATTGATCTTAATCATTATAGTAATGTGGAAAATGTCATTGCATTAGGTTCTTTAGGCCACAGGATAACCGGCAACCAACTCGATAACACGCTAACCGGAAATGGATCAAGCACCTTATCGGGCGGACTGGGTGACGATACCTATTTTATTTTCGGCGACACTATCATTGAAACTGAAAATCAAGGTATCGATACGGTTATCACCGAGGACGATGTTCTCAACCTGTCATCGAACATTGAAAACCTTAGCTCAAATGGGTTTGGGTTAACACTCCATGGCAACAATCTCGACAATGACATTTCAGGGGATGACGGCGACAATTTACTTAACGGTGGCGAGGGTGTCGATTTCCTAGCAGGTGGATTGGGGGACGATGAATATGTAATAGACAATGCGAACGATGTCATATTCGAAGGCACCGGAGAGGGAGTGGATACCGTATGGATTTTGGGCAACTATACGTTAAGCAACGACGGTTTCAACGATATCGAAGTGATGCGAGCAACTTCAGCGTCGGGTACGCATATGACTGGAAACGCTTTAGCGAACAGGCTAATTGGTCACTCGGGCGACGACACGCTGAACGGCGGCGGAGGTGTTACTGATGGTATTGATACGCTATATGGCGGTATTGGAGATGATCTTTATATTCTTAACAAGCAATCGGATGTGATCGTTGAAAATTTAAACGAGGGTTTTGATACTGTACAATCGAACGTCGACTATACCTTAGGCATGTATTCCAATATCGAGAATCTCACATTGATTGGATCGACAGCTATCAGAGCCACGGGGAATGAAACCAGCAACCGGTTAATCGGAAACGCTTTAGATAACCGATTAATTGATGAAGCTGGTTTTGGAAGCGACGACACACTGGATGGCGGGTTAGGTGCCGACTTTATGGATGGCGGTGTCGGGAACGATGTTTATATTGTCGACAATCTCGGCGACATTGTGTTTGAAGATAATAGTTTGATCTGGGACGTCGATGGCTACGTCAACTCAGGTTTCGACACAGTTCTAGCCTATGTCAATTTCTCATTAGGAGAAAATATAGAAAATATTTCATTGATAGGCGATTCGGCAACGACCGCAAACGGGAATGCGCTGCGCAATATTTTGAACGGCAATGCTTTGAATAATTTGCTTAACGGGTTTTCTGGTAATGACGAACTGGATGGTGGTAAAGGTTTGGATACTTTGGTCGGTGGAACCGGTAATGACATTTACTATCTTTCGGCTGACGATGGCAACGTCGATAACGTGCTGGAAAAGGCTGGAGAAGGTTGGGATACGGTTCGCCTGTCTGGTTTTGCAGCGGGGTTGACATATACACTGGCAGAAAATGTCGAAAACGCGCAGTCCTTGCAGTCAGGATTGAATATTACCGGCAATGAGCTTAACAATTCATTGACCGGTGACGACGAGGCCAACATTTTGGACGGAGGAGCGGGTATTGATCGACTCGTCGGAGGTTTGGGCAACGATACCTACGTTGTTGACAACGCTAACGATATGATTACGGAATTGGCAAACGGTGGAGTCGACATTGTGAGGTCTAGCGTTAGCTATACCTTGACCGACCACGTGGAAAATCTCGCGTTGACTGGCACGCTGGCGATCAACGCCAATGGTAATAGTCTGAACAATGTTCTCTACGGCAATAGTGGAGCCAATACCCTAAAAGGCGGGGCCGGCGCTGACACCTTGCGCGGCGGCCAAGGCAACGACACTTACGAGGTGGACAATGCCGGGGATGTCGTCGTTGAAGCGGCCGGCGAAGGTAGCGATACGGTGTACGCCGGTGTCAGCTACGCCCTGGCCGACAATGTAGAGAATTTGGGCTTAACCGGTACGGCTGCGCTTAACGCTACCGGCAATAGCCTAAATAACGTCCTCTACGGCAATAGCGGCGCCAATACCCTAAAAGGCGGTGCCGGTGCCGACACCTTGCGCGGCGGCCAAGGCAACGACATCTACGAAGTGGACAATGCCGGCGATGTCGTCGTTGAAGCGACCGGCGAAGGTAGCGACACGGTGTACGCCGGCGTCAGCTACACCTTGACCGACAACGTGGAGAATTTAGGTCTAACCGGTACGACAGCGATTAACGCCACCGGCAACGGTCTGGACAACACGATCTACGGCAACACCGGCGCCAACACCCTCAAGGGCGGCAAAGGCGCCGATACTTTGGTTGGCGGCGCGGGCAACGACGTCTATAGCTTTGCCAGGGGCGACGGCGTCGATTTGGTCATGGAAAACGACGCCACGGCCGGGAATACCGATGTCGTGCAATTTCTGACCGGCGTCGGCGCGGACCAGTTGTGGTTCGTCCACGCGGGCAATAACCTGGAAGTCAGCGTGATCGGTACGTCGGATAAACTGGTGCTCAAGGATTGGTACGCCGGCAGTGCCGCCCATGTCGAACAGTTCAAGACCGCCGACGGCAACCATACCTTGGTCGACAGCCGGGTTGAGAACCTGGTTTCGGCAATGGCGGCCTTCGCGCCGCCAGCGGCCGGCCAAACCGCGCTGCCGGCCAATTACCAAACCACCTTGGCGCCAGTGATTGTGGCGAATTGGCAATAAGCTCAGCGGATAGGTGCCTCGAGACCCTGTCTCTTGGCGCCGTCCCCGAATGAGCACACACTGGCGAAGGCAAGTTCCGATATCAGGGTTGGACAGCGCACTGGAATCTCGGTAAATTAGCGCCGAATTTCAGTGGATCGAATGCGAGATCAAAGCCTGTACCGGTTCAGGGATTGCCATCGCCGACATTCGATCATCGCTTCAATTAACGTGGTAAGGATACTGTGTCAGTTTCGCAACGCTTCTTAATTTCTGGTTTCGTCCTGCAGTCTAAAATGTCATCGCTCGATCAGTGCGGGATAGCCTGGACGTATAACCGATGAGCCTATCCGCCCCCGCCGACCTGGACACCGGACTAGCCGCGTTATTAATGATGGCCGCCTTCCACGGCGTGGCCGCCGACGAAGCGGCGTTGCGCCACGAGTTTGGGCCGATGTTGGTGCCGGATCGCGAGGGGCGCTACCGTTTCGACCACCGAGCCTTGCAATTGGCCGCACAACGGGTGGGCTTGACCGCCCAGTTGCGCCGGCAAGACCCGCAACGTTTAGCGTTAGCGCCGTTGCCGGCAATGGCGAAGGACATCGACGGCCGCTACTTCATCCTAGCCAAATTCGATGCCGGGGTGCCGGCGCCCGTGGTTTCGGCTCCGGGCGGCCAGCCGGCCGGCAATCAGCGCTCGCCAAACGCCGACGCCAAAGTCCTGATCCAGCGCCCCGGCGAACCGCCAACGGTGTTGACGTTGGCCGAGTTGCTGGCCTGCTGGACTGGCGAGCTGCTGTTTTTCACTTCCAAGGCCAGCTATGCCGGCGAGGCCGCGCAATTCGATTTCACCTGGTTCATTCCCGCCCTGATCAAGTACCGCAAGCTGTTCGGCGAAGTGCTGTTGATTTCGCTGGTGTTGCAACTGATAGGCCTGGTCACGCCGCTGTTTTTCCAAGTGGTGATGGACAAGGTGCTGGTCAACCACGCGATGAAGACCTTGAACGTGATTGCGATCGGCTTAATCGGCGCGATGCTGTTCGAAGCCGCCTTGTCCGGCATCCGCACTTGGGTGTTCGCTCATACCAGCAGTAAGATCGACGTGGAACTGGGCGCCCGCTTGTTCAAGCATTTGCTGGCCCTGCCGACCGCTTATTTTCAGGCGCGCCGGGTCGGCGATTCGGTCGCCAGAGTCCGCGAGCTGGAGAATATCCGTTCGTTTCTGACCGGTAATGCCATCACCTTGTTGCTGGATTTGCTGTTCTCGGTGATATTCATCGGCGTGATGCTGTACTACAGCCCGTGGCTGACCCTGATCGTCGTGGTATCGATACCGCTGTATATTTTGTTGTCGGTGGCGTTCACCCCGGTGATTCGGGCTCGACTCGACGAGAAATTCAACCGTGGCGCCGAGAGTCAGGCCTTTTTGGTCGAAACCATCAGCGGTATCGACACGGTCAAGGCGATGGCGGTCGAACCGCGTTGGACCCAGCACTGGGAGAAACAACTGGCCGCTTACGTGTCCGCCGGCCTGGCGGTGACGCAGGCGGCGACCTTGGCCGGCGGCGGCGTCAACCTGATCAGCAAACTGGTGACCGCCGCCATCATGTGGCTGGGCGCCACGCTGGTGGTCGACGGCCAACTGACCGTCGGCGAACTGGTGGCCTTCAACATGCTGTCCGGGCAGGTCTCGGCGCCGATCTTACGGTTGGCGCAGCTGTGGAACGACTTTCAACAAGTCGGCATCTCGATGCGCCGCCTGGGCGATATTCTCAACACCCGTAGCGAAATCATGGGCCAAAAAACCCGGCTGCCGCGCATTGCCGGCGCCATCGAATTCGACCAAGTCTCGTTTCGCTACCGGCCGGATGCGCCGGACGTGATTCGCGCAGTGAATTTAAACATCGCGCCGGGCGAAGTGATCGGCATCGTCGGCCGCTCCGGTTCCGGCAAAAGCACCCTGACCAAGCTGGTGCAGCGTCTGTTCGTGCCGGACCGCGGCCGGGTACTGATCGACGGCCACGACATCGGCATTATCGACACCGCCTCGCTACGCCAGCAAATCGGCGTGGTGTTGCAGGAAAACACCTTATTCAACCGCTCGATTCGCGACAACATCGCCCTGGTCAACCCGGCCTTGCCGTTCGAAGCCGTCATCGAAGCCGCCAAACTGGCCGGTGCCCACGAGTTCATCTGCGAATTGTCGGAAGGCTACGACACCCTGGTCGGCGAACACGGCACCGGTCTGTCCGGCGGTCAGCGCCAGCGCATCGCCATTGCCCGAGCGCTGATCGGCAATCCGCGGATTTTGATCTTCGACGAAGCCACCAGCGCCTTGGACTACGAATCGGAAAAAGTCATTCAGGACAATATGCGCCGCATCTGCCAGGGCCGTACCGTATTGATCATCGCTCACCGCTTGTCGGCGGTGCGCGACGCCAGCCGTATCGTGGTCATGGAACGCGGCCAGATCGCCGAGACCGGCCGGCATCAAGAGCTACTGCAAGTACCGAACGGCATCTACGCCCACTTGTACCAACTGCAGCAGGCCGGGGCATGAGCCTGCGCCACCGATTGCAAGCCTACGCCGAACTGTGGGGCCGTTACCGCGACACCTTCCGTTACTTCTGGCAACGGCGCCGAGAGCTGGATCGCCCGCCACTCTCGAACGACGAAGCCGAGTTTCTGCCGGCGGCCCTAGCCTTGCAGGCCAAACCGGTCTCGCCCTTGGGCCGCGGCGTGGCTTGGCTGTTGATGGCGTTGGTCGCCGCGACGCTGGCCTGGGCCTGTCTGGGCGAAGTGGACATCATCGTCAACGCCGCCGGCAAAATCATCCCCAGCGCCCGTACCAAGACCATCGCCTCGGTCGATACCGCCAGCGTCGCGGCGATTTACGTGCGCGAAGGCCAGTTCGTCAAGCAAGGCGACCCGTTACTGGACCTGGACAGCAGCGCCTTCGACGCCGAACGCGACAAGGCCAGGGCCAACTATATCGAAGCCCGCTTGCAGGAGGCGCGGGCCGAGGCCTTGATCGACGCCATCGATCATGGCAAGGCGCCGGCCTTCGCCTGTCCCGCCGAGGTACCCGCGGCCAAGTACCAAGCCGCGTTGGCGCATTTGGCGGGCCAATACCGCGACTTCATCGCCAAGCGGCAGCGCCTGGACGGCGATATCGCCCGTTACGCAGCGGCGCTGCCGCTGGCCGCGCAACAAGCCCGCGACTTTCAAGCCTTGGCCGAGGCCCACGACGTCGCCCCGCATGCCTACCTGGAAAAGGAACAAGCCCGTATCGAGCTGCAAGGCCAGTTGGACAGCGCCAAAAACCAGCGCGCCGCGCTGATTGCCGAGACTCGCAAATTGGCCTTCGACGAACGCACCCAAGCCGGCAAACTGGCCAGCGACGCCGACCAGGACGCTGCCCGCGCCGACGCCCACGGCCGCTTGCTGAAGCTGAGCGCCCCGGTGGCCGGTACCGTCCTGCAACTGGCCGCGCATACCGTCGGCGGTGTGGTCGCCGCAGCCCAGCCGCTGCTGCAATTGGTGCCGCAAGACAGTACGGTCGAAGTCGAAGCTACCCTGGAAAACAAAGACATCGGTTTCGTTCGGGAAGGCCAACGCGCCGAAGTCAAGATCGACGCCTTCCCCTATACCAAATACGGCACCGTCACTGGCCAGGTGGCCCACGTGTCGCGCGATGCGATTCAAGACGAGAAAAAAGGCTTGATCTACAGCGTGCGCATCGCCCTCGACCAAGCCACGCTGGCGGTCGACGGCCATGATGCCGCGCTGTCGCCCGGCTTGTCGATCCAGGCCGACATCAAAACCGGCCGGCGCCGGGTCATCGAATACGTGTTGACGCCGCTGTTGCAGCACGGCCGGGAAAGCTTGCGTGAGCGTTAACGCCAAAACGGTGCGAACAGCTTGCCGCCCAGGCCGTTCGGCCACGGCACTGGCGCTGAGTGTGGCGCTGGGCCTAATGCCCAAGTTGGCCCTAAGTGTTGATCTATCCCCCGTACCCAACATTCCCGACATGCTCGACGATCCGCTCAATACCCGGCCGCCAGTGCTGACGCAGGGCGCGGTGTTGCCGGGCGACCGGCAAAGCATCGTCTGTCCGGTTGAAAAAGACTTCGCAACGCCGTTGCTGCTGGATGACGCGGTCGATCTGGCGCTATGCAATCATCCGCAAGCCCAAGCCGCCTGGGCCGAACTCAAAATCCAGGCCGCCAATCTCGGCGTGGCCAAGGCCGGATATTGGCCGACCGTGAACGCGGCCGTCAACCATCTGAACAGTTATTACCAATATCCGGATTCATCCATCCCCTCGAGCGAGACCGACGGCTTTACCTTATACGGCAATCTGAGTTGGCGCTTGTTCGACTTCGGTGGCCGCGCGGCCAATCTGGCCGCCGCCAACTGGCTATTGACCCAAGCGCTGGCCAATCAAGACGCGGTGTTTCAACGCATCCTGGACGGCGTGATTCAAGCCTATTTCGACGCCCAAACCGCCAACGCCCAACGGCAGGCCAAGACCGATAGCGAGGCCCTGTCCGGCCAGACCCTGACGAGCGCCCGCCGCCGCGAGGCCGGCGGCGTCAGCGGCCGTAGCGATACCCTGCAAGCCGAAACCGCCCTGGCCAAGGCGGCATTGGGACGCAGCCGGGCCGACGGCGACTACCGCAAGGCCTTGGCGGTACTGCGCCAGGCGATGGGTATCGCGCCGGAAACGCTACTGAATTTGCCGGACAACGTCGACACGGCGGTGGCCGGCAAGACGCTGGCCCAAGACGGCCGCGATTTGCAAACCTGGCTGGCCGAAGCCCAGCGCCGCCATCCGGCCATCGTCGCGGCCCAAGCCCAGTGGGAAGCCGCCAAGGAACGTATCGTTCAGGCCCGCGCCGAAGGTTTGCCGACGCTGGACTTTAGCCTGAACGCCTATCAAAACGGCTACCCCAATCAAGCCCTGTCGCAAAACCAAACGAGAGTGGAAACTATCGGTATCAATCTGACCATCCCACTGTTCGAAGGCTTTGTCCGCACCTACAAAATCCGCGGCGCTCAGGCCCAAGCCGAGCAGCGCGCGGCCGAACTGGCCGACACCGAGCGGCAGACCCTGCTGGATGTGGTCAAGGCCCACGCCGAGGCCGAAGCCGCGCTGCGCAACCTCAGCTATTCGGCGACTTGGCTGGACAGCGCGCAAGCCGCGGTCGACAGCTCCCGGCGGCGTTACGACAAAGGCGCCGCCGACATTCTGGAACTGCTGAATACCCAGACCGCGTTGGCCGACGCCCGCCAGGAACGCCTGCGCACCCTCGCCGACTGGCGAGCGGCCCGCTTGCGCTTGTTCACCAGCAGCGGTTTGTTGGGACGGGACCTGATCGAGCAGGCTGAAGGGCGATACGGAAACGGTCGGCCGGCTATCAGCGCCAAACAGTGATGAACGCCATAGAACGGTATTCGCCGATCCGCCAAACGACGACACACACCGCAAACAACCCAACATCAAGCGCTAAGCTCCGATGAAATGCCTATTCGTCCATCAAAATTTCCCCGGCCAGTATCGCCACTTGGCCGCCCATCTGGCCGCCGATCCCCGCCATCAAGTCGTGTTTATCACCCAACGTTCGGAAGGCGAACTGCCGGGCGTGCGGAAAATGGTCTACCGACCGCACCGGGCACGATCGCACAGCGTTCACCAATATTTGCGGGAAACCGAAACGGCGGTGATCAACGCTCAAAGTGTCGCCCGCATCGCCCTGGACTTAAAACGGGCCGGTTTCGTACCGGATTTGATGCTGGGTCATAACGGCTGGGGCGAAATCTGGTATTTGAAGGAGGTATTCCCGCAATCGCCGCTGCTGGGTTACTTCGAGTTCTTTTACCGGCTGAGCGGCGCCGATGTCGGTTTCGATCCGAACGAGCCGACCGCCTTCGACGACGGGCCGCGCTTGCGGACCAAGAATCTGGGTAATTATTTGGCCTTGGATACGGTTGATGCCGGACTCTGTCCCACTCACTGGCAGAAATCGCGCTATCCGACCGGCTACCACGACAAATTGCACGTCATCCACGACGGCATCGACACGAGCATCGTCCGCCCGAATCCGGATGCGGCCTTATCCCTGGCGCAAGCCGGGCTGACGTTGAGCCGGGCCGACGAAGTCGTCACGTACGTGGCCCGCAATCTGGAGCCCTATCGCGGTTTTCCCAGCTTCATGCGCAGTCTGCCGGCCGTCCTGGCAGCCCGGCCCCAGGCACGGATCGTGATCGTCGGCGGCGATGAGGTCAGTTACGGCAAGCGCCTGCCGCCGGGGCAGACCTATCGTCAACAGTTACAGGCGGAACTTGGCGACGCCCTGGATGGGCGGCGGGTGCATTTTTTGGGCAAGGTGGCGTATCCGACCTTTCTGAAGATACTGCAACTATCGAGGGTCCACGTCTACCTGACCTATCCCTTCGTGTTGTCCTGGTCGGTGCTGGAAGCGATGGCCGCCGGCTGCCTGGTGGTGGCTTCGAATACCGCGCCGGTACAGGAAGTGATTCGCGACGGCGATAACGGTTGGTTGGTGGATTTCTTCTCGCCCAGCGAGATTGCCGAACGAGTCATCGAAGGTTTAAAAGCGGGGCCGGCGGGGTTTGCCGCCATGCGGCACAACGCCCGGCAAACGGTGATCGAGCGCTACGATCTCAACACGGTGTGTTTGCCGGCGCAGCTTGGATGGCTGGATCGGTTACGGCGGCGGGATTAACAAGCCCGTCAAAACAGCGGCCGCTTCCATTCCTTTTCCTTCCCACAAACGAGGCGGCGCTCAACCACACCGAGCGTCATTCTCGAGCGCGGAACCAAGGGATTCTTGGGAACTCATTCAACCAAAGTTAGCGCCCCAACGCCCCATCCCCGAGATGCTTGACCTCGGGGATGGGACACGCTGACGCCGCTTATTGCCAGTTGGCCGCAATCACCGGCGCCAGCGCGGTTTGGTAATTCGTCGGCAACGTGGTTTGGCCCGACGACGGCGGTGCAAAGGCCGCCATTGCCGACACCAGACTCTCGACCTGACTATCCAGCAAGGTCAAATTGCCGTCCGTGGTCTTGAACTGCTCGACGTGGTTGGCGCTGCCGCTATACCAGTTTTGCACGACCAGCTTATCCGAAGTTCCGATGATGCTGACTTCCAGGTTGTTCCCCGCATGGACGAACCACAACTGGTCGGCGCTCACGCCGGTCAGGAACTGGGCCACATCGGTATTACCCACCGTCGCATCGTTCTCGACCACGGTGTCGGCACCGTAGCCCCGGCCCAGAACGTAGGTGTCGTTGCCAGTGCCGCCGGTCAACGTATCCGCGCCACCCTGTCCGTCCAGAGTATCGTTGCCGGCCAAGCCGGAGAGGCTGTTGGCGGCACTGTTACCGGTAAGCCGATTGTCCAAGGTATTGCCGGTGCCGTTGATGACGGAAGTACCGGTCAGGATTAGGTTTTCAAGATTTGAGCCAAGCGTCAATGCGACGCCTGAGTTTACCGTATCGATACCTTCGTTGGCATTTTCGGTAATGGTGTCGGTGCTGACGTTGACGAAATAGCTATCGTCTCCCATGCCACCCACCATCGTGTCGTTTCCGGTCCCGCCGTCCAAAACATCGTTCCCGGCCCCACCAGTGAGTTTGTTGGCGGCGCTGTTGCCAATCAGGGCATTATCCAACGCATTGCCGGTGGCATTGATTGCGCTAGTCCCGGTTAGGGCCAGGTTTTCGACATTAGCTGCCAGCGTATAGGTGACACTGGACTGGACCGAATCAATACCTTCGCCTGCTGCTTCGGTAACGACATCCGAAACGCTATCAACCATATAGGTATCGTTGCCGCTACCGCCAATTAGCGCGTCGTTACCGGCACCACCGTTGAGTGTGTCGTTACCAGCACCCCCGACAATGAGTTTGCGGCGCTGTTGCCGGTGAGGGTATTGTCCATCGTGTTGCCGGTGCCATTGATTGCGGTAGAACCGGTGAGGGTCAGGTTTTCGATATTAGCCGCCAGTGTATACGTCACGGACGACTGAACCAGATCAATCCCTTCGTTGCTATTCTCGGTCACAATATCGGCGATGTTATCGACCACATAAGTGTCGTTGCCTGCCCCGCCGATTAAGGTGTCGACACCGCTGCCGCCGGACAGCGAATTAGCAGCAGAGTTGCCTGTTATCACGTTGTTCAGCGTGTTACCGGTGCCGTTGATTGCCGAAGAGCCGGTGAGTACCAAATTCTCAAGGTTCGTCGTTAGGCTTAGCGTCACCGCGCTGTTCACGACATCGGTGCCTTCCCCAGCATTCTCGGTGATGACATCCGATGCGCTATCGACAAAGTAAGTGTCGTCGCCCGCGCCGCCTACCAACGAGTCATTACCTACACCACCGTCTAGCGTATCGTTGCCGGCGGCGCCGGTTAACGTGTTGGCAGCGCTATTGCCAATTAGTAAATTATTCAATAAATTGCCGGTGCCGTTGATGGCGCTAGAACCGGTCAAGGTCAGGTTTTCGACATTCGCGCTCAATGAGTAGGTCGCACTGGCTTGAACCCCATCATTGCCTTCGCCAACGGCCTCGGTAACCACATCGCTGGCGCTATCGACCACGTAAGTGTCGTCGCCGGCGCCGCCCAACAGAGAATCGGTACCGGTACCGCCGTTGAGCGTGTCGTTTCCGGCACCGCCGTTAATCGTATCGTTTCCGCCCAAGCCGTTGAGTAGGTCGTTACCTGCGCCGCCATTCAAGCTTTCCGCTGCGGCCGTACCATTCACGGTAAGGTTCTGAACATTGACCACGATATCGAACACGTCGGTCGCGGTCAGATTGTCCGTGTCTTTCGCCGTCACCTTTACGCTCAGCGTACCTAACGCGGTTGGCGTGCCGGTGAAAGTACGTGTCGCGGCATTGAACGTTAACCAAACCGGCAATGCGGAGCCGTCCGCAAGTGTCGCGCTGTAACTCAAAGTGTCGTTATCAGGATCGGTAAAAGACGATGCCGGCACTGCGTAGCTAAAGCTAGCGCCTTGCGGGGCGACTTGATCTACCAATGCGGTTGATAATACAGGGGCTCTGTTGGGTGCTCGTACTGTTAGGGTGACATATTCGCCGGCCGCGTAACCGTAGTTGTCGGTACCCCACAATACGAATGAGAACGTCCCGACATCCGTCGCCGTGGGTGTACCCGACATCACCCGAGTACCAGGATCGAAATGCAACCATGTTGGGACCTCGGAACCATCTTGCATCTTGATGCTGTAAATGATCGAGTCCCAAGGGTCGGCGTCGACGATAGTATTTGCCGCCACCACATAATTGAATACATCACCGGCGCGGGCCTGTAGCGAGGGCAGGTAACTATTGACCGTCGGCGCATGATTGTTGGTAGCTCGATCGACCACCGTTTGAATCATGGTTTGGTCCCAGATGACACCGTTATCGAATTCGATCGCGTCGATTTTATGATCGGCAATTTCACCGTCCAAGCTAAATTCCGCGCTAAAATAGTCGTTAAAACCAATTTGGTCGTTAGTGCCTTTGATCCTTAGGAACAAGTGGCTGTTGTATTGGAACGCAAGCACGTCGGTGTCGGCAATACCCGGGCCAAGCCGCAATAAGTCGTTTGCGTCCTGCGAATCCGTCGTATCGATGAAATCTTGACCATCGCCGAGATTGAATACGTACACGTCGTCACCAATATCACCAGATAAGTAGTCGTTACCTTGTCCGCCAAACAATACGTCATTACCCCGATCACCGAAGAGTGAATCCGCACCTTGTCCGCCAAGCAGGGTATCTTGACCCTGTCCTCCCCACAGGACGTTATCGCCGCTATTTCCGGAAATCACATTGTCTAGATCGTTGCCGTAACCCTGTGAGGCCGCGCCCGCCAAGGTCAGGTTTTCGACGTCGTTCGCCAACGATCGGTTCGTGTCAAAGCTACGAATTTCCACGTCAACGCCGTCGTCGAACGATTCTTCCACACCATCCGCAACGTCATCCGTGTAATAGGTGTCGTTACCGTCGCCCCCCGCCATATAGTCGCCCTCGGTACCGCCGTCCAGCACATCGTTGCCGTCTCCCCCGAACAGCAAATCAAATCCGGCCTCACCCCAAAGATGGTTGTCGCCGTCGTTGCCAATCAACTGATTCGTCCACTGGTTGCCGGTGCCGTCGATATTCGCCGAACCAGTCAAAACAAGCTCTTCGAGATAATTACTCAAGGTGTAGCTTTGGGAGATTTCGACAGCGTCGAAACCACCATCCAGCGTTTCGATAATTTGATCGTCAAGCGTGTCTAGAATGTACCGATCGTCGCCACCCTTACCTTCAAGAATGTCCACGCCAGCGCCGCCATCGAGCCGGTTATCCTGATCATTGCCGGTAAGGTGGTTGTCGAGTGCGTTACCGGTACCTTCCGAATAGAGCCCCGGGCTTTCCAACACCAGATTTTCCAGATTGGCCGACAACACATAGTTGGATGTGGCGTGAACCGTATCAATGCCTTCGCCGGATAACTCCGTGATCAGATCAGACAGTTGATCGACATAGTAAACGTCGTCGCCGGAGCCTCCCACCAATACATCCTCGCCGGCACCTCCGTCAAGACTATCGTTACCGTTGCCGCCTTGCAGACTGTCCCGCCCCGTTCCGCCTGACAGATAGTCCTCACCTGCACCGCCGTCCATCAGATCGTCGCCGGCATCGCCATAGAGTTGATCGCTGCCGTCCTCGCCGTCAATCTGGTCGTTACCGTCGCCGCCGTAGAGGATGTCGGCGCCCACGCCGCCCAGTAGCGTATCGTTACCGCCCTTACCGTACAGGATGTCGTCGCCGGCTTGACCGGAAATAATATCCGCGCCGATCGTACCGTTTAGGAGATCGTCTGCGTTGGAACCCGCCAACAACCGGGTCTCGATGTCCGCTAATCCCCAAACGGTGCCATTGGCGAATCGGATTTGTTGTAGCGGGTTATAGGAATTGGCGGAACTGTCCTGATAAAAGAAGTCGCGAACCGTAATCTGATCACTGGTTCCAGCGATAGTGACGATCAGCGAGGTGCCTGATGAGGCAAGCATCACTTCGGCGGCGGTAACGTCGGATTTAAACTGTAGGGTATCGAGCTTGCCAAGTGACGTATCGTTGGTCGAGAAGAGTTGATCCTGACCATCGCCTTTGCCGAACCAATAGGTATCGCTACCCGCGCCGCCGTAGATCGCATCGTTTCCGCTCCCGCCGTCCAAGCGATCGTCGCCGACATCCCCAATCAGCGTGTCATCGCCGCTACCGCCCAATAGGATGTCGTTACCGTCGCCGCCGGTCAGGCTATCGTTGCCGCCGCCGCCATCCAGCGTGTCGTCGCCCGCGAGGCCGCTCAACGTGTCGTTTCCCGTTTGGCCTTGAATCGCTTCGCCGTCCGGCGTGCCGCTCAGTGCGTCATCGGCGTCGGTTCCGGCATAAACCTTCGCTTTTATCGCGGCCAAGTCCCAAACAGTCCCCTCCGCGAACACAATTTGTTGCAATGGATTTCGGTTATTGCCGGGAGTATTTTGGTAGAAGAAATCTTGGACAGTCAGCTGGTCAGTGGTACCCGCGATACGGATCACCAAGTCGGTGGCGGTCATCGTTAAAACCAAGTCATCCGGCGCTATTCCGGCTGCGAAGCGCAAAGTGTCGACCTTGCCGACGGTACCGTCGACGACCGAAACGATCAGGTCTTGCCCATCGCCCTGACCGAACCAGTAGATGTCGCTACCCAACCCACCGTCAAGCGTGTCATTCCCTGAGCCGCCGTAGAGAACATCGTTTCCGGCATCGCCTTTAAGATTGTCGTCACCGTTAGCGCCGAGGATCGCATCGTCGCCGTCGCCGCCGGACAAAAGATCCGCGTCGGCTCCGCCATCCAAGGTATCGTTTCCCGACAGCCCGTTTAACGTGTCGTGACCCGCCTGACCTTGGATGGAATCATCGGCTAACGTGCCAATTAACCAGTCGTCATCCGCAGTGCCGGCATAGACTTTCGCTAGAATGTCCGTCAATTGCCAAATGTCGCCATCGGCAAATCGAATTTGCTGTAATGGATTGTACGGGTTGCCCGGATTGTTCTGGAAAAAGAAGTCGCGTACCGTCATTTGATCGTCGGTTCCGGCTATTTTGATGATTAACGAAGTCCCTGAAGCCGTGAATACCAAATCCGAGGGGGAAACATCCGCCTCGAAGAGCAGGCTATCGAGCTTGCCGATATCACTGTCGTACAGTGATTCGATTACGTCCTGACCGCCGCCTCGTCCGAAACGGTAAACGTCGCTGCCCAGTCCGCCGTTGAGCGTATCGTTGCCGGCGTCACCAGCCAACGTGTCGTTGCCCGCGTCGCCGACCAAGCGGTCGTCGCCATCGCCGCCGCCGAGCAGATCGTTGCCCTCGTTACCCGATAAACTATCGGCGCCGGAACCGCCGTCCAGAGTATCGTTCCCGGCTTTGCCGGCCAAAGTGTCGTTCCCACCTTGGCCGTGGATCGTATCGTCATTCAGCGTACCGCCAATCGTTTCCGAGCGATCGGTGCCACTGTACAAGCGTGCCAGAATATCGGCTAATTCCCACACGGTGCCGTCGGCGAATTGAATGCGCTGTAAAGGGTTGGCCGTATTCAATGCATCGTCTTGCGCTAAAAAATCCACCACCGAGAGGCTGTCGGCGGTTCCCTCGATAGCGATGATCAAAGAAGTACCTAAGGTACTCATTCGTATGTCGCCGACCGATACGCCATCCCCAAATTGCAAGTTATCGATCTTTCCAACGGCAGTGTCGATCGTCGATAACAAAATATCCTGGCCGTCGCCCCGGTTAAACCGGTAAGTGTCGCTACCCAACCCGCCGGTAATCCGGTCGTTGCCGGCGCCTCCAGTGAGGCTGTCGTCGCCAGCATCGCCATTCAGCTTATCGTCGCCGTTTGCGCCCCTTAGCGCATCGTTACCGATGCCGCCGTAAAGGTTATCGTTACCGGCGCCACCGTACACGACACCGCCGTCGTCGCCCAGCTTCAGGCCCAAGGCGGTGGTCAGCGCGGTACCCACCAGGGTTTCCAAATCCAATCGGGTGCCATCCGCGAAATCCAGATTCGCTTCCGCGCCGAAAAACGCGCTTTCGATATGAACGGTATCGCCGTTATTTAAGCCGATGCCCAAACGAATGAATTGATTTTGGTCGCCAAAATGCGAGATGGACAATCCCCCCGCAGCCATGCCGCTGGCCGTGGCGAATTGCAAGGTATTGCGTCCCTCGTTGTCGTGAATGACATCGTCGCCGCCGAGGTTCAGGTACGTGTCGTCGCCCAAGCCGCCTTCCAAACGGTCAATGCCGGCACCGCCATCCAAGGTGTCATTGCCATCATCGCCCTGCAGCACATCGTCGCCTTCGCCGCCCATTAACCGATCATGACCGTCGCCGCCCGCCAGGGTGTCGTTGTCCAAGCCGCCATCCAGCGTGTCGTTACCGCCATCGCCGATCAGCTGATCGGCGCCAGCTTCGCCATACAGCTCGTCATCGCCTTGATACGGTGCGGCTATGCCGGTGGCGTCGCCTTCGAGGTAATCGTTACCCTCGCCGCCGTAAATCGTATCGGCGCCGCCTTCGCCCCAAACGTTGTCATTCCCGCCTTTTGCATCGATCGTGTCGTCACCGTGGTAATCGGCGGCAAGGCCGACAATCATCACGTCGCCCTCGATATGGTCCGCGGTATCGCCGCCGATGATGGTGTCGCTACCGCCGCCGCCCCGCGCGAATTGCTGGGTTTGGCCCGCGCCTAAGTCCAGGTAGTCATTGCCGTGTTGCGCGATGTCGGCGTTTAAATCGCCTTCCAGCGCGTCATCGTCGGCACCGCCGTAAACCGTGTCGTTGCCGGCGCCGCCGTCGAGGGCATCCATGCCGTTTTCGCCGTAAATGACGTCATCGCCACGCCCGCCCATGACCCAATCGCCGCCGTCGCCGCCATAGACGATATCGTCGCCGCCTTCGCCGGTATCGAGTGCGCCGGTCACCGGGCTGAGGCCGACGCCGTTCAGGTTGGGCCGAGTCGAGTCGGCGAAGGGGTAGGTCTGGTCGGTTTTGGCGAAGGTCCAGTCGTTGGCTTGGGTGGTGTAGTCGGCATCCGCAAAAATGATGTCGTTGCCGGCGCCGCCTTCCAGCCAGTCGCTACCTTCGCCGCCCATCAGCGCGTCGGAACGGCCGCCGCCGATCAGCATGTCGTCACCGCTACCGCCGCTGAGAAAGTCGCCCAGACGATCGGCCGGGACCGAGCCCAACCCCGCTTCGGCGTTTTGTTCATCGGCGTAGAGTACGTCGTTACCTAGGCCGCCTTGCAGGATGTCGCGGCCGGCCCCGCCGTCCAACACGTCGTTGCCCTGGCCGCCGTCCAACAGGTCGTTGCCGTTGCCGCCGTACAGAATGTCGTTACCACCCAACGCCGCCGCCTGAACGACGGCCCTGTTGAGTTGCTTGCGGTGATGAGTCACGCCGTCTTCGTCCAGCTCGGCGACTTGGGTCACGGACCAACTCCCACTTGGGTTGGCGATACCGCCGTCGCCGTAGAGCATGTCGTCATCGCCCCCACCCACCAACACGTCGGCGCCGTCGCTGCCGGCCAATATATCCTGGCCGGTGCTGCCATAGAGTTGATCGTTGCCCGTGCCGCTGGCGAGCAGGTCGCCGCGCAAACCTGTACCCGCAGCGGTTTGGCCTTGGTCGTACAGCGTTTGGAAGCCTTGCTGTTGGTCGGCGTACAGCAGATTGTCGCCGCCGCGATTGGCCAGCAGGATGTCGCTGCCGGCATAGCCTTCCAGCAAATCGTTGCCGGTATCGTCGTAAAGCGTGTCTTCCCGGCCGGGATCGGCTTCTGTGCCGACGATGATGTTGCCCAGCGCATCATAGCCGATCTGGATGCCAGCGATATTGGGGTCTTGGTCTAGGGGTTTGAGGTCGCCGAACAGCTTCAAACCATTTGGCGCAGCGGGCGCTTGACCGGCGGCCAAATTGATACCCAATTCGCCTTCGGCCCAGTTTTTGACGAATAAGGTATTGCTCGCCGTAGCGATCAATAAATCCTGAGTACCATCGGCACGGACCACCAAGTTGTAACCGATGCTATGTTGGAGATCCTGCCAAGTGTTGCCGGCATGTATCCATTGGTTGGCGGCAATGCCGGTCTGGCCTTTGGCCTGTATCCCTTCGAAGGTGATTTTACCTTGACCATCGGTATCCAGAATGGTGTCCATGCCATCGCCGGCGATGAAGGCATAAATGTCGCTACCACGGCCGCCTTCCAGGTAATCGTTGTCCTTGCCGCCGGTTAATAGGTCGTCTCCGCCGCCACCGTAGAGCCTGTCGCTGGTATTGCTGCCGTTAAGCATTTCGCCAGACTGCGAGCCGAAGACGATTTGATGATCGTCCGAAAATAGGCTTAAGTCGTCAATAACAATTTTGAGCGGCTCGCCATCGACCAGTAAAGTCTTGTCGATATAGGTCCAATTGCCTGAAAATTGCAAAGTATCCCATTCGTCACTATAGGATTTATCCTTATAAAGCTTGAAAGCTTCACTTGCCAAATAGGCACTAGGAATGATTGGATTGCTCGCTGTTACTAGAGTGACTGCAGATAGGTAATTGGCTACAATCAAGTCGTTATAATCGTGTTTGCCACCGTCGTATTTTAGTTTCCAATCTAGCATCGCGGCTCGGTCTCTAAGATACTGCTCGGTTAGATCGCCGGTACCATTGGCCGAGTTATACAAATTCAGCTCGCCGTTTGCATTTGCCGATACATAATCGAGACCGGCCACGACGAAAGGATTGAGTTCGACCAATGCAAAACGGTAGGCCAAGCCTTCGGCATCGTTTTGGGTTGCTTTAGCTACCATGCCGGATGAGTTCGCATCGCTTAGCAAGGTTAACGCAAAGCTTTTGCCATCATCGATCTCGGTCTTTATCGCAGTCTTAATCTCGGCTAATTTATTGTGCAACGCATTGCGAGACTCGATGTTCGACCACGAATTGCCGTCGGTGAGATTGACTGTGGCACCGGTTTTGGAATCGATATAGGTGGCATTATGCAACTCAGGTGCTTGGCCGATACCGACAACGGCTTTGTATAGTTTGTCGACTAAAATTTCCAGTGTATTGCCTTCGGATTGGCCCTGCTGGCCGGGTTCGGTACTGGCATTGCGATTGTTGGCCGATTGGATCAGGCGGTTTAATTGCTCCAGAGTGACGCTGGTATCAAGCGCCGCGAAGGTATCCATCACCGTCAGCGAATCTATCATCAGCACCAAGCTGTGCGTATCGCCGAAATCGTTGACATCCCAATGATCACTGATGGCTAACGCTTTGAAGCTGGCATTGAAATTGTCGATCAAGTCGGCGATATGCTCCGGGGTGCCTCGCCACAAGGGTTGGTCTTCGATCTGCACGATGGCTTGGTCAGTGGTGTGCCGATAACCGCTGACCGCGACGGCCGAAAAACCCGAGCCGGCGACTTCGGTAATTTTGTCCGACAAGCCCGTATTGGTATAGAGCGTGTCCGTAAAAGGAATGGCGGCCCCAAATGGCGCACCGGTAGTTGCGCCTTCTGCGGCCAGTTTCATCGCCAGATGAAAGCGCCAATCGCCCATGGCGCCTAAAAAGGATTGATTCGGCTCGCCGGTGCTGTCGGTCAAGGTCCGGACTCGCCGCCATTCGGCTTCGGCATTATTGGCGGCGGTGATGGCTTGATCGTACAGCCCTGAACCGACGGATTGAGCAAGTGACATCAGTAAGTTTTCGTCGGGTTGGCCATTGTTCCAAAGTTGATCAAACCTATTGATGACTTGATCGAGGCTGTTGCCATTGTTCAGACCACCAGTACCGGCCGAGTTGAACAAATACACATGATCGATTTGATTTATCCAGCCTTGATCTTGAGCCAGCATCGCGAACGCGGTGGCCAAGTGGCCACCCAACGAATAGCCTGTGACGGTGAAATGGGCGTCGGCCGGCAATTGGCCGCTACTTCTCAGGCCGTCGAACCATTTCATCATGTCGCTGATCTGGCCGAAGGCCCAGCCGTAATCGTGAATGGAGTTGTTGGTACCGCCGTCACGGATGTTATCTTCGACGAATTCGGTGCTGCGGAAGGAGATGACGTATTCGCCGTCCGTACTTTTGAACAGAGTGCCACTGAAACCGGTGTCGGTGTTGGCTTGTTGGGTGACGACTTGCCAATGCGCTTGGAAATCGTCAATTTCGGGTTGGGTGAGTCTGCTGGTGTGTTTGTTGCCCTTTAACAAAGCATCGTCGAAGTGAGTTCCTTGCAAAAGTTCTCCCGTAAATTTATCGGTTAAAAACGCCTCTGCCACCACTTGCAGTTGCGTGTATTTCAGATAAGTCGTTATTGGCGATACGCTCATTGGGTTTCTCCTAAATTAGAATTAAGAACTTTAAAAACAAAATGATCCTGACCATATTGGCGATGGGGACAAGCCCAGCCAACTTCGGTTTGAGCAAATGACCACGGCTGCCGGTAAGCAGCCGCGCTGCCGCCACCCCGATCATGCAGATAGCCGATGCGCTTCCCCAGCAACTCGCCGGTTTGCAGGTCGATGACTTTCAATGCGCTGCCGGCGATCCACATCTGCCGCTCTTCCGGGGTTTCCAGATCGTCGTAGGTCACCCCATAGCGGGGCGGCGGATTGCCCGCGGGTTCTCGGGTCAATATAAATTCGAAAGGGCCGTCATCATTAAAGTCGACAGGTTCTAACAGCTCACGCGGAATGTATCCCCATTTTTGGCGAAGTTTTCGCCACTTTTCCCGGTCGTTTTTATCGGATTTCTGCCAACTGCCGGTGTAACGGTAGCGTTGGCGGTCCAAGGGATCAATCGCCTCGACATAACGAAAGGCCGGCTGTCTAGGGTACTTTTTTGGATTATCAACCCAAGGGAAACTACCTTGTCCTCTGACGATACGATCCAGTAGAAACGAGCTGATATGCCCATCGAAAGACATATAACCAACGGCATGGTCGTTCTTATAGAGCCCACTGGTATCGAAATCCCCTAGTCCTTCATAAGGACTCTTGGCATCAATGCTGTACTGGCTGATGCCGGAACTTTCATCAAACTCGAGTTTCATCAAAAATACCCCATCGACATCATCGACGGTACGGTAAATCTTCTCGCCAGCGCCTTTACACAGTTCGTGATAGCGGTCCAAGGCCTTGGTCATGGTGGCTAGTTTGGCGTCAATAAGCTGCTGTTTCTGGTGGTTTTGATGGAGCTTGTAAGCCACAGGCACCAGGAATATCGCCAGCACCAAGCCCATTGCCAGATATCGGAACTTAGGATTATTGATATTGCGCCGAGCGGCGGAAACGGTTATCCATAGCACGACCAAAAAAGTAGCGACACCGCCTATCGCCACTGCCCAGACGATCAATCGCAACGTCCCCGGAGAGATAAACAAATTTAAAAGTTCCCAACCCATGTCTTAATCTTGGTAATTGGCAAAGCCGTAAGGCGAAATAAGCAGCGGCACCGTATGGATGCTTTTGCCGTCGTATTCAATTTCATATTAATCTCGGTTATACCCGTCGACATCCAAAGCGCCTCCACTTCCCAAAGGAGCAGAATGTATCGACACACTATATCGTGCAAGCTGGTCAGTATCCGGCAAGCACGTTCCCTGTTGATGATCGGTTCCATAAAATTTAGTTAGAGGCTTTAAGTGAGTGGCTGTTGCGTTTTATTGCATCCGACTGACGTGGCCGGTAACAATCCGCGTTAGCGCATTATCGCGGAAAGATTTTTAGGCTACGCCTGTCCAAAAGTCCAATCGGCGGCCATTTATTTAAAATATCTTTGAGATGAATCACGATTTTTGGCCCAACAAACCACTCTTGTGTGATTGGCTTTGCTTTTTTATTGGGCTTTATCAAGGCCGTAAGGCGCAATAACCAAAGGGCATTGCGCCGTATTATTTTTCGATTACTCAAAATGATATAAATCTCCGTCAATTCCTGCCCAATTTAAAGGATAAACACCACGCTCGACCCATCGAGGAAAGGTAGAATATGGCCAGTCTTTTACTTGCTTTACCAAGCCATGTTTCACCGGGTTGTAATGGATATAATTCATGTGCGCTTGAAAATCGGCTTCATCCCGTATCAGGTGTTCCCAATAACGCCGTTGCCAAATACCACGTTCGCCTCTCGTGATTCTGATATTCGATCTGCGCTCAGTTTTTGGTATTGCTTTGGACAATCCAATTTTTATCAAACGTATTCGGGTGGCGTAGTCAATATCGTTTTCCGGTAGCTCAATCAAGCAATGCATGTGCTCAGGTAATACCACCCAACCGTGAATTTTGAACGGGTGATGAGCTTTCACGGTTCTGATTGATTCCCGTAAAGATTGAATATGCCTTACCAACAAATCGTTATTTTTTCGTTGTAACAAATTGATAGTAAAAAAATAGGTTCCGCCAGGATGCCAAATTCGCCGGTAATCCATTTGTTTAGTATCAATGGTAAGTTGGTTAAATACGGCGTAATGCCCGTTGGTTATTACGCCTTACGGCCTTGATTCACATTGGCGTTAATTAGCGAGTTCTTTTCATCATAAAAATTTGTTGATTTGCTCCAGTTGATGTTTCCCATTCTATTCGCCTTTCTGAGTTAGTTTTGTTAAGTTGCATTGATTGTTTAGGAAATAGTTTTTTCCATCAGTTGTCAGGTAAAATGACCAAAATATAATTCGGCATGTCTTTTTTATTTGCGGAAAATAAAATTCGCCATAATTGTCATCATATTCATGAGCCCACATTAGCTGCATTCTATAATATCTATTTCCGCTTGAATATACTGTAATAGCCGCTCCAAAATAGTCTTCAACCCCATCAAAGTTTATATCTATAACAGAGCTATATGAGTTTAAAAGATAAGCGCCTACCGGAAAAACATCTGAAATCCATGGCTTCAACTTCTCCATCTTTTTGTTTATTTCTTGTTTTTCGTAAACTTTATCTACTCTCTTTTCCTCTGCTATCCACATTCTTTTTCCATCAGGAAATGGGACACATACATTTAACTTATTATTGCTAAGCGTTAACTCTAAAGAAGTACTGGGAACAGTGGTGCTAGCACCATCTTCTCCGTTTATAATTAGATTGTATTCTCCAATTATTGTTTTAATTCTTCCATTTATTATTAAGGCTGATAACTTTTTAAGCTTATTTTCATCTCGCCAAGTTTCTATGTTATATCTAAAACTTGGCCAATTAGAATCAAGGTGTATTAAAGCCAAATTATGCATTCCATCTTTACTTCCGTCGGATTTATAAAGATCATATTCGGTATAACCAATTTTCTTTTCTTTGTCTAGCCAAGTAACTCTCAAAAAAACATCGCACATTGGAAAATTTACTTTTAATTCTCTTGATGGTTCTTTTACAAAGCCGATATTTATAATGCTTGGTTGAGTAACAATCTTTACTATGTCGGCCTTCACAAGGCCGTAAGGCACAACAACCAAGGCCGTAAGGCGCAATAACCATAGGGCATTGCGCCGTATTTTCAAACTATTCAAACTCATATAAATCTCCATCAGTTTTTTTAATCGCTTCCACTAATGATGCTTGTCCAATTGCGGAACATCCATTATCAGGTCGTCGCCGTTGGTTCTGACACGGCCCCTTGGCAGGGTTGGTCGATTTTGTCTAACAGATTAACTCGTTACCATAACCCTTTAGTACCATTCGTTTCGTTTTTTGCAACAGCTTGCGCATTTACGCGCATTTTCTGGATCGCGCCGCTAGCGGCCAAGCGGCCTCGTTTGCAGCATTCCGGCGCTTGGTTACCGTCTCGGTATCGAGTGAGCCGTTCACCGGACCGAGGCCGACGCCGTTCAGGTTGGGCCGAGTCGAGTCGGCGAAGGGGTAGGTCTGGTCGGTTTTGGCGAAGGTCCAGTCGTTGGCTTGGGTGGTGTAGTCGGCATCCGCAAAAATGATGTCGTTGCCGGCGCCGCCTTCCAGCCAGTCGCTACCTTCGCCGCCCATCAGCGCGTCGGAACGGCCGCCGCCGATCAGCATGTCGTCACCGCTACCGCCGCTGAGAAAGTCGCCCAGACGATCGGCCGGGACCGAGCCCAACCCCTCTTCGGCGTTTTGTTCATCGGCGTAGAGTACGTCGTTACCTAGGCCGCCTTGCAGGATGTCGCGGCCGGCCCCGCCGTCCAACACGTCGTTGCCCTGGCCGCCGTCCAACAGGTCGTTGCCGTTGCCGCCGTACAGAATGTCGTTACCACCCAACGCCGCCGCCTGAACGACGGCCCTGTTGAGTTGCTTGCGGTGATGAGTCACGCCGTCTTCGTCCAGCTCGGCGACTTGGGTCACGGACCAACTCCCACTTGGGTTGGCGATACCGCCGTCGCCGTAGAGCATGTCGTCATCGCCCCCACCCACCAACACGTCGGCGCCGTCGCTGCCGGCCAATATATCCTGGCCGGTGCTGCCATAGAGTTGATCGTTGCCCGTGCCGCTGGCGAGCAGGTCGCCGCGCAAACCTGTACCCGCAGCGGTTTGGCCTTGGTCGTACAGCGTTTGGAAGCCTTGCTGTTGGTCGGCGTACAGCAGATTGTCGCCGCCGCGATTGGCCAGCAGGATGTCGCTGCCGCCCAAACCTTGCAGCAGGTCGTTGCCGGTGTCGTCGTAGAGGGTATCCGAAGCCACGCTGACCATCACGCAGCGGCGATGGCTTGAACATTTCAAACCGCAGCAGCACTCAGGCTTGAGCGTGTATTGGAAGTTAGACATAATCGTGGACACTTCATATCCCTTGTATTGACGATCATCCGCGCTTGGCTGTGCGCTGGTCAGCCAAAGACGGAGTGTAAAAACATTACGACTTATTCAGATTGGTTAAACCTATGTCGCCAGCCTTTACTCTGGCTTGGTTTACCCGACCCGGCAGCCTGCATGTTTGAATGCATGCTTGATGATCCTGATCGCGAACAACTCGGCCACATGCTGCATTGCTGGCATAACCGTTTTGAAAACGAGCCGATCATGATTAGGGATGCATTGAAACGCATAGGCTTTGATGAAGAGGCTTTCCTGGATGTTATTAGAGAAATCGCCGGCGAAAAGGATGGCAGCATCAATAAAACCCGACTTGGTTGGTGGTTAAAACGGCATGAAGGGCGTGTAGTTGATGGTTTGCGGTATCCTGCTACCGCAGACGGTTTAGAACAATTTATTCGAGAAGCATTGGAACCGATCTGTATGCGAATGGAAAAAGAAGCAAGGTATCAACCGGCCATAAAAGCCCAAACTTTAGGTGAAGGCCTGCATCCGCAGCGAATGGAAAAGCTAAATCGCTACGAAATACACCTGGATCGTAAATTTGAACATACTTTGGCGATGCTTTTAAAGCTAAAAGAGCTGAGAAATCGAGCAAATCCGAATCCTGCTGAATAGCCTGTAGGGCTTGGTATGACTGGTATTCCGCACATTTTATTGAATACCAGTCATTCAATTTACTTAATGATTTCGGCAAAATCTGGGGAATTTTATGAGCGGTATAGGTAACGGACGACGGAATCAAGGCGGCAAAGACACAACCAATGATTTTATAGCTCTTGATGTAAGACGATTGCAACAGGATGGTTGCTTAAAACCAGGAATGTCATTCACTACAAGTTGGTTGTCCAATGGCGAGAACATCGGCTCAATCCAAATACTTGGTCATGCAAGCTATGTCATTCTCGATTATCGCCATCAGCGGGCAGGTGAGGCCTGGGAAAATAAACGTTATCCAGTAAATCTTGACTGGTCAGGCTGTCATTATGGTGGACAGCGTGCTTGGTTTAGGTGCCCGGCCGATGGGTGTAACCGTCGAGTGGCATTACTTTATCTTGGCAGTGCTGGTATTTTTGCTTGCCGCCATTGTTACGAACTTGCATACGCTTGCCAAAGGGAAACAAAAGATGATCGATTTGCACGGCGAGCCGATAAAATTCGTGACAAATTAGGTTGGCATCGTGGAATTTTAAATCCCAACGGCACCAAGCCAAAAGGTATGCATTGGAAAACTTACTGGCGACTCAGGGCTGAACATGACGGTTGTGTTAATGTTGCGCTACTTGGCATTGCCAAACGATTTGGATTTTTGGAAAAAATGCTGGGATAAATCTGTTTCGCAAAAAAAGATTTTTGCTGTCAGTCATTCGATTTAAGGGTATGGATTACTTTTGAAAGTTGCCCAGAGGTTGCCCGGAAAACTTCAGATGAAAAAAAGGGCCTACATTTTCATGTAAGCCCTTGATTTATTTGGCTCCCCCGGACGGGCTCGAACCGCCGACCTAGTGATTAACAGTCACCCGCTCTACCGACTGAGCTACAGGGGATTAATTCGGTAATACCAATGCTCAAATGGCGCGCCCGGAGAGATTCGAACTCCCGACCGCACGGTTCGTAGCCGTGTACTCTATCCAGCTGAGCTACGGGCGCTTATTTGAGCCGCTTATTATCAATGATTTTAAAAGAATTTACAACTTATTTTTTATTTTAGTGGCGGAGAGAGAGGGATTCGAACCCTCGATGGGCTTTTGGCCCATACTCCCTTAGCAGGGGAGCGCCTTCGGCCTCTCGGCCATCTCTCCTAAAACTCTATCAACTCTCCGCGTTACTCGCTTCGGATTGCTCTTTCTTGATCCTCTCGTAGATTTCTTCCCTGTGAACCGAAACGTCCTTAGGGGCATTAACGCCGATACGAACCTGATTGCCTTTCACCCCGAGAACTGTAACAGTCACATCGTCACCAATCATCAAGGTCTCTCCCACTCTACGGGTCAAGATAAGCATACTATCTCCCTACATGTCCAATTGTGCTTTGTTACTGCAACATACTCGAATCGACAATTATAGTCTCTTTTTAAAAAAGAAAAGCCTTATTACACCCCAGCTTGACGTCAATGCAGCTTAGAGCTTGTTTATACGCTATCAGAACTGCGCATGGCGCGCGAAATATAAAAAGAGGCCGCCGTCTTCTTCGCGAAAGAAGCCGAGTAATGCACGGATTTATTCAAGCACAACAGAAGACATCTCCGGGACCGCGCTCAGTGAAGTGAGCAGGGAACACCAGTGATTACTATGCCTGGCTCAACGTCCGGCAAGATGGCGGCCACAAACGACACGATCCACAACCTGCCGAAAAAATGCGGCAGATTTTTACCAAAAATAAGCAGAGCTTTGGTTCGCGTCGTTTAGCGGCTCGCTCAAAGAAGCAAGGTTCTCGGACAGTCTTCTCTTCTAAACAGACGTGGCTCGCATCCGAGCACGAGTAAGCTACCCCAACCAAGCAGGCGGAAATGCGTCGTACATATTCTGCCACCCCGAATTCGTAGACTAGCCTGCGGCCGTTGAAGTCGGAATCGTATCTCGCTCAATACCCATACCCGAGATCTTGGATATTTTTTAATTCGCCGTTTTCGAACTCCAGAAGTTGCTGAAACTTTCTACGCCCGAAATTGTAGGTCCATTCCTCAATAACGACTTCTTCGAATTGATCGATTTCCAATGCACCGTAAGGATGGCGAAACCGTGTACCGCGCACGGCAGTGCGCTCTTCCACACCATCCGGCTCACCGCACTTCGCCAAAACATCGGCTTTGTGATCACCAATTCGGACCAATTTATGCCCACAACGCATCGCCAGCGCATCGACGGACACAACAAGGCCTATCGACGACACTCCAACCAACACAAACGCGCGAATCAGCGGACTCAAGGACTTACCTGATAGCTTTGGACATAGTTGGTCCCTTTGCTACACACGTTTCGACTGGTCGGCGACTCACAAGAAATATCGGAAAACTCCGCTTTCAATTCGCCCGGTTTATCGGGGACGAAATAAAAACGAAAATTCGGGTCCGCGCTAATTGCAATGTCGATCTTAGCGTTCAGCACCGGCTTGTCATTGAAACTGACCTTCAATTGGTCGACAAACTGCGATTTGCGGATGAAGCGAGTCACCTGATCCATCTGCATGCCGGTCAGATTCGGATGACTGATCATTAGTTGAGCCAAGGTCGGTTGCCCGGTTTGCACGCCTCCGTCCAAACGGAATTTAACCTTGCCGATCCGCTTAAGCGCTTCGTCCAAATCGGCTCCAATGGGTGCCGAACAGCCACCGCTGGCCTTGACGAACTTTTTAGTCATCGTGAACTTGCCGTCGCTGGTTTGTGCAACCGCGCGAATGTTGCTATAGGTATTGACCCTGACCCGCATCGCCAACTCGGCTTTACCGCTCTCCGGGAAGAACTCGAATTCGCCAACGAATGGAAACGGGTTCTTATCGACGAACAACCAAATTTTTTTGACGAACTTGTCTTTGGCCTGAGGAATCTTACTCGTGACCTTCAACGGCACGATCGCCGGGTCCTCGGCACGATACGGCGCTTCCAGCTCAATAACGTCCGAGCTTTCTTCAATGCTCTTGCCCGCGAAAAACTGGTCTTTCAACACCATATTCCAAGTCAGGTCGTCGCCTTCCGCGTGAACGCTAACCGCCGAAATCAACAAAACCGACGCGGCCGCCAATCGAGATACATAATGCATGGTTTAAATCTCCCCAGGTAATCAATCAGTCTTCCCATTCCAGCTCGGCGAAAGCGATGGTAACGTTTTTGCGATGGAACTGTTCGAACAATTGCCAACGGCTTTTTGCGGCTAATCCAGCCGAAGACACCGCCTGCTCCAATGTTTTGCCCTGCTTGATCATCGCTCTTAGCTCGTCGGACAGTTCGGCCAAATACCGCTTTTCCGGCTGCATGGCCGCAGGCCAATCGTTAACCACGCGACCATGTCCTGGAATCACCAAGCGATAGCGACGATGCTCCAATCTTTCCAATTCGGCTAGCCAGCCCCTGATACTGCCATCAATGACTGGAATATGCTCCAAAAACAACAAATCGGCTAGCCACATAGTGTCTGTGTTTTTATCGTACACGCTAAGATCGTTATCGGTGTGCGCCGTGGGATGAGCTGTCAGCACAAGGTCGCGATTCCCGAGGTTCAAGGTCATCGTATCCTTGACCTGCAAGTCTGGGGGTATGATATTGTCTTGATTGACGTGGATGTCCAGCACCTCTTCAGCCCGACTCAGGTAATGCTCGCCGCGGGTCGCCATGGCCCGCGCCAGTTTGTGATGACCGACGAAACGCACGCCCGGTTCGTCCTTGAAGGCACGGTTACCGTAGATGTGATCGGGATGCACATGGGTGTTGATCACATAGCAAATCGGCTTATCGGTAAGTTGTTTGACCGCGTCGCGCAGGGCAATTCCCTGCCGAGGGCTACCACCGCTATCGATCACCGCCACGCATTTGTCGCCGACGATAAACCCGATATTGGCGATCTCGCCATGGTTGGCTCGATCCGGCCAATGGTGCGCGGACAAGTGTACGTAAACCCCTGGAGCAACTTCGCTAACCGGCAGCGGCGTTGCCGCCCAGACACACACGCTCGTCAGCCAGCCGAAAATCATCCAAATTATTCTCATCACTCACCTTGCACCGCTACTCGATTGAAAAACTCTGCCTCGGAAATGATATCCCGATTGTTTTCGACCCGATCCAAATAGACCAAACCCAACAAGTGATCGAATTCGTGCTGAAACACTCTGGCAGGAAAGTCACGCAACGCCAGGCGTTGAGAGGCGCCATGAACGTCGCGATACCGAACATCAATGGATTGATAACGCGGCACGAGCGCACGAATACCGGGTACGCTCAAACAGCCTTCCCAATCCTTGCGCATTTCGGCATTAAGTACTTCGAACCCAGGATTGACCATCACCAATGGCGCCATTTCCGGTGCCAGCGGATAACGAGGTGTCGGCCGCGATGCAATAATCAAAACTTGCAGCGACACCCCCAATTGTGGCGCGGCGATTCCCACACCGCCTTCGGCGAGCATTGCCGACTGCATTTCCTCTAATAATTCGTGGAACTCGCTACTGGAAAAATCATCAACAGGCTGCGCTTGCCGACGCAGCACTTCGGAACCCAGCAGTTGAATTTGCGTGATTGGTTTCATGTCAGAATCGAAATGTCCGAACGTTAGCTTAACCTGTTGGGCGCGCAGTATATCGCTAATAGCGCTCGTCAACCCGTCTTTACTTTACCGGACATTTTTGTGATATTACTAAAAAGCTTGCGCCGACAATGCGGGTTTTGACTTAACAACCGCTTAATATGTATCGACTTTTCCAGGAGACTATATGAAAAAAATCCATAAAACCCCGTTCGCTATCGCCATCGGCGCATCCCTGTTGCCAACCTTGGGTATGAATGCGGCACAAGCCGAGAGCAATCCGTTCGCTTTAACCGATCTAGGCTCAGGGTACATGCTCACTGCTGAAGCCAAACCCGACGCGGCGGCGGATAAAATGAAGGATGGCTCTTGCGGTGAAGGCAAATGCGGCGCCGCAATGATGAAGAAAACCCCCGACAAAACCGCTACCGAAGGCAAATGCGCCGGAAACAAACCTGCGGCATCCGGGGACAAAGCCGCCGAAGGCAAAAAAATGGAAGGTAATTGCGGCGCTAACATGAAATAACGCCGCTTCTAGCGCCCGCCCAAATACGCGGGCGCCTTACCCCCGAAAGGGGTCAGCTTTAGAAAATATTCCTTGAACTTTGGACTAAAAGTTTTTCCGGCTGAATCAAACTCATCGAAAAGCAACGCACTTGGTACTCCAAATTGCGCTCAATCAGCAATACCGGAAAAACAAACACCTTCCAGAACGTTTTTAGCGCATCGCTCAAACGGCAAAGCTTTCACCGCAACCACACGTGGCCTTGACGTTGGGATTCAAAAATTTAAAGGTTTCGTTAAAGCCTTCCCGAACGTAGTCCAGGACGATACCGTCCAATTTATCTAAATCAATACGCTTGACCAACAGTTTGACACCGAACTGATCGAAAACCAACTCGTCAGCCTCGGCTTGATCGGCATAATCCAACACATAGGCGTAGCCCGAACACCCCGAAGCCTTCACACCCAGCCGCAACCCTAGCCCTGAACCACGCTTCTCGAGCTGTTTGCGAATTTGTTTGGCGGCGTTTTCCGTGACTTGAACAGTCATAATTAGTACTCCCGATTCAATGCAAGCGCCGACTTTAAGCCGGCAATAAATTCGTCGATTTGCGCTTCGTTATTGTCTTTACCCAAGCTAACCCGAATCGCGGACCGGGCATACAACGGCTCGACAGCCATCGCAGTCAGCACCGGACTGATGGCCTCGGAGCCAGCCGAACAGGCCGATCCGCTCGACACCGCGATATTGAGTTTGTCTAATTGCATCAGTAACATTTCGCCGTTGACGCCGGCGATGCCGAACTGAACAGTATTCGCGAGGCGGTCCGAGTGTTCGGCAAATATTTTGACGCCAGGGACCTTGCTTAATTCGGCCTCCAGACGCCGCCTAAGTTCCCGAACCCGCCCAATGCGCTGATCCAGTTCGTTTTTCGCCAGCTCGGCGGCCTTACCGAAACCGACTATCGCGGCAACGTTCTCGGTACCGGCTCGTCGCCCGGACTCCTGTTCGCCACCCCGCTGCCAAGCACGAAAGTGATAATCGGCGGCAACCACCAAGGCTCCACACCCCTTAGGCCCGTAGATTTTATGGCTGGAAAGACTCATTAACTTCACGCCCAATTTCCGAAACGAAATCGGCATCTTGCCGAGGGCCTGCACGGCGTCGGTATGAACCGCCACACCGCGCTCCGCCAATAGATCGGCAATCGTTGCCACCGGCTGGATTGCACCGGTTTCGTTATTGGCCAGCATCAGCGACGCCAAATCGCCGGATTGCCAAGTCATCGCCGTTATCGCATCGACTTTCACGGTGCCGCTAGCGCTAACCGGCAAAACCTGCACATCACGAAACAGACGCCGGTGATGGTCGGCGTTTTCGAAGATCGACGGGTGTTCGATTGCAGAGATCGCCAAGCCGCGCTCCCAAGCATTCACCAGCGCTAATGCGTTTGCCTCGGTGCCGCCACTGGTAAAGACAATCTGGTCCGGCTCGGCATCCACCAAAGCAGCGACTTGATTTCTCGCGCTGTCGATCGCGCTTCGTGCCATGCGTCCAAGCTTGTAAAGACTGGACGGATTGCCGTACATCGCATTCAGGTACGGCTGCATGGCTTCAGACACTCGTTCGTCGCAACGCGTGGTCGCGTTGTGATCGAAATAAATCATTAAGCGCTGAGTTTTTCCTTGATCGGCTGCATATCAATGACGTGCTCAACCTGCCGAGCTTGGCGTTTTGCGACTTCCCCGACCAGGTCACGCTCCAACAACTGGCCAAGGCTGATTTCCTTCAAATATTCGCGAATCTGCTCGCTGAGCCCCATCCACAAATCATGCGTCAGACAAGGCTGATCATTGTGACAATTTGCTTTGCCGCCGCACTTAGTGGAATCAACCGGCTCGTCGACCGCCTCAATGATGTCCGCGATATTGATTTCGCGAGCGTTGCGACTCAAGGTATAACCGCCGCCTGGGCCGCGCACGCCTTTGACCATTCCGGCCTTGCGCAAGCGCGCGAACAACTGTTCAAGGTAGGAAAGCGAAATGGTTTGACGGGTCGCGATATCAGTCAGCGTCACCGGGTTGGACTGACTGTGGTATGCCAAATCCAACATCGCCGTCACTGCATAACGTCCTTTAGTAGTTAGCCGCATGGTAAACCCCTTACAAATTAATGATTATTGTAAACGCGACTATAAATAAACCCAGTAAAACGGTCAAGTATTCTACATAAGAATGCATTTTTGGCAGTCTACTCTCCGAAACTCAAGGCACATTTAATGAGGCTTGCTAGTCGAAACTTGATAACTGAAAGGCATAAAAGCGTTGTCGTAAGCCAGCCATGAGAGAACTTTGGCTGCCAGGTTGATGATTACAACGAAAAACGGAATCACCAGAATCAATGGCATTAAAGGACTTTTCCTCGAAACCCAATCCCAGGCGACTTTGCTGATCGCGATGTTTGTGAGCAAACCGGCGGTCTCCATTGGCGTACCGACCGCTAAGCATTGTTCAACCACCAACCCGTAACGTTGAAGAAGATTAGAAATACCGTGTCGGCTAAGCCGCGTAAAATCGCGTGGTTCGTCATGGAGTGGGTATAGAAAAGGCACTTGAAGCAATAACCGACCGCCGGGCTTTAAAATCCTGGCGATTTCCTCAATCGCATGATCGACAGAATCCAAATGCTCTAGGACATCCAGCAACAACGCGACATCGACACTCTGTGTCGCAATCGGTAGCCGGCCGGCGTCGGCAAATATATCCGGTGCTGTTCGGTACCACTCCGTTGCAGTTTCAGGACGAGCCCAACGTAATGGCAATTCCCCGGCAAAAATCGCTCGGGCCAACAACCGGCGCAACCGATAGCCGACACAATGCCATCGCCCCGAAGCCTTACAACCACTCGATCAATTTGAGATTGCGACCACAAACCAACCACTGCGGATGCAGTGGCGTGTGCAAGAGGGGCTGCAATGCTTTCTTAATGTCTCTTAAAATCATTTTAAGACAAATCCTCAACACGGCCAAACCAAGGATCTTTCATTGCTGATCCTTGATTTCGCAAGCCTGCAAATTCGACGCAGCTTGTTCTCTACATTCGACACCGGAGGCGCGCAATCGCTCGCGCATTTCTTCCACCTGCTTATCCAATTGGTGAATGTGATCCAGCATCAGGTTAATGGCGTTCGCGATCGGGTCCGGCATGTCGCCGGTCGCACCATAGGCATCGAAACCCATTTTCTGAGCCATCGCGTCGCGATTGGCCCGTTGCTTGGACTTCGAGTCAATCAAATGCGCCGGAATCCCAACCACGGTAACCCCCGGCGGCACCGACTTGACGACGACTGAATTAGAACCCACCCTGGCACCTTCGCCAATCTCAATCGGGCCTAGAACCTTGGCGCCAGCCCCAATCACTACGCCATTCGCCAAGGTCGGATGTCGCTTGCCCTTGCTCCAACTGGTGCCGCCCAAGGTCACGCCGTGGTACAAAGTGCAGTCGTCACCGATCACCGCAGTCTCGCCGATTACCACGCCCATGCCGTGATCTATGAAAAACCGCCGCCCGATTTTCGCTCCAGGGTGAATTTCGATGCCGGTTAACCAGCGCGCCAAAAACGACAAATACCTAGCCAACCAGCGAAAACCGTGTAGCCACAGCCAATGGCCGCAGCGGTGGATCAACACCGCATGGAAGCCAGGATAGGTCGTGACGACTTCGAAAACCGACTGCGCGGCCGGATCGCGGGCGAACACACAGTGGATGTCTTCTTTAAGTCTGGCTAGCATCGTGGGCTCACTTGGCGTTATGGTTTTGCGAGAAGCGCAAAATGCCTCTCAAGATATCCAACTCCTTGGTGTCGAGTTGGGCGCGGTTGAACAGGCGTCGCAAACGGCGCATGATGGATCTTGAGCGTTCAGGATGCAGGAATCCAATATCCGTCATCGTCTGCAACAGATGCTCGTAAAATCCTTCCATTTGTTCCGCGCTGGCCAGGGGCTCCTCTCCTTGATCGCCGACTCCACTCCGGTGCTGGCGTCCGGAGGCGACGTATAATTCATAGCAAGCGACTTGCACGGCCGCCGCGAGATTTAATGAACTGTAGTCCGGGTTACACGGAATCCTCAGCAAGTAATGGCAAAGATCCAGCTCCTGGTTCGTCAAACCGGAGTTTTCCCGGCCGAACACCAGCGCGACATTTTGATCGGCCGCCGCCGCTCCACCCCAGCGTTCGGCCATTTCCCTGACGGCGACCGTCGGCCAACTGATGGTTCTATCGCGAGCGCTGGCCCCCAACACCAATTGACAGTCGGCTATCGCCTCGCTCAAGCAGGTGTAGACTTCGGCGTGCCTGAGCACATCGTCGGCACCGGACGCGCGGGCCGTGGCGTCGGCATGAGGGAAATATTTGGGGGCCACCAAGCGTAATTCAAACATTTCCATGTTTTTCATCGCTCGCGCCACGGCGCCAATATTGCCGGGATGCGAGGTTTCCACCAACACGACCTTAAAATTCGACAACAACATCCATTCCCCGGCCGACTAAAAAACCGGCGATTCTAACAAAACATTTGTTATTCTATCGCGGTTTTCCAACTGCTCATTACCAATCCGCTCCCATGCATCCGATGCTTAACATAGCCGTCCGCGCCGCGCGGAGTGCCGGCGATTTGATCCAACGCTCGTCGCAAAACATCGAGAAACTTGCCGTCAATCAAAAAAGCCGCAACGACTACGCCTCGGAAGTCGACCGAGCCGCCGAACAAGAAATCATTAAAATCATACGGGCTGCCTTCCCGGAGCACGCCATTCTGGCCGAGGAAAGCGGCGAGCACAAAGGTAACGATTACGTCTGGGTCATCGATCCGCTCGACGGCACCACCAATTATTTACACGGCTTTCCTCAGTACGCGGTGTCCATCGCGTTAAAAAACAAGAACAAGCTGGAATTGGGCGTGATTTACGACCCGGTTCGGGACGAGTTGTTTACCGCCGAACGCGGCGGCGGCGCGATGTTAAACAACCGGCGCATCCGCGTCACCAAACAAAATTCGATGCGCGGCGCGCTGATAGGCACCGGTTTTCCGTTTAAAACCATGGAAAATATAGAACCCTATCTGGGCATGTTTCGCGCCGTTTGCGCCGATTCTGCCGGTATCCGCCGCGCCGGCGCGGCCGCGCTGGACATGGCCTACGTGGCCTGCGGCCGCCTGGATGCGTATTGGGAAATCGGCGTCAAGGAATGGGACATCGCGGCCGGCGTGTTGCTGGTTCAGGAGGCCGGCGGCGTCGCGACCGACTTCTCCTTTAACGACAAATACTTACAATCCGGAAACATCATCACCGGCAATCCGAAGATGCACCAGTTGATGTACGCCGCGATCGAACCGCACGTGCCGCCGCACTTGAAATAGTGCGAACTTCGGCAATTCACCTAGAATTGTTATCCCAAACTCTTTTTCATATACTAACCGGCTAACATTCATATACCAGAGGCCATCATGGAAAAACCTTTTATTCTGCACATGCTGACCACAGCCAAAAATTTGAGCCCGTTCGACGTCAATATGGCGATGGACGCCGGCTGGATTTCAGCAGTGCCTTATATCAATGTCGAACCGAGCGAAGTCAGAGGATTGGTTCAAGACGCGATATTTTCCCGCAGCCCGAAAGGCTTGTTGCGCACCGCGATTTTCATTGGCGGACGCGAAACCAAACAAGCAATGGATATGCTGAAAAGTGCGAAAAACTCCATGGTGCCGCCGTTTGAAGTCTCGGTATTCGCCGATCCTAGCGGCGCATTTACCACTGCCGCCGGCATGGTCGCCGCCGTCGAAAAAGAATTGGCGGACAAGTTCGATACCACGCTGGAAGGCAAAAATGTGCTGGCTCTGGGCGGCACGGGACCGGTCGGCCAAGCCGCCGCCGTAATTGCCGCGCAAGCCGGTGCCAACGTTCGGATCATTGGCCGGCAATTGGACCGGGCCGAACGCACCGCCGAACTATGCAGCGAAGAATTCGGCGACGGCAAGATCACAATCTCGGCGGGCGCCGACGCCGATAAAGCCGAATACATGCAGACCGCCGATGTAGTGTTTGCCACAGGCGCGGCCGGCATAGAATTGCTCAGCGCGGAATTGATTGCTAAAGCCCCGCAATTGAAAGTTGCCGCCGATGTGAACGCGGTACCCCCGGCCGGTATCGCCGGCGTCGACGCTTTCGACAACGGGAAACCGCTGGCCGGTTCTATCAGCGGCGCAGTCGGTATCGGCGCGCTGGCGATCGGCAACATCAAATACCAAGCGCAAAGCCGTTTATTGAAACGTATGTTGGAAAGCGATCAACCGTTGTTCCTGCACTTTGAACACGCGTTCGATGTCGCGCGCGAGTTCATTAAATCGACAAACTAACAGCGCTGGTCATCATGTCCGCCTATCACCAAGGGTAAGGTAACAATGCCGAAACGCAGCATACTCCACATGTTCGACCCGATGCCAAACAACAGCCCGTTTGACATCAACATGGCACTCGACGCGGGTTTTGATGTGCTAATGCCCTACTCCAACGTCAAACTGGAAAACATCCACAACCTGACGCAGGATGTGATCTTTTCCAGAGGACCGTCCGGCGTCAAGAAAACCGCGATTTTCATCGGTGGCCGAGACATGGGCATGGCGATCGACATGCTTCAAGCGTGCAAACCGGCGATGGTGCCGCCGTTTCAGGTATCGGTGTTTGCCGACCCTAGCGGCGCATGCACCACGGCGGCGGCCCTGGTGGCTTGTGTCGAAAAAGCCTTGAAAACCCAACACGGCAAGGAATTGAAAGATTGCAAAGCCCTGGTTTTCGGCGGCACCGGTCCGGTCGGCATTGCCACCGGCGTGTTGGCCTCAACCCACGGCGCCGAAACCGTACTGGTGGATCACTTGTCTGTGGACAGCGCTAAAGATGCCACCAAGCAGTACAATCGACGCTTCGGCGCAAAAATGACGGCTGCGGTGGCACGTAACGACGAAGAAAAGTCGGCGTTAATCGAAAGTGCCGATATCATCTTTTGTACAGCCAAGGCCGGAATCCGGGTAGTCAGCGCCAATGTGCTGGCCAACGCCAAGCAGTTGAAAGTCGCCGGAGACGTGAACGCGGTTCCACCATCCGGTATCGAAGGCGTTGCTCCCAACGATACTTCCGTACCACTTTCATCTGCGGCGCAATCCGCTGGAGCGATTGGCGTCGGTGCGCTCGCGATCGGCAACATCAAATATCAGTTGCAAAGAGAGCTATTGAAGTTGCTCTTGGAATCCGAACAACCGGTCTTTCTCGACTTCCGGGATGCGTTCGACAAAGCCCGCGGCCTGGTCTGACCCCGGATTCCACTAATATTGGCAATCAAACGCCGTCCAAATAGTCATATTTGACGGCGAGCCTGGTCAGCTCCACATCGTTCTTGATTCCCAATTTACCGTACAAACGATAGCGGTAGGTATTGATCGTCTTGTCGTTGATTTTCAATAACGCCGACATTTCCTGAATACTTTTACCGCTCAGTATCAGGCGAGCCACCTCGGCTTCCCGAGAAGACAGTTGCAAAAAAGGTGATGGGTTGGCGCCTGGTAACAACTGAAACGCCAAATTACTGGCGACATCTTGACACAAGTAGCGCTTACCGGACGCCACCGCCTTAATCGCCGCCACCATCTCCGCTGTCGACGAGCCTTTGGAGACAAAACCGACCACTCCCAATTTCAGCAATTGTTGAGGAATCGGGCCATCGTTATGCACCGATACTCCAATGATTCTGATTTGCGGATTCGCTGCCAGAATACGTCGACACGCTTCAACGCCGCCCATTCCCGGCATATTGATATCCATCAGAATCACGTCGGGCGGATCCGTCTCAACTACTTTCAGCGCCTGCTCGCCGCAATTGCAGACCGCTACAACCGCAATGTCCGTTTCCGCCGACAACAAGGCCTGAATACCGCTCCTAACCAACTCATGATCATCAACCAGCAAGACTTTAATCATTTTTCCCTTTCGTTCCCGGTGAGATTTTTTATTTTTTCAAGTTTCCCAAATTTCGGCGGTCGCGGCAATGCCAAGCCCCCTTACAGTGATCGCGAAATCGGCGAACCTTGTCGTCGTTCGCCAATTTAAACGTTAAAATAGACGATTTGTTAATTACTTCGAAGGCCGCCATGCGTACTAGCCAATTTCCCCTCAGCACCGTTAAAGAAACACCGGCCGACGCCGAAATTGCCAGCCACAAACTGATGATCCGGGCAGGATTAATTCGTAAACTGGCGGCGGGCATTTACACATGGCTACCGTTGGGCCTGCGCATTTTACGCAAGGTTGAACAAATTACCCGCGAGGAAATGAATAAATCCGGCGCGCTGGAGGTACTGATGCCGGCGTTGCAACCTGCGGAACTTTGGCAGGAAACCGGTCGCTGGGAAAAATACGGCCCGGAATTGGCGCGGATGAAAGACCGCCACGACCGGGATTTCTGCCTGGGCCCGACGCACGAGGAGATTATCACCGATCTGGCCCGCCACGAGTTGAAAAGCTACAAACAACTGCCGGTGACCTACTATCAAATCCAAACCAAATTTCGCGACGAAATCCGTCCGCGTTTCGGCGTGATGCGCTCCCGGGAATTCGTCATGAAGGACGCCTATTCCTTCCACCTGGATCAAACGTCCTTGCAGCAGACCTACGACGTGATGTACCAAACCTATACCAACATCTTCAACCGATTCGGCCTGAAATTCCGGGCCGTGATGGCCGATTCCGGCACGATCGGCGGGGCAGTTTCTCATGAGTTCCACGTGCTGGCCGATTCCGGCGAGGATGCGATTGCCTTTTCGACCGAAAGCGAATACGCGGCGAATGTCGAAAAGGCCGAAACGATAAGACCCGCGCTGAACAGACCCGCACCCGAAAAAACATTCGAAAAAACGGCCACCCCCGGCAAGAAAACCATTGCCGAGGTCAGCGAGTTTCTGGGCGTGTCGCCGGAAAAGGTACTTAAAACCTTGCTCGTTACCCATAAGGGTAACGATCCGTTAGGCCAGCCGAAAGACTTCCAATATTTAATCTTGTTGCGCGGCGACCACGAACTGAACGAGATCAAATTGAACAAAATCATCGGCGCCTTCGACTTCGCCACCGATACCGTAATCGAAACCCATCTAGGCTGCCGGCCTGGGTATATCGGCCCGATTACCGAAGGTCACAAACTGTTTCCTGGGCCTATAACCGCCATCATTGCAGATTTCGCCGTCGAAAACCTTAGCGACTTCGTCTGCGGCGCAAACGAAGCCGGATTCCATTACACCGGCGTCAACTGGGAGCGCGACCGACCATTGAGCGGCATCGAATTCCGCGACATTCGCCAAGTGGTGGACGGCGATCCCAGCCCTGACGGGCACGGCACCTTGACTATCGCTCGCGGCATCGAAGTCGGCCATATCTTTCAATTGGGCGGTAAATACAGCGAAGCGATGCAAGCGGCCGTGGTCAACGAAGCCGGCAAGAACCAAACGATGATCATGGGCTGCTACGGCATCGGAGTCTCTCGGGTAGTCGCCGCCGCCATCGAGCAAGGCCACGACGAGCGCGGTATTATCTGGCCGAAGGAATTGGCGCCGTTTCAGGTCGCGATCTGTCCGATGAATATGTATAAATCCGACCGATTGCGCGATACCGTCGAACAAATCTACCAAGACTTGCTTGCAGCCGGCATCGAAGTCTTGTTGGACGACAGAAAAGTACGAGCCGGTTTCATGTTCTCGGACATGGAATTGATCGGTATTCCGCACCGTGTCGTCATCGGCGACCGCGGCCTGGATAGCGGCAGCGTCGAGTACCAAGGCCGAGGGGAAGCCGCGAGCCAGGATGTGGCGATGCGGGACCTCGTCGACTTTATCAAAGCCAAGCTGGCCTGACTCCTACAAAAAAGGGCGCCGTCGCGCCCTTTTTCGGTGCCGACCGCCGCAAATACCACGGCGGTCCAATTGCTGAACCGCTATTTCATCAGCGTAAACATTACTTTGATCGCGCCGCATTTCGGACAACCCCAATCGTCCGGCACATCTTCCCAAAGGGTTCCCGGTGCAATGCCGCTTTTCGGATCACCCAGTTTTTCGTCGTAAATGTGGCCGCAAGTTTTACACTTGTACCTTCTAAACTCTGCCATAAGTAAGTCCTCGTCTGTTTACGGTTATTCAAGCTCGGACATTCTAGCCCAAGCGACCGGCCGAAAAAACCTCGAAAACAACCCGGTTAAAACGCCACAAAACTCACCCAGCTTCCTAGCTAACTTCACACAAATTTTCGTGATGGTTTTTCTATCTCGAACTGTAAAACATATTTCCTTGGTCTTAGAACTGTAATTTGCATTGATTCACAAAAAGCGTTATAAAAATCCGGGGGACATTAATTTTAAACAGAGGTACTAGATGAAAACGTTCAAACACACCATCCTCGTCACCGGACTCCTGATGACATCCCCGCTCGCCTTTGCTAACTCATGGGTAGGGACAGCCGATTACTCCCAGGCTGTCGGTAGCGACGGATTCGAAGATACTGTAGCTCAGTTCGACACCTATGATTTTGGCTTGGGAGTAGCCTTGGTTAAGTTTTCTCCTACATCCGCAACAACCGGTACCATGCAAGGCTGGTATCAATCAGCGGTTGTTTCGCACTCATTCGATTTTGGAACAGTCGCGGCGCCTAATCTTAATTCCACTGGTTCGGGATCGGGTTACGAATTGACCGCCATTGCGACGTTTTCAGGGAGCTACGTCAATAATGGCAGTACCCAAACGTTTACTATAGACACTGGTAACGTCGGCCTTTATTTCGACACAAATCCAGATTTTAATTTCACCACGGACTCTGGGTTCAGCAACGGGTCGGCTATCCTTTACGGTAGTATTGCGAGTGGCGAAGGAAGCGTCAAAATTACCGGCAACAATTCTGGCTCAGGATACCAGGACATGAGTCTTTCCTTCACAGGCGGACTTAACGGTTACGACCACAATGTGTATTCTCCAGACACCATAGCCGGGGGCGATGCAATCTTTACTATCAAAACCAAAGGCGTGTCTATCTTGACATCGATCAACAGTGTACAAGGCGAAAGCAAAGTTGGTGGGGCGCTATTTGCCTCAGACGGCAACCTACAGCTTACCGCCGTTCCAGTTCCAGCCGCAGTCTGGATGTTCGGTACCGGCTTGCTGGCTCTAATGGCCGGCGGCAAACGCAAACTCGCTTAATCCGCAAAACAAAACCGCCGCCAGTTTCCAAATTAGGCGGCGGTTCCGGTTCTTAAAGGCTTTACCCAGAGCCGGCAAATTTCGAATAACCCTTCCCACTCGTCGCCGGTGACTTGGCCTTTGACGCGGGCGTCGGTTGCCGCGCAAGCCAACAGAATGGCTCGCAATTCGGCCGGTTTGATTCGAACCATGGCCTCTTGAACGCCTTGCTTACGTTTGTCCCAAACCTGGTATTTTTTGAAGGTCGCCTCGGACAATCCACCGACCTTGGCTTCGCTGTGAAGATGCCAAAGCAATCTCGCTTCGCGACTGATCGCCCACAACACCACGGGAGCCGCGACGCCCTCCGCGCGCAATGCCTGCAATATTCTGACCGCGCGATTCAGCTTGCCCGCCGATAGCGCCTCGACCAACTTAAAGACATCGAAGCGCGAGCTGTCGGCGACATCGCCCTCGATTGCCGCTTTGTCTATCGTGACAGCCCCATGCAGTATGAAGAGTTTTTCGATTTCCTGAGCCGCCGCCAACAGGTTGCCCTCTACCCTGGACGCCAATAGTCTAACGGCCTCGCTGCTCAGATGCATCCCTCTGCGTTCGGCCCGACGTTGCAACCATTGCAAAAACTCTTGACCTTGCAGCGGCCAAACCTGCACCACGACGCCGATGTTTTCTAGGGCCTGAAACCACTGCGACTTCGATGAAGCCGCTTCCAGTTTCCCTGCGCTAATCAGTAAAATCGTATCGTCGGGGCGCTTCTTGCAATACTCGACCAAAACCTTGCCGCCCTCGATACCCGGCTTGGCGGACGGCAATCGCAAATCAATCAGTTTCTTGTCGGAGAATATCGACAGGGATTCCGCTTCGGCCATCAAAAGCGGCCACTCGTTACCGGTTTCCACCGACACCACTTCGCGAGTCGTATAGCCCGCCCGCCGAGCGGCGGCGCGGACCTCGTCGGCCGCCTCGCCCACCTGCAACGGCTCGTCGCCGCCGACCCAATAAACCGGCGCCAGATTTTTTTGCAATGCGCCGGCAAGCTGATCGACCTTCAAGCGCATCGCTATTTTTTCTGATTGTCGACGGCTATCCTGGCCCTAGCCAACAACATACGGGCGACTTGCTTGTACATCTCGGAGCGGATCAATTGTTCCTCGTTGGTCTTGGCCAAAATCGCGGTTTGGTCGTTGAAAAACTCGCGACTCATCTCGATGGTCTGCTCTTCCATCAACGGTTTCTCCTGGTTATCGTACATCTGGAAGCGCAAATAATATTCCAGCTCCGATTCGTTGGATTTACCGGTCGAGCCGATAGACAGAGTCCGGCGGCGCATGTCTTCCTTCAATACCTTAACCACGACGCCCGCATCGTTCGGCGAACCCACGATCTTACCTTTAGACGCGCGCACGATGGACTGCATCTGGTTTTGCAGCTGCGACGACGCGCCGAAGATGTAAACGTTCTTCATCGCTTCCGGCATATCGACCGAGCCACGTAAATGATAACCGCAGCCGCTCATACCCGCCGAGATCAGAAGAATGCCGGCCAACAGCCGAAAGCTGAACTTAAACAACGATATTCACCAATTTACCGGGCACGACGATCAGCTTTTTGATCGGTTTACCCTCCAAAAAGCGTTGCACGTTGGCATCCGCCAAAGCCAGCGCCTCGACTTGCTCTTTAGTCGCCGCAGCCGCTACCGACAATTTGCCGCGCAGCTTGCCGTTGACCTGCACCACCATCTCGACGCTGTCCTGCACCAATGCCGATTCGTCGATGTCCGGCCAAGAAGCGACGACGATGTCGCTATCGCGGCCCAATTCGTTCCAAAGCTGTTGTGCCGCGTGAGGAATGATCGGCGCCAGCATCAACACGATCGCTTCCAATACTTCCTGACGCACCGCCCGACCGTTAACGCTGTCATCCTCGAATTTGTTCAGCGCATTGAGTAGCTCCATGTTCGCGGCAATCGCGGTGTTGAAGGTGTGGCGGCGCGCCATGTCGTCGCCGACTTTTTGTAAAGCCTGATGCAACTGACGGCGCAGGGCTTTTTGATCGTCGTTTAGCGCGGCTTTGTCTAGGGCGATCGAAGGCAAGCCGGCTTCGACGTGCAGATACACTTGTCGCCACAAACGCTTCAGGAAGCGAAACGCGCCTTCGACGCCGGCGTCGTTCCATTCCAAGGATTGGTCCGGCGGCGATGTAAACATCGTATACAAGCGTACCGTGTCGGCGCCGTATTTGTCGATCAACACCTGCGGATCGACCCCGTTGTTCTTGGACTTGGACATCTTCTCGATCGCGCCGACCGTGACCGGCGAACCGTCTTCCAGCAATTTGGCGCCGACGATTTTGCCTTTGGCGTCGCGCTCGACTTCGATTTGGGTCAAGTTGAAATACTTTTTATGGCCGTGTTCGTCGTGCTGATAAAAGGTCTCGGCGACAACCATGCCTTGGGTCAGCAGGTTTTTGAACGGCTCGTCGCAGACGATCAAACCTTCATCGCGCAGCAATTTGGTGTAGAAGCGCGCATAAAGCAAATGCAAGATTGCGTGCTCGATGCCGCCGATATAATGATCGACCGGCAACCAGTAGTTGGCGCGTTGATCCAGCATCGCGGTATCGCAGTCTTGACTGGCGTAGCGGGCGAAGTACCAGGACGATTCCATGAAGGTGTCGAAGGTATCGGTTTCCCGCCGTGCCGCTTTGCCGCATTTCGGGCATGCGGTGTGGGGGAAGGTCGGGTGGGCGGCCAGCGGCGATTGCGAGCCGTCCAGCACCACGTCGCGCGGCAAGGTCACCGGCAATTGCTCGTCGGGCACAGGCACGGTACCGCAGTCGTCGCAATAAATCACCGGAATCGGCGCGCCCCAGTAACGTTGGCGGGATACGCCCCAGTCGCGCAATCTGAAGTTGGTTTTACGCTCGCCTTTGTCGAGGCCTGCCAGTTTGGCGGCGATGGCGTCGAAAGCTTGTTTGAAATCCAGGCCGTCGAATTCGCCGGAGTTTTTCAAGACGCCTTTGTCGGTAAAAGCCTTGTCGGCCACGCTGTCGTCGCTACCGTCGGCGGACGCGATGACTTCCTTGATCGCAATACCGTATTTCTTGGCAAACTCGTAGTCGCGCTGGTCATGAGCCGGCACCGACATTACCGCGCCGGTGCCGTAAGTCATCAACACGAAGTTGGCGATCCACACCGGCACCGATTCGCCGGTCAGCGGATGAATGGCTTGGAAGCCTGAATCGACGCCGCGTTTTTCCATGGTTTCCATCGCGGCTTCCGAGGTTTCCATCTGCTTACAGGATTCCAGAAACTCTTTTACCTTGTCATTGCTTTCGGCGGCTTTCAGCGCGACCGGATGTTCGGCCGCGACGGCGACGTAAGTCACGCCCATCACGGTATCGGGACGGGTGGTGTAAATTCGAATCGGCGACTCGAAACCTTCCACGGCAAAATCCATCTCCACGCCTTCGGAACGGCCTATCCAGTTGGCCTGCATCGTCCGCACCTGCTCGGGCCAGCCCGGCAGTTTTTGCAAGTCGTCGAGCAGCTCCTGGGCGTAAGCGGTGATTTTCAAAAACCACTGCGAGATTTCTTTTTTCTCGACCGGCGTGTCGCAGCGCCAGCAGCAACCGTCGATGACCTGTTCGTTAGCGAGTACGGTTTGATCGTGCGGGCACCAGTTAACCGGCGCGGTTTTCTTATAAACCAGATCTTTTTCCAGCAAACGGATGAAGAACCACTGCTCCCAACGGTAATAGTCCGGATCGCAAGTCGCCAGCTCGCGGCTCCAGTCGTAACCGAAGCCCAAACGTTTGAGCTGATCGCGCATGTAGTCGATATTGGAATAGGTCCAATCGGCCGGATGCACCTTGTTCTGCATCGCGGCGTTTTCCGCCGGCAAGCCGAAGGCGTCCCAGCCCATCGGTTGCAACACATGTTTGCCTTGCATGCGCTGAAAGCGGCTGATGACGTCGCCTATCGTATAGTTGCGAACGTGGCCCATGTGCAGTTTGCCGCTGGGATAGGGAAACATCGACAGACAGTAATACTTTTCCTTGCCGGTGTTCTCGACAGCCGTAAAAACCCCGGATTTTTCCCACTCGGCTTGGACTTTTTGTTCGATGGCCGTGGGGTTGTAATGCTCTTCCATCCTGTTCGTCTTATGCTATAAAAAGGCGCTAGAATACCTTAGAGGCGGGTAAATCCAAAGCCTCAAATCACTATAACAACCGGGAGCAACCATGGGCGAAAGCAAACTGACCAAAGCGTACGACGATCTGATGGGCCATCTCTACGAAGCAATGGACGATACCCTGCATACGGTCGCCGACGCATTGGAAATCGCCAAGGAAAAAACCAGCGAACTGGGCGGCCATACCCAAGAGGAAATCAATAAAATCGCCGATTACGTGATGCGCGACGTCGAACATGTCGCCGCCTCGCCGCAACGGGAAGACCGAAACGACTCATGGTCGGAGTGGCTAAAGTTCGACCTCAAGCTGATCGAAAACTTCGCGCTCGACGCCTTTATGAGCATCGCCGACAAAACCCGCGTCAAACTGGCGGCGCTGGAAATGGAAGCCAAGCAGTACCACCCCTATCAAAGCGGCGACGTCACCGGCCCCGGCACCTTCGTCTGCGATGCCTGCGGCAAGCAAATCGCCTTCAAATCGACCAGCGTGCTGCCCGATTGTCCCGAATGCAAGGGCACCCGGTTCTCACGCTGTTGATATTACAAGCGTTAACCTTATAATGCGGGCTTTTATTTGCTAACTGTCGAGGGTAATCATGCGCAGGGTGATTTTCAATCAGAAGGGCGGCGTGGGCAAATCCACGATCACCTGCAATCTCGCGGCCATCAGTGCCGTGGAAGGCAAAAAAACCCTGGTCATCGACCTAGACATTCAGGGCAACTCCACACAGTACCTGCTGGGCGCCAAAGTCGGCGACCCGGATAAGACCATCGCTCATTTCTTTAAGGACAATCTGGGACTGGGCCTATTCGGCGGCGGCAAGGAAGGCCTGGAAAGCGCGATACACGAAACCCCGTTCCCGAACCTGTATATCATCCCCTCTCATCCGGATCTGGAAGCGCTGCAAGGCCGCTTGGAATCGCGTTACAAAATCTTCAAGTTGAAGGAAGCGCTGGAAAAGCTGGAAGGCTTCGAACATATTTATATCGATACGCCGCCGGTGTTGAATTTTTACAGCCAATCCGCGCTGATCGCGGCCGAAAAATGCCTGATTCCGTTCGATTGCGACACCTTCGCCCGTGAAGCGCTGTACACCTTGATGCGGGCGATCGCCGAGGTCAAGGCCGACCACAACGACAAATTGGAAATCGAAGGCATCGTGGTCAACCAATACCAAAAACAAGCCAACCTGCCCCGCCAGCTCGTCGAGGAATTGATCGCCGAAGGCCTGCCGGTGTTGGAAACCAAGATATCGACCTCGGTCAAAGTCCGCGAATCGCACTCGGATGCCCAACCATTAATCCATTACGCGCCCAGCCATAAATTGACCGAAGAGTATCGGGCGCTGCATAGTGAAATTCATAAATAAGCCGGCGCTCAACAAAAAAAGCCTCGTTTAACCGAGGCTTTTTAGCTTGCTAACAGCGGGTTTACGACAGGCGATCAAGCCTTGCGACGCGCGCCGCCGAGCAGACCAATCAGAGCCGAACCGAACAGCCAAACCGCGCCCGGCACCGGTACCGCCGCAATTTCACTGCCCGATACGGTAACCATATCAAAGCGCCAGGTACCGGCGGCCCCGTAGGTTTTGGTCGCATCGGATGCCAGATAGCCAGTGCCACCCGGCGCGAATGCCGCGACGATACGCACACCAAAAAGAGGATTATCGGCAACGCCAGCGATTGCGCTGAAATCCACGCTACGGCCGTTAAACCAAGTGTCGCCGGCATTGCCGTCGAATTGGGCAACATCGTTCCAGATAGAACCGTCCAGTGTGTATTGCACTTGTTCGTAACGAGAGCTGGTGTTGCTATGCCGCAGATCGTAGCTGACCGTAATATTCTCGAAGCCCAGCGTGCTCACCAAGTATTGCGTGCCGCGGGTTTTGTTGCCAACCGATTGCGTTGCGTAGCCGGTGGTTTGCCAGCCGCTATCGTCACCGCTCGACGGGTCCGACGAGCCGCCGCTGGCATCGCCACTGCTAAAACTGCCGGTGACGCCCAACAATGTCGCGCCGCCAATACCGACCGCGGGCGTGGTAACACCGGTGCCGGTGGCCGCGTCGGCCGGATCGGAATTGAAATTCCACTGGGTTATCACCGCGGCTTCGGCGCTGGGGCCAACCGATAATGCGCCGAGCACGGCCATCATTTTGAATCCAAATTTCATATCGTTTCTCTGCTTGAAATGCCGGCCAATTCCCGGCTATCTACCTAAAGGCACGGATCACCGGGTAGCGACCGGAGTGTTAACGGGCGGTGGAGATTAAGACTGAGCGGGCGTCCCTGCCCGCTCACGAGAATCAGCCCCGGCGGCGCAAGCCGATCAGGCCTACGATGGCCGAACCGAACAACCAAACCGCGCCAGGAACCGGCACCGCGTTGATTTGCATCGTACGGTCCACGCCGCTGGCTGGATGTTGAATGTTGACGTACGCAACATTCGGGTTGAACTTATCGAAATACAAACCGGTAAACTCGGAACCCGTAGTACCGTTCGACGCCCAACGCGCCAAGCCTTCGCCGGCATCCAGCAAATCGCCGTCCTTGTTGATGTCCTTAGCGAACCAGATATCGTCATCCACCGCGCCATCGCGATCTTCGATGATATAGATATTTCCCTCGGCGTCGATCGCCAGATTGTCGGCATTCCGCAAGCCACCGCCGACTGCTAAACCGGTCGCCAAATCGATAGTGTTGGAATCGGCAAACAAGCTCAACGACTGTGTCGCCACGTTGAAATTGTAAATGCGGCTACGGCCGTCGGTGGTATTCGCGTTGGTATCGGAATCGGTGGTCGTGAAGTAGATCAACTGATTTCCGCCCAAGTTTTGAAATTCCAAGTCCTCTGGACGATTGAAGCCGGTCGCCAATACATCGTTATCGTCGGCGGAAGCACGGCCGTCGATGGTGCCGTCGCTGGCCAATACCGACACGCCGGCCAGAACGCCGCCGTTGACATCGGTGATCGCTTCCCAAGAGAATGCTCCGGTAATCGCCGGACCGTTATTGCCTTCGAATTGTCCGCCGACGCCGACCTTCATGACGAAAGTTTGACCAGCCGCGAAGAAATCGTCGCCATTATCGGCAAGCGGATTGGCTGAAACATATTTGTAGATCGATCCGCCATTCAACTCGTCGACGAAATACAGGTTGTTACCACTATCGAACGCCAAACCTTCGTGAGACACTCGCGGCAGAATGCTACGTTGCACGAAGTTGCCGCCGTTTGCTGTCGCGGTGGTCGGATTAGTTACTTCGAATAAGCGGCCTTTGCTGCTGCCGTTTCCCCAAGACTCCTCGGCGGTCAAATAGCCACCCCACGGCGCCCAACGAGAAGCGTCGCCGGAGACAAAGTCCTGCGTCCCGGACGCCACGATGGTTGTGGTGCGCGTGTTGTAGTTCGCATCGTGCAAATCGATACGTTGCACCCCGCCCGCGCCGGTTTCGAACGGCATGAATAAATATCGGCCGGCGTTCGGGCCGGTTTCATTGGCGGTAATCATGTCCCAGTTGCCGCTATTGCTCTGGCCTTGCGCCAGTTGAGTCGAACGGTCGGCAATCGAAACCTGGGTAAAGTTAGGGCTGGACAGTGTTATCGGTGACGCCTCGTTAGCGGCTGGGCCAGCGGAAGCGGTCAACGGTGTGAAATTGTCGAACGCCGTTTCGGCGGCGTTAGCCGCAAGCGGCGATATCAGAGACGCCACGGCAGCGGCGATCAGGGTCAATCTAAACTCTTTCATAATCAAATTCCTTTAGTGCGGGTCGTTGGTTTTTTTCAAAAAGCAAGAGGCGGCCTGTCGCCCTTGCGAAAAAGATGTTAACCAGCACACAAGAAATTCAAGTTTCAGTTCGGTTAAGATTTGATGAAACGTATTACACCACCCTTGCCAAAACGCTAATCCGGTCTAACGAACCAAATACTCCCATTGCACCTCGAAAGTAGCGGTTTAACCAAGCTCGCGGTGTGCCGAATCTACGACAGACCGCCAACCGCCCTCCCCTGATTACCGAACTCATCCAGTTAATGCTCGTGATGATGGCCGCCTTTCAGCGTCGGTAAGATCGATTTGACAAAAGGATCGCCCTCCTTATCGCCGAGATCGGCATAGTCTGTGTGTCCGTAGTCCTCGTCGCGCGGTTCCGGCCAGGGCGCTTGTCCAGTCGGGTATAGTGCCACCAAACGGGTGACTAACAGATGACCGCGCTCCTGGCGTCGAATCAGAGCCGGCAGTTGTTCCCGGTTCAACCACAAAAGTTCTTCGATTTCGCCCTGACCCGACCGGTATCGCAAGGCGACCCGTCCCAGCACGGATTCCTCGCCGTCCGCCTGTAAGCCATCGAGCTCGGCGGGACTAAGCAAGGTGGCGACCGCCCGCCAATCGGGCACCGCCGCCAGGGCTTTCAAATCGCCCGGCTGATAGTCGATGGTTTGGCGTTGACCGTGGAATACTTTTTGATAAGCGATGTCGCCGCCGGCCAGCCGTCGCCAAACTTCGCCGCTGTCGTCGCTCAGATTGTGGGTTTCCACCCGATCAGCGTGGCGGACAAAACGCCAACGATACACTCGCGTCGTCTCGTCACCGTGCGTGTCGGTTTCGAGTACTTCGGTTTCGAATTCGGCCGCCAGCGGCGGCATCGCCTCCACCGCCTGAATTTGCAAAGGGCTCGGCAACTGGGATTGACATGCGGTCAAGCTCATCAGCAAAACCAAGCAAACGGAAAATACGGTTTTCAACATCGATACTCCAAACATAAAAAAGGGCGCCGGTTGGCGCCCCTACAACGCAGTCAACCAACGCTTACTGGCCGACAGGCAATTTCAGCGCCCGCGCCATCACGTGGTAGATGTAGCTCTGTTCTTGCACACCATGGAACAGATGAGCTTTCGGGCCGTAAGCGTAAATCGCAACGTCCTCGCCGGCATGGGTTTCGCTAGCCATCGGTATCGCGGCTTCCTGCAAGAAGTCCGGATGTGATGTATCGACGTCTGTCAAATCCGGGCGGGGGTTGGGACCACGGTAGCCGGGGCCGTTGGCGTAACCCAGCGTCGTATAAGGTAAACCGTTGCTGTCCTTGGCGAAGACCGTCGCGCCCGGTTCCTTGACCAATCCGGTAATGGGGTTGCCGCGTCCCGGATAGCCGGCGATGGTAAAGGTGTGGCTATGGTCAGCGGTGACGACGATGAGCGTATCCTTGGCGTCGGTTTTTTCGACGGCCTTGCGCACCGCATTGGACAACTCGACGGTATCCGCCAGCGCCCGGTAAGCGTTACCGGCGTGGTGAGCGTGGTCAATGCGGCCGGCTTCCACCATCAGCACGTAACCTTTACGGTTTTTCGACAGAATATCGATGGCTTTTTCGGTCATTTCGGTTAGCGAAGGTTCGCCACCGGTGTCGTTGGCTCGATCGGTTTCGTACTCCATGTGCGAACGTTCAAACAGCCCCAACAGATGATCGGTGCTTTTCGCGTCCACCGCATCGAAACCGGTTTTATCGTAAACATAGGCGGATTTGGCGTAGTGGCTTAGCCATTGCTGAGTCAGATCCAAGCCGTCCTTGCGACCGCCCTTGCTGGCGGTGTCTTCCGGGTCGGTCTGGGTATTGGGTAGGAACATGCTACGACCGCCGCCCATCGCGACTTCCAGGCCGTCACCGTAGCTGAAATTGACCAATTGCTTGGCAATATCGCTAACGGTGGCGTCGGCCGGCATTTGCGCGTCGGACTCCCAATCCCGCTCGGACGTGTGCGCATAGCAAGCAGCCGGAGTAGCGTGGGTAATCCGAGCCGTCGAGACGATACCGGTGGACAGGCCGCGCTCCTCGGCCTGCTCCAACAGGGTTTTGACTTTGTATTGGTTAACGACTTCCGCGCTTTTCTCCTTACGCGCGACTTCCATGCTGACCGACAACTCACCGTCGTTGGTCTTGACGCCGGTGATCATCGCGGTCATTGTCGGCGCCGAGTCGGAAGTTTGCTGATTGACACTGTAGGTTTTCGACAAAGCCATGTAGGGCGCTTTTTCGAAACTCAGCAGATTTTCCTCGCCACCGCGATTGTCGGCCTTACCTTGGCCTTCGAAAATGCGGGCCGCGGTCACGGTCGAGATGCCCATGCCGTCGCCGACAAACAGAATTACGTTCTTGGCGTGACGATCGATCGGTTGCAGTTCTTCGGCGACGCGAATGCTGTGCTGGCCGTTTTGCCGCCAATAGTCGGCATTTTCGACCGTGGTTTCGGCGACCGCCGCGACGGATAGAGTCAACAACGCGGCTGCCAGACCGGCCGACAGCAACGATAAAGGGTGGGGGTTGCGCATGGAATGTCCTCGGGGGCGAATAGCGGCGCCTCGCCTAGCGCCTTGGTTTTTGGAAGCGGCGAATCGGTTAACGTCCGCCAGCCTAAAGCCGGAATGAGAAAGTACCGTGACAGACTGGTTACGGTTTTATGACAAGCCACCCTATCTTTAGCGCCCCCACCCCAGCCACTAACACCGCCAACACCCATACGTCCCCGAAGCGCGCGTAGGGCGTGACGCCGCGCATCGGCACGATGTCGGCGGTCACTGTGGTAGCGGTAAAGCTCGGCGCGACGGAGAGTATGCGGCCGTCGGGGCCGACGAAGCCGGTCACGCCGGTGTTGGTGGCTCGGACCAAATAGCGGCCGGTTTCCAGGGCTCGCATCCGCGCCATTTGCAGGTGCTGATACGGTTGAGCGGAGTCGCCGAACCAAGCGTCGTTGGTCAGATTGACGATGTAGGCGGCATCGGCGATTTGGCGAGCTACCAATTCCCCAAAGGCGTCTTCGTAGCAAATGGTGGTCACAAATCGATAGCCGCCGGCCGACAGCAAGGGCTGGCGGTCGGCGCCGGCGGCAAAGTCGCCGAGCGGTATCGCCATTAGGTCCAAGATCCAGCCGGACAGGGGTTGTAGCGGCAAATACTCGCCGAACGGCAGTAAATGATGTTTATGATAGAGCTGCTGGTTCTCGCCCAAGGCCAGCACGCTATTGTAATAGTGTTTTCCCTGTCCACCGCTGGGCAGTCCCAACACCAGTTCGGTGCCGTGGCGCAGCGCATCGGCGCGCAAGGGCTCGATAAATTCCGCTTGCACTTCGTTTAAAAAGGCCGGTACCGCTGTTTCCGGCCAAATCACCACGTCCGAATCCCAATGCGCTTCGGTTAAATCCCGGTAGAGGCTCAAAGTGCCGGCGCGTTGATCGACGTCCCATTTTCGATCCTGGCCGACATTGCCTTGCACCAAAGTCACCTTAAACGGCGCGCCGGCCGGCTCGGTCCAGGCCACGCCGCGCAAAACCGCTCCACCCGACCACATCAGCAATACCACCGGCAAACCTCGCCGCCAAGGGATCGTCCCGGCAACGATCTCCACCCAGGCGAACGCCGACAGCGCGAGCAAAAACCCCACACCGTAGACGCCGACGATCGGCGCGTAGCCGGCCAACGGCGTATCCGACTGCGCATAGCCTATCAACAACCAAGGAAAGCCGTTTAGCAAGCAGTCGCCGCGTAAATATTCGACCACGACCCACACCGCCGCGAATAGCGTCGCTCGGCTCCATGCCTTGGCACCGGCGTTGAACTTGACCGCCAGGTAGCCTGCCAAGGCCGGAAAAACCGCCCACGCCCCGATTAACAAGCCGGTCAACGCCGTAGCGGCGGCGGGTTCGGCGTCACCGAAATCGTGGATACTGATGTAAACCCACCACAGACCGCTACCAAACAGACCTAGACCGAATCCGTAACCCAGTACGGCGGCACGCTTCGCCGATCGGTCCAGCCAAGTCCAGTACAGTAAAGCCAGCGCCGGCAAGGCCAGCCAGGGCAGATCGTAGGGGGAAAACGCCAAGGTCAGCGCCGCGCCGGCCGTCGGCGCGATCAAGTAGGCGGTCCATCGGGGAAGTTGGGACATGGAATGGGTTTCGACGCAAATGGAGGCCATTGTATGCGGCGAACCTCGCCTCGCAAAATTGCCGCGCCGCGAACCGTCAAGCTAAGCTAAACTTGGAAATATTTCGTCATAGCTCCGTCGGCCGATTCATGCCCACCCAAACTTCGCTGCCGTTTCCGCTCGAATCCGAATCGGCAACCGCCTGGTTGCAATCGCTCAGTTCGCTGCCGCCCGCTAACGCTGCGAATCGCCTCAACCAAGCCTGGAAGACCTTAAGTACTTCGCCGCTAAGCGGCGACAATCCGCTAGCAACCATGATCGGCATGGTCCCGCCCACACTGCATCTGGCGCAAGGCTTGGCGGTTTTTGCCCGTGCCGAATGGCCGGCGAACGCCAAATCCTGCAAGGCCGCCAAACTGGCGATACAACTGTTTCGCCACGCCAGCTTGGCTTTTGCCCGCCTCGCCTCCGGTTTGAGCGACGATGGGGAACGCGGCCGGGTAGCGATGTTTTATGCGCTGCAATTGGCCGGTTTTTGCCTGCGAACCGGCGCCCGTTTTTACGAAGCGCCGTCGGCAAGTTTGTGGAAAAAGTCCGCGCAATTGTATGTGCTCGCCGAAAAACAACGCTGGCTGAATCAAGCAATTTCCGTCAAAGTCGCGGATTTTAAAAACGCCGGCACACTGGACGCCGTATTCAAACGCAATCTGCTATTCACACTTTGCGCTCCCAACCGTTACTCCGAAACCGAAATTGATCAGCTGTTCCAATTTGCCGGACAGACTCAGCATTTACTGCAATTCAACCGCCACGATGTCGGCGATTTCGACTTTTATTGGGAATTGACCGACAGCGAACCCAAACCGCGCAGGCATCCGAAATGGCCGTTGCCCAAGGACTCGCTGGCGATCTCCACCCAGCGCTTGGGGCGAGCCTTGCAACAAGGCGAAATCAGCGTCGACATGGCGGTCGCCACCCGCAATCGCTTGGCTCAGCATTTATTGGGCTACGACCAGATCTTTTCGTCGCTCACCATCGGCCCCGCTCAGCCCGCCCGGCTATTGACCGGTTTCGCCGCGGTGAGCGGCTATCTGCAGGGCGAAGACCGGCTCTCCAAAATCATGCGCTTAAGCGAGCAAAATCATGGCAGCCGTGCCACATTGCACAATATGACGCTGATGCCGCTGGAACACGAGAAGAGCTTTTTCAACCAATCGCCGAAGTCGAACGGCGCCGGCCATCTGGACAGCTTCGAAGTTCGCCTGCTGCGTTCGACCAGCAAGCAATTCCTGGTGGCGGAAAGCACGACCGGCAGCTTCGGCAACGGCGATATCGCCTTACTGTATCGCGAGCAACTCGCCGCCAAATTGGTGATCATCCGCCAACAAACGCTTTTCGAGGATGCCAGCTTGTTGCTGCTGGAACCGATACCCGGAAAAATCGAACCTTACGCGATCGACAACCCACTGGGCAGACAGCAATGCGCTTTATTGATCGACGCCGAAAGCGCGTCTGCGGAAATCATCCTGCCGCCCGGCAAATACGGCACCCAAACAGACATCGCGCTGGCTCATTTCAAATCCGTGACACTGCTAGCCTGCGTGGAGCACAATCCGTGGTTTAACCGTTTCAAGATTCGGGTCGGTTCGTAATCCCGTTGGGGACGTGAGCGGCGGCCACCTGATGCAGCACCGCCGAGTCGCAATGGCCTTTTTGGTCGTCGAAGAAAATATCGGCGCCGAAGGCTTTCAAAAACGCCCCCTTGGGCATTCCGCCGAGGAACAAGGCCTCGTCTATCCGAATTTCCCAGGCGCGCAAGGTCCGCACCACCCGTTCGTGGGCGGGCGCGGCCCGCGCGGTCACCAGCGCGGTGCGGATCGGCGCGGTTTCCGGACCGAAATGGGTCTGTATCCGGTGCAGGGCGCTTAAAAACGCTTTGAGCGGCCCGCCCGGTAGCGGCGTATGGGCTTCGTTACGTTCGTTGGCCGCGAATGCCGCCAAGCCGTGTTGCTGGTAGATACGCTCCGAATCGTCGGAAAACAAGACCGCGTCGCCGTCGAACGCGATCCGCAATTGGGAGGTCGGATTGCTGGCCGCCCCGGATACGATGGTCGCCGCCGGGCAACCGGCATCCAGCGCCTTGCGCACATCGTCGCCATTCGCGGACAAAAACAGATGGGCGCCGAACGCCGAAATATACGCATAAGGCGAGACGCCGCTGGTGAAGGCGGCCCGGGTGATGTTGAGTTGATGATGGGCGATGCTGTTAAATATCCGCAACCCGGTATCGGCGCTGTTTTGCGACAGCAAGATAATTTCCACCAGCGGTTCGTCCGGGAAAGCCAGGTTCAGATCCAGGAACTTTTTAACCAACGCGAATCCGAAACCTGGCTCGAGAATTTCGTTCTCGTGTTCGATCTGATAGCGACAAAAAGCTTCCTTGCCTTGGGTTTCGAAAATCCGATGCGACTCGTCGAGATCGAACAAGGCTCGAGACGATACCGCCACCACCAGTTTTTGATTGGGCTTGTCGGCCGGCATGCCGGTCAATCCTTGACCTTGAACACGCTAACCGCGTCCAGATTCAAGGTTTTCTTGACCTTGGCGGCATAGGCGGCCGCCTCGTATTGGCTGGGGAAGCCGTCAACGCTCAGCCGGTACCAGGTTTCGCCCTTGGCCTCGCTTTTCGCGACCTTGGCCGGAACGCCCTTGCCGGCGAATTCCTCGGCCTTACGCTTGGCATACCAATCCTGCTTGAATGCGGTCAAATTGACCGCCCAATTTTCCGGAACAGGTTCCGGCTTTTTCTTCTCGGGCTTGACCGTCGGCGTCGCGGCGGCGAGCGGGCGAGCTTTTTCCAACGCGCCGACTTTAGACTGCAAGGCTTCGATCGCGGCGCCGATTTGCATGTCGCGATTGCCCAGTTCGGCCAGCTGCTTGCCGACATCGCCACCGACCGCCTGCCCTCCACCACCGCCCTGGGCTTTTTTCAGTTCCGCGATCTGGGCTGCCAACACGCCATTTCCGACCGATAATTCGTCCAACTGCTTGCGCAGCATTTCCTGGTCGGCGGCGTTGGCGGCCGGGGCATTAACGACTTGCTCCTGCAATTTGCCGATGATCGTCACCAACTCGCCGACTTGCGACTTGGCGATCATGCCCTGTATGCCCAAACCGGTACCCAGTAGTAGCGCCAATGCCGCCACGCCGTTGGCGACGTAGGCCGCGACCGGTTTTTTGTTCGCGACCGCGTCCAAGCCGCGCTTGGTTTTCTTCTGCTCGGTCTGCAAACCGTCGACAGTTTCCAGACAGGTCGCCAATTGAGCTTTTTCGGCCTTTTCCAGAATATCCGCCTTGATCTGGCGCTGGTGGCGTTTTAATTCATCGATTTGGTGGGTCAACGCCGCGATTTCGGCACTGTGATCCGCCATTTGGATTACCGGCGCCGGGGCAGCCACGGCGGCCGACTCAGGCACGGGAGCCGCAGGTATCGATTCTGCCGGCGGTGCTTGGGCGGCGGTCTCCAACTCGAATTCGTCGTCACCGCCCGACGGTTCGGCGATCGGGGTCTCGGACACGACACTCTCCGAGCCCAGCGCGAACCCTGCCGCCAGATCGGCGACATCGTCGTCGCCAAACTCGTCGATCACGATAGGCGCGGCTTCCGGTTCGGCTTCGATGGGTTTGACATACTCGTCGTCCGCCGAAATGTCGAAATCGGCCGTCAAAAATTCGGCGTTGCCAGCCGGTGCTCCAGTGTCCGAAAACTCGTCGATCTCTCGCATGGCGTCCAATTCGTCCCGTTCGTCACTTACCACTAATTCAGGCGTTTCGCCGACTTCGAATTCGTCGTCGATGGCCGCGATAGCCCGGTCGGCGACATCCGGTTCCGGAAACGGCTCGACATCCAGTTCCAATTCTTCCAACTTGGCCTCAACCCCGACATCGACCAAATCGGCGAATTCGTCGTCCAGCATTTGTTCGTGCTTGGGATTGATGTCGATGGCCGCGTCGAACTCGTCGCCCAACTTTGCGGCGGCGAGATCCAGATCCGGCTGAGCTTGCTCGGCCGCCAGCAAGGCGTCGATGTCGGCAAATTCGTCGCGTTCCGCCGCAGCCGAGTCGGCCACCACTTCGTGATCGACCAACAAGCGATCGATCGCTTCGTCGTCGTCGATCAAACCGACCTGCTCGGAAGCGGATTCGCCGATATTGAGCATCGCGTCCAAATCGTCGGCAAACGCATCCAGGGTTTTCTTGGGCTTTTTAGTCGTCGGCTCGGCCATTTCGGTTTTTCTCCGTATTCAGAGGTTCAACGCCCGCGCCGCCGCGGCCGGTCACGCCGATTCATTTGACAGCGGTGACCAGCGCATTGACGTCCAGGCGATGCGTCAACGTCAGTTCGCGAAACCCGATGTCGGCCATCTGCCTGAGCGCCAAGCCTTCGCGCATGATGTGATCCTCGGATTCGTCGCTGAACAGGTGAATGATCCAGTGTTCCAGCAAATCCAGGCGGCTGATGCCGGTCAAGGTCTCGAAATATCCGGCCACCTCGCGCTGGGTATTGCGGGTATGCGCCGGAATGTCGTCCAAGGCGTAACGGTCGCCGCAAACGAATCGGCCATCGTGTTTCAGAACCCGGTAAATTTCCGCCAACACATCGCGACGGTAATCGCATTGAAAATTATGCAAGGTATATGCCGATGCCACGACATCGACACTGGCCGTCGCCAATCCGCGCAATGCGGTCAATGCATCGTCGCCACAAAACGCCAGACGGCCCAGGTCGGCCCAGTGACTCAAGCTTTCGCGGGCTTGCGCTTGCATCGTCGGCTCGTTGTCTACGCTAAATACCGTCAAATTGTCGGCGGCCGTCAAGATCGATAACGTGGTAATGCCGGTACCGCCGCCCAATTCGACAACTTGCGCCAGCGTATCCCGCGTACGACAGTATGTGCCGACTTCGGCACCGACCAAACGGCTCATTTCGGCCGCGAACGGGCAAATCAGCTTCAGCATTTGATATTCTCGGCCAATTACGCCGGAAAACATCGCGTCGAAAGGCGTATCGGCCGTCATGGCGCCACCTTTAATTTCAACTTGGCATCGTAGGCCGCCAACTGCTCCGGCGTGGCCTCGATCTGAAATTTCTCCTTCCATTCCCGATAGGGCATGCCGTACACGATTTCCCTTGCCTGTTCGTAATCCACTTTCGCGCCGCGTTCGGCGGCGGCGGCGGCATACCATTTCGCGAGACAATTACGGCAAAAATCGGCCAGCAACATCAGTTCGATATTCTGAACTTCGGTATGGGTTTGCAGATGCTCGAGCAATTGCCGGAACGCGGCGGCTTCCAGCTCTATGTGAATGTCGTTTGCCATGAATTCCTCCCGTAAAAGCCGCATTTTACCAGCAATACCAGCCGCCTCATGTACAATTGGGGCTAAAGAATCTACAATGCGCTTCCGTCGATTTGGCCCCTGCATCGCTCCGTGAACACGATACACAGTTCATCTCTGGCATTTTATCCGACCGGCTACCAGAAGCCGTCGCCGGACAATGCGGAGCAAAATCGGTCGCGGGCAACGTTGGAAAGCAATACGGGCAAGCCGCCCGCATTCGTGACAAAACCATCCGAGCCGGCAACGATCGACTCGGTTTTGACTAAGAATCCGCTCGGTAAGATCGATGAACAAGACGTGATCGCGGATCCTAAAGCCCGAAAAGCCTTGAATGCCTATAGTCAGACCATTAACCAATCGAATCGCCAACGCGTCGCCGAACTGGTAACCGGAATCGATTTATACGCCTAACCGTTTCTTTTTCACTACCGACCTACGTATGAAGCCCGTTTTAGAGTTCTTTCCTATCGTCTTATTTTTTGTGGCTTACAAACTTTACGATATTTATGTGGCCACGGCGGTAGTGATAGTTGCGACAATCGTACAAGTCGCGGCCTATTGGCTACTCTATCGCAAGGTGGAAACGATGCACTGGATCACATTAGGATTGATTCTGGTGATGGGTGGCGCCACCCTGTACTTGCAAGACGAACAATTCATCAAATGGAAATTGACGATTATCGAGTGGCTATTCGGCGGTGCGTTTTTGGTCAGCCAATTTATCGGCAACAAAACCTTTATCGAACGCATGATGGGCGCCAACCTTGAGTTACCGACGCGTATCTGGAAACGGTTGAATCTAAGCTGGTCCTTGTTTTTTATCGGCGTCGGCTTTTTGAATCTTTACGTGATGGCGCATTACAGCACCGACGACTGGGTCAGCTTCAAAACCTTCGGCGTACCCGGCCTAATGGTGGTTTTCATCGTCGTGCAAATGGCCTTTTTGTATAAGCACGTACCTGCGCCGGAGACCAAAAAATAATGCTTTACGCGATTATCGCCGAAGACCGTCCGGGCAGTTTGCCTAAGCGCTTGGCCGCCAGACCGGCTCATTTGGAGAGACTGCAAAGCTTGCAGGACGAAGGGCGCTTGATCTTGGCCGGCCCTCACCCGGCGATCGACAGCGACAATCCGGGAGACGCCGGCTTCAGCGGTAGCCTGATTGTCGCGGAATTCGCCGATCTCGACAGCGCCCGGACCTGGGCCGATGCCGATCCGTATTTTTCCGCTGGCGTATACGCCAGCGTTACCGTCAAACCTTTTAAACAAGCATTTCCCCAATGACCACCGACAACATTCGCCAAAAACTCGAAGCCGCCTTTCAGCCCGATATCATCGAAATCATCGATCAAAGCGCCGCCCACGCCGGACACGCCGGTAATCAGGGCGGCGGCCATTTCTACGTTACGCTGGTCAGCGCCGCGTTCGACGGCAAATCGCTGGTCCAGCGGCATCAGTTGGTTTATCAAGCGCTGGGCGACATGATGAAAGATGAAATTCACGCCCTCGGCATCAATGCCTTAACCCCTACCGAAAACAGCAAAGGAAATTCTTGATATGAAATTAAAACTTATCCCGCTGATCCTGGCCGGTACCGCCCTGCTCCACGGCTGCACCCAAGAGAAGGCTCAGGAAGCAGCGCCGGCCGCGCCGACAGTCAGTAAAGCAGACGCGGTCGCGTCGGTCAACGGCACCTATATCGGCAAAAAAACCTTGGAGACTCTGGAAAAAGAAATCTCCGAGCGTAGCCAAGGCCAGTCCTTCCCAAAAGAGCAGCTACTGGAAGAATTGATTCAACGCGAATTGCTGATTCAATTGGCCGTGCAAAAGCAACTCGATAAAAGTCCCGAAGTGATGGAGCGCCTAGCCACGATCCGTAACTCCTTGCTTTCGCAAGCGGCGTTACAGGACTATTTGAAATCCAATCCGGTCTCGGACGAAGAAATCAAGGCAGAATACGACTCCAAAATGGCCAATGCCGGCAACGAGTACAAAGCCAGCCACATTTTGGTAAAAACCGAAGACGAGGCGAAAAAATTGATCGCCGAATTGGATAAAGGCGGCAACTTTGCGGAGCTGGCCAAGAAAAACTCTATCGACCCAATGGGTTCCGAAGGCGGTGATTTAGGCTGGTTTACCGCCGACCGCATGGTGCCGCCATTCTCCGAAGCCGTAGTCGCGCTGGAAAACGGCAAATACACTAAACAACCGGTTCAGACTCAATTCGGTTGGCACGTGATATTCCGCGAAGACTCCAGAGCAGTTACTCCGCCGCCGTTCGACGCCGTCAAGGAACAGTTGCGGCCGATGCTGCAGCGCCAAAAAGCCCAGGCCATGATTGAAAACCTGCGGAAAAGTGCGAAGGTCGAAATCATGTTGCCGCCGGAACCGGCAAAACAACCGGAAGCACCTCAAGCAGCTGAGCCCACCGACCCAGCACCGGCGCCAACGGCCGACAAACCGGCGGAAGGCCAACCTTCTGAAACGGCCCCCGCAGCAAAATAGTCCGCTATTGCACAGGGCTAACCAGCCCTGTGCCTTCACCCCTCCGGCGTTAGCCGACCCGTTCCTCTATAGCCTAAGCGGCTTGCGCCGGTTGATTGCGCAAATTTTCGTCGATCAAGGCTTTTATACTGGCGGTGCATTTACCGCAAACCCCACCCGCTCCGGTGCATTGCATAATCTGCTTACGACTGCATACACCTTCGTTCAAAGCTTGCTCTACCTGCCTATCCGTGACCGCTTTACAAACACAAATGTACATGGAATCCTCTCGGCAAATACAATCTGCATGTAATGATAACAATTATCATTTGGAAGTAAAGCGCTAAAATTCGATTTTGAATCGATCAGAACTAAAAATTCCGGACCGGGTCGAACAGACGATTGCCACCCCAAGTTGAGGAAATTCGCGGCTTTGAGGCATGACAACCAATTGCAAACTTCGCTTCGTTCATGTTTAAATAGCGTGCTAATTATTTTGTCATTAACTACAGGGCCAGTGATGCAAGACTATCAAACCCAACAACCCACAGTGTTGAAGATACTGGACGCTCATCGAGAGATGCCGGGGAATCTGTTGCCGATACTGCATGGTATTCAAGACACCTTGGGTTACATTCCGCCCGACGCAGTGCCGGATATCGCCAAGGCACTCAACCTTTCCAAGGCGGAAGTTCACGGGGTCGTTAGTTTTTACCATTACTTCCGGGTTACCCCGCCGGGCAAGCATACGATACGCATCTGCCGCGCCGAGTCCTGCCAGTCCATGAACAGTAAAACTCTGGAAACCCACGCAAAACAAACGCTGAACATCGATTTTCACGAGACATCCGCAGACGGAATGTTTTCGCTAGAACCGGTTTACTGCCTGGGAAATTGCGCGTGCTCCCCCGCTATCACCATAGATAACGAAGTGTTCGGCCGAGTGTCGCCGGAAAAATTCGATCAGTTGCTAGCCACTTTTAAAGGTACCGAATAATGACCCGCCTGTTTATCTCCCGCGACTCCACAGCGCTGTCATTGGGCGCTGAACTTGTCGCTCAGACCCTGCAACGGCATACCGCCGGCCAAAACATTGAAATCATCCGCAACGGTTCACGTGGCTTGTTCTGGTTGGAACCGCTAGTCGAGGTCGAAACCGACGCCGGCCGTGTCGCCTATGGCCCAGTACAACCGGAAGATGTCGCCTCCCTGCTAGCATCCGGCCTCTTGGAAGGCAAACAACACCCCTTATATCTGGGCGATATAGAAGCCCTTCCCTATTTTAAAAACCAGAACCGCCTGACCTTCGCCCGCGTCGGTATCACCGATCCCGTCAGCTTGGACGATTATCTGGCCCACGACGGTTACCGCGGCTTGAAAAACGCGCTGGCGCTGCAACCTGCCGACATCGTTAAACAAGTTACCGAATCCGGCCTGCGCGGCCGGGGCGGCGCCGCATTCCCGACCGGCATTAAGTGGAATACCGTGTTAAACGCCCCTGCCGAACAAAAATACATCGTCTGCAACGCCGACGAAGGCGACTCCGGCACCTTTTCCGACCGAATGATCATGGAAGGCGACCCCTTCGTGTTGATCGAGGGCATGACGATTGCCGGCTTGGCCGTCGGCGCCACACAAGGCTACATCTATCTGCGCATCGAATACCCCCACGCCAAAATTGCCCTGAACCAAGCTATCGCTGCCGCCTATGAAAACGGCTACCTCGGCGAAAACATTCAAGGCAGCGGCAAGACCTTCCATCTGGAAGTCCGTAGCGGCGCCGGCGCTTATGTATGCGGCGAAGAGACATCGCTGCTGGAAAGTCTGGAAGGCAAACGCGGCCTGGTCCGCTTCAAGCCGCCGCTACCGGCCATCGTCGGCCTATTCGGCAAACCCACTATCGTCAACAACGTGATTTCGCTGGCCTCGATTCCGGTCATTTTGGATAAAGGCGGCGAATATTACAAAAATTACGGCATGGGCCGTTCGCGCGGTACCTTGCCGATTCAATTGGCCGGTAACATCAAGCACGGAGGCCTGTTCGAAGCCGCATTCGGCGTCACATTGCGAGAATTGCTGTACGACTACGGCGGCGGCTCCGCCAGCGGCCGGCCGATCCGGGCCGTGCAAGTCGGTGGTCCGTTGGGTGCCTATATGCCGGAAAGCCAGTTCGATACTCCACTCGATTACGAAGCCTTCGCCGCGATCGGCGCGGTTTTGGGCCACGGCGGCATCGTGGTACACGACGACACCACCAGTCTGGCCGACATGGCCCGCTATGCGATGGAATTCTGCGTCGAAGAATCCTGCGGCAAATGCACACCCTGCCGGATCGGCTCGACTCGCGGCGTCGAAGTCATCGACCGCATCCTCGATAACGTCGACAAAGCCAAGAACACCGAACTGCTGCGTGATTTATGCGACACAATGACGTGCGGTTCCTTGTGCGCCATGGGCGGCATGACACCCTACCCGGTGTTGAGCGCGCTGAATCATTTCCCTGAAGACTTTGGCCTCCAAGCCACCAAAGCCTAACCGATCCCCCGGAGGTAGCTTATGTCACTCAACAACGAAGTCGATTACGGAACGCCGGTCAGCGCGTCCCAACAAACCGTCAACCTTGAAATCGACGGCCATAAGGTGACCGTCAACGCCGGCACCTCGGTCATGCGCGCCGCCGCCGAAGCCGGCATCAGCATACCGAAGCTGTGCGCCACCGACCACCTCGACCCGTTCGGCTCCTGCCGGATGTGCTTGGTGCAAATCGAAGGCGCGCGCGGTTACCCGGCATCCTGTACGACACCGGTCGGTGAAGGCATGAAAGTCGTTACCCAAAACGAAAAGCTCGCCAAACTGCGCAAGGGCATCGCCGAACTCTATATTTCCGACCACCCATTGGATTGCTTGACTTGCTCCGCCAACGGCAATTGCGAATTGCAAGACACGGTCGGCGAAGTCGGTTTGCGCGAAGTCCGTTACGGTTTCGAAGGTGAAAACCACCTGAAAGCGGAAAAAGACAACAGCAACCCCTATTTCTCTTTCGACCCCTCCAAATGCATCGTCTGCTCGCGTTGCGTCCGCGCCTGCGAAGAAGTGCAAGGCACCTTCGCATTGACGATAGACGGCCGAGGTTTCGAGTCCCACGTATCGCCGGGCCAAGACCAACCGTTCATGGAATCGGAGTGCGTGTCTTGCGGCGCCTGCGTACAAGCTTGCCCGACCGCGACCTTGATGGAAAAGGCGGTAATCGACCACGGCCAGCCCGAGCACAGCGCCATTACTACTTGCGCCTATTGCGGCGTCGGCTGTTCATTCAAAGCCGAAATGAAGGGCGAGCAATTGGTGCGGATGGTGCCGGACAAAAACGGCCAGGCCAACCACGGTCACTCCTGCGTCAAGGGCCGCTTCGCCTTCGGTTACGCCACCCACAAAGACCGCATCACCACGCCGATGGTACGCGACAAAATCAGCGATCCCTGGCGCGTCGTCAGTTGGGAAGAAGCCATTCAATTCGCGGCCGACCGCTTCAAACAATTGCAAGCCAAATACGGCAAGGATTCGATCGGCGGCATCACCTCGTCGCGTTGCACCAACGAAGAAACCTATCTGGTGCAAAAACTGATCCGTGCCGGCTTCGGTAACAACAACGTCGATACCTGCGCCAGGGTCTGCCATTCGCCGACCGGTTACGGCCTGAAAACCACCTTCGGCGAATCGTCCGGCACTCAAACCTTCGATTCGGTATTGAAATCCGATGTCATTCTGGTCATAGGCGCTAACCCGACCGATGGCCATCCGGTGTTCGGTTCGCTGATGAAACGCCGGCTGCGTCAAGGCGCCAAACTGATCGTCGTCGATCCGCGCGGCATCGATTTGGTACGTAACAGCCCACACGTCAAGGCCGACTACCACCTGAAACTTCGTCCCGGCACCAATGTCGCCGTCGTCACCGCGCTGGCCCACGTCATCGTCACCGAAGGCTTGGCCGACGAACAATTCGCGCTGGAACGTTGCGACGTCGAATCGTTCAACAAATGGAAAACCTTTGTGGCCCTACCGCAAAACTCGCCGGAAGCCGTCGCCGAACTGACCGGCGTACCCGCCGAAGCGATGCGCGGCGCCGCTCGCCTGTATGCGACCGGCGGCAACGGCGCGATCTACTACGGCTTGGGCGTCACCGAGCATAGCCAAGGTTCGACGACCGTGATCGGCATCGCCAATCTGGCGATGGCCACCGGCAACATTGGCCGCGAAGGCGTCGGCGTCAACCCGTTGCGCGGTCAAAACAACGTGCAAGGCTCATGCGACATGGGCTCGTTCCCGCATGAGTTCGTCGGCTACCGCCACGTCTCGGATAACGCCACCCGCGCGCAATTCGAAGCGGCTTGGGGTGTGACATTGGCCTCCGAGCCCGGCCTGCGCATTCCCAACATGTTCGCCGCCGCGATAGAAGGCAGCTTCAAGGGCCTGTACGTGCAAGGCGAGGATATCGCGCAATCCGACCCGGACATCAACCACGTCCATCATGCCTTGCGGGAAATGGAATGCATCGTGGTGCAAGACATCTTCTTAAACGAAACCGCCAAGTTCGCCCACGTATTCCTGCCCGGCTCTTCGTTCCTGGAGAAAAACGGCACCTTCACCAACGCCGAGCGGCGAATTTCGCCGGTACGCCGGGTGATGACACCGCTGGGCGGCAAGGAAGATTGGCAAGTCACCCAAGACTTGGCCAATGCGCTGGGCTTTCCGATGAATTACAATCACCCGTCGGAAATCATGGCAGAAATCGCCAGCCTGACCCCACAATTCGCCGGCGTCAGCTACGAGAAAATCGACGAGATGGGCAGCATCCAGTGGCCGTGCAACGACGAATCCCCGGACGGCACGCCAATCATGCATGCCGACCATTTCGTGCGCGGCAAGGGCCGTTTCCTGTTGACGGAATACATTCCGACAGCGGAACGCACCAGCAGCAAATACCCGCTAATCCTGACCACCGGCCGTATTCTGTCGCAATACAACGTCGGCGCGCAGACTCGCCGCACCGACAACGTCGCTTGGCACGCCGAAGACAAATTGGAAATCCATCCTCACGACGCCGAAGTCCTGGGCGTGGCCGACGGCGACTGGGTCGGCGTCAAGAGCCGCACCGGCGAAACCGTGTTGAGGGCGCTGATTACCGACCGAATGCAACCGGGCGTGGTCTATACCACCTTCCACTTCCCGCATTCCGGTGCCAACGTCATCACCACCGACAACTCGGACTGGGCGACCAACTGCCCCGAATACAAAGTGACGGCGGTACACGTCGCGAAGGTCGCTCAACCGTCCGATTGGCAACGTGAATACCGCGCCTTCTCCGACGACCAGCAATCGCTGCTGGACAACCGCATCGGCGCCGGCTAAAAAACCGAGGCAATATGGACCCGGTCCCAGAGGAACTGGGCTGGACCAGCTATCGAACCGGTACGTTCGATAGCTGGCGAGGCTCCATCCACAGCCGAAAGCAAGACTATGTGGCCGAGGAAGTCCCGGTGGTACTGGTCTACAACACCATCCCGCACGTCGTGATGCTGACCACGCCGCTGAATCTGGAAGACTTCGGCCTCGGTTTCAGCCTGACCGAAGGCATCGTTTATCATCCTTCCGAAGTCCTGTCGATCAAGACGGTGCAACGCGCCAAAGGCGTCGAAGTCCGGATGCAAATTCCCGAGAAACGTTTCGACAATCTGCACGGCAAGGGCAAGAACATGACCGGCCGAACAGGTTGCGGCTTATGTGGAGCAACGACCTTGGAGCAGGCAATTCGGCCCACTCGTCGGGTTGGCGACGGTTCGATATTGGACGCCGCGCTACTGAGCCGGGCTTTCGAATCGATGCAGCAGCAACAATCCTTGAATTTGCTGACCGGAGCGGTGCATGCCGCGGCGTGGCTGGACTCGGAAAGCGCTAGCATCAGCATGGTGCGTGAAGATGTAGGCCGCCACAACGCGCTGGACAAACTAATCGGTGCCTTGGCCAGAACCGGTTGCGATTTTACGGCAGGCTGGCTATTGGTCACCAGCAGGGCCAGCTTCGAGATGGTGCAAAAAGCCGCCAGCGTCGGCATCACTTTGCTGGCCGCGATTTCGGCGCCGACTGCCTTGGCCATTCGTTTGGCGGAAGAATCCGGCCTAACCTTGGTCGGCTTCACCCGCAACGAAAACCACACGATTTATACCCACCCCTTTCGTTTACAACATTATCAAGAATCTGCCGCATAACTCATGGATAACAGCAATCTCGTCAAAATGGCCAATAACATCGGCGCGTTTTTCCAATCCGAGCCGGAACACGATGTCGCGGTCAGCGGCGTCGAAACCCACATCCGCAATTTCTGGGAACCCAGAATGCGCAAGCAAATCGTCGAATATTTGCAGCACGGCGGCAACGAACTGCTGGACATCGTCGCCGAAGCGGTCAAGCGTATCTCACAAAAACCCTGATAGGCTATAGCCCACCCCGCTCGATCCGCTGCAAACGGATTGGGTGGGATTTGGGCGGTGTACACGCGCGATTGCGGCGATCGTATACTAATAGCCGCAGCCGAACCCGCCTCTAATCTCGGTTTAAAAAGATCTCCAGCGCATTTTCCGCCACGCAGTTTGCTAAAGTACATCGTGCCCATCACGGCGCTCTGGCGCCAATTTCAAAACCACTACAAGCCAAGCGGAACCGAGCCTGTCGTTCGGCAAGCACACCGCCCTGCATCCGCTCAATCAGCCCCTTGTAACTATCGGATCGCTGCCGTTGTCGTGTCGCAAACACGACAATTTTATGAATAAGCACCGCTCACTCTTTGATTTAAAACGTTTTTTTCTTGGCATAATGCTTGCGTTTGGATAGACAGCGTCCGCCGCCGTACCCAGGTTTTCTGTCCGTCTCGCTATTTTGAGCTTTTCGGAGCTTGGAAAACCGGTATTCGACCGGCGACGACCCCATCCAACCGACTAACTCCGGAGCAGATCATGCCAGCGACCTTTGAACTGAAAACCAACGAAGACAATCAATATGTATTCAACTTCCTGAGCAGCAAGGGCGAACTGATCCTGATGAGCGGCGATTACCCCAATAAGGAAGAAGCGATACAGGGCATTAAAGAAGTCCGCACCGGTTCGTTAATGAGCCACCAAATCGCCGCCAGCCGGGTGCCCGAGGGCGATACCTTCTTTGTGATCAAGGATACGGTGGGTAACATCATTGTTAAAAGCGTTTTATATAACTCGAATATGCTGTTCGACAACGCCCTGCACACGGTCAAGGACAATGCCTGCATCGCCGAGATTGTCGATTTGACCGCATAAGCCTCGTATCGGGGCGATTGTTCATTTTCTACCAGACAGCAATGAGGTATCGACACCATGGCAGGCGAACTTAAAATTGTTCGGGAATTGGCGACGGTTTGCGTCACCGCGGGCGAGTTGGCCGCGATCGCAAGCTTAATTAAAGACGAGCTCAAAAAGCCTGACTTTGTCGAACAATTCGACAAGATGGCGGACGCGATCGACGAATGCTACGCCATCACGGTGACGATTCTTCAACCGTGGTTAGAAATGACCAGTGAAGCCGAATTTTGCGAGAAATTCGACACCCTCCATGCCGACTACAAAGCCACGTATTTAACGATTACCAACCGACCGCGACTAGCCTCAGACCGGGCTTACATCGAGTACGTGGCGCTTCGGGAATTCAAGGAAACCCAAACCGCCTATCCCTTGCTGAAAATGACTTTCGCCCGCCTTGACGAATTTATCGACAAATGGATTACCAACGACGCCTGGCTGGCGATGACGATCGAGAATCTGGTAAAAATGCTGCATCGCTACTTGAACGAAGTCGCCGAGCTCAAGCAAAAAGATCCGACCGACGCCTTTGCCATTTACCGAGCCTTGATGATGGCGTTTCGTCCGTTTTATGGTTTGCTGGAAACCGGCGAAGCGAAAGCCGAGCCCCGGCGCCTGGAAAGTACCGGCTAGACTGAACGGTCCAGCCGTTTCGCCGTAGATCGCGACGACAAGGGGGCGCTGTCGGTACCGCGCCTGACCGCCAGTTAACTCAGCGGCTGTTCGATGGCTTTAAATCTAGAATATTTCCTCTGCCGCAACGTTACATCCATCAATTTCCTGTTAATACCAATAGGACCACGTCTCTTACCCGCAAACACAAAAGGCGCGGCCTGAGCCGCGCTCTTGGGGGTTTGATGCTACTCGCGTCCAGGAAAGATGCCCACAGTCGCGACACAATAACGCATGCCGACGTAGGGATTGCGTACTGAAAATGGATGGCTATCTCCGCTAGCGCCCACCGTCGTGCTGGCGTTGACGGTAACGGCATCCGTCGCCAACTCAGCGTTCGAGGGCGAGTTGGAATAAATGTTATCCCGATTCGCGGAGACGGCCGGAAACTTGCCGCTCGGATTGGTGCTGTTACCGTTGCTGTTGACGGCATGCAATTTCGCGGTGACGATGGTATTAGCCGCGTGGCTATGAAACGGCATATTCGGCTGGAATAATGTTACGTTCTCCTGCCCGCTGATCTCGCCCAAATCGACCGGCGCCAAGCCGGGGCCGACGCCGACGCCGATCGGATTGCGGCCGCGTAAATCCGGCAATGAGAATGTCGTTTGTCCGTTACCGCCGTAAGTAGTGCCTAACAAGGCGAACAGCGCCTGGTTTTGAGCTATCGATAACAAGCGTCCGTCGGCTTCTGCATAACCGATTGGGCAATAGGTGGTGGCAAAGGTGCATACTTCGCCGATATAAGGTTGCGAGCCGCAGGCGGCGGCGGAGCCGCTCAAGCTTGCGATGGTCAGGGCCAATAGGGTTTTCAAGGATTTTTTAGACATGGGAAGTACCTTTATTCAGTGATGTTGAGTAATTCGTCGATTTAAAGCGTGTTGTTTTAGCAAGTGCTTGCGCGGCGTTTGGACAGGCCGAACGACAGCAAGCCGATCGCCATCAGCAGCAAGGTTTCCGGCTCCGGCACGGTGTTGGTGGTTTGTCGAGTGACCTCGGCGACGCTGAGAAAGGCTGACGTGTCCGCCAGGAAGAAAGCGCCCGGATCGGCACCGCCGAACAACGTTAACTCCGGACTGTCGTCGCCCAGTTCCAGCAATTCGCCGGGGTGTAGAATGAAGGTCAGCAAGCGCGAACCGCTGTCGACCAACTTTCCACCGTAGCCGCTGGCCGTATTTTGGTCCGGTGCGCTCGCGGGTCGGGCTTCGTTGCCGAATACCGTATCCGAAATGAGTTTGCTGAACAGCAATTCGCTGTTGTCCTTTTTATGGAGCTGTACTATCGATTGGGCAAAATCGCCGTTACCTTTGATGGTTTTGGTCTCGGGAGCCGCAACCAAATGGCTGAAATCGAATTTCAAGCTCACCAAAAACGTGTCGACCGCCGAGCTGTTTCTGATGGACAAGGCCAAGTCGCCGAACAGCGAACTCATAAACGACGGCTCGTCTTTCGAACCGCCTTCGGCGTGCAGCTTGATGCCGAAACCGTCGCCGATGTCGGATAAACTCCCGCTCAGCGGGTCGTCGCCGACGATCTGATCGTTGATTAAGCTGGTAGTGGTGGTCGCGCCGCCGACGACGCGGATCAATTCGCCGTTTTGGGTGGCGTTGGTCGGTAAGGTCGGCGTGCCTAAGCTATCGAATTCCACCTTACCGGTAATATTGATGAATGGATTGAACACGGCCGCCACGACCGGTTGGGCCATTCCCAGCCCGCTGATGGCCAAAACCAGAGCGGAAACGCCGAAGCGAAGTCGTTTGAATGATGGTTTGCCAGCCGATGCTTGGGGATTCGATAGTGTGCTTTCTATGGTTTTCATGACGCGCCTCTTGAATGATTTCGTTATAGGGTCGAATGGGTTGCAATATGTTGAATATCCGGGTCAACAAGGCCGGTACCGCCGCGTCCTCCGGGCTTTACCGAACTTGTTCGCCTTACGGTTGAGTTCGATGGAATAGAATCAATTGCCGTGCCAAAGCCGGTCGCCGGATTTTTAAATTTTTAAACGGCTGTATTTGAAAGTTATTTTTTGGTTTTGGCGCCGACCGCCACCGACAAGGCCGGCTGGAATTTCTGGATATCGCCACGAGATGCCGTCTTGTTTACGAAATACCGTATGTACGGAGCAAGCGCTTCCGGCGGGGTATGAAAACCTTGGTTATGCCGTCAATAAGAGGCTACTCAGCAAGGCAATCCGTGGCGCTGTCGGAGAGTTGCAAGCCGAAAGTTTCGATTTTTCGTAAAAGCTTCTATGCTGGTAGCGCTTGGCGAACCCTGTCAATAACCCCAAGCGCCCGCCGCTTGCCGTCCATCGTCGCCGGCAAACCGGGCTTAGCAACAATTTTCCGATTCCTTGAGCAGAGCCTATGCGCAAAACCACGCCCGCCAACATCAAACTGACGCTTTACGGCAAACCGATAGAATTGGAACTCAGCGCACCGGCGGAAAAAGTCACGCCGGTCGCGATCCTGCCGGCGCTGCATCGCATCAACAACGCCGTCGTCGAAACCGCGGTCGAGGTATTCGTCGCGGACAACGAAACCATTTCCTGCCAAGCCGGCTGCGGCGCTTGCTGCCGGCAAGTGGTGCCGTTGGCGGAGTTCGAGGCCTATCAGATCGCCGGACTGGTTGAACAAATGCCCGAGCCGAAGCGCTCGACGGTCAAGCAACGGTTTGCCGACGGCTGTGCCAAACTGGACGAGATCGACTGGCTGGGCCAATTGGAACGGATGCTGGCAGAAGGAACGACGCACGAAGCGGTCCAGACGCACGCGCTACGTTATTTTCATTCTGGCGTGGCCTGCCCGTTTTTGGAAGCGGAAAGCTGTTCGATTCACCCGGTTCGGCCGCTGGCTTGTCGGGAGTATTTGGTCACCTCGCCAGCCGAACATTGCCGAAATCCGACGCCGGAACACGTCAAGCACATCGAGTTGAAGTTTCAAGTATCCAAGATCGTCCGCAAGCTTTGGCGGACCAACCACATCAAGGATTTGGATTCGGTGCCGATGATTTACGCGCTGAAATGGGTCAAGCGGCATCCCAACCAATTTCCGAAAAAACGCGGTCAGGATTGGCTGCGGGAATTTTTTAACTATCTGGCGAATCCGTAGCAGCGGCTATGCCGCACCTCGCCTGCCGTCGTCACCAACGACTCGCCCGACGCCAAGCCATTTTGATCGTCGAGCACGAACCGTGCGATCACGATACCGCGACCCGCAGGGCGTAAGGGGCAATTTTCGTCGTGGCAGTCTCGCGGGCTATAGGACCGCGAACCGCCAATGCGTTTTGGGCGGACGGCAGCGATATCGCCGGCACGGCGGACGCGGCGCATAGCATGACCGCACAATTTACAGCCGGCGATTCGACAATGCTGAGTACGCTTTCAACCAGCGTTCCGTTAACGCCTTCGGCCTGATTTTTGTTCAGCGGCATCGCATTCCTAGCCTTTTCACCGATCAAAAATCGCAAAAATTCGCCGGTATCGGGAGTCTAGGGCCGACCGCCAGCGACATGCGGCAGAGAGTCTTTTTGCTCGACGCCGAACCGGCGATACTCGACGCCGAGTGTTTTTTGCCCGACGCCGACCCGGCGATACTCGACGCCGAGTGTTTTTTGCCCGACGCCGACCCGGCGATACTCGACGCCGAGTGTTTTTTGCCCGACGCCGACCTAACGATACTCGACGCCGAGTGTTTTTTGCCCGACGCCAAACCAACGATACCCGGCGCCGAGTATTTTTTGCCCGACGCCGAACCAACGATACCCGGCGCCGAGTATTTTTTGCCCGACGCCGAACCAACGATACCCGGCGCCGAGTATTTTTTGCCCGACGCCGAACCAACGATACCCGATGCCGAGTGTTTTTTGCCCGACGTCGACCTAACGATACTCGACGCCGAGTATTTTTTGCCCGACGCCGAACCAACGATACTCGATGCCGAGTATTTTTTGCCCGACGCCGAACCAACGATACTCGACGCCGAGTTTTTTTGCCCGACGCCGACCCAACGATACTCGATGCCGAGTGTTTTTTTCTCGGCCGACCAGCCGCGATTCAACCCCGCTCTCCCCAACCGGAGCCGCCCAAGCCACGCATTGGAGTACAAATCTAAATTTGTACTCCAATGCGACGATCCCATGGCGCCAAGCTCCGCAGCGAGAGATTGCAAGGCTGAGCGTATTGATTAAGCAACGTTACAATCGTGACGGGGGTTGTCCCCTGATGCCGCGCCGAGCACCGGAGGGTTTGAGCGGATTCGCCCGACAGGGGCGCGGCAGGGATGCCGCTCGTTTTCGGAGGGCTAGGACAGCCCTTCCGAAAACCCTCCCCAAAATCGCCGGCGCGCAGGATGAAGCGGCATGGGGTGGCCTTTTCTTTGGTTTCTTTCTTTTGACCAAAAAAAGAAAGAAACTCGGCTGTCGGGCCGAGACCCGACGTTAAAATAAACATCAACAAGGTACGCGATGCGTACCCTACGTGGCTACACGGGCTATTTTCGCGTGGGCACAAAAAGCCGTGCCCACCCTACGCAACGTTAAATTTCGGGACGGTTTTCTCCCCCTGATGCCGCGCCGAGCACCGGGGATTTTGGCGAGAGATGCCCGCCAGGGGAGCGGCAGGGATGCCGCTTGTTTTCGGAGGGCTAGGACAGCCCTTCCGAAAACCCTCGCCAAAATCGCCGGCGCGCAGGATGAAGCGGCATGGGGTGTCGTTTCTTTTGGATACTTTTCTTTGGACAAGCAAAGAAAAGTATCTCGGCTGTCGGGCCGAAACCCGACATTAAAAAAGTCGAGGCAAACTCACACCATGCGTACGATTACGCTGCCGCTAATTGTATATACACGGGCTATTTTCGCGTGGGCACAAAAAACGTGCCCACCCTACACAACTGCTAATCGTACCTACGCGGGCTCAACAGTCAAATCTCATTCATTAGTATCGAGGCGTTGCACTTCTTTTTTGAGTCCGCCCTTAGACGTTGATTTTCTGGAATATGTTTTTTGATTTGTAACTTCTTGAATAAATCGAAGTATTGTACTCGCTAAAGCATGAAGTCCTTGACTACCTCCCGCGAGAACAACCGCAGTTAGTATTATGTCAATAAATCTGAATATTGTTTTCTGCACACAAGACATATCATTTACATTGACAAATTGATGCAAAATACGCACACCACAAACAGTGATAACAGTACATATAAGCAACCCAACAAGAGTCATTAATATTTTATTGTCTTTTCTGTACATGCGAATTTGATGCTTAGTCAACCTTATAGCCTTATTCCATTCCTTTAATTGTTCAAGTCTTTCATCTTGCTTCTCTGGAGTGGTTATATTTCCCCAATAATCATAACGCCCCACCTCATCAACCAGTTTCTGTTCAAGGAGCATTAGCCCTGGAACACGAGCAAATTGAAAAATGACAGCAATACTCCTTTCAACTATTACAGTAATCGCAAATAAAGAAATAAACATATCAACATATTCTTTAATAGGCTTATTTTGATACCTAGCAACATCAATAAACTTCAAACCAATTAGAACAATAACCAGCCAAATAAGAAGACAAATCCTTACAAATTTATTCCTGTCGAAATCACACGTTATTTTATTTAAATTCAATTGAATATTAAAATATCCGAGAATCTTCTTCACATGAACCATACCGACCCCTCATCCCCAACATCCAGAATAAAAACACAGTCAATATTAAACCACCAACCTCGGCACCGCCCCCAACAACTTTTGAGTATAAGCATGCTCCGGCGCCCCACAAACCTGAGCAGTAGCCCCCTGCTCGACAATTTTCCCCTGATACATCACCACTGTCCTGTCGCTGAGATACTCCACTACACCGATATTATGGGTGATGAACAACAAAGTCAGGTTGCGGCGGCGGCGAATATCCAGCAATAGTTGCAGGATTTCCGCCTGCACCGACACATCCAGCGCGCTGGTGATTTCGTCGCAGACGATGAATTCCGGATTCAGGGCCAGGGCGCGGGCAAGACCGATACGTTGGCGCTGGCCGCCGGAGAATTCGTGAGGGTAGCGCCACAGCGACTCGCGGCCCAGCTGCATGTCGTCCAACAATTGCTCGGCCAAAGCGATGCGTTCGTCGCGGCTGGCGCCGATGCCGTGCACCTGCATCGGTTCGGTCAACGTGGTTTCGACCAGCAGGCGCGGATTCAGCGACGATTGCGGGTCTTGAAAGGCGATTTGCATTTGCCGGCGCAAAGGTCTTAGCTCCTGGGCCGACAGGCCGACCAGTTCCCGGCCGGCTATCTTGATGCTGCCGGCGGTCGGCGGCTCCAGTTGCAACACGGCCCGGCCCAGCGTGGTTTTGCCGCAGCCGGATTCGCCGACCAGCGCAACGATTTCGCCGCGAGGAATGTCCAGGCTCACATCATCGACAGCCTTGATGTGATCGACCACGCGGCGCAACAAGCCCTTGCGCACCGGAAACCAGACTTTCAGGTTGCGGATTTGGATTAAGGCTTGAGACTGCTCTTCCGCTTGGGACGGCGTATTGCCGGAACTTGTCTTTGCGAAAACCGCCGGCTGAGCGGAGCTGACGCCGTTTGCTTCAACTCCGCTCAGCAAGCGGCTTAGTTTGACGACGCTGCTCTCAGCGCAGGCGCGGTTAGAGCCTTCAATAGCTGGCGCTTCGACGGGCTCAGCGCGAACGGTGGTTGGCGGTGCGGAGGCTTCTGGTTTGGCGAGATTTTCCGGCACCGAGGCCAGCAACTTTTGGGTATACGGATGTCGCGGACTACCCAGCACGTCGCGGCAACGGCCGGCCTCGACCAGACGACCGAACTGCATCACGCCGACCCAGTGCGCCATTTGCGCGACGACGCCGAAGTCGTGGGTAATGAACAGCATGCTCATGCCGGTGTCGTCCTGCAATTGCCGCATCAGGCGCAGGATTTCGGCTTGCACAGTGACGTCCAGCGCAGTGGTCGGTTCGTCGGCGATCAACAGCTTGGGCTGGCAGGCCAGGGCCATCGCTATCATCACCCGCTGGCGCTGGCCGCCGGACAATTGGTGCGGGTAATCGCGAAAGCGCGCGCCGGGGTTGGGGATTTGCACTTGGGTCAACGCCACGACCGCGCGTTGCTCCGCTTCTTCCGCGCTCATGTTTGGAAAATGCAGGTGCAACGCTTCGATAATTTGCTCGCCGACGCTAAGCACCGGATTCAGCGAAGTCATCGGCTCTTGAAAAATCATCGCGATCTGAGCACCGCGCACCTGGCGGATGTCGGCGTCGGGCAAGGCCAGCAGGTCGCGGCCGTCGAAAATGATTTCGCCGCTCGGATGGCTGGCAATGCCGTCCGGCAATAGGCGAATCACCGACAAGGCGCTGATCGACTTGCCGCTGCCGGATTCGCCGACCAGACAAAAGGTTTCGCCTTGCGGAATATCGAAGCTGACGTCCTCGACGGCCTTGACCGGCTCGCCGCCGGTTTGTAAATAGGTGCGCAGGTGTTTGACTTGCAGCAAGGGCCGATTCACGACTCGCCTCCGTTGCGGCGCGCCAGTTTCGGATCGATCGCATCCCTGAAGGCTTCGCCGATCAGGTTGTAGGCGAACACGGTCATGAAAATTGCGCCGCCGGGAAACACCGCCATCCACCAATTGAAGGTCGAAGACTTGACCGCCTGATCCAGCATCGCCCCCCAAGACGGCGCATCGACCACGCCAAGCCCGAGAAAGCTCAGCGTGGCTTCCGACAAGATCGCCCCGGCCACGCCGAAGCTGACCGCGACCAGTAACGGCGCGACGCCATTGGGCAGCATATGGCGGAACAGTATCGAGTGTAGCGGTAAACCGCTGGCAATCGCCGCTTGCACGTAATCCTGCTTGCGCAGTTTTAAAAACTCGGTACGCACGTAACGAGCGTAACCGGACCAGCCGGTGACGCCGATGATGACCATCATCATGTACAGGCTGCGGCCGAAGAAGGCGACGAAGGTCAGCAACAAAAACAAGGTCGGAATGTCCTCGAAGATTTCCACCAGCCGCATGCCGAGCATGTCGACGATGCCGGAGAAATAGCCCATCAACCCGCCGACGACGATACCGATGGCTAGCGCGATGCCGGTGGCGATGAAGCCTATGCTCAATGCAATCCGGCTGGCGTGGATCATGCGGCTCAGCACGTCGGCGCCGTTTTCCTCGGTGCCCATCCAATGCGTGTGGCCCGCGCTGGCGAACGGCGCCTCCAGGCCCTTGCTGCCCAGGTCGCGCAGATAGTCGCCGGGCGCATAGGGAATCGGCGGCATGACTTTCCAATCCACCTCGGAGTACTGCGGGCCGCGAAAATCGTCGTAAATCACCAGTGCTGGCGGCTGGACTGTCAGGTTGGCAATTAATGCGGCGACGGCGGTGCCGGACAAAAATACTAGAAACTTGGCACCGCCCGCGAGCGGCAGCCGGGACACGGCCAGCGCGATGAAAAATGCCACCAGTATCCAGGCATCCTCAATCGACAGATAGCGTAACACCGGGAAAGTGATTTCGCCGTTCTTGCTCATCACCAATGGCATCGAGTTGGCGAGGAATGGCGCGAACACCGCGAACAACACCAACACGCCGACCCAAGCCAGTCCGAATTTGACGCCGACGCCGTCCAGCGTGCGGCGCCAGATACGGGCGGAGAAGGATTGCCGGCTGATTAAGGATTTAGGAGATGACGCCATTGGCTACCCTGTTTGATACGCCGTATAGCGGCAAGTCGATTCGCACGATGCGACTTTTAACCTGCCCCTGATTTTTACAGGTATTCCGTTGCCACCCTCTGGGGTATAGAGTCTGAGCCCTGCGACTGCCCTTAGGACAGGCTTTTCGAAGCCTGATGTGGTGCGCCCTTCGACAAGCTCAGGGCGAACGATGTTTAAGGACCGGGGTTGTAGCAACTTAGTCATAACTCACCCTAGGATCGGCCAAGGTGTAGCAGAAGTCGGCGATCAAATAGCCGACCAGGGTTAGAAAGCCGCTGATCCAGGTAATCGACAACACCAGCTCGCGGTCCCTGCCCTTCACCGCTTCCACCGCCAATTGGCCCATGCCGTTGATGCTGAAAATGTTCTCGACGATCAACGAGCCGGCCAACAAACTAGGCAACAAGCCGGCCGAGACCGTAATCAACGGCAACAAGCTGTTGCGGAACACGTGCGTCCACAGCACGTCGCGTTCGGCCAAACCCTTGGCGCGGGCGGTGCGGGCGTAGTCGGCGTGCAGGTTCTCCAGGATCGAGGTGCGGGTCAATTTCGCCAGCGCGGCGAAACCGCCGTAGGACAAGCAGATCACCGGAAGTACCAGATGCCAGATCCGGTCCAGCAGAAAGCCGCGCACGAAGCCGCTGTCGTTCCAATGCGGCAGAAACGGCATGTCCAGCGCCTCGCGGGCGCTGAGGCCCGCGGTCGGGAACCATTGGAAATATTGGATATTAGCGAAAAAGCCCAGCAGCAACACGCCGGCCAGCATGGTCGGAATCGACCACAGAGCCAACATCGACAAGCTGGCGCCGATGTCGAAGGCGCCGCCGCGTTCGGTTGCAGACTTCATGCCGATCCAGATGGCCAGCGCATAAGTGAACGGTATGGTCACCAGATTCAGCAACAAGGTAATCGGGATACGTTCGGCCAGAATGTCGGCGACCGGTCGGCCGTATTGAAAGCTGGTACCGAGGTCCATGCCTTTGGTCAGCGAGAACGACTTATGACCTTGTTCGTCGTCGACGAAGCCGATCGGCGACACATTGTTCAGCCAACGCAGGTATTGCAGCGGCGCAGGTTGATCCAGGCCGTAGCGCTTGTTGTAATAATCCAGCAAAGCCTGCTTTTCCTGCGGTTTCATGTCCATGCCGCCGACCAAAGTCTGGGCGCTGATACCGCCCGGCGAGGCTGCCATCACGGCAAACACGACCACGGTGATGCCGAGCAGGGTCGGCACCATCAACAACAGGCGGCGCAGCAAATAAGTCAGCATAACGAATTCCTTTTGAGTGCCGAGAGAAAAATCCATGTCAAATCGGCCGGGATTGCCGAGCTCCAGACTTCAGGGACGTTCAAGGCCAACACCCTCCATGGTATCTGGTCCCCGGCAATCCCTGCCGGGGTGACGCAACGCTGCAAGCTCGTCATGACTTTATTGCGTGTATTTTTGCTGGGCCAGCGGCACGTAGTTTTCCAGCGGCAGCGAGCCCAGATTCAGACCCAACTTGGTCATTTGCAGGTTGTGGATGCGCTTGTCGACGAACAACAAACTTTTACGGCGCATCAGGAACGTGTACGGCTGATCTTCGTAGAGTATGCGTTCCGCCTGTTGCCACAGCGGCATGCGCTTGGCTTCGTCGACGGTACGGCGAGCTTCATCGATCAGCTTGTCCAATTCAGGATTCTGGTAACCGATGAAATTGTCGCCCTTGCTGATCGCCTGCGAGCTATGGAAGGCTTGGTACAAATCGGTTTCGATGCTGCTGGTCCAGCCCAAGGTGATCGCGTCGAAGTCTTTTTTATCCAGATTTTCCAGCATCACCGGCCATTCCTGCGGAAACGGCACCAACTTGACTCCGGCCTTGGCGTACAGATCTTTCAGCAAGAGCACCATACGGCTGGTATCTTCGTTGGCCTGAAAATAGGTCAGTTTGAACTCGAATGCTTGGCCGGCCTGGTCTTCCAAAACGCCGTCTTTATTGCGATCTTCGTAGCCGGCTTCTTTCAACAAAGCCTTGGCCTTATCGAGATTGGCTTGATAGGGCTGCAAGGCGGCGTGCTGTTTGCTGGAGTTGCCAAACGGACTGACTGCCGGCTCGGCGTAACCGAGAAACACGTCCTTGATAATCCGGCCGGTATCGGTCAGGTAGGTCATGGCCTGACGTACCCGCTTGTCGGCGAAACGAGTCGGCTTACCGCCGCGTATCTGGTTCCAGCCGATATAGCTGTATCCGACGACCGGCGGCATGTATTCGAAGCTCTGGCTTTTGCCCTGAATTTGCGCATCGTTTTGGAGCTGTCGGTATTCTACCGGGCGCGCGGAATAGGAATCGATGTCGCCGTTGCGGTAGGTGGTCAAACGGGCACTGTCGTTTTGGATAATTTTCCAGAGGATGCGGTTGTAGGCCGGCTGAACGTCGCCCCAATAGCGCTCGTTGCGCAACAATTCGACGCTGCCCTGATCCGGGGTCCAGTTTTTCGGGTCGGCCAATCTATAAGGGCCGCTGCCGAGCAACAAGCCTTTGGATTCGTTGAATTTTTTCGGTTCCTTTAGATAAGGTTCGTAAAAATGCTTGGGCATGATGTTCATGCCGCCGGCCAGTGACAGCGCCTCGAAATAAGGCTCTTTAAACACGAACGTCACTCGATTTTTGCCATCGGCCTTGACTGACTGAATTTTTTCCAGATAAGCACGGTCGCGCGGCGCCTGAATCGCGTCGGTCATGATGAACGTAAATGTGAACGCCACGTCTTCAGCGGTCAGCGGCTGGCCGTCGGAAAAAGAAACGTCGTCGCGCAAGTCAAAGCTGATCGTTAAACCATCCTCGCTAACCGTCCAGTTTTTCGCGACCAAACCTTCCCAGGCCAAGGTATCCGGATTGCGGGTGATCAGGCTTTCCTGCACGTAGCTTTGCACGTTGGCGGCGTAAGCATCGGTCGATATCAGCGGCGTGATGGTTTTCAGATTAGTGCCGAAGGCTTCGACGCTCCAATCGCCCCGGGCGTAATCGGCCAACTTGGTTGCCGCGTAGGCGCGCTGAAAGGCTTGAGCAACCTGACTGCTTGGCGGGTTCGCCGTTTGCGCACTCAACGCCCCGCTACCGGCCAGACCGCGCAACTCCCTCACCGCTTGCGCCTGATCTGCCAGTGCGGTTTGCATGTCGCTGAGCTTCAGCCATTGCCTATCGATTTGATACATTGCTAGCAAAATCAGTACGATAACCAAGCCAAGCAATGAGTAGAGTATCCAGTCTCTGGTAACGGAGGACGTTTGCATATTTCCAATGATTGGCGGAGTGTAAACGAAAGTGTCGGAGACACTGATTTTGAACCGGGGCGGTTCAAACCCAATCCACCCCGGCCTGTCGGCCTATTCTTCAACGAAGTATCCGGGACTTCTCCGGCGTACCGCGCCTAGCAATTGCCGATGGGCAACGATGGCTACCCACCGAAACGCCCCGCCTAAGCCAAATTGACGATCGGCACTTCCGGATTGACGTCGGCATCGTAATCCACGCCATCGACCTCGAAGCCGAATAACCGCAGAAAATCTTGCTTGTAGCCGGCAAAGTCCGTCAACTCGTTGATATTTTCGTTATCGATCCGAGACCAGAGCTCGCTGACCTCATCTTGTACTTGAGGGGCCAATTCCTTTAAGTCGGCGCGAATGCGACCTACTTCATCGAGAATCGGCTCTGCCCCATAGAGACTGTCCCGGAACAAGCCGTTGACTTGTTCGATGCAACCTTCATGGGTACCAGCTTCCTTCATGACCTTGAACAACAGCGCCAGATACAAGGGCATCATCGGAATTGCAGCGCTAGCCTGGGTGACCACGGCTTTTAATACCGACACCCTGGCATCGCCGCCTAGCGCGGCCAGCTTGTGCCGTATGTCGACAACGCGCTTGTCCAAATCCTGCTTCGCCGCGCCTATCGTACCGTCCCAATAGATGTCCTTGGTTACTTTCTCGCCAAGATAGGTGAACGCCGTGGTTTTTGCGCCGGGCGCCAGAACGTCGGCGTCAGCCAATGCGTCTATCCACATTTGCCAGTCTTCGCCGCCCATCACCGCGACGGTATTGGCGATTTCTTCGTCGGATGCCGCGGGCAGCGTGAATTCCTTGATGACCTCTTTGTCGGTATCGATACCGGTTTGCACCAAGTCCTTGCCGATGGGTTTCAGCGTCGAATTGTAGGTCACCCCGGTTTTCGGATGGGCGCGGCGCGGCGCGGCCAAACTGTAGACCACCAAATCGATTTTGCCGAAATCCTGTTTGATGGCATCGATGGCTTTTTGTTTGATGTCGTCGGAAAAGGCATCGCCGTTGATACTTTTCGCATACAAACCTTCGGCTTCGGCGAATTGATGAAAAGCCGCGGAGTTGTACCAGCCGGGGGTACCGGGTTTATCGGCGGTTCCTTCGCGTTCGAAAAACACCCCTAGGGTTTTGGCGCCGGCACCGAATGCCGCGACGATACGCGATGCCAAACCGTAGCCTGTGGATGCGCCTAAAATCAGTACGTTTTTGGGGCCGCCCGCTATCGCTCCGCCGCTTTTAACGTAGTCGATTTGCTGTTTGACGTTGGCGGCGCAGCCGACCGGATGGGTGGTGACACACATAAAACCGCGAACGCGAGGTTTGATAATCATGTAGCTCCTTAAAATCAAGCCGTTAAAGAAAGGACAGAGTTGCGTGGCAACGGTCCGGTTGTTAATTTTTAAGGTAACTAATCAGTGAATCGCATCACCTTGCAAATCGCCGATCGCCCCCTTTTGATCGAGGTGGTTGAGGCGAATTCACGAAAAAGCCTCAATCTCGCCCCACTCAACCCTCTCCGAGCGGAGAGGAGTCCCTGCGTGCACGCTGAGTAGTTACTTCTAAAGTTTATCGCAAGCCTAGCTCGAACAGAACAACTATCTCGAATCCCGACGATACCGGAATCTCATCCCCGATAATCGCTGACAAACACAGAGGTAACCGGATACCGCACGCAGACTTGTCAGTTCCATGATCGCCGCCCGGTAACCCAATGTGCGGAAGAGATGGACCTGACGGCAACGTGTGCCCACGCCCATAAAAAAGGGAGCCTAAGCTCCCTTTTCATAGTCATCACGATAGCTTATTGCTTTGGCGCGTGGATCTCGATATCCGCCTTGGCTTGCAATGCATTCAACACCGATTCGAACTGAGCCTTGCCGAACGCGCCCGCCATATTCTTGGCAATCACGGCTTGTTTGTTTTTATCCGCATCGGTCATTCTGCCTTCGTTGACTTGATTGATGCTAACAATTAATTTGGCACCGCTCTCGTCGTCGATAATCGTCACGCTAGGCTGACCGGACTTGGGCTTGGCCGCCTTGAAGACAGCCTGATTGACCGGCATCGCCAGATCGCCGCCGATCCGGGTCAAGCCATTGACTTTTTTGGCCTGCAAATGCCGGGCATCCGCAATTTGCGTCAAACTCTTTCCACCCGCCAGCTCCTGACGGATCTGCTCGGCCAACGCAGCCTGTTGCTGTTTGGCGCGATCGCGCTGGATCGCGGCGGCAACCTCAGCCTTCACCTGCTGCAGTTCCTTGACCGACGCAGGCTGATGACTGGCCATCCGCAACACGACGAGTTTGTCACCACCAACTTCAATAGGCTCGCTATTGCTACCTTTTAACACGTCTTCGGAAAATGCAACGGCGCGAACTTTCTCTTCCGCGGCGATACCGACACCGTTGGCACGGGTAAACACTCCGGATTTCTGCGGTTGCACGCCCAGTAGGTCGGCGGCGGCGGCAAGGCTGTCCGGATTCTCGTAACTGACTTCGGCCAGTTTCTCGGCCAGTTCGTTGAATTTAGTCTCCGCCTGCGCTTTTTGGTAAGCCTTGGCGACATCGGCCTTGACTTGCTCGTAAGTTTTAATTTCACCTGGCACCAATTCGGTCGCCTTGATCAGATGATAGCCGAACGAGGTCCTGACCGGCTCGGATACTTGACCGACCTGCAACGCCAATGCCGCTTCCTCGAAGGGCTTTTCCATGACGCCTGGCGCAATCAGTCCCAAGTCGCCGCCCTTTTTAGCGCTCAACTTGTCGTCGGACATTTCGGCGGCAACCGCGGCGAAATCCTTGGATTGCAACGCGGCTTGGGCTTGCCGGGCTTTTTGCAGCGCGGCTTGGTCGGTCTGCTCCTTACCAACCGCAAACAGTATGTGGCTGATTTTTCGGCGTTCCTTTGTGGTGTACTGAGCTTTTTGCTCTTCGTAATAAGCCTTCAGCTGGTCTTCGGTCGGCTTAATCTCGCCGGCCAATTTATCCAAGGACAGTTCCACATAGTCTATCGAGGCCTGCTCTTCAGTCTGATAGGCATCTTGATGCTGTTGATAATAGGCGCTGATGTCTTCTTCGCTGGGTTGCTCGGTAGACTTGACCAAGGGTAGGGTCAAATATTCAATATCGCGGGTTTGATTTTGCAATTTAAAGAAGTTGTCGATTTCGGCCGGCGTTACGAAACTGGTATCGATAATCGCCCGTTGAAATTGCTCCATCACCAAAGCCTTCTTGATTCGATTCACAAACTCGGCGGACGACATACCTTGCGAGCCCAATAAGGTTTGATATTGAGCCTTGTCGAACTTGCCGTCTTTTTGGAAATACTCCAAGCCTTGGATAAATTCGCGGGCGGTTTCGTCGCTAACCAGCAGCTTTTCGTCCTGCACATATTGCAGTAAAACTTCGTCGCGAATCAGTTTTTGTAGGGCCTGTTTTTTTAGGGTCTCTTCGTCGAACTTCATTCCCGCCAGATTCTGCGCGAATTGCTGATAGGCTTGCTGAACATCGCGCTGATAGAAGTCTTTATCGCCTACCGATACGACCGGAATTTCCTTACCGCCGCCGAGATAGTTTTGGATACCCCACAAACCGAAGAGCACGCATATCAAGATCAATATGATTGATGCAAAGATACCTTGCACCTTTTCTCTTATTTCTAAAAGCATAAACGCTGTCCTTAAAACAGAATGACACCTGAGCGTTTCAGGCAAAATTTAACACGCAAAAAAAACCTCGGACCGTACAACGGCCCGAGGTTTCTGTTTTGGCGGAGCGGACGGGGCTCGAACCCGCGACCCCCGGCGTGACAGGCCGGTATTCTGACCAACTGAACTACCGCTCCAAAGTCTGGTGGGTGCTGAGGGGTTCGAACCCCCGACCCTCGCCTTGTAAGGGCGACGCTCTCCCAGCTGAGCTAAGCACCCGACTAAAGAGCGACTAGTTTACAGCATCTTTTAAAGATTTGCCAGCCTTAAATGAAGGAATTTTTGCGGCCTTGATGGTGATCTCTTCGCCGGTTTGTGGATTGCGGCCTTTACGTTCCGCTCTTTCTTTAACTTCGAATGTACCAAAGCCAACCAGTGCGACGGCTTCGCCTTTTTTCAGCGAATCTTCGACGGCTTTGATAAATCCATCCAATGCGCGACCGGCATCGGCTTTTGTCAATTGGGACGCACTGGCGATTGCATCGATAAGTTCCGATTTATTCATTTATTTCCCCTTAGGATGTCGTTTTATTAATTATTGCTCTGCAAACAAGCGGTTTGTGCCAACCGGCTATCCACCAACCCGATGACGGTCTCTCTGGTGTAGAGAGGCCGCCATTTATATCAACCGCCCACAAGCCGTGTCAAGCGTTGCAGTCCTTGATTTACAAGGTTTCCCGCTTGGTCGAGCCGTCAGTGGGCAACGACGCCCGGCTTGATCGGGTCAACTTTACCGCTCGGAGATTCGGCAATCTCCGCCACCGGAGAAATCGGGGTCGGCAGATGCTGCAAGGCCAAGCCGAGAACCTCGTCTATCCAGCGTACGCACTTGATGGTCAGATTGCGTTTGATGTTGTCCGGAATCTCTGTGAGGTCTTTTTCGTTCTCAGCCGGAATAACCACCGTCGTAATGCCGCCACGATGCGCCGCCAACAATTTTTCCTTCAATCCCCCGATCGGCAACACCTCGCCACGTAACGTAATTTCTCCCGTCATCGCCACGTCGGCGCGTACCGGAATTTTCGTCAAAGCCGAAATAATCGCGGTGCACATGCCAATACCCGCACTGGGGCCGTCTTTCGGGGTCGCGCCTTCCGGGACGTGGATATGAATGTCGGTTTTTTGAAAAATGTCGCTATCGATACCGAGGATATCCGCGCGGCTACGCACCACCGTCACCGCCGCCTCAATCGACTCTTTCATCACGTCGCCCAACTTACCGGTCGCCAGTTGCTTACCCTTACCCGGCATAACCGCGGTTTCGATGGTCAACAACTCTCCGCCGACTTCAGTCCAAGCCAAACCGGTGACCTGACCCACCTGATCGTTATCCTCGGCCATCCCATAGCTAAAGCGCCGAACGCCCAAGTACTTATCCAAGTTCTTGTCATTGACGACGATTTTCGACTTCCTGGGCTTGAGCAAAAGATCCTTGACGACTTTGCGACAAATTTTGGAAATCTCGCGCTCCAGACTGCGCACGCCAGCCTCGCGGGTATAGTAGCGAATGATGTCCTTGACGGCAGATTCGGAAATTTGAATCTCGGATTCAGCCAACCCGTTATTCTTGATTTGCTTGGGCGCTAGGAATCTGAGGGCGATGTTAATTTTTTCATCCTCGGTATAGCCGGACAAGCGGATGATTTCCATCCTATCCATCAACGGCGCCGGGATATTCATCGTGTTCGCGGTGGCAACGAACATAACGTCGGACAGGTCGAAATCGACCTCCAGATAATGATCTGAAAAGGTATGATTCTGTTCCGGGTCCAAAACCTCCAACAATGCCGAAGCCGGATCGCCACGAAAATCCATAGCCATTTTATCGATTTCGTCCAGCAGAAACATCGGATTGCGAGTTTTGATCTTAGACAGATTTTGCAAAATCTTGCCAGGCATCGAACCGATATAGGTGCGGCGATGACCGCGAATCTCGGCCTCGTCGCGTACGCCGCCCAACGCCATTCTCACGTATTTTCGGTTAGTGGCCCGCGCAATCGACTGTCCCAGAGAAGTCTTGCCGACACCCGGAGGGCCGACTAGGCACAGGATAGGCCCTTTTAATTGCTTAACGCGCTGCTGAACGGCCAAGTATTCGAGGATGCGCTCCTTGACCTTTTCCAAACCGTAGTGCTCTGCTTCCAGAACCTCTTCCGCCACCTTCAAATCGTGCCTCACCTTGGTTTTCTTTTTCCAAGGTACATTGACCATCCAGTCGATGTAGTTTCGCACCACGGTCGCTTCCGCCGACATTGGCGACATCATTTTCAGCTTATTGAGTTCCGCGGTCGCTTTGGTTTTCGCCTCGGCGGTCATCCCCGCCGCCGCAATTTTCTTCTCCAGTTCCTCGATTTCGTTGCTGGCTTCATCCATTTCGCCGAGTTCCTTCTGAATCGCCTTCATCTGCTCATTCAGGTAATACTCTCGCTGATTTTTCTCCATCTGCTTCTTAACCCGGCCACGAATCTTTTTCTCCATTTCCAGAATATCGACCTCGCCTTCCATCAAGGTCATCAGATTTTCCAGACGCGCGGCGACATCGACCAACTCCAGCATGGCTTGTTTTTCATCGACCTTCAGCGCCATATGCGCCGCCATCGTGTCGGCTAAGCGACTGGGGTCATCGATGCCGGCCAAGGAATTCAAAACTTCGGGCGGAATCTTATTGTTCAGCTTGACATACTGATCGAAGGAGTTAATCGCGGTTCGCTGCAACACATCCAATTCCTGCTCGGAAACATTGATTTCGTCTTCCAATTCGACGACGCGAGCCGCGCAATAGTTTTCGACTTCTTGATATTGAATGACCGAGCAACGTTGATTGCCTTCCACCAACACCTTGACAGTCCCATCCGGCAGTTTGAGCAACTGCAGAATGTTGGCCAGGGTACCGACCTTATACAAGTCGTCAAAGCCAGGAGCGTCTACATCCGCTTGCTTCTGCGCCACCAATAAGACTTGCTTGTCTTGTTTGATCGCCGCATCGAGAGCATCTATCGACATTCCTCTGCCGACAAACAGCGGTATGACCATGTGCGGGTAAACTACCACGTCTCTAAGCGGCAGTACGGGAATTAATTCATCTGTGGATTTTGAATGGGTCATTGGCTTAGCCCTCTTGAGCAACTGAAAACTGACTGTAATCCTATATGAGGTTGATGTTTCAGAAAACAAGTATTTCCGGCGAAACAAAAAAAGAGGCGTTTATCCGAAGATAAACGCCTCTTTTCGCCGCAGATCGGGCTTAAAAGAGCAAAAATTGAACCATCATATATCGGAGGCGGCCATTTTCTGCTCGGTCTCGTACACCAAAATCGGCTCGGACTTGCCAAGTATCACCGTTTCGTCAATAACGACCTTGGCGATTTTTTCGTTGGAAGGCAATTCGTACATCGTGTCCAACAGCACGTTTTCGACGATGGTTCGAAGACCGCGGGCGCCGGTCTTGCGCTCCATGGATTTGCGGGCAATCGCCGACAACGAATCGTCGCGGAACTCCAATTCGGCACCTTCCATTTCGAACAAGTGCTTATATTGCTTGATCAACGCGTTTTTCGGCTGAGTCAGAATTTGAATTAATGCATCCTCATCCAACTCATCCAGCGTAGCGATCACGGGCAAGCGTCCAACGAACTCCGGAATCAAACCATACCGGATCAGGTCCTCGGCGCGCACGTCCGCGAAGATCTCGCCAACATTGCGTTTGTCGTCCTTGGTTTTAACGTCGGCGGAAAAGCCAATGCCGCCTTTTTCGGTACGGTGTTTAATCACTTTGTCCAAACCTGCAAACGCGCCACCGACTATGAACAATATGTTCGCGGTGTTGACCTGCAGAAAATCCTGCTGGGGGTGCTTGCGGCCGCCTTGCGGAGGCACGGAAGCCACGGTGCCTTCGATCAACTTCAACAGCGCTTGCTGCACGCCCTCGCCGGACACGTCGCGCGTAATCGAAGGATTATCCGATTTGCGGGAAATCTTGTCGATTTCGTCGATATAAACGATACCGGTCTCCGCCTTTTCGACGTCGTAATCGCATTTTTGCAATATTTTGAGGATGATGTTCTCGACATCCTCGCCGACATAACCGGCTTCGGTCAGCGTCGTGGCGTCCGCGATCGTGAACGGAACGTCCAGCAATCTGGCCAGCGTTTCGGCCAACAGCGTTTTACCGGAACCGGTTGGACCGATCAGCAAAATATTGCTCTTCGCCAATTCGACATCCGATTTTTTGCTATTGCTACGCAAGCGTTTGTAGTGGTTGTAGACGGCGACGGCCAAGATTTTTTTAGCCTTGTCCTGACCGATCACATAGTTATCGAGTTCCGCCTTGATTTCTTTCGGCTTGGGCAGGGCCGCGGACGATCCGGACGACAGTTGGTCTTCCATCAATTCGTCGCGAATAATTTCGTTACATAATTCAACGCATTCGTCGCAGACGTAGACGGATGGGCCGGCGATTAGCTTCCTGACTTCGTTTTGACTCTTACCGCAAAAAGAACAGTAAAGCAGCTTCTCGTCGTCTTTACCTTTTTTGTCTCTACTCATGGACCAACTCCATCCAAACAGATCGCTTCATCGTTTCGATGAACAATTAAACAAAACCAAGCATGGCGCGGCACCTATCAGCGCCGCGCCTTGCTATCACGCAATACGGCTAGCCAACACTTTATCGATCAAACCGTATTCGACGGCTTGGTCGGCGCTGAGAAAATTGTCCCTATCGGTATCTTGCTCGATTTTTTGCAAGGTCTGTCCAGTATGGTTGGCTAAAACCTTGTTCAAACGATCGCGAATCGCCAGAATTTCCCGCGCATGAATATCGATATCGGACGCCTGCCCTTGGAAACCGCCCAAGGGCTGGTGAATCATCACTCTGGAATGCGGCAGGCAGTAACGCTTGCCGGCCGCGCCGCCCGCCAACAGCAAGGCTCCCATACTGGCGGCCTGGCCGATGCACATTGTGCTGACGTCCGGTTTGATGAACTGCATCGTATCGTAAATCGCCATCCCGGCCGTTACCGAACCGCCCGGCGAATTGATATACAAATGAATGTCCTTGTCCGGATTTTCCGATTCCAGAAACAACAGTTGGGCCACAACCAGATTAGCCATGTAATCCTCAACCTTGCCGACCAGAAATATCACCCGCTCTTTCAACAGACGGGAGTAAATGTCGAACGATCTTTCCCCACGGGCTGTTTGTTCAACCACTATAGGCACCAACCCGCCAGCGGCCTGGGGTGCCATCATATCGTTCATCGCATTTTGGTTAAACATCATAAGCCCTCATTTAGTTAACGTTTTTCCATAACTTCATCAAATCCTACCGTCACGTCGGTGATTTTAGCCTGACTTACTATCCAAGCAACAGCCTGATCTTCCAAAACCATCTGCTGAACCTCGTTCAAGCGGGCTTTATCCGCGTAGTACCAATTGATGACGTCTTCCGGACGCTCGTAACTTTTTGCCATGTCTTCAACGACTTCGCGCACTTTATCGGCGTCGACTTTAATCTCGTTCTTCTGAATAATCTCGCCCAAAATCAAGCCTAGCGCGACGCGACGTTTTGCCTGCGCCTCGAAAGTATCGCGGGGAAGATTCAGGTCTTCCAGCTTCAACCGCATGTTTTTGGCACGTTCGGCGTAGGGCTGCATCAGAGCTTCGACTTCTTGATCGATCAATGCGTTCGGAATCGTAAACGTGATGTTTTCGAACAAAGCATCCATCGCGGCGGTCTTCAATTTGTTTTTCAGTGCGTTAGCCAATTCCCGATCCATATTGGCGCGAACGTCCGAACGGAAGGCCGCAAGCTCGCCCTCTTCCACTCCATAAGCCTTGATGAACTCTTCGTTGACTTCCGGCAAGACCGGTTCTTCGATTTTGACGAGTTCCACCTCGAACTCAGCCGATTTACCCGCCAGTTTCGGGTTGTTGTACTGTTCTGGGAAAGTCGCTGTAAAAGTCTTGGTGGCGCCGACCGACAAACCCTTCAATTCGTCTTCAAAACCGGGAATCATTTGCTTGGCGCCAATTTCGACTTTGTAATTCTCGACTTTACCGTCGGTGAAATTCTCGCCTTCGGAAACACCCGAAAAATGAATCGTCACTTGATCGCCTTCTTGCGAGGCCCTCTCGGTTTCCGCCCAGGTTTTCTTTTGTTGACGCAACTTCTCGATCATCGCATCGACATCCGCTTCCTCGACCGTGGCGTTCGGACGCTCGATTTGCAGCCCGGATATGCCATCCAGGGTCACTTCCGGATAGACTTCGAACTCCGCGACGTACTCGAAACCCTCGGTCTTTTCGCTGGGATGGATGTGCGGATGACCGGCCGGCACCAACTCCTGCTGCTGAAGCGCTTCGAAATACGTCGTTTGAATCAAATCGCCGGTGACTTCTCCGCGCACTCGCTCGCCGTACAGTTTCCTGATCATGCTGGCGGGCACCTTACCCGGCCGAAACCCATCCACTTTGACTTCCCGCCCCAAGCGCTTCAAACGAGTTTCCATTTTTTCCTGAACCACGGCGTCAGGAATGCTGACGGTCATTTTTCGGCTTAATTCGGATGTCTTCTCGACAGAAACTTGCATTGCATTACCTCGAACAAATTAAAAAAATAATGGGGGAATCGATCAGCGGAGCCAGCTAAAGACTTGGACGCAGTATCCATGCGTAAGAGACTATGGTGCGAGCGGGGAGACTCGAACTCCCACGGGGTTACCACTGGAACCTAAATCCAGCGCGTCTACCAATTTCGCCACGCTCGCAAAATAAATGAACGCGGCATTATAATCAGCCGCCCCCCAAACACAACCCGGCCCGTCTGATTCCGGCATGACTCTATCCGAAACTCGCATTTTATTGCTACTGATGTGGCTAACGACTTTTTCCTGCCGCCTTGAAGCCGCGTCCCAAGATTCGGGTTTCAACACTTTGATCAACTTGCCCGACCAACACTTGGCATTGTGGGTTTCTGTCGCGGCCGATCGCGACAGCCGCGAAAGAGGATTGATGCACAGACGGGAATTGGGGCGACGAGAAGGCATGTTGTTTGTTTATCCCAGCGCCAGACGCATCTCGATCTGGATGAAAAATACCTTACTACCGCTGGATGTGCTGTTCTTGGACGACAGCGGCCGCGTCGTCGCCATCCTTGATAATTTACCGCCCTGCCGCGGGGATCCGTGCCGGGTTTACCAAATCGCACGCGCGACCAAGTACATGCTGGAAGTCAATGCCGGCTTCGCGGCGGACAACGGAATATCGATCGGCCAAGCTCTCGCCTTGCCCGAAGTCCCTTATGCGGAGGAGTAACCGGAAGCGTCTAGTTTTTCAGGCCCACCCGCCAACGTCCTCGATTACCCCAATCGAGTTTTAAGCGGGTCCGTTAACATCGTCAGGATCGCCTTCGTACGGCGTTGCATATTTACACTCTTTTTGCGGGCAAACTTTTTCCGTTCCGCGCCGCTTAGTGGTTTTCAACGTCAAAATCGGCCAATGACACTCCGGACAGGCTTCCTTAATCGGCGCGTCCCATAGCGCGTAGTCGCACTTGGGATACTCGGAGCAGGAATAGAAAATTTTGCCGCTGCGAGCCTTGCGCTTAAGGATATTGCCTTGCTTGCACTGCGGACACTCAACACCGGTGTCCTGCGGCTTTTCCAGCGGTTCGATGTGTTTGCACTTGGGATAGGCACTACACCCCAGAAACTTGCCGTATCGCCCAGTCTTGATGACCAACGGCGACGCGCACTTCGGACAATCGCGACCTTCGGCCACCTCCGGCTCGGCAGTTGTCGCGCTGCTCTCCTCGCCAATATTTCGGGTATAAGAACAGGTTGGGTAATTGGTACAGCCGATGAAACGACCGTTACGCCCCAAACGGATCGACAGCGGGCTACCGCATTCCGGACAGGCCTCGTCTATGCTTTCCTGGGTCACATCCTTGCGCTGCACACTCTCTTCTTTCTCGTTAATCAATTGCGTGAACGGCCGCCAAAAGTCGTTCATCAACGGAATCCAATCCTTCTCGCCGCGCGACACCGCATCCAAGTCGTCTTCCAGATTGGCGGTAAAGCTGTAATCGACGTATTTGGTGAAATGTTCGGTCAGGAACTTGTTGACGATGCGCCCGACATCGGTCGGATAAAACCGCTTATTTTCTATCGTCACGTATTCGCGATTTTGCAAGGTCGAGATAATCGTCGCGTAAGTGGACGGACGACCGATGCCGTGTTCTTCCAGAGCCTTGACCAGACTCGCCTCGCTGTAACGCGGCGGCGGCTCGGTAAAATGCTGCGTCGCGGCGATGTCGTTCAACACCACCGGGCGGCCTTCTTCCATCGGCGGCAACAGACTGTCCTGATCGTCGGCGGCTTCCTTGCTGTCGTCCACGCCTTCCAAATACACCTTCATGAAGCCGGGATTGGTCACCGTGGAACCGGTGGCACGAAACACGTTCTGTTCGCTGCCGCAATTCAGATCGACCGCCACTTGATTCAAGGTGGCGTGGATCATCTGGCAGGCGACGGTGCGCTTCCAGATAAGATCATAGAGCTTGAATTGCTCCGCGCTAAGCCGGTTTTTTACCAGTTCCGGCAAACGCTGTACCGAGGTCGGCCGAATCGCCTCGTGGGCTTCCTGAGCGTTTTTTGATTTGGTTTTAAACTGCCGAGGTTCCTTGGGCACGTCCGCCGCGCCGTATTTTTCGGCGATCAGGGCGCGAATGTCGGCGATGGCTTCGTCGGCCAGATTGACCGAGTCGGTACGCATATAGGAAATCAAACCGACGGTCTCGCCCCCCAGATCGATGCCCTCGTAGAGTTGCTGCGCAACCATCATCGTTCGCTTAGTCGTGAAACCCAACTTACGCGCCGCTTCCTGTTGCAATGTCGAGGTGATGAACGGCGGCGCCGGATTCTTGCTTCGTTGCTTTTTTCCAGTTTGGCGACGATCAACTTGCCGTCGGCCTGTTCCAGCAGTGACTGCTTGGCTGCGGTGGCGGCTACTTCGTCGGTAAAACTGAATTGATTGAGTTTCTCGCCGCGGTAGTGCGTCAACTTGGCTTTGAAAGGCTGACCTTGCGCGCTGGCGTCGGCGGTATGCGACCAATATTCGCGAGTTTTAAACGCCTCGATTTCCAGTTCGCGCTCGACGACCATCCGCAACGCAGGGCTTTGCACGCGGCCGGCCGATAAACCGCGCCGGATCTTTTTCCACAATAGCGGCGACAGGTTGAAACCGACCAAATAATCCAAGGCCCGCCGCGCTTGCTGAGCGTTGACCAGATTATTGGAAAGTTCCGTCGGATGAGCGATCGCTTCGGTAACGGCTTTTTTGGTAATTTCGTGGAAGACTACCCGCAGAACTTCCTTATCCTTGAGCAGCTTCTTTTCCTTCAAATGCTCGTAGACGTGCCAGGAAATCGCTTCGCCCTCGCGATCAGGGTCGGTTGCCAGATACAAAGTATCGACATTTTTCAGAGCTTTGCCGATTTCCTGCAAGTGGCGCTGATTGCGGTCGATGACCTGATACTTCATCGAGAAACCGTTTTCCGGATCGACGGCGCCCTCCTTGGGAATCAAATCTCGAACATGGCCGTAAGAAGCCAGTACCTGGAAGTCTTTCCCAAGGTATTTTTCGATGGTTTTACATTTAGCCGGAGACTCTACGATGACTAAACTCTTGCTCATGCTATCCGTGTACTATCAATGCAAAGAAGTCGGAATCAGATCGTAAACGATGTCTTCCATTCTAGAGAAAGCGGCGCTGTCACCGGGCTGACTCAGCAGCACCATCAACACGATCCATTTCAACTTGTCCAACGTAATCTCTTCTTCCTTCAGCGCCATCGCCCGATCAATGGCAATCTCCCGATTCGCCGGACTTAAGATACCGGTGTGCTCAAGATACATCAGAAAGTCGCGGCATTCCAGATCGAAAACCGCCATTTCCTGACTGCCGAATATCCGAAAGGACGGGGAAGCGATCGTCGAGATGGTTTCAATATCGGCCAGCGACTCCAGCCAATCGAAGGCTCTATTGACATCGGGCTGCTGAAAACCGGCATCCAGCAGTTCGCTGGCAATGACCGAAGTGTCGGGATAGTTATCGCTATCGCCGTCGAGATAGTTTTCGAACAGATAGATGAGCACATCAAAAATGTCTTCTTTCATTAAAAGCCTTTACTTGATTCTGAGGTAGCTACCGCCGGCGACCCCGGCTATATAGCCCTGCAGCTCCAGCACCAACAGCATCGACGACACTTCCTCCGCCGCCCAGCTACTGTTCCGGACCAACGTATCAACCGTTGTGGGGCTGTACGGAATCAAATTCAATAGATTTTGTTGTTCCAGGTCAAGCGCCGTCTGCGGTAATTCGGGGCCAGACCGCATACTGCGTTGATTGTATTGGCCTAATTCCTCAAAAATATCATCGGCGGTTTCCACCAATTTAGCGCCTTGCCGGATCAAACCGTTGCAACCGCGCGCCAGCGGGTTGTGAATCGAGCCCGGAATCGCGAACACTTCGCGGTTTTGTTCCAAGGCTAAGCGGGCGGTAATCAACGAACCGCTCTGTTGGGCAGCCTCGACGACCAGCAAACCAACGCACAATCCGCTAATGATGCGATTCCGTTTGGGGAAATGTCCGGCGTTCGCGGTGGTGCCCGGCGGAAATTCAGAAACCAACGCACCTTTCGCGGCGATTTCAGTGGCCAGCGCTTTGTGGCAAGCCGGATAAACTCGATCCAAACCGGTGCCGGCCACCGCGACGGTGTTACCGCCAACGCTCAGCGCGCCCCAGTGGCTGGCGGCGTCTATGCCGAGCGCCATGCCGCTGGTTACGGTATAGCCGGCCTCGGCCAGGGCCTTGGCGAACTCGGTCGCGGTATCCACCCCCGGTGGCGACGGATTGCGACTGCCGACGATGGCCAGTTGCGGTTCCAGCAACAGTTCCGGTTTTCCTTTGACGAACAATACCGGCGGCGGATCGGCGATTTCCCGAAGTTGGGCCGGATATTCCGGATCATCCAGCGTCAGAATGTAATTACCGGCTTGGGACAGCCAGGACAAGTCGTAGTCGACACGCTGCCAGTCCGGCTGAAGAATGGCATCGATTTGCCGTTCGCTAAAGTCGAGCGACCTTAAATCGGCGCGGGACGCGGCCAACACATCGGCGGGCGAGAACCGCTCCAACAATCGCCTCACCGATTTGCCGCCGATGCCCGGCATGCGCAGAAGAGCCAGCCACTGCCGAGTTTCGGGATGCCCAGCGTCTTTCAAGCGAGGTCCGAAGGTCTCGAGGGAACTTGAAGGTCCCGCGTCAAGGCGTTTGCACCCGATCCAAGGTGTGCATCGCCGCGGTGGCCTTCATCACTAATGCATAACTGACCCGTTCGAACGGCCGAAATACCATCAGAACCCCAGCCTGCTCATCCGGCATTTTCACCGCGACCGGCTGCTGAGACTGATAGCGATCCAGTATCATCTGCCCGCGCCGGTAGACGTCCAGAGTATGCCCGGCTTCCAAACCATCGGCGCTACCCCGGTCGATGACCACGACATCGTGCTGGCCGATTTGCGACACGCCCCCCATGACCCGAATGATGCTGCCGACCACCCGTTTTTCCGGCGGACGCGGAAAATAGTTCAAGGCCATTTCGCCCGCCGCGGTCGGCATCAAACGGTCGCCGCGTTGAATCTCGGTATCCGACTTATTGACCGCGAACGTGGCCGGATCGCCAATATCCTGCAGGGTTGCGTCGGCGACGAATTGCGCCTCGTAACCGAGAATTTCCTGACTCAGCGGATCGACATAAGGCTTTCCCTGCCGGAAGATTGTGTACCCCAGGCTTTGCGGCTCGTCGATACCCCGTACGTAAACACCGTCGCCGGCACCGGCGATCAGATGCTCGCCGACGAAACCGATCACGTAGGGCGCGTTTTGCAATTCCTCGGCGCTGACCACTTTCGGCGAATTCAAAAACTGGACGATCGCATCGCTCGGAATCATTTGCACCGCGCGGTCCACGGCCGATTCTCGCACCTTGGGCAGCACTTTTTCGTCTCCGCCCGGCGGTGTCAAACTCAGACGCGGCGCGCCGTTGACGTAGGAAAAATAAAGCGTATCGCCCGGATAAATCCAGTGCGGGTCCTTAATCAGAGGGTTGTTACGCCAAAGTTCCGGCCATTGCCAGGGGTGTTGCAAGAACCTCCCGGAGATGTCCCACAGAGTATCCCCCTGACCACGGTGTACTGGTCAGGATGGTTGGGATTGATTTGCAACTCGTCGGCCCGAACCGCGGCGCATGCCAGAGCCAGGAAAAGCAAAACTGCCGGTAAGGTGCGCGAAAACATAGGAAGTCCTGAAAAAACCGAGCTAAACGAGACAAATGACAATTCCGAGACCGAAAGTCAGGCTATTGATGGCCCCTTGATTTGTTGGCCGCGCCGCAACGGTAACATGATGGATGACGGCGCACAGTTTAGATGATTTGCGATGGAATGCCAGCCCCGCGCCGGCTTCGCCGCCGAGGCCATCCCCGCTCCGAATTCAAAGCCGAACCGATTTCGGATAAAATTAGCGGCTTACCGATACAATTAACTGGAGTAATGGGTGAGTATTCTTAAGATCCTGGAATTTCCCGACAAACGGCTGCGCACGGTCGCCGCGGAAGTCAGCCAGGTCGACGACGACATCAAAACCCTGGTCGATGATATGCTGGAGACGATGTACGCCGCCAAGGGCGTCGGCCTGGCCGCGACGCAGGTCAACGTGCATAAGCGCGTACTGGTTATGGACGTCAGCGAGAACAAGGACGAACCGATCTGCCTGATCAACCCGGAAATCATCGAGCGCGACGGCGTCGAGGAATCCGAGGAAGGCTGCCTATCGGTTCCCGGCTTTTTCGAGAAAGTCAGTCGCGCCGAGCATATCAAGGTCCGGGCACTAAACCGCGACGGCCAAAGCTTCGAAATCGAAGCCAGAGACCTGTTGGCCGTCTGCATACAACACGAAATGGACCATTTGCTCGGCAAGCTGTTCGTCGACTACCTGTCCCCTTTCAAACGCAACCGGATCAAGGCCAAATTGGACAAAATCCACAAGTCTCAGGGCTTATAAAGGACTTCCCGATGAACATCGTCTTCGCCGGCACGCCGGACTTCGCGGTACCGACGCTGCAAGCCCTGATCGCTTCGCGGCATCGAGTCGTCGCGGCTTACACCCAGCCCGACCGCCCCGCCGGTCGTGGCCGAAAGCTGACCGCCAGTCCGGTCAAGACCCTGGCTATGACGCACGACATTCCAGTCTACCAACCGGAAAACTTCAAACAACCTGGCGCGATTGAAGCGCTGGCGGCCTTACAGCCGGATTTACTGGTGGTGGTCGCCTATGGGCTGATCCTGCCGCAGGCCGTACTCGACATTCCCAAATTCGGCAGCCTCAACGTCCACGGCTCGCTACTGCCGCGCTGGCGCGGCGCGGCCCCCATCCATCGCGCCGTGATGGCCGGCGATGTCGAGACCGGCATCACGATCATGAAAGTCGTCAAAAAGCTGGATGCCGGCGACATGCTGTACAAAGTCGCCTGCCCGATCGGCCCGACGTCGACCAGCAGCGAACTGCACGACCGCCTTGCCCTGATGGGCGCGGAAGGCTTAGTCACAGTCGTCGATCAAATCGCCGCCGGCAACGTGGTCGCCGAGCCGCAGGACGAAGCGCTCGTCACCTACGCCCACAAACTCGAAAAAGCCGAAGCGATTCTGGATTGGTCGGAATCCGCCGATGCGTTGGACCGCAAAATTCGTGGTCTGAATGCCTGGCCGGTCGCGCAAACCAGCTTCGACGGTCAAGTGTTGCGCGTGTGGCGGGCCGCCGCGGTGGCCCGGCCGCTCGGCGGCGCGCCGGGAACGGTGGATTGCGGCGAGCACGCTTTGGACGTCGCCACCGGCGCCGGCACCTTGCGGCTGCTGGAAGTGCAGTTACCGGGCGGCAAACGGCTGAACGCCCGCGACTTCCTGAACGCCCATCCGGCCGACGGCGCGGTGTTGGGATTATGAACCTTCGCGGCTGCGCGGCGCAGATACTCGCCAAGGTCCTCGCCGACGGCGTTTCCTTGACCGCCGCGCTCGACGCCGGCCTGCCCAAAATCAAGGACCACCAGGACAAGGCCTTCGTCCAAGCCTGCTGCTACGGCGTAATCCGCCACTATTTCGCACTGGAATTCATGCTCGGCAAACTACTGTCCAGGCCGTTGAAAGCCAAGGATACCGATATCAAGGCTTTACTGTTGGTCGGGCTTTATCAACTGCAGCACATGCGGGTCAAGCCGCACGCGGCGGTCTCGGAAACCGTCGCCGCCACCAGCCACAAACCTTGGGCCAAAAACCTGGTTAACGCGGTGCTGCGCCAGTATCTGCGCGATGCCGAAGCGCTGACCGCCGCCTGCGCCGAAGACGACCAAGCCCGTTCCAACCATCCGGCCTGGATGATCGCCGCGTTTGCCGCCGACTGGCCCGACCACTACCCCCGGCTGCTCAGCGCCGACGACCACGCCCCACCGATGATGCTACGCGTGAACGCACTGCGCGGCGAACGCGGCGCGTATCTGGACGAACTGGCCGCGGCCGGCATCGCGGCCCAAGCGGTGGACGGCTGCGCGACCGCGCTGCGATTGGACCAGGCGTTGTCCGTCGAACAACTACCCGGTTTCGCGGACGGTCGCGTATCGGTGCAAGATGCCGCCGCTCAGCTGGCCGCCGAACTACTCGACGTGCAAGCCGGCCAACGCGTACTCGACGTGTGCGCCGCGCCCGGCGGCAAAACCGCCGCGATCCTGGAAATGCAACCCTCGGCCGAGGTGTTGGCGATCGACATCGATCCAGCTCGACTAAAGCGGGTCGACGACAATCTGACTCGCCTCGGCGTGTCGGCAACCACGCTGGCCGCCGACGCCACCCGCCCGGATTCGTGGGCCGGCGGCCACCTTTTCGAGCGAATTTTGGTCGATGCACCCTGCTCCGGCCTCGGCGTGATCCGCCGTCATCCCGACATCAAACTGCTGCGCCGCGAGTCCGATCTGGCGACGCTGACCGCGTTGCAAGCGCAAATCCTCAATGCCGTCTGGGATTTGTTGGCTCCGGGCGGCATCCTGCTTTACGCCACCTGTTCGGTTCTGAAGCGGGAAAACGAAGCGCAAATCGAGCAGTTCCTGGCCGATCACCCCGAGGCCGCCGAACTCCCGATCGCCGCTCATTGGGGACTGGCGCGGCCGCACGGCCGGCAGATTCTAACCGGCGACCGGCAAATGGACGGATTCTATTATGCCAAGCTGCGGAAATCCGCCTGACACCGCGCTAAGTGGCGCTAGCGAACAGAGCGACAAGCGGCACCCCGCGCGCGGATACCCCGGAAATCGGCGCTGGATCAGCGCGTTGCTGTCGCTGATCATCGCCTTCTGGCTACCAACTGCCTCTGGCGGCGATTACTCGGCAAAAATCGGCGACCCACAATGGAAAACCAGCGAATACGGTTACTCAGCCGGTGTGCAAATCGAATATCGCTTGAGTCCGACCGCCAAGGAAGCGCTACATAAAGGGGTACCGCTAACCTGGCGTGTTGTTATCGAGTTACGTCGCCCCGGCCGGTTATGGGAAGAAACCGTCTACAGCCGCGAACTGCGCTACACCCTGCAATTTCACGCCTTGCTAAACCAATACGCCGTCGAAACCGGAAACGGCGACAGCGAAATGTTTTTAACCCTGAGCGCGGCCTTGGCGTTCATGGCGTCTATCAGCACGGACATGGCGCCGGCCGGCGAAAATCTCGACGCGACGCCGTTACAGCTCGCGGTAAAAACCCGCTTCGACCGCGAAGCCCTGCCGATTCCGCTCCGGCCGATGGCCTATCTGGACCATCGGTGGTTTTTGTCCAGCGACTGGTATTTATGGTCAATCCCAAAATAAAACTGCCGGCCAGCGCTCTGATCGTCATCCTGTTCGGGGCGGTCTTGCTGCTGTTGCAATTGATGAGCAGCGCCAGCCAGGAATCGTCCGAACTCGGCGAAATGTATTCCTGGCTGCTGGTCATCAACACGCTCGGATCGATCATCCTGCTGGGTCTGGTCGTTGTCAACGCTTACTCTCTGGTCCGCGAACTGAAGAAGAAGGAGGCCGGCTCCCGGCTGACCACCCGGATGGTGTCACTGTTCGTGTTATTGGCCTTGGCTCCGGCGGCCATCGTGTTTTATTTTTCGGTGCAATTCCTGCATCAAGGCATCGACAGTTGGTTCAACGTCGAAATCGACCGGGCGATGGACGACGCGCTGGAACTCAGCCAGTCGTCACTGACCCAACGGATGAATTGGCACATTAAGCAAACCCAGCAAATGGCCGACAAATTGCGTGGTAAGTCGGAGCATCTGATCGCGTTGGAAATCGGCTCGCTGTGGGCCGAATCCGGCGCGTTGGAGCTGGCGGTCTTCACCCATCAAGGCCGGATTTTGGCGTCGAGCAGCGTCAATCCCAGCGACATTCTGCCGCACATGCCGGACGAACAGATCTGGCTACAGCTACGCCAAAACAAGCAATATTTCGCGTTCGATCCCGGCGACAACGACGACATGCTGGTCCGCATCATCGTCTCGCTGGAGCCGGACCAAAGTCGCTACCTGCAAGTGCTGTATCCGATTCCGCTACGGGTCACCGATTTGGCCGACTCGATCGAGTTCGCCTTCATTCGCTACCAGCAGATGAATTTTCTGCGCGACTCGCTGAAAACCAGTTTCTCGTTGATATTGCTGCTGGTGCTACTGTTGAGTCTGCTCGCGGCGATTTGGGTGGCTTTCATCAGCATCCGCAACATCGTCGCGCCGGTCAAGGAGTTGGTCAAAGGCACCCAGGCCGTCGCCGAGGGAGACTATCAACAGCAACTGCCGGTCATGAGCCAGGACGATTTGGGCTTTTTGGTCGAATCGTTCAACCAGATGACCCGGCGTATCGGCCGCTCCCGCGACGAAACCCGCGCCGCCGGCCTGGAAGTCGAAAATCAACGCGCCTACCTGGAAACCATTCTCGCCAATCTGACCGCCGGCGTGATCAGCTTCGACGCCCGCTACTACATCCGCACCGCCAACCAGGCCGCCTACCGAATTCTGCACATCCCGGTCAGCCATTTCGTCGGCCAAACCTTACCGGAACTGGCCGCCAATCACGTCGAACTGGCCGACATGCTGACAGCGATCCAGCGCCTGCTGGAAAAAGCCGACGACATCTGGGAGCAGCGCATTGTCTTCCTCGGCCCCAACGGCCGCCAGGAATTGCTGTGCCGCGGCACGCCGCTGTTCCAGCAGGACGGCAGCCGCACCGGCGCGGTGGTGGTATTCGACGACGTTACCGACCTTATACAAGCCCAAAAGAACGCGGCTTGGGGCGAGGTAGCCCGCCGACTGGCTCACGAAATCAAGAATCCGTTGACGCCGATTCAGCTGTCGGCCGAACGTCTGCAACACAAACTGGCCAAGGAACTCGACGAGGCCGGCGCTGAGTTTTTGCAACGCGGCACCCGCACCATCGTCCAACAGGTCGAGGCGATGAAACGGATGGTCGACGACTTTTCCGAGTACGCCCGGCCGTCCAAGAAGCAAGTCGAAAAAATCCATTTGCTGGACTTGATCCAAGAAGTGCTGGCGCTGTACACGCCGTTCGGCATTAAATTCGACACGGATTTCAAGAATCAGCGGGTCATCGTCGAGGCCGACCCGGTCAGCATTCGCCAAGTGCTGCACAATCTGATCAAGAACGCCCAAGAAGCGACCCCCGAACAGTGCCGGGTGACGATCAAGATCGCCAAGGTGGTACGCAACAACGCCGAATACGTGGAACTGAGCCTGTACGACAACGGCAGCGGCCTGAATGCTGAGCAGATAGAAACGATTTTCGAGCCCTACGTGACCAGCAAGGCCAAGGGCACCGGCCTGGGCCTGGCCATCGTCAAGAAAATTATCGAGGAACACGGCGGCGTGATCTGGGTGGATACGTCTTATAATGCCGGGGCCGGCTTCATCATCCAACTGCCGGTCTTTGAATTCGGGAACCCTTCATGAACAAGCAAGCGCCCTACATATTGGTCGTCGACGACGAGCAGGACATTCGTCAACTGGTATCGGAAATTTTGGAAGACGAAGGTTACGATGTCGCGATGGCCGAAAACGCCAGCGAAGCCCGTAAGTTGAAAAACCAGCGTCCGCCCAATCTGATATTGCTGGATATCTGGATGCCCGACAGCGACGGCATCACCTTGCTGCGCGAATGGGTCGGAGAGGATAGCTCGCTATGTCCGGTAATCATGATGTCCGGCCACGGTTCGGTTGAATCGGCGGTCGAAGCCACTCGGCTGGGCGCCTACGACTTTCTGGAAAAACCGCTGTCGCTGGCAAAATTGCTGCTGATCGTCGAGCGAGCGCTGGAAACCAGCTCGCTGCAACGCGAAAACGCCGGCCTAAAACAACAACTGATGATCACGGTCGAGCCGGTCGGCAAAAGCGCCGTGGTCGAGCGCACCAAGGACAAACTGAAGCGTCTGGCCCAACACGATGCCAGAGTGCTGTTCGTCGGCGAAGCCGGCGTCGGCAAGGAAATGTACGCCCGATACCTGCACAACGCCAGCTCGCGGCGTGACGGCCCCTTCGTCGACGTCTCGGTCGGCAGCATTTCGCCGGAAAACGCAGCCGTCGAGTTTTTCGGCCGCGAGGACAACGGCCGGATTTATCGAGGCTTGCTGGAACAAGCCCATCGGGGCACCTTGTTCCTCGGCGAAATCGGCGGCATGGACCCGGAAACCCAAACCCGCTTGCTCAGCGCGCTGGAATCCAGCTCCTTTCTGCGAGTCGGCGGCAGTCAGGCGGTCAGAGTGGATGTACGTGTCGTCGCTTCGACGCGGTTAGCGCTGGACGAGGAGGTCAACAGCGGCCGTTTTCGCCAGGATTTGTACTATTTACTGAACGTGGTGACGCTAGACATCTCGCCGCTACGCGATCACAGCGAAGACGTACCGGCACTGTTGAATTTCTACGTCGATCATTTCGTGATGCACGAAAAATTGCCGTTCCGACGCTTCTCGATGGCCGCGCAAAATTATCTGCGCAACTATAGCTGGCCGGGCAATGTCCGGGAATTGCGCAATCTGGTGCAACGCCTGATGATTTTGGGCGCCGGCGACGACATCGAGCTGGACGAAGTCAAGACCGCGCTGGGCTCGATCGCGGAGCAACCCAAACTGGGCTCGAACGTGCCGGAATTTTTCAATCTGCCGCTAAAAGAAGCCCGCGACCACTTCGAAAAGTCCTATCTGGAATACCATTTCGAAAAGACCGGCGGCAGCGTGGCTAAATTGGCGGCGGCCATCGGCATGGAGCGCACCCATTTGTACCGCAAGCTGCATTCGCTGAAGATCAAACTCTAAGTCAGCACCGCCGAAACCGACAAAAAACGGCCTCGGCAAGGCGGCGCGGAGATTGGTCGCCTCGCCGCCTGCTCGCGTTAATGAATATGCACTTCGCGGGATTTGGCTTTGTCGCTACGGCGCAAGGTATAATCGTCCTGATCGCCGGCCATCGGCTTGCCGTCACTGTTCAGCAACACTAGCGTACTGTCGTCCTGAATCGTGAATTTCCGCACCGATTCGTCTTTCTTCGAGGTTAGCAGCAAGGTGCGGGACTTTTCGTCCCACGCGTATTTACCTTTGTCGTAATACTCCCGACTGGACTCCCTGGCGTATTGGGTTACCAACAAATAATTGCTTTTTGGTTTGAGCGACAGCGTCATTTTAAAACCATCGCAATCCTTTTCCTTACACGGCAAGTAACCGTAGAACACGCCGCGAAACCCGCCGGTTTCGTCTGCCGGAGCGGCGTGGGCGGAATGATCGACGCCTTGCTCCTGATGCCGACTCATTTCCCGCGCCTTCAGCGCTTTTTCCTGCAGTTGCATATCGGATTCGGCCCAGGCGACGTTAAACGAGGCCAAGCAGGCGCCGAAAAAAATCCATGTCACATTTTTTGTAATTGTTCTGTTTAATGTTTGCATAAGCGATTTTTCTGGTCTGTGCGTTAAATGATCGTTCTCGCGGCTCGCGATACACCGGCTGATTGACGAATTTCCCAAGCCGATCGAGAGTGGGCCGCTCACTGGAGCGCTATAGTATCCCGAGGCGGGCGATTATGACAGTTTCGGACTTGGTTCTCCGCGCCTTAGGCAAGACTACCAGTGAAATCGCCGTTATCAATACTGGACTTGGGTGCCGTTCGCGCGCTGTCTGGCGAACTGATCACGGGTCGCATCGATAGCCCGAGTTTTCCATCGATCGAAATTCGCCGCTGGACACCGTGTTTCGCTCTCGTCACTCAAAATCCGCGCGGCCAAAGGCCAATGCATCCTAGGATCTCCAGCCGGTCTTGATAACAATCCGAAGTGACGACTATCGTTACGAACACCGCGCGCCAGGTGCTTACGCGATCGATAAAACGCAAGCACACGGTTAAGCGTCGGTATTCAAACCCAAATAAACTTGAATTTGGCTTGACGTTTCAGTAGAATTCCGGGTTTTTATAGACCGCCTCAACCTTTGAGAAGCAAATAATGAAAACATTTAGTGCAAAGCCCGCGGAAGTAAAGCGCGACTGGTACGTGATCGATGCGGAAGGAAAGACATTAGGTCGCCTTGCTACTGAGATTGCACGCCGTCTTCGCGGCAAACACAAACCCGAATACACGCCGCACGTCGACACCGGCGACTACATCATCGTCATCAATGCCGAGAAAGTCGGCGTGACCGGCAACAAGGAAAAAGACAAAATGTACTATCGCCACACCGGCTACATAGGCAACATGAAGTCTGCTTCGCTGGGCAAATTGAGACAAACCTTCCCGGACCGCATCATCACAACCGCGGTACAAGGCATGCTGCCTAAGAATCCGTTGGGGCGGGCAATGTTCAAAAAATTGAAAGTTTACGCGGGTTCTGAGCACAATCATCAGTCTCAGCAACCCAAAGTTTTAGAATTCTAAGCAGGTAGATAGTTTATGGCAGCTCAGTACTACGGAACAGGTCGTCGCAAAAGCTCGGTCGCGCGCGTTTACGCCACCATCGGCTCAGGCAAATTCACCATCAACAGCCTCCCTGTTGAGCAATATTTCGGTCGCAAAACCGACGAGATGATTGCCAGACAACCGCTGGAGTTGTTGGGCAAAACCGCCGACTTCGACGTCAACATCCTCGTTAGCGGCGGAGGCCCATCTGGTCAAGCCGGTGCCATCAGACACGGCTTGGCTCGCGCCCTAATCGAATTCGACGAAGTATTGAGATCGCCCCTGCGTAAAGCCGGTTACGTAACTCGCGACGCCCGTGTCGTCGAACGTAAAAAAGTCGGTCTACACAAAGCCAGAAAACGTCCGCAATACTCGAAACGTTAATCGGTTCTACCAAAAAAGCCGCTGGAAAGCGGCTTTTTTGTGTCATTAAATTTGGGGCAACCGATTATTCGGCCACAAAATCCACCCCGAAAACTAAAACCTACCCAGCCCGAAACCGTTTTTCCGGCCAAGCCGAATCGCGTTAAGCAATCCGGTCAGACTGACTCGACAACCTCAAATGCGCTAGACTATCGTCAATCGCGACGCCAGTGGCCGCGACGCGAGCCAGTCGCAAGACTTAGCCGAGCGAGCCTTAATTGATCGCGTGTTGCCGATCGGGAAACAACGCAAGCACCATTGTCAGATGCTCCGGCGCATCGAACAAAATGCTTCTCTCGGCAAAAAAGTCGCCGGCGGCTTCAATCGCATCTAGCATCACCGCAACCACGTAACGCTCGGCGTGAGACGAAGCCACCATTTTCTCGGGCACCGCCGATTCGACCCGCAAAACCTGCATCGACTCGTCGAAAGAATGCAAGCGCAAGCCGTCGAAATCGGCTTTTTCGACCCGGCTCGGCAGCATAAACACAATATCCACGACCGGCATGCGCTTCTGCAGATGATGTTCGCGCAGTCCGGCCAGATCGATGGCAACTTTGGTAATGGCCTTGGCGATCGCGCTGTCTTCCAGCGCGCGGTCCGGCATCATGGAGGCAATATGTAAGGTCATGGCACACTCTCGACAATGGATGGTAAACCCATCCAGCAAAAGCCGTTCCAAATTTTCGGCGATCTCTGAAAATAGGCAAACCGACCGTCGCGGCCCAGCATTGCCCGGCACATCCTGCCCAAATCCGAGTCTTTCGCGAACGCCAGATTGTGCCAAAGCCAACAAAGTCGGGCGAAGCTGCTATTCGAGCACCGACACCCGACCACGCATGGAGCTACCCATAGAGAACAGCTCTATGCCTTTTTGTAATCTCGCCGATACCTTGCCAAGTGCGCCCGCCCCATTTGCTACCGCCGGTTAGCCGCGACAATCGACGCGATCGCCTCTTCTACCCCGGCTAACTCGTCGTCGTAAACCGTGGTTCTATACTCGACGGCGGTCGTATCGACCAACGATTGTCGGGGAGTTTGACGATCATCGGCAACCAGTTCGATGCGAGTCAGTGTCGACAATCCCGGCTGTAACGGCCGCTCGGCCAGTTCCTCGTTGTTCAGGACCACCCGGACCGGCACCCGCTCGGCGACATGTATGAAATTGCCGGTCGCGTTATCGGTCGGCAATAACGCAAACACGCTGCCGGTACCCGGTAGCAAACCCTCCACGCGACCGTGATAAAGCCGGTCCGGATAGGCATCGACCCGGATTTCGGCCTGCAGACCCGGACGAATGCCGGCTATGCGGTTTTCCGGCACATTGGCCTCGACCCACAAACGATCCACGGCCACGATGGTCAATAGCGCGGTGCCCGGTTGAACGCTATCGCCAACCCTGGCCTTACGTTTAGCGACGACACCGGCGACGGGCGCGCGGACTTCCCGACGCCGGTACTCCAAGTAGGCACGACGCAGGCGTTGCTTGGCTAATTCGACGGCAGGATGTTCGGCGATATCGGTGGTTCCGAGTTGCGCCGCCAATTCGGTTTGTTCCGCGCCGACTTCGAACTCCGCCGCTTCCAGCTCGCGGATTTTATCTTCGGCATTTTGCACCTGCTGTTCGGATACCGCGCCCTCGTCAATCGCCAAACGCATACGGTTAAGGTCGTGACGGACCGCCGCCAATGCCGCGCCGCGCGCCGCCAAGCGTTGGTGCAAGGTGTCCCGCTTCGCCGCCAATGCCGCGATCCGCCGAACCGCATCCGCCAACTCAGCCTCTGCTTGGCGCAAGCCGATTTCGGCATGCCGGCCATCCAGCCTGACCAACAACTGACCGGCCGCCACCGCTTGCGTGTCCTCGGCCAATATCTCCACCACGGTACCCGCCGTTTGCGCCTCGACCCCAAGCACATGGCCGGCGACAAAAGCATCGTCGGTACTCACCCAGTGTCTATCCAGCCACCAGCCGCGCGCGGCATAAGCCAACGCGACCGTTACGCAAGCGATCAAGGTCCAGCGCAAACGCCGATTGCGCCGACGCAGGGCTGCTCGGGGACCGTGTCCGCGGACTTCGCTCATCGGCCAACCGACAGGACTTGGTCTTCCTGAAAGCCGCCGCCCAAGGCTTCGCACAACGCGACAACCGCCTTAGCCCGCGCCGCTTGCGCCGTCGCAATTCGCCAGTGCAGCCTATCGACGACAACGGCGGCCTGAAGCGGACCGGCGGCATCGCTTAAGCCCGTTTGCCGCAAAATATCGGCCACTCGCTTGGTCCGTTCCGCATCCGCTAGGTTTTGGACTAGCGCTTCAGCGGTGGCGAACGCCTCACGGCCACGGCTCACGGCATCGACGACCTCGCGCGCCGCCGTCGACAATGTCGCATTGTAAAACTCGACCGCCGCGTCGTAACCGGCCTCGCTATCGGCCAAATTAGCGCGCAGCCGACCCCCTTCGAACAGCGGGAATGTCAACGACGGCCCAACCGCGTACGCCAGACTCGAACCGTGGAATACCACGTCGGTCAGGCTAACGCTATGCAAGCCCGCCAAGCCGATCAAAATCAGGTCCGGATAAAACTCGGTTTGGGCGACATGCACGGCTTCCGCGGCTGCCTCGGCACGTAACCGCGCCGCGCTGACATCTGGCCGCCGCGCCAGCAAATGCAACGGCAAATCGGCCGGCAAACCCGGCCAAGCCGGCGCCGTCTGCTCTACGCGGATATCCGCCCCCCAATCCGGGCCGCGTCCGGCCAACGCCGCCAGCAAATGCCGCCCGAGTTCGACCGAAGCGCCGGTCGCCGCCAAGCTTGCCTCGGATTCGCCGAGGTCTATTTGCGTGTTCAGCCAGGGCGCGTCGCTGCTCAAGCCGCTATCGCGCCGACGGGCCGCCAGGGCCAGCAACCGCCGGCGACTGGCCAACAAGCGTTCGCCGACCAGGCGTTGTTGCTCGGCCGCGACCAAATCGAAATAGGCTCGGGCCACGCTACCCGCCAACATTAACCGGGCGTCCGCCAATTCAGCGGCGCTAGCCAGCGCGCCGTCCACGGCCTGTTGCAATTCGGCGCGATCCCTACCCCAAAGATCCAGGTGATACCGTAAAACCACGGGATCGATTAATAATTGCCGAAACTGCTCGCCGGCCAGTTTCGCCTGAACGCTGTTCGCCGAAAACCGCTGAGCACTGAAAGCGACATTGGCGCTCACGGTCGGATAGAGCGCCGCGGCCTGACCGTCGACCAGCGCCCGCGCCTGCCGCAAACGAGCGGCGGCAACACCCAGATCGGGATTGTCCGCCACCGCCGTTTCGATTAGCCGATTCAGCTCCGGACTGCCGAATTGGCGCCACCAGTCCGCCGCCGGCCAAGCGCCGGTTTGCGCATCTCGCAAGGTTTGCGTCATCGGCGGGAGCGAAATTTGCTCGGCGGCCGGCCGGGAATCGCCGAACCGGGCGCACCCGCCCAGCCCTCCTAGCGCAACAACCCAAACCCAGCCGGCGAGTTTCACGCGCCCTCCTCAATGACCGCTTCCTCGCGACCGTCGCGCCAATCGGCCAGCGCCGAGCGCGCCCGCGTCGGCCGCGCCAGCCAGACCAGTGCCGCCAAGATCGCAAAGCCGCAACCGGCTAACCAAAACGCATCGTTGATACCCTGGATCGCCGCTTGGCGCCCGGCGGCTTTCGCCAGCCTGGCCAGCCCCTGGTCGTCGGTATAGCCGGCGGACCGCCACCACGACGCGGCCCGCTCGGCGGCCACGCTATCGGTTACCATCCACTCAGCGTAATGAACGGCATGTAGCGGCGCGCGCCGATAAAGTACGCAGCCTTGCACGGTAATGCCGATCGCGCCGGCCGCGATGCGCAGCGCGCCGGCCAATTCCAGCGCGGCGGCGTGACGCCGTGCCGGTAAATCGTGCAGCATCAGCGCGGTTAACGGCACGAAGAATCCGCCCAGGCAGGCGCCTTCCAGCAATTTCGGCCACAACAGCGTCGCAAAAGCCGCGCTATCGTCGAAGCGGCTCAACCAGAAATAGCACACCGAAAATCCGGCCAAACTCAAGCTTGCTAGCCAACGGGCGTCCACGCGCTTGACGATTTCATGCATCACCGCCGCGACCGGTTTGGCGAAAACCGCCATCGGCAAGAAAACCAGACCGGCCAACCATGACGAGTAGCCCAAATTCAGCTGCAATTGCACAATCAGCAGCGACAACAATCCCTGGAACCCCAAAAACCCGGCGCACAATACCGTCAATCCAACCGCGAAATTGCGATGGGTCAATAGCCGTAACTCCAGATAAGGTCGGCAAGTTGAGCGCGCCCGTCCTATCCAGACCGCGAATGCCAACAACGTCGCCAGCGCTAAGACGATTTGCGAATCGGCCCGCCACCAATCGACGTCGTTGCCGCGATTCAATAAAGTCTGTAAACCGAACCAGGCCGTAACGCAACTCGCCAACCCCAGCCCATCTAAGCGCAACCGGGCAACGGCTACCTTGCGCTGGTATAGCAAGGCCGCGACCAGGCCGGCAATGCTCAACGCGATCGGCACATTCGCCCAAAACAGGCAGCGCCACCCCCATTCGTCGGCGATCCAGCCGCCGATCGGCGGCCCCAGGCTGAACGGCGTCAGCGTAAATACACTCCAGACGCCGACACCGACCGACTTTCCGCGCGCTGGATATTCGTTCAACAGCAAAGTCTGCCCGGCCGGCAGCGAAATGCCGCCACAAACGCCGAGTAAAATTCGCGCTGCCAGATAGCGCGCGTAGCCGTCCGCCGCGGCGCACAACCAGGATGCAACGGCAAAACCGACCAAGGCCGTCACCAGCACCCGGTAGTCGCCGACGCGTCTGACCAGCCAAGCGCCCAACGGATAAGCCAGCGCCAGTGCCATCATGTAATCGGTCTGGGTCCAGGTCGCCTCGCTGGGCGCGATACCCAGACCGCCGGCGACGCGCGGCAACATGGCGATATAGGCCCCGGCATTGAAAATCACCAGCGCATGCGCCAACCCCAAACAGGCGTTGAATAAACCGAAGCGCCATCCCCGCAGGCGTCTTAACATGCGCCCGCTCATCGCGGTCCGGCGGAACCGGCCGGCAACCCGTCGTCGAGTAACGCGCCACCCAGTTTTAGCGTCGCGCTCTTGAAGGCCGCACCGTCCAAGGTTAACGAGGCGCGCGCTTGCGAATCGACCATGGTACGTTCCGAGCTACCGCGCCCGGTCACCCGCCCGCTGGCCGGATCGATCCATTTCCATAACAAACGTAGCGACAATTGATCGTCGAAGGTTCGCCAGCCCAACATGCCCAATTCCAGCACTTTGTCGGCGACGCCGACAGGGTAGACGGCGGCCGGCGCGGCGTACCATGCCTGGACCGTCGCGCGCCAGCGCGCCGGATCGGCGGTTTCCGGAGCCAACGGCAAGGCGGCGATTGCACCCGCAACGTTGGCGTAGACCCCTTGCGCGCGCAAGGTCAGCGCGGCCCGCTCGGCCAGGGCCGGCAGCGGCGACCAATCCGGGCCGGACGACGCGATCGCGTCGTCGCCGGTGAGCGCACCGCTGGTTAAAATCCCGCCGGGCAAGCGAAACGCCGCCCGGTGAACCGGGAAGTCCAAGGCTTGATGACGAATCTGGCGGTAAGCCGGTTGACGTTGTTCGATCAGGTCTGGCCAGACCTCCAGAGGCGGCGCTTGCAACGGCACGACCAACACCGAAACCGGCGCCACGCCCGAATCCGCCGCCTGCTTCGGGCTGGTCGCCGCGCAGCCGGCGGCCAGCCACAATCCGGCAAGCGCCGATGCGGCCCGGATAATCGCGGTTTGACTCCCTGTTTTACAACGTCGCCCAGGCGCGTTCCCGCGTGGGGCCATAGCTTCTAAATCGGACATATCGACTTCCCCCAGAGTATTAGCAATCGCGGGACGTAAAAAGCACTCAGCCAAATAACAGCGAATCGCTTTCTATTCGACGGTGACCCACTATAAAAAGCCGCATAACATTAGACAAGCGAATTTAATTGGACTTTAATATCGAAAAAATCAATACAAAGACATGGATCTCGACCAAATCAAGACTTTCTTAAGCGTGGCCGCCCACGGTAGTTTTCAGGCAGCGGCCGGGCATTTGTACGTCACCCAATCGACGGTCAGCATTCGCATTCAGCGTTTGGAAGCCGAGTTGGGTGCCGCGTTGTTCGTGCGCAACCGCGCCGGCGCCGCGCTGACTAGCCAAGGCCAGCGATTTCTGCCACATGCGCAAAGCCTGTTACTGACCTTCGAACAAGCCCGCCACGACATCGGCCTACCCAGCCGGTTTCGAGCCAGCATCGCGATCGGCGCCCGCGTCGGGCTGTGGCAAGCGGTGCTGCCGGATTGGATAGGCGAGATACGCCGGACGATTCCGGACATCGCGATCCGCGGCGAAATCGGTTTCGAGGACGACTTGATGCGCGGCCTGATCCAGGGCCGCATCGATATCGGCATGATGTACACGCCGCAACACAGCGCCGGCCTGCTGATCGAGCATTTGTTCGACGAAACCTTGATCTTGCTGGCCAGCGAGCCGGATCGGCGCTGGCCCGACCCGGACTATGTCTACGTCGATTGGGGTCCGGCGTTTTATACCAAACACGCCAACTGTTTCCCCGATCTGGAAGGACCGGCCCAGCGCGTTAACATCGGCTGGCTGGCAGCGCAACTGGTGTCGCGTAACGGCGGCTCCTGCTTTCTGCCGGAGCGGATCGCCGCGCCGTTGATCGCGGCCGGCCGCTTGTTTCCACTGGCGAACAGCCCCAGTTTCACTCTACCGGCTTATATGGTGTCCGCCCGCGCCGCCGACGACGACATACTGCGGCAAGTGGTGGACCTACTCCGGGCCGCGGCGCTCCGCGAGCGGCACGGGGACGGCCGCGACCGCGCCGAGCCGGCTTAATCCAAGGTCGGCGATGCGACGTGAAACGCGTCGCTGTGGATATCGGCCAGCGCCGCGCCGCTCAAATAGGCCTGACGCTTGGCGCGATCCACCATGTCAGGATGGCCACACAAATACACCCGCCAATCGCGCAAACCCGGCAATTCCGCCATTGCCACGTCGTTAGCCCGGCCGGCAGCGATGCCTGACGGCACATCGCCGCGCGACACGCACGGCGTGTAATGGAAATTGGCGTGGGCTCGCGCCAAGTCGCGCATTTCATCCAGCCAGTACAGGCCCTCGACGTCTCGGCTACCGTGATACAGCCGAATTTGCCCGCGATGGCCGTTATGCAAGGCTTCCTCGACAATCCCGGCCAGCGGCGCCAAACCGCTGCCGGTACCGATCAGCAACAGATTGGCCGCCGGCAAGTCCGCCAGGTAGTAACAAAAGCCTTGCGGATCGGAAACGTCGATCCGGTCGCCGACCGCCAGCTCGCGATGCGCCCATTCGCTAAAGCGGCCTCCGGCCAAGCGGCGGATATGAAAAGTCAGGCGGGTCGAATTTCGGCTATTGGCGATCGAATAACTGCGGATCAAACCGTCGGCGCGGCGCAAATTGACGAATTGGCCGGCGTAATATGCCAGCGGATGCTCGCATTCCAAGGCCAGCCACAGCGTCTGCGCATTCAGATTGCGCTTTTCGACGACCTCCGCCGCAGTGTAGCCCGCCGCCGCGCCACCCAATCCCAAACGCATATCGCGCTCGGGCCGGCACAAACAGGCCAGCAAATAATCTTCACGTTGCAGCGCCGGCTTCAACCCGACTTGCGCGGCGGCGGGCGGCGGGCCGTCTAGACTGCGCACCAGGCAGGCATGGCATACGCCTTGCCGACAACCGTTATCGATCTCGATGCCGTCGCGCAGAAACGCATCCAGCACCGTTTCGCCGGCACCGCACAGTGCCTGGCGGCCGTTGAAGCTAATCTTGATTTCCGCCATCGCCGCGCTCAACGGTTCAACACGTCGCTACGGGTACTTTCGGCAATCGCCGCGGCTCGCGCGATCAAGTCGGCCGGCACGTTCAATTCCCGCAAGGTTGAGCCCAAGTGTTCCATCACCGCGTCGAAGTGGGTATCGTCCAGGCCCAGTTTTTCGACCAAATGGGCGTGCGCCCGCCTCATGTCGGCACCGTTGTAATGGTTGGGACCGCCGAAAGCCATCGTCAAAAAGGCTTTCTGCTTGGCGGCCTGCTTGTCGATGTCGGTGTTGTCGAAGAAGCGGTTGATTCGGTGATCGCTCAACACCTTGCGGTAAAAAATATCGACGGCGGCATTGACGGCCGCTTCGCCGCCCAATTGTTCATACAAAGAAATTTCTGCGCTCATGGCATCTCCCGTGCATTGCGTTGATAAAGTCGGGTCGCTCGACCCGGACACAGCATAAACCGGTAAAAATACTTTTACAATATTTTTATGCTTTAAGTATTTTAGGCTGCTCGAGCTAACTTTGGCGGTCGCCATCAAAACATTCGGTTAATTCAATCGTAAGCTCCGCCACGCGCCCACGAGAATCCGGCCATTCACGAGCTAACGCGCTACAATAGTGGCCCGTTTCTCAGCCCGCAAAATTCGATGAACGTTTTAATCGGCTCCCGCCAGGAACAAATTCTGACTCTGTTATTAGATGCGCCTTCGGGCCTGTGCATCGACGAACTGGCGGCCGCGTTGGGGATTTCACGCAACGCGGTCAAACAGCATCTGGCCGGACTCGAAAAAGACCAACTGATCCGCGAGGCCGCCTGGAACAGCACCGGCGGCCGGCCCTCGCGCAGTTACGGTTTGACCGAGGCCGGCCGAAATCGGCTACCCAAGCAATACGCCTGGTTCAGTACCTTACTGCTGGACCAACTGCGCAACGAATTGGGCGAAGCCGGTTTACGCCGCTTGATGTGGCGAACCGGCGAAAATCTGGCCGAGACCTTGGCCCCTCGCTTTGCCGGTAAGAGTCTCGCCGAACGCACCGCCGCGCTAGTCGAATTGATGCAGTCGCTGGGTTATCACGCCAATCTCGAAGACGACACCGGCCAAATTAGAGCCATCAACTGCGTCTACCACGACATGGCTCAGCGCCACCCGGAATTGTGCGAGTTCGACCGGGCATTAATCGCAACCTTGCTGGAACGGCCGATCGAGCAAACCGCTTGCATGGCAAAGCAAGATTGCACATGCCGATTCAAGTGCTTGGCGCCGCCGGATTAGCCCAGGGTTCCGGCGCCGAACGGGCTTGCGGTTTTTCGTAGCCGAGCGTCTCGGTGATACAATGGCGCTTTCCCGAACGACTTTTTACCGAGAAATCATGAGACCATCCTTCCGTACGGCCTGCAGCCTGTTGTTTGGGCTGTCGTTAATGCTGACCGTCGCATCGCTGCAAGCCGCCAGTCCGATTTTTACGCCCGCCGCGCCCAGCGTCGCCGCCAGCAGCTATTTCCTGATGGACTTCAACAGCAGCCGGGTGTTGGCCGAAAAAGACCCCGACAAACGCGTCGCGCCGGCCAGTTTGACCAAGATCATGACGGTGTACGTGGTATTCCGCGAGCTTAAGGCCGGTCATTTGACGTTGGACGAAAAAGTCACGATCAGCCAGAACGCCTGGGAAACCGGCGGCTCGAAAATGTTCGTCGAAGTCAACAAGCAGGTGGCGGTCGAGGACTTGCTGCAAGGTGTCGTGATTCAATCGGGCAACGACGCCAGCGTGGCGCTGGCCGAACACGTGGCCGGTAGCGAGCAAACTTTCGCGACGATGATGAACGAGCAAGCCAGCCGCCTGGGCATGGCCAATAGCCATTTCGAAAACGCCACCGGCCTGCCCAGTCCCAACCATTACAGTTCGGCGCGCGATCTGGCGCTGCTGGCGCAAGCGGTGATCAAGGAATTTCCGGAATATTACCGCTGGGATTCGCAAAAGGAATTCACGTTCAACGGTATTACCCAACAAAACCGCAACCTGCTACTTTGGCGCGATCCTTCGGTCGACGGCCTGAAAACCGGTTTTACCGACGACGCCGGTTACTGCATGGTCGCTTCGGCCAAACGCGAGGACATGCGGCTGATCTCGGTGGTAATGGGTACCGCCAGCCCGAACGCCCGCTCCAACGAGAGCCAGTCCTTGTTGAACTACGGTTTCCGCTTCTTCGAAACCCATCGGCTGTACGAAGGTAACAAGGCCTTGAGCGAAGCGCGGGTGCGCAAGGGTGTCACCTCGAAATTGCCGGTCGGCTTGGCCGAAGACCTCTACGTCACCGCGCCGCGCAAGCATTTCAGCGAATTGAAAGCCGAAAGCCAGACCGACAAAGCCATCGTCGCGCCGCTGAATAAGGGTGACACGGTCGGTAGCCTGGTAGTGTCGTTGGCCGGCGAAACCGTCGTCAGCAAACCGCTGGTGGCGCTGGAAGCGATAGCCGAGGGCGGCCTGTTCCGGCGCTTGTACGATGCCGCCATCGGTTTATTGGAGAAAGAATGACCCAACTCGTGTATTTGAACGGCGACTATCTGCCGTTGGCCGAAGCCAAGGTGTCGGTATTGGATCGCGGCTTTTTGTTCGGCGACGGCGTTTACGAAGTGATACCGGCCTACGGCGGCAAATTGTTCCGCCTGGAAGACCACATCGTTCGGCTGAATAACAGTCTGGCCGGCATCCGCTTGACGGTGCCGCACGGCGTCGCCGACTGGCAAGCCATCTTCCAGCCGCTACTGACGGCCGGCAAGGACCAATACATCTACCTGCAAATCACTCGCGGCTATGCGCCGACCCGCGATCACGGTTTCCCGGAAACCGTGGTGCCGACGGTTTTCGCGATGTGCTCGGAGATCAAGCCGTTTCCAGGCAAGTCGGCCGGCATCAAGGCGATCACGCTGGACGATACCCGCTGGCAGCTTTGCAACATCAAGGCAATCACGCTGCTGGCCAACATTCTGTTGCGCCAACAAGCCCTGGATCGGGATTGCGCCGAAGCGATTCTGGTCAAGAACGGCTACGTTATCGAAGGCGCCGCCAGCAATCTGTTCGCGGTCATCGACGGCGAATTGATCACGCCGCCCAAATCCAACGAAATCCTGCCGGGCATCACCCGCGACGTGATTCTGGAATTGGCGAGCGCCGACGGCATCCCCTGCCGCGAAGACATCATCGCGCTGGAAGGCCTGCAAACCGCCGAGGAGGTCTGGGTCGCCAGCTCCACCCGGGAAATCCTCGCCGTCGTTGAATTGGACGGCAAACCGGTCGGCACCGGCAAGCCAGGGCCGGTTTGGCAACGGCTGGACGATTTACTGCAAACCTATAAAAAGTCGCTGTCATGAGCGAAGCCGATTCCCTGCTGGAATTTCCCTGCCAATTTGCGATTAAGGCGATGGGTAAGAGCCGGGACGACTTCGACGCAATCGTCGTCGAGATCGTCCGCCGCCACGTCGAAGACATTCGCGAAGGCGCGGTCACTAGCCGGCCGAGCAAGGGCGGCAATTACACGGCGGTCACCGTCGTCATCGAGGCCACCAGCCGCAGCCAACTGGACGCGATTTACCTGGATTTGACCGCCTGTCCCGACGTGTTGATGGCGCTGTAAGCCGGTGAATGCAAGCCTGCAACACTTGGGCCGGCGCGACTACACATCGGTCTGGCGGGACATGCAAAACTACACCGCCGAGCGCGACAGCGCCAGTCCGGACCAGATCTGGATCGTCGAGCATCCGCCGGTCTACACATTGGGCCTGAACGGCAAGCGCGAACACCTACTGCGCGAGACGGCGATTCCAGTCATTGCCTGCGATCGCGGCGGCCAGATCACCTACCACGGCCCCGGCCAACTGATCGTGTACCTGTTAGCCGATCTGCGCAGGCTGAGTCTAGGCCCAAGGCAGGTGGTCAGTTTATTGGAACAAGCCGTCATCGTCACGCTAAGCCAATACGGTATTTCGGCCTCGGCCCGCGCCGACGCCCCCGGCGTCTACGTTGACGGCCGCAAAATTGCGTCGTTGGGCCTGCGCATCAAACGCGGCTGCTGCTATCACGGCTTGAGCCTGAACAACGACATGGACTTGGCACCGTTCCGCGACATCAATCCCTGCGGCTACCCGAATTTGCCGGTTACCCAACTGGCCGATTTGGGGGTTAAGATAAGCACCGACGAACTGGCCGTTCCGATAGTTCACCAATTACTTCAGGCGATAGAATCATGACGCTGAACGCCCCTTCCCGCTCCACGCCCGCAACCCACCAACGCAATGCCGATAAATTGTCGCGGATTCCGATCAAGGTCGAAACGACCGGCGAAGTATTGCGCAAACCGGATTGGATCCGGGTCAAGCTACCGGCCGGCGATCAGGTCAACCGGATAAAGCAGACTCTGCGCGCCAACCGTCTCCACACGGTGTGCGAGGAAGCGGCCTGCCCGAATCTGGGCGAATGCTTCAGCCACGGCACCGCCACCTTCATGATCATGGGCGATCTGTGTACCCGGCGTTGCCCGTTCTGCGACGTAGCCCACGGCAAACCGCAAGCGTTGGACGCCGAGGAACCGGCGCATCTGGCCGATACCATCGCCGCGATGGCGTTGAAGTACGTGGTCATCACCTCGGTGAACCGCGACGACTTGCGCGACGGCGGCGCCGGCCACTTTGCCGCCTGTATTGCTGAGGTGCGCCGGCGATCCCCCGCCACCGTTGTGGAAGTGTTGGTCCCCGATTTTCGCGGACGGGTCGGTAAAGCCCTGCAGATCTTGGCCGCGCAACCCTGCGATGTGTTCAACCACAATTTGGAAACCGTGCCGCGCCTGTATCAGCAAGCCCGGCCCGGCGCCGATTACCAGGGATCGTTGGAACTGCTAAAGCTGCATCGAGAACATCTGCCGCAGGTGCCGACCAAATCCGGCCTGATGTTGGGCATCGGCGAAACCGAGGCGGAGATTTTGGCGGTGCTGGAGGATTTGTTGGCGCACGGTTGCAGCATGCTGACGCTGGGTCAGTATTTGCAGCCCAGCAAGGACCATTTGCCGGTCCAGGCCTATATCCATCCGGACCAATTTCAACGCTACGCAGAAATCGCCACCGAAATGGGCTTCAAACAAGTGGCCAGCGCGCCGTTGGTGCGTTCGTCCTACCACGCCGACCTGCAAGCCGCCGGCATCGTCGGAGTATAGCGAGCAAGCCCCCTAGGTTAGTGCCATGCGTTAAGCTTGAATTTATCGGACGTTGCTAATCTGGATCGAGGCGCCCGTACCGCGTTCCGCTGCCCCTACCCCTCTGGCTTCGGAATGCTCCTTACGCGGCGCCTCACTAATCTCCCTACATATTCTACCGAGTCACGCCGGCAACATATCGTCCTGGTAATGGAAGACATTGGATAAATCGATGTGGATTTCGATCCGATCGCCCCGCCGCCGATCAATGCCGCGCTGCTGATAGCCGGCCGACGTTTCCAGCAAGCGCCTATCGTTGTTAAGATCCCTATGCACATACGGCCTGATCGACACGCAAGTATTGCTGAAGGGTTTGCCGGATAGGTTTTGAATCGCCAACATGCCGCTGGCCCGCGAATCGACGAAAACCAGACCGTGGTGCTCCAGACCATTGGTTTGCTTATCCCGAATCACCATCACCTCGGCTTTCAAAACCCGACCGGACGCCTGATCTCCACCGTTCGTAAACGCCGAAAACACGTAATCGTGTAACTCGTTGGGTCGAGTATTCGCAGGAATATCCTTTAAAAACAAAATCATAATCACTGTCTGCATCGTAACTGGAATCGACGTGGAACTAAAATGCGCATCTTCCCTAAAGGATTGCGCCGCCACATACATCTTAGCCGACGCTCGTTACGCGACAAATCAGGCTCCTGTTCTTACCGCCGGCACGAAACGGCAGGCAAAAAAACGGGCCGGACAGAGAGTCCAACCCGCGCGGCGGCGGTCCGTGCGCCAAACGTTCCACCCAGGAACGATTTTTAAAACAGACTCTGAAGCAGCAGCTTGTATCTCGATCGGCGGATACCGCACCATCCTGACCAAATCGCCTGGCAGCGCTACCATTCAACATGATTCGCCGACAACCGCGCCTCGCAAACTTCCAGCCTGATGCGATCATAGCGGCATCGGCGACCGACCGCAAGCCCAAAATTACTCTGAAAGGCGTTGGGCGAGTTGCGGACATCCCTGCGTCGGAACGCCATCAACCGCGGCTAAAGCCCCTCCGCCGCTCATATTTTTCGAAAAGCCTTTCACGACCGTTAGGTTAGAATCTACAAGACACCTTGAGTTTAGATGCGATCGGCGAGGAGTTGCAGCGGATGAACCACTCTGGAGCCTGCGGGCTGCCCGGCGTTCAGATAAAAACCACAGCCAAAGTTGGCGCTGACTACGACATCGGCTCCGGATCCGGCCATCGCCAGACGCTTGGCGGCCCGCAACGATTCGGCGTTTTCGGGATGACTGAGCATATAAGTACCGCCGGCACCACAGCATAACTGATTGTCGGCCAACGCTTCCAGATTGACGCCTGGAATCTTGCGCAACAAGGCATACACGCTCTGACTATTCTTCAACACATTGCGTTGACTGCAGGGTTCATGGACCGCCACGTTCAGATTGGAAGCCGCCAGTTGCAGATCTTCCGGCCAATGCGCCAACAAAAACTCGTTGATGTCGATCAAATGCTTGGTAAACCAACCGGATGTCTCGGAATCTCCGCCTTGATATTCGGTCAACATAGCCCCGCAGCCGCTGGCGGAGTATATAACCGCTTCGACTTCCAGCGCGTAAAACGCGGCGATGTTGGCTTCCATCATCGATTCCGCCGGCAAGCCGTTGTGCTGATGAATCGCGCCGCAACAACCCTGCTCTTCCGGCACCACGACCTCATAACCGAGCCTATTCAGTAACTTGATGCCCGCAACCTGGACCGGACGATCGAAATGTTCGGCCAAACAACCGGTAAACAGCGCTACCCTGCCCCGATATTTGATGCGACGCTCCACCGGATAAATCCCGGCCATTCCGACCAAGGACGGCTCGCAAACCAAGGCTTCGGCCGCTCCCAAACCGAGTTTCGCCAACAGTCCGCTGGCGCGTAGCGGTTTCTGCAAACCGGAGCGTAAATACAGCGTGACGAATGGCAGCAACAGCGCCCGGGCGTGCTTGCGTTCGATCAAGCGCAACCCCAGCCGTGCCAACCAAGACGGCCTCGCCGTTGCGCGCAATTTGGCTTGGGCCTGGTCGAACAATGCCCCATAACTCATTCGGCTGGGACAAACGGTCTCGCACGTCCGGCACTGAACGCAATCGTTGAGTTGCGCGAGTTCTTCGACGCCAACGCCGGCGTCGTCGGCCAATATTTTGGCGATGGTACGTACCCGGCGGCGCGGCGTCTGTTCGTCCACCTGGAATAAGCGAAACGTCGGACAGGTACTGACGCACATACCGCAGCGCATGCATTCGCTGGCTTCGGGAATATAAGGACCGGTCGACGGCGGCGATGCGTCCGCAGAACCGTCGCTAGCCGAGTCGAAGCCGAAATCCTGAAAGTCGAACATATTAGCCCTCCATCATTTTTACGTACGCGCGACGCAGCAACTCCATTTCCGCCGGCGGCCGACCGCGCAATTCCGGTAAGGTGCGAAATTTGCAGTTACGACTTTCCATCAATAGATGCGGCGGGTCGAGCAGCGTGAAACGCGCCATATACACCGTAATCACGCCACCGGGCGCATCGACTTGCTCGGCGAAACCGGCTTCGATCCGCAGCAAATCGTTGTCCAATTGCAGAGTCTGATTGGCCGTGCTCAGCAACATCGCCGGATGCACGCTCACCTTGCCGGCCGGCGCGTCTTCATCTTCCTCCAACGCTTCGGACAGTGGCGGCAACGGTTCCGGAAAGAACACACTTCCGGAGGCTTGCTGCAGGAATAATGTCAAGGCGCTGATGTCGCCTTTATAAAACAGCAACAGGCGGTGGTTTTCGAACGGGTCGGCGAGCGATTCGATCATGGCTTAGATGGTGGCCTGGCTGTCCCACAAGGTTTTATAGCTGGAATCCAGCCGCGACAGGCGGTTATTGAGTCGATCCAGCAACGGGTAATCCGGAAAGCGGGAACGGTTGCCGCTAGCGTACCAGCTATCCATTGCCGCCGTCAGTCGGTTTTTCTCGTCAAAACAATCGGCAATCTGCTGTTTCAACCAAGCCAGGCTATGATTCGGCAATAATTCCATCACCCGATAGCGCAAACCGTTGTTGAAAATCCGCACCCCCGCCCTGAGCAGCGGTATGGTATAGCACCTCCGGGTCGACGATCTCGGCTCCGGCCAGGTAATCGATACCAAATTCGTGCAGTTGCGGCAGCCACGGCACGGTCGGCCCCATTAACACCGTCGTGGCATGGCAAGCCAGCTCCGCCAGTCGCGGAAACGTTTTGTTCGGGATGGAACTGGCGGTCAAAAACACCCAATCGGCCTGCGGCAACAGAAATTCGCACGCGGAATCCGGCAAATCGCTGGCGGCCGGCTGGCGCTCCAGTACCGTCAACTGCATCTGCTCCTGATACCGTTCGATACCAGGGTAACGGCCGATCACGACCACTTTCTTGCCTTTCAGGCGCGGGAGAAAATAATCGAACACCGCCAAGTTAGCGTATTCGGCGTGACCTTCCAATGCCAGCGAATCCGGTAGCGGTCTGGCGTTGACGCTGGCGTTGATCGCCGCCATCGCCACGGTCGCCTTATACGGCTCCCACTCGGTAATCCAAGCGGCCAGATCGATGATCGGCTTGCCGCATAAGGTGCCGGACCAATTCAGCGTCCGCGTGGCGTGCCCCGGCGTCATCGCCAAACCGGTAGTCGCCTCGCCCCTGCCGCGACATAGCGTCCAAACCAGACCTATCATCAACTCGTCGACCACCGCGTCGCCACCGCAATGATCCAGCAGCAACTCGTACAGGTACTTAGGGTTGCCCATCGCCCCCTTATTGCGGCACGTCTAGCAATTTCGCTTCGGTTTTAATATTGTCCTGCTTGCCCCAGGCATTGATCGCCTCTACAAACCATTGCTTCTTGGTCGGGTGAGGCTGCACCACATCGTACTCGGCATAAAAGCTGCCGTCGCCGTGAAATTTGATTTGACCGATCCGGCGCTTATTGGCGTCGTACCAATATCCCACCAAATCCACGCTTTGCGTGAACGGGTCGCTGACCAGACTGAATTGCGCGGCTTCGTATTCCGGCAACGCGATCTGAGTCTGTACCGGGAAACCCAGCTTGGCAATATTCGCGGCGATGCGTTGGCACACGGTTTTGCCGAATTCGCGGCGCATTTCGACGTGTTCAGACAAACTTTCCGCGCTCATGCGGCATCCTCCAACATTGCGCTCGCCAAGTCCATGATTACCGACGCACCGGAGCGGTCTTCCGGATCCAAGCCCCGAATAATGGACAGGATCAGTTGCGCCTCCTCATCCTGTTGGCGCCGCAGATTGATAAAAGCCAGCGCTTTCAAACTATACAGATAGAACAAGTGAACGTCGCTAGCATACATATCCCGCTTGCCGGTTTCCTGGCTCAACAGTCGGTAATCCGCCGTGAAGCCGCCTTGCCGAGCCGCCTCCGCCAAGGCCGCCCGGGCTTCGCGCTCCGCTTCCTGCAATCGACCCTGGTAAAAATAAAACTTGTACAACGCGAAATAGGTTTGCAAACAGGTGCCGTCCAAGGCCTGGGCCTGCTGAAAAAACTTCTCGGCCAGCGGCTTGTCGGCGTGGCTGGCCGCCACCGCCGACTGCAACAATTTGTTGACGGCTTCTGGGACATCCGGGCTGAACAGCACCCGCTCTTCAAGAAAGCTGACCGCGGCCATTGCTTACCAAACCTCGGCGGGCACGATAAGCTTTTCGACAGGCTTATCACCCAGCAAATGCTCCTCGATGATGGTTTTGACGTCGTCCTTGGTCACCCGTCCATACATAACACCTTCGGGATAGACCAGCACGCTGGGTCCCAGCATGCAAGGCCCCATGCAGCCGGTGTTGGTCAGGCCGATTTTTTCGAACAAATTGCGGCTTTGAATTTGCGCCATGAATTCGTTCATCACGTCGGCACAACCGCTGGCGGTACAGGAACCGCGCGGATGGCCTTGCGGGCGCGCTTGAGTACAGACGAAAACGTGTTTATTGGGACGTGGCATGATAGCTTTCCTTTTTTGAACTGAAATAAGAAATCGGGTCGCTTACGCGACACTGAAAGGGTTTCGCCCTTTCTTAAAAGCGGGCAGATCGCGCTTCAAGTCGCCAACCAAGCTATGTGGGGGCGGTCGCTTGCATCGCGTTTGCGCTCAACTATTTCGAGTCGAGCGGCGCGGAAGCCTGCCGATAAAAAGTGGCCATCAAAAGGCAGGACGAAAGCGGAGCGCTGGACACTCCGCATCCGCCAGACGGCATTTAAGCCGCTGCCTTATGCTCGTGGGTAAAGCAGGCTTTCGGGCAAACTTTGGAGCAAGCCTCGCAGCCGATACAGTCGGCGGCATTTTTGAGGCTCATCACCATCGTGTTGTCGTCATCCTCGTCGAAGTCCTCCAAATCGGCGGCGTCCAGTACATCTCCCCGGTCCACCAAATCGAACACGTCGCGCGGGCACACCTTGAAGCAACGGCCGCAACCGATGCAGTCGCGTTGGTTCAAATCGGTCACGTAAGATGGCGTCCAAACGCTGCCGCCAAAGGTTACGCCGGTTACAAATTCGCTCATATCGCTCTCCTCAAGCCTCATCCGCCACTGGCGGCTTGGAATTTCTTGTTGGCTTCGTCCCAGGCCTTACACGCGTCGTACGTCGTTTGGGCAATGCCCATCAACTCCCCGTAAGCATCCGGCAAACGGTCTTCGATCAGATCATGCAACACCGACGCCGCCTCGTTGGCCAGGCGTTTGGTTTTTTTCACTTCTTTTTCCAGCGCTTTAATCTCTTCGTCACTCATGATTTCACCTCAAGCTTCCGCCACTTCTTTGAATTGCTCGATCAAGGCCACGGCTTTTTCCAACACTTTCTCGGTTTTTTCGTTCAACTCTTCCAAACTGCCGAAGCCGAAGCGATGCACGTCGCGCAACACTTTGTCGACCGCGATCAATTTACCGACCAACACCAGCGCCCGGCCGAAGCCTTCGTGGGTGATATTGATCACCGGTACCGCCATCAGACCGCAACGTTTTTCCACCAACGAGGAAATGGCGTTGTAATACGCCTTGACGCGGGCCAGCGTGATTTCGTCGGGATCGCCGATGACCGGCACTTCGCGTTTGCGCTCCTTGGTCATGATCAATGGGTCGATGATTTTTTCCTCGGACCAACCTTCGTAGGTGTCGTAGGTATCCATTGCTCTGAGTTGTTTGATCATCTCGACAACGATTTCAGAGCTCATCAAAGGGTCGCCGGCTTCGACGACGAGTGCGGGTTGAGACATGGTGGGTTCTCCAGTGGTTTTGGTTAGGGCGGCGAACCGCCGCAATTTGTCGATTCGTTAAAGCGCTTACTCGTCCCAGCCTTCGTCTTCCATCGCATCGAAGCGGCCGGCATCCGGCCCCTTGTGCGCGTTGATGGCCTTGGTCAGCCACGCGGAAGGCCCGGCTTTCATTTCGTTCTGCAAATCGCCGATCAACTCTTTGATGGTGCTGCCTTCATGGACTTTGATCGGCTGTATGCCCTGGGCGATGATTTGCTTGATCGCCGAGGCGCCGATGGCTTGGCAATAGACGGCCGCGCAGCCGTCCAGCAGTTGAATCTTGACCGACAACTTATCCTCGTTACCGTCCTGGGCCAGTTCGCCGAACTGCGCGGCTTCCAGCATTTCCGATTGCTCGGGGTCCACCGCGTAGACCGCGAACGAACGGGCTGAACCGAAATGCTGGTTGACATGCACCATATCGGTAGTGGCAAAGGCGACTTTAATCGCGGTATCCATGGGCATCCTCTGTTCAGTGGTATGCACAACCTGCATGCGTCGGGCTAGTGACATGACGGCGAGCAGGCGTGGCGTTCGTTTTCCGGTTTTTGCGAATACGGCGAGTGATAGACTTCGATCTCTTCGTGGGCGAAGTTGATCACCAGGTTAGCCAAGTCGAACAACGCTTGGCGCGTGCCGCGATAGCCGATCCAGGTCTTTTGATAGCCGCCGATGATGTCGTACAGCGGGAAGCCGGTGCGCAGGATAGGCACGCCCAAACGTTCGGCGCTATCGACCGCGTGCGAATTGCCGATCAGCAATTGCGCGCCGTTTTCCCTAGCGGTCAATTCCAGATCTTCCAGGTCGCCGATCTTGACGCTGTTAACCGGCATTTTGCTGAGAATCGCGGCGTTAGCCGGGCTGATCGCCGCGACCACGTCGCCGCCCATGCCCTTGATCAAATGCACGCAGGCATTCAGCAAATCGGGATCGGCCGCGATCGCCACCTTGAGCTGGCCCAGCATGAAATGGGTGTCCAGCATCGCATCCTGCAATTGAGCACGTTGGCGTTCTATCCGTTGCGGGACCGGCTGTTCGCTGATTTCGGCCAGAGCCAGGATCAGCGCATCGTTGGCTTCCAGGCCGTACAAATGTTCGAAAAAATAACTCGGAACGCCGGTTTTTTCTTGCAACAACTCGCCGGCTTTATGCAAGGACGGCCCGATGATTAGCGACGCCTTGGCCTCGCCCAGCGTGGCCAGTTCCGACACCGGTGTACCGCCTATCGTCACCGGCGAAAATTCGTCTTCGGTCAAGCTGCCGTCCAGCGAATCGGATAAATCCGGCACCAGCACCGGCCGCAGGCCGAACATTTCTATCGTGTCGCGCAGGGCTTCCAGGTCGCCGGGCGTCAGCATGTGGCTGACCAACACGTTTACCTGCCGACGGCGATTACCGGGCTTGGTACCGGCGGTTTCGGCATCGGGCACCAGTGCATTGACAATCTCGTGTATCGTCGCGGCATAGCCGGTCTCGACGCAACCGGTAAAATCCGGCGTGTTGACCGCGACGACGGCGACGTGATCGTACTCCGGATACTTGGCGCGAAATTCGCGCACGTTGCGCTGTACGTCGCAACCCTGGGTTTCGGCCAAACCGGTGGTCAACACCGCGATCAAGGCCGGATTGGATTTCTCGGCAATCGATTTCAAACCTTCGACGACGTTTTCGTCGGCGCCCAGCACCGAGCTGGCTTGGTCCATCGCGGTGGTTTGCAATGGAATCGGCTCGCGAAAATGCCGGACGAAGAATACTTTCGCGAATGCGGTACAGCCTTGCGAGCCGTGCAGCATCGGAATCGCTCGGTCGAAACCCAGGCAAGCCAACGAACCGCCGGTTGGCGCGCTGGCCTTTAACGGACTGACCGAGAGTGCTTTCTTACGTTTGAGAATTTCCGCCATCGCCGCCTACCTAGTTGCCTGAGTCAATCGCACACCGTCTAATCGGACTAAGCCGCCTGAATTTTTAACGCCGGTTCGGCCGGTTCGCTCGCAACGGTTTTAGCGAGGCCGCCTACGCGCCAAGGCATCGGCGCCCTGACCGACTCCCAAACCGGACTTTCCAGCGTCAACGCCAACTGGCGCACTAGTTCCAGCATGCCTTCGTAACCGGCATAACCGAATTCGCGCTCTTGGTTGATATCCAGAAACGGAATTTTGGCTTTCAACGCGGTGTACATATTGCGGCCACCGGCGATCAAAATATCGGCCTTATAATCGTGGACGACCTTCAACAGCGCTTTCGGGCTACCGTCCTCGATCATCAGCGTATCCTCGCCCATCAGTTCGCGGATGCGCGCCTTGTCTTCCTCGGTGGACTTTTTGGTACCGGTCGCGACCACGACCATCCCCAAATCCTGCAAGGCCGAAATTACCGACCAGCTCTTGACCCCGCCGGTAAACAACAGCACCCGCTTGCCTTTCAAACGCTCGCGCCACGGCGCCAGCGCCGCGCGGATTCGAGCCTCTTCGCGGGCAATCAGCGCCTCGGTGCGTTCGGTCAAATCCGGATCGTCGATGACCTTGGCAAAATCGCGCAAGGACTGGCTGGTATCGGTAATGCCGTAGAAGCTGCCTTCGAACCACGGGGTTTTGTAATCTTTTTCCATACGCCGGGCCACGTTCAGCATCGCTTTCGAGCAGACCATCATGTTGACTTCGGCTTTGTGCATGGTTTGCACCTCGCGGAAGCGGGCGTCGCCGGACAAGGTGCACAGCACCCGCAAGCCCAATTCGTCCAGCAAGGGCAGTACATGCCAGAATTCGCCGGCGATGTTGTATTCGCCGACCAGATTGACGTCGTGAACCTTGATACCGGGCCGCTCGGTACCCGGCGGCAATGGATCGGGATCGCGCGTGCCGACCACATGGTTCAGCATCGCATCGGCGGCGATCCGGTTGCCCAGGTTTTTAGTGCCGTAGAAACCGGCGCTATCGATAGGTACCACCGGCACGCCCCACCGCTCGGCGGCTTCCTTGCAGGTCGCGTTGATGTCGTCGCCGACCAAGGCCGGTACGCAAGTGTTGTAGACGAACACCGCCGGCGGATTGTAGGTCTCGATGGCTTGCTTGATCGCGTGGAACAGCCGTTTCTCGCTACGGCCCATCACGATATCCTGTTCGGTCAAATCGGTGGTCATGCCGATCCGGTATAAGTCCGGCCCCGACGACCGAGTCCCGCGGTTATCCCAAGAGCTGCCGGCGCAGGCAATCGGCCCGTGGACAATATGGGCGACATCGGCGATAGGCAACAACGCAATCTGGGCACCGTCAAACGCACAACCGCCTGCGGCGGAGCCGGGTTTAGGCTTAGCACAACCGGATTTCTCCTTCTTGTTGTGTTCGCAAGCCGGTTCGTCCAATAATTCCGCAATGTCTTTATTCGTTTTCATGACACGACCCCAAGTTTTTGCTTATCAACTTGCAACCGGCGTGCCAAGCAATAACCCGATGATTTTCCAGCGATTCCCGGACAAGCTTTTTGTAGGAAAACCGACAAACACCTAAGCGCGGGCGACAAACATTTGTCGGATACTCGGTCGTTCCGCCCGGCGATTCGGCTAGACTTTGTCGAACGCCCCGTAGCCGCCAGCCTCTCGCTAACTCTAACGCTTAACGCTACCCGCGCAATCCAGTGCGACCGGCCTACTGAAGTCCATGGCTTTTGCGCCCCTACTCGATTCGACGCTTACCAACTCGGACAGCCCGTTAAATGTTGAAAATAGGCAACGGCGGCGCGAAGCATTGAACTTGTTCATTGTCCGGTTCGAAAACCTCTCCGACCGGCCGCTCGACATCGGACTGGTCGTTGTCGTCTTGCTAAGTATTGGCACGGAGATACGGGACAGCGTCGTCAAGATCCAACAGCGCTGTATCGGCTATTGGTCCCGAGCAAAAGGCTTACTACCGCGCTGTTCACGCTGGAACACTCAGGAACCGATGACGTAAAAAGCCGCAACCATTTATCGCAATGATTCAAAACAACTTTTTTCAGGAGATCACTATTGATTCGACGCGGGCGAAAGCGCACTATCATCGCCGTCGCCCACGCATTATTGAAAACCGCGTGTTTGTTGATCCGATAGGGCGACAGCTATCGGAATGCCCAAACTGATACGGATCTTTCAGAACTACTGTTAAAGGGCCGGCATCGCTACACGGCTAGGATTGCGCCCCTCTACAAGCTATTAACCAGCTACGGACTTCAACCTATCATCGATCGACATGTATCCGCATCATCTATATGTCGCCAACTCTAGAAACCCGCGCATCGCGTTCTCTAATCCGCCGAACTGATGGGCTGAATCTCTTCCGGCAATTTGGTACCCAAATGCTTATTCAATTGGCCCTTGCTCGCCAAAATTCGGTACTGCGAGAATAACTCGTCGTATTTGGCGTTAATCAACGAGCTCTTGGCAACGTACATCTCGTTGTAGGTATCCAGCAAGTCCAACAAGGTGCGCTGACCGATATTGAACTGCTGTTGGTAGGCGGTGATGGTTTTTTCGGCCGAGTCTGCGTGTTGTTTGTAGAACTCCATCTGGCTTTTCACGGTCTGGTAAGCCACCCAGGACAAACGCATACTTTCGACCACTTGGCGATGGGTGTTGTCGCGGATGTCCTTGGCCTGATTGATCAATTGCGCGGTCTGCTCGCGGCGGGCGATGTCCTTGCCGCCGTTGAACAGGTTGTAGCGCATCCGCAGCATCGCCGTCATGTCCGAGTTGGTGCCGCGGATACCGTCCAAGTTGTAATTGTGGCTGACGCCGGTTTCGATATCGAAACGCGGAAAGTACGGTGCCTTGGCGGTTTCGTGCTGGGCGAAGGCCGATTCCACGTCCGAATTCGCCGACTTCAGAATCGGATGGTCGGCCAGCGCTTCGTCGATGGCTTGTTCCATCGTCGCCGGCAACGCGGCGGTCGGCGCGGCGACCGGTTCGACCGCGTCCGGCAAGATGCCGATCACCCGTTGAAAGCCGGTTTCGGCGTCTTTCAGGTTACCGGTCTCGGACCAGACGTTCTTCTCGGCCAAAGCCACCCGGCCCATCGATTGATCGACGTCGGCCCGCTTGCCGACGCCGCGCTCGCTACGCAATTTGATTTGCTCGTTGGTGCGCAAATGCAGTTGCAGGTTGTCCTTGGCTAGATTCAGCAACTCCTGACGGCGCAACACTTTTAAATAGGCTTCGACGCCGTCCAGCGCGGTGATTTCGGACTGGCCGAACACGGTGTAGGCGCGCGAATCGGTACGTTTTTCCTGGCGCTCGACTTCGTTGGGAGTAGCCAGACCGTCGAACAACATTTGCCGGACCTGGATGGCGCCTTCCTCGCGATGATAAAACACCGAGCCGTCGCCTCGGGTACGGGTGGTCGGATTGTTCGACTCTTCCCAACCGATGCCGGCCGTGGCGTCCACGGTCGGAAAGTAACCGGCCTTGGCTTGGCCGATTTCTTCCTCGACCGCCCGGCGTTCGGATTTGGCCGCCTGGATCTTCGGGTTGTCGTCCAGCACTTTCTGGATCGAATCCTGTAACGTTACCGCGTAGCCGTCGGTCGCAAACGCTAGTTGTATCGCGATGCTTACACCCCATCCGGTCGTCGATTTCATGCCTATCCTCTTTGATATTGGTCGGTTTCTTTTAACAATATGGCCAGATGCAAGCGATCGTCGACACCCAATTTGCGGAATATCGACGATAAATGCGCCTTGACTGTGCGCTCTGAAATATTCAGCGCCAGCGCGATACGTTTATTGTTTTCGCCCTGGCGGATCAGATTGGCGACTTCGAGCTCGCGCGCCGACAAGCCGGCGATCTGCTGCAGTTTCTGCTCGGCGTCGTAACGATTTTTCACGGTTTGAGTTTGTCTGGCGCGGGTCAACGCCCCGATCACCTTGGGGACCAGGGCGCGGCGTATCCAGATGTCGCCGTCCAGAATGCAGGCGACGGCCCGCTTCAATAATTCGGCGGATTCGGATTGATCGCAGTAACCGGCCGCGCCGTTGATCAACACTTCGATTTGCCGGCTATCCGGCCAATCGCAGCCCATCACTAGAAAACGGGTATGGCGGTTGGAAAACAACGCCATCAGACTGGCATCGTCGTCCAGCTTCTTGGCGTCCAGAATGACCGCGTCGGCGGTGAATTCGGTCTTGGGATTGTGCAACATACTGACCGTGTATTCCGAAATCAACGCGTGGTTCCATTGCGCGGTCAACTGGGGATTATTAGAACAAATCAATAGGTTAGCCACGGATATGCCGTTTGTAATTATCGTTCTCTCAACGCCCTATCCCTGGCCTTGAATATCGGCTTCATCAGGTATTCGAGCACGGTTTTCTTGCCGGTCAATATATCGACCTCGGCGGTCATGCCGGCAATGATCTGCAAGCGTTCCCCTCGGTTTTGCAAAGTGTTCGTGGCGGTGCGCAGGCGGATCAGGTAATAGCTGTCCTCATCCTTTTTTTCGCCGGGAATACTGTCGGCGCTAATATGCTCCAACACTGCGTCCAAACCGCCGTATATCGAATAGTCGTACGCGGTTAGTTTTACCACAGCTTGCTGCCCGGGGTGAAGAAAAGCGATGTCGGCCGGGCGGATTTTGGCCTCGATCAGCAACTGATCCTCGACCGGCACGATTTCCAACAAATCCATACCCGGCTGAATTACGCCGCCGACCGTATTGATCTTGATGCGCTTGACGGTGCCCTTGACCGGCGACAACACCCGCGTCCGGCTGACCCGGTCTTCCAGCGCAACGGCGGAAGCGCTGGTGCGATCCAACTCGGCCTTGGTCTCGTTCAATTCCTTCAAGGCCTCGGTCCGAAACCGCGCCTTGATTTCGGAAAGTTTGTTGCGGGCTTCGTCCAGCGCCGAACGCGCGCGCGGCATCGCCAGATTGGCCGAATTCAATTCGCCGCGCAAATCGTTGGCGGCCCGCTGCAGCCGCAACAATTCGACTTGCGACATCGCGCCGTCGGCCACCAGCGGCTCGGACATTTTCACCTCGTCCTGCAGCATTTTATAGCTACGCCCGAGTTGCTCGCTCTTGGACTGCAACTCGACGATTTCCTGTTCGCGCTGGCGAATCTGCTCGCTGAGAATATCGGTGTTCGACTTCAGTTCGTGTTGGCGGGAAGCCAGCAACTGCCGGACATTGTCGGCGATTTGCGGCGCCTGCTTGCCCACTTCGTCCGGCAATTGCAACGCGCCGCCGTTGATTTCGGCGTTCAAGCGGGCGGTATTGGCCAGCAGCTCGTAATACTTAAGCTTGGCTTCCTGAAACGACGAGGCAAAACGCACCCGGTCCAGTTGCAGCAAGACTTGATCTTTTTCGACGCTATCCCCCTCGCGCACCAGGATTTCCGAGACGATGCCGCCTTCCAGATTTTGTACGACCTGGATCTGGCTGGACGGTATCGTCTTGCCTTGACCGCGCGTCACTTCATCCAGCGTCGCGAAATTGGCCCAGACCAGCGCCACGACCACGAAGACCAGCGTGGTCAGCAAAATCAAATGACTTTGGATCGGCAATTCGTACAGCGCGCTGCCGTCGGCGATGTCGAAATCGCGGCGGTCCTCGCTGCGATAGCGGTAGTCGGCCAGCCAAGCACCCAAAGTTTTTTCATCCGGCCACCTTGATCTGGCCTTGCCGCAAGGCTTCCAACACGTGGTCTTTCGGCCCGTCGGCGACGATATGGCCGCCGTCCATGACGATGACCCGGTCCACCAGACTCAACAGCGAAGCTTTGTGGGTCACTAGGATCAGGGTCTGATCGGACAATTGCGCCGCGAAGCGCTGCTTGAAGGCTTCCTCGCTGCTGTTGTCCATCGCGTTGGTCGGCTCGTCCAGCACCAACAACGCCGGCTGCAACAGCAAGGCCCTGGCCAGCACGATGCTTTGGCGTTGACCGCCCGACAAACCGGCGCCGCGCTCGCCGACCGGCATGTCGAAACCGAGCGGATGGCGGGCGGTAAACTGCGCGACGCCGGCCAACTCCGCCGCCCGCAGCATCGCCGCGTCGTCGACGTACCCGGCGCCGAATACGATGTTGTCGCGGACGCTGCCGAACATCAACGCGTTATCCTGCGGCACGTAGCCGATTTGGCGACGCAATTCGGCGGGATCGAGCTGGCGACTATCACAACCGTCCAACAAAATCGCGCCTTGTTGCGGCTGGTACAGCGCCAGAATCAATTTCTCCAGCGTACTTTTGCCGGAGCCTATCCGCCCGATCACGCCGACCCGCTCGCCGGCCCGAATCTTGAACGACACATTGTCCAGGGCCGGCACCGGCTGGCCGGGATAGCTGAAGCCGACTCCGCGAAACTCCACCTCGCCGGCCAGACGCGGCCGGTGCAGATAATCCTTACCGGCCTCGCGCTCCACCGGCAGCTCCATCATCCGCCGCACCGAGGCCAGGGCCATCCGCGCCTGATGATAGCGGGTCAGCAAGGCCGCGACCTGACCGACTGGCGCCAAGGCCCGGCCGGCCAGCATCGTGCACGCCACCAGGCCGCCGGTGGTCAAGTCGCCGTCGCCGATCCGGTAAACCCCGGCCACGACCAACAGCACCGCCGCCAGTTGTTGAAAGAACGCAGTCAAATTGACGGTCAAGCTGGTGTACAACCGGGACTTCAAACCCAGCCGCGCCAATTCGCCGATATTGTTTTCCCAACGCCGTTGCAACTGGCTGGCCGCGCCGGTGGTTTTAACGTTTTCCAAATTAGTCAGGGCTTCGATCAAGGTCGCCTGGTTCTCCGCGGCGTAGCGAAACATCGTATCGACGGTTTGCCGCAACGGCGCCTGCAAGGCGATGCCGGCCAATACCGCCAGCGGCAATATCGCCAACGGAATCCAGGCTAGTGGGCCGGCAATGCTGTACACAATCAATACGAACAGCAGCAAAAACGGCAGATCGACCAAGGTCACCAAGGTGGCCGAGGTCAGAAACTCGCGGAAGGCCTCGAATTCGTGCAAGCGGTTAGCGAATGCGCCGGCCGAGGCCGGGCGAGCTTCCAGGCGAATGTTCAACAATTTTTCGAAGATGCCGGCCGACAACACGATGTCGGCGCGCTTGCCGGCGGCGTCTATAAAGTAGCCGCGCAACAGCTTCATCGCCAACTCGAAGCCGAACACGATCAACACCCCGAGCGCCAGCACCCATAGCGTTTCCAGCGCGTGATTCGGCACCACCCGATCGTAAACATTCATGAAGAACAACGGCGCCGCCAACGCGAACAAATTGATCAGCAACGACGCGGCCAACACCTCGGCGTAGATCGGCCAAGCCGCGTAGACCACATTGCGTATCCAATGGCCGGACCGTGCCGCGCCGAGATCGGCGGTTCTGGCATCGAAGCGGTGATTGACTCGAACGAAGAAAGCCCGGCCGGCATACAGATTCTCCAGTTCGGCGCTGGGCAAGGTCTTTTCGCCGCCGGTTTCCGGCACCGCGATGCGGCAAGTTTCGGCGTCCTTGCCGACCAGCACGCAAGCATGGCCGTCGCGCAACAACAGCACCGCCGGTAGGCTCAAGGCCGGAATGTCGGCCAACGGCCTGCGCAGCAAGCGCGCCGACAAACCGGCCCGCTCGGCGGCCCGCCCGAACAGCGCCGGCGTCAGTTTGTGATCGACCAAGGGGAGTCCCGCCGTCAACGCCGCCGGCGTTTGCGAAATATGCAGGCGCCGGCAAACCGTCAATAAGGCGGCCAGCAACGGATCGTCGAAACCGGTGTCCTGGGTTCCGGCTATCGCTAGTGGGTCGGACATGGAGGTGGGAGAAATTGTTGAATAAGTGACGGAATCGACGGTTCAACCGGCAATTATAGGCTAGTTGGCGCGCGACGGAGAAAATCGCCGAGCACGGGGAGTCTGATAGTCACTCACGCTCGTGAAAGGATTTTCGCCCCGAAGATTGAAGCAAATGAGCGTGGGAAGCGCTTTAGCCGAAATCAATGGCGTTCCAACACCGGGATGTCCGTCATTTACCCGACGACTGTCAATGTGTGCTTACTGTCGTTGGGGTTCAGACAGGCCCGTCAAATGCGACAAAGCTTGCGCTGAGCTTCGGGCTTGTTACAGAAATCCAGATAAAACCAAAACCAAATTCGAAAAGCGTGGTGCTGTTGATCAGGCACATTTCGCTGATCGAGTTGCGCCTCAAATGCTTGGCTAACAGATGCGAGAACGGCTAACATGACAAACTCCAACGCCAAAGCTGATACTGGCACGATATGAATGATATACAGAAGGGAAAAACCCATGCTGATCACAGAGTTATTGGAGAAGCACGGCTTTTATGGTAGATATACGGAACTATCTAATAACTAGTTAGGCGAATGAACGGTCTCACGTTAAATATGCTGAATGTCTTTCCGGTAACGACTCGAGAACACACGCCCCAAGAATTAGCATTCTCAAAAGCTGGGATAGAACCGCTTCGTGAAAGGATAACCTATCAAGATGAAGCCGAGATGGTTAAGGCGGTCATTGATGAAGAAGGGGCTGGCCAGGCATCCTCAGCAATGTCTGATGCGTTGCAAAAATCATCGGTATATCAGTCTTGGCAATGCGCCATGCCCTATTTGAAAGATGTGAAAAATATTCACTCATACAGGGTTAATAAAAAGCATCGGCATAGCATTAACGATGTGAATACGGAAATTCTTTATAATGGTGGGTACTTGGAGAAAGGCCAAATATTATTCAGAGGTGGCAATTTTCTAGAAGAGAGCTTCAAAGTTACAAACGGTCCTATATCAACATCCACTATGCCAAGCGTAGCTCGATGGCATGGAATTGAAGTTCACGGAGAGATAGCAATCCTGAGAATTTCCGAGTCAAATTCTGTAAAGGGTTTTGCTTTTAAAACCAAAGGGCATCAAAAGCACACGCGAGAATTTGAGGTGCTATTGCAGAATAACTTGAAACTCGAATTTCAAAATACCTTTACTCATAATGGGATGAAGGTACTCAGTTATGATGTATGCAGCGCCTAACAAGGCCGTAAACGCGGACGCATTTTTCGTTCGCTGCGCTCACTGCAAATGCGCCGGTTACGGCTGGCGTTATGAGGACCCTCCCTGGAGTATGCTAAAGATGTTGGTTAAATTCACTGGAGAAAATCAATGGAAAAAAATTTACTTGGTGTAGTTCGGGATCATCTTTCACCAGAGTTTTTATTCTCTGCTTCCTTTTTTGCCGAGGAGGCAGGAAAAATTGAGACACAGTCGGAACCTATCGGTGCAGAAGTAATTTTTAAACACCGATCTTATATCATCTCATCAATAACAGCTGCGGTTTCTTTTCTTGAAGCAACGATTAATGAAGTCTATTGTGTAGCATGCGATGATCTAATAAAAACGGAACGAATGCCTGCTGAAATAAAGCGAAGGCTTTCAACAATTTGGAAAATTGATAGCTTTAGAGATCGAGCACGTTTGTTAGAGAAATACCAAACCGCAGTGGAGTTGACAACTGGTGAGCCGTTTAATACCGGAATTACACCATATCAAGAAGTAAAACTTGTTGTTCAACTGCGAAATGCTCTTGTACATTACTCTCCAGAAACGATGGAGATATTTTCCGAGAAAGAAACTGGCAATATGCAGGGTTTAGAAAAAAACTTCAAGGTCGATTTGGAACTAATCCGTTTTCGCAGAAATTTCCTGTTTTACCAAATGGCAACCCAAATAAAATGGTGGAATATCCTTTTTTCCAGAAAGGTGTCTCAGTTATGGCTGTGCAAAATGGGCAGCAGACAGCTCACTTAACTTCGCCAAAGATTTTTTGGAAGGATAGGCGTCAAGCCGTTCTACAGCAATATGGTCGTTAATACTGGATCTTAAGAACGAGATTTCGCATAACAAAGGGTTCAACCTGACTCAGGCAATTCGGCCATCTCAGGCTAAACCAATGTTGAATGTCAGCTCTTTCGCCGCCTGCCGACATTTAGCGCAAACCTTCGAACGTCAACAAGGGGTCGACTGCGCCAGCGCGGCTACGAACATGCCCCTGGGTCAGGCAGCAAGAACTTCCCCGGTATTGCCTTCAATTTCCGCATCCGGTTTGAGCCACCCGGTCCGCCGTTCAATACATCCGCTTACGAAACAACCAACCGGCACACGTTAGCGAGGCCAAGCCGATCAAGGCCATCGGCCAGTATTGATGCAGAAGCGCCGGGCTGTCCAGGCCTTGCAGGAATACCCCGCGGACGATGACCAGAAAGTAGCGTAGCGGATTGAGCAAGGTCAGGGTTTGCACGGCTTCCGGCATGTTGGCGATCGGCGTGGCATAGCCGGACAGGATCACCGCCGGTACGATGACTAGAAAGCCGCCCAGCAAGCCTTGCTGCTGAGTCGTCGATAGCGAGGAAATCATCAGGCCGACCCCGACGATCGCAAACACGTAGAACACGATGCCGATATACAAGGCCGTCAAACTGCCCAGCAGCGGCACCCGGAACCACAGCACCACCATGACAATGCTGAAGGTGGCTTCGAACACGCCGATCAGGAAGCCCGGCACGGCCTTGCCGATCACGATTTCCCTCGGCGTCAGCGGCGTCACCAATAACTGGTCGAAGGTCCCCTGCTCGCGCTCGCGCGCCACCGACAGCGAAGTCACCAACATCGTTACCACCAAGGTCAGCAAACCAACGATGCCCGGCACGATAAACCAACGGCTTTCCAGGTTGGGATTGAACCAGGCTCGGGTCCGCAATTCCGCGGCCGGCAGCGGCAAACCGTGGTCCCTGGCCCAGGCGAGGTTGAAATCGGCGATCACCGTTTGCGCGTAGCCTTGGGCGATTTGGGCGGTATTCGAATCACGGCCGTCCAGCAGGATTTGCACGTCGGCCGGTTGGCGGCCGCTCAGCAGGTCGCGGCTGAAATGCCGACCGATATGCAACACCAGCAATACTTGCTTGGTATCCAGCACTTCGGCGACTTCGGCCTCGCGCCGCAAGCGCCGCGCCTCCCGAAACGCCGGCGCGCCGCCGAAGCGAGCGATCAACTCGCGCGAGGCGATGCCGGCGTCTTCGTTGTACACCGCGATCGGCACTTGGTTGAGATCGTAAGTGGCGGCGTAGCCGAACACGAACAATTGCACGATGGGCGGCGCGATCAGCACGAAACGACTTTTCTTGTCCTTGACCAGATCGAGGAACTCCTTGACCAGCATTGCGTAAATCCGCCAAAACATCGTTCACTCCAAGCGGCGCGGCGCCCGCCACCAAGCCAGCGCCATGAACAGTGCCGCCATCAAGGCCAGCGCCAGCGCGTTGGGGACGACGACTTCCCAGACGTTGCCGGCCAGAAACACCGTCTGCAAGATCGCGACGAAATAGCGGGCGGCGATCAAATACGTCGCCCACTGGACGACGGTCGGCATACTGTCGATGTTAAAGATGAAGCCTGACAACAAAAACGCCGGCAAAAAGGTGATGATGATGGCGATCTGGCCGGCGACAAACTGGTTTTTCGCGGCAATCGAAATCACCAAGCCCATGCCCAAGGCCGCCAGCAGGAACAACGAGCCGCACACCAGCAACACCCACAACGAACCGATCAGCGGCACTTCGAACAGCCACACCGCCATCGCGATCGAAAGCAGCATGCCGCCCATGCCTAGCAAATAATACGGTATCAGTTTGCCGAGCAAAACCTGGCGAACGCTGACCGGCGTGGCGATCAAGGCCTCCATCGTGCCGCGCTCCCATTCCCGCGCCACCACCAGCGCGGTCAGCAAGGCCCCGATCAAGGTCATGATCACCGCGATCAAGCCTGGCACCAAAAATTCCGGCTGCGTAGCGCGCTGTTGTACCAAACCCGATTCCGTAATTGCACCGGCCGTACCGCCCGCAAGCCGCGGCTTTCGGCGCGCGCGTTCAGCCAGCGGTCCCAAACGCCGAGCACGTAACCGCTGACCAGCCGGGCGGTATTGGCATCGACGCCGTCCAGAATCAATTGTATCGGCGCCGGTTCGGTACCGTGCAAGCGCCGGTCGAAGTCGTCCTGCAAGTTGACGATGGCATTGATTTCGCCTGCCTGCAACGCAGCGGCGGCGGCCGGCATATCCGGAAAATAACGACTGCGAAAATACTCGGACTGCTCGAATCCGGTGGTCAGCGCGGCGGTCTCGGCGCTTGGGGCCACCACCACCAAGCCGATCGGCACCCGCTTGGCGTCCAGCGACACGCCGTAGCCGAACAACAGCAGCAAGAACACCGGCATCACGAAGGCGATCGCCAGGCTACTGGGATCGCGCCAGACCTGCAGGAACTCCTTGCGGATCAAACCGATCAGCCGTTGCCGGGTCGCCGTCATGCTGCCCCTCCACCGCCGGCCGCTTCCACCAAGCGTATAAACGCTTCTTCCATATTCGAGGCCGCTTCGCTTCCGCCGGCGCGGACGATTTGCGCCGGCGTGCCGGCCGCCAGAATGTCGCCCTCGCGCATGATCAGTAGGCGGTCGCAATATTCCGCCTCTTCCATGAAATGAGTGGTCACCAGCACCGTCACGCCGCCGGCAGCCAGTTGGTTGATACGCGCCCAAAATTCGCGGCGGGCCAACGGATCGATACCGGAAGTCGGCTCGTCGAGAAACAGGATTTCCGGCTCGTGCATCAGCGCGCAAGCCAGCGCTAGACGCTGCTTGTAGCCCAGCGCCAAATCGCGGCTGTCGGTATCGGCGAACTCGGTCAAGCCGAACTCGCCGAGCGCCCAAGCGATGCGTTCCCGGCGCGCGCCGCCGCGCAAGCCGTAGGCGTGACTGAAAAAATCCAGGTTTTGCCGTACCGACAATTGCCCGTACAACGAGAATTTCTGCGACATATAACCCAAACGGCCCCTGGCCTGGGCCGCCGCCCGCCGCAAATCCACGCCGGCCACTTTCAGGCTGCCGTTGCTGGCCGGCAGCAAGCCGCACAACATTCGAAACGTGGTGGTCTTGCCGGCGCCGTTGGCGCCCAGCAAACCGAAAATTTCGCCGCGTCCGACCTGAAAGGAAAGTTTTTTGACGGCCTGAAAATCGCCGAACCAGCGATCCACCGCCTCGACCTCGATGACCGGCGCGGCGGTTGGGCCGGTAACAGCCAGCGGGCAGACGTTCTCGACGACGCCGTGGCCGCCGTCGCGCTCGGTCAATAGCCAAATGAAGGCATCTTCCAAGCGCGCCGGCACCGACCGCGCCGTCACGCAGTCGCTTGCCGTAAACCAGCCGGCCCAGTCCGGCGCGGCACCCGGCGCCATGACCGCCCGGACCGCATCGCCCTGCACTACCGCGTCGATGACGCCATGCTGGCCCACGATGCGTTGACGCAGTTGCCGACTAGACAACACCGCGCTAGTTAGACGATAGCCGCACCCCCGCACCAATTCGTGCAGCGCGGCCGGCGCGCCCTGTCTGAGTATTCCACCATGATCCAGCACGATAACATGTTGGCAGCGCTCGGCTTCGTCCATGTAGGCGGTGCTGAGCAGGACCGTGGTACCGTGGTCGCTGACCAGCGCGTCGATGATATGCCACAGTTCGCGGCGGGACAGCGGATCGACGCCGACCGACGGTTCGTCGAGCAACAGCAAACGCGGCCGGTTCAGCAAGGTGCAAGCCAAACCCAGTTTTTGTTTCATGCCGCCGGACAAGCGTCCGGCCAAGCGGCTTTCGAATTTGCCTAGCCCGGTCATCGCCAGCAATTCGGCAAAGCGCTCGGGTCGGTCGGCCTGGGCGATACCGTGCAGATCGGCATACAGCGTCAGGTTCTCGCGCAGACTCAGATCTTCGTACAAACCGAAACGCTGCGGCATGTAACCGGTGGTGGCGTGCAACAGCGGCCCGGCCGTCGCGGTGTCGTTACCAAAGCTTTCGACGCTGCCGGCTTCCGGCAGCAACAAACCGGCGGCCAGACGCAACAAGGTGGTCTTGCCGGCGCCGTCCGGCCCGACCAGCGCGGTGATGCCGCCGCCGGGCAATTCGAAATCGATCCGGCGCAAGGCCGCCACTTCGCGGCCGCCGGCCCGGAACGATTTATCGACGCCTTGGAACCGCAGCGCCGGGGCGTTCGTCGGCGAGATCACGGCCGCTCGGCGCAGCCCGGCTGTCCGGCCGGCGGAGCGTCGACATCGATCTCGACGCTGACGGGCATGCCCAAGCGCAGTTGATCTTGGGCATTGCAGACGTAAACCCGCACTTGGTAAACCAGACTGGTCCGCAACTCGCTAGTCTCGACCGACTTGGGCGTGAATTCGGCGGTCGGCGAGATATATCCGACCCAACCGGCGTAATGCCGGTCGGGAAAACTGTCGCTGACGATGCGGGCCGGCAGGCCGTGGCGCAATTTACCGAGATCGGTCTCGGCCGCGTAAGCTCTGGCCCACAGCGGCTCGGTCAGGGCCAGCGTCAGCACCGGCGTCTGGGCGTTGGCCATGTCGCCGGGTTCGAGAATCCGGTTTTGCACAACGGCGTCGGCCGGCGCGTAGAGATGAGCGTCTTCCCAGGATTTCTTGGCCAACAGCAATTCGGCTTCGTCGACTCGAAGTTGAGCTTGGGCGGCTTGAATGTCCTCGCGGCGCGGGCCGATCGCGGTCAACTGGTATTGTTCCTTCAGGGCTTGCAAGGTCTCGCGGGCACCGTCGTAGGCGGCCTTGGCTTGATCGACCGACTCCACCGAGGTCAATTTGCGTTCCGCCAAATTGCGCATGCGCTCCAATTCCTTCTTGGCCAATACCAATGCCGCTTCGGCGCCCTTGACGTCATTGCCGGCCTTACCGATTTCCTGCGGCCGCGAGCCGTTCAAGGCCTTATCGACCACGTGGCGCTGGACCTCGACTCGGGCTTGCGCCGCATCCCAGGCATACTGGAAACGTTCCAGGGTCTGCACCGCCAACAATTGGCCGCGCTTGACTCGCTCGCCCTCTTGCACCTGAATTTGCGCGACATGTTCGGAATCGTGGAAGCTGAGTTCGACTTGGCGAATATCGATATTGCCGTAAAGCTTGAGCTGGGTGGGCGGCGATTCGGAATGCCGCCAATGAAACCCTGCGGCGGCGATACCGGCCGCCGCGAGAGTGGCGAACGCCGCGATGCGTAGACTGGACATGGTGTCCTTCCCGGTCTGGTTAAATCCGTCCTGGGACGATTGAAGGCGGCCCCTTCCCGATGCCGCCGCCGTCGGCCCCAGCCGACGACGGTCTCAGTATACTGAACGGACTCGCCGCCCGCCAATGACTTACCTCCCCCAACGCACCGACGCCGAGGGGCCGGCCGAGGTGACTGTACGCTCGGCATCGACCATCCGCCATCCTTGCCAACTTGCACGGTTCGGTTGAGAATATTGACGACGCAGTTTTGATCCAAGCCGTTGGCAATCGCTGGCCTTTACCCTACCATTCCCAGCAGTAACGCCAATAAACAAAACAATTTTGCCGTCGGTACGTTCATCGTCTTGATCGCCCGAACCCTAAGCCGCTGATCTATTTTTTAATCGATTGATGATGTCTGCAAAGGCCTCGCGGTAAAACGCCACGAGTACCGAATGCCACACGCCCAAACCAGTACCGAATTTGTCGAAGCAAGCGCCGCCGGCAAAATCTACGTTTGCTTTTTGTGTCCGCCTAATTTGATTTCGACCATTTATTACAATCGTCATATAAATGCAGATTATATTTGGTGTCGGCGCAAACCAAAATCATCGTCGGATTCGGGTAATGTCCGTATCGAATGCAAATGGTCTGACAAAATTACCACCTGATAAGCACCTTGCAAAAGTTCACATCTATTATGTTTATTACCAATTCATGCGCTCCTAGAGATGTCAATCGCGCTCACTGACTTATTCCTAAGCACTTATCCGTCGTTTTCCGCTAAAAAAATCAGTTATTTCCGATGCCATGCATCGCGGAAACATGGAGGCGAGCGTAACGATGCGAAACTCATTCTATCGACCTTCAAAAGCCCAATGAATATCCGCTATAAAATCCTCCTTAGCTAAAACGTGACCTGTGTCGATTGTCTGATCGAGAATTCTAGCCTTTATTAGCTCGTCGTTAACTCTATAGTAGACATATGAATCGTTTACCCAGAGAACTTCACTATCCCCTTGACTAGTAATTATTTTATATTCTTTGCCTGTATTGATATTGTGCAACATTAAAATTCCCGAGAAAAAAACATTAGCGCTATCAAATCGCCAATCGATCGGCGTGCCGGTTTCTGCCATATGTTTTCTTCTTCTATCAGATCCAGGACTTTGTGTTTTCCTAGCTATATCTGCCACATAGCCCACAAGCCACTCATTCAAACCTCGCACCTCTGTTCTCCCTCCCGGAAAACCAATAATCTTCCATTTAGAGGAACGTTTGTTGAAAACATAGTAAGTACTTTTCCCCAGCTCTTCAGCGGTACTTCTTTGCTTATTGTCTCTTGAACTTAATACCAGCATATTATTTGAATTAACATAAGCAACAACATTATCGCCTTGACTAAAAATAATATTTTCCGGAAGCCTCCAATTGGTAGTCAATTTTTCACGACCCACCCAAATTGACAATTTAGAATCAGAACCAACTTTAATATAAAAATCACCAGAAATAATCCCACCAGGAATGCCACCAGCCTTTATTTCGACTACGTCATTCAACTTATAATCAATCTGCTTGCCATCAACCCCTCATGACATTGTTATATCGGAATTACTCTTACCAAGAAAATAAGTATAAGCCAACTGTTTATTAGGCAAATTGACCAAATGGGCTTCTAATACCGAACATGCCGGACACTTGTCAAAAACACCAGTTTTGATAGATTTTTCCTTCATTGGGTCATCCATTTCAAGAATGTTAACTGTATCCGGCTTAACAGGAGGCGAGCCAATTACAATCAATCTTTCATCGTAATAAACTTTCAGAAATTCCGCACCAAGCTGCTTAGACACGACTTCACGGCACAAATTCAGCGCCTGCTCATTGTTATCATACGAATATAATCGCGTTGGAAACGTCCCTTCACTCAAAGGCGTGGGTGTTGAACTAATAAAAAAATATCCTTATTAATCTCCGTTGCAAATAAATGCGCATCTGTAAACAACAGCGACAACAATATAAATATGTGATTTATCTTCATCTAAATTCCATATGGCACTCAGCAACGGGGATCAGAGAAAAGTTAAATACAATGTTACTCTAGCCCTATTATTCATTATTGGCTATCCGACCAGGATTCCAAAATTTAAGTGCATCAAGCAATGCATCAACTTGACACTCAGCACTACCAGATAATTTATTTATTAGGTTTGATAACTTCACCCACTGAGAAATAAACGATAGTAGAAACAACTCTTCATGGATAACGCAAAATTTATAACGGAATAGGCAAGCCGCACTTAATCTATCTCTATGCGAATAGAGGAAAGATAAATTCTTTTCTTTTATAGACGAATATGCGGACTCGAAAATAAAATCGCTTGAATACTCCTTTGCTAACTTAAAAGCATTTGCCCTAGAATATTTTTCGCTATAAAAAATAGTTTCTTCATTTGCGTATAACACATCCGGCCTAGTAATTACGTATTGCACCATGTTGCCTGCTATTAGAGTTAACTCCTCATTCCCTGGCAATCCGTATATCTCTTGACATGAATACCAAGTCGAGTTTTCCAGGACAGAAACAAATGCATTTTGCATCAAGTCAATACGATCTTTTGAGGCACCGTCTAAACAAAATAGTTTATTTAAAATATCCATTAATCCAGCCAAAATAAATTATTAAGGGACGCAATTTTTTGCTACTGAAGTTGAGCAACGTGCGGCAGCATTTCGTTTGCTAGAAAAGGCCGCAAGGCGTAATCTTACGGCGTCGAGAGGCGAAACCGTATTGCGCCGCATGTTGACTTTTAATCATTCGGCGCATTACGCTATTGCCAATGCGCCCTATGCGAGCTATAGCCCCTACTCATATTCGGGTTAACTATCCTACATACACCCATCATACCCAGATCAGTTACAGCCGTAGATCGCTAAGACTAATGATTTTATGCAAAATAAATTTACCTCCTTCAATAACAGCTTTCGAATTATTTTGAACGACAAAAAGACCATTTTCGTTTTTAAATAAAAAAATCTTAGTCGAAAGGTTAAATATCATTCCTTTCTCTGCAAAGTCCTTTTCAATTAACTTTCGACCTCTGCCATCTAATATATCAAGCCTCATGCCATTTTCCGGCAATCCATAAACGACAACAATTCGATCATTATAAAAACTTACACCCCCTGCCATATCAGCTACTTTATTGTCTTTTATCGAAAAGACAACGTTCTCCCATTTCTCCTTAAAATTAGAATCGAACAAACTGACAACTCTGTTTAATGAACCAGACTTGAAATTCTCATACGCAATTACAACATCACCAGCTTGATTTAATTCAAAACTCGCATTGCGTCCTTCAACGAATTTGCTTTTAATTATTTCGCCATCCGACGACAACCAACCAAACCAGATTGAATCTTTACCTTGCGAGCTAAAACCAGAACCAAGCAAAACTATTTTTCCGTCTTTTGCAAACAATCCATTATGAACATCAATATTGGACTCATAATAACGCTCCCATTCAATGGCTCCGTCCAAGCCTGTTTTCAGCGCCGCACCTTTACCCTCGGAACTTCCAATCAACAAATAGCCTTTATTCAGGACTAACAGCCTCTGAAATACTGGCATATGAAACAATTTAAACAAATCAAGCCTAATAACAGGAAATCCATCCCGAATAATTAAATAACCAGAACTTTTTTTAATTAAATAAATAGAAACATGACCATCTTCAATCACAGACTCTACACTGAAATCCTGAGTTTCATTATTTAGATACTTGCCCTTAATATCACTATAGATTGAGTCTGACTCAATAACGCCAGAAGCATTAACTCTCCATATTTTTTTACCTATCAATTTCGAACTGTTTCTTTCGTTTTCATCTAACGTAATCCATAATTTCTGCTTATCTGGAGCAAAAAAACATTACGAACAATATAATCATTCCTCAAATCAGAAAACTCTTTAATATTTGAAACCGTTAAAATTTCAGCATTTACTAACTGTGGAAAAATAATAAAAACCAGAAATCGGAAAAATATTTTCATGACTAATACTTTCATTTGCAACTCAGTAAGTCTTTATCATCATTATCTTTTGGCGAAGGTTTACCACCTATACAACCAGTCGTGTAGGATGGGTAGAGCGGAGCGAAACCCATCACGAGAACATCAAACCCACCGAAACCCAATGTCAAAATCGACATCTGACCAAAACACGTATTTAAGTTAAACAAATGATTTCGGCCTTATCTGATGGATTTCAGCTATAGTCTCTACCCATCTACGGGGTACGGCTTTAACTTAATCCGACCACACCCAATATATTTTCATATTTCTGGCGGAAGTCGTCAGGCGTTCCGCCATGTCGGAGCCAGCTACTTACCCGAAACAGACGAGTACAGTTGAAGCCAACATTCGGCGGCTCATCCCATGGAGTACTCGCCTTACGGGTTACGGGTTACGGGTTAACCATCTGCGGGCCATCGAAATCCATTTTATGGGCTTTGCCCCAAACACATGAACCATCTTTAAAATATGCTAAATAGGGTAAATTTAAATAATCAACAGCAACAACTAAGGACCCATCCTCATAGCGAAACATTTTAATATCCTTATTTATTTTCGGAACACCAATTTCAAACACTAGATCCTCAGCTTTTACAGCGGATTTTTCAGAACTACTTGAGAAATATACAATCATATGCTTTCCATCTTCTTTATACACGATATTACCCAACCATTTATGTGGCACTTTTATTATGGTAGGCATTTGTATAGGAACAATTGGCATATCCATATTTAATCCATCACCGAAAACGAGGCGAACTAATGGAGCTTTAGACTTACTGTCCACAGAGTAGCGGTAACTTAAGCTTGACGCTTTAACCACGCCTATACCAATAATACCACCCGATTCAATGCATTGAGTATCAACATTACTTCTAACAATTTCCTCTTTGGAAGACTCAGCGCTACAAACACGACAAAATCCTGAAAATAACAAATAACATATTAAAACAACATAAAAATAGCGCATCACATTATCTATCCAAGGCCGTAAGGCGTAATCGTAGGGCGTCAATAGGCGAAGCCGTATTGCGCCGCATGTTGGCTATTAATCATTCACACCGCATTACGCTATCGCTAATGCGACCTACGCGGGCTTGAAGCCAACATACGGCGACTCGCATCCGCCTTATGTGTTACGGTTATCAGTCCTAAGCAGGCTACAAGTCAGGAGAAAGAAATACATTCTCCATAACAAAATCCATCGACGAATTAAAAAACTCAGACTCACATTGCTTGCTCTCTACAGCGTACAAGAAATAAAAACCCGAAACTATTGTAATACCCCCCTTTGATTAGTTCATCAGGAAGTTTGTTACCATTTAAGAAACTCTTGATTTCAAACAACCATGAATACGTATCTCCAGGAGGCAGAAATATCTCTTTTAAAGGCCTTAAAACCCTATTATCAGTTGAATGCTTTACATGCGGTTTAGAAACCTCCCGACCATTAAGTAAATAGGTAATCATAAATGATTGACTTATATCCTCCCAGACACGAATCTTAATGGACTGAGCAAGGGTATTTTGAAAAAAATACTCTATTTTTTCAGCTCCTCCGCCAGATTTATTATGAACAATCATTGTCATTTCGACGTGCGACTTATCGGAATTATATTCAGCCTTATCAAAACAGTTAGAATCTCGAACTTCTAGCTTATTTATTCGCATCGCCTCATCACCCAAAACCTTACCCCCAAAAAAATCATAAGCAATGCCGACAAACAAATATTGACAACTAAAGCACTCAACTTTCTTTTCTCCATAATAAACGCTCTTGAATTTTATATTCCAATTCATTGCGATAGCGAAAATCAAATCCAACAGACTGCGGTTAAGCACCTTACAAAAGGTTAGCATGTATTTTCGGTGTTGCGCCCCTGGGTAGATAACAAGCATAAAATAGTTATAAACGTTATTAAAATACTCACCAAATACCAATAGAGTTATCAAGGACACCCAAGTGCCGTCCTTCTCGTATTTATTTTCGCTATCACAGGATCGACAACACCATGCTCTATGTCAATAAAGGGCTGCATCGGATTGTGCGCTGCCGTAGCGTTATTTGCCGCAACATCATCAGTGTGAAAAATAGTCATCGCATTAGAATAACTCGCTAACGCTTGAATTTTGACTTTTGCTTCCGCGGCATTTTTTGCATCTGTTAATGGTATCGAAAGAGCCTCTATGCTATTTTTCAGCTTTGTATACGCAGGATTTAAGTCATTTCTATATTGAATAATATGCAAATCTTCATGGGCTTGAACTGCAGAAAGCACATAATAACCACTATCTGCATTTTGATCCGCAACATCATTTAAACTCGTTTTCATCGCGTTTAATACCAAACAACTTGATGTAGACTGAATTATCGCTGATGTAACTCCGGCAACTCCAGGAAGTAAACGAACCCCTTGATGAACCTGTTGGTCCGCTTTTGTAATTCTCACTTTCCAGTCGACCCCTGCACAATAAGCGGTAACATCAAATATCGCATCATCTTCTTCCGTGACGCCCCATCCCTTCGGAGACAGGTCCATTTTGACCGGCAAATAATTTAGTGCAGCCAAACCACCTGGATCTGTGGTACTTGAAACATCGATAACATTGCCAGTCCCTTTTTCACAAAATTTACATTTTTCTGTAGGCTTGTCTGAGTCATCTGGTATTTGCTTAGATCCATTATCACAAACCAGTTTCTTACAGTCTCCTTTACTATCAGTGAGAGAAGTAGGTTTTTTACTATTATCCCAATAACAAGTGCAACTCGCATCGCAACTCTGACACTCCCCACAGTTATGAGTACACCCACTTCCTCCCGGTTGACTACCGCAATGCCACCCCGCCTTAATCACTCCCACGCCGTCGTTACTCTTGATGACCCTGCCGTCCTTTGTGACCGTCCCCAAACCGATCGCCACGAATTCTTCCAGGTCGTGGTCGTAGGAGTACATTTCCACTTGCGCGCCGGGTTTGTGGCCGTCGACGTTGGGAGGGTCAGCCGGGCCGGCGGGTCGAATTTGGCGCCGACCGGTTGGATCGTGACGATAAATTGCGGCTGCATGCCGTTCGGCGGTGCCATCGGGATTTTGCTGGCGTTGACCGGCGTGACCAAGAGCTTGCCGGTCGTCTTGCCGTCCGGGAAGGTGACCGAGCCGCGTTTGACTTCCAACGCGAAGCCGGGTAGGTCGGGCAGCGTCAGCGTGACGTCTTGGTCGCCGACGGTTTTGGCGTTGACGGTGTCGAGTTTGACCAGGTAGATCGGCGCGGACAGCGGGTTGTCGGCACCGGCGATCGTAAGCGATCCATAAACCCCATCTACCCCGCTCACTTCAATCCGTTAATATAGGCCGGATCGACAGCCCAAGGCAGCAGTTTCTCGATGTCTGCAAGCGTCTTAGCTTTGGGCGGTTCCGTAAAAATAGGCTGCAGATGGCGATAAGGCTCCAATCCGTTGAGTTTGGCGGTTTCGATCAGGCTGTAGAGGTTGGTGCTGGCCTTGGCGCCGCCCACGGTATCGGAAAAAATCCAGTTGTTGCGACCAATCACGAAAGGACGAATGGCGCGTTCCGTGGCGTTGTTGTCGATGTCCAGCCGCCCGTCTCACAGTAGACGGTGAGCGAGGCCCATTGCTTGCCCAAATAAGCCAAGGCTTTGGATCAGGCTGGTCGGGGCGACTTGAGTTAAGGATACATCGGCCCAGACCTTGATCTCGTTTAATAACGGCACAGCCTGTTCCTGGCGGATGCGGTATTTATCCGCCGCTGGCAGATGCTTGATCTGTGTCTCGATACGATAAAGCTTTTGGATGAAGCCTAAGGCTTTACTGGCCTTGCCGGCTTTGGGTTGACCTTTGCCGGTGGCTTTCAGCGCTTCATCGACGTAGCGCCGGGCATGCGCCCAGCAGCCGGCGTGGCGCAAACCATTTTTGGCTCACACGGCCGCATAGGCGGTGTAACCGTCGGTTTGAACGGTGCCGGAAAAGCCTTGCAGCAGTTGGTCGGCAACGGCTTGGCTGCGACTGGGCGCGTAGTTGAACAGTACCACCGGCTGGCCGGGCGGGCCACCGCGCCTGACCCAGAGGTAAGACTGACTTTCGGCCGCGCGGTCGGGCTCTTTGAGGACCTGCAGGGTCGGGGCAGAAAAATGCTCCTGCATTTTCTGCACTTCCCACATCCCTGTGGGTCGTCGTCCATCTGCAGCGCCGGATAATTCAGCAGATGTTCTTCGAACAAATTGATCAAGGGCTGAATCAACCCGCCGCTGCGGATCATCCAGGTCGCCAAGGTGGCGCGGTTCAATTCGACGCCGATCCGGGCAAACTGCTTGCTCTGCCGATTGAGCGGCAAGGCGTCGACGAATTTGCTGGCGGCGACATAGGCCAGAAGGCCGGGCGAGGCGTTGCTCTTGGGAACCGGCTGAAGCGGCAAGGGTGCGGTTTTGACGTATGCCTGACAACAAGGGCAAGCGTACTTCTTGCAAATATGGCGCAACACTTGCACCTTGGCCGGGATGATGTCCAGTCGTTCGGAAACCTCTTCGCCAATGACTTTTAAGGCATGGCCTTCGGCGCAGTAGCGTTGCTCTTCGAGCAAGTCGTGGACGATGTCGACGCGGGGCCGTTCGGCAGGTAAGGGTTTGCGGGGTCCCGTGGGCTCGGTCGCGGTCGTTGTTTCGGCGAGTTCTTCTACGGTCGCGGAATCGACGTCCTCGTTTTCGGCTTCGCCGCCTTCCTCGGCATAGGCTTCCGCTTCGTTGAACAGATCGGCTTGCTCGGCGCGGTATTTTTCGCTGTTGGCACCCAATCGCTTGTGCAGCAGCAGATTGATCTGCTCTTGCGAAACGGCGTTCTCGCCCAACACCGTGCTGTAATCCGATTTCAACTGCGCAAGTTCCGTGGCAAGATCGACGGCTAAACGGCGTAGCGCATCCATCTCGTCGGGCAGTTTCAGATCGGTTTCCATGGGGGCCTATTATACCGCATGGAAACCCAATAAGTCATTGAAGCGCAATGGAAAAACATCAAATCACCGACTTGAAATCCAGCGTCTTACGCAGCGTCATCCGGTTGATGTCATAGCCATCCAATAGCCAATTCAACTGCTGCGGCGTCAACGCCAGCGTACCGGAAGCATTCCCCTTGGGCCAACAAAATCGTTCCTGCTCCAAGCGTTTCTGCCACAAGCAAAAGCCGTTGCGCTCCCAATACAACAGTTTCACCACCGTCGCCGAGCGGTTGCGGAACACATACAAGCTCTTCGTAAACGGATTCAAGCCCAACTGCGCCCCCACCAGCACCGCCAAACTGGCCATACCCTTGCGGAAATCCATCGCCTGAGTACAGACATAGACCGACAGGCGATCATCCCGAGGCCGCATCATGAGGCTTGCCGAGCCAGTGCCTGTAACAGCGCGGCGCCCGTCGCTACATCTGCACCAACCTGGCAACGCAAATCGCCCGGCAAATCGAACGCTAACGTCAGCGGGCCAGACGCAAGCGGTTTTGCTTCAACCAATGCGACTGCTTGAAACAATGGTCGCTGTGGCCAAGCACCTGATGCCGCCCAAGCCGACAAACGCTGACTCATCGCGTAGAACGTGCTAATCGCCAAACCCTGTTGACGCGCGTAAGCCGCCATGCTCAAGCCTGAGTGCTGCTGTTTGAAATGTTCAAGCCATCGTCGCTGCGCGATGGTCAGCGTGGCTTCGGATAAGGGTGACTCTGTCATCGGCAATCTCCTTGTTTGATTGCCTGATCGTTTCGCGGATTTACACTACGGTTTCGATTTGTGGTTATTCAATCGCTTACGTTTATTCCCCAATATCATAAAACCGCTTCTTCAGCAAATCGCCAAGATCGCTGCGTTTGAGCAAGTCCTTGATCCGGGCCGACGCGCCGCCGGTGCCGTAGGGTTGGTGCAAATTCGCCAGGGTTTCGGCCAGTTCGCCGGACCAAACTTTTTCCAACGCGGCTTGGATCGCTTCGGCTTGCGGCGGGCAATGCAATACGCTGGCGGCGCACAGCCGGCCGCGTTGGCGGTCGCCGATGTTGACGGTCGGAATCTTGAAGGCCGGCGCTTCCAGAAGGCCGCTGGACGAGTTGCCGACCACCGCGTCGACGTGGCGCATCGCCGACAAATAGCGTAGCGAACCGAGCGAGACAAAGGCCGCGACCCGCTCCGGCCAGCGCGCCAGATAGTCTTCGATCAACCCGGCGATGACCCGGCCGCCGGCGTCGGCGTTGCTGTAGGTGAAAATGACGCGAACCGCCGGAAACGCATCCAAGGCTTGCAGCAGCTGTTGAAATTGTTCGGCGGCGGTTTCGGCTTCCAAGGTCGCCGGATGGAAAGTCGCCAACAGGTTACGTTCTGCTAATTTGAAGTCGATGGCTTGTTCTAGCCCGGCGCGATCCAGCAACGGCAGCCGAGCGATATTGTCCAAACCCGGCGCGCCGACGTTAAACACCCGCTGCGGCTGTTCGCCGAGTTGAATCACCCGTTGCCGGTAGACTTCGGCGGCGGTGAAATGCAGGTGCGACAGCTTGGTCAAGGCGTGGCGGATGGCGTCGTCAACCGCGCCCTCGCTGAGTTCGCCGCCGTGAATATGAGCGATCGGAATCCGCAGGTTCATCGCGGCCTGCGCGGCGGCGAAAATCTCGAAGCGATCGCCGAGCACGACCACGATGTCAGGGTTCAGCTCGCTGAACGCATCGGCAAAGCCAATCAAGCCCAGACCCATCGCCTTGCTGATGCCGGCCGGCGTGTCCGACGACAACAGCATTTCCACCTTGCGGGCGATGCTAAAACCGTCGGCTTCGATTTGCCGCCAAGTCAAGCCGAACTCCGGCGACAAATGCATGCCGGTCGCGACCAATTGCAATGTCAAATCCAGATCAGCCTGAATTTCTTTGAGCAACCAATACAGCAAGCCGTATTCGGCCCGCGAGCCGGTGACCACGCAAATATTACGCGCGGCCATCAGATCGTCACGCTGCTGGGCAAATTGACCAAGCGTTCCGCCAAGCGCCGCGATTGGCTCAAACCGTCGGTTTGGCAATGCCGATACATCGGCAAGTCGGGCATCAAGGTCCACAACGGCCGGGTCATCACGCCGTGGGCGTTGCTGACTTCCAGAAACGCGTCGCGTTGCGCGGCATCGTCCAGTAACAGCGCATTGAGCCAGTAATTGGAGCGGGCGCCGGCCGACTCTTGGACAATCTCGGCGCCATTGGCGCGCGCCCAATCCAGATAACGCCCGGCCAGCGCCCGCTTGCTGTCGACGAAGGCCGGCAATTGTTCCAGTTGCGCCAGACCCAACGCGGCATTCAGATTCGGCATCCGGTAGTTGTACCCGATTTGGTCGTGCTCGAACTTCCAGGCGTGCGCCAGTTTGGCGGTGGTGGTCAGATGCTTGGCCTGCCGGGCCAGATCGTCGTCGTCGGTCAAAATCATGCCACCGCCGCCGGTGGTGATGATTTTATTGCCGTTGAAGCTAAGCACACCGAGCCGGCCGAAGGTGCCGCAATGGCGCTCGCCGATGCGGCTGCCCAAGGCCTCCGCCGCGTCTTCCACCACGGGAATTCCGTAACCGTCGCAGACCTTCAGCAAGCCGGCCATGTCGCAAGGATGGCCGAAGACGTGCATCGGCAGGCAGGCGGCGATGCGCCGGCCGCTGGTTTTGTTGTAAACAACGCCGGCCCGCCGCTCGCAGCCGCATTCCAGAAACTCGGCCAGCGCGGCCGGCGCCAAGCCCAAGGTCGCGGCTTCGATATCGACGAACACCGGCTCGGCGCCGCAATAGGCGATCGCGTTGCAGGTGGCGACGAAGGTCGCGGCCTGGGTGACCACTTCGTCGCCCGGCCGGACGCCGGCCAGCAGCAAGGCGATATGCAGCGCGGCGGTGCCGTTGACGGTGGCGACCGCGTGTCTGGCGCCGCTGTACTCGGCGATCTTGCGCTCGAATTCGCCGACATACGGCCCGACGCTGGACACGAAAGTGCTGTCGATCACGTCGTTCAAATAGCGCTTTTCGTTGCCGCCGAAACGCGGCTCGTGCAGCGGGATGAAGGCGTCGGTTTGGTAAATCTCCCGCACCAAGCCGAGCAAACCTTCAAACATTGTAAATGTCCGTTTTGTACTTTTTCAGATTGTCGGCCTCTTTAAACCAAGCCACGGTCCGGCGCAAGCCTTCCTCCAAACCGACTTGCGGCGCGAAGCCGGTCAAGGTCTTGAGCTTGGCGTTGTCGCACCACAGCCGATTGACTTCCGACTTTTCCGGCCGCAAACGCTGTTCGTCCACCAGAAACTCGACATCGCTGGCCATGATGGTCTTAATTAACGCCAGGGTATCGCCGACCGAGATTTCGAAATTCGAGCCGATATTGACCGTCTCGCCGATGGTACTATCCGATTCGGCTAGTGCGATGAAGCCCCGGCAGGTGTCTTCGACATAATTGAAATCGCGAGTCGGCGAAACGTCGCCCAGCTGGATTTGCTTTTTGCCGGCGGCGATTTGGGTGATGATGGTCGGAATCACCGCCCTGGCCGATTGGCGGGGACCGTAAGTATTGAACGGCCGGGCGATGGTCAGCGGCAGATTGAAGGCGTTGAAAAAGCTCATCGCCATCGCGTCGGCTGCAATCTTGGAAGCGCTGTACGGCGATTGCGGTTGTAAGGGATGCTTTTCGTCGATGGGCACGTATCGTGCGGTGCCGTAAACCTCGCTGGTCGAGGTATGGATCACCCGGCGTACGCCGGCATCGCGGGCGGCCTGGCAGATGTTCAAGGTGCCGCGAATATTGGTATCGACATAGCTGTCCGGTGCCTGGTAGGAATACGGGATCGCGATCAACGCGGCCAAATGAAACACCGTGTCGATGTCCCGGCAAATGGCCCGGCAGAACGCCGGATCGCGCACGTCGCCGCACACCACTTCGATGTCGTTCTTGCACGCCGCGTCGTCGAGCCAGCCCCAACTGTTAAAGGAATTGTACTGGGCCAGCGCCCGCACCTCGCAGCCGCGCGCCGCCAGCATTTCGGTCAAATGCGAGCCGATGAAGCCGTCGGCGCCGGTCACTAGCACTTTGTTCATACCAAACCTTGTTTAATAAACGCCTCGGCGATGGCCCAGTCTTCCTCGGTATCGATGTCCAGGCTTTGCACCGCGTTCATGATTAACGGCCGGGTGTTGGGCGGATAAAAGGATAGCCGTGCCAGCAAATATTCGCTGAGGCATAGATACATCGCCCCGTTCGGGGTTAGCAATGGACGACTTTGTTGCCGGCTGGTCTGAGTCGGTTGCCGACTGTCCAACGGCACCAGATAGCCGTCGTCGGCGCGAAACAGCGTGGTCGGGTCGCGATGGATTTCCTTGCAACCCACGACCGCATCGACATCCGGCTCCGCCATCATCCGCGCGGCTTGCCGAAGTGCACCCGGCGAACGAAACGGCGAAGTCGGTTGCAGCCACATCAGGCGCTCGGGCAAATAACCGTATTGATCCCGAAACCATCCCAACGCATGTTGCGCGACTTGCAACGCCGACGCGCTATCGGTCGCGCAGGCCGCCGGCCGGATAAACGGCGTCGCCAAACCGTATTGCCGGCCGATCTCGGCATACTGCTCGGAATCGGTCGATAGAAGACTCAAGCAATCGGCCAAATCGGCCTCGGCGATGGCCCGAGCGGTCCAGGCCAACAGCGGCTTATCGCCCAGCCGCCGGATGTTTTTATCCGGCAAACCCTTGGAACCGGCGCGGGCCGGTACGACGATCAGCGTGGCGATCGACATTAGCCCGGCAACCCGCGAACCCGCAAAATTAAAAAAACCGCCATTCAGGCCATCACTTGTTCGTAAAAGCCGGTCAATCGATGAATATTGTTATGCATTTGCAATTCCTCGCGGGCCGCTACGACATTCTGCTTCAGCTCGGCCACATCCAACATCTCGATAATCTCAGGCAAAAACTCGATTTCGCGTTGATTAATAATCACGCCAATCCGGTATTCCTTAACGATACTGCAAACCGCGCTAAAGCGATCGCTAACCAAAACCGGTAATCCGGCTTCCAAGTAATTAAACAACTTGGTCGGTATCAAATGTTTGAAATGCAAATCACCGGTATAAATACCGCCAAAATCGTAAACCATTAAACCGAAATCGTAATGGGCGATTTTTTGATTGATATGTTGCGGCATATCGCCGATAAAAAAATTGAAATTGCGGTGGCGCTTGGCTAACTCGACAAAATCCGGATATAACTTCGCGTAATCTTCCTCGGCGGCGATCAACGGATTATTGTAAATATCCAGATAACATCCCCTGGCGATTAATTTCATCACCAGTCCCAGCAACTGCGAGTCCCCAAATAATTCATGCGGCCTATTCGCTGAAAACGGTGGCACCCCCCAACAAACACTAGCCTTTTCTCTTGATTAACAATATTCGAGGCGTGGAAGAAATCCTTGACCGGTAAGGCCGGGAACGCCAAATGCTTGTTCCGTAAATGCGGCGAATCGCGCTTGACCAAGGGCTGCCGATATTCGTCGTCGCCATTAAAAATCACGCCATCGGCATGGTGAACAATATAATTCTCGCAGGCCAGTTGCAATTGATGGTTTTCGATGACATTTTCGCCCCAGGCCATTTTCATCGTATCGGGAATTTTCGATACGGTGGCCTCCGGCAGGTAAAACGATTGACTGTCCATAATCTCGATAATTTGCCGACAGTGCTTGGGCTTATACGTATCGATTAATACCGGAATATGGTATCGAAACAGCCAGCCCTGAGTATGCAGCAACAGTTTTCTATCGACCGAGTTTAACAGCATTAAAAAACTGATAAAATCGGTATAAATAATATCGTCGAAGAAACCGGCTTGATGTTTAACCATATTTTGGTCGAATACCAATGCCACGGTTTTATAGCCGCAGTCGCGCAATACCTTGCTCAGCCGCAATTGATTGAAATAAACCTTTTTCGCCGCGAAAACGATGACCGAGCCATCGTGACCGGTTGCCTGCTCCAAGGCGGATTGCAATGTCCGGCGATGTTGTACGAGCAACGAAACATATTGCCGGCCCAGCCGTTCGCCGGAAAATACGTCGTTTACCAATATATCGCCGTCGCCGATCTCGCGCACCACCGGGGTGCCCATGAAGGTATTGGACCGATGGGACGCACTCAACACACCCAGATTCTGATGCAGCGGTTTCAACGCCTGCAATAATGCAATACTGAGTCCGGAAACCCCATCGATTAACCAACGCCGGTTTTTAGGCTCGGATTCTTCCGGCAATAGGCCGTAACACTGTTTGATAACTTGATGATTGATACCCTCTTCTTTTAATAATTCGATAGACGAGCCGCCGAGCACATCCTTAGCCTCTTCGCTAACGACAGTCAATTTCTCGAAGGACGAGAAAAATATCTCTTCAAAAAAATCGCTTCTCACGCCCATTCGTATCCATTATGCCAGTCGGTGATAAAAGGAATGCCTAATTTGGCGGCATATCCGGCTAATTCCGGCGCGGAGCGGTCTAGTTGTTCCTGAATCAGCTCTTTATTCTCCGCGGAAATGGAATCGAAATACCCCTTGGTCAAGCCGGCTCTAAAATGCGAGCCGCCGCCGTCGCTTTCGGCTTTTTTTGCATCGTCGAAAACGCCGAATCCAGACAAATAGCCTCGATTTGTTGCTCGGTCAACTCCAAGCTTAAAAACTCGGCGCATCGCCGCACGCAAACCGCTTTATCTTCGACCAATTGTTCAAACGTCAATATTAAAGCTGACCCGGCCGCCGCGAACTCAAGCATTTTTTGCATTTGAAATAATTGCCCGCCGATACCCTGCCAGTTAAAACCATCCGACTGCCTGCGACAAATAATCCTGGAAATGCCTTCATCCTTGCTCAAACTCGCGAAGAAGTCGGACTTATTGGCACCGCGGCCAATTTCCCAGTCGATATTATCGGCAAAATGATGGTACATCGATAAGGTCATCGCATAGATATTCCTGACCACAAAGATACTGCGCGCATCGTTTTCGATCAGTTCTCGCTGAATTTCCGCTACCGGCACGAAATGCCACGAATAAAAGGCGTCGGTTTTAAATACAATATTCGCCGGATCGCTCGGATCGATACCTTTAACCAGCGCCGGCTCGAACCAGGGTAGCCCGGTCATGCCGGATATGATTTGGCGTATCATCCACGTGCCGCATTTCAACGGCGTCCCAACCACAATAGGCGAATCTGACTTAGTTAAAGTATTCATACCCGCCTATATCACTGTAAAACGCCAGGGTTTGCGGTTCGACAATCCGCTCGAACGCTAATTTTTCCAGTCCGGCCAAGCCCGATACAGACTATCCGGCTTGGCCGACACCCGCGCCTCGCCGCGAAACGGCCGGTAAACCCAGCGATAAATATAGGCTAATAAGGCGTCGGAAAACTCGACGCGATTCTTGGTTAAATACGCCACAATCTCCGCGAAACGTTGCGGCGATGTCACCAAACTTTCCAAGGCAACCCGGCGGATGCGGGCATCGATATCGACCCGGTGGCGATTTAATTGATACATACCCTGATAGGCCGACCATATTTCGACATCGTCTTTTCGATAAGCTTTAAGCCCCAACGCCTTGAAATAATCGTGCTGGGCTATCGACCATTCGTGTTCTATCGGTCCGAAACTGCCGTCCGGCATGCGCATGTTACCGGCCCGCCAACTTACGTAAAACTCCAGCCAGGCGTAGGGATGGCGAGCCAGAAACAGCAACGGAACTTTATCGATATATTGGTCGATCACGTCGCGAAAATGCCAAGGCCGATACGACCAACAATCGCCGATCGCTTGATAGGTGGTACCCATATCTTCCAAAAATGCCGTGAAGGCGTCTAGCGGCGGACGTTCGGATCGGCTACGCTCGGCTAAATATTTCGGTCGCGAGCCTTCGTGAGCCATCAGCGCGAATATTTCCGGATGTGCGTTTAAAGCCTTGGCAAACCAGCTAAACCAATGGTCGCCGGCATATCCCCAAGCTAGCACATAAAACACATGACTGGATTCGTTAATTTGGAACAATGGCGATCCCGGAACTAGGGTAAGGTAAATTGAATATTCATCGAATTACACGGACGAATAGCCTATCGTTTTTAAATCGTTGAAAATAGAATCGACGCGATGCCGCCAGGTGTGATGGTTCAGAATTTCTTGTGCGGCATTATTTCTGATTCGATTCGCCTCCTGTGGATTGTCGCGGTAAAACTCCACCTTATCGGATAAATCGTCGATATCGAACTCGATATAATGCTCACCTGGCGTAAAAAAGGTTTTAATTCCGCCGGGTTTCTCGTCGTATTCGCCTTTTCGAACGAATATCAAACCGGCCGACGCCATACAATCCACTACCCGAAAATGCATGCCGTTTCCCTCATGGAAATTCATAGACGACTCGTATACCGCTCGCATATCGCCGGGATCATTCAAAAATCGCCGATAATCATCGCGATAAGCCGGCCAATCGCGCCAATTTTCCGGACCGTAAATGTCCAGCGGCAAGTTCAAATCGACCAGCGCATCCAGTAATTCCCGACGATTCACCAGCCGTATTAGCCGGCCGGTCATGTCGTATGCCAAGGTCCGGTCGGAAGCTAATTCAACGCCGAACACACTCGACGCCAAGTCGGTCAGCAAACGCATATAGTCTTCATGCACTTTCAAACTCGCCCGATGTTCCAGCAAGGCTTGTTCTATATGCGGCAGAAATTCGCCAAACTTTAATGGCGGGCCGGATTGGGAAATGTCCCTCGCCAATTCCTCGTGCCGCCAGGGCCGCGGAATATGTCCGACGAACGCGGCGCGGCCGGTCGGCGCGGCGACGCTCGGGTAGTAGCTTTGGGGGCACGCGCCGGGTCCAAACCAACCATGAAAAGCGCGGTGCGGGTATTTCTCCAGCCACTTGGGTCCGAACAAATAAGTGATCTCGCTACCGTGAAAGTCATTGATCGGCCTGCCGTTAAAATCCACGACCCAGCAAATATGGACGATGTCTGCGGGCAAGCAAGGCAAATCGCTTCTGGGCCGATTCATATCGAAAATGACGCGCGTACCGCGCTCCTTGATCCAGGCTAGCATTTCCGCCTCGCTCAGCGGGCCGCAATGCCAGGATAGGCGAACGTCGCGGCCGGCGAATCCGCCGGCAATTTGGCCGGCCAGATGGCGGTACCACGCATTGTCACGCGGGAAAAACAGCGAAACGCTAGTATCCGTCACGACGCCTAGGATGGGCTATAAGGCGTTAAAATCACGAACAATTTTTTCGACCCGATGTCGCCAGGTATGATTCTGTCGGATAAGGTCGATCGTCTCCAGGCGCTGCTTTCCGTGCCGATAATCAAGCGCCAAGGCATGCGCATAAGCCTCATCGAACTGGTGCCACAAAAATTCGACATAATGTCTGGAATTATCGAAAAAACTATGCAAACCGCGCCGCTTGTGCGGGTCCAAACCCAAGCGGTTGTATTTGTCGCCGGAGTTTTCATTATACCAGCACAACAATCCGCCGGAGGCCATGCAATCGATGGCCCGAAAATGAAAGCCAACCCCGTCGTGCAAATTAAACCGGCTAATTTGATGTACTCTGTTTAACTCAGTCGGGTCATCGATATAATATCGATAATACCCTTGATACTCTGGCCAGGCCCGCCAGTGTTCCGAACCGTATATCGCAACCGACCGAGTTTTCGACAGTGGAAACGCGATGATCTGCGTGCGATTTTTAACGCGCTTTACCCGTTCCAAAAAATCGTAACGCATATCCAGTGTTAATTCGACATGTAAACCCGAACGTTGAAAAACGATATTATCGATAATATCCAACAAGGACGCATGCGTTTGACCGAAATAGCTGATTTCATTCATACGTCGGTTAAAAATCTCCAGCAACTCGCCGAAAAGCATACCGGTATCGACAGCGCCTTCGCCAATAATCGGTCGATTTAATTCCGCTTGGCTCCAGGGTAAAGGAATATGGCCGATAAAACTGAACTCGATAGTCGGCAGATATTCGTCGATCGGCCGATAGGTATCGACGCAGGTGCCTGGCGGTAACCAATCTTGAAACCCGCAGGTCGAGTAATTATCGTCCCATCCGGAATCGAAAAAATAAGTGATATCGCTACCTAAAATCGAGTGCTCGTTACGGCCTTGGAAATCGACTATCCATGTGATATGCGGAATTTTTAAATCGTGCAGCACCGGTATTTCGTTCTTGACCCGATTCATTTCGAATATAAACTTCGGCCGATACGACTTTACCCAATCCGACATCTCCTGATTGTCAAGAACTCGGCATAAGCCGCTTACGCTAAACCCGGCTTGCAAAAACGCCTTGGACAAATGCGAGTACAGCCGTCGATAAAAAGCCGTATCCTTGGGCAAGAAAATCGAAATGTTATTCAAAAACCGATTGCCCTATAAAGCGTAACGAGACTAAGCCAAAGCCGATTGAGCCAACCAGAACTCTCGAACTTCGCCGCCTTGATTCGCGTACTCAATAGACTGAATAATTGCGTCCATCGAATAATGCTCCACTGCTCGGCGGCCGAAATGATCGGATATCCTATCGAAGCTCATCACCTCGCAAAACCGGCACAACGCGCAGGTCGAGTTATTTGGCGCCGTCACTTCCCGAACGTAGCCTTTGTACTCTTCGGACAGAATCAATGCGCTCAAGCCTTGTTCAAAGATATTTCCTAAATATTTCTTACCGTAACAGGTTGTCATTGCCCCTGACCAATCGACATAAAACCGGTCCTTATAGCCGGTGCAAGTATCTCGGCGTGATTGGCTGTTGTCCGTATCGAATAACCCGTCATTAAAACTCATGCTATTTTGGTGGGCCTCAATAATCGATTTAATCTCTTTTACTACCTGATAAGCTCTCAACTTTTCGTAGATTAACAATTCTCCGACCAGTTGATCGTTGGGTTTGCGTAACTCCAGAAAACCGACCCTGAAACTGCGAAATTGATAATCTAACAAATAAGCCGCAAGTTGCGGAAGCTCGTCGAGATTGCAACGCATCGCGACCGCATTCGACGCCAGATAGGGGGTGTCCGATCCCAAACGAAGTTTCGCTTCGTTGATTAAGTCTATGGCTCTGGCGATCTCCGAGAATCCCAAACCCCGCGGATTTTTTTGACCGTGACATCGGTGACACCATCCAACGAAATCGACAACAAGGTTAAACCGGACCTAACCAAGTTTTCGGCATCACCGGCATTACGAATCAGTTTGGCATTGGTTTGCAGCGATACCGGAATATCTTGCGTCCGTAAATAAGCGATAATTTCGAAAATATCGTGATTGATCAGCGGTTCGCTACCGTCACCAATATGCACCAAGCCAAAGCCATCAAAACCTTGCGTTACGGTTTTCAGCCGATCGGCTGGCATCCACCGGAATTTCTTCAAGTCATCGTGAAACGTACACATCGCGCAACTGATATTACAGCCCAACGACACTTCCAAATGTAGACTGGGTAACGTGCGTATGCCCAGCATTTGCTTGAACTCGGTCCGACTCATTAACATAGCGTATTCCTGATTTAGCAGTTAAACAGGCTCGGACAAGCGCAGTGCAACGGAATCTCGAATACGTTCCGCGATACTCCGATAGGAAAACAAGCGCAAGGTTTTTCGATAAGCCTTGTCGACGATTTCCGCGCGGGCAGCCTCGTTATTTAGATAAAACTCGACTTTCTCGATTAACTCCTTTTCATCCGCGTAATAAGCCACCTCATCGTCGGAATAATATTCCGACAGCGGCGCGGCATCCTTGTAAATACGCCGGGATAACATAAAACAACCCGCCGCCATGATTTCCAGCGCGCGCATGTGCAAACTGGTGCCTGGACTGCCGTTAAAACAAATCCTAGAGCGATTCATTAATTCGTTAATATTTCCACCATTTTCCGCGACGCCATGCGCATAAGGCGAAAACTTGGCGAATTTATCCCAATTTCTTCCGTATAGCGCTAGCTCAATACTCAGCCCGGCATCGAGCAACGCGGCGATCGGGCGGGTTTTCATTTCGGTTAAATAGTGATAATGAAATCGACTGCCGCTGCCGGCCATTAATTGATTAATAACGTCAATCGTGATGGTTATACCGTGGTCGCCCAATAATTGTTCCACCAACTTAAATTTACCGATTTGATTATCTAGACAAAAGCGGTGAAATTGATCGATCGGCAACTGATCGGTATATTCTAAAATAACCTGATATATCCTGAATAAAAGCTCGGCTGGCAGTTTACGCTGTTTCAGCAAGCTCGATTCAGTCGAATCATATTGTTTAAAATAGCCGCCGCCGGATCGGAATGGTGCCAGCGTTTTGGCCGGATCGATCAGATGGGTAATAAACAAGAAGTCGTATTGGTAGGCGCGGTTTTGGATCGGATAATAATAGGCGTCGTTAAAGCCGAGCGGTAAATATTCGACCGGAAAACTGGCATATAATGGATTGCGATTCATCGCCAACCAATCCTTGGAAAATACGAAGGTAAAATCCCTGGATTTGACGGCGCGGCGATTTTGGGTGATCGACGGCAACATATCCTGTATCCAATTGACGAACGGCACCGGTTCCGGCAAGCCAGAAAATTCGTGGCGAAAATGATCGATGGACAGTATCAGGTCCGGTTTAAACTCAGCGATTTGCGCCACGATACTTTCCATGCCGTTACGGCGGAAATTGGCGGTATCGGTGGATAGCTGAATTTCAGCGCCGGCTCTGGCAAACCCGTCCAGCAAGTCCCGCATGCAATATTGCAAAAAGCTGGTAAATCGCGAGGCAAAGCCCATCACTCGAATTGGCGTTGCCGGGTTAGGCCGGAATTTGTCGCGCCAAGTTTCCAAACTCATTTGCCGGTAGTAGTCGTCGATTATCGCCAGCAATTTCGCGTGGGAATCGCTTCTATTGTCCCTGGCCTCGTCCACCGCGCACTTAATTTGATGAAACTCGGTTTCCGTCGCGCTAACATTAATCGTCACTTCCGGCAAAATCGATTGCTTAGCATTCAATTCGGCGACAAACTCGTTAAAACCGGACGCTTGAAAGCACAACCATACTCTATTCTCGGAGAGCACATTTCGAATATCCCGAACTAACATAGTGACCAGCAAGTCGCCCAAATCGGCATCGACCAGATAAATCGGAATCTCGAGATTCGGCATTTCCGCGATCGGCGTCGATGTGGCGGAAAATATCTCCGCTAATTCGCCGCCGTCGCCGATGCCGGCCAAGCCGTAACAAGGCACGTTAAAGCGTTGAGCCACCTTCGCCTGGGCGCGTATATTCCTGATGTTTTCGGCTTTTTTCGGCAAATCCAATTGGTAAAGCCGCTGCTCGCCGGCAAATACCGCGACCGCATAAAATTCGCCCGCGATGGCTTCGCCGACAAATACGTTAATTTGGCGATCGGCTAAATAAATTCCGAGGTTTTCATAGAGCATCGGCCTAAATTGTTTTAGGGCCTGCAAATTACCGGACCAGCGTTCCGCGCATTGATTAATCTCCTCAGCGGGTCCTTCCAGCACGATCGGCGGCTCGAGTATCTCGCGCCGCGAATTCGGCCGCGCATGATTGAAACTACACCACGGTATCGGTAGAGTCAGCTCGTCGGCTTCCGGCTCGATCCGAACAACATTGTCGGCCCCGCAACGTTTTAAATGTTGGAAAACGGTTTGTTCTCGGCAGAAATTAAAATCGTTCTTTCTAAACGGCAGCGACGCCAAGGATTCGAATCCCATATCGTCGGCCAGCCAATAGACCATATTAATGACGTCGTCCGCCAGAAAACCATTATCCAATTGATTTTCCTGAATCAGAATATGCGGGCGGAATTCGACATATTGATTCAGCGCATCGACCCTGTTTAGCGTATGCATCACATCGCTAATAACATACAACATCACCGAGTATTCGGCGCTAGCCAGCGTTTCCGCCAGCGAGCATAATATCGACGAAGAATTGGCCGCGTAGATTAGAATACGCCATGGCCGATCGGCCACGAAATCCGGTTGCTGATCTAGCGCTTGCCGTTCCAACTCAGCCGTGAATTGCGCCCTGGTTTCGAGTACCGAATTCAGCACCTGTTGGTAGTCGGCCATTAATTCAGGGGCCGCCCGCAACTCTTCCGGCAAACGCAATCGAGTGAATACCAAAAACTCCAGAATACGGTCCAAATCCACATGGATCAGATTTTCCAAATCGCTTGCCAGTTTTTCGCCGTGGTAATAGCAAAGCTGCAAACCGGTACTACCGTCGTCGGCAATCCGAACATTGCGTTGCTTTGCGGTATTCAAGGCCTCCAAGGCATTAAAAAAGTCGGTATCCTTATGATTCGGCCGGTGATTGTCCGCGTTTCGCAATACCAGAATTTCTTCAAGCATATTGCCGGGATCGGCCGTTAAATCATGCTCCCGACCGTCTTGGTCGACGACGTATTTCGGTATCGGCAGCGTGTTATTCGCAAAAAACTCGCTAAATTGATATTGCGAAACATAAATTAAATTCGGCAATAGGCTATCGCTTAGCGGCCCGTCGTAATAACAATATTGCAAGCGCTCCACGCCGGCTTCGTCGACGCAACGGTTTTGCCGCTCGGCTTCTAGCAAAGCCAATTTCAGATCGAGAAAATAGCAATCCGGTCTAACGGCCATAGCGTCATTTAAGGTTGGATTAGCGGCCGACAAACATTGAAATCCGGCTCTGCTTGGCTTGGCTAAGTTCACCGATATTGCTGTGTTTAATAAAGTTGTCGACGGCCGCGGTATAAGTAAACCGTTCGGCAATAACCGTGGGTGAAAGCGCCGGCCGGGCTTGTGTTTTTAATATCTCCAGCAATTCCCGACGGGTTTTAAAAAACAAACAGGCGTCGTCCCAGTGCGGCTTTTCCGCCACGTCGCGGCAATCGTAGACCAGCGGAATGCAGCCGCAGGCCGCGGCTTCGGCCAAACGTTGGGAATTGATTTCGAAAGGATGGGACACCAGCGCGTAACGCGCCGAACGATACACATCGGCAACCTGCGTGCCGTGTTTCAACTCGCCGTTGAAATGGGCGGCCACGTCGGGATCTTGCTCCCAGTAGCGCCCGTAAATTTCTACCGGCATTGCCGTGGATTCACACAGCCATTTCACCGAATAATCGCGTATTGCGTAATGCAATAAATTCCAAAATACGAAGGCGGGCGGCAATCCAAAGCGTACCGCGATTTCGCCGGCCATCGACTCGGTGACAATCTCGCCGTTATCTATTTTATCGATAAAAACCTCTACAATTTCGCGCTGCTCCGGACGACTTAAATCGACCGAGTTGAGATACGAACTACCGACGAATACGACCTTGTTTTGCCGCTCGATGTCGCCATCGGTATTGAATATCTCGTCATCGACCGCGAAATGTTGGCGAACGATATTTTTCGCACCGGTTAACGCCAAATGGCGGTCGAGTACCGGCGAAATCGAAAACACATAGTCATTGCCTCGCCAACGCAATGCTTTATGTTCGGTAATTTGCGGCATGCTGTCCTGCCACCAAGAGATATGCGTGACATTATCGTTAAGCGCCAAATTATTTAATTGATTGACGTAAAAAATAACGTGGGGATTAAATTCGATATAGTTTCGGTAGAACTTAATCAGGTTATTGGTTTCCATTTCCCCGTCTTCCATGTAAAACCATACTTGGTATCCGCGCTTTTCGAAGGCCTTGGCGACCGCCCGCGAGCAATATTGCATAACCGTGGTCAATCGGCTCGACGGCAGCATGATTTTCAGTGGCTCGCCGTCGTGAAATTTAGGCGTTACTTGTTTCGCTTGCGCCAGCAATTGCGAAATCAAGGTCCGCCGCTGTTGCTTAACCTCGTTAACGATCGTCTCGAATCCGCTCCGAATCGAGGTTTTTAACTCGTCTTCCAACTCGTCCGGCAATTCGATTTTCGTCGGCAACCGGTAAGCGGTATCGACGAAGAATTCGATGGCTTGATCCAATTCCAAATGCAGCAGATTTTCTATGCCGTGCTCGGGTAGTTCCCCGCGGTAATAACAGATTTGCAAACCGTCTATCGTCGGATGTCCGCAATAAATTCGGTTCCGTTGTTTGGCGACATTTAACGCTAATAACGGATCGGCGAAAAAACTGTCCGCATGAATATAATCGACGACTTTATATTGCGTACGCTGCTGGTGAATTTCGTCGATAATATCGGCCGGCATCTCGTTGAAATGCACGACGCCCTCGTGCGAAATAGCAATTAACTCAGGTATCGGCAAATGATTATGCGAAAAGAATTCGCTAAAATTGTCGGTGGGTACCTGAATAAAGTTCTGCAATACAATGTCGGTGAGCGGACCGTCGTAATAGCAATATTGCGGCCGAGTCCGGCCGTTTTCGACCACCGGATTTTGTTTAAGTGCGGTCAGGTAGGCATCTTCTATATTCATAAAAAATGCATCCTTCGCCGAATCGTGTTGGCTTTGCGTCTCGCTCACTTGATTCATCGCGCACCCGGTTTGGTCGATATTAAATAAAATTAATATGTTCCGGCGGATTTTTTAAATCCCACAGGAATTTGTTCACATAATCCTGGCGGCAGCCGATCGCGCAATCCTTGTGAACATCGACCGACTCGGAGACGTCTTTGTGCACTTGCCAGTAGCGCTCGCTGTTGGCGACCAGATCGTAAAACGAATCGCTGTGCAGATCGCCGATGTAAAACCGTTCCTTGTTGAAGAACGGTCCGCACGGATAGATTTTGCCGTTGCCGGAAATCTGCAATAGAAACGGCGTGCCGAAGCATTGGTCGTATTTACGGTAGCCGTCCTTGTACAGATTGGTTTCGCCGGCGGCGTTGATCTTGTTCCATTTGGCCTGCACCACGTAGTGCTCGTTGCTTAGTGCTTCGGCCTGTTTCAATAGGTCGTTGACGTTAAGATAGGCGTCGTAATCGATGCCGATTTCCTTGTATTCGGAATCCGAGCAATGCTTGATGACGAAGTAATCCACGCCCAATTCGGCGCCCAGCCTGGCTTCGGCCAATACTTCGTCGAAGCACTCGGGGATCAGGACCATTTGCAGGCCTATCGTGCATTTGTAATTGTTTTCTTTCTTGATTTTGACCAGTTCGCGGATCTTGGCGATCAGCACGTCGAAATTGCCTTCCACCGATTGATGCACCCGGCGGAACCCCTCCGGGGTGCCGGCGGACAGGTTGAAGCGGATGTAGCTCATATTTTTCAGCAGGTCGTGGGCGCGATCCATGTCCAAGGCGATGCCGTTGGTTGCCATCGCGGTGTCTATACCCAATTCGCCGGCCAACACGGTCGCGTCGTACAGCGTCGGATTCAGGGTCGGCTCGCCGTCGCCGATGAAGCCCAGCGAGCGCACGCCCAGTTTGCCGCAGTCGCGCACGAAATTTAGCAGCGCCTCGCGGCCTATCATCGCGCCTTTGGTCATGTTCTGTACCACCGCATAGCAGTACAAGCAGGCGGTGTTGCAGAACTTGGTCAAGCCCATGTCGATATGCACCGGGGCGAAGCGCTGGCCGTTTTGCCAAGCTTGCACCCTGTCCAAATGGTGCATCATCTTGTGGCCGTCGAAGCGGAAGCGTTCGCGCTGAGTACGGAAGCTGGGGCCGGTGAACTGATTGGGCACCGAAGGCTCGTGTTCGCAACCGGCGTCCAGGCGCACGATGCCTTCCTGACCGTCGTGGCTGACGGTCTGGAATTTCTGCCCCGGCAAACGGCTTAACTGGCTGGTGTCGATGACCTGATAGTCTTGCGACAACGCGCTACGGTCGACGATCTGATTGGAGGTGCGCAGCTTGTGGCCGGGCTTGTTGAACAACGGCGCGTCTTCCGGGATGGAGGTGACGGCGGCATTGCCGAATCGGTTGATTTGCTCGGGTTTGCACATGGCGAGTTCTCGAATAAGTTAAAACGGGCCGACGAAACTGCGGTCGGGCTGATCCTTGGCCAAATCGGAATGCAATTGCCGCCGGACGCTGTCTAGTAGCGGCCGGCGATCCAATAACTCCAACACCGTCTCGGCGATGCGCTCCGCGCCGGGGTAGTACTGGTTGGCCAGATAATGCGTGGTCGGTACCGGATGGTTGGGATAGGCGATCAGGCGCGGCGCTTGTTTTAACAGGTTCGGCTGCCGTTGATACAAGCGCGAGATCAAGGTATGACCGAGCGAAGCCATCTCCGGCGCGCAATCGGCCACCAGCAATAAGCCGGTTTTGGCGGCCGAGCGTGCGACAGTATCGACATCCAGCGGCGTCAGGCAGCGCATGTCCACCACGTCGGCTTCGATACCGTGTTCGGCCAGTACGGCGGCGGCCTTCAGCGCTTCAATCGTCATATGCGAGAACGCGGCGATGCTGATGTCGCGGCCTTCGCGCAATCGCGCCGCGCCGCTCAAGCCGGCTGCGGGCCGGTCTTTATCGACTTGGCCGATCACATGATGCAGCCAGCGGTGTTCGACGAACAACACCGGGCCGTCGTCGGCGATCGCGTCCAGCATGAAATGGTAGGCGTCGCCGGCCGTGGTCGGCATCACCACCTTCAGGCCGGGAACCTGGGCGAACATCGCTTGCAAGCTTTGCGAATGCTGCGGCCCCTGCCCCCAGCCGCGGCCGATGATGACTCTCACCACCAGCGGCACGCTTTGCTTGCCGTCGAACATGTAATGCCATTTGGCCGCGTTGTTGACTAGTTGATCCATCGCCAGCAACGCAAAATCGATGCGCTGATGCACCAGCACCGGCCGCATGCCGGCCAGCGCCGCGCCGATGCAGATGCCGGTCATGCCGTTTTCGGCCAGCGGCATGTCCAGCACCCGCTCGGCGCCGTATTTCTCGCGCAAGCCTTGGGTGGTGGCGAAAATGGTTTTCGGATCGGGCACGCCCTCGCCGATCAATAGCGAGTCCGGAAACCGCGCCAACCCGTCGTCCAAGGCCTCGCGGATCGCCGCGCCGTAACTCAAGGTCAAGGTCTCAGACATACAGATACCGCTCCATGCTCGCCCACGCCGGTGCCGGGCCGGTCAAGGCTTCGGCGAAGGCTTCGGCGATTTCGGCGCCGACCCGTTGCTCGATTTCGAGCAATACCTCGGCGCCGACGCCGGCATCGGCCAAGGTCCGCCCGGTATGCAACAGCGGACAGCGCTGTTTCCAGGCCAACAGTTCGCCGGGCATGCGGTAGCCCAGCTCGTCGTCCTCGTTCGGTCCGCAATGTTCCGGCCAGCGATGGGTATGCAATTCCAGGAACTGCGGGCCCTCGCCGTTGCGGGCGGCGGCGATGGCGTTTTCCGCCAGCGCATGGACGTGTTCGACTTTATTGCCGTCGCCGCTGACGGCCTGCAAGCCGTGGGCGGCAGCAATTTGATAAATGTCGCGAGCCGGCTGGCGTTCGTATAACGGCGTCATCACCGAGTATTGGTTGTTCTCGCAAACCATCACCAGCGGAAGATTTTTCAGCACCGCGAAATTCATGGTCTCGTGCAACACGCCTTCCTCGAAACAGCCGTCGCCGAAAAACACCACCACGACGTTGTTTGAATTCCGGCGCTGTTCGCCCCAGGCGTAGCCGGCAGCGACCGGCACCGTGCCGCCGACGATGGGTGTGGAGGCGATAAAGCCGGCCGATAAATCACTCAAATGCATCGAACCGCCACGCCCGCCGCAACAACCAGCGGCTAAACCGTACAGTTCGGCGATCAGGCCGACCAGACTGCCACCCTTGGCCAGATAATGGCCGTGGCCGCGATGGTTGCTGAATACCTTGTCGCTCTCGGTCAGATGCGCGCAAACGCCGACCGCGATGGCTTCCTCGCCGATGCACAAATGGGTCGGGCAACGCATGTGCTGCTCGGCGTAACGGGCGGCGATGGCCTCTTCGGCACGGCGGATGCGCAGCATGCGGTAATACAAATCTTGCAGTTCGGCGGTTGTCGGCACGTTCATTTGAGCAAGGTGGTGATGTATTTGAACAAAGCCACCGCCCGCACCGGCTCGCGGTTGCAGACGATTTGCACGTCCAGCGCCGCCGCCGCGCTACCGGCGAACAAGGCCGCGTCCGGCGCCAAGCCGGCGCCCAGACACAAGCCGGCCAGCGACAAGAAGGCATCGCCGGCGCCGATGCGGTCCACCACTTTGGACGACAGGGCCGGAATCTTGTACTGGGTCTTGGCTTGATCCAGCAGCAACGCGCCCTTGGTGCCACGGGTGATCGCGATGTGGCTGGCCGCCAGCCTGTCGGCCAACTGTCCGGCCAGTTCCTCGATCGCCCCGCCTCTGTCGTGTACCGCCAAACGCAATTCCGGTTCGTTCATCGACAGGAAATTGGCGCGCGGATAGCGGGTGATCAAATGGTAACCGCGATTGCCGCTGTTAACTTGGGCGTTGACGGCCAGGAACTTGGCGCCGGCGCACAAGGCCGCGACGATGTCGCCGGAAATGAAACCGTTGCCGAAGTCCGGCACGATCACGACGTCGAAATCGCGCAAATGCCGTTCCAGCCAGGCCACGATCTTGCGGTTGACTTCCACCGGCAACGGGGCGTCGTTGTAAAAATACACCTCGAACAACTTGGCGATGTCGGCATCGACGTAGCGGCGCTTGACGATGGTCGGCCGATCCTGGCTAAAGAAAAACACCGGATCGATGTTGGGATTCAAATTAGTGCGGATGAAGTCTTCGTGGCTTTTCGTCGCGCCCAACCCGGACAACAAGGTCACGTTGCCGGCAAACTCGGCCACGTGGTTGGCGACCGCGATCGCGCCGCCGGCGAAGCGTTCGTAGTCGTTGTATTTGACCGAAAACACGTTGCCCTTGCCGGACTGGCCCAAGGCCGAGGTGTAATGGTACTCGTCGACGATGGCCTCGCCGACCACCAGCACATTCAGGCCTTGCAAACCTTTCAGCTGCTCTATCATCGCGTTGGCCGAAATCCGTTCCTTGAATTCGTCCAGATAGGCGGAAATTTCCGGCGAGAACACCTCGAAATATTCGTTCAGCAAACGGGTGGAACTGGAGGTCAGTTCGTCGGTGAAAAACACCTTGCCGCCGTGGCGCTCGACCGCGTCCTGCTCGTGCTGAATATTGCCGGTCAAATCGTCGCTGGTGCTCTTGTAGTCGCTGCCCTTGACGTACAAATCCGGCTTGACCGCATCCAGCACGTTGACGGCGGTCACGGCATGGTTGATCGCCACGCTATCCACGCAAGCCAGCGCGGCAATGTTTTCGGCGCGCAAATATTGGTTGAACACCGGCCGTCCGGGACCTTTGTTGACGTATTCGTCGGCGGTGACGCTGACCAGCAGCGCGTCGGCCTCGCGCGCGGCGGCCTGTAAATGGCGGATATGGCCGATGTGCAATAAATCGAAAGTGCCGTGACACAGCGCCACGGTTTTGCCTGCCGCCTTCAATTCGGCGGAACGCTGGGCCAATTGCTCGATCGAGACGATTTTGGATGTGGACATGGTTTTAGCTTTTTATCAAATGATCGGTGATGTGGTGCAACACGAACAAATGCGCCAGCTCGACCATGCCGTAGTGGCTGCTGTCCAGCCAGACGTTCCAGCGCCCTATTTTTCTTAATGGGTTGTCGGCCTTGAAACCGCTCAGGGTCAGCACTGCCAAGCCCTTGGCGTTGGCGGCCTCGACCGCGTTGACGATGTTGGCCGACTGGCCGGAGCTGCTGATCGCGATCAGCAAGTCGTCGGGATAAGCAAAGGCCGACACCTGCTTGGCGAAAGCCTGCTCGTAGCCGAAGTCGTTGGTAAAACAGGTCAACGGCGCGGCCTCATGCAGGGTCAACGCGCACAAACCGCCGACATTGCGCAGGTCGGTAATCACGTGGCTGGCAATCGCGGCGCTTCCGCCGTTGCCGAGGATGATCACCTTGGCCTGTTGTTGCTTGACCCGCGCGAATTCGGACAAAACGTCGGCGACAACGCCTTCGCCGTCCAATTCGGCGCCGGCCGCATCGCTGAAACGGCAGCCTGCCATCAGTTCGGCAAATTGTCCCGCGGCTTGTACTAACGGCATCGCGACCTCCTATTTATCCAGGTATTTAAACCAGTCCGCGGTGGCGTCGGCGATCGAGGCCGAGGTCCACAGCGGCGCTTCCCGCCAATAATCGATGTGCGCCAGCATGTTGGCGACGCCTTGTTCGAAACTGACTTGCGGTTGCCAGCCCAGTTTCTCGCGAATCTTGCGAGTGTCGGCGAAGGTGCAGTCCGGCTCGCCGGGGCGTTTGGGAATGTATTCGACCGGGCCGCCCAGCAAGCCGACCAATTGATTCACGCTGTAAGTGCCGCCGCTGCCGACGTTCATCACCTCGCCGACTAAGGCCGACTCGGCGGCGGCGATAAAGGCATTGGCCACGTCGGTGACGTAAGTAAAGTCGCGGGTTTGGGTGCCGTCGCCGACCACGGTAAACGGCTTGCCGTTGAGTTTTTGCGCCAAAAACACGCCGAACACCGCGCCGTAAGCGCCGGTGGTACGGGCGTGCGGTCCGTAGACATTGAACAAGCGTAGCGATAGCGCCGGCAGGCCGTACAACTGCGCCCAGTGCAATACCAATTCCTCGCCGAGATATTTAGTCAAGGCATAGGGATATTGCGGCTTGACCGGCGCGGTTTCCGGCGTTGGGAACTGTTCGGCCAGGCCGTAGCAGGACGACGAAGCGGCGTAGACAAAACGCGTGACCCCGGCGGCACGGGAAGCTTCCAGCACGTTGAAAGTACCGTCGACATTGGTTTCGTAATAGGCGCGCGGCTTTTCGATGGAGGGTACGATGTCGGCCAAACCGGCCAGATGAAACACCCAATCTGCGCCGTCGAATAAGGGTGCGATGGCGGCAAATTCACGAATATCGGCCTGATGAAACGCGAAGCGGTCCTGGCCCAGTAAATCTGCGATGGTTTCCTTGCGGCCGCCGATCAGGCTATCGATGACTTGGACCGTATGGCCCCGACGCCACAGCTCGCGGCTGAGATGACTGCCGATAAACCCGGCACCGCCGGTAACAATAACCTTCATGATTTGTCCTTAAATGAAATTGACATGGGCGGGTTCGTTGTCGGCCAGTTTGTCCAAATATTGATTGACAGCTTCCATCCGGCAATTCTTGCGGCACTCGTGAATGTCCAGTTCGTGGCCGATGTAATGCCAGTTCGCCCGGCGCTTGTCGCCTTCCCAGATCGCCTGAAAACTTTGTTCGGCAATATTGCCGTAGGCAAAGCGCGGGTCGGTCAAATAGGCGCTGCAGCCGTAAACCTCGCCGTCGGCCATGATATAAGCCCAAAAATATGGCGTGGCGTGACAGGTTTGGTAACGTTGTTCGTCCGACTGGCTGTAATTTTTCATGGTTTGTTCGCGAAACACCACGTTGAAGCCGTCGCCGTTAAAGGCCGCCAGTTCTTCGGCCATGCCCAGCAAATCGTCGTAGCGCAGATTTTCGTAGACACGAGTCTCGCTGAACAGGTGTTGGGAATAGGGTTTGACCACCAGATAATCCAGGCCGATGTCCTTGCAAATCCCGGCCAAAATGGCGATTTCGCCGCGGTTTTCGGGTAACAGCAAAATCTGCGCGCCTAGCGTGCAAGTCAGGCCATAGGCGCGTTTATGCGCGACGGCGGCTCGCAAATTGTTCAGCACCAAGTCGAAATCGGCCGCCTTGGTACGGTGTATCGCCGCGTAGTTCTCGGCGCTGCCGGCGTTCAAGGAGACTTTAATCCACGAGGTCAGCGGCAGCGACTGTTCGATAAACTTGGCGTTCATCAGGGTGCCGTTGGTGGTGAACGACACGTCGATGCCGGCATCCACGGTAGCTTTGACGATGTCGTTAATGTCCTTATGCAGCATAGGCTCGCCTTCGCCGGCGTACATGATGCTTTTCACGCCCAGCCGGCCCATCTCGGCCAAACGATCCGCCAGAATGTTGACGTCCAATCGCTTGGCCTGATAGCCGATGTAATCGACCGCGCAAAAAGTGCAGCGATGGTTGCAGGCGCCGACCGGCGAGATTTCCATGTAGATCGGGTAGACCGATTTGGCGAGTTCCCAGTCCTGCTTGCCGTCCAGCCATTGAGCGACGCGCTTGGGGTGGTACACCAATTTATGACTGTCGATGCCGTATTTGTCCGTCATATTTTTGTCGCTTGCCGGTGAAAAACGCTATTGTCCCAGTAAAAGCGATAATTGTGCCAACGGGATACCTATTAAGTGTAGCGTCCGGCCGGACGAATGCGGAAATGTCCGCGCGCACCGTCAACATCCAATGCAGGCTTACCGGAACCGCTTGCCGCAGCGCGCACCTAGCCAACCAGCCGAGTTTCTATCAAAAATTTTGATTGACATCACAAAATTTCGCTCGATAGAATGGAACCGTCGCAATAATTGTCACACGATTGTCATAAATACAAGGCGAAGAGCTGGAAAACAATCGGGAGCAAACACTTGCGCGACACCAGTCCATCACAATTGCAGCAAGGAGAGTGGAATGAAAGCACTGATAGTCGGCGGAATTCTGTCCCTGACGTTAGCGGTACCCGGTTCGGCAAACGCCGTTTCGTTGTTGACGCTGGCGGACGGCACATTCGGCGAGATAGCCCTGACCCCTAACGATGACGAATCGAGTTCGATGTTGAATCTGCCGTTTGCCGTTAATTTTTACGGAAACGTGTTCAACAACTTTTACGTGAACAACAACGGCAATATCACGTTTCAGTCGCCGCTATCCGAATTCACGCCCAGCAGTTTCCCGATCTCCGAACAACCGATGATCGCGCCCTATTGGGCCGATGTCGATACGCGTTGCGACGGTTGCGGCAACGTTTACGTCGGCGCGCCGAACAGCAATACGACCATCGTCACCTGGAACAACGTCGGTTACTACAGCGAACACGCCGACAAAACCAATAACTTCCAACTGGTGTTGCGCAACCAGCAAAACGGCGACTTCGACGTCGAATTTCGCTACGACCGGCTGGAATGGACCACCGGCGACGCCAGCAACGGCAGCAACGGCTTAGGCGGCACCCCCGCGCAAGCCGGTTTCGACGCCGGCGACAACGTCAATTACTTCACGCTGCCGGGTTCGTTCACCAGCGATATTCTCGATATTGCCAATAACACCAATGTCGTCAACGGCGACCCCGGCTTCTGGTCGTTCAGCATCCGCAACGGTTTGACGCCCGGCGCAACGCCGTCCAACCCGTTGTTGCCGGTTGTCGTAGACGGCGCTTTTGTCTTCGATTTCAATGTTCAACCTGAACAACCCATCTTTATCGACCCTGAGGTAGCGGTCGGTTACGACTACGAAGTCACATCCGGTCCCAACATTGCTTCCGTTCTGCTGCCCACCAATCTCGGGGACGGAATTTACGATCTGTACCTTTGGGAGAATACGGAGTACGTGTTCGCGGCGGCATTGACCGCAGGCATTGAGTACTTCTTCGAACCCGGCGGCGTCAGCCGCTTCCGAATTCTGGGCATCGAAGTCAGCGCGGGCCTGGACCCCAACAATCCGCAAGCCTTCGTAACCGGTCTGACCTTCGTCGGTGCCGGCGCGGTCAGCCTGACTCAAACACCGCTGGTCAGCCAAGTGCCGTTGCCCGCTTCCGGACTGCTGATGTTCTCCGGATTGCTGGCTGTCGGTTCCATGAAACGCTCGCGATCCGCACGTTCGGCCGGCTAACGGGTTAGTCGCTACTCCAAAGAGGGGCGGCCGTCGCAAGGGACCGCCCCCACCCTAATGACGGAGTGAAGACTCCTCCCATCCCACTCGAGTTCGAAACGGCGCGTTGACCGCGCCAATGATTTTCGCCACCTTTACCAAGCTTTACACCCAGCTACGGCTCGACCGTCTTGCCAAGCGTCCGCGCAACACCTAAACTGAACACCGGCTCACTAGCGAGCCGCGATCCCGCCGCCGAATTGTTCAGGCTCGGGAAGATTTACCCACCTACCGCTGTCGAAGCCATCGCCACTACTGCCGGTCGGAATGTTTACTAGTACCAACCGTAATCAACCGATACCGTTGCCATGCCGCCAAACCCGGAGAATAACCGTAGCCGTCAACGTCGGCCCGCGATCATTTTGCTGTTGCTGTTGACTACCGCGATCGCGGCTTATCGCTGGCTGACGCCCACTAATAAGTCCACGGATGCCGACCGCCCCGCGTTAGCGACCGTCACGCTCGGGGACATTGAGGAAACCGTCACCGCTCAAGGCAAACTCGAGCCCAAGGAATACGTGGATGTCGGCGCCCAAGTCACCGGTCAGTTACAAAAAATCCAAGTCAAAATCGGTGACGATGTCGAGGCCGGCCAACTACTGGCGCAGATCGATCCGCGAATTTATGCGGCTCGGGTCGCCGCCGACGAAGCCAATATCAAGAACCTGCAAGCGCAATTGCGCGGTCAACAAGCGCAAGCACTGTTCGCCCGTCAGCAATACGAACGCAACCGGGAATTGCTGGTCAGCCACGGCGTCAGCGTCCAGGATTTTCAAAACAGCGAATTCACGTTGAAAAACGCCGACGCCACCGTCGCGGCGCTGGAAGCGCAAATCGAGCAATTGCAATCGACGCTGAACGGCGATAAAACCAATTTGGGCTACACCAAAATCTACGCGTCGATGGCCGGCACGATGGTCGATCAAAAGGCCCGCGAGGGCCAAACGTTAAACGCCAATCAAACCACGCCGATGATCCTGCAGTTGGCGAAACTGGACACGATGACGGTACGCGCCCAAGTCGCCGAAGCCGATGTGATGCGGCTCCGCCCGGCCATGGCGGTATATTTCACGACGATGGGCTCGGGCGAGCGGCGTTGGCAAGCCACGGTCAGGCAAATACTGCCGACGCCGGAAGTCATCAACAACGTCGTACTGTATAACGTGTTGGTCGACGTCGACAACCGCGACCGGCAATTGATGACCGGCATGAGCGCCCAGATGTTTTTCGTGCTGGGCAAGGCCGAGCAAGTCCCGCTAATACCGATCAACGCGCTCGGCGCCCGCGACCGCCGCAACGACAGCGACTTGGGAGACGCCTATCGCGTCAAGGTCGCCGGCCCGGACGGCGGCGAGAAAGTCGTCCAAATCGGCTTGCGCAATCGCCGTTTCGCCGAAGTTCGGGCCGGACTGGCGGTCGGCGACCGGGTCGAACCGCCCGCCGGCGGCGAAGACAAGATCAAAAACCGCCGTAAGGACCCCGGACCGCTCGGTCCGAACGCGGCGCCCGGAGTACCGCGCCTATGAATCAGACGCCATTGCTGCAACTGACCGACATTCAGCGCGTCTATCCGAACGGCGACGCCACGGTTCGAGCGCTGGACGGCGTCTCGCTGACGATTTGGCCCGGCGAATTCGTCGCGATCGTCGGCCAGTCCGGGTCGGGCAAGTCGACGCTGATGAATTTGATCGGCTGCCTGGACCGTGCCGACGCCGGCGCTTACCGGGTGCTCGGTCGCGACGTGGCCGACCTGGACCCCGACCAACTGGCCGCGCTACGGCGGGATAGCTTCGGTTTCGTATTCCAACGCTACAATTTGCTGAATACCGCCACCGCCACCGAAAACGTCGAGATACCTGCCCTCTACGCCGGCCTACCGAAGCTCGAACGCCGACGACGCGCCTTGCAGCTGTTAAGTAAACTGGGTCTGGCCGAGCGTGGCGAGCACCGACCAATGCAACTTTCCGGCGGCCAGCAGCAACGGGTCGCAATCGCCCGTGCCTTGATAAACGACCCGCCGGTGATTCTGGCCGACGAACCGACCGGCGCGCTGGACAGTCACAGCGGCATGGAGGTGATGAGTCTGCTCGGCAATCTGCACGCCGAAGGCCGCACGGTATTGCTGATCACGCACGACGAAAAAATCGCGGCCCATGCGCAACGCGTGATTCATATCGCCGACGGCAAGATCGTCGGCGACGGGGAAGCTCATATTCGCGGTTCGGCCGTGCCGCCGCCGGCGCACCCCGGCATCGGCGGCGCCGGGCTGGCGGCGGAACTGGGCGAAGCAGCCAAGACCGCGCTACGCTCGCTACGCGTCAACCTGTTTCGCACCGCGCTAACCTTGCTGGGCATCGTCATCGGCGTCGCCGCCGTCGTGACTATGCTGGCGGTCGGCCAAGGCAGCCAGGAAAAAGTGCTGGAGCAAATGCGGGCGATGGGCACCGACATCCTATCGATCCGCCCCGGCCTGCCGGGCTTTCGCGGTGGCGGCGACGTGGCCACCTTGACACTCGCCGATACCGACGCGATCGCGGAACTGGCCAACGTCGCATCGGCCGCGCCGGAACGCAACGGCCGGATGACCGTGCGTTACGGTAGTGTCGATTACGCGACCAGCGTGCAAGGCGTCGCGTCCAGCATGCCGTGGGTACGCGACTGGCCGGTCGCGCTTGGCGATTTTTTCGACGAGCGCGACCAGCGGCGCTACGCACCGGTGGTGGTATTGGGCGAAACGGTACGCAAACTGTTGTTCGCCGAAGGCGAAGACCCGCTGGGCCGTTTCGCGATGATAGGCAATATTCCGTTCGAAGTGATCGGGGTAATGGCAACCAAGGGTGCCGACGCCCAAGGCAGCGACCGCGACGACGCGGTGTTCGTACCGATTACGACCGGCCTGACCCGTTTGTTCGGCCAGAAGTATCTGGGGGGCGTCACGGTGCGGGTCGAGGACGTCGTTAAGATCGACGCCACCCAACAAGCGATCACCGATTTGCTGATCGCCCGTCACCAGACCGAGGATTTCCGGATACGCAACATGGCCTCGATTATCGAATCGGCCACCGAAACCCAGAATACCTTTACCTTGATGCTAGGCATTGTCGCCGCTATTTCCTTGCTGGTCGGCGGCATAGGCGTCATGAACATCATGTTGGTCAGCGTCACCGAACGCACCCGCGAAATCGGTATCCGTATTGCCACCGGCGCCCGGCGCCGCGATATTTTGTTGCAATTCAACACCGAAGCCGCGGTGGTCTGTACCTTGGGCGGATTAATGGGCGTGTTGCTGGGATTTGCCGCCGGTTACGTTTTGAAGTACTTCGAGATGGCGGTGCTGTTTTCGCCGCTACCGGCGATCCTCGCTTTTTCCTGCGCCTTCGGTACCGGCGTGTTATTCGGCTACCTACCGGCCCGCAAAGCCGCCTTTCTGGATCCGGTCGTGGCCTTGGCGGCGGAATGACCAAGAAAGCCCGACATCCAGCGCTCCTACTTGCGTTACTAAGCCTGAACGCCGGCTGTAACCTGTTGTCCGACTACCGACGTCCCAGCGCCGAAACGCCGACGCAGTGGCGGGAAGCGCGCGCGGACGATCCGGCCGATATCGATGAGCAATGGTGGCGAGCTTTCTCCAGCGAGCAACTCAACCTTTTGATCGGCGAAGCCTTGGCCGCCAACAAGGATCTGGCCGCGGCCGTTCAACGGATAGCGCAAGCGCGCGCTCAAGCCAGAATCGCCGGTGCCGACCTCTGGCCCAGTGCGACGTTGGACGGCAACTTCAGCGACAGCCGCAACGAACTGAGCGACAGCCAGAAAACCAGCGGCCAAATCGACATCGCTTACGAGGTGGATTTGTGGGGCGCCAATCGGGCCAAGCGCGACGCCGGCGGCGCTCGCGTGCTGAGCCAGCTGTTCGCCCGCGACGCGCTACGGCTGGTCGTAATGGCCGACATCGGCCAGACCTATTTCAACCTGCTGGCCCTCCAAGAACGCCGGCAAATCGCGGCCGATTTCCTGGAAACGGTCGGCGCGATCTTGACTATCGTCGAAGCTCGCCAACGAGCCGGCGCCGCCTACGAACTGGAAGTGGCCCAGCAACGCACGGCCCATGCCAATGCCCGCGCCAGCCTAGACCAGCTGATCCAGCAACAAGCGCTGGCGGAAAACAGTTTGGCGATTTTACTCGGCCACCCGCCGCAACATTTACACTTGGCGCCGGCGCGATTCGCCGATCTGGCGACACCGAGCATTCCCGCCTCGCAGCCCGCCGACCTATTACAGCGAAGACCGGACATCGGTCAATTGGAAATGGAGCTGGTGGCCGCCAATGCCGATATCGCCGTGGCGCGCGCCGCGTTTTATCCGAAGTTGCAGTTAAGCCTAAGCAGCGTGCTTGCCAACCCGCAACCGGCCGGCGTGGCGGCGAGTCTGGCGGCCGGACTTTCCCAGCCGCTGTTCCAAGGCGGGCGCTTGGAAGCCGCTCTGGACTACGCATTAGCCGCGAATGCCGAGTTGATCGAAAACTACCGACAAACCGTGTTGACCGCCTTCAAGGAAGTCGAGGACGCCGCCGCGACCTTCGCCAACAGCCGCCGCCGTCTGCAAGCCCTACAAAGCGCCGCGGAGCAGGCCAAGTTGGCTTACCGGATTTCCGAGGACCGTTACCGTTTGGGCGCGGTGGATTTCCAAGCATTGTTGAATGCGCAGAGCAGTTACCTGAGCACCGAAAACAACCGCGTCCAAGCAAGATTGGATGTGTTGACCGCTCAAATACAAATGTATAAAGCTTTAGGGGGTGGTTGGTCGCTGGTCGAGCAAAACACCGATCCGACGGCGCAAGTCTTGTCGCCCTAGCTAACAAGAAAACGCAATCACGCAAGTCGGGGCGCGCGGCGCCGCTGCTTTTCTCAGCGCGTCGGCCACGCCAACATCTGTCGACCGCGAATCCTCCGGTATTGTCGTTGTCAACGAATGTTAGCGAGCACGTCGATGCCGTGCAGATGTTTCAACTCGGCTTCCGCCACCAGATAATCGAACAATTTATCCAAGCGCTGGGTTTGGGTCGCATCCAGATTGCTTTCCAGATTCCGGTATTCCATCGGGTTCATCGTGCCAAGCTCCACACTTTTCCGGCCGGCTTCCAGTCGGCGTTCCTGAACCTTGCGCAATTTGTCCAGCAGTTCGATCTGCTCGGTCAATTTGGTTAATTTATTTTGAAATTGCCTGGATTGGCTGCGGGTATCGTCGATCGCGCCGCGCAATTGCTCGTCCAACATGGTCTTGTCGTGAGAGGCCACCTTAACGGCGGCATCGCGAGCCTCGAAATTGGGCAACTCGACTTGCACTTCCACGCCCACGGTCACCAAGTCGTTGATTTCCCTGGATTGCGAAGTACCGACCGACTTGATGTAGGGACTGTAACCGGCCCAGGTCGAGACGGTGGGTTTCCAGACATCTTCGTGCTTGTCGATTTCGACCGCTTGTTGAACTATCTGGATATTGACTTCCTGGGTTTGGAACTGCAAGGCCCGATCGATATCGTAGGCGTGAACATCGCTCTTGCCCGGCTCCAGCGGATAGTCGTCCAATTCCACGCCGGTGGCATTCTTGATATCCAGCCAGCCCAGCAACTCGTTCATTTTGGTATCCATCGCCTCGCGGGTGTCGCCGGCGGTCAATTGCTGATTCAGCAAATTGCCTTCCTCGATCACCACGCCGACTTCGGAAGCGCGCCCCAATTCGAAATTGCGTTGTTGGGTTTTGCTCTGGTCGCTGATCGCCTCGAGTTTGCGAGTCTCGATATCCAGCTTATGTTTCTGCACCAGCGCCGCCAGATAGGCCTTATAAACCGAGAACATCACATCCTGTTCGGTACGGTTCAAACGCGCCTCGGCTAACTGTATACCCAAGCGGCTCTTGGCTGCCTCGTACTTGAATTCGGATTTGTACCACCAGGGCGCGGTCCAGCGTAGACTCATATAGGTGCGTTCCGAATTGGAACGGATCGAGGTCGGATTGGCCGGGTCGACGTTGACCACATTTTCGATCTGGCTGGTATCGCCGAACTGGTAACTTTCATTGACGGTGAATTCGACCTCGGACGCGTATTTGGCGTCCTCGGCGTCGTAGTTCAAACGCGCCGACCGCACGTCGCGACGCGCTTTAACGACCGAAGGGTTGTGGCACAACGCCATTTTGATCGCTCCCGGCAAGCTCAAGCGACCGACCGACTGGCGCGGTATGCCTTCGCAAAATGCGGGCGCGGCGACTTCGCCGCTGTCGGCTTCCGCATCGTCGCCATACGGCCACGCCTGAGCCGAGGGCATGCTCGCGCAGGTCATTGCCGCACCGATCAGCCAAGCCCTAACCCAGCAGCTGTTTCCGGCTTGGGCTTTGCGTGGACGTCTTTCACCGATCTCCGCCCCGTTCGAGGCTTCGACACTCATCTTCGCCGATTTTCTATTCATCATTCTTCAAATTTGACTTTATCGCCGGATTGCAAACCAACTTGTCCGCTCAATACCACGCGCTCCCGCTCGCCGAGTCCGGACGAAATCGCTACCATGCCATCCATGCTGGCGCTGTAGCTGACCTGCTTCAATTCCAAACGCCGCTCGGCATTGACCGTCATGACGACGCCGCGCTGTCCGGAATAATTCAGCAAGGCTTTTTCCGGTATCGCTAGGGCCTGAAACGGATAATCGAAGCGGCAATAGCCGTTCATACCACGCGCCAGCGGTATCGATTCGGTCGGCACCCCCTCCAATTCCAACCAAACGTTGAACGTATAGGGGACTGTCGCCTCGGCCTTGCCGGCAACCGCGATGAAGTTGTCGATTTTAATCACCTTGGCGGCGAACGGCTTATCGGGATATGCCTGCAAATAAACTTCCGCCCGATTGCCGGCTTGTATCGTCGAAAAATAGCGCTGATCGACCGAAGCCTTGAACATCAAGGTATCGCCCAGCGACATCAAGCCGTTCTTAGGGCCTAGGATGTTCTCTCCGGCATAGGTCGCCACCTGGACCACTTCGCCGTCGATCGGTGACAGGATGTCGGTCTTGGCGCCGCGACTGCTTTGCTTGGCGTCGCCGAAGATGTTCTTGCTGCGCGACTCGAACGATTGGCTCAAACTTTCCTGCGCCTTATTCAATTCGATTCGGGCCTGATTCATGTCCGCTTCGTACTGCGCCAAATCGGTTTGGGCGATGATGCCGCTTTTGAAGGCCTCTTTCTCCCGCAAATAATCGCGGCGGGCCTTTTCGTAGGCATTCCGTTTGTCCTCGACATCCAAACGGGCCAAACGGGTCGGACTGCCGCCGTTATCCAGACGTAGCAACAGATCGCCGACCTTGATTTTCGCGCCGCTCTCCACATACACGTCGGTCACGATACTGGCGACTTCGATATTGATCGGCACCTCGTGCAAAAAGCCGATTTCACCGGCCGCCGACACGGTCTTAACCATTTCCCGCTGGCTCGGCAACGCGGTTTCGACTGGAATCTCCGCGTTCATTTTGCGCAACATGGCCGGATAACCCATCGCCGAGCTCCACAAGCGGGAATTGGGCGATTTATAGGTCGGCACGATCGCCGCGTACAGCAAGTAGGCGCCCAGCAGAATTAGGCCTACGTAAAGCCAAAACCAACCGGAAACGCCGGATAGTATCGATAGTGGTTTAGGACTTTTCACGAGTAACCGAACCATATACGTTAGACAAGGCGTCTATGATACGCCGCCAATCGAAATATGTCCTCGCGTGGGCCGCTCCGGCATTGACCAAACGCTCGGCCAATTCGGGGTTTTCGAGTACTTTCAATACCGCATCCGTCAGCGCCTTGGCGTCGCGTTGCGGCACCAGCAAGCCGGTTTCGCCATCGCGAATCACGTCGGAGATGCCGCCGACATCGCAAGCCACCACCGGCGTCAAGTAAGCCAAGGCCTCGACCAACACAATGCCGAGACCCTCGGTGTCGCCTCGGCTGTCGACAATGGACGACAACACGAACACGTCGGCCTCGCGATACAATTGTTCCAATTGCTCGTTGGTCACGACGCCGTGGAAGCTGACACTGGCTTCGATGCCAAGCGTTTGGGCCAAAGCCTTCCACTCGGCGGCCTTGTCGCCGTCGCCGACGATATGCAAGCGCGCTTGGGTGTGCTTGACGATGTCCGTCCACGCATTCAGCAAATAGCCGACACCTTTGCGCTCGATTAGACGGCCGACATACAACACGTCCTTGACCGGCTTGGCGCGGTTTTTCTCGACGGGTTTGATCTCCACCGTGGCGCCGAACGGAATCACGTGTATCGATGCCACCGGAACCCCGGTCAGTGCCGCGAGCTGTCCGGCGGTATAGTTGGAATTGCAGATCAAGGCCTGGGCGTGCCTGACCGCATGGCGAATGAAATAGGCGACGAACGGAAACTTCTTGGATAGCAGCAGTTCGGCGCCGTGAAACGTCAGCACGATGGGCGTGCGATGCGCCATCGCCGCGAAATAGCCCCAGATCCCATGCGGGAACGGCCAATGGACGTGAATAACATCGTAATTGCCGCGCCGACAAAATCCGATCGCCTGGACCAGACCGGACAGAATATAAAACCCGGCCACGAACAAATACAGCGGATTGCGAATCCGGTTGGGCGCGCCCTGAAAATGGGTCAAATTTTCGAAGCGCTTGAAAAAATAACGGAAGCGGTAAACCGGCACGCCTTGCACGCTATGGTTTTCCCGGCCTTCGTAGCTGGGCGCGAACACCTCGACCCGGTAACCGCGCTCGGTCATGTATCGGTTGCACTCGACCAAAAACGAACCGTTACGGTCGTCTTCGCCGAGCGCATACACCGAAGTCATCATGCACACTTTCATGGTTTAGCGATCTCCGGTTTTTAAAATGAATTCGACGGCGGCGCCAATGGCCAGCAATAACACGCTGGTCAACGCCAATCCGGTCGCCGCGACACCGCCGAGCACACCCTGACCGAGCAAGGCAATCGCCAGCGCCGCTACCGCGCAATAACCGAAAAACAGCAAGGGCCGATCGCCGTAAGCCAGCAATAATTTAACCGTCACCAGATCGGCGATAGCGATCGAAAAACGCTTGAGTCCAAAATTGGATCGGCCGTAACGGCGTTGATGCCACTGAGTAACCACTTCCTTGAACCGGCAGCCGCGTTTCTGCGCCAGGATAGGCACCAAAAACCGGTGCCAATCGGAACGCAGCCGCAAATCGCTCAGCTTTTCGCGGCGAATCAACTTGATCCAGTTCATGTCGTGCAAGCGCACCCCAAACAAGTACCAGTTGATCCAATTGTAGATTTTCGAAGCCAACAATTTGCCGTCGCCTCTGTCCTTCCGCCAGCCGACCACCACGTCGGTCTCGTCGTCCATCGCGCCGTACAGCACCGGGATGTCGTCTTCCGGCAAGGACTCCAGATCGGACGGCACCAGACACACGTAGCGGCCGGCGGTGTTGGGATAGGTATCGACAATCGTCGCGGTAATCCCCATCTTGTGCGGCCGGCTGACCAATTTGATCGGAACGTCGCCGGAGCGGCCGGCAAAGGCCGCCACCGCCGCGCCGGTACCGTCGGTGCTGCCGTCGTCGAAAAACACGATCTCGGCCGACACGCCCAGATTTTCGACAGCTTGCAACGCCCCGCTCAGAAAGCGTTCGACGTTACCGACCTCGTTATACGCCGAGGTGACAATGGATAATTCCGGAGCCGCCATGTCGCCGCCTTATGCCTGGAAAAAACGCTGTATCGTTGCCGCGACGTAATCGATCTGATCGCGGGTGATTTCCGGGAACATCGGCAACGACAAAATGTTGGCGGCGGCCTCCTCGGTACGCGGAAAATCGCCGGCCGAGTAGCCCAGGTAAGCCAGCGCCGGCTGCAAATGCAACGGCGTCGGATAATGCACGCCGCTGTCGATGCCGTTGGCTTTCAGAAAGGCGGACAATCCGTCCCTATCCTGGCAACGCACCACGTACAAGTGGTAAACCGGCTCGCAACCTTCCGCGACGGCCGGCAACGTTAACGGTAAACCGGCCAGCTTTTCTTGATAATGGGCGGCGGCTGCCTGCCGACTGGCGGTCCATTTCGGCAAATGCTTGAGTTTGACGTTGAGCAACGCTGCTTGCAAGGTATCCAAACGACTATTGCGGCCAACGATTTCATGCAAATATTTAGTCGAACGGCCGTGATCGCGCAGTTTGGCGATTCTGGCCGCCAATTCGGAATCGTTGGTGGTCACCGCGCCGGCATCGCCGTAGGCCCCCAAGTTTTTACCGGGATAGAACGAGAAACAACCGACATCGCCAATGCCGCCGACGGTCTGGCCGTTGATCGTCGCGCCGTGCGCCTGCGCCACGTCTTCTATAACCCGTAATCCGTGTTTTTTGGCAATCGCCAGAATTTCCGGCATCGGCGCCGGATGCCCATACAGATGCACCGGAATGATCGCCTTGGTCTTGGCGGTGATTTTGCTTTCCAACGCGGCCGGATCGATTTGATAAGTCAGCGGATCGATGTCGGCAAATACCGGGGTGGCACCGGACAAGGCGATCGCTTCGGCGGTCGCGATAAAGGTGTGCGGCGTCGTGATGACCTCGTCGCCTTGGCCTATGCCCAAGCCCATCAAGGCCAGTTCCAGCGCATCGGTACCGCTGCCGACGCCGATCGCGTAAGCGGTTTTGCAATAGCTGGCAAAACTTTGCTCGAATTCGGCGACTTCCTGACCGTTGATAAAGCGATTGTTCAAAATCACCCGATCCATCGCCAGACGGAATTCCTGTTTGTGGCGCTGATACTGGGCACCGAGATCGGCAAACGGCACGCGACGGGCGGGCGCATCGGTCGGCGCGGCTCCGTCGGTTTTGTACGGACTTTGCGGCATCAACTCGTACTGGCATTTAACGCCCTCGACCTCGCCGATTTTCTTGGCCGGCACGCCGAACAAAATCGCGCCGTCCTCGGTCGATTTGGTGATCACACTGCCGGCCCCAACCAATACCCGTTCGCCGATTTCGAGATTCGGGCTGACCGTCACGGCCGCGCCCAAAATCGCGCCGCGGCGGATCACCGGTCCGTTCAGACATTCCTTGGCTTTGTCGCAAGTCGGATGCGGCACGTTAGTGGTGATGACTCTAGGCCCCAGCCAGACATCGTCCTCCAGCACGGTGTATTCGCACAAACCGGCTTGGGCCTGCAGACGCACGTTGTTGCCGATCTGGCAGTGGTGCTCGATGACGACGTTAACGCCGACCGAACAATGATCGCCGAGGTTGGTATTCTCGCGAATGAACACGTAATGACTGACATGGCAATGGCTACCCAGAGCCGCGCCGGCGTAAATGATCGTGTTCGAACGAATATGGGTATCGTCGCCGATCACGGTCTCCAGTTCGCCGGGCTGATAGCCCTTGGGCGGATAACCGATGATGCAAAAATCCTCGATGACGACGTTCTTGCCGAGCTTGACGTTGGGGTGGACGATGGCAGTCGGCGCCACGCTGGCCGACGACTGCGAATTTTCTGAATTGGACATGAATTAAAAATCTCGTGGGTCGAAAAACTGAAGGGGTTACTTGCGCGGTTTACGAAGATCCTCGGCCGTGTCGCTCCGTCTGCGCATTTCCGCCCGGCCCAGTCGACTATGCGTCGGCTGAAAGCGCAACCAGACTTCGCGACTGGTCGCGGCGGACTCGTAAATCGCGCTGATCAAGCGCAACGACTTCAAGCCTTCGAGACCATCCACCATCGCACCGCCGCCGTGATTGATCACGTGCACCACGTTGCGCAAATATTCCAAATGGCCGAAGCCATAGACGTTGGGCGGATTCTGGTTGAACTCTTGCAACACCAGCTCGTCGTCGGGCGTCGGCTCTTCGAACAACCACGTCTTCATCTGGTTAACGGCGAAACCGCCGATCTCGACAGTACCGTGTTCGCCAAGGATGTTGATCGACGCCTCCAAATCTTTCGGCCGGGCCGCCGTGGTGGCTTCGATGACGCCCAGCGCGCCGTTACGGAAGCGTAGCACCGCGACGCCGGTATCCTCGACTTCGATATCCACCAGACTACGCGCGGTGTATGCGAACACCGAATCGACGTCGCCGCACAGCCAGGTCAGTAAATCCACGTGGTGACTGGCTTGATTGGAAAACACGCCGCCGTCCCACAACCAAGTGCCGCGCCAGCCGTCCTGATCGTAATAGGCCTGATTGCGCATCCAGCGCACTCGCGCGGTGGCCATCGCAATCTTGCCGAAACGCCCGGCCTTCATCGCTTGATGCAGCTTTTGCACCGGCACGTTGTATCGATTTTGCTTGACGACGAACAGTTTGACTTGGGCACGATCGCAAGCCTCGATCATTGCCTCGGCATCGTCCAACGTTAACGCCATCGGTTTTTCGACGACCACGTGCTTTTTGTATTCAACGACTTCCAACACGTGCTGAGCATGGCAACCGGTCGGCGTCAGCACGTTGATCACATCAATCTTGTCGCCCATCGCCGCCATCATTTCGTGCAGGTCGGTGAAGTGCGGCACGCCGTATTTGCTGCCGAACAATTCCGCCCGTTCCTCGGTGACGTCGCAAACCGCCACCAATCTAGCGCCTTCCACGGGTCCCGACAGTACCTCCGCATGCCGAGAGGCAATCCGACCGCAACCCAATAACGCAAAATTCAGTGTATTTTCCATTTTCTTCCCGAATAACTCATCCCCACAGAACATAAACGCGGAATCGCCGATTCCGCACCCTAAAACTTTAGATCAACCGTGCTTAAGCGCAAATGCCATCACGCTGTCGGCCAGACGGCCCGCCTCGGCATCGTCCGCGATCACCGACCAGTAGTAAAGGCAATAGGCGACTTCGCCATAATTGATTTCCTTGACCTTGCCGAAGAAACTTTCCTGGCCCAGGCCGGTACGCGTATTGCCTTCGGCCGACACTTCGCCGCTAGTCAGAATACGCGGTTTCAACCAAGCCATACCCAAGCGCACCGCGTCGAACAACTGCTGGCGCAAACGAGCATCGTCGGAATAGGACCAGGCAATTTGCAGATTCATCAATGTGACAGCCTGGTAGCTACTATCGTGACCGCCCTTTTCGACGAATACGCCATCGCCGCGTTGAGCCGCCACCACGTCGCGCAAAAATCCGTTACCGATCGCAACCAAACTAGGATCGTCCAACAATTTGCCGTTCAACTGAAATGCCAGCGCATCAAACACCAGTCGGTTGGCGGTGTGACCATCTTGGCGCAGCATTTCATCGGTATTTTGTCTAAGCCAAGCCATCGCCTGGCGGACCTTAGGCAACAAAGCTTCCAAGCGCGCTGTATAGGCCGGCTGGCTGTTATCCTCTTTCAGTATCCACAGCATTTGCCCGTAAGCTTGCAGAAAAAAAGTGTCGGCATTGATCGCCGTGCGCGGCGATGCACCCTGGCCATTATGAAAATATCCGCTCGGATCTTGCTTGCCGAACGCAAATTCCGCGGCCCGCGCCGCTTTTTCAAACAATTCGGGATTTGCTTCCACCAAAGCCAGCGCCAATACCCAGCCGGCATCGCGCTGAGCCGCGACATCGGAAAACTCGTCGATATTCCGCCCGGCCGCCCCGCTGGCATCGATACGGCGGGGATTGCCCTTATAGGCTAGAAGTTGGCGAAACGTGGCGTTCGACGCCAGCGTTCTGATGACGGCACGTTGCGCCTTGACGGGACTAGTGGATAACGGAGAGGTCGCTACCGGCGACTGGATTGCAGCGCTTGGCGCGCCTGCGTCGCTTTGGGTGGGCTTGGGCTGTTCGAGGGTTTGAAACGTCGCGTCCAGCTCGGAGAGAGCAGCGGCTAATCCGCGCAAATCGTTGTGTTGGCGAGCTTGCTCGATGGCTTGCACCTGAGCGTCGGTCACTCGCAAATCGAACCCCCGCCGTTTTAACCCTTCGTAATGCTGCTTGAGTTCGTCATAGCGGTCGCGCAAAGCCCGCTTGTCCAACTCTTCGGCATGCCCGAGCGTCGCAATGCCAAGCAACGCCACAAGCGCCCAACGATACCAATGCATTTATCCATTCCTCCGGAAAAACTCCGGCGTCCAAGCAAAAAGCACAAGTATAAGTTAAAAATGTGACAATTCCGGTAAAACCAGTATTTTAACGAAATCTTAATAGAGCGACTCTTCTCGTCGAGAGCGGTTAATCTTCCGGCCCAAAGCACTGTGGGTAGTCGTGACAAACCTCGCAGGAGGGCGCCCGACAGACATACAATCCTTCGGCCTCGCAAAGCTGCTTATATAAAAACTTTTTCCACTTCATATCCTTGCTGTTGCGCGCCACCAATTCCGGAAAATTCCGCAGTAACATATCGGACAAGTCCTTGCGCGACCATAAGCCGAGATCTTGCCAAAGATGATCGCTGCCCAAGCAAGCCGAAACGATCAACGAGATCAAAATTTCCCGATCGTCGGCTTCGACGGCAAATTGCCGCAACAACACTTCCAAATCCTGTTTTTCCAGCATCCTACCGTAATCCAGCACGCTACCGGACACTGCCGTTTCCGCTAACGAATATCCGGAAAAATGCCGCGCCAGCAACTGCTTGAAATCGTCGGGCTCCAAGCCCATTCGGTCCGGCAACACGCCGTCTCCGACCGCCCAACTGGCGATAATTTGCGCCAGCCAGACGCGATTGGGCGTCGGGCTGGCACGGGCCAAAAGATCGTCGCGGATCGCCTGCCTGGACTGGTTTTTTGCCGCCAAATCGGCTTCCGCCGGCGACGCTAGGACGGGTATGCAACTCATCGACTTTCCTCCGGCCGGGGTTAACCGAGTTAGTATTCGACCCGGATGTCTTCGTCTCTGACTATCATCTGGCAGGCCAGACGCCACTCGCATGGCAAATCGTCGACGATCATTTTTTCCAACTCCTCGGCGGTTACCTTACCGACTTCTTTCAACACGGTTTTTTCCTTCTCGGTCAGCGGACCGCCCATGCGTTGATTTTTTTGTCGATACTGGTTACCCGCACTAAACAAGTACCGCACTCTCCGTCTTCGCATTCGAAGTTAATCGGAATCTTGTTTTCCAAAGCCAGTTTCAGCACCGTCTGAGTGTGACTGCCGGCTACCGCGTAAACGGTTTTATCCCGATATTCGGGACTGGTAAAGGTCACTAAAGCCATGTCTGCCTCCTGTGAAGTGGGTTACACCGGTTTGACGGAGATTTGACCGCCCAACACTTGCGCCTGACAAGCCAGACGATTGTGTTTGCCGGCCATGTTTTCCCGCAGCACCTTATCTTCCAGCACCGATGGCTCGGTCAAATGATTCCAGCCCGAAGTCACCTTCATGATGCAGGTGCCGCAATCACCTTCTCGGCAGCCGTAGGTAATCCCAGACCCGACTTTTTCAGACACTTCGATGACTCGAGTGCCGGCCGGAACCGTGACAGTGACATTGATATCTTCGAACGTAATGGTCGCTTTGGCCATTGCTAAAACTCCTTAAGGTATTGAAAATAATCCCGAAAACCGCCTAATCTGACGAATCTTCGTTGTGGAGGCCCGATAAGGCCCCCGATTTCCACCGCCTTTCGACGGTGGATCCACCGATGCGTCCTTGCATCGGCCCGGCCGAAACCCAGGGGCTCCGGCCGAATACTCGGTAAACCGCTTGTGCTGCTCAACAAGCGGGACAATCGGTGGCAAGACTCACACGGTCCTGTCCGCGCGGCGCGCGTCGATGTTGTTTCAGGCCAAATCGGCGAAATTCACGGTGCGGTTGGCTCGGGCGCCGGTCAACTCCTGCGCCAGTTCCAAGCCAAAGGCTTTGCATTCCAAAATTTCGTCGTCGGTTGGGATCAGTTTCACCCGCAGACCGGGAATCGGTACCCGCAATTTCAAGCCGCGCAGACGGTCCTCGACCAGACGCACGCCTTCGCCGGTCCAGCCGTAGGAGCCAAACACCCCGCCCAACTTGTTTTTTAGATTGACCACGGTCAGCGAGGACAACAAATCCCAAATCGGCTTGACCGCGTCGCCGTTGATCGTCGGCGTACCCAGCACCAAGCCGTCGGCTTCTTCGATCAAATCGACGAAAGGCGCCACTTCTCCGCCCTCCAGGTCGTACAGCGATACCCGCACGTCCTCGACCTGCATCGCGCCTTGGTAAATCGCTTCCGCCATGCGCCGGGTATTCCCATAGGAACTGATGTAGAAAATCAGCAGAGTCTTCTGATTGGGGCTGAGCTCGTTATGTAGGGCCGGGCTGGACAACTGCCGGTAGCGCTGGATGTAATGCTGCGGCCGGTCGCGCAAAATCGGGCCGTGCGTGGGAGCGATCAGCGTCAGCGGCAACGGCTCGATCAGCTCCAGCGCGCGTACCACGTATTCCTTGAACGGCCGCATGATGTGCGCGTAGTAATACTCGAACGAGAACCGAAAATCGCCGACGCAATCGTTGTACAAACGCTTGTCGCAAAAATGGCAACCGAATACGTCGCCGGAAAACAAGATAGCTTCCTCGGGCGCGTAGGTGCACTGAGTATCCGGCCAGTGCAGGTAAGGTGTGTGCAAAAACTCCAGACTACGGTCGCCGAGCGAGACCGAATCGCCGGTCAACACCGGCGTAAAGCTCAACTCGTTCTGTTTCAGCAACCCCTTCAACATCGATTGCGCTTTTTGCGAGATGAACAACTGCGCTTGCGGCGCCCGCCGCATCAATTCCGGCAGAGCGCCAGTGTGATCCGGTTCCAGATGATTCAGAACGATGACCTTGATTTCCGAATAATCGGCCACGCTTTCCAGTCGAGCGAAAAAATCGCCGGCAAAGCCTTCCTTCACGGTATCGATGACCGCGACACCTTCGCTGCCGCGAATGATGTAGGCGTTATAACTGGTGCCGTTGGCCGTCTTCAGAATGATGTCGAAGGTACGCAGATTGGGATCGAAAGCGCCTATCCAATGCACCCGCTCCGATAACGACACCGCTACCGGAACGCCGTCATCGTTTTCCAACTTTAGGGTGTTCATGGCTTGCACGCCTCGGCGTGGGCCTGCCTAGGACACGTCTCCAAATCCTTGCCGGACGGTATTTTCAAACCTAGCCAGCGATCGACCTGAGCTTCGTCGAAGCCGCATACCCGAGTGCCGTCGACTTCCATCAGCGGCCGGCGGATCAGCAAAGGCTGCCCAACCATCAACGCGATCGCCTGTGCTTCATCCAAACTATCCGGATCGATCAAGCCTTGCTTGACGGCCGGCGCACTACGGTTAAACCATTCGGCAACCGGCATTTCGCCAAAAAACGCCCTCAACAGGTCGGGTTGTTTGGCCCATGGATGCTGCAACAAATCATGCACGACCAACAAGTGGCCGGCCGCGTTAAGCAACTGCTTCTGCCGGGTGTTGTTCAAACAACCCGGTTTCTCGTAGAAATGGACGATGGCCATCGCCGTCAATGGGCTTGCAGTTCCGCCATCGCTTCCGCCATGCGCTCCGGCGGGATACCGGTCAGCGAACCGGGTGGGTTGATTGCGATGCCTTGCGCGTCGAGTATCGCGCCTTCGATCGGGCAAATGCTGGCGCACTGGGTATCTTTGTAATCGCCCTCGCACTCGGTGCATTTGCGCGGGTTGATTTTAAAATGCCCGGCCGATTCCGACATATAAATTGCCTTGCTGGGGCACAAAGGCTCGCAGGCGTAGCAGTTCACGCAGGTTTCAATAATTTTCAATGCCATGACGTCACCTCTTGGCGAATGTGTGCTGAATGGGCGGGTTACCCGCGTACGCAAGCCTTGCTTGCGTACGCGGGTAAATCCGGTCCGTAGTTACGCGGTTGCGCGTTGGTCGTCTTTCACCTCGTCCAACTTGCCGGCGGCGGCCAATTCCTTGTACACCGCTATCACCGCATCTTCGATCGGCTCCATCGCGTGCTCGCCGTTAGGCACGATGCCGGCTTGCTCCAGCATGTCCCAAGGCTCGTAACCGATTTTCGAACACAGCACCACTTCGCAACCTTCCAGCGCCCGGATCGTGCGCTGCAATACGCTTTCGCCGTCGCCGCAAGTCTCGTCACCGCTGCAATACAGATCGGTTTTGCGGTGGCTCATGAAACGCACGCCGTCAGGAGAAGCTTCGTAGATCAAGAACTCTTTAGCATGGCCGAAATGCTGGTTGATCACGCCTTGGCCGCTGGTGGCGATGGCCATCAGTACCGGGCGGGTGTTCAGCTTGGGCTCGTCGGCATGGCTGGCGGCTTTTTCAGCTTTGGCGGCACGCTTGCTGTGCATTTCCTCGGCAATCGCTTCGTGGATGACCTTGCGTTTTTCCATCGCGGACTGGTAATCGATTTCCATCGCTTCGATTTTGTCCATCGTGAACTCGTCGCCGCGGTCTTCGCCCAACAGACCAACCGCGTCGGCCCGGCATTGCCGGCAGTGGCGCATCATGTTCATGTCGCCGGAGCAAGAATCCTGCAGGTCCATCAGTTCGTCTTGGGTCGGACCGCGTTGGCCCATCACGCCGTAGAACGTGCCGTGCTCGGCTTCGGCGATCAGCGGCATCACGTTGTGCAGGAAAGCGCCCTTGGCTTTGACGATTTTGCTGACTTCAGCCAAATGCTTGTCGTTGACGCCGGGAATCATCACCGAGTTAACCTTGACCAGAATGCCTCTAGCTGTCAGCATTTCTAGGCCTTTTTGTTGCTGCTCGATCAAAATCTTCGCGCCTTTCACGCCTTTGATGCGTTTGTTTTCCCAGAAAATCCAAGGATAAATTTGCGCGCCGATTTCCGGATCCACACAGTTGATCGTGATCGTGACGTGGTCGATATTGTGTTTGGACAATTCCTCGACCGATTCCGGCAAGGCCAGACCATTGGTCGAAACGCACAGCTTGATATCCGGCGCTTCGGCGCTGAGGCGGCGGAAGGTTTCGAAAGTCCGTTCCGGATTGGCCAGCGGGTCGCCGGGGCCGGCGATGCCCAGCACGGTCATTTGCGGGATATTGGCCGCGACCGCCATGGTTTTCTTCACCGCCTGTTCCGGGGTCAGCAATTCCGAAACCACGCCGGGACGTGATTCGTTAGAGCAATCGTATTTGCGGTTGCAGTAATGGCACTGGATGTTACAGGCCGGCGCCACCGCCACGTGCATGCGGGCAAAGTAGTGGTGAGCGTCTTCCGAGTAACACGGATGGTTTTCCACCTTGGAGCGAATCTCGTCCGACAAATGCCCTAGTTGGTCATCGGACGTACCGCAAGAGTGGGAAGAACAGCCGCCTGCGCTGGCTGCGGGAGTTTCGTTTAATACTGGCAATTCCATGATGAGTACCTCGCTTGGATGGGTTACGAAGTGAGGTAGCACAGGCTATGCCAGTTCTAAAATATCTATAAACCTATGACTTTAAATAACTTTTTTTCGACAACCCCGATTTGCCCTTGGAAAGGGTCGGCGCAATGTTTGCAACGACACAAACCCCGGAATCCATTTGTAAGAATTTTTACATTGATTTTCAAAGGGGATTTGTGGCTGGACCTTGATCGGTGTCCGCATAGCATTCGGCGATCTCCCGAATTTGCGCTTCTATCCGAAAAAACTCGGCCAGCATGTCCGGATCGAAATGACCGACATGCTGCTCGCGCATCGTCGCCAACGCCGATTCGTGGGACATCGGCGGTTTGTAGACGCGCCGGCTGATTAACGCGTCGTAAACATCGGCGATGGCCATCAAGCGGGCCGGTATCGGAATGGCGTCGCCGGACAAGCCGTGGGGATAACCGGAACCGTCCCATTTTTCGTGATGACCGTAGGCGATCTGTTTGGCCGCGTCCAAAAAGCCGACCCGCATACCCAATTGTCGTTCGGCGCGTTCGATGGCCTCGCGACCCAGCGCCGGATGGGTTTTCATGATCTCGAACTCATCCGGGGTTAGCCGGCCGCGCTTCAGCAAAATCCGATCCGGAATGCCGACCTTGCCGATGTCGTGCAGCGGCGCCGATTTGCAAAAGATCGCCACATCGGCTTCGTTCAAGCGCCCGGCAAAACGCGGCTGGCTGAGCAGTGCCTCGGCCAGCGCCTTCACATAAAACTGGGTGCGCCGAATATGATTGCCGGTTTCCGGATCGCGGGTTTCCGCCAACGCGGTAACGACGTGTATCGTGGCATCCTGAATGGCCAGTACTTCCGCGATACGCCGCCGTATTTCGTTCTCCAGAAAGGCGTTTTGATCGCGCAGAAAATCGGCGGCCGCCTTCAGAGCCAAATGGTTCTTGACCCTGGCCAACACGATCGGCGGGCTGACCGGCTTGGCGATGTAATCGACCGCGCCCAGTTCCAAGCCGTATCGTTCGGCTTCTTGCTCGGTCTTCGCGGTAAGAAAGATCACCGGAATTTGGGCGGTGCGAACGTCGGCCTTCAACAGCCGGCACACTTCATATCCGTCCATTTCCGGCATCATCACGTCCAGCAAGATCAGGTCGGGCGGCCCGTCGCCGGCGGCGATCCTTAAACCGTGCGGACCGCTGCCCGCCACCTTGACCCGGTAATAAGGCTTTAACAAGCCACTGATCAACACCAGATTGTCCGGCGTATCGTCGACTACCAGCACGGTTGGGCGTATCAATCGTTCGTTGGATCGCATGGCGCTACTCCGTTTCCGCGTCGGTTTCGTTCAATAGTGCCAAGGCTTTGGCAAATTCGAAGTTATCGACGGCTTTGCGCAGCTCGGCATACCGCCGTGGAAACGCGCCGGCAAACAGCTGGGCATTTGCCGCCAGATAATCGCCGGACTCGGCATCGTCGTCGCCGAGCAGCGCCTTCAGCCGGTTTAACGCAGTCTGAAATTCGCCCGCGGCGGGCGGCGGCGCCTCCACCGCCGCCTCTTCCGGCAACCAGGGTTGCAAACCCGCCGACAGCACCTGGAGTTGATCGCCGATAGCGGCCAACAGCGGAGCGAATGCGTCCAGCGCCTCGCCGCCGCGCAAACGGGATTCCAATTGCTCCGCCAGTTCCGCGACCGGCAATGCACCGATGTTGCCGGCCAAGCCTTTTAAGGTATGCGCCCGGCGCCGCGCGGTCTCGCGATCGCCGCCGGTCAAGGCCGCGCCGATCGCCTCGGCGGCGTCGGCCTGACCTTCGACGAATTTTTTCAGCATGGCCAAATAGAAGTCGGTTTCGCCCAACATGCGCCGCAAGCCGGCCGCGCTGTCCAAGCCAGGCACGTTTTCCGGCACCGGCGAGCGCGCCGTCGGCTCAGGCGGCCGTCTCGGCGGCCGCACCAGCCAACGTTGTAACAAGGCCAGTAAATCGTCCGGCTCGATCGGTTTGGCAATGTGGTCGTTCATCCCCGCCGCCAGGCACTCGTCGCGGTCTTGCGACATCGCGTTGGCGGTCATCGCCAACACCGGCAAATCCACCAATTCCGGGATTTTGCGAATCTCGCGAGTGGCCTCGACGCCGTTCATGATCGGCATTTGCATGTCCATCAGCACCGCGTCGTAACTGTCGCCGCGCAATTTGGTCAGCGCTTCCGCGCCGTCGCCGGCCACATCCACCCGGTAGCCCCAGCTCTGCAACAACTCGCGGGCAATCTGCTGATTCATTTCGTTGTCTTCGACCAGCAACAGTCGCCCCGCGCAATCCGCAGTCGGCAACGGCATCGACTCGGAAACCAATTGCGGCGCGGGACCGCCAGCCAGCGCTCGAATCACGCTGTCGAACAGGGATGAAGCGTTGACCGGCTTGATCAGTACTTCGTCGATGCCGGCCACGCTCGCCCCCGCCAACACTTCCTGACGATCGTAGGCCGTCACCAGGATCAACTTGGGGCGCGGAGTTAGGCCCATGCCGAGAATGTTACCGGCTAACGCGATGCCGTCGGTCTTCGGCATCTGCCAATCCACGAAAATCAGTTCATACGGTCGATCGACCTTGATCGCCTCGCGGATCGCGGCGACAGCGGTTTCCGCCGAATCGGCCTGATCCGCCGAAAATAACATGCCGGTCAGCAACGACACCAGCACCGAGCGGGCGTTTTCGTTGTCGTCCACGACCAGCAAACGCTTCCCGCGCAAATCCGGCCGGGCCAGCGGCTTGGATCGCTCCTTGCCCTTGCCCAACCACACCGTAAACCAGAATTCCGCGCCTCGGCCCGGCTCCGAGTCCACGCCGACTTCGCCGCCCATCAATTCGATCAGTTTTTTACAGATCGCCAATCCTAGGCCGGTACCGCCGTATTTGCGCGTCGTCGAACTATCGCCTTGCCGAAACGGTTGAAACAGCGCGTGAATTTGCTCACCTGATAGACCAATACCGGTATCCCGCACCGCGAAGCGCAGCTTGACTTCCCGCCCGCTATCCCGGTCCTTGCGTATCACGACGGAGACTTCGCCGTGTTCGGTAAATTTCACCGCATTGGAACCGAAATTGATCAACACCTGCCCCAAACGTAGCGGATCGCCGATCAACACCATCGGCACATCTTCCGCCACGTCGCAGATCAGCTCCAAGCCTTTCTCGTCGGCCTTACCCCGCACCAGGCCGGTCACGGTGTCCAGCATCCTCTCCAGATCGAACTCGATATTTTCGACCGCTAATTTGCCGGCCTCGATCTTAGAGAAATCCAGGATGTCGTTGATGATGCCGAGCAAATGGTGGCTGGATGCCTGGATGCGCTGTAAGTAGTCGCGTTGTTGGCTGCTAAGTTCGGTTTTCAAGGCCAAATGACTCAAACCGATGATCGCATTCATCGGCGTGCGAATTTCGTGGCTCATATTCGCCAAGAAATCCGCCTTCATTTTGGCCCCGTCTTCAGCCAGCTCCTTGGCCTTGCGCAAGGCCTCCGCCGCTTCGCGTTCGATGCCGATGTCATCCACCAAAGCGACAACGCCGTTGGCGGGATCGACGCCGTCCAGCGCCCGCGCCGTCACCCGCGCCCAGAACAGACTGCCGTCGCGGCGCAGCAGTTGTTGCTCGCGCCTATAGCTGCCGCCGTTCAGTATGTCTCGGTCGGCCGCCTCGCCGCCGATCCGGTCAGACTCGTCGTCGGCATACCACAAATGGGTCGAGCGGCCGTCCAATTCGCCCGGCGAGTAGCCGAAGATGCTTTCCAGTTGCCGATTGCAGCGCAAAACGATCTCGACTCGCAGCAGCGCAATGCCGGACGACGCCGAGTCGAAAATCGCCCGCTGTTCGGCGTTGGCAATTCGCAACGACTCTTCGATGTCGCGTTGCACTTGCAACTGCCGGGTCAACTGGCACTGTGCTTCGATGCGCTCGGTAATGTCGTAGAACCAGCCCAGCACGGCCTCTTCGTCCCGATACACGATCGGCATATAAGACGCCAACATCCATAAGGTGCGGCCATTGCGGGTACGGATTTCGACCTGCCTGTCCATCACGCACCGGCCTTCGGCCAATTCCGCCAAGATTTCCCGGTACTCCTCCGGGCGGGTGTAGTAGCGACCGGGATCGTCGCCGGTCGCGTCGACATTGTCGATAACCTCTCCGTAGCGCTGGTTGTAAAACACCACTTCCCGCCCCTGTCGAGTCGCGATCCGCACTGCGATCGGGCTGAAATCCAGAATGTCCAGCAAGCGCTGCTGATTGGCGCGAATATCGGCTTCGTGCCGCTTACGCTCGGAAATATCGCTGAATAACACAAACCGGTACCACAAGCCGCCGCGTTCATCGACGACATCGTTGCCGTATGCCAGACAAGGCAATATTGAACCATCGGCGCGCCGCAAGCCGACCTCGCCCCGGTAACCGCCGCGTAGCACATCGGCGTCGCCTGAAGCAATCCAATCCCGAAACGAACGACCCACGACCTCGGGGTCGGTGAGACCAAGCATGCTCAACATAGCCGGATTGGTGCCGGTGACGACCCCAGCCCGATCCAGCATCAACAAGCCCTGGCTGGTCGATGCCAAAATTGCCTGAATTCGACAGCGTTCCGAGGTAATTCGCCCGATCAGAAAAGTCACGGTCGCGCCGCCGACGATCAAGAGCGTGACAACGACCGCAACCCCAATCGCCATGCCGGCCGAGTCCACCGTCACAGCCGATTCCGCCAAGGTTTGCGCCGGCCGCCGGACGAAATTGGCCGCGGCCATCGCCACGTAATGCATACCGGAAATCGCGCCGCCCAGGCAGACTCCGCCTAGCAGGGACGGCAGCCAATTCGCGCGCGACCCCGCCCGGCGCTGCCGGCTCAGCCAGGGCTTTAACAACATCGCGGTAATCGCCAGCAACACGGCGACCAGCAACGAGGCCACGAACAAGCTACGGTCGTAGCGCAAGGCGCCATCCAATCGGACGGCCGCCATGCCGGTGAAGTGCATCACGCCGATCCCGGCCGCCAAGATCGCGCCGCCGAGGATTTTTCCGGTCGCCGAATCACCACTGCCCGCCAACGTGCGCAACGCCGCCCCCGCCGCGACGATCCCAGGCACTAACGAAAGCAAGGTCAACCAGGGATCGTAGCCGACAGGCACTTCCAAACGAAACGCCAACATCCCGATAAAGTGCATGGCCCAGACGCCACCACCCAACATCAACGCTCCGGCCAATAACCAAATTCGACGCCGACCGTGAAACTGGCGCGCCATGGTTTCCAATGCGCAAAACGACGCGAACACCGCGATCAGCACCGAACACGCGACCATCGCAAGATCTAAGTGCCCATGCATCAAGCCGTAAGATAAGTCGCTGGGTTCCAGGAAGAAATGTTCGAGCATCGCGTCTCCGGGCCAATGCCCTCCGCCGTTCAAAGTAGGCCGGCCGGCCACACCCCGTCAGTTTAGTCGATAACGCGCGGTTTCAGCGGATGGCTAGCGGTTCGCCCCCGCTTAAGACGGACCGAACAGATATCCCGACAACCAGCGGCCCAGCACCTCGCGAATATAAGCGCGTTCAAGCTCGGTCGAAACTCTGCCGCGCGGAATGCGATGCCATTTTTCCAGGCATGTTCGGCAACAACAGGCGGTGGCGTGCTGAGCGACGAAAACCGGGTGGCCCCGATAAGGGGTTTGCTTGCCGTCGTTGACCGGTTCGGCGGCGGCCAGACGCTTGGCGACGAAATCGTCGGCATGCCGTAACACCGTGTCCAGGCCCTTGTCGCGCAGGTATTTCAAATCCTTGTCCGGCAAGCGAAATTGGGCGCGGAATCTGGCCCTCGACAAGGCCGCGAACAACTCGTCCAGGTCCCGCACGCAAAAACTAGCGCAGCACGCCGACGGCCGGCGTATAACTGTCCAGCACCTGCACATAGTTGGCGCGCTCGTAGGCACTTGGGTCGATGGCATGTTGTTGACTGACGCTACCCTTCATTTGCGCGACCGAGGTATATTCGTGCTCGCGCAGCCAGATCAGCAATTCGTCAAGCAAATCGGTCAGCCGGTCGGCACCGTGCTCCAGCAACACACTGCACAAATGCACGACGTCGGCGCCGGCCAGCAAGGCCTTGACCACATCCTCGCCGCGATGAAAGCCGCCCGTTACCGCCAGCGACAAATTGACTCGCCCGTACATTAACGCGGTCCAGCGTATCCGCAGCAAGGCTTCGGCCGGCGTGGACAATTCCAGTTTCGGCACGACTTGCAGCGTATCCAGATCGATATCCGACTGGTAAAACCGGTTGAACAGCGCAACGCCGTCCGCGCCCGCCGTCGCCAACCGCCGCACGAAATGCAGCGGCGAACTGAATTGCGGCGATAGCTTCAGCGTCAACGGAATGTCGATCTGGCTTTTCAGCTCCCGCAGTATATGCAGATAACGCTCCTCGACCGCTTCGCTGTCATCCTCGGCGTTGGCCGCCAGATGGTAGATATTCAGTTCCAGCGCGTCGGCCCCGGCCTGTTGCAACGCCACCCCGTATTCCAGCCAACCGCCCAGCGAAGTACCGTTCAGGCTGGCAATGACCGGGATGCTTAACTCGCCTTTCAACTTATGCAAGTGCTCGAGATAGCGCTCTTGATAGGTTTTGATCTGATCCGGCACCGGATGAAAGCTGTCGGCTTCGCCATATCCTAGGGCTTGGCCGTAGTAAAACCGTTCCATCTGCAATTGCTCGGCTTCGATTTTTTCCTCGAACAACGACGGCATCACGATGGCCGACGCGCCGGCATCCTGCAAGCGGCGGGCGCCGTCCAGATCCTTGGCCAGCGGCGATGCCGACGGCACCAGCGGGTGAGCCAACTTCAGGCCCAGATATTCAGTCGTCAAATCAACCATGTTGGCTCTCCGGGGCAATGTCGGCTTTGATCTGGGCCTTGGCGGCGGCCACGCTGGCGGCCTGACTCCAATCCAGCGCCGCCAATTGTTGGTAATAGCGGTAGCGGTTTTTCACGTCCTGTTGTGCCTGTTGCAAGAAGGCTTCCGCATCGTCGGGATGGGTTTGCCAAAGCATGCTGAAGCGGGTTTCGCTCATCACGAAGTCGCGATACGGAATCGAAGGCTCGGCCGAATCCAGATGCATCGGATTCTTGCCTTGCTTGATCTTGGCCGGATCGAAGCGGAACAGCGGCCAATGCCCGCTCTTGACCGCCAGATTTTGCTGGCGGTGGTTGTTGGACATATCCACGCCGTGGGCGATACACGGCGCATAGGCGATGATGATGGACGGCCCGTCGTGGGCCTCGGCCTCCAGAAACGCGCTGATGGTCTGGGTATCCTTGCCGGCGTAGGCCACATGGGCGACGTAGACGTTGCCGTAATCCATCGCCAACAGCGCCAGGTCTTTCTTCGCGGTAGCCTTGCCGCCGGCCGAAAACTTCGCGACCGCGCCGAGCGGTGTGGCCTTGGACGTCTGGCCGCCGGTGTTGGAATAGACTTCGGTATCCAGCACCAAAATATTGACGTCGCGCCCGCTGGCCAGCACGTGGTCCAAGCCGCCGTAACCGATGTCGTAGGCCCAGCCGTCGCCGCCGATGATCCACACGCTTTTTTTGCATAAATAGTCGGCCAGCGGCAGTAAGGCTCGGGCGGCCGGTTGGTTCAAGGATGGCAAATGCTGCTTCAATTCGACGATGCGCTGGCGCTGCTCGTAGACACCGACTTCGTCGGACTGGTCGGCGTGCAGCAGGCCGTCGACCAATTCGCCGCCCAACACTTCGCGCAGACTCAGCAACAACTCGGCGGCTTGTTCGGCCTGCTTGTCGATCGCCACCCGCATCCCCAGGCCGAACTCGGCGTTATCCTCGAACAGCGAGTTGCTCCAGGCGGGACCGCGGCCGTCTGCGTTTTTGGTCCAAGGCGTGGTCGGCAGATTGCCGCCGTAAATCGACGAACAACCGGTGGCATTGGCGACGATCATCCGATCGCCGAACAGTTGCGAGGCCAATTTGACATAAGGGGTTTCGCCGCAACCGACGCAAGCACCGGAAAATTCGAACAAGGGTTGCAGCACCATCGCTCCCTTGATCGTGCTGGTCTTGATCAAGCGCCGGTCGTATTCCGGCAGACCCAAAAAATAATCCCAGTTTTGGCTTTCCGGCTCGCGCAGCGGGCCTGCGGCGCCATGTTCAGCGCCTTGCGGCTGGCGTTGGATTTGTCGCGTATCGGGCAAATATCCACGCACAAGCCGCAACCGGTGCAATCCTCAGGCGCCACTTGGTAGCTGATCGACAAGCCGGCCGGAAAGTCCTTGCCCAGCATCGCCGCATGCTTGAAGGTGGCCGGCGCGTCGGCCACCGCAGGGGTCGGAAAGATTTTGCTGCGGATTGCCGCGTGCGGGCAAACCATGGGGCACTTGCCGCACTGGGTACATAAATCGGTTTCCCAGACCGGGATCGCCAGCGCCAGATTGCGTTTTTCGTAGGCGGCGGTACCGGTCGGGAAGGTACCGTCGGCCGGCATCGCACTGACCGGCAACGCATCGCCGCGGCCGGCGATGATTTCGCCGGTGACTCGGCGCACGAAGTCCGGCGCGTTGGCGGCGACCGGCGCCTGTAGATCGAATGTGCTATCGGCCCGGCCTGGTAACATGACCTGATGCAGCCCGGACAGGGTTTCGTCGATGGCCTTGAAATTCAGTTCGACGATGCGTTGGCCCTTTTTACCGTAGGTTTTTTCGACCGCATGCTTGACCGCCGCGATCGCCTGCTGTTGCGGCAAGACCCCGGAAATCGCAAAAAAGCAGGTTTGCATGATGGTATTGATGCGCTTGCCCATGCCGCATTGTTCGGCGACCGCATAGGCGTCGATCACATAAAAGCGGATGCGTTTTTCCAACATCTGCCGCTGCATCGTCGCCGGCAGGCTGTGCCAGATGCGATCGGCCGGCTCGGCGCTATTCAACAGAAACACCGCGTTGTCGGCGGCGTTAGCCAACATATCGTAACGTTCCAGGAAGATGGTTTGATGGCAACCGATGAAGCGAGCGTCGCCCCGGCCGATCAGATACGTCGAGCGAATTTGCTTGGGCCCGAAGCGCAAATGCGACACGGTGATCGCGCCGGATTTTTTCGAGTCGTACACGAAATAACCCTGGGCGTGCCAATCGGTTTCCTCGCCGATGATCTTGATCGTATTTTTGTTGGCGCTGACCGTGCCGTCGCTACCCAGGCCGTAAAACATCGCCTGAAAGGTATCGGCATGGGCGTCGGTACGAAAATCGGCGTCCCAGTCCAAACTGGTATGGCCGACGTCGTCGAGTATGCCGATGGTAAATTGATGCTTGGGCCTTTCGCGCTTGAGTTCGTCGTAGACCGCCTTGACCATGCCCGGCGTGAATTCCTTGGAGGACAAGCCGTAACGGCCGCCGACCACTCGCGGCAAAGCGGCGAATTTGCCGCCGGCGGCAAAATCCTGAACCAGCGCCGCCAGCACGTCTTTGTACAAGGGCTCGCCGTCGCTGCCCGGCTCCTTGGTCCGATCCAGCACCGCGATTCTGCGGCAACTGGCCGGTAAGGCTGCGATCAGCCTATCGGCGGCAAACGGCCGGTACAGGCGCACTTTCAGCAAGCCGACCTGTTCGCCTTGCCGGTTCAGAAAATCCAGGGTTTCCTCGGCCGCCTCGGCCCCGGAACCCAGCAGCACGATCACCCGCTCGGCTTGCGCCGAGCCGACGTAATCGAACAAGCGGTATTGGCGGCCAGTCAAACCGGCGAACCGATCCATCGCCCGCTGGGCGATCTCCGGTAGCGCCGCATAAAACGGATTGACCGATTCGCGGCCTTGAAAATACACGTCGGGATTTTGCGCGGTGCCGCGCAGTACCGGCCGATCCGGCGTCAGCGCCCGGTTACGATGCGCGGCAACCCAGGCGTCGTCTATCATCGCCCGAATCACGTCGTCGCCGACTTCGACGATCTTCGCCACCTCGTGCGACGTGCGGAAACCGTCGAAGAAATGCATGAACGGAATTCGGCTTTCCAACGAGACCGCGTGAGCGATCAATGCCAAATCCTGGACTTCCTGGGGTGAGTTGGAGCACAGCATCGCGAAACCGGTCATCCGCGCCGACATCACGTCGCTGTGATCGCCGAAGATCGACAAGCCCTGGCAAGCCAACGAGCGGGCGGCGATGTGAAACACCGCCGGACTCAGTTCGCCGGCGATCTTGTACATGTTCGGCAGCATCAGCAACAGGCCTTGCGACGCGGTAAACGTCGTCGCCAGCGTACCGGCCTGCAAAGCGCCGTGTATCGCGCCGGCGGCGCCGGCCTCGCTTTGCATTTCGATGACGCGCGGCACGGTACCCCATAAATTGACCTGACCGCGCGCCGACCACTCGTCGGCCCATTCGCCCATCGCCGAGGACGGCGTAATCGGATATATGGCGATGACTTCGTTGAGTTTGTGGGCGATAGTCGCCGCGGCCTGATTTCCGTCTATCGTAAGCGTTCGAGGATTTTCCATGACACAACCTTGATGCTAAGGTGAATGGCGCCGCCCGGCGGCAGCCTCTGAATTCGCTGGCGTCCCTCTCCGATTCGCCGGCGGACTGGGTCGGGCGTAGCAAACTTTAGCGGCTGCGCGAGGCTCTCCGACCGGTAAAGTTTTCGACGCCGTGATTAACCCTACTAAGCATAGTCAAAAAATGCTTGCGCAAAATTTGGTCAATTTGATGACAGCCTAATGGCAACGGCGAATGGCGGCGATTGGCAACCGCTTAATCACAAACTTATCCACAGCTTTTGTGCATAACCGTACTTTAGGACAATAGCCTGAAAGTGGCGGCCATAAGGAATTCAATCGCGAATCGGTATCCGCCCCAATTTCTGCTCGATGCCGAGAACGGCACGGTTAAGTAGATAAAAATGCCGGTCCTCGACAAACTGCAAGCCCAACATGTAGAAAGTCGGTCCCCAGAACGGGTTGACCAGCATGCCGCCGAGCACGCTTTTAGCGGTCCTCGACAGATTCCGTAACGGATTGAACGCCACCGCCAAGGTTTGCCTGGGGTGCTCGGCAAACACCTCGGCAATCGGCTGCAATTGACACAGTTCGCGTTGCTCCAGTCCGGCCGAGGACACCGCCAGTTTTTTAGCCATTTTGGCAAAATGCCATCGCGCAACCGTTGCCGACACCGCAAACACCAGGGCCATCAACGGTAACAGAATTTTCGGCGGTAGCAACGGCGCGAATATCGGCGCCAGCAGCACGAGACCATATCCCAACATCACCAAATCCTCGCCGCGTTCGACGTCGCGGTCCAGATGCTCGACTATACCGGCGACTCGATTGCCGGCCTGTAACGGATAACTGTCTGATTCAACCATGTCGCTCGCCTCCGCAATGAATTCGAGAGGGTTCGATTTAATGCTTGTCGCGGGAAAAAGTCAATCTTCTGAAAGAGTAACGGCCGGCAACGGCCAACGCGCTTGCAACACCTCGGCCCGCCACTGGAAAATCCGCTGTAATCGCATTCCGATCAGGCAGTAATGCAACAATTCACCCATCCAGCCCCAGCGCATCGAGTAAAACACGATGTCCTCCACTTCTACTCCGCTTCGGCAAGGCGTCACGACTACTTCGTGGCTAAAGAAAGCGAAAGGACCGACGCGCTGCTGATAGACAAAACGTCGCGGCGGTTCGCAATAGCACACTTCGGACAACCAAGCCATCGGCCATCCGAAAACCGCGCGCATTCGGTATGCAATCAGTAAACCAGGATAAATTTCCTCCGGCACCGGCGAGGCAATATCGACGTGAAAAAAATCCGGGGTAATCGCGTTGAGATGCTGAGGCGACGAGAAAAAACGCCAAGCCTGTTCGGGAGCCACATTCAGATGCTGAGATCGGTGAAGGCGATGAATAACCATGACGTAGTGAGTTCTATATCCGGTTGGACTAAACGCCAATCTACCGCGAAAAAGGTCAAACGCCAGTATAAACCGGCGCAAGTATCGCTTTAACGGTCGCCGTCGCGGTCCGGATCGCGAATTTCGGCAATCAGATCGCCCAAATTCTCTTTTTGTCGCAAAATGAAATTTCTACTTTCCACGGCGGTGCGGCCACTGACGGTCAATAATTCCTTGCGGTATTTGTGCGCAAAATAGCCGCTGGCAATGCCTGCCACGAACAAGCCCAGCGGGCGCCTGACAAAAGCTTTGGCGATACTCCGACTGGCATGGCTGATGCCGGAAATCACAATGCCCATCACCACACCTTTAACCAGTATTTCGCCGTTGGTCGGCGGCGCCATCCTCGCCGACTTAGGTTTACGGATTTTCTTTTGCGGCATTTCCGCGCCTGCTTCCAGTGGTTTTTTCTGTTTCATCCCGCGACTCCAGTACAAATTGATCGAAACCGTCCTAACGTCCCAACAGAAGGCATGCCTGAAAACGCAAATGCTGCTTGACCGACATATCGCTATTCTCTAATCTTCCGCGACTTTTGGCGGCCGGTCAAATTTCCTTAACCGGCGTTCGGTTCGGCTCGACCCGCGCTATCGTCGCGGCTCGAACTTTGCGTCCGCGGAAATAATCCGTCAATGAACAGTCCAAGCGAAATGCCGGCGGAAAACGCCGAACTTCCAGAATCCGAAACTGCCTTCCACCACGGAATACCGATGCCCATGCCCATGCCGCTTTCGCCTATCGCCACTATTCCCTTTCGCGCCGAACAATTGAACGGCTCCTGCCGCTGCGCTTCGTTAAACCGTAAGGCCTTGCGCAAATCACTAGCGGACTCGATGAACGGCGATGCACTGTACCGCATGCTGACCGAGGAGCGGCCGCATTTGTGCGCCGACGTACCGGTATTCGTCAGTCAATCGGATCTGGATCGGCAAGCTGAAATCATTGCCGCACTGGAACGGGTAATCGCATTACCGGCGTTTCGGGAACAGGTATTGAGCCGCGCGCCGCTGAGTGCCGCTCACCAAACCCAAGCTACCGGTGTATTTCTGGGTTACGACTTCCATCTAGGCACCGATGGCCCACGTTTGATCGAGATCAATAGCAACGCCGGCGGTGCGCTGATCAATGCCCTGCTGATCCGCGCCCAGGACACTTGCTGCGAAGTCGCCGACCATCGGCAACCGGGCCGCCCGCCCATAACTCCGCCCGCGCCGGAAGCGGCCTTCGTCGAGATGTTTCTCAGCGAGTGGCGCGCGGAACGCGGGATTCAAGCGCTGCGGACCATCGCCATCGTCGACGAGCAACCCGAACAACAATACTTGTATCCGGAGTTTTTGCTGTTCAAACAACTGTTCGAAGCGCACGGTTCGCAAGCCTGGATTCTCGACCCCAGTGCTCTGGAATATCGGGACGGCGGCGTCTGGCACCAGCAAACCCGAATCGACCTGATCTACAACCGCTTGACCGATTTCGGCCTGGACGAACCCCAGCATGCGGCGTTACGCGCGGCATACCTGGCCGGCGCCGCCGTGGTCACGCCGCACCCGAGAAACCACGCCTTATACGCCGACAAGCGCAATCTGATCTTGCTGAGCGACGACGATTATTTACGAACCCTGGGCGTGGATAACCAAACTCGGGCGGTATTGCGCGAAGGCGTCGCCAAAACCATAGCCGTCGCATCGGAAAACGCCGCTGCCTTGTGGGCGGAACGCAAACGGCTATTCTTCAAGCCCGCCCGCGGCTACGGTAGCAAAGCGGCATATCGGGGGGATAAACTGACCAAACGGGTGTTCGAGGACATTCTGCAAAACGATTACGTTGCCCAGTCGATCGTCCTACCCAGCGAACGCCGCCTGGACAGCGGCGATTTGAAACTGGATTTGCGCCACTACGTGTATCGGGGCGAAACTCAATTGGTCTGTGCCCGGCTCTATCAAGGCCAAACCACCAACTTCCGGACGCCCGGCGGCGGCTTCGCGCAAGTCGTGGCGATTGCCGAATGAGATCAAACCCGCTCCAACAAATGCCGATATATCGCCAGTTCGGCCGCGCCGAAACAGCAAAAAATCACGTCGACCTCGTAACGCGTTAGCTCAAGAGACTCGCTAACCTCCGCTACCGCTACTTCGGCGGCGGCTAGTATCGGAAAACCGTAAGCGCCGGTACTGATGCAGGGAAAGGCGATAGACGACAAAGCGTGCTCGCCGGCCAACGTCAACGAATTGTGGTAACACGCAGCCAGTAGCTCGGCTTCTCGATGAGAACCGCCTCGCCAGACCGGACCCACCGTATGAATGACGAATTTGGCCGGTAAGCCGAACCCTTCGGTAAGTTTCGCCTGCCCAACCTGACAGCCGTCCAAGCGGCGACAGGCGGCCAACAACGCCGGACCGGCGGCCCGGTGTACCGCACCGTCTACCCCTCCGCCACCCTGCAGCGAGGCGTTCGCGGCATTGACGACGGCATCCACCGCCAACGTGGTAATATCCGCTTGCACGGCCTGCATAGTCCGCATTATAACTCCCGGCCGATTTGGGCCTGAAACGCAGTCCGCCTGAAAAGGCGGAGGATAATCTAATGGTAGGCAAAATTTTGACGATTGCCGGCGCCGGTCTGTTATTGCTCGGCTTGGCAATAAGCCATGCGCCTTGGCTGTTGAATTGGTTCGGCAAACTACCCGGCGATATTTCGATTCAAACCGAAAACAGTCGAGTCTTCATTCCGATCACGTCGATGCTGGTCGTCAGCCTGTTGCTGAGCTTGCTAAGCCATCTGATTTTGCGGAAATAACGTCATCCGTCTCTATGAAACACTTAGTCATCTACAACCACGGCATGGACAGTATTCCCTGGGGCGAGAAGGCCTTGGCACTGGCCGACGTCGCCGAGCGGCGCGGGTTTCGTTTCGAAAGCATCGATTATCGGCCCAACAACGATCCGGACTGGCGGGTTTCCCGACTGCTGGCCGAAAATTTGCCAGCGCACGATAAGCTGGTTTTAGTCGGTTCGAGCATGGGCGCCTATGTCGCCACGGTCGCCGCCGAAACACTGAATCCGCACGGCTTGTTCTTGATCGCGCCCGCCTTCTATCTGCCGGGGTACGCCCGCGACCGTTTCGCACCGGGGACTACGAATATCGAAGTCTTTCACGGCTGGCGGGACGACGTGGTCCCGCCGGAACATGCCTGGCGATTTTGCCGGGAACACGGTGCCCGCTTGCATCTGTACGACGCCGATCATCGCTTGCTCAGTATTCTGCCGGCGATGAGCGCGGCCTTCGACCGCTTTCTCGCGGCGTTAAGCGTCGACTAATCCATAGCACAAGCACATCGGAAACCGACCGACTAGTAACGCCCGTTACCCAACCAAGCACCCGCCGCCGCGCCAACGCCGGCCGCCAACGGATCGCCGCCGCCGAACTGATAACCCATCGCCCCGCCGACCACGCCACCCAATAGTCCTGTCGGTGAACGCTGTTCGTAACGGTAATAGACCGGCGGTGGCGGCGGTGCATAATAGCGAGGTACCGGTACGTACTCGACAACTCTAGGAGCCTGTCGGACTTAACTTACCAGCACTTCTGTTGTCATCCAGCTCAGCGAAGACGGCGGTCGAAGGAAGGATTTGCCACTGGTTAGGCGAGCGTTTTGGCGTTGGATTCCGATAACGCCAATCGAGCCTTTTGCTGGCCAATCGTTTCGACCATTAGACGACCCTCGCCAAGATATGCATCCGTTTCAAGTTGAAGGCCATGGCCACCAGTTTCCACTCACCGGTGACCGCATCCAGACCGCGTAAGGAGAATTGGCGAAAGCCGAGTACCTGTTTGATGATCCCGAACACGGGTTCCACCGTGCATTTGCGCTTGGCATAACGGGCTTTGCCTTCGCGGGTTTTCAAGTACCAAGCCATCTTTTCCAGCGGATCGTCGCCAGTCGGTTCCGGCGCATCCGGGGCTAAACGTTCCGCCAACGGCCGATGATGACTGTCACGGCCCATGGCGATTAAAGGTTCGATCCGGTTTCGTTCGCAAGCCTGGACGTTGGCGGCACTGAAGTAGCCGGTGTCCGCCAGTAGGGCTTCGGCTTGGCCCAAGGCGTCGGGCAGTTTTTTCAGTTCGGCCAGCATCGGCTCAACTTGTTGTTTGTCGTTGGTCTGCTGCGTGACCGTGGTGGCCACGATCAGCATCGTATCGACATCGACGGCGGCCTGACTGTTGTAGCCTTGCACAAAGCCTTCGTGACTCGGCAGGATGCGCGATTCCTCGTCGGTCAGGTTGATTTGATCGTCGGGCTTGGGGCCGGCTACCGGCGCCTTGGGTTCCGGGCCTCGCGGCTTTTGGCCAGCTTGCCGCTGGGCTTCCCGGCGGGACACCTTGTCCTCGTATGCCTGTTCGGCTTGCGCGTCGCGCGGTTTGGCCCGCTCGGCGATCTTGGCTTTCGCTTCACGCAAGGCTTTCAGCCGGTCTTCCCGCCGCGCCAATTCGTCCGGCAGATCAAGGCCGTCCCGGTCGTCCACCGCGTCGGTTTCGTCGGCCTTTTGCAGTAAGGCCTGAACTTCGTCTCGTAGCTGTGCTTCGAGCTTTTCGATATGGCTGTGGGACAAGGCCTTGTGCTTGGAGGCATTCGCTTTGAGCTTGGTGCCGTCCAACGCGATTTGCCCCAGCTTCACCAACTTCATCGCTTGCGCCAGACTCAGCACTTGGACGAACAGGTCTTCCAACTCGACCAGGAACGTCTTGCGGAAGTGAGCCAGGGTATCGTGATCGGGATGGGTATCACCAGACAAGAAACGAAACGCCACCGAATCGTAGGTGGCCCGTTCGATCTTCCGGCTGGAAAACACGCCGGTGGCGTACCCATAGACCAGCAGTGCCAATAATATCGCCGGATGGTGCGCCGCCGAACCCCGACCTTGATAGCGGCTCGTCAACCGGCTTAAATCCAACTGCTCGATGACTTCGACGACAAAACGCGCCAAGTGATCCTCCGGCAACCATTCGTCCACCGAGGGGGTAATAGATAGACTTGATGGCGGTTGACAGGAATGAATCGACTCATCAAGGGCTCTCCCGGTTGCTGGTTCTTTCTATACCACCTATTTTATCTAACCAAGTTACCGAATGGACTATTGGCTTTTAAGTCCGACAGGCTCCTAGGCGGCATGTAGATGATCCGCTCCCGAATTATCGGGCCGTGCCCATGGTGGTGGTGGCCGTGATGCCAACCGTGACCGTCGGCGCTAACCGCCGACGAAAATATCAAGCCAACAACCATGAATTTCAAAGTGTTCATCGCATAGCTCCTTTTCCTGGGTGCTTGGACCAGAGCATGCGCCGCGACACTTAATGTTGACTTAAAATCGAACCTCGGGCGACTAAACAGATAATAGAACTTACGCCATCTCGATTGCCGGGCCGGGCTGGGCAGCCACACGTCGAATGCCTTACTCCGCCAGCAAGGTAATCGCCAGTCGTTGTTAATCGTGCGCGTCACAGTTAGTTTGGACCACAAAACGTCCATTGCCGACTTCCTTGAGTAGATGGTTGGTGCGCGGCTTCCCCGTGACTAAAACGATCCTTCAATTCGCCGTCGGAATAGGCGACCTTATCGGCAACGCTGTAGTTTTCTCAACCGACATCCGCTGAACCGACCGCCGAGTCGGCTCTGATTTTGGCTAATTGCAAGCGCATCGCCAAGGCCGCCTCCAATCCCGGCTTGTTCGTCAACAAGTGATCGAGCATCAATTCAGCCGCTTCGTAAATACCCTGATCCAGATATAAACGCGCCAATTTCAACTGAGCGGCACTATCGTCCGGAAACCTGCGAATGTAGGCATTGTAAGTGTCAATCGCCACCAGAATGTCGCCGTGTAAGCGCTGAATTTCAGCGTACCAAGGCTGGTAAAGCGGATTCAACCGCGACAGGCATTCCAATGCCAGATTGGCCTGATACACGTCATCGCGCTCGACCGCGATAACGACGATACGCGCCAGCGCTTCTTCCAACAACGAGTCCCCACCGTCGACAATCTGGCGATACGCATCCAGCGCCGCATCGTGATCGCGTGCCAACTCAGCCAAATAACCGGTTATCAGTGCTTGATACGGCGCGACATTTTCCGGTTCAGAGTGTTTTCGCAGACTATTTCGCAAGTCCGCCAATTCTTCGACTTTTTGGTGTTTGAATAGCATCCCCGCCCGTTGCCTCAGGTTTTGCAAGCTGCTTTGGCCTTTGGCTTGAACAAAATGCCGGGTTTCCCTATCGTGCAGTACCCGTAGATAGGCGCTATCCAATTCGGCCAGCTCGTGTTGCAGCGCCGCCGGGATTAATTCCGCCGCGAAACGCCGGCGCCATAAACGGACGCGACCGAAACTTCGATCCTTACGGGCTTGAGCAATCAATACGCTAAAATCCGGATGCAAGGCCAGCTCCTGTTGCCTGGCCAATACTCTGTCGATCGAGGCTTCGATCAACTGCAGCAGCTTAGCCGCGCCGTCGCGATAGGCATCGTAAAATACGTTACCAAGCTGTTTTGCCTCTTCGGCGGTCCAATCCTGGTCGTTAAACGGTTTCGCCAGCTTGATAAAACGGCGTATGCCGAACTTCTTAACCAAGCGGCTGTAGTGGCGGTGTTCGCGCTTGAGCTTTTTCTCGATTTTATCGAGCTTCTGCTTGTCCTTGTACTCACCAATCACGCCGTGTTCGTTGTACATCGCGTCGTTGATACGTCGGGCGTCTTCCACCAGTTTGGCGATGGAGCGAATCTGAAATCGCGCTCTACGCAAATCCGTCAAGGCCTTGACGTAATACGCGGCTTCCTCGTCGGAACCCGCCAGGCGTGATTGAACAATGTCGGCTACATCAACCGCTGTTTGCGGCAAATCGAGTTCTGCAAGCGCTAGATAGCGTATGCCGTCGACTTTGGCGGCGTGCTCGGACACGTTGACGATGTCGCAACCGGCGGCGGATAGATGACGGGCTTGCAACGCTAGCGAGTGTATCGCTTGGGCAAAGTCGCAACTGGTTGGCGCCATGCCGCCGGCGTTTGTTTGCACTTGCAGGGACGTCAAATTAAAGCGCGGCCCGGCCAGAGCTTCGTTGCTGCCTTTGGCATGGGTAAATCCGTCGCGGGTAAAACATAAATCAACACCGGCCAGTACGATTCGCCGGAAGCCAAAACGATAAGCCACCTGCAGTGCTGTGTTCGTCACGGTCGGTCCAACGCTTTCCAGGTTGGGGCAATTCAGATCGCTGATCCAGGGCAAGCGATCGCCTAAATACAAGGCCAGGCCTCGCCATTGATTTAACAGGGTAGGCACGGTGTGATGGGAACAGACGAAAACGGTGCGCTCGTCGAACTCCAGCATTTCCTTGCTAATATCGAAGCTGAGTTCGGTCGGATCGACCGAAAAAATGAAGTCGGGATATAGATCGGCTTGCAACAATTGTCGGGCGATCCTGGAAACGGCAAAAACGACCAAACGGTCGCGATGGGTCCTGACCCAAGGCAGCGCGCTATCCAAGGACGGGCCGCCGGCCAACAGAACCACAGTTTTACCGGCGAAGGCCCCCGCCAACAATTTGGCGGGCAATTTGTTGTCGGCAATGTTATGGATTTGCCGGGCAATGAATGCCTCCGCGCCTAATTCGACGCTGGTCTGCCAATGCAGTTGCGACAATAGTTCGGTAACATGCCAACTCAGCTCGGCATATTCCTCGATATAATCGTCCTGGGCGCAGATTGCATTGTATGACCGGACCGCATCGATATAGAAATAGTCGGTAATCTTAAAGCGACCGATAGCGTCCACCCAATCGCTCATCGCGATACAGGCCATACGCTCGTCCATATCCGTCAATAAACCGTTAGCGTCGAGCGCCGCTAGTACCGACTCCGGTTCGATAAACAGATAGCGGGTTCCGTTAGGTAGCGGCCTCGCTTGCAAATAACGAAGCAGTAAACCGGAATCGGTGCCGATTATGACGTTTAACGCGTCTTCTTCGAACAAAGCCTTGCCGAACTTCGTATCGAATAGCACCTCGGCGCTAACCTTATCGAAGCCGTGCCGATTCAGGTTGTAATAGTACCGTTCCCCGAAATCGTTAACGCACAATGGCCCCAAGCGTTGTTCTTCCGAACCCTGTTCGCACTGTGTCATGTTTGGAACCCCGGTTAGTCGGCATCTCGACCATTATCCCGTTTGCACGGCTAAACTCAAGCCGGCGTTATTGCAACAACTGCAACACGCCTTGCGTTACTTTGTTGGCCTGCGCCAGCATCGCGGTTCCAGCCTGTTGCAAGATTTGGCCGCGACTCAAGTTCGAAGTTTCCGAAGCAAAATCGGCATCCATAATCCGCGAACGCGCCGAACTTTGATTTTCAATAGACGATTGCAAGTTGGAGATCGTCGTCATAAACCGGTTCTGAATCGCACCCAAATTGGAACGGAACACGTCGACTTTTCGAATCGCGGTATCGATTGCGTTAATCGCCGACCGAACGTTGTTTGAGGTCGCGTCGGAACCGATCGACAATTTAGTGCCAAACAAGGCGCTTAAGCTATTAACGGTCGCCAAATCCGAAACTGTCACCGAAATTTGGTTGTCGGTCGCGGTGTTGGCACCGATCTGAAAATTGGCATTTTTTAACGAACCGTTCAAAATTTTCTTGCCGTTGAATTCGGTATTTTGAATGATACGCTTGACCTCGGCACCCAATTGCTTGAATTCCGTCTGCAATTTTTGTCGGTCTTCGGTACTCACCGCCGCCCGGTTGGCCGCTTGCACGGCAAGGTCGCGCATGCGCTGCAAAGTCTCTGTGATGGTTCCCATCCCCGCCTCAGCGGTTTGCGCCATCGAAATGCCGTCGTTGGCGTTGCGCATCGCGACCGTCATGCCGCGAATTTGCGACGTCATTCTATCGGCTATCGCCAAGCCGGCCGCATCGTCCTTGGCGCTGTTGACTCGCAAACCAGAGGACAGACGTTCCATCGACGTTTGCAAACTGTCGTTCGTCCTGCTTAAAAACTTTTGGCTGTTCAACGAAGCGATGTTCGTATTAATGACCATTGATGATGGCATGATCGTTCTCCCGGTTTATCCTGAATGAAGTAGGCATGTTTGCCGCCATCCAGAATCAATCACTTTCCATGCCAACAAATAAAATGACTTTATTTTCAATAAATTATAAAATTTTGCTTCATGAAACATCGCCTATCTATCCGTAGCGGCAACGGGATTTTGCCGCTCCGCTTGCCGCCAACGCCGGCCGGCGACAATTTTTTGACGACACGCCGCCGTACAATTATCGGACGCGCCTAATAATCTTCCCTCGCCGCTAAAAGCAGACTGAGACAAGTGTCGACGGGATTTCCCGAAGCTTTACCGCAGTAAAATGATTGGCCTCGCAAGTGGCCGTTGAACACTAAAACCGGCGACCTAACATTTCCGGCCCTGCCATTTTTACGACACGTTCAGATTGATAGCTATTTTCGAGATCCGAAGAATTCCGGAGGCGGGGATCAGAGAGAAAGCTGATTTGGCATTTCGATAGGATAAAGAATGAGTTTACTTCTACTTGGAGTTGACGCACGAAAAGCTCAAGCAACACCCCCTTAGCACAGGATTGAACCAATCTCGCGGAAGCCGATCTTGGGCAGTTTTCTAAACTGGCGATTGAACTTAACCAGCGCGATAGGCGCGTAACGCCCGCTTGCCTTTTTCGAAAGCCAATTGATTGGTCTTGGCTTGAGCTTGAAGGTGTTGTATCTGCGCCAGAAACGGTTTATCCAGTTCGGCCACGTTCCGCGCGAACTGCTTCGCCTGAGGTTTTTCCGATTCGGCTAGCGGCATCGTCGCTAACGCCTCCAGCCAAGCCTGCCGCTCGTTCAATAAAACCGACAAATTTTCCCAGTCCTCCTGGGTTATGTGGCCTTTTATGGCTGCGTTAAATTGCTCCAGACGCTCTTGCCAGGCCAGGAAATCAACGCGAGGACCGGTTGCCATCACGCAATCGCATCCCAAGCTTCCTTAATGTCGCGCATCAAGGTCGCGACTTCGTTAAGCTTGTCTTCGCTGTTTTCGCGACTGGCTTCCAATAGCCGGATGTTCATATAGTCGTATAGTTGGCGCAGATTGGCCGCGATCTCGCCACCACGTTCCAAATCCACGGCTTCATTCAAGCCGCCAACGATGCCGATCGCCTTGGAGATGTAGATACTTTTGGCCTCCATGTCATGATGGGCTATCGCGCCCTTCGCGGAGTTGACTCTAGCCAAGAAACCCTCCATCAACATCTGAATCAAACGATGCGGAGAATCCTCTCCGAGACCGCTGGAAGTGTGCACATCGGCATATTGCCTAGCACCTCTCTTATGGGCATCTACATACATGGGAATCCCCCTTCCGGTTTATAAATTATTGATCCAACTTGTCAAAAATGAACCAGTCGAATTAAATTGCCCGACCAGCACATCCATCGCGGTAAATTGCTTTTGCAAGGATTTCTGAAAGTTATCCATCCTAACCTGCACGTCGGTCCGCCTATCTTCCAATGTGGTTAATTGCTTTTTCAACGAGCTTTGCTGAGTATCCAAGTTACCGCCGGACTGCAACAATCCCGTTAACGTCGAGTCCAGACGGGTGGCAACACCGTCGCTCGAAGAAAACACATCGCCGACCGAATCGAAATCGGCCGCCAAGGCGGTATCCAGCTGGGTACTGTCCAAGGACATCACGCCATCTTTATCGATTTTGACGCCAATCAACGCTAAGGAGTTGTAATTGCCCGTCGCCGACGAAACCACCGAGGTCGTATTTGTCCGCACTTGGCTGGTGACATAACGTAAGGTGGCATCGCCAATTAACGCGCCGTTACCGTCGCCGCTGCCATCGGTACTGCCGCCGTATTTGCCAAGGTCTTTGGTGGTGGTGTGCAGTTTGTTGTAAGCGGTAACGAAACTGTTGATAGACTTGGTAATCGCGGCCTTATCCACACCGATGTCTATGTTTACCGAAGTACCAGGCTCCTGGGACTGTAAATTGAGCGTCACTCCCGGTAAAACATCGGTGATAGTATTGCTGCTACGCGTTGCAGTCTGTCCGTCCACCTTAATAATCGCGTCTTGGGCAACCGATGGATTATCGAAATTCGTCGAAAACAACTGAGACAGCCCGGAAGTATCCGTATGGTTGCCGTCGCTATCGCTACCACTGACAGTAAACGCATTCGTCGTGCCGCTGTTTTTGGCGGTCAACACCAGTTTAGATACCGTGCCGGTTCCGGCGGCATTGTCGACATTAACGATGCTGGCGCTGACGAAACTATTATCCGAAGCGCTGTTGATCGCATCGCGCATTTTCTCCAGCGTATTGTTACTACTGTCCACGGTCAGGCTGAATGTCGAACCCGAGGTCGCGGTAAACGATAAAGTACCGGTACCGACCGTCGTAGTCGTAATATCGGAAAACTCGGCTTTGGCGATCGACTTTTGAGCCTTGGCCAGCTGGGTCACTTCCAGCGAATATGAACCGGCAACCGCCGAGGCTCCGGCGGTTGCCTTCAAAATAGATTCGTCGGAGGAGGAAGCGGTGTGGGTCTTAAAAACACTACCGTCTTTCAACGAAGCGAGCGCCGTCTGAAAGTCTGACAGTCCGCTCTTCAACGTACCCAAGCCGCTCAACCGGGCGTTGGCGGCGTCCTCCTGACGCTGAATCGCGTTGAAGGCCGGCTGGCCCTCAGCGGTTACCAATTGAGAGACCAGCGAATTAATGTCGATACCGCTACCGATACCTGTCGTGGAAACTATGCTCATGACACCCTCCTCAACGAACCGCCGCTATCCCACGCTAAGCCCGATCCTGAATAACCGAACCTTGATGCCCGTCTAACTCTTGCATTCGCCTGATAAACGCCAACATTTCCTCCGACGGAATTTGCCTTACCACATCGCCGGTTTCGCTATCGACAATCTTGACGACCAATTCTTGCGTTGAATCGTCCACTTTAAATTGCAGATTGCGGGTTACGGCCTGCAACAGCGAATTGCCTTGATCGGCCGCCTGCTTTACCGTATCCAATGTCACTTTAGCGTCGTTCTGCTTGTCCTCGTCCTGTTTCGAATTCAAAGAAGACGCCGTTGAATCGCTTTGCAACGCAGACACCGCCGAACTGGCTTGATTCGCCTCGGTTCTAGTGCTGGAAAACGACTTTTCATCCGTTTGCTTATCGGTTTTCACAACAGTCAAGGGGGCTAGCTTCAGCACATTTGAAATTTCACTATTCATGATGCTCACCCTATGTTGTCAGTGTTAAAGGAAAGATTGCGCCATGACGGCGCAATCTTCCTATCCAAACTACCGGAGCAAACTCAAGACGTTTTGCGTAGACTGATTCGCTTGCGCCAACATTGCGGTACCCGCTTGTTGCAGAATTTGCTGTCTACTCAAGTTCGATGTCTCTGTCGCGAAGTCCGCATCCAGGATCCGGGATCTTGCCGCGCTTTGATTCTCGATCGACGAGTTCAAGTTGGCAATTGTCGTTGTAAACCGGTTTTGAATCGCACCCAATGTAGATCTAAAAGTATCTATCTTTTTGATCGCGGTATCAATCGCTGTCATTGCCGATCTGACGTTTCCAGAGGTCGCCATCGACCCAATCGACAATTTGGTACCGAACAAGGCGCTCAAGCTGTTGACCGCGGTTAAATCGGAAATATTCACGGAAACCTGGTTATCCGTGGCGGTATTGGCACCCACTTGAAAGTTAGCGTTTTTCAACGAACCGTTCAAAATTTTCTTACCGTTGAATTCGGTATTCTGAATGATACGTTTCATCTCCAAACCTAATTGCTTGAATTCGGTTTGTAATTTCTCGCGGTCGGAAGAACCGACCGCCGCCCTGTTGGCCGCCTGTACGGACAAATCGCGCATCCGTTGCAAGGTATCGGTGAGAGCGCCCATGCCGGACTCGGCCGTTTGCGCCATCGAAATGCCGTCGTTCGCGTTACGCACCGCCACCGTCATACCCCGGATTTGCGATGTCATCTTGTCGCTAATCGCTAAACCGGCCGCGTCGTCTTTCGCGGAATTCACCCGCAAACCGGAAGATAAGCGCTCCATCGAAGTCTGCAAAGACATGTTGGTATTGCTCAAAAACCTTTGACTGTTCAACGAAGCTACGTTTGTGTTGATTACCATTGCCATGATGTTACCCTCCAAAATCCGAAAACTGAGCCGCCGCCGGAATTATTTGTTTTGGTTGATTTACGAAAAAAAGGTTTGTTTTCAAACTCGCTGGATGTATCGGCCCCGATTTGAAATCCTTTAACCCTCGTCATCAAAAATATTTGGCGAATTCGCCCTGCGCGCGCAGAAAATCGGCTTCCCGACCAATATCCAGCCAATAGTCGTTCACCGGAAACATAGACACCGTCTCGCCTAGCGCGATTTGCTGGTTAAACAGTGTCGGCATATCCAGGCTTTTCTGGCCGGCGATCCCTGCAATCAAACTGTGATCGAGCACATAGATTCCGGCGTTGGCCAAGCAGCTCTGCAACGGCTTTTCCTCGATACCGACGATCCGTTGCTGTTCCAACATCACGACGCCATAAGGAATCTGATACTCGTACTGGCGGACGCACATCGTCGCGATCGCTTGCTGTTCGTTGTGGTAAGCCAACAGTCGCGAAAAGTCGATCTGGGTCAAGATATCGCCATTCATGACGATCAACGGCACGTCCGGCAGGCTATCAGGCAGTAACCCAATCGCACCGGCCGTCCCCATCGGCTCGACCTCGTCGATATACCGAATGCTTATCCCCCAACGACCGCCGTCGCCGAAGTAATCCTTGATCTGGTCGGCCCGGTAATGCACCGCGATAAAGAATTGGCGGAAACCCGATTTCACGAAATTTTCGATGATGGTTTCCAGAATCGGCTTTCCGCCGATTTCTAGTAATGGTTTCGGCCTATCGTCGGTATAAGGCCGCAGCCGTTTGCCGAATCCCCCGCCATCAAAAACACCGGATTCGGAAAAGCCGGCTGCTTGTATAAAGCCTGCAGCGATTCCAAGCGCACCACTCGGCCACGCTCGTCCACCACCGGCAACTGATACAAATGATGCCCCTCCATCACCGCGATCAATTGGGTCTTACTGTCGGTCTCGCTGGCCACCTTAGGCCGCTTGTTCATCACTTCGCCGACCGGATGCTCCAGCGCCAGGCCCCGAATCAAGGCGCGGCGAATGTCGCCATCGGTAACCACCCCGACCAAGCGCCCGTCTTCATCCACTACCAACGCGATTTGCAGCGCGCCGCGGTCGATCACCTCTATCGTGGTCCGTAACGTCGCTTCCGGACTTATCACTACCTGCTGCCAATGCTGTTTCATGATTCTATATTCTTGAGCTGCGATCGGGCCGGATAGACAATTTGCCGAACCGCAACGTCGCGCGTCACGACACTGCCGGCACCTATCACGCTACCCGCGCCCACGCGAATTCCTTGGATTACGACCGCGCCGGCACCGACATGTGTCCTATCGCCAATTTCGACACCTCCGCTTAACACCGCGCCCGGTGCGACATGCACATGGCGGCCGATTACGCAGTCGTGCTCGACGATGGCACCGCTGTTTACGATGGTATTCTCAGCAATATGCGTGCCTGCCTGAATTATGGCGCCCGCCATGATTTGCACGCCAGCCGCCAATTCCACGCTCCCCGCCAAAAAACACGTCGGATCGACGACATGACCGAAGCGGTAACCGCGCTCGGCGAATGTCTCGAAAAGTCGAGACCGCGTGCCGGCGTCACGGGGCAGCGAGCCAAGCCCGTTTATCAGCGCAATGTCTTCTGAGCCGTAATCGGCTACGACCTCATCCCCGCCCAATACAGGTAGGTCGAGCCAACTATCACCTTGTCGCTTGGCCGGGTCGGCGACCCCCAGAATATCGACCTCCAGGCGCCGCAAAATATCCAACAACACCTTGGCGTGCCCCCCGCTACCGAGCATAATCACCGGCAACTTCATGAAATCAAGTCGTCTACTTGATAGGCGCGCGGGCTGGTTTGTCCCAACATCCGCCAATATTCCATCGGGCTCAAGCCTGTGCCCGGCCGTTTGGCCGCCAAATTTTCGACGCTGAACGGCTCGCCAATCGCAATATCCGCAGCTGCCACCAGACTTTTGCGTACCACATCGCGATTTTGCAACTCGATCGGTTGCGGGATTTTGCCTGCACCTCCCAAAGCCAACTCGACTGAGCGAATAGCCGCTACCATTTGCGTCAGTTCCGCCGGTTCCAGCGAAACCCGATGATCCGGCCCCTGTAAATCTCTATCCAACGTAAAATGCTTTTCGATCAACACCGCGCCGCGAGCTGCCGCGGCAATAGGCACCGCCAACCCCTCGGTATGATCGGAATATCCCACCCGCAAGCCGAACGCTTGCGCCAGCGTATCCATCGCCCGCAGTTGAACGTGTTCCAGCGGCGTCGGATACTCGCTGGTGCAATGCAGCAACGTGACTTTTTCTCGCAGTGACGCCTGGCCGGCGTCGCAGCCGTAAGCTTGCCGAAACCGCGCCAAACTCGGCCGCTGCCAACCTAAGAAGCCGAAGGCCAACACCCCCAGCGCGGTCTCCACCTCACCCAAAGTCGCCATGCCGGTGGACAACACAAGCTCTTTTCCGGTCGCGGCGTGAGCCAGCAAAAATGGACCGTTGGTAATTTCACCGGAAGGTACTTTCAGTTGCCTAACGCCGATTTCGCCGGTCAAGAATGCCAAGCTGTCGAAATCGAACGCGGTCGATAAAAACTCGATACCGTGCTCGGCGCAGTAGTCGCGCAATCGCACGTGGAATTCGTATTTCAGCTCCAGTTTCCGCAGCATCGCCAGTTGACTCTCGCCGGCATCGGTGGTTTCTCGCTGATAGGCCGCCTTGCCGGCCTTACCGGTCACCAGTTTGTCGGCTTTAAAGGTTTGAAATTTGACCGCATCGGCGCCCGCCGCCACCGCAGCGTCTATCAACGCGATTGCGGTGTCCAGGTCACCGTTATGATTCACGCCGGCTTCGGCGATGATATAGATACTCGTCATCCTGTCGTTCTCAAAAACTCAATCGAACACGTCGCCCCAATCCGGCGGCGGGTTGCCGGCGGCGGACTTCTCTTTTTCGTCGGAAGGCTCAGTCTCTTGTCCGCTGTTGTCGTCCGGCAACTCTTCGCCGGCTACTTCGGCCGTCTCGGAACCCGGCATCGAACTGAGATAACTGTTCAGCAAGCGGCACAAACCGTCGTAAAAGCCGCTAACCGCTTGCTGTTGCATTTGCTGCTCAAAAAAACCGTGCAAAAACTGTTTTTCGGCCAAAATCAGACTTTCGGATAACTCCCGCGCCTTTTGCTCGTCCAGCCGGTATTTGCCGACGAGCATCTCAGCCATTTGATCGCTGCGCTGGCCCTGCCGGTCCTTGATATCGTCCAACAAATGCTCCAGCTCCGCCTGACTCTGTTTGCGCTTGCGCCAAGCGACCAACATCAGGGCAACCAATGCGATCAACAGCACCAGCAGCAGATTGACCAACACCACGACCAGCAGCGATTCGTCCATACTACTCCTCTGCCTCGCCAGCGACATTGATCCGGATGCTGTGTTCGGCTTCCGCGAACACTTGCAACATTTTCTTACTGCTGTTTTCCAATTCCAGCGCCGTCTGATTGCCGCTAAACACGCGGGTATATTCGGCGGAAATTTCGTCTATGGTTTTCATCGCGGTGTCTAGCTGTCGAACCAGTTGTTGGTTGATGCGCTCCATGGCCGCCAGCTTGTCGACCTGCCCAACGGCACCGCTTGTCGGCTCGGGGTGATCAACCAATAGATTCTGGTACGGCTCGGCCAATTCGTCGATTTTTCTCTCGATGTCGGCCAGTGTCGCCAAATCCCGCTGTAAAAACAGCCTAAATATTTGCTGGAACAGGGCCCTCTCGGCTTTGAGTACGGCCGCCAGCACCGATTCGACCGTTTCGACCGGCAAACCGCAGTCTTCGCCTAGAAATTGTTCCAACCGATGTTGTTTGACCAAACTTTGCTCGTCCATTTGATCGATAAATCGGTCGACTTCCGCCATTTCCCGGCCACGCCGGTTCCGAGACAGGAAAAACAACACCGCCATGAACAGTACCAATACGACTAGGGCTTCCGCCATCAGCACCACGACGACCGAGTCGAGCTGAATCATGCCAACCTCTCCAATAACGCTTGCTGTTTGCGAAATTGCGCTTGCTTAAAGGCCCGGTAACCGAAATAACCCGTTCCGGCGATCAACAGGTTCAACCCCAGCACAATGCCGGCAACCTGCAACCAATTGGTTTCGCTCACGGGCTCTCCGTGAACGTCCTCGCTCTCTCCCGCGGCCGCATCGCCGCGCGTCGCGCCGTGCTCCGCATCGGCCGCGACATCCGGTTCGGCCGGATGTGTCTCGGAGGCAGTCGGCTCGGCGACAAACCAACTATCGTCTATCGTGACCGGCGGCACCAACGGTTCCAACGTGTTACCGTCCTTGCCGCGGGCGGTAACACTAAAGCTGACTTGTGTAGTCCCGCCGACCGGAATGTCGGCCAAAACCAAGTCCCAGCGCCCGTCGTGCGCGGCCAACGCTCTGGATTCGCCGGCTTGACCCGCTCGGCCGATGCCGACATTGACGGACATCCCGGTCGTGTCCAGGAGAGCGGTATCGGGAACCAAGGTCAGCGTGACCCGACGCGCGGCAATATCGATCTGCTTTTCGATGGCAATCGGTGCCGCCACCACTTCAAACTCATGGACGATTTCACGCCGGAAAGTCTTGCCGTCGGCCACGACCCGTAACAGATGCTTACCGAGCCCCGGATTCAGCGCATTCCAACCAAAGTAGCCCGCTTCGCCAGTCGCCGCCATATTGGTCGGCGTCTGCTGGTCCACGGTAACCTGCAAGCTCAGCATCGCCAGAAAATCCGCCCTGTCAATCAATTGGCCGCCATCGGTAAAATGCGCTTTGACGGTCAAACCCTGCTTTTCGGTTAAGAAATTCGGCAATTCGCCCAGTTGCAATTTCAAGTCGGTCACGATCATGACCCGGTTATCCGGGTCCACCTCCGCTTCCAGGCGCCATTCGCCGGCGCGCGGCTCTCTGACGGTTATCAGATCGTAATTGGCGCTCTCCAGCCAGGACACGTTGCCGGAGGCGCTTTGCTTGCCGAGCTTTACGCCATCCGGCGTCCACAACAAAGTCGGCGCCGCGCCGGGCTTCTTGAACACCAGCACCGAAAACTCCTTGATGCTGGCGTCCACCTCGAAGCGATTTCCCGCCAGCGGCAGACTGTCCTTGGGCGCGGCCTTTTGCGCCATCTTAACGAAAACCCGCTGCAACTGGTCGGCCGACTCGGCGACTTCGGCCCATCCGCCGGTCTCGCCCGCCAAGCGTTGCAACAACTCCTTATCGGCTTGAGCGGACAACGCGATGGTCTCGACCTTGACCCGCATTTGCTGCAAGCGCGGTATCCATTCGCTGAGGATACGTTCGCGCGAATCGGCACTCTCCATAATGTCCTTGGAAATATCGACGAAACCATCGGTCAGTAAAATCAGATGTTTATTTCCCGTTCCCGCAAACCCACCGTCCAAGACGCTTTTTATCGCGTCCTCGATATTGGTATAGAGTCCGCGCGAGTGAATATTCGCGGTAGCCTTGCCGGCTTGCTGTTTCCATGCGGGTGAAACCGCGTCGCTAGCCGAAAGGACCTCGGTTTTTTCAGCGAACAAACGTAAACCGGCCTTGGCATTATCCGGTAATAAGTTGACCAGCAAACGGCTGGCTTCAATACGCAAATTATGCGGATCGTTTTGCTTCATACTGCCGGACACGTCGATCAGCACTTGAATCTCGTCGGTTGCCGACACTTGCGCCTGGAGACTTGCGCTCCAGGCGACCAACCAGCCGATCACCGCAAAAATTAACGCTTTGGCCATGAATCTATCCGCGAAAGAGGGCAATAGATTGCAAATATAGTTCAAGCCTCTCACGGGAAGACGACTTTTATTCGGCCGGCGCCGGTTACACTTTATAATGGCGACACTATTACACACAAAGGAGAGCTTATGTCTATCAAACGAATGGTCGATCTGGATCTGGCAGGCAAGCGCGTGTTGATCCGCCAGGATTTGAACGTGCCGGTGAAGGACGGCAAAGTCACCAGCGATTTGCGCATCCAAGCCAGCGTACCGACCGTGGAAAAGGCCTTGGCCGGAGGCGCGGCGGTCATTTTGATGTCGCATCTGGGCCGTCCCACCGAAGGCGAATACGACGAAGCTTCCAGCTTGAAACCGGTCGCCGAACGTTTTTCGCAATTGCTCGGCAAACCGGTGCGGTTGGTGAAAGATTGGCTGGATGGCGTGGATGTCGCGGCCGGCGAAGTCGTGCTTTGCGAGAATGTCCGCTTTAACAAAGGCGAGAAGAAAAACAATGCCGAGCTGGGCCAAAAGATGGCCAAATTGTGCGACATCTTCGTGATGGACGCCTTCGGCACCGCCCATCGCGCCGAAGCCTCCACCCACGCCGTCGCCGAATACGCGCCCGTCGCGTGTGCCGGCCCGTTGCTGGCGGCGGAGCTGGACGCGCTGGGCAAGGCGCTGGAAACCCCGGCTCATCCGCTGGTCGCCATCGTCGGCGGCTCCAAGGTGTCCACCAAGCTGACCGTGCTGGAATCCTTGTCCACCAAGGTCGATCAATTGATCGTCGGCGGCGGCATCGCCAATACCTTCATCGCGGCGGCTGGCTATAACGTCGGCAAATCGTTGTACGAAGCCGATTTAATCGCGGAAGCTCAAAAACTGATCGCGGCCGCCAAGCAACGCGGCGCCGACATCCCGGTACCGGTTGACGTGGTCTGCGCCAAGGAATTTTCGGAATCCGCCGCGGCAACGGTCAAAGCGGTTAGCGACGTGGCGGACGACGACCTGATTTTGGACATCGGGCCGGAAACCGCCCGGCAATATGCCGACATTCTGAAAACCGCCGGCACCATCGTTTGGAACGGCCCGGTCGGCGTGTTCGAAATCGATCAATTCGGCGAAGGCACCCAATCGCTGTCGCTGGCGATTGCCGAAAGCCCGGCGTTTTCGATTGCCGGCGGCGGCGACACCCTGGCAGCCATCGACAAATATGCGATCGCCGACAAAGTGTCTTATACATCGACCGGCGGCGGCGCTTTCCTGGAATTTCTGGAAGGCAAGGAATTGCCGGCCGTGGCGATTCTGAAAACCCGCGCGTAACCGCGGCAAGCTCGGCGAGGCGAGGCGAGGCCAACCGGCCGCCTCGCCACTTATCGGTTATCTACAAGCCCGCCACCTTTTTTTCGTCTTCGTCCTGGAAATTGCGATAGTTGATCGATATTTTTAGGCCGGCAAAGCGGCCGGACATTTTGACCAACTCGGACGTGGCCTTATCGAAGGTCAGGCGCACTTCGCTCAAAGCCCGATCTTCGTAACCTTCCTCGATCTCGCGGGCATCCAAGCGGAAGTGGTATTTATAAATTTCCTGTTTGTCTTCATTCTCGACTTCCAGCGGTTCACCCAATTGTTTGACCACTACAGCCTTTTTCGGCAGTTTTGCGGCGATTTTTTCCATCTGGTCCGCTTTGGCTTTCAACTGCTGTTTTTCTTCATTGATCTCGGCACCGCCCAACGAACGGAACGAAGCTTCCAAAAACTCCGGCGGCGCAATCTGTAAAAACAGATTGGAAAAGGTCCAGTCGGTGATTTTGTCTTCTTTATTAAAGGCCAGATCCAGATAAAAACTGATTTCCGGATTGATCGGCTTGCCGTCCTTGTCGATCTTGCGAAACCAATAGCGCCATTTTTTGCCGTCGCCGATTCTTTCCTCGCTGCTGGCGTGCAACTTGGCCAACGACACGAAATCTTGGCTTAGCAACCTCGGCTCCTTGAAATGCACGGTGAAATCGTCTTTAGACGTCACCGCGAAATAGCGGTCGAATTCGTCCATTTGCAGATAAGTCTGATAGGCGTGCAGCCAGTGCAGGCAGCCGGTCAACGTGGAGAGCAGGCCAAAGGCCAACACTAATCGAAAAATGCGGGTGACTTTTTTCATGCGCGTCCTCAATGTCTGGTCGGCGACGGCAGGCCGCTGTCGACCGCCGAATTGTTCAGTAAATGCTCGACATCGACTTTGTCGTAGCGGTATTGGGCTCCACAGAACTGGCAATCGACTTCGATGTCGTCGCGTTCGCGCAAAATAGCCTCCAACTCGGACCGTCCCAACGCCGATAAAGTGCCGGCAATTTTTTGCCGCGAGCAACTGCATTGAAATGCCACCGGCTCGGCTTCGTATAGCCTGACCTGTTCCTCGTGAAATAAGCGATGCAAGATGTCCTCGCAGTCCAGGCCCAGCAATTCGTCGGCGGTGACGGTGCCGGCCAGGATTTCCAAACGCTCCCAATCCGCTTTGTCGGCGGTTTCCCCAGGCAAGGCTTGCAGAAGCAAGCCGGCGGCATGCGTGTTACTCGCAAACAACCACAAGCGGGTATCGAGCTGCTCCGACTGCCGAAAATAAGTCGTCAGTACCTCGGCCAAACTGTCTTCGGTGAACGCGACGATGCCTTGATAGGGTTCGCCGCTGTCGGACTCCACGGTTAACACTAGTCGGCCACCGTCGCCGATCATTTCCCGCAACGTTTCACCGTTCACCTCGGGTAGACTGCGCACCAGCCCTCGAATCCGCCGCTCGTTGCTGGATTGGGCGACCAGCGCGCGCAGATCGCCGCCGCCCTGCACCTGCAAAATCATCGCGCCCTTAAACTTGATGGTCGCCGACAATAGCACCGCCGCCGCCAGTGCCTGTCCAAACTGAGCGTCGACCGCGTCGTTCGGCAAAGACTGATGCTGCTTAGCATCTTGCAAGCTGTGTTGCAACCTGACCCATACGCCGCGCGCACCGGCTTCTTCAAATAGAAACCGCCTTAAACAATCTTGTTGTGTCATATCGTTCCGAAACCTATCCAAATCGAGACGGGATTATAATCCCCGCCATGCTTCGATTCGACCACGGGATGTCCACCATGTCTATTCTGTTTAAAAAATCCGCAATGCCCAGCCCTGAACAAGCCTTACCCGGCCGCCGCAATCCGATTGCCAGCGGCAGTAAGCATCACGTCAGCGGCAACGGCTACCACCCACCGTTTCCGGCATCCATGCAACAAGCCGTCTTCGGTCTGGGCTGTTTTTGGGGCGCCGAGCGAAAATTCTGGCAACAGGCCGGCGTACATGCGACGGCGGTTGGCTATGCCGGCGGATTCACCCCCAACCCCACCTACCAGGAACTCTGTACCGGGATGACAGGTCACGCCGAAGTCGTTTTGGTGGTATTCGATCCGGCCCTACTCGATTACCGCCACTTGCTCCAGGTTTTCTGGGAATCGCATGACCCAACGCAAGGTATGCGCCAGGGCAACGACGTTGGCACCCAATATCGTTCGACCATTTACTGCTACACCGAACAGCAACTCGCCGAAGCGCTGGCCAGCCAACAACAATACCAACAACGCCTTAGCGCGGCCGGCTTCGGCTCGATCACGACGGAAATCGCCCCGGCGCCGAGCTTCTACTATGCCGAGGAAGAGCACCAGCAGTACTTGGCCAAAAACCCGGACGGTTATTGCGGTTTGGGGGGATGCGGAATTTCCTTCGCGGAACCGCTCGATGTCCGAAAAAGCTAAGGCATTATCAGGCTTGACATTATTCCCGCCAACCGGGATTCCCAGAGTTTTTCCGGTTGACTTTTAGGAAAAAATCCTTCAATTTACGCGCTTGGCGTGGCTTAGCCTAGGCTGTGAGCGGCCGGTATCGGGCGTTTCGGGCAGTCATCCAAACAGAGCTTTAAAACTAATATTAGTCTTAACAACACAAAATCGTACTCTGTGTACATCCGCAGATTACCAGGAGGAAACATATGAAGAAGCCTGTAACAAACTGGCTGCTTGCTTCGACTGTAGCTACTATTCTTGCTGCACCAACTGTCTCTACCGCTAACGACGACTTAGAAAAATTAACCCAAAACCCTGCCAACTGGGCTTCTTGGGGCGGCGACTACGCCGGCACTCGTTATAGCAAACTGTCGCAAATCAACGCTCAAAACGTTAAAAATCTGCAACCGGCTTGGTCTTTCTCCACCGGCGTTCTGCGCGGTCACGAAGGCGGTCCCCTGGTTGTTAACGGCGTTCTGTACATCCACACTCCGTTCCCTAACACCGTTTACGCGATCGACCAAAAAACCAAAGCGGTCATCTGGGAATTCACCCCAACCATGGATGCCGACGTCACCATCCCCGTGATGTGCTGCGATACCGTTAACCGCGGCTTGGCTTACGGCGACGGCAAAATCTTCCTGCAGCAATCGGACACCGTACTGACCGCGCTGGATGCTAAAACCGGCAAACGTATTTGGAGCGTGCAAAACGGCGATCCGAAACTGGGCATGACCAACACCAACGCCCCTATCGTTGTTAAAGACAAAGTTCTGACCGGTATTTCCGGCGGCGAATTCGGTGTGCGCGGCTTTCTGGCGGCCTACGACATCAAAACCGGCCAATTGGCGTGGAAAGGTTACAGCATGGGTCCCGACAAGGACACTCTGATCAAACCGGGCAAATCCACCACCTGGCAAGACGGCAAAGTCACCCCTCTGGGACCTGAGTCCAGCTTGGCTACCTGGAAAGGCGACCAATGGAAAATCGGCGGCGGCACCACTTGGGGCTGGTACTCTTACGATCCTAAACTGAACTTGGTCTATTACGGTTCAGGCAACCCATCTACCTGGAACCCTGTACAACGTCCGGGCGACAACAAATGGTCCATGTCTTTGTGGGCGCGTGACGCCGACACCGGTGAAGTTAAATGGGTTTATCAAATGACCCCGCACGACGAATGGGACTACGACGGTATCAACGAAACCGTTCTGGTCGATCAAGAAGTCAAAGGCAAAATGCACAAAACCATCGTTCACTTCGACCGTAACGGCGTGGGATATACCCTGGACCGCGAAACCGGCGAATTGTTGGTTGCCGAAACCTTCGACAAATCCGTCAACTGGCTAACCCATGTCGACATGAAATCAGGCCGCCCACAAGTGGTACCTGAATTCTCTACCGAACATAACGGCGAAGACGTCAACACCGTTGGCACTTGCCCTGCAGCTTTGGGTGCGAAAAACCAACAACCGGTTTCTTACTCTCCACAAACCGGCCTGTTCTACATCTCAGGCAACCACTTGTGCATGGAGTACGAACCGTTCGAAGTTAGCTACACCGCCGGCCAACCTTACGTCGGCGCAACTCTGAACATGATGCCGGCTGGCGCCGATGTTCTGACTGGTAAAAAAGACGGCACCACCAACCTCGGCCAATTCACCGCATGGGATGCTAAAACCGGCAAAATCGCTTGGTCCAACAAAGAGCAATTCTCTGTTTGGTCAGGCTCTGTTGCTACCGCGGGCGGCGTCGTATTCTACGGCACCCTGGAAGGTTACCTGAAAGCGGTTGATGCCAAAACCGGTAAAGAATTGTACAAATTCAAAACCCCATCCGGCATCATCGGTAACGTTAATACCTGGGAATTCGAAGGCAAACAATATGTTGGCGTTCTGTCGGGTATCGGCGGCTGGGCAGGTATCGGTATCGCGGCCGGTCTGGACGACGGCTCGTCATCAACCAACTCGGAAGGTTTGGGCGCGGTGGGTGCGTACAGAAGCTTAGGCTCCTACACCAAATTGGGTGGTACACTCACTGTGTTCGCCCTGCCTAACTAAGATCCAACCTTAATAAGATCCGCGTTAAGCAAGCCTTGGCCGAGCAATCGGCCAAGGCTTTTTTGTGGCTTCATGAAAACGAAGGAAGAAGACTATGACTTACAATCGATGCGTAGCCGCGCTGGCACTGAGCTGCGCGGCCGTTACCGGCCAAGCTGACGAGAATAAATTTCGGGTTTGTGCCGACCCGCTGAATCCCCCTTATTCCACCAAGGAACTTAGCGGCTACGAAAATAAAATCGCGGCCCTCTTCGCCAAACAACTGGGTCAGGAATTGGAGTTCACTTGGTTTCCGGAACGGATGGGCTTTGTCCGCAACACCTTGAAAGCCGAAAACGACAACGGCCAGGGTTTTAAATGCGACGTGATCATGGGCGTGCCGGCGGGTTTCGATTTGACCGATACCACCAAACCCTATTTTCATTCGACTTATGTGTTGTTGATCGCCAAAGGCCGAGGCTGGGACGATATCCACGACCCGATGCAACTAACGCAACTGCCGTTGGAAAAGCAGGAAAAGCTGAAAATTGCGATGTTCGATCGTGGGCCCGGCACCGAATGGTTGCAACGCAACGGCTTGCTGGAATACGGCGTTCCTTATCAAAGCATGACCGGCGACGGCGAACACAATACGGCGATGCAAATTGAAGCCGATCTGAGCACCGGCAAGATCGATATGGTGATTTTGTGGGGACCGATGGCCGGCTACGTTCAATCGAAAAACCCGAAGAACCAGTATATCGCCATTCCGATGCAGTCCACGCCGGGCATGCGCTTCGATTTCTCAATCGCGATGGGCGTGCGACAAGGCGACAGCAAGCGCAAACAACTTTTGAACGACCTGATTGCCAAGAACTTCGATGAAATTCAGCAAATCATTGCCGGCTACCGGATTCCGTTATCGCCGATTCCCAGCGCTCCCGCCAAGCAAGACGACGACTAATGCGGACCTCGGCCGAACAAGCGTATCAAGTGTTCGAAATGGCCGGCTTTGTCGCCGGTTAATTGCGACCAATCGAAACGCCAGCGCCAGTTACCCTCGGTGGTACCTGGCGTATTCATCCGGTCGGCGGAGCCAAGTTTCAAGATATCCTGCATCGGGATAATAGCCAAGTTGGCTACCGAGCCCAACGCGGCATGAATTAAGGCACTAGGCATCGGCAGACTGGACCAGCCCAAATAGTCGTATATGCGCTGCTTGTCGGTATCGTTAAGCGCGTCGAACCAGCCTTGGGTGGTGTCGTTGTCGTGCGTACCGGTGTACACCACGCAGTTACGCCGGTAATTGCAAGGCAAATAGGGATTGCGAGCGTCGTCGCCGAATGCGAACTGCAAAATTTTCATACCGGGCAAATTAAAATCGTCGCGCAAGGCTTCTACTTCGGGGGTGATGATACCCAAGTCCTCGGCGACCAAGGTTAAAGCCGGAAAATGCTGTTGAATCGCTGCCAACAGCTCGCCACCCGGCGCCGTCACCCAGCGACCGTTGACTGCGGTATCTTCGCTGGCCGGGATTTCCCAAGCCGCTTCCAAGCCCCGAAAATGATCGATCCGCAAAATATCGAACATTTCATACTGCGCTTCTATCCGATCCAGCCACCATTTGAAGCCGGTCTTTTTCAGGTAGACCCAGTTGTAATGCGGATTGCCCCAACGTTGCCCGAACTCGGAAAAATAATCCGGCGGCACGCCGGCCACGACATCCATTTCACCCAACGGGTTCAATTTGAAAGCTTCGCGGTTGGCCCAGACGTCGGCACTGTCGTAGGACACGAAAATCGGAATATCGCCGAACATCAACACGCCTTTACTGGAGGCATAAGCCTTTAGCTCGTCCCATTGCTTGAAAAACACATATTGCTCGAACTTGATGCCTTCTATGACCGCCTTCAACAACTGCCGGGACTCGCTCAAGGCATCCGGCTTACGTTGCTTAAGACCATCCGGCCATTCGTTCCAACTTTTGTGTCCGAACACGTTGCGTAGCGCTATGAACAGCGCAAAATCGTCCAGCCAACTCGACTTGTCCTGGCAAAACTGCTTGAAATCCTGCTGGGCCGATACATCCGCCAGCACTTGAAAGCCGTAAAACGCCTTAGTCACCAGACAGCTTTTGCTCAATTCACCATGACCGGAGCAATCGTTGCAGCGGTCCGCCAGTTGCAGCCAACCTCTATCCACCAACCAGTCAATACTGATCAAGGCCGGGTTTCCGGCATGAGCGGATAAACATTGATAAGGAGAACCGTCGCCATGCGGCATGCCTAACGGCAGGGTTTGCCAGATCGTGGCGCCGACATCGTGCAGAAAGTTGACGAAGTTGAACGCTTCCGATCCCAAGTCGCCGCACTCGCCATGCCCCGGTAACGAAGTGATATGCAGCAAAACACCCGCGCGACGTCTATCCAAGCCAACCCCCAAAAACCGTTTTTCGAATTCGTTCAAAGTTCATTACCGCGCCGCATTGCGCCGCCCATCGCCGGACTACCGCTGCCTTGAGTGAAGGATAAGGCTAAATAGCCGGGCGGTTCCTCGCCCAAGAGCCGATACAAATTGGTTAAATTCAATCGGTACTGCTTTTCGAAATCGCTGACCGCCTCGCCGGGATTGTAGTCACCGAACCACCAAAACCAATCGGACCCTTCGCACACCGCCAACTGTACTCGCGCCTTTTCCTGCTGTTGATCGGACAAGCGGCCATCCTGCACCGCGTTGTCGAACGCCTGCTTGACGTCCCCCAACATATCCCAGCCGCAGTTTTTATCGGCGTCGCCGATCCAGGTCGAGAACGTGCCGTAAACCCAACTGCCTGCAACCAGACGCGGCAATGGCTGTACTTGAGCTTCGGCACCTTGCAGGTATTCCGAAAACGTCGTCAACTCTATCCGTGGATGTTCGCCGAGCCGGCGATACAAAGCGCTCAAAAAATGATAGCCGTTATCCGGAAAATACTCCCAGGCATTTTCACCATCCATGATAATCGAAACCAACGGCGGCCGAGCCTCGTAATCCGCAATATTTTCCAGATGCTGAATCAGGTCGGCCACGGCATCGTCGGCATGCCATTTGGAATATTCGAAGCCAATCAGATCGGACAAACCGTCGTCCCGAAAAAGCACACCGTGCTGGCCGACGCCAACCGGAACGCTTGATGCACGCTAGTTTTACCGGCCAGGTCGGAGGCCCGCAAGCTATTGTGCAAGACATTACCGCCGCTGGCGGCCCAGTGAAAACCGAACTCGCCGAGTATCGCCAGCGTACGCTCGCTGACGCCACCTTCGGATGGCCAACAACCGCGCGGTTCGAAACCGAAAAAGTGTCGAAAGGTGTTGATCCCCTTCCGCAAGTGCCAGCATACGCGCTCTTCACCGCCGGGGTAATTCGGCAATTTAGGCAAAGCCACTTCCGGCATCGCCTCTCGGGCGCTGGCGATATCCAACATCAACGGCATGATGGGATGCGCGTATGGCGTCACCGATAATTCGATACGGCCCTTACGGGCTAATGCCTTATAGCGATAAATCACTTTGGACAACAAATCGCCGATCACCTCGACGATTTCTATCCGGTCGTGCAACGTGAACGCCGCGCCTTTTTCGATCAAGCGTTTGATCCGATTGTCCGTCAACTTGACGGTTTCGCCCATCCAGATCAAGTGATACCAAACCAGGATATCGGAAACGAATTGGGCGTTGACATATTTGATGGCGTCCTGATGCCCGAGAATCCAATCGGCCATGTCGATCAATTTGCGGAAGGCCGGATAGCGGTCGATTTGGCGTTCGCGGTTAGCTTTTTTACAATCGCGCAGCAGCTTCAGACGTTTGTCCGGGTCGGCCGACGCCGTCGGCTCGACCAACGCGGCCAACAACGGATCCTTCATAGCGATCCGATCGTGCAAATAGCCGGTCACCTGATTAGAATAATCTTCGATTTGCTCCAGCAAAATCGGCGCGAAATTGACAACCGCCTTAGCCGACGGAGCCGCCTCCAAATGGGCGACCATATCGACGTAATCCTTGATGACGTGCAGATAAGTCCACGGCAATTTGAATTCGCCGCTCTGCGTGTCGCGGTACTCCGGCTGGTGCATATGCCAGCACAGCACCAGCTTGAGTTTTTTACCGGACATAATGCCGTCTTTGACCGAGCATCTCCGGCGTCACCAACACCACACCGCCCTCGCTGACATAAAAGCGCTTTTCGTCGTCGGCGCGGTTCTCGCCGATCACGGTGCCTTCCGGCACTTGGCAGCCCTTCTCGATAATTGCCTTGTCGATCCGGCAATGCCGGCCGATGTTGACTTCCGGTAGCACCACCGAATCCTTGACGGTCGTATACGAGTTGACGCGCACCTGCGAAAACAACAGCGAATGGCGCACCGTTGCCCCGGAAATCACGCAACCGCCGGACACCATCGAATCGATCGCCGCGCCCCGTCTATCGTCGTCGTCGAACACGAACTTGGCCGGCGGCGTTTGCGCCTGATAGGTCCAAATCGGCCAAGTGTTGTCGTACAGGTTCAAGTCCGGCTTGACGCCGATCAATTCCATATTGGCGGCCCAGTAGGCGTCTATGGTTCCGACGTCTCGCCAATAACTTTGCTGACCGCTTTGCAAATCCAGGAAGGGATAGGCATACACCCGATATTTATCGATGACGGCCGGAATAATGTCCTTACCGAAATCGCGGCTGGAGGCTTTGGTGTCGGCGTCCTTGATTAATTGCTCGAACAAAAAGCGGGCGTTGAAAATATAGATACCCATCGACGCCAATGCGGTATTGTCGCGACCCGGCATCGCCGGCGGGTTATCCGGTTTCTCGACAAAGGATTTAACCCGGCGCTCGTCGTCGACATGCATCACGCCGAATGCCTTGGCATCTTCCAACGACACTTCGATGCAACCGATCGTCAAGTCGGCTTTGTTGGCGACGTGATCGGCCAGCATCACCGAATAATCCATTTTATAAATGTGGTCGCCGGCCAAGACCAACACGAACTCGGGATTTCGCGCCCGCAAAATATCAATGTTTTGATAGATGGCGTCGGCGGTTCCCTGGTACCAGGAATGTTCGTCGTGGCGCTGCTGAGCGGGCATCAAATCGACGTACTCGCCGAATTCGCCGCGTAAAAAACCCCAGCCTTGTTGAATGTGCCGAATCAGCGAGTCGGCTTTGTATTGCGTCAAAATGCCAATCTTGCGGATATCCGAATTGATGCAGTTGGACAGCGGAAAATCGATAATGCGGAACTTGCCGCCGAACGGCACCGCCGGCTTCGCGCGCCAATCGGTCATGTCCTTAAGTCGCGATCCCCGGCCACCAGCCAAAATCAAGGCTATGGTGTTACGGGTCAAATCGTTGACCCGTCTTTCCTGTAGATTTGTATCGACGACTGACATGAGCATCCTCTAAGAAAAAATAAGCGACACCGATGGCCGCCCGGGATGGGCATATCGGCGGATTTGTCGGCATGGCACTTGCCGCGTCCGAGCATTATCGTTACTCTTCGCGAAAAAGTAAAAGCCAAGCGATTTGTTACCGAGTAGTCTATCCTGCCTGGCATGGCTGTCCCTGCCAACCATCTAACAAAACTATAACCGAAGGCGTTGCATCATGAACAAGCCAAGCCCATCCCTGCCGCTCGATCCGGAAATCGTCAAAATCATCGAGGCCAGACATCACGACCCCTTTTCCGTGCTGGGTCGCCACGGCCAGGACCGCGATACCGTCGTCCGAGTGTTTCTACCCTACGCCGAAAGCGTGAGTCTGGCCGCCGACGGCGGCGATTTCGTAAGACTACCGGATACCGACGTATTCGAATACCGCCCCGGCACCGGCGACGTTCCGAAGCATTACCAATTGGCCTGGACCGACAAGGACGGCAACGACCACCTCCAATACGATCCCTATTGTTTCGGCCCGGTACTGCCTGAATTCGACCAACACTTGTTCGCGGAAGGCCGCCATTGGCACATCTATCAAAAACTCGGCGGTCACCGCCAAAGCGTGGCCGGGATAGACGGCGTGTCTTTCTCGGTCTGGGCGCCCAACGCGCAACGCGTCAGCGTCGTCGGCGACTTCAACCGCTGGGACGGCCGCTGCCATCCGATGCGCAGCTTGGGCGGCAGCGGGATCTGGGAAATCTTTATCCCCGGTTTAAGCGTGGGCTGCTTGTACAAATTCGAAATCATCAATCGCAATTCCGGGGAATTGCTGGTTAAAACCGACCCCTACGGCCAACAATTCGAATTCCGCCCGCAGACCGCCGCGATCGTGGTCGATGAAGATCGTTACGTCTGGCACGACGGCGAATGGATGGACCAGCGCGCCCAACATGACTGGCTGCACCAACCGATGTCGATCTATGAGGTGCATTTGGGCTCGTGGCGACGCGACCAGCGCGGCAACTTCCTGAACTATCGCGATTTGGCCGAGCAATTGGTCGATTACGTCAAAGCGTTGGGCTTTACCCATATCGAGTTACTGCCGATCACCGAACACCCGCTCGATGCATCCTGGGGGTATCAGACCACCGGCTATTTCGCGCCCACCAGTCGCCATGGCACGCCGGACGACTTCCGCTATTTCATCGACCACTGCCACCAAAACGGCATAGGCGTGATCCTGGATTGGGTGCCGGCCCACTTTCCCAAGGACGCCTTCGCGCTGGCCCGCTTCGACGGCACGGCCCTGTATGAGCACGAGGACCCACGCAAGGGCGAACACCGCGACTGGGGAACCTTGATCTACAACTACAGCCGCAACGAAGTGAAAAACTTCCTGCTGTCCAGCGCATTCTTCTGGCTGGAAGAATTTCACCTGGATGGCCTGCGCGTCGATGCGGTGGCCTCGATGCTGTATCTGGACTATTCGCGCGAAGCCAACGACTGGATTCCCAATATGTACGGCGGCAACGAGAACCTGGAAGCGATCGACTTCCTGCGCCACATGAATACCGTCACCCACGAGCAACACCCCGGCACCGTCGTGATGGCCGAGGAGTCCACGTCCTGGCCGCAAGTCACCCGGCCGACCTGGACCGGCGGATTGGGCTTCTCGATGAAATGGAACATGGGCTGGATGCACGACATCCTGTGCTACATGCAACAGCAACCCATCCACCGCGCCTACCACCACGACCAACTGACCTTCGGCTTGCTGTACGCGTTTACCGAAAACTTCATCCTGCCGTTTTCGCACGACGAAGTGGTACACGGCAAACAGTCGATGCTTAACAAAATGCCGGGCGACGAATGGCAGCGTTTCGCCAATCTGCGCCTGCTCTATACGATGATGTTCACCTATCCCGGCAAAAAACTGTTGTTCATGGGCAGCGAGTTCGGCCAAGGTACCGAATGGAGTTTCAATCGCACGCTGGATTGGTACGTACTGGACTACGCCCACCATGCCGGTCTGCAAACCCTGGTCAAGGACTTGAACCGCCTCTATACCAGCCATCCGGCCCTATACCGCTTCGATTTCGAGCACGCCGGCTTCGAATGGATAGACTGCCACGATTACCAACAGTCCATCATCAGCTACCGGCGTAAATCTGCCCACGAAGAGCTGATCGTGATTCTGAACTTCACCCCGGTGCCGCGCGAACGTTACCGAATCGGCGTGCCGCAACCCGGTACCTACGTCGAAATCTTTAACTCGGATTCTCACTATTACGACGGCAGTAACACCGGCAACGGCAGCGTACTGTCCGAGCCGCAGCCCTGGATGGGGATGGAGCATTCGATCTCCGTCACTCTTCCGCCGCTGGCCGGCATCATATTAAAAATGTAAACCTGTTTAAGCGATGAAGAAAATTTTGTTCGCCACCAGCGAAACCCATCCACTGATCAAAACCGGCGGCCTGGCCGATGTCGCCGGCAGCCTGCCGCTGGCCCTCGGCGAGCTGGAGCAGGACGTGCGTATCATCATGCCCAACTACCAGGCCATCCGCAATTGCGAACCGGGCCGTTACCTGTGCACGGTCAAGGTCAACAATTGCGATGTCAACCTGCTGGAAACCTGGCTGCCCGGCAGCCAGATTCCGGTCTGGCTGGTCGATTACCCGCCGTTCTTTAAAGTACCGGGCAACCCTTACGTCGACGATAACGGCATGCCATGGCCGAATATCGGCGACCGCTTCGCGCTGTTCTGCCGTATCGTCGCCGAAGTGGCAATGAACCGCGCCTACCTGGACTGGCAACCCGACATCGTGCATTGCAACGATTGGCAAACCGGTCTGGTGCCGGCTCTGCTATCGCTGGAACACCAACATCCGGCCAGCGTATTCACGATCCACAATATGGCCTATCAAGGTCTGTTTCCCGCCACCGCGTTTACGTTGCTGAACCTGCCCGGCCAGCTCTGGCACCCGGAGGGTCTGGAGTACCATGGGATGTTGTCGTTCATCAAGGGCGGCTTGGCCTACGCGGAGCGCATCACTACCGTCAGCCCAACCTATGCCCAGGAAATCCAAACGCCGGAATTCGGTTACGGTCTGGAGGGTCTGTTGGCGCATAAGCAATCGCAATTGAGCGGTATTCTAAACGGCATCGATACCGAAGTCTGGAATCCGGCGATCGATCCGCACATCGCCCAGACCTACGGCATGAAGACCCTGAACGACAAAGCCGCCAACAAAATCGCATTGCAGCAACAAATGAACTTGCCCGTCGACGCCGAACTCCCGGTATTCGGTTTGATCGGCCGGCTGGTCGAACAAAAAGGCATCGATCTGATTCTGGCTGGCTTGCCGGAATTGTTGGAACTACCGGCCCAATTCGTTTTCCTGGGCAGCGGCGACAAGAGCAACGAATACCGCTTGATGGAATTCGCCCGCCTGTATCCGGAAAAAGTCGCGGTAACGATAGGCTACAACGAGCCGCTAGCCCACCAGATCGAAGCGGGCGCCGACATTTTCCTGATGCCGTCGCGCTTCGAGCCTTGCGGCTTAAACCAAATGTACAGTCAACGCTATGGCACGATCCCTATCGTCCGCAAAACCGGCGGCTTGGCCGATACCGTCGTCGACACATTGCCGGAAAGCATCGCCAACGGCACCGCGACCGGTTTCGTATTTAACGACACGTCGGCGGCGACACTGACCGAAGCGATCAAACGTTGCCTAGTGATGTTCCGACACAAGAAAGATTGGCGGCAGTTGCAGCGCAACGCGATGAGCCGGGACTTTTCTTGGCAAAGTAGCGCCCAACGCTATCTGGCGCTGTACGATGAAATTTAGCGGGCCGACGCTTGCAATCAGCCTTTGGGCCGCGGCCGTTTTAGCCGACGATACGGTGATGGAAATCATCGAGCTTGGCAACCGGCCGGCGGCGGAGATCCAAGCCCTGCTCCAACCGTTACTAAACGGTGACGACCGCATCGTCGCCGATGGCGCCAAATTGATCGTCAAAACTGCTCCGGCCAAGCTTGCGGAGATCCGCGCCCTGGTCAAGCAATTGGACGGCCCGGTCCGCAATTTGACGATCAGCGTCTTGCAAACCACCAGCCAGACCGCCGAGCAATTGAACGCCGAAGCGGCCGCGACACTGCACCCCGAGCGCGTCGAACTGCGCGGCTTGGCCGGGAATACCGAGGATTTGCGCGGCCAACGCCAACAACAGCAGGTGCGCGCCACCGAGGGACAAACCGCCTTTATCAAGACCGGCGAAATCAAACCGGTCCGTAACGTCACGGTATACGGCTCCAATTACGGAGGCGCGGTGCTGAGCAGCACCCAAATGCTGGAAGCCAGCAGCGGCTTTGCGGTGGTCCCGCGCTTGGCCGGCGACGACCAAGTGACGCTGGCGATATCGCCTTGGTCCAACCAATTTCAAAACGGCGAAATAGCCACTCAAGCCGTTCAAACCACCCTCCGCGCCAAACTGGGCGAATGGATTGAAATCGCCGGCAATGCCGATCAAACCCAATCGTCCGGCGCAGGCATGACGGGTTTCAACCAAAGCACCGAAACCCAGACGACGCGTATCCTGATACGTGTCGACATTGCCAAATAAAACCGGCTAATCTCGGCCGGCCTTACTCGCTAGCACAAAAACCGATTAATACAAGTTTTTCGCGCGATTCGCCAACAATTTACCTTTCTTTCCAACCGCCTTTGGGTATCATGGGCAACCATGAAATCCATCGTCTCTCTCCTAAGCTCCCACCAACGCTTCGCCAGGATGGTTTCGATCACGGCACTGTGGCTGTGCTCCGTTTCGCTGGTAAGCGCGAAACCCTCGTTAAAGGTTTTGGCCTGGCCGGGTTACGCCGACTCGGAGATCGTCGCCGAATTCGCCAAACGCTACGACGCCGAAGTGGAAGTCACCTACGTCGAATCGGACGACGACTTATGGTACAAGCTCAATCACGAGCATCACGACGTATTCGCGGCCAACACCGCCGAATTGCAACGTTACATCGCCGCCGGCATCAGCGTGCCGCTGGATGCGGCCAAAATTGCCAATCGCTCGCGCCAACTGCCGCGCTTTCGCGACCTCGCTACCTTTGGCCTGATTCACGCCGGTCGCGCCTATGCGATACCCTACACCTATGCTGAAATGGGGCTAATCTACGACCGCCGTAAAGTGACCTCCCCGCCTCGCTCGATGTCGGCACTTTGGGACCCGGCCTACCGCCAGCGCGTGCTGGCTTTTAATACCAGCAACCACAACTTTACCCTGGTCGGATTACTCAGCGGCGCGGCCCACCCTTTCAGCCTCGGCGACGCCGAGTTGAACGCCGCCGCCCGCCGACTGGCCGAACTGCGCCGCAATGTACTGACCTTTTACACGTCGGTAGAGGAAGCCGGCGAACTGTACGCCAAGCACGATATCGCGCTGATTTTCGGCAATTACGGCAATCAACAACTCCAGGAACTAAGGCGGCGCGGCGCGGACGTCGGTTACGTCATCCCCGACGAAGGCGCGTTGGCGTGGTTGGATTGCTGGGCGCTTACCCGAAACGCCGGCAATACCGGGCTGGCCGAACGCTGGATAGACTTCATGCTGGAGCCGCAAGTCGGCGCGCACTTAACCGAACGACACGGCCTAGCCAACACCACCAGTCAGCCGGCCGATCTGGCACCCGATGCCAAATTGATCTGGCTGGAGCCGATCGGCAATCCCGAGCGTCAAAAAACCCTGTGGGACCGGATTATTTCCGGCGATGCGCCGGAGGCCTTCTGATGCGTCTGAGCATAGGCCTAAAACTGGCATTCTGGCTGGGTCTGTTCGGCACGTTGTCGTCGGGCCTGACCGGCTATTACGTCTACCAGCGCAGTCGCGCGCTGCTGATCGATTCGGCCAAGGAAAAACTGCTGACCGCGACGCGAGACTCGGCGCAACGCTTCGACGCCGCGCTCAAGGCGACCGTTGCCGATGTCGATTTCCTGGCCGGCTTGGCGCTAAACCGCGCAATACTGGAAGCCGAGCCGGCCACCAAACCTACGATGGATAAAGACAGGCTCGCCGAGATATTTAGCGGCTTGCTGGTCTCCCACCCCGAGTACAGCCAAATCCGCCTGATCGATAGCCGGCATTTTGGCCTGGAAACGGTGCGGGCAGATCGCGACCAATCCGGCGTTAAAGTGATCGAAGCACCCCACTTGCAGGAAAAAACCATTTCCCCTACGTCTTCGAAACCGCGGCCTTGCCGGCCGGTCAGGTTTACATTTCGGAGATCAACTTAAACCAGGAGCTTGGGACCCATCTGGGCTACGGCCAACCGACCATCCGCGTCGCCACCCCGGTCAAGTCCGCCGCCGGGACAACCTTGGGCGTGCTGGTCATTAACGTCGATCTCGCCGACCTATTCAAGCGGCTGCGCGACAGTTACAGCGGCGACAGCTACCCATTGCTGGTCAATCGACGCGGTGATTACCTGATCCATCCCGATCCCGCGAAAGCCTTTAGTTTCGAACGCGGCCGGCCGGTCAGAATCCAAAACGACATTCCGGACACCGCGCCGCTGCTGAACGGTTCCAGCCGGATCGCGGTACTCAGCGATACCGCCGTTAGCGCGTTGGGCGTACCCTATTTGGCCGCTTTCGCCCGCCAGGATTACGGCGCGGCCAGCGAAGGCCGTTTCGTGGTACTCGGTTTATACACCCCGCTGGACGTGGTCTCGATCGGCAGCAAGACTCTGAGCCTCCAAGTCATCCGTATCGCCTTGTCCCTAAGCTTATTGGTCAGTTTGGTTTCACTGCTGCTTGCCAAGATGCTAGCCAAACCGCTGCAGGCAATGACCAAAGCCATTGGACAATTTCAGCTGGGCTTGCCGCTCGCCGATATCCCCGTCGACCGCAACGACGAGATCGGCCATTTAGCTCGCCTGTTTCGAGCGCTGGCGGAGCAGCTCAACGGTCAAATCGCCGAGATACATGCCTCCGAAGCCAAACTGCACGCGATCCTGAACAACGCGCCGGTCGGGATTTGGTTGGTGGACACCAACGGTCGCTACGCCTTCGTCAACCAGACCTTCTGCCAAGCGCTAGGCATTCCGGAAAGCCGGTTTTTGCACACCTCCGCGCTGGACGAACTGCTGGGCACCGACATGGCTGCCCGCTTCGAAGTAGCCGACCAACGCTGTCTTAGCGGCGGCCTGGCACCGCACCTAAGTCAGGAACAACTCACGTTCGTGGACGGCGAGAGCCACAGTCTGGAAATCAGTCGCACCAAACTATTGGGCCTGAAGGGCGAGGTCTTGGGCATTATCGGGATCGCGACCGACATCAGCGACCGCAAACACGCCGCCGATCGCGAACGCGCTCACAACCGGGTGTTGGAACGCCTGGCCAAAAGCCTGCCGCTTGCCGACATTTTGGAAGCGGTCGTCGAGGGCATCGAAACCCAAAATCCGGCGCTATTGTGCTCCATTTTGTTGCTGGACGCAGAAGGCAGCCATTTGCTGGTCGGCGCGGCCCCGCATCTACCGGAATTTTACAATTGCGCGCTACACGGCCTGCGCATAGGCTTCGGCGTCGGCTCTTGCGGCACAGCGGCGGTGACCGGCGACCGAGTCATTATCGAAGACATTCAAAGCCATCCTTATTGGACGCCGTATCGGGAGTTGGCGGCCAAGGCCGGCTTGGCTTCTTGCTGGTCGGAGCCGGTACGCGATGCCGGCGGCAAGTTGCTCGGCACTCTGACCATTTATCAACGTCAGCCGGCGCTACCCACGCCACGCGACTTGCAAATGACCGAACAGGCCGCCAATCTGACCGGAATCGCGATAGAACATTGCCGTGCCAACGAAGAATTGCGGCTGGCTTCGCTGGTCTACCAAAACAGCAGCGAAGCGATGGCCGTCACCGACGCGCTCGGCTCTATCCTGGCCATCAACCCGGCATTTTCGGCGATCACCGGCTATACCCCGGCGGAAGTCATCGGTCAGAATTACAATATTCTGAACTCCGACCGCCAGGACTACCATTTTTATCAAACCATGTGGCATGCGATTAACGCCAGCGGCCACTGGAAGGGCGAAATCTGGAATCGCCGCAAGAACGGCGAAGTGTTCGTGCAATGGTTGACGGTCAACACGATTTTTAACGAAGACGGCAGTCCGCATCGGCGCGTGGCCTTGTTTTCCGACATCACCGAAAAAAAGCAAACCGAAGAGCTAATCTGGACTCAGGCCAATTTCGACCCGTTGACCGGACTGCCCAACCGCCGGATGTTTCACGACCGGCTGGATCAGGAACTGAAGAAGGCGCATCGCACCGGCCGCGCGCTGGCGCTGATTTTTCTGGATCTGGACCGCTTCAAGGAAATCAACGACACGCTCGGCCACGATATGGGCGATTTGTTGCTTAAGGATGCCGCGCAACGCTTGCTGCGTTGCGTGCGCGAATCCGATACCGTGGCGCGACTGGGCGGCGACGAATTCACGATTATCCTGGGCGAACTCGACGATACGGAACATGTCGAGCGCATCGTCGTCAATTTGCTGCAAAAACTGGCCGAACCGTTTCAGCTGAAAGCCAAGGTGGCCTATCTGTCGGCGAGTATCGGCATCACGCTGTTCCCGAAAGACGGCGACAAAATCCACGTACTGATCAAAAACGCCGACCAGGCCATGTATGCCGCCAAGCACCAAGGCCGCAATCGCTATTGTTATTTCACGCTCTCAATGCAGGAAGCGGCGCAAGTCCGAATGGAAATCGCCGGCGATTTACGCGGCGCGCTCGGCGCCGATCAATTCCAACTGTATTATCAACCGATAGTCGATCTTGCCACCGGCGTCGTGTATAAGGCAGAAGCCCTGTTACGCTGGCGGCACCCGCTACGCGGCTGGGTGAGTCCGGCGGAGTTCGTGCCGATCGCCGAGGACATCGGCATTATCAACGAAATCGGCAATTGGGTGTTCAAGCAGGCCGCCGAGCGCGCCAAACTGTGGCGGCAACGGTTTCACGCCGATTTCCAAATCAGCATTAACAAATCGCCGGTCCAATTTCATGATACCAACCAAACTCAGCGCGATTGGCCTGAACACTTACGGCAACTGGGCTTGCCTGGGGCCGGCATCATCGTCGAAATCACCGAGGGGCTGCTGCTGGATGCCAGTAACGACGTCAAGGAGCAATTGCTAAGCTTTCGGGACAACGGTATCCAAGTGGCGCTGGACGATTTCGGCACCGGCTATTCGTCGCTGGCCTATCTGAAAAAATTCGACATCGATTATCTGAAAATCGACCGCTCCTTCGTCAGCAACCTGGGGCCGGAATCGAGCGACCGCGTGCTTTGCGAGGCGATTATCGCAATGGCCCATAAACTGGGAATGAAGGTTGTCGCCGAAGGGATAGAAACCGAAGAGCAACACCGGATACTCGTGGAATCCGGCTGCGACTTCGGTCAGGGCTTTCTATTCTCGCAGGCGCTACCGGCCGAGGCGTTCGAAGCCCGCTTGGCCGGCGGCCCGGCCGAGTTTACTTCAATTTCAGTTTGATCAAGTGCACGCGGCGGTTGTCGGCGCGCAAGACTTCGAAACAAAAGTCGTCGATTTCGACTTTTTCGCCCTTCTTCGGAAAATGCTCCAAGCGTTGGACGATCAAGCCACCGATGGTGTCGCATTCGTCGTCTTCCAGAACCGCCGAGAAGTAGTCGTTGAATTCCTCAATAGGCGTCAACGCGTTGAGTATGAACTCTTTCTCGCTACGCTGGGAAATGTACTCCTCGGATTCGTCATCGTCGTGTTCGTCCTCGATCTTACCGACGATTTGCTCCAGGACATCCTCAATGGTCACCAAGCCGGCGGCGTTGCCGTACTCGTCGACGACGATGGCCATATGATTGCGCTCGGTACGAAACTCTTTCAGCAAGACGTTCAAGCGCTTGCTCTCCGGAACGACGTTGGCCGGCCGCATCACGTTTTCGACTTTCAAGTTCTTGTCGCGCAAAACGCAGCCAAGCAAATCCTTGGCAAGCAGAATGCCGACCACCTTGCTGCGGTCTTCTTCGATGACCGGGAAACGGGAATGGGCGAATTCGACAACCAACGGAAAGATGGTTTCCAATTCCGCGTCCCTAGGAACCACCACCATCTGCGAGCGGGGGATCATGATGTCGCGGACCCGCATCTCGGCGACATGCATCACGCCTTCCATCATGGCCAGCGCGTCGGAGTCCAGCAAGTGCTTTTCCTGCGACTCACGGAGAATTTCCAGCAGATCTTCCTGATCTTGCGGCTCCCCACTCAGAAAATGGCCGATACGTTCGATCAGGCTTTTCTGGTGGGGCTGACTACTCGGGGGGTTACCATCGCTCATCGTTCGTGTTCCTCCATATAAGGATTGGCAATATCCAATTTTTCCAAAATTTCAATCTCCAGGGATTCCATTTGCTCGGCCTCCAACTCGTCGACGTGATCATACCCTAACAAATGCAATACGCCGTGTACAGTGATGTGCGCCCAATGATGCTCAACCGACTTGCCTTGCTCCGCGGCCTCGCGGGCTATCAGCGGCGCGCAAACCACCAAATCGCCCAGCAAATCCATTTCCACGCCGGGCGGCGCTTCGAACGGAAAACTCAGGATATTCGTCGGACCCGCCTTTTGTCGATATTGGCCGTTCAATTCGGCGCTTTCGGTTTCATCAACCAAACGGATCACAATTTCGCTGTCGGCCTCGCGCCCGGCCAGTGCTGCATCGACCCAAACCTGAAACGTCGCCGGCTCGGGATGCTCGGCTTCGGTCGCGACCTGCAACTCGATCAGGTTCATCAGCCGACCTTACCTTGTTCTTGCTCGTAACGGTCGTAAGCCGCCACGATGCGCTGAACCAACGGATGGCGCACCACGTCGCGCACACCGAAGAAGGTAAAACTGATGCCTTCGACATCCTTCAAGACTTTCAATACGTGTTTCAACCCGGACATTTTTTCGTTCGGCAAATCAATCTGAGTCACGTCGCCGGTGATCACCGCCGTCGACCCGAATCCAACCCGGGTCAGAAACATCTTGATCTGCTCGACCGTGGTATTTTGCGCCTCGTCCAGAATGATGAACGAGTCGTTCAGCGTTCGTCCGCGCATGAAAGCCAGTGGCGCGACTTCGATGACGTTTTTCTCCAATAACTTTTCGACCCGCTCGAAACCCAACATGTCGTAGAGCGCATCGTAAAGCGGCCGCAAGTAGGGATCGACCTTTTGCGCCATGTCGCCGGGTAGAAAGCCGAGTTTCTCGCCGGCCTCGACCGCCGGACGAACCAACACGATACGCCTTACCCGCTCGGTCTGCAGCGCCTCGACCGCGCAAGCCACCGCCAGATAGGTCTTGCCGGTACCGGCAGGACCGACGCCGAAGTTGATGTCAAAGCTGAGAATCTTGCGCAGATAATCCTGTTGGTTATGTCCCCGGCCTTTGATGACGCCGCGTTTGGTGCGAATCGCCACCGGCTCGAGCTGCGATGCCGGCAAGGCCTTCAACAATTGGTCGATACTGGCGTCCTGCAGACTCAGATGCACTTGTTCGGGGGTAATCTCTTCGCGCTCGGTCAATTCGAACAGCTTCAGCATGACCGCGCAAGCCGCCTTGACCGCCCCATCGACACCGGTCACCCGAAAGAAATTGCCGCGATTGGCGATCTCGACCTGCAGACGTTGCTCGATTTGACGAATATGACTATCGAGTTGACCGCAAAAATTAGAGAGGCGCTGGGCATCCGCCGGCAGCAGCGTCAGTTCTTCGGAAAAATGAGAGCTGTTCAACACTAGGCAATCTGTTGGATTTTTTCGACGCTGGACTCGGCCAATCGGCCGCGCAGCGAATTGGGTAAGGCTTCGGTAATCAACACATCGACGAATTGACCGATCAGCCGTGGGTGAGCGGCGAAATTGACCACCCGGTTGTTTTCGGTCCGGCCAGTCAAATGCAGCGGATTTTTCTTGGAGACACCTTCCACCAACACACTCTGCACCGACCCCACCATACTTTCGGAAAACGCCATGAACATGTCGTTCAAACGTTCCTTCAGCCGTTGCAAGCGCGCCTCCTTGACCTCCATGCCGACATCGTCGGCAAAACCGGCCGCCGGCGTACCGGGCCGCGCGCTGAAGATGAAACTGTAAGAAAAGTCGAATCCGACCTCATTGATCAAGGCCATCGTGTCTTCGAAATCCTGCTCGGTTTCGCCGGGAAACCCGACAATGAAATCGGACGACAAACTGATGCCGGGACGGGCCACCTTGATCTTGCGGATGATGTCCAGATAGTCCTCGCGGCGGTGACCGCGCTTCATTTCGGCGAGTATTCGATTGCTACCGCTTTGCACCGGCAAATGCAGGTGATTGACCAGTTGCGGAATCTCGGCGAAAGCCTCGATGATGTCGTCGGTGAATTCCAACGGATGCGACGTGGTAAAGCGAATTCGCTCGATACCGTCTACTGCCGCCACGTAATGCAGCAGCAACGCAAAGCTGGCGATGTCGCCGTCTTCGGTTTCGCCGCGATAGGCGTTGACGTTTTGACCTAGCAGATTGACTTCGCGCACGCCCTGCCTAGCCAGCGCTTCGATTTCGGCGATCACGTCGCTGAGCGGGCGACTGACTTCCTCGCCGCGCGTATACGGCACCACGCAATAGGTGCAGTACTTGCTGCACCCCTCCATCACCGATACAAAGGCTTTCGGGCCTTCCGCCCTGGGTTCGGGCAAGTTGTCGAATTTCTCGATTTCCGGAAATGAAATATCGACGACGTGCCTGTCGCCGCTCCGGGCTTTGTTCAGCAATTCCGGCAGCCTATGCAGGGTTTGCGGTCCGAACACGATGTCAACGTAGGGCGCGCGCTTTTGCAATGCCGCGCCTTCCTGGCTGGCCACGCAACCGCCGACGCCGATAATCACGTCCGGACGTTTGTCCTTGATTTTTTTCCAGCGCCCAACCGCCGAAAACACTTTTTCCTGGGCTTTTTCGCGTATCGAACAAGTGTTCAATAACAACACGTCCGCCTGCTCGGGTATTTCGGTCAGTTCCATACCGTGCGAGGCCATCAGTACGTCCCGCATCTTGTCGGAATCGTACTCGTTCATTTGACAACCGTTAGTTTGTATATACAGTTTTTGCGCCATGCTCGATGAGATACTCCAGCCTTTCTCACTAACAAAAAACCCCAGTCTCTCGACAGGGGCTAGATTGGCGCGGATTATAAACCCAATTTTCGGCAAATGCTTGTTTTATACGGCAATCCCCACCGGCAAGGCTTCAAACCAGTCCAGAAAACGCTTGACATCGTCGCCCTTAAACATTCGCCCGTGCTGCGGCGCCAGGATCTGAATATCTAATTTGCGGACGCGCTCGATCCAGACCCGCTTGGCTTGATTGGACGGCATCCAGCGTTGATGGAAATAGCGCATTTTTTCAACATGAGTATCGAAATGCTCGACGAATACCGGCGTATCGCCCTCCTCCAGCGCCGCGCCGACGTCGCCGGACATCAGAATCTTCGCGACTGGATCGTAAATATGAAAGTTGGCCGACGAGTGTAGATAATGGGCCGGCACTATTTGCAATTGCACGCCACCCAGCTCGATAGTCCCACCCTGATCGGGAATGGCGACGTACTCGATCGCGTCGCAACCGAAATGCCTCAAAAAACCCTCCCAAAGTAGCGGCGCGTGCAGTCTAGCGTGCGGTAAGGCCCGATCCCACAAGCCCAACGACGAAATGATGTCGGGATCTTGGTGCGAGGCGAACAAGTCGGTGATTTCCTCGACCGGCGCGTGATGAACGGCTGCCGCCAGCATCGGCGCGAACAATTCGATCCCACCCGGCTCCATCAATAGACAACGGCTGGCGGTGCGCACCATGTACTGATTGGTATCAATGATGGTGGCCGGTTTGGTGTTGTCGCGGCCAAACATCAGCCACTGATGAGCACCTTCGTAGATTTTCGTGATTTTCATAGCTGGCCTTGGTTGCCCTGAGCGTATCCGGCGCTGATCGCGACCAACGCTCCCCGGCACTTGCTAACTTTTTCGTTGATGATTTGCGCGGCACGATCGACACTCTCGGCGACGGCTTGCAAGCTTTGCAGGTATTCGCCGGCTTGCGACGCTTCGATGCGCGAGTTGGCGGCGATCACTCTGGCGGCTCTGGCGGGATAGAGGATGCCGCTTAACTGGTTTAATAAATCATCGACGTGAATCGAAAATTCGCCGTGACAGGCCTCCGCTTGCCGTCGAGCCGTTTCCCTTACCCGTAGCAACGAATCGGCGTGACGAGCACCCGCCGCTGCCGCGACCGCCAAATCAAAGTGCCGATTGGCCTCCCGCATTCGCTGCTCGGCAACCGTCAAACGGTATAAGTTCAGGGTATCGGCGTTGATCCGATTGACCACTGCCATCGTGTCCTTGGCCAACTCGTTGATGAAATCGGTGATCGGTTTGAAGCCCTTGGCCTTTTCGCCGGCCCGAAACGCAATCGCCTTGGCATTCGCCGCTGCCAACGAAATCTCCTTGGCGACCTGTAATACAGCACTCAATTCGGCGGCAATCGAAGCAACCGCGACGAATTGTGAACTAGTTGAACTCCGCATGATGACGCCCCAAGCCCTTGATCCAATCAAGGCAAAGCATAGCCGAGGATCGCCGAAGCGCCATCTAACCGCGAACGTAACGGGTGGGATCGACCACACCGGCCGCCGCGAATCCGGCCGCCCGCAACCGGCAAGCATCGCACACGCCGCAAGCCCGGCCTTCAACATCGGCGGCATAGCAAGAGACCGTGTCGGCGTAATCAACGCCCAACGTCGAACCTTGCCGAATAATGTCGGCCTTGCTCATCGCCATCAAGGGCGTGTGTATTCGGATTTGCTGGCCTTCGACGCCGGCCTTGGTCGCCAAATTCGCCATGGTCTGAAAGGCTTGGATAAATTCCGGCCGGCAGTCCGGGTAGCCGGAGTAATCGACGGCGTTAACGCCGATGAATACGTCGCTGGCGTGCAAGACTTCGGCCCACCCCAGCGCGTACGCCAAGAAGATCGTATTGCGAGCCGGCACATAGGTGACGGGTATGCCGGTTTGCGGCGAGGTCGGCACGGCGATCGCGCTGTCGGTCAGCGCCGATCCGCCCATCGCATTCAAACCGAGATTGAAAATCTTATAGTCGGCGACTCGATACCGTTCGGCGATGCGCCGTGCGGCCGCCAATTCGGCATTGTGGCGTTGACCGTAATCAAAACTCAACGCGTGGCAAGCATAGCCCTGCCGAGTAGCCAACGCCAGAACCGTAATCGAGTCCAATCCGCCCGATAACAACACAATGGCGGCTTTGCCCGCCGAATCATTTTCCTCTCGCGTCATCCCAAAGAAATTTATGCAGTTGAATTTGAAAGCGTACCGGCAACTGGTCGGCTAGAATCCGATCAGCCAACTCGCTTGGAGCCATCTGCCCCATCACCGGCGAAAACAGCACTTGGCAGCGTTCGGCCAAACGATGTTCGTTTACTTGTTGCTTAGACCATTGATAGTCGGCCGAGTCGGCAATGACGAATTTGATTTGATCGCGCGGCGTCAGGCAATCGAGGTTCTCGTAGCGGTTGCGCGCCATTTCGCCGGAGGCTGGCGTTTTCAAGTCCATGACCTTGACGATTCGAGCATCGACACCCGAAACATCCAGTGCACCACTGGTTTCCAAGGAAACCTGATAGCCCGAGTCGGCCAACACACTCAGTAAACTCAAGCAACCGGGCTGCGCCAGCGGCTCGCCGCCGGTCACGGTAACGTAACGGGTCGAATATTCGCGAACCCTTTGCAAAATCGCCGAAATCGGCATTTTCTCGCCGCCGCTGAACGCGTAAGCGGTATCGCAATAAGCGCACCGTAGCGGACAGCCGGTCAGGCGGATAAACACGGTCGGCCAACCGACGCTATCCGCCTCGCCCTGCAGCGAATAAAAGATTTCGGTAATGCGTAACGACAGTTTCGCTAGCTCGTCGGTCATTGCGGCATTTGCGCCAGCTTCTTAGCGGCCAGATGCGCGGCGGTGGTCCCGGGGTAGCTGGTCGTAACCCGGGTCAGATAATCCTTAGCTTTCGCGGCGTTTTGCAGGTCGAACTCGATGTAACCGAGTTTCAGCAACGCGTCCGGCACCTTGGAGCTATTCGGATACTGACTGACCACTTTGTTGAACGCCGCCTTGGCGGCATCGAATTCGCGGTTGATCTTGTAAGCTTCCGCCAACCAGTACTGCGCGTTGTCGGAAAGTTCGCCGGCCGGATTGGCCGCCAACAGTTCCTGAAACATCTTGATGGCCTGGCTGTTATGGCCGTTCCGCAAAGTTTCGTAGGCTTGCTGATAGCGCTCCTGCTCGCTGCTGCTCGTGGCGGGAGTTGAACTGGCGCTCGCGGCCCCACTAATTGCAGGCTTGACTTCGACGGGCGGGACAGTCGCGGCAACCGGTGCCGGGGCGGCCTGACCCGCTGGCGTCGATACCGGCGATCCGGCAACCGAAGGCGGTGTAGCGCCGGTCTGCGCCGGCGGAACCGCGGATGCCGCCGCCGTACTCGCCGCCCCGGCCTGCGCCGCCGCTGCAGCCGGCGCGCCACCCGGTTGCCCGGCCGCCTGCAACGCCTGCATTCTGTCGTCCAGATCCGAATACATATTGCTTTGCTTGCGCTGCAAGTCCGCGATCGTTTGCGATTGCTCCTCGACCATGCCGCGCAGTTGTTGCACTTCCGATTGCAATTGTTCCAGCCGGCTCAACACTTCGAAGATTGCGTTGTCGGTCGGAGCCTGCACGGCATAGCCGCCCTGCTGCCCGACATCGCCGCCGTTCGCCGGAGCGGCTTGGGCCTGGGCGCCCAGGCCCAAGCCGATACTTGCAATCAGAAGCGCCCGCCGGCTCATTGATAGCCTACTTCAACGCGACGATTTTGTTGCCATGCGGATTCGTCATGACCGGAAACCGCCGGTTTCTCTTCGCCGTAGCTGACGACTTCCAACTGGCCGGAACCGACCCCTTGGCTACGCATCATCCGTTCGACCGACTTGGCGCGTTGTTCGCCCAATGCGATGTTGTATTCGCTGGAACCGCGTTCGTCGGCATGACCCGCCAAAATCACGTGTTGATTCGGGTGGGAGGCCAGATAACGGGCGTGAGCGGCAACGACCGGCACATAGTCTTGTTTGACTTGCGCGCTATCCAGTTCGAAATAGATCACTTGCTTGGACAACGGGTTGTTCGGATCGCTGAACTCCGGACCCAGGTTCGAACCGGAGTTGAAGCCGTTACCGGAGCCGAATTGGCTGCCGGACATGGAGCCGTCGTTATAGCCGCTGGTCGACGCGTCGCTACCTTGAGTCGCGTCGCCCAAACCGTTCTCGCTTTCGTCGGTCGAGCTACATCCGCTTGCCAAGACGGCGATCATCGCCAAAGCCAGAGTTTTTTTGCTAAGTGTCATGCTGTTCTCCAAATAAAAAATCAAAGTCGATTAGTGAAAGTTTGCAGGCTATCGCTCGGGCGATCAAGGTGCCCAGGCCGGCTCGCGAACCCCGCCGTTCTCGAAGGCCAATTTCTGCTGCATCGCACCATCGGTAGATACGACGGACAGCGCCGACTTGCCGCCGCGCGTCGCCGCGAACAAGACCATGCTGCCGTTGGGCGCGAAGCTCGGCGACTCGTCCAATCGGCCTTCGGTCAGCACGTTGACGGTCCGAGAGGCCATATCCATCACAGCGATCCGGTAATCTCCACCGCTACCGGTCACCATCGCCAAACTGCGACCATCGGCCGAGAAGCGGCCGCGAGCGTTGTAATCGCCCTGGAAGGTCAGGCGACTGGCTTTACCGCCGGACGCCGGCATGATGTAAAGCTGCGGTTTACCGCCTTGGTCGGACGTGAACACGATCGAACTGCCGTCCGGCGACCAAGTCGGCTCGGTATCGATCGACAAACCGGACGTCATCCGAGTCAAACTGCGGCCGGACAGATTCAGCACGTAAATATCGGGACTACCATCCTTGGACAAAGTCATCGCCAAGCGACTGCCGTCGGGCGAAAATGCCGGCGCGCCGTTGATGCCGGGATAGGCCGACACGCTCTCGCGCTGACCGGTAGCCAGGGTTTGCACGAAAATTTCCGAACGCTTGGTGTGGAACGACACGTAAGCGATCTTGCTGCCGTCCGGCGACCAAGCCGGCGCCATGATCGGCTCCGGCGATTCGGCGATCGTGCGCGGGTTGTAGCCGTCGGCATCGGCCACTTGCAGCATGTATTGCTTGCCGTTGCCGCGCGCCACGCTGGTCACGTACGCAATCCGGGTGTTGAACGCGCCCTTGCGACCCGTCAGTTTTTCGTAAATCAAATCGCTGATATGGTGGGCGGCGCGGCGCAATTCGTTGGCGCCGGCGGTCAGTCGGTAACCCATCAACAATTGGCCGTTATGGACATTGAACAAATGGAACTGAATGTTGAAGCTGCCGCCGTTGCCGACGACCTGGCCGATGACGACGTAGTCCTGCCCTAATACCTGCCAGTCCTTGAAGTTGACGCGCTCAGGCTCGGTCGGCTTGGTCAACATATCGTCTTCGGACAGGGTTTTGAAAAAACCGCTACCGCCCAAGTCGGCGCTAACCACATCCGACAACTTTACATTGCCGACGGCGCCCTGCTGACCGAACGGGACGATGGCGATGGGCACCGCAGTTTGCGAGCCCTTGGTGATTTCTATTGTCAAACCGGCGGCCTGAGCGACGGAAAGTATCGAAGCCAACAGGCCGACGACTAATATTCGGGGGATTAACATCATTTTCTAGGGTTCCGTTACGGGTTATTCCGGCTTAAACACAAAGGTAAATACTCTAAATTCCTGATTGAACAGATTCCTGTCCTGCGGGACCGGCAATGGCGACGCTTTTCTAACGGCGTTTTCGGCCGAACGATCGAAAATCGGGTCGCCGCTGCTGCTAACGACCACCGCATCCATGACATCGCCGCTAGCCAGCAATTTTACCTGAATTGTACATTTCAAGCCCTGCGTCGCGCTGATCGGCCTCGTCCAAGCGCCCTCAACCTTACGGGCGATCGCGTCCTTGGCGGCCGAGCTGGCTTGCTTATCCGACTCGGCTTTCGCGGCCGCCGCGGCAGCGGCTTCAGCCGCCTTGCGTTCCTGTTCGGCTTTTTCGGCGGCGGCAATCGCGGCTTGCCGCTCTTGTTCGGCCTTGGCCTTGGCGGCGGCCTCGGCGGCCAAGCGCTCTTTTTCAGCCTTTTCCGCTTTTTCGGCCGCCAACTTGGCCTGACGGTCTTTTTCGGCTTTGGCTTTAGCCTCGGCTTCCGCCGCCAAGCGCTCCTTCTCGGCTTTTTCGGCGGCGAGCTTTGCTTGGCGGTCTTTTTCGGCTTTCTCGGCAGCCAGTTGTTTTTCCCTTTCAACTTTGGCCCGCGCTTCGGCTTCGGCGGCTTGCTTGGCTTTTTCCGCGTTCAGCGCGGCCTGCCGGTCTTTCTCAACCTTGGCCCTTTCCGCCGCCAGTTGTTGCTCTCGTTCGGCCTTGGCTTTGGCTTCCGCCTGTTTTAACTGTTCCTGCCGCTTCGCTTCCTCGGCTTTTTGTTCCTGTAACTTTTTTTGCTGCTCCAGTACTTTTTGCTCCTGCAGCTTCTTCTCTTGCTCCAGTTTCTTGCTTTCGGCTTCTTGTTGTTGCTTGAGCTTGGCCTCTTCCGCCAGTTTTTGTTCCTTGAGCTTGGCTTCGCGCTCCGCTTCCTGCTGCTTCTGCTTTTCCAGCTGTTTGAGTTTTTCGACTTCCCGTTGCTTTTCCAGCGCCGCTTGCTTTTCCAAGGTCGCTTGCTTTTCCGCGATTTCCCGTTGCTTCTCCAGTTCGGCCTGTTTCTGCTTCTCGGCGGCTTCCTTGGCTTTTTTCTCTTCCAGAGTTCGCCGTTCCTTGGCCTCCTCTAGCTTTTTTTCCTCTTCCTTGCGCTTGGCGGCCAGTTGTTCTTGCCGCTTTTGCTCTTCCAAAGCCTCTTGCTTTCGGCGCTCCGCCGCTTCTTGAATTTTCTGTTCTTCCAGCACTCGCTGTTTTTTGGCTTGCTGCAAGGCCTGTTCTTCGGCTTTCCGGGCATTTTCCAGTTGTTGTTGGTGCTCGACCTCGGCTTGATGCTTATTGGCTTCGTTTTGTTTCAAGCGCTCGGCTTCGGCATCGATTTCGGCGCCGTCTAGGATCGTGGCTTCGATAACTTCAGCCGGCGGCGCGGTCCGAGCCGTATCACTGTCGGTCAGAAAGCTGATACTGAACAGCAACACGATCAATATATGTAAAGCGACCGCCAGGACAAACGAGGGTTTGAAATTTCTCATGCGCTATCGTTATTTACTCTCGGGCGGGGGCGAGGTCATCAAACCAACCTTGGGGGCGCCGGTCTTTTTCAATTCCACCATCACTTTAACGATACTGCCGTAATCCACTTCGTGGTCGCCGCGCACGTAAAGCTGGGCTTTCGGATTGTTTTTGAACACGGCGGCAACCCGAGTCTTGACGGTATCGACATCGACCGGCGTATCGGCCTCTTCGTCGCCATTACCGATATCGACGTAAAGACTGCCATCCTTCTTGATCGACACGATGACCGGGACTTGATCCTGTAGATCGACCGACTCGGCTTCCGCTTGCGGCAGCTCGACATCGACGCCGGTCTGGACCAGCGGCGCGGTGATCATGAAGATCATCAACAAAACGAAGGTGACGTCGATATAAGGTACGACGTTGATTTCGGCCATGACGCCGCGTTTTTTCGCGATCTGCGATTGCTGCCGCCGACGTTCATTTGCTGTGCGCCTGTCTTTGCAAAAGGACCACGAACTCGTCAACGAACAACTCGTAGCGACCGGCCAAGCGATCCAATCGAGTCGAGAAACGGTTGTAGGCGATCACCGCCGGAATCGCCGCGAACAAGCCGATCGCCGTGGCAATCAAAGCCTCGGAAATACCCGGCGCGACGTTGGATAAAGTGGCATTCTTGATTTCGCCCAGCGCCCGAAACGAGTTCATGATGCCCCAAACCGTGCCGAACAGACCGATATACGGACTGGTCGAACCGACGGTAGCCAGAAACGGCAAGGTCTCATCCAGCCGATCCAGTTCGCGCGAAAGTTCGATGCGCATCGCCCGTTGCGCGCTTTCCACTTGTACCGACGGCTCGACGTCGCCTTTCTGGCGCATCCGCGCGAATTCGCGATAGCCCGCCAAAAAGATTTTTTCGATGCCTTCCGGCTCGAAACGGTCGCTGGACATTTTTTTATACAGTTCGGCCAGACCGACTCCGGACCAGAATTCGTCCTCGAAATCGTCGGTAATCTCGATCGCCTGCTTCAACTCCTTGCGTTTGGAGAAGATGAAAGTCCATGAAGCAACCGACGCCGACAGCAAAATGAACATGACGAACTGAACGACAAAACTGGCTTCTTTAACCAGCGTCAGGATGGATAAATCGGTATTCATCAGTTTAGGGTTTCCAAAATGGCAAGGGGAATCGGTTTAGGTTTCATCGTTTGCGCGTCGAGACAGGCAATGCGAATCTCGCCGCTGGCTAATTGGTCTTGGCCGCGCATCAGGGTTTGAGCAAAGGTCAGATTGGTTTTTTGATGCTCGACGACCGAGGCGGTGGCCAGCAGCAAATCGTTAAAGCGAGCCGGTTTCAGGTAATCGACCCTCACCGAACGGACCACGAAAATCAGATTTTGTTCGCGTAACAGTTGGTCTTGCTCGAAGCCGCGATCACGCAACATTTCGGTGCGGGCGCGCTCGAAAAACTTCAGATAATTGGCGTAAAACACGACGCCCCCGGCATCGGTATCCTCGTAGTAGACGCGGACCGGCCAACTGAATGCGCTATTTGACAAGGTCATAAACTAAAGATGTCGTCGCTGCCCGGTTCTTGGTTGGGCGCCGGCAAACCGAAGTGACTGTATGCTTTGTGCGTGACTACCCGCCCTCGGGGCGTCCGCATGATAAATCCCTGCTGTAACAAATAAGGTTCCAATACGTCTTCGACGGTGCCGCGCTCCTCGCTGATGGCCGCCGCCAAGGTATCCAACCCGACCGGCCCGCCCTGAAAGTGTTCAATCATCGCTAAAAGCAATTTACGATCCAACATGTCGAAACCGTGTTGGTCGATTTTCAACATCGCCAAGGCCCGCTGGGCAATATCCCGATTGACGACCCCGTTTCCCATTACCTCGGCAAAATCGCGTACCCGTCTCAAGAGACGATTGGCGATTCTGGGCGTACCGCGCGAGCGGCACGCGATCTCGTCGGCACCCCCGCTGTCCATGCCGATGCCCAGCATGGCCGCGGAACGCGTCACGATACTGGCCAGTTCCTCGATGCTGTAAAACTCCAGGCGTTGCACGATCCCGAAACGGTCTCTGAGCGGCGAAGTCAGCAATCCGGCCCGCGTTGTCGCGCCGATCAGCGTGAACGGCGGCAAGTCCAGCTTTATCGACCGGGCGGCCGGACCTTCGCCTATTATAATATCAATTTGGTAGTCTTCCATAGCCGGATACAGCACCTCTTCGACCGCCGGACTCAAGCGATGGATCTCGTCTATGAACAATACGTCGTGCGCTTGCAGATTGGTCAGCAAGGCCGCCAAATCGCCGGCTTTGTCGAGCACCGGCCCGGATGTCTGCCGAATGCTGACATTCATTTCGGCGGCGACGATATTGGCCAGCGTGGTTTTTCCCAAACCCGGCGGCCCGAAAATCAGTACGTGATCCAAAGCCTCGGCGCGACTGACCGCCGCCTGGATGAAAATCTCCATTTGTTGGCGCAATTCGGTTTGCCCAACGTAATCCTTCAATCGGCGCGGTCGGATGGCGCGATCTTGACGTTCTTCGTCGCCACTGCCGCTGGCGCTGATCAGCCGGTCGCTCTCTATCATTTAACGGCTCCGCGCAAGGCCTGGCGAATGATGTCCTCGCAGCTTTTATCGTCTTCGGCCACCGCGCGGACCATTTTTTCGGCTTCCGACGACTTATAGCCGAGCGCGCAGAGAGCGCTGACGGCCTCTTGCCTAGCTCCGGCCGGCATGCGTGCCGCCGCTTGCTGGGTCGTCCGCGACGCGGGCTCACCGATGTCCGGTAGCCGGCCGCGCATTTCGATAATCAGTCGCTCCGCCGTTTTCTGGCCGACGCCTGGCAAACGCACCAAACTCTTGGCGTCGTTATCGTCGACACAACGGTAGAACTCGTCGATGCTTTGGCCGGACAATATCGTCAATGCCAATTTAGGCCCTACGCCGTTGACTTTAATCAGGGTTTTGAACAGCAAACGCTCGTTTTCGGTCGCGAAGCCGAACAGAATATGCGCGTCCTCGCGCACCACTAGGTGGGTATGTAAACGCACCTCCTCGCCCAAAGCCGGCAAATCGTAAAACGTGGTCATCGGCGCCTCGACTTCGTAGCCGACGCCTTGCACGTCCAAAACCAATTGCGGCGGCGCCTTGTGGATTAATTTACCGCGCAGAAATCCGATCATGCGCCGGCCCTCGCCAAACGCAAGGCGGTTTCTCGATAATGGCTGTGGCACAACGCTATCGCCAACGCGTCGCTGGCGTCGATTTGCATCTCGCCTTGGATTCCCAGCAGTATTTTGACCATGTGCTGAACCTGAGTCTTGTCGGCATTGCCCTTGCCGACCAGAGCTTGTTTGACTTGGCGGGCGGCGTATTCGTGTACCGGCAAATCCAAGTTCATCGCCGCGCAAATTGCCGCTCCGCGCGCTTGCCCTAGCTTCAAGGCCGAATCGGCGTTCTTATGCATGAAAACTTGTTCGATGCCCATCTGCTGTGGCTGATAAAGCGCGACGATTTCACTGACTCCGTCGAAAATCTGCTTCAACCGGCTCGGAAAGTCGTTGGGAAGCACGCGGATGCAGCCACTGGCAATATAGCGAACACCGCGCGGTGTGGTCTCTATCACACCGTAACCGGTGATCCGGGAGCCGGGATCTATGCCGAGTATCCTGATCAATAGCGGGCCAGGGAACGGGTTAAAAAGAACTTAATCATTGCCGAGCGACATCATGATGTCGTCGCTGATATCGGCATTGGTATAAACGTCTTGTACGTCGTCCAGATCTTCAAGACGATCGATTAATTTAAGCATTTTCTCGGCCGCTTCACTGTCCAGATCGGTTTTGACATCGGCGTGCATGGTCACTTCGGAATTTTCCGCCACCAAGCCCACCGCCGCCAACGCTTCCTTGACGTTCAAGTAATCGTCGGGCGCGGTAAAGACGTCTATCGAACCATCGTCGTTGGTTACAACGTCTTCCGCGCCGGCTTCCATCGCGGCTTCCATCACCGCATCCTCGTCGACCTCGCTCGAAAAACCGATGATCCCCACTTTGCGGAACATATAAGCCACGGAGCCGTCGGTACCCAGATTGCCACCGTGTTTGGAGAAGGCATGCCGCACATCGGCGACGGTACGGTTGCGGTTGTCGGTCAGACAGTTAACCATTACCGCCGTGCCGCCCGGACCGTAGCCTTCGTAGCGCACTTCTTCGTAAACCACGCCATCCAAAGCACCGGTGGCTTTTTTGATCGTATTGTCGATGGTGTCGCGCTTCATGTTGGCGCCCAAGGCCTTGTCGATCGCGGTACGCAAGCTAGGATTATTGGCCGGATCGCCACCACCGGAGCTTTTGGCCGCGACGGTGATTTCCCGAATGAGCTTGGTAAAAATCTTACCGCGCTTGGCATCTTGAGCGCCTTTGCGGTGTTTGATGTTTGCCCACTTACTGTGCCCAGCCATGCTATCCCTCTGAAACCTATAAAAAACCGAGAATTCTACCACCCTAGCGCCCGCTAATCGACCCTAGCCTTACAGCAAATAAGGCAAAACGGCCATCAGCGACGGTTCGATAACATAACAATCCGCCTCGGCCTCGACCATAGGACGCCGCACGACCCCGCCGAAACCCACCATATAAGCGCCGGCCTGTTTTGCTTCCAGATCGGTTTTTCCGTCACCGACCATCGCCAGCGCGGCGTGGCGCATTCGTAGCCTGCGACAAATTCTGGCTTTCCCGCCGCTAACCGCCAGCGGCGAATGCACCGCAAATCCGAGATACTGACCGACAGCGTCGAATTCGACGTCAACCGCATGTACATTGGCCTCGGGTATCCCCAAGTAGTCCGCCAACGGCAAAATCGCTTGGCGCAAACCGCCGCTGACGATATGTATTTCCTTGCCATGCGCCAACAGCGAATCCACGGTTTCCTTGACGCCGTCGACGATTTCATCGAGATACAATTGTGCCAACCAAGCAATCGCCGCCCTGTCCGGCCGAATTAATTCCAAGCGCTTGGCATACACCTCTTCCAGGGGTAACTCGCCATTCATCGCCGCGTCGGTTAGCGCCGCCACTTGCTCGAACAAGCCGTTGCGCCTAGCCAACTCGTCGATTCCCTCGACTCTGCTCAAAGTACTATCGCAGTCGAAACAGATAACATCAAACTTCATAACACGATTTGCCTTGCCGTTTGTACCGCGGGCACGTCGCAAACGGCCTGCAGCAATTGTGGATTTAACGGATTGGATACGCTGATCGCCATCATCGCCGATTGCTGGCGATCGGCATTGCTGACCTGCATCCGAGTGATATTGATGCCGGCCCCGCCCAATATCGAGCTAATAGCGGCAATCACCCCCGGCCGGTCGTGATGACGAGTAATCAGCAGCACGCCTTCCGGGACCACTTCAATTTCGAAATGATTCATACTGACCAACCGCGGATGCTGATCTCCAAGCAATGTTCCCGCCAAAATCACTGAATGATCACCGCAATGACCGGTAATCCGAATCAACGATTGGTATCCTTCCGATAATTCACTTTGAGACTCGAGCAAAACAATGCCTTGCCGCTTGGCGATCCGTTCGACATTGACCCGGTTCACCGGTGACGACAATTGCCCGGCCAACAAGCCGATCAGTGCTTCGGCGGAAATCGGCCGAACCTTGGCATACGCGGCCTTACCAAACAACGCCACTTCCAAGCGCTCGATCGGCCGATCGAGCAACTCGGCCAGCACCTTCCCGAGTATATTAGCCAAGCGCATAAAGGGTTGAGCCAAATTCAACTCCTCACTGGACACTCTGTCCAGATTCAGCGCATTGATGGCTTCGCCGGTTTGTAAATATTGGGTCACTTGCCTAGCGATTTCAACACTGACCGCTGTTTGCGCTTCCTTGGTCGAAGCCCCAAGATGCGGGGTAAAAACGACGTTATCCAATTCAAACAAAGGATGTTGTTGCGGCGGTTCTTGCTCGAAAACATCCAAGGCCGCGCCCGCCAATCTTCCGGAATGCAACGCTTGAAACAAGGCCTGTTCATCGACTAGCCCGCCCCGCGCGCAATTGATCAAACGCGCACTTTTTTTCATCGCCGCAAATTGATCGGGCCCGAGCACATGGCGCGTTTTTTCTAGCAAGGGACAATGCAGGGTCAAGTAGTCGGCTTGCCGAACCAAACTATCGAAATCCATCATCTCGACGCCGTACTTGCTGAAAATTTCAGGCGCCACGAACGGATCGTGGGCAATGACCCGCATCCCTAATCCATGCCCCCGTAGTGCGACTATGCGTCCTATCGTGCCAAAACCGAGAATGGCAAGCGTCTTATGAGCGATCTCGCTCCCCATTAATTTAGACCTTTCCCATTTCCCGGCACGCACCGATTGATTGGCGGCCGGCAAATTCCGACTGAGCGAAAGCATGTGCGCAATGGCGAGCTCCGCGGTTGTCGTGGCGTTGGCATCGGGGGTATTCATAACGATAATGCCGCGCTCGGTCGCGGCATTGAGGTCGACGTTATCGACGCCGATACCGGCGCGACCGATAATTTTTAAATTTTTCGCGGCGGCAAGTACTTTAGCGCTGACCTGGGTCTCGCTACGAATCAGTAGCGCATCGTAATCCGCAATCAATTCACAAAGCTCGTCCTCGGTCAATCCGGTTTGAATTCGAAGCTGCAAACCCGGTTGCGCCGTCAGAAAGTTAATACCTTCTTCGGCCAATCTGTCCGAAACCAAGACTTTTTTCATCGTTCCCACCGCAATGCCAAGCATGACGGGCATTCTAGCAGCTTTGCTATAATCGCCGGACCGCCCCGATTGAAAAAACCCATGACACTAAAGACCGCGCTGTTCGCTTTGCTGCTATTTGGCGGTGCCGCCGGAATTTTCCAGCTAATCGACCAAACACCGCTCGCGCCAGACCACACTTTTACCTCGTTAAACGGCGAGCAAATTTCGTTGCGGCAATTGCATGGCTCACCGGTATTGGTCACGTTTTGGGCGACGGACTGCGCCAGCTGCCTTTCTGAAATCCCCACCTTGATCAATTGGCATCATCGATTTGCCAACCGTGGCTTGAAAATTATCGCGGTAGCGATGTATTACGATCCCCCGAATCGGGTATTAGAACTAACGAGAGAGCGAAAGCTACCCTACGACGTTGCGTTGGATGTCGACGGCAGCGGCGCTGCTGATTTCGGTAACGTAAACTTAACCCCGACGACATTCCTAATCGACAGCACGGGGAAATTAATTCTGCATCAAATTGGAATGGGTGACTTAGTCGAGTTGGAAGCTCGCATTTCAACGTTGTGAGTAAGCGCCCTTTAAACCACGCGATTGACTTTTCGGACAAAGCGATAGCGACATCGGCAGTCTCGCCGGTACCCGACGATTAATGGCCGGGATAATCGCCTATTGCGCTCCGTCATAGGTATCCACCTCGTTATCAGTGAACACTATCTCCGCTTGCTTCGATCTGCGGATATAGATGCGGTTAATAAACCGCTTACTTTAAAACCTAAGAGTCAGCCGATAAACCGTTTATCTTCATCCTGCGGAGCAGCTCGCGTCCCCAGCCTTCGCAAACTAGGGTCGTGTAGGCTGAGGTAAGGGCGCGATTTTTCCTGAAATAGGCGACGGGATTAAATTACCCGTCCAATATTCGCCGAAATTACAGCTGGATTTGTCCTCGGCGGAAGACACTCCGCTGGGTGCCGAAGGCTACGTAATGGTCATTGCGTAGCAGGAGAAGACTCGGTTAAAGCCGATCGATCGGGGAAACCCTAGACCGGCTGTTATTGCCGAGAAGTCAGATCGCTTGGCCTTGTTTTTCGATGGTCACGACAATCGATTTTTGTTGGCCGCTCGGACTGGTTTGAGTAATGACGACTTGCAGCGGCAATTGCGCGGCACCAGCGTTGTCGGTACTAAAACTTAAAGAGTGGCTATTGAAATTCAGCCAAGCCGGTAGCGGTTCGCCGTTACCCATTTTGGCTGTAACGGTGCCTTCGCCGGCCGTTGTAGACAATGCGCCGGCGGGCAGCGCAAAGCTGAACCCGCTCGAGTAATCGCTCACCTCGACATGGGCGACGATCTGCACCTGACTTCCCGCTACCAGGGTTTGAGACGCCAATAAATGCACGGTATTGCTTAACTGAGTCGGCGCTTCACCGCCCGTCGCCATGCCGCTTGCGGCGTTCCCGCCGCTATTGATCCCCGAGTCGGCGATACTGAATTGCACGCTGCGGTTGCTGTCGGTACCTCGCAGCGCGGACATGGCCAAGCCGGTAGTCCGTCCGCCGCCGCCACTGCCGGTATTGTTACTATTCGAACTTCCGCCGTTATCCGGTACCACGGTGCCAGCGTTAACGGTCTCGGTCGGCGCTGGGGTATTGACCGTAGGCGGTTGCAGAATGGTGACCATTGGGTTGCCGCCGGCTAATGTGTAATTGCTGGCCAAACCGCCATTACCACCGTCGGCCAAGGCCAAAGTCCCGAGATCGACCGGTTTATCGATACCCGCGCGATTATCCGACATTAAACCCGCGCCGCTCAGCAACAGGGTTTCGTTACCGACCAAGGTGCCTAAATTGAAAATGTCGGAATTCACCACATTGCTGCCGTCGAACACTCTCGAACCGGTTAAATGGATGACGTAGGGCAGAACGGTGCTGGTGGTGTTGTCGCTATAACTGATTGAGTAATTGTTGCCTCCGTTGCCGTCGGAAACACTAATTCCGCTAACCGTCACGGTGCTGCTGCCGTTGGCGTTTTTATCGGTAAACGTGTACACGCCGCCGGATAAACTATCCGAGCCGAAGAGCTGACTACCGCTGCCGGCTTTGACGATCGGTGTTCCCGAGGCGGACGTGGTGCCGTCGTATGTTTTGATGACGTCGCTGGTGGTCAAAACCAAATTGGCTTGGCTAATGTCGGCGCTAAGATCGCCGCCGATCAATGTATAGTTGCTGGCCAGGCCGCCGTTGCTTCCGTCGGCCAACGCCAAGGAGCCCAAACTTACGGTTTTACCGGTACCAACGTTTTTATCGCCTAAGGCGCCCGCCCCCGTGAGGATTAAAGTCTCGCCACCGACCAGACTTCCGGTGTGCAAATCCCCGGCGGCGACAACTGTGGTACCGTCATAACTCCGGCCTCCACTCAGGTTCACGACAAACGGGTTGATCGTGCTGGTGGTGTTATTCAGGTAGGACACCGAGTAATTATCGCCGGAATTGCCATCGTTCACGGTGACAGCGGCAACCGTGACGGTTTTGGTGCCGATACCGACATTTTTATCGGTGAAGGCAAACGAGCCGCCGATCAGGCTGTCGCTACCGTAGAGTGTGCCGCTCGAGACGATCGCGGTGCCGATTGCCGACGTATTGCCATCGTAGGTTTTACTGACGTTTTCGGTGCCGACGGTCAAATTTGCCGCGGAGATGGTGGCGTTATGGGTGCCGCCCACCAGGGTATAGTTGCTGGCCAAACCGCCGTTACTGCCGTCAGCCAGCGCCAGACTGCCCAGCGTCAAGGATTTACCGACCCCTACGTTTTTATCCGCCACCGTGCCGGTACCGGTTAGATTCAAGGTTTCGCTTCCGACCAGAGTGCTCATGGCAAAAATATTGGCCGCCGCGTTGGTACTGCCGTCGTAGCTGCGATTGCCTGTCAAACTGACTGCGTAGGCCGTCACATCGGCGCTACGCGTACCGCCGACCAACGTGTAATTGCTAGCCAAACCGCCGTTGTCGCCGTCGCCCAAGGCCAAGGAGCCAAGCGCGACCGTTTTACCGGTGCCGACATTTTGGTCCGCGACGCTTCCGGCGCCGGTCAGAGTCAATGTTTCACCGCCAACCAGAGTAGAGGTCGTCAAACTGGCTGCATTGATGACTGTGGTGCCGTCGTAGGTACGGCTACCGGTCAGATCGACCGTGTAGGCCCCGATGTCGGCAGTATGCGTGCCGCCGCTCAGCGTGTAGTTGCTGGCCAAGCCGCCGTTCGTGCCGTCGGCCAGCGCCAAAGTCCCCAGCGTCACCGCTTTGCCGGTGCCGACGTTTTTGCTGGCAATGGTGCCGGTGCCGCTCAGGCTCAGGGTTTCGCTACCGACCAAACTCCCCGCCGAGAAGATGCCGGCCGCCACGTTGGCGCTGCCGTTATAGGTCCGGTTGCCGGTCAGGCTGACGACGAAGGGCGTGATGGTGCTGGTGGTGTTATTGGCATAGCTCACCGAATAGTTCGCGCCACTGTTGCCGTCGCTGACGGTCACCCCGCTCACAGTCACCGTCTTGTTGCCGCTGCCGACGTTTTTGTCGCTAAAGGCAAAGGTGCCGCCGCTGAGGCTGTCGCTGCCGTACAGCGAGCCGCTCGTGATGGTTGCGGTGCCGGCCGCCGTGGTGCCGCCGTCGTAGGCCTTGCTGACGTCGCTGGTGCTGACGGTCAAGCTGGCCGCTGAAATATCCGCGGTATGGGTGCCGCCGCTCAATGTGTAGTTGCTGGCCAAGCCGCCGTTCGTGCCGTCGGCCAGCGCCAAAGTCCCCAGCGTCACCGCTTTGCCGGTGCCGACGTTTTTGCTGGCAATGGTGCCGGTGCCGCTCAGGCTCAGGGTTTCGCTACCGACCAAACTCCCCGCCGAGAAGATGCCGGCCGCCACGTTGGCGCTGCCGTTATAGGTCCGGTTGCCGGTCAGGCTGACGACGAAGGGCGTGATGGTGCTGGTGGTGTTATTGGCATAGCTCACTGAATAGTTGGCGCCGCTGTTGCCGTCGCTGACGGTCACCCCGCTCACGGTCACCGTCTTATTGCCGCTGCCGACGTTTTTGTCGCTAAAGGCAAAGGTGCCGCCGCTGAGGCTGTCGCTGCCGTACAGCGAGCCGCTCGTGATGGTTGCGGTGCCGGCCGCCGTGGTGCCGCCGTCGTAGGCTTTGCTGACGTCGCTGGTGCTGACGGTCAAGCTGGCCGCTGAAATATCCGCGGTATGGGTGCCGCCGCTCAGCGTGTAGTTGCTGGCCAATCCGCCGTTCGTGCCGTCGGCCAGCGCCAAAGTCCCCAGCGTCACCGCTTTGCCGGTGCCGACGTTTTTGCTGGCAATGGTGCCGGTGCCGCTCAGGCTCAGGGTTTCGCTACCGACCAAACTCCCCGCCGAGAAGATGCCGGCCGCCACGTTGGTGCTGCCGTTATAGGTCCGGCTGCCGGTCAGGCTGACGACGAAGGGCGTGATGGTGCTGGTGGTGTTATTGGCATAGCTCACCGAATAGTTGGCGCCGCTGTTGCCGTCGCTGACGGTCACCCCGCTCACAGTCACCGTCTTGTTGCCGCTGCCGACGTTTTTGTCGCTAAAGGCAAAGGTGCCGCCGCTGAGGCTGTCGCTGCCGTACAGCGAGCCGCTCGTGATGGTTGCGGTGCCGGCCGCCGTGGTGCCGCCGTCGTAGGCTTTGCTGACGTCGCTGGTGCTGACGGTCAAGCTGGCCGCTGAAATATCCGCGGTATGGGTGCCGCCGCTCAGCGTGTAGTTGCTGGCCAAGCCGCCGTTCGTGCCGTCGGCCAGCGCCAAAGTCCCCAGCGTCACCGCTTTGCCGGTGCCGACGTTTTTGCTGGCAATGGTGCCGGTGCCGCTCAGGTTCAGGGTTTCGCTACCGACCAAACTCCCCGCCGAGAAGATGCCGGCCGCCACGTTGGTGCTGCCGTTATAGGTCCGGCTGCCGGTCAGGCTGACGACGAAGGGCGTGATGGTGCTGGTGGTGTTATTGGCATAGCTCACTGAATAGTTGGCGCCGCTGTTGCCGTCGCTGACGGTCACCCCGCTCACGGTCACCGTCTTATTGCCGCTGCCGACGTTTTTGTCGCTAAAGGCAAAGGTGCCGCCGCTGAGGCTGTCGCTGCCGTACAGCGAGCCGCTCGTGATGGTTGCGGTGCCGGCCGCCGTGGTGCCGCCGTCGTAGGCTTTGCTGACGTCGCTGGTGCTGACGGTCAAGCTGGCCGCTGAAATATCCGCGGTATGGGTGCCGCCGCTCAGCGTGTAGTTGCTGGCCAAGCCGCCGTTCGTGCCGTCGGCCAGCGCCAAAGTCCCCAGCGTCACCGCTTTGCCGGTGCCGACGTTTTTGCTGGCAATGGTGCCGGTGCCGCTCAGGTTCAGGGTTTCGCTACCGACCAAACTCCCCGCCGAGAAGATGCCGGCCGCCACGTTGGTGCTGCCGTTATAGGTCCGGCTGCCGGTCAGGCTGACGACGAAGGGCGTGATGGTGCTGGTGGTGTTATTGGCATAGCTCACTGAATAGTTGGCGCCGCTGTTGCCGTCGCTGACGGTCACCCCGCTCACGGTCACCGTCTTATTGCCGCTGCCGACGTTTTTGTCGCTAAAGGCAAAGGTGCCGCCGCTGAGGCTGTCGCTGCCGTACAGCGAGCCGCTCGTGATGGTTGCGGTGCCGGCCGCCGTGGTGCCGCCGTCGTAGGCTTTGCTGACGTCGCTGGTGCTGACGGTCAAGCTGGCCGCTGAAATATCCGCGGTATGGGTGCCGCCGCTCAGCGTGTAGTTGCTGGCCAAGCCGCCGTTCGTGCCGTCGGCCAGCGCCAAAGTCCCCAGCGTCACCGCTTTGCCGGTGCCGACGTTTTTGCTGGCAATGGTGCCGGTGCCGCTCAGGTTCAGGGTTTCGCTACCGACCAAACTCCCCGCCGAGAAGATGCCGGCCGCCACGTTGGTGCTGCCGTTATAGGTCCGGCTGCCGGTCAGGCTGACGACGAAGGGCGTGATGGTGCTGGTGGTGTTATTGGCATAGCTCACCGAATAGTTGGCGCCGCTGTTGCCGTCGCTGACGGTCACCCCGCTCACAGTCACCGTCTTGTTGCCGCTGCCGACGTTTTTGTCGCTAAAGGCAAAGGTGCCGCCGCTGAGGCTGTCGCTGCCGTACAGCGAGCCGCTCGTGATGGTTGCGGTGCCGGCCGCCGTGGTGCCGCCGTCGTAGGCTTTGCTGACGTCGCTGGTGCTGACGGTCAAGCTGGCCGCTGAAATATCCGCGGTATGGGTGCCGCCGCTCAGCGTGTAGTTGCTGGCCAAGCCGCCGTTCGTGCCGTCGGCCAGCGCCAAAGTCCCCAGCGTTACGGTTTTGCCGGTGCCGACGTTTTTGCTGGCAATGGTGCCGGTGCCGCTCAGGTTCAGGGTTTCGCTACCGACCAAACTCCCCGCAGAGAAGATGCCGGCCGCCACGTTGGTGCTGCCGTTATAGGTCCGGTTGCCGGTCAGGCTGACGACGAAGGGTGTGATCGTTAAGGTGCCGTCGACATAACTGAAATCGTAGTTGCTCGCGGTATAGCCGCTCGCGGTGATGGCGTAGCTACCCGCGTTGGTGGCACCTTGCGAGGTTCCGCCGTAACTGACGCTACCGCCCAATACACTAGAGGTTTCGCTGTTAACGAAGCCGGTAATATTGACGCCATGGCCACCGCTATAGCCCGAGCCGTTGTATGCGCGACTGTCGTTGCTGGCGGTCACGGTCAACGTTTTTTTGTTGACCGTTAAGGTTCCGCTGGCGCCGCCGGTGCCTATCGTCGTCGAATAACCGGCCCCGCCACTGATCGCGGCCGAGCCGACCGCACCGTTGACCGTGTAGCTACCGACCTCGCGACCTGTGCCGGCGGTACCGCCGACGATACTAAAACTGGGCGTGCCGCTTAAACCCGCGACCGTGGCCGAGTCCGTCACGCCGTCGTCGTTGACGTAGCCGGAAAAGGCGCTGCTCGCACTCGGATCGGCATCGCCGTAGGTTTTGCTGATGTTGCCGACATCGACGCTCAAGCTCGGCTGATAGTCGTAGATCAGGTGATTGCCCGCGACGATCGTTCCCGGCAGGTCGCCGTCGTAGGTTTTGTTGTAAAGCCTCGGTAGTGCCGAACCGGCCGCGCCGGTAAGTCCGCCTTCCGTCGATCCGGATGGGCTGTGCATATACACCAACCAACGACCGTTGGCGGCGGAGAGTACGCCGCTGCCGACATTATTGACCAGTTCGCCGCCGCTGGCGGCCGCCAAAACCAGCGCGTCCCCGCTGCCGTTGGCCGTCAAGCCGGCACCGCTGTTCAAAACGATATTCTTGCTGCCGCTCGCGCCTCCGGTGCCGCGATGGATAATGCTGATGGTATCGGCCAGGATTTGTCCCGCCAGCGTGATGTTGCCGCTATCGTCCTCGGTGTTGCCGGTACCGTCGCGCAATTCCATGGTGACCGAACCGGCGCCGGCATCTATCGTAACGCCGTGGGCCAATTCGATAACCGCATTCCCGGCCGCGCGATCGGCGTCGACGACGCCGTTGGCGGCCAAATCGTTGGCGTGCAGCACTAAATTGCCGCCGTCGGTGGTGATATCGGCATTGACGTAAATGCTGCGGCCCGCTTCCAATTTCAGCGTCGCGGTCGAACTGAAAAGCCCGGCGACGTTGAGGGCGCTGTTAACCGTAATGTCGTTGCTGGCTTGTAGCGTGACGTTGGTGCCCCACCCGAGCAAATTGGTCAACACGCCCGGTGCAATGGTCATGTCCTTGCCGATCGCCATGCCGTAGGTGATGCGACTCGGATCGGTGGCGCCCGAGGTGACCCGGCCGGTGTTCTCGTTGGCGAAGCTGACCACGAAGGTATCGCCGTGATCGTAGGCAAAGCCGGGCAGCAAGCTGAAATAGTTGGTGCCGGCATATTGATAATAATCGACCCAGGGTCCGCCGGTATCGAAGCTGATGCCACTATTGGCGGTGGTGCCGACAACGCTGTTCGCGACCGATACCTCGCCGAAGATGCCGTAAAAGGCGTCGCCGTAGGTCACCGAACCCGCGTTCGCCAGCCCGCCGTTACGCCAATCGGTATCGATGACCAGATAGTCGTAATAGTAGGTATTGTAGTTCACCGTTAATCGGACTTGGTTCAGGCCGACATCCTGATTGCTGTAGCTGCCGATCAAACTATTGCTGGCGGACACCGCGCCGGCCCCGCCGATACTGGCCCGCGCCCAAGACAACGCGCCGGCGTCCGCGGCCGAACCATTGTGCCAATGCCGACTACCCACCAGATACGAGACGCCCAGATCAATGACGCCGTCGCTGCCGACTTGGTCGCCGGCATGACTGCCGACCAAGCTGTTAGCGGCGCCGACCACGGCGCCTTGGCTGCTCTCGCCGTAAGCAAAGCCGGTTTTTTCGGCGACCCAGGTCACGGCACCGGCGTCGGCATTCGCGCCGCTGTGCCAATGCGGACTTAAGACCAAGTAGTTATAGGTGTAGACACTGTTGACAGGATCGTAACCGTTGGTCAATACCGTGACGCCGCCGCTGCCGATTTGGTCACCCGCCGTGGCTCCGATCAAGCTGTTGCCGGCGCTGACGGCGCCAAGCAAACCCGTCAAACGGCTTCCCCAGGTCACCGCGCCCAATTGGCTGTCGGTGCCGTTTCCCCAATTAGGGCTGATGACGACGTAGCCTAGTCGCGTCGCGTTGTTATATTCCGCCGGGAGGGCAACGACACCGCCGCTACCAACACGATCGTTGGCGTGCGTGCCAACCAAACTGTTAGCCGCGCTGGCGTTACCTGTCAGCGGGGAAGCGGCGCCTGCCGTGGTTGTGACACTGCCCCAAGTAACCGCGCCGGCGTCGGCGGTAGCGCCGTTATCCCAATACGGGCTAGCGATCGCATAGTAATCCAGATGATATTGCTTTTGACCGTTGGCGTTGGCCGGTCCGGTTGTCCAGTCGTAAGGCAACAGCGTGATGCCGCCGCTGCCGATTTGATCGCCCGCGGTGCCGCCGATCAAGCTGTTTGCCGAGCTGATACTCCCGGTTATGCCGTTCGCGGCGGCGGTTTTGGTGACGGCTCCGACGTTCGCGGTGCCGCCGTCACTCCAATTCGGACTGGCGATCAAATAATACGCGGTGCGGGTGCCGGACCAGGAGCTCCCGTTGTAGGTCAGCGTCGTGTATTGGCCGGCCTTGACACCTCCACTGCCGACTTGGTCGCCGGCGGTATCGCCGACCAAGCTGTTGCCGGAACCGACAGTGCCTTGAATGCCGCTAGCTTCGGCGCCCATCGTGACCGCCCCGCGATCGGCGTTCCAGTGCGGACTGATCACGCTGTAGTAGTAGGTATAGGACCAGCTATCCGCGGTATCGACACCGTTATAAGTTGCCACGACGCCGCCACTACCGACCCGATCGTTGGCGTGACTACCAATCAAGCTGTTGCTACTACTGATCGCGCCACTGACGCCGCTGCCGGAACTACCCCAAGAGGCAGCGCCGGCGTCGGCATTACCGCCGTTATCCCAGGTGGGCGTTAGGACCACGTAATCGGCCACGCCCACATCGACGATATTATTGACGTCGCTGCCTACGCCATCGTTGGCGGTGCTGCCGACTAGGCTGTTTCCCGCGCCGACCGCGCCGCTGACACCGCTGGACTTGCTGCCCCAGGTAATCGCGCCGGTGTCGGTCGCTCCACCGTTATCCCAATCCGGGCTCAACACTAAGTAATAACCGCTTTTCAGCAAAATACCGCCGCCGCCGACATGATCGTTGGCGGTCGAGCCGACCAGACTGTTAGCCGAACCTAGAGTTCCGGTCTTGGTGGCGGTAGCATCCCAGAAGGTAACCGCGCCAGCGCTGCTGTTCCACAGCGGGCTAAGGACCACATAGCCGGGGTCTTGTCCAAGGTCGGTGACGCCGCCACTGCCGACCTGGTCGCCAGCGTGACTGCCGACCAAACTATTGCCGCTGCCGATGACGCCGGACACGCCGCCGTTGTTAGTAGTAGTTTCGGTCGGAATATTGGTTAAGGTGTTGCCGAGGTAGTTCGTTGTGGTGATGGTGCCGTAGGTGATATTGCGACCGTCGCCCCAGGTAATCGCACCTGCATCGGCGGTCGATCCTCCGTTGTTGAAGTGCGGGCTTAGAATCAGATAATAAGGGTGCGTCGAGGTGTATCCTGTATCCTGATTACGGCTCGTGTAGTGGCTGAGGACTTGGATGCCGCCGCTACCGACCAAATCGCCTGCGGTCGCGCCAACCAAGCTATTAGCCGAAGAAACGGCGAAACCGGCAGTCGCGCCGCCGGACGCGTAACCGGTCGCGCCGTCGAGCCAAGTGACCGAACCTTTGTCGCCGTTCCAGTGCGGACTGGCGACCACGTAAGCGGCGTCGGTACGGTAAGTATTCACGTGGCCGTGCGGCGGGGTGTCGCTAGGTTGACTGTTGTAGTTGGTGCTGCTGGTGTAATAAAGCACTTTGATGTCGCCGCTACCGATCTGGTCGTTGGCATTGCCCCCGACCAGACTGTTCGACGAAGAAACGGTACCTGTCAATGCGGCGGAACCGCTAGCCCAAGTGACCGCGCCGGCATCGGCGCTGGCACCGTTTTGCCAATGCGGACTGGCGATCGCGAAAAAATTTCGGTAATACTCGGTGGCGGTAATCAACGCGCCGCTACTGTTGTAATCGTGAAACTCGGTGACAAATTGCGTGACCCCGCTACTGCCGATTTGGTCCCCAGCGGCACCACCTACCAGACTGTTGGAAGATGAAATGACACCGGATATTCCGCTCAAAGCGCTACCCATCGTCACGGCACCGGTATTGGTATTCCACTGAGGATTGAGCACCAGATATTTTAAATAGCCGTTTTCGTTGTTCCACGCATGGCTGGCGGTGCCGTAGTAGTTGTCGATCAACACAATGCTGCCGCTGCCCACCGCGTCGCTCGCCGAACTGCCGACCAAACTGTTGGACGACGTCACCGTTCCGCTCAGCCCCGTGGTTCCGCTGGACCAAGTCACCGCCCCCTTGCCGCCGTCCCAATGCGGACTGGAAATCAAAAAGTTGCCCTGCGAATTGAACGAGACGTTGACGTTAGTGTTGGTATTTTGGCTAACAAGCAGGGTGATACCGCCGCTGCCCAAGCGATCGTCGGCGTGGCTGCCGGTCAACGTCGCCAACAACGCGCCGGACCAACCGTTATATAAATAGACCGCGCCGGCATCCTGACCGCCGAAGTCGTCGTAGGGGTTGGTGACCACCACGTTCGTGCTCCACAGCACCGAGGTCCCGGTACCGAAACCGGAGGTAACGCCCAGTGTATTGGTGGGGTTGGGGTCTTCGAATTCGAATTGCGGGTATTTGCCGCTGTTATCTATCGTGATGTTGCGCGGGTCCAGCAACAGATTGCCGTTGCGGCCCTTGGGCGCGGCCGTCGCCACGCTACCGCCGAAGATCAGCGTATCGTGCGAAGACACCTCAACGGTACCGCCATCGCCACCGTTCTGACCGCCCTTGGCGGATATATTGCCGTAAAAATCGGTATTCTGGTCCGACCAAACCACGACGTCGCCGCCGTCGCCTTTTGCGGTAGCATCGGCTTGCAACTGGGTAAAGGGGTTGATCCGGACCAACGTTGCGTTGCGAACCGCCGCGTCCTTGCCATGAAAACCGCCGCCGATACTGATCTTGCCGCCGCCCTTGGCGCCGTTGGCGGTGAGCGTCGCAGCAGCCAAAGTGACGTCTTTGCCGCCGGTGACGGTGATCTTGCCACCCTGTCCGGAAACGCCGCTAGCATCCAGGGTAGCGGAGCTGAATACGCCACCCTGGCCGCCCGCGGTCACCGCGATGTCGCCGCCATTTTTGGTTCCCTTAGTCGATAGTTTCGCGGACGCAGTCTGGACGACTCGACTGTCGGCGGCAATCGTGATTCGGCCGCCGTGGGAGACGGTACCCTCGGCGCTAAGCGTTCCGGTTTGCAGCACGCGGTCGCCAGTCAGGCGAATATCGCCGCCGCTTTTACCGTCGGCGCGGACCGTGCCGGTATCGACAACCAGCTGGCCGCGCTCGACGACATTGCCGCCTTGAGCATTCTCGGCGGCGGACACGTCCAGTGTACCGCTGTTACTGACTTCGTCGCCGATCAGTTCTATCGAACCGCCGCGATTGACTAGGGATTTGGCCTCGACCACGCCGCCGTTGTTAATCGCGGCACCTCGCAATTGGTCGGCGGCGCTGGCGGTCATAATGACCCGACCGCCATCGGCGCGGATCAGCTGCTTATTCTCGATCAGCGTATTGACGGTGGCGGGATCGACCTGAACATTGACCAGTTTACCTTCGTCCAATTCCAGTGTTACGCCATCGCCGCCGGCCAACGCTACCGTGCCCAAACGGGCCTGGACCAGACCTTCGTTGCTGACGCTAGGGGCCAGCAAGGCCACGTATCCGCCGTCCTTGACACGGATTTCGCCCTGGTTGACAACGCCGGTATCGCCGCCGTCGCGCTTGAAATGGTAATTTCCGGCACGAAAATCGGCATCGCTGATGTTCATCGTCGACGCGGCCATCGCACCAACGTCGACTTGGGCGCCCTTGGCAAACAGCACGCCGTTAGGGTTCACCAGAAACACTTGGCCGTTGGCGGTCAATCGACCGGCAATGACCGACGCTTCGCCGGACGTCACCCGATTCAGCGCAATCGAGTGGGCGTTAGGTTGTTGATAATCCACGTGGGCATTGGCACCGATGTTGTAGCTCTGCCAGTTGATGATGGCTTTCTGACTGCCTTGTACGACATCCATCCGAGCGCCGTTTTGGTGGATTTTCACCTGTCCCGACGCCACTTGCCCTCCGCTCGGCAACGCGTTGCCGGCCATTTCGGCCAAGGCGGGCTGCCAAGCGCCGGCCAAGGCGATCTGTATCGCCAGCACCAGCGGATGACGGTTGAAGTGCGGCGTGCGGCATTGGCTGGCATGTCTAGTCATGAGACTGTCCTCTCGAATCAGTGCGGTTTTTCGGTGCTTGCGGCGGCTTTGCGTTCCAACAGGCGGGCAAAATTGCTCAACGACGCCAAGTGCAGATAGATCAATCCCAGCGCTCCGGTTTGGAACAGGCTGTCCAACGCATCCCGGCTGATTTTTTGGAAGCGCGCCTCATCCACTATCCAAAGACCGGACAACGAGTAACGCTCGCCGCTCGGTGATACCGCATCGGCGCGACGCTCGGTTAAGAGGTCCAATTCGTGCAAGGTGGCGGCGAATTGCGCAGTCCGTTGCGATTCGGCGTGGAACTCCCGCAAAAAGGCGATGATTTGTTGCAGGTAAGCCGACGGTTCGCCGTCGACCAACAAAGGCTCGCCGGCCGTTTCGTTAAAACGTGGGCTAGTGTCGTCAAAACAAACGATCAATTGCTTGTCTTCGGCTTGCTCGGCGGGTACGAACGGGTATCGGCGGACGAAGGCGGGTATGTAATGACCTGCCCAGCGACCGGCACCATTGACGAACAGGTTTTCGCCATCGTTCAAGCCCAGCACCGCGACCGGGACAAAGTGCCCGTCGCCGGCTTTGGCGAAGGCGATCGGGTATTCCTTGCCGGCTTCGCCGAATTCCGGACCAATCAGCGGTACCGAGTTACTAACTCGCGCATATCCTACGTCGTCGGACGGCACGATATGCAACCGACCGTGAGCGGCGGGGTTCAGGCTGACGATGCGTTTATAAAATAGCAATTGGTTGTCCACGGTGGTATCGCAGGTTGAGTTGGTGGAAAAACGGAGCCCGAAGACGCTTAAAACGCTTTGCTCAGGCTGACCCAAAAATGAGGCGTTTTGTAAGTTCCGTCCGAGTCGTTGCCGTCCGTAGAGCGCGCTGGGTTGGCGCCTATGCGTTGAGCAACGCTGCCGCGGATGACGAAATTGCCGGGGACCGTCCAGTTGATACCGACACCGCCGCCGCTGAGCGTGTAGTGATTGGGAACGCCTTCGGTGGCATTCGGCCAAAGATCGTTATGCAACGTGATGCCGCCGTGGTCGATGAAACCGACCAACTCGACATGTTCGTAAACTTCGTAGCGCAATTCGAAATTCATCAGATAGCCCTCATCGCCGAGGGCTTCGTTGACCGGATAGGCTCTGATGCCGAAGGGACCGCCGAGGCTGAATTTTTCGGAGGAATCCAGGTTTTTGGTAGCCAACTGTCCGCTGAAACCGGCGTACAAGCGTAATTTGTCGGTCAGACCTTGCAGGCGGGAAGCATTAAGCGAGAATTTTTGATAGGCGCCGCCGGCTCGAGCCGTGGCCCGATTTTGGGCTTGATCGACTGGGCTGCCCGACAAATCCAGATTGCCGGCCACCATGGTCGCGCCGAACAAGGTCACCGCACCGCCGAGCCAATCGTCTTGATGGTCGCCGCTCAGGCCGACGTAACCGCTTTGCACTTCTTTGTCGCTGACCACGCTAGCAAGGCTGGTATTGTAGTAGTGGCGATCGTCGAAACCGCTGGCAACGTACAGATTCGTACTCACCCCGCGCAGCAGCGGATAGGTCGCGAAAGTGCCGCCGGTCCAGGCCGAGCCTTGCGCGTCCAACGACTGAAAGGGTTCGCCCAAGGTATAGTCCAACGCGGACGCCGCCAAACCAACCCGAAGCCCGGAGTAACCCACCGGCAACGAATAAGCGACCCGCCCGTAAACGTTGCCGCTGCCGCCCTGAACGCGCAACGTCGCCAAGTCGCCCAAACGCAAGGGGTTATTGAGGTTCAGAGACCCACCGAACTGGTTCATGCCGACCGAACGCACGCCGGTATTGCTGTAATCCACGGAGCCGCTGATTAGGTTGCTGGGGTCGATTTTCAACAGCAGGTCGGATTCACCCGCTCTCGCGCCGGCTTTCAGGGTAGACGATACCGTGCCGCCGGTCAGGTCGTTCAACAGCAAAATACCGCGCTGCATATCGGCCAACCGCAAGGCTTCTCCCGCCGGCTGAGCCGCCAACATCGTTTGTCGGGGAATGTCGTTTCGGTAAGTGTTAGCCGAGTCGTCAACTTCGACCTTGCCCAGGGTGGCTTCGCGGATCAGGATTTCGACGATACCGTCGCGAATTTGCTGAGCTGGCAATAGCGCGCGGGCGAAAAAACCACGTTGCTGGTAATACGCCGCGATATCGCGAGTGATTTTGCGCAGTTCAAGCAAGTTCAAGTCCTTGCCGATATAGTCTTTTAGAAACGACTGCAGATCGGCCTCGCTAATCAACACGGCGCCGCTGATCTTCCAACCCTTTACTTGGATGCGGATGTCGCTTTCACCGGCAGGCGCCGGTTGTTCCGATATTTCGAACGGGACTTGCGAGTTGCCCGGCAAAATCGATTCGGGTTTGATATTTCGCAAAATCGAGCCGGCCTCGGGAACCACCTCGACCGCGTGACCGACCACTAAGTAACTGATTAATGAAGCTAAGGCGCCGGCACGAAGCGGAACAAGGCTGACGTTGCGATTTCGATGGTTCGGTTGCATACGATTCCACTTAACTGAAATGAATGAGAGTTGTGGCCTGCCCGTATTCTTAAGGCAGCAAAGTCGGTTGCGACTATCGCCTATAAACTCATTTTACCCGTTACGAATTAGAGTGCCGCTTTCCGGTCGACGTTGTGTCTCGATCGCATCAGCACAACCGCTCAACTCATGGGCCTAAAAGCATGCCCCGAGTAGACCACAAGAACTAGATGGAAATAATATAGTCGATTCAAAACTAACTGACAGCAAAAAAACGCCAAACTTTAATACGCCCGCGTCACAGTTCTGGCATTTTCCGAGCAAGGACGCTCCAGCAACAGTCGTTTTTTGTCAAATTTGTAGGGTAATTTGCATTGCATGCCCTTTAAACCACGCGATTGGCTTTTCGGACAAAGCGGTAGCAGTTTATTCGGATAGCGGCCCGCCTTGCATCGCCCCTTCTTCGCTCCGTACCACCACCGATCAGGACGCCACTTCGCAGCGTCAGGCCGATCAGGCGCAGTATGCGTTTGTCGGTGATCCGTTATCCCATGCGAGCAATCGACCGGTCACGATAGATTCGATCAAAGAATTTCGATAAATCAATATCCACCACGTACTGCTTGCCGCTGTTGATGATGCTTTGTGCCGCTTGATGTGGAATCCGTCCCGGACGGAAGCAAACTGTGCGGCGAAAATTGCGGTTCAAATAGCGGCTCCAGCAGCAGCTTCAATATAGCGTTATCGAATGGCGTTAAACTGGAATTGCAAGGGGTTAGCTTGACCGATCTATCCCCTTTATTGAATATCAAGGGGTTAGCTTGACCGATCTATCCCCTTTATTGAATATATTGAACGGTCTGGCCGCCTTGCTGTGTTCCCTTCGAGCCGAGATTAAAGGTCTACTTGCACCGCGAACCGGTCGATGGCCGCAAGGCCATCAATGGCTTGGCATTGCTGGTCGAGCAGGCATTAGGCTTGAATCCGTTTGAACCGGCGATCGATGTGTTCAGCAATCGGCGGCGGGATCGGATCAAACTGTTGCATCGTCTGTATGCGGCCAAGTCCGAGGCCAGAGCGAATCTGGCTCAGCGCGATCTGTTTCTGAACGAAGCCGAAGCTCTGGCACCCAACGCTGCACCGGTGGCCGAGGAAACCACACCTGAAGCTGTCGAAGGGCAGGCCATAGTCGCAAGAAACGCGGCCGCAAACCGCTCGATCCCCTCCTGCCTCGCGAGATTGTGCGCCATGAACTAGCGGAAGCCGAGCGCATCTGCGCCCATGACGGCACACGCCTGGTGGAAATCGACGCTAACATCAGTGAGCAACTCGATATCGTGCCGCAGCAAATCCACATTATTCAATATCAGCGCATCAAATATGCCTGTCCGTGCTGCGACAACAGCATCCGGATCACGCCGCCACCGGCGCGCATCATCCCCAAAGGCTTACTCACCGAACCCGTGCTGGCTTGGGTGGTGAGGGCGGTGTTGTCTACTGACTTCGGTGCCGCCATTGACAGCACCGGTGCAAAGGCCGATCGTATGGCTGGGGTACTGGGCTGGGCTGCACTGACATTTTCACAGTGCCGGTTAATCCATTTGCGCATCAGATTGGCATTGATGCCGTGTTCCAATGCCATCAAGGCTACCGAAACACCCGGCTGCAGACAGGCTTCACCGAGCTCCCGTTTTGCTTCCGGGTCATAGCGACAACGGCCATGACTCCGATGTCCCACCATTAGCGGTCGCGATAATCGTCTCTTGTTCTCCATCGTAGGTGTCCACCTTGTTATAAGTGGACACTATATTCAGAGCTTTTAATCAGGAGTGATAGACGTGGCTAAAAGGGCTCTTACGATTTATTATGCGCAATAAAAATCTAGTAGCGCGGCTTGAAGCTTATTTCACCTTGCGCTCAAGGGCGTTGGAACGAGCGATTGGCTATCGTTCAGAATAAGTCGCCAAATAGACAGTTACTAATCGAGCAAGACAAAAAAAGCCCGCTTATTAGATTAATAGGCGGGCTTTTGGTATAGGCGCTTGGCGATGACCTACTTTCACATGGCAACCTGCCACACTATCATCGGCGCTAAGCGGTTTCACTTCCGAGTTCGGGATGGGATCGGGTGGTTCACGCTTGCTATGTTCACCAAGCAAACTGGTTAAGTTGGTTGTTGACCAACTGTCATGCAACAGGTCGGTTAAGCCGTTTGGCTTAGCCTTCAGGCATTTACTACGCTAACCACCGCGAGTGCGGATATTCGCGCTTACGTGGTTTTGCCTTTGACCTGCTTTTCATGGAAATCTGTATCGAGTTCGTTCTCTTGCGTTGTTTTCAGCGATCGTCATTTGACGTTACCCAAACGCATTGGGTGTTATATGGTCAAGCCTCACGGGCAATTAGTACACGTTAGCTACGCCCATTACTGGACTTCCACACCGTGCCTATCAACGTTGTCGTCTCCAACGGCCCTTCAGGGGACTTAAAGTCCCAGTGAGATCTCATCTTGGGAGGGGCTTCCCGCTTAGATGCTTTCAGCGGTTATCCTGTCCGAACGTGGCTACCCAGCAATGCCCTTGGCAGGACAACTGGAACACCAGAGGTTCGTCCACTTCGGTCCTCTCGTACTAGAAGCAGCTTCCCTCAAATCTCAAACGCCCACGGCAGATAGGGACCGAACTGTCTCACGACGTTCTGAACCCAGCTCGCGTACCACTTTAAATGGCGAACAGCCATACCCTTGGGACCTGCTTCAGCCCCAGGATGTGATGAGCCGACATCGAGGTGCCAAACACCGCCGTCGATATGAACTCTTGGGCGGTATCAGCCTGTTATCCCCGGCGTACCTTTTATCCGTTGAGCGATGGCCCTTCCATACAGAACCACCGGATCACTAAGACCTACTTTCGTACCTGCTCGACTTGTCCGTCTCGCAGTCAAGCACCCTTATGCCTTTGCACTCATTGCCTGATTTCCGACCAGGCTGAGGGTACCTTCGTGCTCCTCCGTTACTCTTTGGGAGGAGACCGCCCCAGTCAAACTACCCACCAGACACTGTCCCTAATCCAGATAATGGATCGAGGTTAGAACTCCAAACATACCAGGGTGGTATTTCAAGGTTGGCTCCACAAGAACTGGCGTTCCTGCTTCAAAGCCTCCCACCTATCCTACACAAGTAGGTTCAAAGTCCAGTGTCAAGCTATAGTAAAGGTGCACGGGGTCTTTCCGTCTAGCCGCGGGTACACTGCATCTTCACAGCGATTTCAATTTCACTGAGTCCCAGGTGGAGACAGTGTGGCCATCGTTACGCCATTCGTGCAGGTCGGAACTTACCCGACAAGGAATTTCGCTACCTTAGGACCGTTATAGTTACGGCCGCCGTTTACTGGGGCTTCGATCAAGAGCTTCGCTTACGCTAACCCCATCAATTAACCTTCCAGCACCGGGCAGGCGTCACACCCTATACGTCCACTTTCGTGTTTGCAGAGTGCTATGTTTTTGCTAAACAGTCGCAGCCACCGATTTTTTGCAACCGCCTTACGCTCCATCCGCGAGGGACTTCACTTATCAACGGCATACCTTCTCCCGAAGTTACGGTATCATTTTGCCTAGTTCCTTCACCTGGGTTCTCTCAAGCGCCTTAGAATTTTCATCCCACCCACCTGTGTCGGTTTAGGGTACGGCCACTTGTAACCTGAAGCTTAGAGGTTTTTCCTGGAAGCAGGGCATCTATCACTTCGCGTTTCTTTCGAGACACTCGTCATCACGCCTCAGCATATAGCATCCCGGATTTGCCTAAGATGCCTGCCTACACGCTTAAACGGCCACTTCCAACCGACCGCTGATATAGCCTTCTCCGTCACCCCATCGCAGTTACAACTGGTACAGGAATATTAACCTGTTTTCCATCGACTACGCCTTTCGGCCTCGCCTTAGGTGCCGACTAACCCTGCGTCGATTAACGTTGCGCAGGAAACCTTGGGTTTACGGCGAGGGGGTTTTTCACCCCCTTTATCGTTACTTATGTCAGCATTCGCACTTCCGATACCTCCAGCCGACTTCTCAATCGACCTTCGCAGGCGTACGGAACGCTCCTCTACCACTCACGCAAAGCGTGAATCCGTAGCTTCGGTACTATGCTTAGCCCCGGTAAATCTTCCGCGCAGACCGACTCGACCAGTGAGCTATTACGCTTTCTTTAAAGGATGGCTGCTTCTAAGCCAACCTCCTGGCTGTCTGTGCCTTTCCACATCGTTTCCCACTGAGCATAGATTTGGGGACCTTAGCTGACGGTCTGGGCTGTTTCCCTTTTCACGACGGACCTTATCACCCGCCGTGTGTCTCCCGTGCTGACACTTGCTGGTATTCGGAGTTTGCATCGGGTTGGTAAGTCGGGATGACCCCCTAGCCGAAACAGTGCTCTACCCCCAGCAGTGATACACGAGGCGCTACCTAAATAGCTTTCGAGGAGAACCAGCTATCTCCGAGCTTGATTAGCCTTTCACTCCGATCCACAACTCATCCCCTACCTTTTCAACGGGAGTGGGTTCGGTCCTCCAGTGTGTGTTACCACACCTTCAACCTGGTCATGGATAGATCGCCCGGTTTCGGGTCTACACCTTGCGACTCAACGCCCTATTAAGACTCGGTTTCCCTACGCCTCCCCTATTCGGTTAAGCTTGCCACAAAATGTAAGTCGCTGACCCATTATACAAAAGGTACGCAGTCACCCCACGAAGGGGCTCCCACTGCTTGTACGCATACGGTTTCAGGTTCTATTTCACTCCGCTCTCCGCGGTTCTTTTCGCCTTTCCCTCACGGTACTGGTTCACTATCGGTCAGTAAGGAGTATTTAGCCTTGGAGGATGGTCCCCCCATATTCAGTCAACGTTTCACGTGCGCCGACCTACTCGATTTCACTAGAAAAAGGTTTTCGTGTACGGGGCTATCACCCTGTATCGCCGGACTTTCCAGACCGTTCCACTAACCTTATCCTAGCTTAAGGGCTAGTCCCCGTTCGCTCGCCACTACTTAGGGAATCTCGGTTGATTTCTTTTCCTCCGGGTACTTAGATGTTTCAGTTCTCCGGGTTCGCTTCAGTGAGCTATGTATTCACTCAAAGATGACGAGGTTATCCTCGCCGGGTTTCCCCATTCAGACATCGCCGGATCACAGGTTGTTTGCCACCTCCCCGACGCTTTTCGCAGGCTACCACGTCTTTCATCGCCTCTTACTGCCTAGGCATCCACCGTATGCGCTTATTCACTTGACCATATAACCCGAATACGTCTGTATTAAGGTTTTTAGTCGCTGACATGTTCGCTGATGTTGCTTGAGAACGTTTTACGGAGGTTTTGGGCCGCTTTCTTTCGAAAGCCGCTGGCTACCGCCCGCAACTCGTTTTTAAGTATTGATCGTTAGCCGATCAAGACTTAGGTTACAGATTTCCATATTGTTAAAGAGCGTATTGATACGAATATCAATGCTATCGAGCCTTGGGTTATTAACCGAAAAGCTGTATAGCGTTGATGTTGATATCTTGGCTTAAGATCGACGTCACGTGATGGTGGAGCCAGGGAGGATCGAACTCCCGACCTCCTGCGTGCAAGGCAGGCGCTCTCCCAGCTGAGCTATGGCCCCGAATAGATTCAGACTTTCGCCTTTTCGTTAGTTGGTGGGTCTGGGAGGATTTGAACCTCCGACCTCACCCTTATCAGGGGTGCGCTCTAACCAACTGAGCTACAGACCCAGGTGCGTCTTTCAATCGAAATAATTTGTTGTGAGTACGTGTGACAGTGTTCTGTCTTTGTAAGGAGGTGATCCAGCCCCAGGTTCCCCTAGGGCTACCTTGTTACGACTTCACCCCAGTCATGAATCACAAAGTGGTAAGCGCCCTCCCGAAGGTTAAACTACCTACTTCTTTTGCAACCCACTCCCATGGTGTGACGGGCGGTGTGTACAAGGCCCGGGAACGTATTCACCGCGGCATTCTGATCCGCGATTACTAGCGATTCCGACTTCATGCAGTCGAGTTGCAGACTGCAATCCGGACTAGGATCGGCTTTTTGGGATTTGCTGGCTCTCGCGAGTTTGCTGCCCTCTGTACCGACCATTGTAGCACGTGTGTAGCCCTACCCATAAGGGCCATGATGACTTGACGTCGTCCCCACCTTCCTCCGGTTTATCACCGGCAGTCTCCCTAGAGTTCCCGACTTGACTCGCTGGCAACTAAGGATAAGGGTTGCGCTCGTTACGGGACTTAACCCAACATTTCACAACACGAGCTGACGACAGCCATGCAGCACCTGTCTCTCGGTTCCCGAAGGCACCAAGTCATCTCTGACAAGTTCCGAGGATGTCAAGGGTAGGTAAGGTTCTTCGCGTTGCATCGAATTAAACCACATGCTCCACCGCTTGTGCGGGCCCCCGTCAATTCATTTGAGTTTTAGCCTTGCGGCCGTACTCCCCAGGCGGTCAACTTAATACGTTAGCTCCACTACTAAGTTCTTTAAGAACCCAACAGTTAGTTGACATCGTTTACGGCGTGGACTACCAGGGTATCTAATCCTGTTTGCTACCCACGCTTTCGTACCTCAGCGTCAGTTTGAGTCCAGAGAGCCGCCTTCGCCACTGGTGTTCCTTCAGATCTCTACGCATTTCACCGCTACACCTGAAATTCCACTCTCCTCTACTCAACTCTAGTCTTCCAGTATCAAATGCAGTTCCCAGGTTAAGCCCAGGGCTTTCACATCTGACTTAAAAAACCGCCTACGCACGCTTTACGCCCAGTAATTCCGATTAACGCTTGCACCCTCCGTATTACCGCGGCTGCTGGCACGGAGTTAGCCGGTGCTTCTTGTATAGGTAATGTCAGTCTATCGGGTATTAACCGATAGGTATTCCTTCCTATTGAAAGTGCTTTACAACCCTCAGGCCTTCTTCACACACGCGGTATTGCTGGATCAGGCTTTCGCCCATTGTCCAATATTCCCCACTGCTGCCTCCCGTAGGAGTCTGGGCCGTGTCTCAGTCCCAGTGTGGCTGATCATCCTCTCAGACCAGCTACGGATCGTCGCCTTGGTAGGCCTTTACCCCACCAACTAGCTAATCCGACATAGGCTCATCTATTAGCGCCAGGCCCGAAGGTCCCCGGCTTTCATCCGTAGATCGTATGCGGTATTAGCGTGAGTTTCCCCACGTTATCCCCCACTAATAGGCAGATTCCTATGCATTACTCACCCGTCCGCCACTCATCCGGGTGCAAGCACCCTTCAGCGTTCGACTTGCATGTGTTAAGCATACCGCCAGCGTTCAATCTGAGCCATGATCAAACTCTTCAGTTTAATAATGCTTGATACTAAATAAGATTAGTATCCAATCTTGGCTCGACTACAGAACGTCGTTTCTTGCGAATTGACGTGGATTCTCTGCGCCGATAATTTCTAACAGAAACGTATCGCCACACATACCCACACAAATTATTTCGATTCATCTTGTTAAAGAGCCAGAGCATCTCGCCCTGTTGAGCCGACATATTCTACAGAACTTTCAGAAAGTGTCAACACTTTATTTTCGAAGCCAGAAACAAACAACTTCCGAAAAACCAGCCACTACCGCAAGCCCGGCAAATCCTGCCGCTCTTCGCTACCAACTCAGTCAGTAACGAAGAGCCGCTCATTATAGCGGTTTTCTAATTCGCGTCAAGCGTTATTTCGACGCGAGCAAATTTACGCTTACCAACTTGGTAGACATGGTTGGTGTCGACCGGGATAACGGCTTTAACGTCTTCTATTTTTTCTCCATCGATTTTCACGGCGCCTTGCTTGATCAGACGCATCGCTTCCGAAGTGCTATCGACCAACCCGGCGTTTTTCAACAAATTGGCAACTGGAATCCCAGCCGCATCGACCTTCAACCCCACGGACTGGATATCATCAGGCAGCGCGCCGCGTTGAAACCGGGCTTCGAAAGCTTCCAATGCGGAGACCGCCGCCGCCGCCCCATGAAACCTTTCGACGATTTCCTGGGCCAGCGCGACTTTGTGATTACGCGGATTCTCACCGGCTGCGCAGGCTTGCCGTCGTGATTCGATTTCCGCCATCGGCCGAAAACTCAATAGCTTGAAATAACGCCACATCAAATCGTCGGAAATCGACATCAACTTACCAAACATATCGTCCGACGTATCCGCTATGCCGATATAGTTATTGAGCGATTTGGACATTTTCTGAACGCCGTCCAAGCCCTCCAAAATAGGCATTGTCAACACTACCTGCGGCTTTTGACCATATATTTCCTGCAACTGGCGCCCTACCAACAGGTTAAATTTTTGGTCAGTTCCTCCCAGCTCGACATCCGCCTTCATGACGACGGAATCGTAACCTTGAATCAACGGGTAAAGGAATTCATGGATAGCAATCGCTTGACCACTTTTGTAGCGCTTACTGAAGTCGTCCCGCTCCAGCATTCGAGCTACGGTATGCTTGGCCGCCAACTGGATCAACTCGGCACTGGTCATCGCACCCATCCAGGAAGAGTTGAACTTGACTTCGGTTTTTTCGGGATCGAGAATTTTGAAAACCTGGGCCTGGTAAGTCTTGGCGTTCTCCACCACCTCTTCCCGACTTAACGGCTTCCGCGTCACGTTCTTGCCGGTAGGATCGCCGATCATCGCGGTAAAATCGCCGATCAAGAATTGCACCTTATGCCCGATATCCTGGAACTGTTTGAGCTTGTTGATCAGTACGGTGTGACCAAGATGTAAATCCGGTGCGGTGGGGTCGAATCCAGCCTTGATCGTCAACGGCCGACCCTCTTCTAATTTTTTCAGCAAATCCGCTTCCAGCAAAATTTCGTCAGCGCCGTAACGCAGTTGAGCCAAAGTTTCCTGCAACAATTTCCCCTCCCGGTAACCTTAAAGTTTGGGGGCGCATTATATGATGCAATTGTACGTGAGGATAAAAAATGCCCGTTTATGGCAGTTAACGACGAAATTGCCTACAATGAGACGCTCGACAAACAATGAAAAGTGATTACTGTGCAGAACAGAATACTCAAGTCGGCGCTACTCGGCGTCTACACCGTTGTTGCCGCCGGCGCAAGTTACGGACTAATACCGCATAGAACCTTCGAAGATAAAAGGACGCTTGAACAAGAAGCCCTGATCTCCGCAAAAATCAACCAGTATACGAATTACGTCGAGCCTGCTCCCGAGCAGCCTTTGGACGTCACGGAAGAACTTGAACATACCGTCCGATCCGGCGAAAGCTTGTCATCTATTTTCTCCGACTTGAACTTAAGCCGCGAAGACCTGCATAAAATCGTCCATGCCAACGCCACAGGCAAACAATTCGCCGATGTTGCCCCCGGTAACGACGTGGTGGCCACCCTAAACGCCGATGGCGAACTGGAACGACTCACCTATGCAAAAACCCCGTTCGAAACGCTGATTGCGACTCGACACGACGACGAGTTCGATGTCGAACTGCTCAGCAAAAAAGTCGATTACCAACTCGCCAGTGCCAAGGCGACTATCCACGCATCATTGTTTGAAGACGGCACCCGCGCCGGGCTGCCTGAGAAACTGATTTTAAAACTGGCCGACATTTTCGCCTGGGATATCGATTTCGCGCTGAATTTACGGGAGGGCGATCAATTTACCGTGGTTTACGAAAAACTCTTCGTCGACGGCAAGGAATTCGACAGCGGCGACATTCTCTCGGTCGAATTCGTCAACCAGGGCAAGGTCTATACGGCGGTACGCTTCGAGGACAACCAAGGCAACACCGGTTACTACACCCCCGAAGGCAACAGTCTGCGTAAAGCCTTCCTGCAAACGCCGATGGATTTCGCCAAAATCAGCTCGCACTTCGATTTGCACCGCAAACATCCCATCCTGAACACGATACGCGCCCACAAGGGCGTCGATTATTCGGCGGCGACCGGCACGCCGATCAAGAGCACCGGGGACGGCAAAATCATTTTCAAAGGCGGCATGAACGGCTACGGCAATGTGGTGGAAATCGAACACGGCCAAAAATATTCAACCCTATACGCCCATCTGTCCGGCTTTAAGTCCGGTTTAAAAACCGGCGGTTCCGTGAAACAGGGCGAGGTTATCGGCTATGTCGGCAGTACCGGTTTAGCGACCGGCCCACATTTGCACTACGAATTCAGGATCAACGGTGAACACGTCAATCCTCTAACCGTCAAACTACCTCATTCCCTTCCCATGGACGCTACGGTACTCGCCAAATTCAAGGCGCAAACCCAACCCTTGCTTGCCCAACTCAAACAAGCGAAAGGCGAAGCTCAGTTCGCCCAAAATTAAGCCCATGCCCGATCTATATATCGGCTTGATCTCCGGAACCAGTGTCGACGGCATCGACGCCGCGCTGGTCGATTTCAGCGACGGCGCCATCCGTCTGATCGCGTTTCACTATCACCCCTTCGGCGAAGAACTCCGCAACGCCATTTACCGGATTAGCCAGCCCAATCAACCGGTATACTTAAAAGAATACGGCGAACTGGACTGCAGACTCGGCATATTATTTGGGGACGCGGCAACCGCCTTGCTGGCGAAAGCCAACATAGACGCCAGTAGCGTCAACGCAATCGGCAGCCACGGCCAGACGATTTACCATGCGCCGGAACCGCCTTTCCCATTTACACTGCAAATCGGTGATCCCAATGTGATCGCGGAATGCACCGGCATCACAACCGTAGCCGATTTACGCCGCCGCGACATCGCCGCCGGCGGTCAGGGCGCACCGTTAGTACCGGCATTTCATAGCGCGGTGTTCGGCGACTCGACGCAAACGCGAGTAATCGTTAATATCGGCGGCATCGCCAACATCACAGTTTTAAACGATCAGCCGGTAATCGGTTTCGACACCGGCCCCGGCAACGGCCTGATGGACTGGTGGTGTCAGCGACACCGCCAACAAGCCTACGACGCCGGCGGCGCGTGGGCCGCGACAGGCAAGGTTCATGTGGGTTTACTCGCCACCTTGCTTGATGATCGATATTTCCGCTTACCGCCCCCGAAAAGTACCGGCAAGGAATACTTCTCTAGCGCTTGGCTAACGGAAAAACTCCAACCATTCGGCGACTTACCGCCGCAAGACGTGCAGGCCACGCTCTGTCAATTCACCGCCGACTCGATTGCCGCCGCAATCCTCGCTTGGGCAGCCGAAACGAGACAAGTGCTGGTGTGCGGCGGCGGAGCGCATAACGGCCACTTGATAGGCTTGTTGGAAAAAGCGTTAAACGTACCGGTCGAATCGACCGCGAGATTCGGCATCGACCCAGATTGTGTCGAAGCGATGGCTTTCGCTTGGCTGGCGAAACGAACCTTACAAAACCAAGCAGGGAATTTACCCAGCGTTACCGGCGCGAAAACGCCGGTAACGCTGGGCGGAATTTATCCGGGCAATAAGCGTTAAGCGGAAAACGACGATCCGCAACCGCAAGTGGTCGTCGCGTTGGGGTTCCGAATGACAAATTGCGCGCCGGACAAATCTTCTTTGTAATCGATCTCGGCGCCTTGCAAATACTGGATACTCATCGAGTCGATCAACACCGTGACGCCGTCCTTCTCGATTTGGGTATCGTCGTCGTTGATGTCCTCGTCAAACGTGAAGCCGTATTGAAACCCCGAACAACCGCCGCCGGAGATATAGACCCGCAACTTAAGGTTATCGTTACCCTCTTCCTGGATCAGGCCGGCAACCTTCCGCGCGGCATTATCGGTAAATACAATCGCATCAGCCATAATTTAGACTCTTCAGTGACTACAAAATAGGTAACGGATTATGGCTATACCCAGTAATTTAGTCAAGATTACCCAATATCGCACCGCTAGCCGTTGCGCCCCTAACCTCCAGATAACTAGAGCACTATGATCATCACCTTGCTTAGACACGCCGACGCCGAGCCGCAACGTATCGGCATCGCCGACGCCGACCGCCATCTAACCGAAAAGGGCGAGAAACAAGCCAAACGCCTGGCTAGATTCTGTCTCCGCAACCGCCTCTTGCCCGGCAGACTTTACGCCAGCCCGCTGGCGAGGGCCCAACAAACCGCCAAACTGCTGCAGGCGAATCTGACCGGCTGCCCTATGCCGCATACAGCGCCATGGCTAGCAGGCGACAACGACACTCACACCTTGCTTCGAGAGCTGACCATTCTCGCCGAAGATACCGACGACGTGTGGCTGGTCGGACATGAGCCGAATTACTCCGACGTTGTAGGCCAATTGCTAAGCACCTCACCCGCCAGCGTAATCGTCAAAAAAGCCTCGCTAATACGTTTGGAGATCACGTTCGCCGAACCGGCCACCGCCACGCTATTGTGGAGCATTCCGTGTTCCTTGATGCACTGACGCAAAATGACCAACAGAACCGGGACTAGTCTGCGATCCGAGACGGCCCGAAGTTTACGGCCGACAACCGCAAGCAGCTTGGCGACCCGAAAACAGAAACCACCTTCAATTCTAAGCAAGGCCCAGACCTGAATCAGCGTACCGTCCACGGAAAAATGGTCGTCGGACAGCAATTTTTGCCAGTCCGCCAAGGCCGGCACTCGTTCGAAAAACAAGCGACTGATGCGCTCGTTCAGCAAGCGGTCGCGGTTGGCGCTGAAGGTGGAGTGGTCCCAAACTTCGTCGTCCATGGTCAAGCCAACGAACCAGCGATACAACAGGTTGAAATCGATATGCTCTGCCAACTGCCGTTCTGAACGGATGGAAAACAGGACGTGCTGTAGGCGGGTGCGGAGCAAACGTTCCGGCGGAATGGAATCCTGACCGCGACGAGCGCAGAGCGTGTTGAACTCATCGTTGAGTGTGGACAGTAGCAGATCGACCACTTTGCGCGGCTTGCGGAGCGGATGTTTTTTCGGAATCCGTCCTTCCAGGGTTCGGTAACTGAACAGCTCTTATTGGGTGATGTCGGCGCCGCGCATGAATTCGATGGAATATGTGGAAAACAATAGAGTTTTACCGATAATCACAACATGTTACGAATATATCCAGCACCTAACTCAACGAATCCATGCCGATTGAGGAGGAGATAAAATCAACAGCCTGTTACAGCAATTACACCGAAAGTTTTGGTGCCAATATCGGCAAGGTCTATCCCAACCAGCCAGTGCCACCTTCGAGTGCGGAGCAATGGGAAATGGGGGCGAAAACCGAGTTTTTTGGCGGGCGCTTACGCGCCACCCTGGCTTACTATGACCTGACCAAAACCAATGTCGCTACCGACGACAATCTGCGGCCCAATCAAGGCTTCTCCGTGGTGGCTGGCGCGGTGCTCAGCCGTGGGCCGGAGTTGGACATTCAAGGCGAAATTCCGCCGGGCTGGAACCTAATAGCGGCTTATGCCAATACCGATGTCATCACGACAAAAACTTCAATGCCTACCCCGCCCAGGGTGATCGTTATCACGGCGTGCCAAGAAATACCGCCAGCTTTTGGAATACCTACGAATTCAAGAACGGTGACTGGCAAGGATTGAAAGTCGGTGGCGGCATCACCTTGCGCGACAATCAGGCGACTAACGCCCCATCAGGCGCCAATCTGGAGGTGCCGGGTTACGAAACCGCGGATTTGATGGCCGCCTACAGCCGCAACATCGGCAAATCCAAAATCAGCGTGCAATTCAACGTCAACAATCTACTGGACAAGTACTACTACAGCTCCATCATGCCCTATCGCATCCCTTCGGCTCTGGGTTATGACACCAGTTACGTCAGCTTCGGTACGCCCCGTTCGTTTATGGGTTCCATCAAAATCGAATACTGAACTCCGTTAGGTCACGGACGGCTATATCCGCATTCCTCCCCGCGTATCGTTTCGCCGGTAGCCTTTTCCAACAATCGATGGCATAGTTTTATTACATTCAAGTTGGCGACATTCCCCACCATGCCGCCGACCAACAGGTTAAGGAACACACCTCGTCATGAATAAAACCATCGCCATTGATGAACCGTTGACATGGCCCACCGAAACCGCCGCCGCGGTTTCAATCAACCCCTCCCTAGTCGGTAAACTCTACGACGACCATTATCAGGACTTGCAACGCTATCTGCGGCGGCATTGCCCCGATCGCGAATCGATGGAGGTGATATTGCAAGAGGTCTATTTGAAGCTGCTGGAAATGGACGACCTGAGCGCGATTCAAACGCCTGGCGCCTATCTGAACCGCTTGGCGCGAAATTTATTGATCGATCATTATCGCCGCCGACAGCGCGAGGGCGGCCACTGGGTTAACGACAGCGAAGAAGTCTGGGAAAACGCCGACGCCGGCTTCGACCACGAAACCGATCTGCACTACCGGCAACAGTTGGAAACCTACGAGCGCCTATTACAACAACTGCCGCCGCCGATTCCCGATGTGGTCTATCTGAACCGTTATCAAGGTGTCTCGCTGGAACAAATCGCCAAGCGCTACGGTAAGTCCAAAAGCTGGGTCGAAAAAACTATTGCGAAAGCGCTACTGTACTGCAGACAGCGCATGCAGGATTTTTGAACGTGGCCGATTCCGCTTACCGAACAAGCGACGCCGACGCCATCGCCAACGAAGCCGCGCACTGGGTTGCCCGGCTAGAATCCAGCCGGATGGACGAACACGAACGCCGTGCTTTCATGGCCTGGATCAAACAGTCGCCGGAACACCGCGCCCGATTTTTTGAGATGCGCAAACATTGGCAAGGCCTGAGCAGTGCCAGCAGCGCGGTCCGGACGCGGACCACAGCCTTTCGCGCGCCGGCACTCCGCTACGCGGCGGCGATTTTACTGGCGGTCGGCCTGCTGAGTTGGCATTTCAGATTGCCGGACCGGCTGCAAGCCGACTTCGCAACCGCGCCCGGCGAATCCAAAACGGTACAACTGAGCGACGGCAGTACGCTGTATCTGAACGCCGACACCGCGCTAGCGATAGCCTTTACCCCGCAAGGCAGGCAAATTCGACTGTTGCGCGGCGAAGTCGAGTGTCGGGTCGCCCACGACAGCCATCGGCCTTTCGCCGTCGTTACCGGTCCGGATCGCGTCACCGCGCTGGGTACCGACTTCAGCGTCTACCGCGACTCGGGGCAAACCACGGTATCGGTGTTCGAAAGCACCGTACAGGTTGAGCACGCCGACCACCTGGTCGGCGTATTAAACCCTGGCCAACAGCAACATCTCGACGATGAAACCGGTGCCGCTCCGCCGCTTAACGGCGTCGGCGACGACGCCCGCGCCTGGCGTTACGGCCAATTGGTATTTACCGCCCAATCGCTGACCGACGTGGTCGCTGAACTGAACCGCTACCGGCCAGGCAAGTTGGTTTTAATGAATCGGACGGCCGCCCAACGCAAAGTCAGCGGTGTTTTCAATATCAACGACCTGGAAAGCGCAATCCAGACCATTGCCAACACTCAGCAACTACGAATCGTTCGCTTGGGCGCTTGGCTGACGGCGATCTACTGAGCCTACCCGCAAAAAAATTCCGCGAATTTTTACGACCATCCCCCCGTCGTTTCGTCAGTGTAAAAGAAGGCCTACTTCGAGGCTAACCGAAAGGAAACGACACCGATGACTCAAAAACCACTATCGCCGCTATTTTGCCTATTGTGCGCCGCGCTGCCCGCTTCGCTACCCGCGGCGGCCGCCGCCGAACCGGTCCAATCCAGCAGCCAGGGACCGCAAGACTTCGATCTGCCGTCGCAAACCCTGGGCGAGGCCCTCAAGGCTTTCAGCCGCCAAACCCGCTTGCAATTGTTTTACGACGCGGAACTGGTGGCCGGCAAAATCAGCCCCGCGCTTCAGGGGCGTTTTACGCCAAGCACCGCGCTACAAAAAATCCTGGAGAACAGCGGGATACGTTATCGCCTGGAAAACGGGAACACGCTGGTTTTGGAAAAAGCCCCAACGAAACCCGATCAGCCGCAATCGGCGAATACACTACCCTCGGTCACTGTCGTCGGCCAAACCGTTCAATTCGACGCCACCGATCCGTATAACGAAGATTACGTGCTGCCGAACGCCACCAGCGGCACCAAAACCGACACGCCGATCATGGAAACGCCGTTGAACGTGCAGGTGATTTCCAAGCAGGTGTTGAAGGATCAGCAGGTCATCAACCTGGGCCAGGCCTTGAAGAACGTCAGCGGCGTGACCACCGGCAGTTTTGCTTACGGCACGGGGAATGCCAACGTCGCCAACCAGCAAATCACGTTGAGGGGCTTTGCCTCGGAAACCTTCTTTCGTAACGGCTTTAGATTGCAACAAGGCTCGGCCCAGCGTGAAATGGCTAACGTGGAAAGTGTAGAAGTTCTGAAAGGCCCGGCCGCCATTTTATATGGCCTGGCCGAGCCGGGCGGCATGGTCAACGTCGTCACCAAGCAACCGTTAGCCACGCCCTATTATTCCGCCAGCCAACAGTTCGGTTCTTATGACCTATATCGAACCGTATTGGATGCCACCGGGCCGCTGACCCAAGACGACACCTTGCTTTATCGCACGGTTTTTTCGTATGAAAACAGCAATTCTTTTCGCGACTTGGTCTTCAACGACAGCGTGTTTTTCGCGCCTTCGCTGAAATGGAATATCAGCCCCAAAACTCAGGCAATGCTGGAATTGGAATATCAGCATAAAAAGTTTGGCGCCGATGTTGCGGCCGTACCGGTTATTAACGGTCAACTTCTGAATATTCCCAATAGCCGTAATTATGGCGAATATTCGCCAGGCCAGACCGATACCATTTTCGTGGGCCTGAATTGGTCGCACCAATTCAACGACGATTGGTCGATCAAGCATCGGGTATCGGCCAATTTGAACGATAGCTTTATTCCAGTAAGTAGTTACCCCGTTTTTAATCTGGCTGATCCCGCGACATTGGCTGTATTTCAAAGTTTTGTTCTCGGCCCCATCACGCCTAATTCTATTCCGCGACTGTCTTACATAAACCAGAAAAACAATAATGACACCTACTCCACCAATCTCGATCTGGTCGGGCATTTCGATACGTTGGGCTTGAACCATACCCTGCTGTTCGGCGGCGACTATTACCGGCTTGACTCTAGCGGTAGTCACCAGACCGATTTGGGTTCTTTTTTAAATTGGTATGCGGGCGGTCCGGAACCATCGAATATCGATGCCTTCAACCCCAGCCATCCCGGCAGAAATTATCCACCGACGGTCGATCCGACCAGCTACAACAAAACCGTCACCAATACCGATCAATACGGCCTTTATTTCCAGGATCAGATCAAGCTACCTTATAACTTTCAAGTGATGGGCGGCATTCGTTACCAGTACATTCATCAAAAGCAATCATCGCAAAATTACACCGGCACGGTGACTCCACAAGACCCAACGACCCAAGACGCGGTGACGCCGCGCGTCGGCATTCTGTGGCAACCGCAAAGTTGGCTCAGCCTTTACGCCAACTATGTTGAAGGTTTTGGCGCCAATACTGGGAAAACCTATGTCAGTCCCGGCGTCAGCAAAACGATAGACCCCACCAGTGCCAGCCAATACGAAGGCGGTATCAAGACTTCGTTCTTTGATGGCCGCTTGCGGGCTACCTTGGCGTATTACGACCTGACCAAAACCAATCTGGCTTCGACGGACCCCGATGTTACCCATGTTTGCGGAGGCGAGCGTTGCAAGATTGCGATTGGCGAAGTGCACAACCGCGGTCCGGAACTGGATATTCAAGGCGAGATTTTGCCGGGCTGGAATGCAATAGCCACTTACTCGTATACGGACACCACTATCAGCAAAACCAATCCGGAAAATGAAGCCTTTTTGGGCTTGTATCCGGTCGGAACTCGCTATTGGGGCGTACCGCGCAATACCGCCAGCGTTTTCAGTACCTATGAATTTCAAAGCGACACTCTGAAAGGCTTCAAATTTGGCGGCGGAATCAACCTGCAAAGCAGTCAGCTGACTTGCTGCAATGCACCGCAATTTTCGATACCGGGTTATGCCACGGTTGATCTGTTGGCGGCCTACAGTATCAAGGTTGGAAAAACCAAAGTCAGTGCGCAGTTGAATGTGAATAACTTATTGGATACGTATTATTTCACCGGAGCCGGATTCGATAGTCCCAGCGTGATGTTTCCAACCTTCGGTCAACCCCGATTTTTCATGGGGTCCATCAGCGTTCAATATTAGCCCAGGCAAAATGGAACGCCACGTCGGTCCCGCCTGGATGACGGCTGGCGTTCCTCGCCATAGGATGCCAGCCGCTAGCCAACAACAGCATCACGGGCATCGATTGGCGAATCGGCCTACGCGATAGCGCGACGACAATTTGCGGTGTACCATGCGCGAGAATTCACGCATTCACTCGACGCAAACACCCCAACGCATGAACGACTTGGCAAGGCACAGGGTTCAGTGCCTGATAGAAACCCACCAGAAGGATTTGCAGGCCATGTTGCGGCGGCGCCTGGATTGTCCCCAGGACGCCGCCGATGTGGCCCAGGAAGCCTATCGGCGCCTGCTGAAGATCATCCCCGCTCAAGACATTCAAAGCCCCAAGGCCCTGCTGTTTCATATCGCCGGCCAGTTAGCCGTCAACGTGCTGAATCGCCGGGCTTGGCACGACGCCAAACACGATGGCGACGCGGCGCTCGAAGAGCAAACCAGCCGGGACCACAATCCCGAACAACAATTAAGCCTGTCGCAAACTCAAGCCGTGATCCGCGCCGCGATCGACTCGATGCCGCCGCGCCGGCGTGAAGCCTTCGTTCTGCATCGTTTTCACCATCTCACCTACCCGCAAATCGCCGACATCCTCGGTATTTCGGTGGCGATGGTGGAAAAGCACGTCAGCGCCGGCCTTCTGACTTGCCGACAGCACCTGCACGATGCCGGCTTGCTGGAACCGTGACATGAATCTCCCCCCTTTTAGCGACGCGCGACGGCTCGACGGCGACCGGCGATGTCTGACCATCCCAACACGCCATCGCCTGCCGAGGCCGCCAGCGCTTGGTTTGCCCGGCTGCGTTCGCCGGACTGCGGCGCGGCGGACCGGCTCGAATTCGAGCGCTGGCTGGCCGCCGACCCGCGCCACCGTCAGGAATATCAAACGTTGGAGTCGCTATGGCAAGCCATGAGTCCGTTGCAGTCGGTCTATGCCGGTCCGTCAGGCGGTAAACCAGCTCGCCGCGCCGTCGCCAAGCGTTTTTATCCTGTCGGTATCGCCGCCGCGCTGCTGTTGGCGGTTGGTCTCCTGTGGCGGAACCCGTATTTCGGCGAACACTATCAACACTACCATACCGATATCGGCGAACGGCTCGGCGTGACCTTGGCCGACGGCAGTTTGCTGGAATTGAACACCGCGACCGACGTCACGGTTCGATACGACACAGGCCGGCGCGAGTTGGCGCTCGAACGCGGCGAGCTGTTCGCGCAAGTCGCCCACCAACCCTGGCGACCTTTCGTGGTCAAGGCCGACGGCGGCGAAACCCGCGACATCGGCACCCAATTCGCGGTCTATCGCGGTCCGGCATCCACCACGGTCAGCGTATTCGAAGGCGAAGTGGAAGTCCGCTCCGGCGCGGGTGCCCAAGCACTTGCCACCACCTCGCTGCGCGGCGGCGAGCAACTGGCCTACAACGCGTCCGGCCGTCAATCCGCACCGATCGCCATCGACATCGAAGCCCGCCAAGCCTGGCGGCGCGGCGAAATCATCTGGCGCAACCAAAGCTTGGCCCAGGTAGCCGCTGAAATCGAGCGCTACCATCCGGTCCGCATCCAACTGGCCTCGCCCGGACTGGCAAGCCAACGCATCAGCGGCGTGTTCAAGGCCGACGACCTGAACGGCATCGTCTCCGCCATCGCCGCATTGCTGGACGCCGAGGCCCGCCGGCCCTCGCCGGAAGTCGTGGTATTTACCGAAAACCGGCAACGCTTGTAACCGCTTAACGCAAAGCGCAATTTTGCCTTTCGGCGAAATTCAATTTTCGCGATCGCAATTTCAGAGGCGGACGGCCAATTAGAAATTTTGTTTTTGATTAATGACGTGGTAGGGCTGGCTTAATAATTGCCATCATTCAATTGTATTTCGATCAGCTTTTTCCCTGCCTGCCGCAGCACGTGTTCGACGTGGCGTTCGGAAACCCCAAGCTCGGTAGCGATTTGCCGCAGACTTTTGCCTTCCAATCGATGCCAATAAAACATTTGCCGGCTGGACACGGGCAAGCCGCTTAACCAGCGGTTGACCTTCTGCCACTGCTGCTGGGCTTGCAAGTATTCCTCGGGTTGCGGACAAAGACACGGCCATTCTTCGTCCAAATCGCCGCCGTCCCGCTCTTGTTTCCGGGTTTGGGCGCGTAAATGATCCAATGCCAAATTACCGGCGACCCGGTACAAAAAGGCCCGGCCATTAGCGATTTGGTCTTGTGCCGGATATTCGGCGATATGCAAAAAGGTGTCGTGCAATAAATCGGCTGCCGTTTCGGCACAATCCACCCGCCGATACAGAAACTGCCGTAACTCGCTCTGATGGCGTAAAAAGGCTGCGGTCAGCGGCGGAAAGTCGGGGTCCATTATCTAACGTTAAGGGTATTGTCTAAAATAGAACAGGGGTAGACGGACCGCCTCGCCGGCGCTGTATCCAACGACGATTAAAATAGCTTCGCTGCCAGACCGTCATAACGGCGGTAATACCCGGAACGGGTGAATTTTCATCATGATTCCCATGTTAAATTCCCGAATAACTTAAACCGCATCGCTCCAGCAGCCATGCAATATCGACGCACACACCGAGGGCGGCAGCTATTTCTTTACTGTCAACCTGGCAGAAAGAAAACGGCGCTTATTGGTAGAGCACATCGATGCGCTGCGCGAGGCCATCCGCATCGTTCGCAGCCGCCACCCGTTTCAAATCGACGCGATGGTGGTGATGCCTGACCATTTGCATGCCGTATTCACGATGCCGCCGGAAGATGCCGATTACCCGACCCGCTGAATGTTGATCAAAGCCGGATTTTCCCGAAACATCCCCAAAACCGAACGCATCAACGCCAGTCGCCAAAGCGAAGGCGAGCGAGGTGTGTGGCAGCGCCGGTTTTGGGAGCACACCATCCAAAATAAAAAGGTAATTAATATTCGATACGAATAGAACCCAAAAACGTCCTCGGTGCACCGAAGTACACTTCAGCACCTCCGTTACTGCCTGCGTAAAAATATTTGTCCAGCAAATTATCAACGTTTAGCTGAGTAGTAACTTTAGTTGCGCCTACTTTCATTGCATAACTGGACATTAAATTAAGCGCGGCATAACCAGGAATTTCATACTTGTTAAGTGGATTACCTTCACGCTTACTGAGCACTGTTACACCACCTCCAAACTTGAGACCTTTTAACATACCGTCCTGAAACTCGTATGTACTGAAGACATTACCTGAGTTATGAGGTGCATTGGGTAGTCGGTGTCCTTGATTGCCTATTCCACGGTCAAAACCTACATCGCGAGTAATATTGGCAAAAAACAAATGACTATAACCTCCAATAACTCTCCACCCTGGGAGTAGTTCGCCCGAAATATCCAGTTCAAGGCCCCGACTTTCGGCAGCGCCTATAGTGGTCATTAGAAACGTATTATTCGGGTCAGTAACGGCCAAATTTTGTTTTGTCAAATCGAAATATGCCAGGGTTGCGCTAAACTTACCATTCAGTAGCTCGGTTTTTGTGCCTAGCTCCCATTGCTGCGCGGTTTGTGGCGAAAGGGTCTGGCCATTTCCATTAATTCCGTTTTGAGCTCCAAAGTTTTCTGTGTAGCTTCCATAGAGTGACAATTCTGGAATTGGTCGCCATAACAATCCGCCGCGTGGACTGACGCGATTATCATTCCCAGCGACTGAAGATGTCAGATGATCGTATTGATCCGCCTGATCGTAACGAAAACCACCTAATGCGAACACGTTATGCGGTAATTCAATTTGATCTTGCGCATATAAACCATACCATGAGGTTGTATTATCGACACCGAAAGTGATACGGTTATTTACATCAACGCCGTCAAACCCGACAGTGTTATAGACTGGATTAAATAGATTGAATGTCCCTGATATAAAACGTACATCGTATGAATCCTTAGCGTCTGTACGATAATAATCGCCACCAAATAACAAGGTATGTTTAATACCGAGCGTATTTATTTTTCCTGTCAAATTTAATGATGTAAAATAATTATCGGTGCGAGCCGATTGGTGTTCATATCCTCTGGAAACATTGCCTTGACTATCTGCAAGTCCACCTAAAAACGCTTGTCGAATTTCTGCATTAATGCCTGTGTAATAAAATCGATGCGAGACGGACCAGTTATCGTTGAAACCATGTGACCAATTGAACCCTGCCAAAATCCTGTCACCCTTATTAGAATTAAATGACGGTTCACCGGTAAATAAATTACGGTGGAGGCTAGACAAATAAGCGTGACTACCATTACGTAATGCCGTAATCCTAGCTGATCCCGGAGTTTCATCGAAACGCTGATATTCAAACTCGGTGGTGAATTGTGTGCGCTGACCAATATTCCATTTCAGCACTGGCGCCACAAAAAAGCGGTCACTATTGGCAAAATCGGTAAACGATCCAGCACCTTCATATGCGGCATTAAGCCGATACAAAAGGTTGCTATCTTTAGTAACAGGCCCTGTTGCATCAATCGTTGTCCTGTAATAATCGAACGAACCAAATTGCTGCTGTAAAGCGTAGTATGGGATATCAAGAGGTTGCTTAGTAACCATATTTACAACCCCACCCGGTTCGGCTCGTCCGAACAAAATAGAGCCGGGACCTTTTAGTACCTCAATACGCTCAAGATTCGCCGGATCGCGTTTGGTCGAATAAGCATTTCCACCATTTTGCGGATACGGTGAGCCATCCCGGTAAGAAAGAATATCGTTCCCTGTCGAAAATCCACGAATAACAAAACTGTCGCGCATCAATCCACTTGAAGCTTCTTGTACAACGCCCGCTACGTTTTGCAGAGCTTTTTCCAATCTTATAACTTGTTGGTCTTCCAGTACTTGTTTGGGTACAGCTTTAACTGAATAAGGCGTCTCCATGATCGGCGTATCGGTTTTAGTCGCAGTCGAGGCGTTGGGCAGGCTGTAGTCTGGATTGTATGGATCACTACTATCATACACCGCCTGTCCCACCACCTTCACCGCCGGCAAAGTCGATGCCCCATTGCTTCCTGTCTCGGCAACCCTAACCGCCACCGCGCCCTCCGCTGTAAACGTATAAGTCAGACCTGTGCCGACCAGGAGTTTTTTTAATGCGTCTTCGGCGGTGTACTCGCCATCCAGACCGGCCGTGGTTTTACCCTCGGTCAATTCAGCTTCCGCCGAATACAACAACCCGGAGTTGGTCGCAAACTGTCTTAACGCCTGCCCCAATGAACCGCCGCTAATGTGATAGTTATGCCTGATGCTGGCAGTATCCGTACTGGTCTGTGCATACGCCGCTGCGGATACGGTGAGTGCGGAGGCCAGCAGGATGTGTTGGATGGCCTGGTGCAATCGCGAGGGTTGTAGACCTGAACGGCTGGTGTGACTCGTCATTGACATCGGTTTTATCTCCTTTAAATAATGGTGTTGTCATTCTCCTTGCCGGTCGAGATTCAAAATCCGGAACTCAAAAATGAAAAAAATTTCAAATATTTTTTAATTCAATGATTTTGTTGTAAAAATAGATTGATATTTTTGTGGTATGCGCAAGCACTGACTGTTGAAATTTAGTTGCAGCCGACTTGCTCTGGGAAACGCTGGAGTCCATAAAGTGGCTGCAGGTGCCAGTCATGGGTCAAGTTGCGGAACGCAGTGGTCCTAGTAAAACAATCCGACTAGCGCGGTAGAATTTTTACCCAGTATGGGAATGGGCTGGATAGCTTGATCGGCAAGTTGGCCTGGAGATTTGACAGGATTTTGTCGGTATCTTTGAGTGGGAAGGAACCAAAAATGCGCAAGTCGGCAATTTCAGGCGCGCAGGTGACATAGCCTTTCCGGTAACGATTCAGTTGTAACAGAAATTCGCTGAGCGGAATGTTGTCGGCAACGATGACGCCTTGACTCCAAGCCGGTTGGTTGAGTTTTACTGAGTGAGTTGGATCAACACGGGTTGTGACAAACTGGGTTTCTTGGCCTGCTTGCAGCAGCTGCTTTGAGGCGGTTGGATCGGTGGGTTGGATTTCAACGCTATTGGCATACACAGAAACGTGGCTGTAGTCGGCTTGTTTGTTAACGCTAAAACGGGTGCCGAGCGCCCGAACCCTGCCGTCTTGGGTATCGACCACTAAAGGCCTATGCCAACCGATGTTGTCCTTGGCGGTTTCGATGTAAATCTCACCGGCCAGCAATTGTAGGCGGCGCAAATCCATGCTGAATTCAACGTTCAACGCGCTGCCGCTATCCAGCATGACTTTTGAGCCATCCTCCAAAGCAATGGTTTTGGTTTCTCCTTGCGCGATATGATAATCCGCCGTCCATGCCTGCCAGTAGCGGCTACGGGAAAATTGCCAACTGGATAATCCCACCGCGCCTAACAGTACCAGGTTCTTGATGGCGCGCCGGCGCTGTAAATCAGGCGCTGTGAGTGCAACTAAAGCGGCTTTGGGTGGGAGTGATTTGAGTCGATCTGCATGGAACTCCACTCTGGCCCAAGCGGTTTGGTGGTCGGGGTGTTCAGTCAGCCAGATTTCCCATTCTGCTTGCTCAGTCGGGTGTGCCTGCCCTTTACGCAGGATCGCATACCATTCGGCAGCCTGAGCCAGGATTTGCGGGTCGATAGTAACGCGGCGTTGATTTTGCATGTTGCGTTAAATTTCGGCGCACAAGCATTGCAACATGGCTTGCGCGACATATTTTCTGACCATGCGGTCGCTGACTCCCAATTTTTGGGCAATTTCGGCATCCGTGAGATCTTCAAAGTGCGCCAAGAAGAATGCCTGGCGGACTTTTGCCGGAAGTTGATTCAGTAATTCATCGATTTCCCGCAACACTTCGAGAATGATGACATTTTCTTCGGGCGAAATGACAAACTCATTCGGATAGGCCGCAAGTCGCTCCAGGTAAGCTTGTTCTATGTCGCTTCGTCGCCAGTGGTCGATCAGCAAACCTTTTGCGATCGTTGTCAGGAAAGCGCGAGGCTCTTTCAGGTTGGGAGCTTGTTTTGATGCAATGACGCGCACAAAAGTATCATGCGCATGGTCTTCTGCTTGCAAGCGGCAGGAGACTTTGCGCTCTATCCAATGTAAAAGCCAATCATGGTGATCTGAATATAATTGGCTGATGATGTGATTGTCAGTTAATCCTTTTGATGTCATGCATTACATGGTCGAAACAAAAATTAATTAAACCCCTTAACTAGGCAATTTTTGCGCCTTTTCTTGAAATGGCGCCTTTTGTTTTTGCGCTTATCAGTTTTTTCTGCATATACAATTGGTTATGAAGCGCTTGACTAAGAGCGAATTCCTTGGGTAACTGATTCAGCTAGACGCAATTACGCAATGATCGCGGGATTTAACACAAACAATATGCGTTAAATGACATTGTTTAATTTATTAAAATGCGTCATCTTGTCTTTTGATACATCAAAAAAGTAACTGCAACAATGCTCTTTTGCGTGGCTAAATTTGGAAATAACGGAGCCCCGTTAAATATGCGCACAACTCTCCGATTAATAACTCGCCCATTGAACGAAAATAACTTAGTCGGCCAACATTAGCGTCCTATGCGATTTATTAAAAAATTTCCTCAGCCCCTCTTATTCAAAGAGGAACTGATCGCTGAAGAGTTACTTTTTTCACGCTTATAGGTAGGGTAAGCAGCGGCTTCGTTTGGCTTAGTGCGCATAGGGATCGAAAACAGTGTCCCGGTCTACAAGGAGATCGCCCATGCCGAACCACCACCGCCGGTCAAATCATCAGCCTTCCGCTCGCGGCAAGTCCAAAACAATGCGCTGGGCGCTGGCGACGGCCCTGGCCGGCTTGCAGTTGGCTAGCGCCCAGGCGGTGGAAGCCGACTTGGATTTGCATCTGCCGGCGCAACCCTTGGCGGCGGCTTTGGAAGCTTACTCGCGCGCTACCGGCTTGCAACTGATCTTCCGCCCGGAAAGCGTGGCCGGCCTGAGCAGCCCGGCCCTCGACGGCCGCTACAGCCGAGCGGACGCCCTCCGGCATCTGCTGAAAGGCACCGCCTTGAACGTGCAAACGGTTGACGACCATACCTTGGCCATCAAACCGAGCCAGCAAAATCCGGACAATATCGAAAAGCCCGACGCGGCGGCCACCTTGCCGGCCGTCAAGGTGGTCGGCCAAGCCGCCTACGACGCCACCGATCCCTACAATCCGGATTACGCGTTGCCGAACGCCAGTTCCGGCACCAAAACCGATACGCCGATCATGGAAACGCCGCTGAACGTACAGGTGATTTCCAAGCAAGTCTTGAAGGACCAGCAAGTGATACGCCTCGATCAGGCCTTGAAGAACATCAGCGGCGTCAGCGTCGCCAACGGCAACAACAATGCCGCCGGCCCCAGCAACGCCGAGCAATACACGCTGCGCGGCTTCGCGACCAGCACCTTGTTCCGCAACGGTTTTCGGATGGATGCGGGCAGCACTTGGTACGGCAACGGTCAACAAATGGCCAACGTGGAAAGCGTGGAAGTCCTGAAAGGGCCGGCCGCGATTCTGTTCGGCCGGGTCGAGCCGGGCGGGATGATCAACGTCATCACCAAAAAACCCAGAGCCACGCCCTACTACGCGATCAACCAGCAGTTCGGCTCCTACGATTTGTTTCGCACCAGCGTCGATGCGACCGGCGCGATCAACTCCGACGCGAGTTTGCTATACCGGGTCAACGCCTCGTTTCAAAGCAATCATTCCTACCGCGATCTGGTCGAAAGCGACGACAAATTCATCGCGCCGGTCATCCAGTGGCAAATCGGCGCCAAAACCCAAGCGACCCTGGAAATGGAGTATCAGCATAAGCGGGCCAGCGAGGATTTCATGATTTTGCCGACCGACGGCAACAACCGGTTTATCGACCTACCCCACCAGCGCAACCTCGGCGAAAAAAACCTGGCCACGACCGACGGCTACTTCGCCGGCTTCAACTGGACGCATCAGTTCAACGAAGATTGGAGCATCAAGCATCAAGTCAACTTCCGGCGCCGCGAGGTGCGGCAAGGCCCCAGCACCTTGCCGATTTTCTTGGCGGGCAACACCTTGAGCCGGGTGGTTTACGGAATCAATCCGGAAACCAACGACACCTTGGCCAATATTCTGGACCTGACCGGCCATTTCACGACCGGTGCGTTGAAACACACCTTGCTAGTCGGCGGCGACCACTACGCCACCGATTATTTTCAGGACCTGACCTTCGGCGGCATCGGTTTCACGCTGTCCGATATCGACATCAACCGGCCCGCCCATCCCGGTCCGGGCTTAGTATTGGACCCCAGCTTGCGCCAGCTTTTCGCCCAAAAAACCGACAATTTCGGTGCCTATCTTCAGGACCAAATCGAGCTTCCGCACAACATTCACCTGCTGGGCGGGTTTCGCTACCAATATGTGCATTCGAAAATATTTCGCGGCGGCGCGGACGGCGTACTGCGGCCGGACGCATTCGGCCTGCCGCAAACCGACGACGACGTGACCCCTCGCGTCGCGGTACTGTGGCAACCCGCCGCGTCGCTCAGCGTCTACGGCAATTACGTCGAGAATTTCGGCGCCAATACCGGGCGGTTTTCGTTTGTGGAAGGCGCGGCCTTCGGCAAGGCCTTGGCGCCGGAAACCGCCCAACAATGGGAGCTGGGCGCAAAATCCGAGCTGTTCGACGGCCGTCTGCGCCTGTCCTTGGCCTATTACGATTTGACCAAACAAAACGTCGCCACACTGGACGTCGCCCGCGGCGCGCTTGCGGCAACAATTTTTGTTATTTGTCGGTCGGCGAAGTCAATAGCAGCGGACCGGAGCTGGACATACAAGGCGAAATTCTGCCCGGATGGAACGCGATCCTGACCTACGCCCACCAAGACGTGCGTGTCACCAAAAGTTCGGACACCTCCGGCCAGATCAAAGTCGGCAACCGCTTGCAGTTTGTGCCGGAAAATACCGCCAGCGCCTGGACTACCTACGAAATCCAACAGGGGCCGGCCAAGGGCTTGAAATTCGGCGGCGGCGTAAGCTTGCGCGATTATGTCGTGAATGCCAACAACCAAACCCGTTCGGTCGGCAATACCTTGGTCGGCCTGATGACCGGCTACAGTTTCAAAGTCGGCAAATCGAAAGTGACGGCGCAACTGAACGTCGATAATTTGCTGGACCAACGCTATTTCACCGACGCGTCGCCGGTGACCGACTCCGGTTACGGCTATGTCAGCTTCAGCAACCCGCGCAGTTTCATCGGCTCGCTCAACGTCGAGTATTGACGGCCCTCGTTGCCGATTCTCCCTGCCGTGTTGGCGGGTTTTCCGTTCGGCCGCGCCTGAAGAACGCTGCCAAGGATTAACGGGGCTTTCGAGGCGAAGTTGCTTTATCGAGCATGAAAAGTCGTAGCGCAAAGTACGGGTACACGCGTATCCGAAGGGGTTCTCGGTCGCGGCTGAAGCCGTTGCCGGGCCCATCTGTTCCTGCGTCGCGATAATGACCGTTAAGTCGCTAGATGCGATAAATCGCAAATTTCTGTCTGGATTTAACGCCGAGATTCGTCTTATGGATTAAACGACCTTTAACAAACTTTATATGACGCGACACTTCTGGGTTTTGGTACACCGTTACGCCGGCTTGTACATGGCGTTCTTTTTGACCGTGGCCGGGCTGACCGGTTGCGTGCTGGCCTTTTACCACGAATTGGACGACTGGCTGAATTCCGACCTGTCTCGGGTGGAACTTCGCGACCAGGCGATGCTGGACGAGTTCGTGCTGCGCGACCAAGCCTTGGCGCTGGAACCGCATGCGTACATCAACCAACTGATGTTAAGCCGGGAATCCAACCGGGTTTTCGAAGCGGGGTTGACGCCGCGCACCGATCCGGCCACCGGCAAACCCCACGAGCTGGCTTATCAAAGCCTGCGCTTGCATCCCTACACCGGCGAACTGCTCGGTTACGGCAAGGACGAAGGCTTATGGCCGCTGACCCGCCGCAACATCCTCCGAGTGATCTACAGCTTGCACTATTCGTTGGCCTTGGACGAGGTCGGCGTGTGGTTGTTCGGCATCGCCGCGCTGATCTGGACCGTCGATTGCTTTGTCGCGTTTTACCTGACCTTTCCGGTGCGGCGTAAATCCCCTCACCCTAACCCTCTCCCTGAAGGAGAGGGAACAACTTCGCGCGGCTTTTGGTCGCGTTGGGCGATTGCGTGGAAAATCAAATGGCCGGCCTCGGCCTTTCGGCTGAATTTTGACTTGCACCGGGCCGGCGGTTTGTGGACCTGGCTGATGCTGTTCGTGTTCGCCTGGTCGTCGGTTGGCTTCAATTTGAGCGAAACCGTCTACCAACCGGTGATGGCCGCGCTATTCGACATGCCGGATTTACGGCAATTTCCGGTCCCGAATCTGCCGGAACCGCGCCCGGAACCGCGCATAGCCTGGCGTGAGGCGCACGTGATCGGCCGGCGTTTGATGGCCGAACAAGCCCAAGCGGCGCACGTGCGGGTGTTGGCGGAAGAAGCGCTGGCCTATCAACCGGAGAAGGGCATGTTTTTGTACGTGGTAAAAAGCGACCGCGACCTCAGCCCGGACCACGCCGGCACCGCGATCTGGTTCGACGGCGACAGCGGCCGGTTTGGCGGTCTACTGTTACCGACCGGCGAAAACCTCGGCTTGACCTTGAGTATGTGGCTGTTTGCGTTGCACATGGCAAAAGTCTGGGGACTGCCGTTCCAAATCTTCGTTTGCGCAATGGGTTTGGTGGTCGCGATGCTATCGGTCACCGGCGTCTATATCTGGCTGAAAAAGCGGAGCGCTCTGCGGTCGTCCAAAGCCAGACAAGCCAACATCGCCGGGCGTGTCGATGCTTAAGTGTTTCGCCGTCTCCATCGAAGAAACTACCGAGCGAATGCAGCCAGGGAGTTTAGAGCTTAAGCGCGCGATGCCCTTCGAATACAGTCAATACCGATATGCCGTCGTCTTCGACGCGATAGACGATTCGATAGTGCTCGACAAACACTTCTCGAATATCGGCTTGGCCCAGCTCCGGCACAATCCGGCCAATCAATGCCGAGTGAGCGGCATCTCGGGCACGCTTTCGGAGTTTGTCCACCCACTGCTTGGCGTTTTGGGGATTGGCACGCGCGATATACCAGTAGATCTCGGCCAGATCGTCCGTGGATCGATCGCTCCAGCGCAACTTCACAATTTGGCAATTTTATGTTCCAGAACTTCCGCCAGTTGCTCGTCCTCTATGACCCGTCCCGCCTGAATGTCATCCAAACCTTGCCTCACGGCGGAGACAAATCGGGCTTGGCTATTAAGCCGGTCGAATTCGCTAGGCGACAGTACCACGGCGGCCGGCTTGCCGTTCTGGGTAATGACGATGGAACGGTTACTGGAATTAATGCTTTTAATCAATGCGGAAGCCTGCGTCTTGAACTGCCCCAGCGGCAATATATCTTCGGAAACTTGTATGGTTGACATAACGATAAACGCTCGAAACGGATCGAAATTAAGCGTCGAATATAGGTTTTATATCTCCGGGAAGCAAGGCCTTTCGCGGCAGTCTTTTTTCATTGCCAAGGCGCCACACTCCGATGATAGAAGCCCGAGAACTGACTAAACACTATGGCGCGATCCGAGCCCTGGACGCGTTGAATCTGCAAGTCGCCCCCGGCGAAATCTTTTGTTTGCTCGGCGCCAACGGTGCCGGCAAAACCACGACGATTCATCTGTTTCTGGACTTTATCAAGCCCAGCGCCGGCGTGGCCAGGATAGCCGGCCTGGACGTCAACCAAAACCCCGATCGGGTTCGGCAACGGGTCGCCTATTTGCCGGAGAACGTCGCGCTGTATCCCAGACTCTCGGGCCTGGAAAATTTGGACTATTTCAGCCGCTTGTCGGGCCATCGCTATGACAAAACGCGTTTGCGCGACTTTCTGTGCCGGGCCGGCTTGCCGGACGAAGCCGTCGAACGTCCGGTCGCCGCTTACTCGAAAGGCATGCGCCAGAAAGTCGGCATTGCGATGGCTTGCGCCAAAGAAGCCCAGGTTTTATTGCTGGACGAACCGACCTCGGGCCTGGACCCGCAAGCCGCCTACGAGTTTTCCAACTTGCTGGTCAAACTGGCGAACGCCGGCGTAGCGATCTTGATGGCGACCCACGATTTGTTTCGCGTCAAGGAAACCGGTCACCGGGCCGGCATCATGAAGGCCGGTCAACTGTTGACGGTTCTGAAAACCGCCGACACCAGCGCCGCCGATTTGGAACGGATTTATCTGGACTATATGCGGGCCGGTTTGCGCGCTGCGGAGCCCATCTCATGATTGCCGTCATCGCCGAAAAAGAGTTCACCGAATGCCGCCGCGACGGCCGCTTCAAGCTGGCGGCATCGTTGATGCTGGCCTTGATGATCGCCGCCAGCGGATTTGGTTGGCGCAACTACCTGGATTTGCTAAATCAAGCCGACATCGCCGCCGAGCACGACTATCGGCGTTTCGGCCAACAAGACCCCAAACACCCGCACGACGCCGCTCATTACGGGGTGTACGCATTCAAGACGCCGCGGCCGCTGACCATTGTCGATGGCGGGATCGAGCCGTACGTCGGCGCCTCGATCCTGAATGGTGCCCACATCCAAGGCGAAGTGGAATATCCGCCGGCCCAGGACATGAGCGCGCTGCAGCGCTTCGGCGACTTGAACCCGGCCAATGCCGCCCAAACCCTGCTGCCGCTGTTGGTGATACTGCTCGGTTTTTCGGCTTTCGCCGGCGAACGCGAGCAAGGCACCTTGCGACAATTGCTGAGCCTCGGACTGCGGCCTTCGTTGCTGCTGTGGGGCAAGGCGGCCGGCATCGCGCGGGCGCTATTGCCAATACTGTTGCCGCTTGCCGGATTCGGTATCGCCACTGCCGGCTATCTAGCGCCGGCCGAATCGCGCGGCGACGAACTGGCCCGCGCCGGTTTACTGGTGGTGTTGTACGGACTGTATCTGACTCTGCTGTTGTTTCTGACACTCGGCGTGTCCGCCTGTTGCCGCTCGGCGCGAACCGCGCTGGCGGTGCTATTGGTGTTCTGGGGCGTCACGGTGTTCGCGCTTCCTCGCATGTTGCTGGATGTCGGCGGCTACGTTTATCCGGTCCCGTCCACTCATCGGTTTTGGGTCAATTTCATGACCGATCTGAGCCAATCCTGGGAAAGCGCCGAACAGACCTTGCAAAAGCAGTTGCTCGCCAAGTACCGGGTCGAGCGCGTTGAGGAGCTGCCCTTCGATTACACGGGCCGGAGTATGCAAGTCGGCGAGGAAGCGGCCTGGGCGGTGTGCGAACGTTACGACCGCCAACGCTACGATATTTACGCCCGGCAAAACCGCTTACTGGAGTGGGGCACGCTGATCGCGCCGAGCGCCGGCGTCTCGCTGCTATCGATGGCCCTGGCCGGCAACGATCCGGCGCAGCATCAAGCTTTTACCCGGCAAGTCGAACACTATCGTCGCCACTTGAACCGCCTCCTCAACGATTACGTCTCCAGCCATCAAACTCGGAATGCCAACGGTTGGGACAGCACGTTAATCAAAGCCGACGCGAGCTTCTTCCAACGCGTTCCGGCGTTTCGTTATCGGCCGCCCGATTGGCGGGAAGCACTAAGCCCCTATCCCAGAGCCATCGCTTTATTGCTAATTTGGACGGCCGCGGCGGTAACGTTTGCCCGTTACGCGGTTTCCCGTTTGTCGGGGGCATCGGCATGAAGGGCTGGAGCTTATGCCGCATCGAGTGCCGGCAACTGCGTCACGACCGGGTGTTTTGGGTGACTAGCTTGCTGTGCGCGGCGGCCTTGCTGTTCGGTTTCAACAACGGCAGGCAATGGCAAACCGGCCAGGATGCCTTGATCGCCGAATACGCCCAACAGAGCCGCCAAGATTTCGAGGAATTGTTGAACATGGCCAAGGAGCTGCGCGCTAAAAACCAGCCGCCGGCCCAAACCGTCGCGGAGCGGGAACGCGATCCGCGCTACGCGCTGACCCTGGGCGGCATGGCGCAACATATCTGCCGGCAAAACGGTGACTTGGCGGCGCTGACCGTCGGCCAAACCGATCTGTACAACGCCTGTATCCTGGTCAACGCGTGGGAAGTCGGCGGCGCTTACGACGAGCGCTTACATCGCACGCTGGAAAACCCGTTGCGCTTGCTGCTCGGCCGCTTCGACGCCACGTTTGCGATCCTTACGCTATTGCCGATCGCGATTTTGCTGCTGACTTACAACCAATTGTCCGCCGAACGCGAGCTCGGCACGCTGGCCCTGCTCGGCTGCCAACCGGTTCCGCCGCGACGCATCATAGCCGCCCGCTTCGCTGTCAGATCCGCATGCTTCGTCGCGTTGACGCTGCTCCCGTTGAGTCTGGCGCTGTGGCTGGCAGCACCGCCCGCCGACGCGCCAAGCTTTGTCGCGGCTTGGGGCGGTTGGTTGCTGGTCAGTACGGCGTATCTACTTTTTTGGTTTGCCTGCGCCTTTTGGGTCAATTCGCGCGGTCAGAGCAGCGCCGAGAACGGTCTGCTATTGGCGGGACTGTGGCTGTCCTTGGTGGTCGTGTTGCCGGGCTGCCTGAATCTAGGTTTGAAACAGTGGTACCCGCTACCCTCGCGGATGGCCTTCATCGACGCCAGCCGCGAAGCCACTATTGAAGTCGGCAAGCGTAAGAGCGCATTGCTGGGCAAATACTTGATCGATCATCCCGAGCGAGTGCCGCCATCCTCGAGTGTCAACGCCGACGACTTCATCCAGACCCGCATCGCGTTGGACGAGGAAACCCAACGGGTACTGGCACCCGGCCGGGCCGAGTTCGCGGCCCAGCAAGGCCATCAACGCGAACTGGTCGAACGACTAGGCTTTTTGTCGCCGGCCATCGTCTATCAGCACACGGTTCAGCAACTGACCGGGCAGGGCCAGGACTACCAGCAGGCCTTTCTGGAAGCGGTCGCCGACTATCACCAACGACTGCGGGCTTTTTATTTTCCGAAATTTGTTCAGGACGGGCCGGAATTCAACGATTACCAGGCCATTCCGCAATTCCGGCACCCGGCGCCGGCCGATGCGTTTCGACGCTCCAATCTGCCGCTGGCTTGCGTAGGCGTGGGCTTGCCAAGCTTGCTGTTGGTCGTTGCCGGCTGGCGGAACATGCGCCGAATCCGTTTTAAAGTCGGCGCATGATGGGCATGACCGTTTTCCCGACTCCCAACCAACCACTCCGGCGCGCGGCGCACGCTAAGGCAACGGCCCGCGCATCCAGGTTTACATTGGAAAAGCCGATTGCCGCCTGGTTGGCGGCGTCGTGGTTAACGCTATCGGCTGCCGCATGGGCGGACGATCCGGTTGCCGTGCGGGTCGCGCCGCTCGCCCAAGTCGCGATTTACCCGGAATCCGCCGCGCCGGCGCTGGTCGTCAGTTTGAATCACTCGCCGATCGCGGCCGAAATCGACGCCTCGGTCGTCGAGCTGCCGGTCAGGGTCGGCGACGCGGTCAAGCTCGGCACGGCCCTGGCGCAACTGGCCTGCCGAGACTTCGAATTGGAACGCGCGCGTTTGCAGGGTGAGCGGTTAGCCGCCCAGGCCAAGCTGGAACTGTCGCAATGGCAGCTCAAGCAAGCGGAAACCCTGGCCCAACAGCAAACCCTACCCGAAGAGCAAGTCCAGGAAAAACGCGCGCAATTGGCGGTCTTGCGCGGCGATCTGGCCGCGAATAGCGCCCGTCTGGAAACCACCGACCAACAAATCAAGCACTGCACCGTGAAAGCGCCGTTTGCCGGGGTGGTGACCGAACGCTTGATCGCGGTCGGCCAATTCGCCGCGCGAGGCACGCCGTTGGTACGCCTGCTCGACACCGGCCGGCCGGAAGTGTCGGCGCAAATCCCCGATCAGGAAACCCAGGCCTTGCGGCAGGCCAGCGACTTGAACTTTGAACACAACGGCAACCGCTATCCGTTGAAGTTGCGCAGCGTTTTACCGGCCATCCGCACCGAAACCGGCACGCACGATGCCCGGCTGGATTTTGCGGCCGCCACCGCCGAGGCCGGCAGCGCCGGCCGCGTGCTATGGCGGGACAAACTGATGCACGTCCCGGCCGAATTCGTCGTCAAGCGCGGCGAACAATTGGGCGTGTTTCTGAACCTGCAGGGGATTGCCCGTTTTCACGCCTTGCCGGCCGCGCAAAGCGGCCGGCCGGCGGCCATCGCGTTACCGGGCGACAGCCAGCTCATCGTCACCGGTCAATTCGCGCTGCGAGACGGCGCCGCGATCACGGTCGAAGCAGCGCCCGCCGCCAAGAGCAAGCCTTGAACATGCGGCTGGATTCGCTGTACCGCAACCACGTCCTCGCCAATCTCAGCTATTTGATGGTGCTGATTCTGGGGGTCTTGGCCTATCCGCAACTCCCCAAGGAAAAAGCGCCGGATACGCCGGCCCACACCGCCAGCATCTCGGTGGCCATGCCCGGCGCCGGCGCCGAGGATGTCGAGCGCTTGATCGTCGATCCTATCGAACGCACGCTGCGCGGCAAAATCCGCGACATCAAGCACGTCAGCAGCAATGCCCAAACCGGTATCGCAACGATCACGGTTAGCTTCGAGGAACTCGATAAACCGGTCTACGAACGCCGGATGATGGAGCTGCGGCGCGAATTGCAGACCTTGGCGCAATCGGAATTGCCGAAGTCGGCCGCGCTGCCGGAGATTTTCGAAGGCAATTTGGGTTCGGATTGGTTCAAGATTTTGGTGTACGGCCCCGGCGAAGACGAAAACTTTCGCCGCCAGGCCCGCCAAGTCAAACTCGATTTGCAACGCCTACCCGGCGTGGCGAAGGTCGAGACCAAAGGCTTGGAAGATCCGGAGCTGCAGGTGGTGTTTCATCCGGAACGCCTGGCCGGCCTGGGCATCAGCCCCACCGCCCTGGCCGATACGGTCAGCGCGTACTTCCGAGACATCGCCGCCGGCGTCGTCAAGGTTGACGAACGCGAGTGGCTGCTGCGCCTGACCGGCACCGAGGACGCGGCAAGCCGGCTGGCACAGTTGCCTATCCTCGGCGCCAAGGGTGAAGTCAGGCTGGGCGATTTGGCCGACATCAGCCGCGCCAGCAAAGCCGTGAAACTGGGCGCGCGGTTTCGCGGCCAACCGGCGGTGGCGGTGATGCCTATCAAGCAAGCCGGCGCCAACACGCTGACCTTGATCGATCAACTGAAAGCCTATATCGATGCCCGCAACCGGGTCGGCGCCCATACCGGCGTGCAACTGTTTTTACTGATCGACCAGTCCGATCAAATCAGGAGCGCCATCGCCACGATGGAGGAGCACGCCTGGTCCGGCATGTTGTTGGTGTTGGCGGTGACCTGGCTGCTGTTGGGTACCCGCTTGTCGCTGCTGACCACGTTGGCGGTGCCGTTCTCGTTGGCCGGGGTCTTCATCGCGTTGCAGGTTACCGACCAATCGCTCAATCTTAGCGTGTTGCTGGGGGTCATCATCGTGCTGGGGATGTTGGTCGACGATGCGGTGGTGGTGATCGAGGCGGTCGGCCAACAGTTGCGGCGGGGTTTGCCGCCCTTGTCCGCGACGGTGGCGGCCTTGCGCGAAGTCTGGCTGCCGGTCGCCACCTCCTCGCTGACCACGATCGCCACGTTTGTGCCGCTGATGTTGATGAGCGGCTATCTGGGCATTTTGATGGGCGTGGTGCCGCAAGTGGTCTGCCTGGCCTTGCTGATCAGCATCGTCCAGGCCTTGTGGATTTTGCCGGCCCACGCCGCCGCTACCGTCAGGGCCGAAGCGCCAAATGCCGGCAAAGCCGCGACACATTGGCGAGAACGGATGCGTTTAAGCCTGCAACGCCGCTACGGCCATGCCTTGGTTTACGTGTTACGCCGCCCCATTCAGGCCTTGCTGTTGTTGCTGGCCTTCTTCACCGTGGCCGGCTCGGCCGTAGCGTTTTCCTGGGTAAAATTTAATTGGTTGCCAACGCCACCCGATTACGGCTTCGTCGTCACGCTGGAAATGGCCAGCGGCACGCCGTCGGCGAAGACCCTGGCCACCTTGGAGGAAATCGAACGGCGCATCACCCCGTTATTCGAACCGGGCGAATTACGGGCCAGCGCGGCCGAAAGCGGCGCTATCGCCAAGGAAGGCCAATATTTGTACGGCCACCAATACGGCGATTTGTGGTTCAGCTTGAACCATGGCAGTCGCAATGCCGCCGGCTTGATACCCTCGGTCAAGCCCCTGCTGACGAATCTCGACGGAGCCGTCGAGGCTTGGGTCGAGGGCGAAGGCTCGGCATTGGGCGGCGGCGTCGGCAAGGCGATTAACCTCAACATCCAAGGCGGCGCCGGCGCCCAACTGGATGCCGCCGTCGTCGAATTGAAGAGCATGCTCGCCGCGACGCCCGGCATCAGCCAAATCCGGTTGGACCGGATCGCCGGACTCAGCGAGTTGAAATTAAGGCTGAATAGCGCGGCGATTCAACGGGCCGGCCTAAGCCCGGACACCGTCTCCCGCACCCTGCAATTGCTGGCGGACGGCGAGAGCGTCGCCAGCTATACCGAGCAAGGCGAGCCGGTCGGCGTGCGGGTACGCGCGTATCAAAACGACATACGCGACATCGGCGAGCTACTGCGTTACACCGTGGCCCGCACCGACGGTTCGACCGTGCCGCTCGGCCAATTGGTCAGTGCCGAGCCGCGTATCGGCCCCGCCAGCATCAATCATATCGATTACCAACAGATGCTGACCCTGCAGGCCGATCTCGATAAAAGCCAAATGGATACGCTGGCCGCCAACGGCGAGATTCAGCGCCGTTGGGAATGGGTCAAGGATCGTTATCCGGACATCAAGGTGAGCTTCGGCGGCGAAATGGAAACCGTCGAAGAAGGCCTAAAACAGCTCTGGCAATTTTTGGTGTTGGGGCTGGGGCTGATATTCATCATCGTCGGCGCGCAATTTCAAAGCTACGGCTTGCCGCTGCTGGTGTTGCTGAAAATCCCGATGGCCTTCGCCGGCGTCATCCTGGGGCTGATGCTGTCCGGGGAAGCGGTCAGTTTGTACACCTTTTACGGCGCCGTGGCGCTGGCCGGCATCGCCGTCAACTCGGCGATCCTGATGTTCTCGGCGGCCCACGATCGCTTGCAATCCGGCATGGGCGTGGTACATGCCAGCATCTGGGCGGCGCGGCGGCGATTACTGCCGATTCTAATTACCTCGTTGACCACCACGGTCGGTCTGTTGCCGCTGGCGCTGAGCGAGGACCAGTCCACGTCCGCCTGGCGGCCGGTGGCGACCGCGATCGTCTGGGGAGTGGGCTTTTCGACGCTGTTTACCTTATTCCTGATGCCTTTGCTGTACCGCTTGGGGATGGCGGGGGCCTTGCGGGGTAAAACGCATGGCGCTTAACCGCGCGGCGCGGCCGGCGGCCGCCCCAAGCCCATCCGGCCAGCGCCATGCCAGGCCGGCTCCGCGCCGGGCTGGCTCGATCGGCTGGCTGCTGGCCGCCGCGCTAGCCGCTGTTCCGGCAAGCGCGCAAAATTTGCTGGCGGTGTATCGCGACGCTCTGCAAGACAATCCCAGTCTGGAAAAAGCCCGCGAAGGCGTGGAAGCCGTCGTCGAAAGCCAATCCCAGGCGCAAGCCGCGCTGTTTCTTCCGGAGGCCAGCTTTAGCGCCAACGTTGCGCGCGACTACCAAAATATTCGTTACGGCGGCGCGGCCGCGATCGGCTTGGGCGGTCGTAGCGAATTCATGACCGGCGCCTACAGCTTATCGATCAGCCAACCCTTGCTGCATATCGACCGCTGGGTCGCGCTGGAGCAGGCCGACAATCGGGTCGCCCAAGCCGAGGCCGACAGCAGCGCCGCCGAAATTGCGCTGATGCTGACGGTTTGCGAACGTTATTTCGACGTACTGGCCGCCGAGGAAAACCTGAAATTCGCCCAGGCCCAACAACAATCGTTGCAGCGCAAGCTCACCGAAGCCGAACAACGGCGAGCGGTCGGCTTTCTGGCGTTGACCGATGTCCAGGAGGCTAGAGCCGGCCACGACCGGGCCGTGGCCGACGCCATCGCCGCCGATCACCAACTGCGCGACGCTCACGAGGGGCTGCGGGAAACGTCCGGCCAGCACTATCCGCAATTGGACGCACTCAGCGCCGACATGCCGTTGTTGGCCCCGGAACCGGCCGACGAACAGCGCTGGGTCGAGTTGGCGCTCACCCAAAACTACGGTTTGCTAGCGCAACAAAAAGCTGTTCAGGTCGCCCAAGATGAAATCCAGCGACAGCGCGCCGGCCACCTGCCGACGCTGGATGCCAGCGGCAGCCACGGTTTTGCCACGTCCGGCGGCCGATTCGGGTCGGCGGATGTCGAGGACGACGTGATCGGCCTGAATCTGAACCTGCCGCTGTACCAGGGCGGCCGCACCGAATCCCGGACCCGCGAAGCCGAACACCGCTACCGCCAGGCGCTGGCCGATCTGGCCCAACAAAAGCGCGCGGTGCGGCGCGGCGCCAGCAATGCCTATCTGGGCGTAGTGGCGGGCATCAGCCGCGTCAAGGCATTGCAGCAAGCGCTGAAATCCGCCGAAACCGGTCTCGCCGCCACCCAGGCCGGTTTCAACGCCGGCCGGCGTACCGCGTTGGACGTCATCGTCGCCGAACGCGAATTGCTCGGCGCTCAACGCGACTACGCCCGCGCCCGTTACGACTACTTGCTTGACAGTCTGCGCCTGAAACAAGCCGTGAGCAGTCTGTCGCCGGCCGATCTGGAACAAGTGAACCGCTGGCTAATACCGGCTAAAACAAACGAGCTCGAGGATGCAGGCACGGCGCTGCCTTAGCATGTGTCGCGGGAAAAAGGCTAGGGCCAAACCTTGGTTACGTTTTCAGGACGACTGACGGGGAATCAAGGGTTGATGGCGCTGAAAGGCAGCGGTCGCATAGGCGAGACACCGGTGTCGGAACGACATCGATCGCGGCTAAAGCCGCTCCTACACCAGTGATTTTGATTTTCCGGGCGACCCGTTTGCCGATCGCCAGGCTAGGGGCATTGGTTGCTCCCGAAGTGCGGAGTGTTCCGCATCAGCCGTTTACGGCCGCTCTATCCAGCTGATTCGAGGGGCCGGCAATTTCCACGTCGCTTAGATAGCAGCCGGGGTCCTCGGCCCAGCAATCGCCGGTCAATTGCTGGGCGCGGACCCGTGTGTTGCCGTTGCAGATGGCTTGGTAGTCACAGGTACCGCAACGGCCTTGTAGCGGCCGAGGCGAGGCTTTCAATCCGGCCATCAGCGGATCGGACAGATCTTGCCAGATCTCGGAAAACGGCCGCTGCCGGACGTTGCCGAGCCCGTAGTGCCACCAAAAGGTATCCGGATGGACATTACCTAAGTTGTCGATATTAGCCACGTTGACGCCGGAAGCGTTGCCGCCCCATTGCCGCAGTTTGGCCTGGATATGGCCGGCGCGCTCCGGGAAGCGGCGTGCGACCCAATGCAGAAAATACACCGCGTCGGCATCGTTGTTGCCGGTAACCACTTCGCGGTGCAGGCCTTGCGCCTCCCAGCTCAACGACTTTTCGAACAGCGCATCCATGATCCGGCGCGTCAGTTGAAACTCGGCGTCGTCCTTGCGGTTTTTGTTACCGCGCCCGCCGTAATTCAGATGCGACAGATAAAATTTGTCGATGTCTTCGTCATCCATTAATTGCAGCAGGGCTTCGAAATCGTGGGCATTGTCCTGGGTTAACGTAAACCGAATACCGGCCTTGATGCCGTGCTCACGGCACAGGCGAATGCCGGCCAACGAAGCGTCGAACGAGCCTTGCTTCCGGCGAAATTTATCGTGGGCCTCGCGCATGCCGTCCAGACTGACGCCGATATATTGGTAGTCGATCGCGGCAATCAGGGCAATGTTGGACTGGTCGATCAAGGTCCCGTTGCTGGACAAGGCGACGTAAAAGCCCATGTCGCGGGCCCGCCGCGAAATCGCGAAAATATCCGGGTGCAGCAGCGGCTCGCCGCCGGACAGGATCAATACCGGCACCTTGAACGCCTTCAAGTCGTCCATCACCGCGTAAATTTCCGGCGTGGCCAGTTCGCCGGGGAAATCGATGTCGGCCGACGTGGTGTAACAATGCTTGCAGGTCAGATTGCAGCGGCGGATCAGATTCCAGATCACCACCGGACCCGGCGGCTTACGCGCAGGTGCTAACGGCGTCGGCGCCAACACTTCACGCATGAATTGACTCAATCTGAACATCGCTTAGCCGCCAATCCGCAAGCCGGTTTTTTAAAATTTTGGTGCTGTACAACACCTCGTGGGCGCGGGCATGTTCGCCCAGGCGTTCGGCGATCATCGCCACCTGCCGCTCGGCATCCTGCTCGGTTTTCGCGTGTACCATCGCGAACAGGTTATAAGGCCAATCCGGCAAATGCCGGGGGCGCCGATAACAATGGCTGACAAACGGCAGCTTCGCTAGCTGTTGTCCAAGCGCGTCGACTAGACGATCCTCGACGTCCCACACCGTCATGCCGTTATAGCGGTAGCCCAGCTTGTAGTGATTGGGCACCGCCGCGATGCGGCGAATCACGCCGGTCTGTTGCATTTCGGCCAGGCACAACATCACGGTGCGCGCGGACAATCCCAGTTGTTCGGCAACGGCTTGGTAAGGCTCGGCCACTAATGGCAAGCCGGATTGGGTAGCCTGGATGATTTGGCGATCGATAGGATCGAGCGAGCTAGGACGGGGCATGGTCATTTGCGGATCAGATAACCGATCAAGCCGCCGGTGGCCGCGGAAAGAATCGACATCGCCCATTTCTTTTCCTCGGCACTGGCTGAAGCGGACAGCAACGTGGAGTAGCACAAGGTAGCAATCGTGATCACAAAGCCCAGCGCCACCAAAAACAGGGCCAAATCCTTGAACAATCTTACCCGCCGCTCGCCGTCGGTTTCTTCCCGATTGACCGAAACGCTGAAAGTATGGTTGGGCGGCGGCTGGTTGAGATCGATATGGTTCATAAACCAATGATTTCGGTTTCCAATTTTTGGGTGGTCGGCTCGACCAAGCCCAGCTTCAGCCCACGCCGGCGACCATCCTGCGCGGCCAAGTACAAGGTCATGGCCTTGCGCATGATCTCGCTTTTGTTGGTCTCATTTTCCTGGGCCACGCGATCCAGCTCGCGGTTGAGATCGTCCGACAACACGACATTAAAACGTACGGACATGGCAGACTCCTATTTAATAAATGATGTGTATTTTATACACTCATTCCACACACCAAACAACGTTACCCATGACTCGGATATTCGTATTTCGAGACTTCGAGACTCGGCCACGCTAAGCCTCCAACTGCAAACCCACGAAATATTCGTTGATCTTCGGCATGTTGTAGACGACAAGACCGGTGCGGCGCTCGATTTCGGCGATCACGTCCGCCACTTGCTCGGGTTGTTCGGTGGCCAGCACGAACCACATGTTCAAGACATGGTTGCGGGCGTAATTGTGGGCGACTTCCGGGAAGGCGTTAACGATGTCGGCGACTTCGTCGAAACGCGCTTCCGGCACTTTCAGCGCCGCCAAGCTTAACGCGCCGCCCATTTGCTCGGCGTGATACATCGGTCCGAACCGCGATAACACGCCGTCGGCCAACAAGGCTTGCAAACGGCTCAGTAAATCCGCTTCCGCGATGCCCAATTCGTCCGCGACCCGCCGGTACGGCGCCGCGCAAATCGGAAAACCTTGCTGCAGGCGGTTGACGATGGCTTTGTCGGTGGCGTCCATGTTCAAGCCATTTGCAGGTCGAAGCTCAACGTGGCCGCGGCCGCTTCGGCTCGGCCCTCGCCTGCCAAAACCGGGCTTTCCCGATGAGCGGCGTGGCGGGCGTACAAGGCTCCGCGTTGCTTGAAGCACTGCCGGCTAAACAGCACCTCGAAGGCGTACTCGTCCAAGCCGCAGACATTGCGCAACGCCGCCCACTGCGCCAACACCACGTCGCGGCTCTTGCCGTGAATCATGCAATACAGGTTATACGGCCAGACCTCGCCTTGCCGTGGCCGTTGATAGCAAAGATTGACGCAGGCCTGCCGGCTGACCAAGCCGCCAATCTCGGCAACCCGCTGGTCGGGCACGTTCATCACGATCATTGCATTGGCGCGATAGCCCAACTGCCGGTGTTTGACGACGACGCCCCAGCGCTTGATCAGACCCTGCTGTTTCAGTCTGGCCAAGCGGCTGAGCACTTCGTTTTCGCTCAAGCCCAAGCGCTCGGCAATCAGCGCATACGGCCGGGCGGCAATCGGCAGGCCCGCCTGCACGGCGGCAATCAAACGGTAATCGACGGCATCAATCATGCAAATTCAACTCGAAGCCCAGGTTGATGAAGTAATCGGCCAGCATCGGCAGTACCATGGCCGGATAGCCGGCTTGCGCTTCGATAGCGGCAATCACCGCGTTAAGATGGTTTTCGTCATCGGCGATCAGCACAAACCACAGATTGAAGCGATTCTCGCGCTCGTAGTTGTGATTGACCTCCGGATACGCACTGACCAATGCGGCGACGCGGGCCAGATCGGCGCCCGGAACAGCCATCGCCACCAACGCACTGCTGCCTATACTGTTTGGCGCGATCACCGGGCCGATACGGCTGATCATTTGCTGCCCGGCCAACTGTTCGAAGGCCTGCAACACTTGGTCCTCGCTGACGCCAAGCTGCTCGGCGATGTCGCGATAGGGTGTCGGGCTCAACGGAAAATCCTGTTGGTAATCGTTGAGCAGACGTTGCTGCAAGGGGGTCAACATGCGCTACCAGCCTATCCGATTCGCGCGGTCCGAGAAGAAAATGCCGCTGGGCTTTTGCGCCGGCAGACGGGCGGTTTCGGCGAAGGTTTCGGTGTCGTAGACCATCACCCGGTCCTCGTCGCGCACCGCCAGCCACACCGCTTCGCCACGCGGGCTGAATTCCATGTGCAACACCGCCTTGCCCGGTTGCAGGGTTTTGACGATATTGAAATCCTTGACGTCGATGACTTGCACGGTCTGATTATCCGGAAAGGCAAAATTCACCCAAATCTGCCGGCCGTCGGGCCGGCCGCTGACGAACACCGGCTGGCCGGCCACCGGAATCCGCTTGACCAATTCCCAGTCCTTTTTATCAATAACCAAGACTTCATGCGCACCGATTGCCGGCACGAACAGCCAATCGCCAGCCATGGTCCAGCCTTCCAGATGCGGCATTTTATAAACCGGCAATTGCTCGTCGTCCTTGCCGTAATCTTCGAGGATATGCTCGACGCCATTTTCCGGCTGCCACAAGTCCAGCAAGGCCAAGCCTTTTTCGCCGAACAGGCCGGCGGCATAGAAATGGCCGTCCGGACTCAGTAAGGCATCGTAGGGTTGTTTGCCGATGTCTTTAAACTTTTTGACCACGGGTTGGCGAGGATTTTTGGCGTCGATCAGCCAGATTTCGTTGGCTTCGAACAAACTGCAGACGAAACGTTGTCCGGGCGCATCGACCAAGCCGACCACCTTGGACAACTTACCGTCGTCGCCGTAGACGGCCGGAATATCGGCCAGCGGCTCCAGCGTATCGGCATCGAATAATTTCACGCCGCCCGGCGTGTAATTGGATGCGGCGATGACCTTACCGTCCTGCGAAATCGCGCCGCCTATGCTGTTGCCGGCTTGCACGATGCGCTTGGCTATCTGGTCTTGCAGCAAATCCAGCTTGGTCAATCCGCCGTCGCGACCGAACACGTAGGCGTAACGCTGGTCGCGCGAAAACACCACCGAAGCATGCGACAAGTCGCCCAGGCCTTCGATGCGACTCAGCGTCGCCGGCTTGCTGGTGCTGACGATTTGCACCGTACCGGCCTCGCGCTCGATGACTACACCCAGATCGCCGGTGGCGCGCAAATCGGCGCTAGCGGACAGGGTGTAAAAAGCGAAAGCGCCAGCCAAAGCAATGAGTCGTTTCATGAAAAACCGTAAAAATTATTCGGCAAATACTTCCTGCAAATCGATCGTACAATCCGGAAATAGATGTGGTGTAGCACTGTCCTCCCCGGAGAACATGTTCAGCAAACGGTATTGATCCAGTTCTTCGTCGAGCACGAACTGATGCACCGCCTGTTCGAACGGGTAAACGATCCAGTATTCCTTGACGCCGCTTTCCCGATACAGCTCGAATTTAGTCTGCATTTCCTTCTTGGAATTACCCTTAGACAAAATCTCGATGATCCAGTCCGGCGCTCCCAGACAGCCGCGCGGGTCGAGTTTTTCGACATCGCAAATCACACACAAGTCGGGTTGAACAACGGTATAAATATCCTGGTTGGCGGCTACCGATTTACGGCGGTCGTATAGACGCACGTCGAACGGGGCGGCAAATGCCCGGCAAGGTTTCTTCCGAAAATACTCGAAAAGCAAACCATTCAACTGCCAGGAAACTCGTTGATGATCCAGACTCGGCGCCGGACTCATCAGGCTGATCTTGCCTTTAATCAGCTCTATGGTTTCGTTCAGGCTCCAGCTCAGGTAATCGGCATAGGAATAATGACCATTCGGGTCCAGTTGCGAGAGTTCGGTAATCGTGGTCATGACTGTTCCTCTGAAATCGAAAAGCAAGGTCCGATTGTAAATGGCGAGGTCTTATTGATAAACCCTGCCGCCATGCTTCAACCATCCAGCTGCGTGCCGCCCACCCGGATCGCGATGGGTCCAGTGCAAGGTGCCGCCTTTATCGCTCCACTCGTATTCGCCGGCAAAAGCCAGCTTGTCGCCAACCTTGAGGCCTTCGATTTTCGGCGCCAGGTCAATGTTATGCGCCACCAACAGGGTTTGTCCGGACTCCAGGCGAATGATGAAACGCTGATGACGGCTGCCTCGATTGTCGTCGGCCAGCAGCTTGATCACCATGCCTTCGCCTTCGATTTGCAGGTCGCTACGCTGTTGGCGGTAAGCCTGTTCGATTTGCGCGTTGTCCGCCCAAGCCAAGGGATGGACGGCGAGAAATAGCGCGCAGCCCAGAATCAGCGCATTGCGTGTCATGGCAGCCAACCTTGCCTCAATCGCGCGATCAACCAACGGCTTTCATTGATGCTCAAAAACGGCTGCCAAGGCGGCATAGCCGTACCGGCTCGACCTTTCTGGATCGCATCCAGCAATAATTCGTCGCTCTTGCCGGCCAATGCGTCCGGCATCAACGACGGTCCCAAGCCGCCTTTCGGCGGCAGGCCGTGGCAGGAACCGCAGTCGTGCTTGAGCATGTTTAACAATTCCTGCTGGCGAGCCGGATTGGGTTGGTCCGCCTGCGCGGCAACGCCGACGCCCCAAGCCAGACAGCAAGCCGCCGCACGCGCTATCAAGGCTTGACGCTACCGTAATACGCGGCGATGTCGTTGATCTCGCTATCGGTCAACGAGCCGGCGATCGCATTCATGATGTCCGATTTCCGGGTTTTGTCGCGGTATTGCTTAATCGCGGTTTTCAAATACTCGGGATCGCGGCCGCCTAGCGGCGGAAACGGTGCATCGGCGCTCGGCATCCGAATGCCGTGGCATTGCGCGCAAACCGCGCCGGCCTTGTTTTGGCCGACGTACAAACTGGTGGCCTGTCCGGGACCGGCCGCGATTAAGCCGCCGAGCAGGATCAAGGAAATTTTCGCTCTCATTTGCCTTGCTCCATTTCGTCGGGCGACAAGCCGCGGGTCATGTATTTGACCCGGCCTCTGGAGAAAATGCCGGCCGGACTTTCCATCGGAATGCTCGCGACTTTTTGCAGGCTGTTGGAGTCGTAGACCACCACTTCGTCGCCGTTGTAGCCGGCGCTGATGTAGAGGAATTTGCCGTCGGCACTGTATTCCGGGAAGTAGGCGTGACCGCCGACATCCAGGGTTTTGGCGACTTCCAGCGTTTTCTTGTCGATCAACTGCACGGTGCGGGCACGTCTGTCCTTGCTGATGATGTCCACGGCCACGTAAGGCGCGTTGGCGTGAGCCGCCGGCGATTCGGTACCGCCGGAAACCGGTACTTGCTTCACGACTTCCATTTTGTCCAAGTCCCAAACGCTGACCACCATTTTGTCGCAATCGCCGAAGTTGGTGCCGAAGCCCAAGGTACGGCCATCGACCTTGACCGCCGAGCCGCCGCCAACGTGCGGCACGCAACCGGCTTCGAGTTTTTTGATCAATTTGCGTTCTTCCAAATCGATCGCAGCGACGATGCTATCGTCATAGGAAGCGACCATCAACTTCTTGCCGCCGTGGGTCAGGAAGGCGTCGTGCAAGTGACGGCCGACATTTTCGATCCGGGTCACCGGGAAACCTTCTTTCTTGTAATCGACCACCCAAACCTGGCCGGCGTTTTCCAACGCAATCGCGAAGATGTCGGCATACGGCGTGCCGATGATCATGCCGGAGTCGGAAGAAACGTGTTTGCCGTCGGGATCGGTGCCTTCCAGTTCGAAGGTTTTCAGCGGTTCCAGGGTATCGGCATCCAAAATCACGGCGTTATGCGGCACGAAGGAGCCAGCCATGATGTATTTGCCGTCGCGCGATACGCCCATGCCGGGTCCGTTCCAACCGGTTTTAATGCTGCGCACCGCTTTCATTGAATACAGATCGACCTTGAAAATCTCGGCGGTATCGGTTTTGACGTAAGCCCAACGCGGATTGGCCGGGTTGAAGTCGATGATGTGGGCGGCGGTACCTGTCGCGACTTCGCCGACTTTTTGGTGCGTCGTGCTATTGATGAAAATGGCTTTGGAGCCTTCGCCGCGCCCGTATTTACCGCGCGCCGCCACACCGATCAGGTTTTCGAATTTATCATCGATTTGAAAGGTCGGCTTGGCCGGCAACGTGGATTCATCCTTGACGTAGACTCTCAGCGACTTCTTCATGTCGTCGATGGTCCAGGCCGGATTCGCTTGCTTCGGCGTGGCTTGCAAATATTTGATGACGCCGCGGATTTCGTCGTCGCTGAGTTTGCCGTAGAACGGCGGCATCAAGGTATCGAAACTGCCGGCCATCACGATGGTGCGCAATGCGGTCGGACTGCGGCCCTTGAGTGTGGTCGCGTTGATCGCCGGAGCCAAGTAACCGCCCAAATCCGAGCCGTGGCAACTGGCGCAGTTATCTTGAAAAATCTGGTGCATGTCGTCCGATTTTGCGTTCGCCAAACCGGATGACAACAGCGTCGCGACGGTGCCCGCCAATAGGGATAGGTTCAGTTGTCTTTTTCTAGTTGTTTTCATTGAATTTCCTGGTCATCCGCTGGTGAAAAAAGAGTCAACGCGCGGCATTAAACCACAAAAGGTCTGGCCGGACAGCCTTGGGACCCGCGTGGTAAAATAAGCGCTTGTTGACTCCAGGCCGAATGTTATAAATTAATGTTTCGATTCGCTATTAAGTTACCGCTCGATGCACGCTCTTGTCAACCTTCCGCATCCAAACCGAAAGCAACGTATGCAACAGACTGATATTTATGAACTTATCGAGTGCATGACCACGCTGATCCGTTCCGAGGAACGGAAGAAATGCACGGAGTTGGGCTTGCAACCGGTCCATTTTCAAGTTTTAAACTACCTGTCTCGCTGCAACAAATACAGCGACACCCCCGCGGCGGTCGCCAATTATCTGGGAATGACACGCGGCACCGTATCGCAATCGCTGATTATCCTCGAGAAGAAAGGCTATATCGGCAAGACTCAAGACACCCGCGACAAGCGAGTCGTGCATCTGCAATTGCTGGCCGACGGCGCGGACGTGCTGAAACAAGCCAGACCCTCCGACTTGTTTCAAAGCGCCACCCAAATCCTGATCGCCAGCGACGCCCCGCCGTCCGACGCCAACGTGTTTCAGCAAGCGCTGACCGCGCTGCAGAAAGCCAACCAGTCGCAATCGTTCGGCGTCTGTAAAACCTGCCGCAATTTCAGCGAGAAAGACGGCGACTATTTCTGCCTGCTGACCCAGGAAAAACTCAGTAGCGCCGATAGCGAACAAATCTGCCAGGAACATGCACCGCGCTAACCTTGGTGGCCGCAAACGGCGTTCCGCATGACTCCGGCGGTCCGCATCGCGCTGACGCCGGGCGAACCGGCCGGCATCGGTCCAGATTTGTGCGTGCGGCTCGCGCAGTCCGCCCATCCCTGCCAATTGGTAGCCGTCGCCGATCCCGAACTGTTACGACGACGCGCCGATACACTCGGTCAGCCGCTGACAATAGACTTGTTCGACCACCAAGCGGCTTTCGAACCCAGCCAACCCGGCCGCCTCACCGTCTTGCCGGTCGCAATGAAAGCCCCGGCCGACTGCGGCCGACTCGATCGGACCAACAGCGCTTATGTGCTGGAAACGATACGATTGGCAACGCTGGGCTGCCTGGACGGCCGGTTCGCGGCAATGGTCACCGCGCCGGTGCATAAGGGCATCATCAACGATGCCGGCATCGCGTTTAGCGGCCATACCGAATTCATCGCCGACATCACCGGCGGCACCCCGGTGATGATGCTGGCGACCCCCGGATTGCGCGTGGCGCTGGCCACCACACATTTGCCGCTGGCACAGGTCAGCGCGGCAATCACGCCGTCAAGCTTGACCGAGGTTATCCGCTTGCTGGACCGCGACTTGCGCCAACGTTTCGGTATCGCCCAACCTAAAATTCTGGTCTGTGGCCTGAATCCGCATGCCGGGGAAGGCGGTCATCTGGGTCGAGAAGAGATCGAGACCATCGAACCGACCCTCGCCTCGCTACGCGCCGCCGGTTTGAACCTGATCGGCCCGCTGCCGGCCGACACGCTGTTCACCCCCAAATACCTGGACGATGCCGACGCGGTGTTGGCGATGTACCACGATCAAGGCCTGCCGGTGCTGAAATTCAAAGGCTTTGGTCAGGCCGTCAACATTACGCTGGGATTGCCCATCGTCCGGACCTCGGTCGATCACGGCACCGCGCTGGAACTGGCCGGCACCGGGCTGGCCAATCTTGGCAGCCTACAATTCGCGTTGCAGACCGCTCTACAAATGACAGCTAACAAGCAGCCGGTCTAAATCTGCGTCTAGGGGCTTTTTCACAAAGTTCCGGCAAATTTGCTTCCTAAAAAGAAATAAGCCATGTCAAGTTTCACCCATTGTTAATTAATTGCTCAAGCCCTATTGTGTCAGCGTGTTAGATTTTTAGGAGATCGACATGAGTAATTTACAACGCGACATTTTGACGGGCTTGATTTTCGTCACCGGTCTCGTCGGCTTTTTCTCCGGCGAATACATTATTTCCTCGGCGCTGTTCGCGGCCAGCACCTACGCCAGCAATCTCGGCGGGGACGATAGAAAAAACCACTCTAAGTAAACGAGACCGGGGGTCGGGCTTCGTGGCGACTGGATCAAAGCGGTATCAACCCGGCACGTCAGTATCGGCGCAGGCCAGCAACTAAGGCGGAGAAGGTTAGCATTCCGTGCCCACGGAACGGCAAACGCGGCTGGCATGGACTGTCGATCGGAACGGCGATGCACTAAAATGCCGGCGCGGGTAGGTGCCCGCGCAGTCTTTAATTCGAAATGACCGACAGTAAACTCTATCTGAACGTGCCTTACGCGCAAAAGGATGCCGCCAAGGCGCTGGGCGCGCGCTGGGATGCCGCCGCCAAAAAATGGTACGTGCCGGCCGGCAAGGATCCCGCCACCTTCGCGCAGTGGACCAGCGCCGAGCTTGGCGCCTCCCCAGCCAAACCGGCTAAATCATCGCCGCCCAAGTCTTCGAGCGTCAACGCTACCGTCACGCTGCCGACGATCGCCGATTTCGTTCCCTATGACGGCGACGAACCGCCCTGGAATCCATGACCGAACTGGCCGCCCTGTGGGCGGACCCGTCGGTTCAACGCGGCTGGGCTTACTTGGCGGGCGGGATCGGCGTGCTCGTGGAATGGCGGGCCTATTTCGCCCAAAACGGGTTGAAGTTCCGACGCTGGTCCGCCGCCGGGGCGCTGTTGTGGGCCTTGCAGTACGTTTTGCTGGCCGCCTGGACCGCCGCGCTGACCATGGCCTGTACCGCGTTGCGGACAGCACTGTCCGCCAAATGGGACCAAGCGCCGCACAAGCACTGGGCGGCAATCGGCTTCGTCGCATTATTCATCGGGTTGACCGCAATGTCCTGGCAAGGCGAAGTCTCGTTGCTGCCGGCGTTCGCCGTCGTCAACACCACGCTGGCCTTGTTTTATCTGGACAACCGGCGCATGCGCATCGGACTTTTGGCATCCAGTCTAGCCTGGATCGGCAACGACTGGTATTGGCAAGCCTGGCCGGCGCTAATCGCGGAAAGCGTGGCGATGTTGATCAACCTACGCACCCTGAGCCGGCTACCGGTACATCGTTGATCGCGAAAAGGGCTATTTCTACCTTGTCAGATTCTCGGTAGTGCCCGTCATTTCGGCAGGGATTGCCGAAATCCAGACTCCACGGACGGATCGAAGCTTGCCATCCATGGCACTGGATGCCCGCTTCCCGGCGGGCATGACGGCGTTGCTCAAATCTGACAAAGTAGAACTATCGCCTGAAACGCAAAAAACCCCAGCCGCGGCTTTCGCCAACGGCTGGGGTTTCGATTGGCGCCGCGGAACAAGCCGCGCCGGCCGAACTTAGGCGTAAGTCGGTTGAAACGCCTGCTCCGGATTGGCGACCGGGCAATTGTTGACGCTGTCCCAATACGGCGACAGTTTCCGCAAAGTTGCGACAATGTTAGGCATTACCTTCAACACTTCTTCCACGTCGCTCATCGTGTTGTAGCGCGAGAACGAAAAGCGGATCGTGCCGTGAGCGGCGGTGTAAGGAATGTCCATCGCCCGCATCACGTGAGAAGGCTCCAGCGAGCCCGAAGTACAGGCCGAACCGCTCGAAGCCGCGATGCCCGCCTTGTTCAGCAACATCAAAATCGCCTCGCCCTCGATGTATTCGAACGCGATGTCGGTGGTGTTCGGCAAACGGTTTTCCAGGTCGCCGGTCGCGAAACAATGCGGAACCGCCTCGACGATGCCTTTTTCCAAGCGGTCGCGCATCGCCTTGACCTGAACGTTTTCGAACTCCATGTGCTGCATCGCCAACTCGCAAGCCACGCCGAGACCGACAATCGATGCGGTGTTCTCGGTACCGGCCCGCCGACCGCGCTCCTGATGACCGCCGCGCAACAACGGACGGAAACGGGTGCCCCGGCGCAAATACAACACGCCGATACCTTTAGGCGCATGCAGCTTGTGGCCGGACAGGCTGAGCATGTCGATTTTGGTGTCCTGCAACATCATCGGAATCTTGCCGACCGCCTGCACCGCGTCGGTGTGAAACATCACACCGGCCGCGTTAGCCATTTCGGCCATTTTTTCGACCGGGAAAATCGTGCCGGTTTCGTTGTTGGCCCACATCACCGATACGATCGCGACTTGGTCTGACAACAGCTTTTGATAGGCATCCAGATTCAAGCGGCCGCATTTGTCCACCGGCAAGCGGTGTACCGTGTAGCCTTCTTTTTCCAGATTTTCGACCAGATTCAGGATCGCCGGATGCTCGACCGTCGTGGTAATGATTTCCTTGCGGTTTGGCTGGCACTTGATCGCCGACAGAATCGCGGTGGAATCCGACTCGGTACCGCACGAGGTAAAGATAATCTCGGAATCGTGCTCGGCGCCCAACAGTTCCTGAACCTGGCTACGGGCTTTTTTAATGCCCCGCGCCACGCCGTCGGCGAAGCGGTGAATCGACGACGGGTTACCGAACTGTTCGGTGAAATACGGGATCATCGCATCGACGACCACGCTATCCACCTTGGTGGTTGCGTTGTTATCCAGATAAATATCAGGCATGACCCGCCTCCTGGATGCTCACCAGTTTAGGCATTTGCGAAGCCGGCACGACTTTAATGAATTCGCCCATGACTTCCATCAGCCTTTGCTGAATACCGGCGATGGTCATCGCCGACATTTGGCAACCGTTGCAAGCGCCGGTCATGTTGACGTAAGCGGTTTTGTCGACCACTTCCACCAACTCGACGTCGCCGCCGTCGGCCATCAATTGCGGACGGAAGGACATGATCACTTCCTCGATTTTCTTGATGCGTTGCAAATTGGTCATAGGACCTTTTTCGGCGACCACCGGTGCCGGTTTAGCGATTGGCGCTGCGTTCGGATCGAAGGTCTCGCCGCGTTCCTTCAGGACTTTTTCCAGAATCGCTTCGATGTCTTCGTGGCAAGCCGCGCAACCGCCGCCGGCTTTGGTGTAGTTGGTCACGTCTTCAACAGTACGCAGCTTGTTGGCCCACACCATCTCTTCGATCATCACGGCATCGATAGCAAAGCATTTGCAGACCAGCGCGCCTTCTTCGTGATCGTCTTTCCACTCTTCGCCGCGATAGTTGGCGACCGCCGCTTGCAGGGCTTCACGACCCATCACCGAGCAGTGCATTTTTTCCGGCGGCAGGCCGTCCAGCTCGGCGGCGATATCTTGGTTGGTCACTTTCAACGCTTCGTCCAGCGTCAAACCCTTGATGATTTCGGTCAACACCGAAGAAGAGGCAATCGCCGAACCGCAACCGAAGGTTTGGAAACCAGCATCTTCGATGACCTCGGTATCTTCATTGACTTTCAAGGTCAAACGCAACGCGTCGCCGCAACTGATCGAACCGACTTCGCCAATCGCGTTGGCATCGGCAACCGCGCCGGCGTTTTTCGGGTTGAAAAAATGATCTTTAACTTTATCTGAATAATCCCACATGACTTTAACCTCGCAAACTTAAGAACAGGATTTAGGAGCACCGCCGTTGTCGCCGGTAGTGAACGACGAACCGCAGGCGCAGCTCTTCACTGCGTTGGGATTGGTAAACTTGAACCCGGAGCCTTCCAGGCTATCGACGAAATCGATCGACATGCCGTCCAGTTTTGGAAAGCTGAGTGGATCGACAAACACTTTGACTTCGCCGCAATCGATAATACTGTCATCGGGATTTTCCTTGGCTTCCAATCGCAAGCCGTAAGACAAACCGGAACAACCGCCATCGGTAACTTCGATGCGCAGTCCGCCGGTCGGCTTGTCGGAACTGCTGATAAAACGACCCACGGCCTTAATTGCGCTTTCTGTTAATGTAATCATGTTCTTGAGTCTCCTGAGAACGGTTTGGCATTGATCTTGTAACTCGTTAATGCAACCAGCATGCCATGCCCGCCAATTTCGGCAAAAAGGCTGATTTTGCTGGATAGCAGGCCGCCGAAAACCTCGATTCGGCGAGCCGTTTCGCAACAATGCCGGCCTATTTGTCGGCTTTGCTACAAACAAGATTGGAGAAAAAATGAACGTAGAAGATTTGGATTTGGGCGACGTGGTTTATGCGGCTCATAGCATCATAGACGACGGCAGCATGCCGGAAGGCGAGGAAGGCGCGGTCCTGGCCGAAGCCGGCGCTCGCGGCGTGATCGTCATGAAGGGCCACGTCGAGGAAGACCCGTCGCTGACCGTTTTTCTGGTGCGCTTCGAGGACCAGGAAATGAATTTGGGCCGCCCGATAGGCTGCTGGAGCGAAGACTTGGTCGTGCCGGAATCGGAGGCCGAAGCGGTCACCCATCACTGAACCGCAACCATTCCATATCGTACCGGCGAATGAAATACATCGGCGTAGCAGCGGTTCCGGCCGCGATTGACGGCGTTCCGACACCGGATTGGCGATTCCGCGCCGCATGACTTTCATCGCCACTCGTTAACCGAACCGAGCCCTTACCGCCCCATGCCCAACGCCACCGCCGTCATTGCGTACCACAACCGCACCAAACACCAACTCAACGCCTACGCCAAAGGCCCGGAGTCGCTGGACTGGGACGACCAGCCCAGCCCGTTTCGGCGTTTTGCCGATTGCGATATCGTCAAACTACCGTTACCCGGCGCTGAGTTGGCGTGCCGCTTTGCTGAGTTGGACCGCCCCGAAGCCATAGCCCCTCGGCCCGTCTCACTGGAAAATGTCGGACTATTGATGGAACTGGCCTTCGGCTTGTCGGCCTGGAAACAATTCGGCCCGGACCGCTGGTCGTTGCGCTGCAATCCGTCCAGCGGCAACCTACACCCGACCGAAGCCTATCTGATCAGCACCGACCCCGAGCTGCTAGGCCCCGGCGTCTACCACTACGTCAGCCACGACCACGCGCTGGAACGGCGGGCGGCGTTTAGCGCGGACGGTTGCGAGCCGGCGCTGTACCTGGGCTTGTCGTCCATCCATTGGCGGGAAGCCTGGAAATACGGCGAACGTGCCTTCCGCTACTGCCAACACGACATCGGCCATGCGCTAGCGGCGCTGAGCTACGCGGCCGCCGGGCTGGGCTGGCGCGTGGAATTGCTGAGCGAATGCGGCGACGCCGACATCGCCGCTTGGTTGGGCCTGGATCGGGCCGACGACTTCGTCGCCAACGAGCGCGAGGCGGCCGACCTGTTTTGTCGCATTCACGCCGACGCGCGAAGCACGGCCGATTTCGATCCGGCCGCTTTGTCGGGTTGCCTGCAAACGGCGGAGTGGTTCGGCAAAACCGGGCGCTTGAGCGGCCGGCATTTCTATCGCTGGCCGGTGATCGACGAAGTCGCCGAACACGCGCTGAAACCGCCGACGCCGGCCGAGCGGCAAACCTGGCCGGCCGCCGAGCTACCCGCGCCCAGCCGTGACGATTCGGCCAGCCGGCTGATTCGGGGCCGCCGCAGCGCCCAACACTTTAACGGCAAATCGGCGCCGCTGCCGCTCGCCGATTTTTACCGCATCCTCGCCGCACTGCTGCCCGGCGCCAAACCGCCGTTCACGGCCTGGAACTGGCCAGCGCAAGTGCAATTGTTCTTCTTCGTGCATCGGGTGGACGGCCTGGAACCCGGACTGTACTGTCTGCCGCGCGCCGGCGAACTGGATGCGCTGAAACAAGTTTGCTCCGCCGACTACGTTTGGCAGCGCGTCGAAGCGCCGTTCGAGTTTTACTTGCTGACCGCCGGCAACGTCCGCCAAGCCGCGAAAACCCTATCCTGCCACCAACCGATTGCCAGCGACAGCGCCTTCAGCCTGGGCATGCTGGCCCGCTTCGCCGCCAACGTCAACGCCGAAGCCTGGCGCTACCGGCGGTTGTTTTGGGAATGCGGCCTGCTCGGCCAGATTTTATATCTGGAAGCCGAAGCCGCCGGCGTGCGCGGCACCGGCATCGGCTGCTTCTTCGACGACGCCGTGCATGGCGTTCTGGGCTTGCAAAACGACGTTTGGCAAAGCCTCTACCACTTCACCGTCGGCGAACCACTGGACGACAACCGCCTGCAAACCTTTCCGGCGTATGCGCATTTGAGTGATCCGGGGGCGCCTTAGAACCAAAACCTAACGATTGGCGCGGTTCGCCTACCGGATTGAGCGCCGGCAAAATCGCGGCGTCGTTTGATGGAACCGTCCCAATCGAACACCGACAAAGTCGCGGCAATTACACCGTAATTGCCCACGTTTGGCTTAACGCTATTTAAAGTCCACCCAACCACAAACCCTTTTGCGGTAGGACAAATCGTGACGAACCTTTATCGCCGAGGCACGCGGGTCAACCCACTATTCTGACGGCGGAGGGCGACGCGCATAGCACACCCAATATCCTGCAATTTCCGGAATCGAGGCCGCACCATTCGGGCGACACACTACGCCGACGACAGAACCCGCGACGCTGCCCAGCCACAGGTAATATCCGTGGAATGTCTGCGGCTCGGCCTGACGCAACCAGTTCGGTAGGCTGAATTTACCTTGACTGATCTTACCGCTAGGAGCCTGTCGGACTTAACTTACCAGCACTTCTGTTGTCATCCAGCTCAGCGAAGACGGCGGTCGAAGGAAGGATTTGCCACTGGTTAGGCGAGCGTTTTGGCGTTGGATTCCGATAACGCCAATCGAGCCTTTTGCTGGCCAATCGTTTCGACCATTAGACGACCCTCGCCAAGATATGCATCCGTTTCAAGTTGAAGGCCATGGCCACCAGTTTCCACTCACCGGTGACCGCATCCAGACCGCGTAAGGAGAATTGGCGAAAGCCGAGTACCTGTTTGATGATCCCGAACACGGGTTCCACCGTGCATTTGCGCTTGGCATAACGGGCTTTGCCTTCGCGGGTTTTCAAGTACCAAGCCATCTTTTCCAGCGGATCGTCGCCAGTCGGTTCCGGCGCATCCGGGGCTAAACGTTCCGCCAACGGCCGATGATGACTGTCACGGCCCATGGCGATTAAAGGTTCGATCCGGTTTCGTTCGCAAGCCTGGACGTTGGCGGCACTGAAGTAGCCGGTGTCCGCCAGTAGGGCTTCGGCTTGGCCCAAGGCGTCGGGCAGTTTTTTCAGTTCGGCCAGCATCGGCTCAACTTGTTGTTTGTCGTTGGTCTGCTGCGTGACCGTGGTGGCCACGATCAGCATCGTATCGACATCGACGGCGGCCTGACTGTTGTAGCCTTGCACAAAGCCTTCGTGACTCGGCAGGATGCGCGATTCCTCGTCGGTCAGGTTGATTTGATCGTCGGGCTTGGGGCCGGCTACCGGCGCCTTGGGTTCCGGGCCTCGCGGCTTTTGGCCAGCTTGCCGCTGGGCTTCCCGGCGGGACACCTTGTCCTCGTATGCCTGTTCGGCTTGCGCGTCGCGCGGTTTGGCCCGCTCGGCGATCTTGGCTTTCGCTTCACGCAAGGCTTTCAGCCGGTCTTCCCGCCGCGCCAATTCGTCCGGCAGATCAAGGCCGTCCCGGTCGTCCACCGCGTCGGTTTCGTCGGCCTTTTGCAGTAAGGCCTGAACTTCGTCTCGTAGCTGTGCTTCGAGCTTTTCGATATGGCTGTGGGACAAGGCCTTGTGCTTGGAGGCATTCGCTTTGAGCTTGGTGCCGTCCAACGCGATTTGCCCCAGCTTCACCAACTTCATCGCTTGCGCCAGACTCAGCACTTGGACGAACAGGTCTTCCAACTCGACCAGGAACGTCTTGCGGAAGTGAGCCAGGGTATCGTGATCGGGATGGGTATCACCAGACAAGAAACGAAACGCCACCGAATCGTAGGTGGCTCGTTCGATCTTCCGGCTGGAAAACACGCCGGTGGCGTACCCATAGACCAGCAGTGCCAATAATATCGCCGGATGGTGCGCCGCCGAACCCCGACCTTGATAGCGGCTCGTCAACCGGCTTAAATCCAACTGCTCGATGACTTCGACGACAAAACGCGCCAAGTGATCCTCCGGCAACCATTCGTCCACCGAGGGGGTAATAGATAGATTTGATGGCGGTTGACAGGAATGAATCGACTCATCAAGGGCTCTCCCGGTTGCTGGTTCTTTCTATACCACCTATTTTATCTAACCAAGTTACCGAATGGACTATTGGCTTTTAAGTCCGACAGGCTCCTAGTATCTCAAAACAGGTAGCAACAACCTGAGACATGTCCCACGTCCAAGCGCGCTATCGATCTTAAATTCACCCCCTAAATATTCCGCACGCCGATTCTGGTTGCGTAATCCACGCCCCAATGAGACGGTATTTAAATCGAATCCACAGCCATTGTCTTCAATATGAATTTCGACATGATCTTCCGAAGCGCGGGTGGCCAATCGAACGTGATCGGCGCGAGCATGCTTAAGCACATTGGCTAACGCTTCTTGCACCAACCGCAGTACATGCAGCGCATCGGGCGGTTCCAGCCAGGGCAGTTCCGGTAAATCATGGATGTCCCAGTCCAACGTGAGGCCGGCATCTGTCAGGCGCGGCCCCAAGCGATAACGGACCGTCGCTAGCAAAGTAACCAGATCATGCTCCATCGGCTCCAGTGAATCGATCACCAAGCGCAGGTCATCCACACAGCCACGCAAGGCTTCAATGACGGATGATTGCGGCAGATTGTCACGTTCAATAGCGCAGAGGGTAGCCAGTAACGTCGAGCCTAAGCCATCGTGCATGTCATACATCAAACGTTGTCGCTCCAACAACAAGGCGTTTTCACGCTCGACAGTCACCAATTGCTTCTGTTGTTGGGTCAATGCTTCGTTAAGATCCCTGGCAAGATGGCGCTCGGTCATGGTGGTATGGATAGCCGCTTGCACCCGCAAACCATATAAAAGAACCAAGCTTATTACGACCAGGAAATAACCCGCATAGATCAACTCGCTACGGAAGGCTAGCGCCGAGGTGTTTAGCAACATAACCGGAAGCACTGCGCAAATCAGCATCTTTCGTGTGCAGGGCGAATTGACCACACAAAACACCAGCATCAAATTGAAAAGACTGACGTAAGCAAATACTGTCGGTATTGGAGGAGACAACAGCCAAGGCAGCGAACCCCAGACTACGCCGCTAACCGTGATCGAAAACAACAGCCACGGCATATAGCGAGGAATCGCCTTAACTAAGGATTCCTCGGTTTCCATCTTCCAAGACACAAACGATTGCGCTAAATAGTTACCAAAGGCGGCTACACACCAAACCAATTGAAGATGTCTGGGCCAGTACTCGCCCCAAACATACAGCACGGCCATGGTCAGCAGCGATACTGCCAGTAAAGACATGCGCCAGTGCGCCAAAAACAACGCCACTGCATCGACACGGGTTCGCTCTCTAAGGCTTTCCTCTAAACCACCCGAATTCGACTCAATCACGCAACAGCCCCAACTTGCGGGCTTCATAAATCGCTTCGCTCTTGCTGTGGACCTGTAATTTCAGATAGATGCGTTTGACGTAAGTGCCGACTGTGTTGCCGGACAACTGCATCAAGCCGGCAATCTCTTCGTAGCTATAGCCCTTGCTGCTCATTTCCAATACTGTGCGCTCCTGAGCCGACAAGCGCTGCGCCTCCAAGGATTCACCATTGTTGTTCTGAAAGCGTTTGATCAACAACTGGCGGGCTATCGCCGGGCTAATCGGGCTGCCGCCCTGATACAAGGCCCGAATCTGTTCGACAATATCCAAGCTACTCGCACCTTTCAGCAAATAGCCCGTGGCACCGGCCTCGATACATTGCAGCACATGGCGTTCATCGCCAAACACGGTGATCACCATCACATCGCAGCGTGGCAAAAACTGCCGGGCCCAGCGGATCAATTCGATGCCGCTACCGCTGGGCAGGCCAATATCAACCAACAGCACGTCGGGTTTAGTCTGCTCCAGCAGGCGACGTCCCTCCGACAAATCGTCGGCAACGCCCGCCAAACGCAAATCGGCGGCACTAGCAATGGCATCAGCAAACGTCGCGCGGAATTGCGGGTCGTCTTCGACGATAAGAACAGAATGACTCATGGTTTGAGTCTATCACCCAACAGCATCCCAGGTGATCGTTTCCCAGGTAAAACATTACGATTTGTCCCGTCTTCACGGGACAGGACTGGCTAGACAAAGAGGCTTGTAAGCAGAAGAATGTGTCCGTGTTCACAACGCAAAGGTTTTTCGTTGTGTGTATTGCAGAGAACCTCGTGATCTCGCGCCGGTAAGGCGAAAATCAGCGGGTCTTAAATTACCCATAAACCCCAGTTCGTCGATTGCGTTCAGCTGGGATATTTTTGTAAAAAACGCCCAAGGGGGCAATATGCAAAGCAAAGCCATACTCTTCAATTCAATGCTGCTCGCCGCGCTGAGCTGCTCCGCTATATCCGCGGCTCATGCCGGTTATGCTGCAATAGGTTTTGAGGCTTCAGCTGAAAATTATATCTATGAAGGTCCCACTCACACCTATATCACTAACAGTGTTCAGACGCCTGGCAATTGGGGCGATGTAGCCAATGGCTACTATGATACCGGTGACGTGGTGGGTGAAAGAGGCAACCACGCGGGGGTCAGTGGCTCCATCTACACGAATGTCGTGCCGACAATATCGCTGCAAGGCTATGCGGTTTCGGCTGCTAACGGACCTCATCATTGGGACTATGAGGAAAGATTAACCGCTAGTTTCTCGGGCTCAGGCACAATCGAGTATCTTGTCAACGTCACTGGTCCAGGTGGCTATGTTCCTTTTTTTGTCTCAGGTACGACATACGGCCATAAGACCAGTGGTGTTGGCTTTGGCGGAGAGATTAAGAGTTATCTCGACTTGCAAGATGTTAAGGCAAATGGGGTTTTCGATTCACAGGCCGATGCGGCGACTTCTACTTATACCCACTATCGCGCATCAACCGGAGATTATAACTACCATGCCAATTTCGGGAATGAGTTTGGCAAAAACAATGACGATAGCTTCTCGACTTCGTTTGTTTACGAGATTTATGTCCAGGCGAATACGACTTTCAAGTCGTTGATGACGGCCAGCGTCCAAGGGTTTGCCGGAGAAGGTGAGGGTCAAGCGTCGGTTTATATGGATCCCTACTTCTACATCGACCCGGTCTGGCTGCAAGCCCATCCTGGGTACAGCTTGCAAACTGAAGCGGGATTCGGCAATTCAGCAGCAGTACCCGTACCCGGTGCAATCTGGCTGTTCGGTTCCGGCTTGCTTGGGTTAATCAGTTTGAAGCGTCGGCAAAACATCAGTTGAAGTTGTTCTTTTCAGCGCTGAAGGTTATCCGTCTGACCATACTTGCCAGGCTGATAATCACAGTTCAGCTTTTTAAATTCCCATTTTGTTGCATTCGCCTTCGGCAATTGCCGCATTGCCTTCTATATCGCTGAGCCTTTTAAGAGACATATCGACCATGAAATTATCCCTAATTCTAGCGACGCTTGCGCTTACCACCGCAACGGCGGGCAGCTATGCCAGTTCCGTAACAGTAACGGCGAACTTTACCCAATTCACGATGGGCGGCTTCGCCAGTGCAGCCGCGACCTTCAACAATCAACTGTCGGTCAATGGCACACCGATTGATGTTTGCGGAGGCGATCCCACGTGTGCGGGTGCTATTAATAACCCCTCGAGCATCACTGTAGGCCTATCCGGAAATTCAGTCACTTTTGGATACGACCCAAACCGGTTTCCGACAGCGCGCATGAATGAGTTTTCCTTCAGCGGTAGCCCGATGGAGGTGGCTGGCCTTGGTCCTGAAAACTCCTTCAAACTGGGCAGCATAACTTACACCAATGGTATGTTCTATTCATTGGCATTTCTGGACTTTACCCTGACCACCCATTCCAATGACGCTGCCTTGGACAATCACATGTTCAATGGTCGTATCCGCCTAGATACCAATCAATCTCTTACTTTTCCCGCCGATCCAATGGTGGAGGCCGATTACTTTACCGTGGGTCAACCAGGGGGAGGTACGTTTACTACCATGGGTAGCGTACGGGTATACGATTACGGCTACTGCCCCGACGGTATCGGGCCAAATTGCAATACGGGTTCCGTTGACTTAATCGGACACATCAATTCGCTTGACCTGGACAAGTTTGCCAATCCTGCCGGCGGCGCTTTTTAAATGCCAGTACCACCTCGACGCTGACACCGGTGCCGATACCGCCGGCCGGAATACTCCTTGGCTCCAGCTTATTTGGCCTGTCGAGAATCAGAAAAAGCCGTACTCGGATTTAGTCCTTATTTCACAAACGACGGATATTTTGAAATCGGAAGCCCCCAGCTGAAGCGACTACGACTGACACCCCATGAATTTTCGAGCTTCGACGCAAGCATGCTTTCATGTCGTTAGGCGAATGATTACGCCACCCCTTGCCGGCCCCGCATGTCGGCCGCCGTCGCAATTTCAATAGCGTAAAGCCCGCACCATCAAACCCGCTCGTCCAACCCGCCCGGCAACGGCATGCCGTCGATGCGTTTCAGTTTGGTCAGTACCGATTCCAGAAAATCGGTATTGGTGCCTCGGCTTTTGTCGAAGGCGATGGCGCCTTCGATTTGGCCGAGATAATCGATCTTGACGTCGGCCTGGGCTTGGGGTTCGGTATTTGCGAACAGGTTGCCGTGCATCATCGGCACGATGTCCAGCAAGCCATCTACTCCGGCCTTGATTAGCGAGTTGATTTCGTTCAGCGACACATTGTGCAGATCGACCGTGCGCGCGGTACTGTCCACCGCCGACGTTGCGCCCGCTTCGCGGCTGGTTGCGATGGCCGGCCGGCTGTTGCCGGTTTGGGCGGCATAGGCGGCAAGGGTTTGCCCGATCGCGGCAATGTTCATAGTGAGCTCCTGTTAATGGGTTTGCGGATCGTCCGGTCTGACGCGAATGTTGGCTGGACGGCAGCCGGCGCTTGGAAATCCGTCAGCCAATTGCATGCCACTTTCCCAGAGCAAGCTGCCCAACAACGGCAATTCCGCGCGGCACCAAGCCGCGAACCGGGAATAGCGGAGATCATGCCGTCAGCGCCAGCCCGGCAATATCCGTCGCCGTCGTCATCGCACTTCAAGTTTGGGTTTTTATCCCCTCACCCTGCCCTCTCCCGCGAGGAGAGGGTTCTGTTTCGACTTTTACGACGGCCTCCACCGGGAGAGGGGCTTTTACGACACGCTCCGGTGGGCGAGGGAGCGGACGCGCCGAAATTTGAAATGCGCAAGGCTATTCGGCGTCTACCGCGTCGGCCGCCGGCAGCCAGCGGCTCAACAAGGCGTACAGTGCCTCGGGATCGACCGGTTTATGCAACACGACATAACCTTCCAGGTCGGCTTGATGCAGCGCCGGGGAGTCGAATTCGCCGCTAATCATCGCCCCGACAGCGGCCGGGCAACGTTCCAGCAAGGCTTGCAGCAGTTCGAAACCGCTTTCGCCGGAGCGCAAGCGCTGGTCGCAAAAAATCACCCGCGGTTCGAAGCCGCCGGCCAGCGCGGCGAAGGCCTCGCCGCCGGACCCGACGCAGACGGTTTCCACGCCCCACGCCGCCAACATGGCTTGCCAGGCGCCGCGTACTTGCGGCTCGTCGTCCAACACCAGGCAGCGTCCGTTCAAGGCCCCGCCCCGCCCCGCCGGCGAAAAATCGCGGTCGCGGGTCGCCGCGCGCCGTTCGACGATGTCGGCGCTCGGCAATTGCAACCAAAACCGCGAGCCCTTGCCTTCCCGCGAACTCAAGCCTTGACTGGCCCCCATCAGATCGGCGCACCTTGCCACCACCGCCAACCCCAGGCCGTGGCCGGCGTTGTCAATGCGCCAAGCGTGCTCGGGCCGGAAGAACGGCGAAAAGATGCGTTGGCGGTCGTCCTCGGCAATGCCCACGCCGGTATCCCACACTTCCACTCGCCAGCCGCCGCCGCGTCGGCGCGCCGCCAGCAACACGCCGCCGTGTTGGGTGTAACGCAGCGCGTTCTGCATCAGATTAATCATGGATTGGCGTAACAAAGTCGAGTCGGCGCGCACCAGCGCGTTACCGGCACCTACGCGCACCCGCAATTGGATGTCGCGGGCATGGGCTTCCTCGCGAAACAGGGTGGCAACGTCGTTCATCATCGGTTCCAGCGCCACGGTTTGCAGATTGACCGGTTGGGCGCCCAGTTCGATGCGCGACAGGTCCAGTAGCGAATTGAACATCTGCGTCACCGATTGCACGCTCTGTTTGAGGTCTTGCAAGGCCGGACTGAGCAGCAAATCCCGGTTGCGACGAGAGATGGATTCGATCAAGAACCCCATCGCATGTACCGGCTGGCGCAGATCGTGGCTGGCGGTGGTCAAAAACTGGTTTTTGGCCCGTAGCGCTTCCTCGGCCTGCTCCATGGCCAAACGGTAACTTTCCGCGAGTCTGGCGCTATCTTCCTCCAGTTTGATCTGTTGCAAGAAAAAGCCGTGGGCAATCGACGAATGGCGGTGTATCGACAATACGTAGCTGAGGCATAGGGGTAGCGTCAACGGCCAGTGCTCGGGAAAGGTCCACGGCGTCAGCAGCGTACAAACGCCCCAACTGGCGGCGAAGAAGCGTTTGAAGGCGCTGAATACCGGCGATTGATGGGTAGCGTTGGCCGCCATCACCGCCGCCAAGCTCATGTACAGCGTCAACGCGAATTCGAACGGCACCCGGCCGGCGACGACCAACACCAATGCGGTCAACCCGAAGCCGTGCAGCAGCGCCGTCCTCAGGACTACCGGCAACCATTCGGCCACCGCGAGCGCCGGATCGAGTTGCGCGCGATCGCGCAGATATTGGCGATGCAGCCGCCGAACCGCGACCACGGCAATCGAGTAGGATGCGGTCCACATCAACAAACCCCAGGGGTTCCGGTCCAGTTGGTATTTCCAGTAAGCGAAGGGCAAACCGACGAAAGGAATAATGGTAATGCTGTAGACCAAGCGGTTTAAGGTCATATCCAACAAGCGCGCCTGACCGTCGGGGCTGATGTCTGCAAAACGTAAAGGGTCGGCGGCAGTTGAATCAGAGAGTGCCGACTTCATTACGAACCTTCCAGTTTTCTGCCGCGCAGCATGGTAATCACCTCGATCCGATTGCGGGCACCCAGCCGCTCCAGAATACCGGTGACGTGCTCTTTGACGGTTTGTTCGGACAAGGACAGGTTCAAGGCAATGCGTTTGTTGGGCAAGCCCTTCAACATCATCGCCAGTACCTGGCCTTGACGGGCGGTCAGACCCAGCTCGGCGGCGGTGACCGGCAGCTCCTTGAGCGGCTGATTGATACCGGTCGCGGCAAATGGACCGGTGTGAAACCAAGTGTCGCCCCGCAGCAACGCGGCCACGGCGCGGCCGAAAATATCCGGCGCTTCCTGCTTGTGCAGAAAACCGTCGGCACCGGCTTCGCGCACCTTGCCCGACACGGCCGAATTGTCGTCCGCGCTGATGGCCAGCAAACGCGTCGCTGGGCATTGCCGTTTCATTTGCACGAGTAAGGGTAGCGACGCACCTTCCGGCAGCCAAAAATCCACCACGGCCAACGACGGCGGCTGGGCGGTATCGAGAACTTCCCAAAACTCGGCGATGCTGGACACCGGCCGCGCCTGACCAAAGCCGCAATGCGATAGCAAAAAATCGGCGATGCCGCTCGCCAACAGCGGGTGGTCGTCGATAACCAACGCGCTTGCCGAATTTGTCACATTCAATTCTCCCCAATGGTCGACAGTCTCGTTCGGCATTCTCCGCCGAACAAGGCTGTCGCTAAAACATGCAAAATGATTACATCTTAACAATAGCCGGCGTGTCCCAACACCCTACTCCGGTAGGGTTCCGCCGCCACGCCGCGCTTCCGATAATGTCGCCCACTCATGTAGTCGATAGCCTGGTTTTCGGGTATCCGCATCCGTTCAAGACGGCTGTTTGGCGGAAGTTTTTTGACCTTGCTGTTTTATAAAACAATTAATTAGAGCAGCTAATACCGAAGGTACGACAAGTGACGAATTTTATAAGACATTCGATGCCGTATGCATCACTAAGGCCTATCGATTAAAAGGGGGCGCGGTGAAACCTTGCTTTCTATCGTTATCGGTTGTTGTTTTAACGATTAGTTGGATCTGCTTTAGGTTTTCACGCCAATGACAAGGCTAATTCATGAAAAATGTTATGACAACAATTGCCGCGTCCATGCTCTGTTCATGTGGTTTTATGACGCCGGCCAAGCAATATGCGGGCGACAGTCTGGGACCAGACGAGATTGCGGTAATCCAAAGTGTTGTGGGCTCCCCGTTTGCCGATGCTTATCATACGACCATCATCGGCTATTCGAAGATTGAACCCAACGGCTCCGGCGAACGGAAGGAATTTGGCTGGCCGGGTTTTACGGACTACCCCAGCGAAATTCATCTCCTGCCTGGAGAGTATGAAATTCAAGTCTATTGCTTTAAAGGGTTTTCGAGTCGTAGACCCAAGAAAACGCTGGTCCTACAAGCAGGTCGAATCTACCGGCTCAAATGCGATGTCCGAAACGATCAGGCACTCGTCACTGTGAGCTTGCAAGTCAACTAACCCGCTAGGGTGGTCGGTGGTCACGCAACATTTAACGCGATCTACGATTCTTGCTCAGTCGAAACCCATTTTCCGAGACCAACGCGCTGTTCCGCTTGACGTTACAAGACCGACGATAGCCGGCTCCGATGGTTGAAACAGCGCGGCGCAGGTTTGCCTCATGCCTGATCGTGTCTCTGTTGATACATCTTGGGCTAGCGTCGGCGTTGACCGATATATTTCGACCGAGGAAACCGACGGACCGGTTGCCGGATCGCTTGGCAGTGCTATCAGTGGAATTCAAGATCCTACATTTAGCGGAAAATGGCAGGGACAATCAGTCGCCGCCAAGCTTACCTGCTAAGACGGTGGGAGGCAGATCAAGGGCTCAACCCAAGCCTGCGCCGATTTTGACGGCCTCGCCACGGCAAGCGATTAACGTTGCACCGCGGACCGCTACGTCAGCGAATCCCGCACATCCGGAGCCTCCCAAACTCGACCTATCCAAGGTACTGAACGATATGCGCCAAGTCGTCCGAGAATCGGCGGAGCATTATGGAGAACAGAAATTCGATCGCCGCAAATTGGCAGTTAACCCGGAAAATCTTCACGCTCCGGATAGCGGGCCTAAGGACGTAATAGAGACTTATACGCTTCCCAATGGTTACCAGCGCCGATGCGCCGTCACTGCGGACGGCAAAAAGCAATGTATGAGTAAAGAAGCGGATGACGACGGCATTTGGAACGCTAAGATTTATGTACCGGACTCGCTGCCGTCCGACGGCAAATCCGTCGAGTTTGCTCGACGTCTACAGCAGGCTGTCGGAAAACATTAGCGCTGTCGCTCGGCTTGATGAAAACTGATGACTTAGGGTCGCATCGTAATTTCGATTCGGCCGATGTAGGCTTCGGCCAATTGCACGGCGCTCGCTAACGCGAGCCAGCCGAACAACACGCCTTCGGCAACGCGTTGGATCAGTCCCCTGTAGTCCGCCAGACAGGGGATGGCAAGCGACACCAGAACCGTCAGTACCAGTGCGCCGGAAATCTTCAAAGGGATTGCGATGCGGGAGCCCGGAATGCGCCCAAACAGCAGCAAAGCCAAACCGCCTCCCAGGTATTCAAGCGCACCGAATAGGTTATGAATTTGCTGGCGCCAGGAGCCGATCAGCGGGGAGCCGGGATCGCACGGGAATAGCGCGCAGAATACATAAGCCGTTCCCACCCAGGAAAATGCCAGTAATCCTTCGCGTAGACTGGGGTACTGCTCGAGCATGCGGTACTGGCAGACCAGTGCTAGCCATTGCATCAAGCCCACCGGCAGGAAAAGTCCGTAATTGATTTGGTCCGCCAATGGCGTTCCGAACGCAGCCAATTCGCTGACTGTCTGGCGCGCGGCGTCGTAGTTGGGTAGCGTTTGGGCATAGTGCCAGTTTCCCCAAGCCAACAGGCCCGAGGATGCCAGTCCCAACCAGCCGGCATGGCTACTAAGTGGCAGTTTCATTTGTCTGGGCTACCCCTGTCGGCAGATCGGATGGCAATAGCCGGCTTAGCAGAGCATACGAAGCCACCGGGTCCGACCGCTTGTGCAACACCAGATAACCCTGCTGCTCGGCTTGGGCCAGGGTCGGCGAATCGAACTCGCCGCCGATCATGGCCCCGACGGCGCCCCGCCCGACCCAAACCGTGGCCGGCATTGTCTATCCGCCAGGCCGATTCGGGGCGGAAGAATGGCGAATAGAAGCGTTGCCGGTCGTCTTCGCCGACTCCGACTCCGACTCCGACTCCGACTCCGATGTCGGGCATTACTTCAGCATTTGCCGGCAGCTCGTAGTAATGCATTACAGTTTGCATTGTTGGTTTTTCCGATGTCGCTCGATCCCCGAGTAAAATCCGTACACATGGCGTCCGCCCCGCTTGCCATCCCCCACGTCGCGAATTTACCGAGCCCCGACGGCTCCAAAATTTCGCATTTAAAGGTGGCCCCATCGTTCGTTTTAACGGTGTACTGCATACCGTTATAACCAGTGGGCGCTTCCGTTGCCTGTGAATTAGTGATCGTGAAGTTGCCAATTTCACGGCCGATCGCCATTGATATTTTGCTCTCGGCTTTGTTGCCTCCTTGGGCGGGAGCGTTATTTGCCGTGGTTGCGCAGCCGGAAAGTACCAACAACAGCGTTACCGTCAGAAGTTTTTCTACCATTTTTGCTCTCCAACGCTCCGAGTTACAAAAAACGCAAGGCATCGGAGCGTGAAGATATGCCTAACGTCGAGTTGCGGTATCAAGCCGCCAAACTAAGCATTCGGTGGGTTATTGCCACATGAGTCGATTGCCGACACTGGCTGATTTTCTGCAGTTGGCGGGACTCATTCAGACCGGTTCAAAACATGCAAAATAATTACATCTTAACAAACCGCCTGGTTGGCATGACACCCTACTCCGGTAGGGTTCCCAGCCTGTATCTGTCTTCCGATAATGTGCCCAGCCTTGGAGCCGTTAGTCCGGTTACCGAGTATCGGCATCTGTTCGAGAACAGCCTTTTGGAGAAAACGATGAAACGTATAATTTTACGCGCGGCCTTGTCTGCGCTCGGCACGCTGGCAGTCGGCAGCGCGCAAGCCCAGTTGTTCGACCGGGGCGGCGGCCTGATCTACGACAGCGAGCAAAACGTCACTTGGCTGGCGGACGCCAACTACGCCAAAACCAGCGGCTACGACGCCGAAGGCAAAATGAGTTGGCAAAACGCCGTGGCCTGGGTGGATGGCTTGACCTTCTTCGACGACGTACGCGGCGCGAGTTACGACGATTGGCGCCTGCCGACCTTCAACGACCTGGGCGTGCCCGGTTGCGACTATGGATACAGCGGTAGCGATTGCGGATTCAACGTCTCCACGGCCAGCTCGGAACTCGCGCATCTGTTCTACGGCGATTTCGCTAACAAAGGCGCCCTCGATTCGCATGGCGGACCGCAGTCCGGCTACGGCCTCGTCGACGATCCGGCCACGGCCGACGACGAAAGCCTGTTCAGCCATCTGCAATCCTTTGGCTATTGGCTAGGCACCAGTTACGGTGGTGACGCCAGTAAAGCCTGGTATCTGAGCACCGCGACCGGCATGCAAAATTACATCAGCAAAGGCACCAATTATTACGTCTGGGCGGTGCGCGACGGCGACGTCGCCGCGCCGGTGCCATTGCCGGGCGCGGTCTGGCTGTTCGGTAGTGCGCTTATGGGCTTGATATACGCGAAACGTCGCGGCGTATAACTTGATTTTTAATCCGGCGGGCGGCTTTTGTAGGCCGCTTGTTACTTTCGAGGAAATCTTATGAAATTGAAACAAATGGCCGGGGTTTGGGTTATGGCCTTATTAAGCGTATCGGAGGTTTATGCCTCGCAAACCGTGCTCACCTTTGAAAACTTGAACGATTGGGATTTGGTTGACGGTTACGGCGGCATTTCCGGATGGCAAGCCGGCGGAAGCTTGCGAGATTATTCCATTTACCCGTCCCATCAGCCGGACATGGGGGATCGTTATTTCGCGGTTTCTTACGGCGGCGCGGAGCTGAGTTTCGACTCGGCGCCGGTGGTATTCGAGGGCGTGCATTATAATTTTGTCGGCTTCGACAGTCATGTCAGCTACGACCTGTATTACCAAAACCAACTGGTTTATAGCGCACCGCTGGTTCCGGAAAATCAGCCGCCGGAAGTTTATTGGTTGGCATCTGGCTACGCTGGGCTAATCGATAAAATCTATTTTCACGGGACGTCGGACGGCGTCGTCGTCGACAACCTGACCTACTCGACCACGGCCCCGGTACCGCTACCCGGCGCGGCTTGGCTGTTCGCAAGCGCCTTGGCCGGCGTCGCGGTCCGCCAGCCGCGTCGGCAAACGCGGTGGAAATAAAATGCGTGCGGTCAAACCCGCGGCCTAGGCAATCATTCCACCGGTCCCGCGCGATAAAGCCGTGCGCCGCCGGTTAGCTCTGAGTTAGACTCCGCATCTATCTCTGATTGCCGCGGCCGCCGCTGATGAAACTCCTTAAACTTCTACTCGCGATAACCGTCGGCGCCGGTGCCTATAATCACTGGCTGCGGCACCGGCAAGATAGTCCCCCTGGGAGTTCCGAAACGCTCGCAAACGTATCCAGCGCGTTTGTGGAGTTACCCGCGATCAGCGGTCAGAGTCCGTCCTCGGTTATTGTGGTCGCGGCCGAACACTGCCCGCATGCGGATGCGCGGCGCGCCGATCGCCTTGCGGAGGACTTGTCTCGAAATGGCGTGCCGGTGGTCCGAACGCACTCGGTAAACTTTGACATACCCAACGGCGGACAGGCCGATCTGGACAAAATCGACCAAGTGATGACCGGTCCGCTCCCAGTCGTCTTTGTCCACGGCCGAGCGAAGGCAAACCCAACGCTAGACGAGGTACTTTCAGAATTCAGAAGCTCGGAACAGTGACTGCCTCGGCATTAGAAAGATTCGACATCAAGCCAGCCGTCAACTATTTCTTGCGGCCAAATAATCAAGGTGAAATTCTCGCTTAATCGCGATCGGTGACCGCGTGTTCAATGGGCATGTCTGCCTGTTCAGCGAAGAAGCTTGGCTGTTTACATGGCGATGCCGAGTGTTGGTATAAGAACGCCGCGCACGCAAACGGCAACGTTGCCTATCTCTATTAGACCGCACCCGGTCTAATGCTAACGCTCGACTGTTAAAACGACAACACTGCCTGTTCCAACAGCCCCTACCGCGACGTATTGCGGCGATGGCGAGAAAGTTCCCTAATAAGCACAAAGTTTATGTGATTTTAATCATAAATTAATTTTAAGTTAATTATTAAATGCTAATGTTCAGCCGGGAACTTTTCCGGTTCCGCCGTTCGTCACGACTCGCGTTGCGATCTTAGAATCCAAGCCAGAAGACAGGAAGCCTCGCGCGAGTACTCGTCACCGATTATTGAAGGTAATAGGTTGAACACCATGAGAAAAACCGGTTTTCTGATTCTGCTGACCAGCCTTTTGGGCTTGATGAGCCACCAAAGCCAGGCCGCCAATGCGGTTTTGTTGGGCTGGAATAATCTTGGCATGCACTGCATGGATTCGCGCTACGCCGAATTCGCCATCCTGCCGCCTTACAACACCATCGAAGCGCAATTGATCGTCGGCGGCAAATTGATGAAGGCCAGCACGGTACCGAACGCCGCCGATTACACGCTGAGTTATCAGGCCATCGTCGATCCGGTCAGCGGCGTGATGAACAGCACCTCCAGCGGTAAGAGCGATTGGGAAACCTACGCGCCCACGCTGTTTCCGGTTTTGAAAACGTTCAATCCGGCCTACACCGCCGACATGGGCTTGGCCGGCTGCAACATGCCGGGGATCGATAGCCCTTACGTGCTGAATAGCGCGCAGCCGATGAGCTTTCAACCGGCCAACTCGCCGGAAAATACCTACCAGGCCGAAGGCGTGCCGATCACGCCCACCGACGATCAGGGCAACAAAAACACCTATCCGTTGATGCGTTTGGTCGCCAGGGATGCCAACAACGCCGTGGTCGCGCAAACCGACATCGTGTTGCCGGTCTCCGACGAAATGAGCTGCAAAACCTGCCACGCCGCCAATACTAACGACAAGGCCAAACCAGCCGGCGGTTGGATCAGCGATGCCAACCTGGAGCGCGAATACCGCCTGAACATACTCAAACTGCACGACGACACCGAATTCGCCGAGCATGCCGCGCTGTACAACGAAGCCTTGGCGGCCAAAGGCCTAGACCCGGCCGGCTTGTACGCCGCCGCGACCACCGACCAAGACCCGGCGACGCCGGGCGTACAAGTCAAACCGATGTTGTGCGCGGCTTGCCATTCTTCCGAAGCGCTGGGCGCCCCCAGCTTCAGCGGCAACAACGGCACCGTGCCGGCGCTAACCCAATCGGTGCACGCCACCCATGCCACCGTCACCGCGCCAGGCAGTTCGCTGACCTTGGATAGCTCCGACAATCGCGCGGCCTGCTACGACTGCCATCCGGGCTCCAAAACCCGCTGCTTGCGCGGCGCGATGGGTAGCGCGGTCGCCGCCGACGGCAGCATGGAAATGCAATGTCAAAGCTGCCACGGCAACATGAGCAAGGTCGGCGACAGCCATCGCACCGGCTGGCTCGACGAGCCCACTTGCCAAAGCTGCCATACCGGCACCGCCACCAACAACAACGGCAAAATCCGTTACAGCTCGGTGTTCAACAATCCGCTGACCTACGACAGCCAACGGGTCGCGGTCAACCAAACCTTCGCCACCAACGCCGATACGCCGGCCCCCGGATTGTCGCTGTACCGCTTTTCCAAAGGCCACGGCGGCCTGCAATGCTCGGCTTGCCACGGCTCGACCCACGCCGAATTCCCGTCGTCGCACCAAAACGACAATATCCGCAACGAGCAACTGCAAGGCCATGCCGGCGTAACGGTGGAGTGCAAAACCTGTCACACCGCCGGTGTCCCGAGTACCACCGACGGCGGACCGCACGGTCTGCACCCGATCGACCAAAACTGGGTGGGCCGGCACGGCGACGCGGCCGAGCGCTCCGGTACCGCCGGCTGTAAAGGCTGCCACGGCAGCGACCTACGCGGCACCGAGTTGTCGCGCGTTCAGGGCGACCGCTCGTTCAACGTCGAAGATTTAGGCACAGTCAAATTCTATCGGGGTGGCACGGTCGGCTGTTATTCCTGCCACCGAGGCCCTAGCAGCGAGAGCATGAACACGGCGGCCTATCCGATCACCGCCGACGTTTCGGCCAGCACCGCCGCCGGCACACCGGTCAATTTGACCTTGCCGGTCACCGGCACCGGCGTGACGATGCGCATCCTGAAGCAGCCGCAACACGGCACGGTCGGCTTGAACAATGCGGTCGCCACCTACTTCCCGGAAGAAGGCTTCAGTGGCACCGACAGCTTCTTGTTCGCCGGCTACGACGGCGCCAAAAACACCGTGACCAGCACCGGCAACAAGGGCGCGGTTCCGGCCACGGCGACCATTACCGTCAATGCCGCGTGTTCTTATAGCCTGCAACCCGGCAGCCAAGCCGCCGCCAATAGTGCCGGCAGCTTCAGCGCGACGCTAACCACCGGCGCGAATTGCGTCTGGCAATTGCAAAGCGACGCCGCTTGGCTGAACGTGACGTCACCGACCAGCGGCAGCGGTCCGGCGACGATTCAATACAACGTCGCGGTCAATCCGGCGCTCAACACCCGTATCGGCAACCTGACGGTATTGGGCGGCAGCAATCAAAACGCCGCCCAGTTAGCGGTTACTCAAGCGGCCGGCACCGATGGCGATGGCGACGGCGTAGTCGATGCGGTGGACAACTGCACCGCGCTCGCCAACGCCACGCAATTGGATAGCAACGGCGATCACTTCGGCAACCTCTGCGATGCCGATTTGAACAACGATTGCAAAACCAACTCGCTGGACTTGGGCTTGTTCAAAAGCGTTTACGGTAACGCCGCCGGCAATGCCGACTTGAAGGCCGCGGCCGACATGAACGGCGACGGCAACGTTAACTCGCTGGATCTGGGCTTGTTCAAACGCATCTACGGCAAAGCGCCGGGACCTTCCGCGCAAGCGACTTGCCCGTAAGCACGCCAAACTGAACATCAACTTTAATTGGGAGTTAAATCCATGAAAATAAAAACCTTGCCCGCCGCATTCACCCTGCTGGGCGCGCTCTGTTTCGGCGAAGGCCAGGCCGCGTTAGCCAACCACGTGTTCTTCGATCCAAGCAGCCTGGATGTCAATCTGGGGGATACCTTCAGCTTGGTGTTGAAAGGCGAAGCCTTTAGCGGCGGACTGGACGGCGGTTCGGTGGATCTGAGCTTCGACAGCGCCATCCTGCAAGCCGATTCGGTGGTGGTGAATGCCACGTTGTGGAGCTTCATCAATCAACCCGGCACGATCGACAACAACGCCGGGAAGATCGAGTTTACCGATTTCAGCCAATTCGGCGCCAATTTGAGCAGCGGCTCGTTCGACATCGCCACCTTCACCTTTGTGGCTATCGGTAGCGGCTCGAGCGCGATTAATCTGTCGGTGAACAATCAAGACCCCTTCGGCTCGGCCGGCAACGTCATCACCCCGGATTTCAGCAACGCGCTGATTAACGTCAGCGGAATTTCCAACGTACCGCTGCCCGCTTCGGCATGGTTGATGTTCAGCGCGATGGCGGGCTTTATGACGCTCAAGCGCCAACGAAAATAAGCGAACGCAAGCCCCCAATAAAGCCGGCGGACCGAGCTTCCAGCCACAGCATCCCGAACCACGCGAAGCGATTTCGGGATGTGATGAAGCCACGTTTTAAAATGTTTGAATCATCTGTACATGCCCTTCGCGGAGGTAGTCGCCCACGGATACCTCGCAGGGCTATAACCGCCTGTTCCTTTTTCCGAGTATGGACATTTGATCGAACTTAGTTCGCACGGGGTTTAATGCTCAACCAACTCCCGTTCTATTTGCTCAATGCTCGGCAAACTGGTTTGCAATTCGGCTGGCAAAGCTTCAACTAATTGATACTCCGCCACGCCGATCGGCTTGTTGGTATCGCGCAAAGCGTATTCGGCCACGACCCGGTTTTTGGTCTTACACAACAGTAAACCGATGGTTGGGCCGTCGTGCTCTGATTTAAGTTGCGAATCTACCGCCGTCAGGTAAAAACTCAATTGCCCCGTGTGTTCCGGCTTGAAAGCACCCGTCTTGAGCTCCACCACCACATAGCAGCGCAACTTCAGGTGATAAAACAACAAGTCGATGAAGAAATCGTCGCCGCCCACTTCCAGATGATACTGCCGGCCGACAAAGGCAAAGCCAGCGCCAAGTTCGATCAGAAAACGGGTGATATGCTGAACTAGCGCGCTTTCGATCTCCCGCTCGTCGGCTTCCTGGCCGATGCCGAGGAAATCGAACAAATAGGGATCTTTCAAGGATTCGCGGGCCAGATCCGAATGGGGCTTTGGCAAATTGGCTTCGAAATTAGTGACCGCGTTGCCTTCCCGTTCCAACAAACGGGTTTCGATGTGGATGTTCAACACGTTGCGCGACCAAGCATATTCGATAGCCCGCTCGGCGTAGCGCTTACGGTTTTCGGCGTCTTTTAGTTTGCTGAGTAACACCAAGTTGTGGCCCCAGGGTAATTGTCCAACAAGCTGTTGGACAATTTCGACGTCAGGCCAAGCTTCCGCGAAAGCGCGCATGTACATCAAATTGGCGCGCGAAAAGCCTTTCATATCCGGAAACGAGGTGCGCAAATCGTGCGATAGCCGTTCGATTACCTTGGCGCCCCAGCCTTGTTGCGCTTGCCGCTCCAATATGTCGCGACCGATTTGCCAATACAGCAAGACTAATTCGCGATTGACGGATAAGGCCGCGCGTTGCTGAGCGGAATGAATGCGGGTTTTGAGTTCGGTTAGCCAGTCGGTGTAGCCGGTGGGTGTATCGAACAAGGAAATGAAATCTGGAGTCATTCCTCCTCCCTATGGTAAATTGGAGCTTTACCACGTTCATTCAGAAACATATCTGATAGCCATAGCAGTAGGATATCTTGTAACGCGCTCTGCCAACACCGCTCGTAACTTGTAAAGTCAAAGTCTACAAAACCAAATAGTATCCTTGAGCATCTCAATAACCACCGATTTGTGTAAGATGCTGTCGATATTGGGAGAAATATCATTCCAGCTTTATATGTTTCACTAAGCTCAATGCGTTTGTTGTCGAAAATCATTCGCTAGCTGCCATCCTGTTCAAATACTTTCCAAAGCGTAGGCCAATTTTCTGTAGGTATATATGCCTCTATACGCCGAATAAAAACACAGAACTCACTAAATTCCTTTGTATCAATTGAAAGAGCATTGGCTATTCGATTCATGGCAACAATGAAACTATCGACTCGCAATAAACGGTTCTCATCTCGATAAGCTCTAAAGAGTAAATCAGGAATTAATGACCAAAGGCCTCGTTCGGTGTGCAATGCGTTGACCGCTTTTTCAATGAGCTGCTCGCGCAAATCTAACGCATGATCATTCTTTAACCGTCCAAGCAGCTCGGCTTGTGCTAAAAACGATTTCTGGTTGACTTGATTAAACGAAGCTTCCTCAAGAAATTTTTCTACAATGCTGCTTAGCGATTCAACCAGTTCTGGTTCTACAGGGTCTGGATAGCGTGCCAGAATGGAAAAGTAACTATTCAATAGATTACTGTCCCCGTTCTTAATAGCTTCTAGCCAAAAATTCATGGGCTGGTTTTGCGTGTACGATTGGTTTCCAGATAATTGCGCGTGGAGCTGTTCTGCGTATGTCCATCCTTGATTGGTGATAACGCTATTTTTGTGATTATTAACAAAATCGTTTGGCTCAAGAAATTCAAACTGATGCAATTTAGTATGGTCGAATGCGTTGCAAGAGTTTAAAAGAGGCTGAATCATTTTAAGAACGGATTGCTTAGCATTGCTTAAGTAATCAATATCTCGCCTGAGGATGCCTAATGTTCCGCCAATGATTGTTCGCCACCAAGAAGCTGCACTAGGCAAAATGACATCAGCTTCATTATCTACTTCGCTGACAAAAGGGTTCTGTTGTTTTTGCAATGTGACAACTGCTTCCTTAATGTTTTTGGATGCTATAACCCAATAATCTAAATCAGAAGTCTTTTGCTGTAACATTCCGCCTAATATGCGGTCGGCGTAAATATATGCCCAGGTAACACGCTCCTCGTAAGTATTATTTTTGAATTCTGCTGTGATTTGAAAATAATTCCATATTAGGTGTAGCAGTTCGATATAGTGTTCAAACGCTTCTTTGGTATCCGGGCTTTGATCCAACCTTAGCAAGGTTTGAATAAGTGCTTCAATCTGCTTTTGCTTACTGGATTCATCAGGGAGGTGCAGGTAGGTTGCAAGCAGATTTTGAAGAACGATTGGATTTAAACTTGATGCCGCTAAATCATCCATCAGTTCAGTTATTGTTCCTATAGGAATCATGCCTGCAGAAAGGGCTTGTTCTACAAACGTGGCAAGGTCAAATGGTTTTCCAAAAGGTAGCGCGGCAATACTTGCTAAACGTTTTTTCGTTTTTACAGTGTTGACAGCATCAGCAAAAAGCCATTCAGCGGATATTTCAGCCGGGCTGGCTGATATAAGTATGTCACTATAAGCAGGGAGGATTTGCAGCCAATGATGCTCGGAAAGTTTAGAAATTTTGAGCGCATATTGAGCAAAGGAAAAGAAAAAGTCAGCTGAATGATCACAGCAAGTTCGCAAAGCATTAACCGCTACATTAAAACCATCACTAGCCAAAATAGATCGGTGGTTAATTGAATCCTCTTCCGATAAAAGTCCTATTTTGACTATTTCATCCAGCCAATTGATACGTTTTTCAGGCATTGAATGTTCTAAACGTATATATGGAGTCAGGATGTGAAGTTGGGTAAGGCGTCCATTGGCAGCCTGACCTGAAACGCAAATCATATCGCCGATCCCATTTTTTGGCTTAAATTCAATAGTAATTTTTCGGTCATTTATGGTTTTAGCAAGCGATTTTCCACCCCCTAGATTAATACTTGATTCGGTCAACTCTTTCCATTCGTCTTCAGGAATTAATAAATCAAGTGTTTCGATGTACTCGCCTGTCTGGAAATAGCAGCTTAAATGAGGTTCTAATGCAGGGTGGGACAATAATTTGACTAAAATATTATTAGGAAGACATCTTAAAGGAATTGCGAATACTTCGATCGCCAGTGCCTTATCTTCATCTTTTAAACAAAATTTAAATTGATCGATAATTAATTCGGTAAAACGAAATAAAGTTGCTTCACGTAAAGCAGGCTGATTCCGCCATGCCGGTTCCAGATAGGAAAACAGCCATTGATAATATTCTCTAATAGAACCGGATTGATTAAGTAACATCCATGGCAAACACATTCTTAAACTTTGTTCCGTTGCCATACGCTGAATTGGATCAATGCTGAATTCTTCTCCAAATGAAACCAACCTTCCTCTCTGAGGCAAGAATTTGTAATACAACCAGTCTGCCACTGCTATTCGTTGTGCCCGATTAATTTTTTTCGACGCCCAAATATCTACCATTGCAGCATCTACTAACCGATGCAGTTGAAATCGAAACGACGCCTCCTCTGGCATTAAGTCGGGGCGTAAGGGTTCTTTATTGAGAATAGATGTAGGCGATAGGGTTAAGAACAGGCTTTCGCGCAGTTTTGCCAAAAAAGAATTTTCTATTAAACAACCTGATGTTGCATCGATCTTGGCTAGAGCTATTTCGCCCATCAAGTAACTTAACGGAGGTAAGCGGCAACCGACGCTGACACGAGTCAAATTTCGAAAGGATTCAACAAATTTGCCTTCTGTAATCACTTTTCGTGAATAGAGTAAGGCTAATATGTCATGTACACCAACAATAGGTACATTTTGATTTGCTGAGGCTGTTGTATAGCTACCGAGCAAACGATCATCTATCCAAACGGGAAAGTTTATCTGCTCAACACCTAGCAATAATTGTTGCAATGCTAAACTCAAGTTCCAATCATCAGGCGACTCGTCGGGTAATCGCGGTAATGTAAGAAGTTTAAGCTTGTCTTTGGCTTGCAAGCGTTTGAGTTCAGATTGCAAGGATTCTAACCAGGCTTTGATTTTATGCCGATATCGGTTGCTTTCAATATCTGAATGTAGTTGCTCCTGCAAACCATCAATACAATAAAAATTGAATAATTTAGCAGCAGATTCTAATAGATTTAAATTAAGCAATCGCTCTAAAAATGGTCGATCTACTAACAAGTTATTGCAACTGCTAAGCTGTTTAAATTTTAATGGATCTGGACTATGAATCGATATTTTTTCGAGCAGATTTTCGTCCAGAAATAACTCACCTTGCTCCTTCATGAATGTGAAAACATCCACATATGTCATCCTTAGAGCTTTCAAAGCTTCAGGAATTTCTCCACTTTCAAATAATTCAGTCGCGAAATGATCCTCTACAATCCAGAGATTAAATTTATCAGCAAGATGCCAATTAATGCGATCAAGGAGCTGTAAGCCTGAAAATTCTCCAGCTTCCAGCTTTGGCTCTGGTAGCCATTTCAACGACAAACTATCCAAATGATTAAACAACTTTTCAGCCTGTTCAATCAAGTCGGATTGAGCGCGAGCCAATTGCTGGATTTCATTTCCAATAATGGAAAATAAACAAGGTGCAATATAAATTTCATCAAAAGCTTTATCGATAAATGGAAAGAGCTTTAGTTGATGTGCAATTAAACATGCTGAATAGTCCATGATTATGGAGTTTTCATGCCAATCTTTAAGCAAAGGCTCTATGGAGCCTCCTCCGTAACTCATGAGAAAGGGCACATGCTGGCATAGCGGCTGATTATGGTTATTTTGCCACCGCCAATAGAACTCAGCGCCAAACCCACTACGTTTGCTATCTAACCATAAATGCTGCGGTAGTTGTCCATCAAGAAATTGTTGCCAATTTGCTCTGCTACGTTCTTGGCCTTCATGCATCCAGTCTAAAAGCGTTGGTAATTTAACTTCCTGTAACAAGCCGCTATCCGGAAACTTGTGCCGTAAAGCTCCCAGTTGCATGGCGGCCCAATCGCTATGACCGGACTCAAAGCCAACCATTGCAGCGCAGAGCAGTAATTGCGGATCGTCAGGATGCAGGTCGACTGCGTACTGCGCATAACGGAATGCTTCCTCGCGGTCAATTGGTAGGCTGTATTGTGCGATTTGCACTAAAACTTGAGGAGTTTTAAAACCTTGTTCAGCGCCTTGCTTGAGTAGCTCGATAGCTCGCGGAACGTCACCCAACGATACTTGCAATGTTGCTCGTTGCACCAAAAGCCGCTCATTTGGTTTCGCTAACCACAAAGGTTCGCTTGCCTCCCACGCAGGCAAATATTGACCCAAGGCAATTTGTACGGACATACGGCTAGCGAAGTAATTGTTTATAACCCCCTCGCGCTCAAATACAGGCTGGTATTGATCTAAAACCGCCAAAGCTTCTTTAGGTTTATTTAATGCCCATAGCGATTGGGCGAGCTTTTCGACAATATGTGCAGGAGTTTCTTCTTTGAAGCGTTCTAAACATAGCTTGGTGGACTTAGCTAATTCCTGCCACATCCGCTCATGATGATAGATATTCACAAGATTGATGTAATCGAGTCGTGTACCTGGATTTTTTACCAGTTCTTTAGCAATAGCGAGTCCATCGGCAATTTTGCCACACCGTAGCCAATAACCAGCCTTAACTCGACGATATTGGTCTGTATCGTCCAATTCGATTATTCGTCCCGATAGTTCATATAATCGCCCTAATGAGTCAAGACTATGAACGGCTCGATCAATCCAATGTATTTTGTCTTCGTCGTTTGCAGAAAAACGGTTTTCAAAGCGTAAGAGATGTTGCCACGCGGACTCGTCTTGGCCCGCGTGCAATAGTAAGTCTGTGTACATTTCAATCTGCCACATCGGAGAATGTGGCTGTTCACATGCTTCATGCAGTGCATCAAGCGTATGGCTCCAATCATAATCTGCCATCAGTCGCATCAAGCAAAGAATGGGTGCCGGATCGATTGGATTTTTAGTCAGGACGGACTTTGCTTTTTCAATCGCATCGGTATGTTTGTCTGGCAAACAAATACAAACGGCAAGATCGGCGCTGATAATCGCGTCCCTTACTTCGCTTCTTGGCTCTGCGTTTATATTTTTTAGTGCTTGCTCTACATAACTCAGAGCTACTCGCATTTGCGTTTCGTGATCTTCACCTAGCGCAAACATATTGGATACAAAGAACTGCGGCGGAATCACACCAACGCTGTGAAGATCAGTAGGTAGCGCTTGCCAAAACGCAATATAGCTAGCAGTCAATTGAAAGAGAATATTGTCCTTATTTTTAGAAAGTGTCGGCGCAAGAATTTGCCATGCACCATCTGCATTTTTCATGGCTAATAAACAAAGCGCTTGAAACCGCCTGATTTCATCAGTAACCGGCGTTGCCAACTTGCTCATAAACTCGTCAATTTCCGAGAATCGTCCGGAATCCAGTAAATACTTGAATGAGTAAATTACAGCGGGTTCAGAATCGAGCGGTGCAAGGATAGCAATGGCATCGTCAAATTTCCTTTCTCTGGCAAACTCAAAAGCTCGATAAGTTCGATCATCGATTTTTGGATTAAGACGACAGGCTGTTCTGTAGTAAGAGGTATATTGCTCGACAGACTTATCATCTTCTTGAGCCCAACGAGCCGCGTAGTAATAATATCGCGCTTGAATATCTTGAGGAATATGACTGCTGGTTAGCGAAGTTAGCTCAACCGTCAGTTTATTCCAAGCAGCTTCGATGTTTCCTGCGCCTCGAATTGCACTAATTGATTCGAGCTTTTCCGCATAAACATCACCGAGTTCGGTGCACAACTGTTCTAGCTCTGCGGAAAACGAGGATCCAATTATTTTTGATTCGGTGGCAACTCCAACGTAATTAGTTACTGTATTACTGAGTGACGCACTTTCATTTTTAAAGCCCAGCGGCGGTTTTAAAGGAGCATGTTGCAGTGCATAAAGAACAAAAGTAGCTGCATTTTGTGCAGCTAGTTGCTGACGTTCTTTTTTGTCTTGATGTTTATTTCCATCTGCCCAATCGCAAATAGCCTTAACTAATATCCAATCGATCTTTTCGTCTTGACACGCTGTATAGAGTCCAGCGCCTTCCATTTCTCCACCAATAGCCTCCGATTCTAATTTTATTAGCGAATCTCGGTAGTTAATATTATCAACCAATTTTTCACCGGTTAATATCAAACCAAAATCAACCTTAGAACCATCCCAATCCAAATCAGCATTTTGTAAGTAATTTATCAACCTTGTAGATGCATGTGGTCGGTCGCCACGAGGTGTGATTTTTCCACTCTTACCCTTTTTTAGGAGTTCATAAAGCATCAATTGTTTGGAAACTAAAATTTCGCCTATAGCTTGCTTTTCTTTGTTAACTCCAAAAGCAATTCCTACCATAATGACAGCATGGGGGGTTAATGCTTTTATTCCCTTTTGAACGGATTGCTGGGATGCCCCCAATCCTCCTGATCCCATCTCAGACAAGGCCATGAAAACTCGCGCCCCGTTAATCTCTCCTAAACTTCGGTAAACGCGATCATCAATGGTGATTGAAGTTGCGCTATTACCCGTAGCCTTCTTAAAAGCCTCAAGCACCGCCATACTTTCGACTTTAGTAACCGTAACGATCAAAACGTCGGCTTTTTCGTTTTGTGGATTAGTCATGCTTCTATTGCTTTGTGATTTCGGTTGGCGTGGCTTTCGTCGGCGACGATCAGGTCGTAACACCCGACCGACAGGCGTTGATAAACCTGCATCATGCTAGGATAGGTAGCGAATTGAATACGCGCTCCAGAGGTTGAACCGCCTTCTATTCGGCTCAAACTCTCGTTGGGGAGATGGGTTTTGAATTCGGACATGGCCTGACGGACCAGTTCTCGACGATCCGCCAGAAACAGCACTTTTTGCACACGCTTGGCCCGTAGCAGGGTATCGACCAAGGCAATGGTGGTGCGGGTTTTACCGGTACCGGTTGCCATCACCAATAAAAATTTGCGTTTGGCGGCATCGATGCCTTCGGTCACTCGGCGGATCGCTTCGTTTTGATAATCACGGCCGGCAATCTCGGCATTGATGGTGACTTCGCTCACCGGTAGCGCGTATTGCTTTTGGTGCCTTAGGCGTTCCAGGTCGTCGCGGGTGTAAAAACCAGCGATCTTACGCGGCGGGTAGCGGTCTCGATCCCAGAACTGGATTTCCTTGCCGTTGGTCAAGAACACAAACGGATCAACACCAGTTTTGGCTTTAATGGCTTCGGCATAATCCGCCGCTTGGCGTTTGCCCGCCAACTCGTCACGCGAAGTGCGTTTCGCCTCGACGACCGCCAATGGTTTACCGTCGGAGCCAAGCAAGACGTAATCGGCGAATTGATCTTTTCCGTAAGGTTGGTCCGGCGTGGCGACTTGCATTAAGAATTCTTCAACCAGCATTTTTCGCTGCTTGGACCAACCGGCAAGGGCGAGCTGGGTATCAATCAAGTCGTTTCGCGTGGCTCTCTCGCTAGGCATCCGAATTACCAAATATATTCCAAATATACGATACAGCTTGGCTTTATAGCCGAATAACACTCGATAGGTAATGACATTTTCCCTTCGCAGAGCCAATACTATCTAAAAAAGAACGAAGCAAAGCCTCCCAGATCGTAACCGATCGACCGCGAAGTTTGCAAAAGCAGTAACAGGGGCGAACCCCAAAATATCCAAGCCTTCCGGCCGGCGCACGGCAGCCGCTAACAAAACGCCAATCGGCTCGGATAACACTCCGCGCTTCTCCATCGCAGGGTCAATGCTTCATGCCGGACACGCAGGCATCGCCGCTAAACAGCCGGCATTCCAACGCGAACAGCGAGCGATGCTTGGTTAACAGGCAAGCGTCTGATTCGAACACCGGGCGGCCAGTGTTTAACACCCGCGTTCCGCATATAAACACCGGGCGCCCGCCGATGAACACGCGGCGATGTTATGCGAACACCGAGATGTCGCCGATGGACAGTCGGCCGTTTCCGTCGAACAGCGGCGCGTGTCCGATGAACTGCGGCCCGCGCCTCTTGATCGGCGACGCTTGCGTGGTAAACATGAAAGCTTGCGTGTTAAACCATCGACGTTGCGTGTGCATCAGGTATGACTGCGTGTTCAACAGGCATGACTGCCTATTCGGCGGAGAAGCGTCGATGTTTAGATGGCAACGCTGACGGTTCGGATAAGAACCTTGCACATGCAAACGACGGCGTTACCTGTCGCGAGTAGATCGTTGCGGTTCAAACACGGCCGCGCGACTGTTCAAACGGCAACGCCCCCGTTTTTTTCGCCGTCGTCTGTTTACCGGGATTTTGTTGGGCTTGTGCCTGACCGTATTCAGGTTTCCCTCAACGCTCGCGTTATCGGCGCGGCAAGGCGGCGCTATTCGGTTTGAGTTAGCCGCTGCTGCTTTTCGGCTTGCCGAAAGCTCAAACCCAAAATGCCGGATTTTTGCATCGATTGCTTCAACGAATACGCCAACGCCGAGGCCAGCACTCTGGCGTAATACGGCAGGGTTTCGACGTAGACCGGCAAAGCGTCTTCGATTTTTTCGGCCTGTTGCAGTGTCTGTTCCAGTTGCCGGCGGCGTTCGGCTATCGTTTGCAGGAAGGCCCGGTCGTTGGCGCAGTCGGCGGACAGTTCCAGGGTCCAGGTCAAATCGGCTTGCAGCTCGCAGGCGCCAATGAAGCGGCCGGACCGATCCGGCGACCACTGCACCGGCGCGATCAACGACAGCCGATATTCGCCGTCTTTCAGATAAAGCCAATAGGTTTGCTTGGCGGTCGGTTTGAAACGAATGTGGCTGTTTAACACGAACAACGAGGTAAACAGGTCGCTGCTGATTTGCCGCAGGCTTTTGGCTGGGGCGACCAATTGGTTCCGGGCCTGCTGCAAGCTGTCCAGCACGGCAACGCTCCCTTCCCCTGCGGATTGGCCGGTTTCGCGATCGAGTGGGTCATTCGAGTTTTCCTTTGGCTGGTCAAAAATCCAAGTCGATGCCGGTTGGTTTGGACGTGGGGACATTGTATCGATTCGGCGTTTGGATGGGAGACGTTCCCTTCGACTCCGCTCAGGGACCGGGTGGCTCTACTCTTGGCTCAGCCAAGGGACCGGGTGGCTCGATTCTCGGACCGGGCCGCTCCGCTCGGGGGCAATGTCGTTAAGTTAAGGATTGACCGTTCGTCCTGAGCCTGTCGAAGGGCGAATAGTTAAGCCGTTCATGGTTCGACAAGCTCTCGGCAACTGCTCCTACGTTGCTCTGCTTCTCGCATCCATGCAGTCAACCACGTACGGCTTAACTTAACGGCATTGCGCTCAGGGATCGGACGGCGCCTGTTAGGAAACGGCCACGGAACAATCAACTCCGCTCGGCTAAAAACCGGCCCGCGCCCTGAGCGGAGTCGAAGGGAGCGGAGTCGAAGAGGCGGGCCGATTGGCTCGGCCCGAAAACCTCGCCACCTCATTCATCGACGGCCCCTCAATGCCAGCCCTGCCGCCACGTGTCCGTATCCAGCAAAGCCCGCCACGGCAGCCGTTGCCTGCGCCGGCTATGCACGGCTTCCAATTCAATGAATTCCAATGGAGCCGCCGGGTCGTCCGGCCACAGCACTTCGCTGACGATGAAGTGTTTTTCTTTACGCCGAGGCGCCACGGCGGTCCATTTGCTGAGCAGCAGTTTGCGCGGATTGAGTCTGGGCGATTTGCTTGCGGTCATGGTTGGTCACACGAGTGGTTCGTCTTGTCAGCTTACCAGCCGGTCGCCAAATGGCGAGCTAGCTGGCAACCGGGCGCGGGGGCCTCGCGCGCCCGGTTGGGGGTAAGGCATCAGTTCCCCGGTTGCAAGGTCACTTCGACTTCGCGCGTCCGGCCGTTGTTGACCAGCCGCACTTTGACGACGTCGCCGACTTGCCGATCGTCCAAACGGGCGAACAATTTGGACAGGGAATCGACATCCTTGCCGTCGATCGCGACGATGACGTCGCCGGGCACGACTCCGTCCGGCGTGATTTCGACGCCCCGCAAGCCGGCTTGATCGGCCGCCGAGCCGGGTTGCACCCGTAACACCGCGACGCCTGCGATACCGGTCAACTCGGCCAAGCGCTCGTTCATTTGCTGGTCGATCTCGATACCCAGCGCCGGGCGAATGTATTTGCCTTGTTTAATCAACTCCGGCACTACCCGCATCACGGTATCGACCGGCACCGCGAAACCGATGCCGGCCGACGCGCCGCTGGGGCTGTAAATCGCGGTGTTGATGCCGATCAAGCGGCCGGCCAAATCCAGCAGCGGACCGCCGGAGTTGCCGGGATTGATCGCCGCATCGGTCTGGATCAAGTGCTCGACCGCCGGGCCGTCCTGGCCGCCCAGCGAGCGATCCAGCGCCGAGACGATGCCGCTGGTCAAGGTCCAGTCCAAACCGAACGGGTTGCCGATCGCGAACACTTTTTGCCCGACCTTGAGGTCGTTGCTGGTGCCGACCGGTACCGGCGGCGGCCGTTTGAAGCCGACGCCGATTTCCAACACCGCGATGTCGTGCACCTGGCTGGCGCCAACCAGCGCCGCTTTATAGTCGCGGCCGTCGGCCAGTTTGACCGTGGCTTCGTTGGCGCCGGCGATCACGTGGAAATTGGTGACTACGTGGCCGGCCTCGTCCCAGATAAAACCGGAACCGGAGCCCTTGGGCACCGAGAATACGTTGCGGGTCCAGGCGTCGCGCACCAGCGAAGCGGTGGTGATGTAAACCACCGAATCGCGGGATTTTTCGAATAGTTCTATCGTGCTTTTTTCATCGGCGGCCAAATCGCCGCGCGCCGCGACGGTTCTGACCGGCGCCGGCTCGATCGGTGTTTCCGGCCGCCAATGCCACAGCAGGATCAACGCGGCCGCCATCGCGCCAACGGCGATCAGGCGTTTGACGAATACATCGGCTGAATGGGAATTGGGAGAATGTTGCATGATGACCTCCGGCTTGGTGGTTCCCGCGACGGTTCTCGGAAACCTCAATCTACGCTTTGCACGCTGGGCGACTGACTAGAATCTCTCCAGCAAGCGGCGCTACATCCACAGCATGGTGAGCGATGGCATAAATTTCAAGCGGAAGCTTCATTTTGATTGGCGAAACTGAGCCGGCCAACGCTCACAAACCACGACGGCCTCATCCAAATCGGCCAGCCGCTATACTGCTCCAAAGCTAGCCGATGGCGAAATCGGCCCCGCCGGTTTGGGATCACGCCGCCGGCGGGGTTTTAGCGCTTAGTAGAACAACACCGACGCGGTGCAGTTGAGGTCGATGTACTTCGAAGCATTCACAACGCCAACGGGGGGTTCGGTGGTGAATGGCGTCTGTACGTGGGTCAAAATCAGCTTGCTCGCGAAGCGGTAAGGCGCATTGCCGAGATTGATTTGCGGAATGACCAACGAAGCGTGATCCACGCTGACATCCGGGATAAAGCCCAAAGTTACCTCCCACAGGTCGCCAATTAAGGTCGATTCCACGGAAATATCGGTATCCTGGTAAGAATAACTCTTCTTACCCAGCTCCAGATTGAGCACGGTGGTCGCCGGCAGGATGCCGACTTCCGATTTACTGCCGACACTGAGGCTTAGGCTGGCCCCGCGACCAACGCATTCATAATAATTCGGTTGTTGCGCGGCGTCAGCGGCACTCAGTCCCGCGCCTAACAGCACGGCCGTCATAAATGAGGTACGTAATAGTTTCATGATAACTCCTGTTTGTCTTGGAAATGCTCGGACAATCGATTGATCGAATCCGACTACGCTGACCAGCCGCTCTAGCAACATTCATCAGCGGGTACACAATAACCGCAAATCCGTGTTCCGGAAACCCTCCCTAAGTAGGGTATTTGCGCGTTAGGCCCATTGAGTCGTCAAGTAAAAACTCGATAGGGCCGCGCCCGCCAAAGCTCTAACGACCAAACGACGGTTTTCGCGCCGGAAGAAGCCTCTGCTGAATCGTTACAAGTCTCTTAGAGAGGTTTCGGCCGGAACCGAGGCCTTTCCAACTTAAGGTATCTCCGTACGTTATCGAAACACTTTCCAAGGACTCAAGCCCCATTGCAGAGCCGCTAAATTAAGCCGCCGAACCAAACCGGCGCGACGTCCGGCTGCCAGGCGGGGTAACCGTGCATAATGCCCGCGAAACGTGTCGACGCCAAAAACTCGCTCAACCAGCGCCGCAACGCCGGGTAAGCGGCGGCCTCGAACCAGGCGCTGTCGACCGCCGCGAATTGGCGGACGAACGGCGCAATCGCGGCGTCGGCCAAACCGAACCGGTCGCCGCGCAAGTAGGCCGAGCCCCTTAGACGATCATCCAATGCCGTCAAAAACGCCTCGCCGCGTCGGCGATAATCGGTCTGGCTGTGTTCGGGATAGCGATCGGCATACTTATAGCGGTCCAGCCAGTGCTTGAACTCGCCGTCGTTGCGCGCGATCAAGGTGCGCGCCGAGTCGGTGCCGGCCAGCCAACCTTCGGGATCGGACCGCCGCAAGGCCCAGAACATGATGTCCAGGCTTTCGTCGACGACCTCGCCGGTTTCGGTCAGCAGCACCGGCACTGTGGCCTTAGGCGAAATCGCCAACAATGCCGCCGGTTTTTGACGCAATTGGACTTCGCGCAGCTCGACAACGACGCCGGCGGCCGCCAGTGCCAATCGAGCCCGCATCGCGTAAGGACAGCGGCGGAAGCTATACAGGATAGGGAAAGCGGACATCGACATAGCTAAACCGTATCGGAAAAACGCGGGGGTTTTATCACAGGCGCCGGATCGGGAGCGGATTTTTATCCTCGCTAAAAACATCGGTGTCGGCGCCGCGTGCCGGAGCGACTTGGATTTAAGCGGATCGCCAACGCCTAGCACTGCTTGCAAAGACCGGCAAAGCCTAAAAATAGCCCTGGCCTTTCTACCCGTCGCTGAACGCTTGAGTCTTTTATGTCCATACCGCTGCCGCAACCGGTCCTACTCAGCGCAGAGGATTACCGGCGGCTTCGCAAACAACCGCGCGGGACACTCCGCCGGCGCTTAATGTCCGACCTGAAACTGAAAGTCGAACCGGCCGCCGCCAGCTCGAAGGACGCTTACCTGCCAGGTATTGGCTGGCTGGCGGCCAGCACGGCCCCGGCGGGTTCGCCACCACCCAAAACTTGCGGCTGGACGGCGGTAGAGGTAGCGGCAGTGACCGTGACAGGGTCGTGCCCTCCGAAAATCCAGGCGAACATCGCGTGGATGGCCGCGCCGCCGACGATCAAGTGCGCGAGCACAACCACCAGCAAGCCGGCTTTTATCGGATGTTTCATGTTGATGCTCCTATCGGCCCCGGATTTCGAATTGCCCGAAGCGCTACAAAGTACGAAATCTAACAAACCTCGTGATTTTTCGATATGCGTTGAATTGCCGCACCGCCGAGCCGCCAACGCGAGACCGTCGCGACAACGCCTGGCGGCCGTGGGTGCGAGACATCCTCGGTCCGGTTCCAAGACGGCGTTGTCTCGTGCGGACCGCGAGTATTGAGGCAAGAACCGATCAATCCGGCCCGCCGCTACAACCCGTATTTGCGCCGCTTGCGCCAGAAGGTGGCTCGGCTCATGCCGGCGTAGCGGGCGGCTTGCTCCAAGTTGCCGCCACCCTGAGCCAAAGCTTCGCGGATCAGCCCGGCTTCGTCGCCGCTACGCGCCCCGGTCTGACCTGCAAGCGGGAGCTTGGCCGCCGTGCCGAACGGTTCGCGGAACTCCGGCGGCAATTCTTCCAAGCGCATTTCGCTGCCCCGCCCCACAGCAAAGGCGTATTCGACCACGTTCTGCAATTCCCGGACGTTGCCGGGCCAAGGGTAATCCAACAGCAAGCGCATTGCTTCCGGCGCGATCGCATCGATCCGGCGCCGGCCTTGCAAGTTGTGGCGTTCGATCAAATGCCATAGCAACAGACCAATATCCTGGCGGCGATCGCGTAACGGCGGCAGATAAATCGGCACCACCCGCAAGCGGTACATCAAATCTTCGCGAAAGCGGCCGGCCTTGACTTCCTCCCGTAGCGAGCGGTGGGTGGCGGCAATGATGCGCACGTCCACGCTGACCGCCGCGTCGCCGCCGACCGGAATGAAATTGCGCTCCTGCAACACCCTTAGTAGCTTGGCTTGCAATTCGAGCGGCAATTCCGCGACTTCGTCCAAAAACAGCGTGCCGCCGTTGGCGCGCTGGAACAGGCCGATGTGATGCCGCACCGCGCCGGTAAACGCGCCCTTGACGTGGCCGAACAGTTCGCTCTCCAGCAAGCTGGGCGTCAGCGCCGCGCAGTTAATCGCCAAAAACGGCTGGAAATGGCGAGGGCTTTCCAAATGCAGCGCGTGGGCGACGATTTCCTTGCCGGTTCCCGATTCGCCGCGTATCAGTACCGTCACTTCGGTTTCGGCAACGTTGCGGATGATGGCAATCGCTTCCCGCATCAAGGGATCGCGGGTCAGGATACCGTGGAAACTGTCGTGGTCGCCGGCACTGGCCGGCTGGGATTCGGTTTGCGGTCGAACGATCTCCAGCGCCCCGACGAACACCCCGTTGCCGTCGAAAAACGCCCGCGCGGTTCGATAACACGGCAGCGTGACGCCGTTGGGCAAGTGGACGTTCAATCCCTGTGACTTGATGATGCGCAGTTCCGCCAAGTTGCAAGGGTCGCCTTCGCCGTCGCAATGCAACACCGTGTGACAGGGTTGGCCCAGCGCGGTTTCGGCGCCGATGCCGAACAGCTTTTCGGCGCTCTTGCTCCAGAACAGTATCTGGCTGTCGGCATCGACGATGAATACCGCACCGCTGTCGGCCAGATCGCTGAGCGCCTCGACCAGCGGCTCGGCGCCGGCCCGGTAAAGCCAAGTTTTAAACAATGCGGATGAAAACGACATAGGCCTTCCAAGCGGTTGTTTCAAAAATGTTTCAAGCGTATCAGTATTGTTTCAATGTTTCATCATGAAACAACCGTTTCCGCCTTGCTCCCTACCGACAGCCAGTAAAATCAATTACTTAGCCTATGGCAATTCAGTGCAAGCTATTGGCACGGCTCTTGATTACGTATTGACAACGTCTACCCGATTCAACCAACCTGGAGAACGACGATGCTTTTCCGCCAACTATTCGAACCCGAAACTTCCACCTATACCTATTTGCTCGGTTGCGAACGTACCCGCCGCGCCTGTCTGATCGACCCAGTCGCGTCGGAAGTACCCGCTTACATCGATTTGCTGACCAGCTTGAACCTGAAGCTGGTATACACGATGGAAACCCACGTCCACGCCGACCACATTACCGGCGCCGGCCGCTTGCGGGAAACCTTGGGCAGCAAAAGCGTCGTGCATCGCGACGCCGGCGCGATGTGCGCCGACTTGTTGGTCACCGGCGGCGTGCCGCTGCAAATCGGCGACCTGGACTTCGAAGTCCGCCATACGCCGGGCCATACCGCCGGCTGCGTATCCTACGTGATGAGCGACCGGGTGTTCACCGGCGATGCGCTACTGATCGGCGGCAGCGGCCGGAGCGACTTTCAACAAGGCGATGCCGGCCAACTCTACGACAGCATCACCGGCCAACTATTTACGTTAGCTCCGGACACGCTGGTGTATCCGGGGCATGACTACCAAGGCAACACCGTCTCGACCATCAAGCAGGAGATGGCCAAAAACCCGCGCATCGGCCAAGGCCGTAGCCGCGAGGAATTCATCGCGATCATGGCGGAACTGAAACTGGCCTATCCGCGCTTCATCGACCAAGCTTTACCGGCCAACCAATCCTGCGGCATGACCGAAGCCGGAGCCTAAGCCATGATCACGGCCTTCGCGTTGGCGATTGCGATCGGGTTGCTGCTGGGCCTGTTGGGCGGCGGCGGTTCGATTCTGACCGTGCCGGTATTGGTTTACTTGCTGCACGTCGCGCCGAAAACCGCCATCGCCACCTCGTTCGTCGTGGTCGGCATCTCCAGTCTGATGGCCTTGATTCCGCACGCCCGGCGCGGCCATGTTTGCTGGAAGAGCGCGCTGGCCTTCGGTACCGCCGGCATGCTGGGCGCCTTCGGCGGCGGCCGGTTAGCCGGCCAATTCTCCGGCGACCTGCTGATGGCCTTGTTCGGGCTGGTGACATTGGTAACGGCCTTGGCGATGATCGCCAACAAGCGGCCGCCTCGGCCCGACGAAGTCGTTTCAGGCGGTCTGTGCCCGCTAAATACGCCCTACCCGCGCCTGTTGTTCGACGGCTTGCTGGTCGGCGGCCTAACCGGTTTGGTCGGTGTCGGCGGCGGCTTTTTGATCGTGCCCGCGCTGGTGTTGCTGGTGGATTTGCCGATGACCGCGGCCATCGGCACCTCGCTGCTGATCATCGTCATCAATGCGGTAGCCGGCTTGGCCGGTTACAGCAATCACGTCGAGCTGAATTTGACGCTGACCTTGACTTTTACCGGCGGCGCGGTGGTCGGCAGTTTGCTCGGCGGTTGGTTGTCGAACTACTTAAGTCCGGCGGCCTTGCGGCGCGGTTTCGGCTGGTTCGTACTGCTGGTGGCCGGGTACGTTCTGTCCAACGCCGTGACCGCCGAACTGTGGAGCGAATTGCAGGACTTGATAGCCGATCGCGCGCATGTCAACCGCTTGTTGGCCGGCATCGCCATTTTGCTGACCTTGTTGCTGATTGGCGGACGAATTCATCGCCGGCCGCCCGGCGCGCCGGCTAAACGGCCACTGACGCATTAATCGCGAAGCGCGGAGACGCTAAGCGCTCGACCGCGAACGCCACGGCGTTTCGCGCCGACCCAGGGACGGCCGCCGTGCCGGAATCACCGGGCGGATAATAACGATAACCGAGGTTCGAGGGGGGAATATGTCTCAAACGTTCAGCCGTGCGCGTCGGCATTTTTTCGCGCAAGCAGGTGCGGGTCTGATGGCTTGGGCAGCGATGCCCGGCTTGACACTGGCGATGGAAGGCATGGGCGACATGCCGAAAACGCCGCCGCGCAGGGCTTCGGCCAACTTTCACCCGGACGTCGAACTCGACTTGATCTGCCAGCAAGCGACTCAAACGATATTGCCCGGCCAGCCGACGCGGGTATTAAAGTACACGGGAAAACTGCTGAAGGGCCCCGCCGGCACGTTGAGCGAATTGCCGGATTCTTATCTGGGGCCGCTGTTGCGTTTCGAAACCGGCCAAAAAATTCGCATCAATCTGCGCAACCGGCTGCATGGCCCCACCATCACCCATTGGCACGGCCTGCACGTACCGGCCGAGATGGACGGCCATCCGCTCTACGAGATTGCCGCCGGCGAGACCTACGTTTACGAATTCGAGATGCGCAACCGGGCGGGCATGAACCTGTACCATCCGCACACCCACAATTTGACCGGCAAGCACGTCTACCAAGGCTTGGCCGGCGCCATTCTGGTGAATGACTCCGAAGAACGCCGTCTGGGACTGCCGGACGGCGAATACGAAATTCCGATCGTGATCCAAGACCGCCGCTTCGACGGGCAAAACCAACTGGTATACGCCAGCCACATGCACGACCGAATGATGGGATTCTACGGCGACCGGATTCTGGTCAACGGTCGCCCCGATTTTCAGCTCGACGCCGCCGCTCGGGCTTACCGTTTCCGCGTCCTCAACGGCTCAACGGCGCGCATCTACAAACTGGCTTGGGACGACGCTAGCCCCGTCACCGTCATCGGTTGCGACGGTGGTTTGCTGGAAACCCCGATCGACAAACCTTACGTGATGCTGGCACCCGGCGAACGTATCGACGTCTGGGCGGATTTCAGCGGGCGTAAAGTCGGAACGCGGTTAACGATGCGTAGCCGTTCTTTTTCCGGCGTATTGCCCGGAATGGGCGAGCGAATGATGGGCGGCATGCACGGCTCGGCGCTGCCGGTTGGCGGCGATTACCCGATTTTTCAAGTGCGGATAGCACGACCGGCCGGCGACAGTCCGGCATTACCTCACAAATTGTCTACTATTAAACGCTATCGGCCGACCGATACCGCCAATCCGCGACAACCCGTCCCGATCGGTATCTCGGAGGGCCCGATGCGCATGGTGCTGAACGATAGGCCTTACGCGTTCAACGACATCCAGCCCGGCGAACGCATCCAGGTCGACACTTTGCAAACCCTGGAAATTTTTCATGCGCACGGCGGAATGGGTCGCGGCGGGATGATGGGCATGAGGCGGCACGGCATGGGCGGCAATATGGGCATGATGATGGCGATGGCCCACCCCATCCATTTGCACGGTCAGCAATTCCAGATTCTCGAGCGCGACACGGCCGGCGTAAGCGCGGATTACGCGTCAGTCAAGGACGGCTTTATCGATAGCGGCTGGAAAGACACCGTGTTGGTCATGCCGGGCGAACGGATAAAAATGATCAAACCGTTCCAGGATTTCAAGGGCTTGTTCATGTATCACTGCCACAACCTGGAACACGAAGACATGGGGATGATGCGCGACTTCCTGGTGGAATAGCGCTTCGCCCAAGATAGCGGAGGATCGAATCATGTCGGTGGAAACAGTACAACTCGACATTGGCGGCATGCATTGCGGCGGTTGCGAAGCGGCCATCGCGGATATTTTGCAAGCCCTGCCCGGCGTTCAGGTCGATGCGGTCAGCTATGCGGAGCACCAAGCCAAATTTAGCTACGACAACCGCTTGATCGATCTAAACCGCGTGCAAGCCGCGTTGGCGGCGCGCGGCTACCAAGCCAATCCGCGGCCGGCCGCCCGAGCCGGTCGCGTTTGGAGCGTGTTGGCGTTTGTGCTGCTCTTGATCGGCGTCGGCGGCGTGACGTTTTGGGGCAAAAGTCTGATGCCGGACGTGATGCGGCAAATCGGACCGCACATGGACCGCGGTCTGTTGTTGGGTCTGGGCTTTTTGACCGGCTTTCACTGTATCGGCATGTGCGGCGGCTTCGTGGTCGGCTACACCGACCCGACAAGCGGTAAATTTCGGCAAGCACTGTCTCACTTGGTGTACGGCTTGAGTAAAACCGCTTCCTATGCCGTGATCGGCGCCGGATTCGGCTTGCTGGGCGCCTTGATCGCGATTACGCCGACGATGCGCGCCGTTGCCGCGTTGGCGGCCAGTCTGTTCTTGGTGCTGTACGGGCTGAAAATGCTGAATGTCTTCGGTTGGTTGCGGCATTTTGGTTTACGCGGACCCGCCGCGTTAAACCGGCAAGTCCACGAAGGGCTACGCCGGCGGCCGCGCAGCCCGTTGGCGACCGGCCTGTTGACGGGATTGTTGCTGGGCTGCGGACCGTTGCAAGCCATGTACGTGATGGCGGCAGGTAGCGGCGATCCGCTGCAAGGCGCGACGATTTTGAGCTTGTTCGGTCTCGGCACCCTGCCGCCCTTGTTGGGCTTCGGCCTGTTCGCCACGCTGTTGCCGGCCGGCGTGATGCGGCAATTGCTGAAAGTGTCGGCGCTGTTGCTGATCACGATGGGGGTGATGATGGGCATGCGCGGCATGAAAATGTTGAAAGCGGCTCCGGCCGACCCGGCGGCGGCCATGCACGGCCAAATGCACTGAGGAAAGCCGCATGCAACCGCAACGTTTCGACCTTTGGTACGAACGCAACAAGGTCAGGGCCGACCAAATCGGCAACCTGCTGATCGAAGCCTTTCATTACCTGGCCCTGTTCGTGATTGGCGCCAGCATCGTCTGGTCGGCGGTCGTGGCCTACGGCGGCATGATGATGCAGGGCCACGCCACGATAGGCGACATCTTGCTGTTGTTTATTTACCTGGAACTGGGCGCGATGGTCGGCATTTATTTCAAAACCAATCTGATGCCGGTACGTTGCTTGATTTACATCGCGATCACCGCGCTTGCCCGACTGCTAATCGGCGATATTCAAGCCCACCACCAGGCGGGACCCGGCATTTTGATGATTGCCGGCGCCATCCTGATGCTGGCGATCGCCACCCGGATCATCCGCAAACCCACCGACGACAACTAAGCACACGGACCCACGGAGTCAAACTCATGCAAAACGTCAAACCCATACCGCCCAACTTGCCCCGCGCCGGATTACTGCGTTGGGAGATTGGCTTCGCCCTGCTGATTAAGTTGCTGTTCTTGATCGGCCTTTGGTTTTTACTGTTCCGCTGGCTCGACCGTCCGGCCGGGCCGCCGGACATCGCCGCCCGACTGGCCCTACCCGCCGCGACGCCGGCAACGCTTTCCACCACAACCGTAAAGGAGTCCAACCATGTTCGGTGACGATATAGTCATGCTGTCCCGCATGCAGTTCGGTCTAACCGCGCTGTACCATTTTTTATTCGTGCCGCTAACGCTGGGCATGACCTTTATTCTCGGCATCATGGAATCGGTGTACGTGATGACCGGCAAGGAAGTCTATAAAGACATGACCCGCTATTGGGGCAAGCTGTTCGGCATCAACTTCGCGATGGGGGTGACGACCGGTCTGACGCTGGAGTTTCAATTCGGCACCAATTGGTCGTATTACTCTCACTATGTCGGCGACATCTTCGGTGCGTTGCTGGCCAGCGAAGGCTGGATGGCGTTCTTTCTGGAATCGACCTTCGTCGGCCTGTTCTTCTTTGGCTGGGACAAATTATCCAAAGTTCAGCATTTGAGCGTGACTTGGCTGCTGGCGATCGGAACCAACGTGTCGGCACTGTGGATTTTGATTGCCAACGGCTGGATGCAATTTCCGGTCGGCGCCGAATTCAACTACGAAACCCTGCGCATGGAAATGACCAGCTTCGCCGACGTGTTCTTCAACCCGGTCGCCCAAGTCAAGTTCGTGCATACCGTGGCGGCCGGCTACGTGACCGCCTCGATGTTCGTGCTGGGCATCAGCTCCTGGTATTTGTTGAACAAACGCGACATCGGCTTTGCCAGACGCTCGTTTTCGATCGCCTCGGCCTTCGGCTTGGCGTCCATCCTGTCGGTGATCGTACTCGGCGACGAGAGCGGTTATACCTCGGGTGAAACCCAAAAAATCAAGCTGGCGGCCATCGAAGCCGAATGGGACACCCACCCCGCCCCGGCCAGCTTCACGGTGTTCGGTTTCCCGGATCAGGAAAACCAACATACCGACTATGCGATCAAAATTCCGTTCGTACTGGGCTTGATCGCCACCCGCTCGATCGACGAGGACGTCAAGGGCCTGAAGGACTTACGCGGCGAAAGTGCCGAGCGCATCAAGAGCGGCATGATCGCCTACGCCGAATTGCAGAAACTGCGGGGCGGCGACCTGAGCGCCAAAACGGCTTTCGACGCACATAAGGCAGACCTCGGTTACGGCCTGCTGTTGAAAAAGTACACCGAAAAGGTCGCGGACGCCACGCCGGCGATGATAGAAAAGGCCGCCGACGACACCATCCCCCGCGTCGCGCCGCTGTTCTGGACCTTCCGGATCATGGTCGCCTGCGGCTTTACGATGCTGTTCATCTTCGCGATGGCGTTCTATTACTGCGCAACCCGCGTCGCCGATCAAAAACGCTGGCTGATGCGGATGGCGGTTTGGTGCATACCGCTGCCGTGGATCGCCGCGGAAACCGGCTGGTTTGTCGCCGAAGTCGGCCGCCAACCCTGGACCATTTCCGGCGTGTTGCCTACCCATCTGAGCGTGTCCAACCTGGAAGCCGGCCAGCTCTGGTTCAGCTTGGCCGGTTTCGCGCTGTTCTATACGGTACTGCTGATTATCGAGATGTATTTGATGCTGAAGTATGTCCGGCTCGGGCCTAGCAGTCTGCACACCGGCCGGTATTGTTTAGAGCGCGGCGCGGCCGTGGCTGGCGCCCACTGAGTGAGCCATCGTCGATAAATAGGAGAATCGAATGAAGCATATCCATCCATCTCTGCTAGCCCTGGCGATCGTCGTCTCGGCCGGCACCAGCCAGGCACAACCGCCGGCCAGTCCGGCCCGTTTGGACCAGGTCGCCGAACGCGGCGGCCACGTCATGCCGTTCGCGTTGGACAAAACCCTGCATGTGTTCGAAAAGACCGAACACGGCGGTCTGCAGCAAGTGATTGCCAAGGACGCCAACGACGCCGAGCAAATCAGTCTGATTCGTCAACATTTGGCCGACATCAGCGCCGGCTTCCGCAAGGGCGACTTTTCCAGACAGCGGCGAATACACGGCGACGACATGCCGGGCCTGGCGGAATTGGCCGCCGCGGCAGGCGCGGTGCGATTCGATTACCGCGAGTTGCCCAATGGCGCCGAAATCGAATATTCGGCGGAGCAGCCGGCCCTGGTCGACGCGATCCACCGCTTTTTCGGCGCTCAGCTCAGCGATCACGCCCGCCACGCCGTCGGCGGACAAGCCATGAAATGCGAGCATGACGGACCCGCCGGCGATGCCGGTCGCATGCGCGACACGCGCCACGGCCATCGCGGCCGCAACGCGCAATCTACACACCCACAGGAGTAAGTCATGTTCGATTACGAAACCATACGAGTCATCTGGTGGCTGTTCATCGGCGTCGTCGGCATCGCCTTCGCGCTGACCGAAGGCTTCGATTTCGGCGTCAGCACGCTGTTACCCTTTATCGGCCGCAACGACATCGAGCGCCGCGTCATCATCAACACGGTCGGCGCCACCTGGGAAGGCAATCAGGTTTGGCTGATCCTGTTGGGCGGGGCGGTGTTCGCGATCTGGCCGGCGGTTTACGCCACGCTGTTCTCCGGCCTTTACGCGGCCATGTTGCTGGTGCTGTTCTCGTTGTTTTTCCGGCCGGCCGGCTTCGACTACCGCAGCAAGATCGAAGACCCAACCTGGCGTAACACTTGGGATTGGTGTTTGTTCCTGGGTGGCACCTTGCCGCCGGTGTTGCTGGGCGTACTGGTCGGCAATCTGATCCTGGGGCTGCCGTTCCATCTGGACCAAGACCTGCGCACCTTTTACGACGGCACTTTCCTGGGCCTGCTGAGCCCGTTCGCGCTACTGTGCGGCGTTACCGGCTTGTTGTTGACCACCTTCCACGGCGCGCTGTTCTTGAAATGGCGTAGCGAGGGCACGATACATCATCGTTCGATACTCGCGGTCGAACTGCTCGGACCACTGCTGCTGACCGCGCTGCTGGCGGCGACGCTGTGGGTGTTCTTCGGCCTGGAACGCCCGGAAATCACGCAAATGGCGGCCGGCGACGCGCCGTCCAACCCCTTGCGTAAAACCGTGGTGGCGGCCGGTGCCGGCTGGTTCCAGCACTTCATGGCCTACCCTTGGATGTGGCTGGCGCCGGTGGCCGGCTTCATCGGTCTATTCGCCGCTTGGCTATTGGGCAAGGGCGAATCGCGTGGCGCGGCATTCTGGTTCAGCAGCTTGGGTATCGCCGGCATCGCACTGACGGTCGGCTTCGGCCTATTTCCGTTCTTGCTGATTTCGTCCACCGATCCGGGCTCCAGTTTGACGCTGTGGGACGCCAGTTCCAGCCACACCACCTTGCTGTGGGCGTTCTGGATCACCGTGGTATTCCTGCCCATCGTATTGCTGTACACCCGATTCGTTTACAAAGTGATCTGGGGCAGCGTGACCGAGGAAACCGTCCTGAACGACAGCCATACTCTTTACTAAACCGGAGACACACTATGTGGTACTTTGCCTGGATACTCGGCGTCGGCTTCGCCGCCGCTTTTGCGATCATCAACGCGATGTGGCTGGAATCGGTCTGCGATATCGACCGCCACGGCGTGGACGAATCCTGCGATCATCTACGCCAACGCAACGACTGACGGCAGACCCGGCCGCGCCCGCGCGGCCGGGTTTCTTATGTTTGGGAGATAGGCAACACGACTCGAAACGTCGATCCCCGCCCGAGTTCACTACTGACTTCCAGCCGTCCGCCGTGTTTTTTGATGATGTTTTGCGATACCGACAGCCCCAACCCCGTCCCCTTTCCGACCGGCTTGGTGGTAAAGAACGGCTCGAACAGACGGTTGAGATGTTCGGGAGCTATGCCTTCGCCGGTATCGGCGATCTCCACCCACGCTTCGGCGCCGGCCGTACCGGTGCGAATCGCGATCTCGCCCGTGGTCTTGATGGCTTGGCCGGCGTTGATCAGCAGATTCATGAATACTTGGTTCAGCTGTGACGGCAGACAATGGACGGGCGGCACTTCGCCGTATTGTTTGCTGACGGTGCAATGGTATTTCAGCTCGTTCCAAATGATGTTGAGCGTCGAATCCAGACCCTTATGCAAATCGGCCGTTTCCCACAGGTTTTCGTCCGCGTGGGAGAAGTCCTTCAAATCCTGGATGATGCGCCTAACCCGCGCCAAACCTTCCCGCGATTCGGCAATCAACTCGGGTATGTCGTTGCGTAGAAAAGCCAAATTCTTGGCCTGTTTTAGCGCGCGAGCCCGCGCCAATGCGTCGCTATCGGTTTGACCGCCCGCCACCGCCGCGTCGCAGGCGTCGAGCACGGCAAACAGATCGGCGATATAGTCGTTTAACGCATTCAGATTGGACGTGACGAAGCCGATCGGGTTATTGATTTCGTGAGCCACGCCGGCCGCCAATTGCCCGATCGCCGCCATTTTTTCAGATTGCAGCAATTGCAGATGCACGTGTTGATTTTCCTGTTGCCGGCGTTGTACTTCGGCCTCCAGAAAAGCGTTTTGATTTTGCAACCAATCCCGGGATTTCTTCAGTTCCAGATGAGTGCGCACCCTGGCCAACAAGATCGACAAATGGCAGGGTTTATTGATGTAATCCACCGCGCCCAATTGCAGGCCGCGTTCTTCGTCGCTGCCCGAGGTGAGCGCCGTGACGAAGATCACCGGTATCGCGGCGGTGGCCGGATCGGCCTTCAAGCGTTCGATGACTTGATAGCCGTCCATGTCCGGCATCATCACGTCGAGCAGAATCAAGTCCGGACATCCGCCGGCCCGTATCAGTTGCAAGGCCCGTTCGCCCGAATTGGCCACCAGCACGTCGTAATACGGTGCCAGCGCCTGTCCGAATACCGTCAGATTGGTCGGATCGTCGTCGACCAACAGGACAGTCGCGTTAGAATCGGTATCGGAAGTTGCAATGTCCATCGGATCGCTTACAGTTATGAGGGTATGAGCTAAAGGCTGAGGCTCCTCGGCCGACAACCCTGTTTGATAAATCATTCTCCGGGTATTATCCGGCCTTCAAATCCAGAGAACCAATGTTAATACATCCATGGCTATATTAACCTGGAGCAATCAGCTCAATGTCGGCATTCCTTCCGTCGATGCCCAACACCGGCGGTTGGTGGAAATCCTCAACCGGCTGGACGAGGCGGTCGCGGTCGGCGACGAGCCTCGCGCCATCTTGGATCTGGTCGCGGCATTGATCGATTACACCGATTACCATTTCAAGCACGAAGAAGAGCTGATGCGGGCCGGCAATTACGCCGCCGACGACTTCGAGCTGCATTGCCAGCAACACCGAGACTTCGTCGCTACCGTAGTGGCCGAGCAACAAAAAGCCATCGCCGAACCCGATCGGGTGTCCAATGCCTTGCTGGAATTTCTGGTCGGCTGGCTATCGTCGCACATTCTCTACGCCGACAAGAAGATGGCTCAGGCCATCAACGACACGCATCCGGACAATCCGGAAGCGCTGAAGCAACAGCAGACCGACATCATGCAAAGCAACTTATATTCGGCGTTACGAGAGAGCGAAACTCGCTTTCGAGCGCTAGCCAACCTGTTGCCGGCGCTGATCTGGATCACCAATGCCCAGCACGTTCCGATTTTCTGCAATCGCTATTGGCTGGAGACCTTGGGCTTGGCGAAAACCGAACTGAACCTGGAAAATTGGATGCAATTGATCGACGAGCAAGACCGGGCCAGGGTCAGACAAAGCTATTTGCAGGCGGCGGTGGATTTACGGGCGGTACAGCTCGAATACCGGCTGCTGCCCGCCGGCAAGGCGCCAATTTGGGTGCTGGAAACCGCGGTTCCCAGACTACGCGGCAACGGCCGGTTTGCCGGCCTGATGGGCTGCGGCATGGACATCAGCGTGCAAAAACAAGCCGAAACGGCGTTGGAGGGCTTAGTCGAACAGCGCACTCAGGAGTTGCGGATCGCCAACGAAACGCTGCTGATCGAGAAAAACCAGGAAAGCTTGCTGAACCAACAACTCAAGGAAGCGCAAAACCACCTGCTGCAATCGGAAAAAATGGCGTCGATAGGCCAACTGGCGGCCGGCGTGGCCCATGAAATCAACAATCCGCTCGGCTATATTTACTCGAATCTGAACACGCTCCGCCAATATCTGCAAGACCTGTTGAAACTGAGCGAAGCCGGCGAACGCTTGGCGGGCCAATTGCCGGCCGATCACGCCGAAGCTCAAACCTTTCGCAACCTGCAAAAATCGCTGGACCTTGCCTTTATCAAAAGCGATCTGCCGGATCTGGTAAACGAGGCAATGGAAGGTGCGGTGCGCGCCAAAAAAATCGTTCAGGACCTGCGCGATTTCTCGCGGATCGATACCCAGGAGCTGGCGCCGTTCGATTTGGAAGCCGGCTTGAACGCCACGCTGAACATTATCAACAACGAGCTAAAATATAAGGCCGAAGTCGTCAAGGAATACGCCGGACTCAAACCCTTCGCCTGCGTCGGCGCCCAACTGAACCAAGTATTCATGAATCTATTGGTCAACGCCGCGCAAGCCATCGACGACTTCGGCAAAATCACGATACGGACCGGTTACCAAGACAACGATTGGCTGTGGGTAGAGATCGAGGACAGCGGCCGCGGCATTCCGGCCGACATCCGCAATAAAATCTTCGATCCGTTTTTCACGACCAAACCGGTCGGCAAGGGAACGGGCTTGGGGCTGTCGCTCTCTTACAAAATCGTCCAGGATCACCGAGGCCGCATCGAACTGGAATCGACGCCCGGACAGGGCAGCCGGTTTCGGGTGTGCCTACCCATCCGCTAATCCGCCGCAGGCAAGGTAACGACCATGACCGACCCGACCGCCACCGAATCCGCCGCCGCGCCGATCAATCTGCTGTTCGTCGACGATGAAGCCAACATTCTGAAGGCCCTGCGACGGCTGTTTCGCGGCGGCGATTATCGGGTGGAAACCGCCGAAAGCGGCGCCGAAGCGCTGGAAATTTTGGCCCATCAACCTATCGACTTGATCATTTCGGACATGCGCATGCCGCAAATGGACGGCGCCGAATTCCTGACCCGCGTCGCCGAGCGCTGGCCGGACACGGTCCGTATTCTATTAACCGGCTACGCCGATCTGGAATCGACCGTGGCGGCGGTCAACAAGGGACGGATTTATTGCTATTGCAGCAAGCCGTGGGAAGACAACGAACTGAAAATTCTGGTCAACAACGCCGTCGAGCAAAAGCGTCTGCGCGACGAACGCCAGCGCCTGTTCGGGATCATCAACCGCCAAAACGAGGAGCTTAAGGAACTCAACGTCCATCTCGAGGAAAAAGTCGAGCATCGTACCGAACAGCTGCGGCTGTCGTTGCAAAAGCTGGATCGAGCTCACAATGCCTTGAAGCGGCAGTATGTGGATTCGGTAAAAGTCTTCGCCAAAATCGTCGAAATGCGACCCGGCATCAAGAGCGGCCATTCGTTGTTCATCGCCGAAAACGCCCGCAATGTCGCGCAGCGGCTGGGCTTGAGCGCCGACGAAGCGCGCGACGTACTCTATGCGGGCCTGTTGGCGCAGATCGGCAAAATGAGCCTGCCGGACGAATTGCTGCGGCAACCGCTGCACCTGATGTCCAGCCACGACAAGAAGCGCTATTTGCAAAACGGCCGGGAAGGTTTCAATCTGCTGCAAGGCATCGACGCCCTGCAAAATGCCGCCAATATCATCCACCACCAATACGAACATTTCGATGGTTCCGGCGAACCCAACTCGCTGCACGGTTCGGAAATTCCGCTGGGCTCCCGCATCCTGGCGGTGGTCCGCGACTATATCTGCTTTCTGGACGGTTTCATCACCGGCTCGGCGATGACGGTAGACCAGGCCAAAAGCCGCTTGCTGTTGCGCAAACACAGCGATTACGATCCGGATGTCGTCGAGTCCTTCTTGCGATTGTTGTCGGAAACCAGTGTCGAAGACACGCGGCCGGTCATCGAAATTTCCTGGACCCAATTGCAAGCCGGCATGGAAGCCGCCGAAATCATCTGCAACGACGTGCTATACCTAAAGAACACGATCCTGACCGCCGCTCAGGTGGATAGCATCCTGGACATGCGCAAGCGCAGCAAAAACCTGGTGCTGCGTATCCGGGTCTAGCGGGCAACGCCGCTCATTTCACGCCGTAACGTTTGAACAAATAACGCAGGTCTTCCAGGCCGTCCTCGATAGACCAGGTCACCGATTGCGATAGCAGATCGAGCACGATGATCGCATTGACGGTGGCGTCCTGACTGCTCGCCGCCTTGAAGCGCCGCGTCAGGGCTCGATTGACGATCTGCAACTGTTCGTAAATGTCGCTCAGTCTGTCCAGCTCCAACCTCGCCTCGCGGCCGTCCTTGTGCAAGAAATATTGCGCGAGCAAAAACATCGACGTCGTCCGGTAAACCGTTTCCTCGGCACTGGCCAGCGGCAAATGAAAATGCGCCATCGGTTTTAGAAACTCGGTATGCGGACAAGGACTGGTTGCCATGATCAAACCGAGGATGGAACTCAAGGCGCGCTGCAGCGTGGTTTCGCCGCTGACGCTACGCTCGGTGGTGACGACTTCCACCTTGACATTGGTATAGGAAACCAAGGTCCCGCTCCACTCGATCAACGAAATCAAATTGATCGCCACCGGGCAAAACGGCGAACGCTCGACCGACAACGGGCAGTTTTCGCACTGCTGGTAATCCAGCTTGCTCCAGAACGGCGGGGCCTCCGGCGGCGGCGCGACCAACGTTTCCGAACCCGCGTCGATCTCCAGCAGCAAATCCCGAGAACTGCCGTCCTCGAAGGTCAAGGTATATCGAAAAAAGTTGTTTTGCTTGTACACGGCCGCGAAAACCCTAACTATGATTATGTTATTGACGCAACGAGCCAACGACCCGCCTCCCCACGCCGATGAACGCCCAACCCGCCCGCATCCTGATCGTCGACGACGAACCCAACATCCTAAAAGCCCTGAACCGGCTGCTGCGCCCCTACCAGGTCGTATCCGCCGACAGCGGCGAGCAGGCGCTGGTGCTCGCCGGCAAGCAACCGTTCGATCTGGTGATCAGCGATTACCGGATGCCAGGCATGGATGGTATCAGTTTTTTAATGAAATTCATGGTTCTACAGCCGGACGCCGTTAGACTGATCCTGACCGGTTACGCCGACTTGGAAGCCACGCAACAGGCTATTAACGAGATTGGGGTATTCCGATTCTTGAACAAACCCTGGAACAACCACGAAATCGTCAACGCCGTCGAAAAAGGTCTCGAATTGAAACGGGTGTTGTTGGAAAACCGGCGACTGGCCGATCAGGTCCGCGACCAACAAACCCGCCTCGACCAGCAAGAGGCGATTCTACGCGCCCTGGAAGCCGAAGAACCCGGCATCACCAAGGTCAACTGGGGGCCCGACGGTTCGATTATTCTCGATCCCGCCGACCTGGACGACAACGAGCCGCTCAACGACTGGAAACGCTGAGCTTGGCCGCGCCAAGATTTCGCGTTCATTCCTGGTCCGAGGCCAAACCATTCCCCAAATCCAGCCACTGGGGATTCGGCTGCCAATTGGCGATCCAATCGGCCAATCGCGCGGCCGGAATCGGTCTGGCAATACAAAAGCCCTGCGCCTGTTCGCAACGCAGTTTCAACAATTGTAAACCCTGCTCGACGCTCTCCACGCCCTCGGCCACCACCTGGCGGCGAAAGCTGCCGGACAGGTTGATGATGCCCTCGACGATCGCCAAGTCTTCGGGATCGCGCAAGATATCGCGGATAAAGGATTGATCGATCTTCAGCACTTCGGCCGGCAAGGCTTTCAAATAGGTCAACGACGAGTAACCGGTACCGAAATCGTCGAGCGCGAACGTGACGCCCATCTTCTGGCATTCGCGCATGACCTGGTAAACCCGGCCGATGTCGGCGAGCGCGGCGGTCTCCAGAATCTCCAATTCCAGACAAGAGGCCGGCAAGTCGGGGTGGTCGTTCAGATGCGCCGCCAAGCGCCTGGTGAAATCCTCGCGCAGCAAATGCCGCGGCGCGATATTGATCCCGATCTTGATCGTCAAACCGTTTCGCCGCCATTCTTCCAGATGATCCAGCACGCTGCGCAAAACCCAATCGCCAATCTCGACGATCAAATCGCTGTTTTCGGCGACCGGTAAAAACTCTTGGGGCAATAACAGCCCGCGTTGCGGATGGCGCCAACGGATTAAGGCCTCGGCGCCGAGCACCTTGCCGGTGCGCATATTGACCTTGGGCTGAAAAAATAACTCGAACTCTTGGTTGCGCAAGGCTCGTTCGACGTCGGCCAACGCCCTGCCTCGCTCGTGTGCGGCCTTATCCGACGCCGGATCGAACAAATTGTGACGATTCTTGCCGGCGTGTTTCGCGCCGTACATAGCTTGATCGGCATGCCGCAGCAAGGTATCGGCATCGGCGTCGTCATCCGGAAACAAGGTAAAACCGATGCTGGCCGACACCCGTAACGCCAGATTGTCGATCAAAAACGGCCTGGCCACCGCGGCCAAAACCCGCTGCAAAATCGATTCGCATTCGTCGCGATCGGGCAAGTCCAGCAACAGCAAGACAAACTCGTCTCCGCCGATCCGCGCCACGGTGTCGCCCGCCCGCAAGCATTCGGTTATGCGCCGGGCAATCGCAATCAACAACTGATCGCCCAATTCGTGACCGTAACTGTCGTTGATCGGCTTGAAACCGTCCAGGTCCAAATAGCAAACCGCCATCTGCCGTCCCGAACGCCGGGTCTGGGCAATCCCCTGAGTCAGCCTGTCGACCAGCAGCAAGCGATTGGGAATCCCGGTCAACGGATCGAAATGAGCGATTTGCTCCAGATCGTGCTCGTGGTTTTTCAACTGAGTGATGTCGGCAAACAGACCGATGAAGTGGTGAATCGCGCCGTTCTGATCGCGCACCACCGAAATCGAACTGAGTACCGCGTAATGCCGGCCGCTCTTGTGGCGATTCCACAGCTCGCCATGCCAATAGTTTTGCTCCAACAGCGTGTGCCACATCGTCTGGTAAAACTCGGCCGGCTGGCGGCCGGATTTCAGGACCCGCGGATTTAGCCCCAACACCTCGTCGCGCTGATAACCGGTGATTCGGGTAAACGACGCATTCACATCGATAATCAGATTGTCGGCATCGCTAATGACAATGCCGTCATGGGTGTGGGCGAACACGCTGGCCGCCAAGCGCTGCTCGGCCTCCCGCGCCAGCAGCGCCATCCGCAAGCGCTCCCGTTCCAGCAAATTATGAATCCGCAATCTGGCGACATTGATGTCGATGGGCTTGGTCAAATAGTCGGTGGCCCCCAAGGCCAGCCCGGCCATTTCGGTATTTTTCTCGTTGAGAGCCGTCACGAAAATGATGGGTATGTCCTTCAAGCCGGCATCCGCCTTAAAGCGCCGGCAGGTCTCGAAACCGTCCATGTCGGGCATCATAATGTCCAGCAACACCAAATCGGGTGGGTCGTCCTGAGCCAGCGCCAGACCTTTCGCGCCGGACGTGGCGATTTGAACCGAATATTCGTCCTGCAACGCCATGCCCAACAAGGCCAAATTGGCTGGCGTATCGTCGATCGCGAGGATTTTTAGTTGACGTTCGCTCATAGCGGACCGCTCCCGGTCGAGGTTTCGGCGCGCAAAGCCCGTAACCGGACCAGCGCCCGGTCGAAACTCATGTCGTTGATCGCTTGCCCCACCGCCAGAAACCGGTTTTGCAGCGGACTGCCTTGCAGCAACTGTTGTAAGGCCTGGTATTTGCCGACCGCGTTGAACAGATTTTTTTCCAATAGCCCGTCCAGTTCATCCAACATAACCGCGATCCGCTCCGAGTCCAGTTGCACGGCGGATTCAGGCACGGTTGCCGCCGCTTCGACAGTGTGCCATCCGGGCAAAAACCGGGCGAGTTGGCCCTTCAAGGCGCTCAGCTCCAAGGGCTTGACCAATACGGCATCCATCCCGGCATCCAGACAACGCTGCCGATCTTCGGCAAAGGCATGACCGGTCAGCGCCACGACCGGCACGCGCCGGCCGCCTTCCCCAGCTTCCCTTTGCCGCAGACACCGGGTTGCTTCGTAACCGTCCATGTCCGGCATGCGGCAATCCATCAACACCAGATCGACGGCCTGTTCGGCCAGCACCGCGAGCGCGCGCCGGCCATCCTCGGCACTGATCAGCCTGACCCGCTGGTCGGACAACATCGCTTCGACGACCGCCCGATTGGTTTTATCGTCGTCGACGATCAAGATATTCGGTATCCGCCCATCGGTCGGCTCGACGATTTGCCGGCGGGGTTCGCCGACCGACGGCATTGGATCGGCTGCCGGCTCGACCTCCGTCGGCTCGCCGCGCACCCGAAACCAAAAGCGGGCGCCCGAGCCCGCCGCGCTGTCGACGCCGGCGCATCCGTGCATCAGTTCGGCGAAACGCCGTACGATGGATAGCCCCAAGCCGGTGCCGCCGAATCGGCGGGCGGCACCGGTATCGATCTGAGTGAACGGCTTGAACAGCAGTGCTTGTTGCTCCGCCGGGATACCGATGCCGGTATCGCTGACCGAAAACTCCAATTCGGTAGCGCCGGTTTCGCCGGCCAGTTCCCGACCTTCGATCCGAATTTCGCCGCGCTCGGTAAATTTGATCGCGTTACTCAGCAAATTCGACAGCATTTGCCGCAAGCGCACCGGATCGAGCAAATAATGCCGGTCGGGCTCCGCCAGCCAATCGGCGTGTAGCGACAAGCCTTTTTGGCGGGCGCTCTCGGCGTAAAGCTGACGCGTTTCTTCGATGATCACGGCCGGCGCGACGGCGACTTCCACCAATTCCAGCTTGCTGGCCTCGATTTTGGAAAGATCGAGGATATCGTTCAACAAGGCCAACAGGGTTTTCCCGGAGGTCAGTATGGTTTGGGCGTACTCGCGATGCTTTTCCGGATTGCCGCCCGGCAGGCTCAATAATTGGGCCATGCCCAGAATACCGTTCAGCGGCGTGCGGATTTCGTGCGACATCGTCGCCAGAAAGTTACTTTTGGCCCGGTTGGCGGTTTCGGCGACACGCGTCTTGATTTCGTTATTCAAGATCAAGGCCATATGCGAAAGAAAGGGTTGTAGATAGTCGCGCATTTGTGCCGAACCCAATAAATCGGTCATTTTGACGACGCCGATCAGTTCCTTGCCGACCAGCAACGGCATCACCCAAGTGCAGGCCACCGGCACCTCGGTACCGCGCAACAAAGTGTGCCGGGCGTCGCTGGCGGATTCGATAAAGCGCTGGCTGCTAAAGGCTTCGGCGACCAGCGGGTCTCCGATCTCGGTCAACACGCAACGCTCGCCGAACAAATTGGCGTAATGGAGTTTGCCTTCGTCGAGATAGTAAATTTCCACATTACTGCCACCCAAGGTGCCGCAAAGCGCCGCCATCCAGCTTTCCAGCAAACTCTCGACGCCGGCGACGGTATTCAGCAATTCGACCATGTGCAACACCAAGTATAAATTGGCTTTTTCTTCGGATAACTTACGGACCCGCGCCTCCAGGTGCTCGATGCGCTGTTGCAGATGGCGAGGATCGGCCGCCGCTGTCATGATTCCTCGGCCAAACGGCGTTGAATGGCATCGGCCAATACCCCTTCCAGGTGTTCCAGGCTAACGTCCCGCCATAGCAACGGCAAATCGACGAAACGGGCGGCAGCCTCGGCGGCCGACGTGAAGTCGCCGTTGCAAGGCGTGCGCAAAGCCAGAATATATTTGTGGCTGCTATGAAAGATTTCCCGGACTACGTCCAGTTTGGTGCCGAAGCAGGCGGTAATCATCGGCTCCCAGGTCAACGCCCAATCTTCGACCAGAAAATACGCGCCCTTCTCCAGTTCTTGCATGAACGCCTCGTAGCCGAGCAGCATGACGATGCAATTTTGGCCGTGGGTCCGGCAGGTGTGGTGCTCATCCAGGAAATGTTCCATCAAGGGATGGCAACCGCCGTAAAACACCACGGTTTTTTCGCCGGCCCGCTCGCGCTCGGTCAAGGCCTGATTCAATTCGTCCGAAAGCCGATTGAGATAATTGTGCAACGCGGAATCCAAAAAATAGGTGTGCACGTTCCAGCGGTTCTTTTCGATCAGCAGATCCACTTCCTTGCGTAGGATGCCGCAGCCGACCATGGTCAGCGGCGGGTCTTGCTTGAGTTCGAAGCTTTTCATTCCAGCCTCCCGTATTCGAAAGCGGCATCGACCATCGCGCGGATGTTGGCTTCCGGCACCGCCAACGGCATCACACCGTTGCCGAACAGAAAATGGCCGCCGGGTTTGCCGATGTCGAGGATGCGCTTGACCTCGGCCCGCGTCTGCTCGGGCGTCCAATGAATCATTTTAATGTCGTCGATGACGCCGCAAGTCAGCCCGCGCGCGCCGATCAACCGCTTGGCCTCCGCCAGATCGGCCAACGGGCTGATATAGTGAGTGCGGATATCCAACTCGTCGAACACCCAATCGATGACGTCGTTAAACGGCGCCATGCCACAGTAATAGACCACGTTTTCCACGCCGTCGGCCAAATCCCGTTTCATCCAGGGCAGCACCAGGTTTTCGATCTGCTTGCGGCTAACGAAGGCCGGCGAGCCGAACGGCGTCGAATACACCAATACATCGGCCCCGGCGGCACGGAGAGCGGCGATTTCCTGGCGGAAGAATGCCGAGCACTTACTCAGCAATTCATCGCGCAGATCGAAGGGGCCCAGCAAAAACAACTCCAGCCACTTGTCCATCCCCATCAAGATGGCCGGCAAGGTGGTCGAGGCGGTGATGTACGCGCAAATCGGATGAGTGCCGCCCACTTCGGCGCGCAAAATCCGCAAGCAATCCGCCATGGACTGCCAGGCCGGTAGCAAGGTGATGTCGGCCGGCACCTCGAATTTAGCGATGTCGTCCAAATTCTTAATCACGAAATCGGCGACATTGGGCACGCCGTCGTCGGCGAACAATATTTCCCGGCAACCCAACAACTCGGCTTCCTTGCCAACGTAATGCAAACTCCACACGTTGTCGTGGCCGTACAATTTCAACAGCCGCAATTGCGCCTCGGCCACCGCCGCGCCGTCGGCGAAATAATCCTTGGCCCGCATGCCCAGCAGACCCGCGCCGTGGTCTAACAGATTACAGAACACCGGGATACGCGGCGCCGGTTCGCCGGCGATCGCGGCGGCGAGAATTTGCGACGGGGTCATGGCTTCACCTCCCGAATCAAATCGACGATGACCTTCGCGGCGGTCACCCCGTCGGGCGCCCAGGCATCGGCGCCGACCTTGATGTACAACGCCGGGTCGAAGCGGTAAGGCGCTCCGCCCACCGCCAATTTAATCCGGCCTTCCAAGCCGCGTTCCTTCAGCAAGGCCCGCACCCGCGTGCTGCCTTTCTCGCCGGTCGCGGTGTGGACCATCATCGCGGAAATCGCAATCACCTGCGCGTCTTCCTCGACCGCGGTATCGACGAATTTTTCGGCGCTGACGTTAGTGCCCAAATCGACGACATCGACCATCAGCGACTTCAAGCAACCGCTGACGATGCGTTTGCCCAAGGAATGCAGATCGCCGTAAGCCGCGCCGATGACGACCCGGCCTATCATTTCCGGCGGTTTCCGGAATTTTTCCAGCATGCGCTCGGTCACGTCGGCGGCGATCTGCGCGGTCATGAAATGCTGAGCCAGATTGGCGTCCGGATCTTTTTCGATGATTTCCATCATCTGTTCGACGGCCGGAATCACCAGTTTGAAGACCACGTCCTCGGCACTGAGTCCTTGTTCCAACGCTTGATTGACGACAGCGAAAGCCCCTTGTTTGTCGGTTTCGAAAACCGCCTCGTTGTAAGACTTGATGTAGGACTCCAAATCCATGATCGCTCCTAATTGGGCATCGGGCATAAACGCAGATGGTCGATAAAACGCGCTTCGTAAGCCGGGGAGTCGCCCAGATTGACGACACCGGCCCGCGCCAAAATGGCCTGCAGCCGCGATTCGCCCCGAGCATCCAACAGCAATTGCTCGCATCCGGCCAATCCGGCATTCGCCATAATTTTAGTGCGCTCCGCCGACAATGCCGGCAACAAACCGACCCGAACCGCGTGACGCAAATCCAGATGCCGGCCGAAGCTGCCGCAAATCCACAGCGTGGCCAGATCGGCGAGCTCCAATCCGGCATCGGCCAACAGTTGCGCCATCGCGGCGGCGGCCGACGCCTTGGCGCGTTGAAAGGCATCGATATCGCCAGGGAAGATCGCGGTGCGCGGCACGGCCGGATCGAGGCGAAAGCCTTCGACCGGCGGCGCTTCGGCAAACCGCCCGGAGGGCTTGAGCAACCCGGCGTCCAACAACAATGCGATCGCGTCGATAAAACCGCTGGCGCAGAAACCGCGCGCCGGCCGGTCGCCCAGGGTATGCCATTGCCAGCCTTGTTCATCCTTGGCCACGCGAGCGATCGCGCCGGGCTCCGCCGACACGCCGTTACGCAAACCGACGCCTTCGAAGGCCGGCCCGCCCGGCACCGACGTGACGGTCAAGCGGTCACCGTCCCACAAGGCAATTTCGGTATTGGTCCCGAAGTCGGCCAACATCATCGGCTCGGCCTGCTCGGTGATGCCGGTGGCCAGCACGTCGGCCAACAAATCCGAACCGATAAAGCCGGCCAGCGGCTGCACGATACGAATATCCGCCGCCGGCGTGCGCCAGTCGCGACGCCAGACATCAAGATCGTTCGGCAGGCAGGCAATCGGCCGCCGCCAGTTCTCCGGCCGATAGAGCTTGTCGCCGTCGCCGCCGCAAATCAGCGTCAGCATCGCGGTGTTGCCGACGATGACCGCTTTACCGAGTTGGGCCAGAATCGGCGTGATTTCGCCCAAGTCCCGGCTCAGAATATCGCGGATACCGTCCATCACCGCGTCTCGGGCCAGCCGGCCTATCGGCCGATCCGCGCCGTCGCGGCTTTCCGCATCCAGCCGGGTCAACACGTCCGCGCCGACGGCGATTTGCGGATTGACGCCGATGCGGGTGCCGATGCGCCGGCCGGATTGGCGGTCCCAAAACGACAAGCGGATATGGGTGGTCCCCAAATCGACCGCGACAGCGTAACGGCCGCCGCTAAGCTCGGGTTCGCCCGGCCAGCGGTCGCACCCGTCTTCGTCCAGCGCCAGCCAAACCGATGCCGGCGCCGGGTTGTCCAGATACAGTTCGCCCGGCCCGCGCGGCCACAACTGGCAGGCCAAGCGCACGCCGGCGTCCCGTTCCTCGCGGGGAATTTTTTGATATTCGGCCAAAGTCGGCGGATTGAAGTCGCCGCTCACGATCCGTATCAAGCACGCACCGCAGGTTCCCAAGCCGCCGCAAGCCGCGCGCACTCTCAAACCGGTGGCGTCCAGCGCTTTTCGCACCGAAATATCGCCGGTCAACGCTAACGTCAGTCGCTGGTCGGCGCTGGCGATCGTCACAGGCCAAACCGGCGGGGTCTCCATGGATTGATCCGCCAAAACCGCTCTCCAGTAAATTGCCATCCCTGAAAAAGCCTTCCACCAGCCGGCCGGGGACTCTCTCGGCCAGACCTCCCCCACCACCCCGAAAGCCCTGTGTTTGACCGAGACCTTGAACTGCCACCGATCGGCTAACCAATCTACTATAGTCCGAAAACCGGCCGCCGACCGTCGAAACGCTCGCGCCTAGCCGCCAGCAAACGACTCATTCTCCGAAAAAAATGTGGATTGCGTGGCGCCGATTCGTTTGATCCAATAGGACACCTGAAACTTGACCGGCATGGCCGATCGGGCCGGCCAACGCTAAACCAGTCGCGGCGCATTTTGCACAATCCAGCAAGAGCGCGACTTGGCCTATACCGCTCGGCTCGCCCGATCACCGTCGCGGCCCCTCCGGAAACGAACCGCCGTCCCTACGGAATTTGAACACTGTTGCCCCACATGGCCTTATCGATAGACGACATTAGCGGGATCTACTTCTGCGCGCGACCGCAACTCCAGCAATTTCTGGTTCGGCGCGTGCACTGCCCGGATACCGCCGCCGAGCTGCTGCAAGAAGTGTATTTGCGCCTGCCGCACCTGAAACCGCCGCCGCAAACCGAAGGCGAGGTTCGTGCCTGGCTGTATCGAGTGGCCGGCAATCTGTCGATAGACCACATCCGCGCCGAAAGCCGCCACGCCGAGTTATTGGAACGGTTTTGCGGCGACGCCGGCGAAGAAGACGTGACGGCCGCGCCGGACCACGTCGCGATGTTCTGCGAGGAAATTCAACGGGTCCAGGCGCTATTGGCGCAACTACCGCCGCGTTGCGCGCAAATCCTGCGGCTGAATCGGCTGGAAGGCTTGACCTACGCCGAAGTCGGCGCCCACCTGGGTATTTCCCGCAGTCTGGTCGAGAAAGAGATGGTGAAAATCCTGGACCATTTGCGCGCGGGGCTGGACGACGAGGACGAGGCGTGATGAATCGGCCGCCAAAATATGTGCCGCAACGTTGGTTGGTTCGTTATTGGGGTATCCACTTCGCTCAAGGTAAGGCCTATGTCTAGCTCCGATACCCACCGCCCAAACCGCGAAACAATCGAACGAGAAGCCGTGGTTTGGCTGGCTCGGCAACTGTCCGGCGAAATGACCGACCGGGAACTGGCCGAGTATCGAATCTGGTTGGCCCGCGACCCGCAGCACGCCGCCGCCGACCGTAAAATGCAACGCCTGGCGCGCCTGCTGCCGCAAGCTATTGGCGCGGTGGACGCCCAGCCAAGCGCCACGGCCATCGCGCCGTGCCCGCGCACACCGGACGCCAAAATGCCGCCGCGCCGGCGGATGTTCCGGCGGGCGGGATCTCTCGGTGGCGGGCTGGCCGTCGCGGCCAGTCTGGTTTGGGCGGTCTGCGGCGGCTATTGCGTCAATTGGCTGTCCCATCCTTGGGCCGACTATCGAACGCTGGTGGGCGAACAGCGCACCGTTCAATTGAGCGACGGCAGCACCGTCCATCTGAACACCGATACGGCGCTAGACGTCAACATGAGCGCCGGCGAGCGCCGCGTCCAGCTACTGCGAGGCGAAGCGGAATTCGAGGTCGCGCACGACAGCCAACGCCCCTTCCGGGTCACCAGCGGCCAAGCCACGACCGAAGCGCTCGGCACGCGTTTTGTGGTGCGTTACGCCAACGCGGCGGGCGATGTTACCTTGCTGGAAGGCAAGGTACGCACCACCCGAACCAATCATCAAGGCCAGCTACTGGGCAATGTCATCCTCGAGCCGGGGGAGCATATCGCGTTCAACGACGATCAACTCGGCGCGGTGCAAGCCACCGACTTGTCGATAGCAGACGCTTGGCGCAGAGGCCGGATAGTGATGAATTTTGTCCCGTTGCAAGATGTCGTCGACGAAATTAACCGTTACCGCCCCGGCCATGTGTTTTTACTGAATTCTGAACTGGCGCAACGCAAAATCCACGTCGCCATGGACGTCAAACGTATCGATGATTGGCTGAATGCACTGGGTAACACGCTACCGGTTCAAGTACTGCATGCCGGGCATATTGTGGTGTTGCAAGGGCGACAGATTACAACTGACGATCATGAAACAGCTGCATCGCCCCGGTAAACGAAAGTCAGTGGCACGGGAACGGCTTTAGCCGCTATTGACAGCGTTCCGACACCGGATTGAGTGACGGCGTCCGGTGACTTTCATAGTAAGCCAAATAAGACTGGCTGCAGAAATCCCGCCCATCATGCAATTTCCAGTTCATCGGCAACGTCGGCGAACGCTTGTCGTAGCTTCCTTAAACCGCATCTCACACCACCTGTAGACCCAAGAATTGTTGAAAAGCTTGAAAATCCTTGTCCGAATGCAACAACGGCATCTGGTTTTCGATACAGTAAGTTGCAATGATGGTATCGATGGTTTTTCGAATGGTAATGCCTTGTTTACGCAGATGTCTGAAATTATCGGCGGCTTTTAAACTCATTGCCGTTCCTAACAGGGCATGTACCGGCAAGGCACACAGTAATTTTTTTGCCGCTTGATAATCCTCATCTTGCCGAAACCCTTGCAACACTTCCGCCAGAATCAAATCGCCAGTGCAGACAGGCTGCACACCCAGCAAACCATCCAGCTTTAGGGTTGCCAGCGTTTCTGTGCCGTTGAAATAATCGATCCAGACGCTGGAATCGACCAAAATCATCGGTCAGCGCGCATTTGTTCTAAATCGCCTTCCCATTTTAATTGACCTTTGAAGGCTTTGATGGCTTCTTGCTGCTTTAACATCAGCAAGGTTTTTAAACCCAGCTCAACCGCCTCGCGTTTGGTTTTTAAGCCCGTCAGGCTTAAAACATCGGCCATCAATGTTTCATCGATCATGATATTGGTACGCATCGCAATCTCCATGTGTATGACTTTTGAAAACAATACACCAAAACAAGAATATGTAGCCAATTAAATGCAAGACAATGGCTGTATTTTTCTCAGCCACTCTATCCGGCAGTGCCGCGACAATTTGCCACAGCAGAATTTTTGAGTCTTTGCATGGGCAGGGGCGTTATCTAAACGGACATTACAAAAACAAGGAACCCTACCGATGAAAAACGTTAAAACCCTTTCCAAACGCCCAGCGGCATTGACGCCGCAACTAGCCTTTAAATCAGGCAAAATCCCTTTGTACCTTGGCCTGGCGGCATTGATCGCACCGACGATGTTGTTAGCGACCGAGGTTGGCAATAGCGCCACCGGCAGTCGCGCAAGTACCGCCACCCACAGCTTCAATATCGCCAAACAACCTCTGTACGCCGCGCTGAATGCGTTGGCCGAACAAGGCGGCGTGCAATTTGTGTTTACAGAGGAAATGGTTAAAGGTTTGACTTCGCCGGGTGTTAGCGGGCAATTGTCTATTGACGAAGCATTGACCCAGGCGCTGAAAGGTACCGGGCTGGGTTATCGGATTGGCAATGGCAATACCGTCACGTTGGAAGTTAAGCCGGTTGATGCGCCGAGTAGCAACGCCAATCCAGCGACTTTGCCGGCGGTGAAGGTGGTGGGGAAGGCGGTTTATGATTCGACTGATCCATATAATCCAGATTACAGTTTGCCAAACGCTTCTACAGCGACTAAGACTGATACGCCGATCATGGAAACTCCAATTGCCATCCAGGTCGTTCCCAAAGCGGTAATACATGACCAACAAGGGGTTCAAGTTGGTGACGCCATTAAAAATGTTAGCGGTGTATTTCCGGGGCAAACACAAGGAGGATTTGCCGAACAATTCATGATAAGAGGGTTTAATACCAATTTCTCTAACTACTATGATGGATTTAGGTTCCCTGCCAGCCGTCTTTCACTCGCGAATATTGACCACATTGAAGTTGTGAAAGGTGCTGCTGCGAATCTCTATGGAAGAATTGAGCCTGGCGGCATGATTAACATGGTAACTAAAAGACCTCAAGCAACGCCGTATTATTCATTAGAACAACGTTTTGGTTCATATGACCTGTATCAAACATTAGGAGATGCTACGGGGGCGATCAACAATGATGGCTCATTGATGTACCGAATAAACTTTGAGAATTTAAATAAAAACTCTTTTAGGGATTTTGGATTTACAGATCGAGTTTTTGTAGCGCCTTCTTTAACGTGGAAAATAAGCGATCGTACTCAGTTAGACTTTGATTTTATGTATTCAGATGAGGATACAAGAGATGAAAGTGGCGTCGTAGCTAGCACACTAACTCACAGGCCATTAAAGATTCCTATTTCTACTTATCTTGGAGAACCATCTACAGACAAGAGTAATACTAAACTTTATAACTCTGGTGTAACACTATCACATAATTTTAACGATGACTGGAAGCTTAAAGCTAAATTCAATTATTTGAAAAGAGATGCTAATGATCCTTCTACCACGCCTAATGGCTTCATAAGTGAAGCGAATGGTATTGTTAGTAGATCATTTTATTCATCGAATTCGTCTGACGACGCATATAATGGAACTGTTGACATAACAGGAAATTTTTCAACCTGGGGATTGAAACATAAAGCTCTCATTGGCTGGGATTATTACAGCATCGAAACTAACTTAACAGCCAGATCTGGAAATGCCAATAGCATTAATATTTATAACCCAATATATTCACCAATAACACCTCCATCAGTAAATGGGTATTTAAATCAACCAATTAATTGGAATGGTGTATATTTTCAAGATCAAATCACAATTCTGGACAAACTCCATATCTTAGGTGGCGGTCGATACGACTGGATTTCCTCTTCATCTGGATTTTCAACTTCCTCTATGGATTTGGCGCTTGAGGCATCAAAAAAGGTCAATTAGATAACCAGCGTTTTAGCCCAAAAGTTGGCTTAGTTTACCAACCTTGGGATTGGTTATCTTTATATGGAAATTACGTTGAATCTATCGGAAACTTAAGTAGCCGTATAGGGCCAAATGGAAATGTGCTTCCACCTGAAACTGGCGAACAATATGAAGTCGGATTCAAAAACTCTTTCTTCGACAATAGATTAAGTTCAAGCGTTTCATTTTTTCAATTAACAAAACAAAATCAAGCCTACAGACTTTTTCCTACTAATTTTTATGAGCCAACTGGAAAAACACGAAGCGAAGGTGTCGAGATTGATATTAGTGGTCGAATTACTGACAATTTAAGTCTGATTGGTAGCTATGCATATACTGAAACATCCATAGTAAAAGCAACAAGTAATCAGGGTAATCAATTATGGAATGTTCCTAGAAATGCAGGCAGCTTATGGGCTAAATATGATTTCACGCAAGATGAGTTACGTGGGTTAAGTGTTGGTGCTGGGGCATACTTCCAAAGCCAAAAACAAGGCAACAATGCTAACACCTACCAATTACCTGGCTGGGGAAGATTAGACGCAATGATTAAATATCAATTGCCATTTACTCAAAAATCCAAAACCACATTGCAATTAAATGTTGAAAATCTACTTGATCATGAGTATTACGCCGCAAGTTCTGGCAATCAGTTTTTTGTGAATCCTGGGGCGCCAAGAACATTTATAGGCTCTGTCAAGGTCGAGTTTTAATTTATGGGCCGTTGGGGTGAAGTAACGAACCCCAACATTTTTAACGACTTGAACTTTACAAATCATTGGCTGTTTTGTTGGCTCAATGTCTCGCTTTTATGTTTGGTTGGTGGCTCAATGGTTGTCGTGTTGGGGTTCCTATCGTCATCCCAATCTACGCTCCCCAAATTTTTGGTCGCCCATACTTCAGTCAAACCGCCCGTTAACTCGGTAAGTTGGGGTAAGGTAACGAATCCCAACATTTTGACCGGTTTGGCCTTTGTTGGTTGCCGATGGCTTTATTGGTCGAAATGACTCGCTTTCATATATGGCTGGCGGCTCAAAGGTTGTCGTGTTGGGGTTCGTGCATCACCCCAAATATAGGCTCCTCGCCAATTGCAAGGCAAGATTGCCCAAAATAATGTTTCCGACTTAATGACACCTCTAGTTGGGGAGAGGAGTCCATGTATTCAACTTACGCGCTGAATGCCTTGCCCAGCCATACTTGCTCGCGTTAACCGCAAGCCGGTAGCGGCTAGAAGCTAAGGCTTTTCGCCTCACAGCCTTGGCTTTTAGCGACTCGCGCAAGCAGAAAAGCCTTAAGCGAGAGCTGATTTGCCCAATCCGCAAACCGGTACAGCTGCGAAGTCGCGCCTATTTGCCAGGAGATCATGGCTTTTAGCTGCGACCGTCAGGCGCTTCAGCTCACGCTTAACCCAAACCTCTTCGAGCTCCGGGCATTTTGGTTCTGGTTCAAGGCTGAACAGGTTCAACCACAAGGCTATTTGCGTTGCGCGACCGGCAAAAAGCCTTACCAGACCGGCTTTTTGCCGTAAGCTTCCGACGCGCAAGCTCGCGGCAGAACCGTTTTAATTAATGGCCTCGTCCAGTCTGAAAATGGATGACATTCGGAGAAGCAGGGGTCAGCGAATAACTTGGTACGCATAACGTACCTTATTGCTGCGGCTGGATATGTTTGCGTCGGGAAATGGTATGCAATGCATACGTTCGACTGAATTTTTATAAATGCGCTGTGTAATTCATTCTGTCATGAAGTACCCGTACAATGTGAATTTTGGTTGCTGTAATACGGTAAAAAACCAAATGGCGATTGATGTGAAATTGCCTATATCCTTCACGTATGTAATCACAGGCAATACCCAATTCCGGATTTTTAGCGATTAAAACGAATGAAGCATTTAATTCATCAAAATAGCAATCCGCCTGCTCATCTCCCCAGTTATTAAATGAGTATAGCCAAATACATTTTAGGTCCTGTTTCGCGAGGACCTGAAGATGGATTTTTCGCATTTCAGGTTAAACCGGCTTCCTTTTTTGCTTCCAGTTTAATTGTTTCCATATGTAATTCGCCAGCATCACCACTCTCTTCGCCTTCAATTAGGGCTGTGCGTAAAGATTGCAGTTTTGAGTTAGCTTCTCGCTCTTCAAGCAAACGTAAGGAATCGCGCATAATTTCACTTACGCTTGCATAACGTCCACTCTCTAGCAACGACTCAATCAGGCTATTCCAGTGCTCGCCGAGGCTAACAGTTTGGGTTCGTGCTTGCGCCATGTTGTTCTCCTAGCCGGTTTACGAGAGGCTATTGTAAGATACATTCTTACACTTCGGAAAGCCTTAATTTCCGGTATGTATTAGCACACGCACCAGCCAATTGAGCCTTTACTACTGACGGGAATATACAGCTGTGTAAATCATCTACTAATGAGGTGCGTTCAATGAAACAAATGAGTTATTAATTTTTTTATTTTACTATTACACTTCGACTCTGTTTTTGCTGTTGGAACATCTGAAAATGGCTGTTTTGAGCGACAAGGCCGTAAGGTGCAAAATTGTAGGGCAATGGCCAGCGTCCCAACTCCATGAAAAGCGAAAGCGTCCAAGCGTTGTGCTCCCAAGCCGGAGCTTGGGAACCAGGATAAATCGCGCCACAAACCCCGATGCGCCGCTCGGCAAACCCCGACAATATTATCTGGCTAGGTAATAAATAGCCATTTCGTAAAATCGGAATATTGTCGCCTTCGGAGTGTAATCTTTAGAATACTTCTTAGTTTAAGCCATCATCCGTTAATACAGCTTTGGAGGATTCCCTTTATTTTCGACAACGCTAGCAACATAACCCGTCCATTTTTTGAATATTTGTTTCCATTCGTCAGTGAGAAGATAATCCTTCGCCGGCAAATCCAAATTAAACTCAGGCATGTAGGACCCCAATATGCCTTTTTCTAGAATTCCGTCGGCAAAAACCCCATGTTCTCTAAGAATTAAAACCGGCAAACCTATCTGAAAAGCCATCGCCGGTTCGATATGTGAATACGGGCTGGTTAACCAAGTCTCACCCAATGATTTTTCCGCCTCCGACCCAGGTTTAAATACACCTGTCAAGATTTTACTACGCCGAAAAGCAATGGTGATGATGCCATTCGACTCCATCATAATTCTACGAATCGCTCTCAGCGGGGACTCCATATCGTAGTCGGTAACGCCCAACGTTCTCGGTTCCAATTCGTTGTTGTGCAAATAGTTTACTAGCCTCTCAATGAAATCTTGTTGTGCTTGATTAAAAGGATTTGGATAACTTAGAAATATAGGCGTTTTCATTGTTTTTAATATAAGAGTGAGGCGAATAATGGTTTCCGTATTAGCGGCTTAAAAACCACATATTGATCCTGAGGTTTTATTCGAACTCATTATGCCGCTATTTATAACTCGCAGACAGATCAATTGAACCGACATGCGCAAAACCCTGGCGCTCCCCGGTTTCTATCGAGGCTTCCCCTAGGGCCGCAAGGCGGATAAGCGAAGCATCATCCACCGATAAAACCGTCGATTACCCGAGACTGCCCCGCCCTGTTTGACAGGGTTGTAATAGACGTACGACTTAGTCGGCATCATCGCGAGCGAGCCCCGGCCGATATTGTCGCCAGTCCGCCGGCCGTGGTCTAATGAAAAAGGACTTCCACTCAATCGGACGATGTATCGCTTCTCACCGGATTTTGCCAACGACCTGATTCAGCGTCACCGCGACGAGTTGCTGGGGTTTCTGGCGCCTCGGGTTCGTTGTCCGGAGACCGCGGCCGACATCTTGCAGGATGCTTTTTTTCGTTTGACGCAGTTCGAATCGGAAAGTCAGATCGCCAATCCGCGAGCTTTTTTGTACAAAGTGGTCGGCAATTTGGCGATCGATCATTTGCGTAAACATCAGCGCGAGGCGGAGCGGCACGCCGCCGAGGAAGAACTGGCGGAACACGCCGACGCGACGCCCGACCTGGAACGCCAAGTCTACAGCCGGCAGAAACTGCTGCATTTGCAGCAAGCGGTCTCCGAATTGCCGCCCAAATGCCGGGAGGTGTTTGTGCTGCATAAGTTTCACCATTATCCCTACTCGCAAATCATGCGCGAATTGAACATTGCAGAAAGTACGGTGTTGAAACATATCAACAAAGCGCTGGAACATTGCCGCCGACGCATGCGCGAACTGGAACTGTCCGAGCGGGAGCGTCACGATGCGTAACGCCGCTGACCGCTCGGTTTGCCCAATTATTTCCCGGCGGATGTCGCCGGTGGCCGGCCGATGAACAAAGCCCCGTCCGAAACATTTTCCGCGCGTGCCGAACGCGAGGCGATAGCCTGGCAAGCCACTCTAAGCTCCGATTTGCTGAGCAACCAGCAACGCCGAGCATTCGAGACTTGGCTGGCCGCCAGCGAGCAGCACCGGGCGGCGTGGCGCGACGTCAACGCGTTCTGGCTCGGACTGGACACAGTGAGCGCCGCCGACCTGGAGCTGGCCGCGCCACCGGCGCCGGCAGCCGCCCAAGAACGGTCGCGCGCGACCGCGCTGCGGCGCGGGCCGCCAGTCCGCCGCCATCGCGCGAGTCTGGCGCTGGCGGCATCGCTATTGTTGGCGGTGGCGGCGCTCCATTTGCGCGCATCCGGCTATTGGGCCGATTACCGATCGGCGGTCGGCGGCCAGCGCCAAGTTCAGTTGGCCGACGGCTCCAGCGTGATGTTGAACACAGGTAGCGCGCTGTCGGTCGATTTTTCGGCTAAACAACGCCGGGTCAGCCTGCATCGCGGCGAAGCGTTTTTTCAGGTTGCCGCCGATCCCGCGCGACCGTTCGTGGTCGACACCGGCGCCGGCACGGTGCAGGCGCTGGGCACCGCTTTCGATGTCCTGCGCGACGACGACCGGGTGAGAGTCACCGTGCTCGAGCACGCGGTCAAAGTCAGCAACGCGGACGGCAAGACCTTGGAACGATTGAACGAAGCCGAGCAAATTCAATTCGACAGCCGCGTTTTAGGTCGCGCCGAGACCGTCAACCCGTCACGCATCGCCACCTGGCGCCAGCAGCGGATCGTGTTTCAGGAACAACCGCTGGCGACGGTGGTCGCCGAGCTGGAGCGCTATCGGCCCGGCAAAATCCTGATTACCGATTCGGCCATCGAGAACCTACCGATCACCGGCGTATTCGGGATCGGCGATACCGATCTGGCCCTGCAAGCCATCGAACAAAGCCTGCCGGTACGCGTCCGCACCTTGGGTTCCCACCTGGTTTTGCTGTCCGCCCGTTAGTCCGCCGCAACTCGCGCAAAAAGTTTACCCGGCGAGTAGATACTCCCCCGCCGTCGTTTCGTCTTATCTCCAAGTTCGCCGCACGGCAGCGCGCGGCGGGCGTTTCCAATTCGGATAATCAGGAGATCAGATGAAACATGCTCGTAAGGACTCAAACATCGGCAACCCGCGTCGCGTCGAACTTTCGCCGTTGCTTGCGGCAATCGCGGCACTATGCGGCAGTTTGTTAGTGACCGTGCCGGCTGTCGGCACGGCCGCCCCGGACAGCGGCATCAGCCAACAGACGATGAATTTCGATATTGGCGCCGGCTCATTGTCCGATGCGCTGCTACGATTTTCCGAAATCAGCGGCCAGCGCGTCCTGTTCGGTGCCGAACTGGTACGCGGTCTTGTTAGCGATGGCTTGAAAGGCCGCTACACGCCATCCGCCGCACTGCAACGCTTGCTCAGCGGTAGCGGCCTCACCGCCCGACAAACCGACAGCGGCAGCATCACGCTGGAAAAAGCCGCCGAAAAACCGCTGCCGTCCGGCGCCGCGACGATGCCGGCGGTGACGGTGCTCGGACAGGCGACTTACGACTCGACCGACCCTTACAACCCCGCCTACAGCCTGCCGAACGCGTCCACGGCCACCAAAACCGACACGCCTATCATGCACACGCCGATGTCGGTCAAGGTAGTCCCGCAGCAAGTCTTGAAAGATCAGCAAGTCGTGACCTTGGATCAGGCTCTCAGAAACGTCAGCGGCGTCGTCAGCGGCGACGGCAACGATCGCGAGTTTTACGTACGCGGCTTTAGCTCCACGTCATCCAGCGGTTCCAACGGCGGCGGCGGCTCCACCTACTATCGGGACGGTTTTCCATTTATCAACGGCTGGCATCATACGGTCGATTTAGCCAATATCGACCGCGTCGAAGTATTAAAAGGTCCAGGCTCGATACTGTTCGGTCGCTCCGAACCCGGCGGCATCATCAACTTCGTCACCAAGCAGCCGTTGGATACCCCGTACTACAGCGTCCGCCAACAATTCGGTTCTTACGGCCATTTTCGCACCGATATTGATGCGACCGGCCCGTTAACCGCCAATAAAGACTTGGCTTACCGCGTCAATTTTGCTTACCAAGCGAACGACGCCATCGCCCAATGGGGCGGCGGCGAACGCATATTCGCGGCACCGATGCTGCGCTGGCGCATCTCGGACAAAACCACGTCCACGTTTAAATTGGAATACAGCGATATCAAAACCAATGCGGACAATCCGGTTCCATACAACTTGCTGGGAAAAGTGCCTAGAAGCCGCAATTTCAACGATCCCTGGGCTTACAGCGAAGATCAGTACGTGATGTTCTCGGCGAATACCGAACACGTTTTCAACGAGAACTGGACCCTCCGCCACCGCTTTAACGCCAGCTTCGCGGAAGTCACTTCGCGCAATGTCGCCGCGGCCGGTTCAGCCGACGCCAGCGGCAATTTTGGGCGGTGGGGATTCGAACAAAATTTCGATGGCGGAGACTACTACAACAATTACTTCAACTCGCTGGAGTTGACCGGCAAGTTCGAAACCGGCTTCGCCAAACACACGTTGCTGATCGGTAGCGATTATTTGAAGACCGACGCCAGAGCCACCATGGGACCGGTGTTTGCGTGGATGCCGGGATTCGAGAGCAGTAATGCCTACCAGCCCATCCACCGTTACCAAATGCCGGGCATGACGGTGTCCAACTTTCCACCGCAAAGAACGGCCTTTAATACCTTCGAATACGACAACCCCTGGTTCGGCTTTTACGCTCAAGACCAAGTGGAACTGCCCTACCACGTGCATCTGCTGGGCGGTCTACGCTACGACAATGCCGACACCGACACTTACGCCGACTACGGCGCGATCCCGCAATTTTTCCCCAGCGTTCAGGCTCCGTTCGTCGAAAAACAAAGCAACGACCGCGTATCGCCGCGCGGTGGCGTGCTTTGGCAGCCAATACCGGAATTGTCGCTGTTCGGTAGTTACACCGAAAACTTTGGCGCACCCAACGGTCTGAACGCACAAGGCCGAGTGTTGGCGCCGCAAACCGCCGCGCAATGGGAAGCCGGGGTCAAAACCGAGTTATTCGACGGCCGCTTGATCACTACCCTGACCTATTTCGATTTGAAGAAGTACAACTTGTCTTTCCAAGATTTTCCGCCCGGTTCGCCGTCGCAATTGATAGGGAAAGCGGAAAGTCGCGGTTTGGAACTGGACATCAGCGGCGAGATTCTGCCGGGCTGGAAGATCATGGCGGCCTATGCTTATATGCCGTTCGCGCAAACGGTGGAAGATCCGATTCATACTCAATATGTCGGCAAACGCTTGCACAACGCCCCGGAAAACAGCGGCAATCTTTGGACCACCTACGAGTTTCAACAGGCAATTCTGCAAGGTCTGAAGATAGGCGCGGGCGTACAAGCGGTTGGTCAGCGGTTTCTCGGATATGACGAAACCCAGAAAACGCCAGGGTACGCCACGCTCAATCTGATGGCCAGCCAGGCCTGGAAGGTCGGACAAACGCGGGTGACAGCGCAGATCAACGCGGACAATTTGTTGGATAAAACCTATCTGCAAGGTCTCAATACTTACGGCGTGGGCACCTATGGCGCGCCTAGAACGTTTATGGGCTCCGTGCGGATCGAATATTAGGCAACTCGGCTTACATGGAGCAATCGGCGCGGTCGGGCTTGCCCGTCCGCGCCGACTTGCACGCCAATCCCGCACAGCGTCTTCCAATCTAAATCAACCCTCTGCCGGCTCAGCCACTTTAAGCCGTCGCGCCCCCGACCATTTGGTCTCCTCAAACTGAACCTCAACCGATCGAATTCTCCAAGAGATGATATCCCCATTCGCCGCTTCACCCTCGATACGCAGCGAGGCGCCTTCCTGACACAGGCACAACCACCAATCCAAACCAGATGCGCTTCGACGGCCGAATGCGTTATGCTGAATTAACCGTCGCCGGAATGTCGGATTTAAGCCTTCGGGTGCTAACCACCTAAAAAACGTTGCCGGCACCGGATCATCGAAATCGAATTGACCGCGAACCCTTGCCTATGACGATCAATCACCTGCTGGACAAACTGTTTCGCCGCCACCGCGAGGAATTGCTGGCGTTCGCCGAGCGCAAAGGCAATTACGACAATGCCGAAGACTTGGTGCAGGATGCTTTTTTGCGCTTGCTGCAACATGCCGATTTGCCGGCGGTGAACAACCCTCGCGCCTATTTGTTCAAGATCACGTCGAATCTCAGCGCCGATCAATTCCGCCGGCCGTCGCTGGAATTGATCGACCACGAAAACGCTGAGTACGACAATTATGCGTGTCCGCTACCGTTACCGGAAACGGTGGCCGAAAGCCAGCAAAGCTACCAATTCAGCCTGCAAGCGCTGCAGGATTTGCCGGAAATTGTCCGAACCTGCTTTTTACTGCACCGCATCGACGGCATTCCCCAGGCCGATATCGCCAAGGCCTTCAATCTGCCGCGCCGCACGGTCGAACGTTACTGCGCCAAGGCCTTGGCGCATTGCTGCGCCCGCTTGGATCAGCCGCGAAAATGACTGGCGGGTTTTACAAATCGCCATCGTAGTCCTCAGTCGCGTTTCACCGCCGCCATGATCAAACCAACCGATCCCGATATTGCCGAACAAGCCAGCCACTGGGTGTTAAAACGCCTGGACGGCGCCGGTTCAAACACGGAACAGCGCGCTTTCCAGGCTTGGCTGGACGCCGATCCCCGTCATCTTCCGGCTTATCGCCATGCCGCCGCCGTTTGGCGGAACTTCGCGCCATCCGAAGGCCAGCCCGCCGATGTGAACTTGACGAACGCCCGCGCCCAATTTCGCGAAGCGCAATACCAAATCCGGCGCGCGCGAAACCGGCGTTTGCGCGGCCTGGCGTTGGCAGCGTTGCTGGTCGCCACGCCACCGCTAACTTGGAACAGGCTGAATTCGGCCGAATACCGCACCGGCAAGGGTCAACGCCTGTCGGTTGCGTTGGCCGACGGTTCGCGGGTCGAATTGAATACCGATAGCCGTCTACGAGTGAATTACGCTTGGCAGACTCGGCAAGTCACCCTGGAGCGCGGCGAGGCTGTATTCGACGTCAAACACGATCCGGCCAAGCCCTTCGAAGTGCTCGCCCCCTCGGGCCGCATTCGCGACATCGGCACCCGTTTTAACGTCTACCAAGGCCGCGACGGCACCACTGTCAGCGTGATGGAAGGCGAAATCGAAGTCGCCACCGTCAGCAGCACGCTAAACGAGCGCCTGCCGGCCGGCAGCCAAATTCATTTCGACGCGCGCGGCAGTTTGGGCGCACCGACAGCGTTCGATGCCGACGCGGTGATGGCCTGGCAAAAGAATTTACTGGTGTTTCGCAACGCGCCGCTGACCGAGGTCTTGGAGCAATTGAGCCGCTACCACGCGGTGGACTTGCAACTCGCCGATCCGGCCTTGCGCGACCTGAAGGTCAGCGGCGATTTTCCCAGCACCGATTTGACCGGAGCCCTGAAGGTCATCGCGGCGGCCTTGCCGATCAAGATCCGGCAAGCAGCGTCCGGCGTGATCGTGTTGGATCGCTAGGCGGTTTTCTCGCGCGAGCGATAGGCAGAACCGACAACTTGACGCACCCCGCCAGCGGCATCCTTATCCGCACACCGTCCGATAGATAAGCCAACCGGCAGATTCCGTTCGCGTTGGCGGGGAAAGCTGTCGGGCCGCTCCCTGAGCGGAGCCAAAGGGCCGTTCCCTGAGCGGAGTCGAAGGGCATACAACCTTGGATTGCCCAAACATTCCGGACAACCCGCGTCCTTATCGACCGCGAGATTTTTTTCGAAAAAGTGGCGGTTGTCGGCGGCAAATTCCCTCTTAACGGGTAGTGAAGCAAAAATAACCAAAGGAGGGATTATGCACTCACTATCCAAACCCCTGATGATCTGCGCGTTGGCCGCCGGCGCGCTGACCGCGTCCGCGCAAGAGAAAAGTTTTAGCTTCGATATTCCCGCGCAACCGCTGGCATCGGCGCTGGAAAGCCTGCGGAGCCGGACCGGCATACACGTGTTCTATGCCGAAGACGCGGTAAAAGGTAAAACCAGTGCCGCGTTGTCGGGCGACTTGACGGTTCAGCAAGCGGTGAGCAGACTATTGGCGGGTAGCGGTCTGACTCACACCTTCACGTCGAGCGACACGGTCGCGATCAAGCGCATCGACACCGGCAGCGATGCCCATACCACGATGCCGGCGATCACGGTGGTCGGTAATACCGAATACGATACCAACGATCCTTACAACACCGCCTACCAAACCCGCAGCGCGACGACCGCGACCAAAACCGATACGCCGGTGATGGAATTGCCGATGTCGGTGAAAGTGGTGCCGAAATCGGTGATCAACGACCAGCAAATCACCCGTCTGGACGATGCATTGAAAAACGTCAGCGGTGTGTTTGCCAGCCCCGGCAACGGCGGCACCACCGACTCGTTTATCGTACGCGGCTTCGTCGATTTCAACCCGTATTACAACGGCGTGCGGCTGGAGACCGGCTGGACCCAGGGCGGCCTGCGCGATGCCGCCGGCTTGGAACGGGTGGAAGTCTTGAAAGGTCCGGCCTCGATACTGTACGGCCGCATCGAGCCGGGCGGCATGGTCAACATGGTGCCGAAAACGCCGTTGGCGACACCCTATTATTCGTTGCAACAGCAATTCGGCTCCTACCGTTTTTATCGAACCACGATAGACGCCACCGGCCCGGTGAACGCCGACAAATCGGTACAGTATCGCGCCAATCTGGCCTACGAAAACAAAGGCTCGTTTCGCGACTTTATCGAAGGCGAGCGGGTTTACTTCGCGCCGACCGTGCATTGGGACATCAGCGACCGCACCCAGGCGACTTTCTATGTCGATTATTTGCACAACGACACCGCGCCGGACGTCGGCGGCCCGCCGCGTATCGGCAATCGCCCGGCCGATCTGCCGCGCAATCGCAATTTAAGCGAACCCAATATCCGCGCGGTCAGCGACGACATTCTGTTCGGCGTGGACTGGAGCCATGCCTTCAACGACCAATGGACCTTCCGCCACCGCTTCTTCGCCGATTTCACCGAAGATAATGAAAATCTGCCCGGCGCGCCGGCCGGGTTGGCGGACGACAACCGCACGCTGCACCGGACGAACTTCGGCAACCGCGACAATTTGGGTACGACCTACAACACCAACGTCGATCTGACCGGCAAGTTCAAGACCGGTATGTTGGCGCACACGTTCATGATCGGCGGCGATTATTTTACGTTCGAAAATACCTTCGCTTGGCCGTCGCCGCAAGCGGTACCGGACATCGACATCTATAACCCGGTCTATTCGGGCAATCTCGGCTTGCTTTCGCGGCTGGACGCGGTCGGCAATTTGGGCTTCGAATGGTTCGGCCTGTATTTGCAGGACCAGATCAAGCTACCGTACGACGTACATTTACTGCTAGGGATGCGCTACGACAATGCCAACTCGTGGCAAGACTTCGGCGCTTTCGGCAGCGGCATCAAGGACACCAATCACGAGGATAAAGTCACGCCGCGGGTCGGCTTGCTCTGGCAGCCCATCCCGTCGCTCAGCGTCTACGGCAACTACGTGCAAGGCTTCGGCGCGCCGAACATTGGGGTTTATGCCAGCGGTGGAGCCAAAATCAAACCGCAAACCTCGGAGCAATGGGAGGCCGGCTTCAAGAAGGAATGGCTGGACGGCAAACTCAATCTGACCGCCGCCTATTTCGAAATCACCAAACAAAACATCGCCACGCCGATCGCCAATTCCCTTTTTCGAAGCGGTCGGCAAGGCTCGCAATCGCGGCTACGAATTGGATTTGACCGGCGAGGTACTGCCGGGCTGGAAGGTGATCGGAGTTTATTCCTACATCGACTCTGAAATCGTCAGCAACGGCGGCGTCGATGAAGGCCATCGATTGGCCAACGTCCCGGCGCATGGCGGCAGCCTGTGGAATACCTATACCTTGCAGGACGGCGCGTTGAAAGGGCTGAAGTTCGGCGCCGGCGTCGTCGCCCGCTCGCAGCGACAAGGCTCGAACGAAAACAACTTCCAGCTGCCGGGTTACGCGATATTCAATGCGCTGATCGGCTACGAAACCCATATCGGCAAAACCAAGCTGACCACGCAAATCAACGCGGACAATCTGCTGGACAAGGAATATTTCGAAACCGGCCGGGCCGACCGCAACTTTTGGGGCACGCCGCGCACCTTCATGGGCTCGGTGCGCTTGGAGTATTGATAGTCCTTTCGAATCCGGACGCTTTCGAGCGGCCTAGCCGCTCGATCGCAACGCCGCCATCGGTTCCGATTCAAACCCTGCCAGGTTTTGAATGCTTGGGATCGGCCAATATCGGAATTTTTGATCGTCCGGTTAAGTGCTTTTAACAGATGTAGGGTGGGCAAATTTGCCCACCATTGCAACCCGCGTGGGCACAAAAAGCCGTGCCCACCGGGCTTGGATCGGCCACTCAGCGACATTCAAATATTTGAACATGTGGCGGCAGTAAATCCGAAAGCTGTCATTAAAATCCTACTGGAGTTCATAATTCCATTTCCCGCTATTTATTTTTTGCGTGGATCATCGGTCGGATTCGTATAAATAATATCCCATGGCCCAGTAGCGATTAGTTCGACGATTGTTTCCTCATCAGTGGTCCAAACATAGTGAGTGTGTCCAGCGGGTAACACAAAGCTTGAACCTACGTTAAGCATCTCGCCCTTTTTTGTGTCAAATGTTTTACCCATGCCATTGCCTAGTTTGCCCCGCAGGACTGTAATTACTTCTGTAAATGGGTGTATGTGTGGTGGGATTGGATAATTAGATGGAAATTTCAGCAAAGCGATAAAAACCCCCGCTTTGCTTGGGTCACCAACTAGAATGACGCTTTTGGCACCATTAGGGAGTATCGGCTCGTCATTCCACTTAACCGTATCCGGGATAAACGATTCCATGGTAACGGCGCTCATGCGATCAATTTTATCCTGAGCTAATGCGGAATCTTCGAAAAAATAAGCATTAAAGCTATCAAATACATTCTCATCTGGTATCTCCATTTTCTATGTGGTTGTTAAGGGTCTGCGGCTTCTGGGATGACATGTCTGCCCCCGCAGAGGTTTTGGAGATACCAACTGTCCTAGTAGAAGGAGGCGGCGGCGTATAGATTTTATCTAAATCGTTGTCGATTTTATCGGCAAGACTTTCGACGCCTTTTAAGGTTAATTTTTTATCACCGCCTTTTGTCTCTGAAATGTAATTACCGATTAATTGGCCGTCACTAACCCTGACTAAATGTCCCATAATATAAGCGAATAAGAAGCTTGGTTTATGCAGTCTGCCCACCAATATATACTCAGCTCCGGCTTTTTTCGCCAGTTCTGCGGCAATGTCGCTGTGGTCAAAAAGATACCCAAAACCGCCGTTAGCCTCACGTTGAGTATCCAAATCAACAGCAATGATTTTATAGCCCGCTCTTTTTAATTCACCTTCGAGCATGGCCTTTATGCCCGTCGTCCTTTCGATTTCAGCAGGTATTCCAGGTGCCAGAGTTAAATCTTTTAATTCAAAATCCAATATGGCGATGCTTGTTTCAGCAAATACGCCAACACTGAACAGACATAAAAATACACCAAACAGGAGACGTAATCCTGCATTGTTTCTAGGGTTCATAATTAAATAACACGGTATCTTGTTGAAAAAATGTCATCGGTAACACCATCATTTATTGTTTCATCGTATTCATTTTTTGGTGGCTAGTAGAGTAGCGAGTATGTGTAAGTCCGTAACCTGATATTTGCCCGTGAAAGCCGGGCAATTTGCCCGGCCTTCCTGCGATCTCTATTCCTGCCCTGGAATTCAATCTTAAAATGATCAAAAAATGTATATTTTCCGCTGCTGAATCGTCAGCAAAGCATTTAACAGAAGGCTTGCGCTTGCCATGAATCTAAAATTTCACCTGCTATCACGGATTGTCCTTATTGCTGGCACTTGCCTGGTTGCAACGACAGCCTATGTGCTGTATCAGGCCGATCAGCAAGCTATTCTTGAGACACAAGTAACGGCTGAGTCAATCGATAAGCAACTGGAGCTTCAATTGGTGCATATCGATGCAGGTTTTGCTCAACCGGAACGTTTCCCTGATTTTAATTTATGGAAAGAGACCAGTACTGCATCCGGCGTTTGTATCAGTTACTTATCAACGATTGACAGCCTCAGGCGCAACATTTGCAATGGCGCAAAAATAACGTCACGAAGCTGGCCTATTTGGTTTGCAAGCTTTTACCAATGGGCTTTCCATCCCGGCTTGGAGGTAGTGCGACCAGTGGAATTCAAGGGGCGGATTCATGGTTCAGTAATGGTTGCACCCAGCGCTGAGATGGGAATAGCAAGCGCCTGGCAAAATATCCGTGGCTTAATGGGGCTGTCTGCCAGTACCACTTTGGCGCTTTGCTTGCTGGTTTATTTTACGATAAGTCGAGTTTTACGACCGGCACAGGTGATCGTTACAGGCTTGGAGAAAATGGAAAAGGGTGAATTGTCATTTCGGCTACCCGTTTTCGAGTTAGATGAATGGCAGCGAACCGGGAAGGCCATCAATCAACTGGCGGCAAGTCTGGAACAACTCCTTTCCGAGCGTAAGAAATTAGCCTTAAAGCTGATGAATATTCAGGAAGAAGAGCGCCGTTACCTGGCCCGAGAGCTGCATGATGAGTTCGGTCAATGCCTAGCTGCGATCAACGCGGTCGCAGCTTCCATTTCACAAACCGCAGAAAATGAATGCCCGGAACTGGTTCCGGAAGGGAAAAAATCAGTCGAATTGTCCATCATATGATGAAATCGATACGTGGATTATTATTGCGCTTACGCCCTTCTGACATTGATGAACTGGGCCTTACTGTCAGTTTAAAAAGCCTGGTGGCTGGCTGGAATGCCAGCAGTGGCGGCAAGATTCATTATAGCCTTGCTGTTCATGACGACCTTGACCGGTTACCCGAACCTATTCCCGTTACTATTTTTCGGATTGTTCAGGAATGTCTGACCAATGTGTCCAAACACTCAGCCGCTACGAATGCGAAAGTAACACTCCGAGCAGTATCTGCGAATAATTCAATAACAACCATTGAACTTAGTATCGAAGATAATGGTAAGGCCAATAAACTGCCGTTTGAAGACAGCCCCGGGATTGGTCTGCTCGGTATACGTGAACGAGTAACCGCAATCGGCGGACGGTTGACATTAAATACTGGTAACCCCAGCGGACTTGCCGTCCATATATGGCTTCCGGTTCAATCCCTTTCAGAGACACAAACATGACAGGCTCGGAAAGTATCAGAATTTTGCTGGTCGATGATCATGCCATTGTTCGTGAAGGCTATCGCTCACTATTGGAGAAGCAATCAGGAATGGAAGTGGTTGCTGAAGCAGCTGATGGAGCAGAAGCCTATTCACGCTTTAAGGATTGCAACCCAGATATAGTCGTTATGGATATTTCGATGCCCGGCCAAGGGGGGCTGGAGGCTATTGTGCGTATTAAACAACGACGCCCGGATGCGAAGATCCTGGTATTCAGTATGTACCAGAATCCAAGCTTTGCTGTTCAGGCAACTCGGGCGGGTGCGCTGGGCTATGTCACCAAGAGCAGTGCGCCGGATGTTTTAATTCGGGCTATCCATGATGTCTATGCAGGGCGAATTACGTTGAGTGCCGACATTGCGCAAGCCTTGGCCCTGGAAAAATTAGGCGGCGATAGTATCGCGCTGCAAGAATTAACGGTACGAGAATTCGATATTCTGCGTATGTTAGTCGATGCTCGGTCAACAGATGCTATTGCTCAAACACTCAACATCAGTCCAAAAACCGTATCGAACAGCCATTATATGATCAAGCGAAAACTTGGCGTTGCCAGTGATATCGAGTTGACTCGCCTAGCCATTAAGATGAATATCATTAATCTTTTGGATTTATCTTGAACGCCTTTTAAACGCTTGTCGACAAACGTGAAAGGGGAATTTAATAAAACTCTTCCTGCGAATGGACTTTTCTGACAACCGACCTGCGATAAATGGCACTGATCATCCTGAAGCAGACAGAATCAAACACAGATGTGACGTCGCTTATGGGTCGATTGCGCCAATTCATCACTTCCAAAAGCTGTCATTCAACACTGGCGTAATCATATTTGGAATCGATGGCCTGGTTTGCATCGGAACGGGTGGCGGTTTTCAATTATTTAGCTTATTCGGACGGAAACCCATACTCCCGCGTTTCCGGTTGACTGCCACTGCCACTGCAATGATATAGGGAGCGGCTTGCATGCGTCTGGGCCATGCCTCGGTTTCTCGACCGCTCGGTCTACGTATCCGCCAGTATTTTTTGTAATTTCTCGCTAATTAATTGATCCAATTCCTGCTCGGATAAATTTTCCACCGCCGTCCGGGCGGTATCGGCGTTAACGTCCTCGACTGGGCTCGGTAGCGGTTTTGCGTGGCGCTCCAACAAATACGCGCAGACATCGGCCACATTGGCGTAGTCAAACAATAACGTCGTCGGCAAATCGCAACCTAGGCGACGCTGCAAATTTACCCTCAACTCGACGATGGTGATCGAATCAAGCCCCATGTCGAAAAAACCTTGATAACTATCGATGGTTTTAGCTTCGTCCAGATACAGCACTTGCTTGATCGCTTGCTCGAGTTGGGTTTTGGCCAATTGGTAAGCTTCGTCCTGGCTTAACTCGGCTATTTGTTGCTCGAAATTAAGCACTGCTGGACTATCCGCGATAGCGTCGGCCTCTTCTACCAGCCCGCCGGTCACCTGCCATAAAGGTTTAGTCGCCGCCTCGGCCAAGGCCTTGTGAAATAGCGGCCAATCGACGTCCATCAACACTTGCTGGCTCGCGCCGGCACTCAAGGCTTTCGCCAATAAACTCACAGCGAACGGCGCTGGCATCGCCACGACGCCGCTGGCTTGCATACGCTGTTGATCAACCCGGTCCAAGCCGGCGGCCATGCCGACATCGGCCCAAGCGCCCCAGTTGACGGTTAATGCCGGCAAACCCAAGCGATTGCGGTATTGCGCCAAACCGTCCATCGCGGCATTGGCGGCGGCATAAGCCGCTTGCCCCTGGAACCCAGCACCGAAGCCGCCGACGAACACAGCACGAAAAAATCCAATGCAGCATCTTTGGTGGCTTGATGCAACAACCAAGCCCCCGTCACCTTAGCCGACCATACCGCTTTAAAATCGTCGGCTTGCAGATTTTCCAACAGGCCGTCTTTTAAGATGCCGGCCGCATGAACGACGCCTTTCAAGCGTCCGCCCTGTTGCGGAATATGCGCCATTAACCCAGCGACTGCCTCGCCATCGGCGATGTCGGCTTGAACGCAGCGCACGTCGCCGCCTTGCCGCCGTAAATTTTCAATCTTCTGCTGCGCCTCGCCTGCAGCCGGACGGCGGGCAATCAGCCATACCCGGCCGGCTTTGTTCGCCACCAACCAGCCGGCAATAGCCAAACCCAAGCCGCCCAAGCCGCCGGTAATCAGGTAATCGCCGCGCGGATCGATGACGACAGCGGCGGCGGGTAAGGCGCTCGGTGTCAATCTGGCCGCATAGCAACCTTCCGGCCGAATCGCAATTTGTTCGCCGCGAGGTGCTATCGCCATGATCGCCATCAACTTAGTCAACTGCTCCGGTCCGCTACCTGCCATATCCAGCAAGCCGCCGAACAGAGCCGGTTGTTCCAAGCCGATCACCCTGCCAAGCCCCCACGCGGCGGCGCTTACCCAGCCGGTAGCCGCGTCGCCGTCAGCAGCGACCTGAGCGTTTTCGGTTAACCACCAGATCGGTAGCGGTTTATCCGCTTGTTTCAAGGCCCGGTAACAGGCAATAAACCGAGCCATCACCGCGCCGAGGGCTTCCGGCCCGCCATCGGCCAAATCACAGGCTTGAAAATTCATTACCGCCAGTTCCCTCGAGGATGTCGAGGCAATATCCTCCAAACAACGTTGCCAGTCCTGCTCGCTATCGAAACACAGGCGATAATGTTGCGCGCTTATTTTTTGATACTCGCGCCCCGGTTCGAGCAAGACCATCGGCATCTTGGCGCCCGAACCGGCATCAAACAGCGTTTTGGCTCGCCGTTGCCGGTCGGCGATCAACAACCAGGTTTTGGCGGCCCCGGCTTGCGGCAATTCGTAGCGCTGCCAGCTAATTTGATAAGCGCATTGCGCCTGCCGATCTTGCGAAATCGCCTGCTGATGCAATGCGGTCAGATTGTGCAGAATTTGCAGGGTTAATTTTCGTTCGTCCTCGTTCGGGGTTTTATCCTGCCATAAGGCGGCCAACAAACTTTCGGTTTGGCCTTCGGCCAAGGCCTGTAAAACGGTAGACGCCGACTGAGCCTCGGTAATCGCTTGTTTAGCCGTTGGCGCAGCCAGCCAATAAAACTGGCGTTGCCAGGGATAGTTCGGCAATTTGATTTTTTCGCCGCCGGTGACGGCCCGCCAATCGGGCGTCAAACCCGCTTGATATAACCGAGCCAGCGCCCGGTAAGTTTCCACCCGGCTATCGCCCTTGCCGGTTTGGCCGTGCAGACAGATTTTTTCCGCGGCGGACTCGATCTGCCTGACCAAACCGAATAAGACCGGCCTTGGTCCTATTTCCAGCAAAATATCCGCCCCTAGCGCGGCGAGTTGCCGCACGGCCGGATAAAACTGTACCGTTTGGCGGATGTGCTTAACCCAATAATCCGCCGCGCCGATTTCCTCGCCCGCTATGCGGCCTGTCAACGTCGATACCAAGGTCTTATCCGGGGCGCGAAAATCGATCGTCTCGGCGACTTTGGCAAAAACCGGTAAAGCCGCTTGCATGGCCGGCGAATGAAATCCGTGGGCGACATTCAACGGGGTAACGGAAAGCCCAGCCTGCTCCAACGCTACGCTAATTTCTTGCAAGGCATCCTTCAAGCCTGAAATCACCAGACTCTTGGCGGTATTCACCACCGCGATGCCGGCGCTATCGACGAACGGCGCAAGCCAGGGCTGAACGGTTTTTTCGTCGGCGGCAACGGCGATCATCGCGCCAGGTACGGCATGCTCGTTGATACTGCTGCTACGCGCGGCAATCAATTTCAAGGCATCGGACAACGCAAACACCCCGGCATGGCAAGCCGCCGCGTATTCGCCGATGCTATGCCCCAACACGAAATCGGCCTTGATCCCCCAACTTTGCCACAAGGCCAGCATCGCATACTGAAACACGAAAATCGCCGGTTGAGCATGGGTTCTCAACCGTTGTTCGTCTGCTTCGTCGCACAACAAGGCCTTGACCGAATAACCAACCCGAGGCGCCAGAATGGCATCGCATTGGTCCACCGCCGCCCGGAATACCGCTTCACTGCGGTATAAATCCAAGCCCATGCGCGGATATTGACTACCTTGTCCGGTAAATAAAAAGGCCAGTTTCGGCGTTTTCCATTCCGAGCACGGTCTGACGTCGTTCAACAAGCCCGGATCGCGCAATTGTTGGATCAACTCCTCGCCGCCGCTCGCAACCAGCGCCTTGCGGAAGGAAAAATGGCTGCGGCAGGTATTGGCGGTAAAGCAAAAATCCTGAATTCGACTGGCGGGCAATGCCTGTAAAGCGTCGGCATATAGACCGGCGACCGCTGCTAACGCCGCTTGGGTTTTTGCCGACAGGGTCAAAAGATACAGCTCTGGCTGCGTTTGACAGCCCCGCTTTTTCGGTGGCGGCGATTGTAAGAGGGCATGCGCGTTGGTACCGCTCATGCCAAACGAACTGACGGCGACAAAACTCTGTTCAGCCTTATCCGGCCAAGCGGTTAACCGGGTCGGGACTTTCAGATTGAACGTTTCCCAGGGAATATGGGGATTGGGCTCGGAAAAGCCCAAACTGGCCGGAATCTCGCGATGTTTTAACATCAAAGCGGCTTTAATCATGCTGGCAATACCGGCCGCCGCTTCCAGATGGCCGATATTGGTTTTCACCGAACCGATATACAACGGATTGTCCGGCGCCCGGTCTTGGCAATAGACCGTGCCCAAGGCTTCCGCTTCGATCGGATCGCCTAATACCGTGCCGGTCCCGTGGGCTTCGACGTAAACCACTTGTTCGGCGTTAATTTTGGCTTGCGCCAAGACTTGCCGTATCAGTTTTTGTTGAGCCAAACCGTTGGGCACCGTCAAGCCGCTACCGGGGCCGTCGTGATTCACGCCGCTGGCTTTGATCACTGCGATGATGTCGTCGCCGTCGGCCTCGGCATCGGACAGGCGCTTTAAGACCAACGCGCCGCAGCCTTCCCCTCGTCCATAACCGTCGGCCGAAGCATCGAAGGCTTTGCTATGCCCGTCTTCGGCCAGTGCCCCGACCCTGGATAGAAACATCGCCACGTTGGGGGTCAGCATTAATTGCACGCCGGCCGCCACCGCCACCCTGGACTCGGCCTTGCGCAAACTTTGGCAGGCCAAATGCACCGCTACCAAGGCCGACGAACATGCGGTATCGATAGCAAGACATGGGCCTTGCCATCCCATCACATAAGAAATCCGACCGGCGGCGAAACAAAATCCGTTGCCGCTACCGTCGTAGGTATTGATGCGCGAATAATCGTCGGAATAGAGCTGCAACAGGCCATAGTCGTTTTGGCCTATGCCCAGAAACAAACCGGTATCGCTATCGCGTAGCGAATCGGGAACGATGTTGGCATGCTCCAATGCCTGCCAACAAACCTCGAGCAGCAAGCGTTGTTGCGGGTCCATGCTTTTGGCTTCGCGCGGCGAAATACCGAAAAACTCGGGATCGAAATCCCCCGGCCGCTCGATAAACCCGGCTTTGCGGGTATACATTTTCCCCGGCACGCCGCGCTCGGCGCTGTACAGGCTAGCCATATCCCAACGGTCGCCAGGCACGTCGACGATGCCGTGTTCGCCGCGGCTCAATAACTGCCAGAACGCTTCCGGCGTATCAATGCCGCCCGGTAAGCGGCAACCGATGCCGACGATCGCAATCGGCTCGTTCGCCTTGGCTTCCTGGTCGAGCAAACGCTGTTTCATTTTTGCCAATGCCAGCGAAGCGCGTTTTAATTGATCTTCATTCTCCGACACGTCTCTCCCCGTACTTTGTCTGCCGACATGATTCAGAAGTGTTCCAAAAACCGGTCTATATCGGCTAATTGTTCGTCCAAGGATAATATCGGCTCCTCGCTGTTTATCGCGTTTTTTGCGTCGGCAACAGGCTCGGCGCTCGGCTCTTCCTGCTTGGGCCTAGTATCCACCAGCAAGCTCAACAGATAATCCGCCAACGCCGACAAGGTCGGATATTTAAAGGTCAAGGTCGCATCCAACGGCGGTTCGAACTCGCGTTGCAAGCGGTTGCGCAGTTCCATCGCCGTCAACGAATCCATGCCCAGCTCGAAAAATCCGCGCCTAGCGTCGATGTCGCCGGCAATCCCCAATACCGACCCGAGTAAGCGACTGACATGCTCCAGCATGACTTCCCGTTGCCGATCGGGGTTTTGCCGCAACAAAGACACAATAGATTCCCCGCCGTTAGAAGCGGCCTTGGTCGCCTGCGCCTGCCCCTGTTCCCGGCGGCTCAATAGCGCTTGAAAATAACCGTCGTGATCTTGATTGCCGGCATAGCGATCGAAGTCGATGTCGATAATCGCCAGATTGGCGTCGTCGGATTCGATCGCGGTCCGCATCGCGGCCAATGCAGTATCTGTCGCCATCGGCTTGACGCCCATCGTTTGCCATTGTTGGCGGCGAATATCGTTGACCGCCGCCGCCATGCCGGTATCTTGCCAGACCCCCCAATTGATAGCGTGCGCCGGCAGATTTTGCCGACGCCGGTAAGCCGCCAAGGCATCGACAAAGGCGTTGGCGGCTACATAATTGGCCAAACCGCCGGCGGCCAATACCGACGCCGAAGAAGAAAACAGCACGAAATAATCCGGAGAGCTTTCAAGCTCCAGACTCAGCCTATGCAAATTCCAAGCGCCCGCCACCTTGGCCGGAAAAACGCTGCTGAACACCTGCCAATCGTAGTCTTGCAGCAAACAATCGGCGAACACGCCGGCACTATGGAAAATACCGGCCAAGCCTTGCCGACCCGGTACATCGACCGCCCGACGCAAAGCGTCGTAATCGCTGACGTCGACGGCTTGGATATGGATCTCGACGCTCCCCGCCGCCGCTTGGTCCAGCGCTTGCTTCACTGCCGCGGACGGTGCCGTTCTTGCCAACAAGATTAAGTGTTTGGCGCCCTGCTCGATCAACCATTGGGTTAGCTTAAAGCCCATGCCGCCGAATGCACCGGTCACCAGATAAACGCCTTGTTCGCGTATCGTCAAAGGCTGATTGCCGCCGGGAAGGCAAGACACTAAACGCGGCACGAATAGCCGCCCGTCTCGCACCGCATTTTGCAATTCGGCCTGGGCATCGGTTTGGCAAACCAGTTGGCAAGTCGGTAAATCCAAGTCCATCCCTGCTTGCAAATCGAATAAGCGACATTGAAGCCGCGGATATTCCTTGGCGGCGACTCTGACCATGCCCCACAAGGCCGCCATTGCGGCTTGCGGACAGTCGCCGTCGACAACCGGCTGCGCACCTTGGGTCAGCACATTGAAAGCCTGTAATCCGATAGACGCCGCCCCTAAGGCCTGCAACAAATGCAAAGTGCCGGCGCAAACGATAGCCAGCGTTTTTTCCACCGCCCGACTGTCGCTGGTTTCGTCGATAACGCCGTCCAGGCCCGAACAAACCAGCACCGCATATTGGCCATTTTCTTCAGGCTCAAACCAATGTTGCAGCACACGTTCGAAATCCCGGCGTTGGAATGGGTCCACAGTCCACGAAGCGTCGGCGTGTTGAGAAAGCGCTTGGCCGTAATCGATCCTGGTACAACGATCGCCACGCGCGTTTAAATAATCCGCCAACCGGTCCGCCGCGCCCAAGCTATCGTCGACGATCAACCAATGGCGGCCGCGGGTTCGCGCCGCCTGAGTCAAAATCACGCTTTGTCGGCATAGGCGTTCGGTTGCGTCTAACGGCGCGGTAATGAAGGCCGTCGACGCAAATCCGGTTTCGCTCAATAAACCCTGCCAGCCGTTTTGATCCAATAACGGATAATTCGCCTGGCACCGCTGATCGTTGAACGCCCACCAACCGTCGGTCAACCCGAAAATCAAGTCCACCCACAGCCGGGGCTGTAAACCTTCCAACAACAGCAATACGCCCTGATCGTTTAACAACTGCCGGACATGGGACAGCGTTTGCGGTAAATCGGCAGTGGCATGAACAACGTTGGCGGCGACGACCAAATCGAAGCCATGTTCGGCAAAACCTTGACTGAAAGGGTCTTTGGCGATATCCAAGGTTTGATATTTAAGCGGCGGATAGTCGGCAAAACCCGCTTGGGCCGAACTAAAAAAAGCCGACGACAAATCGGTATACCAATACTCGAAATCGACCCTGCCGGCCAACAGCGGCAAGAGATGCCGCGTCGTGCCGCCGGTACCGGCGCCGATTTCCAAGACCCTTAATTTACGGCCTTTGGGGATTAACGCCAACCAGCCGTCCAAGGCCAGAACCGCGCTACGGTTCAAAATCGTAAAACCTTCCGCTTGGCTATATAAAGTCGCGGCGGAAATGTTGCTGTTTTCCGGAAACAGCAACGGCAGAAAATCGATGTTGCCGTTTAATACGCCGGCCAAAGCCCGCCCGCATTGCCTGAGCAATTGCATCTCGATGCCGCCGGCTATCGAACTCTGTTCCGGCCCGGCGACCAGCGGTTTCAACACTCGCCATTGCTCCTGTTCCAGACTCAAATATTGCGCTTGGCTTAACACCGTTAAACAGCGCTGCAGCAACTTCGAATAACGCGGTAAAACCCCAATTGCCGCAGGCACTGCGCCAATTCGAAACCTTCACCCACTTGGTACGGAAACGCCAAATCCTGCAAGGCTTTCAGCACATAATTCAAGGCCTCGGCTTCCAAAACCTCGGCTTGGTTTTCGGCTATGCCTGGTGGCTGCGGCCAGTATTGCTCGGGGCCTCGGGCAATTTGCGCCAGCCAAGCCGCGCTTGCCTCGGGGTTTATCTCGTCGCTCGGGTTAGCGACGGCTTGCCATTGAGTTTTATAAAAAAGCCCGTCTTGCCGATTGGACGGCAATCGCTTTAAGCCCAAACCTAGTATGCGGGCGATAGTCTCGCCGTCTTCGGCCAGAACATCGATATCGAAAAGCCATTGCCCTGCTTCGACACCCGTTAACCGTGCGTGCGCATGGATATCGCCCTGGCCTATCGGCCGGTAATACGTCAGCAACGCCAGACTCGTTTGCACATAGGTTTCTTGGTCCTGCGGCAGCAAAGCGCCCGCCACTTGGAAACACGCATCCAGCATCGGCGGATAAAGAAAATAAGCACTGTCTCGCGGGGCGGCTTTGATCTTGCCCAGCGCCTGCTGGTCTTGCGCGGACAGGCTGTCCAGCAAGCGGTAAGCCGGACCGAAATCGATGCCTCGCTCGGCCATGGCCCGGTAATAGCGCTCGACATCCAAACCTTGGTTGAATACCGGGATAGGCGACATCGATTCAGCCGCTTGATTCAGCGTCTCTATCCTGGCGCTAAAATGGCATTGCCAGGGTAAATCATCCGCACAACGCGCATAAATAGCGCAAGCGTAGCCGTCAGCATCGGCCGTCAGTAACAATTGCAGGCTCACCGCCTGCTCCTCGTCGAATAGCAATGGCGCGGGATAACTCGCCTGCGCTATGCGGCAAGGCAGACCGCCCAAGGCCGCAACCGCCATTTCCAGATAATGGGCGGCGGGGAGCAAGAGCTTGCCGTGGTAACGATGGTCGCGGTGGAAAGCCAGATGGCTGGCTTGCAAAACGGCGCTAAAGACTTGCTTTTCCGGCTGATCGGCCGTTTCGAATGGGTTTTGCAAAAAGGATGCAAGGCCGGCGCTGGCGCGGCCGTTCTCGGCGCGGCTTTAAACCAGTAACGCTGCCTACTGAAAGGATAAGCCGGCACATTCAAATGACGGCCTTTAAAATCCTGATAATAAGCCTGCCAATCGATCTTCAACCCGCCGCGATAAAGCGCCGCCAGCGTATCCAGCAAACCGCCGTCGGCTTGCCGGCTATCGAGGGAACTGATGGCTTTAATCCGGCCGTCCGGGTATTCGCGTTGTACCAATTTACTCAGCACGTTTTGCGGTCCGACTTCCAACATCCCATCCACGTCGTTGGCGACCAACTCGGCCAAGGCTTGGCTAAACAACACCGGGCTGCTGATCTGCTTCAGCCAATACTCGGCACTCGCCATTTCCGCACCGATTAACTGACCGGTCAGCGTGGAAATAATGTTTTTAGTCGGCGACCGATACGCGATGCCGGCCGCGCTAGCCGCGAATTCCCGAAGCATCGGCGCCATCAGCGGCGAATGAAAGGCGCGATCGACGTTCAAGACCGCATAAGCCATCCCTTGCTGCTCCAGATAACGGCTGAAGCGGTGCAGTTCGTGTTTGGCGCCGGATACCACGGTATTGGTTTTGCCGTTGTAGCCGGCGACGCAGAGGCTACTGCCGCATTCTTGCAAGGCGAGCCCGACTTTATCGGCCTCGGCCAACACCGCCAGCATGCCGCCCTCTTCGCTCAGCGCCGCCATCAGCCGACCGCGCTGCTTGATCAGCGCCAAACCGTCTTCAAAGCTGAATACCTCCGCCAAACACGCGGCGGCATATTCGCCGACGCTATGGCCGAGCAAATAATCCGCTTCGACGCCCAAGGCCAACCAAGTCCTAGCGAGAGCCACTTGAAAACAATACAAGGCCGGTTGGGCATACTCCGTCGATGCCAACCGCGCCGCGCCCTGTTCGGTAAACAGCAATTCGCGCAAGGAGAATCCCATTTGCCGATCAAATGCCGCTTCGCAGGCAGCGAAATCATCGGCAAACAACGGCAAATCGGCGAACACGTCTAAAAGCGGGCCGTTAAACGCGCCCTGGCCGGTGAACAGCAAGGCCATGCGCCTTTCCTCGCCGGCTTGGCCTTCGCTAAGCTTACGCAAACCGTCGACCGCTTCGGCCATATTGGTGCACGGCAAGGCCAGCCGATAGGCGAAATGATCGCGCCGCACATTGACCGTATAACAAAAGTCGGCCAGCTCCAAGCCCGGATTGGCCGACAAATAGTCGCTATAAGCCTGTGCTAGCGCGCGCAATTCGAGCGGAGTCCGCGCCGACAGCGTCAATAGCTGCCGGCGATGGCGGCAAACGGCAGCCTCGTGCGCCTGTTTCGGCGCTTCGGCGACCAAAACGTGCGCGTTACTCCCACCAAAGCCGAAGGAACTGACGCCGGCAATCCTCGGCTGGCCCTGCTCGACCGGCCAATCGGCCAATTGCCGGCTGACCGTCAGATTCATGGATTGCCAATCGACGTGCCGGTTCGGCTGCTGAAAATGCAATTGCTTGGGAATTTTTTGGTGTTGCAGCATCAACACGGTCTTGATAAAGCCGGCAATACCGGCCGCCCCTTCCAGATGGCCGATGTTGCTTTTCACCGAACCGATCGTCAACGGCGTTTGCCGCCGGCTGCCGTAAACCGCCTGCAAGGCTTCGATCTCGATAGGATCGCCCAGGCTGGTGCCGGTACCGTGCGCTTCGACATAAGCGACTTGTTCGGCTTTCAATCCGGCGGCTTGCAAGGCTTGTTTCAGCACTTGGCGCTGAGCGCTACCGTTGGGCGCGGTCAAACCGCTGCTGCGTCCATCCTGGTTGGTGGCAGAACCCTTGATCACCGCCAAGACCTTGTCGCCGTCGCGCTGGGCATCGGCCAATTTTTTCAATACCACCACACCGCAGCCTTCACCGCGCACATAACCGTCCGCGCCATCGTCGAAGGTTTTGCAGCGCCCGTCCGGCGACAACATGCCGGCTCGCGAAAAATTGATGCTGAATTCGGGCGCCAATAAGGCGTTGACGCCGCTGGCCAAGGCCAATCGGCATTCTCCGGCGCGCAGACTTTGACAAGCTAAGTGAATTGCCACCAACGACGAAGAACACGCGGTATCGACAGCCACCGCCGGCCCTTGCGTCCCCAAATAAAAGGCCACGCGGCCGACGGCGGTGCTATGCGCGGTGCCGGAAGCCATATAACTATCGATTTCGCGATAGTCACGGCTGGCCAGCAGATGGTAATAATCGTTGCCGCAGATACCGGCGAACAACCCTGTTTGACTGCCCATTAACGAAGAAGGCGGAATACCGGCCTGTTCCAACGCCCGCCAATGGCTTTCCAACAGCAGGCGCTGCTGCGGATCGAGACTGTCGGCTTCGCGCGGCGAAATATAAAAAAACTCGGCGGCAAATTGATCGATATCGTTGAGGTATCCGCCTTGAATGCTCAGGATTTTACCGGCGGCATCAGGGTTGGGATCGTAAAATTGCGCTTTGCTCAAACGCTGCTCCGGCGCCTCTCTGACGGCGTCCACGCCGTCGGCCAAAACCTGCCAAAAGGCCTCAAGATCCCCCGCATCCTCCCGGCCGCCCGGAAAGCAGCACGCGGCGCCAATGACGGCAATGTCGTCCTGTTCGCGGTTTTGCTCCAATTCGGCGATAGTGGCTTTTAGCCTTCGAATTTCGACTAAAGCGTTTTTGACCAATTGCTGATAATCGGGGGCTTCGGTACTCGCCATATTTATCCTAATTCCTTCGCCAGTAATTCAGCCGCTTGTTCCAAGGACAGCCCCTCCAGTTCGTCGCCGGCCGTTTCGTTTGTCCCGGCAACCCGTTCGTCGTTTGCCAGCAGCGACATTAAATGACCGCTCAAGGCTTGAATCGTCGGAAAGTCGAAAATCGCCGACGCCGGCAATTTGACCGCCAAGCCGTGATTGATCTTGTTTTTGAACTCCACCGAGGTTAGCGAATCCAGCCCCAGATCGAAAAAGCCGGAATGACGTTGACTCAAAGCATTGAGTTGCGCCACGTCCATCCCCAATACCGCCGCCAACTCCGTGGTAAGAAACTGTTTCAGCTTATGGCCGCGGTCGGCTTCGCTCAAGCGCCGCAGCGCCTCCGCATCGAATTGTCCGGAATTTGCAACCGGCACCGTTTCAATCGCGGGCGCCGCCGTACCGAAGGCCGCAAAAAACTCCCGCATCGGTGCATCGGCCAGGAATACCGGCCAATCGATGGGTAAAGCCGCCAGTTGTACCTCGTTACGTTTTAGGGCTTCGTTTAAAACAAGCCCGCCCTGCTCCGGCGAAATGTCGGCCAAGCCCTTGCGAATCCGGTCGCTCAGCTTCAGTTCGGCGGCGGAACCAATTTCCGACCAGCCGCACCAATTGATGCTTTGTCCAGCCAAGCCCCGCGCCCGCCGGTAAGCGGCAAAGGCATCCAAAAACGCATTGGCGGCGGCATGGTTAGACTGCCCGGCGCTACCGAGCAAAGAGGCCACCGAAGAATACATCAGGAAAAAGTCCAAATCGTCCGCTTGGCTGAGACTATGCAATTGCCATGCGCCTTTGATTTTCGGCTCCAATACGGTCCGAAAACGCTGCCAATTTTGTTGCCTTAACGTACCGTCGCTCAACACGCCAACCGAATGCACGATCCCCTTCAACGGCCTGCCGGTTTGCCGGATGCTTTGGAAAACCGCCTGCATGGCCGCCTCGTCGCTGACGTCGGCAATCAAGACTTCAACCTCGGCACCCAGAGCCCGCAGTTCTGTTATTTTGGCTTCGTTGGCTTCCGTCGGCACGGAGCGCCCGAGCAAAAACAACCGCTTGGCGCCTTTTTCAACCAACCACCGCGCACTATACAAACCCAGCCCTTTCAGGCCACCGGTGATCAGATAACTGGCATTGGCATCGCAAACGAAATCGTCGATATTGGCTTGGTTGGTCAACACGATTTTGCCGACATGTTTGGCCTGCTGCATGAACCGGAAAGCGTGTTGCATTTGCGGCCACTCGAAGCGGGTATAGGGCAAGGGCCGGTAGGTTTGCAGTTCGATATGCGCGATAACCGTTTGCAATAATTGCTGAATCATCCGCGGCTGGCTTTGGCATAAGGCTCTGACATCGATCGGCTGATAATTGACTGCCGGCGCCCATGCCGCCAACTGTTCGTCCGTCAACAGCTCGCGCTTGCCGATCTCCAAGAAGCAACCACCTGCTTTCAACAAACTCAAGCCTGCCGGAATAAAATCGCCGGTCAAACTATTGAACACAATATCAATACCTTCACCGCCCGTTGCCTGCTTGACTTGGTCGACAAACGACAGGTCGCGGGAATTCATCACTAATTCGACGCCCAACTGCCGCACTTGCGGCCATTTGGCGACACTGGCCGTCGCATACACTTCGGCGCCGGCCGCCAAGGCGACTTGTACCGCCGCCATGCCGGTACCGCCCGCCGCGGCATGAATCAGCACCCGCTGTCCGGGCTGCAGTTTGGCTACCTGGAGTAAGGCGTGGCTGGCGGTCACAAAAGCGACCGGCAGGGTCGCCGCCGCCAAAGAAGGAATCGTGTCCGGCAATGCGGCGACGCAAAAAGCATCGACGATCAGTTCATCGGTAAACGCACCTTCGGCCAGGGCGATCACCCGCTGTCCGACGCTAAAATCGACAACCTCGGCGCCGCAACGGCTAATCACTCCGACGCATTCCATGCCTAAACCTTCGCGCTCGAACGGCAGCAAACCCAGCACATCCATGACGTCGATAAAATTCAGTCCGGCGTGCTGAACCTTGATTTCCACCTGATGCGGCCCTAGCGCGGTGTTGGCCACCTCCACGAGTCGCAGGGCATCGATAGCGCCTGCATTGGCTTCGGTTACCCGCCAGGTACGCTGGCTTTCCGCGCCGTTCCGTTGGTCGATCGCCGCCAGTCTGGGCACGAAACGTTGACCCTTCCGGTAAACCTGCTGCGATTCCAGCGCACCTTGCAACAAGTCTTGTATCAACAACGCGGCACTGGCCGGCTGATCGTCAAGATCGGCAACGACACTGTTCAATTCGGGGTGTTCCAACAAGCTGACTTTATTGATCCCCCATAGGGTTGCTGCTTCCGGGCAAGTGCTTTGGTCTTGTTGATCGATGCTTTGCGAGTGCCGGGTCAGGTGGCACAAAAGGCTTGCCGGGCGCTCGCCGGCCAGTAATGCTTGAATCAAGGACAAGGCGCCGACACTCATAAAACGCGTGTTCTCCATCAGCAGTTCGCCAGACCGCGACTCCGCGGCCGATAACGACAAAGGCCAGCAGTTGACCACTACGTCGATATGCTGGCGGCGTTCGATGGCGGCTATCGCTTGCCGGTAATCGTCCGCTTGCTCCAGGTTAATTTCAAACCGCTTCGACTCCAAGGGTTTAAATTGCTCACCGGCAACCAGTCGAAAACAATCCATGCCCCGCTGTTCCAGAATTCGACTTAACTGCTCGGCCAAGCCATTTTGATCGCCCGCCACCAACCAGGTCTTCGCGACCGGCTTCGGAGCCGAAGCCAACACCAAGGCTTGTTTAAATGGTGCATCCTGATGATCCGCGACCAAGCATTCGGCCTCCAAACCCAAATCTTGCAAGGCCTGTTGCCATTGCCGGCTATTCAATAACGGATAATCCCTGCGCAAGTTATCGTTAAAGGCCCACCAACCCTCGGTCAGGCCGAATACCGCATCGATCCAAGGCGTTGCTTCCACGCCTTCCAGTAAGACTAGATGTCCACCGCCGGCTAATAACTGCCGACAATGACTTAAAGTGCGATGCAAATCGGTCGTGGCGTGCAACACATTGGAAGCAATGACGATGTCGAAAGACTGAGCCGCGAAACCCTGTGCTTGCGGATCGGCGGCAATATCTAAGATTCGGTAATCGACGAACACGTGGCTGGCAAAGGCTTGTTTGGCCTGCTCGGTAAAATAACGCGAGACGTCGGTGAAGGTATAGCGGCATCGCTCAGCGTCCAGGGCGTTCAGAATATGGTAAGTCGCCGACCCGGTTCCCGCGCCGATTTCCAAGATGCGGCAAGCGTTAGTGGTTGCCGTGCCGCGCGCCAATTGGGCAACGGCAACCGCCAAGGCTTGGTTCAGCACGGCAAACGACGGCGAGTGCCGATAAAAATCAGTAATCGCCGAAGGATTATCCGCCGGAAAAATCAATGGCAAGGGATCGCGTTCGCCCCGCCAAACCGATGCCAGTTGTTCGCCGCAACGGGCCAGTAAATCGACTTCCGCCGCCAGCGCCGGATACTCCAGCCGTAACCGCTCCGCCAACATCCTAGCCGATGAAGGCAAAGTCCGCCGAAAACGCCAACCGCCATCGACCACATCAATGCAGCCGGCTTCACGCAAAATGGCGAGCATGCGCTCGAACAAACGGCTAAAACGCCGCTGAACGCCAGAGCTCGCCATCAAGTCGGCGCTGTCGGCATAGACCCGTGAAGGTTCCATCCCCAGTTGCTCCAAGGCCTGCAGAAAATATCCCACCGCGACTTGATTCAAGCGGCCGCCGGTGCCCTTGACGGCCTCGAAGCTTAGTCCCTGCGCAAACTCTTGCCGCAAGGTGCTAATCACCTCGCTCTTACCCGCTGCGGCTTCTTGGTGTTGCCACTGGATTCGATAGAGCCCGTCCATGATCGCTAGGCTGGCTTGAGCGGCTCGCGCGGCGACCCGTTTCAGCATCACACCGTTGAGGGCGGCAATCGCTAAACCTTCGCTGTCGTAAATGTCGATATCGACCAATAGCGCATCGTCGTAGCGCTTTACGAGCTTCGCCAAGCTCCATAATGCCGAGCCGGGCTGGCCCCATAAGGCAAAGCGCTCGATACTGAACGGCATGTAACGCTGAACCCCGTCCCGAGGCAGCAACATCAAGGCGCATTGGATCGCGGCGTCGAGCAATACGGGATGCAGGCGGTAACCGGCGCCCGGTTGATTGCAAGACGCATAGGCCAACGCACTATCCCGGCCTTGGTAGAGTTGTTCCAAACTTTGGAAACAACCGCCGAAACGGTAACCGCGTAGCGCTTGTTGCCGGTAAAAATCATCCTTGGATAGCGTTTGCAATTGCCCTTGTATCTGGGGCAAATCCAAATGCCTCTCGGCCGCTTCACGAGTCTCTATAGTGGCGACCGAGCAGCTGAAATGTTGCCGCCAATCGCCGTCTTGGCGGCTGTAAATAGTAATGTTATCGGCCTGTTTGACGGTATGCAGCGTCAAAGCGGTTTCGGTAACGGCGCAGGCTTTCGCAACGACAATCTCTTTCAACGCCAGCCCGGTACCCGCCGCCGCGACGGCCATTTCGAGATAAGCGGCCATCGGCAAGATGACCTCCTCGTCAATGCTATGGCCGGCCAACCAAGCCAAATCGTTTAAACCCAGACTGGCTTGATATTCGTCGGCCAGCGGCGAGGAAATAGCCTGGCCCAGCAACGGATGGCAATAGGCGGCGCTTAATGCCGCCGGTTTGGTCCGATAAACGTCGTCAAGCCAATAGCGTTGTCGCTGAAACGGATAGGTCGGTAACGAAACCTTGTTGTACGGCAGACTGCGGTAAAACGCCTGCCAATCAATATTCAAGCCTAACTCGTACAAACGGCCGACATTTTCCGCCACCCTAAGATCGTCGTCCACGCCGGGATCCAAAGCCGGTAAGAACACGATATTTTCCGTTTGGCCGGTGATTTGTTTGGCCAAGCTCGTCAATACGCTTCTCGGTCCGACTTCCAACAATATCTGCTCGCTGCCCTTCAGGCGCAAGGTGTCGATTGCCCCGGTAAAATTGACCGGTTCGACGATTTGCCGCAACCAATAATCGGCATGGCTCATCTGGTCGCTCACCGCCTGCCCCGACAAGGAGGAAATGATTCGTATCGCCGGCTTACTGAATTGAACCTTTGCCAATGCCAGGCTGAATTCGGGCAAAGCCCCCGCCATCAGCGGCGAATGAAAGGCGTGGGACACTTTTAGCTCGGTAGCGGAGAAGCCGGCATCGGTTAAGCGTTCCAACAAACGGTCCACGCCGCTTGCAGAACCGGATACCACCAGCCGCTCCGGGGCGTTGAAACAAGCGATGACCACGTCTTCGCCGGCACTCAGATAAGGCGCCAATTGCGCTGGCCGGCAATTGACCGCCGCCATTTTGCCGTTGGCCGGTAACGCTTGCATCACTTGGCCGCGCTTGGCCACCAGCATCACGGCTTGATTCAGGTCGAACACCCCGCCAAGCACGCCGCGGCGTACTCGCCGATGCTGTGGCCTATCATGACGTCCGGCTCGACACCCCATTGCTGCCATTGTTTGGCCAACGCATATTCCAGCGTGAATAAAGCCGGTTGAGTCAGCCCCGTTTGTCGCAGCGCTTGTTCTGAACCGTCTTCACCGAACAACACGTCCACGATAGAGCAATCCAGATAAGCGGCGAACAGTTCGGAACATTGGTCGAAAACCTGCCGGAAATAGCTACGGCTAGCATAAAGTCCCCGCGCCATTTGCAGATATTGCGCGCCTTGGCCGGTGAATAAGAACACCGTTTCCGGTCGCGCGCGTATCGGATAGGTTGCTTGACCGCAATGATTTAATTTCTCCAGCAACTGTTCGCTATTGGCCGCGGCAATCGCCAATCGAAAATCGAAATGCTGTCTTCCGGTTGCCGCTGTCGCGGCGATGCTCAACAAATTGAGCGACTTACCCGTCGTTAAGTACCGTTTATAGTCTTGAACCAAGGCTTGCAAAGCCTCGGGCGTTTGCGCCGATAACGGCAATACGCAGGCTAAATCTATAGGCTCCGGGCGTTCGGTTTCCTCGGCCTCGGCAATAATCATGTGCACATTGGTGCCGCTAAAGCCGAACGCACTGATCGCCGCAGTTCTGGGTCTGTCGGCTTGTTTGGGCCAATCCATGCCTTCGGACGGCACCTTAGCTGGAATTTCGGCCAACGGAATGCGCGGATTGAGGTGTTTGAAATGCAGATGCGGCGGGATGAATCGATATTTAAGCGCCAAACACAATTTAATCAATCCGGCTACGCCGGCCGCCGCTTCGGTGTGACCGATATTGGTTTTAACGGAGCCGATCACCAAGGGATTGTCCGCCGTCCGGCCTTCACCGTATATTTTCGCGACCGACGCTATCTCGATAGGGTCGCCCAACGGCGTTCCGGTACCATGCGCCTCCAACACCGAAACCGCCGCGGCCGGTAGCTCGGCGTCAATCAAGGCTTGCCGTATCAGCGCTTCCTGTGCCAAACCGTTCGGCGCGGTAATGCCGTTGCTCGCGCCGTCTTGGTTGACGGCGCTGCCTTTGATGACCGCGAAAATCTGGTCCCTATCGCGAACGGCATCGGCCAACGGTTTTAACAACACTAAACCGCAACCTTCGCTGCGCACATAGCCATCCGCCTCGGCATCAAAGGTTTTACAACGCCCGTCGGCCGCCAGCATGCCGCTTTTGGAAAAGGCCATCGTCAAATCGGGCGCCAGCATTAAGTTGACGCCGCCGGCCAACGCCAAACGGCAATCGGAACGACGCAAGCTTTCACAAGCCTGCCGGACAGCCAGCAACGACGAGGAACAGGCGGTATCGACACTGACGGCAGGACCGTTAAAACCGAAAAAGTAAGCCAAACGTCCAGCGGCCATCGCCGCTGAATTACCGATGGCATGATAGACGTCGTAATGTCTATCCCGATTTTTTCGGCCGCCAGCAACTCGTAATCGTGCCCTGATAAACCGACGAATACCCCGGTCTGTTGAGCCGACCGCGGATTAATCCCCGCCTGCTCGAACGCTTCCCAAGCCGTTTCCAATAATAAACGGTGTTGAGGGTCTATTAAACGCGCCTCTCGCGGCGTCACATTGAAGAACTCGGCATCGAATCGATCGACATCGTCAATAAAACCGCCGTACGGATTGGCATCGGGCTGGTAGGACCGGTAATCCCAACGTTCCGGCGGTACTTGGCCGATACCATGCAAACCGGCGCGCAAATACTGCCAAAAGCTATCTGCCGAACGAATACCCCCAGGAAAGCGGCAAGCCATGCCGACAATCGCGATGTCGAACGGCCGCTGTTGCGCTGCTGGCCTTTCCGCTGCAACCGGTTCTGGAAAACCGAGCAACGGAGGCATTGCCGAGGGTTTCGCCGATTCGCCGTTAAAATAAGCGTCGATCGCATTGGCCGTGCCGTAGGAAAAGAAAAACATCGGCTCTAGCGGGACGCCCAATTGCTTGCTTAAAAGCGTGCGCAGCTCCAACAAGTCTAAGGAGTCCAAGCCCATCTCCATGAGGGCACGCTCGGGAGAAAACATCGCTTTTCTGGATTCGCCGAGTATCGTCCGTATCGCTTCGTTAACAATCTTAGCTTTCGAAACCGCATCGGCAACGGAACCCGCCGCTATAGAATCTTGGCAATGGCGTTCAGCCTCGGCCATCGAATACCGAACTAAAACGCCGTAGCCCTGATTCTCAAGGTCATCGGGCCAGTAATCGGCAATCGGCTTGACCACTTCGGCTCCGTGATGAACGTGAAAATGCAGCACCGTATCCCACTGGCCGCTGTCGCGGCATTTTTGCAAATACTGCGGCATCGTCAAACTGCCCTGTTCGGCAAACTGCTTGCAACGGCTGATGCCCACGACCGCTTCGCAGTTACCGTCCAAACCACAGACGTACAATAAAAAATCCAGTATTTGATCGCCCAGGCCCAAATGTTGAACGCTGGGCTTAATATTCATACCCAGAATTTGTAGGATCGAGCCTTGAGGATCATGGAGCTGCGGCAATTGCAGGAAAGTCGCCTGATCGAGAATCGCCTGCTCTTTAATGCGTTGCGTATACAGCGCGCCTAACACCTCGCCTTGTTGTTCGAGCACATATTGGCCTTGCGGGTAACGTGCCAACCTTGCCGCGATCATGTCGCGTCCGGCGGTTAAATGCACGGGCCAGCAGGCTTGATCGAGATCGACCAGGGCATCCAGGTCATCGCTAAATGCGGGCCGCAGCCGATAAGGGCGCTTTTCGAACCAATTTAACGTAATGCGGCTAAACGGTAGGGTTCTAGGATAATGTCGAGCATAAGCCAGACGCGGAAATAAGCCGCTTTCCGCCGCCGCCCATAAAAACTCGTCGGCATCGGCCAACATCTGCCCCGAAAAGGCGTGATAGGCGTCGAAATGCAGGTTTTCGCATTGATCCAAATAGCGGGCAATCACCTGGGGCGGCAAGCTGTGGACCTCCAAGAACATCGCCCCGCTGTCGCCGATAATCGCCGACCAGCGGGTCAAATGTTCGACCAGGCTCTGATAAACCACCTTTGCGGGGATCGCCTGACCATCCCTGTCGATATAAACCCCATGCGTCCGTCCTTCGGCTCTTTGCCGCAATTGATCTTGCAGCTTCGGTGCGATGTAGGGCCGGTCATGATCGAGAAAAGAACGGATATGTAAAATTTTTCCGGTATTCGCGATGCCGGCAGCTTGTAAATCCGCCAAAAACCGGGCTGGATTACCAATGTCGGCTTGAATGGTTGTATGCGGAAATTCAGCCAAGGTCGCCGCCGTTGCCGATAGCGCCTTTTGATTGTAATCGGCGCCGATCAACATTAACGGGTAGCGATCGAGCTGCCGGCCTCGCTCGGTTTGGCTCTGAATGACCTGATAAACGCGCTTTAATAAGGTGCCGTCGCCGCAGCCCATATCGGCAATATAATCGGGCTGAGTTTCGATCGGCGTTTGATTAAAGATTTCAACGATGATGGCTTGGCAATCTTTAAAATATCGTTCATGCTGAAATCCGCTGGCCTGAACGTTTAACAAGCGGTCCAAATGATTTTCATGGCCTTCCGCGTCGCGACAAAATACCTTGCCGACGTCGCCGAATAACAGTTCGCCCATATTTGCCAGCATCGGCCGATAGGAAAACACCGTACCGGCAACAAAAATACGCTCACACAAATGCCGACCGGCGGCACTGAAAACCCATCGCTCGGCTTGGCGCTCTATCCAGCCTTTATTTAAAAAACACTGTCGCAGTCGGTCGCGCTGAGCTAAAAAATGAAACGTTTCGTCGAAACCCCGACCGTCGCGATCCGGTTTTTGTTGAAAAAACAATGGCAGTAGCCATAAACCATCCAGAAAATCGGCCAACAACGAATCCTGAGTAGACCAATGCCGTAAGGACTGATCCAACCAATAGTCGATGGTCTGTTGGCTATCGGTAGAAAAATCAAGCCTTAATAAAGACTCGAAGTTATCCGGTAGCCGAGCCGGCCAATCAAACCTAGAACCCGCTCGATAAGTTTGATTCAACGCCAATATTTCTAAAGACTCGAGTAGCCTCAACGCGGCTTTCAAATGCCCTGAGTTGCCTTGCGTACGCGCTAACAGAGCATCGAAACTAACGGCCTTGCCGTCGTTGAAAATGCTAAAAAATGTTTGTTTCCGCAAACCATGTATGACGGGAAGAGCAACAAATCCGTGACAATAGCGGTTGATCAGTTCTAACATTTCAACGTATTCCGATGAAAAATGGCACGTAGCCAATATCCGCCAAAACGGCCCGTCAAACTCGCCGAGCGCCTAATTATTGATCCATAGCCCGCCGCAAACTCAGCGGCCGCATGTCTGTCCACACTTTTTCAATATGATCCAAACACACTTGCTTAAGGCCTTCCGTACCGTCGGCTGTCCAGCCGGATGGCAAATCGCGGCTTATCGGCCAAATTGAGTATTGTCCCTCGTGATTCAATACCACCCTAAATATTGTATTTTCGTCGTCGAACACAAGTAATCTCCACAATAGTTATATAGTCATTTAAAAATACGATGCGCAACTTAGCCCGCCAGCGCGTCAATGATCTTTTTGGCCAATTGCTTCAACAAGAATTCATCATCTTTAAAATAAAAATGACCTCCATCGAAATACGTAATATCAATCGGCTGCAAAGTCTCCAGTTGCCAAGCTAAGGCTTGCTCGTCGCTAACATTGTCATAGCGGCCTAAAAACAAATGTACGGGAATATCCAACGCATTCTGCTTTTGATGACAATAAGTCTCTATCATCTGAAAATCCGATCGAATAATAGGTTCGAACAGCGACATGATTTCCTCATCCCGCCAAACCGCATCCGGAATGCCGCCCAGCTCTCGCAATACTTGCCTAAATCGCTGACTGGGCATTTTATGTTTTGGTTCGTCTTCGATCACGGAAGGCGCTCTACGGCCGGATAAAATCAATTTCTTAGGTAACGGCATATTTTCACTATCGATCTTCCTGCAGAGCATATAAGCGATAAATGCCCCCATACTGTGACCAAAAAAGGCGTAAGGCCGTTGTAGGCTATCCTTGATCCGTTCGAAAAGGTAATCGGCCATTTCCTCGCTACAGGATATGCACGGCCGCGACATCAGGCTGCCCCGCCCCGGCAACGGCAGAACATTCAAGCGAATGCCGGTTAAACTATTACCCAACTCACGATAACAATGTTCGTTACCCCCGGCAAATGGAAATGCAAAAAGCTCCATTCCTTCCTCAACCTTAACTAGTTAAGACTTCAATCCGCTTAATTTGTGTAGCCGTCAAAAAGTAATTTTGTACCGTCGTTGAAAAACATAGCAAAATTTAAGCGGCTGTATAATTTGCAACAATTCGTTAACTCTAGAAACCGTTCGATAGCTGGTACATCAAAATAGTCCACACACAAATACCGGGTTGTTTAACCTTGAATTACAGTGGCCACGGGTTCAGCACAAAATTCAAATTACCGACCACCTAACCCTCCCGGCAATCCGTCATAGATTTGCCATTTAACCAACGCCCAATCACTAACGTTTGTCACTGGCGAATAACCGCGTTCTAGACTAGCGCCATACCTTCTTCCGAAATGGAGAATAATCGTTCTTAGTCAGTCCGCCGAAAGTCTATACTCGGGAAACCGTTTTTTCCGCTTCAATTCCCAGAAAACCGCCTTCCATATTACCCAATTATCCACAATCCATATTGGATCAAAATAGTGATCGGCTACTAGAAAACCCGAACCGCGCCAACGCCGAAATCATGATCACTAAAACGAGCTAAACCCGAGCCGGAGTACAGGTAACGTCGCTATCGGTTTCCGATAACGATACCGCCAACGCACAATTGGCTTGCACATTAAGTGCGGTCACTATCGGATCGACAACGGGATCAATCGCAATGAGCAGAATGATAGCTACACTGCTCGGTAATCCCAACGGATCAAGAATCATCGCGATCATACTCAAAGCCACCATACTCGGCGCACTCGACGAAGCCACGCCGGCCAGTATCGATCCCATAAAAATAATCAAAAGTTGCTCAAAACCAAGCTCCGCACCATAGATTTGCGCAATGAAAATGCTGGATATCGCAAATTGCAATACAGATGCCGGAGGATTGATCGTAGCCCCTAACGGAACAATCAAATCCGAAACATTTTCATCAACTTGCAAATTATCTTTCAAAGCAGCCAACGCGGAAGGAATAGTGGCGAAACTGCTAGCGGTACCCAACGCGACAATCATAGGCTGCCGCAATCCGGAAACCGTTTGCCAATAAGATAATCTGTGCTTTAATTTCCACCAAATAATTACACTGTAAACGATTATCGTAACCACGCATGCGATATAAAGATATTGTATCAATTTAACGGTGGCCCAAACGATATCGATACCCACTTGGGCAATTTGTCCGGCAAATAGGCATAACAAACCAAACGGCAATAAATGCATCATCCAGCCGATAATAGATAAAAACACATGGTAAAACGCATTCACTACAGCCAAAGCGGTTTTATTGGCTTCGGTATCTATCATACCCATACTAATACCGATCAGTATCGAAAAAAACAAAATTGCCAACGTGTCGCCTCTATCGAGCGAGCTAAAGATATTCTCCGGAATGATCGCTTGAGCATAGGAAAAAACAGTCGGCTTTTGGACTTCCGGCGGCGCCGTTACACTCAATTCTGAACGATTGATAGTCTTACCCAGCGTAACTTGGGCATCGTGTTGCAATCCGTCCCCAGGATGCCCAAGAACCCCGAACGCCACGCCTACGCTGCTGGAAATAACCAAGCCTAAAAACAAAAAACTACCCAGCCTCGAAAGCTGGCTTTTTTTTATGCCCGAAACAAACAAATTACCCAGACCGGATATCACTGCCGATATCAGAATCGGCAATACCAACATCTGCAGCAACCTTAAATATAAGGTACCTATCGGAAGCAGTTGCCCAGCTAACGACTTATCGAATATGCCAATAGCCACACCGGAAAAAACACCGCCAAAGATCACCCACGGACTCAGCAACCAGGTTTTTTGAGGCTTAAATGAGGCTATTTTTAAAAAAACGCTTAAATAAACACATTGTTGTTAATAAATACCGTATTCCCTAGCGACAGAGGCTACCCGCCCCCAATATGCAACTTAGAAGGGAAATATATAAACAGCCAATAGATATAAAAATATCAAACTACTGAATGTTCGAATATTTCGCATTCAATTCCGATATAAAATTATTTTTGGCGTGTTGGATGTATAAATTGAGCCATGCCAACAAGTGAGTATCCCGCCAGTTTACCGCCATCGCCAAAGTATCTTCGCTTTTCTTGATAAACTCCGACTTCAAAAACAAACTATCTTCAGGATGCTGCTTGCTCCAATTCATAACCTCTACTTCGTCATAAAGAAAAGCCAGCACTTTTGCTTTCTTGGTGTTTTCTATTCCTTCGGCCACACTGTCGTAACTAACAACCCCAGCCAGCGGAAATATTTTAGCGGCAAAGTCCACATAAGAACTGCCTTTTAAAACACCAATTTGGATACCGTTTTGATTTAATAATCGCTCGATTTGATTAAAGTCCGGATGATCCTTAAATGCGGATAACTTCAAGCGGTTAATCAGCAGCGCTTGTCTCAGCGACCAATAGGGAACGGTAAAGCGCACCATCATCGCTCTATCCAAAGTATCGCTTAACGAGCTAATTCCGACATCCGCTTTTCCTTGGGCGATAATTTGAGCGACCTCGTCAAAAGTCCTGGCTTCTCTGTTTAAAACCAGCTTTACATTCAATTTTTCCGCGATATCTTGTGCGATTTCAATATCAATCCCTTTAAGTTGTTGGTTGCTCGCCCTCTCGCAAAACAGAGGCACGTCATCGTAATACATCGCAACGATTAATTCGCCGCGCTGTTTGATACGCATAATGTCGGAAGGCATTAAGCTGGAATCGTCGGCAACCGCTCCAAAAATCATAAAAAACAGCGACAAAAACAATTTAAAATTTAAATGACGCATAAACCATAGTTTGAATCCACATTTCATTGCCACCGCCAAATACCTGCTTCCCGCCTTTGTTTGGGATAAATGTTTCGATGCCCGCGGCAATATCTACAGCGTCGCTTACGGCCCAATCAGCGACTAAATCAACTTCATTACCGTAGTCGGATGAACTGACACTCCATACCGCCGGATCGTCCAGCTGGTAATTCAAATAAATTAAATTAACGGTAACGCTTTCAGTCGGCGACAACACCAATCTCGTAGCATTAGTGATAAGATCGGTATTATCAAATATAAACTCGCCATTAATTTCACCTTGAAACCAAGTGCCCCAAGTTTTAAACCCGAAATTCATGAAGTCAAAACCTCTTTGCATGTAAGCATAGCGATAACTTAGCGTCGGCTGCCAAGGAGTTTCTGAAAAACGGTATTCAATTTGACCAAAACCGCCGGAAATGGATTTTTCACCCATATCCCCGTACCAATAAAGAGTCGGATTATTCGGATCAACGTCGGTTAACTTATTGTTTAGCTGATAAACATATTCAGTGCTAATCGATAAACCAGGCAATTCATGCGGCAATGGCTTAAAGTCCAACCGAAAGTCGTATGCATCGGTGACAGCAGTCAAACTGCCACCATAATGATCATCGTTAATATAGCTGAATCCGACATTAACAATATCCTTATAATTATATTCCATATTCATCCCTGTATATCTCTTCCGATTCTCCGGATTTCTGGGATTGTTTTCCAAATAAAAGCCTTCGAATTTCAGGCCTTTGAAGTTAATGCGGGCAATCAGTGTATTGACAAAGACCGTTCTCGAACCGATCCAATAAGAACCTCGAAAACCACCATCGTCGGTACCGTTTGCCAATAACAAGCCGGTTCCCAACTTGTAATCTTGAGACCCGGCTGAAAAGTCAATCGCGTCCTGTCCCAATGCTTCAAATAATTTGCCGGACTTCCAGCCGATATGCATTTGTTCCGCCATCATCCATTCTTTAAAGTCCGGGTAAGGGGCATAATCATCTCTAGAGGAATGTGGGTGCCCCCTAAAAGTAATACCAGAAGGATCGTGTCCAAGCATCGCGCTATAAATCATACTAAAATCGCTGTATAGCTGACTGCCCTCGCCCAGATTCAGCCCCCCGCGTATTTCCGGCTCGAAAGTATGTTCCCAATAAATATTACTTAACTTATCCGCGCCAGGGTCTCCGGAGCGTTCGTTAATTTCCCCCAAGGCCGCCATTTGAACTTGCATTCTGCCGGAAAGAAAGCCATATTCTCCTTGATACACAGAATATTCCGCGCTTGCCGAAGACGCCGTCAGCGAAATAGTAATGAAAAAATCCGCCGCCATGGGTTTTGGTTTAAAAATGAATTAATCTTCATCTTCAGGCGTGCTTGTTGCCGTATAACCAGCTTGATTGCTCGTCCATTCCATGCAAACATAATCTACGGAAAACTCGGTGGGCAGCGTAATTTCCAATAACTCTTCCGGCGACATTTCCAATACAGCCTGATTGTCGAATTTATATGGAAACGGTTTATAACCAACGAAATCGCGACTTAACGCGACAATTCGCTTTAAGGTACCTGGAAAACGCTTTTCCCACGCTAACGCGGCTGTCTGTACCGAACGCATTTTATCGATTAAATATTTATTGGGAATTGGGCACTTCCGATGATCGGCAACTAAAAACTTTGTCGCTGTTTCATTTGCCGGAAAAAGCGGGTACCAAGAACAGTCCATAGGCTTAAAATCCCCGTTTTTACAAGGCTTTGAACATATAGCGTGAAGATTGTCTTGAAAAGCCAAATGATCGGTTTTCAGATCTACTTCGCCAGCCAACTCATATTCACCAGGCAACAGCATAATCCAATTACCACCGCGGAATTTACAGCAGGCGTATCCGCAGAGCGCTTGGCGCTCCATGCATGCCGAGAAAACACCGTCATCATTTAAAACTGTATTTCCCGTGTTGTACATAAACCGCTATTGACCTATTTAAGCAATGCCATAACCGAGGATGAATAAATGTGTAACAGTTAGATATTGATTACTTATCCTTCACGACATCCGAAGCGCATAATAAAATTATTCCGATGAATGGGGTGAACAGCAAAGAACCGAATAAATACCCCCAAAAGCCAAACTTTTTATTTCTCCCCAAAAACGCGATAAACCAGCTGACAAGCACATAAACTAGCGAAATTACGATTACCATAAACCCCTCTATTCGACCAGGACAAAACGCCCATCAACTATCTGCTTGATATATATTTCTTTATTGCTAGCCAAGCCATTTTTGTCAAAAAAATATCCGCCGTAACCTTGCGCGTAACCATATTTCAACGTTGAAGCCACTTGAATAGGGTTGCTGCTCCCGGTCTTTTGAATAGCATCGGCTAAAACCCGTATCGCCTCGTAGCCCTGATAAGCGCTATAGCTACCCTCTACGCCATATGTGCTCTTGAATTTTTCGTTAAATTCATTTTTTCCCGAAAAAATCGATGCTACATAGGTTTGATTCGCAGTTTGGTTAGACCAATCCCATATTTTTAGGATATCCAGACCGTCCCCTCCAATAATCGGCTTATTAACCCCCATTTCACGCAATTGCTCAATCATTTTAGCCGCATGCTCTTCCGCAGCCGCCATCACAACCGCGTCAAAATCCTTATTCATCAAATCGTAAATCATTCCTTTATAATCGGATTGCTCCACGAAAAATGATCGAGCGGCTACGATTTCCAGCGGAGGCTCAACTTGGGCGGAAAAACGCTGATACAAATTTAAACCATACAAATTCCTAGAAAATACCAGCAAAAGCTTATTCCAGTTTCTTTCCTTAGAAAACTTAATTAATTTACCAACAAAAAACTCCTCGGTTGGAATAATGCTAAAGGTATATATAAAGTTATGCTCCGTCAACAAATCAGCAGTGGCTGCCGTAGAAATGAATAAAATACCGTTATATTCGTAAGTAATCGAGGCTGGTATTGCGGATGCCGAAGAAGAATGCCCTACGACCGCGACAATTTTATGATCCTCCGCGATGCTTAACCTCGAGTCCTGCGCACTATCATCAGTCGTATCGTCATACTCGTGAATAACCAATTTAGCCTTAACCTTTTTATCATCCAATTTAAGCACAAGCCCTTGTTCATTTACTTCCTTTACGGCAAGGTTAACGCCATCCATAAAAGCTCTATCGCTGTCCAGCCAAACCGCTGCGACATGAATCTCGCCATCCCCTTGATTAGCAATGTCCGAACGCGTATTCAACGAATAGTCGTAGGTTAATGTGTACGAAAAAAAGCCTCTGTAAATTCCAAAAGAAATACCGAAAAATAATGCAACGTGAAAAATGGTCCGTAAAGTTGCCTTTATATTTCTAAGTATACTAACCTGTATGCGCATCTTTATTGCCCGGACTCACCACCAATGATAATAGGCAATTGATTACCGCCATTACCAATAATGACAGTTTTCGCATTATTCGATTCAGCTAATGCACGCGTCGCCTCTATACCCTTCCATTTCAAAACGTCATTATTCAAAGATTGACTGATTCGAGTATTGTAGTTATATATCCCATCCGCCTCGATTTTCTTTCTTTCCGCCTCCTGCGTTTCTCTCGCCAACTTATATTGATAGGCCTCGGATAATTGCTTCTGCTCGATCTTTGCCTCAATTGCATCCTCGACTTGTTTGGGTAAGATTACTTGCTGTAAAACAACATCCTGAATATAAATGTAATTTTTTTCTACTTCGGACGCCGCTTGAACGATAATGTTATGCAGACTTTCCCCTTTGGTCGTATAAATATCACTAACAGAGGTTTTACCGGCATGTACCCGAAGCGTATGATCAACTTCCGGTATAACAATTTTTTCCAGGTAATCCGGTCCAATTTTTTGATGCAATATACCGACCGAATCACGCTCCGGGTAGTAGCGTATCGAAACTATAAGCTCAATTCTTAATCCTTCTTGAGTAAGCACCGAGAGTGAGTGCCCTTGTTGCTGAACCCTAGTGTTGTAAATCGCCATAGAGTTCCAAGGGAAAATTATGTGGAACCCTTCCTTATACACTCTATCGGTAACGGTACCGCCAGCGAACCTCTTATATAGAACGCCCGCCTCACCCGCCTTGATAGTAATAAACATCGTCTGATAAAAATACGCAACGACTAATAAAACAATAATCGTAGAGGTGATTACGGCAGGTAGAAAGCGCTTCATCGTTTAAATTGAGCTCAGAGTAAAATATGAAGCTCATGCCTCAAAGGAAATTAAAAATGAGCCAATCGCGGTCAGTCGTTGATAACTAACCGCGACCCGCTCATCGTTATATATTTAATTCTCAAAAGATCAGGCAGTTACTTTTTTAGCGTCAGAGGATGCCGCCACGGCTTTACCCTCTTTAAATTTTTCGGAATAGTAGGCTCTAACTTGTTCTGGATCGAATGTCAGAAAAGTACCGCCCGATTCGAAATGTTGAATAAAGACTTTACCAACCGCATAAGTCGAGGCACCGGCAATCAGCGGCAAACTCACCGCACCGACCGTTGAACCGACAACTGGTATCGATTTAAATAAACTCATGACCAGTGGCGTTACCGAAGTCGGAAAGCTACCACCTATTAAAGCGGCCAAAGCATTTTTGCCCTTACCCTCCATAAAAGTCACGCCATAAAGATGGCTTAATCTTCTCAGCATCTCCAGTTGTATACCGGATACCGCCAAAAAATCAAAAATAGGCACTGGCACTAAACCAGCAGCCATCGAAGCATACATGCTTTTCTTTACCAAATCATGAGCAGCATCTATTGCATTATCAGTTTTTACTAAGTCAGTCATTACATCACACCTCGGTAATTTGCGAAAAATCAAACCTCACTGCTATTCAACAAATCGATACATCGATAGCCAGCAAGACGAAATATTACAATTCATGACAAAAGGCGGTGTACGCATAACAGAATGCAACCGAACATTGCCACGACTCCTCTACAATAAGCAACCCAATACCAATTGCTTAACACTTTTATTCAAACTATCAATATCAAACCTCCTTCAGAAACAGCCACTTCTAAAACACCATCAGCATTTTCCATTCTTTAAAATGCAAAAGATGGAATAAAAACCATGCTCCAGATATTGCCAATCGTTACTACCAAATATTGATATCCTCCATTAGAGAGAGAATTTAAAATATAACCTCCATACTTTAGAAACAACTCAATAAATTCGGTGTTATATCGATTGCGATGTATTGACCCTAGTATACCTTTATCAGTTGTTGAACCGGCATATCTTTAGGATCCAACGAAACGATCGTGAATAAGTCATTTAACACTCTAAACGAATCCCTGTTCCAGGTAACGTACCCCCCATCGTTGAGATCCGCTATCTTATATTGGTTTCCGTTATATTCTACTTCCAAACCTGAGTCCACTAATTGCGCACCTTCAGACCATTGCAGAGTCAAAATTGGCCTGCGCTCGGTTTCCGGAACATCCTGCAAGTTTTGACCGGATGCCAACCAACGCTCAAAATGTTTTTGCGCCAGTCCCAACGCCCCTAAAACACCGTCGAATGAGCGCATGACAAAAGAAACCTTAGGAATACCGTCGCTTACTCCAAGCACAAACGGACTGTCTTCCCAAAAACCGTACTCGTGCGAAGAGTACAATTTTTCTAATAACGGCAAGGCCTCGGGTGGAATAGTCAACACATTTTGGCCATTTTCAGTATCGATTCTTAGGACTTGCTGCAACTGCATTTGTCTAGCAAGACCCGCCAAGCGTAAAAAATTTCGAAAATTCTTGGGTTGGTCCTGATCAGCGATATTGTTTAAAACCAATCTTTTTCCTGACGGATAATCGAGAACAATTGAGACAACCAAAATACGCATTAGTTGATTAACCGGTACACCTTGCCTTAATTGTTCGAAAAAAATCCTACTATCGACCGGTGTATACGCGGTTTTGGCAAACGAAGCACCGCTCAACGGCGCGAAGGAGAAGGTCGGCGATTCAGTCGCGCTTAAGCCCACGGTACCTGTAAAACTAAATACCTTAGTAGCGAGAGTAGCCAACGATGCCAGCGCGGCAACCAACGGCATCGATGTATTGGTGTGGGTTGTCTGCGTACCGACAGTTGCTCCAAAGGAAAACGACGCGTTGACGCCCGACATCTGTAGAAAATGTGACGGAACGGAATTCGCTCTACGCGCCAAGTTTAGCAACATTTGCTCGTCGGACAACGACGCATGATTTTCCGAAACGTCCCGGAATTCGCTTTTCAAAGCCGCGCCGCCACATCCGGACGTAGCGAGCGATATTGCAAGTAACGAAACCAAATAACCCGACTTTTTTCTATTTATTATCTTCAACTTATGCCTCCTCTGTATAAATTTTTCACTCTTCGGCACGGCCGTAAATTTATGTATAGAGCTATCAACTCTAAGTGAATGTGTATTATTTTATTAACCCAAAAGCCAGTGGAGCTTATGTATTAACGTTTTCTTCTTCCCTCAGCTGCCCCATGTCGACAACCAATAAGCGGTCACAATGGGTAAAATATTTTTCGTCGTGAGTAACAACAATCACGGTCTTTTGTTTTTCCTTCAACTTTTGCAAAATAACATCATAAAAAAACTGACGAAACTCTGGGTCTTGGTCAGCAGCTACTTCATCGAACACATAAATAGCTTTATCTTCCAAGAGAGCAATTACCAAGGCCAAACGTTTTTTCTGCCCGGTCGATAAATTAATATTGGTGAACCTGCCATTCTTAAAGCCGGTTTTCTTCTCCAAACCCATTAGAATCAAATATTCGTTGACCATTTCGACATCAACATTTTGCTGCCCGTAAAATCGATCGAATAAATGAAAGTCGGTGAAAATAATCGAAAAAAGGCTTCTATAATCAATCAATAAGTCATTTCCTATGGTCTTATTGTCTACGATGATCGCGCCTGAACTCGGCTCGTATAAGCCCGTCACCAGCTTAAGAATAGTCGATTTTCCGCTACCGTTACCGCCACGAATAAAAACAAGCTCGCCTCTGTTCAAGTTCAAACTGAAGGGGCCTACCGAAAACGGCCGCCCCTGGTCTGTGTTCGGATAACTAAAATATAGTTGACTGATGGAAATCCGATTAAAATAATCCGGAGAAACAAACGCGCGTTGTCCACTTGAAACACTTTCCTGCGCGACATTCAATTGCGACTCCAATTGATGCAAAAAATCGATCGCCACATTCGCTCTAGCCATGCTAGGAACCATATCGATAATGACGACGATGGGCCCCATGATAAAAAATATAATCGTAGTGATCGACATAATTTTATCGGCCGTTAAACTACTTAACTGCGGCAATAAAAACACAACCGATGCCATTAAAATATAAAAATATAACTGCGCATAAAGTTGCAAATTGACATTACTAATGTCGGTCGACACATTATTCCGCCAAGCTTCTTCCGAAACCTGCCTCATATAATTGCCATATAAGTCATCCGTCTTTTCCCGGTTGATCTTCAGCTCCTTAAAACCGTCCAACACATGTTGCATATAAGCAAAATATTCATTGTCTTTTTCCATGGCTTGTTGCATCGAAACGCTGATCGATTGAACGAGGACATAAATACTTATCATGGCGCCGGCGATACAGACCAAGGCCATCATCAACGCCATCTTCGAAATCGTCGCCATATAAATGAAAGAGCAAATCAACATCACAGTAGCTGGAACACCTTCGGCAAGCCGATGCGCCGCTTGGGAAATCAACTCGGTCTTTTCCGATAACAAGGAAAGAATCTGCGACTTGCCTATGGACTCATAAGACAGAAGCTTTATTCCTCGCAGCAAATACAGTACGCGTGTTCTATAATCAAAAATTCCACCCTGTACTAACTCGGTGATCCTATGCGTCACATAACGCTTAGAGACAAAATATAAAGCCACCGACAACACAAATAAAATGAATAAGCGTTCGTCCAAATCCGGCTTATCAAAGTCTTTTGCCGCGGCATTCAAGATCACCAACGTCAAAGCGTTAATAATCCCCGATATTAACGCGGAAGAAACCAATAAAAATTTTTTTCTTGGTTTTGTATATTTATAAATTCCAACAATTTAGGCCGAAACAGGCCCAATTTTCCTGTCATCTTGTTGTTAACTTTTTTTAAATTGATAAATAAACCGATTAAAACGCAACACCCATCGCCAGGGAAACAAATTCATCGCTTGGATTACAAAGCCCCGTATCGTTTGGAAACGGCGGCGCCAAGGCTTCACTTTCCAAAAATGATTGCAGGAGCATACATAACCTTCACCTTGCGCAATAACCTCGTGCCACCATTGAGTCGGTATAAACAAGAGCTGGCCGGGGCTTAGTACCACCTCAAACCGATCCGCGGCCGCCTTACTAAAATCTGGATAGGCGTCAAGATCGGGGGCTAGACTATTCACCTGACTCACCCAGAATGGTAGAACATCGTAAAATCCAAATGGGTAAAGATGCTTGCTTTGTTTCGGCGGATACAAAACCACTCGTTTTTCGCCGTGCATCATGATCAACGTACCGTCGCCGGGATCGAAATGCATCGGTTCGACATGGCCAGAAGCTCCTAACCACAAATTTAACGAAGCCTCCGGAATAATCGGCTCGAATCCTAAGGTTTCAGTTAAAAACCGCATTTCATCGGCAATCGTTTTGACGGCCTCGCTATCGCCGATAGGGTTTTGCGCCAAATACAAATTCCTGGATTTTGCACTGCCATCGCGTAAATGCGCGGCAAAATCGCCCATCGTCATCTGAATATGGTCACAATACTTCGTCCATTCTCTTCTCGGTGCATCAAAATGGCCCGATCCGTAATCGCGTACTTGAAATTTCCGTCCATCTAAATGCTTACATAAAAAATCCAGATCCCAATCGACGGTTTCGGCCAAAAAGTCCGTGATAACCAACGGTTTTCCGGGAACTCGATATTTCCGATTGAATTCTTCCCGGTTTAATTCGGCAACGCTTAAACGATCGATGGGTTTGCCAGCACTGGGTGCATTAGTCATCACTTCCCTCATGGGCTTCGGATTGCTCTAACATTTCTTTGATCAAGCGAGCGATGTCCCCGACGTGCGGCGGCTCCATCATATTTTCATGTTGTCCCGGCAACCAACGTAAACGAAGTTGCAAGCCTGCCACTTGTCCCCAAGCCAGATAATCATCAGCGCTGACACGCCGACTACCGTCCCGGGCCCGGATCAAAACCACGGGCGCTTCGATCTTTGGCGGGAAATAAACCATCTGTAAATTACATCGGCAAACGTTGAAATAACGTTCGATGGCTTCGTTGTCCATCGCCCTGGGAACGAATCCCGCCTGCTTAGCTTGGCTAAACACTTGCGCCAATTGCTCCGCTCTCGGCAACCGCCTCAATCGCTCGCTCTCGAAACCCAATGTGGGAAATAACGCGACCAATAGTTCGGCATCGTCGGTGTTTTGCGCCGTTTCGGCCGTCAACGACGGATGCGCGGTATCCAGCAAAGCGACGAATTCGACCTTGTCGCCGCTTTTCTCCAATTGCCGAGCGACCTCATACGCCAAAAGCCCACCAAAAGAATAGCCTAACAGCCGATAATGTCCCTCCGACTGAACAGATTTAATAAATGGCAAGTAATAAGACGCCAATTCCGGCAATTGCGTGATAAGCGCTTGCTCCGACTCCATGCCCGGCGCTCGCAGCCCATAGACCGGCAGGTCTTCGGGCAAGGACTTAGCCAAGTCGTTATAACAAATGACGTGTCCCCCGACGGGATGAAAACAAAACAATGCCGGATTTTCCCCTTGGCGCTTTAAAGGAACTAAGGGCGACCACTCCGGCGATAGCACATTGTCGTTCAGTAACTGGCTTAACGCCGAAATCGTCGGGGCCTGAAAAATAGTAGCTAGGGGTAGCGCTTTACCGAAGGCCGACTTGATTTGAGTCATCAAGTCCAAGACCAGCAATGAATGACCACCCAACGCGAAAAAATCCTCATCGACCGAGACTTCCCGGTCAATGTCTAGAATCTCTCGCCAAATCGCCGCCAGCGTCTTTTGTACGAACCCGGTAGGCGACATCTCCGGGGACAAGGAGCGCTCCAATTCCGGTTCGGGTAAGGCCTTCCTATCGATCTTCCCGTTCGCCGTCAGCGGCAGATGCTCCAAAACGACAATCGCCGAAGGCACCATGAACCGAGGCAATTGCCGTCGGGCGACATCCAGCAAGCGGGTTTCCAGCACTTGTCCAGCGGCAGATGCAATATAAGCCACCAATTTCCGGTCGCTGGCAGCCGCTTCACCGACCGTCAAGACGACGCAGTCATCGACGCCGGCCACCGATTTTAAAACCGCTTCAACTTCGCCCAACTCGATGCGAAACCCTCTGACCTTAACTTGGTGATCCAAACGGCCGTGATAAATTAGCCTGCCTTGGTCGTCGTAGCTAACCAAGTCGCCCGTCCTATATAGCCTTGCCCCCGCTTGTGCGCTAAAAGGATTGGGAACGAATTTTTCCGCAGTCAGCGCCGCTCTGGCGTGATAACCACGCGCCAAGCCCATGCCTCCCAAAAACAGCTCGCCCGGCACGCCCGGCGCTACGGGCTGCATATAGGCATCCAGCACATAGGCACTGCTATTGCCGATTGGACGCCCGATACTGGGTTGGGCATTCACCTGGCGCAAGCAATACGTCGAATACGTCGTATCTTCCGAAGGCCCGTATAAGTCGTACACTTCCTTGATGTGCGGTTTCGCGTATAGCCTATCGACCAATTCCCCGGACAACGGCTCACCAGCCAAATTAACCGTTGTTACCGTATCGGGTATCGCATCGGCTTTCAGCAGTTCCTCCGCCGCGGACGGCACCGTATTGATCAAGGTCGGAACACACTCCGGGCATTCCACCAATTCGAGCACGTTACGCAATAAAACCAAGGTTCCGCCACTGGCGAGAGTCAGGAAAATTTCGAAGACCGATAAGTCGAAACAGATCGAGGTACCGGCCAACACTCGACTCAATTGTTCAGGTCGATAAACGCTTCTAGCCCAAGCGATCATGGCCAGGGCATTGGCATGGGTAATCGCCACGCCTTTGGGTTTGCCGGTCGAACCCGAGGTATACAACACGTAAGCCAGATTTTCGGCTCTTCGCTCGGGCAAGACCTGAACGCCGATCTCCGGCAAGGCTTGATCCAACAGAATTTTCGAGGCTGCGGCGAGTCCCGGAATAGCCTCGGCCAAATCCGACTCGGTCAATAACAGCAAAACCTTGGCATCGGCCAACGTATGCTCCAGTCTGGCACTGGGGTAATCCGGATCCAACGGCACATAAGCCGAACCGCTTTTAAGAATCGCCAACATCGCAACGATCAAACGCGGCGAACGCTTTAAACAAACCCCAATCAACACCTCCGGGCCGGCTCCGAGACTCAGCAACACATTCGCCAAGGCATCGACGCTATCGCTTAGAGCTTGATAACTGAGTTGAACATCGCCCTGAACCAAGGCGATTTGGTCGGCGGCATTCGCGACACTCCGCGCGAATAAATCGTACAAACCGGCGGCGGCACCGAAAGGCATCACATTTCGGTTCCAATCGACAACAACTTGCTTGTACAACACCTCGTTAATCAGTGAAAAATCGCCGACCCGCTTGTCCTGTCCACCTGGGAGTTGCTCAAACAAATACGCCAGTCCGTCGCACAATCCTTGCACTTTATCGGCCTTGAACAAATCGGCGTTATATTCGAAAGTGCCGATTAGGCTATTCCCACTCTCGTGCATTGCCAGGGTCAAATCGAACTTCACGTCTCTGCTGGCCAAAGTCAGCGGCTCAATAGTTAAGCCATTCAATTCAGGTGTTTGCCGCGCGCCATGATGAAAAAGAAACATCACTTGAAACAAAGGCGTGCTTGAAAGATCGCGTTCAGGCTGTAACGCTTCGACCAGTTTTTCGAACGGCAATTCTTGATGGGCAAACGCGTCGATCACCGTCGCCTTAACTTGCGCTAAAAACGCCGACCATAATGGATTGCCCTGGATTCGATTCCGCAATACCACGGTATTCGCGAAGAAACCAATCAAATTTTCGGTTGCCCGGTGACTACGGTTGGCAACAGGCGTACCGATGCCGAAATCGTATTGGCCGCAATACCGCGCCAAAAATAGATTGAAACCGGCCAACAACAAGACAAAAACCGAACAGTGTTGCCGTTCGGCCTGCTGCTTTAACGCCGACGTCAGCTTCGCATCCAGCGTAAACGACGCACTTTGCGCGCGAAACGTTTGGATTGCGGGACGCGGGAAATCGCTAGGCAAGCTCAAAGCCGGCGGCATATCCGCCAGGGTAGTCCTCCAATAAGCCAATAATTGCTCCAAGCGCCTGGAATCCAGCCTATGTCGTTGCCAGACTGCGTAATCCTTGTATTGAAGCGCTAAAGCCGGCAAATCGGCCTCAAGCGCCGACCGGTACAAAGTCAGCCACTCTTGCATGAATACGCTTTGCGACCAGCCGTCGGATATGATGTGGTGGTTATTAACGACCAACCAATGGCTTTGCGCGCCGGTTTTTACCAGCGCAATACGGATCAGCGGCAAACGGTCCAAACGGAACACATGTCGGCTTTCTTGCGCTAGCAATTGCTCCAATTTCGACTGCTGCGTTGCACCATCCTCCGAAGACCAGTCCAGACTTTGGAAGGGTAACGGGGTGGCAGGCAAGATTTTTTGCCTCGGCCGAGCATTTTTCAGCACGAAAACGGTGCTCAGGCTGTGATGCCGCTGAATAATCCTATTAAAGCAAGCTTGCAAGCGCTCGACATCCAAGGCGCCGCCGATGCTCAACGCAATCAGCATGTTATAAGCGCTGCTTTCGGGATATAACTGCTGTAAAAAATACAAACGTTCCTGAGAAAAGGACAGCGGATAATCGTCGGCATCGGCCGCGACGCCTAATTCAAAACCGTGTTCCCGCTCGCTAGCATCGATTGCATCGGCCTGTTGTCGCAAGGTCGAATGCTGAAATAAGGTTCGGACATCGAGTTTGACTGAAAACTCGCTGAGAATACGGTTGGCCAACTGCATGGCCAACAGCGAATGTCCACCCAATGAGAAAAAGTCGCTATCCCGACTGGCCCGAACCCCTAATAAAGCCTCCCAGATTGCCGCCAACTCCATTTCGGTGCCGGTCGCCGGCGGCTCCTGCGAAACCCCTTGTTGATAATCCGCCGCGTCCGGCTCGGGCAGGGCTTTATCGTCGACTTTGCCGTTCGGATTCAGCGGCAGTTCCGGCATCTCGACCAAGGCCGCCGGCAGCATATACGCCGGCAATTGCGTCTCGAGATAGCGACGAAGGTCCCGAACGTCGATTTGCTGCCCAGATATAGCACTGAAATAAGCAATCAGGCATTTCCCTTGTCCGGCGATCTCTTTGACCCGAATATGACTCTGCTTGATAGGCGGATACGCGTTAAGCGCCGTTTCGATATCGCCTAATTCGATACGGAAACCCCTGATCTTCACCTGATGATCGGCGCGGCCGACGAACTCGATCATGCCCTCGGCATTCCAGCGGACGCTATCGCCACTGCGATACATGCGCTCGCCAGGTTGACAGGAAAAAATATCCGGCACGAATTTAAGCGCCGTCTCCGCGGCTTGATTCAAATAGCCGCAAGACAAACCCTCGCCGGCGATGTAAAGTTCGCCAACGACCCCCTCGGGTACAGGCCTAAGCGCTTGATCCAATACATACAGACGAGTGTTTGCCAAAGCCGAGCCGATAGCGACGGTTCGCGCGTTGTCGCCGACCGTTTCGATTTCATACCACGAAGAAAAACTGGTACCTTCCGTTGGCCCATAAACGTGTAAAAAGTGCTCGGGCTTGCCATGCTTCAACACTTTTTTGACCTGTTCGGGATCAACCAACTCGCCACCGAACAATAAATACCGCAAGCCTAAAAAAGCATCGGCCCGCTGCTGCACCATTTGATTAAACAGCGCCGTCGTCAAAAACAACGCGCTAATCCGGCTTTGGCGTAAAAAATCGACAAACCGGTCGGTAGACAAACTCGTATCGCGGTCGGCAATTTCCAGACTGGCACCGTTCAGCAACGCCCCCCAAATTTCAAAGGTCGCCGCGTCGAACGCGGTATTGCTGACATGCGCGATTCGGTCGGTCGGTTTCAAATCGACATAATTGCTGTTTAAAACGAGTCTGGCGATGGCCAAATGCTGAATGCCGATGCCTTTAGGCACGCCGGTGGAACCCGAGGTAAACATCACATAGGCCAAGGCATTGGCCGGCACGCCAACGGCAGGATTCAAACAGGGGTAGCCCGTTAAGTCCAAGCGGTCCGTTATCAATAAATTGGCGTCGCCGAAGACTTGCGCGTTGTCCTCCAAAGCGCTTTCGCTCAAAATAACCTTGCAATCGGCTTGCCGGTACATCGCCGCCAGTCGCTCCAGCGGATAAGCCGTATCGAGCGGTAAATAGGCCGCGCCTGTCTTTAAAACCGCGAGCATCCCGACCACGCAATCGCAGCCTCGCTCCAAATACAATGCCACCAAATCGCCTGGACGTACCCCTTGTTCGAACAAAAGAGAGGCTAATCGATTGGCCCGCTCGTCCAGTTGGCGATAGGTTAAGCGGCGCTGTCCATGAACCAAGGCGATCTGTTCGGGCCGCTGTTCAACTTGTTTTTGAAAATGTTGAACCAAATTAAGCCGGCGAGGAAAATCGCTGGCGCAATTGTTCCAGTCGTAAATAATGCGCTGGTAATCTTCGGCGGACAATAAATTGATGTCCTCGATCAACACCTCCGGCTGAAGAACCACGGCATCGATAATGCGCAAGTATGATTTCGCCATCCGTGCCAGGGTTTCCGGCAGAAACAACGCTGTCGCGTATTCGAACAAGCCATTGAACGACTGGCCTTGCTCTTGTATCGACAGGGTTAAATCGAATTTCGCCGCGTTTCTGGGCGCGGGAATCATCTCGACCGATAAATCCGCTAAAGACGTGCTGGCGACGGTTTCGTTGACGTAGGTGAACATGACCTGGAACAACGGGCTGTATGCTTCGTTCCGTTCCGGTTGCAGGGCATCGACGATTTTCTCGAAGGGCCGATCCTGATGGCTATCGGCGGCAAAAAAAGACTGCCGGGTTTGCTGCAAGACTTCGACAAACGATTGCTTATTCGAGCACTCAACTTTAATCGGTAAGCTATTGACGAACAAGCCGATCAAGTCTTCCAGCTCTTTTTGATTCCGCCCGGCGAACGGCGTGCCGATCAAAAGCTGACGCTGCCCGGAATATTTCGCCAGCAACACCGCAAAGGCACTCAACAGCAACACAAAAACCGACACCTGCTGTTTTTTGGCTAAGTCCGATGCCCTGGCCCTGGTATCGGCATCGATAGCAAACTCATAACACCCGCCCTGATGGTTGGCGGTTTTCGGACGTTTAAAATCGCAGGGCAAATCCAAGAAATGAGGCACATCCTTTAAATACGCTTGCCAAAATGCCGCGGCCTGCTTACCGGCATCGGAGTTCAAGTTTTTTTGCTGCCAAAGCGCGTAATCGCCAAACTGAATCGGCAGAGCCGGTAAATCGGCGCGCTCCTGCCCGAGGCCGGCGCGATAAAACGCGGCAAAATCGCGCATGAACACATTGGCCGACCAGCCGTCGCTAATCAAATGGTGCACGCAACTGGCCAGCACATAGTCGCACTCGGCCAATTTGACCAAGCGTACGCGGATTAAGGCCTCGTGCTCCAAATCGAATCCACGACCGCTCATCTCCTGTAACACGGCTTGCAAGTCCCGCTCCGGTCGATCGCTGCTCGTTAAATCGACGACGTCCAGCTTAAAGGGCTCGACCGGTTTAATATCGATAAAAAACCCCTGGTCGTTCTGATAGAAATTCGCCCGTAATATTTCATGGCGCTCGATCACGCAGGCCAATGCCTGTTCCATGCTCTCGGGCGCTAGCCTCCCGTGCAAACGCAAAAATACCGGGATATTGTATAAGCTGTCCGATCCGCTATAGCGCTGCAAAAACCACAAGCGCTGCTGGGCGGAAGTCATGGGTATCCGCTCCACCTCCTCTCTGCGCGGAATCCCGGGCTTTGCGCCTTGCTCTTTATTCTTGGCCGACAGCTTCTGGAACAGCAGCGCTTTTTGGGCCGGGGTTAATAGCGCGAGTTTATCTTTCAAGTCAGTCATAAAACCAAAACCGCCCTAAAGCAAATAACTCGTTTGATCGTCGGACAATCGAGCCAAATCACCGAGCAAGTCCGCTTGCTCTTCGACGTCGAGCGCATCGAATTGGGAAGCGAGTATCCAATCCGCTTGCCGTTTAATGCTGGGATGTTCGAAAACCACGCGCATCGGTAACTCCAAGTCGAATTCTTGTTTGATCCTGCTGACGATCTGGGTTGCCGTCAAAGAATGGCCGCCCAAATCGAAGAAATTCTGTTCGGTGCCGATTTCCGGCACTTGCAAAACCTCTCTCCAGATGCGTAACAAACTTTCCTCTATCTCGTTTTCGGGCGCCAGCAACGCCCCACGGACGATCCCGTCGTCGGCCACATCGGGCAAGGCACGGCGATCGACTTTGCCGCTGGGCGTCAGCGGCAATTTATCCAACATCAGCCATTTCTGCGGCACCATGTAGTGCGGCAAGCGTTGCGCCAAATTATCCCTGATCTCCGCCGCGTCAAGCCGGTCATCGCCAACGACCAAATACGCCGTTAAATAACCGTCTTCACGTTCGCCCTTGACGGCCGTGACTACAGCCTCCTTCACGGCGGGATAGGTATTTAAAGTCAATTCTATTTCCGCCAAATCGATCCGAAATCCCCGAACCTTGACCTGATGATCGTTGCGACCCAGAAATTCGAAACCATCCGCCAACGTAAACTTCACCTGGTCGCCGGTCCTATACAAGCGACTCCCCGGCTGCTCGCCGAAAGGATCGGGCAAAAAATATTCCGCCGTACGCGCCTTATCGTTCAAATAACCCACGCCAACGCCAGTTCCGCCCACGCAAAGCTCCCCCGGCAGACCGAAGGGCAGCGGATTCAAGGCTTCGTCGACGACATACAAGCGTGCATTGCCGATCGCCTCGCCAAGCGGTACCGTTTTTTGCCAATAGCGATCGACGGGATCGATGGGGAAAAACAAGCACACATCGGCGCATTCGGTCGGCCCGTAACTATTGACGACGGTTGTCGTCCGCTGTACAGACTCCAACCAAGGTCGAATCCGCCCCAAGGCGATGGGCTCGCCGCCGAGAAACACATATTTCAACGACGCCAGCGAACCCGGCTGGCCGGCCGCGATGTCGGCGAGCGGGTAGAAGGCACTAGGCGTCGCGTTGACCCAACCGATTCGGTAGCGATCGATTAACTCAACGATCAAGGAAGGATCGTATTCCGGCGTCTCATATAAATATAAAGTGCCGCCCACTACGAGCGGCGCGAAGAAATTTTTTGGGTTAAATCGAAGCTTAACGACGTATAAACCAAGGTCGATGTCGCTTGACTCAAATCGAAATCGGCGACATACCAATTCAACACCAAGTTGGCGAAACTGCGGTGTTGCACCCCCGCCCCTTTCGGAACGCCGGTCGAACCGGAAGTGAAGATCATATAGATCAATTGCTCGGCGGCGATTTCCGGTAGTTCGCGCCGGACCGGACTAGCCGCCAATAAATCTTCGATATAAAACAGCGCCAACGTGCCGTTATCGCTCAAATGAGCCAGAGCGAACGATAAGCTCCGCTGCGATAACACATGCTTGATGCCCGCTGCGCCGACCATCAATCGGACCCGTTGCTCGGGATATTTCGGATCTATCGGCACATAAGCGGCTCCGGCCTTTAGGATCGCCAACATCGCAACCAACATGTCGACGCTGCGTTCCACACACAGACCGACCAAGTCGCCGGGCGCGACGCCGGCGTCGGCTAAGAGCCGAGCCACATGCGAGGCGCGTTGCCCCAATGCGCCGTAGCTCAGGCGCTGGTCGCCGCAGACCACGGCGGTCGCGTCGGGATGCAAGGCCATTTGCCGTTCGATAACTTGCAAAACGTTACCGTCTTTCAGCTCTGGCTTCCGGCCGCGATTCCAGGCCGCCAGTACACCGTGGTATTCGCCGACCGCCATCAACGGAATGCTCCCCGGTTTTAAGGCGGCATTAGCGGCAACGGCCTCGCAACAATTGATGAAGTGCCGTCCAAAGGCATCGATCGTTTCCGGCTTGAATAAATCGGTGTTGTAACCGAACTCCAAGCTGATATCGTCGGTATTTTCCGACACCATCAATGCCAAATCGAATTGCGCATTGCTCCGCCGCAACTGCAACTGCTCGATGACGACCCCTGGCAGTTCAAATGCCTGCTCCGGCGCGTTTTGATAGCTAAACAGCGTCTGTATCAGCGGCGAATAACTTAAACCGCGCTCCGGTCTCAGTTGGTCGACGATTTGCTCGAACGGGCAATCCTGATGCTCGACAGCCGCCAACAACAGCGCTTTTACGTGATGCAGCAATTCGCGAAACGTTAAATGCGGCTCGATACGGGCGCGCAGGACTAAAGTATTGACGAAAAATCCGATTAAGGGCGCCAATTCGGGTTGGTTCCTGTTGGCGACCGGCGTGCCGACCACCAGATCCTGTTCCTGGCTATAGCGATGCAGCAAAACGAAATAGACGGTTAACAACACCATGTTCATGGTGGCGTTTTCCCGATGAGCCAAGGTTTTCAACGCGGCCGTCGTTTGCGAAGACAGCGCGAGCATCAGGGTTGATCCTTGAAATCGCTGCACCGGCGGCCGCGGATAATCGCTCGGCAACGCAATCAACGGCGGCATGCCGGCCAACTGCCGTTGCCAGTAAGCCAACTGCCGCTCCCTAACGTCGCCGCTAAACCATTCCCGCTGCCAAATGGCGTAATCGCCGTACTGAATGTCCAAGGCCGGCAAATCGGCTACCGGTCGATTTTCCAGATGGGCGCTGTAGAATTTCATCATTTCGTCGACAAACACGCCCATCGACCAACCGTCGGAAATAATATGGTGCACGACCGACAGCAACACGTGCTCGCTATCCGAAAGAGTCAGCAGCTGCAACTTAATCAGCGGCCCTTTTTCCAAATCGAAAACCATGCCCGCCAAATCGGCGGCGAGTTCGCGGCAAATTTGCAGTTGCCGGTCTATGTCGGCTTCGGCTACGACCTTTTGTTCCAATATCAAATCGCTCTCAGGTTCCACCCATTGACTAGGCTCACCGTTTACCGTGCGAAAAGTGGTTCGCAAAATCTCATGCCGTTCGACGATTTGCCGCAAGGCGGCTTCCAAGGCCAAGCAATCCAAGGAGCCGGTCAGCCGCAGCGCGCCGGTAATGTTGTAAGCCGTACTTTCCGGCTGCAGCTGTTGAAAAAGCCATAAGCGCTGTTGCGCGAATGACAATGGGAAAAAATAGGATTGCCGTGGCACCCGCGCCTCTTCGTTCATGGTGATGCTCCTCTAACGTTAACCGACAGCAGAGGGGGTCAAAACGATGTAACGCGATGACCATAATTCCTGAAAGGCCTCGTAAAGCGCCGATTCGTTATCGGAACCGACACTTGCTCGCGCCATCAAGGTTTGTAGCGGCATTTTGCCGTCGGCCGCTTGCAATACGCGATAGAGGTCATTGGGTATTACCCGGCGCGAACTACCGCCGTAATTCCATTCGATATAGCTTTGTAGCGACCGGTGCAGGTTATCCCGGTAACAATCTTCCTGAATCAACCGTGCCGCTTTGGGCAAGGCCGGTATCAAACTCTTCAGTTCGGTCTCGCCCCAGGCTTTTTTTGTCAGCAAACAATCGCCGACGACCAAATAATCCAAGCCTGACGTCAGGTAGCAGACCATAGCGTCGTCGGCACTATCCACGATCGGTTCGGCATGGTTATTGAACGAGGTATTGAGCACCATCGCAATGCCGGTTTTTTGCCTGAAAGCGTCGATCAATTCCCAATACTCTGGATTATGAACTTTACTGACAGTTTGTAACCTCGCGCTACCGTCAACGTGAGTAATCGCCGCCAGGGTATCTCTATGCGCCGACTTGACCGGCAAAACGAAGGCCATGAACGGAAAGTCTCGCTCGTCGCCCGGCACGTCGAAAAAATCGCCGACATATTCTTCCAACACCGACGGCGCGAAGGGTCGATAACTTTCGCGCATCTTAATCATTGCGTTAATGGTCTCCTTATGCGAACCCAAACGCGGGTCGGCGATAATGCTGCGGTTACCCAAGGCCCTGGGACCGAACTCGGAACGCCCTTGCACCCAGCCGACCACTTTGCCCGCTATCATCAAGTCGCTAACCCGGTCGGCGCGATCCGTCATTTTTTCGATGGTCGCGAAAGCTTGCCATTTAGCCAGGGTTCGGTACAAATCGTCCCCGGCCAAGGTCGGCGTACCCCAATAAGCGTGCGGTACGCGTTTAAACGGCAGCTCAGGCAGGCTGCAATGCGCCGCATACATCGCCGCGCCGAAAGCGCAACCGGAGTCGGCGGCAAAGGAAGGCGCAAACACTTTTTCGAACAAGCCGGACTGCATAATCTTGCCGTTCATACTGCTGTTTTGCCCGACTCCGCCCGCCAACGCCAGCCTCTTATGTCCGGTCGTTTGCTGAAAATGACTCAACATATGCATGACGATCGTTTCCAAGGCTTGTTGCAAGGCAGCGGCCAAATCTTTATGGATTTGCTCGAACGGCTGATCGCCATGCCTCGGCATTAAGGCTTCGTATAAGCCAACGATTTTCTCGCGGTGCAAGGTGTAATCGCCGTTCGGCAATAGCGTATAGAATCCGGAAAACTGATCGGCGAAACGGTTGGCGTCACCGTAAGGCGCCAATCCCATGACTTTATATTCATCAAAAATTCTGTATCCCAGAAAGCGGATGACGTCGAGGTAGAAAAAACCCAGGGATTCGTGCACCGGTTTGGTCATCAAGGTGTTAAACGTATTCGCCCGCACGTCGACCACGGTTGTCGACACATTGTCGCCGGAACCGTCTATGGTCAACACCAAGCTCTGTTCGAAGCCCGACATGTAATAAGCCGTCGCGGCATGAGCCAAATGGTGGTTGACGAAACTAAATTTCTCGCGCGGTAGATCGACGCCGAACTCGCGCCTGAACAAGTACTGATACATAGCCCGCCCATCTTCGACGGCGGCCATGTCGGCTTTGACCAATCGCAGTTGCTTTAGCGACTCGTCCAGAAAAGCTTCGCTGACGTAAACGGCGATTAGGTCCAGCTCCTCTAAGCGAATATCGGCTTGTTGCAAACAAAACCGGACCGCGGAATGCCAGATTTTATTGGTATGTTTAATCCGGTTTAAGCGCTCTTCCTCTATGCCGGCGACGACCTCACCGTCCCGAACAATAACCGCCGCGGCATCGTGCAGCAAATCGGCGCCGAAATCGAAAAACGATTCGTACAACCGATCGAAACCGCCTGCCAGACCTAAAATTATCACGCTAACTCCTCTTTTGTTGTTTCATCCGTTCAGACGACCTTTTGCTGGCTGCGGTCCCGCTTAACCAGTTTTGGCCCCGCCTGACCGGCCTTTTCGATTGTCGACAATCTTTCGGCCAACAAGGCAATGGTCGGTGCTTCGAAAATTAGCCTTAACGGCACTTCGATCTGCAATTGCTTGCGGATTAACGCGACGATCCGCGTCGCTTTTAACGAATGTCCACCCAAATTGAAAAAATCGTCGCAAACACCAATAGCTTCGTTATTCAAAACCTGTTGCCAGATCGCCAACAGTTCTCGCTCCGTTTCATTGCGCGGGGCGACTTTCAGCGCCGATGTCAATGCGAAGGGATCGGGCAATAGAGCGTAGTCGACCTTACCGTTTTTATTTAACGGAAATTCGCCGACCTCCATCCAGACGTCCGGCAGCAAATAGCGCGGCAAGCGCTCAGCCGTTGCCGCCACCAAGCCGTCGCGATCGAACGTGCAACCGGACTTGACAATGACATACGCCACCAAGGTGTTATCGCCGCCGGGATCTTTAACGGCCTGCACCAGCACATCCCGCACCGAATCCTGCGCCTTAATCGCCGCCTCTACTTCTTGCGCCTCGATGCGGTAACCCCTGATCTTGAATTGCCTATCGGCACGACCGAGAAACTCCAAACTGCCGTCCATTCTCATGGAAACCAAATCACCGGTCGCATACAGCCTGCTGCCGGGCCGCTTGGCATAAGGATGGGGAATAAATGCCGCAGCCGTGAGTGCCGGCTTGCGGTAATAGCCGTAAGCAACTCCCTCCCCCGCGACATACAAGCGGCCCAGCGCACCAATGGGTTGCAAGCGCAGTTCGCTATCCAATACCCAAGCCTCCGAATGGGCAATGGCCTTGCCGATGGGCACGCTAGCTGCCAACGCCGACGCTCGAGTTATCCGCTGACAACAACTAAAAGTGGTGTTTTCGGTAGGCCCGTAACCGTTAACAAAGGTCGCGGCAGGAAAGCGCTGCAATAGGCGGCGCACGTGTTCCGCCGACACCACGTCGCCGCCGGCCAGCAATTGCCGGACGCTGGCCAGGTTCTCGAGCTGTTCGTCGACCATCTGCTGGAACAGGCCGGCCGTCAACCAGAGGATCGTAATGCCTTGCTGCTCGATATAAACACCCAGCTGTTGCAAGCTGGGTTGGTCTTGTTCCACTACCGATAATTCCGCGCCATTCAATAACGGCGCCCAAATTTCGAAAGTCGAAGCGTCGAACGACAACGGCGCAAACTGCAAGAATTTGTCTTTTTCCGAAATTGTCACGTAATCGCTATCGACAACCAAACGAATCACGCTACGCTGACTGACAAAAACCCCTTTCGGTTTGCCGGTGGAACCGGAAGTATAGGAGACATAAGCGACAGCCGCCGACGGAATCACTCGCCGAGGAGGCGTTTCGCCGAGGTCTTGATTTATTGGCTCATAGGGATCGAAGCCCCGCACGCCGTTGAGTTCGAATCCGCCGCGCTGAATCGATAGACGCACGCCGGCATCCCGGCAGATTGCCTCGGCCCGTTGCGTGGGAAGATCCAACTCCAATCCAAGATAAGCGGCGCCAGCCTTAATAATGCCGAGCACGGCAATAATCCGCATGCAGGACCTCGGCAACGCCACCGCGACGATGTCGCCCGGCTTGACACCAGCCATCGTTAAACGTTTGGCGATATGAATGGCCTCGGCGTTCAGCTCGGCGTAACTGTAACGGGCATCCAGGCCGCGCAAGGCAATTTTTTCCCGATAACGCGCGGCAGTTTGCTCGAATAAACCGGCCAAATCCGGCGTCGGCAGCGGCGGTTCAATCCCGGCACTGATCTGCGTCAGCCAAGTCTGCTCGGCGACCGTCAGCATTTCCAAGTCGGCTATACGTTGCTCGGCGGATTCGGCCAAACCGTTTAACAAGCCTATGAAATGCCGCATCACTTGTTGCAAATAGCTTTCCGCATAACGGGCTTTGTTGTACAGACAAGTCAACCGCCATGGCCGACCGGGGCTGATGACGACGGTCAAATCGTAGTGGGTCTGTTCCCTGGTTTGCACATCGGTGACCGTTAATTCGGCCTGACTATCGCCTTCCTCGGCTTGTAGATGATAGTTTTCGAACACCAACAAGTGGTCGGGCGCACCTTGTTTAGGCTGACTCTCCGCCATGGTTAAAAATTGGTAAGCCTGGCTGCTGCTATTGTGTTGGTGCAAACGGTTTAACAACACAAAAACCGGTTCCGCTTCGTCAAAGCTAACCCGCACCGGCACCGCATTAATCAACAAGCCCACCATCTGCTCGATGTTGGCGATGGCGCTCGGCCGGCCCGAAACCACGGTGCCGAAAACCACGTCCCGCCTGTCGTTATAGCGCCCCAACAGGATACCCCAAGCGGCTTGCATCAAGGCATTGACAGTAACCTTATAGCGTTTGGCGGTCTGCTGCAGCCGCTCCGGCAAATCGGCCGGCAGCGTTTGCTTGAATTCGGCTTGGCCTTGCTGTTGGGTGGGATGAGACGGCAATGCGGCCACTTCGTCGTAGCCTTCCAGATAATCAGCCCAGAATCGGCCGGCGGCCTGTGTATCCTGCTCCTGCAACCAGCGCAAATATTGGCTGAAGGGCGGCGACGCCGGCAGCTGCGGCTCGGCATGACTTAGAATGCCCAAATAAAGCCGGGTCATTTCGTTCATCAAGATTCCGACACTCCAGCCATCCAATAAAATATGATGAAAACTCCAAACCAAATACCAGCGCTGGTCGGGTAAGCGAATCAGCTTAACCCTCACCGGCGGTCGTTCGGCTAAGTTAAACGGCTGCTCCAAATCCTGTCGTAAATAATCCGCCAAGCTCCGCAACGCCTTTCCGTCCTCGCGCCAATCTTCCACTCCAAAATTCGAGTCGGCGTGCTTCAGCACGATTTGCAAGGGTTTACGCGCTTGGTCGTCGACGAATATCGTGCGTAATATGCCGTGCCGCGCAACCAGCTGATCCCAAGCCTTGCGATAGCCGTCGCAGTCCAAGGCCCCTTGCAAACTAAAGCTGATCTGCTCGTGGTAAGCGCTGGAAGCGGGTTCCCGTACGGCGTGATAGAGCATGCCTTCCTGCATCGGCGTCAACGGACAAACATCGCTGACGTTTTGCCGGTAAGCGATCAAAAGTTCATCCAATTCATCGAGGCTCAAATTGCCGTGGCAAAGATCGGACGGCGTCGGCACGGCTGATGTTTGCCGCAGGCAATGGTCTATGACCGCCTTCAAGTTCTCTTCATATAAACGGCTCAAGCGCTGCATGGCATCTTCGGCAAACAAATGCCGGTCATAGCGCCATTCGATACACAAGCGATCTTCCAACACCATCGCACTGAATTCCAAGGCGGCGGGCCTCATTCCCTGCCCCGCGACCGCCGCGCCGACGTCGTTGCTCAAGGCGCGATACAGGCCGGCGTCGTCGTTGCGCTCGAAACGCCCCAAATAATTGAACACCAAGTCCGCGGCAAACCCCAAATCGGCAGCCGACCTTAATTCGGCCGGCGTCAAATAGCGCAACACGCCGTAACCGATGCCTTTATTGGGCACGTGTCGCAGATGTTCTTTCAGCCAGCGAATTTGATAACTTAAATCCCGATTCGGCTGCTTTTCCAATACCACGGGATAAAGGGAGGTAAACCAACCGACGGTCCGACTAACATCCAATTCCGGCAATACTGGTTCGCGGCCGTGACCTTCCAGCAATAACACCGTTCGGGTCAAACCGCTCCAGGCTTCCAAGGCCGATAACCAGGCCGCCAATAACAGGTCTTCGACCCGCGTGTTATAGGCAGCATGGGCTTGCTGCAATAATTGCCGCGTCCGGTCGGCGCTTAATTGAGACTGATGGCTCAGCGCATCCTGGTAGCAACAAGCTTTTCCGGACCAGGACGCGGCGCTTTTACTAGCCGATTGCGCACGCCAATAGGCCAATTCGTCCAGCAAGGCCGGCTGCCGGCTATAGCGCGACAAGCCTTCCGCCCAGTCGGCATAACTATCGGTTTGCCGAGGCAGTTCATGCACTTCGCCGCGGCTCAAGGCATCGTATAAGGCGCTGAAATCTTCCAATAAAATGCGCCACGACACACCGTCGATCAGCAAATGATGCACGACTATCAATAAGCGGTCGGCGGCCGGGCATTGGTACACAACCAAGCGGATTAACGGCGCTTGATCCAACTCGAAACTTTGTTGCACTGTAGCGGCATGCGCGACCATGGCCGCTTCGACGTCCGCCGCCGACAACAGCGAAACCGCTTGCACCGCGATGCGGCAGCGATCCTCCGCTAGAATCTCGGCTGCCATGCCTTGCTCTACCGAATGAAAACAACTGCGCAAGGCCTCGTGGTGTTGCAATAACTGCTGCCAAGCGCGCTCCAGATAGGGATTTGCCAACTTCCGCTACACGCTTCCAGCAAGGCTGTGTGATTAAAATGATGGGCTTGACTGCCCTGTTGCTCGAAAAACCATCGTTGTATCGGCGTCAATGGCAAACGACCGCTGAGCTGGCGCGTTTTGTTTTCGACGGACAGCACTTTTAACTGCGGCGCTAAAGCCTGGATGGTCGGGTAGCGGAACAAATCCTGAACGTCGATTCGATAACCCTGCTTACGCAAGTGAGACACCACCCGAATCGCCTGAATCGAATCCCCGCCCAAGGCGAAAAAATCGTCTTGCACGCCGACATGCTCTTGTTGCAACAGTTTTTGCCAAACTTGAACCAATAAATCTTCTTCCGCCGTTTCGGCCGCCGAATAAGGCTGGTCCGCCGCCGTTTCGGGTGCCGGCAAAGCCTGCCGGTTTACCTTGCCGTTGACCGTCAACGGAAACTGCGACATATACACAAAGCAGCCAGGTACCATGTAAATCGGCAACTGTTTGGCGACCAGCTCCCTTAATTCGGCGGTTTTTAACGCCTCTCCGGTCCGTGTGAGGTAATAAGCAACCAAGGTTTGCTGGCCTTGCTGGTTTTCGATCAGCATGACCACGGCTTGTTCGATAACCGACTCCCGTAGCAAGGCTTGCTCGATCTCGCCCAATTCGATCCGGAAACCGTGGAATTGGACTTGTTGGTCCAGACGTCCCAAATACTCCAGCTCGCCATCGTCCAAATAACGGCCGCTATCTCCGGTACGATAAAACAGCGTATCCAAGCCTAATTGGGGTAAGTGCACAAAACGCTGAGCAGACAGTTCGGCCCGGTTCCAATAACCCAAACACACCCCGGCACCACCGATGTACAACTCGCCGGGCACACCCGGCGCAACCAATTGGCCGTAACGATTCAAAAGATAAACCGATAGATCCGGCAAGGGCTTGCCGATCACGCTGCCGGGTAAACTGATTTGCTCGGGGGCAATTTTTTTAAAGGTGACGTGTACGGTGGTTTCGGTGATGCCGTACATATTGATCAATTGCGGCCGGTCTCCGTAGGCGTCGAACCAGGGTTTCAACTGCTTGAATTCCAGGGTTTCGCCACCGAAAACCACGTAACGCAAGGCCGATAGCTTGGCGGCGTGTTGCCGGTCGACATCGATCAACTGTTTGAACGCGGTCGGCGTCTGGTTCAGCACCGTCACCTTTTCCCGGCCTAACAAGGCATGAAAATCGTCCGGGGAACGGCTGATCCAATACGGCACGATCACTAAACGGCCGCCGTAGGCCAGAGCGCCCCACATTTCCCAAACCGAAAAATCGAAAGCGTATGAATGGAACAAACACCAAACGTCGTCGGCATTGAATTCGAACAGCGTATCGGCCGCCGAAAACAAGCGGGCCATATTGCCATGGCTCACCAACACGCCCTTGGGCTGGCCGGTGGAGCCCGAGGTATAAATCACATACGCAGGACTATCCGGCCTTGCTTGCCAATTCACTGACAAATGGCTTGCCGCGTTCAACTCGGCAAGCGCCACCGTTTCCAAACGTGGTGCCACATCGGCCAACTGTGCGGCTTTGTCCTTCGTCGTCAACAGCAATTTGATCCCGGAATCCCCGGCGATAAAACGCATCCTTTGTTCCGGCAACAGCGGGTCTAGCGGCACGTAAACCATACCGGCTTTCAATACCGCCAACACGGCAACTACCAACTCCAAAGAGCGATCAAAGCACAAGCCGACGAAGTCTTCGGTCGCTAAACCCGAATCGTACAAACGCCGGCAAAGATCGTTGGCGTATGCATCCAGCTCGGCATAACTCAGCTGTTGCGCTTCGTAGCTCAATGCAATCGCGTCGGGCGCCGTATGAACGGCACGTTCGAAACGTAACAATAAGGCATCGAAGCTAAAGCAGGTTATACCTTGCTCAGTCTGTTGAATAATTGCTTGCCGGCCCTGCTCGTCCAACAACGAAATTTCCGCTAATTTCATTGCTGGTGCTTCGATAATTTGCCGCAAAATTTGGCATAAATGCGCCTCGATGTAGCGATGCATATCGGCTTGATACTCCGAGCCGTAGGCCATTTGTACCTTAATGCCGCGCTCGGCGGGCAAAAACTGGATGTCAAACGGATAATGGGTGCGCTCGATCACCTCGTTGGCTTGCACGCTTAATTCGGCATTCTCTTGAGCCGACATCTGCTTAAAGCGTTCGTCGAGCGGAAAATTTTCCAAGGTCACATGGGTGCTGATCAGGCGGTTTTGCAAGGGGTGTTGGCTCTGGATGGTCGAAAGCAGCGAATAATGATATGCCTCCGCTTCTATCGCCCGCGCCTGAATACTCAACAATAAGTCCCTAACGCTGATCGTCGGCGTAAGCAATACCCTGACCGGAATGGTATTGATAAACAAACCGACGATTCGCTCGACATGGTCGATCTCGGCCGGCCGGCCCGACACCGTGGTACCGAAAACCACGTCCTCGCTGCCGTTGTAATGGGCCAGTAATAAGGCCCAAGCCGCGTGCAAGATGGTGTTCAGACTAACTTGAACGGTTTTGGTCAAGCCTTGAATGCCGTTAAAAATAGCCTCGGGTAATAGAAAAGTAGCTCGGATACGATCGGAATTCTGGAATGAAGAAGTCGAAATAAACGGCAATTTCACTTCGTCTTGATAGTCCGCCAGATAATGGCGCCAAAACGCCAAAGACTGTTGCTTATCCTTTCCTTCCAACCATTTCACATACTGTGCGAAGGGAGTCGTAAACGGCAATTCGCTATTTGGATTCGCATAGAGCGCGGTACATTCCGCCAATAGAATCCCTAAAGACCAGCCGTCCAAAATAATATGATGGTGGGTCCAAATGACCTCGGTCAAATCGTCCCGCAACTGCAACAAGGTAAAACGCGTCAGGCAATCTTGCTGTAACCGAAATCCGCGTTTACGGTCTTTAGACTTAATTTGCCGGCGCCGCTGTAACTGCTCCTGCACCTCTAAATGGCGCAAATCGATAGTCTCGAAAACCGGGGATTGTTTTTTCAAAATCACCTGTAACGGACGCTCGGCTCCGGCATGAAAGAACAAGGCCCGCAAAATTTCGTGACGTTCGAATAATTTGTCCCATACTTGGCTGAATCGTCGCGGATCGAAGCGCCCATTTAACAAATAGGCAATCTGCTGAATATAAGAATCGTCCTGATTGGATAAGGCGTGAAATAAAAACCCTTCCTGTAACGGCGTCAACGGGTAAATATTCGCCACATTTTGTTTATCGACAGCCAAGGTACAAATCCTATTTATTATCTAATATTCAAGATGACCGACATTAAAAACCGAAACACATTCCGGATGGTTTATCTCGTCAATGCTTATCGATGAGGCGCAATGCGCTTTCAGTAATCGACTTTTGATCCCAATCCAGAAAATGTTCTTTGAACGCCGTTATTTTTCTTATTACGGTATAACTATTTTGGTGTAACTTATACGGCTCAAAAAAGCTGAGCAACTCAAAATCAGAAAATTGACTCACCTGTTTTAACTTCAGTTGCTTAACAAACATTGCACACTTTGGACAGCCGTTAACCGTATTATGAAAAATCATTAATCCGCCATTCGGATTCACAAGCGGCCAATATTCATCGAAAAACGCTTCATAGTCCAATGCATCATTCCAAGCCAGATCAATAGGCAGACGCGATGGCGCGATAATCGAACTATGATTAATCGCCGACGATTTCGACAAAGTCATAAAGCGCTCCAAACCCAAGGCAGTCAATGCCTCCATTACCTTCGGAGCGGAGCTATATTCCTCGGAGAAATCATCAAAAGCATAAAGCATGGGCTGATACTCAGGTTCATAAAACCTGGGATCGGCACCGGTCGGCTGCGCTAAAAACCAGTCTCTTTGAGATTCGACGGTGTTCGCAACTTGATGAGCCTGTCGAGTTTTAGCGATTAACAAAGGCCGTTCTCGGTCAACGTCCTGCTGATTATCTGAAAGCGCTTTGACAATGAAAGGCGTTGTGTAACCCATGCCAAATTCCACTACAGACCTAGGACGCACGCTGCGAATCAAGCTATAAAGTAATGGCGCTAAATGCTCCGTGCCTGATAAAGGACTATAGAGCGAAGCTGTTCCAGATATAAACCGAGCATCTAACATAGATTTCATCCACTTTTAATTTTAGATGCTTGAGTTCGCTCTTGAAACAAACACTCTATTAAGGCCAAAGGCTAAACAAAATAAAAACGTTAAAGCGGTTTATATTTGCGCCAGAAAATCGTCCAATTGATTGATATCGAATCCATCGTAATCGATATCCGACGGCGTCAAGGATTGCGCCTTGCAAGTGGCGGCATGATCGATAATCGCCAATAAAGCCTGCTCGAACGCCGCCGCAAACTCGCCTATCCCTTCGCCGCGATACACCTGCCGGGGATACGCTATTTCAAACATTAATCGACCTGCCGCATGCCGACCGACAAATTCGATCAAATACGGCGTCCGTGCATTGGGCGACATGATGGCGCCGATGTTTTCATCGGCGTAAGTAAAGCGGCCCCGACTATGCTCACCGAACTGGCCCAGATAGTTAAAACTGATCGCGGGGTCTTGAAACGAATGCCGGTTTGTAGCATCGTCCATATAGCGAACCAAACCGTAACCCAGGCCCTTGTCGGGAATTGCGCGCAGGGCTTCCTTGACGGTTTTGATCAAATACCCCAAATCCCGATTGGCGGGATATTCCAGGCTAACCGGATAACGCGTGGTAAACCAACCTATCGTGCGGCTAAGGTCTACATCGTCCAGAACATCCCGACCGTGGCCTTCCAAAATCAGGCTTAATGCCGAATCCCCCGCCCATTGGTGATAAGCCGACAGCAAGGCTGCCAGCAACAAATCGTTGGCTTCCGTGCCGTAAGCATGATGGACACCGGTCAAAAACCGTTCGCTATAGTCTTGATCGAATTCGATCTTAACGATCTCAAGGTCTTGATATTTAACATCCCGGCCGTCCAAACCAGGCGATAAGGTTTGCCGCCGCCAATAATCGTGTTGATCGGCGATGATCTTCGCGCCCTGTTGCTGCAACTGTTGCATCCAGGCACGCAACGACAAGGTCGGTGGCGGCGCTTGCCAAGTGCTACCTTGTTGGTAGGCTTCATCGAGCTCTTCCATCAATATTCGCCAGGATACCCCGTCGATAATCAAATGGTGCGCCAGTAATAACAAGAACTGCTTGTCCGGCAGCCGGTAATATACGGCTTTCAGTAACGGCCCGACCGTCAAGTCGAACGACTTTTGCAATTCGGCCGCATGCGCGCTTAAGTCCGCCATCGAAGGCAGTTCCAGCTCGAAAAAAGCCAGGCGCTCGCCGTCGGCATAAAACTGTCGCCACTGCCCGTCTTGGTATTGGTAGCGCAGCAAAAACGCATCGTGACCTTGGCAAACCTGCAGCAGCGCCTGACTTAGACGATCGGCATCCAGCGCTTCGGTTTCCAATAAAAAAGCCTGGTTGAAATGATGAAAATCGCAGCCGTGATACCTAAAGAAATGCTGCTGAATCGGCGTCAACGGCAGTTCGCCTTCGGCCTTGTCCAACACTTCCGCAACCGCCTTGAGCGGGCTCAATCTAGGCGCCAATCGGCTTAGCGACGGATAGGCAAACAAATCCCGCACTTCCAGCTTCCAACCTTGCCGCCGCAAGCGGGAAACGATCTGCAAAGCCTTGATCGAGTCGCCGCCGGAGGCGAAGAAATTATCCTCGCGGCCGATGCCGTCCAAGCCTAAAACCGAGCACCAAACTTGCGCCAACAGCGTTTCCCGCTCGGTTTGCGGCGCGCCGCCCAGTTCATCACTCACGCGCTGTGTCTCGGACCATTTCGGTAAAGCTTTCCGGTCGATTTTGCCGGAAGCGTTGATCGGCAAGCGTTCCAACACTACAAAATGAGCAGGAATCATATAATCGGGCAAATGCGTGGCTAAACCGGCGCGCAAATCAGCAAGGCTTAGCTTGTTTTGCACGACCAAGTAGGCCACGATTTCAGCCGTTTCGCCCCGATTGACCACAGTGACGGCTTGCAAAACATCCGGAAGTCTCAGCAATTGAGCATCGATCTCACCCAACTCGATACGGTAACCGCGGATTTTGACTTGTCCGTCCAAGCGGCCCAGAAACTCGATTTCACCGTATCGATTGACCCGCCCTTGATCGCCGGTTCGGTAATAGCGTTGGCCGCCATCCGCCGGCACAAAGCGCTCCGCGGTCAATGCCGCTCGTTGCCAATAAGCCAATGCCAACGCCCTGCCGCCGATCGCGATTTCCCCGGCCAAGCCGTCGGGCTGCCGGTTGCCGTAAATATCGACGATTTCCACCTCGGCATGGTCCAGCGCGCTGCCGATACTGACTGCGGCGGCGGCGTAACGGCGCTGTAGATCGACGCGATGCAGCGTGGCGTCGACGGTACATTCGGTCGGGCCGTAGACGTTGTAGATTTCCAAGCGGCCGCCTTCAGAACCGCTCGCGATTGTTTCAATGAGCGGCGGCGGTAATGCCTCGCCGCCGACGATCAATTGTCTTAACCGCAAATCGCTGCGTTCGGCCAAACCCGCCTCGAGCATGATTTGCAACAAAGTCGGCGTGCAATCGCTTAAATCAATCGCTTGGCTTTGCAAAAATGCCAACAACATCCGCCCGTCCCGCCGGACTTCGTCATCACAAATATGCAAACAATGACCTTGCAGCAGAGCGGCGAAAATCTGTTGCACCGAGGCGTCGAAAATAAACGACGCCATCAGCGCGACATTCATCGCTTCGCCACCATGCCAATAAATTCGATCCGCCAAGGTGCCGACCAAACCCAGCACCGATTGCTGGCTGATCAACACCCCCTTGGGCTGGCCGGTCGAACCAGAGGTATAAATCAAATACGCCGGCGCTTGCGCGGGGATGTTAGGCATTGGTAAAGAACTGGCCGGCTGCTGCAAATCCCGGCAATCGATATGCGCATACGCCGGAAACAGGGATTCCCGGCCCACCACGGCGGCAACCTGAGCGTCCTGCAAGATAAATTCGATACGCGCCCGCGGTAAGGTCGTTTCTAACGGCAAATACGCGCAACCGGCTTTTAAAATGCCGATCAACGCCACCAGATAATCGTTGCCGCGCGGTAAATAAATCGCCACGATAGCGCCGGGCCAAATGCCGGCCGACGCCAAGCGCCAAGCGAGCGCCGCGGCCCGATCCGACAATTGCCGGTAGGTCAAGACCTGCCGCCCGTCGTTCAAAGCCTTGGCCTCGGGAGTCTTCGCCACCTGAGCGTCGAATACCGAAATCAAATTTTCTCGGCCCGGCTCGGCAAGACTAGGTATACGGCCGCCGCGAGGTTCGCACAGCCGCACATCGGCGACCACCACGTCCGGGTTTTCCACGATGCCTTGCAATATTTTGCTGTAATGCAGCACCATGTTTTCGATTGTCGGCGCATCGTACAAATCGGTGCTGTATTCGAACACGCCCTGTATCCGGCCTTGTTCCAAGCCCAACTCCAAGGTTAAATCGAATTTGGCGGCTTCGCTAGGCAAGGGTTCGCGCTGCATGGTCAGCCCTTTGAGCGCGACGTCCGCTATCGGCGCGTTCTGCCAAAGAAACATGATTTGCACCAAGGGATTGGAACCGAAGTCCCGTTCCGGTTTCAGTGCCTCGACCAAACGCTCGAACGGCACATACTGCAAATCAAACGCCTTAAGACAAAACTCCTTAACCTGCGCCAACAGCTCGGCGACCCTGGAATTGCCGTCGATACGGGCGCGCAACGGCAGAGTATTGACGAAAAAGCCGACGATAGGCTCCAAACCCGGCTCGTTGCGGTTGGCGGCCTGAGTGCCGACCAATACATCGTGCCTGCCGCTATAGCGCTGCAGCAAAATGAAATAGGCCGTTAACAGCAATACGAAAAGACTAACGCCTTGACTTTCGGCCAAGCGCTCCAGCTGTCCGCTCAACGTCGGATCAAGCCGCAACGGACAAGTCGAACCGCGATAACTACGCGATTCCGGTCGTTTTTTACCGGTATTCAAATCCAGGCGGTATTCGCTACCCGCCAACAGCTCGCACCAACGCTGAACACCCTGCTCGATTAAGGCACGCTGCCTTGGCCTTTGCTGCCATACCGCATAATCCCGGTAACGAACGGCAATGTCCTCACTATGGGATTCTCTGCCGTCCCTATCCCGCTGATAAGCCAAACCCAATTCTCGGCTCAAAATCCCCATCGACCAACCGTCACCGATGATATGGTGCATCGCCATTAACAACACCCATTCTTGATTGCCGTAACGGATCAGTCTCACCCTGGATAAAGGCGCCTGTGTCAAATCGAAACGAGTTGCGGCCATCCGGCCTTTGGCTTGCTCCAATAAGTCTTGTTTTTCGCTGTCGGGGTCAGCGGAGATATCCTCCACCACCATCTCTAAATCGAAGCCCTCGGCGATCACTTGCCGCGCGAGTCCGTCGTCGTTTTCCCTGAAGGAGGTACGCAAGCTTTCGTGACGGCGAATCAAGTACTCGAAACTACGGCGCAACCTCGGAACGTCCAAGTCGCCCAGCAAGCGGCTGGCCATCAGGATGTTGTAGGTAGGCGTGGCGCCTTCCAACTTAAACAAAAACCATAGCCGCTGCTGAGCCATGGACAAAGGTACCTCGTCGGTATCGGCGAAGCGGCTCAACGGTTCGCTCAACGCACCTCGGCTTGCTTCGGCTTGTCTGAGCAAGGCCGTCAATTCGGCCTTATTGGTTTTCAACAGCGCCAGGGTATCCGGCGTCATAGCGCCCTTGGGCGCCTTAAAGCGCAGCTCGCCTTGCTCTAAATAAAGCCGGATACCTCGTTGGTTTAACGGTTCGAGCAAATCGGCGACCGAACTCAAATGACACCGCCTTCATATTGGGTTTCGTCGTCTTCGTTAGCATCCGCATCGACAGCCGACAGGCGTAGCACCGATTGCAGGGTCTGGATCCGGTCGGCCAAACGGGCGATGGTGCTGTATTCGAAGACTAACTTCACTTCCAGATTCATATCCAGCGCCTCTTTCAGCCGCGATACGACCCGAATCGCAATCAAAGAATCCCCGCCCAACGCGGCGAACTCGTCGTGTATGCCCGGCTGGGCGACGCCGAGCACATCGGACCAAACCCCGGCGATCAATTGCTGGATTTCGTTTTCCGGCGCGACATAGCGCTGGGCCAAATGCGGCCGCTGGTGGCCGCTTGGCCGAGACTCGGCGGCGGATTCCACTGTCGACGGACTCAGTTCCCGGCCGCGCCCGGTTCGAATCAACAACTGGCGGTAGCCCGATGCCAGCGCTCTACGCAGGGCTTCGCAACCTTCGACATCGCTAATGCCGCCTTGCAAAACAGCACCCGAGCTATCGGCGACCCGCCGCTCGAAAGCGACCGCCTGACCGATGCTTTGCCAACGGTCCCAATCCAACGCGTAAACCCTACCCAAGTCGCGGTGACGGCAATAATGGGCAAAGGCATCCAAATAGCTGTTCGCCGCCGTATAGGCAATATTTCCCTGGCCGCCGGTGATGGCATTCAACGACGAAAACAAGGCGACAAAATCCAGTTGTTTGAAATCCAGGCATTGTTGCAACACCTGGGTTCCGACGACTTTGGGTTGCAACTCGGCCAAGGAGCGGGACTGGTCTTGCAGATCGATTAAGCCCCGACTATCGCTGGCGGCGGTATGGAACACCCCATCCAATCCACCGTAGGCCAAGCGGGCTTGCTCGACCGCAGCTTGCATGGCTTGCCGATCGCAAACGTCGGCCGTGCAAACCATCACTTCGGCGCCGAGTCTTTGCATATCCAACAAGGAGGCCACGGTTTCGGCCTGCGGCCTGGCGCGGGTATGGCCGTCTCCAGTTGCAAGCCGCTTTTGGCCCGGCGCCCGACCGACGACCAGGCAACAATCGGTTTTCGCCCGCGCCTCGGCTTCGCGCGGGAACACCGCCACATCAGCGAACAAACCGCTACCTTGCAACACTTCTTGCCAAGCATCCGGACTCAACAATGGCGTCGTGCCGGACCGCAGTTCGGTATCGTTAAAATACCACCAACCTTCGGCCAGCCCCCAAACCATCTCGTACCAACGCGGAATCGGCGGGGTTTCCACCAAGCACAACGCCCCGCCCGGTTTCAATAAGCGGCTGAGCTGAGTCACCGCTTTAGCGACATCCGGCGTCGCATGCACGACGTCCAAGCCGTAAATCAAATCGAAACTTTGAAACTCGAAACCTTGGGCAACGGGATCCCGAAAAATATCGAATACCGCAAAGCGCATGAAATCGAAACCTTGCTGTTGCGCTTGTTGCTGCACTTTCAGCACAAACGACTTGCCGATGTCGGTGAAATAATATTCGACCTTCTTGCCCAACAAGCCGGGCGCGATCTGGCCAGTAAGCACGCCGCTGCCGCCGCCGACTTCGAGTATCCTGACGACGCCATCGGAACTATCGAGGGTGCGATGAACGAAATGTTTTAATAACTGGTAATAAACCCGGTGATTGGAGTGTTCTATGGTTTTTTTACCGGTTTCCGAAATCAAGCTGCGGTCGCCGTCGGGATACAACACGCCGATCGCGGCTATTTTGCCGGACAAGGCCTCGGCAAAATGGGCCACGCAATGCGCCACCATTTCGTATAAGGGCTTAAAGCCCGGATAATCGCTATCGATCCGGCATTCGAGCTGCCGAATTTCGATCGACCAATCGCTAGGTTCATCTAAGTTGAAACGAAAACGCTCGCCTTGCCAAACGATCAAATCGTCTCGTTGCAAAATCTCCAATAGCAGGCCTAAAAATTTGTCGAATTTGGCCAGGAGTTGCAGTTGAGCACCGATTTCGCTCACGGTCCACCACGTGCCACCGTAAGGCGAGATGCCGGACTGCGCGAAAAAATTCAACAAATGCAGGCTGCATAATCGTTCCAGGCTTGATTGCAAGCCCGGAAAATCGTCCAAGCCGGGAATCCGCAGCTCGGCTATCAGCCTACGCTCGGTCTGCGCCAAATCCGCGACCAAGGCATTAAAATCCTCGCTATCGTCTAGTTCGACGGCGGACGGCCATAGGCTAGGCTCCGGAAACGTTTGCCGGCTGGTCAACAGCAATCTGGCTTGATAATGACGCGCCAAAAAGCCTGCCAGCAATAGACCGATGCCGCCCAAGCCGCCGGTAATCAAGTAACGGCCGCCGCGTTTCAAAGCATCCCGGTCCGGTTCCGGCAAATCCAGGCTTTCGAGTACCGGCTGCCAGTAATAACCGTTCCGCCACGCCACCACCGAAAGCTTGGGATGCAAGGCCAACATGTCCGGTCTCACGGACAGACTAGCGTCGAGATCGACCAAACGGCACTGTATGTGCGGATATTCCTGCGGCACGACTTTAACTGGGCCCAGCAATAAAGCCTGTAACGGCGACAGGGCGGTTTCCGCGCCGCTCACTTCGAACAAGTCGCGGGTGACGACGCTGATGCGGCACGGCGTACCCGGCGACAAGCGCTGCCATGCTTTGCAAAAATGCAACAAGCCCAGATAAGGCTCGGCGTAAGATGCTTGGCTCTGGTGCCAGGCATACACCACTTCCAGCACCTGGCCCGCCAAGCCCAAGTCGCCGATTAAACGCTCGAAATCGTCTTCCCGGGCCGGATTTAAAGTACAAACTCCATCGCTGACAGTTCGGTAATTCGCCGCCATGGTTATTTGGCGCCAAGGTTGCGAAGCCGCTTCCAAATCTAGTCCTTCGGCGCCGACAAACGCCAAATAGCCGTCCGCCGCCAGCCGGTCGGTTGTCGGCGGCAACAAGCAGCGCTGCCAATTAACCGTAGAGAACCAATGGCTCAAATCCGCGCTCTCGTCCCGGCAAGGCGCTTGGCTATCGGCTGTTCTCGCCTCGACCCAGTAACGCTGGCGCTGAAAAGGATACGTCGGTAGGGCCAAGCGTTGCCGCTGCTGATCTCGATAAAAACGCTGCCAATCGACCGCGATGCCGGCGCGCCAAAGCTCGGCAACACAGGCCTGTAAATCGGAACCCGCATCGGCCAAGGTGCCCAAGGCCGCTTGTCCACCTTGCAACAGCGGCTTGGCCAAGACCTGCAAGGTATGTCCGGCACCGACTTCCAATAACAGCAATTGCCCGAATTCGGCACACAGCGTCTGCAAGCCGTCGGAGAAACGCACCGGTTTCAGCATGTGTTGTTGCCAATACGCAGCCGACGAATCGGTCGCATCGTACCAGTCACCGCTCAAGTTGGAGACAAAGGGAATCGCATTGGGCCGCAGGTTCAGCGTTTGGAACGACTCGGCAAACTGGTCAGCCGCCGTCCGCATCAACGGCGAATGGAAAGCATGGGACACCGCCAAGGGATGATAGGCAATGCCTTGCTCTTTCAGGGTTGGCAATAAGCGATCGATGGCCGTTTGACAGCCGCTTAACACGCATTGGTTTTCGGCATTCACCGCCGCCAACACCAAGTCGTCAGTCAACCAGGGCCGGCATTGCGCTTCCGTCGCCCTGACCGCCAGCATACCGCCGGACGGCGCTTCCGCCATCAAGCGAGCGCGTTCCGCCACCAGCGTTAAAGCCTGTTCCAGGCTAAATACCCCAGCGAGACAGGCCGCGACGTATTCGCCCAAACTGTGGCCTATCATCGACGCAGGTGCTATGCCCCAGGCAATCAATTGCTTGGCCAAGGCGTATTCGAAAACAAATAACGCCGGCTGAGTATGTTCGGTTTGCCGTAGCCGCCACTCCGCCTGTTGCTCCTGCCCAGGCTCTGGAAACATCAAAGCCCTTAAATCCAAATCCAACAGCGCTTGTAAATAGTCGCAGCAAACGTCCACTTCCTGCTTAAACACCGCTTCGCTCTGGTAAAGCGCCAGTCCCATGCCGGCTTTTTGCGTGCCCTGGCCGGGAAACATAAACACCAGCGCCGGTTTGACGGTCGCATCATAGCCTTCCTCCTCACGGCTCAAGGCTTGCGCCGCTTGCTGCAGGTTTTCCGCCAACACGAACCGCCTTAGCGGCAGTTCCCGGCGACCGACCGCTAGACTATAAGCCACATCGGCCAACGACAATTCTTCCCGCTGGGTTAAATGCTCTGCCAGTGACGCCGCCAGCCGCGCCAAGGCTTCCGGCGATTTGGCCGATAAGGGCAAGATTTGCCGCGCTCTGCCGGCGTCGGCGGAATGCAGGATTTCGGGGGCTTCTTCCAGCACCACGTGAGCGTTGGTGCCGCCGATACCGAAAGAACTGACGCCGGCGCGCCGCGGGCACTCGGTCCGCGGCCAATCCTGCAACTGTCGGTTGACGTAGAAAGGACTTTGCTGGAAATCGATGTTCGGATTGGCTTGATTGAAATGCAGCGACGCCGGGATTTGCTTGTGCCGCAACATCAATGCCGCCTTGATCAAACCGGCAATGCCGGCCGCGGTATCCATATGGCCGAGATTGGATTTGATCGAACCCAACGCGCAATATTGCTTTTGCTTCGCCCTGGCAAAAGCCTGTTTCAGCGCGGCCACCTCGATCGGATCACCCAGCGGCGTCGCCGTGCCGTGGGCTTCGACATAACCGATGCTATCGGCCGATACGCCCGCCACGGCCAGGGCTTCCGCAATAACCGCCGCTTGGCCGTTGACGCTGGGCGCGGTAAATCCCAGTTTATCGGCACCGTCGTTATTGACCGCCGAGCCTTTGATGACCGCATAAATCGTATCACTATCCCGTAGGGCATCCTCCAGGCGTTTGAGCAACACCAGCCCGGCGCCGCTGGCAGGCACCGTGCCGCCCGCCTGGGCGTCGAAGGCCCGGCAATGGCCGTCCGCCGAAGGAATTCCGCCTTCTTGGTAGAAATAACCCGCCCGTTGCGGCACCAATAACGTCGCCCCGCCCGCGATGGCCGCGTCGCATTGATAATCCCACAGGCTTTGGCAGGCGTAATGCACGGCAACCAGAGAGGTCGAGCAGGCCGTATTGACCGCGACCGCCGGGCCTTTCAAATTCAATTTATACGCCAAGCGGGTGGCGGCAAAGTCTTTATCGCTGCCGATCAGCATTTGGTAAAAATCGGTCGATTCTTTCAGCCGGTAATCGCTCAACAAATGGCTGAGCAAATAGATATTCATGCCCACGCCGACATAAGCGGCCATATCGCCTTCGAAGCGGTCAGGATCCAATGCCGCCCTTTCCAATAGCTGCCAAGCGCATTCGAGCAAGACCCGTTGCTGAGGGTCCATCAACTCGGCTTCGCGCGGCGTGTAACCGAACAAATGCGCATCGAAATTTTCGATGCCTTCGATCATGCCCTTGGCTTTGACATAAGCCGGCTGCGCCAACTGCGACGGCGAAACGCCGGCGGCAAGCAGTTCCTCGTCGGAAAAAAACCGTATGCCCTCTTCGCCCTGAATCAACAAGCGCCATAAGTCCTCGATACCGTCCGCTTTCGGAAAGCGGCACGCCATGCTGACGATCGCGATCGGCTCCAATTCGTTTTCCGCTGACTGTTGTTCGTTCATGGTTGCGCTTAGCTGTTGATTAGATTTTTACGCCGGACGGTTTTTTGCCTCGACGCTTTAAGTTCGGCTTTGGCAACGGCGGCGGAGGCATCCGCGCCGCTGTCATCCAGAAAAGCCGCCAATTTGGCTATCGTCGGATAGCGGAATAAATCAACGGTTTGTAAGGCGGGATACTGTTGTTGCAGCGCGTTCCATACTTGCATCAACAATAACGAATGGCCGCCCAAATCGAAGAAACTCTCTTCGGTGCCGAAATCGTCGCGCTGCAATACCTGCCGCCAGATGGCCAACAGTTGTTTTTGAGTTTGGGTTTTTGGCTGACCGGCAACGGGTTTGGGACCGTCGCTACGTTGAGGTTTGGGCAAGGCTTTGCGGTCGACTTTTCCGGAATGGGTCAACGCAAACGTTTCCAAATGAATAAATTCGCTAGGCAGCATATAGGCGGGCAAATACTCCGCCAAGTAATCGCGCAGCTCGCGGGCCGACGAAAGCTTGCCGCGATAGTAAACCAGCAATTGCTGGTTGTCCGCCTGCGTTTGATTGATGACGGCCACCGCTTGCTCGATATCGGCTCTATCTTCCAGCCGGGCTTCGATCTCGCCCAGCTCTATCCGATAACCGCGGATTTTGGCTTGAAAATCGAGCCGTCCCAAGTATTCGATGCTGCCGTCGAGATGGCGAACGACCTGATCTCCTGTGCGGTACATGCGCTCGCCGGCGGCCGAAAAGGATCGGGGATGAAGCGCTCGGCCGTCAAACCGGCGCGATGCCGATACCCCCTGGCCACGCCCTCCCCGGCTATCATCAACTCGCCGGGAAACCCCGGCGGCAGCAGATTCAAGTCTTCATCGACCACGTACAACCGGGTGTTGGCCAAAGGCTCGCCTAGTTTGATCTTGCCGTCGCCCGTTACCAGGCAACGGCTAGACCAAACCGTGGTCTCGGTCGGACCGTAGACATTCCACACTTCGCCAGCTCGCTGCCTAAGCTGGTCGGCCAAATTTAGCGGCAAGGCTTCGCCGCCGCACAACACCTTAAAGCCAGGCCTGCCTTGCCAACCGGAAGCGAGCAACAGGCGCCAACTGGCGGGCGTCGCCTGCATCAGCGTAATATCGTGCTCTTGCAATAAAGCCTGTAAGACGTGGCCGTCAGCGCTTTGCAGGCTATCGGCCAATACCACGGTGGCACCCACCGTCAGCGGCAAATACAACTCCAACGCGGCAATGTCGAACGCCAAGGTCGTCACCGCCAACAAGCGGTCGTCGGCAACGATGCCGGGCCGTTCCGCCATGGTCAGCATGAAATTAACGATATTTTTATGACTGATTTGAACGGCTTTCGGCTTGCCGGTCGAGCCGGACGTGTAAATCACATAAGCCAGATTATCGGGCCTGACCTTGGCTTGTGCACGCCGCGTGTCGGTGGCGTCGGCCGATAGCCGGGCTATATCGCAAGTGGCCGCCGGAAAAGACATCGCGGTCGAGCCCTTCACCAACACCAACGCCGCCCCCGAATCTTCGACCATATAGTGCAAACGCTTGACCGGCAAATTCAAATCCAGCGGCAAATACGCGGCACCGGTTTTCAATACCGCCAGCAACGCCACGATCATTTCGATGCAACGCGGCATGCAGATCGCGACGACGCTTTCGACGCCGATACCCAACGCCTGCAACTGCCCGGCCATGCGCTCGGCCCGCTGTTCCAACTCGGCATAGCTCAGCGATTGCTCGCCGAATGTCACGGCGGTTTTATTGGCGGACTGCCGCGCCTGCCGCTCGATCAGACTATGCAAACACAGTCCCGGCAGACAATGGCTGGCGACCGCCCGCCGGTCAAGCTGCACTAAATCTTGCTGCGCCGCTTGCGACAACAAGCCTATCCCCGACAGCAAAGCGCCAGGTGCGCTTAACATCCGCGTCAGGATGTCTTGCAAATGCCGTAACACACCTTGAATAGCGTCGGCGTCGAAGCGTTGCCGTTGATAGGAAATTTTCAAGCTCAATTCTCGACCCGGCGTCACCAGCAGCGTCAACGGCAAGTCGGTTTGCTCGTAAACTTGAAAATCGTTCAGCTGCAAGATCGATGAGGACTGGCTCAGCGCTTCGTCTATCGGATAGTTTTCGAAGATGAACAGCGTGTCAAACAGTGCCTGACCCGCCGGCACTTGACTCCAGCCTTGCATTTCGGCCAGTTGGAAATAAGTAAAAGGCTCACGCTCCATGCCGTCGTCCATCAATTGTCGCAACAGTTGTTCCACGGTTTGCCCCGATGCCAACTTCGCGCGTACCGGCACGGTGTTGATAAACAGACCCAGCATGTCGCCAACCCGCTCCAACTCGGCCGGCCGGCCGGAAACCGTCAAACCGAACAGAATGTCGCGGCTGCCGCAATACCGGCTCAGCAACACGACCCAAGCCGCCTGCAACACAATGTTGACCGTCACCCGTTGTTGCTGAGCAAACTGTTGCAAAGCGGCCGTCGTCTTACGATCCAAAACCGCTTGCGCTTGAGCAAACTCCGCCTGCCGGCTATGGCTGTCGCCACCGCTATCGATCGCCAGTTTGTTAACGTCGCTAAATCCATCGAGTTGCCGCCGCCAATAAGCCTCCATCGCGCGGCTATCCTGTTCGAGCAACCAAGCAATATAGTCGCGAAAAGGCCTTCTATCCGGCAAACACGGTTGCCGGCCGCTTACGTAAGCGGCATAAAGACCGAAGGCGTCCTCGATCAGTTTCGGCAAACTCCAGCCGTCCAGCAAAATATGATGATAGCTGCAAACAAACACCGATTCCGTGGCACTCAAACGCAATAGGGCAAAGCGCAATAACGGCTGGGCTTTAACATCGAACGGCGTTTGCCTGTCTTGGCGTAAAAAGCTTGCCGATAATTGCTGCCGTTCCGCCGGCGACTTTTTGCTGTAATCGAGGTCCCGCCACACGAACGGCACGTCATCAAACACCACTTGCAGTGGCTCCCGCGCGCCCGGCCAATCGAAGCCCGTCCTTAAAATCGAGTGCCGCCGGATCAATTCCCGCCAAGCTCGCCGCCAGTAATCGACTTGCAGCTCACCGCTGAAACGCCAACTGACTTGTTGCAAGTAGCTGCCGGATTGGCTGTCGAACACGCTGTGAAACAGCAAGCCTTGCTGTAACGGCGCGAGCGGATAAACATCCCGCACGCCGCCGCGCCGCCTCATGTCGCTCAGCCTTTGCTCGTCCGGCATTGCCAACTCGAAGCCGGATTCGACGGGTGCCTGGGCCAAAAGGCCACTCAAATGGCGTTTAAAATCGGCGAGCAATTGCAAAACGGTCGAACGATCGAACTGTAACGGGCTGTAACGCAACTCCAGCCTTAGACAATCTTGATGTACGGCGCCATTAAAATCCATCAACAAGCCAAAATCCTGCCGGCCGGAGCGCTCGTCGCCGCGTCGTTCTTGCGCCTGGGCGATGAATACCGAAGCCTGTTTAGCCTTCTCGAAACGCCCCAAGTAATTGAAGCGAATACCGGTAGCCCGTTGTTCCGCATCCTCCAGTTTCCTTCGCAGAGTCGCGTCGGCGCTCAAATAACGCAAAACACCGTAACTCAAGCCCCGATGCGGCAAAGTGCGCATGGCCGCTTTGACAGCGGACAAGGCCGTTGCTAGGTTTGCCTCGACCGCCAACGGAAACAGCGAGGTAAACCAGCCAACGCTCCTGGAAACGTCCAAATCCTCGAACACATTTTCCCGGCCATGACCTTCGAGTTCGATGACTAGCGTAGTTTTGCCCAAGCGTTGCCACAAGCTTTCCAGCAGCGCCGCCAGCAACACTTCTTCGACGCTGGCTTGTAAGGCTCTCGGCGCCAGCATCAAGGCTTGAGTGATCTCATGGTCGATTTGCAAGGACTCGACAACGGTATCGGCCAAGGTTATCTTGTTGCCGGCCGCATGGTCCAAGGGCAAGCGGGCAAAGCCATACTCACAATGGCGCAGCCAATAGGCTTGGTCGGGCAAGGTCTTGGACCATTGCCGCAAGCGCTCGGCCCAAGCGGGAAAGGCACTGGTTTTTTCGGCAAATTCGGGACTTGTCCCGCGCTTGCCGCCTGATAAGCCAGCTGTAAATCTTCCAACAAAATCCGCCAAGAGACGCCGTCCACCAACAAGTGATGCAACACCAAAAACAAACGGCTATTCCGGTCTTGCCCCTTCGCTTGGAACAACACGACCTTTAGCAACGGCGCATTGAGCCATTGCAGCGAAGCTTGGACGGCTTCGGCCTGCTCGGCCAAATCCTCGGCATCGCGGAAGGTTTTCAACTGAAGCACCTGCTCTATCTCACCATCGGGTGGGATATAAAGCTCGACCGGCGACCTGACTTGCAGTCTGAGGACATCGTGATGATCGAGCACCGCCGCCAAGCTCTTCCGCAATGCGGCAACGTCGATATCAGACGGCACTTCCAACAGCACTGACTGATTGAAATGCTGAACATCCTTGGTCACCGTCTCGAAAAAGTAATGCACTATCGGAGTAGGTATGACAGTCCCCGTAACCCGTCCTTGCTCGGCGCTGGATTTTTCGGCCGCCTCGGCCGATTCGGCGAGAACGGCAATCGTCTGGGCGGAAAACAACTGCTTCAAATCCAGCCGGATCCCGGCTTGTCTTGCCTTAGCCACGATCTGAATGCTTAAAATAGAATCGCCGCCCAATTCGAAATAGTTGTCGTCGATGCCGATGCGGTCTTGGTTCAAGACTTCCCGCCAGATACCCACCAAGCGTTGTTCCACGGCATTGCGCGCTTCCCGGTAGGGCTGTTGGGCTTGAATGTCCGGTTCTTTCAGCGCTTTGCGGTCCAATTTGCCGCTAGCGGTCAATGGCAGTTGCTCTAGCCTGACAGTTTGGCTCGGCCGCATGTACTCGGGCAGTTGCTGCAATTGCTGCTTGACGACCTGATCGAGGTCCGCCGCGTGGCTCACCACATAGGCCACCAGGCGCTTACTTTGCCCTTGGCTCCAAACCTTGACCGCCGCCTCTTGAATCTCGGCATGCTGTTTGAGCACGCTTTCGATTTCGCCCAACTCGATCCGAAAGCCTCTGAGCTTGATTTGGCCGTCTTCCCGGCCTTGGTATTCGATGACGCCGTCGGCCCGGTAGCGGCATATGTCGCCGGTCCGGTACAGCCTTTCGCCTTGACCGAACGGATTGGGTACGAAGCGTTCCGCGGTCAGCTGCGGCTTTTGCTGGTAGCCGCGCGCCAAGCCGATGCCGGCGATGTACAGTTCGCCGGACACGCCGATCGGCACCGGCTGCAATTGGCCGTCGAGGATGTATAAACGTAGGTTGTCGATCGGTTTGCCGATCGCGACGATGGGGCTGGCGGTGTCGGCTGCGTCGCAAGCCCATTCGCTGACGTCGATCGCCGCTTCGGTCGGGCCGTAGAGATTGTAGAGACGCGCCGATGTCAATTTGCCGTAAACCTGTTGTTGCAGGCTCAACGGTAAGGCTTCGCCGCTGCAGATGATGCGCCTTAAGCTGCCGCAGTGCGCCGCTTCGGGGTCGTCGATGAAGGCTTGCAGCATGGACGGCACGAAGTGCAGGGTGTCGATGTGCTGGGCTTGGATCAGTTTGGCCAGGTAATCGCTGTCTTTATGTCCACCCGGCTTGGCGATGACCAAACGGGCGCCGGCGATCAACGGCCAGAAAAATTCCCAGACCGAGACGTCGAAGCTGTACGGGGTTTTTTGCAAGACCCGGTCTTGTTCGCTCAATGGATAACGCCGCTGCATCCAGTTGAGTCGGTTGGCCAGCGCTTGATGGTGGTTGGCGACGCCTTTGGGCTGGCCGGTGGAGCCCGAGGTGTATATCAGGTAGGCGATCTGCCGCGGATGGTATTCGACGGCCGGCGCGCCGGTCGGTTGCTGGGCCAGCTCGGCTTGCAAGGCTTCGATGACCAGCACTTGGCCGGGATAATCCGGCAATGTGGCGATCAAGGCCTGCTGGGTCAGACACCAGCCGGCACCGGCATTGGCGATCATGTAGTCCAAGCGTTCCCGCGGGTAGTCGGGGTCCAACGGCAGGTAGGCCGCGCCGGCCTTGACGATCGCATGCAGGCTGACCACCAACTCCAGGCTGCGCTCCATACACACCGCCACCAAGCTTTCGGTGCCGACGCCTTGCGAGATTAGATAATGCGCCAATTGGTTGCTGCGCCGTTCCAGTTCGTCGTAGGTCAATTGGGTTTGTTCGAATACCAAGGCCACCGCCGCCGGCGTCCGTTGCGCCTGGCGGCTCAACAGCTCTGGAATCAAGGCTTCCGGGTACGCGTAGTCGGTCGCGTTCCAGTCTTCGAGGCAACGCTTTCGCTCTTGGGCCTCAAGCAAGCCAAACTCGGCCAACGGTTTAGCGCCGGCCGACAGCAAGAAATTCAACGCCGATTTAAAATGTGCCAATAGCCTGTTGACGGTGGCGGCGGCAAAAACCTCGGCTTGGTACATGGCCTTGATTTGCAATTGCTCGCCCGGCACGACGACCAGCGTCAGCGGATAATTGGTTTGTTCCTTGAACTGCGCGGCAACGATTTTCAAACCCGCCTGTTCGTCATTCAGCAAGCCGGCGTCCAACGGATAATTTTCCAACACCAACAAACTTTGAAACAAAGACTGGCCGGCCGCATGGCGGCCACTGCATTCCATGATCTTGCTCAACGGCAAATAAGCGTGGGCATCGCGCTTGAACTGTTCGGCCGTCAGCGCTTGCAGCCAATCACAGGCCGATTGCCGGTTATCGATATGGGCCGCGACCGGAATCGTATTGATGAACAAGCCTACGACAGACTCAATCCCCGGCAATTGCGGCGGCCGGCCGGAAACTGTCATGCCGAACACGACGTTTTGCTCCGAACTGTACCGGCTCAGGATCAAGGCCCAGGCCGCCTGCAACAACACCGCTAGCGTGGTGCGCTCCTGTTTAACGAAAGCGCCGATGCGGCGGCTTAATTCCGCCTCCCAAACCGTCGCCGCGTCGGCATAACCGGCAGAGGTTTTCGGTTCGACGCAAGGCAGCACGGTCGCGCCCTGAATCGCCGCCAACTGCTGTTGCCAATATTGCATGGCCGGCTGCGGGTCTTGCTGTGCCAGCCAATGCAGATAATCGGCAAACGGCCTGAGCGGTTTTGCCTGGTAGGCCTGTCCCTGCACCAACGCTTGATACTGCTTGGCAACGTCCTGCAAAACCAAAGGCAAGGACCAGCCATCCATCAATAAATGATGGTAACTCCAGAGTAAACAATATCGCTGCTCGCCCAGTTTAATTAAGCTCAAATGCGACAACGGGCCACGGCTGACGTCGAAGCCTTGCCCGGCTTGTTGCTGCTGCAATAACGCCTGCCGTTGCCGCTGTTCGTCGGCCGCCATGTAGCTCCAGTCCAGTACCTGCCACGAGCAAAACCCGGTTTCGATCAATTGCTGATAAGGCTTGCCGCCGCTTTGTTGCCAAATAAACACCCTTCTTAAAGCATCGTGGCGCAGGAAAACCGCCCACCAAGCTTGTTTAAACAAATCGGCTTGCAGATCGCCCTCGAACGTCAAAACCACCTGTTGGCAGTAAACGCCTTTGTCGTCATCGTACAAGGCATGAAACAGCATGCCTTCCTGAGTCGGCGACAAGGGCAGGCATTGGTTATCGCCATCGGCGGCGAGCACCGATTGTTCGGCTTGTTTAGCCAAGCCGGCCAATTCGGCAATCGTCTGGCCGAGGAACAAATCCTCGACGCGCAACTCAAGGCCCGCCTCTCTGGCTCTGGCCACAATCTGAATACTTAAAATAGAATCGCCGCCCAATTCGAAGTAGTTGTCGTCGATGCCGATGCGGTCTTGGTTCAAGACTTCCCGCCAGATACCCACCAAGCGTTGTTCCACGGCATTGCGCGCTTCCCGGTAGGGCTGTTGGGCTTGAATGTCCGGTTCTTTCAGCGCTTTGCGGTCCAGTTTGCCGCTAGCGGTCAACGGCAGTTGCTCTAGCCTGACAGTTTGGCTCGGCCGCATGTACTCGGGCAGTTGCTGCAATTGCTGCTTGACGGCCTGATCGAAGTCGGCCGCGTGGCTCACCACATAAGCCACCAAGCGTTTACTTTGCCCTTGGCTCCAAACCTTGACCGCCGCCTCTTGAATCTCGGCATGCTGTTTGAGCACGCTTTCGATTTCGCCCAACTCGATCCGAAAGCCTCTGAGCTTAATTTGGCCGTCTTCCCGGCCTTGGTATTCGATGACGCCGTCGGCCCGGTAGCGGCAAATGTCGCCGGTCCGGTACAGCCTTTCGCCGTCGCCGAACGGATTGGGTACGAAGCGCTCCGCGGTCAGCTGCGGCTTTTGCTGGTAGCCGCGCGCCAAGCCGATGCCGGCGATGTACAGTTCGCCGGACACGCCGATCGGCACCGGCTGTAACTGGCCGTCGAGGATGTATAGGCGCAGGTTGTCGATCGGTTTGCCGATCGCGACGATGGGGCTGGCGGTGTCGTCTTCATGGCAAGGCCATTCGCTGACGTCGATCGCCGCTTCGGTCGGGCCGTAGAGATTGTAGAGACGCGCCGATGTCAATTTGCCGTAAACCTGTTGTTGCAGGCTCAACGGTAAGGCTTCGCCGCTGCAGATGATGCGCCTTAAGCTGTTGCAGTTCTCGGCTTCGGGGTCGTCGATGAAGGCTTGCAGCATGGACGGCACGAAGTGCAGGGTGTCGATGTGCTGGGCCTGGATCAGTTTGGCCAGGTAATCGCTGTCTTTATGTCCGCCCGGTTTGGCGATGACCAAACGGGCGCCGGCGATCAACGGCCAGAAAAATTCCCAGACCGAGACGTCGAAGCTGTACGGGGTTTTTTGCAAGACGCTGTTTTGGCCGCTCAATGGATAACGCCGCTGCATCCAGTTGAGTCGGTTGGCCAGCGCTTGATGGTGGTTGGCCACGCCTTTCGGTTGGCCGGTGGAGCCCGAGGTGTAAATCAGATAGGCGAGCTGTTGCGGATGGCATTCAAGGGCCGGCGCGCCGGTCGGTTGTCGGGCCAGCTCGGTTTGCAAGGCTTCGATGACCAGCACTTGGCCGGGATAATCTTGCAGCTTGGCGGCCAAGGCCTGCTGGGTCAGACACCAGCCGGCACCGGCATTGGCGATCATATAGTCCAAGCGTTCTTGCGGATAGTCGGAGTCCAACGGCAGGTAAGCCGCGCCGGCCTTGACGATCGCATGCAGGCTGACCACCAACTCCAGGCTGCGCTCCAGGCACACTGCCACTAGGCTTTCGGTGCCGACGCCTTGCGAGATTAGGTAATGCGCCAATTGGTTGCTGCGCCGTTCCAGTTCGTCGTAGGTCAATTGGCGTTGTTCGAACACCAAGGCCACCGCCGCCGGCGTCCGTTGCGCCTGACGGCTTAACAATTCCGGTATCAAGGCCTCAGGGTACGCGTACTCGGTGGCGTTCCAGTCCTCCACAACCTGCGTCAGTTGCGTTCGAGTCAAGAGCGGAATCCGCGCCAACGGCAAACGCGGGTTCTCGGCCAATTTTTCCAACGCATTGGCCAGCGCCGACAGCAAGGCTGTGATACTGGCTGGCTCGAACAAATCGCTGCTGTATTCCATCGCCAGCGACCAATGCTGGTCTTCTTCGGTCGCATATAAAGTCAAATCGCATTTCGCCGTGGTGCTGGGCAAAACCATAGGCTGGACGTCCAAATCCGGCAACGAAAAAGCTTGCTGCCCTTGGCTTTGATACACGAACATCACCTGGAATAACGGCGAAACCGCCAAATTCCGCTCCGGCTGCAAGGCTTCGACCAAACCTTCGAAGGGATAATATTGATATTCGTAAGCCGATAACGCGGTCGCCTTGACCTGATCCAGCAATTGTTCGAAAGACGAGTTGCCGTCGAGCTTGATCCTCATCAACAAGGTATTGACGAATAAACCGACCACATCCTGCACGTCCTGTCGATCCCGGTTCGCCACCGGCGTGCCGATCATGAAATCCGCCTGGCCGCTATAGCGGTATAAGACTGCCGCAAATGCCGCCAGCAGCAACATGAAGTCGGTTGCCCCCTGCCGTTGCGCTTGCGCGTGCAACGCGGCCCGAATGGACGCCGGAATCGCGTGAAATTGCATCGCGCCGCGGAAAGTTGGCAGCAGCGGCCGGCTGTGGTCGTAATTCAATGCCAAGGTCGTCGGCGCATCGCCTAAAGCCGTCAACCAATAATCCTTAGCCGCCTTAAACCAACCTTGTTCGGCCAGCATCCTTTGCCAACGGCAGTAATCGCCGTATTGCACCGGCAAATCCGGCAATTCGGCGGCGGCGCCCGTCAGGCATTGACGATACAAAAGCGATACGTCGTGCAGCAAGACCTTAACCGACCAACCGTCGGCCACGATATGGTGTATGACCAGCAACAGCAAATGGTGCCGAGGGGCGATTTCCAATAAACATGCCTTGAATACTTGCCCGGTGGCCGGATCCAAGCCGCTATTGGCCTCCTGGCGGAGGATGGTTTCCAGCCCTTGGGCGGCAACCACCGGTGCGCTATAGCAAGCCAATACCGGAACGCCGTGTTCTAGAACTTGTTGACGCAAACCGAGCCCTTCGCCGAAAACCTTGCTGCGCAAGGCCTGATGCCTATTCACCAAGGCTTGCAAGGCACCTTGTAAGGCCTCGCGGTTTAAGTCCCCATAGACATGAAAAGCCAGCGGAATATGGTAAACGCCACCGGCATTTTCCAGACTATTGACGAACCATAAGCGTTCTTGCGAGAACGATAAGGGCGCATCCGCCCGGTCTTGCGGCGAAATCGCCGGCCAAGCCAGCCGCTGCCGATCGCCGTCCAGCAAAAGCTCGCCTAAGCCTTGAATGCTGGCGTGGTTGAAAACATCTTCTATGCTGAGTTTGGTGTGAAAAACCGCCGCCAATTTGGCGATCAAGCGTAGCGCCAGCAGCGAATGGCCGCCGACATGAAAAAAATTGCTGTGAATGCCGAACTCGCGGTGTTGCAATAATTGCTGCCAAATATCGGCTATTTGCCGTTGCAAGTCGTTTTCCGGGGCGCTAAGGTCTTCATCCTGACTTACTACGTCCATAGCCGGCAAGGCCTTGCGATCGACTTTGCCGTTAGCCGATAAAGGCAGCTCGGGCAGCACCATAAATGCAGACGGCAGCATGTAATCGGGCAAAAAGCCCTGCATGAATTCGCGTATCGGCTTAATCAAGGCCGGCGTATTCTCGACGCCGTCCCGCAAGGTCAGATAGGCCAGCAAGGCTTTTTCGCCGCGAAACGATTTAGCCGTCAATACGCAGTTTTGCACGGCCGGATGTTGTTTTAAGACCGCTTCGATTTCGCCCAACTCGATCCGAAAGCCTCTGAGCTTGATTTGGCCGTCTTCCCGGCCTTGGTATTCGATGACGCCGTCGGCCCGGTAGCGGCATAGGTCGCCGGTCCGGTACAGCCTTTCGCCTTGACCGAACGGATTGGGTACGAAGCGTTCCGCGGTCAGCTGCGGCTTTTGCTGGTAGCCGCGCGCCAAACCAATGCCGGCGATATACAGTTCGCCGGACACGCCGATCGGCACCGGCTGCAGTTGGCCGTCGAGGATGTATAAACGTAGGTTGTCGATCGGTTTGCCGATCGCGACGATGGGACTGGCGGTGTCGTCTTCATGGCAAGGCCATTCGCTGACGTCGATCGCCGCTTCGGTCGGGCCGTAGAGATTGTAGAGACGCGCCGATGTCAATTTGCCGTAAACCTGTTGTTGCAGGCTCAACGGTAAGGCTTCGCCGCTGCAGATGATGCGCCTTAAGCTGCCGCAGTGTGCCGCTTCGGGGTCGTCGATAAAGGCTTGCAGCATGGACGGCACGAAGTGCAGGGTGTCGATGTGCTGGGCCTGGATCAGTTTGGCCAGGTAATCGCTGTCTTTATGTCCGCCCGGTTTGGCGATGACCAAACGGGCGCCGGCGATCAACGGCCAGAAAAATTCCCAGACCGAGACGTCGAAGCTGTACGGGGTTTTTTGCAAGACGCTGTTTTGGCCGCTCAATGGATAACGCCGCTGCATCCACTGAATCCGGTTGGCCAGCGCTTGATGGTGGTTGGCGACGCCTTTCGGTTGGCCGGTGGAGCCCGAGGTGTAAATCAGATAGGCGAGCTGTTGCGGATGGCATTCAAGGGCCGGCGCGTCGGCCGGTTGCTGGGCCAGCTCGGTTTGCAAGGCTTCGATGATCAGCACTTGGCCGGGATACGATTGCAGCTTGGCGGCCAAGGCCGGCTGAGTCAGACACCAGCCGGCACCGGCATTGGCGATCATATAGTCCAAGCGTTCTTGCGGGTAGTCGGGGTCTAACGGCACATAAGCCGCGCCGGCCTTGACGATCGCATGCAGGCTGACCACCAACTCCAGGCTGCGCTCCATACACACCGCCACCAAGCTTTCGGTGCCGACGCCTTGCGAGATTAGATAATGCGCCAATTGGTTGCTGCGCCGTTCCAGTTCGTCGTAGGTCAATTGGCGTTGTTCGAACACCAAGGCCACCGCCGTCGGCGTCCGTTGCGCCTGACGGCTTAACAATTCCGGTATCAAGTCCTCAGGATATGCGTACTCGGTGGCGTTCCAGTCTGCCAATAGCTGGCGTCGATAATCAGCGTTCAGCAGCGGCAGCAAGACCGCCGGTTTGTCTTGAAACTCCGGAAAGGACTGTAAAACGGTTTGATAATAATCGGCGAGTCTTTGGGCATCGTCGGCATCCAGTACCTCGCTATTGAATTTAAGCGAACCGACTAAGTCGCCGCCCGCTTCCATCAACTCCAACGACAGATCGAACTGCCCTTCCTGTTGAAACAAGGCATAGGGCGCCAACGCCAAACCACCCCAGTCCACGGTTTGCCCAGCAGTTCGACCGCTGCCGCTGGCATCGAGCAGTAGCTGGGCTTTTTGCAATTGCTGGAACACGAAAGCGGCCTGAAACAACGGCGGACGGCTGGTATCGCGGGACAGCGCCAGCCGCTCGATAATCAAAGCTAACGGAAAAACCTGATGCGCCATGGCCGACAATACTTCCCGACGACAGGCGCGAACGAAATCGGCGACCGTTTGCCCGACGGTTAATTCCGATAACAGCGGCAAGGGATTGACGAAATACCCCACGACGCCGGCATAACGATCGTCATCCCGACCGGCCAGCGGCGTACCGACACAAAGCCGTTGCTGACCGCCGCAGCGGTGTAGCAATAACTGATAAGCCGCGAGCAATAACACGTATAAGGTAACATCCAGCTCGACGGCTAGCGCCCGCAAGGCGGAGACTGTCCGGCTATCGATACGTAAAGGATACGAGGCGCCCCGGTAATTCCGCCGCGCCGGAAAAGGCCGCTTGGTGGGCAGGTTTAATAACGGTGGGGCTTGCACGAATTTATCGCGCCAATACCGCCAATCCGCTTCCAACGTTCCTGAATCAACCTCGGCCACCTGTGTTTCGGCATATTGACGATAAGAAAGCGATAACCTCGGCAAATCAGGCTCACGCCCGGCCACTAAGGCCGAATACACCTGAGCGAGTTCGTCGAGCAACAGCCACAGCGACCAGCCGTCGCCGATAATATGGTGAAAAACCAGCAATAACACCGATTGCCGGGGCGCGCATTGAAATAAACCTACCCTGAACAACGATCGCGAACCGTTCAAATCGAATGGCGCGGCGTAATGTCCGGCCACCTGATCGCTTAAGGTTTGCTCGTCCCAGCCGGACGCATCGATGTGTTGAAAATCGATGCTTGCGCCAGGATCGATGAACTGGCGCGGCTCGCCGTCTTGCGCTTGAAAACGCAAACGTAGCGCAGGATGGCGCTCCGCCAAATAGCGCAAGGCTTGCCGCAGGCGCTCAGGGTCGACCGCCGACAAAATCCTGGCCGAGAAAGCCACGTTATAAGCCGCGCTATCCGGCGCCGTTTGGTGCAGGAACCACAAAGCCCGTTGCCCGTAAGTCAAGACAAAGGGCTCGCGTTGCAAGGTTTGAAAATGCTCGATTAAAGCTTGTTTATGGCTTTTAAGCGCGTCCAGCAGCGCCTCGTTGATGGCTTGTTTGGGTGCCCGGTAACGTAATTTATCGCCTTCCAGCCACAGTTCCACCCGATTGTCGGCCAAATCCCGCAGTAACCCTTGCACGCTCAAATTTCCCCCTCCAGCATATCTTCATCCTCGGCTATCGAGGCGGTCTTAATCCGCTCTATCGGCAATAGGTTCACTTGCAGATAATCGACCAAACCCCAACCTTCGCACTGCAATAGCTGGCTGACCGGCACTTCGGTTTGCAAGGTTTTGCGCATGACGGCGCGTAACTCCACGGCGGCCAAGGAATCCAAACCCAGAGAACTCAACGAGCGGCTCAATTCGCATTGCGCCGCCGATAATTTCAAGATTCCCGCCAATTGCCGCTTGAGCCAATCGCCCAACATCGCCTTGGATTGTTCTGAGTCGGCGGAACGTAAAGCCCGCAAATATTCGTCGCCGTCAACGGCCTCCACGCCGACAACCGGCATCAGTTCCGCCAGCAATCCCTCCGCCGCGCCATGCCCCGCGCTCTTGGCGGCCTGCCGCCAATCGCAATTCACCACGCAAACTTGCCCGGTCTGGCGGCCGCCGAGCAACCCCTGCAACACCGTTCCAGCGCGTTCGTCATCGATCAAGCCCAAACCCGATTGGCGCCAAAATGCACGTAGCCCATCGCTGCTCTGTTGCTGTATCCCACTCTGCCAAGGGCCCCAGTCGATAGCCAGAGCCGGAAAGCCGTCATGCCCGCGTTGCCATGCCAAGGCGTCCATCGCCGCATTGGCCGCCGCGTAAGCGCCTTGGCCGACATTGCCCAACAAGGCGTTCAACGACGAATACAGCCAGAAAAAATCCAGCGGTTGGTTGCGGGACGCTTGATCCAGCAAAACCGCCGCTTGTAACTTGACCCGATTCAATTGCGCCAACCGCAACGCCGATTGCTTTAGCAACAGATCGTCGTCGGTAAAACCCGCGCAGTGCACAATGCCTTTTAGCGGCCTGCCGCTATGTTCGATGGTAGCAAACAGCCGCTCGACGGCCAGAGGTTCGCAAACGTCCAGCGTCATTACGATTAACTCGAGATCGGCATATTGGCCTTGCAAATCCAGCAAGCGGCTCGGCAACCGCGCATGCTCCCGGCGACTGCTCAGATAAAGATGGCGGGCACCTTGCTCGATCAACCAACAAGCGGTCGTTAACCCTAAATCGCCCAAACCGCCGCTCACCAGGTAACTGGCCTGTTGATCGATCTCCACCGGCGTTTCGGCCAGCGGTTTATATCGCTGTAAACGCTGCCCCCATAAGCTATCGCCTATCGCGGCCAAGCGTTGCTCGCCGCTGTTGTCCAATAAGCCCGCTAGCAATGCCTCAGTGCTATCGGCATCGATGATGCGCGGTTTCAGCTCGCCATGCTCCCGGAACAAAACCGCCGCCATCCCCCACAACGCGGCACCGCCATAATTCATTTGTCGGCAAAATTCGCCTTGCGCGTTGCGGGTCGTCAGCGTCAAATTCAGGCGATGGCCTTGCAACAACGGCAGCAAGGCCAACAACTGCCCCGGCGCCGCCATGGCATGTGCCGCGCCATCCGCCGCTAAAAACCCGCTCAAATCGACCAACTCATCGACGCCGATTAAATCGTCGGCACTCAGCCGATCGAAACTCAAGGCGCTAACCCTATGGCCGTGCCTGATTAGCGAGTTGAGCAACGCCGGCTGGTCTTGGTCGGCAATGAAAAGCCAGGACTTTCCGCCCTGTCCAACCATGGCACGATGCGGCCGCCAAACTGGTTGATAGAACCAATCGGGCATGGGCGACAGCATTTGTTTCAAACGACTTTCGCTGACAGTCGCCACTTCGACGCCGGCAATCGAAAACTGCAATTGCCGCTGAGCGTTGAATATCGCCAAATCGGTCTGCCCTGAATCATTCAAGGTAGCGCTAGCCCAACAACTATCGGCAAAATCCCCTCGCCAGCATTCGATCCGCCGGATACGCACCGGCAAACGCAACCCCCCGCCGTCCGGTTCGAACACCGCGGCCATCAATTGCAGCGCCGAATCGAGTACGACCGTATCAAGCGCGGCGGAGTCCACCAACCGTTGATCGAGCCGGGCAACAGCCCGGCCTTGCTGTTGCCAAAGCTTGGCGATGCCTCGAAAACGCGGCCCGTATTGCAAACCGTGCTCGGCAAACAAGCGATAAAATTGCTCTGCTGAGTATTCGTCCCCTTGTTCCGGCAATCCTGACGACACGGCCGTAGTATCGATACTTTCGCTCAGCGGTTGCAGGGCAGCGCTGAGATGCTGCCTCCATTGCTCGCCACCTTCCTCCCGGCTGACTATTTTCAAGTCAGCCGAGTCGCCCACGCCGCTGAATATCAATTGCACGTCGACAGACTCACGCTCGGGAATCAGCAGCGCACGTTCTATTTCCAGATCGACGATCGCAAAGCCCTTGTGACCATCGCGCTTGAACAACGCTTGGTAAATCGTGGCGATCAACAAGGCCAGCGGCGCGACAACCAAACCATAAACCCGGTGTTCGCTTAGCCAAGGCTGGCTAGCAAGACTTAATGTCCAGGCGTAAACACTGCTATTTTCCGCAAAGGCCGGACTACTGAGCCAACGGCCTTGCCGGTCAACCGGCGGTAGCGCTTCAGACTCGAACCAATCGGGCCAATAACGCTGGCGCTGCCAAGGGTAAGTGGGCAGATCCGTCAGTTGGCCGGCGTTAAGCGATTGCCAATTCAATTCCAAACCGGAAGCGACGACCTCGGCCAAGGCTTGGTTAAATGAGCTTTCGTTTCCGGGGCAAGCCGAAACAGCAGTCACGTTCGCCGCCTGTTGCCGAATCAAGCCGGTCAACACCGGCTTAGGACCGATTTCCAGCCATAAATCCACATCCTGCCGCGCCAAGGTCTCCAGGCTTTGTTGAAATAGCACCGGCTGGCGCAAATGCCGTAACCAATAATCGGCCTGAGCGTAAGCAGCGCTTGCAAGGCCGCCGGTCAAATTGGCAATCATCGGAATCGAAGCGGCGTTTAACGCGACCGCGGCAAAACAGGCGGCAAATTCTTTTAATATGGGCTGCATGCACGGCGAATGAAAACCGTGCGAGGTGTTAAGGCGGCGATATTCCAGGCCGTGCTCGGCGCATACTTGCAAAAATCCGGACAGTTGGGCCTCGTCGCCGGAGACCACTTGATTTTCCGGACTGTTATAAGCGGCAATGCTCAAGCTTGGAAAGTCGGCCAACATCGTTTGCAGGCGCTCGGCAAACGTAAACACCGCCGCCATGCCGCCCCGACCGGGCGCTTCTTGCATCAGTTCGGCCCGCTTTACGATCAGTCGCAAACCTTGTTCCAAATCGAACACGCCGGCAATACAGGCCGCCACGTATTCGCCTAGGCTGTGACCGATCAGACAAACGGCATTTACGCCCCAAGCTTGCCATTGTTTGGCCAGGGCGTATTCGAAGGCAAACAAGGCCGGCTGAGCGTTCGCACTTAAATGAATGTCCTCGGCCGATGGCTCGAGCAACAAGCGCTTCAAATCGATGGTACTGAACTGGCGCAGCAACCGATCGCAGCAGTCGATTTGCCGGCTAAACTCCGGATAAACGTCGTACAACTGCGCCGCCATCCCCGGCCATTGCGAACCTTGTCCGGTAAACGCGAAGCCAACCTTAGGCTTGGCGCGTGAGACATGGCGATAGCTTGAAAAAGCGGCGCCCTGCTCCGCAAATGCCAGTAAGCGCGACTTGAAGTCGGCCGCCGAATCGGCCGTCACGGCCAAACGGTGAGCAAAACGCGAGCGCCGGGAATTGGCGGTATAACAAATATCGGCCACCTCCGCAGTTTCCGAGCCGAATAACCGAGTCGCATAATCGGACGCCAGTTGCTGCAAAGCCGGCAAGGTTTTCGCGGATAACAGCAACAGGTTTACGCCCGCGGCCGCCCTTGCGTCTATCGGTTCGGACGGCGGCGCTTGTTCGATTATCAGATGAGCATTGGTCCCGCTTAAACCGAACGAACTGACCGCCGCCAACCGGGGTTGCCCGTCGGCGGGCCAAGCTTGGCGGGTTAGGGAATATTTACCGGCCAGGCCTGCCAATCGATATGCGAGCTGGGGCGGCTGAAATGCAAATGCGGGAACAATTCGGCTTCGTGCAGCGACAACGCGGTCTTGATCAAACCGGCAATCCCGGCGGCCGCTTCCAAATGGCCTAAATTGGTTTTGACCGACGCAATGTACACCGGGCTGCGGTCAGGATGTTTACCGTAGCAGGCGGCTAAGGCCCGCATTTCGATCGGGTCGCCCAACGGCGTTCCGGTACCGTGCGCCTCGATATAGCCGACTTGTTCGGCCTTCACCCCGGCGGTCGTCAGGGCGGCATTGATCACGGCCTGCTGGGACGGGCCGGACGGTATCGTCAAGCCGCCGCTGGCGCCGTCTTGATTGACGGCCGAGCCGCGAATCACGGCCCAGATGCGGTCGCCTTGTTTTTCGGCGTCGGACAAGCGCTTTAATACGACAGCCCCGCAGCCTTCCGAGCGAATGAAACCGTCGGCGTCTTCGGCAAAAGTCTTGCATCGTGCGTCTTTGGAAAGCATACCGGCGCGGCTGAAAGCCACGTAAGTTTCGGGCGCCAAAATCACATTGACGCCGCCGGCGATCGCCATCGTGCATTCGCCGGCGCGCAAACTCTGGCAGGCGTTATGAACGGCGACCAAGGACGAGGAACACGCGGTATCGATAGCCATGCTGGACCCGGTCAAACCGAGCCAATAAGATAGACGGCCGGCCAGAATATTCAGCGAAGCGCCGGTGCCCAGATAAGCGTCGACCTGATCCGGCTGCAATTTTTTAGCCATAACCGCGGCAAAATCAAAGCTACTGGCGCCGACGAAAACCCCGGTCTGCGTGGAAAATAAATCGCCGGGAACGATATTGGCATGTTCCAAGGCTTCCCAGCAGACTTCCAGCCACAAGCGTTGTTGCGGGTCCATGGCCATAGCCTCGCGCGGCGAAATGCCGAAAAAATCGGCATCGAAGCGATCCAAATGCTGGATGAAGCCGCCTTCGCGGACATACATTTTCCCTGGTCGTTCCGGATCGGCATTGAAATAATCGTCCACCCGCCAACGCCAAGCCGGCATTGGCCCGATGGCGTCCATCCCGTGGCGCAACAAATCCAAATATGCCGCCAAACCCTCGGCCCCTGGAAATCGGCAGCCCATGCCGACAACGGCGATGGCTTCCCGCGATTGTTGGGCGGTTTTAAGTTTTCCTTCCAAGGCATCGATCTTACGCAACGCCTCCAGCATCAAGGCTCGATAATCGGTTTTCGGTTCGCTCTTTTCGGTCATCTTCAATCCATAGCCGCCAAACGCCGTTCCAATAAAGCCGAAAGCTGCTGTTCCGAAAAATCGTCGAGATTGTCGCTCAAGGGCTCCTCTTCCGCGCCGAATTCCGTTGCCAACTGTTGACTAAGATAAGCCAACAGCGCCTCAATGGTCGGATAGTCGAAAAGCATAGTCGAGGCCAGTCGCAATTCCAACGTCTGGCCTAATTTTCGGCTTAACTCCATCGCCAATAAAGAGTCGAAGCCGATATCGAACAAACGCTGCCGGGGCGCCAACCCAAGGCTTTCCGGATTCCGCAACACCTGGGCGATTCCCTGCCGCACGGCTTGTTCCAATAAAGCCGGCCGCCGGGCAGCGTCGCTTTGCCGCCATTGTTGAATCAAACTCTCCGACTGAGTATCGTGGCCAGCCTCGTTAGCCGCCATCGTTCGATAATAATTCGGCACCTCGAACGGTAAGGCGGCAAAAAACGCCGGCCAGTCCACCGGCATCACCGCCGCCTGCGGTAAATCTTCAGTCAACAAACGCTCGAATAAAGCCAAGCCCTGCCGCGGTTGAATCAGCTCCAAGCCCTTTTCGGCCATCGCCTCAGCCGCACCGGCCAGCATGCCCTCGCCGCTCCAGCCACCCCAGTTAATTGTCAACGCCGCTAAACCTTGGTGTTTTCGGTTCAGCATCAGCGCATCGGCATAGGCATTGGCCGCCGCATAATTGCCCTGCCCCGGCGCCCCGGTCAATGCGGCCAACGATGAAAACACCGCGAAAAACGCCAGTTCCGGGAACGATTGATCTAAAAACCGCAACGCGCTGACTTTAGCCCGCCAAGGCCGCTCGAAATCGGCTTGATTCATCTTCAACAAAGACGCATCGCTCAATGCGCCGGCGGCATGGACAATGCCGGCCAAGGGCGGCAAGGACTGTAATTGCGTCATCAAAGCGCTGACGCCTTCCGCTTGCGCCAAGTCGGCCGCGACTCCGATAATTTTCGCGCCTTGAGCTGCCAATGCCTGCAACTTCAACGGGTCGATGGCGGTTAAGCCCTTGCGGCTGGCAATCAGCACGCTATCCGCGCCGTGTTCAACCAGCCACTCCACGACCGCAAAGCCCAAGGCGCCGGAACCGCCGGTAACCAAATACGTCTTGTCGGCCGCTATGGTTAATGCCGCGCGGTTTTCCGGACGCCAAGGCAACAATCTCGCGGCATAACATTGCCCGCCCCGCAAGGCCAACTGTTGTTCGCCGCTGATGCCGGACAACAACCGCGCCAGCTTGCCATTTTCGGCGGTATCGATAGCGTCTACATCCAATGCTTGCCAAATCCGCTGCGGAAACTCCAGTGCCGCGGTCTTAAGCAAAGCCACGCAAGCGCTTTGTTTCGGGCAAACGGCCTCGAGGTCGATCACAGCGCCTCCCCGAGTCAGCAGAGTGACTTTAGCCGCTATATTCCGGATTTCCAACGTCTGAACCAACGTTAAAAAGCCTAAACAGACGCTGCTGTCCTCTTGGCCTAAAAAGTCCTCGGCGCAATAAACCAAATGCAAGGGTTTCGAGCTTGCCGAAAAAGTCTGCCAATACCCGGAATCTCGCAACTGTTCGGGACTCATCAAGCTCAAGCCCACGACTTGGGTCCGTAATTTAGCCAACAACCGGTTTGCCGTTACCGTGCCGATGCACAAAACGTGCTCGCCAGCCGGCTGTTCGGTCAGTTCGGTATCGGCTAGCAATGTCCAACCCGGCCGACAAAGCCAATCCTCCGGCCGTTGATCCGCCGCTACCGCCAACGCTTGTTTGGCTAATGGCTGAAAACTGACGCCTTGCATAGCCAATGTCAGGTTATCACGGTCTTTCAGGATCACATCGACCTGACAAGCTCGGTCCGTTCTGGCCGACAATCTGGCAAAGCATGCACCGCCAAACTCGAGCGGCCGGTAAAAATCGATACGTGCTATCGCGACCGGTAGCCAGGTTTCGTCGCCGGCGGTTTCGCCGACCGCTATGCCGGCGGTTTGCAGACAACCATCCCAAATAGCCGGATGCAAGAGATGTCCCGGTTCACATGCTCTGGGTTTAAAGCCGGCAAAGACCGTCTGTCCGGCGATCTCAATGCTCTCCAACACTTTAAAGGTCTCGCCGTACACGATGTCTTTTTGCCGAAATTGCCGGTAGAGCTTGTCCGCTGCAAGGCTTTGCCGCTCGTCGTCAGCCGCCGGCGCTTCGAAATCTTTAAAGCTCATGCAAACGTCGGTTTCGGCGCTGATATGACGATGCCAGCCGGCAGCGTCCAAGCGGGAAAAAATACCGAGTTGATATTGGCCGCCGACGGCCTTAGCCTTAATTTGCAACTGAGTTTCGCTATCCCGCGACAAAAGCAAAGGCCGTTCGATCCGCAGATTTTTCAGCGCCAGGGCCGACGATTTACTCAACTGTTGCCCGGCTTCGCACAATATTTCCAGCAACACCGCCAACGGTGCCAATAGCCGGCCGAAGACTTGGTGTTCGCTCAAATAAACCTGTTCCCTCGGCGCCAGCCAAGTTTCGAAATAAACCGACTCCGAATCGGCTAGCTCCAAACGCTTGCTCAGCAACGGCGATAAGGTTTGCGTTGTTTCTACTCGTCTACTTTTTAACGCGCTGTCGGGCAGCCAATAACGTTTACCGGAAAAAGGGTACACCGGTAGCGGCGGGCAACACGCGCTAGGCTCTTCGCCGAAAATCGCTTGCCAATTCAAATCAAAACCGCCGGTATATAAACGGGCCGCGCAATACAGCACACTATCGGCTTGCTTGGGCTGCAAACTGGCAAATATCCGCTCCGCCTCGATCGCGTTGGCCGACAACATCGGCGCCAAAACCGGCTTCGCTCCGCATTCCAAAAACACGTCGCAACCCAATTGCCGTAACGCGCCCACATTGTCGGCAAAGGCGACCGGTTGCCGACAATGTTGCAGCCAATAATCGGCCCAAACGATGTCATCGCCGATGATTCGTCCGGTGACATTGGAAACCAGCGGCATGAAGGCTTTGCCGTACGCCGCTTGTCCGAAGACCTGCCTCAACGCCGGTAATACTGGCTCCATCATCCGGGAGTGAAAAGCATGCGAGACCGCTAGCGGCGTACACTGTACGGCACTCTCCGAAAAATATTGCCTGGCCTGCTCGATCAGTACGCTAGAGCCCGCCAAGACGCAATGCCTAGGCGAATTGACCGCCGCGATGTCCAACTCCGGCCAGTTAGCCGCCAATAACGTGCCAACCTCTTCGCGGCCTGCCGCGACAGCCAGCATCGCGCCTCCGCTCGGGGCTTGCTGCATCAGTTGCGCCCGGGCTACCACCAAGTTTATAGCCTGTTCCAAGCTGAATACGCCGGCGACGCAAGCGGCGACGTATTCGCCCAGACTGTGCCCCATCACCGCATCCGGCTCTATGCCCCAAGACTGCCATAGGCGAAACAGCGCGTAATCGACCGCGAAAATGGCCGGCTGCGCATAGCAGGTTTGTTGCAATTGCGCGTCGCTGCTGTCGAATAACAGTTGCTGCAGCGGTATAGGCAAAGATTTTTGCAAATATTCGGCGCATTGATCGATGGTTTGCCTGAAAACCGGCCAGCGCCGGTATAAATCTTGGGCCATGCCGGGATACTGCGAACCCTGACCGCTGAACACCATCGCCAATTTTGGCTTTTGCCGGCCTTGCCCGGAGCGGTATAAACGCCCATCGTCCCGACCTGTTGCTAACGCCGACAAAGCCTGTTCGATCTGCTGTCGGTCGGTGGCGACGATCAGCGCGCGGTGTTTCAAATCCGCCCGGCTAACGGCGGCGCGATAACACACCGCATGTAAATCGGCATCGTGCGCAGCCAGCCAGTGTTGATAGGCCGCCGCCAGCGCCGTTAAGGAAGCCTCGCTGTTGGCCGAGAGCTTTAGCGCCAAACCCCGGCCCCGTTCAGCAGGGTGTTCCGCATTCCGAGCCGGCGCTTCCGCCAGCAATACGTGCGCATTGGTGCCGCTCAAACCAAAGGCGCTAACGCCGGCCACCCGACTTTGCCCTTCCGCTACCGGCCACGGCGCCAACCCGGTAACCACTTTCAACGGTATTGCTTGCCAGGGAATATGGGCGCTGGGGGTGGTAAAGTTTAAATGCGGCAGCAGCATGCGCTGTTGCAACATCAAGACGACCTTAATCAAACCGGCAATCCCCGCCGCGCCTTCCATATGACCGAAATTGGTTTTCAAGGAACCGATATAAAGCGGATTGACCTCGGCTCTATCGCCGCCCAGGACGCTGTTCAAGGCGCCGACCTCGATCGGATCGCCCAAGGCCGTGCCGGTGCCGTGAGCTTCGATATAACCGACATCGGCCGCCGTCAACAGCGCATCGGCCAAGGCCGCTTTCAATACGGCTTCCTGTGCCCGTTCGCTAGGTACGGTCAAACCGCTGCTACGGCCGTCGTGATTGGCGGCGCTGCCTTTGATCACCGCGCAAATCGGATCGCCTGCCGCCAACGCATCACTAAGCCGCTTCAATACCACCAGCCCAACACCGTCGCCACGACCGATGCCGTCGGCCTTCGCATCGAAGGTTTTGCACAAGCCGTCCGCCGCAAGCATCATCGCCTGACTTTCGGTAATCGCGGCACGCGGCGATAGCTGCAAATTAACGCCGCCAACCAAGGCCATATCGATTTCGTTGCCGCGCAGGCTTTTCACCGCCAAATGCACCGCCAACAACGATGAAGAACACGCGGTATCGATGACCATCGCCGGGCCTTGCATACCGTAATAATAGGCCAAGCGGCCGGCCAGAATACTCGGCGCGTTGCCGGTACCGGTATGCACGTCGATGGCGCTGTCGTCCTTGATCAGCTCGGCATATTCCTGCGTCATGCAACCGATATACACCCCGCTACGGCTATTGCGTAAGGTTTTGGGATGAATGCCGGCGCGCTCGAAAGCTTGCCAGCTGGTTTCCAGCAACAAGCGTTGCTGCGGGTCCATCTGTTCGGCTTCACGAGCGGCAATGGCAAAAAAATCGGCATCGAAGCGGTCGATATCGCTTAAAAAAGCGCCGTAACGGCTGCTGATTTTGCCAGGCGTTTGAGCCGGTTCGGCATAATATTCGGCTAGCGACCAGCGCTGTTCCGGTACTTCGCCACGGGCATTTTTGCCTTCCGCTAAAAACTGCCATAAAGCCTCGGGAGAATCGCAAGCGCCGGGAAAACGGCACCCGATCGCCAGCACGGCGATCGGCTCGTGCGCGGCCTGTTGATAGTGGACCAACTGGCCGCGCAACTCTCGCAACTCGTCCAAGGCCCTGCGCATTAAGGCTTGTTGTTTCTCCGACTCAGTCATCGCTCTGTCCGCTATCCCATTTCGACAATTCCCGCTCCAACAGCACCGCAATATCCTCTTCTTCCTGATCAAACGCTTCCGTCGGCGACTTTTCCTGTCCGGCCTGCTCGCTGAACAACGCCGGGAAAACCTCTAGGCTGATAAATTCGAATAATTCGTCGACCGACGGATATTTGAACGCCAGCGTGGATGGTAAAGCCGTCTGGGTGGATTTTTGCAAACGATTGCGTAATTCCAGCGTCATCAAAGAATCCATGCCCAACTCGGCAAACCCGATTCCCGCAGCCAATTGCCCAAGGTCGTGCAAGCCAAGCACCGCAGCGACATGCTCGGTCAAATGCCGTTGCAAAAACCGCCGCCGCTGCTCGAGCGGCAACAGGCCAAGCTGTTCGGCCAGGGTCTGTCGGTTTTGCTCAACCGGCTCGAAGGCTTTGGTCAACGACGAACGGTTAAATTTGAAGTGCCGCCAATCGACATTGAATAAACCGACCGGCGCCGGAAGACGCTCTCGATTGTCGGACAAAAGCCGCTCGAGAAACGCAAACGCTTGCTCGGCGCTTAATTTGCCGATCCCCGCCAAAGCCAAACTATCGGCAGTTTGAATATCGGCCATGCCCGCGCCGGCCCAAGGCCCCCAGCCCATACTCAAGCCCGGCAAGCCTTGCCGCCGCCGCCATTGCATCAAGGCATCCATAAAACCATTGGCCATCGCATAATTGCCTTGTCCGGGCGCGCCCAACCAGGCCGCCATCGAGGAATAGGCCACGAAACAATCCAGGTTCAATCCCTGGCTAAAACGATGCAAATTCCATAAGCCAAAGACTTTGGGTTTCAGCACTTGCGCCAGCCGTTCACTATCCAGATTGGCCACAACGCTGTCCTGCAACACCCCGGCGGCATGGAAAATCCCACGTAAATCTTCGCCATGCTCAGTCAAAATGGCTTGTACTTGTTGCGCATCGGCAATATCGGCTTTAAGCTCGATCACTTCGGCACCTAAACGCAAAATCGCGTCTAACCGGTCTTTGCCACTGTCCGGAATGCCGTGGCGCGAGATCAAAACCAGTTTAGCGACGCCTTTTTCCGCCAACCAGTGCGCCGTTTGCAATGCCAAAGCCCCGGAACCGCCGGTCAGTAAATAAGTGCCCCGCGCGCTAAAACCCGGTTTTTGGGCGACGCTAAACGTATGCAACCGCGGCGAAAAACAAGAGTCACCGCGTAAAGCGATTTCGGTTTCTTGCGCGTGACGCGTTAAAACTGCCACGACATGCTCGGCGGTAAGCCGGGTTTCATCCCAATCCAACCATTGGCAAGGATTTAGCGGATACTCGTGGTTAAAACTACGCAATAACCCGGATAAGCCCTCGAGAGTCGGATCGAGCCCATCTGTATCAGTAACCGGCCTGGCTTGCCGGCTTAACAGCGCTATTTTGACCCCGGCCTGTTCGCCGATGGCGGCGGCCTTTTGCAAAAATCGCAATAAAACATCGGCGTTTTGCCCAGCTTGCCAGGCCATATCCTCGGCCAAGGAATTGCTATCCAAACCCAGCAACACACCTTCGGCGCTAAGATCGTAAGCCATAAAGGTATCAAAATCCAGCCATTGCGCCCACGCCGCCGTATCGGCGAGCGCTTTGGCCAAGGCATTCCCTGTCACCAGCCATCGCGACGCAACCGGTTCGACTGTCGCCTTAGACAGCACCTCGGTTTGACGCCAAGTTAAGGCGTAAGCGTTTTTTTCTGCGGTCAAGGCTTGCTGCATCGACTTGCTATTGGCTTTACGCAAGGTAGCAGCAGACAACTCGGCAAGCACTTGCCCCGATTCGTTGAATACTGTCACCCGGCCTTGAATGCTGCCTTGCTGGCCGACTTCCCCATCCGTCAAGCACGCATGGCACCATAACTGGGTCAAGCGGTTTTCCGCCGCCAATTGCAATTGCTCGACGGCCACGGGTATGTAAGTCTCGGTGTATTGCTCCGGCACGGCGGCGCCCAATAATTGAAAACAGGCATCGATAAGTCCGGGCGGCAGTCCGAAGGTCTTATCCTGAGCTGTCAAGGGACGAATCCTGGCCAAAGCCTGATGTTTGCCTTTGAATAATTGCTCGAACCAGCGAAAACTTTCGCCCAATTGCACGTGTTGCAGCGTCAGCAATTGATAGAAGTGTTGCACATCGACTGCTTCCGGACATTGCCGGCGTAGCTCCTGCAAATCGAGAACGGCGAAGTCAGCCGAGGCCGCTACCATCGACGCCGTCAGATGCTCGGTAAACTCGGCAGGCTTTTCCTCGAACAAGCTAATCACTTTAACTTGATATTGCCGCTCGCCCAGCGGCGTCAGTCCCAGCTGTAATAAGCGCTGTTCCTGTTCCGCCAGTTGCAGGGCTTCGATAAACTCGATATCTTGGATCTTGAACGCCAACATCGGGTAGCGCTCCCGGCCGACCGCAATCAAGGCCGACAAGTGACACGCACCCGCGACCACCACCCGATCGAAGACTTTATGATCGAGTAAGAACGGCAAATGCCGGCAAGCCATCCGGCCTTGGTACAAATCCCCCGTCCAGAAGGGCGACGTTATCGCTTGTTGCAACATCGGATGGATGCTCTCGCCTAGCGAGACATCAGCTTTAACCGGTCTTGGGCTGAACCAATAGCGCTGTCTTTGCCACGGATAATTCGGCAAACTCAGCAAGCGCCGGCGCCGGCCTTGGTAAACGCTTGGCCAATCCAAGTCGTGGCCGGCTTGGTATAAAACCGCCGCGACTTGTTGGCAGGCGCGCCAGTCGTTGCCCTTGGCATCCAGGGAACACGCGCCGGCAAGATTCGTTTGTTGCACCAGGCTACTCAATACCGGCCGACCGCCAAATTCGATAAAGAAATTAGCACCTAGTCGCGCGGCCGCCGTCAATGCCTGTTTGAATAAAACCGGCTGCCTGACATGCCGAAGCCAATAGTCGACGCTACGCAAGACTTCGCTTTCCGCTTTGCCGGTCAGCGTTGAAATAAACGGCCATTGCGGTTTATTGAAGGCAATCCCGTGCAAACAGGTTTCGAAATCCGCCAACATGCTATCGACCTGGGGCGAGTGAAAACCCCGCTTGACCGGCAAGACTTTAGTAAACCAATCCTGTTGCCGGGCCCGCACGGTAAAATCGTGAATCGCTTCGCCGGCACCGGACACCACAATCTGCTGGTCGGCGTTAACCGCGGCAATAGCCAGTTTGGATTCCAGACCGCTGAGCAATTGACGGACTTGTTCCTCATTGGCGTAGACGGCCAGCATGGCGCCGTCTTCCGGCAAGGCCTGCATCAACCGGCCTCGGCAAACCACCAAGCGCAAGGCCGCCTGCAAATCGAATACCCCGGCGATACAAGCCGCGGCATATTCGCCCAAGCTATGGCCCAACACCATGGCGGGCTTTACCCCCCACGACAGCCACATCTTGGCCAATGCGTATTGCAACGCGAATAAAGCCACTTGCTCGTGCTCGGTCTGCTCCAAACGAACCGAGGCTTGGTCGCCATAAAGCAATTCAGTAACTTGAGTCCGATTTTGTTTAACCAATTCGGCGTCGCAAGCATCCAAGGCGGCCTTGAATACCGGCTGCCCGTTGTATAAGGCCCATCCGGCACCGGCTCTAACACTGCCTTGTCCGGCGAATAAAAATACCGGTGCAATAGGCGCTTTAAGATTCGATTGCCAAGTTTTTTCCGCCAACGAGGTTTGTAAAAACCCTTGCAACTGTTCGACGCTATCGACTACCGCAGCCAGTCGCCAATTAAAATCGTCTCGGCCGATATTGGCGCTGAAGCAAAAATCCGCCAAGTCTTCAGCTTTTAATGTAGCCAATTGCTTAAGGTGGCTTGCCAGCCAATCCTGCAAAGCCGGTTCCGATTTGGCCGACAATTTGAACAAATAGCTGCCTTCCGCATCGCTCGACACGGCGGTTTGCTGGCAATCGGCCGCCGCCACGAGTACCTGGGCATTGGTGCCGCTCAAGCCGAACGAACTGACGATCCCCGCTTTGGACGGTAGCGGCCAGGCCGCAGCCTGTGTTGCAACTTTCAGCGGATAATCCTGCCAGGGAATGGCCGGATTGGGCTGGTCGAAATGCAAGCTGGCCGGAATCCGGTTATGGCCTATCGCCAAGATCAGTTTAATTAAACCGGCGATTCCTGCCGCGGCTTCCAAATGGCCGATATTGGTTTTCACCGAACCCAACAATAATGGCTCGGTTGACTGCTTGCGCAGTACCTCGGCCAAAGCCTGGTATTCGATGGGATCGCCGAGCGAAGTCCCGGTACCGTGAGTTTCGATATACGCAATCTCGTCGGCCCGCGCATTAGCCGTTTGCAATAATTTTTTCAATAACAGTTCTTGAGCCCGGCCGTTTGGCACCGTTAAGCCGCTGCTGCGGCCGTCGTGGTCAACGGCGGAACCGCGGATCACCGCCAAGACTCGGTCACCGTCGCGTTGGGCGTCGGACAAACGTTTCAGCGCCAGCATGCCCGCACCTTCGCCGCGCCCGTAGCCGTCGGCCGAGGCGGCGAAACTCTTGCAGCGGCCGTCTTTAGCCAAGGCTTTGGCTGCCGACATCAACACAAATGCGCTGGGCGACAGCATCAATTGCACACCGCCGGTTAAGGCCAAATCGCACTCTTGAGCCCGTAGACTTAAACAAGCCTGATGCAAAGCCACCAGCGAAGAAGAACAAGCGGTATCGATAGAAAAACTAGGGCCTTGCAGACCTAGTTGATAAGACAACCGACCCGAAGCAAAACAAAATCCGTTACCGGTACCGGTATAAAGTTCGGCGCCGGCCATATCCCCCGACTCACGTAATAGATGTAAATAGTCTTGCTGGCCGATACCAATAAATACACCGGTTTGACTGTTCTTCAAGCGTCGGCTGGCAATGCCGGCATGCTGTAAGGTTTCGTGGGCGAGCTCCAGTAACAGGCGCTGCTGAGGGTCCAGGCTGTTGGCTTCGCGGGGAGGAATGGCGAAGAATTCCGCGTCGAAACCGTCGATTTGCTGCAGAAACGCCGCTTCGCCGACATAGGTGCTACCCGGCCTTTCACCGCTAGGATCGAAAAATAAAGAATGGTCCCAGCGCTCTTTAGGGATGGGACCGACCGCATCCACTTCGTCCTGCAGCATTTGCCAGTATTGCTCGACGGAGTCGGCTTTTCCCGGAAAACGGCAAGCCATACCGATAACGGCAATCGGCTCAGTCTGCGAGCGCTGATAATGTTCTAACTTAGCCTGTAATCTTTCAATCGCCAAAAAGGCTTTTTGTAAAGGCGTTAGCGAGTGATCCACGTGATTTACCATGCTACTGATAGCACAACCCTCTTAAATTTAAGAAAATCATCGAATAATTTCGTTAACTTGTAATATCTAGCGTGACAGTATGCGCCTCAGTTAACTGACAATTAAGGATAGTAAAAATCCTCCGCAAGGCCGGGAAATTTATAATGCGACCACTAACGCGCGTCCTTATCGTTAACTACCAATCGGTGGCGACTCGTGGCCAAAGGTGTATTTACGCCATTCGCGGGTCTTCCTGCCCTTGATGCCGGAAACTTTCCCGGTCCATCCCCCTGCCGGCCATCTAAACAAAATACCGTCACGCCCCGTAATGCTGCCGCGCGAAGTCGCGCTTTTTCTCGCGTTAGAGCCTGGGCAAATGAATTGCGCTCTTGCCTTTGATGTCGTCAATAATCTGCGACATCGAAATTTTTGGCAATTGCAAGATCAGCGTATGCACATGGCCCGGCATCGCTTGCCCTTCCAATGCTCAGCTTTCTATCTGGCTACTACTTGCCAAAACACTTCACGGAACGATCATGAAACTGCCGCATCGCCCCGGCGAATGCAAGATGCTGTGCGAGAGGCGGCGGAAAGAGGTCGATTAACTTTTAAGAAGCTAGAGCCCGACACCTAACATACCCCGTTGGGCTGTAGCTCAGCCAAGCTCACCGTTTGTGTGGTGTCAGAAAACAACTAGGGCGAGTTCGGCAGTCTTAAACAGAGCGGCGCGAGATGGCAATGGATGCGTCGCTTCAGCCGGAACTCGTTGCGCAAAGCACCGGCATTGAGTGGCAAAGCCCATATGCGGCTTTGGAGTGGCACGGCTCAAGACCAGCCGAGGTCTACGCCAGCCATGTCAAGCAAAGCACAGGGCAGAAACGGCTGATTACCGCCACATCCCAGAACTTTGGCATCCACAGCCGCCAAAAACCGGCGTTGCCGCTCATCCTGCGCTTCTCGGATTAGCACCCAATGTTGGCGAATGCAGAATCAGATACCATGCATCGAAGAATATACGACTACAGGGAGTTGAATAAGCTATTTGTTAACAATACATTAGCGATACAGCAACAAAACGCAAAAGTCATCTACCAATGCTGACGCCGAAAATTCAGAGGTTACCTTTTGATTTGCCATCGACAATTGACAGCTTTGCCGCAGAGCAGTTACGGGAGACCTAATTTATTAGAGCACCGCGTGCAGGCTTTACAGGGAGGGATTTGTTTTTTAGAAGGCGACGCCAGCAACAGCAATCTATTAAGATGCCTGATGGCTTTTTAAAGCGGAGAGCAACACTTGCAAGGCGCTGATTTTACTGGGGTGAACGATGGGGCTCGAACCCACGACAACCGGAATCACAATCCGGGGCTCTACCAACTGAGCTACGCTCACCATAACGTGAATTTGCAATGGCACGCTTGGCAGGACTCGAACCTGCGACCCTCGGCTTAGAAGGCCGATGCTCTATCCGGCTGAGCTACAAGCGCAAAACTTGGTCGGGGTAGAGAGATTCGAACTCCCGACATTCTGCTCCCAAAGCAGACGCGCTACCAGACTGCGCTATACCCCGAATTGATCTTGTTTTCTCCCCGCCACTCGCATGAGCACCGGAAAGACCGACATCTTACCTATCCATCCAAGCCACGTCAACCACTTTTTACGTTACCGAGCGCGGCAGACGTGTCGGTTCCCGAAAACACCACCGCATCTGAATCAAACCACACTTTCCAATCCATCGACTTTTTGAAAGCCTCTAGGCAATATATTTCCGCGGTTGGCGCGGCTGCCGGAGTATTGAGCGATGTCGATGGCCTTCAACGTGACGAACCGCTTGCCGGACAGAATTTTCAGCTCACCGTGGGTCGCCAAGGCCGTCACCGCGACCACCGCATCCTTACCGGATGCCAGATCGGCGGACGGAATCTGAATCAGCTTGTTACCCTTGCCCTTTGCCAATTCCGGTAAATCTGCGACCGGGAAGATCAGCAAGCGGCCTTGCAAGGTCGCTACCGCCAGCGACTCGGCGTCCCGCGGAATCGGCGTCGGCGTCATGACTTCGGCCTTATCCGGTACGGTCAAGACCGCTTTGCCGGCCTTGTTCTTGCCGTAAAGTTCCTTTAATTGCACCCGGAACCCGTAACCGGCGCTGCTGCTCATCAACACCCAATCCTCGGCCTGCCCGGTAAACACGTCGGTGAAGATGCTGCCTGGAGGCGGATTCAGCCGCCCGGTCAACGGTTCGCCTTGACTACGCGCCGACGGCAGGTCGTGGGTGGTAATCGTGTACACCCGACCGGTCGAATCGAGCACATAGGCCGGCAAGGTAGTTCGCCCCTTGGCCGACGACAAATAGCCGTCTCCGGCCCGATAACTTAGGCCCTCGACTTCGATGTCGTATCCTTTTGCCGCGCGAATCCAGCCCTTCTGAGACAAGATGATGGTCACCGGTTCGTTGGCGATCAGCTCCGTGGTATCCAGGGCTTGGGCGGCTTCGCGGGCCACAATCGGCGAACGACGGGCGTCGCCGTATTTCTCGGCGTCGCGCTCGATTTCCTTTCGGATCAAGCGGTTCAGCAAATGCGCGGAGCCAAGAGTCTTTTCCAACTCCTCCCGCTCCCGCTCCAACTCGTCCTGCTCGCCGCGAATCTTCATTTCTTCCAATTTCGCCAAGTGGCGCAGCTTCAATTCCAGAATCGCTTCCGCCTGCACGTCGCTCAAACCGAAGCGCGCCATCAATACTGGCTTGGGATGATCTTCCCGGCGAATGATCGCGATCACTTCGTCGATGTTCAGGTAGGCGATCAGCAAACCTTCCAGGATGTGCAGGCGCGCCAGGACCTTGTCCAAACGGAATTGCAAACGCCGACGCACGGTTTCGGTTCGGAACGAAATCCACTCGGTCAGAATTTGCCGCAGATTTTTCACTTGCGGTTTGCCGTTCAGACCGATCATGTTCAGGTTGACCCGAAAGTTTTTCTCCAGATCGGTCGTAGCGAACAGATGCGACATCACGGCGTCGACATCGGTACGCTTGGTCTTGGGGATGATTAACAAGCGGGTCGGATTTTCGTGATCGGACTCGTCGCGCAGGTCCTCGATCATGGGCAGTTTTTTCGCCAACATCTGCGCGGCGATCTGCTCCAACAATTTCGCGCCGGACACTTGATGTGGCAACGCGGTGATGACGATATTGCCGTCTTCGACCTCGTATTTCGCGCGCATTTTCACCGAGCCGTTACCGGTCAAATACAGCTTTTGCAAATCGGCGGCCGGCGTGACGATTTCCGCGTCGGTCGGGAAGTCCGGACCCTTGATATGCGCCAGCAAGCTTTCCAGCGGCGTCTCCGGCTCGTCGAGCAGTTGGAGGACGGCGGCGGCCACTTCCCGCAGATTGTGCGGTGGAATATCGGTCGCCATGCCCACCGCGATACCGGTGGTCCCGTTCAAAAGCACATTGGGCAAGCGCGCCGGCAGCAGCGATGGCTCTTCCAGCGTGCCATCGAAATTGTCCACCCAATCCACCGTGCCCTGGCCCAACTCGCTGAGCAGGGTTTGCGCGTAGGCGGTCAGCCGCGATTCGGTATAACGCATCGCCGCGAAGGATTTGGGATCGTCGGGCGAGCCCCAGTTGCCTTGCCCGTCGATCAACGGATAACGGTAGGAAAAATCCTGAGCCATCAACACCATTGCCTCGTAGCAGGCTGAATCACCGTGCGGATGATATTTACCCAATACGTCACCGACGGTACGCGCCGATTTCTTGTATTTAGCTAGAGCTGTCAGACCCAGTTCGGACATCGCATAGACGATGCGCCGTTGCACCGGCTTCAAGCCGTCGCCGATGTGCGGCAGCGCCCGGTCCAGAATGACGTACATCGAGTAATCGAGGTAAGCCTTTTCGGTAAAATCTTTGAGAGGGAGAGTTTCGAAGTTTTCCTGTACGCCCATATCCAGTCGTTTGCAATCAATGGCTAGCCGCAGGTTGCGGTGAAGTTTTGTCTTTCTAAAATATCATAAGCGTCGAAACGGGTTAGCGAGAAAACGCGAAAGCGCGCCCATCTCGGCCTGATAGCGAAAGCCTGACGTCGGCAGCCGCGTTGGGCTCGTCGATTCGACCCGACAAAACATCGTGTCCGGCGCGGTTTTCGAGTATCATTTTCGGCCTTCCGAAGCCTCCCCAAGTTATGCGCATAGGCCCTTATTACCTGCCCAACAATTTGCTGCTGGCGCCGATGGCCGGCATCACCGATCAGCCTTTTCGGCAACTTTGCCGCCGATTCGGCGCGGGACTGGCGGTATCGGAAATGGTAATCTCCAATACCGAATTGCAACACCACCCCAGAACGCTGCAGAAAACCGATTACACCGGCGAAACCGGCCTCAGAGCCGTGCAAATCTTGGGTAACGATCCTGTCAAAATGGCGGAAGCGGCCAAATTGAATCAACAACGCGGCGCCCACATCATCGACATCAACATGGGCTGCCCGGCCAAGAAGGTCTGTTCCACCGCCGCAGGTTCGGCCTTGTTGAAAGACGAGAAGCTGGTGGAAAACATTTTGACCGCTGTCGTCGCCGCCGTCGACATACCGGTAACGTTGAAAATCCGGACCGGCTGGGACCGTGAAAACCGTAACGCGGCCAAAATCGCCAGTATCGCCGAAAACTGCGGCATTCAGGCTCTGACGATCCATGGCCGCACCCGCGCTTGCAAATTCGAGGGCCAAGCCGAATACGACACTATTCGGCAGGTCAAGCAAACCGCGCGGATTCCGATCATTGCCAACGGCGACATCGACAGCCCGGAAAAAGCCCGACGGGTACTGGCGCACACGGGCGCAGACGCCATCATGATCGGCCGAGCCGCGCAAGGTCAGCCGTGGATTTTCGCCGAACTGGCCGCCGCGCTCAACGGCGAACATTGGCAATACCCTGCGCTGGCCGACGTCCAGGGCGTAATGAACAGTCATCTGGAGTATTTATACCGTTTTTACGGTGACGACTGCGGTGTTAGAATTGCCCGCAAACACATCGGCTGGTACTTCGAACGTCTGGGCGGCTTGCCCGCCGAGCACAAGCAGTCTATCAATCAAGCCCAACATCCCGTGCAACAACTGACGCGGGTTAACGCGTCGTTCAATCATCTCCTACCAAGAGCCGCCTAGATGGGAAGCCACGACAGCCAAAATGCCAGCGACAGCGTCGATACGTTGTCCGACCACGTCCGCCATTGCGTCGAAGACTATTTTTCGCATCTGAACGGCCACGATTCCAGCGGTCTGTACCATTTGGTGCTGGCCGAAGTGGAAAAACCGCTACTCGAAACCACGCTGAAATATTGCGATTTCAATCAAAGCAAGGCGGCGGTCATTCTGGGTCTCAGCCGCAGTACCTTGCGTAAAAAGCTCGACCACTACGGTATCGGCTAAATCGATTTTCTTTTGTTTTTGAGGTTTGCATGAAAAAACAAGTCAACCGGGCGCTGGTTAGCGTCTCGGATAAAACCGGCGTACTCGAATTTTGCCGAAGTCTCAGCGCGCTGGGCGTGGAACTGCTGTCCACCGGCGGCACCGCCAAATTGCTGGCCGAGCATAAAATCCCGGTTACCGAAGTGTCCGACTACACCGGCTTTCCGGAAATGATGGACGGCCGAGTGAAAACCCTGCATCCCAAGGTGCATGGTGGAATTCTGGGCCGGCGGGGGATTGACGACGCGGTAATGGCCGAGAACGGCATCAAGGCCATCGACATGGTCGTGGTCAATCTCTATCCCTTCGAACAAACCGTCGCTAAACCGGATTGCGATCTGGAAACCGCGATCGAAAACATCGACATCGGCGGCCCCAGCATGATTCGCGGCGCGGCCAAAAACCATAACGATGTCGCCATTGTCGTCGACCCGGCCGACTACTCCAGCATTCTGACCGAACTGCAAGCCGAGGCCGGTTCGCTGAGCCACGAAACCCGCTTTCGATTGGCGCTAAAAAGTTTCGAGCATACCGCCCGCTACGACACGATGATCGCGGCTTATCTAAGTAAGGTTGCCGATGCCGGCCATTTTCCGGAAACGCTGAATTTACAATTCCATCGACTGCAAAGCATGCGTTACGGCGAAAACCCGCATCAAAACGCGGCGTTTTACGGCGAGAAAAACCCGCCGGCCGGCAGTATCGCCAGCGCCAAGCAACTGCAAGGTAAGGAGCTATCGTACAACAATATCGCCGACGCCGATGCCGCGCTGGAATGCGTCAAATCCTTCGACGAGCAACCGGCCTGCGTCATCGTCAAGCACGCCAATCCGTGCGGCGTGGCCATCGCCGATAGCCTATTCGACGCCTATAACGCCGCCTATACCACCGATCCGACGTCGGCCTTCGGCGGCATTATTGCCTTCAACCGGGAATTGGACGAACAAACCGCCGGCGAAATCGCCCGCCGCCAGTTTGTCGAAGTCATCATCGCCCCGCTAGTTTCCGCCGGCGCTAAGGCCGCGCTAGCAAAAAAACCGAACGTCCGGGTTCTGGAAACCGGCCTCTGGTCACCAAGCCAACCCGAGGCGCTGGACTTCAAACGCGTCGCCGGCGGTCTGCTGGTGCAGGACAAAGACACCGGCAGCATCAGTCCCGCAGACTTGAAAGTGGTCAGCAAGCGCGTGCCGACAGAGCAAGAGCTGGCTGATTTGTTGTTCGTCTGGAAGGTGGCCAAGTTCGTAAAATCCAACGCCATCGTCTACGGCAAGGGCGGCCAAACCATCGGTATCGGCGCCGGTCAAATGAGTCGGGTTTATTCCGCCAAGATCGCCGGCATCAAAGCCGCCGACGAAGGCTTGGAAGTGCCGGGCTCGGTAATGGCGTCCGACGCGTTTTTCCCGTTTCGCGACGGCATCGACGCGGCGGCGGCGGCCGGCGTCACCGCAGTGATACACCCCGGCGGCTCGATGCGCGACCAGGAAGTCATCGACGCGGCCGACGAACACAACATCGCAATGGTGTTGACCGGCATGCGCCATTTCAGACACTGATCACGGAGTAAGTACATGATGAACGTATTGATCGTGGGTAGCGGCGGTCGCGAGCACGCGCTCGCCTGGAAGGCCAGACAGTCTCCGCTGGCGGGGCAAATCTATGTCGCGCCCGGCAACGCCGGCACCGATTTGGAGAACGGTATCGTTAACGTCGACATCCCGGCGGACGACATCGAAGGTTTATTGGGGTTCGCACTGGCCCGCGACATCGGCCTGACTATCGTTGGCCCGGAAGTGCCGCTGGTAAAAGGCATTGTCGATCGCTTCTCGGCGGCAGGCTTGAAATGCTTCGGCCCCAAAGCACAAGCCGCGCAATTGGAAGGCTCCAAATCGTTCTGCAAGGACTTTCTGGCCCGCCATCGCATTCCGACCGCCGAGTACCAAACCTTCACCGACACCGAGGCCGCAATCGCCTACATTCGCCGCAAAGGCGCCCCCATCGTCGTCAAGGCGGACGGCCTGGCGGCCGGCAAGGGCGTCATCGTCGCCCAAAACGAGCAACAGGCGATAGACGCGGTCAACGATATGTTGGCTGGCAACAGTTTCGGTGAAGCCGGACATCGGGTTGTCGTCGAGGAGTTCCTGGTCGGAGAGGAAGCCAGCTTCATTGTCATCGCCGATGGCGAACACGCGCTGGCGATGGCCACCTCGCAAGATCACAAGGCTCGGGACAACGGCGATCTAGGCCCCAATACCGGCGGCATGGGCGCCTATTCGCCGGCGCCGGTGGTCACGCCCGCCATCCATCAGCGTGTCATGGACGAGGTAATTTATCCCACCTTGCAAGGCATGCGCGACGATGGCACGCCCTACACCGGCTTCCTCTACGCCGGTTTGATGATCGACGCGCGCGGCAACGTCAAGGTGTTGGAATACAATTGCCGATTCGGCGATCCGGAAACTCAGCCCATCATGATGCGGCTAAAATCGGACTTGGTCGAACTCTGCTTGGCGGCGTTGGACGGTAAGCTGGACCAAATTACGACCGAATGGGACGAGCGAGCCGCGCTCGGCGTGGTGTTGGCGGCCGGAGGCTACCCGGACGCATACGCCAAGGGCGAACCGATTTCCGGGCTGGACGGCGTCGATTCTGCAAATGCCAAAGTCTTCCACGCCGGCACGCAAAGCGCCGGCGGCACCATCGTCACCAACGGCGGCCGAGTACTGTGCGCCTGCGCGCTAGGCGACAATATCGCCGACGCACAACGCGAAGCCTATTCGCTGTGTAAACGCATCAATTGGCAATCCATTTATTATCGTACCGATATCGGCTTCAAGGCCATCACGGCTTAGCGCGAACCATCGAAAACAAAAAGGCGCGATTGCCCGACAATCGCGCCTTTTTCCGCGCTAAGCTTCGCCCCAGCGCAAGATTTCGATCTTGACTTGAGCCAACCCGGCCTGGACAAATCCCAGCTCCTTGGCGGCTCGTTTGGAGACGTCGAGCAAGCGCTTGTTATGCCGGCCCGGCCGTCCGTTGACCCGCAGATCAACACTGCGGTTATTGTTGAGATTGACCACCCGTAGCAAGGTCCCGAACGGGAGATTGGCATGGGCCGCTGTTAACGAATTTTTGTCGTAGATTTCACCGCTTGCTGTCCGCTGACCATGCAGTTTGTCGCTGTAATAAGAGGCGACTCCGCTATGTGCAATGGACAATAAACCGTGTCTTTCTGTTTTCGCTAAACTTACAGAGCTAAAAGACGCTAGACTCATAGAAACCAGCATAACTGCCGTCCATTTCGTTTTTCGCATCCTACCCTCCTTTCGTTGAGTATTGACAGGAGGTAGGGAGGTTACCCCAGAAGGCATTGATTTGGCAAGCCTTTACGGCCAAACGGCTCTAGCGTCGCTCCAAAAACGTGACGATCCGCCAACAAAAATCCAGAGCCGGCAAGGGATAGCCGGCGTCAACCGATCAGCCAAAAAGAAGAAAATTTGCTTGGTCACCGCGACTTTCGAAATATAAAACAGACAAAGCAAGGCCACGCCAAACCACCTCCAGCGACTTGCGCCCTCCTCGCGGATAGTCCGAACACCGGCGATCATAAAGCCGACCAAAACCACTAATTTCGCGATAATCCACCCGAAGTTGCCGGCAAGCCAGTCGCCTTGAAATACCAAAACCGAGCCACTCAACAACAGCACGCCGGCGATGACATGCGGAGCCAGTTTCAGCCATTTCCGCGCCAATAGTTCCGGCTTAAATTGCGCCAGCGCCACCCGCCCAAAAAAACTGACCACCAGCAATGCCACGAAAAACAAGTGAATATGCTTAACCATGTAAACGTTTCTCCGAATGTAAAAAGACAACCAAACCGCCGAATACCGAAGCTATCCGCCCGATCAGTAGCGCTGGCGAGCTTAAGATACCCCGAACCGAAGCTAAAACCCACATCCGCCTCGACACCGGTCGCCTGTCTGCAAGCGACGCCTTGCGCCCCAGCCGCATATAAAACAAATTTTTATCAATCAATTCATAAACATAAGCCGACACCAACGACAATCAGCACAAAAAAAATAATGTTTTGACACAAAACAAATTTAAGTGTAAAAAATACCCCGTCGACTAAAAAAACACTAAACATTCGACATACAACTCGAGTTGCCCCTGCTAGACGGGCTGATTATTACAACAAAGATGAGGATTATAAAAATGGCTGAACAAGAAAAAGACAATACCTTTACCGTCGTCGCTGTCGTAACCGCTATCGCTATTGCTGGCGTACTACTTCTGAAAATGGACGAAACTAAACATTTGAAAATGAGCGGCGAAACCACTGCTCAAGCGGAAGCGCAAGTCTTGGCTAAACACAAAGACTTCAACAACGATATTCTGAGCCAAGCAAAGTAATCGGTTTCCATAATAATAATTAAGTTCTTCTTTCGATTAGGCGCTGTTTCGATAGAAACAGCGCCTTTTTTGTGCCTCACGTAAACCGGTCCGACGCTTCGACTGGCGCTTAACTACGGTAAAATCACCGGTTTCCAACCATCTCTGCAAAGCTCAATGGATGTCATCAAGCGCATAGCCGCGGAACTCTCCGTCAAACCTCAACAAATCGCCGCCGCCGTCGCGTTGCTCGACGAAGGCGCCACCGTGCCGTTTATCGCCCGCTACCGTAAGGAAGTGACCGAAGGCCTTGACGACACCCAATTGCGGCATCTGGAGGAACGCTTAACGTATTTGCGGGAACTGAACGACAGACGCAATACGATACTCGACAGCATACGTTCGCAGGGCAAACTGACACCGGAGCTGGAACAGGCCATACTCGACGCAGATACCAAAACCTTGCTGGAAGACTTGTACCTACCTTACAAACCCAAGCGCCGTACCAAGGCGCAAATCGCCCGCGAAGCCGGACTGGAGCCGCTGGCCGATGCGCTATTGGACGATCGCGATCTGGTTCCAGAGCAAGTCGCCCAGCGCTATATCGATGCGGACAAAGGGATAGCCGATGTCGCCGCCGCGTTGGATGGCGCCCGCCAGATCATCATGGAACGGATTTCCGAAGACGCCGAATTACTTTCCGAACTGCGGGAGCGCATTTGGAACAAAGGCATATTGCAATCGACCATTGTCGCCGGCAAGGAAGTTGAAGCCGTGAAATTCAAGGATTACTTCGATTACAGCGAAGCCATCAACAAAATTCCGTCGCATCGCGCGTTGGCCCTGTTCCGCGGCCGTAACGAGGACATGCTGAATTTAACGCTGAAACCGGCCGAGCTTGACCAGGAAGAACATCAACTCTGCACCCAATTCGTTTGCCAGCGTTTACAGATCACCGACACCGCTAAACCCGCGGACTCTTGGCTGGCCGATACCGCCCGTTTCGCCTGGAAGATCAAACTCTTCACCCGCATCGACATGGATTTGAAACTACGCTTGCGCGAAGCCGCCGAGCAGGAGGCCATCCGCGTTTTCGCCAGCAATTTGCGCGACTTGTTGCTGGCGGCGCCGGCAGGTCCGAAAGCGACGATGGGTCTGGATCCCGGTATCCGCACCGGCGTCAAGGTCGCGGTGGTCGATGCCACCGGCAAACTGCTGGCCACCGAAACCGTTTATCCCCACCAGCCGAAAAACCAGTGGGACCAATCCATCGCCACGCTGGCGCGCATGATTGCTCAATTCGGCGTGCAACTGGTCAGTATCGGCAACGGTACCGCATCCCGTGAAACAGACCAATTGGTCGCCGATTTGATGAAACGGCATAAAGAACTACTGTTCCAGAAAATCACCGTTTCGGAAGCCGGCGCCTCGGTGTACTCGGCATCGGAATTGGCCGCCAAGGAATTTCCCGATCTCGACGTATCGTTACGCGGCGCGGTATCCATCGCCCGCCGCTTGCAAGACCCGTTGGCCGAATTGGTCAAGATCGACCCCAAATCCATCGGCGTCGGCCAATACCAGCACGACGTCAACCAAGTGCAACTGGCTCGCATGTTGGACACCGTGGTCGAAGATTGCGTGAACGCGGTCGGTGTTGACGTCAATACTGCATCGGTCGCCTTGCTGAAACAAGTCTCCGGCCTGAGCGCCAGTATCAGCGAAAACATCGTCGCCTTCCGCAACCAAAACGGCCCTTTCGCCAACCGCGCGCAGTTGAAGAAAGTGCCGCGCCTCGGCGACAAAGCCTTCGAACAGGCCGCCGGCTTTTTACGCATCATGAACGGCGACAACCCGCTCGACGCCTCGGCGGTGCATCCCGAGGCTTACCCGGTGGTCAACGCCATCCTGGACGACACCGGCAAATCGATACGCGATCTGATTGGCCAAAGCCAGGCACTACGTAGCCTGAATCCCGCCAACTACGCCAACGCCGACTTCGGCCTGCCGACCGTCACCGATATTTTGCAGGAATTGGAAAAACCCGGCCGCGACCCGCGCCCCGAGTTCAAAAGCGTGCAATTCAAGGAAGGTGTCGAGAAAATCACCGATCTGGAACCCGGCATGACACTGGAGGGTGTGGTCACCAATGTCGCCGCCTTTGGCGCCTTCGTCGACATCGGCGTGCACCAGGACGGTCTGGTGCATATTTCTCACTTGGCCGACGACTTCGTCAAGGATCCGCGCGATGTCGTCAAAGCGGGCGACATGGTCAAAGTCAGAGTATTGGAAATCGATGTCGCTAGGCAGCGGATTTCGTTGAGCATGAAAAAGAGTGTCGACGAAGCCGACATCGTGCGCGGCGAAAAGCCGCAAAGGCCCGCGAACAAACCGGCGCTTAAAGGCAAACCACAACAGGTTGTGCCGAATACCATGAGCAATGCCTTCGCCAAGGCCTTGAAAAAGTAAGCACACCCACTGCTATACTTGCTCGGGTACCGTCGCCCGCTTGCGGGCGGCGCCGATTCGTCAACAGATTCAGGATACGCTATGAAAGCAAAGCAAACCGTTTGGGCCTTCTGGCTGATCGCCGCGTTCGCCGCCGCCGCGCATGCCCAACCCGGTGAAAACGAAAGCTATGGAGAAACGGTAGGCCGCAAACTCAGTTCCGGATTGGCCAATATCGCCACCTCGTCGCTGGAAATCCCTAAGAACATCATCATCATCAATAATCAGAGCAATGTCGTTTACGGCTTCGTCGGCGGCACCTTCAAAGGCTTGATCAACATGGGCGCCAGGATGGGCGTCGGCGTGCTTGACTTAATATCGGCGCCGATTCCCACTCAGCCCATCGTCAGACCGGTCTACGTTTGGGACGATTTCAACGCCGACACCACTTACGGCAAAGCTTTCAAACCGACACCCAATCCGTGAACACCTAAACCGGCCTGATCCTGCCGGCAGGGTCAGGCCACCATTTTCAACTCGCTAAAACCGTTGGTGTTTTTGACCAACTCGATTTGGGTCTTAATCCGCCTTTTTACCGCATCGACGTGAGAAATCACGCCGACAATCTTACCTTGGGTTTTCAGGCTCTCCAGCGTCGTCATCGCCAGATACAGCGCCTCGGCGTCAAGGTTGCCGAATCCCTCGTCCAAAAACAAGGAATCGATCGCTCTTCCGTTGTTGGCAATTTCCGATAGCGCCAAGGCCAGCGCCAGGCTGACCACAAAACTCTCGCCACCCGATAAGGTTTTCGGCAAACGCCGTACATTGATCTGCTTAGTGTCCTCGACCTCCAACGCCAAACCGTGCTCGCTGAACCCGCTGCGCAAATAATAACGGCCACTCAAGCTTTCCAATATCCGATTCGCCTGCCGCAGCAGCTTCTCGACCAACAACTGTTGAATCCGCCGCCGCAAACCACCCTGCTCGTCTTTAATCAAATTCAACTCCGCTTCCGCTTCGGCGAAAGCCGCCAGTTCCCGCCGTAGTTGTTCTTGCAGTTCGCCAAAGGTCTCCGCGTAAGTCTGTTGCTTGGCAAGTTTGTGCTCCAGGCGACGGATCTCGTGCTCGGTGATGTCGATTTTTTCAGACAGCGCGCGTTGCATGGCTAGTAAATCGGCCGCTGTGTCGTGCCCAGGCAACGCGGCATAGGCTTTTTGCAAGCGTAAATCCAGCTCGGCCAATTCTACGTTCAATGCCGCCAAGCGCTGCTCCATTTTCGCTAGAATCTCGGCCATTTCCGTTCTGCTATTCGATTGCTCCAACACCGACCTCAAGCTCTCCAGATCGCTGAAACCGCCGGCCAGCAATCGCTGCAGCAATTGGTCGTGGTCAACCTCGTAATCCGCCTCCAACTCACTGAGCCGGACTTCAAGGTCGGCGATTGACGTTTGTTTCTCGAACAATGCCAAATGCAAACCCGACAACTCATGGCTTTGCAAGGCTTCGGACAGTTCGGCAATTTCCGCTTGATAGCGAATAATGCGCGCCTGACCGGATTGCAAACCGTCCTGCAAACCGTTGATATCGCCAAGCACACCCTGCTTGCGCAAATCGCGTATTTGATAGTCCTGGCGCCGGACATTCAGGCGATCGAACAAAGCATTTTCCTTGGACTTGCCCGGTATTTTCTCCCCCAGAGGCATCAACGCTTTCTCCAGTTTGTCCAACAAGGCCTTTTCAGAAGCTTTCAACGCGGCCAATTGCTGTTCGCCTTCAATGGCTTCGGGCGGACGGTTGTTCCACGCGGTTTCCAATTGCTCGACCACAGCCGCCAATTTGAGGATTTGCGCTTGTTTCACGCCGATTTCGTCGGTCCATTTCCCGATGTTGCGTTGCCACTGGCCGACATCTTTCAGCAGCAGTTTAATTTTTTCGAGTTCTTCGGTTTCCTGATCCAAACACTGCTTTTGCAAGCTCAGATTTTCGATCGTCATACCGTCGCGGGCGACATTCAGCCGATTCACCAAAACCCGCCATTGCGCGCGCATTTCCTGCAAGCGCCGTTCCTTGGCGGACATCTGTGAACTACGTTTTTCCGCCGCGGTCAACTGGGCTTCGATATTGGCCATGGCAGCCTTCAAAGCTTGCATTTTGCCGCGCTGATCGACTAACGCCTTTTTCGAGTCGGTCATTACCGGCGGTTTCGACGTGTAAGGATGATGCAAGGAGCCGCATAGGAAACAAGGTTTGCCGTCCACCAATTTCCCGCGATCAGGCGTCATTTTGCGCAACAAGGCCTCGTTGGCGATCGCTTGTTCCAGCGCCGAGCCGATGTTTTCCTCTCGGCCGAATTCGTGTTTCAGCGCAGCCAATTTGTCGCGCAGTTCGCCCTCGTCGGGAAACTCCGACGACTTGTTCGTCGACAGCCAACCGAACAAGCCCTTTTTGGTCACCTTCGCATTGACGCTGGCTAACGAATACAACTCTTGGAAATCGTTGACCCTCGCCTGTTGCTCGGATAACAGCTCGCGAATTTCATCGACGCTTCTACCCTGACCGTGCGTCGCGATATTTGCCTCGGCTGCCGCGATCCGCTCCTGTAACTCAACCAAGCCGGCCTTGGCATCGGTCAAGGCCGTTTGATTCTTTTTCAAGGCCGCCGAGGTATTTTTCGACCAGGCCAACTGTGTCTTCTGCTTGGCACCTAGTTCCGCGATCTCGGTTCTGAGATTGCGCAACTGCACGACATCCGGAAAGTCGGTTAGCAGAATGGCCTCGCCGCGATGCTCTTGCAACCACCCTTCCAGCTCGGTGAGCGCGGCACGTTTGTCGGCCAAGGTTTGCTGGGCCGCTTCCACCGCCGCCATTTCTCTGGGCAATTCTAATTTCAGCTCGCTGAGCCTGATCTTGATGTCATCGATAATCCGTTTCCGCGAGGCCCAATCCCGGTCGCCGGCCGGCGGATCCAGATCGCTGCCGCCAACACCCAACTGCTGACGCAGGCTGGCCACCTCCCGGCGCAAACTCGCCAACTCACTTTGGAGTTCGCCGATTTTAGACTGCTTGGCATCCAATCCCGCCAACTGTTCACGATAGCTGTCGACATCGTCAATCGCGGCGATTCGTTGCAAATCCGATTGCAAAGTCTGCATTTGGGTTTGAAGCTCGGCGGTTTGCCGGGCCAGTTGCCGCTCTTCGGCCTCCAATGCTGCGACGTTTTCCAATTTAAGCTGATGTTGTCGTAAATAGTCCTGCTGACCGGACAATTCGGTGTGTTGATCTAGAAAATCCCGCAGGTCGGCGCGACTGGCGTCGAGTTCCGCCTCTTCGAGCAAGGGAATCGCGACGCTATCCTGTTGCAATTGGCGCACGCGATCGGCGATTTGGCGATAGTGGGCTTCGGCTTGTTGGCGGTATTGTTCGTAAATGTCGCCACCGGCGATTTTTTCGAGAATGTCCATGCGCTCGCTATCCAACGCATTTAAAAACGCCGCGAAATCGCCTTGCGGCAACACCATCGATTTGCTGAATTTATGGAAATCCATACCGGTCAGTTCGGCAATCCGCCCACGCACCGTCGATGGCGTTTCGGCCAACAACTCATCGCTCTCGCCAAGCTTGGTCAACGACATCTCGGTCTCGGCCCGCGACTGTTTATCGCCTTCCGCCCGCCTGGCATACCAATCGGAACGAAACTTCTCTCCACCCAACGAAAACTCGACGCTGGCCACGCTCTCGTCGGTCTGTTTGGTCATAACATGCTCGGCCGGCTTGTCAAAGCGAAAGGTCTCGCCATAGAGGCCCAGCGTGATGACATCAAGGATACTGGTTTTACCCGAACCGTTGGGACCGGTAATCGCAAACACGCCGGCCTCGGCGATCGGGCCTTGGTCGAAATCGATCCGCCCTTCGCCGGCCAGGGAGTTGATGTTTTTGTAACGAATATTCAGGATGCGCATAGCACTGAGATTTCACACGACTTAATTGACGAGCGCATGCCGGCGATTAGCGGAGCATACCGTGGCGTAACCTTCACATGGTACACGATAGGACAGGTAGAGAAAACCTAACTGGCATTCGACGCGTTTTTCGCACCGGAGGATAAAACCAGTGCAAGAGCGGCTTTAGCCGTTGCGGATGGAGCTCCTACACTGGTATGCGCTGTTTTACCAAACAGCTTTCGTAAGCAAATCGAGTCAGGGCGTTGCGTTGGAAAGCTCGGTTGAAATAATTTTGCGAAGCCCAGCAAACTCTTGCTTGTCGAACCCATTGGCCACGTTTAATTGTTCAGCACTGAGCAGCACTTGCTCAGCTTGGTCGAACTTGCTCAAGGTAATCAGCAAATGCGCCTTTTCCGCATAGAAATACATGCGCCGTGGCGACAGCTCGATGGCTTTGTCCATGTATTCGAATGCCCGATCGATATTTCCTTGGTTAAATACGACTTTTGCTTTAATGACATATATCATCGCCACATCGAAAAAATCGGGCTGTGCCAATGCCGCATCAATCCATTCGTTCAAGTCGGCGGCGATTTCTAGACACTCGTAATGTCGATCGATCAAACAATTCGCGGCATTACGCAGACTTGCCACGGTCCGTAGCGGATAGGTTCTCGCATTTATTCTGCGGATAATCTCGCGATGCAATAAAGCCTTCAAAGCTCCCATATATCGGCTATCGAGTATTAACTCGTCATCGTAGGTTTTAGGCAAACCGCTATCCGCTTTATCCTGAGCGGGGTCGTGAAAATGTGATAGACGATTTAGTTCCATATACACCTCCATTAACGAGGCGACTTCATAGGTATTTAGTCTGGATGCAACTAAGTAATGACGATAGGTTTCAAGATTGGGGCCGCTCTTTAACTCGAGCGCATTGGCGTAAATACTATTGGTTCTGGGCGAATCCGGGTGATTTCTCACTTCGAAATAGGCAAAACTGTCCAGCCGCCCCCAAATCGTGGCTCTGGTATAGGTTGCGAGCCCTAAACTGACGACGATACCTGCGTATAGTGCGTTAAGCAAACTAGCGGCGATTACACCGGCGAATGCCTGATAAATCAAAACCACCACCCCAAATACGACACCGATGCTTGGCAAATAATTGCGATGTTCGAAAACCAGTTCCAGCGGATAAATCGTGGACTCCATACTATGACCGGCAAAAAACCACAGTACCGCGACACTAAGAAAGGGCATTTTCCTTGCATGGACATTTAAAATCGCCAGACCAACCAGAAAAACAATTAGGACGCAAGAATATAAGGTCGTTATCGGCTGTAAAAAACCCTTACTAATCGAAAAGTCGTCGTGAAACAGCGCCAATTGAGTATTATCCGGATAAAACAGCAAACTCAGATAATAAATCAACACTCTGAACTCGGTCATTATCCGCTCGAACAATGTAAACTCGCGAACCTGATAGTCTCTTAGAACAATTTCTGGATGCCATACTAAATAAATACATCCAATTATCGCAGGCAGCACAACAAGGCAGCCATAAAAGCCCTTTAACTTATTGACATCAACCTTTTCGATTGGCCGAGGCAATAGGGAAACTTCGACGACGAGAATCAACAATGGCAACAATAACGCATTTTCCTTGGCAAAAAAACCGATGCCACTGCCTCCCAAACTGCCGAGTATCATCCAAAACAAACCGTTGGACTTGCCAATCCCAAGGCGGCCATGTAAAAAAACCAGCAAACCACCCAATGTAAACAAGCAGGCCAGACTAGTCATGCGCTGCACAACGTATAACACGGTACTGACTTGCAGCGGATGCACGGCCCAAATTAACGCAACAACAAACGCTAACTTAGCCGGCGGCAGATTCGGCGTAGCGGCGCGAATCAATAACTTGGATATAAAAAACACTAATATCGAATTTAGCACATGAATTGCGACATTAGTTAATTTAAAAGCCACCTTATCAAATTTCTGACCGGCAAAGTAATAATTAAGAGCAAAGCTTAGATGCGCTAGCGGCCGCCTCGCACCACTCGGTCCACTACTGAATGCACCTTGCAAATCATCAAGCTTTAACTGCTTTAGTAACGCCCCGTTATTGTCAACAATATTGGGGTAATCGTCGGCTAAAAACGGCCCGGAAAGACCGTTGAAATAAACGGCGAAAATAACGGCAATCAGAACAAAAACCGGCAATACCTTGTTGGCCGATTGCAGTACGGTCGTTTTAACGTAATTCATATTTTCGAAATACCGGGAAGCTACAAAAAGAAAAGGGGCTTTTCAGCCCCTTTTCATCACTCAACTCCTAACGGTTAGGTTTTAGGATGATATTTAGAATTCAGCGTCGAGTTAGTTGTGTTAGTATCTATGCGCCACTGCATGCCGGAACCTGGAGAGCATTCCCCTCTATACAACAACTTATCACCGCCTGTAACGGCAGTACCAATCGTTGTGTAGACTATCGTCACTGTCGCGGAATTACTAGCGGCGGACGTAATGTTCACCGAGCGAACATATTTGCCGTTGATTTCACTCGACGTGGATAAACCAAAACTTAAATTGGTCGTGGAATCCACGCCCAAGGTACCGTCGCTACACGCCACGCCGCCCGCGGTCAACGCCGGCGATGCCAAACTTGGGCCTTCGGACACTTTGGATCTGACCGTATAGTCTTGATAAGCCGGAATCGCGATAGCGGCCAAAATACCGATAATCGCGACGACGATCATCAGTTCGATCAAGGTGAAACCTTGTTGTGTTTTTCGCATTTGAATGTTCATAGCGGTATCTCTCTGTCTGATTGAATAACGAACGCACTAACCAATACAAGACTTATGCCAGAACGGACTTTTACGATTGCGAAATATCGAGTGCTTTTTTAAAAACAAGATCAACAACTTACCTAAAACCCAGCCCTAGACCACTAAATCAAACAGCAACCCGCGGAAACCCGGCAAGCCTTGCACCATCGCTCCAAGTCGAAAACTGACGTTTTTTGTCACTCGTCTTGCCGCGTGCATCACGCCTTTTGTTTACCGGCAAACCACAGTTCCAACATCATCAAAATCCAGATCAGTTCGCCGTAGTAGGCCGCGTGTATGCTTTGATGCATCGCAATCGCGTGATCGAGGAATTCCGGCTTGAAATAACCGCGCTTTTTCAACGCGTTGATCGCGTCGTAGGCCAAGTCCTTCAATGGCTGATGGTCCTTGAGCCAGATACCGAACGGCAGGCCGAAGCCGTGCTTGGGTTTGTTGATGATCGCGTCCGGCAGAAAATCCGCCATCGCCTGCTTATAAAACCAACGTAATTTTTGACCGTGCAATTTGGCGGCGGACGGTATTTGGCAGGACAACTCGACGATACGGCTATCCAACAGCGGATAGCAGACTTCAACGCCAGCCAGTTCGCACATCCGGTTGACCTTGACCAAATCGTTGTCGTGCAACGTGGCTTTCCAGTCCATATACAGCATTCGGTTCAAGGTGCTGGCCTGATCCGGGCGCCGGTAATTGTCTCGTAGCAGTTGCAGCGGTTCGCCGGTATCGATTTGCGCCAGAAACTCGCCGACAAAAATGTCGGTAGCAGCATGACGGTGCAAAAAGTTGTAATCCTGCAATCGATCCGGCATCGCGGCCTTGGCTTGCTCGATATAGCGTTTGGCCTTGAACGGCAATTTAGTATTCGCCAAACCAGCCGGCAAGGCGTTCAACACCCCTTCCAAGCCAGCGCCAACCGCTCGGGGCAAACGATGATAATGCTCGAACAACATCTGCTTGGCGTAGCGCTCGTTACCGGCGAAGATCTCATCGCCGCCATCGCCGGCCAGCAAACGCCCGACGCCGTTGTCCTTAGCCAATTTCGCGCAATAGTAGGCCGCCAAGGCCGAAGAGTTGCCGAACGGCTCATCGTAATACGCGGCAATCATCGGGACCGCATTGACGGTGTCTTCCGGCGTTACGTAATACTCGTGTTGACGCGTATTGAAATGTTTGACCGCAATGTTGGCGTATTCGATTTCGTTGTAACCTTCGACCGGAAAACCCATCGAAAAGGTCTTGGCCTTCCCGGGAAACACTTTAGCCAGCGCGCCAACCACGCTGGAACTATCCAAGCCACCGCTTAAAAATGCGCCGGTTTCGTCTTCGCTGCCGACCATGCCGCGCACGGTTTCGATCAAGCCGGCTTTCAAATCCTCGCCGACCTGCCTTAAATCGAGCGCAGATTCGTTAAACGACGGCAACCAATAACGGCGCAGTTCCAGTTTGCCGTCTTCGAAACTCAATTGCTGACCGCCTTCCAACTTCTTGACCTTGGTGTAGATGGTGTTCGGGCTAGGGCAATGGTGGTAATAGACGTAATCGTAAATAGCCTGCGCCGAAATTTCGCTTTCGACCGCCGGATGGCGAACCACGAAATCGGCACTGGAACCAAACACGATCACGGAATCGGTAACCGCGTAATAAATGTGACTCAAGCCGATAGGGTCCGTGGCAGCCAACAGCAAACGGCGGACGCTATCGATCAAAACCACGCCATCGCATGCGCTACCGCCATCGAATAACGCGGCACCGTGCCGCCGATACCGCGCCAAGACTTCCCGCAAATGCTCCGGAGAAGCAGCCGTCTTCAAAGCAAACAACAGAATGCCATCGTCTCGGAGCAGCGCCGGCGCTTGACTGGCCAGTCCGAAATGACCGTCGTATTGAAAATCGAAGGCCGACCCGGCCCGACCGACCAACTCGGTCAGACTCGCGACAGCGCTTTCGTTCCAGGGTCCGCTGCCCACCCATCCCGCGAATTTTGTCATGTTGCTCGATTAAGGCTTGACGTGGCTGATAACGTACCGGAATTTGCCGGAACGCTCCTTGGGTATGTAATCGGTATATTCGATCGCAACGTTGACCGTATCACCCAATCGCTTTTTAAATTCCGCGACGATGCGTTGTTCGGATTCGGCTCGGTAAGCGTCGGTCTTGACGATTTGCACGCTGGTCTTATCCAGACTGTCTTGCGTGATCTTGAAAGCGTCGACACCTTCTAAATCGCGCAACACATAAATCAAGGCCAGGCCGTGCAGCACGGTGCCGTCCCGCGCCACAACGAAGTCGGTGGTGCGACCTTGTATCTCTTCGAGCAACGGCAGCCCTCGCCCGCAAGCGCAAGCTTTGTCGGACAAAATTCCCATATCCCCGGTGCGGTAGCGGATAAACGGAAAATCGCGCGTCGCCAGATGGGTGACGACAATCTCGCCCAACTCGCCATTGGGCAGCGGCTTGCCTTGTTTATCGACAATTTCGACGATGATGTCTTCCGCCGTAATGTGCATCGCGCCTTCCGGACATTGGTGGGCGATAAAACCGGCATCGCGGCCGCCGTAGCCGTTGGCAACCGGGCAGCCGAAGACCGTTTGGATTTTGTCGCGCTGATAATCGTACAAGCGCTCGGACGTGACGAACGCCACCTTAATGCCCAAATCGTTCATTGCCACGCCGTGCTTTTCCGCATGACTGGCGATATGCGCCAACGCCGACGGATAGCCGAACAACATTTTCGGCCGGATTTGCCGTATCCTGGCTACGAAGCCGTCCAATTTTTCTTGAGACATCTCGAAGGCCGGTATTAAATGGGTCCGCAATAGCTTGTCGCGAATCAACCGAATTTTATCCTGCGCGCCCAGCTCGATCGGCGACCCCCATATCACCGCTTCCGGATCGCCAATGTCGACACCCCACCAACGGGTGGCGCGCCATTTGGCGGCCACGTCGTGACTGACGCGGCGACTGCCGATGTAAAAAATCAATGGCTCGCCGCTTGATCCGCCGGTATTAAAGCGGGCCAAACCCTCGGCATCCTCCGCCCGCATTTTATCCAAATTGGCGCGTATCGTCGGTTTGTCCAACAAGGGCAGGCGAGCTAAATCCGCTAAACTGGTGACCTGCCCCGGATTGAAGTCTAATGCCGCAAACAATGTCCGATAGTAAGGCACATGCTGGCCAATATCGGTTAGAAACCGTGTCAAGTCCTTGACCTGAGCCTGGCGAATTTCGTCCACGCCCAACCACTGGCTACGCTCCATCGCCTTGCGCACTCTGACGGTACTGTGTTTTTTTAACGCTTCGTGTAGAGGAAACAGCACGGAGGAGCACAGCGAGGTGTAAAGGCTCATGATCGATTTACCAGTTGGTTGAATTCCGCCACCAAGACAGCGACGCGTTGATCCCAGGCATTCTGAGCGGCATAGGCGATAATCGCATGGCGATCCCAGTCGCGCCCCAGCGCGGCATCGAGCGCCGCAAGCAAGGCATCGCGATCGCCGAACGGCACCACCTGCCCCAAACTATCGTCGCAAACCACCTCGCGATTGCCGCCAACATCGGTGGTTACAATCGGCAAACCGCAAGCCATCGCTTCCAAGAACACATTGGCCCAGCCTTCGTTAGCAGTCGCCAATACAAAAACGTCGGCGGCGGACAGAACCTCTTTCAAGGCTGCGGCGGGCATCGCACCCAGGAAACGCACCTGTTCAGCGAGGCCGAGTTCGGCGACTTGCTTCTCCAGACGCTGGCGAATATCACCCTCCGGACTGCCGCCACCGACAATCAAGTAGCGTAAACCGGGATGTTTTGCCAGCAGCGCCGGCAATATCTCGATGACTCGGTGAAACCCTTTGCGATCGACCAAGCCACCCACTGAAATCAGCACCGGCGCATCGACGTTGAGTTGCAAACTCTGACGAGTCGAGACTTTATCCAGCGGATAGAAGACATTCGTATCGACGCCATTCCCCACCACCAAAATTTTATCGGCTTCGGCACCGATGCTAACGACATGTCGTTTAAGCGATTCCGACACAGAGAACACTCGAGCGGCCCTACGAAGCGCCGCCAACAGGCGCGCCCGCCGACTGGCGATTTTGGACAACGGTACTTCGGTGCCGCGTAGCGTGATTGTAACCGGCACGTGGAAACAGCGCCCCAACCATCCTGCCGCGTAGCCGTCCGGATAGGCAAAATGCGCGTCAATCAGATTAAATCCGAAGTTGCGAGACAATCGGTATAAAGTCCGATAACTGCCCAACGCCATCATCAATCCGTCCCACCGGCGGCCTAATCCTGGCAAGGACAGAAACCTCGGGAAATAAACGTCGATACCGTCCTGACATTCGTAAGTGGCGGGCTGTGGCCGGTAATTGGGCTTGAATTTGCGGATCACCCCTTGAAACGGGAACCATGGTACCGGCGAGACCACCGCCAACGCACAGTGCGCCGCGACCCTGCGCATGCGCTCCCGGACGAATACACCGACATTCGGGCGAACCTGACTGGGGTAGAGACTGCTGAAAACCACCAGCCTGGGATCAGTCCGTGTCATGCCCGTCCCGTATCAATCCGGCATACACCGCTTGATAACGTGCCACGCTGGTTTGCCAGTTACGGATTTGTTCGACATAGTGCCGTCCAGCTCGACGGATGTCGTCCCAATGCGATTTATCGGCCAAGGCATTCAAAACGGTCGACGCCAAGGCCGCTTGGTCGCCGGCTCGGAACAAATAGCCGGTCCGACGATCTTCGATCAATTCGTGATGACCGCCGACATCCGAAGCCACCAACAGGCGACCTTGCGCCATGGCTTCGAGCGGCTTCAGGGGCGTAACCAAATCGGTCAGTCGCATCGACAATCTCGGATAGACGAAAATATCGACCAAATTGTAATACCGTTGCACCTGATCATGGGGAACCCGTCCCGGCATCACAACCCAATCCGCCAGCCCTAAGGCTTGAATTTTCTGTTGGATTTGTGCTTGTTGCGGACCACCGCCAACCAACAGCAGCCGGACATCCGGCCGCTGCCGGACGATCTCGGGCAACGCATCCAGCAACAACAGTAAACCTTCGTACGCGTAAAACGAGCCGATGAAACCGAGTACGATTTTTCCCGTCAGGCCTAGTTGATCGAGTAGCGCGGGTTCTGCAACATCACCGAAACTGAATTTTTCGATATCGACCGCGTTGGGAATCACGGTGATTTTTTCGGCAGGAATACCCCGTCCGATAATATCGTTGCGGAGCCCTTCGCAAATCGTCGTCACGGCATCGGCATTCTTAAACACATACGTTTCCAGGGCTTTGGTAATACGGTAACGCAAGCTACCTTCCGCGGTCGTACCGTGGTCGACGGCGGCATCTTCCCAAAATGCCCGGCATTCGTAAACCAACGGCAATCGGTATTTTTTGGCCATTCTCAAAGCCGCCATCCCGTTTAATGCCGGAGAATGAGCATGCAGGATATCCGGGCGAATTTCCGGAATGATCTGGTCCAACCTCCGCGCCAGAGTCTGAACAATCGCCCATTGGTTCATAACGGGTAATTTTGCCTGTAAACCGCGCGGTTGGGACGAACGATAAAAATCCAAGCCATCCACCGTTTCGAAATCGCTACCGGGAGCCTGATGCTTGGCGGAAGTCACATGAAAAGTGTGCCAACCCAGCTTACGTTGCTGTTCGAGTATCGCTCGGGTACGAAAGGTGTAGCCGCTGTGCAACGGAATCGAGTGATCCAGAATATGTAAGATTTTCATGTCGAGAAGGTTCTTGTTTAAGACTGTCAAGTCGGCTCGCCATGAAGTGAGCACCCGGAATTAGTGCTTCTCTTTGCCGGTCAGACGCATCCAGGCCTTGATAGTCAGATGGGGCAATAGCAAATACCACGGCATTTTTAACCAATGCGCCCGCAAAAATAATACGTTACGGGCCAAACCTGTCCAGCGGTCGGTGCAACTTGGATGGACCGGCATCAGCGCGCGAATGAACAAAAAATCCATCACCGCGAGAATTGCCTTGGCGGGCGTCACTTGTTGAAGTTGCCGGGCCAATTCGTCCGACAGCGGTGTACCGAGTATTGTAGTCGAGTAACGCAATGCGTAAAGGACTGGCCTTGCCAGACCCAATTCGGATGAACGTGAAATCAATCTGACCTGCTGTTCGCCCAAACCGCGAATCAGCGCATCTAAATCGACCAAGTCCCGCAAGCCGTGCTCCAATTCACCGTCGTAAAACAAATGAACCGCGCTGTGTATCACTTGATCGACCGGGGATAATACCGCTAGTCCATCGAATTTCTCCAATGCGCGCGCATCGGCTAGTAGTAATCCGGCATCGGGACAATCCTTACACGTTATCGGCAGGATGTTATGGTGTAGATCGATGACGCTGCCCCTGGACAGGTGTCTGATTGGTGGAATTTCATGCATCCAGCGCCGGTAATAACGTTCGTTGTAAACGCCGTTTTGCCCGCCCATCCAACCATGAATCATCAAACGCTTCTCGGCGGAGCCTATTTTTTCGCGGGGAACCAGTAAATCAATATCTGAAAAGACCCTACCTCTCGCGGCGGGGTGTTCAGTCACTGCATACGCCGCGCCCTTCAACAAGACAAAAGGAAACTCTAACTGTCGAGCCACTTTTTGCAACTGGCGAATTTCCCAAAATAGGTCGTTGCTTTGTTTTTCGGAAAAACATTTTGCGGAGATTAAATGCCGACGCGCGGCTTCCGGAATTTCATCCAGTCCGCCACGGCTCTCCACCCAGTGAACCAGCTTCGCCAGTAGCATCGATGCACGTGCCTGCCTGACTAATAATCCCCATTCGGGTAAGGACAACTCGGCATGAGACACCTGATCGTTGATCACCTTGACCAACAAGGGCCATTCAAAACTCATTCGGCTATCTTAAGTTGGTCGAAAATTTGAACCGCTTCGTCTAGGCAGCTGTAACGCAACTGGTAACAGCTTGCTCGGTCCAATACATTACGCAAGGCGTAAAATCCCGCGTAGCCTAACCGACTAAAATTAAACGCGTTATCCGCTACATCAATAAACGTTAACGATTTTGCCTTTGGCGCAAACTCGGTCGCGGAGCCAGCTTCATATTTTGGAAATATGATCCACGCAATCGGACAAGATTCGCTCTGCCGACTGATGCTGGTTTCGGGTGGCTTAAGATGGCAAACAGTGCCCTTCGATGTATCCGTTGACAATGGCCCGAACACAAGGCCAGGATAGCGCTTGGCGACGATGTCAATGGATTGATTCTTCAAGCTGACGGGACGGGGAAAGGGGTGTACTCGGAAAGTCACTGGATCAACCAGAGTCAATTCGTCCGATAGTAATCGCCAACCTTCTTGAATCAACGTGGCGGTCAAAGTACTTTTTCCGGATCCCGGCGGCGCCGGTAACACAGCCGCCCAGCCATTTTTCTCTATCACAGCAGCATGGATTATCAAAAAAGTATTAATTTGACTAGATACACACCAATTCATCCCCCATTCGATCAAAGCCGGGGCATGTTGTAGCGGTAAAGGATTGAAGGGCGCGTAGCCATCAAAACGAAATTCAGCGCTTTTACTTATCGAGCTGAACCAATTATGTCCAGAAGCAACCGATACGGGGAAATCGACGAACACACTACTATCAAAAACTTCAAAATCGGCATACAAAATCGAAAGACTCTGCGCCACTGAAGCCAATTTAGTCGTGATAGCAAAGCAAAACTGACCAAGTTGCAAATTCAAACCGCTATTTCGCAGTCGGCTATTAACCTCCTGGAAAGGCAAATGCTGTAATCTCAATTTACCGGCTCAATTAATTCTTTTTGCAACAAAACCTGTATCAGACTTTCTAAATACCCAGCTTTGTCGCGCGATTTATCCGATAAGTCGAAATTTCCGATGATGTCTTCAAGCATCGTTTGATCAAATGGCGTAGGCTGAAAACATCGCTGAATCAGCTCTAACGGCATCGCCTCAAACAAAAACGTAGTACCGGAGTTGCGATGATAAATCACGACCCCATCACCCCAATCCACGCAATAGACTTCTCCAACTACTCGCCAGAGCATAAAACCAGAAGACTGTTGTCTTACGCCGTGCAACCGTCAGCGATCAAGTGATGGCAAAAGTCAATAATATCCTGGGCTGAACAATCTACTGCACCAACTTTATACTTACCTCCGGTCTTTACCGCCTGAAAACAAGCTTGGACATCCGACAGCGAGCTTCCAACCACATGTTTGCCATCACAAGCGTTAACAAACAACCAAGCCATACAGTTATCCAACCCTATATCAGTCCCTTGATCCAGCTCTTTTATACAATCGTTTAACGTTTTGTTGGCATTGGTGGTAGGCCCTAACGCAGTATCACTGAAGATATAATATCCGTAGGTGGCCTCGTTACGCTTAAGAGTCGCATAGTCATTCTGGCCGTTGGATCGCAATTCACTCTTCGTTTTCGGCGCTTGAGTGCTTTTAGTCCACACCGCATTTAAGTTCCATTGCCCCTTTTGAGTGTCGTTCCGGTTTGAGGTCCAAGAGTTTGGCGCCGTTCTATCTCGTCGACACCCAGATCCCCCTTCCAAAGTTCCACCCGTCTCGTGTTTACTCGAGTGAGGCTTACATTTGCTTAAAGGCCACTGACTCGGGTTGTCGCAATAATGCTTCGGGGGACGCGGCCCCGGATTAGTCACAATATTACCGGAGTACGCAGTTCTATTCGGACCGATTGAATGAAACCCAGAAATGGTACATTCGTCAACGCCACCAGTACCCCCTCCCCATGCAGGACGATTAGCCAAAGTTAGGATGACAGGAACCGCAACGCCAGCTTTAGCAAACTTTCTTCTGGATTTATCAATGACTTGCTTGCCCTCTTGCAGTTGACCGTTCTCGATCAGGCTATCATCTTCTTCGAATCGCATATTACACCGCCACTTAGAAAAACTTGAATTGGTTCACACTCTAGCAAATCAATTAATTAATGTCTATTGCCCGCTCGTACAAGTTAACCAGCGTCAAAACCCGGCATTTCTAAGAAACGCCTCGAACATTAACAGCGACCAAATCGCAGCGCTGTAATCTCGCAAACCTGCCTGGTGTTGGGTCACCATATGCTCCAAGTAAGTGCGATTAAACCAACCCGTTTGACCAAGCGTATTACCCAACAAAGCCTCCCGTACGCGTTCTTTCAAAGGCCCTCGGAACCAACTGCTCAAAGGCACGGCAAACCCCATTTTAGGTCGATACAGAATATCGTTCGGAAGATAAGACTCCAGTGACTTTTTAAACAAATATTTGCCTTCTCGACCATTGAGCTTATAGGACGGCGGCAATGTCGCCATCCATTCCACCAGTTTGTAGTCCAACAACGGAACCCTGACTTCCAAGGCGTGAGCCATGCTTGCCCTGTCGACTTTAGTCAGGATGTCACCGGCTAGGTAAGTCTTCAGATCCAGATATTGAACCATAGACAGAGGATCGCTCGGTGCTTTTTCCCGATATCGATGAAATACCTCGATTGCGCCGTAACCTTGCAATTCCGCCCTTAGCTGCTCGCTAAATAATTGCTGACGCATGCCATTAGACAGCACCGACACGCTATGAAAATAGCCCGCCATAGAATCTCGGCCTATCGACTCCAACGTGGTTTTTGCTCTAAATACCTTCGGTGCCCAGTCGAGTTTTGGGTAGACCCGACCTAAGGTCGAAAACAAAGGCATCCGCAAACCGTCCGGCAATAAAGAACGCATTCTCTCCTCGTAGGTATGCCAGCGATAGCGCCGATAACCCGCTAAATTTTCGTCGCCGCCATCCCCGGACAACACCACGGTCACTTGTTTTTTGGCTAACTCGCAAACCCGATAAGTGGGTAATGCGGAACTGTCGGCATAGGGTTCGTCATACAAACCGGATAAGCAATCAATCAGACTGAAATCATCGGGATCGACTTGTTCGACCCGATGAGCAGTGTGATATCGACCGGCAACTTGAGCCGCGAATTGCGATTCGTTGAATTTTGGATCGCCGAACGAAATCGAGCAAGTGTTAACCGGATCGTCGGACAAACCGGCCATTAAAGCCACGACCGCGCTGGAATCAACGCCGCCCGACAGGAAGGCTCCCAAAGGCACGTCAGCCATCATCCGGATTTTAACAGCCTCCCGTAACCGTTCGATCAACTCTTCACCAGCAGCATCCATGCTAGAGAAATTACCCGGATCGAAAGTCACATCCCAATATTGACGAGGCTTAATCCGTTCGTCTCCGCGCCGAATCGCCAAACTATACCCCGGCTCCAGCTTATAGACATCCCGATAAATTGTTTTAGGGTCTGGCACGTAACCGAAACCGAAATAGTCCTCGACCGCCGTCGGATCAATCCGAGTTGGCAGCAGCGGATGCTGCTTAAGCGCCTTCAACTCGGAACCGAATATGAAATGTCCGTTAGCCAATAGTGAGTAGTACAACGGCTTGACACCCAATCGATCACGCGCAAGGAACAAGGTTTGTTGTGGTCTGTCCCACAACGCAAACGCAAACATACCCCGTAGTCGGTCCACGCAAGCTTCTCCCCACGCTTGCCAAGCGTAGAGTATTACCTCGGTATCGCAGTGAGTTCTGAAGCTGTAGCCCAAGGCTTCCAACTCGCCGCGCAACTCGGGAAAGTTGTATACCTCGCCATTGTAGGTTAGGACGACATTTCTATCCGCGCTGTGCATCGGTTGCTGACCGCTAGACAAGTCGATGATCGACAAACGACGATGCCCAAAGCCCAAGCCGGGCTCGCTATGCAGACCGCCCTCGTCCGGTCCACGATGAAACTGGGATTCGTTCATTTTCGACAACAATCCGCGGTCAATTTCCCCGCTGCCTTGCATATCGAATATCCCCACGATGCCACACATATTATTATTCTCCGGCGCTATTTATCGCTCGTCATAAACCCGTTGGTAGCGAGACACCATATTATCGATCGAAAACTCCTGGCGGATGCGCTCCAATCCGGCCGCCCCAAAACGGCGACGCTTGTCGGAATCGGCAACCCACTCCGCTAGCACCCTTGCCATAGCCTCCGGATTTTCCTTTTCGACCAGCATCCCTGTCTCTCCGTCCAAGATCAGCTCAGGATTGCCTCCAACCCTCGTCGCCAACACTGGAAGCCCCGTTGCCATCGCTTCCAGTATAGTATTGGATATACCTTCGGCCTTGGATGGCAACACAAAAATATCCAGGCAACGCAAAATATCGGGGATGTCGTCACGATCACCAGACATCCAAGCTTGGTCTAGCAATCCGGCATCCGTCAATAGGCCAGCACTCTCTGCTCGTAAAGGCCCATCGCCTATCAACCAAAGCCGAGTCACTCCAGCAAAGCCCGGATACGTTTGGCAAGCATGAATGTACGCCCTAACCAGTGTCAATTGATCCTTTACTCCATGCATACGCCCCACCGTGCCTATGACGACTTTCCCGGACAAAAGCATATCGCAATGCATTGGAGCCGCCCGATCGCAATCGCGAGGATAAAACCGGTTTGTGTCAACACCGTTACAAATGCGAGTGATTTTAGCTGCCGGAATTTTGACCTTTTCCTGCAAATAATCCTGCAAATGTTTGGACAATGGAATGAATCGATGAATGATTAGCCCCAACGCTCGACGCAAGCGCTGATACTTTAGGTTATTGCCGTCAGGATCAAACACGTCCCAGCCGTGTTCCCCGTGAACCCGGTAGGGTATTCGAGCCAACCAGGCGCAAACCTGATATTCGATAGCCCCTAGATTTCGGGTATGCACAACCGCAGGCTTCCAAGCCTTAAACAACTTATAAACCTTATAAAACGACGCCCAGTCCTGCCCCGGTTTCTTATGCAACTGGTGGACGACAACATCGGACCGGTCGATACGCTGGGTAAAATCTGTCGCATCGGCCAAACAAATGATGGCATGCCGATAACGTTCTTTCGGCATTTTGTTAATGATATTAACTAAGCCATTTTCCAAACCGCCGATGCCGAGACGGTAAATGATATGCACAACCAAAGGCACCGCTTCGTCCATCGTCAACCTTAACCTGCGAGCAAAGTCAAAAGCTTATCGGCATTCGCGGACCAGCCAAACGCACGTTCGACAAACCGACGGTTGTCTTCGGCGTAAACAGTAGATTGTTGCAGGTAAGACACAACCCTTTCGGCAAACTGATTCGGTTCATCGGCGACGGCGACCTGCAACTCTTGACCAGCAGATATCCCTTCCATCGCCCCCGACGTTGCGACCACGGGCTTAGCCATCGCCATGGCTTCCAAAACCTTGTTCTGTATGCCTCGAGCAATACGTAACGGTGCCACGATCAAACGGGCGTGAACAATATATGGTCGCACGTCGTCGACTTTGCCGGTAACGATCACTGCCGAGTCGTTTTCCGATAACTGCAGCACTTCCTTGGCAGGCTTGGAACCGACTATGTAAAACTTAGCATGCGGGCATTGTCGCTTGATCTCCGGGAACACAGTCTCGGCAAACCACTTGACCGCATCGACGTTTGCCCAATAATCCATGGCACCTGTAAATACGATGGGTGATTGTCCGCTCGGAAACGGCGAATCACCGGCGACTTTAGGATCAAAACGATCGGTATCGACGCCGTTATTTACGAAATCGATCTTGTCTTTCTCAAGCGGCGCCAGGGTTTTAAACAACGCGGCTTCCTGTTCCGAAACAAATATCGTCTTGGCCGCCCGGCTGGCAATACGTGTTTCATAACTTAACAAAGTCCGGGCTTCGCGCCGGTAGATCCAAGCGGCCGGCCAGCTTTTACTGTTGGCATACTGGCTCCACTTATCGGAATCGACATCCACGAAATCCGCGACGACCCTTAACTCGGGGTAACGCTCGACGTACTGAGCCATAGGCGACGAGAAAATCAGCGCGCGGTCTATACCCTCGGTACTTATGACCTGATCAACCCAACGACGCAATGCCTTATCTCGATAATACGGAAGACTCAACGCCTCGCCGCTGAATAGGCCGCGCGCACTTTTAAGCTTATTGAGGCCGGGCGACAATTCCACACAACATACATCCCTGCAATAAGGCTTGAGCGCTTCAATATATTGGCGGTCTTCAGGATCATCCACAAAAGTGCCGAGGAATATCTCGTACCGTTTGGCTAGCGCTCGCAGAAAATGAAACGAGCGAATTTTGTCACCCTTGTTGGGGGGAAACGGAATCCGATGAATCAGGTATAGCAGTTTAGGCACGAATTATCCCAAATCCTTGGCCAGCCATGGTCCCACAACCTGACTGACTGGCAGCGGCAGCTTCTTCCAGGCTGCAATAAATAATCGATACTTGGGATTCAACGGATTGATGTCCGGAATTTGCTCCGCCTTCACCAAATCGATTTCGTAATACAGCTGCTCAGGCTCAAAGCCCCAGTGCTTCTTGAAGCGATAAGAGCCGGTGTCGATCTTGCTGCGCCCGTAATCAAACACGCGACACCCTCTATCCACCGCCCGCCGCATAACCTCCCAATACATGAAATCGTTAGCTTTCAGGTCTCGAGCAGCCTCGGTACCGCCGCCGTAATAAGGCAAAACTTCATCCTTGAAATAAAAATTCATCACGCTAGCCACTAAACGGCCTTCGTGCTCGATCGACAATATCTCGCAATCGTTACCGAAAGCCTCTTTTAGTACTTTAAAATAATGCCTCGGAAACACTGGCGTCCCCAAGTTTCTGACGCTTTCGGAATACGCTTGAAACAATCGATCCACATCATTATCTACTACACCGACTAAACCCGCTTTGATGCCCGCTCTCACCATCGCTCGCTGTTTTCTGGGAATCGCGTTCAGGTTTTTTTCGTGGTCGGAATCGAGCGTTTTGCGAAATGTTACGTACAACGCTTTATGCGGCCAATCGCGATGCGTTTGAACACGATTTCTCATTTCAAGGCAATCAACGTTCAACGTTCTGGCCAATTGTTTGCCTTGCGCCTGTAACGCACGGAAAGCCTCGTCGTTACTGGCGACAATACCGCCGTATACGCAAAAGGCATTCGAAACCAGCGTGTTTCCAAACAGTAAACTGTTGATGTGCGTCAGCGGTAGAATGCCGGTAATTTCGCCGTCCTGCTCGGCATAATAGTAATAAGTATCGTGACCGAAGGCAGCGGCAATAACGCGTTGCCACGCAGACAAGTGGAAAAAGGTCGAGTCGGCCGCAGCCATCACATAAGCATCCCAACGCTGGGCTTGCGATGGTTCAAGTAATTTGATCATGGCGGTGTTGTGGATTTCACGGATTCCGATAAGAATACCTTTTGCATGGTATTCCATTCAAAGTCGCTCAACAGCCTTTCCAAGCGGCCAGCGACTTTATCAAGATTCAAATAGTGGCGAAACCGAGCCTTCGCAGGCAGATTGGCCTGCCGAGGCTGCTCCGGATCGATTTCCCAAGGATGGAAATAAAAAATTCCCGACTGCATTTCGGTATCGTTGAGACGCTGATAGGCCCATTTCGACACAGCATAGGGATACAAGCGGAAAAAGCCGCCGCCACCGCAGGGCCAATTACGGTCAAATATGCGCAACGTGGTTATCGGAATTTCCAACAAGTCTGGCGCATTGTCGGGCCGATAGGCAAATCGCGGCGCGCCGGGCATTCCGTACAAATCGTGCCTGACGGGATAGATACTGGAACTGTAAATAAAACCCTCATCCTGTAATATTTCCAAGGCCCAAAGATTATTTGCGCCTATCGAATAACTCGCCGCCCGATAACCGATGACCTCTTGTCCGGCTAAGTCTTCCAGAATTTGCTTGCTAACCCGAATGTCTTCCCGAAATTGCTCCGGAGACTGCTGGGTGACTCTAATGTGTCGATAGCCGTGACAAGCCAGTTCGTGACCATCCTGCACAACGCGGCGTATTAAATTGGGATAGCGTTCCGCGACCCATCCCAATGTAAAAAAGGTAGCTTTTACTTTATACGCATCGAATAAATCCAGAATCCGTTGGGTATTGGCTTCGACCCGATGCGGCAGATCATCCCAATCGGAACTAGAAATATAGGGTTCAAACGCGGATACTTGGAAGTAGTCTTCCACATCCACCGTCATGGCGTTAACGATGAGTTGAGGCTTCATATACCCACTTAGAAATAACGCTGCAACAAACGCTCGACAATCCGTGTCGCCGCGTTACCGTCCCAATACTCCGGAATCCGCCCCCTTTTACCGCCGCTGTCTAATATCTCGTGGACGCAGGCCTTAATTTTTTCCGCATCGGTACCGACAATCGTATTCGTACCGTCGGTAACCGTTATCGGCCTCTCTGTATTTTCTCGCAACGTGACGCACGGAACCCCCAGGGCGGTAGTTTCCTCCTGTAGCCCCCCCGAATCTGTCAGAACCACTCGCGCTGCCCGCATCAGTCCCAGCATTTCCAAATAGCTAACTGGCGGCAATAGAGAAACACGTTCAGTTGAGAATTCGTCGAGCAAACCGGCATGGGCAATTTTTTGCTGTGTCCTAGGATGTACAGGGAAAATTACGGGAAGCCTCTTACTAATTTCACCGACGGTTTTGATCAAACGCACCAGTGTATCAGGATCGTCGACATTGGACGGACGGTGCAAGGTAAGCAACGCATAGCCTTCTTCCTTTATCGCTAGAGAACTCCCATAGGTCGCTAGCGTCAGATCGGGCGTCACAGCTTGCTGACAATTCGCTAACAGCGTATCGATCATCACGTTGCCAACAAAGCACACCCGCCCTTCATCGATACCTTCTCGCTCCAAGTTATGGAGAGCGCCGCGCTCGGTCGTAAACAGCAGATCTGAAATTTGATCGGTTAAAACTCGGTTGATTTCTTCCGGCATATCCCGATCGAAACTTCTCAGCCCAGCCTCAACATGTATCAAAGGGATGCTTTTCTTAACCGCAACCAGCCCACATGCGATTGTCGAGTTAACGTCACCGACCACCAATACCGCGAAAGGCGACACCTCATCCAACACCGGCTCGAATCGCAGCATCGTGTTAGCGGTTTGAACAGCATGACTGCCAGATCCAACCCCAAGATCTCGATCAGGCTCGGGGATCCCTAATTGTTGGAAAAACGTGTCTTTCATCGCTTGATCGTAGTGCTGCCCGGTGTGCACCAGATAGGGAACTATCGGCTGACCTACCGCTTTCAAAGCTTTAATAATTGGCGCCATCTTCATAAAGTTTGGGCGCGCGCCGACGACGCAAACAAGCACATTCGATTTCATGAACTATTCCGAACTAGAGGTGTCGTCGTAGACCGGATCCATGTCCAGTTGTAGCAAAATCGCTTTCCTAAGTAGCGCTCTTTCCTTATTGATGGTGCTGCGAAGATTAGTAACCAAATCTTCCAACCGCCCTATTCGCGTTTCCAAATCCATATCTTCACTGTTACGAGAATGGAGCGAGTGTAACGGCAAATCCTCTGAACGCGATTCATCGCCACCTTCCAATAACATTTCTTCCTTAACCTCAACGATAACCCGGTTAACCGACTGCTCATCAATAAGACCGAGTTCTTCCAAATAACCGAAAAGCATCAATCGATCACACAAAGTGTTAATCCGACGCGGAATACCTCCGGTAAATTGGTGGATAGCCTCGAAAACACCGACACCGAACTCTGGCTTGCCTTGCCAACCAGCGGTTTGTAATCTAAACAAAATATATTCTCTAGTTTCCTCGACATCTAAGGGATCAAGTTGAAACGTAGAAACAATGCGCTGCTTAAGTTGCTCCATATCGGCCGAATATATGGTGCGCTTCAACTCAGTTTGGCCTATCAAAAACACCTGAAAAACAGGGTGACCATTCACATCTAAATTTGTCAACATCCTAAGCTCTTCAAGGGACTGCTTAGGCAAATTCTGCGCCTCATCAACGATCAACAAAAGACGTCGACCTTCACGCGCCTTTTCGACGATAAAACGTTCAAAACCAGTCAATAAACTAGCTTTATCACTTAACGTAAATTTAAATCCAAACGTGGATGCGGCCATCCGCAAGGTATCTTCAGGCCCAACCTGAGAGGTCATCATTACCCCAATGAGCAATTTGTCCTTGTTCAGATTCTTAATCAAACTCTTAACCAGCATTGTCTTGCCAGTACCAGGCGATCCAATCACTAGAACAAAACCCTCTCCCTGAGTTAGCCCGTAGTGCATGTACGCCAAAGCCCGCTTATGAACTGTACTTTGAAAAAAGAAGTCCGGATCCGCGCTTAATTGAAAAGGCTTTTGGTTAAGGTTATAAAATCCGTCGTACATATTGAGTAGGCAAATTAAAATCGCACAGCAAAATTGGCGGTTGCCCTATTTTCGGTATAATCGAATCCGAAAGAGCTATCTGAATTCTGTTCTATGTGCCTAAACTCCAACTTTGTGTTCATCAATAATGGCCGCCCCAAATTTATGGGAACGGAGCGAGTTAAACCCAATGCTACATCGTAACGTGTATTACTTGCTGCGGAACCAACCGAATGTTGCCAGGAGGGCTGAAGATAAAAACTTAATCGAGGCACAAAACTCCATTGCCACCCCCGGAAATTCCATAAGCCGAATCTTCTCCCACTCTCAGCTCATAGCTTCTTCTTTCATTAAAAGCAGTGGCATTGAAGCGACTTTTACCGGTCTGATACGCCAAATTTACGCTAGCACGCTTTCTAACAATTACGTCATCAACCAAATCAAAAGGATTTAATACTAATTGAGAGTTATTATAATTAGGACCTTTTATTACGTTACCCGACCCATCTAACGCTAAAAAACCCTGACTAATAAGGTCTTGAAGATCCGTCACACCCGTCAAATTGCCAGAAGCATCTCGCAAGAAGAAGCCTTGCTCTACTAGAAGTTGTTGAAGAGTGGTCGTATCTTGAGAATAACTAAACCCCAAGCTAAATCTCTGCACTCGATAGTTTAAATTAGCATCCCACGAGCTTCCTGTATTTAGCCCGACATCCTTATTACGGTAAGTAATTGCCGAACTAAAATTAGAAGACGGATTAAAAGTCATAGTGACATGCTTATTATTACCGACTCCGACTTCCAATGAATACCATAAACTCGGACTCCACCGCCCGCCAATGGTATAAAAAAACCATTGTTAATACTGTTCGCCGCTAGAGTTCGGTAGCTATTATCCGAAAAGCCTGCCTGACCAAACACATTAAACTTCCGGTTAAAATAATACCGAGCATTACCACTATACTCCTCAAATCGAACATCTTGTCCAGAGTTTCTATTTTGCTCGCGCGAAGAATAGTTCATTCCCCAAGTAACCGAGCTGAACTCGCTACCACTGGTCAATCTCGCTTCTTTAAAAAAACTATCGGAATCTGATATCAGATTTTGAACGAGCGGAGAAACCAATGCCGAGTCACCATTATCGAATGAAGAACGACTGTAACCGACTTTAAATAAACCGTTGGCAAATCGCCCGAACCGTGGTGTCCAATATGGGGAAATATTGAAATTTTTTGCCTCGGTTCGACTACCGTTACCTGAGATATTATCAGTCGCAACAAAAGCATTACTAATATTTTGCTGACTGATAGAACTGCTGGTTTCAACAAACAATCTGTTTCTAATAATCTGATAACGAGAACTCATCTGTAACTGATGATTAAAGTCTACGCTATCCGAACCTTGAGCATTATACAAACCCTGCAACCGGTAGTTCAGATTAAAACTGCTGAGCGCGGAAGACCCAAATAGCGATATTCCAGGACTAATATCGGTAACAAAACCACTTTTCTTTGCATTTTCAGACAAATTCAAATTATCTGAAAATATTTCGCTGACCGACATGCTAGGTGTAGCACGCCACTCCAAAGCGACCACATAGCGCGAGTGAAATATACTGATACAAACCAAAAACGCAATGTACCGAAGCCTTAACCTATTAAAACAATGGGCTTTACTGCTGTCCATACTTACCGTAACTGTAATTATGGCCGTATATATCTATCTCACGCCTAGTCTTATTCAGAAGAGTCATTACAACATCACAATTACTCAGCTTTGAAACCGCTTCGTTAACGACACTTTGTGGGGTAATTTCGGCAGCAATCACCAAAACAACCTGTCCCACCAGCTCAGCCAAAATCTGAGCTTGCGTAGCCACTAGCAAGGGCGGGGAATCGAAAATCACAATTCTGTCTTTATATCTACGACTGATTTCCTCCGCAAAAAGATACATCCTTTGACTTGACAGTAGCTCCGTAGAGTATTTATGGCGTTTGCCAGCAGTAATCAAGCTAAGATTTGGCAGATCTGTTTTTAACAGAATATCAGAAAATGTTATTCTATCGTCCTCCAAGTATTCAATCAGCCCCAATGGGCTTTGAACACCCAATTCCTTGGCAATACTGGGCTTTTCCACATCAGCATCAATCAACAGAACCTTTTTATCTCGTTCATTCGCCAAACTAAGAGCCAGATTAATTGATATAAAAGTCTTTCCTTCACTTGGCAAACTACTACATATGAGAATCAAATTTGGACGACTAATGCCGTTACCATCCCCTCCTTGTACATTATTTACCAAAGGACGCTTAATAACACGAAACTCCTCGGCCAATTGTGACTTAGCATCATTGTTATCAATATAACCTTTCTCCGCCAACCCCTTCCAATCAAGGTTAACCTGCCGCTCGGAAAATTGACCATTGACTGACTCGGCCAATGCTAATTCTTCGGAGTTTATTACAATAGCAGGGCTGGAAGCACTCCCTTTTGGCAAAACTTGATCATCATCTAAAACCAAGCCCTGCTTTCCGGCTTTCTTGAGCGCATTTTCGATAATGCTCATAAAGTTACCTATAAATTATTCGAACTATTTTAATAGCTCGAATATCATTATTCCAAGATAGCTTGAAATAAAAATCAAAAATGTAGCAATCAACACCCAGTCGACGTTATTGGACTGATTTATACCTTGAGAAGTTAAGGAAACACTCCCCAAAGAAGGCAACCCCGTCACCAAACGAACCTGTCTGGCTGACATAAATACCGGCCGAATAAAATATATCAAAAAGGCCACTCCGAAGCCCACCACCACAGACACTACTAAAACCAAAGAGTAAAACAATTTCCTATTAGGGAAGCTAGGCTTGTCAGGCTTGCTAGGAGGATCGGCGATTTTAAATTTGAGCCTAGAAGTCTGATCATCAACACGCTCTGTAATATGAGCTTGCTCACGCCGCTCTAATAACTCGGAGTACTTATGACTGATAGTCTCATAATCACGATTCAAATTTTTCATTTCAGTTTCAATTGTAAGACGCTCATTTAGACCCTCTTGCAACTTATTAATTCTAGACTGAATCGAGTCTACAAGCGACTGGTTGGAAGCAACCTCGGCAGCTGCGTTATCCAAACCCATTTTTAAAGCTTGAACATAGGGGTTTGCCATCTTATCAGCCCCTAAAGCAACTCCTCCCACCGCCGGCTCCTCAACTGGAGCTTTTGCTGCCTTTGCCTCTTCCTCCTGTTTCTTGAGTTGTTCAACTAGCTTATCGATTTCAAGTATCTCTGGATGCCTTTCAGTGTATTTCAGGAGCAGTTCTGTTCGTTTATCTTTTAAGGATTCGATTCTCGCATTATCAGCGGAAACCTCTTGACTAGCCGTAGGCATACCCCAATCCTCATCCGAGTCTTGAACATCAACCACCTGTTCCGCTAGTACGCTTTTTCGTGAAAGCGCCTGTTGTAAAGCCGTATTCGCTTCTTGCAATTGCTCCTTCAACTTTTGCAGCATTTGGAATTGATCGGACTCATTTAGCAAATCTAAATTTACTCTCTTGAATTCCTCCTTAGCCTTTTCAGCGTCTTGCAACCGTATTTCGTAATCACGAATTTGTTGTTCAATAAACCGCTGAGCATCACTTGCATCAGCCATCGCCTTACCTTCAGTTTGCTCTGAAAAGACGGTCAAAACAGCCTGAACGACACTTTTAGCAACCTCGGGATCCTGAGAAGTGTATGCGATATCGAAGATATCCCCTCGCCCACCAGTTATCGTTATATCTTTTTTAAGATTTTCAATGAGCTCGGTAGCAGCTGCAGATTCGTTTTCAGAGCGCGACAATTGAGACAACTCTATGATTTTCTCTAAATTTGGCCGAGTAAACATAAGTTGCTGAATAATACGAATTAACGCCGAGATGTCCGGCTCTACCACCATCCCTCGCATTAAAGGGCGAATTACCGTAGCCGAATCGATATGGACTTTCGCCTTTGACTCGAATTTATCCGGCATAAAAAAAACGTATGCCCAAGCGACTAAAGAAACAAACAAAGCAAGTATGATTGCCAGACGCTTATACTTCAATGTCCCTTTCAAATAAAAATATACTTCTGAAAGTTCTTGTTGCATATCAAACAGCCATGACTAAGTAATAAAAATCAAACGTTTCTAGGGACTTAAAAATAAGCATCCGGGATTATTAATATGTCACCAGGCATCATCAAAACATTAGCGGATAAATCTGCATCATCAATCAAGTCGTCAATTCTAACCCCGTAAGATTTCAACTCTCCATTGAAGTTACGAATGACAGTAGATCTATTGCCATCGGCATATTGGTTAAGTCCGATTTGGATAACAACATCCAGTAAACTCATTCCTCGCTCATAGGGAATTGTTTTCCCTTGGTATCGCCCAATACCCCCACCTGTTCCGCCGCCCCCTCCACCAGATCCACTGCCGCCAGAAGAACCTCCACCGATTCTGCCGATCACTCGAATTTGTTGGGTATTGACTCCCTTAAAACCCGAAACCATGACGACTACTTGCGGGCTTTTCACATAGGTCGCTAGAACTTTCTCAATTTCTCTTGCAAGTTCGAACGGAGTTTTACCGTTAGCCAACAACTCCTCAACTAAAGGAACTGTGATTTTACCATCTGGCCTGACAACCGCAGAAGTCGACAACTCAGGGTTACCCCAAACAAAAATATTAACGCTATCCCCAGGTCCAACTTGATATGTATAATCAGACGCTTGCTGAACGTCCTCCAACATTGGCTGAGAACATCCAGCATTGAGAAATAGCAAAACAGCAAATCCAACAGTATTGAAAAACCTATTCATTTCAGCGCCCGATAATTTCCATTATTTATGTTCTAGTTCACTCAAAATCTTTCTCGCGTCGCTTTGCCCAGCAAACTCACGCCCTAATTTCTCGGACAGAGCAATAGCTTGCTTCAATTCGGATATTGCTGTCGCTTTGTTTCCAACTTTTGCGTGAGCAACCCCTAGATGATATCTTAGCTCTGGCATCTTGGGTTCCTTCAACACCAATTGTCCGAGCAGTTGCAATCCGAGATCGGTTTTTCCGATTTTAACCAAAGACCACGCGTACGTATCTTTAAAATAAGTATTTTCAACATCTTTTAACCTTTCAGCGAGTTGAGCCCCCTTATCCACTTCCTCAGAGTTAGGTGATTCAATCAGAAGAGCCGCCAGATTATTCACTACCATCATAGAATCGGGAAATTTCTCCAATAACTTACTATAAAGTCGCTTAGCGCTTGCAAAATCCCTGAGCTGCTCATAAACAGCCCCTAGCGACATCGACAACTGAATGCTATCCGGATTGGCTTCCAACCCTCTTAAGAGAATATCTTTGGCAATTGCAATGTCCTTGTGTAACGAGGCTTCGATTCTTGCCAAGGATTGATACAATGGCACAGCATTCGGAAATCGCTTCAGTTGTTCGTTTATAAAATTTTTAGCTTTAGCCGAGTCGTTGTTCGCAACATAAAAGTCAGACAAAACACTCGCAATAGCAATATTACCTAAATGTTTCGAATAGTGATCCTCTAAAAAATCTTGCGCTTTTCTAGGTTCGTTTATTGCAGCATAGACCTTAACCAAGTTTATCATCGAGTTGAGATGATCGGGAGACTCAATCAACACAGACTTATATAACTCAGCCGCGGATTGAAATTGTTTTTTCCCCTGCATTACCGTTGCCTGTAAATAGAGCGGAATTGCTTTATTTTTAGAAAGCAGTGCAACACGCTGAACGACCTCTTGCGCTTCGTCTAATCGCCCTTCCGACACATCTGCTTCTACCATGGCAATCAGAAATAGGATTTGGTTTGGTTTGGCTTTAATCGCTTTTTCTAAATAGTGCCTAGCAGTATCTCTCTGCCCCGCTTTCATATAGTCTTCATACACCGGAAAAAATGCTGCAGCATTGGCTGGATTAATATCAAGAGCCAATTTTAAATTCCGATCCGCCTGCTTTCGATCATTTTTCATCGCGTATGCTTGACCAAGCAATTGATACGCGGAGTCAGCATCCTTTTTTTCCCAAACCAATTTATTTAAAAACTCCAAGGCATCATCAACTTTATTTTCAGAAAGCAATAACCTACCGCGTAATAACTTCGCTTCGTAGAAATCTGGTTTTACGGTTAATACTTCGGTCAAGGCTTTATCTACCTCGTCATAGCGCTTATCTCCTAGCGCCATCTCAGCTATCACAGTTTTTGCAGCTAACCCTAGATCGCTATTTTTTTCCACTGACAGCACGTCTTTCAATCCATTTACACCGGCGTCCCTAAACCCGGAAGCGATCATCCATTTGGATAACTCAAAGACTGTGTTTTGGTCGTTTTTTGCTGCTCTGGACAATGCAGAGTATTCGGAAACAACTCTGTCTTTTGCTTTTGCATTTAAAAATTCTAGCAAAACGACTTTAGGTTCTATTTTATCTTTAGAAGCCTCAACAATCTGCCTAAGAACATTTTCAGCCTTATCAAGCTTTCCTGTCATAGAATACATTGATGCCAGGGTTACCTTGAAATTATCGACATCTGGGTACAACGTCACTAAGGACTCATATTCGGCAACCACTTTCTCAATATCATTGCGAGCGGAGTAAGCTTTAATTCGTAACAACCTGAGCGGCAAATTTTCAGGCTTTATGGCTAGGGCTTTTTCAATTAATGACAATACTGAATCAACTTCCCCTCGTTCGAATGCTAGGGCAGCGCTCAGGGAGATTGCCTCCGGATTTTCCGGCGCGGATTTTAATACAGAGTCGACAATATCGCTTGCTTCCTTATATTTCCCCTCGCGGATGAACGAAGAGGCAAGCAAAATCTGCCCATCAATCTCTACCGGCTCTTTTTGTAATACATAATTCGCTTGCTCTCTCGCCTTATCCACCTCACCAAATATTAAACTTATTTTCCCAAGCTTTAATCTCGCTGGAATCATATCCGGAGCCAGCTCAATAGCTTTGGACAAATTTTGCCTCATCGATTTTAAGTTATTTTTCTTTTCATCTACGAGAGCCATATAATAATAAGTATCAGCATTACCTGCTTGACTCTGATTAGCGCTTTTAAACTCTAAGAAAGCGGTGTCTATCTCTCCTTTATCAAACAACTCCTTGCCTTTTTGAAAATGCTCTTTCGCGGCTTCTTCCGGGGATTGACACCCTACTGAAACTAAAATGAGAGTGGCCAAACATAACGATCTAATTGTTAGCACTCTTGCCGACGGAAAACCCACTTTTATCTCCAAAAATTTCAACATTATCTAGAAGATTAAAAAATCACTTGTAAATATTTGCTCTTATCCATTGGTACAGCTCCTTTAATTCGGGATGCATATTTTCCAACGCTGACTGAGTCGTTATAAAATAAGGAGCGCGAATACCGTGATAGTCAATGTCTTTGCCGACTCTTTGAAAATGAATACCGGACTTCCCCATCATTCTTGGCAAGAACGGCTCCATCATCGCGAATACGTTGGTCTTTTCGACCATCTCAGTCAATACCGTGGCGGCAAAAAAACACGCCACCGCAATTGAGGAAAATGTTCGTTGTTCCTGGGGCGAAAATTGGAAGCCATTTATTTCGCCAAATCGCGTCAAGGTTTCACCACTCCGACGTCTGAACGCGCCATCTACAGCCAATCTTGAAATTTCGCAGACAGAGTGTCGATCTAACTTCATAGCGTCAATCATTTCAACATTGAGGCTTTCACTACAATAGCGTTCGAACGGCAACGGAGACGTCATTCTATCGCCATCCGCAGGCACCAACCTTACACATCCGGCCGGCATGCCGCTCTCCTTGTGAGTAATTAGACAATGTAACGAAGACTTATCGTAATCGTCCATTTCCATCTGATCCGGGAAATGATCAGTCGATTCATATTTGAACTCTTCACAATAAACACGATATCTAATTCTGTAGACCAAATCCTTTTGCTCTGCCTGATCCGCAAGCGCAACCGAAAAAAATCGACTGAAACTTTCTGCAACAGATACCTTGTTTCCAGGCTCCATCATTTCCTCTCGTTTAAAAGCGCGATCCGTCACGCTTAAAGATACTTGTCGATGTCATGCGCCTTAATTCCCCATACCAAAAGATGTTCTATTCTTTCATTTGCTAAGGTTAAACGATTGGACATACTTTGAAACAACGCCTTGAGAAAAAGGTACCCCTGAACAGGGTGGTCATCCAAATAGACGCTTAGCATATCGCTACGCACTTCCAGCAAGGAAATATCGGTCAACGCGACGACCGATGCCGTGCGCTCCCTCGGCCCATACAAACAAACATCCCCGAAAACCGCGCCTTCAGGCAAATCGCACAAACCAGGCGAGATGCGGCGATTTTCGTCAAGCTCCGCCCCGCCTAGCACTCGAACTGTCCCACTCTCGAGATAAAAAAGGGAGTTACCCTCGTCACCTTTTCGAATGATCGTTTCACCGGCTTTCTCGTCAAACCTACGCCAAGCGATGCCTTCTTGAAATTTGGAATCCGCTAGCAAGTCGTGGATTATTTGTTTCATGTCGCCGTCTGTCTAAGCCTAGCTACCTATGCACAAGCATAAGACCCATTCAATGCAAAACATACCACCAAAATATCGACGTATAATCATATAATATGGAAAACTACATCTATGTCAGCTACCTGAGCGCCACCGTCGCTTACGCACTACTGCTCGGCTACTCTATTCTGAGGAAACCAAAGCACCTTCCCTTTATGTTTGCGGCACTTTCATCCTTATTATGGTGCGCACGAACCACTATAACAACATCGAATAGCTATTATTTTTATGCCGATACCCTTAGCTATGAAACGGTCCGCAATTTCGCGTGGTTCGTCCTCTTAGGTTCGCTACTATTCCAACAACGACACCAACGCACCTTATCTCTATTGAGGTCTAAAACAGCGCGGCTTGCGTCGCTTTTGACCCTCTTCATCCTTAGTATAGAGAGTTTTCCAGATTACCAAGACTTCCTGAGAGAGTCTTTCGATTTCGATCCCAGATTTGTAGCGCATGTAGTGTTCGCGGTATTCGGTCTGATCCTAGTGGAGCAACTGTATCGTAGCACACCGCTGAAGCAACGCTGGAACATAAAATTCTTATGTGTCAGCTTAGGTGCATTGTTTGCGGTTGACCTCCTACTTTTTAGCAAATCATTGCTGTTCAAGCAGTTAGATTTTTCACTTTGGCAGTCCAGAGGCATCATTAACGCGATTTTGACGCCCTTCTTAGCCATTACGTTGCCTCGTCTTCAATTTCCGGACTCGAACACAGAGCTTACCGTTCCCAGAAAATCGGTTTTTCACTCCACCATTCTGTTTGGATGCGGTATCTACCTGATTTTAATGTCATTTGCTGGATTTTATATTAAGCACGCCAACGAGAAATGGGGAGAAACCGCTCAAACACTGTTCATTTTTCTTGCCATTATTCTTCTGATTATTCCATTTACTTCAGGAAAAATGCGCGCGCTGTTCAAGATCTACTTCAGCAAGCATTTTTTTCACTACAGCTACGACTATCGTGAAGAATGGTTGAAAATTTCCAAATCCTTGGCGAAGCTAGAATCCATAGAGGAACTAAAGCTTTTTATTATCAACACCTTAACCGACCTTGTTGAAAGCGCTGGCGGCGGGTTGTGGCTAAAAAACGACCAAGGCCAATTTTTTCTTGCTGCGGAACAAAATTTGAAGCTAACGCCACAGGAATTGGAATATTTGCACCATTTGGAAGATCTGCCCGAGTACCTTACCAACAAACAATGGGTCATTGATTTTTTTGAACTGGCTCACGCCCCTGAAGTATACGATGATATCGATCTGTCGCCCTGGTGCTACGAGGACAGTCAGGTCTGGCTGATCGTTCCGCTGTTTCACATGAACAAATTGGAGGCATTCGCGGTTTTAACGCAAGCCCGCGTGCCAAGAAAGCTCGATTGGGAAGACCATGACCTACTGAAGACCGTTGGCATGCAACTAGCCAACGCTCTGGCGTTGAGTCGCGCTAGCGAAGAGCTGGTTAGCAGTCGCCAATTTGAAACCTATCACCGTTTGTCGGCTTATCTAGTTCACGATCTTAAGAATGTCGGCGCTCAGATTGGTTTGATTGTAAAAAATGCAGCCAAACACAAACATAATCCGGCGTTTTTTGACGACACTATCGACACCCTCAACAATGTTTCCGACAAAATTCAGCACATCGTCGAGCAACTTAAACAAGGCGAAAACCAAGTCAGCTCAGTCGTTTTGGTAGATTTGGTCGACGTTATTCGCCGGATAATCGCCAGTAACATAAACCCAATTCCGGTGATTCTAAGTACGACTCTGACCGAGTGCCTGGTAAAAACCGACCAAATCAAGGTCTCTAACGTGTTAGCGAATCTGATTCAAAATGCTCAAGATGCTTCTAACGGCAAGGGCGACAAAGTAGAGCTTGAATTAACCAAAGACCCTGACTATGCTGTGATAAAAATTATTGATAACGGTAGCGGAATGGATCAGCGATTTATCGCTGAACGACTCTTCAAACCATTCGACACCACCAAAGGGAATGCCGGCATGGGCATTGGGGCGTACGAAGCGCGCGATTATGTTTTAAAAAGCGGAGGCCAGCTTCAAGTTGACAGCACGCCCGGAATCGGCACCACGTTTACGATTTACCTACCATTAGCAAAGCGGGTTTCCGCTCAACCAGGGCATAATGACTGAATCCAAACTTCTACTGATCGTCGAAGACGATCCAGGCTTGCAAAAACAACTGAAATGGAGTCTAGAGCAGTACGAAATAGTACTGGCAAGCAATCGCGACGAAGCGATCGCGGCTTTGCGCCGCCATACCCCTAGCGTCGTTACTCTCGACCTTGGTTTGCCACCAGACCCCACCAATGCGAGCGAAGGCATCGCCACGCTACAGGAAATGTTGGCACTAGCGCCCTCGACCAAAATCATCGTCGTGACCGGAAACGACGATCGAAACAACGCGATTCAAGCCGTTGCGTTAGGCGCTTACGATTTTTATCAAAAACCGATAGACCCCGACGTGCTCGGACTGATAATCGAACGAGCTTTTCAACTAGACGCGCTGGAGCGCGGTTATCAGGAACTGAAACAACAAAAACCACTGCACGGAATCATCGCCACTAGCCCGCAAATGCAATCGGTGTTGCGGATGGTGGAAAAAGTGGCACCGACGCAAGCAACCGTACTCTTGCTGGGCGAAAGCGGCACCGGTAAGGAAGTCTTGGCGAGGACGGTGCATAGACTCAGCGCGCGCGCCGACCAACCGTTCGTAGCGGTGAATTGTGCCGCGATTCCGGAAACGCTGTTGGAAAGCGAATTGTTCGGGTACGAAAAAGGCGCATTCACCGGCGCGGTCGCTCAAACCAAGGGTAAAATTGAATACGCACAGGGCGGGACTTTTTTCTCGACGAAATCGGCGACCTGCCGTTCGCTTTGCAGGCCAAACTTTTGCGGTTCATACAGGAGCGGGTCATTGAACGACTCGGCGGCCGGAAGGAAATCCCGGTAGACGTCCGCATTATCTGCGCCACCCACCGTCATCTACCCGATTTAATCGAACAAGGTCAGTTCCGTAGCGATTTGTATTACCGCCTTAGCGAAATTGCAGTCGACATTCCGCCGTTGCGTAAGCGAGAAGGCGACATCATCGCTATCGCCACCGCCTTGCTGCAACGCTACTGTCGCGAAAACAGCCGGAAGGAAAAGCATTTCTCGCAGGACGCGGCACAAGCGCTCGAAGCCTACCTTTGGCCGGGAAATATTCGGGAGATGGAAAACAAAATCAAACGCGCGGTGATTTTGTCGGACAGCAATTTCGTCACCGCCGAGGAACTGCAACTCGGATCGACAACCGACAAGTCCATGCCCCTAAATCTGAAAGCGGTCAGAGAGGCGGCTGAAACCGTCGCGATCAACCGTGCACTGTCCTATACCGACCATAACGTTTCCGAGGCAGCCAAACTGTTGGGCGTCACTCGGCCCACGCTATACGGATTGTTCGAAAAATACGGAATTCCGATCTCGGCCCGCAACCAGAGCGACGACTAGCCTCCTAAGGCAAGCGATTCCGAGCGGCATTTTGCGGCGCGGAATCATTCTATAGATCCATTACCACTGCGATTCGCCGGTCTCCGGATCGTACATTTCATGAAACACCTTATGCCGGTTAGCTATCAGCTCATCAATGCTGGGAGAATTACTCATCGCGCGCTGAATAGCCAATTTCATCGCCTCGTAATTCGTACGGTACAAATCCTTACGGTCCAAATTGGGGTTGGTTGCGCAAGAGGGATCTATCCAAATCATCGCGACGATACACAGTTCATTGGCTTGTAACCGAGGAATGACACCATCCGCGACACTGTCGATCACAGCGTCGGCCACTGCGGACTGCACCGGTCCGCCAAATAAATTAACGTAAGCGGAAGACTTGATCGTCACCTTAGGTACCATAATCGTCGCCGGCCGCACTTGCTGATTTGTCGCCCTGATGGCGAACATCCGGGTATGGCCTTCGGTCTGGCCCATCAAATTGGCGAAAGCATGGCCGGCCGGACCTTTGACGTCGCCGAGCAGTATTTCCGGCATTGCGTCGGTACCTTGGCCTTCGCTCGAAAATACGGTGGCTTCGCCGGTTCTAAACCAATATGAATCTGACATGGTGAGTCCTTGATCGTAATTGCGAAAGCCGGCATTCTATGCCGCTCGCAACCACCCGGCAATAGCCGACAGCAAGGAATCAGGAGTCCTAGCGCTTACGTAACAATTGCAGACACTGACGGTTGGCCGCCAAATCCAATGCGCTAAAGTCGTCGTCGGTGGTCAGACGCGGATTGGCGCCAGCGTCGAGCAATTGAGCAACCACGGCGTGTTTGCCGGCCGATGCCGCGTAGATCAATGCGCTGGAACCGCTAGGATTTTGATAATCGATGGCGATACCGGCTTGCAACAGCAACGCAATACACTCCGCCGATTCAGCAAAACAGGCAGCCCACAACGCGTTATTGCCGTAGGCATCCAAAACAGTCAAATCAGCCCCGCTTTCAAGCAAATACACCACCACATCCGCTCGACCGTGTCGAGCCGCCAAGATCAAAGCCTGCTCTCCCCGCCCGTTAACCGGTGCGGCAGGCGGAATCGTAAAGCCGTTTTGAGCCAGCCATTCAGTGATTTCGGTATTCGGACTCATCCTAACCCCACTTATACCAATGACGGCCTGGACAACAGCGACACATGCCCAACCCCATGTTGGCGCAAGGCCTCCAACAATTCCAAACGTGCAGCCTCGCCCTTGCCGCGCAGATAGCGTAACTCCGCGACCGTTAGCAATGTAATCGCCACTAGCGCCACCGGTCCTCCCGGCAACATGGCCACGGCATCAAGGCCAGCCGGTAGCGACAACAGCGCACCAACGCGACCGCGACCGTCCTTGATGTGTTCGATATTGAACTCGATCGACAAAGGCTCGCCCGCCAATAATTTCTCGCAAAGTACCGGGTAGCCGGCCAGGGTATGGCTGACCTCGGCAGTCAACGGAAACAGCCAGGTATCCGCCAACGCAGTGAGCGGGTGATCCTCGGTGAGTCCGGCATCCGGACTTTCGATAAAGACCTCCAGACCCAAGCCGGTTTCCGGCCGATCGCGTTCGACCCAAGGGTCGGACAGACCGTCGGAAATGACACAAGCGTTAGCGCCATGCCGAGCCGCCAACCAAGCGGCGCCGGCCGGCCATTCCGGCCCATCGCTCATAGGCCCCATCAACGACGTCAACGACGCAACTTCCGATTCGAACACGCGACCGATCAAAGCCTGCCGCGCCTCGCTCGCCAACCGCAAACGGTCGGCATAGGTTAAACCTACGACAAATTCAGCGCTCATTCGCTACCTGCTCGGCGCACCGCGCCTGCCATCGTTCCCGGGCCATCAGCGCGACTTCCTCGTCGGGGTCTTCCATCATCCGCTGCAATAATTCGCCATCGGCCCGCAAGACCACCTCGTAACGCACGGTCCAGTCCGGATCGTCGGCCATCATCACCAAATCGTCGATCTCCATACGCTGCGCCACGATGCGGCGAATACCCACTTCATGGTCTTCAGCCATTAAACCCAGACTGACGGCGGGAATACGCTCGGCGACGGTACGCCGAACCTCGGTGTCGGCATCGGCCACCAAGCGAAACAGCCGCCCCTCGGGCAGGCGTTTGGCAACATAAGCTCGCACGAGATAATCGGTGTCGCCCGCCATCAACTCCAACTGCGCCTCCGGCAAACGGTCGGCAACCGTCACTCGCACCTCTCGATCGCTGTCGTTGATTAGTTCCAGCAACCACTCCAGCGGGACTCTGTAGGCCAATACCCGTCGCACCGCTTCGTCGGGATCGGCCAACAGCGGCCGCAACAAATTCGTCGGCAGATAGCGGGCGGCTATCGCCCGTCGTTCCCAAAATGCATCTTGCATGTACTCGCGAGCCAAAGCGGGATGCAGCTTGAAAAACCGGTCTATTTGCCGACCGCTCTCCGCCATGATGCAAATATCGCCGGGCTTACAAGCCCCTGCGCCAACAAACTGCTCCGATACGCGCAAGCGTTGCAGTCGGCCAACGGCGTCAGATCAGGTTCCCGAACTTCCGGTGATTGGGCGGCCATCGCTTAAGCCGCCTCGGCCCTGACGGGCAACAGTTCCGGCGTCACTTGCGATAGCCAAACCCGTATACGCTCGTCGGTCAAATGCGGTTGAGTCCGCTGATCCAGTACCAAACCGACAAATTGACCGTCGATGATCGAATCGGAATGTTCGAATTGATAACCGTCTGTGCTCCAGCGCCCAATCACGTCGGCGCCATAGCCGCAAAACACGCGGTACAGTTGAATCAGCGAACTGGCAAACCGCGAAGCGTAGCGCTCTTGATGTCCGAGACCAAACAACGCAATGCGCTTGCCGGTCAGATCGCAATGTTCCAACTGCGGTACAAACTCCTGCCAACTGCGCTCCTGGCAACCGACGGCCATGCCCGGCAAATCGCCGATACCGTAACTGGGTGTCCCCAGGATCAGCGCATCGTATTGCAGCAAATCGTCCAGACTGGCCCGATTGACATTTTTCGGTTTGTCCGCCAACTCTTCACCCAGCAGACTGTAGATCTTCTTTGCCACCAACCGGGTACTGCCGGTATCGGTGCCGAAAAAAATGCCGATTTTGCCCATAAATCACCTGTAGACGAGTTTGCGAGGAATGGCCTTAAGCCTTTTCGCAATTCTCAGCAAATTTCGATCCAAAACAGAATCCTTGCTCGCCAACATTTTTTAATCACAAATTCAATAACATAAAACACCCGGCATGCCCCGACGGTTGAGCTCTTTGAAGGTATGGCTACAATTGCCGGGAAACTGGCGAGATTGCCACACAGCCGAACAGCCCGCCGGTTAGCGACTCATATCGCCCGCCCGCGAACACAAGAAGTCAGAACCGCTATTGTTCGCCAATCCAGACTAGGCCTCCGAACCAACAACACCGTTTTCAAGACCAAAAGGGAGATTGATCCATGGCAATTTTGCGTTGCAGCGCTTGCGCCTATCTGCGAGAGGTACCTTCCGAGCATGCCAGCAAGACCGTCAAATGCCCTGTGTGCGAAAAGCCTGCGGCGATCCACGACACGGTGGGCTTCGTGACCGGTTTGATCGACAAGTACAGTGCGCTTTTAAGCAAATACCGGGCTCTGGAAGCGTCGCAATCCACCCCGCCGCCCAAGGGCCAAGCGCCGCAAAAAATCGAGTATCTGGATTTGCACAATACGGCGGTGATGAGCCAAAGCACTCAATATCAACCGATCATCCGTTGGTTCGAGCGTAAAAGCGTGCAAGTCGAAGTCAATCACGACGCTCTCGATACCCAGGGCTTTTTCGACGAAGTTGCAGTGGAGCTTGGAGATCAGCTGGCGACGCTGGGGGAACTGCACGACAAAATCCGCAAGGCGCAGCGCAATGACTACGGTTCGGTGACGATGAATTTAAGCAACCACAATCAAAACCAAATCAAAATCATCACCGGTTTTTGCAAATCGCTTTACGACTACTCGTTCGTCGCAAAATATTTCTACAACAAAAACGAAAAGCGCGTCCATCTGACGCTGCAAACTGCGCCGGCCATCGTCAACTTTTTCAACGGCGAATGGTTGGAATGGTATGTGTTCATGAAATTGCTAAAGCATTGCTACGACGGCAACGGCCTGTTTTCCTGTCTCCGCAATTTTACGATCCGCTTCGCCAACGAGGACCAATACGAAATCGACGTGTTTTTCCTGATTAATAGCCGTATTCCAGTGTTCATCGAATGCAAATCCGGCGAATTCAGACCCTTTATCGACAAGTACAGCAAAATGCGCCGCCGCCTCGATATCGACAAAAACCACTTTTTGCTGCTGGCCTTGGGAACCAGCGACGAACAAGTCGCCGGGTTGACCAAAATGTACGACATTACCTTCGTCAACGAGACCAGCTTTATCAAGCACATCAGTGCTTTGATGGCGCCATAGCTTCAACGCGCCGGCGCATCGCCGACCGGCGCTGCAAACGCGTCGGAAACCAATCGACCGACATTGGCGCCGGTCAGCGCGTTTAAAAACGCCACCAATTCGTTCACTTCGCCGTCAGTTAAGGCCAACGGCCGCATCGCGGGCGCCAGATTGTCGTTGGCAACGCCACCCCGATTGTAAAAACGTACGACCTCTTCCAAGGTCGCCAGCGAACCGTCGTGCATGTAAGGCGCGCTCAACGCCACATTGCGTAGCGACGGAGTTTTATAAGCCCAGCGGTCGGCCGGATTCTGGCTGATTTCGTAATAGCCTAGATCGTTAGGTTTTTCGCCACGCACCCCCGACAAATGCCGGATATCGACATCGACGAACACTCCCGGCGCCACTTGCACGTGTTGAGTATCCGGCGCCTTTTGCATGGATTCCGTATAGCCGATGCCGGTGTTGTGGCGTTTTTGATCGGTGAACAGCGCCGACTTTTCTCCCACGCTATGACAGTTGCTACAGCCCGCCTTGCCGGTAAACAGCGCGAAACCCCGCTTGGCGGATTCATCGAGCGCATCCGAGCGCTTGCCGAAATACCAGCGATCGAACGGCGAATCCGCCGAATTCAAGGTGCGTTGATAACTCGCCAACGCCTGACCTATCGTCTCCATCGTCGGCGCTTTGCCGAAAGCGGCTTCGAACAGGCCACTGTAGTCGGCGGCGGTTTTGATTTTGTCGATTACATAGCCGATGGACGGATTGGCCATCTCGTTATGCGCCAACAATGGCCCCCAGGATTGTTGTTCCAGCGTATTTTCGCGGCCGTCGTGGAACAACAATTGAGCATAACCAACGTTGTACAGCGAGGGCGCATTGCGGCGCACGCTCCGTCCCTCGACGCCGACCGCCGTCGCCATCTCGTTGTTGGCGAAACCCTGTTCCGGGATGTGGCAAATCGCGCAGGAAAAGGTATTGTTCAGCGACAGCCGCCGGTCGAAAAACAACTTGCGGCCCAGCGCGATTTTGGCTGGCGTGAGCGGGTTGTCTTTGGGCACGGGCAACTTCGGCAAACCCAGCGGCGGCTTTAGGGCAAAAGCCAGCAAATCGGCGGACTTACCTCGCCGCTGTTCGAGCGCCAGCGAGTCGGTCCGATAATCAGCTTGCCGATAGCCCTGTTTATCGTCACCGGCCCGATACAAACGTTCGTCATTAACCGTTTGCGCCGATCTCATCGGTTTGGCAAGCGTCAATAGCGTTTTGACGTCGTTGAGCAAGGTATCGGCATGCAAGGAATCGACGTTATAAATGTTGCGTACGTTCTTGTCCTTATCGATCAGATACACCCGCAACAGATGTGAATACGTGCCGCTAAAGCGGCCTTGCTCGTCGAGGATTTTTTGCACGCTCTGCTGGTAGCCGTCCAAAATCGGCTGTAAGGCCGCTTCGTCGCGCGTGGTCAAAAACCGCCAATCGAATTGACCGGCGTTAAAGCCGGCGCCGTAGTGGCGCATCATATCCGGCGTATCTTGAGTCGGATTAAAGCTCAGGGTTATCAATCTGAGTTTGTCGGCCAATTCCGGTTGTTTCTGTAACTGACGACCGATCTTCTGCAGCACTTGGGTGGCCAGCGGGCAGCCGTTGCTATCGCTACAAGCCGCATAAATAAAGCTGAGCAAGACCAGCTTATCGCCCATCAGATCGTGAAGACGCTTGGGCCGATTATCGCTGGTCAACACCTCGCCGTCGGCCGCCGCCTGTATGACCTGCAACTGGTAAGAGCCGGGGGCCGCAAGTTGAAAAACGAGACCGGCATGACCGGGAGCGAGCGTTTGCCGATCCAACGGATCGGCAAAGCCTGGTGCGGTCGCGAGAACGGCGACCAAGCCCAATAGAAAGCTGAATTTCATTGCGGTGGATTCCGTTGGCGAAATTGAACGATCCTTTCGCCACGACCAGCGAATCCCGGCGGTCCGCGCCTAAGCAACGGAACCAGCGGTTACGCTGGCGTAGCGACGACCTTTTCGGTGTTTTAAACGCCCGCGCGAGCTACTTCGGCGCCTTGCCGTACAAAGCATACGCTCCAAACCGCATTTGATGGGCCCTGCCCAGTTTCTCTTTGTTGAAATCAATCGAGAACTGTTCAGTCAACTTGCTACCATCCCAACTATAGGCTTTGAAAAATTGTTCGTTGTCCGCGCCTTTCTTATCCCAGTTCGCCAGCAGCGACGAGGTGTAATACAGGCGTTTGCCGTCCCAACTCGACGACACCATATTCACCTGGGCGCCGATTTTTTGCTCGAACACTTGTTTGGGGTGGAATGGATCGCTGATGTCGAAGCGGCGAGTCATGCCGTCCATGAAGGTGTTGACCCACAGGGTTTTATCGTCGCTGGAGATGGAGATGTCCACCGGCAACGGGATTTTGGCCGGTTCGCCGATGTCCGCGACATCCTTGGCTTGCCATTCACCTTTGTCGTCTTGATGAATCAGCCAGATTTTGGAAGTCAACGCGGTGCTAGTGAAGCAGTAGTTATGATCTTCCGCCCAGGCGCAGCGGATTTCCAGGGGCGCGCCGGGTACGTCGAAGACTTTCTTCGGCTGGCGACTGTGTAAATCCCATTGCACCACGGTGTTGCCGAAGCGTTTCATCGCTTCCGGGTCGGCCAGCATTTTGCCGAAGTCCATCATGTAATTCGACCAACCGGTGAACGACGAAGTCAGCATCAGGTTTTTACGCGGCAATACCCGCACGTCGTAGTTGTAGCCATCGGCGTATTTGCCTGATTTGATCGCGCCTTCCAGGTTGCTGTCGGTCGGCAGCCAGTAGGTAGCGATGTAGTCGCCAGTATTTGTGTATTCGACCAGCGCGGTACGGCCGCCATGATCTTTGTTATTGGACAGGCCGGTGATGATCATCCGGCCCGGCAAGGCATACAAGCTGTGCGGACCGACCACGCCACCGCTCTTGGCGACAAAATCGGTGATGATTTTGCTGAGCTTGGGTTTGGCGGGATCGGTAGAGACGTCGAAGATGAAAATCTTGTTGGTATCCAGGCCCCCGGCCCACAAAAAGCGGCGATCGTCGGTGAAGTCGGAGTGATGGGCCTCGTTGCGGCCACCGACAGACAAGCTGGCAACCACCTTGCCGTATTGCTTGGATTTTGGGTTGACGTCGACGGTGACCAGTTTGTCTTGTTCGTCGCCAACGCCTTCCGCGCCCAAAGTCCAAATGTAGACAAAATCTTCCTGGCCGGTAATTTTCACCATGTACGGCGAGGCGCAGGTTTCGTCCGCGCTGGCCGACAGGCTGGCGGTGCCGAGCAATAGCGCGGCGGTAAAGGTTTTGAGTTTAAAAGTCATGAGTGTTATCCCCGTAAATTATCGTTTTAATGGTGTCCTATCTTCCGCGCTCGAACGCTCCACCCTGGCACGCGCAAACGCTGATGAACCGCTCCAGCGGTTCAGCGTTGTAGGGTGAGCACTGCGTAGCTTTTGCCCGGCAATCGCGACCTCCGACGAGGTACGCGGCGCTCACCCTACCCAAGCTCAGTCCCCCGTGGTCGGATCGATCACGGTCTTGATTTCTTCTATCCGATTGGCCGGAAAACCGCCTTGCTCGGCGTGTTCGCGTATCGCTTGTTCGTTGTCGGCGATATAAATGCAGTACACCTTGTCGCCGGTCACATAGCTGTGCAGCCACTGGATGCGCGGCCCCATATCGCGCAACACGCCGCAGGATTTTTGGGAAATGCCTTGCAACTCGGCTTGCGTGAACTGGCCGGCGCCGGGAATGTCGCGTTCGATGATGTATTTGGGCATGATAATCTCCTAATAAATGACCGGTCGTCTAATTTGCCGGCGTTAAAAAATGCTGCCGGGTGGGCAGCGGATTGTTTGGTCAATGTAGGATGAGCCGACGACAGGAGGCGCATCTGTCGCGATCGATGAGCTTCATTGCATTCAGCTCATCCTACTTAGCTAACCCTCCATGCGTATAGGCCTCCATAGCAGCTAACACAATGGGATTTTTGAAAACGTTTTTTATATCACTATCAAAGACAACAAAAAGAAAATCAAATACATAACGTCCACGTAGCTTCAAATCAATTGTTGATGCAACCGAGTTCGGATCTAGGTAATCTGTTTCCCCTTCAAGTTGAACCTGAGTAAATAGCAGCCCTCTTTTTATGTTAACGGAGTATCGAGTAATTTTTCGGCTATAAGAGCCGACATCAACAGCGGTATATCCAGAGTGTTCATAAACTTCACCTATATTTTCGCCCTCCGTCGAAATGATAAAGTCCTTTTTACCCCCATTAGCAATAAGGCCCGCAAACTGATCCGGAGTAATGTTGAATTCGGCATGAGGACCGCCATCTGCTCTTGCATGGTTTCTTATTGAAAATACATCTCTACCAAAGTAAAGAGACAACTTAGCCTTTATCGATTTGCCATTTATACAAATATCGCCGTCTATACAACTCTCTTCATTCAGCATGGATATTGTCTGAACCTCAAATAATCATCCCACACATCCCCACAAGCCGTTTGCAACAGTTCCACCGATGCTCGACCTTCACTATCGGCAACGCACCCTGCCACTCATCCATCACCAAATCCGCGACATCATTTTCTAGAATTCCAATAATTGGGCAGTTTTCGCAAATGCATCATGGCCAAAACTTCCAATCTCCCGACTTTTTCCCGATAAACCAACGCATACGGAAAATGCAATATCCGACATTTTCGAGTTTCATCATCCATCTTTCGATACAGCATCGGATTGCGACAAACCCGGTGAATGGCATCGTCCACCGCCTCTATAAATCGCTTTTCCAAACCTGCTTGTTGTTTTTGATAAAACAATATTGCTTGTTCCAACTCCTCGCGGGCCTGAGGATGCAGGAAATATTTCATAAAAAGCGCTGTCTTAGCTCCGCCATGACTTGTTCGCCATCCAGCAGTAGCGCCGAATTGGCGTCTATTTCCTTGCAACGCTTTTCAATTTCTTGCCTCCACTCCTCGGAAACCGGAAAATCGTCTTCATAGTCCAGGCTTTCGATCAGTATTTCCGCGATATACGCTCTTGCTGCCGGAGCCAGTTTTAAAGCCTGTTCGGTTATCGTTTGTGCATCCATCAATCACCTCCAATTTAGCGCTAGCATGCGATAAGGCAGGAACTCAATCAAGCCCTAAAATAATCATCCAGCAAATCCCGACAAACAGCCTGCAAGGGCTCCACCGACTGCTCGACTTTCATTCGCAACAACGCCCCCTGCCAGCCGTTTAACATCAAATCCGCCATACTTTTCGCGGTCTTATCGGTGCGTACTGTACCGTCTTTCTGGCCGCGCTCCAGCGCGGTTTTCTGCAAATCGGCGTAGCGACCGACCGCGTCCAGCAAGGCGTCGCGGCATAGCGGACTGGTATCGCCGATTTCCCCCATCAAATTGCCCAGCAGACAACCGCCCTTGAAACCGGTTTTGGCCACTTCCGCTATCAATTCCGCGTAATACGCTTTCAATGCGCCCAGTCCGTCCAATTCCGGGTTTTGCAAATGCCCGGTCAAGCGGACGATAAAAGGCTCGATGTAATGATGGATCGCTTCGGCGGCGAAGCGTTCCTTGCTTTCGAAATAGGCGTAAAACGAGCCCTTGGGAATTTGCACGGTGTCCAAGATCTCTTTCAGGCCGGTGGCGTGATAGCCTTTTTCCAGCAGCAAACTGACGCCCTGCTTGAGCAATCGATCTTTTTTGACTTGTTTCGGCTTTAGCGATGACATGGATTAATTATGCGACCGGTCGTCTAATTTGTAAATCAGTTTTTCCTAATATTTTTAAACGCGACCCACGGGCCGATAAAACCGGCCGAACGCGGCCGGAGTAGCGATTTTTCAGCCTTGATATGCTATGTTGGCAGTCTGTTCCTTTTTTAATGGTAAGCCCAGCAACATGAGCATCAAATCAGACCAGTGGATACGCAAAATGTCCGAGCAACACGGCATGATAGAGCCGTTTCAGGCCGGCCAAGTTCGCGAATCCGCTCAAGGCCGGATCATCTCTTACGGGACGTCGAGCTATGGTTACGACGTGCGCTGTTCCAACGAATTCAAAATTTTCACCAACATCAACTCGACTATCGTCGATCCAAAAGATTTCGACGAAGCCAGCTTTGTCGATGTCAAGTCAGACGTCTGCATCATTCCGCCCAACTCGTTCGCGTTGGCGCGTACCGTTGAGTATTTCCGAATTCCGCGTGACGTGCTGGTGGTCTGCCTGGGCAAATCGACTTACGCCCGCTGCGGCATCATCGTCAACGTCACGCCGCTGGAACCGGAATGGGAAGGCCATGTGACCTTGGAATTCTCGAATACCACGCCGCTGCCGGCCAAAATCTACGCCAACGAAGGCGTTGCCCAAATGCTGTTTTTCGGCGGCGACGAAGTCTGCGAAACCTCCTACAGGGACAGAGGCGGCAAATACCAGGGACAAACCGGCGTCACTTTACCCAAGGCCTGAACCCGACCATTCCGTCCCACCCAGCCCGGCACCGATATGACCCAACCCAGTAGCGACGCGTTAGACCAATATTACCGCCAAGTCCACGACATCATTCTCAGCCGGCAAAACTGGATTAGTGGCCTGCTGCCGGCCAGCACCGCTGTCACCGTACACGGCAACTATACCGACGCCTGGGTTAGAGATAACGTTTACAGTATTTTGGCGGCTTGGGGGCTAGCGTTGGCTTACCGGAAGAACGGCGAAAACCCGGAACGCGCTTATTTGCTGGAGCAAAGCGTCGTCAAACTGATGCGCGGCCTGCTGACCGCGATGATGCGCCAAGCGCCTAAAGTCGAGAAATTCAAGCACAGCCAGGACCCGCTTGACGCGCTGCACGCCAAATACAACACCCAGACCGGCGAAATCGTGGTTGCCGACAACGAATGGGGCCATTTGCAACTGGACGCCACCTCGTTGTTTTTGTTGATGCTGGCGCAAATGATCGCATCGGGTCTCCGCATCGTGTTCAGCGTGGACGAAGTTAATTTCGTGCAAAATCTGGTGCACTATGTCAGCCGCGCCTACCGCACGCCGGATTACGGCATTTGGGAACGCGGCAATAAAATGAACCACGGCATCGCCGAATTGAACGCCAGTTCGATCGGTATGGCCAAGGCGGCGCTGGAAGCGATGTCTGGCTTCAACCTGTTCGGCAAGGATGGCGGCCAGACCGCGATCATCCATGTCGTCGCCGACGACATCGCCCGTACCCGAATTACGCTGGAATCGCTGCTGCCGCGCGAATCGATTTCCAAGGAAGTCGATTCGGCGGTACTCAGCATCACCGGCTTTCCAGCCTTCGCGGTCGACAATGCCGCTCTCCGCGAAAAAACCGAGTCGCTGATCGTCGAGAAATTGCAAGGCCGTTACGGCTGCAAGCGTTTTCTGTTGGACGGTCACCAAACCGTCATCGAAGACCACCAGCGCCTGCATTACGAACCCAGCGAGCTGAAGCAGTTCATGGACATCGAGTGCGAATGGCCGCTGTTTTTTTCGTACTTGCTGCTCAATCGCTTGTTTGCCCGCGACGTCGACGGCGTGCGCGACTATCGGCGCCGTTTGGAACACTTATTGGTGGAACGTAACGGTCAATGGTTGTTGCCCGAGCTGTATTTGGTGCCGGAACCGGCGATCCTTGCCGAGAAGCGCCACCCCCACAGCCAAGAACGGCTGCCCAACGAAAACGTGCCGCTAGTCTGGGCACAAAGTCTGTTTATCCTAGGCTGTCTGCTGCAGGACGGCTTGATCGCGCTAGACGACATCGATCCGCTGGGCCGTTACAAATCCACCCGCCTGTATAACCGAACGCCTTTACAGGTGGCGCTGCTGGCCGACAGCGAGGCGGTACAAGCCGACTTACACGCTACCGGCATCGTCTCGCAAACACTCGGTGAAATCGCGCCGATACAGGTGCGCGAAGCCAGCGAACTCGCTGCGGCCTACACCCAAGTGGGACGCAACGATCGAATCGGCCTGACCGGACGCCCCTTGCGCCAAATTCGCAGCTTGGCGACCTCCCGCCTTTATCTGCTGGCCGGCGAACCGCTGCTGTTCCTGCCGCAATTCATGAACCAACAAGGATTCTATATTGCGATGGACAATCGCTTGTTGATTCAACGCCTGCGCATGGAATTGACGTATTTGGCACACCACTGGGACAGCCCTAAACCGCCAATCTTCGTCATCAACGTCAAGGACAACATGCTGCACGGCGCCGATCGCGAAATGTTGCTGGATTTCATCCAGCAAATCGGTTCCGGCAAATTGGCCGACATTGAGGTTAGGCTCGGCCTGTTAACCGAATTCGCGGCCGACTCCTGTCGTGAGAAAATCGGTTATCTGCACGATTTTCGCTTTTCGGAGCCGCGGCGTGACGACGCCGAGCGCCCCTGCGCGCACGCAATGCCGCACGAGGCCGCCACCCCACAACCGTTGGACAGCTATACGCTGACCGCCTGGGAAATCGGCGACGATGCGTTGTTACTAGAGCAATTGCGCGGCAACGGCAATCTGTATGCGCAACTGGAAGCCTTAAGTCTGCTCGGCGGCCGCCACGGCTTGGACCATCCTGTGCGCTTGGCCGGCCAGGAGTATTCGGTGCGCGACCTGCTGGAAGAGGTTTACGCCCGCGCCGGCGACCGCCACGTCTGGTACATCGTACGTCGCGCGGCCGGCATTCTGGGCAAGTACGATATCAATCTGGAACAGGCGGCGACCGACATCCTGGTCCGCCAACACGGCTTGACCGTCGGCCGCGCCTACAGCGGCAAAGCCACGTTACGGCGGCCGACCGACTCCTGGGAAATACTGCAAACCATCCGTAGCTTTAACAATCAGGATAGCAATCAGCACATTGTCATCCAGGAATTGATCATTTATTTGGGCATGCTGATCAAACTCAAGCCAGAATTGTTTGCCGACATGCATACGATACGGGTCGGCCATATTCTGCAGCTGATCGTGGCCCGGCAAAAACGCGCCAGCCAAGTTTCGCTGGACCAAGCATTTACCGAGGTATTAGGTCTGCCGTCGCACCGACTGGTGGAACTGCTCAGAGAAACTTTAGAGGATTACGGGAATAGCCAAACCCAACTAGGCTTGGTGGAAACCCTGCATTACGACGGCGCGCAACGCGACTTGACTTCGGCTCGCTTCCCGGCAACGATGAACCCGAATCGCGGCGACTCCGAGGACTGGTACGACTGGCGCGAACGCCAAGGCAGCGTCGGCCGTGAAAACGACGCTTTTTTCACCGGCGTTTGGACGGTACTGGAGCGTTGCCAGGGCCTGATGATAGGCGAAAAAATCAACGGTATGCGCCGGCTCGACAGCGAGACCACGCTGTCGCAGATGACGCCGGGCGAGCAAACTTTTAAATTGCACGTCAATCACGTACTCAATAAAATTCAGGCGCCGGTCTACCGGCAATTGACCGCCGAGGCATTGCGGGCGTTGGGTTCTATTTTCCGGGACAACCCGGCCTTACGGGTGGACGATACGATAGTCACAGACATTCTGATCGGCCATGCCGTCAGAATCTGCTGGCTGCACGATCACCCTGACCACCGCGACCAATACGAAAATTACGTGTCGCTGGCTTGGCAGGCCTTTTATCAACTGCCGCCCCACGCCGTTGCCAACGGCATTCTCGACGCCCTGATGCATTTACTCGACACGCCCAACGCCCAGTGAGGACCGATATGATTTTAGCCGGCGACATCGGCGGTACCAAAACGGTGCTGGCCTTAATTGAACCATTAGCCGACGGCACGCTGCACAGCGTGCGCGAACAAACGTTTGCCAGCCGAGAATTCCTGGACTTCGAGGAGATTTTGGACTTATTCCTCGCCGATCAGCCCCCGCCAACGTCAGCCTGTTTCGGCGTCGCCGGACCGGTGGTCGAACAACGCTGCCAAACCACGAATCTACCCTGGTTGCTGGATGGTCGGCGGTTGCAACAGAAGCTGGGTACCGACCAAGTCAAACTGCTTAACGATTTGGAAGCGATGGCTTTGGGCATGCTGCACCTGCCACCGGAAGATTTCGTCGAACTGAATCCCGCCGCCGAACCCCAAACCGGCAATATCGCCGTGATCGCGGCCGGCACCGGACTCGGCGAGGCCGCTTTGTATTGGGACGGCCAACGCTATCATCCCATCGCCACCGAAGGCGGACATAGCGACTTGGCGCCGCAAACCGAACAACAGGATCGGTTGTTGGTCTATTTGCGCCAACTGTTTCCAGACCACGTCAGTTGCGAGCGGGTGCTGTCCGGAAACGGCTTCAGTCATTTATACGATTTTCTGTTAGCCGACCGTTTCGCGCCTGCCTGCCCAGCAATTCCCGCCGCGCACGCCGAATCCGAAGTGGACCGCAACGCACTGATTTCGCGTTTGGGTGTGGGCGGTGAAGACCCGCTCTGTGAAGAAGCAACCCGTTTATTCGCCGAATTGTACGGTGCGGAAGCCGGCAATCTGGCCTTGAAGCTGCTTGCGACGGGCGGCGTGTTTATCGGCGGCGGGATAGGCCCGAAGATTCGTAAGGTTCTGGAGTCGGGTGAGTTTTTACGCTCATTCGCAGCCAAAGGCCGCTTTCAGCCGCTGTTAGCGAAAATACCGGTAAAACTCGCGTTGAATCCACGCGCACCGTTGATTGGCGCCATGCATTATTTTGCCGATTTGCTTGGCAAGCACTAACTATTCGGCGAATGCTCAGCGATCTGTCACCCCCTCTTTCAAAAAGGGGGAGCGGCGATATCCGCCTCGAGCTCCCTTTTTCGACGGGAAACTTGGATTTAGGCCGGTTGCGAAGCCTATGCTGAACAGCTACCGCGCGCCTTAATCGAGCCCGCCTTGCACGATACTTGGTCTGCGGGTCCCCCATGCGATGCGGCTTTGGCAATCGACACTATCAGCCCGCGAGGTTTATTGTTAAGATCGATACGTAGCAGTCTCTCACAGGGCTCGGCTAGCCGAAATCGACCTATACCAAAGCGCTGACATGGCCCACACCAGATCCAAGCTCGAACACTCCCTATCGCTACTGAAAGCGACGTTGGACGCCACCACCGATGCCATTCTGGTTGTCGACGCGGCCGGTCGCGTCATGCAATACAACACCGAGTTCGCCCGTATGTGGCAGATTGACCGGGAGTTGCTCAACGCGGACACCCAATCCGCACCGCTCCGCCGGATCCTGAACGGCACGGATTTGCAAGACGATGCGGAAACCCGCTGGTTCGAGGTACGCCGCGATCCGGAACGACACGCTTACGACGAACTATTGTTAAGCGACGGTCGGATCATCGAACGCCACCAGATGACCGAATATCGCGATGGCATCGCGGTTGGGCAAATTTGGCATTTTCGCGACATTACCGAACGCAAGGCCTCGGAAACGCCGTTGGCGCAATTGAGCTTCGGCATGGATCAGATGCGCGACGCTGCTTATTTGATCGACAATGATGCCAGGATTATCTACGCCAACCGCCACGCTTGCTTGGAATTAGGCTACAGTCGCGAACAATTGCGAGGCATGCGGGTTGAAGACGTCGACCCCGCGCATACCGACACGATTTGGCGAACTCATTGGCAAGCGCTAAAAGCATCGGGGTCGCTAACTTTAGAGACCCTACATCAAACCAAGGATGGCCGACTGTTTCCGGTCGAAGTCGTGGCCAACTTCTTCGAATACGCCAACACCGGTTACAACCTGGCGATAGCCCGGAATATCAGCGAACGCAAGCGTATCGAAGAAGTCTTGCAGCAAGCCGCGTTAATTTACCAAAACAGTAGCGAAGCCATGCTACTGGCTGACGCAGAGGGACGTATTATCGCGGTCAACCCGGCTTTTACCCAGATTACCGGCCATTGCCGCGAGGAGATCGAGGGCCAATCCATCGATCTTATCAATACCGAAGATCACCGCAAAGCGATGTGGCAGAGCGTTCGCAAATCCGGTTTTTGGCAAGGCGAAGTTTGGGATAGGACCCAATCCGGGGACAGATACGCAAAATGGCTGACCGTGAACGCCATCAAGGATTCGGAGGGGCGAATATTTCGACTGGTGGCGCTGTTCGCGGACATCACTGAAAAAAACAGGCCGAGAACTTGATCTGGCAGCAGGCCAATATCGATCCGCTGACCCAATTGCCCAACCGGCGTATGTTTCATGACCGATTGGAGCAAGAAATCAAAAAGGCCGGCCGGGATAAAACCCGGCTGGCTTTGTTTTTCATCGATCTGGATCTGTTCAAGGAAGTCAACGACACGCTGGGACACGACATGGGCGACAAACTTCTGCAAACCGCCGCCCAGCGTATACGACTGTGCGTCCGAGACTCCGACACTGTCGCCAGATTGGGTGGCGACGAGTTCACGGTGACCCTAAGAGAAGTCGGCGAACCTTGTAACGTGGAACGGATTGCGGGTGCGATATTGGAAAAAATGGCGGAGCGCTTCGAGTTAGGCGCGGACGTTGCCCACATTTCCACCAGCATCGGTATCGCCTTCTACCCGGATGACGCTAGAGATATCAAATCGCTGCTAAAACACGCCGACCAAGCCATGTATGTGGCCAAAAATCGCGGTCGCAATCAATATTGTTTTTTCATCCCTGCCATGCAGGAAGCCGCGCGGCATCGACTTGGCCTGAGCAAGGACTTGCGCTCGGCGCTGTCCACCCGGCAATTGACTGTTTACTACCAACCCATTGTCGAACTGAGCAGCAATCGGGTATGCAAGGCCGAAGCGCTGATTCGCTGGCACCATCCCCAACGCGGCCTGATCGGCCCGGCCGAGTTCATTCCCATAGCCGAAGAAACCGGTCTGATCAACACAATAGGCAACTGGCTCTTCGAACAAGCCGCGCAACAAGCTCGCAAATGGCGACTGTCGATACACGACGACTTTCAAATCAGTATCAACAAATCCTCGGTGCAATTTCGCAACGAACGCGAAAACCACCAAGCGTGGCTCGAAAAGTTGACTCAACTGCAATTGTCCGGCCAACACATCGTCGTCGAAATCACCGAAGGCGTGCTACTGGAAAGTGGCAACCGCTTTCAGGACCAGTTGTCCTCATTTCGCAACGCCGGCATTCAAATCTCGTTGGACGATTTCGGTACCGGGTATTCGTCGTTGTCTTATTTAAAAAAATACGATATTGATTATTTAAAAATCGATCAGGAATGCGTTAACAATCTTTCCGCCGATCCCGCGAACTTGGCACTATGCGAAGCCATCATCCTGATGGCCCACAAGCTTGGCATTCGCGTCATCGCGGAAGGCATAGAATCGGAAGCCCAGCGGCAATTGCTCAAAAACGCAGACTGCGACTTCGGCCAAGGCTTTTTCTTTGCGAAACCGTTACCGGCGGATTTGTTCGAAAGCCGATTTTCCGAACAAACCTAAAAAGGTTGAGAACAAGAACCGGAGCGGCCGACTAGCGCATGGGCCAGCCGGCTAAACCGTGACGAACTTAGTGCGCGGCGTTATAGACTTTCAACATTTCCTTATAGATTTCCAGCGTGGCTTTCAAGCTCGCAGGACCTTCCGCGTCGCCGTTTTCCAATTGCTCGCGAGCGGTTTTCAGACGATCACCGGCTTTTTGGCGCAAGCGTTCGGTCTGCTCGTAGCGGAATTCCTTTTGCAATTGACGCACATCGCTCAGCGCTTTCAGGACTTCGGCTTTATCGGCGCCCTTTTCCACCAAACTAACGGCTTCTTCGACTTTCGCTACCGTGCCTTCAGCGGCGGCACGAACTTTGGCATCGCCCGCGCTGTTTGCAAATGCCGGAACGGAAATTGTCGCAGCCATCAAGCACAAAGCCGCCAAAGTTTTTTTAATCGGATTAATCATTAGGTTTCCTGTCTTAATTGTTTAAATTTCCCTAATAAATCTATGTTATTACCACCCATTTATTAGTGCATATTCAAATGCACCGGCATGCTATCACAGATCAAAGCAACACCGTTAAAACAGAAAAATGACAAGCAATAACCTTATTAATACAGGGTTTAATAATCAGAAAATCCCCCTCGAATAGCCATTCAAATTGCAAGAAATTTCACTTAGAAATTAAATCGGAATGACCAATAGAAAGCGACTCGATATTAATAGACGAGGTCATCGATATTTGGAGCGGACACCCAAGACATACCTACCTTGGGCGATACCAAGAACAACCTGCAAAATACATCACGGGAATGCAACTGCCCAGCGAAAATCGACGCTGATCTTTTAATGTTCACGATTGCAACGATAGTTCCGACGGTCCGCTCGCGCCGACACTTCAAGAGCGACGCGAGCTCCCCCACCATCCACCAGTCAAACTCACGCTAAAACGGCAAGCGACAAATCGGCTCCGACGAATATTGAGAAATAAGCCGCCAGTTTTCCTGATTGTTAGCTCTTATTCGGCCGCCACGTATTGTCCGGGCAATGCTGGGCTTTCGTATTGAATGCCTTCCGGAAAATACGCTAACGAATTGTTGGCAATTTCACGAGCCGCCAGAAACTGTGCATAATAGTTTCTGGACGCGAAACCGAACGCAGGACCGTCATAGCTTTCCACTATCCGAACGAAATCACGACCCGCCTGATTTTGAGCGCGTTTCATACCGCCGATACCGTGATTGTACGAGGTCACCGCAGCGGGCCAATCGCCGAGCTTAGCGTAGGCGTAACTCAGGTAACGCGCCGCACCGGCCGCAGAGGCAAAAGGATCCAGACGTTGGTCGAAACGGTCGCCACCTGGCATAAAGGTTTTTGCGGCAGCCTTGGTAAACTGCCACATGCCGACCGCTCCGGCGGAGGACTTCGCCGCCGGCTGAAACGACGATTCAACATGCGGTAAATAAGCCAGATCCTCGGGCAAACCAGCATCGCGAAACACTTTGCGGAATTGCAAATCGTAGCGACCGCTGATTTCCATCCCTCTTTTGAAGCGCTCCCGAGTTCCGCGCTGCGAGCGCAAACGCTCTGATGAGCCAGCCAATATCGTCGTCAGCGGCTTCCCGGTACTTTCCAAGCGAGCGATCAAATCCCTATCGTTGTTACTTAACGCCGCGTTGTAACGTAATTTGGTTTCCAAACCTGACAGCTGAGATTTCCAATATTCGCGGCGTTGGCTGATCAGTTCTTTTTGCACGCTGGTCAAGCCTTCTCCTACGTAGCCGGGCAAAGTCATCACTTCATAGACAATGTCCAGATACCTATCATCATGAAACGCCACCTGCGATCGCGACCATACCGCATAGGTATTTCGCCAAAAGCCGACTGCCGGCTCCAACTCCGCAGGCTTTGGGAAAATCCCAACATAAAATTCTGGTTGAAGCGACGGGCGTTGCGGCAAGTGCCGCTGCGACTGCGGTTGTTGCTGTACACTGTAAGGCTTAAAGCCGGCCAATTTTTCTTTTTTGACCGAAGGACTGCTGCACGCACTTAACAGTGCGAGCATCATCAACATTGAGACTAGATGTGACTGAAATCGGCTCATGGAAATTTCGAAATTGACAATTGCGCAACCGAGGCACTCCAGCCAAAAATGGCCGCACCCTGGGATTCTTGGAATTTCAAGGAATAATAGCGCTTATTTCGAAAGTTCGTGAAGATTGGATTAAAAAGTGGTCAATTTTTTATGCAAAATTCGATAAACGTTTTCGCGTCAGCTATACCGAAATTAAAAACCGGTCGATATTCAAGCGCGCCACGGATAGGCATGCGTATCGCACGCCGCGAGCGTAACAAATATCGCGCATGACCAAGACTCGACCCTTTTTCAAATTGCGGAAAATTTGTGCAATACTTTGAGAACTTCTGGATAATTCACAATACCGAAGAAAAGACTACGAGAAAATGTTGAATTAGCAACAGATATTATTCGTTATCCGCAGTATCCTCAAACGCTTGTCGGCAAGGAGGATCTATGAAAAAAACCGCAATACACCCTATGTTGTGCTCCCGCTGTGGAGACGAGATCAGTATTTCGGATCTACCGTTTTTGGAAAATAGCCGCTTATGCGCACTATGTAACAGCATACATTTTGAGTTTACAGATTTTGGCGCTAAAACCGATCAAAAACTTAAACAATTTTTGAAACCAGTCCCGCCATTCCACTCTCAAAGCAAAGAAGCGACCGGTTGACCAGTGTCGGGGTGGTCGGTTATCACTGCTTCAAATTTTTGTAACCCTCTTCGCTTTCGCGCATGATTTTCTGGCCCTCTTCCATCATGCGACGCGCCTCTTCCAGCTTGCCCTGAGCATCGCGTTGCATGATCTCGGCACGCTCGACCATTTGCTTACCCTCCTGCCAACGGCTACCCAACTGTGCAATTCCTTGACTATCACGTAGCATTTGATCGCCCGATAGAATTTTTCCCGGGCTGGCTTCGCAGGTTCGCCAGCGCACCCGCTCAATGCAGCGGCCGTCAGGAAAATAGCAGGAGTTACGAATAACGGTGCGAATTTGCGCATCTGAATTTCCTCTTTTTTACCTAAGAACAACTTAATAAAAATTATCGCCTCCAGAAAACCACCGCTGCAAAGGCGACTACACCTCTAGTGGGCTCGACTTCCCCCAACTAAGCCAAAATCGGATACCAGCCAGCGCCAACAACAACCAAACGCTAACCAAAGGCCCGATGACTCCGTCATAATAGGTATTCACTAAATACAGTAGCTTCGACTGCAAATTAACGTTAAAAAAATCCCTAAAGACTTTTATCTGCCAAACCCAAGCCGCATGGCAACCAACACAAAGCCCCAGCGATTCCGCCCAACGCAACCGGATGGCCGCCAGAAAACAACCGACAACCAATAGAGCGATGAGCGCGGTCAAGATATCGGGGTTCAACCAACCGCGGAACGCTTCTCCAAGCAGTTTCATGCCTGAAAAAGGTGTTAGTTCGGCATACGGAATCAAAGATGTACTTTTTAAGAAATGCAGGGCGGCGTAATACAGCGAACTCAGTAGGACCGCGATCGAGAGTGGCAAGACGCGCCGCAACGCGGTCAGTAACAACCCGCGGAATAATAACTCCTCACCGACGCCAATCAATAACGAGAAAAACAACCCCAAACCGAGTTTTTCAGCAACTTTGTTGACACTCCAAACCCGGCTGTCGTCCCAGACATGCACCCCTAGTCCGTAAAGTACGATTAACACGGGCAATAGGCTCGCCAAACCCAGTAAGAACCCCCGACCCATCTGCCGAAAAAACACTTGGCGCGATGCGAAGCCAAAATTCGACCAATCCAGCCGCAAATAGTGCTTCAACGGCCATACACTTAGCAACAGCAACACCAATGTAATCTTACTAACTAACTTCGCAAGCGGCAGGACATCACCCACCAGCAGCAGAACGCCGTAACCGATAAACCCGGCGACAACGGCCAATAATAGTAACAAAGCTAGCGGCGCCAGCAACGCAATCGCGGTCCGCATTAACGAAAATCCCCCCACAAGGCCTGCACCGCGGCCAATGCCGCTAGGACCGCGGTTTCGGTACGCAAGATCCGCCCTCCCAACTTGACAGGGATAAAGCCAGCCGATTTGGCAGATTCCCGCTCCGCCTCGGAAAACCCACCCTCCGGACCGGATAGCAAGGTCACGGTTTCACCCTCCGGCCTCAAATCGGCCAAACTGAAATCAGCATACGGATCGAGAAATAGGCGCAACCCGGTTTGTTCCGACGCCCACTTAGGCAAGTCGGCTAAGTCCGCCAATTCCGGCAGAATGGTTCGGCCCGACTGTTCGGCCGCATGTTGAATGATGCCCCGCCAGTGAGCTTGACGCTGTTGCTTTTTATCCTCGTCAAATTTAATTACGCAACGCTCGGTGACCAACGGGGTCAGACTTGCAACACCCAGCTCTACCGCCTTCTGTATCGCCCAATCCATGCGATCGCCCCTCGACACCCCAATGCCAAGTATTACCTTTAGCGGCGTTTCGACATTACGCTCGATACGGCTTTCTACTCTTGCACTAACCGTTTTACGACTAACTTCGTCCAAACGACAAAAATATTCATCGCCCAAGCCGTTGAATAATATAACTTCGTGATCCTGCTTTAGTCTCAGCACGCTACGCAAATAGTGAGCGCGCGTCTCGTCAAGTTGGACACTGCCCCCAACCTGTAGCGGCTGGGAAATATAGAGACGAGAAACCCTCATTAGTCCTGCACCGCCAGCTGCACACCCTGCCAGGCCACCTCAACCATCAACTCGATCTCCGCTTCGTTGATCACGTATGGCGGCATGAAATAAATAACGTTTCCAAGCGGTCTCAGCAACACCCCTTGGGCCAGCGCATGCCGGTAAACCCGTAACCCTCGCCTTTGTTGCCAAGGGTACGGCTCTCGCGTCCGCTTATCCTTCACTAATTCTATCGCCGCGATCAGACCTGTTTGACGTACTTCTCCGACCAGGGGATGCTCGCGAAAGCGTTCCAGCGCCCCCGCCAATACCTCCGCCAAGCGCCTATTGCGCGCCAAAACGTCTTGTTGTTGAAAAATACCGATAGTCGCGAGGGCGGCCCTACAACCCAAGGCATTACCGGTATAACTATGCGAATGTAGGAATGCGTTCAGGTTTCGATACTCGTCGTAAAATGCCCGATACACATTATCGGTGGTCAATACGGCCGAGAGCGGCAGATAGCCGCCGGTCAATCCTTTAGAAAGACAAAGAAAATCCGGACTAATACCGGCCTGCTCGCAGGCGAAGAGAGTACCGGTACGTCCGAAACCGACCGCAATTTCGTCGGCGATCAAATGCACCTCGTAACGATCACAAGCGTCGCGCAGCAATTTCAAATACACCGGATCGTACATACGCATATTGCCGGCACATTGCACCAAAGGTTCGACGATCACCGCGCTCACGGATTCGGCGTGTTCAGCCAAGGCTTCTTCCATCGCCTTGAAGCGGCGACTTGAGTAATCCCGCCAACTTTCGCCGGGCTCGCGAAAATAGCAATCGGGCCCCGGCACGCTGATTACATCCATCAATAGCGGCGCATAGGTTGACTTGTACAAGGCAACATTGCCTACCGCTAAAGCACCAAGCGTTTCGCCGTGGTAACTGTTCTCCAACGTGACGAAGCGGTTTTTTTCAGTCTTACCCAGATTACGCCAGTAGTGAAAACTCATTTTAAGCGCAATTTCTACAGCTGCCGAACCACTGTCGGCGTAGAAACACTTATTCAAGCCAGCCGGCGTAATTTCCACTAATTTTTCGGCAAGCTCGATCGCGGCTTGATGGCTAAATCCACCAAGTATCACGTGTTCAAGAGTATCGAGCTGGTCTTTAATGGCTTGGTTTATCGTTGGATTAGCGTGACCGAACAGATTGACCCACCAGGAACTGATCGCGTCCAAATAACGGTTGCCGTTGAAATCCTCCAGCCAGACGCCGCTACCAGACTTGATCGGGATCATCGGCAATGCCTCATCCCCGCTTAATTCATAGTCTTTCATCTGGCTACACGGATGCCAAAGCACAGCCAGATCGCGTTCGATTAAAGCACGGTTGTTCAACAATATCTCGCAATGGAAGAGTGGTGACTTGACGACAATATTGTGCCATTTTTCTCAGTCCGACGATCATCTTCGCCACCCGGAAGGAACGCTGGTCGCACCAGCAACTCGGCAAATTGGAAACACTTCAATTCAAAATGGCCAGTTGCACTAAAATTCCATCAGACTCCAGCTGCAAGACGAACATTCGAGCCCATCTTAACAAAACATGATAGATCGCCTGAAAGTGGGAATTTTACACAAGTATCGGTCAGCCGCGCATTCTGCTACGACCGACGACGCGTTTGTTTTCGCCTTTTGCTGCGGACGCTCAAATGCTTAGAACTTTGGCGGGAATAATACTGATCCTGCCGAGCCTCGCCGTAGCGGCTCCCGATCCTGGATCGGTGGATCTAACCGATCTGTCAGTAGAACAATTGCTGAATGTTCACGTTATCAAGGCATCCAGACTTGGCTCATCCGTCGCCCATGCCCCAACGTCCATTTCGATACTCACCGGAGAAGATATCCGGACGTTCGGGTGGAGAACCTTAGCCGACGCCTTAAATAGCTTACGCGGCATCTTTCTCAGCAACGACCGCAATTACACCTATCTAGGAGTTCGCGGATTTGCCCGAAGCGGAGATTATAATTCCAGGGTCTTGTTGATGATCGACGGCCAACGCATGAACGAAAATGTCTACGATGGAGGTTACATCGCCCAGGAATTCATGCTCGACATGGAGCTGATCGACCGCATCGAATACGTGCCCGGCTCAGGTTCGTCTATCTATGGCGCAAACGCCTTTCTAGGCATGATCAATGTCATTACCAAGACAGGCAAAGGGATAGACGGTGCGCTAGCATCCGGCCAAATAGAAAGTTTCGACACTTACAAGGGCAGAATTAGCTACGGCAAAACCTTGGAGAACGGTGCGGATTTGGTATTTTCCGCTTCGCATTATGATCGCGCCGGGGTCGATAATCTGTATTTTCCGGGATACGGTACGCCAGAAACGAATAACGGCATCGCCCAAAACCTCGACACCGAAAAAGCCGACCGGCTATTCGGCAAAATCGCCTACCAAAATTGGACCTTGAGCGGCGGCTATGTGAGCCGCGGCAAGCAAGTGCCGACCGCCTCTTACGACGCCATTTTCAACGATCCCCAGTACTTCACTAACGACAAGCAATTCTTCACGAATCTTAAGTATCTAAAAACGCTCGATACCAATAGTTCTGTTTCCGCGAAAGGTTTTTTCCAGGGCTACGACTACTACGCGGATCAACCTACCGGAACGGAAAACGCCCGCGTCATCAATTACGACGAAGCCAGCGGTCGTTGGTTTGGCGGCGAAATACAGTTGACAACGACTGCATTTGATATCCACAAACTGATTGCCGGTCTGGAATATCAGTACGACCAACGCCAACGACTAATCAACTACGACAAAGATCCTTATTTCAGCTATGTAGCCGGCCATCGTAACGGTCATCGGCTGGAGCTGTTCGTTCAAGATGACATAAAGCTGGATACGAATTGGATATTCAGCGCCGGCCTACGCTTGGACTATCATCACATGTTGAAAAACTTGCAGCTCAATCCCCGGCTCGGTCTGGTTTGGACCACAAGCGACAACCTATCGGCCAAACTCTTGTATAGCTCGACATTTCGAGCTCCCAACGCCTGGGAGCGCGACTACAACGCCTTTGGCATCATCCCGAATCCCAAGATGCACGAAGAACAAATCAAGAGTTACGAAGCAACTGTTGAATGGCATTCCAATGACAATCTTCGCCTGTTGGGCTCGCTTTTTTCAACGACATCTCCAACCTCCTGCAAGCCGCTCCAACTGGCGATATTGACGGAAATTACGCCGTTATGAATGTGGGCAAATATCATGCCTATGGCGCCGAATTCGAATCCGAAAAGCGTTGGCGGAACGGCCGTTTGCTTAAAGCTTCCTACACCTATAGCTGGTTAGAGGACCACAACGCCGACGAAACCTGGAGCAACGATTCGCCGCAAAATCTGCTCAAACTGCATTTCGCCGAGCCTCTCTTCGATGATCGATTGCGACTGGGGATTGAAAGCATATTCGTCGATCAACGTAAAACTTACTGGGGAACCAGTGCCCGTGCTTATGAATTGATCAATCTAAATCTGAGCTCGGATAAGTTGATCCCAAAAACGGATATTTCCTTCGGCGTATACAATGTATTCGACTCCCATTACGAAATGCTCGGCCCCGATCAACGCGCGAACGTGTTGAAAATGAATGGCCGAGAATTTCGCTTAAAAGTCGAAACTCGGTTCTGAACTACGCCGCCGGGAATCTACCGAATAATCAGACCACAAAAAAGGGGGCCTACGCCCCTTTTTTATTACTATCCCGCTATTAATAACGGTAATGGTCCTGCTTGTAGGGTCCATCCACCGTGACGTTAATATAAGCTGCCTGCTCTGCGGTCAACTTGGTCAATTTCACGCCGATTTGCGCCAAATGCAGGCTGGCGACCTTCTCGTCCAACTTTTTAGGCAGCACATAGACTTTGTTTTCATAGGCCAAGGCGTTGTTCCAGAGCTCGATTTGCGCCAAAACCTGGTTGCAGAACGAATTGGACATCACGAAACTGGGGTGGCCGGTTGCGCAACCCAAGTTCACCAGCCGGCCTTCCGCTAACACGATAATCCGCTTACCGTCCGGGAAGATGACGTGATCGACTTGCGGCTTGATGTTTTCCCAGGGATATTGGCGCAACGAGGCAATATCGATCTCGGAATCGAAGTGACCAATATTGCAGACGATGGCCTGATCACGCATCGCCTTCATGTGATCGTGAGTAATCACGTGAACGTTGCCGGTCGCGGTGACAAAAATATTCGCTAGCGAGGCAGCCTCATCCATCGTCACAACCCGGTAACCCTCCATCGCCGCTTGCAACGCGCAAATCGGGTCGATTTCGGTAATCAAGACAGTGGCACCCAAGCCGCGCAACGACTGCGCACAACCTTTGCCGACATCACCGTAACCGCAAACCACGGCGATTTTACCGGCCACCATCACGTCGGTTGCACGCTTGATGCCATCCACCAGCGATTCGCGGCAACCATACAGATTATCGAATTTGGATTTGGTCACCGAATCGTTGACGTTGAAAGCCGGAACTTTTAAAGACCCCTTGGCGACGCGTTCGGTCAACCGCAAAACACCGGTCGTGGTTTCTTCCGACAAACCTTTAACATCGGCCATCAGCTCCGGAAACTTGTCATGCATCATATTGGTGAGGTCACCGCCGTCGTCCAATATCATGTTCGGCCGCCAGCCGTTCGGTCCGAGAATGGTTTGTTCGATACACCATTCGGCTTCGGCTTCGGTCTCACCCTTCCAGGCAAACACCGGAATGCCGGCCGCCGCGATCGCGGCGGCGGCGTGATCCTGAGTCGAAAAGATGTTGCACGATGACCAGCGAATTTCCGCACCCAGCGCGGTCAAGGTTTCGATCAGCACCGCCGTCTGGATAGTCATATGCAAACAGCCGGCGATACGCGCGCCTTTCAGAGGTTGCGAGGCTCCGTATTCGGCGCGCAAAGCCATCAAACCCGGCATTTCGGTTTCGGCGATTTTGATTTCCTTACGGCCCCAATCCGCCAGGGCCATATCGGCGACTTTGTAATCATTTTGCGTCATGTTAATCTCCTTGATTAAACGCCGGCCGCATCTTTCAATGCTTCGGCCTTATCGGTTTTTTCCCAACTGAAGCTGGCTTCATTGCGACCAAAATGGCCGTAAGACGCAGTGGGGCGATAGATCGGTTTCAACAAGCCTAATTGGGCAATCAAACCTTTCGGGCGCAAGTCAAAGTGTTCGCGAACGATTTTGACCAAGCGCTCTTCTTCGATTTTGCCCGTACCGAAGGTTTCAACGGTAATCGAGGTCGGTTCGGCAACGCCGATCGCATAAGAAACCTGAATCTCGCAACGCTCGGCAAGACCGGCCGCGACGATGTTTTTTGCGACGTAACGCGCCATATAAGCCGCGGATCGGTCGACTTTCGACGGGTCCTTTCCGGAAAACGCGCCGCCACCGTGGCGAGCCATACCGCCATAAGTATCGACGATAATTTTCCGACCGGTCAAACCGCAGTCGCCGACCGGGCCGCCGATGATGAATTGACCTGTCGGGTTAATGAAGTATTTGGTGTCTTTATGCAGCCATTCTTTCGGCAAGGTTGGCAGGATGATTTCATCCATCACCGCTTCTTCCAACAATTTCCCACCGACCTCTGGCGAATGCTGAGTCGACAGCACTACGGCATCAATCGCCACCGGCTTATTGTTTTCGTAGCGGAATGTGACCTGGCTTTTCGCGTCCGGACGCAGCCAAGGCAAGGTCTTGCTTTTGCGAACTTGCGCTTGGCGTTCCACCAACCGGTGCGCATAAGTAATTGGCGCTGGCATCAGCACATCGGTTTCGTTACTGGCATAACCAAACATTAAACCTTGGTCGCCGGCACCTTGTTCATGATCTTCGGATTCGTCGACGCCCATGGCAATATCGGCGGACTGCTTGCCAATGGCATTCAATACCGCGCAACTGTTGCCGTCGAAACCGATATCGCCATGGTCGTAACCGATTTCGCAAACCACCTTTCTGACCAGCTCTTCGGTGTCGACCCAAGCACTGGTAGTCACTTCGCCGGCCAACACAACCATTCCGGTCTTAACGAGTGTTTCGCAGGCCACCCGTGCCCTAGGATCCTGGGCTAGAATCGCGTCGACAATGGCATCGGATATTTGGTCGGCGACTTTGTCGGGATGACCTTCCGATACCGACTCAGAGGTAAAGAGATAGCTTTTGTTCACGGTGATGGACCTCGCAATTAACGTGGCGGACATAGAAAAGGCCGCGAGTACGGCCGAGAGTATCAATGGTGGGCCCTGTAGGACTTGAACCTACGACCTGCCGATTATGAGTCGGAAGCTCTGACCAACTGAGCTAAGGGCCCCGGTATTATTCATCTAGGAAACAGCGAAGCTGCTCCGAACGGGATGGGTGACGCAGTTTTCTCAGCGCTTTAGCTTCGATCTGCCGGATTCGTTCGCGGGTAACGTCGAATTGCTTCCCGACTTCTTCCAATGTATGGTCGGTATTCATGTTGATACCGAAGCGCATACGCAACACTTTCGCTTCCCTTGCCGTCAATCCAGCCAATACGTTTTGAGTGGACTCGCGAAGACCCGCGATTGTAGCAGATTCTATCGGTGATAACATCTTCGAATCCTCGATAAAATCCCCCAAATGCGAATCCTCGTCGTCGCCGATCGGAGTTTCCATCGAAATCGGCTCCTTGGCTATTTTCAGAACCTTGCGAATTTTATCTTCCGGCATCTCCATCCGCTCCGCCAACTCCTCCGGAGTAGCCTCCCTGCCAAGCTCTTGCAGGATTTGTCTCGAAACCCGATTCAGCTTATTGATGGTCTCGATCATATGCACCGGAATTCGAATCGTTCTGGCCTGATCGGCGATAGAACGAGTAATCGCTTGGCGTATCCACCAAGTCGCATACGTTGAAAACTTATACCCGCGGCGATATTCGAATTTGTCGACGGCCTTCATCAGACCAATATTGCCTTCTTGAATCAAATCAAGAAATTGCAAGCCACGATTGGTATATTTTTTAGCTATCGAAATCACCAACCGCAAATTCGCTTCGATCATTTCCTTTTTGGCGCGCCGAGCTTTAGCCTCGCCGAGCGAGATATTCCGACAAATATTTTTCAGCACCGAGATGCTCAAGCCATACCGAGCCTCGATATCGGCCAGTTTTTGTTGCACGGCGACAACATACTCACGATGCTCGTTTAAAACGCCGGCATAGGCAGGATGTTGCTGGACATAATGATCCAACCAAGCGATATTGGCTTCATTTTCAGCAAACGCATTGATAAAGTCTTTGCGTGGCACCTTCGCCTTTTTAACGAAGACTTCCAGCACCGCTTTCTCTTCCTCCCGAATTTGAGCGATCAGCTCTTCGGAAATAGAAACCATTCTTTTCAAATATTGCGGAGTCCATTTGAACTCGCTAAAAATCTCGTCCAATGCGTCGAACAGTTTCTCGGTTTTGTCATGCCCGTAACCATGTTTCTTAATCGAAGCGGTTACTGATTTAAGCGCTTTTCTGAGCTGATCGACTTTTTCCTTGACTTCATCGTAATCGACGACCTTAGATTCCTCTTCCGCTTCCTCCGTCGGCGCGTCAATATCGACAGCCTCGACTTCGATCTCCGCCTCTATTTCCGACAAATCAACGAAACCGGTTACTAAATCACCCAATCGCACACCAGACTCTTCGTCCTTGACCGAATCGAACGTCTCGATAAACGATTCAACGATAAAGCCGGAGCGGGAGATAGCCCCTACAACTTGCCGCTGACCCTCTTCTATTCGCTTGGCGATTTTTAATTCTTCTTCGCGGGTTAAGAGCTCAACAGACCCCATTTCGCGCATGTATAGGCGTACCGGATCAGTGGTTCTACCAAATTCACTATCCACCGACGCCAATGCCGCAACCTCGGCCACTTCCTCGTCGTCGTCCGCGGTGACAACCGCGTCCGAGGCAATCAACGAATCATCATCGTCTGGCGCAACCTCATAAACTTGAATGCCCATGTCGTTGATCATGCCGATAATATCGTCGATCTGCTCGGGATCGATGATATCGCTCGGCAGGTGGTCATTGACCTCCGCATAGGTCAAATAACCTTGCGCCTTGCCTTTCGCTATCAGCTGTTTAAGTTGAGATTGCTGTTGTTCTTGATTCATTCTTCACTCACAATACGTTTTCAGCACCAAGCGCCGCAGAACCGGCAATTATATCTCGAAAGCCTGCCACGGTCACCCCCTATAAAACCACTCCCCGATCCGTTTTTAAGCGCTACAGCGCATCATACGATTAGGCTTCCAGAGAGAATCAACCTTCCCGCAACAAACCGCGCAGCTGCTCTCTCTCCGCGTCACTCAAGCCCTCTTTGGCCTCCTTTTCGATCAGCCGATTCAACAACAGAGTCCGTCCTTGTTTCACAAGCTGATGCAGCGCCCCCTCGAACTCGGCAACTTCACCGCCCTCCGGCAAACCCAAATCGACAACCCCGAGAGCACCGACGATTTTTTCCTGATCAGTATTCCGGTACCGTTCAATTAAAATGGCGCTGCTTCCGGGTTTTTCAAGCGCAATCGTCGTCAACAGATCACGCAGCAACTCGGCACCAGGAAAATCCAACCCATTCAACGATTCATCCGGAATCTCAGCAGCCTTGGCAACATTTGGATATTGCAACAATAAAGCAATCACCTTGCGCGCCAAGCTCATTTGCTTACCCCCACTCCGCCTTACGGAATTGGGCATCGACGCTTTAAGTGTAGCCGCGTTTTCAACAAGCTCCACCGCGGACAACTGGTACAACCGAGCCAACATCATGTCTTTGAAAAATCCCGGCTGCACCTTGTCGATCAAAGGCTTCGCCTTGCTCGCCAACCCCGAACGACCTTCGACGGTCGCCAAATCGAGCCCATCGGCGACATTCTCGAACAAGTAGTCGGAAAGGACTCGCGCCGTTGCAATTCGTTCCATGAATTTGGATAAATTTTCAGCCCTGATCAACGAATCGGGATCATGTCCTTGAGGCAATAACATAATTTTAATCTGCCTTCCGTCCCGCAAGCACGGTAAGGCCGCCTCAACCCCCTTCCAAGCCGCCTGACGGCCAGCGCTGTCGCCGTCGAAACAAAAGACCAATTCGGAGGTATATCGAAATAATAAATCGACATGCGCCTTAGATAGCGCCGTTCCCAACGCGGCTACGGAATTCAACACACCGAACTGAGTGAGTGCTATCACATCCATGTAGCCCTCGACCACAAGAATCCGCTCAGGCTTGCCGTTCTCGCTTAACAGCTCGCAGAGCCCGTACAATTCCCTACCCTTTGAGAACACCGACGTTTCCGGCGAATTCAAATATTTGGGCAGACTGTCGTCCAAAACTCGTCCGCCGAATCCGATCACGCGCTTACGCTTATCGCGGATAGGGAACATCAAGCGCCCCCTGAAACGATCATAAGCCTTGCCATCATCCTTAACGACCAACATACCCGCTTCGATCAAGGCTTCGCGAGGGAGTCGCCCGACCAACGCATCCCAGCGATCCGGCGCATAACCGAGCATGAATTTCCTGGCCACATCGTCACCAACCCCGCGAGCACGCAGGTACTCGACAGCCCGACTCGCCTCCGGACTCTTGCACAACTGCTCGACGTAAAACCCGGCGACTTTTTCCAGCACCTCGTAAACGGAAGTAAGATTGCGAGACTGCGTCGCATCGGACGACTGAAACTCCCTCGGCACCTCGACACCGGCAAATGCCGCCAAATCCTCGACTGCCTCGACAAAACCGAGATGACTGAAATCCATCAAAAAACTAATGGCGTTGCCGCTGGCACCACAACCGAAGCAATGATAAATCTGCCGATTGCGGTTAACTGAAAAACTGGGAGTCTTCTCGGTGTGAAACGGACAACGGGCCACAAAATTCGAGCCCGTTTTCTTGAGGGGAACATGGGAGTCTATCAGGTCGACAATATCGACCCTGACCAACAAATCGTCGATAAACTGGCGGGGTATCCTGCCGGACATATTACCGCCGCAAAGGATTACGCAGTCAGCCGAGCCTTGATTCTCGCACTGACTTGAGCCATGTCGGCACGTCCTTGCATTTTGGGCTTGAGCACATTCATAACCGCACCCATGTCCTTTATCGTTGCCGCACCGGTTTCGGCTATCGCACCGGCGACCAACTTATCGATTTCGTCATCGCTTAAAGGCTGCGGCAAGAAATCCTGGATAACCAACACTTCGGCCTCCTCTATTTCCGCCAAGTCGGTGCGCCCGGCATCGCGAAATTGCCGAATCGACTCGCGCCTCTGCTTGAGCATTTTATCGAGCACGATCAACACCCGATCATCGCCCAGCTCAACCCGCTCGTCGACTTCGACTTGCTTGATGGCGGCCATAATCAGACGAATCACGCCCAACCTGGCTTTATCGCCGCCTTTCATCGCGGCTTTCATCTCTTCCTTGATACGCTCCTTTAAAGCATCCATGGCCAGACTTAAATTTGCGGACGACCGCGACGCAGATTTTTCAGCGCATAACGCTCGCGAGCCAGCTTTTTCAAATGACGTTTTACAGCGGCGGCGCCTTTGCGTTTACGCTCGGTGGTCGGCTTTTCGTAGAACTCGCGACGACGAACCTCGGCCAATACACCGGCTTTTTCACAAGCGCGTTTGAAGCGACGAATCGCGATATCGAAGTGTTCGTTCTCTTTAACTTTTACTGAAGGCATTAGCAATAATCCGAATTGTGTTAGTATCTGGTTGAAACCTAGGGCACGCTACCCATGTGAAACGTTCGATTATACCGACAATTTCCATTTCTTCAAAAACTAATGTATGTCCTAGGGATAGAAACCTCGTGCGACGAAACAGCTGTCGCCGTTTACCACTCGAATCGAGGCTTGATTGCCCACACTTTGCACAGCCAGATTCCCACGCACCGCGAATACGGCGGCGTGGTTCCGGAACTGGCGTCCAGAGATCACATCCGCAAGCTAGTACCGCTGATCAAGTGCGTATTGGCAGAAGCCAATTTATCAGCGGATTCGATTAACGGGATTGCCTATACAGCCGGCCCCGGCCTGATGGGCGCTTTGCTGGTGGGTGCCGCCGCAGCCCGCGGCCTGGCCTGGAGCTGGCAAATCCCTGCAATCGCCGTTCATCACATGGAAGGCCACCTGCTGGCGCCAATGCTGGAGGCGGAACCGCCGGAGTTTCCGTTCGTCGCTCTGTTGATTTCCGGCGGCCACACGCTGTTAATCGAGGTGGAAGGGATAGGCCGCTACCGGCTGCTGGGCGAGTCACTGGACGATGCCGCCGGCGAAGCCTTCGACAAAACCGCTAAAATGCTGGGCCTAGCTTATCCGGGCGGGCCCAAGTTGGCCGAACTGGCGACTTTTGGCCGGGAGCGCTTCAAGTTTCCAAGACCGATGACGGATCGCCCCGGACTGGACTTCAGTTTTAGCGGCCTAAAAACTTTCACGCTGAACGCGTTGGCCGCTACCGAGCAAACCCAGCAAGATAAAGCCGACATCGCCTACGCCTTTCAACAAGCGGTCGCCGACACCTTGCAGATCAAATGCCGGCGTGCATTGCAGCAAACCGGACTAAAAACCCTGGTCGTCGCCGGCGGCGTCAGCGCGAACCAAGCGATTCGGGCGCAATTGCAAACGCTAACCGACCGAACCGGCTGCCGCATTTATTTTCCAAGGCCGGAGTTTTGCACCGACAACGGCGCCATGATCGCTTACGCGGGCTGCCAGCGGCTATTGGTGGGCCAGCACCAAAATCTGGAGATTTTCGCCAGGCCGCGCTGGCCGATGGAAGAATTGCTAACGATCTAAGCGCTTGCGATCAGAATTCCCGACCCGCCAGCAAGCGCTGAATATTGCCGCGATGCCGCCAAAGCAACACAGAGGAAATCAGCGCGAAAGTGGCGATCAAGTATACGTCGCCAACGATCAACCAGACGTAGAATGGTGTCAATATGGCGGCGACCAGCGCCGACAACGACGAAATCTTACCGATTTTATAAACCAACAACCAAGTACCTGAAACCGCCAACCCCAATAACCACGCAACACCCAAGGTCACGCCCAGCGACGTGGCCACCCCTTTTCCGCCCTTGAATCCGAAAAAGACCGGATACAAGTGACCGAGAAACGCCGCGAACACCACCGCCGACAGCACCGTCGTATCTACGCCGAGCGCCTTGGCGATCAGCACCGGAATCAAGCCTTTTAAGGCGTCGCCGGCCAACGTAATCGCCGCGGCCTTCTTACCGCCTATCCGCATCACATTGGTCGCACCGGGATTGCCTGATCCGTTCTCCCTCGGGTCCGCCAGCCCCATCAATTTGCAAACTATAATTGCGCTGGATACCGACCCGGTCAGATAAGCAAAAGGCACCAGCAACCATTCCATCATTCAAACAACCTCGTCTCGATACTTGTATAGGCCGGCCGGATACTCGATACTGGCCGCTTTGAAGAAAATATCATAACCGGAAAGCAACGATGGACATCATCTTTTTAGGCGGTCTTGAGATCGATACATTGATCGGCATTTACGAATGGGAGCGAAAAATCAAACAAAAAGTGGTGCTCGATATCGAGATGGGCTTCGACATCCGCCCCGCCGCCGCCAGCGACGATATCGCCCATGCCCTGGACTATAAAACCGTTTCCGACCGGGTTGTCGCCTTCGTCGAAGACAGCGAGTTCTTTCTGGTGGAAACTCTGATCGAAGAAATCGCCAAACTACTGCGCAGCGAATTCCCCATTCCCTGGGTACGCATTACTCTTAACAAAAAAGGCGCGATCAGCCGAGCCCGCGACGTCGGCATCGTAATAGAACGAGGCCAGAGATAGACCATGCCGACCGGATACATTAGCATCGGCAGCAACATCGACAAGGAAGTCCACATCCCGTCCAGCTTAAGGGCGCTGCAAGCCCAGTTTGGCGATCTGACGGTCTCGAGCATTTACGAATCGGAACCGGTCGGCTTCAGCGGCGATAGCTTTTACAATCTGGTCGCCAGCTTCGACTCCGACCTTCCGGCTAAAGCGGTGGCAAAACTGCTCCGCCAAATCGAACTGGATCACGGCCGCAGCCGCGACAGCCAAAAGTTCTCGGCCCGAACCTTGGATCTGGATTTGATTTTGTACGGCAGCGACATAATTAGCGACGGCCGCCTGCGAATTCCCCGAGACGAAATCGAACGCTACGCCTTCGTGCTAGAGCCACTGGCCGAAATCGCGCCTAACGAAACCCACCCGGTCTGCGGCCGCCGTTTCGGCGAACTGTGGGAGGCTTTCGACAAGACGCTAGCCAGCCAAACCAAACTAGGCCCGGCGGAATACTAAACTCAACGATTCAAACCGCGACCGCCGTCCACGGCCAGAACCTGACCGGTCACGTAGTCCGCGGTCAGCAAATACCGGACCGCCCCGGCAATATCGTCCGGGTCGCCACGCCGACCTAACGCCACCCGCTGAAGAATTTCGGCTTGGGCCGCTTCGGATCCGGCTTGTTCCGGCCACAAAATCGCCCCTGGCGCGACCGCGTTCACCCTGACCTCCGGTGCCAACTCCTTGGCCAGACAGCGCGTCATCGCTACCAGACCTGCTTTGGCGATACTGTAAACCGAATAGCCCGGCAAACCCGTTTCGGCATGTATATCGGCAATATTGACGATGCTGCCGCGCCAGCGCCTCAAACCCGCCGCCAGCGACTGGCACAAAAAATACGGCGCTTTCAGGTTAGCCGCCATCAAATCGTCCCAATCGCTTTCCGCGACCCTTCCGAACGGCGTCGGTAAAAACGCCGAAGCATTGTTCACCAACGCATCGACACCGCCCAAATCGGCGACAAACTCGATCAGTTTGCCGCGCTGATCCGCCTCCGCCAAATCGGCCTTTACGGTGAAGGCCGAATCGGGTCGAACGTCGTTTAACGCCCCGGCGAGCTCCAACGCGGCGGCTTCCGACCGGTAATAATGCAGCACGACATTCCAACCGGCTTCGTGCAAGGAACTGGCGCAAGCAGCACCGATGCGGCGGGCCGCGCCGGTGATTAAAACGGTTTTCGGCACCGAAACAGTTATTTATCGACCGCGGACAAACTGGCGATCAGCTTGCCGCGAATCAAATAGCAGACTGCCAACGAACACAGCACCGGCAATTGGGTGAGCAGGAATTCGACCACCGAATGCTTAGGCACCATGCCGGCCAAAGGCACGACAATCAGCATTTTGGATAGCCACCACGTCAGCCAATAACCGATCAAACCGATAACCGGCCAGTTCAACAAAGGACCGCCGTGATTTTTCGCGGTCATGTAAAACCAAATCAACGTCAAAATGCCGCACAACTTCGCCAAAAACAACATACCCCCTCCCCTTACTATTGTTATAAATTCGCAAATCAACCGACTCGCGCCCAATGTAATCAAAAGCACCCGGGACTTCAATGCCAAGCCCACCGGCGCTATAGGCCCGAATTTCAATCTTCCGGGCTTCGGACTTATAATCTGGACACTTTGACAATAAGAACATGAGGAAACACCCATGCGCATCCCCAAGCTACTCACCATTCTTGCGCTGACCGGCATCACTCAGCAGGCTTGGTCGCAATCCACTGAAAGCCACGGCGGGCACGGCGGCGGCTCGGCCGGCGGCGGTGGCGGAGACAACTGCATCAAGGCAAAAATCACTCGTTACCACCCCGAACATTTGGCAACGGTCGCGCCTGGCGCGGAATTTTCGTTCGCGGTATCGGGCAGCAACGGCCCTGGCCACATCCATGTCAGCATCCGGCAACAACCGGTCGACGTCGAAATCGAGGACAAAGACACCTTTTATTGGGTCAAAGGTCATCTTCCCGTAGATCTGAAAAATGCAGCGGTCCGGATTTCGGTCACCGCCAAGGCTAAGGCCGGCAAATGCGATGCGGAAGGCGGCTGGCTGCTAAAAGTGAGCGAATAACACCGCGTTCAGCGATTGTCGATGGCGGCCACCCTACTCGCCATCGACCACCTCGGCCGTCAATCCCATTCGAATAAGATCCACTGGTTGACATTGGTGTTCTTATCCAAATCGTTTTTCTTCACGTCCATTTCCCCGTCGCCGTTAGTGTCCAGCATGTAGTAGGGCGGCCCAACATCGGGTTGCACCTTAACCATGACCAATTTGCCGTTACGGCGATACTCGTGAATGATGTCCCGGCCCTTGCGGGTGATCGTAATATCCGGCGCCATTTCTTCACCCGACTGAATCGGCATCGGCAAATCGGGTGGCTCCGGCACAGGCGCCAATTCATCCGGCGCTGGTTCGGCCAGAACGAGTCCGGACGCGAACAAAATAAGGATCAAGCGAAATAGCTGGCGCATTGGAGCCTCTGAAATTTTCGGTGAGTTATCATGATAAACCATTTCGCCGTGCCTTATCGCGGAGCACTTTGATCAAAAAAATCATCAACGGACCGGCGTAGCCCGGCGCGCCAATCACCTCGGCGCGCCTAAACGGACGCAAAGCAATATAATCTGCGAAACCACCCAAGCCGGGGTGCCTAACCAAACCACCGCTTCGTGTGCGAACTAAACGATTCATCCCCTTGACACCGGCTTTCGCGCTAACGCCAGCCTAAATTCGGCTAACCAGATTCGACACCGAATTTGCGATGGCCGTTAAAAAAATTTGGCATCGCCTTGCAAAAAAAAAGCGAATCTATACTGCCTGCACAGTTGTTTCGCTAGGAATGTTAGACAGCGCACTCCCGGAACCACGGCCCAGCCAAGCCGTTAACGGTAGTAGCGATTTAATGCACGCCATGCGACAGCCTAATTATTAAGAAAATACAAGGGGCTAACGAATGTCTTCAAATTACGATAACGACCAGAGCACCAGTGCATTGACCGAATTGCAAGATTCCGGTCTTGTCGACGGAGCGTTTTTATCCGCACTGGACAGAGAGCGTGGCGACACCTTGAGTGTCATTGTCGATCCGGAAACCAGTCTGGTAGACCAAATTCCATCCGGCTCGGACGTGGTCTGGATTCAAGGCGGCGGCGACTTCAGCTTGGACGGCTTAAGCCGCTCGGTGATTCGAGACATGAACGCGCTGATTTTCTCGACCCAAACCAACGTCACCCTTGACCTGTCCAGCCTGTTCAGAGGCTCGGTGATATTCGGCGCGGGCGACGACTTCCTGACGTATTCCGGCCGCATTGCTCAAAACGTTCAAGGCGGCGACGGTAACGACTCCGTCATTGGCGGCACCGGCAGCGACACCGTTAAAGGCGGCGCCGGCGAGGACAGCGTCGTCAGCGGCAACGGCAAGGACATCATCGACGCCGGCGACGGCGACGATACCGTCGATAGCGGCACCGGTAACGACAGCATCCTCTGCGGCGCCGGAAACGACAGTATCACCGCCGGCACCGGCAACGATACCATCGTCACGGGCCTTGGCGACGACACGATCGTCTCCGGCACCGGTAAAGACAGCATAATCGGCAGCTCAGGCAACAATTATCTGGATGGCGGCAGCGGCAACGACAAAATTACCGGCGGCGGCGGCAACGACGTATTGATCGGCGGCGACGGCAACGACAGCATCATCAGCGGCACCGGCAACGATACGATCTTTGGCGGCGCCGGCACAGACACGATCACGGTCGGAGACGGCAGCGATATCGTCGACGCAGGTACCGGCAACGATAAAATCGTCGTCCAATCCAGCGAAATCAACGACGACTCGACCACGATTACCATCGACGGCGGCGCCGGTAGAGACGTACTCGATTTGTTCGGCGTACACATCACCAGCGGCTCGGTCGACACTGCGGCCAATACCGCTACCGTGGTTCTGGCCGATGGCACGACCTTGGACATCAGCAATGTCGAGCGCTTTATTGGTAATTTCGATAGCGATGCGCACGCGGAAAATATCAGTCTGACCGGCCTGGGAAATTTCTTGGATAGCCTGTAATGACGCTTCCGACTAATTAAAACTCCATTGAAAGGTGCCGAACATTCGGCACCTTTTTTTGCCTGACGAATTTTTTGCCGATATTGGCGCAGGTCGGGTTGCGTCGGCCTTGCCCCCAACAAAGTCCCGGCCTGTTTTGACGAGATTAACCCCACTGCCCCTGCTTTCCGCCGAAGCGATAGGCCTCGATGACCGCGACCGAACCGTCGGCGGCGAACCGTCGCACACCCTCGATTTTATCGATACCGCCGCCCGATTGTTGCGCAGCGGCCACCCCTATCACGCATGGCGACTGATCAACAGAGTAACGCGCGTCTACCAACTTAAGTCGGTCGATTTGACGCTTTTGCAAGCCAAGGCGCTCGAGCACTGCCGACAACCCAATGCCGCGGTGGAATTATTGTTCAACGCGAGAAGACGGTTTCCGGACAACGACACGTTGGCCGCATATTTACTGGAACTGCTGGAAGCGCATCCCCAGCCGCCCAACCCCGCTTCGCGGCAGCTGGCCTGGGCGGCCTTGGCCAGACACGATCAACCGGTGGATGTATTACGGGCGGCGCGGATTCTGACCCGATTCGGGGATGCACCGATCGGCGCTTGCCGCTTCGACGGCGAAACCCTCAGCGGTTGGCTGTTGAACGCCGAGCGGCAACCGCCGCTCACCGTGGCTCTCGACGGCATCGATTACACGCTGAAACCGTTTCTGGCGACCCCACTGTTAAACCGGAACGGCTTGGGCGGCGAGCGCGACGGATTTTCCTTTAAACTCCCCAATCGCCCCCGACACATCCGGGTCAATTTGGCGAATAAAGATCTGGCCGGGTCGCCGCTGGTTTTCAGCGGCGCGTCCGATGTCGCGTCCAGCGGCGATGCCGCTTTGACAATAGCGGAGCAAGACGGCGCCGTTGACGTGATCGTGCCGGTCTATAAAGGTTACGCGGAAACCAAGGCTTGTCTGAAATCGGTTCTAACCGCCGCCAATCGCACCGCCTACCGTTTGATTGTCGTCGACGACGCAAGCCCCGATCCTTTGTTGGCAACTTATTTGCGCAAACTGGCGGACCAAGGCCGTATCACACTAGTAAAACAAGCCGTCAACGCCGGCTTCGTCCAATCCGTCGATCGCGGCCTACGGCTCGGCCCGCATCGCGATGCGATACTGCTCAACGCCGACACCGTGGTACACGGCGATTGGCTGGACCGCTTGCGCGACGCCGCATATCTGGCCAACGATATCGGCACTGTCACGCCATTCAGCAACAATGGCGAACTGGTCAGCTACCCGACGCCGATGCGCGCTTGGGCCTTGCCCAAGCCGGCGGTCTTGCAACGTTTGGATCGTCTCTGCGCCGAACTGCCCGCCGACAACATTGTGGACATTCCGGTTGGCGTCGGTTTTTGTTTATACATCAAACGCCAATGTTTGACCGAGGCCGGCGGATTCGATAGCCGCATGATCGAACGCGGTTACGGGGAAGACACCGAGTTTTGCCTACGCGCCGAACGGCGGGGTTGGCGTAACGTTTGCACGCCGCGAGTGTTCGTCGGTCACTCCGGTAGCGTGTCTTTCGGGACTGAAAAAGCCGATCTGGCGGCCAAGAATGTCGCCAAGATCTACGCCAGATACCCGGACCATTCGGATCAATACGACCGCTTCCTATCGGAAGATCCGTTGCGGCCGATACGGCTAGCCTTGCAGCGGCAATTTTTACCAATGCGGTCCGGCAAACGCGCGGAGTTGGCCCTACTGCCCACCACCCAGCCCGGCGATTTGCGAGGAGAATGGTTGGCGCAAGGCCTAAGCCAAACCGCCACGTTTACCCTGCAAGCGTCGCGCGCGGCGGACGGCGCACTGACCCTGTCCTTGCAAGGCACTCGAACCGAAACGCCGATATCGTTGCACTACCGCTGGCCGGATGACGAGCAGCCACTGTGGCAAGACCTGTCCCGGCTGAACCTCGCCCGCATCGATATTTACGATTTGGCCGATTGGCCTTTTCAAATAGGGCCGGGGCTGATCGAACTCGCTATTCCCTACCGGATCTTTTTAAGCGATTATGCCGCGTATTGTCCCCGCATCACGCTGACTCGACCGAACGCGGCGTTTTGCGGCGATCCTCCGAACATCACCGCTTGCGTCGAATGTATCGATCGTTACGGCAGCCGACTGCCCGACCTGAATAGTCCAGCGGATTTGCGCCAGGGTTCGCGGCAATTGCTGGCAAACGCCAGCGGCGTTTATTTGGCGTCGAGGGACGGGTTAAACCGTTTTCGGCGGCGTTTTCCGGAAGTTCGGTTTCGCTACCGAGCCCCAAACTGGGCAAGCGATCGCGACGCCGCCGAAAACATCCCTCCATTGCCTCGGGACCGACACCTGCGCATCGCCGTCATACAGGCCGCGCCCGGTGGCGACGATTTCGAAGCGCTTTTGAAGATGTCCCGATGGCTGGCGGCTCGGCGGCTGAATGCGGAATTGATCGTATTCGGCGAAAGCGTGGATGACGGCGCGCTACTGGCAACCGGCCGGGCGTGGGCGGTCGGCGCGCTCGCCTACCGGGAAATTCCGAGGATGCTCGCGCTGCATCGGTGCTCGTTAATACTCGACGCCAGCCGCTGGCCGCAAATCGAACCCATAGCGTGGCGGCTGGCAAAAACCTGCGGTCTGCCAATCGCCGCGCCCGCCATCGGGACTTATGCCGATTTACTGGACCCAACGGCTGGCGACATACCGTTGGCTCCCGACGCGACGGCCGAAAATTGGCTGAACGCCATACTCTCCGCCCATCCCGTTATTTCGCAATGAACGACCCGACATGAGTTTCCAAGGCGAATTAACCGATTTCAGCGACGGCTATTTGTCGGGCTGGGTCTGCGACGCCACGCGGTTACAGGAACGCGTCGTCGTCGAAATCCATGGCGACGACTATCCGTTGGCGCTAATCCACGCTCATTTTTGGCTGCCGCAATCGCAGACCATCGGGGATGGTTGCTACGGCTTTCGCGTCGCATTACCGGTCTCGAAATTGCGCAGCATTAGTCGCTTACGCGCCAAAGTCGCCAATAGCGAATTCTGGCTGAACGGCACTATTTATCTGAACCGAACCCAAACTCGACCGACCTCGACACTGCTCGGCAGCGTCGCTAATACACGAGGATTGAAACTCACCGGCTGGGCCTGGAATTCCGCCAGACCGGATCAAGCGGTACGCCTGAGTGTTTTCGTGGACGATAAATTGATCGGGGAGGTCCACGCCGACCGGCGGCGCGCGGATTTGATCGAGATGGGTTTAGGCAACGGCCGGCACGGTTTTAGTTACACCCTGCCGTTTGCCTATGCCGACGGCGACAGCCACGAAGTCCGGGTATTGAACGAACAAGGCCAAAACCTGCCTGGCAGCCCACTCACGGTGGCCACGGCCCCGCTATTGTTGGAGCAACTCGTCGAGGCGGACCGCGTGTTGTTGCCTGATCAACGGCGCCTGCTCGCGAAACAGTTCTTAAAATACCGAGATTATTTGCCGATGTCGGTGGATTTTTCGGCGTATCCGGATTGGGCCGCATGCTATCCACCTGAAGCGATCCGGAGTCCGCTCGACTGCCAACAAGACTTATTGATTGTGGTGTTCGGCAACGGTGATTTGCAAAAAACCTTGGATAGCTTGTCTGCGCAAAGCTGGCAGGGTTTCGAGGTATTGGCACAGGGCCAAGGCAACTTCGCCGATTCCCGCCTGACCGTGGTCGATAGCCGAACGTGGCCCGAAGCCATCAGACATAAATTAAGCCAACACGACGGCTTGTTGAGCTTTATCGAGGCGGGCGATACTTTGCCGGCATCGGCGCTAGCCCGAATCGGCAGCGTGTTCGCCGATCCGGCGGTTCGGATAGCCTACAGCGATTGCCTGCTGCATCGTCAGCCGCCGACCATCGAACCCTGGTTCAAGCCGGACTGGGACCTGAATTTGTTCCTGAGCCAAGACCTGCTTCAGCATCTATTCGCGGTGCGAAGCGGGCTACTGCCGCAGGACTCGGTGTGGCTGGAACACCCGGAGTGCTGGCCGTGGCTGGCGGTCCGCGCGCTTCCCGAACGGGAGCGAACCGCGTCGGCGATCAAACACCTGCCGGAAGTGTTATACCACCGTCATCAAGCCAGTCTCTCCCCAGCATTGGACGAGGCGGTCGCCGAGTGCCTGCCCACAATCGCGCCAGGCAGCCGCATCGAAACCCGGATCGCCGAGAACGCGTTCAGAGTAATGCGCTGGCGGCAACCGGAAATCTGGCCGACGGTCAGCCTAATCATTCCGACGCGCGATCATCGAATCCTGCTGGAAAAATGTATCAAGAGCTTAAAGAAAACCGACTACCCCTATCTGGAAATCATCGTCGTCGACAACGACTCGCAAGACAAAGCAACCCTCAAGTATTTATCCCAACTTAAAAAAGCCGGCATTCGCATCATTCCCTACCCGCATCGCTTCAATTACTCAGCGATTAATAACCATGCGGTTACCCTAGCAACAGGCGAAATAATCGGCTTAATCAACGACGATATCGAGGCGATCCATGCTGACTGGTTAAAAAACATGGTTACCCAGTTGCTAAGGCCGGACATCGGCGCGGTCGGCGCAAAGTTGTTATGGCCCAACGGCATGGTCCAACATGGCGGCGTTTTGCTGGGATTACACGGTTTAGCCGGCCATATCGGCAACTTGTGGGACGAATCCGATTTGGGATATTTCGGCTATAATCAGTTAATCCGCGAAGTTAGCGCGGTTACCGCCGCCTGTTTAATCTGCCGAAAATCGGATTATTTGGCATTGGGCGGCCTGGATGCCCAGGCGTTTCCGGTAGCGTTCAATGACGTGGATTTTTGTTTGCGGCTTGGAGACTCGGGCAAAAAAATCGTCTGGACGCCTGAAGCCAGATTATGGCATGCGGAATCGGCCAGTCGAGGACGGGACGATACGCCGGAAAAACGCGCCCGACTGGAGAAGGAAAAATCGGCATTGCGCGGACGCTGGGCGAACCGACTGTTTTTCGACCCCTACTATAATAACAATCTTAACTTGGACCGCTATTCGCACGATGGCTTGGCATTTCCGCCTCGAACTCGCCGGCATCGCTAGCCCCAACTGTCCTTTCCTATGAAAATCCTATTTATTCATCAAAATTTTCCAGCCCAATTCCTGCAAATCGCCACGCATTTAGCCAAGGACACAAAAAATCAAGTCATGGCGATTCGCCAAGCGCCGAATGTCGAAATCGCGAACATCAGTACTATCGCATACACTCCGTCTCGCAGTAGCAACCCGGATATTCATCCATTGATGAGCGAATGGGAAGCCAAAATTCTGCGAGCGGAAGCCACCGCCAAGGCCGCCGATCTGCTAAAAAGCCAAGGATTCCAACCCGATGTCGTGATGGTGCATCCCGGCTGGGGCGAGGCGCTGTTGTTGCGCGATATCTGGCCCCATGCAAAATACTTGGGATATTTAGAATATTTTTACGCGGCGACCGGCCAGGACTTTAATTTCGACCCCGAATTCAAAACCGACGATGTCGAAAAGCTCGCTAAGTTGCGCTTGAAAAATACCGTCAATCTGCACGCGCTGCACGACATCGATGCCGGGATTTCTCCGACCCATTGGCAGCGGAGCACCTACCCCGCTTGGGCTCAATCCAAAATCGACGTGATTCATGAGGGTATCGACACGAACTACTTTAGCCCAGATGCCACTCGAACCCTGACGATTCCAAACAAGGGCATAACGCTTGGCGGACAAGACGAGATCATCACGTTTGTCGCCCGCTATCTTGAGCCCACGCGCGGATTTCATGTCTTTATGCGTGCCCTCCCGGAACTATTGAAGCGTCGACCCGACGCGCACGTCATCATCATAGGTAGTGAAACCGGCGGCTACGGTCCCGGTCCCCACGGCCACGACTCCTGGCTGGCCATGCTGATGCGGGAAGTCGGTTCCCACTTGGACCCGAACCGGGTTCACATCCTCGGCCGCCTCGCCAAGGCGGATTACCGTAACGTTTTACAACTCTCGAAAGTACATGTGTACTTAACCTATCCGTTTTTATTGTCGTGGTCGCTGCTGGAAGTCATGGCGACGGGCCCCATCATCGTTGCCTCCGATACCGCACCGGTAAGAGAACTGATTCAGGATGGCAAAAACGGCTTGTTGTTCGATTTCTTTGATCAAGAGGGCTTGGTCAACCGAGTGGTCGAAGCGTTAAGCCTACCCAAACGAAAAGCCAACTCGCTTTCCAAAGCCGCCAGAAAAACTATAGTGACTCAGTATGATCTTGAGCAATGTTTGCACAAGTGGACCACCAAAATCATGGCGTCAATTTAAAAGCGCTTGAATCTATCGTGGATTATCGCACCACCAACTCAACTCTAGAGCGGACTTAAACTTGGAAGCAAGCACAACCGTTTGTTTCCGAAGAACTTGAATCCCCATTAATCGAGGACAATATAATGAGAGCCGAAGCAGAAAAACTCAATTTGGCCGTTCACGGCGTATACGAACGCCATAAAAACGAGACCGATATCGAAATGCACTTGGAAGAAGTCTCTAGAAACGGCTTCTCGGTAATAAAATCCGCTCTAACGGTAGAAGAAGTCGATTATACCCGGCAAAAGCTGGACGAAATCTATCAGCAGCAAGTCGACGAATTCGGGCTAGACAATCTGATTGCTCTAAAAGATCGGTATATCGTACGCTCCATGCTGGCCTACGACGATTTTTTTCTGCATAAAATTGCCTGTAATGAAAAAATCTTACCGGTGATTAAAAAGGCGCTAGGCAACAATATTAGCCTTTCCTCCCAAGTCGGTATATTAAACCCACCCGACGATACTCTTTATCAAACTGCTTGGCATCGCGAACTGCAATATCAACACTTTACGATTTCTCGTCCGATTGCGTTGCAATCGCTATTCTGTATCGATCCATTTAACGCGACGACCGGCGGCACGTTTTTCCTGCCCGGCTCCCATCTCCATGAGCCTTTTCCTTCGGACGAGTACGCTAAAAAGCATGAAATTCAAATCATAGCGGACCCAGGCGATGCCGTAATATTCGACGCGCTCGCTTACCACCGCGCCGGGGTTAACGTATCGCCTAATGTTAGAAGAGCCATTAACAATCTCTACACCCTGCCCATTATTCAACAGCAAATTAATTTCTCGCGCATGATGAACGGCCGCTTCAAAGACGACCCTTTTCTCGCGGGCTTATTAGGCTACCGCTGGGAAACCGCCGACTCCGTTCTTGCTTGGCGACAAAGTCATTTAAACAATAAAAAAGCCTAACTCAAGAATTAGTATTCGATAAACAACATCCAATACCATGTATAAGAATTTTTTTGACATAAGCGCATACACCGATGAAGAGTTAGCGGTCATTGAGAAATTATTGGTATTCGATAAAAAAGCGTATTTAGAGAAGTTCCCCGATGTCGCCAATACGAAAACCGATCCGCTGATCCACTTTCTTACCCAAGGCATGTACGAAGGCCGTTTCCCTTGGTCGATAAATACTCAAACAGCTCAAGAACAGCAAGCGCGATTACTGTCGTCGCAAACGAGCCTTCGGGACATTTTGGGCTTTGACGAGGAATTCTACAAAAAGCAATACCCCGATGTAACGCAAAACCATTTCCGACACTTCATATTGAACGGCATCCGCGAAAATCGTTTGCCGTTCAATTTCAACGACAACGTGGATAGCGAAACCCTCACTTGGAATATCTTGTCGAGGTTCAATATTGCATGCGACAACTCGCTCGACCGGCAACTGCGTTTCGAGGTTAAAAACGGCCCCGCGCTATTGCAAGCCCTGTTCGACGAAGCCAGTAAAAAAGGCCTTGTACCGAAAACCTATCGCAACAATTATTGGTTGGCTCTAGCAATTGCCTTCTCCGCCTGCGGATATTTTGGAGCATCCGCGCTTTGCTATAACTATTTTTTCAACTATTTCTTACCCATGCCGCACCTGAATAACTGGCGCGAAGGTGTGTACGTCGTTGGAAAAATACACAAAATAGTTCAATTTGCTCAAAATCGCCGCTGGTTTGTTAAAAAGCTTTCTGCGGCATCCAGCATTTCGGTCCCAGACCCGCATTTTCTGAATCGGCCTAACACCATTGGCGAAGTTGAAATTCACCCGCTACCGACACCGTATTACTGTATATTGGAAAACGTGGTGCTAATTGGCGGTAGCGCCATGATCATCGCGAATAGCCACGATTTACTTTACGACCATCTTGACGATACTACCGACAACACTTCCGAAATCAAATGCCATTACATACTTCATGCCGTCAATAATGTTTGCGCGGTAAAATATACTTACACAGACTTGTATGTACCCGAAGCGTTTTCGCTCATGCACGATCATGGTCACAATTACTTCCATTGGATAATTGAGGTTCTACCCCGATACTTATTAGCCAGAAAGAATGGACTCGCTTGTAATGCTACTTTTTTAATCGATGAAAAAATTGGCAAACTTCAGGAAGCCGTCATCCGTCTAATTTTAGGAAACGACGCCATAGTCATCAAGGTTGCGCGAAATGCCTCGGTGAAGGTTGGAAAACTCCATTGGGTATCGGACCTATCGATCAATACGGTTCGCACCCTGCAGCTACCTAAAAAAAGTGACATTTTAATTTCGCCCACAGCCGTCGAATTATTAAAGGAACTCGCTGCCGATCATGCCATGCAAGGCATTGCTAAATATGAGCGGATATTAATTACTCGCACTAACGTCGAATTTCGCCGTTTAGTGAACCGCGAACTCTGCCGTGAAATGCTTATCCGCGAGGGTTTTTGGGATTTCGACCCTGGCCGCGCTTCGTTCGAAGAACAAATCCGCGTATTTTCTAATGCTAAAATCATTGTCTCGGAAGCAGGGGCCGCTCAAGCGAATCTGGTATTTTGCCGCCCTGGAACGATAGTCGTGGTTTTAGTGAATGGTTATAAGAACAGCAACTATTTCTATCTTGCCGAAATGGCCCAAATAGCGAAATTAAAACTGGTCTTCTTTGAATGCTTTAGACTGGACGGCTCCCACGAATTAGGCGTGCATGACGACATGATCGTGAATATCAGCGATCTAAGAAACCATATAAACAATTTAACCAACTCCGCAAACTCGTCTGGAAAACGTGAAAAACGTCTGCCCAAGCAGCCGACTATCCTTAATTGATAGAATTCAGTCTGATCTATCAATTACTGGCTTTACAATCAATTCCATTTAAACTACCAAATGAAACGTGTTTTTATTGGCGGCATGGGTCGCTCGGGCACTACCATTACACTAAATGCACTGTATCGACATGGCGCCCTCTATGCCGTACCGATTGAAACCAAATTTCTGGTTGAAAACGACGGTTTTTACGACCTAATACAGGCGATTACCGATGATTTTTCGACTGCGGGCACGCCCATGGCTGTTAAACGCTTTGAACATTTGATGCGTAATCTAGTAACTGGCTTAGAACCCTCGGAGAGTTTTACCGCTCAAGCAAGGTTTTCATCGGATATTTTCGAGCACTACGAAGGAGCCGTCGATTGTTTGCTGGAAATGGTGTTATGCCGAAACTTTTATCCGCAAAGAGAGCCGGTACTCAACGCGATGCGGCATTTTATTGCCTATACTTTCGACCATGCCACCACCATTTCCGATAAGGCTGGCTGGGTGGAAAAAACGCCGGCAAACTTTTGGCGATTGGAGTTTCTGCGAGAGCTTTATCCGGATTGTTATTTTGTCCACCTGATTCGAGACCCGCGCCTGATTATGTGGAGCCTGATGGAAAAGGGCTGGATTTCCACCGAAGTTTCCAGAGCTGCGATACGCTTCGAGAACATGATTGCCGCGCTAGTGCTTAAACGGAGGGAATTGCTTAAATCCCCCCGGTTTATCGAGGTCAGACTGGAAGATTTAGCGAACCCGGAAACGCTCGGCGGCACGCTGAATCAATTGGCGAATCAGCTGGATCTTGAACCGTTTCCCTCTCCGGCAATCGCATCGGTCGCCGAAACCATTTCAACCTACGAAAAATCTCGGGATGCGCGCGGTCATAGCATTAGTTACTCGAAAGACGAGGCACTGACGATTAATCAACTACTCATGCCGTGGATTTTAGAATTGGGATATTCTCCGGTATTCCCGGCGAGTTTGATTTCCGGATAATGTAACCGCCAAGCCAAGAAAATAACTTTCCAATTCAATAAAATAGCAGGAATGATCAATGGTTGAGGGCATTCAACAGTTTATCAGGTCACAGCAGGCAGCAATAATAAAAAACGATCTCGAACAGTTTCTGCAATCGATGACCCAGTTTTTCATCGAACTAGGAAGCTCTCAACCAATGCAAGGCCTACACTTGGTCTCTTCGAAATTCGACCAAATGTGTCAAGATGTCGGCCGCTTGTCAGCTTTCGAGCTGCTAGCCAAAGCCGAGGAACTACCCAACGAGCCTCATCATATAATATTGGTTACCGAACTGTACTGCCTAGGCGGGCATCTGGAAATAGTTCGCGATATTATACGGACAAGCCAACTGCCAATATTACTAGTTGCCAGTAATATTAATAACCGCAAGAAGCCCGTGATGGCGACTATCTTGGACGAGTCCAATCTAATTGGGTTCATTAATGCCGACAACCAAAGTTTTCTGGATAAATTGCGCACGGTGCAGACCACGCTAGCCAACCCTCACACCAATTCCGTTTACATGCTTACTCACGGTTACGACGCGGTAGCCACGGCGGCAATCGCTTCGGATACCGATAAAACAGTGCTTTTTATGCACCACTGCGACCATTATCCAGCCTTAGGTTGTTACTTGGAGGGTGCGCACCATATCGATTTGCATAATGTCGGCTTTTTACGCTGCAGAAATGAATTCGACATCCAGCAAAACCGTTATTTATGCCTGAGTTCCGCAGGCTTTGCCTATCATCTAAACGCTCAAAGGAATTTTGCATCCCCCCGACTGAAAACCGCTTCTTGCGGCGGATTGCATAAACTCAAAAACCTACCTTATCATCTCGATTACCTGGAAGTCATTCTGCATGTATTGTTAAACCACGACGCCATTCATTTTCATATCGGCCATTTGAGCGACGAGTATTTACAGAATATTTACAATACACTGAGTCGGAATGGGTTAGCCGATTCAAGATTTATTTACTTAGGCCCCGCGCCGAATCTACCGCAGATATTGACTCAACTGGAAGTCGATATTTATCTTCCAACATTACCGTTGTCGGGCGGCAAGGCGATTATCGATGCGATGGCGGCGGGAATTCCGATAGTGGCTCACCAAAATGCGCGCGACCGGCTATGGGGCAGCACCGACTTAATTTATCCGGGGGCACCCACCTGGGATTCTCTGGACAAATTGGACGACATCATTCAACGCATGGACGAATCTTTCTGGCGGGATCAGTCTCGGCAGAGCCGAGCGTATTTCGAACGCTACCATAGCGAAAGCCTATTCGTTTCGCAATTGGCGCAAGGCGGCGCACCGATGGGCAGCCCGGACATTCCATCATTAAATTCCTACCGTCCGGAAATAGCCTATAGCTTGCTTTATTCGGGATTCCGGCAATGATTTTCCCGGCGGTTTGCTTTATTTTTCAGGATAGCCATGTCGGACAATAATCTGTTTGAAAACTTGAATTTCGATAAATTCCGCGAATTGGCGAAATCCGACCAATTAAGCCGACACGAGAAAGTCGGCTTTCCGGACAGTTACCGCGAAGGCAAGGAACCGCTGATTTTTTCCGACGTTTGCAACAAATTGCTCAATCTGCGGCAGCGCGGCAAAACAGTATTGGAAATCGGTCCGGGTTGCAGTCAACTGCCAGTGCTTCTGGAAAAACTGTGCACGGACCAAGACCATCGGCTATTGCTGGCCGATAGCCAGGAAATGCTGGATTTGCTGCCGGACGCTCCAAATACGGTTAAATACCCCGGCTGCTATCCGAATTTACCGGCTTTATTTGCGCAATATACCGGGCGCATCGATGTCATCATCTGTTATAGCGTCATCCAATATATTTTCCTCGAAGGCAATTTGTGGAATTTTGTTGACCTATCCTTATCGCTATTATCGGAAGGCGGAGAAATACTGTTAGGCGATATTCCCAATTCAACCATGCGCAAGCGTTTTTTCTCGAGCAGTGCCGGTATCGCTTGCCATAAAGCCTATGTCGGAAAGGACGAAACGCCCACGGTGACGTTCAATACTTTGGATCCCGGCGCGATGGACGACTCGGTAGTTCTGGCAATACTAGCGCGAGTTCGAGCCCAAGGTTTTCACGGCTGGGTGGTGCCTCAGGCCGCGGATTTGCCCATGGCCAATCGCCGCGAAGACATTTTGATCAAAAGACCTTAATTTGCCGAGATGAATACCGCCATGAAACAACGAAAACTGATTATTGTCGGCGCATCCGGATTCGCCGACATCGCCCAAGAATATTTCGAAGCCGATAGCCCATATAGCGTGGTCGGCTTTGCGGTGGAAAGCGCCTTTTTAACGGGCGACACCAAGAACGGTTTGCCGCTGGTGCCGTTCGAATCCATGACGGAGCATTTTTCGCCAGCGGATCACGATGTATTCGTGGCGGTCACCTATACCCAGCTAAACCGTCTGCGCGCTCGCCTGACGCAGCAGGCAAAAGCCGCCGGATATCGATTGGCGTCTTACATCAGTACTCGCGCGTTCGTTTGGCCCAATGCCCGGATCGGCGAGCATTGTTTTATTTTCGAAGACAATACCGTGCAACCTTTTGTCAGCATCGGTAACGACGTTATTTTATGGAGCGGCAACCATATCGGCCATCATTCCTCGCTCGGCGATCATTGTTTTATCTCCTCTCACGTCGTCATCTCCGGTTTCTGCCACATTGGTGAAAACAGCTTTTTAGGCGTGAACTCCACGCTCGCGAACAATTTGACGATAGGCAAGGACAACTGGATCGGGCCGGGTATCGTGCTAACGCAAAACACCGAAGACGGCGCTTTGTACGGAGCGGAGATGCCTTCTCCGTCACGCGTCAGCTCGCTACGTTTTTTCAAGGTTAAAGCATGACGATGCACTGGCGGAAACTCGGCATCGTGTATGCGCCTCCCGGCGACCAGGATTGGGCCAGCAGCCATGCGATGGTACCAACCCCGTTGCAAATATCGCCCGAGGTGATCCGGGTTTTCGTGACTTTTTGCGACGCCAACGGTTTGGGTAGACCGGGTTTCGTCGATGTGGATGCCAACGATCCCACCCGAGTATTGCGAGTCTCCGAACGTCCGCTACTAGACCTCGGCGCCCCAGGAAGCTTCGATGAGAACGGTTTGCTGACGTGCTCGGTGCTACCGATGGGTGGCCGACGCCTGTTTCTGTATTACGCCGGTTTCGAATTGGGTACCAAAATCCGCTACCGCCTGTTAACCGGGCTGGCCATCAGCGACGACGGCGGCGAAACTTTCCATCGCCATTCCAGCGTTCCGGTGTTGGAGCGCTCCGACCAAGAGCGGCATATTCGGGGTGGCCCCTGGGCCTTGCTCGATCAAGGCGTCGTCCGGTTGTGGTACGTGGCGGGTAGCGACTGGATAGAATTGAACGGCAAAAGCATGCCGGTTTACGATTTGCGTTATGTCGAATCCAAGGACGGCGTGCATTTCCCCAGCCACGGCCAGGTGCAGCTTCGTGTCGAGGAAGCCGACGAGCACGGCTTCGGCCGCCCCTGCGTGATCAGAAAGCGGGACGGCGGATTTCGGCTATTTTACTCAGTGCGCCGACGGTCTTTCGCCGCCTACCGATTAGGTTATGCGGAGTCGGAGGACGGGATACATTGGCGGCGCATGGATGCGCATCTGAACCTGGACGTTTCGCCCGGCGAATTCGATTCGGATGCAATTATGTACGCGGCGCCTATCCAGATTGGCGAGCAGCTCTACGTGTTTTATAACGGCAACCACTTTGGACGCGATGGCTTTGCCTGCGCGCGGCTGGAGCGGGAATGACGTTACAAGTGCGTGCTTACGGCGAAGCGGACGCCGAGGATTGGGATAGCTTTTGCGACGATTCGCTGCAATCCACGCTACTGCATACCCGGCGGTTTTTATCCTATCACGGTAGTCGTTTCGTCGACCAATCGCTGATCATCTACGACGAACACGGCTGGTTGGGCCTGTTGCCAGCCGCGTTGCAACCGGACGACGAAGCTTGCGTGGTCAGCCATCCCGGCGCGACTTACGGGGGCATCGTGCAGCAGGGCCAACTACGTGGGGAGCGGATGATAGAAGCCCTCCGGACCTGTTGCCGGTATTATCGAAGCCAAGGCAAACAACGCCTGTTGTACAAAGCGGTACCGGCCTTTTATCACCGCCAACCGGCGCAAGACGATCTATACGCGCTGTTCCGACTCAACGCGCACCGCTACCGCTGCGATCTCTCGAGCTCGATTGACCTGACGACGCCGCGCGGGCGAATCAGCGAACGGCGGCGGCGCAGTTTGAATAAAGCGCGGAAAAATCAGATAGGCCTATCTGGAGACATGGCCTTACTGGGCGAATTTTGGCAGGTATTAACCGAGAATTTGGCGCGAAAACATGGCACCGGGCCGGTTCATAGCTTGAGCGAAATCACGATGCTCGCCGAGCGTTTTCCCGATCAAATTCAAGTCGTTTGCGGCACCCACCAAGACCAAGTCGTCGCCGGCGTTTTATTGTTCATCACCGCGACCTGTATTCATACTCAATATATCGCCGCGAATGACATCGGCTATCAATTTTCCGCACTGGACGCGGTGTTCGACTTCTGCATTACCAAGGCCGTCAGCGACGGAAAGCGTTGGCTCGATTTCGGTATCTGCAACGAACAGGCCGGCAAAGTGCTGAATGAGGGACTTTATAAATTCAAAACGGAATTTGGCGGAGGAGGAACCGTACATGAGTTCTTCGAGATCCCATTAACCGGAGAAGAAAATGTCGATTAACGATTGCAAAATCATCGAATTACCCCGCATCCCGGATGCCCGCGGCAACTTGACCTTTATCGAGGCGGGGCGCCATGTTCCGTTCGAGATCAAGCGTACTTATTACTTGTATGATGTTCCCGGCGGCGCGACGCGCGCCGCGCATGGTCATAAGACATTACAGCAACTGATGATCGCGATGTCTGGCAGCTTTGACGTAACCTTGGACGACGGCTTCGAAAAGAAACTGTTTCATTTAAACCGCTCCTATTACGGCTTATATATCGCCCCCGGCATGTGGCGCGACTTGGACAATTTTTCATCCGGCGCGGTCTGCTTGGTCCTGGCTTCGGAGTTTTACACCGAAGAAGATTATTACCGCGACTACGACGTCTTCCTGAAGGCCGCTAGAGAAAAGCGCCGATGATTCCGTTTCTGGATTTAAAAACGCCGAATCTAGCATTGCAAAACGAGTTTGAGCAAAGCTTTAAACGCGTCTTGGCCTCCGGTTGGTTCATTCTCGGCGAAGAAGTCGAGCGGTTCGAAGCGGAATTCGCCAGCTATTGCGAAGCCGAACATTGCGTGGGCGTCGGTAACGGACTCGATGCATTAGCGTTGGCACTTTCCGCCCAAGGAATAGGCGTCGGCGATGAGGTTATCGTTCCGTCCAACACGTTTATTGCAACCTGGTTGGCGGTTACCCGCACCGGAGCGACCATCGTCCCGGTCGAGCCCGATACCCACACTTACAACTTGGATCCGTCGCGTATCGAAGCGGCGGTGACCTCGCGCACTCGAGCCATCATTCCAGTCCATCTGTACGGTCAGGTCGCCGATATGGATGCCGTTATGCGCATCGCCGATAAGCACCAGCTGTTCGTTCTGGAGGATGCCGCGCAAGCGCAAGGCGCGTTATATCGCGGCAAAAAAGCCGGTAGCCTGGGCCATGCGGCCGCCACCAGCTTCTATCCCGGCAAGAATTTGGGCGCGCTCGGCGATGCCGGTGCCGTGGTCACCAACGATAGAGAATTGGCCGAAAAATTCGGCGACTTCGCAATTACGGCTCCACGATCAAATACCAACACGACACACTGGGTCAAAACAGCCGCCTGGATGAATTACAAGCCGCTTTCTTACGTGTCAAACTCAAGGTATTGGATGAAAACAATCGGCAACGGCGGGAAATCGCACGCCGCTACCACGTCGGATTCGACAGCCTGATTCAGCGAGATTCAAATCTAATCCGGCCGTTTGTCCCGGACTGGGCGGATCCGGTTTGGCACTTGTACGTCGTATTAAGTCCCCAACGCGACGCCTTACAGCAGCATTTGCAGGCCGCCGGAATTGGCACGATGATTCACTACCCTATTCCTCCGCATCGCCAGGGTTGTTATCCTGAGTTTGCCGAATTTTCATTGCCGATTGCCGAGAAACTTGCTCAAGAGTGCCTGAGCCTACCCATGTGGCCAGGCATGCTCGACACCGAAGTGGACACGGTTATCGATGCCATCGCCGGCTTTCACCGCTAACACACGTCCGGTTCGAAGCTCTCGGTGCGGCTAGCCGAGAGTTCGCCGGAATTACCGGGATATACCCAAGCGTGATAACCAAAATCGCGCGGCTATTTTTCAGGGTTCGGGACTGAAGAAGCTTGCACCGGCTTCTCCAACCAAGTATTGACTTCCTGCAAGTTTTCCTCGCTGATAGCGCCGATGGCCTGTAAAAATCTGAAGCGATTTTTAATATACGCGTATTTGCTCTGCAACAAATCGCGCCTGGCTCGAAACTCGGTTTGCTGGGCTACTAAAACGTCACCGATGGTGGCAACACCGTATTTATAGGCACTCTGCATCGCATCGTGGGACTTTTGAGCGGATTCCAACGCCTTGATCGAAGCCTTAATCCGCCTGACGTTGGCGTTCGACGTCAAAAACGCATCGCTGGTTTCCTTGACCACGGTTCGGAGTTTCTCTTCCTCGGCGTGGCGATTCAGTGCCAAGCGGCTTTCCGCTTCGCGAACCTGATGCATGGTCGTACCGCCGCTAAAGATCGGCACGTTGACGTTAATCGCCGCGACTTGAGTTTGGGTTTGATTGGACAGCAGGGTACTTTGATAACCGGTGTTGGTATCGTAGTAATTAAGCTGCAGGTCGACCACCGGTAGGTGGCGGGATTTCTGGGCGACGAGGTCGTTGTCGGCCGCCTCGATCGCTTTCTGCTGCGCGGCCAGGGCCGGATTATCGTTTGTTGCCACGGCGATCCAGTCGTCCAACTTACCTTCCAATTCCTTGTATTCGATGTTTTCGCGCAAGGTTAGTAGACTGTCCGGCTCCTGGTTGGTCAACTCCCTCAAGTTTTGCTTAGCCGAGGAAACCAAGCTTTCGGCTTCGATTTGGTCAGCCTCGATTTTATCCAGTTGCGCTTCGACCTCGTAAACATCGGTGATTTTGACTAACTGCTTGGCAAACCGCTTTTGCACCTGCTGCAATTGCTGTTGAATCGCAAGCTTCTCGGTTTGAATGAAGCGAAGTTGATCCTCCGCTTCCAAAACGCCAAAGTAGCGTTCAACGACACTGAACATTAAAAGATTGCTCACATCGGTGCGCTCGAGTTCGTATTGCGATTCGGCTACCCGCGCCCGCCGCCAGGTCCAGAATTTGGCAAAATCGATCAGTGTCTGATTCAGCGACAGATAATAACGAGTGCCCGAATAACTCAAATCGCTATTTCGCACGTTCAACCGATTTTCCGACCAATTCGCGGTTCCGGTAACTTGCGGCAGCATTTGGCCCAAGGCTTGGCCGGTTTGCGCGGCGCCGATATCGACTTTGACGTCGGCCGACTTAAGCGACGGCGCCGCCTGCAATGCTTGCTGATACACCGTCAGCAAGTCGTCGGCGCATGCCCGACCCGCCAACGTAACAGCCAAGCCCAACGAGATCAACTTAGTCGAGCGCATCGCTCAATCCTCTCGGAAAGCCCGCGCGAACGCGTCGGTGATGGGTTGCATCAGATACTCCACGACGGTGCGCTCGCCGGTCCGGATCATCACCTCCACCGGCATGCCGGGTACCAATTCCAGGTTTTTCAGCTTTTGCAAGCTCTCCGGCGTCAATTCCACCTCGGCCTGATAATAAGCTGCGTCGGCCTTTTCATCGACGAAACGGTCGGCCGAAATATGAATAACCTTACCTTCGGTAGTCGGCGTCAACGCTTGCTTAAACGCACTGAACCTGACCTCGGCGACCAAGCCCAAACGTATCCGATCGATGTCCAACGGCGATACCCGCGCATCAATGATCAAATCTTCTTGCTGAGGCACAATATCGAGTATCGGATTTCCGGCCATCACCACGCCGCCCTGGGTATGTATCGCCAACCCCATCACCCGCCCGCCAACCGGAGCCTTGATCTCGATCCGGCTAACCTTGTCGGCGGTCGCCGCCAAGCGTTGATTAACGTCGAATAGCTGGGATTGAACTTCGCTCAATTTCTCGGACACCTCTTCTTGAAACTTCTTTTCGAGCTGCAGTATCTCCAGCTTGGTTTCGCCGATCTGAATTTCGGCGGCCGCGATCTGCGACGTTAACGAAGCGATGTCGCCCGAGTTACTGGCATGATTGCGTTCGGTGTCACGCAAGCGTTGTTTGTCGGCAAACCCCTCGGCCAACAACTCTTTTAAATCCTTCGCCTCTTCGCCGTAAGACTCGGACAATGCTTGCTTGCTCTGGCGCTGACCTTTAATCCCGACGATTTGGGTACTGAGCTGGTTGATCTTTTGTTTCAGAACCGAAATTTGCCCTTCGAAGGCCACACGCCTGGCTGAAAATAGCTCGGTCTCGCTAGTTCTGGCTTCCGCGACGCGGCTATCGTCCAAGCGGCTCAAATTGTCGGGGAATTCAATGCGGGCTTTCCGATCGCGCTCGGCTTCCAATCGGGCCAATTGCGCGGACAGCGTGATCGATTGGCCTCGAAGTACTTCCAATTGCGAGCGGGCTTCGGTACCGTCCAGCGTCAGCAAAATATCGCCTTCCCGGACGATGTCGCCGTCCTTGACGAAGATTTGATGCACGATGCCGCCGTCCAGGTGCTGCACGGTTTTACGGTGAGATTTGACGGTGATGACGCCGGAGGCCAACGCCGCCCCGTCGATCGGCGCCCAATAACTCCACAGCGCGAATAAACTAAACGCCACTAACAAAATGATGACGCCGATCAGGCGTATCGGCCTATCGTCGACGACCGGCGTCATTACGGCGCTCGGTTTGACGGACGGGGACAAATTCTTCACATCCATGGGCGGGCAAAGCGATCGATACCGGTCACGACGCTTGCGACTGGGCTTGTTGTTGCAAATGGGCGAGCACTTGGTCTCGCGGCCCGTAAACCGCCAACTTGCCTTCATTCAAGATCATTAACTTATCCACGTTGGACAAAACGCTGTTTCGATGTGTAATCAGAATCACGGTAGCCCCCTTTTGTTTCAGCAAAATCAGCGCTTGAGCCAGCGCCTGCTCGCCTTGTTCGTCCAAATTCGAATTGGGTTCGTCGAGCACGACGACGACGGGCTCGCCGTAAAGAGCCCGCGCCAGCCCGATACGTTGACGCTGACCGCCCGACAAAGCGCCGCCGTTTGCGCCGATGACGGTGTCGTAGCCGTTGGGCAAATGCAATATCAGGTCATGCACGCCGGCCATTTTCGCCGCCTCGACGACTTTAACAGCATCGACTTCGCCAAACCGGGCGATATTTTCGCCGATCGTGCCTTCGAACAATTCTATATCCTGCGGCAAATAACCTAGGTAAGGCCCCAATTCATTGCGATTCCAGGCATGGACATCGGCCTGATCCAGGCGGATCTTCCCGCCGGAGGTGGGCCAGATGCCGAGCAAGGCGCGAGCCAACGTCGATTTACCGGCGCCGCTAGCGCCGAGAACGCCGACAATGTCGCCGGCATTGATCGCTAAGCTTATCCCTTTGATCACCGGCGCGTTGGCACCGGGCGGGGTTACGACGGCCCCCTCCAGCTGAAAACTGCCGCGCGGCCTAGGTAAGGTCATTCGCGCGGGCTCGGCGGGAATCCGCTGCAAGATTTCATTCAACCGCCGATATTGGCCGCGCGCATTGACAAAACCCTTCCAGTTGGCGATCAACATATCGATAGGCGCGATCGAGCGCCCCAGCAGAATCGAACCGGCAATCATCAATCCGGGCGTGATTTCTTTTTGTATCACCAGATACGCTCCCAAGCCCAGAATGAGCGACTGCGACGCCAGCCTGATTACCTTGGAAAACGCCCCGACCAAGCCGGCGCGCGAACTCGCCAGCCCTTGCAAAATCAAAACGTGGTTTGCCGCCGCCAGCCAGCGCTGTTTGATATTCTCGGCCATGCCCATCGACTCGATCACTTCGGCATTGCGGAGATTTTTATTCACCAAGGCCCGTCCGGCTATCGCCACCTTGTTGGCCTCATCCAGCGTGGCGGCGGTGACTTTTTCGTTGACGACGGCAATCAAGACCATCAAAACTGCCGTCGCGACTGCAAACCAACCATATAGCGGGTGAAAAATAAACATCACGCCGAGATAGATCGGCATCCACGGCGCATCGAAAAATGCGAACAAGCCATTGCCGGTCAAAAATTGACGCAACGCGGTCAGATCGTCTAGCGGCTGTGATGTCGCCCTCTGTCCGCCGGAATACAGCGCTTGTTTGTAAGCGACCTGAAACAATCGTTCGTTTAACAGCAGCTCCAAACGGCTACTGACACGCACCAGTATTTGGGAACGAACCCATTCCAAACCGCTCATCGTCGCGAACAAAATCAACATGATCAAGCTCAACATCAGCAAGGTCGACAGATTTCCGGTCGCCACCACTCGGTCATATACTTGCAGCATATACAACGGCGAGGTCAACATCAACATATTGATAATCAAGCTAAAACCGGCGGCGGATAAAAAAGCCCCTTTACAGAGTTTAAGAGCAATTTGAATGTCGGTGGGTTGGGAAATGCTCACGACGCGTTGAAAGAATACTGGCCAAAGTTAGCCCTCCAAGAGTAGCATGATTTTGGCTGTTACCTAGGGAATGTTGTTTTTTACCTACGCAACGGGACGTCTCCGCCACTTGACGATAAAAAGCCGCCGAATTTCGGCGAAAAAAACCGGCGTCCCGAAAAGAGTACGCCGGCTTTGGGTGCCGTCAAGCGGGATTAGCCCTGCGTGCGCAAGTACTTCTCGACACCGGTCGTTCTGGTATAGCTAACTTCGTCGGATTGTAACGCCTGTCTGGCTACGTATTTTGACACGCCTGACACGCTAGGCACCTCTCTATCCGCTACTTCCTGCTTGGCCATGTATTTGGCGACCCCAGTCACTTCGCCGGCGGCCTTTTCTTCGACGGCGTGTTTCGCAAGATATTTGGAAACCGAACTCACCACCACCTCGGGCTTGACTTCCAGCCGCTGCTTGGCGACGTACTTGGCAACACCGGTCAATGTCGGCAATTGTTTAGCTAAGACGGATTGCTTGGCTAAATAACGCGCCACGCCGGTAACCGGCGCGGCCTGACTTTGCAGCTGCAATTGTCTGGCCAAATATTTAGCGACACCGGTTGGCTTCGGCGCCAGTTCGGCCGCCGCGGATTGACGGGCCAGATAGCGATCCACCGCCGAACCTTCGACAATGACTTCGGCGGCAAATGCGATTTCCTCGGCTTGTTCCTGCTTCATCAATGCCTCCGCTTTTTCAGCTTGCAATTTGGCTTCCGCTTCGGCGTAGCGAGCCACCAAAGCCAACGCTGCGGCTTTACGCGCAGCCAACTCCTGTTCGGCAACGAATTTGGCGACCCCGGTTAACGGCGCCTGCTCTTTCAATAACTTGTCTTGCCGAGCCAGATATTTTTCGACGCCGCTCAAAACAGGTACATCCTTGGAAACCAGCGCCTGCTTAGCCAAGTACTTGCTAACGGAGGTTGCCGCCGGCACATCCTTAGCCGCCAAGTCTTTTTTTAGCACGTATTTAGCGACGCCAGTCACCGCTGGAGATTCGGCCATATTTTGCCGAATAACATATTTGGCAACCCCGGTTACCGAATGGTCTTCCCTATCGTGCATGGTGACGTATTTGGATACGCCGGTAATCGGCGCGGCCTTGGACTGGATTGATTCCTTGATCAGATACTTAGCGACTCGGGTAACCGGATGTTCAGCTTGCAGACTCAAATACTTTTCGACACCGGTCGGTACCGGCTCGGGCTCGACAACCTCGACGGCTTCGACGACCTCCTCCTCAATCACTTCTGCTTCGGCCTCCGCTTCCGGCTCGACCGCCGCCGGCTCAAGAGCCGCCAGATAGCGAGCCACGCCGGTCAATGCCGGTTCGTCGTCGGCCGTTTGCGGCTCCAGCCGTTGTAGGTAACGCGCCACGCCGGTCAATTGCGTGCCTCCGTCTTCGCTATTACCCTCGGAGGTACCGCCACCGCCGGGCTTATCGAAGAAAAAGCTCGGCAACAAGCCGAATAAGCTATTCATCAAACTATTATTTGCCATTTGAGAATACTCCTGAATGTTATCGTTGTTATTTTAATCGACCGGTCAACCTGAACTGGCCGGTTGGATTAACCCGAACCGCGCCGCAAGCCTGGCCCGCCGAACTGAGTATTACGACCCGGTGCCGCTAAACACGACTTTGGGTTGAAAGCTGGAGGCCGGATATTTGGGATCGGCTTCCGATTGCGTCTGCGCCTGCTGATTGACGCACGGCACCGCTGCGGCGCTTGTCGGAGCCGAGCTCGCGGTCGGCGCGGCTTCGGCAAGCGCCGGATCGCGGTAAACCACCTTGGGCTGAAAATCGGCCGCCGGATAGTCCTGGGCCTGCGCGGCCGCGGCGGTCAACAGTAACGCAACGAAAAATCCTCGTTTCAATTCCACGCTTTTCATAGTGCTCACCTTCCTCTTCCGTATGAATCGCCCCTGCCCGGCGGACAGGGACGTTTGACAAGTTACCGGCTATTAAAGCACGGCTTCCACATTAGCGACGACATTATCCACGGTAAAGCCGAACTCTTTGAAGAGTTGGCCGGCCGGGGCCGATTCGCCGAAGCGGTCCAGGCCAACCACTCGGCCTTGGCTGCCCGCGTATTTCCACCAGCTGTCGGTCACGCCGGCTTCGACTACCACGCGCGCGGTCACGCTCGGCGGCAGTACGCTGTCTTTGTACGCCTGATCTTGCGCTTCGAACACGTTGGTCGACGGCATGGACACCACGCGGATGTTTTTGCCTTTGGCTGTCAGCGCCTCGGCCGCTTTCGCCGCCAGTTCGACTTCGGAGCCGGTGGCGATGATGATGGCGTCCGGATTGCCTTCGCCGCTCAGGATGTAGCCGCCTTTGGCGATCGCGTCGATCTGGGCTTGGCTGCGCGGCATGTGCGGCAGGTTTTGCCGGGAGAAGATCAGGGTGCTCGGGCCGTCGGTGCGTTCGATCGCGGCTTTCCAGCTGACCGCCGATTCCACCGCGTCGCACGGACGCCAGACTTGCATGTTGGGGATCATGCGCAACGTGGCGGTTTGTTCGATCGGTTGGTGGGTCGGGCCGTCTTCGCCCAGACCGATGGAGTCGTGGGTGTAGACGAAGATGGTCGGCGCTTTCATCAGTGCGGCCATCCGCAACGCGTTGCGGGCGTATTCGCTGAACATCAGGAAGGTGGCGCCGTAGGGCTTGAAGCCGCCGTGCAGGGCGATGCCGTTCATGATGGCGCTCATGCCGAATTCGCGGACGCCGTAGTAGGCGTAGTTGCCGTCGTGGCCCGCAGCGTTGATGTCTTTGCAGCCTTTCCACAGGGTCAGGTTGGAACCGGCCAGGTCGGCGGAGCCGCCCAAGAGTTCGGGCAACAGTGGGCCGAAGCCGTTCAGGGTGTTTTGCGAGGCTTTGCGGCTGGCGATGGTTTCGGCTTTGGCGTTGACGTCGGCGATGAAGGCGTTGGCTTTTTCGCTCCAGTCGCCGGGCAGTTGGCCTTTGACGACGCGGCGTTCGAATTCGGCGGCCAGGGCCGGATGCGCGGCTTGGTAGGCGGCGAATTGGGCATTCCAGGCGGCTTCGCGTTCGGCGCCCTTGGCTTTCGCATCCCATCCGGCGTAGATGTCGGCGGGGATTTCGAACGGGGCGTGCGGCCAGCCGAGTTGTTCGCGGGTGGCGGCGACTTCGGCTTCACCTAAAGCCGCACCGTGGCATTCTTCCTTGCCTTGTTTGTTCGGCGAGCCGAAACCGATGATGGTTTGGCAGCAGATGATCGATGGCTTGTCGGTGACGGCTTTAGCCGCTTCGATGGCTTTTTTCACGGCGTCGGGGTCGTGGCCGTCGACTTTGGGGATGACGTGCCAGCCGTAGGCTTCGAAGCGTTTCGGGGTATCGTCCAGGAACCAGCCGTGGACGTCGCCGTGGCCGCGCACTTCGCCGTCGATGGAGATGTTGTTGTCGTCGTAGATGGCGATCAGTTTACCCAGGCCCATGGAGCCGGCCAGCGAGCAGGCTTCGTGGGAAATGCCTTCCATCAAGCAGCCGTCGCCCAGGAACACGTAGGTGTGGTGGTCGACGATGTCGTGACCGGGACGGTTGAATTGACCGGCCAGTGCGCGTTCGGCGATGGCGAAACCGACGGCATTGGTGATGCCTTGGCCGAGCGGGCCGGTGGTGGTTTCGACGCCGTCGGTGTAGCCGTATTCCGGGTGACCTGGCGTTTTGGAGTGCAGTTGCCGGAACTGTTTCAACTGGTCGATCGGCAGGTTATAGCCGCTCAGGTGCAACAGCGAGTAAATCAGCATGGAGCCGTGACCGTTGGACAGGACAAAGCGGTCGCGATTCGGCCATTTGGGGTTGGTGGGGTTGTGGCTCAGAAAATCGTTCCACAATACTTCAGCGATGTCGGCCATGCCCATCGGCGCACCAGGGTGGCCGGAGTTGGCTTTTTGGACGGCGTCCATGCTGAGTGCGCGTATGGCGTTCGCTAAGTCTCGGCGCGAAGGCATTGGTGTATCTCCTTTAAATATCGATGATGACAGCGGGCGGTTGGCGCCGCTTTTCAAAAACTGGGGTTTAAAACGTAAGAAAGGACGAGTGGCGTTAGCCACCCGTCCTTAGATCTTGCAGATTACAGCTTAGGTCTAACCAAAGCGGTCTTATGCGGAAGCGGCGTCGACCAGCTCGCGGATCTCTTTTGCCGCGGTAGCAGGGCATGCAGCCCCGTAGATTGCCGCGCCGACCACGATAATGTTGGCGCCCGCTTTAACGGTTTGATCGATAGTAGCTGGTTTGATACCGCCGGCAACGGAAACGCGAACGTTCAAGCCCAGGTTAGCGACTTCCGCCAAATCGGTGAAAGGCGTTTGACCGGCCGCTTGTGCGTCCAGACCGGTGTGTACACCCATGATTTGGGCGCCCAGTTTCGCGGATTCGCGAGCGCACTCGCCTTTGTTAGGCACGTTGATCAGGTCGACTTGAACTTCGGCGCTATATTTTTTAGCCGCTTTGATCACGCCACCGATGGTGGCCAGACCGGAAACGCCCAATACGGTGCAGATGTCCGCGCCGGCAGCGTAGAAAGCACCGGCTTCGTATTCGCCGGCGTCCATGGTTTTCAGGTCAACCAGCAGCAGTTGGTTAGGGAAACGTTGTCTCAATTCCTTGACCAGATTGATACCGTTGTATTTGATGCAAGGGGTACCGATTTCGAAGATATCGACGTAAGGTGCGACTTTGTCGGCCAACGCAACGGTTTGGTCGAAATCCAGTGAGTCCAACGCCATTTGAATTAATGGTCTTGCCATACTTATGTGCTCCGATTGTTATAGTTACAGTTATTGTTTTTAAGGCGACCCTTACAACAAAGCTCCCGTTTCCCAGCAAGATTCGAGAGCCTAGCAAGCCTTTGTTGACGGGCAAAATAATCGAGTGCGGCAACTCTAAATCAGAACCGGCACCCTGTCAATTCGCGACGGGCCAAATAAACGCAAAAAACTCCGGGAATCGATTGGATTTGATCGCGACTCAGCCTTCCAGGCCGGTCCAGGGCTTATACAGACCGGCGGCATCAACGCCGAACATATCCAATATGCGGCCGACCCCCTCGTCAACCATTGCCCGCAGCGAATCGGATTTATTGTAAAACGCCGGCATCGGCGGAAATATGATGCCGCCCATCTCGGTAACCGCCGCCATGTTGCGGATGTGCGCCAAATTTAACGGGGTTTCGCGGGGCACCAGCACTGTTTTACGGCGTTCCTTCAGTGCCACGTCGGCCGCCCGCGAAATCAGATTGTCGCCAAAACCGTGCGCCACCGCCGCCAGGGTTTTCATCGAACACGGCGCAATGACAACTCCCTCGGTCTTGAAGGAGCCGCTTGCAATACTGGAGGCAATATCGTTGATGCCGTGCGTCACGTCGGCGAGCGCATACAGCGCCGCCCTATCCATGTCCAATTCGTATTTCAGATTGACCAGCCCCGCCGAGGAAATCACCAGGTGCGTTTCCCATTCCGGCCGTTCTCGGAGTATCTCCAGCATCCTGATACCGTAGATAGCGCCGGTTGCGCCGGTCATTGCGATCACCAAGCGTTTTTTCGTATCCGCCATGTTTTAGCCCAACAGCCCAGCCATCCGATCGGCCGCCGCAACCAAGGCGCCGATCATTTCCTCGCCGCGAGCAACGTGTCCGGCATTGGGCAGCACGATATATTCGGCATGAGGCAATGCGCGATGCAAGGCCCAACCTGCCTCCAACGGACAGGTTAAATCGTTCTGCCCGTGGATGATCGAACAGGGAATCTCGCTCAAGAGTCCGCAATTCGCCAATAGCTGACTTTCAGAGAGAAAATAGCGATTTCGGGCGTAATGCAGCTCCATCCTGACTTGCAACACCTCACGTTCACCGGCCGGCTCTGCACTCGCGATGAACTCATTACCCAAAGCGACCTGGCCGCCCCAGTCCTGCCAACCTTTCGCCGCGCGCCGGGCAAGGCTCTCGTCGCCACCGAATACCGAGCTCAACAAATTGGGCAGTACCTCCTGATTTTCGTTGGCGTCGACACTATCCAGCAAACCTTGCCAAGCTTGCGGATAAATCCGATTGGCGCCATTGCCGAGAAACCAATCCATATCGGCCGCACGCGCCAAAAACACGCCCCGCAGCACCATGCCCGAGACCTTTTCGGGGAAACGCTGCGCATAAAGCAAAGCCAAGGTAGCCCCCCACGAACCGCCAAACAGCAACCACCGTTCCACGCGCAAGCGAATTCTGATCCGCTCGATGTCGTCGACCAAATCCAGCGCTGTATTCGCCGCCAACTCGCCAAACGGCAGAGACTGGCCGCAGCCGCGTTGGTCGAGCAAGACGATGTGATAGCGCTCCGGATCGAAGTAGCGCCGATGTTCCGGCTTGGTACCGGAACACGGTCCACCGTGCAGAAAGATCACCGGGATACCAGCGGGATTGCCGGATTGTTCGACATACACCCGATGCATCGAATCCGTGTCGAGAAAGAAGCTGTGAAAGGGCGATATTTCAGGGTAAAGCGTTCTCATCATTTAATTCAACGCTGTTAAACGAACCGAGTTAAGCGCTTGGCACTCGGCATGTGAAGGAATCGGCGCGCGCTCGGTTTTTGATTTCGTTGGCCGGGAAGTCATTTTTCGGGCATCGGCAGGATAAAAAGGCACCGACAGCGGCGACGGATTTTTGAGACAACCGATTGACAAGTGCCGCCATCTCAATCAAATCGAATCTGTGTAGTATAACATCAGAGAAACTCGCATCAGGCCTGTAAAACCGACTACTCCCAATGGCCCGCTACCCTCGGAAATGACCGACTACGAAATACCCCAAAACCTAGACGAAACAACAAATGATTGTTCTTCATCAATTTCCCAGAGCCTGGCATATCCCCAACCCCGGCCAGTTTTGCACGAAGCTGGAAACCTATCTGCGGATGGCCGAAATCGAGTACCGGATCGTGGAAACGCTACCGATATACGCGCCGCTAGGCAAATTGCCCCACATCGACCACGACGGCCGCAAAATCGCCGATAGCCGGATCATCATCGCCCATCTGCAACAGAATTTCGGCAACCGGCCGGACCAAACCCTTTCCGACCGGCAAAAAGCCCAAGCCCTTGCCTGGCAACGGCTGCTGGAAGAGCATTTGTATTGGGTCTGCATGTACAGCCGCTGGCAAACCGGGGCGGAGAATTGGCGCATCAACAAACAGGCAATTTTTCGAAGCCTGCCGCCGCTCCTTGCCGACGGGGTCGCCAGCCTTTACCGCCTGCGGATCAAAAGCCAGATTCGCGGCCACGGCATCGGTCGCTTACCGGCCGCACAAATATTCGAGTTGGGCCGGCAGGACGTGGCCGCGTTGGCCGCTGCCTTAGCGGACCAACCCTATTTGCTCGGCGAGCAACCCGCCAGCGTCGACGCGTCCGCCTACGGCATCTTGATCAACCTACTGGCCTGCCCTGTTGCCTCGCCGGTCAAGGACTATGCGCTGGCGCAACCGGCCTTGACCGATTACTGCCGGCGCATGCAGTTGCGCTACTTTCCGGAACTGGGCGAGCCGCGATTCGTTTAAGCCGTCAACTCGACGCAAGCGGCGCGGATCTCGCTGCGCAACCAACGGTTGGCCGGCTCCTGGTCTTGCAACGGATGCCAGACCATGACCGTGGCGTAATCCGGCAAATCCAACGGTAACGGCACCCATTGCAGAGGCTGGTTTTGCGCGATTTGCAAGGCGGTACGCTTAGGAAAGGCCATGACCATATCGGTTTGGGCCACAATCAACGGCGCCGACAGAAAATGCGAAACCGTCAATGCCACCCGCCGCTCCAGACCGCGCTCGGCCAGCCAACTATCAACTTGGCCGCTACCGGAGCCGGCGCCAGACAGCATGATGTGCGGCAAGCCGATGTATTGCTCCAGCGTCAATTCCCGATTCACGACCGGATGACCGACCCGCGCCACGCAAACCATGCAATCGTCGAACAAGGCCAGACAATGCAGATGCTTCGGCGGATTCAGCATCACCTCGAAACCCAACACCAGATCGATTTCGCCTTGTTCCAACGCATCGAGCGGAAACCGGCTACTGGTACGTTTGAAACGAATGTCCACGCCCGGCGCCTGACGGGCGATGCGCGGTGCCAGTTTAGGCAAGAGCAAGGCTTCCACGTAATCGGTGGCGGCAATCGCGAACGCGCGCCGGCTGCCAGCCGGATCGAACGGGGCCGGCGCCCTGATCAAACCTTCCACCTCTTTCAGCACCACGGAGACCGGATCGACCAGTGCCAAGGCCCGCGCGGTAGGCACCATGCCGGCCGGGGTTTTCACCAGCAACGGGTCTTCCAACTGTTGCCGTAAGCGCTGCAATACATGGCTCATCGCCGACTGACTGATGAACATTTTCTCCGCTGCCCGCGACACGCTACGTTCTCGCATCAGCCAATCGAAAGCGACCAGTAAATTCAAATCGAAGCTGCGTAAATCGGCCATGGTCGGAATACCCAAAACCGCGGAATGTTAACGACGCGCCGGGAAGACCGGCATCGAAAATATTCATCCGCGTATGAATATTCGCCATTTTACGCTTGGCTCCAGCCGGCCTAAAGTAATCCCCGACGCCGCCATTCGGCTTGCATCCCCCCAAGGATTTCGCAAACCTGGACTAACGACGCGTCGCCCGAGTTCGGATCGCCGCCGGCGCCAGGCGACCGAATTCGGATTTTAGCGGCCCCCAAACCGGCCCGTCCCAATACTTCAAATTCAGGAGAATCACCATGCCTTTGTGGAAAGTCTACCATCCGACCGGCGCCTTCAGTGCCGAAGACAAACAAGAACTCGCCGAGCGCATCACCGGCATCTACGCCGGCGTGCCCATCCCCAAGTTTTACGTCGTAATCCTGTTCGAGGCCATCGATAAGGGCAATTGCTACGTCGGCGGCAAACCGCATAACCAATTCGTTCGCTTCAAGGTGGACCAGATCGCCAGAACCATTCCCGGGCCTATCCTACGCGAATGGTGGATCCGCACCCTGGACGCCGTAGTCGCCCCGTATGTGAAGGAGCGCGGTTACGACTGGGAAATTTCGATCGACGAAACGCCGTTCGATTTGTGGTCGCTGCAAGGCGAATTGCCGCCGCCGTTCGAATCGGTCGCCGAAAAGCGCTGGGTGGCCGAGAACAAGGCCAGTCCTTACACGCTACAGGAGAAACTGCCGGTCAACCTGATGCTGACGCCGGGCCTGACCGATCGCGCCTAAACCGAATGCGGCCGGCTCCGCGCGGGCCGGCCTTTCGCCATCTTGAATCGGGACTCCACCTTGAGTTACCAATCCATCAACCTCGCCAGCGGTGAACTCATCGCCAGCTATCCCGCAATATCAGACGCGGAACGGGAGAGCGCCGTCGCCGGTGCCGAGCGAGCATGCCGAAGCACCGCTGGCTTCGGAAAAAACCTCGAACCTGCTGCTGGAGTAAATCGATCGGGCCCGCCAAGCCGGAGCGGCGATCGGATTGGGCGGCGACCGCCTCGACCGGCCCGGCTATTTTATGGAACCCACGGTGATTACGGGGATAGACGAACGCAATCCGGTGTTTAACCGGGAATTGTTCGATCCGGCCGCAGCTTTCCACGTCGTCGACAGCACGGCAAGCGCGATTGCGTTAGCGAATGCTACACCCTTCGGCCTCGGCACTTAGGTATTCATGGCCGGTATCGAGCGTGGGCGCGCCGTTGCCGCGCAAATCGACTGCGGCATAGTGTTCGTCAACCAACCGGCGCGGACCGCGCCGGAACTGCCGTTCGGCAGACTCAACAACTCCGGTTTCGGCCGCGAGCTAAGCGAACGCGGATTTTACGAATTCGTCAACGAGAAACCGGTCAATTTGGCACAGGCGGGCGCCCGCCTTTGGGGCCCGGTGGCTGACTCAGCGGAATATCAAGATGCCACCACGAACAAGTTGCAAGCCAAAGCCATCCTAATGCGCCGATAACCAATTGAGCATAAAAAAAGGGAAGGCTTTGACACCTTCCCTTTTTGGGTAACGCGGGGTTTACAAATTAAAATTTGAAACCAACGTAACCGCCAGTACTGAAACCGTCGGTTGGCGTACCATCAACTTTGCTCGTTGAATAATGGTAACGAACATCGGTACCCAGAGTGATACCTCTGAAAATATCGTATTCCACACCACCGCCGAATTGCATGCCGGCGTTCAACACGGAAACCGCGTTGGAAGGAACACCCAGAATATTGATATCAAGACCGACGGGGATGATCCATGGACGCAATTTGCTGTCGTGCATGAATTTGATTTTTGGTGAAGCGTTGATCCGCAAGCGAGAATCGGTGGACTGATGCGGACTTACAGTCGCATTTACCGCAGTCACGGTACCCAGTGTATTCAAGCCTTTACCAAACTCAGAGTACTCAACACCAATCTCAACGCCGAATGAAGTGTCATCCATCAAGCCGAATAAATCGTTGTTGACATTAAAGTCAAACGCACCGCCAAAGTAAAAGCCATCTGAATTCATATTGTTAGACAGCAATGCGCCATCGTTCAGAACGCTGTCGTTGTCTCCACGGGCGTGATCCAGTTTTTGCCAACCACCACGGACTGCAACCAAATTATCTTTGGCATGCGAGGTTTCGGGAGCTGATTTAACAGACGCCATCCAATGATCTAACTCTTGGATTTTGGCGGTTTCGGTAGAGGATTTAGCGGAAGAAGCCGTTTTAACCCGGTTCAACTCGGCTTGCATGGCTTGCATTTGTTCAGCCATTTGTTGCATTTGAGCTTCCAACGCTTCGGTTTTTCTAGCGGCGGCATCGGCCACGCGCTCGGCGCTGGCGCCCGCTGCTTGGGCTTGCGCGCCAACCAGTGTCAAAGTCGCCGCAGCAACGCCTAGCGCTAATTTGGTTTTGGTAAAACTCATAGTCGTTCCCCCCAAGGGTTGTTATTGTTAAGACTGCATTGGCTGGAATGCAACACAGGATTTCTTCACGCGGGCAATAATAGCAGCAAAAAACCAGCCGTACAAGTTTTACGTCTTTTTTTGCGAATTAAAATTTAATTAGAATTCATTGATTTACATCAAAATCATAATCTATATTCAATGTTTGTCTATTTTTCACAACAGCCGTTTGTTTTTTTACACTCCGCGAAAGCCGACTCACCTATTCCGCGACGGGCCGGCTTCGTGATAACTTAAAAAGATTCGCCCTTGCCAATCTTCCGCACCCGCATGACGCAAAATCTGGACATACTCATCATCGGCGGCGGCATCAGCGGCCTGCTGGCCGCGCGCGAACTCCGCCTGGCCGGACGCGATGTCGCCATCATCGACAAATCCCTCGCGGGTCGGGAAGCGTCCTGGGCCGGCGGCGGCATTTTGCTGCCGATTTACCCTTGGCGACAAGCCGACGCCATTTCCAAACTGGCGACAGCCAGTATCGAAACCTATCCGCAGCTGTGCCGCGAGCTGCACCAAGCGACCGGCATCGATCCGGAATGGCGGGATTGCGGCATGCTGATCAGCCAAAACCCCGACCATGCAGCCGCCACGGCGTGGTGCGAGCGCTACGCCATTCGCCATCAAACCCCGCCGACGGACCTCTCCGCAGGGCTGCATGCCGACTGGCAGGAACCGTTATGGCTACCGGACATTGCCCAAGCCCGCAATCCTCGGTTGCTGAAATCGCTGCAAGCTTGGCTGCGCTTACAAGGTGTCGAGTTTATCGAGAATGCCGACATTACTTCGCTGACGATACGCGGCCGCCGAGCCGTGCATTTGCAAACCGCCGACCGCACACTGGCTATGCGGGAGCTCGTGGTCAGCGCCGGCGCCTGGACGGCCAACTTACTGAATGCTTTGCTACCCGAGCAAGCTCTGGATTTGCGCATTCAGCCGGTACGCGGGCAAATGCTGCTGTTCGAGGCCGAACCGGAAACCCTACCCTGCATGGTGCTCGACGGCGATCACTACCTGATTCCGCGCGGTGACGGCCGCATCCTGGCCGGCAGCACCGTGGAGCAAGCCGGCTTCGAGAAAGCGACGACCGAATCGGCCGGCCGGGCGCTTTTCGAATTCGCGACGCGATTGCTGCCGGCTTTGAAAGACTTCCCGGTCGCTCATCATTGGGCCGGCTTGCGTCCCGGCAGCCCCGACGGAGTCCCGTATATCGGCCCCCATCCCGATATCGACAATCTGTACGTCAACGCCGGACATTTTCGAAACGGCTTGGTGATGGGCCCCGCCGCCGCTCGCTTGCTGAGCGATCTGTTGTTGAAACGCGCCACCGCGCTGAATCCTAGCCCCTACTTACCCAAACGCCTGCCGCCACCATGAACCTGTATCCCTTGCTGCGTCCCTTGCTGTTTTCGCTGCCGCCGGAAACCGCCCACCATGCCACCCTGCAACTGCTGCAAGTTGCCCATGCCAGCGGCGTCAGCGCCCTGACCCGGCCGGCCGCGCCGGACAAACCGGTCGATGTGATGGGTTTGCATTTCAAGAATCCGCTGGGATTGGCCGCCGGCCTGGACAAAAACGGCGATTACATCGATGCCTTGGCCGATTTGGGCTTCGGCTTCGTCGAAATCGGCACCGTCACGCCCCGCCCGCAACCGGGCAATCCCAAGCCGCGCCTATTCCGCCTACCGGAACATCAAGCCATCATCAACCGAATGGGATTCAATAACTTAGGTATCGATCATTTGCTGGCACAGGTAGGCAAATGCCAGTATCGCGGCGTTTTGGGGATTAATATCGGCAAGAACGCCGACACCCCACTGGAAAACGCTACCGAAGATTATTTGATTGGCCTGCGCAAAAGCTATGCGGCGGCAAGCTATATCACGATCAACATTTCTTCGCCCAACACCAAAAACTTACGCCAATTGCAGCAAGGCGACGAAATCAAGCAATTGTTAAACGCTTTGAAGGAAGAACAACTAAAACTTCAGATGGCGCATGGCAAATACACGCCAATCGCGGTGAAAATCGCCCCGGATTTAACGGATGAAGAAATCAGCCACATCGCGGCATTGCTGTTGGAATTTGCTATCGACGGCGTGATTGCCACCAACACCACCATCGCCCGCGATAAAATCCAGGGCCATATCCACGCCAACGAAGCAGGCGGCTTGAGTGGTGCGCCGGTCAAAGATAGTTCGACTAGGGTAGTGAAAGGCTTGGCGGCGGAATTAAACGGCAGACTGCCGATTATTGCAGCCGGCGGCATATTGAGCGGCGCGGACGCCCAGGAGAAATTAGCCGCCGGTGCCAGCTTGGTGCAGATTTATAGCGGCTTAATCTATCGAGGGCCCGAATTGATTGATGAGATATTAAGCGCCATCTAATTTGGTCGGACGCCCGATCTGACCTTATAGAATTTAACGGTTGGTAAGGTCATCTTATCCTTGTTTATCTTCCGCGTTTTCCCAAGTACCGCCCCCGCATGCCCTAACCGACGTCGATTAGCGTGCCGAGGCATTTTCGATGGCGTTTACCGGCGAATCAAGCACCCAACCGCCGCCGAAAGCCCGGTATAGCGACACCATGGCTACGCGCACCGCCGTTTCGGCTTTGGCGCGTTCATCGCTGACTTCCAGCTTGCTGCGCTGCGCATCCAGAACGGCGAGATAGGTAGCTGCACCGCGCTGATACAGCGCATCCACCAGCCGGTAAGCTTTTTCCGCCGAGGCTTCCGCTTCGGTCAATCGGCCTGAGCTATCGGTAGCGGAACGACTGGCGACGAAGGCGTTTTCCACGTCTTCCAATGCCAGCAAAAAGGTCTTTTCGTAATTGGCCGCGACTTGCTCCAGCCGGGCATCAGCGGCGGTAATCTGGGCGCGGATGCGGCCGGCGTTGAAGATCGGTGCCGAAAGACCCGAGCCCAGCGCATAAACGCTATCGGCCAGACTTGGAAAACCGCCGACCGCCAATGCGCCGACGCCGCCGCTAGCCGACAGCACCAGCTTGGGATAGAGATCGGCCCGCGCCGAACCCAGGCTGGCAGCCGCCGCGCTGACTTCGGTTCGAGCCAGGCGCAAATCGGGCCGTTGTGCCAACAAATCGGCCGGCAGCAGCTTGGGCATGGCCGGCAAACTCCTAGGGGAACCCTGAATAGCTCCGTCGACGAGGCTCTCCTGAGCATCGCCGAAGGGCTCAGGACGAACGGCAAGCGGTTGATTCCGTTCGTGGTGAGCTTGTCGAACCATGAATGGAATCAACTGATTCAATGCTTCATTAGGCGGCGGGCCGACGGTGGCCAAGCGGTTTCCTAGGCTTTCCGGCGGTTCGCCCAGCAATACGCCCAAACGATGGATCAGCTTTTGCTCGGTGTTGGCCAGTCCCGGCAGCGTCGCTTCGGTGCCCTGCAGCAAGGTTTGCTGACGGGCAAGGTCCGCCTCGTTAGTCAGCCCGGCTTTAACAAACGCCCGCAAAGTCCGCAAGCGTTCACGTTGCAAGGCGATATTGCTTTGCAGAATGCCGGTGCGTTGCTGCACGCCGCGCAACTCCAGATAGTTTGTCGCCACCTGGGCCAACAGGCCGACTTGCGCCGCATGCAAGCCTTCCTGGCTGCCCTCGGCTTGCGCGGCGGCGGCTTCCGCTTCGAGATGCCGGCCGCCGAACACGTCAATTTCCCAGCGCGCCGCCAAGCCGCCGCTGACCGCATCGGCGGTGGGCGTAATCAATTTGATGCCTTGCCCGCTCGGTACGCCGACGATGCGGTCGATGCGTTTTTCCCGGCCGCCGGACAGCGAGAAATCCAGGCTGGGATACAACGCCGCTTCGGCAACGGTGACCATCGCGTTAGCTTCGCGGACGCGAGCGGTGGCGATCTTGATGTCGTGATTGGCGGCCAAGGCTTGGTCTATCAATTCGTTCAGCAAGGGATCGTTGAATCCTCGCCACCAAGTCTTCATGTCAACTGCTTCGGCGGTTTGGGCGCTGGGCGCGTGTTGCCATTTTGCCGGGCTGTTGAGCGCTATTTGGTCGCCGACGCGGGTCGGCGTACAGGCGATTAGACTGACCAGGGGCAGTAGGGTTAGCGGTATTAGATATCGGTTAGTCATCGTCATGACTCCATGCTACAAGCCAAAATGTAGGTTGGGTTAGCGAAGCGTAACCCAACAAAATTAAAATATTGGACGTCATCGCATTCAGCCCAACTTACAGTCTTTAGAGTCCGCCGGCCCACGCTCCACCCTGAACCACGCCGCATACAGCGCCGGCAGGAAGAACACCGTCAACACAGTCGCCACCGTCAGCCCGCCCATGATGGCGATGGCCTGCGGGCCAAAGAAATCGTTGCGCGACAATGGGATCATCGCCAGGATCGCCGCCGCAGCGGTCAGCATGATCGGCCGGAAGCGCCGCACCGTCGATTCGACGATGGCCGACCAGGTGTCGAGTCCGGACTGTTCATCCTGATCGATTTGATCCACCAGAATCACCGAGTTGCGCATGATCATGCCGGCCAGCGCCAGGATGCCGAGCAAGGCTACGAAACCGAACGGCGCCCGGAACAACAGCAAGGCGAAGGCAGCGCCGATCACGCCCAGCGGCGCGGTGCTGAACACCATGAACGTCCTGGACAGGTTCTGCAGCTGCATCATCAACAAGATCAGCGTGACGATCAGCACCAACGGAATCCAGATCAGGATAGACTTTTGCGCGTTCACCGCGTCTTCCTTGGAACCGCCGGTTTCGATGAAATAACCGGCCGGCAGGCTATCCTGGATGGATTTAAGTTTCGGAACGATTTCCGCCGCCACGTCCGGGGCCATCTTGCCGTCGGCCACGTCGGCGCGCACCGAAATTGTTGGGAAACGGTTGCGCCGCCAGCGTACGCCGTCCTCGAACACGGTATCGAACTTGACGAACTGCGACAGCGGCAGCGACTTGCCATTGGCGGTGCGCACCGCGACGTCCGGCAATTCGGCGGCGGCGGTACGCAATTCGGGGCTGGCCCGCCAGACGATGTCGATCAACTTATCCTGTTCACGCAGTTGCCCGACCGGGATGCCGGTGTAATGAGCCTGCAAGGCTTGCGACAGGCTGGCCGTCGAAACGCCCAGGGCGCGGGCCTTGTCCTGATCCAGATCTAAGCGGAACGACGGCATCCGGTCATGCCAGTCGTCGTTGACATCCACGGTGCCGGGATGATTGCGTACGACCTCGGCCACCCGCTCGGCAATGCCGCGCACGATGTTGGGGTTTTCGCCGAGCACCCTGAACGCCAACGGATAATCCATCGGCGGCCCGACATTCAGGCGCTTGACCCGGCCCCTGACATTCGGGAAGTCGGTTTCAAGAATCTGCCGGACGTGCTGCATCACCCGTTCGCGCGCCTGGTTATCCTTGGTCATCACCACCAATTCGGCCAGATTGGTATTTGCCAGTTGCTGCACGATTAACATAAAAAACCTCGGCGTGCCGCTGCCGATATAGCTGGCGACATGCTCCACATCCTCGTCCTGGGCTAACAGCGCTTCCATGCGTTTGGCAGCGGCTTCGGTTTGCTCGAAGGCACTGCCCTCCGGCAGCCACAGATTGACGATGACTTCCGGCCGGTTGGACAACGGAAAGAACTGTTCGGGAACGTGGGTTAAGGCCACGACACCGAGACCGAACAAGGCCAGCGTGGCGATAATGACTTTGTTGCGGTGCACCACGCAGGCATCCACCCAGCGCCGCAAGCGGTTGTAGAACGGCGTGTCGAACAGGTCGTGGATAGGGCCATCGGCGTTGGCATGCACCTTGAGGATCAAAAATCCCAAATACGGGGTGAACACCACCGCGCCTATCCAGGACAGTATCAGCGAAATGCCGACCACCTGAAAAATCGCCACGGTATACTCGCCGGCCGAGGATTGCGCCAGCCCCACCGGCAGGAAACCGGCGATGGTGATCAATGTACCGGTCAGCATCGGAAAGGCCGTGGCAGTATACGCATAGGTCGCGGCGCGCATCCGGTCCCAACCTTCTTCCAGCTTGCGGGCCATCATCTCGACGGCAATCATCGCGTCGTCCACCAGCAGGCCCAGCGCCAGGATCAATGCGCCCAAGGAAATCCGTTGCAGATCGATGCCGCACAGCAGCATGACCAGCAGGGTGGCGGCCAGCACCAGCGGCACGGTCAGCGCCACCACGGAACCGGTGCGCCAGCCCAGGCTCAAGAAGCTGACCACCAACACGGTCGCCAGGGCTTCGAAGAAGGTTTGGCCGAATTCCGCCATCTGATTTTTCACCACATGCGCTTGATTGGCGACTTGCTCCACGTCCATGCCCAACGGTAATTCGTTTTTGATGCCGGCCAGCGTGTCCTCCAGGTTTTTTCCCAGGGCTATCACGTTGCCTTTTTTATTCATGGTCACGCCCAGGCCGAGGGCGGGTTTGCCGTTGAAGCGCATCTTGAATTCGGCGGGATCGACATAGCCGCGAGTCACCTTGGCGAAATCTTTGACCTTAAAAGTGCGATTAGCGATGCGTACCGCCATATTGGCGACGCTGTCTTCCGAGTCGAAGGAGCCGGTCAGGCGTATCGGCAGATTGCGCTGCGCGGAAAACACCGTGCCGGCCGGCGCCATGCCGTTCTGCGCCTGCAAGGCCTGGGCAACCGCCGCCGTATCCAAACCCAGTTCGGCCAGCTTTTTGTCGGAAAACTCGACGAAAATCTTTTCGTCCTGTACGCCGATCAGATCGACCTTCTCGACATCCTTGACCCGCAACAATTGTTGGCGGACCGAATCGGCGGCCAGCTTCAGATCGGCGTAACTAAAACCCTCGCCGGAAAAAGCGTAGATCAGGCTGTAGGTATCGCCGAATTCGTCGTTGAAAAACGGTCCTATGCTGCCGGGCGGCAGCGTCATGCGAATGTCGTCGACTTTCTTGCGCACCTGATACCAAAGCTCGGGGATCTCCCTGGGTGGCGTATCCTCGCGCGGGGTGACGAAAATTACCGATTCGCCGGGTTTGGAGTAGCTGCGCAGATAATCCAGATTAGGCAGTTCCTGGATTTTCTTTTCCAGCCTGTCGGTCAACTGCTGCTCCACTTCAAGGGCGGTGGCGCCGGGATAGAGGGTCTTGACCACCATGATACGGAAGGTGAACGGCGGATCTTCCTGCTGGCCCAGCTTGAAATAAGCGAATAGGCCGCCGAGCACCACCAATGCCAGCATGAAGCCGGTGAAGGAGCGATGCTTAAGCACCCATTCGCTGAGGTTGAACGCTTTCATAATTGTCCCTCTTTTGCACCATGCTTAGCCAAGGCATTTTCTTTCGGCAAGCGGACAGCCTGACCTTCAGCCAAGCGCTGGACGCCGGCGCTGACCAGCAATTGGCCAGCGGAGACGCCCTCGACGGCGATGCGCTCGCCTGCAAGCGTTTTGCCAAGCTTAACCGGCACGGATTTGACCGTGGCAGCCTGCTCATCGACCAGCCATACCAAGGAATGATCGGGCTGGTTTTGCGGGGTATAGACGGCGGAAAGCGGGATGGCGATGCCGGATGCGGTGTTCGCCGCGATATGAACGGTCGCCGTCATGCCCAATTGCACGGCGTCCAGGCCTTCGAGCAAGCTGGCCTTGACGCGGTAGGTGCGGCTGGCCGGGTCGGCGGCCGAGGCGATTTCGCGAATTCTGGCCTTGAGTAGCCTATCTTCGTCGGTCCACAACGAAACATTAACTTCTTGTTGACGTTGGATTTCCGTCAAGCGATGCTCGGGCACGTCGAAATGGATTTCCTTTTCGTCGAGCTGGGCCAGCGTCACCACGGCTTGGCCGGCCGCCAGCACCTGCCCGGCCTCGACAGCCAAGGCCGTGACCACGCCGTCGCGGTCGGCATGCAATTCGGTATAGCTTAGCTGGTTGTTCGCCTCGGCCAATTGCGCCTCCAGCGCCGCCGTCCGCTCCCGCGCCGTGGTATAAGCCGTTTCGTGGCGCTCGAACTCCGGCGGACTGATGACTTGCTGAGCCAGCAATTCGCGGTATCTGACCAGATCGTCGCGTAAGAAAGTGCTGTCGGCCTGGGAGGAAGCCAGCTGCGCCTTAAGACCCTGCACGGCGAGGCGGTAATCATTGCCGTCCAGTATTGCCAGCAACTGGCCTTTACGTACCGGGTCGCCAACATCCACTTTGCGCTCCAGCAGTTTGCCGCCCACCCTAAAGGATAAGGGCGTCTCGATTCTGGCCCGGACTTCCCCGGCAAAGCTTCTGGCGCCGGCGACGGCGTTCTGCTCGATTCGGAACACTTTCACCGGACGAGCAACCGCTTGAGAGGGGTTGTTCTGGTCGCTGCATCCGGCGCTGATTGTCAACGGCAGCAACAATCCGACCAGAAACCGGTGGTTATGGTTGAAGGTTAATCGAGATTGAAACCAATCCCGACCTAACGATACTAATGGAGTTTTGGGGTTCGGCATATGGCTACCTCCTTCGGTAAAAGGTTCGGTCGTATTTGAAATAATCATTCGATGCTGCTTACTATCAGTATCTCGGCGGCCAACCTGGCATCGACGGCCACGCCGGAATTGCGCTGCAATTGTTCGGAGACGATGGCGCCTTCGAACAAGGCACGGAGTTGCCCCGCCAGCCGTTCCGGAAACCGTGCGCCGGCCCGTCCCGACAAATCGGTCATATGGTGTTGTAGCCTGCGATAAAACGCGGCGGATGCTTGATGCACAGGATGGCGTTGATCGGGGAATTCGCGGCTGCGTTGATCAATGGGCAGCCTTGGAAATCAGGACGGGTCAACCATCCGGCATGAACTTCGAAAATAGCCAATAGCTGGTCTTTCGGCGTCGGCGCCTTGCGTTCAACTTGCTCGACAAACCAAGACCACAATCCGGCATCGTATTTTTCTAGGCAAGCCACGATCAACGCCTCCTTGGAAGGAAAATACTTGTACAGACTCATCTTGGAAGCATTCGCCGAGCGGACGATGCAATCGATGCCGGTAGCTCTAATACCTTGGGCGGCTAGCAGCTCGGTCGCCGCCGACAAGATTCGTTCGCGCACCTTTGAGGATTGAATAGACATCGTAATCACGGCTCCCCAAAGTTGGTCATCGCTTAGTCTCTCGCCCAAAGATCAATAACGTCGATGTCGCCGAGGCATAGAGCCGGCCTTCGTCGTCTATCAGCCGAGCCTCGGCAAAAGCGGCTCGCCTCCCTAGCGTTAGAACAGTGCCTTCCGCTCTGACTAAGCCCGTGTGCTTGGTCATCGCCTTGTGATAGGAAGTCTTCAAATCCAAGGTGGTGTACGCCTGCTTTTCGGTGAGTCTGGAATGGACGGCACAGCCGCAGGCGGAATCCAGCAAGGTGGCCGCATAGCCGCCATGCACGGTGCCTAGCGGGTTATAAGCATGTTCGCCGGGTCTGCCGGCAAAGACGGCTTTACCGAAGTCGACTTCCACCAGCTCGAAATCCAGCGACACCAGAATTCCCGGCTTCCGCCCCGAGGCCATCAGGGCACGCAACTGATCTAAGCCATTGAGTCCGGCGCAGGGTTTGGTCGCAAAACTCATATAGCGACCGTTCCTGCCAAGATATGCTTGATCGCGGCATGCGCCGTCGTCTTGGTATGCTTTGAAAAATGAATCATGTCGTTATCCTTCAACGATTCAGACTATCGGCAGCTGGTTAAACTGGCGCAAGCTCCTGTCTACCAAGGCTTCCGGGAGGAAACGGCGCAGGAAGCGCACTTGGGTTGCCTGTTTTCCGGCGGTATAACGCCTTTTGGGGACCTCGGCAGTCGCGGCTTTCAACACCGTATCGGCGACCACCTCCGGAGCATCGCCCGCGTTCACGCCCTTGCGCATCAGCGCTTCCATGCCGGTACGCACCGAGTCGTAGACGGCCAGCGGTTGATCGGGCTTGGTTAAGCTGGATTCGAACGCGGTGCGGGTATATCCCGGTTCAACCAAAACAACCCGGATGCCGAAGCTGCGCAGTTCGTGGTCCAGCGATTCGGAATAGCCTTCGACCGCATGCTTGGTCGCGGCATACAGTGCGTTGTAAGGCGCAGGGATAAAACCAAGGGCTGAGCTGATATTGACGATTCTGCCTTTCCCTTGGTTGCGCATGGTCGGCAACACGGCATTGGTCACGCGGGTAATGCCGAACAGGTTAACGTCGAACAAGGCCTGAGCCTGGGCGGTTGACGACTCTTCCGCCCCTCCGAGCAAGCCGACGCCGGCATTATTGACCAACAGGTCGATGCGGCCGGCCTGCTTCAATACCTCGGCTACCGTGTTGTTTACCGAAGCTTCGTCGGTCACGTCGCAACTCAGCATGGTGATGCCGTCGACGCTTGCAGCTGCCTTGCGGCTGGTGCCGAATACCCGGTAACCCGCTTTTTGCAGGGCCTTGGCCGTTACCAGTCCAATGCCCGAGGATGCACCGGTGATCAAGGCTACGGCATGGTGTTTAGTGTTCATATCGAATCTCCCGTGGTGTGGATTGTCTGTCGCCTAAGTGTTACTATCATTTCGATAGCAATGTTACTATCATTTTGAAACTAAGTCACTACTAAAAACGTATGAACGACAAAAATATTTGCGCGGACCCTTGTCCGATCGCTCGCTGCCTGGCTTTTCTGGGTGACGCCTGGAGCTTGTTGATTCTGCGGGACGCCCATTTCGGCCTGACCCGCTTCGACCAATTTCGAAAAAGTCTCGGCATCGCACCGACGATGCTGACCCGGCGCTTGGCGACGCTAACTGAGGAAGGCATGCTGGAAAAGCGGCTGTATTCGGAGCGGCCGCCGCGTGAAGAGTATGTGTTGACCGATGCCGGCCGGGATTTTCTGCCGGTATTGGTGATGATCGGGGCTTGGGGGCACCAGTATCGCGGCGGCGGACCGCTGGTGCGGATTCAGGATGTCGAAACGGAGGAAGATATTAAGCCGGTGACCATCGACGCGGTCACGGGGGCAAGGATAGGAACTCGCCCGCTACGCTTTGTGTTGCCTGATGTCGACTGATCGATTAAAGCGTCAAATGGGTAGCGTCACTATTTGCTTGATGTCGCCGGTTTTATTAACCCAACCCAATTTATCGCGAGTATACCGTTCGAGCTGAGCTCGGCTAAGCCCAGGCTGGCTAGCCCTTCGACGGGTTCGGAGCGAACGGTATTTTAAGGGCCGGGTTAATAACGCTAACGCAGCACATCAACCGCCACTTCGACTGCAGACAACGATGCCGGCGATGGGGACAATACCTGCAACGGCGGCGACACTCTGGACATCATTTCTGAAGAGCCGGCACGATCCGCCCGTCGGCGACATGCTGTTCGGCCATATCCGCGGGCAGGTAGGCCCAAGTCGGCTCCGAATATAGCGGTGGCGTGATTCAACGTCCACTGCTCGGACGCTAAGCACCCCGGACTGCCGGCTTGACGCAGCCATCGTCGCGAAATTATCGTCACGGTTCATCGGTGCCTCTTGCTACAGGCCACGAATAACGAAACAAATGAGTTAACGGCATGACTGAAATTGCGCTCAATAACGTCTTAGCCCCGCCAAACCGTCTTGATAGCGTTTCCGGTTAAAAGAGCCTACAAGCTCTTCCGCCCAATTTCATATTCGCCAGGGACGAACGTCACCCTAAAGCCATTGGCATTAAGATTTATTCACCCGCTATGGCCATCTGCTCCAACAGGATAGAGCCGACTCGCAGATTGCCGCGCAGATCCACGTCGTTGCCGATCGCAACGACGTTGCGCAACATGTTTTTCAGGTTCCCGGCGATCGTGATTTCCTGCACCGGATATTGAATTTGGCCATTTTCGACCCAGAAACCCGACGCACCCCGCGAGTAGTCGCCCGTCACCCGGTTGATGCCCTGCCCCATCAACTCGGTGACCAGCAAACCGGTATCCAGCAAAGCCAACATACCGGCGAAATCGCGTTCGCCCGGTTCGACGATCAGATTATGCACGCCGCCGGCATTGCCGGTGGTGCGCATACCCAGTTTGCGCGCCGAATAAGTACTCAGTACATAGGATTCCAGGACGCCGCCACGCACAATGTCTCGGGCCTGAGTGGTCACACCCTCGGCATCGTAACTGGCACTGCCCAACGCGCCTGGCAGCAAGGGTTCTTCATGAATGCGGACGAAATCCGGCATTACTTGAGTGTGCAGGGAGTCGAGCAAAAACGACGACTTACGGTATAAATTGCCGCCGCTGACCGCGCCGATCAAGGCACCTATCAAACCCGACGCCATTTCGGCCGCGAACAATACCGGACATTGCCGCGTGCTCAGGCTGCGGGCGCCCAATCGGGCCACCGTCCGTTGCGCCGCCTTGCGTCCCACCAACTCCGGCGCTTCCAAGAATTGCGGATTGCGCGCCACGCTATACCAATAATCGCGCTGCATGCCGTCGTTGGCACCGGCCAGCACCGAACAGCTCAACGAGTGCCGGCTGGATTGATAACCTTGCAAAAAACCCTGCGAATTACCGAACACCCGCGTTCCGGAATGACTGTTGACGGTGGCGCCTTCCGAATTGCTGATCGCCGCATCGTACTCGCGCGCCGCGTTCTCGCACGCCACCGCCAACTCGATGGCTTGCGAGGCTTCGATTGCCCAAGGATGGTAAATATCCAGATCGACCGCCGATCGCGCCAAGTCCTCCGGGTCAGGCAGGCCGGCGAAATCGTCGGCACTGGCGTAGCGGGCGATGCTGCAGGCCGCCTTAACCGTTTCGGTCAACGACGCGGCGGAAATATCGTTGGTGCTGGCCGAACCTTTTTGCTTGCCAAAGTAAACCGTGACACCGATTCCCTGGTCGCAGTGATACTCGATGGTTTCGACTTCGCCCAAGCGGGCCGATACCGATAAACCGTTGTCGATGCTGAAGCCCGCCTCCGCGGCATCGGCGCCTTGGCGCTTGGCTTCGTCCAACAGTTGCTGAACGACATCTTTTAAGCGATTGATTTCTTTTTGATTTTGCAAGTTGAGTATCCTTGAAAGCTGGTTTCGGCCGAAGATCGGTTCGGGATCGGCTTAAACGCCGGTCCCGCCGACGGTCAAACCGTCAATTTTCAGGGTCGGCTGACCAACGCCGACCGGCACGCTCTGCCCGTCCTTACCACAGGTGCCGACGCCGCTATCGAGTTGCATGTCGTTACCGACCATGGAAACCTTGGTCAGCACGTCGGGACCGTTGCCGATCAAGGTTGCGCCCTTGACCGGCCGGGTAATTTTGCCGTTTTCGATCAAGTAGGCTTCGCTAGCCGAGAACACAAATTTGCCGGAGGTAATGTCAACCTGTCCGCCGCCGAAATTGCGGGCATACAACCCCTTGGACACCGAGCGGATGATTTCTTCCGGATCGCTTTGCCCCGGCAGCATGTAGGTATTGGTCATCCGCGGCATCGGCAAGTGGGCGTAGGATTCGCGGCGGCCGTTACCGGTCGGCTTGACCCCCATCAAATGGGCGTTCAACCGGTCCTGCATGTAACCGCGCAGGATGCCGTTTTCGATCAATACCGTATTCTCGGTCGGCGTGCCTTCGTCGTCGATACTGAGCGAACCGCGCCGCCCCGGCAGCGTGCCGTCGTCGACGACCGTGCATAAGTCCGATGCCACCCGTTCGCCGACCCGCCCACTGAAAGCGGAGGTGCCCTTGCGGTTAAAGTCGCCTTCCAGACCGTGTCCGATCGCTTCGTGCAGCAAAATGCCCGGCCAGCCGGCCCCCAACACCACCGTCATGTTGCCGGCCGGCGCCTCGCCGGCTTGCAAATTGACCTGAGCCTGGCGCACCGCCTCCCGGCCGTAATCGAAGGCGCGATCGCCCTCCAGAAAATAGCTATAATCGCTGCGACCGCCGCCGCCCATGCTGCCTTGTTCGCGACGGCCGTCTTCGACCATGATCACCGATACGTTCATCCTGACCAGCGGCCTGACGTCGGCAACCAAGCAGCCATCCTGATCCGCGATCAACACCGTGTCGTAGGCCGCCACCAGACTAACCATGACTTCCTCGATCCGGCTGTCCAGTTTACGGGTTTCGCTATCCACCCGCTTCAGCAGATCGATCTTGGCCTGGTCGTCAAGCGATTTCAACGGATTCATCGGCTGGTACAAACTCGGCCAACTCGCCGCGGTATCGATGCGGTGCCGGGTATTTTGGCCTTGTCGGACGATGGCTTTAACGTTGTTGGCCGCTTCCAGCAAGATCGGCAGTTCGATACGGTCGCTATAGGCAAAACCGGTTTTATCGCCGCTGACCACCCGCACGCCGGCGCCGTGCTCGATCGAATGACTGCCTTCCTTGACGATGCCGCCCTCGAGCGACCAGGATTCGAAATGGCTGGATTGAAAATAAATATCGGCGGCATCGACCGGCGCGCCCAGCAGAGCGGCCATCACCCGGTCTACGTCTTGAACTTGCAGGCCGTTTGCGGCCAGGATGGAGTCGGTAACTTGATCGAGTAGGGACATGAATGAGTTAAAGTTTATAGGTTCCGGCGGCCGGGCTGCTCAGATGACGAAAAAAGAAGCAATATAACCGACCGCGACCACGACCACCAGCAACGCGGCTTTATGAGTCAGCGTCAACGATTGCCAATACAACTCGTATTCGGTTTTCCGGCGAACCCAGCATTCGCTCAGCCACAGTTTGAACGTCAGCCAAATCCTCGGCATGATTTTCCACAAACGGTACAAGGCGTAACCGATCATGGACATCAAAATGTAAAAAGTCACGACTTGACTGCCGTGACGACCGGTATCGAACAGAAACTCGACCACCTCGCCGATATTCAGGATGTGAAACGCCACCTCGACCGCTTCTTCGATACCCAGTTCTATCCATTCGAACGCGCCGTGCAGTAATTCGAACAACAAATGAAACAACTCGCCCAACAACTCCAGCGTGATGTCGTACATGACGATCGCCAGCACGATGAAACCGACGATGATTAAGTCGAGATGTCTTCTAAGCATTGATTCAGTTCCTGTCCGCCGCCGATGCGACCGTTTCCGGCACCTGCCAATCCACCCGCCACTGGCCTCGCCCGGCCGCCAGCACGCCATCCAGCCAAGGCAACAATTCCTCGGCCTGCCGATCGAGTTGCCAGGGCGGATTAAAGAAGACCATTCCGGCCCCGGTCATCCCTCTGCCCGCCGTATCGGCTGCGACACAATGCTCGATACGCAATTGCTTGGGAATGCCGGTCGCGACCAAAAGCCGCATAAAGCGCTCGGTTGCGTCTCTATCGATCACCGGATACCAAAGCGCGTAAACGCCGCCGGCAAACCGGTGGTAAGCGGCCGCCAGCGCTTGAACCACGGCTTGATATTCGCTCTTCAGTTCGTAACTCGGATCGATCAGAATCAGGGCGCGCTTCTGAATCGGCGGCAATTTTTTGCCCAACATTCGCAAACCGTCTTCTTTTGCCACCGTCACCTGATTGTCTCCGGCATATAGTTGTTGTAAGACCTGAAAGTCGCTGGTATGCAATTCCGACAATGATAACCGATCTTGCGACCTGACCAAGCGTCTTACCAGCTGCGGCGAGCCGGGATAGCGCGCCAGACGGTTTCCGGTATTTTCGGCCCTGACCGCCGCCAAATAATCGCGCAGCAAGGGTAACGGTTGTTTTTCGTCCCAAAGTCGGGCGATGCCCTCGCGGTATTCACCGGTTTTCTGGGCAAACTCCGATTTAAGCGCATATTTGCCGGCCCCGGCGTGCGTGTCGATGTACACGAAGGGCTTGACCTTTTGCTTGAGCGCGGCGATCGCCAGACTAAGCAAACTGTGCTTTAAAACATCCGCGAAATTGCCGGCGTGAAACCCGTGGCGATAGCTGAGCATGCGCTAACCTAAAAAGAGAACGGGAAGGGACTCCGGCAAACCGCAACCATCGCCTAGCCCAATTTGGAACGAAACATGAAATACACCGCGCCCAGCAGACACAGACCGGCCCAGAGGTAATCGAGTTTCAGCGGTTCTTTCAGGTAATAAACGGAGAACGGCACGAACACGCTCAACGCGATCACTTCCTGAACGATTTTCAACTGGCCGACGCTCAAGGCGGTGTAGCCGATGCGATTGGCCGGCACTTGAAACAAATACTCGAACAGCGCGACGCCCCAACTGACCAGGGCCGCCAGCAACCAATGCCGACCGTTCAATTCCTTCAAATGGGCGTACCAGGCGAAAGTCATGAATACATTGCTGCAAACCAGCAACCCGGCGGACGTTAAAATCGCGTTCATGCGCTTAGCGGCTGCTCCGCGGCCAAGCGCCGCTGTTTGAATTGCTGGATTCCGGCAATGCGCAGCTGCCGGATCGCCGCGCCGATTTGCGGGCCGGATGCGCCGTTTTGAGTAGCCGACGTCGTATCGACTGCCACGGCGGCGGCGGCGGCCTCCCGCAGATAGGCGGCTTGGGGATAGTCGCGCTGTTCGAAACCGGTTCGACCTCGCGCGTCGGCTTCGCAAGCCAGTATAAAATCCTCCAGGCAACTGTCCGGTTTGAACGCGCCAATCGCCTGCAACATGTCGACCAGCGTGTCGGGCCGCAACTCCAAGACTCTGTGGCAGTGGGTATGGTAAGCCATGACGTGGCACGCCAGCGTTTTGTGGACCTTAGGCACCCGCAAACGTTCGCAAAAACGCTCCAGCACCGGCAAACCTTTTTGTTCGTGGCCGTGATGGCTAGGCCAGAAATGGCTGGGCGTCAGCGCCTTACCCAAATCGTGCAGCAAGGCCGCCAAACGAACCTCGGCGCTGGCGGACAATATGGCCGCTTGTTCCAACACCATCAGAGCATGGATGCCGGTATCGATTTCCGGATGATGTTTTTCCGGCTGAGGCACGCCAAACAAGGCGTCGATTTCCGGAAAAATCGCCTTCAATGCGCCGCAATCGCGCAACACTTGAAAAAACGCCGCAGGACGCGGTTCCACTAAAGCCTTGGACAATTCCGCCCAAACCCGCTCGGCTACCAAATAATCGGCCTCGCCGGCCGCGACCATGTCCGCCATCAAGGCCATCGTCTCGTCGGCCACGACAAAGCCCAAATGAGCGTAACGTGCCGAGAACCGCGCCACCCGCAGAATCCGCACCGGATCTTCGCAAAACGCCGGCGAAACGTGCCGCAACAAACGATTTTGCAAGTCGCGTTGGCCGTTGTAGGGATCGATCAACCGGCCGTCGGCGTCGAGCGCCATCGCATTGACCGTCAAATCGCGGCGTAATAAATCTTCGTCCAGCGTCACTTCGGGCGAAGCGTCGATGGCAAATCCTTTGTAACCCGGCGCGGTTTTGCGCTCGGTGCGAGCCAGGGCGTATTCCTCGTGAGTTTCGGGATGCAAAAACACCGGAAAATCCTTACCGACCGGTCGAAATCCTCGCGACAACATGGCCTCGGCGGTTTCGCCAACCACCAGCCAATCGCGCTCCGTCACCGGAAGATCCAGCAAACGATCACGCACCGCGCCGCCGACCAGATAGGTTTTCATGCACTCGAAACTCACCGCTTAATGACCAGTGCAACAGTATAAAGGACTCCCGCCGAGAGCGTCTGGCTTATTCCACCGCAAACACCCCGGCGCCGGGAACTTACGCAGGGTAGCGCGCTCGAAAAGCCCGCTACCCGAGGACGATTTGCGTCAGTTGCGGAATAAAACGCTTCATCGTATACTTCGGGCAGCTTTCTTGATCAAGCTAGCACACTACAACAAAGCCTCTGGAGGGTATACAAATGAAATGGGAAACACCTGCTTACAATGACATGCGTTTCGGCTTCGAAGTCACCATGTACATCTACAACCGTTAATCGCAACGGTTGTTCCTAAAAAGGGGCAATTTTCCTGCCCCTTTTTTTGCCTGGCGTTTTTGAATCCCGTATCATGCGGCGCTCTTTCATTCACGCGAATCACTCATGAAAATCAGAGTTCTCGGCGCCGGCGCCGGCGGCGGTTTCCCGCAATGGAATTGCAATTGCGACAATTGCGGCCGTTACCGCAGAGGCGAATTCAACGGCAAGGCCCGCACCCAATCGTCGATTGCCGTCAGCAGCGACGGACGCAACTGGTTGCTGTTCAACACCTCGCCCGATATTCGGGCCCAACAGGAAGCCTTTCCGGCCATCCAGCCCAAAACCGGTATCCGCGACACCGGCATCAAGGCCGTTTTGTTGATCGACAGTCAAATCGACCACACTACCGGCATGCTGATGCTGCGCGAAGGCAAGCCTTTGGAAGTGTATTGCACCGAGATGGTCAAGCAAGATCTGACCAGCGGTTTCCCGCTGTTCACGATGCTGAAAGACTATTGCACGATCAACCATCATCCGATTGCCTGCGACGAAACGCCGTTCGAGATTCCCGGCATAGACGACATTCGCATTTACGCCCATGCCTTGAAGAGCAAAGCGCCGCCGTATTCGCCGCACCGCCACGATCCCCACGACGGCGACAACATCGGCGTCGTCGTCGAACAAATTTCCACCGGCAAGAAGCTGTATTACGCACCGGGCCTCGGCGAAATCGAACCGCAGGTCATGGCGGCGATGCAAAACGTCGATTGCCTGATGGTGGACGGCACTTTCTGGACCGACGATGAAATGGTGGTGCGCAACATCAGCCACAAACACGCCCGCGAAATCGGCCACTTGCCGCAATCCGGCGCCGGCGGGATGATCGATGTATTGAACGGCGTGCCGAACGCCCGCAAGATTTTGATACATATCAATAACACCAACCCGATTCTCGACGAAGATTCGCCGGAGCGTAAAACCCTGGATGCCAACGGCATCGAAGTGGCTTACGACGGACTGGAAATTGACTTATAACCAAGGTGTTACATGACTGCAGATAATCAACCCTGGAGCCGCGAAGAATTCGAAGCCAAACTGCGCGGCATGGAAAAGTTCTACCACATTCATCATCCGATGCACACGCTGATGAATGAAGGCAAGCTGACCAAGCAACAATTGCAAGGCTGGGTCGCCAACCGCTTTTATTACCAGGTGATGATTCCGATCAAGGACGCCAATATCATGGCCAACTGCCCGGACCGCGAAACCCGCGCCAAATGGGTACAGCGCATTCTGGACCACGACGGCCATCCCGGCGACCCAGGCGGTATTGAGGCCTGGATACGTTTAGGCATCGCAGTCGGCTTGACTCGGGAAGAGATTACTTCGCTGGAACACGTGCTACCCGGCGTGCGCTTTGCCGTGGACGCCTACGTCAATTTCGCCCGCCGCGCCGAATGGCACGAAGCCGCCAGTTCGTCGCTGACGGAACTATTCGCCCCGAAAATTCATCAACAACGCCTGGACAATTGGCCGGACGTGTATCCTTGGGTCGAACAAGAGGGTTACACTTACTTCCGCAAGCGCCTGACCGAAGCCCGCCGCGATGTCGAACACGGCTTGGAACTGACCCTAGACTGGTACAAAACCCGCGAACAGCAAGAACGCATGGTGCAAATTCTGAAATTTAAACTGGATGTGTTGTGGAGCATGGCCGATGCGATGTATCTGGCTTATGTTGCCGAGATGCCTCCGTACTTCAACATCGAAAAATAACGATGCAAACCGCCGAGCGGCTTCGTTTTAGTGCCGAGGAGTATCTGGCTTGGGAAGAAACCCAGGCCGAGAAGCACGAATTCGTCGCCGGCGAGGTGTTTGCGGCGCCGGAAGTGCAACGGGATCATGTTATCGCCACGGGTAATATCATGGTCGCTCTGAAATTGCGTTTACGCGGCACACCCTATCGTCCATACATATCGCAGCTGAAGTTGCGAGTCGAAGCCGCCGACGCCTTTTTTTACCCCGACGTGATGGTGTCCTGCCATCCCGGAGACTTAGGCAACCAGCAATATATTTCCAACCCGTCGCTGATCGTCGAAGTCTTGTCCGAATCGACCGCCGATTATGATCGAGGCGGTAAATTCGTCGCCTACCGCAAGCTAGAATCGCTGAGGGAATATTTGATCGTCGACATCGAAGCCCGCCGGGTCGAATGCTTCCGCCGCACCGCCGACAACGACTGGCTGTTGCACGACTATGTCGGCGACATCGATTGCCAACTGCGCAGCCTCGGCATTCGCATACCGACGAGCGAAATTTTTGAAGATATTGCTTAGGAGGCAATCATGCGCTGGCAAGATGTACTCGCAGATCCATCGCTACAAAATCTGCCTTATAAAATCGAATTGAACGAAAAGGGGGTCATCGAAATGTCACCCGCATCATTCAGTCATAGCCGGTTGCAAGCCAAAATCGCCGTGCAATTATCGCTACAATTGGGCGGCGAGGTATTTACCGAATTGGCGATCCAAACCAGCCAAGGCGTCCGGGTTCCCGATGTCGCCTGGGGATCGGAAAGCTATACCCTGATGCATCAAGCCGAATTGTGGGCGTCTTCCGCCCCCGAACTGTGTGTCGAAATCCTGTCGCCCTCAAACACCGCCAAAGACATGCTGGAACGGGTCGAGCTATTCCTGCAAGCGGGTGCCATCGAAGTCTGGTTGGTCGAAGAAAACGGCACCGTCAGCCAGTACGACAGCACCGGCCAGATCACGACATCCCGATTCGCGGCCAATTTACATCATTGCTTTGCCAGCCATTGACATTAACCCATGAGCCTTAACCCCGACCAAATCCTGCAATTCTCGCCGCTGCACCGCCTGCAATGGGAAGAAGCCCAACAAAAATACGTGATTCTGTACCCCGAAGGCATGGTCGAACTCAACCAAAGCTCGGCGGAAATCCTCAAGCTGTGCGACGGCGCGCACAATCCAGCGCAAATCGTCGAAGAATTGGAAACCCAATTCGAAACGACCGGCTTGAGCAACGACATCCACAATTTCCTGAACATCGCTTTGCAAAATGGCTGGATCAAACAAGGCTAACATTACCCCGCCGCGCTGGCTGCTGGCGGAGCTGAGCTACAAGTGTCCGCTGCAATGTCCGTATTGCTCGAATCCGCTGGATTACGCCAAATATCCGGACGAACTTAGCACCGACGACTGGAAGCGGGTACTCAGCCAAGCCCGTAAAATGGGCGCGGTGCAACTGGGTTTTTCCGGCGGCGAGCCGCTCACCCGCCAAGACTTGGTCGAACTGGTAGGCCACGCCCGCGAGCTGGGTTATTACTCCAATCTGATCACCTCCGGCTATGGCCTGACCGAACAGAAAATCGTCGACTTGAAGCAGGCCGGCCTAGACCATATCCAAATCAGCATTCAGGCTAGCACTCAAGAGCTCAACGACCACATCGCCGGCACCGCGACCTACGAACATAAACAGGAAGTCGCTCGCCTGATCAAGAAACACGGCTACCCGATGGTGCTCTGCGTGGTCATCCACCGCGAAAACATTCATCAGATGCCACAGATTCTGGAAATGGCCGAAAATCTTGGCGCCGATTATCTGGAACTGGCCAACACCCAATACTACGGCTGGGCCCATATCAATCGCGACGCGTTGCTGCCGACCAAGGAACAGTTCGAGGAAGCCGAAAAGATCGCCCAGGCCTACAAGGAAAAAGTCGCCGGCAAGATGAAGATTTACTACGTCGTGCCGGACTTTTACGAAGACCGGCCGAAAGCCTGCATGAACGGCTGGGGCACCACCTTTTTGACCATCGCCCCGGACGGCACCGCGCTACCTTGCCATTCCGCCCGCGAACTGCCCGGCCTGGACTGTCCCAACGTCAAGGATTTCAGCATCGAACAAATCTGGAACGAATCGAAAACCTTCAATTTCTTCCGCGGTACCGAATGGATGCAGGAGCCTTGCCGCAGTTGCGACGAAAAAGGCAAGGACTTCGGCGGTTGCCGCTGTCAGGCTTTCCAGTTCAACGGCGACATGTACAGCACCGACCCGGTCTGCGGCAAATCACCGGAGCGGCACCGCATCGATGCGGCGATCGCCTCGGCACGAGAACTGACCTTATCCGGCGACGAAAAACCGCTGGTGTTCCGCAACAGTAAAAACTCGAAAAACCTGTTCGGTTAATCCGCCAATCGCCGGCGCTCAGCGTCGGCTGCTATGCGAGTTTTTGTAACGTTCGATACCTTCCAGGATTTCATTTCTGGCGTCCTCGACGCCGCCCCAACCTTCCACCCTGACCCATTTGCCGTCTTCCAGGTCCTTGTAATGCTGAAAAAAATGGGTGATTTTCGCCAGCTTGTCCGGCTGCAAGTCCCGGTAGTCGGTCACGTGATTGTAAAACGGCGTTAGCTGCGGCATCGGCACCGCCAACAGCTTCGGATCGGGTCCGGCCTCGTCCACCATTTTTAATATCCCGACCGGCCGGCAGTGGATCACGCAGCCGCTCAGCAGCGGCGCGGGGGTGATAATCATCACATCGACCGGATCGCCGTCCTCGGACAAGGTTTGCGGAATGTAGCCGTAATTGCAGGGATATTGCATCGCGGTACCCATGAAGCGGTCCACCGTCAACGCACCGGTGTGTTTATCCACTTCGTATTTAACCGGATCGCTGAAAGCCGGAATTTCGACCACTACATTCATTTCGAACGGTACGTTGCCGCCGGCGGCGACTTGCATAAACGACATCAAATCCTCTTTGAGCACGTGGGAAAGGCTGTCATTATAGTCGCTGTTCCCCAGTCTTCAGGATAAACAGGTGATAGGCAGTCTGGAAAAAATGCGCGGCGCACTGGCCAATCCGGTGCAGTACAGCTTGCCGGTCGGCGAGCAACAACTCCCGTTAAACCCGCTGATCGGCAAAACTTTGACGCTACGTCATACCGGAAAAATCTTTTGCGTGCATTGCGGCACTAAGACCAAGAAAAGCTTTAACCAAGGCTATTGCTACCCTTGTTTCATCAAGCTGGCACAATGCGATATGTGCATCGTCAAACCGGAAACCTGCCATTACGCCGCCGGCACTTGCCGCGAACCGAGCTGGGGCGAAGAGTTTTGCTTCCAACCGCACATCGTCTACCTGGCCAATTCGTCCGGCATCAAGGTGGGCATCACCCGCCGATCGCAAATTCCGACCCGCTGGATAGACCAGGGCGCCGTACAAGCCATTCCAGTATTCGAAGTCGCCTCCCGCCACTTGTCCGGGCTGATCGAAGTCGCGCTGGCCGAACACGTCAGCGACAAAACCAGTTGGCAGCAAATGCTGAAAAACAACACCGTCGAACTGGACCTGCCGGCCTTGCGCGACCAACTGCTGGATAAATGCCAAGCCGAACTGGCCGCCATTAACGAACGTTTCGCCGAGCAGCCGCCGACGCTGCTGTCCGACGCCGAAGCGGTGCAGTTGGAATACCCGGTGCTGGAATACCCGACCAAGGTCAAATCCTTCAATATGGATAAAGACCCGAGCGTGGCCGGCACCTTGCTCGGCATCAAAGGCCAATACCTGATTTTCGACAACGGCGTCATCAACATCCGCAAATACGCCGGCTACGAAATCGAAGTCGAAACCTGAGTCTCAAAACAGTGGGTCCTCGCCCGGCAACACATGCCGTTATTAACCCGGCTCTTAAATACCGTTCGCCTGTCGAAGGGCACGCCAGCCGGGGCTTCGCCGAGCTCGTCCCGAACGGAATAGCAGTGACCGATAAGGACCAAGTTAATCAGTTAAACCTTTCGTGGCGAGCTTGTAAATCGTTCCTGATGAACTCGTAAACCGTTCGCTACGAGCCTGTAAACCATTCATGGCGAACTGGTAAACAGTTCGTGGCGGGCTCGTAAACCGTTCGTGGTGAGCTTGTCGAACCATGGACGGTTACCAGTTCGCCCTTCCACCGCACTCCGGACCAACGGTTAACGTTACCGCATCGTCCCGGCGACAACCGGCAAGTTGCAGCCAGCAGGCTCCGAGAGTGGCGCTCAAGGTTTGGAGCATTGCGATTATTACTCGGAGTGTTGCGCGCAAGGCTTTTAGAGTTGCGAGCAAGGCTCGAAGCCTTGCGTTTATTACTCGGCGTGTTGCGCGTCAGGCTTTTCGAGTTGCGTTTAAGTCTAAAGGCCTTACGCTTGCTGCCGGGGAAATCATCGGCAACACGTGCAGCCTTGGCGATCCGGTTTTGAATCGTAAAACCCGATCCAGACGCATCGAACGGCGCAAACCCCGCTATCGATACTCGGCTCGAAACCCACCGGCCGGATTCGTCTATGCCGACAACCGGATTCGATTCGGGCTCGCTCGGCACGACGGAATGCCAACAGGCAAACCATAGCGTTCCCGCCCCATAAACGAAACGAAGACCGGCGTGTGCCTTTATTGAGCTTGTAAAACGTTTGCCGGTATATCTGTTTTCGCGCGTCAATCCTCTCGGGATTTTGGAAATCAATCGATCGTCGTCAGGTGTCCTCAAGATTATTTGGCGGGTCAATTCGGTCAGAAGCAGATTCCTAAATGACTGTCGCGAGTGACAGCAATAAATACGACATCTTTCCTTCAGGCTTTAGAGATTTGAAAGGCCGTTTTGCTTCAATCTATTGCTGCGGCTAGTCGGACGCACGGTATTATTTGGCGTTCGATTCAAAGCATTACTACAATATAGGTTATGAAAAATCACACAGCAATCGATTTATTTTGCGGTGCAGGCGGGCTGACATGCGGGCTTGAACAAGCTGGTTTTCGCGTGCTTGCAGGTGTTGAACTGCTGGACATTGCAGCCGAAACCTACCGCCATAACCACAAAAGAACCCTGTTACTGGAAGACGATATTTGCAACCTATCGCCGGCTGAAGTCATGTCTGCGTTGGGGTTGAAGCCCGGAGAATTATCCTTACTTGCAGGCTGTCCGCCTTGCCAAGGTTTCTCGTCGCTGAGAACCAGAAACAAAAAATCGAGTGTAGACGATCGACGTAACGATCTTGTTTTCGAATTTGTTCGCTGGGTAAAAGTGTTTCTGCCCAAATGTATAATGATGGAAAATGTCCCAACACTTGCGAAAGATACAAGAATGACCGATGCAATCGCACAACTTGGGGACTTGGGCTATCGGATCGGTGATTCAAGTTTACGTATCGATGATATTGCCGATTACGGCGTCCCTCAAAGACGTAAACGCATGATTTTTACGGCCAGTCGATTTGGTACGGTCGAACAACCGAAACCTGCTGAAACTAAAGCCATTGTAAAGGAGGCTATCGCCTGGTTACCGAAAGCCGGGGAAAGCGGCGATCCGCTGCACGACTTGCCTGAAATAAGGTCTGAAAAGGTCGGTAAGCTGATTTCTTTGATTCCCAAAAACGGCGGCAGCAGATCGGATTTACCGCAGGAATATTGGTTGGAATGCCATAAGCGTTATCCGGACGGTTTTAGGGACGTCTACGGCAGAATGCGTTGGGACGACGTATCACCGACCATAACTGGCGGATGCCACAATCCGTCGAAAGGTCGCTTTTTGCACCCCGAAGAAAACAGAGCTATCACTTTACGGGAAGCAGCATTACTGCAAACCTTCCCTAAAGATTACTATTTTTCTCTGCGCAGAGGCAAAGACTCGGCGGCGTTAATGATAGGCAATGCCTTACCCCCGGAATTTATTCGACAGCAAGGCGAAGCCATCTTGAAACATTTAGAATCCGTCGATTAGATTTTTTGCACCAATTGCTCGATTTTCGAGGCTTTTTGATGTGCATTCAAATATTCCTGATACACCCTGAATGCATTTTCTATTAAGCCTTTATAGGTAACGATTCTGGCATTGGCACTCTGAAGCATGTTTTTTTGATCCTCATCCATCGCAACGTCCTTTTCGAGCAGAAGGCATATATCGATAGCATCTACCGAGCCGTGAAAAGTATCAGGGTGATCGATAAGAAACTGTTTGACGGCATCTTTATATTTCTTAGCCTGTTTCAATAACTTATAGAAATCCGGCGTAATGCCCGGCTTTTTCAGTTCGATAATAATCTGACGACCAGCGCTGTTTCGATAAGCTATATCGATTCTGGCTCCGCTGTCCGCATCCGGTTTCGCTTTCTTTAATTCATCGGTCAGCGTCAATTCAAGATGCTCGGAGCCTTTAATTCTGTCCCAAGTCGGATCGAGAAGCCATAAATGCTCAAATAGATATTCTTGCGCGACTTTCTCAAGCTCTTTTTTATCGACGATATCTTTGAACTTTTCGATGATATGCAGGCGATTATTGGTGATGTCCCAATAATAGGTTTCCTCCATATCGTCCAACGAGCGAAATATCGCTTGAAACTCGGGGCTGGTAACACTGCTGATCGTTTCAAGTCTTGCCAACTGTTTCTTGGCCTTAAGTTTCTCGAATCCAATAATCGTACTTCGATATAAATCCTTTTTGTATTCGTCGTTTTGCTCTTGGTTGGAAGAGAATTGATTGTTGTAAACACTCATGATCAAGCGTTCGGCCGATTTTCTATCCCGCTTGTCGGTAAGACTGTTAAGCCAGTCTTCCACAAACGGATTTTTATCCGGCAAATTCTCGTACCCGAGAGCTTTACGCCAATCGTCCCAGGCGCCAGCCACTTTTTGCATCTGCGTTCTTAAATGGCCGAGCAATCCCATAAATTTAGGGTCGTTCTGCTTAATGGCTTCCCGGCTGGCCGTTGCCCTGTCTACCTCGTCTTGATCCAAAAAATCGGCGTGTATTTCACCGACCAAATAGCTATTGAAATGATCACTATTACTTAATATCGGCAACACATCCTCTTGAAAAACGCGGCCGTTAGCGAAAATCGATATTTGGTTGATATTGGTGTCCTTTTCCTTCAACTGTTTCGGCTTGGTGACCGAGGCGATATAACCCCGAAGCACCAAGTCGGAGTCATGCGGTACCGAAGGATCGAGCACCATTATTCTTTGGGCTTTCGTCTCTTTATCGACGGCGAGATTCTTACACAGTTTTAAATTGTCGTCAGCTTCGACGCCACCGAAGCTCCAGAAAAATTGCACGTCGTCATGAAAACCTCGGTCGGCGATAGTGACTTTGTCCTCGTTAATGTAAATCTCGAATGGCAACTCGCCGCTATTGCCGATGATGCTGAAGCGCCTGGACAGCCGCAGTTTTAAATTGGATTCCGTCGTCGAGATAATCGATTTATTCAATTGAGATAGCCGAATAACCGTTCCGTGAGAGCCATCCAGCTTAGTCGAAGGTGTTATGGAATTAAGCCTATATGGTTGGTGTTCGTTAATAGTGCTTTTTAGTTCGGGTACGTTTACCGAAACCCCTATCGCCTCTTTACTTTCTTGCTTGGTTGAAATATCGACAACGTCGGCCAGCGAAAACATAGCCAATTTTCCGATACCCTTTCTACCCATCACGCGCCGCTTCTTGTTAATCGTAAAGTCGGAAAAATTCCGCCTTGCATAACCGACGTTTAAAAACTTGTCTTGCAAATCGTCTTCGGACATACCGTGACCATTGTCCGCAATGGTAATGATATGCTGACTTTTATCGATGGAAATAGTCACTTCCGTAGCTTCGGCATCGTAGGCGTTCGCGATGATTTCCGTTAAAACAGCCGGCGTGCTGCTGTATAACCCCAATCCCAAATGATTCAACACGTTCAAATCGATTTTAAAAGCGAATTCCGTCATTAAATTATCCTTAACAATAGCGCGTCGCGCCGACGACTAAGTATTTAAAAAATTGATTATTGTTGTTTTTAAAGCATCTTTGTCTTTCAGTTGGCATTGCCAAATAACCAAAACCTTCCAACCCATGCTATCGAGTCTGCCGAACGTTTCTGCATCGCGTACTTTATTCTTTTCCAGCTTCGGAAGCCAAAATTCTTTGTTCGTCGCCGGTACGGTCCCGCGTTTGCAATCGTGACCATGCCAAAAACAGCCATGCACAAAGATAACCTTCTTACGGCTCGGAAAAACTAAGTCCGGCTTGCCGGGCAGGTTTTTGGCGTGCAGGAGATATCGATAGCCGAGGGAGAAAGTCAATTTGCGCACGGCAAGTTCCGGAGAGGTGTTTTTGCTCCGAACCTTGCTCATGATTTCGCCGCGTTTTTCTTTGGTAATTATGTCCAAAATAATTACGCGGCTAAGTTAGGTGGCTAAGAATCATTAACAAAAATCGATTTAACTCCCGTTTGACGCCAAATTATAGTCATCTCCTTTAAGCAATGCTAAGCGATTGCGCCAATTTGCCAAGTCCAGAAGCGGCCATTCAATCCTGATGTAATGTATCGGAATCGATGGCAGGGTTTGAATCGGAACCGGTGGCTGATTTGAATTGGAATAGACATCCCCACATGAGTTGACCGATTTTCGCGGGTAGGGCTTGCAGACCGCCCGTCAGCGATTCGGACTTGGCGGACTTTCCGCATACCTCGGCCACCCGCTCGCTTCACGGCTTTTGTCTACCGACCATCCGATACTAATCAACCTCGAATGCCTGAGTTCATTGGGCCGGAATTTTATCGCCGGCCAAGTCCCGAACGCCACGCCGGCTTCGAAGGCCGGTGATTGCTTTCTTCTCGGTTTTTTGGACGTTTTCCGCGCCGTGGCGCGGTCCGGGCGGACGTTCAAAAGTCGCAAAGTTTTTCGCTTAATTTTACTTTGTCAGATTCTCGGTAGTGCTCGTCATTTCGGCAGGGATTGCCGAAATCCAGACCCCACGGACGGATCGAAGCTTGCCATCCATGGCACTGGATGGCCGCATCCCGGCGGGCATGACGGCGTTGCTTAAATCCGACAAAGTAAAATTAAGCGGCTGTTCAATTTTTCTGGGCCGGCTACAGGATGAAGATGTGATTAAAAAGGTCGATGGGATGTGGGATCGCTGGTTCGTTTAAGCTAGACTTCCCGCTTTACCGCCAAGCCCACCGCCGATGAAAATCCTGGTCGCCGACGACGTTCCGGAAAACCGTATCTTGCTGCAAAAACTGCTGGCCAGGATGCAGCACCAAGTGGTGTTGGCCGAGGATGGCGAACAAGCGGTTGAGGTGTTCAGGCGCGAAGCGCCCGACCTGATCTTGATGGACATCATGATGCCCCGAATGAACGGCCTGGATGCGATCCGGGCTATCCGCGCCGAGGCGACCGACCGTTGGGTGCCGATCTTCGCGATCAGCGCGCTGGCCGAAATCAACGATGTGGTCAATGGCCTGCAGGCCGGCGCCGACGACTATTTGCCCAAACCCTTCAACCAAGCGGTGCTCAGCGCCAAACTGCTGTCGGCGCAACGCTCGGTGGCGATGCAAAAGCGCATCGTCGAAGACAGCCGGCAACTGCAGGCCTATCGCGACCAAAACGAAGCCGAACAGCAGTTTTTGCAGGGTTTGATCGAGCGCATGACCCGCCAAAACGATCTGAACGACCGCAGCCTGGCGGTGTGGCTGATGCCGGCCCAGCGTTTCAGCGGCGATCTGCTGTCGGCGCGGCGCATCAGTAGCGGCCAAATCTATTTTCTGCTGGCCGACGCTTGCGGCGAAGGCTTGGCGGCGGCGCTGCCCACCGTGATCATTCATCAGGCTTTTCAATCGATGACCAAGAAAGGCTTGTCGATTACCGTGATTATTCGGGAAATCAACCGCTTGCTGGGTGTGCAAATGCCGCCGGGACACACCGTTGCCATCGCGGTCGGCATCGTCGACAGCCAGCGGAATTCTATCGAATTGTGGAACGGCGGATTGCCTGACTTACTGGCGCTGGACGGCGACGGCCAACCGTTGTTCCGCTTCGAGTCGCGCCACCCGCCGGCCGGAACCGTCAACGACAGGGAATTCAGCGACCGCTGCGAAGTCTGGCATTGGCCGCAAAGCTGCCAATTGTTGATGTATTCGGACGGTTTGATTGCCGCCGAAAACGGCGAGGGTCAGCCCTTCGGCCGGGAAAGGCTGCTGGAAATTGCCGCCGCCGCGCCGCCGGCGCGCCGGGTGGCCGAATTGACGCAAGCGTTGACCGCGCATATCGGCGACCGCAATGTCGCCGACGACATTTCCTGTATGACGATTAACTGCGGATAACGCCGAGGCCGATTGGCCGTCAGGCGTTCAAGCCCCTGATCATTTCGTTGGCGGCCAGTTCGATACCGCGTTTGAAGTAGTCGCAAGCCTGATCCTTGTCGCCCTTGGCGAAAAACACTTCGCCGAGCAACTGGTAAGCGGCCACGCTGGCCTCGATATGCAGGCTTTTCAATAGATACTGCTCGGCCTTTTCCATCTGCCCGGCTTTCAGCGCCAATCGGCCCAGCACTTGGAACAATACCGCGCTGTTCGGATAAACCGCCAGCCATTGCTCGACACCTTGCAATTGCTTGGCGTCGTCACCAGTATCCACCGTTGCGTACAGGGCCAGCAGGGTTTCATCCCAATGCTTGGCGAGTTGCGCCATGATGGCGTCTTCGACGCGAACGCCGGCGCCGACGGCGATCATCGCCGCGAAATAGATATTGGCGATACCCGGCACGACTTTGATGTGGTTGGGTACGTCGGCCCAACAGGCGGCGATCGCGGGTTCGTCGTTGCTGGCGGCGGCCTGCTTCAACAGGCGACTGTAGGTTTCGGTTTCCAACAATTTGACTTCGGCTTCCATCAAGATTTTGTGCTGTTGCAAGGTCGGCAACAGTTTGCTCAAGCCTTCCCAATCGCCCAAATGCTGATAGGCCTGATGCATCATTTTCAACACCCTGGCGTGACCGGGATTGATCGAATGCAGCTTACCCAACGCTTGTAGGGCTTGCTCGAATTGTTTCTCCGACAAATGTAGTTCCGCCTGGGTCAGGCCGACGATCAAATCGCTGTCGGCCGATTGCTCGGCGGCTTTCTTCAGATATTCGTCGCGTTTATCCATCGCCCCGCGCGAATGCGCTGCCCGCGCCGCGGTCAGATAGTGCAGCAGCGGCGCGCCGCTGTGCGCGGCGTGCTTGATCAAGACTTTTTCGGCGCTTTCCCAATTGCCGTCGGCCGCGTCGACCAAACCGGCGACCAGCGCCTCTTGCGAGCGATTGAAGCGAATCGTCCGCCGACGTTTGCTAATCTGCGCCGGCATCCGAACGAGCACGCCCAACAGCCGGAACAGGCTGTACAACACGAAAAAACCCAGGACCTGGCCGACGGTAAACACGGTCAGCGAGGTTTCCAACGACCAATGCCCAAAGCCGATCAGCACGTAACCCGGATCGTTATGCTCGGCCAGCCAGCTATGCAATAAAAACGCGACCAGAACGGCGGTCAGCAGCGAACCGAGAAAATACATCAGATTCTTCATGACTGTACTCGCTTATGGCTGAGCGTTGCCGGAGGCGGGTTGGGCGGCCGGTTCGGCGGGCGCGCCGGTGATAATAGCCTTGTCGGTTTCCAGGCGCAGCTTGCCGATGTCTTTCAGCAGTTTCAACGAGCCGGAAACGTCCGGATATTGGCTGCGGATTTGCACGGCGGCGAGTTTGTCCAATTCGGCGACGAATTGCTCGGTCTTTTGGCCCTCGGCAAAGTTTTTCTTCAGCCATTGCTTGGCGTCGGCGATGCTACTGGCGAACAAGGTGTCGTTCTGCTGAACCAAGGCGATTTCGATCATTTCCAGCCGGACCTTCAACTGCTGCTTGAGAAAATGCGCTTCCTCGGGCGTCAGGATGGCGTTGACCGGTTGCTCGGTATGGCGTAACACGACATAACCTTCCAATTGCTTGGCGACTTGCTGGAGAATTTCATGACCGTTTTCGGACAAGTCATTATTCGGCTCGGCTTTTTCCGGCTGCTTGCCGGCATGCGGCAAAAATACCGACAGACCTTCGACCGCGTCCTGCAAGTGCTGGATACCGGCGTAAATGCCGACAATGTCCGGCACTGTCGCGCTATTCAGCAGCGCCAGTTCCTTGGCGATTTGCTCGCGTACTTTGAAAACCGCCGCGTCGCCGCTTTCCCGCAAACGTTGGTCGGCGGCTTCCAGCGCTTCGCGAGTAGTGTGGACGTCGCCGACCAGATGCAGACGCTGGTTGGCGACGGTCAGCAAGTATTCGGCGTCGGCCAACAACCAGTCGCCGCGCGTCTTACCCAATTGCCGCTGCAAAACTTGAATCGAAGCTTCCAGTTCCTTGCGGGCGGTTTCCAGCCTTTCCTCATGGAGTTTCGAGAAATCGGTCAGCGTTTGAGTAAAGTGATTGTCCTTGCCGGTCATTTCGGCGTTCAGATTGGCGAGCTGCGACTGCAGGCCGGACAACTGATCCTGCAAACCGTTGATTTCCTTATCGACTTCAATCAGTTTCAGATTGTCCTGATTGTTTTCGGTGTCCTGGCTGGCCCGCAATTGCTGAAAGAAATAAAAGCCGGCCGCCGCCAAGCCAATCACCAATAGAATCGCGACGATACCTATCCACAACCCGGCGAGAGACTTTTTTACCACCACGGTGGGGGTTTGATTTTCTTGTTGTTGTTCTTCAGTTACTTCCGCCACTGTTTTCCCCGTTCAATATCGTCGTCAAGGTCTCTAAAATCGCCGCGTCGGCCGGTTGCCGACACACCGCCACGCTGGAAAATCCGAGTTCCGTCGCGGCCGCGCCTATCCTTTCGCTGACCACTACCAACGGCAAGGCCCGCAACGCCGCCACCGAGGTTTCGTCCAACATGACCAGCAGATTCTCCAAGGCTTCCAGGCTGGTCATCGTTGTGGCGCTCAAGCGGCCCGCCGCCAACGCCGCCATGAGTTCCGTCGTATCGGTAGCGGGTCTGACCCGCCGATAAACCTCCAAATACGCCACGTCGGCACCGCGAGCGCGCAATGCCTCGGCCAGTTTTTCGCGACCGCCGACTCCGCGCACGATCACACATCGCTGCTCGGCGACCGCCTGCATCGGCGCCTCGGCCAATAAGCCCTCGCTGCTGAAATCGCAGGTCGGCACGCAGTCGACGCGCCATCCCGCCGCGCGCAAAGCCCCGGCAGTCGCCTCGCCCACCGCGGCAATCCTCGGCCGATGCAAGCCGGGCATTTTGCCACCGAACGCGGCGATAGCAAAATCCACAGCATTCGTACTGGTAAAAATCAGCCAGTCGCTAGCGGCAGCCAATTGCAGACTTGGCTCGGCCAACGCCTCGGCGACTATTTCCAGGACCGGGAATCGGACGGCCTGTCCGCCGGCGCTTTCGATCAAACCGCATAAACGCTGGGCTTGCGCGGTCGGCCGGGTGACCAAGATTCGAGCGCCGCGCAAACCCGGCGTCACTGATACAGCTCGCGTAGAATTCGGTCCGCGCCCTGCGCCAGCAATGCGTCGGCGACTCGTTCGCCCAGCGCCGTGGCGTCCGCCAAACCGCTTTCGGCTTCGGCACGGTAAAGCACCGAACCGTCCGGACTGCCGACCAAACCGCGCAGCGCCAGGCTTTCGCCGCGAATTTCGGCAAACCCGGCGATAGGTACTTGGCAGCCGCCATTCAAACGGGCATTCATCGCCCGCTCGGCGGTGACCCGGATGCTGGTGGTCTCGTCGTGAAGGACTTTTAAATAGTCGTGTATTTCGACATCGTCGCTGCGGCACTCGATGCCTATCGCGCCTTGCCCCATCGCCGGCAGACTTTGCTCCGGCGTCAGCGGCGCCGTGATCCGTTCAGCCAATCCTAAGCGTTTCAGGCCGGCCGACGCCAGAATGATCGCGTCGTATTCGCCGGCATCGAGTTTAGCCAGCCGGGTGTTGACGTTGCCGCGCAGGCTGAGAATCTCGGCCTTCGGGAATTTTTCCTTGATTTGGCATTGGCGACGCAGGCTGGAAGTGCCGATGCGAGCGTCGGCCGGTAATTCGGCCAAATCGCGGTAGCGATTGGAAACAAAGGCGTCGGTGGGGTCCTCCCGCTCCAAAATCACGGCGAGATGCAGCCCTTCGGGAAATTCCACCGGTACATCCTTCATCGAATGCACCGCTATGTCGGCCGCGCCGTCCAGCATCCCTTGCTCCAATTCCTTGACGAACAAGCCCTTGCCGCCCACTTTGGCCAACGGCGCGTCGAGAATTTTGTCGCCGCGCGTCACCATCTTGACCAATTCGGTACGCAATCCGGGAAACGCTTGTTGGAGCCGGGCCGCGACATGTTCCGCCTGCCACAAAGCCAGCGGACTTTGTCGAGTCGCGATACGAATGATTCTGTCGGCCAATTGCGCTCCTGACTATCGGCATCGGCTGGGCGATACCGGGGTTAAACGTAAATAGCCGCTATTGTAATCCGATTCGAACGGGAAGGTCTTTAGAAGTTGCTTTCCGGAACACGAGCAAACGTGCCGCCGGAGAGCGTCGAGAGGAATGTAAGCGAGCGCGGGACGCGTTAGTCCATGCCCGCCGCGGAACCGGCGCCCTTGACGCCGCGCAGGCTGGTGCCGTCGAAATTGGCGTTACGGAAATCGGCGCCGTCGACGTCGGCGTCGCTCAGATTGGCGCCCCCTAAATCGGCCCAGCGCAGATTGGCCCGGCGTAAATTGGCGCCTTGGAATTGCGCGTAGCTCAAAATCCCGTGCATCAGGTTGGCATCGCTGAGGTCCGCGCCGCGCAGTTTGGCGTTGTTCATTTCGACCCGAGCCGGTGCCATGCCCTGATTCGCCATATCCGCGCCCAAATTGGCACGCCTCAGCAGCGCACCGCTCAGATTTACGCCGTTCAACAAACCGATGATACGGCTGCCGCTCAGATCGGCGCCGCTTAAGTCGGCACCGTCCAACACCACCGCGTAAAGGCTGGCTCCAACCAACGTCGCTTGGCGCAAGCTCGCTCCGCGCAACTGCGCGCGGTTTAAATTGGTATTCGCCAAGTTCGCGCCATCCAAGCGGCAAGCGTCCAGATTGGCGGAAAATAAATCCGCGCCGCGAAAATCCAAGCCGGACAAATCCAGTCCCGACAAATCCTTGCCTGTCAATTTCGGACGCTGCGTAGCGCCGGAAATCTCGGCCGCCACTTGCTCGCGCGTCATCTCGGCGGCGACCGCCAAGTCGGGGATAAACACCGAACAAGCGACCGCCGCAAGCGCGACACGCCAGACCCCAACCGTCATATGCCCACCTGTTCCGAACGCCCGCCATTCGGGCCAGCCAACCCTAACAAGCGCCAGGACCACTGGCAAGGGAAAAATCCCCGTATCGCCTTTGACCGCATCTCGGCGCCGCCCAAACCTACTTTCGGGCAGCCAGCCTTCGCGAACCCCAAAGCATCGCGCCGGCCGCGATGGATTCGCAGGCCATAGATTGGGCATTGACCCGAGCGTTCCGCTCGGCCGCGAAAGCTGTAACCGGCCAATACCAGTCGGCTAGCAATCCTGAAACCGCTGTATCGCCCGGCGAATGGAAGTCAACGGCGCAAGCGGGGCTTTAACCACGATCGATAGCGCTCCGACACCGGCACAGCCTCGGCATTTCCAACGACCTTCATCGCATAAAGCGGCTTAAACCCGCTTCGCGCGGCGATTGCGGCCTGCAAATCCGCTAAGCTCCGCGTATCCAAGGCCTGACCATGTCGCGTATCGAGGCGCCGTGCTGGCGGTAGTCGTCGAACAGGCGGTGTATGTCCTGCGGATTGAGGTAAACGTAAACGCCGCAACCGGTGCGCGCGATGAATTCGCCGCTCAACGCGTCCAAAAAAGCGGCATGGGAAATATCGTTTTGCCGAAATGACGTTAAGGTTGACATGATTGCATCCTCCGAATTGTTATTTTCTAAGGCTCCGCCGGCGTGGCGAGGTTCCCATCCTTGCCGCCTCCGTCGCGAGGCTTAGCGCTCGCGATCGGGATTCCTCCCACGCTGACAGTCTACGGTCGCCCACATTGTTTACGCTGTCTGATTTTTCACTGACAAACTGTCGTATTTTCGGCACTTTCTCCGAACGGCCACCGAGCCTTTCGGCTAAAACCCCTCCGGCTCAATACCTGGGGAGCGCGGGCGGCCTCTTAGAGCCGGCATCACGTAAAACGATGGCTCGCGGCGATTTCAACACCAGCCATTTTTAACCCCCTCCGTTTGGTCGCGCAAAAAATAAGATCCCTCGATTCCGAGCCTGCTTGACCGGCCTTGCCGTGCAGGCCGCGCACGAGGGACCGACTTAACGCCCGGCCCCTCAACGGCACCCGGTTGTTATACATCCGCCCAGTCTCTTCTAAACTATCGGAACGCACGACTCGGAACGCAAACCCGGCGCCTGACGAGTCGCACTTTTTCCGTCCATTTTGCAAGGATACCCATGAAGACATTAAGCGCCGCCGCGCTGCTACTCTCGTCGACACTAACCGCATCGCCAATCCTGGCCTCTCCTATTTCAGGGGTCGTCGAGCAAGGTTTCGATCCGTTCGGCTGCGACCAAGTGTTCCCTTGCGACGTTCTGGAACTGACTCAAACCCTGTTCGGCGGTAAGCACGGCACGTTGATTTCTGTGGCCGACGACAACCCCGATAACGACAATCTAAGCTTGAATTTCGATTATCGGCTCGATACCGTCTATATCGAACGCGCCCGCTTGCGGGTCTGGCTGCGCGACGATACCCGATTGGTCGCGGACGCGTTGTTGTTCAATTCCGGTCTACTGGACACGCGCGAATATGCCGCCATCACCTCGATCAACGGCGAGCCGATCAGCGCCGACTGGGTTGAAGTGGGCGGTTTGAAACAATACCTGGAATTGGACATTACCGACTTTTTGTCGTTGAGCGGGGCCAACACCTTCAGCGCGACGTTGGGCGTCATGGACACCGGCAGCCGGGACTATCTATTCGCGGGTGCCGAATTTTTCGTCAAATACTGCGACCCGGCCACGCCTATCGATAACGGCGGCATCGGCACGGTGCCGTTGCCCGGCGCGATCTGGTTAATGGGCTCGGCGCTACTTGGCATCGGCGCGGTTAACACCAAATCGCGCCGGGCCGCCTAGCGTTTTCGAGCGGTTTCCCGCTGAACGATCCATTTAGCTCGGAACAAGCCACCGCGCCGGTCAGCGATTACGCGCGGCTGGCGTGGACCAAATTCGATCGGACAGGCAAAATAGCCGATTCGCCAACCGCCGCTCAAACATGCTCGCACTCCTGGTCCGTTTTTCCATCCGCTATTCCGGCATCGTCATCGCGCTGGCCCTGCTGCTATTCGGCTACGGCGGCTATCGCTTCGCCAATGCCGGCCTGGACATTTTTCCGGAGTTCGCGCCAAAGCAAGTCATCATCCAAACCGAAGCGCCTGGCCTGGCCGCCGAGCAAGTGGAAGTGTTGGTCAGCCAGCAGATCGAACAGGCCGTTAGCGGCCTGATCGGCCTGAAAAACTTGCGCTCGCAATCGATACAAGGCCTGTCCATCGTCACCGCTACCTTCGAGGAAAGCAGCGACGTGTACCGCAACCGGCAGTTGGTCGGCGAGCGGCTGACCGGCATCGCTCAGCGACTGCCGGCCGGAGTCGGTACGCCGATTCCGCTGCCGCTGTCGTCATCGTCGGCCACCGTGATGACGATAGGCTTGCGGGCCGGCGGCAAATCGTTGCTGGAATTGCGCAGCCTGGTGGATTGGACCTTGGTGCCGCGCCTGCTGGCGGTACCCGGCGTCGCCGACGTCAACGTGTTCGGCGGCGACATTCAGCAATTGCAAATCCAGCTGCTGCCGGCGGCCTTGCAGCGTTACAACTTGTCGGTCGACGAAGTGGTCACCGCCGCCGCTAGCGCCAGCGAAATCAGCGGCGCCGGCTTCATCGACAACGGCAATCAGCGCTTTTCGCTGCAGCTCAGCGGCCAACCGAGCAATCCGCACCAATTCGAACAGTTGGTGGTCAAGCGTTTGAACGGCAGCAACATTTTGCTCGGCGATGTCGCCGAGGTCGGCTATGCGCCCGCCCCGGCGATCGGTGCCGCGCAAATCCAGGGCCAGCCGGCCATCGTGATGATGATCATCGGCCAGTACGGCGCCAACACTTTATCGGTGTCGCGGCAAGTCGAAACGGTGCTCGAGGAGTTTCAACCGCTGTTCGAGCAACAAGCCATCGCCTTCCACGCCCATCTGTTCCGGCCGGCCGACTACATAGAAACCTCGCTGCACAATCTGGCCGGCCATTTGTTGCTCGGCGGCGCCTTCGTGTTGTTGGTGCTGTACGGCTTTTTGTTCGATTTGCGCAGCGCGCTGATCGCCGCTACCGCGATTCCGTTGTCCTTGCTGACCGCCGCCCTGGTCTTGCTGACTTGCGGCGTGAATTTAAACATTATGGTGCTGGGCGGGCTGGCCATTGCGTTGGGCGAAGTCGTCGACGACGCCATCATCGACACCGAAAACATCTTCCGGCGCCTGCGCGAAAACCGCCTGAAGATTCACCCCGACCCCAGCGACGAAGTGATCTACCAAGCGTCGCTGGAAGTGCGCGGTTCGGTGGTTTACGCCAGCTTCATCGTCGCGCTGGTGTTCGTTCCGCTGCTAACCCTGGCTGGCGTCAGCGGCCGTTTGTTCGCGCCGTTGGGCGTGTCCTACATTCTGGCGATCATGATGTCGCTGCTGGTGGCGCTAACCCTGACCCCGGCGCTCTGCCACCTGCTGCTGCGGCGGCGCCTGCCGGACACCGCCGAGCCGCCGTTGATCAAGCGCCTGAAACCCTGGTACGCCAAACATTTGCTGTGGACCACTCGCCATTTCAACGCCGTGGCCGGCATCGGCCTGATCGCTTGCGCGGCCGGTCTGGCGGCGTTTTTACAGTTGGATCATCAATTTCTGCCGGAATTGCGCGAAGGTCACTTCATCGTCCATACCGCCAGCGCGCCGGGCACTTCGTTGCAGGAATCATTGCGGGTGGGCGCCTTATTGAGCGAACAATTCGCCGACATCGAAGGCGTCGAGTCGGTGTCGCAGTGGGCGGGCCGGGCCGAACGCGGCGCCGACACCTACGGTAGCCATTACAGCGAATACGAAGTGCGATTGAAACCGCTGTCCGGCCGCGACCAACAACGGGTTTTGGACAGCCTGCGCGACGTGCTGGAACAATTTCCCGGCATCGGCTTCGAAGCCAACACCTTTTTAACCGAGCGGGTCGACGAAACCATTTCCGGTTACACCGCACCGGTGGTCGTGAATCTGTACGGTAACGACTTGAACGAACTCGACGGCAAGGCCCGACAATTGGCATCCTTGATCGCCGGCATCCCCGGCGCCGCCGACATTCAGATGCGCTCGCCGCCGGCCACCGCCACACTGCAAATCCAACTCGACGGCGAGCGTCTGAAGTTTCGCGGCATCAGCCCCGCACAAGTCATGACGACCCTGCAAACCGCTTACGAAGGCCGCATCGTCGGCAAGCACATCCAGGGCAACCGCATCTTTAACGTAGCGGTGACCTTGCCGCCGGAAAAGCGCAACGACCCGGAATTCCTGGGGCAACTGCCGTTGAAAAACGCCGACAGCCAGCGGGTGTTGCTCGGCGACATCGCCGACATCCGCCACGGCGAAGGTCGGTACAACATTCTGCATCAAGGCGCGCAGCGTATACAGACCGTGACTTGCAAGGTTGAGGATAGAGACATGGACGAGTTTGTCGCCGAACTGAAACGCCGGGTCAACAGCGAAATCGCCTGGACCGGCAGCGCCCATCCGCAATTCGTCGGCGCGGCGATGGAGCAGGCCGAAGCGCGCGAGTCCTTGCTCGTGCATGCCTTGCTGGCAGGCGTCGGCGTGCTGATTTTCGTGTACATCGCCCTGGGCAGCCTGCGCCACATGCTGCTGACCTTGCTGAATCTACCCTTCGCGCTGTTGGGCGGCGTCGCGGCCGTCGTCGTCACCGACGCCACCCTGTCGGTCGGCTCCTTCGTCGGCTTCGTTACCTTATTCGGCATCACCGTGCGCAACTGCATCATGCTGATTTCGCATTACCGGCATTTGATCGAATTCGAAGGCCAGGTTTGGAATCAGGCGACCCTGGTCCGCGGCGCCCAGGAGCGCCTGCCGGCGATTTTGATGACGGCGCTGGTCACCGCGCTGGCAATGTTGCCGATTGCCTTCGACAGCGACAACCCGGGCCGGGAAATCATGGGACCGATGGCAGCGATCATCATCGGCGGCCTGGCGTCATCGACGCTATTGAATTTACTGTTGATGCCGGCGATCCTGCAACGCTACGGCCGCTTTTCGGTGGAATTCGAGCCGCAGGTTTGACGGTTTGGCCGACGGCGGACCGGCGCGGTCATTCTCGCACCCTCAACCGCCGTCGATTTCCTGTTCCAGCAGGGTCCGCAAGCCTTCCGGCATTTCCAGCGTCAGCGGGTCCCAGCCCTCCAGGCTCAACACATCCTGCAGGCAATCCTCCATGATCCGATGCGCGGCCAACGTGGCCTCGGCGATGCGTTCGTGCACTTGGCTTTGCAATTCGCTACGGCCGCGCTCGGCGCAATCGGCTTGATATTCGTACAGCTTGCGCAGGCTGTCGATCTGCACGCCGACTTGCGACGGACAGGAACACAGATAGAGAATCGATTGTAAATTGATGCGCCGCAACTGCGCATTGCTGAACTTGGTTTCCAAACTCATGAATCCAAACCTCTCGGTTGCTGTTGTTATTATAATTTTTCGGTCGCGCGCAACCGCTATAAGACGGGTAGTCCGGAGAATGGCCGTCTAAACCCAACGCGCGTACCCGCTTGAAATCGAAACGATTTCAGCGTCGCCAACTTTACAGGGATTGCCTAAAGATGCAAGTTCGGCACCGTCGATACGCGGACACAACCGCCCGGAACGCTTGTATCCGGGCACGCGGGGTTTTGGGCGACGGACAAACCCAAAAGACATGGCATGGGCTTTGCTTTTGCAATATCTCCAAATCCATAGAGCCAGCCATTATTTCCGCCTCATGAGCAACAGTCATAACGAATTAAGCCCGGTACAAATCGAACATTTATCGTCGTTGCGATATATCAACCCAATCGATGAACACATGAAAATCGTATCCAGCGTCAAGGTGCTCGATAACGCTCACCCGCACGACACGTCGGCGCTTTTGATACTGGACATTTTTATTGACGACAAGCAAATCGACCGAATCAGTTTCAATTTACACCATTATGCCTATGAAGAAATCATAGAGCTTGCCCGGCATATTCGCGACAATGATTATATTTTGCGAGCGGTGGACGCCGCTCTGGCGGGAGATATTGAATAAATTCAGCGTTGCCACGCTAGCGATCAACTCGAAAGCGTGGCAAATATTAGAAGTTCGAAAGGCATTTAATTCAAATGACCGGACGTCGTTTTATTCATCCCATTCTTCGTCCGCCATCTCGTCAAAACGGCCCTGATCTTTACCGGATTTTTGTTTAAAAATGCGCTCCAGCAGCGGAGACAAGGTACCGGCCAATTCTTTTTGTATCTCGGTCACTACTTCTTCAATATCCGGCCCGCCTTTAACGATGACTGGATGCGCGCCCAATTTGATCAACTCGTTGGTCGCGGAGCCGCCAACCGAGCCGCAGTAGACCAAATCGCAGCCGTTCAACCAAGCCAGTTTCGGTTTCAGCTTGTCTTCGTTACCGTCGCGTAGCTCCTTGCCAAATGATTTAGCCGCCAACGGGGTCGCGCTATCGGCATCGATACCGTACACGTGAAACCCAGACGACGAGCCGAAATGCTGATTGATAATTTCCCCATCCGAGCTTGCAAACGCCACCAGCAGCTTATCGGCTTCGACTTCAAGATCCGCAACACAATTTACTTCGGCAAGTTGACTCATATAACACTCCTCAAAGACTATTTTGACTCGAAAACGATTAAGTTAATATCCGGCTATCGACGATAATTAGCGCCGGAAATCGCCTCCAAAATAACAGGCGAAATTACCAAAAACCACCGGATTACTTTCGCTGGCGATATTCCGCGACCAGCACTTTAATCTTCAATCGCATAATTTCTTTCAGCATACGCATTTTTCGATCGTGTTCCTGATGCGCAATATCGTAGATTTGTTTTCTCAGCGTTTCATGGCTATCTTCAGGCAGACTCAAGGACCATTCGGTGAAAAAGGTATCGAAGCCGTCTATCGTTTTAATCAATTCAAATCTCAGTTTCTCTCTGTCGTTCTTCGGAATGGCCTTTAGCGCATCGTCGATAACCGCATCGAGCTCCGATTTTTGTTGCCTGTCCGGAACGGGGAACAGAATGATTTCAGACATAAATACCGACAATTGATAAGCAAGCGAACACAACATTATTTTTGCATAACGTGCTTAATTCATATTTTACACCACTTTATAAGCAATTGATTTAACGACAAAAAGATTGTATTTGTTTGTTGTGTTTGTAACAAACAAGAGCCGGCCGCGAGCGCGATGTTTGAATGGTTACAGTGGCGGGTGAGTCCTGAGTCGCCACCCGTTTTGAAATGCGGCCGGAGGTGCCGAAGTACCGATCGCCCAGGCAGAGGATAGACAGCAGAGGGAGCAAAACCCGCATCGCGGCGGCGGAGTTTGTCCGTTGCGTCCGGCAATTGCCGGACCGCCCCATCCCCCCAATCGGCGACTCCGGACTCCCCGCGATAACAAGCGTTCAAGTTCGCACGGTTTCCCACTTCGCGGAATTCGCAGCGCGGGAACCTCTATCGCAAGGCCACTAATTCGGCCCGCAACGATAAACGTCCGAATAGCGGTGCTCCGAGCGGGCAACGTAAGCGCGGACCCTCGCGCAGCAATAAACCGCGCCTTGCAAGCGGAAACTAGCCGAGAACCATGCAATCCGGTTTAGCCGACACAAATTATGACCGATATTCGGTTCGCCCAGCGAAACACAATGCGGTACGCCGTTTGACAGTCTCAGGGCGAGGAAAAGGTAAGGCTTGATCGGCCAAAAGCTGTCAATGACCTATTTTTTTGAATGACCGATTAAGGTTACATAAGCCCCATTAGCCATGAGTATTCTAGGATGCCTGTTGCTGATCATAATCACGAAATACGTTTTCATGAAATCTGCAGAAATGTATAGACAGCTTAAACAGAAATAAGTAAAACCCAGCCTGACTAAGGGTAAATTGTTTTTTTCTATCTGTTTTTTTGCAGAAAAGTTGTACGGGCAATGTGTGCAAGTCATCTAGCACAGCAATATGATCTGACTCCAAACATCCTCCTTTGGGAAGATAGAACAACGAAGTCACTCGTTGTAGTTTAATTGAGCTAATTTTCGTTGAAACTTTCTCTACATCAATTCCGTTCCTAGTCAGCAAATTTTCATATAGAGAAAGAGGAATGATGGGGGCAAATATCATGCGCGCCGGAACCTCTCTTGGATTTTCCGGACTAATATCGCAACTGTTGCTAAGAATAATTCCTCTTATTGACTTCCGATCACCGCTTTCTAGATTAATTATATCAAGACCGTTCCAGCCATCGCCTTGCAATAATTCATCTTGGCATTTTGTCGTGTAATAATTAATTTTCTCAGGAAAATCTTTAAGTGCTTTAACAAGGCCATTTTTTGCTTCCTGAGTCAAATAATATGGGATGTGATCGTTAATGTTCTCTAAAGTAATACCCATAAATAAGTTAGCTTTGATACAAGTCCCATAAATTATCAAATAAAACCCGCTCAAATTCATGGCCTAGAGCTTCTTGATTTGAAGAAAGCTCCTCATAAAAACCAGTAATAGCAACTTCAAATATTGTTTCCTCTGATGCCGCGTATTGTCTGGTCAAAATATTCTTGTTTGGTTCATGCGTTGGAGATGTTCCAAGCAGAACAAAAGCATAATTATTGCTATTCGTGAAATTTAATGCACTTGAGGATGGCTCACTATTGCAATCGGAAGGCAAGAAGGTGCCGGCCAATATTCCTGCTATCACAACCGTGCCAAATGTTCGGGATGTCTGTGCAGTATGGTATTTATTCATATTCTGGCTCCAGTCGCGCGATAGTCTGTTCAGTAATGCAATCGAAAAATGTCTCTTTGTTTATCCGATGAATATGCTCAAGTGCGTTATCCAAATCTACCTCAAGCTGTTCAACGGAAATGCCGCCAGTGTCCTTTATAGTATCAATATCAATCACAACACCGTGACGTTCAGAGTTGTTTGGCATAAGCACTTTCGCTCCAGAAATAATCTGTAGGATGTTGATGAACCCCTCAACGGAAATTTCCATTCGCACTTGATAAGGCTCCTTAGTTAAGTTATGACTTCCAATTCTCAACGATAAATTAGCTAAACTAACTTGATCAGCGAAGTCATCAGATTCTATAAGATCAACATATTTGGTCGAATAGCGTACAACCTTGTCAATTAATCTACTTTTCTTTAAAATACCAATCAATTTAATAATTGTTGGCTTAAAATCATTCCATCCTTTATATGGCAAGTTGCAAGAAACAGCTATACTGCGATCACCAATTAAAAAACTATAATTATCTAAACGAATACGGACGAGTGGAACATATTGTAAATTTGGATCGCTGTTTCGTAACGCTTCTGGTATTTCGAACTGTGGAAGCCGTTCTAATTGCTTTTCTCCTTCAAATTCCGAAAACAGAATTCCAGGCAGTATACTGGACACGGGAAAATGAGTAATAAAACGACACTCAAAAAGGGCGTCCAATAGTGGTTCTTTGCAAAGTCGCTTTGGAAGTCTGTTGGCCATATTTACGCTAAGTATATGTGTTTTTTGAATTTAAACGGCAATGAATAGCTTAATTAATTACTATGCCCAGATGCTACCTTCACAGAGAAAGGCAAACTGTTTCGTGCCTGCAGACATACAAGCAATACAAGGAATTAAATATTTAATCGTAGATATACCACCAAATTTACTTCTATATAATATCGATTAAATCTGTGTATGTTTTTATCTATCCGTATATCATTGCCACGAGTTAGCAATGGCCGGTAAAGATCAAAGCAAAGACATTACACCAGATGGAGCGACTGACCGCAATGGGCCGAAACCCGCCATCCCCAAAATTCAGCGCGGCTCTAAAACGTCATCGGCGTAACTCACCGTTTATGTTACTCCTCCCGGTCCACCAAGCTCGGGCAGGCGGTAGCAGTATAGGCGGGTGCGGCGGGGATCGGAGAGTTCGACGACGGTTTCAGGCGGCCAATCCGGAATCGGGAACGACGAGGAAACGAACAGGCTGCCGGGGCGCATTTCGGCGCGGACTTTGCCGCCGATTTGGATCATCACGGCCGGAGACAGAAAGGCGTAACCCAAGTCGTATTCGGCCAAGGACTGCTGCCAGAGGTTGCAACGTTGGACCGCGACATTGGCTTGACCGCGACAGCGCCAGCGGGCCAGCAGCCAGGGCAGTGGCGCTCGCTCCCAGGCGGCAATCCTCAGTTTGGGACACTGCCGCGCCAGCGGCAGCGCGACGCTACCGACGCCCGCGCCGATTTCGACGCAGGTTTTCGCCCCCTCTGTTTTTGCAATGTCCGCCAGCGCCAGCGCCACGGCCGGCGAGGACAAGAACAACGGCACGTCGCCGCGAAACGTCCCCCAAAACACCAGCAGCGTGACCAAAAATCCGGCCAAGTACCAGACCGGCGACAATTGTAGAGTCGTAGCGAGTACCAGCGCCGGCAGGAAGACCAAATGGATAGGCAGCCACCACTTGGGTTGGCGAAGCAGACGAGAGAATACTCCGGCGGCGGCGGCCTGGATCAGTAACAGCCAGCCTAGCGGTTGCGGCCAGTAGCGATTTAACGAAGCGGTCAGGACGAGTGCGGCGGCTTGGCAGGCCAGAGCTTTGAGCCATTGCATTGCGACCTACTTCAGCCGGATTTCGCGTGGAAAGTCAGGACGGGAACGACGCTTTGTCGAAATTGGGTGTTGTTCTTCGGCACGAAGCTTCATTTTCCGGGACAATGCGGCGGCGTCATAACGGCGGCTCTAAAAATCCGTTTGGCAATATACCGTTCCGGTGCCGGAACGTCTTCGATCGCGGCTGAAGTCGCTCCGCCCCTCTTTTCATACTCCGAGACGAAAATCCGTTCGGCCGTCAGGAAGTCGGCCCGATCTTGGTATTTTGCTGTATCGCCGGAGATACATTTTGCAAGGCCGGCAGGTCCTCCGCTCCGTCGTGCAGCACCTGGTTTTCGGTCTTCTTGTTCATAACGATGATCGAAATACGCCGGTTCATCGGGTCGGTCGGGTCTTGCACGTTGTAGGAAATACTCGATGCCAGCCCCACCACCCGCAGTACCTTCTCCTCGCCCAACCCCCTTGGGTCAGCTCCCGGCGCGCCACGTTGGCCCGGTCGCTGGACAGCTCCCAGTTGGAATAGCCGCTCCGGTTGCTGGGAAACGGCAACGCGTCGGTGTGACCGTTGATCGTCACCTTATTGGGCAGTTCGTTGATCACCGGCGCCAATTCGCGCAGGATGGCCTGAGCATAGGTTTCAATCCCGGAACTGGCCAGCTTGAACATCGGCCGGTTTTGGGCATCGATGATCTGGATTTTCAGGCCTTCCGGCGTGGTTTCCAGTTTGATTTGATCCTTGTATTCGGCCAGTTTGGCGTTGGCATCCAGCATGGATTCGATTTTTTCCTGCAATTTTTCCAGCTTTTGCTTTTCCTGTTCCTCGGCCAGTTTTTCGATGTCCTCGGGCGAAGGTGGCGCCGGCGGTGGCGGCTTGTCCTCGCCCATGTGAACCTGACCGACATCCTTGGAGGCCAAATCCGAGCCGCCGGCCTTAATGATGTTGGCGCGGTCGCCGACGCCGGAACCGCTCATCGCCACGCCGAACGGGTTTTGGAAATACTCGGAAATCCCTTTCTTGGTGGCTTCGTCGGTCGAACCCAGCAACCACATCAACAAGAAAAACGCCATCATCGCCGTCACGAAGTCGGCATAGGCGATTTTCCAAGCGCCGCCGTGGTGGCCGCCGTGACCGCCTTTCTTGACCTTCTTGATGATTATCGGTTGTTCGGCCATCGCGGATTACCCTTTACTTGCCGGCTTTCAAGGCCGCTTCGAGTTCGGCAAAGTCGGGCCGAGAGTGATGCGGAATCGTGGTCCGCATAAATTCGACGGTCATGGCCGGCGACGTACCTTTCGCGCAATTCAGCAAGCCCTTCTGGGTGCATTTGTAGGCATTGCTCTCTTCTTCCAGGCGCGCTTCCATCACCGACGCCACCGGGCCGATAAAGCCGTAAGACACCAAGATACCGAGAAAGGTACCGACCAAGGCCGCCGCGATCAATTTACCCAGCTCGGCCGGCGGAATACCGACCGACTCCATCGTATGCACCACCCCCATCACCGCCGCGACGATACCGAAGGCCGGCATGCCGTCGCCGACTTTTTGGACGGCCTTGATCGGTTCGTTGCCTTCGGCATGATGGACTTCGATCTCGGCATCCATGATGTCCTCGAGCTGATTGACGTCGACGCCGGTCAGGATCAAGCGCAGTTTGTCGCAAATGAATTCCATCAAATGATGGTCGTGGACGATTTTTTCGCCGAAGATCGAGCTGCCTTCCGGATCGTCCACCACTTTTTCCAGGGATAACAAGCCTTCCTTACGGGCTTTTTGACTCAGCGCGTTAAAGCTCATCAGCAGCTCCATGTAATATTCCTTGGTATAGGTGCTGCCCTTCAAGGTGGCGGTACCGCCGGCCATGGCCGCCTTGCTGACCGTCAGCGAGTTGCTGGCCAGGAAGGCGCCAAACGCCGAACCGACGATGATCAACACCTCGACCGGCTGCCACAGCACCCCGAGATGTCCGCCGGCCATCAAGAAACCACCCAGTACGCAGCCCAGGATGATTACATAACCAATGATTACGAACATTGTTGCCCCTAAAAGTTAACTAGAACATTCAAGCGATGGATTTTGCCGGCTACGCGTTGGCCTCGCCCCGCTAAACCGATGGCGCCGGCAGCGGTTCGACCGGTTTCAACACCAATTTGCTGAGGGCCGGCAACACCACGAAGGTGCAGGTCATGATCCAAAAAATGCCTATCGTGATGACCAAGCCCATGCTGGCGATGCCTTGATGCGGCGAAAACGCCAGACCGATGAAGCTGGAAATCGTCGTCAACGCACCGTAGAACATGCCGCGGGCGGTACTGGACTGATAAATGTTTTGCTCCTCGGACAAGGAGTGGTGCAGTTTCTCGACCATGTGTATTCCGTTATCGACACCCAAGCCCATTAATAAAGGCAGCGCGATGATATTGGCGAAGTTGATCGGCGTGCCGGTAAACACGGTGGTCGCCATCGTGAACAAGCCGGCCAAGACCAGCGGCGCCATGACCAGCAGCGTATCGACGATGCTGCGCCGAATAAACAATAGCAGCAACGCGATGGCGGTCAATGCGATGATGATGGCTTCCTGGAACGAAGCGATAACGGCCTTCATCGACTCCCAATACATCACCGGCAGGTCGGTGGCGTCGGGCGCGACGGCCTGCACGTCGGTGATAAAGGTTTGCAAAGCGTCGAGATCGTTCAAGTCTTCCTTAGGAAAAATCTGGATCCGGTACAGCCCGTCCTTGCTCAGCCAGCGTTCGCCGATTTCCGGCGGAATGCTGGCCATCGTCACCGATTCGGCGTGAAAGCCGGTCAGCAACTGGTTCATCACGGTCGGCAAGGTCCCGAGCAGCGATGTCTGAATTTTTTCGATAAACACGCCGCGATCGGGCTGCAAGCGGGCATCCAGCTCGACCAACACGTCTTGCAACTCGCTTTTAAAGGTTTTTAGCGACTCGATTTCGGCGGGTTTGGTCTTCTTCGGCAAATTGGCGTCGATCGCCGCAATCATTCGCTTGATGGCCTGCAGCGGATCGGAGCCGACTTTCAATTGCGGAAAAGATTGACTTTGCGGCCCCAAGGTCAGCATCATGTCGTCGATGATCGCCAATTTATCGTCCTGATCCTCCGGCACGAAATCGAACAGACTAACGGTCTTGTCGACGGTTTTCAGCGCGGTCAATTTCTTTTGCATGTCGCGGGCCTCGGCTTCGTTCTTGGCCAGCACGGTCAGCGTCATCGGCGAGGTATCGCGCTCCTTCATCAAATCCTTAAAGGCAATGACCGATTCGGTATTCGGGTCGCGCAAATTCAAGGGATTGAAATCGGTCTGCACCTGGAAGACGAAATAAATCGCGGCCGCCGCCAGAACCAGCGTCGCGAACGCGATAGGCTTGGCGTAATGCAGCGTAAAGGTTGCCAAGCTGGCGGACAGCTTGGAGGCGCCGGGTTGTTCGCCGTGCAGATCGTGGAACGGCGGCGCCGGAATGACTTTCAGCAATACCGGCAAGACCGTCAGCGTCACGAACAAACAGATGAACAAACTGGTACCGGCCAACAAACCCAATTCCGAGATGCCTTGGTAGTCGGTCGGAATAAAGGCGTACAAACCGATCGAGGTCGTGCCGGCGCACAGCATCAGCGACGGACTGGTCGCCAGCAGCGCCGAGCGTATCGCCTGGGTCTTGTCCTTGCCGTGCAGGTCCAGATTGTCGCGGTAGCGCAGGCAGAAATGGATCGCGTATTCAACGCCCAAGCCGATATTCGACACCGCGAAGGCCACCGAAATCAGGTTCAGTTGCTTGACCGCGACCGACGCGAACAATCCGCAAAATACCATGCCCAAGGCCAGCGTCGCCAGCGTCGCCAACATCAGCAGCCAGGAGCGGTAAGCCACCAGCAAGATGCCGCACACCAACACCACCGAGAAGATGCTGGCCGTGAACGTGCCTTCGCTCATGCCGGCCATTTCGTCGTGTTCCAGGCCGACTTCGCCGGTGATCCAAACCTTGACCTTGGGTAGATTGGGGTCCTGGATCTTGTCTACCGCCCGGCGTATCGTGTTGATGGCCGGCTCGACCGGCAGAATCTGGCTGAAATCGAATTTAGGCGTAACGAAGATGAAGGCCTTGTCCGACTGCTCTTCGCTAATATTGTTTTCGGCGATCAATTTTTGCCAGGACAGCAGGTCGGTTTCGCCGTTCAGCGTCTTGTGCAGAGAGTTGCTGACCTTGTCGATCAATGAAATCAGGTCGATGGGCACTTCCTCGGTTTTGGTTTCGGCGTTCAGCGCGTCCTCGAAAATCGAGAAAAACCCGGTCAGGCTGGGATCGGCGGAAATACGGCCGATGAAGGGCTGGGCCTGGGCCAAGGTCACCGAAAAATCCTGCAGCTTGTCGGTATCCAGATAGAGCAAGCCGTTGCGTTGGAAAAACGCGTTTTCGTCGGGCCGGTAAACCTTGGTGAAATGCTCGGTGTCGGACCGCAACTGACGCGCCAAACGCGCGGCGGCGGCCTTGGTCAATTCCGGGCTGGAGGACTCGACCACCAGCAGCATCGTATGGATTTCCTGTCCGAAGGCCTTCTCGAAATTGCGACGATTTTGCTGAAACCGCGATTCCGGCGCGATCAACTCGGCGGTATCGGTATTCACGCTCAAATGCGTGCTGGTGTATTCGATCGCGCAATAGGCCAACAGCACCGCCACCGTCAACAGCAGCCCCGGCGAATACATCAGCCAATTGCCCCAGCGGAACACCGCGTTGCGCAAACCTTGTTCCCAGTTCATATTCAAGCGCTCACCACGGTTTCGATCAGGTACAAGGTATAACCGACGTAAACGGCCAGCAACAAGCCGCCCTCGACCCGGTTGATACGACCCGAGCCGCGTTTGCCGGCGTAGCCGAGCGCGAACAGCGACAACGTTAGCAAAGCCATGACCGGCCAATCGCGATTGACGATTTCGACCGGAATCGCCATCGGATGAATCGCGCCGGCCAAGCCGACCACGGCCAGGGTATTGAACAAGTTGGACCCTATGATGTTGCCGACCGCCAGGTCGTGCTCGCCCTTGCGAGCCGCGACGATAGACGAGGCCAACTCCGGCAGCGAAGTGCCGACCGCGACGATGGTCAGACCGATAATCAAATCGCTGACGCCCAAATCGTGGGCGATCGACACCGCGCCCCACACCAGCAAGCGCGAACTGATCACCAACAAAATCAAACCGCTGACCAACCAAATCATGGCTTGAGCAAACGACATCCGGTGTTCGTCCAACTCGTCTTCGATTTCGCTTTCCAACACATCGGCCTGCCGGGATGGGTCCTTGGCGCTTTGCCACACCATCCAGCCCATCACCGCCGCGAATACCGCCAATTCCAGGAAGGCGTCGCTACGCGACATGTCGCCGTCGTATAGCTGGCCGAACGCAAACAAGGTCACGCCGAACAGAATCGGCAATTCCTTCTTGATGATTTGCGACTGAACCACAATGGGACTGATCAACGCGGTAACGCCCAAAATCAACGCAATGTTGGTGATGTTGGAACCGTAAGCGTTACCCAGCGCGATGCCCGGATTGCCTTGCAAGGCCGACAAGGCCGACACGCTCAGTTCCGGCGCCGAGGTGCCGAAGCCGATGACGACCATGCCGATCAGCAACGGCGACATTCCCCAAAACCTCGCCAGCGCCGCCGCGCCTTCCACGAACAAATCGGCGCTCCAGACCAATACGATCAGCCCGATGACTATCATCAACAACGGCAAAGCCATAAACTACCCTTATAAAGCAAACATTAAAACCAAGAACACGACCGATCAATCGACGGTCCAGTTGACCCAGCCGCCATAGGCGGTGGCGATGACGACGATACCGAACACGATCCGGTACCAAGCGAAAATGATGAAATCGTGGTGGCTGATGTAACGCAGCAAGCCCTTCACCGCCAGCAGGGCGCTGAAAAACGCCGCGATCATGCCGACGCCGATCAAGGCCACGTCGCCGTCGGTTTTCAGCAAGTCGCGAAATTTGTAGAGTTTGTAGGCGCTGGCCGCGGTCAAGGTCGGAATCGCCAGAAAAAACGAAAACTCGGTCGCCGCCTTGCGCGACAAACCGAACAACAAACCGCCGATAATGGTCGCGCCGGACCGGGATGTGCCGGGAATCAACGCAAAGGCTTGGGCCAAACCCAGCTTCAACGCATCCAGCGGGCTAAGCTCGTCGACGCTCTCGACCCTGACAACGTGTTCGCGCTTCTCGGCCCAAATGATGACCAGGGCGCCGACGATAAAGGCCAACGCCACCGGCACCGGCCGGAACAACACCGCCTCGATTTGCTTGCCGAACAACAAGCCCAGCACCGCCAGCGGCATAAAGGCGATCGCCAGGTTCAACACGAATTTCTGCGAAGTCCGCTCGGTCGCCAGACCGGCGAATACCGAAACGATCTTGGCCCGATATTCCCAGCAAATGGCCAGGATGGCGCCCACCTGAATCACGATCGTGAACAGTTTGGCCTTGTCGTCGTTAAAGTCCAGCAGATCGCCGGCCAAAATCAAATGGCCGGTACTGGAAATCGGTAGAAATTCGGTCAACCCTTCGACGACGCCGAGAATCAGGGATTTGATGAGCAGGGTAATGTCCATGGTTTAATCAGGCTCCGCGCCTTGTCGACGCTAGAAAGGCTATCAGCATGTGGAAGGGATGTATCGAAAGACGACAAACGACTTTAAAAAAGCCACGCAAATGCGGCGGGATTATAGTCGAAAACTCCGCGGCGAGTCAGCATGGCTACTCCGCCGCGCCGGCCGTGCATTTCCAGATTTGGCGACCCGGTGGACCCGAGCGGCGAATTCGCGGTGCCGCGACTTTGCGCCGCGCCCGCCGATCTGCCAGAATGCGGCGTCGGCCGCTTCCGAGGCAATCCATGAACGCTACCCGCGAATACCCGCCGCTGATCGCCGCCTTGCTGAATCCGGCGATGTACCCGCATCCGGTCAAAACGGTGGCGATTCTGGAAACCCATATCTCGTGGGTCGTTCTGGCCGGGCGCTACGCCTATAAAATCAAGAAGCCGGTCGATTTCGGATTCTTGAATTTCACCGACTTGGCGCAACGCGAGTTTTTCTGCCTAGAAGAGTTGCGCCTGAACCGACGCCTGGCGAAATCGCTTTACTTGGACGTGGTGACGCTGGGCGGCACGCCGGGACACCCCGGCTTTGGCCTGAGCCCAACGGTGGAATACGCGGTAAAGATGCGCCGCTTCGGCGCCGGCAGACTATTGGATGAGTTGCTGAATCAAAATCGGCTCACGCCGTCGCACATCGATCATCTGGCCGACATCATCGCCCAATTCCACGACGGCCTGCCGCCCGCGCCGGCAACATCCGCATTCGGCACGCCGGACGCCGTCGCCGGGCCAGCCCGGCAGAATTTCCAACAGTTGGCCGAAACGGCGGCGGGCCGGAAATTCGCTGATCTAACCCAGCTGGCGGCCGCCAGCGCGGCCGAATTCGCCGCCGACGCCGACATCTGGCCGCGCCGCCGCCAAGCCGGCCGGATTCGCGAATGCCACGGCGACCTGCATCTGGGCAATATCGTGTTGCTGCGCGACCGGCCGGTCGCCTTCGACGGCATCGAATTCGCCCCCGAACTGCGCTGGATAGACACGATCAACGACAGCGCGTTTTTGGTTATGGACTTGCTGCATCGCGGCCGCGCCGATCTGGCCTACCGGTTTCTGAACCGCTACCTGGAAACCGGCGGCGATTACGCCGGCTTGGCCGTGCTGCGTTTTTACTTAAGCTACCGGGCCACGGTGCGCGCCAAAATCGCCGCGTTCCGCGCAGAACCAAGCGGCGACCCGATCCACCAGTCCGAATGCCACGCCTACCTAAAGTTGGCCGAAGCCAGTCTGCGGCGGCGGCGGCCGGTACTGCTGATCACGCACGGCCCGCCGGGCTGCGGTAAGACCGCGATTTCGCAGCTGTTATTGGAAGGTTTCGGCCTGATCCGACTGCGGTCCGACGTCGAGCGCAAACGCCTGTTCGGCTTAAGTCCCACCCAGGCCAGCGGCTCCGGGCTCGACGCCGGCCTGTACGCGGCCGAAGCCGGCCGGCAAACATACGTCAAACTTGCCGACACGGCCGGCGCGTTGCTGCGGCTGGGCTACCCGGTCATCGTCGACGCCGCATTTTTGAAACTGGAGCAACGCCGAGCGTTTCGCGATCTGGCCGCCGAACTCGACGCCGCCTTCATGATCGTTGCGGTGACGGCGGAAACTAGTCTGGCGCGCCGCCGCATCGAACGGCGCCTGACAACAGGCGGCGACGCTTCCGAAGCCGATCCGACGGTGCGGGCCCATCTCAGCGCCTCCGCGGAGGCCCTGACCGACACCGAGCTCGAACATACGCTGGTCTGCCGCAACGACACCACCCCACCACAGCTCCCCGAAATCTTATCCGCCAGGCTGCGGACTTTACTGAACCCGGAGGCGACCCAACCATGAAAGCCATGATTTTCGACCGTCCCGGCCTGCCGCTCCGGGCCGCCGAGCGGGATATTCCGGAATGCGGCGCCGAACAAGTGTTATTGAAAGTCAGCGCTTGCGGCGTTTGCCGCACCGATCTGCATATCGTCGACGGCGAACTGACCGAGCCGAAACCGGGATTGATCCCCGGCCACGAAATCGTCGGCCGGGTCGTCGCCAAGGGCGCCAGCGTAGAACGTTTCGCGATCGGCCAGCGCCTGGGCGTGCCGTGGCTGGGCCAGACCTGCGGCCACTGTCGGTATTGCCTCGGCGGACGGGAAAATCTGTGCGACCAGGCTCGCTTCACCGGATACACACTGGACGGCGGCTATGCGCAATACGCGGTGGCCGACCAGCATTATTGCTTCGCGCTGCCGGACGATTACAGCGACGCCGAAGCCGCGCCGTTGTTGTGCGCCGGCTTGATCGGTTACCGGGCGCTGGTCGCGGCCGGCGATGCCGAAACGGTCGGCATTTACGGCTTCGGAGCCGCCGCCCACATCATCAGCCAGGTGATGGTCTGGCAGGGCCGCAGCTTGTTTGCGTTCACCAAGCCCGGCGACGACGCGGGCCAGCGCTTTGCCCGGCAATTGGGCGCGTCCTGGACCGGCGACTCGAATAGCGCGCCGCCGCGCGCCATGGACGCGGCCATCCTGTTCGCGCCGGTCGGCGCGTTACTACCACAAGCCCTGGCACATACGGTCAAGGGCGGCCGGGTGGTTTGCGCGGGCATCCATATGAGCGAGATCCCGGCGTTTCCGTATTCGATCTTGTGGGGCGAACGCAGCATTCAGTCGATCGCCAACCTGACCCGCCAGGACGGCGAGGCATTTTTCGAGATCGCGCCGCGCGCCGGCGTACGCACCAGCGTGGAAACCTTTGCGCTCGGCGATGCGAACCTAGCGTTGGCTAGCTTGAGAGCCGGATGCATTCAAGGCGCGGCGGTATTGACGATGCCGGATTGAACCGTTTCCACCAATCGCGGCCTATAAACCGGCTATTCCCGACTTCGCCGAAATTTTCGTTTGGCGCTTGGCTAAGCGCGATTTCCGGGTAAATTAGCGGCCGGATAACCGCATTTCCTAGCAAGGGCCAACTTTGCTAAAATCACGCTCCCGCCTTCACGATAATAACTATTACTATTCAAGAGCCATGAACAAAAAGAAAATCATCATTTTCGCCGCCTGCCTCGCGGGCTTGCTGGCGATCCAAATCAAATTCTTCCTGCCCTTTATGTACGATATCGCCGCATCCGACCTGTTCTTGGTCGAAAGCAAAGACGCCGCCAACCCGATGCCGGTCAGCAACGATATGACCGCGGTGGCCTTTGCGCACTGCAACAACTACATCAAGGCCGACGCGGACGAAGATCAGAATTTTAATTTCGCCGGCCAACCCACCAACGTCTGGAGCTTGGGTAATTACGAATACATCGTCAACGCCGATGTCGAGATCAGCGGCAAGGACACCGCTCCGGTACTGCGTCACTACGCTTGCCGCATTCAATACACCAAGGGCGACGATACCTCCGGCGCGGCCGACATCGAAAACTGGTCGTTGGACGGCATCAGCGGCTTGAAGGACTAAGACGTCGGCCCAATCCTAATCCCAATCCCCCGCTTTAACCGTTTGCCCGACATTAAACCGGGCGGACGGTTGTTCAAGCTCCCCAACGACGGCGTTCGCCGTCAATCGATCCGCTTTAAGCCGACCCGCATCCGCCGATAGCTAAGCGGATAGTCGGAAATTACGCCGGCCCTTGCCCAAACGGCCGTCCGGCCGGTTCGACCGGAACAGTCCGCATAACCGACGAATAGAGACAGCGGCTCCGCTAACCGAAGTAGGCGGCGCTTAAACTGCCGCCACCACTTGGAATCTCGGCTTAAGCCTTACTCAACGGCCGCTACCATCCGTGTCAACGAAACGGGTTCCCAAACCATCCCCAGCCGAATCCGCAAGACTCGGCCGAGCGGCCGGGACCCGCTAAAAGTTGATCGTGATGGTGCCGCGTACCATGCGCGGCTCGACCGGATGCTTCAAAATGCCGGTGCCCGGATTATTGTAGGGATAGTTGTAATCGTAGGCGTAGGCGATGTCGTTGCTTTGCGAGCCGAGCAGGTTGAACACGTCGATTTCCAATTTATATTGCTTGCGCTTGATACCGGCGCCGAGATTGACGATGTTGGTATCGCCGGCCCAAAAGGTGCCGGATTCGTCCAGCGGTACGTGGCCGAAGTGGCGGAAGCGAAGCGTGCCGAACAAGCCGGTGCTGCCGGTCGGATCTTCGACGGTAATCCCGGTGCTAATCACCCGGCCAACCGAGTTGGGGACGAAGTTGTCGGTCGCGCCGTCCGGCCGCTCGGCGAAACGGGCCGTGGTCAACGCATAGTCGGCGTCCAGCGTCAGCCAATCGGTCGGCTTGTAGTAGTTGGTCCACTCGATACCATAGCGGTGCGACTTGCCGTTGACCTCGGTAGTGCCTTCGTCGCCGACGAACACCAGCTCCTGGCTGGACTCCAGCCACCACAACGCGAAGGTGCTGTTCAAGCCGGGAATGAAATTGCTGCGGATGCCGGCCTCGCCGCCGCGCGACCACGCCGCCGGCGTAATCCGCGCCGAGGAACCCGATAGCAAGGCGCCGCTGGTCGGCTCGTAATTGAGCGTCGTGCCTCTGGCATCGTTGGAATGGTAGCCGTAACCGATATTGAAGAAATACTCAGTGTTGTACCAGGGACCGATCACCAAGCTGAGTTTCGGGCTGATCATCGCCTTGCCGCGACTGCCGGAGTTGGCGGCGGCCACGTTGGCCGAACCGCTGCCGGTATCCAACACCTCGACGTCGTTATTGATGAAATCGCCGCGCAGGCCGGCAATCGTTCGCACTTTATCGTGCCAGTGGGTCGTGTTCTTGAAATAAGTGCCTATCGTGGTCACGCCGACATTACTTTTGCTGACGGTATTGACGATTTGGCGCGCTTCGGTTTTGTACAAGCCCAGGCCCATGATCTGATCGTTACGGAATTGCAAGCCGACGCTGTTATCCATATCGAAGCCGAACCATTTGTTGTAACGGGTATGTTCGAAATGACCGCCGGTCTGCACCCGGCGCTCGGTTTGCAGGATTTGATCGCCGCCGGGACCGCGTGTGAAACCGCTGAAGTTGGAATACAAATTCAAGTCGGTGTACAACACGTACAGATTGGCATCGTTTTTCCAGTCGCTGCCTTGGTTCCAAAAACTGCTGGAAACGCTGTAACGGTTGGTTTCGCCGCCGTCGGTCGGGTCCATGCTGCCGTAGAGTCCGATGCCGCCGTTGTCGACCGCCGCCTGCGGAATCTGGTTGGTCGCGGTCCAACTGTTCGAATACGCCTTGGCGTTCAAGGCCAGCCCCCAATCTTCGCCGCCCAATGAATAGCGCAGTTGGCCGTTGAATTTCTTGGAATCTTCCGGCACCTGCCAGACGCCGTTGTAAAGGTTGAACTCGCCGGCATACAGCAAGTCGCCGTCGCCCAGCTTCATCGAGTCGGCGACCAAGGTGCGGTAGTAATCGTACTGGCCGGCGGTGAATTTCAATATGCCTTGCGACAATTTATCCATCGTGTACATCTTGGCGTAACCGGCCGCCGAGAAGTCACCGACTTCCGCGTAGTAGGGCCCCTTGCCGTATTCGACTTTCTTAACCAACTCGGGAATGATGCTGTTGATGTCCATATAGCCCTGGCCGTGGGCGTGGGTGGTCATGTTCATCGGGATACCGTCCACATAGGTCGTGAAGTCGGTGCCATGGTCCAGGTTGAATCCGCGCAGGAAATATTGATTGGCCTTACCGGAACCGCTGTGCTGGGTGGCGACCGCGCCGGGTATGACTTCGACCAGCTCGCCGTTACGGGACAACGGACGATGCTCGAATTGTTTTTGGCTGACCTCGCCCTGCGAGGCCGATCCGGCAATGCCGATCAAATCCTTGGCGCGGCCGGGTTCCTCGACCTCGACGGCTTCCATCTCTTCAATCTTCTCCTGCTTGGCCTTGGTTTTGCGCTTGACGGACTCGGCGCGCGCCGGCACGGCCTCAGCGGTTTGCACGGTCTGGTCCGGTTCCGCCGCGAAGCCGAACTCGGCAAGACCCAATCCTAAAACCAACTCCAGGCCGATGGCCAAACGGGTTGTTCCTAATTTTCTGTTGTAACACTTCATGTCAGCTCCGTGCATATTGCCGAGAATGTAGATTTGACGCCGGCCAATCCTGACCGGCGCGATGGGCGGCGCATGGCGCCAATGATTGCGAATGCTTCATCGTCTTCCTCAAGTGTCGAAAATTTCGTTATTTTTATGGTTTTGGTGTTGACCTTGACCGGAACCGGCCAGAGTTTGGCTAACGCGAGCGGCGACTTGTCGGAAATAAGCCGGCGCGAACGAAACTTGAAATCCACCGATACGACGCGCTTCGGGACTACGAGAAGCTAGGTCCGGTGCGATCGCGAAACGCAGCGATGGGACAGGCAGGAGATCGACAGGGCGATACCGGCTATCGGAAAATGTTACGAAGGTAAGGCCGCCGGATACGGCAAGCATTGCGCGAAAACAGTGGTTTTCGGCGGGAAAAATCGGGAAGGTATCTAACGGGGCAAAAACGAAGCGAGCGGAAACGACGGGCAAGGCAGGCGGCGAAGTCAGGCCGACGCCGTTACTCAGCAGCGATTTGCCCGGCGTGTGATTAATGCTCGGAAAAAAATGCTTGAAGCGGATATGAGCGGAACCGCCGTCGTCCGGCGCAATCAGGGCTAAACCCGATTCGGGCCGCCCACCACCGTCGGCGGTTTCAGCTAATCCGCGACGGAGTTCGCAATCCGCCACCGCTTGAGCCATGCCGCGCCGCGCCGATGCCGACACCGCCTCCGACACGCGTTCGACCGATTGCCAAGCCGGGAGATGCCCGTCCTCGAAGCCCTCGATTGCCAAGCTTTCGGCCGCGAAAGCAGGCGGTGCGGCTTTCGCGAGCGCTATGTTCGAGAAACAGGCCGTCAGCAGAAAGGCGGCAACCAGCACCGCCAGCTTGGCGACCAGGAAGCCGGCGCCGTGCAGCAGCAGGGTCGCCAACATGAAACCTGCGGTATAGGACAATAAGCTTGCCGAAGCCGAAATTTCCTGGCCGTGCGCAAGCCCGTGGAAAAAAGCGAAAAACGCCACGATGGCCAGATTGACAGTCGTGCCGTAACTGACCCGCCGCCCAATCAACACCGCAAATACTACGCAAGACAGCAAAATCAGCCCTTCCATGCTGGGAATCGCCAACCCGGCCGCGCCGGCCAAACCGCCTAAACTCATCACGCCGACGAAGGCCAACGGCAACATCCAGACGGCGCGGCCGCGTAGTTGCGCGGCCCAGATACCGACGGCCAGCATCGTCACCAAATGATCCCAACCCTTCCAGGGGTGGTTGAAGCCGCTGCTCCAGCCGCCGATGTCGGCGCCGGCGAATGGCCCCGCCCAAAACCCCAAGCCCACCACCGACAACAAGCCCAACGCCAACCAACGCGCGAGCACGGGTCGCTGGCGATAGGCGGCGGTTATGCGAGTAGTGGGCGACATCGGAGATACTCTGGGAGTGGTTAGGGCTTAAAAAATATTTGTAGGATGAATTGACAATCTATCATACGGCAGATCATACTGCTTTCCGAATATGAATTTTAAAAAAACATCCCATCGCTACGGTAATCGAATGTTGCTGCTCGATTTACGCGCCACCAAAACTGTATCGCCTTCAACTATGCGGATGGAAATGGGTGTGGGTTTGCCCGTGATGGCTATGTTGATGCTGCACGGCCGCCAGTTTGACCGGCACCAAGTTCAGCGCGCTATGCCTAACGCCGGTTTCGGCGGAAAGTTTGTCGGCGAAACCGCGGATGCGCTGGGTCAAGCCGCGCAAAAACAAAGTCTCCAGGCAATCGTCGTGGTCCAGATGGACGTGCATCGACGACACCACCAAATCGTGGGCCTCGTGTTGATGACTGGTCAGGCGTTCGGACAAATTCCGCTCGTGATGGTTGTAAACGTAGGAAAGCGTCGCGATGCTGTAGATGGCTTCGTCTTCGATCAGGCGCTTGGTTTCGATTTCCTTGCGCAACAAATCACGCACGGCTTCCGAGCGGTTGGAGTAACCCCGAGCGCTTATCCATTGGTCGAATTCAACGGCCAATTCGTCGCTCAAAGAAATGGTAAATCGTTCCAAGACCGGCTCCTGTCGTTATTGTTATCGGAAACGCCCGATTATAACCCAAGCCGACCGGCGCCCGATCTGCAACCGGAAACACGCCGGCCTTGTCTCGTCAACGGAGCCTGAATGTCCTCCGGCCCCTACACTCACGATCATTTCAGCAAGATCTTGATTCGCGGCCAGGCGGCGATTGCACTGCTATTGCTGCTGCTACTGCCCGCCGCCAACTTTTTTATCCCACCGCTTACAGCCTGAAGGCCGGCCTGCACGGCGTCTGCGCGATATTGGCAGTCGTCGCCGGCACCTATCTGACCCACCGCGCGCTGCCGCTGGTCCGAGGACTGCCTGTCGATCAGACCTCGCTGCGGTATTGGCTGCTGACCGCGACACTGCTAAATCTGGCAGGCGCGATTAGCGGCAACTGGATCTACATGCGCTATCGCGGCCAGCACGGTCCGCGCGACTGGATATTGCAACAGGTGCCGGCCTTCCACAACGTGTTGATGGAATTCAAGGAATTCGTTTCGCTGTTTCCGTTTCCGCTAATGTTGTCGGCCACCTTTCTGTTGTATTACTACGGCCTGCCGAACGCGCTACGCCGCGACGTCGCCCGCTTTGTCGGCGTGACGATCTTAGTGTCCTGGAGTTTTCTGCTGCTGGGTTTCGCGGCCGGCCTAATCCTGGCGAAACTCCGCTTCGTTTGACCTTTACGAGCCGACCATGACAGATTCCACCGAAAACCGAACCTCATATTCCGGCCCGGCCGTCGCCGCCAGCCTGTCCTTGCTGTTGGCTTTTTTAACCTTGATGATCACCCACCACATCTCGCGCCTGACGCCGACGCTGGATAAATGGGTGCACGGTTACGGCTACTGGATACCCGGCTCTCGCGGCAGCGGACCGGACGGCAGCATCGGTTCCTATTCCGGCAAGGAAACCCTGGCGCTCGGGGTCTGGCTAGGCAGTTGGCTGATTCTGCATATTCTTTGGCGAAAACAGGAGCTGGCTCTGCAAACCTGGACGCGGCTGTTCGTGATCGGTTTGGCCTTGATCACCCTCGGTTTCTTCCATCCGCTCGCCGATCCCATCGTGTTGTTCATCGCCGGCTGGTTCGGCCTTCCCTAAAGCGCCATGCGGACAAAATTCATGCTTCGCCACACACTTATCGCGATCCTTGGTTTGGCAACAACTGCCGCCAGCCAGGCCGAAGGTATCCTGCTGAAATCCGATCCCAAGAACGGCGCCGAAATCGGCGAGTTCGACGGCACGGTCAAATTTTGGTTTAGCGGCAATGTTGGCGGTCGCTCGCCTTCGGTCGTGGTCGTCAACGGCAACGGCCAGCGGGTCGACAACGGCGATGCCCGCTTGGTTCTCGGCGAACGGCATCGACTAACCGCCACCACCAAGCCCTTGCCGCCCGGCCCTTACGCGATGCGTTATCGGGTGATTACCGAAGACGGCCTGATCGTCAGCGGCGTGTCGAAATTCGTGATCGCCGCAACCCCAGCCGCCCCGGAGAAACATCCATGAATCGCGCTCGACTGATTTTCGGTCTCATCCTGTGCGCGGGCGGCATCGAACAAGCCGCGGCGTCGGTGCCGCTCGGCGGCAACCGCAAGGGTGCCGGCGGCAGCTACGACCTGTACGGCTGCATGCTCAGCAACGATTACTACGTCGTCAATTTTGCCGCCTATCAGTTCGACCCGACCCAGGCCAAGGACAGCAAGGCCTTACCTCAAGCTGAATGCGTGGACATTCCGGCGACCGGCAAGACCCAGCTCAGCGTCGACTTGCTAGACCTGGACGTCCGCAAGAAACCGGTAGCCTTGAAAATTCTACGCGAGGACGGCCAAATCATCGCCGAGCTACCAATGACGGTCGCCAAGCAAGGCGTGCTGACCACCACCGTGGATTTCAAAACCCCCGGCAAATACCAAGCGATACTCAGTGTCGACGACACCGATCTGCATACCGCGCCCGAAGTCGGCGCGCTGCGCATGCCGCTGACGGTCGGGCTAGCCGTGGAAAGCACCGGCCCCGCTAGCCGCCTATCCGTTCTGATCGGCGCCGTCGGCATCGCCATTGCCGGCGCGGCCTATTTTGTGCCCCGCCTGTTAAAACCTCGACCGGCCGATTCGACCGGCTGAGCCGCGCTCATCATCCGGCCGACAAGGGTACCGCAAAATCCCGCTAAGGCAGGGACATCCACCGCTTATCCAACCGTCACAGGAATCGACGATGAAAACTCTGATTTTTCCACTGAGCTTGGTCGCGGCCTCGGCCTTGCTGTCCGGCTGCGCCCATCGCCACGACGAACAGAGCTCCGAGCAAATCCAACAAAACTTCGTACCCGGCCTCGGCGAATTCATGGCCCAAACCGCCGCCCGCCACGCCAAACTCTGGTTTGCCGGCCAAGCCCGGAACTGGCCGCTGGCCGCCTACGAAGTGGACGAACTGCACGAAGGCCTGGAAGATGCCGGCCGCTATCACCCGAGCCACAAACACATCAAGGAGCCGGTTCCAGCCTTGATTGCCGCGCATTTGGATCAACCGTTAGCCAGCCTGGAGCAGGCTATCGCGGCGCGAGACCCGCAAGCATTTGTCGAACATTACGATAAGCTGACCGAAGCCTGTAATAGCTGCCACCGGCAAACCGAGTTCGGTTTCAACGTGGTCGTCCGTCCCACAAGCAATCCGTTTACCAATCAGGCGTTCGGCACGTCCGAGTAATGACGAAGGTGGCGCCCTGCGTGGCGCTATCCCCCAAACGCTTTCTACCTCAAACCTGCCCGTTCAAGACAAGAATGCTAATCTCCGCCGGGCCCGGCAACACCTAAACAATAAAAAGCCGTCAGTCCAACGGACTTGACGGCTCAATGCCAGGCATCGAACTAAACTCGCTCGATGCCAAAACCCCCGTTTATTGGTATTTCGGCAGATTCGCGAAACCTTCCTTGGCAGTCTTCAGCTCTTGTTCGGCGCCGGCAAAATCGGATTTTTTCACCAGCTCCCTGGACTTTTTCAGCTTGAGTACCACTTTGTCGCGTTCGAATTCGAATTTGTAGTTGGCGCTCAGTTCGCTGGCAATTTCAGACGCATCCTTGATATGGGTCGCGATTTCTTGAGCATTCCCGGAAGGTAGCGCGTCCAATGCCGCCTGAATTTTCACATCGACTTCTTTCAAAATCTCGGGGATCGGTTTTTTTACTTCTTTCGCGAACGTCGAGCCGCTAAAGCCCAATAAAGACAAAAACAGCGCGAAGGCAACAAACATTTTTTGAAACGACATGGGGTCTAAACCTCTAAATATAACTGACTGATAATTAAAATTATTGTTTCGGATACATCATTAATTGCGCACTTACCTAAATACTCCTTTTTTATCAAACGTAAAAAACGGCGAATGGAACTCTCCGCTAACGATCTAGCGCGCCATCGGCCTTGCTTGCCGATACTTTCGCGCTAAACGACCGAGCAAGCTCCCGATTCCAACGCCGACAACCAGCAAGATCAACGTCGCCAGCGCAAAGCCCCCTGAATACGCGACGGCGTCGGCATCCAGCCACATGTCATAGGCATGCAAGTAACCGTGCAGCACTGCCACCAGCTCGACGCTCAACAGTCCGGCGCCCACCGGCACTCTCGCGCCCAAAACCAACAACAAGCCCAGAATCGATATCGAAGCGACCATGACCGCTTCTGCAAAGGGAATTTCAACGGGGATCAGCGTCAAGCCGCAACCGACTGCCATAGCCGCCACAAACCCCAGCGGCAACAAACACCGCAAAAGGCCGGAGGTTTGCGAAATCCATAATCCGACGGCCAACATCGTCAGCAGATGATCAGTGCCGGTCAACGGATGAAGTAAGCCACCGACAAAGCCGACGGATTCAGCCCCCCAGTGAAACGGATGGGCCTCGACAACCAGCGGCTGTAACAGAAGGACCGGAATCGTGCGTTGTAAAAAATCTGCCCTGCCATCCATCGCTACCTCCAATCAAGGCGGTTGAATACTGACCGATACCCCAGGCGTCTTGCCGGAAAAGGCGAAAAACTTGGCCCGGCCGAGCGGATTCAATCCAGGCAACCGCGCCAAGAGCGGACATGCCAACTGTGAAGACATGGCGGGGGCCGAGAAAACCGGCACTTGGACAGCAGTCCAAAATAGGCCGCCCCTAACCATTAGGGTATCGCTATGCCTTACCCAACCAAGCCTGGAATGCCTCAAGGCTGAGCGGATGAATAAGACGAGTTCATTTTAGCAGGAATAGGAATAAATAAAAATATTTCATAACAGTCTGATTTTTTTGCCGACCCAGCTCAACGCCGGCGTGCGAAGCGGCCTCAACCGGTCTCGGCGGATGCCGTCGGTACGCTTTACCAACCGGATTTACGATGGGAAATTAAGTTGAGCTGTTCTGCGACAATCCAATTGCGGCAACCACCTATTGACGATGGAGGAGTGGGAATTACGTCGATTTGCGGCGTAACTCCCTGTATCCGAACGCTAGAAACAATCGCAGTGACTGACCCGTGCGCTCGGCATTCCCGGTTTGGACACGAAAGTCAGCCTGAAGCTTGACGGCGATTATGGTCGCGGCGATTGATCAAATCGGCCGACAAATTCAGGACCACTCGCCGCAATGATCTGAAACGTCGGCGGTTAACATTAAGAAACTCAAGCTTAGTAACACGCCCCACTTGCCCGAGCACGGGACAAGCGAGACCGCGAACAAACGCTGCTCAGCGGGCGTCGAACCGATCCAAGTCCATCACCTTGGCCCAAGCCTTGGCGAAATCCCCCACGAACTTTTCCTTGGCATCGTCGGATGCATAGACTTCCGCGACCGCCCGCAACTCGGAATTGGAGCCGAAGATCAAATCCACCGGCGTTGCAGTCCATTTAAGTTGGCCACTAGCCCGGTCCTTACCGTCGTAAACGCCTTCGGTCGTCGACTTGCTCCACTGAGTTGACATATCCAGCAAATTGACGAAGAAGTCGTTAGTCAATTCGCCGGGCCGACTGGTGAACACGCCGTGCTTGCTATGGCCTGCGTTGGCATCCAGCGCGCGCATACCGCCGATCAACACCGTCATTTCCGGCACGCTCAGGGTCAGGTAGTTGGCGCGTTCGACCAGCATTTCCGCCGGCGAATGGGCGTTATCCTTGCCGAAGTAGTTACGAAAACCGTCGGCTTTGGGCTCGAGTACCGCCGCCGAGTTGACGTCGGTCTGTTCCTGCGAGGCATCCATCCGGCCCGGTTTAAACGGCACCTGTACTTTAAAACCGGCTTGCTTCGCGGCTGCTTCCACGGCTGCCGAACCGCCCAACACGATTACGTCGGCCAGCGAGACTCTCTTGCCGCCTTTCAAGGAACGGTTGAAGTCGGTTTGGATGGTTTCCAGGCGAGCCAGCACTTTGGTCAGTTCGGTGGGATCGTTGGCTTCCCAGTCCTTCTGCGGAGCCAAGCGAATTCTGGCGCCATTGGCGCCACCTCGCATATCGGTGCCGCGAAAGGTCGCAGCCGATGCCCAGGCGGTTCTGACCAATTCCGGTATCGTCAAATCCGAGGCCAGGATGGTTGCTTTTAATTTGGCGGTGTCCTTGGCGTCGATCAGCTTGTGATCGACTTTCGGGATCGGGTCCTGCCAGACAAAATCCTCGGCCGGCACTTCGGCACCGACGTAACGGGCCTTGGGCCCCATATCGCGGTGCAACAGCTTGAACCAAGCCCTGGCAAACGCGGCTTCGAATTCTTTCGGATTATCCAGAAAGCGCTTAGAAATTTTTTGATACTCCGGGTCCATTTTCAACGCAATATCGGTCGTGAACATGATGGGCGCATGACGTTTGTTGGGGTCGTGCGCGTCCGGCACAAAGTTTTCGCCTTTGTTATCCTTGGGAATCCATTGGGTGGCGCCGGCCGGACTCTTGGTTTGCTGCCAATCGAAGGTGTACAGCCAGGTCAGGTAGTCGTGGGTCCAACGGGTCGGATTGGTAGACCAGGCGCCTTCCAGACCACTACTGACGGTGTCGGCGCCATATCCGGTTCCGCATTTATTGGCCCAGCCCAAACCTTGCTGTTCTATGCCGGCGGCGGCCGGTTCCTTGCCGACGCATTCGTCGGGTTTATGAGCGCCGTGGGCCTTACCGAAGGTGTGGCCGCCGGCGATCAGCGCCACGGTTTCTTCGTCGTTCATCGCCATCCGGCCGAAGGCCTCGCGAATATGCTTGGCGGCCGCCAACGGATCTGGATTGCCGCCAGGACCTTCCGGATTGACGTAAATCAGCCCCATTTGCGTGGCGCCCAACGGTTTCGCCAGTTCGCCGTTGGCGTCATGGCGTTCGTCGGCCAGAAATTTCTTCTCTATGCCCCAGTTGACGACCTCGGCTTCCCAGTCATCGGCCCTGCCGCCGGCGAAACCGAGGGTTTTGAAACCCATATCTTCCAACGCGACGTTACCGGCCAGCACCATCAAATCGGCCCAGGATAATTTAGCGCCGTACTTCTGCTTGACCGGCCACAACAAGCGGCGGGCCTTGTCCAAGTTGACGTTATCCGGCCAACTGTTGAGAGGCTCGAAGCGTTGCTGGCCGCCGGAAGCGCCGCCGCGGCCGTCGAAGATACGATAAACGCCGGCGCTATGCCAGGCCATCCGGATGAAGAACGGACCGTAATTGCCGTAATCGGCCGGCCACCAGGGCTGAGAGGTATGCAACACGTCGGCGATGTCTTTTTTGACCGCTTTCAGATCCAGGGTTTTGAATTGTTCCGCGTAGTTAAAGGCCTTACCGAGCGGGTTGGACTCGGCCGCATTCTGGCGCAGCGGTTTCAAATCCAGTTGCTCCGGCCACCAGAAATTGTTGGTGGTGGGCTGTATGTCGGCCTGTACCGGCGCGACATGCAAGGCCGTGATAATAGCGACCGCCAAAGCGGAAGCCAGGAAGGTTTGTCGGGTTTTCATGATGCACCTCTAGTCCTGATGATGATTGGTCGAAAATGCTTGCCGTCGCCCGCTCGGTCAACTTCTCCGCTATCTGGCCAAACGAAGGCAAGCAAAATTGTAGAACCGATGTCCGGAATCGACCGACTCGGCCTTCGGCGGCGACGGCATTGCCGAACCGTTAAACGTTATGCAAGGACGCGCCATCGAATTTCGCGCTCGCCTTGTGATGTTGTCGGCGAGACTATTCAACCGAATTCCGCCATCGGACTGAAATTGATTTCTTGGATGGGCCGATAGCTCGCATCAATAGCAGCGGAACCCGCGCAATCATGGATAATGTTTCCGGCCGTCGGTTCCTTTCGGCACACCTTAAATACACGGGTCACCACGAATGAATTTGCGCGATTTAAGCTATCTGGTCGCGGTAGCGGATTTAAGAAACTTCAGTCAAGCCGCCGAACATTGTTCGATTAGTCAGCCCACCCTGAGCACACAGATCAAGAAGCTCGAGGAGTATCTGGGCGCGGACTTGTTCGTGCGGGAGAAAAACCATGTGGATTTGACCGAAGCCGGCCGCGAGGTTCTACCCCTCGCCCGCCGCATCCTGGACGATGCCCGCTCGATCCGGCAAATCGCCGCCCACGCCGGCGGACGCTACCGCAATCACTTATCGCTGGGCGCGTTTCCGTCGCTGGCAAGTTACGTACTGCCGGAATACGTGTTTCGCATCAAGCAACACTATCCGGAACTGAAACTGCAGTTGGTCGAGGAAAAAACCCAGGCTCTGATCGCGTTGCTGCTGAGCAAAAAGCTGGACGCGGCGCTGCTGGCCCTGCCGGTGGCCATCGACGCTCTGGAACAACGCACCTTATTCGAAGATCCGTTCACGCTGGCGGTTTGCGCCGACCACCCGTTGGCCGAGTTGGACGAAGTGGAGTTGGGCATGGCGGCCCAAGAGAATCTGCTATTACTGGACGAAGGCCACTGTCTGCGCGACCAAGCGCTGAAGCTGTGCGATCCGTCCCGATTCGTCGAACACGATTTCCGGGCCTCCAGCCTGGAAACCCTGCGCTATATGGTCAAGAACGGCGTCGGCGTGACGCTGATGCCGTCGGTAGCGGTGCAGCCGGACGACAAGGACATTCGCTACATCGCTATCCGCCAGCGGCCCAGCCGCACCATTGCGCTGGTGTGGCTGAAGACCCATCCCCGCGCCGGCTTGCTCGAAGATTTGGCCGGATTACTGGCTTACAAACCGCTGGTCTGAGATTCGTTCCACCGCCTTCGCGCGCCGATCTGCCGCGCGGAAGTCCCTTGAGTGCCTCTTGCTCGACGCGCCCAGTATGTGTTGACAAATTACCGCACTCGCACCACCGGGCTGGAAGCCTTTGCGTTGTAGGTAACGGCCAGCAACGCGCCCTGAACCGGCAACCGCTAGTCTGGAATACGGCACCACGCGCCGGACTCGCTTCGTTATTACTACTCGCGTAGAATCTCGTCCGTCCGTAAGTCGCGGCGCTTGTGAACGACTGCTAACACTTCAATATGGGAGGGTTTGATCTCGTAAAGGATGCGGTAGGAGTAAAGCGAAAGTTCGCGTACTGCCTCGTCGCTCAACTCCGGTACCATGCGCCCAATACGGGGCAGTTGATCCAAGTCAAGCGTTTTAGCGACCAACGCTTCGGCCACCCGTTTGGCATAAATCGGTGAGTCCTGTGCGATGTAGTCGTGAATGTGACGAAGCTGGCCCAATGCGTGATCGGTCCACTTCACCACGCTTGAATATCTCTCAGCACCTGTTCGGCGGGTACGGTTCTGCCCTGTTCGGCGTCTTTCCGGCCGCGACGGATATTTTCGAGCACATAGAGCCGGTACATGATTTCTTCCATGTCGGCGGTATCGGGTAAGCGCTGGATGATGGCAAGGGCTTCTTGTTTAGTGGTCCGTTGTCGTTGCATGGTGTACTTCTCCTTTGGTCGCTGACGGTTTTAGACTTATCCGGCATGGCCCGGAGCACTGATATAGTGTGCATTAGCGACCACCATTCTACCGGTTGGACGCGGTAACCACCATCGTCGAGAAACAGGACTCTTCAACACCGTCCGCGCAAGCCAGTTCTAAGGTGAAGCGGAAGACAAGATACACAACGTTGCGAGGTCGCCTCGCTAAAACTCGTACTTAAACCCCGCCTGCACCAAACGCGGCGCGCCGGGTTGGATGCCGCGCACCCGGTCGACGATGTAGGTGTTGTCCAGCATGTTTTTCATCGACACGAACAGGGTCAAGTCTTTTCGCACCTTGTAGGAGCTGGCGAAGTTGACCACCACGTAATCGTTAATCTTGCCGAACTGGCCGGATTTGATCAGCGCGTTGCGTTGAGCGGTGGTGCCGACATCCAACGGCAGGTCGCCGGCGCTGTTCAGGTTCATGAAGTCGGCGAATTGCTCGCCGACGAACACCGCTTCCAAGTGCGCATCGAAGCCGCTGGCATGCGAGTAGCCCAGCGTCGCGGTCAGCAGGTTTTCCGGCGCGTAGGGCGCGCGTTTGCCTGCCGCCGAGCCGAATACGTTCCCGCCCGGACAGAATCGGGTGAAGGTCGCGTTCTGGCTGGAGCCGGTCGCCTGGCCGCTGTCGGTCAGGCAATGAAACGGCGAGGTGGTTTCGGCGGTCGGCAGCCAGGTGTAGGCGACTTGCGCATACGGGTTATGCGTCCAGTTAAACACGTCACCGAAATCGGTCCGCGCCATCAACTCGATACCTTCGTACAACGCTTGGCCCTGCGCCACCGGGGTATCGACGCCGCCAACCGTACCCAAGGCAGTCAGGGTATCGAAATCGTTGTGGAAATAGGTTGCTTCGGCTTTAACGCCGCGCGCCGGTCTGGCCCTGACGCCGAATTCGGCGTTCCAACTAATTTCCGGGCCAATCTCCACCGCCGCGCCGTTGGCATTGTTGACGCTGTCCTCGACGCGCGGCGGCGCGAACCCGCGATGAATACCGAAAAACAACGTGGCCTGATGGATTGGACTGTAGGTCACCGCGAACGACGGCAGGATTTCGGTCATGCCGTTGCCGCCGGCGATCCCGGTTCGCACATCCTTACGCTGGTAACTCGCCGATTCGACCCGAACGCCGGGGTCGCCGTCCAGTTTCCCCAAATGAATTGATTTTGGAAAAAACCGGAATAGGCATCGGCGAAACGCTGATTGTTTTCCAGCAAGGTGCCGTCGCGCGCGGTCGGCGAGCTGCCCTGGATTTGCCGGCGGTATTGGTTCTCGAAGTGCGCGCGAAAACCCGCATCCAAATGGCTTTCGACGCCGAACAGATCGTGCTTGGCATGTAGAGTCGGGGCAATGCCCCAGGTTTCGTAATTGCGCTTGCGACCGATGTTGTAGTTGCAGTCGTTCATATCCACCGCGATACCGTTTTCGCGATTTTGCACGTAATTGGCGATGCCGCGGCTGCTGCATTGGTTTTCGGTCGGGAACTGATTCTGCTGCCGCCACCAGTTGCGTTCGTAGGCCGACCAGTAAAAGCTGGTTTCCAAGGTCACGTCCTTATTGAAGTTGTGCTCGTAGGTGGCCGAGGTGGACCAGCGGTCGTTGATGAAGCTGGCGTTCTTGTCCGGATTGTAACGAGCGCCCAGCTTGCGGTATTCGGCGTCGGTCAAGCCGAAGGCCGCGCCTTGCTCGTCCTGGTGGTAAAAATCGCCGCGTAGCGTCAGGCGATTGCGCGCGTCAAAGTCGATGATGCTTTTCAGGTTGGCGTCGTCCACCACGGCGAAGGTGTTGTCGCGATTTTCGATGCCTTCCTTGTGAATGTAATCGACCACGCCGCCGACCGCATCCAGGCCTTGCACGTTCTTGACCATGCCGCCGTAACGGGCATGGCCGTTCAGATAATCGCGGTTGCCGCCGGTAAAGCTGACGAAACCGCCGGGCGTGGTCGGTACCTTGGGCGTCAGATAATTGATCGCGCCGTTGATGGTTTGTGGGCCGAATTGGGTCAAGTCGGCGCCCTTGTAAATTTCGATGCCATCGTAGCGCTCGATCGGCGGATGGTAGTAGATGTCGTTATCGCCGTAGGGCGCGAAGTTGAACGGAATGCCGTCCTCCAAAAACAACACCTTGGTGGAGCGAAACGGGTTTTGGCCGCGAAACGCGATATTCGGCCGCAGACCGAAGCCTTCCTCGTCTCGCACGTAAATACCCGGCGCCTTGCGCAAGGCCTCGTTGACGGTGAACACCTGGTCGCGCTCCAGGGTTTGCTTGTCGATCACCGAGGTGGAGCCGGAGAAGGTCGCGGCCTTCTCGACGCTTTCGGCCACTTCGACGCTGGGCAGGGCCTCCGCCCGGTCGGCGTCATTGATTGGATCGAAGTTGACCTCGGCAGGCTCAACCGCCCAAGCGCCTTGAGCCAATACACCCACCAGCAACACCGGCCATACTCCGCATTTATTTCGCATTTCGTTCAGTTCCCGTTCGAATTTGAGTTGGCACATCCGCCGCCCCGGCCGGCTTTCCCGCCGGAATCCACCAACCGAAGCGAAGGATGCTTAACGCAATTTAACGAACACGCGTGAATCGAAACTGAAAATCGGCTCTGGATTTAGCGGCTCAACGGTAGACGCACCGTCGCCAGAAATCCGCCCAAGGCCTTGCTGCGGCCGAGGTGCAGGCTGCCTTTGTAACTATCGACGATGTCGGCGACGATACCCAAACCCAGGCCGTGACCTTGCACCGACTCGTCCAGGCGTGCCCCGCGCCGGGTTAACCCCGCCAATTCGGTTTCGGCGCAGCCCGGCCCGTCGTCGGCGACCCGCACCAACACCTCGTCGGCAAAGGCCAATTCGACGTCGATGCGCCGCCTGGCCCATTTGCAGGCGTTGTCCAGTAGGTTGCCGAGCATTTCCATCATGTCTTCTCGGTCGAAATGCACGGATGCGTCCGGGGCGGTGATCTGAATATCCAGGTCCTTCTCGGCATGGATCGCCCGCAGGGTTTTTTAACGCCACCAATTCCTTGCGGGGATTGAACGCGGCGCTGGCCTGCTGGTCTCCGGCGATCCGGGCACGTTTCAGTTCCCGCTCGATGCAGCGCCGGATGGTTTCGGTTTGCCCCCGCACTTGCTCGCGCAAGTCGGGATGGTCCAGAAACGCCGGTTCTTCGGCGACCCGAAACAGCAAGGCCAGCGGCGGCTTCAGCGCGTGCGCCAGATTGCCGATCGCGGTACGGGACTGCTGCAAGCGCCGGGCGACCAGTTCCAGCAAATGATTGATCTCGTTCACCAACGGCCTGATTTCGTCCGGCACGTCCAATTCGATACGCTGACGCCGACCGGCGCAGACTTGTTCCAGTTCGCCGCCGACCAGCGTCAGCGGCCGCAACGCGCGCCCGACATCCCAGCTCAGCACGCCGATCGCAGCCATCAGAATCGTCAGCGTCAACGCAAAGTAGGCGGCGCGTATCCAGGTGATATCGTGATCGACCGCCGACAAATCCTCGGCGATATGAATGTTGATTCTATGGCCCAAGCGCACCGCGCCCAGGCTCAACACCAGTAACGGTCGATTTTCCGGACCGGACAGATGATAAAGCGTCTGCTGTTCCGGCCCGACGGCTTGAATCGGTAACGGAAAATCCAGCAGCGACGGCGACGGATGGGCTTCGGCGTCGACTTTGACCAGATAGTAATGGCCGGACAGCGGCCGGCTGTAGACCGAGCTGATGCGCAAGCGGTTGAACGAGAGTTTATCGTCGTCGGCGTAGGCCAGCGATTCCAGCAAGGAATAACCGTCGTCGGCCAATCGATTCGCCATCTGACCCTCAGCGACGGTGCGGATGACCCAATCCGCCGCGATCCAATGCACGACGAAAATCACGCACAGCGCGGCGATCAGGCCGCGGCCCAGGCGCTCGCGCAACGCCATCATGGCCGGCTTCCGAACACGTAACCCTGGCCCCGGCGAGTCTGGATCAAATCGCTGCCGACGATCTTGCGCAGGCGCTTGACGTAGACTTCGATGACATTGCTGTCTGGCTCGTCCGATTCGCTGTAGATATGTTCGCCTAATTGCGACTTGGTCAGGACTTTGCCGGCGTTCATCATGAAATAGCGCAACAGCCGAAATTCGATCGCGGTCAGCGGGTAAGCCTCCCCGCCATTGACCGCTGCGGTTTGCTCGTCCTCGTCGAGCAGGACGCCCAGTACCTGCAACGTAAACTGATTATGGCGGTGAACCCGTTTCAAAATGGCTTGCAGCCTGACCAGCAATTCTTGCGGATGAAACGGCTTACCCAAATAATCGTCGGCACCGGCCTTGAAGCCGTCCACTTTCTCGTACCAAGCATCGCGGGCGGTCAAGACAATCACCGGCGTGGTATTGCCGGCATCCCGCCAGCGTTTCAAAACATCGAGGCCGGCCAATTTGGGCAAGCCTAAATCGAGTATCGCCGCGTCGTAATCTTCGGTAGCGCCGAGAAACTCACCGTGCTCGCCGTCCGCGGCCGTATCGACGACGTAGCCGGCTCGCTCCAAGTCCATCTTTAGCGGCGCCGCTAATGCAACGTCGTCTTCAACCAACAGCAATTTCATCGCCTAAGCTCCATGCTCCGCGTTTGCCGGGACAAGCGCCGACTCGGCGCGCGCCGATCACTGAATCCGCAATAAATACCCGTCGGTTTTCTCGCAACCCGGCTTGCTGTGCGCGGTGACGTTGAGCCGCGCGAAACCGTGCTCGATCGGCCGAGGCAATTTGCCCCTGACTTCGGTCTGACCATTTTTCAGCGGAAAAAACTTCAACTCCTTGGCGGATAAATGGTATTGAATAGACCCTGAACTGATATTGGCGACGATGGACGTCGTCGTGGTATTGGACGAAACGATAAAGCTGAACTCGGTAAACGATTGCAGGTATTTATTCGGCGCCGGTTGAAACTCAGTGAATATCGGTTTGTCGCAATGGCCGGAACTGGAAGAACTGCCGTATGCCAGCGCATCGCCGGCCGCCAAGCCCAACGCCAACGCGATAACGGTCTTGATTGAAGCCTTCATGTCTTACTCTCCCGTTTAGTTATTATTTTGGACATAGCTTATCAACAAATTCGCGACGAGCGGATGAATTCGACCCTGCTGCCCTTACAGTATTTTAGCGACTCAACACCATGCCAGCCCTAGCCTTTGTCGATTTGGAAACCACCGGCGCCTCGCCGCGACAAGACCGGATTACCGAAATCGGTATCGTCTTGGTCGATGCCGACGGCGTCCTGGAATGGAGCCAACTGGTCAACCCGCAAATGCGCATTCCGCTGTTCATCGAACAAATGACCGGCATCAGCAACGAGATGGTCTCAGGCGCGCCGCCGTTCTCCGCGATCGCGCGCCAAGTCTGGGAACTGTTGGAAGATCGAGTATTCGTCGCTCATAACGCCCGTTTCGATTACAGCTTTCTGAAAAACGAATTCAAGCGCCTGGACCTGCCGTTTCAGCCGCAAGTGCTTTGTACGGTCAAATTGTCGCGCGCACTCTATCCCCAATACCACCACCATAATCTGGACAGTCTGATCGAAAGGCACGGCCTGACCGCCAACGATCGGCATCGCGCGCTGGCCGACGCCCAATTGATTCATCAATTTTGGGAGCATCTGCATCGCGAATTCCCGGCCGAGCGTTTGACCGACACGGTGGCCGGTTTGCTCGGCAAATCCAGCCTGCCCTCGCGGATCGACCCGCTGTTGACCCACGAATTGCCCGACGGACCGGGCGTCTATTTGTTTTACGGCGAAAACGATTTGCCGCTCTACATCGGTAAAAGCGTGAATATCCGGCAACGGGTACTCGCCCACTTCGCGGCGGACCACCGCCACGACAAGGAAATGAATCTGTCGCAACAACTCAGGCGCATAGACTGGCTGGAAACGTCCGGGGAATTGGGCGCGCTGCTGACCGAAGCCAAGCTGATCAAACAAATGATGCCGGTCTATAACCGCCGTCTGCGCCGCAAGAATGCGCTGGGCGCTTGGCGGCTGGCGCAACACGGCGAACAAGTGCGCCCCGAACTGGTCTGGGCGGACGCGCTGGATTTCGGCGGTCAGGACAATCTGTACGGCCTGTACCACAGCCAGCGCGACGCCCAAAAAGCCTTGCGCGGTCTGGCCGAGCAACACGGCCTTTGCCTGAGCGTGCTGGGCCTGGAGAAAACCGTGCCGGGACGACCCTGCTTCGGCTATCAATTGAAAAAATGCGCGGGCGCCTGCGTCGGGGCCGAACCACACTTGGCACATGCCGGCCGCTTATTCGTTGCGATGCAAAAACTTAAATTGGCGACTTGGCCCTATCCCGGCCCGATAGGCGTTCGGGAAGGCGACGACATGCACGTCATCGACCGCTGGTGCTACCTGGGCAGCGCCCGCACCGAAGCCGACGTCGCCGAACTGCTCGAGGCCGGCCGGCCGGCTTTCGATCGCGATACCTATACCTTGCTCGCCAAGATGCTGAAAAAGGCCCGGATTATTCCGCTGGCAAGCCGCTCACCCGCTGGGCTCGATCTGGCCGACAACTTCTAAACTACTGCCCACCGAACCGCCGCCCGGCACGAGAATAGAACCAATAAAAAACACTTGTTCTTGATTTGTTTTGTTTGTATAGTCTTTCAAAACAAACACAGAACAACCATGACACTGACCCGTAAACAACAAGCGCTTTTCGACTTCCTGCTGCAAAACCAGGACAGCTTCACCCATCCGCCGACGCTGGAAGAACTGTGCGCGGCAATGGGCTTGAAATCGCGCGGTTCGCTGCATAGCCAAATCAAGGCCCTGATCGACGCCAACCTGGTCGAAGCGCCGGAACGCAAGCAGCGCGGCATCCGCCTGACCGATTACGCCAAATCGTTGGCCGCCCCGACCCAGGATTCCAGTCTGCTGCCGCTAGTCGGCTATATCGCCGCCGGCCGGCCGATCGAAGCCATCGAAAACATCGCCTACATGGCGGTGCCCGAACCGCTGAAAACCGACAAACCTTGTTACATCCTGCGGGTCAAGGGCGACTCGATGCAGGAAGCCGGCATCTTCGACGGCGATTGGGTCGTGATCGAGCAACGCAGCCACGCCCGCAACGGCGAAATCGTCGTGGCCTTGGTCGACAAGGCCGAGGCCACCTTGAAATTTATCGAGCAATACCCCCTCGAAACCCTGCTGGTTCCCGCCAATTCTCAGATGCAGGCCATGCGTTTTCGGCCCGAGCAAGTGGAGATACAAGGCGTGCTGGTAGGCCAGATGCGCAGTTACACCCACCCTTAAAACCGGAGGCAATCATGATTCGTCACACCGTCCATATGCGCGACCAAAAAGCCAACCAAGTCGCGATGCTGAACCGGGTCGCCCGCCAGTCGGCGATCAATATGCTGGAAGAAATCACGTTGGTGATCGTATTGTGGGGTGTGTTTTTGCTGGCGACCGGTTGACGCCAGCCTACGGATATTGACGATGTATAAGCTGTGCTTTTTCGTACCCGCCAGCCATCTGGAGCCGGTCAAAAACGCGCTGTTCACCGCCGGCGCCGGCCATGTCGGCGATTACGACCGATGCTGTTGGCAAAGCCTCGGCATCGGTCAATTTCGGCCGTTGCCCGGTAGCGTCCCCTACTCCGGCCGAACCGGCGAGGTGGCGCAAGTCGAGGAATACAAAGTCGAAATGGTTTGCAGCGCGTCCGCGATACGTCCGGCGCTGGCCGCGCTGCTCGCCAGTCACCCCTACCAGCAACCGGCTTACGAAATCCATCGCTTGATCGATCCCGACGCGCTACCCACAGCCGATTAGGCGACTCGCCAACCAGCCTCGCTCCTGCTCGAGACGTCGCCAACGCCGCATTTTTCGATTTTAAAACGGCTTGAAGACGTTGCCGGCGTTTTTTCAGACTTCCGGCACAGCCGCCCGCGCTTCCGCCGACGGTTATCGCATGCTAAACCGTCCCGACCGGATATAAAAATCTCCGGAAGGCAGTTACCGGAGTCTCGACCACACCCGCGCCACCCTCGGTGGCACGCTCAACATCGGCCACGGCGCCGCAGCAACCGGCGGTAGCCCCGCCGAAGCTGCTGGAAGTAGGGTCCGGCGCGTTTTGTACGCCTCCGGCCTGGATTTATATCCAGTCCATGTCAATGGAAGTATGGTCCAAACGAATTTTGAGCTGTTATTCGTCGTCAAGCACGCGGATTCCGCGACCTTAAGCTTCGTCCGGCGCGGACTTCGGCTCCTTCTCGCAAAAGGGTAGCCGAACCCAAACACGAAGATCGTTCGCATCCGTTATGCTGCACGGCGTTAACTCTTCCCCGGCTCAAGCTTCTTGGCCTTTCAGGCTTTCCGCGGATGGATGGCGCCCCCAGTCCTAGCCGAATTGGACGCTTCTCCGAGGCGGATCGATAGCGGGGCTATCTGGGGAAAACCGGTCTTCAATGAATTTCATTGAGCACATCGTCAACGATGTAAAAACGGTTTTCGGTAATCACGTCCGCCGCGATTCGGCTGTTTAGCAGGTTGTCCACATCATCCAGCACACGGTCGAGTACGCTCGGGAGTTCGGCGCGTTCGGCCGATTTGCGCAAGGCTTCGCCCCATATCGCGATATGCCGGGTCGTGATGCGGCGCACCGTATTATCCTTGGCCCACTCCGCCGCGATGGCGGCTCCCAAACGCTCCAGTTTTGCTTGCGTCTGGTGTTTTAGCGAGGGATCGGCAAGCTTGGTCGTCAAATCCCGGCTAATTTCAATCCAGCCCGTCGGATGCAGCTCCCAACCCCGGTAAAAACGTTCGACCCAGGTCAGATATTCCTGCAAACTTTGCAACTCGGCATTTTGGCGGTCTCGCTGGTAATGTTCGGCAAATCCGACCGGCGCCGGCATGCCCTCGGGCCAAGCGGATCGGCGGAAATCGGCTGTCGAGCAACCCCAAAGCAAACCCATCGTCAAGCAAATCAGAACGCGGACTTTCATTGCATTGCTTCCAGTTCGGAAAGGAATGCGGGGATTGTAGAGCGGCGCCGATGACAGGACGATTAAGGTCCGGTTACCGCAATTTGACGACAGCGCCGCCAGCCCGACTCAGAACAGCTCGAATCGAGCCAAGTAGCCGAAGTGGTCCGACACCGTGGGATAAAATTCGTCGTTGAAGATGGGTGTCATCTCGCGGATGCGCAACGGATGCCCGTTACGTTTGAAGATGTAATCGATACGCCGGGGCGGACTATGCCGCCAGCCGTCGATCTGCCCGCGAAAGGTCGGTTCGTGAAACCGATGCGGATGCAACTCGTAATATTGATCGACGTATTCGCCATTGCCGACGATATGGCAATAGGCGTGGTCGCCGGCCGGCGCATTGAAATCGCCAACGATCAAATCACCTCTGACGCCGAAATGCCGGCGGGAAGCGATCAACTGTTTCAAGCGGGCGTATTCCTCGTGGAAACCGTGATGCGCCCAACTCAGATGCACGTTGGCAACGTGCAGCAAGCCAAACCGAGGCAGGTCGATGCAGCTGACGGTCACATTGCGCGACATATAGTTATCTTTGCCGCGATCGTGAGACACGTAAGCGGCATAGTTATGATGCAACGGATAGCGGCTCAGGATGGCCGTGCCCTCCCGCCATAGCTGAAAGCCGATATGACTCCAGTCCTGGTGGATATGAAACCACTGCCCCCATTCCCGCAAACGCCGGCAAATTCGAAATGCCATATTCGACGGCGACTCGCCGTACGGGCGCGTTATCGGATCGTACCGGTATTCGCCGACTTCCTGAAAACAGACAGCGTCGATACGCTGCTGAGCGATGGCTTCGGCGATGATTTGCACTTCTCGCTCGTGCAAATGCATGGTTTCGAAACAGTTTTGCCGTGGATGTTGCTGATAGGTATGCAGATTCAGCGTTAACAGCGTGAACGCCATGGTTCTGGACGGCGGCCGATGCCGATGGCGTTAACCCAATTTGGCGAATTCGGCCTGCAAGGTGGCGAGAAAGGTTTCCCGCGCGACCTGGGCGATGCCCAACTGTTGTTGCAGCCGTTGGATTTCGGCGTCGACGATTTGCAGATTGGACAATTGAGTCTTGGCGATGTCGCTAAGGCTGTCGATCGGGTGAGTTTTGTCGCCTATCGTCAAGGTTGGAATGCTGGTGTTTGGATCGGCCATCGAATATTTCCGGAATAGATCAAAGTGAGCGGTTCGGCCCGCACGGCCGACCGTATGCGAGTTTAATCGGCGAATATGACAAATTCGTTTCGACGGCGCCGCCATTCCGGGAGTCAAACCGCCGATCAATGCCCGCCCTCGTCTTCATTTTCCTCAGGCTTGACGATTTCCTGCAACGACAAGGTATCGGCCAGGCTGGGTTTGTCGTCGCCGGTCGCCGAACCCAGGCCTTCGCTGAGATTGATTTTGAGTTTCAAATTGTTCGGCGAGTCGGAGTTGCGCAATGCTTCGTCCAGCGAAATCACTCCGCTTTTGTAGAGCTTGAGCAAATGGCTGTCGAAGGTTTGCATGCCGATGTTTTCCGATTTTTCCATCGCTTCCTTGATCGCGTGCACATCGCCTTTCTGAATCAAATCGCTGACCAGTTTGCTGCCCAACAAAATCTCGATCGCCGCCACCCGCTTGCCTTCCACGGTCGGCACCAAGCGTTGCGACACAAAGGCCTGCAAGTTCAGCGACAAATCCATCAACAATTGCGGACGGCGTTCTTCCGGAAAGAAATTGATGATCCGGTCCAAGGCCTGATTAGCGTTATTGGCATGCAAGGTGGACAGACACAGATGGCCGGTTTCGGCGAAGGCCAGCGCGTGCTCCATCGTCTCCTGACTGCGTATCTCGCCGATCAAAATCACGTCGGGCGCTTGGCGCAGCGTGTTTTTCAGCGCGTCTTCATAGCTGAGCGTATCGACGCCGACCTCGCGCTGATTCACCAGCGATTTCTTGTGCGGATGGACGAACTCGATCGGATCTTCGATGGTAATGATGTGGCCGGACGCATGGCTGTTGCGGTAATCGATCAAGGCCGCCAGCGAGGTGGATTTGCCGGAGCCGGTGCCGCCGACGAACAAGATCAGGCCGCGCTTTTCCATAATTTTGTCTTTCAGCACCTGCGGCAAGCCCAGGGTGTCGGCGTTGGGAATATCGACCTTGATGTTGCGGATCACCAGCGCGTAATTGCTGCGTTGCTTGAAAATATTCACCCTAAACCGGCCCACGCCTTCCTCGGCGATGGCTAGATTCATTTCCGGTACCTGTTCGAAGGCCGCGCGCTGATCGGCATCCATGATGGCATGGGCTATCTCTTTAAGTCTTTCGTTGGTCAGTCGAATGTTTTCCAGCGGCCGCAGCGTGCCGTGAAATTTAGCGGCCGGCGGCGCGCCTGCGGTCAGATATAAATCCGAACCGTCTTGTTGAACCAAAATTTTCAGGTAATCTTTAAATTCCATTGCACAGCCTCGCGTCGGGAAATCCGCCAAAGTGTAGGCCAAGCCCTCAACAAGTTGAAGCCCCGCCGCCCCGAACCGGTATAATGCCCGGCTTTTTCTCGATTAGACGTTTGCGGTTATGAGTCAACAACGTAAGGCAGTAGCGTTGATTTCCGGCGGCCTGGATTCCATGCTGGCCACCAAGGCTATCCTCGAGCAAGGCATTCATGTCGAGGGCATCAATTTTTTCACCGGATTTTGCGTCGAAGGCCATACCCACGCCATTCGTAAACAGGACGAAGCCAAAACCAAGCGCAACAATTCGCTGTGGGTCGCCGAGCAACTGGGCATCAAGCTGCATATCATCGACATCATCGAAGAATACAAGCAAGTTCTGCTGAATCCCAAGCACGGCTACGGCGCCAATCTGAACCCCTGTCTGGACTGCAAGATTTTCATGGTCAACAAGGCCAAGCAATGGATGGCGGAAAACGGTTTCGACTTCATCATCACCGGCGAAGTCGTCGGCCAACGGCCGATGTCGCAACGCAAGCAAACCATGCCCATCGTCGCCGCCGAATCCGGCGCCGACGACTTGCTGGTAAGGCCCTTGTCCGCGCAAAACCTGCCGGCGACCTTGCCTGAGCGCGAGGGCTGGATCAGCCGAGAAGCATTGTTCGGCTTCAGCGGCCGCTCGCGCAAACCGCAGATGGCGCTAGCCAAGCAATACGGTTTCAGCGATTACGCCCAACCGGCCGGCGGCTGCTGCTTTTTGACCGACGCCGCCTATTCCCAAAAATTGGCCGACTTATGGCAGGCGCGCGGCAAGCGCGACTACGACTTGGACGACGTGATGCTGTTGAAAGTCGGCCGGCATATTCGGCCCAAGCCGCATTTCAAACTGATCGTAGCCCGCGAGGACGGCGAGGCCCGCTTCATGAGCGGCTATAAAAAAGAATTCGTCAGCATGAACTGCGCGAGCCATCGCGGCCCGTTGGTGCTGATCGACGGCACCCCGGACGAAGACGATCTGCATTTGGCTGCCCGCATCCTGGCCCGTTACGGTCAAGGCCGCGATGCCGCGAACGTGGACGTAACCATCCGCGACCGGCAGGGCAACGAACGCCAAATCAGCGTGGCCCCGTTGGCGGCCGATCAAATCCCCGAGGCTTGGTTTGTATGAACGAATTCACGCTAAACGCCCGCCGCCTGCTCTGCCCGTTGCCGGTGATTCGCACCCAGGATAAAGTCAAAACCCTGCAAAGTGGCGACCAACTCACCGTGGAATGCACCGATCCCGGCGTGATGCAGGACATCCCGGCCTGGTGCCGGATTAACGGTCACGCCGTGCTGGAGACCCGCGCGGAAAACGGCGAGTATGTTATTGTTCTGCAAGTAGGATAAGTTCCACGTCAGAGTTTTCGGACCACAGGTTAACAGGATAGAAAATGGCAGTAGGTCACACCGAATTTCCGATCATGCACGCCATCCAAGGCGTCAAACTGGGTACCTGCAACGCAGGCATTAAACAAACCCAACGCGACGACATTCTGGTCGTCGAGATGGCCGACGGCGGCAGTTGCGCGGCGGTATTCACCCAGAACGCCTTTTGCGCCGCGCCGGTTCAATTAGCCAAATCCCATCTGAGCATGGCGCCGCGCTGGCTGTTGGTGAACTCCGGCAACGCCAATGCCGGCACCGGCAAGCAAGGCTTGCAAGACGCGTTCGCCTGCTGTGCCAGCCTGGCCGGCGAAGTCGAGGGCCTCGCCCAGCAAGTGCTGCCGTTTTCGACCGGCGTCATCGGCGAACCGCTGCCGGTCGCCAAGTTAACCGCCGCGCTACCTAAGGCGGTCGCCGATCTGGCGGAGACCCACTGGGACCAGGCCGCCCGAGCGATCATGACCACCGATACGTTCCCGAAAGGCGCATCGACCGTCGTCGACATCGGCGGCCATCCGGTCGCGATCACCGGCATTTCCAAGGGCGCCGGCATGATCCAACCCAATATGGCGACGATGCTGGGCTTCATCGCCACCGACGCGACCATCGACCAGTCCCTGCTGCAACAATGCCTAGCAGCGGCGGCGGAAGTCTCGTTCAACCGGATTACCGTCGATGGTGATACATCGACCAACGATGCCTGCGTACTGCTGGCCAGCGGCACCAGCACGGCGCCGGAGATTCTGGCCGACAGCGAGCACTACGCAAAATTCGCCGACGCAGTCACCGCCGTGTGCAAGCGGCTGGCCGAACTGATCATCCGCGACGGCGAAGGCGCCACCAAATTGATCCGCATCCGGGTCGAACAAGCTTCGAGCGCAGCCGAAGCGGTACAAGTCGCCAAGACCATCGCCCACTCGCCGCTGGTCAAAACCGCGTTCTTCGCCAGCGACCCCAACTGGGGCCGCATCCTGGCGGCGGTCGGCCGGGCCGGCGTCGTAAACCTGGTACTGGAAAACATCGAAATTTATCTGGGCACCGTCTGCATCGTCGAGAACGGCGGCCGCTCGCCGCTATATACCGAGCAAGACGGCCAACGCGTGATGAACCTGGAAGAGATTCTGGTCACGGTCCGATTGGGCCGGGGCGAGGCGTGCGAGGAAGTGCTGACCTGCGATTTCTCCTACGATTACGTCAAGATCAACGCCGAATACCGGACCTAATATGCTTGGCGCCAGCCGCCTCCTGCATGTCGCAGTCGGCGTGATTCGCGGCGGCGACGGCCGCATCCTGATCGCCGAACGCGCCAAGACCGCTCACCAGGGCGGACTTTGGGAGTTTCCGGGCGGTAAGGTCGAAACCGGCGAAACGGTACTGGAAGCCTTGTGCCGTGAGTTGCACGAGGAAATTGGTATTCGCGTCACCGACGCCGCGCCGCTGATCAAAATCGCTCACGATTACGGCGACCGCCAAGTGTTGCTCGATGTGTGGGATATTCGACGATTCGAAGGCCTAGCCCACGGCCGCGAAGGTCAGGCCATGCAATGGGTCGCCGCCGAACGACTGAACGAATTCGCCTTCCCGGCCGCTAACCGCCCCATCATTGCCGCCGCGCGATTACCCAGGAATACGCCATTCTGGAAGCCGCCACCCAACGACAAGCCTTGGACCGCTACCGCCTGTTGATCGATCAAGGCATCCGGCTGATTCAAATCCGGCTGAAATCGCTGCCGACGGCCGAATTGGCCGCCACGCTGGAAGGCATCGCCTCGGAAAGCGCCGGCGCCGACACCACATTGCTGATCAACGCCGATCTGCCGATATCCGACGCCGACTACGCTGGTTTGCACCTGAGCAGCCGGGCATTGCGCGCCTGCAAGACTCGGCCGGCCGGCTATCGCTGGGTCGCGGCGTCCTGTCACAATTTGGACGAGCTGCGCTTGGCGGAAGATCTGGGCTTGGATTTCGCGGTACTGGCGCCGGTCCAAACGACCGCCTCGCATCCGGGCGCGGCCGCGTTGGGCTGGGAACGCTTCGAAGCGTTGGTCGAGCGGGTCGGTTTACCGGTTTACGCGCTGGGCGGCTTGCAACGCGAAGACGGCGCCCGTGCCGCCGATGCCGGGGCGCAAGGCATCGCCGGCATCGGCGCGTTTTTGAACGCCGCTCAATCGCCGGGATAAGCGTCGTCGTCGGACAGCTCGTCGACTAGCGGCTCGCCGGGAATTTTATGGGCCTCAGTGGCCCAATCGCCCAGATCGATCAGCTTGCAACGCTCGGAACAGAAGGGTTTGAATGTTTCGGCGGCCACCCAGGCCACCGGTTTTCGACACGTGGGGCAAGCCACCATCGTTACTGAACGGTCGGCCATTTAGAACATGCAGCGGGTCAATTGGAAATCGATATCGTCGAGAATTTGGTTGGGGCGGTTTTCGTCGGTGGACGGCTTCATGAAGCGGATGCTGAAACGGTGTTTACCGCCGCTGATTTCAGCGAAACACGGCATGGCCGCCGCGATCCCCACTCGCAATAATTGCACCGGATGGCTTTTGTCCAACGCCAGTTGAAAGAATCCAGCCTTGGCGACTTCTTGAGTCGGCACGTGGCTTTGGCGGATAAAACCTAGGATCAAGTCTATCGCGACCCGAATCGCGACGAAGGGCTGAGTCCAGCGTTCCAAGTCCTTTTGTTGCTCCGCCTCGTCTTGTTCCAGCCAATAGTGGAACGCCGGCAAATCGAACGAACAACTACCGCCCGGTATCGAATTGCGTTGGGATATACTTTGGAACAAATCGCTTTCCATGACACTGATGCCGATCTTGCCGTTGGCGCTGTATAGGCTGCGGCTGGCCTGACTGACCTCGGCCAAAATCTCCTGGAGCTTTTCGCCGTCGACACCCTGGCTATTAGCCAGCTGATTCAAAACCTTGGTATGCCTGTCCAGCTCCTTAAGCAATTCGGATTTCAAATCGCTACGGCTGAAGATGGTCAATATATCCAACAAGACGGAGATCGCGGCGCGTTTGTCGAACACCGAGGCGCCCAACATGAAGTGACTAAGTTGTTGAAAGAGCTGCTCCAAGCGCATAAACACACGAATTCGTTCATTCAGAGGGAATTCGTAGATGGTGAGTGTATTCAAGCCGTGGGTGTCCTAACAGAGGCTAATAAATTATAGGAATTGTGCAGGCTTTTAACCTGTTCTGCAAGCCGCTCGGGATCGCCGCCGTTGTCCAAAACATCGTCGGCCCGCGCCAGACGCGCCTCTCGGGAAAGCTGGCTGGCGATAATCGCCCGCGCCTGATCGATCGCCAATCCGTCCCGAGCCAGCACCCGTTGCAGTTGCTCCTTCGGCGGGCAATCGACCACCAACACCCTATCCACCCGACGATCGCCATCGGTTTCCAGCAATAAGGGCACCGCGACGATGACGTAGGACCCAGTCAAACCCTCGACTTGTCTAGCGATTTCGGTATAGACCAAGGGATGCAATATGGCTTCCAAACGGCATTTTTGCTCCGGATCGGCAAACACCTTGGCCCGCAAAGCGGCTCGGTCCAACGAGCCGTCGGCTTGCAAAACCGCGCTTCCGAAGGCCGCGACGATGTCTTGCAAGGCCGGCTGACCGGGTTCGACCAATTGCCTGGCAATCAGATCGGCATCGACGATGGGCACGCCCAACGCCTCGAACAGCCGGCAAACCGTGGATTTGCCGCAGCCGATACCGCCGGTCAAGCCGATCGTCAACATCAATTCAATCCGGCAAAATGCAGATACCAACGGTTGATGTCGTCGCCCCACAGCATGGCAATCCAGCCGGCCGCCGCCAGATAAGGCCCGAACGGAATCGGCTTGGACGCTTCGCGCCGCCCGGTCGCGATCATCGTCACGCCGACCAACGCACCGAACAAAGACGACAACAACACGATCTGCGGCAAATATTGCCAACCGAACCAGGCGCCGAGCAAAGCCAATAATTTGAAATCGCCGAAGCCCATGCCCTCCTTGCCGGTCAGCAGTTTGAAGCCCTGGTAAACGCTCCACAGTACCAAATAACCGGCCGCCGCGCCGATGATCGCGTCGCGCGGTTCGGCATAAACGCCAAACAAACTCAGCAACAAACCCAGCCACAACATCGGCAAAGTGATGCTGTCGGGCAACAATTGATGGTCGAAATCAATGAAACTCAACGCAATCAAGCTCCAGGTCAACAACAAACCGAATGCCATTCCCAATCCGAAACCCAACTTCCAGGCCACCAGCGCGGAACACAATCCGGTGAACGCCTCGACCAGTGGATAGCGCCAAGCGATCGCGGTGCCGCAGTGCGCGCACCGGCCAGCCAACAGTAAATAGCTCAACACCGGAATGTTCTGATAGGCCTTGATCGGCGCGTTACAGGCCGGACAATGCGAAGCCGGCCACATCAGATTGAAAGCCTCGGTGGGCTCCGAATACGGCAGTTGTAAAAACTCGTGGCAATCGCGCCGCCAATCGCGTTGCAGCATTACCGGCAACCGGTAAATCACCACATTCAAGAAGCTGCCGACCAGCAGACCTAGCAGCAGCGCCACACCCATCAGTAGCGGCGGAAATTGTTCTAACATCGTCAGCATAAAATCTCGCGGAAATCCCGCCCGGCCAAACCGATCAGCGGAGGACGCCTATATCGCGGCGCCGAGCTTGAAGATGGGCAAATACATTGCGACGATCAGGCCGCCGACCAACACGCCCAAGATGGCCATGATAATCGGCTCCATCAGGCTACTGAGATTGTCGACCAGATTGTCCACCTCTTCTTCGAAGAAATCCGCCACCTTATCCAACATCGCGTCGATAGAACCGGATTCCTCGCCGATGGCAACCATTTGCACCACCATATTCGGAAACATGCCGGTTTGTTCCAATGCCACCTTCAACTGCTGACCGGTGGATACTTCGTCGCGGACGTTCATTACCGCATCGTGAAACAGAATGTTGCCGCAAGCGCCCGCGACCGACACCAAGGCCTCTACCAGCGGCACGCCGGCCGCCGACATCGTCGACAGGGTGCGGGCGAAACGGGCGATCGCCGATTTTTCCAAAATCATGCCGACCACCGGAATCTTTAATAACGACTTATCCAGAAAATGATTGAACGCTTTCGAGCGTTTTTTAAAGTAACTGAAGGTGTAACCGCCACCGCCGACCACCAGCAATACCGCCCACCACCATTCCTGTACCCAGGCGGACAAAGCGATCACGAATTGAGTGAAGGCCGGCAGGTCGGCGCCGAAACTTTTAAACAAGTCCTCGAACACCGGCACGACAAAGATCAGCAAAATCGCGGTCACGATGAAGGCAACCACCAACACCGCGACCGGGTAGGTCAGTGCCTTTTTGACCTTTTTCTTGATCGACTCGGTTTTTTCCTTGTAGGTGGCAATCTTGTCCAGCAAGGTTTCCAACACCCCGGCATGCTCGCCCGCGGCGACCAAATTGCAGAACAAATCGTCGAAATAGATAGGCCGTTTCGCCAAGGCCTGAGCCATCGTGTCGCCGCCTTCGATGTCGGCCTTGATCGCCAGCAACAGCTCGGCCATACTGGGATTGTCGTGGCCGCGGCCGATAATGTCGAAGGACTGCACCAGCGGCACGCCGGCTTCCAACATCGTCGCCAACTGTCTGGCAAATATCGCGATATCCGCGCTGGTGATTTTCTGCACCTTGGCGCCGAATAGCGGCTTAGCCTTGCGCTTGATGCCGACGACGCGTATCCCCATCCGCCGCAGCTCGGTTCGGGCAATCACTTCGCTTTTGGCCATGATCGTGCCCTTGGTTTTTTTGTTTTGCTTATCGAAACCGTCCCAATTGAACTCGATTTGCTCGTCTTGCTTTGCCATGTTTATTCCTTGGTGACGCGGTCGATTTCTTCGAGCGACGTAATACCCTGTCGTATTTTTAATAAGCCGGAAGCCCTAAGGTCGTTGATGCCTTCGGTTTTGGACAGCGCGGCCATGTCCATGGCATTGCCGCCACGCAAAATCAACGCGCGCATCGCTTCGCTGATCGGCATCACCTGATAGATACCCACCCGCCCCTTGTAGCCATTGTTGCAATGCTCGCAACCGACCGGTTCGTAAATTTTGAAGGTGCCGATTTCTTCCTTACTAAAGCCGGCCGACAACCAGATGTTTTCCGGAAAGTCGGCCTCCTTCTTGCAATGCTCGCAAAGCCGCCGCGCCAAGCGCTGGGCCATGATCAGATTCACCGCCGACACGATATTGAACGGCTCTATCCCCATCTGCACCAAGCGATTGATGGTTTGCGGCGCGTCGTTGGTGTGCAGGGTCGACAATACCAAGTGACCGGTTTGCGCTGCCTTGACCGCGATGCTGGCGGTTTCCAGGTCGCGGATCTCGCCGACCATGATGATATCCGGGTCTTGCCGCAAAAAAGCCCGCAAGGCTTCGGCGAAGGTCAAGCCGGCTTTGGCATTGACGTTGACCTGATTGATACCTTCGACCGTGATCTCGACCGGATCTTCGGCGGTCGAAATGTTCCGCTCGACGCTGTTCAGAATGTTCAAGCCGGTGTACAGCGACACCGTCTTACCGCTACCGGTTGGCCCGGTCACCAACACCATCCCGTAGGGCCGGTGAATGGCGTCCAAAAAGTTTTTTTGTTGAACAGGCTCGAAACCCAATTTTTCGATACCGATCTGGGCGCTGGTGGGATCGAGTATCCGCATCACCACTTTTTCGCCGAACAGCGTCGGACAGGTATTCACCCGGAAATCGATGGCCCGATTCTTGGAAATTTGCATTTTGATCCGGCCGTCCTGGGGCACCCGCCGCTCGGCGATGTCCATTTTCGACATGACCTTGATCCGGGATATGATCCGATTGGCAATACCGACCGGCGGACTGGCGACTTCGGACAAAATGCCGTCGGCCCGAAACCGGATCCGGAACTTCTTCTCGAACGGCTCCATGTGAATATCCGAAACGCCGCGCTTGATCGAATCGAGCAGAATTTTGTTGACGAAACGGACGATGGGCGCATCGTCGATGTCCGAGCCGCCGACTTCCTCGGCCGGCTTGGCTTCGTCGCCGGCCGAAATATCGATGTTATCCAGATCGTCGTCGAGCAAATCCTTCATGGATGTATCGGCCGCTTCCAGCGCGGTATCGATCATCTTCATCAATTTGTCTTCTTCGACCAAAATGTTCTCGGTATTGTGCCGAGTATGGAACTTGATCTCGTCCAGCGCCTGGAAATTGGTCGGATCGGCGGTGGCGACGAACAAGCGGTTACCGCGTTTGAACAGTGGCAGAGCGTGATGTTGGCGGATCAGCTTTTCGCTGACCATTTTGATAGGCAGCGACGCCACGTCTATCGCATCCAAATCGAAAAACGGCACGCCGAACTCGGCGGAAGCGATGGAGGCCACGGTCCGACTATCGAGCACTTTATGCTCGACCAGATAACTGACGAAGGCTTGCTTGCGTTTTTGGGCTTCTTGCAGATAGGCGGCGGCAGTCTCTTCAGTCAACAGGCCTTTTTGGATCAGGCACTTGGCCAAGCCGCTGAAATGAATATTGGAAGGAGCTGTCGCCATGAAATCGAGTCGGGAATGGATTTACTGGAAGTTTAGGCTGCAACTATAGATGATGTAAGGATTTAATCCAAACTCCACGTCGCGCTCAAATCGACTCCGCAGGCATCGGCACCCCCGGCCCGACTGACAGGGGGTGCCTAAATAGCCTTAAACCTCGTGGTAAATTGCCGCGCCTTCCTTCAGGAATTGCTCGGACTTTTCTTCCATGCCTTTTTTCAGCGCCTCTTCTTCTTCCAGGCCTTTTTGCTCGGCGTAGTTGCGCACGTCCTGGGTGATTTTCATCGAGCAGAAATGCGGGCCACACATTGAGCAAAAGTGAGCAACCTTGGCCGATTCCTTGGGTAAGGTTTCGTCGTGGAAGGAGCGGGCTTTTTCCGGGTCCAGCGCCAGGTTGAACTGGTCTTCCCAGCGGAATTCGAAACGGGCCTTGGACATCGCGTTGTCGCGAATTTGCGCGCCGGGGTGGCCTTTGGCCAAGTCGGCGGCATGCGCGGCGATTTTGTAGGTGACGATGCCTTCGCGGACGTCCTGTTTGTTGGGCAGGCCCAGGTGTTCTTTCTGAGTCACATAGCACAGCATCGCGCAGCCGTACCAGCCGATGTTGGCGGCGCCGATCGCCGAGGTGATGTGGTCGTAGCCGGGGGCAATGTCGGTGGTCAGCGGCCCCAAGGTATAGAACGGCGCCTCGAAGCAGTCTTCAAGCTGTTTGTCCATGTTGACTTTGATCATTTGCAGCGGCACATGGCCGGGACCTTCGATCATGGTTTGCACGTCGTGTTTCCAGGCGATTTGGGTCAGTTCGCCCAGGGTTTCCAGCTCGCCGAACTGGGCAGCGTCGTTGGCGTCGTAGATCGAGCCCGGACGCAAGCCGTCGCCCAAGGAGAACGACACGTCGTAGGCCTTCATGATTTCGCAGATTTCTTCGAAATGGGTGTAAAGGAAGCTCTCGGTGTGGTGAGCCAGACACCATTTGGCCATGATCGAGCCGCCGCGCGAAACAATGCCGGTCAAACGCTTGGCGGTCAACGGTACGTGCTGCAGGCGCACACCAGCGTGTATCGTGAAGTAATCCACGCCTTGTTCGGCCTGCTCGATCAGTGTGTCGCGGAAGATTTCCCAGGTCAGTTCCTCGGCCTTGCCGTCGACTTTTTCCAGCGCCTGGTAAATCGGCACGGTGCCGATCGGTACCGGCGAATTGCGCAAGATCCATTCGCGGGTTTCGTGGATGTTCTTGCCGGTGGACAAGTCCATGATGGTATCGGCACCCCAACGGATGCCCCACAGCATTTTCTCGACTTCTTCCTCGATCGACGAAGTGATCGCCGAGTTGCCCAAGTTACCGTTGATCTTGACCAAAAAGTTGCGACCGATGATCATCGGCTCCAATTCCGGGTGGTTGATGTTGGCCGGAATGATGGCGCGGCCCCTGGCGACTTCGGAACGCACGAATTCGGGCGTGATGAAGGACTGAATATTGGCGCCATAGGAAAAGCCCGGATGCTGGCCTTGGTAACGGTCGCGCATCGCTTCCAGGTTCTGGTTCTCGCGGATCGCGATGTATTCCATTTCCGGCGTGATGATGCCTTTGCGGGCATAATGCATCTGTGAAACGTTGTGGCCGGCTTTGGCGCGGCGCGGATGACGGGTTAGCTCGAAACGCAGGTGCGCGGTTTTGGGGTCGTGCAAACGTTCATGGCCGAATTTGGAGGTTGGTCCGCTCAGCAATTCGGTATCGCCGCGTTCTGCTATCCATAGTCCGCGTACCGAGTTCAAGCCTTGGTGCAGGTTAATGTCGACGTTGGGGTCGGTGTAAGGGCCGGAAGTGTCGTAGACGAAGATCGGCGGATTCTTCTCGGCTCCGAAATGCGCCGGGGTATCCGACAGGTTGATCTGGCGCATCGGTACTTGCATATCGGGTCGGCTGCCGGCGATATAGACTTTTTCCGAAGCCGGGTAGGAATCGATCCGGATGCTACTGCCGGTATCGGTCGTAATTTCGTTGCGGACAGCGCTCATGCTTATCTCCAAAAATCAGAATAAATCGCGAGCGCAGGGAAAAGATTTGGGCTTTCCTACGCCGGCATTAACCGGTTCAGGTTCGAAGGGTTTTTCTCAGCTTTCCGGATTAAAGTTTCGACGGAAAGCACCCCTAGCCTTTCAGGTGGTCGCTTACGGTATATGATTATGTTTGGAAATGCAAGTCCGCCAAGGACTAATCCCAACACAAAAAGCTTATAAAACAATGGGTTTTAGCCTTTTGCACCCAACAAGCCAGCTAAATTTAACCGCCTCGATGACTTCGCCCGAAACGCCTCACGACAAGCTGGCCAGCCACTTCGCCGACTTCCTGACCTCGCGCAGCGTTGTCTCAAGCGCCGACAACACCCGCCTTTACGCGCTGGCGAAAACGCTGGCCGAACAACAAGCCGCCGGCCATAGCTGTATCGAGCTGGACCCGGCCGACGCCAATTTGCTGCTGGCGTCCGGCCTAGCCTCGAATAACGCATTGACGCCGTTGATCGTTGAATCCCAGCGTCTCTACCTGCGCCGATATTGGCAGTACGAATCCCGACTGGCCATGCAACTGGCAACGCTCGCCGCCATTCAATTCGACATACTCGATCCGGAACCCGCGCTGGCGCGGCATTTCCCGACGGACCGACAGGAGTCCGACGCGCAGCAACAGGCGGCGCGCGCGGCGTTAACCCAAGCATTGACGGTCGTCACCGGCGGACCCGGCACCGGCAAGACCACCACGGTTTTGAAAATCCTCGCCTTATTGCTGGAACTGAACCCAAACCCGCCATTCATCGCCTTGGCGGCGCCGACCGGCAAGGCGGCGATGCGTCTGCAACAAACAATCGTTGCCAATAAAGCCCATCTGAATTGCCCGGAAACGATCAAACAAGCCGTACCGGAAAGCGCCTGCACACTACACCGCCTACTCGGCGCCAAACCGCCATCCCCGTACTTCCGTCACAATGCCGACTTCCCGCTACCCTACGACGTGGTCGTAGTCGACGAAACGTCGATGGTCGACCTCGCCTTAATTAGCAAACTGGTCGACGCGCTAAAACCGGGCGCGCGCCTGATTCTGCTCGGCGACAAGGACCAACTCGCGTCGGTCGAAGCCGGCGCGGTGTTGGCGGACATTGCTCGCGGACTACCGGAGCAAACCGTCGAGCTGCGCCACTCGCACCGTTTTCAAGGGCAAATCAAGGCGCTGGCCGAGGCCGTCCATCGCGGCGACGCCGAACAAGCCTGGCAATTGCTGCTGACCGGCGACGACGCGATCCACCGACTAAAACACGACGCGATCAGCTATATCGGCGAGCGCTATCGCCGCTATTTCGAACTGATAGCGGCCGGGGCCGGGCTGAACGAAATCTTCACCGAGTTCCAGCGTTTCCAGGTGCTATGCGCCAATCAACAAGGTCCGTACGGGGCAGAAGACATCAACCGTCGCGTGGAACGCGCCGCCGCCCAAGCATGGCCGCAGAGCATCGGCCATACCTGGTACCCCGGCAGGCCAGTGATGATTTCCCGCAACCACGCGGCTACCCAACTATACAACGGCGATATCGGCATCTGCCTGCCGGACCCCGCCGACGGCCAACCGCGCGTCTATTTTCCGGACCGTGACGGATTTCGCGGTCTGCGCCCTGCTCGGCTGCCCGCGTGCGAAACGGTTTACGCAATGACCATTCATAAAAGCCAGGGCTCCGAGTTCGACGAGGCAATGCTGGTACTGCCGGAACGCGCCAATCCGGTGCTCAGCAGGGAATTGCTGTACACCGGCATCACCCGGGCGAAACGCCGAGTAAGCGTGTTCGCCGAGCGCGACATCTTCGAAACCTGCGTCGCCCGCCCAAGCGTCAGACACAGCGGCTTGGGCGAAAAGCTAATCGCGACCGGGAGCCAAGCATGAAAACGACCAAAAAACGCGGCAAACAACTATTGAGAGACATTGAGGGACAAGCCGGCGAATTGGCGATGCTGACCGACGGGCTGAGCTTGCTGAGCGAACTCCACACTCTGGCGCGGCGGGTCTTGGAATTGGCGAACACACTGACCTTGCAAACCGAAGATCTGAAGAAGAAACACTACCTAAGCGCGCTAATCTCGTCCGAAGCCTTAGGCGAACTGGCCGAAATCGCCGACACCGACGCCGCCAGCCAACTCGAAGATCGGCTGTTTGCGGCAAACGCGGACTCGCAGGTGGCAAGCGACCGATTTTTTCAGGAGTTATTGGAGAAAATCGACGCGCGTTTCGCGCGTCTGACCGATGCGATACAGGATTTACTACATCTGGCCGAGCTGGATCCAGGCCGGGAAGACGATTAGAAGGCTATCCCCGTCCGGAATAGCCGTACGGCCTGACTGGGACAGCCCGCCCTCAAAACCAGGCCAACAACCGAAAAACTAGCAGCCGGAAAGATTCATCGCCGCGCGACGTTAATGACTGCGCTGCACCGAGAAATGAGCCAAGGTTTCCAAGGCGCGCTTGTAAGCCGAGTCCGGCAAGCATTGCAGTGCCTCAATGGCGGCCGCGGCGGCTCGATCCGCGCAACGCTCGGTGTATTCGATCGCGTTCGTAGCCTTGACGACTTCGTAAACTTCATTGAAAGCGTCCCGAGAGCCCTGCCGAATCGCATCTACCACCACTTTGGCCTGACGCTCGTCGCCATGTTGAATTGCGTAGATCAGCGGCAAGGTCGGTTTACCCTCTGCCAAATCGTCGCCCAGGTTTTTACCCAGTTCCTCACTGTTAGCCTTGTAGTCCAGTGCATCGTCGATCAATTGAAATGCCACGCCCAATTGTTGCCCATAGACCGCCAAGCCGTTTTCGACGACAGCGTCGGCGGCCGAAACCACCGCCGCCAACCGAGTCGCCGTGCTGAACAGGATCGCGGTTTTGCGGGCAATCACTTCGAGGTATTTAGCTTCGCTGGTTTCGGGATTGTTGCAATTCAACAGTTGCAACACTTCGCCCTCGGCGATAGCCGTGGTAGTTTTGGACATGATGTCCATCACCCGCATGTTGTTGGTGCGGACCATCATTTCGAACGCACTCGAATACAGATAATCCCCGACCAAAACGCTGGCGGCATTACCCCAGACCGCGTTGGCGGACTCCTTGCCGCGTCGCATCGCCGATTCGTCGACAACGTCGTCATGCAATAGCGTCGCGGTATGGATAAATTCGATGACCGCCGCCAGCGTCAAGTGATGATCGCCAACCTCGCCCAACGCCTTCGCGGCCAACAACAACAACATAGGCCGCAAACGCTTACCGCCGTTACCTATGATGTAATGCCCGATTTGATTGATCAGGACGACATCCGAACTTAATTCTTGCAAAATTAAGCGGTCGACAGCTTGAGACTCCTCGCTGGTCAAATTTTTGATCGAATCAAAATCTATGGCACCGCTAGTCGGCGCTGAATCTGTGGCTATCATGGAAAGAGTCTGAACGCTGATCACTACGGCAAATTTTGTCTGGTTAGCCGGTCATGCTATGAATAATACCGAATAGTGTCAATAGTACCAGTCCGAACATGGCTTTAAACCGTTAGTGCTAAAAGCATTTTTTGTTTGACGTAACTTGCCGCCAAACATATAATCCGCTGTTCACTATTAACAGTTTATGCTTGATGGAGCTTACGCCGATGTATGCGGTAATTCAAACAGGTGGCAAACAGTACCGTGTCGCAGAAGGTACTACCTTAAAAATCGAAAAACTGGAACTAGGCGCGGGCGACAGCGTGGAGTTCGACAAGGTATTGATGGTTCAATCAGGCGACTCTGTAAAAGTTGGTCAGCCTTACGTTGAAGGCGGAAAGGTCACCGCAACCGTGGTTTCTCAAGGCCGCCACAAAAAAGTCCGTATCATCAAATTCAGAAGACGCAAGCACCACATGAAAAAACAGGGGCATCGTCAATATTACACGGAAGTCCAGATCACTGGTATTTCCGCATAACATTCACAGAGGTTAGATCATGGCTCACAAGAAGGCAGGCGGTAGTACCCGCAACGGTCGCGATTCCAATGCACAACGCCTGGGCGTCAAACGTTTTGGCGGCCAAGTGGTTAAAGCGGGCAATATTCTGGTTCGCCAACGCGGCACTCAATTTCACCCTGGCACCAATGTCGGCATCGGTAAAGACCACACCTTGTTCGCGACTGCGGACGGCAAAGTGGTTTTTGAAGAAAAAGGCCCGAAAAACCGCAAATACGTTAGCATCGCAGCAGCGTAACATCGCCAGCAGTGCTGCAAGGCACCACTGAAAGGAAAAGCCTCGTTGTTTAGCGGGGCTTTTTTGTTTATACCGGTACATTATGAGATTTGTTGACGAAGCGGAAATCCGCGTGGAAGCAGGCGACGGCGGCAACGGCAAGGCGTCGTTCCGCCGAGAAAAATATATTCCGTTGGGCGGCCCCGACGGCGGCGACGGCGGCGACGGCGGCAGCGTTTATCTGGTGGCCACGGAGAACGTTAACACCCTGGTGGACTTTCGCTATCACTCGGTGCACCGCGCCCAACGCGGCCAAAACGGCGGCAGCCGCGACTGCACGGGTAAAAAAGGCGATGATTGCTTCGTCCCGGTACCGCCCGGCACGATCGTTTACGAAGCCGACACCGGCGAGAAAATCGGCGACCTAACCAAGCCCGGCCAACAACTTCTGGTTGCCAAGGGCGGCTTTCACGGCTTGGGGAACACCCGCTTCAAAAGCAGCATCAACCGCGCGCCTCAGCAAACCAGTAAGGGGACGCCGGGCGAACACCGCATGCTGCGTCTGGAATTGATGGTGATTGCCGACGTGGGCCTGCTCGGCATGCCCAATGCCGGCAAATCCAGCCTGATTCGGGCCGTCTCGTCGGCGCGCCCGAAAGTAGCCGACTATCCGTTCACGACGCTACATCCCAATTTGGGCGTCGTTCGGGTCGACGACATGCGCAGCTTCGTGATCGCCGATATTCCGGGCGTCATCGAAGGCGCGGCCGAGGGCGCGGGGCTCGGCCTGCAGTTTCTAAAGCACTTGTCGCGTACCGGCCTGCTGCTGCACATCCTCGACATCGCCCCCTACCAAAGCGACGAAACGCCGGTTTCCGCCGCCCGGAAAATCATTGCCGAAGTCGAAAAATGGAGCGACGAACTGGCCGAAAAGCCGCGCTGGCTGGTACTGAACAAAATCGACAACGTCCCGGACGACGAGCTCGACGCCCACTGTCAAGCCATCCTCGACGAACTGGACTGGAATGGCCCGGTATACAAGATTTCCGCGCTGAAAAACCAGGGCACCCAAGAACTGATGTACGCGATCATGGATTTTCTGGAAGCGCAACGCAATTCGCTGGAGCCCATCCCCGATGAGCCGGTCTGATTTCTCTAAAGCTAAACGCGTCGTCGTCAAAATCGGCAGCTCACTGCTGACCGACGGCGGCCGCGGCCTGAACAAGACCGCGATCGCCGGCTGGGTCGAGCAAATGGCGGCGCTACGCCAGTTGGGCGTCGACGTGGTATTGGTCTCGTCAGGATCGGTGGCGGAAGGCATGAGCCGCCTGAAATTAAAAACCCGTCCGAAAACGCTGCACGAACTGCAAGCCGCTGCCTCGGTCGGCCAGATGGGCCTGGTGCGCCGCTTCGAAGACGAATTCCAGACGCATGACTTACTGGCGGCCCAGGTCTTGCTGACCCACGACGACCTATCCGACCGGCAACGCTATCTCAATGCCCGCAGCACCTTGCTAACCCTGTTGGATTTCGGCGTCGTTCCGGTCATCAACGAAAACGACGCGGTGGCTACCGAGGAAATTCGCTTCGGCGACAACGACACCCTGGGCGCGCTGGTCGCCAATCTGGTCGAAGCCGATTTATTGCTGTTGTTGACCGACCAGCTTGGCCTGTTCGACGCCAATCCCAGCCTGAATCCCGCCGCCCAATTGATTTCCGAAATCAGCGTCAACGAAAGCCTGCTCGACGAAGTGGCCGGCGGCAGCATTAGCGGCCTAGGACGCGGCGGCATGTTCACCAAGGTTCGCGCCGCCCGGTTGGCGGCCAGATCCGGCGCCGCCACCGTCATCGTCTCCGGCAAGCTGGACCAAGTCGTCAACCGAGTGTTTGCCGGCGAAGCGCTCGGCACCTATATGATACCGAACATCGCCCCGCTGGCGGCCCGCAAGCAATGGCTGGCCGGGCAATTGCAGCTCAAAGGCAGCGTTACGCTGGACGACGGCGCCGTCAAAATTCTGAAAGCCGCCGGCAAAAGTTTGCTGGCCGTCGGCGTCAAGACGGTGAGTGGCTCATTCCAACGCGGCGACTTGGTATCTTGCCTGGACGCCCACGGCCAGGAAATCGCCCGCGGCCTGATCAACTACGGTGCCGACGATGCCGCCAAAATCGCCGGCAAACCCAGCAGCGAGTTCGAAGCCTTGCTGGGCTATGCCGATGACGACGAACTCATCCACCGGGACAATCTAGTACTGGTCTAGCCGGACCCAGCTCCGGATCAAGTATTCTGAATCACGATATTCGGGAATCGGCCGCTGAAATCCTTGGCTCTCAGCGCCAGTTTCGCGGCCATTTTGCGGGCGATGGCCTTGTAGATTTGCGCCGGCCGCCCGTCCGGATCGGCAACTACCGTCGGTCGGCCACTGTCGGCAAACTCCCGGATTTTAATATCCAACGGTAACGCACCCAACAGATCCACCCCGTTTTTGGCGGCCATCGCCACGCCGCCGCCTTGGCCGAAAATAGCCTCTTCGTGACCGCAGTTGCTGCAAATATGCAGACTCATGTTTTCGACCAAACCCAGAATCGGCACATTGACCTTTTCGAACATGCCCAAGCCACGCTGAGCGTCTATCAACGCAATGTCTTGCGGCGTGGTCACGATGACCGCGCCGCTGACCGGAATCTGCTGAGCCAGCGTCAACTGGATGTCGCCGGTACCCGGCGGCAAATCGATGATCAAATAATCGACGTCATGCCATTGGGTTTGACCCAACAATTGTTGCAATGCACCGGTTACCATCGGGCCGCGCCAAATCATCGGTTGATCGGGATCGACCAGATAACCAATCGACATGGTCTGGACGCCGAAAGACAACTTGGGTTGCAACATCTTGCCGTCCTCACTGTCCGGCTGACCGGACAAACCCAGCATGGTAGGAATGCTGGGGCCGTATATATCAGCATCCAAAATACCGACCTGAGCACCCTCCGCTGCCAGCGCCAGCGCCAGATTCACTGAAGTCGTCGATTTACCGACGCCTCCCTTGCCCGACGCCACCGCGATAATATTTTTCACATTCGGCAAGGGCTTCAAGGTCTTTTGCACGGCGTGCGACACAATCTTGAAGGACACTTCGACCTCCAGCTTCCCAAGCCCCGGCAACGCGCGCAAGCGTTGCTCCAACTCGGCGCGCAGCTCGCCAACGTAACTCTTGGCCGGATAGCCCACTTCGACGACAACGCTGACCGCGTCGCCGTCCACCGTAATCTTTTTGACGGCCTTAGCCGACACCAAATCGGTCTCGACATTCGGGTCAATGAAATTTTTCAATATATTTTCGACAGCCGCTTTTTCAATAGCCATTCACAACTCCTACAATAAGCCAGTAACCAAGCAAAATAGTGGGGGAAGATACCATCTTCCGGGAAGCCAAGAAACCCGGACAACCAAATCCACGGGCTTTCTTGCCAGGCCGCGCCAAACGCGCTACTCTCCGGGCGGAAACAACCATCCGACGCCCCCAGTCCCGTCACCGTCATGATCGCCTTAACCCGTCCGCCTATCCGCCATTCCCCGACCCACTCTCCGTTGCTTATACCATTCGCGCTGATACTGGCGTCGTTGCTAAGCGGCTGCCAAACCTTAGCCTTCTTTTCCGAACCGCAATCGGAAAAAGTCACCTGGACGGTCAAACCCAACGAAGTCGTCGAGACTCACCAATTCAGCCTCTCCGCCGACTTGAACATCGTCGGAGGCCTGGCCACGCTCTCCAGCCGGGAAAACGATACGCTCTCGGACATTGCTCGCCATTACGGCCTGGGATACAACGACATTACCCTCGCCAATCCCGGCCTGGATCCCTGGAGCTTACAGAACGACAGCACGGTATTGCTGCCCTTGCAATTCATAATCCCCGACGCGCCGCGCCAAGGCATCGTGTTGAACCTGGCCAACATGCGCATGTTTTACTTTCCGAACACCCGATCGGTCTTGACCTATCCGGTCGGCATCGGACGAGAAGGCTGGAATACGCCGCTGGGTCAGACGCAAATCGTCGCCAAGAAAGCCAATCCGGCCTGGACCGTGCCGGAATCGATCCAACGCGAACACCAGGCGCTGGGCGACCCTCTCCCCAAAGTCATCCGCTCCGGCCCGGACAATCCTCTCGGCTATTACGCAATGCCGCTGGGTTTTAAGGGCTATTTGATACACGGAACCAACAAGCCCTACGGGATCGGCATGCAAGTCAGCCACGGCTGCGTACAGCTCTACCCGGAGGACGTGGAAAACCTGTTCAAGCAAGTCGACATAGGCACGCCGGTACGCATCGTCCACCAACCCTTCTTAGCCGCCTGGGCGGGCGACGCGCTGTATCTGGAAGCCCACCAACCATTGGATAAATGGGAAAAGCAACGCAAGCAACTGGAAAAAGACCTGCGCGGCAAATTGAAGCAGCTCGCCGCGGAACGGCAAGCTACACTGGATTGGCCCAAGGTGGAAGCCATCCTCAAGCGCGCCAACGGCGTGCCGACACCGGTACTCGTCAACAGTCCGAACCTTGCCGAACTAAGCGCCGCCGCGCCGCAGATCGAACATCCGGAACGACTGTTCGGCCAACCGGAAATCGGCGAACTGGACGCCGACGCCTGGTCGACGATCATCGCCGATGTGTTCCAGAGCGAAACCGAAGCGCAAAAGCTGGCGGCCATGCTCAATCACCAAGGCCCGCCGATCCCGGCCCGCAAGATTGCCAGCAACGGCAATTACCGCGTCTTGGCCGGGCCGTTCAAAACCAAATCCGAAGCCAGAGCGGCGGCGAAACGCATCAAACAGAACTTCGATATCGACGCGATGCCGCAAGCACCGTCGGCAAACTAAGCCGCCGTCATTCCGACAAGGCCCCCGGCTTCAGCAACGCGGTGGCTTGCTCCACCGGCACCGGCTTGCTGAAGTAATAGCCTTGGCCGTAATTGCAACGCTGTCCGGACAGGAAGACCAACTGCTCCAAGTCCTCTATGCCCTCCGCGACCAACTCCAATTTCAACTGGCCGGCCATCGCGGTAATCGCGGCCACGATCGCCCGGTCGCTGTCGTCGGTGGAAACGTCCTTTACAAAGGCCTTGTCGATTTTCAACGTGTCGAGCGGAAAACGCTTTAAATAGCTCAGCGACGAATAACCGGTGCCGAAATCGTCCACCGAAATACGCACGCCCAGGCTCTTTAAGCCTTGCAGAGTGGCTAGCGTGGTATCCACATCGCGCATCATGATGCTTTCGGTGATTTCCAACTCCAATAATTCCGCCGGCAAGCCGGTTTCGGCCAACACGGTCGCAACCACGTCCAACAAGCCGCGTTGATGTTGAAAATCCTGGAACTGCCGACCGGATAGATTGACGGCGACGCGCACCGGCGTACCTGTCTCGCGCCAGCACTGGGCCTGTTCGCAAGCGGTCCGCAACACCCATTCGCCTATCGGCACGATCAACCCGGTTTCCTCGGCCAAACCGATAAACTGATCCGGCATCACCATGCCCAAGGTCGGACTATGCCAGCGCAACAGCGCCTCCATGCCGATTACCGCCCGGCTATCGATTTGCACTTGCGGCTGGTAGTACAGCGACAGCTCGCCCTGACCGAGCGCGCAACGCAAATGATGCTCAAGCTGCAGATACCGCTGCGCGGTACTGTTCATTTCCGACGTAAAAAACTGATAGTTGTTCTTGCCGAGCTTTTTGGCGTGGTACAGCGCGGAATCGGCCTGCGCCAGCAGTTCGTCCAGATTGCCCGAGTTCTCCGGAAACACGCTGATGCCTATGCTGGCCCGCGAATAAATCTGGTGTTGGTTAATGACAAAGGGTTCATTCAGTAGCCCCAAAATCTTGACCGCCACCTTGGCGGCATCCAGGCTGTCCTTGATGCCGGGCAACATGATAATGAATTCGTCGCCCCCCATGCGTGCCGGCGTGTCGCCTTCACGCAAGCACGAGGCGATGCGCTTGGCCACCTCTCTGAGCAATTCGTCGCCAACTGTATGGCCGAACGAATCGTTGATAGTCTTGAAATTGTCCAGATCGAGAAACAAAAAAGCCACCACCTCGCGTTTGCGCTGCGCGCGCGCGATGAATTGCAAGGCGCGGTCGGTCAGCAGCGTGCGATTGGGTAGATCGGTCAGCGCATCGAAATGCGCCATGTAATCCAGGCGCTGGCGAGCCCGCTTGACCTCTTCCATCTCCCTGGCGTTGTCGATCACCAACGATAACGAATGCGCGAAACTGGCCGCCAACTCCTCGTCGTTGGCGCTAAACGCCTCGCCGCCGACTTTGTCGCACAAATAGATCCGCCCGTACACCCGACCGTGCCGGGAAATCGGCACCGCCAACAGCGATTTCATCGGCGGATGATGCGGCGGAAATCCGATGCTACGCGGATCGGTGCGCATATCGCTCAGGCGTAGCGAAATATCCTCTTCGATCACGACGCCCAACAAACCCTTGCCTTGCGGCAGCTCGCCGATTTGCTTGGCCTGAGCCTCGCTGATTCCGGAATAAATGAATTCAGCCATCCCGCCGTGCTCATCGACGATACCAATCGCCCCAAAATCGGCGTCCAACAGCTTACGCAAGGCATCGAGCCCAGCTTGCAGCAATTCGGTTTCTATCGACGTCCGGGCCAACACCCCCAACAAGCTTCTGGCGGCCTCGTTGAGGGCGGCCAAGCGCTCGACCCAAATCACGGTCTGGCGATGGTTTTCCTCGGCAATGTCCCGCAAACGCACGCTTTCGAGTAACAACTGCCGATCGCGTTCCAGCAAGGCCTGCAAAATGCTTTCCCGGGTCACGACGCCGACAAATTCGTCGCGGCTCATCACGGCCAACACTTCCATGCCATGCTTCCGCATGGTTTTCAACGCGGTACGGATACCGGCACCGACCGGCACGGCCGCGAGCTTGCGATGCTCGACCAAGTCGGCAAAAATCCAGCCAGGGTGCAGGGAAATGTCATGGTGGGTAGCCACGCCGCAAAAATCGGCACTAAGTTCGCCATCGCGAAATACCGCGTACACGGTACTGCCATTCGCCCGCCCCTTTGGCCGGTCTTCTTCCCGGACCCTGACCACATCGGGCCAAAGACAGGCCTTTACCGTCAATTCCTTCATACCTTGGCGCTCAAGCGCACCGAGACGTCCAAATCGGCGTGCAAAATCTCGTCGATGCTCATCAGCGGCTTAACCTGACCTATCACAAACTCGATCAATGCCTCGCGCGAAGCCCGGTTCAACAGGCTTTTTCGGACCAAGATATCGCTGATGATTTCGTCGTCGCACTCGATATGCTCGAACGGCGCTTTCACCAATAATTCAATGGCGCGGCGCATCGCGATACAGCCGATTGGCGAATCGCGCCCCAAAATCAACATGTCTTTCAGTGGAGGAATGGTGTATTCGCCAAGCACGGCGGAGATATTGACCTGATTTTGAGTTTGCTTGAACATGCCGGTAACCTTATTTCCCTAAGTTTGACCGGTAATTTAGCAGAAATTAAGCACTCTCAGGACTGGGCCCAAGGACGGAACTCACCGGAGCGGGTTAATCATTACGGAACAACGGAAAGCCGAACCGCCGGGCAGACGGCTTGCAAGAACGAAAGACAGCAACGCCAATCCAGATCGGCGAAAGTGAAAATTGAGAGTTGGAACACAAAAAACCGGACGGTAAGGCTACCGCCCGGCTGACAGAGAAAACGCCGGCAGAAAAATTAGTTTCCGCCCTTGAAGCTAATTTGCAAAGCGTGCAGCGAATTCACGCAATCCGCGCTGGCTTGAAGGTTAGGATTATCGTGGCAGGTTTGGTTTTGCGCCTTCGCTTCCTTGATATTGGCCACATACCAAGCAACGGATTTACCCTCGGTAGCCGCCTTGTCTTCGTTAACCTCGGAACTAGCATTGGTTACATTCAGGATCACGGCTCCCCCGAGTACCGCAATCGCGGCGGCAGCTATAAATTTGTTGGCGTTTTTCATAAAGACTCCTTCGCTATCTGTTACCGGAAATTTGGAATCCCGTATTGGCGGGACACCGGTAATCTAACAAAAAAGTCTAGCGTTAAAAATGTGGCGGATTGCCGCGCGACAATCTGTCCGAATATCACGGCAAATAACATAATTTAATTAAAACATCGAACAAGTCAGCATAGCAAAGACACTAGCCGACTGTCTTAAGATTAGCCCGCGAGTAGCGGCGCACGGACCTTGCCGATCGCGCCGCGAAGCGGACTGGCTTATTTGATTTTCAACAACTCCTTGCCGTCGCTAGCGAATTTACAAATCCCGGCCGCAAAATAAGTACATTCTTCGGATTGCTCCAGCTTGGCGCCGTTTGGGGTCAAATGCACTTTTACCGAGCACGAACGCGCCTCGCCCTCGATATGCTTTTTCAAAACCAACTCGTTTTCGGCAATGACTTTAGCTTCGCCAGAAATTAGAGCAGAACATGCGTGCTTGCCGGCCTCGTCGGGATTCGGTTCGAAATCCACATCCACGGTGACATTGGTATCGTTGCCGACCGCATTAATCTTCAAATGCTGAACGTGGTTACCGTCGCGCAACAGATAGTGATCGGTCGCCGCCATTACGGAACCGGACATTAGCGCGATGGCCAAGAACAAGGTTTTTTTCATGATGTAGCCTCTTTTATTGTGATTTGAAATCGGGCAAGCCCCACGCGGAAAAATCCCGATCGGCACCCCGGCGTCGCCGAAGCGTCGAGCTTGGCGGCGATTGTACCCTACTGCCCGACGTTGCCCAAGAACCCTTGCCCGCCGCCGGCTTGTCGCGCCTTGCAATGAAAGCCCAGGCGATTTATGCCATAATCGCCGGCTCCTTTTTCCGGCCGTTTTACCGCCATGTCGAAACGAAAAATCCTTGTCACCAGCGCCTTGCCCTACGCCAACGGCCCGATCCACCTCGGCCATCTGGTCGAATACCTTCAGACCGACATTTGGGTGCGTTTTCAAAAACAACGCGGCCACGAATGCTACTACGTCTGCGCCGACGACACCCACGGCACACCGATCATGCTGCGCGCCGACAAGGAAGGCATTACGCCGGAACAACTGATCGCCGGCGTCGAGCAAGAACACCGCGCCGACTTCGACGCCTTCGGCGTGGCGTTCGACCAGTACCACAGCACCCATTCGCCCGAAAACAAGGCCTGCGCCGAACTGATTTACCTCAGGCTACGCGAGGGCGGCCATATCAGCAGCCGCAGCATCACTCAAGCTTACGACCCGGTCAAAAACATGTTTCTGCCGGACCGCTTCATCAAGGGAGAATGCCCCAAATGCGGCGCGCCCGACCAATACGGCGACAACTGCGAAGCTTGCGGCGCCACCTACTCGCCAACCGAATTGAAAAACGCGGTGTCGGTCGTGTCCGGCGAACAACCGATCGAAAAAGACTCGGAGCACTATTTCTTCGAACTCGGCCACTTCGCCGAAATGCTGAAAGACTGGACCACCGCCGGCCACTTGCAAGCGGAAGTCAGCAACAAAATGGCCGAATGGCTGCAAAACGGCTTGCAACAATGGGACATTTCCCGCGACGCACCGTATTTCGGTTTCGAAATCCCGGACGCGCCCGGCAAATATTTTTACGTCTGGCTGGATGCGCCGATCGGTTACATGGCCAGTTGCCGGCGCTTATGCGAGCGTACCGGTTTAATTTACGATGACTTTTGGAGCCCGGACAGCGACGCCGAGTTGTACCACTTCATCGGCAAGGACATCATTTATTTCCATGCGCTATTCTGGCCGGCCATGCTGCACGGCGCCGGCTTCCGCACGCCGAGCGCGATCTTCGCCCACGGCTTTTTAACGGTCAACGGTGAGAAAATGTCCAAATCGCGCGGCACCTTCATCAAGGCCCGTACCTATCTGGACCATCTGAACCCGGAATACTTGCGCTATTACTTCGCCGCCAAACTCAGCGCCGGCGTCGACGACATCGACTTGAACTTCGACGATTTCACGCTCCGGGTCAATGCCGACCTGGTCGGCAAAGTGGTCAACATCGCCAGCCGCTGCGCCGGATTTATCGCCAAACGCTTTGAAAACCGGCTATCCGCCGCCTGCGCCGAACCGGAATTGTTCGGCCAATTCGTCGCCGCCCATCAAGCCATTGCCGACCTTTACGAAAGCCGCGAATTCGGCAAGGCGATGCGCGAAATCATGGCCCTGGCCGACAAGGCCAACCAATACATCGACGAGAAAAAGCCCTGGCTGATCGCCAAGGAAGAAGGCCGCGACACCGAGTTGCACGACGTTTGCAGCATGGGCCTGAACTTGTTCCGCTTGTTGGTGGTTTATCTGCGCCCGGTAATACCGACGCTGGCCGCCAACGCCGAAGCCTTCTTGAACATCCCGCCGCAAGGCTGGCCGGCCGACGCCCAGCCGCTGACCGACCACGCCATCAACGCGTTCACGCCATTAATGACTCGAGTCGAGGCCGACAAAATCGCCGCGATCGTCGAAGCCTCCAAGGACAACCTGGAGAAGACTCCGTCGGTCAAGGCCAAGCCCGCCAAGACCGTCGGCGAAGCCGCCAAACCCGCCGAAAGCCAAAAGCTGGAGCCGATCGCCGAAGCCATCGAAATCGAGGACTTCGCCAAAATCGACTTGCGCATCGCCCGTATCGTCAAGGCCGAAGCGGTGGAAGGCGCCGAAAAACTGCTGCAGTTGACCGTCGATCTCGGCGACCACACCCGCAACATCTTTGCCGGCGTGAAGTCGGCCTACGCGCCGGACGATTTGGAAGGCAAGCTGACCGTCGTCGTCGCCAATCTGAAACCCCGCAAAATGCGCTTCGGTACCTCGGAAGGCATGATGCTGGCGGCCGGCCCAGGCGGCAAGGACATTTTCGTACTGTCGCCGGATGCCGGCGCCCAACCCGGCATGCGCGTCAAATAAAACGGAACCGAGCATGCTGGCCGACAGTATCGACGCCCTGCTGCCGCAGACTCAGTGCCGAAAATGCGGTTTTAACGGCTGTCGGCCTTACGCCGAAGCGATCGCTCGCGGCGAAGCCGACATCGACCGCTGTCCGCCCGGCGGCGATGCCGGTATCGCCAAATTGGCCGAGTTGCTGGGCATCGCGGCCAAGCCGCTGAATCCCGGCTACGGCATTGAACGGCCGCGCCTACTTGCGATCATCGACGAAGACGCGTGCATCGGCTGCACCAAATGCCTGCCGCCTTGTCCGACCGACGCCATTCTAGGCGCCTCCAAGCACATGCATACCGTCATTGCCGATCTGTGTACCGGCTGCGAATTGTGCGTCGCGCCGTGTCCGGTCGCCTGCATTGCCATGGTTCCCTCACTCAACCTCACTTGGACCGAGACCGACGCCGACCGCGCCAGGCTGCGCCATCTCGCCAAACAACAACGCCTGACCAAACTGGAAGCCGAAAAGGCCGAGCGCTTGCAACGTCAGAAGCAGCTATTGTCAAAAGCCAAATCCGCGAAAAACCAAGATTAACGCGATCGGCCATGACTTTAGCCGCAATTGCTTTTATAATAAGCAGCTCTGCAATACACGCCCGTAGCTCAGATGGATAGAGCCCAGCCCTCCGGAGGAAACAGTCAGCCGGATTTAGGGTTCTAGGGAAACGGTCAAAACCGTTTGACCGAACAGACTGTATCGTAAGACCGCAAATCCCATTGCGCCCGTAGCTCAGCTGGATAGAGCGCAGCCCTCCGGAGGCTGAGGCCAGAGGTTCGAATCCTCTCGGGCGCGCCATTTTCACATCTTCCACAAACTGCCATTTTCCCCTGGTTTGGCATAGGCGGCCATTCAGCGGCCAGCTAAAATTGATGTTATTTGTCGTCACCCGAATTTGACATTTGCCCTCAACGACCAAACATCCTTAATCTTTAGGGTTTACGTTTTGACTGCCTGTTAAAAGATCTTCAGAAACATATTCAACTAAATCTTCAATTCTGCAGTGAAAATAAGCGCAAAGTTTATCCAGATTGTCTGTACGGTGCTGTATTCTCTATGGTTTAGGAACCTCTGATTAATTCGTAACCTAGAATTCTATAACTAATTAAATCAATGACTTGTGTGTTCGAATGTTTTGAAAAACTGAATTAATCAGAGGTTCCCTAAGCACAATAACTGTAATTTTCCCATTTTGAATAGAATGATTATTCCGGCAATCTACTGCTGATTTTGTCAATACCCGCTTGAGCACAGGCTTCATCTTTATCGCCACCCGGTGCACCGCTGACCCCAATCGCACCTATTATATTTCCTTGCACTTTTATCGCTAATGCGCCGGGCAATGGCGTGACATTGGGGATGGTGAGTGCGGCATTATAAAACGCCGGGTTTTTGCTCATTAGGTCGGCCACTTGACCGCTGGTTTCTAAATGATAGTTGGGGCCAAACGTCACGATAGTGTAGGCTTTTCGATAGGCCGTCTCGAAGGTATGCGGCGTACTCTTGTCGCTTTTTAGCTGAACTTTGGGCTGACCGAACATATCGACAAAAGCCACCGAAACGTTATATCCCAAAGCTTCGCAGGAGCGTACCGTTTCGCTGGCAGCTTCGACCGCTAAAGTAAGCGGAAGCGTATAACTATTTCCCGCAGCATGCGCATTGGCTTGCAATAACAAAAGTATCGAAATGACCTGCAAACCTTTTCGTTGTTTATTCATAGCGTATTTCCGGTGACGTGATGTCCCAAATGCCCAATAAGCGCTTTGGCATTAAGGAACCATCAAAAATGGTTGGCCTTTTTGGGTGGTATAAGCGATTAAATACTTCAGCGGATTAATCCTGTCGGCATTGCGAAAAATCAGGTGTTGAGCGTTGGCCTTGTCTTGGTAGCTATCCCCTGCTCTGAAGGTTAGTATTGGCTCGTCAACGTACTGCGATTCCGCTATCCCCTCAAGAATGTAATTGAAACCGGCTGAGGGATGATGGTGAACTGGCAAGCCCACTCCTGGAGGATAGGTGGTCATGACCAAACGAAATTCGTTGCCTTCATTATCTTCATGACTTTGCAGGATAGTTCGAACGATACCGTCGCTGGAGACTGTCGTATTGCCCTGCGATGTGATTTGTGCGAACAACGGCGTCGCGGTGAATGCGCCTACCGCACCGACCATCCCAGCCAGCAACAGTCGTCGTTTGATATCGCATTCGATGTTAGGTGTCATGACTTCGACAGCTTTCGAGGTATAACCGTTTGACATATCTCTTCCTTTTATCAATGTGCGTTTACTAGACGCTAGCGTAATGTTTTGGCAGCTTTGCGGGCGGCTTTTGGGCATGGGCCGCCTGCCGAGTGAATAAACATTGTTACTCGCGGGCGATGAGAGATCGACCCGCGAATCGATCTAAATTTAACCTGTGGAAAGTGCCTCGCCTAACTGTTTATTGGTCAACGCCTGACCAGCGATTCCCCAGGCGCCATCAACAGCATGGACGACATTAGCCCAAATTTGGTGTTTAGGCAGGCTGCCGCCCGAGAGTTCATGAATAATGTTGGTGGCTTCTTCGATATGTCCCTGCTGAATTTCAGGTGTGTTAAACGCAAATGACGGCACCTTCCATTCGATAAAGGCGATGTCGGTTTCTTGCAATCCTGAATAGGTTTGATGTTTGGGCAGCAGATGGATAGCGCCAACGACATTGGGCGTCATCACCTTATTGCCGGATAGCCCGTGCCATTTCAACATCGAATCGCAAATTCTGCGAAAAGCCAGTTTTTCAGTTCCCGCGGGTAAGACACCTTCTGTGAGCGTAAGAGTAAGCGGCATGTCGGATTCCTGTTGTTTGGGGTTACGCGTAGCGGAAGCTACGCGACGAACATTAAATAACGATCGCTACACAATATTATATAACGGTCGTTATCTTGTCAAAGATGCCGATGCTGGCCATTTGATACAATGTCCATCCAAAATAGCATTGGATCTACCCGCGTGAGATATACAGCAGACCAAAAACAACAAACCTGCCAGCGCATTATTGAGGCGGCCGGGCGTTGCTTTCGAAAAGGCGGCTACAGTGGCATCGGCGTCGATGGTTTGGCAAAGGAAGCCGGCGTGACGTCAGGGGCGTTCTACGGACACTTCAGCTCCAAAGCCGATGCGTTTAAAGCGGCGATCATTGCCGGAATGGAGGACTTGAAATCCGGGATCGACACTTTTCAGCAGAAATATGGCGAAAACTGGTGGGAAGAATTTGCAACGTTTTACATGGGTCCAAAACGCACCTGCGATCTGGGCGACAGCTGCATACTTCAAAGTGTAACTCCGGAAGTCTGTCGCTCCGAGGAAACGATACGAGCTGCATTTGAGTCGGAGTTGCTAAAGATAGTCAAACTTGCGGCAGAGGGTACATCCCAAACAACCGATCAGGCGGCTATTGATAATGCGTGGGCTAACTTTGCAATGCTGATTGGCGGCGTAACGTTAGCGCGCGCGGTTAGCAACGAAAAAATCGCCAATGAAATTGCAACGGCCGTTCAACAAGCGGTGATCGCCCGACAAAAGAATACTTAAATTCAATGGATTCGTCCGGTCGTCCGAATTCCATCCACGCTTACCCAACCCAACCGCCGTCACAAAACGAAACCAAAGTACGCCGAGAACGATGCAGCTTGAAGCCCACCTCGCGAAGCGATACGGCACCCAGTTTACAGCCACATAGATTATGGCGCAGCGGGGTTAGGCAACAAATCCGCCATTTAGGTGTTCAACAAAATGCATACCCTTCGCCGATAAGCCTTGTCGGTAATAGCGTCGTTGTGCTAGCGGCATGTATATAAGCGGGTATCCAGAACCAGATTATTGCAGTTTGCAAATTGGGCTGCCTGTTTGACATATTCAATGAGACGTTTGCCTATACCCTGATTTTGCCGCTTACCCTTGACGACCAGATCATCCACATACAGATAGCGAGCATAGCGCAGATTCTCGCTGAATCGTTAGCCGACCAAGCCTTGCCAACCGAATTCGTAAAACCCTGAGAGATGATAGCCCGCCTGAAATTGGCGCAGGATTTGTGCGACAAATCGCGCCTGATCCGACAAATGTAGCCTGAGTGCTGTCATCAACGTTAGACGTTCGAGGTTGATTCAGCTCAATATCAACGAATCTCGAATGCTTGCCAATGTTCGTCGGGCTGATGGGCATTGACGACAAGCTCGGCAACCTTGGCCAATAGCGGCCCTTTGTGACACCAGGCCACCAGCTTTTGCAAATCGTCCGGGTGTCCGGAAGCGACGATTTCGACGCTGCCGTCTGGCAGATTTCGGACGAAACCGGACAGATTCAGTTTGACCGCTTGCTTTTGGGTGTAGGCGCGAAAATACACGCCCTGTACCCGTCCCTTGACGATGATGTGCAGGCAATCCTTCATCGCGTGATTCTCCAGCAATAATGAATTTTTTGGTCTCGGGCGAAGTCCTCGGGAATCGTCGTCGCACTGATGTCTTCGATGTCCAGGCCGGCCAAGGCCTCGCGGTCGAGTTTAAAGCGGCGGAAGTTGGTCGAGAAATACAACACGCCGCCCGGCGCCAGCAACGCGGACGCGTTTTTCAACAAAATCACATGGTCGCTTTGAATGTCGAAGGCGTCGTCCATTTTCTTGGAATTGGAAAAAGTCGGCGGATCGAGAAAGATCAAATCGAATTGCGGCTTGTTTTTTAATGCCGCCTGCTCGGCCAGCCATTTGGGACAATCCGCGCGCACCAGCTTGTGGTCGCCGCGGATGCCGTTGAGTTCGAAATTGCGCTTGGCCCAGTCCAGATAGGTGTTGGACATGTCGACCGTGACCGACGCCGCCGCGCCGCCGACCGCCGCGTGCACCGTCGCGCTGCCGGTATAAGCGAACAGATTCAGAAAGCGCTTGCCCCTGGCTTCTTGCTGAATGCGTAAGCGCATCGGCCGGTGATCCAGAAACAAGCCGGTATCCAGATAATCCTCGAAATTGACCCAGAACTTGCAGCCGCCTTCCTCGACCACGTGAAAATGGCCTTGTTCGCCGAGCTTTTCGTATTGGTCGCTGGCTTTTTGCTTGCGGCGGATTTTCAGAAACACCTGGTTGGCCGGAATTTCCAGCACTTTCGGAATCTCCGCCATTGCCCCGGCCAGGCGTTGATTGGCCTTGGCCGGATCGATGGTTTTCGGCGATTCGTATTCCTGCACATTGACCCAAAGCTTTTCGCCGTGGTAAAGGTCCACCGCGACCGCGTATTCCGGCAGGTCGGCGTCGTACAGCCGGTAGCAATGCACCTGGTTTTGCTTGGCCCACTTGGCTAGTTTCTTCAGATTCTTGCGCAAGCGGTTACCGAACATCTCGGCTTGCGGATCGACTTGTTCGACTTGGGCGCGGCGCCAGATCGATTCGGCACGCTCCTGTTGCGACTTGGCCTTGGGCTCGAAGAAGGCTTTTTCCTCAATGTTAAAACGCAGCAATTTGCACTCCAGCGCGCCGTTGAACAACGTGATCGGCTTCTGCGAACGGATGCCCAACCTAAAACCCAGTTCGGGGTCGCTGATGATCATCGCCGCCTGCCAGCCGGCGAAGCGCTGTTTCAGCACCTCGCCGAAGCGACGGTACAGCGCGGCGGTTTCTGCTTCGTCGCCCAAACGCTCGCCGTAGGGCGGGTTGCAGGCGATCAAGCCCTTGGGCCAGCTTTCCGCCGCAGCCGCATCGCCGATGTCGCGTTTTTCGATATGAATCTTGCCGGACAGCCCGGCGTTTTCGACGTGCTGAACCGCAGTGGTGACGGTACGCCGGTCCTGGTCGAAGCCGACGATGGTCGGCATTTTGTTTAGTCCTGTTTCCCGGCGTTGGCGGGCGTCGTCGAGCAAACTTTGCCACAAACCGGCATCGTGTTTTTTCCAGCCCAGAAAGCCGAAATAATCGCGCTGCAAGCCGGGCGCGATGTCGGCGGCGATCAGCCCGCCTTCCAACAGCATCGTCCCCGAACCGCACATCGGATCGAGCAAACTGCCGCCTTGCTCGGCGATCTTCGGCCAGCCGGCGCGCAACAAAATCGCCGCCGCCAGGTTTTCCTTGATCGGCGCGGCGATGCTGACGTCGCGGAAGCCGCGCTTGTGCAAACTCTCGCCGGACAGGTCCAGGCTGAGCTGGGCCAAGTCGTTGTGCAGATAAACATTGACGCGAAGCGACGGCCGGTCGGTATCGACACTGGGGCGCTTGTTGAATTTAGCCCGCATCTGGTCGACGATGGCATCCTTGACCTTTTGCGCGCCGAAGTGGGTGTTGTTGATCGCCTGACTGTTCTTGGCGTTGAAGGATACCGCCAGACTGGCGTCGGGCTGGATATGCTCGAACCAATTGATGCGCTTGACGCCGTCGTACAGGTCCTGCTGGGATTTGACCTCGAAACTGCTCAGCGGCAGAAACACCCGGTTGGCCACTCGCGACCACAAGCACACCCGGTAAGCCAGCGCCAGATCGCCGTCGAAGGCCACGCCGGCCAGTTTTTCCTTGACGTTTTGGCCACCGAGGGCGTGAATTTCGTTGGCGAGGATGCCTTCCAGCGCCTTAGGCGCGGTGGCGTAAAGAGAATGTAGCGACATGACGACGACCGAATACGGAATGGTCGGCTAGGATACTAAAACCGGACGGGGGCGGCGGAAAATTTGTAAGGCTCGAGCTAGCGCCGAGGATGAGCCATCCCCAGGATTGCCGCCACGCGCCGAACCGCGCGCATGGCGGCACCGACATCAACGGCCGAGGACTTCGCCGCGAACGCTTTCGACCAAGGCGGCCGCTTCGCCGATTAACTCGGCCGGCACGTTCAGTTCCTGCATCGTCGCGCCCAGGTGTTCCATCACGGCGTCGAAGTGGCTGTCACTCAAACCCTTTTGAACCAATCTGGCATGGCCGTCGCGCAAGGAGCGGCCGGTATACTGGTTGGGACCGCCGAAAGCGACGGTCATGAAGGCTTTCAAGTGCTCGACTTGTTTAGCCATATCGGTTTTTTCGAAGAAGCGGTTAATTCGATAATCATCCAACACCTTACCGTAAAACACATCGACCGCCGCGTTGACGGCGGCTTCGCCGCCCAGACGTTCGTACAGCGACGGCTCTTGTACTTGATTGTTCTCGCTCATGTTAACCCCAGTCAATTATTAAAATTATGGTCGGAGCCGAGCAGAACCGAAGAGCCCGCCGCAACTCCGGCGGCGATGATACTCCAGGTTAGTTTTGGTTCAAAACTATTTTGCCAATCCCAGTAGGGGCATAAAAAAGCCGGGGCAACGATTGGGTCGCTACCCCGGCTTACGGTGTCCGGCCCTAATCGCTTAGCGAATTTCCGCAAGTCCGCCCATATAAGGCCGCAAGGCTTCCGGTACCGTGATTGAGCCGTCGGCGTTTTGATAGTTTTCGATGACCGCGATCAAGGTACGGCCGGCCGCCAGTCCCGAGCCGTTCAAGGTATGCACCAACTCCGGCTTGCCGGTGTCCGGATTGCGCCAGCGCGCCTGCATGCGCCGGGCCTGGAAATCCTTGAAGTTGCTGCAGGAGGAGATCTCCCGGTATTTTTGTTGCCCCGGCAACCAGACTTCCAAGTCGTAGGTCTTGGCCGACGAAAAACCGGTGTCGCCGGCACACAGCAGCATTTTGCGGTAAGGCAGATTCAGCAGTTGCAAAATCTTCTCGGCGTGGCCGGTCAATTCCTCGTGGGCCTGGGCGGACGTTTCGGCGGACACAATTTGCACCAGCTCGACCTTCTCGAACTGGTGTTGACGAATCATGCCGCGCACGTCGCTGCCGTAAGCGCCAGCCTCGCTGCGGAAGCAGGGCGAATGACAGACAAACTTCAGCGGCATCTGCTTGGCTTCGACAATGGCGTCGCGGACGATGTTGGTGACCGGCACTTCGGCGGTTGGAATCAGGTAGAAGGTCGGATCGTTTTGCACCGTGAACAAATCGGCCTCGAACTTCGGCAACTGGCCGGTGCCGCGCAGGCTGTCGGCGTTGGCCAGGAACGGCACATAGGTTTCCTGGTAGCCGTGCTCGTTGATGTGGGTATTCAACATCAGTTGAATGATGGCCCGTTGCAATGTCGCCAGTTTGCCGGCCAGCACGACGAAACGGGCACTGGCGATCTTGGCGCCCCATTCGAAGTTCATGCCCAACGGCTCGCCCAGATCGACGTGGTCCTTGGGTTGAAAATCGAACTGGCGCGGCTCGCCCCAACGGCTGACTTCCAGGTTATCGGCATCGCTTTTGCCGTCCGGCACCGCCGCGTCGAGGATGTTCGGTATGCCGGCCATCAATGCGTTTAACTGGTTTTGCACGTCGTTCAATTCGGCTTCGGCGGCCTTGAGCTGGTCGCCCAAATCGGCCACTTGATCCAGCAAGGGCTGGATGTCGTCGCCCTTGGCCTTGGCTAGACCGATGGCCTTCGAGCGGGTGTTGCGTTCGTTTTGTAAATCCTGAGTCTTGACCTGAATGTCCTTGCGGCGGTCTTCCAGGGCTTGATAGGCGGCGGCATCGAATTGAAAGCCGCGGCGTTGCAATTGCTGGCAAACCGTCTCCAGTTCGCTTCTAAATAAACGGGGGTCTAGCATGGCTGTGTGGTACCTGAAATTAAAGGGCGTGGGGCGAGCCAGGCATCTGGCAAGCCGATCTATTGATTCCGTATCGCTGGGCCAAACTCCGTCGTTAATGCAGCAAGCCAACCCAAGTGGACGGATTAATATTTAAAAAAGTGCTCGCGATAATGCCGCAATTCCTCGATGGACTCGAGAATGTCGTCCAGCGCCTTATGCGAGGCTTGCTTGTTGTAACCGTCCTTGACCTTGGGCGCCCAACGCGCCGCCAGTTCTTTAACGGTGGATACGTCCAGGTTGCGGTAATGAAAAAACGCTTCCAGCTTGGGCATGTAACGGTACAAAAAACGCCGATCCTGGCAAATGCTGTTTCCGCACATCGGCGACGCCCGTTCCGGCAACCATTGCCGCAAAAACTCCAACGTTTCGGCTTCGGCGGCGGCGGCATCAATGCGGGAATCCTTGACCCGTTGAATGAGCCCGGATTGGCCGTGATGCTGTTGATTCCAGTCGTCCATCGCCGCCAACGCCGCGTCGGATTGATGGACGGCGATCACCGGGCCTTCGGCCAGGATGTTTAAATTTGGATCGGTAACGACGGTTGCGATTTCGATGATCAAATCGTTATCCGGATCCAACCCTGTCATTTCCAGGTCTATCCAGATAAGATTGTTTGCATCCTGAGCCATTGGCTATTCCCTAGATTATTTATAAAGTTGCGGCAAATTGTAGCATTAGCTAATCTGTACCGCTAATCGTTAACCCCCAACCTCACGGCCTTGATGAACACCTTTACCGTCCTATTTCTCGTCGCCCTCGTCCTGTCTTACGGCGTCCAATTCTGGCTGGCAATGCGCCAGAAAGCCCACGTGCTGCAACATCGCGACCAAGTGCCGGCGGCATTCCGCGACCGGGTATCGCTGGCCGCCCATCAAAAAGCCGCCGACTACACGGTGGAAAAGAGCAAACTGGGCGACCTGGACAGCGTGGTCGGCATTGTGTTTCTGCTGGCGCTGACGTTGGGCGGCGGCATCAGCCTGGTATTCGACTTCTGGGCGACCTTCGATTTGTCGCCGCTGAAAGCCAGCTTGGCGGCGATGGCCAGCGTCTTTTTGTTGATGACCGTCGTCGAAATTCCGTTCAGCCTCTATCAAACCTTCGTCATCGAAGAAAAATTCGGCTTCAACAAAAACACCCTGCCGCAATTCGTCAAGGATCAATTGTTGTCGGTCGCGCTGACGCTCGGCATCGGTCTGCCGATTTTAGCGTTGATTCTATGGGTAATGGACAGTATCGGCGACCTGTGGTGGCTGTATGCCTGGGCCATCATGATGGGTTTTTCGCTGTTGATGAGCTGGCTGTTCCCAACCCTGATCGCACCCTTGTTCAACAAGTTCGAACCGATGCAGGACAGCTCGTTGAAGCAACGCATTCAAACCTTGCTGGAACGTTGCGGATTCAACAGCAACGGCATTTTCATCATGGACGGCTCGCGCCGTTCCGGCCACGGCAACGCCTATTTCACCGGCCTGGGCAATAACAAGCGCATCGTGTTTTTCGACACGCTGGTCAAGTCCCTCGACGAATCTGAACTGGAAGCCGTATTGGCCCACGAACTCGGCCATTTCAAATGCAAACACACGATCAAGATGCTGATCGCCTCGTCGCTGATGACCTTGATCAGCTTCGCGATTCTAGGCTGGTTGATTACCCAAGACTGGTTTTTCGACGGACTCGGCGTAGGCACTCACTCCAATGCGGCGGCCCTGTTGTTGTTCATGCTGGTGTCGCCGGTATTCACCACCTTTATGCAACCGATCAGCGCGTTCTTTCAACGTAAATTCGAGTTCGAAGCCGACGATTTCGCCACCCGCAACGCCGAAGCCGGCAAACTGATCAGCGGCCTGGTCAAACTCTACGAAGAAAACGCCAGCACGCTGACGCCCGACCCGCTGTATTCGGCCTTCCACTATAGCCATCCGCCCGCCGCGATCCGCATCGCCCATATCGAAGAAAAGATACAAACCGCTTGATGAGTGCTCAGCGGGAAGGTCTGGTCGTCGCTCATCTCGGCAAAGGCATCGCGGTAGAGTTGGACGACGCCACGCCGCCCGTCCTGTGTCAAACCCTGCGCAAACTGGATACCGTCGTCGTCGGCGACCGCGTCAAACTAACGCTGTCGTCGCCGGAGCAAGGCCGCATCGAAGCGATCCTGCCGCGACGTTCCACCCTGTTTCGTCCGGCACGCGGCAACGAAAGCCGGCCGGTGGCCGCCAATCTTGACAGCGTATACGTGGTGTTGGCGGTCGAGCCGGCCTGCGATTTTCTGTTGCTGGATCAATATCTGGCGGTCTGCGAGAACAGCAATATCGACGCCGACCTAATCCTGAACAAGATCGACCTGCCGTTGCCGGCCGACATCGACGCCGAGCTGCACTACTACCCAACGCTGGGCTACCGGCTACACCCGGTCAGCGCCAACCGCCAAATCGGCATCGCCGAACTGGCCCATACGCTGCAAAACCGCGCCAGCCTGTTCGCCGGCCAATCCGGGGTCGGCAAGTCGTCGTTGACCAACGCGCTGCTGCCGGACAAGACGCTACGCACCAATACCATTTCGGCGATCAGCAAACACGGCCGCCACACCACCACCGCCGCCACGCTCTACCACTTGCCCGGCGGCGGCGATTTGATCGATAGTCCCGGCGTCGCCATTTTCGGTTTGGCCGGATTGACCGAGGCGCAACTGGCCTGGGGCTATCGAGAATTTCAACCCTACATCGCCCGTTGCCGCTTCAACGATTGCAAGCACGTCACCGACAAGGACTGCGCGGTCCGCGCCGCCGCGGAAGCCGGCGAAATCCCGCTGGCGCGCTATCGGCGCTTCTTGAAACTGCGGGAAAAAATGCCGCCGCCGTCGCGTGGCGGATAGATCTTTACCATGAAAGCACCGGACGCGGTTACCCAATTCGGTGTCGGAGCGCTGTCAATCGCGGCTAAAGCCGCTCCCACACCATTGGCTTTCATTTGCAGGGGCAACGCAGCCGTTGCATGAGCGTTAGGCCCAAGGACGGATCCTCCCCATTGCAAGCCATGACCGTTCGAAAATGAGGTTTCCAACCGAGATCGAGATGGCCGCCATATAGTTGCATATTCCACCCCAAACCAGCCACCGATTCCGATTGAAAACCGCCACCGGTTTTAATCCAAAGTCGGACTGGGATTCCAACTACAAAGTCACCACTGACGCCGACGGATATTTACTGGGATGAAGGCTCGGTTTCGGCCAAAAGCCGACCTTCAGGTAGATTTTCGAACGGCAGGTTAATGCCAGAAATTGATCGTTTAACGCAAAGTTAAGCGGTCTGAGCAATAGCAAAGTTCCGCTTGAACGTTGAGCTAGACATTTTTTTAATTAAAACAACTAAATAACAGAATCAACTGTATCTGAGTCAAATGATTCCGAAGCCAAGATAGCAGCAAGCCCCATGGGCATGGCGATCTTAGATTTGTCAAATGATATACCTGATTGAATAATAAGTTGCGAACCATCATTAACTTCCAGTATTTCATGATAAGTTACTTTTCGAGATATACATTCTCGGAGTAATGCCGGGGTTAAATATAATATTGCCGCTATCTCTTCTCGCGGATATGGATTGCCACCATCTACTAACTCACTATGGTACCCTAAAAGCCATACTGTGGATTGGATTTGTGAGGAAACCCCAGGGCGAGTTCTTTTGTAAATATATTTTGGAGAAACAGGATCATCAAGATTAATTTCTCCAATATCTGAGTGGCTTGAGAGAAGTTTAGTAGTAAGGGCGTGATTAACTTGAATTGATATCCCTATTTCTTCATTTACTTCCCTTTTTAGCCCTTCTATATAATCTTCATTTTCAGCAACTTTTCCGCCAACCGAGTGAAAAGAAATAAAATTTTCGGCAGCTATAAGAAATCGAATTGGTATTACAAACAAAAATAGTTTATTAATTTTTAATATGGAAGCAACCGATACTGTCTTTGTTTCCAGGTCAGTTCCTCGAAATAAATCTCGAATATTGCGTATGCCAGTGTAACTTTTGTCCCATTTATGTTCGAAATATCTATCAAAAATATAATACAGGGAGTCACTAACATCATTTTTTTCATCACGTTCAAACTTAAATACTGGTGATTTATTAGTATTTGAGCGTTCGTAAAGGTAAGGTTGAACATAAGCGTAATGATCAAATACAAACATTAACCAATAATAGGATTCGTTATGTTGCCGACTTTGAACTACGCCGATACTTCTACGCTTTAAATTGTTGAGTTTGTTAATGGCATATTGAATATCAGAAATCCATTCGTCATAGCTAGAACTACGTTCGTAGGCAACACGACGAGATAAACTAGGATTGGTTAATCCTGCATGAAGTATGCGGACGGTCGCACCTGCTTTTGTCGATTTCTCAAGATACTCATAGATATTTGGTGTTCCAACAAGCACTGTTTTACCAAGTTGCAAGAAAATTTTTACAGATTTGGAATGTGTAATTGCATCTAAGATTTCTTGCTCACAGGAAGGCAGATTCGGAAACACTTTGACCAATCCTGGCATTATAGGGTTGGGAGATTTTCCGTTACCAATGGAAGTTATTGGGGCTGGCCAAGGAACAGTCATCATTGCTATTTCTTGGGCAGCAGTAACTATTGACGAAAATAATTTTTTTCCCATCCAGCCTGTTTTACATCGTAAATTATTGTTCTGATATGTTGTAAATCGAATGGAATGTCTTTTTTGGAGTTTGCAAGAAGTATTGTAGGCTTACCTATAGCGTGGGCTAAACCAAGTTCATAAAAAACATTCGGATTTCTTCCGCTCATCTCGCAAAGCATTAAATCAGAGGCAATTATTTTTTCTCGGATATCATCAATTATGGGGCGAGGCGCAAACAGGTCGTCAACACGCGTAACTAAGTAACCAGTAGACTCTAGTGCAGGTTTGTAAATATGATCAAAATACCCATCAAAGGGTTTTTTAAACGGCATTATTATAAAAGCTTTTTGTATAGGCATATCAAAAATCAATATTTAGTTGTCGGGCTTGAAGGCATGATGTTTAAATCAATAATATTTCGTCTAACAAGGGATTATATGGTTTCCGTGTGTCTACCGATAAAGATTGTCCAAACGATGATCTATTGATCTACATATGACTTCCATTTCTGTATGTAATTGAAGGCGAATGGATACGGCTGGTAATCAGCAAATTTCAACCATTGAATCAGTTTGTGCGACATACCGCAACGGGTCTATCTCGCTCATTGCGCCGACGCCTTTGCTCCGTCGGAGCGCCAACGCTATCCACCAAAACGTCCATGAACCTTACCAGCACCGCAACTTGTCGATCGCGGCGCTTGGCAAGGCGAACGTCGGCGCGACGGACCTGGAGCTACACTGGCGCCGAGACAGAAGCTTGGCGCAGATCTGGCGGGTTCTTGCTCGATCCTTCGCGGTTCGAGCGAATCGAAGCCGCTCTGGGTCCTTTTATCACTCGACGAGTTGTCATTGCAACACCGACACTCCATTGCGGACACGGACCGATGTTAGATAAACACCCACCATCCTTTGCTGAACATCGAGCAACGCCTGATCAACAGGCAAGCTTCTAATGCAAACACCGAGTGCCGCGTGTTTAACACCGGCGCTCCGCAACTCGACGCCGGACGTCCGCCGATGAACAGGCGACGATCTCGACTAAACACCGAGCCGCCACTGATTGACAGGCAGCCGTCTCTGCCGAACGGCGATGCGTGTCCGATCAACAGCGGCGCTTGCGTGTTAAACAAGCGGCGCTGACTGTCCATATTAGAAGGCTGCGTGTTTAGCGTGAAGGTCTGCATGTTCGGCAAGGAAGCGTGGATGTTTTTGTGGCGATACCGCGTGTTGAGATAAGAACGCTGCCGGTATCAACGGCAACCTAGCCTGTCGCGACGATACCGCTGCCGGTCGAACGCGGACATCTGACTGTTCAAACCGCGCCGCAGCCGGTTTCGACGGGACCGGTGCGATTGATCGGCGGCACTGTCAATGAAGATCATGCGAGGCCGGATTTATTTTCCCCTATTAAGGCCGCAATTCACGGCGCGCAATGACATTTTGAATGACCGCTTCTTGCCTTTTTCGGCCACCGCAACTTAAACCTTATCTGGCGGGATGGAGTCGATTTCGGCAATTGGCGACTTCCAGAAAAACCTCATTCCCTACTGGCGCAATCATATCGAAATTGATGGCGGTTTTTCGACCGGAATCGGTGGTCGACCTTGTATTGGAACAGATGGCCGATTTCAATTGGAATGGCTGGCTGATTTGGGTCGGAATATCCAATAGCCGGCCTGTTGATGCTCCCTCACGCCACCTTAAATTGCGCGATCAGGTTTTGTAGGTTTTGATTGACGTCGGAAATGGCCGACGCGCTGAGTTTGTTGGTCTGGGCTTCGTGCGTGGTTTGTTTGGCCAGTTCGGCGGTATGCGAGAAATTGTTGGCGATTCGTTCGGCGACTTGCGATTGTTGCAACGAGGCCGCCGCGATCACCCGGCTTTGGCTCAATACCTCGCCTATCGACGACTTGATGCCGGCGAATACCTGATGGACATGATCGACCGCCTCGGCCGTGGTTTTCGCCGCCGCTTGTTGTTGATTCATCAGCTTGACCGTGGTTTCGGTGGCCCGATTGAGCCTTTCGATCAAGCCGCGAATCTGCTCGGCCGAATCCGCGGTGTTCGACGCCAGTTTGCGAACCTCGTCGGCGACCACCGCGAAGCCTCGCCCGTATTGCCCGGCCCTGGCGGCTTCGATCGCGGCATTCAAAGCCAGCAAATTGATCTGGTCGTTGAAACCCTGAATCACGCCGAGCACGGTTTCGATGCCGGCGGCGTCGCGGCGCAGATGTTCCAACGACGCGGCGGTTTCGTCGGTGGCCTTGGCCAGTTCGGCGACTTGGACCTGAGTATGTCGCATATAGGCCACGCCACTATCGATCAGGCCGTGCGCCGAAGTGGTCGCATGTTGGCTGTCGGCCGCGCTGTTGGCGACATTCACGAAAGAACTGTGTAACTCGGTCATTTGTTGGGCGCCGGCTTCGGTGGCCTGGCGTTGGTCGGCGGTAATCGATTCCAGGCTTGCCGCGACCAGCAATATGTCTCGTCCGTATTGGTTCAAGGCCGAGGATTCCTGATTGATGTGGCGTATTAGCGATTCGAAATAATCATGCAATTTGTGTAGAGATTCCTTGACCAAATTGATTTCGGCGATTCGGCTGCGCAACGAAACCGAGCCGCGCAAATCGCCGCGCGCCAGCAGATCGACATGGTTGCTGATATGGGCGATGACATCGGCCAAATGGCGTTTGATATAAATCATCAGCATACAAATAGCGATCAAGATCGCGGTGCAGATCGCGACAATCGTGTACAGGATATGTTCGTAATACTGATATTCGCCGGCGATCTCGGTTTGCAGATCGGCGAACCGTTGTTGCAGCGTTTGCAGTTGCGCGGCGGCTTGCGTCCGGCTGGCGGCTTTTTGGCGCGCGAACTGTTCGGCGCTACCCAGATCGATGTCGTAACGCCGAATCAGCGCGCCGATCTCGCTGATGGGCTCCTCGGCGAGGTCGCGCGCCTCGGCCACTCGCTCGGTCAACCCCAGACCGAAGTCCGGCTCCGCGTTGGCGGCGTCGCGCATCACGCCCAGCAACGGCAACTGTTTATAACGATCGGCTAGCGCCAGCAGTTGGCGCTGATAACGCTGAATGTTTTCGGCCGAAACCGCTTCGCGGGCCGCGAAAAGCTTTGTCTCGCTCGAGACAAATTCAACACTGCCGCTTGGGTTTGGCCTATCAATTCCCAGTAGGGTTGTTTCGTCTTGGCATCCACCGGCGCGCGAGACGCGTAGTCGATTAAGCTTTGCAAATGCCCGGACATTTGCTGTTCGTTGTTAATCAGCAGGATTTGCGGATCGGCCAATTTCCCGGCCGAGGTCAACTCGACGACGATGGATTGTTGAACGGTCCGCAACAAATCCAGAAACGGCGCTTTCAGCCGGTCGTCCACCTCGCGATTCGCTTCGATGTCGCGCACAGCCCGACCGACATTGGTATCGATGTCGGTTAACAAGGTGGCATCGCCGCTGGCCAGGTAATTGAAAACCGGCTGACTGATCCGGGTGTAAAACTGGTTCTGCTGTTGACCGACGAATTCGACGGCCTTGAAAGCGTGGTTAAGGTGTTGCAAGGAGCGAACCACCGCAACCGTGAAGCCGGTCAGGGTGAGGACCAACAAGAGACTGACAATTTTGGAGATACGGCTGATTTTCATGATGTCTGGCTTGGAACCCAAGAGGAATATGTACGGTTTAGCGTTCCGACGGATGACTAGGCTTTGAACTGCGATGCCATCGCGCGCATGTCGCCGGCCAGCGTATCCATCCGGCCGGCCGCGTCTTTTAGGCGCGCCAGCGAATCGTTGTTTTTGTTACTCATCAGTTCGATGGCGGCCACTTTGCTGGCGATGCTCTCGCTCACCACCGATTGTTCGGCCAGTGCCGTCGCGATCGTGTTGGTGGCGTCCACGACGCGGATGCTGCCTTCGCGAATGCCGCCGATGGCCTCGCCCGCCTGATGGGCCAACGCGACGTTTTGATCGACGCCCTGCACCACCTTACCGATATTGACGACGGCATCCTGCGCGCTGGCCTGGATGCGATCGACCAACTGCGTGATGTTTTCTGTCATCCGGGTGGTTTTTTCGGCCAGCGTGCGGACCTCGTCGGCGACCACCGCGAAACCGCGGCCTTGCTCGCCGGCACGGGCCGCTTCGATCGCGGCGTTGAGTGCCAACAGATTGGTCTGATCGGCGACATCCTTGATGGTTTGAACGATGCCGGAGATTTCCTGGGATTGCTGGCCGACCCGCTCCACGACTTTAGCGGTTTCCATCACGCCGTTCGAGGTGTTTTGCATCGCCGAGACGGTTTTTTCGATCACCGAACTCCCGTCGGCGGATTGGCGGGACGAGGTGCTGGAAATGGTGTTGGCGTTTTGCGACGAATCGGAAATATGAGCAATGCTGGCGGTCATTTCTTCGATAGCGGCGGCCATTTCCGTGGTCGCCGCTTTCTGCGCGCCGACGCTGTAAGACAACTCGGCAACCGACGCCGTCATGTCGCGCGCATAGCTGGCGACCGAATCGGCGCTACGCTTTATTTGGCCGATCGCATTCTGCCAAACCTGCAACAAGTCGTTGAAGCTTTTGCCGATCGCCGATATTTCGTCGTCGCCGGCGGCCGGCATCCGCAAGGTCAGATTGCGATTGGCGCTAATGCCGGAGATGACTTGCTGAAAGTCCGCGACCTGCCGCGCGATATGCAGCGCGGTGAACAATACCAGGCTGCCGCAGATCACCAACAGCGCGGCGAAGATCGCCAACTGAGTATTGCGGATTTGCCGAAACTCGTCTTGAGAGCTTTGGATTTGCCGGTTCAGGCGATCATGCTGGCCGGTTTCGAACGCTTCCACCAACTTGTTAATGCTGTCGGTGGTGCTTCTATCCATGCCCTTGACCAGCGCATCGGTTTTCTTGCCGGCTTCCGGGTCGGCCTGATCGAATTGCGCCAAGGCCGATCGGTATTTCTTGCCCATCTCCCGATGCTCGCTCAGCAGATTTTCGATATCGCGCGCAAACGGCGACCCCACCGCGCGTAGCGCCTCCAATGCCTGAGTCAGTTTGGTGCCGACCAAGCTTTCCGAAGCGGAAAAACCCTGGGAATATTTTTCGAAATTGGCCGCATCGTTACCGCGCAGCAAGATGTTTTTCCATTCCTGCACCTGGGTCTTGAACGCGATGTTAGCGCTCTGAATCAGCACCAGCGTATGCATGCCGCTTTCGAAACTGCTGTAGTCTTCCTTAACCTTGCCGTGGATTTGTTCGATCTGATACAGGCTTCCCAGCCCCAGAAGCATAAATCCGCTGACTGCCGCGGCCAGGATGACGTAGAGTCGAGCTTTAATCGTTAGATTAGCCATAAGCCTATACTCCTGTGAGAATTGCCGACGTCGGATCGCCGGAATATTAAACGGTGTTTATGACAGTTTTGTTACAAGCGGGCCGGCAATCCGCCGCGTTATTTGCAGTTGCGTCGAGCTGTAACCCAGCTAGAACAATTGGCGCGGTTCATCAGAGTTGACTGCATGACGCATCGCTAGTATTGCAACTTAGCCGATCAAGATTTTAGTGTAGAGCGTTTTGCAAAAACGGGCGCTTAATTTCCAAGCTTGCCGCTCAGGTATCGCGACGACTGGAAAATACGGCGATATCGCGCTGAATCAAGAGCTAAAATCGACCGGATTTTGGCCGGTCGAACGGTAATACCGAAAGCGGCTCCGGCTAGTGCCAGCCGCCGTACTGCGTGGTGGGATCGCCGCGAAAACCGGCGGTAGTTTTGTTGGCGTCCGGAACGTGAGCGGTATTTTCGGCGGCGCGTACCAGATTGTTGTGGTTGTATCCGCCCATCGCCTTCGCGCTCTTGGCGATCGCGGTCGTGGTTGGGTTGATGTCGTATTTGCTGATTTCCGGATAAATCACCACGCTGGTCATCGTGTCGCCGGATTTTCCGGGTGGCGGGGCGTAGGTCAGTAATACCGGTAGCGGCGTTCCGGCCGGCGCTTCGATTTCGTAACGCTGGCTGTCTTGCAATTCAAGGCTGGTCAGCACCTTGCCGGCCTCGGTCGACAGCGTAACCGTACCGGCCTTAACCGGCCCGGTATTGTCGCTGACCGTGCCGCGCAATGTCGTGGCCCGCGGAAAGGTTTTGAGCGGCGCGTTCGCCGCGATGGCGGTTTGGGCTTGCTCCTGGCCGCAACCGGCCAGCAGGATGCCGGCCAGGATTGGGCCGCTTAGGTAAACAATAGCTCTCATAGTGGTTTTCCCCCGTTGCAATGCGCCGGTTCCGTTCGACGAATGGCCGGCTTAGCCACAAGATAACGGCTTCTCCGCCGGCGGACAAGTCCGCCGCGACACCCACCACAGTTGAATAATGGTCGCGACGCCGTTATAGTGGCGCGACTTTTATACTTGCAAATCAACGCCATGCCATCTTTCGACATCGTTTCAGAACTCGACGCCCACGAAGTGACCAATGCCGTGGACCAAGCCAACAAGGAAGTCTCGACCCGCTTCGATTTCAAGGGCTCCAACGCCAATTTCGAACAATCCGACGACGGCATTCAGATGAAGGCCGAATCGACGTTTCAATTGCAACAAATGTTGCCGATTTTATACGCCAAGATGGGCAAGCGCGGCATCGACATTTCCGCGCTGGAAAGCGGCAAAATCACCGACACCGGCAAGACCGCGACTCAGACCATTACGTTGAAGCAAGGCATCGGCAGCGACGCGGCGAAAAAAATCGTCAAATTGATCAAGGACAAGAAAATGAAAGTGCAGGCGGCGATTAACGGCGACAAGGTGCGGGTTACCGGCAAGAAACGCGACGACTTGCAGGAAGTGATTCAGATGCTGCGCGCCGAGGACTTGGAACAGCCGTTGCAATTCAACAATTTTCGCGATTGAAGCCGGTTTGGACACCGCGATCAACGAAGCCCGCATCGGCCTAACCGCGCCGCCTCTGGCGGTCGACGCCTGGCTGCAAGGCGATCCCACCTCGCTCGGCGATCTGGCCGGCCGCGTCGTCCTGGTCGCGGTATTTCAAGTCAATTGCCCCGGCTGTTTTTTGCACTGCCTGCCGCGCGTCGAAGGCCTGCATCGGCGTTACCGGGAACAAGGCTTGACGGTGTTGGGCCTGGCGACCGCCTTCGAGGATTTCGATAAAAATACCGTCGCCAATCTGCGCCTGTTGTTGGAAGAAGGCCGGGTCATCGGCGAAACCGAAAAACTGTTGAGCCAATACGGCTTGCTGGAGCGCGGCACCTGGCCTTATCGCTTGAGTTTTCCGGTAGCGATGGACCATTTGACGCCGCGCGAAACGGACGGGACAGCCGCCGAAGTCGAGCGCTTCATCGAACAACGGATCGACGATTTTCAGGCGCGGGCGCCCGCCGAGCAGCACGCACTGCGCACCCATTTGCGCGACTATTTTTCCCGGCAACCCTTCCGGCCGGAAAGCTTCGAGCGTTACCAGTTACAAGGCACGCCATCCTACCTGCTCATCGACCGGAACGGCCATCTGGTCGCCAGCCGCTTCGGCGCCTACGAGACGCTGGAAGCGGACTTAATCGCGTTGCTGTAAACCTTCTTGAGTCAGCTCCGGGCTGATCCGACCTTTTTTCTCCAGGACTCGCCATGACCACACCCTTGCTGATCGCCAAAGCCGGCACCGCCGAATTGAACCTGCTACCGGCGATGGCCAATCGCCACGGTCTGATTGCCGGAGCCACCGGCACCGGCAAAACCATCACGCTGCAAACGCTGGCCGAGGCCTTTTCGGACATCGGCGTGCCGGTATTCGTGGCCGACGTCAAGGGCGATCTGGCCGGCCTGAGCCGGGCCGGCGGCGGCAATCCCAAAGTGGTAGCCCGCTTGGCGGACTTGGCTATCCAGGATAGCCGGCCGGCCGCGGCGCCGGTGCTGTTCTGGGACGTGTTCGGCGTGAAGGGCCATCCGCTGCGCGCCACGATCTCGGATATGGGGCCGCTGCTGCTGGCGCGGATGTTGAACCTGAACGACGTGCAGAGCGGCGTATTGACCGCCGCGTTCAAGATCGCCGACGACCAGGGCTGGCTGTTGCTGGATCTGAAAGACCTGAAGACGATGCTGCAGTACGTTGCCGAGCACGGCGCCGAACTGGCCGACGACTACGGCAAACTCTCGGCGGCCAGCGTCGGCGCGATTCAACGCGGCTTGCTGCAACTGGAGCACGAGGGCGGCGAACACTTGTTCGGCGAGCCGGCCCTGGATTTCAACGATCTGCTGCAAACCGACGGCTCGCGAGGGGTGATCAACATCCTGGCCGCCGAAACCTTGTACCAATCGCCGCGCGTTTACGCGACGCTGCTGCTGTGGCTGTTGTCGGAATTGTTCGAAAACCTGCCGGAAGCCGGCGACTTGGACCAGCCCAAATTGGTATTTTTCTTCGACGAGGCTCACCTGTTATTCAACGACGCCCCGGCGGCCTTGTTGCAGAAAATCGAACACGTCGTGCGCTTGATTCGTTCCAAAGGCGTCGGCGTGTATTTCGTCAGCCAAAATCCCCAAGATATTCCGGACATCGTTCTCGGCCAGCTCGGCAATCGCATTCAGCACGCGTTACGCGCCTTTACGCCCCGCGATCAAAAAGCCGTCAGGGCCGCCGCCGAAACCTTTCGCGCCAATCCCGGACTGGACGTGGCCGCCGCGATCGGCGAGCTGGGCGTCGGCGAAGCCTTGGTGTCGTTGTTGGACGAACAGGGGACGCCGCTGCCGGTCGAACGCGCCTTGATAAAGCCGCCGCGCTCGCGGATCGGCCCGGTCAGCGACGCCGAGCGGCGCGAGACGCTGGCCGCATCGATCATCGCCGGCCATTACGAAAAACAGATCGATCGCGAATCGGCCTACGAAATCTTGAAACAACGGGCCGGAAAGGCAGAAGCCTCGACGTCCGGCGGCGGATTCGATTGGGGCCAAGTGCTGCCGGGCGGCGGCCAATCCGGATCGCGGCGGCGCGGCGGCCAAAGCGTCCTGGAAGCCGCCGCGAAAAGCGCCGCGCGCAGCATCGGCCAGGAACTTGGCCGCCAAATCATCCGCGGCGTACTGGGCTCGTTGCTCGGCGGTCGGCGCTAGCGCTAAAACACTGCTGACACCACGCTGTCAGTAGCGCTGGTTTAGCATGACCGCTCTTTTAACTGCAACGAGGAGAGCATCATGAACAACAATCTAGCTACTTGGTTCGAACTACCCGCCGCCGATCTTGGCCGCGCCCAGGACTTTTACCGTCACGTGTTGAATTCGACGTTCAAGCTGGAAGAGATGAATGACATGAACTTGGCGATTTTCGAAGCCGAGGAAGGTGCGGTCAGCGGCATGTTGGTGCAGGGCGAGTGCTATCAACCCTCCGAGACCGGCGCGGTGGTGTATTTCAACGGCGGCGCCGATTTGAACGAGCCGCTGGCAAAGGTCGAAGCCGGCGGCGGCCGGGTGCTCGTGCCGAAAACGCCGATTCACGACGGCGACTGCGGTTACTTCGCGCTGTTCATCGACAGCGAAGGCAACCGGGTCGGCTTGTATTCGCCGGCTTAGCGAGGCCATCGACCGCACATGCGCCGAGCGGACCGCCTATTTCAGATCGTCCAGATTCTGCGCAACCGACGTTTGGTGACCGCCAAGGCGCTGGCCGAGCGGCTGGAAGTCTCGGAGCGCACGATTTACCGCGACATCCAGGTGCTCAGCCTGTCCGGCATTCCGATCGAAGGCGAAGCCGGCGTCGGCTACGCGTTACGGCACGGCCTGGATATTCCGCCGATCATGTTCAGCGCCGCCGAACTGGAGGCGCTGGTGGTCGGCGCCAGGATGGTCAAGACTTGGGGCGGCACAGAACTGGGCCGCTCCGCGCAGTCGGTGCTGGACAAGGTCGCGGCGGTCGTACCGGCCGAATTGCGCGACCGCCTGGACCGCTCCAAACTGTTCGCGCTGCGCTTCTCGCGGCGCGACGATTTGGATGTCACCTTGGACATTTGTCGCGAAGCGTTGGACGCCAAACGCGTACTACAGATCGATTACCGGCGCGGCGACGGCGAATTCAGCCAACGCCGGATTCGGCCGCTGGGCTTGTATTTTTGGGGCAACGTCTGGAGCCTGGTCGGCTGGTGCGAACTGCGCGGCGATTTCCGCAACTTCCGCCTGGACCGCATCGAGCACGCGCGGGTGCTGGACGAAGCTTTCACTGAAGATCCGGGCCAAACCTTGCAGGATTTCATCCGGCGAATGCATTGCCAGCCGCAGTGAACCGTCGCTAAAACAAAACTCATCTGCAGACTTTCTGCAAATAGACTGGTCATTCGCTATAGTAGTCCCCAGTATTTGTGTTTTATTTGCGGATTTTTTACATGTTGATAGAGTTCTCGGTCAGTAACTTTCGCTCGTTTCGCGAGAAACAGACCTTTTCGATGGTCGCGGCACCAAGATTGCGAAAGCGGGAGAATTTGATCAAACCAGCGGTCAAAGGTGAGAAATTGCCTGATTTGCTGAAAGTGGCAGCAATTTATGGGCCAAATGCTTCAGGGAAAAGTAATTTAATTAAGGCATTCGATGTTATTCGTGAAGTTTCCAATCGTCAGCCAATGGCGCATCCTGTGCCACTTCCGGTTGCTCCTTTTCGGTTTGACGCCACGTTAATTGACAAACCGACAAGAATTGATGTGCATTTTATTGTCTATGAGCAGCGCTATCAATTTGAGTTGGCATTAACTGAAAAGCGCATCATTGAAGAACGTTTAGTTATATTTCCCGAAGGTAGAGAAACTCTTTTATACGAAAGAAAGCATCAAGCTGGAGGAGATATTTATCGTTTCGGTGCGGCGTTAGAAGGTGGAATAGATTTGCATGAATTATGGCGGAAAGCGACGGGGCCTCAGACCTTATTTATTTCTCAAGCAGTTGCAAATAGTAGCGAAGAATTAAAACAACTTAGAATACCGCTCTTATGGTTTCAGGGGGATTGTCGGTTTATTTTACCCATAGCACTCCGGAATTAGCCGAAATTGCTCAGCAACGAGCCGAAACAGACGCCACATTTGCAGAAGCACTGTCATCGTTTTTGCGAGAAGTCGATGTCCCGATCACAGATATTCGATTTGATGAGCTTGAATCGGTTTCTACTAATTTATCGCGTACTTTTTTAGACTCGCCAATGGCCGGAAGACAAGCTAAAACTGTATTTACTCATCGAACTACATTAGGTGATGCTGAGTTTAATTTTGATGAGGAGTCAGATGGGACAAGAAATTTGATAGGTTTCTGGCTGCTGTGGCAATTACTTACTCTCGTTTCGGAACAAGGCTTGGCGTTAATTTTCGATGAACTCGATACGAGTTTACACCCTGAGATTGTCATCTCTCTAGTAACAAAGCATCTGTATTCCGAATCGCCAGGGCAACTCATATTTACCACCCACGACACCCACTTAATGGATGCCAAATTATTGCGCCGAGACCAATTCTGGCTAACCGAGCGCGATGCCAATGGCGCAACCCAACTGCGCTCCATCCACGATTTCGAGGGCCGGGAAGGCGAGGATCTGGAAAAGCGCTATTACGAAGGCCGCTATCGTGCACTACCGATAATCCGCCGGAGTTAAGAATGGCTCGCAACGCCGCGTCGTTTAATCGAGCCAAGCCGCGTTTCAAGCCACAACCGACGGTTTTGGTGATTTGTGAAGACAGCAAATCGGGTAAGCGCTATTTGGAAGATGCCTGTGGGTATTTTCGGATAAAGGTGCAAGTCGAAATCTGTCACTGCGGCAAAACCGATCCGACGAGTATCGTCAACGAAGCGATTGGCAGAAAAGGCAAATTCGACCGGGCGTTCTGCACGATTGATCGCGACTCTCATGCCAACTTCGAAAAAGCTTTGGATGCAGCGAAAAGCCAGCCTAAGATTGATGTGGTGGTTTCCTATCCCTGTTTCGAGTTTTGGTTGTTGCTGCATTTCGGATATAGCCGCAAGCCGCAATCGCCTGAATCTGTGATCAAGGAATTACGCGCTTATCCTGAATTCGCGGACTACGATAAAGGCAATGAACGAAATATCTTCCGGAGCCTAGAAAGCCGCTTTCCTGAAGCCAGACGTTTAGCCCCAAAAGTCTTAACCGAAGCAATCGACAGCGGCGAGATGAATCCGAGTACTCGTTTGCATGAGTTGCTGGCGTATTTTGAAGAATTATCTCAACCGCAAAAAATCCGTTAAATTCAACTTATCTCAATATCCCATGACGACAATCAACATCCAACAAATGATGGCCGACAGCGGCGTGGCGTTCGGCACCAGCGGCGCGCGCGGCTTGGTTAGCCAAATGAGCGGCGAAGTCTGCGCCGCGTATACGCTGGCGTTTATCCACGGCTTGCAGCTGACCAAGCCCGGCCAAAAAATCGCGCTGGGCATGGATTTAAGGCCGTCCAGCCCGGCAATCGCCCAAGCGTGCGTGGCCGGCATTCGCCAAGCTGGCTGCGAAGTGGATTTTTGCGGGGTATTGCCAACGCCGGCGCTGGCGTTGTATGCGCTGGCGCAAGGCTTGCCGGCCATCATGGTCACCGGCAGCCACATTCCGTTCGACCGTAATGGCATCAAGTTCTACCGGGCCGACGGTGAAATCAGCAAAGCCGATGAGACGGCGATGACCGGCGCGACCGTGGAAGTCGTAGCGGTGGACGCTGAATTGCCGGCCGTCAATCCGGCCGCGCTGGCGCAATTTCAGCAGCGCTATACCCGTTTGTTCGCCAACAATTTGTTGGCCGGCTGGCGAGTCGGCGTTTACGAACATTCCAGCGCGGCCCGCGACGTGTTGAAGGAAGTCTTGGCCGAATTGGGCGCCGAAGTCGTCGGATTGGAGCGCACCGACACCTTCGTGCCTATCGATACCGAAGCGGTCGGCGAGGCGGATCGCCAGCGCGGCCGCGACTGGGCGGCACAATACCAACTGGACGCGATCATTTCGACCGACGGCGACGGCGACCGGCCGCTGATCGGCGACGAGACCGGCGAGTGGCTGCGCGGCGACATCGTCGGCCTGCTGTGCGCGAAATTTTTGGGCGCCGATACCGTCGTCACGCCGGTCAGTTGCAATACCGCGATCGAAGCGTCCGGCTGGTTCAAGCAGGTGATTAGAACCCGAATCGGTTCGCCCTACGTAATCGCCGGCATGGAGCAGGTCGCGACGGGCGGCGTGGCGGGTTTCGAGGCCAACGGCGGCTTTTTGGCCGGCAACGGTTTATCGGTAAACGGCAAGCCCCTGGCGGCCCTGCCGACTCGGGATTCGCTGTTGCCCGCGTTGGCGTTACTGGCAATGGCGCGTGGCCAAGGCGTCAAGCTGTCCGGCTTGCTACAAGGCTTGCCGCAACGCTTCACCGCCAGCGACCGGATTCAGGAATTCCCGACCGCCAACAGTCGCGCCTTGCTGGATCGCTTGCAGGCCGACGCCAGCGCCTATCGCAGCCTGTGGGGCGATAGCCTGGGCGCGCCGGTCGATAGCGATACTACCGACGGCCTGCGGCTGACCTTCGCCAGCGGCGACATCGTCCACCTGCGGCCGTCCGGCAATGCCCCGGAATTACGCTGCTATGCCGAATCCGACTCGGTGGACCGAGCGGGCCAGTTGGTCACGGAAACCTTGCGCCGCATTGCCGGACGTTAATCGTCGGTTAAGTTGGGACGGCTAATCTGCAAGCTCCTAATAATGAACGACCAGGATAAATCCATGAAAACCAGCATCGTTGTATTGAGTTCCTTCGTATTGGCTTCTTCAGCCGCCGTGGCCGACACCGGCTTGTTGGAAGCGGTCGGCAAGCAGGCGGTCCAAAACAGCGCGAACGCCGTCGCGCCCGACGCGGTCAAGGGCGTCGAGGCGGCCGGCGCGGCGGTCGATAGTGCGAAAGCGGTCAAAGCCGGCGTCGAAAACACCCCGGCCGCCGCGAAACAGCAAGTCGAAGACGCCGCCAAACAAGCGGTCAAACAAAAAATCGAGCAAGCCACGCCGGAAGAATTGAAACAAGGCGCGCAACTCTTGAAAGAGAAAAAACAAGCCGTTAAACAATTGAAAAGCCAGGTAGAGCAAGCCCCAAACGCCGAACAAGCGATCAAGGCCGGCAAAGCCAAGGCCAAGCAAAAAGCGGCCGAGAAGGCCTTGGATTTGTTGCAATAACCGGCCAACGCCTCGGCTACGCGGAGCCCCGGTGCTTAACCACCGGGGCTTTTTTGTGTTGGATCGACCGCGCCGCTCGCCACATAGCCCCCTACCCGAGGCATAAATCCCCGCCGAAACTCGCGCGCCGAGCGCAGCCAAGAGCAACAAAGAATGTGCGGACTTGATCGATCGCGCCATCGGTCATCGTTCTGACACAATCGCCAGGCACACTTATCTGAATTACTAGACCAAGGAGATAGTTATGCGCTTGAACGGCTTATTCGTGGGACTCTTGGTTTTGTCGACGTCCACCGCCTATGCGTCGGCAACGTCCGAAGTGGAAGACGTTCAACGCTTGGACCTGCGGTCCTCAAGCAGTCGAGCGATCAACCTCGGCCCCAGTACCTCGTTGACCAGCGTCTTTCCCAGGGTAATCTTTCCTTATCAGTTGACTAAGACTGATCTAAGTCAAGCAACGCCTATAGAAATCAATCCCGCGCCGGCCGCGACCATTCTCACGGGCGGAAGTATCGATTTGACTACCGTGACGCTGACGGGCGCCAGGTCATCGGCCGGCTGGAACATCTCCGCGAGAAACGATATAGATTTGACGGCAAGGCTTGCGCCCTCGATCACGATATTCACGCCAATCTATGTCCCAGTGGGCGGCAATGTAAACCTATCACCGGAGCGGGCGATAGACTCCATCAAGATTACCCAACTCTATCCTGAAGTTCGCTTTCAAATAACCGGCTCCCCAATCACACCGACCAATATTCCGCTCCCAGCTTCGTTTTTACTGTTTTTAAGCGGGTTGACGCTGCTGAGGTCAAATTCCGGTCAGCCAATTCGCGGCGCATAACAAACGGCCTTTCGCGTTCCCATGCGACGCATGGGAACAGCCGCGCGGCTTAGTGAACCACGCTACGATTCTTCAATGCGTCGTAGATTTCGTCGATGGTTTGCCGGTCGGCATCGAAGGCCAAATCCGCATGTTCGGCAGCCAAGCCCGCACACAGGCAGATTAGGCCGGCATGCTTGATCGCGGCGGCCAGATTTACGTCGCCGTGTTCCAACACCGTTGCGGCGTGGCCGGTGTCGAACAAGCGGCGCTCCAAGTGATAAGCCATGGTTTTAGCGTCGGCACCAGTTAAAGCGACGATGCTGGCGGATTGGCCGAAACGGCTGGCGCGTTCCTCGGCGCTAACCGGCGTCCAATCCTCATCATTCGCTTCGCTGACGATCATACCGGCGCCGACCGTGACGTTGGTCAAGCGGTCTATGACGATGAACGAACCGGTGGCTTTATTACGCTTGTAAGGTTCGAAGACCACCGGCGCATTAACGGCTACCGTGCATAGGCCGATTTCGTTCAGCTTCAATTCGTCGGCGTCGTGGTGTTCCAGGGTGTTGACGTCGATGCGGTGGTGTATTGTCGCCACCGAACCGGATACGCCGCGAGTCGCCAGTTTGATCACGTATTGACGGCCGGGTAGCATGGCTTGTTCGGTCATCCACACGATATTGGCCTTGAATTTGTCGGCGACGCTGGGCGCGGTTTGCTGTCCGCCGAGCACCACGTCGCCGCGGCTGATGTCGATTTCGTCGTTCAGGGTCAAGGTCACGGCCATGCCGGCGAAAGCTTGCGGCAAGTCGCCGTCGAAGGTGACGATGGATTTGATCGTGCTGGTCTTACCGGACGGCAACACGGTAATCGCATCGCCTTGCCGAAACAGGCCGGACGCGACGGTGCCGCAGAAGCCGCGAAAATCCAGGTTGGGCCGGTTGACGTATTGCACCGGGAAGCGGGCATCGTCGAAATTGTGGTCGCTGGCGATTTCGATGCTATTCAGCAACTCCATCATCGGCAGGCCGGTAAACCAGGGCATGTTTACGCTGGGATTGACCACGTTGTCGCCGTCCAACGCCGACATCGGAATGAAATGGATGTCGTGCAGATCCAGGGTTTTGACAAAGGCCATGTAATCGTCGCGAATCTTTTCGAAAGTTTCCTGGCTGTAACCAACCAAATCCATTTTGTTGACCGCAACGATGATGTGCTTAATGCCCAGTAGCGACGCAATGAAACTGTGGCGTTTGGTCTGCGTTTGCACGCCGTAGCGGGCGTCGATCAAAATCACCGCCAAGTCGCAGGTCGAGGCGCCGGTGGCCATGTTGCGAGTGTACTGCTCATGGCCCGGCGTGTCGGCGATGATGAATTTGCGGGTCGAGGTCGAGAAATAGCGGTAGGCTACGTCGATCGTAATGCCTTGCTCGCGCTCGGCTTGCAGACCGTCGACCAGCAAGGCCAAGTCGATCTTGCCGGCGCCGGTGGTGCCGGATTTGACGCTGTCGGCCTGCACGGCGGCCAACTGGTCTTCATAGATCATTTTCGAGTCGTGCAACAAACGGCCGATCAAGGTGCTTTTGCCGTCGTCGACGTTGCCGCAGGTCAAAAACCGCAATAGCTCTTTGCGTTCGTGTTGCGCCAGATAGGCGTTGATGTCGGTGGCGATAAGGTCGGATTGGTGGGACATGGTTTTAGGTTCAAGGTAAAAGGTTCAAGGCACAAATATTTATTGGCACCACTGGCTCTCGCACGGAATGCCGTCGTTGTCGCCATCCATTTTGGTGTCCGGGCAGTGATTGATGAAGTACGTCGCCTCTTCGCACGATCTCATCTGCGAGCAATAGACGCGGCCGTCGCAAACGAAGTTCTGCGCATTGCGCTCCGTGGAACTGGCCGTTGCATTATTCGGCTCTGGTTTCGGTGCGCTTTCGAAAAGACCTTTAACTTTGTCGGTTAGTTTTGAGGAAAGTGGCTGCTCCGCTTTAACTTCCGCGAGCGGTTTCAAATCCGGTATCTTGCGATCGGCTTTGTGATCGCAAGCGGTATCGGAATAGACTACATGACCTTTTGCATCGGTACATTTGTACACACCGGCCAAGCTATCCACGGAGTAAAGCAGGATAAACAAGCACAAGAATTTCTTCACTATTCGTGTTTCCTCGTTCGCTAACGGTGTAAACCTTCAGAAGTAACCTTCGCGTTTCTTCTGCTCCATGGAGCCGGCTTGGTCATGATCGATCAAACGGCCTTGACGCTCTGAGGTAGTGGTCAGCAGCATTTCCTGGATGATTTCCGGCAGTGTGGTCGCGGTCGATTCAACGGCCCCGGTCAAGGGATAACACCCAAGCGTGCGGAAGCGCACCATCTTCATTTCGACTTTGTCTTCCGGGCCGATCGGCATGCGCTCGTCGTCGACCATGATCAGCATGCCGTCTTTTTCGACGACCGGGCGCTCTTTGGCAAAATACAAAGGTACGATGGGGATGTTCTCTAAATGGATGTATTGCCAAATGTCCAGTTCGGTCCAGTTGGATAGTGGGAAGACGCGGATGGACTCGCCTTTATCGACTTTGCCGTTGTAAATGTTCCAGAGTTCGGGGCGTTGGTTTTTCGGGTCCCAGCGGTGATTTTTATCGCGGAACGAATACACCCGTTCCTTGGCGCGGGATTTTTCCTCGTCGCGGCGGGCGCCGCCAAACGCCGCGTCGAACTGGTATTTGTTCAAGGCCTGTTTCAGTGCGTCGGTTTTCATCACGTCGGTGTGTTTCTTGCTGCCGTGAGTGAACGGGCCGATGCCTTGGGCGACGCCTTCTTCGTTGATATGCACCAACAAATCCCAACCCAGGTCCTTGGCCATCCGGTCGCGGAATTCGATCATTTCGCGGAATTTCCAGGTGGTGTCCACGTGCAACAACGGGAACGGCGGCTTGCCGGGGAAAAAGGCCTTGCGGGTCAAGTGCAGCATCACGGCGGAATCCTTGCCTATCGAATACAGCATCACCGGTTTTTCGAATTCGGCCGCCACTTCGCGGATGATGTGGATGCTTTCAGCTTCGAGCTGTTTGAGATGGGTCAGTTTATAATCGGTCATCAAATCTCGGGGCGCGGGGCCAATAGAAGTCAGGTGTCGGCGGGTATTTTACGGACAAACCCCTAGCGACGCCATCGACAAAGCTTATGAGACACTACCACGGCTTGGAAACCCTTCTGGAGCAACTCCCCGGTCGGCCGACCACCGCGCGGCTGGCCGAAGCCTTACTAGCGGATTTGCAAACCTGCCGCTGCACGATTTACGGCTGTATCGGCGACGACGACCGCATTGTTCTGGCGGAACTAACATTGGTGACCGATAGCTTGGCTTACGATTCATTCGACCGGCGCATCGATCTCAGCGTGGCCGGCCCCATTCTGCGCGCCGATTGCATACCGTTAACCTTCCGGCTGTTCGGCCGGCAATTCGCGATCACCGGTCGTTGTTCGGCCTTGCCGCACGTCTGCGGCCGGGATTTGTATCTGAGCGCTTACAGCGGCCGAATCGGCGACGTGGTTCGGCAACGCTTCGCGATACCGCTGAAATCCTTAATAAACTGATCACCGCCGCAAGCGCCGGATTTCCTCGGTATTCCGGCTAAAGTGGGGTACGATGGCGCCATGCCCCCGGACTAGACGTCGGGCCTTCCCTGGCGGTTTGCGCCAACGATGGAGTGGAACCCCGATGAAACACTACGACCGCAGCCGCAAATTATGCGAATGGGAGCGTCTGGACGAATGGCGGAACAAGGTACGGGCCAGTTTGGCCGCCAATGAAAGCAGCCGGATTTCGCCTTTCCATTTGTTGTCCTTACCCGGCATCAGTGCCGCCGAACAACGACAATGCGCCGATTTGTGGTTGCTGGCCCGGCTCGCCGCCAGTCAAGCCGAGCGGGACGACTTGGCGTTCCAATTCGTCGGCCCGGCCAGACCGAAAATTCGGCTGGGCTATTTATCCTGCGATTTCCACGATCACGCCACCGCGTATTTGTTGGTGGAAATGCTGGAAGCCCATGACAAGGACCGGTTCGAAATCTACGCTTACTCCTACGGCGCCGACGACGGCGGCGACATGCGCCAACGCCTGCTGCGTTGCTTCGACCGTTTCGTCGATTTGAGCGAGTTATCGATCGCCGACAGCGCCAAAGCCATTCATGCCGACCAAATCGACATTCTGATCGATTTAAAGGGCTATACCCGCGGCACCCGCACCGAAATCCTCACCTACCGGCCGGCCCCGATTCAGGTCAATTACCTGGGTTACCCCAGTACGCTGGGCGGCGATTTTTGCGATTACATCGTCACCGATCCCTACCTGACGCCGCCCGGCAGCGCCGCCGACTACAGCGAGGCCTTCGCCTACCTGCCGGACAGTTACCAGCCGCACGGTCGGCACGCCGAAATCGGCAAGCTATCCAGCCGCGTCGAGCAGGGCCTGCCTGAACACGGCTTTGTGTTTTGCTGCTTCAATCAGGCTTACAAGATCATGCCGGAAATTTTCGACGTCTGGTGCCGGCTGCTCTACAACACGCCGGGCAGCGTACTGTGGTTGTTGAAAAACGCCTCCGCCAAGGGCCGGCTCAGAAACGAAGCCTACCAGCGCGGCATTGTGCCCGACCGACTCATCTTCGCCGACGAGCTACCGCAAATCGAGCATCTGGGACGCTTGGGCCTGGCGGATTTGGTGTTGGATACCGCGCCCTACAACGCCCACACCACCGCCAGCGACGCACTGTGGGTCGGCGTGCCGATGATTACCTGCGCCGGCGACACTTTCCCATCACGGGTAGCCGGCAGTCTGTTGCGGGCGATAGGCTTGGACGAGTTGATCGCGACCGATCTGGATACCTATTACACGCTGGCTCACGATCTAGCCAACTGTCCCGAGCAGTTGGCCGACGTCAACCGCAAGCTGGCCGCCAATCGCCTGAACACCCCGCTATTCGATACGCTAGCCTATACGCTGCATCTGGAGGCGCTGTTTCAAGCCATGTGGCGGCGTCATCAGGACGGCCTGCAACCGATCACGATCGAAAGCCATTGATGCGCTGGACTTAGACCGGCAAGCAATGCCGGTGTGTTCCTCGAGCCGGATGTTTGACTACCCGCGTAGGCTGAGCGTAGCCGAAGCCAGCCCGACCAGCGGCGCCAACCGTCAAACCAAATGACTTCTCGTCCAGCGCAGGATGTCCTGTAGCGACATCGCGCCGGCTTCGCGCGCAATTTCTCGACCGTTCTTGAACAAAATCAGCGTCGGAATGCTACGAATGCCGAAATCCTCGCTTAGATAGCGGTGACGGTCGGTGTCCACCTTACCCAAGAGCACCGCCGGCTCCAGCATTTGGGCGGCTTGGGCGAAAGCCGGCGCCATCATCTTGCACGGCCCGCACCAGGCGGCCCAAAAGTCCACCAGCAACGGAATTTGGCTTTGGCTCAGATACTTGGGGAAATTGGCTTCGGTCAACTCCAACGGATGGCCGGTAAACAAGGCTTGATGGCATTGGCCGCACTTGGGCTGTTGGTTCAGACGTTCCGTTGGAACGCGGTTGACGGCCGAACAGTGCGGGCAAACCAGATGTAAAGCGTCGCTCATGATGTCCTCGAAAAATGAAGCTTAATGCCAAAGGCCGCCGATCCGCCAACGTGGCTGGCGCGCGACCGGTTGCAGCGGATAGGCGAATATCGGGGCGTGAATTTGCCACGGTGCGGCTGGCGCCAGGGCTTGCAACCGGCGAATCCGCTCATCGGTCGGCGGATGGGTGCGCAGCCAGGACGGCTCCGGGTTGCCCCAGCCCGGAAACAGCATCGACAACCAGCCCCGGCTGGCTTGCTCGATATGGGCCAAGGCTTGCGCCAAACCCAGCGGATCGCCGGTCAGCGTCGCCGCCCGCAGGTCGGCATCGTATTCGCGGGTTCTGGACAAACCCAACTGTATCAACACAGCCAGATGCGGCGAAAACAACAACAATATCACTCCCGGCCAATTGACCGTAAACGCCACGTCGCCGAAAAACAGAGCCGGCAGGCTCAGCAACAAGAATAATTGGCCGGCGCTGGCGAACAGCGCGGTAATCCGGCTGACCGCATCGGCCAAGCCCATCACCCGCAGGTCGTTATTGGCGATATGCGCCATCTCGTGGGCCAACACCCCGGCCAACTCGCGGGTCGACAATCGTTGCAGCAAACCGTCGCTGAGCGCGATCGCCGCCTGCTGCCGATTGCCAACCGCGAAGGCGTTGATGATCGGACTGGGCACGTAGTAGGGTTGCGGCACGGTCGGCAATTCGGCGCGTTCAGCCAGCGTTTCCAAAAGTTGCCACAACACCGGCGCCTGGCGCGGCGAGATCGGCCGGGCCCGGTAAAAACTCAAGGTCAGGCGCCAAGCGGCAGCCGGCGTGATGACCAAGCCCAACCCGGCGGCGATCAACGCCATCCAGATGCCGTCTTCACCGAGCAGCAATTGGCCGGCCAACGCGCAAATGCCCAGCAATGCCGCGATCAATAGAACGGTTTGCAGCCGATTGGCCCAGCGGTGATTGTGGACGATGGTGTTTTGCATGCTCACTCCAAACCGGCTCGACGCAAACGGCGGCGTAGTCCGTCGATTTCTTCCTGCATGTCGGCCACGAGCGCCGCCAGTTCCGGAACCGCCTCGAAATCGCGCTCCAGCGCGGCGATGCGCCGAACCCGTAGCAGCATCGCGCTGGAAAACCGCCATTCGCCACCGTGCCGCTGCGGCGCGAGTTGGCCTTCGGCAATATGCCGGCTGACCCATTCCAGATCGACTTCGCCAAGCGAAGTTAGTTGTTGCAAGGTCAGGCCGTGTTCTTCGAGAACCGCATCGAGTGGGGACAGGGCTTGAGACATAGCTTAACTCCTGTGGCTTGCGCGCGGGTCGAAGGCCAGTTCGCGCGCCATGGTTTCGTAAAGTTGCTTGGCCTTGTCAGAGTTGGCGGGCGGCAGCACGATTTGAATATCCAGCAACAAATCGCCTGGTGTGGCGCAGGGAATACCCTTGCCTCGCAGGCGCAATTGTTGGCCGCTTTGCAGGCCTTGCGGAATCCTAACCTTCAATTCGCTATCGAATAGATTAATCGTTACGACGCCGCCCAGCGCGGCTTCCCAGGGCGCGACCGGCAAACTCATGTGCAGATTGCTGCCGTCCACCCGGAAGCGCGGATGCGGATTGAAATGGACTTCCAGCAACAAATCGCCAGCCTTGCCGCCACCCAGGCCCGGTGCGCCCTGGCCGGCCAGGCGAATGATTTGGCCTTCGTAAACGCCTTTCGGGATTTTGACGTTCAACGTGCGATTGTTCAAAACCACCCGGCCGTCGGCATCCATCGTCGGCACCCGCAGGCTGATTTGCCGGGAGGCGCCGCGAAAGGCGTCTTCGACGTCCAGCAACACCTTGGCGTGATGGTCGTCGCCCTGCGCCCGAAAACCACCGGCTTGCGCCTCGAACGGCCCACCGCGCCGGCCGGCGCCCATCCGGCCGAACAATTGGCTGAAAAAGTCACCGAAATCGCCGGCATCGCCGCTGGAAAATTCGAAGCCGGCATCCCAATTCGGCGGCGGATGAAATTCCTGGCCGGACCGGTAACCGCGACCCAGTTGATCGTAGGCAGCGCGCTTTTCGGTGTCGGACAACACCGCATAAGCCTCGTTGACGTCCTTCATCCGGGCTTCGGCGTCCGGCTCCTTGGAAATGTCCGGGTGGTATTTGCGCGCCAGCTTGCGATAGGCCTTCTTGATTTCCGGCAAGGCCGCTTCGCGTTCCACGCCTAGAATCTGGTAGTAATCTTTGTATTGCACGCTGCTCTCCGTCGGCGCACAAGGCCGGCAAGGATGGATAGCTGTTCTTAATCCGAATTACTTCTACTTTGTCGGATTTGTTCAAGACCGTCATGTCCGCCGGGAAGCTGGCGCCCAGTGCCATGGATGGTATGGCTTAAATCCGTCCATAGCGTCTGGATTCGCTCCGCGCTCTAACGGGTCCAGCCATCCGTGCCGGAATGACGATGCTTATTTGTAATCCGACAAAGTAGAATTACGCAAGACATGAAATGGGCGCGTCAATCCAAAATTGCAAGCCCCAATGAGCTACCTGCCTTACCGGGCGGCACGCTAGCCGATTTATAGCGAATCGTACCGCTGAGAACAACTACAATTTCGCCAAGCGAAATTCGCGTTTGCCTCGACCGGCGGGGACTTGAATTTGCCGGACCCGCATCCATATTGTTAGCAACTGTCCCGCCGCTTTGATAGAATGACCGCTCTTGGGGGTGACATGGCTTCGACGTGGGTAGCAAAACCTCAGGTGCATGCCGAGCACAGTACCGCTCGTAAAACCTACTGAAAAAAGTATTCGCAAACGACGAAAACTACTCAGTGGCTATCGCAGCTTAAAACCTGCACCACTTCTCTGACCAGATGTACTTATGCGTCTGGAGTTCCTCTCGGGGAGCGCTCAGGGATCATATTACATAAGATCGCGCCAGGGCTTAGTTCGGAGCCTAAAGCGCTAAATCCAATCGAAATCGCTGTTGATCCTCTTGGCCCGACGGGTAGTCAACAGTTAAATTAAAAGCGCGGGATAAGCATGTAGAGCTTGTGGCGGAGTGCTTGCGGACGCGGGTTCAATTCCCGCCACCTCCACCAAATACCAAACCCCAGTCGGGTGACCGGCTGGGGTTTTTTATCGCCTGTCGCCAGCCGAATCAAATACGGTACACTCCAACCTCACCGGCGGGATTTGCAGATGATATATTGCCTCGGTTTGTTGAACGGTTAACTGAACCGCGGCCAGCAAAGAATCTGTTTGAGAGCTTCCACGACATGAAAACATCTTTCCGTGAGCGTTACTTGAAACCAGCGCTTGCTCTGGGACGGATCGAAATGACCGTTCCCGACAAAACTAACAGCCGTTCGCAACCATATCGTTTGACCGACTCTAGCTGGACATTTGCCGCCACGAAACTCGGTCAATAAATCTCGGCACGGCAACGATTGATCGACAAGGTAAACGCCGTTGGTGGTTTGGCCGGGGATAATCGGCTTTGAATATTTATAACGCACCGATATTGGCCGGTATTTATAGCGCGTGGAGAACTCGTTGAAACCCTCTTTTTCGATCTGAGTTATGCCGACTTAGAGACGATAGTCGAACGGCAGGGCTTTAATAACTCGGTGACGCCGACGCTGTTTAATTGGTATTACAAGAAAAAGCAAAATTCGCCTTGTCATAATCTAATATCCAAGCCGGCCTTGGCGTTTTTTGAACAGTATTACGACTTTTCCTTACCTGAAATCGATACGGTTTACGAATCCGAAAAAGACAGGACCGTGAAGTTTCTGTTTAAATTAAACGACGGCCAAAAAGTCGAGACGGTGCTGATTCCGTTCAATAACAAATATTCGATTTGTCTGTCGTCACAAGTCGGCTGCGCGATGAATTGCGCTTTTTGCTTTACCGGAGAACAAGGCCTTAAACGCAATTTGACCACCGGCGAAATGATCGGACAGTTCTTAAAAGCCTGGCAGTGGCTGGCCGAAAACCGGCCTGGAGAAGAACGCATATTAAATATCGTATTCATGGGTCAGGGCGAGCCCTTGCATAATTTCGATGCGGTTAAAAAAGCGTGCGAAATATTTTTATCGCAATTCGGATTTTCAGTCGGCGTTCAGAAAATCACGATTTCCACGGCCGGTTATCTTCCGGGACTTAAACGTTGGAACCAGGAAATGCCTGGCGTCAATCTGGCTCTGTCGCTGCATTCGCCGTTCTCGGAAAAACGCGACGAGTTGATTCCGATCAATAGAAAATATCCGCTCGGCGAGGTGCTGACGTATATCGACCGCATAGCATTAAACAAAAAGCAATTCGTGACTTACGAATATATTTTGATCAAGGATTTCAACGACGGCCCGCTCGATGCGGAGAAACTGGGTACCTTGCTGGCGGGAAAAAGCGCTTATATTAGTTTGATTCCGTTCAATCCCTTCCCCGGGTCGCGCTACCGGCGGCCGGATTGGCAGACCGTGGAAAGGTTTAAGGCGGTATTGGATACCTTCAGGATTCCAACTTTGATTCGCGGGGTTAAAGGTGACGACGTGCTGGCGGCGTGCGGGCAACTCAATTCCAATGGGTGATAGGATTCAGCGCCGGAACGGCGGAGGCCGTTTTATCCTGGCAGATTGAGCACTGTAAAGACCGTCATCGGCGCGACCGTATGGGCGCTAAAATTCGCCGCGATGTCACTTCATAACGACCGATTTTTTTCAAGCGACGATGCCTAAGCAGCTTTTCGGCCACCCGCCGGGTTTGTATGTCTTGTTTCTGACCGAGATGTGGGAGCGGTTTTCCTATTACGGCATGCGGACCTTGCTGGTGTTGTACATGATCCAGTATTTGATTCCGGCGGTGAACGACGGTGCCGATATATTCGGCTTCGCAAGCTTGCGGGCCGGGCTGGAATGGCTTTACGGCGGCTTGGACATCCAGCCGCTGGCTTCGCAAATCTACGGCTTGTACACCGGCCTGGTCTATCTGACTCCGCTGTTGGGCGGCTATTTGGCCGACCGTTGGTTGGGGCCACGCAACACGGTAGCGCTCGGCGCGGTGTTGATGACCGCCGGGCATTTTCTGATGGCACGGGAAGCCTGGTTCTTGCCGGCGCTGGCCTTGCTGATCGCGGGTAACGGTTGCTTCAAACCCAATATTTCGACCCAGGTCGGCAGCTTGTATCCTCCCGGCGATCCGCGCCGCGACGGCGCGTTCACGATTTTTTACCTGGGCATCAATATCGGCGGTTTTTTCGCGCCGTTGGTCTGCGGCACGCTGGGCCAGCGTTACGGTTGGCATTTCGGTTTCGCGGCGGCCGGGGTCGGCATGACGATAGGCTTGTCGATTTATTTGGCCGGCCAACGCTTTCTGGGCGGCGATGCCGCCCTGCGCGAGACTCGGGCGCCGATACCGGAAACGCCGATCAGCGGCGAGGAATGGCGGGCGATTTTAAGCTTGGCGGTGTTGGCGACGATCAACGTGGTGTTTTGGGCGGTCTACGAGCAGCAAGGCAATACCTTGCAATTGTTTGCCGAGCAGCGGGCCGATTGGCGGGTGTTGGGTTGGGATATGCCGTCCACCTGGTTTCAATCCTTGAATCCGGCCTTCATCTTTTTGTTGACGCCGCTGATGGGCGGCATGCTCTGCAAGCCCTCCAAGCCGCGTTCCAGCGTCGTGAAAATGGCTTGGGGTTGCGCTTGGCTGGCGGCCTCGTTTCTGGTGTTGATCGTCGCGGTGTCGCTACACGGCCCGGACCAAAAAATCAGCGGCCTGTGGCTGGCCTTGTGTACCCTGATTTACACGGTCGGCGAGCTATATCTGTCGCCGGTCGGCTTGTCGCTGGTCAGTAAAGTCGCGCCGGCCAAGGCGGTCGGCTCGGTGATGGGACTGTGGTTTTTGTCGGTGTTCTTCGGCAATTATTTGGCCGGCTATATCGGTAGCTTTTACTCGACGATGTCCCATGCCGGCTTCTTTCTGTTGTTGGCTGGGCTGGCCTGCGGCGCCGGTTTGGCGATATTTGGATTAAGAACGTTTTTGGAAAGCCGACTGGCCGGCAAGGACTGTTGATCCGGCCGGCATGGCATTGTGGCGGAATTGGCTTTATAGTCTGAACCGAAGACCCGCTGCCCGCGCGAGAAACCGCCGGACGCGCATCTGTATATCAAACGTTTGGCGATGACAGGAGATTCCCGTGGCGACCACAAAACCCCAAACTTGGCATAGGATCGCCCTGACCCGACACGAATACGAGTCCGGGGAGATAGGCGTTTTGTTCGGCTCGTTTCGGGCCGCGTTTATCGCCAAGAACGGGCCGGCCGGCATGGCGATGTTCGGGCATTGGACGGAAGACGGCGAGCGCTATTTCGTCTATGTTTCGCCGGCGGCGGGCCGCTATATCGTCCCGTTATTGATGGCCTATTCGGCCCATCCGACCGGCGCGCCCGACCCCGCCGGCCTGACCCTGCTCTACGGCGACGAAACCAGCCGGTCGGCGTTCATGGCGGGCTTCGAAGCTTAAAGGCCTCGACTGCCGATGCCGGCGGATCGGCCGACTGACTCGTCGGAGCAAACCGGCTCCGGCATTTTCGAGGCATTCAATTCGAAGCGATGCGCTGACCATAGCCGCGATTTTCACTTTTCCATACTCACTCAACATGCGCGAATTTACCGATAAAGAACTTTACTTGGGCTTGGAATATGCCAAAAGCCTGGATCAAAACGCCGGCCATACCATCCTGACCCGCTTTCAGAACGAGCAACCGGTATTGGCGCAAACCCTGTTTGGGGTGTTTCCTTCGCTGATTGCCGAGCAGGATCAAAACGTCGCCCACCTGTTCATGGATCTGGTGTTCGACGTTATTTGCGTGTTCGAAAAAACCTCCGGCACCCTGCCCAGCCAACAAACCCTGGGCACGGCCTGGCTACAGGAAAAAGCCGCGTTGGTGGACGCCGAAATGACCGCGATGATGTCCGGCAAACCGCATTCGGAAAGCGTGTTCGAAACCGACGAGCAAAAAGGCTTGGTGCAATTCCTCCACGATTGCATCGATGAATATCTGGCCGAACATCCGGCACCCAGCGACGCGGTGCGGATGATCAAGACCTTGATATTCGTCACCGTGCAATTGTTTTGCAGCCTGCACGACGCCGCCGGCGCCTCCAAGACGCTGCATTGAGCGGCGACGGCAACCGACATGACGAATCGATCAGCGCTCTCGCACCGCGCCCGCCTGCGGAATATCTTCAGCGGCTCGATCGGCAATCTGGTGGAATATTTCGACTGGGCCATTTACGCCGCTTTCGCCCTGTACTTTGCGCCGGCATTCTTTCCGGAAACCGACCAAACCGCCCAATTGCTAAACAACGCCGCGATCTTCGCGGTCGGCTTTGTGTTTCGGCCGCTGGGCGGCTGGTGGCTGGGCGGTTTGGCGGATCGCAAGGGCCGCAAGAGCGCACTGCTCTTGTCGGTCGGCCTGATGTGCCTGGGCTCGTTAATCATCGCCTGCACGCCGGGCTATGCGGTGATCGGCGCCTGGGCGCCGGCCTTGCTATTGCTCGCCCGGATGTTGCAGGGTTTTAGTATCGGCGGCGAATACGGCAGCTCCGCCACCTATCTCAGCGAAATGGCCAGCGCCGACCGGCGCGGCTACTACTCCAGCTTTCAATACGTCACCATCGTCTTGGGCCAAATCCTGGCGCTGGGCTTGCTGATGCTGTTACAGCGCTGCTTTTTGACCGACGCGCAACTGCACGATTGGGGATGGCGGATCGGCTTCGTGGTCGGAGGCTTGCTCGCCGTCGTCGCGGTCCGGTTGCGCGGCAATATGGCGGAAACCAGCGCTTTCGTCGAGCAACACACCGAATCGGCCAAGCAAGCCAATCCGCGCGAGTTGCTCAACTATCCCAAGCAAATCTTCACCGTCGTGGCCTTGACCGCCGGCGGCACCCTGTCTTATTACACCTTCACGGTCTACATGCAGAAGTTTTTGGTGAACACCACCGGCTTCGCGAAGGACGACGCCACGCTGATCTGCGCCATCGCGCTGTCGGTATTCATGCTGGTACAGCCGCTGTTCGGCTTGCTGTCCGACTTCGTCGGCCGCCGCTGCATGTTGATCGGCTTCGGCGTCTGCGCCAGTCTGTTCACAGCACCGATCCTGAGCGTTTTGTCACAGCCGCAAAGCCTGACTTCGGCGTTGTTCTGGTACATCTGCGCGCTGCTGATCGTTTCCGGCTACTCGTCGGTCAACGCCATCGTCAAAGCCGAACTGTTCCCGGTACACATTCGGGCGCTGGGCGTGGGATTTCCGTATGCCGTGACGGTGGCCTTATTCGGCGGCAGCGCCGAATACCTGGCGCTATCGATGAAAAGCCACGGTCATCCGGAATGGTTCGGTTACTACGTCAGCGCCTGCAGCGCACTATCGCTGGTCGTCGCGATCGCGATGAAAGAACCGATGCGGGTCTCAAGCTTGAATCGGTAAATCGCGCCGACCGCCGACCAGGTAGGGCTTGCGAAAGCGGCGCTCTAACCCGGCGGCCAATGCATTGCTCGGCCGGCCAGCAGGTGCAGGTGCAAGTGAAAAACGGTTTGACCGCCGTCGGCGTTGCAATTCAACACGGTGCGGTAACCGCTGTCGGCATAGCCCAGCTCCTTGGCGATTTTCGCGGCGGTTTGCAGCAGGTGCCCGCCCAACTCGGCATCGTCCAGATCGTTTAAGTTAGCAATGTGACGTTTCGGAATCACCAACACATGCAGCGGCGCTTGCGGGTGCAAATCGCGGAACGCCAACACCTTATCGTCTTCGTAAACCACGTCCGGCTTGATCTCGCCGGCGACCATCTTGCAGAACAAACAATCGCTCATCGTGCCTCCTAAAGTTCTCTACGCCCGTTAAAAGCCGCCGACAGCGTGCCGCTGTCGATGAATTCCAGCTCGCCGCCCATCGGTACGCCGTGGGCGATGCGGGTGGCTTGTATCCCATGTTTGGCGGCAACTTCGCCGATAAAATGCGCGGTGGCCTGGCCTTCCACCGTGGAATTGGTTGCCAGGATGATTTCCTTTAGCGTGCCGGAGGCCATGCGCTGCTCGAGCAAGTCGAAACCGAGCTGGTCGGGCCCGATGCCGTCCAGCGGCGACAAGCGGCCGTGCAACACAAAGTATTTGCCCTTGAACGTGGTGGCCTGATCGACGACCCAAACGTCGGCGGCGCTTTCGACGATACACAGCGTATCGTTCTCCCGGAGCGGATTGGCGCAGACTTCGCAAATCTCGGCTTCGGTCAGGGTGCGGCAGTCGCGGCAATAGCCGATTTCGGCAACGGCCTTTTCCAGCAACTGACCGAGCTGGCGGGCGCCTTCGCGGTTGCGCAGCAGCAAATGAAACGCCATCCGCTGCGCCGACTTGGGTCCGACGCCGGGCAGACAGCACAGGCTCTGGATCAGTTCCTTCAGCAGCCCCTGATTAGCCATGATTTAGAACGGCATCTGAAAACCGGGCGGAATCGGGATGCCGGCGGTGACGTCGGCCATTTTTTCTTTCTTCATTTTGCCAACCTTGTGGACGGCGTCGTTGATTGCCGCCGCCACCAAATCTTCCAGCATATCCTTGTCGTCGCCGACCAGCGACGGATCGATACTGACCTTACGCACTTCGCGCTTGCCGGTCATCAGTATCGTCACCAAGCCGCCGCCGGACTCGCCCAGCACCTCCATGTTTTCGAGTTCTTCCTGGGCCTTTTTCAAGTTTTCCTGCATTTTCTGGGCTTGTTGCATGATGCCCGCGAGTGCGTTTTTCATAGTGTCTCCGAAATCAATTAATAGGCTCTATGCTGCCAGGCAACACCCTGGCGCCGAAGGTATCTTTTAAGGCCTGCACGGTAGGATCGGTCTGGATGCTCTCCACCGCCGCCTGTTGGCGATCTTCCTTGGCTTTTTGCATCTGCAGCGCCGGCGTCATCAGGTCGCCGGCCCGAGCGGCGATCACCAGCTTGATCGGCCGACCGAAGTACTGTTGCAGCGAGCTACGTAAGGTATCCTCGGCCCGAGTGCCGACTTGATGAAAACTCGGGTCCAGCAACAACCGGCAAGTGTGATCGTCGATGCCTTCCAGCACGCAGTTGTTGGCCAACTCCCTGGCTCGGCCGCCGATGTTCAATGCGGCGATAATCTCCGGCCATTGTTCCGGTCGGAGCGAGTCCGGCGAAACCGAGCGCATCTCGGGCTTCGGCTCGACGGCGGCCGGTGGTTCCGCCGCAACCGGCGCCGCGGCGGGCGTCACGACAGCCGCCACCGGATCGGAAACCGACCCAGTTTCCTTGGCGGGCGTTGACGGCCGGACCGTAGTTATCACCGGACCGGGCGGCGTCTCTTGCCGCTGGTCCACCGTCTTCGGCCGGAAAGCCAGCATTCTCAGCATCGTCATTTCGAAGCCGGTACGCGGATCGGGCGCCAGCGGCAGATCGCGCTGGCCGAGCAAGCCGATCTGATAATACAGTTGCACGTCCTCGGCGGTCAGCGTCCGCGCCAACAGACCGATCAATGCTTGATCGAACTCGGCGTCGACGAAATCGGGAATTTGCTGCAGCAGCGCGACGCGATGCAGGACCCGGAGCATTTGCTGCAAGATGTCGGCGAAATCCGGCGACAGTTCGGCGATATCGCCGATCTTGGCCAGCAAGGCCTTGGCGTCGCCGGCCGCCAGAGCCTGCAACAAATCGTCGACCGGCTGTTGCGCCACCGTACCCAGCATGCCGGTTACCGCCGCATGCACGACGCTGCCGCCGCCGTAAACGATGGCCTGGTCCAACAGGCTCAAGCCGTCGCGCAAACTGCCGTCGGCCGCGCGAGCCAAGATTTTCAAAGCCGGGATTTCGAAGCCGATCTGTTCCTGCTCTAAAATGAACTGCATCTGCGCGGCGATTTGATCCGGCAGCAGACGCTTCAGATTGAACTGCAAGCAGCGAGACAATACCGTCACCGGAATTTTGTGGGGATCGGTGGTAGCCAGCAAAAACTTGACGTGAGGCGGCGGCTCTTCCAGCGTCTTCAATAGTGCATTGAAGCTGTGGCCGGACAGCATATGGACTTCGTCAATCAAATAGACCTTGTAGCGCCCCTGATTCGGCGCGTATTGGACGTTATCGAGCAAGTCGCGAGTGTCTTCGACCTTGGTGCGCGACGCCGCATCCACTTCGATCATGTCCATGAAGCGGCCCTGCTCGAACGCCAGACAAACCGGGCATTCGCCGCAGGGATTGAAATCCTGGAGGTTTTCGCAGTTTATGGCCTTGGCGAGAATTCGAGCCACCGTGGTTTTACCGACGCCGCGGGTACCGGTGAACAAATAGGCATGATGCAGGCGGTCGTGGCGCAAGGCGTGTATCAGGGATTGGCTGACATGCTCCTGGCCGACGAGCTGGGAGAAGTTGCTGGGACGCCATTTTCTGGCGAGGACCTGATAAGCCATTGGCAGCGCGGGTAGGCTAGGTTTGGGCGGCTACCGTGCCAGCCGCATCCCGGCACACGAATCCGCTGCTACCGTTGCTTCCTTCCGGACCTGGCGGGGTTTACAGCGTATCGTTGCGAGAGGACCGACACAGTAACCATAAAACATCAGCCGTGGGCTGAAGAGCTGCGCATTATCCTTAAAACCTCCGGCCAACGCAACACCCCGAACGATATTTTCCGGCAAGCCGAACCCGGCGACCGTCATTTGCAATTCAGGGACGGACGCGGTAGTGTTGGCCACCTAAACTTCGCGTTACCGCGTTCCGACCGAGGCCTCACGTGATAACTCCCGCCAGCACAGAACCCGCCACGATACTGATCGTCGACGACATGCCCGAGAACCTGCACATCCTCGGCACCTTGTTGCAGGGCGCCGGCTATCGGGTCAAGGCCGCCAATTCCGGCGCCGCCGCGCTACGCTATGCCAACCAAACCCCGAGCCCGGACTTGATCCTACTGGACGTCATGATGCCGGAACTCGACGGCTATCAAGTATTGACCCGTTTGAAAGCCTCGCCCGGCAGCGCCGACACTCCGGTGATCTTCCTGACCGCGCTCGACGACGCCCGCGACGAACAGTACGGTCTGCAACTCGGGGCCGCCGACTACATCGCCAAGCCCATCCAGCCCGCCGTGGTGCTGACCAGGGTCGCGGCCCAGCTCGAAGCCAAACGAGCGCGCGACTGGCTAGCCGATCAAAATGCCTTTCTGGAAAATGAAATCGGCAAGCGCATGGCGGAAAACGAACTGACCCAAAACGTCAGTATTCTGGCCTTGGCGCATCTGGCTGAAACCCGCGACCCGGAAACCGGCCAACATCTATTGCGCACCCAAGGCTATGTTCGAACCTTGGCCGAATGCTTGCGGGATCATCCTCGCTTCAGCCAGACGCTGACCCCGAATTATATTAAATTGTTAACGCGTTCCGCCCCGCTGCACGACATCGGCAAAGTCGGCATTCCCGACTATATTCTTACCAAACCCGGCAAGCTGACCGCCGCCGAGTGGGAAATCATGAAAACCCACGCCAAGCTCGGCAGCGACGCCATCGAACGCGCCGAACGCGACGTTCGCGCCTCGGCGGCGTTTTTGGCGCTGGCCAAGGAAATCGCCCACTGGCATCATGAAAAATGGGACGGCAGCGGCTACCCCGAAGGCCTGCAAGGCGAGGCGATACCGGTGTCGGCCCGCATTATGGCGTTGGCCGACGTCTTCGACGCGCTGATATCCCAACGCAGCTACAAACCGCCGATCGATTTCGGCGAAGCCGCCGACATCATCATGGCCGGCCGGGGTCGGCATTTCGATCCCGATATTGCCGACGGCTTCGCGCACTGTCTGGAGAACTTCAAAATGATCGCAACCGAATTCCGGGACCCGCTTTAGCGCCAACCGGCGGCCCAATCCAACCGGACAGCAGCATGCCTCCCAACGCCGCCAGACCCTTCTCGCAAACCCAACCCGCGGTGTTGAGCCGGGGCCAGATCGGCAAAATCGTCGGTTTATACGCGCTGACTGGGTTCTTATGGATACTGTTCTCGGACGAAGCCATCGTCGCGCTATTTCCGGAGCCAGCGCGATTCGCCTTCGTCAGCACGGTAAAAGGCTGGATTTTCGTGGCCTTGACCACCTTGCTACTCTACCTGCTATTGACCCGTTACGGCCGCCACGCCGACGCTTTAGCCCCCGCGCCAGCCGAGGTTCGCCCTGGAGCGCTTCGCTTAGTACTGGCCGGTTTGTTGCCGGCCCTGGCGGCCGGCGTCCAATGGAGCCTATGGAGCATCGTTTCGCCCTATGTCTGGTTTCTGATGTTTCCGGCCGTTTTCTTTTCTGGCTGGCTGGGCGGCTGGCTCAGCGGTTTACTGGCGACGCTGCTCGCGATCGGCCTGGTTTGGTACATCTTCATCCCGCCGCCATTCTCGTTCGAATTGGCCGAGCCGGCCCAATTCGTATCGATGACCTTGTTTCTGACCATGGGTGTTTTATTCAGTTACTTCCACCATCGTCTACACCAGCTGATCGCCACCAACCGCCAATTGTTAAACGCCAGCGAATCCGGCTATCTGACGACCTTGCAAAGCATCGGCGACGCGGTCGTCGCGGTCGATGCGGCCGGCCACATCGAATTGCTGAACCCCGCCGCCGAAGCCCTAACCGGCTGGCGCGCGGCCGACGCCGTCGGCAAGCCGCTGGCGGCGATCATGACCATCGTCACTGAATCCGGCCGGAGCCCGCTGAATTTGACGCCGGTGTTGACCGGCAGTGGTTTCGTCTCCGACAGCGGCGACTGGCTGCTATTCCGTCCAAACGGCGCGGATCGGCCGGTTCGCCTGTGTTGCGCACCGATTCTCGGCACGAACGGAGAACGACTGGGCGCGGTGTTGACGTTTTCCGATCAAAGCATTCAACGCGCGGCCGAACGCGAGCGCGAAGCCAAATTACGTTCTCTGCAACTGCTGGACGCGATCGCCAACGGCTCGAGCGACGCCATCTTTGCCAAGGACTCGGACGGCCGTTACCTGCTCTTCAACCGCGCGGCGGAAATCATTACCGGCAAAAGCGCGGCGGAAGTGATCGGCCGCGACGACGCGTCGATTTTTCCCGCCGACCTGGTCGCCGAACTTAAATCCAACGACCGTTTAATTCTCGACGCCGGACAGCGGGTCACGGTTACCGAACACCTACCCACCAATGACGGCGAAGCAATTTTCATGACGACCAAGGGGCCTTTGCTGGCCGACGACGGCCGAATCGTCGGCCTGTTCGGAATTGCCAGGGACATCACCGAACTGAAGCGCAGCCAGGACGAACTGCGCCAAGTACACGACCGCAACCAACGTTATTTGGATACGGTGCAAACCTTGATGCTGGCGCTGGATATGGAAGGCCGCGTCAAGATGATTAACCGGGCCGGCTGTGCGCTGCTCGGCCGCGCCGACACCGACATGGCCGGCCGCGATTGGTTTTTGGACTGCGTCCCGCAACCGCAAGGCCAACGCGATCTTTACCCGCGCTTTCGGAAGGTATTGACCGGCGTGCAAGACGCGCGCTTGGACGACGAATACCCCATTCTGACCAAAACCGGCGAAACCCGGATGATACGTTGGCATCACAAACTATTGACCGACGCGGACGGCCGGTTAACCGGCCTGCTCAGTTCCGGCGAAGACTTAACCGAGCGCTTGCAAACTCAATCGACCCTCGACGAAAAAGAAACCTTGCTGCGCAGGCTCGGCGCGATGGCTAAAATTGGCGGCTGGCGCTATACGCCGGCTTCCGGCGCATTGACCTGGACCGACGAAGTCGCCGACATCCTGGCCTTGGCGGCCGACGCAAAGCCCGAGCTGGATACCCTGTCGAGCCGTCTGGCACCGGCCGAACGGCACATCCTCGATCAAGCGCTGCGCGACGCGGCTCGGCACGATACCGCGTTCGATTTGGAGTTGGCCGCCACCGGCACCCACGGAAACACCCAATGGTTCAGAGTCACCGGCCAAGCGCTCCGCGACGGCACGCAAATCGACGGCACCCTGCAGGACATCACCGAACGCAAACACGCCGAACTACAGCTGCTCAAACTATCGCAAGCCGTCGAACAAAGTCCGGAAAGCATCGTCATCACCGACCTCAACGCCAACATCGAATACGTCAATCAAGCTTTCGTACAGGCCACCGGCTTCGAGCGCGCAGAAGTCCTCGGCAAAAACCCCAGGATTCTGCAATCCGGCAAGACCTCTCCAGCGGTATTTGGCGACCTGTGGCAGGCGCTGCAACAGGGGCTGAGTTGGCAGGGTGAATTCATCAATACCCGCAAGGACGGCAGCGAATACGTCGAGCTCGCCAGCATTAGCCCGATTCGCGACGCCAATGGTCGGATCAGTCATTATCTGGCTATCAAGGAAGATATCAGCGACAAAAAACGCCTGTCGGAGGAATTGTCGCGCCACCGCCGCAACCTGGAAGAATTGGTCGCGGAACGCACCGCCGAACTGCGGCTGACCGGCAATTACCTGCAAGCGCTGATCGACAACATTCCGCAACTGGCTTGGCTGAAAGACATAGACGGTCATCTCCTGGCCGCCAATCGCGCGTTGGCCGACTTCAGCGGCATGTCCATCGTCGACATACTCGGAAAAACCGATGCCGAACTGTACCCTCCCGAGATTGCCGAACGCAATCGCCACATGGAACAGCGGGCCATCGAAACTCGCGCCCGCCAAACGATAGAAGAATATTTACCTTGGCAACCCGGCCGGATCCACGAAACCAGTCGAGCTCCGGTCATCGATGCCGACGGCCGGGTCCTGGGTACAGTCGGATTTTCCCGGGACATCTCGTCCCAAAAAACCTGGAACGCGAACGCGAGCGAGCACGCCTGGCCGCCGAGGCCGCCAACCGCGCCAAAACTGCGTTCCTGGCCAACATGAGCCATGAAATCCGCACGCCGATGAACGCCATCATCGGCTTGACCCACTTGTTGCAAGCCGCCGAACCGACACCGAGCCAATCGGAACGGTTGACTAAGATCAACGCCGCCGCCGACCATCTGCTGAATATCGTTAACGACATTCTCGATCTGTCCAAGGTCGAATCCGGCCGGATGACGCTGGAACAAACCGAGTTTTCAGCCCACGCGCTGCTCGACCATGTCTATTCGTTGATTTACGACAAGGCCAAAACCAAGGGCTTGGCCGTTTACATCGAATGCGATCCCGTGCCGGCATCGCTGTCCGGCGACCCGACCCGGTTGCGCCAGGCCCTGCTGAACTACGCCGGCAATGCCGTCAAATTTACCGAGACCGGCCAAATTACCTTGCGTTGCCGGCTGTTGAAAACCGACGCCGACCGGGTTTTATTGCGTTTCGAAGTGGAAGACACCGGAATCGGCATCGATAGCGCCAACCCCGGCAAACTATTCGATGCATTCGAGCAGGCGGACGCCTCGACCACGCGCCGCTTCGGCGGTACGGGTCTGGGACTGACCATTACCCGCCGCTTGGCCGAGCTGATGGGTGGCGAGGTCGGGGTCGATAGCCGGCCGGGCCTGGGCAGCCGATTTTGGTTTACGGCTTGGCTGAACCTGGGGCGCGGCGTTGTTCAGCAGGAGCCCGACCAACTCAATGGCGTTCAAACCCGCCAGAAGCTCAGCCAAGTCAACGCCCGCGTATTACTGGCCGAGGACAACGCCATCAATCGCGAAGTCGCCGAGGACTTGTTGCGCGGCGCCGGACTAAGCGTCGACAGCGCGGAAGATGGCGAAGCGGTTGTCGCGAAATTCGCCGCCGCCGACTACGATTTGATCCTGATGGACATGCAAATGCCGAAAATGAACGGCCTGGAAGCCACCCGCATCATCCGCGCCAGCGACAAGGGCCGCACGGTACCCATCGTCGCCATGACCGCCAACGCGTTCAATGAAGATCGTCACACCTGTCTCGCCGCCGGTATGAACGATTTCATCGCCAAGCCGGTCGAGCCCGACACGCTGTATGCCACGCTGTCGCGCTGGCTGCGCGCGCCGCTGCCGCTACCCGACCCGACCAACGCGGAAGCGGCCGCCGACTTAGCGGCGCTTACCGACCTTGACTGGCAACGCGGCCTGGCTCTGTTGCACGGAAACTTGGAAAAATATCGGCGACTGCTGCGATTGTTCGCGGACAACCACCGCGCCGATCCAGCGGCTTTACTGGCTTGGCTGGAGGCCGGCGAAGTCGCCAAGATCGCCGATCTTGCCCATCTGTTGAAAGGCAGCGCCGGCTCTCTGGCGCTGATCGGAATCGCCGACCCGGCGGCCGACTTGCTGCGAGCGGCCAGAGCACGCGAACCGGCCGAAACCCTACTTGCGCGCATCGAAAGTTTGAACGCGGCCCTGCAGCGCTTCGTTGCCGAAGCCGACACTCGGTTACCGCCGCCGGCCATCGAGCCGACGCCAAGCAGTATCTCGGCCGCCGACTTGTTGCCCCGCTTGCGGTCGCTGTTAGCGTCCGGCGACATCCAAGCCAACGAACTGGCTCTGGAGCACCGCGCGGAGTTAAGAACCGCGCTCGGCGATCAGGTCTTACCGCTACTGCGCGCGATTGAAAACTTCGATTACGATGCGGCGTTGACACGGTTGGAAAGTTTCGACCAACCTCCGCGGGACCCGGATTAAATCCCGGCATGACGCTAGATGCCGCGCGATTGTCGCGAACGTATGCCTATAAGCTTAGCCGGAGTAGCGTCAAGGCCGACCTCAGGTGCGGCGCTTCACTTTATGAGGCGATGCGACGACGCGATAATCGATACGCTAAACGCCGGCGAATCCGCGCCATGCCCAGTGGCGCGCCGACACGCCTGAAGCAAGCGCCGCGCTGAGATCAGTGATAGTCAGTCGCCATCGCCCGCCCGACGCGCAGCGATCAACGCAGTTGCCCCAACCCCAGACTGGTCGCTATCGAATGGCCGAAATAAGCGCCCATCCGGCCGGCCAAGCGGTCCAGTAAACGCTCCTGCGGCGTGAAGTTCAGCGTGTGCTCGGTATCGAGTTGATCGCGGGCAACCGAATCGACGTTGCCGAAGTCGTCCGCCAAACCCAGTCTGACGCCCTCGGCGCCGGTCCAGACCAGCCCTGAAAACATGTCCGCCGTTTCTTTCAGTCTGTCGCCCCGCCCTTTGCGGACCGCGTCGATAAATTGCTGGTGAACCTGATCCAACATCGATTGCATGTGCTTGGTTTCCTGGCTGTTGGCCGGGGAAAACGGATCGAGCAAGGCTTTGTGCTCGCCCGCGGTCAAGGTCCGCCGTTCTATCCCCAGTCGATCGAGCACATTGGTGAAGCCGAAGTTATTCATGATGACGCCGATCGAGCCGATGATACTGGCTTGATTGACAAAAATCTTGTCGGCCGCGGCGGCAATGTAATAGCCGCCCGACGCGCAAACATCGCCGACCACCGCGTAAATCGGCAGATCGGGATGTTCGGCCTTGATCCGGCGAATCTCGTCGTAAATGTAACCGGCTTGCACCGGGGTCCCACCAGGCGAATTGACGTTCAAAATAATGCCCTTGGTGTTTTTGTCTTCGGCCGCATCCTGCAAGCCTTCGATGACTACGCTCGCCGAACTGGCCTCGCCGTCGGCAATCACGCCGACGATATCGACGACCGCCGCGTGCTGGCGATCGGAGCTCATTTTTTCCTCGAAGCTGGGATAGGTCGCGACCAGCAATACCGCCGACAAATACACAAAGGTCAAGGCCTTGAAAAAGATGCCCCAACGCCGCGCGATCTTCTGCTCGTTAATCGCGGCGAACGCCAGTTTCTCCAGCGTCTGCCGTTCCCAACCGCCTTCCTGGCCTTCCGGTTCCTGATTTTGATTTTGCGTGTCCAAGGACCTGCCTCCTTAAAGTAGACCGAGCAACTCGGTCGGAAAATTCAAACAATACAACGGCGAATAGCGTTTTAGCGTCTCTGCCGGATGCGCGCCGCAAGTCACCGCCGCAGCGGCGACGCCGGCGTTCAACGCCATTTGCAAATCGTGCACCGAATCGCCGACCATCAAGGTTCTGTCCTTGGCAACGCCCAACTCGGCGACGATTTCGTCGATCATCAGCGGATTCGGCTTGGACGCGGTCTGATCGGCGCTACGGGTCGTGCAAAAGCTTGCGGTCAAACCAGTACCGGCGATCACTTCCCGCAAGCCGGCGCTTTTCTTGCCGGTGGCCACCGCCAAACGGTAACCGGCGTCCCGAAAGCATGCCAACATTTCCGGCACGCCGGGAAACAAGTCGTCCCTGCTCATTTCCCTGGAAAAAAACGTTTGGGCGTAATCGCCGGCCAAGCGCCGGCCCTTTTCTTCGTCGAGTCCTGGAAACAACCGGGCCACGGCGTTTTCAATACTGAGCCCTATGATGTCCTTGACGGCTTGAGGTTCCGGTACCGGACAGCCCTGTCTGGCGGCGGCTTGGCGGATGCAGTGCACGATCCAGTCCACCGAGTCGGCCAAGGTGCCGTCCCAGTCGAAAATAATCAAATCAAAGCGTTTCTTCATGCTCGAGCAAGGTTTGTAAATCGGCCGGTAGCGGCGCATTGAAATGCAGCGGGGCGCCGGTCAACGGGTGTGCGAAACGCAGTTGCTCCGCGTGCAAGAATAAGCGCTTATAGCCGCGTTGCTTGAAAGCCTTGTTGACGTTGTCCTCGCCGTAGCGGTCGTCGCCGACGATGGGATGCCCGAGCCAGGCGGCATGCACCCGAATTTGATGGGTCCGGCCGGTCTTGGGCGCCGCATGCACCAGTGTCGCTTCCCGAAACGCCTTCAAGCGGGTAAACAAAGTCTCGGCCGGTTTGCCGGCCTGACTGACGACCACCATGCGTTCGCCACCTTGCGCGACGTTCTTCAGCAGCGGCACATCGACACGCTGACTTTTTCGTTTGAATTGCCCGGCCAGCAGTGCCAAATAGGTTTTTTGGATGCCGTCGCCGCGAAACATTTCGTGCAAAACCCGTAGCGCCGAGCGCTTCTTGGCGATCAATAAACAGCCCGAGGTTTCCTTGTCCAGCCGGTGCACCAGTTCCAGAAACTTCTGTTGCGGACGGATTTGCCGCAGCGCTTCGATAATACCGCCGCTGACGCCGCTACCGCCGTGCACGGCGAAGCCGGACGGTTTGTTGAGGACGATGAAGCCGTCGTCCTCGTACAGAATTTGGTTTTCCAGGCTGAACTTCAAGGCCGGCTGCACGATGACCTCGTCGGTGGCTTCGGCCACCCTGACCGGCGGAATCCTGACGATATCGCCAATGACCAGTTTGTAGCTGACGTCGACACGCCCCTTATTGACCCTGACTTCGCCCTTCCTAACCATCCGGTAGATGCGGGTCTTGGGCACACCCTTGAGAAAACCGATCAGGAAATTGTCCAACCGTTGTTCGCTGTTCGCGTCGGTGACTTCCAGCCATTGCACACTCGGGCGCGGCGTTTCGCTTACTTGATTCATGGCGGAAATAATAGCAACATCCAAGCCGGCCATGTTTAAAATTGCTGCCTCTGGTAAAGATTGCTATATTAGGCTAGTTTATCTATCGATAGACTGGGCGATGGAAATTGATTATCGGGCCACGCGGCCGTTTTCCTCGCTAAATTAATAACAAGAATTTTCGGGTTTTATCGCTCGACCCATGATGAGCGACTTGCATCCTAAAGCATAGAGTTCGGTATAACAGATTCCCCGCACGACAAGCGCCACCCTCGGTCCATCCGATATTCGCTGCTATAACTACTACTATTCATTGCAGTTTTCAGTCAGTCCGGCCGCTCACTTGGTAACGCATCGGGAACCCGCCGCCTTTATCCGCGACAAACCAGCCTGTTTAAACTCTAGGTGGGATACACAACAATAAGGATAATTTAATGAAAAGAATGCTTATCAACGCCACGCAACCCGAAGAGTTGCGAGTGGCCTTGGTAGATGGTCAAAAACTCTATGATTTTGACATCGAAGTCCCTTCCAAAGAACAGAAAAAATCCAATATCTATAAAGGCATCATCACCCGGGTAGAACCCAGTCTCGAAGCCGCTTTCGTCAATTACGGCGCCGAAAAGCACGGCTTTCTGCCGTTTAAGGAAATCGCCCCGGAATACCGCACCGGCGACGACGGCGAAGGCAAGTCTTCGAAGTCGAATATTCGGGAAGGTCAGGAAATCGTCGTCCAGATCGAGAAAGAGGAGCGCGGCAACAAGGGCGCCGCGCTGACCACTTACATCAGTCTGGCCGGCACCTATCTGGTGCTGATGCCGAACAATCCCAAAGCTGGCGGCATCTCCCGACGCATCGAAGGCGATAATCGCAGCGAATTGCGCGAAACCATGGCGGCGCTGGAAATTCCGGACAGCATGGGCCTGATCATTCGTACCGCCGGTTCCGATAAAAACGTCGAAGAGCTGCAATGGGACTTGAATTACCTGATGCAACTTTGGGAAGCGATCGATCGCTCCAGCCAGGAACAAGCCGCCCCCTTCCTGATCTTCCAGGAAAGCAACGTCATCATCCGCGCGTTGCGCGACCACTTGCGCGGAGACATCGACGAAATCCTGATCGATCAGGAAGGCGCCTTTAAACTGGTGCAAAACTTCCTGAAGCAAGTGATGCCGCACAACCTGCATAAGGCCAAGCAATATCAGGACACCGTACCGCTGTTCAGCCGTTACCAAATCGAAACCCAGATCGAGATGGCCTACAAGCGCGAAGTCTCGTTGCCGTCCGGCGGCTCTATCGTCATCGACCATACCGAGGCGCTGACGTCTATCGACATCAACTCGGCGCGCGCCACCAAAGGTAGCGACATCGAAGAAACCGCGCTGAATACCAACCTGGAAGCCGCCGACGAGATTGCCCGCCAACTGCGGCTGCGCGATTTGGGCGGCCTGTTCGTGATCGACTTCATCGATATGATGTCGAACAAAAACCAACGCGAGGTCGAAAACCGCCTGCGCGATGCGTTGAAAATCGACCGCGCCCGCATCCAGACCGGCCGTATTTCGCGCTTCGGTCTAATGGAAATGTCGCGGCAACGCTTGCGGCCGTCGCTGGGCGATTCCACCCAACTGACCTGCCCCCGCTGCAAGGGCCAGGGCACGATCCGCAACGTGGAATCGGTGACCTTGTCGGTGTTGCGCCTGATCGAGGAAGAAGCGATGAAAAAAGGCACCGAGCGCGTCATCGCTCACCTGCCTATCGACTGCGCCACCTTCCTGCTCAACGAAAAACGCGCGGCGATTCAAGAAATCGAAGCCCGCCTGCATGTCGGCATCATTGTATTGCCGAGCAAACACCTGGAAACGCCGGCCTACGATATCGAGCGGATTAAAACGGTGGAAGGCGACGACAAGGCCAGCCACCTGCAATTGAAGGAAGAGGAAATCGCGGTACCGGAATTCGCCAAACAAGCCGGCCCGAAATCGGAAAAGGCGGCGATCAAGGAATTCCTGCCCGACTCGCCGGCACCGGTACAGAGCAAGAAAAATTCCGCCAGCCTGATCCAGCGCTTCTGGCAACGCTTGATCGGCAAGGACAAAATCGCCGAAACTCCTGAAGCCACCGGCGAAGGCAAACCCGGCGAAGAAAGAAACCGGCCCAACCGCAACGTCCGCAAGGACCGCCCCGGTGCCGGCCGAAACGGTCGCCGCAACAACAACAACAATCGCCGCGGCGGCCCTAATCCGCAAGCGACGCCGGACAACGCCATCACCCAAACCGCCAGCCCGGCCGCGGAACTACCGATACCGGCGGCGTCAGGCGAACAGGAAGGCGAAGGCGCGCCGCGCCGTAACGGACAGGAGCGCAGCCGCCGCAACCGTAACCGTCGCCGTAACCCACGTAACTCGGCCGAGCGCAAAACCGAACAGAATTACAACGGCGAATCAGATCAGTCGTCCGCCGAGGCGCCCAGCAACCGCTACGTCAGCAACGACTCGATCGCCCCGGCGAATTCATATGCCAGCGAGTTTGCCGAGCGCAGCAGCAACCGCTCTCAAGAAAGTGCCGAGCCGCAACCTCGCCCGCAAAGCTCGGCCGAGGAATAAAAAAACGGAGGCCCGTCGCTTACCGGGCCTCCGTTTTCAACAGGCTAGCAGACCGATCCGTCTTAAAAACGGATCGAGCCTCGGTCAATCGATGTAACGCCTCAAAATATCGCCGTAAGCATCGATGCGCCTATCCCGCAGAAACGGCCAAATCCGCCGCACATCCTCGCTCCGTTTGGGATCGAGTTCGGCGAACAGCAAGCAATCCTCAACGTCGTCGGCGCTCGCCAGCACTTCCCCCTGCGGTCCGGCGATGAAGCTGTTGCCCCAGAACTGAATGCCCGGCGCTTGGTCCGGCGCGGCTTCGAAGCCGATCCGGTTGCAGGAAATCACCGGCAAGCCGTTGGCGACGGCGTGACCACGCTGCACAGTGATCCACGCCTGCAGTTGACGCTGCTTTTCCGCCGCCTCATCTTCCGGGTTCCAGCCTATCGCGGTCGGATAGATCAGCAGATCGGCGCCGGCCAGCGCCATCAGTCGCGCCGCTTCCGGATACCACTGGTCCCAGCAGATCAACACGCCCAATTTTCCCAGCGAAGTCTGGACAGGCTTGAAGCCTAGATCGCCGGGCGTGAAATAAAACTTCTCGTAAAAACCCGGATCGTCCGGAATATGCATTTTCCGAAACGTACCGGCAATGCTGCCGTCCTTGTCGAACACTACGGCGGTATTGTGGTAAAGGCCGGGCGCGCGCTTTTCGAATATCGTCGAGACCACGACGACCTGATTGGCTCGCGCGGCCTCCGCCAAAGGCTCGCAACTCGGACCGGGGATAGCCTGAGCCAGGTCGAAACACTCGGTGTCCTCACTTTGGCAGAAATAATGGTCCAGATGCAGCTCCGGCAACACCACCAACTCGGCGCCCTGTTGGGCGGCGGCCTGGATTTGACTCAACGAATAGGCCAGATTGGTATCCCGGCCACGGTTGCAGGGCTGCTGAACGGCGCAGGCGATTATCGATTTTTTCATGGCTGGCTAGGAATTTAAGGACTGTGGACAGAGGAATCGCGACAACGGACTTGCCGCGCGGGTCGCCGAGTTTAAAAATTCAGCTTGACGAAAGCCGGCACCTGCATGCTGGCGCAGTGCAGACTGCCGTATTGGTGCACCAAGGGTCGGCAGGGCACCGCGACCGCTTTTCGATCCGGGAAACAGGCCGCCAAACGCTCCAACGCCAACGCGTCCATCGCATCGTCATAGACCGGCACCAACACCGCGCCGTTGATCAACAGGAAATTAGCATAGTTAGCCGGCAAGCGTTGGCCATCCTCGTCGTAAATCGGTTTCGGCAACGGCAACGCCACCAATTTGTAAGGCTGGCCGGCTTCGGTACGGAAAGCTTGCAATTGCATTTCCATATTTTTCAGGCTGGCGTAGTGCGGGTCTTCGCTATCGTCGCAACTGGTGTACGCAATGGTTCCGGCATCGCAAAAACGGGCCAGGGTGTCGATGTGAGCATCGGTATCGTCGCCCGCCAGATTAGTTTGTTCGACCCATAGAATTCGTTTGGCGCCCAGATAATTTTGCACCTGCCCGGCAATCGCCGTTTCGCCTAGATCGGGATTGCGGTTCGGATTGAACAAACAATTCTTGGTCGTCATCACGGTACCCTGCCCGTCCGACTCGACGCTCCCCCTCCAGCACCAGATCGACTGTCGCGGTCGGAAAGCCCTTGAAGATCGGGTGAGCAAACAGCGCCAGATTCAACCCGTCGTCGTCAGCATGCGGGTATTTGTTGCCCCAACCGTTAAAGCGGAAATTCGCCAATTGCAATGCGGCCTTGGGGTGTTGCCATTCCAATGAGATGAACACGGTATCCCGCACCCAAATGTCGTTGTAAGCCGCTTGGACAAAATGCAAATGGGGATTGGGCGCCATAAACTGTGCCTGAATGTGCTGCTGATGCTCGCCGTCCTTGCAAATAATCACCAGCGGTTGATAGGCGCTGATCGTCGAAGCGATGAAGTGGTAGCTGTCCTCGACCGAAGACAAATTGCGAAAGTCGCCGCTAGCGTGCGGCCAGGCGATGATAACGGCCGATTGCGGCTCCCATTCGGCTGGAAAGCGAATCATGAAATACTCCCTGGATGTGGTAGCGATTGATAGTATAGGTATGGCTTATTGTATCAATGCTGACCGGATAAGACTTATCCGAGGGAAGATAATCCGGTACCGGCGACCCGGAACTGCCCAGACAGCCGGGCCAGGCCGGCGAACAATACAGGTCGCGGGGATAAGCGGACGCAATGGCTAAACTGGCGGCTTCCGAAAACGACTTCGCGCGCGCCGCTTGCTCGCCAAGCGGCGTTTCATCCCGTTCTATATCAAGTTTCACGAACACCGACTCTTGCATAAGGCCTCCTTCGAATCGACGAAACAGAAATGCCGGACGACCGGCACGGCCAACTCCAGACATATTCTAACCTCTAATCTGACCTTCCTCGTTCGAAAAATTCAAAACTTTTGCTTGTTTTTTCGTTAGTTTTTCAAGAAATATCAACTAACACGCATCAGGGTCGGCGTAATTTTAAAACCGTAACCCAGCCCCCGACAATGGTTCATTTTCTCCTTGCCTTACTCGTCGAATTCGCGACATTTCCGATGATTTCCGGCTAAAAGATTGATTTTTGGAAATTCTCGTCATACTTGTTGCGTTACGCGAATCTTTAATCAACACATTCGCCAACCGCAATCGCCGAAGCGACCAGCAGCGCTGGTCAGGCCAAAAAATAACAACAACGGAAATGACCATGCCGTCCAATCGCCGGTTTCCTCTAACCGCCCGCCACGTTGTTGGCAACTTGTTCGCCCTGGCGGCGCTCGCGCCGTTGCAATCGCCCCACGCAGCCGAGCCGCCGCCTAATCTGGAAGACTTTTCGATCAACGACTTGATGCAAATGGAAGTTTCGTCGGCATCCCGCAAATCGGAAACGCTGTCCGATACCGCCGCCGCGGCCTTCATTATCAGCCAGGAAGACATACGCCGCTCCGGCGCGACCAGCATTCCCGAAGCGCTGCGGATGGCGCCCGGCATCGACGTGGCTAGAATCGACTCCAGTGCTTGGGCTATTACCGCGCGCGGCTTCAACGGACGATACGCCAACAAGCTATTGGTCTTGATCGACGGGCGCAGTATTTATACACCACTGTTTTCCGGCGTGTTTTGGAACCTGCAGGACACCTTGATCGAAGATATCGATCGCATTGAAGTGATCCGCGGCCCCGGCGCGGTGATGTGGGGCGCCAACGCCGTCAACGGCGTCATCAACATCATCACCAAGAAAACCAAGGACACCCAAGGCAATCTATTCGCCGCGGGCGGCGGCAATCAGGAACGCGGTTTCGCCGGTTATCGCCACGGCGGCCAGTTCGGCGACGACGGCAATTACCGGGTCTACGCCAAAACCTTCGAACGGGAAAGCTTCGTCAACTCGGCCGGCGAGCGCATTCACGACGACTGGCGTTCGGTACAAGGCGGCTTTCGGATCGACGGCCGAATCTCCAACGACAACCGCTACACGCTGCAAGGCGACGTCTATCGAAAGAACGTTGGCAACACCGTCGAACCGATTACCATCGCGCCACCCTACGACACGCGGTTTTCCAACGACGACCACGCCGACGGCGCCAATCTGCTGGCGCGCTGGGAAGGCAATCTGGCCGACGGTTCCGAATTCAAATTGCAAACCTATTACGATAGGGTCGAATTCAATGCGGCTGAGCTTTCCGATTCCCAGGACATGTTCGACATCGACTTTCAGCACCGCCTACACCCTGCGGCCGACCACGATTTGATGTGGGGCCTCAACTATCGCTTCATTCATAGCGCCGTCACCAATACCGGCGCGATTTCGTACATCGATAGCGACCTTGGCTATCATAACGGCGGCGTATTCGCCCAAGACGACATCACGCTGATCGACGACACGCTGCGCTTGACCCTAGGCACCAAACTGGAGGAAAGCCACTTCGGCAACACTCAAGTCCAACCGAATGCCCGCCTGCTGTGGACGCCTAGCGCGCATCATTCGGTTTGGGCGTCGGTGTCGCGGGCGGCGCGCACCCCGTCCAGAGGCGAGGCTCAGGCCAATATCGCGCTGGGCACGACGCCGACCGGCTTGCCCGCCCCCTACGACCGCCTCCAGGTTCGCGGCCAGTACAATCCCAACCTACGCGCCGAAAAAGTCGTCGCGGCCGAAATCGGTTACCGCGCCCAATGGACGGCGCATTTCTCCACCGACGTCGCCGCGTTCAGCAACCACTACACCGACTTGATCATGTTTCGCAGAGGCAGCGTCAACCCGCTGACCCCACCGCCGCTGATCCTGCCGATGATCTGGTACAACAATAGCCGGGAAGTCACCACCCGCGGCATCGAGTTTTCGGCGGAATGGCAAGCGCTGGACTGGATGCGCTTTACCGGCAATTACAGCCACATCAAAATCGAAATGCCGTTCGACGCCAACAATCCGGACACGGCCGGCCTGTCCCCCCGCCATCACGGGTCGCTGCGCTGGCAGATGGATCTACCGGAAAACCTCAAACTCGATTTGACGCTACGTCATGTCAGCCGGCTAAACTCGGTCAGCCAGGCCATACCGGCCTACACCACCTTCGACGCCCGCTTGGCCTATCAGCCCGTGCCGGACATCGAACTGTCCTTTGTCGCGCAAAACCTGTTTTCGCCGCGCCACCCCGAATACCACGACTCATCGGCGATCTCCCTACCCGGCTCCGCGATGGAAATTCCCCGCTCGCTTTACGGCAAGATCGACTGGCGTTTTTGATTTTTCAAACTTTTCAACCCCCATTGGAGTATCTAAGATGAGTAAACACTGGAAAAAACTGCCCTGGATCATTGCCGGGATCCTGGTGCTGATAGGCCTGCTGAATCCGCCGTTGCTGCCTTGGATATTGTTGATCCTGGTCTCGGCCGCCTACTGGTTTTTGCCGCGCCGAGGCTTGATCGGCCCGGTAACCCTGCCGGCCGACGACGCGTTTTTGCCCAGCCAGCAAGTCCAGTGGTGGTATTGGACCGGTCATTTGTTCACCGACGACGGCCGCCGCTTCGGTTTCGAAGTGGTATTTTTCAGCTTCGACGCCTTCGTCATCATGCGCGACCAACTGGTGCAGGCGGCCATTACCGATGTCAACGGCCAGCGTTTCGAATTCGAAGAGTTTCTGCGCCTGCATCTGCCCAAACGGGTCAAGGACGGCTTCGATCTCAGCTCCGGCGCCGGCAACCAAGTCACCGCGGTCGGCGGCGACGGCCACGACCGCCTGCACGCGCAAATCGGCAACTACACCTTGGACTTGAAACTGGATTCGACCCAGCAGCCCGCGCTGCACTACGGCGGCGATGCCCATCCCTACCGGTTCGGCGGTTATACCTACTACTATTCGCGGCCGAAAATGGCGACCACCGGCACCTTGACGATAGACGGGCAAACCTTCCAGGTCACCGGTAACAGTTGGTTCGACCGCCAATACGGCGAACTGTTTCAAGCGATTCGCCAAGGTTGGCAGTGGTTTGCGATCGAATTGGAAGACAACCGGCAGATCATGTTGTTCGATTTCAAGGGTAACGACTCCTCGGTCGAAAAATCCGGTTCGATCACAGACGCCAACGGCCTGACCACGACGTTGGCCGCCCACGAATTCGAAGTCACCGTCACCGGCGAGTGGACCAGCCCCAATACGGGCTGCACTTACCCGTCCGGCTGGGAAATCGTGGTTAAGGGCGAAAAATTCACGGTCGCACCCTTGGTCAAAGACCAGGAACTGCGCGCCAACCACGATCTGTGGATAGGCCCGGTCTATTGGGAAGGCGCGTGCGGCGTCGGCGGCGCGGTAGCGGGCCAAGCCTACGTAGAACTGAACGGCTATTGCAAATGCCTGGCCGCCAAATTACCCTAGGAAATTCGACAAGAATGGATTTGGTGCCTAGACTACACGCCGACATTCCACATTACTAATCGTTATCACCGCCGCTTGGCCGCGACGGCGCCCGGCCGACACCGGGTCCGGCGCGAGCTGGCGGACTGCGGCTTACGCCGCGTTAGACCTTACGGAACCCGCGGCCCAAACCACTCCCCAATGAAGGATCAAGGACTTAGAACCGCGACTTACCGCGCCGGCCGGCCACGCCCGTGCCGCATTTTCGCCACCGGACCTTCCGCACGCCTCGCCGGCTGCGGCCGGCGTTGCTGGACCGGCCTGAGGACGGGCCTAATCGCGCTGACATTGCTGACATTTCCGGTCGTGCCGACACCGAAGGCCGAAGGCCTATCCGAAGCCCAAATCAAGGCCGCGTATCTCTACAATTTCGCCAAGTTCATCGAATGGCCCGCCGACACCGTGGCGGCCGACGCGACGTTAACGCTGTGCGTGGTCGGCAACAACGTGTTGGAAGGGGCCTTGCAGGCCCTGGACGGACGTAAAGCCGGCGAGCACGATCTGCGCATCGAGGTCCGCGGCTTCGCCGATTTCAATCCGACCGGCTGCCACCTGCTGTTCGTCGGCGCCACCGAACAACCGCGCTTTTTGGTGACGCTGAAAGCCGTCGGCCGCGCCCCGGTATTAACCCTATCCGACATCGCCGATTTCGCCGAAAAAGGCGGCGGCATCGCCCTATTGTTCCGCGACAACAAAGTGGTATTCGAAGTGAATTTGGAATCGATCCGAAACGCCGGTCTGCGCCTGCCGGGCCAGTTGTTGAACATCGCCACTTACGTTTACGGGAGATAAACCGATGCGTGTGTTACCCGACTTCGCGAACTGGTCGCTGCGACGCAAACTGGTCACCATCATCATGTTGAGCTGCGCGGCCTGCCTGCTGGTCAGCCTGTCGGTGATGGCAGTCAGCTCGGCGGTCAGCCGATACCGAAGCGCGTTGCAGCAAGTCTCCGGCCTGGCCGACGTGCTGGCGGAAAACGGCCAGGCCGCGCTGGTTTTTTCGGACCGGACCGAAGCCAAGCGCCTGTTGGCCTCTCTCAAGGATCACACCGAAATACTGTCGGCCTGGATGATCGCCGCCGACGGCACGATGCTGGCCAACTGGAATCCGCGCGGCGTAATCACCGCGCCACCCGCCGACTACGGCGTCCCGACACAGGAAATGCGTACCAACTTCTGGGAGAGACGCGCCGACCTGTATATTCCCGTCGTGCGCAAAAACGAACAGATCGGCTACCTGCTGCTGCAAGCCGATTTCACCCAGCAATGGAACGAACAACTGACCGATTTGGGCAAGGGCTTGGCCGGCGCCGCCCTGGCCTTGACCGTGGTGTCGCTGTTGGCGCTTCGCCTGCAACGGGTGATTTCCCGACCGATCGAAGAGCTGGCGACCACGGCCCGATTGATCGCCCACGAAAAAAACTACAGCTTGCGCGTGCCGCGACACGGTCGCGACGACATCGGCGAGTTGGTATTGGCTTTCAACAGCATGCTGGAAGAAATCCAGTTACGCGACAAAACGCTGACCGACCATCGCGACCGCCTGGAAGAAGAAGTCGCCCAACGCACCGCCGAATTACTGCTGGCCAAGGATCAGGCGGAAGCCGCTTCGCGCTCCAAGGGACTATTCCTCGCCAATATGAGCCACGAGATCCGCACGCCGATGAACGCGATCATCGGCCTCTCCGATCTGGCCTTGAACAGCAATCCATCGACCAAACTGCGCGACTACCTGCACAAAATCCATACCTCGTCGCTGGCCCTACTCTCGATCACCAACGACATCCTCGATTATTCGAAAATCGAAGCCGGCCGGATGGAACTGGTCGTCGAACCCTTTAATATCGAGGAAGTACTGGAAAACGTCCTGAATCTGTTCATCGTCCGCGCCGAGGAAAAAGAACTGGAAGTGGTGCTGGAACTCGACCCCGCCACGCCGCCTTACCTGAACGGCGACGCGTTGCGGCTCGGCCAAGTGTTAAACAATCTGGTCGGCAACGCGGTCAAGTTCACTCAACGCGGCGAAATACACATCAAGGTCACACTGGTCAGCGCCGAACCCGGCCGGGTCATGTTGAATTTCGCGGTACGCGATACCGGCATCGGCATGACCGAAGATCAGGCCGCCAACCTATTTCAAGCCTTCACCCAGGCCGACGGCTCGATTACCCGCCGTTTCGGCGGTACCGGTCTAGGCCTGACCATCAGCAAACGCCTGGTCGAAATGATGGGCGGCGATCTGTCGGTACACAGCGAAATCGGCCGCGGCAGCCAATTCGAATTCTCGCTGTGCTTCGACTATCCGCGGGAACCCGGCGCCGCGGTGTTGTCCGGCAACCTGCACAGCATGCGGGTGTTGATCGTCGACGACCTAGACATTTCCCGGCAGATGCTCAGAGAGATTCTGCAAGCCTGGGGTTTCGAGGCCGCCGAAGCCGCCAGCGGCGACGAGGCCTTGTTGTGCCTGCGCAAAGCCAACGACAGCGGCCGCGACTTCGAACTGGTGTTGCTGGACTGGAAAATGCCGGGACTGGACGGCGTTCAAGTCACCCGCGCGATCAAGGACATGGTGAAGCGTTCCGAAATCCGCCACGCGCCGGTGGTCATCATGGTGACCGCCTTCAGCCGCGAAAGCCTGTTGAACGCGGCCGGCGACGCGATACCCGACGACATTCTGGTCAAACCGGTCATGCCTTCAATGTTGTTGGATGCCGTCACCCGCCTGCAAGGCGGCAAAGTCTTTCCGACCGCCGAGCAAGCCCGGCCGCAATTGGCGACGCTGGCCGCGCCGATCCGCGGCGCCAAGCTCCTGTTGGTCGAAGACAACGAAATCAACCAGATCGTGACCTGCGAATATTTGCAAAATGCCGGCCTGGAAGTCGACGTCGCCAACAACGGCCGCGAAGGCGTCGCCGCGCTGAGCAACAAGCGCTACGACGCGGTACTAATGGATTTGCAGATGCCGGAGATGAGCGGCATCGAAGCCACCCGGCTGATTCGCCAAAACCCGGCTTACGCCGACCTACCGATCATCGCGATGACGGCCGCGGTCCAGGAGCGCGAGCGCAACGAGTGCTACGCGGCCGGCATGAACGATCACGTCGGCAAGCCGGTGCTGCCGCAGACGCTGATCGCCGCGCTATTGCGCAATATCAAGCCATCGGCGGCATCGACGCAGCCCGACGCAAAGTCGCCGGACAACTGGCCGGACGACAACCTGGCCGCCGACTTGCCTGGCTTCGACCCGGAATACCTACACTTGGCCATCGGTAGCGACGCCAAACTGCGCCGCTTGCTGGAGCACTTCGCATCGGCATTCGCCGGTGCGGCCGGCCAGTTCGATCCGCTCTGGCGGGATGACGCGACCGCCGCCGCGAATTGGTTACACCATTTGAAGGGCGCGGCCGGCGCGGTCGGCGCGATCGAATTGAGCCGCGCCGCCGGTCGGCTGGAATCCGATTTACAACAGGAAATCAAGAACGCCGCCGCCAAAGCGGAGTTCGAGCAAACCTTGGCCGCCACCTTACAAACCATTGCCGACTATCTCACCGACGAAAGCGATGCAATGAACGCGAACGGCGATTACCCTACCGCCGCCACCCTGGCCGCCCGCTTGCGGGCTTTGTTGGAGGGCAGCGATTACGTGCCGCGCGATTTGATCGAACACCTGCGCTACACGGTGCCGAGCGCCGACGGCCGCAGGCTATTGAAGCAAATCGAGAAACAAATCGAACTGATAGACTACCGGCAAGCGCTCGCCGCGCTGACCGACCTAGAAACCCTGGTCCAGCGCCATTTGACCGGAGAACATCGATGAACGCCGATACGCCCAAACCGCTAATTCTGATCGTCGACGACACCCCCACCAACATCCAGGTGCTGGCCGAAAACCTGATCGGCGATTATCGGATCAAGGTGGCGGCCAGCGGCGCGGCGGCGTTGGAAGCCGTCGCCAGCCAGGGACCGCCGGACTTGATTTTGCTGGATGTCATGATGCCGGACATGGACGGCTACGAAGTCTGCCGCCATCTGAAAGCCAATCCGCAAACCAGCCGAATTCCGGTGATCTTCGTCACGGCCTTGAACGGCGCGAACGACGAGGAACGCGGCCTGAACCTGGGGGCGCTGGATTACATCACCAAGCCGTTTTATCTGCCGGTCGTCAAGGCTAGAATCCGCAACCACATCCGGTTGAAACAAGCCACCGACCTGCTGGAAACGATGGCCTGGATCGACGGCCTGACCGGCATACCCAATCGGCGCCGCTTCGATCAAGCCTTGGAAAGCGAATGGAAACGCGCCCAACGCAACCAGACCCCATTGGCCGCCGTGTTGGTGGATGTGGACTTTTTCAAGGCTTATAACGATCATCACGGCCACGGCGCCGGCGATTTGTGTCTGAAGCGGGTCGCCGGCGAACTGGCCGACGCCACCGGCCGCTCCGCCGATCTGGTCGCTCGCTACGGCGGCGAGGAATTCGTCGCGCTACTGCCGGAAACCGACGCCGACGGTGCTCGCGCCCTGGCCGAGCATTTTCGTCAGCGTATCGAAGCCCTGCATATCCCCCACGCGCAATCGGAAACCTCGCCCTGGATTACGATCAGCGCCGGCAGCGCCGCATTAATACCGCACACCGAGCAAGCTCCGTCCGAACTGTTGGACGAAGCCGACCGCAGGCTCTACCAAGCCAAGGCCGCCGGCCGCAATCGGGCCGAGGGCGGCCCAGCGGCCTGAGTGCGATCAAGCGGCCGCAGCCCCACGCCGAGCCAATCCGCCCAACCAGGCTAGACCGACCAAGCACAGCCCGCCGGCCGCCGGCAACGGCACCGAACCGACGTAGTAATCGCGGTTGTGGTATGAATAGCCATATTGGCCGTTATAGGTTGTGTTTTCGACGTACAACTCCCGCTGCATATCGTCGGCGGCAAATTGCAGCACCCAGTTCGCGCCGTCCCACGCATAATTAACACCAACCAGATGCAAGGCTTGGTAAGTTCCGCATCCCTCGGATATGCAAACCAGAAGCGGCTCGTCGGCCACCAGATCGCCAGCTTCGACGCTACCTTCCGAATTCAGCGCCACGCTCTGATAAGCCCCGCCGGCCGCCAATGCCTGATCGTTCAACTGAAAATTCAGCACATCCGGATAGGTCGTGTCGCCAAGATGCATCAACACGGACTTGTCCGCCGGTGTCACATGCTCCAAGTACAGAGCCGCGTTCCCGCCACCCGCGCCGTAGCGCGAGGCCAGCTTCAACCAGACGGTGCCGGCCAGCGCGGTGCTTTCGTTGATTTGCGCCTGGGCCGCGGCTTCTTGAAGATTCAACACCGGATAATCCGAAATATCGACCGCGGCGGACGGCGCGATCAGCGAATAGCGCAGCAAGTAACCGTCGAAGGTACCGGCCTGATAGCGAAACGCGGCGATCCCGGCCAAATCGAAATCGCTTTGGTCGGCGACGCTGCAATCGGCCTCATCCAGGCAGTCCTGGATAGCCGACGGCAACGACTGGAGGTCGCCGAGCGTGGCCGCTTGCAGCGGCGCGTGCAGCCAGCAAAATCCGGCGACAATTGATAATTTCTTAAGCATGTTCCACTCCTGTTGATGTCCTTGTTCGAATCGGTATGCCCACCGCTGTGTTCGGCGCCCGCCGATCGCTCTAGCAGGCCAGACCAGTGTAGAGTCATTCCGGGCATTCCGCCAGCGCCCCGCGAACATCCGGTTCCATCAAGAATCGGCCACGATGAAAAACCGGGCAGGGAGGGAGTTTGGCCGGGATTATCGGCGTTCCGGCGCGGGACATCCGCGCCATGTCCGACGCCGTCCATGACAAGGGCTTAGCCGCGATAGGTGGACGCGTGATTAAAGAAGTCGAAGCAGGTTTTCAAGCCGTTAACCGCCGCCGGCGATAGCGATTCCGGGAACTTGACGCCGTAATGATGTTCGTCGTCGACGACTTTATACCAGACGATCCGGCAATCCAATTCCAGCGGCGCCTGGTGCGCGTACTGATCGATGTTGTCGTACGGAATACGCAGCTGAACGGCGATGGTTTCATTCTCCCCGCACGGCAGCGGCAGCGGTAAACGCAGACAAGCACCACTCATGCTGAAATCGGCGGTTACCCCGTCCAGACTTCTATTCTTCGCATCGATATGCGCCAGTAGATAATGGCTGGTGCGAGGAAACCGGCGGTGTTCATTGGGGATGGGCGTCGTTTTCCTGTTGGCATCGAAACTGAAATGCTCCAGCATGGCCCGCAATTTTTCGGTGACCACATACAGATCGTCGCTGACGGTGCGGGTGATATGCACTTTGGATTCGTTTTGACCCAAGGCTTCGAACAAAGCCTCGACGCGGGTCTGCAACCGGGACACGTTGTCCAGTTGATTGCGGGTGACGTCGGATATTTGTTGCGCGGTCGACGCGTTTTCCTCGATCTGGCCGACAATCCGGTGTATCACCACGCTGGTCGACTCGGCTTTTTCCATGCCTTGCTGAGTCGCCTGAATGATCGACGTCATCGCCAGCGTGTTTTCTTCGATGATCTGGGTCAGTTCGGCGATGATGCCGGCGATTTCGGCGGTCGCGCCGGACGCGTTTTGCGCCAACTTCCGCACCTCGTCGGCGACGACGGCGAAACCGCGGCCGTACTCTCCGGCCCTGGCCGCTTCGATCGCGGCGTTGAGCGCCAACAGATTGGTTTGCTCGGTGATGTTGCGGATGGTCGTGGTAATGTCCTGAATTTGCCGATTAGCCTGACGCAACGCATGGGTTTTGGCCTCGGCGCTTTCCACTTCGCTGACGACCCGCCGCATCTCGTCGAGATTTTCGCTGACCGCCAATAGCCCTTGTTGCGCGGTGTCTTGGGTTTCCAAGGTGCGCTGGCGAATGGTAAGCGTAAAGCGCTCCACTTCCTCGGTGGAAGAGCGCAACGCATCGGTCGCCTGCCGTACTTCGGTCGAACGGGCCTGCTCGGAACGATTGGCGTTGGAAATATCGCCGGAGATGTTGGAAATCTGATAGGACGATTGGCCTATCTGCTTACTGGCCATGCTGATTTCCCGCATGTGACTGGCCAGGGAGGCGCCCATCATCTTCATGACCGCCAACAAACTCGCGCTATCGTGTCGCGCGGTTCGCACCTCGATATCCAAATGGCCGCCGGCAATCGTCCGGGCAATGTCCGTCGCGTAGCTGGGTTCGCCGCCCAGCACCGCGAACAGTCTGCGCATCAGCCAATAATTGGCCAGTACGATCAGCAACAAGGCCAGTCCGGCCACCGTCGCGCTGACGGCGAACATGCGGCTTTGCATGTCCCTTTGCCGTACCGATGCGGCATTGACGCTTTGTTGCAAGCGCTCAGCCAACTGGTCCAGACTCGTGGCCAAACTGGCCGAAGCGGCATCGAAGCCGTCGTTCGGCGCTTTCATGATCAGATTGCCGGCTTCGCGGCCATCGCGAAAATAGGCATTGGCCATGCGTTCGCCGGTGGCATACAGATTTTCGACCGAGCGATCGGCATCGGCGATCGCCGCGCGCAACTCCGGCAGCATCGTCGATAACTCGGCAAGTTCGGCATGCGCGGCGGATTTTTCTTCCCGCGCTACGCCGTAATCGTCTTCACCGACCACCGACGCATCGGTCAGGAATTGTTGTATTTGCACGACGTGGTAACGCACATCCTTGAACGCCAACGACGCACGCATCAAGCGCTGGTTGTCGGTTTCGGCGCTTTGCAGTCCCTCGTGGGTGATCCAGACCACGGCATTCCCAACGATTAGAATCAACGCGACGCCGGCGGTCATCGCCACCAGCAATTTGCGCAACGAAAAAGCTTCGGTCCCGGAATGGCCGTTCCCAGTCATAGTGCAGAGCCCAATTAAAATGCGTCGAGAATATCAGCGAACAAGTGTAGTCCGAGAAAGCCGAGTCGCTAAAGCGACCTGCCGACGCACTAAGGGCTTAGTCCGCCGAACCGGGCTAAGCCTAGCCGAGCGCTGTTAACGCGGCAGCGGTTTAACGATGCCGAGCCTTTCCATTCGCGAGCGTAGCGTCGTGGACGGCACGCCGAGAATTTTGGCGGCGCCCTGATTGCCGGCGATCCGCCACGAGGTAGCGTCCAGCGCGCGCAGAATATGGGCGCGCTCGGCGTCGTCCAGCGTCGCGATCGGCGCGTTGGCCTGCACCGCACCGCCGCTAGCGTGCACGCATTCGACGTTGGCCAGTTGCGAACCGTTGGTCAGGATGACCGCACGCTCGATGATGTGTTGCAATTCGCGGATATTGCCGGGCCAAATGTAGCTTTGCATATCCGACATCAAACGCTCCGGAATCGCGGTGATTTTCTTGCCGAACTTGGCCGCGTATTTGTTGATGAAATGCTTGACCAACGGCGGTATGTCTTCCTTGCGTTCGCGCAGCGGCGGCAAATGGATCGGGAACACGTTCATCCGGTAATACAAGTCGGCTCGGAATTTCCCTTCCTGGGAAAACTGGGCCAGATCGCGGTGGGTCGCGGCAATCACCCGCACATCGCACTTCAAGGTTTGAGTGCCGCCGACCCGCTCGAATTCGCCCTCCTGCAACACGCGCAGCAGTTTGGCCTGAATTTCCAGCGGCAATTCGCCGATCTCGTCCAAAAACAAGGTACCGCCGTTGGCCAGTTCGAAACGCCCCAATTTGCGGTTGATCGCGCCGGTAAACGCGCCTTTCTCATGGCCGAACAATTCGCTTTCGGCCAAATTTTCCGGGATCGTCGCGCAATTCAGTTTGACCAGCGTCTTGGATTTGCGACCGCTCAGATTATGAATGGCCCGGGCGATCAACTCCTTGCCGGTACCGGTTTCGCCGGTAATCAACACCGTCGCGTCGGTGGCGGCCACCTGCTTGACCAACGCCATCGCTTGGCGCAAGCCGACCGAATTGCCGATCAACTCCTCGCCGTCACGACTGGCCAGCACTTCTTCCTGCAAGTACAGATTAATGCCGCGCAAGGTGTTGCATTCGGCTTCGGCCTCCTCGCGGGCCTTGCGCTCGTTAATGTCGCGCAGAATCAGGATATACAACTGCTGGCCGGCGGCTTCCACCCGCGATATCGTCGCTTCGATCGGGAAATTGCCGCCATCCGCCCTGACCGCCGCCATCCCTTCGGAAAGCCAGATGGCCTGCTTGTCCGGTACGCCGTTACGAAAATTGGTCAGGGTTTTGTTCAGTTCCGGCGCTAAAAACCGGTCGACCGAGCGGCCTATCGTATCGGCGGCCTGACAGCGAAACATTTGTTCGGCGGCCGCATTGAACAGCGTGATTCGGCCCGCCTGGTCCAGCGTCAGAATCGCATCCATCGCATTTTCGAAGATGCGCGACAAGCGCTCTTCCTTTTCCTGCAACTCCAGTTTCAGCTTTTGCAGCGTCAGATGGGTTCGCACCCTCGCCAGCACTTCTTCGTGCTGAAACGGCTTGGTGATGTAATCGACCGCGCCGACGTGAAAGCCTTTGACCTTGTCGGCGGTATCGGCCAGCGCGGTCATGAACAGCACCGGAATATCCCTGGTCGCCGGAATCGCCTTCAAGTTTTCGCAGGTAGTGAAGCCGTCGATGCCTGGCATCAACACGTCCAGCAGAATCAAATCGGGGCGCTTGGCCACCGCCTGATCGACCGCCGCGTCGCCGGTTTCGGCGCTCAACACTTGGTAGCCGGCGTCCTCCAGCAATGCCGCCAATTCAACCAAGTTGATCGGATTGTCGTCCACCAACAGCACGCAAGTGGCGGCCGCTAGATCGTTGTTCATGTCAATCCCCCTGCGCCCACCGTTTACCCGCCGGGCCGGCGGCTCGCCGAGGAATCGCTCGGCGCGTTTCGATGAACGTATCTTCAAACGTAAGCCTCATTGCGGATTTTCGCTCAAGTATTCCCGAATGGCGGGCTCCAATCGCGCGCCGGCCTGTTGCAACAACGCGAAATGGGCGGCCGCGTCGGCAAACTCTGCCGCCTGACCCTGGAGTTCCAGTTGCTGAGCGATCTTACCGAAACCGAACGCGCCGATGCTGTTGGCCGAGCTTTTCAAGGTATGCGCCGACATCCGCAACTTGGCGGCGTCCTGGCTGTGAATCGCGCTTTCGACGTCGGCCAACAATTGCACCGATTGTTCCTGGAACATCGTCATCATTTTGCCCAGCAAGTTCTGGCGACCGCTGACGCGCTGCAGCGCTTCCCGCCATTCCAGGGCCGGTTCGGCCATCGGCTCGGCCACGGCGACCTCGCCCTCTTGATCGGTTTGCGCCAAATCCCAACGCTCGACCGTCGCCAACAATTCCTGCTCCTGCACCGGCTTGGAAATATAGTCGTCCATGCCGGCGGCCAGACAGCGCTCGCGGTCGCCCTTCAACGCGTGGGCGGTCATCGCCACGATGCGCAGGTGCCGGCCGCTGTCGCGTTCGGATTCGCGAATCGCCGCCGTGGCCTGAAAACCGTCCATGACCGGCATTTGTACGTCCATCAACACCAAATCGAAGGGCTTGCCGGTCGCCAGGATGTCCAGCACTTCACGGCCGTTGTTGGCGACTTCCAACTTATGACCGCGCTCTTCCAGCAGCACCACCGCCATGTATTGATTGACCGGATTGTCCTCGGCCAACAGGATGCGCAGCGGCCGGGGCGGTTGGGCCAGCGCCGGCGGCGCGCTATCGGCGAAACGGGCTTCGGTTTGACTCAGCGCGGACTGGATCGCGTTCCACAGCTCGGAATGCTTGACTGGCTTGCGCACGTATAAATTGACGCCCAAGTCGCGGCAGCGCTCAAAGTCGTCCGGCCGGTCCGCCGACGACAGCATCATGATCGTGACCGGGTCGAAGCGGTGATCCTCGCGGATGCGTTGGGCCACGGTAAAACCGTCCATCATCGGCATCATCGCGTCCAGCAGTACCATCGCGTAGCGTTGACCGCTATCGGTGGCCCGCGAGCAGCGGAGCGCATCGATCGCCGCCTGGCCGTTATCGACGGTAGTCGGCAGCATGCCCCAATGGCTCAGGGTTTCCGAGAACACCCGCAAATTGATCAGGTTGTCATCGACAATCAGCACCGGCAAGCCCTTAACGTCGATTTCCGGCACTTGGACGTCGTCAGCCGCCCGAACGTGGCGCTCGAATACCGCCGTGAAAAAGAAGGTGCTGCCGCGATCCAGTTCGCTTTCCAGCGACAGATGGCCGCCCATCAACTCCACCAGCCGCGATGAAATCGACAAGCCCAAGCCGGTGCCGCCGAATTTGCGGGTCGACGACGCGTCGATTTGGGCGAAGGCCTCGAAAATCAAGCGTTGCTTGTCGGCCGGGATGCCGATGCCGGTATCCTGCACCGCGAAGTGCAGACAAACCCGCTCGGCGTCGTGGTGCTCGGGCTTGACCTGAACCACGATTTGGCCGTGCTGGGTAAATTTGATCGCGTTGCCGACCAAATTAATAATGACCTGGTTCAAGCGGCCGGTGTCGCCGATCAAATCGTCGGGCACTTCCGGATCGATGCGCAGCATCAACTCCAGGCCTTTTTCGTGGGCGTGGCCGGCCAGCAACTTCAAGGTATCGCCCAGACTTTCCCGCAAGCGGAACGGCGCGTGGTCCAGCTCCAGTTTGCGGGCGTCGATTTTGGAAAAGTCCAGAATGTCGTTGACGATGCGCAGCAAGGCATCGGCGGAACTGTTGGCCATCGCCAAAAACTCGCGCTGGCGGGGCGTCAAGTCGGTCCGCAGCGCCAAGCCTATCATGCCGATGATGCCGTTCATCGGCGTGCGGATCTCGTGACTCATATTGGCCAAGAACTCGGTCTTGGCGCCGGCCGCCTGCAAGGCCGCGTCACGGGCCGACAACAGCGCCTGGCGCATTTTTTCCAGATGTTCGGCCAAGGCCGCGACTTCGGTGATCCGGGTACCGGTGCTGAAACTGCCGGTATGATTGCCTTCGGCGATTTGCTCGGCTTCGTCGCGCAACCGCTCTAGCGGCAGCACCAGCTTGCGGCCGAACAAACCGACCACCAGCAAGGTTAAGCCCATGTAAGCCGCGACAAAATACCCGCTGCGCTGGTAAATCGTGTAAATCTCGCGACGAATCTGACTTTCGTCGAAACCCAGCCGCAAGGTCGCCGATTGGCCGCTGTCGGCGCTGACCGGCACCGCGACGAAGTAAATTCCGTCGCCGTGTTCGCCGAAGAAAAAATCCTCCTGAAACGCCTGCCGCGCGTTCAAAGCCACGTCGGCATGGACCTGCCCCTGTTCGGTGGCGATTTCGGCATAGGCCAGCCGGCCGTTCAGCAAAAATTCGCCCAGCAAGCCCTGCAATTCGCCGATGTCGCCGCGCGACAATCGCGGCGAAACCAGATTGCCGAACATCAATGCGTCGGAGCGCACCTGGTTGACGAATTGGGCTTCCATGCTGGGCTTGATGACCCGATAAATACCGAACAACAAAATCGGCACCAGCAATAAATGAATGCCGACCACCGCGACGATCATTCGACCGTTAAAACTATTAAAAAAGCGGCCTACTCGAGAGATCCTTGCCATAGTACGTTAACGGATTTGATGCGTTGGTTGGCCTTCACCTGATCTTCCCACAAATAAGTCACGGTGCCGGGGTGTTGTTGCAAAGCCTCGACCAGATGCTGGTAATCGTCGTAGCGCTCCGGCCGTTTGCCGCCCAGGCGGAACACCACCGAGATGGTTTGGTTTTCGTAGGCGGTCGCCGACATGAACGCGACTTTTTGCAGAAAGACTTGATAAATCAAAGGATCGCTGGCGTTCACCAATGGCACCGGATGCTCGCCGTCTTTCTCCAACGGCACCCCCAGAAATAATTTACGCGCTTCCTGAACCGTCAGAGACGGCATCGCCGAATCGACACTGGTCGCCAATACCAGGGACTGCCGGCTGATCGCGCCGGACCGCGCCGCGCCGAACAGCAGCGCCGCCGCCAAACTCGACCAAAATAAAGCGCGCCGGAGTCTCATGGGAATACCGCGCTCCACTGAAACATCACCTGGCCGTAACGGTCGTCGCGGATATGATCCTGCGAAGCTTCCACCTTCAGCGCCATATTGCTGTTGACCCGGTAGCGCAAGCCGCCCAGCAGCCTGTCCCGCACGTAGCGCGGAAACAGCGCCAAATAAGGATCGTTTTGACCGCCGCGCGTGCCTTCGATCCGGCCGATCAAGGTCCAATCGTCGGCGAACGCCCATTCGGCTTGCGCGTAGGCGTTAAAGAAACTGCCGCCGTTACGCAAGCCGGCATCGTGTTCCAGGCGGCTGTTGGCATAGACCACTTCACTCAACAGATGCACGCTGTCCTGTTGCCAGTTGGCATAAGCGCCGGCCACGAATTGCTTCACTTCGCGCACGTCGTTGAGGTCGGACGGTATCTCGGTATAGGCACCGGAAATGCCGAACTCGTTGACGCCGAAACTGACCGGCTGATACCCCAAGCGGAAAGTGGCGCCCGGCCGATGCGAACCGCCCGGCTCGATCACGTTGAAGGCCGACAAACCGCGCTTCAGATACGGCCCGGCGCCGGCGCCGACCGAGTAATACAGGCCGGCTTCGTCGAATTGATGCACGCCTTCCCAGAACAAACCGGTCAAATGATTGGGGATCACGCCGCCCTGAGTTTCGAAGGCCATGATGCCGGGCCGGCTGGCGGTGTTCTGCAGAAAAGCGCCGTGATGGTACTGCATGTTCCAATAGCCGATCGGGTTGTGAAAGCGGCCCAGCCACAAACTGGACTCGCCTAAGTGCAAACCGAACTGAATCCGCTCCAGGTTGTGGGTCTTGGTCGACACCAGCCACTCGCCGAGAAAGCGGAATTGCTGGTAATCGGCGGTGTAAAAGAAGTTCATCTCCGGGATCACTTCGCTGTTGGCCGGTTTCTTTTTCGGGCCTTGGTCGTAGCGGTCGATCACCGTCACGGCCGGGAATAACAGCATCTCGCCCCGGAAATCGCTGGAATCCGGAATCGCCAATTGTTCGGCATGACTGTGCCCGGCGGCTCGGGCTGTCTGAGGAAACCCGCTCGGGCCGGCCAACAACAGTAGTCCGGTGTAACACCAGGCTAGGCGGATTCGAGTGATGAACGATCGGTTTCGCATGCGTTTTTGTTATTAGGCGGGTAATCCGGCATTCCATTGCTGGCGTTCTGTACGGCACCTGATTTTAAAGTCAATAGAATTTAGCACAATTCGCTAACAACTCGACGATATTTCGTAGCTCGCCGAGCCAATATCCTAACGAGCACGCTCTCTTTTCGTCCCGAAACTCAACCTCAAGGCTGAGGGAATAGTTTTAGCCGCGATAGCCGGCGTTGCGAAATCGAAGTATCGGTACCAAGTCCACCGACTTTCAGCGTAAAGTGGGCGATGGATTTCGCCGAATCGCGTTTGCCGAGGCCGAATCGCATTGGCTGAGCGGAGTCGCGTTGGTTCAGCGAAGTCGCGTTGGCTGAGCGGAGTCGAAGCCCACGCATTCGCGATCGAGCGGTTTCAGCGACCCTCGGCCGCAACCCAGTCGAACCCGACGACTTCATAGCCCGGACCGGAGCAGGTCGCCCTCCGGCGAAAATTCGGCGCAATCGGCATCGACGGGACACGATATTTCGTATGCGTTACGAAATCCGGTAACCCTTTTCTCCGTCGACAAGCGTTTTCATCTAACCCGGCCACCCACACAAACACACAAAATACAAAAATATCAAACAGTTAAAAAATACCCAGCATTTCGGTCAAATTTGGCACTCGTCTTGCGATAACAGTACCGACAGACTTAACCAGTCTTCCAGACTATCGACAAACCGACATCGAGAGAGAAACCGCCATGAAAACCCAAGCCAAAACCAAATGCTGCCGCCGTTGCGGCACCCGTTTATCCCGCTGCGAACAAATCTACCTGGAAGGCGATCTGTGCGCGCTGTGCGACCAAATTCTCAGCGAAGCCATGGACATCTTCACCGCGCCGCGTCCCAAAACCAAGGGCGTGCCGCTACGCCACCTGTAACGCGCCCTATCCGGCGCTCGCTGCCACCAAACCATTTTCGGAGAACAACCATGCCGCTCGACAAAATAGCCAAGACCGCCGCTCTTGCATTCAAACGCTACGGGATTACCGCCATCATGATCGTGATCGGCGTGTTTCTGGCGACGATGAACGCCCCGGCCGCCACGGCAGACCAACCGACTGGCCAGAAGAATGTGAAAACCAGCACATAAACCGGCAAAATTTAACGAATTCAAGCGAGTAGACCTAACGATTGAAACGGGTCCGGCTACACTCTAACTCAAACGGCACATCGCACCGGCCCAGGTCGGAGCGTCACCGGCCCGAGGCAACATCCACCGATTCATCCAAGGACGACAGCCTTAAGGCGACCACCCACCGGCGGCCGCCTTTTTTGCGCCTGCTTCGCCTGCCCCCCATCGCACGACAGCCATTCGCCACGCGTGGTCGGAGTACAAACCTAGGTTTGTACTCCAGTGCGCCAACCCGGTCGGCGCGTCTAAACCTCGGCTCGGAGCTCGCTCCGCTGGCCCGGCCCGGCGATCCCGCCGGGCCACCCGCTGCCTCAACGGGCCGGATGGACATCAGGCATAGCCGAAAGCCTTGGTTGCTCCTAACATAGGCGGGGTGAACACCACGGAGGCCGCCTTTTTTAACGCCCGGTTTGCGTGGGCCGGTCGCCATCCCACAGCGCACGACGGCCATTCCCATCGCGCCGCCGGAGTACAAACCTAGGTTTGTACTCCAGTGCGCCAAACCGGTCAGCGCGTCTAAACCTCGGGGCTCGCTCCGCTCGCCCGACCCGGCGATCCCGCAGGGCCACCCGCTGCCTGACCGGGCCGGATGGACCTCAGGCAAAGCCGAAAGCCCAGGTTGAGGTAGACGTGGACGGGCAGGAACGCGTAGCGGAAGGCCGAGCGCGAACCCCCGGCGTTGCGCCAGGAGCCGCCGCGAATCACACGGGGTAAATCTTGGCCCGTCGGCCCGAGCGGATCGATCTGCACTTTTGCACTGTAGTCGCGCCGCCCATCCTTACACCACTCCCAAACATTGCCGTGCATTTCGTACAAACCCCACGGGTTGGCCGGCAGGCTTTTGACCGGCACGGTCCGTTCCCGGTACTCGCCTGGCTCTCCGCCGGCATACGGATAATTGCCGTCGTAGTTGACGTGCGCCGGCGTGATGTTGGCGCCGAAACTAAACGGCGTCGTGGTGCCGGCCCGGCAGGCGTATTCCCATTCCGCTTCGCTGGGTAGTTCGACCTGGCAACCGGGCAGTAACACTTGCAGTTTTTCCAGAAACTGTTGCACGTCCAGCCAACTGACCGACTCCACCGGCCGGTTAGGATCATCGTTGAACGCACTGGGGTTATTGCCCATCACCGCCAGCCATAAGGCTTGGGTGCAGGCGGTGTCTGCAAGCCAGTAGCCCTGGCTGATCGTCACCGGGTGCTGCGGGCCTTCGTTGTCATACCTTTCCGGCTCGTCGTCCGGCGAGCCCATCAAAAACGTGCCGGGTTCTATCCAGCGGAACATTTGCTTCACGATACCCACATCTCCCCCATCAACCTCGATGGCCGCCCAAAGTCCAAAGCGATCATCCCCCCAGGCATTGGCGAACGGCGGCGGAAACGGATCGGGGAAGCGGGCGGGGTCTATCATCGCGGATTACCGGGCTGGAAAATTGGTCGGTGACCCATGCAAACTGGATAATGCATCAGGTGCCGATAAAACGCCTCCAACAGCGGCCGACGGCACTCGCAACGCGGAAGAGGCGCCTGCTAAAGCCGGCGGCAGCCGTTGAGTTTTGCCGGCCGGCTGTGGATACGCAAAAACCGGGAGTGCTTCAGTGGCGGTTGCGCGGCGGTTAAACTCGTGTTGCGGCTGCAGGGCCGGTATCGCGAAAAAGTGCAGGGTCATGATCAGCGTTTCGGTTTGGGAGCCGATTTTGACTTCGCAGCCCGTTTGTCGGCAAACCCATCCCGATCGCTGTCGCCCCCGTGAGGCGCGCGGGGCTCGCTCCGCTCGCTCGACCAGGCGATCCCGCCGGGCTACCCGCTGCCTGACCGGGCCGGATGGACCTCAGGCACAGCCTAAAGCCCAGATCGAGGTTGGCGTAGTCGAGCCGGGACGCGAAGCGGTCGGCCGAGCGCGCCCCCCAGGCGAAGTCGAACCAGGAGCCGCCGCGAATCACAGGGGATTGATCTTGGCCTATCGGCCCGAGCGGGTCGGTTTGCGCCGCCTCACCGTATTCGCGTTGTCCATCCTTACACCACTCCCACACATTACCGTGCATTTCGTACAAGCCCCACGGGTTGGCCGGCAGGCTCTTGACCGGTACGGTCCGTTGCCGGTACTCGCCTGGCTCGCCGCCGGCATACGGATAATGGCCGGCGTAGTTGACTTGCGCCGGCGTGATGTTGGCGCCGAAACTGAACGGCGTGGCCGTGCCGGCCCGGCAGGCGTATTCCCATTCCGCTTCGCTGGGTAGTTCGGCTTGGCAGCCCGGCAACAAAACTTGCAGCTTTTCCAGAAACTGTTGCACGTCCAGCCAACTGACCGTTTCTACCGGATTGTTCGGGTCGTTTTTGAATCGGCTGGGGTTATTGCCCATCACCGCCCGCCACAAAGCTCGGGTACAAGCCGTGTCGGCCAGCCAGTAGCCCCGGCTGATCGAAACTGGATGTCGCGGACCTTCGTTGTCATACCGTTCCGGCTCGTCGTCCGGCGAGCCCATCAAAAAGTCCCCGGCTCTATCCAGCGGAAGCTTTGGGCTGCGGTGCCATGCGGGGTGACCACCAGCAATTCGGCCAATACGCCGTATTCGTCCAAATAGTAGGTCACGCCGGAGGCGTATTGGCCTTCCTGAAAGATACGGCTCTGGTCCTTAGTTTGCGGCGGCAGCGATTTGCGGAGCTGCTTTTCGATCAGCACGTTTTGACCGCTGCTATTTTTTGCCACCTTCAATTCGTAATCCCGCCATCGCCATTCCTTGCCGCAAAAGTCCGGCGCGACGACGCTCAGACAACTCTGTTCTACCAACCAAGCCGCCGCCCCTCGCGGCCTGCCGACCCGCAGCAGTTTCAAGGTCTCGCTGCTGGTAGTCAACGTGATTTCGTTGGCGTCGTTCAGGCTGCAAATCCGCGCGGACACCGCAGGCAACGGTAACCAGGCGCTACGCCCGGCGCAATCGATCCGCACGCCGCCGCCATCCACGCTGAGCGGATCGCCGAATGCGGTCTGCCGGGGCGGATTCGCCGGCACCGATTTCAGCGTGATCGCTTGTTGCCGGGCGTCGCGAACCAATCGGCAGGGCACCGACCCCACGCCGCGCAAACCGGCCAGCACGGCCGGATCGAGCCAATCCGGCGCACTCGTCAGGTCGCCGGTCGCCTCGGCGATCGCCGAAACCAACGGCGTCAGCAATTGCGGGTAGGTTTCGCCCATACGCCGGTCGGCGCGCTTGACGATGTCACTAGCCACCTGCCACCAAACGCCGGCGGTTTCGAGCGCATTCGGCTGATCCAGGGTTTTCGCCAGTTGCCGCATGAAGGTTTCGGCAGCTTGGGCTCTTAGCCGCGCGGCTTCCGGTAAATCCGCGTCGGCGACCGTCACGTGCGCTCGCCACAATAAGGTTTCTTCGTGATTCAGCACTGCCCGCAAATGGGCGTGATGCTTAAAACGCAAGGCTTCCAGGTCCAAATGGACTTTTTCAAGACTTTCGGAAAAGTGCGCCAGGTGGCGGGCCTGGGCTTCGCTGCGGATATGGGCGGCCGCACCGGCCTCGACGTCGGCGTGGCACCAGAACGCGCCTTCCAAGCCGGCGTTCAGCGGCGCACGCGGGTTGAGTTGGCGCATCGCCCGCAGCAAGGGCGGATCGATGCGGCGGGTGACGGCGGCCATCGCCAGCAGCTCGGCCAAGCCGGCCGGCTCGGCCGGATCGCCGCCGAAGGCGCGTTCCGGGTGCATCCGGGCGTCCGGACTCCAGCGTAACAGCGACAGCGCCTTGGGCAAATCGCGGTCGAGCTGGTCCGCGCCCAGCGGCAGCAAGGCCCAGGGCCGAGTTTGCGCTTGGCTCAATTGGCCGATGAAGCGCAGCCAGGCGTGATGGGTGGCCGACTGCGCGCCTTCCAGCAAGCCCAGGTCGCTGACCAGCAACACCGGCGTGCCGGCGGCCGGCATCCGCCAAGGCCGTTTGGCCGGCAGCGGGCCGTGGCTGCGCTGTTCTTCCAACCAGTCGCTCCAGGGATTCAGCGGCCCGTGGTTGACGATGCGCAGCGAGATGCCGCTCTCGCCGCATTGGCGCAGCAGGCGATCGGCCAAACGATGCATGTCCTGCCGGTAAGGCCACAGCCGCTGGCAAAAATCCAGCACCACCACCCATTGCGGGTGCCAGGTTTGCAGACGCCGGCGCGGCAAATGGCGCGGCAGTTGCTGCCCGGCGATTTGCCGGACCAGCGTCGAAACGTCCAGCCCGCCCAGCCGATCGTGGGCCAGATGGCGTTTCAAGGCCGGCAGCAGGCGAGCCTTGGGCACCAGGTCTTCATAATCGACCAGTCGGCGTTCGGCCAAGGGTTTGGCGTCGTCCTCGCTAATCGGCTCGACCGCGAGTCGCGGCGTTGGGTCCGGCTCGGCGGCCGGCGGCTCGCGGGTGTACCGTTCGGCTACCACGTGCGCGAACGGCATTTGCAGCGGGAGTTTATAGGGGCTGGCCGAGATCGCGGCCGGCGGGTTGCGGTCCGGTACCACCACGGTTTGGGCCGCGAGCGCCGGCTCGGCACGCGGTTGCTCGCGGTAGGCCAAGCCGTGTTCGCCGGCGTCGTCCAGCACCAACAGCGGGCGCGGTGCGCTGGCCAATAAGCGCAGCAGATCGGCGCGGGCCACCGCGCCTTGGGCGGGGCTAAAGCCGGCGGGTTTCACTCGGCGTCCGCCGCCGGCTGGCTGGCGATTTGCGGCGCGCGGCCTTGGTCCTGTTCGGCATGCTTGACCAGCGCGTAGGCGCCCAGGCGTTGCAGCCAGTCGATTTGGCTTTGCCGGCGTTGTTGCGGGTCCGCGATGGCTTCAGTCAGTTCGTGCAACGCGGTCAGCAAATCGATGTACTCGGCCAGACCGACTTTCGGATAGCCGGCCGATTCGGCCACGTGACGGTCGGCCAGCACTTGCTCGGCGGCCAGCAAGCGGGCTGCGTCGCTTATCGCCAGATGGCGATGCACCCGGCCGCGCTCGATCAGCCAATCCTTGAAGGCCCCATCGGCTTTGGGCGGATTCAGGTTCAGCACCGCGCAACGGCGGATGAAGGCCGGCGGCAGTTCGCGTTCTTCGTTGGTGGTGATGACGATCAGCGGCCAGCGCCGGTCGGGCGCGCGCACCGTCAGATCGGCCAGCGGCGGCACCTCGAAGCTGCGGTTGCCGAGCACGTCCAGCAAGGCGTTGGGCAGGTCGGCGTCGGCCTTGTCGATTTCGTCGATTAGCAGTACCGGAATCGCATCGGCGTGGTCTTGCAGGCATTGCACCGCCTGCCACAATCGGCCGAGTTTGACGTATTTTTTATTGGTCTTGTCCAACTGTTGGATTTGCGCGTCGGCCAGGCGCTCGACCACATCGACCCGGTACAGCAAATCCAGGGCCTCGAAGCGCGGATGTATCACTTCGACCCAGGGTTCTCCTCCGTTCAAATGCCGGGCCGCCGCCCGCGCGATCTGGCTCTTGCCGCTACCCGCCTCGCCGCGCACCAACAACGGCCGCCGCGCCGCGAACGCGAATATCAACGCATCGATTTCCGGCTGACTCCAGTAGTGGCCGGCGGCGGGGAAGCGGTCGCTGGACGCTAATTCAACAGCGGATTTTTCCACCAAATTTAAGAAAGGGTTCGTCATTTACAATTTCCTATCGCTTGTAGGTCGGGCTAGATGTTTTCCATCAGTTCCCATAATTCGAATATATGCGCGATCAGCGTGTTGGCATCCATTGCCAGTATTTCATTGCAGATTTCTTTGGACGGTAAGAATAAAGGCAAACTGTAATTCTTAGAAACCTCAACAGCGACGCCGGATGGCGGCGAGCCGCGCACCACCAGGGCAAGGCTCAAGTTCCGTTTTTTGATGTCTTTTATTCGGTTTTTTAACAAAGCCTTTTGTTGATCAGTCAGGCCATCAGAATCCAAACACAGTTGAGGGCTGAGTTTGGAGTTTTTGAATAGTGCGTTAAATACCGCGCATTCCAGCGATCCAGTCAGGTTCTCGCCATTGGGTAAGGCGTCGGTGTCGAGCACCCATTCCGGTCTTGGTAAGCTTGGAATATCGGCAGGGTCCGGCGCCTTCAGAATTAGCGTCCCGCCGAACAGCGCATTGACGATGACCGCGCACACGATGTTCTGATCATACGGAACCTCAATGACCTCGGCACCCAGACGTTCCATATTTGCCTTGGCGACTACCGCATCCACCGCTTGACGCGCCGCGATACAGTAAAGCAAAGCAGCCGCCTCTTCCGCCGCTGTTCTGTTCAGAGTTGGCGGTTGTTCCCGTAACGCCTCCCGAACCACAAAGAAGAGCTCGCCGATTTCGTCCTCCCCGCTACGACTTGCACAAAAGAACCGAATTAAATCCGCCGGTTTTCGAAGGGTTGGAACGCTCGAAAAATATTGGGGAAGGAATTTCTGAATACTCTGGACGAAAGATTCTGCTTCTTTAGTTTCCAACTTTTTAAGGGTTGTCGCGTCATGAGCGCAGACGGTTGGAGACGGCGTTGGAGCGACTTCTGATGCTGCCTGGAAATTTAGGTCTTTGGTGTAATGATCTTTGGGCTTGCTTTCGTTGAGCGCCAAACGTCTTAAAATCTTAGTGGCGAATTGCTCGGGTGACTTATCATCAAGCTCTGTGTAACCCGCATCGTACAGTTCGGCAATTTCCGCGCGGTCAAACCGAGTCAACATAACGTCGTCGTCACGGCGATTCTTTATCAGATCGAATATGGCGTCCCATTCCAATCCCGGCCATTCTTTCTGTAAATAATCTTGGCAAAGAACAACAACGACCAAATCAGACTCATCGTGATAAAACCTAGGTAGATAGCGCCCGAGTCTTGCCCGACTAAATTCTTCCTCATGATATTCGTCATACAGGATTTTCTCTTCGCCAAACCTCTCCGCCAAGATCCGCGCGGTCTGTTCAACGAAAGGTCGCTTTTCGCCGGCAAACGAAAAGGCGATGCGAAAACGTTTGGGAGGGGTGTCGGTGGCCATGACGCTGAAATTTCCTGGATTCGAATGGGCCGCATTCTAGCTCAAGTCTAGCCAGCCCGATCGGTTTACAGCCCTGCCTATGCTCAACCTCCTCCGCGCTTTTTTAACAGACTACGGAGAGGTTTACGGCAGCGCTCGCTCGGCCAAAATCCAGACATCGCCCACCGCAACGGCCGATCGAGTGAATACTTCACAGACAACGCGGGACTTGGGCTTATACCCTAAGTTGCGAGGCTAGGCCGTCGCGTTGGCGAGTTTAGTTTCCGTTGCTCGAATCTTACCGACGCGATGCAACGCTCATCACGCCCTGAAAACCCAAACTTTGCTTTTGACGAGGTATCACGATGAACAGATTAATAGGCGGAATATTGTCCTTACTCTTGATTAGTCCGGTGGGCATGGCCATGGAAAGCAATGGTTGGTGTGCGCCGGAATTCGCTAGCTGCGACGGCGGCGGAGACTTTGGCGGCTGGAGCAGCGGCGGTGGTGATTTCGGTGGCTGGGGCGGCGGAGGTGGCGGCGGTTTTGGCGGCTGGGGGGACGGTGGCGCTTCTTGGTTACCCGGTTGCCGCGATTCCGCCGATTACAATCTGGCTCGCGCCGCCAAGTATGTCGCGACCCGTTGCCAAAACGACGGCGGCGAGGTGTATCTCGATGGGGCTAACGGCTGGATATACGGCGTGGAGTGCACGATAGAGGGGGTGTCGGACTACACCAGCCTGGGCACGCCGGCCGAATGCTATATCTCGTGCGCCTATGACGGCAGTTGTCAATAACGAGCCTAAGCAGCCGTTCGACGCAAACCTAGGCTAACCGCTGATCCTAAAAAAATCGTTCGAACGCGTCAATCCGTTCGTGCCGAGTTTGTCGAAGCACGAACGGATATTAAACCTCACCCATTTGGCGAGCATTCCAAATCCCGCCCACCCATCGACTGGGCTCGGAACGGGGTTTGGAATGCTCGACTGATTTTTCTAGGCTGATCCGCTCACTCCGCCGCCGCGTCGGCGAGCGCATCGGCATCCGGTAACAAACCGGGAAACGAGCCTTTGCGGATGTTGAAAAACACCAGTTCGGGCAGGCTGACGGCGGCGCCCTTAAGGCCGTTGCGCAGATTTCGGCCGCTATCCCAGGGCCAGCTCAACAAACCGAGCGCCGCCTGTCCGCCGGCGGCGGCCAGATTGAAGCCGGCTTGCAAGGGCCGGGGCCAGACCGCATCCTGGGTGAAAAACACGAAGACCGCATCGTCGCCATGCCAAGCGTACACCGTCGAAGTCAGCGCATTGGATTCGCGTAACGCCACCCGCCAGACCGGCTCGGTTTGGTATTGGCGGTTCAGTTGGCGTTCGCGATACGGCGGCAGGCGCTCGCTGGCAACTACCCGGTAGCTGGCGCCAACGCTGTCGTAAGCCGCGAACGGAATCCGGTTGGCGCCGCTGTCGTCCAGATAGCCGCCGAGCAGCGTCCGCGAGGCATCGGCCAGCGCCTCGGCCGATCTCGCGCCGCCGGTTCGGCCGACCGTGGCGTTGAGCATCCGAAACAGCTCGGTCACGCAATTACGGCCGAGCAGGTCGTAACGGTACAGCTCGGTCAGTTGCGCGCGGTATTCGGTCAAGCGCCGCTCGGCCAGCGCCAGCTCGGCCGCCAGCGCCTCCGGCGCCAGCGGCAAGCTGAGCAATTCGGCGGCGGCGGGCGTGGCCGGCGTGGCTGTCAGTACCGCCAACGGTTTGGGCGGCGTTTGCCGCCCCGGCTCCGCGACTTGCAGCAGTGCGGTGGCGCCGCGTTCGATTTCGGCGTAACCGCGTTCGTCCAGCGCCTCGCCGTCCGTCAAACGGCGGCTAGCGGCGGCGAGCAAGGCCCGGCCGTATTGCAACGCGGCCGGTAAATCCGCTTCGGCCAAGGCCGGCGCGGATTCCCGCTGAAGGCTGCGATCCAACACGGTCAGTTCGCCGGACGCGATGCTGGCATCCAACGCGTGCAGTCTGGCCATGCCGACCAGCAGCGGATAGCCCCAATCCGGCCGCCGGCTGTCGAGCAAGGCTAATAGATCGGCAATCAAGTTTTCCCGAAAGCTCTCCAAGGTCCGAATTTGCGCCGCGTTTAAGGCCAGCTCGGGCAAACGCGCTTGCAACAGCGTCTCCGGGCGCGGCGACAGACCGGCTTGCAACACGTCGAGCGCGGCCAGATTCAGCAGTTGGTGTTCGTAACGTTGTCCGAAGCTAAGTTCGCCGACCTCGAAGCGTTCGGCGGAGATTGGCGGATTTTGCGCGGGCCGGGCCGGCGTCAGTGCATGCAGTTGTTCACGAATCCGCCGCCGTTTGGCAGCTAAAAAGTCCGCGCCGTAACGGTCCGCCGCGAGTTGCCGCAACGCGGCCAGACGCGGACTGGGCCGATCCGCCGGCATCGCCTGGGCTGGGCGGTAGCGTTCCAGAAAATAGCCCAAGGCCTTCAAAGCCAAACTCGGCCGGACCTCCTCCGGTTCGAGCAATCCTTGCAGCAAATCGCGGTCGGCCGCCAGCGCGCGCAGCCGGTCGAAGTGCTGGGTCTGTATCAATTGCGTGCGGCTGAAGGCTTGTTGCAAGTCCTGGAAAAACACCTCGGATACGGCGATGTGGTGGCGGTAAATCGCGCGGTTTTCCTGAAAGCCGTAGGCAAAACGGAAGGCGGCGAAATCGTCGCGGTACAGGCGCAGCCAGCCCGGTTCGACATGCTGAAAGTGATAGACCGCGTCGTCCAGGCGAAGCGCGGCGTGACCGCCGCTGGCGCTGCCTTCGTTGGCTTCGATGTACAGAAACTCGAACTCGCGCGCCGCTGCCGGCGCGGCGATTGCCAGGCAGATCAATGCCGCCGCCCAGCTTCGGCGGCGGCTTAAGCCAACGTCGCGGCGATTTATTTTTTCATCCCGTCTTCGATCGCCTGCTGCTTCATCGGGTCCTTGCCGCTCAGGCTTTCGGTGAAGGCGGAGATTTGCGGCTTGCCGAGATCGGCTTTTTCAAGCCGCGGCCTATGCCCAGATAACTATGACGGTCGGCTTCCCAGTTGCTGATGCCGTATTTGTCGGCCAGTTCGCCGACGTGGGCGCGGAAGGTATCCAGCGAGCCGGACGAGCCGACCACGAATTCAGCGGTGTAGTCGGCGACCGAGTCTTCGAACTTTTCCTGGTCGGTGCGCGACGAGTCGGAACTGGAGCTGATCGGGCTGGACGCCATATCGGATACGCTGCCGGAGCTGTCCGACGAGCTTTTCGAACTGTCGGAGAACGAACAGGCCGCCAACAGGCAGGCGGTCAGGCTGGACAAAATCAATGCTTTTACGGGTGTCATTTGCGGGTCATCCCAGATTGCCGGAGTGGCCGCCAGTATACCGGTTGGCTCGGCGGGATTTAAGCCCTCTGGTGAAAGTCGCGGGAGCCGGAATCAATACAGGCCGTAGGGCAAGACCGGGTTTTCGCTACCCTCGCCCCATCCGTGCATGTTACGCAAGAACGCTCCGGAAAGGCGTCGAGGAGCGATAGGTCCTTGACCCGGAGGCAATGCCGTTAAATTAAGCGCGGTTCCAGCCAACGCAAGCGGCAGGCTGAACCGCAAGCCGCTGGCTCAACCGTAAGCCGCTGGCTGAGCGGAGTCGAAGCCAGCCGTTCACTTCGACTTCGCTCAGCGAACGGATTAACTGAACAGCATTGCTCCCGGAGGGGCTATTCGAACTGTTACGGCAACGACAACAGGGGTGTCGCCGGCCTTAGTATCGGATGGTAACTCCGACAAAGGCCGAGCGGCCAAGTCCGGCCACGTTGCGGCCCCACGGCACGGTGACGTTGGATGCGGCGGTTGGGTTCATGCCGTAACGGTCGCCCAAATAGCTGCCGGCCAGCGGTTGGTAATATTGTTTATCGAGCACGTTATCCAGACCGATGTCGAAGCGGACCTTGCCCCATTCGTAACCGGTGCGGGCGTTCAACAGGATGTAGGACGGCGTGGTGGTTTCGTTGCGGATGGCCTGCACATCGTCCTTGCCGTCGACAAACTGCATTTCGATCGCACTTTGCCAGCTTTGCAAACGGTGATCCAGGCTCAGCTTCATGTTGAACGGCATGATGTGATAAAGATTGCCGCCGTCCATGCGTTCGCCGCGCACGTAACTCATCGTGGTGTGGGTAGCGAATTCGCCCACGCTGTTATCTTTATACAAGCGGGTGCGGCCGGATACGTCCACGCCCCACAAGCGGGCGTCGTGATTGGCGAACTTCAGGTAGACGAAGCTATTGGTCGCGGTTTGCGGGGTCGTACCGCAACCGGCCGCGGTACCCGGCGTGCCGGAGCAGCGGTCGGCGTCGATAAAGTTATTGACGTAGCTGATGTAAGGCGTGGCGCTGATTTCCCACAGGTTGTTGGCCGGCTCGTGGAAGGCGGCGGTCAGGCTGACGGTATGGGCGGTTTCCTCGGTCAGATTCAGATTGCCCGTGTAGCCGTTGCCGTCGCCGAACCAGCCTATCATCGCCATGTCCATTTTGCGCGGCCCCCAAGTGTAAAGCTCGTACATGTTCGGCATCCGGTTCTTACGGGCGTAGCCGAATTCGAACTGACTCATATCGTTGTGGGTATATTGCAATAGGGCTGTAATGTCGTAGGTGTCGAAATTGCGCTCCTTGTCGCGGGCATTGAAGGCATTCGCGGCGTTCAGCGCGGTGATCGCGCCGGCCCGGTCTATCGAGAACGTCGGCCCGGTGTTCAACAAGTCGGTATTGTAAGGATGGACGTTTTCGGCGTTCATGTTGGTGTGATCGTAACGCAGGCCCAGCAAGCTCTTCCAATGATCGTCCCAACGCGCCTCCCATTCGCCGAAAAAACCGACTCGGTCGCGCACGCCGTTGTGAATGTTCAACATCGCTTCCGGCGCCATCATCCAGTAAGCGCTACGGGCATCGTTGTTGTTGGCCGCGATGGCGGTATCGCCATGCACCGCCGGCCAATAATCGTTGATTTTATTGCCGTGAAATTCGTTGCCGACCCGGAAGGTGTCGCGTTTGTTGAACGGAATCTCGGCCATGATTTTATAGCCCAGATTACGACCGCGGGTTTCCATCGGCATCCGGTCGTTGGGTGGTGCGAAGGCGCCGCCGGAGACGCTGCCGTCCAGGAAGTGATTGTGCTTGTCCTCGCCGATGTCCATGCTGTGCTGGGTGCTTTCGTAGTAAAACCGGCTTTCCAGCGTGCCCCAGTCGAATTCGCCCTTGTGGCTGATATTGCCGAAGATGCTGTCGTTATTGGTCAAGTCCATCCGTTGATTGGGAAAGCCCTGAAACGGAATATGCTGCTGGCCGCCGCGTATCACCAGCAAATGCTTGTCGAATTTGAACGACAGCGCCGCCGAATGGTTTTGGTTTTCGTAGGCGGTGGAACTGACGATGTTGCCGTTACCGTCGTTGTAATTCATGCTCTCGGTGTGCGAACCGGTGTATTCCAGCCGAGCGTATTGGTTGGCCACCGCGGCGGCGATGCTGCCGCCGAACGCGTCGCCGTTGCTGCGGTAAAACGCCGAGGCACTCCCTTCCAGCAGTATGTCCTTGCCCGGTTCGGCAAACACCGGGTCCGGGGTTTTCACCGAGATAGTCCCGCCCAAACTGTCGCCGCCGAGGCTGACCGGCGCAATCCCGGTCAGAATCGTGATTTTGCCGATATTGCTGCGGTCGATGTAGGACAGCGGCGGGTTCATGTGGTTGGCGCAGGCGGCGGTCAAGGTCATGCCGTTGATGTCTATCTTGACCCGGTCGTCGTTCAGGCCGTGAATCGCCGGCAGGCTGGACACGCCCCCGGCGCCGTACAGACTGACGCCGGGCGTGTCTTCCAACAGTTTGGCGGTATCGCTGATCGCGGCACGCTTGCTGGTGACAATGTCGGCTTCCATTTCCGAGGCGTTCAAGGCTTTGACGCTGGGGAATTTGTCGGTGACGATAACTTGTTCGAGCACGGTCTCGCCTGGCATTTCCGGCTCGGCGACGGTTTCCGCCGCCGTCGCGACTAGCGGTAACAAGCCGAGTGCGATACCCAGTGCGGACGGGAATAATCTCCGTGAGGTTTTACGTTGCGAATCACAATGAACGGGAGATGAATAAGCTGGAATGTTCATGATCTGGTCCTTGTCTCGGGGCTTGGAAACAGCGACTGTCTCGCGTCAAATCGCGACGGAATCCACGTCTAATGATGAGTTTTGGATGACGCGTCCGCGTGGTTCCCAAACGATTGGCATAAAGCGGTCCCCACTTGCCGCCGGGCGGGGTGAAGACAATCGGACAGCTAAAGCTGCCTTAAACTAACGTTAGTCGATTACTGGCGAATTTCCACACGTTTTTAACGTAATTTCATTCAAAAACCTCCTCCTGCGACAATAAGACACACTAACGCTATATATAGGCCGACAGCTTGCCTAGCGTCGCGTCGCCGACGACTAGCCACTGGTTGCAATAATGCAACGGCAGGAACGTATCGCTATATTTGTATATTAATATTTTCTAAAATTAGACCAATATGCCGCATGTCGCCACCTTGAAGAAACAAAAAGTCTGGCTACCTCGTGATTGTCAGACGAAGCGCGTTGCACAACCCGAATCGACGAGACCGATGGACCGCCGACAAGCCGAAGCTAGGCTAGGCCATGCCACTTCCGCCTGGCTTCCGCCCGCTACAGCCCTTAAAATAGGTCGATCTTCAACCGCCCTGGCTATTTACCGATGAAAATCGTCTCCTGGAACGTCAACGGCATCCGTGCCGTGCAAGGCAAAGGTTTTGCCGAAACCCTGGCTCGAATCGACGCCGATTGCATATTGCTCCAAGAAACCAAGGCCCAGGAAGACCAGGTCGCCCAAGCCTTGGCCGGCATAGCCGGTTACCACGTTCACGCCAACTCGGCCGAACGCAAGGGCTATTCCGGCGTCGCGCTGCTATGCCGACGGGAGCCATTGCAGATTCTGCGCGACATCGGCCAAGCCGAACACGACCTGGAAGGCCGGGTCATCGCCGCCGAATACGAAGGCTTTTATTTGGTCAACGTCTACGTACCCAATTCCGGCGACGGGCTGTCCCGGCTGGAATACCGGCAGACCTGGGACCAGGCCTTCGGCGATTATCTGGCCGATCTGCAAAGCCGCAAGCCGGTCATCGTCGGCGGCGACTTCAACGTCGCCCACCAAGCCATCGACATTGCCCGGCCCAAAGCCAACTACAACAAGTCGGCCGGCTACACCCAGGCCGAGATCGACGGCTTCGGCGGCATTCTGGCGCGCGGTCTGGTCGACAGCTTCCGCCATTTCCATCCTGACGAAGTAGCCTACAGTTGGTGGAGTTACCGCGCCAACGCCCGCGAAAAGAACATCGGTTGGCGGATCGATTACCTGTTGGCCAGCGAGCCGTTGCTGCCCGGCATCCAAAGTGCTTTCATTCTGCCGGAGATTACCGGCTCCGACCATTGTCCGGTCGGCATCGACCTTCAACTGGCTTGAGCGCGCTGCACGAGCATAGGGCAGCCTTATTGGCGTGCCGGCGCTGTGCGGACATGGTCGGCCCGGTGGTTTGTTGTCAGCCGGTGATGTCGAAGGTGATGCTGATCGGCCAAGCGCCGGGCGGTAAGGAAGGCCAGTTCGGCAAGCCCTTCGCCTGGACCGCCGGCAAAACCTTATTCGGCTGGTTCGGCCGGCTGGGGTTAAGCGAAGAGCAGGTTCGGCAACGGGTGTACATGGCGGCGGTGTGCCGCTGCTTCCCCGGCAAACAGGCCGGCGGCGGCGACCGGGTGCCGAGCCCCGCCGAAATCGACCATTGCTCAACGTGGCTACGCGCCGAAATCGAATTATTGCAGCCACAATTGATTATTCCGGTCGGCAAACTGGCGATCCGGCAATGGCTGAAGGCGGACAAGCTCAGTGCGATCATCGGCGAACAATATCGGATCGAAGCCTTCGGCCACGCCGCCGACCTGATCCCGCTACCGCATCCCTCCGGCGCCTCGACCTGGCACCGCACCGAGCCGGGCATCGGCCTGTTGACGAAGGCGCTGGCTGCGATCGAACGTCATCCGGCTTGGCAAACTATCCGACCAAACGATTGATACCGCTGACCAGCGCCTTGAGCGAGGCCGTGACCAAGTTATCGTCGATACCGACGCCGTAGCCAGTGCGCGAGTCCGGCCCGGCCAGTTCGACGAAGGCGCAAGCGCGGGCGTCGCCGCCGTGCCGGCTGACGCCTAGCGAACGTTCCTCGTAACTACGCACAGTGAACGTGTAGCCCAGCACCGCCACCGCCGCAACCGCCGCATCCAGAGGGCCGTTACCCTCGCCGGTCAAATGGCGATCTTCCCCGTGCCATCGTACACCCAGTTCGACCCGCTGGCCGTCGGCGGTATCGGTCAAACGATGCCCGACATATTGCAACGGTTCGCTCGCCTCTAAATACGCCTCGCGCAACAAGCGCCAAACTAACTCGTGGCCGATTTCGCCGCCGGCAACGTCGGCGTGTTGCTGTACGATTTGAGCGAATTCAACCAGCAAGCGGCGCGGCAAAACGACGCCGTAATGGCGTTCCAGTAAATGGGCAACGCCGCCCTTGCCAGACTGACTATTGACCCGGATCACCGCGTCGTAGCCACGGCCGACGTCGGCCGGATCGAACGGCAGATACGGCACGTTCCAGTAAGCATCCGCCGTTCGCGCGGCAAAGCCCTTGTTGATCGCGTCCTGGTGCGAACCGGAAAACGCCGTGAACACCAAGTCGCCGGCGTAAGGCTGGCGCGGCGGCACCGTCAAACCGGTACAAGCTTCGAAACTACGCGCGACGGCGTCGATGTCGGAAAAATCCAGGCCCGGCGCGATACCCTGGGTGTACAAATTCAAGGCCAAGGTCACCAAGTCGACGTTGCCAGTACGCTCGCCGTTGCCGAACAAGCAGCCTTCGACCCGTTCGGCGCCGGCCATCAAGGCCAGTTCGGCGGCGGCCACCGCAGTACCTCGATCGTTGTGCGGATGCACGCTCAGCACCACGCTGTCGCGGCGGGCGATGCGGCGGTGCATCCATTCGATCTGGTCGGCGTAGACGTTCGGCGTCGCCACTTCCACCGAGGACGGCAGATTCAAAATGATCTTGTTATCCGGCGTCGCGTCCCAAGCTTCGACCACCGCGTCCGCCACCGCCAGCGCGTAATCCAGTTCGGTGGCGGTAAAAGTTTCCAGGCTATATTGCAATTGCCAGTCGGTGTCGGGTTTCGCGGCGGCCAATTCCTTGACCAAGTGAACCGAATCGACCGCCATCGCCAGTATTTGGGCTTTACTCATGCCCAATACCAGCTCGCGGAACGGTTGCGAGGTGGCGTTAACGATATGCACGATGGCGCTGCGAGCGCCGTGCAAGCTTTCGACGGTGCGGCGCAACAGCGGCGCGCGGGCGTGACTGAGCACTTCTATCGTCACGTCGTCCGGGATTCGGTTTTCGGAAATCAGTTGGCGGACGAAGTCGAAATCGGTCTGCGACGCCGACGGGAACGCCACTTCGATTTGCTTGAAACCGATACCGCACAAAGTCTCGAACAATCGGAGCTTACGTTCCGCGTTCATTGGCTCGAACAGGGCTTGGTTGCCGTCGCGCAGATCGGTGCTCATCCAAATCGGCGGCCGGGTAATGACGCGGTCGGGCCATTGCCGGTGTGGCAATACTACCGGCGGGAAGGGTCGGTACTTTAAAGAAGGGTTGCTTAGCATCGCTGGTCTCCTGTGTTTCGGTTGGCGATACGATAGGCCAAGCCGACGCGCAGGCGATTGCGTTGCTAATCTTACTTTGACGAAAATTTAAATGAATATTGCCAAAATATTTTTATATATTTAAATTAATTGCGTCATTTTAAATATTAGCGAAATTTCATGGAATTGGATCGTTACGACCGACAAATATTGACCATCCTGCAAAGCGATGGCCGGATCAGCAATCAGGAATTGGCCGACCGCATCGGCCTATCGCCGTCGCCGTGTCTGCGCCGGGTGCGGGTGCTGGAAGAAGCGGGGCTAATCCTAGGCTACCGGGCGATTTTGGACGCGAAGGCCTTGGGCTTGAGTCTGACCGTCTTGGTCCAGATTTCGATGGACCGACATACCCCGGAGCGATTCGCCACCTTCGAGGCGGCGGTCGCCGAGATCCCGGAAGTCATGGAATGCCTGCTGATTACCGGCCAGGCCGCCGACTACCAGCTCAAGGTCGCGGTCAAGGACTTGGACGCTTACCAGGAGTTGCTGCTGAAACGCATCACCGGCATTCCGGGCGTCAGCGGCGTGCATTCCAGCTTCGTGCTGCGCCGGGTGGTGGACAAAACCGCGTTTGCGTTGAGTCCAGCGGCTTAAAACGACCGGCTCGGCCGCTAATCCGCGCGTTCCGAACTCGTTGCAAGCGGATGGGCGACTATTTTCGCTTCGTAGCGGTGAGCGATGTTTTGCATCGTCAAAATCAACACCACGCCGGCCAGGATGAAGCCGATTTGCTGCAGCGATGCCTTGCTGTCGGTCTTGCGATGCAGCGACGGAATCAGATCGGCCACCGCAATGTAGATGAAACTGGAGGCCGCCAGGGTTAGGAAATACGGCAGGATGTGATGCAGATCGCCCAGGCTGAAATAAGCCAGTATCCCGCCGATTACGGTAGTCAGGCTGGCCAGCATGTTGTAGAACAAGGCTTTGCGGCGGGTGTAGCCGCTGTGCAGCAGGATGGCGAAGTCGCCGACTTCCTGCGGAATTTCATGAGCGGCCACGGCCAGGCTGGTGACGATGCCCAGTTGGGGATCGGTCAAAAACGCCGCGCCTATCAGTACGCCGTCGACGAAATTGTGGATGCCGTCGCCCAGGATGATGAACATCCCGGCCACCCGGCGCCCGTGGTCTTCGCCGGCCGGATGACCGTGTTCGTGGTGGTCGTGCGAATCTTCGCCGTGCGCTTCGCAGGCATGGGAATGACAGTGGCGCCACACCAACAGCTTTTCCAACGTAAAAAAGCCGAGGATGCCGGCCAGAATGGTGGCGGACAATCCGGCAATGTCTTGCCGCGCCACGTCCTCGAAGGCATGCGGAATCAGGCCGCAGAATGCGCCGGTCAACAGGGCGCCGATCGCGAAACTGATGCCGTGCGGCAGCACTTGCTGGCGCGCGCGTTCCGGCAACAGTAAGAACACGCTGGCCGCCAACACGCTGAGCACGCCGCCAATGGCGGTAAAAATCACGATCAACAGCAGCGTGTTCAAACTTCTCTCCAAATCAGACTGGCCATCCGGCCGGTCGCGGCGCCGTCGCGGCGGTAGGAATAAAACCGGCCGGCATCGGCGTAGGTGCAATAGTCGCCGCCGTAGACTCGGCCGACGCCCAGCGCCGCCAGTTGCCGGCGAGCCAGTTGGTAAATATCCGCCAACCATTTGCCGGTGCCGCATTCGGCAAAGGCCACGGCGCTGCCGTTGTTTTCGGCTAAAAAGGCGTCGCGGACGTCGTTGCCGACCTCGAAATGCGCCGGCCCGATCGCCGGACCCAGCCAAACCGTGACGTCCGAGCAGTCCATCGCCGCCAGCGTTTGTTTGACGACGCCGGCCCGCAGCCCCCGCCAGCCGGCATGAGCCGCGGCGATGACCCGTCCGCCGTCGCCGCAAAACAACACCGGCAGACAATCGGCGGTCAACACCGCGCAAACGGTATCGCCACGGTCGGTGAAGCTGGCGTCGGCTTCCGGCACGTCATCGACTTGATCGGCCTTGACCACGGCCACGCCGTGGACCTGCCGCAACCAAACCGGCTCGGCCGGCAAGGCCAACGTTTCGCGGATGATCGCGCGGTTGGCGGCGACGGCGGCCGGATCGTCGCCAACATGGCTGGCCGGATTCAGACAGGCATAACCGCCGACGCTGACTCCGCCGCTCCGCAGCGTAACGGCGGCGCGTACGCCGACGGGCAGCGGCCAATCAGGCTTGATCCAGCTCATTCTCGGCCAATAGCTTCAGCAGATTTTGCATATCGTCCGGCATCGCCACGGACCATTCGCAATACTCGCCGGTTTCCGGATGTTCCAGACCCAGCTTGGCGGCGTGCAAGGCTTGGCGCTTGAAGCGGCGCAGCGCTTCGGCCAAGTCCGGATTGCATTCGGCCGGCATTTGGAAGCGGCCGCCGTAAATTTGGTCGCCGACCAACGGGTAATTGATGTGCGCCATGTGTACTCGAATCTGATGGGTGCGGCCGGTTTCCAGTTTGACCCGAATCAACGTGTGGCGCTTGAAGCGTTGCTCGAGACGGTAATGCGTGATCGCTTCCTTGCCGTCGCGGCGCACCGCGTTGCGCTTGCGCTCGACCGGATGACGCCCGATCGGTTCGTCGACGGTGCCGCCGGCGGTCATCCAACCCTTTACCAACGCCAGATATTCGCGCTCTATGCTGCGTTCCTGCAATTGCTCGACCAGACTGTTATGGGCTTGCAAGGTTTTGGCGATCATCAGCAAGCCGCTGGTGTCCTTGTCGATGCGATGCACGATGCCGGCACGCGGCAGCACGGCCAGGTTAGGTTCGTGGTGCAGCAAGGCGTTGACCAGCGTGCCGCTCCAGTTGCCGACCGCCGGATGCACGACCAGTCCCGCCGGTTTGTTGACGATCAGCAACGAGTCGTCTTCGTGAACGATGTCCAACGGAATGTCTTCGGCGTTGTCTTCGATGACGATCTCGGCTTCGGCATCCAGCTCGACTTCCTCGCCGCCGTCCAGCTTTTCCCGCCCCTTCAGCACCTCGCCGTCCACCAGCACCCGGCCGGCCTTGATCCAGGTTTGCAATTTGCTGCGCGAGTAATCCGGAAAAATCTCCGCTAGACACTGGTCCAAGCGCATACCCGCCAGTTCTTCGGGAACTCTAGCCGTCAATATCGTCATAGTCGTTTTTAAGTTATACTCGCGGCATTAGGCCGCCAAAAGCTGCAAAAAACCTGCAATATTACAACGTGTTGATAAACGCATGCGACTTCTTTTAGTAAAAACCGTTTTTGTCGCCGCCCTGGTCGGTTCGCTGCCGGGCTGCGAGACGCTGGAAGCCTTCTCGAGTAACAAGGATAAATCGCAGGAAGAAGAATACGCCGGCTGGGACGATAAAACCTTCCACGAAAAAGCCAAGGAAGCGCTGGACAACAAGAATTACCAAAAAGCCGTCACCTTGTACGAGGCACTGGAAGCGCGTTATCCGTTCGGCGATTACGCCGCGCAGGCTCAGCTCAACGTCGCTTACGCCTATTACAAGAACGACGATCCGGAAGCGGCGATCGCGGCGGCCGACCGCTTCATCAAGATACACCCGCGCAATCCGCATGTCGATTACGCGTATTACCTGAAAGGGCTAATCAACTATAACCGCGGGATCGGCTTCATCGACCGCTTTTTGCCGACCGATTCGTCGCAGCGCGATCCCGGCAACGCCAAGGATGCCTACGATAATTTCCAGGAATTGATCCGGCGCTTTCCCAACAGTCAATATGTCGAAGACGCCAAACTGCGGATGGTGGCCTTGCGCAACAACATGGCGATGTACGAAATTCATGTCGCCGACTTTTACATGCGCCGCAAGGCTTACGTCGCCGCGGTCAATCGCGCCAACCACGTCGTCAAGGAATTCCAACGCACGCCGGCGGTACCGTTCGCGCTGCAGATCATGCAGGACGGCTACCGGAAACTCGGCATGGACGATCTGGCCGCCGACGCCGAACGCGTGTACCAAATGAACTATCCCAACGGCACGCCGGTCGCCAATTACAAGGAGTTGAGCACGATGGAACAAGTCTGGGACTCGTTGGGCTTGGACAAGTAAGCGATTGGCCCGCTTACCGAAAACTACCCTCTCCGTTCTGCTCTGGCTCGGTTGCTGTCACACGGCCGCATTGGCCGCTCAGCCGCTGTTTCAAAACCGTTTCTTCACGCTGTCGCAGGGTAACGAGTTGTTATGCGCGACCAGCGAGCAACAATTCCTACCGATCGACCGGCTGGCCGAGGCTATCCAGTTTTACGAAGCCGGACATCCCGATTTGCGCGGCCAAGCCGTGGCGGTGTTGACCGACCACAAAAACCCGGAACGTCTGGACGATTTAAGCGACTACCGCGCGGCCTGCGCCGGCCAGCCCGGCGGCGACTTGTGCGTGTTGGAGAAGTACTGGGGCGACCGCGAAGCGGCGGCGCGCGCGCTGGCGCTGTTTTACGACACCAAGACTGTCGTCAAGCACGCCGAAGATCCCAATTATTTGATCAAACCGTTTAGCGCCGATCATCTGCGGATTTTCGAGAAAGCCGTCCGTAAGATTCCGGCATTTTTGCGGCACACGATTACCAAGGCCAAGCCTGTCGAAAAACTCGAACAGGAAATCGCCGATCAGCCGGCGGCGATGCAAGCCTTGATCCGCGACGCCTACCAAGAAGATTACGACACCAGCATCTGGCAAGCCGACCACACCCATCCCTTGACCCTGGTGCCGGGCATCGGCTTTCGTTCGCAAACGGTGGCGCAAGTGTTCAGCGGCCAGAATCTGATCGTATTCACGGTCAAAGCCTTCGACAACGGTAAGGAAGGCTCGGTCTACCGCGACATCGGCGTCGAATATCTGGTGGATTTTCGATTGCCTATCGTGGTCCACGAAATCGCCCATACCATCGATAACTTCCATTTTTGGAACGGCGAGGACGATCTGTATTTTTTTTATAAATACCGCAAGATTTCCAACGACGCACAAACCCTAAAAATCATCGCCGACGCCAAATTGGCGCTGTGGCCGTCGAAATGGTTCGAAGCCTTCGAATTTCTGGCCGAGGTCAACGACGGCCGTTACGACGGCAACGTCCAGGAAAAACTGGCGGAACTGGTCGCCCAATACGTGCTAATTCCGGAACGCTTGCAACAAAGCGCGCCGGCCGCCTACCTATGGTTGCGCGACGACGTGTTTCGCGGCATCGAATATCAAGGCTACGATCGCTGCCCGACTCCGTTGACCAAGCCGATTTCCTGGTGGCAGCGTTATGCCAGCGGCAAGCGGCTGGGACGGTGACAGTCTGGTATGCTTGCCCCTCGACCAAGCCGGCGACTTAGGATGTACGCCTATCTCCGGGAGGCTGTTATCGGCTGTATATCGGAAAAAAGACAAACGCGACAACTATCGAAACGCTCCGGCTTGGCAGGACGACTTCCGCGGCGAGTCGAGCGACGGCGAGCGATACCTGATGCCGCCGGATTTAATTAACGAAGACGCCTGACACGATGAAAAAACCGCAACTCAATCCGCTGCAAGCCCAACTGCTGAAATCCGGCCTGGCCAACGACGCCAAGGCTCGCGAGGTGAAGGCCGAGAAACGCAAGCAAGACAAACTGAAACGCAACAACGGCGTGGAAATCGTCGACGAGATCAAGCTGAGCGCCGAACAGCAACGGCAACAGCAAATCGAGCGCGATCGGGAACTGAACCGCCAACGTAAAATGGCCGAAGAACAAAAAGCGCTGGCCGCCCAGATCAGACAAATCGTCGAAATGAACCGTATCGCTCAACAAGCGGACGGCGTGGCGTACAACTTTACCGACGACGGCAAGGTGAAGTCGGTGTATGTCTCCGACAAAGTGCGGACGGCTCTGGTGAACGGCCGGGCCGGCATTGTCCGCGCGGACAATCGCTACGAGATCGTGCCGGCCGAGGTCGCGCGGAAAATACAGTCCAGAGACGCCGGCCCTATCGTGGTTTTGAACCAAGCCACTCAGGACTTGCCGGCGGAGGACGATCCTTACGCCGCGTATCAAATCCCCGACGACTTGCTGTGGTGAAGCCTTAATCGCGTTTGGCGATGCGTTTGGGCGGATAACCGAAATAGCGAGTGAAAGCGGTGCTGAAATTACTGGCGTGGTGATAGCCGACCAACTCCGCAATCAAGCCGATGGGCTGACGGCCCGCCTCCAGCAAACGGTGCGCTTCGCGCATCCGAATCTCCAGTAACATGCCGTAGGGTGTCGTTTCGAAATAGCGATGGAACAATTGCTTGAGCTTGCAGGGATTGGTGGCTAGCCGACGCGCCAGCTCCTCGACGGTCGGCGGATCGACAAATTCGGCGTACAAAATATCACGCGCCTGATGGGCGATTTCCCGATCGCGCTGGCCGCCTCCCCCAACGTCTGGGGCTTCGCCAAACAAATGATCCAATTCGGCCGCGAGTATCGCCAAAGCCTGACCGTGCCGAAACATGGATTTGGCGGGCGAAGACACCGGGCAACGCAACAGGGCCTGCGCCGCGGTCAGGCCGGCGCTCGAAATCGGCCTGAAGCTGACTTGCCGGGTACGAGCGGCCGGCTCGAACAAGGTCGGCAGCTTGTCCGCGCCGAAGGCCTGAGCCAACCAAGTCATGTTAACCGCGAAACGCAATTGGGTGACCACTTGATCCGCCGCGTATTCCCTGACGCCTTCGGAGGCGTTAAAAATCGTCACCGACGTATAACCTTCGCGAAAGACAATACTTTCGCCCTGCGTGGGAGTATAGCGCGACTGCCCTTCCAGCGCCAAAGTCACCACCATGCGCGGCTCCGCCGCGTCGGTACGCGCCCAAACCGCAAGATCGCGGCTGGGCCGGTAGCGGGTTTCGATGTAATTCAACGCGGGCGCCAAGGAATAAACGCTGGAGACGCCTAGCCCGAGATTGTCCGGCAATCGGCTGAGCGCGCAATTGTCCTCCGCCGAAAAATCGGCCGGCAAATCCTGGCTATCGATACGCCAGCAAGCGGAAGAGTGGGCGTTGCGGTTCATAAGGCAATTGCACAGTGGGCTAATTCCGAGCAAAAGCAATTTATACGCCATTGCGTCCACGACCCGAGCTCGCCGAGAAATTCACCTAATGCAGCGAGGAACATATTAATATCTATGTTATATAACTCAATTTCTTATTTAAATCGCGCCATATCCCGGCTTAATTAAAGAGTTCGTTTTTAATATAAAAAAAGCCGTTTTGCATAAAATAGATTTTAATTTGCCGAATATATTGGGAGCTTGTTTTTTGTTTGGAACACGCCATGCCTACTCCCGCCATTCTTCGCAAAACCCTGTTTTTAGCACTTAGCCAATCGCTAATCAGCACGGCGACAATCGCCGATCAGAAGCCAGAGGAATTAACCGGCACCGAGGTCATCGCCGACCCCATCATCGAAGAGAATCATGTCGACGAGTTTTCCAACGTGTCGGCAGTCACTACCGAAGACCAGATTCGCGACCAGAACGCCGTCGACCTGGCTTCTGCGCTAAAGCGCACGCCGGGCGTGCAGATTTCGCGCTACAACCCGGTCGGCGCGTTCGGCGGCGATCAGGGCGGCGCGGTGGCAATCCGCGGCCAAGGCGCCGGCCGTCCCGGTAGCGAGATCAAGACCTACATCGACGACATCCCGATGTATATGGCGACCTGGAACCACCCCTTGCTGGATTTGCTGCCGGTCAACGGCATGCATTCGATCACGGTCTATAAAGGCCCGCAGCCACATATCAACGGCAACAACTTCGGCTCGATCAATCTGCGGACCAAGACTGCGGTCGAAGACGGATTGCACGGTAGCGGCCGTTTGTCGGGCGGTTTTTTCGGCACCATCATCGAACAGGCCGACGTACAGGGCAAATACGGCGACTTCGACTTTTCGGTGGCGCAAGGCTACGCCAAGTCGGACGGCAACCGCCAAAACGGCTACGGCGAATTGCGCAATGTACTGGGCAAGGCCGGCTATCAATTCAACGCCAACTGGCGCTCGGACGTGACCTTTTTGTACGCCGACAACCGCGCCGGCGATCCCGGTCAATACGGGGTGACAGCGCCGATCGGCGAATACGACACCGTGGCCGGCATGGTGGCCGCCAGCCTCAGCCATCAGCACGGCAGTTGGCAGGGCAAATTCACGCTGTACCATAACGGCGGCGACGGCAATTGGCTGAACCAGGGCGTTTACTGGGCCGGCTGGACCGGCGCGGCATTCGCGTCCGCGCCGCGCGCCCGCTCCAATTTGTTGTCGCAATACAGCATGGACGGCTTCCGCTGGAAGGAGCAAGTCTCGCCGTGGCAGGGCGCGACCTTGCTGGCCGGCATCGACAACGAATGGCTGAACGGCAAGATCAACAACCTAATTCCAGGCACGGACCAACAAATTTACCAATTCGCGACGCCGACCTTCCGACTGACCACGCCTTACGTCGCGCTTAGCCACGATCTGGTGCTGAACAAGGAATGGACCTTGGTACCTTCGGTCGGCGTGCGCTTTTACGACCACAGCCACTATGCCTCCAAGGTTTCGCCGCATGCCGGCTTGTCGTTGATCTCCGAGAACTTGACCTTATTCGGCAACGTGTCCAACGGCGTCAATTATCCGGGGATCGACGCCGCCGCGAATTCCGGCGCGCTGGCTAACGTGCCGTTCTTCAGCTTCTCGCCGCAAGGCTGGCAAGGCTTGGCGCCGGAAAGCGTCGATCACGCCGAAGTCGGTTTGAAGGCATCGCCGTTCAAGTCCACCCAAATCGATTTGAGCTTTTTTATCGACAACGTCAAAAACCGCTATGTGTTCGACGTCAGCCAAGGCGCTTATCTGAACTATGGCGCCTATTGGATGCGCGGCTTGGAAGCCTCGATCAAACAGGAATTGATCGCCGACTGGAGCTTGTTCGCCGGCTTAACCTTGCTGAACCCGAGCATCGAAAACTTACCCTACACGCCGGAGCAAGCGGTCACCGCCGGCATCAACGGCCCGATCGGACCGTTGCGCTTCTCCTTCGATTTACAATACCAATCGCGGACCTGGGCGCTGAATCGTAGCCGTAACATCAGCGACGTGAACACCCAGCGCGTCGAAGCGTTCACGGTCGCCAATACTCGGCTGGCGCTGCCCATCTCCGAGCTGGGCAAAAAGGGCGAAGTGTTCGTCAGCGTCGAAAACTTGTTCGACAAACGCTACGTCTATCGTCCCGGCTATGAAATGCCGGGCATCTGGGGCCAAGTCGGCATCGCCGCCAGCTTTTGATCGCTAAGTCGGCAAGGGCGGCCGCTCGCCGCCCTTCAGCGCGTTCCCGCCCGTCGAGCCGGATATCCGTCGATGCCTGGATTCAACCGTAATAACCACCACAACCTGATTCGATGACCGCAACCACCGGATTTTTCATACGCCCTGCTTCGCTAGCGACAGCGTTGACCCTCGCATTGACGGCGCCGAACGCCGGCGCCGATCAAGCCTTGCTGATTCGCGCCGCGCGGATTTTCGACGGCTATACCGTGCATACCCATGCGGCGGTTCGGATTGAACAAGGCCGGATCGCCAAACTGGATAGCGCGGAAGCCGTACCCGCCGACGGAGCCAAGATCCTGGACCTGGGCGACGCCACGCTGTTGCCGGGACTGATCGAATTGCACGCCCATCTCACTTATCGGCACGTGCCGGCCGACACGGTACTGAGCCACGGCATCACCACGGTGCGCGATGTCGGCGGCCCTTTGCATCCACCTTACGGTGGCGACGGTCATCTAAGACTCATGACGTCGGGGCCGATTATCACCGCGCCGGCCGGCTACCCTATCCCCAGCCTCGGCGAGGCCGACATTGCCATTCCGGTCAGCGACGAACAACAGGCCAGGGCGACGGTCCGTGAGCTGATCGCCGGCGGCGCCGTCGTGATCAAGGTGGCTCTGGAGCCCGGCGGCGAAACCGGCGCCCCCTGGTCGAACCATCATGCGCACGGACACGCTCACCAGCACGACAAGACTCACTCGGCTGCGGCGAAATCCTGGCCAATGTTGACCCCGAACATTGTCAAAGCCATCGTTACCGAAGCACACGCGCTGAATCGCAAAGTCACGGCCCATCTGGCCGAGCCGCGCGGCGCGCAAATTGCGTTGGAGGCCGGCGTCGACGAATGGGCGCACACACCTTGCGAAGAGCTGCCCGAGGCCCAACTAAGGCGCGCCGTCGCTCAGGGCGTCAAGATGGTTTCAACGATAGATACCTTGGCGCAGTGCGCCGGTGTCGCAAAAATGCCAGCCGCTTCGCGGCGCTGGGCGGCGAATTTTTGTACGGGGCGGAAATCGCCCATCCCGACATTCCTTGGGGCATAGACGCTCAGGAATTGCTGTACTTACGGCACCTTGCCGGCATGGATGCACTGGAAGTCCTGCGCACCGCCACCTCCAAGGCGGGTTTACATGTAAACCAAGCCTTGCTCGGCAGTTTAATGCCGGGGGCACCGGCCGATTTGATCGCGGTGCGCGGCGATCCCACCGAGAATCTGAAATTGCTGGAATATCCGGATTTGGTGATTTCCGGCGGCAAGCTCGTGGTCGACCGGTTTAGCGACGCCCACTAAACTCAAATTTTGGTGAAGATTAAGTCCCAAACCCCGTGACCCAGTCGAAGGCCGCGATTCTCGAACTTGGTGAGCGGCCGATAGTCCGGGCGCGGACAATAATCACCGGTCGGGCTGGCATTGTTCAATCCGGCATCGGCCGATAGCGTCGCCAACATGTCTTTTGCGTATTCCCGCCAATCGGTCGCGGCGTGAAAGTAGGCGCCGGTCGCCAATTTCCGGTTCAGCAACGCTAAAAAACTCGGCCGAACGATACGCCGCTTATGGTGGCGACGTTTATGCCAAGGGTCGGGAAAAACAGATGTACGCCCGCCACGCAACGGTCCGGAATCTTCCGTTCCAAAATCTCGATCGCATCGTGATGATAAATCCGCACATTCGCGATGCTCCGCTGCTCCAGCAACATCATCAAATGGCCGACGCCGGGCCGGTGCACTTCGATACCAAGATAATTCAAATCGGGATTAGCTTCGGCCATCGCCGCCAAACTGTCGCCATTACCAAACCCGATTTCGACAATCAGCGGCGCGGACCGGCCAAAGATCTGCTCGGCGTTGAATTCCGCATCGGGTGACAGACAGTATTTATCCCAATGGCTTTCCAAGGCCAACTTTTGGCCGGCGGTAGCTCGTCCTTGGCGACGAATAAAACTTTTGATGTGGGCGGGGTCGATTTTTTGGAGAACGGTCATCAGTCAAAAACCAAAGTCAGCCGCGTCGATCACGGGCTAGGTGATGTGTGGAAAGTAAAATTAGCGGCGGTAATTATCCGATTTGGCAGTGGCTTTTACTATGGAAATCTGCCTCAATGCTCAAAGACATGCTCGACTCGCAGACTAGTCCAGACTTAACTTCTCTAGTCTGACTCGCGCCGCTTTACCGAACTCGCTGTCCGCTTCATCGACGGCAATTCGTTGCAGTACGGTGCGACTCGGGTTTTCCAACAAGGCAATCGCTCTTAACCTGACCGAGGCGTGATGCGCCCGCAACGCGGCCAGTTCGGTCAGGTAGGCATTGCAGTGGCTCAACAGCTTTAGAATCACCCGCTCAGGATCTTCCGTGAACAAGTCACGGACCAATTCGCCGTATTGTTCCTGCAAGCGAATCAGCTCGCGGCGGTCGAGTTTTTTCGGTTCGGTCGGATCGTCGCGACAGGCCATGGGCGTCGTCTTTTGGCAAACAGGTCGAATGGATATGCAAGCGCGATTGTAGAGGGCCGACGCCGATCTGAACAGTCGCGGCTTAAGCCTGGTCGTCTCCAGCCTCGCAAGGCGGCTTGTCGGATTCGGCAAGCGTTTCCTGTTCCGTGCGGATCAACCAATCCAGCAACAGCGCGTAGCTGGTAGCCAATAGCGTCGGCCCCAGAAAAACCCCGATAAAGCCGAATGCCAACAAACCGCCGAAGATGCCGAACACAATCAAAACAAACGGCAGTTCGACATCTCGACTGATCAGTAGCGGCCGCAACCAGTTATCGATGGTACCGACAAAGGCCAAAAACCAGACCGCGATAAAGACCGCCCAGCCGGTTTCGCCTTCCGCCAATAGCCATAACGAGATCGGCAGCCAAACCACGGTGCCGGCGGCCGGGATGATCATCAAAAAACGCGAACACGCCCAACACGAAGGCATAAGGCACGCCGGCAATCACAAAGCCGAGCATCGAAGCCAGCGCTTGTACCAGCGCGGTGCCGAGTATGCCGTAGACCACGGCCAGCAAACTGGTCCTGACGATGTGCAGAATCCGTTGGGTGCGCTCGCCGGCCAAACGCTCGACCGCGATCACCACGTGGCCGGCGACATGCTCGCCGTCGCGGTAGAAGAAAAACAACACCAGGATGCTCAGACCCAGATGCATCAACTCGCCGGCCAGACCGATGCTCTGTTGCAACAGCCAGCCGCCGGCCCCAAGGGCGTATTGGCGAGCAAAATTGACGAGGCGACTAGAGTCTTCCCCAAAAGCCAGCCAGCTATCGGCCGCGCTGTCGCCGATCAGCGGTAGCCCGCGCAGCCAGACCGGCGGCGCCGGCCATTCGTGAGCGCTCTGGTTCAACCATTGCAACATTCGATTGATGTCGTCGGTAAATGTAAAACCCGCGGCGGCAAACGGCGTCAGCAGCAGCGCCCCTATCGGCAACACCATCGCCATCGCGGCGCGGTTGGCGCTCAAATTCCAAGCCCGCAAACGGCTGTAGAGCGGCCAGGTCACGTAACAGAGGATAGCCGCCCACAACAGGTCGAAGAAAAACGGCCGCAACACTTGATAGCAGGCGAACAACAACAGACAGAACGCGGCCAGACTGGCCAGTTTTTCGTAGCGGGAATTGGGCGGAAGCATGGCGGACTCGGATGCGGCGAGGGCATGGAAGGGCCGTCAATCGGCGGAATCGACAGCATAGCCGATTTTGAGGTCCGGGCATTCGCCAAATGCACACGGGAACGTCGCTTGCAGTGCCGGCGCGGGTTTCTTAGAATGCGGGACCATTGCCAATCCGGAGCAGGCGCCTTGACCGACAGCAGAGCATTCATTCCAATCAATATCGCGATATTGACCGTGTCCGACACCCGCACCGAAGCGGACGACGTGTCCGGCAAAACCTTGGTCGACGGCTTGCTGGCCGCCGGCCACAAACTTCACGAGAAACGCATCGTCCCCGACGACATTTATCAAATCCGCGCGGCGATCAGCCACTGGATCGCGGATGCCGACGTCAACGCCGTGATTACCACCGGCGGTACCGGCATCACCGGCCGCGACGGTACGCCGGAAGCGGTCAAACCTCTGCTGGACAAGGTCCTGGACGGTTTCGGCGAAGTTTTCCGGATGATTTCCTACCAGGACATCAAAAGCTCGACGGTACAATCGCGGGCACTGGCCGGCGTTGCCAACGCCACTTACATTTTTTGCGTGCCCGGCTCGTCCGGCGCCTGCCGTACCGCTTGGGACGCACTGATCAAAGACCAACTGGATTACCGCACCAAACCCTGCAATCTGGTGCAATTGATGCCAAGGCTGTTGGAGAAATGAACCAACGCCGGTTTTTGTTTTACGCGGCGATTTGCGGTTTCCTCGGCGTCGGCCTGGGCGCGTTCGGCGCGCACGGGCTGAAAAACGTTTTGTCCGAACACGGCTTGGACATCTACAAGACGGCGGTAAGCTATCAAATGTGGCATACGCTGGCCTTGGCGCTGGTCGGTGTGATGCCGGAACACCGCTATTTGCGCTGGGCGGGCTGGAGCTTATTGATCGGCATCGTTTTGTTTTCCGGCAGTTTGTATCTGTTGGCGATTTTTAATCTAAGCTGGTTGGGCATGATTACGCCGTTCGGCGGCGTCGCGTTTTTACTGGCTTGGGCGGCCATCGCCAAAGCAGCACTACAATACTCTGGAGGTTCCGATGGATAAACCGCCCGTTCGCCCCAGCGCGCCCGCGCCGGCATCCGCGCCCCGCCCTAGCGGCGGCCGAAATTCCCGAGATAGCGACGGCGAAGTCAAATTGCCGCCGCCGGTAGAGGACGCGATGATCAAAATCTTGCACGCGGTGATCCATTTCGCGGTGCGCATTCTCGCGGTGTTGATGGTTTTGGTGATACTTTGGGGCGTCGCCGACGTCGCCTACGTGATGTTTCAAAAACTGGTCGAAGCGCCGTTCATGATGCTGACCGTCTCCGACATTCTGGTGATTTTCGGCTCGTTCATGGCGGTGCTGATCGCGATTGAAATCTTCGTCAACATCACCGTTTACATCAAACACGACGCATTGCCGATCAAAATGGTGATCGCTACCGCGTTGATGGCCGTGGCCAGGAAGGTCATCATGCTGGACTTCAAGGAACTCGAATGGCATTACATCGTCGCGATCGCGACGGTGATCCTGGCCCTGGGCTTGACCTATTGGCTAATTTCTCCTAAACCCCAACCGGTGAAAACCGACGACCGATAAGCATGCGCGACGCCACCCCGCAAACCGTTTACCTGAAAGACTACACCCCGCCGGACTATTTGATCGATCAGGTCGAATTGGTTTTCGAGCTGGACGAACAACGCACCCTGGTTCGCGCCGGCCTCGACGTTCGGCGCAACCCAGACAGCCGGAGCGCGAGCGAGGCGCTGACGCTGTTCGGCGAAGAGCTGCTATTGGTCGGTATCTCGCTGGACGGCCAAGCGCTGGCCGCCGGCGACTACACGCTGAGCGACGAAACGCTGACGATACACCGGGTGCCCGGCGATCGGCCGTTTCGAATCGACATCGAAAACATCATCGATCCGCAAGCCAACACCGCGCTGGAAGGCCTGTATTTATCCAGCAGCATGTTGTGTACCCAATGCGAAGCGCAGGGATTCCGCAAGATCACCTGGTTTCTGGACCGACCGGACGTGATGAGCCGTTTTACCACCAAGCTGATCGCCGACAAGACCCAGTATCCGGTGCTGCTGTCCAACGGCAACAAAATCGGCGCCGGCAATCTGGATGGCGGCCGGCATTGGGTGGCTTGGCAAGACCCTTTCGCCAAACCCTGCTATTTGTTTGCGTTGGTGGCCGGACAATTGGAATGCGTCGCCGACGAATTTACGACGGTGAGCGGCCGGCGCATCGCGCTGGAAATCTTCGTCGAAGCTCATAACGTCGACAAATGCGGCCATGCGATGCAATCGCTGAAAAACGCGATGCGCTGGGACGAGGAGACCTACGGCCTGGAATACGATCTGGATTTGTACATGATCGTCGCGGTCGACCATTTCAATATGGGGGCGATGGAAAACAAGGGCTTGAACGTATTCAACACCAAGTTCGTGCTGGCCCGGCCGGATACCGCGACCGATAGCGACTACGAACACATCGAGGGCGTGATCGGCCACGAGTATTTCCACAATTGGTCCGGGAACCGGGTGACCTGCCGCGATTGGTTTCAGTTGAGCCTGAAGGAAGGCTTCACGGTGTTCCGCGACCAGCAATTCAGCGGCGATCGTTCGTCGCCGGCGGTCAAGCGCATCGAAGACGTCAATATGCTGCGTACCCGTCAGTTCGCCGAGGACGCCGGCCCGCTGGCCCACCCGATCCGGCCGGAAGCCTATATCGAAATCAACAATTTCTACACGCTGACCGTTTACGAAAAAGGCGCGGAAGTGGTACGGATGCTGCACACCCTGCTGGGCGCGGCCGGATTTCGTCAGGGCTGCGACATGTATTTCAAGCGCCACGACGGCCAAGCGGTGACTTGCGAGGATTTCGTCAAGGCGATGGAAGACGCCAACGGCGTCGAGCTGACCCAATTCCGCCGCTGGTATTCGCAAGCAGGCACGCCGGTGTTGGAGGTCGAGCAAGCGTTCGACGCAGGTCGGTTGACGTTGACCGTCAAACAAAGCTGTCCGCCGACGCCAAATCAACCGGAAAAATTGCCGCTGCACGTGCCGATCAAGCTGGGCTTCTTGGCGGCGGACGGTAGCCCGGCGCGCTTCCAGTACCGAGGCGAATTTTGCGAAGAAGCGACCGTGAGCCTGACCGAAGCCGAACAACGCTTTGTGTTCGAGAGCTTGACCGAAAAGCCGATCGTCTCGCTGCTGCGCGGCTTCTCCGCGCCGGTCACCTTGAAGATCGACCGAGACCCGGAAGAACTGGCGTTTTTGCTCAGTTACGACAGCGACACCTTCAACCGCTGGGAAGCCGGCCAGCAGTTGGTTTCGCGGATTATTTTCGGATTGATCGCCGATATTCAGGCCGGCCGGACGCTGACGGCCAACCCGGTGTTGATCGAGGCATTCCGAGCGATTCTGGCCGACGCCGGCGCCGATCTGTCCTACCGCGCCCTGTTGCTGAGTCTGCCTGACGAAGGTTATTTGGGCGGCCAGATGGCCGTGGTCGATGTCGAAGCCATCCACCAAGCCCGCGAATTCGTGCGTCTGTCGCTGGCCACCGCGCTATCCGCCGAATTCCAACGCGTGTACGCCGAACACCATCAGGACGAGTCGGGCTGTTTCGATGCCTCGGCAGTCGGACGGCGTCGCCTGAAAAACGCCTGCCTGAGCTATCTGACCGCGCTGGAAAAGCCGGATAGTTACGCTCTGGCCGAAACCCAGTTCCGTAGCGCCCGCAACATGACCGACCAGATTGCGGCGCTGTCGGCGGTCGTCAACAGCCGCAATCCGGCCAAGGCCGATTGTCTGGACAGTTTTTACCGGCAATGGCAACGCGAGGCGCTGGTCGTCGACAAATGGTTTACCTTGCAAGCCACCTGTCATATGCCCGAGACCTTCGCCACCGTGCAAAGCTTGATGCAACATCCGGCCTTCGATATGAAAACGCCCAACCGGGTGCGCTCGCTGGTCGGCGCGTTCAGCCAATCCAATCCGCTGCACTTCCATGCCAGAAACGGCGACGGCTACCGGTTTTTGGCGGATCGCGTCATTGAGTTGAATACCTTGAATCCGCAAATCGCCGCGCGGATGGTCGGCGGCTTCGCCCAATGGCGGCGTTACGATACCGACAGACAGGCATTGATGACACGCGAATTACGGCGCATCGTCGAAACCGAGCATCTGTCCAAGGACGTTTACGAAATTGCCAGCAAGAGTTTGGCGTAGCGGTCTTATTCACGTAAACTAATCGGCAATTACTCACGGTTTTCAGGCATGAACCCACGCACCGCCCAGGTCGAGCGCAACACGCTCGAAACCCAGATCACAGTCGCCGTCAATCTCGACGGAAACGGCAAGACCTCATTCCGGACCAGATTGCCGTTTTTGGATCACATGCTGGATCAGGTAGCCAGACACGGCTTGATAGACCTCGACATCGCATCTCACGGCGACTTGCACATTGACGCCCATCACAGCGTCGAAGATATCGGTATCACCTTGGGCCAAGCCTTCGCCCAGGCCCTGGGCGACAAGAAAGGCATTTTCCGCTATGGCCACGCGTACTGCCCGTTGGACGAATCGCTATCGCGCGTCGTAGTCGACTTTTCCGGCCGGCCCGGCCTGTTTTACGAAGTCGAGTTCAAACGGGCGCTGATCGGCAGCTTCGATGTCGATTTGCTCAAGGAGTTTTTCCAGGGATTCGTCAATCATGCCGGTGTCACGTTGCACATCGACAACCTTAAAGGCGGCAACGCCCACCATATTGCCGAGACCGTGTTCAAGGCATTCGGCCGCGCGATCAGAATGGCGATCAGCCACGACGAGCGCATGGCCGGCATCATGCCCTCCACCAAAGGCAGTCTATAATTCCGGCTTTCTCAGTCCAACCCGACCCCAAAACCTGTATCACATTATGTCGACAGTTGCCGTTATCGACTACGGAATGGGTAATCTGCATTCCATCGCCAAAGCGCTTCAGCATGCCGAACCGGCGACCGAGATTCGGGTGACCGCCGACCCGGCGATCATTACCGATGCCGACCGCGTCGTATTTCCAGGCGTTGGAGCCATTCGCGATTGCATGCAAGCCTTGAAAACCAGCGGTCTGGCCGATGTGATAGCCAGCGCGGCGGCCGAGAAGCCTCTGCTGGGTATTTGCCTGGGTATGCAAGCTCTGCTAACCGATAGCGAGGAAAACGACGGCGTGGCCTGCTTGGATGTGATTCAGGGTCGTGTTCGCCGTTTTGCCGACCATTTAACCGACGGTGCCGGCCAAGTGCTGAAAATTCCGCATATGGGCTGGAACCGAGTCCGCCAGCAGCCGCATCCACTTTGGGAAAGCATCCCGCAAGACAGCCGGTTTTATTTCGTTCACAGCTACTTTGCCGTACCCGACGTCTCCGAGCGGACGGCGGCAACGGCCGATTATCCGACTCCGTTCGCCTGCGCGTTGGCCCAGGACCGGATATTCGCCGTGCAATTTCACCCGGAAAAAGCCAGACCGTCGGCCTGCAATTGTTGCAAAACTTTTTGCATTGGGACGGAACCGCCTGATTTCCAGCCTCGATGTAACTACAGACCCAGTGATTTAACCTCCGAGATTGAACTATGTTGCTGATACCCGCAATTGACTTGAAAGAAGGGAAGTGTGTGCGTTTGCGTCAAGGTCGTATGGAAGACGACACCGTATTTTCGGAAGACCCGGTCGCGGTGGCCGGACGCTGGGTAGAAGCCGGCGCCAAACGCTTGCATTTGGTGGATCTGGACGGCGCCTTCGCCGGCCGACCGAAAAATGCCGAAATCATCCACGCCATCGTCGAAGCCTATCCGGAGGTGCCGGTGCAAATCGGCGGCGGCATCCGCGACGAAGACACGATTCAAGCCTATCTGGAAGCCGGCGTGCAATACGTTATCATCGGCACCAAGGCGGTCAGCGAACCGCACTTCGTCCGCGACGTCGCGATCGAGTTTCCGGGACATATCATCATAGGCCTCGACGCCAAGGACGGCCGGGTCGCGATCGACGGCTGGTCGAAGCTGTCGCGGCACGATGTTATCGACCTGGCGCAAAAATTCGAAGCCAACGGTGTCTCGGCGATCATTTATACCGATATTTCCCGCGACGGCATGATGCAAGGCGTTAATGTCGAAGCCACCGCGAAACTAGCTCGCGCCGTGAATATCCCGATCATCGCCTCCGGCGGCATTACCAATCTGGACGATATTCGCGCGCTCGGCGAGGTGGCTCACGAAGGCATCATGGGTGCGATCACCGGTCGAGCGATTTACGAAGGCACGTTGGATTTCGCCGAAGGCGAGAAACTGGCCGAATCCTTCAGTGGCGCCGATCTTTAATCGAAGCAGCATGAGCCTAGCCAAACGCATCATTCCTTGCCTGGACGTCGATAACGGCCGTGTCGTCAAGGGCGTCAAATTCGTCGACATCCGCGACGCCGGCGATCCGGTGGAAATCGCCCGCCGCTACGACCGCGAGGGCGCCGACGAAATCACCTTCTTGGACATCACCGCCACCCACGACGACCGGGCGACGATGGTACACGTCGTCGAGAAAGTGGCCGGCGAGGTCTTCATCCCGCTGACTGTCGGCGGCGGCATTCGCGTCCTGGACGACATTCGCCGCATGTTGAATGCCGGCGCCGACAAAGTCGGCATTAACAGCGCGGCGGTATTCCGGCCGGAATTCGTCAAGGAAGCGGCGGACAAATTCGGCTCGCAATGCATCGTTGTGGCCATCGACGCCAAAAAAGTCAGTCAGGACGGCGCGGCGGACCGCTGGGAAATCTTCACCCACGGCGGCCGCAAACCGACCGGCATCGACGCGGTCGAATGGGCCGTCAAAATGCAAACCTACGGCGCCGGCGAAATCCTGCTGACCAGCATGGACCGCGACGGCACCAAGTCCGGCTTCGATTTGCCGCTGACCCGTGCCATTAGCGAAGCGGTACCGATTCCGGTGATCGCCTCCGGCGGCGTCGGCAACCTCGACCATCTGGCCGACGGCATCCTCGAAGGCAAGGCCGACGCGGTGCTGGCCGCCAGTATCTTCCACTTCGCCGAATACACGATAGAGCAAGCCAAGCGCCACATGCAGTCGCGCGGCATCGAGGTCAGACTGTGAGCGGCGCCTGGCTGGACGAAATCGCCTGGACCGAGGACGGCTTGGTACCGGTCATTGCCCAAGACCATCTTAGCGGCCGAATTTTGATGTTCGCCTGGATGAATCGGGAATCGCTGGCGCTTACCGAACAAGAAGGATTTGCGGTATACTGGTCGCGTTCTCGTCAGCGCTTGTGGCGCAAGGGCGAAGAATCGGGTCACCGGCAGAAAGTCCTCGATATCCAACTCGATTGCGATGCGGATGTGATCCTGATTAAAATCGAGCAGGAAGGCGGCATCGCCTGCCACACCGGCCGGGAGAGCTGCTTTTACCGAAGCCTGAAACACGGCGAATGGCAAGCCGTCGACCCGATCCTGAAAGACCCGAAAACCATCTACAAATAACCCATCACACGCCGGCATAGCTCAGCAGGTAGAGCAGCGCACTCGTAACGCGAAGGTCGTAGGTTCGATTCCTATTGCCGGCACCATTCAAGTGGTTGATTTGTAAAAATTTTCAACAAGATTGCCCGTCGAGTTGAAGCAACAGTCCGCAGCAAGGCGCAAATTTAGGCGCAGTGCTGCTTAACTTTGCTCAATGAGGTGGCGCAATGAACCCCAAAAAATTATCCAATTCGATTGAATTTTTCGTTGTTGGAGGTGTGTGATGGCCTACATCAGACCCTTGGCAAACGGAAACTTCCGCGCCGATGTCCGCATGAAAGGCATCGTCAAAAACAAAACCTTTCCTACCGAAAAGCTAGCTCAAGCCTGGGCGGATAAGATCGAACGCAGTATCAAGACGATTCCGAACCTGGAAGCAACCCAATTGATTGCGCTATCCGATACGGATATTGAGGCAATGGGCGGGGCGGAATTATTCGCACAACTGGGCGTCGATCTGTTCACCATACGCAATCAGGCCCGACTGGAGGCGATCAATGCCCTATCCAAGAAAGAGTTGTTGCAATTGTCACCGCAAGAAATCGAGAACATGGGCGGTGCTGAATTATTCCTGCAAGCCGGCAAGCGAATCCGATACAAAACTTTCCGCGAGGTCTGCGGCGAATACTTGTCCAAATGGAACAAAAAGGATTACCGCAACCAAATGGCAAGAGTCGGGTACTGGTGCGATATTTTCGGCGACCGCTTTATGACCGACCTGGATGTGTTCGACATCCGCGAACATATAGACAGCATGATCGACGACGACATACGCGGCACAACGATTAATCGTAAGAAAGCAGTGTTATCGAGCGTCTTCAAATACGCAGTGAGTCGGGGTTACGTCGATACCAATGTTGTTCGTGATGTCGTGGTTGAAAACGATACCAAGCAACGTGACCGCGTGTTGAGTGCCGAAGAGCGCCAACGGTTGTTGAATGCTTGCCGCGAATCGCATTGGGATAAGCTTTATCTTTTGGTGTTGATGGCAATGACTACCGGCGCTCGCAAAGGCGAGTTGTTAAAACTGCGCTGGTGCGACATCGATTTTAAAAATAACTCGACCTACTTAGCCGATACCAAAAACGGCGAAGCCAAAGAATTGCATTTCCCACCGGCTGTTATGACGGAATTGAAACGGTTGCAGGAAGTTGGTAGTGGCTTACTTTTCGCGGGTGGCAATCCATCTGAACCAATGGATTTTCGCAAGGCTTGGAACAAAGCTTTAAAAATGGCTGATATTTCCGAAAAGGATATTTTGAATCCAGACGGCAGCGTCAAGATCGAAAAATTCACCTTCCACTGTCTGCGGCATGGATTCTGTTCTGCATTGTCGGACTCCGGCAAGGAAATCAATCAAATTGCCAAGTTGGCAGGCCACAAGAGCATTCAGACCACCATGCGCTATATTCACCAAGGACGCGAACAAAAGCGTCAGATCGTGAACGAGTTAGCTCAAGCGTTCAGTTTATAATCCAGTTCTGGCCAGTCTATCCCGATGGGGAGAAAAGCGAAGGCATTACCCGCCTGACTGGCAATGATTTGGACTTGAATGGAGTGACTGCATGAATAAACCTAAAGGGATACCAGAATGGTTTAACCTGGATAACTATCAAACACTATCTACAATCTCCCCTTTGGAATGGTATGAAAACCTTCATAAAAGACGAATGTTTTTTACTTGGACAAAGATCGCTGAAAAGAATTGGATGGAAGGCCAAACTTGGCGAATTGAAGATGCTAAAAAACGGCGAATGGAGATCATCAATATAATTACTAAAAAACCAGTCATAAGCGTCCAACCCGACAAAAAACCTTTTGGACCTCGTAACACCTTAAAGCCACTATCAAATCGCGATGTCATCAATAATTATGACAAGTTAAGGGAGAGCGCACCTCCAGTATTTTTTGACTATCTGGAACTTGAGAAACAATCCAGAGACGCAGCTTATACCATGAGTTATAGAAATGATGAGCTGAAAAAATATTTTGATGATTACTGTGAACCTTGGGGATTCGGGAACGCAATCTTGTCTGTAGGGTTGCATGCAACCGATGAACATATAATTCAAGATTTTAAAATTTGGTTGGCAAAAACCAGGAAATTATTAGCGAAAGCGTCCGCAAAAAGAGTTTTCACCAACGCTGATTTTTCGGAATGGACTGAATACAAAATATTGCCTTACCTCGATTTACAGATTTGGAGCATATATTCAGGTTCTCGCATCACGCAAGCCATGATTGGTAATGCCATATTCCCGGATGAGCTTGATGTCGATACTACGGAAAGAATTCGAAAAACAACGAAAAAAAGGCTGAGTGGTTAATGAATCACTCGGTCATTGATGCCTTTGGTGTTCAGTTAAAAAAAGAACTTGACGGTAATAAAACGGAATAAAAAGTCTACTTTTTTGTTCCGGTAACAAAACGCCAATTAACCATACCGGTACAAATAAGCATAAATTTCGTCCCTCGTTGTTATCCAGTCGTTTTGATTTAATAGCCAAAAATTGTCAAACAACATGAGGCTATATCATGCAAGACCAACCCGCAGTGACTCTAACTGACTTGGTGCCATACCAGTCTGTCCCCGATAAATTCCCCCACTTGTACAGCCGCAAAAGCTGGCAATGGGCGGTCAAACAACGTCAACACAACGGGCTTGCTAAAGCCTTTCGCAAGGTCGGTAAGCAGCTTTTCGTAAATACCCAAGTTTTGGCTGAGTGCATCGATTCGCAGCTGGCGGATTGATTCGCATAACAAATGCGATGCAAAGCCAGTTCTGACGTGGCCCTTATTCGATAAGGCGTAAATCTAGGCGCAAATTTCCCGGTTTTTAACAAAAAGACTTCAACTCGACGGGCAAATCGATGGGAAATTGCGCCGATGATTCCTAGCTGATATGGCAAAGCGAAAGAACAAGCTGAAACTTGATTTTGATCAGCGCGGCGGGGTCATGGTGGTTTCTCGCGCGATGCGCGAATCCTTCGCCTACGAAACAATGCCGCCCGAGGCCAAGGTATTGATGGATTTACTACACATGCAGTGGCGCAACGAAAGAGCTGTTGCTTTTGGCGTTAGAGAAGCAGCCAAGAAAATCGGCTGTGCCGTCAATACCGCTTCCAAATCATTCAACGTTTTGCAGGAACGTGGATTTATCGTTTGTGAGAACGAATCCCTGTTCAACAGCAAGAGCGGCAGCAAAGCGCGCGAATGGCGTTTGACCTGGATGCCGTTCGAACACCGAAAACCGTCGCATGACTGGGAGGAATGGAACGCGAAAAACAAACCAACCGTATCAAATTGAAGCACACAAGCCAATTTTGCGTGCCGTTTTTTGAGACACAAAGTTCTGTGTAATCGGCTTGTGTCTTAAAAAGCAGTACGCAAATAGCCAAATTCAACAGCTTATGCAAACCCTGTTTGATTCATTTTGCGACACACCTACATTAACCATACCCCACCCATCAAGTTGAACTGGATACATGGCTAAACTCCAAAATCCCAACCGCGCCAAAATCCACCGTAATTATTCGGTCGAGGAAATCGCGACGTTGTATTCGGTACACAAAAATACCGTGCGTTTATGGATCAAAGACGGTCTGCTAACGATTGACCAGAAGCGCCCGATCCTGATCGCTGGTGCTGACCTTCGTAGTTACTGGCAGAACAAACGGTCAAGCCGAAAACGCAAATGCCAGCCCTATGAAATTTATTGCGTTCGCTGTCGAATTCCACAAACTCCCGCCGGAAACATGGCGGATTATGAACCGCTCAACGCTGACACCGGGCGATTGATTGGCATTTGCCCCGAATGCGACGGCATCATCAACAAGTTCGTCAAATGCGCCCAGTTAAACAAAATTCGCGGGCAATTAGACATCACGCACACGAAAGCACTGAAACACATAAACGAGAGTTCCAAACCCCTCGTAAACAGTGACTTCAACCAGTGAGATGAAACCATGACTAAATACAACGCTCATAACGAGCGCATTAAACGCCAATACTTTGCATTTCTGAAAGAAGCCAAGCGCCAAAATGAAAGCTCGGTCGATGCCGTTGCCAAGGCCATTAGTCGGTTCGAGTTATACAACAAATACCGCGATTTCAAGGCCTTTCATTTTGAACAGGCCGTCGGCTTCAAGCAACACCTTGCCCGGCAGAGCAACCAGCAAACTGGCAAGCCGATCAGTAAGGCAACGCTGCATTCCACGCTGGGCCAATTGAAAACGTTTTTCCAATGGCTCGCCATGCAAACGGGTTATAAATCCCGCATTAGCTACAGCGATGCGGAATATTTCAACCTGTCGGAAAAAGACGTGCGCATTGCCACGGCAAAACGACCTTCACCCGTACCGACCTTGGAGCAAATCAAACACGTTATCAAAGCCATGCCCAATCAAACCGACATCGAGCGCCGCAACCGTTCCTTGATTGCCTTCACCTTGTTGACCGGTGCCAGGGACAGCGCCATCGCGTCGATGAAGTTGAAACACATCGACATCGTTGGCAGCTGCGTGTTTCAGGATGCCCGAGAAGTCAAAACCAAATTCAGCAAAACCTTCACCACCTACTTTTTCCCGGTCGGTGACGATGTTTTGGAAATCATCATCAATTGGGTTCGCTACCTAAAAGACGAACTGCTCTGGGGTAATGATGATCCGCTGTTTCCTAAAACCCATGTGACTGTCAGCGAAACCAGAGGTTTTACAGCCGCTGGTTTGGCAAGGGCGCATTGGAGCAACGCAACACCGATACGCACCATTTTCCGCGAGGCGTTTGAAGCGGCGGGCTTGTCTTATTTCAACCCACATAGTTTTAGGAAAACCTTGGTCAATCTTGGACAGCAGATTTGCCAAACGCCCGAGGAATTCAAAGCCTGGAGCCAGAACCTAGGCCATGAGGATGTTATGACGACTTTGTACAGCTATGGCTATGTGCAGCAGAATCGGCAAGGCGAGATAATTGCAAGTCTGGGGCAACCCCGAGCCTCTTCAAGTCACAATGCGGATGAGATCGCGCAAGCGGTAATCAAGGCAATGGCGACACGCCGGATACCATTAGTTGAGCCATAGCAAATTGATGTGACTAATAGCCTTCAAGGTCAATCAATCGGGCTTATCTAAGGTTTGGTGGTATAGAATGCCCAACCCGGCGCAAAACACCTGATGATACCAATTTATGGAAGAATACGACCACAACGATCTGCTGCAAACCAACCTCAATGCACTCTCCGATGCGGAGTGTCGCAAGCTGCTGACGCTGTACATGACTCAGCAAAAACTGGGTTTATATTGGGAGCGCAACCAGATTGAACACGACCAGGCATTGAACAGCGATGCGGTTTTTTTACGCTTGGCAGACGAACACGGCGAGGCGTTATCCGTCGGCGATGCGCCGTATCAAAACCTGATCATCGAAGGTGACAACTTTGACGCCCTGCGCTGTTTGCGCGCCACCCACGCCAACAAAATCCGCGTGATCTACATCGACCCGCCTTACAACACCGGCAACAAGGATTGGGTATACAACGACCGTTATGTGAATAAGGACGACCGTTACAAGGCCTCGATGTGGCTGGAATTTCTGTATCGCCGCTTGCTACTGGCGCGGGATTTGTTGACCAGCGACGGCGTGATTCTGGTATCGATCAACGACGAAAACCGAGCCAAGCTGGAATTGCTGATGGACAAGATATTTGTTGGGATGCGGATTGGTAGTTTTATCTGGAAAAAGCGTCGGTCTAGTAATGCTGCTGGAGTTGAGCATTTTTATTCTTGCGATCATGAGCATGTTTTAGCTTATGGCGGTGCCTTGTTTGAGTTTTCTGGTTCAGCAAAGAATTGGGATAAATATGATCAATGGGACGAGCAAGCACAAGATTGGTGGACTTCTACCCAATTGACATTAGGTTTTAACAGAATTCAACGGCCTAACCTTTATTACCCATTACACAACCCTTCCACAGATATTTGGTATCCATGCGATGCAAACAGGGTATGGGCAAGGGCTTCGGAAGCCATACTGAAAGGTAAAGAAGTTAGAACCGAAAGCATGGAAGAGCTAATTCGGCGGAATGGGGTTAGCTTTCCAGAAGAAAAGCAGCCAGCATTCTATACCAGTATTCAAGAAATTGAACTTGCGATTGAGGCAGGGAATGCGCCAAGACATCTTGATACTCAACGAGACCTTTCATTTTGGGTGGGTAAACTTATTGGCTATGGTAAGCCACGGTTTAAAACCTACAAAAGTAAAGTACGGAGTGATTCTCAACCGTTATCAAGTTTGATTACGGAAGCTGGTAAATCTGAAGATTATGATGCCTCATTGCTAAGCTACTCTATTTCTACAGGGCTCACCAGTGAAGGAACTCGCGCCCTACGGGAGTTTTCGATAGCTGAATCCTTCCCTTATCCCAAACCGTTATCACTAATAAAAAATCTACTGCAACAAACCACACAGCCGAACGATATTGTGCTGGATTTCTTCGCCGGTTCCGGGACGACCGCGCAAGCCGTTTTGCAGTTGAACCAGGAAGACGACGGTAATCGCCGCTTTATTCTGGTTTCCAGCACCGAAGCGCCACCCAATGACCCGGACAATAAAAACCTGTGTCGGGATGTGTGCCGGGTGCGGGTGCAACGGGTGATCGAAGGCCATAACGCCATCACCGCCACCGGCGGTAATTTCGCCTATTGCCGTATCGCTAAAATTCCGCCGGCGGATGTGTTGCAGGATTTGGATGCCGCGCTGATCTGGCATCGGCTGTGTTTGCTCTATCGGCGCGAACTATTGGCGTATCCGGCACAGTCGCTCAATACGGTTTATCAAGACGCGGAAACGGCGGTGGTGTTTTGCCCTCATCTGGATGAACCAGCCATCAGCGAACTTAAAGCCTTGGCCGGCAAGCGCTTGGCGTTGTATTCCGACCGGCCCGACACGGCGGCGGAATTGCTTAGTCCCTTTGTCAGTGTGCAAAGCCTTTCGGCCATCGATGCCGTGTTGTCGGAACAGGGATAAGCGATGATCGATTTTTCCGTGGCGCAAAATGCGCCGGTGGTTGAAGAGGCCTTCCAAAGCCAAATCATCGATAGCATGAGCCAGCATTTGCTGAATTCCTCACTGCCAGCCTTGCTACGCGCCCCCACCGGTTCCGGTAAAACCCTGATGATGGGCCGGGTGCTGGAACGGCTATGCCAGCAGGATAGCTACTTGTGGTTGTGGTTTGTGCCGTTCGTCAATCTGGTGCAGCAAACCGAGGAAGCCATTACCGCCAATTGCCGGCATTTAAAGCCGTACCTGATGGCGACGGAACGCCAGTATGATCACAAAAACGGCGATGTGCTGATTGCCAATGCCCAGCAAGTGGCTAGCAAGTCCCAGCAACGCAAAATTTTTAATCCTGCCGACGAATTCACCCCGGCCATTTTTGCCTTGATCGAACGCGCCCGAGTCAACGGCTTGAAAATCGGCGTGGTGATCGACGAGGCGCATATTGGCGTCAGCAGTGAAACCGAGTTTGGCAAGTTTTGCCAGCAGCTTGCACCGGACAAGTTGATTCTGGCGACGGCAACACCGAAAGATCAAAAACTGAATCATTTTTTGGGTTATAGCGGCTTCACGGCGTTTGAAACCTTTATAGTGAGCCGCGATCAAGCGGTGGCGGCGCGTTTGAATAAACGCTACGTGGTGGCCTATGTGTATCGCGTCGGCGAACTATGGAAAAGCTTGGCGGATATTCGTAAATCGGTGTTAAGGCAGGCTTGGCAGCGCCATCTGGCCATCAAGCAACTATTGCAGTCGCATAATATCGCCACTGTGCCGCTATTGTTGGTTCAGGTGGAAAATGGCAAGGATACGACAACCGAAGCCTTCAAGTATTTGGTCGAACAATGCAAAGTGCCACATAGCGCGATTGGCGAACACAGCGCGGATAACCCCGACCCGGTGTTGATGGCGAATATCGCCAACGACATTCACAAAGAAGTATTGATTTTCAAGGAATCGGCTGGCACGGGCTTCGATGCGCCGCGCGCCTTTACCTTGGCCTCCATGAAAACCGTTGTCGATAGCGATTTTGCCACCCAGTTTGTCGGGCGCATTATGCGCGTGGATAGGCAGATAAGAAGCGCCATGTTGCAGCAAGAACTGCCGGACGATTTGCAAACCGCCTTTTTGTATTTAGCCAATGCCGACACTCAAGAGGGTTTTCAGCGGGCGCTGGATTTGCAAAAAATTCAAAGTGATTTGCAGGGATCACCGGAAAAATTGAATGCTCACGAAACCAGCAGCGGTCGAATCGTGATTACCAACCGCCCGATTCAGCAGTTGCCGATTTCACCCAATTTGCCATTGCCGTTGTTGGACAAAGAAAATTTTCCGAACCCGCAACCGGCGCTCACTAATCCATCGACGACACCTTATCCGATAAAGCAGGAAAGCTTATTTGCGAACGATGACGATGACTATGACTTGGCCGACGTTTCTCTGGCGGATGCGAAACCCAAATTCAAGCTGGAAGCATCGTTATCTAGCGAAGCCGAAATCCTCGGCGGCTATCAAGAAATCAATGTGGCTGTTTATTCGTTGAAGTCGAATTTGCCCTGTTTTCAACGCGCGTTAATGTCGGAAAAACGGCCTGCTCTGGATAAGTTGGATGTGATCGCGCGAACAGTGGCGGAGAAGCTGACTTATTCGGCGGATCAGTTTAAAACAGCCCTCAGCGCCGCCCGAGACAAAATCAGCGCTACCGAAGTTTCGACCGAATTGACCAGCCATAATAAGCTGGATGAAAAGGATGTCCGGTTGGCGTTGAATCGTGATCAATTGGCAAAAGATGCCAAACGCATTTTAAAAAGTCTGCCTCAGTTGGAAGAGGCCGATCATAAAATCTTGCTGGGCATTCTGGAAAAGCGTTTGCAATCGGACGTAAGACAATGGCTGGAGTTGGGCAATGACGCAGTGACGGATACCGAAGTCAAAGAAGCCTGCCGCGATGCAGCCCATGTTTTGATTATTCTGTTGCAACAAGAATTGATCGAGCGTATCAATCAAGAAATTGCCAATCAGGTCATTAGTTACACGGCGGAACCCTTGCCGGATGCAATGATTTTTCCGGCTGATATTGCGCTGAATCAGTCCGCTAAAAACATTTACGGCCACTATCCGCCCTCCAAGGAAAACATGGCGGAAGTCGAGCAAGTCTTGTTGATCGATGAACGGCGTTTTCTTGTCGATAGAGTGTATTTATTGCCGAATCAATCTGTTTATAGCGTCGGCTATTTCGATTACACCTATGCGCTGAACAATGAAGAGTTAATGTTTGCCAAAGCGCTGGATGTCGCCGATTTTGTTTTATGGTGGCACCGCAATCCCGACAGAAAACCGTACTCAACCAAAATTGTACGTGCCGACAAAGCGAATTATTTTTACCCGGATTTTGTGCTGTGCGTTAAATATTATTCGGATGCCGAGGCCAAGATTCGTTTGGTCGAAACCAAGGAAAACGTCAAGGATGCCATGAACAAAGCCGCGCGGCCTTCGGCGAGTTATGGCAAGGTCATTTTCCTGACACGCAATAATCAAAAGCTGCATATCGTCAATGACGATGGCTCGCTGGGGGTAACCGTGAGCGAGAATCTAGCCGAATTGCGGGAACAATTGAGGGAAACGGGGTATTGAGCATGGCATTGGAGTTTAACGACATCCTGCTTTACACCGACGCCCAAGGCAAGGTAAAGGTCGAAGTCATCTATGAAGACGAAACCTTCTGGCTGAGCCAAAAAAAGATGGCCGAGTTGTTTGATGTCAGCGTGCCGACCATCAACGAGCATTTGCAGAACATCTTTAAAACCAGCGAATTGCAGGAGTCGGCAACTATTCGGAAATTCCGAATGGTTCAACGTGAGGGGCAACGCGACGTAAACCGCAATATCGACTTTTATAACTTGGACGCCATCATCGCCGTCGGCTATCGCGTCAACAGCCATAGCGCCACCCAGTTTCGCATTTGGGCCACCGCTACGCTGAAAGAATTCATCATCAAAGGCTTTGTACTGGACGATGAACGCTTGAAGCAAGGCAAACGTTTTGGGAAGGATTATTTCGACGAGTTGCTGGAACGCATCCGCGAAATCCGTGCCAGCGAGCGGCGCTTTTATCAGAAAATCACCGACATTTACCGCGATTGCAGCATCGATTATTCGGCTAATGCCGAACAAACCCAGCAGTTTTATCAAACCGTGCAAAACAAGCTGGAATGGGCAATTACCGGCCAAACCGCACCCGAGTTGATCCACAGCCGCGCCAATGCCGAAGAGCCCAACATGGGGCTGCAAACCTGGAAGAATGCGCCAGAAGGCAAGATTTTAAAAAGCGATGTGTCGGTCGCGAAAAACTATTTGCAGGAAAAGGAACTCAAAGCGCTGGAGCGGATTGTATCGATGTATCTGGATTACGCGGAAAACCAAGCAGCCAGGCAAATTCCCATGAAAATGGCCGACTGGATTCAAAAACTGGATGCTTTCTTGCAATTTAACGAATATGACATTTTGCAAGACTCTGGCAAGATTAGCCGCACTGTCGCGGAAAAACTGGCGCATCAGGAATACGAGAAATTCCGCGTAATCCAAGACCGAACCTTCGAAAGCGATTTTGATAAAAGCGTTAAAAAAATGCTGAAAAAAATGATTGATTCAAGCCGCGTCGATTTGGTTGTTCAGTTTTCTTTGCTGGTAGCAGGCGAAGAGGATGATAACTTTAGTCGGCAACTGGGGCCAATTCACCTTATCAAATACCTTTATCTGGCTGACCTTTGCTATGCCAAACGTAACAACGGACAGCCGTTTACCGGTATTGATTGGCAGTTTTACAACTTCGGTCCTTGGTCTGTTGCGGCTCATGCTCGAATAGAACCGGCCCTAAATGCTATTCATGCCAGCAGATTGGAATTTCCGAGTGATTACGGAGACAAAAGCGAATGGGTAAGATGGTCTTTGCACGATAGCCGATTACTCGATGAAAAACGGCGTGCGCTTCCACCAACAATCACTAGCAATTTAACAAGCTATGTTCACAAGTTTGGTAAAGATACGCCGAGCTTGTTGGACTTTGTTTACAAAACGAAGCCTATGCTTTCCGCTGCACCCAACGAATATTTAGACCTTTCACTTGAAGTTGAAAGCAATCTAGCGACAGAGGTTGCTAAGCCTTCACTACGAATGGAAGACCTATCCAATAAAAAGAAAAAGGAACTACAGCAGAAAATGGCTGCATTGCGTGAACTACATAAACAACGTAAATCAGACGCGCCAAAGCTAATTAATCCAGTACCAAACCCAAGATTTGACGCGGTTTATCATGACGGTGTTACTTGGCTGGAATCTTTGTCCGGCGAACAACTTAATCCCGGCGAGGTTACGGTAGAGTTTTCAACAGATGTTTGGAAATCGACAACAAGGAAAGGTGAAGATGTACCCTGAAGATAGCTTACAGTCGATTGTTGCCCCAAGTCCTTGGTGGACAGCAAACGGGAGCAACAAACTTTGCCGGGGTGCGCTTGTTTTTTCTTTTGCTCCTCATGTTGATCAGGTTCCCTATACCTTCGAGCCGATTGGACGTAAATCCGCTACGGAACATGATTCAGCGATTGTTTCAGTCTCACCGTTGAAGGTAAGCCAACCATTAAAAACAACCGCGTTACCAGTTGCGGCAATGACGCTACATGAAGGTGAGGTTTGGGCGGCTTATCGAGCTAAGAAACGACCCTGCTTAGTTTTTAGTGCTGAGAGCTTATTAGTTGATAAATCGCTCACTCTAGGCAAGCCAAATCACGCTACAGCCCCGACATTTTTGGCTGCCCCGTTTTACGGTGTGGATAAAAACGTGAAACGCTCGGGATACAGCCCTGAATTTGTAGAGAGAGTCCGTCATTGTGAGTATCCACAATTTCATTGGGATAAATTGCCACTTGCCAACGGCCCAGACGAGTCCATTCTTAGAATGGATCATCTGCAACCGTTTGGTGCTCATCATGATGCCTACAAAGTATCCGATTACAAGCTCAGCTCGGATGCTATGGATATTCTGGATGATCTTCTCCGTTGGCTAGTGTGGGGTGGCGTACCCGAAGAAAGCATGATCTTGGCTTACAGAGAAATGATCGACTCGATTTATTAAACCGTAAGCTAAGGCGCAAATTTAGGCGCACATACCAAACGAACTGACTCAAGACCAATCAAAGTAAAACAACTTGAAACCATTGATAATTAAGGAATATACTCTAGTTTCACGTTGTTTCAATTCGTCTAATAAGCACTCGTAACGCGAAGGTCGTAGGTTCGATTCCTATTGCCGGCACCATTTAAGTCAATAAGTTATAAAGCCTTTGAGCCCGCTAGAATCAGTCCTGGGACATTGTCGGGACAGTTCAGAATAAAACACCCCAATAACAGACAATAAATGCCATCGTGCCGCCCCGCTATGACTCCCCACACGAATGGCTCGTCATTGATTAGGAGACCGCCATCGCATCCCCACTGCTTCAACGCTTTCAGAACATATCCAGTTCCAAATGTTGTAATCGACAGTTATCAGCCAGCATTTTTGCATGGGAACAGTCAACTTTCTGGCAGCTTTTGCCCGCGTCAAAACCGGTTTACAATCCGCGCTGCATCTTGGCTTACCCGTAACCTGTTGTGTAAGAGCTATTTCGGCGAAGTATCGTAGTTTTTCGACTATCCGTATGATACGCGCCCTGGCTCAAACTATTCGAATCCTGAAAGCTCGGTCGGCCCGTCAATATGCAGCGCCGACCTCAGTATTGGCCTGCTAGACTCCGACCAACTTCAACTCGGCTTCCCGGTACTTTTCGGCGCATTTGCGGCTGACTTCCTCGGGGAGTTTTGGGCCGGGGGCGGTTTTGTTCCAGTCGAGGGTTTCCAAGTAATCGCGCAAATATTGCTTGTCGAAGCTGGGTGGGCTAATGCCGACTTGGTATTGCTCGACCGGCCAGAAGCGCGACGAGTCTGGCGTCAGCGCTTCGTCGATCAAATAGACCTTGCCGCTGTCGTCCTGGCCGAATTCGAATTTGGTGTCGGCGATGATAATACCGCGCGCCAGCGCGTATTCGGCCGCGCTGCTGTAAAGCCGGATACTGACGTCGCGAATCTGGTCGGCGACCTCTATGCCGACCAGGTTAACGGTATCGGCAAAGCTGATGTTTTCGTCGTGAACGCCGACCTCGGCCTTACTCGAGGGCGTGTAGATCGGTTCGGGCAGTTGCTGCGCTTGTTGCAAGCCGGCAGGGAGCGCGATGCCGCAAACCTGGCCGGTGCGCTGGTAGTCTTTCCAGCCGGAACCGATCAGATAGCCTCGGACGATGGCCTCGATAGGCAATGGTTTGAGCCGTTTGACGATGATCGCCCGGCCCTCGACGGGTGCCCGCAAGGCCGGGTCCGGAATCACGTCGGCCAGTGACAAATCGTCGCTCAAATGGTTGGGAATGATGTCGCGCATCCGGGCGAACCAGAAGTTGGACACCCGTGTTAAGACTTGTCCCTTGCCCGGAATCGGGTCCGGCATGATCACATCGAAGGCCGACATCCGATCGGTCGTGACGATTAGCAAATGTTCTGCGTCGATTTCGTACATATCGCGGACCTTGCCGCGACCCAGCAGTTTAAGATGAGGCAGGTAAGATTCGTAAAGTGCGGCGGGGGCGGTCGTCATTGGTTTGGCGTGGTCTGCAGTGAATATTCGAAGATTTTACCATCAAGCGACGGAGCTAGGCAGCGCCGGCTTGGAGCGGCGAATAGAGAAACCAGTGGGGAGAGTAACGAAAAAGACCCGCCGCCCCGGAGTGAGGGGCAGCGGACAAGCACAGAGCTATGGAACGAACGGCTTAAAAAACAACGAGGAGGTACAACTAAAAACTAGGCGCGAAACGAGCCGTTGAAATCGAGGTTGCTCGAGATCGTGGCGGCTCCAAACAGCATCGTGGAAATCACGAATTCGCCGGACATAAAGCCAAACACGCCGGTCGTGAAAAACAGGCCGGTCAGAATGTCACGGTAAAGGTTTTTGGATGATTTCATTTGGACTCCTAGACTGAAACAGTCGAATGCAATGAACACGACTTCACTATAAGGCCCAAGCGTTTTATTTACAATACAGCAATCCGTAGATGCTTTGTTTCAAATTTGGATACAATGTTGCCATCAAGTTGTCATCTGTGCCAGATATAAATTGAATGTTGATGATTCGCAACAGAATAAGTTAGGTTGCGACCGGTATGATTCCGGCGTCCGCGCGTGGCCATTTGATTGACGGGCTAAATCCGAATCAGCGCCTGAAGCGCGGCGAGTTGGTGTTTGGGTAGCTTGACGCGCAACGTCACCGAATCGGCGAAATCTTGGTGGACAATAACGCCGTCCAGCTTTTTCAAATGGTAGTCCAGCATTTGGAGACGCGAGTAATCCAGGGATAGTTCGCACTCGGCGAATTCGATATGTTCAACGATTTGCGCGGCGTCGATGACCTGCTTGGCGAGACTGCCATAGGCGCGGGTCAAACCGCCGGCCCCCAGCTTGACGCCCCCGTAATAACGCACCACCGCGACGCACAGGTTGATTAATTGCTTACCGTCCAAGTGTTGAAAAATCGGCTTGCCGGCCGTGCCGCTGGGTTCGCCGGCATCGTTGCAGCGGCCGATCAGTCCGTCCGCTCCGAGAACTCGGTAGGCAAACGCGACGTGACTGGCGCCGGAATGTTGGACGCGCAAACGCTCTATAAACAGCAGCGCATCGCGTTCCCGGGAGCAGGGGCAAACGACGCCGATGAAACGCGATTTTTTGATGAGTTCTTCGACCGCCCATTCGGCGGCTACGGTTTTCACGCTACAGCAGGTCGGCGATCTGGGGATGCCGACTATACAAAGTGCCCCGGAAGGTTTCGATTTGAACTTCGTCATTTCGGAGCGGCCGGGGAATGTCGACCACGATGTCGGCGACGATGCGCATCGGCGATGGGGATAAAAAAATCAGCCTGTCGGCCAATGCGATGGCCTCGCGCAAATCGTGGCTGACGAACAACACGGTGTGCGGGCGCTGTTGCCACAGCGTGTATAACAGGTTACGGACCTGACGGGCGCTCGGCGCGTCCAGCGACACGAAGGGTTCGTCCATCAACAGCAAGTCCGGATCGATCGCGAAGGCGCGTATGATCGCGACCCGACGTTGCATGCCGAGCGACAGGCGCTCGGGAAATTCGTGCTGAACATCGCCGAGCTGCATCGCGTCCAGCAAGGCATCGATCAATTCGATCGGCGGTTTGGCGGGAAAGACCAGCTCGATGTTGCGGCGCACGTCGTACCACGGCAGCAACCTGGGACTCTGAAACACGTAGCCGATTCTCGGCCGGCTCGCGAGGCGGCCGATGCGAATCTGGCCCTGGTACTGGCTGTCCAGGCCGGCGATCATGTTCAGCAGCGTGGTTTTGCCGCAGCCGGACGGTCCCAACAGGCAGACGAACTGGTCGCGCGCCACCCGGAGCTGCAAATCGGCGATGGCCTTATGCTGGCGGTCGGCGGCATGCTCGGGTCGGTAAGTCTTGTCGAGGATGCTGATTTCTATATCGGTCATCGCCGCCACCGTCGCGCCTTGGCATCCAGCGGTCTGAGCACCAGCCATTCCAAGATTTGAATCACCGCGACGAACGCAATCGTATAAGCCAACAAGCTGGCGACGTCGAACAACTGGAAAAACAGATGCAATTGATAGCCCATGCCGTTGCCGCGGCCAAGCAACTCGACGACCAGGATGATCTTCCAGATCAGCGCCAGACCGGAGCGGGTCGCGCTCATCACGAACGGATGCAGTTGCGGCCAGACGACGTGCCGCAGGGTTTTGGCGGGACTGAAACCGTAGCTGCGGGCCATGTCCAGTAAATCCCGGTCCAGCGCGCGGGTGCCCTCGCGTATCGTCACCGCCACGTTGGGCAATTTGTTGATGACGACCGCCAGGATCGCCGCGGATTCGGACAGACCGAACCAGACGTAACATAGGATGATGGTGACCAGGGCTGGGATGTTCAAAAATAACACCAACCAGTTGTCGAAAAAGGCATCCAGCTGTTTATGCCGGCCGAGTACCAAGCCCAGTCCGCAGCCCAACAACATCGCGATCGTAAAACTGATCGACAGGCGTAGTAACGTGACGCCTAAGTGATAAGGCAATTCGCCGGAAGCTACTGCCCGGTAAAGGGTGACAGCGACACGGCTGGGCGGCGGTAGGCTGGGATTGGCCGCCGCCGTGGCGACCAGACTCCACAGCGCGATCAGGAGCGCCAGCGAGGCCAGAGGCACCGCAACGCGGGGCAAGCAAAATGGTACCGCCACGGTCAGTCGGTCGACCAGAATGTCCCGGCTTGGAGACGATCGGCGCCGCCGGTCAACTTATTGCCGCTTAAGCCGTGCAATAGCGTGAAAATGGCCCGAGCAGCGTCTTGTTGCGGAGCGCCCCAGGCTTCCACCCGGCCTTGGCAATAGCGCTGACGCAAGCGGTCTTGCTCGGTCGGCGTCGCGGCGTCGGTGAGCGGTAGTATTTTTTGCCAGGCGACATCGGAGCTGCACAAAGTATCGCGAGCTTGCCGGCTCAAGGTCAGAAACTGCAAGAAATCGGTCTTATGCGAATCAGCCCAGTCCTGTTTGAACACGTAACCCAGGCTGGGAACGGTTTCGGTAATGCCGAGTTTGGCGATGATGTCTTCGCCGCTAAGCAAGGCTCGGTAACCGAGGCTCTCCAGATGCGCGGCGAACTGCCAATAGGTCAGCAAGGCGTCCAGCCGCTTGCTCTGCAATTGCTGGCCGAGCAACGGCGGAGCGGCGTAGACTTTCTCGACGCTGGCGTTCAAGTCGAGTTGCTGTTGCTTGCCCAAGGCTTGGAGTAACAGCCAGTTCTTATCGAGCTCGCCGCCGGCCACGCCGAGTTTTTTACCGGGCAAATCGGCTAGGGTTTTGATCGGGCTATCCGCCGGGACCAACAACACGCCGGAGGTATCGGCATAGGGATAAAAACTGTAGGCGTGGCCTTCCGCGCGCATTGCGGAAGTCCAAATCCAGTCCGAGACGATGACGTCGACCGCGCCGGCTTGCAATGCCACCTTGCCGGCCTGCTGATTGGCGATCGCCACCGCTTCCAGGCTGAAGCCGGCTTTTTCCAGCAAGCCCTGGTCGCGCATCGCCGCCAATTCCCAGTTCAGGGTACCGGCCGCCATGGTACCCAGGCGAATGGGCGTCTTATCGGCATACGCCGCATTGCCAATGCATAAAAACACTACGCTGAGTAAACAATTTTTGACGTTCATCGGTTTAAGTCGTAAGTTTTGTGTCGCGCGGATTTTAGCTCAGCCGCCGCCGATTGGAGAAGGTTTGTTGCGCGGGCATGCAACAAACGCGAATTTGGAGCGCCTAACATTAAATTTCGCGCTGTTTCGGGACAGCCGTCGCCGGAGTAGCCCGGCAGCCAAATGCAATTACAACGAAACATCAGGAGAACGTATGAATAAAACTAGGATACTTTGGGCAAGCGGCTTGTTGGCGATTCTAACGATAGCCATCGCCTGGCTGCTAGTGCCACCGGAATGGGATATGTCGATCGAACAACTCAATCAAGCTTCGCCGCCTTCAGCCGGCGCGACGATCGAACCTAAAACCTCGGACGGCGCGGTTTACGGCAAATTCCTAAAAGACAGTCTTTCCTTCATTACACCGGGCATTCCTCCGACCGGCAACTACTTCCTGGGACGGAACTATCAATGGAACGGCATGTTCAGCCCGCGTTGGCAACTGTATAGCGGCAAGGCTACAAGAGCCTTATTGGCGGCCGGACGCTTGGCCGACGCCCGCAAGGCTTTCATGGCAATGAAAGTGGGAGCCGATTCGATAGGCGTGGACGGCAGCGTGCCGTTCCAATTGCCCGAATCGATGCGAGGCTACACGATCACGCCGGGTATCGTTGCTCAAGCGGCCAGTTTTTTCTCGGCGAGTCCTGTTTGGCGGTTAAGGCGCTGAATCAATATCCGAGCGAAACAGCGGTCCAAGTCGGAAGCGATGCCGAGCGCAAGGCGGTCAGCGCCGCCCTGGCCCGGTCGCTGGCCTGGTTGGAGTCTCAAGACGAATCCTTGTACAACGCCGACCTTTACGCGGCAAATCGCTTGCTGTTCGATGCCGTGGCTTATCAAGCCTGCGGCTCCCTGTTCGAAGACGAATTCGCGCTGAATTTAGTTGAAGGCTACTTGGAAACCGCTTTGGAAAAATTCGACGGTACCGCCGGCTATTTCATCGAGAAATCCGGTTGGGATACCCACTATCAAGCCGTAGCGATCAATCAGATCAATGAGCTGCTGATGGCGGGCTATGACGGCGTTCATACTGAGACCCTGCAAGCCGACTTGAAGCTGGCCGCGCAGTGGCTGGCCGCCCGAGTCGGCGACGACGGCGTGCTGCACTCGGACGGCAATACCCGCACGTGCTGGAGCGGCGAAACTATTTTGGGCGGCGACAAATTGGTGGATGCCCGCGAAGTCTGGCGGGCCTTGGCCTATAGCGGCATGCGTTTCAAGGACGACGCCATGCAAAGCGCCGCCAATCGCCTGGCCAATTGGTTGCGGACCAAGCCGACCACGACTTGCGTCAGGTAAGCGGCGCGGCCGGATGCGTTCGCCGGCCGAAGCTGTCGGCGGACGCCGGTCTTCCGGTATAAAACCCTTGGTAGGACAAGCAGCCCTTGGCCTGTAGAAACTCGATTTGCTCCTGGGTTTCGACGCCTTCGGCAATCACGTTCAAGCCCAGATTCTTGGCCATGTTGATGATGGTTTCGACAATCACCGCGCCGTTGGGATCGACGGCGATGTCGCGGACAAAGCTTTGGTCGATTTTCAATTGGGAAATCGGCAACTTCTTCAGGTAGTACAGCGATGAGTAGCCTACCCCGAAATCGTCGATCGAGGTCAGGATGCCCATGCCTTGCAGGTCGCGCATTTTCTCGACGGTATCGTCGATGTCGCTGATCACGCAACCTTCGGTCAATTCGAGAACCAAGCGGCTGGCATCTATGCCGGTTTCGGCCAGAATGTGGCGAATGCGCGCGACGAAGCCGGCATGGCGGAATTGCCGGGAGCTGACATTGACCGCGATATGGCGTACCGGCACGGCTTGTTGATCCCAGCGGCGGATTTGCCGGCAAGCCTCTTCGATTACCCATTCGCCGATCGGCAGAATCAGTTGGGTTTCCTCGGCAACCGGAATGAATTCGGCCGGCGAAATCATGCCTTTTTCCGGATGCTGCCAGCGGATCAGCGCCTCGACGCTCAACACCCGGCCCAGGTGGTCGACCTGAGGCTGGTAATGCAGCAGAAACTGGCGGGACTTCAGCGCCTGGCGCAACTCCTTTTCCAAGGTCAGGCGCCGATCGGCCGACTGCTGCATCGACGGCCGGTAAAAGCTAATACTGTTGCGGCCGTTGGCCTTGGCGCGGTACATCGCGGTGTCGGCTTGCTGGATAACCGCCTCGGGTTGATCGGTCGCTTCCGGAAATAGCGTGACGCCGATGCTGGTCGAAAAATGGTGTTCGCCCCCAAAGACTTGAAACGGTTGATTGATGGTCTGCAGAATTTTTTCCGCCAGCATCGCGGCGTGATCGCTGACCTGTTCCATCAAGTGATAACGGCCGGGCACCATGACGATGAACTCGTCGCCCCCCAGCCGGCAGGCAGTGTCTTCTTCGCGGATAATATTCCGCAAGCGCCGGGCCACCTGGGTCAGCAAGTCGTCGCCGACATTGTGGCCGAGCGAATCGTTCAAATGCTTGAAATGATCCAAATCCAGAAAAAATAGCGCGCCATAGGTCTGCTGACGTTTGGCGGCGGCGATTTCTTGTTTCAGCCTGTCCAGTAGCAAACGGCGGTTAGGTAAGCCGGTTAACGGGTCGTAAAACGCCAGCTCGTGAATTTCCCGTTCCGCGGCTTTTTGTTCGCTGATGTCCGAAAATATGGCCACATAGTTCAACAAGCGGTTTTGGTCGTCGCGGACGCCGGTCACGGTCAGCCAGCCGGGGAAGGGCTTGCCGTCCTTATGTCGGCTCCAAAACTCGCCTTGCCATTGGTTCTTGTCCGCCAGGGCGCGAACAATCCCGCGGCCAATCTTACGCGCCGGCGTGCCGCTCAATAATAGCCTGGCATGGCGACCGACGATTTCCTCGGCCGGATAACCGGTAATATCCGTAAAGGCGTCGTTGACCCGAACGACGGCGCCGTGGGGATCGGCAATCAGGATGGCCTCGTGGGACTGAAACGTCGTCGCGGCGACGCGCAGTTCGTTCTCCTGGCGCTTGCGCCGCTCGATCTCGATGTTCAGGGCTTGATTGCTGCGTAGCAGGTCGCGGGTTTTCAGTGCTACCAGTTCTTCCACCCGGGCGGTGCGGCCGGTGATCAGCATCAAACCGAACGCGGTCAAGGCCGAGAACACGAAGCCGCCAAGCAGCAGCCAACGCGCGTTCCAGGTGTGCTGAAGCGCATAGAACTCTGGCGCCGGCCGATAAATCAAGGTCCAAAGACGGTCCGCAAAAGCGATGGTTTCTCGTTTTTCGAAAGCAGGCAAATGCAGACTGTCGAAGCGGTTCTGGGTTTGATTGTCGAATAGCGGAGTATCGCCCTCCTTGATCGCCAGAACCAGCCGACTGTCCGGTAGTAGCGCGCGCGGATGGGCGATTTCGTCGCTCAACGTGAACACGCTGGCGAGCATACCGATTAATCCGGCTCGGCGTTCGGACGCGGACCGACCGACGCCGCTGGCGTATACCGGCGTATACAGCGCCCAAGCGCGATCTCCGCGGCGGGCCAATGTCGATTCGCCGCTGCCCGCCGCCGTCAGAATCGCGGCGGCGGCCTCGGGTTCGCTCGCGGCATCAAAGCCATCGGGCTGGCTGGTGCCGACCCGATAGAGTTGGGGGAAATAGTAAGGGCGGTGTTCGGCGGCCAACCAGCCGCCGGCGGAATACTCGAGTACATCTAGGCGATACTGGGCTTCGAAACCCAGTCGATCTTCGGCGCGCACCAGCGGCAACCATTCCAGCGCTAAAAACTCGGGATGAGCCTCGAGCAGCGCTTTGCCAAACACATTGAATTGCTCGCGGCCGATGAATTTGTTGCTGTCGAATAGCGCCCGCAACGTGCGGTTGACTGACAGGTGATCGGCGATGTGTTGGCGCAGCGTCGCGCTCAGCAATGCGGTTTGCTTGCCGAAGCCATCCCGGAGACGTTGAATCTCTTGGTGCCGGTTAAACTCGAAGGCGGCGGCGACCAAACCGACGCATACCAGGAGCGGCATCACCACCGACACCCGCCGACGCCGCCAAACGTGGCGCGGCGCGGCAATGAAGGGTAACAACAGCGGCGTGAAAATCACCGTGCCTATCGAATCGCCGACCCACCAAACGCCCCAATTGAAGGCCAGATCGGCCGGCGCGACCAATCCTCTGCTGAACAAGTAGGTACAGCCGACCGTCGCGGAAACCAGGCAACTGAGGATGGCCAATGCAAAAAAACTGACGATGTGCCGGCTATCCATCAAGGGATTGAATTGCCCCAGCCAGCGCCGGATCGAAAAAGCGCCCAGCAGGGCTTGGCCACAGGCGCCGAGCGCGGCGGTAGCGCCCAACCACAATGGCGCCAGATTATCTTCGAATAGCGTTGGGTTTAAAAAGGCGTGGACCTGCGCGGCCAAAGCGCCGAGGAACAATCCGGGCAGGATGGTTTTGCCGTAAACCAGCGTCACGGCCAGGGCGATGCCGGCCGGCGGCCACACTGGGCTGGCGTAGTTGGGCGGCGTCGTTAGCAGGCCACCCAGGTAACCGCCAACGAAATACGCCAGCGCCACCGTCAAATTCGCCAATATAAGTTTCAGTGCGGCAGGCATGATAGAGGCGCTGTTTTAGGTCGAAAGCCTCTAATCAGCGGATTCGCCGAAACGGCGGGTATCCAAATCGTAAGCCTGGCCAAAGCCGGCGATATACCGGCCGTGGATAGGGGTCAGCGCCAGCAACCGAAAATCGGGCAAGCTTCGCAGCAATGCCACGGTCGCGCCCAAGCGTTGCTGCATCGAATCCAGCACGCTGCCGTATTCACCGCTATCGGCCTCGACTTCCGCGACCCGACACTCGAAACTGGCCCGGCGCCGAGCAAGGGATTCGCGGCGTCCGCTTCCGGTTCGATCAGCAGAACGCCGGCCCGACGATGCGTCAGCAGGTTACCGGTATGACTGGCCAAGGCGCTAACGAAAATGTGGAACGCGCCGCGATCGAACAGAAACGGCGCGTAACTGGCTTCAGCGTGATGTTGTTCGGAGCGGGTCGCCAGCATCAAGCTATCCAGACGCGCGATTAAGGCCAGGCATTCGGCGTCCGGTTGCGGTGAATTCATTGAAGGGCGGGCGAAAGTTGCGGGTGGCGAAAGCAATCGACGGTGTGGTCGTTGACCATGCCGACCGCCTGCATATAAGCATAGCAGATGGTTTTGCCGACGAATTTAAAGCCGCGCTTTTGCAGATCCTTGCTCATTCGCGCCGATGCTTCAGTGTAGGCCGGAATCTCGGCGTGAGCGCGCCACCGATTTTGCACGGTTTGACCATCGACGAAATCCCAAATGTAGCGGTCGAAGCTGCCGTAGGCTTGACGGACCTCCAAAAAGGCTTTGGCGTTGGCGACGGCGGCCTGGACTTTCAGTCGGTTGCGGACGATGCCGGGATTTTGCAACAGCCCGTCTATTTTGCCCTGATCGTAAGCGGCGATTTTCAGCGGATCGAAGTCGTCGAACGCCGTACGATAAGCCGGCCGCTTGTCCAGTATCGTTCGCCAGCTCAAGCCGGCCTGGGCGCCTTCCAGAATCAAGAACTCGAACAGCCGCCGGTCGTCGTGCAGCGGCACGCCCCATTCGTGGTCGTGGTAATGCTCTTCGTTGGCGCTGGCCAGCGCCCAGACGCATTTGCCGGCCATCAGTCTTTGTTCATCAGCTTTTTCAGATCCGCGAAGGGGTTGAAGGTAGCGGTCGGCGACTTGCCGTCCGAGCTGCCCTTGCTACCGTAGCGCACTTGCTCCTCATAGCGTTGATGCTCGTTGTCGTGGCAATACAAGCACAGCAATTCCCAGTTGCTGCCGTCCGGCGGATTATGGTCGTGATCGTGGTTGACGTGATGCACCGTCAATTCGCGCAAGTTCTTGTGGTCGAATTCGCGAGCGCAGCGGCCGCAAATCCACGGAAACAATTTCAGCGCTTGCTCGCGGTAGCCTTTTTCGCGCTCTTCCTTGTAACGCCGGGCCTCGGCGATGATGTGATAGGCTTTGTTGTCCGACATGTCGATACTCCTGGGTCAGCCGCCGGTCGCGCTCATGTGCCGCAGAATGACCGGCTGTTCATGGATGTTGAATTCGTGCTTTTCCGGCTTGATGCGCATCGCCGCGACGATAGCCTGTTGCAAGACCGCCAAATCGCCCGGATGCGCGCGGACCACCGCCTTCAAATCGACCGAATGTTCGTTGCCCAGACACAGTAATAGCCTGCCTTCGGCGGTCAGGCGCACCCGATTGCAAGCGGCGCAGAAATTGGCGCTGAGCGGCGAAATAAAGCCCACCCGGCTGGCACTGCCAGCCACCCGAAAATACGCCGACGGGCCGCCGGTCGAGTCGGCGATGGCTTCGAGTTTGAAGCGCGGCCGTAAGTCGGCGCGGATCGCCTCGCTGGGATAATAACTGTCGCCGCGCCGGTGTTGATCGACTTTGCCCAACGGCATTTCCTCGATAAAACTGATGTCCAGACCGCGCTCGACCGCGAATTGCACCAGATCGCCGACTTCCGCGTGGTTGCGATCCTTCATGACGACCGCATTCAGCTTGATGCGCTCGAAACCCGCCGAGCGGGCGGCCTCGATGCCGGCCAGCACTTGGCCGAGTTCGCCGGTACGGGTCAAGGCTTTGAATTTGACCGGGTCGAGGGTGTCCAGGCTGATGTTGATGCGTTTCACGCCGGCGGCACGCAAGTCGCCGGCCATATCGGCCAGATGCGAGCCATTGCTGGTCAAGACCAATTCGTTAAGGCCGGATATGGCGCCGATGTTGCGTAATAAATCCAACGCACCGTTACGCACCAGCGGTTCGCCGCCGGTGACCCTAATCTTGTTGACGCCAAGGCCGACGAAGGCTTCGCAGATGAATTGGATTTCTTCCAGACTGAGAATTTGCTTGCGCGGCAGAAACGTCATGTCTTCAGCCATGCAGTACACGCAACGAAAGTCGCAACGGTCGGTAATCGATACCCGAAGGTAATTGACGACCCGCCCGAAGCGGTCTGTCAGTTGGAAGGGTCTAATCGCTTGTACGGAGCCCATCGAAATTGTCCGGGAAAAGAGGCGAAAATTCTACCACAGACTCGCTCGGCGGCCAGTTACGGCGGCCAAGCTCGGCTGAAAGTGCGGCGATAGACCTTGGTGGACGGGATGGGTTCAGTTATCCACCGGTTTCGCGGCGACTTTCCGGTAAGTGCGCGAGCAGAAAATCGCCGATTCGTTGCTCCAGCCAAAATGCCGGCCGCCACGGCAAACGGCCGCCTACGAAACCGACGTGGCCGCCGCCGCCACAAACCTGCAACGTCACGCCGGACGCCAACTCGGCGGCGGCCGGTAGCACCGCCGGCGTCATGAACGGGTCGTCCTCGGCCTGCAGAATCAAGGTTGGAACCTCGATTCGTCCCAGAAATTGGCGCGAACTGGAGCGTCGGTAGTAATCGTGCGCGTCGCTGAAACCGTGCAGCCGCGCCACCACCCGGTCGTCGTATTCCCAAAACGAACGGATCGGCGCCAGATCGCCCAAGTCGTCGAGCAAGCCGGCTTGCTCGATACGGCCCAGGCGGTGCAGATGGCGACGCTTGGCGACGATGTATTGTTTTAGCTCGCGCAATAGATAATCGCGATAGATTCTGGATAGGCCGCGATCCAAGCGGTCGGCGCACAGATTCAACATCAACGGCACGGACACCGCGACGGCGCCGAATAGCTCAATCGAATCGCGTCGTTCTCCCAGCCATTTCAACAATACGTTACCGCCCAGCGAAAACCCGACGGCCGCCAACGCGGTGTCCGGTAGGCGCCGGCGCAACGTGCGGTAGAGAAAATCCACATCCTCGGTGTCGCCGGAATGATAGCTGCGCGCCAGCCGATTCATCTCGCCGCCGCAACCTCGAAAATTCAGGGCTACGCTGCCGATGCCGAGTAGATGGAGTCGCCGCTGCACGCCGACGATATAACCCGAACGGCTACTGCCGGCTAGGCCGTGCAGCAAGATCGCCAGTGTGGGTTGCCGGTCGTAGAGCCAATCCAAATCGACGAAATCGCCGTCCGGCGTCTCCAATCGCTCGCGCCGCAAGTCGATCGGTGCTTCGACGCGGCGCAGCAAGGCTGGATAGATAGTTTGCAAATGGCGGTTGTTCAGCCACCAAGCTGGGCGGAATTCGTTGGACATTGACTACCGCGGCATTTCAGGCGAACCGCGAAACGGTTCGGAGGCGTCCCGAGAATCGCCAACCGAGCGGCCAAGAACCCAATCGGGACCAAGCCGCTCAACCGAGGCCGTCAGTTTGGAATGTAAGGACATCATTGAAACATTCGTTCGGTAATCGGCCGATTCGCCGCCCGGTCGGCCTGGTGTTACCATGATCTCATCTCAAGCTGGTTGCGTTGACCGACGAGCATAGACGATTTACCGGCCACAATGCCAGAACCCGCACCCGATTCGCTCACGATGTCCAGACCCGTTGCCGTTAAGCCCAAGAAACTCGCCGCGCCGGCTCGCAAACCGAAGCCTGCGGGGCCATCCGCTCGCAAACCTCGGCGTAAACCGCCGCCGGCCCCGCCATCCGACTGGCGTTTGCTGGCGGCCGAAGCCGTCGGATTGGGCTTGGCCGCCGTGTTGGCGACGATGGTGGTGCTGGGCTATTCAGCGAGCTGGTTATCCGGCTCGGGATTTTTAGCAGCTTGCTACCGTTTGCCGGCGGCGTCGTGGCGTTGATCGTGACAGCGGCCTTGTTGTTGGTCGGCTGGTATCAATTGCGCGTGCCATTGGCGCGGCGGTTGGCGCAGCTGCCGGCCGGCCTGGCGCTGAGCCTGGCGCTGGGGATGCTGTGGTTTGTGTTTCACGACGGCTATACCCCGGTATTCGGCCACTTTCGCACGTTGGTTGGCGGTAAGTCCGAGGCTGAGCGAGTGACGCTGGCTCACCAGGTTTACGCCGCTTACCGTCGCCACGAAATCGGCGGCCTGCAAAAACTGCTGCAACGCGCCGACGCCTACCGTTCGGCGATCCGCGAAGCTGCCGACGCCATCGGCGTCGACGAGCACCTGTTGCTGGGGGTAGCCGCCACCGAATCGTCGTTTTTACCGCGCGACAGTCATGACGGCGGTAAAGGTTTGTTCCAGATTACCGCGGTACCCAAGTTCATCACCCGTCGAGCCGCCGATTTACTCGACGTGGCGGAACCGCAAGTGAACGATCCGCGCCATAACGCTTATCTGGCGGCCGCCACGTTAAAGCACTATCTTGAGGAAATGCGCGGCGATTTGTTTCTGGGTTTGCTGGCTTACAACATCGGGCCGCGCAACGGTGGTTTGCGCTTCATCATGCAGCAATACGGCGCGACCGATTTCGTGACGATGCAGCCCTATTTGCAAACCCTGCCGCGCGACTATCCGATCCGGGTTTTGTCCTACGCGCTGGCTTTCAAGCTGTGGCAACGGGACGGCAAATTGTTGGCCTACGAAGAAGGCGATAATGCCGTCAAAATCCAGCAGCTTGGCATACCGGGGTTTTGATCGCCAGGGCTTAAACGCGAGCCTCGCGAAGTCGGCGGGAATGGGTCAGCGGAAACTCCACGGATTTGAAGATCTACGACATTCGAATTTCTAGGGTTGCCAATAACCGCTCATTGGCCGATCTTGGACATGGGTGCGGCAGGTTAGCTTGTATCGCCTGTCGCCATATCCGCTGTTATTTGTCCGGGCTGGCCGTCGGCAAGCGCATCAGCACAAGCACCAACACCACTCCAGGCAGGCCGATCACGGCTGAATACACGAAAAAAGCATGGTAACCGAACTGCGCGACCACTTCGCCGGAAATACTGCCGATCAATTTGGCTGGCAAGGTCATCAACGAGCTGAACAAAGCGTATTGGGTGGCGGTGTAAGCCGTATTGGTCAGACTGGACAGATAGGCGATGAAAGCCGCCGAGGCAATGCCGCCGCTAAGATTGTCGGCGCTGATTACGCCGGCCAATAAGCGGGTATCCGGCTCTACAACCGCCAATGCGGCGAACAGCAAATTGGTGGCGGCTACAATCACGGCCCCGAGCAACAGAGGTCGCATGATGCCGAACTTCATCACCAGAACCCCGCCCAGCGAAGTACCGAGGATGGTCATGAAAAAGCCAAAAATTTTGCTGACGTCGGCAATATCCTTTTTACTGAAACCCAGTTCCAGATAAAAGGGATTTGCCATCACGCCCATCGCGATGTCGCTCATCTTGTAAACCGCGATCAGCAGCAATATCAGCAACCCGGTTCTGCCGTTTCGCCGGAAAAACTCGACAAACGGGCTGAGCACCGCATCCGACAACCACCCCGCCAATCGCTTGAGCGGCGAAGACAAATCGGCGACACCCAGCGCCGATTCAAGCGATGCTTCCAACAGCCGCTCTTCAGCCGCTTGCTTGTGAGACGGCTCTTTAACCAGCAGCGTCGTGATGATGCCCAACAACATCGACGCGGCCATGACTTGGTAAGCCAATCGCCAACTGGCGAATTCGGCGATATAAAAAACACCGGCTCCGGCGGCCAATAACGACAAGCGATATCCAAATACATACATGGCGGCCATCGCGCCTTGAAAGCGGACAGCGGCCGCCTCGATTCGATAGGCATCGATGGCGATATCCTGGGTCGCCGAGCAAAAAGCCACACAGACGGCCAGCAATGCGACATCCGCCAAGTGACCTACCACATCCGCACCGCTGATCGCCCACAGGCCAACCGCGATGCCGAGTTGCGCGCTCAGTATCCAACTACGCCGCCGCCCTAGCCAGGAATCCAAAAGTGGTAGCGGCAAACGATCGACCACCGGCGCCCACAACACTTTGACGGAATAAGCGACGCCGACCAAGCTGAAGTAGCCGATGACCGACAAATCGACGTGTTCGTCGGCCAGCCAAGCGGAGAGCGTGGTCGAAATCAACGAAAAAGGCAGGCCGGCCGAAAAACCCAGAAAGATCATCGCCGCGACCCTCGGCCGGGTATAAACAAAAAAAGCGCTGTGCCAACTACCAGAAGTATTTGACACGCGCTTTCCTTGGTTTACAACGACAATCCGACCGACGGCGCTTAGCCGTTGATCAGATAATGGGTCAAAATACTAGCCGCATAGCCAGCGGCGATAACCGGCGTCCATTTCAAGTGACTGAAGAAGGTGTACTTATGATTGGACTGCCCCATCAGCGCCACACCCGCGGCCGATCCGACCGAAAACAGCGAACCGCCGACGCCAGCCGTCAATGTCACCAACAACCATTGGTACAAGTCCATGTCCAGATTCATGTTCAGCACCGCGAACATCACCGGAATGTTATCGACGACGGCGGATATCACACCGACCAGGATGTTGGCGGTGGTTTGGCCCAAGCCGTCGTACATCGCGGCAGACAGCAACTCCAGATAACCGATGTAACCCAGACCGCCGACAGCGAAAACCACGCCGAAGAAAAACAGCAACGTATCCCACTCAGCTTCTTTTACCCGATCAAAGACATCGAGACGCACTTCATCAGCCGCGGAGAAACGAACCTTTACGTAATAAATGAATAGCATCAGGATGGACAAACCCGCCATCATGCCCATGAACGGCGGCAAATGCAGAAACTGTTTGAAGCTAACCGCCAAACCGATGGTAACGCCAAACAAACCGCACACCACCCAACCACCGGGCTTCAATTCAACAGCGGCCTCGTTGGTTGCTTCAGGCTGTCCGCTTGGAACCGCTTGCGCCATGAAAAACGCCGGCACCACGAAATTCACGACCGAAGGAATGAACAACTTGAAGAAGTCGAAAAATTCGGCATAACCGGCTTGCCAAACCATCAGGGTCGTAATGTCGCCGAATGGGCAAAACGCGCCGCCGGCATTCGCGGCAATCACCAAATTGACGAAACCGACAGAGACGAATTTTTCGTTATCCGCGCCGACCGCCATGACCACGGCGCCGACCAGCAAGGCAGACGTCAGGTTGTCGGCTACCGAGGACAGGAAAAAGGTGATGATGCCGGTGATCCAGAACAGCTGTTTGTAGCCGAACTGCTTTCTGATCAACCAGGATCGTAACGCTTCGAAGACGTTGCGCTCGGCCATGGTATTGATATACGTCATCGCCACCAGCAGGAACAGCATCAATTCGGCATATTCCTTGAGGTCGTGCTCGAATGCGCTGTGCAGCTCTTCGCCGGATACGCCAGCGTCGTGAGCCAAAATCGCCACGTGCGCCCAAATGACCGCCGCCGCGAATATGACCGGTTTCGATTTGCGCAAGTGAGTAAATTCCTCGGCCATGACGAAACCGTATGCAACCAGGAAAATCAGAACGGTATAGACGCCCCGCTCGGTTCCGGTCAGCCCCAGATTCTTAAATTCTTCGGCCATGGCGAGTTCCGGTAGGAACAACAAACCGGCCAAAATCAACAATGCGCGCAACAAGATAGCCCCCTTATCCTCTATATGTTCTAGTCGTTATCAAAAGCGGAAAAATCTAACCGGGCATGGTACCACCATACAATATTCTTTGTCATTTAATCCCAGCGAGTATAATATTCAATTACCTATCAAATTAGTCAGTAAAGCGATCCGCCCACCTAAATGTATCAATACAATCAAAGAGATCAAACACTTATCGAAGAGCGAGTCCGGCAGTTCCGCAGGCAGACCGAACGATTTTTGAACGGGGAATTGGACCCCGATCAGTTCCGCGCGCTACGCCTAATGAACGGCCTTTATATCCAAACGCACGCGCCAATGTTGCGCGTCGCGGTGCCTTACGGATTACTGTCGTCTCGACAATTACGCAAACTTGCGTCGGTGGCGCGCGACTATGATCGCGGCTATTGCCATTTTACGACACGCCAAAACGTTCAATACAACTGGCCGGAACTTTCCCGAGTACCCGATTTACTCGCAGAGCTCGCGACCGTGCAAATGCATGCGATTCAAACCAGCGGCAACTGCCTGCGCAACACCACCTCGGATCATTTGGCAGGCATATGCCGGGACGAGATAGAAGATCCGCGCCCTTATTGCGAACTTATTCGGCAATGGACAACCTTGCACCCCGAGTTCGCGTATTTACCGCGTAAATTCAAGATCGCGGTCAGCGGCGCCGGTCATGATCGCGCCGCCGTGCAATTCCACGATATCGGGGTCTACCTGATAAAAAATGAGCAGGGTGAAACCGGCTTTAGAATTTTGGCGGGTGGCGGCTTGGGCAGAACGCCGATTATCGGTCAAACCGTCAAAGGCTTTCTGGAGAAAAAGCATTTGCTGTCCTACCTGGAAGCCATTGTGCGGATTTACAACTTGTTTGGTCGGCGCGACAACAAATACAAGGCCCGCATCAAGATCCTGGTCAAGGAAACCGGATTGGAAAAATTTACGGCGATGGTCGAGGAGGAATGGCTCAGAATCCGCGATTCCTTGGTGCTCGGCGACGAACGTATCGAGGAAATCAAGACCCAATTCGCGCCGCCACCCTACCGCGACTTTACCGGGGACGACACCGGCTTTTCGGCGAAACAAGCCGAGGACGGCCGTTTTGCGAAGTGGGTGAAGCACAATACCGTCGAACACAAAATCCCTGGCTATCGCGGGGTTTACGTGTCGTTGAAAGCGCCGGATTCGCCACCCGGCGACATTACCTCGGAACAACTGGACGCACTGGCCGAGCTTGCCGATCGCTACAGCTTCGGCGAAATCAGAAGCACGCACCGGCAAAATCTGGTGCTGGCCGATGTCGAGCAAGCCAGTCTGTACCAGCTCTGGCGGCAATTGGACGCGCTTAAGCTAGCCACGCCGAATATCGGCACCGTCACAGATATGATCTGCTGCCCAGGACTGGACTTTTGCTCGCTGGCCAACGCCGGATCGATCGGCGTGGCCAAGGAAATCAACGAAGCCCTGGATGATATCGATTACATCCACGACATCGGCGACCTGAAGATCAATATGTCCGGCTGCATGAACGGCTGCGCCCATCAAAGCGTCGGCCACATCGGCATTCTAGGCGTCGACAAGCATGGCGAAGAGTGGTACCAAATCACGCTCGGCGGCTCGTCGGAAAATGACGCGGCGATCGGCGAACGCCTGGGTCCGGCAATCGCCAAAGCCCAAATTACGGCCGCGATCACAACGATACTCGATGTCTACTTGCAACTGCGTCAGGAAAACGAAGCTTTTCTGCAAACCGTCTACCGCGTTGGCCTAGAACCATTCAAAGCAAAAGTTTATGCAAATCATTAAAGACCGTACATTAACCACGGACGCCTGGCGGTTTCTCGCTGACGATGCCGAGATCCCCGGCGATAGCGACGTCACCGTGACTCTTCAACGCTGGCTGAACGACAAAGCCGTCCTTTCCGGCCGGACAGGTCAAACCGGCGTGCGCATCGAGCCCGATGACAATATCGGCGACCTCGCCGGCGACCTACCCAATTTGTCGCTGATCGAGGTGGATTTCCCAACCTTCACGGACGGCCGAGGCTTTTCCCTGGTCCGGTTGTTGCGCGATAAATACGGGTACAGGAGCGAAATCAGGGCTGTCGGCCAATTTTCGGCGGATCAGGTTTTTTACCTTTCCCGCGTGGGCGTTGACACTTTCGCGCTAGCGGATGAAGCGCAAGCCCAAGTCGCCTTGGCAGCGTTTAACGATTTTAGCGTTACCTATCAACCCTCGGCTCGTTGAAGCCACCCACACTACTACTCGGGGCGGACGTTTAAACGCCGCGCCGTAAACAAACAAAAACCCGGCGACCTCTTGGCCAGCCGGGTTTTTTATGCGACTACGCAGCCGCCTACTTCTTGATGATGGCGATGCCTTTCAGCAAATTCAGCGCCTCATGCAACGGATAGTCACGCACTTCGGTTTCAGTGTCGCTACCGTCTTTTTGCAATACGTCCTTGGCGTCTTCCTTATCGTCCTCGTCCGCTTTTTTATCCGGTTTCGCATTCCCGTTGGTCAAATGGTGGGTCAAATCAGCCTCCTTGATCGACTCCAATTTGGCCTTATCCAACGCCTCCAGCTTGAAGCGGGCCAGCGTGACGTCGGGTTCGATACCTTCCGCCTGGATGGATCGACCCGAAGGCGTGAAGTAACGGGCCGTTGTAAGCTTCACCGCCGCGCCATTGCTGGTAGGCAATATGGTTTGCACGGAACCCTTGCCGAACGATTTTTCACCCATGATGATCGCGCGCTTATGGTCTTGCAGCGCTCCTGCGACAATTTCGGATGCCGAAGCCGAGCCGCCGTTAATTAGCACGACGATGGGCGCGCCGTTAATAACGTCATCCGGCGTCGCATTAAAACGCATTTCAGAATTCTTGATTCGGCCTTCGGTATAGACGATCAGACCGGATTCTATAAAGGCATCGCTGACATCGACCGCGGCGTTCAACACGCCGCCAGGGTTATTGCGCAAATCCAACACCAAGCCTTTCAGCGGGCCTTCGTTTTCTTTCTTCAATTCGTCCAGTGCGTCCAGCAGGCCTTGGCCGGTGCCCGATTGAAAACTGCTGATCCGCAAGTAGCCGTAGTTTTTCTCCAGCAAACGGTTTTTGACGCTTTTAACCTTAATGATGTCGCGGGTCAGCGTAAATTTCAACGGTGCTTCCTCTCCTTCGCGGATGACCGTTAGCACGATGTCGGTGCCCGGTTCGCCGCGCATCACTTTCACGGCATCCGCCAACGTCATTCCCTTGACCGGCTTGTCATCCAAGCGAACGATCAAATCGCCCGCCTTGATGCCGGCCTTTTGAGCCGGCGTGTCGTCGATCGGCGAAACCACTTTGACAAATCCGTTCTCCATCCCGACCTCGATGCCCAGCCCACCGAATTGACCGGTCGTGCCCTCTTGCAGCTCTTTATATTCCTCGCTGGCCAGATAAGCCGAATGCGGATCGAGGCCGGACAACATGCCGCGAATCGCATCCTCCAGTAACTTTTTATCGGATACCGGTTCGACGTAATCCTGTTTAATCCGCCCGAAAATCTCGGTGAAGGTTCTCAACTCGTCGAACGGCAACGATTGCAGGTCGTCGGCCTTGGCCGCCGCCGGCGCGGGCTTTTCCGCCCAAACGCTGCTGCACAAGCTAATCGCCGAACCTAAGATAAAGCCGACCAGTAAAATTAAAAGATTTCTGTTATTTAACATTTGTATTAAAGCTCCAACGACCTGATTCCTGTAAATAGATTAACCCTTGGCTGGCTTCCGGCACCACTGTGCTGGGTCGACGGGCCGGCCTTGCTTCCTGATCCCAAAATACAACGCCGCCTGAGAACGTCCGCCGCTGCGCCCAACCGAAGCCAAGACTTCGCCGGATTTGACATGATCGCCAACACTCTTGTGCAAACTTTGGTTGAACGCGTACAAGCTTAAATAGCCGTGCCCGTGATCGATGATGATCATCAATCCGTAACCGCGCAGCCAATCGGCATAAACAACCCGGCCGGCGGTAATTGCCCGAATTTCGGCGCCTTCGGGCGCACTGATTACCACGCCATCCCAGGTGGTTTCGTACCGACGTGACCCGAAATGCTCGACGACCGCGCCTTGCACCGGCCAAGGCAACCGACCTTGCAATTCCGGGAAGGGTTGGCGCCCCGCCTCCGGTTCCTTGACGGAGCGAATCTGCTCCGAAGGTTTTCCAGGCTGTTTGAGTGGGCTTGGTGCCGGAGGTTCCGGCGCTGGCGGGGCAACTCTCTCGGCATTATCATCAGTTTTTTGCAACGATGCCACCAAGGCCTGTAATTTTTTCTCGTCGCCGATTAAACGATCCAATAAATGCCGCTTTTCGGCGTGTTCTTTTTCCAGGCTCGCCAATAATTGCTCGCGCTGGACTTTCAGCGTCCGCATGGACTCGGCCTCCTCCTGTTTCTTCTCGAGCGAGACTCGCAGCAGTTGGGATTCGGTGTCGTTTCGCGCTTCTAACTGCCCGAGAACCCGGCTATCCTCCGCGATCGCGTGCAGTTTCTGTAAGCGCGCCTTGCCGATATAATCCGAATACACCCGCATCCGCCCAGACAGAGCCGGGTCACGCTGGTTCAGCACGACTTGTAAGCCTTTACTGTCTCCGCCCATCGCGTAGACCGCACGGATCAATCCCGCCAATCCTTTTTCCTGACTACGCAGATCTCTTTGAGTGTCGGCGAGTTTGGTTCGTATCTCTTGCAGCGATTGCTCATGCGCCTTGATCTCAACGCGAATCGTGCGTAACGCATTGGCAGCCTCGCCATATTGCCGTTCCAGTTTTTGCAGTTGATCTAGCAATCGACTTTTTTCCGCTTCCAGCTCGCGTACGTCGCCGCCGACGTGTTGAATCTTGTCATGAATCTCGGCCAAATCTCGGCTATCGGTATTCTCGGCACGAACCGGAATTGCCAGGCTCAATCCTGCCAGAAGAATCGACAAACGCAGGCAAACACGCATGGTTCAGGCCATAACCCGAAAAAGATAGGACGCTCGCATCAAAACAGGCGCGCTCGGCATATGTTCCCGAATATTAGGCGCCATCCTTGCCCCTTGCCGTCCAACCGGAAGCCAAAATCCCCGCGGTTTTACACTTCACCATTCATGGACCATTTATCTGTAAGGAAAAATCGCGCCGCCATTTAACGGATTTGCACGAAGACTATATTTTGGCAGCCATGAGCCAAGGTATTGAATTCGAAGGCTCACTCTGTTAGATTTGCACGCCTTTGACTGCTGCGGTTTCTGGCGATAGGCCAAAGGCTTGTGCTTCGGCATTATACAGCACAGAGATGGTGTCATCGCTTGAAAGCACCTGACTCGCCGCCCAATTCTTAGCTCATTTCGGGATCAATGGAAGAAATAGACCACAGCAATTCCTACGACGACCAGGACATCAGTCGCGCCGCCTGCTGCTTGAAAGCGATGTCTCACCCGTTACGCCTCAAAATTCTTTGCGTGTTGGGCAGCAACTCAATTAGCGTCCAGGATATTGTGGAGCAGGTCGGCACCAGCCAGAGCAACATTTCCCAGCATTTGGCCATTTTGCGGGACAAAGGCATCCTTGATTACAAAAAGGAAGCAAACCGCGTTTACTATTTTATCGACGACGAACGCGTAATACACCTGATCCAAATGATGCGCAGCGTGTTTTGCAGCACTTGAATTTTAGTTTCCGAAACCTCAACAGAATTTAACGATGGACCAATATATCGAATTTGCCACCAACCACTATTTGCTTGCCTTTTCGCTGGTCTGCGTCATTTTTTTGCTGATCCAGGATTTGATTTCCAACTCGTTCAATAAATTCGAAAGCATCTCCCCGCTGATTGCGGTGACCAAGATGGACAATACCAACAGCGTGGTGGTGGATGTCCGGGAGTTGAACGAATTCGGCAAAAGCCACATCGAGAACGCCATTAACATCCCATTAGGCAAACTGGAGGAGAAGCTGGCCTCGCTGGAAAAACACAAACAACACCCGGTAATCGTCACCTGCCAAACCGGCGCGCGTTCGGCGGCGGCATGCAAGACGCTGACCAAGGCGGGTTTCGAACAAGTATTTAACATGACCGGCGGAATGCAATCCTGGGAAGACTATAAACTGCCGGTCAAAATCAGCAAAACTCAATCCTAACCCACAACACCGAAGGGAAACTCATGGCCGAAATCAACGCCCAGACCGACAAGCAGTTCGTCATTCAAAAGATTTATACCAAGGACATTTCTTTTGAAACCCCCAACGCGCCGAAAATCTTTACCCAGAAATGGGAACCCACGCTGGACTTGAACCTGGGCACCCATGTCAACGCGATAGACACCTCGGTTTACGAAGTGTCGCTGACCTTGACGGTTACCGTCAAAGTGGGCGAGGCCACCGCATTTTTAGTTGAAGTCAATCAGTCGGGCATTTTCATGATCGCCGGATTCACCGATCAGGAAATGGGGCCGATGCTAGGCAGCTTCTGTCCCAACATTTTGTTCCCTTACGCTCGAGAAGTCATTTCCGACTTGGTCAGCAAGGGCGGCTTCCCACAATTGATTCTGGCTCCGGTCAATTTCGACGCGCTGTATATGCAGCAATTACAACAAGCTCAAGCTCAGCAAGCTCCTGAAGATAAAACCTTAAACTAAGCCGTTTTAATGCCGCCCGCGATCAGCATATTCGGTGCCGGTTCATGGGGAACGGCTCTGGCGATTCAAGCCGCCAGAAACGGCAGCGCCACCATGCTGTGGGCTCACAATCCACGGCATGTGGCCGACCTAAATACCGATCGGCAAAACCGGCGCTATCTGCCGGACAAACCGTTTCCGGCCAACCTGGCCGTCACCAGTAATCTGAAACAGGCGGTTGAATTCAGCGACATTTTGCTGATATCGGTTCCCAGTCACGCGTTCCGGAACACTTTGACCGCAATCAAGCCGATGCTAGACGAGTCGCCGAAAATTGCCTGGGCGACTAAAGGCTTTGACGGCGCGGAAGGTGCGTTACTCAGCGATGTTGCCGCCGACGTTCTGGGGCATGGCGCGGCGACGGCGGTACTATCGGGCCCAACCTTCGCTCGGGAAGTCGCCGACGACCTACCCACCGCACTCACCGTTGCATCGATTTCCGAACCTTTCGCGGCCGAACTGGCCGGAATTCTCCACAATCAACGCTTTAGAGTTTATACCAGTACCGACATCGTCGGCGTGCAAGTCGGCGGCGCGTGTAAAAATGTCCTGGCGATAGCGGCCGGCATTGCCGACGGCTTGGGGTTTGGAGCGAACACGCGCTCCGCGTTAATTACCCGCGGCCTTAGCGAAATTATCCGCCTTGGTATTCGCTTGGGCGGCCAGCCGGATACCTTTATGGGTTTGGCCGGTCTGGGCGATTTAATTCTAACTTGCACCGACGACCAGTCGCGCAACCGCCGCTTCGGATTAGCCTTGGGACAGGGTAAGAGCCAGAGTCAGGCGCTGGCCGACATTAATCAGGCCGTGGAAGGTATCTCCGCCGCGCGCCTGACCCAGACTCTCGCACAAAAACATCTCGTCGAAATGCCCATCACCGAGCAGGTTTACAACGTATTGTTCAATCAGCTCGCTCCGCTACAAGCCGTTCAAAATCTGCTGGGTCGTAATCCGAAATCGGAATATTGACCTGTCGCACCGACCTCCCGGTCATCAATACGCAATTCATTTTAAAAACAGGGGTATTACGCCCCACGGATTGTGCGTTGCCTAACAAATTCCCGTTAAGGTTTTGATAAAAATCGAGTTTCACTCGTTTCCCTGGATTTCGGGGTTTTTCCCAGCCAATCCTGTCTAAGTCATTGTAGAAAAAGAAAGAATTTAATCTAAATGCCTCTTGACTAACCCACCGTTGAAAACTATAGTGGTACAAAAGTGCTATAAAGTGGTTTAAAAGGGAATTTTTTGGAAATTTGAGGCGTATCTTGTTTCGAGGCATTAGTTCAATCAGTTTGGATGCGAAAGGGCGCGTTGCGATTCCTACCCGGTACCGGGAGGAGTTACAAGAGTGCTGTGACCGCCAAATGGTTGTGACTGTCGCCGTCGACGACAAATGCATAGGCGAGCCGGGCTGCCTGTGGCTGTACCCGCTTCCCGAGTGGGAAAAACTCGAACAAACCATCAGCAAGCTGCCGACGCTTAACAAGATGGCCGGCAAATTGCGCCGATTTGTGATTGGCAACGCTTCCGAATGTGAAATGGATACTCAGGGCCGCTTGTTGCTGCCGGAAAAGCTCAGAGAGTTTGCCGGCATGGAGAAACATATTGTTTTGGTCGGTCAACTGAACAAGTTCGAGATCTGGAACGACGAAGCCTGGAAGGCCAAGGAACAGGAGTGGATGGACGGCAACGACACCGAGGGCCTTGAAGAACTCGGCTCCTTGTCGTTCTGACCGGGATGTCCGGCCACCAGACTGTTTTATACGAAGAAGCCCTGCGGGAACTCCGGATAAAACCTAACGGCGTCTACCTGGACTGCACCTTCGGGAGAGGCGGCCACAGCCGCGGTATCTTGACCCGGCTTGGCGAATCCGGCCGACTATTGGCCACGGACCGCGATTACGATGCGATTGTTAGCGCGACCGCCGACGAACTGAAAGCGGATCCGCGCTTCAGCCTTCATCACGCTTGCTTCTCGGAGCTGGCTTCCGTGGCGGAGCAATCGGGCTGTCACGGCAAATTGGACGGCATCTTGATGGATTTGGGCGTTTCTTCGCCGCAACTGGATAAGGCCGAACGCGGTTTCAGTTTTCTCCGCGACGGCCCGTTGGACATGCGCATGGACTCGCAACGCGGCCCGACGGCCGCCGAATATCTGGCCAAGGTAGAAGAATCGGAACTGGCAAGAATTTTTTTCGAATACGGCGAAGAACGCTATTCGCGCAGAATAGCCAAGGCCATTGTCACCCAGCGGCAATCGCACCCGCTGACGACGACAGCGCAATTGGCCAAACTAATCGAAGACAACGTGCCGTTCCGAGACAAACACAAACACCCGGCCACACGCTGTTTCCAGGCCATCAGGATAGAAATCAATCAGGAATTGGAACAGTTACGCACCGCCCTGCGGCTGGCGCTGGAGGCGTTGGCGCCGGAAGGGCGATTAGTCGTGATTTCGTTTCATTCGCTGGAAGACCGCATTGTGAAGAACTTTATCCGCGACGAGGCCGGCGCGAAGCACGACCCAGGCAAATTACCGGTCCGGGAGCGCGATATTGAACAAGGCCGACTGCGCAAAATCGGCAAGGCGATTCGCGCCCAGTACGACGAATTGCAAGCCAACGCCCGCGCGCGTAGCGCGGTAATGCGCGTGGCGGAGAAACGCTGATGGCTATCGCTCGAAATATTTTCCTGACGGCGTTAGTGGCGATGTTGCTGATCTCGGCGATTGCAGTGATCTACAGCAAGTACGAATCGCGACTGTTATTCATGGAAATTCAGAAAAAGGAAAAGGAACTTGACGATTACGAAGTGGAATGGGGTCGCTTGCAACTGGAATTGACCACCTTGACCGAGGAAAACCGAGTGGAGATCGCGGCCCGGCAAAGGCTGATGTTGACGTTGCCAGCGCAGGACAAAATCATCTACATAAAACCGTAAATGCGTATTACCACGGGGGCGGTCGGGTTGCCGCAAAGTTCAGATTTTGTGATTCGACGCCGCATGTTGTTGACGTTGATGCTGGTGGCGATGTCGGCCTTGATCGGTCGTGCCGTGTATTTGCAGGTGCTGGACAAGGAGTTCCTGCAAGACAAGGGCGACATGCAGCACATCGACATCGTACCGGTGCCGGCCTATCGCGGCCAAATTCAGGATCGAAACGGCGAACCGCTGGCGATCAGCACACCGGTGCAATCGATCTGGGTCAATCCGCGACAATTGAAAGACGCCGAACAGGACAAGCTGACGCCGATGGCGAAAATCCTCGGCTATCCAGAAAAGGAATTACGGGCGCAGTTAAAAAAAGAGAAAGACGCCAACAAACGCTTTTTGTATCTCCGCCGGCAGATCAATCCGGATGTGGCTGAAAAAGTCAAGGAACTCGATATTACCGGCGTGTATTTCGAGCGCGAGTTCAAGCGCTATTATCCGGCCGGCGCGGTTTCGGGGCATTTGTTGGGATTCACCAACATTGACGATGTCGGCCAGGAAGGCATGGAGCACGGTTACGAACATATCTTGCGCGGCCAGCCCGGCAAAAAACGGGTGATTAAGGACGGCAAGGGCCAAATTATCAAGGATGTCGAAAATATCGAAGAAGCGGTACCCGGCCGGGATTTGGTCCTGACCATAGACGAGCGCATCCAGTATCTGGCATATCGGGAATTGCAGAACGCCATGCTTCAAAACAAGGCGCATTCGGCCTCGCTGGTAGTGTTGGACGCCAAAAACGGCGACGTGCTGGCCACGGTCAGCCAACCGGCGTTCAACCCGAACAACCGTAAGGAACTGAGCAGCAACCGTTATCGCAACCGGGCGATGGTAGACAGTTTCGAGCCCGGCTCGACGGTCAAGCCTTTCGTCGTCGCGGCGGCTTTGGACGGCGGCTATATCAGCCCGAACGTGATGATAGAAACCCACGGTGCCTATCACCTGGGCCGCAACGTCGTCAAGGACGTGCATAACTACGGCACATTGGATTTGACGCATGTATTGCAAAAATCCAGCAATATCGCGGTCACCCAAATCGCGATGACGATGCCGCCGGAATATTTTTGGGGAATTTACAGCAAACTCGGCTTCGGCACCTCGGCCGGCGTCGGTTTTCCGGGCGAAGCCAGCGGCACGCTATTGGATTATCAGAATTGGCATGAATTCGACCAGGCGACGCTGTCGTTCGGTTACGGCGTTTCGACCTCGGTATTGCAATTGGCCCGCGCCTATACCGCGCTAGCCGACGACGGCGTGCTGCATTCGGTCACCTTGTTGAAGCGCGACGAGGACCCGGACGCCCAACGCGTATTCAAACCGGAAACCGCCCGCCGAGTTCGGGACATGCTGGAACACGTGATCAGCAAGGAAGGCACCGCCTACCAAGCTCGCGTCGAAGGTTACCGCGTTGCCGGCAAGACCGGCACCGTCAAAAAAGCGATGGCCGGCGGCTATACCGAAGACAAATACCTGTCGGTGTTCGTCGGCATGGCGCCGGCCAGCAACCCGCGCTTCATCATCGCGATCGTCGTCGACGAGCCGACCAGCGGCCAGTATTACGGCGGTTTGGTCGCCGCCCCGGCGTTTTCGCGGGTGATGGCCGGCGCATTGCGGGTTTACGGGGTCGAACCGGACGGCGTCGACACCATGCATTTACTGTTGAGCAAACGATGAAATTGACCGAGCTACTTTCAGGCTACGCCACCGCCACCGACGATATCGACATCGCCGGTCTGGCCTTGGACAGCCGGCAAGTTCGCCCCGGCGACGCCTTCATCGCGCTGAACGGCTCGAACCAACACGGACTGACTCATGCCGGCCAAGCGCTGATTAACGGTGCTATTGCCATCATTTACGACCCGGCCGGCCGGCCGGAACAAGCGGCCGTTACGCCCGGAATAACCGCCGTCGCGGTCGCCGGATTGAGCGAGAGCCTGGGCGACATCGCCGCACGGTTTTACCAAAAGCCGTCCGACCGCTTGACGGTCATCGGCGTGACCGGCACCAACGGCAAGACCACTTGCAGCCAATTGATCGCCCAAGCGCTCGAAGCTTGCGGTGTGATCGGCACGTTGGGCTGGGGCGAGGTCGATAATTTGCAGCCGACCGCCAACACCACGCCGGACGCATTGGCGGTGCAACAAATGTTGGCCGAACTGCTGCGGCGAAACAAACGCGCGGTGGCAATGGAAGTCTCATCGCACGGACTGGAACAAGGCCGAGTCAACGGCGTGACATTCGCCGGCGCGGTGTTCACCAATTTAAGCCGCGACCACTTGGATTACCACGGCACGATGGCCGACTACCTGCAAGCCAAGTTGAAGTTGTTCGGATGGCCGACGCTGCAATTCGCGGTAGTCAACCTCGACGACGCCTGCAGCGCCGAAGTTTTGGCGAGCATCGCGCCGAGCGCTACGCACTGGACTTACAGCAAATCCGGCAAAACCCTGGCGGACGCACATGGCGTGGTCGCGGAAAACATCGAGTACCACGCCGACGGCATCGCATTCGACGCGGTGTACCAAAAGCAACGCCTACGCGCCGTGACCGGCATCGCCGGCGATTTTAACTTGGAAAACCTGCTGGCGGTGTTGTGCGTATTGCTGGCGACCGGCCATGAGTTCGCGAGCGCGGTTGCCAAACTGGCCGATTTGCGCGCGATTGCCGGCCGCATGGAACGCTTCGGCGGCCAGGACAAGCCGACGGTATTCGTCGATTACGCGCACAGCCCGGACGCGCTGGAAAAAGTATTGCGTGCGGTCAAGGGCGCTCGCCGACTGAAAGTCGTGTTCGGCTGCGGCGGCGATCGCGACAAGGGTAAACGACCCCAAATGGGCCGGATCGCCGAAACCTGGGCGGATCAGGTCATCGTTACCGACGACAACCCGCGCCACGAAGCGTCGGCCGACATTATCAAAGACATTTTAAGCGGCTGCGAAAGCCAAAAAATTACCGTAATCAACGACAGGGCCACCGCCATCGTCACCACCATTCAACAAGCCCAAGCCGACGACTGCATCGTCGTGGCCGGCAAAGGCCACGAAGACTACCAGGACATCGCAGGCGTCAAATGGCCGTTCAGCGACCAGGCCGTGGTTCGCCAAGCGCTGGCCGAATGGAGGGCGCCGTGAACCTAAACCTAATCGACATCGCGGCGGCCGTGGCCGGCAGCTTGACCGGACCGGATCGAACGATCAGCGGCATCGGCATCGACACCCGTACCTTACAGCCCGGCGATTTATATATCGCGATCAAGGGTCGCCAGTTCGACGGTCACGATTTCACCGCCAATGCGGAAGCGGCCGGCGCGGCGGCATTGTTGGTCGAGCGCCCGGTCGAATCGAGCCTACCGCAAATCGTCGTCGCCGACAGCCATTTGGCGTTGGCCGAGTTGGCCGGCCACTGGCGCCGGCAATTACCGGTGCGGGTAGCCGGCGTCACCGGCAGCAACGGCAAAACCACGGTCAAGGAAATGCTCGCCGCCATCTTCGCCACCCAAGGCGAAACACTGGCCACTCAGGGCAATTTGAACAACGACATCGGCGTGCCGCTGACCTTGTTGAAATTACGTGAATCCCACCGCTACGCCGTCATCGAAATGGGCGCCAACCACCCCGGCGAAATTGCCTACACCAGCCGGCGTGCCCAGGCCGATGTTAGCGTCATCACCAACGTCGGCCCGGCCCATATCGAAGGCTTCGGCGATACCGACGGCGTGGCCAGAACCAAGGGTGAAATCGTCGAGAATCTAGGCGCGGCGGGCATCGCGGTTTTAAATCGCGATGACGCCTACTACGACTACTGGCTGAGCTTGGCCGGCCAGCGCAAGACCGTGTCGTTCGGCTTGACGCCAGCCGCCGATATTCGCGCCGAACGGATCGAAACCGCGCTGGACCCGGCAGGCTTCGACACCCATTTCGACCTGATCGCCGGCGCCGAGCGCCTGACCATCCACCTAAAGCTGGCCGGCGCCCATAACGTCAAAAACGCGCTGGCCGCTTCCGCCGTGGCCCTGCAATTCGGCATTCCGCTTGCCGACATTCGGCGCGGCCTGGAACAACTGCGGCCCGTGACCGGCCGCATGCAGGCCTTGCAAGGCAAGCTGGGCAATATCGTCATCGACGACACTTACAACGCCAATCCAGCCTCGTTGAAAGCCGCACTGGACGCGGTACCTGTCCGGCAGCAGCCGCTATGGCTGGCGCTGGGCGCTTTCGGCGAACTGGGGCCGGAAAGCCCGCGACTCCACCGCGAGATGGGCGAATTAATCAAAGCCGCGGGCGTGACGCGCCTGTTCGCGACCGGCGAACTGACTCGCCATACCGTCGCCGCGTTCGGCGCCGGCGGCGATTATTTCGACACACAACAACAATTAATCGACGCGCTGACGACCGCGCTGGCCGGTTCCGAAACCGTATTGGTGAAAGGTTCTCGGGCCCAGAAGATGGAAAACGTCGCGGCGGCGCTCACCCACCCCTTTAGAGCAGCCTAATGTTACTTTTACTCGCAGACTACCTCAGCAGTTTGGACAGCGGTTTCCGGGTCTTACACTATCTGACCTTCCGCGCGATTTTGGGCGTGTTGACCGCGTTGGCGATGTCGTTTTTGATCGGTCCGGCGATGATCGAAAGACTAACTCGCCGTAAAATCGGCCAAAGCGTGCGCGACGACGGCCCGCAAAGCCATTTATCCAAATCCGGCACGCCGACGATGGGCGGCACGATGATCTTGTTTTCGGTGGCGATCAGCACCTTGCTGTGCGCCGACCTAAACAACCGTTACGTCTGGGTAGTATTGGTGGTGACCTTGGCGCACGGCGTGATCGGCTTCATCGACGATTATAAAAAAGTGCTGCTCGGCAACAGCGACGGCTTGTCCGCCAGGGCCAAGTATTTCTGGCAATCGGTGGTCGCGCTGGCGGCCGGCATTTATTTGTACAACACCGCGCAAGTCCCCGCCGAAACCCAATTCATCGTACCGTTTTTCAAACACGTCACGCTGGACATGGGGTGGAGTTACGTGGTGCTGACTTATTTCGTCATCGTCGGCTCCAGCAATGCCGTCAATTTAACCGACGGCCTGGACGGCCTGGCGATCATGCCGACCGTGATGATCGCCGCCGCGCTGGCGATCTTCGCCTATTTGTCCGGCCACGCCAATTTCGCTCAATATCTACAAATCCCGCACATTCCCCGCTCCGGCGAATTGGTGGTGTTTTGCGCGGCGCTGATCGGCTCGGGCCTGGGCTTTTTATGGTTTAACGCCTATCCGGCCATGGTCTTCATGGGCGACGTCGGCGCGCTGGCCCTAGGCGCAGCGCTGGGCATCGTGGCGGTCTTGGTACGTCAGGAAATCGTGCTAGTCATCATGGGCGGCATCTTCGTCGTCGAAACCGTGTCGGTCATCATCCAGGTTGCCTCCTATAAAACCCGCAAGAAACGGGTATTCCTGATGGCACCCATTCATCACCATTACGAACTGAAAGGCTGGCCGGAACCCCGCATCATCGTCCGCTTTTGGATCGTATCGGTCATCCTGGTGCTGATCGGCCTGGCCACCCTGAAACTGAGATAAGCATGGACATCGACGCGTTACTGGCCAAACTGGAACACCACTTCGCGCTGACCGCGGCGAACAGCAAGCTGTTGATCGTCGGACTGGGCGCGACGGGCCTGTCGGTTGCCCAATTCCTGCAAAAAACCCCGTTGAAATTCGCGGTCGTCGACAGCCGGAAAAATCCGCCGCTGATCGATGTCTTGCGCGAACAAATGCCTGACGTGCCGGTGTTCACCGGCGGTTTCGATCAATCGGCCCTGGCCGTCGCCACCCATCTGGTCATCAGTCCCGGCGTGTCGCTGGCCGAGGCCGCGATTTGCCAAGCCATACAAGCTGGTGTCCGTGTCATCAGCGATATCGATTTGTTTGCTTGCGCGACCGATAAACCGGTCGTCGCGATTACCGGCTCGAACGGTAAAAGCACCGTCACCACGATGCTGGGCGACATGGGCAACGCGGCCGAGGTTAAAACCGCGATCGGCGGCAATCTGGGCACGCCGGCGCTGGATTTATTGCAGCAAGACGCCGATCTATACGTGCTGGAATTGTCCAGCTTTCAGTTGGAACGGACCACCGCGCTGAACGCGGCGGCCGCGACGGTGTTGAACGTGACGCCGGATCATCTGGATCGCCACGCCGGCATGGCCGACTACGCCGCCGAAAAACAACGGGTATTCAGGGGCGACGGCGTGATGGTGTTGAATCTCGACGATCCGCTGGTGATGGCGATGCGCGAAGCCGACCGCCCCTGCCTGACCTTCTCGATCCGCGACACCGCCGACTTCTATCTGCGTCGCGGCGAAACCGATTATTTGATGCAGGGCGAGCAAGCCCTGATGGCCGCCAATCGCTTGCGCCTGGAGGGCAGCCACAACCTCGCCAACGCGTTGGCGGCGCTGGCGCTGGGCCAAGCGGTCGGTTTGAGCATGACCGCGATGTGCGACGCATTACGCAAGTTCAAGGGACTGCCGCACCGAATGCAGAAAATCGCCGAAAAAGCCGGCGCGCACTGGGTCAACGATTCCAAGGCCACCAACGTCGGCGCCTGTATCGCCGCGTTGCAAGGCTACGAACGAAAAGTGATTCTAATTGCCGGCGGCGACGCCAAGGGCGCCGACATGAGCGAACTGGCACCGGCCGTTGCCGAAAAGGCCAAGGCGGTCGTCGCGATGGGCAAGGATGCCGATCTGATCGCCGCCGCGTTGCAAGAGCGCGTGCCGGTCCATTTCGCCGGCAATATGAAGGAGGCGGTCCGGATCGCCGCCGGTCTGGCCGGCGAAGGCGACACGGTATTGCTGTCGCCGGCTTGCGCCAGTCTGGATCAATACCGCAGCTACGTGGATCGCGGCAACAAATTCGCCGAAGCGGTGATGGAACTGCCGTCATGCTGAAACCGACCCCGAAACCCCGCGCGCAAAATCGGCTCCACGTCGATCCGGTGTTAATGCTGGCTTGCTTCAGCCTGCTCGGCGTGGGCTTCATCATGGTCGTGTCCGCCTCGCTACATTTGGGCGTCAAGATGGCGGAAGACATTTCGCATTTTCCGTTTAAGCAATTGGTGCACATCGCGCTGGGCCTGGGTTTTGCCGCCGCTGTATTGAATGTGCCGATGAAAAGTTGGGAAAAAATGGGCCAGCCGCTGTTCATCGCCGGACTGGTATTGCTGTTGGTGGTGCTGGTGCCGGGGGTCGGCGTCCGCGTCAACGGTAGTATTCGCTGGCTATCGATACTCGGCCTGCGGATTCAGGTTTCCGAAGTGGTCAAATTCATTTCGGTCATTTACATGGCCGGCTATATCACTCGGCACGGCGATCATGTCCGACGCTCGATTTTCGGCCTGCTTCGACCGTTGATGCTGTTCTCGGTAGCCTGCATGTTGCTGCTGCTGGAACCGGATTTCGGTTCGGCCGTGGTCATTTTGATCATCGCCATGGGCATGATGTTTCTGGGCGGCGCGCGTTTGTCGCCTTTCGTCGTACTGGTGGCTTCGGTTTCGATGGCCGCCGCGATGCTGGCCTACACCTCGCCGTATCGCTGGAAGCGGGTGATCAGCTTTCTGGACCCGTGGGAACACGCCAGGGACAGCGGCTATCAGCTGACCCAGGCGCTGATTTCCTTCGGCCGCGGCGAGTTTGCCGGGGTTGGCCTGGGGAACGGCCTGCAAAAACTGTTTTATCTGCCGGAAGCCCACACCGACTTCTTGTTTTCGGTATTGGGCGAGGAACTCGGCTTGTTGGGCGTCATTCTGGTGGTTGGCCTGTTCACGGCGTTGTTGATCCGTGCCTTCGCGATCGGCGAGCAAGCCCAACTCGCCGGCCTGCAGTTCTCCGGCCTGGTCGCTTACGGCCTGGGCATTTGGTTCGGCTTTCAAGCCTTCGTCAACATGGGCGTCAACATGGGCATCCTGCCGACCAAGGGCTTGACCTTACCGCTGATGAGTTACGGCGGCGGTAGCATGATCGTCATGTGCGGAGCGGTGGCGGTGTTGTTTCGGATTCATTACGAGGTGACCGAACACAACAAGAACAACGTGAAAGGGCGGCCGGTATGAGCGGGCACATTTTAATCATGGCCGGCGGCACCGGCGGCCATGTCTTCCCAGCATTGGCCGTCGCCCAAGAGTTGCGCGAACGCGGCTGGCGGGTCAGTTGGCTGGGCACAGAGAAAGGCCTGGAAGCCAAGGTGGTGCCTACTCACGGTTTCGAAATCGATTGGCTGGCCGTGGCCGGCCTACGTGGCAAGGGCTTGCTCGCCAAGCTGGCCGGCGCCTTACGTTTACTAAAAGCCTGCTGGCAGGCGCGAACCATCTTGCGGCAACGCCATCCCGACCTGGTTTTAGGTATGGGCGGATTCGTCGCCGGTCCGGGCGGTTTGATGGCGAAATGGTTGGGCATCCCGCTGATAATCCACGAACAAAATCGGGTGCCCGGCACGACCAACCGCTGGCTAGCCCGTTTGGCGGCCCGCGAGGTATTGGAAGCATTTCCGAACAGCTTCGAAAGTGACGTCGGCGCCATCTGTACCGGCAATCCGCTCAGACAGGCTTTCGCCGAAATCGCCGATAAATCCGAATGGACGCCGAGCGCCGGCAGAAATGTCCGGATTCTGGTGTTGGGCGGCAGTCAGGGCGCGAAAGTCTTGAACGAGACGCTGCCGGACGCCCTGGCCGGCCTGGACAAACTGGACGTCAAACACCAAACCGGCGGCGCCATGCAAGCCGAGGTCGCGGCGCGTTACCGCGAGTTGGCAATGAACGCCGAAGCGCTAGCCTTTATCGACGACATGGCCGGCGCCTACCAATGGGCGGATCTGATCGTTTGCCGGGCCGGCGCGATGACGGTCAGCGAAGTGGCCGCATGCGGGCTGCCGGCGATTTTCGTGCCGTTGCCGCACGCGATCGACGACCATCAGAACGCCAACGCTCGCTATTTAACCGAGGCCGGCGCCGCGCTGCTGCTGCCGCAATCCGAATTGAACGCGCAAAACCTGCGCAAGGCTATCCAACAAGCGATGACCGCATTACCTGAAATGAGCCGCGCCGCCAAGGCCCTCGCCCGCCCCGACGCCACCCGAACCGTCGCCGACTTGTGCGCCGAGTTGCTTAGCCTAGAGGCCGCGTCATGAACCGCCCCAGCATTCCCGCCGCCAATCAGGCGCTCGGCGATATCGACAAAATCCATTTCGTCGGCATCGGCGGCACCGGCATGAGCGGTATCGCCGAAGTGTTGAGCAACCTGGGCTACAGCGTGTCCGGCTCCGACATCAAGGCGTCGCCGGTGACCGATCGCCTGGCAAGCCTGGGCGTCAAAGTCTATTTCGGCCATCGGGCCGAAAACGTCGCCGATGTCGATGTCGTGGTCACGTCGACCGCCGTCGACCGTAAAAACCCGGAAATCGTCACCGCTTACGAAAATCGGGTTCCGGTGATTCCCCGCGCGGAAATGCTGGCCGAACTGATGCGCTTCCGCTTCGGTATCGCCGTCGCCGGCACCCACGGCAAGACCACGACCACCAGTTTGACGACGATGATGCTGGCCGAGGGCGGCCTGGATCCAACTTTCGTGATCGGCGGGCGCTTGAACAGCGCCGGCGCCAACGCCAAGCTCGGTTTGGGCAAATATCTGGTCGCCGAAGCCGACGAAAGCGATGCCTCGTTTTTGTTCCTGCAACCGATGATGGCGATCGTCACCAACATCGACCAGGACCACATGGAAACTTACGGCGGCAGCTACGGCAAACTGAAGGAAACCTTCCTGAAGTTCTTGCACCAACTGCCGTTCTACGGGTTGGCGGTGATGTGCATCGACGACCCCGGCGTTTGCGACGTGCTACCTAACGTGTCCAAACCGGTGAAAACTTACGGCGTCAGCAGCTACGCCGACGTGCGAGCGGTCGACATCCAACAAGACGGTCTGCGCACCCACTTCACGGTACTGCGCTGGGGCAATTTGCCGGCGTTGCAAGTCACGCTGAATTTGCCCGGCTGGCACAACATGCTGAACGCGCTGGCGGCGACCACGATCGCCACCGCGCTGGGCGTGGCCGACGAGGCCATCGTCAAAAGTCTGGCCGAATTCAAGGGCGTAGGACGGCGGTTTCAAATCAACGGCGACATCGAATTTGCCGGCGGCAAGCTGACGCTGGTCGACGACTACGGTCATCACCCGCGCGAATTGGCCGCGACCTTGGAAGCCCTGCGCCAAGCCTGGCCGACACGCCGCAAAGTGGTGGTATTTCAACCGCACCGCTATACCCGCACCCGCGATCTGTTCGAGGATTTTGTCGACGTCTTGTCCGGCGTCGACGTGCTGATCTTGCTGGATGTCTATTCCGCCGGGGAAGCGCCGATCACGGGCGCCGACGGCAAGGCTCTGAGCCGTTCGATCCGAACCCGCGGTCAGGTCGATCCGGTGTTCGTGCAAAACCGCGAGGACTTGCCGACGATATTGGCCGGTATCGTTGCCAAGGATGATGTGATTTTGACGATGGGCGCCGGCAACGTCGGCCAGATCGCCGCCGATCTGCCGCAAAAACTGGCCGAGGCGCTGGCCTCCCAGAGGCTGGCGACATGATGGCTACCGCGACCTGGAAAGGCACTTTGCTGACCGACGAGCCGCTGGCCAAGTACACCAGTTGGCGGGTCGGCGGCCCTGCCGAGCGCCTGTATGTACCAGAAAACAAAGCCGACCTGATCGCGTTCATCGCCGAGTTGCCGGTCGAAGAACCCTTGTATTGGTTGGGGCTGGGCAGCAATCTTTTGGTGCGCGACGGCGGTGTCAAAGGCACGGTGGTCCACACCCGGAATCGATTGAAAGACCTGTATTTGCTCGATTCCGAACGCGTCTACGTCGAAGCCGGCGTGCCCTGTGCCCACGTCGCCCGGTTTTGCAGCGATCTGGGGCTGGTCGGCGCCGAGTTTTTGGCCGGGATTCCCGGCACGATGGGCGGTGCATTGCGGATGAACGCCGGTGCCTTCGGCGGCGAAACCTGGCGTATCGTCGATAAAGTGGAAACGATCAACCGCGCCGGCGCCGTCGCGTTGCGCAATCACGGCGAATTCGAAGTGGCCTACCGCTCGGTGCAAGGCCTCAGAGACGAATGGTTTTTATCGGCCCAATTGCTGTTGCGTAAGGGCGATAGCGAAGCCAGTCAGCAACACATCAAGAGTTTGCTGGAAAAACGCAACGCCAGCCAGCCGACCAACAAGCCCACCTGCGGCTCGGTGTTCAAAAACCCGCCCGGCGATTACGCGGCGCGGCTGATCGAAGCCTGCGGCCTGAAAGGCTACGCGGTCGGCGGCGCTGTGGTCTCGGAGAAGCACGCCAATTTTATCGAAAACAGCGGCAAGGCCAGTTCGGCGGACATCGAAACCCTGATCGAACTGATCCAAAACCGGGTACAGGCGCAATTCGGCGTTGTGCTGGAAACCGAAGTTTGCCGGATAGGTGAGAAACAATGAAACCCTTGCAAATCAAAAACCCGAGCGAATTCGGCAAGGTCGCGGTGCTGCTGGGCGGCACCGCCGCCGAGCGGGAAGTGTCGCTGAACAGCGGTAATGCGGTTTACCAGGCGTTGAAAGCCGGCGGCGTCGACGCCGTGGCGATCGATGTCACCGCCAGCCCGATCGACGCGTTGGCCGGCCAGCGCTTCGACCGAGTTTTTAACGTGATCCACGGCCGCGGCGGCGAGGACGGCGTGTTGCAAGCGGTGCTGGAAGCATTGGGATTGCCGTATACCGGTTCCGGCGTGCTGGCCTCGGCGTTGGCGATGGACAAACTGCGCACCAAATTGTGCTGGCAAGGCGCCGGTCTACCCACGCCGCGCTGGTTTTTGCTGACCGGCGACCAGGACCTCGACACCTGCATCAATGCCCTGGGTTTTCCTGTCATCGTCAAGCCGGCCCAAGAAGGCTCCAGCATCGGCATGAGCAAGGCCCACAATCGTGAAGAACTGGCTGCCGCGCTGAAACTGGCCAGCCAATACCGTTGCGATGTGTACGCCGAACAATGGATACAAGGCCAGGAATACACGATAGGCATGCTCAACGGCGAGGCGCTGCCGGCGATCCGGCTGGAAACGCCGCACACTTTTTACGATTTCGACGCCAAATACCGTGCTAACACCACTCAATATCACTGCCCTTGCGGCTTGGACAATGAACGGGAAAAAGAACTGCAAGCCCTGGCATTGAAAGCCTGTCAGACCGTCGGCGTCAGCGGCTGGGGCCGGGTCGATGCCTTCATCGACGACAGCGGCCGGCTGCAATTGATCGAAGTCAATACCGTGCCGGGCATGACCGACCACAGCTTGGTACCGATGGCGGCCAAGGCGGTGGGCATCGATTTCCAAGAACTGGTCTGGCGAATTTTGGAAACCAGTATGGTGGCGAGCGGTGATCAGGCTTAGGACTTTATTGCTCGCGGCCTTGCTGTGCGGCGGCGGTTGGTGGGGCTGGCAAAAAGTCAGTACCGGCATGCTGCGCAACCAGCCGATCCGCTACGTGAAGATCGAGGGCGCCTTTCAATATACCGATAAGGAGCGCCTGAAACAGGTGTTGGCGCCGCAAATGAAGCTGGGTTATTACCATGCCGATATGCAGGCGGTTCATCAGGCCATTAAGGATTTGCCGCTGGTGGACAAGGTGGACGTCAAGCGGGTCTGGCCGGACGCGGTGCATATCAAAATCGTCGAGCACAAGCCGGTGGTTCGCTGGGGAAGCAATGCTTTGCTGAACAAGCAGGGCGATGTGCTGACCCCGGACAATATCGAACCGTTTCGGCATCTGCCTTTGATTACCGGTCCGTCCGGTCAAGAGAAGAAACTGCTGGAAATCATGAAGGGCGTTTATATCGTCTTGAAGGATAAATCGTTGCAGCTGGCGGAGTTTCACGTCAACGAGCGGCGCGCCTGGCGGCTCAAGTTGGCCAGCGGCTTGGAAATGCAGTTGGGCCGCAAGGCGCCGCTGGAAAACATGCAACGCTTTTTAAAAACGATGGATTTGTTGGGCGCCGAGCAAGTGGCCATGATGGCCAGCGTCGATACCCGCTATCCGAACGGATACGCGGTGACCTGGAAACCGGAAGTGGCTGCCATCGATTGGAAAGCCATTGTGGAAAAGAATAAGAACTTGATTTAAACGCTTACAGAGCAAACGAAAATGGCCAAAAAGACAGATCGAAATATTTTAGTGGGGCTGGACATCGGCACGTCCAAGGTCGCGGCCATCGTCGGCGAGTACCGGGGCGGCGATGAAATCGAAATCATCGGCATCGGCACGGCACCGTCCAAGGGCCTTAAAAAAGGCATCGTCGTCAATCTGGAATCGACCGTGCACTCGATCCAGCGCGCGGTCGAGGAAGCCGAGCTGATGGCCGGCTGCCAAATCAAATCGGTGTTCGCCGGGATTGCCGGCAGCCATATTAAAAGTCTGAATTCGCACGGCATCGTCGCGATCAAGGAAAAGGAAGTCACCCAGCACGACATCGACCGGGTGATCGATTCGGCCCGGGCGGTGGCGATTCCTGCCGATCAGAAAATCCTGCACATCCTGCCGCAGGAATTCGTGATCGACCAGCAGGAAGGCATCAAGGAGCCGATCGGCATGTCCGGCATCCGTTTGGAAGCCAAGGTACACATGGTGACCAGCAGCGTCAGCGCCGAACAAAACATCGTCAAATGCATCCGCAAATGCGGTTTGGACGTGGACGACATCGTGCTGGAACAACTGGCCTCATGCTCGGCGGTGTTGACCGACGACGAAAAGGATTTGGGCGTGTGTTTGATCGACATCGGCGGCGGCACCACCGACCTGGCGATTTTTTCGGAAGGCGCGATCAAGCACACCGCTGTGATCCCGATCGCCGGCGACCAGGTCACCAACGACATTGCGGTCGCACTACGTACTCCGACCAAGAACGCCGAGGACATCAAGCGCCAATTCGCCTGCGCGCTGACCCAACTGGCCGATCCGCAGCAAACGATAGACGTGCCCAGCATCGGCGACCGCGAGCCGCGCAAGATCTCGGCGCAAAATCTGGCCGAGATCGTCGAGCCGCGCTACGAGGAATTGATGCTGCTGGTGCAGGCCGAACTGCGCCGCAGCGGTTACGAAGATTTGATCGCCGCCGGCATGGTCATCACCGGCGGCAGTTCGCAAGTGAAGGGTTTGACGGAGTTGGCGGAGGAGATATTCCACATGCCGGTCCGCATGGGTGTTCCGCTGCACGTGTCGGGATTGACCGATGTGGCGGAAAACCCGATTTATTCGACCGCGGTAGGCTTGCTGCTATACGGCAAGGACCATCATGGCCGGGCGTTGGGGTTGAACGAAGAAGGTCTGGATTTGTTTTCGAAAATCAAAAGCTGGTTTCAAGGTAATTTTTAATTGTTTGTCTGGAGGGCGTAAAAATGAAATATGAATTATTGGACAGTAGCGGCACGGCGGTTATCAAAGTCATCGGCGTCGGCGGCGGCGGCGGCAACGCCGTCAATCACATGGTGGAAACCGGCATCGACGGCGTGCAATTCATTTGCGCGAATACCGATGCCCAAGCCCTGAGACAAATGAGCGTGGATACCATCGTGCAACTCGGCGTGGAACTGACCAAGGGTCTGGGCGCCGGCACCCGGCCGGAAGTCGGCCGCGCCGCCGCCGAGGAAACCCGCGAGCGTATTCGCGAAGTCATGGACGGCGCCGACATGGTGTTCTTGACCGCCGGCATGGGCGGCGGCACCGGCACCGGCGCGATCTCGGTATTCGCCGAAGTCGCCAAGGAACTGGGCGTGTTGACCGTGGCGGTGGTCTCCAAACCCTTCGACTTCGAAGGCACCAAAAAGAAAGCGGTTGCCGAGTCCGGCTTGCGCGACCTGGAAAAACTGGTCGATTCGTTGATCATTATCCCTAACCAAAAACTGCTGCCGACACTGGGCAATAACCGTTCGCTGGTCGATTCGTTCCGGGTCGCCAACGACGTGCTGCTGGACGCGGTACAAGGCATCACCGAGCTGATCACCCATCCGGGTCTGATGAACGTGGACTTCGCCGACGTCCGCACCGTAATGTCCAATATGGGTAGCGCGATCATGGGTACCGGCGTCGCCAGCGGCGAAAACCGTGCCCGTCTGGCCGCCGAAAAAGCCATCGCCTGCCCGCTCTTGGAAGACATCAACCTGCAAGGCGCGCGCGGCATTCTGGTGAACGTCACGTCCAACGGCGACCTGGGCTTGAACGAGTTCGACGAAATCGGCAGCATCATGCATGCGTTCGCGTCCGACGATGCCGACATCAAAATCGGCATGGCGGTCAATCCGGCCATGGGTACCGAAGTTAAGGTCACCGTCGTCGCCACCGGAATGGGCGAAAAAGTCAAGGCGGCCGCGCCGATCAGTCTGGTCAAGAAAGTGGCGGCCGGCGAAGTCGATTACGGTCAATTGGAAAAACCGACCGTGATCCGCCAACAAAAACAGGAATCGGCCCGCGAATCGCGATTCGGCGCTCAACCGCGCAACGATGTCGATCTGGATTACTTGGACGTTCCGGCCTTCTTGAGACGCCAAGCCGACTAAGCAACGCCGACTCCGCCATGAGGCGACCGGACCGGGGCCAGGGGAGAGCTATCGCATAAACTGTGGTAGACTCCCCGCTTTGTTTTACCTTTTTATCGGCACTTCATGATTAAACAGCGTACCTTAAAAAACACCATCCGGGCCACCGGCGTGGGTTTGCACACCGGCGACAAGGTCTATCTGACTCTGCATCCTTCCGATCCGGACACCGGCATCCGCTTCCGCCGGGTCGATCTGGACCAACCGGTGACGATTTCCGCCCGCCCGGAGAATGTCGGCGAAACCAAATTGTCGACGACGCTGGTACGCGACGGCGTTAAAGTATCCACGGTCGAGCACCTGCTGTCCGCCCTGGCCGGTCTGGGCATCGATAACGCGATCATCGACGTCAGCGCCGCCGAAGTACCGATCATGGACGGCAGCGCCGGTCCCTTCGTGTTTTTATTGCAATCCGCCGGCGTGGTCGAACAAGACGTGCCCAAGCAATACATTCGCATCAAGCGGGCGATTCGGGTCGAGGAAGGCGATAAATGGGCGGCCTTTGAACCCTTCGAAGGCTTCAAGGTGACATTCACGATCGATTTCGAGCACCCGGCGTTTTCCGAACACTTGAAAACGGCGGTGATGGATTTTTCTTCGACCACCTTCGTCAAGGAAGTCAGCCGTGCCCGTACCTTCGGCTTCATGAAGGACATCGAATTTCTGCGCGAAAACAATCTGGCGCTGGGCGGCAGTCTGGATAACGCCATCGTCGTCGACGACGATAAAGTGTTGAACGAAGACGGTCTGCGCTATGCCGACGAATTCGTCAAACACAAAATCCTCGATGCGATCGGCGACCTGTATTTGCTCGGTCACAGCCTAATTGGCGAATACCAGGGCTTCAAGTCCGGTCATGCGTTAAATAATAAATTGTTGTTGAGCCTGCTCAACGACCGGGATGCTTGGGAAATGGTGACTTTCGACAGCGTCGAGGAAGCGCCGATTTCGTTCATGCACTCCGCTCAGCCATCCGCCCGCGCGGCCGGCTAAATCTCCGCCAATCGGCGGCGGTCAGCGCTCGCGCAACCGCCGCCGCAAGGTCGCTCCCAAGCGGTTTAACGCCGCCGCCAGCTCGTCCCCTTCCGCTCCGCTTTCCGCGGCAATCCGTTCCGCCGTTTCCGGCGTCGGCAAGTTAGCTTGCCGCACGCGCTCAACCGCCTCGGCTTGCAGTATCCTGAGTTGCACGTCGTTGACCGATTGCCGACCGGCTTGCAGACCCAGCGCCAGTATCGCGTCCCGAAAAAACCGAATTTGCGATGCCCAGGCCGCGCTATCCACGTACAGCAACAAGCGATTACCGGACAGCACGGTATGAAGGACATGCCCTGCCAAGGCTTCCGGCAATACCGCCCTGACTTTAGCCAACAAAGCCTGCTGCTCGCCGAGCCGGGCAAAGCACATCGCCAACGGGCCGATGTCGTATTCGTGAATCGATTTAAACGCGGGTGCGGGTTTCTTCATGCCGGCGGATACCTCTTGGAATCATTGGCGGAGATAGTAACCGGCCCGGCGCGATCCGCCAAACCGGCGGACAGAATCGAGCTGTCCCAAGCTCGGCGTTATGATACGCTGTCAGCATGAGGGTTGGCCGCCGGTGATGGCCGACCGCCGAACCGAAACCACACGTTCAGGAGATTCGAATCATGAAGTCCGCCGTCCGTTTTTTGCTGGCCGTCTGTGTGGCGCTGGCAACGACCCAGCCGGCCGCCGCCGCCGACCTGACCCGGGCCGAAGTTCAACAGCTGTTGGCCAAGGCCGGCCAGCAACACCCCGCCGACTTACGCCGCAAGGATTTGAAGGGCGTCGATTTGTCCCATCTGGATTTTCGCCATGCCGACCTGTGGGGCGCCGATCTGCGCCGCGCCGATTTCAATCACAGCAATCTGGCCGGTTTGACGCTGGATTTGACCGTGATGACCGGTATTAATCTAAACGGCGCCAACCTGAGCCGCACCAGCATCTTCGGCGTCAGCCTGATGCATGCCGATCTGCGCGGCGCCGACCTGAGCGGTAGCCGGGTCGTCGCGATCATGGACGGCGCGAACTTGAGTGGCGCCAACATCAGCGGCGCCGATTGGGCCGCCGACATGAAAAACCAATCCATGGGTCTGATGCGCGCCAGCCTGAAAGGCGCCAACCTGAGCGGCGCCAATCTCAGCCAGGCCAAACTCGGCCGGGCCATGCTCAAGCACGCCAAACTGATGCAAGCCAATCTGCGCGGCGCCGATCTCTATTCGGCCGACATGGACGGCGCCGACCTGAGCGGCGCCGACCTGACCGATGCCAATTTTTCGGCGACCAAACTGCACGATGCCATTTTTACCGGCGCTGTCACCGATGGTGCCCGCTTCGACGGCGCCCAGCACAAACCCAATTTCCAATAATCATCGAGATTCGACATGCCACTTCCCGCGCAACTGACCCGGCGTAAAAGCGTTGACGCCCTGACCGGCGTCGAACACGGCCTGAAGCAGACCCTGACCGCCAAGGACTTGACCTTGCTCGGCATCGGCGCGGTTATCGGCGCCGGGATTTTCGTATTGACCGGCATCGCCGCCGCCAAATACGCCGGCCCGGCCATCGTGGTGTCGTTCATCCTGGCCGGCATCGCCTGCGGACTGGCGGCGATGTGCTACAGCGAATTGGCAGCGATGATTCCGGTGTCCGGCAGCGCCTACAGCTACGCCTACGCGACGATGGGCGAGTTGATGGCCTGGATCATCGGCTGGGATTTGGTACTGGAATATGCGTTGGCCAGCAGCACGGTGGCGATAGGCTGGGCCGGTTATCTGACCAGTTTTCTGGATGCGCTGGGGCTGCATCTACCCACTTATCTGACCACGGCCTACTTGGCTAATCCCGAGGCCGGTTTCATTAACTTGCCAGCAGTCTCCGTGATCTTGCTACTGACCGGGCTGCTGGTGACCGGTATCCGCCAATCGGCGATCTTCAACTTCGTGATGGTGTTGATTAAGCTTTCGGTGATCGTGGTATTCATCATTGCCGGTTCCGGACATATTCAAACTCAGAACTGGGCCGACTTCACGCCGTTCGGTTTCGGCGGCGTACTGACCGGCGCCGGTGTGATTTTCTTCGCCTACATCGGCTTCGACGCGGTATCCACCGCCGCCCAGGAAGCCATCAACCCGCAGCGCGACGTACCGATCGGCATCATCGGCTCGTTGGCGGTCTGCACCTTGCTTTATATTTTGGTGGCCGGGGTGTTAACCGGCATCATTCCGTACACCGAGCTGAACGTGCCGGCGCCGATTGCACTGGCGGTCGATCATGTCGGCATGAGTTGGTTGTCGCCGATTATTAAAATCGCCGCCATCGCCGGGCTGACTTCGGTGATGTTGGTGTTGCTGATGGGGCAAAGCCGAATCTTCTTCTCGATGGCCAAGGATCAACTGCTACCTCCGCTGTTCGCCCAAGTACACCCTAATTTTCAAACCCCGTATTTATCGACCATTCTGGTCGGCATCGCGGTCTCCTTACTGGCCGGCTTCATGCCGATCGAGAAACTCGGCGAATTGGTCAGTATCGGCACGCTGTTCGCGTTCGTGCTGGTGTGCGGCGGAGTCTGGATTTTGCGGAACAGTCATCCGGAAATGGAACGTCATTTTAAATGCCCGGCGGTACCGTACGTGCCGATTGCCGGTATTTTGGTGTGCTTGAGTTTGATGGCAGGCCTGCCGGTCGACACTTGGATCAGGTTGGTGGTGTGGTTGCTGATCGGGTTTTTGATTTATTTCGGTTACGGCATAAAACACAGCCAATTACGCCGCTAGGCTGGGGCGCCGGCCGTGCAATCCCGGAGGAATGCGGGCAAACGCTACGTCCACCGCCAGGAATTCCGACTATATTGTTAGTGCCGAAAGCGCTTCGGTATCGGCCGTCCGCCGCAGTCGATCGGCCGATACCGCAATGCGGGCATCCGTCAGCCCAGGAGTCGTTTATGTTGCAAAGTTTCGGCTACGCCGCCTTCGATCCCCAGTCGCCGTTGCGGCCGTTCGCCTTTCAACGCCGGGAACCGGGCCCTAGCGATGTGTTGATCGACATCGCCTACTGCGGCGTCTGCCACAGCGACTTGCACCAAGTGCGCAACGAGTGGCAAGGTACGACCTTCCCTATCGTACCCGGCCATGAGATCGTCGGCCATGTCGTCGACGTCGGAACCGAGGCCGGGGATTTTAAGCCCGGCGACCGGGTAGGCGTCGGCTGCATGGTGGACTCGTGCGGCACCTGTCCGGATTGCCTGGATCATCAAGAACAGTTTTGCAACGCGACCGTGTTTACCTATAACAGTCCGGACCCGCATACCGGCACGATGACTTACGGCGGCTACTCGAATCGGATCGTGGTCGACCGGCGTTTTGTGTTGCGGGTGTCGGATACACTGGCGCTAGCCGGCGTTGCGCCACTGCTGTGCGCCGGCATCACCACCTATTCGCCGCTGCGGCATTGGCGGGTCGGAGCCGGCCACAAGGTCGGCATCGTCGGTTTAGGCGGGCTGGGGCATATGGGCGTTAAATTCGCGCATGCCTTCGGCGCCGAGACCGTGTTATTCACCACCACGCCGGAAAAGGCCGCCGACGCGCAACGTTTAGGCGCCCATCAGGTGGTTGTTTCCAAGGACCCGGAAGCGATGCGCCGACATCTCGGCAGCTTCGATTTCATTCTGGATACCGTCGCCGCCGCCCACGACCTGGATGCTTATCTGAGTCTTTTAAAGCGTGACGGTACCTTGTGTCTGGTCGGCGTGCCGGAGCGCCCGCATCCGTCGCCCAACGTCGGCAACCTGATTTTCAAACGCCGTTCGCTGGTCGGTTCCTTGATCGGCGGCATCCGCGAAACCCAGGAAATGCTGGATTTTTGCGCCGAACACCGTATCGTCGCCGATATCGAATTGATCGCAATGCCTGATATCGACGCGGCTTATCGGCGCATGCTGAACAACGACGTAAAATATCGCTTCGTGATCGACATGGCGACGCTGCCCGTCCAATAAGCACGGAGACGGCCATCGCCAATCGTTGCTCCGCGGAACTTTTCGGGCCGAAAGTACCGGCCACTTTTATGCCGTTTCCACTCGCGAATTGCCAATGCCGACATCGCCTCGCGCGCTAGCCGCGACCTTGTTTCGCCGTTTCGTATTGACCGCCGCGATCGCGGCCTCGGGTTGGCTTGGCCTGGCCCTGGCGGTACCGCCCGGCTACGCCAGCCCGATCTGGCCGCCGGCGGGTATCGGACTGGCGGCGCTGTTGATTTGGGGAAATCGCGATTGGCCGGCGATTTGGGTGGCGGCTCTGCTGATCAATCTCGGTCACGCCAGCGAGACCCTGGGCCATTTTTCGCCGCAGGTCGGTTACGCCGCGATATCGGTTGCCTGCGGCACCACCTTGCAAACGTTGTTGGCGGCCCAGTTATCGCGACACTGGCTCTGTCCCGGTGTTCCGGCCTTGAACCGGGGCGGGCAAATTCTTCGCTACACCTTGTTGGCCGGGCCGTTGTCTTGCTGGCTGGCACCTAGCGTCGGCGTGGCCAGTCTGTGGTATTTCGATCTGCTGACCGAACAGGCCGCGCCGGCGAGTTGGTGGAATTGGTTTGTCGGCGATTGCTTCGGCGCGGTGATTTTGTCGCCGCTGATGTTTTGCCTGTTCGCCCGGCCCCAGCCGTTTTGGCGCGGCCGTTTGGTAACGATAGGGCTACCGACCCTGAGTCTGTTAGCTGGGCTGGTCGTGGTTTTCTTTCAGGTGCAGCGGGTCGAGGAACAGCGGCTGCGGCAGCAATTCGAGGCGAGCGCCGCCGCAATCGGCAAAGCGCTGGCCGAACACCTCAATCAGGCCGTCACGGCTTCGTTGTCGCTACACAGTCTGTTTCGGGCCTCGAGTTCGGTGGAAGCCGACGAATTCGCGATATTCGCCGACGGCGTGCTGGCCCGGAATCCGGATATTCTGGCCCTAGCTTGGGCGCCGCGAGTTGGCGCGGCCAACCGCGCGGCGTTCGAGGCCAAGCTTAGGCTGCGCGCGCCTGCCGCCGCCGGCATTCAGGATTTGCAAGCCGACGGCGCGTTGACGCCTGCCGGCACGCGCGATGAATATTACCCGATGTTGTACGTCGAGCCGGCAGCCCCAAATGCCGACCTGAAGGGGATGGATCTCGGCTCCGAACCGAAACGCCGGCAAACCTTGGCCCGAGCCCGGGCCAGCGGCGATCTGAGCGCCGCTACCAACGTGGGTCTGGCGCAATTCGGCGGTCAGGAAAACGGCATGCTATTGGTGATGCCGCTGTTCGAACCCGGCGAAAACGGCGAGCTGGCCGGCTATACCTACACCGTGGTGCGTACCGGCGCGCTGGTCGCGGCCGCGTTGCGGGGCCTGCAAACGCACGGTTTGAATGTGGTGCTTAATGACCCGGACGGCGACGAGGGGGCCTCGGATCTGTTTGGCGTCGCGCACCGCACGATCTCCATGCCGGCCGATATTCGACAAAGCCTGACGCTCGGCGATCGCCGTCTGGAAATCGTCGTACAAGCCGACGCCGACTTTATTTCGGAACAATCGTCCTGGCTACCCTGGACCGTCTTGATGGGCGGGGTGTTGTTCGCCGGGTTGTTGAACATCTATCTACTCTCCTCGACCGGACGCGCCGAATTCGTCGAAGCCTTGGTCGAAGCCCGTACCGCCGAATTGGACATCGCCAACGCCAATCTGAAAAAAGCCTTCGCGGATCTGGCCGAACAAGAAGGTAAATTACGCGGACTTTACGAACTGTCGCCGCTGGGTATCGCGCTGCTTGACCCCTCCGGCAACTTGCGGGAGTTCAACGAAGCGTTTCGGGATATCACCGGATACACCAGCGAGGAACTTAACCGCACCGCGCTACCCATGCTGCTTCCCGCCGACCTGACGATAGGCCCCGCCGATAGCAAGCGCTTCAGCCCCTACGAAATCGGGTTTTTACGGCCGGACGGGCGCGAACGGCTATTGCGTTTGAACGGGATGCGGCTGGCGAGCCGCGACGATGCGCCCGCCCTCTGGACCATCGTCGAAGACATCACCGAGGCGCACGCCGGCGCGGAAGTCCTGAGGCAGAGCGAATTGAAGTACCGAGAGTTGTTCAACGTTTCGCACGAAGCAGTGATGGTCGTAACGCCCGCCGGATTCGTGGATTGCAATCCGGCCACGCTGGCTCTGTTTGGATACGATAACGCCGCGACCTTTTGCGGTCTGCATCCGGCCCAAGTCTCGCCGCCATTCCAGCCGGACGGTCGTCACTCCTACCCGGCCGCCAACCAAATCATGGCGCAAGCCTTGACCCACGGTTTTCAAGAATTCGAATGGGAACACCTACGCGCCGACGGTACTGCGTTTCCGGCGCAAGTCACCTTGTCCGCGATCTCACTGGACGGTCAGACCGCGTTACAGGCCGTGGTCCGTGACCTTAGCGAGCGAAAGCGAGTGGAGCGCGCATTAATTGCCGCCAAGGAATCCGCCGAAGCAATGGCGCAGTCAAAATCGGCGTTTTTGGCCAATATGTCGCACGAAATCCGCACCCCGATGAATGCCATTCTCGGAATGTCGCTGCTGGCGCTGAACAAACCGGTCAGCGACGAGATTCGCGATTATCTGGAAAAAATCCACGCTTCCGCCGACAGTCTGCTAGGCATACTCAACGACATTTTGGATTTTTCCAAAATCGAAGCCGGCAAATTGGCGATACAGCCGGCACCGTTCAGCCTGCCGACCTTGGTTGAAACCTTGAGAACGCTGTTTGCCGGCAGCGCGGCCGGTAAACAATTGGGTTTCCAGGTGGACTTGGAAGCCGATCTGCCGACGATGGTGATAGGCGACGCACTGCGCGTGCAGCAAGTACTGGCCAATTTGCTCGGCAACGCCGTCAAATTCAGCTACCACGGCGACATCGCGCTACGCTTGCGCCGCGCCGGAACCGCAGGGGAATTGATTCGTTTCGAAGTCGAGGACCACGGAATCGGCATCGCCGAGCAGGATCTGGACAAATTGTTTACACCGTTTTCGCAAATCGACAATTCGATCACCCGCGATTTCGGCGGCACCGGCCTCGGACTGGCGATCAGTCGACAATTGTTAATGTTGATGGGCAGCGATTTTGACGTCCGCAGCAGGCTGGGTAGCGGCACGGTGTTCGGGTTCGAGCTGAATCTGCCTATCGCCGAGACCCTGCCGACCCCAGCTCTCCCGGAAGCCGGCGCTCGGCATCAAACCGGTCTGGCCGCCGAAATGCGGGCGCGCGGCGCGGCGTTGCGCGGGGCGCGCATCCTGGTGGCGGAAGACAATCCGGTCAACCAACGCGTGGTGTCCGAGTTCCTGCAGCTGGCCGGGATCGCGGTGGATCTGGCCGGCAACGGCCAGCAGGCTGTCGACCTAGTACGTCAACACCGCTACGATGCGGTACTGATGGACATCCACATGCCCTTGGTCAGCGGCTTGGAAGCGACCGCCCGTATTCGAGCCGAATCAAACCAAGCAGACGTTCCGATCATTGCGCTGACCGCCGGCGTGACTAGGGTCGAACAGGAGCGGTGTGCCGCCGCCGGCATGAACGCCTTCATCGCCAAGCCGGTCAAGCCGCTCGAGTTGATCGAACGGCTTTGCGAAGAGCTGGGCCGCCCCTCAATGGTCGACGTTGGGGTAGCGTCAGTCCCGCCGCCGCATGCGCCGGAGTTGGTGAAGTTGAGCGCCGCCGGTTTCGATTTCGGTCCGGTGTTGACGCTGCTCGGCGGCGACGAATCCAGCGTGTTGGAGATGCTGCGCGCCTTTAAAACTCACGCCGAAACCGATATGGCGCGGATCGAGCGGACTGTGGAACGAGGTGATTTGGCTGAAGCTCATCGCTTGTTGCATGCGCTGAAAGGCTCTGCCGGCAATCTAGGCGCCACGGCACTTTACCAAGCGGCGGTCACATTGGACGAAGGGATGAGTCGCGGGATATTGCGGGAAGCCGACTATCGGCGGTTTCGGCTGGCGGGGCGGGAGACTTTGACGGCTCTCGCTAGATTGGATGCGGAGCGGGACGGATAGGCGGCGCGGCTGGCGCACCGCCCAAGCCTTGCGGATTAACGGGCCTTGATCAGTTCGACATCGAAAATCAGCGCCGAATTGGGGCCGATGTCGCGACCGGCGCCGCGCTCGCCGTACGCCAGTTTAGCCGGGATGAACAAACGGTATTTGGCGCCTTCCTTCATCAATTGCAGACCTTCTGTCCAACCGGGAATCACCCGATTCAACGGGAACGAGGCCGGTGCGCCGCGTTTGTAGGAACTGTCGAATTCCTTGCCGTCTATTGTCGTGCCTTGGTAATGGACGGTGACGTTGTCGGTTGGGCCGGGTTGCGCGCCGCTGCCTTCGGTAACGACTTGATATTGCAAGCCGCTGGCCGTGGTGACGATGCCGGGCTTTTTAGCGTTTTCGGCCAAAAAGGCTTCGCCGGCGGCGAGATTTTCGGCGGGGGTAGTGGCGTTGGCCATCGAGAACATGACGAATCCTATAATAAATGCGGTTAAAGTAGCGACGACGCGCTGTTTTACGGTTTTCACGATAACTCCCTGCGGTTTGGTGAATGGTTTAGTTTATCAGTTTTCGGCGTTCAGCTCCTGTCGGCAACCGCTTAATTGCGCGTCGTAATTGAGTGCGCGACGGTGAACTTTTTGCGCCGTATTCAATAGCCAAGGTTTCTGCAAATAGCTGCTACGCCGGTATCCGCCCTGGCCTTCGTGATAAGCCAGATAAAGATGGTGGGTGTCGGACGCGGAAATACCCAGCATGTCGCGAGTGGTGGCGCAGTACCAGGCCACGAAATCGCAACTGTCGGCGAAGTCCTCGCGATCGGCCCAGCCTTTCCCGGTTTTCCGCCTATAATCGGCCCAGGTTTCGTCCTTGGCTTGCGGGTAACCGTAGGCGCTGCTGGACCGGAACCAGGGAATAAATCCTAAAATCGTCGGCCTAGGCGGTTCAGCGTCCGCGACGAAACGGCTTTCCTGATGAATGATGGCCATTTGCACCGCGATGGGCACGCCCCAACGCCGCGCCGAATCGAGCGAGGCCTGGTACCAGTCCTCCTTTTCCCGAAAAATTTCACACAGATTTTCGGTGTTTTTCGGCGGCAGACTGGCGCAGGCCGAGAAAAGCGTTAGACTAACGAAACCGATTAGTTTATTTTTCATGCCCTAATACCCCTAAGTCACTCAGGACTCCCGACCGGAAGCCCCCGCTATCAAAAAGGACAGGCCATGCCCATCGTTGAAAACCGCGCCTACCGAAAAAACCTGACCAGCCAGGGCTTGCTCTATCTCGGGTATCAGGAACATCCGATCAAAATCGTCAATCTCTCGCTGACGGGGCTATTGGCGGAATTGGTGGATACGCCGCCGGGAAACGGCATTAAGGACATATTCAGCGCCCTGCAAGTTTCGCCTATCGTCGATATTTATTTACCGGAAATGCGCGTCGTGGGCGAAGCGGAAGTGGTTAGAGCCGAAGCGACCGAGCAGGGCTTTCAGATTGCGATCGAGTTTCGCCATTTATCCTACGATGCCGACCAGCTACTGTATTCCCGGCGTGCCTACCGCAAGTCGATGACCGAGCCGGGGCATATTGTGCTGGACGGCGTCGATTATGCGTTTAGCACCGAAAACGTTTCGGTCGACGGTTTGATGATCAGGATGTTCGGATTGGTAAAAGTGCAACCGAACAGCATCGCCGATTTCGACTTCAAACATCTGGAACTGCAGGGCCAGGCCAAGGTGATCTGGGTGGAACACGACGAGTTTTCGACGCTGATCGGTCTGCAATACCAACATCTGGCGCGCGGCGATTTCAAGGGTATCCCGAATTTTTCCGTCGCCGGTTTACAAGCCGCGGGCTAGATCGCGCTTGCGCCAGTAGTCCTTGGCAAGCTGTTCGGCCTCCGCTTGACTGCCAGCGCGGCCGAGCAGCTTTAGCGCCACTGCCGCGGTGCCGGTGATCGAGGCCACCGCGAATTCGTCGTCAATCTCGCCGCGCCAGACTCGGGCCAATAATTGCGGGTCCAGTTCTTCGGCTTTCATATGACGGCGCTCGAACAGTGCAGGCCAGACCTCGTCGCTCAGCTCGTCGCCATGCACGCTTTGCACCAAACATTCGACATCCGGGTTACGCTCGGTCTCGCCGCCTTCGCCTTTTAATACCGCCATGTGCGCTTGGTTTAACAACAACGCCGCTTTTTGATGGACCTGGCGATAGCTCGGATGAAATATGCCCTGGATACTGTGACTGGCGTCGAACGGATTCAGCAATCTGACCAAGGTATGCACCGGCGAGCGCAAGCCCATGATAGGCCGCAGATTGATCATGTCGAACAACTTGGGGCAGATGTATTCCAACGACAAATAGCTGAAATTACCCCGTTGCAGTTGGTCGGCGGCCTCGGCTATCGACGCCGCCGGCGGCAAGCCCAACGCGTTCAAGACGTTTTCGGTATACAGACGGCCGTGGGTGTGACCGCCGGCACCGTGCATGAACACCTTGATGCCGTTATCGGCCAACAACAAGGTCGACAGCAAAAACCACGGTAAGTGTCGGCGCTTGCCGGCGTAGGACGACCAGTCCAGGTCCACCTGGATGCCATGATCGCAGTGAAAACTCTCCCTCGCGGCCGCGACGAAACCGGCCAGTTCCTCGCAGGTTTCTTCCTTGACCCGCATCAGCATCAAAAACGCGCCGAGCTGGATCGGCTCGACCTGACCGTCGGCCAGAATCATTTTCATCGCCCGATAGGCTTCGTCTTGGGTTAACGGCCGGGCGCCTTTCTTGCCCTTGCCGAGGATTTTGATGAATTCGGCGAACGGGTGTTCTTCGGTAGTCAGCGTCATGACAGGGAAAGCGGGAAGTAGTGGTCGATTAACAACGCGGCGAAGATCAGCATCAAGTAAACGATCGAGTAACCGAAGGTGCGCATCGCGGTCTTATTGTCCTTCTTGCGCATCATCTGCACCGCGTAATACAAAAAGCCCAGGCCCAACAATACCGCCGACGCCAGGTAAATCAAGCCGGTCATGCCGGTCAGATAGGGCAGCAGCGTGGTAATCAGCAGCAATATCGTGTATAGCAAGATTTGCAGGCGGGTGAATTCGACGCCGTGGGTAACCGGCAGCATCGGAATGGAAACCTTGGCATATTCTTCGCGTTTGGCGATCGCCAACGCCCAGAAGTGCGGCGGGGTCCAGACGAAAATAATCAAGAACAGCAACAGCGCGTGCGGATGTACGGTGCCGGTCATCGCCGCCCAGCCCAACACCGGCGGAGCCGCGCCGGCCGCGCCGCCGATCACGATGTTCTGCGGCGTGGCTTTTTTCAGATAGATGGTATAAACAAAGGCATAACCGATTAAGGACAGAAACGTCAGTACCGCCGTCAATACGTTAACCAGTCCCGCCAACAAGCCCATCGCGAACAAACCGATCGCCGCCGCGAACAGCAGTACCTGACGGGAATTCAGCTCGCCGGTCGGCAGCGGCCGGTTGCGGGTACGGGCCATTTCGGCATCGGCCTCTTGGTCGATGAAGTGATTGATCGCCGCCGCCGACGAAGCCGCCAAGCCAATGCCAATCGTGGCGTAAACGAACAAGGCCAGCGGCGGCATGCCTGGTACGGCCAGCAACATGCCGACGATCGCGGTAAACACGATCAATGCCACGACTCTGGGCTTGCAGAGTTCCAAATAGTTCTTCCAGGATAACGCGGGTTTGTCCGTCATTCGGCTGCGGATGGATTTCGGTTTCGGCAAACATATAGAATAACAGTGAACCTCTGATTATTAAAACAATCACAGGCGCTCACCATTCCAAGCAACGAGGGAACTATGAAACACAGGCTCGCAGCGTTAGCGCTGCTTTGCCCTGCCATCCTGGCGAGGGCCGAGGACAGCAAGGTACACGAACACGTATTCGGCAATGGCTTGAAACTACTGGTAAAGGAAGACCACCGCTCGCCGGTGGTGGTTTCGCAGGTGTGGTACAAGGTCGGCGCCAGTTACGAACCCGGCGGCATCACCGGTATTTCGCACATGTTGGAACACATGATGTTCAAGGGTACCGAACAATATCCGGCCGGCGAATTCTCCCGAATCATCGCCGCCAACGGCGGCAGCGAGAACGCCTTCACCGGCCAGGATTACACGGCGTATTTTCAGACACTGGAAAAATCCCGGCTGGAAATCAGTTTTAAGCTGGAAAGCGACCGGATGCGCAACCTGAATCTGAAAGCCGACGAGTTAAAAAAGGAATTGGAAGTCGTCACCGAAGAACGCCGGATGCGCACCGACGACCAGCCGCGCGCCAAAGTCCACGAACAATTCATGGCGACCGCGTTTACCAACAGCCCCTACCAAAATCCGGTGATCGGTTGGCCGTCCGACATCGCCAATTACCAGATCGAAGACCTGCAAGCCTGGTATCAACAATGGTACGCGCCGAATAATGCCACTTTGGTGGTAGTCGGCGATGTCGATGCCAAGCAAGTCGAGCAACTGGCCGAACAATACTTCGCACCGCTAAAACCCAGCACGATCAAGCCGGTCAAGCCGCAAGCCGAATCCGAACAGCGCGGCGTGCGCCGGATCACCGTCAAGGCGCCGGCCAAATTGCCTTACGTGATGCTGGGCTACAAAGTGCCGGTCTTGAACACCGCCAAACCCGAATGGGAAGCTTACGCGCTGGAAGTGCTGTCCGGCATCCTCGACGGCGGCGACAGCGCCCGCTTGCCGGCCCGTTTGATCAGGGGCAAGCAGATCGCGGTATCGGCCGGAGCCGGTTACGACTTGACCTCGCGCTTGTCGGACTTGTTCCTGCTGGAAGGTACCCCGGCCGAAGGTAAAACCGTATACGACTTGGAGTACGCCTTGCTCGACGAGGTTTATCAACTGAAGAACGAGCTGATCGACAAAGAGGAATTACAACGCATCAAAGCTCAGGTACTGGCCAGTTCGGTCTACCAAAAAGACTCCAATTTTTATCAAGCCATGCAACTCGGCACGCTGGAAACGGTTGGCATCGGCTGGCAAAAGTCCGACGACTACGTTGCCAAGGTCAATCAGGTCACCGCCGAACAGGTGCGCGAAGTCGCGCGTAAATATTTGATCGAAGACACCTTGACCGTCGCCTACCTCGATCCGCAGCCGATCACCGAATCGGCCAAACCGAAAAAACTGTCAGGAGCCCGTCATGCGTTTTAATTTATTCGGTCTGATTCTGCTGCTGCTCAGCCAGTCGGCTTGGGCCGCCGCCAAAATCGAACATTGGCAAACCGCGCAAGGCAGCCGGGTTTACTTTGTACATACCGGCGGCCTGCCTATGGCCGACATTCGGGTGGTGTTCGACGCCGGCAGCGCCCGCGACGGCGCCCAATTCGGCATCGCCTCCTTGACCTCGGCCTTGCTAGACAGCGGTGCGGCAAACTTGAGCGCGGACGACATCGCCCAGCGTTTCGAGTCGGTCGGCGCGCAGTACGGCGCCGGCGTCAGCGAAGACATGGCCTGGCTGTCGGTGCGCACCCTGACCGACCGAGCCTTATTCGACAAGGCATTGGCGACGTTCGAAACCGTGCTCAGCCAACCGGCGTTCAACGAAGCCGATTTTCAGCGCGAAAAAGCCCGCACCTTGGCCGGCCTGAAACATCGAGAGGAATCGCCCGGCGAAATTGCCGGCATCGCGTTCAACAAGGCGGTTTTCGGCGACCACCCCTACGCGCATCCGGAAGCCGGTTTGATCGAAACGGTCGCGCCGTTGACCGCGGCCGATTTGAAAGCCTTTTACCAGCGCTATTACGTCGCCGCCAACGCGATGGTCGTGATCGTCGGCGATTTGAATCGGCAACAAGCCGAGCAAACCGCGAATGCGGTACTGGCAAAGTTGCCGAAAGGCGAAAAACCGGCCGAAATTCCGCCGGTAACCATGCCCAGCCAGACCAGCGAACAACACATCGAATTTCCGTCGACCCAAACCCACGTGTTGGTCGGCCTGCCAGGTACTTATCGCAAAGACCCGGATTACTTCACGCTTTACGTTGGTAATCACATCCTGGGCGGCGGCAGCATGGTATCGCGCTTGTTCGAAGAAGTCCGGGAAAAACGCGGCCTGGCCTACGGGGCCTACAGCGTGTTCGCGCCAATGTATCGGCAGGGACCGTTCATGATGAGCTTGCAAACCCGCAACGATCAAACCGGGCAAGCCCTACAGGTGCTGCGGCAAACCTTCGCCGAGTTTTTGGCGAAAGGCCCTAGCGATGCCGAACTGACCGCCGCCAAGCAGAACATTACCGGCGGCTTCGCGCTACGCCTGGATACCAACGCCAAGCTCAGCGACTACGTGGCGATGATAGGCTTTTACCAGCAACCCTTGGATTATCTGGACACCTTCCAGAGTAAGGTCGAAGCGGTGAGCGTCGAGCAGATCAAGGATGCCTTCGCGCGCCGGGTGAAACCGGAGTTGCTGCAAACCGTTACGGTCGGCGGCGCGGCCGCCAAACCCACGCCCGCGAAGCAAGCCAAAGCAACCGAGGCCGAGGCCGGCGAATAAGCATGGCGAACCGGATACGCATCATCGGCGGCCAGTGGCGCGGCCGGCAAATCCTGTTCGAGGACGCGCCGGGCTTGCGGCCGACGCCGTCCCGGATTCGGGAAACCTTGTTCAATTGGTTGCAGCTTGATGTCGCCGGCAGCCGCTGCCTGGATTTGTATGCCGGTAGCGGCGCGCTGGGTTTCGAAGCGGCCTCGCGAGGCGCCAAGGAAGTCTGGCAAGTGGAAAACCATCCGAACGCCTGCCGCTGGATCAGAGACAACGCCGGCACGCTCGCGGCCAGCTCGATCAACTTGGTCGAGCGGGACGTGTCGACCTTTTGCAAGGCCCCGCGCGGGCCTTCGATCTGGCGTTTCTCGATCCGCCATTCGGCCGTGACTTGGCCGGCCCAACTTGCGAGTTGCTGGAAACCGCCGGCTGGTTGAGCGTTTATGCAAAAATCTACGTCGAAACAGAAAGCAATCGACCGCTGCCGGTCTGGCCGGACGGTTGGCGGTTATTGAAGGCCAAGACGGCCGGCGAAGTCGCCTACAGCCTGTTGCAACGCTGCTAAGGCTTTCGCGATCCGGATGGGTTAAAATGCGCGCCTTTTTCCTATGGCCCCAAATCCATGAACATTACCGCGATTTACCCGGGTACCTTCGATCCGGTTACCAACGGCCATCTGGATCTGATCGCCAGAGCCTCCCGACTGTATCGGCAAGTCATCGTCGCGGTGGCGGTCAGCAAGGGGAAGAATCCACTATTCTCGTTGGACGAGCGGGTGGCCTTGATTCGCGAGGTCGCCAGCGAATTCCCGAACGTCACCGTGATCGGCTTCGACACCTTGTTGGTCGATTGCGCCCGTAAGCACAAAGCCAGCGTCATCATTCGCGGCTTGCGGGCCGTTTCGGACTTCGAATACGAATTTCAATTGGCGGGAATGAACCGCCGGCTGAATCCGGATATCGAAACCGTATTCCTGACCCCGGCCGAACAATACGAGTTCATCTCGTCGAGCATGATCCGCGAGATCGCCCAATTGCACGGCGACGTGTCCAGTTTCGTGCCCGAGCCGGTCAAACAACGTTTAATCGCAAAATTTAAATCGGAGTAACCATGGCACTGCTTATTAGCGATGAATGCATCAACTGCGACGTCTGCGAACCGGAATGCCCGAACGGCGCCATTTCGCAAGGCGAGGAAATCTACATCATCAACCCCAGCTTGTGTACTGAATGCGTCGGCCACCACGACAAGCCGCAATGCATGGAAGTCTGTCCGGTGGACTGCATTTCCAAGGACCCCGGCGTCGTCGAGGATCAGGACAGTCTTTACCGCAAGTATTTGAAGCTGACCCGTTAATTTCGGCCGACTCGACGTCCGCTCGCGACCACTAAGTGGACGATGCGACGTCGATACCCGCCGAATGTTGGGATTATCGAAACATGTGATTCGCACCGCCGAGCCTAAGCCGATCGCCAGCCGGTTGCACGACTATTTGGAAATCGCCCATCTTTACGGTTATTGCGTGAAAGCGGCGCCGAGAAACGGCCGAGTACTAGAGGGCAATGGCGTCGATACCGTCACAATCGCCGACAAGCGCGAGGTTTTATTGTTGGACACCGACGGCATCGAAGCCTTGACTTTGGCGAAGCTGGAAATGCCGACACCGGGTGCGACGTTTACCGACCAAGCGTTTTAGAATAACTTAATTGGCGGCTTGAGCCGCGGCCCTCGGTGTGTCTGTAAATGCCGAGGGAAAAATCTATACGATCTTAATCTTGAACGATTGCGCGGCTTAGCGTGGCGCCGGGGCGGCGCGATTACCCCGCCCCAGCGATACCGACCATTTAACGCCCGATCGCGTAATAGCCCAAACCGAACTGTTTGACCAACCGGGGTTCGTACATATTCCGGCCGTCGAAGATCACTTTGTCCTTCAATTGCTTGCTCAGATCGTCGAAATCCGGGCTGCGGAATTGTTTCCACTCGGTAACGATGATCAGCGCATCGGCGTCGTTTAAGGTATCGGTCTGTTTAGGACAATAAACCAGTCCTGCTTTGTCGCCGTAGATACGGTGGGCTTCTTCCATCGCTTCCGGGTCGTAGGCACGTACCGTGGCGCCGGCGGAGATCAACGCCTCCAGCAGGACCCGGCTGGGCGCTTCGCGCATGTCGTCGGTGTTGGGCTTGAAGGCCAGGCCCCACAACGCGAAGGTTTTGCCCTTGACGCCGTCGGGATAGTGCGCGGAGATTTTTTCGAACAAGCGGTGCTTTTGCCGGTCGTTGACATTTTCGACGGCACTCAACAATTCGGCATGATAGCCGTAGTCGCGAGCGGTGCGTTCCAGCGCCTTGACGTCTTTGGGAAAGCAAGAGCCGCCGTAGCCGCAGCCGGGATAAATGAAGCTGTAACCGATCCGGCTGTCCGAGCCGATCCCGTGACGAACGTGCTCGATGTCGGCGCCCAGACGCTCGGCCAGGTTGGCCAATTCGTTCATGAAACTGATTTTGGTGGCCAGCATCGCATTGGCGGCGTATTTGGTCAGTTCGGCGGAGCGAATGTCCATATTGATGACCCGCTCGCGGCTACGGTTGAACGGCGCGTACAAGGCTTTCAGCAACTCGGCGGTGCGCGGATTGTCGGTGCCGATGATGATGCGGTCCGGCTTCATGAAGTCATCCAGCGCCGAACCCTCTTTCAGGAATTCCGGATTGGATACCACGTCGAATTCCAAGGCTTCGCCGCGTTGCGCCAGGACATCGACCACGACTTGCTTGACTTTGTCGGCGGTACCGACCGGCACCGTGGACTTATCGACGACGATTTTGTAATCGGTCATGTGCTCGGCAACGCTTTTGGCCACCGCCAACACGTATTTCAAGTCGGCGGAGCCGTCTTCGTCCGGCGGCGTGCCGACCGCGATGAATTGAAATAAACCGAAATCCACGGCTTCCTTGACGTCGGTGGTGAAGCTCAAGCGGCCGGCAGCCATGTTGTCCTTAACCATTTCTTCCAGACCCGGCTCGTAAATCGGGATAATGCCTTGTTTCAAACGTTCGATTTTGCTGGCATCGACATCCATGCACATCACTTGGTTACCGACCTCGGCCAAGCAAGCACCCGTTACCAAACCTACATAACCGCTGCCAAACACTGTAATTTTCATTGTTACACCTTGTAAACTAATTGGAATTTCGCTGTTGTTTCAATCGGTACAGCGCCGAAATATCTTCGTCGCCATAACCCTTAGCCATTAACTTGGCGTAGTCCGCCAAGGTCATTACCGTCAACGGACTGGCCATGCCGGCATGCTGCGCCATCTGCTGGGCGATCTTCAAATCCTTGTGATGCAGGGCGAGTTTGAAGCCCGGCGGGAACAAGCCTTGCGTCATCGTTTTGCCCCGGTGATCCAAAAACCAGTTGCCGGCGGCGCCGCCGGCGATGACGTCGATCACTTTATCCATCGGCAAATCCTGAGCGTCGGCAAACGCCAGCGCTTCGGTCACGGCCTGATTGATGCCCGCCACCATGATTTGATTGACCGCCTTACAGGCTTGGCCGGCACCGACTCCGCCTAGGTGTTCGATGCGCTTGGTCATGGCCGCCAATAGCGGGCGAACCTGCTCCAGCACCTGGGCATCGCCTCCCACCATCATCGCCAAGCTGGCGTTACGGGCGCCTTCGACGCCGCCGGACACCGGGGCGTCGAGGAAGTCGGCGTGCCGGGCCGCTAGCCTTTGCGCGGCCTGACGCGCGGTATCACCGGACACCGTGGACATGTCGACCACCACACTCCCAGCCCGCACGGTTTTGCAAATCGCGTCGACCACCGCCAATACGTCTTTGTCGGCCGATACGCAGACGAACAACACCTCGACCCGCGCCGCCATTTGCTCGATGCTCTCGCAGGCTTCGATGCCGAGTTCGGCGGCCAGCGCCGAGGCTTTGTCGCCGCTACGATTATAAACCGCCGCCAAGTGGCCGGCCTTGGCGAGGTTAATCGCCATGCCCCGCCCCATGGCGCCCAAACCGATAAAACCCGCTTTCATTCGTACTCCGTTGGCTTGCGTCGGCTAACGCCGTTATTTATCCAGATAAGTATAGGCGTTTAGTCCGACCAGCAATTCTTGCTCGAAAGCGTGCTTTTGCTCGGCGCTTAACGGGGCCTGGTCCAGTTTGCGCCGGTAGGCCGCTTTCAATGCGGTGGTATCGATATGCACGTAATCGAGCAATTCGCTGACATCCTCGCCTTCCATGAATTCGCCGAAGCGGTAACCGTCGCCGTCCAGTTCGACGTTAATCGAATGGGTGTCGCCAAACAGATTATGCATGTCGCCCAGAATTTCCTGGTAGGCGCCAACCATGAAAAAGCCGATCAAATAATCGTCGCCGGCGGCGATGGCATGCAGCGGCAGCGTGTTAGCGATGTTTTGGCAATCGACGTATTGATCGATACGGCCGTCCGAGTCGCAGGTCAAATCCTGCAACACCGCGCGCCGGGAAGGCGGCTCGCTCAAACGATGAATCGGCATGATCGGGAAAATCTGGTCGATACCCCATATGTCCGGCATCGATTGAAACAGTGAGAAATTGCAAAACACCTTGTCGGCCAGCTTCTCGTCGAGTTCCTGCAAAATTTCGCGGTGATGGTGGTTATCCAAATTCAACTGCGCCTGGATTTGTTGGCACAAACCGACATAGCGCTTTTCGGCGTCGGCCAGTTCGGCCAGACCGATGTCGCCCTGCACGAAACGGGCGCGGGCTTCGGCCATGTCGAACTGAGCGTTGTGATAAGCCTCGCTGACGTTGCCGAAGCGCCCGACTGCGGGCGCCGCGCCGTGCAAGGTTTCGACCTCGGTGACGTTGGTAATCAGCACCGCATGGTGAGCGGTGATGGCGCGGCCGGACTCGGTAATAATGTCGGGTTGCGGCAGACCGTAGGCGCGGCTGGTTTCGGCAAAGGCGCGGACGATATTGTCGGCGTATTCGCGCATGCTGTAATTGATCGAACATTCCCTACGCGAGCCGCTGCCGTCGTAATCGACGCCCAAACCGCCGCCGGCATCGACGGTGGTGATGTTGGCGCCCAAGTCGCGCAATTGTCGGTAAAACTGGCCGGCTTCCTTCAATGCCAGTTTGATGTCGTGGATGTTGGCGATTTGCGAACCCATGTGAAAATGCATCAAGCGCAGGCAATCGAGCATGCCGACCTGCTCCAGGCGGGCCACCAATTGCAGGACCTCGTTGGCGTGCAAACCGAATTTGGATTTTTCGCCGCCGCTGTTCTGCCATTTGCCGGCGCTGATCGTGGATAGCCGCACCCGCAGGCCGATCAGGGGCTGAACTTGCAACTTGGCGGCTTCTTCCAGAATCAGTTCCAGTTCGGACGGTTTTTCGATGACGATGAACACCGCCAAGCCCATCAATTGGCCCATTAGCGCCATCCGAATATAAAACCGATCCTTGTAGCCGTTGCAGACGATGGTGCCGTTGGGCTTGGCCAACCCCAAAATCGCCAACAACTCCGGCTTGCTGCCGGCTTCCAGGCCGATATGCTCGGCCGACACGATGCTTTCGACGACATTGCCCTGCTGATTGACCTTGATCGGATACACCGGCGTATAGCGGCCGGCATAGTCGTGATGGGCACGGGCCTGGTCGAAAGCTTGTTGCAGCCGGCGGATGCGGTCCGGCAGAATATCGGTGAATCTGATCAGCACCGGCAGACTCAAGCCTTTGTCCTGCAAGGCTCCGGCTACCTCGAACAAGTCGATTTCCACCTGACTAGCGCCGCTCGGTTTGACGCTGACATGCCCCCGGTCGTTAATCGAAAAATAGCCGTCGCCCCATTGTTGGATCGCGTATAGCTGTTTGGCCTGTTCAATCGACCATGCGGATGTCGGCACCTAAGCTCCCCGTGCTGTCATAAAGTGGTGGCAATTCTAAAGTATAATGCCGCGAATTTTATGACTTTTTGAGGACAACACATGCTCGACGCCACCTGGTTCAGCGAAGCGCAAGAGCCATCCGGCTCCGCCTTTTCATTGAAAATCAAACGCAAGCTGCACGAGGAGCAATCCGAGTTTCAGTTTCTGGAAATCTACGAGACCGAACAATTCGGTAATCTGATGGTCATCGACGGCTGCACGATGGTCTCGACCCGCGACAATTTTTTCTACCACGAGATGATGAGTCACCCGGTGCTCTACACCCATCCCAACCCGAAAAGAGTCTGGATCATCGGCGGCGGCGATTGCGGAACTTTGCGCGAGGTGTTGAAGCACCCGAATGTCGAGCAAGCGGTGCAAATCGACATCGACGAACGCGTTACCCGCTTGGCGGAAATTTATTTCCCGGAGCTTTGCGAATCCAACCAAGACCCCCGCGCCGATTTGAAATTCATCGACGGCATTAAATGGGTCAAGGACGCCGAGCCCGGCAGCGTGGACATCATTATCGTCGATAGTACCGACCCGGTTGGCCCCGCCGAAGGTTTGTTCTGCGCCGATTTTTACAAGGATTGCTTCCGGGCCTTGAGCGAGAACGGTATTGTCGTTCAACAAAGCGAATCGGCCTTGTTGCACATGAAAATCCTGAAAGAAATGCGTGCGGAAATGCAGGCCGGCGGTTTCGGCAGCCTGCAAACCATTTTCTTTCCGCAATGTATTTATCCGTCCGGTTGGTGGAGCGCGACGATGGCCGGCAAGGGCGATCTAGCCAAGTTCCGTGAAGCGGACGCCGCCGCCAAGCCGTTCGAGACCGTATACTACAACAGCGACATCCACCAAGCCAGCCTGGCCTGCCCCGAGTTTTTCAAGAAAGCCTTGGCCTAACACCGGCCGGCATCCGCCATTCCGCGCCGGTCCCCAATGGGGCCGGCCGCTGAAATCTCCGCGAATCAACGCCCAGCACGATGACTGGATGCGAAGCTAAACCTCCCTCCCTTGCCAACCGACAAGCCGCGTCGTTTGAAACCTGCTCGTCTACCGCCAGCGGAAATTGCTTGAGTCGCGTGTCGGCCGTCGGCCGATATGTGCGTTAACGTACCGATCCACCGTAATGACCGTGTTAAGTTCTGCCATTGTTTCGGGCGGGTGACTAAAAGAGTTTGCGAGCTTTACAAACAGCTATCGCCGGACTCGCGCAAAGGGATCACGGCAATGTAGTATCTGACCCTTCTGCATTCATCTATTTCCAAGCGAGCTAAAACATGGCCGACACTCCCGGAACCCATTCAGGTGCCGATGCGTTGACGCGAGCCGTCAGCCATGGCCCGGCGCCCAAAACCCCGCCAAGTGCCGATAGCGGCGGCACGCCGCCTATCGTTGCGGTCGGTGCGTCGGCGGGGGCTGGAAGCCTTGGAACAATTTTTCGCTGAGGTTCCGGCCGCCTGCGGCGTGGCCTTTGTCGTCGTCCAACATCTCGATCCCCATCATCAAGGCATGCTCCCGGCATTGTTGCAGCGCGCCTCGCAGTTGACCGTCATTCAGGCCGGCGACCATATGCCCGTCAAGCCCGATTGGGTATACGTGATTCCGCCCAACAAGGATTTGTCGATCCAGCGCGGGAAACTGCGTTTGCTCGAACCTCGGGTGCTAAGGGGCTTGCGATTGCCGATCGACGCGTTTTTCAAGGCGCTGGCGGACGATCAGCACGAGCGGGCGATCGGCGTGATTTTGTCGGGCATGGGGTCGGACGGTACGCTGGGCTTACGCGCGATCAAGGAGAATGCCGGCTTGGCAGTCGCGCAGTCGCCGGAATCCGCTCAATTCGACTCGATGCCGCGTAGCGCCATCGACGCCGGTTTGGCGGATATCGTGGCGCCGCCGCGAGTACTGTGGGAAAAGATCCTGGCTTATCTAAAGCACAGTCCGCGCGGTTTGCACGCAACGCCTGAAACGGCGCCGGCCTCAAAGAGCCGCAGCTCGCTGGAACAAATCCTGATTCTGCTGCGCGATCGTACCGGTAACGATTTTTCTCTGTATAAAAAATACTATGTATCGCCGTATCGAACGGCGCATGGGTTTGCGCCAAATCGACGCGATCGCCGGATATGCGGACTATCTGCGCGAGAATCCTCAAGAGTTGGATTTATTGTTCAAGGAATTGCTGATCGGCGTCACCAGCTTTTTCCGCGATCCGGAGGTTTGGGCGTCGCTAAAGACCGAGGTCATTCCGGCGCTGTTGGCCGAATATCCGGCCGGCAAGGCCTTGCGGGCCTGGGTGCCGGCTTGCTCGACCGGCGAGGAAGCGTATTCGCTGGCGATGATCTTCAAGGAAGTGTTAGCGGAAAGCCAGAGCCCGCGTCCGTTCAAGCTGCAAATCTTTGCCACCGATCTGGATCAGGATGCCATCGACAAGGCGCGGCAAGGCTTCTTTCCCGCGACTATCGCCGGCGAGGTGTCCGAGGATAGGCTTAGCCGCTTCTTTAATGTGGACGGCGGCGGCTACCGCATCAAAAAGGACATTCGCGAGATGGTGATTTTCGCGCCGCACAACGTGATCATGGATCCGCCGTTTACCAAGCTGGATCTGCTTTGCTGCCGAAATCTACTGATTTACCTGAGTCAGGAATTGCAGCAAAAACTGATTTTGCTGTTCCACTATACGCTCGCCAGCCACGGGATATTGACGCTCGGCAACGCCGAAACGATCGGGAATGCCAGTCATTTGTTCAGCGCGACCGACCATAAATTAAGACTTTATCGGCGCATCGATACGCCTTTTCCGTTGAACGTCGATTTCCCGACCAAATATTTCCCCGTCGCATCCATGATCGAAGATACCGAAAAACACCCGCCTATCGCCAATTTGCAAACCTTGGCGGATCAATTGCTGTTGCAACACTTCGCTCCGGCGGCGGTCTTGGTTAACGCCGACGGCGACATTCTTTACATCAGCGGACGCACCGGTAAATATCTGGAGCCTGCCGCCGGCAAGGCCAATTGGAATATCCACGCGATGGCCCGCGACGGTTTGCGGCACGAACTGATCGGCGCGCTCAAAAAAGCCAGAACTCAAGCCGACGTAGTGCAGGTCGCCGGCCTGACGGTCGCTAACGACGGCGGCGGCCAAACCGTGAATTTGTCGGTGCAGGCCATCCACAAACCCGATGCGTTAAAGGGCATGTTGATAGTGGTGTTTACCGACGTTGCCGCGGCACCGGCCGGTAAAGTGTCGCGCAAATCGCCGAACGCGGCGCAGACCTTGCTTCAGGCGGAGCTACAGCACACCCAGGAAGATTTACAAACCCTGCGCGAGGAAATGCAGACCTCGCAGGAAGAACTGAAATCCGCCAACGAAGAACTGCAATCGACCAACGAAGAATTGCAGTCCACCAACGAGGAATTGACCACCTCCAAGGAAGAGATGCAGTCGTTAAACGAGGAGCTGCAAACGGTCAATGCCGAGTTGCAAATCAAGGTCGACGATTTGTCGCGCGCCAGCAATGACATGAATAATTTGTTGAATAGCATGGAAATCGCCACGGTGTTCCTGGACGGCACGCTGAATATCCGCCGTTTTACCAGTCACATCGGCCATTTGTTTAAGTTGATCGCCGCCGATGTGGGGCGGCCGTTGTCCGACATCGTCACCGACCTGGACTATCCCGATCTACAACAGGATGCGCGGGAAGTGTTGCGAACCTTGGTGTTCGTGGAAAAGCAGATCAGAGCGAGCGACGAACGTTGGTTCAAGGTGAGGATCATGCCGTACCGGACCCAGGACAATTTGATCGACGGCGTGGTTATTACCTTTATCGATATCTCCGAAACCAAGAAGCTGGAAGCCGAATTAAGGAACAGCCATGAAAAATCGGAATGACACGATTCGCACGAAAGTCGAGCTGCGCCAACGAGCCGAACGGCAGTTGGCCAATACCGCGCCGGACATGCCGGTTGATCCGCAAGACCGCTCGCTGCACGAGTTACAAGTGCATCAGATCGAACTGGAAATTCAAAACGAAGCGTTGCGGGAAGCCCGCGGCCTTGCCGAACAAGCGTTGGAGCGCTACGCGGAATTGTTCGATTTCGCGCCGATCGCCTATTTTACGTTAGGCGACGACGGCGGCATCCAGCAAGCCAATTTCAAGGGCGAACAATTATTGAAGCTGCAGCGCTTCACGGTTGACGGGCGACGCTTCGCAGATTTCGTTGCCGGCGAATTTCGGCCTGTGTTCGATCAATTTCTGGAGCAGGTGTTTGCCGGAATCGCCGCGCGGCATTGCGAGATCGTTCTGGCAGCGGCCGGAACTTCCCGTTGGGTGACTATCGAGGCGATTGCCGATCGGAAAAATCGAACCTGTCTGGCGGCGGTCATCGACATCACCGAGCGCAAACGCAACGAACAAGAAGTACAGTTGGCCGCGACAATTTACCTGGCGCTCTCGGAGGCGATTATGGTGGCCGATGCCGACAACCGCATTGTCGCGATCAATCCGGCGTTTAGCTCGCTGACGGGATATTCCGCCGACGAAGCCATCGGGCAATCCACCTCATTGCTGAAATCCGGTCGCCAAGATCAGGCGTTTTTTCAGGCGATGTGGCACAGCTTGCATCAAACCGGCCAATGGCAAGGCGAGCTTTGGAACCGCCGCAAAAACGGCGAGGAATTTCTGGCGCGTTTATCGATCAGCACCGTCTACGGCGACAGCGGCCAAATCGTTCGCCGGGTGGCGATGTCGTCCGACATCACCGAACAACGCCGAGCGGAAGAAATCATTCACAGACAGGCCAACGTCGATCCTTTGACCGGCCTGCCTAACCGGCGTCTGTTTCTGGATCGCTTGCAACGCGCGATTGGAAAATCCCGCCGCGGCCACCAAAAATTGGCGCTGATGTTCTTGGACCTGGATCACTTCAAAGACATTAACGATACCTTGGGACACGACGTGGGCGACCGTTTGCTCGAGGAAACCACGCATCGTCTGATGGCCTGCATCCGCGAGACCGATACCCTGGCGCGGCCGGGCGGGGATGAATTCACGCTGATCATGGGGGAATTGCAAGACCTTAACAGCATCGATCGGGTGGCGCAGGCGATTCTGCGGACCATGACGGCGCCGTTCAAATTGAAGGATGAGCTTTGCTACATCTCCATCAGCATCGGCATCGCGCTGTATCCGGACGATGCCGACTCAGTGGAGGATTTACTGAAAAATGCCGATCAAGCCATGTATGCCGCCAAGAAGCTGGGCCGCGGCCGGTTTTGTTACTTTACGCCGGCAATGCAGGAAGCCGCCGAAATTCGCTTGCGGCTGACCAACGACCTCCGCCACGCGTTGGCCGATCAACAAATCTGGGTGGCGTATCAACCGATCGTGGATTTGGCTACCGGCGAAATCCGGAAAGCCGAAGCGCTGATCCGCTGGGAGCATCCCACTCGCGGCCGCGTCAATCCCGCCGAATTTATTCCCATCGCCGAAGACACCGGGCTGATCACCGAAATCGGCTCCTGGGTGTTTCATCAAGTGGCCGAGCAAGTCGCGGTTTGGCGCCATCGTCACAGCGCCCAGTTTCAGATCAGTATCAATAAATCGCCGGCGCAGTTTCATAACAATAGCGACAAATTGGGCGATTGGTTCGAACACTTGCAACGTTTGGGTTTGCCGGGCGGGTGCATCGCGGTGGAAATTACCGAAGGTTTGTTGCTGGACGCTTCCAATACCGTTACCGAGAAACTGCTGGCTTTTAAAAACGCCGGGATGCAGACGTCGTTGGACGATTTCGGCACCGGCTATTCGTCGCTATCCTATCTGAAAAAATACCAGATCGATTTCTTGAAGATCGATCAGGCTTTCGTGTCCGGTTTGACCGCGCATTCCACCGATATGGCCTTGTGCGAGGCGATTATCATGCTGGCGCACGTATTGGGCATAAAAGTGATCGCCGAAGGCGTGGAAACCGAGGTGCAGCGCGATTTATTAATGCAGGCCGGCTGCGATTACGGGCAAGGCTACCTTTTCTCGAAACCGGTGCCGGCGGCGGACTTCGAAAAGCTGTTCAGCTCGACTCGGGCCGATGGTGGACCGCGATTTCAACAGCGTTGAAGGACTCTCGATGACAATCTCATCGGCGTTTTCGACCCATTTTCCGGTTTCGCTAGCCCGCTGCAGGGTAGGTTGACCGGATATGGCTACTAGGCTCGCGGTGGGACGGACAATATCGCGGCGCAGTTTCAAACCAGGCGAGCGGCCAAACCGACTTTTTTCAAAATGGGTGCGCCTGTCAGTGTAAGCGTTGGCGCCAATACCCTACCCGCCATCGTGTCGGCGCGCTCGCTATCGGCGCGGCCTCCGCAGCTCCACCGTTTCAGGCAAATGCAGACACCAAACGCCGGAGGTTTTACAATATTGGCCTATGCTTGACTACACCCTTAAACACTAACGACGGAACAGGGTTACAATGCCGCCATGACCAGCACTCCCCCGGATAAGACCCAGCAAGACTCGGCGAACACGCTGGTGACCAAACTGTCGGAAGCCGGCAGGACCCGAACCGAGCTGGAGCCTTACCTGATCATGCTGTCGGGGCATCATCAAGGCAAACAGTACAAACTGGACAAGCCGCAAATCAGTTTGGGGAGGGGGCGGATGCCGACATCTGCGTGCCGGACCCAAAAATCTCCCGCCAACATTGTGCCTTCATCCGCTATCCCGGCTACATCGTTATCGCCGACCTCAACTCCACCAACGGCACCTTCGTCAACGGCAAACGCATCCAAAAGCAACGCATCGATTTGCTGGATAGGGTCCGGGTCGGCGATTTATACCTGAAGATCGATTATAAGCGCTTCATAGAAGCCCGCTCCGAGGAGGAACTGTACCAAGCCGCCAATATCGACGCGCTGACCGGCATCCTGAACCGCAATGCATTTATGATGCGGGCTCAACAAGAGTTGGCGTTTTGCAAACGTGCCGACGCTCGAATGACCATCGTCATGTGCGACGCCGATCATTTCAAACAGAAAAACGACACCTACGGCCATTTGGCTGGCGACCAGATTCTCAGGGAATTGGCGAATATCCTCGGCGCGGAAATGCGCGAGGAAGACTTGGTGGCCCGCTACGGGGGCGAGGAATTCATCATGCTGCTACGCGAATCCAGCGTTGCAGCCTCGGTCGCCTGGGCCGAGCGTATTCGTTTAACCGTGATGAACCATAGTTTCCGTTTCCAAAACCGCTACATACCGACGACCATATCGATCGGTATCTGCAGCCGCCCCATCGATCCGTTCCTGACGCTGGAAGCCATCATCCAAGCCGCCGACGATGCGTTGTATCTCGCCAAGAAAAACGGCCGCAATCGGGTCGAAGTTGCTGGCGACTGAGCTGAAAAGAAGGTCCCCTGGCGACCGCTAAACCCTAAATGTCCGCTGTCACGGATGCTTTTCCGGTGATCGCTGCTATGCTTAAGCGGCTATGCGGAATTACCTTATGCAACATAACGGGAGCACTGTCATGAAAATCCATCCATTTCTCACCACCTGCCTGCTTTCCGGTTTCCTGTTGACACCGGCGGCAAACGCACACGAAAACGGTTATTTGCACGACTTTACCGACAAAATTAATCAGGGCTTTTTTAATATGGCGCTGGGCGTCGGCGAGCTGCCGAAAAACATCGTCAATATCAGCAGCGAACAGAATATTCTGGTCGGCATGAGCTGGGGTTTGTTGCGCGGCGTTGCCCACACCGTCGGCCGAACCTTGGTCGGTACCGTCGAATTTATCAGCGCGCCGATCCCGAGCGATGAATTCATCTCCCCGGCCTACGTCTGGGAACGCTACAGCGAAGACACCCGCTATTTCGGTCTGCACCTGCCCGGCTATTGGACCCATTACGGTCCGATGGACGACGGCGAGTAACGGCGCACCACCACGACGAGGAGAACACCATGAAAACGCAATCAGTTTACTTGCCACTCGCGGTTTTAGCCGTGTCCTTGACGGCCTGCACCACACCGAAACAAGATACCTCGGAATTAAAAGCACAAATCGACGCCTCCATGGCCGGCCATTACGGACAATCTATCCTCCACGAGGAAAAAGCCGAAGAAAACCTGGAAACCGCCAATCACATTCTGGAGCATTGGGAGAAAGGCTACTATTGGAATATCGACGAGAAGCAACAGGCTCAGGCCGCCGCGCGAGCCGCCGCCGAGCATAAATTGCAGTCAGAGAAGGAACTGTGCGCTTGGTTGACCGAAGTTCACGGCCACAACCATCACCAGAACGAGCCGATCCACCACGTCGCAGCCTATTTCAAAACCGGCAGCGCGGTACCGTTCAAAACGGATCACGGCGGCATCGGCCATCTCGGTCACTACCTTGGCGCGCATCCGGATGCCAAGGCGGCGGTCACTGCATCGGCCGACACGGTCGGCAAATCCAACGACAACATGGCGCTGTCCAAACGCCGCGCCGATACCGTGGTCAAGTTATTGATCGATCACGGCGCCAAGGCCGAGCAATTGACCGTCAGCGCCACCGGTGAAGGCCAAGGTCCAGACAATACGCCCAACCAGGATTATCGGGTCGCCACGATTACCACCAGCCATCCCAAATACCTCGATTGTCCCAATCTGAAATAAGCCTTTGACTCTCCCGACCCGCGCCCGATGGGCGCGGGCTCGGCCTGTATCACATCTGGTCGGCCGCCTGCTTTTGGCGTTCGGCACTTTCGAAAATTTGTTTTTCCGCGTCCCTGGCTTGTTCGACCGGCTTTTGCAGCGCCTCGGCGACCGCTCGGCCATCGCCGCCGGCGCGTGGCTCGTCCGACGGCTGATCGGCAGAACCGCAACCGGCGATAACCAGCATCAGCGTCGAGCAGACCACTGTCCTAGCCGACCGTCTCACGAGGCCTCCCGGTCGCTTCGCGGCCTATCGAGCACCTGTTTAACGGCTTCGGCAATCGCCACCTCGACGTTGGCGGTCATTCGTTGATATTGGCTGTCGTCAACGTGTATCCCCTTGTCGATCGGATTGCGCACGTAACACGGCGTTAATCGGTTCAAGGCCAGGCAAGCCACGTCTTCCCGCAAGCCGCCCCCTCCGGTAATTCGCCGGATTCGGCCATTTTCCATAACCGGTCGACGACCAATTGCTCGTAATAATTGACGATGTTGAGCATACAAACTCCTGACTGAAAACAAATGCAGGTTAACCATAGCCCAGATTCGGACGAGCGCGGTTCATTGCACGATTTCCGCCATTCGCAACAATTTGGAACTGAGTTTCAAACCGGCATCCCTGACCGCCGGCAAATTCACCACCAACTTTAATTTATTGTCGCGCAACGTAAATTGCACCATGCCGCCGCGGCGGGCGAAATCCTCGACATCGCTGACCAGCAGTACGTGGCGGATGCGGGCATATTCGCTGACCGCCTTCGACAATACGTGGAGATCGCTTAAAAACAGGATGCGGCAATTGTCGATGTTATCGCCGAGCGACACGTGTACGACGCGGTTGTCGATTTGCCAACCTTCCAAAACCGGTAAATAGTCGCGTAGCGGACTGTCGCCCAACAGACAAATATTGACTGGCGCCGATTCCGGCCATTCCGCCAATTCCGCGAAATGAAACAAATAGGCCGTCTTTAGCTGATACTCCTGATTGGATGGCACGCTGTCGCTGGCAGCGACCCACGAAATCGCCGCCACGGCCAACAGCGAAATCCAGCCAACGCGCCAGCGCGCCAGCACGCCCACGACCGACCGGTTAAAACCGCCAGGATACTTGGGCAAAATAACCACGCTGCAATTGACTGACCGATTGTATGTACAGAATGTCGCTAAACTCGGGATGGTAGGCGTCCAGCAAATTTTGGCCGCTGACCGAAAACTCCAAATTCCGGTGCGGATGCCAACCCAGGCGCAAATCGAGGGTAATGTAATCCGGTATTTCGCGTTGATCCACATAAAGCCTATCGACATAGCGCGCCCAGGCGTCCAGTTCGATTTCGCTGGTCAGGTTGAACAGCGAGCGCAGCGACAACTGATGGCTGGGATTGAAGTGCTGCTCGGTCAGCGGATCGCGCAGCCAGGATTGGCTACGGTCGTATTCGATATCGAATTGGTTGGCGCTGTATGAGGCCTGCAGGCGCCAATCGTGGTTGACTCGATAGTTGGCCGACACTTCCAGTCCGTAGCTTTTGACTTGCCGCTCGTTGCCGACCGTAGCTTCCAAAGTGCCGGGAATGGGATCGTTGAAAACTTGGCCGGTAAATCGAGTGCCCTGCATCCGATCGTAGATGTTGTAAAACAGCGCGGTATCGATATCGAAGGTATCGGTCGCCTGCCAGCGCCAACCCAACTCGTAGGCCATCAAGTTCTCGGTCAACATGTGGGGATTGGCAATGGCTTCGAAAAACCGGTCTGTACCGGGAATCGTCTTGTACAGCCGAATGCTGTGCTGGGCTCGATTCGGCAAGACCACCGCCCGCGATATCGCCGCCCACAGGCTGTGGCGACGGTCCGGCGTCCAAATCAAACGGGCATTCGGTTCGGTTTCCCACCCGGTGTAAGTGAAATGCTCGACCCGGTTGGCTAGCGTCAATTTGACGTCTTCGCCCAAATCGATTTGATCCTGCAGAAACAGACCGACGTTGTGCTGAGTGAATTCGGCCGGCAAAAAGCTCAAGGTCAGGGTATTGTCGAAACGATCGTTGATCATTTGATAGTTCAAACCCCACAACCAATGGTGGGCGCCGTCGGACGGCAGGCTGTCCTGCCAATCCAGCACGTATTGCGATCGACTCATTCGGTTCATCGCCAACGTCCACTCGGTTTGGGTGAACGCCATGTTCAGGCGCCAATCGTGGCCGCTGTCGGTCCGGTGTCGCCAATCGCCTTGCAGACTGCCGGTCACGCCGTCGCGGCCGAAGTCGTCGGAGCGCCAAGCGGGCGGATCGATACTGGTCACACCGATGTAGTCACCCTGTAAACGGTAACGCGCCACATTGGCTTCCAGCATCCATTGATCCCGTTCGCCGGTTTGACCGTCCAGCCGAAAATTGGCGTTTTGCGCGTTCATATAGTCGGCGGTATCGCCGGCACCGTTCAGCCGCGCGCTGGCGTCGCGGTTGACCGCATTCAAGGTGCCCCGCCAATGTACCCCGTCCGTCAGTTGGCCGCCGTAGCGAACCCCGCCGAAACCGCGCTCCTCGGTGCCGCCGCCGCCGTACAACAAGCCGCCCTGGGTGTCGCGAGCCGAGCGCGTTACGATGTTGACGGTGCCGTTCACTGCGTTGGCGCCCCATAAGGTACCGCTGGGGCCGCGCAGCACTTCGATACGCTCGATGTCCTGCAGCGCCGGATTCTGCTGGCCCCAATACACCCCGCTGATCAACGGGTCGTAAACGCTGCGGCCGTCGATCATCACTTGTAGTTTATTGGCGTATAGATCGTTGAAGCCGCGCGCGCTGACGGCCCAATTGGATGCATTGATTTTCGCCACGTTCATGCCCGGCACCATCCGTAACACGTCCGGCAGGCTATTGGCACCGGAACGGCGTATATCTTCGCCGGTAATCACGAAGGCCGCCGCAGGACTGTCCTTGACCGATTGCTGGCGACGCGCCAGACCGGAGACATCCAACTCAGTCAGTTCCTCCCAACTCAGCGGCAGCAGTTCGGCCGTGGAACTGATCGCATCGCTGCCCTCGTCGGCAACGGCCGGTCGGCAAGCCGTGCCTAACAGGCAAAGTATCAGGATCGAATATCGGCAATCGCCAGTGTCGCGCATGACCAATCACTCTCGGTAAGCAATTTACCCGAACATTATACGTTAGCCGGCGCTTCGGCATGCCGATAGCATTGACGGCGCCAAGACCGAACAACATCATCAGCCCCGTCGCCGCGAATATTGGTAAATCGCATCGGGTTTCCAATCCTTTTCGGATACGCCATCGATTCGACTCGCCCCAGCACTATCGGCGCGATCGAGCGCCAAGGGAATGCTTTAGCCTATCCGGTACCGGGATTCGACAATTCAAGCTTACTCGGTCCGTAACGCCCGCAACGGATTCAGGCGCGCGGCGCGGATCGCCGGCACCACGCCGGCGGCGACGCCTATCGCCAACGACAAAAAAAACGCCGAGATCAGATATCCCCAGGCTAGTTCCACCGGTAAACCCGGCAACAGCGTTCGCACCGCCAGCACTACGCCGACGCCGACCGCGAGGCCGCCCAAGCCGCCGCTCATGCTCAACAGCAAGGCTTCGCTGAGAAACAGCCGGAACACCGTACCCCGCTCGGCGCCGATGGCACGCAACAAGCCGATTTCACCGACTCGCTCCGAAACCGCGATGGTCATGATCGTCAATATACCCACCGAGCCGACCAACAGCGAGATTCCGCCCAGCGCGCCAACCGCCATGGTCAGCACGCCCAGCACCGAATCCATTTTTTCCAGCATCTGATTTTGGCTGACCAGCGTGAAATCCTCGCTGCCGTGCCGCGCGATCAATCGGCGCTTGATGGCCTGTTCCACGGTCGCCACGCTCGCTTCGCCGCTATACAACAGGTCGATCTCCATCAGGCTCTGCCGGTCGAACATTTCCATCGCCTTGTCGGCGGCGACAAATACCGTGTCGTCCAGGTCAAAGCCCAGCATTTGGCCTTTGGCCTCCATGACGCCGACGATCCGGAACCGGTCGTTGCCGATCCGCAGCCGTTGGCCGAGCGGACTGCTGCGTCCGTACAATTCGCGATACACCTTGCTGCCCAGCACCGCGAAAGCCCGCGAGGCATGGTCGGCGGAATCGGGCAGAAAGCGGCCGCTGGCGACCCCGAGTTGCCAGACTTGCGGTAAGGCCGCGCCTACGCCAAACACATTGGCGCGGCGCTGGCGATTGCCGGCTTCGATCCGGGCGTTGCCCTGCACCAACGGCATGGCCGCGACGACATTGTCCAGCCGGCCCAAGCTGACCGCATCGGCCACCGACAACGGCCGCACCGTACTGATCGTCGCGCCGGACAAGCCAAAGGTGGTGGTCTTGCCGGGAAACACCGCCAGCAAATGGGTGCCGAACTGGGTAAATTCCGCTAACACGAAACGGTGTATGCCTTGGCCGATCGCGGTCAGAATCACGACCGCGGCGATGCCGATGATCAGACCCAGCGCGGTCAGCAAGGAGCGCTGCTTATGGCTGAACACGCTGGTCCGCGCCAGCATTAAGGTATCTAGCCAGCTCATGATTAGCGCCGTCCCAAGGCCGTCACCGGGTTCAGACCGGCCGCCTTACGGGCCGGCAACACGCCGAAGCCCAGGCCGGTCGCCAGTGCCACCGCCAGCGAAGCTGTCCAAGCCCAAGCCGGCAAATGCAGCGGGAAATTAGGATACCACCAGCCCAGCGCGGCGATACCGGCGTTGCCCAATAGATTGCCCACTAAAGCGCCGGCCAACGACAACAAGGCGGCTTCGGTCAAGAACAGCGCTTGCAGCTCGGCGCGCCGGGCGCCCAAGGCCTTCAACAGACCGATTTCGGCGGTACGCTGGCTGACGCTGACCAGCATCACGTTCATCACCAGCACGCCGGCCACCGCCAGGCTGACCGAGGCGATGCCGGCCACCGTGTAAGTCAGTGCGCTAAGAATCTTGTCGAAAGTGTTAACCACGCTGTCTTGAGTAATCACGGTAATGTCGTCCTCGCCTTCATGGCGCGCTTGGATGATGCGGCGCACCTCGTCGACAGCTCGGTGCATCGCCGCTTCGCTATGCGCCTCGATCAGAATTCGGAACAAGGAGTGACTATCGAACAAGGCCTGCGCCGAGGCCACCGGCACGATCACCAGTTCGTCGAAACCGGTACCGATCGACTGGCCTTCCTCGGCCAGCACGCCAACGACCCGGAAGCGGCGGTCGTTGATTCTAAGCCATTCGCCGACCGCTCGACGTTGGCCGAACAAATCCTCGCGGATTTTCTTGCCGATGACGCAGACCGACAGTTCCCGCCCAGCGGCGGCTTCGGGCAGAAATCGGCCCTGGGCGACCGTTAAATGTCGCACCCGCAGCAAGGCATGGGTCGAACCCATGATGTTGGTTTCCCGCTCCAGGCCGGCCACCGACACCGGCGCCGAACCGATATTGACCGGCGCGATCGCGGCGATATTGCGGCTGCGGAACAGGGCTTCGGCGTCTTCCAGCGTCAGATCCCGCGGCGTCTCGCCGAGCAGCGGGGGTGGCCGCCGGTGGTTTCGCTACGGCCCGGCAATACAATCAACAAGTGGGTGCCCAGCGACTCGAATTCGTTGACGACATACGTGCGCGCGCTGTCGCCCAACGCGGTCAGGATGTTCACCGATGCTACGCCGATACTCATCGCCAGCACAATCAACCCGGCCCGTAATGCTTGGGCTGCGATGGCCTTGCCGGCTTGGAGCAGGATGTCTCGCAACAGCATGGGTTGACTCCGAGTGAAGAGGGAATTCAAAAAGGCGGTAACCATTCAGCGCGAAGTAAAAAACACCTTCTCCCGACGGAGCAGGGGAATGAACACCTCAGCGTCAGCTACGCCGTTCGCTGAGCGGAGTCGAAGCGATATCGCTGGCTTCGGCTCCGCTCAGCCAACGCCTTATTTCAGCTCCGCTCAGCCAACGTCCTATTTCAGCTCCGCTCAGCCAACGTCTTATTTCGGCTCCGCTCAGCCAAGATCTTATTTCGGCTCCGCTTTGACAACTGCTTACATCGACTGTAACCGTTCAACTTAACGCCAATGGCAACCAACTTACCCCAAGCGACATCTGAACAGTTAAAAAAGGCGAATGTTTGTCGCTATTCTGGCGGTAAATGCCGCCCGCGTATACCTCCAACCCGAATCGGGCCGCCGAAGCACCGTCAAAAGCAGGTAAACTAAGCCTTTATCCATTCACCCGACCGTGTCCAAATCCACTTCGCCGCCGGCCGCCCGGCTCGTTTCCAGCGCCGCGCGCCGTCGGCAAACCTTGGGCTTGCTGGACATGATTGCCGCCTGTTTATTGTTCTCGTTGATGAACGCCGGCGTTTACGCCAGCCAACGACTGGACCCCGGCTTGCCGGCGGTGATGGCCAGCTTCATTCGGATTCTGTGCAATCTTGCCGTACTGATCCTTCCCGCATTGGCAGGCCGTCGGCTGACGGCCTTGCTGGGCGACTGCCGGCCATCGCTATGGTTACGCGGATTGTTCGGCGCCAGCGCGCTGATGCTGTCGTTTACCTCGATCGCCTGGATCGGTCCCGGCGAAAGCACGTTTTTAACCTCCAGCAGCGGCGTGTTCGTCGCCTTGCTCAGCCCCTTCCTACTGGCGCAGAAGAACTCGTTGGCGGTCTGGCTGGCCATCGTCGGCGCCTTTAGCGGGGTCGGTTTGCTATTCGACTTTCAGCAAAGCGGCAATTTATTCGGCCAGGCCACCGCGCTCGGCGCCGGTTTGCTGTCGGCGCTGGCCTATTTGATGTTGGCGAGGGCCGGACGCAGCAACCCGGCGACCACGGTAATCTTTTATTTTTGCTTGGCGGCGCTAATCCTGCACGCCGCCTATTTTACAGCGTTCGGCTTCCGCTGGCCGGCCAGTCCGGAGAGTTGGGGCTTGCTGATCGTGGTCGGTCTGCTCGGCAGCGGCGCCCAGCACTTTCTAACCCGCGCCTACCAATCGGCACCGGCGGCCTTGGTCAGCTCGGTCGGTTATCTGACGCCGGTGCTGAGTTTGAGCTGGGGCGCGATCTTCTTCGAACAAATCCCCAGCTCAACCGCGCTGCTCGGCGCGGTGTTGATTTTATTGTTTGGCGTGTTGTTGCCATTTTTGCGCTAGCGGCGGGGATTTGCTAGCCATTTGCAGCCATCTTTCGCAACTTTCGAATTGATGATTCCATTTTTGCGATCAGGAAATCCGCCATGTTGCTTAAGTTTGCTTTCGGCGCGAGACGACCATCAAAAAAAGCATAAAAAAGCCCTCGCCAACTGAATGTCGGCGAGGGCTCGGTCGGTCCGGTTAGTTATTCAGCGTCCATTTCGTCGGCCGACAGCTTCTGGCCGGGGATGTAGTTGGGGGCCACGCTGATCAAAATGGTCAGGAAGGTCGCAATATACGGCACCGACTGCACCACCAATACCGCCACCCACAAGCGGCCGCTCAGATTGTCGAACTGTGGCTCCATCCGCATCGCGACCGCGCCTGCCAGCAGCAGGATCAGCAGTAACAGTTCCTGCCAGATAATCAGCAAACCGGCAACTAGCGGGCCTTGCTGCTCGTATTTGGGCGTCCGCATGAACGGTTTACCGGATGTAAACAAGCCTTGCAAGGTGCCGCGCGCCACGGTGTGGGTCAACGACAAACCGGCCAAGGCCGCGCCCAAGGCTTGCCAGAGCGAGCATGCCACCCTGGCCTTATACAGCCACAGCCCACGCAGGATCTTGAACGCGAACAAACCTATCGTCGGCAACAGAAAGGCGTTGACCGGCAACTCGCTATGTTTCGGATCGTAAAGCAGCAAGGCCGTCAACACTAAGCTGGTACCGGTGAACAGTAGGGCCAACGCGTCGGAAAACCAGGGCAACCAACCGGCGACGAAGTAGTAGCGCTGCGCCGACGTCAACGAGGACTTCTTATTGGGCAGGAAATGCCGCCAATGTTGCTTGATGATCTGCATCGCACCGTAGACCCACCGGAAACGTTGGGTCATGTAACCGGAAAACGTATCCGGCATCAGACCGCGACCGAAGGATTCCTTGCAATAAACCGAGTCGTAACCAGCCTCGTACAAGCGCAAACCCAGTTCGCTATCCTCGCAGATACACCATTCGCCCCACGGACCGACTTTTTCGAAAGCCGATTTGCGGATCATCGTCATCGTGCCGTGCTGAATAATCGCGTTGTACTCGTTGCGCTGCACCATGCCGATATTAAAAAATCCGGCATATTCCCAATAGCACATATTTTTGAAGGAACTTTGGTGAGAATCCCGGTAGTCTTGCGGCGATTGCACAAAGCCGACGTTTTCCTGATCGAAGTAGGGCACCATGGCTTTCAGCCAATCCGGCGACAGGATGTAATCGCTGTCGATGACCGCGATGATTTCTGCGTCTTCGGCGGTGTTTTCCAGTGCGTAGTTGATCGCGCCGGCTTTATAGCCCGGCCAATTGTCCAAATGGAAGAAGCGGAATTTCGCCCCCAACCGGTCGCAATCGTCGCGGACCGGCCGCCAAACCGCCGGGTCCTTGGTATTGTTGTCCATCACCAGGACTTCGAAGTTCGGGTAATCGACCTTGGCCAGCGCGTTCAGCGTCTTGCGGACCATTTCCGGCGGCTCGTTATGGATCGGCAAATGAATGGACACTTTCGGATAGCGGAAATCCGTCGGCGGCGTTAACGGCGTAAAGGTACGTCGGCCCTTGCGGTGCCATAACACTTCGGCGATTTCCAGACTCTCGGTCAACAGCACCAAAATCGCCATCGCCTGCATCATCAACAAAATCGCCCAAAACACCACGGAGAATCCGGTCTGATATTGCGCGGCGGCGATAGACGCGGACCAAAACAGTACCGACGCCGCCAAGTTGGCGACGATGCCGAAAAACAGCTTGCCGGGTAGCTTCAAGCTCTTGCGGGTGAATAGGAACGCCGCCATCAGGATGATGCTCAACAAGGCCGCGCCGCTGGCCCAGTTGCGCCAAGTCGGGTTGGCCAGCACGTCGCCTTCCATCGGAAACTTGGGTTCTCGATCGACGTTGAACACGCCCCAATAAGCGCCGGCGGTCCCTTCGATCTCGATTTTCCAAGGTTGGTCGAAGGCTTCGACAACGTAATAAATCAGCTTTTCTTCGGTGGCCCGGTTCAAAAATCCGCGCAAAAATTTAGCCTGATTGGCCAACGAAGCGGTCGAGTGTTTGTAGGGCTGTCCGTCCGACGGCCAACCGACCTCGGAAATCACGATTTGCTTGCCGGGGTACATGGCTTGCAATTCGTGATAGCGCATGAATACGTAATCGACCGCCTCTTCGATCGGAATGCCTTCCCAGTAGGGCAGAATATGCACGCCAATGTAATCTACTTCGGCAACCAGCTCGGGATGGGCTTCCCATACGTCCCAGGTTTCGGCGGTACTGACCGGCTTCCAGGTGCGTTTTTTCACCTCGCGGATGTACTCGATCAACTCCTCTATTTCGACGTTCTTGCGGATCTGGGTCTCGTTGCCGACCAGCGTGCGAACAATGGCTTTCGGATATTGGTTGCTAAGCTGGATCAGCGCTTCGATTTCCCGGCGGTTTTTCTCGCGGTCGTCGTCTATCCAGGCGCCCATCGCCAAGTTCAAGCCGTTCTTGGCCGCCAGTTCCGGCACGACTTCCATGCCTTCCAACGCGGTATAGGTTCTGATCGAATGCGCCTTGTCCGACAGCAGGTTAATGTCTTCGGCGATTTGTTCCTGGGTCGGGTACTTGCCTTCGCGCGGGTTGGAATCTCGACGCATCGGGCTAAAGGTCAGCCCCATCATGGTTTTATTCCAGGACGGGATTTTTAGGGGATTGTTAATGTAGGACCAGATACCGAGGTTGACGGCAACCAGAAACACCAATGAAAAAAAGGTGGCAATTTTGGCTTTCATTTCGGGTGACAAACTCCGCTAGGGAAAAATTATTGTTGTTATGGCGGTTATCGAGACGCATCGGTCGCACCGACGGACGTTAACGCCGCCACGCCGGGCATTCCCGGCGGACGGCGAATCGGAGGGCACCTCCCGGATCGTCCAATACCGCGATACAGCCACCGGTATTGGAAGCGAACGCGCTTAGGCCAGTCTTAAGCGCTCCGGAGAGACAAAGGAACGATTACTTGAGAGAGACCGTTTCAACGCGGCCTTTCATTTCGATGTTGAGTTTATCTTCCTTAGCCAGCCAGCCCAAGGCCCGCTGTACCTCGTTTTTGCCCAAACCAGTCTCGGTGGTGATTTTGTTGACACTGGCCTCACCGTTGGTATTCAAAAATTGCCAGATTTTTCCGGCCGCTTCACCAATTATCTCTACCATTTCAGCTCCTCACACTTTAAGCAACAAAAAAATCGGGTATTCGGTCCGGCGCCACGCGGCAGACATGCAACAAACGCTAAAGCACTATTAACGTTCGTCGGGCAACACAATATTGAGTTCCAATGTTTCCTGATTGCCATCCTGCTCGAAATTGACGGTAATCGCATCCTGACTGACATTGACGTATTTACGAATCACCGCGAGCAACTCCTGTTGCAATTGCGGCAGATAAGAAGGCTGATTTCGCGAGGCGCGCTCGTGGGCGACCAGAATTTGCAGCCGTTCCTTGGCCAACGATGCGCTACTGGGCTTGGATGACCGGAAATAATCTAACAGACTCATCACTTACTCCCGAACAGCTTGCTAAACAAGCCCTTCTTCTCTTCCTCTATGAATCGGTGGGGACGATCCTCGCCCAAATAACGCGCGACGATGTCGGCATAAGCCTGACCGGCGTCGCTTTGCTCGTCCAAAATCACCGGGGTGCCCGAGTTGGAGGCATTCAATACCGACTTGGACTCGGGAATCACGCCCAACAGATGCAGCGACAAAATTTCCTGCACGTCATCCACGCTCAACATTTCGCCCAGCTTGACCCGATCGGGGGAATAACGGGTCAGCAACAAATATTCCTTGATCGGCTCGTCACCCTTCTCGGCGCGGCGCGACTTGCTAGCCAGTATACCCAGCATTCGATCCGAATCGCGCACCGACGACACTTCCGGGTTGGTCACGACGAAGGCATCGTCGGCAAAGTACATGGCAAGTGTAGCACCGCGTTCGATTCCAGCGGGCGAATCGCAAACGATGTATTTAAAATCCTTGGCTAGTTCTTCGAGAATGCGCTCGACGCCTTCCAGGGTCAGCGCATCCTTATCGCGGGTTTGCGAGGCGGGCAAGATATAGAGCTGATCGCAACGCTTGTCCTTGATCAGGGCTTGGTTCAAGGTTGCTTCGTTGTTGATCACATTGACCAAATCGTAGACCACTCGCCGTTCGCACCCCATGATCAAATCCAGATTACGCAGACCGACATCGAAATCGATAACAGCGGTTTTATGGCCTTTCTTGGCCAAACCCATCGCGATAGCCGCGCTGGTGGTGGTTTTACCCACGCCGCCTTTTCCTGATGTTACTACGATAATTCTGGCCAATGTCGTTCCTCCTAGAAATCTAAAGTTCTTTGATGATCAGCTTCTGGTTCGCCAGACTGATTTGTACCGGTTTATGCGGGGCGTGCTGACTCAAATCGTCGCGGAGCTGGTAGGTGCCGGCAATCGAAATCAACTCGGCTTGCAAATCGGAACAAAAAATCCGACTCTCGGCATTGCCTAGCACGCCAGCCAAGGCGCGTCCCCGCAACGAACCGTAGACATGGATGTTGCCCTCCGCCATGATTTCGGCACCGGCACTGACAGTCGCGGTCACGATCAAATCGCCTTTGGCGTAAACGCGCTGTCCGGAACGTACCGGTTGAGTGATTAATTTATTTTCGACGTTCGACGCGGCGGGGGCCGATGGTGGTGGCTCCGGCGTCGGCAATGGCTGCTTGGCGGGCTCTTTGCTGATTAGCGGAGTATTGCTACCGTGCAGCGAATGCACCGGCAGATTCATCGCCAGCGCTACTTGGTTTTGTTGCTCGTTACCGCCGCGGATGCCGACCGGCATGAACCCGTGGGAACGCACGGTCGCCACGATGTCGGCGAAATCTAGCACCAGATTCTGCGCGTTGAGCTTTTGCAAATCGATCAACAACGGCGAATTGCGAAAGAACTCCGGGGCCTGGGCGACTTTTTCCTTGAGTTGCTCGTCGATGGCGGGCAAGTCGTTTCCGGACAGCAGCAGCACCGGGACGGTCAATGAGGTGCTTTTAAACTCCAAAGCTGTTTTTTGCGAGTTAATGGTGCCGGTGGACATCGATTTGGGAAAATCAGCTCATGTATGACCCCGAATGTTAGCATTTTCCGTGACAAAAAGCACAATCGCTTACAGTAAAAACAGCGTCGCCAAACCTAAAAAGGTCATAAAACCAACCACATCGGTGACCGTTGTCAACAGCACCCCGCCAGCCAACGCCGGATCGACACCGATTTTTTGTAACAAAACCGGAATCGCCACACCGGAAAAGGCCGCGCACACCAAATTGATCAGCATCGCCGCGCCGAGCAGGATACCAATGTGCGGATTGTGAAACCAAACTCCGGCCACGGCGGCGACGACGACCGCCCAAATCAGCCCGTTCAACAAGCCGACCGAAATTTCCTTGAACAACAAGCCGCGAGCGTTGCCGCCGCTGATCTGGCCCAGCGCCAAGCCTCTAACCACCAGCGTCAAGGTTTGACTTCCGGCGATACCGCCCATGCTGGCGACGATCGGCATCAATACCGCCAAAACCACGATTTGCTGTATCGTATCTTCGAACAAATCGATGACCCAGGCCGCCAGAAACGCGGTCAACAAATTGACGCCCAGCCACAAGGCCCGGCGTTTGGCGCTGGCCACGACCGGTGCGAACATGTCGTGTTCCTCGGTCAAGCCGGCCATGCTCATCAGCGAATGATCGGCTTCTTCGCGAATCACATCCAGGATGTCGTCGATCGTAATCCTACCCAACACTTTACCGTCGTCGGCCAGTACCGGTACCGACAGCAATTTGCGCCGCTCGAACAGCGCGGCCACGTCTCGGCTCGGGGTTTTGTAGGAAATCCCCGGACTCTTGGTATCCATCAACTCGGAAACCTTGGTGTGCGGATCGTGCGTCAACAACTGGCTGATCGCCAACACCCCCTGAAAACTATCCTTGCGATCGACGACGATCAGGCTGTCGGTGCCGGCCGGCACCCGGCCGCGCAACCGCAAATAGCGCGACACCACATCCAAGGTGACATCCGCCCGTATCGTCAATACCTCCCTCGACATCAAGCCGCCCGCCGTATGCTCGCCGTAACTTAGCGCTTGTTCGAACCGATTGCGGTTGTGCACTCCGATCGATTCCATAACCTGAGACAGCAAGGGTTCCGGCAAGACATGCAACAAGTCCACCATGCCGTCGGCACCCATTTGCTCGGTCGCGGCCATCAAATCCTTGCGGTCGGTGATCGCCAACAACGCGGTCGCGACTTCGACATTCAACTCGATCAACACCTCGCCCATGACACCGGGCGGAATCAAACGCCACAGGCTGGCGCGCGGCTCCGGTTCCAGTGCCTCCAGCACGAATGCCGCTTCGGCCGGATATAGCGAACGCACCAGATTGCGAATTTCGATCTGCGAGCCCTTGGCCAGAATCGCCGTAGCGCGCGCCAAGAGATGTTCGCCGTTTTCCGGCAGGGTGGGTGTTGTCATAAGCTGAAACCGGAAGGTTAGGAGGCCGGGAAACGTAACTCCCGATGCCTGACGATAATGTTAGGGGTAAGGGTTTTAAAGTGTTGCCCCAGCGTCTCGACCAAGTATACCGAACGGTGTTGACCGCCAGTGCAGCCGATCGCGATCGTCAGGTAGCTGCGATTGTCGGACTCGAAACGCGGCGCCCAACGGCCGACGAAATAACCGACATCGTGCAGAAATTCCTTGACGGCCGTTTCGTGCTGCAAAAATTCGACCACTTCGGCGTGTTTACCGGTCAAACCCCTTAGCTGCGGCACCCAATACGGATTCGGCAAACTGCGGGCGTCGAACACGAAATCGGCATCCAGCGGCATGCCGTATTTGAAGCCGAAAGACTGAAACAAAATGGACAGCGAACTCTTGCCTTTCTCGCCCAAGCGGTTTTTCAACAAGTCCCGCAACTGATGGTAATGGGTAAAACTGGTATCGATGACGATATCCGCGATCACCGCCACCGGATGCAACATTTGCCGTTCGATGTCCAGCGCCTCGCGCAACGGCAAGCTTTCGGTGGTCAACGGATGTTTGCGCCGAGTTTCGCTGTAACGCTTCAGGATGATGTTTTCGTCGGCTTCCATGTAAACCACTTCGCAATCGATACCCTTGCCGCGAATAAATGCGATGCAATCGGGGAAGTCCGCCAGTTTTTCGGTGCGATTGCGAGCGTCGATGCCGATCGCGGTCTTGGCGTACGTGGCCGGCGCCTTCGCCATCACGTCGTCGACAAATTGCTGCAACAGCACCACCGGCAGGTTATCGATGCAGTAGTAACCGCAGTCCTCCAGGGTATCCAGGGCGATACTTTTTCCGGAACCGGACAAGCCGCTGACGATGACGAGTTTCATGATGAGAATTCGAGGCGGGGACGCCAAACCGTCCCCGCGAACCGATAGGAATTAACGGTGATTTTGGTTTTTTCTTTGTGTTTGACGATTTGTCTGTCCAGTTTATCGACCATGTTATCGATCGCGACATACATATCTTCCTGGACATCCTCGGCATACAGTTTGGCGCCGCTGATTTGCACGGCCGCTTCGGCTTTTTGCTCCAGTTTCTCGACGGTCAAAATCACGTGAACGTCCACGACGTTGTCGAAATGACGCTTGATCTTGCTGATTTTGTCTTCGACATGAGCTTTTAACGAATCGGTAACTTCTACGTGATGACCGGTGATACTAACTTGCATGGAATACTCCTGTTTTTAAAAATTATGCTTCCGTACTCAGATAAGCCTTTTCCGCTGGCTGGTTGGCGGTATCGACATCGCTTCCCGGTATTTGGCAATGGTGCGGCGGGCGACGTTGATGCCTTTTTCATTCAATAAGTCGGATATTTTACTATCGCTTAATGGCTTGGCCGGGTTTTCGGAACCGACCAATTCTTTGATCAGCGCCCGAATCGCGGTCGCCGAACATTCTCCGCCGCCATCGGTACTGACATGGCTGGAGAAGAAGTATTTGAATTCGATGACGCCGTGCGGCGTGTGCATGTATTTTTGGGTGGTGACCCTGGAAATCGTCGACTCGTGAAGTTCCAGTTCCTCGGCGATATCCCGCAACACCATCGGCTTCATCGCGATCGCGCCGTGCTCGAAAAAATCGCCCTGCTTTTCGACGATGCTGCGCGCGACCCGCAACAAGGTGTCGTTGCGGCTGTGCAGGCTTTTGATAAACCAGCGCGCTTCCTGCAGATGGTTTTTCATGCTGACGTTGTCCTGGCTGTTGTCAGCCCGCTTGATCATCCCGGAATAAAACGGATTAATCCGTAATTTCGGGGCGATTTCCGGATTCAGATTGACTTGCCACGCCCCGGCTACCTTCGCGACGAACACATCGGGCACCACGTATTCGACGCTGACTTCCTGGACTTGACCGCCAGGCTTGGGGTCCAAGGTGCGGATCAAGGCCAACACGCCCCGCAACACGTCCTCGGTCATACCGACGCGCTTGATCAAGCGGGCCTGATCGCAAGTCGCCAGTAAATCCAGATGTCGTTTAACAAAATCCAGCGCCTCCTCCCGGTAGGGTGTCGTCGCCGGCAACTGCAGCAACTGCAAACGCAGGCAATCGGCCAAGTCCAAAGCCGCCACGCCGACCGGGTCGAAATTCTGCAGCATGTGCAACACGGCCTGAACCTCGTCGATTTCCAGATTGTCGAGCTGCTCCTGCAAGCCCTGACAAATGTCGTTCAGATCGGTGGCGATGTAACCGTCGTCGTTGATGGCATCGATAATCGCCGCCGCGATCGCGTAGTCGCGGTCGGAGATGGGCAGCAACTCCAATTGCCAGAATAAATGATCGTGCAGACTTTCGGACTTGCTGCGGAAGCTTTCGAATTCCGGCGTGTCGCCGTCGTCTCCGCCACTGGGCAAACTGCTTTCGTAAACATCGTCCCAGCTGACGTCGACCGGCAATTCGTCCGGCATGTCGGTTTGCGACCCCTCGCTGGTGACTTGATCGGGGTTTTCGGCTTTCTTTTCTCGAAAATCCAAATTCAGCGACTCTTCCTCTTCCACCTCCAGCATCATATTGGATTCAAGCGCCTGCTGGATTTCCTGCTGCAAATCCAGGGTCGACATCTGCAACAATTTGATCGCCTGCTGCAATTGCGGCGTCATCGTCAGACTCTGACCGATACGGAGTTGTAAGGATTGCTTCATGTGTATTTAAAAATCTATAAGCTAAATTTATCGCCCAGATACACTCTGCGCACTTCCGCATTGTCGACCAGTTCGCGGGATACACCCTCCGCGATAACCTTGCCGTCATTCAGGATGTAGGCGCGATCGCATATCTCCAATGTTTCTCTGACCTTATGCTCGGTAATCAAAATACCGATGCCGCGCTGCTTCAGATGCGCGATGATTTTTTGCAATTCCAGCACCGAAATCGGATCGACGCCGGCAAACGGTTCGTCCAGCAAAATAAATTGCGGCTCGCTGGCCAAGGCACGGGCGATTTCAACCCGGCGCCGCTCGCCGCCGGACAAGCCCAGCGCCAGTTGCTTGCGCAAATGGTTGATATTAAATTCCGCCAGCAGTTCGTCAATCATTAGCTCGATCTGACCGTCGGTCAAGTCGTCGCGAATCTGTAACACCGCCCGCAAATTATCCGCCACGTTCAATTTGCGAAACACCGACGCTTCTTGGGCCAGATAGCCTATCCCCAAGCGAGCCCGCCGATGCATCGGCTGGTAGGTGATGCGCTGATCGTCCAGGTAAATATCGCCCTTATCCGCCCTAATCAAACCGACCAGCATGTAAAAGCTGGTGGTCTTCCCGGCGCCGTTGGGGCCAAGTAAGCCGACGACTTCGCCGGTATCGACCTGCAAACCGACACCATCAACCACGTTACGGTTGTTGTAGCGCTTGTACAACTGCTCGGCAAGCAAACGCGCCATTACGGAGCCTTTTTGGTCTTGGGTTGGATCACCGAATGCACCCGCTTGCCGTCGGTGCTCTGCTCGCCGGCCTTCAACAGCGAGTTCTTGGTATCGTACTCGATATACTCGCTGGACTGTTTGGCGTCGCCCTGCCAAACCGAGGCGTTCTTCATGAAAATCAGCAGATTTTTTTCCGGGTAGAATTCGTTGACCAAGCCTTCGCCGTGCATTTCGTCCTTGCCGACGGCGGGCAACTGTTTGAAGCGCGACGGCTTACCGGTGGCAATTAGCTTGGTGATGGCTCCGTCCTTCAGGTAAACCACCAACTGATCGGCATCGATACGAATCGTGCCTTGCGTCGCGACGACGCCGCCGGTATACGTGCTGACCTGGGTTTTCTCGTCGTAGACGGCATTGTTCGAGTCGATGTAGATCGGTTGTTCCGAATCCGACTCCAGCGCAACGACCGCCGGCGCGAGCCATAACAGGCTCCAACCCAGCATTTTACTTAATTTCATAGCGACCTTTCACTTTGGACAACAATTTCAGGTGAATCGGACTGACGAAAGTCGCTTCCATACCTATTCCCGCCGTTTTATTGGGCGGGCCGATAATTTCGGCCCAAGCCGCTGTCTCCGCATAATGGCTGGCGAGATTAACCCGCAAATCCGAAGTATTGACGGTCAGCGCCGCGTTGGTTTTGGACGCCTCCCGATTGATAAAAACCGTGCCGTTCAATTGCAAATGTTCGCCGTCGGCGGCCATCACGCCACTATCGGCTTTAATCACCCAGGGCATTTGGTTGGGGTTGTACAGCGTCATCACCGGCTTTTGCAAATGGGTGCTGCCGTCGGTTTTAAAATGCTGCATCCGCTCGGCGGACAGCTCGTTTTTAGCGATACCGTCCAGACCCATTTCCTGTTTGTAATAGACCTCGCTGAAAAAATCGGGACTGTTTTCCTCGATCTTGATCTGCTCCTGACGCAGCTCATGCATTTCCGCCAGCCACCAGGACAACGCCGCCGCCAGCGCGACGTAAGCGTACACGGCCAGATTGCGGATGCGTCCCTTCATAGATAGGCCTGCAAAACCGAATCGAAACGCCCCTGCACCTGCATGATCAGATCGCAAACCTCGCGCACCGCGCCCAGTCCGCCGGCCGCTTCGGTTTGCCAGTCGGCGTAACGTTTGACCGCGAAATTGGCATCGGCAACCGCCACCGCGAAACCCACCTGGCGCATAATCGGCAAATCCAACACATCGTCGCCGACATAGCCGACCTGCTCGGCTCGCAACCCCAACAACTCCAGAATCTCGGCGAATGCGGCTCGCTTGTTCTCGTGGCCCTGGTACACGTGTTCGACGCCCAGACCACGCATGCGCAACGTCACCGAATTCGACTTGCGGCCGGAAATGACCGCCACCTCGACGCCTGTCTGCCGCAACAACTTGATACCGTGCCCGTCGCGGGCATGAAAACATTTATATTCTCGCCCCTCGTCGTCGAAAAACAGCCGGCCGTCGGTCAACACGCCGTCGACGTCCAAAATCAACAGCTTGAGGTTTTCAATGACTTGCAGCTTTTGTCTATCCAATCCGAACATGTGACGATACCTTCAAACGATGCCGGCCCGCAGCAAGTCGTGGGTATTGAGCGCACCCTGCAAGACCCGCTCGTGATCGACAACCAACAAGGCGTTGATTTTTTTGGTTTCCATAATGCGCATCGCCTCCGCCGCCAACATTCCGGCATCAATGACTGTGCCGGGTCGGCTCATGACTTGCGCGACTTGGGTAATGTGAACATCGAGATTTTTCTCCAGCATCCGCCGCAAATCGCCGTCGGTAAAAACTCCCACCACCTTGCGATCGGCATCGACCACCGCCGTCATGCCCAATTTCTTTTCGGTCATTTCCAGCAAGGCCCTACTAACCAACGCGTCGTCGGCCACCGCCGGCACTTCGTCGCCGCGATGCATCATATCCTCGACCCGCAACAGCAGGCGCTTGCCCAGGCTACCGCCCGGATGCGACAACGCAAAATCGTCGCGGGTAAAACCGCGGGTTTCCAATAAGGACACCGCCAACGCGTCGCCCATCACCAGGGCCACCGTCGTACTAGCGGTCGGCGCCAAGCCCAAAGGACAAGCTTCCTGTTCCACCGAGACGTCCAGATGCACGCTGGCCATGCGGGCCAACGTCGAATCGGCATTGCCGGTCATCGCCACCAAGGGCACTCCCAGTCGCTTAATGATAGGCAAGATCGTCAAAATTTCCCCGGTCTCGCCGGAGTTGGATAATGCCAACACCACGTCCTGGCGAGTAATCATACCCAGATCGCCATGGCTGGCCTCGCCCGGATGTACGAAAAACGCCGGCGTCCCGGTGCTGGCCAGCGTCGCGGCAATCTTACCGGCAATATGCCCGGACTTGCCCATGCCGGTCACGACCACCCGTCCCTTGCAGTCCAACAACAAATGGCAGGCCCGAACGAACGCCTCGTCGATCCGTTCCGCCAGACGCGCGACGGCCTGCATTTCGGTCTGAATCACCGCCAGCGCCAAGGCCTGAATATCGTTATCGCCGCTCACCCGTTACCCTGCCCCAAAACCGCAAAATAAAAAGGAACCATTATTGCATGTAACCGCCGGTAATTTCACGCAACACTTACATCCCAGCGACGATTACACCGCAAAACCGGGCGCGCAAATTCTCAATATTAACCTAACGATCATGAAACGATTTGTCACTGCGGACAATGAATAAGGAAGGGCGTCGTAGCGGATTCAGCGGCGATCGAAGGCGTTCCGATCCAGGTATGCCGGTCCTTTGCCCAATGGCTTTCATAAACAGTCACCAAAATTGGGAAAAAATCCGCAAGCTCACGACAAATCCAACCGTCGCAAGACTTGCCGAGCGTGCAAGCTGGCGGCGAACGACAACCCGAATTCGGCCAACATCCGGCACCTGGAAACAGGCGCTAGACTTCTCGATCGAGAAGATCACCGCGATGACGGACCATGCAGCACATCGACAAAATCATCAAATTCCATAATCTGCTAAAACACCGGCGCACACCGATTTCCGGAAAAGAACTCGATAAACAACTGGGATGCTCAAAATCCACTCGACAACGCCTGACGAAGGAACTGCCCGACCATTTAAACGCGCCGCTGATCTGCAACCGCTCGGCGGGCGGTTATTACTACGACCGTACCGACCTGCGTTACCCGTTCGAACTGCCCGGCATTTGGCTGACCGCCGACGAGCTGCAAGCCTTGATTGCCTGCCAGCATCTGCTCGGCAACCTGGCGCCGGGATTGTTACGCAACGAAATCGGCCAACTCCGCGACCATCTGCAAAAATTACTGGACCGCTCGCCGGGCATCAAAACCCAGAAACTGAGCCGGGTCAAAATCCTCAGCCACGCTTACCGCTGCCGCGACGGCGACTTGTTCCTAACGCTGGCCCAAGCCCTGTTCGAGCAACAACGGCTACTGGCTCATTACCACGCCCGTAGTGACGACCAAACCAGCGCACGGACCATCTCGCCGCAAAACCTGGTTTTATATAAAGACAACTGGTACTTGGACGCCTACTGCCACCAACTCGACGAACCGCGCACCTTCGCGCTGGACCGAATCAGGTCCGCAACCGCCAGCGGCGAACCGGCGCTTCTGCTGGAGCCGGACACACTGCAACAACACTTCGCTCCGCCTACGGCATCTTCGCCGGCACCCCAAAACATACCGCCATCCTCAATTTCTCCGCCAAGGCCGGCCGCTGGGTAGCGGACGAAACCTGGCATAGCCGACAAGAATCCGAGTGGCTGACCGACGGCCGTTACCAACTACGCATCCCCTTCAACCGCCACGAAGAATTGCTGATGGATATTCTGAAATACGGCGCCGAGGTGGAAGTGGTGGAGCCAGGGTTTTTGCGGGAGTTGGTGAAGGCGGCCGCAGAGAAAATGTTAGCGATGTATCGGTCGAATATCCGCGCTGACCGTGCGAGTTTGGTCAATAAACTGATCAAATTACCCGGCATCAAGGTCTGTCTGGAAGCCACCGGTATTTACCATTTCGATCTTGCTATTGCGCTACATGACGCCGGCATTCCGGTGATGGTGGTTAATCCCAAGGCTTCGCATAACTTCGCCAAGGCCTTGATGAAAAACAGTAAAACCGACGCCGTCGATGCCAATACCCTCGCCGAACATGTCGAGCGCATGGATTTCGTCGCCTGGACTCGACCGTCGAATCAGACCTTGGTCTTGCGTGGTTTTGCTCGCCGCATTGATGCGCTGACTAGTCAAAAAGCCGCCGCGAAAAATCATCTGCATGCGCTGAGTGCCACTCAGGAAACCCCGAAGGCCCTGCTGCGCGATGCCAAGCTGGCGATCAGTCAATTGGAAAAACGCATCGATATCCTGGCCGATGAAGCGATGGCTTTAATCGACCAGCATCCGGAACTTCAGCGCATATTCGAACTGTTGACCGGCATCAAAGGCATTGCCCAAACTAGCGCTATTGCCTTGATGGGCGAACTGCTGCTATTGCCGCACAACCTGACGCATCGCGAGTGGGTCAAGTTTGCCGGGCTCGATCCCAAGGCCTTTGAGTCGGGCAAAAGCGTACACAAGAAAATGCGGCTATCCAAGGCCGGTAACCGGCATATTCGTTCGGCGTTGTATATGCCGGCCTTGAGTGCCAAACAGCACGATCCGCATGTGCGGGCGTACTTCCAGCAAGAAACCTTTGCAAGCCGTCTGCGCCGTCATGCGTAAATTACTGCATGCGATCCATGGCATGCTGAAGTACGATCAGCCGTTCGACAACACACGGTTTTATGCCATTCCGGTACCAAATGTCGCGCAATAAAGAAACGACGAAATTTGTTGATTTTGAACAGAGTATCTACGAGCTGAAGCGGGTGGACCGGATAATTGACAGCTTTATCGGCGGATGACGCTTCGCTTATCCGCCCTACGGCCCTGGTCGCCGAAACCTTGCCGTTCGGCAGGATAACGTTTTCCAAAAAGCTCGACGGTTTGCTGGAGGCTCGGGCGTAGTCGAAAATTTCTTGATGATTTCCAGGGAGCTCGAACGCTGGCGTAAATAACGCCAACGTTTGAGCTAGAAACCAGAATCGCCGAGTTCGGAACATCCGTCGTCGCGTTCCGGACCGCAAGCGGCCGCATGAACCCGCCGCGCTAGCGTCGTCGCTAAAAACGAATGCCGGAACCGACCGAAATCCGCCGCTTTTGCGGATGGGCGATCAGATACCTTCGGGCAATTTCGCCGCCATCATTTCCCGCCGATCCAGTTTTATGCCGTCGGCAACGAAACTGCCGTCGCCGACTGCGTGCAGGGTGCGGCGTTCCGCACGTTCGTCGTCCAGATAAGCGGCCAGCCCGTCCAACACGACAACGTTGTGGCGTTCGACGATCTCGACCACCCGGCATTCGATGTTCGCCAAGCATTCTTGGATTAAAGGCGCCGCGACGTGCTGGCCGCGTAGCGCGGTCAAACCGAATTTGGCGAATTTGTCGGTATCGCTGCCAGAGCAAATGCCTATGCCGACCACCCGGTCGAGCAAATCCAGCGTCGGAATCGCCAGCACGCAGGCCTTGGTGTCGCACAACGCTTGGTAGGAATGGTTCCACGGCCCGGTTGCGATCGCGAACTTGGGCGAGAAGTCCAACACCATGGTCCAGGAAACCGTCATCACGTTGTCGCGCCGGCCGTCGTTGGTCGTCACCCACACCACCGGGCCTGGTTCGATCAACGTGAAGGCTTGGTTGAGGGGCTGGGTTTTCATCCGGCTAGACTCCGAAAGGGGGACGCCGGTAAAGCCGTCACAGCTTCACAAGCGGTCGTGATGCATCGCGTACCACGGGTACAGGCATAAGCTTATCACCGTAGCGAAGCCGGAAACAACGCGGTAGGTTCCTATCGGTCGGTATTACGTAGCCGCGATGCAGAGTTAGCGGAATCGAGGGTGTGAGCGGTTCTGTCACGTGACTAACATCGGCGACTTGTAGGGGTATGTCTTCGACATCCTCGATTCCATCAAGGTTTGATTATTGATAGAAACAAATTATTGATCCTATAAAATGATAGTCTTCATTGCCCTGTAAACCAAACATTTCGATATATTCGCAATCGGGTTGTGGGACAATACCTCGGCGAATAGTAAAAACTTGAATGTTATATCTAGTATTATTGGGCATGGAAAGACTGGCGATATATTTTTTATAGCGATTAGTAATTCTATTTATATTGGTAAGTTCTTTCGCGTCGCACCAAGTGTTTTTGCAGCTGTGTAAAGCGGCAAATAAACTAAACGGAAGTTCCGACAGTCCCGTATTGGCAGCGAGAGAGAAGTATTCTAAATTTCTTTCTAAATCTTCGATAATTTTTGCTTTTGAAGGATTGAAGCCCTTAACCTCAATGGCACAATATGGTTTGTCTAAAATATGACCGTCAGTGTAAACGGCTATATCAATTTTGCCGGCCCGTTTTGTGTTTAAATTTCCTTGCCTTAGTTCTTCAGTATATCCAAAAGGGTTGTTTGAGTACTTTTTCGAAAGCAATGGAGGACAAGAAGATGAGAATTTTTTCGTGCTATGCTCTAAATGTATTTTATATGGTCCGCCAAAGTCTTTATTCATCGCGGCAATAGATTTTGCTATATTTACAGTAATCAAGTATTCCGCATTAATCAAGTTAGTATCGTCATCCGAAAACATACGCGCGTCGTTACACGATTGATTTAATGCGGTCTTTAACCTGTCGATAAATTTATTCATTTGTTTTCCTGATTACCCATAGGTCTCAGCCAATTTGAAGGCCGTAAGGCGTAATCGTAGGGCGTCAATAGGCGAAGCCGTATTGCGCCACATGTTGGCTTTTAATCATTCGGCGCATTACGCTATCGCTAATGCGCCCTACGCGGGCTGTTAATGACGATGAGCACCAAGAACAGATATTTCATGTGAACAAGCTTCCCATATATTGCCTAACGCCTAGCTCACCCGACGAAAACCGCGCAGCGGTTTTTGGTCGGGTGGAGCGACGTGTTAGGCCCGACAGCGCTAGGGCGAAAGAGGAATGGGGGCTGCGGCGATGACATCAGAAGGCTCTTGAGTTTGTTCTTCACCATTTTCTGCTAGCAAATCGACCTGTTTTATAGGCTCAAGTGCTTCGAGAATTGCAAGCACCGGAAAATGCGCGCGATCAGACAGCCATTTAGCAACTTCTTGGTCATCATAGTAAACAAGTGCTGCTGGGCTTGGCTGCTTTCCGCGAGAAGCGACGAGATGTTTCATGATTTGAAATGTCGCTCCAAACAACTGCATGAACTCAATGTTGTAAGGTAGTGGGCAATGTATAAGCGAGCCTATCATTCGAGGCTCCTCATTTGGCCTTGCCTCCGGGTAGATAGCTATTCTTAGCCCGGGAGCCTCTTCAATTTGAGCCTTATTTGTTTTCAAGGTTGTTGCAACCCAACAGTCTGTCTGCGGATTGCCAAGAAATAAATCGGCTTTCCAAACACCTCGGATGCTTGCGGGAAGGCTTTGCGCGATAGTGCTTTGCCTCATTGCAAGAGCGATATTTTCGATATGCCGTATTAAAAACGTGGGTCTAGCTTGAGTTCCAGGAAGCAACTTTGAATTCTCTGTCAGTATGCTTTTGGCGCTTTCGATAATTGACTGATTTCCACCCTTTTCTGCCCCAAATAGAATTGACTCTGCTTGGTTGCCAACTCTGCAAAATTGATCCAGTACGTAACTGACTTTACTGTATATGGATGGTTGTCTTCCTCTGATGGAGTGGTGTAGTGCATATTCAAAGCAGATTCCATAATCACCCGGATGTTCGTTGTAGACTCTGCAAAACATTTCGAATGTGATTTTTTCATACCCCCGGCTTGCTCGACAATATCTCCCTTGGTAGAAAAGAGCATTCCTCGGAGGATTGGAATGACCATCGCAAACCGAGCTCGAATGGGCTCAGTAACGTAATTTGTTTGAACTTCGAGAGTGTATTTCATAGTCTCCCCGAGTATATATGCCTAACTAGTTATTAGATGGTTCCGTATATCTACCGAAAATGGCTCCCAAAGCGACAATTTATTGATCAGCATAGGAATTTCCCTTCTGTATATCATCGGAGTCTAGCTGGTGTGCCAGGGTTACATCAACTTGCTCGCATTGAATCAAATTGAACGATAGGCTGCAACCGCGCGCAGGCCGGTGCGCAGCGATACCGAATTCACCTCTCCCCCAACAACGCATAACAAGCCGGGGTCAAAATCAAGCTGGCGGCCATGCCGATCAGCAGGCCGGCGGACAGCGACAGCGTCATCGGGATCAGGAATTGGGCTTGGGGGCTGGTTTCCAGCAGGGTGGGCAGGAAGCCGGCGAAGTTGGTCAGGAAGGCCAATAGGATGGGCCGGAAGCGGGAACAGCAGGCCTCGGCGATCAGCACGTCCACCGGCCGCTCGTCGCCGTCGTGCTGGCGCAGATAGTCCAGCAACACCAGGCTGTCGTTAACGACGACGCCGCTAGCGGCGATCATGCCGACCAAGGATTCCATCGACAGCGGCAGGCCGGCCGCCCAGTGGGCCAGCACCGCGCCGCACCAGGCCACCGGCGCGGCCAGCAGAAAGATCAGCGGTTTGGCGTAGGAGCGAAACGGCACCGCGATCAATGCGTAAATCACCAACAGCGCGATCAGCGTGTTTTTGCCGAATGCGGCCAGCAGCTCTTTCTGCTCTTGGCGTTGCTGGCCGATTTTAACGTTCAGGCCGGGAAAGCGGCTTTCCAGCGTTGGGAAGACGTCGCGTTCCAGCACCGCGTAGACTTCGTTGGCGTCGGCCACGGTCGGATCGACCCTGGCCTGGACTTTCAGTACTCGTTGCCGGTCTTCGCGAATGATGCGGGCGTAGCCTCGCAGCACTTCCACATCCGCCAAGCTCGCCAGCGGCGCGCTGGCGCCGTTGGGCAGACGCACCGGTTGGGCTTGCAGTTGCTCCAGCGAGCGGCGCTCGCGCAGCGGAAAACGCACCATCACCTTGACTTCCTTGCGGCCGCGCATGAAGCGATGCACTTCCTCGCCGTAGTAGCCGTTGCGGACCTGTTCGGCCAGTTGTTCCAGGCGCATGCCCAGCCGTTCGGCCTCGGGCTTCAGGGTTAAATGAATTTCCGGCTTGCCGGGCTCGCCGGAATCGATCACGTCGTAGGCGCCGCGAAAGCCCTTGATTTGTTGCTTGAGTTGTTCGACCGCTGGGCCGAGTTGGGCCGGATTGTCGGCGCCGACCGTCAGTTCCAGGTCGTAAGGTTCGTCGCCTTCCTTGAAAATGAAATCCACCTGGCCGATTTGAATCTCGCCGATGCGCTTGCGCCAGTCGCGGATGAAATCCTCGACCTTGATGCGTTGGCGGCCCGCCGCCGACAATTCCAACCACAGTCCGCCGCCGTGTTCCCAGACGATGGTTTCGACGCCGACAATCACGCTATGCTCGGGATCGTGACCGCGCTTGCCGGCGCCGGGCGGCACGCCGTCCAGTTCGTCGCGCAATTCAAACAAGGCGTTTTCGACGCGGGTGGCCAGGGCTTGCGCCTCGCTGTAGGGCGCGCTTTGCGGCAGCCGGATCGAGACCCAAAAGCTGTCCTTGGACACGTCCGGATTAATCGATTGACGGACCCGGTCGCTGGCGACCAAACCCCAGCAAATAATCAGCAGGGCCGCGAACAGCGCGACGGTCAGATAGCGCCAGCGCAAGGCCGCCGCCAGTAGCGGCCGGTACACCCGCTCGACCAAACGGTCCAGGCCGCCGTTCAGCCGCGCGCGCAGCCGGTGCAAGGCGTTGCCCGTGGTCGGCGCCTGTACCGGCGCGACCAGATGCGAGGGCAGGATCAGCAGCGCCTCGATCAGCGAAAACACCAGCGTCAGGATCATGATCAGACAGATCGGCCGCATCATTTGCCCTGCCCAACCCGGCAAATACAAGCCCGGCAGAAACGCGACCAACACGATCAACACCGACAGGGTCACCGGCAGCGCCACCGCGCGCACGCCGTTGACGGCGGCTTGCAGCGGGGTTTCGCCGCCATCGATTTGCCGGCTGTGTACGCTTTCGCCGATGATGATGGCGTCGTCCACCAACACGCCCATCGCCAATAAAAAGCCGAACAGCGACAGCATGTTCAGCGAAATATCCAGCGCCGGCATCAGCCAGAACGCGCCCAGTACCGACGTGAAAATGCCGACGCCGGCCCACAAGGCCACCCGCGCCCGCAGGAACAACGTCAACACCAAACACACCAGTAAAAAGCCGCTCAGGCCGTCCTCGAGCAAGGTGCCGATGCGCTCGTCGTAGGCCTGGGAATCGTCCCACCAGCTAATCAGCCGTAAACCTTCCGGCAGACCGGCGCGGATGGCCTCGATTTCAGCCTTGACCTTGCGCGCCACCGCCACGCTGTCGCGCTCGGTGTGGATTTCCCAGCCCTGCGCGGTTTCGCCGTTGTGGCGCCAGTCGTACAAGCGTTCCTCCAGGCCGTCGCGGATCGTGGCAATCTGGTCCAGCCGCAGCCGGTTGCCGTCCGGCAAGGTCTTGACGATCAGCGCGCCGACCGCGTCGGCATCCTTGGCCCGACCAGCCACCCGCAACAACAATTCGCCGTCCGGATTGCGGATCAGGCCGCCGGGCAGGTCGACCGACGCCGCCCGCACCGCTTGGGTGACTTCGTCCAGCGTCAATTGATATTTGCGCATTTGTTCCGGCGCGACTTCGATGCCGATTTCGTAAGCCCGTTCGCCGTAATTGCGCACCCGGCTGACGCCGGGGATGGTCGACAGCTGTTGCTGAATCCGGTCGCCGAACTGTTGCAATTTGAAGGCATCGGTGTCGCCGTGCAGCGCCACCCAAATCACGCCGTCGTCGTCCTTGCGGTCGGCCGGCAGTACGTCGATTTTTTCCAGTTGCTTGGGCAGACGCGGAATGGCTTGCACCCTGGCGCGCAACAAGGCCATCATTTGTTCGCGATCCCGGTCGGGCCGAATTTCGACCGATACCAGACAGGTATCGCCCTGGATTTCGCCGTGCAAATGCTTGATACCGGGCAAGTCCTGAATCGCTTCCTCGATCGGGATACACACCGATTCCTCGACTTCGGACGGTCCCGCGCCGGGGAAGGTGGTGGCGATCTCGATCTGATGCGGACTGAAGCGGGGAAACACTTCCTTGTCGACGTCCAGCATGCCGATCACCCCGCCGGCCAGAATCAGCAGCATCAGCAAATTGGCCGCGACCGGGTTGCCGGCAAACCAGGCCAAGACCCCGCCCCGGCGGGCCGCGCCGTGCGAGCGGCTCATGGCCGTTCTGCCGAGACTTCGACCCGCATGCCGGCCACCGGCATCGGCATGTCCGAAACCACGATGCGCTCGCCGGCGTTCAGGCCGGATTTGACGATGACCCGGCCCGGCTCGCCGCGCAGAAGCTCCACGTCGCGGAAGGTCAGGCGTTGTTCGGCATCGACCAGCTTGACTTGACCTAGATTGTTCAAGGCATTGCGCGGCAAGGCGTACAGTCCGGCCCGAGCCACCCCTTCGATCTCGGCTTGCACGAACAAGCCGCTCAATAGCGGCGCTCCGCCGTCGCGGCTGTTATCGGGTTGTTCGACCTGCGCGACTAGAAACAATTGGCCGCTGCTGCTGTCCAGCTCGGCTTCGCCGCGAACGATGCGCCCCCGCCAGGTTTGCGGATGGCCGGCCACCTCGGCGCTCAAGGTCACCGCCGGCCATTGCCCGGTCCGGCCGGATTGACCCAGCGGCAAATCCAGAAATGCCAGTTCGTTGATGCCGACCGGCAGCCGGATTTCGGCGATGTCGTTGGCGTAAATCCGGGCGATCGTCGCGCCGGCCGGCAGAAACTGGCCGCGGCCGACTTGCTTATTCAGCACCCGGCCGGAAAACGGCGCGCGGATTTCGCAGCGACTACGGTCCAGCTTGGCCTTGGCCAGATCGGCTTCGGCGGCCTGCAATTTGGCTTCGGCTTCGGCCAGCTGGGGTTTGCGCAAGGCCAGGTCGCTGGCTTCGCCCTCACCCAGCGCCTGCCATTCACTGCGGGCTTGCTCGGCCTGGGCGCGTTCGTTGATCAACACCCGTTTGGCTTCGGCGATCTTGGCCTGGGTCGCGACGATGGCGTAATCGTAGTCGCGCGGATCGATGCTCGCCAGCAGCTCGTCGGCCTTGAAGAAGCCGCCGGACACCAGGGCCGGGTGCATCTTCTCCACCTTGCCGGCGACTTGGGCGATCAAGTCGATGGCTTCGCGCGGCGCGACCACGCCTTGCGAATGCACGTTCAATTTCAAGGTTTGCGGCTCGGCTTTGATGACCTCGACACGCGGCACCGGCGGCTCGGCCGGCGCCGGCAGACTGCCGGGTCGCAACGCGATCATCGCCCAGGCCGCGCCGACCGCGGCGGTCAGCACCACGGCCGGCAAAATCAGTGGTAACCATCGGGATTTTTCGTTCACACCGGGCCGCCCAAGGCCAAATACAAGTTAATGCGATTGGTTAATAACTGCCGCCGCACCGCCAGATGCGCGCTTTGCGCATTCAAGGTGCTGCGGTAGCTGTCCAGCAAGGTCAGAATTTCGATCAAACCTTGCTGATAGGAATATACCGCCAACTTGCGGCTGGCTTCGGTTTGCTCGACCGCCTCGCGCAGCGCGCGTTCCTGATCGCGCAGCCTGGCCTCGGCGGCTAGTGCCTGTTCGACTTCGCGAAACGCGTTCAGCGCCACGCTTTGGTATTGCTGGTAGGCGTCGCGGACGCGGGCTTCGTTCAGGCGGATGTCGGCTTGCAAGCGGTCGCCGGTGAACAAGGGTTGGGCCAGACCGGCCGCCAAGTTCCAGGCCGCCGAGCGCGGATCGACGATGTCGGCCAGGGCCGGCGTACTGGTGCCGCCGCTGCCGGTCAGCGTCACGCGCGGCAGCAAGGCTTTTTGCGCGCTTTCCAGCCGGGCGTCGGCGGCTGCCAAGCGCCGAAACGCGGCGGCGATATCGGGGCGGCGTGTCAGCAATTCCGCCGGCAAGCCGACCGCCAAGGCCTGGGGCGTTTCCGGCAAGGCCCTGCGGCCGGCCAATTCGCCGTCGGGGTAGCGGGCGATCAGACTCTGCAAGCGCTTGGCCAGAATCTGCACGCCGTTAAGCGCGCTGGCCGATTGCGCTTCGGCGTTGGCCAGATCGGTCAGGGCCAGACGCAAGTCCAAGCCGCGGGTCAGGCCGCGATTGAAGCGGCCGCGGATCAAATCGACGATCACGCGGCGATCCTTGACCGACTGGGCGGCGACTTCGGCTTGCCATTGCGCTTCCAGCCATTCGAAGTAGGTCTGGGCGATCGCGGCGGCCAGCGACAGACGCGCGGCGGCGTAATCGGCGGCGCTCGCGTCGGCCTCGCGTTCCTGGCCGATTTGGGCGGCCTTGATTCGGCCCCACACGTCCAGCTCCCAGCTGGCGCTGAACAGCGCGCTGAAGGCGCCGGACTCCACCGATTGGCGGCCGTCGGCGTCGCCGCGCTGGTAGCCGGGAACGAAGGACAGTTGCGGCCAGCGACCGGAGCCGGCGATCACGGCTTGTTCGCGCGCGGCATCGACCCGCGCGGCGGCGGACAGCAGGTCGAAGTTCTCGGCCAGCCCCACCCGGATCAGCGCGTTCAGTTGCTCGTCGCCGAAACCGGCCAGCCAGCCGGCTACCGGTTCCTGCACGCTCGCCGCTTCTCGCCATTGCGCGGGCACGGCCAAGGTCAACGCGGCCGGATCGCGTTCCGGCGCGGTTTCGCAAGCGCTTAGCACGCCGGCCAGACTGCCGACCAGCGCCGCGCGGCGGACATTGAATTTCGGTATTCGAATCAAGCGATGAGCGATTTAATGGGTTTTAGGACGGCGCTTTTTCAACCAGATGACCACGCCGGTGACCGACAGCATCACAATGGTCAAACCCAGCAGGCACACGAAGATCCGGTAGGGCATGCCGAACACGTTGGCCATGTGCAAGGCCGCCAGCCAAGCGGTAATGGTATTGCCATTGTATTGGCCGCTGGGCAACAGCAGCATTTTTTGCGCACCGCTGACCGCGTCGATCACCACCCGCAATTGGCCGCCCTTGTCTTGGAAATCCAGGTCGCTACGCGCGCTGTATACGTAAAAGCCTCGGCCGGCGTTATACCAGATCGCCGCAGGTTGCAATACCGCGAAGCCTTGCTCGGCCCCGGCCTTGCGCGCGGCGGCATCCGCCAACTCAAAGGCCTCGCCGATCACGACCGGCGGGTTTTGCAAGGGTTGCGGCAATTCGGGAATGTCGGTCCAGGGCTGCCGGAAATCGCTGACCGTCTGCATCACCTTGGCGTAAACCGTATCGCCCAAGTTCATGTACACACTGGACCAGGCGAAAGCCAATAACGCGATCCACACCCACAAACCGCCGGCGCGGTGCAAGTCGTAATTGATGCGGAACGACGAGCCGCGCCATTTCACGGCCCAGGCCGGCCGCCAGCGCCGCCAAAACGACGGGCCGCGGCGCGAGCCGTTAGTGGCTTGGCCGGCAGGGTCAGATAAAAACCGACGAAACAATCCAGGGTCCACACCAGCGCGGTGATGCCCAATGTCCAGGCGCCGATGTCGTCCAGGGCCAGGTTGTAATGCAGTTTATAGATAAAGGGCATCAAGTTGTTTATGCCTTCGGTAATCGAGCCCCAGTGCCGTCGGCCCAGTTCCGCGCCGGTGTAGGGGTCCAGTATCACTTGATCGAAATCCAATGCCAACGGTTGGCCGGTTTGGGCGTCGTTGTTGGGCGAAACGCCGATATCGACGTGGCGCGGCGACAGCCACAAGGAGGCTACCCGCGCGCGGCTGCCCAAGGCGTGTTCGGCGCTATCGAGTAACTGCGGAATCGGCAAGGTCTGCCGCCCGGCGGGTTCGGCGTATAGGTGCGGGCTGATCAGGCCGTCCAATTCCTCGTAGAAGGCCAACAGACTGCCGGTCAAACCGACCACGATCAAAAACGCGGTCATCGCCAAGCCGGCATAACGATGCACCAGCACCCAAAACGGGCGAATTTTCATAAGCTCTCCTTTTCGATTCGGACTTAGCAGCCGTTAGTTTGACACTCAATCTAATAAGACGACTGAGACCGCAAAATCCCCACCAAAACAGCCGATTATTTGGGCTGGCGGTTGAAGACGGGAAATTTACCCGGATGTTCGCGGCATTCGCGCGAGGGGCGATCGGCTCAATGCCGGCCGATTCACTGGTCTGGGCGCTAGGTTGACGCCGTTAGCGAAGACTGGGACGAAATTGGCGGCATGTCGCGATAACCCGGCTGAATAGGCTCGCCCGAATCTTCGCGTTACGCGTTCTCGGCGGAAAATGAATGGTCGAAGCGCTGAGGGGGGGGGGCATTCCCCACACGTCCGAAAATCGCGCCGATTTATTGCTCTCTGCGCTGGTATGTCCAATTAGGGTTATATTTTTCAGGCGACGCGAGGGGCTGGGTGTTCGCATTGAATGCGAGATCGAAAATCTTTCCAAAATTTAGGCATATGCTAGGATAGGAGTGTGTGCATATATGCTGGCAATTTTGCATGGCAATTAGAGTGGTTGTAGATACAAATGTCCTGGTTGCCGGCTTGATCGGCGGTAAAGGACCGAATCGAGAAGTTCTTCGCCGTTGCCTCCAAGGCGATTTACAGCCCTTTGTCGGCAACGCACTTTACCTTGAATATCAAGACCTTCTTAATCGGCCGAAGATTCAGGCTCTTTGCAACCAAACTTCGGTGGCTTTGCAGGAATTTCTTGATGGTTTTGCACAGGTTTGTACCGCAATCGACGCCCGCTACTTATGGCGGCCCAATTTAAAGGACGAAGCGGATAATCATTTGGTGGAACTGGCGATTGCCGCTCGTGCCGCTTACATCATCACCAACAATGTGTCGGACTTTGCCCATGCCGAGCTTAAACGTTTGGGTTACGAAGTCGTGACACCGGAGCAAATATTGAGGTTATTAAGATCATGACAACCTTATCCATTCGATTGCCCGACGATATGGTCGAAAGGCTGAAAAACATAGCCAAGGTCCGCGACATCAGCCTCAACAAGCTGATGTTCGAGTTATCCACCCAAGCCTTGGCGGAAGAAGAAGCCAAACAACGCTTTCTAGCCGCCCAACTGCGAGGCGACCCTAAGCGGGCTTTACGGTTGTTGGACGAATTGGATGCTCTGGGGCTTTAAGAAGCCTGTAATTTGTAGGGTGCATTAGCGGCAGCGTAATGCGTCGCATGATTAAAGGCCAACATGCGGCGCAATACGGCTACGCTTATTGACGCCCTACTATTCGCCTTACGGCCTTAAGCAGTCGCAATATGTCATTTGCTGAAACCACAGCAGCGTTTGAATTTCTTTCCACTTCCACAAGGGCATAATTCATTTCGACCAATTTTCCCTGACGATCTAATTGCATTAGTAATGCGCTTTTCTTTGAGCTTTTCCCCTGCTTGTTTCAATCGGTCACGTTCTGTAACTGACAAACCTTCAAGGTTAATGATTGACCAATCTAAACCAATAAGTGTGCCATCGTTGTCATATGAAAGCTCCAGCAATGAACGATCAGGATCGTTGGTACTTATCAAGACCGTACGAACGTGGTGGATTGCATTAGCGCGGTCATATTGAGTAACGTTTGGCATACTAACAAAAATAGTTAACCGAACCTCTCCATGGGTTGACATCGGCAAACATCGTCCCCGCGATGGTAGGTCGTTTAACTCTGTCTCAATCCAGTGAAAAAGCTTTTCTCGCCAATCGCCAGAGAGATCAAGCAAGTAGCTCGCTATATTCGAGCGTCCCGGAATTGAGCTTAAGTTAAGAAAAGTTAATACTTCACGCAGCCGAGGCGGCATTTTCTGCACTGGTAAAACCGGTGTCGTTTCTCCAATTAGCTTTTTAGAGAAGTACCGATCCACCTCTGATCGGTAACCGTGGTAGCGAAGCGTGTCCAATTTGTCTTTCGAACAATTCTCTGCATGCATGGAATAATTGTTATGCTCTAAATATAGCCCGAGATGATCGAGTTCATCGTCCAACTCTAAACGATTGGAAATTGCAGCTAGCATGCGCTGTTCTACAAAGTGTAGAAACTCAAGCGGCCCTTGGAATATGTCTGCGTAAACTCGTAAATCAGACAGAGAGAGTGACCAAATCGGATCGTTGCTGACGTTTACTCCTATTTTGTGAAGATGTTGAGCCTGAGCGGCAATTTCCGTAAACGAGTCAAGCGTAACAGCGCAAATCGTAATAACCCTTAATCCTCGCTTCCTTAACTTGGCAATTTCCCTGTGATTTACATCAAAGATAGGAACTTCTTCCGAACCCTGCAAATATTTTACAAAACGTTGTCCTTGCTCGACTGGGCTTTGGACCAACGCCTTTAAAGATGATATGTATGCCGGTAGGTCAGTTGCAGGCGACGTATACGTGAACGCTCCTGCTTTGACTTCGATTACAAATAGATGGTCGTCGAATAAAATTAGACAGTCGGCCTCACACCACTTCTTTGAACCACCAGCGTTTGCTTGCGATTGGTAATAAACTTCTGGGTAGACTGTAGCACCTGGTAGTAGTCGCTCGAAATATTGGATCGGCAATGCTTCGGATACCGTCTTTCGCCCAGCAATCCAAGTCTGCTTTTCTGCTTCAGACCGGAGATAGATTTTCTTTTCAATTTGCCTAAAAAAGTTATCAAACAAACTATGAATATCAAAACAATAATAATGTCCCCCAAGCTTTATGAAGGGGCGCTTGAATGTCGGCCAAATTCTTAGTGGCCAACCCTTAAACTCTCCGGCAGCCAGAAATTCCTGATCTTGACCAGGCATCCACGAGAACTCTTCAAGAAAAACAGTGGGGAGATTAGTGAGTCGCCCAACATCAAATAAAGTCATCCCAAACAATGAACTCATGCTGTTTTCAAGTTCCTCTCTGCAACCAAGGCGGTCACACGAAATTTGCATTAGCTCAGGAATGCTTTTGCCTTTTTCAGATACTCCATCCTCTAAGAGTAACTGCACATCATCCATAACCTCTAATTGCAGACTTCTAAGCGACTCCATAGCATCCTGAACCCCAAAGGTTAGGCTATGCCAGATTTTTTCGAGTTCAGCTATCAAATCCTCACCAGAAATCCCAAAGGCTCTATGGATAATATCCGATTGAGGAATTAATAAGTCTGCGAGCGATTGAACTTGATGAACTTGATAGTTATCGCCTCGCACATTGCACCAGTGCATCTGCGATTTAAAGAGGAATGTCTCCATTGCATCATCGAAATCATCGCCGGATAATTTCCTTTTAGCCGTAGCGCAAATGTGATATTCGAAATTGATTTTCTGAAACAGCTTCTGAACTTGAACGGAGAGATATTGCCAGTCTTCCTCGGAAACTTCATCTTGTTGCTCTAAACTGGGGGGCGATGCGGCGATAATGCTTTGCACATAATCGACCATCCGCATCGCATGGGCATCTTCCATTCCAACATCGACCTCTACTTCAATATGCTGGCAAGACATAAGCAAATTAGTCCAAGCACGATGTAGAAGTTGTTCCGCTGGTAGCCTTTGCACAGCAGATACAATTCTATCAACGAGTTCGTCTATTTCTTTAACGACAGCGGGGTATTGCCTAGCCAATTCTTGCTGCATCTTTTCATGCTGCCCCTTCACCCAGTTGGACCTAAATACGACATTTTTTCCATACCGCGCAATTTGAATAGGGCCTGATGAAAAGATTTCATCAGGCCGTACAACCTTTTTTTCTTCAAAAAATTCACCGCTTTCAAATTATTAAAGACAATAAGTGGCGCACGACCGGAGGTCCTCCGCCAGCTCAGGACGGAGACGGTAGCCTAACGGATTTCCAGCAATGGTTTTGCATTGCCCAAATAACTCTCTGACAAAACTAAGTGCGCGCCGGGGATTATCTTGGGCAATGTAATCGCCAATCGCTTCGATGTCGCTTTCAGCCAGTGGCGTGACAATCAGCTTGCTCACTGGCTGTCGAATTGTTGCTGATACTTTGATTCCAATCGTGCGAACACGCTATCGGCTGGGGTGCCGGGCCCACTGGCCTTGCCTGCGGCGATTTCCGCTTTCAGGGCTTCCAGTTGTAAAGCCTGGCGTTGCTGTTGTTCCTCCATCAGTCGCAAGGCCGCACGCACCACTTCACTGGTGTTGTTGTAGCGACCACTGGCGATCTGGTCTCGGATGAAGGCTTCAAAATGCGGGCTTAGTGCAACGCTGGTAGGCATGAGGTCTCTCCTAACAATTATTAATTGTTATTTGACTCGTCTTAAATAGGGCTGTCAATTGTCTAAGGTCAGGAGCAGGCGGTAAACAGCATCCGCCGCATCGTTCGCGACTGGCGCACCCGGTAGATGCTGCGAGATACGGCTGTTGCCGCAGTAATCTCGTTTAAGGAGCGGATGAAATAAGCTTTAGCAACAACCGGCAATCAGCGCGCTCTGTAACAGGCCACCGCTAACGACCCAGCGGATCAGCTCTGATTTGGTTTCGACGATTTTTAGCTCGACATCCTTAATGCGTAAATCCAACGATTGGTTGGTTACTAGGCTATCCAGCTCGAAATCGTGTTTTGCCCGGTCAAGCGTGGAGGCTACCGCCAATTTTTGCAGCTTGGTAATAATTTCCGCCTGCGCCTCGCTGAAGCCGGCACCTTCAGCTCTATCGGCGGATTCCGTCCGAAAACGCCGACGCAAAAAAAGCCCCCGATCCGGTCCCGGACGGGGGCTGTGGAAGTACAGAGCACTTAACAACGGGAGGCACTACGAACTTACAGCAACGCCGGAACACTGCGGTCTAGCGGTTTCCGACGTTCGCGCGTCCGTGCGCTCCGAAGATGCCGGCTCGACCGGCACCCGAGTTAAAACCGGGACATCGCTCGCGCGGGCTTGGCTTGTTGCAGATTGCTGGCTAACGCGGCGGCGCCGAACAAGGCCATGGATAACAGCCATTGCTCCAATACCAATCCAAAAATGCCGGCTGAAAAGAACGCGCCGGTCGCGATATCTCTGTATAAAGAGTCGGCCTTTTTCATTTCTGCTCCTAGACTGCATCGAGTCGGTTAGTGAAGTTGGTTTCACTTTAGGCCTGAGCGGATTTATTTACAATACGCATTTTTACAGATTTAAAATTTCCAAATAAGAAACAAAATTCTTCCCACAAGGACAGTCGCTCTTGTTAATATCTTTAGGATTGGCTGGAAACCGTCATTAACTTGTAAAGACGGCCGGGAATGGCGTCACCGGCTGGGAGACGACAAGTACGCTTAGGCCTCGTTCTCGCGTCAATCCATGCGTCGCAAAACCGTCAGCGGCGCTTGCCGCACCACGCCGCGCACGCCCCAGAATCCCGCCAACCCCACGCCCAGCATCCCGATCAACGGCAACGCCAGCCACAGCGTCACGTTGGGCCGGTACTCGATCTGCATCACTCGGTTATACAAGGCAAACAACACCGCTTCCGACGCGATCACAGCCAATACGCCGGCCGCTCCGCCCAACACCGCGAACTCGATCCAATGGCCGCGCCGCAAGAAGCCGCGGCCGGCACCGAGCGTGCGCAACAAGGCGCTCTCGCGGATGCGCCGGTCCAGGCTGGCGTAAACCGCCGCGAACAATACGGTAAACCCGGCGGCCAACGCGAAGTACAGCAAGACGTCGATGGCGCGGGTCAGTTGGGTCAGGATGGTTTTGAACTGCTTCAACAACAGATCGACTTCCAGGATCGTCGTCGCCGGAAAGCGCTTGACCAAACCGGTCAACAGAGATTTTTGCGATTCGTCCAGATAAAAGCTGGTCATGTAGGTGGCCGGGAAGCCGGTCAACGTGCCGGGCGAGAAAATCATGTAAAAATTCGGCTGCATCGTATCCCAACGCACGCTGCGCAGATTGGCGACCGTCGCGGTCAAGCGCTCGCTGCCGACCGTGAAACTCAATCGGTCGCCGGGATGAATACCCAGATTGTCGGCCAGCTTTTGTTCGACCGATACCTGGCCGGGCGGCAAGTCCCGCCAGGCGTCGCCGGCGACGACGCGGTTATCCTCGGGCAATTGCTCGGCCCAGGTCAGGCTCAGTTCGCGTTGGGTCGCCGCTTCGCCGGTGCTGTCCTTACTAACCCGGCGCTGCACCGCTTCTTGATTGATCTCGATTAGACGTCCCCGCACCACCGGGTAGAACGGGCTGGCGGCGATGCCGAGGCCGGCGATGTCCCCACTAAAACCGCCGACCTGGTCCGGCAGAATGTTAAGCGCAAAGTGGTTGGGCGCCTGGTCCGGCAATTGCTTTTGCCACTCGGCGATCAAATCGGACCGTACGGTAAAGCTCAAGGCCATTGCCGCCAGGGTTACGCCGAAGGCCAGGATTTGACCGATGCCGGCTGGGCCGTGACTGATCAGGCCGCGCAAGGCCATGCGCCAGCCCAGATTCATGGCCGGCAGCGCGCGGCGGGCGGCGCGCAGCAGGCCGTAGAGCAACAAGCCCAGCAGCGCCAAGGTCAGCGCGCCGATGCCGAGTATCGTCGCGGTCATTTTCCAATCGCCGGTATAGCGCCAGATCAACGCGCCCACCACGCTCAGCGCCAGCCCGTAAATCAACCAGCCGCTGGCCGGCATCGGTTCCAGATCGCGGCGTAATACCCGCAGCGGCGCGACCCGGCGCAGCCGCAACAGCGGCGGCAATGCAAAACCCAGCAGAATCGCCAAACCGGTGGCGAAGCCGAAACCGACCGCCAGCCAGCCGGGGTCGGCAACCCGCGCCGGCAATAAATCGCACAGCATCAGGAACAAGCCGTGCTGGGCCAGCCAACCCAGCAGCGCGCCGCTGCCGCTGGTGACGATACCCAACATTAAAAATTGCCCCAAGTACAGCGCCACGATTTCACCCTGCTTGCAGCCCAGGCAGCGTAACAGCGCGGTAGCGTTGAAATGCCGCTCGGTGTAGCGGCCGGCGGCCATCGCGATCGCGACGCCGGCGATTAAAATCACCACGACGCTGGACAGGCCCAGATAGCGCTCGGCCCGGCTCAACGCCGAATCCAGTTCCGGCCTGTCGTTACGCACGTCCAGCAGGCGTTGCGACGGGTTCAATTGCGGCTTCAGCCAGTCGCGGTAAGCGTTCAGCGCCGTTTCGTCGCCACTGAATTGATACGCGAAGCGCACCCGGCTGCCCGGTTGAACCACGCCGGTCGCGGCCAGATCGGCCAGCGCCATCATCACTCGCGGCGAGAAACTGTACAGATCGCCGCGCCGATCCGGCTCGTAGCCCAGCACTCGAGTCACGGTCAGCACGGCCTCGCCGACGGTCAGCCGGGCGCCCGGTTCCAGTTTCAAAGCTTGCAGCACCCGCTTGTCGACCCAAACGGTGCCGGGTTCCGGACCGGCGTGGACTTCGCTCAAATGATCGAACGCGCCGTCGCCGGTTTTCAGGTAGCCGCGCAACGGATAACCGCCGCCGGTCGCCTTGATCGAGGCCAACAACATCTCGCCGTTCTCCAGCAACATGCTTGGGAATTCGACGGTTTGCGATTGAGCCAAGCCCAGTTCGCCGGCCTTGCCCAGCCAGGCCGGATCGATCGCGGCCGGGCCGGCGACGGCTAGGTCGCCGGCCAGAAATTCGGCGGCCTGCAGCGTCATCGTGCGCTGCAGTCGGTCGGCGAACAGCGCAATCGCGGTCGAACTGGTCACCGCGATCAGCAAGGCCATCACCAACAGTGTCAATTCCCCGGAACGGCCGTCGCGCCACAGCATTTTCATCGCCAAGCGAAAGCGCTTCATACGATGCTCCCGGCTTCCAGCCGTATCGTGCGCTGGCAACGCGCCGCCAAGCTCATGTCGTGGGTTACCAGAATCAGGGTCGTGTGTAATTCCTGGTTCAATTCGAATAATAATTCGACGATGTGCGCGCCGGTGTTGCTGTCCAGATTGCCGGTCGGCTCGTCGGCGAACAAAATCGCCGGCCGGCCGACGAAGGCTCGCGCCAACGCGACGCGTTGCTGTTCTCCGCCGGACAGTTGCCGAGGCGTATGTTGCAGCCGCTTACCTAGGCCGACCCGCTCCAGCAAGGTTCGGGCGGCCGGTTCGGCGTTCGCGTTCCCGGCCAGCTCCAACGGCAGCATGACGTTTTCCAGCGCGGTCAAGGCCGGCAGCAATTGGAAGGACTGGAACACGAATCCGACCAACTCGTTGCGCAGCGCGGCCCGGCCGTCTTCGTTCATTTGGGTCAAATCGCGGCCGGCAACGATCACCGAGCCGCTACTCGGGGTGTCCAGCCCGGCCAGCAGACTCAACAGCGTGGACTTGCCCGATCCGGATTCGCCGACGATCGCGATGCTTTCGCCCGGCTTGATGATTAAATTCACCGATGCCAAGATATGCAAATCCCCATCCGAGGTGGGAACGGTTTTGCCGAGACCTTCGGCGACAATGACAGGTAGAGCGGCTGTGCGATTAATTGACATGACTGGAATGGTCCTTGCGATGGTATTAAGTGTGGCACCCGCCGGGGCCGCGGCTAAGACGATCGTGGTGTTGGGAGACAGTATTAGTGCCGGTTACGGCATCGAAGTTCAGCTCGGCTGGGTCGCGCTGCTGCAAAAAACTGGTCGACGCCGGCAGCCCCCATGCGGTATTCAACGAGAGTATCAGCGGCGACACATCGGCCGGCGGCTTGGCGCGTTTGGAGTCGATCTTGGCGCGTCACAAGCCCGATGTCGTGGTGCTGGAGTTGGGCGCCAATGATGGTTTGCGCGGCCTGTCGCCGCAAGAAATGAAGCGTAATCTGACCGAAATCGTCAACCGTTCGCGACACATCGGCGCTGAAGTGTTGTTGCTGGCGATGAAGATTCCCCCCAATTACGGCAAACGCTATATCGAGATGTTTTACGAAGTTTACCCGCAATTAGCCGGCGAGCTACAGTTGGCATGGGTGCCGTTCATTTTGGAAGACATTGCGCTGAAACCGGAACTGATGCAGGCCGACGGCCTGCATCCCAACGCCGACGCGCAACCGGCGCTGGTCGAGAAAATTTGGCCGTCCTTGCTTCCGTTGCTGAAATAGCCGCCGTCAACCGGCGATGAACGGCGACTTCCAATTGCCGGAACGGTAACGTTCCAGATTGTCGCGAAATACCCCGGCGCCGCGGTATTCCCAATAGCCGGACAATTGGCCGAGGTTGTTGCAAAAACTGCGGACCATGACGATGACCGGCACGTAAAACCAATAGCTGGGCCGCAAGTCGGGGTTGTTGCGCTTTAAGGTGGTGATGACCGGATTGACCAGCGTGAAAAACATGAAGCTCAGTACCGCCATCGCGATCAACCAAAAACCGAAGAAACCGAAGCCCAGCAGCAGCGCCAGCATCCAGATCACGTGGTTGCGCAAGTGATAGAACACCGTTTTCAAGTCGGTTTGGCCAATCCGCCCGGTCCCCTTGCCGTACAAATAATATTGCTTGGCGAGTTTTTTCAGATTCGGTCGTGGGCGCCAGGAAATCACCGCTTCCGGCGCTACCGCCACCTTGCAGCCCAAGGCCTTGGCGCGCTGGGCGAATAAGGTGTCTTCGGCGGTGTACAGCCATTCCGGATAACCGCCGGCCGCCAGCCAGACGCTTTTGCGGAATGCCGAATTCCGGCCGTGAAACACCCGTTCCTCCTCGTTGGCGGCGTTGCCCGACGTGGATAGTTTGCCGGCGAAGAACTCGAAGTCGTTGATGCTTTCGACATTCCTGACCCCGGTCACGGCGCCGTAGTTCGGGTCGTTCAGCAAGGGTTGCACCAGCGCGGCCAGCCAGCCGTCCACCGGCCGGCAACCGCCGTCGGTGACGGCGACAATATCGCAATGGCTGCGGGCGATCGCGATATTGCGGCCCTGGGCAATATTGACGCCCGGCTCGACAAAGAACTTAACGTTGCGATGTTCGGCCGCGTAAGCGTTCAGCACGTCCAATGTACCGTCGCTGGAGCCGCCGTCGACGATGACGATTTCATCGGCGCGCAAGCTTTGCCGCAAGAAAGCGTCCAGCAATTGCCGAATGCTTTCGCGTTCGTTTAACACCGTGGAAATGATGGCTATAGTTGGTCTTTGCATGGGCTGCACACTTACCTTTTGGGGTTGATCGGAGCGACTCCGCCGCTACAAAGGATTGTCGAAATAGTCGCCGTCGAGTCCGCTACGATACCAAGCTTCCGTTACGGCGGCGGGTAACGGCGGCTCGCTAAAAACATGGTAACGATTGCCCTGCGACGGCAGGGCCTCGTAACCCAGGTCGCGAAACACCGACGTCAGCCAGGGCGCCGCGACCTCCAGGTTGATCCAGGTCATACCGATTTCCCGCCAGTAGGCATATAGGCGATAAAGCAAGGCCGGCAGGGCTTCGCTGTCGTCGAGCCGGTAAAACACATCGCGCAACACCGCCATGTCGATCCCGTCGCCGAAGGCTTGCCGGTGCCAGACGGCGTAAGCTCTCAATCGCCCGCTAGCGTCGCGCAAACCCATTAGTTTCAACGGACAAGTCGGAAAATCGAATATACGCCAATTCAAATACCGGCTGCTTCTTTCCAGACAGGAGACATAGCCGCCGCGTGCCTGGTTCCACAATACGTCGTACTCGTCGCCGCAACGGGTTTCCTCGGTCAGATTGAAGCCGGCGCGGCGCAGTTTGGCATCGCGAAGCAACAGACTCAAATCGAACAGCGAGCCGATGATTCGGCCGGCTGCGGTGCCGACCCGTTTTTGCCACGAGGCCTTGAAGCTGCTCCGCAAGCGGAAAAAATCGTTGCTGTCGCCGCCGATCGCCGCATACCCGAGTTTCCGGTAGGCTTTTTGGGTAACGACGCCGGCCGAGGTACTGCTGGTCATCGCCGCGAAATGTCGGCATTGATCGATCAGCTCGGTCCCTATACCGCGACCGCGATAGGTCGAATCGACACTGGTGTTGGCGGCGAAGGCGATAACGGTCGATTGGCCGTCCAGCCACCACGGCTGGGCGAAGATGGCCCGAAACCCGATCAGTTTGCCCTGGTCCCGGACGCCGACGCCGATGCCTGGAAAAGCGGCCTGCCACGGGTTGTTGAGAATTCGGCGCTCCAACCAATCGCCGACGCATTCCGGCGTTTGCTGAAACTCGGTAAAACTGTTCAATACCACCTGAATGCAGTCCGGAATATCGGCCGGACCGATGAATGAATAGCTGAAATTGTCTGCCTGATCGGGCTTGGACATGGAGATTCTCTAAAACTGGACGGAAAACGCGGCGGCCCAAGGCTCGCGCGCTACCCGGCAATCATAGTAGAAGCCCGGCGGCTTTGCCAGCGCCGGCGCCGCCAGTCCTTAAGTCCGGCTCTCCATTCAAGCTCGCGCTAATCGCTTGCCGACGGCCGCCCGTTTTTGTAAGCCCAGTAAAGTCAGCATGCCGCTTAGAAACAGCCAGGCGGCCGACGGCAACGCGCCTTTTAGATCGATAGATCGGGTCTCCTCGACGATCGGTTGAAACACGCTATTCAGTAACAGGGGAAAGTCGATGTCGATACTGCTAGTACTGACGCTACCGATTGCCGTGATCGCGCCGCCCAAGGTTTGCTCGGCTTCGAATCGAACTTGTTCGAAAACCGCTTCCGCTAAATCCCGAGCGGCGCCGACGCTAAGCGGCGCGGCGTCGGCGGCAAGCGCGGCGCCGCCTAAACCGATGCTTTCGTTACCGTTGGCCGGCGTGAGATTGGCCGCTAAACCCGCGTCCGCCCATAATGGACAGACTAACAAAATAACAGTCGAAAACCGCGTGATGCTCTCCATATAAACTCCCTATCAATATTCCAAAACCGATGGCTCGTGTGTTTCCCCTTCGAACCCGCGCGATCGGCCGCTTCAACAAGCCGGACTCAGGCGACCGTCATCCCGATCAGTAGTTTAGCAACTAACACGCCAGATGCCAGTCTCGATGGCCCATTTTTTTCAGGCGGACCGTGGCTTCCGGCGAACTGGCTCCAGGACTCGCCGTGACGAATGCTGGATTGCCGACAAATATTGCCTGGCACTTGTTGCACATACAACAATTCGGTCGGCGCCGACATTGATCGCCGCGAAGGTCCGCCCCGGCACGTCCCGAATCTCAGGGAAATCCCTCAGGGAAATACGGTTGAAAGATCGGCGCAACTTGCTACAGTAGCCGGCAGGTCGCCAACTCAAGGACTCCCGCCATGCTACGCAAAATCCTGATCGCCAATCGCGGCGAAATCGCGGTGCGGATCATTCGCGCCTGCGCCGAAATGGGTATCCGCTCGGCGGCGGTCTATACCGAGGCCGACCGGTTTGCATTGCACGTCAAGAAGGCCGACGAGTCGTATTGCATCGGCAGCGAGCCGGTCGCCGGCTATCTCAATATCTACGGTTTGGTCGATCTGGCGCTACGCACCGGTTGCGATGCCATCCATCCCGGCTACGGATTTCTGTCGGAAAACGCGCTGTTCGCGACCGCCTGCCAGGAACGCGGCCTGGTCTTCATCGGCCCGTCCGCCGAAGTGATCCGCAAGATGGGCGACAAGACCGAAGCTCGCGCGGCGATGCGGGCCGCCGGCCTGCCGGTCACGCCCGGCAGCGACGGCAACGCGGCCGATGTGGAACAGGCGCTGCAAGTGGCGGACGCGATCGGTTATCCGGTGATGCTGAAAGCCACTTCCGGCGGCGGCGGGCGCGGCATCCGCCGCTGTGACCATGCCGACGAACTGCGTCAGCAGTATCCGCGGGTGATTTCCGAAGCCGGCAAGGCCTTCGGCAGCGCCGAAGTGTTTTTGGAAAAATGCATCGTCGATCCGCTGCATATCGAGGTGCAAGTCCTGGCCGACCAATTCGGCAATACCATCCATCTCTACGAGCGCGATTGCTCGATTCAGCGCCGCAACCAGAAGCTGATCGAAATCGCCCCGTCGCCGCAACTCGACGAAGCCCAGCGCCAGTATCTGGGCGGTCTGGCGGTGATGGCGGCCAAGGCGGTCGGCTATACCAACGCCGGCACCGTCGAATTTTTGCTGGATCGCGACGGCCGCTTCTACTTCATGGAAATGAATACCCGCGTCCAGGTCGAACACACCATCACCGAGACCATCACCGGCGTCGATATCGTCGAAGAGCAGATTCGCGTCGCCGCCGGTTTGCCGTTGCGCTTCCGCCAGGAAGAGATCGTTCGGCGCGGCTATGCGATTCAATTCCGGGTGAACGCCGAAGACCCGCAGAACAGCTTTCTGCCCAGCTTCGGCCATATTTCCCGCTACTATGCGCCGGGCGGGCCGGGCGTGCGCACCGACACCGCGATTTATACCGGTTACGAAGTGCCGCCGTTTTTCGATTCGATGCTGGCCAAGGTCATCGTCAGTGCCATGACCTGGGAAGACGCGCTCAATCGCGGCGAACGGGCGTTGCGCGACATGGGCTTGTTCGGCATCAAGACCACTATCCCGTATTACCTGGAAATCCTGCGCCATCCGGATTTTCGGCGCGGCCGCTTCAATACCGGTTTCGTCGAGGCGCACCCGGAATTGGTCAACTACTCCAACAAACCCCGCCCGGAAATTCTCGCCAGCGTGCTGGCGGCGGTGGTTGCGTCCCACACCGGCTTGTAAGCCGAGGAGCTAGCGATGAAAAAAGTCTATGTCACCGATGTGATTTTGCGCGACGCTCATCAATCGCTGATCGCCACCCGCTTGCGTACCGAAGACATGTTGCCGGCCTGCGCGCTGCTGGACGACATCGGCTATTGGTCGCTGGAATGCTGGGGCGGCGCCACCTTCGACGCTTGTTTGCGTTTTCTGAAGGAAGATCCGTGGGAACGTCTGGCAAAATTGAAAACCGCTCTGCCCAACACCCGGCTGCAAATGCTGTTGCGCGGCCAGAACTTGCTCGGTTACCGGCATTATTCCGATGACGTGGTACGTAAATTCGTCGAAACCGCCGCCCAAAACGGCATAGACGTATTCCGGATTTTCGACGCGCTGAACGACATCCGCAATCTGGAAACCGCCGTCTCGGCCGCCAAGGCCGCCGGCAAGCATGCCCAGGGCACGATTTGCTACACCACCAGTCCGGTCCACGATATCGCCAGTTTCATCGCGCTGGGCAAGGGCTTGGCCGACCTGGGCTGCGATTCGATAGCGATCAAGGACATGGCCGGCCTGCTGACGCCCTATCGGGCCGGCGAGTTGGTCAAGGCCTTGAAAAACGCGGTCGATCTGCCGCTGCATCTGCACTGCCACGCCACGGCCGGACTGGCCGAAATGTGCCAGCTCAAGGCCATCGAGGCCGGTTGCGAGCACGTCGATACCGCCTTATCGTCCTGGGCCGGCGGCACCAGCCATCCGCCGACCGAAAGCCTGGTCACCGCGTTGCGGGGTAGCGAATACGACACCGGTCTGGACTTGGACAAACTGCAGGCGGTTAACCAATACTTCGCCGAAGTCCGCAAGAAATACCGGCGCTACGAAAGCGAATTCACCGGCATCGACACCCGCGTTCACATTTTTCAGGTGCCGGGCGGGATGATTTCGAACCTAGCCAATCAACTGAAGGAGCGCAATGCGCTGGACCGGATCGGCGAGGTGTACCGGGAGATTCCGGCGGTGCGCAAGGACCTTGGCTATCCGCCGCTGGTGACGCCGACTTCGCAAATCGTCGGTACCCAGGCGGTCTTGAACGTGTTGACCGGCAAGCGCTACGAGACCATCAGCAACGAGGTCAAACGCTACCTGCACGGCGGTTACGGCAAGGCGCCGGCGTCGGTCGATCCGGAACTGCTAAAGAAAGCGGTTGGTAAGGAGGAGCCGATCGACTGTCGGCCGGCCGATCTGCTGAAGCCGGAATTTGTACATCTGCGCGGCGAGATCGGCCATCTGGCCTTGAACGACGAAGACGTACTCAGTTACGCGATGTTTCCGGAAATCGGCAAGCAATTTTTGGAATTGCGTTCGACCGGCAATTTGGTCCCGGAACCTCTGGAACTGGAGGCCCCGCCGGAGGCTGTGGACAACAAGAAAGCGCCGACCGAATTCAACGTCGCGCTACACGGCGAGTCCTATCACGTCAAAGTCACCGGCGCCGGCCCCAAAAACCAGAGCCTGCGGCATTTTTACTTCACCGTGGACGGCATGCCGGAAGAAATCGTCATCGAAACCCTGGACGAAATCGTGCTGGATGGCGGCGCCCAGGGTGCGGTGAAAAGCGCGATCGCCAGCAAGCGGCGCCGGCCGGCCGCGCCAGGCGACGTGGTCACCAGCATGCCTTGCAACATCATCGACGTATTGATCCGCGAAGGCCAAAAAGTCATGGCCGGCCAGGCCTTGCTGGTGACCGAAGCGATGAAAATGGAGACCGAAATCACCGCCCCGCTGGCCGGCACCGTCAAGGCGATTTTCGTTGCCAAGGGTGATGCGGTGAATCCGGACGAGGTGTTGATCGAAATAATTTAACACCCAACCGCCGGCTCGGAAGGTAAAATAGGCCGTTTGCTATCGAGACCGGCATCCTCCAAACACAACCAGCCGCGCGCGGCCGGGAGGAGCATCCGGCTCCAGTCTCATCGTTTATCTAGCCGGCAAAGACATTGACCCCGACTCCCGTCACTGAACAATCGATTAATCAGGCCGCCGATTTGTTGCGGCGCGGCGAATTGGTCGCCTTTCCGACCGAAACCGTCTACGGCCTGGGCGGCGATGCCGCCAATCCGGCCGCGGTCGCCAAAATCTTCGCGGCCAAGGGCCGGCCGGCCGACCATCCGCTGATCGTGCATATCGCCTCGGCCGAGCAACTGACCGACTGGGCCGTCGAGATTCCGGACGCCGCACTGAAACTGGCCGCGCAGTTCTGGCCAGGCCCGTTGACGATGATTTTGAACAAGCGCCCGGACGTGCCGGACGCCGTGACCGGCGGTCAAACCACGATCGCGGTGCGGGTGCCGTCCAACCCGGTCGCGTTGCAGTTATTGCAAGCCTTCGGCGGCGGGATCGCGGCGCCGTCGGCCAACCGCTTCGGCCGGATCAGCCCGACCCAGGCCGGCCACGTCGCCGAGGAATTGGGCGATCGCGTCGCCTGCATTCTGGACGGCGGCGCTTGCTCGGTCGGCGTGGAATCGACGATCATCGATCTCAGCGACGGCCAGCCGGCCATCCTGCGGCCGGGCCGGATCACCCGCAGCCAGCTCAAGGCCGCGCTGGGTACCGAAGTCCGCCTGTCGCCGCAGAGCAAAATCCGCGCGCCGGGCATGTTGGCGGTGCATTACGCGCCAAATACGATGGCCTTGCTGTGTCCTGCCGATACCTTGATCGCGATGACCGACGAGCTGTGCGGCCAGGGCAAGCGCATCGGCATTCTGGCCTTCAGTCCGGCCATCGCCGAGATTCCCTGCCCGAACCTGATCAAATTGCCCGAGCAAGCCGAACACTACGAAAGCGCGCTGTACAGCGCCTTGCGCGAATTGGATAGCCGGCAACTGGACACGATTTTGATCGAGCAACCGCCCGACAGCGAAGCCTGGGCCGCCGTCAACGACCGTTTGAGCAAAGCCACGGTGTGAAATGACCGACGCCGAATGGATGCGCCACGCCATCCGCCTGGCGCAACGCGCCGAAGCGCAAGGCGAGGTGCCGGTCGGCGCGCTGTTGGTGCTGAACGAGCGCTGCATCGCCGAAGGCTGGAACCAGCCGATTCAAAGCGAAGATCCTACCGCCCACGCCGAAATCGTCACGCTGCGCAAGGCCGGCCGGGCGCTGCATAACTACCGCTTGATCGACACCACCTTGTACGTGACGCTGGAACCCTGCGTAATGTGCATGGGCGCCATCGCCCACGCCCGCGTCAAACGTCTGGTGTTCGGCGCCTACGATCCTAAGCGCGGCGCGGTCTGTCATGCCCTGCAACTCAGCGACGCGCCGTTTTTGAATCATCGGGTGGAATGGAGCGGCGGCGTGCTGGAGGCCGACTGCGCCGAACTACTCAGCGATTTTTCCGAGCCCGGCGCCGTTAACGACATGCATCAGTTTCTGGGTCGAAGTAGGTCGAAATGGTGCAAACTCAGGGGGATATCGTAGACTCCCCGGAATTTGGCTCGGGTAACGCGACGGTTTGACCGCGCCGAGAATTCCGTCGGGCGCAAAGGCTGCGGCCTGCCATGCGACGGTCATGTGGGGCTGGGGCTTGGTAGCGCCTCGCCCGTTTCTGGAACCAGCCAAAGAGAGCAAGCGATGGGAAAGCGTTACACCGAATTGTCCGATAAACACATGCAATTCATCCGCGAACAAAAGCTGTTTTTCGTCGGCACCGCCACCGCCGACAGTCGGGTTAATATCTCGCCCAAGGGCATGGACTCGTTCAAGGTGCTGGGGCCGGCACGGGTGGCCTGGCTGAACGTCACCGGCAGCGGCAACGAAACCGCCGCCCACGTGCGAATCGCCCCGCGGATGACGATCATGTTTTGCGCCTTCGTCGGTTCGCCGTTGATCTTGCGCTTATACGGCAACGCCCGTGTCGTGCATCCGGGCGATGCCGACTGGCCGGACTTGTTCGGCAAATTCCGGCCGCTACCCGGCGCCCGGCAAATCTTCGATGTAGAAATCGACTTGGTGCAGACTTCCTGCGGAATGGCGGTGCCGTTTTTCGATTACGCCGGCGAACGCGAACAGTTGTCCGATTGGGCGGAAAAACAAGGCGAAGACGGCATCCGCCGTTATTGGCAAGACAAAAACCAACTCAGCATCGACGGCCTGCCGACCTATATCGTCGAAAAAGCGGTTGAAATCGCCGAGTACAAACCGAGGTTTGCATGCCAAACCGCCAAGTACGCGGAGTACAAACCTAGGTTTGTATTCCAATCATCGGTGAATCGGCCTTTGGTGCGGCTTGGATGCTACCCGGTTTCGTTGCCGTCAAGCATTGCTTCCCCGTTTTGGCGATAACGCCAGACCGCCAAGCCACGGAGTACAAACCTAGGTTTGTACTCCTACCGGCGCCAAATCGAGATTGGCCCGGCTTAAAGCTTATCCGGCGAACAGACCGCTCTCTTTGCCATCGCCGCCGGTTTTCGCCTATGCTAAGCGGCTGATTCCACTCAATGGCTCGTTACCATGCACGTTACCCTCGTTCACGTCCACGTCAAACCCGAACATATCGCCGACTTCATCGCCGCCACCCGTTTAAACCACTTGGCCTCGGTGCAAGAGGTCGGCAACCGCCGTTTCGACGTCCTGCAAACGCCGGACGACCCCAGCCAATTTATCTTGTACGAAGTCTACGCCTCAGCCGAAGACGCGGCGGCGCATAAACAGACCGAACATTATCTGGTCTGGCGCGACACGGTCGCCGACTGGATGGCCGAACCGCGCCGGGGCGTGCCGTATAAAGCCTTGTTTCCGGAGACTTGAGCATGCAGACTTTCAAGCCGTTTTACATTGCTCGCCTGCCGCGCATTTTGTTCGGGCGCGGCCGCCTGAACGAAGCGCCGGCCTTGATCGCCGGATACGGCCGCAAAGCCTTGCTGGTCACCGGCAAGCAGTCGTTTTGCGGCACGCCGGGCTGGCAAGGCTTTATCGACGCGTTGGCCGGGCAAGGTGTGGCATGGCAACATTGCACGGTGTCCGGCGAACCCTCGCCGCAATTGATCGACGACACGGTGAGCCGATTTCGCGACCAGAACATCGACGTGGTGGTCGCGATCGGCGGCGGCAGCGTGCTCGACGCCGCCAAGGCCATCGCCGGCCTGCTGCCCAGCGGCGATTCGGTGATGGACTATCTGGAAGGCGTCGGCCGCAACAAAACCTATCGCGGTCCCAGCACGCCGGTCATTGCCGTACCGACCACCGCCGGCACCGGCAGCGAAGCCACCAAAAACGCGGTGCTCAGCGTGCAAGGCCCGGAAGGCTTCAAAAAATCGTTTCGCGACGAATGTCTGGTGCCGGAATACGCCATCCTCGATCCGGACTTGCTGGCGACCTGCTCGCCGGCATTGATCGCCGCCGACGGCATGGACGCGTTGACCCAATTGCTGGAATCCTACGTGTCGGCCAAGGCCAATCCGTTCACCGACGCGCTGGCCTGGAGCGGCATGCAAGCGGTCAAGTCCGGATTCTTCGCGGCCTGGCACGGCGTGGAACCGGACGCCGGCGAAGGTCGCGCGGCAATGGCCTATGCGGCGCTGTTGTCCGGCATCACGTTGGCGCAAGTCGGCCTGGGTTCGGTACACGGCTTGGCGTCGCCGCTGGGCGCTTTCTTCCCGATCCCGCACGGCGTTGTTTGCGGCACGCTGGTCGCTGCCGCGACCGAGGTTAACATCCGCGCGCTGCAAGCCCGCGAACCGGCCAATCCGGCCTTGCTTAAGTATGCCCAAGTCGGCCGCCTGCTGACCGGCGACGATGCGCTGGACGACCAACAAGCCTGCGACGCATTGATCGCGCTGCTGGCCGACTGGAGCGACTCCTTGCAATTGGATCGCCTCGGCGCCTACGGCATCGCCGAAGCCGACTTCCCGCTGATCGTCGCCAACGCGCGAGGCAGCAGCATGCAGACCAATCCCATCGTATTGACCGACGAAGAGATTGGGGAGATTCTGGCGCGGCGGATTTGAGTCGAATGAGCCGTCCGGAATGGCGACGCCCCTGTATTGTCTCGGGATTCAATGAGCGCGAAGCGATGGATTCCGCTTTCGAAGGTTTAAGTTCCCTTCGGCTCCGCTCAGGGAACGAACGACAGGTTCTCCGGCGCAGCGGTGAGTTCCCTGGATGGATTTCGCCTTCGAGTTTTAAATTCCCTTGGGCGCCGCTCAGGGACCGAGCGACACGTTCTGCGGTACAGCGGTGAGTTTCCTGGATGGATTTCGCCTTTGAATTTTAAATTCTCTTGGGCTCCGCTCAGGGAGCGATCGACACGTTCTCTGGTACAACGGAGCGTTCCCTGAATGGATTTCGCCTTTGAATTTTAAATTCCCTTGGGTTCCGCTCAGGGAACGACCGACACGTTCATCGGCACAGCGGAGCGTTCCCTGAATGGATTTCGCCTTCGAGTTTTAAATTCCCTTGGGTTCCGCTCAGGGAGCGACCGACGCGTTCTGCGGTACAGCGGTGAGTTCCCTGGATGGATTTCGCCTTCGAGTTTTAAATTCCCTTGGGTTCCGCTCAGGGACCGAGCGACACGTTTTCCGGTACAGCGTGCGTTCTACGGCACACCGCGCGTTCCCTGAGCGGAGCCGAAGGGAACGGTGGGTTCAACCCCTTACAAGCCCGATCTATAAACCACAAAACCCAGGCATTCACCAAAAACGGGAGTACACAGTGAGTTCGAAACGATATTTTCATCATCCGCTATATGCACTTTTTCTGATTTCGGCGTTGCTATCCGCCTGCGCCGCTAATCAGCCCGAGCCACCCGCTAAACCCATCGCCGAGACTGCCACGGTCAGCGAACCGGCGGTTTCCGAGCCGTCGTTGCCGGCCGACGAAAAACCCGGTCCGGTCGACGTGTATATCCTGCCGCTGGACGATTTTTCCGACGACGCGGCGGTCGAGGTGGCGAAGATTGTCGGCCGGGAATTCGGCATCTGGGCGAAAGCCAGTTTGCCGCTCGGCGCGCTGGCAATCCAAGCCTTTCCGGGCACCCGGCAATTCGCGGCGGAAGACATTTTCGAGCAAGCCCGCGCCGTGATGCGGCGCCTGCCGGAAACCGACCCCAACACTCATTTCGTGTTTTTGACCAATCGCGACATCAACAGCCGTACCCGCAATTTCCGTTTTCAGTTCTCACATCACGATCGGGTGTGCCGCTGCTCGGTGATCTCCACCGCCCGCATGCACCAGCCGGGCGACCGCAATGCCAACCAGGCTGCCGCGACCCGGCTGTTGAAAATGACCAAGCGCGCGATCGGCGAAATGGATTTCGGCTGGACCCGCTCCGCCGACATCAAGGACCTGATGTACGCGCCGATCATGAGCCTGGACGATCTCGACGCCATCGGCGACCGCCACCCGCCGATTCCGTTGCGCTGAGATTGCGCTAATCCATGCCGCCTTAGGCGCGTTTTGCTAGCGTCAAGTCACCAATAGAGCACGCCGCCTTGCCGAGTAGAGACCTGACCCCGATATTCCATTCCACAAAAGGGCCGTTGGGGAACTTGCGGCGGCTGGTATGACCGAGGGCGTCGGTTTGTTCGATAAAGCAACCGACGTCGTCGTAGACATAGATGGCCTGATCGGTCAGGGTTTCGACGCCGGAGGCGCTGCAACAGCCGACGCGGATGGTTTGGACGTCGCCCAAGGGCGGTGTACTGGCTTTCGGTGACCTGGCAAATGCCGGTCAGTCCCCTTCGCCGACGCCGGGTTTCACTCAGCTTACCCAGCACTAAAATAACGTAGAAATAATTGCCGGCCGGTCTGATTCGCAACTAGTTCCACTTACTATAACGTTAATTGGTTTATTTATAACTTTTGATGTTAATAGTGAAGCATAGATTCTGGACTGAGTCTCTTTGGTTAAAGTAGTGAGGACCATATAACTATCGGCGTCAAGACAGTTTGCGGGATTTGTTCTGCCCTGGTCCGTAGTAACACGAATTACGTTCTCGTTTGCCCCGTTTCCTCCAGCACTTGACCACACATTAAAACTGCTTAATGTTACGGTTTCGTTGGCAATGGCGGATAAAGAAATAATTGCTAATTGTATAAAACCTATTAATTTTCTTTTCATAAAAAGCTCATGAGCTAAAGTAAATAATTTTTATATTATGATTGAATCAGGAATGATTAGAGGTAAATTAGAGTGATTTTTATATATATTCCAATTGTAACGGTAATACCTGAATCCGTGCTCCTTGCGGTTTAAGTGAGGGCTGCCGCGTTTCTGGGGCAGTATTTTTAAAATACCTGCCACCCATCGAAATTTAAACGTCGCTCATGAATCCCTTAACACGATTCGGTGCGCATCCATAGGTTGTGCCTAGCCAGCGACGAAACCTAACGGTCGCGAACGATGCGCCTAACGCTCATGAAAACGCTGTATCGCCCCGGTCAATGAAAGTCAGTGGGCGGAAGCCGATACGACTGCAGGGATGCAGGCGGTAGAGCAACGCATGGAACAGTTGCCAAGGCGTTCCGCCTTACGGCTTTAACGTTTACCCTTCATCGCCAACGCTCATCGTTGACCGTCGGCAGTTCGCCTATGTCGCCACACCCATCCAACGGTAAAATTTCATTCAAAACATAGCGATGGAAGGTGGAATATGGCCAATCTCTCACTCGCTCGACATAGCCATGTTTCAACGGATTGACGTGCACGTAATCAATATGCCGGACATAGTCCAATTCGTCGATGACGGTATGTTCCCAATAGCGTCTTTGCCAAACACCGCGCTCGCGGCGTTTACGGCGCGTGGCCGATAGACGTTCGGTGCGCGGCAATCCTTTGGCAAACAACAATTTCATCAAGCGCAAACGCACGGGAAAATCGTCGGTATCGGGCGGCAAGGTCATATGGTCCGGAAGCACCACCCAGGCGTCGATATGAAACGGATACCGCCTTTTGACCCTACGCACCGCGTCGCGTAGCAAATCGATGTGATCGGTTAACAACGTCCGTTGGCGTTCCAGCAAGTTCACCGTGAAGAAATAGCAGCCGCCTGCCACAAAATTCCGTCGATAGTTCGGCACAACCCCTCCCAAAATCAATCCATGAAGTGCACCGCCATGCAACGCCATGGGGATGGCGGGGCGGATTCGGAGCGCAGCGACAATCCGCCAAACACCCCGCCCACGACCCAAAAATCATCGCAATAGGACAGGCTATCGTCGTAGGGAAGCAATCGATGGTGGATTGCCTATCGGCGAATCCACCTTACGCCCAGAAAAAATGACCCGCCATACGGCCGTTGGCTCGTTATGATAATGACCGCCGCGCGGTCAAGCCCGGCGTTCCAACACGGCGCGTGGGAACGAGGGGAAACCCGCTCCTAACGTTTCATCCTGCCTGTCCACATTGTCGAAACGTTCAGGACGGGGTGCAAACCCCGTCCCGCTCAGGTTCACCGTGAAGAAATAGCAGCCGCCTGCCACAAAGTTCCGTCGATAGTTCGGCACAATCCCTCCCAAAATCAATCCATGAAGTGCACCGCCATGCAACTCCATGGGAATGGCGTAGGGCGGATTCGGAGCGCAGCGACAATCCGCCAAAACCCAAGCCAACCGCATAGCAAGGGCGCGAGCAAATTAAAAGCCATCAATGGTGGATTGCTTCGCGAATCCACCCTACGACACGTCACCGCGCGATTTATCCGCTGTACGGCCGTATCCGCCTACGGTCATAATCACGATTTCAGGTCCATATAAAATGCTTCAAGCAAATCAAAAAACCTATCAAACGCCTCGGCTTCATCATTAGAGAAAAAAACAATATCTGAGCCCAATTTTGAGAGGTTTCAATGTTAAATTTATTGGAAATAAACAACTGAAATCCATCCCAAAAATCGTTATCGCAATCAATGCCGTTACTTAGCAAAGCAAAATAATAACCATCTAAAAAGCTTTTTAACTTAAATATCGATTTACTTCCCAAATAAAGCCCTGGCCTATCTTTTATTTTGTTCAACACATCAACTTTGCACATATTAACTAAAACTTAGTTTCCTTTATTATGAAAGAGCTAAAATCCCCAAATATAGAATGCAGTTGCGACTCCCATTCGCTACGAGTAATTCCATTCGGATGAATATTATCAAATATCATACCGTCAACATCTACAGCTGAATGTTGGCCATTGGTTGAAATATTTTTTCCCAAACCATCGTGCCATATATTACCTCCAGCACCGCTATTATTAGGCGTACTGATGTCAATACGAGCCCCTTTGATTTCTAATCTTTGCAAATTCTCTACAACAGCATCTGCACATTGCTTGCACTCGAATAATCCATATTTTTTAGCTATATTAGTTATCTCAGAAACACTTTTGGCAAAAGCCCCTTTTATGGCTTGAGAACCTCCACCCGTAACACCCGCCGCCAAAAATTCCAATCCACCCTGTACGGCCCATAGCGCCGCTTGGGAGTTATTACCCACTTTATAATTAGCACGAGCATTTGTAAATGACTCGCCTCCAGGAGAAAGGAAATTCAATCCTGTCTGCACGGCGTTTTTTACCCCCGCAAACGCCGACACATTCCCGCCCGGAATCGGCGCCATTTTGGAAAGCCCCAACGGATCACTAAAACTAACCGGATTATTCCCCACATACGCATAAGGATTAATCCCATCGGCAAAGCCCGCCGGGTCGCGTTGGCCGAAGCGGCCGAGGCTGGGGTCGTAGCTTCTGGCGCGGTAGTGGATCAGACCCGTTGCGTCCGGTTCGCGGCCGGCGTAGCCGTAGCGGGGAATCGTGCCGGTTTTGTTGATCGTCTGGCCGAAGGCGTCGTATCGCGCACTGGCGGTCACGGCGCCCGCGGCGTTGCTGGTGGCGACCACCGAACCCAAGCCGTCGGCATGGTAGTAGGCGTTGCCGCTGGGCGTGTTTCTCAATAGCGGCTGGTCGAGGCCGGCGTAGGCGTAGTGGGCCTGGGCGGCGTTCCAGTTGGCGCCGTATTCGCTGAGGATGTCCCGACCGCTGTAGACGAAGCGGGTCGGGGTGCCGTTGCTGACGGTTTCGATGCGCCGGCCCTGGTGGTCGTAGCGGTAGCTTTCGGCGAGGCCGGCACCGCTGGCGGAGGCCAGGCGGTCCAGCGCGTCGTAGGCCAGGGTGAGATTGACGCCGCCGCTGCGTTGGGTTTGGTTGCCGGCGTTGTCGTAGCTATAGCTGGTCAGCAACGTGCCGGTGTCGCTACCGCTGCGAACTTGGGTCAGCTGCTGGGCGGTGTCGTACAGGTAACGACGGACGCTGCTGTCCTGGGCGGTACGCTGGCGGCGGTTGCCGTAGGCGTCGTAGGCGTAGGCTTCGACCTGCGTCAGGGTGGTACCGTTTTGAGTGGAGACGGTGCGTAGCCGGTCCAGGGTATCGTACTGGTAGCGGTAGTCGGTGACCGTGCCGGCGATAGTTTCCAGGTGGCTATTGCGCCGGCCCAGGCTGTCGTAGCCGTACTGGTGGCGGCTGACGGGGTTGTCGCCGGCGGTGCGGTTGATGAGTTCTTGGAGGTTGCCGTCAGCGCTATAACGGTAAAGACTACGGTAGCCGTTGGCCATGGCGGTTTCCTGGAGCCGGCCGCCGGCGTCGAACAGGAAATCGATGCGCTCGCCGGCACTTTGGATGGCGCTGAGGCGGCCGACGGCGTCGTAGAGGTAGTCTTGCCGCCCGCCTTCGTTGTCTTCCAGGCTGTCGAGCAAGCCGCCGGGGCTGTGGCGATAGGTAATGGTCTTGCCGCCGCGGCTGTCGGTGACCGATGCCAGACGCTGCGCGTTGTCGTAGCTGTAGTCGTAGCTGACTTCGGGGGCGTCGACGCCGGTGACTTGGCCGAGTTCGTCGTAGCGGTAGTCGGTGACGTGGGGCGCGGGGTCGGTGGCGTTGAGCTTGGCGGTTTGCCGGGTCAACAGGCCGTTGCGGCTATGGTCATACTCCCATTCGACGATATGGCCGTTGGCGGACTCGCGGCGGACGGGCTGGCCGTGGGCGTCGTAGACCCAGCGGGTGGTGTGGCCGAGAGCGTCGGTTTGTTCGATAACCCGGCCGAAGTCGTCGTAGGCGTAGATGGCCTGATCGGTCAGGGTTTCGACGCCGGTGGCGCTGCGATAGCCGGCGCGGATTTTTTGGACATCGCCCAGGGCGGTGTATTGGGTTTCGGTGACCTGGCGAATACCGGCCAACCCTAAGGCATCGTGGACGGGGCCGACGGTTTTAACCGGGCGGCCCAGGGCGTCGTAGTCGGTCAGGGTTTCGCGGCCGCCGTTATCGACGCTACGGGTGACATTGCCGTTATGGTCGTAGTAAAAGTCGGTGTAACGGCGATCGGGGGTGGTGAGGCGTCGCAGACGGCCGTTACCGGTTTTATCGTAATAAGCGTATTGGGTGACAAGGCCGTTGGGGTCGGTGGTTTTCACCGGGCGGCCGGCTTGGTCGTATTCGGTGGCGACGGCGTTGCCTTGGGCGTCGAAGGCGCGGGTCGGCCGATTCGCGGCGTCGTATTCGAAACCGACACTGTAGCCGTCGGGGTTGGTGATTTTGACCACGTTGCCGGTGGCGTCGTAGACGGTGCGGGTGGCGTTGCCGGCCGTGTCGCGCTGGGTGATGGGCCGGTCGAGGTTGTCGTATTCGGCGACTTGTTGTTGCAGCAGGCGGTAATTGCCCTGGGCATCGAAGCCGGCCAGGCTGGTGCCGATGGGGTTGCCGTTGTTGTCGTACGCGAAGTCGCGCCATTGCCGTAGTCCGTCGGTGGCGCGGGTGACTTGGCCATCGGCGTTGTAGAGGGTTTCGGCCGGGTAGAAGCGTTCGTCGACGGCGCTCGTCGGCCGGCCCAAGTTGTCGAAGCTTTGGCTCATGCTGGTGCATTGGTCGGCCAGGGCTCCGCCCAGTTGCTGAAAGCCGCAACGTTTGACCGAGACCGGATTCAGCGCCGAGGCGTCGTAGCCGTATTCGAGATAAGGGCCTGCCTGGGTGGCGAAGTCGCGCACCCGTTTGACGCGGGTCAGGTTGCCGGCCGCATCGTAGCTTTGAATGGTCCAGGCGGCGATTTGCGCGGCCGTGGGGGTCGCGGTATTGACGCCCGGCTTCAGCGCGATAGTCTCGGTGCGGTTGCCTTTGGCGTCGTAGCGGTACAGGGTGTAGTTGCCGTTGGCGTCCTTGGTTTTGGTCGGCAGGTTGAAGGCGTTGTAGTCTTCGTAAGTGACGGTGCTAGTGTCGGGCAGGGTCATGACGGTGACGTTGCCGGCCGCGCTGTAGGTATATTGCACCGCGTGGCCGAGGGCGTCGCGGCGCCGGGTTTCGCTGAGCGGGTTGGCGGTATCCTGGTATTCGTAGACCAGCCGCGAACCGTCGCCTTGCAATTGCTGCAGCGGCTGGCCGTATTCGTTGAATAAATGGGTCTGGCTATTCCCGCGCTCATCCACGGTGGTGGTTTCCCGGCGGAATTTGTTGTAGCGGAAGGTGTAGCTATGGCCCTGGCTGTCGGTGTGACGGAAGGTCTTGCCGTTGGCGTAATACTCAAACTGCATGACGTTGCCGTTCGGACGGGTGTAGCTTTTCAGCGCATGGTCCAGGTTGGTGCCATCGGCGGCCTTGTAGTAACTGTAGGCCGTCGAACCGCCGCGCCGTCCGGCCACCGCGTCTGGACTTTCGGACTTGACCAGATCGCCGCGGCTGTCGTAGCCGTAGCGGTAGGTGCGCTCGGCCCAGTCGGTAATCCGGGTAATGTGATTGCCGCCGTTGTCGTACCAGAAACGAAGCGTGCGGCCTATGCCGTCGGAGACGCTGGCCAAATTCACGCCGCTATAGCCGAAGCTTAAGACGTTGCCGTTGCGGTCGACTACGCGCGACAGGCTCGCCGTCTGCCCAGGTGTGCCGGCCAGGTCCTGGAAATAGAAGGTCAGGCCGGATTTTTCCTTCAAGCTGTATTCGCCGTTGATCTCCCGTTTGGCGGTGACTCGCAGACCGGTTTGGGGCGTGAAGTTGGTATTTACCGGAACGCCGGCAGTGGTGCCCACGACGGTCAACTTATTAGCCGCGCCGGTGCCGTCGATCCAGATTGCGGCATCGACCGCGCCGTTCGCGTCTTCGTCGAAGAACAACAACTGATGGTTGAAGCTGTGTGTCCAGCCGTAACCCAGCGGGCCATCCTTACGCACATTCGAATTGTAGGTGCGTTCGAAGACCAGATCGAGTCCGCCGCGGCCCTTGATCGTAAAATCCCGCTCCGGGTGGTAGAGGTTGCCGGACACCAGATTGACGGGGTCGCCGCCAACAGTGGTGTAGCCATTGACATTGCCGGTAAAGCTGCCCAGGCCTAAACTAGGTGTGCTGAGCTTGAGGTTGCTGTTGGCCGCTGAACCCACGCTCAGAAAGTTTGTGGTTGCCTGATTAAAGACCCCTTGATAGCCGGTGTTCAACCAGGACGAATAGTTATTGGAGATTGGCGTGGAGAGGGAATAACCACCCTGAGCGGTGATGTATTGGCCGGAAATTGCATAGCTGGTCTCTGCCGACAGTAGGTTCCGCTGGCCATCAAGGCTGGCTTTTTCCGCTATCCACACGGCTCCGGCCCAACCGTCGTAATTGATCAGGCAGCGCGGCAGGGTAATCTGGAAATAGCCCTTTGTTATGAACAAATCTATTAGATTTTGCTTGGTCTTGGCCGAATAGTTCAGGTCGAGCGGCGCAGTCGAGCAGCCGACATTCAGCAGAGTATCGACATCCGCGCTTTTGCTCAAGACCACGACGGGCAATCCGGTATCTCTGGCATATTGAAGACCGCGCACGGTGCTGACGGCATCGACGTGGGCCTGTTCTTGCCAGATGTACGATTCGTAGGCGGAACCAGAATAACCAGATAGCAGGTAACTGTCATAGTACATATGACCGGTGACAATATTAGTAGAACGGAAGCTTCCGCCAGGCACGTCCACGAGCAGTCCCTTGCGCGACACCGCAAAGGGCAGGTCGAAGACATATTCCACTTTCATCGCGGTGGAAGTGAGTCCAATGTGATGGCCGCTATCGCCGGTTTCGCCGTAGAGCTGACCTACGGTTTTGCCAGCGTTGGTGAGGTAGCCCATGTATTTCAGGCCAGCAATGTGCAGGTATTCGCCCAGGGTGGCGTCGATTTGCGCGTTCGGGTCGGCATTGGCGTCCACGGCGCCGAGTAGCTTGGCCGAGCGAGCTTCCAGCATCGCGTCGGAAGCCTGAAAGGCGTAGAGCTGGAGCGCGTGGTAGTTGTACGCGCCGATATTGTTGTATTCGACCTGATTGACGACGGCATTGTTTAGCTTAAGGCTAAGCGCCAGACGGTTGTTGCCGGAGCAGAAACCTACCGGCGTATAAGTGCCGGCGGGCGTGACGTCCGTACCGTCCTGCTTGAAAATGGGCCGAACCAAGGTTTGCAGATAGGCCGAACCGTTGGCGCAGGGCACGACCATCGAAGTACCGGATTGCCAGGCCGCGACGTTGCCGGCGGCGGTATTCGCCGTGTTGGTTTGGACGAAAGACAGGGTCAGGCGGCCGGAGGCGAGTTCGGCCATCGGCCGCTTCAGGGTCGGCGCCAGGTTGATGTCGCCGACGGGACTATTTGCCGTGGCGGGATTCTTCGCCGTGATCTCGGCGAAGTAGCGGTGGCTGTCCGGCAGCGCCGCAGTGGCGGATGGGCCGCTGCCCCAATCCTTGAATTTCAGCACCTCGTAAGGCAGCGTACTCGGCAAGACGTCGATGTTTTTCTGCACGATGCTGCCGCGATAACCGCCGCCGTGCTCCAAGGTTTTTCCCAGTGCCGCTTCCATCTGATCGCGTAGCGCTTCCTGCGGCATGACGGTGGTGCGTTTGCTCAAATAAGCGTTGTAGTCGAAGCTAAAACCCGGAATCTCGCCAACGGTCGTTCCTTGGGTATAGCCCATCTCCTTGAAGCTCGGGTCCAACGGTATCCAGTAGAAACCGCTGTTGTCGTTACGTGAGCCCCGATAATTGCCGTAGGGCACACAGGCTTCGACCCAAACGTGGGTAAAGGTAATCTCGGTCGTGGTCCAAGTTTTTGGTATTTGCCCCCGGCCCAGGCGGTTTGCGGCACCGGCCGCCGCTTTTACGCCCAGCCAGTCCAGCAGCCGCGGATCGTTAGCCGAAAAGCTGATTTCCCCCAGAACATAGCGGGCAGGGATTTTCGAAGCGCGCAACAGGGCAATCAACAACGAGGCCTGGTCGGTGGCATTACCGGAACCGCTGACCATCGTCGTCGCCGCGCCCTTCAACGAGCCGAAATAGGGTTGGAATTCGATTTGGTTTTTGACGTATTGGTAAATCTCAGTCGGCGAATAGTGCAGTTTCTCGGCAAGTGCCAGAATTTGAGGATCGTTCAGTTTGATTTCCGGCAAGGCGTCGCCAATATCTGCCGGCAGGTAACCGCAAGCGGCGGCTTCGGGCGCGGGGGCTTGCGGCGCGGCAGCCTGGGCGGCGCCGATTCCTAATGCATCCAGCAATGTGTCGGCGGATACTTTGGCCAGCCTGGAGTGATCCGGCGCTTCAATGCGGCTGGTGTTGGCGCCGGAAGGTGCGGCGTAGGCGGGCGGCGGCGCGTTCGGCGTATCGTCGGGGGTCAGCGTTGTCGGTTCCTGCAGGGTAAACGTCGGTTGGGATGGAACCCGAACCTCGGCCGTCGGCGGCTGAAGCTGCTTCAACAGATTTTGCAGGTTCGCCTCGGCCCGCTGGCGTTCGCCGTCCGTTTTGGCGTCGAGCACCTTGTCGAACGCGGCGTCGAGGCGGTCGAAGCGGTCGCGCACTTGTTCAGCCAGCGCCGAATCTTCGAGGCCTTGGCCGGCGAGCCAGCTGTCGATTTGGGAACGGTAGGCGAGGAAGCCATCTCTTTTTGCCGCAACTGCTCGGTGCGCGGCGACAGGTTGCCGTTGCCGGTGGAAGACGCTTCGGCGAGCAACTGTTGGGTGGCCCGGTGATCGCTGGCGATACCCTGGGACCAGTTTTCGGTTTCGCTGGGGTGTCCGTCGCCGGTGTAGGCGGCTGCCATGGTCCCGGCCATGGAGTCGAAATCGGGCATTGTCGCGTCGGTGCGCCGCGACGCCGGCTTGGCCGTTTGGGTCTTGACCGACCCGGCACTTGCCACCGGAGAGTCAGTAACGGCGGGTTGTTTGCCGGGATAAAGCCATGCCAAGGCCAGTATCGTGGTAACTGCCAAGACGGCAACGATTGGAAGTCGCGATGTCGCTCGCGGCGTATTGTTTTGCATGTGTTAGGGTCTCCAAGAACGCATCCGTGCGCAGCCACTAACAGAGGCGGCAATACGGCCTGATTAGGGTTTATCTTCCGGCTATAGCAATGTGTTAATGACGCCGATCACCGCCGGTTCGTTTACGGCGGGGTTGCGCCCGATTTGAACTTCGGCGCCGTCGCCCAGGTTGTCGTGATCGCTGTCGACGACATCGGGGTCGCTACCGTGGCGGAATTCTTCGAGATTCGAGAGCTGGTCGCCGTCGGGGTCTAATCCCGCATCGCCCGGATCATAGGGATTAAAACCATAGGTTTTTTCCCAGACATTGGGCATACCGTCCTTATCCGTATCCCAATAATCGGGATAATTGCTCCATTCGAGACTGTCGGGAATACCGTCGTGATCGGTATCGGCAGCGAGCGGATTCAGTTTGTCGCGCAGTTCGAAATAGCTTGGGACGCCGTCGTTGTCCGTGTCGGTTGTGATGTCGTTTACCGCAATGACGCGCAGAAATCCGGGCACGGTTACGGCGCCTAGGCTGTCTTTCAGGTTCAGTACGAACGGATAGGAGCCGGCCGCGGTGGGCGTACCGGTTAGCGACCAAGGTGCCGTGGCACTCACCGCAACGCCGGGCGGCAGTTGTCCACCGCCGAACGACCAGTTATAGCCTGGCGTGCCGCCTGCCGCCGACAGCGGATAGGAAAAGGCGGCATTGGCGAGGACTTCCGTTACGACCGGATTACCTTGCAATCCGGTTGGGTTGGGGGTGGCGGTCAGGCCATTTTGCGGCTGCAATTTCCAGCTGTCGGTTAGGTTCGGGTCGGTGCCTACCAAGGGCTCGACCGCGTCGGGAATCCCGTCGTGATCGGCGTCGGCCATGATGGTGGCGGGAAAGGTGCGCAAGGAGAGTGCCGTCGTGTAGGCATCATTATTCCAACTACCGTTGGCTGCTTGCCGGTTCTGCAGGAAGGAGGAGGCCTGCATCAAGGCGGTATCAGTGCCCGCTGGCGCAAGGCCCACGCTCGTAGCCGCTTGCAAGGCTAAGTAAGCGATGGCCGTGGCCCGTTCCGAACCGGTGTCGGCACCGTGGTCCGTAAATCGGCCATCGCTTTGTTTTTTGGACAAAAGCCAGTTAGCTGCACGAGAGACTTGCGTACCTGCGGCGCTTTGTCCGTCTTGATATAAACGGCTCAGCGCCGTGACGTTGCTTGCAGTCGGCAAAATGGCAGGCGTTTTGTTTGCGCCCAGGGTGCCGCCCCAGTAGGACCATCCCTGGTTTCCGCTTCCCTGCCCAGTAGCGGTGAGGTTCGAATAAGGGGTGACGGGCGCTGTAACTCCGGCCGCGCGCAAGGCTTCCATCGCTAGTCCGGAATCGGGAAATCCGCCGCCATATCCGGCGTAGCCCCCCATAACCTGGCAGTATTGTCCTGCTTTAGCAGATCGTCACTCAAGCCTAGTTCGGCAGTATGTACGCCGGCATTTTCCAAAGCGATGATTTTCCGGGCCAGGGAGTCGACACTGTCGGTTTTTTGATTTGAAAGCCAAGCCAGCGCACGGGTGTAATGGAAGCCTTTGTCGGCGCTGGCGTTTTTTAGCGCGGCCAAGGCTTCCGCAGTAGCCGCGACCTCTGCTCCACCTTGGCCCCAACTGCCGTCGCCATTTTGGTGTTGGATCAGCCAGCCGATGGCTTCGGCACGATCCGCATCCTGGTTGGCGACAGCGGTATTAAACACGGTGGCAACCATCGTGGATAGGCAGACGATCCGAGGAATCAGTCTTTCACGTTTATACCTTTTCAAGGTTCCCTCGCCTTTCAACATTGTTCCTCAAGTTAGACCAACGGAGCGTTTATATACATACGCGCAACGGTCTTCTAAATGAATCACGGTAATTTTGGGCAATCGCTAATCTGCGTTGAGAATAATATTGTCAATGCTGTTGAAATTGCTAATGGTGCAAGTCTTTGAATAAATCATAATGGTCTTGCCAGTTGCTATGGCTAGCGAGACTTGAGAAAGGATTACCTTCTGCGCGTCGGACGGTGCGCCACTTGCTGGATAAACCATATGGAACCGGGTTGTCGAAGTGCCATAGTTTGTGCAGGAGTTAGTGTTATTGGTGGCCGCTGGGTCCATATAGACGAAAAAGCCGCCTTCCCATGATTCCGTAAATTTGATTTTGCCCCATGTCGTCGACCATCCTTCCGCCCACCCTGACGCGGGAATCGACAGTGTGCCGGCAAGCGTAATATAGATGCTCGATTGCAACAGTACTCTTCCTACGCGTCGAACGATTTTTTTCCGCATGGCTTTTCTCCAAGGCCGTAATTTAAATAAATTTGTTGGGGTATCAAGAGGCTAACCAGCAGTATGCCTTATATTCGGCTATTTACATTCGCACAATGCCCGTTGGTTATTGCGTCTGGGGTGGTGCAGTGTGCAAGAAACAAAATCATCTCCTTTCTGGAGAAGGGTTCTTTCATTCGACCCTCCCGAGAAGGCTTCAGTAGTGCTAACTTCAAGCAACTAAGACGAAACTGCGGCAGTCCATAGTTTGGCAAGGGTAATCTATTGTCTAGCGTTCCAGTCTATGCGTCAATACTTGTGCAAACACTCCAAGTTGGAAGTCGAGTTGCAAGTGGAAATGCTAGGCTTGCTTGTCAATGCCCCCGAAACCGATCAACAAGAAGTTAACGACGAGTACGCCGACAAAGTGGCTCGCCGATTTAGTGGGGCAAAAGCCGAGTCTTAAAGCATCTAAATCCCAGAAACGCAGGTCAAATCGCTATAAGCGGAGATTATTTCAATAAATCCCTTGAAGTACATCTTTGTCAAAGTGGGAAACTTGGATTGCGGGCACTTGTGAAGCCCGTGCTGAGTAGTAACAGATGCTTTAACTTAAGCGCTGCACAAAGTCATCGCAATTCGCCGGTAACGGGAAATTATCCTTTTCTTGGCGGCGATATGCGATGCGGCAAATCGTTCGATGCTTCTCAAGCAACGGCACGCCTACCCACAAACGCCGAAAACGACGTATTATTTCCGTTAGATCGTCATAGGGTATTATCGGGACATCGCTCCCGGAAGCCCGCCTGACCCGCGCTTTTAAAGGAGTTCTCATGAAAACCACCACTCAGCAACGCGAACATCTGGAAGCCTTGATCGGCCGGGCCGAGCAGGAAGCCAAGCGCCAGCCGCGGCGTTATCGGGCCAAGGTCGGCTTGCTGGCGCTACTGGGTTATTTGGTGATCTTCGGCATGCTGTTTACCTTGGTGGCGATCAGTGTCGGCATTGGTTGGGCGGCGCTGGCGAGTACCACGTTCGCGATATTGCTGCTGAAGAAGAAGTTGATCGTTGTCATTCTGGCGATGATGTACGTGTTGCTGCGGGCACTGTGGGTGAAGTTCGAGCCGCCGACCGGCTACCGTTTGACCGCCAAGCACTATCCGAAATTGTTCGAACGCTTGAAAACGCTCAGCCGGCAATTGCGCGCGCCCAGGATTCATCAAGTCATTTTGACCCCGGAATACAACGCCGCGATCGTGCAAACCCCACGCTTGGGCGTGTTCGGCTTTCCGAAAAACACGCTGTTTTTGGGTTTGGAATTGTTGCTGAGCCTGTCGCCGGCCCAGGCCGAAGCGGTGATCGCCCACGAATTGGGCCACTTGTCGGCCGCCCACAGCCGATTCGCCGGCTGGATTTATCGGGTGCGCTTAAGCTGGCAACGCATCGTCGCCGGGTTGGAGCGTCAACAAAACATCGGCGCCTCGCTGATGCGGCGGTTTTTCGATTGGTATGCGCCCACCTTCGCCGCCTATTCCTTCGCACTCGCTCGCACCAACGAATTCGCGGCCGACGCGGTGGCCGCGCAACTGACCAGCCGCCACGATGCCGCGCAAGCCCTGGTCAATACCTACGTGGTCAGCGGTTTGGTCAACGAGCATTTCTGGACGCCCTTCCTGAAGCAGGCCGACACTAGCGAGCTGCCGACGGCGCCGTTCAAACCCTTGCGCGATTTCCTGCGCCAACCGCCGTTCGAAACCGCCGATTTGCACGCGAAAGTTGCCGAAGCCTTGAAGGTCGCCACCGGCCATTACGACACTCATCCGGCGCTGAGCGACCGGCTGCAAGCCCTGCAAACCGAGGCACCGTTGCCGAAAATGCCGGCCGATTCGGCCGCGCGGGCGTGGTTGGGCGGCGAACTGGACCGGGTTTTGGCGGATTTCGACGCCGATTGGCTGAAAAACAACGACGACAAATGGCGGGAGCGCTACCGCTATTGCCAGGAAGGCCGGCAAACCTTGGCGGAATTGTCCCAACAGGCTTCCGAAACCCTCAGCGCCGCGCAACATTGGCAATTGGCGGTGTTGACCGAGGAATTCGCGCCGGACATCGATCCGCTACCGCTGTTTCAAAGCTATCGCGCCGCCCACGCCGATGCGGACGCCGATTTTGTAATCGGCCGGCTGCTGCTGAAACGCGATGACAGCGCCGGCATCGCGGCCATCGAGGCTGCCATCGCCGCGAAGCCGGAGTTGACGCTGGAGGGTTGCCGCTGGTTGGACTATTTCTACCGGCGGCGCGGCGACGAAGCCGCCGCCGATGATTGCCTGAAACGGGCCGAGCGGCAGATGGACATCAACCGGGCGGCGGGGCTGGAGCGGGATACGCTGACCCGCAAGGATAGGTTCGTCAAACCGCGGGCGGACGAGGCCTCGCTGGCGGCGATTCGCGCTGCCGCGGCCGAAGTGGCCGGCGTCAAACGCGTTTGGCTGGCCGAAAAGCCGATGCAACACTATCCCGAAGCCAAGACGTATGCCGTGGTATTCGCCAAATCCGCTTTCGCCAACGAGAAGAAATTGACGCGACAATTGTTGGAGCGTCTGTCGTTGCCGCACACGCTATTCGTGCTGGCCAAGTCCGGGTCGCATGCCGCGATCGCCAAGCGCGCGATCAAGGCGGGTAGCGAGATATATCGGCGGTAGATGCGGCGTGTCGCGGAATGTTATCGGTCGACACCCCCACTGTTTCGAGAATGCCTTAGCGGCGAGTGGCGGTTGCTGGGCGGAGCTGAGGTTGCTGAGCGGAGCCGAAGCAAAGCCGCTTCAATAAGGCCCGGCGGGTGCCGGGGAATGCGACGCAGGATGGAACATACAAGGGTACGCACTGCGTACCCCACATCTATCAGATGGAATAGCCCAGTAGTCGCCGCGGCGTTATTGGGGAAGCTGATTCGGGATGAAGCGGATTTTCTAGTGTATTTCAATTGTATTCATAATAGACCGACAAAACTAACTGGTTAATGCCGTTAAAAGGCTGGCCATACTCGACTTGTCACCAATGCGTCTAACGCGACGTCCATCCTCTAACTTTGGCACGAATTGATGAAGACTTATATCGAATTAACTAGCTTTAACATACAGCCATTTTAGGAGATCAATTATGCGAGCGCTTCAATTTCCCTTAGCGATTGCGCTATTTTTTTGTTTTCTATATGCCGCAAATGCTAACGTATATCTTAATGAAATAAACGAGATTGACAATGACGAGATTGGCGTAGTCATCAATATGAAGTATTACCCGAGGGACAAACTTGTTGTATACTCATTTGAGGTCTCAAACAAAGGCAAAAACCCAATATTCTTGCCTCCCAAATATGACGCAACGACTCCACCGCACAAAGGTTTCGATCCTTTTTGCGATATCGAGCTTAAAATCAACGACCGATGGGTTCACTGGATCGATAATCGTCGAGTTCCGGGTTGGGAAAAACAGAATGGCGGCATGACTTATTCCCCATTTTATGTAGGCACACTTCGTGTGAATGCTCAACCCATACCATTAGAAACAAATAATCGGGAAATAAAATTTCGTTCAGTACCGACTTTTCCACAAGCCATTCGAGTAAGTTTTCCTTATAAAACCAAATTGCAAGATAAGGACGAAAAAATCGCAATTTTTGTTTTAGAACAAAAATCCCTGGAAGAATACCGAAAACTGTTGTCTGAATAAGCCAAGAAAATAGCCTCGATGGAATCGAGGATTCGAAGACATACCCCTACAAGTCGCCGATGTTAGTCTCGTGACAGAACCGCCGACACCCTCGATTCCGCTAACACTGCATCGCGGCTACGCAATACCAACCAGTACGAACCTACCGCGTTGTTTCCGGCTTCGCTACGGTGATAAGCTTATGCCTGTACCCGTGGTACGCGACGCATCACGACCGCTTGTGAAGCTGTGACGGCTTTACCGGCGTCCCCCTTTCGGAGTCTAGCCGGATGAAAACCCTGCCCCTCAACCACGCCTTCACGTTGATCGAACCCGGCCCGGTGGTGTGGGTGACGACCAACGACGGCCGGCGCGACAACGTGATGACTATTTCCTGGAGCATGGTGCTGGACTTCTCGCCCAAATTCGCGATCGCAACCGGGCCGTGGAACCATTCCTATCAAGCGCTTCGCGACACCAAGGCCTGCGTGCTGGCGATTCCGACGCTGGACTTGCTCGACCGGGTGGTCGGCATAGGCATTTGCTCGGGCAGCGATACCGACAAATTCGCCAAATTCGGTTTGACCGCCCTACGCGGCCAGCACGTCGCGGCGCCTTTAATCCAAGAATGCTTAGCGAACATCGAATGCCGGGTGATCGACATCGTCGAACGCCATAACATCGTCGTGCTGGAGGGGCTGGCCGCTTACCTTGACGACGAACGCGCGGAACGCCGCACCCTGCACGCAGTCGGCGACGGCAGTTTCGTTGCCGACGGCATAAAACTGGATCGGCGCGAGATGATGGCGGCGAAATTGCCCGACGGTATCTGATCGCCCATCCGCAAAAGCGGCGGATTTCGGTCGGTTCCGGCATTCGTTTTTAGCGACGACGCTAGCGCGGTGGGTTCATGCCGCCGCTTGCGGTCTGGAACGCGACGACGGATGTTCCGAACTCGGCGATTCTGGTTTCGAGCTCTCCGACAAAACCGTCGAGCTTTTTGGAAAACGTTATCCTGCCGAACGGCAAGGTTTCGGCGACGAGTTCGAACAATCGCGTTATTTTCTAAAAACGCCGTGCTTCGAGCGGCAACGGCCGAGAAACTATCTGTAACGGGCGTGTTCCGAGGCCGAAGTCTCGGGTTCGATCACCCCGCACGCCGCTACGACGTTCGATTGCCGCAGCTTTAAATCGTGAAATTGCACATAGCTTAGCGCGCAAAAATAGGAACCGACGCAGACAATCCATACACCATAAACCACTTCGCGAATAACGCTGGTTTGTCCATCCGCTCCCCAACCCTCGGTCAGACTGTCTGCTGCGGCACACAATAGTGCCGCAACCAAAGTCGGAGCCAGATAGATCACGGCTGCGGATATCACGTGTCCCCAAGCCAACTTGCAGCTGGCCTGCAATGAGGCATACGCGGGCAAGGCATCGATAACGACAAAATAAGGATAGAAGGCCAGTGAAACCGCTATAGCGGCAGCAAGGTACGCCCCTAATACCACACCGATGACCATTGAAATTCCCATGACGATGGAATTGTCGGCGCCTGACAGGACGGTGGAAATCAACATAGGGATGAAAGACACTGTGCCTATCATCATCATGCCGGTCAATCCAACCAGGATAGACGGCAGAAGTGTGGCAAGAAATAAAGGCCATATCTTTTTTACGCCTATCATGAATACTTGCTTAAAGCTTTCCTCTCGTCCTTTTGCGACACTATCAAAACGTTGAACCATACAGGCGTATGCCCAAAATAAACAAAGCATGGTCGGTAACCAAAGGATTGTTTGTATCGTTTCAATGATAGAGACTGCGTCTGCATTCCTGTCCAACACGCTCGGCAATAGCGCTAAACCCCATTCAACAGAAAAAATCGCCGCCAAAATCCAAAATAAGGCCAATAGTTTGGGCAGGCTTTCGATATACAACTTAATGCTGGTTTCTAAAACGGCATACTTGCCGATAGGTTGCGAAGACAATAATGGCATGACGGCTCCGAAATTAGTTATGGTGGAGTAGCAAGGTCGCCCGCAAATGACGAATACGGCATTCGGATCGGGGCTATCAATGCTGTAAACAACCGGCACCGCATCGTTCGCGATTGATGCGGTTTACAAACACACTCGCGCCGAACGCCTGATTTCGAACGAACGTTGACCGTTGGCGAGCGGCGTTTCATCCGGCGGCGCTGGACTCTAGGTTGCGCGTCGCCATCCCAGCCGGAGCGCTCCCGGCAAAGCGTAAATCGCAGGAAGCGCCCACAACCGCCACACTAGTCAATTAAAAAAGTTAGGGCGCTTTTTTCCAGCCCGCCGCAACCGCCTGTTCGACGTTATCGAAGCAGCGTTCGCCCTTGCTGAAGTCGATGACCACGCTGGCATAGGTCGGATGGCTGGGTTCGAAGTAGAGTTTGCGATGCTTGGCCGAGATATTGCCCTTGACCGGGCAGGCGTTGGCATCGCCGTTGCCGGCGTTCGTATCGCCGCCGCCGGACTGGCCGCCCGTCTGGCCTCCCGGTTGCTCGCCGGGCCTGGGACAGGCAAACGGCGCGAAGTCCCGGTCGTAGCAAATCCGCCATTCCTTGGCCTTGCGGTCGAAGTAAACGCTGTCCTCGGGCAGCTGCGGATTGTGTAGCACGAACCAAGCCTTGCCCTGAGCTTCGTTGGTCATTTGCCGACTCGGCAGATGCAATGCGTTATGCAGCGCCAGGGCTTTATCGAAATAGGCCTCCGGCGTGCGCAGGTGTTGATCGATCATGCAGGTGCCGTGGTTCTCGAATTCGTGCTGCAACAACCACACGCTGGGCGTCATGCAGAAATATTTCGCCAGTAACGCCCGGTCGATTTTGGGCTGATCGCCGCCGCAGGCGCGCGGGTAGTCATTGGGTTTGGCCACGCTGCCTTGCGGCCAGAGTCCGTGCAGGATGTAGCCGAAGTGGGCCTTGCCGCCGCATTGCAGATAGTCTTTTTGGCCCGGACGGCGTTGCCCGCCCTTCTGGGCACAATAGCTCGGGGCCCAGGAATAAGACAAAACATAGAACTCCGACGGCCGGTCTTGGGTTGGATCGGCGACCACATTGTAAGACTCATAAGTATCTTTCGGATCGACGCAGTCGGCATGGGCGAGGACGGCGACCAGCGCCAGGCAAACCGCGGCAAACAATTTGGTTCGGGACATGGACACTCCTCTGGGGCGTTATCAGGGTTAAGCCGGCGCGCACGGGACGACGCGCGCTAGACTGATTATGCCGCGAATACTGTGACAAAATGAAGACTTTAACCCACCAATCGGCGGATCGGCCCGGCTCGAGCGGTCGGCGTTCTATCCAAATCAAAATCTCGCGGCATACTAGCCGCTGTCAGTTTAGACCCCAGGCAGGCCATCGCGGGAAAGTTGCCGTTCGCTAGCCGGGTTAGACGACGCGAAACGGGCGGTTAGCCTTTAACACCGGCTAGCGTTACACTTCAGCTCGGCTATAACTATGGCCGCGGAGTGCCTTGGTAGTTTTTTCAGCCGATAGGGGGAGAACATGAGTAACTCTTTAAAATTTAATTTGGACGACCACATACTGGCCGAATTGGTCGAAGTCTGGTACGCCAAAATGCGCGACGATTTCCGCATTAACCGTTATTTTTACGACCGGCCGATCGCCGACCAGATCGCGTCGTTGAAGAACCTGATGCGCGCATTGCTGGCGAACCAGACCGTCGATCCGGCAACCTTGTCCAGGCTGGCGGACGAGGCGTTTACCGCGGCCTTTGCCCGAGGCAACGCCAAACCGAGTTTGGTCAACAATCGCGATTTCGCGTTTCTGGGCGCGCTGATGAACGGCAATATCGTCGGCGACGACGACGGCACGCCGCGCTTGACCTTGCTTTGCCCGGCGCATTCTCACTTTCTGCGTTTACAACCGGTGGACGACGTTTACGACGTGGCTTTGGAGCTACTGCAAGCAACGCTGGAGCAATTGAAAATCGCCGATGAGACGGCCGTGCGCCTGATCAATTTCGTCGCGCTGGGCAAAAAGTCGCTGATGGGCAGAGGCGAGCCGATTTTTGACGACGAAGAACATTCCAGCCGTTTCAGTACCCATGGCTAAGCTAAGCCTTTAATACGGCGGCGCTATCCTCGGCAAACTTCAACCTTGAAGATGTTTTAGCCGCGAACCGCATCTCGATAGCCTGCCGGGTTAAGCCGGTTAGGCGAACGCGGCCCGCGTTTTTATCATCCGCGTTGGATTAGTTCACGAAGCGCGTTCCAGCAAGGCGTTGCGTGCTTCGGTAATCCGAATGAATTGTTCGTGGCTGCCGCCGACATCGGGATGGGTCTTTTGGGCGAGCCGGCGAAACGCGGCTTTAATTTGCGCGGCCTCCAGCACGCCTTCGAGCGGCAGATTCAGGGTCTCCCGATGCCGCTGGTCACCGAGCGTACGGTCCTGCCCCGGATAGCGAAAACGGCTCTGATTGTGACGGGCCTGGTATTCGAACAATCTTTCTTGAGCCGCGCGGCGCAGCTTTAACGATTCCCGGCGCAACGCCACCTGATCCTCCCGCCATTTTTGCCGGGACATTACCGTACAGGCTTCGAAGTCTATCCAGCCGTTGGCCTCCAACCGGTCAAGATCAAACGGGCCGACCATGTCGTACGGTTCCTCCAGCCAAGCGCTCTTACCCAGCGGACCGGCTTCGACTTGGCCGATGGTCACGGTATCCACGATGCCGAGCGAGCCATTCCAAATCACCCAAAGTTCTTCTTCCTCCGGCCACGGATTTTGATGCATGGTCTTTACCTGATTGGCGAATTAACAAGAATGTTTCGGTAAAGCTGCAAGATAAATACCAAGCCGATTGACCCTCGCTGGATGCCCGCCAAACCTGGCTTGACGGCGTTTTAACGCCAATTCGCCGGTTTCGGCATTCCGTACTTAGCCGCCTATCCGGCACCGAAATGCCGACAGACTGTGGGTTTTGAAACAAGCCGGTTGCCGAGGCAAACGGCTGGAGCGAATTCCTGGCGTCGGCACCGCTTAGCCGGCAGCGCAATCGGCAAATTCGGTCGTACGTCAAAGAACTCGCCGCATAAGACTCGGAACCGAGTTTACGGCGCTACTGAATATTCGGCGGATTACCGTTGGTGTCCTCCGCTTTCCCTTAATAATAAATCGCCAAACGGGAGTCCTTCGAATGGGATTTTAGGATTACGTGCACAGCGGCAAATATACGTCGATTATTTTTACAGTAGTTTTTTTAAGGAAGTTTTCTTTAGGAAAAATTCTTTATAAAACAGCCGCCTGCAAGTCAGGCATCAACCGGATTTATTATTGCTTGCCAATTGCCGGTGAAATCCAAAATCGGCTTGATCCGCGAAAAGTTATTCCCACAGTTATTTAAGGAGAAAATCATGCGCCACGCTAATTGGTTAATCTTGGCATTATCCATTCCATGTCTGTCAAACACCGCGCTCGCGGCCTCGGCCTCGGCCTCCGCCGGCGCGTCGCTAGACTGGAGTACGTTTTCGGTTTCCACGATCAGTCTGGGCGCCGGCACGCCGATGCTGACCTGGATAGACAGCAGTTATTCGGCCAGTACCTCGGCCATCACCTCCGGGCCGGATCTTTCACAAACCGATTTTGTGCCTGACTGGGGGACCGGTTCGCTATCGAGCGCCGGTGACTCATCGACTCAGGCATGGGCTGAAATCGCCGCGGACGCCATTTCGGCCAACGCCAGCGACGTGAACCCGACCGGCGGCAGCAGCGCGACCGCCTCGGCGATTCGGCACGGCGAATTCACCGTGTCCGGCAACGGCTTGATTCTGTTTTCGGTGACGTATTCGTTAGCCATCGACTTTTACCCGGATGGCTACTCACCGAGCTCTAACGCGACCGCCAGCGCCACCTTGGGCGCCGCTAAAGCCACCTCATCCAGCAACAGCAACCATCTTGCCTACGAGCTGCTGTTCCCGTCGTCCCCCTCCAGCGGCTTCGCGCATTCCGAACGGAAAACCGGTACGCTCTACTTGCCGGTCGTGGTTGCCGACGGCGAGATCTACAGTTTTTACGCTCAAGCGACTAGCAGCGCGGCAATCAGCGGTTCGACCGACGTCCCCAGCGTGCCTTTGCCCGCCGCGGTATGGCCCTTTGTTTCCGGCTTGATCGGCCTGGCCGGTGCTTCGCTAAGCCGACGTCGCATCGCGTAAATCGATTGGATTACCGGAGCGCCTAGCCCGTGTCGTTGGATGCTACGATCCCGGCGAGCCGGGTTATTCGGCCTCTGCCTTGGAAGTCCACCTATACAGCATGGATCGAAGAGGCTGAATGGAATATCCCAACGCCATCGTAAGCTTTACGTGTGGATAGCCATCGAACGGTGCCGGACTGCTCCGGCACTACTTGAAAACCGACGCTGTTGATTGGCGGGCTACCTTGATGCCGACCGCGCTTACCCGCAATGCGTCGGCAAATAGCTGATAATGCCGAACACCGCGCCTTGCGGGTCTTGCAACATACTGAAGCGGCCCAGCTTGGGAATATCCTGCGGCGGCACGCACACGCTGGCACCCAGTGCGGTAGCCCGCGCCACGGTGGCGTCGACATCGTTCACGGTGATGTAACTCCCCCAATGCGGCGGCATGCCGGCCGCGCCGGGCGGAATGGCCATCATCCCGGCCACCGGTTCGCCGTCGAGCTTGGCAACCGAATAATCGACGCCGGGCGGTGCGTTCGGCGCCGGCTCCAGCGTCCAGTCGAACAAGTTGGCATAAAAGTCTTTCGCGGCTGCCGGATCGGTGGTTAACAATTCGCACCAGCTAAATGTGCCGTGACGTAACGTGGGATTGCTCATATTGGATTCCTGGATGATGTTTGAAAAAAGGAGGCTGAATCTGCCTGAGCCGGAAACATTCGGCACTGATAAATTCTAGCGGCAAAACTAACCCGCATCAGCAACTTTTCATGTACGCCACCAATTGTTCGAAGGCCTTGCCCCAACCGTCCTCGAAACCCATCGCGGCGTGCTGATCGCTGCCGGCGACATCGGCGTGCAACACCGTGGCTTTGTAGAGCGTGCCTTGCGGGTGATCGCTGAGCTCGATAATGCCGGTCATCGCAAAGTCGCCGCAGGCTGCCGGCTCATCCCCGGCGCTGAACCGTTTCGGCCGAAAGCCGGGCAACAACGCATTGGTCCAAACCAGGCGGCGGTTTTCGACGATGTCCAAATAAGTACCGAGATGCGGAAATTCCTCGCCCTCCGGCGAGCGCATCGTGGTCCGAAACGCGCCGCCGGGCTTTAAATCGATTTCGCAGGCCACGGTTTTCCACGGCAGCGGGCAAAACCAGGGCAGCACATGCGCGGGCACGGTCCACGCTTGCCAGATTTTGTCCTTAGGAAGGTCGGTGATGCGTTCGAATGTCAGGTCGAGTCGCGGATCTAAATCGGTCATCGGGTTTCTCCCATTAAAAATATTAAAAAGCGAGGCACGCCGGCCGAACCCGGTTGGCGTACCCTCAGTGACTGGCGGCGAGCGCTTCAAGCATCCGCGGCGGCGCGCTCCAGCGTGGCGATGTCGATTTTGCTCATCCGCAGCATCGCTTGCATGACTCTGGCGGCTTTGCCCGAATCGGGGTCGCTAAGCAAGCGGCCGAGCGCGGTTGGCGCGATTTGCCAAGGTACGCCGAACCGGTCGGTCAACCAACCGCATTGGCCGGGCTGACCTTCCGCCGACAGTTTTTCCCAGTAGTCATCGACTTCCTGTTGGGATTCGCAGTTAATGACGAAGGAGATCGCCTGATTGAACGAGAACATCGGCCCGCCGTTCAACGCGACGAAAGCCAGACCGTTCAGCTCGAAGCTGGCGGTCATCAGCGTACCTTCCGGCAACGGCGCCCCGGCAGGGTAGCGGTTGACATTCAGCACCCTGGCCTCTGCAAACACGGACAAGTAGAAATTCATCGCCTGTTCGGCTTGATCGTCGAACCATAAAAACGGTGTGATCGTAGCCATCGTCGTTTCACTCACAATCGCCGTGGCCGGCGAACATCGCGTCCATGCGCGACTGGAATTCGCTAGCCTCGACGTCTTCGACGTGGGTCGCCAACATCCACTGATGGCCAAACGGATCGATCAGCACGCCCATCCGGTCGCCCCAGAACTGATCGGCCGGCGGCATGGCCGGGACGGCGCCGGCCGCGACGGCCTGGGTGAAGCTGGCATCGACATCGTCAACGTACAAATGCAGTTTGACCGCCGTACCGCCCAATTTCGTTGGAGACGTCGAACCGGCGTTCGGATATTCGTCGGAAATCATGAAATGCGAGACGCCGATCGTAAACTCGGCATGGCCGATTTTGCCGCCCGGCATCGTCAGCCGCATGAATTCCAGCGCGCCGAAGGCTTGTTGGTAAAACGTCAACGCCGCCGCGGCGTCTTCGACGGTCAGATAGGGCGTGACGCTTTGGTAACCGTCGGGAATGGGGTTGACTGGCTTGCTCATCGTATGACTCCTGGTTGGGATAAAAGGGTTAGCATTGACTAGTCGAACCCGCTTGGCGGAAATCGACAACACCCGGAAAAAATTTGCGAACGGCTCGTGTCCGACCTGTAAGCCAAGCTGGCGCTCCAAGGCTTGACAAGTCGGTGGGTTGCGGCCACTTTTCGATATCGAGATGCACTTTACGCCATACTCTAACGCGACCGCTATCTCACCCGGTAATTTAACGATGGAAACCCTAATGACGGTGACGCGCTTGTTGGAAAGTTATTACGCCTACGGACTCAGCGACCCCGGTCTGGCGCGGGCGGCGAACGAGGATGCGATCTCGATAAATGCCGCCGCCGGCTTGTGCTTGCTGGCCGACGGCATGGGCGGGCACGGTCAGGGCGATGTCGCCAGCCGGCAAGTGGTTGCCAGCGTCAACGATTTGATCGGCCGCTATTTGCCGGCCGCCGCCGAGCCATTCGCGCCGAGCTGGTTCGAACGTTGGTTCAAGCGCCGCGACGGAGCGGATCGGGATAGCCTGGAACGGCAACTGGATTTGCTGGCGGACATAATTAGGGAAGCCAATCGGACCTTATATCGCGACAATCAGGCCCGAGGCGCGGCGGAGGGCTGCGGGATAGGCACCACGCTGGTCGGTTGCCGGTTGACGCGCGGGTCGGCGAAAATGCAGGTTTTTCACGTCGGCGATAGCCGCTTGTATCGGCTGCGCGACAACGCGTTGCAAGCATTGACCAAGGACCACTCGCTGTACCGGCAGTGGCAGGACACCGGCCGGACCGGCGAGGCGCCGCCCGCCAACCGACTTTATCAGGCCATCGGCCCCAAGCCGGCGATAGTCCCGGATGTGCAACTGGTGGAGTTTGCCGCCGGCGACAGCTTCCTGCTGTGTTCCGACGGTCTGACCGGCATGCTGGAGGACGGCGAAATCGCGGACCTATTGGGCGGATTAACCCCCGACAATCTGCCGACCAAAGCCGGTGCGTTGATCGATGCCGCCAACGCCAACGGCGGAACCGACAACATCTCGGTGATTTTGCTGTGCCAATGAGTCGGCGTCATTGCTCGACGAACTTCAACAACACCTGTTTGATCGCGATATTGTCGTCGTTGCTCAAGCGGACCTGATGTCCGACTTCCCGACCATTTAAACGGATATGCTTTTTGACGACCGGGGTCAAATAATAATGGTCGCCGAGGCGGATGATTTCGGCGATCAACTTGGGCGTAAACCAGCCGCCCACCCGAACGTTGCACTGCGTCCCCTTGCCGATCGAATAATAATCCCGGTTTAACAGCAGTTTGTTGATGTTGCGGGCCTCGCCGCGCATCAACAGCGCGTAATCGCCGGTTCTTGGCGCATTGCTGGCCGCGCCGGACGCGGGATTCACCAGCAAGGTTCGGTCGAAATCGTCGGCTTGCGTCTGACCAATACCGCTGTTGGCGGCGTTGGGTTGGGCCACGAATTTTAATTCGTGCTTGCCCAAGGTGATGACGTCGCCGAATTGAAGTCGTTGCCGGCCTTCGATCTTTTTTCCGTTCAAATAAGTGCCGTTGGTGCTGTTCATATCCTCCAACCACCAGGCGTCGCCTTGTTTGGAGATCGCGGCATGCACCAGCGAAACGCCCTTATTGCCAATCGAAACGTGGTTATAGCTGGCCCGGCCGATGCTGCAAGCCTGATCGCCGATTTCGACCACGTTTTGTAGCGAGCTGTTAAAGTAAATCTCGACAAAACTCATGCCTTCGACTCCTCGGATTGAATGACGCAAACGTCACAAGTATTGGCCGGAGTCGCGGAAAAGTCAGTTTTTATTTGTATTGCCTAATGCTTTGTTTCTGGCGAGCAGACACTATTGGTGCATGGCCCCCTAATTCAGCTTCTCCAGCAAGGCGGGCTTGATTTGATCCAGCCAATCCAAAATCCGGCTCTTGGTCATTTCCGGCTGGGTATGGTGGTCCAACACCAGCCCGACAAATTTACCGTTGACCACGGAATTGGAATGGGTGAATTGATAACCCTCCGTGCTCCAGGCGCCAACGACTTCGGCGCCGTAGCCCGCGACGTAGTGATACAAATGAATCAGGGAACCGGCAAAGCGGGCGTAGTATTTTTGCTGATTGCCCAGGCCGAATAGTGCGACACGCTTGCCGGACAGATCGACCTCATCCAAACGGTATAAAAACTCTTCCCAGTTGCCTTCCTCGCTGCCGGTGGTCCGGCCGGGGATTTCGCCGACGCCATAACTCGGCATGCCTAAGATCAAGGCCTTATAGCCGAGCAATTGCCCGACCGTTGCCCGATTAACGTTGACCGGCTCGCTGGCAATCTCATCGCCCAGCACACGGTACATCACTTGCGCCATCATCTCCGTCATGCCTTTTTCGGTCCCGTAGAAAATTCCAATCTTGTTCATCTTCAAACCCCAATTAGCTGTCTACGTTCAGCAAAGCAAAATTTAAACCAGCCTCGGTCTTGGAAGGCTAGTCGCGCCCGCCGGAGACGTTTAAGCCCGGAGATCTTTTAGAATCAAGCGATTGGCGGAGCCGGCGGCCGCTATATCTAAAGCGTCGATTTGCGCTAAGCAAGTGCTGCATGAGGCGATTGCTGGTCATTTTGACAACAATCGATCCGACAGCGGGCTCCGTTTGCGACAAACTTTCGAGAAATAACCGCATTCAAAGACTCGGAAGCAGAGGAACCATAGGAAAATCTAGTGTTCATCGTGTTCCGTCCGGCGGTAAACTATCCGCCCCCGACACCGAGCTCCGGCGTTCAGAGTATCCCCGGAGCAAGCCGCGCATGCCGCCATGACCAATAACGCAATCCTGTACTCCAGTGCCGAACTTCCCGAAAACACTCGCTTCGACGTGTGGCGGCAAACCTTTGCCAAGGAAATGGCCGGATTCGACATGCGGCATTGCGACGTCCGTCCGTTCTATACCAAGGCAAGTTTTCGCGCACTGGGCGCGGTGAGCTTGGCTACTAACCTCAGCACCGCGATGCTTTTCGATAGAAACCAACAAAATATCGCGCACGACGGATTGGATGGCTTCGCGTTGCCGCTCTGCGTGAACGGAAAACTGGAAATAAGCCAAGGTAAGACCCGAATGTCGATGCACAAGGACAGGGCTGCTTTAGTGGATTTCGGTCGGGCTTTGAACGGCGGTTTGGCACCCACTGCGCCCGGAGAGCATCAATTCCAAATGAGTTTGTGCCTACCCCGCGGCGAATTTTTGCATCGAGTCCCGAAAGCGGAATGCCTGACCATGCAACCCTTCGAAAACAAGGAAGCGCTATCGTTGTTGATCAATTATCTTCGGATGCTTGACCGACAAGAATTGGAACCGAGCGCCGACCTCGATCGATTGGTCGGCGAACACGTGTTAGACCTAGCGGCCTTTTTATGCGGTAGCTGTAGCAATGATGATGCGGCTTCGGGCGGCGTTCGAGCGGCCCGCAAAGCGGCCTTGACGAACTATATCGAAAAACATTTTCGGCAACCCGGCTTGTCGGTGGCCGATATTGCTACCGCCTTGAAAATATCCAAACGCTATTTATATGCCTTACTCAACGAAAACAATGAAAGCGTCACTCAAATTCTCAATCGTCTCCGATTGGAATGTGCCGCGAGAATGTTAACTTCGCCTATTTATCGCCAGCTGAGTATAACCGATATTGCGCTGCACTCAGGATTTAACGATGTTTCCTATTTTTACCGTCAATTTCGTCGCCGATTCGGCGAGACGCCAAACGATTTTCGATCTCGGACTCAGGCGACGCCAAGCAAATCAATCGATAAACCCCGATAAATTTAATAGGCTTTGCTGATAAAATCTTCATTGAATTGAAATAATGGATCAATATCTACGCGATATTGAACATCCACCATTCAGCTTGACCTGATTCAGAGGAAAGGCTGACAGGATAGTTTAAATCGCATCCAATTTCAATTGAAAAATTGCAATATTATCGAGTTATTTTCCGGCGCCATAACTCTCAAAACGTTCGAACGCCATAGCTACATGAACTTCGATGTAGCGTTGGAAAGCGACATCGATTATTTTGCGTATGTGAATAGTGAAATACTCGCTATCGCCATAACAATAGCACTCGAATTTTAAATTCGCCAAAAGTATTGGTCGCGGTTAAACTTCCGGCACAGCGCTGTGATAGCTTACGAACTCAAGGCAATACTCGCTAGTCTCCCTTTCGTCTGGCGGCTCCCATAATCGGTTGGCCAAATCGAAAACCTCGTCGCTGACGACCATGAAAAAGGTGGCGCCTCTCTCGACATTTCGCTGTTGCACTCGCCGGCGTCGGATGTTTTCCGGCGTACTCAGTACAAACACCCGTAAATCAAAGCCGTTTTCGATAACGCGCCGATAAAACGCCTGCCGGTCGGCGCGCTGAATCAAACCTAACTCCAAAACGACATCGATGCCGGAAGCCAATAAGGCGCCAGCGTGCTTCCAAATCAGATTCAATACTCGGTCTTTCCGTTCGAGATACCAGGTTACAACTTCCGCGTCCGGTCTATCCGGACCGAACAGCAACGTGAACCATTCGTCCAGCGCAATATAAATACCATTCGTTTCGGCGGCCAGCGATTTGGAATATGTCGATTTCCCCGCGCCGACCGGACCCTCGATTAAATATACCTTTGCCATTTTGGCTTAAACGAGTGTTTGAGTCATCGGAATTTTATCGCCTTGGCCCGCCGTTTCACGCAATTGGTAGTTGTCCTCCAGTGTCGGATAACTATCCGACTGCGAAGTCAATTGACTGTGTTCCGATGTAAATTGTCCGGGTAGTAAAGAATTATTTCGATAAATCGGCGTAATATTCGAAAACCCTTGCGAGAAAATGATCGTATTGTCGGCTTGATTGGATTCCTCGAGCAAGCCAATATTGCTATTGGAAAAAATGCCGATTTGCTGATTTTGAAAATGATTATGGTGAATGGAAACGCCTCTAGCCGATTCGACATAAATACATTGATTAATGACATTTCCCGGCGAGCTCGCCGACTCGTCGTTGCTGTTTGCGGTATTTTTATGCAGTTTGGTCAGGAATGCATTATTGGCGATTTCGACCCCGGTCACTTCCGGACTGGCGGCGCTATACCGGGAAACTAAAATTCCGCGCGTGGCGGAGGCCAGCGAATCGCCATTGAGCGTCCCCAAATGGTCGCGGGTATACAAGAAGGTATTGTTCAGGATTTTACTCATGGCGCTGCCGAACACGACCACCGCGGCGTCTTGATGCCAGCCTGCTCGATTGGTGGCGCAATTGTGACAAGCGTTGTTGGTAAATAACAAGCCGTAATGATCGGCGTCGCCCGCCTGATCGCCGCCGTATACCAACGCCGCGCCGCAATCCAAAAAATGATTGGCGTCGATGATCGAATTGAAGACGTTATCGTGGCTGCCGCTGATCTTAATCGCCGCCTGACGAATGTTTTTAAAAGTGCAAGCCTGCCACTTACAATGACTGCGACCGGCCCATGCGTAACAAGCGGCACTGGAACCCAGCGGTCCGATTCGGTCATAGGCGGTATCGGTCGGCAATTCCCACACACAGCCCGAAAATGTGGTGCCAGGCCCCGGAATGGTTGCGTTCCTGGCACCGAACGAATAGCAATTTTCCAAAACCGTGCCGAAATCGCCGGGCGCGGCATCCTGCATAAACAACGCACCGCCGTAAAAATTTTGGCAATGGGAGATTCTCGCATTGCCGCACCCGTGTAAATAAATGCCGGCGCCAATATTTTCCTCGACGACGAAATTCGTCGAATCGCCCGTAGTGCTTAATCCTACGACTTTGAGCCGCGCGCAGTTTTTAAAGTACAACGCACTACGGGCCGCTTGATTGCCGATGACGGTCTCGTTGCCGACCCGGCTAGTGTCGGCGGAATAGGCGGAATAATCCAACAGACTACCGGGCTCGGCGATGACGGTTAAATCGTCTATTCCTTCGATGACCAGCGGTGCGGTCAAGGGGTATCGGCCCGCCGGAATATACACCACCGGTCCGGCCGCTTTACTCGCTTCGGCAAACAAATGCACCAATACCGACGGGCTGGCCTGCTTGTAAATGGTATTGGCCTGGTTAGCGGTTTTAGATAAAGAAAAATAAGGGGTTATTAACATTAGCGGGACCTCGTATAACAGGGTTTCTAGTCGATGGTTCGAATGCTTAGCGCCGGTCTTCAGTTACGCGGGCCATGCGGGGTAACGGGCCGAGTAGCTGACGACAAACAAGATATCGGCGATGGACTCGTCGGCTATCAACTGACTGACTAAACGCCCGTCCGTCAGCCGATCGCTAAGATCCAAATGCCAACGTCCGACCGGCGACTTACCCTGCAACGCCAACCAACTCGCGGCATTGCCGCGCCGGCTGCTGGCGATACCGGCAACCGCCGTCGCCGCGCCGCCGACCGATTCGGCATTGCTGTTATCAAGGCCAAGAAATTTGATCGGCAGTTCCGGCAAGACCAAGCCATCCTTACCCACGAAGTACAGCACCAGCTGCGATATCGACACGTCCAGCGCGTTCGCCGGAAAATCACTTTTTGCGATATCCCACTGCACGATATTGGGTGTCGCTGCCTGATCGGCATGATTCAAGTCGTACCAAAGGTCCGGGAATTGATCGCGCAAGCCGAACGAACGGTCGGCACCGAAATCGGTAGGCAGGCTTTGAATGACCTGCTTGCGGTATTGCCAGCTATCCAACGCGGTGTAATCCAACGTGACCAACACGTCGCCGATGGTGGTGAAATCGAAGGGGTTAGCCGCCTTGGGCATGCGCAGTTCCCAAAAGGTATCGACACCGACCGATTCGAACGGCATCAAAAATTCCGGCTGTTGATTGAGTTCGAATACCCCGGTCGCATTAACCGCGCCGGTCAGAGCTACCGACTGCATGCCATGATGCACTTCTATCGGCCGAAATCCGCCGTCATCGACAACAATGCGGGAAACACCCAGATTGGTTAACGTAGCGTGAATACCCGTCATCGGCGGGATCAGCGCCACCACGCTGGTGCGAACTTGACGGATCAGACGCAAATAGTGGCCGGGGAAATCCCGATCGAACAACGCCATCGCGGTATTGAAGCGCATAACGCCGCTATCCTTGAAACGTTGAAACTCGATCGGGGAAAGGGCAGCCAGCGAAAACGTTTTGCTCATTTGCAATTTACGGCTGTTGCTCAGGAAGGCATATTGGTCGAGTTCGGTAATATCCTGTAACAACCGAACCGAACCGGTCATACCGCGCTGGTCGCCGGACTGACTGTTACCGCCGTCGCCTGACAATTGCCAGTAATCGGTTTGAATAAATACCGGCAACGCTTGCTGCCGCTCGAAGCGCAACTGAGTTTCGGCTAACCGCGCGGTCGCGGTAGCTTGTTGCAGAAAATATGCGTACACCCGTTGTAAAACTTGAGCCATCCACCGGTAGAGTTCTACGCCGGTAAATTTTTGATTAAGGAAATTCACCATCTGACGCGCATGCTCTTGTTGACTTTCGGCAATCTCCTTATTCATTTTCACGATCTCGAATTGATCCTTTGCCAAATTAACCTGGTTCAGGCTAATGGCCTGATCTTGCTGTGCCGTTGCCAGTTGGTGAGCCCATTCCTGAGCTCTACGGTCGTAGCCGGCCCTAATACCTGCCAACTCGGACGATGCCTTGTCGTATGCGGCTGCCGTGGAGAACACACTGTCCAGAATCGAAAAACTATTTACGCTCGGATTCTTTGTGAAGGAAGCGACCTGCGATGCTACATTAAAGATTCCGGCGATCAACCCCTCGTCTGAAGACGCCTCCAAAAAATTCAGTTGTTCCCGTTCGTTACTATTTAAGCCGGCGCCAATTAAGTTACTGTAATATCCGACCTGAAATTGAGAACGGACCAATTGTAAGTTAGCCAATTCGATACTGTCGGTTGCCTCGAGATTGCGCTTACTTTCCAATTCTACTTGTTTATTGGATATTTCCAGTGCCTGATTAGCCTGGCTCTGCGTATAACTTTCCGCAGAGAACTTTTCCAAAGTCGTCAGAAAACTCGCTTCGATTTCTCCCGCCAGCGATGTGAGTTGCTTGGCGCGTTCTATTAGTGTTTGGTAACGGTAAGGCGTCGGACGACGTATCTCGACACTACCGGCCGACGATTGTCCGGCCATTTCCTGACCTGCAATATTTAACCCACTCCTAAGCTTGGACAAATTTGTCTCACCGCGTTTGCGTAACGCTCCGACCAGACTATTTTCCAGAACTTTTCCATCTAATTCGGCGTTGTCGCGCATTACCGGCTGATAAAGCAAATCGAGCGCTTCGCTATAACGAATTCGCGCCAAGGAAAGACTTCTGGACGTTTCTTGGGTATATAGCTCGTCCGCCCATGATATTAAGCATTGGCTAATCGCTGCTACCGTGTGTCGAGTGTAGACATTACCTCGGGTTTGGGCGATTTTATGCGGGTTAAAATCGTTGGTGAGCCAATCATCGGTGAGGGCAAAATCCGAAGGATCGTCCTCCTCCAACTCCAAGCCTTTGTAGATTTTCGGATTGCCGGGCATCGTATGAGCATAAACCGCGCGATACCAGTCCAACGCGGTTGTGTAATCCCCGGATATTGTCAAATATTTGGCCAATAGCATCGGAACGAAATAAAACACTTCCTGTGCCCACTCCCGCACGTCTTGAAACTTAGTCGCGTTTGGTGTTGTTTGTTGAACGATATGGTCACTTTTAACGCGTAAATCCTTAGCCGCCATTAACGACGTAGGCTCCCGCAACACGAACGCTTGTAAAAAAGTTTCGGCTTCAGGAATTTCCGACCGAATAGCGCTCAGATATTTGGCTGCCAATTCTCGGGCGGCGCCGTTTGTGATTCTCGGCATGGAGGTCAGGGGTAACACCAGTTCCCGGTGGAAGGAAACGGACTGCCCTTGAGGTGACGGATTGATAGGCGTTTCCGGCGGCAGTTGGCGATTGTCGGCGTCAAGAAAATTTTCCGGGAATAAGAATATATTCATCGCGGAGCGCCAGGCGGCAAAATCACTCATCCATTGCCATTCTTCGTCGAATTTCTCCGGATCGACATTTAAACGCCATTGACTAGTCAGATTGTTGCCAACGACGGGCTTTCTGGTCGCCAAACGTTCTCGCCGCAACTCCGCCATTAGTGACTGCAAGGTTTCGAGCGCTTGATCGATTCGCGTCAACTGTCTTTGACCGCTGGCTTTGAAATCGAAAAACAACTCACGAGTGAGCTGTTCGGCGATATCGGTATCTTCCGTAGATTGGGCAGCTTGAGCGACGATGTTCAACAACTGCTCGCGCAACAGCGGCAAGGCCGCGGTTTCCGCAGCCGCTACTGCGGCGATTAATTGTTCGCGCGTGACGGCATCCGCGTCGACACGGGCTTTCAGCCGATGCTCCCAGTCCTGGCGTAACGCGCACGACGACCGCCAAGCCGGAAGCGGGTCGGAGTCATTCGATATATACGTGGCAAAGTCGTCCGGGCCGAAAGTCAAGGCTACGTTGACTTCCTCTTGCCGCCAACCGGTATACAAATCGCGCAGCTTTTTAACCTGCACCAGGATCGCAAATATGCTGTCCCATTCTGGCGACAACAACTCTAGGCCCGCGATCAGATTAGAGTACTGATTCTGTAAGAATACGAATGCTGCATTTTCGAGGTAAAGGGCTTTTAACGGTTCATCGATATCACTCCCTTGCCGGTAATCGGCGACCAAGACTTTGAAGTGATCGAACTGCCCGGCTCCCAGGCCCAGTTCCACTGCCGATTCGAATAAGGCCGCGCCGCTTCCCGGCAATTGCCGCAAGGCCGTATCGAACTGATCAAGTTGACTTTTACGCGCGTTGTAGAAATCTTTTACCGATTGCGACAGCAAGTCATCGACATATACCCGATCCGGGTCCAGGATCGGCACCGGAATCTCGGGAAATGCGTCTCCCCGTACAGCGTCGTCTTGCCGCCGCCATTGAGCTCTCAGAAACACTCGCCGCTTGCGCAAATACAGTGGAGGTATCGCATTCGGTGCGAATGGATCGTTCAACGTGGTGGTATCGGCAAAACCGAACAAGTTTTCCAAAACGGTTTCGGTAAATTGATCCCCAGTGACGACCAAACTTTGGAAATTGTCCGCACCGATTCCCAACCGGTCGGCCAGCGCCAGACGACTATCTTCGGAAGCGTAGGCCGCTTGTCGGATTTCGTCGATCGACGTACCCAGTTGATTTAATAATGCCTCGTAAGCACGTCTCAGGTAAGCGGGGGATGCCGTAGTCGCTCCAGCTATTTGCCGCGTGGTAATGTAATCACGCAACACTTCGATCGCAATGCGCGATTGCCGAACGCTGCGCATTGTCATCGCGCGGTTTTCCGGGTTCGCAAGCGAGATGTAACGCTGGCAACAAATTCGGCCGAAATCGTCGGCGTTCGGAAGCTTGTCTTCATCGCCGCTTCCACTACCGCTATCGATGCGCTTGGCGCAAAATTTCAATAGATCGCCCAGATAAGAGATCGCGCCGGTAACGTTTTCCGGATCCGACACGCTATATGGCGGTACTACCTCTATATTTAACGAACTATGAACCGACCGGTTGAAAATATCGGTTACTTCGACATCAATTTTGTAAAGTTGGGGCTCGGTAACAAAAAATTCCGTACGCGCACGATGATCGGAATCTAAGACAAGCTGTTGAAAGTCCGAGCCGTTCAGAGACCACTTTACTTGTTTAATTCCGCTATTGTCGGTAGCCTTCAGTTCCAAAGGGACCTTGACGGAATCGCCGGTCAAAACAAAGGTTTCGTCCGGTTGTGGCGTGACGATAGTCAGGCTGGGATCGGTATTGTCGATTATGACCGAAAGGTTCTGCGTGCCTTCATAATTTAAATAATAACCGTCGTACGGATAGAGATAGATCGCATGGACTGAAAGCGTCAAACGACCGTTTCCGTCGGCATAACCGTATGGCATGGCGATATTGGAGGTCGCCCAAGTACTCCACTTTTTACTATTATTGGTCGATATAGCCTGGTAGTCGGTGAAGTTACTGCCGTTGCCAATTCGGACATATATTTGGGCGATATCGCTGGTTATATCCCGTATTTCGCCAGGAATGGACTGACCTTCCCCGTCAACTGCATCTCGAAATTGGTCTTCTGCATACAACGTACCCTCTATAACGATATTAGGATCGAGGACCATCAAGTCGGGGGAAGCGGTTTGGCCATTGAGTTTCGAAATCGCGACGTCGATTTTTACATATATAGGCTTCACCATCGATGAATTTGCTGCGGTCTTAATTATTTTTGCGGGAAATTCTTGCAAACTATTTTGGTAATTTAGTGTTTTTTTCATGTTTAATCTCAAGTAAATTCAAATAACAGTGATAATGCATAGGTCGACACCCGAAAACCTGCAAGGCCCCATGCTTGGTCTATGGCTGACAATTACCGACCTGCGGCGGGTAGCCATTCAGCGATTGCCGGGTTGATCTGGATGGTAAACTCGGTCTTGCATCAATAAACCCTGCCTGATGCACCGACTTCTTAAATCGTTTTTATCTAAGGAACCTATGATTAATTCAGTTTTTCAAAACATTCGAATACATAAGTCATTGATATAATTAGTTATAGAATTCTAGGTTGCGAATTAATCAGAGGTTCCCTAACGTAGTTTCTATTAACCAAATACCTAAATAGCCTTCCTGCCGTAGCTTCTCCCAGGTTCGTCGAGGTTCGTCGACGCTCGATCAGAGTCATGGGCTAGGCGACAAACAGTGGGAAAGCGCTATTTAAGGCCAGCCCTTCTCGGCAATCGATCGGTCATTTATTTGTACCCCGTTTTATTGGACAAGATATTCAATCCATCCAGATTTACATTTTTCCTGCTCTCACGTTCCACATTAAATGGAACGTAATTCGAATAAGTGAAACGTAATCGGGCGCTGAAAAACGTTCACAGTTTCGATTAACGCGTACGATTATGCTGTCGCTAATCGTACCTACGCGGGCTGGTGTTCGGCAAAACACCAGTCCCTACGAGCCGAGTTATTAATCGAACTTATAATTTCAATTCTAGAAACCAGTCCAGGCTATCATCGGTTCGTTGTTGAAAACCAAACTTACGCAACATGTCTCTTATGCCTGAATTTATCACCGTTCCCGCTTCGAAGCGTATGGTAGAAGCGCCTAAACGCTTGGCGACGTTCACGGTTTGGTTTTTAAAAGACAAGATGGCTTTAGTCAGCGTCCATCCTTCGCCCTGATTGATAACAAGGGGCACTTTTGCCGAAAGTACTTCCCCTGCAAACTTAAATTCCGACGTGAGAAACACCCCTCCCATCTTAGTTTCCATTTGTACGGTTGATCCTTTTGCGAGCTGATGGCTTAATAAAATTTCTAAATCTTCGGTAGGGTTGAAAGGGGGCGCAACCTTTCCTCCCATTGACTCTAAGGTTTTTCCAGCCAGTTTGCTGAATAGTACTTTCGCCAGATCCACTACGGCTTGCTTTGGATCGCCGGTAGCCGAATGATAAATGGACTTCGACAACGCACAATATTCAGCCACTAACAAGCATCCCGTAGTCGCTAGTTTGGTAAGTTGTTTTTTCGGATCCAAACTTTCGGCGTGTTCTCGTTTCGCTGCGGCTCTATCTTCTCGCTTTGTATACGTCCGGCCATCCGCATCCATTCGCAATAGTTTTTCATCGGATTCAGCCGCTTTTTCAGCCGCTTTAATCTGCGAAGAGATTGCTTGGGATACTGTGTCTTTGTGAATATCGTTAATTAACTTCTGGACATTATTATCAACACTGTAACCACTGGTGTTAAACGACATCGTATTGGCCCAGTCCCTGAGGGAAATATTGCTGCAAACCGACCCTGTACTAAACCCTTTACTAAGTTCGTGGAGTGAAATTTGTTTGTCATGATTGGTATCTAAGTTTTTATTTATATCTGAAATATCTGTTCCGCTAAGGTCACAGAAATTAATTGGATTACTTTTGCAGTATTGATACAGGTTGGTTCCGCCGTTGATCCCAATCGGATCAGCACTCACCCACCTCACTACCCACGCCGCGTAATACCTCGCCGCGTGGTAATTCAAGCCGCTTTCCTCATCCCGTTCCTTGCCGGTAAACCGGTAGCGCTTCCTGGCGAAGCTGCCGAAGCTGGTTTCGCCGTAAGGGGTATATTCCTCACGGTTCAGCCAGACTCCGTCGCCGCCGATGACCACATGGCTACTGCCTAGATGGTCACCCAAGTGGTACTTCACCGCAGGGGTGGTGTCGTCTGGGAAAGGCGTGCCGACTCTGACCAGCGCGATTCGCGACTGGTCGTCCATGACGTGCAGGGTGTTGTTTTCCTGGACGGTGGCGCCTTGCACCGCGCGGTGGTATTCGAACAAGCCGCCGATGTAGACGGTAACGGTATACTCGCCGCCTTGCTTGCGGGTGAGTTTTTTCACCCGCATGCCGCCGGCGTCGTACAGATATTGCGCGTGTACCGAAGGCTCGCTACCGGCCACCTGAATTCGGAAGGCTTTTAGACGGTCGCCGTGGTCCCAATCGAACCGGCGGGTTTGATGTTCGGACAGCATGTTGCCGTTGGCATCGTAGGCGTAGCGGTAAACGCCTTGGCCTATCGTCACCGTGTCCAAGCGGTTATTGCCGGCGGCATTGGTAAACACCCGGTTGCGAGCGCCGTCGGCTAATTGGTGCTTCATTTCCAGCATATTGCCCAGCGCGTCGTAGCGGTATTGCTGGCTATAGGCGCGAGTACGGGTCAGGTCGGTGCAACGCGGCTGATCCAGCCAGGGTGGCGTTTCCGGCGCTTGGTCGCATTCGCGGCCGGTGGCGGACAGCAATCGGTAGATCGGATCGTAGGCAAACTGGCGCAGCAGTGCGTCGCCGGATGCGAGTTGTTGCTTGAGGGCATTGTCGGCGACCGAGGCGGCGGCCGGATTATTCAAGATGCCGCTGCCCTGGACGCGGTCTTCGATTTGCAAGATATTGCCGACCAGATCGTAACGGTAGGCAAAATCCTGCAAGGCTTCGCCATTCGGCTGGTAACGATCGGCTTCCGGCTGGCTGTAGCGCTCGGTTCGTAGCCGCGACAAGCGAAAGGTGCGTGGATCGTAAGCATAGCGGCTCATCACGCCGTTGCCGTAGGCCACCAACACCCGTTGGCCCTTGGCGCTATAGGCAATTTGTTGCACGAATAGCTGGCCGTTAAGTTTGACTTGCGCCAAGCCGCCGGCCCGGTTGTAGACCGGCAAAAGCTCATGGCGCTGGCCGGTGACATCCTTGGGGTATTGCAGGCGCTTGATGCGATTCAGCGCGTCGAAGCTTGAGGTCGTTTCGTAGACGCTAGCATCCAGCAGGGTTTGCGCATGCGCGGCCAGCGTGGTGCCGGCCGGCGCCTGCCAATCGATGCGATATGCGTCGACGGCCCAATTGCGCGCGGCGCCGTTTTGGTAAACGCTCAGCAACGTGGCGTCGCTAAGCACCTGCCGGCTTTGGCTGAGCGGATTGCCTTTGAAGTCGTAGCCCGGCACGCTGACTAATCCGGCTTCGTCGTAATGTTGAACCAACTTGCCGAGCAGATTTTGCCGCCGCGCCGCATCCGCGCTCAAACCCGATTCTGGCCGGTCGCCGTAAATCGACACTTCGCGTAGCGTCAACGTTTGGTTGAGGCCGTCCCTGGCCCACAGCCGGTTCGGACGATTCCCTTCGTCGTAACCGTGCAGGGTTAACGCGCCCTTGCCGTCGCGTCGTTCAAGCGGATTGCCGATCGCATCCAGTACCGTGCGCCGCAGGCCGGCATCGATACTCTCCGTGCGCCAAGGCCGATTCAGCAGATCGTAGTCGTAGCGGAAAGCGACTCTGTTCAATGCGTCGGTAACGCTGAGCAAATTCCCGCGAATATCGTAGTCGGAACGGGTCACGTACCCATCGGCCGGACTGGCACCGTTCCGCGCCGTGGCCTGCACGGTGCGTCCCAGTCCGTCGATGACGATACTGGCCGGCGTGTTCCAGTGGCTTTGGAAGGCTTGCGACGTAGCGGCATGGGTGCGGCCGGCGTTGTCGTTGGCGTCGTAGGTATAGGCTTCCCACGGTGTCGGCGCGAATTGCTCGGGCTCGGCCAAGTCGGTAGGCACGCCGTAAATCACCCGTTGCTCGGAGCCGTCCGGGTTCAAGGTGCGAATTACCTGACCGCGCGGATCGTAGCTCATGATCGCCTTTTGGCCGAGCTGCGCTTCGCCGGGTGCGGCGTAAACCCAACCCCGACTATAAAACGGCTCGTATTTTTCGACCACCCGACCTTTGTTGTCGTAAATCTGCCAACCGCTGACCAGCACGTTGGGCTGGGCGGCGTCGCTGTTGCGGACCCCGGCAAACGCCAACTTGGTGCCGACTGCGTCGGCTTGATCGATGGGCAAAATTCCGCCGCCGAACGTGGCGTTGCCGAAGCGAATCTCTTCCGACTGCACCCTGGTTTGCAGCAAGCGACCGAAGCCGTCGGAATATTCGACGCTGTCGATAGTTTCGTCGCATTGCGGCAGCGGTACGTCACTGTCGCTGTCGTGATACTGATAGCGGCGAGTACGCACCGAGACCGGTTGGCCGCGTTCGCCGAACGCGGCCAAGTCGTATTCCATCTCGATACTGGGCCTATCGATGTCGCCCTCGGCGGCATCCGCCTTGCCTTGTATCAGCGTGGCTCGAGGCAGGCCTAGCGGCGTGAAGCGCGCTCGGCTGCGATTGCCGTTAGGGTCGGTGACGCATGCGGCTTGCAGGACGCGGTAATCGTATTCGGCTTCGACCATCAGACCCAACGGGTCTAGGACTCGAACCGGTAACAATTGGTAGACATCGTAGGCAATCGTTGTCGCGCGGCCTAGCGGGTCGCGCTGCTGTAACAACAGCCCGCGAGGTTTGCCCGACGCATTGTCGCTTTGAAAATCGTAAGCATGCGCGGCCGTCACAACGAAATAGCCCGGCGCCGACATCGCGCCGGCGCCGCTTGGATGGTAAATGTAACCGGCCAGGCCCGGTAGGGTACGAAACTCGGCGGGATAGTCATCGCTCCAGGTCGCGCCGGCCGGTTGCAGATAGGGGGATCGTGAGAAGGGCCAGAGACGCGGCGGATCGTCGCGATGCTTTATGGGTCATCCCTTCGGCCGCTCCCGCGTGCTTACCGATGGCGACCAGGGATTGATCGCCGGCAGCCGGATCGGCAATCGGGTCGGCCGCACCGTAGAGGACTTTCAATTGCGCGTCGCTGAATACCAGGTGCTCGGTCCGGGTCAGTGCGCCGAAATCGCCCAGTTGCCCGAGCGGCAAACCGGCGAACGCCGGCCCGTCGTAGAAATTCAAGGTTTGCGCGAACAACTGGCTGGCCGCTTTGCCGGATTGCACGGCACTCCACAGCATCGACGCCGATCGTTTTCCGTCGTTGATCACTTGGTATTGGCTGATCTTGACGGTCCGGTCGATCAGGTAGCGCCGGTCGTCGTCGCGTTTCGCGTATACGGTTTCGCTGACGGTCGCCAGATAAGGCGATACCGGGCCGGAAGCTGCCGACCGGTAATCGCGGCCGCGCGGCACGGCAATCGCCAATGCCGCGGTCGAGCGGCCGTATTGATCGGGTTCGGCCGTGAATGCCAATTGCGTCAACGGCTCGTTGCCGCGTTCCCACTGGCTGGTGCGTTCGGCCAACCCATAGGCGAAATAAATCCCCGGTCGGCCGCTATCGTTCGGCGGCGGAACTTCTTCGCGCACTCCCTGAAGGTGTTCGGTCACGGTGTAGGGCCGATTTTCCCGTTCGCTGCCGTCCAGCGCATACAATTCGGTGCGCAGAACGCTGCCGCGTAAAGCCCTGAGGGCGTCGCGCTTACGCCGCCTGGGTAGAGCGTTGAGTTTGGCGGTTACGGCAGCGGGGCGGTCCAAGGCGTTGGTATCTCCGGGCCAAAATTCGGGCCGGCAGTCCAGTTCCCGCCAATCGCCGAATTCGTCTCCAACCGGTCCTTGATGAAACCAAGTGCGGGTTTCCAGCGGCGGCGAAAACTGTTCGGCGCCCACCGCTTCAAAAGCTCGCCCGCCGTGCAGTCCACTACCGTGAAAGTGGGCAAAGACTTCGCTGTCGAGCTGATCGACCCGGCCGAAGCCTCGAAATTCGCGCTCCGCACCGTCCCAATAGCCGTGGCGGTAACGGTATTCGCTGGTGAGTTTGCCTTGGGAAATTTGGTCGATGACTTCGACCTTGGCAACCACTTGCACCGGCATCGGCAGCGGGGTTTGCCAACGATAGGCCGGATGCGCTTGGTCCTCCAGATAAAAACGCGTGGACGGCGCGTAAGCGACTTTGGTCAGCGCCCCCATGTGGTTGTCCATTTGCGTCAATAAATACGGCTTGACGCCGCCGCAAAAATCCAGGAAATACATCGGCGGCCGGCCCGAGCCGTCGGCATCGCGGCTCCACAACAAACCGCGATGGCCGCTGCCCAGTAAATCCACTAGGCGAATCGCATCGATGTCGGTAACCGCCGGGGTGCCGGTGATTTCGATGGGGTCGCTCCACCGGTTTCCGCTCTGATTAATCCAGATCAGGACTTTGCGATCGTCCACGTAGACGATGTCGGCCAGTCCGTCGCCGTCGATATCGTCGATCAAGATCCGTTTCGGGTCGTAACCGTAGGGCAATCGCGGACTATGCGCCATCGCGACGCGAGCGCCCCAATCGCCGTATCCAAGATTGGGCCAGTAGCTGACGTTGCCGTCATGAATCAGTGCGATGTCTTGCAGACCGTCTCCGCTGAAATCGCCCCATTTGACGCGCGGATCCGAGAAATTGACGTTGGGGAAGCGCTCCAAGGCTTGACGTTCGACAGCCCGGCCGGTCTGCCAGCCAACATTGCGGTCGTTGAAGAAAACTTCGAGGCGGTTACTACTGCGAATGGCATCGGTCACACCATCGCCGGTCAGATCGACCAGTTTGACTTCGTGGTCTTGGAAATTAAAGCTGGGCGCTACGGTATATCGGCGAAAGGCGTTTTTATCCCATAGGCCGTCGTAGCGTAGCGGGAAATAGCCGGACAGATTGTCTCGGTGCACCAGCAAATCGATACGGCCGTCGCCGTCGGCATCGATCAATTGCACGCCCGCCTCACCCAAATTCAAGCCGGCCGGCGCGTCGGCCATTGGACGCGGCTCGGCGAAACGGCCATCGCCAAGATTGCGCCAATAGCGGGCGGTACCGTTCAGTTGCACGATGTCCGGCAAACCGTTACCGAACAGATCGGCCAATTCGTATTCGGGATGGGCTAGCGACGCCGCCGGCAATGGGCCCTTTACGGCAAAAAAGGTTTGCGCCTTTGGTTGAAAACGGCTGTAGTCGAAAGTCAACGGCGGCAGAAACTCCGTAGCTTGTCCGTCGCGGCCTTCGACGCGAATCCTGGCAAGTAACGAGGCGCCATTAAGCGGCAGTTCCGCGCCACCGAGTTGATCGAGATAGTCCAAATGATAGTTGCGAGTCAGCCTTTCTTGATCGGCTTGGGTATAGATTTCGATCCGAACGCAGCGGCGCGTCGTACGTACCTCGAAGCCGGCGCGGTAGTCGGAAAAAGGGTCCGGGCGGTCTGCGTAAACAAAACGCACCCGGACCAGGAAGTGCGGATTGGCGGGATCGCCGTAGTCCGCGTAGCGCAATTCGGATAGGTAAAGTTGATCCCAGCGGCGCAAAGCACCTTCCGGCTGAATGTCGCGCTCATAGACATAGTCGATGCGATTGCCGAACGGATCGACGGTTTGGCTGAGTTTCCAGGCGAATATTCGCTGCCGGTCGTTCGGGTCGGCAATCGTCGCCAGTTCCGGCGCGGCGGTTGCCGCGGAACCGTAGTAACTGACCAGACCGTCCTTGCTCGAGACTTGCCAATAGTCACGTACCTTATCGCGGCGATGAACGATGCGGGCAAACAGCCCTTCCGAACGAGGGCGGTAACGGGTAATGCCGCTGGCTTCGTTGACCGGCACCAAGTCTTCCGCGCCGGACAGCAAGAAGGTGTCGCTACGGTCGTCGTAGCGCGGCAGACCGCCGGACGTTTTACGCATCACGCCAGGCACGCTGAGTGCCCAGCCAAATCCGAACGGGCCGTTGCCGCTGCCGGTACTGTAACCGAGCGTCAAATGCGGTTGGAAGCCGTTGCGCCCGGAAGGCAGCACAATAGGTACGCTGAAGTTCCCGGTGCCGGTATGTAAGTCGGGAGAAAACTTTTCGCCTAAGCCATGAATTGCCCCGCCGCCTTGCGGCAAGCCGATGATTTGACTGGATGTGCCTGATTTGTTGCTCATTTAGGTACCGAAAATTTGGTCGTATCGTTGCGGTTTTCAGATTAAGGCATAGGCTCAACAGGCCTAACGCATTGACTTAGGCCATAGCGTATACAACTCAACCTTGCCCAAACATCCTCTGTAAAGGGGGTATTTGGGCAAAACTGTCCTCTAGTCGGGTCCGCGTATGCCAATTCGCTACAGCCTCAACCCGCCGGGTTCGTTAATCAATGAACAGAGTTGACGCTCAGAAGCAAAGGCAATAAATCGCCGCGCTGCCGGATATTCAGTTTTAAATATATTTTTCCGGCATGGTCTTTCACGGTATTTTGCTTAATATGCAGTTTTCGACCAATTTGCTCGAACGATATGCCTTTGGCCAATAACATCGCGACTTCCTTTTGCGTCGGCGACAACGGAAAGTTCCGAACAGCCCTTAATAACTTTAACTCGATCGGCTCACGGTATTTCACGGTGACGCCAATCATATTGTTACTGTCTGAATCGAGATTATTTAACCAATAACCTTTAAAGCTAAAGGCGCCATAGGGGTTTATGCGATCGAATGCCGGGATGGCGCTCTCTTTGCCGCGATGGATACTGACTAGATCATCAGCTAGTTTCTTTAGATTTTCCAGTAACCGGTTATTCTGACGTCTGTCAATCAATGTTCTTGGCGTATCGGCTAACTGTATTAAGCGTTTAGCTTCCGGACATTGATAAATTAACCCCCCTCCGGATTCATAATTAACATTCCCTGGGATGCGGTGTTTCCATACTCGGTGGCTTGGTTAGGCTTTGCCTGATAGGCGTGCGAAAGATAGGCGATTAAGCTGGTTATTTGATTTCGATCGCCGCTGCTAAAATCGGCCTGATTTTTTGACCGATATAAACCCAACACGCCAACCTGACTGTCGTTAATAGGCACTTTAATCCAGCTCGTGTAATGCATATCGAAGGCTCGATAAATAATATTGTAGACATCGGATTTGTAAAATTGATCATCCACGATACGAGGGTCGTCAAGCGTTGGCGATTGCCGAAACCAATTGGCGACCCGAACGAGTCGCTCCTTGGTATGGTGATCCCTTAATACGTTCGGAACAGCGGGCGCCAGATACCCTAAATCGAATCCCGTCAGGTGATAAATAGAGCGTAGTTGCTGATCGCATACCGAAAAAGTATTACTATTCGATTGAATAAGATTCGGAATCGCTCGCAGAAACTCAGTCGTGATTAATTCACTACTTAAATTTGAGCAACAAATTTGGCGTAAATAGGCCAATGCGTGACTTTTTCTCATACGACATTCTCTTTTACGATGTGAAAAATTAACTAATATCGCAATGCGATTTAGCTTCCGGCGTTTAATGTAAATCTCAAACTGCGGACTGTCTTGGTAAATAGCGCACAGCCTTAGTGGACACGCGTGCAGTTTCTTGCAGAACATATCCCCGAAGCAAATAAAATCGTTGAATTTAAGCCCGATGCAGAGTTCAGATTATATGCAAGGTAATATTTCACATATTAAATACTCATTCGCACGCGACATAACCACTTAAAATACGCGGGTACTCCGCTAAATTGCTTGCCTATTTCAAGCCGCTAAAATAAATGCTCTTCAAAGCGATTCGTTGTAGCTGTATCTCGGAGGACACTTAGGCCGTTTGAGCGTTTTGGTAGCCCGGCGGCTAACTTGGAAGCTGCGAATAGCCGATATAAGCTTTTCACCGATACATTGAAATTTGTTATTGCAGAACCAGATAAGCCTTTACCCTTGTCCCACTTATTTCGCTTGATTTAATCGGGGCGGTTTCACATGGTCCAAAGGGGCGTTGATCGAAACGACGCTCCTCTGCGCTTCCCCCGTCATTGACCAACTCAGGGTAAACTTGCGACTTATATGTGCGAGACCAACCTGGGCGCGTGCCGTAGCCCACTCCACTTTCACGCCTAACGATTCCTAGAACCCAATGCAAGCAAATGCTCAGCGCGAAGATCGATCGATGGCTCCGGCCACGACTTTCGACCGTCACAACAACGCCTCTCAAACCCGGTATCCCGGCTTGTTTTCGAGACACCATCCGATCGACTACCCGGAAACACGGATTCTTTGGCATAGCAACGTTTCGACTGATCGAATCGACGCAGCGTCGACGATCGAACCCGCCTTGGCGGGTCCCGCCGAGGCTGTAGCGTATGCCGATTTAACCAAGCCCAACCAACGTCCGGACTTGAATCTCTGGCGACCTTACCCGGCATTTGGGGGCCGGCGGGCACCAACGCGCTCAGGCCCCGGAGACCCACGGTTTTGCGCGCGATGAAGGCGAAAATTTGGGCCGCGTTGCTGGCGGTCTATCTGGTGTGGGGCTCGACCTATTTGATGATCCGTTTCGTCGTCGAAACGCTGCCGCCTTTCTTATCGGCGGGCTTTCGCTTCGTCGTTTCCGGTCTGATTTTACTGGCTTGGCGGCGGCTGGCCGGCGATGCCGCGCCGACCGGACGACAGTGGCGTTCGGCCGCTATAGTCGGTACCTTGTTGTTACTCGGCGGTAATGGTTTGGTGTGTTGGGCCGAGCAAACCGTGGCGTCCGGGCTCACCGCGCTGATCATCGGCGCCGTACCGATGTTTCTGGTGATTGCCGACGCTCTTCGGCCGAACGGCGTCCGACCGACGCCGCGCGTACTCGTTGGCTTGATCATCGGCTTTTCCGGCATTTATCTGCTGGTCGGACCGACGCCGGATACCGAAAGCATGCCGTTAAACATCTTCGGCGTGGCGGCGTTGCTGTTGGCTAGTTTGCTGTGGGCGATCGGTTCGATCTACAGTAAGAGCGCGGATTTGCCGAAATCGGCCTTGATGACGACCGGCGCGGAAATGCTGAGCGGGGGAGTGGCCTTGTTGCTGGTCAGCCTGCTCGGCCAAGAGTGGCGCGCTTTCGATCCCGCCGAGGTATCCACCGAGTCATGGCTGGCATTGGCCTACCTGATCGTGTTCGGTTCGATGATCGGTTTCGCCTCTTATGCGTGGTTGTTGCAAAACGCCTCGATCTCGCTGGTGGCGACGTATGCCTACGTCAATCCGCTGGTCGCGGTGTTTTTAGGAAATTGGTTCGCCCAAGAGCCGCTGACGCCACGTATTCTAGGCGCGTCGGCAATCATCATCGGCTCTATCGTCTTCATGAATAGCTCGCGTGCTGCGCGGCCGAAACCGCAAGCGGCCCGGCGCGCGAACGACTGATGCACCGTCGTTGGCACTGGTTTTAAAAAACATCGCCGCAAGCTAGCGCTAGCTCGCGTGGGCTTAGCGCTTTCGGTTTACACAGCCCTATGCTGTTTTCGTCTGGACGTCGAGACAAGCGGCTTATTCGAACTGCGGCAGCACCTCGGTTTCGGCGCGACCGGCCGTCAGCCATTCTTGCATGGCGGGTTCCGCCAACACGGTTTCGATGTAGTCCCGCGATTCCGGTCCGTGGGGGAGGGCGTAAGCCTGAAAGCGCAACGCGACCGGCGCGTACATCGCATCGGCGATCGTGAAGCGGCCGAACAGCCAAGGACCGCGCTCCGCGTAGCGTTGCCGGCATTCTCGCCAGATCGCGTCGATCCGCGCGGCGTCGGCCTCCGCGGCGTCTGGCAGCGCTTTGGCGGCCGGCGTCCGGCTGACGTTCATCCCGCAATGTTCGCGCAGCGCCATGAAACCGCTGTGCATCTCGGCCGCCAACGCGCGCGCCAGTGCTCGTTCGGCGAAATCTTCCGGCCAGCCTTGGGTTTGCGGAAATCGCTCGGCCAAATATTCCAAAATCGCCAGAGAATCCCAAATAGGCAGTTCTCCGTCCCATAACACCGGCACCTTGCCGGCGGCCGAGTAGCGCTGGATTTCGGCTTTCGAGCCCGTCTGGTAAAGCGGGATGCGTACTTCCTGAAATTCGATGTCGTGGTGTCTCAAAAATAGCCAGGGCCGTAGCGACCAGGACGAATATTTCTTATTGCCGATGATTAAGCTCAGACTCATGTCGATTAGCTCCTGACGAACAAAAAGGATCAACGCGGAGCGCTAACGCCGATAATGCGCGTTGACGCGGGTGATTTTGGCATCCTGATCGATTTCCATGACTTCGGCGGCCAGCAAGTCGTTAACGCTACGGTAAACTAGGGTCAGGCTAGCAACGCCGGGCAATGCGTGCAATAGCGTGAAGTGCAAATCGGGATATTTGCTTAGGCCGATCCGGAAATATTCCCGCAAGGCCGGTTTGCCGACTACCGTGCCGCTCGCTTCGCCCAGTAAAGCCTGCGCGAACGGGCTGGTAAACTCGATTGAGTCGGCATAATGGCCTAGGATACGCGCCAGGTCGCGGTCGTTCCAAGCTTGCAACCATTCTGCGGCGAAGCGGTCTGCAAATTCTTCGGTCATTGGGCGTCCCTTGAAGAGAGAGTGCGTGTCGAATCAGTCCGCGGCGGAGATGCGTTTATCAAGCGTTACCGCATGGCCGCTAGCTATCGCGTCCGAAACCGTTTCCACACTGCGGGGATTGTATGGTATTCCGGGGCGAAAACCGTCTTCTGCTCGGCAGGCCGGCCAGAGGGCCAAACGGCGGCGAGCGCGCATATTCTACCGATTATTTCAGGTGGCTAGAAGCTCGGGCCAGCCGGCGATACCGCGCCTAGCGAATGTCCGTCCGCCGGCTTAGGACTACCGCAGGGGGACTTATCATGCGTAATACCCTCTGAAATACCATCCGAAGATCGCCGAGCAAACACCCGACACGTCCCATTACCAACGATCCCTCGCGACGACAACTGAAGCCGCCATCCTCAGAAAAACTCGCCGGCCGTCATAGGCCCGGCTCGGACGGCATCGGGTAATTTGATCCGAGAACGCCGCGTTAACCCGCCGGGCTCAGCGCCGCCTGCATTTGCGCGACGCTTTGCGGACGGTGTTCCGGAAACACCGCCATCGCCCAATCGATGGCCTTTAGCAGATATTCCGGGTAACGGCGTTTGAAGGCCTTGACGGCCGGCGGCAAATCGTCTTGCTTGACCCGGTCGGGCGACGACATCGGAATCCGGCAATCCAAACAGGCGCGCATACTCGCGCCCACCGCATACAGGTCGGACCAAGGTCCCAGATTGCCTTGGCTATCGTATTGTTCGATCGGCGAATACCCGTTGGTCAGCACCTTGGCTCGACTGCGTTGCGGCGACAGCGAGATCTTGCGAATCGCGCCGAAATCCAGCAACAGCGGATCGTTGCCGCTACGGATCAAGATGTTGGCGGGCTTGATGTCCAAGTGTACCAAGCCCTTGTGATGCACGACTTCGATACCGGTCAGCAATTGCCGAAACACGGTCAAAAGGAATTCCTCGGTGATCGGCAGCATGCGTTTGTGGAGAATTTTATCCAGGGTGACGCCGTAGTCGTAGGCCATCACCATGTACACGGTATCGTTGGCTTGAAAGAAGTTGATGACGTCGACGATGTTGTGGTGCTTGAGCATCGCCAATACCTTGGCTTCCTCGAAAAACAAGGCCCTGCCGCGCATGAACAACGCCTTGGCTTCGTCGCTGTTCGGCACGACCACATTGTTCCAGGTGCGGTGCGCCAGCTTGCGCGGCAGGTATTCCTTAATCGCGACTTGTACCTGATCGGCCATTTGCCTGGCCAGATACACCGAACTGAAGCCGCCGTGCGCCAATTCCCGCTCGATCATGTACTGATCTATAATGGTGCCCGATTGCAGGTAATTCCACTGCTTAGGATAGGTTTCGGGATCGTAGTATTCGGCCATGGGCAAGCAACGCGGATTGAGGCTCTGGATTATAGGTGAAAAATGATTAGAAGCATGACCGCTTTCGCGGACGGCGAGCTGAGCGCCGACAACCTGACATTATTGTGCGAGCTGCGTTCGGTCAATCACCGCTATAGCGACGTCAGCGTCAAATTGCCGGAACGCTTGCGCTTCGCCGAAGCCGAGGTTCGGCGCCTGATCTCGGAAAAACTCAAACGCGGCAAAATCGAATGCTCGCTCGGCTACAAAAAACAAATTGGCGAACAAAGCTTGCACGTCAACCACGAATTCGTGCGCAAGTTGCTAAGCGTAACCGCCGAAATCGAAACGGCCATGGTCAATCCCCAGCCATTCTCGGCACTGGAAGTCTTAAGCTTTCCCGGCGTGCAACAAGAAACCGAAATCGACAAGGAAGCCTTGCGCGAGCTTATCCTGCGGTTGCTCAACGCTACACTGGAAAAAATGCTGGATACCCGGGCTCGCGAAGGGACGCAACTGGCACAGTTGATCGACGACCGTTGCCAAAAAATCTCCTTGCTGGTCGAAGCCGCGCACAAACGCATGCCGGATGTCCTGCATAACTTGCGCGGCAAGCTGACCAGCCGGGTCGTCGAAATGGTCGCCGATCCCAACTTCGACCGTCTGGAACAGGAACTGGTCCTGCTGGCGCAAAAATTGGACGTGGCCGAGGAATTGGACCGTTTGGAAACCCACGTCGCCGAAGTCCAACGCACCCTCAAATTGCCGGAGCCGGCCGGCCGCCGCCTGGACTTCCTGATGCAGGAAATGAACCGCGAGGCCAATACGCTCGGGTCCAAGTCCGCCGACCGGGAAATGACCCAAATCTCGATAGACTTGAAAGTGCTGATCGAACAAATGCGCGAACAAATTCAAAACGTCGAATAAGCCGCCCATTCGGAATTCACATGAGTGTTAACGACACCAAAACCGGCCACGCCGATCCTACCCTGAAACTGACATTGCGCCTGATGCACTGCGGCGAAATCGCGATGGGTCCGGGCAAGGCCGATTTGCTTGAAGCCATCCAATCCACCGGTTCGATCAACGCCGCCGGCAAATCGATGAACATGAGCTACCGGCGCGCCTGGCTGCTGGTCGACGTGATGAATCGCAGCTTTATCAAACCGCTGGTTCAAGCCGCCAAGGGCGGTCGGCACGGCGGCGGCGCCAAACTGACGCCGTTCGGCCTGGAAGTGTTGGCAAATTATCGAAAAATGGATCAAGCGGCTAAATCGGCTGCCAGAGCCTACTTGCCGCTGTTCGACGGACTGATGGCCCCCGCCGATTCCGTCAGCCAGGCGGAAACGTTACCGGCGGATGCCGAGACTGAATAATCCGGTACCTGAATTATCGCTAAGGCATCTTCCCGGCCCGAGGGCAAGACCGAGTCGGTTCCGGCAACTTTTAGCCTGCGCGACGCAGCCCTCAGCCTGAAACGCCTCGGCCACCGCAACAAAAACCCAATCAGCGCGTCATGGGTTTGAGTACTTACCCGGCCAGACGCCGCTCCAACCGACCCCGCAAGGTCTCCAGAAACGCTTCGGTCGTTTGATACTGGTCCTCGTTCAAGTTCTCGCCATGAATGCACAAAGCCAAATCCTTGGTCATATAGCCTGCTTCGACGGTATCGACGCATACTTTTTCCAGCAAGTCGCAGAAATGAATGAGCTCGGTATTACCATCCAATTTGCCGCGAAACGCCAGGCCTCGCGTCCAGGCGAATATCGACGCGATCGGGTTGGTCGAGGTCGGTTTGCCCTGTTGATGCATGCGGTAATGGCGGGTGACGGTACCGTGGGCGGCTTCGGCCTCCATGATTTTGCCGTCCGGCGTGACCAACGTCGAGGTCATCAAACCCAGCGATCCGAAGCCTTGAGCGACGGTGTCGGACTGGACGTCGCCGTCGTAGTTCTTGCAGGCCCAGACGAAAGCGCCATTCCATTTCAGCGCCGAGGCGACCATGTCGTCGATCAGTTTGTGTTCGTACACAATGCCCTTAGCCTGAAACAAATCGCGGTATTCAGACTGATAAATGGCCTCGAAAATGTCTTTGAAACGACCGTCGTATTTTTTCAATATCGTGTTTTTAGTGGACAGGTACAGCGGCCAGCCGCGATCCAAGGCCACGTTAAAACAGCTGCGAGCGAATCCGGCAATCGATTCGTCGGTGTTGTACATGGCCAAGGCCACGCCATCGCCGTCGAAGTGGTAGACCTCGAAGCTCTGCTCCGGGCTGCCGTCATCCGGCGTAAAGCCGATTCTTAACTTGCCTTTGCCCTTGGTGACGAAATCGGTAGCGCGGTATTGATCGCCGAACGCGTGCCGGCCGATGCAAATCGGCTGAGTCCAGTTCGGCACCAGTCTGGGCACGTTTTTACAGATAATGGGCTCGCGGAACACGGTGCCGTCCAGAATATTGCGAATGGTGCCGTTGGGCGATTTGTACATTTTCTTCAAGCCGAATTCCTCGACTCTGGCCTCGTCGGGTGTGATCGTCGCGCATTTGATACCGACACCGTATTTTTTGACCGCCTGAGCGGCGTCGATGGTCACTTGGTCGTCGGTGGCATCGCGATGCGTGATACTCAGGTCGTAGTATTCGATCGGCAGATCCAGATAAGGCAGTACCAGTTGGTCCTTAATGAAATGCCAGATGATGCGAGTCATTTCGTCGCCGTCGATTTCGACGACCGGCTGATTGACGGTAATTTTCTGCATGGCGGCCTCCGATCGGATGGATAGAAGCCGCCAGTATAGCCCGCCGCCTCGAGAACCGGTGCGGACAATTCGGTAACTCGAGGGAATCTGATCCGGCTATCCGCGCAAGCCACACCGCGTGCGAGTGCCTGTGTTAGAATCGAAACAATGCAGGAATTAGAGACTTTTAAGCTGATAGAGCGTATCAGCGCCATATTGCGCTCGGAAGAGCGCAAAAAATACGCGGCGATCGGCTTGCAGCCGGTGCATGGCCAAGTGCTGGACTATTTGGCCAAATGCAATCATTACAGCAACACCCACGCGGCTGTCGCGGAATATCTGGGTTTGACCAAGGGTACGGTATCCCAGACCATCCAGATTCTGGAGCGGCGGCATTACTTGGAGAAAACCACCGATGCCGTCGACGGCCGGGTAGTACACCTGACGCTGACCGAAACCGGGTACGCTCTGCTGGAAGACTTGAAACCGCTGGATGTGTTTAAGCACGCCGAAACCCAACTCAGCGAACGCGAGTTCGAGACGATAGGTCAGGCCTTGCGAGCCACGTTGAGCGTGTTGCAAAAAGTCAATAATTCCAAAAGTTTTGGGCTGTGCCGCTCTTGTCGACATTTTGCCGTCGAGGCCAACCATTATCATTGCGGCCTCACTGAACAACCGCTGGCGCGCGGCGATACCGAAAAGATTTGCCGCGATCACCAGCCATTTTCCGATCCACACCACGAAGAGTAACCGCCATGTTCGATACCAAGACCATCGATAACCTTGCCGACCGCATCTCTAGCGCTATCCCGCCTGGGCTGCATAATCTGAAGGACGACATGGAGAAAAACATCCATGCCTTGTTGCAAAGCGCCCTGTCCAAGCTCGATTTGGTCAGCCGCGAGGAATTCGAAGTTCAAAAAGCCGTACTGGCCAAAACCCGCGCCAAGCTTGAAGACTTGGAAAAACGCGTTGCCGAGTTGGAGCAGCGGCTTCTCAAAGACTGAACCGATGTCGCTGGCAGTGGTGTACAGCCGGGGGCGCACCGGCATAGACGCCCCGCTAGTCACCGTCGAAGTCGATGTCGCCAACGGCTTGCCGGCCCTAAACATCGTCGGCTTGCCGGAAACCGCCGTCAAGGAAAGCAAGGATAGGGTGAGGGGTGCGATCGTCAATTCGCAATTCGAGTTTCCGATCGCGCGGATCACCGTCAATCTGGCGCCGGCCGATTTGCCCAAGGAAGGCGGCCGTTTCGATCTGGCTATCGCGCTCGGCATTCTGGCCGCCTCCGGCCAAATCCCGAAAACCGCGCTTCACGAATACGAATGTATCGGCGAACTGGCACTGGGCGGCGAATTGCGGCCGATACCCGGCGCGCTACCGGTCGCGATTCACTGCCGCAACGCCGCCAGGCAACTGATTTTACCGGTGTGCTGCGCCGCCGAAGCCAGTCTGATCCAAGACGCGGCATTGCTGCCTGCCCGCACTTTACTGGAAATCTGCGCCCATCTGACAGGCCGGCAAGCCATCGACTCCGCGTCATACGCATTTGGGCTACCCACGGCCGCATTCGACATCGATTTTGCCGACGTTCACGGACAATTCCACGTCAAACGCGCGCTGGAAATAGCCGCCGCCGGCGCCCATAACTTATTCATATTGTAAACTCAGGACTCCGGTCTTGAGTTCATAACATCATTCTATTGTGTACACAGTTCTCTGGTTCTGTGTTTATAATATCCTGCCATTGTGTACAAAGGACCATTTTCAATGGTATAATTTTAATCATGCAAAATCAATCACTTAATAAAAAAGCTTATAGCTATATTCGTTTTTCAACCCCCGAACAGTCTAAAGGTGACAGTCTTCGTCGACAGACTAAACTAGCAGTCGATTATGCGCTTGCGAATGGTTTGCAGTTGCAAGACATTTCTTTTAAAGACCTTGGTATTAGCGCTTGGGATGGTTCAAATTTCGAGGTCGGCGCTCTTTCCGCTTTTCTTGCTGCTGTTAAAGATGGCTTTATTCCTTCTGATTCTTATCTGCTTGTTGAAAGCTTAGATCGTATTTCTCGTCTTAAAGCTCGTGCTGCCGCCGCTATACTTGGCGATATTTGTGATTTAGGTATTTCAGTTGTTACGCTTAACGATAACAAAGTTTATACAAAAGACTCATTAGATAATGATTTTGCCTTTATCATGGCTGTTCTTATCTTCGTTCGCGCAAATGAAGAATCTAACGTTAAGTCGGATCGTTTGAAATTCGCTTGGGATAAGAAGCGTGGCGAGGCTGTAAGCAGCAAGAAGCCGATGACAAAGCTTATCCCGGCATGGCTTCGTGTTGCTGATGGCAAGATAGTAAAAAACGATAGACGCGTTCGCATCATTCGCTTTATTTTTGCCAAGTTTTTGGCTGGTGTTGGTTATGCCTCAATTGCTTCTTTGCTTAATGAAAAGGGCATAAAGCCATGGCAACACGGCAAGTTCTGGCATAGGTCATATATCAAGAAAATCTTGCAGAATCCTACGGTTATTGGTCATTTTACACCTCACGTTATGCGGCGTGATGGTCACAAGAAAACTCGTATACCTCTCGAAACTATAGTGGATTATTTTCCCGCTATTATCGACGAAGATGTTTTTTATCGTGTTCAAGCGATGTTTACGACTGTTCTTTCTAAGTCTACGAAACAAGCGAATATTTTTGCTATGCTTGCTAAGTGTCCCCTTTGCAAGTCGACTTTGACACGCAAAAGCTATGGCACTCATGAAAAATCAGGCTCTCCGGCTCTCATTTGCACGAATGCACGCGCTAAAGCTGGTTGTGATTTTAAGCCGCTCAAGATTGAGCCGCTTGAGCATTTTTTTATTAAGTATATAACGCCTATACTCAATCATACACCTTCCACGTTATTTGTTGAGCAGCAACGTTATAAAGAGCTTTCCGCTCTCATTTATCATATTGATATGCAGCTTTCTAATTTGTCAAAAGCTCTTGCTATTAATTTTTCTGAATCTCTTTCTAATACTGTTTTTGAGTTAGAATCAGAAAAGAAGGCTATGCAGAAAGAGCGGGAGCATATTGAGTTTGTTATGTATGAATCATCAGCTGACATTATTCAACGTCGACGTTCAGATGTTATCAATTATTTTAAGAATTATGACGGCAATGCTGCTGCTGCTAATTTGTATCTCAAAAGCATGATTAATGCTATATATTTTGATCGTGAGTATTGTGAAATTGTTTGGAAAAACGGACATTCTACTTTTGAGCATTATGTAGTTTATGATAACTTAATTAATATCGACGTTGATGTTGAGACGTTTTGGTAAATTACAGATTACACATGTAATCCTACACTCGTAAAGTGTAGGATATTACTCTTTCAAAGCGTAGATAATTACAGATTACACGTGTAATTCTACACGTGTAAAGTGTACTAATTTACACCACTCAACAACATCATTATTTTCAGTAGCGAGAAACCATACATGCTTTCTCGCCACCTGTCCCGCCGCGTCTTCCTGCCTTATAATCACAATATAGTTATTTTTCCATTATATAGACAATAACAGCAATTCTTTATATTGCTCTTATTGTCTACATAACACAAACATAGTTATAATCTCATTATCTATTAAATAATCGATATATAACATATATTCAATTATGTTATATATCTAAGCATTATAATAATAGTTTCACTTGAAACCGAAAAAAATGAAAAATATCGTGAATGGAAAAAAGCGGATTCTTGTTTTTAGTGATAACAGCCAGCGAGGACGCAAATAATGAAATTAAAAATAATAATATTAGTATTTAGCTGGCTATAATCGCTTGCGCAGCGTTAGCGCAGGCGTTTCATCTATGAGAATAGAACGGAGTGAACATCGACAGCTAATATATATTTTGTGATATTCATCAAATAAAATATTAGTTTCTATATTATCGTTATTCTAGTTATTACATATAATATAGTTATACAGTTAAAACTAATTCACGGACGAATATGTATCATCATTCTTTCGATGACAGGAAATATCATATTATAGGCGATTTTAATACCGCCTCGCCCGTGCTTGATTATCGTAAAGCTTCTAAACTCAAAGGCTCTCCGAATAAAGTTTTGATAGTAGATCGCAAAGTCTCAGGCGTCGCGCGTACTCAAACAGTCAATAATCGTCCACGTGTTGTTGTCGACTGCTTGACACGTATCTTAATGCCGCAAGCTTTCGCTGGCGACATATCCAAAAAGCCTATCTTGGGGCCTGCTTTGTATCATACAGAGTATGGCACTTATTCTTATCCCGTCACAGCGCACGAGACTTTGCCATCTGCTTTTGATCCTTGTGACAATCCTTTTTTCTATGGTAGTGAAGGTCATCGTCTCGAATGCTCTTATTATCCAACCGCTGACGAGCATGTGCAGGCTGTCAGAATCATTGACTCGCTTCAATTCGATACTGCTAAAAAATTCGAGTTTCTAGCTAAGTATTTCAAGCATTTCGGCTTTTGTCTTCCTTCCTCTCCCGACTATCATGGCTTGATTAAGCGTTGCAATCGCAAGTTCTTTTTAGGTCGCAAGGGGCGTCAGTATCGTGAGACAAGGGCGCAGCTTGATTCTTTTTTCGGTTTTGTCGGTAAGCGTAGCCATCAGGCGCTTTATGTTGCTGATTGGGTTGTCGATGACGCTCAAAAGCGTGGCATTCGCAATGAAGAATATTTGAAATCTACATGGCAAGTTTCCAGTGTCGGTGTTTCGACTTTATATGACGCTTGGGAGTCTTCTGAGAGCAATCCCGTTAATCGCCGCTCCTCTTTGATGACTCGCATCAACGGTATGGAAAGAGCCGCCAAGGCGCTTGGCTATAGCTGTCTTTTTTTGACTTTTACAGCTCCGTCTGATCATCATCCTTCGTCGTTCAAATATTTCGCTTACACTCCGCGCGAGACGCTGAATCTTCTTAATGGCCAGTGGAATGAGTTCCGCACAGAGTATTGTAAGAATAGAAAAATTCCCATGTTCGGTCTTTCGATGATTGAGCCACATAAAGATGGTTGTCCTCATCTTCACAAGCTGCTTTTCTGTCCGCCTTATCTTGTCGATGCCATTGTTGAAGAGCTTTCACGTATCTTTTTGCGTGTTGATGGTGACGAATCCGGCGCCGCACCTCTTCCAGGTTTTAACCATTTTTCAGCTGAGTATTTCCGCGTTGTCAAGGGCGAATATATCGCTTGCGAAAAAGATGATGACGGCTCTTTGCCTGCTTGCGGCGGACGCTTGAAAGCTGTGCTTATCGACGACGAGAAAGGCAGCGCTACGGGTTATGTGATCAAGTATGTCACTAAGTCGCTTGGTTTTGACGTCGACAATGAAGATTATGATGTTCAATCTGACATCAATTTCAGAATACGCGCTTGGTCTAGCCTTTATCGTGTTCGTCAGTTCGATTTTTTTGGTAATCCGCCAAATTCTCTTTTTAAAGAGTCTCGTCGCATGTTTCAAGAGTGTTTCGTTAATATTGGTAGTAAGGAAGAGCCAAATTATCAGCGTCTTGAAAAAGATGGCAAAAAGCTTTGTTTTGGCAATCAGCAGTTAACAGATACTATTGATCGTGCTGTTTATCATGCGGGTCATTCAGATTATCAGTCGTTTGTGGACGCTATCGGTGGCTTTGCAGTTCCTAAGAAGCAACTTGCTTTAAAGACTTACTCGATTGAAAAATTGAACGTTTATGGTGAGGAAGTTAAAAAGCTTGACGGGCTTGAATATGAAACGACGTTAGAAGAAAACTTCTGCGTTGCTGTCGTCGACCGTCATTGCAATCATGCTGTTCAGTGGACTATCTTGAAATGTCCGCCTGTCGATTTGTCTCTGAAAAAGTCTTTTGACGATTTAGTTTCTTCGTCTCTTAGTCTTGATGCTTCTTATGTCATTCATGAGCATAAAAAGCGGGTTTCTGGTTTTTTTGATAAAAAGCCTGTTTCTGTTTTTCTCGATTCTTTCGTTTCCAAGCATTTCAATAATCGACATGAATTTGACGATTATGTTTCAGAGTATTCGAAACAAATTATTTCTTATCTGTCGTCGGATTTTGATTTTGATAAGGCTGATATTGTGCGCGGAGCGCTTGCCAGCGCAGCAATGCCGAGCGACGGTGAGGAGCGAGGATATTGCCAGCGGGCTTCTCGGACTCGTATCAATAATTCTGTAATCAAAGTAAAACAGGAAATTAAAGAAAAAGTGCTTTTTTCTTGCTATCCATCTATTACTAAGCGAGGTACGAGAGTTAGATACTCTCATTTGTATGGTAATTTTAGGAATTAGCTAGTTTTGTTATTCAAAAAACATCCATTTTAACCCTGATATTTTAATATCAGAGTATTTATTTTGTCTTTAATTAAAAATAGTATCTTTTTGCCATCTATATTGCTATTGTAATTAAGTAATTAACTGCTATAATTATTAATGAAAGCTCAAAAGGTTTTCATTATTCTGTTTACCCCGCTAGAGATACTAGCGGGGGTTTCTTGGAAAACGGTATTTAAGCAAACTAAATGGATTTAGAAAATGATTACTCTTCAAGGACAAGTTTTAAATATCTTCAAATCAGATGACTATAAAAACGCTAGGACTGGCGAGGTCACTGTCGGCAGGTCACGTGTTCAAATTCTAGGCGAAAATCATCTCGAAAACGGCGATGTTCAAATGCAAATTTTTGAATTGTCACTGCCTGAAAAATTTCAGTCAGAGATGAATGAATACGTCGGTCATGTTGTTAAGTTCGGTATCGGTGTTGGCGCAACGCAAAATGGTAAGACTTATCTGACTATTTCGCAAAAAGCCAGAATCGAGTTTATTAAGTAATTCGCCGTTTTGGCAAATCCGCCGCTTGTCGGTCACAAGTAGAGCAAGACGCTCATTTTTAATCAATAAGGAAATTAAGTTATGAAATCTGTAAGTCAAAAAATTGCCGCTGTATCTGCTTTGACCGTTGGCGCTGTAGCTTCTGCAAATGCAGCATTGCCGTCTACTGTTACTGACACTATCACTTCCTCTACCGCTGATATGGAAGCTGCAGGCTGGTTGGTCGTTGGTGTTGTTGTTGTGATTTTCGGCATCAAGCTTGTAAAACGCATGTTCTAATTTTAGAACTGTTTTGCAATAAGGAAGGGGGGCTTATGCCCCCTTTTTTATAACAGATTAATAAAATGGAATTTATGAATCTTTACGATGATTATTGTTATTCGACAATTCAAGAAGCTGCTAATGCTGAAATTGCTCGTCCCGTGCAAGCTGATTCTGCCGGAATATCTGTTGTCACTGCTTTTTCTGTTAAGTCTCAAACATCTGTTGATTTAACCATTAATTATAAGCAATTTGGTAATCAACAAGCTGCCACGTATTTGCTTAATCGTATTTATCCCTCTTGTAGTCAGGTCGGTTATCAAAAATCGTACTCTGGATTGACTTCTGTTGACGACGCAACGCAGCTTGGTTGGCTTATGGCAGGCGCTTTTGTCGCTGCTTTTATGATTAAAGTTCTTCGTAGAGTGTTTTAAAGGGGCAATAGAAATGGATTTCTTTTTTATCTGTATCGTTATAACAATAGCGGGGTCTGCATGGATCGCTTGTTCTTAATCTTGTTATTTTTCTTTATATCGTCTGCATCTTTTGCCGGCCCCGTTGTTTCTCTTTTTAGCGTTTCTCGCGCGGGTACAGCATCTACTGTTAGAGTCGGCGCTGCTGCTTCGTCTTTTCCTGCTGCTGTTGCTAAAGTGCCCGCTGGTGCCGCTTCAACTGGCGTTGCCGGTATTGGCGTTCAAGCTGCATCAAACGGTGCTCAGTATCGTAGCAACGTCATTAATCTTTTTCCTGATTTGAATGGCCCCTTTACAGTTTCAAATGCTATTTCTGCTTCTTCTATTGCTTCTTCCGCTGCGTCTCTTTTGACTAATTCGCGTCTCAATCCATGGATAATTGGCGGTACTGTTCTTTGGGGTGCGGGAAACGCGTTGTGGGATTATTATCATAATGCGGGTGTTTCTTATGACCCGGAAACGGGTCAATACGGTCTTATTCCGTTGCCCATCACTGATGCTTTACTTACTTATACTGCTCAAAATCTTGCCGGTGTATCTTCTTCTGATCCCGTTTTTGTCGCTACTGCTTACATGCGTGTTTTGAACACTCAGAACGGTTTGCCCAATTGTGACGTCGTGGGCGTGCCTGCCGGTTATAATGCAAATGCTTGTTTAGTTTCGGTTGCTATTGATCATCTTGGCGTCGGTCTAGCTGCTAGCATGTATCATCTTTTGAATAAAGCTGGCAATAATTTTTTTGGCACTCATTATTATCTTAATTCTACGCGTGGTACTACTTGTCCAGTTGGTTATACATACAGCAGTTTGGGTGAAGAATGTTATTTAACAGACCCTAATCCCGCTGTTACTCCTGCCACTACGTCTGAAGTCGAGCAGCGTTTAAATAGCGCTCCGTCTGTTTCTCCTCAAAAACAAGCTGATACAATTGCTGAAATCGGCAAAGTAGACCCTGCTGCTTTGCCGACAGGCGACGCCCCCGTCATTGAATCTGTTCCAGCCCCTGAGACCACTGCTCCCCAGACTTCAGTCTCGCCCGACGGCGCTGTACAGACGACAACTAAAACAGTAACTGCGACAAAAACGGGTCCGCAAACTGCAACAGTTACAGAAATGACTAGCGTTAAAACAACGCCGGCATCTAGTATTGAAACGACTGTAAATATCGAAAATGCCCCCTCTCCAGTTGTTTTGTCCGGCTCTTCGCCTTCTAGTTCTGATCCTGCCGCTTCTCAGTCTCAGACCGATTGCGATAAGTATCCTGATATTTTGGCTTGTCAAAAAGTTCAGACGCCGACACTAACGATGTCGCCGCTTTTGACTAAAGATGCTGATATTCCCGCTGATTTAGATAACCATAGCTTCGGCAATCCTGGTTCTTGTCCAACGCCACCGAAATTTACTTTGTACGGTAAAGAGATTGTTATGTCTCTTGATTTTATCTGCGGTTTTTTAATTGATATTCGTCCTGTTATATTATTGCTCGGTTATTTATTTGGTGCATTAATTATATTTCGCAATAACGTTTCATAAAAGGGAATTTTATGGTTGCCATTATTCAGCTTGTTTTTAAATTTTTACTTCTCAGAACATTATTTATGCTGGGTGTCGGTATCATATCTTATATGTCGCTGACATCTTTAGCTAACACTCTTATCGCTAAGATGCAGCTTGAATATAATTCTATTCCACAGATGACGCTAGATTTGCTTAATCTAGCTGGCGTAGGTCAATTTTTGGGTATTATTTGTTCTGCAATAGTTGTCAGAGCCGGATTTATGGCAATGAAGAAATTTGGCGCTGTCGCTTCTGCAGTAAGCAATTTAGATACATTTTAATATTTGGCATATTCAATAGATAGTCTATAATATTAATTAGGAAAGGATTTTCTAATTAATAAAACGGATTATTTATGATTGAATTATTTACCGGCACCCCCGGCACCGGCAAAACTGCTTTTGTTGTTGATAGATTGTTAGATTTTGTAAAAGACAATCCAGAGCGAACAATTTATCAGCATGGTATTAATGAGCTTCAAATTCCTCACGTTAAAGTTTATTGTCACAGTGATCAATGTGATTTATGCGGTCGTCAGCGCCCGTTAATCGAGGCTCGCAAAGCTGATGGCTATAAACCACTTTATGTTGAAAACTGGATAGAGTGGAAAGAAGAAAACAGCCTTATCATCATTGACGAAGTGCAACGTATTTGGCGCAAGAATATTACTAAGCCCGGTGAAGATATAACGCGCTTAGAAACCCATAGACATTATGGTATAGATTTCTGGTTAATTTCTCAAAATCCTGGCTTAATCACGCCGTCTGTGCGCGATTTAGTTGGTCATCATATGCATTTAGTTTCGAAATGGAACGGACGTTGGCAATATGAATGGTTTGAATGTAAGGAAAATCCGCAGAATATCAGCGGCGCTGTCACACGTCGCTATTCATTGCCAAAACGGGTTTACGGTCTCTATAAGTCTGCTGAAATGCATACTAAGCAAAATAGAAAATTGCCGCCGCAGCTTTATTTCTTGATTTTTGCTGTTCTTTTTACGCTTTTTGGCGCTTATCGTTTTTCTAAAAAAATTTTTAACGGGGGTAAAGAGTCATCTGTTCCTGTCGTCGTTGATTCTAAAAATGAACATAAAAACTCCGTCGTAGATGGCATCAAGCCATCAGATTCTCTTCCTATTAAAGATTTTCCTGATTTTAAACCTTCAATAGAAGGGCTTATTGAATCAGCTCCTGCCTATCGTGATTTGATTAAAGTAACGTCTGCTCCATTGCTCGCTGCTTGTGTCAAATATCACGATGATTGCCGTTGTTATACGACTCAGGGTTCTCCTTACCCCTCTACAAAAGAATATTGCGGTGAAGTTGTGAAAGGTAATCGTTTTAATCCGTATCATGTTGAGCAGCTTGTTCAGCAGCGTGTTCAATTTCAGCCGCCTGTTCAGCCGTCTGCTCAGTCGCCTGATATTAATAATCTTCCTTCTTCAGATTTTAATATTAACTAATAATATATTAATTGATCTTGAAAGTTATGAGTTATGTGTAATAATCTAATTGTAAGTTAAATAAATTAAACGGAGTTAATTATGTCCATAAATAAATTGCAGTCTGATATTGAAGCTTTAAAGCATTCTCTTGATATATTCGAGCGTCATTTCAAAAATGATGTCCATCATTTGCTTGCTTCTTATCGTGAGCTTGTTAATCTTCAATCAGATTTGATTGTAGAGTTGCAAGATTATTCTTATCCTCGTAAAACTTTAAATCATGATCTCGTTCTTGACGATGATTCATACGTCGAGCCAATTTTTAATGATTTTGATTTTCAGGGGACATGCTATGAATGAATATCAGTTATTGCTTTTGAAAGAGTTAATCGAAATGTGGAGCAAGAATAATGGATAACGTTAAATTGATGATTGCCGGTAGGTTCAACAGAAAGCATGGTCTTACTTTCCTTCGTTTTTCATCTGATCAAGCTTTTGTTGATCGTATTTTAGAAGATTCTGTCGACGAAACTCTGACTGTTAAGATTTTAAGAGATAGTAACGATCACAGATCATATGTCATGCACATTCTCGATTAAATTCGACATGGATAGATATTCTTTTCATGATAGTGAAACATATAAAATATCCGGCGAAGATTTTTATCTGTATGTTCTTGAGCAAGAAAGGCAAGGCATCAATGCCTTGCTTTCGGGTGATGCAACTGCGCGATTCAGGGGTTCTTTTGTCGTCATAAATTACAAATCCGGCAAAATTCGCGAAACATCACCACATATTCAATATTTGGTTGATCGGCTTACATCGTCTGGTTTGTCTGTCGACAAACAAGAACAGATATTGCACGGTTGTAATGACGAAATTGCAATTAATTATTTAAGAAGTCTTATTGAGCAAGACTCTTTAAATAATCTGATTGAAAGTAATGATGATAACAATTTGATGGAGTTTTAAGTCATGGAAGACAATATAGCACAATTTCTCATTGACAAATTAAAAGATTCGCAAGCATTTCTTCAAGATGCTCGCTCTGATAATGATTATGTTTATGTTGTTTATCGCAGCAAATATCTGTTTTCCTGCGCAATGCCGTTTCGCGACGTTCTTTTACCGCTTGCTCAAGCCGATCTTAACGAAAATGAGCTTGCTCGCATTTTGGTAAATTGTTCAATGTTGCAGCAGTTAGAAGCTCGTCAGTATATACGAAGCTACCGCGACGACATTCATCTTTGTGATTACATCGATCTTGATAACGATATAAATGCTCTTGTGTTTTAGTTTATGAAAGACAAGTATATCGAAGATTTAACCAAGAAAATCGACTATAACAGTTTCTTGATTCGCTGCTTGTATTTCGACATCAGCGTCATTTTTGCTGAACAAGGTTTACTTTATTCTGAGCATGATGTTTATAACGTCAGCAGAAATGGTCTTTCTAGTTTTTTTAATGCTGAATATTTATCCTTGCTTGATAAAGTTTCTAGTTTGATTGATCATAATATCTTTTTGAAAGATACTTTGGATTTTGTCAACAAAATGTCAGACGATCACGACCATCGGCTTTTCGTTATTTATGCTTTTGCTTTTTTTCTCATGATGTCAGTCGTATTGCAGATAAATCTAGCTGTCATCATTTTCTCTTTTTTATCGATTTGATCTTGCAGTTTTCTGATTCAAAAGAATTAACTCAGTACCGCGTCGACGTCATGTTTTTGAACAATTTCTATTTCGTTTCTATAACTAAGACGCGTGGCTTCAGTGTTGCTTATAATGATTTCGTCCATGAAGATTTTTCTATGCCCCTTTATAGTCGTCGCAAATATAATCTCGATAAATTTCACGTCTATGATTATCTCTTAACAAAGTCTGATGATTATCAAGAAAAGTTTTTTAATCGCTTGAAAATGGTAGATGCTGATATTTCTGAATTCTATTCATACAAAGAAGAATATACTCTTAATCTATTAATTGTCGATGATAATATCCCTGTCCATGATTTTAGTTTCTAATTATTTGCTATATTCGTCACAAAATATTTTAGAAATTCAATAAAAATATATTAATGAAGGTGGTAAAAAGATATATACTATTATTATAGACAAACTAAATTAAACGGAGTTAATTCAATGGCATCACAAGTATCAACTAAACAATCTGACATCGATTATATCAAATATCTCTTTTCAAAAGAGGTTATTAAGATTAAAGAAGGCTATCTTGTCGATATTCATATCAAAGATAACTCTTATCATGGTTTTAGCATTTACACTGTCAAAAAACAGGCTTATCTTGATTATTTAGCTGTTGTTGAAGCTGAAAAAGAAGCTTTGGAGAAAGAAGAAGCGGCAAAAAGAGAAGCTGAGAAATCTGAATTCAAGGATGAAGAATCTAAAATTCAACAAATCAAATTTCAAATCGAATCATTAAAAACTCTTGAGCGTTATCTTGATAATGAAGTTTTAGCGCTTTGGGCATTGAGCGGTTATGATCTTATTTCACAAAAGCCCTCTTTGCCGGATATTGACGTCGATCATTATCATGATTTGATGCGTAAGGGTAATAATGTATTTTTTGAAATCTGTAAATTTACAGAAGAGCTTGAATCTTTAAAAAAGGAAGAGTGGCATCAGCAAGAAATTCAACGTCTTTTTTACGATAAAGAACTCGTTACTGAAATATCGAGCGAAGAAGAAACGAAAGAAATTTTTTCTTTCGTAGATTCTTTGCAACCTGGTTTTCTTGATGATTATGAAATTGCAGAGGGTCGCTTTAGGGCTGTTATTTGGAATGATGTTTTAGAAAACGGATTTCATTGTTTAGAATTGCGTCGTTATGAATTTGTTTCTTGTGACGGAGAATACGAATCTATTGTTCGTCGTTATCGTTTTTTAAAGCAAGAATTTGTTTTTGATTATTTTTTATCATTTGAGCATAAATCTATTGCTTTGACTAATTTTTACGGTGTCGGTCTTGAACCCTTTCTTGAATTTTCGGCCTATTCTCACAAGCTTTATCTTGATGAATTGATATACGTCGACGACGAAATAGAAGATTTTTGTTTTTGATTTTAATATTTTTACCACCTTATTTATGAGAAGGTAAAAATATGGGGGCGTGCTGCTTTTAGCGATAGCGTTAGCATGCCCATTTAAATAACGTCGATATTGGAAAATATCGACACAATAATAAGTATTAATTACAGGGAAAAGTTATGGCTATAGTATTGACACAGACTACGGGGCTTGAATTTATGGGCGGTATTGATTTGCGCAAAGAATATGCTGCTATGAACGAAGCGACAAACTATCGTAAGAGTTTGCCGCTTCGTCATGCTATAGCAGAAGTATCGAAGCGCAGATATTATGAGCTTTTCGAGCGCATGAAAAGCGCTAAGAAAACGCCGGTAGAATATGCTCAAAGTAAGTCATATTATTATACGTGTCGGGCTGCTTGGTGTTATTGTTTGGAGCAAGAAGCTAAAGCATATTATGATTTAGCAACTAAAGAAAAAGATGCTTTGACAAAAATCACATACATTAAAGCATATTGTAAGCTTGTCGATTATTTGCGCGAATGTCCGCCTGATCCTGAACATAAGCATCTAAAGCAAGCTGAACAGGGTCAATATACGAGCGATTGGAAAGAAGCTAAAAAGCCTTACAAAAAATCAAGGTCGAAAAAATCACAGAAATTGCCTAAGGGCTGGCAGGATTCCTATTTCGATTATCTTTCTTGCTTGGATTCAAAACAAAAAGAGCAAAGTGATTATTTGCCTGTTGTATGCTGTCTTAAATTGTTCGGTGTTCGCCCACAAGAACTTGTTGCCGGTGTCGTTGTGCGACAAAAAGACGGCATGTTGCACATCATCGTAAAGAGCGTAAAGACGCATAATGGAAAGTATGGTCAAGACGTCAGAAGCTTTTCTGTTTCAAGCGACTGCCAATATTACAAGCATCTTTTATCGCTAACGCAGAAAGACTCTGATTTAGTCATAAAAATCGGAAGTGCGAAGAATCTTTCTGAGCAGCTTCGTAAGTTCAATGACCGCATTTTTCCGAACCTTTCATCAAAAGTCAGTGCTTACACTTTTAGACATCAGTTTTTAGCTACTGCTAAAGGCTTGCTATCAAAAGATGGTGTTGCTGTTGTCGCAGGTCATAGCAATGATCTGTCGCAGTCTTATTACAGCAATCGCAAGCGTAGCGTTGGCGGCTTTAGGATTGATAACATCAACGGAACCCGTTCAGTTAAGCAGGTTGCTAAGCATAATTCTAGCTATATGGCTGAAAACACAGACTCTCTTTCAATTAACTAGTTTTTTATGTCGGACACTTTATCTAAAGAAGATCGCGTTAAATGCATGAAAAGTGTTCGATCGAAAGATACAAAACCTGAGATTATCGTTAGACGCCTAGTTTTTGGTCTTGGTTATCGTTATCGACTGCACCGCAAAGACCTTCCAGGCTGCCCAGATTTAGTTTTTCCCCGATATAAAAAGGTTATATTCGTTCATGGTTGTTTTTGGCATGTGCATGAAGGTTGCAAGCATGCCAAGACGCCTACATCGAATGTCGATTATTGGAGCTTTAAGTTAGAAAGGAACAAGTCTCGTGATGCCTTAAATCAAGCGGCATTGCTAGCCGCTGGATGGCGATTTATGATTGTTTGGGAGTGCGAAGTAAAGAGTATTGATCTAGCTGAAAAAGTGAAGAATTTTCTTTCTCTATGATCTTCTAATCGCCGTCGGCGATGATTCCTGTTGTACAACCCCAGCTCGTTTAATTTTTGTTGTTCTCATTGTTTCTGCGCCTCTGTGTTCAACGCTGAAATCGACATAGCTGATCTCTTCAGGTAAGCATTTAAAGCATTCGCTGAATGCTGACAATATTTCAACTTCTTCGAGTTTTTGTGCTGTTGGATTTGGGTTGTTTCTTGGGCTTGCTATGGTTGCTGGCATTACGTAAATGCATGGCGGCGGCAGAGTAAAGGGGCCTACTTCGGTTATCCTTGTTTTATGTTCTTCGGTTTTGGGGCACTTTCTACCAATCGTTCCGCAGACCATGTCCCAAATCATCACGCCGTCAATCCGCTGTTCTCTTGATATGATTTCTGCGCTTAATCTGGTGTGAATGCCGGACCATGCGTTGTGTCGCGGGTCTGCGCCTGGGTTTGAGCAAACGCTCCAAATAATGAATTCTTGAGCTTGTGGTGGTCTTTCAAAGATGTTCGTATTGTTGCCGTCCAAACATCCTTTTAGTTCAATAATGGCAATTTTTCCGCTTTTCAGTGTAACCGAGTAGTCATGTCTGTTGGCTTCGCCGGCTGATTCCCAATCTTGAATTAATTCCCTGTCTTGCATGTAATTTAGGACATGCTGAACGAATTCCCTTTTTCCCGCATTGTTGCCGAGAATTGTCCTCTTATCCGTTCAATTGCGCCTCTGAACAATCCGCTGTTATAAAACTCTGATTCTGAAAGCCCATGGTCTCCAAGTTTGTGAGCTTCAACTTTTAGTGTTTCCGCGTATTCTTCTATTTTTCGTCTTAAATCGGCGTTTTGCTTGCAAGGTATGATGGTCATGCTATCGATAGTTTTGTTTTTGCTTTTTTGTTAGCTTTAATAATCGCTTCGAATATATTTTCTGCTAGATGCCTTACTACGGGCACGGCAACGCCATCCCCGGTGAGGTGATAAGCTTCATTGTATTTTTCCGGCAAAATGTAGCTGTCTGGCAATCCCATCAGCCTCGCCGTTTCTCTGCTTGAAATCAGTCTTGATTTAACTTTTTTGCCGTTTACGACCAAAATTAATTGACGGCTTGAACCGCCAGCGGGTGTTCTAAGGCATCCCGCAATATCGTCAAAACGCACTTCGGCGCGTTGCACTTTATAGCCGTTCTCATCAAGCCGCGTTCTTCTATAAATGGTGCCGACCATTTTTTTCCTGCTTTTTTAGCTTGCTCGACTTTAGCTAGATTGACTGTGCTCATCATTCCAAGGAGTTTTTTCGTCTCTTCTTCGCTGTGCCATTCAACGCCTGTCGGGTGTTCTTCAATGACGTCGGCAAATCTGGATGCATTCAGTTCTGGCGGTGGCATTCTCCACCACAGCCAATTTTCTTTAAGTTTTGATGGCAACTTGTCGAAAGCTGTTCTAAGCGCTTTTGGATGCCATTGTTCTGTTGCACCGTCACCGACTAATTCGCCGGGTATTATGAATTCTGGTTTTATGCCTATTACGAATAAACGCGGTCGAGAATGCGGTACAAATAGCGCAGCATCGATTACCATTGCGCCAAAAGAATACCCTTCATCATTAAAAGCTGAGCAGATTGACGCAAAGTCTTTTCCATCGTGTGACGTAAGTGCGCCGCATACGTTTTCCAGCACTATGACGCCTGGCGCTCTTCCTTCCGCATTGATTGACTTGATTAATTGCCAGAACGGCCAAAACGTGCCTGAGCGTTCGCCTTTTAGTCCAGCGCCGCCGCCAGCAAGCGATAGGTCTTGACAGGGAAACGATGCCCACGCGAGGTCTGCTGAATGAGGCAGGTCTTTTGCCGACAACTTTTTTATGTCGCCGACTTTGATTTCCTTATCGCCCCAGTTTTTGATGTATGTTTCGCCTTTTTTTTGGTCGAAGTCATTTGCAAATAGGCATTTCCAGCGCGAACCGAGTCCGGCTCTCGCCATCCCCCCGCCTGCAAAAAATTCATAAAACGATGGCATACATTTTCTTCATTATTTTATTGTTTTTAGCTGTTAGCATTGTTTGTAAATTTTCTCAAGCCCTTTGTTTTATGTCTATAGCATAGCTTAAATATAATTTTTTTGGCCGGTTCCTTGTACACATTATCTTGATGCTAGGCCCGCCCGGCACAGGGAAGTCGATGTTAGCGGCACGCTTGCCGACGATTTTGCCGGAACTCAGCGAACAGCAAGCGCAGGAAACGGCGGCGATCGCCTCGGTCAGCGACCAAGGACTGGACGTCGGCCGCTGGCGGCAACCGCCGTTTCGAGCGCCGCACCATACCGCATCCGCCGCGGCGCTAGTCGGCGGCGGCAGCAACCCCAAACCTGGCGAAATTTCCCTGGCTCATCACGGCGCCTTGTTCCTGGACGAATTACCGGAGTTTGATCGCAAGGTGCTGGAAGTCTTACGTGAACCGTTGGAAACCGGTCATATCACGATTTCCCGCGCGAATCGCCAAGCCGATTTTCCGGCACGGTTTCAGTTGATCGCGGCCATGAACCCTTGTCCTTGCGGCTACTTGGGCGATTCGTCGGGGCGTTGCCGTTGCACCTCTGAGCAAATCGCGCGCTACCGGGCCAGAGTATCGGGCCCGCTACTGGACCGAATCGACATGCACTTGGAAGTCCCCAGGGTGCCGATTTCGGTGCTACGCGAGGGTGCATCGGCCGGCGAGGAACGCAGCCAGATCATTCGCGAGCGCGTGGCGGCGGCTCGAAACATCGCCTATAGCCGTTGCGGCAAGGCCAATTCGGCATTATCAGCGGCGGAAGTCAAACGCTACTGCACTCTGACGGACGCAGGCCACCGGCTGCTCGAACAAGCCATGGAAAAGTTCGGACTGTCGCACCGGGCGTATCATCGCATTCTGAAACTGGCCCGCACCATCGCCGACCTGGCCGGTTCCAATACGATCGAAATTCCGCATCTAAGCGAAGCCATCGGCTATCGAAAGCTGGATAGAACTCGAGGCGGGCCAAACTCCGGCGCATAAAAAAGGCGCGTTGCCTCGACAGCAACGCGCCTACAAGCCTAGACCGACGAAGCTTACAGTTTGTCGGCGTTTTTGCTCAAATACTCAGCCACGCCTTGCGGATTCGCATTCATGCCGGAATCGCCTTTGTTCCAACCGGCGGGGCAAACTTCACCATGCTCTTCGTGGAATTGCAACGCATCGACCATGCGCAACATTTCGTCGAAGTTGCGACCCAGCGGCAAATCGTTAACCACTTGATGGCGCACGACACCTGCTTTGTCGATTAGGAAACTACCGCGAAACGCTACGCCGCCAGCGGATTCAACATCGTAATCTTTGCAGATACTGTGAGTCAGGTCGGCGGCCAGGGTGTAACGAACCGGACCGATACCGCCTTGGTTAACCGGTGTGTTACGCCATGCATTGTGCGTAAAGTGCGAATCGATGGACACGCCAACGACTTCGACACCACGGCTTTTGAACTCGTCGATACGGTGATCCAAAGCGATCAGCTCGCTAGGGCAGACGAAGGTAAAGTCCAGCGGATAGAAGAAAAGTACAGCATATTTGCCGCTCGTGGCTTCAGAAAAACTATAGGAGTCGACGATCTGACCATCGCCCAGAACCGCAGGAACCGTAAAATCGGGGGCTTGCTTACCAACTAAAACACTCATTGAGTTCCTCCAAAATTTTTTAAAAACAAAAGGTTAACAGGGGGAAACGCCTTTGGGGTAAGGCTGAAGCTTATTCTACACTAAAATACTGGGTATTCACCCAATAATCCAGGCAAATTCTACTTGCAAGATGATGCGATTCGCGCTAACTTGTAGGCAAAAGCTTACACAATTAACAGACAGTCTGCGTGTGTCTGACTTTAAAATTCACCTGCAGACCTTTTGTGAATTTTCTGGTTGGGGTATTAAGTATGGCAAAAGTAAAACACATCACAGAACCCGATGCATTCGGTTTTCAAGTTCGCATCGTTCGGCGCGGCAAGGAGAGCAGCCGTTATTTTTCGCATAAACTTTGGGGTAGCAAAACCAAGTCGCTGAAAGCCGCGATTACTTGGCGCGACCAAATGTTAGTGGTATTAAAAGGCAGCAAGACCCGATTCTTGAAGCCGCCGAAAAACAAAACCACCACCGGCGTAACCGGAGTATCCAGAACCATTAAGTTCGACCATCGCAAGGACAAAAGCTATCTGTGCTATACCGTGTTCTGGGTCAAAGACAGTAAATCCCGCAACAAAACCTTCCAAGTCGGCAACGTCGACACGGTAACCGCCGACGACGAGTTACATGCATTTCGAACCGCCAGACTATTCCGTAGCTGCTACGAACACGCCATCGACCACGATGCCTATTTCGATGACAGCAAGTTCGCGAACTGGAAAAAACTGCGTTTGTACGAAAACGAAATGCTGAACGCGGTTAGCTAAAACAGCCTAGGTTCAGTCGATGCGCATCTGAATGCGCATCGACAAATCGACGGCCTTAATGTTTTTGGTCAAGGCACCAATAGAAATAAAATCCACGCCGGTCTCGGCGACCTCTCGAATATTTTCCAGCGTGATATTGCCGGACGCCTCCAATTCCACCTTTCCCTGATTCATCACAACGGCGACCGCCATATCGGCTAGCGAGAAATTATCCAACATAATTCTATCCGGACCGGCTTGCCAAGCCACTTCGAATTCCGCCAGGTTTTCGACCTCCACCTCGACCGGCACACCGGCATAAACCCTAGCAGCCGCTATAGCCGCCGGAATCGATCCGGCCGCCAAGATATGGTTCTCTTTAATCAAGACAGCATCGAATAATCCGATTCGATGGTTAACGCAACCTCCGCAAGCCACAGCGTATTTCTGCGCCACTCGTAGTCCGGGTAAAGTCTTGCGGGTATCCAGCACCCGGCAACCAGTACCTTCCACCGCGTCGGCATATTGACGCGCCAGCGTCGCGGTAGCCGACAACGTCTGCAGCAAATTTAACGCGGTCCGTTCGCCGGTCAACAACGCTCTGGCCTGACCACGGACCTGGCACAGCTCGCCGCCGGCCGGCACCCGGTCGCCGTCGCCGAATTGCCAATCCACAATCACATCCGGCCGCAACTGGCGAAACACCGCATCGAACCAAGCCCTACCGCACAGCACCATGGCGTCGCGCGCGACAACGCTGGCAACCGCCTGAGTTTCCGACGGGATCAGCGCAGCGGTCAAATCCCCCGTACCGACATCTTCGGCGAGGTAAGTAGCAATTTCGGAGTCGGAAGGCCCAGTAGTCATTAGAATCGCCAATCGTTTAGACAAAGCCGTTATTATACCCGGCCAATGTGTCGAGACCGGACTACCCGATGATAACTCAACCGCCAGCCGAAGAAAGCTCGCTACCGATCAACCATCACTTGCTGCTTTGCGCCAGGCAAGTTCCATCGCCGAATCACGACGCTCGACCGAACCCGGCCGACATTTCCCTGATCGTAATCCATTGCATCAGTCTACCGCCCGGCGAATTCGGCGGACCGCACATCGATCGGCTGTTTTGCAACCAATTGAATCCCGACGACCACCCATTTTTCGCCGAAATTCAAACGCTACGGGTTTCCGCGCATTTATTGATAGGCCGAGAAGGCGACATCACCCAGTACGTCCCGTTTAACCGCCGCGCCTGGCACGCGGGGATTTCACGCTACCAAGACCGCGAGCGCTGCAACGACTTCGCGATAGGCATAGAACTGGAAGGTACCGTGGATAATCCCTACACCGACAAGCAATACTTGAGTTTGGCAGCGACGCTTAAAGCGCTGTTAGCCAACTACCCCGGCTTATCCCACGAACGCATCGCCGGCCATAGCGACATTGCCCCGGACCGCAAATCCGACCCTGGGCCATTTTTCGATTGGCGACGCTTGCGGCAGTTGTTAGCGGGGGATTAGCGAAGGATTTGCGGATCGATTCACCGGTGGGATTGCAAGATCGCGCAGCCCATCAACCCGGCTTTACGTCCAAATGCATGGCCTTGATAATGGTCAACAACTCCTTCTGCTGTTGCTCCAGCGGAGCAAGCTCCGACTCCAACTGAGCGATGCTTTCGGCGACGCTGCCTTTGGATTCGTTGATCTTGCGCAGCATGACCAAACGGCTTTCTATCTGCTTTTTATGATCCTTGATTTGGTGCATCAATGGCGTCAACACGCTGTTGCTCCAAGTCACCGCGTCTTTTTGGGCTTGCTGCAAAATGTTTCTCGCCTTGGCGATCAAGGTACTGTACAGCTTATTCACCACGATGCTTTGCTCGGTCATCGTGGTTCGGGCGCTAGTACGGAACGCTTCGCCTTCCTCGAAAATCTGCTCCAGCTCGAATTGATATTGCTTGATCGAGAACAATTGCGGCTCGATTTCCTTGAAGCCGTATTCGTCCTGGAATTTCTTATGTATGGCTTTAATCAAGCGCCGAGTTTCCTCGGTCATGTCCACCGAGTCCTGTAACAAATCACGCAACTCGTCGAACAGTTTGCGCATATTTTGCTTCATACCGTAGGTCGTCAGACTTTTACTCATATCGTGACGCGTACGCTTGATGATGTCGTCGATTCTTTCCCTGGAAAACGAATCGATCAGCATCTTGGCCTGCACCGCAAACACCTTGCGACTGGCCTGGAAATTCTCGACATTCGCCATGTAGGCGTTTTGCCGGTCGCGAGTTTCCGCCATTAGCTTGCCGGTCATCTCCTGGTTTTCGAAATCCATTTGCTTGAACTCGTCCAGTTGCTTACTGGCATTACTGATTTTGGCTTCCATCAGCTTGGCCGATTCGCTAACCAAAAATCCGATTTCCTTCTCAACCACGCCTTTCAAAATATCCCGGCGCTGATCCAGAATATCGTCGGACAAATAATTTTCCAGCAAATCCAAGCGACTCTTGCGCAGCAGTGCCTCGTCGCCCTTGACCTTGGCCAGCAAGGCTTGCTTGGCCGATACCGGAAACACGACATTACGATCCAGATTCAGAATGGACGCGGAGGTTTCGATCTGCTTGCGAATCGCCGCGTCGTAGCCAACTTCGCCAATCAAATCGTCCCACATCGAGTCGATTTTGTTCATGACGACCGCCAGGCCCTGCCGGCGCGAACCCGCACGGGAACTGCAGACATGGCTCTTCCACATTTCCAGATCGCTCTTGGTCACCCCGGTATCGGCCGCCAACACGAACACGATGGCCTGAGCGCTGGGCAACATGCTCAAGGTTAGTTCCGGCTCGGTACCCAACGCGTTCAGGCCCGGCGTATCGAGGATACACAAGCCTTCTTTCAACAAAGGATGCGGAAAACTGATCAGCGCGTGGCGCCAGCAAGGCACCTCGACGCTTTCCGGGTTAATGATGCCTTGTTCCGCCGCTTCGCGTTCGTTCCATAAGCCCAGCTTGTCGGCCATTTCCCGCGAAATCCGCTTGGTAGCGATCAACTCTTTGAACGCCTCCTGCATCTGGGTGGGCGAATCGCAATTCAAGTCGATCTGAGTCCAACGGTCCGGATTACGCTTGTAATCCATCAGCGAGATGTCTTCCAAACGGCTTTCGATATTCAACAAGCGGATATAGCTGCCGCCCTTCTCGTCCCAAAACAATTCGGTCGGCGACATCGTGGTCCGTCCCGGCGAGGACGGCAACAAACGCACGCCGGTCTCGGCAAAAAACAACGCGTTAATCAACTCGGTTTTACCGCGCGAGAATTCCGCGACGAAGGCCAATGTCACCCGATCGTTTTGCAAGCCCTGCAGAATATTTAACAAGGTGTCGGTACTTTGCGGATCGCTGAAGCGATAACGCGTACGCCAGTCCCGGTACATGTCGATAGCCTGAATCAGTTGTTCGCGCCAATGCGCGTACTCATGCAACTGTTCCCTAAATTCCAGATTTCTCATGGCTTGCCTTTGTGCTGACGGTACTCGATTTGAGGGCTGATAGTAAGGGCTAAGTGTAGACCATTCTCCGTGAGAGAGCCCGGCCGCACTTCGGCCTAAAGCCCGTATTGCTCTCGGTATTCTCGGATCACCGACAACTTATCGGCATAGCCAGCTTCCCCCTCGATAAATACGACAATGTCCGCCAATGTAATAATGGGCAACACCTGAATACCGAACTGGGATTCCACCTCTTGCACCGCGGATCTCTGATTCTGGCCCTTTTCCTGACGATCCAACGCTATGACCACGCCCTCGGGTTCAGCGCCCGCCGCGCGGATGATGTCGACCGACTCCCTAACCGAGGTGCCTGCCGTGATGACATCGTCCAGAATCCAGACCCGCCCCTGCAGCGGCGCCCCTACGAGTACCCCACCTTCGCCGTGATCCTTGGCCTCCTTGCGGTTGAACGTAAACGGGATGTCGCTCTGCATCCTGGCGTAGGCGATTGCCGTCGCACTCACCAACGGAATTCCCTTGTAAGCCGGCCCGTAAAGCACATCGACCGAAACACCCGCGTCTATGATGGCCTGAGCGTAAAACTGGCCCAACCGATCGAGCATCGCTCCGGTATTGAATAATCCGGTATTGAAAAAGTAAGGGCTGCGCCGGCCGGATTTGAGTTGAAAATCGCCGAATTTAAGAACGCCGCAATCCAAGGCGTAACGGATAAACTGGTATTGATAGTCTTGCATGGGCCTATACTAGCGACATAAAACTTGGAATTATACCCGCGCCCTATTCAGGTACGAACTTTTCTAACAACACGTCCAGAAAATCCCAACCGCGCGCCGAACAACGGTAAAAGCCGTCCGCTAGCTCCAGCAAGCCTTCCGCCAGCCCATTCCGCAACGGAGCGGCTAGCGCTTCGCCGGACAAGCCGGTGGCTACCTCGAACTCGCTCAAACGGAAGCCGTCGCGCAAGCGCAAACGATTCATCGCGAACTCCAGCGGTAGTTGGTCAAGCTCGATCCGAGATCGGCTGACAGTCCAAGGCTCGCGCAAGTATTGCTCGGGATTTCGCGGTTTCGCGGTGCGGACAATGTTGCTCGGTAAGGCCTGACCGATCTTACCGTGAGCCCCGGCGCCTATTCCTAAATAGTCTCCAAACTGCCAATAGTTGCGGTTATGCCGACACTGATTGGCGGTGGAGGCGTAGGCGGACACCTCGTATTGGCTGTAACCGTGTTCGGCCAGCCAAGCCTGACTACGCTTCTGCGCGGCAAAGATGACCTCGTCGTCCGGCAAGCGGGGCGGAAACTTATGGAAATAAGTATTCGGTTCTAAAGTGAGCTGATAAAACGAGATATGCGCGGGCCGTAAACCGGTTGCCAACCTTACATCGTCGAAGGCTTCGGCCTCGCTCTGTCCCGGCAAGCCAAACATCAAGTCTAAATTGAAATTTTCGAAACCGGCCGCCACCGCGATTTCCGCCGCCGCGATCGCTTCCGCCGCCGAGTGAACCCGGCCGAGGGTTTGCAAATGCCGATCTTGAAAGCTTTGAATGCCTATCGACAGGCGATTGATCCCCAGCGCTCGAAATTCGCGGAATTTGCCACTTTCGAAGGTACCGGGGTTGGCCTCCAGCGTGATCTCGCAGTCGACTGCCAGCGACACTAGGCCGCGAACCCCCGCCAGCAAACGATCCAGCATCGGGGGCGAAAACAAGCTGGGAGTGCCTCCGCCCATAAAAATACTGACAACCGCCCGATCCAGGCCAAAGTATTCCAAATCCCTTGCCAAATCGCGCAACAACGCCTCGATATACTCTGCTTCAGGAATCGATTCCTTCACCGCATGCGAGTTAAAGTCGCAATAAGGGCATTTGCGGATACACCAGGGGAAGTGAATATACAGACTAAGCGGCGGCAAACGGTTCGACCTCACCAGACGCCGGCATTCGCCATCGAAGCCCAAGGCTCTTGCGGCGGTAGGGCACCGCCCTTTTGCAACAATTCTATCGATATTTGATCGGGAGAGCGGATAAACGCCATCCAACCGTCGCGTGGCGGCCGGTTGATCGTCACGCCTTGGTCCAACAAGCGCCGACAGACCTCGTATATGTCGTCAACCTCGAAGGCCAAATGGCCGAAATTACGGCCTCCAGCATACTCCTCGACATCCCAATTGTACGTCAGCTCCAACAAGGGAGCGTCTTGAGCGCTAGCACTCGCCAGATCGGCCGGGGCAGCCAGATACACCAATGTAAACCGCCCGGCTTCGCTGTCCATTCGCCTAACTTCGCTCAAGCCAAGCTTGGCGCAGTAAAAGTCCAACGACTCTTCCAGGTTGTTTACGCGGACCATCGTGTGCAAATAGCGCATAGCTAATCTCCATCGCAAAACCGCCATTATCGCCGACACCCAGCGGTCTACGACGAAGATTTTACGAGGTATCGCTAATTGGCTTTTCCGTATTGCTCAATCAACCCGGCGATGGACTCCAGCGGCAACTCTTGCTGAACCGCACCGAGTTTGACCGCTTCCTTGGGCATGCCGTAGACAACGCAAGTCTTTTCGTCCTGGCCGGCGGTACGGGCACCAGCCGCCAACATATCGCGCAAACCGCGAGCACCATCGTCGCCCATCCCGGTCATGATGATACCTAACGCGTTTTTCCCGGCGTATTTCGCCACGGACCGGAACAACACGTCGACCGATGGGCGGTGCCGGTTCACCAACGGACCGTCCTGGACCTCGGCAATGTACTGGGCGCCGCTACGAATCACGGTCATATGCTTACCGCCCGGCGCAATCAACGCCCGGCCCGGAATCACCCGATCGCCACTGACGGCCTCCTTGACTTCGATTTGGCAAATGCCGTTGAGTCTGGCCGCGAAGGCGCCGGTGAATTTCTCAGGCATGTGCTGCACAATCACAATGCCGGGGCTAACCCTCGGCAAATGTGTCAATACCACCTCCAAGGCCTGAGTACCGCCGGTCGATGTGCCTATAGCGACTAGCCTGTCGGTGGTCGCCGCCAGCGAGGAAGGCGCCGATGTCGGCTGGCTGGGTTGATGATGACTTTTAACCGCGGCGGCATGCGATGCCATCGTCATGGCTTTCATCCGCCGCATATCGGTCAACGCCGCCGCTTTGATCGCGTGAACGATATCGCCGCTATCGTCTTCGAGAAAACTCTTTAGTCCCGCTTTCGGTTTGGTAACGATACCCACGGCGCCGGCCGCTAATGCCTGCATCGTGGTTTCCGCGCCTTTTTCGGTCAAGGTTGAGCAGATCACAACCGGCGTGGGACGTACCGACATAATTTTCTTTAGAAACGTGATGCCGTCCATTCTCGGCATCTCGACGTCCAGGACTATCACGTCCGGCCAATCCTGATTCATTTTCGCCATAGCGAATATCGGGTCGGAAGCCGCCCCGATCACGTCGATCTCTTGGCAATGCCCTAAAAAAGCGGTCAGCACTTGCCTGACAACCGCCGAATCATCGACGATCAACACTCGGATTTTGGGTGATGTCATTTGTCGCGCCTGTTTGTGTTAACCTCAGCGGCCCCGCCTCAAACGACGCCGCATTCGAAACCGTGACCGTGACAACCGGGACCTAGAATTTCTCGGGTTTACGGTAAATAGATGGCCGAATCAGTTGCAATTCGGTATTCAAGCCGTTTAAGGACTCGGAATGACTGACGAAAAAATAGCCGCCCGGCTGTAGCGATTTCAGTATCCGCTCCAGTAGGCGTTGTTTGGTTTCAATATCGAAATAAATCATCACGTTCCGCAAAAATATCACCTCGAACCTACCCAAATCCGGCAGGTTACCGATCAAATTGGCGTAATCGAATTTGACATTCCTCCGTAGAGCCGGGTCGATCAATAGAAAACCGTCGTATTCACCCGTGCCTTTCAGGCAATATTTTTTCAACAAGTCAGGCGGGATTTTCTCGGAAGCCTGACTAGGATAAAGGCCTCGCTTGGCTTTATCCAAGATGCGAGTGGAAATATCGGTCCCTAGAATTTCCCACTGCATGCCGCGACCGTATTCCGCTAACAACATCGCTAAAGTATAGGCTTCTTCACCGCTGGAACTCGCCGCGCTCCAAACCCGAAAGCTTCGATATGACGAGTATTGCGGCAAAATGCTGCCGGTGAAAAAATCGAAATGGGCGGGCTCGCGAAAAAAATAAGTTTCGTTGGTCGTCAACAAATCGATGGCGATCACTCTTTCGTTTTCGAAGCCCGGCTTGGTAAAAAGCTTGAAATACTCGGTATAGCTCGACAAATCGTAATAGCGTAGGCGCTTTTCCAATCGCCCCATCACCATGACTTGCTTGGATTCATTCAGGACAATTCCGGCATTCTTATACAAATAGTCCTTAATCCACAGGAACTCGTGGTGTTGCAATACCGGAGCATTGCCGTAGTGATTTGCCGGCTTGTTCATTACCGTGAATTATTCAGCAAACGCATTTCCGGGGATATGATCGGCGGCTTGTCCTAGCGCCGCCATTTCGTCCACCGAGAGCACTTTGTCGACGTTCAACAAAATGACGAAACGATTATCCCGCTTAGCCATCCCGTTGATAAAGTCCGGCCGAATACCGGCGCCAAAGCTAGGCGGCGGCTCGATTTCATGCCCGGCAATCTCGACGACCTCGTTGACGGCATCGACGATAATGCCCAAATATTGGCGATTATCGTCGTTATCTCCGACCGAGGTTTCCACGATGACAATCCCCGTCCGCTTGGCGATCATGGTAACCCCTTTGCCGAAACGCGCCAGCAAATCGATCACGGGCACCACGCTGCCGCGCAAGTTAATCACGCCACGAACAAATACGGGCATCATCGGTACTTCCGTTAGGTTTCCGTAATCGATAATTTCCTTGATGTTTAGTATCCCCAAGGCGTAAACCTCACCCCCTAATACAAAGGTCAGGTATTGGCCGGCCGCCGCAAGTTGTTGCCCGACGACCAAGTCCATAGACTGCGAAGATCTTGTTGCCAATGTGCCCATATGCCCTCCTAGAAGCGCTCGAATTGGTTCAAATCGAATTCAGGCTCGTAATTTCCCACGGGCTCCGAAGTTACCATGCTGTGAGTAGGCGTAGTCTTACGCGGCGTCTTGATCACGGTGCGCCTACTGCCACCCTGTTCTCGGTGACCAATTTTGAAGAAACTCATCAAACTCTGCAGTTGCTCCGCCTGCCCAGTCATTTCCTCGGAAGTGGCCGCCAATTGTTCGCTAGCCGCCGCGTTCTGTTGGGTAATCTGGTTCATTTGGTTCACGGCGTTGTTGATTTGGCCGACACCCGCGGACTGCTCGTGCGAGGCAGCCGCGATCTCTTGGACCAGGTCCGAAGTCTTAGCGATGCTGGGCACGATTTCGTCCAACAACTTGCCGGCGCTTTCCGCGGTTTTCACGCTGTTCTCAGCCAATTCGCCAATTTCCTGTGCCGCGACTTGGCTACGTTCCGCCAACTTCCGCACTTCGGCCGCCACCACCGCAAAGCCTTTGCCGTGATCGCCGGCCCTGGCCGCTTCGATCGCGGCATTCAACGCTAACATATTAGTCTGATAGGCAATATCGTCAATGATGCCGATTTTATTGGCGATCTCTTTCATCGCTTCGACAGTATGCTTGACCGCCTCACCGCCCTCCATGGCTTCTTTCGAAGCCTTACCGGCCATACCGTCGGTGACTTTGGCGTTTTCAGCATTCTGATTGATACTGGCCGCCATTTCCTCGATGCTGGCACTGGTTTCCTCGACGCTAGCCGCCTGCTCGCTAGCGGATTGCGATAGCGCTTGCGATGTCGAGCTAATTTGCTCGGAAGCATTGCTTAGCTGGTTCGTCGCATCGACAACTTCGCTGATTGTTTGCGACAACTTGGCAATCGTGTTATTCACAGTATCCTTGAAGTCGGCCAATTGCCCCTTGTAGTCGCCGTTGACGGTACGGGTCAGATCGCCTTGTTCAACCAGTGACAGCACCTCGACCGCTTCATTGACCGGCAAAATTACGCGATCCAATGTCTCGTTTACGCCTTCAACGATTTTGCGGAAGTCTCCCTGATGTTTGCCCGCATCCGCCCGAGTCGACAACTGCCCCTCCATGGCCGCCTTCGCCAACATGTTGGCATCGGACACCAAAGCGTTAACCGCTTCAATGCAGGTATTCAGGTTGTTTTTAATCGTATTGAAGTCGCCGTTGTAACTGTCGGTGATTTTCGCCGGGATGGCGCCTTTTGCAATGCGGTCTACATAGTCGGCCGCCACGTTCAACGGCCCAATCACCGCGTCCAGCGTATTGTTTACACCCTGTACGATCTTCCGATAATCACCTTGGTACTGGCTCGCATCGGCGCGCGTCGCTAACCGACCTTCGATCGCGGCTTTCTCCAAGCTCGCCGCTTCGGCGACCATATTGCCGATTGCGTCGATACAGTTGTTCAGATTGTTTTTAATCGTATTGAAATCGCCGTTGTAACTGTCGGTAATCTTAGCCGGAATGTTGCCTCGGGATATGTTATCCACATAATCCGCCGCCACGTTCAACGGCCCAATCACCGCATCCAGAGTTTCGTTGACACCTTCGACGATCTTGCGGTAATCGCCTTGGTGCAGGGTCGCATCGGCGCGAGTCGACAGTTTGCCTTCCACCGCCGCTTGCGACAACATCACCGCGTCCGCCACTAACGCATTGACCGCGTCGATACACGTGTTCAAATTATTTTTGATCACATTGAAGTCGCCGTTGTAACTGTCGGTGATTTTCGCCGGGATGGCGCCTTTTGCAATGCGGTCTACATAATCCGCCGCCACGTTCAACGGCCCAATCACCGCGTCCAGCGTATTGTTTACACCCTGTACGATCTTCCGATAGTCACCTTGGTACTGGCTCGCATCCGCGCGCGTCGCTAACCGACCTTCGATCGCGGCTTTTTCCAAGCTCGCCGCTTCAGCGACCATATTGCCGATCGCGTCGATACAGTTGTTCAGGTTGTTTTTAATCGTGTTGAAGTCGCCGTTGTAACTGTCGGTAATCTTAGCCGGAATGTTGCCTCGGGATATATTGTCCACATAATCCGCCGCCACGTTCAACGGCCCAATCACCGCATCCAGGGTTTCGTTGACACCTTCGACGATCTTGCGGTAATCGCCTTGGTGCAGGGTCGCATCAGCGCGAGTCGACAGTTTGCCTTCCACCGCCGTTTGCGACAACATCACCGCGTCCGCCACTAACGCATTGACCGCGTCGATACACGTGTTCAAATTATTTTTGATCACATTGAAGTCGCCGTTGTAACTGTCGGTGATTTTCGCCGGGATGGCGCCTTTTGCAATGCGGTCTACATAGTCGGCCGCCACGTTCAACGGCCCAATCACCGCATCCAGCGTATTGTTTACACCCTGTACGATCTTCCGATAGTCACCTTGGTACTGGCTCGCATCCGCGCGCGTCGCTAACCGACCTTCGATCGCGGCTTTTTCCAAGCTCGCCGCTTCGGCGACCATATTGCCGATCGCGTCGATACAGTTATTCAGGTTGTTTTTAATCGTGTTGAAGTCGCCGTTGTAACTGTCGGTAATCTTAGCCGGAATGTTGCCTCGGGATATGTTGTCCACATAATCCGCCGCCACGTTCAACGGCCCGATCACCGCATCCAATGTCGCATTGACCCCTTCCACCAATCTCCGGAAATCGCCCTGATGCTTGCTGGCATCTGCGCGAGTTGCCAATCGCCCTTCCACAGCCGCACTTACCAAATGGTCCGCATCTTGAATGACCGCTTTCAAGTTACCACGCACCAATTCGATCGTGTCATTGATAAACGCTTTTTTACCAGGCAATTTCTCCATACTGGCGTCGAAATCTCCCTGCCCGAACTTTGTAAAGACTGCCATCGCTTTCTTTTTGACCGCGATATGGCCGTTAACCATATCGTTGACGCCTTGAGCCATCGCTTTGTAATCACCCTGGAATTTCGCGATATCGACCACCACGTCGATATCGCCTTTTTCATGCTCGCTGCTCATTCGCTCCATTTCGGCCAGCAGCGCTTTGACGTTGTCGCTCATTCGCTTCATAGCGGCCATCACACTGACGTGATCGCCGTCTTGCAACTCGATTCGAGACGAAAAGTCGCCGACGGCCACTTTCGCAGCTAATGCCGCGACAAAATCCGGTTCTCCGCCCATTTGACGCATCAGATTACGGGTAATCAGCCCTCCGATCGCACCGATGATCGTTATCCCCAACAAAGCGATCAGGCTGGAGAGGAGCGCTGCACTTCCACGTATCGCTTCCGCGGATGCGGAGGAATTTTTACCCAAATCGGCGTTGTATTCGCCGTGGCGCCTAAAATTATTTACGGTCCGGTTCATTAAGGCTTGATTGTCAAGAATCAGATTCTTAGCCTCAGATTTTTGGCCGGCACGCGATAACTCGCGCACCCTGTTCCAAAATACTCCGTATTCGGCCAACCCGGCTTTATCTGCATCAAGAAGTTTTTTATCTTCGTCGTCGGCCAACAGCGGTTCGTAATCTTTTATTAATTTATCGATTTTGTTGTCGCTCTCGGCAAAACCTCGCTCCAGTTCATCCATTGCCGCCGGTTCGCTTTGCAGCAAGTGTTGCCAAACGTTAGTGCGCATTTTTGCCAGTTCAAAACTAATCTCGTTCAGAATAAGCACGCTCGGCAAAGTATTCTCCGTGTTGAAATTGGCTGCGGTATAGACACGGCCGATCTGAACATAATTAAATCCAGCTAGCCCCCCAAACCCAAAACCGCCGCTAAAACCAGAAGCAGCATTCGTTGTTTAATCGTCATCTTTTCAACCCCATGCCCACGGAAACTTTCGTTTTTGCTGTCCGCAGGATAAATATTCGCAAACTTGGGTAATAGAACAAGCCATGCTTTGACGCAAGCATCCTTAAAACCGACCCAACCAACATTCATCCCTGCATTAACTGTTACGCCGCAAACCCGCGCACCATATACTGCTCGAAGGCACCCACCAATACCGGGATATCCAGTATCAATGCCACCTCGCCGCTACCTAGTATTGTGGAACCGCCCAAACCTTGAACGTGGCCGAACAATTTACCCAGTGGTTTAATAACTGTTTGAAATTCGCCCAATAATCGATCCACAACCAGCCCAGTCTTCGCACCGGCCACCTCGACCACCACCACGTTGGCACGCCGCGCCGATTCGCCAGGAACGCCGAATAATTTCTTCAAACGGATGAAAGGCAGGACTTCACCTCGCAAATCCATATAGTCGTGCTCGTCATCGTCATGGCTGAGTTCGACGCACTCTACGACCCGGTCAAGCGGAATCACAAAGGATGCCTTGCCGACGCCAACCAAGAACCCGTCGATAATCGCCAACGTCAGCGGCAAACGGATGCGCACGGTGGTGCCGACGTTCTGCGCGCTATCAACCTCTATCGATCCGCGTAAATCGGTAACATTCCGCTTGACCACATCCATTCCGACTCCACGTCCGGATAGATTGGAGATTTGCTGAGCCGTGGAAAATCCCGGTTCGAAAATCAATGCATAAACCTCCTGATCAGTCAGTTTGGCATCCGGCTGAATTAAACCTTTTTCGATGGCCTTGGCCAGAATCCGCTCCCGATTCAAACCACCACCGTCGTCCTGCACTTCTATGACAATCACGCCCGACTCGTGATAGGCATTGAGCCGCAGGGTGCCTTGGGCCGACTTGCCATTCTCCCGACGGACTTCGGCTGATTCGATACCGTGATCCATCGCATTGCGGACCAAATGCATTAACGGATCGCCGATTTTTTCGACCACCGATTTGTCCACTTCGGTCTCGCCACCGGAAATCGCCAGCGCAATGTCCTTTCCCAGCTCCTTGCTGACATCGCGAACCACGCGCTGAAAACGACTGAAAGTGGTGCCTATCGGCACCATTCTCAGTTGCAAGGCACTGTCCCTGACTTCTTCGACCAAACGCATCATTTCCCCGGTCGCTTCCAGCAATGCGGTCTGTGCGGTCTGCGACGCGCGCAGGTTCACACCCGCGCTGGATATCACCAACTCACCGATTAAATCGATCAGCTTGTCCAAGCGCTCCGCATCGACACGAATACTCTGGTTTTCTCTGGCCTTGTTGTCTTTAATCTGCTTTTGTTTTTCCAGCGCGGCATTCACCAAGGGCTGCTGGACGGATTGTTGCTCGACTAAAATTTCACCGATAGGCTGAGCGGATTTGGTCGGTTCCGTAGTAGCCTGCTGTTGACTTAAACCTTCCTCAAGCTCCCGGCGCGTTAATACGCCACTCTTGACCAGAAGTTCGCCCAAATAGGTATCGTCTTCCGGCAATGCGCGGATCAACTCGACGTATTCACCTATCGCGCTTTCCAGTGGCAAAATGTGAATCAAGCTATCCTCGCGCACGAACTCGAATACATTCTCCAACGCCTCCTTGCCGGCTTCGCTCTTAATGTCGATTTCGAACCCCAAATAATTGGTCTCGGGGTCCATCTGCTCCGCCGGAGGAATCGCTTCGCTGATCGTGGTTAGATTAACCAGGGTTCCCAAGGTGGACAAATAGCGAATGAAAGACAACGGATCCATTCCGTTCCGCAGGCTATCCGAACCGAAGCGCAAGGAAATATGCCAGTTGCCGCTTTCCATAACGCCTCCGCCTCCGATGGTCTCCACACGATCAGGGCCGGCGGCGACCACCTCTTTGGCGAAATCCGGCTGCTCCAGAAACGGGCGCAGTTTGGCCAGTAATTCGTCGCCAGCTACCGTCAAATCGGGGTCTTCGTCGGTATTGCCATCGGCAACTGCTCGAATCAACAGCGCAATCTGATCGCAACACGGCAACAAGATGGCGACCAACTCCGGTGTAACCTCCAAAACGCCGTCCCGCAAGGCATCCAACACACTCTCGACCACGTGAGTGAAACGTACAATGTGGTCCAAACCAAACAAGCCGGACGAGCCTTTTATCGTGTGCGCGGCCCGAAATATCGCGTTGATGCGTTCGGACTGATCTTCACCGTTCTCGATCGTCAGCAGGCAATCCTCCATGTCCTGCAACAATTCCAAACTTTCGATGGTGAACGTCACCAAGGCTTGCTTCATTTCGTCGTCGATACTCATCTGTCCCACCTCTTAGTTTTGTGCCAGGACGACCTGGTCGCCGAATGCGGTCGTCAGATTCGCCAATTCCAAAATATCCAGCACCGCTTTGCTGTGCATGACGAACCTTAACTGTTTGCCGGCCAGACCAGCCTCGCGCTTCGACAAGATCAATAATTGCAGGCCCGCCGTATCCATTTCCGCGACTTGCGAAAGGTTAATTTCCAAGTCATCGCCGGTACTTAGAAAATTGAGCAAATTCCGCTTTTGCTCGGCGGCCGTAAAGATGGTCAATTCATCGTCTATAGTGAGCGTTTGCATTGCGAGTTACCTCCGTTCTAACCGATCGGTCGCCGAGCTCAAAGCCGGCATTCGGATCAGGGCAATATCAATTTGGAAACGGCCGCCAACATTTGCGCCGGTTGAAACGGTTTGACAACCCAAGCTTTCGCACCGGCGGCCTGGCCTTCCTGCTTCTTGGATTCTTGCGACTCGGTGGTCAGCATGATCACCGGTGTAAACTTGTAAGCCGCTAATTGCTTGAGTTCCTTTACGAACGTAATGCCGTCCATATTCGGCATGTTGACGTCGGAAATGATCAAGTGAATCTTTTGGCCGTTCAACTTGCTCAAGCCATCCTTGCCGTCCACGGCCTCAATGACGTCATATCCAGCGCCTTTCAAAGCGATTGCGACTACTTGTCGAACGGAAGCCGAGTCATCAACGATTAAAATAGTTTTTGCCATATGTCGTTACCTTAGAAGAAAGTGATTTCGGAAGCGTGGTGTTCGTTAACCGGGGAGCCGGCGCCGTGATGCACGTGCTCCGACTCCATAGTGTAGCTGCTCGTCAGCGCATGCAAGATTTCGTCGGCCACCAGCGGCTTCAACGACAAGGTGCCGCCGGCATGACTCAATTGAACCTGACGCGGAAAATCGTTGATGCTATCGCGCACATGGACTAACACCTGGCCAATTCTGTCTTGAAACTGAAACTGCACAATCGAGCCATTGATTTCCTGCTTGATCATCTGCGCGGACTGATTCAGATTGACCGCGTTATTCTGCAAATTTTCAAACGCTTGCTGCAAACCAGCTAATACGGTCCTGATGTTTTCGCTGGAGGCCGCGACAACAGCCGCTTCTTTTTCGGTACTTTTTTCGACCGCGCTCAAGGTCCCGTGAATCGCGGTACTGACCTGATCGACCTTGGCGCCGATTAATTTACCGGTCTCGCCGGACTGATTGGACAATTTGCGGACTTCGTCAGCCACCACCGCAAACCCGCGCCCCGCTTCTCCGGCTCGCGCGGCTTCTATTGCCGCGTTCAATGCAATTAAGTTGGTCTGTTCCGCAATTCTGGCCACTTCCTTGGCCATATTCTTCAATTCACCGACGAAACCGCTGAGGGAGCGAATTCTTTCCAATACCACGACATTTTCTTGTAGCGCGGCATCAAGCGCTTGAACGACTTGCTGCAAACGCGCGTTACTGGAACCGAATATATCTTGGTCGCCACTCTGCAAGGTCGCCGATGACGCGCTGAGTGCGACATCCAGGTTTCGAATGATGCCGCCGAAGCGCATCGTCAACTCTGAAACGGCCTGCTCCATTTGTTGGCGCGAAGATTCGATATGCGCCGACCAAATTGGCGTAACTTCGGTAGCAAAACGTTCGATCCCGTTGGCGTACTTCTCAACCTCGGTCAATGGCAATACCGGAGCGGGGGGCAGGTTGCGCTGTTCCCGCAATAAACGCCGATAGCCAATCCTAACGCCAATCATTACACCACCAATAAGTACCACCGCCACTAAGACTGCAATCAGATAGATAGGCACTTGCCGGACCTCCACTATTTCGACGGACCCGTTGATACCGCATCTCACCTACGGTTGCGGCGACAACCCTGAAAAAAGTATAGACAGCAATTACCTTGACAACCATGACGGAAAGAATAATTTGTCATGGCTATCGCATTGCCAACAGTAATTTTGTGGCGAAATGGGGATATTTGAAATATTGCGCGACAAGACCCCGCTATTTTTTATAGCTGTGAAACAATAACCAGATTAACTAGAATCCTTACACCTTAACCCAACAAACCTTACGTTATGAATGCTTTGCCAGAAAAAACCTGTTCGATCGATAAACTGATCCGTCACCCAAAATTGATTGCCTCCGCACTGGCCGGACATAAAACCCAGCAACGCCGAGACGGCCTATATGCCTATCCCGGAGAGAGATTTTTTGGAAGGGATCGAGTTCGAGATTATCGGCGTGGATCGCCAACGCCTCGGAGATATGACCGATGCCGACGCTGACGCCGAAGGCTATCCGGATTTAGCAAGCTACAAGACAGTGATTTTAAGCATGCATGCCGGCATGCAATGGAACGAGGACGGCTTGGTTTGGGTTCACCGCTTCAGCCGTCGCCTGGAATAACGATGCCTTTCTCGGCGAGTTCGGTCAACATCCTCGCGCCAAACTCCAAAACCGAGGTGCGATCGAGCTGCGGGAACTCTTCACCGAGTTTATCCAGGCAGGCTCGCCCCGGCATTGCGCCGCATTCGTCCAAGATTTGCAAGGCTCGAATTGTTAACGGCGTGGTTTTCAGAAAATGCACGTCGTCATCGAGATCGCGGTAAACAATCAAACATGTCGGCTGATCGCCCGGCATTTCCGGTAGAAACGCCGGAGAAATAGCTTGTACTGGAAATTGGTAAAGCAAGGGCCAAGCCAGCGGCGACAGCCGGACGACGCGATTCAGCGAATCGGTTATAAAGTCGGCGTCCCCAATCGTGGCTTGCTCTTGGGCGATCGACAACGCCATTTCCACCCATTCGTAATGAGCTAACTCCAGTAGGAAAGGGTAATCCGCTGGGTTATCCCGTTGGTTTTGCAGATAATCGAGAAACTCTTCGGCGATTTGCGAAAAGTATGGCGTTCGGCACGGGTGACGGGCATAAAAATCCTCGGCCATCTCCCGCCATTGCTGGTCGGCCAGCACGGTTTTCAAAACCGGGAAGTTGCTTGCTAAGAAGCTGTCAATATTGTTGAAGAACAATTCGCGGTACATCGCCATCCTGCCCGAATCGACGTCAGCCGGCGGCCGGTTGGCTAGTGGCGCGCGAATATAGCCGGCAAACTCGCGTTGTGTGGTCGAAAAGTCGACCACCATCAGGCAACCTGCTTACGGCTATCCATCAACCAATGCTGTTGGATTTGGCTGATCGTATCCACTTCCCGCAACAATTCGGTCAACGGCGGCAGATTGAAATCGCGTTCTAGCAGGGTCGGAAATACGCCGAACCAGTCATAGGCCTTATTCAGCAATCCCCAAACCGGGTCTACCACTGGGGCGCCGTGCGTATCGACTAGAAAATCCTCGGCTTCGACGTAGTGCCCGGCGATGTGAGCATACGCAATCCGTTCCGCCGGCATCGCCCGCAAGAATGCCTCGGGATCGTAGCCGTGGTTAACGCTGTTGACGTAGATATTGTTGATGTCGATCAACACGTCGCAATCGGCCTCGGCGACCACGGCGTTAAAGAAGTCGATCTCGGCCATTTCCTGGCCCGGCGCGGCGTAGTAGGAAATATTTTCGATGGCGATGCGCTGCTCCAGAATATCCTGAACCCGGCGAATCCGCCCCGCGACATGCCTGACCGCAGCTTCGGTGAACGGTATCGGCATCAAATCGTATAAGTGCCCGCCATCGCTACAATAACTCAGATGCTCGCTGTAAAATTTGATGCCGTGCAGACGCAAAAACCCTTTCAAATCGCGAACAAATTGCTCGTCCAAGGGATCGCTACTACCGATCGACAGCGATAAACCGTGACAAACAAAAGGGTAGCGCTCGGTCAGCGCTCGAAATTGCTTGCCATATTTGCCGCCGATCGGCATCCAGTTTTCCGGCGCGACCTCATAAAAACCGACATTGGTCGGCTGTGCATTCAGGATTTCACCAATAAAGCCGCGCCGCAATCCCAGGCCGGCGCCATGCACGAGATTGCGAACGCTGTCCATACCTTATTCCTCCGGCTTGTGCGTGGATCGCCAAAACAACACCAATCCAATCGCCACGAGCACGCCCAGAATATACATTTCGTATTTTTTGACTTGGCCCATGATGGATTCGGCAAACTGACCAAAGGTGTAACCTAAATATCCAACCGCTATCGCCCAAATCGCCGCGCCAAGAAAATTCAGCGCGAAGAACTTCAACGGATGGATCTTGCTGGCCCCGATCACAAACGGCGTGACGTTACGCACGCCGTATAAAAACCGGAAACCCAATATGACCGGTATCTGATGCTTGTGCAGCAACTCAAACACTTTGTCGGTCTTGCTGTGCCAGAGCGGCCGCTTCTCCAGAAAGGCGATACCTTTCCAGCGCCCCAGATAGAAAAAAGTCTGGTCCCCGGCAAACGTGCCGAGAAAAGCCGTCAGCATCACCCATTGCAACTCCAAATAACCACCGTGGGCCAGAAAGCCGGCTATCACGAGAATGGTTTCCCCTTCCAAATAGGTACCGATGAATAGCGCGAGATAACCGTAGTCGATAACGAGCTGCTGTAAATCCTGAAAATCCATAATGAGGGTCTATACGGTCATACCAAGAATTAATGGCCGGCCGCTTTATCGGCGTCCACTTTGCCGCCGCAACTACCTTCGCCACCCTTCATCATCGCTCCACAGGAACCGTCTCCACCTTTACCACCTTGCATCATCGCTCCGCAACTGCCTTCGGACGACTTTTTATCCTTATCATTGTCATGATTCATGCCGCCCATCATCATGCCGCACGCCCCATCCTTGCCTTTCATCATGGCGCCGCAGGAATGTTCCATGCCGGGTTTCATTTTGCCGCCCTGCATCATCCCGCCGCACATGCCTTCGCCGCAGGAACCCTCGGTTTTTTTAGGTTCGGCTTTTTTGGCGCCTTTTACGACTTTTTGGCCGTTGCTATCCATCGCATTCGAACCGCAGGCACCTTCGCTGATTCTGCCGTTGGAATGGCTAGGATGAGTTTCGGCCAACTGCATGTAACCGCCGTCCATTTCCGTCAGCGAAAAGGGATTGGCATCGGCTTGGACATTGACGGCCAAACTGGACAAAACGGCGGTACCCATCGCGGCGACCAGCGGAGATTTGTTGAATTTTTTCATGCTGTTATCCTCTCGTTGAATTTTTATAATAATTTTGGTCGGCAACCCGAAACCGTTGCTACGACCGATGTACAACCGTATTCGTTCATTCTGATTATTGCATACTCAGGTTAAATTCTTGTCTTTAAATTCGCACAGGTCGGCGATGCAACAAGCCTCGCAACGCGGTTTTCTGGCCACGCAAATATAACGGCCATGCAAGATCAGTAAATGGTGGGCATCTTTCTTGAAAAGCTTGGGTACGGTCTTGTCCAATTGCTTCTCCACCGTCAATACATTTCTGCCCGCCGCCAAGCCGGTCCGATTAGCAACCCGGAAGATATGGGTATCCACCGCGATCGTCGGTTCACCGAAGGCCGTGTTCAAAATCACGTTCGCGGTTTTGCGGCCAACGCCGGCCAAGGCTTCCAGCGCCGCCCGGTCGCGAGGCACCTCGCCGCCGTGCTTTTCGATCAAAGTCTGACAAAGTTTTATGACATTTGCCGCCTTGCTGTTGAATAAGCCTATGGTCTTGATGTGTTCCTTCAGCCCCACTTCGCCTAACGCCAGAATCGCTTGCGGCGTATTCGCGACCGGAAATAATTTCGCGGTAGCCTTGTTGACGCCTTTGTCGGTCGCCTGAGCCGATAGCACCACCGCCACCAACAATTCGAACGGCGTCGTGTAGTTTAACTCGGTAGTGGGCTCGGGGATGGCTTCGGCCAATCGCTGAAAGATCGCCAGACACTTGGAAGTATTCATGACAGTTGAAGATCGGTTTAAATATGAACCATTCGGTAACCTAGAGAGTCACTGCTAGGCATCCAGTTCGGATGCATTGGAACTACTTTCGGGGGATTTATGAATAAAATAATCACGTTAGCCATCGGCACCCTATTGTTCGCCGCGACCGGCGCCTTCGCCGAAGAGCATGCCGCGACAGCTTTAGAACACGCCAACCAAGCAGTGGTCCACGGTAAGGCCGGCCACGCGTCCGTCTTGGTCGAACATGCCGAAGCCGCGCTACCTCACGCCAAAAAAGGCGAAGAAGTCGCCAAGGGTGAGGCCAAAACCCACTTAAGCGCCGGCGTCAAGTCGCTGGAAAGCGCCATCGAACACGGCAAACTAGGCCACACCGATATGGCAACCAAAGCCGCCGAGGAAGCGGTCGAACACATCAAGGCCGGCAACAAATAAGCGTCAACCCAGCAAAACCAGAGCGGAAATGTCCGCTGCTTAAAACCTCGCCAAACGGCCCCGGCCTAATGCGGCCGGGGCTACTCGACTAAACCGAAACGGTTCCCGCGATATGCGGGTGCGCCCGGTAATCGACCAGCTCGAAGTCCTCGAACGCGTAATCGAAAATTGACGCCGGCCGGCGTTTAAACTTGAGCAGGGGTGGCGGCAGCGGCTCGCGGCTAAGTTGCAACGCGACCTGTTCGAAATGATTGCGATAAATATGCACGTCGCCGAAGGACATAATCAATTCGCCAAGCTGCAAATCGCACTGCTGGGCCAGCATCCCGGTCAATAACGCCACGCTGGCTTGATTGTACGGCACTCCCAAAAAGCAATCGGCGCTACGTTGCGTCATCATGCACGACAATCGGCCGTTAGCGACATAAAACTGATACAGCACATGGCAGGGCGGTAAGGCCATCCGGCCGGCGGCGGCATTTTCACGCGGACCGACCGACTCGTCGGGCAAATAGGCCACGTTCCAACCGCTGATTATATGACGGCGCGAATCCGGCTTTTGCCGCAAACCGTCGACCAATACTTGAATTTGATCGAATTCGCGGCCGTCCGGCCCCGGCCAACGCCGCCATTGCGCGCCATAAACCGGCCCAAGCTCGCCCTCGGCGGTCGCCCATTCGTCCCAAATCGTTACGCCGTGCTCGCGCAAGTAGTGGATATTGGTATCCCCGCGCAAAAACCACAGCAATTCGTAAGCGATCGATTTGAAATGCAGTTTCTTGGTGGTCAGCAACGGAAATCCGTCGCTGAGATCGTAGCGGATCTGCCGACCGAATACCGAGCGGGTGCCGGTGCCGGTGCGGTCACTTTTGTCGAGGCCGTTATCCATGATATCGGCGAGCAGTTCCAGATAGGCTTTCATAGTCGGTTAACGCAAAATTGCCGGGCAGTATACCTGACGACCGGAAATCCGCGAGCGGCAACCTTTAACCGTTTAGGCTTTTAACCGCCACCGCCGTCTTTGCCAAGCGCTCGCCCAACACCCAGCACAAACGCTTTTCGTGCTCGGTCAAACCGTTGTCGCTCTCGGCGCAGCGGCTCGGCCCGTAAGGCGTGCCGCCGCTGACGGTTTCGCGCAGGGCGATTTCGTTGCAAGGCATGCTCATGACCAGCATGCCGTGGTGCATCAACGGCAACATCATCGACAGTAATGTACTTTCCTGACCGCCGTGCATGCTGCCTGCCGATGTAAACACCCCGGCCGGTTTCCCCGACAACGCACCGGTAAACCAAAGCGCCGTGGTACCGTCCCAAAAATACTTGAGCGCCGCCGCCATATTGCCGAAATGGGTCGGACTGCCCAGCGCCAAGCCATCGCAGCTCTCCAAGTCTTGCTGGGTCGCGTAGGGTGCGCCGCTATCGGGAATACTGTCGGCCACTTTCTCGCACACCGCCGAAACTTCCGGCACTGTCCGTAACACGGCTTCCGCGCCGGCCACCGACTCGATGCCGCGGGCAATCTGCCGGGCCATCGCCGCGGTACCGCCATCGCGGCTGTAATACAAAACCAGAATATTCGCCATCGCGCCGCCGTTACAATATCGCCAGTACGGCTTCCGGCGGCCGACCGATGGCCGCCTTGCCGTCTTTCAGAACGATAGGCCGTTCAATCAATTTCGGGATGCGAACCATGGCCTCGATCAAGGCTTCGTCGCTCAACGACGGGTCGCCCAAACCATTATCTTTATATTCCGGCTCCTTGGTCCGCATCAAATCGCGCGGCTTGATGCCCAGTTTGCCGAGAATATCGCGCAACTCGGCAACCGTCGGCGGGGTTTTCAAATATTCGACAATCTCCGGGTTGATACCCTTGGATTCCAACAATTTCAAGGTATCGCGGGACTTGCCGCAACGCGGGTTATGGTAAATCTTGACGCTCATGCTTGGCACCTTTCCGAGATCGGGTTGCGGCTATAATAGCACCCTTCGTTTTCCCGTTAAGCCCCGGATCACCATGCAATTACCCAATTATTCCGCCGCCCGCGTCCTGGTGGCGGGCGATCTGATGCTGGACCGTTACTGGCATGGCGCCACTTCGCGTATCTCTCCGGAAGCACCGGTGCCAGTGGTCCACGTCAATCTCGACGAACAGCGGGCCGGCGGCGCCGGCAACGTCGCGTTAAACGTCGCCGCGCTGGGTACCAAAGTCTCGTTGCTGGGGTTTACCGGCGAGGACGAAGCCGCCGGCGCGCTCAAGCATTTGCTGCAAGCCGCCCACGTGCTATGCCTGTTTCAAACCGTGCCCGGCTACCCGACTATTACCAAGCTGCGGGTGATGAGCCGTCATCAGCAATTGATCAGGCTGGACTTCGAAGACGGCTTTCATGCCGTCGACAGCGACCCATTACTCCATCTTTATCACGCCGAATTGATGCAATCGCAGGTCGCGGTGCTGTCCGATTACGGCAAGGGTACGCTAAACCAAGTTCAACAATTCATCGCACTGGCCAGACAACTGAAAAAGCCGGTCTTGGTCGATCCGAAGGGCAACGACTTCTCGATCTACCGGGATGCGACGTTGATTACCCCCAACCTCGGCGAATTTGAAGCCGTGGTCGGCCGCTGCGCCGACGAAGCCCAAATCGTCGAACGCGGCACTAATTTGATGACCGAACTCAATCTGGACGCGCTGCTGGTTACCCGCGGCGAGCACGGCATGAGTCTGTTAAGTAAAAGCGAAGCGCCGCTGCACCTGCCTACCCACGCCCGCGAGGTGTTCGACGTCACCGGCGCCGGCGATACCGTCATTTCGGTATTGGCCGCGAGCTTGGCCGCCAAAAAACCGTTGGCCGAGGCCACGCAACTGGCCAATATCGGCGCCGGCATCGTGGTCGGCAAACTGGGCACCGCCACCGTCAATACCTCGGAATTGGCCGACGCACTGCAAGGCCCGCGCGCCCATCGCAAAGGCGTATTGAGCTTACCGGAGCTGTTGGAGGAACGGTCGGCAGCGCAACAAAACGGTGAAAAAATCGTCGCCACCAACGGCTGCTTCGACATCCTGCATCCCGGCCACGTCCGCTACCTGCAACAAGCCAAAACCCTCGGCGACCGTTTGGTGGTATTGGTCAACAGCGACGCCTCGGTGCAACGCCTGAAAGGTCCCGAGCGTCCGGTCAACGGCCTGGAACACCGGATGGAAATGCTGGCCGCGCTGGACTGCGTCGATTGGGTCGTGCCGTTCGAGGACGACACCCCTAAACAAGTCATCGATCAATTACTGCCCGACATCCTGGTCAAAGGCGGCGACTACACCGACATCACCAGCATCGCCGGCCACGAAAGCGTACTAGCCCACGGCGGCGAAGTGAAGATTCTGTCGTTTATCGAAGGGCATTCGACGACGGCTATTATTCAAACGATTAAAGACAAAACGCAAGGCTAATGCGAAGAGCAAAAGACATATTCTCGTCAATATGGTGCGAGTTCGCATACGAGAAATAAAACAACCAACTCACCCAAACATCAGCTGTCCTCAGATGAGCAACTTAACCGACCGCTTCCACCAATACTGGCTCCTGGCCCGCTTCGACAAACCGATCGGTATTTTCATTCTGCTCTGGCCGACGCTGTGGGCCTTGTGGATTGCCGGGAACGGTAAGCCGGATTTGTTGGTGTTGATCGTGTTTACGCTGGGCGTGGTATTGATGCGCGCCGCTGGCTGCGTGATCAACGATTACGCCGACAAAGATTTCGATCCGCATGTCGACCGGACCAAGCTGCGGCCGATTGCCGCCGGCAAGGTTAGTCCTAAGGAAGCACTGATTGTGTTCGCGGTATTGTGCCTGACCGCTTTCGGCTTGGTGTTGCTGATGAACTGGTACACCATCGGCTTGTCGTTCATCGGCGCGTTTTTGGCGGCCAGCTATCCGTTCATGAAACGCTACACGCATTTGCCTCAGGCTTATCTGGGCGCGGCGTTCGGTTTCGCGGTGCCGATGGCGTTCGCGGCGCAGACCAACGACATTCCACTGCACGGCTGGGTACTGTATTTGGCGGTCCTACTGTGGGCGCTGGTCTACGACACCATGTACGCGATGGTCGATATCGACGACGATTTGAAAATCGGCGTTAAATCCACCGCGATTCTGTTCGGCAAGCGAGTCCGGGAAATCACCGCCGCGCTACAAATCGTCATCCTGAGCCTGTTAATCTGGATCGGCAGCGAGCAAAACCTGGCCTGGCCGTATTACGGTGGCCTGGCGGTGGCGACCGGCCTGGCGATCTATCAGCAAAAGTTGATTTTTTATTTTCACAAGCCGGACTGCTTCAAGGCGTTTTTGAACAATAATTGGTTTGGGCTGGCGGTATTTGCCGGCTTGGTTTTGGCCTATCTAGTGTAAGTGTGGCGAAACGACGACTATCTCGCTTCGGCTCCGCTCGGCCAACGGTTAGTTTTAAAACTCAGTCTTCCGCTACTCCTGACATCCAATGAACCCGATCTCGCCCGATATTCTGCTTTCGTATTGGTCCACGCCACAAATCGAAGTCAACGTCGTGATTTTGATGAACATCGTCGGCGCGCTATTGCTGGGCATGGTGGTCGGTTACGAGCGCTCGTTTCACGGCCGCGCCGCCGGCATGCGCACCTACGGCCTGGTGTGCATGGCGTCGGCGGCCCTGACCATCATCGTCGGCTACCCGCATTACTGGTTCGGCGGCTTGCAACCGTTGACGCCGGCCGCCGATCCGACTCGGGTGATACAAGGCATCGTCACCGGCATCGGCTTTCTGGGCGCCGGCGTGATTATGAAGGAAGGCTTGAACATCAGCGGCCTGACCACGGCGGCATCGATTTGGGCCTCGTCGGCCATCGGCATCCTGTGCGGGTCCGGCTTTTATTTTGCCGCCATCGTTCTGACGCTGATCGCCTCGGTGACGATGATCTGGGGCGGGCATATCGAAAATATCCTGCCCTCCCGGCATTCCGCGTCGGTGCAACTGACATTCCGTCCCGGCCAGATTCCCAGCGAGCAACAGGTTCGGGAGCTTGCCGCCGGTCTGGGTTACCGAATCGCCGACGGTGCCACTGCTATCGTCCACGACGGCGAGCACGCCGAATGGCATTTGGTGTTTATCGCAACCTCCGAGCGGCCGGTGTCGATTCCGGCGCTGTCGGCCGGCCTACAAGCCAGCTCGCTGGTCGCGGGGCACAAAGTGGCGTTTGCCCGCAACTGAGCCGCGAGCGCAACGGGTCTTATTCGACTAGACTTGCCGACTCCGTCACCCCAACTCGCCGTGGAGCCGCCGATGAATTACGCAAAGTTACTGGCCGTTGCTATGAATGAAGCCAGAATCGGATTCGAGGAAGGCGGCGTGCCGGTCGGCGCCGCGTTGTTTGCCGCCGACGGCCGCCTACTCGGCAGCGGCCGCAATCGGCGAGTGCAGGACGGCGATCCGTCGCTACACGGCGAAACCGACGCCTTTCGCAAGGCCGGCCGCCAGACCGATTACCGCGACAAAATCCTGGTTACGACCCTGGCGCCGTGTTGGTATTGTTCGGGCCTAATCCGCCAATTCAACATCGGCACCGTCGTGATCGGCGAATCGGCCAACTTCGCCGGTCACCCAGATTGGCTGCGCGAGGCCGGCGTCAAACTCGTCGAACTAAACGACCCTGAATGCATTGCACTGATGCGCCGCTTTATCGAGCAGTCGCCGACGATCTGGTACGAAGACATCGGCTTGCCGCCCGCCCCTTCAATGCCCTGAGCCGGGTGCGACGTTGTCCACGTTAAACCCCTGCAACTCTACCATGACGTTGCGATCCGGCGCGGCCTGTAGGAAATCGGCAATCGCCTCTTGAATATCTTGATCGATGAACAAGGCCTTGGTACCGTCGATCAGTAAATCGCTGTCGTCCGGTATGCTGCTTAAGTGCCGACGCAACAGCGCTTTATTCAAAAACGAGACGTCCTTGTGCATCCGCAACAAATAGTTCTGGCCGTGTTGTGTCAACGTAATCGCTTCGTGGAAATTGGCGCGCAACACGAAGAAGATACCGGCCGCCATGCCGATCGCGATGCCTTGCAGCAAATCGGTCAACAAGATCGCCGCGACAGTGATGACGAAGGGTAAAAACTGATTCCAGCCCTTCCGATAGAATTCGATGAACAAATGCGGCTTCGCCAACTTAAAGCCGGTTTGCAGTAAGATCGCCGCCAAGCAAGCCAGCGGAATTTTGTTCAAATACTCGGCGAAAAACAACACGCTGACCAACAACAACACGCCGTGCAAAAAGCAGGATATCCGGGTTTGGCCGCCGGCGTTGATGTTGGCGGAACTGCGCACGATGACCGCGGTAAGCGGCAAGCCGCCGACCAGCCCGCTCAGCAAGTTGCCTAAGCCTTGTGCCTTCAACTCCCGGTTGGTCGGCGCAACGCGTTTATGCGGGTCCAGCTTGTCGACCGCCTCGAGGCTCAGCAAGGTTTCCAGGCTGGCGATGATCGCCAATGTGACCGCCACGCTGTAAACCTTGGGGTTGCTGACGGAACTCCAATCCGGAAAACGTAATTGGCCGATGAAATTAGACAAACTACCGAGATCCGGCAACGCGACCAAGTGGCGCTCGCTGATCGCCCAAGCCGGCGCATTCTCGACCGCCCACAGATTGAACAACACGCCCCAGACCACGGCCAACAACGGCCCAGGCACCAAGCGCAGCCAGTTTATCCGCCTGATTGCCGGCGCATCCCAAATCACCAGGATGATCAAGGCCACCCCGCTGACCAGCGTGGCACCCAACGAAATGCCTTCCAAGGCTTCCAACAGTTCGACGAAACTGGATTCGGCGGTTTCCTGCATGTAACTCTCGTCGCCGTCGAAACTGGCGTCGTAGCCGGTGGCGTGCGGCGTTTGCTTGATAATCAGGATCAGGCCGATCGCCGCCAGCATGCCTTTAATCACGGCCGCCGGGAAAAACGCGCCGATCAAACCGGCTTGCAGAAAACCCAGCAGCATCTGCAAGCCTCCCGCCAGCACCAGGCTGAACAAGAAGCCGTTGAAGCTCCCCAGCGCTTCGATCGCGTTGAACACGATCACGGTCAGGCCGGCGGCCGGGCCGGAGACGCTGAGTTGCGACCCGCTGGCCCAGGCGACGACCAACCCGCCGATGACGCCGGCAATCACGCCGGAAAACAGCGGCGCGCCGGACGCCAGCGCGATCCCCAGACATAGCGGCAGGGCCACCAGAAACACCACGATACTGGCCGGTACGTCCTGGCCGAGATTTTTAAGATAGTAATCCATTTGCGATTTCATGCGCGTCTCTCTCGTTATGGGCGGTGGTGACTCAATCGGCGTAACGGTAAATCGGATTGATTTGGGTGTTGTGGTCGAGCTTGATCAATTCGCTGATCAAACCGTCGTGCAAACCGTAAACCCAGCCGTGCAGCGACGGCTTGTGGCCGTGTTTCCAGGCGGACTGAATGATCGAGGTATGGGCGAGCCGGTAAACCTGCTCGACGATGTTCAATTCGATCAAGCGATCCAGTTTTTTGTCCGGCGCGGTGAAATCCAGTTCCTCCTGGTGCAGCCGGTAGACGTCCTTGATGTGCATCAGCCATTTGTTGGCGATGACCAATCCGGCGCTTTGCGGTTGCAAGGCCGCCTTGACACCGCCGCAACCGTAATGGCCGCAGACGATGATGTGCTTGACCTTCAGCACGTCCACCGCGTATTGCAACACGCTCAGGCAATTGAAGTCGGTGGTGATGACCTGGTTGGCGATATTGCGATGGACGAAGATTTCGCCCGGCTGGGCGTTGACGATGGTATCGGCCGGTACCCGGCTGTCGGCGCAGCCTATCCACAAAAATTCGGGTTTTTGCTCCTTGGCCAGATTCTTGAAAAACTCCGGGTTCTTCGAAGAAACCTCCTGCGACCAGGCCTTGTTTTCCAACAGTAACTTCGCGGGTGTATGCATAAAACTCTTCCTTATCAGTGTAGGGTGGGAGATAGATGTTCGACCGCCGGTTTTGTTCAGTCGGTCACCCGACACGGCGGAAAACCCTCGGCATTTAATATCGAATCAAAACTATATTCCAAGCTCTTCGCTTAATCAACCCGTAACCCGTTTTTTGTTCAAACGCGAAATCGGCTTAAATCGACCGGTCCGCCGCCGGCGCCTGAAAACCTGTGACGGGCGCGAGCCTTAGTGCCGGCGGATTCACCCGCGACAGCCATGCCGTCAGCGTGGCCTCCTGGCGGGACAACAGCCATTGCGGCGACAAACCGAGCGCCAGCACCAACAAGGCCGGGACGATCAACGCCGCCAACTCCCTGCCACGTAAATCTCGCAATCCGGCCAATTCCGGCGCTTTTAGCGGCCCGAAAAAGCCCTTACGGATGAAGTCCAGGGTATAGGCCGCGCCGAGCACAGCCCCCAGTAAAGCCACCAAGGCCAACACCGGATAGGCTTGCAGAATCCCGAAAATCATCAACAATTCGGCCGGAAAGCCGTTGCCGCCCGGCACGCCGATAGACGACAGCGCGAACAGAAAGAACAGCGCGGTCAAACGCGGCAACGGCTTGGCGAGGCCGCCCAATTGCAACGCGTCGTTACTACCCAGGCGTTGTTGCAACATGCCGGCGATCAGCATCAAACTGGCGGCGACGCTGGCGAAATTCAACAACTGCATCAGCGCGCCTTGCAAACCCAGCAGGTTAAAACTGGCAATACCGAGGATCACCATGCCGACATGGCTGACCCCGGCATAGGCTAACAAGCGGCGCAGATTGGTCTGCCGTAGCGCGACCAGCGCACCGTAGATCAACGTCACCGCGCCGCCTATCGCCAACGGCCAGCGGTATTCGGACGCGGCGGCCGGCGCCAACGGAATCGCGAAACGCACGATGCCGTAAACTCCCAGCTTCAAACCCAGCAGCAAAGCGGCGATTTGCGGCAGCGCCTCCATCGCCACGGTCGGCAACCAGGTATGAAACGGCAGCAGCGGCGCCTTGACCGCGAAACCCAGCAACAGCAAGCCGAACACCGCTGTCTGCGCCGAAGCCGGTAGCGGCGAGCGGAGCAATTCCGGCAAGCCGAACACCGGCAACGCGCCTGGCTCGCCGGCGGTCGCCAGCAATATGAACCCAAACAGCAGCGGCACGCCGCCGAACAACATATACAAGGTGTATTTCATCGCCGCGTAGCGCCGATGCGGACCGACACCCCACAAACCGATCAAAAAAACAGCGGCGGCAGGGTCAGTTCCCAAAACAAAAAAACAACACGGTATCCAGCGCGGTAAACACGCCTATCGTCACGCTTTCCAAGGCCAGCAGCAGCCCCAGATAAAACCGGTTCAGGCGCTGTACCGCATTCCAGCCGGTCAGCAGGGCCGCCAAGGTCACCAGGGCGGTCATCGGCAGAAAACCGATCGAAATGCCGTCCACGCCCAGCAAAAATCGAGCGTTCAAGCCGGGTATCCAGGGATGGTCTTCGACCAGTTGGAAATCGCCGTCCTCGGGCCGAAATACCGCGAATGCCCACAAACAAAACAGCAGCTCCAACCCGGCCACCGCCAAGGCCCAACGCCGCGCCGACATCCGCCCGATCGGCACCGCCAACGGCAGCGCTCCCAACAGCGGCCAGAACAGACAAAGCGATAACAGCGGAAATCCGTTACTCATGATGCGGCGTATTGCGATGGTGGCTATGGTGCGCGGGGTAGTGTTCGCCGATTTCGCTGGCTTCCTGATCGATGAATTTCAACCACGGCGTCGTGTAAAAGCCGGTGCCGATCAACAAGCCGCAAATCACGACGGCAATGATGCGTTCCTTGATGACCGGATGATGTATGCTGCCGTAGGGCTGCACCCAACGCCGCGGGTGGGCGATGAACAGGCGTTGAAACGCCCACAGCAAAAATGCCGCGGCCAGCACGTTGCCGAGCAATATCGCGATCGCGATCAGCCAGCCGTGCTCTTCTATCGTGCCTTCGATCAACAAATGCGCGGCGTCGAAGCCGGGCGTGCCGGGCATCACCATCGTACTCAACGCCGAAATCATAAACAGCAACGCCAGCGTGGTGTTGGTCTCGAACAATCCGCCCAGGCGGGGTAGAAACGAAGTCCGGGTCCGTTCGTAAATCAGGCCGATACTGAACAGCATGCCGGCGGTCGCCAGACCGTAGGCAACCGACAACAGAATGCTGCCTTCCAACGCGAAATCGTTGAACGAAAACACCCCGATCGCCAGCATGCCGGTATGGCTGATCACCGCGAAGGCCACCAGCCGACGCATGTTGATCTGCATCAGCGCCAACAACGCGCCGTAAAATATTCCGATCAAGCCCAAGGTCAGCACGAAATGCGCCCATTGCTCGGCGGCGCCGGGTACCAGCGGCAGGATGAAGCGAATCAGCGCATAGATGCCCAGCTTGATGCCGTGCAGAAAGATCGCGGCGCTGGCGGCGGTGCCGTGCTCGGCCAACGGCGGCAGCCAGGCGTGAAACGGAAACAGCGGCATCCGCACCGCGAAACCGAACAGCAGCAGGATGAAGATCAAGGTCTCGTTGGGAATCGCCAAATCGTGGTGCTTAAGCGCCAACCAATCGAAACTGAGCGGCATGCCGTTCTGAGCCAGACCGCCGCTAAGCAGCACGAAACCGATCAGACTCATCGCCAGTCCGGACAGCCAGTATTGCAACACCGCTTTGACGACCCGGTTGCGTTGGCGGCCCGTGCCGGCAAACACGGTCAGCAGCACCACCGGCACCAGTTCCAACAGGCACCAAAACCAAAACTGCAAGGTGTTCAACGCGCTGAACGCGCCGATCAGAATGCCCTGATACGCGAGTAGGCAGGCGACGAACAAACGGTCGTCGCGGTGGCGGGTAATCAAGGTGTAGACCAAGGCCAATAAGCCCAGGATGGCCGCCAGCGGGATGAATAGCACGTTGGTACCGTCCACGCCGGTACGGTAATGCAAACCCAGCCATTCGACGCTCTCGGCCAAGTGGATGCCGGGGGCTTCGGCGTCGAACACCCACAACATGTAAACGCTCAAGGCCACGTTCAGCACGGCGCCGGCGAACGCTAGGCGCAACGCGTGCGGCGGCCGCGCCGCCATCACCGCCAACGCGGTCAGCAACGGCAACAAGGTCAGAACGCTTAAGACCGGCAACGCGGCGGCGGCTTGCCAATAAACGATATCGGTTGTCATCGGTATCCCAGCGCCACCATCAACGTAATCAGAACGAACAGCGCCAAATAGCGCGGACTCAGCAGCAATTTCTCGAAGCGATTGGCGGCACGCCCCAAACGCCGGCCGAACCGAATACTGTCCCCGCCGATGCCACGCAAAATGAAGCGATATTCGAACCAGCCCAACAGCGCCGCGCTCCATTGGGCCAGTTTGCCAGCCAGACCGCTGCCGTAAGCGAAACTGTCGCGGTCGCTGTCCAAATTCGCGCCGAGCTTGCGCTCCTCCCATTGCGCCAGCGACGAAATCGCCCGCATCGCCGGCGCCGGCGCGCCCAAGGCCGGATCGATCACGTGCTCGTCCAGATACCTTAAATCCTCGGACAAGCGCCGCACCGGCTTGACGAACAGCCGCTCCAGCGCCGGTTCCAACCAGCCGCGCTGCAGCGACACCAAAACGCCCAGCGCCGCCGCGCCAGCCAGGCCGGCACCGGCGCGGTCGGCCGGCAGGCGGTGGCTTGCAGAATCGACGGCGCCGACAACAGCAAATAGCAGCGCACCACCGCATGGGCCAGCAAATGCCAGGACGCCAGCGTCCACCAACCCAGCCCGCATTCGACGAACATCAAACCCAGCTGCACCGCCGCCGCGAAAATTTGCGAACTCTTGATGTCGGTCTGACTCAGCCCAACCCAATAGCCGTACAGCGCGGTCAACGCCCCAACCTCGATCAACAAGGCCATCGCTTGCGAGGCCTGCTCGAACAAGGGCTGCAATTGAATCAGCAAAAATACCCCGGCGTGGGTCATTACCCCGCCGTAAAAAATCGCGCTGGACGGCGTCGGCCCTTCCATCGCTCGCCCCAGCCAGAACGTAAACGGAAATTGCGCCGACTTGACGCTGGCCGCCAGCGCGAAACAAGTCGCCAACAGCAACGCGTCGCCCTTTTCCAAATCCGCCGCGCCGTCGTTGATCGTCCGCCAGTCGCAGCTTTCCAGCCAGGCCAGACTCAAACCGATGGCCAGCACAAAACCGGCGTCGCCGATCCGATTGGTAACGAATACCCGCAACGCATTAGCGGTCGCGATCGGCCTGTCGTAGGCATAGCCGATCAGCAAGTACGAACACAAGCCGGCCAGTTCCCAACCGACGAAAGTCAGCAAGGCATTGCCGGCCAACACCAGCAACAACATCGCCGCCGCGAACAAACTCAGCAGGAAAAAGAAGCGGTGAAAGCCGGCCTCGCGATGCATGTAATTGACCGAGAAACGCAGCGCCACCCACAGCAAAATACCGAACACCCCGGCCACGGCCAGACGGAACCGGTCGCCGGCCAGCTCCAGACCGATACTGATCTTGCCCAGCCGCAGCCAGTCGCCGTAGGCCTGTGCGTCCAGCCCGGCCGGCCAAGCATTCCAGGCCAGCGCCAACACCAGCAGCGTCGCCGCGCCTATCCCCAGCAAAGCCAATCGGGCCGTGACTTTTTCGCCGGCATCGCCGCTCAGCGCGCCGCCGAACTGTAAAGCGCCGATCGCCAGCGCCGACAACAGCGGCAACAACGGTACCAAGGCCAACCAATACGCGCTCATCGCTCGACTCCCGCTTGCCGGATCAGCATCGGCGCCACCGGCTCAACGGCATCGCGGTAGCAATCCGGCGAATTTTCCCGGATCGGCAATTCGTCCGGCAACGGCTGCCACGGCACGAAGCCGTCGCCGCGCTCGAACACGAAAATCTCCCCGCTATCGGGGTCCTGGGCGCTCAGATGCACCCAGCCGCCACCGATCAACTCCCGCAGACCGTCCTGCCGTTGGTAGATCTCGGTCAGCACGCCGATCTTGGCCTCGACCACGAGTTGCAGCCGCATCGCCTCGTGAATTTCGATCATCTGCTTGGGCAAACCGGTGCGCAAATCGCTGCCGGCGCCTTCCATGACCGCGAAGAAACCGGTCGGATTGTGCGGCACCTTGGAACCGCAACCCAGCCGCTCGTTGTTGACCGTGGAAAAGTAGTATTCCAAATTAATGCCGGCGCCGACCGGGCCGACCGCCAGCAAAATACCTTCCAGAATTTGGCCGCTCGGGTCCTGGGTCGGATCATAGGAAATCAAGAACAAGCGCCGATCGAAAAACGCGCCCTGACTAGCCGCGCGCCGACCGACGTAGGCGGCCGCGTTGGTGGCGTGGCCCAATTCCGGCCGGGCTTGCGAAAAATCGGCGGCGCGGTTCAAAAAATGCCGCAGCGCTTGGGCCGACCTGGGCCGGCGCGGCGCCGACGCCAGCCTTCGGCAGCGTTCGTGGGCCGACATGCGTTGGGCATGGCGCAATTGCTCGTTCAGATTTAGCCAATCCGATCGGCGCTCGGCCGGCAAACCGTCCAGATCGTACCAAGCGATGTCTTCGTCGCAGGTATTGTGCTCGGCGCCAATGAAATAGGTATCGGGCGGAATGACGATACCGCGTTCCGCCAACAGCAGCCGCACCTCGGCACGATTAGCCATCGCCGCGAACAAACGCGCGTTCGGCCCGCCGTGCCGGCCGCTGCACGCACCGCAGTCGTAAGCGGCCAGATGCGGATTGTTGCGGCTCATCGAGCCGTGGCCCATCAACACCACCCATTCGGCAAAGCCGTAGGTCAGGCCGGTATTGCGCAAAAAACCGGCGACGCGCTCGGCTTGCTCAAGGTCGGTAAACCCCAGTCTCGGCTGCTCCGGCGTGGCCGGGGTCGGCTCGGTCGCGGAAAAATTCAGTCGAGTCTTAAGATCCGGCGCGACGATTTTGGCTGCGACGCCCAGCAAATTTTGTTGAGTCCTGGGAAACAGGGTCTTGCCGACCAAGCCGGCCAGCGTCAACGGCGCCATCGCGTTGATTGCCGGATAAGCCAGCCAGGGATCGCGGCGCAAGCGGTGGTGTATAAAATCCGCAAGACCGCGCACGACTCCGCCGCCGGCCCTATGCCGGCTCGCCCTAAGCGGCGCGGTGCCCGGCGCGGCTTGTTCCTCGACATCGTGGGCTGGCACGACCACCACCGGACACAACGGCGTCTTGGCCGCATCGTCCAAGCCCCGGTAATTCATCGGCACCCCGAAAAATCCGGCCGCGCCCAAGGTCTCGACGTCCGGATTCAGTTCCTCCAGATGGCGGCGGAAGCCTTCCTCTCTATCATCCATGCAAAACACGATTTGCGCGGCGGGACGGTGCTCGCGGCGCGCCCAGCGCCCGCGTCGCCGATTGGCGTGCAGTGCTTGCAACACCTGATCGCGGTAATGGCGTTCGTAGGCCCCCAACCAGACCCGGCGCCGGGCGCTGTCGTCGAACCCGTCGCTGGCGCTGAGCCAATGCAGCAACTGGGCCTTGCTCAACTGCGCGATCTCGGCGGCGTTCAACCCCAAGGCCCGGCAAATCCGCCACAAGCGCCAGCCGTGATCGTAAACCGCCAAGCCGCCGCCTACCGCCGCCAGCGGGCTGCGTTGCCAAGTCCGGATCCGCTCCGCCAGCCCTTGCCAAGCCGACTTATCGCGCCCGCCGTCGGCGATCTGCACCTGACAGGCTTGCACCAGATATTCCGGCAAGCCGCCGCCGAATAAGGCATCGCGCACGAAAAATTCGTAAACGTGCTTACCGAAATAACCCGCCAATTTGTCGTAGCGGGCATCGCAGTGCCACAGGGTCCGACAATGGGTTTGCAGAAAGGCCCGATCCAAAATCAAGCGCAGGGCCAGGTAGTCGGCCAATTCCGGGCGAGCCGCGCCGTCCCGGTAGCCGGGATGGGTCTGCCGCCAGTTGATCAAGCCGGACCAACCCGGCAGTTCCAGCGCCAAGCGTTGCAGATAGCCCGACCAGCGCTGTTCCGGTATCGCCAGGGCCTGCAGTTGCTGAACGACCGCATCGGCGGCATCGTCCGGCAGGGCCGCGACTATATCGTCCCAATCGTCGAGATCGTGAAAAAAACCGCTAGGATCGAAAGCCAAATTGCGCCGCCAGGCCCGATATAAACCCAATCCCTCGCGGTCGGGCAACTGCCAGGCCGCCAAACCTTCGTCCAGCCAGGAGGCGCACAGTCCGATTAATATCGGGCGCACCTGATCCAGCACATCGACACCGGTCAGCGCCGCCAGCAAACCGCGTAAGCTCAAGCCGTGACCGATCCGGGCAAAGCACTCGTCAACGACGCCAGCCGCCCGTTGCCGCAAATCGCCTTCGCCGCTCAGCCAATCTTCGGCCTGCTCGGCGCTCAAATCCAGCAAATCCTCGGCATGCAGTTGCGGTTCGCGCAATTCCAGAATCGCCAGCAGCGCCCGCCAAGCGGCGGCGGCTTCCGGCTCGGCCAATACACCCAGTTCGCCGACCTGCCAGGACCATTGCGCCGGGGACACCGGGCTGATGTCTTCCAGTAGCGCCAAGCGGTACAACGCGCGGAGCGTGACCGGCCGGCCGCCGCTGCGAGCGATCACCGATTCGATGTCGTCGCCGAAATGGCGGGCGAGTTCGGCGTCCAATTCGGCGTCGGAAATCCGCCCTTGCCGGTAAAACTCGCGAAAGCGCTCGATCGGTAGATAACAATCGATACCGGTCAGTGCGGTGAATTCGGCCAAGGCCTGTTCGAACGGCAGATGTTGAAAACCGTGCAGGGTGTTGTGGTGGACGAAATCGTGGATCGGCGCCTGGCCGGGCAACACGTGATCGAGATGGGCAATGGCGTCCAGAACGATTTGGCGCGGCTCCCGGCCGACGGAGGTGGAGGCTGACATGGCTTAAATCCGGAAAACGGCAGGGCGGCGATCCACGCGGCCGGCCGGAGAGACTATCCAATTCACGGCAGGCGCTCTCCTATCACCGCCAACATTCTATCCACCGTGACGCTGGACAACTCGATCAGCGGCGCCGGCAGCAAACCCAACGCGACGATGCCACCGACCAACACCCCGGACGCCAGCATTTCGACCGGCCGCAAATCGGCGATCTCGCGCATTTGCGGCTTGACCGGTCCGGTAAACAACAGGCCGACGGTGCGCATCGCGTAAGCGGCGCTGATCAGGATGCTCAGGCTGAAAAACACCATCAAGCCGCCCCATTGCCGGAAACCGCCGATCAGCGTGTGCAACTCGGCGACGAAACCGACCGAGCCCGGCAAGCCCATCGCCGCCAGCAAGGTCAGCGTCGTAAACACCGCGAAACGCGGCATGACCTGGACCAGCGAGCTGTAGTCGGGCAGGTGACGGGTATGGGTGCGTTCGTAGAGCAGTCCGACCAGCAGGAACAAGGCGCCAGCGATCAGGCCGTGCGCGGTCATCTGCAAAATCGCGCCGGTGAAACCGGTATGATTCAACGCCGCGATGCCCAGCAGCACCACGCCCATATGACTCAAGGACGAATAGGCCACCATCGCCTTGATGTCGGTCTGCCGCCAAGCCAGCAAGCCGCCGTAGAGCATGCCGAACAAGGCCAGGAACAGCAACGCCGGCTGCAGCAATTGGGCGGCGACCGGCAGCATCACGCACGACCGGATCAGACCGTAGGCGCCCATCTTCAACAGGATACCCGAGAGCAGAATGCTGATCGGGCTGGGGGCTTCGACGTGAGCCAGCGGCAGCCAACCGTGCAGCGGGAAAATCGGCATCTTGACGCCGAAGCCGATCAAGAAACCCAGCAATACCAGAACTTGCTCGACCACCGGCATGGTTTGCGCCGCCTGACCCATTGCCGCCATCAGCGAACCCTGCTTTTCCAGGTCGTACTCGCTGATCGCCAGCAGACTAAGCAACATGAATACCGACCCGCCCATCGTGTACAACACGAAGTTGAGACTGGCCGCGTGGCGGCGCTTGCCGCCCCAACGATCGATCAGGAAGTAGAGCGGAATCAGCGTGACTTCCCAGAAAATGTAAAACAGCGCCCAATCCTGCGCCATGAACACGCCCAACATACCGAATTCCAGCAGCAACACGCAGATATGATAACCCTTGACGCCGTCGCTGACCGACACCGAAGCCAGCAACGCAATCGCGGTCAGCAAGGTGGCCAAGACCAGCATCGGCAGCGACAAACCGTCGATGCCGAGCGCGTAGGCGCTGCCGAGCTTGGGATTGAGCGGATAGAATTCGCCGAATTGCATCGCGCTGTCGCCGGCGTCGAAATCCAACAACAGCTTGCCGGCCAAGGCCAGCGCGCAAAGACTCACGAGGTTGCCGAGGATGCGGATCAGCCTGACACGGTCGCCGGAAACCGGTACCAACATCAGCGCCCCTAGCGCCGGGGTCCACAGCAACGCGCTTAAAATCGCCATTTCGAGGTGGTGGTTGAAGTCCAATTCCGGCCATTCTAAAGGCAGCCGGCCCGGCTTGACCAGCCTGAATTCGCGGCTTGGGCCGTTTTCCGGGCCGGCTCGGCGTCGGAATCGGCCGCTCGGTTTAAAAATCCGGCGGCTTCGTGTACTCTAGCCGGCTGGCGTCGCCCACGGGTGACGCTACTTTTAACCCCGCGCAGGCCGCCACCGCGTCCTCGGTGTCCGCCTCAAACCACGATGCAAATTCACCTGATAGCAGTCGGCAACAAGATGCCGGACTGGGTACAGCAAGGTTATAATGAATACGCCAAACGCCTGCCGCGCGAATGCGAACTGGTCTTGCGGGAAATCGCGCCGGATAAGCGCAAAAGCGGCGACATTGCTCGTATCGCCCGCGACGAAGGCGAGCGGATGCTGGCGGCGTTGCCGCCCAGAGCTCACGTCGTGACCCTGGATATCCCCGGCAAACCCTGGGCCACCTCGGATTTGGCGCAAGCCCTGCAACGCTGGCTGGGCAACGGCCAACCGGTAGCGTTGATGGTAGGCGGCCCGGAGGGCCTGTCGGAGCAAGTCAAAAGCGTCGCCAAGGAATCCTGGAGCCTGTCGCCGTTGACCTTTCCCCACCCGCTGGTTCGCATCGTCGTGGCCGAACAAATCTACCGGGCCTGGAGTCTGCTCAACCACCATCCTTACCACCGCTGACCATGAGCCCACAAATCATTCTCGCCTCCGCCTCGCCGCGCCGTAGCGAATTGCTGAAGCAAATCGGCGTGCGCCACCGCGTCGTCTCGGTCGACATCGACGAAGCACCGCTGCCCCACGAAGCACCGGATGCTTATGTCGCCAGGGTCGCCGCCGAAAAATCCGAAGCCTGCCGGCTTGTAGACCGTTCCGGCCTGCCGATTCTGGCGGCCGATACCAGCGTGATCCTGGACGGCCGCATCCTCGGCAAGCCCGCAGACTTGCAACACGCGATCGAGATGCTGAGCCGGCTGTCCGGCCGTACCCATCAGGTTTTCAGCGCGGTGTCGCTACGCGGCGATCGGCATTGGCAAGCCATCAGCGTCAGCGAGGTGCGTTTTCGACCGCTCAGCCACCAGGAAATCGTCGCCTATTGGCAAACCGGGGAACCATGCGATAAAGCCGGCGCCTATGCCATACAGGGCTTGGCCAGCACGTTTATCGAATCGATGGCCGGCAGTTTCTCCGGCGTGATGGGTTTGCCACTGTTCGAAACCGCCCAATTACTGGCCCAACAAGGCATTACCATCCTCCCATGAGCGAAGAAATTTTAATTAATGTGACGCCGCCGGAAACCCGAGTCGCGGTCATCGAAAACGGCGTCTTGCAGGAATTGATCATCGAGCGGCTGCGCCAGAAAGGCCTGGTCGGCAATATCTACAAGGGCGAAGTTTGTCGGGTACTACCGGGCATGCAGGCGGCCTTCGTCGACATCGGCCTGGAACGGGCGGCATTTTTGCATTTGTCGGATTTCAGCAGCCAGGAATTGGCCGAGAAGGCCTCGGAAAACATCGAACACTATCTGAAGGAAGGTCAGAAACTGGTGGTCCAGGTCACCAAGGACCCGATCGGCAACAAGGGCGCCCGTCTGACCACCGATATTTCGATACCGTCGCGCTACCAGGTTTATATGCCCTACGCGGGCAACTCCGGCGTGTCGCAACGCATCGAATGCGAAGCCGAACGCGGCCGTCTGCGCGCCTGTATCGAGTCCTACCAGCAAAAACACAGCGTGCCGGGCGGCTTTATCGCCCGCACCGCCGCAGAATGCGTCGAGGAAGCCATTCTGTATTCGGACATGACCTTTTTGCACAAGCTCTGGGAATCCATCCTGGAAAAAAGTCAAAAAGCTAAGGTCAAGACCCTGATCCACGAGGACTTGCCGCTCAGCGTTCGCACCCTGCGCGATTTGTACAAGGAAGGCATCGAGAAAATCCGCGTCGATTCCAAGGAAACCTATCTGCGCATGGTCGAATTCGCCGAAACCTTCGTGCCGGAAGTGGTCACGGTCATCGAGCACTATTCCGGCGAGCGGCCGGTGTTCGACATTTACAATGTCGAGGACGAGATCAGCAAAGCATTGGATCGCAAGGTCAAACTCAAATCCGGCGGACATCTGGTATTCGACCAAACCGAATCGATGACGACGGTGGACGTGAATACCGGCGGCTATGTCGGCGGACGCAATCTGGAAGAAACCATCTTCAAGACCAATCTGGAGGCGGCGCAGACCATTTCCCGGCAGCTGCGCTTGCGCAATCTGGGCGGCATCATCATCATCGATTTCATCGACATGCAGAGCGACGAGCACAAAAAACAAGTGCTCCAGGCCCTACAGCGCAACCTCGACAAAGACCACGCCAAGACCAAAATCACCGAGGTCTCGGCACTGGGTCTGGTGGAAATGACCCGCAAGCGCACCCGCGAAAGCCTGGAACACATACTCTGCGAGCCTTGCTCCACTTGCGGCGGACGCGGCGTGCTGAAAACCGCCGAATCGATTTGTCTGGAAATCTTTCGCGAGATTATCCGAGTGGTGCGCCAATATTCGGTTCAGCAAATTCTGGTGTTGGCCTCCGAGCAGGTCGTCGAAATGTTGCTCGACGAAGAGGCGGACATGCTGGCCGAACTGGAAATGTTTCTGAAGGTGGCGATCAAGATTCGCGCCGAAGCCGAATACAATCAGGAACACTACGACGTGGTGCTGTTATAGGCCGTCGCCTTGGTGATTCGACACGTCAGCCGCGCGAGTCGGCATCTGCTATTCTGGTCGCTGATAACGGCGGCGCTGGTGCTCAGCGCCTTCCGGATTTGGCTGACCGACATCGCCGACTATAAACCGGAGCTGGAACGGCGCATCCGGGAGGCGGCCGGCATCGCCGTGCATATCGGCCGGCTGGATGCGAACATGCGCGGTTTCAGCCCGGAGTTGAAACTGATCGACATTGCCGTCGACTCGGCCGACTCGGCGGCCCGGCCGGCCATCCGGCTCAGGGAAATCCGGATCGGCATCGATCTGCTGGCCTGGCTGTTCAGCCAGGACCCGATGGCCTCGGGCTGGGTCAGCTTGGTCGGCGCCAAGCTGGACATTATTCGCAACAGCGACGGCAGCCTGGCTGTCAAGGGCTTGCCGAGCAGCGACGAACAACCGCTGTGGCTGTTGCAAGGCGGAAAGTACGAGATCCTGCAAAGCCAGCTGACTTGGCAAGACCTGAAACGCGGCAGCCCGAAAGTCGCCGTCGACGACTTCGATTTGCTGATTAAAAACACCGCCGACGGCGCCAATCACGAAGTCCATCTGCTGGCGAAACTGCCGGAAAGCCACGGCGACCGACTGCGGGTTTCCGCGCGGCTGACAGGCAATCCGTTCCAGCCGGACACAATAGACGGCAGCCTTTACCTCGAAGCCGACAATCTGCAAGGCCCGGCTTGGCTGAACGACGCATTTCCCGAAGGCCCGAGGCTGAACTCCGGTTCCGGCGATTTCCGAATCTGGAGCGAATGGCGCCACGCGCTACCTTACCGGATCGCCGGCTATGCGCAGGCGCAACAAATCCAGCTCAGCCGTCCGCAAGGCGCGGCGTTGCAACTCGACACGCTGGAAGGTAACTTCGTTTGGCGCGATGAGGCCGGCAGCCAACGCTGGTGCGGCTACGACGTCAATCTCGTCGCCAAGCACCAACGTTGGCCGAATGCCGAATTCTGCGTCGGCCGCAATGCCGACGGCGCGTTGTCCGGTTTAATAGAAAGGATCGACTTGCAAGCGCTGATGCACTTGGCCACCGCCTGGACCCCGGCCGACGATAGGCAGGCCCAATGGCTGAAGATCAATCCGCACGGGATTCTGCGGCAAGTCGGCTTTTACGCCGACGCCAACTTCGACCGCTATGCCTTGCACGGCGACTTTACCGAGCTGGGCAGCGAAGCAGCCGACGTATTTCCGCAACTCCAATCCGTGAACGGCACGTTCTCGATCGCCGATGCCGGCGGCCACCTGCGACTGAACGGCCACGAAGTCTTGTTGAACGCACCGGCGCTGTTCCGCAATCCGTTGACCTTGCATAACCTCGACGGCAGTCTGAGCTGGCGACAAACCGCAGACGCCTGGCAAATCCACGGCACCGATCTGATGATCGACGCCGATATGCGCACCGCCAGCGCATTCGACCTACTCGTGCCTAAAAACGGCGATAGCCCGACGCTGGCGATGCGTACCCGCTTCAGCGACTTTAACGACATCGGCAAAGTACCGCTGTATCTCCCGGCCAAAGTCATGAGCCAGGACGCGGTGGCCTGGCTGGACGACGCCTTCGTCGCCGGCCGGATCGAACGCGGCGAAATGGTCTTGTCCGGCCGTCTGGCGGATTTTCCGTTCGAACAAGGTAACGGCCGTTTCGAAACAGTCTTCGCGATCGACGGCGGCGAAATTCAGATCAACGAGGATTGGCCGCATCTGCAAGACGTACACGCCGACGTGCAGTTTCTCGGCGCCGACTTGCAGGTGGCCATCGACGGCGGGCACAGCGAACAGGTCGACATAAGCCAAGCGGTCGTGGCGATACCCGATTTGGCCAATAGCGAGGCGGTTTACGTGTGGGGCCGGGTCGGCGGCAAGCTGGCGGCCGGCCTGAGTTATCTGCAAAAAACGCCGTTGCACGGCAAGGTCGATCCGCTGGTCAAGGCCTTTAGCGCCGAAGGCGAGGTCCGCGTCGACCTGGATCTGAAGATCCCGTATTACGAGAACCAACCGACCGTCTCCGAGGTCGCGGCCCATTTGACCGAGGCGAAATTAACGTTGAATTCGGTGGCGCTGGCGATCTCCGACATCAACGGGGTTCTGCATTTCAGCGAAGACGGCGCTAGCGGCGAACGCCTGGACGCCCGCGCGCTAGGCCACCCGATTCGCGGTACCTTGAGTCACGACCAAAGCAGTACCCGACTGGTCTTAGACGGGACCACTGGTACCGCCGAATTACAAAAGCAGTTCGCCTTCCTGAAAAACCAAAGCGCCGCCGGGACATTCCGTTACAGGGCCGATTTGCTGATACCCTACGCCGCCGAACGCCCGTCGGTCTTGACGATCACCAGCGACTTACAAGGCGTCGCCGTCAACGGTCCCGACTGGCTGGCCAAATCGGCCGAACAGAGTCTGCCGATCGCGCTGAATTTTCGTTTGGACAGCGGCGACCGCCTGCCGCTGGACATCCGCTACGGTCAGGATCTGAGCTTGGCGCTAACGATAGACACCAAGCAGAATCGGCTATATTCCGGCCATGTCGTCTATGGCGGCAGCCAAGCCGAGCCCTATCCGGCCGCCGGTCTGAAGCTGGACATCGCCCGCCCCAGTTTCAAGTTGTCCGAAGCCCTGGCCGCCTTCGGCGACAGCGAGCAACAGCAGCGCCTGCCGCCGTTGCGGGAGGTTGGTCTGACCACCGAACAATTGATCTGGCAGGGCCGCGACATCGGCCCCTTTCATTGCAGTTTGACCCGTCGCGATCAAGGCTGGCAAGGCAGTATCGACAGCAAGTTCGCCCGCGGTCAGCTGAATATTCCCGACCTGCGCGGCGGCGGCGGCGAACGTTTTGTGTTGAACATGGATTATTTGAATCTGTCGGCGGCCGATCAACTGGATTTCGACGCCGCCGAAGATGTCGTCACCGAATTGCCGCTGATCGAAATCGACAGCCAGCAATTGCTCTGGCGCGGCGTCGATCTGGGCAAATTGAAATTGCGTAGCGAACGCCGTCCGCAAGGCATGCACTTCAAGCAGATCCAGCTCAACAAGGGCGGCCGGACCATGGAATTCCGCGCGGACTGGACCAAATTGGCCGGCGCCAGCGTCACCCAATTGAGCGGCCGCTTGACCACCGACGGTTTCGGCCAATTTCTGACCGAACTGGGTTACACCGATGAAATCAAGGAAACCCATGCCGACATCAGTATCAACGGCGGCTGGAGCGGCGCGCCTCATCAGTTTTCGCTGGCCGGCTTCGACGGCACCGTCCAAATCGACCTCAGCGACGGCCGGATTTCCAGCATCGAGCCTGGCTTCGGCCGACTGCTGGGCCTGATTGCGATGGAACAATGGGCCAAACGCTTGAGTCTGGATTTCAGTGACGTTTACCGCCAGGGCTTTGCCTTCGACCGAATTACCGGCCATTTCCGTTTCAGCAACGCCCAAGCCTACACCGACGATCTGGTCATCGACGGCGTGGCCGCGAAGCTTAGTTTGGCCGGCACCGCCGATCTCGCCAAAAAGACCGTGGACCATCGCGTCGCGGTAATACCCAAGAGTTCCGACGCCTTGCCCATAGCTGGTACAATCGTGGGCGGGATTGCCGCGATGATTACGCAAGTGGTTACCGACGATTATAAAGAAGGTTATTTCTTCGGCTCCCAATACAAACTCGCCGGCCCTTGGGGCAATGTTGAAGTCACGCCGCTGCACGATCAAGACGGTCTGGTGAAAAAGGCCTGGCGCAGTCTGACCGGCTTCGAGTGGCTGAACGATCTGACAAAATAACGCGATACCCCCATCTCCTCGCCAAACAATTAGAACAACAAGGACAACATGACTATCTGTGCCGCCATTCAAATGGCCTCCGGGCCGCAAGTCAGCGCCAATCTGCTCGAAGCCGACAAACTGATCGCCGAGGCCGCCAAGGCCGGCGCTAAACTGGTCGCGCTGCCGGAAAATTTCGCGATCATGGGCATGCACGAGACCGACAAGATCAAGGTCGGCGAACAAGACGGCAGCGGCCCCATTCAGGACTTCCTCGCCGCCACCGCCAAAAAATACGGGATCTGGCTAATCGGCGGCACGATACCGGTATTCGGCGAAGCCGCCAACAAGGTGCGCGCCACCTGCCTGGTGTTCGACGAGAAGGGCGAGCGAGTAGCCCGCTACGACAAGGTACACTTGTTCGACGTCAACGTGCCGGATTCGGCCGAGGTCTACCGCGAATCGGATTCCATCGAGGCCGGCGAAACCCCTTGCCTGATCGATTCACCGTTCGGCAAGATCGGCATCGCGGTCTGCTACGACCTACGCTTCCCGGAGTTTTTTCGGCCGATGGCGCGCAAGGGCATGGACATTCTGGTGTTGCCGGCCGCTTTCACCGCCAAAACCGGCGCGGCGCATTGGGAGGTTCTGCTGCGGGCGCGCGCGATCGAAAACCTATGCTACGTCTTAGCCCCCAACCAGGGCGGCTTTCATATGAACGGCCGACAAACCTACGGCCACAGCATGTTCGTCGATCCCTGGGGCGTCGTGCTGGATTGCTATAAAACCGGCCCCGGCTTCGTCAGCGGCGACGTGGACCGCGGCCGACTGGAAAAACCCGAGCGTCGTTTCCGGTCCTGGAACATCGCCGCTTTTTTTGCGAGTAAGCCCCATGTTGAAAACGTTGCGTTACACCCTGCCTTGTCTGCTATTGGCCGGTTGCGCCGACGCCCCGGAAAAATATCGCGACATCAAGCATCTGGAATTGCCGCCGGTACTGCCGATCGAGAATCCCCATCCGCAACCAGCCATCGCCGCCGACGATCTGACCGGCTCGAAAAGCGGGGGAAAATCCATGCTGGCGGGCTTGGTTGACTTCAAGGACGACGGTCAAAAACCGCAGCTAACGTTGATGACCCGGCTGGATCGGGCCTGGGAAATGGTGGAAACCGCGCTGACGCTGAGCGATATCGACATCGTCGACAAAAACCGCAACGACAACAAAATCCAAGTCCGCTACGACCCGGATACCGGCGGCAAAACCAAAAGCCTGTTGAACCGGCTATTTTTGGATAACGACTTCCCGGAAGCGGAATACACCATTTCATTGACCGATGCGATTTCCGGCGTCAAAGTCAATGCCGCTCTGGGCAAACCGGACGACTTCGCCGCCAACGAAGACGGCTCGGCCGCACTGATCCGCCTGCTGCACGACACCATCGATAAGAAAATCATCAACCGCGACGAGAAGGCAAAACCGGAGGAGTAAGCGCTGGGAGCCCGTTCGGCACTGTTCGGCCGTCTTGAACGCGATGGCGATGGATACGAATACGACGTAGCGTCGAAAAATGTCGCGACCGACCACCAACCCAATTACCGAGCGTTACGGTAATTCAACCCACACAGGCCTTAACCCGCGCCATCGGAGGGAGGGTTACTCCGTAAATACTCTCTGGCCTCGGTCGTGATTTGCGCGGCGGATTCCGTTCTGGCTTTACATTTTTCGGCCCACTGCCGACCGGGATGCAATACGTCCCAACGCGGCCTGAGTCCGGCATGGCGTCCGCTTCCGGGATCATGATTGCCGAAGCCGTCGATCAGTTTGTTCCATAGCGGATCGAACTTGGCGATTAACAAGGATTCACCGAGCGGAATCCAAATATCATCGACAATCAGATACCTACAATGAAAATCCGCAAGATCGAGATTGCTGGCGTCCTTGAGGCTTTTGATATGCTGGGTCAGCCGGTTATATAAAACCTTTCCGGGATTGGCATCCAAATCGCCTCCCTTGCGCGCTCCCTTGGGGACCGCTTTGCCGACATAAATGGGCGCCGCGTATTTTCCATCCCTGTTAACGTTGGCGACCGCTTCGTAGGCTGGAAATTGTCCGGAATAGTAAATCGCGTAAATTCCAGCACCGTCGAAGCTCTTCAAATCGGCCATGGAGACAACCGGACGCCGGAGCAGGGCTTGACCCACGCTCTCGCCCAATTGCCGCTTATCCAATGGATTGAACGGAACAACTTTTCCCGTCGTCACGCAATATCCCTTGCTACCGCTTGAGCCCGCTCCCCCAATTTGGCGTCCGCCAAACGTTCGGCAACGGAGGCCGCCACGCGCCGCCCCAAGGCCACTGGCACGGCGTTACCGAGCTGACGCATCGTTTCCGACCACGAGCCGTGAAAGACATAGCCGTCCGGGAAGGTTTGCAGCCTCGCCGATTCTCGAGCACTGAAATAACGCACATCGCCGTTATCCAACACCATCATGTTCTCTCCGCCGGGAACGCCATGATCGCCAGCCTTTAAAGTTTTGGCCGGCAAATCCAGCGGACTGCCGGTATGTCCGGGATAAACCCTGGCTCCTGCTTGATAATGGTGATTATTGAATAAATGCTCGCCATCGCGGCGCGGATCGGGAACATCGATCAAGGCATCTCTAACCGTGCGCCAAGGCCGCTCCGCTGGAGGAAACAATGACGATAGTCGGCGAACTCCAGGAATCAAACGGGTAGGAAGCGACGGTCGATTTTTAGTTGCAATCTTGTGGCGATCCCAATATTCTCCAGAAATCCATTTTGCGTACAACAGCGCGTCGCTTCCGTGGCTAGGCAGGGGAAAAGACCAGCGGATATTCAAATCGGAACGAAATCCGACGATAAAGACTCGTTCCCGTTTTTGCGGCACACCGTAATCGGCGGCATTGACCAGTGTCGGTACGACGTTGTAGGTTAAGCCTGATAAATGCAGCGTTCCCGAGGATTTTTCGGTTTGCAAACGCTTCAAGTGTTCCATCCATGTCTCGCCATCCTTACGATACACCTCCGGAAACTCCAATTGCAGCAGTATGTATTGGTAATAATTCGCGAAGCTCGAGCGAGTCAATCCCTTGACGTTCTCAACCACAAAAGACTTTGGGCGCAGTTTACGAACCACTTCAACGGTCGCTGGAAACATATCGCGACTGTCTCCATACGCCCGATGCTTACCGCCCATCGAAAAAGGCTGACACGGCGGACCGCCGGCCAACAAATCGATACCTTCCGGAATTGAAGACCAATCAAACGATCTAACGTCGCCCTCCCATAGGGGCCAGTCCCGAGTAAGCGGGAATCCGCGTTTTTGGTTTTCCCGAATCGTATCGCAAGCCCATTTGTCCCATTCCACCACCGCAAGGGAGTCGAAGCCGGCTAGGGAAACCCCCATGGCTAGCCCCCGGCTCCCGCGAAAAGCTCAACTGACTTCATAGCGGCTGCCCTATTCCAGTCTCCAGAAATTCTTTTACTCGTGACGATACCGTCTCAATGTCCGCCATCTCGCACTCCCAAACCACCATGACTCGCCATCCGAGTTGAAGTAATCGTTGTTGGTTGCTCTGATCCCTTTGCCTGTTCGCTTCCAACTTTCCGATCCAAAAATCCAACTTGGATTTTGGTAACCTCGCCAACCGGCAATCGAGGTGTCTATGCCAGAAACACCCGTGCATGAAAATTACGGCACGCCTGCGTGGAAATACCAAATCGGGCGTTCCAGGTAAACCACTCACATGCAAGCGATAACGGTATCCCATTTTGTGAATCATCCGCCTTAATTTCATCTCCGGGATCGAATCCTTGTTTCGAACCCTAGACATGCGCTCGCTTCGTTCCTTCGGAGACAACGTGTCCGTCATGGCTGGTATCGCTAATACCCGGTTCAACGGGATTACCTATCCAAAAATTCCGCAACATGTCGTGCCCGTGCTCGGTCAAAATCGACTCGGGGTGAAACTGCACGCCTTCGATGTCCAGGGTTTTGTGGCGCACACCCATGATTTCGTCGATGTTACCGGCTTCGTCCTGGGTCCAGGCGGTGACTTCCAGGCAATCGGGAATGGTCGCCTGTTCGATGACCAGCGAGTGATAGCGGGTGGCGGTAAACGGATTGCTCAAGCCTTTGAACACACCCAAATCTTTGTGATACACCGGCGACACCTTGCCATGCATGATTTGCTTAGCATGGATGATGTTGCCGCCGAAGGCGTAGCCTATGCTTTGATGGCCCAGGCAGACGCCAAGAATCGGATACTTGCCGGCGTAGCGGTGGATGGTTTCGACCGAGATGCCGGCCTCTTTGGGGGTGCAGGGGCCGGGGGAAATCACGATTTTGTCCGGGCGCAGCCCTTCGATGTCTTCCACCGTCACTTCGTCGTTACGCACCACCACCACCTCGGCACCCAGTTCGCCGAAATATTGCACCAGGTTGTAGGTGAACGAATCGTAGTTGTCGACCATCACCAATCTGACGCCGCTCATGCTTTGCCTCCGAGGCCGGCTTCGGCCATGCTGACGGCGCGGAACACCGCGCGGCCCTTGTTCATTGTTTCATCCCATTCGCTGCGCGGCACGGAATCGTAAACGATGCCGGCGCCGGCTTGAATGTGCAGGGTTTGATCTTTAATCACCGCCGTGCGGATGGCGATGGCGGTATCCAGATTGCCGGACCAGGAGATGTAACCGACCGCGCCGGAATAAATGCCGCGCTTAACTGGCTCCAGTTCGGCGATGATTTCCATGGCCCGAATCTTCGGCGCGCCGCTGACGGTGCCGGCCGGGAAGGTGGCCGCCAGCACGTCGAAGGCGTTTTTGCCTTCCTGCAATTCGCCGGTGACGTTGGAAACGATGTGCATCACGTGCGAATAACGCTCGACGATCATCTTGTCGGTGAGTTTGACGCTACCGATTTTGGCGACCCGGCCGGTATCGTTACGGCCCAAGTCGATCAGCATCAAATGTTCGGCGATTTCCTTGGGGTCGGCGAGCAGTTCTTTTTCCAGTTCCAAATCTTGCTCGTGGGTTTCGCCTCGGCGGCGGGTGCCGGCGATCGGCCGCACCGTCACTTCGTTGTCTTCCAGGCGGACCAAAATTTCCGGCGACGAGCCGACCACGTGCAAATCGCCGAGATTCATGAAAAACATGTACGGCGATGGATTCAAACAACGCAAGGCCCGGTACAAATCCAGCGGCGAGGCCTCGAACGGAATCGACATCCGTTGCGACAACACCACCTGCATGCAATCGCCGTCGGTAATGTATTGCTTGGCTTTCATGACCGCGGCTTCGAAACCTTGCTGGGTAAAGCCGGACACGAAGTCGGTTTCCCGCACATGCTTGGTCGTCGCGCTCGATTGCGGGTGGGCGTGCGGCTCGCGCAGTTTCGCAACCAAGCTATCCAGCCGGGCCTTGGCGTTGTGATAGGCATTGTCCTGGGCCGGGTCGGCGTGAGTCAGCAACAGCATTTTGCCGGACAGATTGTCGAACACCAATAAGTCCTGCGAGACCATCAACAAGATATCCGGCGCACCGATGGGGTCGGGCTTATCGCCGGGTGTTAGGCGCGGTTCGATGTAAGCGATGGTCTCGTAGCCGAAATAGCCGACCAAGCCGCCGTTAAAGCGCGGCAGACCGGGCACGTCCGGCACCTGGTATTGCCTGCGAAACTCTTCAATCCAGGCCAGTGGCCGCGCGTGTTCGAAGGTCTCGGCCGCCGCTCCGTCGCGTTCCACCGTGATCTTCAAACCGTGGATTTTGATGCGCGTGTTACACGGCAAGCCGATAATCGAATAGCGTCCCCACTGTTCCCCGCCGTGTACCGATTCGAGCAAATAGGAATAGGCGCCGTCGGCCAGCTTCAAATAAGCGCTGAGCGGCGTATCCAGGTCGGCCAAAACTTCGCGGCAAACCGGAATGCGGTTGTAGCCCTGTTGGGCGTATTCGGCAAATTGGGCGGGTGTCATCAGTGTTGCTCAGAATGGGTCGTAGCGACCGTTGCGAATCAACGTGCGATTGTACCCCACAACGCGACTAGCGGGCGAACGCCCGCCGAGCGCCGCCGCCAAAACCCGGCCGATCGGCTAAAATGACCGATTTTCGGACCGAGCGATTATATGAAACTGGTAACTTTTCTAAGTAACGGCGCTTGCAAGATCGGCGCGCTGGTCGGCGATGCGATCGTCGCCGCCGACGACAGCTTGCCGAACGATATGATCGGTTTTTTGGCGGCGGGCGTCGAAGCCAGACGGGCCTTGCAAGCGCTGATCGACGGCGGCGCGCCGAGATTGGCGCTGGCCGACGTGACCTTGCTGGCGCCGATCCCCAGACCCGGCAAATTGCTCGGCATCGGCCTGAACTATGCCGACCATATCAACGAAACCGGCTGGGAAAAGCCCGAATACCCGACTTTTTTCACCAAACAAAGCACTTGTGTCATTGGCCCCGACGCCGCGATCCATATCCCGCCAATATCGGACAAGGTCGATTACGAAGGCGAATTGGCCTTCGTAATCGGCAAACGCTGCAAATATGTCGGCGTGGATAACGCCCGCGATGTCATCGCCGGATATACCATCTGCAACGATGTCACGGTTCGGGACTGGCAGGCACGTACCCCGACCTGGACGCTGGGCAAATCCTTCGACAGCCACGGTCCGCTCGGCCCGTGGCTGGTCACCGCCGACGAAATTGCCGATCCGCACAATCTCACGTTGAAGACCTGGGTGGACGACGAATTGCGGCAGAACGCCAACACCGGTGAGATGATCTTCAATTGCTACGAAATGGTCGCCTATCTGACCCAGGCGATGACACTGGAGCCGGGGGACGTCATTACCACCGGCACCCCGGCCGGCGTTGGCGTAAAGATGAAGCCGCGCGGCTATTTGAAACCTGGACAGACCGTGCGCATCGAAATCGAGGGACTTGGTGCGCTAAGCAATCCGGTGATTACCGAACCGCCCGGAAATCAGGGCGCGTAAAGACCGCCGCGCTACTCGCTGGCCATCCGGCTTAGGCCGAAACGGTCGATTTTCTTGTACAGCGTGGTGCGGGTGATACCTAGCGCCTTGGCCGCCTGCGAAATGTTGCCGGCGCAGGCCCGCAACGTGGTTTTGATGCCGTAAAGCTCCCAATCCTCCAGCGTCATCGCCCGTCCCGGCTGCGACGCCCTGGGCGAGGCCTCCAACTCCGGTTCGGACTCCCGCGCGGTTTTCGCCAGTTCCGCGACAAAGTCCACCGGCAGATCCTCGCGCGTGATGAAATTGCCGCCGGCGGTATACAGCGTGGCGCGTATTACGTTGATCAATTGCCGAATATTGCCTGGCCACGGATGCTGCTCGATCAAGGCAATGACGCTGGGACATATGCCGATCGCTTGTGCGTTGGGCATTTTCGCGAGTTCGCGCTGCAGAATGTGATGGATGATGGCCTGTTTGTCCTGCCGCTCACGTAATGGCGGCAGGTGGATTTGCGCACCGTTGAGACGGTAATACAAGTCGCGCCGAAAGCGACCGGCCTCGACCGCATCCAGCAAAGGCACATTGGTGGCCGCGACGATCTGCACATCGACCCGAATCGGCTTGGCACCGCCGACCGGCGTGAATTCGGAGGTTTCCAATACCCGGAGCAACGTGGATTGCAAATCCAGGCTCATATCGCCGATTTCGTCCAAAAACAAAATGCCGCCGTCGGCCAACAAAAATTTGCCCGGTTTACCGCCGCTGCGGGCGCCGGTGAAGCTGCCGGCTTCATAGCCAAACAACTCGCTTTCGATCAAATCGTGCGGTATCGAGGCGCAATTGATCGCGATCAAGGGCTGCTCTCGGCGTGGCCCGGCATGCTTGAGGAGATTGACGAAGTGATCCTTACCGACGCCGGATTCGCCGGTGATCAGGATGGGAATCTTGTATTGCTGCAACTTGACCGCCTTATCAACCAAGGCCGCCAATTGCTCCGACATGGCCGGTTCCTCGGTTTGCGGCGGCCTTTTCGCTAATTTGAACGGGATTTTTTCCAAGACCCTGGCCTGCGCCGCCGGACTGCGCGTTAACGGCAGATTGGTATTCAACACCACGCATAGCAGATGCAGAAAGGCGAACAAGGAATTCATACTCTCCTGGCGATCGGCAACCAGGCCGATCACCGCCAGCAATTCGCCGCTGTCGTCCAGCAACGGGTAACCGACCGTGCTGAAAGGATGTAACAAACTCAAGAAATGCTCCATGCCTTGAAAGGCGACCGGCCGTTTCAGCAAGGCCGCGCTACCGATACCATTGTTGCCCAGCACCGCTTCGCTCCAACGGCTGTTTTGTTCGTACAGGTTGCGCATGAACGGGCTGGGGAAGGGATTTTCACCTAGAGCTTGTAACAACGCGCCGTCTGCGGCGGTCAGCACCAGCATCACGCCGGCTTCTTTCAAAAACACGTGAAATTGGTGACCCAAGTCCGCCAGCGACTCGGCGATCTGGCGGGACTGCGCATCGCCGCCGACAGCGCCCTGGCCCGAACGCTGCCAATTGGCGAAATTCCCTAGCGGCAATTGATAGTCCTCCAAGCAACGCCGCCAAGCTTCGGCCACTTCCGGCCGAACCCAGTCGCTCTGATCGGGCACGGAGCGGGTTTGATTCATCCATCGCCAGGCTTGAACCGGGCGGTCGACTTCGAATTCCAGCGTACGCTTGTACAGAAAGGTTTCCTGAACAATTTTGGCGGTTTCGGGTAACCGTAACGCAATATCCATTTCTTGTCTCGATGTCCGGGCGCCGATTTTGGTTTTGGCGCGAAACTAAATAAAAAACAGCGGCTTAGACTGTTTTTCGTTCGTTTTGAGTAGAACGCGCACCATAACAAAATAAAAAAAGAGGCAATGCGACATAACGTCACATTGCCTGTTCTCGGAGTTGCAAGATTCCCGGAGCGGAGAATCCTCTAGTCGAGAGAGGAGGTTTAAGAGGTAGGTTGCATCACGCGCGCGGGTCCTCGCGAGTCGCCGCGGCCCATTCCGGCGAATAGCCGGCCATAATGGTGGGATCGGGCACATCCATCACCACTGATTCGCTGGCCATTAACGTGCCAACGATGCTCACTGCATTACGTAATCCCAAACGGACTACCTTCACCGGATCGATGATGCCGATGTCCAAGAAGGGACCCAAGCGTTGCCGCTGCGTATCGTAGGCGTAACTCTCGCCGGCGTGTCGGCGTAAGTCCGCCGCGACGATTTCCCCATTCAGACCGGCGTTGCTGAGTATTTGTCGCAACGGCGCGAATAAGGCCTGACTCAAAATCGCCACGCCGCGATGTTGTTCGGCATTCTCGGCGATGACCTCGTCCAAGACCGCCGCGACGGCGACAAGCCCGGCACCACCGCCGGGCATGACGCCTTCCTCCAGCGCCGCTTGCACCGACTTGTAGGCGTTTTCGATGCGGACCATGCGTTCCTTGATTTCGATGTCGGTAACACCTCCGACGCTGAACACCCCGGTTTTACCGGACAGCATCGCGATGCGTTCTTCCAACTCGTCCGCTTCGTGCTGATTGCCGGTCGGGGAGCCGTCGCCCGGTTTGCGCGCGCGCACGTCCGCGAGCGCTTGACGCAAGCCGGACACAACCCGCGCGACGGCTTCGGAATCACCGGCACCGGCCAGTATGGTAGTTGTTTCCGCGCCGACGATTGCGCGCTCCGCCTGGCCCAGTTGCGCCAACGTCAGATCTTCCAACCGAGTACCGTGGCTTTGTAGGACCGGCGTGGCGCCTGTCAACAAGGCTAAGTCGTTCAATCTTTCCAGCCGGCGGTCGCCAAAACCGGGCGGCTTGACCGCGACAGTTTTGAACACGCCGCGAATGTGGTTCAGCAGCATGCCGGTCAACGCGTTGTCGCGGACATCGTCGGCGATCACTAGTAACGAACGATGCTGGTCGGCGACTTGTTCCAAGATGGGCACCAAATCCATCAAGTCGACGATTTCCCGGTCGCAGAGCAGGATGTAAGGACGCTCAAGTTCCGCCGTGGCCCGATTGCGGTCGGTCACGAAATAGGGCGACAAATAGCCCTGGTCGTAGCGAATACCCTCGACAATATCCAGTTCGTCGTCCCGGCCGTTACCCAGTTGAAAAGTTAAGGGGCCATCTTGACCCAATTCGGCGAAAGCTCGGTTGAGCAATGTGCCGACGCCGGGCTCATCCTTGCTGGCGACTGCCGCTATTCGGGCGATCCATTCCGGCGTGACGTCTGTCAATGCCCGGCGCCGCAATTCAATTTCAACCAGCGTCAGCGCCAGATCCAGGCCTTTTTGCAATTGCAGTGGATGGAAGCCGGCCGCGACGCTTTTCAAACATTCAGCGGCGATCGCTCTAGCCAATACGATCGCCGTGGTGGTGCCGTCGCCGACTTGCCGCGACACGGATCCCGCGACATCGCGCAGCATTCGCCCGCCGAGATCGGCAACCCGGTCTTCGAGAATGATCGAGTTGGCGACGGTCACCCCGTCGCGAGTAAAGATGGGCGGCATGCCATCGGTACGGTGCTGAATCAGTACCGCCGGCCCGGAACTGCCTAGCGTTGCCGCCGCGGCCCTAGCCACGGTGTCCATGCCTTGCATGATCCGCAAGCGGGCCTCGGGGTTGTAAATAATTTGTTTACTCATAAGTCTCGTATGCTGGTGGCGGACCAACGCTCCCCGCCAAAATCGGCTTGCTCCCGAAGGGAGAGCCGGCGAGGGCGCTAACCCAAGTTCTTAAAACCCAAACCGCCCCCTAAAAGCCATTCGTCCGGAACAGCTTTTCAGAAAGGTATCCTTTTGCCTTTGGGGAAGGTTGGGAACTAGTGCGGCGATCAAGTTCGGTTTTTCATCAACGCCTGACCGGCCCGCGCCCGCGACAATCTGGCCCGCTTCAGCCTCAGCCAAACCCAAGTCAGTTTTTTGTCGTTATGGTCCAGCGCCAATCGAAAGGCCTCCTCGTCCTCGGGCGGCATGCGCCTTTCCCAGTACTCCAGCAACTCGGCAACGCGCTCGTCGCCGAGCTTGGCAACCAAACGGATTTCTTCGGCGGCAAGCGCCCGAATGCTGTCTTCCAATTCCATGACCATTTCGTTGATAAACGCTTGATCTTCGCTTTTCATCGGATTCAAGCGGCGCTAGGCAAAAATTTTTCCAAGTAGATTTTGTCGCGCGGGATGCCGACTTCGGCGCAGACCGCGTAAGTGGCATCGACCATGCCCGGCGGACCGCACAAATACAAATCCGGTTTGACGCCGGTACCCTGCAAGTCACGGCGTAAAATATCCACGACGCTGCCTTTCTCGCCATGCCAGCCGTCGCTGGCCTTCCAAACGCAAATACGCACCGACAAGGTCGGCATGGCTTGTTCCAGTTGCTGGAGCTGATCTCCGTAGAACACTTCCTGCTCGGTGTTGACGCCGAAATAGATCACGCAGGGCTGAGGTTCTTCCCATTCGTGCATGCGGCGTACCATTGATAGGATCGGTGCCAGTCCGGTACCGCCGGCCACGAAATAACGTGGCGTAAAACCGTTTTCCTTCAATCCGAACACGCCCAAGGGCCCAACTACGTGAATGGTCTGGCCGACATAGGCATCCTGTTGTAAATAGGAAGAAAACTTACCGTTGTCGACGATACGAATCAAAAACTCCAACTCGCCGCGATTGTTGGCGGTATTGGCCGGCGAATAAGACCGACTGATTTCCGTACCCGGAATGACCAAGTTGTAGTACTGTCCCGAATCCAGCCGAATTTGCTGATCGTCACCGAGCTTTTGCAAACGCAATTTCACAACGTTACTGGACACCTGCGCCAATTCAACAATTTCGGCGTCGAATTCCAAACCCTCCGGCGAAAACGAAATCCGGTCATAGGTATACGGCACTTCGATTTCCAGATTAGTCGTCGGGAAACAACGGCACAACAATACGAAACCCTCTTCGGCCTCGTCGGGCGGCAGGGCCTGGACACTGACCTTACCGATTTCGTAATCGCCTTCGGTACAAAATCCCTTGCAGGTCGCGCAACCGCCCTCGCGACATGAGGCCATCAGATAGATATCCTGGCGCAATCCGGCGCTGATGATATCTTCGTCGTCTCCGCAATCGAAGGCGACCGATTCACCGTCCTCGGTGATGATTTTGACATTATGCATCATGTTAAGCGTCTCCCTGGCCGACGCGCGCCGCAGAGACATTGAAAAACGCCATCACGTGCTCAACTGCCCGGCGAGAGGCGTCCAGCGTCAACGAGCACCCTTCTTGCACCAGCTTGCGGTCGCGGTAGATGGTCCAGCGCCACATGAAGTCCAAGTCTTCGCCGAATGCGGTATAGGGGGCAACATCGTATAACTTGGTCACCGGCGCGGAGGCGTCCGGAAACGGCGGTGGCGTCGCCGATTTGATATTGGCTAGTAAATCCATCGTACTGTCTATCGAGTTAGATTGAGAATAAGCCGAGACGCGATCCGGCGCCCCAACCGAAAAAACCGGGGAAAGAAGAGCCCGCCATCCATGGCGGAACCCTAACATGCCGGAGAACGGGCCTCCCGCATACGAATAAAGGCCCGTTCGCCGACAATTCGATGCCCGACTATTGCAATGTCACGACTCTGACGCCACGCACTTTGCGTAGATCTTCGAGAGACATTTCGTAATAGTCGGTGTTACGCAACTCCATCAGCTTGGTGCCGAGAATGCGGTCGGTATCCATGAATACGTTGACCGGCATCATCGGCGGCTTGAAGGCTTGGCGGAAACCAATATGGATTTTTTCCGCCGCGAATTTATCGGTGCAGGCCGCCATTTTGGCAAGCACCGCATCCGCTTCCTTCTGGGCATCGGCGCCGTTGGCGCATTGGTTTTGGATTTGCTGATCGTTAAGCTCCTTGTGTTTCAACAAGGCTACTTTTTCCTCGAGCTTGCACTCGATCCAACCCCAATCGAGTTCAAGATCATAGCTTGCACGAAGCGGCGTGGTGTACTTGAGACGAAACTCGTTAAGCATTTCCACGCCTTTGGCCAGCGTATTGAGCGAACCGATTTTTTTGATCCATTCATCGCGAACCGGGTTGTCATGAATGTTGTAATTTGCCATGGGTAAAAACTCCTATGATTTCAGGTCTTCCAATTGACGATCCAGGCCCATCAACTCCGAAGTGATGGTGAATTTCTCGCCCAGGGTAAAGGCACGGCCGATCGTGGACGAAACGTCCACCAGGAAGTCATAGACGCTGAAGTGACGACCCAACAACTCCGAGACTTCCTCGCAATCGACTTCGATCTTGCCGGTGGCTTTCAACCACCAGTAGCCGGCGCGGTCTTCGACCACTAAAGTCGGATTGTCGGCCTTGCGATCGCCCAGCAAGATTTCGTCGACGACGATGTTAATCTCGTCGGATTTTTTCAGCACCAGAACCACTTCGTTGCTTTCATGCACCACTTGGTTTTCTTCGGCGAAATACTCGTCGGCAAAAGCTTTGCCGGTTTTAGCCATAATGCCGGCGCCGTACGCGTTAGAACTGACTGACATGTTGCTCTCCTTATTTCAAGCCTTGCAGAATGGTTTTGATAATGGCCGCTTTGTCGAATTTGTAGCTGACTTTGTCGGCATAATCGAGTTTCCAGTCGTCGAAGACCCGCTCTAACGCAGCCTCAACGGCATCCTTGCTGGTCACACCGGGAATGGTCGGGATTTTTGTAAAAATGCCCATGAAATCCTGCAATGCTTGCACCGTTCTTGGCAACCATTTGTCGGTCCAAGCCCGCATCATCCGGCGGTTGTAGTCGCCGAACTCAGCGTCGTCACCTAGACATTCGAAGAACATGTCGGAGGTGATGCCCTTGGTTTGCGAGAAATACAACTGCATTTGGTTGATAAAAAACGGCGTCAAGGTATCACCGTAGTAGGAGGACAGGCGTTGGAAAAACTCCCGACGCACGAACTGGCCGAACAAGGGGTCGTAAACCATGTGGCAAGACCACAGGATTTCGTTCCAGTCGTACGTGGCTTGCCAGATGTCCTGAACCGTTTCGCGCGCACCTTTGTAGATGGCCCCTTGCGTCCATTCGCGTTTCGGTTCGTCGGTGGATTCAGGAAATCCGGGCACCAATTTCGCCAAAAAGGTTCTTTCCAATTGGATCATTTGCGCGTTATCGACTTTATCGAAGCCGATCATCGCGATACTCATCCGCAAGGTATCGCCCAGGCAGTCGCGGGACGCCGAGGAATGCGCGTTGAACAAACCGTACTCGTTGAAGCAAAACGCGCCGAGATAGTCGTTCAATACTTCGTCGCGCCAAACGGGGTCGATCGAGCGCACTTGACCTTCGGATGAATACGCCAGCAGGAAACGATCGGTGTAACGCCATTCCTCCGCTTTGTCTTTCACGTACGGTGCGTGCCAACGTTTAGCGGGATCGCGGTGTTTGTGCCAGTCGGTGGAATGCAGTTCAGTAGTCTCGTTACCCCAGGACGGACGGCCGCCGTGGAATTTTTGAGTCCAATCGCCCCAGTCCAACCCCCGGGAATCCAGTCCGGGGTAGGTTGCGCATAGCAGGTCAATACTTCGTATTCGGTCAGCCGGCGACCGCGCGGCTTAACGAAGTAGTTCATCTTACGTTGTGTATCCAGCGGCTGATCGGGAATGGCTTCCAGAATTTCTTTGACCATTTCCGGATCGGTCAATCCGCGTTTTCCTTGTTGTACTTGTACAGACATTGAGCTGTCTCCTAAGATAGTGGTAAGAACGACGTTTACAGAGCGTCCAACGGGTCTTTAAACACGCAGTTCAGCTTTTTGATGTCGTCCAAGGTCCACAACTTGCCGTTTTTGTTGGTGTGCGGTTGGGCGATCAAGGTTTTACCGTCGCTACGCACGCCGTGCTGTTCGGCGATTACTTCGGACAATTCGCGCCCCGCGTATTGTTCGAACATGTTTTGGCACTCGTAACGCTCCGGTTCGCTCAACCACATCCGCTCGCCCCATTCGTCGCTAAACGAATGTTTTTTGCCGTTGTACTCGTGGACTCTCAGCGTGCTGGCGCCTTTGCACAATGAAGGGCAGAACGGTACTTGCGAAACGCGGTCGATATAGATCGGATGGTTGTTTTCGATGAACCACATCAACGGAATAAAGCCGCTGTTCGGATCTTCGCAACCGCGCGCGCGCCACTCGTCGTAGATTTTGCCGTATTGGTCGTACCAGCCTGGATAGTTGGCTTCGAACCAGTCCGCTTCTTCGGCGGTCGGCAGCGTCAAGCGGAAGAAACCGGTGGGCCACAAGGCATAGGCCAACAGGAACAGGTCGTGGTGAGCCCAATACGCGTCTTTTTTCGCATCGCGCAAACTGCGTGGCGATTCGACACCATATTTGCCTAGACGGCCGATCCAGATGCCACCCCAGTCTTCGTAAACCCAGCGGTTCCAGGTTTTGACCCAAGGCTCGACTTTGAATTTCGAGCCGTACTCAAACAACATACCCAATACCGGCGTGAAGTATTTTTGTTGGGTCCAGAACGCGTTGTTCAAATCGGTGTTCAGATATTTGGAAGCCGCCGCGTCGTTGGCGATGGACACCACGGTTTGATAACCGTTGGCCATGTGGCGCAACTCGTCGGTTTCGATCGACAGGAACACGGTCGGGGTAATTTCGTCGCCGTTGGCCGCCGCCCATTCGGTGATCGCGACGATCAACGGATTGGTGAAGCAAGCCTCGCCGACCAATTGCAGGTTAACCGAGCACTCGACGGCGTCACCGGAGATAAAGCCGTCGGAGAACACCCGCTTCATACCTTTCCACAGCGGGCCGATGGTACGAGTCCGGCGTGCATCGTTATGGCCGGCGGGATCGTGGAAATGCTTGCTGAAGTAGTAGTTTACGTAACCGCATTGGTTGGTGTGGCGAATTTCATCCAACACCTGAGCCAAGTAGCCGTTTTTTTGCTCGGGCGCGGAAGCCGAATCCCACAGCATGCCGGTCGCGGCGATCGCATTGTATTCGCCCACTTCCAAGAAGTTGGAAGCGACTTTCATGGTTTCGCCCCATTTCGGATGCACCCGATTGCCCGCGTCCAAACGAGTCAGCACGTCTTGCAAACTGCCGAACTGGCGCTCGTCCTTGACCGACTCCATTCTGGCGTATTCCTTGGCGATCAGCTTGAACTGTTCCTTGGTTTCATTCGCCATTTTGTACTTGGTAGGATACTTGGTGCGATTTTTGTCAAAGTCCCAAGTGAAACTTTGCAACCACCGATGGACTTCCTGGGCGTTGACGCTGGTTGGCGCGCGATTGACGGCCAAGGCATCGGTTGCGGCTTTTGTTGCTGCACTTATAGCCATGTTGATTCCTCATTGTACTGTTATAGGTTTGATCGAGGCCGGCGCCGATCGGCGGGGTGCTTTTCGTCGTCTTGAAGTGCTTTCATCTGCGGGGCGGCGCAGGCCTCGGTGCCTAATAGTGCAAGCAGCGTACCAACTTGAACAAAAGCAATTTTTTTGATCTGAATCAATAATTTGAAAGCCGCCGAAGCCAGCGCCAATACAGCGGAATTAGCGTCCACTTTCTGGACGTTGCTTAGAAATAAGACGTTCAATCGAAGCGACCGGTTCGCGGCGATTAAGCGGCCATTAAGGGGACGCGGCTACTCTGGAACCCACTCAAATCAATCGAGCGAACAGCCCAGAGGCACCGTATGAAAACCTTGCAAGTCACGATACTGGCGATTGCCGCGTTCACCCTGTCGGGTTGTGCGACGGGTTATTACCAACGTGGCTACACCGGTTACGGGTATGGCTCCAGTTACGGCGTGTATCAGCCCTATCAGGGTTACGGTAGCGGTTATTACTCTCCCGGCACGCAATTCAACTACGGCACCTATTACATTCAACCCGGCCACTACCGCGATCATCACGATAGGGATCGCCATGAGCACCATGAGCGACGCGAATCGAATTCCGGAAACCACGAACATCACGAGAGTAACTGGCATGGCGGGGTGGGGCACCACGAGTCGCACGGAAGCGAGGGCTGGGGGGAACGCGGCCATCGGAGCGAGACCGAGACAAGACACGATTTCAGCGGCGGGCCTACCGCCAATGCCGCCGGCAGCGAACATCATCGCCATCACGAACACGGCGAACGCCGCCATTGAGAATCATCGCTTGGGAAAGCAGCGACCCGACGTTAGCCGGGCCTCGGCCAACGGGATTTAGTCGCTTAGAGTTCTATGCGAATGCCTAACTCGATCACGCGCTCGACGGGGATTTTGAAATACTCGATCGCACTGGTCGAGTTATGAGTCAGGAAACTGAATAAGGAACGGCGCCATTTAGGCATCGGGCTCTTACGGCGGAACGACAAGCGCTCGCTACCAATGAAAAACGACACGGTCTTTTGGTTGATGTCCAAACCTTCATGGCAACACAGTTGCAAAGCGCGGCGCACATCCTGTTCCTCCTGAAAACCGAAATAGAGCTTCACTCGGTAAAAACTGCGGTTATGGCCGAACGCCCTGATTTTTACGCGATGAGATTCGTCGACGTAAGGCTCTTCGGTGGTCACGATCGTCAACACGATGATCTTCTCGTGCAACACCCGGTTGTGCTCCAAATTGTGCAACAAAACTTGCGGAACCCCGTGCATGCTGCGGGCCATGTAAATCGCGGTGCCGGGCACCGTCACCGGCGGCTGGGTCTTCAACCGTTCTTCCAGTTCTTCGAACAACACCCGCCGATCTTCGAGATATTTGGCCAGTAATTCGCGCCCCTTGATCCAAGTCGTCATCACCAAGAACAATATTGCGCCCACCACCAGCGGCAGCCAGCCGCCGGTCGGAATCTTCAAGCTGTTGGACGCCAAGAACAACAAATCCACCGACAGGAAAATCGACAGAAATGCGATGCTAGTAGGGCGATTCCAACGCCACAAGCCCTGAATGACGATGAAGGCCAGAACCGTATCGACGATCATGGTACCTGTCACGGCGATGCCGTAAGCGGAAGCCAACGCCGAAGCCGATTTAAAACTTAACACCAGCACGAACACGCAAACCGCCATCAAGCCGTTGATGGCCGGCACGTAAACCTGGCGCATTTCATAGCCGGAGGTATGCCGCACGGTCATCCGTGGGCAATAACCGAGTTGTATCGCCTGCCGGGTCACCGAAAACGCGCCGGAAATCACGGCCTGCGAAGCGATCACCGTCGTCAGCGTCGACAAAATCAGCAGCGGATATTGCGCCCAATTCGGCGCCAACAGATAAAACGGATTGCGTATCGCCGACGGATCGCTGATCAGCAAGGCGCCCTGACCAAAATAATTCAGCATCAGCGCCGGAAACACCACGAAGAACCATGCGCAACGTATCGGCTTCAAACCGAAATGCCCCATGTCGGCATACAAGGCCTCAGCGCCAGTGATGACCAACACGATGGCTCCCATGATCAAAAAGCCCTTCCAGCCGATCTCTACCAACAAATGCAGGGCATGAAAGGGATTGATCGCCATCAAGACTTCGGGGGCGCTACCGATATTGACGATGCCCAGCAATGCCAGGGTGGCGAACCAAGCGCACATGATCGGCGAGAACAAGCGGCCGACGACGCCGGTACCCTTGACTTGCAAAATGAACAACAAGCTCAATACCGCGATCGCGGCCGGCACGACGTATTCGTGTAAACGGGGCGCGATGACCTTTAAGCCCTCCACCGCACCCAACACCGAGATTGCCGGCGTAATAATGCTATCGCCGTAAAACAACGAGGCGCCAAGCAAACCCAGCGTGACGATGAATCCCTTACGGCGCGGATCGTTTCTGGCGCCTCGCAGCGCCAGCGCCATCAAGGCCATGATGCCGCCTTCGCCGCGATTGTCGGCCCGCATGATAAACGTGGCATATTTGGTGCTGACGACCAGTGTCAGCGACCAAAAGATCAGCGACAACACCCCGAGCACATGTTCGGTATCGGTTGGCAAGCCGCCGTGAAACACCTCTTTCATCGCGTAAAGCGGACTCGTGCCGATATCGCCAAACACCACGCCGATAGCGCTTAGCGCGAGAGTAGAAAGTTTTTCCTTGGGGGGAATGGGTGTTTCGAAGGCATGGCGAGTGTTGGATGCAAGCGAAAAGCTGTTGAAATTATGCCACATAACCCAGAATTGACCGCAATCGCAATTCTTTGGTGGGGATTTTATTTTCTGAATCGTCTTATGTTAATGAGGCTGTTTTCCAGGGAATGACTAACTCGCAGATGAAGCGAAGTTCATCCCGGACCGGCAAATAACTTACAATGTAAGATCGAATTTAGAACCTGCATACCTTCCAGCACTCATTGCATTCATGTATTTATTTAAAACCCACGAAGAGGCTTTGCAGATCAGCCCGCTAGCAAACTTTGGCGGCACGGGACCATCTCCGCGGGAGGCGAGAACTTCGATTTGGCGAACATTGCTGGGCGAGGAAAAGCCTTCCAATATGCTGAGTTTGCTGAGCGTGTTGGTACTGCTGGTTCATGTTTGGGGCTTGCGACAACTGTTGCAGCCTGTGGAAGCCTTGACGCAAGCGCAACCGCTGATGATGGAAGTGTCGATGATCGCGATCTCGGCGCCCAAACCCAGCGTGGCGCCGCCACCGCCCGCCCCGGCGCCTCCCGAGAAAAAACCGCCCGAAATCAAACCCAAGCCCAAACCCAAGCCGCTGCCCAAAAAGGCGCCACCCATCGTGCAAAAAGCACCGGAGTACGCGCCCAGCGAAGCGGCGGCCGAAACCCAGCCGACGCCAGTGACCGCACCGGCCAATCCGTCGCCGTCGGTGACGCAAACCACCAGTACCGCTACTCAGGCCGAGCCCTTTACCGAAGCCAATTTTCGGGCTAACTACGCTCATAATCCCAAGCCGGAATATCCGATGATCGCCAAAAGTCGGGGCTGGCAAGGAAAGGTCTTGCTGAAAGTGCAAGTGTCCGCCGAAGGCTTGGCCGATGCCGTGGCGGTGGAGCACAGCAGCGGTCACGAGGTTTTGGACGACTCGGCGGTCGAAGCGGTCAAACAATGGAAATTCATCCCTGCCAAACGCGGCGAAACACCGGTAGCCAGCTCGGTGATCGTCCCCATCATCTTTACATTGCGTGAATAAAAACGGAGAAATTAATGCCCTACCATATAGCCCCGGAATTGGTTATCGACGCCACGTTGTATACGTTGCTGGCGTTTTCGTTGATAACCTGGACTTTGATTTTTTCAAAATCTGGCAGTTCGCTAAAAACAACTATTACAACAAGCAATTCAACGAAGCGTTTTGGGACTCCGCCGATCTATCCGCCGCCCAGCAATTGCCAGCCGAAAAGTTGCGCGGCCCTAAGGCGCGTGTCGCAACCTGCGGCTTTACTTGGCTGGCTGAAATGAGCCATCCCGAGACTTGCGCAAGCTTGCGATTCCGCGGCTCGCCGCAAGACTTGCTGGAGCAAACCTTGCGGCACCAAACCCAGATGGAACAGCGCAAAATGGAAAGCGGACTGACGATGCTGGCCAGTATCGGCAGCACCGCGCCGTTCGTCGGCTTATTCGGCACAGTGTTGGGCATCATGCACGCAATGCACGACATCAGCGCCAGCGGCTCGGCCAGTCTGGACGTGGTCGCCGGTCCGATCGGCGACGCGCTAATCGCCACCGCGATCGGTATCGCCGTAGCGGTTCCGGCCGTATTGGCCTACAATTTTTTCATGCGCCGGGCTAAGCATCACCGCGCCTCACTGGAAAATTTCGTGGACGGTTTCCTGCATATCGCGTTCGGCGACAACGCCAAAGACAAGGAGTAATCGATGGGCTTTAAAACCAATTCCGAAGAAGACGAAGCCGTTAGCGAAATCAACGTCACGCCGCTGGTCGACGTCATGTTGGTACTGGTGATCATCCTGCTGGTCACCGCGCCGCTGTTAACGCAATCGGTCAATGTGGCGCTACCCAAAACCGCCTCGACCACGCCGGACACCGAAAAACAACCGATGCAACTCGGCATCGACGCGCAGGGCGGCGTCACGCTGAACAAAAACCCGATCGCCGACTTGGCTGGATTGGAGACCACGTTGCAGGGCGAATTAGCCGCCAATCCCGACATCGTGATCCACATCTACGCGGACCAAGGCGTTAACTACGGTAAAGTCGCCGAAGTGATGGCAACGGTGCAACATGCCGGTATTTCCAAACTGGCCTTCGTCACCGTCGAGCAATAAAGCGCCAAACCAAGCATTGCCTAAGACCTAGTGCTTTAACTTGGCGAGTTCGGCCTCGAACTCATCCATCGTTAAGGCACCGCTCTTACCTGTTCGCCGATGGGCCGCATCGAAGAAATAGGTTCTAGGCAATTCCCCGAACCACGCCGGATCGATTTCATAACGCAATTTTTCCGGATTTTCGTCGGCGAACACCCAGTTATCCAGCGCCGCCAGACGCTCATCGCCAATGATTCTGCGTATCTCCGGCAAAGCCTCGCCGTCGTCGACCGCGAGCATGACGATCTTCAGCTCCGGATGTTTTTCGTGCAGCGCCCTTAAGTTCTTCATGTCTTTCAGGCAGGACGGACAATCCACCGACCAAATCGCCAACAACAACGGCGCGTGCGCGGACTCGGCAAGAATTTGCCGATAGCTATCGATCCGAAACGGCTTTAACGCTATCTCATCGGCAACAGCCGAATGCCAGCCGGCCAGCACGCACACAACCCAAACCAGCCATCTAAGTATTTTCATCATTTCCTCGGCAATACGGAGTAAAACTCCGTCAAATAACATAGTTTTAAAATCATTTGCCGCCACCATTTTGCGACCAAGAATCTCAAGCGTCACGGTTCGCCTGAATTGCCGAAAATTGTTTGAGCGCTATCGCAGATTTGGCTTCAACGGCTTAATAACCGCCAATCTGCCGGACCCCGCCGCAGTCCATTTTCGGTGATTTCCCAGATACTGCCAGCCATTAATATTTTATATAACATAGTTTATTTAAATATTGGCTCCCTCCCGAATAAAACCATTTATTTATCATTGCCTTGAATTACAGGCTCCAAAATTGCTCGCGCAACGCTATTCCCAAAACCGGGCGAACACGCTTCCGTCCGGCCTTGGCGAGCCAATTTTATTTTCAAGGAACACTCGACATGCGAGAAACCATAAAAAAGACATCATTGCTACTGGCACTACCCACCATCCTGCATTCATCGCATAATTTGCAAGCGGCGGAATCCAAGGACAACACACTAGCCGATGTTATCGTTTCGGAAGATTCCGAAGACGGCCGCCCGGAAAAGCCCTCGAAAACCGACCTATCAACGCCTAAAACCAAAATCTCCAAGAAAGACATCGCCGAGACCAACGCCGTCACCACCTCCGATTCAATCAAATTCGAATCCGGCGTATTCGTCAGACAACGTTATATCGGCGATCCGAATGCACCGGTCGGCATGCGCGGCTCCAATCCTTACCAAGGCGGCCGGGTCATGGTATTTATGGATGGCATGCCAATCTGGAACGCCTTGCAATATTCGTTCAACGGCTCGCCGCGCTGGGGATTGATCGGTCCGGGCGAAATCAAATCGGTCGATATTCTATCGGGACCGTTCTCCGCCGAATACAGCGGCAACGCCATGGGCGGCGTGATCAACTTCAATACTCTGCTACCGCAAAAGCGCGAGGTCTATACCGAGGCAACCTATATCTTCCAACCCTATCAGTTCGAAGGCACCAGCAAAAACCTGCAAGGATTCCGGACCTTCGGCTCTTACGGCGATAAGTTCGGCGACTTCAGCAGCTACTTCTCTTACAACCATTTAGAGAACGAAGGCCAGCCGATGACCACCTATAACTACTCGAATACGTCCGGTGCCAACGGCGGCGCGCTAAGAGCCTACACCTCCGGAGCCGGATCGGTCAGCGGCGCCTATCTCGAGCGCAATCCCCGAGCCGTCGGAAATCAGGCCAACCAAGGCGGTTATGCCGGCCAGCCTCGACTATCCTATGGCGACAGCGGTGTCGTGCATTCGGTGGACGATTTGTACAAATGGAAAGGCGGCTATCAAATCAATCCGCAACTCGACGCTTTGTTCACCGTCGCTTTCGAAAATCTGGACGTCACCAGCGTTGGCCAAACTTATCTGCGCAAGGCCGACGGTACGCCGGTCTACGGTAACGGCAGCACGACTTACAACTACAACGGCTTACGGATCGTCCCGGTCGGGACCAATTTCGGCGCCAGCCAACAAAATCGGCAAACTCTAACGCTAGGTGGCGGCTTGAAAGGCCAGCTATTCGGCAATTGGAACACCGACACCCACGTCAGTTATTTTGACGTCCTGCACGACCAGACGATCTCCTCGTCCTTGAATCCCAGCGACCCCAACAATACCAATGCCGGCCAAATCAGCGATGTCGACAGCATGGGCTGGGTCAATATTTCAACGAAATTCGACAACCAAAAGTTCTTCGATCGCGAAGACCTGTCGTTTTCGACCGGCATGGAATATCAACACGCCAAAATGTTCACCAGCCAATACAGTACCAGCAACTATACGGCCACCAACCGCGATCGGCTAACCTTGCGTAGCGGCGGCGCGACCGACACCTACGGCCTGTTCGGCCAACTGTCATGGCGGTTTATCCAGGACTGGGACGCCACATTCGGCAGCCGATTGGAACGTTGGAACGTGTCGGACGGCATTTATTTGTCCGGCAACAATAATTACTCGCCACGGGACCGTCAAGCATCGACATGGTCGCCAAAATTCTCGTTGGGCTACGAACCGGGCCGCTGGAAATTCCGCTACTCGGTCGCCAAAGCCTACCGGTTTCCGCTGGTGGGCGAATTGTTCGACAACTCGAACAGTTTGAGGGGTAGCGTCAGTCTGGCCAATTCGCTATTGAAGCCGGAAGACGGAACCCACCACAACCTGATGGGGGAGTACGATTTCAATAACGGGTATATCCGCTTGAATCTGTTCCATGAAAACGTGCGCAACGCCATTTACAGTTCGACGATCTCCAACTCGTTATTGATCGCTCAAGACCCCGCTACCTTCGGGCCGGGCGGCTTGAACCTGAACGCCAGCAACTTCAGCAGCCTGTTGGCGTCAATCGACGAAGTGGAAATTAACGGTATCGATTTGACAATCAACCAAGACCGGGTATTCGACTCGAATTTCGACATCAAACTGGATACGACGATTTTGAATTCGAAAATTCTGAAGAACGATGCCAACGTCAATTACGTCAGCAAGAGCTTTCCGCTGCTACCTGACTATCGAGCCAACCTGTTAACGACCTACCACTACGGCAAAGACTGGGACTTTTCGGTCGGTACCCGCTACCAAGGCAGAATGTACGCCCAGCTCGACAACAAGGATCTGCAATTGCCCTATTACGCGGCCTTTACCGAATCGGTCTACGTCGATCTGAAAGCCACTTACCGCTTCAACAATGCCGGACATATCTCGGCGGGGGTCGATAATATCAACGACTATCAAGCCTTCTTTAACCATCCGTTGCCGCAACGGACATTCTTTGCTCAAATCGGCTACAAGTTCTAGACGGCAAACCCGCCACCGAACAGCCGATGTCCGCTACCCAGCGGCCCGGACCCGAAACAGCGGGGCTATTGGAAACAGCCCCGCCCGACAACCGCCGCCGACTTCCGGAAGCACGACCGGAGCGCCGGCTAAACACTTCACCTCATGAAAAAAACCTTTGTTTTTGCAATCGCGGCGCTTTGGCTATTTAATGGCTGCGCCGAACAACCGCTGTCGACCGAATCGCCAACCTTGGCCGAAGCATCGCCCGCCGATCAGGCGCCGGCTTGCCCGGCACCGACACCCCATCGCGCTTGCTCGGATACCGTCACGCCGACCTTCGACGCCGACGGCACGCTTTGGATCGTCTGGGCCAACGACAAGCACGTTTATTTACAATCCTCGACCGACAAAGGCCAGCACTTCTCCGAGCCATCGCGGGTCAATGCCGAACCGGAAGCCGTCGCCTCGCACGGCGAATATCGGCCTAAAATCAAAGCCGATCGACAAGGCAATTTATTCGTGACTTGGACTCAAAATCTGGAAAAACGCCATAGCGGGCACATTCGATTTTCTCGTTCCAACGATGGCGGGCGAAGTTTTAGCAAACCGGTCACGATCAACGACGATCCCAATATCACCGGCCACCGCTTCGACAGCCTTGCGGTTGGGCAAAATGGCGAAGTCTTCATCGCATGGCTGGACGCTCGCGATAAGGACAAGGCCAAAGCCGAAAATCGGCCCTTCGACGGCTCGGCGGTCTATTTCACTTGGTCGAGGGACGGCGGACAAAGCTTTCAACCCAACCGGATACTGGCCCCTCACAGTTGCGAATGCTGCCGTCTGGGTACCGAGATCGACAGCGACAATCTGCCGGTAGTCCTTTGGCGGCATGTTTTCGACGGCGGCATCCGCGATCACGCCATCGACAAATTCGTAGACTGGGACACGCCTGGCCCCGTCAAGCGCGTCGAAAACGCAAACTGGAAAATCGACGCCTGTCCTCACCACGGCCCGGCGCTGTCCATCGACGACGGTGCCTATCATGTGGTCTGGTTTAGCGGCACCGAATCCCGGCCGGGCCTGTTTTATACCCGCTCGATCAATCAGGGCCGAGACTTTTCCCCGCCGTATCCATTTGGCGGCGCCGGCGCCAAACACCCCCAGGTGCTAGCCAAAGACCGACAAGTTTGGGTGGTTTGGTCCGAATTCGACGGCAATCGGAATATAGTGAGGCACCTGCACTCGGGCGATTCCGGCGAAAGCTGGTCGCCGGCAGAAACCTTGGCAACCACGACAGGCAAGGCCGATGACGCCTTTCTGATCGGAGACGACCGGGACGTGTATTTGTCCTGGCAAACGGATCGCGGCTACCGCTTCGTTCCGCTGACCCAGTAAACAGCCGAACTTATGCCGGCTTTTTTTGGCGTTTTTTTCGATATATTCGATCATCAAGCCGGCGATGTCCTTACCACAGGTTTTTTCGATACCTTCCAGCCCCGGCGAGGAATTGACTTCCATCACCAACGGTCCGCGCTTGGAACGCAGCAAATCCACGCCGCAGACATCCAAACCCATCACTTTCGCAGCGCCGACCGCGGTGGCGCGTTCTTGCGGCGTCAGCCGGACCACGCTGGCGCTGCCGCCGCGATGCAGATTGGAGCGGAACTCGCCTTCGCGGCCTTGGCGTTTCATCGCCGCCACCACCTTTTCGCCGATGACAAAACAGCGAATGTCGCTGCCGGCCGCTTCCTGGATAAATTCCTGCACCATGATGTTGGCGTTCAAACCCATAAAGGCCTGAATCACGCTATGCGCGGCGTTATGCGTTTCGGCCAGCACCACGCCGATGCCTTGCGAGCCTTCCACCAATTTAATCACCAGCGGCGCGCCGCCGACTTCGGCGATCAGGTCTTCGATATTGTCGGGATTGTGCGCGAACGCGGTAATCGGCAGATCGATACCTTTGCGGGCCAATAATTGGCTGGATGCCAGTTTGTCGCGGGAACGGCTGATCGCCGCCGAGTTATTCAACGTGAACGTGTTCATCACCTCGAACTGGCGCAATACCGCCGTGCCGTAAAAGGTGATCGACGCGCCGATGCGCGGAATCACCGCATCGTAACTCAACAAATCCTCACCCATATAATGGATAGACGGCTTCATCGAGGTGATGTTCATATAGCAATGGGTCGGGTCGAACACCCTGGCCTGATGTCCGCGCGCCGTGGCGGCCTCGACCAGACGCACACTGGAATACAGAGTGGCGTCGCGGGACAGAATCGCAATTTTCATGGCCGCCGGCCGTGGTTAGGGTTGAACCGCGTCGAAATCGGCGACTTGCGGATGCTCAGCATCGAGATTGGGTACTTGCTCGCGCACCAGCCAGCGCGTCGCCATGCCGGCTTCGCGAGCCGCATCCAGTTCTTCGCGTATGTCCGACAGGAATAAAATCCGATCGGCCGGGAAACCCAGCGCGGCGGCGATACGCCGGTAGGAATCGGCTTCGCGCTTGCCGCCGATATGAGTGTCGAAGTAGCCGGAAAACAGCGGCGTCAAATCGCCGAAATCGCTATGGCCGAACAACAATTTTTGCGCCTGCACCGAGCCGGACGAGTACACGTACAGCTGATAGCCCTGGGCATGCCAAGCCTTAAGATTGCGTACCGCATCCTCATAAATGTGACCGGTGAAATCGCCGTTGCGGTAGCCGTCCAGCCAGATCAGGCCCTGCAAGGATTTCAAAGGCGTAATCTTTTGATCGGCGTCTATCCAGGCTCTCAATTGTTCGACAATCGCGGCCCGATCCGGCGTCCCGCCCATCAATTGAGCGGCATCGTCCAACAACGTCCGGACTTGCGGCTCGTCGGCGTGGCTGGCGACATAATCGGCCAAATGCGTCCGCGCGTAAGGAAACAACACCTCCTTGACGAAGGACAGTGACGACGTAGTGCCTTCGATGTCGGTGACGATGGCTTCGATCATAGCGTCGCCAGGTATTGATCCAGAGTCGGAAAGCGCTCGGCAATCTTGTCGCCGGTAAACTCGGCCACCCAGCCGTCCTCGGTCGTGAACAGGCGGATGCATTTGAAATGGGGATGCTCGCCCATATCGAACCAATGCCGGGTGTTGGCCGGTACGCTGATCAAATCGCCTTGCTCGCACAACACCGCGTGGACTTGGTCCTCGACATGCAGATAAAACAAACCCTTACCCTCGACGAAAAACCGCACCTCGAAATCGCTGTGGGTGTGCTCGGATAAAAACTTCTGCCGCAAAGCCTCCTTGTTCGGATGCTCGGCGTTCAGACTGATCACGTCCACCGACTGAAAACCGTATTGCCGTTTCAGTTGGTTGATCGAAGCTTGGTAAGCGCTTAAAACCGTGTCGCTATCGGCATCGGCGCCGAACGCTTGCTCGGCTTGCCAGCGCTCGAATTGCACGCCTAAATCGCGCAAACGATCGGCGATGTCGGCAAACTCGCGGTAGGTGCGGCCTTGATCGGGTTGGCCGGCGGGAAAAATCGTTAAAGCGCTCATAAGCGTGTTACTCCATGTAGGCGAATTTCAATATCGAATAAAAACTCCAGGGCTTCCAAATGGCGCAAGGCATCGTCCACCGACGCGCCCCACGTGTAAAACCCGTGGCCGGCGATGATGTAGCCGTGGACATCGCCGTGGGCATCCATATAGGCCTCGACCCTGGCCGCCAAGCGCGGAATATCCTGATCGTTGGCGAAAATCGGCACGACGATCCGGGTTTCGTGGGTGGCGATGCCGGGCAAGGCCTTCAACAATTCGTAGTCTTCCAGCACGATTTCGTGTTGAAACAGGCGCGCCGTCAGCGTGGCGTTGACCGAATGCGGATGCAACACCGCTTGCACTTGCGGAAAACGTTGGTAAATCGAGGTATGCAGCAAGGTCTCCGCCGACGGCTTCTTACCGTCCAGCGACTGGCCGCGACTGTCGATCAACATAATGTCGTCCGGTTCCAGCCGGCCCTTGTGGCGGCCGGAGACGGTAATCGCGATATTGCCGTCGGAAAGTCTGGCCGAAAAATTGCCGCTGGTCGCCGGCACCCAGCCCTTGCTGTCGATGAAACGGCCGGCGGCAATCAATTGCTCCGCCTTCCGGAAAAATTCGTCGGTCTTGGATGTCATGGAATATTTTGCGGATTGCAAAAGAAGGGAAAGAGTTGGCCTGTAAGCCGGGTTCTGTCGTGAACAGCCATTCATCTAGGCGCTTGATCACCCAAGCGCTCAAGCAATCTACCCAGGAACAGCGCGGGCCACGCCAATGCTCCTCTATTTGATCTTGCTCCGGGTGGGGTTTACCCTGCCACACCTGTTACCAGTTGCGCGGTGCGCTCTTACCGCACCATTTCACCCTTACCGGGTTCGATTCGAACCAGGCGGTATATTTTCTGCGGCACTTTCCGTAGGCTCGCGCCTCCCAGGCATTACCTGGCACCCTGCCCTATGGAGCCCGGACTTTCCTCCCTCTCGCTTACGCGAAACGGCGACTGTTCGGCCAACTCTGGCGGCGATTATACAGACAAAGCCAAAAAATTGGGCGGCACGAACGCGAAAGGTCGCCAAAGCGCAACCTACCCGCTCGGCAATCCGAACGGCGGCGTCGTTGTCGCCCTTTAGATTCGAACGGACGCCGGCTTCCGAGCACCCACGACGGAGAAACTTGCACGCATGGCTTTTTGCGTTACTGGCAAAACGATCAGAATCTAGCGCTTGCCACTCGAATCCCTTCGGCTCCGCTCAGGGAACGCGGGGCGTGTTCCTGGAGCACCTCAGCGCCGCACGTGCCCGAAAGCCGGAGTCCAGCAGAGCCGAAGGGAACAACGGCTAATTTCCCCCGAGCAGCTCACGCGTTCCCAACCATCCGAAACATTCCCCGCTCAGCTGGAGTCCGCTCCCTGAGCGGAGCCGAAGGGAACAACGGCTAATTTCCCCCGAGCAGCTCACGCGTTCCCAACCATCAGAAACATTCCTCGCGCAGCCGGAGCCCGTTCCCTGAGCAGAGCCGAAGGGAACAACGGCTAATTTCCCCGAGCGGCTCACGCGTTCCCAAACATCCGGAACATTCCCCGCGCAGATGGAGTCCGTTCCCTGAGCGGAGCCGAAGGGAACATCAGTAACGAGAGCCCCCAAGCGCCAGCAACAAAGCCGGCAAATCGCGGTCTATTCGGTCGGCGTGGCGTGGTGCTGGCTGTGCTCCGGCAACGCCGCGCTACCGTGCTCGGCGATCTGCGCGTCGAACCAATGGTGTAGGGCCGTCAGCAGCGGCGCGTATTCGGTCGAGAAATGGATTTGGCCGCCGTCGGGCAATCGCTTAAAGTCGTAACGAATCTCGCCGGGCTGGGCCGCTTTCATCTGCGCCAAACCGGGCATGTCCGGGCCGTGATAGCGTTCCGTCGACGAAAAATCGCCCTTTTGGAATTCGGCGGCGGTTTGCCGCAAATAGTCTTGTATCCGCCGAACCTGCTCGGCGTTGCTCGCCGATTTCGCCACGATATGCAGGATGCCGCCGTGGACGGTTTTCGAGAAGGACTCCAAGGCCTGAGCCCTGTCATACGGCACCGATGGACTATGCGCCGCCGACGGCGGCTCGGCCGTTGGTTTCGCTGCCGCCCCGCCCGCGAACAGGGCAACGATCAATAATAGGATGGTTTTCATGGCCTCCCCCTTGTCGATTCGACATTGCGAACGTAAAACAAGAAGACCCGGACTGGCGGCGGTAGTTCAGCCGAAAGCCAAGGTATCGCCGGCATCCTCGATTTCATCGAGGCTTGCGCTGACAACCATTTGCCGGCGGCGAGGACCGTTTCGGTTCGCTCGAGCAGCACACAGGTCCAAGCTTGCGGCGACTTGGCTTGGCCGAGTAGCAAATCGGCCCAAGCGCGGGCTTATCCAGCCCCACTTTTGAACCACGTTGGTGCAACGGATGCCCTGTTAGGCTTGCACGAGAACCGCTATCGGTTGGCGATTAAAGCGATGTGCCGCAATCGAACGCCGAATCGGCCGGCGCCTCGGCCGATTCGGCTTGGCCTTGCAGCTATTTGGCTTAAGCGACCGCCGATTCGGTCATCGAGCAGGCTTTTCCTCCGGGACATTTGCGCCAATAGCTTGGCCGGGATCGCGAATGGCAGGGCGCGACCGGCGCTTAGGTTTAGCGGGTTTCCGGAAAGCGGGGCGGTTACGCTAAACAGGCCGACGCTTGCGGCCAAACGCCCACCCCGAATAGCGTTTATTATCGGCGGCAGAAAATAGCGGCCAGCCCGTCCCCCGTGGCTCAATACCGTTAAGTAATCGGTTGACCAAGCCCAGTCGAAGCGTAACGGCCGGCCTCACGCCAGCCGCAGGCTTCGATGCCTCTCGCGCCGCCGATAGGCCCCCCAATCGGCTTACATGGACTGTCATCGCTTAACTTAACGGCATGGCCGAGTCCGGCCGCGGATTCCGCCGCGATCCTTAGCGGGCGGATGGTTCGACTTTCGCCTTGGCGCCGCGATTAATGCGCGCCGCCATGGCCTGGCGCAGCGTTTCCAATGCCGCGCCCTTGCCGGCAATTTTCAGCGAGGCATAGGCATCCAGACAAAAACTGTAGATGTCGCTGCCCAAGGCCATATCGGTATCGTCGCCCCGCGCCAGCAAATCCCGCAGCCGATGCAAGCGGGGCCGGATTTGATCCAGGCAGTGGAAATCGGCTTGGGCTTCGGACATATTCAGACTGGGCGGCAGCGCCTGGCTATTCTGCGCGGCCAGCAGCATGGTCTGCCGACAAAAGGCTTCGGTCTTATCGCCCATCTTCAGAATATTGCGGCGCTGCTCGGGCGACAACGACGATAAGTCGGCGAAGTGGCGCTCCAAGGTACTCAAAGCCGCGTCGATCTCCGCCAACGCCACGTCGCTGAAAGTTAACGAAACCAAATTTTGATTCATCTCGATCTCCTACAAAGTTGCCGAATACGCGCACCGACCGCGCCGCTCCGCACAGCAAAAGCGTAGGCTATTTTTATAAAAATGAGTGGTTTTATATGTTAGCCAGGTGGTACGCGGTGCGTACCCTACCGAGCTAATTGACAGCCTCATAAACATCAAAGACTTAGACTGGATAGTTTGGGTGTTTTTTATTCCGGCGAGAACTCTGTAGACTGTATATAACCGCTCGCGGGCGGTTAAGGATTACGCAATCATTTATATCTCGGTGCTCTTCTAGCGCAGCCGCCGCTTGATGTTTTCCGTTTCAAAAGTCAATGTTTCAACTGTAAAGTTGCTATACTAAGCAGGGCTTTAATATCGTTCTGCGAAAAAAATGTTTTCGTTCGCACTGCGCGGATATAGCTCCTTTTTTATTTTTTGAGACTTCAACTCCCAATTATGCGGGACAACCTAGTTAACGTTGAGCATTTTCAACGCCAAACATACAAAAAGCATTTTTTAAATAGCGTTCACTGCGAGTTAGGGCTTTCTGGGATGGTTGCAAGCTCGATCCTGGCGGCGGAGTCTTCGTTTAATGATGCTTTTAAAAAGTTAGGATTTGTCGAAGGTGGGAAAATATTTAGAGGACAATATGTATTAACGACGCCTCAAGATAAGGAACAAACTCTACAGCACAATGCAGAAGCAATTGGTTTGCGATTTGTTAGTCAAAAACCGTGGAGAGAAATAAATATAACTTCACAGCACATTGTTGTTTCTGATCATGCGTACGATGGTTATGAACCGTTTTCGGAGAGATTACATCATTACGTTTCCATTGTAATGAAACTGCTTGGGCCTGAATGGAACATCAATAAAATTGGTCTACGTAAGATTAGTTCCATTATCATTGAAAATGCACAATCTTATTCTGAGGCATACGCAATTTTTAACCCTGTATTATTCGGATCTCTGAGAACGGGCCTTGCGCATGACGGCGCTCTTAAAATTGCTGAAGAAGCGCTTGTATTGGAAAAGGAAGGCAAGCTCTGCTTGCTTCGAAACTCAATAAAGGCTCTCGATCAAGCTAATTCTTATGAGGCTACGTTTGATTTCGATTTGGTTGAACAAGGTAAGCTTTCAGTAGAGCAAGTTTTTCATGATGCATTGCCAACGCTAAATGAGCTTCATTTTGACTTATTTATGTGGGCCGTTACAGACGAGTTGCTCCAGATAATGAGGGAGGAATAAACATGTCAGCTTTAACGATCGAACAATTTCAAAAACAACAGACTCACTATTCTGGGTTTCTTCACAGCTCACCAGTTATTAAGTTCGACACTGCCACAAGGCGTTTTAAGCAGATAACTGAGAAAGTTATATTAAAAAGAAATGAAGCTCGAATTCGTCCTCAAGAATCGATTACGTTTCAATCTACCAAAGGCACTCTGATCAAAAAGGATTGTGCACAACAAGAATCTGTCGGATTCGTTCAGGTTTACTCAACTCAAGGAACAGGAGCTTTAGATTTTTGGCTTGGCGAACCGAATTTATCCGATTATGAGCGGCTTTTGGATGATTATGATGTTTCAGCGGTTGAGGAAATTCATATGCAATGTGCCTCAACATACGGTTGGTAAATTACAGACACCAATAATAGTGACCGAAGATTTACAAAAATCCCCGTGCTATGTAGCGCCTAATCATAAGCATCGCTGGCAAGGAGACATATATAGGCAACAGGACTTTGAGCAAGTACCCACCCCTCAAATTCCTTATTGGATGTTGTTGAATCGAACTTGTCATTTGGTTGAGGATGCAAATAGATCTGTTAAGTTGCCCTATTTAGTATTTTGTACTGTTTTACCGCTCAATACCTTTATAAGAGGGAGCGGCAACAATGCTAATTTAAAAAATCAAGTTAGCAACCTTGTTAATAATAAAAATGAAGGGTTAGCGTTTTTACCTGAATTCCCTGCATTTGGGTTAGACGAGCCTCTGGTAGTCGATTTCAACATGGTTTACTCGTTTCGGCTTGCTCATTGTCCGACAGCTGATAAAAAAGTTTTGCAATTATCGTCGCCTTTTGCGGAACATTTAGTTCAAAGGTTTTCTCGCTGGTTTTATACGGTTGGATACGACGATTCGTCTATAAAATCGTCTACTTATATAGATTCTCTAGTAAAGGGTCTTGATCTGTCGAAGTGACTTCAAGATTATTAAGTCTGAGGGGCAAAATTTAAGGCAGGAATCATTAAATTCCAATGTCCACAATTGATAAGGCAACTCCTAAAGCATCGAATAAGCTGTCATTCATTAATTGCCGCTGTGGTTACATTGAACAGCCCGATCGGGTCGATCTCGCTCATCGAAATTCAAAAAAACAAATATATCGTAACTGATAAAAAAGGGCTTGCCGAACATTGATTCGACAAGCCCTTTCTCCAACCTCAACCCCTCGGAATCCGTTCCGTCTAAATCGCCGCTATTCCACCGTCACCGACTTGGCCAGGTTTCTGGGTTGATCGACGTCGGTGCCTTTCAGCACGGCGACGTGGTAGGACAGCAGTTGCAGCGGTATCGTGTAGATGATCGGCGAGATGGCGTTGGCGACGCTGGGCATTTTGACGATTTGTACGTTCTCGTCTGCGGCGTCGCTTTCGGCCAAGTCCTCGTCCATGAACACGATCAACTGCCCGCCGCGAGCGCTGACTTCCTGGATGTTGGATTTCAGCTTTTCCAGCAGGTTGTTGTTGGGCGCGACCGTAACCACCGGCATTTCGGCGTCGATCAAGGCCAGCGGGCCGTGCTTCAATTCGCCGGCCGGATAGGCTTCGGCATGGATGTAGGAAATCTCCTTCAGCTTCAAGGCGCCTTCCATCGCGATCGGGTAATGGGTGCCGCGACCCAGGAACAGCGCGTTATGCTTGTCGGCGAAGCGCTGCGACAGCAGTTCGATGGCGTTATCCAGCTTCAGCACTTTTTCGATGTTGCCGGGTAGGGCGAACAGTTGCGAGACGATGTGTTCCTCTTTCTCGGCACTGAGTTCGAAGCGGCGGCCGACCGCGATAATCAGCATCAACAAGGCCACCAACTGGGTGGTGAAGGCCTTGGTCGAAGCGACGCCGATTTCCGGGCCGGCGCGGGTCATCAACACCAATTCGGATTCGCGCACCAGCGAGCTTTCCGGCGCGTTGCAGATCACCAGCGAATGCTTGACGCCGAGCTTTTTGGCTTCCTGCAAGGCGGCCAGCGTGTCGGCGGTTTCACCGGACTGGGAAATGGTCACGACCAAGGTATCCGGCGCCACGACCGGGTTGCGGTAGCGGAATTCGCTGGCGATTTCGATAGCGCAGGGCACGCGGGCGTATTTTTCGAACCAGTAGCGAGCGACCAAGCCGGAATGGTAACCGGTGCCGCAGGCCAGAATCAGCACCGATTTAATTTGGTCGAACACCTCGGCCGCGTTGTGGCCGAAGGCATTGTCCTGCAAGCGGTTGTCGATGAAACGGCCTTCCAGGGTTTCCGACACCGCCCAAGCTTGCTCGTAGATTTCCTTGAGCATGTAGTGGCGGTATTTGCCTTTGTCGACCGAGTCGGCTTTCAGCTGGCTTTCGATGACCGGACGGACCACACGGCGGCCGGCTTCGTCGAATATCGTGACGCCGTTGATGGTCAATTCGGCCACGTCACCGTCTTCCAGAAAGATGAAGCGCTGAGTGACCGGCAGTAAGGCGGCGATGTCGGAGGCGATGAAGTATTCGCCGATGCCGATGCCGATCACCAATGGGCTGCCTTTGCGGCAGGCGACCAGCACGTCCGGTTGCTCGCAGTCGATCACGCCCAGCGCATAGGCGCCGCGCAGGCTTTTGACGGTTTTACCGACCGCGTCGAGCAAATTGCCGGCAGCTTTCAGCTCTTCGGCAACCTTGTGGACGATGACTTCGGTATCGGTCTCGGAAGTGAATACGTAGCCGTTTTCCTGCAACGCGGCGCGCAGGTGGTCGTGATTTTCGATGATGCCGTTATGTACCACCGCCACTCTGTCCTTGCTGACGTGCGGGTGGGCGTTTCGGGTACTCGGCTTGCCGTGGGTGGCCCAGCGAGTGTGGGCGATGCCGATGCGGCCTTCGATCGGGTCGGCGGCGATTAGCGCTTCCAGGCCCTTAACCTTGCCCAGTTCGCGCTTGCGGAAGATTTCGCCACCGTTGATGACGGCCAGGCCGGCCGAATCATAGCCCCGGTATTCCAGACGCTTTAAACCTTCAATCAAAATCGGAACCACGTTGCGTTGGGCAACGCCCGCGACTATGCCGCACATATTATTTCTCCGGCCGACTGCTTTGTTGGGAGTGCGGAGCACTGTCTGTTTCAGGGCCCGCTTGTTTAACCGGTCTTTGCCAACCGGCGATACTGACTTGCTTGACGCGGCTTAGGGTCAATTGCTCGGCGGGGGTGTCCTTGGTAATCGTCGAACCCGCACCTATCGTGGCGTTTTTGCCGACTCTGACCGGTGCCACCAATTGCGAGTCGGAGCCGATGAAGGCGCCGTCTTCGATGACGGTTTTGAATTTATTCACCCCGTCGTAATTACAGGTAATGGTGCCGGCGCCGACGTTGACCTTGCTGCCGATTTCGCTGTCGCCAATATAGCTCAAATGGTTAATCTTGCTGCCGACGCCGACGTCGGCTTTCTTGATTTCGACGAAATTGCCGATGTGGACCTGCTCGGCCAAGCGGGTTTGCGGTCGCAGACGGGCGAACGGGCCGATCCGGCTGCCGGCGCCGACTTCGGCATCCTCGATGACGCTGCTAGGCAGAATTTCCACGCCTTCGCCGATAGTGGCGTTCTTGATGATGCAATTTGCGCCGATCTTGACGTTGGAGGCAATGCGGTTCACGCCTTCGAAGATCACGTTGATGTCGATGTCGATGTCTTGACCAAGCTCGGCGAAAACGCCGCGCACGTCTAGGCGAGCCGGATCCCGCAAGGTCACGCCTTTCTCCATCAGCGCCTGGGCTTGTTCGCGTTGGTAAACCCTTTCCAAATGGGCCAATTGCGCGCGATTATTGACACCCAGCACTTCGTCGGCACTGGCGGCCTGACTGGTTTCTATCGTCAAACCGTCGTCTACCGCCATTTCGATAATGTCGGTCAGATAGTATTCGTTCTGGGCGTTGTTGTTGGACAGCCGTGCCAGCCACTGCTTGAGCTGGCTGCCCTTGCAAGCCAGGATGCCGGTATTGCCTTCGTTGATTTGCGCCTCTGCCTCGTTGGCGTCTTTTTGTTCGACGATCTTGATGACCGCATGATCCTTGTCGCGGACGATGCGGCCGTAGCCGGTAGGATCGTCCAAAGTCACGGTCAGCAACGCCAATGAAGTCAGACTGGCTTTGCGCAACAGGGTTTGTATCGTCTGCGTTTTCAGCAACGGTACGTCGCCGTATAGGATCAAGACGGTATCGCCGTCTTCGACATGGTCGATAGCTTGCTGTACCGCGTGACCGGTGCCAAGCTGCTGCTTTTGCTCTATCCAGGTGGCGTCCAACGCATTCAAGGTTTGTTTAACCGCCTCGCCACCGTGGCCGTAGACGATAAAGATTTGATTGTCCTCTAGCCCGCGGCTAGTTTGGTATACGTGCTCCAGCAATGCCCGGTTGGCGATTTCATGTAGCACTTTGGGCCGAGCCGAACGCATCCGCGTACCTTGGCCGGCGGCGAGTATTATGGTTTTTATCGACATCGTGATTCCTAAAACAAAAAAGCCCGATGACGTCTAGCGCCATCGGGCTGTATTTTTACGCGATTCCGAGCTTACGCGCCACGTTTTCTTAATCTATCCAGAGTCCGTAGCTTCATGACCGCGTCGGCCAATTCGGCCTGCGCGAGGGCGTAGTCGATTTTACCGCTCTTGTCGGACAGCATTTCCTCGGCTTTGGCCTTGGCTTGCAAGGCGGCGGCTTCGTCAATGTCCTTGGCCCTAATCGCGGTGTCGGCCAATACCGTGGCGACATGCGGCTGCACTTCCAGGAAGCCGCCGGTAATGTAAAACGCGTGCTGCTCCTTGTCGCTGATCTTGACCCTGACTTCGCCAGGTTTCAATTTGGTGATCAGCGGTGCGTGCCGCGCCGCGATACCGACATCGCCCATTTCGGCCGGCGCGAACAACATTTCCGCCAAACCGGAATAGATTTCCTGCTCGGCGCTGACTATGTCAACATGGATGGTCATTACCATGATCGAACCCTCCTATGCCGAGTTACATGTTTTTGGCTTTTTCGATGGCTTCGTCGATTGTTCCCACCATATAAAAAGCTTGTTCGGGCAAGCTGTCGTACTCGCCGCTGATAATGCCTTTGAAGCCGGCGATGGTGTCTTTCAAGGACACGTATTTGCCGGGCGAACCAGTAAATACCTCGGCCACGAAGAACGGTTGCGACAGGAAGCGTTGCACTTTACGCGCGCGAGCCACCGTCAGTTTATCTTCTTCGGACAATTCGTCCATACCCAAGATGGCGATGATGTCACGCAACTCTTTATAGCGTTGCAAGATACCTTGCACGGTTCGGGCGGTTTCGTAATGTTCCTGGCCGATCACCAGCGGGTCCAACTGACGGCTGGTGGAATCCAGCGGATCGATCGCCGGGTAAATACCCAACTCGGCGATTTGACGGGACAATACCACGGTCGCGTCCAAGTGAGCGAACGTAGTGGCTGGCGACGGGTCGGTCAAGTCGTCGGCCGGTACGTAAACCGCTTGGATAGACGTGATAGAACCGGTTTTGGTCGAGGTAATCCGTTCTTGCAGAACGCCCATCTCTTCGGCCAGGGTCGGTTGGTAACCTACCGCGGAAGGCATACGGCCCAACAACGCCGATACTTCGGTACCGGCCAGGGTATAACGATAAATGTTATCGACGAAGAACAACACGTCACGGCCTTCATCACGGAAAAACTCCGCCATGGTCAGACCCGTCAACGCAACGCGCAAACGATTTCCCGGTGGCTCGTTCATCTGTCCGTAAACCAACGATACTTTGTCGATAACGTTGGAATCGGTCATTTCGTGATAGAAGTCGTTACCTTCGCGGGTCCGCTCACCCACACCGGCGAATACCGAATAACCGCTGTGCTCGATCGCGATGTTACGGATCAATTCCATCATGTTGACGGTCTTACCTACGCCCGCGCCGCCGAACAGGCCGACTTTACCGCCTTTGGCGAACGGGCAAACCAAGTCGATCACCTTGATGCCGGTTTCCAGCAACTCATTGGCTGGCGCTTGATCGGCGTAAGAGGGCGCGTCGCGGTGGATAACCCATTTTTCTTTCTCGCCGATAGGCCCTTTTTCGTCGATGGCGTCGCCGAGGACGTTCATGATACGGCCCAGCGTGGCTTGGCCGACCGGTACCTTGATCGCTTCACCGGTGTTGCTGACGCCGGCGCCGCGTTTCAGACCGTCGGTAGAACCCATCGCAATCGTGCGAACCACGCCGTCGCCCAATTGTTGCTGGACTTCCAGAACCAGACCGCCGTCAACATTCAACGCGTCGTATACTTTCGGCAGGTTTTCGCGCGGAAATTCCACGTCGACGACCGCTCCGATGATCTGAACGATTTTACCCAAACTCATTATGTCGTCCTCTTTAAAAATCTATCTAAAACTTGTCTTGAAAGGCCTAAACGGCGGATGCACCGGCAACGATCTCGGAAATTTCCTGGGTGATGGCGGCCTGTCTGGCTTTGTTGTAAACCAGTTGCAATTCCTTGATGATGTTTCCGGCATTGTCGGAAGCACTCTTCATCGCCACCATCCGGGCGGCCTGCTCGCAAGCGTTGTTTTCCACCAAACCTTGAAACACTGTGGATTCGACGTAACGAATCAGCAAACTGTCCAGAACGTCCTTGGCATTGGGCTCGTACAAATAATCCCAATGGCCGGACAAAGCCGGTTCCAACTCGCCGACTTGCACCGGCAGCAGTTGTTGCAGCACCGGTTTCTGCGTCATCGTGTTAACGAAATCGTTGCTGATCAGAAACACTTGGTCGATCCGGCCGGCTTCGTAGGCATCCAGCATGATTTTCACGGTCCCGATGATGTCGGTTTGGTGCGGCGTATCGCCGAGCTTGGTTGCTTGACCGATCAGGTTGGCATTCAGCAGGTTGAAAAACACGGCCGCCTTGCCGCCGATCGCGCACACATCGACTTCGATGCCGTTAGCGCGCCATTGCTGCATTTCGACCAAGATCTTCCTGAACAGGTTGGCGTTCAAACCGCCGCACAAGCCGCGGTCGGAACTGACCACGATAATGCCTACCCGCTTAACCTCGCGTTCGATCAGGAACGGATGTTTATATTCCGGATTGGCATAGGCCAGATGCCGAATGATCTGACCTATTTTTTTGCGTAAGGCCGGGTTGCTTGCATGCGGTCCTTGGTTTTCCGCATCTTGCTCGCCGCCACCATTTCCATGGCTCGGGTGATCTTCTGAGTATTTTTGATACTCGCGATCTTGGTACGTATCTCTTTGCCAACAGCCATGTGCGGACCCTTTACCAGCTACCGGTCTTGACGAAACGCTCGATGGCGCTGTGAATGCCTTTTTGAATTTCGTCGTTGTAGTCGCCTTTCTCGTTGATTTTAGCCATCAGCGCGGATTCTTCGTTGCGCATGAAATCCAGCAGCGCCGCTTCGAACGCACGGACTTGCTTGACTTCCAAGCTATCCAGGAAACCGGAGTTCGCCGCGTATAACGAAACACCCATTTCGGCAACCGACATCGGCGCGTATTGGTTTTGCTTCATCAACTCGGTGACGCGTTGGCCGCGCTCGATTTGTTTGCGAGTGCTTTCGTCCAAATCGGATGCGAACTGGGCGAAGGCCGCCAACTCGCGGAACTGCGCTAAGTCCAGACGAATACCACCGCCCAGTTTTTTGATGATCTTGGTTTGCGCCGCGCCGCCAACCCGCGATACCGACAGACCCGCGTTGACCGCCGGACGAATACCTGAGTTGAACAGACCGGTCTCCAGGAAGATCTGGCCGTCGGTGATCGAAATCACGTTGGTTGGAACGAAGGCTGAAACGTCGCCGCCTTGGGTTTCGATGATCGGCAGAGCGGTCAACGAACCGGTTTTGCCTTGTACCTTGCCGCCGGTTAGCTTCTCGACTTCAGCCGCATTGATGCGGGCCGCGCGCTCCAACAGGCGCGAGTGAATGTAGAACACGTCGCCAGGATAGGCTTCGCGTCCTGGCGGACGGCGCAGCAACAGGGAGATTTGACGGTAGGCCCAAGCTTGCTTGGTCAAGTCGTCGTAAATGATCAGCGCGTCTTCGCCTTTATCGCGGAAGTACTCGCCCATCGAGCAGCCGGTGTACGGCGCGATGAATTGCAGCGCGGCGGATTCCGAGGCTGACGCCACGACGATAATGGTGTGATCCATCGCGCCGTGTTCTTCCAATTTACGTACCACGTTGGCGATAGACGAGCGTTTTTGCCCGATCGCAACGTAGATGCATTTAATACCGGTACCTTTTTGATTGATGATCGCGTCGACGGCAATTGCTGTCTTACCGGTTTGACGGTCACCGATGATCAGCTCCCGTTGGCCGCGGCCGACCGGAATCATCGAGTCGATCGCTTTCAAGCCGATTTGGACCGGTTGATCAACCGATTGACGGGCAATAACGCCCGGAGCGATTTTTTCGATCGGCGAGCTCAAGGCGGTATCGATCGGACCCTTGCCGTCGATCGGATTACCCAACGCGTCGACCACGCGACCCAACAGCGCGTCCCCAACCGGCACTTCCAAAATCCGGCCGGTGCATTTGACGGTGTCGCCTTCGGTGATGTCTTGATAACCGCCCAACATGACCACACCGACGGAATCGCGTTCCAAGTTCAATGCCATGCCATAAGAGCCGCCGGGAAACTCCAGCATTTCGCCTTGCATTACTTCCGACAATCCGTGAACCCTAACGATACCGTCGGTCACACTGACCACGGTACCTTCCGTATGGGCTTCGAGGTGGGCGTCGAAATTTTCGATCTTCTTCTTGATCAGATCACTGATTTCTGATGGATTTAATTGCATGTTATTTTCCCGCTCTAACTCTTAAAGTCTTTTGGCTAATTGATGAAGCTGGCCTCTGACGGAACCGTCGATGACTTTATCGCCGGCTCTGGCGAGTATGCCCCCAATTAACGATTTATCGACAGAAACGGCAGCGTTGACTTTTTTGTTCAAGACTTTTTCAAGCATGGCGACATATTTGCCTTGCTCGGCCTTGCTCAACGCGTATGCACTGTACAAGTCGACATTGACATAGCCTTCGTCGTCGGCTTTGTGCTGTTCGAACATTGTCGCAATTTGCGGCAACAGCGACAGCTTGTCGTTGTCTATCAGTATCTTGATCAGATTTTTCGCTTCATCCAGAACATGGTCTCCGCAAATGTCGAAAACCAAGTTCGTAATGTTCTGTTTACCCACTCTAGGGTTATTCAAAATGTCGGACAGGGCCGGTTCCCGCAGCGCCAAAGACAAAAAAGCCAACGAATCGGACCATGCGGCGACAGCGTCGCCCTCCTTGGCACGCTTGAACACAGCTTCGGCATAAGGTCTTGCTAGTGTCGCTAACTCAGCCATGGCCTAACCCAATTGGTCCGCTGCTTTGCTGAGAATATCCTGATGCTTGGCCTTGTCGATTTCTTCTTTCAATATCTGTTCGGCCGCGCGCAACGCCAACGAGGAAACTTCCTTACGCAGACTTTCCCTGGCTTGCAGCAATTCTTGCTCGATTTGGGCCTTGGCCGCTTCCAATAACCGTTCGCCTTCTTTTTTGGCTTGGTCCTTGGCATCCTCGACTAACAGGTTGGCGCGCTTTTGAGCGGCACCGACAATCTCGGAAGATTGCTCCTTGGCTTCCTTCAAGATGGATTTGGCTTTTTTCTCGGCCAATTTGATTTCTTCTTGGCCTCTCTCGGCCGCCGCCAATCCTTCGGCGATCTTTTTTCTGCGCTCTTCCAAAACGCCCAATAGGTATGACCAGACGTACTTCTCGGTGAACCACACCAGAAGCGCGAAGGTAATCATCTGCCCGATTAGGGTTAGATTGATACTCATGAATGTTCCTCGTTATACCGTTGCCCGATTGATTATTGAGGTAAGGCTATGCCGTAACCCCGATCGACAATCTTGCAATTAGCCAGCAACCGCTTGAACAGCCGCCAGGAACGGGTTTGCAAACGCCAACATCAACGCCAGACCCACACCGATCATCGCTACCGCGTCCAACAGACCGGCGATCAAAAACATTTTGCCTTGCAGCATCGGCACCAATTCAGGTTGGCGAGCGGCGGCTTCCAGGAATTTACCGCCCAACAGACCGAAACCAATCGCGGTGCCAATGGCGGCCAAGCCGAGAATAATGCCCACTGCGATTGCGGTAGAGGCTTGAACATTGGCAATTAATGATGCGATTTCCATAGTGTCTCCTAATAAAAGGTAAGTAGTTATAAAGTGAATGAATTAGTGGTCTTCGTGGGCCAAACTCAAATAAACGATAGTCAGGACCATGAAGATGAAGGCTTGCAGCGTGATAACCAGAATGTGAAATATCGCCCAAGGAAAACCCAAGATCGGTTGTATCGCCGGCGGCAGCAACGCGATCAGAATAAAGATCAATTCGCCGGCATACAAGTTACCGAACAACCGCAAACCCAGAGAAATCGGCTTGGCCAGCTCTTCCACGGTTTTCAGGATCAGGTTGAACGGAATCATGACCGGATGATGGAAAGGCGTCAGCGTGAATTCCTTGATGAAACCCAATACGCCCTTAATCTTGATGCTGTAAAAGAAGATCAGCACGAATACGCTCAAAGACAGTGCGAAGGTGCCATTCAAATCGGTACTCGGTACCACGCGCAAATAGGGGATTCCCATCCAGCCGCCCAACATTGGCAACAAATCGACTGGCAACATGTCCATCGCATTCCACAGGAATACCCAACAGAAAATCGTCAACGCCAGTGGAGCAATCAATTTGCTACGGCCGTGAAACGTGTCCTTCACCTGGGTATCGACGAACTCGATCAACAGCTCGGCGAAATTCTGCGCCAAGCCCGGCACTCCGGTGGTTGCCTTGCCGACGACGGTCTTAAAAAAGCCCAGAAATAAACCACCCAATACGGCCGAAAAAAACAGAGTATCCAGATGTAGAGCCCAAAAACCCTCGCCAACCGACAGCGGAGTCAAGTGATGGACTATATAACCCGTCGCGCCACCTTCACTAGCCATTTTTCCTCGCAAAAATCTAAATGCGCCACGTCAGCAGCGCAAACCAAAATACCGATAATACTGCAATGTAACCCAACAGCAGCATCAAAAAATCGATGACGGGAATCTGTAACGCCAAGATGAACAGCGCCGCTGTCAAAGCCAATTTGATCGTTTCACCCGAATAAAAGGCATTCACAACTTTTCTGGCGCCGGCATGTCTGACAAGATGCAGCCGGTAAGCAAAATACAGATTCGGTATCAATGCCACCAGACCACCCAACAAAGCCGACAGCGCGGATTTCCAAGCGCCCATCAATAAAAATCCCGATGCCACCAATGTGGCCATCAGGACCTGTCCAAGCAAGACTTTTCCGACAGTAGAAAACGCATTTCCAACTGCCATCCGTTTCCCCTTTTCTTTTAAGCCGAGGGATTATATCCAGCCCTACCCGCTAAAGCAAGGTAAGGGCTTGGGAAGCCCCGCTCCAACCGGCCCCCAGAAACCACAACAATCATCTGTGATTTTAGGTTTTCGGAGTATAAGCAACTGTCATGCCAGCACAACTAAGCCGGTTTTCCTGACTATTCCAACGCATTCCTTGTTGCGAACCCTACAATTTCACCAGTCCGATGGCGTAAGCCCGACACTGAAAGCTTCTCGTCCAAGACATCTGCCGATTGAAGACAACCAATCCTCTCAGACCCACTCCTGGACCGCCAAGCCGATCCCCCACGCTGCCCGCGCGGCTCTCGAATCGGTCCGATAGAGCTCGTTGTTAGCCTATCCGGCCGATAATCCCCTCCAGCTCTTCCAAACTACTGTAATTGATCACTAGCTTACCCTTGCCGTTGCTTTGGTGATTGATCTCGACCTTCGCTCCGGTTCGCTCGGACAATTCGCGTTGCAATCTCAAGGTGTCCGGGTCGACCTTCTTGGCGACGGCCGGCTTTTCGTCGTGCAGTTCGCGCACCAGTTTCTCGACGGCGCGCACGGTCAGATGCTGTTTCACAGCCTTGTTGGCGATTTCGACCTGCTTGGCTTCGTCCAAGCCCAACAGGGCGCGGGCATGACCCATTTCCAATTGTCCGCGCGCCAGCATGGTTTTAACCTCGCCGGCGAGATCCAGCAAACGCAGCAAATTGGTCACCGTGGTCCGAGATTTGCCGACCGATTCGGCGATCTGCTGATGCGTCAATTCGAATTCGTCGAGCAAACGATGCAAGGCCTCGGCTTCTTCCAGCGCATTCAAATCCTCGCGCTGGATGTTCTCGATCAAAGCCACTGCCATCACCGAGCGATCATCGATGTCCTTGACGATGACCGGCACCTCGGCGAGTTCCGCCAACTGAGCGGCGCGCCAACGACGCTCGCCGGCAATAATCTCGTATTTATCGCCATCGGTCTTGCGTACGACGATCGGCTGAATGATGCCCTGCGCGGCAATCGAATCCGACAGTTCCTTCAGTTTTTCCGGGTCCATGTCTCGGCGCGGCTGGTATTTGCCGCGCTGCAGAAATTCGATGGGGAGTTTTTGCACGTCTTGCGGCTTCTCGGCGCCGGCTGGCGGCGATACCACGTCGCCGAGCAGCTCGCTCAATCCCCGGCCTAATCCGCGTTTTTTTGCATCATGATTTGGCAGCCTTGTGTTTTCGTATCAGTTCGCCGGCCAACGCGATATAGGCCACCGCGCCGCGCGAAGCCTTATCGTAGGTCAGCACCGGTACGCCGTGACTCGGCGCTTCGGCCAGCCGAATGTTTCGGGGTATCGTGGTCCTGAACACCTTGTCACCGAAATACTCGATCAATTGGTCGGACACATCCTTGCCCAATCGACTGCGATTGTCGACCATGGTGCGCAGGATGCCTTCCAGATGCAGGCCGGGGTTGACGCTGTCGCGGATGTTACGCAACGTGGACATCAGCGACGACAAGCCTTCCAGCGAGTAATACTCGCACTGCATCGGAATCAGTACGCTGTGGGCGGCCACCATGGCGTTCAGCGTCAACATGTTCAAGGACGGCGGGCAGTCGATCAGAATGTAATCGTATTGCTCCTTGACCGGCAACAAGGCGTCGGCCAGCCGCCGCTCGCGGTGCTGGGCACCCATTAATTTGACTTCGGCGGCGGTCAGATCGGCGTTGCCGGGAATCAGGTCAAAACCCAATTCTTTGTTTTTCAGAATGATGCCGGAGACCGGCACCTCTTCCAGCAGCAATTCGCAACTGGAATATTCCAGCTCATCCTTGTTCACGCCGCAGCCCATCGCCGCGTTGCCTTGCGGATCGAGGTCGATCAATAACACCTTACGCTTGGTGGCGGCCAAGGCCGCCGCCAGATTGACGCTGGTCGTGGTTTTGCCGACCCCGCCCTTTTGATTGGTAATCGCGATAATCTTAGCCATGCTTGATTCCTTGTACCCGAATCAGACAACGCTCGGCGTCTATGCCGGGCACCGTCAGCGGTATCAGTTGAGTTTCGGCGTCGATTCCCGCCAGTTCGTCGCGCGGATTTTGGCCCTTCATCGCCAGCAGGATACCGTCTTCGGCCAGTAAATGGCCGGTCAGCGCGACGATGTCGGGCAACGAAGCGAAAGCGCGAGTCAACACCGCATCGAATCCGGCATCCGGCGCCCATTGTTCGACTCGCGCATGCACGACGTCGACATTGCCCAGCTTTAGTTCCAGCGCTGCCTGTCGCACGAAACGAGTTTTCTTGGAATTGGAGTCAACCAGCGTAAAACGGCAATCCGGCCGGCAAATCGCCAGAGGAATACCCGGCAAACCGGCACCGGTGCCGATGTCGGCGATTCGGGTCGGTTTCAAATGCGGCAGAATCGCCAAACTGTCGAGCAAATGCAGACTGACCATCTCCAACGGATCGCGCACGGCGGTCAGATTATAAGCCTTGTTCCACTTAACCATCAGTTGGATGAAGCGCAGCAGTGCGTCGATCTCACTGTCGCTGGTCGGCAAAGCCAAGGCCGTCAAGCCTTGCAGCAGTTTTTCCCGGCAAGCATCCATCAGGCGCTTTTCTTTTTAAGATGCACCAATAACAGCGAAATTGCCGCCGGGGTGATGCCGGGAATCCGCGACGCCTGGCCCAGGGTTTCCGGCCTTTGTTTTTTCAGCTTCTCGCTGACTTCGTTGGACAGTCCAGATACCAGACTGTAATCGACGTTTTCCGGTAGCTTCAAATGCTCGTAGCGCTGAGTTCGGTTGATCTCGGTTTGTTGGCGGTCGATGTAGCCGGCGTATTTGGCCTGGATCGCCACTTGCTCGGCGACTTGTTCGTCGATGTCGCCTTCGTCGCTGAAATGCTGCAATAAATTGTCGACGTCCACTTCCGGCCGGCGCAGCATCTCCATCAGACTGGCTTCCTTGACCAGTTTTTTGCCCCAGATCTGCTCGGCCAGCGCGGCCTCGTCGCTTTCCGCGCGTATCCATTTCTTCGCCAGTTTGCCTTGCAGATTGGCGATGGCTTCGCGCTTTTCTTCGAAGCGTTGCCAGCGGGCGTCGTCCACCAAGCCCAGCTCCCGGCCTTGTTCGGTCAAGCGCAAATCGGCGTTGTCCTCGCGCAGCTGCAGGCGGTATTCGGCGCGACTGGTGAACATCCGGTAGGGTTCGGCGGTGCCGCGAGTGATCAAATCGTCGATCATCACGCCGATGTAGGCTTCCTCGCGGCCGGGGCACCAACTTTCCAAACCTTTCGCCAATCTTGCCGCGTTCAAGCCGGCGATCAAACCTTGAGCGGCGGCTTCTTCGTAGCCGGTGGTGCCGTTGATCTGGCCGGCGAAGAACAGCGCATTCATATGCTTGGTTTCCAGCGAGGTTTTCAAATCGCGCGGGTCGAAGAAATCGTATTCGATCGCATAGCCAGGCCTGACGATTTCGGCGTTTTCGAAGCCGAGCATGGTGCGGATAAACCGATACTGAATGTCGAATGGCAGGCTGGTCGAAATGCCGTTCGGATAGACTTCGTTGGTGGTCAGACCTTCCGGTTCGACGAAAATTTGATGCGAATCGCGCTCGGCAAAGCGCACCACCTTATCTTCTATCGACGGGCAATAACGCGGGCCGACGCCTTCGATGATGCCGGAATACATCGGCGATCTATCCAGACCGGAGCGGATAATGTCGTGGGTTTGCTGGTTGGTGCGGGTGATATGACAGCAGATTTGCCTTGGATGCTGTTCGCGGCTGCCCATGAACGAAAATACCGGCAGCGGCGTGTCGCCGTGCTGCTCTTGCAATTTGCCGTAGTCGATGGTCCGGCCGTCGATCCGGGCCGGCGTACCGGTTTTCAAGCGACCGATGCGAAACGGGAGTTCGCGCAGGCGCTGTGCCAAATCGGTCGAAGCCGCATCGCCGGCACGGCCGCCACTATAATTTTCCAGTCCGATGTGGATGCGGCCGGCCAGAAAGGTACCGGCGGTCAACACCACGGCTTTGGCGCTAAATTCCAAGCCCATCTGGGTTTTAACGCCGGTCACCCGGTCGCCCTGCACGATCAAATCCGAAACCGTTTGTTGAAACAGCGCCAAATTCGGCTGATTTTCCAACGCGGAACGCACCGCCTGTTTATACAGCATCCGATCCGCCTGCGCGCGGGTCGCCCGCACCGCCGGACCCTTGCTGGCGTTCAGAATCCGAAACTGGATGCCGCCTTTATCGATGGCTTTGGCCATGACGCCGCCAAGCGCATCGACCTCTTTCACCAAATGGCCCTTGCCGATGCCGCCGATGGCTGGATTGCAGCTCATTTGCCCCAAGGTTTCGATGTTTTGGGTCAACAGCAGGGTTTGCGCGCCGGTGCGAGCCGCCGCCAGCGCCGCCTCGGTGCCGGCATGGCCGCCGCCGACCACGATCACATCAAAGTCTTTCTGGAATTTCACAGGCAATTCACGCTCGAATAGGGTTAAAATAACACGCTATTTTAATGGCTTACGGAGAAAAAAGCATGAAAAAACAAAAGCAGGGCAAGGGTTTGCATGAACCGCCCACCCATAACCCGGTCGCGAAATTCGCCCACCGTTACAACAAACACCAAATTTTCGCCGATAAACGCGCCTACCAACGCAAAGGCAAACACCGTGGGCAGGAGCCCTTTGCCATCGTTTCGGCCGAGCCGATGGCAAAGGGCTTAGCCGAACTAAGCCAGCGTGTTCCGACCCGCCTCGGGCCGGTCGGTTCCGCCAGACTACGCTAACCGCCCATCGAGACGATTCCGGCCGCCCCCTGGCCGTACTTTGAGGATTTCCCGCGCAGTGAAAGCAAGCATAGAAGACAAAGTTCAAACCCGAATTCCCACCAAACACGGCGAATTCATCCTGCACTACTACAGCAACAGTCTGGACGACAAGGAACACGTCGCCTTCGTCAAGGGCGAGGTCGCCGGCAAGGACGAGGTACCGGTACGCATACACTCCGAATGCTTCACCGGCGACGTATTGGGTTCGCGGCGTTGCGATTGCGGCGCGCAACTGGACATGGCGCTAGGTCTGATCGAGCAGGCCGGCTGCGGCGTGTTGATTTACCTGCGTCAGGAAGGCCGTGGCATCGGCCTGCTGAAAAAGCTGCAAGCTTACAATTTGCAGGATCAGGGGCTGGACACCGTCGATGCTAATATCAAACTGGGACATCTGGCCGACGAACGCCAATACGACATCGCCGCGCTGATTCTCAGCGCCTTACAAGTACGCTCGATCAATTTGATCACCAACAATCCGCAAAAAATCGACGAACTGACCAAACTGGGCGTAAAGGTTCACGACCGGATCGCCATCGAAACCCGGGTTCACGACGACAACGTCGATTATCTGAAAACCAAGGCTGAACGCATGCGCCACATGCTGAACATGCCCGACAGCGAATAAATCTATGCTGGACCATCTGAAACTGCCCGCGTCCGCGCTGAAGCTGACGTTAGACCTGCCGCACCCAACAGCCCCAAACCCGGCGTCCGGCATCCTCGGCCAACAACGCGCCCAATCGGCGCTGGCCTTCGGCATCGCGATGAAGGCACCGGGCTACAATATTTTCGTGATGGGCGAACCCGGCACCGGCCGACTGTCGATGGTCAGTCAATATCTCGGCGAACAGGCCGAACGCCAGGAATCGCCGCTGTCCTACGCCTATGTCGAGAATTTCGACAACCCGCGCGAACCGGTCGCTATCGAGCTACCGTCCGGCGAAGGCCATAACTTCGCCAAGGACATCGAAAAATTGATCGACGGCGTCCTGGCCACCTTTCCGGCCTCGTTCGAAATTCCCAGTTACCAGCAAAAAAACCGCGATCGAGCGCCGTTTCAGCCAACGCTATAACAGCGCGATCGATCTGGTTGACAAAAAGGCCCGCGAGATGGATGTCGCGCTTTACCGCGACAACGACGCCATCACCTTTTTGCCGATCCAAAACAACAAGGCGCTGGACGAGGAACAATTCACACTGCTGCCGCAAGCAGAGCGCGACGCCTTCCATCAACACACCGAGGAACTGGAAGAATATCTGAGCGAAGTGTTGCTGGAACTGCCGCAATGGCGGCGGGCATTGGTCGAGGAAATGCGCCAGCTCGACAACGACACCATCAAGCTGGCCTTGGAGCCGCTGTTGGCCGAATTGACAGGCACCTATCAGAACGTCGACGACGTCATCACCTATCTGGCCGAAGTCGAGAAAAACCTGAGTTTGACCATCGGCGACCTACTGATGCCCAGCCGCGGCGGCGAAGGCCGCGAATTCGTCAGCAAACGCCAAATCCTGATCGAGCAATATCTGCCGAATATTCTGGTCGATTGCAAACACGACGGCGTCGGCGCGCCGGTAATTTACGAACCTCATCCGATTTACCAAAACCTGTTCGGCCGCATCGAGTACGTCAGCGACCAAGGCACATTAGTCACCAACTATCGACGCATCTGTCCCGGTTCGCTGCACCGCGCCAACGGCGGCTATCTGATCCTCGACGCCGAAAAAGTATTGACCTACCCCTTTGTCTGGGAAGGCCTGAAACGGGCGCTGAAAGCGGGCAAAATCGAAATCGAATCGCCGTACTCGGAATTGGGCATCAACACCATCACGTTAAAACCGGAAGTGATTCCGCTCAACGTCAAGGTCATTCTGGTCGGCGATCGCGATATCTACTACCTGCTGGAAGAGCTGGATAGCGAATTCAACGAGATGTTCCGGGTGTTGGCCGATTTCGACGACCACATCAAACGCACGCCCGACAACGTCGGCCAGTTCGTGCAACTGCTGACCCGCCACGCCGCCGACTCCGGCGCCAAAGCCTTGACCGACCAGGCCTTGCTGAGGCTGATCGAACACAGTTGCCGTTTGGCCGAGGACCAAGGCCGCTTGTCGGCCCACGTCAATCAGTGCCTGGAAATCATCGCCGAGGCCAATTTACTCGCCGGACAATCCGGCGCCGACGACATCGGCAAACCGGAAATCGAACTGGCGCTGAGCGCCCGCGAGCAGCGCAACGGTCGTATCGCCGAGGCGATACTCGAGGAAATGCTGGACGGCACGATTTTGATCGATACCGACGGCCAAGCCATCGGCAAGGTGAACGGCCTGACCGTAATGGACATCGGCGGCAGCAGCTTCGGCGCGCCGGCCCGAATCACCGCGACCGTGCATCCCGGCTCGCGAGGCATCGTCGACATCGAACGCGAAGTCGAACTCGGCCAGCCCATCCATTCCAAGGGCGTGATGATCTTGACCGGCTATCTGGGCCATTGTTACGCCCAACAATTTCCGCTGGCGATCTCGGCCAGCATCGCGATGGAACAATCCTACGGCCACATCGACGGCGACAGCGCCTCGCTGGCCGAGTTGTGCTGCTTGATCTCCGCGCTGACCCGCACCCCGATCCGACAAGATTTGGCAATGACCGGCTCGATCAATCAATACGGGGAAGTGCAGGCCATCGGCGGCGTCAACGAAAAAATCGAAGGCTTCTTCGCGCTGTGCCAGGCACGCGGCCTGACCGGTACCCAGGGCGTGATCATACCAACCTCCAATAAACGCCATTTGATGTTGAAACAGGACGTCATCGACGCGGTGAAAAAAGGCCTGTTCGAAATTTACGCGGTGTCCAAGGCCGACGAAGCACTCAGTCTGTTAACCGGCCAGGACGCAGGCGCGATGAACGAAGCCGGGCAATATCCGGAAGGCAGCGTGAATTTCAAGGCCGTGGCCCGCTTGAAGGAAATTTCCGATCTGGCCTCCGACGACGACAAGGAAACCGAAACCGGTTAGCGCATGGGCTACATACAAAGGGAAAGTTGAAAATGGAGCTGAGTAATTTTGACTTTCTAAAGTACCACGACGAGTTGCTAGTGCGTCTGGCACAAACCGCCGAGGCCTGTTTCGTCCCCGATCCGAACACCACGCTTATCAAGATGCGTCAACTGGGCGAGGAACTGGCTAAAACCATCGCCTCCCGCGTAGGAGTGGAATCCGGCAGCGAGATTAAACAGGTCGATCTGTTAAAAGAGCTGGATTACACCCTCAAGCTGGACAAACAAGTCAAAGACGCTTTCCATACCCTGAGAAAGCTGGGTAATCCAGCAACCCACAACATAACCTCGTCTTCTCACCGCGATGCGCTCAAGGCCTTGCAGATTGGTCATGCGCTGAGCGCTTGGTTTCATCAGCAATTCGGTGGTGATAAAGCCAAAGGCTTCAAGCTAGAGCCTTTCCTAAAGCCGCAAGACCCTTCTGAAAAAGTTCGCCAACTCGAACAATCGTTACTGGAACTGCAAAAGCAAACCAAAACCACCGAAGACCGCTTAACCCTCGCCGAACAGCAAAAAGCTATCGAGGCGCAAAAAGCCGCAGCTGAGCAACAGCGCGCCGAACAGATGGCGAGTGACAGTAAAATCTGGGAGCAAATCGCCACCGAACACGAGACTAAACTGGCGGAATACCGCGCCAAAATGGACGCGGCCAATATCAAATACTTGGAACACTTTGCTCAACTGGAAAAGCCGCAGCAAGCCGAGCAAATCCGCCGCGTCGAAAAATCCACATTACAACTTAACGAAGCCGAAACCCGGGTATTGATCGATCAGCAACTGATCGAAGCGGGCTGGGAAGCCGATACCGTCAATCTCAGGTTTTCCAAAGGCGCTCGGCCGATACCCAACGCTAACCGCGCCATTGCCGAATGGCCAACCGATTCCGGCCCCGCCGACTATGTGCTGTTTATCGGCTTAACCCCGGTTGCCGTGGTAGAAGCCAAAAAGTCCGCCAAAAATGTCTACGACGACATCGGCCAGGCTAAGCGCTACGCCAAAGGCTTGCAGACCCAAGGCGCATTCACTATCGAAACCCGCTACGGCGAATTCAAAGTACCTTTGACCTTCGCCACCAATGGCCGCCCTTATTTGCAACAACTGCAACAGGAAAGCGGCATCTGGTTTCTGGATGTGCGCGACAACAGCAACCGCCGCAAAGTGTTGAAGGGTTGGTACACGCCACAGGAAATCAAAATCTATCTCCGGCAAACGCCTCAGCAGGCGGAAGCCGAGTTGGACGACATGGCGTTTGATTACCACCTGAAACTGCGCGACTACCAAGTTAACGCTATTAAAGCCGTCGAAAACAGCATTAAACAGGGCAAACAGTCGGCGTTAATCGCCATGGCCACCGGCACAGGTAAAACTAAAACCGCCATTGCCTTGATCTATCGCTTACTCAAATCCGAACGTTTTCGCCGCGTACTGTTTCTGGTCGACCGTGCCGCGCTGGGCATACAAACCACCGGCGACTTCAGCGAAGTCCGCCTGGAACACCTCAACACCTTTGCCGATACTTTCGATGTGATGGGCATGGAGCCCAACAAGCCCGTCAAACCCAATCCCAACGATGACACCAAGGTGCATGTCGCCACCGTGCAAGGCTTGGTGCAGCGCATTCTTTATCCCGGCGATAACGACAATAAACCCGGTGTTGGCCAGTACGACTGCATCATCGTCGACGAATGCCACCGTGGCTACTTGCTCGACCGAACACTCAGCGACACCGAAATTCTGTTCCGCGACCAGCAGGATTACCAATCCAAATACCGCGTGGCCATTGAATACTTCGACGCCTTCAAAATCGGCCTCACCGCCACTCCGGCGTTGCACACTACCGAAATTTTCGGACCGCCGGCCTTCACCTACAGCTACACCGAAGCGGTGTTGGACGGCTATTTGAACGACCACCTGCCGCCAATCCGCATTCATACCAAGCTCGCGGAACAAGGCATCAAATACGCCATCAATGAAGAAGTGAAGGTCTACGACGCCGAAAACAACAGCGTCGAAACCTACAACACCCCGGACGAACTCAACTTCGAGGTTGCCGACTTCAACCGCAAAGTCATCGCCCCGGAGTTCACCAAAGTCGTCACGCAATGGCTGATCGAAAGCGATGCGATCAATCCTTATTCACCGGCCAAAACCCTGGTGTTCTGCGTCACCGACAAACACGCCGACGACGTGGTGGAAGCCTTCAAAACCGCCATCGAAAACTACCACGGCGAAGTGGAAGACGACGCCGTACAAAAAATCACCGGCGCCAGCGACAAGCCCTTGGACAAAATCCGCAGCTACAAAAACGACCGCCTGCCTAACATCGCCGTCACCGTTGACTTGCTGACTACCGGCGTCGATGTGCCTAAAATTTGCAATCTGGTGTTTTTGCGCCGGGTCAATAGCCGCATTTTGTTCGAACAAATGCTCGGACGCGCCACCCGCTTGTGCCCGGAAATTGGCAAAGGCCCGTTTCGGATTTACGACGCGGTGGACATCTACAAACAACTGGAAAAAGTCAGCACCATGAAGCCGGTGGTGACCAACGTCGACATTCGTTTCAGCGATCTGGAAGCGGAAATGCGCCAAACCACCGCGCCCGATTTGCAAGACTTGGCCAGAAAGCAATTCATTGCCAAATTGCAGGTCAAAAAACAGTTCCTGACCGACGAGCAAGCCGACCAATTCGAAACCATCGTCGGCCAGTCGCCCGCCGAATTCGCCAAGCAACTGAAAACCATGCCGTTGCAACAGGTGGCGCAATGGTTTACACGGCACCCTGGCCTGGGGGAATTACTGGACGCTAAAATCACCGGCAACGGCGGCTTCATGCCACCCGTGGTGATTCATGAGGGCGACGACCATGTCACCAAAACTACCACCGGTTACGGCGAAGGCCAAAAACCGCAAGACTACCTGAATGCCTTTAAAGACTTCATCAACGCCAACAGCAACCGCTTAGCGGCTATCCAGACCGTCATCAACAAACCCTGGGGCTTGAGTCGGCAAAGCCTGAAAGAACTGGCCGTGGAATTAGACCGCAACCGTTTCCGCGAGCAAGACCTGCAAGCCGCCTGGCGCGATGTGAAACAGGAAGAAACCGCCGCCCGCATCATCGGCTTTATCCGTCAGGCCGCGCTCGGTGAAGCCTTGATTCCGTGGGAACAACGGGTTGATCAAGCGTTGGAAAAAATCCTGAACAGCCAACCTTGGAAAACCCCGCAACGTGAGTGGCTGCAACTGATCGCCCAGCAAATGAAAGCCACCACCATCGTCGATGAAGCTGCGCTCAACCAAGGCATTTTTAAGCATCAAGGCGGCATTAAACGCGGCGACAAATTGTTCGAGCAGCCGGTGGCGGAGGTATTGGAGCGATTTAATAAGGCCTTGTGGCAATGAGTTTTCTACGTTGCACGGCAATTAAACGTAGGGCGGATAAGCGTAGCGTCATCCGCCGAATCCAGCCGTCTGGTGGATGGCGCTGCGCTTATCCACCCTACAAACCTTTTTAAACATCAATCGATAAAACAAGCTTATGAGCACCCAAGACCTGGTCGCCAAACTCTGGAATCTGTGTAACCTGCTGCGCGACGATGGCGTGACTTACCACGAATACATCACTGAACTGACTTTTCTGGTGTTCCTGAAAATGGTCGAAGAAACCGGCCAGGAAGAACATATTCCGCATGGCTACCGCTGGGCTGATCTGGAAGCCTGCAACGCCGCCACCCGCCTGGAACACTACAAAAAACTGCTGCTGCACTTGGGCACTAACGGCTCCACCATTACCCAGGCCATCTACAACAATGCCAACACCGTCATTCGCAAACCGGCCACCCTCAACAAGCTGGTCACCGAAATCGACAAGCTGGACTGGTACAGCGCAAAAACCGAAGGCCTGGGCGATATGTACGAAGGCTTGCTGGAAATCAACGCTACCGAGAAAAAATCCGGTGCCGGGCAATACTTCACGCCACGGGTATTGATCAACACCATGGTAGAGCTGATGAAACCGACATTGGACGATGTGATTGTCGATCCCACCGCTGGCACCGGCGGCTTTTTGATCAGCGCCCACCATTACATCCAGCAACACCACGACATCAGCGCCCTTAACGAATTCGACTACGACCAATACCAGCACAAGACCTTTTACGGCATGGAGTTGGTGCCGGATACCCGCCGACTGGCGATGATGAATCTGATGCTGCACGACTTGGCCATCGACGACCAAAATGCCGGCATTCTGTTTGGCGATACCCTCAGCAACGAAGGCAAACAACTGCCGCCAGCCAGCCTGATCCTCGCCAACCCGCCGTTCGGCACCAAACAGGGCGGTGGCATACCCACCCGTGATGATCTGGTGCATTACACCAGCAACAAACAACTGGCGTTTCTGCATTTGATGTATCACGTCCTACTTAACCCCGGTGGCCGCGCCGCCATCGTCTTGCCGGACAACGTGCTGTTCGAAGCCGGCACCGGCAAAACTATCCGCCAGGACCTGATGGAAAAATGCAATTTGCACACCATCCTGCGCCTGCCCACCGGCATTTTTTACGCGGCAGGCGTGAAAACCAACGTGCTGTTTTTCAGCAAACCCCAAGACCCGAATAAAGACAAGGGCAATACCCAAAAACTCTGGGTCTACGACCTGCGCGCCAACATGCCGCAATTCGGCAAGCGCACGCCGTTTACCGCCCAGCATTTACAAGAGTTCCGCGAAGCCGTCGGCGATGACCTGACCCACGTGGACGAAGCGGAGCGCCAAGCGTTTATTGATCGTCATTCCCGCGAAGGCGGGAATCCAGATGCTTGCCGCCTGCGCTGCTTCAGCCGCGAACAAATCCGCCAGAAAGACGATTCGCTGGACCTGGCCTGGATACGCGACGACAGCGCCGAAGACAGCGCCAGCCTGCCGGAACCGGATGTGCTGATTAGCGAAGCATTGGAAGAAATGGCCGGAGCGATGCAGGGTTTGCAGGCGATTTTGGTGGAATTGGGAGCGGCGGAAGAAGGCGAGGAAATTCTGTTATGAGCGAGCTTCCAGCAGGGTGGACAACATGCCCAATCAAAGAAATTGCGACTATTCAGAGCGGGATAGGCTTTCCAGAAAAATATCAAGGAATAAACGACGAAAAATACCCTGTTTATAAAGTAGGTGATATATCCAGAGCATATTTGAATGCTAATGGTTTATTAGCCTTAGCAGCAAACTATGTTTCCGACGAGATTGCTACTGAATTGAAAGGGAGAACCTTTCCAATCGGCTCAACGGTGTTTGCAAAAATTGGAGAAGCGTTAAAGTTAAATCGACGGGCGTATGTCATCAAGGAAGGGCTAGCTGACAACAATGTAATGGGCGTTATTCCAGATTTATCGGAAAGTAATAAATACATTTATAGATTTCTTCAAAATTTTAATATTGCAGCGTTGTCTCGCTCGACAACGGTACCTTCTATTAGAAAGTCGGATTTAGAAGAAATTGAAGTATGGTTGCCCCCTAAACGAACAAATCCGCATCGCCGACAAACTCGACAGCGTGCTCGCCAAAGTCGATGCGGCCCAGGCGCGGCTGGAAAAAATTCCCACCCTGCTCAAACGCTTCCGCCAATCCGTCCTCGCCGCCGCTACCTCGGGGGAGTTGACGAGGGAGGTCGCCGGCACCTCCCCCGAAAACGGTGCTACAGTAAAATTTGAAGAAATTCTGAAAAATAGAAAGCAGCTTTCCTATGGTGTCCTTAAGCCAGGTGATTATCAAGAAAATGGCATTCCCATGATTAGGGTAATGGATATTGGAGAATGGGGGCGATTTAATAAAACCGAGATTTTTAAAATATCAAAGGAATTATCCAAAGAATATAAACGAACAATTGTTGATCGGGGTGATATTGTTCTATCGGTTATGGCTACTATTGGAAGGGCTGCAATTGTGTCTGATGAGTTGTCTGGTGCTAATGTTAATCGCGCATTAGCTGTAATAAAGCTAGCAGATAACGTTATTTCTGAATATGTATTACTTCAATTACTTTCACCATCTTTTCAGGAGGCGTTTGTTTCTAGACAAATTGGGTCTGCGCAGAAACGTATTAACTTGGCCGACCTCAGACAATTCGAAATATGTATCCCTCCTATTAGAGTTCAAAAAGAAATCGTCCGCCGAGTAGAATCCCTGTTCGCCCAAGCCGACGCCGTCGAAAAACAATACCTTGCCGCCAAACAACGCCTGGACCGCCTGAGCCAATCGCTATTGGCCAAAGCCTTTCGCGGCGAACTGGTGCCGCAAGACCCCACAGACGAACCCGCCGCCGAATTGCTCAAACGCATCCAGGCCGAGCGCCAGCAGCAAACTGTCGATAAGCCAAAGCACAAAAAAATTAAAAACACAGACAGCTAAACCCTATTCAGCCGACGACCAGGAAACCGAAACCGACTGACACCGCTAGACTACCGCCAAACTTAGCGTCGGGCGGCAAGCGCCTTCCCCGGCTCGGCTTGCGCGGCGGCGGGGAAGGCTCCAGTAGCTAGGCCGAACGTCTCCCGCCGAGCAAGCGCAGCATCGCGATACCGGACAGCATCAATGGTAACGCGGCGGGTACCGGGACCGTCGCGATACCTTCCCGGAACCACAGATCGAACGGCGCCTCACTGCCCGCGTAAACGCCCCCCGAAATACGGCTCGCCTTGCGCATAGGCATCGATTTTAAACCCGGTACCGAAGATGCCCAGGTCCGAGGACTCGGCACCGTTGCGGAAAACTTCCCACACGTAAGTATTGCCGGCCGTCAAACCGACCGGCGCGGCGAAATTGAAACGCACCAATTCCGGCGCATGAAAAGGCCGCGACTCCGGTTGATCGGCAAAAAACACCGTCTCGCTGACGCCCAGAATCGTGCCGCTAATGTCGGCTTCGCGAATTCTGAGCGCAATGTCGTCGCCGGCTCCGAAATCCGGATTTTGGTCGTTGATCATCAACTCGACGAAATCCAGCGACGCCAGACCGGGCCGGAAGCTTTGCCCGATCGGGCCGGCGTTGAGGGTAAAACCGCCGGAAACGGTGCTGTCGTTGGCTTGATCGACAATATCGGCCAACGCCGCCCGACTCGACAAACCCAGCGTTAATGCCAATCCCAGCGTAAACAAACCGGCCTTGCAAACCGGCGCTATCCAGCGCCCCGCGCCGGTGTCGGAATAGAGGTAATCCATGATATTTCTCCCGTCAATTCTAAGAACCGGCCGTCGCGGCCGACATGAGTTCACGCCAACGCGACCATCACCGAAACGGGCTTAGGCGAGACACCGGCGAACCACGTAAACCGTGTATTCCATCGTCTCGAATCGTTAGCGTTGGGAAGTGTAAAAAGACGGGGGCCGGTTGGCGGTGAACTATTTCACCGCCAACCGGCGAATACTGCACTTTGCCGCCGCCGAGCAAATACCGGGCGCCAAAGTCATCGGAAAGAGAAGGTCGCCCGACCGGTGGCCGGTGGCCTTCAGGGATTAAACCATCCGGCGTTTTCGGCGACCTGCCAAAACTCCGAACAAACCGCTTGCAAACAACCCGGCCGCCGCCGGCAACGGTACCGCGGCCGGCGCGCCGTACAAGTATTGCGCGCCGGCGATGTCGTCGGCGTCCAATTCGCGATTGATTCGGAACCAGCAGGCCGAATCGACGACCTGCATCACCGGACAACCGCCGCCGACCGGCGGGTGTGCCAAGCCGAGCGCATGCCCCATTTCATGCAGCAACAAACTCTCGAAATCGTTAGGCGCGGTGGAGGCGCTGGGGAACAAATCGCCATCGTTACCCGGTTGGAACGCATAAAACGAGTTAGCCGCGAAGATGATGTCGCCGCTACCGGTGCCGCCGTTGGGCGGTGGCGCGTAGCCGACCGCGCCGCCGCCGGAACTGAAATCGAAGGCGCCGATGCGGATATCCGGCGTACCGGCGCCGGCGTGATTGATCGGCAAACCGGAATCGGACAGCGGCCCGACAAAGCTAATGTTGGCAACGCCGGCCCATTTGTCGAACGCCGCCTGGATGTAGCCCACCAAATCGGTCAACGGTGTCAGCGTATAACCGGTGCCGGGTGAATTTTCAATCCAAATTGACGTTTTCGCGGTACCGGAGCAGGCGCTATCGCAATAAGCCGAACCGGCCGTGCCTTCCGGAATGAAGCCCCAAGTCACGCTGCCGCCGGGGGTACCGGGCGTATTGTCGCCACCCCATTTCAAAACGCCGCCGTTGCCGTCGGGAAATGTCGCGTAAGCCTGAGCGGCCCCGGACAATACCGCCAAACCCAAACCGACCACCATTGCATATGATCGATAACCCATAAATACCCCCTCCAAAACAAAAACTCATGAAAGCGCCGGCGAAACCGACACCGAAACTGAGCCGGGCGCGGGCCGCTCGGCACCAGATACTCCGGTTCCAGGCCGGCATCGACGCGGGCCAACCGGTTTTTACTTGACGCACATCACAAAATTTGCCGCGCCAGTGCGCTCTATAGCACGTTTTTTAAAAAAATCAAAAATTTTTGCTTGACCGTGCCTAGCGTTTGGCGTCAGATCGGCTTTTCCAGCCGCTCCAAGCTCAAGTCGGTCACCTTAGGCTGCCAAAGCATTGGATTTTCCGGGAATGGGAGCAGAACGCCCGTGCGCCGATAACCGCGGCGCTGGTAATACGCTAGCAATTCGGCGCGGCGTGGAATCACGAACATCGCGAAACGTTCGATCGCCCAAGTTCGCGCCGCCAAGTCTTCGGCGGCGCCCAACAAGCGCCGGCCCACGCCCCGGTTCTGCCGCGCCGGATCGACCGTAAGCATGCCTATCTGGGCTTCGCGATCGGCCAGGCGCACTTGCACGCAAGCCACCAGCCGGTCGGTTTCGAAACCGGCAACCATTAATACAGCGGGGTCCGTCAGCACGGCCGTCAGCTCCTCGGCATCGGTGCGCTTGCCGTCCAGCAAATCGGCCTCGGTGGTCCAACCCAAACGGCTGGCCTCGCCGCGATAGGCTGAATTGACTAAATCCGCCAAGGCTGGGGCATCGTGAAGTTGAGCACGCAGGAAGGTCAGTGGGAACATACGGTGATCTGGCGTTGAGAAATTGCCGGCACTCGGGCCGGGTCGGGAATTGCTGCTAGGCTAGACGATAACCAGACCGCACTCAAGCGCATGTTTTCGGGAGCCCGCCGTGGACACCTGCCCTAAATGCCAACACGCCCTAGCACAACCCGCCCCGACCATCTGCCCCCACTGCGGCGTGGTGTTCGAAAAGTATTTGCGCTATCACGCGGATCCAAACCGGCCAGCCCCGATGCCAACCACTCGGGTCGAATTTGCGCCAACGCCCTCGGCCGATTGGCTCTCGGATACCTATGCCGACAGCGAGTTCGCCTTCTGGGGCAGAGCGCTATTGCTCGCGTTGTTCGCGCTATGGAGTTGGATATTGATCGTTCCGCCGATTGCCGCTAACGCCGCCGGCTCGTCGTTTTTACATTTGGTCAACCTGCCTTTCCACGAAGCCGGCCATCTCATTTTCCGACCCTTCGGCGCCTTTGTCACATCGCTGGGCGGCACATTGGGCCAGTTGCTGATGCCGACGATTTGCATGGCAACCCTGTTCATAAAAACCCGCGACCCGTTTGGTGCCGCGCTGTGTTTGTGGTGGCTGGGCGAAAATTTTTTGGACATCGCCCCTTACATCGACGATGCTCGGGCCGGGCAACTGCCGTTGCTGGGCGGCAACTTCGGCCATTCCGCACCTTACGGCTTTCACGACTGGGAATATTTGCTAACCGAATCCGGCCAGCTGGCCCACGATCACGCCATCGCCAAATTTTCCAAATTCGTCGGGTCGCTGACGATGCTGGCGGCACTGGCCGGCGGAAGCGCTATTCTGGTTCGGCAGCGCGCCATCCTGGCGGCGCGGCGCTAACCGAGCCGGACTGTTAACGCTTCAGCCAGGTTTTCACCCGGTCCTTAACTCGCTGTTTGGCGATTCTGGACCAACGGTACAAGGCCGTCTCGGCGATTTTGGCGTGCGCCCAGCGTAACCAGCCGGTAATCGTGCCGTACAGCCAGGCCAATACCGCAAAACTCAGCAATTGCGGCTTGGTCAGAGTGAACACGCGCGCCACCAACAACGTACCCAACAATTTGGCGACGATTTCCAGTACCAAACCTTGCAGCAACAAACCGTGCAGCAGCAACCACAGCGCCGCCAGATTCAACGGCGTAACCAGTAAAATCGGTACGGTAATGGCTATTAGCGCGACACCCGGCGAGCAGCGGCTTAGCCAGCGTTCGATGCGTTCCAGGCCCAGCGCCAGCGCCAGATAGTGGCCGCAAGCGGATAGAAAATCCCACAGCCATTCCTCGACGATCAGCGCGACGGCCAACAAGGTCAGCAATAATCTGTTCATGATTTCCTCGGGATGCCGGTATCGCCGACCACTATAACCGATCGCGGCCCAAGCCGTCCGCAGTCTGCAATCTTACCGGCCGGTAGCCGTGGCGGCTCAACTATGCGAGGATAACGCCGCCTCTTTAGCGCAGGAACCACCGATGATTGAAAACGCCTATTTGGAATCCGCGTCCGGCGTGCGCATGCCGCCACTCATTTACGGCACCGCCTGGAAACAGGAACGCACCGCCGAGTGGGTCGAACTCGCTCTCACCCAAGGATTTCGCGGTATAGATACCGCCTGTCAACCCAAACATTACCATGAAGCCGGCGTTGGGGCCGGTCTGGCGGCCGCGCTACCTCGCTTGAACCTGGATCGCGCCGCGATTTATCTGCAAACCAAGTTCACGCCGCTCAACGGCCATGATCCGCTACGCATACCCTACGACCCGAACGCCAGCCTGGAGCTGCAGGTCGCCCAGTCGTTCGCGGTGTCGCTACAAAATCTGCGCACAGACTATTTGGACTGCTTAGTATTGCACTCGCCACTGGCCGACCGCCAGCAGCTGTTAACCGTGTGGCAAGCCATGCAGACCATTCAGCGCAACGGCGGCACCCGGCAACTGGGCATCAGCAATTGCTACGATCCGGCGCTCTTCGAATTCCTGTACCAACAAGCCGAGGTCAAACCCGCCGTGCTGCAAAACCGGTTTTACGCCGACACCGGTTACGACAAGGCGCTACGGGCGTTCTGCCGGACTAACCGCGTGATTTACCAAAGTTTCTGGACCTTGACGGCCAACCCCAAAATATTGACCGGCAGCGTCGTCGCCAATCTGGCCGAGCGCTTGGACCGCCGCCCGGCGCAAGTGTTTTTCCGATTTTTGACCCAAATCGGCATCGTACCGTTGACCGGCACCACCTCGGCCGATCACATGCGCGAGGATTTGGCGATTTTCGATTTCGAACTCAGCGAAGCCGAATGCGCCGAGTTGGCGGCACTATTGGACTAGCGCCAACCGCCGCCGTCCCGCGCCGGCTAAGCTACAATAGTTCATTGGTTTGTTGTTAATCCGGCCACCACGTATTCGAACCGCCGAATTCTCCACCGTTTCGGCCTTTTATTCCGGAACCGCCCGGCGCAAGCCTGGCGGGTTTAATCGTATCCCGACTATTCGTGCTTACCCGCCTGCTTAAATCCGCGCTGCTCAGCGCCAGCGTTTGGCTGAGCGAGCCGGCTTTTGCCCTGGATAACCCCAGCCGGGAATTCCAACTGAAATCCGCCTATCTGTTTCATTTCGCCGAATTAACGCAATGGCCGGCCATGGGCCCGATCACGATTTGTCTGAGGGGCGACAGTCCGATACGGCATTTTCTACCGGCGCTGGAAGGTCAAAAAATCGAAGGCAATATAGTCCATGTTTTGCTGGAGCCGCCGGCCACGCTGGAGGCTTGCAACATCCTGTTTGTCGGCGATATCGACGAACTGAAGCCCCGCCTGTTCGAACAAGCCCGCGCCGCTCACATCCTGTTGGTCGGCGACGTGGACGGTTTCGCCGCCCAAGGCGGCATGGTGCAATTCACATTGCGCGACAACAAGTTGAAACTAGTGGTAAATTTAGGTTCGGTAAAATCGGCGGATTTAAAATTGAGCTCCAAATTGCTGCGGATGGCGGAGATTATCGAATGACATCGTCACCCCCCACGTATTTCGATCAGCCGCAAGTTGGGCAACAATCTGCGGCTGATGGTGGTATTGAGTCTGGCCGTCGCGACCTTCTCACTGTCGATCCGCGAATATTCCGCGTTGCAAGACGCCATCGACAACAAGTTGAAGCTGACCGCCAACCTGATCGGCCAAAACAGCAGCGTGGCCCTGGTATTCGACGACACCCAAACCGCCCAGGAAATTCTGGACGCTCTGGTCTACGATCCGGACATCATCGCCGGCTCAATCCGGCTACCGACCGGCCAGGCTCTGGTCAGCCACCAAAAGGAAGCGCCGCGCTGGCCGGCGTGGTGGCCGGACTGGTTACCGAAAACCCAACAATACACGCAACCGATCTTGCACAAAAACCAACGCATCGTCGGTCATATTTCGCTGATCGCCAGCATGGTCCAACCGTATCGGACGATGCTTTGGAATGCGTCGATCAACGCCGGCATCGTGATGATTGCATTGAGTCTGGCCGCCTTGTATGTGCGCCGCTTGCAACGCATTTTCCTGCGGCCGCTGCTGAATTTGGCCGACACCGCCCATCAAATTGAAAAAGATCACGACTACAGCCGGCGTTCGCGCTACGACGGCAACGACGAAATCAGCGATTTGGCCGAAGCCTTCAACAACATGCTGGCACAGATCGAGGCCAACGAAGCGGATCTGGAAACCCAGGTGCAAACCCGCACCCGCGAGCTGGAAATCGCCACCCGCGACGCGGAATCCGCCAATCGCGCCAAAAGTCAGTTCCTGGCCAACATGAGCCACGAAATCCGCACGCCGATGAACGCCATCGTCGGTCTGGTGGAACTGAGTCTGAATACCCAGTTGACCTACAAACAACGCGAATATCTGCAACGCGTGGAATCCTCGGCCCACTCGTTGATGACCCTGATCGACGACATTCTGGACTTTTCCAAAATGGAAGCCGGCAAGATGCAGATCGAGACCATTCCCTTCCTGCTCGAGGAAATGTTGGAGCACGTGTTTTCGACGATGTCGCAACTCAGCGCCGACAAAGGCATCCGCCTGATTCTCCCCGACTGCGGCCCGCAATATCACGCGGTGGTCGGCGACCCGCAGCGTTTGCGGCAAGTGCTGATCAATCTGATCGGAAACGCGATCAAATTTACTGAGCGCGGCCATGTCGCCATCGCTTTCAACGAACTCAGCCGCGACGATAACCGCATCGTGTTGCAATTTTCGATTCAAGACACCGGCATCGGTATCAAACCCGAACAGCAACCCAAGTTGTTTCAAGCCTTTAGTCAGGGAGACAGTAGCGTGACCCGCAATTACGGCGGCACCGGCCTGGGTTTGATTATCTCCAAGCAATTGGTCGAGCAAATGGGCGGCAGCATCGGCGTGACCAGCCAAGCCAATATCGGCTCGACCTTTACCTTCAGTGTCGCGCTGGGTTTGAGCGACTTGGCGACGATACGCCACTTCCAACTCCGCCGACACCGTGCCAGCATGGATTCGTTGCGCTTGGAGCCCTTGCACGACAGCCGGGTCCTGCTGGTCGAGGATAACGAGATTAATCGGATGGTGGCGATCGAATTACTGGAACAAGCCCGCATCCGGGTCGATGTCGCCGAGAACGGCGAAATCGCGCTGAGCAAATTGCGGGAAAATCGATACCAATGCGTGCTGATGGACGTGCAAATGCCGGTCATGGACGGTTATCAAGCCACCCGCGAACTGCGCAAGCTGCCCGCCTGTCAAGCATTACCGGTGATTGCGATGACCGCCAATGTAATGAGCGCCGACCACCAGCTATGCCTGGACGCCGGCATGAACGACTTTATCGGCAAACCCATCCTGCCCGCCAAGCTTTATGAGGTGTTGTTGAAATGGATCAACGCCGGACAGACTCTGGAAAACCGCACGCAACTGGGCGTCTAAGCCCGGATCATTTGCCCCAGGGCATCACCGGCACGGTCGAGACGCTGTTGGCCGGCGCGCCTTCGATGACTTTCCGGCTGATCGCCACATACACCAGTGTATTGTGCTTGGCATCCCATAGCCGGGTGATATTGGTGGATTTGAACAACAACGACGTGCCTTCGCTGAACACCAGTTCCTCTTCCGGCAATTTGGCCGGCAAATTGATCGGGCCGATCTGCCGACAAGCCAGCGAAAACTGCGACGGATCTTCCGCCAAACCCAACCCGCCGGCGATGCCGCCGGTCCGGGCCTGACTGATGTGACAGATCACGTTGGGAATCTTCGGATCCTCGAAGGCATCGACGCAGACCTTATGATTGGCGCCGATCAGTTTCCACGCCGTGGTCACGCAGCCAACTTCCTCGGCGCGGACCGCGCCGGCCAACAAGCCCAAACCGCAAAACAGCCAAGCCGATCTCTTCGAAAACGCGCGCATCGCATACTCCCAACCCTGATTGAACACAGACCGTCAGCCTAACAAGCTTGCCGGATTCTCGCAAACCCGCCCGCATCGTCGCTTCACCGGTAAATTACCAAGCCGGCCGCCGGCGCCGTTAGCCGCACCGCCAAACCGTTTTTCGGTTGTATGTCGGCGGTCGTGCCGATCTGGGCCGAATCGGTGGAGTACAAACAGGTCAGTTTTTCACCCGGCCTATGCAACGCCGCATCTATCGTCACCCAGACCGTTTTGGCGGCATTGGGGTCGGTATTGATCGCCACGACGACTTCATGATCGGCCAGAATCCGCGACCACGGCACCAGCGACAGCAATTTGCCGCCCAACATCGTCGGCAAACCGAAATTTTGGCCATCGCCGGAAATTGGCCGTAAATACTGCCGCCCCCGCCGCAAGGCCGGTTGAGCCGCGCGGATCGCCATCAATTTGGCGAATTCGCTGTACACCGGATGGTTCTCGTCGAAATAATGCACGCCTCTGGACTCGAATGCGCCGAATTCACCGCCGAACATCGCTTCGCGAATGTAGCGGTCCGAATCGCCGCCGTGGCCGTCGAAACCCTGCTCGGTACCGTAATACACGCAAGGGATCCCCAAGGTCAGCGCGTTGACGGCCAGCGCGTTCAGCACCAATTCGGCTTTATCGGCGTCGGCGCAAAACCGCGCCTTGGCGCGGCCGACTTGATCGTGGTCGTTGAACATCGTCACCACCTTGTTGCGAAACCAAGTGTGACTATCCTTGCCGAGCAACAGCGAATTGCGGAACAAACTAAAGTAGTCGTTGGGATTCCCGCTCCCCTTGACCATGGCTTCAAGTTTGCTGGGAATATCGTCGATGCCCAATGCCGCGTCCAAGCCGGTCGCTTCCAGGGTATCGAAAGCCCGGTAACGGCCGCCGGTGATTTCGCCGACCAACAAAAAATTATCCTTGCCGATGCTTTGCGCAAATTCGTGGATCGCCGAACCGAAAATCCGGGTCGCGCCGTCCTGCATATGTTTGACGGTATCGATCCGAAAACCGTCCAGATCGGCATAAGCAATCCAATATTTATAGACTTCGATCAGCGCCAACAAGCCGGGCGCCGGCGCAAAATCGTCGGTGCCGCCGAAGCCGTGATGCAAATCCTTGAGATCGAAAAAATCGCCCTCGCGAAACTCGGGGTCGTAATCGAAGCTGGAGATGCGCCCCTTGCGGGTAAAGTATTCCGGATTCTGAAACTCGACCGGCCAGATCGCCCCGTCCTTGGCCGGCCAAGTCGCCGGCGCCGCCGGATTGGCGGTGACGAAGGGAATATTGGCCTGGCCGGCCGCGTCGTTAAAGCCGGTCACCGGGTAGTGGCCGCCGTCCCAACGCGGGTCGAAATTTCCATTGCCGTCCTTGTAATTGGGCTGGCGTTTGGGATCGTAACTGAACACGTTGCCGGAATGATTCAAGATGATGTCCAGGATCACCAAAATCCCCTGCTGGTGTGCGGCGGCCACCAAGTCCTTCAATGCCTGATTGGTGCCGAAGCGCGGATTGACCTGCAAAAAATCCTGGATGCCGTAGCCGTGGTAAGTTTCCTGAAACGCCACCTGCTTGAAGATCGGGCTGATCCAGATCGCGGTCACGCCCAGACGCTTCAAATAACCCAGCTTGCTTTTCAAGCCGGCCAGGGTACCGCCGACGTACTTGCCGCCGGCGTCGCTCCATTTCGCGGCGGCGGCCGGGGTTTGGATCGCATTGCGTTTGTCGGCGGTTTGCGCCAACGGCGTAGTGCCGCCGGCGACCGGCTTGCCGGCGGCATCTCGGAATCCGCCGCTTTCGTTACCGTCGGAAAACCGGTCCAGCATCAAAAAGTACAGCAGCTTATCCTCCCAGGCGGTGGGCGAAGGGTTAAAAACAACGTTGGAAGTAAGTTGACTCAAATCGACATCGGCTAAGCGAGATTCGGACATGACGACGCTCCTGCGGGAAATTGGAAGGCGGTACACTGCGAAGGATGCGGCCTTGGGTAAACCGTATCGCTGTTAGAACTTCTAACAAAGACGCCAGGCGAAAGCAAGTGAAGTTAGGCACTCAGGCAAGCGGCGATTCGCATGCGCCATCGAGCGGTTTGCGCGAAAATCTTAGCGGCACGGCTGCTGGAAGATTGATCTTCGACTCTTGGCCTTGAAAGAATCGCGGTGGATTTTAACAGCGCGGGTGGCGGCGGGTTTGCAATAGCCGTTTGTTGAAGTGATCAGGGGCGGGATACAATCGGAACAGTTAACCTCAGGACAGGACGGCGATATGGCATTGGCGGAAAAATTAAACCTCAGCGTGGCGGATTACCTGCAAGGCGAACTGATCAGCGAAGTTAAATACGAATATATCAATGGTGAAGTGTATGCGATGGTGGGCGTAAAACGTGCTCACGATACCGTGACCACCAATTTGATTGCGTTTTTGCACGCTCATTTACGTGGCACATCCTGCCGAGTCCACTCCGGCGAAATGAAAGTCCGCGTGCAAACCGCCGCCACCGACTGCTTTTTCTACCCCGACCTGCATGTCACCTGCTCGGCCAGCGATACCGAAGAGCTGTTCAACAGCCAGCCCAAGTTGATCGTCGAAGTGCTGTCCGATGCCACCGAACGCTACGACAGAGCCGAAAAATTCCACCATTACCGCAAACTGGCCAGTCTGGAAGAATACGTGTTAATTGCCCAAGACACTCCCCGTGTTGAATGCTACCGGCGCGGCGATGCTTGGGATCTTCAGATTTATCAACAAGGCGAGCAGGCGGTTTTCCAATCGTTAGGTTTTGAACTGGCGGTAGCGGATATCTATGAAGGGGTATTCGCGGGATAATCCGAGGTTTTTCCGGTTCCCAAACTCCGGTTTGGGAACCGGCGCAACGAATACCGGACAGCCAATATGCTTGAGCAAATTAAATTATTTTTTGAAAAACACCTGTCCTTACCGTCACCCGAGGTTGCAACAGAAACGCAGCTTCAAGAGGCGTTGACGGCCTTAATGACGGAAATGATGACCATGGACGATGTCTGTCAGGATGTCGAACGAACCAAGATTCTGTCCTTGGTCAAACAGTGTTTTTCGCTCTCCACCGAACAGGCTGAGACCTTGATGGCCAATGCGGAACAAAAGCGTCGGCAGGCGGTTGATTATTACGAATTCACGTCGACGATCAACCAATGTTTTAGCCCTGAGGACAAGACAAAGTTTGTTAAATCTCTCTGGCAAATCGCCTATGCCGACGGCAATATCGACCCGCAAGAGGAGTATATGGTGCGGAAGATTGCCGACCTTCTTGGCGTCTCGCACACCGATTTTATTCTGGCCAAATTGCGCGCGAATCCCAATCCCTGAATATCGCCGGACCAACACCGTTTAAAACGAATCGCTGATGAAAAAAATCAAGAAAAATAAAAATCTGTGGCTAAAAGAAGCTGAAATCGAGGTCGGTGATTTGTACTTCACCACCGCCCGGCAATACCGTGCGGTCCTGGCGATCAATGGCGATTTTTTGATTTACGCACCTAGCTCGGAAGGCATGGCGCCGTTAACGGCCGATAGCCAAATGCCGTTTGCGAACTCGCCCGCTAAAAAATGTCAGATCACCACATTTGCGCAAAAAGAATATCAAGCATTCGATTGGCACGGTACGGCAGCCGTTAAACATAAACTCATTCAGTCGCAGCGGGACGAGGCCATTAGCCAATGTAATGCCAAGGCCCAAATCGCGGGGTTGATGGCTGAATAATTCTAGTTTGTCGGATTGCTTCAAGACTGTCACACATAAGGCCTTATTCAAGTTTTCACCTTTTAAAAAGCTGCTTGAGGATGCTGGCTGCGAAAATGCTGGTCAGAAAATTCATTTTTCAAATATACCGCTTCGTTAAATCATCAATTTGATTTATAGCTTCGACCGCACTCACTTCAAAAGATCTGCATTTGATGACCTCACCCAAAAAATAGACCCCTCCAAAATTCGCAGCTTCATCCGTCGCCAGGGTCGCGCCACCGCCGGCCAGAAGCTGGCGCTAGAAAGCCATTGGGATAAGCCCGGTAGGGTACGCACTGCGTACCTTCTGGCTTTTGGTACCATGATGGCTCCGATGGTACGCAGTGCGTACCCTACATCTGATATGCAATTAGCATTTGACCGAACGTTATAGGCTCCGGACCAGACATACAGAAAGGAAGCCCAACAGTTCACTTCTAGCTTCTTACCTTTGATCGGCCGGTCGGTTTGGCGGCGGCAAACGCAAAGGCTTTCGCCTTGTGCGCAACTCTAAATGCCTTGCGAGGCAACCTGGGGGCGATAGTAAGCCTCAGGTAAAAGACCTTACTTAGGGCATTCTGCTCCGCGCCCCGTCCCGCGACCGCCCGGCCGGGTCCGGCTTATTCCACGCTGCCCTGCAAACGGGTAATCCAAGATTCCCTGGCCGCCGGATCGACGTGGAAGGCCAGCGCCGCCGGCTTGTGCAGCAGGCCGTCCTCGCCGGAGGCGTTGGGGTTGAGTTGGCGTTTTTGCACGAAATCGACCAGGCGGCGCAGGTGGTAAATCGCCAGCACCCGGTTGGTCTCGCTGCCGGCGTAGATCAGATAGCCGACGTTGTCCTCGTTCAGCGCCGGGTTGCGGGCGACTAACGCGTCCAAAGCGGCGTTGTCGGCGGCCAGATTTTTCAACACCGAATCGGGCCGCTGGCAGACCAACGTCCGCCAATGCAGGGCCAGACTGCCGTTGAGCTGGTGACGCTGCATTGCCCGCACCTCGTCGTCGCCGCACACGAAACTTTCCGCGACCAGATAATGGCGGTCGCGCTCACCGTCGTTGGCGAACAGCGCCAACTTGTCCAGCGCGGCATCGGCCAAGGCCAGCAAAAAGGCGTGAGGTGAGCGGATGTGTTTGTCTATCGTCACCACCCAGGGCAGGGCGCGGCCGGTGGTCTCGAAGCGGGCCGTGACGCTGCCGATCACCCCGGCCCGCGACAACTCCTGCTCGCGGCCGGCCGGCTTCACCAAAAATGCATCGACCGCCGCGATCTGGGTGTTGAAGCCGGCGGCGTGGTATTGCTGAACGATTGTCGAATAGCGCGGCTGATAAGGGATGGCGGTGCCATCGTAAAGGATGTTGATGCGCCGCAAGCGAGCTTGCTCGGCCACCAAATCGCGCAAGCGGTTGGCGAAGGGTTCGACGTAGACATAGTCGTCGCTGTGGTGGTCGGCGGCGGTGAGCAAGCGGTACAAGTCGCTGAGTTTACGAAATTCGTCGAGCGAGGCGATGACGAAATTGTCGCCGCATTGGGCCTTGGCGATTTCCTCGACCGCCGTTTTGCCCGCGCCGGCACCACCCATGCACATGAACAAGGTCGGCCGTCCGACCGGCGCCTTGCCGGCGAAAATCGCCTCGAGGATAGCCGATAAAATCCCGTCGATTTTGGTCAGCCGCTGATAGGCGATCTCCACGGTGCGCATCAAGCGGTTTTCGCCGTGGCTGGCGGCCAGCATCTTGTTTTTCAACGGCTGGTTGCCGGCCAGCGTAAACAAACTGGCCTGCTCGCCGGCGCATTGCTTCAACAAGTCCAACAGCTCGGCGTGGCTGGGCGGCCTTAGCGATGTCAGGATGTTGATGTCCAGGCAAAACAGCGGCGCCACGCCGTCGGCGCGGATTGGAATCGCATCGATCTCGGTCTTGCCGGGCTGGCGCAAGTCCTCGGTACCCGGCAAATAGCCGAGAATGTACTCGGACACGCCGAGCGGATTGTCGACGAAATGCTGACCGGTGATGAATTCCTCGGCCCGGATACTGTGCAAGGGCACCAGACCGCCGGTCACGGTCACCAGGCATTTGACGCCGTCCGCCGTGGTATAGGACAAAAACGGCAAGCCTTGCAGAAAATACTTGTTCTCCGGCCACTTACCGTAGCGGTTGGCCTGATTGCTCAGGCTTTGGGTGCGCGCCGGGTCCAGCGCGTGCTCGAAAGCCCGACGCAACGCGGCGTGATCGGCGGCAGGATCGTGCAGGGCGCGAGCGTCGTCGCAGCTCAGGCGGCGAAAATCGATGCCCTGTTCGTAGACCGCCTTGAAGGCCGGTAAATTGCCGAGCGCGGTGATGAAAAAATCCAGCGTGATCCGGTTGCCGTAGCCGTAGGGCCGAATGCCGCGCAAGGCTTGATACAGCTTGGCCAGCCGGTCGGCGATATCGGCGCTGCACACCACGAAACCGTTGTTGTCGAACAAGGCGGTTTCGAGATTGTCGTCGCCGTCGAGCACCAGGCTTTCAATCGCGATCCGAAATCGCGTGCGGCAATCGGCTTCCGGCATCGTGCCCGGCCGGTGGTGTACCGTCACCTGTTCCTTCCAGTCGCTGAACATTTCCCGGTGTATCCGGGTGAACAGGCTGGTTAGATAGGTCACCCGCTTGGTTTGATCGTGCGACACCGTGGCTTCCAGCTCCTGAGCCAATTTGGCCTGCAAGCGCACGCCCTGCGCCACCGCCAACGCGGTCCGCAAGCGCTTGAGCTGCCGATAGGCCGGGATGTTTCGGCCGGGATTTGAATTCATGCGCTCCCCCAGTGCACCGCTCGTTCCCCGGTCTTTCCGGTTGGGCGGCTTTATCGTTATTATTATTTCGAGCCGACTCGCGGCGGGGGCATGATAGCGCGAGATGGGGTCGGGTAGCGATATGACCGGCGCTGCCGGCGCGAAATGCGCCGGCGGTTCGGTATTGGAACGGCTAAGAATCAGGATTCGGCCAAAGCCGTCCGGCTCAACTCGGCCAGCGTTTCGCCGCGAGCGATCACCAGATGGACCGATGCGCTGACGAAGCGGGCGCCGGGGGCTATTTTCAGCATGAAGCGGTCGGCCGGATGATTGGCGATTTCGTCGACAAGCGCCATGCCGGCGTGGTCGTCGACCATGTCTTCGATCGGCTCGCCGTTCTTGGTCAAACCTGCCGGAAAAAACTGCGAAATCACGGTATGGATTTTGTCGATCGAGTGTTCGTCGAATACCAGTCGAGTCGCCCGGTCGAAACTGAACCGGCCATGCACGTAGTCGCGAATCCTCACCTGGATATGAGCGGTCTCCGGGTCGTGCCAGCCGGGATAGACGCTGAAAAACTTGGCCTCGCCGCAATGATCGGTTGCCTGGTAACCCCGCAAGAAGTCCTCGTCGGCCAGATTCGCTCCGCCCGGATTGGTCATCCCGGAATAATGGCCGTCGCCATCGCTATGCCACAGATCGACGCAGGCGCCCGGTAGCGGGGCGATGTTGCCATCGCCGTCGAGCTCGGAAATCGTCAACTTCAGCACTAACGGAAAGCCAGTGGCAGCCGTACCTGTTGCGCTGCTGACCCGGATATCGGCGCGAGGTTGGTCGTGTGTAACGCTATCGAGGCGAAACGGCCAGGCCGCCACGGTCGGCGCCAGCGTATGCTTGGTCAACACCGCCCGGTTAAGTCTACCGGAGGTGGCGGCGTCGCAGATCGCCATCGATCCCTTGACGGTCATGATTAAACTCTCCGGATAACCCGGCATTTTGGGGGTTTGAATATTGTTCATGGCAAATGTTGTCGGCGTAGTTGAGTGTGATGAATATCAAGCCATCGAACACGTCATTCCGGCCTACTCTCTAAAGAGAAAACCGGGGCTTCCGGCGACAGTCGCGCAATCTCAAAACAGCAAAAGCGAATGCGAAACTCAGCCGAAAGTCCAATCCCATAGCTGCGAACACTAGCGTTTTGAGTGCCGCGAGTGAAGGCGCTTTGAACAAGTCGTTTTCTTTCCGAATTCGCCAAGCGCGTTACGAACGGAAAAGCGCTTTCCGTACGTGACAGCCTGCCGAAACACTTATTCGTGGCACCCTTAGCCTGGTCGAAGCCGGAACCGTTCGCTACTCGCCGCCGCTCGGCAGACGATTCCATAACTTTCGAACCAACCATTCGGATTGGAGGATGACGCGTCATCCCTGCATGGCGGCTGTGTCCGGTGCAAAGCGTGGGTCGAATATCTTTGCTGACCGCGGACAGGGTATAGCCGCTCATACCGTTATGTTAGTACGTTTAGGATTAGTTTAGTTCCTCTATTTTGTCGGATTCTTTTACAGCCTTGCGGAAGCCCTTGATTGCTTCGCCCAAATCAGCGCCGCCCCCTTGCAATCGTTTAGTGCCAAACACCAACATAACAATCGCCAGCACCACCAACAAATGCGGTACGCTTAAGCCCATACTGCCTCCTAAAATAGGTAATCGATATCGCGAACGCGTCTTTGCGCCGCTCTGGAAAAAACCGCCGCGCGCATCCGGCGCACGGCGAGTCACGCTGGCTCAAGGCCGAACTAACCGCCGGGGCGTGTTGGCGGTGTGCCGGTGGGAGGTGTACCGGTAGGTGGCGTGCCGCCACCCGACGTGCTGCCGGAGGTATCGGCAACCGTCGGACAACTCAAGCTGGCCACACCCTCGCTGGTCGCAATGACCAAATTGATCGACGCAGTCACATAGTTGCCGTTGTTGGCCAAAGTCAGCATCAGATGGTCGCCGGAATCGCTGGTGATGCCGTCGGTGGCCGATTGATTGGAACCGCCGGTGAATACCGAGTCGGTTGCGTTGGCGGTATCTTTCAAACCGTGGGAAAGGTATTGGCTGATCGTGGTGTAGATCTGTTCGGTTAGCGATTCGTCGAAAAAAAACTGAGTCGCCTGATCGTAGACAGCAGTGCTGCCCGAGAAAGTACGGATGCGGACGTGGATGTGTGTAGTGCGCGAGGTGTACCAACCGGGATAAATGCTGATGAACTTCACTGCTCCGCGCGCATTGGTGATTTGGTAGCCACGCAAATAATCCTCGGCGGTCAGGTCGGCAGCGCCCATATTGGTCTCGCCCGAATAGTTACCGTCGGCGTCGCAGTGCCAAATGTCGACGTAAGCGCCGTTGATCGGCGAAATCGTGCCGTTGGCGTTCAGTTTGGATACCGTGACCGTCAGAACCAGCGGGAAGCCGGCCACAATCTTACCGGTTACGCTGCTGGTGCGAATATCGGAGCGCAGCAAGTTGTTGGCAACGCTGTCCAGGCAAAACGGCCCTTCGGTAACGGTGGGCGCCAAGGAGTAGGCTGCCAGTGCCGAACGGCTGACGCCACCCAGCATGGTGGCGGCGACCAAGCCGGCGGCACCCTTGGCGGTCATCAGCAACATATCCCGGCGAGCCGGCATTGTTAAGTCTTTTGAATTTTCCATAACTATGTCCTTAATCAAGCGCCAATAACGCCGAGGCGTGGGCCGCGAGCGAATCCGACAATGCCAGCCAGACCGGTCAGCATCAACGGTAGCGACATCGGCACGGGTACCGCGGCCTGCGTCACGCTGACGCTCATCTGAAAGGGATAGCTGGTGGAGGAGGACCAATAGCTGCCGTCCCACTCGGCCCAAGCATTGGCGCTGCCGTCGTCGGTAGCCTGGAAAGACCAGTCGGTAGCGCCGGTGACATTGCTTAGTACCACCCAATAGGTGGTGTTGGCGGTAAGGGAGAAATCGCCCGCCAAAAACGTCGTGGCTGCCAGACTGGACGAATAGGCACCGCTCAGCGTTAAGGTCGCCAGCGCTTGAGACGGCGCCGAATAGGCGTCGGAATAGAGGCTAACCGAAGTTCCCTGATCGAGACTGGAAATCAGCAAACTTATCGAATCCAGCAAGTAAGCCTGATTGTCGGTGCTAAAACTTTGCGCTTCCCAAGTACTACCGCTGACGGTTATTGTTCCGCCGGAATCGGCTGCCAAATTTTCGCCGAATCCAGAGGCCTGCACCGGCGCCGCACCCGAAATCCAGAACGCGGCCGCAACCGGCAACACCCATGTCGTATTTGTTCCAACCATTTGATTATCCTATTATTTAATATTAAAAAATCCGCTTTCCCTTTGTTGCGGACTGATAATAGGCGTATCAAAGGTTAATAGACGTAAACCGGCGTAAAATATTGTAAATCTTTATAAAACGCCCAATTTCAGGCCGGAGTCGCCAGGCGCGAGCCAATAACTCTTGAATCACGCCAGCCAATCCCAGTCGCTGAAACACGCCGCCTGTCCGTAAGGCCGGCCCTCGCCGTCCAGCACGTTCCAAACCACCGCGCCGCGTATCATGAAACGCCGGCCGGATTTGGCGATGCGCACGCCGGCATAATCGTCGATATAGCCTTGCCGGGCGACTTTGGCCAGCAAGCGCTCGCGTTCCTCGCGATTGACCGGTTCGGCGGAAAACCGCGACGGCAGGCCGACCAGTTCTTGCCAGGTCAATTCGAACAATTCCAAGGCCTTGCGGTTGGCGTAGTTGAACAGCGGATCGGGATCGGTGTTGTGCGACAGCAAGGCGAAGTCGGCTTCGTAAACCAGCCGCGCTAGCTCGGCATCGCCTGATTCCAGCAACGGCTTGCCGAGCAAGCGCCGATAGCTGTCCAACACCCATTCGATGTGGTTTTGGTGGTAACGGTTGTCGGGGCCGGGCGGTTGCAAATCGAGCATGATTAACGTTCCGATACGCTGGGGTTATTGACAGAAACGAGTTCTTTTTTGTACACGGCCTTGATGCGCTCGCCATCCCATACATAGCAAAAATGCGCGCCCTGTTTGACCGGTTTCAGCAACCGGGGTTTGAACACCGCGACGCAGTCGCCGCCGGGATTGCGGACGCTGGCATAGGCGAGGCCATTGCCGCAGGCGTCCCGCACTTGTTTTGCCAACCGCTGGGCGGCGGCGTAAGCACTGGTATCGGCGGCGTAGATTTCCGGCCACTCGGCCTGACGGCCGCGAATGTCGTGTAAGTCCGCATCCAAATCCGAGGCATAGCTACGCATGTCGATTTCGATCGGCGGTTGCCGGGTCGCGCTCAGAAAGCGAGCCCGGTGGAAACAGGTTTCGGCGATCGCGGTGTCCAGGTCGTAGGCGGCATAGTAAACGCCGTAGCTGCCGTCGCTAAACCGGCTGCCTTCCGGATTCAGATGGGTGAAAGCCGCCATGATCGGCGTCGTGCCGGGGCCGGCGATCCTGTCCTCCGGCGCCACCAGCCGAATGTCGCCGGCTTGTTCGCGCAAGCGGTCGTTGGTCAGGGCTTCGATCGCGAACACGATATCCAGATCGGCCGGCGCGGCAACCCGATCGAACAAACCGTCCGGCGGAAACCGGCTGGGCACCAGCCGCCAGCAGGGCAGCCAGGTAATGCGGTTGACCGCGATCGTCGCCAGATCGATCACGATTAGCCGCGCTGGCCGTCCAGATATTGGCGGACCACGTACAAATCGGCCACCCGCCCGGACAGCATGCGTTGCAAGGCCGACTGGCCGGCGAACGGCGCGGCCTGATTGGCTTGGTGCAGCCACTGATCGGCCGCCTCGGCGCGCGGCAGTAAAATCTGCAGGGCCTTGTAAATGCCGAAAATGTAAGACAAACGCTCCAGCTTGTCGGCGTTCAAACTGGCCGACTCCGGCTGCTTCTTCCACTTAAAGTACGTACTGCGCGAGTCCAGACCCAACAACACCATCGCCTGTTCGGCATTGAGTTTCCAAGCCTCGGCAATATTGAAAAAGGTCCGCAACGCCGCACCGGCCACGGCGGCGCTATCGGCGGATAAGAGATTTTGCGCTGGGGCCAACATCAGCCCTCCCGGTTTCGAATAAACTTGAATTGAAAATAAGTCTATATATGGACTTTGTCAAGCGACTGCCGCCGAACGAAAAAGATCGCGTGGAAAAGACCGAAGGCAGAGCGATTCCGTAGCCCAAGTCGGAAACCGCGATACCGTATTCCGAATACGGAGGGATGATCAAAAAGCGGTCATGCCGCGCGCGTTAACTAACGGCGGCAAACCAGCCATATGCCGCCAATGATTGGGTATTTCTGATACCGGATGTAGGGTACGCATCGCGTACCCTTTAAATTTTGATCGTGCGGTTAAGTGCTTTTACCAGATGTAGGGTGGGCAAATTTGCCCACCATTGCAACCCGCGTGGGCACAAAAAGCCGTGCCCGCGCTTGGCTAGACTTGACTTGAGTCTGTCAAATTTGTTTGGGTTCGGACCTCAACTCAACCTACCGTGCTGGCGCCTGCGACTCATCTCGATCGCAGCTTCTGTCGTGATAAATACATACACTTCCTTGTTGGTTTCCGTATTCTGCAGCCTACTAATATGCATTGGCTGAGCGACAACCGAACCAAACAAGTCTCCTTTGGAAAAGACGTCCTGGTACGGGACTAGCTTCTCAAGGTCGCCCCACGTGACTTGGACCAGCATAAAGCTCATGTTCTCTGGCACCCCGGAACCGGCGAATTTTGTCTCAATCTTGGTCTTTGCTTTCCCCCAAATCAGTTCAACCACCTTGTCCCGAGAAGGAGTAGGCCAGCCGGAGATATCTACATTCGAGACTTCAACCAGATGTTGTCGCTCCCCGTCCGAAAGCAGATAGTCAATGCTATTACCATTTGAAAGTCTGTATTCTACCTTGAGCAACCTATAGACGTTACTACTCAACAATTTCGCCAGGACGCAAAGTTCACCGACGTAGCTCTGGATTCTCGACTCGTTGTCGTCAAAGTTGAGAAACAAGTTTTTCATCGTCGAGCGAAACTCACGGCAGAGTGCTGGATCAATGTTCTTCATGATGACGGCGCATTGCGCCTCAATGAATGCTAGATAGTCTACTGCAAAAGGAACACCCTCTTCGGCTTTCCAAATTAGGTCTACCAAGCTGTTCTCGATGTAAAAACTCTCGGAAACAGCTAGTTGTTTTTCATAGAAGGCATATCGAGTTTCAAAACGATTGAATACAAGAGAGATATCTGCTGGAGTTGGATCGAAAAGTTTCATCACGTTTGGAAGAAATTGTTTGAGGTATCTGGAGAAGTCTTCAACGTCAAACTTCGCTTGTCTCTTCTTAGTCATAATTTCCTGGTCAATCTAAGGCGCACCCCAGCGGCCGGAGGTTGCGAACTTGAACGCAGCTCGTGGGTGGTAGAGGCGCTAGCCGAAACCCTTCAAAAATACCATCGATTACGCCAAATCCAATTCAGGATAGATGTCGCCCGCCCAATCTTCCGGGAGAATGCCGCGTTTGACGAAGTCTTCCGCGCTTCTAATTCGATGCCCCCAAAACCGTCTTTGCCGCTTGTGCCCGTTGGGTAAATACCGCGTTCCTGTTTGTGTTCACGGCTTTTGGAAATTCGTTCGCCTTTTTCAACCTATTTGGCTTCGATTGATGGGTTTCGCTTCGCACTAACCATCCTACTGTCGGCAATCGGCTCACCCCCGGTCATTGGGTAACTCCTATCGGTCGATTGCGAGCATTCACCACCCACTATTCCGACGCAAGAGGCCGTGAGTAATACCGCGCGCCTCCTCATCAGCACTCGATCAAATTCACCGCCAAGCCGCCGCGCGAGGTTTCCTTGTATTTGGTTTTCATGTCGGCGCCGGTTTCGCGCATGGTTTTGATGACCTTGTCCAGCGACACAAAATGTTTGCCGTCGCCGCGTAGCGCGATCCGCGCGGCGTTGATGGCCTTGACCGAGCCCATCGCGTTGCGTTCGATGCAAGGCACTTGCACCAGGCCGCCGACCGGATCGCAGGTTAGGCCCAGATTGTGTTCCATGCCGATTTCGGCGGCGTTTTCGACTTGCTCCGGCGTGCCGCCCAGTACCTCGGCCAAGGCGCCGGCCGCCATCGAACAGGCCACGCCGATCTCGCCCTGGCAACCGACTTCGGCACCGGACAGCGAAGCGTTTTCCTTGTACAAAATCGCGATGGCCGCCGCCGTCAACAGGAAGCGGATCACGCCGTCTTCGCTGGCGTCCGGGCAAAACCGCCAGTAATAATGCAGCACCGCCGGGATGATGCCGGCCGCGCCGTTGGTCGGCGCGGTGACGACCCGGCCGCCGGCGGCGTTCTCCTCGCTAACCGCCAACGCGAATAGATTGACCCATTCCATCGTGCCGACCGGTAGGTTCGGCGTCTGGCTGGGAATTTCGCCGGTCAATTGCCGGTGCAGATTGGCGGCGCGGCGCTTGACCTTCATGCCGCCCGGCAAAATGCCTTCCTCGTGCAAGCCGCGTTCGACGCAAGCCTGCATCACGTGCCAGATGTTCAACAATTTGGCGCGGATTTGCTCCTCGCTTTGCCAGGCTTTTTCGTTGCTCAGCATCAGCTCGCTGATCGGCTTGCGGTGGGTGTGGCATAGCTTTAGCAGCGCGGCGCCGGTGCGAAACGGGTAGGGCAAGCGGGTATCGTCGTGGGTCAATTGGTCCAGCGCCGCCGCCGCGTCGGTCACGACGAAGCCGCCGCCGACCGAATAAAAATCCGCTTGCGCCAATTCGGCGCCGTCCGCGTCGAACACGCTAAAACGCATGCCGTTGGCGTGATAGGGCAGCGCTTTGCGGTGGAACAGCAAGTCGGCTTTTTCGTTAAACGCTAGCGGATAGCGTTGCAGCAGATTCAGCAGTCCGGTATCGCGGATCGCCGCCAGGCGGGTCGGGATAATCGCCGGATCGATCAAGTCCGGCGCTTCGCCTTCCAGGCCCAGCATCACCGCCTTGTCGCTGCCGTGCCCCTTGCCGGTGGCGCCCAACGAGCCGAACAACTCGATTTTGACCCGGCGGATTGCCGGGGCGATACCGCGTTGCTCGATGTTGGCGGCGAAAGTCGCCGCCGCCCGCATCGGCCCGACCGTATGCGAACTGGACGGGCCGATGCCGATTTTAAAAATGTCGAAAACGCTGATTGCCATGAAGGTTGCCCGAAATTCGAAAGGAATATCGGCAGTTTACCAATTGCAGCGCAAAACGCCGCGTCGATCGGCATTCTGGGCGGCACCCGGTCGGCAAACGGCGGCGAACGGTTTCTCTCTTAGCCGCGAACATCGCACAGACCCCAGACGAATGCGATAATCGCGCCCACCCTTTGCCAAGCATTCGAAGTCCGCGATGACCAACCCAACCGACCCCGCAGCCTTCCTGGCCGCCAGCGAATACATCGACTGGCGGCATCCGGCCGTTTTGGCCCAAGCCGCCGTTTTGGCGGCCGGCGCGGACGGCGACGAAGACATCGCCAAACGCTGCTTCGAATTCGTCCGCGACCGCATCCAACACAGTTGGGATTACCGCAAAAACCCGGTGACCTGCCGCGCCTCCGAGGTTTTAAGCCACGCCACCGGCTATTGTTACGCCAAGAGCCATTTGCTGGCCGCGTTGCTGCGCGCCAACCGAATTCCGGCCGGCTTGTGCTACCAGCGCCTATCTCTAGACGGCGACATTCCGCCGTATTGTCTGCACGGCTTGAACGCGGTGTATTTAACCGACCACGGTTGGTACCGGCTCGACGCACGCGGCAATAAAGCCGGCGTCGCCGCCGAGTTTTGCCCGCCGACCGAACGCTTGGCCTTCGTACCGCGCGCGCCGGGCGAAACCGACATCGCCGGCATTTGGGCCGAACCGCTACCGCCGGTAATCCGGGCCTTGACCGCGCACGCCGACATCGAACAGGTTTACCGCCATTTACCCGATTTCGAGCCTGGCGATCTTGGCCCGGCCTTGCTCCCGTTCCACGGCCAACGCAATGGCGCGCGTCAAGTGCCATAGCCCGGCTTCCCAACGCATCCTCCCAACCATCGCCGCTGAGCCCCATGTACAGTCCCGAACAGTTCGCCGAACCCCGAATAGAAGTCATGCAAGACCTAATCCGCCAATACCCGTTGGCGACACTGGTGACGCTGGCCGGCGACGGTCTGAACGCCAACCACGTTCCGCTGCATTTATGCGGCGACGACGGCTCGGCCCACGGCTACTTGCGCGGTCACGTCGCCAGAGCCAACCCGCTGTGGCGCGATACCGAATCCTCGCCGGACATACTGGCGATCTTCCAGGCACCGAACGCTTATATTTCGCCAAGCTGGTATGCCGGCAAACGCGAAACCGGTCGGGTGGTGCCGACTTGGAATTACGCCGCCGTCCACGCCTACGGCCGTTTGCGAGCCGTGGACGATCCGGTCTGGATACTCGATCAAATAGTGGCTATGACGGCGGCACAGGAGGCGGCGTTTACCGAGCCTTGGGCCGTCGCCGACGCCCCGGCGGATTTTACCGAACGCCTGCTGACCCAAATCGTCGGCATCGAAATCCGGATAACCCGCTTGCTGGGCAAATGGAAAGTCAGCCAAAATCAACCGGCGGCGAACCGGAGCAGCGTGATCGCCGGTTTACGCGAAACCGGGCACGAAAGCATGGCCGACTTGGTTGCGGAACGCTCCGAACCCGCCGCCCGCAACCCACCCGAAACTTGAACGACGGACCTCATATGGCCAGAAACATCGAAATCAAAGCCCGAATCGCCAGCGTCGCCGCGCTGCTGCCGCTGGTCGCCGGTATCGCCGATCAGGGACCGTTCACGCTGACCCAGGACGACACCTTTTTTCAGTGTCCGAACGGCCGCCTCAAGTTGCGGGCGTTTTCCGACAACAGCGGCGAACTGATTTTCTACCAGCGTCCGGATCAAACCGGACCGAAAACTTCGTTCTATCGAATCTCGCCCACCGACGCCCCGGCCAGCCTGCGCGACGCTCTGACGCTGGCCTACGGCACCATCGGCCGGGTCCGCAAGCAGCGCACCTTGTTCTTGGTGGGCCGCACCCGCATCCATTTGGATCAGGTCGAAGGCTTGGGCGACTTTCTGGAGTTGGAAGTGGTGTTGAACGACGCCGAAAGCGAAGCCGCCGGCCGAGCGGTCGCCGACGACTTGATCGCGGCGTTGGACATACGCCCGGAACAATTGCTGGCCACGGCCTATCTGGATTTGCTGGCCGAGGCTAGGCCTTCCGAAGATTCGGTAGCAAACTCGAATCGCGACGATGAAACGCCATCTGCTTAGCGCCGCGCTGCTGCTGACCGCGCTCGCCTGTTATTGGGCCGGCTATACCGGCGCCGGTACGATAGCCTTCGCGGCCGGCGGCGTTTTCGAGGCCGGGTTTTGGTACCGGATTTTGTTCGGGCCGATGGCGGACAAAGAAAAAGAGTAGGCGATTATCTTGGGCAGGGATGGACATTAACCGATTTTGATCTAACTTCAGATGTCGGAAATCGGAAATCGCAAGCCGAATCGACCATTACCCAAACAGCGCCGCGCGAACCGCCGTCGCCCCCTTCACACCCGCCAATCCAACCAGCCCATCGCCTAGGAGGCATCATGCCATCGAAAACTCTCCCCCAACAAAACGGCAATTCTTGCGCGGCGCATTGCACGGTCATTGCGATCGCCGAACTTTCTAACAATCAGCTGTGTTTGGACCAGACATTTGCCGAAAAAACCGTCTGGCCGGCCATCCAATTCGTATCCACGGGCGGTTTGGCGCCCGGAATCGACCAGCTCGCCGCCGCCAAAAATAGCGACCCACGCAAAATCATCACTGAAACCGACAAAATCTCGAATAAGGCGGTAAAGGCCGCGTTGGTTTGCGACGATAGCCAAAAGACCGGCGCGCTGGTTTACGTAACCGACCTCGCAACAAAACAAGGGCTGGGTTCGCTGTTTAATTTGATTAAAGGCGGCGGGACAAGCACCAGTCTTACGCTAACCGACGGCGTTTTCTATAACGCCAGTTACTTGATGTTTAACGGCGCCAAAGCAGCCACCGGCACCTTTACCGGTATGCACAATATCTTGGTGACTCGCGAAGGCGGCAAGGATTACTACTACAACCCCAACGAAAACAAACCCGGCTGGAATCTAACTTCGGATTGGAAAGTACTCGACAACCAAAACGGCGGAAACCACAGCTACGTGTTCACGGGCGTTTGCGTGGAGATGAAAAAGTAGGGCAAGTTGACGATCAAAAAAAGGATTTCGCGCTGAGCATGAAACACGTCCTTCCGGGAGAGGCTTTAACTGCGATTACCGGTGTGTCGGCCGGATAATACCTAGGCTCAACGGTCGGTCGGGCACTCCGCCGCCGATGGCAACAGCCCGTCCGTTTTGGCTTGGCGCAATGCCTTGAGCGAGTTCGGCCAAAAATAAATTTCGCCGACCGGGCCGTCGTAGACCGAAACCCGCAGATCGTCGGCACTCGAGTCCAAAGCCTTGCCGAGCTCGCCATCTCTGATCCAAACCCATTGCTTGCGCTCGACGTGCAAGCATTCTCGCTGCATCGCCAGCACGTTGGCCGGCACGAACGGCACTTTCGCAACGAAGGTCAGAAACGGCGAGTCCGGCGACCGGGACGGCCCGCGGATATTCGCATCGGTAAGCTCCGCCAATCGATAGACGCAGTTCGACTCCTCGAAAAACTCCCTGGCGGCCGTCTCAATTGGCGATTCGCTACCTTCCCGCGTGCCGCCGAAATGCGCCCAACCTTGCCGTCCCGGCGCGTCGTCGAAAGCCAACAAATGGAGAAGTTGCCCATTCCGGCACGCATACGCCGCGATGCCGGCCGGCGGCCCCGGTTCGGCAACGGATGAGCCGACGAGAAACCATAAAAATAAGGCAATAGGCACCGAAAGAATGAAGCGCATGGTTCGAACTCCCCGAAGGCAATGTATCGATCGGCCAATACTATACGGCGACTTTTCGATGGCAAATAGCGATTTTCCGCCGCGTTAAAAATTCGCGACCGGCTGGTTTTACGTTGTCAGATGACTCGATAAGCATCGTCATTCCGGCACTGGATGCCCGCTTCCCGGCGGGCATGACGGCGTTGCTTAAATCCGAAAACCTTATTTCAGTCAGGCGCTTTTCTTGAAATGATGAAAATCCTGAATGCTATCTAACTCAGCCTGTTCAAATTGCTGGGTTTGATAAAGATCCCAACGAATTTGTAAATTCAGCCAAAAATCGGCGGACATGCCAAAAAAACGGGCGAGCCGTAAAGCAAGGCTGGAGTTAACGCTATCATTTTGCTGAATCAAATCCTCGATTTTTTGCAGAGGCACATGAATCGCTTCGGCCAATTGCTGACCCGTAATTTGCATCGGCTTTAAAAACTCTTCTTCTAACATTTCGCCCGGATGAGTGGGTTTTCTATGGGTTGGTATGCGTACCATGGGTCACCTCTAGTGGTAATCGACGATTTCGACCTCGTCTGGCCCTGACTCCGACCACTTGAAACAAATTCTAAACTGATCGTTAATGCGAATACTGTATTGCCCTTTTCTTTCCCCGATAACGCTTCAAGACGGTTCCCCGGCGGAATTCTTAATTCCTCCAGAAAAATGGCCGAATCCAACTGATCAAGCTTTCTAGCGGCGATTCGCCAAATGGCTTGCGGGCAAGCTTTTCTGGCAATCGCCGAAGATATGCCGTTGAAAATATCTTCGGTAGCCTGATCTTTAAATGTAACGATCAGGAATACAGCTTAACAAGCATCGTTTAGTCCATTAGCCAATGGATTCCCGGTAAACTCAACCGAAGCTTGGGGCGGCGGGCCTTACCCCATTCGAATCGTAGCACGGCCTCGCCCGTTTTAACCAGATAAACGCCGATACAAGGCCAGCATCCGCTCCGCGATCCCGCCGTCGCTGCAATACAACACGCCGCAGTGGTTTAAATAGGTTGAGCCTTCCGGATTTAAGGCCAGCGGCCGGCCGCGCATGTCGCTAAACGGCGCGCCGGCTTCGCGAAACAGGCAGGCGGTGGCGGCATAGTCCCAGATGCTGCCGCCGCCGACTTGGGGTTTGGGGTATTTGAAGTAGCAAGCCGGGGTTTGCAGCGCCAGGCAGGCGTTCAGGGCCGCGCCGCCTTGCAGTTTCAATTCGGTCTTGGCGTAGCCCAGTTCGGCGGCGATGCGCTCGAGCTCGGGCAAGGTCGCGGCGTAAAGCGGGTCGTCGGCGAAGCTTTTATCGGTGACGAAGGTCAGGATCGGGCTGCTCGGACGCGCCGGCAACCGTTGCCGATTGCGCCAAGCGCCCCGGCCGGCAACGGCGCTATACAAGGTTTGGCTCAACGGGTCGTAGACCACGCCGATCGCCGGCGTGCCGTCGCGAGCCACCAGCGCGATAGCCACCGAATAGCCCGGCACGCCTTCGATAAACGGCAAGGTGCCGTCCAGCGGGTCTATGCACCAGAAATAATCCCGGTCCAGCCGCGCCCTATCGTCCGGGCTTTCCTCGGACAACAACGCCAAATCGTAATGCGCGCAGGTCGGCAGCAACACTTGCAAAATCGCTTCCTGGCTGAGATGGTCGACTTCGGTGACCACTTGCGCGGCCAGACTGGCGCCGCCGGCCTTGGTGTTGACCGCGACCTCCCGGTTGGCGTGGCGGGCGATCAGATGGCCGGCCTGGTAGGCGGCGGATATGCCGGCTTGGCCGAGCAAGTGCAAGTCTAGGTCGCTGAGTCGCATCGGATCTCCGTCAATTGGGCGATGACTTGCCGCGCCAGCCGTTCGCTGTAGCTGTCGCTCGGCCAATGGCCGGGACTCCAGCCTTTTAAAAAGCGGTGAAAGTCGGTCCAGGCCAGCGGGTACAAGGCCCGCCAGTCGCGTTCCAGCGCGTCGGCGTCGATATCCGGGCGCTTGGCGCTTAAAGCCCGGCGCAGCGCGGCGAAGTAGATCGCCAGCAGTTCGGACTCGCGGCGTTCGCATTCCGGCAAGGGCAAACAACTGTCGATGAAGTAGGCCACATCCTTGACGCCCGGCCCGCCGCCGACGTATTGAAAATCCACCGCCGCGACTGGGCCGGCACGCTCGGCGAAGCAAAAGTTGTCCAGCTTGGCATCGCCGTGGACCAGGGTTTGAAACGGGCTGGCGCTCAGCGCCCGGTCGATCGCGGCGGCGGCCTGTTGTAACGGCTGATCGTTCAACGCCTGCAACTCGTCGGGCCGGGTCGCCAGATGCCAGTAAGTGCCGGTCGGCCACAAGCCCTCCGGCTTATCGCCAAGAAAAGTCGCGTGAAAATTCGCCAGCCAGGCCAAACAGGCGCTTAAATCGTCCTCCGCAATCCGCGAGCGGCGCCGGCCGAAACCGGCGGCATCCAGGTCTTCCAAGATCAGCACCACTTCGTCGCCGAACCTGGCCGAAGCCAAGCTAGCCGGCACCCGGCAAGCATTATCGCAACGCGAACTCCAATCGCTATACCAGACGGTTTCGACTTGATAGGAGCGCAATTTGCGCCGGTGCGAGAGGTCGCCGTGCCCGATGCGCGGCGGCTTGACGTGCTTGACCACGACGCCGGCGCGGTCGGCGCCGTGCAAGCGGTAGCGGACGATCCGGCCGTAGCCGCTCCACAGCCGTTGCACGACTTGGTGCGGATCGGCCTGAACGGCGCCGGTGGCTTGGCAAATCAGGGCGGCGATGTCGGGCGGCATAAGCAGCCGGGCTGAGAAAATCGTCATTATACAAAGCGGCGATCTGGGTTAAGGTAGCGCGACATTTGCATTCGGGATTTGCGATGAACTTTGCCTCCGACAACTGGGCCGGCGCTCACCCGGCCATCGCCCAACAATTGCTGGCCGCGTCGGCCGGTTTCGCCGCGCCTTACGGTGCCAGCGAGCTGGACAAAGCGATCGAACGGCGTTTTAACCAACTGTTCGAACGCGAGGTGGCGGTGTACTTCGTCGGCACCGGCACCGCCGCCAACTCGCTGGCGCTGGCCGCGATCAACCGCCCCGGCGGCGTGACCTTCTGCCATCGCGAAGCCCACATGCTGGAAGACGAATGCGGCGCGCCGGAGTTTTTCACCCACGGCGCCCGGATGGCGGCGGTCGACGGCGAATTGGGCAAGATCGATCCGGCCAAGCTGGCGGCGGAGATTCGCCGCTTTCCGGCCGATTTCATCCACGCCGGCCAGCCGATGGCGGTGTCCATCACCCAAGCCAGCGAAATCGGTACCGTTTACCGTCCCGACGAAATCGCCGCGATCGCCGAGGTGGCGCAAACCCACGGGCTGCCGCTGCACATGGACGGCGCCCGCTTCGCCAACGCCTTGGTCGCGCTAAACCTGACGCCGGCCGACATGACCTGGAAACTCGGCGTGGACATCGTGTCGTTCGGCGCCACCAAAAACGGTTGCTGGTGCGCCGAGGCGCTGGTGTTCATGAACCCGGCCGCGGCCAAGGATCTGCCCTTCATCCGCAAGCGCGCGGCGCAGTTGTTTTCCAAAAGCCGCTTTATCGCCGCGCAATTCCAGGCCTATCTGCACGACGGCCTGTGGTTGGCATTGGCCCGCCACGCCAACGCGATGGCCGCGCGACTGCAACAAGGCATCGCCGCCTCCGGCGGCGCCCGGCTGGCCTGGCCGGCCGAAGCCAACGAGGTGTTCGCGATATTGACCCAGGCCGACGCCGAACGGCTCCGTACCGCCGGCGCGGTGTTCTATCCGTGGAATCCACCGCATGCCGCGCCGGGCCTACTCGCCGAACACGAAACGCTGGTCAGGCTGGTCGCCAGTTTTGCCACGCAACCGGACGACGTGGAGAGGTTTATCGATGTGTTGGGTTAATTGATACGGCGGAACCGCCGACGCGTTCCACCGAGTTTTCACCGACCAAAAAACGCAAACACCCAAAGGTCTGGGATTCTCGGATTACCGATGTCAATAAAAATGAATCATGGACACTCAGCGCCGCGCCCGATGATTCAAGCATTTCGCTGATCGCAAAGCCATCCCCCTTGGCTAAGCTCCAGCCACATGCGGCGTCGAGCATTTTTTGCCCGACGCCGACCCAACGATACTCGACGCCGAATCTTTTTGTCCGGCCGACCACCGGCAATTCGAACCCGCCTTTCCCGCCAGCCTTAGTCGCCCAAGCCACTCGACCGGAGTACAAACCTAGGTTTGTACTCCAATGCGACGATCCCCTGCCGCCAAGCGTTGCGGCGGGAAATCAAGCGGATTGGCTCAACAACGTCTCGGTCAGAACCTGCCCCGCCTATTCGAGCAAAACGCGGTTTATTTAGGTTCAGGGAAGTCCATCAAACGCCCCGCCGGAATTGCGGGACCAGTGGTTGGGGATTGAGGTCAGGTAGGGCGGAAGCCATCAGGCGTTCCGCCTTACAGGTTACTGGTTGACGCATTCAAATGTAGGGTGGGCAAGTTTGCCCACCGATGACGCTTGATTCCGCGTGGGCACTAAATCGTGCCCACCCTACATTACTACCCGCCAACAATTCTACTCGCGGCAGAGTGAATCCCCTGATGCCGCGCCGAGCATCGAAGGGTTCGAGCGGGAATTGCCCGGCAAGGGCGCGGCTGGGATGCCGCGCGTTTTTGGAGGGCTATGGATAGCCCTTCCAAAAACCCCGCTCAAACCCGCAGGAGCGCAGGATACAAGCGGCATGGGGTGTCTTTTCTTTTGGATACTTTTCTTTGGACAAGCAAAGAAAAGTATCTCCGCTGTCGGGCCGAAACCCGACATTAGAATCAGCTTCACGTTAGCGAAACACAAAATAAATTTGCTTTCAATCCGCGTGGGCACAAACACCGTACCCACCCTACCTGGCTGCATGGATGCAGGAGGTAAAGCAATGCAGGAGCAATTGCCGAGGACAAGCACAAATTCGTCTGGAACGAATTTGAACAGCCGATAGGCTGGCCCGAAGGGCGAAAACCATGGATGGTTTTCGTAGCGAAAGTATCTCGGCAGTCGGGCCGAAACCCGACATTAAAATCAGCTTCACGTTAGCAAAACACAAAATAAATTTGCTTTCAATCCGCGTGGGCACAAACACCGTGCCCACCCTACCTGGCTGCGGCGGGAAATCCAACGGATTGGCTCAACAACGTCTCGGCCAGAACCTTCCCCGCCTAATCGAGAAAAACGCAGCTTTTTAGAGGTCCAAGGAAGTCCGTTAAACGCCCCGCCGGAATCGCGGGACCAATGGTTGGGGATTGAGGTCGGGTAGGGCGGAAGCCATCAGGCGTTCCACCTTACGGGTTTGATCCACCAGCTGGAAGGAGGGCGCTGTTGGCGCCGAACTGAAACCGCCTGTCGATAGCGCAACGACGACAGCAAGAGACGGCGAGACGGAGCATGACGGCTAACGTAGAGCTAACCGGGCGCGGCACGATGAAACGTGACGCGCAGACTCATTGCCTGATTTTGGCAAGAGCAGCGGCTTTTACTTCACTCCAGGGAACTACATCATCGGGGTTGGCAAGGTGATCTGCGAGGCGGCGGTCAAGCTCCGTTTTTTGCGCTTCGGTCAACGATGGCGTGGCGCCACGACTAACAATACCATCCCATATAGCTTCAACCAGTTCGATCTGCTCATCAATGCCAAGTACACGAGCTTGCTGTAAGAGTTGTGTATTCATGATCTGGCCCCCGTTCAAAGCTAACTAAGAATTCTACCGAGCTTTACTGCCAATGTCGAACAGAGGGCTAACGTGAAAGTGAGCTGACCTGCGCGGCTTTTCGCGCAGGTCAGCTCGAACGCAGAGTTAGGGTTAGGTTTCATGGTTGAATTCCCTGCTTACTCGGTAGTGCCGTCGTGCTCGATCTTCCGAAGCACGACATGAATGGTGGCAAGGTAGAAATAGAACATCCAACTTAACCAAATAACCTGGTAGGGTACACACCGCGTACCTTCTTCATCGGAAACCTCGAAAATGGCATGCGGCGCATGCATGGCAGCTGTTTACGATTTGAAAACCGGCCAATCAGGAATTTTCAATACCCAAATGAATCGGTATAACAGTCTAGGGTGGGCAAGTTTGCCCACCGATGCCGTTTGATTCCGCGTGGGCACTAAATCGTGCCTACCCTGGCTACGCTGGATGCCGTCATGTGACGCGCGTGGCGTTCGATTTGGCGGAACCGCTAGCGCGTTCCGCCTTACGAATTAGGCCTGATATTTAAGAAACTCTTCAACTGTCAGGCCAATATCCTTAGCGATTTGCCGAAGTAAAATGGGTGAAATATCACGCCCCGCATGAAACGGCACAGTCGTGCATCTACCGTCGGGATGGCGGAACTGTTTATGCGAACCACGTTGTCGGGTTTCTATAAATCCCAATATTTCGAGCAAAGCGATAGTTTCGCGAGGTTTAAGTACAGGTACATTTCCCATGCTTAAGCGACGACCACGTTTTGCGTTCCAACAAACTCTGCTTCCAATATTGGCTCGCCATCTTCAAGTAACATTTCAATGACTTCCCGAAGATTTTGATTAAGTTCGTCCAATGATTCCGCTTGGCTATGCGCGCCGGTAAATCCGGGAATAAAGCCCACGTATAGTCCGGTGTCGCGACATTTTTCAATAATTGCCGTGTAAACTTTCATGCTTCTCTACCCTCTTTGAATGTCGATTAAAAACCGAACCGAATTATCCCCGCTTGGATTTTATGAACAGAATTTCGTCATGCAATCAGCCGGATTTACCTTAGTATCACTCGTATTAAAATTATCCGGCATCCAGAGTTCCAAGCCTCGTAGCGCAATAGTGAAAAATCGCGGAATTTAATTCATCCAAGCTACGCTGGCTGAGGCATTCATCTGTAGGGTGGGCAAGTTTGCCCACCGGTAGCGTTTGATTCCGCGTGGGCACTAAATCGTGCCGACCTTACATTACTACCCGCCAACAATTCTACTCGCGGCGGGGTTAATCCCCTGATGCCGCGCCGAGCACCGAAGGGTTCGAGCGGGAATTGCCCGGCAGGGGCGCGGCAGGGATGCCGCGCGTTTTTGGAGGGCTATGAATAGCCCTTCCAAAAACCCCGCTCAAACCCGCAGGAGCGCAGGATACAAGCGGCATGGGGTGTCCTTTCTTTTGGATACTTTTCTTTGGACAAGCAAAGAAAAGTATCTCGGCTGTCGGGCCGAAACCCGACATTAAATCAGCTTCACGTTAGCGAAACACAAAATAAATTTGCTTTCAATCCGCGTGGGCACAAACACCGTGCCCACCCAGGCTGTTGGTTTGGCGGAACCGCTAACGCGTTCCGCCTTACGGGTTACCCGATTAACTTAGCGCTTCACTGCACTGACAAGCGATGCAAAAAACGCCGGCACCATAAAGAGCAGACCCGGTGCCGCGAAAAGAAGCGCGAAGAACCAATGCCAGTCCCAGATGTTCTTGGCGAAAAGGAATGCGCCAAGAACTATTGGAATGGTGAATCGGAAAAAAATTGCAGCAACCGCTGCCGCACCCCCAGCCCCAGCCAAACGAATCCTCGATTCCGGCCCAGCCAGCGCCAAGCTGCAGGATGCCGAAACCAAATAAGAGGATTGCGAACCCGCAACCGAATGTGCTCTCAAGCTTCTCCCCCATGTTGGTTCCCCTTGTTGAGTCGTAACACTTTATGGCCATACCAAGCCACAACCCCAATCGTCACGACATTGACGATAGACCAAATCTCCCGATTGGCATGCACGGGAAAGATTGGGTTGTAGATACCAGCGATCACTCCCCAGCACCAAGCCCACTCCTCGCGCTCATTGCGGTATGACGTGAGTGCAAGCCGCGCGCATGACGCACAGACAACCCAGCGCATTACGGAGTAGTAGCCATACGGTAGTGACGGAATGAGGGCCACAGCAACCGCGATACCAACAACCCATAGGATGCCGTTTGTGCGCATGCCGTGATTCCTACGTTCAGGTCAAAGGCGTTGCGCGGCATTATCGCGCAGCGTCCCATGGACCGCAGGGTTGGGTGTCGGCGTCAAAGAGCACCTTCCTGATCTGCCAAATACATGACTCTCGCAATCTTTTTCAATTCGGCCAAATATGCCGATTCGAAGATGGGAATGTATGAGGCAACGGAGAGTTGGAGTGGCAAACTGGTAGAGATACCTACAGGGGATTTAACGGTGGGCGAACCACTCTGGAAGGATGAAATCAGGAAGTTGGCAAATTTCTCCTCTGGGGGAACGTCTTTGTATTTTTCATCGTATGAATAAGCCATGCTGCGTTTTAGGAGTAGCTCCGTTGGCAAGTCGAAGTTCGTTTTGCTTTCCAGTAGCGAACTAGTGATATTGGCGGAAACCTTCAAGCACTCGAAATACGCGTCATCCTCGGGTTCTTCATCATCAGCGTTGAGGATCTCGCGCATCAACCAGTAGTGGCAGAACGCGGCGGCCTCGAAAGTAACTGCGTCATAAGCGAATGGACTGTTGGTGCCCCTAGTCTTTGCCAGAGATGTCAGCATTTCGCGCAACCCAGTTGAGAACCGATGAGCGAGGTATAGAACCCAGGTCGATAGGGCAGCAGGAAGACGGAGACTCTCATCTTTCACAGATCGGTAGGTTGCTTGGGACTGCTCCGGCGTTACTAAACTTACAAACGCTTCAAGTGGCGTTTGCACCGCGTGTTTCTGGAATAGCTTGGAGAAGATGCCCATCTAAGTAGCCCTGTGGATTTAAGACGCCTAACTATTGATCATCAGGCAAATCAGCCCGTACAAGCTGATATTAACCGTCTTTTCAGGCGCATTTGCCTGCGCATTAATTTGCCGCCGACTCTATCAGGTAGGCACTCTATGTCAAGCGAGATTCCCGTAGCCACAAGCACCCAACGAATACCCAACCCATCAATCGTCCTCACGTCTCCCGTCTCTTCCGTTTATTGAGCAACACACCCGCGCCCAGCAATCCCGCCAGCCCAGCCCATAACAATCCCGGCATCAGGTAAAAATGGGTCTGATAGAAAGTGGCGGGCGGTTCGGCCACGAACGGCACGTGGTAGGACTCGGCCCAGCGGGTGTGGAACGGCGAAAACGGCAGCACGTCGCCGTTGGCCAGCGACACCGTGGAAACGCCGGTATTGGTGACCCGCAACACCGGGCGGCGGAATTCGATGCCGCGCGCCAAGGTCATGTACAGGTGCTGATAGGGTTCTTGCCAGGTGCCGTACCAGGAATCGTTGGTGACGTTGACGATGAATTGCGCGCCCAAGTCGGCCAGGCCCTTGGAAAATTCCGGGAACAGGCTTTCGTAGCAGACTTGCGGCCCCATTTTGAAGCCGTTCATCTCCAGCAGTACCGTCGGCCCCGGCCCGCGGCCGAACTGGCCGACCATCGGCAACAGTTGTTTCAGCCAGGGGAAGGTTTCCGCGCCGGGCAGGTATTCGCCCAGCGCCAGCAGAATGGTTTTGCTGTAGTGCGGCTCCAGAACCTTGCCGGTCTGATCGACCGCGAACAGCGAATTGGTGATGTCGCCGTTGCGGTCCCGGCCGTAGGCGCCGGTCAGCAGCGGCAATTGGCGGTTGCGCAGGTATTCGCTCAGCAATGCGGCGTAAGGCGATTGGTTGAATTCGCCGCCGAGCAGCGACGGGAACGCGGTTTCCGACCACATCGCGAAATGCACGTTCGGCGATTTTTCCAGGCCGAGGTCGGTGGCTCGGAAATATTCGGTCAGGATTTCGGCCCGGTAACCCTTGCCGCCTTCCATCGCCCGCTTTTGGCCGTTGTCGATATTGGCTTGCACCAGCAACGCGTCCAACGCGGCGTCCGGCTCGGGCAAGCGTTGCTTTAGCCACAAGCCGCCGCCGTTGGCGCCGGCGAAGGCCAGTAAAAATCCCAGCAAGGCCAGTTTGCCGATCCATTGCCGGCGGCGTTGCCAGACGAACAGCAGCCACAGATTGGCGAGTATCGTCAGCATGCTGAGGCCGGCGAAGCCGACGAACTCGGCCCACTGGTAAACCGGCAAGCCGGCGCCATACCAGCTATAGCCGAAATTCCATTTGAACAGCATCGGCACGTACAACTCGGCCAGGGCGGTGGTTACCGCAATCAGTCCGTAGGACAGCCCGGCGCGGCCGGCCGCGAACCGGCGCAACCCAAACCAGGCGATTCCGGCAAGCGGCGCGAACACATGGCCGAACATCGCGAAAATCAGCATGCCGCTCCCGGCGACCAACCAATTCACCTGGGCGAATTCGTGCAGCGTATACGTCACCCAATTGAAGCCGATCAGGGTGTAGACCGTGCTGGTCAGCACCCCGCCGTAAACGACCGACTTCAACGCGGTTTGTCGCTGCCAGAACAGCCACAACGGCACGAAGCCGAACAGCGACGCCCAGGGTGGAAACGGAATGTAACTGGTGCCGATGAATAGGCCGGACAGAACCGGCAGCCACCACTCGGAAAGGTTGCGCGCCCGGTCCGCCGGCGCCGTCGAAATGCTTGTCATGAGTCGTTGTTCCGGCCCGGCCGGATTCGGTTGAGGAAAGAGGATGGTCCGGCGCCGGCTTATTCCGGCAAGACCTCGAGCACACCCGGCCGGGCCGGGCCGAACATCGCCGCCGGTTGGCCATTTTGCCAGAAGGCTTGCTGATCGCGGTAATGCGCCGATAGAAAATGGCCGGACTGGCCGCCCGGCATTTGCAGGATCGCGTCTTCCGGGTGCGCCGGCGACAGCACCAGACGTTCGCTGGCGCCGTGGGCGTTGTCCATGACCCGCACGCAAACGCTGGCGCAACCGTCGCTGGCGAAGGCGGGCAGATTCAACACGGCGGCCAGTTGCGGCATCGCTTTGGTGAACGGGTGTTGCAGGCCGATGGCGTGGGCTTCGCCCCAAGTCAGCCGATCCGGCTCGGTCCGCGGATATTGTTGCCGCAGTGCCCGCACGGTTTCGCGCAGGGTATCGGAGATCATGGCCGACCAATCGTCGCGGTAGGACTCGGCCAGCAAGCCTGGCGGGCGTTCGGTCAGCAGTTGGCGCAGCGGGGTTTCCATTGCCCGCCAGGCGTAGCGGAATTCCGGATCGTAGACCCGGCAGGCGGCGACGATCTTGGCGAACACGGTTTCGGCCAAGCGTTTACGGAATTCGTTGACCACGGCGGCGCCGACGCTATCGGCGTTCATTCGGCCGTCCCAGGCCTGCAACGCGCGTTCGGCGCTTTGCAAATCGCCGTCCTTGTTGGATAGGTTTCGCAGTTCGCCCAGCGCCAGCTGCCGGTAAAAGTCCAGCGCGCCGGCCCGGCTGTCGAGCTGGATTGCCAGCATGTCGCGCTCGTCGATCCGGTCCTTTTCGCGCAGCAGTTCAGCAATCCGGTAGGCCCGGTAGCCCAGGGCCCAGTTGTGGCCGATCACATAAGGGTAGTCGGCGCCCAGCGTGCGGTTGTTGGCGGTGGCGATAAAGCCCTCGGCCGGGTCCGCCAATCTCGGCAATTGCTCCGGCGGAATGAAGCCTTGCCAGCCGATGTCGCCGTCCGCCCAGGAACGGCTGATCAAACCGTCGAAGCCGCTCCGTTTTGGGAAACGGCCCATGTAGGTCCAGCCGATGCGCCCGTCCCGGTCGGCGACGACCACGTTTTGCGGCGGACCGCCAGCCCGGTTAATCAGTGTCATTGCTTGATCGACATTGGCAGCACCGTCCAGATCGAGCAAGCCCAAATCGACGCCGTAACGTTCCAGCGCGGTCCATTTAATCGCCACCGGCTTACCCAGCAAGGGCTGGTCGGATACCGGTCCCCAAATTGTGTCGCGCAGCTCGATCTCGACATCGGCTTGGCCTTTGACCTTGATCGTTTCGCGCCGGCTGGCGAAGGGTTGCCAACCTTGCGGGGTGCGGTAGGCGCCGGGATGGTCGGCGTCGGTTTCCAAGCTCACCAGGTCGAACAAATCGGCGGTGACGTTGGTGAAACCCCAAGCCACGTTGTCGTTACCGCCGACAATGACGCCCGGCACGCCGGGCAGCGTCACGCCATACACGCGTTGGTCCCGGTATTGCAACTCGGCGCGGTACCAGATGTTGGGCAGGCCCAGCGCCAAGTGCATGTCATTGGCGACGATGGCCCGGCCATCGGCGGTCTTGGCGCCGGCCACGACCCAATTGTTGGAACCGGCGACGACGTTTTCGGCATCGACGCGGTTGACCGCCAGTTGCCGGCCGGCTTCCGGCAATGCCGCCAGTGCATCGCGGGGCAGGTTTGGACTGTAGCGGCGCGGTCGGTCGCCGCCGGTCAGTACGGTCGCGTAAGCATCGGTGTCGGGGGTTAGGAAGGTCAGCAAATCGGCCGGCAACGCCTTGGCCATCACGCTGGCCATGCGCTCGTCCTGCTCGTAGCCGTTCAGGGTTTGGAACATCGCCAACACCACCAGCAGGCTGTCTTCCGGCCGCCACGGCTCAGGGCGCAAGTGCAGCGCCAGAAATTCCGGCGCCAATATCGTGGTTCGAGTCAGATACGCGTTGACGCCGGCGGCGTAGGCCTGCAAAGCCGAGCGCTGGGTTTCCAGCATATCCGCAAAGATTTGCCCGGCGACCCGCTCGAAACCGAAAATCCGCTGCTTGCGGTCCAGGGCCAACGCCGAATCGCCGAACAACTCGGCCAGGCGGCCGGCGCTCTTGCGCCGCATCAATTCCATTTGAAACAACCGGTCGCGGGCGTGCAGAAAGCCCAGCACCCGAAAAGCGTCGTCCCGATTCCGCGCCGCGATGGTCGGAATCGCCAAGTCGTCGCTCCGCACCGTCGCTTCCGCCGACAAGCCCGACAAACGGATCTCGCCGTCTTGGTTCGGCAACGATGCCGCGAGCAGTCCGTAAACTACGGCGGCGATGGCGAAAATCAGTCCAAATATCGAAAAACCGGCGGTTTTCATGGCGGCAATTGGATCGCTGTTAAATGGGTGGAACGGATCGAGGCCTCGCGCCGGACCTCGACGATCGAGATTGCGGATCGGCTTGGGCTAGCCTTCACGCGGGATCGCCGGCACTATCCGGCGCTTTCAAGCGCTCGGTTCGGACGAAAATCCAAACCATTCGTCCAACACCTGGTGTACGTCATCGATGCCGGTTTTATTCAAGGCCGAAAACAATTGCAGGCTGACGACGATTTCGGCCCGGCTCAAATCGCGCTGCACTTGTAACAACGTGGTTTTGGCGGCGCCGTATTTCAATTTGTCGGCTTTGGTCAGCAGGATGTGCAGCGGCAGCTTGCTAAGCTCGCACCACTCCACCATTTGCCAATCGAAATCGGTCAACGGATGGCGAATGTCCATCACCAACACGATGCCGGATAGCGCTTTGCGATTCTTCAGATAGGTTTCCATCATTTGTTGCCATTCCCGTTTCATCGCCTCCGGCACTTTGGCGTAGCCGTAGCCGGGCAAATCGACCAACTTGCGGTCGTCGTCGATGCGAAAGAAATTCAACAATTGGGTGCGGCCGGGGGTTTTGCTGACCCTAGCCAACGCATTTTGCTGCACCAGCGTGTTGATCGCGCTGGATTTGCCGGCATTGGAACGGCCGGCAAAGGCGATTTCCATCCCTTGATCCGGCGGCGCATCTTGCAATCTCGGCGCGCTGGCGACGAATGAGGCCTGATGATAAAGGGGGTTCATGACGATCTCGCTTAGTCAAATTAAATCGGTTAGAATCCCGGCATTATAACGTCTATAGGCAAGTGTCCATTTGCTTATGTCGATCCATCATCCTGAACAGGGGCTTCAAATAATGATAAAAAAACTGCTGACTGTTTCCGTCACCTTGGCTCTGGCCTTTACCGGCCACGCGTACGCGCAGGGGAATAGTGGCGCGGGCAAAACCAAGGCGGCGGCTTGCGCCGGTTGCCACGGCGAAGACGGCAACAGCATGATGCCTAGCTTTCCCAAACTGGCCGGTCAACACCAAAATTATCTGGCTAAACAGTTGCAAGCGTTTAAATCCGGCACCCGCAATTCGCCGATGATGGCGCCGTTGGCGGCCGGCCTGGACGAACAAGCGATACAAGAAATCGCCACCTATTATTCGGCTAACCGCATCGCCGGCAACCCGGCTCCAAAGTTACCGGACAATGACGACGACGAGGCGCCCGCCAAAACCGACGAACAGAAAAAGGCCGAATTGACCGCGCTGATCGCTCAAGGTAGCGACCTGTACCGCAACGGCGATCTGAGCCGCGAAGTTTCCGCTTGCGTGGCCTGCCACGGCCCCTTCGGCGAAGGCAACAAACCCGCCTCGTTCCCAGCCCTGCACTCTCAGCACGCCGATTATTTGATTAAGTCGCTGACCGATTTCAAATCCGGCGCCCGCAGCAACAATCCGGAAAACATGATGCACATGATTGCCGGAAAAATGACCGATCAGCAAATCCAGGCCGTTGCGTACTACATCTCCACGATGAAGTAGCCTAATCCGCCGCCGGCCTTTTCGGACCGGCGGCGCCGTCTGTCGCTGTTTCGCCAAACAAGCCGGTTGAATCGGCTCACCGCCTCCCTCCGCATTGTCGGCCCGCAACGGGCGACATCCGACCTCCTCCTAAAACAGCCGGATGCGGAGCTTGCCGAATCGGCGTCCAGCGTAACGCCAACCGTCGTGCCAACCCGTCTTCATCCGCCCGAATTTTGCGTTTTTCGTAGCGGCGGCTATAGTGTCGGCACTTTATCGGGACAGCCGAGTCTGAACCGACAATGCCGGATTCGGCGGCCATGTATCCTGTTTCATTCATGCCGACCGGGATAACATTTTTGTTGGGATTTCATTCTTACGGAGAACTATAGATGTTGAAAAAAATCGCGATATTAGGCCTGTTTTGCTTCACCGCGCTGGTGCGCGCGGAAGGCGGCTACGAAACCTTGACCCCCGCCCAACCGGTACAAAATCCAGAGAAAGTCGAGGTGATCGAATTCTTTTGGTACGGCTGCCCGCATTGCTACAGCCTGGAACCGTCGATGGCGGAATGGCTGAAAACCAAGCCGGCCAATGTCGAGTTCATCCGCCAACCCGCGGTTTTTAGCGACATCTGGGGCAAGCACGCCAAGGCGTTTTTTACCGCCGAGGCCCTCGGCGTGCTGGATAAAGTCCATGCAGACTTTTTCGACACCATTCAGAACAAAAAACAAAAACTGATCAGCGAAGACGAACTGGCTAAATTCTTCGCCGAACACGGTGTCAAGGACGAAGATTTTCGCAATGCTTACAATTCCTTCATGGTCGACGCCAAATTACGCCAGGCCGAAGCGATGGGGCCGCGCTACGGCATCACCGGCGTACCGGCCTTGATTATTAACGGCAAATATAAAGTGACCGGGCAATCCGCCAAATCCCAAGCCAATATGATTAGCGTGACCAACGAACTGATCGCGCAAGAATCCCAAAAGAAATAACCAGCCCCAGCGCGTTGTTCGGCCGGGCCAAGGTCCGGCCGCCGCGCGACTTATATTGAATAGTCTATAATTCTCCGTCGGCGAATTGTAAATTTTGGGGCATGTTTCATGGTTTTTTTCAGGAACAAGGATGACGGGCAGGAACAGTGGAAGGAAAAGTACTTCCGCCTGCTTGAAGACCAGGAAAAAACCGAAAAACAGTACAAGGCCAACGAAGATCTGCTTTGTAAAACCATCGTCCGTTTCGCGTTGGCGGTTAAGGGTCTCAATCGCCAATTGGACCCCCACTTAAACCGGATACGCAACCTACTGAAAAATGGCTTGCAAAGCCAGTTGCTGCAAAAGGAACTGACCGCGTTCTCCAGTGCCTTGATCATGCTGGAAGACGATGGAGCCAATCATCCGCTCGATTCCACATTGCTGTTCGAATTTCTGGGCAAGCTGTATCCGCAATGGCCAGACCAGTTCGAAGATATACAGCAACGCTACCAAAACCGGCAATTCGCCAATAATCAAGCGCTGTACATGGCGCTGCTGGAGTTGATCGACCAGGACAAATCGGCCAACAGTATCGATTTGGCGCTGGATTTCGCCGAGATCGACAAGAAGGCCATCAATCTGCAGTTAATGAGACTGCTTGAAAGCATCGATATTCCAACCCAATTCGCCGAGAAATCGGCGCAAATCAAGCACCGTCTGAACGAAAACCAGTCATTGGGACCCATTTTCGACGACACCGTGGCGTTATTGCTCACCATCAAAAAATACATGGAAGCCGAGCAATTGGAAATGGCGGCGTTTCTGTCGAAATTGACCGAACAATTGACCGAGCTGGGCATCAAGGCCATCGGCGTCAATCTGGCTAACGAATCTTCGGCCAAAAAACGTAACCTGCTGGATCGCACGGTCTCGGATCAACTGGTGGATTTGCAAACGCAATCGGCCAACGCCACCCAGCTCGAACCCCTCAAACAGTTGATCAATAGCCGCTTGCAGACCATTAGCCAACAAATCCAAGCTCACAATCAACTGGAACAGCAGGAACGCGAAAAAGTCGACCGCGAATTGCGGGTGTTATCGGAAAAATTGAAAGACATGGAAGCGGAATCCGGCGAATTGCGGGAACGCTTGGACCAAGCGCAACACCGCGCCACGCGGGATCCGTTGACCGGTTTGGCAAACCGGCTTGCGTTCGAAGAACGGATTGACCTCGAAATCGCGCGCTATCGACGCACTCTTCAGGCGTTCTCGTTGATCGTCTGGGACGTGGACTTTTTCAAGGCCATCAACGACACCTACGGCCACAAATCCGGCGATAAGGCCTTGGTAGCCATCGCCAAACTGTTATCCAAACACTGTCGGCAAAGCGACTTCGTTGCCCGCTTCGGCGGCGAGGAATTCGTGATGCTGTTGCCGGACACCGATGCCCAAGCGGCATTGTCGGTCGCCGAAAAATTGCGGGCCATCGTCGGCAACAGCGGCTTCGTAGCGAACGGTAACCGTTTGGCGATCACGATTTCCGGAGGCATCAGTCAATTTGCCGCCAACGACACCCAAGAAACCATCTTCGACAGGGCCGATAAAGGTTTATATCAAGCCAAACAGAACGGCCGAAATCGTTGCATAGTCGCATAATCGGGATTTATTAAATGGAAGTCATGTCCCCGTACGCCAAACCGGCCGACATCGAAAAGTTTTTGTACAAATTGGTGTTGCAACTGCTGATATTTAGCCAGGGCAGCCACAAATTATTGGAACCCCATTTGGTGACGATAGGTGGCAAGCTCAGAAACGGCGCCAATTTGAACGATTTGGTCGGCGACTTGCACTCGGTTTCCAAAACCCTGCTACATATTTCCAAAACCAAACAAGACGTCAAACCGGAAACGCAAACCTACCCAGCCGCCCAGGACGATTATCTATTAAACCGCCTGGACGAACTGCTCGCCGAATCCGAAGTACCGCTACGCTTCCAGCAACATACCACGTCATTGCGGCAACGCATTCGAGAACGCGACGGCGAACAATCCTATCGAAAAGTCATCGATTCGGCATTCAGCCTGTTGTTGAACGTTAGGGATTTTACCGTTTCCGAACAATCCGGCGTTGATGCGTTCTTATCCGATTTGAGCAATCAATTGATCGAGATCGAGCAACAAGCTGAAATCGCCAGCGAAGCGAATCGACTGTCGATCGATAGTCGCGACTCGTTGAATCATTCGATACAACGCCAAGTTCACGATTTTCAGGATACGATGCGTTCTGTCGACGAATTGAGCAGCGTCAAAAGCAAGACCGGCGAACATCTGGATCGGCTGTTACTACAACTGTTGGAACACAAACAGCAAGAAGATGCCAGACAACAAGAAGCCCAGCTGAAGATTGAGACGATGGCACTCAAGCTGATGGAACTGGAATCGGAAACCGAATCGCTACGGACCAAACTGAAAATTGAACACGACCGCGCCTTGGGCGATCCGTTGACCGGGCTACCGAACCGCGCCGCCTACAATAACCGGGCCGAAATGGAGCAAAACCGGTGGCGCCGCTATCGTTCGCCGTTGTCTCTGGTGGTTTGGGATATCGATTATTTCAAGCGCATCAACGATACTTACGGACACAAAGCCGGCGACAAAACCCTGACCTTGGTTGGTCAATTGCTGGCTAACAATTGTCGCGAAACCGATTTCGTGGCGCGCTACGGCGGCGAAGAGTTCGTGATGTTGATGCCCAACACCAGCGCGCTGCAAGCACTGGAAGTCGCCGAGCATTTGCGGAAAATGATTCAAGGATGCGGCTTTAATTCCAACGGCGAGCAAATCGATCTGACGTTAAGCTGCGGTATTAGCGCATTCGACAACGATGACACGCACGACGATGTATTTGTTCGAGCCGACAAGGCCTTGTACCATTCAAAACGCTTGGGCCGCAACCGATGCACGGTGTATGCGGCCGAGATTGACAACTAACCGAATCGACTTGTTTGTTTCGACAAAACGGCTAAATTCGGTGGCAATAACGATTACGCGTAACTTACGGTTCTCGTAAACTTTTGAAATAGAGCCACCGGCTCCAAGCAACGATCGAAAATACCGATTGCCTCGTCGCAGGAAATGACTTCCTGCTGGCTATCCAGGATAAAATTCGCCAAACTTAATATACATTGCCAATGGCAGGAGTTTTCGACGAAACGGAAAGCCTGTTCCAGCAATTCCTGCATTTTTTCTTCGCGCTGAGCTTTGGAAGCGATGAAACATTCCAAATACCCTTCGGCTTTTTCCAAGTCGCTGTAACCGCCGTAATTATGTAGGGCTTCAAAACTCATTAGACCCAGGTTGAAAACCTCGTCGTCTCGAATAGCCACATATTTAGCTTCGGCCAAAGGCCCGACCAATAAGTTGACGACATCGGCTTCGTAAGCCCTTTGACAACTATGCTGATAGGGTTCGTCGGAAAATGTGGCGAAACTTTCCAGCACCGCTATCGGCAAATTTTGAATTAAATTGCCATCGACGACTTTGGCGGTAAAGTATCGACTATCGAGGCTGGGACGTTTAAGTTGGATTTCGAAAAATACCGGGGGTAATTGTTTTTGGCGATTGCCTAAATGTATCGCGGCGGCATGCCCCGCTTCATGGAAAGCCGTCCGCCGATTTAGCTCGTTGGGATGAACAAACGCGGACTTAGTAGAGCAAAAGTTCCGTTCCATAAGTAACCTCGTCCAAAAAAGATGCGGCACTGAGGCCGCATTGAGGAAGGATATTAAACTCTTTACCCTTTAGGAGAGGGAGCGCATACAAGAGTTGCACATAGTTTATTGGCATCCTCTCGATTTGGAAATGTGACAAATTGCCGCGCGGCAAACTGTCACTCGATCCGCGTCAAAAATTACTTCGTACACGGTTAGGCCGAAATCAATGTCATTCGGCGCGGTGACGATTGGTCCAGAACGGCAGCGACAACGTTACCAAGCAACCTAACCAGCCCAAGAGTTGCCGGTTATATAAGGTATATTCCAACGCGACCGGTAAACCTGCGGACAATCCAGGATGGGCCTGGATAAAATCTCGGCCGCCCAAGAAGGCCATAGCTTCTCCAAAGACCATCGCCAAACAGGCTAGCATCAGGGAATAAGCGATCAGCGGATCGCGTCGACGACCTAAATTCCAACCGATTAATTGATCGAAAGACAATAGCTGACGATTGATCTTGCCGTGCGCCAGCCACTGACAAGCCATCAAACCCAGGATACCGAGCGCGGGTATTGCAAACTGTTCGATTGGAAAACTCAAATATCGGCCGTGAAAAGCCAAACCGTATGTTTTATAGAACGCCAAACCGATAAACAGCATATACGCGGTGCGCAAGATATTGGCCATTCCGAAATCGCCGGCTTTATCGCGTAAAATCGCCGAACAACGATACAACAACGCGGCCGCCAAACCGGTATTGGCGAGCGTGATAACCACGGTATAGGCGCGTTGCCAAACGCTATAACTGGTATACCAAAGAAAGTCGGCCAAACCCACCAAACAGGCGGCAAACACTTGGGCCAACGCCAAAAACAAAATCAAGCGACTAATAGGCAACGTCGCCAGTGAATTTCGAAAAAGCCCAGCCGCCAACAGCAGCAATAACGAGGCGAGCGCATAAGTAATCGGCCAATCCGGGTTTTCGTAAACCGGTCCGGTCAACGGAAACACCGGCTCCCTATCGACCGACAACAAACCCCAATTGGCGCCGACCACGCCTTCCAGCTCGCTTTTCCAGGGTTGGTTGAAGGCTTCCACGATGTTGTAGTCGAAGCCGTGCCGATTGGCGACCTGTATCATGCCGCGAATGAACTTGGCTTCGTTGACCACGCCGGGTACCGCCATGCCCCGTTGCCGCCCGGCGCTGGGCCAGCCCGACTCGCCAATTAATATCGGCTTGCCCGGTGCCACGCCGCGCGCTTCGTTTTCGACTTGGCGAACGATCTTTTCCAAATGCTGGGAGGCATTATCGACCGAAATCGGCTCGTCCTCCCAATAGGGCAAAATATGGATGGTGATGAAATCCACCTCGGCGAACAACTTGGGATGCTTCATATACATCGACCACACATCGGCGTAAGACACCGGTTGCTTGACCGCCCGCTTCACCTCGCGGATGTAGCCGATCAGCCGATCCACGTCTAACTCGCCGCGCAGCAGCACCTCGTTACCGACAATCACCCGTTTCACCACATCCGGATTGGCGTTGGCTGATTGGATCAACGCATCGACTTCCTTGCGGTTATCCTTATAACCTCCGCCTATCCAGGCGCCCTGTATCATTTTCAAGCCGGATTTGCGGGCCAAATCCGGCGTCGGCTGCAAACCGCCCAGACTCGAATAGGTGCGGATGGTTTCGGTCTTATCGGCCACCACCTGCAAATCTTCTTCGACGTGTTCGGCGAGCGGATAAATCTCTTCTAGGGGACTATAGCCCTCGCGGAATGGCGCGAACGACAAACTGCGCAGTTTGCCGGAAGGCACGTCAGTACCCGCGTCTTGCGGGCGATTGGACAACCAGTCGTAACCGCCGTGAACGGCAAGTATCAACAATAGGAACAGCAGGATTCTGGAGCTGGGCATGATAGCGATGAAATCAGTGAAGAAGGCCGGATCGGCTAGTAATTTGCTAGCGTCGTGGAATTATAAAGGGCATTGTTTGGTTTGCGAAAACCGCATCTATCCAAGCGACTCCGGTAATAAAGAATTGCTGTACTTTGCCTATGGGTTCTGGTTACAGTATCGCGCTTTTCTAATGTTCTTGGCCGCCACCCGGGTGGCTAGATAGTCGTCTGCTTTATGAGGTTTTTCTATGCATAAAAAGGTTATCCCCATGCTGTGTGGGGCTCTGCTGCTGCCGTTGTCTCCGCTTGCCCTAGCGGTCGCCGACAAGCTGCCGAGCTCGACCAGCGTTAAATTGGGTGCGGCAGAGGAAGTTTGTTCGGAATTTACCGATGCCAAATGGCGTGACGCGCAAGTGATCGACGGTGTGGAAATACAAGAATCACGGATGTGTAACCCAGATAATCCCGCCGAGGTCGCGGCCTTCGTCAAAGGCACCAACAATATATCGATGGCGACGCTGATGGAAACACAGTTGGCCGCCGACGCGCTGACTGTCAGCAACGATATGGACGGCGACGGCGATCCCGACCATTACATCATCAAGCTGGAAATCGCCGAACTGAACGGCCATTCGCCCGACATGCGCGAACCGACCACCACTTTCGACATCGCGCCCGGCATTCAACCGACCTTCTGGGTATTCGCGCCGAAAACTCGCGACATGTCGACGCTGAGTCTTTACGAACCCATCGCCAACCCTTTGCTCAGAGCACCCTCGCCAACCATAAGGGTCGAGCAGGGCGACATTGTCTGGATCGTACTGGAAAACAATCATTACTTTCCGCACTCCATCCATTTGCACGGCATCGACCATCCCTACATGGATCATAGCGGCGAAGGCAATGACGGCGTCGGTCAAACCAGCCAAATGGACGTGTTGCCCGGCCAAAGCAAAACTTACGTGATCAAGCCGCGCCAACCCGGCACGATGTATTACCATTGCCACGTCCAGCCGCACGTCCACATTCCGATGGGTTTGCAAGGCATTTTCGTCGTCGAGGAAAACCGGCCAAACAACTGGGTGCAAGTTTTCAACGTCGGCAACGGCCAGGTTCGCCATCCTTCGGTCGCCGTCAAGGAAAAGTACGCGGCCGAATACGACTTACACTACCAGTCCGCCGACAAGGAATTGCACGAAATGGCTCGGTCGGCCAATGATCCGCGCCTATTGGCGCGCCGCTTGAATCAGGAATACGACATCACGGATGCCAAGCCGGATTACTTCATGCTGAACGGGCGCTCGTTTCCGTACACCTTGCGGGAATCGTTGATTCTGATGGAAGAAAACAAAAAGGTGAAACTGCGGGTTCTCAACGGTCATGAAGAAGCCTTCGCGCTGCACATACACGGCCACAAGCCGATGGTGACGCACTACGACGGCGTCGATAACGGCCCGTCTTCCTACATCAAACGCGACGTACACGGCATGGTGCCGGCGCAGCGTCTGGATTTGGAACTGAACGGCGTCGACGACGGCCTGAATAGCTTCGGTCAAGGCGTGTGGATGTTCCACGACCACGTCGAAAAATCGTTCACGACCAACGGCATGGGCGAGGGCGGCGACATCAGCTTGGTCGTCTACAAAGGGTTCATGGACGAACGGGGCATACCCAAAGTTCACGGCATGAGTCTGGCGCCTTATTTCACCAAGGAATTCTGGCAAGGCAAATTTCCGGCCTGGCAAGATTACGACGCCTGGAAAAGTTTAGGCTTGCCGGAAATCACCACTAAAAAGCAGGCCGCTTTCGTGCCGCCCCCGCCGGTAGCGCCGAAAACCGACGCAACGGCGCAACCGACCGGCTCGGACACGTCGTTCTTCGGTCAACTGTTTAACGGTATTCTGCTTGGCGGCTTGCTGTACGCGGCTTACATCAACCGCGAACGCATCCTGTCGATGTTCGCCAAAAAATAATGCTGCACGGCTCCGAGCGCCTCGCTCGGAGCCGCTCCCGCTTCAATAAACGTAAAACTGCCGCATCATCCCCAAATCCTCGTGCTCGAGGTTATGGCAGTGGTAAAGAAACAAGCCTTTATAATCCTGAAACGGTTTGGCGATTTCCACGACTTCTCCCGGCATCACCAGCACCGTATCTTTCCAACCGCTGTCGATAAATCCGTCCTTGACGCTGGCGTAGCCATCGGTATCGGCGGCATGTCGGGACAGAATCTGATATTGCTGGCCGTGTAGATGAATCGGATGGGCCATATTCATCATCGCTCCTCCCATTCCCCCCATATCATGCTCGGGGTTCGGGTCTGCGTCGCCTCCATGCCGCATACCGCCCATCATACCCATGCCGCCACGGTGACCGCCGCGGGAATGGTCGTGAAAAATCCGGATCTTCTTGATCGATCCCAACGGTACTTTCTCGGCTTCCACGACCCTGTCCATCGCAAACGACATGCCGTTCAATAGCGGCCGCATCGGCTGCATCGAAAGCGCGATCGGCAGCGGGCTATCGGCATTGTCGGTGTCGGCGGCGGTCAAGCGCCGGAACGGCACCAGTTTTTCCGGCAATTTCGGCGAATCGGAGACTTTTTCGGTAACTTCAAATACCGCGATTGGAAATTTAGCGCCTTGGTGTATACCGCCGTGCATCATGCCTCCGTGCCCCATCCGTTCGTACATCGCCGGCATCACCCCGCTGTACGGCAGACTATATAGCGTCAATTTCGATCCGACCGCGCGGCCGCTGAAGTCCAGCCACAAATCGATACGCTCGCCCGGCGCCAACATCAGATAGGGCCGGGTTTCCGGCCGGGCCAGTAAACCGGCGTCGGTAGCGATGGCGGTCAGCGGCGTGCCGTCGTCCCAGCCCAGCTTATAAATTCGGGAATTGACCCGTTCAAGGCCCTGAACCGATAGGCCCTGGATTTGACTTGAAACCCGGCGTTCGGCTTGCCGTTGACTAGAATGGTGTCGCCGAGAAAGCCCATCATCCGTTGCGGCATGCCGTGTACATAACGGAGCTGGTTGCGGTTGTCGAAGCTTCGATCTTGTATCACCAGCGGTAGGTCGTAGTCCCCGTCCGGCAAATCCAGCTTGGCTTCCTCGGCGTCCCGGACCACGATCAACCCCGACAATCCCCGATAGACCTGCTCGGCGGTCAGATTATGCGCGTGCGAGTGGTAAAAACTGGTGCCGGCCGGGTTACGTACTTCGAACTCGTACACATACTGCTCGCCCGGCGCTATCGTATACATCGGGTGGCCGTCGCTGCTTTGCGGAACATGCAAGCCGTGCCAATGTATGATTGTGGCCTCGCTAAGCTGATTGGTGAAATACACCCGCACCCTTTGGCCCTGCTGGAGATTCAAAATGGGCCCAAGGTAGTTGTTCGGCAATTGCACGAGGCTATTCGCCGGGCCCTTGCGCACAGTGCCGAAAAATTTCTGTACCGCCGTCGCCGGTCCTTGGTTCAATATCTCGACCCGAGCGAGCTTGGCCGTGAAGTCCAGCTCGACGTCCGGATGGAAACCGGCCGTCGGGGCATTTCGAAGCGTCTCGGCACTCACCCATCGCGGACAAGCCGCCCACGCACCGCCCAGGGCGGAATACTTTAAAAACCGGCGTCTGCCGGCGTCGATAGACATGGATGTACCCATGAGTTCCCCCTTCCTCGTTGTGATTGGCCTAATCGATAAGCTCTCGTTATTGACGCCGACCATACTCTTTTTCCTACCCCTAAACAACGCCCTATTACGCCAACCGAGTCCCTTACCGCGAAAGGTCACAATCCGGATTTGGGTGTTAGAATGCTCGGCTGGGGGCGATCTCTAATCACCGGCCGCGCGGCAAAGCGCCCATCGCGGCGGTGCCGGAATCTAAGCAAAGAGGAAATTATGCGTAACTGGAAACTGTTACCCGCGTTCGTGGCGGCGACCTTGGTCGCCGTTGTCGTGTCATACGTCGCGTTTTACTTCGTGTTTCTCGATTTTTTTGTCGATTTGTGGTGGTTTCGTTCGCTGGAATTCGAACCCTATTTTTGGCTGAGATTACTTTATCGCTTCATCTTCTCCGGTGCCGTGACGGTATTCTTCTTCGCCGTCTTCATGTTCCATTTCTGGATCGCCTCCCGCTACCTGGGCCTAAATCCACCCGACGAGGTGCTGCTCGACGACGGCAAACGTAAGCGCTTCCAACTCTTCGCCGAGATCTTCATGAGCGGCTCGACCAAGATCTACACGCCGGTATCCCTGCTACTGGCGATCGCGATCGCGGTACCGTTCTATCTGCAATGGGAACAAGCCCTGCTGTTTTTTTTCGGCAACGCGTCGGGCGTCATCGATCCGGTTTACGGCAACGACGTCAGCTTTTACATGTTTGCCTACCCGATCTACATACTGATTCAGAAAGAGTTGCTGATCACCGCCACTCTAGTGTTGGCGGCCACCGGCGTGCTCTATTGGCTGGAGCACATCTTCGTTCCCAACCAGAGCAAGGAATTCCCGCTTGGCGCGAAAATCCATCTGGGCGCACTGTTCCTGTTCGTCGTTGCTTTCGTGATCTGGGGATATTTGCTGGAGCGTTTCTCGCTACTGTACGTGGACAGCAACGAACCGGTGTTTTTCGGCCCCGGCTTCGTTGAGTTGCACTATCAGCTGCCGCTGATCTGGCTGGAAATCTTCTTCGTGGTAGCGATCGCCGCGGCCGCGCTGTTCTACGTGTTTTCCGAACGCCATCGCAGCAAGGTGCCGGCGGTGCTGGCGACCTTGGGTTTACTGAGCGTGGGCGGATTGAAACACACGCATTCTATTCCCGAGATGATCGAGAAATTCATCGTCAAGCCCAATTTTACGCGTACCGAAAGCGAATCGATGTTGAGTAACATCGACGCCACGTTGGCGGCATACGACCTGAACAATATCAAAACTATTGATTTTCAGGTCAATCTGGACGCCACCAAGGACATCGAAGAGTGGTCGACCAAAAAGCATTTCGAAAATATTCCGGTTTGGGACCGCGAATTTTTGATCGACAGTTACATGCAATTGCAAGGCATACGGCCGTATTACGTGTTTCCGACCGTCGACGAGGATCGATATTTCATCAACGGCCATCATCAACAAGTCAATCTGGCCGCACGCGAGGTCAATATCGAACGCCTGCCCAAGGAAGCGCAAAACTGGGAAAACAAACACCTGCGCTATACGCACGGTTATGGCGCGGTGATTTCGCCGGCCGCTCAAGACGCCGGCATCCCTATCGTTTGGTATTTGCGCGACCTGAACATGAGTTCCGAAGTTGGCTTCTCGGTCACGCACCCGGATATTTACTACGGTCAGGAAAAGTATCAATACGCGATCGTACCGAACAATTTAACGGTCAAGGACATTTCCAGCTCGCGCGACAGCAGCAACTACGAAGGCAAATCCGGCATCCCGATTCCATCGTATTTTCGGAAAATGTTGCTGGCGTTTTATTTGCGGGACGAAAAGATCTTTTTCTCGCCGAACATTTCCAACCAAAGCAAGGTGTTGATCCGCCGCAATATCGACGAGCGGATTACCGCACTGACGCCGTTCCTGCATCTGGATAAAGATCCCTATCTGGTCGTCGACAAAGACCGGCTCTATTGGATTCAGGACGCTTACACGCTATCCAATTACTATCCGGTCTCCAAGCCGGCCGCCGACGATTATTTGGACGGCAAGCATAAATTCAATTACATTCGCAATTCGGTGAAAATCGTTGTTGACGCCTATGACGGCGACGTCGATTACTACATCTCCGATCCCAAAGATCCGATTATCGCCGCCTATAATCGGGCATATCCAGGGCTATTCAAAAAGCTCAAGGATATGCCCGACCAACTGCTGCAACATTTGCGTTATCCGCGCGATCTGTACTACATGCAGATGAAGATCTACGCAAAGTATCATCAGCGCAGCCCGGAGCTTTTCTACGAGCAGGCCGAAACCTGGGAATACGCTAGCGTGGACGGCCAATCGGTGTTGCCTTATTTCATTACGATGGACTTCGACCGCTGTAACGACGAAGAAGAATTCGTCATGATCAATCCAATGACGCCGGTGCACAGAGACAATTTGAGCATGGTAGGCGTTGCCGGCACGATGGACCCGATTAATTGCGATCACAGCTACCAACCCGGCTTGACGATATTCAAGTTTCCCAAAGCGGTCCAGGTCAACGGTCCATCCCAGGTCAATGCGCTGATCGACCAAAATCCGGAAATCGCCGCCCAATTCACGCTATGGAACCAACAAGGCTCCGAAGTCCGGAAAGGCCGTATGGTGATATTGCCGATGGGCAATTCGATACTGTATGTACAGCCGATTTATATGTTGGCGACCAAAACCCGGATACCGGAGCTGGCCAGGGTCATCGTTTCGATCGGCAATCAAGTGGTGATGGATAAAACGCTACTGGCGGCCTTCAGCCGAATGAAAGACTTGTTCGTCAAAGGTGCCAGCGGTTCGGCTTCCGGCACCTCGGGCGATGAACCGAAATAGCTTGCCGCCGGCGTTGGATCGGCGGTAGCGAAGATCGGTCAATGCAACAGCATGGAACAAAGCCGGTCTTCAAGTTCCATCCGCTCGGCAAGATGTTCGCCGAGTTCGGACAGATCGCTGGCTAAATTGTCGGTCTTGAAATTGCGCCGGCCGTCATCGTAGCGTTCGCTGAACGTCACCGCCGACTCGGTGGTATTCGAGTACACCGGATAAATCTTGCCTGCGTAAGACAGCAATTCCGACGCGCCTTTAGCGTCGCTCAATACGTGCTCGTAAATCCCAAAATGACCAAGCGACACGTAATCGATCAGCAGTTGCGAGAATTGGGATAGCATCGGCCTAACCTGACCAGCGTCTCTGAAAGGTTTCATTTCCGCGATTTGGCAATACAGGGACCAAAGCGCGCTACGTTCCTCGCGCAGGGCTTCAACCCAGTGCAGATGGGTGGATGTGGTTTCGGTCACTGACGAATGGGATGCGATCACGGTACGTCTCCTTTTCAAATTGACGAAGTCTAAATTTAAGTGAGTTATTAATAAGCTTCAACAATCTGTTAATTAATAAAGATAATTTTCTCGAAAAATGTGACCCACTCTGCACCTTACCGCTTTGTTTTTACCGCGCTCGCCTGCGAAGCCAAACCGCTGATCCGAGCCTGGAGTCTGAAAAAGACTTCCGACAGTTCGGCATTTTCGATGTACACCGGCCCTGCCGGTACCGTGGTCGTCAGCGGTATCGGCAAAACGGCGATGGCCGGCGCGGTGGCGTATGCCTTAGCCCTGCGGCCGGTAACTAATCCGGTATTGCTTAATCTCGGCGTCGCCGGTCATCCGGAATATCCGATCGGCCACGTCTGTTTGGCCGACAAGGTCGTCGACGCCGACACCGGCCGCTGTTTCTTTCCGCAGCTGCCGTTCGACCTTCTCTGCCCGACCGCCAGCCTGATCACCTCGTCGAAACCGAACACGGCATACCTCCAAGACGCCTTATATGACATGGAAGCGTCGGCGTTTTACGAAACCGCCGTCCGCTTCGGCAGCAGCGAATTGATCCATTGCTTGAAAATCGTCTCCGACAACCCCGGTCGATCGATAGCGGCGATTAGCGAAATTCAAGTCGAAAGCTGGATAGGCACTCAGGTGCCGATGATCGAGAACGTACTCGGACAATTACAGGGCTTACGTCGGCAAATCGCCGTGGGTGGCGGAAACGATTGGTATGACGCTTGTCTGGCTCGTTGGCATTTCAGCGTCAGCAATGCCGGCAAACTGAAGAACCTGCTGGCTCGGTGGGACCTACTGACAAAACACGCCGAACCCGACTGGGACCCTTCTACGTTGAGAAGCGCCGCCGATGCGTTGAATTGGCTGGAAAATAAATTGGCGGAGATGCCGTTTTCGTTGCGCGAAACCGACGGGGGATAAAAAACAGGGTGCCAAAGGCACCCTGTTAAAAAACATTACAGCAATTTTTTCAGACCTTCGGTACCGGCTTTAGCTTTTGCCAAATGCTCTTTCGCTTCTTGCAGGTTCGCGGATTTCGCGGAAGTGATAGCTGCTTTCAGGTGACCCCTGACTTTGGAGTTTTCTCTGGAAACTTTGTCGTTGGCGTTGATTTCTTCTGAGAAATCAGCGGCTTTTTTGATCAGAGCCGCAACTTCGGCGTCTTCCGCGCCGTTGTTGATTGCGGCTTCGGCTGCACTGATGCGCTCGATCACGATGTTGACCGCGTCGATTGGCTTATAACTAACCCGGCCTTTGTCGGACTCGGCGCTGGCCGAAGTCGAAAAAGAACCCATCGCGACAGCCAAGGAGAAAGCGACAACAGCACTTTTGAAAATTTTCATGTAATAAACCTCACAGTTGTTTTTATTAAGAACATAGACTGGTTAATAGACCGCGTTAACCGCCATATGTCGGGCCGGGATAATAGCATAGATCATGCGGTTTGCGACCCGTTTATTACCCCTAAATGACCTCGAAAACGGCCATTTCCTTTAAAATACCAATGTTATTCGACGCTGACCAGCAAGCGGTCCAGCCAAGCCGTCGGCAATAGCCGTTTCAACCAGGCGAACACATAGGTCGGCAGCGTGACCGGATAGCGGCTGCGCGGCTTTTCCGACTCCAACGCATGGCGGACTTTTTCGGCCACCGCCGTCGCCGGCAATGTAAACGGCGAAGCCGGACCTTGCTTTTGCAGTCGGGCTTCCATCGCCAGATAAGTGTCTCGATGCGCGCTGTGTTCCGGATCGATGTATTTTTGGTAAAGCGCGAAAGCGTTCTGCCGGAAATTGCTCTTGATCGGACCGGGTTCTATCAGCACGATGTGAATGCCGCTGCCGCGCAACTCCAATCTCAAGGTATCGGCCAAACCTTCCAACGCGTATTTGCTGGCGTTGTACGCGCCGCGAAATTTCATCGCCACAAAACCCAGCACCGAACTGTTGTAAATGATCCGGCCATGGCCCTGTTTGCGCATCAGCGGCAAGATCAGATTGGTCAATTCGTGAGTACCGAATAAATTGGTTTCGAACTGATGCCGCAACACCTCGCGGCTCAAATCCTCGACCGCGCCGGGCTGACCAAACGCGCCGTTGTTGAACAAGGCGTCGATTCGACCGCCGGTCAGTTCTACCAAGGCCGCGACGGCCACCTGGATACTGGCCGAATCGGCCAGATCCAGTTGCAGACATTCGTATCCCTCCGACCGCAAGCGTTCGACATCCTCGGGTTTACGCGCCGAGCAGATTACCCGGTGACCGCGCTCGCGTAAGTAATAGGCGGTGCTGTAGCCGATACCCGACGAACAGCCGGTGATCAGCACGATTTTGCTGGAGGTCATGGTGGACTTAATTCCGATTCAGTGAAAGTAAAGGTCTTACCGCTGCTGCAATTGATCAAAAACACCAATTGTTCCAGCTTGCTCTTGGCGGTCAATTCGTCGGCTTCGACCCGTTGACACTCGCCGCTACTCAAGGCTTTTTGCGCGGCTAGCCGACGGAATTTCTCGACATCCGGCAATCGGCTTTCGAAGGGCTTGACCTGAGCCGGCAATTTTTCGGGATCGTAAGGCGGAATCGCAAACGCCGAAAACTGCAACGGATTCTGCTTGATCAGCGCCTGCGTCAATTCGGCTTGCGCCTTGGCGTCTTGCTTACGCTGGACGATCGCGTCCAGCTTGGCCTGTTGTTCGGCCTGTTCCTGCAAGGATTGCTGTTTCTTCCGTTCGGCTTCCTCGGCCTGCAAACGCTCGCTGGCGGTCAAATCAACCTTGCCGCCGGTGATGGTATTGACCTGCTCGGCCTTGTGTTCCTCGTTGCAGGGCGAGGATTGGTAATTGGTATGGCCGGAGCCATCGGTGCATTTATAAACGCCGGCCCAGCTATCGGCGGCCAGACACAGGGTTAGAAGGCAGAAAAGTTTTCTCATTGTATTCCTGTCGGTTAAACGCTACTGTAAAACTATTACCCAGCTTACGCCGCCTGTAAATCATTTTTTCCACCGCCGATGTTCGTTCTGCACAGCTCCAACAAAACTGAAAACCTGCTGGAGCATTTGGCGACCGTCATCGGCGCGGCACCGCTGGCGTCGCCGTTCGCCCCGGAAATTTTCCTGATTCAAAGCCAAGGCATGGAACGCTGGCTGTCGCAACAACTGGCCGAACGATTTCAGGTCTGGGGCCATTTTCGCTATCTGTTTCCGGCCAAGTTTTTCGGGGAACTGGCGGCTCGGCTGCACGAGCAACTACCGGATGCAGATTTCGACCGCCAACGCCTGCTGTGGCGTTTCGAAGCCTTGCTACGCGATCTCGACGACGAAGTCTATCAGGCTCCACGCCAATATCTAGCCGGCGACAACGTCGATTTGAAACGCTACCAACTCGCACTGCAACTGGCCCGGCTATTCGACCAATACCAGATGCTCAGACCCGACCTACTGAGCGCCTGGCAAAGTCGGCAAACGTTGTACGACAACGATAATGAGCGTTGGCAAGCCGCGCTGTGGCGCCGCCTCTCGGCTGCCGGCGGCAAACATCGCGGCCAGCACTGGTTGGAAACGATCGCCAAATTGAACACCGCTCCGCCCGGCACCTGGCAGCATGATTTACCGGAACGAGTCTCGGTGTTCGGCGTCAACAGCCTGCCGCCGTTGCTACTGAACTATTTGCAAGCCTTGTCGCGCCATTGCGACGTGCATCTGTATCTATTGAATCCGGTGCAGGGCTACTGGGCCGATTTGCCCAACAAACGGCTGTTAGCCCGACTTCAGGAATTCGACGGCCACCCTTTATTGGTCAGACTAGGCCAACAAGGCCGCGAATTTCAACAAATGCTGTTGGAACAAGTCGAGTTCGCCTTCGAACCCAGCAGCTTCGAAAGCGCCGACACCGCCGGCTTGTTGGGCAGCCTGCAAAACGACATCCTCGCCAATGCCGGCGCCGCCGGCCCACAAGCGGCCGACGCCAGCTTGAGCATACACGCCTGCCACTCGCGGCTGCGCGAGGTCCAAGTTCTGAAGAATCTGCTGCTGGATGCGCTGGAAAGCGACCCCAACTTGGCCTTGCGCGACATTGTCGTGATGGCGCCGGACATTCAATTGTACGCCCCCTTCATCAGCGCGGTTTTCGACGATATTCAGCACGCCGTCGCCGATCGTAGCCTGAAAATCAGCAACGCCGCGCTGGATGCCTTCGTCCGCTTTCTGGCCTTATCGCAAAGCCGGCTGGGCTGGCAGGCGGTGCTGGATTTGCTGGAACAACCATTGATCGCTGCCGGTTTCGATCTGGACGGCAATGATTTGGAGCTGATTCGCCACTGGCTGCTCGACACCCGAGTCCGGTGGGGGCGCTCGGCCGAGGCCAAACGGAGCCAAGGTTTGCCGGCGATTGCCCAAAACACTTGGCAGGCCAGTCTGGAGCGGCTGTTTGTCGGTTACGCGGCCGCCGACACCGAGTTCATCGACGGCATTCTGCCTTACCCGGACATCGAAGGCGCTTCGGCCGCCGCGCTGGGCGGACTGGCCGACTTCCTGAAACTGCTGTTTAGGGCAGGGGACGAACTGACCGCCGCCAAGTCGCTGGCCGAATGGTGCAAAACCCTGGATTATTACGCCGGCCGCCTGCTGGCCGGCGCCGATCCGGCCGACCGCCAGCCCTTGCAGGATTTGCTGGCCGAACTCGCCGAACTGGCCGACATTCACGACCAACCGGTAGCCTTGAGCGTCGTCGTCGCCTGGTTGAGCGGACGCCTCGACGAAACCAAGTCCGGTAACGGCTTTTTACGCGGCCAGCTGACGTTCTGCTCGATGCTGCCGATGCGTTCGATTCCGTGTCAAGTCATCGCCTTACTCGGCATGAACGACGGCGAATTTCCCAAACTCGACCGCCAACCCACTTTCGATCTGCTGGCCGAACATCCCCGCCTCGGCGACCGCTCCCGGCGGGCCGACGACCGCTACCAGTTTCTGGAAATCCTGCTGTCGGCGCGGCGCCGGCTGATTCTGACTTACGTTGGCCAATCGCAACGCGACAACAGCGAAATCCCGCCGTCGCCGATCGTCAGCGAATTGCTGGACGTGTTGCGCGACCATTACGGCTTGGCCGATCCGGTCATCCGTCATCCGCTGCATGCCTTCAGTCCGCGCTATTTCAACGGTGCCGAACCGACCTTGTTCAGCTACGCCGGCCACGATTGCGCAACCGCCGCACAATTGCGCGGCGAGCGCCGCCCGACCGAAGCCTGGTGGCGGGGCGAATTGGAAGCCGAACCGTTGGCTATCGTCGAAATTGCCGAATTACTGAATTTTTTCCAGCATCCGCAACGCTATTTTCTGCGCCGGCAACTGGACGTAAGGCTGCCGGTGTTGATTGCCGATGCCGAAGAACGCGAGCCGTTCGCGGTGAACGGCCTGGACGACTATCAAATCGCTCAGGACTGGGTGGCCGCCGAGTTGGCCGGCCGGCCGTTTTCGCTGGCCAAGCTGCAAGCCCAAGGCCGCTGGCCGGCGGCAGGTCCCGGCGAACTCGCTTGGCGGCGCCGCGAGCCGGGCGTTGCCGAATTCGCCGAGCGGATTCGGGCGCTGGCCTTGGGTGCCGCGCTGCCGGCCATCCATCTGGAATTGAATGTCGGCGACCAGCGTCTGATCGGCAAATTGGGCAATCTCTACGAAAACGGCGGATTGTTGTACCGCTACAGCAAACTGAAAGGCCGCGACCTGCTGGCCGCCTGGTTGCATCATCTGCTGATCAATCGCCGGCAGCCACAATCGACTTATCTATTGGCCGCCGACGCCGAACTGCATTTTTCCCTGACCTAGCCGATCCCGCCCAACTACCCTATTGGCTCGGGCTGTTCGAGCAAGGCCGGCGTCGGCCGGATGCGTTTTTCAGCGAAGCCGCGTTGGCCTACTTGCCGCACGACGAACCCGAGCGAGCGCGCAAGGCCGCGCTGGACCAAATCGTCAACGCGGTCGCGCTGGGTTACGAGCCGGAGATTGCTCAGTTGCTGGCTTACCGCGACCTGGACAGCTTAATCGACCCCGACTTCGAAACCGCGTGCCGGGACTGGCTGCAACCGATCTGGAGGGCCGCGCATGGCGCATGAAGCCTTCGATGCGATCGCCACGCCGCTGAATACCGGCATCAATCTGTTGGAGGCCAGCGCCGGCACCGGTAAGACCTACACGATCGCGATGCTGGTGTTGCGTTTCGTGGTCGAACGCGAACTGGACATCAAGCAGTTACTGGTGGTGACCTTCACCAAAGCGGCTACCGAAGAACTCAAGGAGCGTATTCGCGCCCGTCTGGCCGAAGCCCGCCAGGCCTTACTGAACCCAACCGCCGCCGCCGATTCGACGATCGCCGCTTGGCTGGCCGGCTTGGGGCTAGCGCCGGACATCGTCCGCCAACGCCTGGACGCCGCGTTGCTGGACATCGATCAGGCGGCGATCTTCACGATCCACGGCTTCTGCCAGCGCGCCCTAGCCGAGCACGCGCTGGCCAGCGGCCAGTTGTTCGATTGCGAATTAAGCGGCGATATCGCCGAACTGCAACAGCAATGCGCCGACGATTTCTGGCGCCGCCGGGTCGCCGACCGGCCTGCCTGGCAAATCGCGGTGCTGACCCGTGCTTTTCCGACGCCGGACAGCCTACTAGCCAGCGTCGTCCGGGTCGGCGGTCAGCAAGCCTTTCAACCGGCCGACACCGATCTGGATAGACAACTAGCCGAACTGGACAATGCGATTGCCGCCGCCAGCAGCGGTTTGGCGACGCTGGCCGCCACGCTGCAAACCGCCTTCCCGGACGGCCTGTTCAGCGCCAGCTTCGTCCGCGATTTTCCGGCCCGCTTTGAGGCCTGGAAAACCTGGCTGGCCGACCGCGCGGCCGAACTGCCGAGTCTGGACGGCCTAACCCGCGAAGCCCTGCTCGGCGGTTTGAACGGCGTCAAGTTCAAGACCGGCAAGGCCAAACCGCAAACGCCGGCCGAACAGAAACAAGCTTATCTGGACGGTCTCGGCGTCGATACGACAGCCTTCGATGGCTTGGCCGCGGCAGCCGACCAGCTGCAAACCGGACTGCGCGCCGCGCTGTTGGCAGATTTACGCGCCACGCTGGACGGCTTGCTGCAACAGCGCAACCTGATGTCTTTCGACGATTTGATCGTCCGGCTGGCCGGCGCGCTGACCGGCGCCAACGGCGAATTGTTGATCGCCGAATTGCGCCGGCGTTTCGCGGCGGCGCTGATCGACGAGTTTCAAGACACCGACCTGCACCAATGGCAAATCTTCTCGACCTTGTTCGCGGCGCCGACGCTGTACTTGTATTTGATCGGCGATCCTAAACAGGCCATCTATAAATTTCGCGGCGCCGACATCTTTTCCTATTTCGCCGCCCAGCGCCAAGCCGCGCAACATTACACACTGTCGCACAACTGGCGCTCGCATCCCGATCTGGTCGGCGCGGTCAACCGACTGTTTCAACGGCCAAGACCGTTTTTATTCGAGCAACTGGACTTTCATCCGGTCCTGGCCGGCCGGGACTGCGCCGACGGCAAACTCGCCGACGGCGCGCCGCTGGTATTGTGGCAGTTGGATAAAAATTCGGACAAACAGGAGCACTGGACCGCCCGGCAGGGCAGTTCCAGCGAAGTGGCCGAACGGCTGCGCGCCGCGACCGTCGCCGAAATCGGTCGGCTGCTGGCGGACGGTACCATCGTCGAAAACAACCAAACTCGCCCATTGGCGGCCGGCGACATCGCGGTGCTGGTCCGCAGCAACCGCGCCGCCGCCGATTACCAAACCGCGCTGCAAAGCGCCGGCATCGCCGCCGTATTGAACAGCAAGCAGTCGGTATTTGCTTCCGAACAAGCACTGGAATTACATGCCGTGCTGCAAGCCGTGGCGCAAGCCGGCCAGTTGGAAGCCTTGAAATCGGCGCTGACCGTATCCTGGTTCGGTTTGACCGGTCAGGCGCTTTACCGCTTGTTGCAAGACGAAACCGCGCTGGACGGCTGGATGAATCGCTTTCAGGATTATCTGCAATGCTGGCAACGCCACGGGCTGCTGGCGATGCTACAGCAACTGCTACGGCGCGAGGGCGTCGAAACCCGCTTGTCCGGGCAAATCCAGGCAGAGCGAGCGTTGACCAATATTCACCACCTCGCCGAACGTCTGCAACAGGCCGCGCTGGACGAGCATCTGGCGCTCCACAAAACCCTGGATTGGTTGCGGCGCGCGATCTTGCAAGCCGAGCGCGACAACGGCGACGATCGGCAATTGCGGCTGGAAAGCGATGCCGACGCGGTCAAGATCGTCACCACGCACAGCGCCAAGGGTCTGGAATATCCGGTGGTATTTTGCCCTGACTTGTGGCGACGTAGCGACCGACTGAGAAACGAGCGCTGGCTGGTGCAATGCCACGAAGACGGCGCGATGATGGCGGATTTGGGTTCCGCCGAGTTCGAGCGGCGCCGGGAACTCGCCTTGCGGGAAGAACTGGCCGAAGATCTGCGCTTGTTTTATGTCGCCGTCACCCGCGCCAAATACCGCTGCTATCTGTTTTGGGCCGACGTACGCGGCAAGGAGCGGCCCAACGAGTCGGCGATGGCTTATTTGTTCGAGTTCGCCGATCTGGATTTCGCCGGTCAACGACAAGTGTTGTCCGGTCTGGCCCAGGCCGCGCCGGCCTGTTTCGAGCACCGCCTGTTGGCAAGCGATGCCGTCGCGCCCGCCAGGCCGGCAACCAGGCCGCAACGGCCGAGCGCCGCTGCCGCGCTGGAATACCGTCGGCAAACCCGGGACCTGCGCAGCCTGTGGCAAATGAGCAGCTATACCGCTTTGGCCGAATCCGGCCACGATGCCGCCCCGGAACTGCCGGCCGACAAGGCCGCCGAACCGGCCGACGCCTACGTCGAAGCCAACGGCCTGCCCAAGGGCGCCGCCACCGGCAACGTCGTACACAGTTTGTTGGAGACGCTGAGCTTTCAAGCCTTGGCCGCCGGCGCGGATTTGGGCCGGCCGCGCGACATGGCTTGTCTGCGCCATGGACTACACCTGACTCAACCGGAGTTGCTTGACCAGCTGCTGGCCGCGACAGTCAGCACGCCGTTAACCGCAAGCGGCGGGTTTCGGCTAGCGGATTTACCGGCCGAGCGCTGCATCAAGGAAATGCCGTTTTATCTGTCGCTAACCGATCCTATCGATACCGCCCGCATCAACCGGCTGTTGGCCGGGTGTCCGACCTATCAAGCCCTGGCTCCAAAACGTCTGAACGGCTATCTAACCGGCTTCATCGACTTGGTTTGCGAATACGGCGGCCGATATTTTCTGATGGATTACAAGACCAACACCTTAGCCGATTACGGCCACGACTCGCTCACGTTGGCGATGCGCGAACACAACTACGGTTTGCAATATTGGTTGTACAGCGTGGTGCTGGACCGCTATTTGCGGCTACGCTTGCCGGATTACGACTATCAACGCCATTTCGGCGGCATCAAATATTTGTTCGTGCGTGGCATGCGCCCGGACCAACCCGGCCGCGCGGTCTATGCCGACCGACCCGACCGGGAAACCTTGAACGGCTTGGCGGCAATTTTCTTCCCCGCCGGCTGAAACCCGGCCGGATTGAATTTGGGTAACCCTCAAGTTTTCGGCCCATCGTCCGCTAACCAGACAGGCCGACTATCGCCGGCCCCAACTTAAAGAGGTATCGCCATGCTGGATTCCGTCCCGTCCATCGCCGCGTTCGCGACGCAATTGTCCAACCAAAAAACCGGCCAGCAACTCGAAGTCGCCGTGCTGAACAAAGCCAAGGAATTGCAGGAGCAACAAGGCCAGGCCGCGCTGAAACTGCTGGAATCGGCCGCCGCGCCGGCCGGCGGCATCGACGTCAGAGTCTAAGCACGGCCCACGCCGGCTCCGTCACGGCGGAGCCTGCGTTCATTTCTTGGCCTTTTTACTGTAACGGCGGCCGGACTGCACCGCATAATGCTTGGCCTTGTCCTTGCTCGGTTCCTTGAAGTAATTCTGATAAGTTTCGCTGCCGCGATTAGCGATCGCCTGAGCGAAATCCTTGAATAAATAGGTGTCGTCCAACACCGCGCGCGGACTGACGCCGTGCTGTTTGGTCAGATAAAACGACACGCTCATCAAATAAGCCTTTTCCCGGCCGTTCAATTTCAACAGACTATGCTTGGCCTTGACGTAAACGAAATACGACGTCAGCGCCAGAATGCTAAGCCCGAAAAACTTGGTCCAGAGCAGGATGTAGTCATCGTCCTCGTACAAGGTTTTACCCTTACGCAAGATCGCCTCGGTTAAATTCATAAAACTCCCCGGTTGGTTGAGGCGGGCATGTTAATGCATTGTCGGAGGATTTTGGCGGGGAATCTGCGTCCGGAACACTTAGGCGAATTGGTCGGTCTGCGATTAGAATTCAGCGTGAATAAGCCGCTCGCTCGGCGAAGATCGCTCCCGCTTGACAAACCCGGTGCTTCGAGCGAAATAATCGCCGGCCAGCCGCACCAAAAATCGGCGAAATCCATTTTTGAAAATCCTAGCTTCGAGGAGGCCACATGGAGCTGAACCTGACCCGCGTCGAATTCACCGACGAAAGCACAATAGGCGAACTAAGTATTAACGGAGCCTTCGAATGTTACACCTTGGAGGACAAAGTCCGTCCGGTCAAAGTCAAGGGCATGACCGCGATTCCAGCCGGCTCCTACGAAATCATCATCAATTTTTCCGAGCGCTTTAAAAAACCGTTGCCGCTACTGCTAAACGTGCCGAATTTCGACGGCGTCCGGATACATCCCGGCAATAGCGCCAAGGATACCGAGGGCTGCATTCTGGTCGGGAAATCGAAATCGGCCGATTTCGTCGGCTCCAGCCGGGCGACTTTCGAAACGCTGTTCGAGAAACTCAAACGCGCCGCCGAAAACGAGAAAATCTTTATCCACATCGTTTGAAATTGCCCGGCGCTTGGGAAAACTTTTGCCGCTTTGAATGCCGGGTTCCGCTTCATCCTGGCTAGGCTTCCGCTTGGAGCCGCGCCAGCAACGCGCCGAGCGCGGCAAAACCGACATACTCCTGCTCCAACCTCAGGTTTTGGCCGAAACGGTTATCGCGCAACGCGTCGTAAAGCGCGGTTTCCTCAAAGGTTAAACCGGATAAATCGGCGCGGCCCGGAGTGGTTTCCGCAACCCAGGACTCGCGGTGCGCCAACAAGGTCGCTTGGTCCATCAGCAATGAGTGGGTTCGCGGAAAGTATTGGCGAAACTGGCTCAGAATCGCGAAGCCGTGAGTGTCGATGTCGCCCCAATAGTGAATTTCCTTATCCTTCAACCATTCGGCTTGCGCCAAGGCATCGAAGCCGTAGCCTCTGCCGAAGATCACCATACTATCGGCAAACGGCGGAAACGCCAGGCCGTTGATGTCGTTTTCGGTGACGAATACCCGCTTGACCTGCAAATTCAAAGTCGCGAATTCGCCGGCGGTCACCGTCAGATCGCTCAAGCCGGCGATATGCAGCCGGCTATCCAGCAAGCGAAAGCGAATCGTCGCCGGCTTGGCCAAAAAGCCGTAACGCGCCTCGAAGCCTGTTACGCCGGTTTGCGCGGTATCGATCGCCGCGGCAGGCAACAGCAAATCCAGCCATTCGCCAAGCAACTTCTTGCGGCTTTCGATGAATTTGCTGTCGATGCCGGGCAGGCTGATTTGGCGTAGATAAATGCCTGGCCGAGGATGTTTTACGACCCAGCCGGCCACGCTCAACAATTTTTGCCATTCCTCGGCGTGCTCCAAGGCGCGTAACGGATATTTCAATAGCCAAGACCTAAGTGCCGTGAATTCGCCGGCCAGCGATGCCGCCAACTGCCCGAAAACCACCAATTCCTTGGCTTTTTTCAAATACGCCGCCGCGTCGTCCGGCTTGTCGAAAACCACCGCCGCCGGCAAACGGTTGCGCCCCGACAGCCGATGATTGATGTCGCGCCATTCGACGGCAAAATGCTTGGCGTCAACGGCCAACCAAGGCTCCACCCAAACCTGTACGGCGGTGAAATCGGCGGCCAATTGCGCCGGGCTGGGTGACTTTAACGGAATACGTAACGGAAACAAGCCGCTGGATGCCAGGCTTTCCGTCAGGATTTGCCCGCGTTGCCAGCGTTTATCCAATTCGGCACGCAACTCGGCCGGTAAGGTCCAGACCGGCTTGCTCATCCGCCGCGTGCCGCGCGTTCGGCGCGGTACTCTTCGATACTCAGATTGCGCAGCTTGGACGCCCGTCCTTCCTCGTTATGCACGAAGCCGACCGCCGCAACGTAGGGCTCAATGATGTGAATTTTCTGCAGCGGCGTGACGATCAGCAATTGCAGATTGAGCTTTTCGAACAGCCGTAAGCCGTATTGCGCCGATTCGTCGGAGCCGCGGCCGAAGGCCTCGTCGATCACCACGAAGCGGAAGGAACGCGAGCGCACCGCGCCCCATTCCAAACCGAATTGATAGGCCAAGCTGGCGGCCAGGATCGTGTAAGCCAGTTTTTCCTTCTGGCCGCCGGATTTGCCGCCGGAGTCGGAATAATGCTCGTGCTCACTGTTGTCCTCACGCCAACGCTCGCTGGCGCCGAAGCTGAACCAGTTGCGCACGTCGGTAACCTTGGCTGTCCAGCGCCGGTCTTGCTCGGCCTGGCCCTCGCGGCCGCGAAAGCGCTCGATGATTTTTTTGACTTCCAGAAACTTGTTTTCCGAATATTGCTCGTCGTCGGAACCGGTCAGCGCGCCCTCGGTGCAGGCGCGTAACTCGCTTTGAAAGTCGCGCACGTCGGCGTCCGGCGTCGGTTGCGCTTCCAGCACGATGAAGCGGTTGGTGTTGTAGTCGATCTGAGTCAAGGACTCGTTGATCAGGGCGATGCGCTCCTTGATGGTTTCCCGCTCGCGGGCCAGTTGCGACTGGAAGTTAGCGACCTCGCGGATGGTATTTTCGTTGAGCAATTCCTTGAAGCGGGCTTCGAAGCGCGGCAAGTCGTCGCTTTGCAAACCTTCCAGCATGGTTTGATATTCGTGGGCAGCGGCGATGCCGACATCGACTTCCTGGGTTTCCAGCGGGAAGGCCGCGCAATAGCCGCGCATCGCGTCGATGATCTTGTCGCGCAGATAATTGAGCTTTTTGGTCTCGTTTTCGATTTTGGTCTGCAACCAATCACGCATCTCGCGTTCGCGGTTGTCGCAGGACTCCACCGTAACTTGCCGCTCGGCCAGCACTTCGCCGCGCAGCACTTCCAGAGCCGGGTAATGCGCGGCGTGTGCGTCGCCGGCTTCGTTCAGGATGTCGGAAGTCTGCGTCAGCAACGCTTCGGCGGCCTGTTTGCGTTGCTCGGTGGCGCCGATTTCCTTGATTTTGTCATTTAGCGCGTGCTCGGTATCGGCCATAGCATGTTGCAGCGCTTCCAGCCGCTCCGTCAGTTGCTTGAGCAGATCGGACGCCGCTTCCAGCTCGCGCTTCTCGTGTTCCAGCCGAGCAATCTCCGCTGCCAAAGGCTGCCAGTCCAGTTCGCGGAAATCGCGGTATTCGCCCAACTTGCTTAAGGTTTCCAATTGCGCCTTGACCGTGACTTGTGCTTTGGCGATGTCGGCCAAGCGACCGGCCAGATCGGCTAGCTGATTTTCCAATAGCTTGGCCTTGGCTTCCAGCGCGGCGATCTTGGCGGCATTGGACCAGCCCAACACATAGCGGCTGCGGTCGTCCAGGCGGTGGCGGTCGTCTTTTTCGTGGCGTTCGCCGGGTGCCTTGATCTGGCCGGCGCGGGTGATGGCTTTTTGCTCGCGGCGGAATTGCTCCTGGGTAGCGCAGCAAGCTACGTCGAAGCGGTGACCGATCTCGCGCTCCAGCCAATCGTAAAACGCCGAATCGGGTTTAATCGCCAATTTGCGCGCCATCGAATCGCGGTGCGGCTCCGGCAGCTCGGCGCGCTGGCCGGGCCTGACCCGGAAATAGACCAGGCGGCCGCGCAAATGGGTTTGGTCCACCCAATCGGCTACCGCCGAATAATGCGCATCCGGCACCAGCAGCGATAGGCCGAAATTGCGCAACATGCGTTCGGCGGCGCCTTCCCAATCCTTGTCCTCGTCGCGCACCTGAATCAATTCGCCGGCGAACGGCATCCGGTCCTCGGCCAAATTCAGCGCTTCACAAAGCGCCTGGCGCATTTTGATTTGCGCATCGTCGATATTGCTACGCCGGGCCTTCAGGCTGGTCAATTCGGCTTGCAGGAGTTGATGTTCGTTGCGTCCTTGCGCAAACGCCACGCCAATTTCGCTAGCCTGGTTTTGCAGATCGGCTTCGCGCGCGGACGCACTGTCCCGTAACTCCAGAAAACGGACTTGCTGCGCCAGAAAGGCTTCGGCGTCTACCGGTGCCGGCAAATCCAAGCTTTGCAGCAGTTTTTCGTAGCGGGCGGATTTATCGCGGCGGCGCGCCATATCATCTTGCAGACGCTCGATTTCCAATCCCAATTGAGCGATGCGGTCGCCGCCGTTGGCGGCAATATGGCGTTGCAGTTCGCCCGCCTGCATTTGCTGTTGTCGCTTGCGCTCGCTCAGCCGCTCGAGCTGGGCGTTTTGCCGGGCAAGCTCTTCATCCAATGTTGCCAGACGCTTTTCCAGCAAACCTTGCTTTAGGCCCGCGAAAAACGAACGCAAGGCTTCGCGGCAGGCGCGCAGGATTTCGGTTTGCTCGTTGAGTTGAGTGTGACGCTGGCAATCGGCGACCAGAGGCGTTAACAGGCTCATCTGCCGCTTGGCCTTCAAAACCGCGTCGTGGGCGCGGTTCAGGTCGTCGAAATGGTTGATCAAAGCGGTGATGCGCGGCGCGACTTCCGAGGGTTCCAGCATGTGGCTGCGCACAAAGTCGGTCAGATTGCCGACCGACTTCATCGACACGGTTTGATGGAACAATTCCAGCGCCTGCTCGTTGTCGATGCCGAAACGACGGCGGAACCAGGCGCCATAAGGCGGAAAGCTGTCATGCAACTCCGCGCCCAAGCCGCGCAGCTTCTTGCGCAGTTGACCGATGTCGCTGCCGAAGTCGGAAAAATCGCGAGCTATGCTCAAGTCCCGTTCGGCGCCGACGAACAGCCGCGCCGGCTGGCCCTGGCGGTCGCTGATCCAGAACACTTGGGCCAGCGTCACGGTCTGATCGTAGCCGGCGTTGTGGAAAACGCCCAAGATCACCGAATAACTGTTGTCGCCGCGCAAGGCCACTGGCTTGGCGCTGCCGCTGACCTCATTGCGCTCGGACTTGTAATGGCCCAGCACATAGGATCGCAGGCTGCGCTCTTTGGCGTCGGCGCCGGCCGCCTTGTTATAGGCGATACGATGGGCCGGCACCAATAAGGTCGTGACCGCATCGACCAGGGTCGATTTGCCGGAACCGATGTCGCCGGTCAACAAAGCGTTGCGGCCATTCAAGTTCAAGACCCAAACCCGGCCGTCGAAGGTTCCCCAATTATAGACTTCCAGACGTTGCAGCCGGAAGCCGGACAGGGTGTCGTCGTCGACGAAATCCAGCGACAGTTGCAGGTTGTTATTGGTGATCATCACGCGGTGGATTTTGGTTGATAAACGCCCTGAGCCTTTTTCCAAAGCAAGGCGTCGTAAAACGGGCTGGAAGTCCCCTCTCCCTGAGGGAGAGGGCTAGGGTGAGGGGAATCAAGCTTAAAACCAATCATTCGCCACCCTCCGCACCGCCGGCCAGTTGCGTCTGATACTCCGCCAGCCGCGAATCCAATTCCGACAACCATTGCGCATCGACAAAAGCCTTGAGTATCCGCCTGACCTCGTAACTGGCGGCTTGATTGGTGCTGGTCTTGAGCTTGCGCAAAAAACCCAGTTCGACCACCTTGTTGATATGGGTTTCGATCTGATCGATCAGCCTAGCCTCGTTGCTACGCTGCGGCAAAAACACCCGGATCAATTCGACGATGTCCTCGCGCGATAACACCAGCCGAGTCTCGCCGCCGCCCTTGTCAAACTCGGCCAAGCGCTTGCGCAACAAGGCCAGCAACAAACTGACCGGAAACGACAACGGCCGACGCGCGATCAAACGCGGCAACTTGGGTGCCGCATCGTCGTCTTCGACGTCCGTCTGGCGCGAACGTAAGAACGCATAACCCTCGGCCTCGTCCAACACCAATTCCAAACCCAGCACCGAGATGTAGTCCCGCACCCTGGCCTGTAGATTCAGCAAGGCATTCCACAAACCGCCGTCGCTTTCCTGATAGACCACACCTTTCAATAATGGAATGACCACGGCCGACAGGTCGTATTGGGGTGCGGCTTCGAGCTCGGTTTCTGTCATCGCGTTTGGGATCGCTGGGATAAAGTCGGGGATTTTACGGGGAAGACACGGAGAAATCGAACCTACTTGCTTTACACGCGCAAGCATTGCCTCAGAACTTTTTAAAGACTATATTAAGTCCTTTCTAAAAAGTTCGAGGCAGTCATGCGTTACTCATCTCAAGTCAAACCGATCAGTTACCTGAAAGCCAACGCCGCCGAAGTGTTGTTAAAACTGGCCGAATGCCGCGAACCTTTGGTCATTACCCAAAATGGCGAAGCCAAGGCGGTATTGCAGGACGTGGCCTCCTACGAGGAAACCCAGGAAACCCTGGCCTTATTGAAAGTATTGGCTTTGGGCAACCGGGAAATCGAGAGCGGCAACGTCAAACCCGTGGCCGAAGTCGCCGCCCGACTGCGCGCGAAAAAGACTAGCAGCTAATGCCCGAAGCATCCTATCAAGTCTTGTTGACTCGCGGTGCCGAGCGGGATTTGGAAAGCCTGTACGATTACATCGCCGAATTCGATACACCGGCCAATGCCGACGCCGTCTTGGACAAGTTGTTGCAAACGCTGGACGATTTGGCGAGTTTCCCGGAACGCGGCAATTTCCCGAAAGAGCTCGCGGCCATCGGTGTACAAGAATACCGCCAAGTCTTCTTCAAACCCTACCGCATCGTCTATCGCATCATAGCCCGACAAGCCTATGTATATCTGATCGCCGACGGCCGGCGGGACATGCAGGCTTTGCTGGCGAGGCGGTTGCTGGGGGATAAGGCGGATTTGATCACGGATGCTTTGCGGAGCCGACCCTTGCTGGCCGGTAGCTGAATTCTTTCCATTGCGAACGGCTGTGTTTCTTCCGTAACTGACGGCGGCAAAAGTTTGCCAGTCAAATTTTGCAACAGTTGATCCCGATTTACTCGTAGGGTGCGAGTGAGTTTACGAACCGCACCAATCGCGAATGATGCGGTGCACGTTGTTTACCGCATCCTACGGCCCTTCAGCATCTGCGACAGACCTGCATCCAAACAACACGATAACGTGCGCTGCAACAAATAGCTTGTGTCGAGCATTGCGGGCGCAACGGTCGCGAACGATGCGCCTAACAGCAACATCCTATGGCGCACGTTATCGCGTTACGTGATTTTCTTTAGTGCCACTGAGCAAGAAGTAACCATTATCAGGGTGCTCCACGGCGCCCGTGACATCCCGGGTGAGTTCGTCGCAGATCAGTAGCAATCCGATATAAACGCGATAACGTGCGCTGCCAAAAATTGATTGTGTCTAGCTTTGTGGACGCAACGGTCACGAACGATGCACCTAACGGCAGCATCCTATAGCGCAGGTTATCGCGTTATCAACTTGACTACCTTATGGCACTATTAAATTTTTGTTATTTCTGTTTCTTAGGATCGAAGGATTCAATTGCAAAATAATCTTCCGCTGAATGTACTTTAACGTTCTTTAACCAAGGTCTCTTCTCTTCCTCAGAAAGTACAGAATCAACAATTTTAATGATTGCTCTCTTTTCCCATTGATCAGCCCTTGAATAATATTGGCGGATTTCCAACACATCTGTCCGATTAGCATTTTCTGAAAGAGCATCTAGTACAGCTCTGCCTACGTAAGCACCAGAATTTCTTTTTAAACTCCTAAATAGCTCCATCAATGAAACACTATTAGCAAAGCCTTTCGAACCGAGGAGCCTTACGACAGAAATCAACATATATTCAGGATATTTCACCCCTTCCTCTAACAAGGCCGAGAAATAGTCTTTAATCGATTCTTTTAATGCAACTGGAATTTGAGACTCTTTTTTAATCAATAAATCAACAAGTAATGGAGTAAACTGGGGGAATTTTTCAACTAAAGATTTATATAAAGAAAGCTTGTTGTAGTCATCACTAGCCACGACAATTCTAAGAAATCTCCGAACATCATCTGGTTGCAAAATCTGATTCGACGTGATTTTTTCTTCCAATTCTTCTGTAGCTACTTCCTTTAATTCATTTATTTCTCGCTCTGATAATTCTCTAAATTTGGTTGGGATTGTTCCGGTATATCCGACTATAATTCTTCCTTGGCGAAGTTCATTGGCAACCTGCCTGGCTTCTTCTGTTATAGCGGGTGATGATTTAGTCTTTTTGGACACATCTTCTATAACTGTTTTTGCTGGATTTATCGTCAAACCCTCCAAATACAGGCGCTCTACTAAAATTGTAAGCCAAGCATGGGCAGTCTTGGCGTCTGGTGCAAATAGACGGTAATCATCAACAAACCTGCAGAATTGGACTTTTAAAGAGCGCAAGTAATCATCTACTGAAATCAGCGATGCTTCCGCTAATATTCGGCTTGCATTGCCACCTATTGGAAGACTATAAGAATCTCGGTTGGCCCAAAACAATAACAGCTCATTTGTTAGCTTCACCCACTTTTTATCTATGGGTAGACTGAGCAATGTGGACTCTAGGCGATGCAGATTTAAGCGATCGTAGAAATTAGAAATATCGCATTTAACTAAAACCTTTACTCGGCGGCTTTTCTGTTTCTCCGTAGCATGAGATTGAAATGATGTGAAATTATACTTAGGATCAAATAGGTAACCTGATTTTGGTTTGAAACGGTATGAAAATACTATATTGTGTCGCTTTTCTATTCGATGCTTTTCTATAATGTCCGCGTACATTATTACCATTGCTAAATAAACGATAGTATCAACAGGCTGAATCAGCGCTGCTCGCCTAAAATCATAGGCATCTTTTTTTGGAAAAAAGACGTGACTTATCGAATATACCTTTAGGCCAGACAGTGAGTTTGAATTAATTCTGGATTTAATCTGATTGAACAAAAAAGTTCGGTAGTGCTCATTTTTCAGCAACGCGACTTCGAATGGAGTTGAGAATATATCGGTAAGCCCTTCTTTACGAACGTTGTCTATTGCCAGCACTATCGCCTTATCAATGTCCATTAGATGTCCTTATGAAATAAAACGTTTATGTTAAAGGCCTTAAGGCGCAATCGTAGGGCGTCGTATTGCGCCGCATGTTGGCCTTTAATCATGCGGCGCATTACGCTGCCACTAATGTGCCCAACGATTTACGGGCTTATTCAAAACCCCAACGCATCCAATTCGTCCAACAACCGCAAAGCGCGCTTAGGGCCACCTCGCAACTGGGCGGCCAAGAAGCGTTGTCTGGCCTCTTCTTCCGCCAAGGCTTGGGTGGGTAACTCGAACATCAGTTTGTTGAGGCTGATGTCGCGGACTTTGGCAATCTGTTTCAGCCTTTCGGCCATATCGTCGGGCAATCGAATGGATAAGGTTGTCATGATCTTAATAAGCTCATTATTTGCTCAGCCCACCACTTAAATGCCTCAATTGATTCGAGTCGGGGCAACATGAATTTTCTGATCTCCATTCACCAAATCCGCCTAACCCCATAACTATCGAACAACGCCTCATTGCTGATCAGGGCAATATTCTCGGCCTGAGCTTGGGCGATCAACATTCGGTCGAAAGGGTCGCGGTGCGGGCCGGGCAGGCTGCCGGCTCTCAACGCGTGGTCGGTTGTGATAGCCAGCTGGGTAAAACCTTGTTCCTTCAGGCAATCCTGGTAGCTATCGACCACGGCTTCGGCACCCGGCAATTTGCCGACACGTACCTTGGTGGCGATCTCCCAGGCCGAAGCGGCGCTGATCAGCACGACGTGGCTGGGCTCGGCAATCCATTCTTTTGCAATCGGAGACAGCTTCTCGTCGCCGTCCAACCACCACAACAAAGTATGGGTATCCAGCAGCGCTTTCATCTATTGCGCCCAGGCATCCAATTCGTCGTCCGGTAATGCCTCGAAGAAGGCTTCGGTCACCGGAGCTTGACCTTTCATGGCGCCGAATCGCCGTTGCGGACGACTTTCGGTGATCGGCACCAGCTTGACCAACGGCACCTTGCCCTTGGCGATGATCACTTCCTCACCGGCAAATGCTTGTTCGACTAAGCTGGATAAATGGGTTTTGGCGTTATAAAGCGTATAGGTGCTCATAAGCATACTCCTTGACCAAGTAATTTGACTAACCCAGTATAGCAAACCCCCGCATCGTGGCAACGCAACCTACTGTTGAGCAGTCACCGGACAAAAATCACCCTTGGCAACTTCGCCTGTTTACTTAATTCCCGTCCTTCGCCATCCATAGCCTGCCAAACGATCACATCCTCCACGCCTTCATCGACCGTGGTTTTAAAGCTGTCGCCGCCGAGTTGCAGATAGGCGACCAGTTCCGCCAGGCCGTGTTGCAGCGGGCGGGCGCGGCAGAGTTCGGCCAGCGTGATTTGCGGTTTGTCTTGCAGGGCGTGGCGGATGTGGCGGGCCAGTTGCGTCTTGTCGATGACGATTTGCGAGAACAGCGCGGCGGCGTCCAGGTCTTCGTCGCCGGTTTGCGGGATGATGCTTTCGATGCGCGGTTTGACCGGTGGCGTGTGTAGCGGCCGTTCCATCGGCAGCTCGATGTCGGCGGCGGCTTCGGCGATGATCATGACTTCACCGGCGGGTTGATTTTCGCGTAAGGCCAGGGCCTTGGCTTCGATGCCGTGCAGGATTTCCATGATCCGGCGATTTTCCAGCCAGGCCTGGTCGTCGAGAAAGCGGCGCAATTGCCGGCTCAGTTCGGCGACGGTGCGCTGGGTATGCTCGCCGGCTTCCAACCAATCGTAATGCACCCGGCGAATGCGGGCGTCGGGCTTGAGTTCGGCGACAGGCTCCAAAGCCAACACCCGTTCCAGCAAGGCCGACAATTCTTCCTGGCGGCGGCTGGACATTAGAAAATCCCAGAAGGCGCGGAAACTGCGGCCTTGGTCGGAGTCGGCTATGGCGTCGCGTTCGCCCATGATGTCTTGCAGCAATTCGCCCTTGCCGCCTTCCCACAAAGCGATGCGCTCCCGCACTCGCCGGTCCAGGCCGCGAAAGTTATGTTCAACTTCGCGAAAGTCGCCCAGCAGTTCACGGGCCAGCCCGGTGAATTGCTGGAAGCGGTCCTTCAACGCGGTGTCGTCCAGCACTTGCAGATCGCCGGCGCGGATGCGGGCGATTTCGGCATCGAGATCGGCACGGCGTTTTTCCAGTTCGACGATGCGGGTTTCCGGGTCGGTCTCGCTGCCTGCGCTGATTTGTTTGAGCAGCTCGAATAAGGTCAACAGTCTGGACTCGGTGCCGACGAAGGCGCGTTCGGTCAGGCTATCCAACCAAGCGATGGCTTTTTCGGTGGCTGGCGTCAGGTCGAAAAACGGCTCGTCGGAACCTTGCCGGTAAAACTTGCGCAACCAAGCCTTGTCGTTGCCGGCCCAGTCGTTCAGATAGTCCAGCGCGGGCTTAGGGAAAGCATCGTTACCCAGCCGTTCGCGTAACGCAAACAACTCATCTTCCAGCGCTTCGGCCAGATCGGCCTGACCGATCAGACGCTGATTGGGGGCGACGAAGGCCCGGTGCAGAAAGCCGGCGATCAGCGGCGCATGGTCGGAGCGCAATAACCGCCAGGCCGGATGGTTTTGTTTCAGCAGCTCCAGCGTGGCATAGTCCAGGCTCATTCGGCGGCGTCCGCATCCATTTGTTCGGTCAGGCTCTTGGGTAGTTTCTTTTTCACTTTAACGCCCAATTCTTCGAGTGCGCCGGCTTGGCGCAACAAGTTGCCGCTACCGCTGCTGAGTTTGTTGACGATGCCGTCGTAGGTTTTGTGGACAGTGTTGAGCTGGTTGCCGAGCTTTTCGATGTCTTCGACAAAACCTCTGATCTTGTCGTACAAACCGCCGGCCTTGTCGGCAATCAGGCGGGCATTCTCGTTTTGTTGTTCGTAACGCCAGATGTTTTGAACCGTGCGTAATGTTGCCAGCAAGGTAGTCGGGGTGACGACGACGATTTTGTGTTCGAAGGCGTCGTTGAACAGCTTTTCGTCGCCCTGAAAGGCGGCCATGAAGGCGGCTTCGATCGGCATGAACAGCAGTACGAAGTCCAGCGAACGCAGGCCTTTCAGGCTGGAATAATCCTTGCCGCTCAAGCCTTTGATGTGGGCGCGCACCGCTTCGACGTGTTGTTTCAGGGCTTCGCTGCGTTCAGCGTCGTCTTCGCTGGAACAGTAGCGCTCGTAAGCGTTCAACGAAACTTTGGAATCTATGACGACATCCTTGTTTTCCGGCAGGCGGACGATCACATCGGGTTTGAACAACCGGTTATCTTCGTCGCGGAAGGCACCCTGAGTTTCATATTCGATGCCTTTGCGCAAGCCGGATTGCTCCAGCACCCTTTCCAGAATCATCTCGCCCCAATTGCCTTGAGTCTTGTGATCGCCTTTTAAGGCGCGGGTCAGGTTCAGCGCTTCCTGATTCATCTTGGCGGTGTCGCGGCGTAGCGAGACGATTTCCTCGCGTAGCGAGATACGATCCTTGGTTTCGTTGTCGTAGACGCTTTCGACCCGGTTTTTGAATTCGCCGAGTTGCTGTTTCAACGGCGCCACCAAGCCTTCGATACTGACTTTGTTATGTTCGGCAAACTGCTTGCCGCGTTCTTCGAAGATCCTGTGCGCCAGATTCTCGAACTGGGTTTTTAACTGATTTTCCGCATCTTGCAGTAGGCGGATTTTCTCTTCGTTGTGTTTATGCTGCTCCTCCTGACGGGTATTAAGTTCGGCGTTTTCGGTTTTCAATGCCAGAAGCTGTTGTTGCAAGGCTTGCAACTCGGATTCGCGCCGATTCAATAGGCTTAGCCTTTCCTCGGCCACCGCCAGCTTTACGGTTTGTTGCTGTAAAACCTGTTGTTGCAGATCGATTTGCGCTTGCAGGGTCTGGCGCCGTGCGCCCATCAGGCGGGCGCCGATAAAGTAGCCAAGCGATGCGGCAACGGCTAGGCTAGCCGGCCAAAGCCACGGAGTGATTTCCAAGAATGTCATTTTCGATGCAACGCCGACGCGTGCTTGAGGGGTGAATTGAACCGGGTTGGACGAGTCGGTCAATTGTAAGGGAAGTCGGCGCCGACAGTCTGGAAAAACCGGCGCGACGACGGCAAGCTGAGGTTCGCCAGTTTGGCGGAGGATGGACGATGGACCGCCCGACGGCAAGCCGGAGTATTCGGCCTGCCGTCGGGCTTGTATGAAGGAACGCCGGTTAGGCTGATTTACGGCGAACCGCGAGGATACCGGCCAAGGCCGAACCGAACAACCACAACGCGCCCGGTAACGGAACCGCGGTCGGCGTCAGCACGAACAAGCGCGAGTTGGGGTAGGCGCTGCCGTTGTTCTCGGCAACCAAGTAGATGTTGCCTAGCGTATCCACGGTGACGCCTTCGATGGCTTGCTGGGTAACGGAGGACAGATCGAAGCTGCTGACTATTTGACCGGCCGTCGTCAATTCCACCAACATTTTTGAATCCAGACTCAGAATCAGCAAGTTGTCGGCCCCCGCGCCGCCGGCCAAGCTATCGACGGCGGACAAGGTTTGCACGTCGGACAGACTGTTCAAGCCAAACAACGAACCGCTACCGGAAAACAGCGTCGTCGTCGATGCGGTGCCGTAGCCGACCGCAAAGTCCAGCGTACTTTTACGCAACTGCGCCGGATTGTCTTGCTTGACCGAGTAAAAGCTGCCATCGCGCGGATCGACGCTGATGCCTTCGGTTCCGACATTGCCGACACTGGCCGTGCTGCCGGTAATCGCCACTTTCGGCTGATTGTTTAGCGCCACGCTGCCGCCGGCACTGTAGGTAAATTGATAAGCCACTTGCGGACGTTCGTCGACAACGACCAGCCGGCCATTGCCCAAATAGGTCAGGCCTTCTGCATCGTTATTGCTGCTCCCGGTTCCCGCCCAATTGAACGCCATGGAACCCAGGGTTTGCCCGGTCAACGACACTTCGACGACGCCGAGGCCTTCGTCGCCGACGAAGAACAGCGTGTTGCGGTCTCTGGCGTAAGTCACCGCCGAGGCTTCCAGACCGATACCACCCAAGGTATCCAGCGCGTAGTTGCCAGTTAATTGGTAGTTGGCCAAATTCAAAGAGCTTGCCGCTTGGACGCCGCCGGCACTGACCGCCAGCGCGATTGCGCCGATCAAGGATTGGAGTTTCATAGTCTAAATTCCTGAAAAAAGATAAATAACAAAACGGGATAGCTGAAGCCTATGCGCGTTTCTTACGACCTATCGAGAACAGAGCCAATCCGCTCAACATTAACGGAAACGCCGCCGGAACCGGCACGGCCGCCGGGGCCAACGCGAATCTGCCGGGGTTGGCGACAAATTCGCCGGACACGCTGGCTATGGAGCCGAAACTGTCGCCTACGCTAGACAATACCCAGTCCGAAGTTACGTTGTCTTGATCCAAGACGGCCAAGTTGCCGGGATTGCCGCTGACATTTTGAGTACGGATCGTGCCGGGAAAATTGCCGTCGCCGTAACTCAGCCGGTCGATCAGCATGTTGGCGGCGTTATAAAGATTGATTTCGTCGTTGCGGCCGAGATTTACCGTGTTACCGCCAATGATTTTGACCGACGCCGACAAATTCCAGTGGCTCCTGAACGTAGCGGCATCGTTTTCCGCCAGAATCACTGACTCGCCAGCCGCGACTAAGCCGAAAGCCGAGAGACTGACCGTGCCGGGAGAACGTGAGTCGTCGTCGTAACTCCAGCCGCTGAAATCGACGGCCGCGTTGGTCAGGTTGGTGAATTCGATAAACTCGTCACCGTTATACATCCATTCGGTAACGGCCACGGTGGACGCCGAAGCGGTCGCGGCGAACAGCGAGGAAGCGGCGAATATGCCGAAAGCCGCGGCGCGGCGGAATTTTTTGACTGACATGATACCTTCCGAAATTGTTGAATTGGGGGAACAAGCGACGGATCGGCCGCTTGCGCGGCGAAAGCCGATCCCCGCCGGAAGGTACAAAAAAATGTGACGCGGTTATTACTTTTGCAGCGTCTTGAATAGCATTGCGCGAATCATCGCAGCGGCAATCGATGTCGTTCGCAATGTCCGCCGATCGCAAAAATATAAATATAGTGGTCGTCGAACTTATAAATCAGCCAGATAAACACAGCGTATGTTCAAGCCAAAAGCTTGGCAAGCAGCGGCATGACTTCGGCGGCAAATACCAAGCCGAGCATCCATTTGACGATCAATAAATCCGATTTGACCGGCGCAAGCTCGATTTGCACATCCTTTTTGGTGAGCGGATCGGCTTCGGTTTGGGCGTCACGAAAAGCTTCCGATACAGCTTCCGCCTGTTTTTCGTCAAAACCGGCTTCTTTCAACTTACGCACAAATTTGTGAGTATCAAAAGTCACAGTAGCCATTGCATATCTCCTTTCAATGTGCGTGTCAGTGTATCAGAACTGAGTGAGTTTTCAGGGATTGAAACCATACGCTACATTCAATTCCGCAGGTACTTAAATACCTCAGCCGCAGCATCTACGGTCGCCTGCAAATCCTCATCCATATGCGCGGCAGAAACGAAACCGGCCTCGAACGCCGACGGCGCCAGATAAACTCCGTGTTCCAACATCGCATGGAAGAAATGTTTGAAGCTCTCGATGTCACAGGCCATCACTTGCGCGAAACGGCTGACGGTTTTTTCTTCAGTGAAAAACAATCCGAACATCGCCCCGACCTGATTGGTGGTGAAAGCGATGCCAGCCTGATCGGCGGCGTTCTGCAAGCCGGCCAGCAATTGCGTGGTTTTGGCGGTCAAGGCCTCGTAGAAACCGGATACGGAAATCAATTCCAGGGTTTTCAATCCGGCGGCCATCGCCACAGGACACCCGGACAGCGTGCCGGCTTGATAAACCGGGCCCAGCGGTGCCAGATATTCCATGATCTTGCGGCTGCCGCCGAAAGCGCCGACTGGCAAGCCGCCGCCGATGATTTTACCGAGCGTGGTCAAATCCGGTTTGATGCCGTACAGACCTTGTGCGCCTTGCAAACCAACGCGGAAGCCGGTCATTACTTCGTCGAAGATCAACACGCTGCCGTACTGGTCGCAGACTTCCCGCAAGGTTTGTAAAAAGCCCGGTTCCGGCGGAATGCAGTTCATGTTGCCGGCCACCGGTTCGACGATGATGCAAGCGATTTTATCGCCGACTTCGGCAAAGGTCTGCTTCACCGCGTCGCTGTCATTGTAAGCCAGCGTGATGGTATCGGCGGCCAGCGCGGCCGGCACGCCGGGCGAGCTGGGTACTCCCAGCGTCAATGCGCCGGAACCGGCTTTTACTAATAAGGAATCGGAATGGCCGTGATAGCAGCCTTCGAATTTGACGATCTTGTCGCGGCCGGTGTAACCGCGCGCCAAGCGCAACGCGCTCATGGTGGCTTCGGTGCCGGAGCTGACCATGCGGATCATTTCTATCGAAGGCAGCAACTCGCAAACCGTTTGCGCCATCAGCGTTTCGATCTCGGTCGGCGCGCCGAAACTTAGACCTTTTTCCGCGCTGAGTTTGACTGCATCGATCACGGCCGGATAGGCGTGGCCGACAATCATCGGCCCCCAGGAGCCGACGTAATCGATATAGCGCTTGCCTTCGGCGTCCCAAACGTAAGCGCCTTGAGCGCGATCGAAATACACCGGCGTGCCACCGACACCCTTGAAGGCCCGCACCGGCGAGTTGACGCCGCCGGGAATGACTTGTTGAGCTTGAGAAAAAGTTCGCTGGATGAGGTCATGATGAAAAAATCCGTTGGCAAATCGCTATCGCTAATCGAGGGAAAAGGGCATTTCCGGCCATTCTCCGGCAGACTAGTTTTCAAGCGGTTGACTGTGAAATAAAGTTAAAACCCGAGGAGACTCCGGACAATATAATTGGTTTAGGGTTTTTCTACCTCGCCAAAAACGGAATCCACCGTTTTCCGTGAATCCCGAACTCATTGCTCCGGCTAGAAATTGTCTGGGCTATTCGCATTGAGCCGTTCGACCAGGCGGGGAAAGACTTGTCGAAACACCAGCCGCCCTCACTATAAAAGTCACCGGACGCCGCCACCCAATCCGGTGTCGGAATGCTGTCAATCGCGGCTAAAGCCGCTCCCACAGGTCTTATGTTTCGGCGGCGAATGCTGGTTTATTGTTGACCAGCATCAGCCTAAACCGGTTTGGGTATACTAAGGTTTGCCGTAACTATTCAGCGCGAAGTAAAAACGCCTTCTCCCGACGGAGCAGGGGAATGAACACCTCAACGTCAGCTACGCCGCTCGCTGAGCGGAGTCGAAGCGAAATCGCTGGCTTCGGCTCCGCTCAGCCAACGCCTTATTTCTACTCCGCTTAGTCAACTGCTTACATCGACTGTAACCGTTCAACTTAACGCCAATGGTAACCAACTTACCCAAGCGCCCTCTGAACAGTTACGGTTTGCCGAACAAATGCGGACCTTTGGGTAAGGGTTTGTTTTGCAGGCAAAAATAGGCCGCCGCATCGAACTTGATTTGCAGCGAGTGGGTATCTTCGTGTTCTTTCAAATACTTTTCGGCTTCGGTATCTGCCAAGTCTTCGGACATGTGGCGAGCGATGCAACCGCAGCTTTCTTCCAGGCGCGGTTTATCCACATCCGGGTTGTTCGAGTTGTGCAGTTCGCGTTCAGTACACTTTTGCGCGAATTCCTTTTCGAATCGAAACTTGGCGGTGTCGGTGGCTTCGCCGTGCTCTACGTGTTTTTTCTCCGGCGCCTTGGCCTTGGCGGCGGATTTTTCCGAACCGGCCGGCTGCGACTTATCGTCCGAACAAGCGGTGATCGTCAAGGCCGCCACGGATAGCAGAACCGCGCCGATAAGTTTTGATTTGGGATGGATGGTCTTCATGTGGCTTATCTATAGTTAGTTGAGTAAGTTTTCCAGCAAACCGGCAATTTGTTGCTGTTGTCGCCGCTGAGCGACCCGGTTGGCGATCACGATGCTTTTTAATTGGTTTAGCGCGGTTTCGAAGTCGTCGTTGACCACCAGATAATCGAATTCCGGATAGTGGCTGATTTCGGTGACGGCGTCTTGCATCCGGCGGGCGATGGTTTCCTCGGTATCCTGACCGCGCCCGCGCAAGCGCTGTTTTAAAATCTCGATCGACGGCGGCAAGACAAAGATAGACTCGCTGTCCGGCAGCATATTCCTAACTTGTTGAGCGCCTTGCCAATCGATTTCCAAAATCACATCGGTACCGTCCGCCAACGCCAATTCGACGGTCCGTTGGGCCGTGCCATAGAAATTGTCGAATACCTGAGCGTGTTCAAGAAAGGCTTGCCGTTCTATCATGGCTTTGAATTCGTCCAGCGACACGAAAAAATAATCGACGCCGTTTTGTTCGCCGACCCGCATCGGTCGCGTCGTATGCGAAATCGATACGGTCAGACCGTCCAGTTCGGCGGTCAAACGTTTGACCAAACTGGTTTTCCCTGCGCCGGAAGGCGCGGAAACGATGTAAAGTTTGCCGGTAGTCATTGTAAAAAGCTGGAAATCGATGCGGCCGCCATTCTTTTCTGATAACGACCAAGAGTCAAGCCCTATCCCGCCGCTGTGCTATCATTTGCCGTCTTTTTTAGACGTCTTAGACACCCCCAATGAGTGTGATTTGGAACAACTGCCTGGCCAAGCTGGAACATGAAATTCCCGGCGCCGACCTGAATACGTGGATCCGGCCACTGCAAGCGGTGGAAACCGACAGCCAGTTAAAACTGCTCGCGCCCAATCGCTTCATCATTGATCATATCAAGCAACATTTTCTGACCCGCATCGAAGACGCGGTCAACGAATTTTCCAACGCCACGCTAGCGGTGCATTTCGAAATCGGCAGCAAGAAAGCGTCGGCGATCAAAACGCAAACGCTGAACAAAAGTCCGGTTCAGAAAAAACCAGCCCAACTTTTTAAATAAGGCGTTCACCTTCGAAAGCTTCGTCGAGGGTAAATCCAACCAATTGGCGCGCGCCGCGTCGGTCACGGTTTCCGACAACATCGGCAAGGTATACAACCCGCTCTTTGTTTACGGCAGTTCCGGCTTGGGCAAAACCCATTTGATGCACGCTATCGGCAATGCAGTGCTGCAGAAAAAACCGGACGCCAACATCGTCTATCTGCATTCGGAAAAATTCGTGCAGGATATGGTCAAGGCCTTGCAACAAAACCAGATCAATCATTTCAAGGATTACTATCGCAACATCGATGTTTTGTTGATGGACGATATTCAATTTCTGGCCGGCAAGGAACGTTCGCAGGAAGAGTTTTTCCACACCTTTAATAATCTGCTCGACCAAAAACATCAGGTGGTACTAACTTGCGATAAGTACCCAAAAGAAATCGAGGGCCTGGAAGACCGTTTGAAGTCCCGCTTCAGTTGGGGTTTGCCGGTGGCGATAGAACCGCCCGACCTGGAAACCCGCACCGCTATTTTAATCAAGAAAGCCCAACAGGTTGGCGTGGACCTTAGCCACGACGTGGCCTTTTTCATCGCCAAGCGCATTCCGTCCAACGTGCGGGATTTGGAAGGCGCGCTACGGCGGGTGGTCGCGAATTCGCAATTCACCGGCCGCGACATCACCGTCGAATTTACCAAGGAAGCCTTGCACGATTTGATCAGCTTGCAGGACAAACTGGTCAGCATCGACAATATCCAAAAAACCGTCGCCGAATACTTCAAAATCCGGGTCGCCGACTTATCGTCGAAAAACCGCAAGCAGTCGATTACCCGCCCTAGACAAATCGCCATGACTTTAGCCAGGGAACTGACTTCGCACAGCTACCCGGAAATCGGCGATGCTTTCGGCGGCCGCGACCACACCACCGTTATCAATGCTTGCAAACGAGTCGCCGAACTCAAGGACGAAGACGTCAAAATGGCGGAAGACTACAAAAACCTGCTGCGCACGCTGTCGCACTAAGCATTGCAGCGGGCGGTATCGCTCGCTGCCGCCAACTCCGGGCGCTTTCCGCCCAAAGCCACCACGCCGGCTCAAACACTAAACCTCGAAGTTCAGGCATCGACCGCTCTTCCTGTTTCTCGGTCGTATCCCCATTCGCGCGGAAAGACCGGTCATTCCGACATCAATCTTTCGAATTACCCGCTTGACCGAAACGCGAACGATGTTTGTCGCAAACTTCTTATTTCTCCAATCCCTAAAAATTAGTCCTTCCCGCTCGAACAGCCGCCAATCAAACGGGTATCTTCGGCCTAATCCATTGCCTACACCGTCGATTCGCGCGTCGAGAAACCGTCATTTCTGCTGTTGACTATCCTGTCTTTATCCCCCCGAGTAGATTGTGGTTCAGCTGTGCATAACTTCAAGACTCGAAGTTGTCCACAGTTGCCGCACAGGCGTTACCTACCCGAAAAGACAAGATTCGCCAGACACTAAGACTATGAAAGCACTTCTAAAATTGGGCTTACCCACAACCAAAGGGCTTGCTAATAGCAGTAATAAACTATATTTCTTTTACATTGTTATTGATTAATTCGACGCGAGACGGTCGAAACGAAAAGTCGGTAAACAGACAGACAAAGCCAGTGGAACTCGTTTTTCGAGATTTGCGCGGGTGACGAAAACCGTCAAGCACGCACTAGCTTTTTCCACGATAATACGCCGACCAATTGTGGAAAACCCTGTCATTAGGACCTGGCGCTCTTGGCACGAAACTTGTGGATAAAGTTGCCATCTCTCGTTGTCCACAAATCGTCAACAGGCTATGGATCGAGATTGCCGCCTTGTTACGTACAAGACAATCGTTTGTTTTATATTGTGTAAATCGGGTTTTCCACAGCTTTGCGACTTGTTAATAGTAAAAATAAAAAATAGATATCTATGAAATTTGTTATTAGCCGAGATCTGATTCTGCCATCGTTGCAGCAAATCGTCAGTGTTATAGAAAAGCGCCAGACCATGCCTATTCTTTCCAACGTGCTGTTGTGGGCGGATGAAAGTTCTCTGGTGATGACCGGTACCGATACCGAAATCCAAATCGTCAGCAAGGTCTATTGTGAATCGATAGAAAACCCTGGCGTCATCACGGTACCGGCTCGCAAGTTTTTAGATATCTGCCGGTTATTGCCTGGCGGTGCGGAGCTCAAGTTCGAGTTACACGAAGACAAGGTAAAACTATCCTCGGGCCGTAGCCGATTTTCGTTGAGCACCTTGCCGGCGGAGCATTATCCGGAGTTCAACGAATCGGAATACGAATACCGGTTTGCGTTGAATGCCGGCAAATTTAAGAAGGGCCTGGATAAAACCCTGTTTTGCATGGCCAACCAGGATGTCAGGTATTACCTGAACGGTTTATTGCTTCACGTCAGTAATTCGAAGATGAAACTGGTGGCGTCCGACGGCCATCGCTTGGCGATTTTCGAGGACGACATCGGTTTCGCCACCGGCTACGAATCGCGCATCATCATTCCCCGCAAAGCGGTTCAGGAGCTAAACCGTTTGCTGGACGATCCCGAAGCGGAATTGGATGTACAGTTCTCGGCCAACCATATCAAGGTCCAATTCAAAGATGTGGTATTCTCCTCAAAGCTGATAGATGCCAAGTTTCCCGACTTCAGTAAAGTCTTCAACCAATCTTTCATGACGCCGTTGCTGATTCAAAAGCAGGTGTTGCGCGACGCCCTGACTCGGGTGGCGATCTTGTCCAACGAAAAATACAAAGGCGTGACCTTCGATATCGGCGGCGACGTTCTTAAACTGAGCACGCATAACCCGGAACACGACGAAGCGGAAGAAGAACTGATCATCGATTATCACGGTCAGACGCTGAGTATTTCCTTCAACTCGCAATACATGCTGGATGCGGTTTCGAATCTTGATTCCGAATTGGCGGTGCTGACGATAGCGGGCAATGCCAGCAGTTGTTTTATCGAAGAACCCGAACAACCCTTATTTAAATTCATTGTCATGCCGATGCGCCTGTAAGCGGGACAATGACCTTGATCGCACTGGATGTTTTTTCGGTTAGAAACATCCGTGAAGCCAGCCTTACTCCTTCGCCGGCAATCAACCTGATTACCGGCGCCAATGCCAGCGGCAAAAGTTCGTTGCTGGAAGCCATTTTCATTCTTGGGCGCGCCCGGTCCTTTCGCACCACGCATATTAAGCAAGCCATTGCCTTCGACCAAACCCACCTGGTGGTGTCCGCGCAAAACCGCCAGCAAGGCCAATCGCTAAGTCGGATTGGGATTCAAATCGACGCCAAGCAATGCGAAATTCGCATCGACGGCGAGAATCGGCAAAAGTCGGATTTGGCCTATGCACTGCCGGTACAGTTGATCGATCCGAAGAGTTACCGCCTGCTTGACGCCGGTCCGCAAGTTCGCCGCGAGTTTCTGGATTGGGGGATTTTCAATCAGCACAAACAGTTTCTGGGTCATTGGCGGAAATACGCCAAGGCACTGCAGCAACGTAACAGTCTGTTGAAGTCTCGCCAACTCAGACAAATTCCGGCGTGGGACCGAGAGTTGGCCGAGCACGGCAAGGTCATCAACCAATTTCGACAAGCCTATGTTGACGAACTGTTGCCGGTGTTTAACGAAACCGCACGGCAATTTTTAACGGACGTTCAAGCGGATGTTCGTTTTCATCCGGGATGGCCTGATGAAAACGAATTGGAACATTACCTGAAACAGGATTTGGATAGAGATCTGCGTTACGGATTTACCCATAGCGGGCCGCATCGCGCAGACTTCATCTGTTATTGCGACAAACGCCCAGCCAAGGACTTCCTATCCAGAGGACAGCAAAAGCTCTATGTACTGGCTTTACTGATGGCGCAAGTAACGTTGTTGAACCGGATTAGCCCGAATGCCTGCTGCATTTTGATCGACGACTTAGCGGCGGAATTGGATACAGAAAACAAGGCAAAATTGTTAAAATATCTGGCTGAACTGAACTGCCAAGTCTTTATCACCAGTACCGATTTTTCTGACTTCGGCGATTTGGCGCCTCTCAAAACTTATAAAAGGTTTCACGTGGAACACGGAAGAATTCAAACGCCGTGATCGCAACGCGAACAAGACAACACAATAACTATAACTCTCACCAGCAGAAGCAACGATGCAGGAATAGATCCCCTCTGGCGTCAATGCGGCAAAACCCTACATTACGGAACACACCATGAGTGAACAATACGACAGTTCGAACATCACAGTACTGAAAGGCCTGGATGCGGTCAGAAAACGTCCCGGCATGTACATAGGCGATACCGACGACGGTTCCGGCTTGCATCACATGGTGTTCGAAGTAGTCGACAATTCCATTGACGAAGCCTTGGCCGGCTACTGTAAAGGTGTCGATGTGGTGATACACGAAAACGGTTCGGTATCGGTCTACGACGACGGTCGCGGTATCCCGGTCGATATTCACAAGGAAGAAGGCCGTTCCGCCGCCGAAGTCATCATGACCGTCTTGCACGCCGGCGGTAAGTTCGACGACAACGCCTACAAGGTGTCAGGCGGCTTGCACGGCGTCGGGGTTTCGGTCGTGAATGCGTTATCCGAAGAGCTGACATTGAAGGTGCGCAAGAACGGTAAATTGCACATGCAAAAATATGTGCTCGGCGAACCGGTCGCGCCGCTGGCCATCGTTGGCGATGCCGAAGGCAGCGGCACCTACATCAACTTCAAGCCCAGCCCGACCATCTTCACCAACATCGAATTCCACTACGACATACTTGCCAAACGGCTGCGCGAATTATCCTTCCTCAACTCCGGCGTCAGAATCTCGCTACGCGATGAACGTAGCGGCAAGGAAGACGTGTTCGAATTCGAAGGCGGCATCAGCGCCTTTGTTCAACACCTGAATAAAAATAAAACCCCGCTGTTCGAAAAAGTGTTTCACTTCCAGGCCGAGAAAGAAGGCGTCACTGTTGAAGTCGCGATGCAATGGAACGATTCCTATCAGGAAAACGTGTTCTGCTACACCAACAATATTCCGCAACGCGATGGCGGTACCCACTTGGCCGGCTTCCGGGCCGCGCTGACTCGCACCATCAACCAATACATCGAAAGCAACGGTCTGGCTAAAAAGGAAAAGGTCGCCACCACCGGCGACGATGCTCGCGAAGGTTTGACCGCCGTATTGTCGGTGAAAGTCCCCGATCCCAAGTTCTCGTCGCAAACCAAGGACAAACTGGTGTCCTCGGAAGTCAAACCGCTGGTCGAATCGACGATGAACGAGAAACTCCAGGAATTTCTGCTGGAGCAGCCTCAAGTTGCTAAAGCCATCGCCGGCAAGATTATCGACGCCGCCCGCGCCCGCGAAGCGGCCCGCAAGGCCCGCGAAATGACTCGCCGCAAAACCACGCTGGATATCGCCGGCCTGCCCGGTAAATTGGCCGACTGTCAGGAAAAAGACCCGGCCTTGTCCGAACTGTTCATCGTGGAAGGGGACTCGGCCGGCGGTTCCGCCAAACAAGGCCGCGACCGCCGCACCCAGGCCATCCTGCCGCTGAAAGGTAAAATTCTGAACGTGGAACGCGCCCGCTTCGACAGAATGATTTCATCGGAAGAAGTCGGCACCTTGATTACCGCGCTGGGCTGCGGCATCGGCAAGGACGAATACAACGTCGATAAACTGCGCTACCACCGCATCATCATCATGACCGACGCCGACGTCGACGGCTCGCACATCCGCACCCTGCTGCTGACCTTCTTCTATCGGCAATTGCCGGAGCTGGTCGAACGCGGCCATATCTACATCGCCCAACCGCCGCTTTACAAAGTCAAAAAAGGCAAACAAGAACATTACGTCAAGGACGACAGCGCCTTGAACCAATACCTGATCCAATTGGCGCTGGACAAGGCCCAACTGCAAACCGACGCCGATACGCCGATCATCCAGGGCCAGGGCCTGGAAAAGCTGGCAACCGAATTCGCCGAGGTCATGGCGGTCATAAATCGCCTGTCCAGACGCTACGACGATCTATACCTGGAACAAATGACCTATTTACAGCCCCTGGACGCCACCGCCAAGGCCGACGAAGCGAAACTGAGCGCCTGGTTTGCCGATTTGGAGCAGAAGCTCAACAGCGGCGACCACAAGGCCGTATTCAGTACCGAGGTTAAATATCACGGTGCCGACGACTTCGACATCACCGTCAACAAGCGCCTGCACGGCATCACCAAAAGCTTCGTGCTGCACTCAACCTTCTTTACCGGCATGGACTATCAAAAAATCGCCCGCTACGCCGAGCAAACCCTGAGCCTGTTCGGTCCGGATTCAGTAATGCGGATGGGCGAGCGCGAACAAAGCGTCGCCAACTTCAAGGAAGCCTTCGAATGGATGATGAAGGAAGTCAAAAAAGGCCAACACATCCAGCGCTACAAAGGTCTAGGCGAAATGAACCCCGAGCAACTCTGGGAAACCACGCTGGACAGCAACAGCCGCCGCCTGCTGCAAGTCACCATCAACGACGTCATCGCCGCCGACGAAATCTTCACCACGCTAATGGGCGACGTCGTTGAACCGCGGCGGGATTTCATCGTCAAGAACGCGCTGGATGTGGCGAATTTGGATGTTTAGAGATGTATCGGAATTACCCAAATGGGTGGTGCTGGGCATTAGTATTTCCAAATGAGATCGAAACTACTCGGATAACCGGTAAAGCAGACGCTAAGCTTGGGCGACGGTATGCGCCAATATTTCAAACGTCGCTTAACAGTGGCCGGCTTAATGTTTGGTACCACCAATTGGCCGCTTCACCTTTATTTGCAGTGCGCATTGCCAGCCACACCGGTTCCGACGGACGCGCTTCCTCAACCTGCAATTCCATCAGCGATCCGGTTTCCAGATCTTGGGTAACTAATCGTCGCGGTAAAAAGCCAAAGCCCAAACCGGCCCGTTGAAATTGGATTTTGGTGTCGATATTCGGCACCGTAATGCGTTTTTGCCCGGACAATAAACCTACTGTTTTTGCCGGCAGCGACCGGGCGCTGTCGGCGACGGCGATAACCGTATGCATATGCAGGATGTCGGTTTTAATTGGCTGATTCGCCGCAGCCAACGGGTGGACGGGCGCGACGCAAAACGCAAAATCCACTGTATCGATCTGCCTGACTTGATAGCCGCTCCAATTCGGACAATCGCCGACGGCAACGACGATATCCGCCCGTTCCTCACGTAATGCCTCCCATACGCCGCTCATCACTTCCGCGGTGAAGCGAATGCGGGTTCCGCATTCCAGGGTATTAAACTCATGTAGATCGTTAATAAACACCCTGCTGGGTATCAGCGAATCAAACACCACGGTCAGTTCGGCTTCATATCCAGAAGCGATTTTATACAGCCGAGATTCGAGGTCGCCAAAGGCGTGCAATAACAAACGCCCTTCGTTTAACAAGGCATTTCCGGCCGGAGTCAGCGAAAGCTTGGGGCCATTGCGTTCGAATAACTTCAGATTCAATTGTTCCTCCAATTTGCCGACGGCATAGGAAATGGTGGAGGGTACGCGATGCAGCAGTTCCGCCGCGCCCGACATCGATCCGGTGCGGTCGATCGCATCGATAATTTGAATAGCTTCCAGCGATAACTTCATTAGATCTCCAAAACCACTTTCGAAAAAATCGAATATTAAAAGCAAAATAACTCGTTTTAAATACTAAAAACTCAGGAGTATTCTAATTTCACTCGCTGAAAACCCCAAGATTTCAGACAAAAGCTGAGTGAATGTTAATTCGAAATTTTTGAAAGGAGCTTGATCATGTTGGAAATTCGTCCCGCCCACCGCCGAGGTAGCGCTCAGTTCGACTGGCTATTCTCAAGACACACTTTTTCCTTCGGCAATTACTACGATCCGCAGCAAAGCGGATTTTCCGATTTGTTGGTGATCAATGAAGATATCGTGCAGCCGGGTAAAGGCTTTGGCACGCATCCGCATCGGGACATGGAAATCTTTACCTATGTCATCGACGGTGCGTTGGCACACAAAGACTCGATGAACAACGGCTCGGTGATCGAAGCCGGCGACGTTCAGTTAATGACTGCCGGAACCGGCGTGACTCATAGCGAGTTCAATCATTCGCAGAGCGAGTTAGTGCATTTTCTGCAAATTTGGCTAGTGCCGAATAGCAAAGGCGTCGAGCCGCGCTATCAGCAAAGTCATTTTAGCCCCGCGCAAAAACAAGGCCGTCTGGCGCTGATTATTTCGCCGGACGGTGCGGAAGGATCATTGTCGGTTTACCAGGACGTGCGGGTTTACGCCGGCTGTTTCGATGTCGGCGAACAGGCGCAGTTAATGCTCGCGGATAACCGTTATGCTTACGTGCATCTGGTAAGCGGCACCTTGACCGTGAACGGCACTGTGCTGCACGCAGGCGATGGCGCCCGCATCCGCGGCGAGCGCCTAATCGACATACAACAGGGTCACAATGCCGAAATGTTGGTGTTTGATTTACGCCCGCATGAGAAACCCAGCCGGTAGTGTGCCATGAACGAAATCAGCCAAACGTCGCCCAACAACGAACAAGTTTTTTTCGCCATCCGCCATCGGCTGAAAAAAGGTAAGCGCAACCTTCAGCAATACGAGCGTTGGTTAAGCAAAATCATGCCGATTGCGGCAAGCTTTCCGGGGCATTTGGGCGTACAAGTTGTCCGGCCGCCGGACGGCCACAACGAGTATCTGATCGTGGTGCGCTTTGCCGGAATCCAGGCCTTGGAATTCTGGCAGCGGTCTCCGGAACGCCAGCAGTTGCTTCAGGAAATTGCCGGGATTCTGGACAGCGAAGAAGCGATCGACATCAAAACCGGCATCGATTACTGGTTTACCCCGCCGGTGGTGGGTAAGCATCCGCGGCGTTGGAAGCAATGGCTGGTGACGACGTCGGTGATCTGGCCGCTGACGATGTATGTGCCGCCAGCGATGGAACCCGTGTTTGTAAAGTATCCGCAGCTGGGGGAGTTCGGCATTCGCCAGGGTGTATTGGCTTTGGTTATCGTCGGTTTGGTGGTGTATTTAATTATGCCGCTCTATGTCCGGCTAATCGCGAAATGGTTTTTTAAAAGTTAGCGTCCGGATTATGTCTTGGGCGTAAGTCAACGGCAGCGGACTGTGGCAATCGTTACCGCAGTCGCGGCAAAGCCTATTTAAATTACCTTTATTAACGGGACAGATTGAACTATGGGACAAACTACTACCAGCAAAATATTGAACTGGCAGATTGAAGGATGTCACTTTTCTCGCTTCGATATATCGCCCGAGCAGTCGATTTCATTGGAAAAAATCTTTCACGATGAAATTGCCATTATCGGTTTTTCCGGTGCGGTTTGGAAAAGCCGGCAAAATGGTCAGAACTATCTTGAAACGCCAAATTGTCTAGTGATGCGCGATGCGGGGCAAATATTCTCCCTGAAATCGGCTTTTATAAACAAGGACGGTGCAATTTGTCGCGAAATCAAAATCAGCCCTCGGCAACTGATCGATTATTGCGAAAAGCATGAGTTAAGCAAGTTTGTATTGGATTTTAAAAATCCGATCATTGATAACCTGTATTTACGGAATTACTTTGCCGATACGCATAGAGTTTTAGAAGCCAGCCAATGTGCCCTGGAACAATCGACTTGTCTGGCTCTATTCGTAAATCGGTTTTTGCAGCAAGTGACAGGCAATCATTACGCTTGCCCGCAACTATTAAAGCCTTCGAAAGTGAAAATATCCATTGAATATTTGCGGACTTTTTATAATCGAAACATTTCTCTGAACGAGCTTTCGGAAGTCACTAAATCGAATCCGTTTGTGCTATTAAGGAATTTTAAAAAATGCTTGGGAATTACGCCCCACGAATATTTGCAAGCGTATCGAATTATTCAAGCCAAAAAGTTTATTTCTACCGGAATTGCATTAACCGACGTTGCGATATTGTGCGGTTTTGCCGATCAAAGTCATCTAAATCGCGTGTTTAAAAGAAAGGTCGGGGTAACGCCTGGCCAATTTCGAAACGTCTAATTGTTATTGTTTACCTGCCGAATTATTGTCGTTTTTACGGTAAAAATAGCATAGGCTTTGTAGCACTTTTCCTACCGGCTCCTCCATGTTTCGCTTTGCCTTTTGTTTACAGGAGAGATATTAAACCATTTTATTTATACGTTAATTTTTAAGAAAAAAGTCAATATTGTTCAATACCCAAGCCACAGAGCTTGGTCAAATACAAGTCCGTGAATTCTGACTTAATCAATTTAGTTTAAAGGAGCAATCAATGAGCGCAGCCACCGAAAAACTTATTACCCCCGATAATTGTGCGTTTATTTTTATCGACCATCAACCGCAAATGGCTTTTGGCGTGACCAATATCGACCGCCAATTACTCAAGAACAACGCTGTCGCGATGGCCAAAACGGCCAAGTTGTTCAATATTCCTACCGTTCTCACCGCCGTCGAAACCGAATCATTCAGCGGCTATATTTGGCCCGAGTTGATGGATGTGTTGCAGCAGGACCCGATCGAACGTTCCAGCATGAATAGCTGGGAAGACGAGGCCTTCGTCGCCGCCGTTAAAAAGACCGGACGGAAAAAATTGGTGATGGCCGCGTTATGGACGGAAGCTTGTCTGATCTTCCCAACCATCTGCGCGCTGGCGGAAGGCTTCGAAGTCATCATGAATACCGATGCCTCGGGCGGTACTTCGCTAGAAGCGCACAACGCCGCCATCAGGCGCGCCGAACAACATGGGGCGGAGTCAATCACCTCGCTGCAGGTACTCTTGGAACTGCAACGCGATTGGAGTCGTAAAGAAACCTATGTCGGCACAACGGATATTGCCCGCGAACATTTTGGCGCGTACGGCATGGGTATCGACTATGCGGCCAGCCTGGTGCACGACTATGGGCAACGTGCCAAATATCCGCACAAAGTTAATCAATAAGCGGCGGCGGATTGAATGCGTTTTCCTGATAAATTCAGTTGATGAGGTGCGTGGCATATGAATCCTTCTAGCCCGGAGACCATTTTATTTAATGGCAAAATCACGACATTGGATCCTGCTCAGCCGGAGGTCAGCGCGATCGCCATCGCCGCCGACAAAGTGCTTGCGTTAGGCTCGGATGCACAGATCCAGGTGATGGCGACCGCCGATACCGTCGCCATTGATTTGCGCGGTAAACGGGTCGTGCCGGGCTTGAACGACTCGCACCTGCATTTAATTCGCGGCGGCTTGAATTACAACATGGAACTGCGCTGGGAAGGTGTCGGTAGCATCGCCGATGCCTTGGCGATGCTGCAACTGCAAGCGGCCAGAACGCCGGCCCCGCAATGGGTGCGGGTGGTTGGCGGCTGGAGCGAGTTTCAATTTAAAGAAAGGCGGATGCCGACCCTGGCGGAAATCAACGCGGTTTCGCCGGATACGCCGGTGTTTATCCTGCATCTATACGATCGGGCGTTATTGAACGGCGCCGCGCTGCGTGCCGCCGGCATCGGTAAAGACACGCCCGATCCGCCGGGCGGCAAAATTCAGCGCGACGCCAACGGCAATCCAACCGGGATGTTGATTGCCGAACCCAATGCGATGATTTTGTATTCGACCTTGGCCAAGGGTCCGAAATTGCCGCTAGACGATCAGATCAACTCCACCCGGCATTTCATGCGCGAGTTGAATCGTTTGGGCGTGACCAGTTGCATCGATGCCGGTGGCGGTTTTCAAAATTACCCGGAAGACTATCAGGTGATTGAAAAACTGCATGCAGACGGACAGATGACCGTGCGCATCGCCTACAATTTGTTTACCCAAAATAAGGGCGGGGAATTGGCGGATTTTCAGAAATGGGCCGGCGTTGTCAAACCCTACAGCGGCGACAGTTACTTTCGCCAGAATGGCGCGGGCGAGATGCTGGTGTTTTCCGCCGCCGATTTCGAGGATTTTCTGCAACCCCGCCCGGACATGGCGGCCTGCATGGAAAAAGAGCTGGGCGACGTGGTTCGATTTTTGGTGGAGAATCGCTGGCCGTTCCGGCTGCATGCTACTTACGACGAAACCATAGACCGGGCGCTGGACGTGTTCGAGGCGATTGATCGCGACACCCGTTTCAACGATTTGCGCTGGTTTTTCGACCATGCGGAAACTGTCAGCGAAAAAAATCTGGCGCGGATCAAGCAGTTGGGTGGCGGCATTGCGGTACAGCACCGCATGGCCTTTCAAGGCGAATATTTTGTAGACCGCTATGGTAAAAAGGCAGCCGAGCATACGCCGCCGCTGCGAAAAATGTTGGAAATGGGCATCCCGGTGGGTGGCGGCACCGATGCCACCCGGGTTGCCAGTTTTAATCCCTGGGTCTCTTTGTATTGGCTGGTGACAGGCAGAACGGTCGGCGGGTTGCCGCTCTACGGCGAGAGCAATTGCCTGGAACGCGAAGAGGCCTTGCGTCTGTGGACCGCCGGCAGCGCATATAAATCGAACGAAGAGACCGTAAAAGGCGCTTTGTCGCCAGGCATGTATGCCGACCTGATAGTGACATCTCACGATTTCATGACCGTCGCCGACGAGGCCATAAAGGCCATTAGCTCGCTGCTGACCATGGTGGGCGGCAGGATTGTTTACGCGGCGGATGATTTCAGCCGTTTCGATACGCCATTGCCGCCAGCCAGTCCCGATTGGTCACCAGTGCGCTATTTTGGCGGCCATCAAACACCGCAAACGCATTATGCGTTACCGCCCGCTTCATGCGCAGCGCACACCTGTGCGATTCACGGTCATCGCCCAGGCCACGATGGCAAGCTGTCGCGCTGGTTGGGGCTGGATAATGCTGGAAAACAAGCACAGTTTGACAATCCGTGGGCACTGGGCTGCGGCTGTTTTGCCTACTGATAGCGGCTAGCCTTCATGCGATAACGTGAAAGAGGTCATTGCCAATGAAACCCGGACTCATGCCATTGGCCTTATTGCTGGTTAGCACCGCAGGGATCGCGCAAGAGACCGAGCCGGGTTTTAACAGCAACCGCTGGCAGGAAAATTACCAATACCTTGCCAAGCACACTCGGCGGAGCAGCTATGAATCGCTCAAATACCTGCCGCTGACCGCCGACCGCGAGGACGTGTATTTATCTTTGGGCGGAAATTTTCGGGAACGTTTCAATAGCTACGACAATGATTTGTTCGGACTGAAAACACACGCCAACGGCCAGCAATTTTTGCATCGCTTTTTGCTGCACGCCGATCTGCATGTCACCGAACACTTGAGGGCCTTTGTGCAATTGGGCAGCTATCTGTCTAATAACCTAGGTCTGCAGCAAGGGCCTTTGGATAACGATAGCGCTGATTTGCAGCAGGGTTTTATCGACTTGCATTTTCAAGCCTTGACCGCTCGAGTGGGGAGGCAAGAGTTTGCGCTGGGTTCGTCCCGTTTGATCAGCGTACGTGAAGGCCAAAATGCGCGGCGAGCTTTCGATGGCGTGCGACTCTCGCTAAAAAACGACTATCTGGACCTGGATGCGTTCGGTTTTGAAGAAGTGGCGATAACACCGGCGAGTTTCGACGATCGGGGAAATACCCAAGAAAAACTCTGGGGGCTGAACAGCAAATGGTCGTTCAAGCCGACCGATGCCGAAATCTATTACATTGGCCTGCAACGTAAAGAAGCCCATTATCAAAACACCATCGCCGACGAATCCCGCCATTCGTTCGGCAGCCGCGTCTTCGGCAAGCGGTTCGGTTGGGATTGGAATTTTGAAGGCATTTACCAAATCGGCAGCTTCGGACCTTTGACTATCAATGCCTGGACTGCGGCATCCAACACCGGCTATACCTTTGCCACCCCAAGCTGGCGACCGCGCTTGGGTTTAAGCGCCAATATTGCCAGTGGCGACAGGAATGCCAAAGACCGGCAGCTGAATACCTTTAATCCCTTATACCCCAATCTGTCATATTTTGAGGAAGCGGCGATACTGGCGCCGCAGAATTTTTTAATGTGATGCCGAATCTCTCCTTGCAGCCGCTGCCGGGCATCCGGCTGTCCGTTGATTGGAACTTTTACTGGCGATTATCAAAAAACGATGCGGTATATACGCGAGGACTCAACCCATTGGAGCAGACGCTAGGGACTAACGGTCGATTTGTCACCCAAGCTCTTTCCACCAATATAGAGTGGGAAATCGATAAGCATTTTTCGCTTGGCCTGAGTTACAGCCATTTTTTTGCGGAACAGGTGATTACCGAAGCGGGAGGACGGGATACCGACTACGTCCGTACCCAATTCAACGCGGTATTCTAAAAACGGGTTCCGTTGCAGTTGGTTGATGCAATTGCCGGCGAGTTTGCCCCATAATCGGGGAAATTTTTCCGGTTTTTACGACTAAGTTAATTTATGGCTATGGGTTCATCCGCCTTGCTGTCCCAACCTTTCCTATTCTTTGAAACGCCAATATTTACGCTGGGTACGCAATCGGTCAATGTCATTTGGTTGGCTAAATTCACGCTGTGTCTAGGGTTGATGCTGTTGGTCGTCCGCTGGATACGCCATATCCTGAATACGCGCTTGTTGGTCGGCCTGGTTGTCAACGAAGGCGATCGCAAACTGATCGCCAATCTCGCCGGCTTTACGCTGTTGGCGGTTGGTATCGTAGTTCTCATGCAAGTCATGGGCATCAACTTCGAGACACTGGCGCTCATTTTCGGCGGCCTGGGAGTCGCGGTCGGTTTTGGCTTGCAAGACATCACCAAGAACATTGCCAGCGGCATTACCTTGATGAGCGAACGCAAACTAAAAGTGGGCGATCTTATTTATTTTGCCGGTGGCGAAGGACGCATCCGGGATATTTTTCTGCGCTCGACCGTGATTACATCGTTCCAAGGTTCGGAACTGATCATTCCCAATGTTCAGCTCACCAACAATATCGTGGAAAAATGGGGGTATCAAGCCAAGCGTGGGCGGGTTGAAATTCCACTTGTGGTCGAACAGCACAGCAATCTGGTATTGGTAACCGAGTTGTTATTGAAAGCCGCCGGCCAGGAACCCAACGTATTAAGCGATCCGGCACCCAAAGCCTTGCTTCAGGGGTTTGGCGATATCGGGTTGAATTTCGAACTGTGGGTTTGGACCGATCATATCGATCAACGTAGCCTGATCAGAAGTGCGTTAAACTTTCGGATTGAATACTTATTTCGACTGCATGCCATTAAAATTCCCTATCATCCGACGAATAACCGGAACCTTTACCCGGTCACCGATGCGGCCACCAACCTGATCAACGGTTCGCCGGAAGCGGCAAGCATGCCGTCCATACACAATGCCCTCATTGAGCTGCCTTATTTTCAGTATTTCGATGAACTGGAAATACGCGAACTGATAGAACAGGGCTCGCCGCGTTATTTCAATCCTGGCGACATTTTGGTTAAACAGGACGAATACTTTCCATTTTTCTGCGTCATGCTCAAAGGCGAGGTCGATGCGATATTCGAGAACGAGAAAGTCAGTCAGCGCTTGTTTAGCCTGCAACATCGCGATTTTTTCGGCGAACTGCCCTTGCTTTTGAAGATTCCCTATCCGACATCGATGCGCGCCGTCGGCGAAGTTGTTTTGTTTACAATACCTGAGGATTGCTTTGCGGACCTGTTAAGCCGTTATCCGCAAATCAAGGCCGCCGTAAGCGAAGAAATGCTGAAGCGGCAGGAATACATTCAACTCTGTCAATCGTCGTTGAAAAAAATGGGTTTGCTCCCTGAAGAATTCGACAATAATCCGGTCACATGGCTAAAAAGCCGGCTCATGAAGCTGTGGGGGAATTGATCTCTTTCATTTTTTACAGACAAGCCGTAATCTCGGTTGTTGCTGAGGCTCGGATCATGCAATATGCCTAACCCCCGGGCCGGATAGAATAGGTTTAAGAGGATGAGCGCGCCTGGGATCTTCTGGAGGTTGGCTGACCAGAATCTGAAAGAGAGAAACTCCAATGAGTGGCAAGGCTTGATCTCGATTGAATGTCACTATAAGTACAACTTTAGTGTGTTCAAAATCCGTTTTGCTAGTCCTGTAAGCTATTGAATTCAATGGGGGTAAATTCCCGCCATCACAAATTATGAGATCTGACATGCCGATTGAAAATCATGAAACCGTCGGAAGCGCTCAAATCCAAACGCATGGCGATACGCCAGATCGTTGGCCGGTTTCGAGCTGTCGAGTGACACAAAAAGTGAAAACTGTGCCAAATGAGTGAAAAACTAATGACACAAAAAATGAAAAAATCCGACAGTACTTGCTCATTTATTTCAAACTGAGCACTCGCGAGGCAGGTGCCCTTTCTTGGGATGGTACCTGCTCTCCTAAATTGATTTTGATTGTCAGGATTTTTGGTTTGATAGGGAAAAATCTAAGGGAATGGAAAAAATGCACATAGTGTGTCGGTCAATTCTGGCAAAAGCAGTCTACAGCAGCCATATTGATTCAATTGTGCACTGAATGCCACTGCATATTCCCGGCCTATACCAGCGCAATATTCCACCCCAAACCATCCCCAATTCCAATATGTTTGCGACAGTACAGAGCGAGGATTTTTGATAACTCGAACTGTCGCTATCGACCCGTTGCGGCCTGTCTTCCGAAGTGATTCAATGGCAGCAACTTGACCGTCACCAGTCATAAATGCAGAAAAATAAATTCTCGCTCAGCTGTGCATTTTTAGATTGGATATGCAGTTAACGAATTCATTGGTAACTTATTCATCAAAATCCGCAGCATGGCAAAGAACGACCGACTTCTATTAGATGGAATTATTGACGATCGTGTTGTAAGCAAACAACCATCGGAAAAGCGTGATGAGGCGTTTGAGTACCTCGCATTGGAGCAAATCCTAAAAGAATTCGATCTCTCGACTGATGAGATTCTTTACGGATCAATTGACGGAAGGGGGGACGGTGGAATCGATGGTTTTTTCATCCTAGTAAATGGTCATCTGCTACAGGATGTCGAATCTTTTGTATGGCCCCGCTCCAACTCAGAGCTTAAGCTAGTTCTGATTAGCTGCAAGCATCACGATACCTTTAAGCAAGCAACATTAGACTCACTTATTGCAACTCTTACAGAGTTGCTAGATTTTTCAATTGATGACGTAGAGCTAAAAGGAGGGTATTCCGAAGACCTGCTGCGTATGCGTGGAAACCTGAAGTTCGCATATAGAAAGCTCTCGCCACGACTCGCAAACTTTACAGTTAATGTGTACTACGCATCGCGTGGGGACACTGGTGAAATTGGTGACGAGGTTGCAGCCCGCGGACGACAAATAGCATTGCTTGCAGAAGATAGCTTTCGATCCTGTACATCCAATTTCACCTTCGTCGGCGCTACTGAGCTTGTAGAACTCCATCGAAAATTTCCAAACTACTCGTTGGAGTTACCATTCGTCGAGGCACTGTCAAAAGGCGAACGTTATGTGGTTCTTGCACGACTTTCCGACTACTATAAATTCATTTCCGATGGAGGAAAGCTCCGGCGCTACCTATTTGAGTCCAATGTCAGAGACTTCATGGGTCTCAATCGCGTGAATGAAGACATAAAGGTAACGCTCGATAACAAGAATTCGCCTGATTTCTGGTGGCTAAACAATGGTGTGACTGTTCTGGCTACTTCTGCTGCGATTACAGGCAAATCAATCCAAGTAAGTGATATTCAAATCGTTAATGGCCTTCAAACAACGGAGTCAATTTTTAGACACTTTGAGCAAGAACCGGGGAGTCTTGATGATCGTTGTGTCCTGGTAAAGGTGATTGTCACAAAAGACGAAGCCATACGTGACGCCATTATTCGCGCAACAAACAACCAAACAGACGTCGAGTTGGCTTCGCTCCACGCTACTGACAAAATTCAACGAGATATTGAGGATGTCTTTTTGCGGCATGGACTGTTCTACGAGCGAAGGAAAAACTTTTACGCAAACCAAGGGCACCCTCCTGCCGAGTTGGTGACTCCACTATATGCAGCCGCCGGCTATGTCGCTCTCATGCTCAAGAAACCACACATTGCGGCTTCACTCAGATCCAAGTTCATGAGATCAACGGAAACTTACGAGGCTGTCTTTGATGAGGCAGTACAGCTCGATGTCTGGCCTAGGATTGTTCAGCTCCTGAAGAAAGTCGATATCGAGTTGGAGATTCTGCGACCACAAGGGAAAGCAACAGACAGGTTCCTTAAAGGTTGGCGCTATGTGACGGCATTTTTGGTTTTGGCACAACACTTTCGCAAGTTTACGTATTCGGCCACAGAGCTTGCCACCTTAGATGTCTCCCAAATTACGCCCCAAGCAATCGAGCAGGTTTGGCATCAACTGAATGCCCAAGAATCCGCGAGCGCTCGAATGGGAGGCTGGACATCGCGTAAGAATGTGCTTGCAGCATGTGAAAAGGCGGCAAGCACGTTTGGTATAACGGGCGGGAAGGCGCTCTCGAACACCCAACCTGTAATTTACCAGCCGTCGTGCCGAACTCCGTTACGCCCCGTTATTACTAGCGAATTTGTTGAAAGGGTACGAGCTTTGCTACCACCTCAACCCTGGAAGCCGGGAATAAATAAAAAGGTATGTGCAGAATTGGGGTGTGAAACCTCGGCCTACTTTGCCGCTGTCGAGATGTTGATCGAAGATGGTGTATTTCTTAGGCAACGAGATGGTGTTCTTTACGATCCCGAAGGCAATGTAGTTGCTTTCGATACAGAACGAGTGGATCCGGATACCCTTGAACTACTAACGAACAAAACCTAATACTGCGCTCAGCCTGAACGTTACCGCATGCTGTTTCAATGCACCGAGGGCGTTGGTCGGGCCATATTTGGCCATTATTTCTGATCACCGAATGATATACCGTGTAGGAAGTTCTATACCAACCAATCAGTTATCGCTCAAATGAGATTTTGCTTGGTAATTTACTGAAACACTTCTTTATTGGTTAGCTGTCAAACCCATGATCGTACCTTGAGGTCTATGTCTCTTATAAAAATTGTCTTCGCTATTGCGGCCTTTGTGCTCGCCTCTTTCTCGGTGTGTGCTGAAGAAGCCAAGGCTTGTCCTTCACGCCCCCAAGCACGGAAGAATGTAACAGCCTCTTCAGCGAAACCAAACGTCCATGAAGTGACCGTTTTTTGCGGTTCGGCAACAGTGACTCAATATGTCGGTGACCCCATGGTCGAAAAGTCTGCGACGGATGGGCATTCCGAACCAACGTCTCTTGAAAAGTTACTCGAAGCGATAGCAAAAATTCTTTCCAGCATTGCTTGGCCCATCGCCGCAGTCTTTATTGCCCATTATTTCAAGAAAGAACTGGCAATTCTCCTGGCTCGTCTTAAGCGTCTCAAAGCTGGCGCAGCGGAAGCAGAGTTTGCTGATCAGTTGAGAGAAACTGAAGAGGAAGTTGAGATTGAGCGAACACCCGATGCTCAAGCGGTAACGCCTGCTGCTATCGAGGTGCCGCTGCCAATCCAAGAGGAACAATCTTATCTGCTTGGCTTGAGGTTGAAGCCGCAATCCAATGGCTCCATGAAGTTAAAGGGCTCGCTCGGCCAGCGGTTCGACCAATCAGAGGGGTTTTACCATTGATGCGAGAAATTCAAAGGGCAGAAATCCTTGACTTCAATTACGTTGCTCTTTTTCACGATCTCCGATCCCTTCGAAACAACGCAGTACATGACCCAGATTTCAATCCTCCGGCCGAGTCAGTGGTCCATTACGTTCAGCTTGCACGAGAGTTAACGTCAGCGTTGAAGAAAGCCGCTATGGAGGTTTAATGCATTCACCCTCCGGATGCTTAGTGATGAAGTTGCGCAGGGCCGGTTACCTCACCGTTATGCGTAAGCGCTTTATGAACCCCGTCATTGATTTTCCGAACAGAGCGTTACGGGTTTGTTAGGTTATTGAATTGTTGAAATGCCAAGGCAGCAATGCCTCGAAGTCTTCGACGGTTTTGGCCTGGGGTAACTGGCGGAACAACGCCACCAGATAGGTGTAGGTGTTAGCGGAAAATGTTAAAGATGCATACCCTAATGTATGTATCCAAATCTGGCATCCTGAAAAAGACCTATATCAATATCTCTATTTCCAGACGGCTCATTTCGATTCCGGTGCGACCGAAGCGCCAATCCATTTGCCACCAACGGCAGCAGAATATAGAAAACAGATGAATATGATTCGGGAATCTGATTTTGGAAAAATTCTCTTTGACTCACCGGCAGCCAAGGAACAACTTATTGGGCTAGATCTCATTGCTTATCGTCATTTTCAAACACCGATTCCACCTTCAGTTTGGTATTCGCTTCTAAACAATGTTGCTATTTAAGTTACAAAGTACTTTATATGAGTCCCTTTCAAGGTCAAATGGCTTCTAGGGAGCACAGAAACGGGGTCAAGTATTGCATAAAGCATTTACAGGTAAATACGTAAAGGCAGCTATCTATTCAAGAGCTGTCATACGTAATAGTAACGTAACGACTTGAAGGCGTTGTGACCATGATGAAAATCAGCCCGTTCTATTTTCCGGGTGTTCTTTCAACCACGTTTTCAGGGCGTCATTGATGCGGGTTTGCCAGCCGCTTCCGGTTGCCTTGAAAGCCTCGACAATATCGGCATCCAGACGAATGGCGGTAAATACTTTGGGATTAGCCTTGCGCGGCCTGCCGCCTTTGGGTTTTAGCATTTCAGCTGCGATTTCCTCACCAAAAAGTTCCGGTAGCACCTCTGATGACGGGCGAGCGCGGGCAAAGTCTTGTTCTGTCCATTCCGGGTTATCCTCGTCGAGCGAAGCGGGGTTAATTCGATTGGCCATAGCGTTTTTCCTCTCGTTTATTCGCTTTTCTAAAACTGATGATATGCAGGGCATCGTCACGGGTTGTAAACACCACGGCAAAAAGACGGTCTTCAATCCTGCCGAATGCTCTGAAGCGCCGTTCACCATAATCCTGGCGGGTGTCTTCCATGATCAAGGCATGTTGCCAAGCGAAGTTTTCGACCATAGTGAAAGGCAAACCGCGTTCCTGGATATTTCGGGCGTTCTTGGCGGGATCAAAAGTCAATCTCATCAGGTTATTGTATAGACAAAATCATGATAAGCCCATCATGACTCATCCCACTTTCATGAATTTACGATGCTGACCTTAGAAAGGCTAACAACAAGATGCCATCGATACTCTGGGCAAGTTTTTTCTCTGGCTCGTGACAGACAAAATGCCATGGAGGTATACGCCGAAGCGTTGCAAGTCCAAGGTCTACTCGCTCTGAACGTATTAGACGACAGGCATGATGCGTCACACATTAGAGTGGTATTGAAACTGGGATTAGGACGGCCAGTTTTAGCCAAGACGGATAGGATCGGTGTACTTTCCCATCTCCCATCATTTGGCTCAAAATTGGTTCTATCTGGCAAGCTTGAGCGCAAACAACGGCGCCAAGTGCCATATATAAAAATAAGCGATTGTAATAAAAGGTGTTTTCTTGTGGCTCACGATTGATTTATGAGCCAAGCTTACCAGTCAAAATCGGCGAGACCCCCAGAAATTGCGGCATAAAATCGGCTTGAACGCACTCCCATGAGCCCCGACCGCATATAAACCCAAGCCGAAAGCGTATAAAAAACGCTAGAAGTTGCCTTCCGGCCTTTGGAAGGTGCCTTCGGCTGGCTTGAGCGTGCCTTCCGGTGTTTCGGATGCGCCTTCCTGGGTTGCGAAGGTGCCTTCCGGACATTTTTATGTGCCTTCGGGTTGGATTTATGCGTCTTCCAAGCCTTTGGGAACGCCTTCGCGGCCGTCGGAAACCCACTCGGATGCTTCGGAAATGACCACAAGGCGATTGCTCATGCCTTCGCCCGGTTTTATCGGCCAATAGTGCGACATTTTACCGCACTTGTAGAAGCGGAGAGCTTACCTATAATTCGTCGCGACCTATTTCTAGTGTTAGGAATCCCGTCGATGGATCATTTCCGCTATGCCGGCTTTCGGATTCGCCGATCGTTGCATGGCTTTAATCGCTTTGTTTTAAAAAGGAGAGCATCCCATGGCTAAATCGGATTATTTTCCGCGTCCCGATGGCGAGTTATTGATGTGGCATGATCGATTTATCTTGAATCTTGCCAGTTTGAAAACGCAGCTGGGCTTATCCGATGAGGATATTGCCGGCTGCGGTAGCGATAATAAGGAACTGCACGGTAAAGTGGCCGCCGCCAATATTGCCGCGGCTGCCTCTCATCATGCCACCGCCGAGAAACAAGCGTATCGCAATCAATTGGAAGATAAGGTAAGAGCTTTGGCTCGGCGTATCAAATCTCATCCCAGTTACACGGATGCGCTCGGCAATCTGCTGGGTATCGTCGGCGCGGAAATCAGTACGGATTTATCGGATGCCAAACCGATTTTGAAAGCGGTCGATCAGACCGGCGGTATTGTGGTGTTGAGTTTTCAAAAGTCCAAAAGCGACGGCATCAATATTTATTCGCAGCGCGACAACGATAGCGAGTTTTTGTTTTTAGCGCGCGATACGCTAACCCGCTATGTCGATAACCGTCCGCTGTTGATTGCCGGCAAGCCGGAGTTACGGCGTTATACGGCGGTTTATGTGGTCAAGGATGTCGAAGTCGGCCAATTCAGCGACGAGTTGGTCGTCAGTTGCGCGCCTTAATCGGATAACCCAAGTCTTACCGAGCGGCCTGATCGGCAAAGCCTTCGCGTACCGGGCACGCATTGGGCCGCGCTCACCGTCTATCGCGAAGAAGGGCGGCTGGACTTCGACAACAATGCCGTCGAACGCGCCATTCGCCCCTTCCGGATCGGCCACAACAATTGGATTTTCCGATACCGTTAACGGCGCCAAGGCCAGCGCCAACCGGTACAGCCTGGAACCTTGCCGCTATCCGATGCATATTTTTACAGGACTGCGCAAGGCTCGGACGCTTGCGGATATCGAACGACGAATGCCATGGGCCGCCGAATCCTACTATAACTAACTGAACTAAGTGGGGTAGACCTCACTGCGCCCGCGCCCGCTTTGCGCTGAGTAGCGCTCGACCTGCCAAGTAAAGCAATAGTCCGAGCGGGCCAAACAGGAACGTGGCGGGCAGGGCGATAACAAGCGGAAGGCGGGAATTGCCTTCGGACGACGCGTCGTCGACCAACCACCTGCCGACGAGAAGGTCGAAGGCGAGAAAGTGCGTCCAAGCGCCGAGCATCTTGCCAGGGGCGGCGAACAGAATCTGCACGGCCTCAAGCGACTGAAATCCTCCGCCGGGCGTTGAACCCCAGTACCGAGCGAGAAACGCGACATAAGCCGTGCAGAGCAGGAGTGGTGCTACTCGACCGCTGACGAACAAGATGTTCTCGCGAGTTCGGCCGGCCGGTAGTGGAGCCGCGACCGCAAGGCCCAACCAGGCCGCCATGGCGGCAATGCTCACGATGGAAAAGGCGCTCTCGGGCAAGGTGATGTCCCCTATTTGGCCGCATGCGCGACGGGTTTGTTATGACGCCTCAAGCTAACCGGTCGCGGCACGGAAAGCTGAAAAATAATACCGTCGTAAAACCGAGCTCCGGTCGAGCGCCATGTTATGCATTGGGGCCTTTGCCGAGCACACGTGTCAGACGATCAATATTCTGCTCGTTTGCGGAGCCAACCCTTTGCTTGACGGCTTGAGCTGTTTCGGCGTCTTCGAATACCTGTTCCCAAGTCAAGTGCGTACCTTCGCTGACAGGAACGAGTTGCACGGTAAGCTTGAAGTTTGGAGGGCAATCATGATGGATCACGATTTTGGTATCAGGTACAAGTTCCTCGAAGAAACTGTCATTGGGATAGTTGTTCCCATCAGGGCCGTGCATGATGAACTTCCAGCGACCACCTTCAGTGAACTCAAAAATTTCAAAGGTGTTGGAAAAACCTTCAGGCCCCCACCATAAAGCCAACAAATCAGCTGATGAAAAAGCGCGGTATATTTCCTTGGGCGTGTATGGCAAGTTTCTGTAAGTGCGCATTGTTCTATCTTCACTCATAACCATGACTCCGAGGTAAGTTGGGTTATTACTGCATAACGTCTTAATTCACCGGCCTACTCAACTTTTCGCGCAAGCGGGCATGTGAGTGGTTCTTCGATTGCGGTTGGTTTTTATTTTGAAACAACATGCGGGTTAGTATTGAATTTCAAGCAACGCTGATGGCGCCAGGAATGAAGCGTATTAACCGGGCGCAATATCTAACTTTTTTGTTTGACCTGGCGCTAGAGTAAAACGAACGGAATTTTTACCACATTCGCGCAAAATCCATGGATAGGATGCAGCGACTTCGTAATCTCCGGGAGGTAAATCATAGACATATTTCCCCCAAGGTTTGCGTTCTATATTTCCGTTGATCGTAATCGTAGCAGTGAGTGCTTTATAGAAGAACGCAAAAGGGTTGTGCGTAACTGTTACCTCAATACTACTTTTTGCATTTGAAGCGGCTGTGGTCATAAATATTCCTCGCCTAACGCTTAAATTAAGGTGTGCCGTGAGGCGTCCCGCTTGAATGAGGGGTTGGACGGCGATTTCACTTTTGCAACGGGCTGCTGGGATTAGCTTGTGTTCGCACAATTCAAACCAACATTCCTCCGATTATGCTATCGCTAATAGTATCTACGCGGGCTTATTTGATGCTTTGAATCTTAGCATTCCAAATGCTGCGGCAATGCCACTGGCAAATAGTGCTAAAGCACTTGGTAGTGGCACTGGTGACGCCTCGACGTGAAAGCTATAGTAACCTCCTGACCAGTCATGCGACAGATACCCGTCGATTATAAGATGTGTGCCATCAAATGTGCCCACAAGACTTTCAGGAACGCCCCAATGCAAAGTTGTATTTGAGCACATATATCCCATTGCGGTTTCAAGAGCGCAAAAATTCCACTCAAAACCGGATATTTCTGTGCCAAACATGTTAAAAGGACCGATGCTATATATAGGACTGAAACCAGATACTTCAGGTGGAAGATCTAATGTTGGAAAATTTATACTAATGTTACGTAAAGTTAAAGGCTCATAACTTGGAGTACCGTCATACTTAGTATCGATATAGTAATCAGTTTGTAAGACCCGAACTAATCCACCAAAATTAGCATTAATTAGCTCTCTAGGCTCATCCCAATATGATGGGTTGTAAGTAAGTATACTTGATGACTCATTAATAATAAGGATGGTCGTTGTATCTGTTGCTGTATTTGCCCCTGCCGCCAGCAAGGGAAATGACATAAGCGTTGCAGTTGATAATAGTTTTTTAATCATAAGTTTTCTACTTTCCTATGTATTGTATTTATAAGGTACCAAAATATTAATGTGTAGGAACTTGTCGGTCCCTTACCTTTGTTAGGCTTCTTGGACTTACGCGCGATATTATCCGCTTTGAGAAGTGCCTCGCACTCACCAGACGATGGAACCGTGCGATCCGCATTAATGGTATGCCAGCCACCACGGTTCGGATCTGAGTAACCACATACCGTAAAGCGCACCGGATGATTCATCAGTCCTTCACGCTTTTGAACGGCATTCGTGCGCTCTTCATCCTTGATGATATCTACGATGGCTGATCGACCGAGAAATGGGCGTGACATAGTAGCTCCGGAAAATTTGAGGTGCCTAACGTAGAGCTAACCGGGCGCGACACAGAAAGCTGAGGAATAAAGCCGCGTTATAACCGCGCTCCGATTGAGCGCCATGTTGGACGAAGCCGCTAACGCGGAGAATATCCCGATTGGCAGGTAGTTCATAAAATGTAACCTCACGCCCTCTTTAAGAGTGGACATTCCACGACGAATCATGAGGTTACTCGTCAATGACACCATCACCCGAATCCGATTTCAAGCCAAACTATCAAAGCCATCTTAAACACCTCAAGCTCAAAGGGTTGCAGCCCAAGACGATAGAGAGGCCTAACCGCCATCACGATCACTGCGGTCTGTTTTTTGAAAGCAACGTCATAAACAGACCGCAACCGCCCAAAACACCGAAAAGCTATTTTCTTATATTAAAGTGACCTACCGAACCCAGGGCTTGTCCAACAATCGGTTCAGATGGTGGCTTCGCGCGTTGCGCTCGCACCATCTAACCTTATTCGTTAGGCATTTTTCTTCTTGGGCTTGGGTTGGGGGAGCTCATTTGCCGTAACCTGAATTAACTGGCTTAGCCAGTCTCTGTCTTCCCACAAGTCTGCGGTAACTAAAAGGTGGGGTTTTGCTCCGGGATAAGGAGAGCCTTCAATTACCTGTGAAATAAACCCTCGGCCAGTACTCGTGGGTTTTAGAAACAGCTGATCGTCGCAGACTAGTGCGACGGGTTTCCCCGCCAAATACAAACAGTACTCCCCAAACATCTTTTTTGCGGATACTTGGCCTAGACTCGAGAGTTGGTCTAGGAGAAAGTCCATGGTTGTTTGAGAGGTCGTCATGCGGTTAATGCCTAACGATAAGGGTAACTTGACGGCGCAAGCGTAGCGGCGAAGGCCGCAGAGCTTTTGCCGGTCAAGTTGACCCGTGGGTTATGCGATGAATTCCAATCGCGGCTCATTTTCTAATTCCAGGATGATTTCTTTCTTATCTGTACGAAGACAAAAAATATGTTCACGAACCCAATGCATGCCTACAACACCATCCATACACATGTCGTCGTATTCATCATCGATAGTTTCTTCGGAGTAGGAGCGGATACCGGTAAAAATTACTTTGGTGTGCGGCTTTAAGCTATTTGGGTCCGGTACACATTCAAGGACCAGTGTTCTGTTACCAATATCGTAGACCAAGCTGCTGATATATGGTGAACAACTTGCTAGATACCTATTTGTAAGATCTTCCATGCCGAATTGTCTCTAAAGCGCATAACGATAGGTATAACGTGCCCAGAAAAGCGGAGCGGCGATAGCGGCGGAGCTTTTTGGGGTCAAGTTGATACGCTCGTTATGAGCTTTGCCTCTATTCATTGTTTTTCCCAGATCTTTCGGATAACCGAGAAAAGTTTCCTTTCTTCCTTTTCAACAACTTCAACTTCGGGCTTAATCTGATCGCTCTTTTCAGGGTTTTCCACTTCTAACTTCCATTTCTCGTCCTCGGTTAGCGGCTGCTTCAAGCTGCTTCCACCTTTGTGAGGGTATGGGACATAGTTTTCCGGAGGAGAGAGAATCAGACTCTCACATTGCTCAGAACAACTATTTATTAATAGCGGGACTACATCCGTACCAATACGAAGAGAAACCCATAGTTGATTGGTTTTATCGTAATCCATCTCTTTGTTACAGATACTACATTTAACGGTTTCTTGTGCGTACCTCACCGGATTTCTATCAAGTCCTGGAAAGCCCATACGATTTTTACAGTTTCCATATAATGCTCTCGTGCTAATCCGACTGCCCTTAAGCCGCTTACATCGTATAATCTCGTACGGTAACCAATGCAGCTCATAAGAAGTATACGGATCAAAAAATTCCAGCGACTCCATTTCGCCAATCTCTGGCGGAATTCTTTCTATCATGCTGCCGTAAAGCCAAACCTTCTTAACTTTATTTAATTTGGCTATTGATTCAGGTAATTCCCGAATTTCGCTAAATAATTCAGCACCTAGTACTTCCTTTGGTGAAAACTCACCACCACCATTATCTGCGAGCTCATCGACATACTCACAAAGCTTCTTCCAAGCCTCTGAAGTCCTATCTTGAACGTTATTCCTTATTGCAGATATTCGTGTGCTCAATGTTAAAACTCACTCTGGAATTTGGGTGTTCATAACGTAATGTATACGACATTGCTTGTCCTATAATCCAGGGCATTATGTCGTATAATCCTTTTTTCATGATAGCAAGTTATTGTTTGTGAAAGAATTCGCTCGGGCAAACGGGACATGTTATGGAAACAAATACGACATCGGCACCGCCAAAAAAACGACTGGATCAGGTACGCGATAAAATTCGTTTCAAGCACTACAGTCTGAGTACCGAGGATACCTATGTCTACTGGATTAAGCAATTTATTTTATTAACGCCAAGCGTCATTCGACGGAGATGGGTGCGGCCGAAGTCGAACGGTTCTTGACCTATCTGGCAACCCAGCGGCATGTCTCCAGCTCCACGCAAAATCAGGCTTTGTCGGCCATTCTGTTTTTGTATCGCGACATGCTAGCGGTGCAATTGCCTTGGTTGGACGGCTTCGAGCGCTCGAAAAAGCCGCGCGGATTGCCGGTGGTGTTGACGACGGCCGAAGTGCGGCAACTGCTCAAACACGCGGAATCAGCGTCGCCGCCCATAGGCCTCCTCATCCGCTTGCTTTACGGCACCGGCATGCGATTGATGGAAGCGGTTCGTTTGCGGATCAAGGATGTGGAGTTATCCCGCAAGGAGATTGTGGTTCGCGACGGCAAGGGCGGCAAAGACCGCGTAACGATGTTGCCGGATAGTTTGTTGGAGCTGATGCGGACACAACTGGCGCTGCGCAAGTCTTGGCACGATGAGGATTTGCGCTTGGGGAAAGTCGATGTCTGGTTGCCCGACGCGCTGGCGGTCAAATATCTCAACGCGGCAAGGGAATGGGGCTGGCAATAGGTGTTTGCAGCGGCAAATTATTCCGTCGATCCGCGTTCCAAAGGCGAACGCCGCCACCATGTCTATGAAAAACAGGTGCAGCGCTATGTCAAAAAAGCGGCCGCGGCGGCGGGCGTCGTCAAGCCGACTTCGCCGCATACTCTGCGCCATTCTTTCGCGACCCATATATTGCAAGCCGGCTACGATATTCGTACCGTGCGGGAATTGCTCGGCCACAGCGATGTCTCCACAACCGTAACTATTCAGCGCGAAGTAAAAACGCCCTCTCCCGACGGAGCGGGGGGTGAATACCTTGATGTCAGCTATGCCGTTCGCTGAGCGGAGTCGAAGCGAAATCGCTGGCTTCGGCTCCGCTCAGCCAGCGGCTTACATTGACTGTAACCGCTTAACTTGACGCCATTGGTAACCACCTTCCCCCCAAACGGCCTCTGAATAGTTACCCACGACCATGATATACACCCATGTACTGAACAAAGGCGGTAAAGGCGTGACCAGTCCGCTGGATTTAATTAAATAAGCACCAAACCGAGCAACAAGCCAGCAGAAATCCATCGGCGCCAGGTCTTGCAAAACCCGCGTAAGCCGACAGGCGTTTCTCCGCATGATAGTAACCGATGGCGCTAGCACCGCTGCTGAAACACGACTAGCTTAACCCACCTGATTTTCGCCGTTCTCACATACCTTGTCATAAACCTCGCGCAAGCTGAGTTGGCAGTCGATGCTTTCAAGGGGCACGTTCGCGTCCAATCCCAGCGATTCGCTCAATATCCAGACTTCGCCTTGGCGCAGATAGCGCTCGATGCCGGGCTGATCCTGGGTGACCAGCAGATATTCGCGCAAACTGGCGATTTTTCGATAATGGGCAAACTTTGCACCGCGGTCGTAGGCCTCGGTGGACGGTGATAACACTTCGATCAGCAGCGTGGGATTGAGCAAGGTATCCAACTGGGTGTCTTCGAACTCCGGTTTGCCGCAAACCACGGCGACATCCGGGTAATGATAGCTGCGGGCCTTGGCGGCCTTGACCCGCATGTCGTTGACATAGGCTTCGCAGGGGCGGTTTTTCAGTTGTCTTCGTAACTCTCCAGCGATATTGATGGTTATCAAATTATGCTCGCGGCTGGCACCGGTCATGGCATGGATTTGCCCGTCGTGGAATTCGCTTTTAATCGCGGCGCTGCGTTCCAGGCTTAAGTATTCTTCGGCGGTGTAGCGGGTTTGTTTAACCACGGCGGACATGAATCACCTCGACAAATCATCGCAATTAAGGGAGCAGACCAAATGACGGTGCTGCAAATGGCGGGAAGCTCGATAGGCGTTCAATTCTACGGAAAAACTAAAATAGCAGGCAACTTCCTACTTTCGTTTTACAGGGATTCTTGTAATGCCGCGCCCTAAATGCTCTCGGCACAAACCACCCCGGCCTGAGATAATAAGCGCTTCGTTGTTTCGCTGTATTCGCCGTCCGTGTCCCCCAAACTCAATCCGCAACAACTCGCCGCCGTCAAAACCATCGATCATCCGCTGCTGGTGTTGGCCGGCGCCGGCAGCGGCAAGACCCGGGTGATTACCGAGAAAATCGCCTATCTGGTGCGGCAAGGCACCCCGGCCCGGCATATCGCGGCGGTGACCTTCACCAACAAGGCGGCGCGGGAGATGAAGAGCCGGGTGTCCAAGTTGTTGGACGACAAGCAAAGCCGGGGACTTAGGGTTTCGACCTTTCACTCGCTGGGCCTGGACATACTGCGCGCCGAGTACAAGACGCTGGAGTACAAATCCAGCATCAGCCTGTTCGACGAACAAGACCGGCTGAGCTTGCTGAAAAATCTGGTCAGCCACGGCATCAAGGATTGCGACGAGGATCAGATCGACCAATACAACTGGCAGATCGGCCAATGGAAGAACGCCTTCGTCACCCCCAAGCAGGCCCTGCATTTGCCGGACGCGGCGCTGCACGCGCCGGCCAGGCTGTACGAGGCCTACACCCGCAGCCTGAAAGCCTACAACGCGGTGGATTTCGACGACTTGATTCTGTTGCCGGTGTTGCTGTTTCAACAGCATGCGCCGGTGCTGGAAAAATGGCAGAACCGAATTCGCTATTTGCTGGTGGACGAGTACCAGGACACCAACATCACCCAGTACCAACTGGTGAAACTGTTGGCCGGCAACTTGGGCCGCTTTACCGTGGTCGGCGACGACGACCAGTCGATTTACGCCTGGCGCGGGGCGCAGCCGGAAAATCTCAGTCAGTTACAGAAGGATTTCGGCCGCTTGCAGGTCATCAAGCTGGAGCAAAACTACCGCTCGGCCGGGCGAATCTTGAAAGTCGCCAACCACCTGATCGCCAACAATCCGCATACCTTCGAAAAGAAATTATGGAGCGAGCTGGGTTTCGGCGACCCGCTGCGAGTGCTGAGCCATAAAAACGACATTGCCGAGGCCAAGCAGATCGTCGCCGAAATCGTCCACCACCGCTTCAAGACCGGCGGCTCGTACGGCGATTACGCGATTCTGTATCGCGGTAATCATCAGTCGCGGTTGTTCGAGAAGGAATTACGCGAGAACAACGTGCCCTACTTCATCAGCGGTAGCGCCTCGTTTTTTTCTCACGCCGAGATCAAGGACGTGTTGGCCTATCTGCGCTTGTTGGTCAATCCCGGTGACGACGCGGCATTTTTGCGGGTGATCAACACCCCACGCCGCGAGATCGGCCCGACCACGCTGGAAAAACTCGGCGCTTACGCCAACGAACGGCATATCAGTCTGTTCGACGCCTGCGGCGAGTTCGGCTTGCAACAGCGCATCTCGGAAAAATCGACGCAACGTTTGCACAAGTTTTGCGAGCTGATTACCGACACTGCCCGCGAGGTCGAAACCGGCGACACCTTCAAGACCATCCACCGTCTGATCGACCAGATTCATTACCAATCCTGGTTGCAGGAAAACAGCAAAACGCCGGCGGCGGCCGAACGGCGGATGAAAAACGTGCTGGAACTGGTCGAATGGCTGGAGCGCATCGCCGTAAAAGACGGAGCTAACGGCGACGGGGATGCCGGAGCTAGCGCGACGCATGCGGCGGGCGCCGGGAAGTCGCTGGCCGAAGTCATCGCCAAGGTGATGTTGCTGGACATCCTAGACCGCAACCAGGAAGAGCAGGCCGGCGATCAAGTCAGTCTGATGACGCTGCACGCCGCCAAGGGTCTGGAGTTTCCGCATGTGTTCATGATCGGCATGGAAGAAAACCTGCTGCCGCATCAAAACAGCATCGAGACCGACAACATCGAGGAAGAACGCCGGCTGGCCTACGTGGGTATCACCCGCGCCCAACGGACCTTAACCTTCAGTTATTGCACCCATCGCAAGCGCTACGGCGAAATGGCCGAATGCGAACCCAGCCGGTTTTTGGCGGAATTGCCGGAAGAGGATTTGGAGTGGGCCAACAAGAAACAGTTGGCACCGGAAGAAAGCAAACAGCGCGGCAAGGCCAATTTGGCCAATTTGAAGGCGATGCTGAGTTGATTTGCATTGTATTTACAGTAATTTCGCAGTAGTCTTTTGTGTCGACGGTTTCACTTTTAGGAGCATTGACATGCCACGCTTTACGATAGATCTTTCCGCCGAGATCGACCAAAAACTCACCGAAATTTCGCGCAAGGAAGGCATCAGCAAAGCCGAAGCCATGCGCCGGGCTTTCGCGTTGCTGGCTGTTGCCGAGCAGGAGAAATCCAAGGGCAATTCATTGGGTATCGTGCGCGAAAATGCCGACAGTCATGAATTGCAAGCCATCGGCAGAATTGTGGGGGTCTGATGGCTGAAAAGCCGCAATCCCGGGACGTTGATATCAACGATGCTTTTCGGAGCGATAGCCAAGTCGGACTCGACGAGAGCGATAGGCTAAAATTGGCCCGCCAGGTGTTAATGGGCATGGCGGCGATTTGTATTGGGGTATTCGTTGGATACGCCAGTTATCCCGACAACAAAGCGTTGGTGGATATTTTTGAGCTGATAAAGATCGGTGCTTTGCCGTTAATTACGTTAATCGTGTCGTTCTATTTTCCGAATAGTGCGAAGTAGCTCGATGAAAGCCGGGGCAATCCAGTTTACCCCGGCTTTTTTCAATTTATTGCAGTACTACGAAAAACGCTTCTCCGCCGCGTTGCAGATTGACTAGCAGCGGGGCATTCGGATTAACCACCTGTTTTATTTCATCGAGATTGCGCACCCGGTAGCGGTTGGCGGTAACGATGATGTCGCCGGGGCGTAAACCGGTTTTCCAGGCCTTGGAGTTTTGCTCGACTTTTTCGATCAGCACGCCTTCGACCTGATCCTTGGGCGTCACGCCCAGCGCCGCGCCGCTCAGCGTGGGGTGCAGTTTGTCGCCGGCCAATTGCGGACGCTTGGGTTTGCCTATCGTGGCTTGCAGATTCATCCGCTCTTCGCCGCGCACGACGTCCAGATTGGCGGTGTCGCCGATTTGCAGCAAGCCGACGGCATTGCGGATTTGGGCACTGCCGCCCTTGACGTCCTGACCGTTGATGCCGACGATGATGTCGCCGGGTTCCAGGCCGGCTTTCTCGGCTGGCGAACCGGCTTCGACCCGGCTAACCACGGCGCCGTGCTGGCTTTTCAACGAAAAGGCCTTGATCAGATCCGGCGTCAAATCCTGAGTGGTCACGCCGAGCAGACCGCGACGGACTTCGCCGTGCTGAACCAACGACTCCATCAGGCGCATTGCCATGTTGGACGGAATCGCGAAACCGATGCCGACGTTACCGCCGCTGGGCGCCAGAATCGCGGTGTTCATGCCGACGAATTCGCCGCGCAGATTGACTAGCGCGCCACCGGAGTTGCCGGGGTTGATCGAGGCGTCGGTTTGAATGAAATCTTCGTAACCTTCGATACCCAAATTGGAGCGGCCCAAGGCGCTGACGATGCCGGAGGTCACGGTTTGGCCGAGGCCGAAGGGGTTGCCGATCGCCACGACGAAGTCGCCGACCTTGAGTTGGCCGGAGTCGGCGACTTTCAACGCGGTCAGATTGTCGGCCGGAATTTGAATAACCGCCACGTCGGCTTCCGGATCGGCGCCGAGCAGTTTGGCGTTCAATTGCCGGCCGTCGGCCAAGGTCACGGTGATCTTGTCGGCTTTGTCGATGACGTGGTTATTGGTCAGCACGTAACCTTGATCCTTATCGACGATGACGCCGGAACCCAGACTGTTTTTTTGTTGCTGGCGCGGATTGTTAGGAATGTTGAAGAAGCGCCGAAACACCGGATCGTTCATCAACGGATTTTCCTGCATCCGCACATTGGTGGAGGTGGAAATGTTCACCACGGCGGGCATGCTTTGTTCCAGCATCGGCGCCAACGACGGCAGCGGACTGCCATCCACTTGGCCAGGCAGCGCGGCCATGCCCCCGGTGCTTTGGAGACCTATCGCTATAATCAGTAACAATCGGGTAATCTTCATCATGGTTTCGGGTTTTAGGCGGTTAAAAATGCCAGCATGGACAAGCTGGATGACGAAATGTTTCTACAAGCCTATAAGTAATAATGTTCTATCATAATTCAAGTGCATCCGACGCAATCCCACCACTTTTTATCCGCAACTGACCCGTGGCTGTCGATATCCATTCCGCCGAAGGCCGGGTCATCCGGCAACTGATACCGCTGTCGACGCTGCCGTTCAACAAGTTCGAGGAGTTGTGCGGGCTGGTCGAGATCGAACAGGCCGAAGTGGGCGATTATTTGTTTCGCTACGGCGAGGATCGTAACGATCTGATTTATTTGATCGACGGCAGCGTCACACTGCAGACTGACGAGTTGACGATAGAAACCATCAAGGCCGGCGGCACGTCGGCCCGCTTCGCGCTGGCGCACCAGATCCCACGAAAAGTCAATGCGCTCGCGGATAGCAGGATTCGATTTTTACGCTTGAGTGCTGATATGATCAGGGCCGCGCAAGAGCCGCCGTACGAAGAAACCGAGAGTTATATGATAGTTGACGATGTCGAGGAAAACGACGATTGGATGACGACGTTGTTGAAGTCCCCGGTATTTCGCGCGTTGCCTCCCGCCAATTTGCAAAAAATTTTGATGGGTTTGCAGGAGGTCCGCTTCAATCCCGGCGACGTCATTGTCAGGCAAGGCGATGTCGGCGACTATTACTACATCGTCAAGAAAGGCCAATGTCTGGTCAGCCGCAAGCCGGCGCCCAACGCCAAGGACATTAAATTGGCGCAGTTGGGCAATCAGGATACCTTCGGCGAGGACGCCCTGATTTCCGGCGAGCCTCGTAACGTTTCGATCACCGCGCTGACCGAGGTGTCGTTGTTGCGCCTGGCCAAGGAAGCCTTCATCACGCTGATCAAGACGCCCACGTTGAAGTACGTCGATTATTACGAGATGCAGGATCTGGTGGCCAAGGGCGCCGATTTGATCGACGTGCGCGAGCCGGACGAATATCGCCGAGGTCATTTGCCGCTCAGTATCAACGTGCCGTTTTACTCGTTGCGGATGCAGATCAAGACCTTGAATCGTCAACACCCCATCGTGGTGGTTTGCCAAAGCGGCCGCATGAGCGCCACCGCCGCGTTCATCCTGCTCCGGCACAAATTCAACGCTTTGATCCTGAACGGCGGTTTAGACCAGATCGATCCCGGTCAATTGAAAACGGCCTCGTCGTTTCCGATCGACGACGGCGTCGAAACCAGTAACTTCATCGACACCACCGGTAGCGAACCGCAACCGGTCAGCAGTTTGCCGGCGACGACCCAGGCATCGTTCGCCGAATCGTCGTCGCTGCAAGACGATACGGTGCGCATGCGCCGCTTGTTGCAGCAACTGAAGACCAAATACAATATTTTGGATGCCGAGAAAAAGGCTTTGGAGATGAAGTATCTGGCACTCGCCAAATACACTGAAGCGTTGAAGGCCGAACTGGCCGAATTGAAAAAACCGCGCTAGCCGGGCCGGCGATGCGATGGCATCCGGCCCAATCCAGCGGACGGAAAGCCTTTATTTGATTTTGGCTTCTTTGTACATCACATGCTTGCGAACGACGGGATCGTATTTTTTGATCTCCATTTTTTCGGGCATGGTTTTTTTGTTTTTGGTGGTGGTATAGAAATGGCCGGTGCCTTCGCTGGATACCAATTTGATTTTGTCGCGCATGGTCAGTCTCCTTAAACTTTTTCGCCGCGTTTGCGGATGTCGGCCAACACTGAGTCTATGCCGTTTTTATCGATGATGCGCATGCCTTTCGGCGACACTCTCAAGCGGACCCAACGGTTTTCGCTCTCGACCCAAAATCTGTGGTAATGCAGATTGGGCAAAAAACGTCTTTTGGTGTGGTTCATTGCGTGCGACACGTTATTGCCGCTCAGCGGGTTTTTACCTGTTACTTGGCATACTCTGGACATGACTACCTCAGTGCGAGCTTTTAATTCAAAATAGCCGCGCTTTATATCAAAAAACTTAAGCCGGTAAACCACAGCCCGGAAAATAAATTTGATAGAATCGGACTTATTTTCTCCGGTTTTCCCCGCGAAAGGACAGCAATGGCTATCAAACTCGGCATGGTCATGGACCCCATAGACCAAATCAACATCAAGAAAGACACCAGTTTCGCCATGCTGTTGGAGGCCCAGGCGCGAGGCTGGGAATTGCATTATCTGGAGCTCGCCGATCTTTACCTCAGCAACGGCCATGCTTATGCCCGCAGCCGGCTGCTGAGGGTGGAACGCAATCCGAACGGATGGTTTGAGTTTACCGGCGAACAACGCATTGAATTGGCCGATCTCGATGCGATCATCATGCGCAAGGACCCGCCGTTCAATCAGGAATACATCTACGCGACCTACATGCTGGAACAGGCCGAGCGTCAGGGCGTTTACGTGGTCAATAAGCCGCAATCGCTACGCGACGCCAACGAAAAAATGTACACGGCCTGGTTCCCGCAATGCTGCACCGACACCTTGGTGGCTCGCGAACGGCAACGCATTCGCGAATTCCTGGCGGAGCACCGCGAAATCATTCTGAAGCCGCTGGACGGCATGGGCGGCGCGTCGATTTTCTACGTCCGCGAAGGCGATCCCAACCTGAGCGTGATTCTGGAAACGATGACCGACCACGGCAGCCGCTTCATCATGGCGCAAAAATACCTGCCGGAAGTCAGGGACGGCGACAAACGCATCTTGATGGTCAACGGCGAGCCGGTCCCTTATTGCTTGGCCCGCATCCCGGCCAGCGGCGAAAGCCGGGGCAATCTGGCGGCCGGCGGCCGCGGCGAAGGACGCGAATTGAGCGCCAGGGATCGCTGGATCGCCGAGCAAGTCGGCCCGGTGTTGCGCGAAAAAGGTCTGATTTTTGTCGGTCTGGACGTGATCGGCGACTATCTGACCGAAGTCAACGTTACCAGCCCGACCTGCGTTCAGGAATTGGACAAGCAATTCGGCATCAACATCAGCGCCCAGTTGATGGACCATATCGCCGCCAAGGTATCCGCCTGAAATGTCCGCACCGCCATTGACGCCAACGCCGTTATCGCAAAGCGACACGCTGCTCACCGCGCTATTCGTCGCGGCGATCATTCATGTCGCGGTCCTGCTCGGCGTCAATTTCACCGCGCCGCATCCGCCCAAGGCCGACAAATCGATCGAAATCACGGTCTCGCACGCGCCGGCCAAGCAGGCGCCCAAGGAAGCCAAATACTTGGCCGCCGATCACCAAATAGGCGCAGGCCGCGAAACCCGCAAGCCGGCGACGATTCCGCAAACTCTACCGAGAGCGGAACAAACCGAAAGTCAGCCGCGGCCTAAAGCCGCGCCCGTGCCGGCGGCACCGTCTCCCAAACCCGTCGTGCAAAAAGTCCTGACCCAGGCGCAAGCGCCGGTCAAGGTCGAATCGCGCCCCGAGCAGGCGGTCGAACCGGAACAGGTGGCCGAGCCGCTCGAAGACAAACCGAAATTGTCGGCCGAAGCCTTGCAACAGCAGATCGCCCAACTCGGCGAGCGTATCCGGGCCAGCCAGCTCAGCGCCGAAAACACCAAGATCAAGTCCGTCAACGCCATCAGCACGCATAAATATTTGGCGGCGCAATACGTCAAGGATTGGGAGGACAAGGTTGAGCGTACCGGCAATCTGAATTATCCTGAGGCTGCGCGTAAAGCCGGCTCCCAGCAAATGCTGACCATGGATGTCGGCATCAACGCCGACGGCAGTATTTACAGCATGCGCATCGTCCGGTCTTCCGGCAACCCGGCCTTGGACGACGCCGCCAAGCGGATTGTCAAGATGAGCGCGCCGTTTGCCGAATTGCCCGAGGAATTGATGCGCGAAGTGAACGTTTTGGTAATAACCAGAGTCTGGAAATTTTCAGACGAAACCGGGATGACCGCCCGCTAGCCCAACAGTATTCCCATGACAGACGCGACTTATCTGAATAACCAATTTCTGATCGCCATGCCCAGTTTGGCCGATCCGCACTTTTTTCATACCGTGACCTACCTATGCCAGCATAACGACGAAGGCGCGCTGGGTATCGTCATCAATCGACCGACCGGTATGAAATTGCGCGACATCTTCGAACAAATGGGCATCGATTGCGACCTGAACGACGTGCTGGAAACGCCGGTCTTCGCCGGCGGACCGGTGCAGCAGGAACGCGGCTTCGTCATCCACGGTTTTTGCGAACAGCACTGGGATTCCAGCATTCCGACCGCTGAAAACATTACGTTGACCAGCTCGCGCGACATCCTCGAAGCCATTGCCAAGGGCAAGGGGCCTAGGGATTATCTGATCGCTCTCGGTTACGCCGGCTGGGGTAGCGGCCAACTGGAAAAAGAGATCGTCGAAAACGCTTGGCTGAATACCCCGTCCGGCGAAACGATCCTGTATCACACGCCGATCAGCCAGCGCTGGAATGCCGCCGCCAGCCAACTTGGCATCGACATCAATCGCCTGACCACGCCGGCCGGCCATGGTTAACCGCGACCCCTTGGCCGCCAAACTGAGTAGCGACACGTATCTGGGTTTCGATTTCGGCAACAAGAAAATCGGCGTCTCGGTCGGCCATGCCGACACCGGCATCGCCAGTCCGCTGGCCACGTTGCGCTCGATTCAGCAAGTGCCGGACTGGCAAGCCATCGGCAAATTGATTGTCGAATGGCAACCGGTCGGCCTGGTGGTCGGCATTTCCCGGCAACAAGACGGCAGCGACAACGTCATCACCCCCCGTATGCGGAAATTTTGCCGGCAATTGCACGGCCGCTACCAACTGCCGGTGCATCAGATCGACGAAACCCTGACCACGTTCGCCGCCAAGCAAATGCTGTACGACGATCTGCATGTCAGCGCTGCTAAACTATGGGCCGTGCAGGACCAATTGGCCGCTCAAATCATTCTGCAGAGCTGGTTCGACCGCTAGTCGAGGCCGCTTCGGCCCGGTTTTTTCTTCGCTGGTTTTTCCTATAATAATTACAATCCAACCGCCAACCGCCATGTCAACCGCTACTTTAAACATTGATGTATTACTCGACGCACTGGAGTTGGCGATACGCCAGCAAATCGCCGAACGCAAGCTGCACAACCCGCTGCTGATCGGGATTCATAGCGGCGGCGCCTGGGTCGCCAATCACATGCATCGCCGCTTGGGCGGCAGCGAGCCGTTGGGCTTGTTGGACATCACCTTTTACCGAGACGATTTTTCGCAAATCGGCATGCATCCCAAGATCAAAACCAGCCAATTGCCGCCGCATCTGGAAGGCCGCGACATTATTTTGATCGACGACGTGTTCTATACCGGTCGCACCGCGCGGGCCGCGCTGAACGAAATTTTCGACTACGGCCGGCCCAACCAAGTGGTGTTGGCAGTGTTGATAGAACGCGACGGTCGGCAGATACCGCTGCAACCGGATTGCCGGGGCATCCGCATCGATTTGTCCGGCAATCAGCGCATCAAACTGACTGGCCCGGAACCCTTGGGCATCGAAATTCAAACCCCTAGCGGAGTACCTGCATGACCAAGCATTTGCAGCTCAACGAGCAGGGTAAGCTCAAGCATTTTCTATCCATTGAAGGTCTGAGCCGCGAACTGTTGACCGAGATCCTCGACACCGCCGAATCCTTCGCCGGCATGTCGGAGCATCAAGTCAAAAAAGTGCCGCTGCTACGCGGCAAAACCATCGTCAATCTGTTTTTCGAAAACAGCACTCGTACCCGCGCCACTTTCGAACTGGCCGCCGCCCGGCTGTCGGCCGACGTGATGAATATGAACATCGCCACTTCGTCCACGGCCAAGGGCGAAAGCCTGCTGGACACGATACATAACCTGGAAGCAATGCACGTCGACATGTTCGTGGTCCGTCACGCATTGAGCGGCGCCGCGCATTTCATCGCGCAGCATGTCGCGCCGCATATCAGCGTGATTAATGCCGGCGACGGTCAACATGCCCATCCGACCCAGGCGATGCTGGATATGTACACGATCCGCCAATATAAACAGCGTTTCGAAGGACTGAAGGTCGCCATCGTCGGCGACATTTTGCATTCGCGGGTAGCCCGCTCGCAAATCGTCGCGCTGAATACCTTGGGTGTTGCCGAAGTCAGGGTCATCGCCCCAAAAACCTTGTTGCCGGCTCAGGTCGCCAGCATGGGCGTCGTCGCCGTGCATGACATGGATGAGGGCTTGGACGATGTCGATGTGGTCATCATGCTCAGATTGCAAAAAGAGCGGATGAATTCGGCCTTTTTGCCGAGCGAAAGCGAATTTTTCCGTTGCTTCGGCCTGACCGAGGCCAGGCTGCAACGCGCCAAGCCGGATGCCGTCGTCATGCATCCCGGCCCGATCAATCGTGGCGTGGAGATCGCCTCCAGCGTCGCCGACGGTCCCCAGTCGGTGATTCTGCAACAGGTTAGTAACGGTATTTCGGTGAGAATGGCGATTATGTCGATGACGATGTCCGGTCAGGGAGGAACGGCGTGAGCAAAATATTGATCAAGAACGGCCGGGTGATCGATCCGGCCAACCGGATCGACGCCCAAGCCGATCTGGCGATCGCCGACGGTAAAATCGTCGGTTTAGTCGGCGACGACTTCAGTGCGGATCAAATCATCGACGCCGCCAACCAAATCGTTTGTCCCGGCTTCGTCGATATGAGCGTGCGGCTGCGCGAGCCGGGCCAAACCCAAAAAGGCAATATCCTCGGCGAATCGCGCGCCGCGCTGGCCGCCGGCGTCACCTCGTTGTGCCTGCCGCCGGATACCCAACCGGTCATCGATACGCCGGCCGTCGTCGAATTCATCAAGGACAAGGCCGAAAAAGCCGAATACCCGCAAATCCACCCGGTCGCCGCCTTGACGCAACGCCTGGCGGGCAGCGAGCTGAGCACGATGTTCGCACTGAAACAGGCCGGCTGCATCGCGGTCGGCAACGCCAGCGCGCCGCTCGCCAACCTGTTGATCCTGCGCCGGGCCATGGAATACGCCGGCAGTCACGGTCTGCTGTTGATGTATCGCGCCAACGAAGCCTCGCTGAGCGGCAAGGGATGTGCCCATGAAGGCGCGGTCGCCAGCCGTTACGGTCTGCCGGGCATTCCGGAAGCGGCCGAGTCGATTGCGTTGGCCCAGTGCCTGGAACTCGCCGAGCTGACCGGTTGCCGCGTGCATATCAGTCAAGTCAGCTGCCGACAGTCGGTGATTAAAATTCAGCAGGCGAAAAAATACGGGCTGAACGTCACCGCCGACGTCGCGGTACACCAACTGCACCTAACCGAGAACGACATTACGCCGTTCGACAGCAATTACCACGTGATTCCGCCGCTACGCAACGATATCGACCGCCAATATCTGCGCGACGGTCTCGCCAACGGTACGCTAGACGCGATTTGTTCCGACCACCAGCCCCACGACCTGGACGCCAAGCTCGGCGCATTCCCGGAAACCGAACCCGGCATCGCCGCGCTGGAGACGCTGCTGCCGTTGACCTTGGCCTACGCCCGCCAACATGGCTTGAGTCTGGCGCGCGCCATCGCCAGTCTCACCGAGAAGCCGGCGGGTATATTGAGCCTGAACGCCGGCTCGCTGACACCGGGGTGCCCCGCCGACGTTTGCGTGTTCGACCCCGAGTACCTTTGGCGGGTCGAACGTGGCCAATGGCTGAGCGCCGGTTGCAATACGCCCTATTGGGGACAAACCTTGACCGGCCGGGTCACGCACACCCTGCTCGGCGGTAGATTGGCGTATCGATTGCCACCCGGATGATGCCAGCTCGCCTCCGCTAACCCCATTTTGCGCCGCCACGCGGCATCTTTCAGGAAATACCCATGGTTTGTATCAAAAACAGGAATAGCTCGCCGAGCATCATCGACGACTTGAAAGGCGATCAGTCTTGGCGCATTTTCCGGATCATTAGCGAATTCACCGAAGGCTTCGACGAACTGTCGGATCTGTGCGACGCGGTTTCCATTTTCGGCTCGGCGCGGCTGGAGCCGGAACACTTTTATTACCAAAAGACCGTCGAATTGGCCGAGCTGCTCAGCCAACATGGTTTCGCGATCATCAGCGGCGGCGGGCCGGGCATCATGGAAGCCGCCAACAAGGGCGCGCTGGCCCAGGGCCAGACATCCATCGGTCTGAACATCGAGTTGCCTATGGAGCAAAAGCCCAACCCCTACCAAAGCCTGTCGCTGAATTTTCGCTATTTTTTCGTCCGCAAGGTCATGTTCGTCCGCTATTCGATGGGTTACGTGTGCATGCCCGGCGGTTTCGGTACGTTGGACGAGTTTTTCGAAGCGCTGACGCTGATGCAAACTCACAAGATCTATCCGTTGCCGCTGGTCTTGTTCGGCGGCGATTTCTGGAACGGATTGGTGGATTGGATGAAATGCAAGATGCTGGAATACGGTACGATTTCCGAGGAGGACCTGTCGTTGATCACGATCACCGACGATCCCCGCCAAGTCGTCGACATCATGATCGCCCATCGGGAATGGAAAGACCAACAGCGGCGCAATTAAACTTTCCGGGCCGCCATCTGTCACAACCTTGCTTTAAACCAGGATTTTATTCGACATGACCGAGACCAGTCTCAGTACCAGCCAAGCCGCCCTCCAACAACTGCAAGCCCACATCAACACCCAAATCATCGGCCAGGCCGTTCTGGTGGAGCGGATGCTGATCGCGCTGCTGGCCGACGGCCACTTGCTGGTCGAGGGCGCGCCGGGATTGGCTAAAACCCGTGCCATCAATGTGTTGGGTCAGGGGCTGGAAGCCGATTTCCATCGGGTGCAATTCACGCCAGACCTGCTGCCCGCCGATTTGACCGGCACCGAAATTTACCGCCCGCAACAAGGTAGCTTCGAATTTCAAAAAGGTCCGCTGTTTCACAACCTGATATTGGCAGACGAAATCAATCGGGCGCCGGCCAAGGTGCAGGCGGCGCTTTTGGAAGCGATGGCGGAACGCCAGATCACGGTCGGCAAGGCCACCTACCCGCTACCGCCCTTGTTCATGGTCATGGCCACCCAAAACCCGATCGAACAAGAAGGCACCTACCCGTTGCCGGAAGCCCAGCTCGACCGTTTCCTGCTGCACGTCAAAATCGATTATCCCAGCCCGAGTCACGAGCAGGCGATTCTGCACCTGGCCCGAGCCGAGGCGCGCGGCGAGCTGGCGCATAAGACCGCGGCGCCGACCAAGGTCGGCCAACAAACTTTGTTCGCGGCGCGCGCCGAGGTGCTGGATTTGTACATGGCCGAAAGTCTGGAGCAGTATTTGCTGCAAATCGTGCTGGCAACCCGCAATCCGGGCGCGTACGGCCAGGATTTGGCCGGCTGGATACAATACGGCGCCAGCCCGCGCGCCAGCATCGCGTTGGACCGGTGCGCCCGGGCCAAGGCCTGGCTGCAACAGCGCGATTTCGTCGATCCCGGCGACATCCAGGACCTGGCCTACGACGTGCTGCGCCATCGTTTGATTCTGTCCTACGAAGCGGAAGCGGAAGGCATCAGTCCGGACCACGTCATCAAAGAGTTGATCGCCCGTATCGCGGTACCCTGATGAACCAGTTCCAAATCGCCGGCAACGAACGCATCGCGGTCGACTTAAAGACGCTGCTCGATTTGGCCAAACCGGCCGCCGCGTTGAAACTGGGCAGCGGCACGATTCGCGCCAGCCAGGGCGGACATTATCTGTCGCGCTTCAAGGGTCGCGGCATGGCCTTCGATGAAACCCGTCTGTACCAACCCGGCGACGACGTGCGCCGCATCGATTGGCGGGTGACCGCGCGCACCGACAAACCGCACAGCAAAATCTATCGCGAAGAGCGCGAGCGGCCGATGTTTATTGCCGTCGATTATCGCGCCAGCATGCAATTCGCGACCCGAGGCGTATTCAAGGCGGTACAGGCCGCCCGACTGGCGGCGCTGCTGGCTTGGGCCGCCTGGCATCAGGGCGACCGGATCGGCGGGCAGATTTTCGCCGAACACGGCTGCCAGGAATTCAAGCCGCAAAACGGCAAGGCCGCCGTGTTGCGTTTCCTGAACGCGCTGGTTCGGCCGGATTTTGCCGGCGACCCGGTGACCGGTTTGGACCAGCCGTTGGCGCGTTTGCTGCACCACGCCCGCCCCGGCAGTCGGGTCTATATCCTCAGCGATTTTCGCGGACTGAACGCCGCCGCCGAAAATCATTTGGCTTATCTGGCTCGCCACTGCGACATCGTATTGGTGCAAATTTTCGATCCGTTCGAGCTTGCCTTGCCGGCGAGCGGCAGATTCCGACTGGTGGACCGCTGGCGCGAACTGATCGTCGACGCCGCCGACCGTCGGCAAGCTGAGGCGCATCGCCAACGCTTCGAGCAACGCCAAACCTTGCTGCAGCGCTTGAGCAAGCAATTGCGCTTGTCGTGGCTGCAATGCAGTACTCAGCAGCTTCCGCGGCAGGCCTTGGGACCGACCTTGCCCGCACCCGGAGGCCGGGCATGAACGCGATGCCGCCGATGTTTAACATCGTAGACAATGGGTTCGGCCAGGTCGGCCGCGAAAGCCGAAGCCTGCCGCCCGCCGGCATCAAAGCCATGTTTTGGTTGGCCGCCGCGATGTTCGCCAGCGGCTGGGCCGGCTTGAATATCGTGATTCCGCCGGGCTATGCCAGTCCGCTGTGGCCGCCGGCCGGTATCGCGCTGGCCGCGTTGCTGATCTGGGGCCGCCGCTTGTGGCCTGGCGTCTGGTTAGGCGCGACCGCGACCCAGTTTCTGGCGATCGCCGACTTTACCGAACACTATTCGCTGGTTTCGGCGCTGACCGCGTTGGTGATAGGCGGCGGCAGCACCTTGCAGGTGTTGGCCGCCTGCTATTTATCCGCGAAATACCTGGAACCCGGACTGCCGAAATTGGACAGCCCGCGCTCGATACTCGGATTCTTTGTGCTGACCGCGCCGCTGGCCTGCTTGATCGCCCCGAGCGTCGGCGTTGCCGCGCTATTCGCCGCGCAATTCATGCCACCCGAGCAGTTGGGAAGCGCTTGGCGTAACTGGTGGATAGGCGACTGTCTCGGCGTTACCGTCGTCACGCCGCTGTTGTTGTGCTGGTTCGGGATGCCTCGCGAACTCTGGCGGCCGCGCGGGATCAGCGTCGCGCTGCCGTTGCTGGCCGCGTTGTTGGCTTTGGTGCTGGTTTTCGTTCAGGTGTTTCGGGCCGAGCAGGCTCGCATCCAGGTGGCATTCGATAACCGTGCCGGCGAGATCGAGCGCTTGTTGACCGAGTACGCCGCCAATGTACTCGACAATACCCTGGCCCTGCGCGATGTGTTCGTGGCGTCCGAGGAGGTGACCCGCCGCGAGTTCGCGGTGTTCGCCCAAGGCATCTTGTTGCGCCATCCGGAAATTCAGGCCCTGGAATGGCTGCCGCTGGTCAAAGCGGCACGGTTGGCCGCTTTCGAAACGTCGGTGCGCGCGGAAGGTTACCGCGAGTTTCGAGTGACCGAGCGCCGGCCCGACGGCTCGCTGGCGCCGGCTGAATTACGTCCGGAATATTGTCCGGTTGCGTTTATCGAACCCATGCCGGGGAATCAGGCCGCCTTCGGCCTGGATTCCTGCGCCAATTCGGCTAGTAAAGCCTCCAAGGATTACGCTCGCGAAACCGGCAAGATTAGCGCCTCGCCGCTTTTGAATTTGATTCAGGATACCGCCGGTTTGCCGGGCATACTGGTATCGGCACCGCTGATCAAGCAAGCATCGAGCATTGATGCGCCGGTATTCGAGGGCTATATATCGGCGGTGCTTCTGCCGGCCAAAATGGTCGACATCGTCACCCAGGGTTTGAGTTTGGACGAATTCGGTTTAAAAATCGAAGATCTTGGCGCTCCGGAAACCTTGGCGGTGTTGTTCGCCAAACCCATCGACAGCCTGACCGGCAAATACGCTCTGAAAGAGTGGCACCATCGCTTTGCGTTCGCCGACCGAACTTGGCAAATCACGGTCAGTCCGGGTAGCGGCTTCGTGGCAGCGCAAGGCTCGTCGCTGCCCTGGATTACCTTGATCGGCGGTTTATGCTTCGCCAGTTTGCTGAACGTGTTGCTACTGATCGTCAGTGGCCGCACCGCTCACGTCGAAGCCTTGATCGAGGAACGCACCGACGAATTGGAAAACGCCGTCGCCGAATTGCAGTCGGCCGCGGCCAAGGCCCGAGAATCGGAAGTGAAGTTGCGCACCATCGTCGATTCAGAGCCGGACTGCGTGAAACTGCTGGATACCGCCGGCCGTTTGTTGCAGATCAATCCGGCCGGTTTGGACATGATAGGCGCCGAGAGTCTGGAACAGGCGCAAGCGCTGGATTTGGCCGAACTGATCGTGCCCAAGTACCGCGCCGCTTTCGAAGGCTTGAGTCGGCGGGTGTTTGCCGGCGTATCGGGAACCTTGGAATTCGAAATTATCGGCTTGAAGGGCCGCCATCGCTGGCTGGACACTCATTCGGTGCCGATGCGCGACGCCGAGGGGCGGATCACCGCGCTGCTGGGCCTGACCCGCGACATTACCGAACGCAAGCGCGCCGAGGAACATTTGCGGCTGGCGGCCAGGGTGTTCAGCGATGCCCACGAAGGTATCCTGATTACCGACGCCAACGCCAATATCATCGATGTCAATCCGACCTTTTGCGACATTACCGGCTATAGCCGCACCGAAGTCCTCGGACAAAATCCGAGGTTTTTGCAAAGCGGCAAACACCCAACCGATTTCTACGCGGACATCTGGAGAACCCTGCGGCTCAATTCGTATTGGCGCGGCGAGTTGTGGAACCGGAAGAAAAACGGCGAACTCTATGCCGAACATCTGACGATCTCGGCATTGTGCGACGCCGACGGCAATACCAGCCACTATATCGGCCTGTTCTCGGACGTGACCCACGCCAAGCAGCAACAGCAATTGCTGGAGTTGATCGCCCATTACGATCCGCTGACCGGCCTGCCCAACCGGATTTTGTTCGCCGACCGGCTGAACCGGGCCATCGCCCACGCCAAGCGCGAACCGTCGCTGCTGGCGATCTGCTTCCTGGATTTGGATGGTTTCAAGCCGGTCAACGATCAGTTCGGCCACGACGCCGGCGATCGGGTGTTGGTCGAAATTGCCGAACGCATCAAGGGCGGCATCCGCGAGGAAGACAGCGTGTCCCGCCACGGCGGCGACGAATTTGCGTTATTGTTGGGCGGCATCGAGTCGGTCGAACAATGCGAACAAGCGATATTGCGCATCCACCGGGCGATCTCGCAACCCATCCTGATCGACGACCAGCCGGTCGAGGTCGGCGCCAGCACCGGATTCACGGTGTTTCCACTGGACGACGCAGACCCGGATACCTTGTTGCGCCATGCCGACCAAGCTATGTATCAGGCCAAAATGGCCGGCAAGAACTGCTTCCGCCTGTTCGATACCAACCGCGACCAGCAAATCATTCACCGCAATCTGCGCCTCAAGGAAATCGAGGAAGCGTTTGGCGCCGGCCAGTTTTGCCTGTACTACCAACCCAAGGTCAACATTCAAACCGGTCGGGTGACCGGCGCGGAGGCCTTGCTGCGCTGGCGGCATCCCGAGCAAGGCTTGGTGCCGCCGCTGAGCTTTCTTCCCGCCATCGCCTCCACCGAACTGGAAATCCGGATCGGCAATTGGGTGATCGCCGAGGCTTGCCGACAACTCGCCGACTGGCAAGCGCAAGGCTTGAACTTGGAAGTCAGCGTCAACGTTTCGTCCTACCATCTGTTGTGGCCCGGTCTGTACGAGCACATCGAGGCGACGCTGGCCCAATATCCGGCGGTCGACTCGACCTATCTGCAACTGGAGATCCTGGAAAGCACCGCGCTGGACGATTTGACCGCGGTCAACCGTACCGTCAGGCATTGCCGCGAGGAGTTGGGCATCAGCATCGCGCTCGACGATTTCGGCACCGGTTACTCGTCGCTGACCCATTTGCGGCACTTGTCGGTGGATACCGTCAAAATCGACCAAAGCTTCGTCCGCGACATGCTGGACGATCCGGACGATTATGCGATCATCGAGAGCGTCATTGGGTTGAGTCAGGCGTTCCGGCGTCGGGTTATCGCCGAGGGGGTCGAAAACCCGGATCACGGTACCGTCCTGTTGTTGATGGGTTGTCAATTGCTGCAAGGCTACGCCATCGCCAGGCCGATGCCGGCCGCCGATCTGCCGGCCTGGATCGCCGCCTACCGCCCGTATTCGGAATGGCGGCATTACGCCAATGCCGGTTTGGCGCCGGATCGGGCCCTGGTCGAGATCCGCAAATTCGACACCCGCCACTGGCTGGCGCATCTGCGAGACAGTTTGAATGCGGAATCCGGTGCCGACCGGCATTGGCCGATATTGAATCCGCGTAAATGCCATTTGGGCCGGTGGTTGAAACAGGCCAAGGCAGGGAACAAACACAGTCAGGCCTGGTTGAACCAAATAGAGGTCCTGCACCAGGAACGTCATCGCTTGGCCAGCGACTTAAAACATCGCTACGATGCCGGCGAAATCGCGGTCGCTCGCAACGGGTTCGAGCAAGTGCGGGCCGTCCACGATGCGCTGTACGCGCTACTGGTCGCCGAACCCGAACCGGACACCGAGGACGCTTGATCATGGATGGCTTGCAACTCAAGGATATACATTTGCCTAGCCCGGTCGGCTATTGGCCGCCGGCACCGGGTTGGTGGCTGCTGGCAATAGTGCTGCCGGCGCTAGTTTGGGCGAGTTTCCGGTGGTACCGGCGCCCGCGCCGCCGCGCCGTCGTTAAAACCGCGCAAGCGATGTTGACGGCGATTCGCGACGATGCCGGAATGGACGATCGCCAAAAGCTGGCCGCCCTGTCGGCGCTGTTGCGGCGGGTGGCGATCAGCCGCGATGGGCGCGAATCGGTCGCCGGATTGCACGGCGACGCTTGGCTACGCTATCTGGACGCGAGTCTGGCCGACCGGCCGTTCAGCGAGGGCGAAGGCCGCTGCTTGGCCGACGGGCCTTACCGGCCGTCGGCGCCGGTCGACGACATTGCCGCCGTTGCAGCGCTGTGCGAGCGCTGGCTGAAGCAACGAGCGAAATCCTCATGATCGAATGGCAATGGCCCTGGCTGCTGGTTTTGCTACCGCTGCCGCTGCTGATCAGAATCGCGTTGCCGGCCCGGCCCATGGATAGACAGGCCGCGCTAAAAGTACCTTTTCTCGATGAGTTCGGCGGCGGCGACGCCCACATCGTCAGTGCGCGTAGCCCTTGGGCGCTACGCATCGCGGCAATCGCTTGGCTGTGTTTGATTTTGGCCGCCGCCCGGCCGTTGTGGCTAGGCGAACCCTTGGAACAGGCCGTCAGCGGCCGCGATTTGATGCTGGCCGTCGACGTATCCGGCAGCATGCAAGAAGAAGATTTTTTTATCGGTAAACGTCGGGTGGACCGATTGACCGCGATCAAGCAGGTGGCCGGCGACTTCATCCGGCGCCGGGCCGGGGATCGCCTCGGCTTGATTTTGTTCGGCACCCAGGCTTATTTGCACGTGCCGCTGACCTTCGACCGCAAAACCGTGCAGACCTTGCTGGACGAAGCCTTCATCGGGATTACCGAGGACGATCCGAAAACCTCCATCGGCGATGCGATTGGCTTGGCCGTCAAGCGCCTGGAACAACAGCGAGACGACAGCCGGGTCCTGATTTTGCTGACCGACGGCGCCAATACCGCCGGCGAACTGACGCCGTTGAAAGCCGCCGAAATCGCGGCCGAACACCATTTGAAAATTTACACGATAGGCATAGGCGCCGACGAAATGGTGGTGCGTAGCCTGTTTGGCAACCGCCGGGTCAATCCGTCCGCCGACTTGGACGAAACGACGCTGACCGCGATCGCAGAGGCAACCGGCGGCCGCTATTTTCGGGCGCGCGATACCGAAGAGCTGGATCGCATTTACCGGTTGTTGGATCAGCTGGAACCGGTCGAAAAGGACAAGCAATATTTCCGGCCGCGCCGGGAACTCTACCATTGGCCGTTGGGATTGGCGCTGTTACTGAGCGCCGGCTTGGCGACCGGTTATTTGCGGCGCGGCTGACGGAGACTTGAGCGATGATCGATTGGTCTAACTTTCATTTTCTACGTCCCTGGTGGTTGTACGCTTTATTGCCGGCCGCGATCTTGCTGGGACTGCTTTGGAAGCGCCGCTTGGGGCGCGGGGCATGGCGGGCGTTTTGCGATGCCGAGTTACTGCCGTTCATCTTGCAAGACCAGCCGGCGACCGGCCGGAATTACCGTTTGCCTCTGGCCGCGGCGGTTGTGTCGCTGACCGTGGTCGCGCTGGCCGGCCCAACCTGGCAACGTTTGCCGGGTCCGGCCTTCCGCAACGAATCGGCGCTGGTCATCGCGTTGGATTTGTCGCGATCGATGGATGCGACCGACATCAAACCCAGCCGCATCGCCAAGGCTCGCTATAAAATCGCCGATCTGCTCAAGCAGCGCAAGGACGGCCAGACCGCGTTGCTGGTCTACGGCGGCGATGCGTTTACCGTGACGCCGCTGACCAACGACGTCGCGACCATCGATAGCCAATTGACCGCGTTGACCACCGACATCATGCCCAGTCCCGGCACCAACGCCGGCGTCGCCATTCGCAAGGCCGCCGAATTGTTACAACAGGCCGGCCTCGCCCAAGGCCATATCCTGCTGGTCTGCGACGGCGTCGATAGCGACAGCGCCGCGCTGGCGGAACAATGGTTGGGTCGCTATCGCCTGTCGGTGCTGGGCATCGGCACCGGCGACGGCGCGCCGATTCCGGTCGGCGGGGGCGGATTCCTAAAGGACGCCGACGGCAATATCGTCGTCGCCAAGCTCGATGCCGGCGTGCTGCAAGCCTTGGCCGACGCTGGCCGAGGCCTGTATCGACCGGTCGGCGCCGGCGATGAAGACGTCGAAGCATTGAGCAAGTTGTTCAATAATCCGAACACTACCGAGCCGCTGACCGGCACCGAGTTGATGTTGCAGCAATGGGACGAAATCGGCCCCTGGTTGGTTTTGCTGCTGCTGCCTTGGGCTGCCTGGCAGTTTCGCAAGGGCTTGTTATTTTGGGCTGCCTTGGCGCTATTGCCGGCCTGGCCGGATGACGCCCACGCCCTGGACTGGCAAAGTTTGTGGCGCACGCCGGATCAACAGGGCCGGCAAGCTTTCGACAGCGAACAATACGACGCGGCGGCGAGCCGTTTCGAAAACCCGGAATGGCGCGCGGCGGCCCAATTTAGGGCGGGTCAATATCGGGAAGCCGCCGAAACCTTGAAATCGGCCACCAGCGCCGACGGCCATTACAACCGGGGGAACGCGTTGGCTCGGGCCGGCGATTTGTCCGCGGCGCTGGAAGCCTATCAACAGGCACTGAAATTGCAGCCGGATCATGCGGATGCCCGCTACAACAAAGAATTGATAGAGAAGCAATTGGCCCAACAACAACAACCGGAAAACTCGTCCGATTCCAAGCAAGAATCCACGCAAGCGCAACCCGGCGCTCAAAACCGGCAACAGCCGGGGTCGAAGCAGGATGATGCCACCCAATCGCCGCGTCCCGACCAACAAGGCCAGCCCTCGGACCCGGCGGCGGGTAACGAGAAGCGCCAGTCCGACACCCAATCGGCGCAAGCCGACGATCAACAGCGCGACGACAACAGCGAAAAGTCGCGAGAAGCCTCGCCGCAATCCGCCGAGCCGGCCAAGCCGCCCGAATCGACCGAGCCGGGTCGGGAGCTTACTCAACCGACCGCCCAGCCGGATCAAGCCGGCGAACGCGACGAAACCGAGCGGGCCAACGCCCAGTTGCTGAAACGCATCCCGGACGAACCGACCGGCCTGCTCAAGCGCAAATTCAAATACCAGTACGGTCAACGCAACCCGGCGCCTCGCGACGCGCCGGGTTGGTGAGCGCCGTGCCCTCCCGTCACTAGGATCGTGCGACGCTCGGAATGAAACCATAACGATGGACATAGGACTGATCCTGTTATTAATTGTCGTCAACGGCCTGTTCGCGATGTCGGAAATGGCCTTGGTATCGGCGCGCAAGGCCAGGCTGCGCAAACTGGCCGCCGAGAAACGGGCCGGCGCCGAAGCGGCGTTGAAACTGCACGACGAACCGTCGCGGTTTTTGTCCACGGTGCAGGTCGGCATCACCGGCGTCGGCATCTTGAACGGCGCGCTCGGCGAGGACGCCTTGACCGCGCCGATCGCCGGCTATTTACAACAGTTTCCGCTATTGGCGGACTATGCCGACTCGATCGCGCTGTTGGCGACGGTCGCGGTGATTACCTATTTCTCGGTGGTCGTCGGTGAGTTGTTGCCCAAGCGTCTGGCCTTGCTGAGGCCGGAAGCCATCGCCGCGCGGGTGGCGCGGCCGATGAACATGATCGCGCTGTTGGCCAGCCCGCTGGTTTGGTTGCTGTCGTCTTCCAGCAATCTATTGCTGAAACTGCTGCGGGCCGATCGGACCCCGGAAGCCGCCGTCACCGATGAGGAGATCAAATTGTTGATGGAAATCGGCGCGGAATCCGGCGTGTTTCATGCCGAAGAGCGCCACTTGGTCGGCAACGTGTTGCAACTGGATGCCCAACAAGTCGGCGCGGTGATGACGCCGCGCCAACGGATCTACGCCATCGACCTGACCGATGACCTAGTCGTCACCCGCGCCAAGCTGGCCGATTGCCCGTATTCGCGCGCGGTCGTCTGCCGGGGCGGCCTGGACGAGGTGGTCGGCATCCTGCAACGCAGCGAACTATTGAAGGCGGCGATGAACGGGCAGGCCTTCGATTTGGTTTCCGGATTGCACGCGCCGATCTACGTTCCGGAATCGCTGACGCTGACCCAGTTGTTGAAGCGCTTTCGCGAAACGCGTAGCGATCTGGCGCTGATCGTCGATGAATACGGCGACATTGAAGGCCTGGCGACGCTGAGCGACGTGTTGAAAGCCATCGTCGGCGACTTGCCCAGTCCCGAGCTCAATCTGGACAGCGAAGCGGCGCAACGCGCGGACGGTTCCTGGCTGATCGACGGCCGCTTGGCGATACAACGCATGAAAACCCTGACAGGCATCGATATGCCGCTGCCCGGCGAAAACGACGGCGATTACCACACCGTCGGCGGGTTCATCCTTTATTATCTGGAAGACCTGCCCAAGGTCGCCGATGCCTTCGAATACGAACGTTGGCGTTTTGAAGTGGTCGATATCGACGGCACGCGCATCGATAAGGTGCTGATCGCCGAGGTGTCGCGGCCATGACGCCCTCCACACACCGCCGGCCCAAGTCCGGCACCGACTCACTCGGTGGAACCGCCGGATGGCGGGTCGCTACCCGATCAATTACCAGGAATAGGTCAATGCCCATCAATCCTCGTTTCTCTCGTTACGCCCGTCTGTTGAACGCCGCACTGTTGGCTTTGGCCTTGGTCCCGGCCGCGCGAGCCGAGTCCGGCCAAGCGGTGACCGCCACGCCGGCGCTGTTGAAGCTGTTGAAAATCGCCGAAATCAAACCCGTCACGGTCAGCGAGTCGCTGAGATTGTCGGCGCGGGTGGAACTGGACCAGCATCGGGTTGCCAAGATCGGCGCCACCGTGACCGGCCGGGTCACCGAAATCAATGCGATGCTGGGACAAGTCGTCACCAAGGGCGAGCGCTTGGCCTCGCTGAACAGCACCGAACTCAGCCAAGCTCAATCCGAATATCTCAAGGCCAGCTCGCAAGTCAATTTGCGACGCCTGACCGTGCAACGCGCCGAGCGCTTGCACGACAGCGGGGTGCTGGCGGAAGCCGAGTTGCTGGAACGGCGCGGCGTGCTGACCGAAGCCGAAGTCGATCTACGGGCGGCGACCGACCGCCTGCGGGTGCTGGGCATGAGCGACGGCGATTTGAAACGCTTGTCCCAGCAACGGGTCATCGATTCGTTTTCGCCGGTGACTTCCAGTATCGCCGGCGTCGTCATCGAGCGCAACGTCGCGGTCGGACAGGTCGTGCAGCCGGCCGACAGCTTGTACACGGTGGCCGACTTGTCGCATTTATGGTTGGTGGCCGAAATTCCCGAGCAGCAGGCTTACTGGGCGCGGCAAGGCGACCAGGTTCAAGCCGAGGTGCCGGCCTTGCCGGGCCTGGAAGTCAGCGGCAAGTTGATTTACGTGGCCGATTTGGTCGATCCCGATACCCGCACCGTTACCGTGCGCATGGCCTTGGCCAATCCGGAACGCTTGTTCAAGCCGCAAATGCTGGCCACCTTGAAAATCAGCAAGCCGGACACCCAATCCCTGGTGGTGCCGAGCCGGGCCGTGGTCCGCGAGACCGATCGGGATTATGTATTCGTGCGTCTGGCCGACGACCGCTTTGAACTGCGGCCGGTGCAACTGGGCGCCGAACAGGCGCAACAACGGCCGTTGCTGTCCGGTCTGAACGCCGGCGAGCATATCGTCGTGGACGGCGCGTTTCATTTGAACAACGAGCGCTTGCGTAGCGCGTTGGAGTAAACCATGGTCAACGGACTGATCGAAGTCGCGCTGCGACAACGGATTTTGGTGGCGGTACTGGCGGTGGCGCTGATCGGCTTCGGTGCCAGGGCGATGCAAAAACTGTCGGTGGACGCATTTCCCGACGTAACCAATATCCAGGTGCAAATCGCCACCGATGCCACCGGCCGTTCCCCCGACGAAGTCGAGCGTTTGGTGACGGTGCCGCTGGAAATCGCGATGGCCGGCTTGCCGGGCCTGGAAGAGATGCGTTCGCTGAACAAAAACGGCTTGTCGCTGATCACGCTGATTTTCAGCGATAGCACCGAAGTGTATTTCGCCAGGCAATTGGTGATGGAGCGGCTGATCGAGGTCAAGCAGCAAATGCCGGACGGCGTCAATCCGGTGTTGGGTCCGGTGTCCACGGGGCTGGGTGAGGTCTATCAATACACGCTGGACCGCGACGACGACGGGGAACGGCCTTTGTCCGTGGATGAATTGCAGTTACGTCGGGAGACTCAGGATTGGGTGGTGCGGCCGTTGTTGCGCGGCATTCCCGGTGTCGCCGAAATCAATTCCCAGGGCGGTTACGTCAAGCAATATCAGGTATTGGTCAACCCGGATCGTCTGCACCATTACCGGATCAAGCTAAACGACGTTTTCGACGCACTGGCCCGTAACAACGCCAACAGCGGCGGCGGCGTATTGCCGCATTATGCCGAACAATATCTGATTCGCGGCGTCGGTCTGATCAACGATGTCGACGACATCGGCGGGATCGTGCTGAAGGAAGACAACAGCGTGCCGGTACACATGCATGACGTCGCCGACATCAAGATCGGCCACGAAGTCCGGGTCGGCGCGGTCGTCAAGGACGGTTACACCGAGGCGGTCGGCGGCATCGTGATGATGCTGCGCGGCGGCAACGCCAAGGAAGTGGTCGGCCGGATCAAGGCGCGCGTCGCCGAAATCAACGCCAAGGGCATGCTCCCGCACGGTCTGAAAATCGTGTCGTACTACGACCGTAGCGATTTGGTGGACGCCGCGCTGCACACGGTCACCAAGGTGTTGATGGAAGGCATCGTGTTGGTCATCATCGTCTTGTTCCTGTTTCTCGGCGATGTGCGCTCCAGCTTGATTGTCGTCGCCACGTTGATCGTGACGCCGCTGGTCACCTTTATCGCGATGAACAAACTCGGTTTGTCCGCCAATCTGATGTCGCTGGGCGGCTTGGCCATCGCGATCGGATTGATGGTGGACGGTTCGGTGGTGGTGGTGGAAAACGCGTTTCGGCTGCTCGGCGAGCGCAAGGGCCGCGCCACCAGCCGGGTCAGGGTCGTCGAAGCCGCCACGCACGAAGTGGCGACGCCGGTATTGTTCGGGGTCGGCATCATCATCCTGGTATTTCTGCCGCTGATGACCTTGCAAGGCATGGAGGGCAAGATGTTCGCGCCGTTGGCGTACACGATCGCGATCGCGCTGTTGGTATCGCTGATCGTGTCGTTGACGTTGTCGCCGGTGTTGTGCGCGTTTTTTCTGGAAGGCCACGACGGCAAGCACGACACGCGCTTGATTGCGTTCTGCAAACGCCAATACCTGCGTATCCTGAATCTGGCCTTGACCAACCGGCTTAAGGTGGTGGCGATCGCGCTGGCGATTTTCGGGGCGACGCTGCTCATGTTGCCCTTCCTCGGTACGTCGTTCATTCCGGAAATGAAGGAAGGCTCCATCGTGCCGGGCATCAATCGCATGCCGAACATTTCGTTGGAAGAGAGCATCAACGTCGAAATGCAGGCGATGAAGATGGTGCTGGGCATTCCCGGCGTCAAAAATGTGGTCAGCGGCGTCGGCCGCGGCGAGAGTCCGGCCGATCCGCAGGCGCAGAACGAATCGACACCCATCGTTACTTTAAAACCGCGCGAGGAATGGCCGGCCGGCTGGACCCAGGACGATATCGCCGACGCGATGAGCGACACCTTGAACGCCAACCTGCCCGGCATGCAAGTGGTCATGGCGCAACCGATATCCGACCGGGTGGACGAAATGGTCACCGGCGTACGTTCCGACGTGGCGGTCAAGGTGTTCGGCGACGATTTGGTCGAACTGAAACGGCTGGCCGATGCGATCGCGGTCGCGGCCGGCGGCGTCGCCGGCGCTCGCGACATTCGGGTCGAACGGATGACAGGCCAGCAATATCTGAATATCACGATCGATCGCCAGGCCATCGCCCGTCACGGCCTGAATGCGTCCGACATTCACGACGTGATCGAAACCGCGATCGCCGGCAAGGTCGCCACCGAAATATATCAAGGCGAGCGGCGCTTCTCGGCGGCGGTGCGCTTGCCGGAGAATTTCCGCAACGATATCGCCGCGATCGACAATCTGATGTTGACCGCGCCCAACGGCGCTCGCGTCCGGCTGGGCGACGTCACCGAGATCAGCTTGAACGACGGCCCGGCGCAAGTCAGCCGGGAAATGGGCAAGCGCCGCATCGTGGTCGGCATCAACGTTCGCGATCGGGATTTGGGTGGTTTCGTCGCTGAGTTGCAGCAAACCATTTCGGCCAAGATCGCGTTGCCGGAAGGCTATTATCTGCAGTGGGGCGGTCAATTCCAGAACATGGAGCGGGCCTTGGGTCACTTGCAGTTGATCATTCCGATCACGATCGCGGCGATTTTCTTTTTGTTGTTCATGCTGTTCCAGTCGTTGCGTTTTGCCGCGCTGATCATCCTGGTGTTGCCGTTCGCGTCGATCGGCGGGATCATCACCCTGTTCGCGACCGGCGAATATTTGTCGGTGCCGGCCTCGGTCGGTTTTATCGCCCTATGGGGTATCGCGGTATTGAACGGCGTGGTATTGATTTCCTACATTCGCGGTTTACGCGCCAGCGGCATGACCCAAGCGCATGCGATCCGCCAGGGCTGCGAGCAACGTTTCCGGCCGGTGATGATGACGGCGACCGTGGCCTTGCTGGGTCTAGTGCCGTTTCTATTCGCCACCGGGCCCGGTTCGGAAGTCCAAAAACCGCTGGCCATCGTCGTGATCGGCGGCCTGATCAGCTCGACGCTGTTGACGCTGGTGGTGTTGCCGGCCTTGTACGGCTGGTTCGACGACCGTAGCGACAGCCGCAAACCTTTTTCGATGCATTAATTTCCGGAAGCCTACGATGTTGACTCGCCTAGGCCGGCGCGCCGGCTTATTTTTTTGTTGATGCTGATCGCCACGCTGTCGCGGGCCGCCGACATCCAGGTGTCGGTCAGCCGCAACCCGGTGGCGATGAACGAATCGTTTCAAATCGTGTTCAGCGCCGAGGATGAACCCGACGGCGAGCCGGACTTCGGGCCGTTGCGCGACCATTTCGAGATTCTCAACCAGCAGCGTAGTTCCAGTTCCTCCTGGGTCAACGGCAAAAGCAGCCGCAATGAGCAGTGGATATTGAACGCGATGGCCAAGCAGGCCGGCGAGTTGTTGATTCCGCCGATCCGGTTCGGCGCCGACAGTAGCCGGCCGCTGAAAATTGTCGTGTCCGCTTCCGCGGTCGATCCCCAGCAGGATGGCGATCTGTTTCTGGAGGTGACGGCGACGCCGGAAAAACCCTACGTGCAATCGCAGGTCATCTATACCTTGAAACTGTTCCGGCGCGTGCAAATTACCCAGGCCAGCCTCGGCGAGCCGGAGATCAAGGACGCGCTGGTCGAAAAATTAGGCGAGGACGACAGTTACACGACGCAGGTCGACGGCGTCGAGTATTGGGTGACCGAACGCAAATACGCGATTTTTCCGCAGCAGAGCGGCTTGTTTACGATTGCGCCGCTGACGCTGAACGCCGAAGTCGTGGCCGGCGGCCGGCCGCGTTTCAACGGCTTCTTCAATCGGCCCAGTACCGAAACCCGCCGGGTCACCTCCAAGCCGGTCACATTGAACGTGTTGCCGGTACCGGCCGGGTTCGCGGGCAACTGGTTGAGCGCCGAACATCTGGAATTGCGCGAGCAATGGTCCGATCCCGGTCGGCACGCCAAGGTTGGCGAGCCGCTGACCCGCACGATCACACTGACCGCTCGGGGCGCCACGGTCGGTCAGTTGCCGGAATTGACCGATAAGGCCGCGATCGACGGCGTTAAGAGCTATCCCGACCAGCCGCTGTTGAAGGAAGACAAGCTGACCGACGGCCTGACCGCGCTACGCGAGGAGAAAGTCGCGTTGATTCCGTCCAAACCCGGCCGCTACACCCTGCCTCCCCTGGAAATTCCCTGGTTCAACACCCGTACCGGCAAAATCGAGAGCGCTCGGCTACCGGCCGCGACGATCATTGCCGAAGCCGGCGCCGGCGAGACCGCGCCAACCGGCTCGCAACCACAGACCGGCGCGGACGCAACCATGCCGATGATGCGTGTCGAAACGGTGGTCGCCTCGGATAGCGAGTTACGCTTTTGGCGGGCGGCGACGGTCGTCTGCGCGCTAGGTTGGCTGGCTACCGGAATTTGGGCATGGCGCCGTCGAGCCGGTGCGGTGGCGGAAAACCGCGTCAAACCGGTGCCGGCCGGCGAGTCGTCGCTGGAGCGCAACTTGAAGCGGGCGTGCTGGGAAAACAATCCGCAAGCCGCCAAGCAGTGCTTGCTGCAATGGGGCCGTCAGCGCTTCGGTACCGACAGCCTGTCCGGGCTGGCCGACCAATGTAGTGCGATGCTGGCCGAGGAAATCGAGGCCTTGAACCGATTGCTCTATTCCGGTGGGGAAGCCGATTGGCAGGGGCGCCTGCTTTGGGAGGCTTACGCGGCGGAGTCGCCGGCCGCGCCGGTTCAGTCCGGGGTGGACGACGGGCTGGAGCCGTTGTTTAAAATCCGCGACTAGGCCTGATGCCGGCCTCAATCGCGTCGGCGCAAATGATCGCGCGCCAAGTATAACGCGGCGATCGAACGGGCCTCGCTGCACTCGCCGCTGGCCAGCAAGCTGTCGATCCTCGCCAGCGGCCACGGTACCACTTGCAGTTCTTCCGGCTCGTCGCCGACCAGTTTTTCCGGATAAAGTTGCTCGGCCAGGATGATGTCTATCGTGTGCTCCAGATAGGCCGGCGCCAGGGAGACCTGATGGAGATGCCGTAAACTGGCCGCGCCGTAACCGATTTCTTCCTTCAATTCCCGATTGGCGGCGCTGAGCATGTCCTCGCCGTCGTCCAGCTTGCCCTTGGGCAGCCCCAATTCGTAGCGGTGCAAACCAGCGGCGTATTCCCGGACCAATAGTACCGTTTCGGCATCCAACATCGGCACGATCAACACCGCGCCGCAGCCGGTGCCGCCGCGCGCCAGGCGTTCGTAACGGCGGCGGACGCCGTTGCTGAATTCCAGCTCCAGCGCTTCGACGCGGAACTGGCTGGTCTGAGCGACCACGGTCTTGTTGAGAATTTTCGGTCGGTTCGGCATGGCTGCGGGTCGGCGTAAGGTCTTGAGTCACTATAACCCAGACCCGCCGACCGCCGGCAAGAATTTAGCCGGCGTCCGCCAGCGCGACGATGGCCGGCAGGCGGACGCCGGGGCGCTGGCGGAAACCCAACACCGGCGTGATGCCGCTCGCCAGCAAGGCTTGAATTTGACTCTCGCTCAACACGGTTTCTGCGCCGGCCTGCAACACGGTTTCGCCTTGTTCGCTGTAGGCAAACACCGGTATCTCCGGGAAAGCCAAGTCTTCCGGTTCCGGGTTGGCCTTTAACAAGGCCTGCGCGCACAAAAACGCCGGATTGCCCCAAAGTAGCTCTTCGACCGCCGGCGGTAGAGCGCACTCCTCGAACGCCAGACTTTCCAGCGGATCGCGTTTGGCGCCGTAGGGCAAGCGCATCAAATAGCGCGGATAAGCCAGTACGACGCGGTCGGCGGCGATGTCCAGGCTAGGCGCGTGGCGGGTCAGCGCGGCTTCGGCCCAGTCTGCCGCGATGCCGCCGATCGCGCATCCGTCCAGGCTCGCCGCCAGATCGGCGTAAGCGGCTAGCAGTGCCCGATCCGCGTCGCCCAGGCCGAAGCGGTGATCGATCAACACCACGGACGAACGGTCGTCCTCGCGGCGGCGGGCATGTTCGACGATAGCCGCGGCGGTTGCCGCGTCGAACGCCGCTGGATCGGCATCGACCAAAAACAGCCGATGTTCGCCTTCGGCCGCGGCGCCGACCAAGTTCCGAGTGGCGCGCCATAGGGCTTCCATATCCTGAAAGGCCGGGGCGTGCAAGACGCCGCGCAGATATTGGCCGACCACGGCGTCGATCAAGTCGGCCAGGGCGGTGTGTTCCGGTAGGGTAGCCCGACTGACGTGCGGCGCTACCAAGCCGTCTAACCAGCCGGTGAGCTTATCGGTCGGCACCGACGCGGCTTCCGAGGATCGGCCGAGCAGACGCCGTAAGGTTTCGTCGTCGCTTTCGTCGCCGGTCGGCGCGGTCGCTGGCGGCGGGGTTACGGCCGGCGCGATCGGCAGATACTGGCGGATTGCCGCCGCGGCCAACTCGGCGGTTGCCGGATTGTTCAAGCGAGTTTTCAGTTCGCTCAAATCGGCGAGTAGCGCTATCCGTTTCAGCCAGCGGTCGGGATGAAAATCGTCCAGCTCGGCAAACGGCAAAGTCTGGCCGCCGGTAACCGTCACCGTCGGCGCCAATTCCGCCAAAACCTGGTCGAAATTGTCGAGGTCAATCGCAATGGGACGCCCGGCGCCGGATCGGCCGGAGTAGCGCCCGAGCAGATAAATGCAACGGCCGTCGCCATCCTCGATGCGGCGCGATGTTGGCCGGTTCCAGCCCAGATTGAATTCGATACGGCCGGTCATGTCGTTGCTCCTAGTACTGGTTGTTGGATTTTGGCCCGACGGGCCGTCACGGATGGGTGCGGTCTATAAGTCTGGACCAATTCGGCGAATTCGTCCGCTCGAGGTCGCGAAGATGGTCAGGCGCGACGGATTTAGTTAACATCGCGGCCGGCTCGGGGGCTTCCCGGCGCAACTAAAAGTTGAGAGACGATGCTGGATTGGCGAGAAATCGATACCGTGCTATTGGATATGGACGGCACGCTACTGGACCTGAACTTCGATAATCATTTCTGGCAGGAATTCGTGCCGTTACGCTACGCCGAATTGCACGGCTTAACGCTGGAGGCTGCCAAAGTGGCATTGGCGCCCCGATTTAAAGCGATGGAAGGCAAACTGGAATGGTATTGCCTGGACTACTGGAGCGAAGAGTTGAACTTGAATATCGCCGGTTTGAAACAGGAGTTGGCGGGTTTGATTGCCGTGCATCCGCATGTCGTCGAGTTTTTGGAAGCGGCGCGCGGCCGAGGCGTGTACTTATTGCTGGTGACCAACGCCCATCACGACAGTTTGAGTCTGAAAATGGAAAAGACCTGTTTGCACCGTTTTTTCGATCGTATCGTCAGTTCGCACGATGTCGGGTTGGCCAAGGAACAATGCGGATTCTGGCAGCGACTGCAGGATCAGCATGTCTTCGAAAAGCAGCGGACCTTGCTGGTCGACGATAGTTTGGCGGTGTTGCGTTCGGCGGCGGCGTTCGGGATTGCTCATCTGGTATCGATCAGCAAGCCGGATAGCCGCCGGCCGATTCGCGAGATTACGGAGTTTCCGGCTGTGGAAGATTTTCGGGCGCTGATGCCGGGGCTGTTGTAGCGGGCTGGCCGTGCTCGCGGTGCGGACGCGGCCGGCGGTCGCGTTCCGGTTTATCGCCGCGCGGCGGCCGCTTGCCGTGGGCCGGCACGCGTTCGCGCGGCTCGCGCCGTTCAGGCTTGATCACGTCTTCGATCAGCAATTCCTGGTCGATCGCCCTAACCGGCACTTTTTCGCCGATGTAATCTTCGATGTCGGGCATCGAGTAGGCATATTCCTCGCAGATAAAGCTGATCGCTTCGCCGCTGGCGCCGAAACGGGCGGTGCGGCCGATGCGGTGTACGTAATCCTCGACATCCTGCGGCAGATCGTAGTTGAACACGTGCGACACATCGGGAATATGCAAGCCGCGCGCCGCGACGTCGGTGGCGATCAGCAAGGTGACCCGGTTTTCCTGGAAGTCGTTGAGTAGGCGCTGACGCTTTTCCTGCGGCACGTCGCCGCTCAGCATCGCTACTTTGTGGCCGTTGGCTTGCAGATAATCGTCGAGCTGTTCGGCGCAACGCTTGGTGTTGACGAACACGATGCTGCGCACCGGCTGGTGGGTTTTCAACAAACCCAGCAATAGCGGAATTTTCTGATCGTTGGCCGGACAGAACGCGAACTGATTGATGGCCTTGGAGGTGACTTCCTCGGTCTCGATCTTGACCATCACCGGGTTGTTCATGTGCTCGTAGGCCAGTTCGGTGACCTTGTAGGACAAGGTGGCCGAGAACAGCAGGTTCAGACGCTTCTCCGGCGGCGGCATCCGGCGTAGCAGGAAGCGAATGTCCTTGATGAAGCCCAGATCGAACATCCGATCGGCTTCGTCCATCACCGACACCTGGATATTGTCGAGCGTGAATGCGCCTTGCCGGTAAAAGTCGATAATGCGCCCCGGCGTGCCGATAATGATGTCCACGTCGGTTTTCAGTTTATCGAGTTGCTTCTGGTAATCGGTGCCGCCGTAAATCAGCGCGAATTTCAGGTTCAGGTAGCGGCTGAGCGCCAGGGCATCCTTGTGAATCTGGATTGCCAGTTCACGGGTCGGCGCCAAAATCAATGCTCTGGGATTTTTGATCTTTTCGCTTTCGTCGTTGATCAAACGCTGAAAGGTCGCCAACAAAAACGTGGCGGTCTTGCCGGTGCCGGTTTGGGCCTGGCCGGCGACATCGCGGTCGCGCAGCGCAATCGGCAGGGCTCTGTCCTGGATCGGCGAGCATTGGATGAATCCGGCTTCTTTCAAACCTTTGATAATGGAGTCGGACAACTCCAGGTTGCTAAAACGGGTTTCCGTCAAAATTGTTTTTTTCATAACGCGATAGAATACCGTAAAAGCCGTGGCGTTTGAAATCGATTGACAATCGAAGCGGGACGAAACTATAGTCTTGACTTTGCAAACTATTGGAGATTGGCGTGAGTGACCTAGTCCTTCATGTATCGGACGCGGAGTTTAACGATACCGTATTGAAAGCCAGCGGGCCGGTTCTGGTTGATTATTGGGCGGAATGGTGCGGCCCTTGCAAAATGATCGCCCCGGTTCTGGACGAAATCGCCTCGGAATACCAAGGTAAGCTGACCGTGGCCAAACTGAACATCGACGAGAACCCCAAAACTCCGCAACATTACGGCGTGCGCGGCATCCCGACGCTGATGATATTCAAGGGTGGCGAGATCGAAGCTACCAAGGTCGGCGCGCTGACCAAATCCCAATTGGCTGCCTTCATCGATAGCAACCTCTAAATTTACCGTATTCGACGTTAACCGGACCGCTGACAAATTAAGTTTGCTAAGTCCGGTTATTGCGCTAGAATTCCCGGCAGCGTATACCCCACACGCGCCTTAGCCGCCCGAACTCAAAACTCCAACAACACACTTACCCCCGCTGTAAACGGCATTCTGCTGCTTTACGTGTTCTTTTTTCCCTAAAACATCATGAATCTTACCGAGTTAAAACTTAAACAAGTCAGTGAAATCATCAATATAGCCGAGTCCCTAGGACTGGAAAACATAGACAGAGCCCGAAAGCAGGAATTGATCTTTTCGATCTTGAAGAAACAGGCTAAAAGCGGCGAGGATATATTTGGCGATGGGGTATTGGAGATTTTGCAGGACGGTTTTGGGTTTTTACGCACCCCCGGCGCATCCTATTTGGCCGGCCCCGACGACATTTACGTTTCGCCCAGCCAGATCAGACGTTTCGGTTTACGCACCGGCGACACGGTAAGCGGCAAGATCAGACCGCCAAAAGAAGGCGAACGCTATTTCGCGATGCTGAAAGTCGAAAGCATCAACTTCGAATCTCCCGAACAATCCAAAAACAAGATTTCCTTTTCCAACCTGACCCCTCTGTTCGCCAATAAGCGTTTTCGCTTGGAGCAAGGTAACGGTACCAGCGAAGATCTTACCGCCCGTATCATCGATTTGGTCGCGCCTATCGGCAAGGGTCAGCGCGGACTAATCGTGTCGCCGCCGAAAGCCGGTAAAACGATGATCATGCAAGCGATCGCCCATGCGATAGCCGAGAAAAACCCGGACTGCTACCTGATCGTATTGTTGATCGACGAACGGCCGGAAGAGGTCACCGAAATGGAACGTTGCGTACGCGGCGAAGTGATTTCCAGCACCTTCGACGAACCGGCGACCCGCCACGTTCAGGTGGCCGAGATGGTGATCGAGAAAGCCCGCCGGTTGGTAGAGCACAAATTCGATGTAGTCATTCTGTTAGACTCGATCACCCGTCTGGCGCGCGCCTACAACATGGTAGTGCCGTCGTCCGGTAAATTGCTGTCCGGCGGTGTCGACGCGAATGCCCTGGAAAAACCTAAGCGCTTTTTCGGCGCGGCTCGAAATATCGAGGAAGGCGGCAGCTTGACGATCATCGCTACCGCGTTGGTCGAGACCGGTTCGCGGATGGACGAGGTGATTTTCGAGGAGTTCAAAGGCACCGGCAACATGGAGTTGCATCTGGAACGTAAGATCGCCGAAAAACGCGTTTATCCGGCCATCAACATCAACCGTTCCGGTACTCGCCGCGAGGAATACTTGGTCGATCCCGACGAACTGCAAAAAACCTGGATTCTGCGCAAAATCCTGCAACCGATGGACGAGTTGGCGGCATCCGAATTCCTGCTGGGCAAACTCAAGGATTTCAAAACCAATGCCGAGTTTTTCGATTCGATGAAACGCTAAACCGTCGGCCGAGGCGGTGCTGTCGCGCCGCCTCGACGTTGCCGGTATCCGAATATCGCTTTTTCCCGCCGATCTTTGCTATAGTCCGCCCCCAGACTGTTTGGGGGGACGTGTTTTGCAACGCTCAAGTAAATTTCTTGTCCAGTTTTTGCACTTAACTGGACCATTCTGGAACGCCGAAAACAAGGCGCTTAGCCGTAGCCTGACGCTATCTCTAATCGGGTTGACCGTCGCGCAAATCGCTGTATCGGTGATTATTACCGAGTGGAGCGCGCACCTATTCGATGCTCTTGATCAGCATGACATGAGCAAACTCTGGACTCAAGTCGGCGCGATACTACTGATTTTCGTCGCCAACATCGGCATTACCGTTACTCACTTAAAAGTCAAACGCCGCTTGCAACTGGAATGGCGAGCCTGGTTGACCGAAAAAATGCTGGGCCAATGGATGCACAAGGGTCGTCATTATCTCGTTACCCATATTCCCGGCAAGCATGACAATCCTGACGGCCGGATTGCCGAGGATATTCGGATCGCTACCGAATATGCGGTGGATTTGTTTCATACCTTGCTGTACTGCGTGCTGTTGTTGATCAGCTTTACCGAGATCCTCTGGTCCTTGTCCGGCACGGTGACCTTGGATCTACTATTCGTTCAAGTGCCCATTCACGGCCATTTGGTGTGGTTGGCGCTGATCTACGCCGCCACCGCCTCGACCTTGGGCTGGCTGATCGGCCGGCCGTTGATCAAGGCCACCGACAACCGCCAGACCGTCGAAGCCAATTTCCGTTTCGGCCTGGTCAAGGCGCGGGAGAACTCGATGGCCATCGCGCTGATCCATGGCGAACCTCATGAAAAGCAACACTTTCAAACCCTGTTTGCCGACATCGTCGCCGCTTGGCACGATCAAACCAAGGCTTGGGAGAAGATTATGCTGTTCAGCTCCGGTTATTCGGTGCTGACGATGGCGTTTCCGATTCTGGTATCCGCGCCGCGCTACATCTTGGGTAGCATCACGCTCGGCGCGCTGATGCAATCGGCCCAGGCTTTCCAGCACACGGTGTCCGCACTGTCCTGGCCTGTCGACAATATGGGCAAGGTCGCGGAATGGCGGGCCTCGGTGGAACGCGTGCTGGGTTTGAGCCAAGGCTTGATCCAGCTCGAACGCGAAATCGCCAAACCCGATCCGCACCGCATTCAAATCCAAAAAGGCAGCGACTCGGTGTTGCGTTTTCGCGATTTGTGTATCGCTCGGCTGGACTCCATTGTCTGCATTGCCAATCTGAACGAGGAGGTTCGTGGTGGCGAGCGCATCCTGATCGGCGGCAACGCATTTTCCGGTAACAAGTTATTCAAGGCGATTGCCGGCTTGTGGCCGTGGGGCGAAGGCGTCATCGAGCTGCCCGACGACGAACCCTTAATGTTCATGCCGCCGCGTCCCTATTTGCCGACCGGCACGTTGCGCGATTCGATTTGTTACCCGGCCTCCGGCACCGCCGTCAAGCAGGATGACCTGGAAGCTGCGCTGTTACTGGCCGGCTTGCCGGAATTGATCGAACCTCTCGACAAATTCGACGACTGGGCGAAATCGTTGGAGCGCGAGCAACAACAGCGGCTGGGCATGGTGCGCTTGCTGTTGCACAAGCCGAAATGGATATTGATGCAGGAGGCTTTCGACTCGTTGGATCCGGATGGCGAATTGGCAATGATCAATCTGATTTTCGAAAGATTGCCGAATTCGGCGTTATTGACGATTACCAAACAACCCAATATTCAAGCCTTACACCAGCGTCAAATCACGCTTTGCTAGTCGAATTGCGGCCGCCCGCGCTGGTGGTGAACAAGCACCAGACCAGTCGTTAAGGCTGGGTCCGGCCGGTTGGGCTAAATTTTTTTGCACAATGATGAGGTTTTTCGCCGCTGAAACGTCTTATCAAATGAAACCCCGAAAAAGCCCGGCCGCATTTCGCCGCCGGACAAGGAAAAACTGGTGTAGTTCATGATAAAACCAAGACGCTCTAATCGCTCCAAAGCCGACGGCGATGCATTGGCCGTTACATCCGACAGCTTTCCATCGGCGCGTTACTTTCAAATACATTTCGAATATTTGCATGAAATGATCGGCGATTTGCGCCAACAGATCGGGCAAGCCAATCAGCAAATCGCCGAACTGCAACGTCAGTTGCGGAGCGATGTCGATTTGGACGAGATGGGATCTGTCGGTTATCAAGGCGAGAGTCAGGCACGTATCGGCCGGCCGGCCGGCTGAGCCGATCAGACCTTGTAACCGTCGCTGTTTTTTTCGACCCAGCGACTCTGCCCGGCTGCCAGGGTTTCCCGTTTCCAAAACGGTGCCCGACTTTTCAGCGCTTCCATGATGTAGCGGCTGGCATCGAAGGCGTCGCCGCGATGCTCGGCCCAAGCCGCGACCAGAACCAGCGTATCGCCTGGTTGCACCTCGCCGACCCGATGAATCACCAAGGTATCCAGCAGTGCCCAGCGCGAGTTGGCGTCGACCACGATGGTGGCCAATTGCTTCTCGGTCATGCCTGGGTAATGGTGCAATGTCATGCCGATAACGCCGTCGCCGAGATTAAAGTCTCGCATGCTACCGACGAATACCGCGGCCGCGCCATATTTCCCAATGTTTTCCGCCAGTTCGAATCGCTCGTAGTCCGCCAATAGCGACCAAGGTTCGAACGTTTGTTCCACGATGCGTATCGTCATGTCAGCCGCCGGTCACCGGTGGAAAAAACGCCACTTCGTCACCGTCGTTTAGCGCGGCGTCGCTAGAGGCATAATCCATATTGATTGCAATCAACATATTGTCAGGCCAGGCCAGATCGGGATTCAGGCGCCGCCAAAGCGCGCCGGCCGAAATCGGGCCGTCCCAAACGAATTCGTCGGCTTGCCGCCCTACCCGATCTTGCAGGCTGGCGAAATAGAGGACTTTAATCGACATAACAATTTTCCGGAGAATACAATACAAGCCTGTTTTACTACACCGAACACCCAGATGCCAGCAAAGCTCTCTCATTTTAATGCCGTCGGCGAAGCGCACATGGTCGACGTCGGTGATAAAGCCGTGACAGAGCGCACGGCTGTCGGCGAAGGCTATATCGCGATGCAGGATTACACTCTGACGTTGATTATGTCCGGCAGCCATAAAAAAGGCGACGTGCTGGGAATTGCTCGAATCGCCGGCATCATGGCCAGCAAGAAAACCGCCGAGTTGATTCCGCTGTGCCACCCATTGTCGCTGACCCACGTCGAGATCCAACTGGAACCGCAACCCGAATTCAATCGAGTTTATTGTCGAGCCACCGTCAAAACTACCGGGAAAACCGGCGTGGAAATGGAAGCCCTGAATGCTACCCAGGTAGCGCTATTGACGATATATGACATGTGCAAGGCGGTTGATCGCGGCATGACGATACAATCGGTACGCTTGGTGGAAAAAATCGGCGGCAAATCCGGCCACTGGCGCCGCGACGAATCCGAAATCGTTTGATGTCGTCGACCTTTGGCGCCAAGCACGCCAAAGGTATACCGCGTACCACTGTCAAGCTTTCGGAACAGCGCACGAATTTTACTGGTCAAAACGCCTCTCCATGCTATTTTAAATTTCCATGAAGCGCCTAATTTGCTGAACCGCAACTGGAAAAGGTCGGTTACCGATTCAATTGTCGCCAGAACAGGGTAGAATTAGCGAATGATGATGGCGTTGAATTTGGCAATTGGCTGCCGATATGCAAACGACCGTACTATCGCATCAGGAGTTTCAACCGTTTGACCATGACTTTTAAACCACGCGCCTCAATAGATCATCGCCGCCGACCTGCCTGGTTTACGTTACTGGCTTGCCTCGCGACTTATCAAGGCACGGTTCCAGCGCTAAGTGCGGATGTACCCGCGGCCGCGCCTGTGCTGGAGACCATGCCCCCAAGCCAGGTCAGTCCGCCTACGATTCCGATTCCTGCCGACAATCCTATCGGCGCGATACTGCTCAGCAAACAACACCCTTTGCTGTTGCGCGCCGATTTTAGCCGCGTGAGCGAGCTCGTCAATCAGGTCTACCAGAATAGCCATTTTCAACCGATTTGGTTCTCCGCCACGCGTTCCGAAAAGAATCTGCGCGATTTGATCGATATTTTGAATAATGCGCCTAACGATGCGCTAAATCCGGGCAATTATGATGTCGACCATATCCGGAATTTGATTGGCGGCTTAAGCCCGACCGGAAACGCGATTGCCGGCCACGACGTCGCATTGACGGTGTCGCTAGTGCGCTTCCTGCACGAATTGCGTCAGGGTCAGGTCGAGCCCCGCGAAGTCGGCTATCCGGTGCATATCGCCCCTAAACCAACCTTGGATGTGGCGACCTTGTTACGAGAGCATTTAGATAAGCAGACTCTGCCCGAACTCGTCCAAACTTTCGAGCCGAAAGCCAAGCAGTATCAACAGCTGAAACAGATTCTGAATCGGCTGCGGCAACTGGACCGGCAAAGCGATTTGGCGGAGTTCAAACCCGGACATGCGTTAAGACCCGGCGATCGGCATCCGCAAGTCGCTAATTTGCGTCAACGTTTGGTCGCGCTGGGTGTGGTTGACTCGCTGCAAGGCGGAGACGATACGTATTCTAGCGATTTGGTCGAAGCGGTCAAAAAGATTCAGCAACAGCAAGTGTTGAAGGCCGACGGCGTCATAGGTCCGGCGACACTGGCGGCGTTGAACGCGCAATCCGTCGGCGAAAAAATTGCGCAAATCGAGCTGGCAATGGAACGGGCGCGCTGGATTCCAGATCCCGCCGACGGCCCTATGATAGTCGTCAACATCCCCGCCTTCGAATTGTGGGCGTTTAATTCGACCGACGATGCCAATCCGTTGAACATGAAAGTCATCGTTGGTAAATCCCCGGACAATCAGACGCCGCTACTCTGGGAAGAAATGAAATACCTGGAGTTCATGCCTTACTGGAATATTCCGAAAAGCATTTTCGAGAAGGAAATCTTGCCGAAAACCGCGAATAACGAAGGCTATCTGGCTAGCCAGGATATCGAACTGGTTCGTCACCAAAATAGCGAGGAGCGCGGCGGCGGCAGCTATTTGCGCGCCCGGCAACGGCCCGGCAAGAAAAACCCGCTGGGCCGCGTCAAATTCGTGTTCCCGAACACCGCCGACGTTTATTTGCACGATACGCCGGGCCGGGCGGCTTTCAATCGCCAACGCCGCGACTTGAGTCACGGTTGCGTTCGGGTCGCAGAGCCGGAGCAGTTGGCCGAATTCGTGTTGGGCGATCAACAAGGCTGGGACAAGGAAAGCATTAAATCAGCGATGTCCGCTCCGAAGACTCGCCACGTGACCTTGAAGCGCTCGGTACCGGTGTTGTTTTATTACGGCACCGCGTTCGTCGATCACCAAAACCAGTTGCGCTTTTATCCGGATATTTACGGGCAAGACGAGCAATTGAAAAAAGCCCTACAAAAATTGCAAAACCCGTCGGCGCCGAATGCCGCCGCCAACAATCAATTGGCGGCGAACAAAACCTCGGACCTCCCGACCAATCCGTAATCCGGGATGCCCATAAAAAAAGCGCCTTAAAGGCGCTTTTTTTATGGGCTGGCGAGTTACAAGCTCCAGGTTCTAAACGTTCCGGTATCCAGGTGGATGAAATTCGAGTCCGGATAATAGCCCACTCCGCCGCGATGCATCGCTACCGCCGCATTGTGGATGCGCCGCAGATCGAAGCGTTCGATGCGAATGTCGACCGCCCGGCCATACATATGGAAGCTGTTGTTGGCAACGCCCGAATGTTCGGCGTGCAATTTGGCGTTGGTTAACGGCGAGCGATATCCGCAAATCACGTCGAACGGCTGACTTAGACCCAGCATTTGCTTGAGATCGTGTAATTGATCCAAAAGCTCCGGATCGATGGGGTGAACATCATCGGTGCGGTGGTCCCGCAGCAAAAAACTGATTTCGTTCAACGCATCGCTCAGATAGCGGCCTTTTTCAAAATAGGTCAGATTCAAGTGATCGCCGGTATGCGGATTTTGAAAAGCCAGCGAACGATGATTCACCAAGCGTCCCCGGTCCGCTAAAAACATCGGCTCGCGCGGGCCTGGCAGCACCAAATCGCGTTGGATCGGTTGAATCTCCGAATGTACTCTACCGCCGTGATAACTATGCCGATTCGCATAGTGATATTCCGTCGTCACGCCGTGTTTTTTTCCGCCGTAAACGTCGTGTACCCGGCTGTTAGGCGCGCCATGCTGGTCCGCCGAAGCGAGACGGGCATGACCGTGATCCGGTCGCGCGGATTTAGCCGATCTGCTTGCTACCGTCATGTTTGATCCCCGGCTGGATCCAGACTTGTGAATTTCTCGCGCCGCCTTCGCGGCGTGTTTAGGTAAGCGCACCGCAGTTCTGCCGGCGGTTGCCGCACCATGGTTGTGTTCCGATTTTGCCGCCGATTTTTTTGCTGCCTGCACCGCGCCGGGCATCGCTATAGATAAGACAGCGCCGACCGCGAAACGGCCGAAAAAACTACGGCGAGAGAGTTCCACCTCGTCTTGTTTGCTGCTGTGATTTTCTAAGTTACGTCTCAGCATCCATCATCTCCCAATTTAACTTCGCTCGGATAGTTATTGATTCCGAAGGCCAAAACCCAAAAAGGTCCGGAACGATTATAGCACTGCATCACGGTTCTGGCCCGTTTTGAGGGAAACCGCGGCTCCTCTTCGGTGCGGCAATGGGTAGGAGTATCTCAACGCGGCAGGTCTATCCGTTCGAAATACTTTTGCAAGTCGATCCGAATCGGCATGAAGTAAACGTGCAGATCGGCAATGGCGGCGGACGCGATCAGCTGGTTGGCGAAGGCAACGTTCCAGTCGTAATCGGGGCGGAAGTCGGCCGGAAATTTGACCTGGTTTTTGACTTCCCAATAATTCATCGACGCTTTGGTGGTTATCGGACTGATCCCGATATAAGTCTCCAGCCCCCGAACCTGCTCGGCATAAATTTCCACCATTCGGCTATCGTAGAACGGTTGCGAAAATAGCCCTGTCGCGCCGGCATCGGCCTTGCGCTGGATGTAGTCGCATTCGTCCCGCAGACCGTGCCGATGCGGGTCGAAACCGGCATAGATATTCAACTCGGGAAAACGCTGATGTGTCGCACGAATCAGATCCACGACATCGGTGTTGTAAAAAGCCCGCTTCAAGCCTTCCGGCGGATCGCCGGTGACCAGCAATACGCTGTCCAACTGGTACTGCTCGATGATCCGGTACAACTCGCCGCTCTCAATCTTGAAATCGATTGCTCGAAAATGCGGAACAAAGCGATATTTGCCGCGATCGATGCGAGTCGCCAATTCCCAACTACGGGTGTCGAAACGCTGGATATCCGGTATGTTGATGATATTAATACCGTTACCCAAACCTTGAACGAAAGCGTATTGTTCATCGAAAGCCGCAAGGCTTCTAGGCACTATTTCAAAAGAGATATTCATGGACGTTGCGTGCAGTGTTGAGCATCGATTCGCCGTTACCGTTAGCGCTTAGGTCGAACCAAAACTCAATCATCCTAGATGGCCTGCTCGGAGATTCGGCTGCCGGCGCTAGCGCTGGTTGCGATGTTAGGGTGTTGAAACGTTTGTTGGACGTTGAGTTAATGAATGTAGGGTTGGCGGCAGCGGATATTTAGGCATTTCCGACGGAGGCATCTCCGCCGGGGGGCAATACACACGCTACATCGGGCCGATTGATTCGGTATTCTAGCCGACTCCGGGACAAAAAACGCGTGCGAGACGGTTCGGAACTATTTTGCTAAGGGATGAATTGCTCGCGCGTTTGTTGCTGATGCTGCTGAATTGCCAACTGCAGCTTGTACGCCGCATAGTATTTGTAAATATTGCGCACGTACGTCGTGGTTTCCCAGCCTATTTTATCGGCGACGACCAATTCCAGGTTATTGAACCAGCGATTGGGGTCGAAGCCGCGCTTTTCCGCCTCGCGGCGCAGACGGGTGATGGCGCCGGGGCCGGCATTGTAGCTGGCGAAGGCAAAAAGCGTTCGGTCGTCGTCGCGGAACTCGATGTCGCTGAAGTAACGCACCATCAAATCGTCCAAATACTTTGCGCCGGCGTGGATGTTGGCTTCCAAACGCCGCACGTCGCCGACGTTTAGGCTCCTGCCGGTGGACGGCAATACCTGCATCACCCCAATCGCGCCGGTTGGTCCGCGCGCGCTCTGCCTCAGTTGCGATTCCTGAAAACCTTGGGCGGCCAGCATCAGTGGGTCGAAGCGGTATTGGTCGCCGTATTTTTCGAACAGCTTCAGCATATCGGCGAAACGCTGCCATTCCTGATCGGCGGTGTTGTTCCGGATTTGCTCGATGTTTTTATTGAAAGCCACGATGGTTTGTTCGATCAAACGATGTTTTTTGACATCATTGAAATAAAAGTCCCGCAGTACTGTCTGCAATTCGGGGCTTTGCTTGCGAAAAACCCACCCCGACTGTCCGGCGGAGCGCACCGCCACATCGGTCACGGTGATATTGGGCAAAACCTTGGCCCAAATATCCGCCTTCCAATCGTCGACGATGATGATGCCGACCAAGCCGGCATTCAGCATTTCCATTAAATCTTCGTCTTCAATCGCATCCGGTACGGTGACGATATTGACCGGCGCTTTTCCGGCGCTTTTCAGTCGGCCGTTCAACGCGGTCAGGCTGGCGTGGTAGCTGGACGACGGGCGGACATGCACGGTTTTGCCGCTTAAGTCCTCGACGTTAGCGATTACTTCGCCGCCGCGACGAACCAGCACCAACTCGGAGATCGAATAGTCGTCGGGCGCCAGAAAGTCGACCAGATCAAGACGCTCCGGGGTTTTAGTCAGATCGGCGGCGACAATGTCTCCCAAGCCGCGCTTGAGATCATCAATCAGCCGGTCGCGAGTCGTCGGCACGATTACAACGGTAATCGGCCGTTTGTGTAACTGCTTGGCGTATTGATGGTTAATGTAACGTTCGAAGTTACGCACCAGTTCGGCGGTTAAACCGCGCTCGCGACCCTTATCGTGAAAATATAGCGTCCGGCTGTGAGGCGCTAAAACTCGAATTAATCGCCGCTCCAACATTTGCGAGAAATCGCCGACCCAAACCTCGTTGGTCAGCGACAATTGCCGGGTCGAACCGGATGTGGACCGGTTCGGAAATAGGTCGGCATCGGCAAGCGCGGGTTGCGGCAACGCCAGACACAGTACAAACAGTTTCAGTATGAATTTCGGCATCGGACGATGAATAACACTGCTTTGAAATTATCGAAGATTGGCACTATACCGCGAGCTGGGGACAGGTGGGAACGTCGAGTTGGCATGCGGGTCCGCTTGATTTTCCGAATAGATTTCGTTGTCGAGTCAGCGTGGACGGCTAAGGTGCCGGGGTTACCCCCGTTTCTAATTACCAGGCCTCGAATCCTTGCGTATTGGTAGACTGCCGGCTTCAGGCTACGGGGGTAATGCCGTAAATTACTCGGTCACGACTGGAATCTTGCCAATCTTCGATTGCCATTCCTTGGGAGCAGTGTCGTGTATCGACTCGCCCCGACTATCGACCGCCACCGTCACCGGCATGTCTTCCACCACAAATTCGTGAATCGCTTCCATACCCAGCTCGGGAAAGGCCACGATACGCGCCTGCTTGATGGCCTTGGAGACTAAATAGGCCGCGCCGCCGACCGCGATCAAATAGACGGCTTTGTGCTTGGCGATGGCGGCTATTGCTTGCGGGCCGCGCTCGGATTTGCCTATCATGCCCAGTAGGCCGGTTTTTTCCAGTACCGTATCGGTAAAGCCGTCCATTCGGGTGGCGGTGGTCGGGCCGGCCGGGCCCACGACTTCGTCGCGTACCGGATCAACCGGGCCGACGTAATAGATGAATTTATCTTTTAAATCGACGCCGTTCGGTAACGGCTCTCCTTTGTTTAAAAGATCGACGATACGCTTATGGGCGGCGTCGCGACCGGTCAGCAATGTGCCGCTGAGCAGTAGAGTTTCGCCGGGTTTCCAGTCGGCAACGTCTTGCTTGGTCAGACCGTCGATATTGACGCGGCGCGCTGTGCTGGCGGACTGGGTAATTTCCGGCCAATCGGATAATTTAGGTGGCGTCAGTATGGCGGGGCCTGTACCGTCCAAAACAAAATGGGCGTGACGGGTGGCGGCGCAGTTGGGGATCATCGCCACCGGTTTGTTGGCGGCGTGAGTCGGGTAATCGAGGATTTTCACATCCAGCACCGTGGTCAGCCCCCCAGACCTTGGGCACCGATGCCTAGCGCGTTGACCTTGTCGTACAACGCCAGCCGCAATTCTTCCAGCGCATTGCTGGGGCCGCGCGCGATCAAGTCCTGAATATCGATAGCGCCCATGCAAGCCTGTTTAGCCAAGATCATGGCTTTTTCGGCGGTGCCGCCGATGCCGATGCCGAGAATGCCGGGCGGGCACCAGCCGGCACCCATGGTCGGCACGGTTTTCATCACCCAATCGGCGATGCTGTCGGCCGGATTCAGCATCACGAATTTGGACTTGGCTTCCGAACCGCCGCCCTTCGCGGCGACTTCCACGTCTACTTTGTCGCCTGGCACCAGTTCCATATGAATTACCGCCGGCGTATTGTCCTTGGTGTTGATACGCTTGCCGGCCGGATCGGACAGGATCGACGCGCGCAACACGTTATCCGGATGCAGATAAGCCCGCCGTACGCCTTCGTTGACCATTTCGCTAACACCCAGCTTGGCGTCCCAGCGCACCGCCATGCCGATCTTCAAAAACACCGTGACGATGCCGGTGTCCTGACAAATCGGCCGCCGGCCTTCCGCGCACATCCGCGAGTTAATCAGAATCTGCGCCATCGCGTCCTTGGCGGCCGGGCTTTGCTCCTTCAGATACGCCGTGTGTAAGGCGTCGATAAAATCCTGAGGATGGTAGTACGAGATGAATTGCAAGGCATCGGCGATGCTTTGGATGAAATCGTCTTGACGTATCGTTGTCATGGCGCGACTGAAAGCTAAAAATCAGCCGAAAATTTACCACGAAGAGCCAAGGAATTGAGTATTTTTGAAATCGCGGGATTTATCCGCTAGCTCGTTGATTCATCGGATTCGCAATAACCCCGCAACGCCATACGCCAAGACCTAGATATTCCCGACATTGACCAATAGGGTTCTGAAAGTGCGGCGTGCCGCTCTCGATCTCGATGGCCTTGTTTGATTATCGAAGGCATAAATCCGGCATATCGAAGAAGACTTCCAGGCGATCCAGTTCGGTGTTGGCGATTTCCAGCGCGGCATCGAAAGTCGCCAAGTCGCCGGATTGGGTGGCGATATCCAGCATCAGATCGCACATCGATTTGGTTTTGATCAGGGAGTCGCGTTGCCTTTCCAGTTCTTCCTGTTGCTCGTCTGTTATTAAGTAAATTTTCATGACAACTATCCTTTACCGTCCACGGTCAGTCCAATGTCAGCATCGCCATTTTTCTTTGAAAGAATTTACGATTTGGCAATCTGGTTTGATTAAAAATGTGATCAATTTTGCAATTATCGGCTTGTTGCGTATGGTCGCCTTGAAAGCGCCGGCCTGGAATTGTTCGAAGGTCCAGTGCGCGACCATGATGACGGTGCGGATGTCGGGAAGGTTTTTGACATGCGTCGGCGCTGGTTGGTGGGAACCGCGCGGTTCGCAACGCATTGAAACTATGGATGTGGAGTGTGAGGATTCAGTCGGGTGGACACCGCGCGGGCCGGCTCGCGCTGCAACCGGAATTTGCCAGTGCGTTTAAGGCCGGGCTTGGCGGCATTCGACTTACCGTACGACTTACGTTAGACCTTGGGACTAACCTAGACCGTCCCCGCCCGCCGTTCTCAAATAGCCGTTTTTGATCGCTTGAGCCAGCTCGTGTACCGCCATCGCATAATGGGTGCTGTGGTTGTAACGGGTAATGACGTAAAAGTTGGGGTGTCCCAGCCGGTATTCGTCGCGGTCATGATGGCGGAGCAACAGCAAACTGAGCGGGTAATCGCAACTGCAGGATTCCGCCGGTTTCAGCCCCGCGTCGGTCAGTTTGTCCAGCGAATACCGGCTGTCGAAGCCGGTTTCCAATTCGGCGGCGGGTTGGCCGGACGCGGCGGAAACCACCGGTTGACCGGCTTGCCAACCGTGTTCGGCAAAATAGTGGGCGACGCTGCCGATCGCGTCTTCCGGATTCCATAGATCGCGGCGGCCATCGCCGTTGAAGTCGACCGCCCATTGCAAAAAGCTGCTGGGCATAAATTGACCCAAGCCCATCGCGCCGGCGAACGAGCCGACCGGCTTGCCGGGGTCCACGCCTTCGGCACGGGTCATGACCAGAAAATTCTCCAGTTCGCCTCGGAAATACTCGCCCCGGCGCTGGTAATCGAAGGCCAAGGTGGTTAGGGCGTCGATGACGCGGTGATTGCCGACGAAACCGCCGAACGTGGTTTCCACCGCCAGAATGCCAAGGATGTACTCGGCAGGCACGCCGTATTCGCGGCTGGCGCGTTGCAGCGAGGATCGGTACTTTTGCCAGAAAGCGACGCCGGCGTCGATATGACGGGCGTCGAGAAATTGGGCGCGATAGCGGCTCCAGCCGCCCTTGGCCGGCTTGCCCTTCATCGCTTGGTCCGACTTGGCGAGGTAGTCCAGAGTCCATTGCTTGCGCTTGGCTTGGCTGAACAGGCCGTACAGATATTCGCGATGGAAGCCGTGCTTTTGGCTGATGTCGTCAATAAAACGGCCGAGCGCTGGGTATCCGGCGTAATCGCCGGATACCGAAGAGGCCCGATAGTTGCCCGGTTCGGCCAGCGGTCTTAAATCGGGTGTCGCGGTACGGCCGCGTTCCGGCGGCGCTTGCCGGGTTGGACTGTAAGCCCGCTCGGAGGGCGCGTTCTTGGAAATGGGTTGAGAGCTGCAGCCATCCAGCAGCGCAATCAGCAGGACGGCGGCGATTTTGTTGGCGCGCGGAGAATTCGGAGGTTTCAAAGGTCGGGTTACCCAATGCTATTTATACAGCGCGCCTCCGTCGTCGTCGTTTTCTTCCAGCATCATGTCCTTGACCTCGAAATTGACGTTTTCGGCGCCCAGTTTGATCATCAGGCGGACTTCGTTGCGGGAGTCGGCGGCGTGCAGCGCGTCTTCGTAGCTAATTTTACCGGCTGCGTACAAATCGTAAAGCGCTTGGTCGAAAGTCTGCATGCCGTGTTCGCGCGAATTCTTCATCAATTCCTTCAATTTATGCACTTCGCCCTTGCGGATCATGTCCGACACCAGCGGGGTGTTCAACAGAATTTCGATCGCCGGATAGCGGCCCTTGCCGTCCGAGCGCTGCACCAGTTGTTGGGCGACGATACCACGCAGATTCAACGATAGGTCCATGAACAATTGGCTATGCATCTCCTCCGGAAAGAAATGCAGAATCCGGTCCAACGCTTGGTTGGCGTTGTTGGCATGCAAGGTACAAACGCACAAGTGACCGGTTTCGGCGAAGGTGATGGCGTGCTGCATCGTGTCGCGGGTGCGTACCTCGCCGATCAGGATCACGTCGGGCGCTTGCCGCAAGGTGTTTTTCAGCGCGACTTCGAAGGACTCGGTATCCAGGCCCACCTCGCGCTGCGTCACAATACAGCCTTGGTGCGGATGGATGAACTCGATCGGGTCCTCGATCGAAATGATGTGACCGCTGGTGTTTTCGTTACGATGCCGAATCAGCGCCGCCAGCGATGTGGATTTACCGGTGCCGGTCGCGCCGACGAACATCACCAGACCGCGCTTATACATGATCAAGTCTTTCAGCACCGGCGGCAGGTGCAGTTGTTCGGCGGTCGGAATCGTGGTTTCGATGCGGCGTAACACCATGCCGGCCGAATCGCGTTGAGTGAAGGCGCTTACCCGGAAGCGGCCCAATTCACTGACACTCAGCGCGAACTGGCATTCCTTGGTATTCTCGAACTCGTCGCGCTGGCGTTGCGACATCACGCTGAGCACCAGTTTCATGGTTTGTTCGCTGTTCAAAACACCCTTGGATACTTCGACGACCTTGCCGTCCACTTTCATCGACGGCGCCCGGCCGGCGGTAATGAACAGGTCGGACGCTCTTTTCTCGACCATCAGCGCCAATAAGGCTTTAAAGTCCATGGCCCCTCCTTAACCTCAGCGGAACATATCTTTGTTGACCGCGCGCGTCATCGCCGCCTTCGCGGTGATCAAACCCTTATCAACCAGCTCCTTCAGGTTTTGATCCAGCGTCTGCATGCCGTCCTTGCGGCCGGTTTGGATCGCCGAATACATTTGCGCCACCTTGGCCTCGCGGATCAGGTTGCGAATCGCCGGCGTGCCGACCATGATTTCGTGCGCGGCGATTCGGCCGCCGCCGACTTTCTTTAGCAGCGTTTGCGAAATTACCGCTTGCAAGGACTCCGACAGCATGGCCCGGATCATGTCTTTCTCGGCGGCGGGGAACACGTCGATAATCCGGTCTATGGTTTTCGCGGCCGAGGTGGTGTGTAGCGTACCGAACACCAAGTGGCCGGTTTCCGCGGCGGTCAGCGCCAGCCGGATGGTTTCCAGGTCGCGCATCTCGCCGACCAGGATGATGTCGGGGTCTTCCCGCAAGGCCGAGCGCAAAGCTTCGTTAAAACCTAAGGTATCGCGGTGAATTTCGCGTTGGTTGATCAGCGATTTCTGGCTTTCGTGAACGAATTCGATCGGGTCTTCGACGGTCAGGATGTGCGCGTAATCGTTGGTGTTGATGTGATTGATCATCGCCGCTAGCGTCGTCGACTTACCGGAACCGGTCGGTCCGGTCACCAGGATCAAGCCGCGCGGTTTGGTACATAGTTCCGCGAAAAATTTCGGCGCGTCCAAATCTTCCAGCGTCAGCACCTTGGACGGAATGGTCCGGAACACGCCGGCCGCGCCGCGATCCTGATTGAAAGCGTTGACCCGGAACCGAGCCACGCCGGGCAACGCGAACGAAAAGTCGGTCTCCAGAAACTCCTCGTAATCGCGGCGCTGCTTGTCGTTCATGATGTCGTAGATCAGCGCGTGGACTTCCTTGTGATTGAGCGGCGGGATGTTGATCCGCCGGATGTCGCCGTCCACCCGGATCATCGGCGGCAAGCCGGCGGACAAGTGCAGGTCCGAGGCCTTGTTTTTAACGGAAAAAGTCAGCAATTCTGCGATGTCCATGGGGCGGGGTCCAACGAAAAAAGGTGGTGGGCAAAGGATAGTACAAAATCCGAATCGGCGGCGGGGATGCGCGCCGAACCCGCCGGAAACGACAGGCTTGGACGTCACGATGCCGCGAACCCTGGCCGCCGGAATGGTTGCGGCCCTGAAGGCCCGGCCGTTGTTTTTGAATGCGGGGTTCAGGCCCGAGGGCTCGCGTCATCCGTCTGGAACCACTGAAGGTGATTCCTCGGCGGGTTTACTGTTGCTCGGCGCAGCGTATACAGAGCGCGGCGTAGGGCAACGCGGCCAGCCGGGCGGGCTTGATCGGCTCGCCGCAGCGTTGGCAGATGCCGTAGGTGCCGGCGTCGATGCGGATGATCGCTTGCTTGATTTTTTCGACTTCGTCCCGAGTGACGTTGCCGATGGCATCCAGCACTTCGTCGTTCTCGGTTTGGGTCGCTTGTTCGGAAAAATCGCGGTCCAGCGCTTGGTCGATGTGCTTAACGTCGTCGGTAATTTTACCGAGGCGGTCGTCCAGCTCTTCCAGCATGTTCAAAAGCTGGTCGCGCACGTCGTCGTAGTCTTTCATAAGCGTCTCCGCGGTCCGGCCGGATCGCATGGGTGTTGGGGCTGTCGGCTTTATACAACGAAGCCGATGGCGGGTGCAACCGGGCTGGACTATACTCGGCCGCAGCCCTTTCGCTACCGACATTTCGCCGATGGATCTCGCCCTCGAACGCTTATTGGACACCGCTAACCGGATTATCCTCGGCAAGCCCCGCCAAATCCGGTTGGCGGTTTGCTGTCTGCTGGCCAGGGGGCATCTGTTGATCGAGGACATTCCGGGCGTCGGCAAAACCACGCTGGCGCACACTCTGGCCAAACTGTTCGGGATGGAGTACCAGCGCATCCAATTCACCAGCGACATTTTGCCCGCCGATATTCTCGGCTCGTCGGTCTTCGATGCCCAACGCCAGACGTTTACGTTTCACGCCGGACCGATTTTCAAGCAAATGGTGTTGGCCGACGAAATCAACCGGGCCACGCCCAAGGCGCAAAGCGCGTTGCTGGAGGCGATGGAAGAGCGTCAGGTGACGATAGAAGGCAAGACCTATCCGTTGCCGCGGCCGTTTTTCGTGATCGCGACCCAGAATCCGACTCACCAGATCGGCACTTTCCCGCTGCCGGAATCGCAGGTGGATCGGTTTTTGATGCGGATCGAACTGGGTTATCCCGATCGCCAGGCCGAACGCGAATTGCTAAGCGGCCGTCCCCGGCATGCCTTGATCGACAATCTGCCAGTGGTGATCGGCGCCGGCGAATTGCTCGAAATGCAATTGGCGGCGACCGAGGTTCACGTTTCGCCGGCCTTGCTGGATTATCTGCAAGGCATCTTGGATTTCAGCCGGCACCACCCGGATTACGCCAGCGGCTTGTCGCCGCGCGGCGGATTGGGCTTATTAGCCGCTGCTAGGGCTTGGGCGTTTCTGGACCGGCGCAAGGCGGTCTTGCCGGAAGACTTGCAAGCCGTGTTGCCGGCGGTGGCCGGCCATCGCTTGCAGGCGGGGGTTGTCGATTCGGCGGCCACCGTCGCGCCGATACTCGAACAAGTCGCCGTGTTGTGAGCCTGAAGCTGTCGGAACGCTTTCGCCTGTCCCGCTTCATTCGCGGCGAAGCGCCGTCCGGCGACGCGATAGAACTCAATCACCGGCGCATCTTCATTATTCCCAACCGGCGGGGATTGTTGTTCGTTGGCTTGATCGGCGTGCTATTGCTGATCGGCTACGTTTACGGCAACAACCTGTGCTACTTGTTGGGGTTTTTGTTGGCCGGCGTTTTTTTCGTGACGATACTGCATACCTATCTGGCGCTGGCGGGCTTGGTGGTGCGGGCCGGGCGGCAGGCACCGGTATTCGCGGGCCAACCGGCCGCTTACGCTTTTACGCTGGAACCGGGACGGCGACCTCGTCCAAATCTCGAGTTGAGTTTGCGGAGTCGCTTGACGGTGGAATTGCCGGCCGAACAAAGCCGTACCGTCACGTTATTCGAGACTGCCGCCCTGCGCGGACGGCGCCAACCGGGCACTTTAACCGTCACCAGTAGTTATCCGCTGGGTATATTTCGGGCTTGGTCGCCGTTGCGTTTCGATAGTCCGTTGCTGGTTTACCCTAAACCGGCCGAGCCGGGCGCGCCGTTTCCCGAGCAAGCCGGCGGCGACGGCCGGGCAGGCTATCGGGCGCGCGGCGGCGACGAGTTCAACGGATTGCGGGCCTACCAACTCGGCGACACCCTGCGGCAGATCGATTGGAAGACTTACGCCAAGGGCCAGGGCGTGCATAGCAAACAGTACGGCGGCAATACCGCCGCCGAGCTGTGGCTGGATTTGCAAGCGGCGTCCGGCCACCATTTGGAGGAACGCTTGAGTTTGCTGTGCCGCTGGGTGGTGGACGCCGAACATGCCGGCCTGCGTTACGGCTTGGTGCTACCCAATCTGCGTTTCGCGCCCGATCGAGGTACCCAGCATTATCGGCGCTGCCTGGAAGCGCTGGCGGTGTTCGGCGTATGACCGACTATTTACCCGACCGCCTGCTCTGGTTTGTGTTGGCATCGACCGGCCTGATCGTGTTGCCGCACGCCTGGCACGTGCCGCTGCCGCTGTTCGGCTTTTTCCTGTTGCCGCTGGGCTGGCGATGCGTGGGTATCGGCCGGCCGGACTGCTTGCCGGGCAAGTGGCTGTTGTTCGCGCTGACCGTGGCCGGGCTGGCCTTGCTGTTCAGTCAGCAGCGCGGCGTGTTCGGCCGCGATGCCGGCACCGGTTTATTCGTGGTGTCGCTGGGCTTGAAATTGTTGGAAATTCGCGGCCGGCGCGACGTCTACGTGATCGTGTTTTTGTCGTTCATCGTCGCCGCCACCCAATTTCTTTACGAAGAAAGCATCTTGATGGCCGGCTATATTGCGCTGGTCTGCGTCCTAGGCTTGGCGACCTTGATTACGTTGAACAGCCGGACGCCGCGCACCGGCGCGGCGCTGTGGAGTGCCGGGCGCTTGATCGCCCAGGCTGTTCCGGCCGCGCTGGTGTTGTTCGTATTGTTTCCGCGACTGGAGGCGCCGCGCTGGAGTTGGTTGCAGGATACCGACAGGGCCAGGAGCGGCTTGAGCAATAAGCTGGAGCCGGGCGCCATCGCCGAACTGAGTCTGTCCGGCGACCTGGTGTTCCGGGTGAAGTTCGCCGGCGAGCTGCCACCGGCCCATCTGCGTTACTGGCGCGGGCCGATTTACGCCTTCACCGACGGCGTGGTTTGGCAGCAATTGCCCTATGCCGGTCGCGGCGAAACCGATCCGGCCTTCGATACGTCGCAGGTTTACGACTACACGCTGTTGATGGAACCGCAAAACCAGCATTGGGTCTACGCGCTGGATTTGCCTTACCGCTATCCGCCCGAATTGCGCCGCAACGGCTTGTACCAATTGCTGGCCGACAACAACCCCGGCGAACGCGCCGAATATCGGCTGGCGTCGGCCCCCAACTACCGGACCGGCGACCTCGACGACTCGGGACGCCGGGAAAACCTGCAACTGCCGGGCAAGCTGGCGCCCAGGATCCAAGCGCTGGTCGAGCGCTTGCGCGACGGCGATGCCGATCCGGAACGCTTCATCACTCGACTACTCGGGTATTTTCGCGAGCAGAATTTTCGTTACACGCTGACGCCGCCGACTATGCCGGTCAAACCGATCGAAGCGTTTTTGTTCGACCACCGGGCCGGCTTCTGCAGTCACTACGCGACCGCGTTCGTTTACGTGTTGCGGGCGGCGGGCATTCCGGCGCGGGTGGTGGGCGGTTATCAGGGTGGCCAGTTCAACGCGGTCGGCGGCTTTCTGGAAGTCCGCCAAGCCGACGCGCATGCTTGGGCGGAAGTCTGGCTGGCGGAACGCGGCTGGGTGCGCTTCGATCCGACCGCGGCGATTGCCCCGGAGCGCATCGAGCGCGGCGTCGATATCGACCTTCAGGTTGCCAGCGGCGCGGTGAACTTTCGGGCCTCCAATTTCGATCCAACGGCGCTAAGTTGGTTGCAACGCAGCGCTCAATTGTGGAGTAACGTCGATTATCAATGGCAGCGCTGGGTCATCAATTACGATAACGCCAGTCAGCGCGAATTTCTTTCGGCGCTGGGGATCCAGGATTGGTTGACGCTGGCCTACTGGCTGTTTGCCAGTTTGGCCGGCATCGGCGGGCTACTGGCCTGGCGTTTGTTGAAACCCTTGCGTCGGCGCCGGGACCCGGTCGCCGAGTTGTACAGACGCTTCGTCGCGCGCTTGGTCAAAGCGGGATTGATGGCCAAACCGGGGTATGGTCCGAGCGAATTGGCGGATCAGCTTCGCCGGCTAAGACCCGATTTAGCCGAACCGGCCAGCCGCATCGCCGAAACGTTTAACCGTCTGTATTTCGAGGAAACCGGCGAAGACGTCGATCTAAGCGATTTGAAACGGCGGATCGACGCGCTACGCTGATCGGCCCGGATCGGCCCGTTTTAGGGCTGAGTCGCCGGCTTGGCGGCCGGCGCCGGTTTAACGACCGGCACGTCGCCGCTGGTGGGTGCCGGCGGCGGTGGGGTTTGGGCCTTGGCTTGTTGGGCTTTTTCGGCTTGGAGTTCCTTGTTGCCTTCACCGTACATCACGGCCGACGTCATGAACAGGCCGGTGCAAACAAAGATGATCGGTAAGCGGCCGGGTTTGTCCATCCAAAATAGCAGCCACTTAGGCTTGATCAAACCGACCAGCAACAGGACTAAGGTAAGAATCAGGAGGTTGAAGCTGTAGTAAATCAGAGTGTTCATGTATCCGGGTTGGTTAGCGGCAGGTGAAAGAAACCTATATTATTACCAGGCTTAGGATCGGCAATCATAAAAAAATTACATCAGCCTCGGGAGGCAGTTATGGGCGGTTTCGGTTTATTCGTGACAGTGTTGTTCTTTTTCGCCATTTTGATGGTGTTCATGAGCGTCAAATCGGTGCCGCAAGGCATGGAATACACGGTCGAGCGTTTCGGCAAGTACACGGCGACCTTGACGCCGGGTTTGAACATCATCGTCCCCATCATTGATCAGATCGGCAGAAAATTGAACATGATGGAACAAGTCATCGACGTGCCGTCGCAGGAAGTCATTACCAAGGACAACGCCATGGTGCGGGTGGACGGCGTGGTGTTCTACCAAATCATGGATGCCGCCAAGGCGGCTTACGAGGTGAATTATCTGGATGTGGCGATTATCAATCTGGTGATGACCAACATCCGCACCGTGATGGGTTCGATGGACCTGGACGAATTGCTGTCGCGCCGCGACGAGATCAACGCCCGTTTGTTGGCGGTGGTCGACGACGCGACCACGCCGTGGGGCATCAAAGTCACCCGGATCGAAATCAAGGACATTGCGCCACCCAAGGATTTGGTCGATTCGATGGCTCGGCAAATGAAGGCGGAACGGGAAAAACGCGCGCAGATTTTGGAAGCCGAAGGCTTGCGGCAGGCGGAAATTTTAAAAGCCGAGGGTTTGAAACAGAGCGCGATTCTGGAAGCCGAAGGCCGCCGCGAAGCGGCGTTTCGCGAGGCCGAAGCCCGCGAGCGCTTGGCCGAAGCCGAGGCCAAGGCCACGCTGATGGTGTCCGAAGCCATCGCCAAGGGCGACGTGCAGGCGATCAATTTTTTCGTCGCGCAAAAATACATCGAGTCCATCAAGGAGATCGCTACCGCCGACAACAGCAAGCTGATTCTAATGCCGCTGGAAGCCTCCAGCGTGATCGGTGCCTTAGGCGGTATCGGCGAATTGGCCAAGGAAGCTTTGTCCAAAAAGGCTAGCGCGATGAGCGAATTCGACATCGTGTTCTGGTATTGGTGGGTGGCCGCGGTCGCGTTCCTGGGCTTGGAGATTTTGGTCAGCGGTTTCTTCTTTTTGTGGCTGGCGGTGGCGGCTTTCGTGACCGGCGCGTTGTTACTGGTCGTGCCGGTGATGGGATTTAACGTGCAAGTGCTGCTGTTCTCGGCGATGGCGATCGCGGCGGTACTGGCTTGGCGCCGTTACGCCAGCGCCAAATCGCAAACCAGCGATCATCCGCTATTGAACCGGCGCGGCGCGCAATACGTCGGCCGCACCTTCAATCTGGTGGAAGCCATTGAAAACGGACAGGGCAAAATCAAGGTGGACGACACGATCTGGAAAGTCCACGGCGACGATTGCCCGGTGGGCGGGAAGGTCAAGGTAGTCGCCGTCAACGGTACCGTGTTCGACGTGGAAATCTGTCGCTAGCTACCCCCCAGTGAGAGGATTGCGATTTTTAACCCAGGGTGAGCTTCAATCCGCCAATAGTTTGCCCTGGGTGCTCGTTATCGTTCACGGGCTTAACGCTGAAGAATTTGTCCAAAAACAACGAGGTAGTCTCGGCGTGGGTATTCAAGGGGCCGAGACCGCAAAAATCGATCTGAAGCAATCCTGAATCTCTTAGCAATTTGGCGGATTCCGGATGCCAGTCGGAGTTATCGAGAATAATCAAACCACCTGCTCTTAAATGCTTTAACGCGTTGTTTGCGCAAGCGTAGCGCGTCCTGAAACGAGATTCGCCGTCGACAATAATGACGTCGAACTGGCCGAAATTATTCAAAGCCTCCGCGTAATCGCCAAATGCTTGACTATATTCATCCCCATCTATTGCGACAAGTATCGGTGTGGTGTTGTCCGGTAAGACATTGGAAGACAAGATTTTGTCGTACCAGACCCGTGAGCCCTCCAGGCTCACGACCGATTTAGACCGGCCGGCCCACCATCGAGTCGAATTGCCGCAACCGAATTCAAAGACTTCCGCTTCTGAAAAATCCCATTTCGCTAGTTGTTCGATGGCCGGATAGGTGTACCAGGGGAGCGGATTACCTTCGCGGTCGACGCACATGGTTTCGCGAAGCGAACGCAAATACCCTCTATGAGTTCCAACCGCGCTGCAAGTGTACAAATACTGCTCCAACTCAGATGCGCTAAGCCTATCGTCCAGCAGATTACAGTGTTTAAGTATTCGGTACTTCTTTGCCAATTCAGGCAAGTATTTTATCTTTTTGAATAATTTTTCCATTTTCAGACCTGCTATCAAAGTAAATATTTATAGCCCACGCGGCGGCCTGTCTGGAATCTAACGCTAATTCCGAAGGAAATTTCCCATTCCGATGGACGACGCAAGTGATTGAGGAAAAATCAATCATCAAATAAACAACTTGCCGGACATTCAATTTCCGACGTCAATTATGATCGGAAATCAAACCGCTAAACTATCTACTTTTTAACGTAAAGATCGGTAATCGTCCCTTCTATCATCTCCGCCGCGAACGCAAACGTCTCCGACAAGGTTGGGTGCGGATGGATGCTCAGGCTGACGTCGGTGGCGTCAGCGCCCATTTCCAGCGCCAATACCGCTTCCGCCACCAATTCGCCTGCGCCGGGGCCGGTGAAGCCGGCACCCAGGATTCGCCCGTTGGTTTTGTCGGTCAAAATTTTAGTGATGCCTTCGCTACGTCCCAAGGCTAACGACCGACCGCTGGCGGCCCACGGGAATACGGCTTTGTCGTATTCGACGCCTTGCTGTTGCGCCTGGTTTTCGGTCAATCCCATCCAGGCCACTTCCGGATCGGTGTAGGCCACCGATGGAATCGTCAACGCATCGAAACCGGCTTTATGGCCGGCAATGGTTTCGGCGGCGATTTTGCCTTCGTGAGTGGCTTTGTGGGCCAGCATCGGGTTGCCGACGATATCGCCGATCGCGAAAATGTGGCCGACGTTGGTGCGGCCCTGTTTGTCGACCGGAATAAAGCCGCGTTCGTCGACCGTAACGCCGGCTTGCTCGGCGTTTATCAATTTGCCGTTTGGACGGCGGCCGACCGCGACCAGCACCGCGTCGAAAGTTTCCGATTCCGGCGCGTCCTTACCTTCCATCGCTACCTTAATGCCGGTGTCGGTGGCTTCCATCGCTTTCACGCTGGTTTTCAGCCACAGATTGTCGTATTGCTTTTTGATCTTACGTTGCAGCGGCGTGACCAAATCCTTGTCGCAGCCGGGGATGATTTGGTCCATCAACTCGACCACGCTGATTTTCGAACCCAACGCGTGATACACCGTCGCCATTTCCAGACCGATGATGCCGCCGCCGACGATCAGCAGCTTCTCCGGCACGAAGTTCAAGTTCAACGCATCGGTCGAATCCCAGACGCGCGGGTCGTCGTGCGGGAAACCGGGAATTTTGGTCGGCTGCGAGCCGGCGGCGATGATCGCGTTATCGAAAGTCACGGTTTGGCTGCCGGACTCGTTTTCGACGGTCAGGCTGTTGGCCGAAGCGAACTTGCCGACGCCGTTGATCACGGTGACTTTGCGCTGTTTGGCCAGCTTCGCCAAACCTTGATTCAAACCCTGGCTGACGCTTTGCTTCCAGCCGCGAATTTTATCCAAATCGACTTGCGGCTGGCCGAAGCTGACGCCGTGTTCGGCCATCGCCTCGGCTTCGTGAATGATTTGCGCGGCGTGCAACAAGGCTTTCGACGGAATACAACCGACGTTCAGACAAACGCCGCCCAGCACCGGATAGCGTTCGACCAGGACCACTTGCTTGCCCAAATCGGCGGCGCGGAAGGCCGCCGTGTAACCGCCGGGGCCGCCGCCCAGGACCAGAACTTCGGCGTGAGTTTGTGTATTGCTCATGAAATGGAACTCCTAAATGACGAAATCGGTGAGGCGTGCCAGCTGATGCCGAAACGGCGCCAACGCTTAAAGGCGATTTTACAGCTTACCGCGACGGATCAAAAACTAAACTGAGGCCTTTCGGTAAAACCTGCGTCAGCGACCGGCGGCACGCGCGAGCCAGATGCCCTGAAGCATTAAGCATCAGACTAAGGGTAAGGATCAGCCGGGTTTCGGGGGAACCCGGTCGGAATCGCCGGGCGACTTTCGAGACGGGGTTTTATACGGATGAGCCGTAGGCGAGGACCCGTGGCGTGGTATTCCACATATTCGGTTTGGATTACTGTTTTCCCTGAATAGTTACACAAGCCGTTCCTATCATGTCGGAGAACCCCGAGTAATCAAAAAGCTGGGTGGATCGGCTTCAATCGCGATCGAAGGCGTTCGGACACCGGTCTGTCCGTACTTCCCTCAACGACTTTCGGCACAAACAGACAAGTGCTCGTCGGGTCCTTATACCCTCGGGCCGGCTACGGCATACCGGCTGGTAGCGTATACACCGCTTGGGCGGTTTCGCCGATCGTCGCCAAAAAGGCCGACATGTCGGGCGCCGAACCGGACGTGTAGAAAGTGGTGGCGCTGGCTGGTCGCCGAGGCGCGGTGGCGGCCGGCAGAACTCGGGCGAGTTGTCGGGCGATGGCGTAGGAAGGCTCGACCACCGCGACCGCCGGTCCGGCAATCCGCGAAATTTCCGAAGTCAGAAACGCGTAATGCGTGCAGCCCAGCACAATGGTATCGGCGCCGGCGGCAATGCCGGGGCTGATGAATCTGTCCAACAGATCTAAGGTTGCCGCGCTACCAAATTCGCCGCGTTCGACCTGGTCCGCCAAACCCGGACACGGTTGCAGGATCACGTTAACCTCCCGGCCGTAGGCGCTGCACAGTCGGGCGACCGACGCGCTCCGGATCGTGTTGGTGGTGGCCATGACCAACACCACCTTGGATTGCGTGATTCGCGCGGCCGGCTTGATGGCCGGTTCCATCGCGACGATCGGCAAGCCATGCAGTTTGCGTAGCTGTTGGGCGGCGACGACGCTGGCGGTGTTGCAGGCCAGCACCAAGGCTCGCGCGCCGCGTTGCACCAGGAAGGCGGCGATTTGCCGGGCGCGCGCTTCGATGAAGTCCGGCGCCCGGTCGCCGTAAGGCGCGTGGGCATTGTCCGCGACGTAAACGAAGGATTCGTTTGGCAACTTTTCCCGTAAGGCGCGCAACACCGACAGTCCGCCGATGCCGGAGTCGTAAACGCCGATCGGCGCGGAACAGGTTTCGGAGGTGGGCATGATCGAGCTAAGGCTCCCAATTGGCGAACCGTGAATTTTCGCACATTCACTGAAAAACGCCCGCGCGGAATCCTGTCTTGGGCTTACCCAAGCGCTTTGCCGCTACTGCCCGAGGTCTACCCGGCGAAATTAAATTGCGGCCTAGCGGTCCCGTTAGTCGCCGCACCCCGCCTTGCCGGACTTGATGTCGGCAAGGCTGCAAGCACCGAAACCAAGCAATTGGCTGTCCAACAACGCCACTTTGACCGAATGTCCGGCCGCGGAATCGTCGGTTTGCTGCTCGGCGGCCGCTTCGTTTGTCGACGCTGACCGGCTGGCGGCGGCCGCTGCCGCGCCGGCATTGTCGGGCATGGTCGGGAGCGCTAGGATTTGGCCGAATCCGATACTGTTTCCCAACACCTGAATATTGCTGGCGCCGATCACGGCGGTGGCGGCAATTGTCACGTTCTGCCCACCGATACCGGCCTCGCCGGCATCGACGACGCCTTTCGGCGCGGCCAGCACGACATTGCCTATCCTATCGCTGTTATAGCCCGACTGCGCCCGAATGCCGCTGCCGGAAATCGTCGGCGGAAATTCGACGATCAGTTGGCTGGTGGATTTGTCGATGCTGATTCTTGGCGCGGCGGTCGCCAAGGCCGCTTTGGCGCCGCGGCCCGCGTCGATATTGCCCTCGGAAGACCAGACGGTAATGTCGCCGCCGGCCAATGTGAATACCCGTTGCTGGTTCACCTGCAAGTCGTTTTTGACCAGGATGTTGATGTTGCCTTCGCGCTGAGCCATGATGCCCAGATCGGCTTGGTCGGCTTTACCGCCGGTAAATCCCGAAGCCAGGCCGACGTTGATCATGCCGCCCGGCGCCAACAGATTGACGTCGCCGCCTTGCACGGTTTGAATCCGGCTAAAGAACAACTTGATGTCGCCGGCCGGCGCGTCCGGGAACAACAGAGCGATCGCGTCGTAACCGCGTTGGTAGGCCGCCTGCCGCTTGGCGCCCGTCGTCACCGCCGCGGCCTTGGCCGAGGCGCGAATTTCGTCGAACAGCACCGCCAACGCGATTTGTAGCCGGCCGATCGGCGTGGTTTGTTGCTCCAAGGAAGCGCGCAAGCTTTGGTAGTTGCCGGACACGACATAGGTGTTCAGGAAGTCTTCCAGCGGCGCGGTGGAGTCGGAGAAGCGGTTGCCGGCCAACACGCTAATGTCGGCGCCTTGACTGGGTAGCGCGACGTTGTGCAAATTGCCGACCGAGATAATGCCGCCGGACACGCCCAGGTCAATATTGCGACCGGCCCACACGTTCAACAAACCCGGCCCGCCCAGTTCGATTTGGGCGTTGGTCGTAATATAAGCCCCGGTCGTCGGGTTTCTGATCAATTCGTAGAGGATGTCGCGGCCGGCGCTGATGCTGCTGACGTCGTCGGCATGCAGATTCTGCAATGCCAAGCCCAGGTTTTTAAAGTCCAGTCCGGCGTAAAACGTGGTGGCCTTGGCGGTAATCACGCTGGCGGACCCGATACCGGTGATGCTGCCGTGCGCGGCAATCAGCCGATTTGAACGGCTGTCGTTGGTGTGGACCGATACATCGGCGTGCTCGGGCCAAACGCCGCCGGTATTGGTCGGATTCAGCACGGACGGCAACAGGCTGGGATCGGCGTCCAGTTGTTCGATCTTGCTGTCGCTTAGCGTACCGACGCCCAGGGTCAGATTGCCCCAGGCCGCTAGATCCAGCGTCCCGCCGCTGCTCGGAAACAGCGACAGCGAATTGTTGACGTTGATATCGCCGCTGAGCGCGTGGGCGGTCAGATTGCCGGGATAGTAGGACCACCAATCCACGCCGGCCTGAGAAATATAGGATTGCGGATCGCTGGTGGCGGTCGGGAAGGTTTTGGCCAGTTGGTCGATCAGATCCGTGTCGTTGTTAAAATCGATAGCGCCGGCCAGCGTTTGCAGTGCGAGGCCACTACGCTCGCTGTAATTGAAAAAGTAGCTGTTGACGATGGCCGTATTGGACGCCGGATTACTGGCCGGTGGGACACCGAACGGATTCACAACCGCGCCGACCGCGATACCGGTCGCCGCTTGCACGCTAAAAATCGAATCGCCGATCGCGAAAATCGGCCCCGCGCTGTAGACGACGCTGTCTTCCGGGGCGTCCGGATCGGATCGGCTGGCGGTAATCGCGCCGCCGGCCTTCAGGTTAGCATTGCCCTTGTCCACAAAAAACACCCCGCCGGCAATGTCGCCGCCCGCCCGCAAGTTCAGATCGCCGCCGCCGCGAATCAGCGGCATGCTTTCGGCGATGTTGCCGTCGGCATCGACGGCGCCGGTCAGCTTGGCCGAGGTCGGCAGCATCACCGACAAATTCAGAATGTCGCGGCCGGCGTTGATTTCTATATCGCCGCCGCCGAGCGCGCCAAGGTTTTCCCGGAAGCCGAAGCTTTGGTTTTGGTTGTTAAAGCTATACGGCGCATCGAAGCTGATACCCCAGGCCGTGGCGCCTGTCAATGTACCGTCATCGGCTGGGGATCGAACGCTGCCGTGTTGCAGCCAATCGCTGAGGAACTGCGAGCTGACCGCGCCGATGATGTCGCCGCCGGCGCGCAGCGACAAGCCGCCGCCGTCGACCGGATATTCCACGAAAAACTCCTTGCCGGCGGTTTTACCGGACAGACTGCCGTAGCGGTTGACGGACTCGGCGCGGCCCATCGTATAGATTGCCGAAGTCCAGTCGGTCAGCTTGATATTGCCGGCGGTGGCAATCTCGATGTCGCCGGTGCCGGTCCGAATGCGGCTGTTGGCGCCCACCGTCAAATTGCCGGTGCCGAATGCCGGCGCGCTCAGCAAGCCCATCAGGTTCGCGCTGGACAAGTCGGCGCCGGCCACCAGTTGGTAGCTCCAGGACGCGCCGGTTTGCAGGACTTCCCGACTTTGCCAACTGTCGTTAGTACCCAATAATGCGTTCATTTGCTTGCCGTCGTAGCGGGCAATGCCGTCCGACAGGTTTTGATTGATGTCCAAATTTTCGGCGGCGCGAATCACCAACAGCCCTGGTACTTTTTCTGCCCCGAAATGCCAATCCTGGCCATTGGCGTAGGGCAAGGCCAGGTCCCAGCCGTTGAATTCGGTCAAGCCGCTCAGCGTGCGCGGGTTGGCGTTGGTAGTGCCCCTGAAAAACAAGGTTCGGTAGGTGGGCGAGTTGGGATTGGCATCGAAATAATAGCTGCCGGCAGTCAACGAGCAACTGGTCAGCGTGCACGGAGAGTTCGAAGACGCCGGCGAAAAGTAGCTGTACTCCTTGATAATCTCGCCATCGGCGTTTAAGCGGCGTAAGGCCTGGACGGCGCCGGCGATATTGTCCAGCTTGGTTCGCCAGACTGTCGTCGAGCCGACTCTGGTCCAGGTTGCCGTCGCCAAATTCTCGGACAAATTCATATCCAGACTGCCGCTGCCTTGCACGTCCAATCCGGGCTGTAGCGTAAAGCCGCCCAAGCGCCCGCTCAAATCCGCGTTGTCGGCGGCGGCGGTCATGAAAACGCGGGTATCGTCGTACCATTGCTTGATTTGGGCGTTGGTGATGGTGTCGGTCGCGTAATGGGCCATCGCCGCGACTTTCAGGCTGGCGGCGCCGGCGACGCTGCCGGCGGCAATATCGACCGCCGCATCGTCGTCGCCTTTGCGGTTGACGATGACGTCGATTTCGCCGCCGCCGGCCGTGCCGCTCAGGTCCAGCACGGCGCCGGACGCTATCGCGACGCCTTCCAGCCCGTCGCCGTCGGCGTCGGTCGAGGTCAACGTGATCGTGCCGCCGGCCTGATCGGCACCGCTCGAAACCGCGCCGAGTTTGGCGCCGGCCATTATCGTCAGCGCGTCGCCGGCCGCTAGTTGCAATGTGCCGGCTTCGGCGCCGCTGACGCTTAGTTCGCCGGCAACCGTCAGCGAACCGCTGTCGGCGGCCAGCGTGATGTTGGCGGCTTGCAGGCTTTGGCCGGCGGCGATGTTCATGTCGCCCAGCCGCTGGCGGATCGCGATATCGCCGTTAAAACCGCCGTCGTGCAATTGCCCGAGCAACCCGGCCCACTGGGCGGAGCTCAGGCTGAGGCTATCCAAGGCCAAGCCGCCGCCGACCGCGCCGGCGTGGGCACGGCCCACCAAGCTGCCTGCCAACGTCAGCTCGCCGTTGGCGGCCGCCAGGTTCAGATTGCCGGCGTCGCCGCCGACACTGCTGCCGGATACGTCCAAGCGCGCGCCGTTCAGGATTGCCAGTTTGCCTTGCTCGGCGGTCAGCGAAATATAGCCGCCGCTGGCATAGGCTACCGCATCGGCCAGGTTGACGACCCGGCCGGCGGCATCGATGTCGCCGCCGACCGTCAGGTCGCGGCCGGCGTTCAGCGTCACGCCGCCGGCGGCCAGTTCGATACGGCCTTGTTGCACGATGTCGCGCGCGTTAACGGTCAAGCGCGCGCCCAGGCCGCCACCGACCGCGCCGCCGTTGCCGGCGCCGACCGTCAGATCGTGGCCGCCCAACTCGATCACGGTATTGGCGCCGGCACTGGCGGTCCACACCGGCGCGGTGACGGCCAAGTCGGCGGTCGAGTGGATCGTGGCGGTGCCGTCGTCGATCAGCGCCACACCGGCGCTGAGCGCGACTTGGCCGAAGCCGGACCAAGCGTATTCGCCTTCGGCCAAGCTCAGGCTGTTACGGGCGGATAAATCCAAGCGCATGTCGCCGGCTAAGGTTTGCGCCGGCGCCGCGCGACCGGTATGGGTCAACGTGATCGTATCGGCAACGATGCTGGCGGTTTGTCCACCGGCCACGCCGCGCAAGTTCGCGGCATTCAAGGTTAATTCTTTCACCGCCAGATGCAGCGCGCCGGCAAAGTCGATGGCGTCGTAGCTGTTCAACGCGATACGGTCCGCATTTAGGCCGTTCAAGCTACTGTCGCTCAGGTTCAGGCCGGCGGCCGTGCCGTCGCCGCCCAGCGTGATTCGGCTGGAACTCAAGGCCAGATCGCCGCCGTTCATCGCGATCGTGCCGTTGAATGCCACATCCCGGCTACCGTCCAGCAAGATGGAGCCGGCGCTGCTTAACACCGCGCCGGTTTTTACCTCCAGCAAGCCGGTCGCGTTGCCGACTCCGCCGCCGGAGCGTTCGATTTGGCTTTGCGCTCCCGCCGAAACCCGCAGCAAGGCGCCGGCGCCGCTGCCGTCGGCATTCGTCACGCTGAATTCGGTGTCGGTTCGGCTCAAACGGCCGGATGCGGCCAAACTCGCGTTGGCGCCGACCGTGACCCGGTCGCGCGCGGCCAACAGGATTTCCCGGCCGTGCAGGGCTACTCCGTCGCTAATCGCGACGCTATCGGCGGCGACGGTCAGTTGAGTGCCGTCGTCGTTCCGTTGCCGGCGTCCGCCCAATAACAGACTATCGACGTTCAGCCGATTCAGTTGCTCGGCCAATAAGGCGACGCCGTCGCTCGGAACGGCCGCGCTCAAGTCTTGCACGACGTTGAGTTTATTGGCGCCGATGTCCAGCATGCCGCCCAAGCCGCCGGCCGCGGCGGTGGCACTGATGTCGGCGGCCAACGTCAGGCGGCCTTGCGCCAACAGGGCCAGATTGCCGGCATCTTGCGGCAAGCCGGCGCCTTTCGCGCCGAAAAATTCGCTGGCGGTGGTCTCGTCGTATTCCGAGCGGGTCCGGGCAACAGTGCCGGCTTCGACCGCGAAACCGGACCAGCGGCTGGCGGCGATACCGGTATTCGCGGTGTAACGGTAACCGGCGATGACCTGGGTGCCGTCGATCAGACTACTGGTGGTGCCGGCGGCCATGTCCAAGCTGTCGGCTTGCGGCGTGACCAAAAACGCATTAGGCAACAGTGCGTAATGGGCCGGTAACAGCACGTAGTCGCCGGCCGCCAGATAATTGGCATCGCCCGGATTACCCAGCGCCGCGCTCAAATGCAGGTTGTCGCCAAAATTTAGACCCGAGTTGGCGAATTCGATGGGATCGTAAGCGGCGAAATCCGCCAAATAAGCCGGCAAGATCGCGTAAGCGCCGCTGGTGTCGAGGACATCCTGGCTGCCACCGGCGCCGGCGACGAATTCGAAGGCCGACAAATCGCCGCCGCCGTTCAGATTAACGCTGGCCCCGGCGGCCAGGTTGATGTCGGGCCCGGACAATACGATGGACTTGGCCGGTGTCGTGGTTTGGATGTTGCTGGCGGTGCCGAGCGGATACAGCCAGCCCAGACCGCCTTGGGTGCGGCCGAACGGAATCACGCTGTCGGCGCCGACCGAAGTAATGCTGCCGTCCAACAAGGCCAAGGATAGGCCGGCATTCAACTCGATGTTGCCGAACGGCGCCAGCAAGCGGCCTTGGCTTTGGATATGCGCCGCCTCTATCGTCAACGCGCCGGCCGCCGACAACGGCGTCGCCTGGCTGCCGACGCCGGGCAGAACGGTCACCGTGCCGTCGGGATTGACGGCCGCATCGATAGCGATCGTGTAATGGCTGAGCGTGGTCGGGTAGATTTCCCGAGCGCCCAAGACCAGATCGCCGGCCAGTCTCAGCGCGCCCAGCAAATCCGCTTCGGCATTGGGATTGATGCCGGTCAGCCGCAGGTCGCCGTTGCTGAGCAAGCGAGTCTCGGCGAAGCCGCCGATCGCGGTGGCGCCGAACAGGTTGATCAGGTTGGCGTTGACGGTCAAGCGGTCTTCGGTGTCGGCGGCGCCTTGTGGGCCGGACACGGTTCGGTTCAAGCTCGAACCCAGATTGACTACGTTGGCGGACAGAACGGCCGAACCGTCGCCAACGTGGCCAATCAACGGCGCATCCAGGGTCAAGCTTTGTTCGACGGCCAGAGTGACCGGGCCGTCGAAGCGGATTTCGCCATTGCTCAGGTTCGCCAGACTGAGCCGGTCGGCGCCGCTTTGCGTGATTTGGCGGGCACTGATATAAGCAAGACCATTGAATTCGGCCGGTACGGCGCCGGCCGCGATCGCGGCCTGGACATCGCTCGATAGCACCTCCGCTTCGGCGCCGACCCGAATCACCCGCTCGCCGGTCGGAAAATTGGTGAACTCGCCGGCGCCGCGTTTGCGGATGTCCAGAGCCAGATTGAGGGTGCCGCCGGATACGCCGCCGCCGGCCGCGCCGGTACCGGCGCCGGCTTGCGCCAGCAATTGGCCTTGCAGGATCAAACCTTCGGCTGCACTCAGGTCGATCGTACCGCTGGCCGAGGCCAGGGTCTGTTTGGTTCGGCCCTTGGCGTTGAGGATGTCCAGCCGTGCCTGTGTGCCGGAAACGTCGATCGTGCTGCCGGCGGCGGCGGCAATATAGCCTCGGAGAGCGGTCAGCGACACCGTGCCGCCGGCTTTCACATCGCCCTGCGACAAGCCGGAGCCGTTCGGCGTTAGCACGCTGGCGCCGACCGCGTTGAGATGGCCGAGGGCGCCGAGGAAAATGCCTAAATCGGGATCGTAGCCGCTGTCGAAAGCGCTGCCGGGGCTGGTTAGGGCGATTTTGATGGTACCGGCCGGCGCATTCAGCGTGCCGTTAATACGGATGCTATCGTCGGAGGTCAGAGCGAATTGCGCGCCCCAATCCGCGCCTATCCAAGCGTTGGCGCCGATCACGATGCCGCCGTGGTCGCTGACGATGCCAAAACTGGTTCGTCTGGCATGGGTTAAATTCAGATCAACCGCCAGGCGCTGGTAATCCGGCAGCAGCGCCAGATGGACTAATTCGCTTAAAGGCGTGCCGCTGGCGGCTTGCATCGCGTTGCCGTTCAATTGCCAATTGGTTTGGCGCAATTGCCAGCGGGTGCCGTCGGCGATTTTTAACGCGCCAACCGTCGTTGTCAGCGCGTAAGCGCCGAAGTTGGCGTTTTGCAGCCAACTGCTGCTCAAATACAAGGTGCCGTCGGCTTCAATCGGCAGACCGGAGCCGTCGGCGATTTCGACCCGGCCGGTGCTGATGCTCAGCGTGCCGTTTTTTTGCAAGCCGACCGCCGACAGCGTGGCGCCGAGCCGGAATTCGCTCGGTTCTCTGGCGGTACTGTTGTTTTGCAGCGAGATGTTGCCGCCGGCGCCGCCGGTGACTTTATGGGTGGCGGTCATCCGGGCGCCGCCGTTGGCCGCCAAGCTGGCACCGCGCGCCAACAGCAAGCCGCCGCCGGCCTGCAAGGCAATGTCGCCGCCGTCCAGCCACAAGGTTTGCAAGCTATTGGTCCGGCCGTCCTTGATGTCGTTGATCCAGCGGCCGCTGGTGTCGATGCGGCTCGCGGTACCCAGCGTCAGCTTGCCGTCTAAATCGCCGGACACCGAGGTCAACGCGACGTCGCCGGCCGGCGCGATCAGGCTGCCCTGCACATCGATAGTTCCGGCACGGACCGTGAAGCCGCCGCCGGCCGCCAGGTTCAAGACCACGCCGGCGTCGATCGTGAAACGTCCCAGGGTTTTCAACTCGAAATGATTCAGGCCGTGGCCGAACAAGGCCGGCGTCAGGGCCAAGACGTTGGCGATGTCTTCGCCGCCGCCGTTCGCCGCGCCGACAAAGGCCACGGTTTGCGACGCGGTGCCGTTCCAAGTAAGATCCAGGTCCAGCGTGCCGCCAGCGGCGGCCGTGGCCGGATCGCGCTGATACAGGCCGCCGACGGTGTCGGCATTCACGCTGCCGTCGAGGCGCGCCGCTTGGGTCCGGATCGAAAGCGTGCCGGCAGCGCCGCCCTGCCGGTAAGCCGCTTCGTAATGCCGGCCGCTGACGATTTGTTGGTAGGTGCGGTTGGGGTCGGCCGTGGCGATGTCGAACAGGCGGCCGTCGGACAGTAGTTGCGTGGTATTGACGTAACCGCCGAGGTAACTCAGGTAGCCGCCGGAAATGTCCAGGTTGGCGCCGGTCTGGACGATCAGATCGCCTTCCGATTGCAAGCTGATCGTGCCGGCGCCGATACTGCGTTCGAATACCGAGTGCGGCCGCTTGGCGATCGCGCCGGAAGCGTCGGCCAGCGTCGTGCCGTCGCGGACGTCCACCTTGACGGTTTTACCGTGCAAGATACCGTCTTTCTGCAAGGGCGCGTCGCGCAACTCGTAATTGCGCAATTCCAGATCGACGATATTGCTGCTCATCGCCAATTCGACGTTCTTAACGCCGGATACGTCGATGTTACTGCCTTGCTCCAGGACGATACGGCTGGCGTTGCCGGCGATATTTTGAGTGAGCGGTGCGTCGGGAACGGCGCTGGCGATCAAATTCACATCGCCGGCGTGGGCGACTATTTGCGCGCCATTCTTCAATCGAATGCTCCCGGCCTCGATGTCGATGCGCGAGCGCGGTTGGGTTTGTTCGTCCACGGCGGTGCCGCCGCTGGCGTCGAGCGCCACTTCGGTCAGACTGCCGCCGTCCAGCACCACGCGGGCTTGTCTGCCCAAACCGTCCTCGCCCGCTTGGGCCCTGGTCGTGGTTTTAGGTTTTAGCTTATAGGGGCCTGTTCCGGTCAATTGCGCGCCTTCGCGGGCCAGCAAGCGCACGCTGCCGTTCAAGGCTACCGAGGTCGAGGCCGAAATGACGCCTTGCTGCGACACCGCGAAGCCCAGCATCGTGGTGTTGCCGCGCTCGGTCAGAATTTTGCCGACGTTTTCGACGCTGCCGCCGGTAGCGACCTCCACCAGCAAGCCGCGCACATCGCTGGAATCGCTGGCTTGCAAATAGACTTTATCGGTCGCGCCGACCAGCAGGACTTGGCCGTCCGGCGCGGTGATGGTGCCGTCGTTTTCCACGTCCGGCGCCGCCAACAGCACCCGACCGCTGTTGGCGGCGGAGATCGCGGCGCCGTTCTCGACCAAAATCCGAATTTTCTCGCGCTGGCCGTTGCCGAGATCGCGGTAGACCGCGCCGTCGCCGGTCAACGCCGCGACCGGCGCGGGGTTGACGCCGGTCGCGCCGGAATCGACGACGTTGGCGATGCCCTTGTCGAAGACGTCATCCTCGATTTTCAAGGTGGTGGCGACCAGCGAGTTGACGTTGACCGACGCGCCCTGACCGAATACGAAGCCATTGGCATTGACCAAATACACCTGACCGTTGGCGCTGAGATTGCCGTAAATCTTGCTGGCGTCGAGCTGGTGAATGTTGTTCAACGCAATCGAACCGCTACCGGGCTGGGCGAATTGCACGCTCTTGCCGGCGTCGACGTTAAAGCTTTGCCAATCCAGCACGGTTTTAGCGGTGGTTTGGTTGATCGTCAGCTTTTGGCCGTCCGCGCTGTAGCTGGCCGAGGCATGGCCGACGTCGATATTGGGATGCAAGGCCGGGTTCGCCAACTCGGCGACGCTGGAACCGGGTGACGCGCCAGCGCCGACCGCGACCGGCAAGCCGGCGTCGGCCAGCAATTCGCCGCCGGCGCCGGCCAGCAAGCTGCCCGCTAGAATCCGCCGAATGCAGACCGCGAGTGGAGCCAGTTTGAAGCTGAACGGGGAGCGCTGGGATTTCATCGAATTTCACCGGAATCGAGTTTGAAGCATGTTATATATCAATGTCTATATCGAATTCGCAAGCCTTCGGGCTGGAGCGCTCTGGCTAAGCTAGTAAAAAAACTATGTCGCCAATGGCGTAAACACTGATTTTCCGCAGGTTGTGTGGGATTATTTCCAAATTGCAAATAAGCCATTGCCTCTGAATGTGTTTGACGAGCTTCACATTTTTGCATTACGTTATGCTCCACGGTAAACATCGAAGATAGATGATTGAATCGTAAGGGCTGGGTAGCGGACGCGGATAGATTGATGCCGGAATGCTGACAAGGCCGTGGGCAACCAACGGGACGGACGTCCCTCTCAAACTAACTACAGAGGTAGAGTATGAAAATTTTTAACAAACACGGTTTCGGCTTGACGGCGGTGTGCATGGCGCTCGGCATGGGTTCGGCCCAGGCGGCGATTAACCCCGGTACCCAAGCGCAGCAAACCAGCGGCGAGATGTTTTTGAGCGTCTACGACGTCGACAATGCCACGACCTACGGCATCGATTTGGCGACCACGGTCAACGACTTCACCGACAACATTGCCAATGGCACGAGCTATACCTGGAATCTGGGACCGCGCTGGGCCAACTTTATCGCCAACGCCACCGGCGAGTTGCAATGGAACGTTTTGGGCAGCAACTATTACACTGCGGTCAGCTTGTTAGACCCGCATTACGGTATTCTGGTCAGCCAAACCAATATCTCGGATCTAAGGGAAGCCGATAAGCTTCTGGTGCAGGTCAGCCAGTTGCAAGGCCAAACCACTGGGGTCAAAAACCAGGCGCTCGCGCTTAACCAGGCCTTGCCGAACAGTACGCCGATTGTGACCCCGGGCAAGACCAAGTTGACCGACTACGCGGCGAACTGGGACTTGACGACGACCAATTCCAACGCGTTTAGCGAGGAAGGCGGCATTGGCCTGTTCCAGGCCTCTGCCTACCTGTATGCCGACGGCACGGAACATACCAATTTCTTCGGTGAAAATGACGAAACCGTCAGAATGTTGTTTTGGCACACCGGCTCCACGCCCGGCACCACCACAAATAGCCAGGCAAATTTCGACTTCATGCCCGGTTATATGTCGCTGGATATCGCTAGCGGCACCTTGAACTGGAATTACGTCACCGCGGTACCGCTACCCGGCGCCGCCTGGATGTTTCTGGGCGGCTTGCTGAGCTTGTTGCGCTTTACCAACCGCTCTCGCCAGTCTGTTCAAGCCTGAATCAGCATTACAAACGGTAACAGCCCCGGCATGGCCGGGGCGATCGTTAACTTAGGAGACAAAAAATGAATCGCTTTACCCCTAAGCGCCTGGCTCAACTGAGCTTGGCGATCAGCATGGTATTTTCGGGCGGCGCCCTGGCGCTGCTGCCCACCGACGGCACACCCGATCTGGCGCTCTATTTGCCGGGTTCGCAAGCCAACGATCCGGTGCTGGGCTTTCCGGTAGCCAATAGCGTCATCGACAGCATCTGTGCCGACAAGGCCAATATCGCCGGCACGACTACCCACGTCTACTTTCAAGCGCTGCCTTCCGAGGTGGACAGTGTCGCGAAAAACGACAGTTATTCGGGAATTTATTGCCTGACTTCTAGCGCGAAACTGGCCAGCATACTGGGTAGCGGCGCGGCCAGTACCTTGGCGACCGCCGGCAGCTATGTGGCCGATGCGACTCACCCCGCTCCCGCCACCGCCCCTTACAACACCGCCGCCACCAAGATCAAAGTCTGGATCTCGCGCCGCCGCTTGGGTGCGTCCGCGGTGGGTTTATCCGCCGCGTCCACGAATAGCCCGTTGGGTTTTATCAAGGACCCCAGCAATTGCGGCACGACCACCAATACCTCGGGCAGCTTCAGCTACTCGTCGGGCGGCACCACCTTCCAATATAACTTCGCTTGTCACCTCACGCCCGACGACCCGCTCGATACCTTCAACGTGGCCCTGCCCACCGGGGCGACCGGCGACGTCACCCCGGATGTGATGGGGGCACCGGACAATACCGTGCCGGATACCACGCCGATCGACTATACCCAGTTCAACACCCGCAGAACCATCGCCAGCCACATCATCGGCACGCCGGTTACGTTGAAACTGTACCAAGCCCTGCAACTGGCCGGCATCGTCAGCGGCACCCTGCCCAGCGACTGCGGTTTGGCCGGCCAAGGCGTAACCCCGGTCAGCTCTAACGCATCCGGCGAGAACGCCGCTTGCCAACCCAGCCTGACCAAATCGCAACTGGCCAGTATCTTTAGCGGCGCGGTCGGGGATTGGACCGCGCTCAAGGTGAAATTGCCGACCACGCCGACCACTGGCTTTACGCCGACCGATACCGATCCGGCACCGAACGACACCGATAACGTGATCGATTTGGAAGAGTTGGTCAGCCAGGCCAAGGCCGCCGGTTTCGCCGGAACCGGTACCGGTAACACCAAATTGGACGTCCCCCAGGACACCAAGGTGCACGTCTGCCGCCGCGAAAACGGCGCCGGCCAACAAGTGGCGGTTTTAGCCAATATCTTGCAGTACCCATGCTTGGGTAGTCACGGACCGGTGATTGCCGATACCGGTTCGTCCAACGCGGATTTTATGTATGCGACCAGCTTGGGCGCGGTGGATAGCTGCCTGACCGACTTGAACAACGGCACCAACAACTATTTCAGCGGCACCAACTCCTGGAATAGCACCACCGGCGCGACCAGGCACAACCCCGCACCGTACAACGATTACCGCGACATTCCGCAAAACGTCGCTCACGGCAATCAGTGGGGCATCAGTATCCAAACTACCGAGCGTAACGCGAGCCGCAGTGCCAATTACCGCTTCATTAAAATCGACGGCGCGTCGCCAACCGGCAAGGAAGTGGCGCAAAACCGCTATCCCTTGGTCGGCGAGTACACCTTCTCCTGGCGCACGACATATAACACCGCCAACCTGGGAACCAGCAAGGGCAACGATGTTAACAAGCTGCAAAACGGCCTGGTCAAAGTGGGCCAATTGGCCTCTACCGTTGCCGCCCGCAATACCAGCTTGAGCAACCACGGTTGGGGGCAAGCCGGCTACGTGGCACTGAGCGCCAACGTGGCGCCGCCGGCTGGTTGGGACCCGGCCAATCCGGTAACCCCTTATCTGCGGCAAACGGCCGGCCAGCCCGATGCTTGCGCGCTGCCTGTCCTTAACACCAACTACAACGACTTGTCGTTGCCTACCCCTTAAGTTTCCCACGCCGCGGCCAAACCGGACCTTGGCCGCGGTATCCCCTGCGAACCGTGCATTGGCGGGAAGTCCTTTACCCAAACACGTTAGCGTTAACAAATCAGGATCTTCGAGCCTCTGTCCATAGGGAACCGGATACGCTTGGACGGCACACGGATGTGCACCCTTTCGCCGATCCGCGGGAAGCCAATCGGATTCCGCTACCGGATGTGTCAGCCGACGAGTTTCGGCGCATATGTCCAGAGCTTCCGCGATTTCGGCCTTTTACACTGGATTCAGGCTGGTCGACGATCGTGAATTTGTCCGATGAAGTGCTTTTATTCCCCTGTTCGCCCAAGTCCGTTCGGCGAGAACGTGGCCGGCGGGCTTCCGAACTTTCAATCACTCTCCCCTAACGATTTTTCCCGACGATCCCATTCGATGCGTAATCTTATTCCGCGAATTCTATTCCTTTGTTGTTTACCTTCTCTCGGCCACGCCTGGTGGAACGCCGACTGGAGTTCGCGCCGGCAGGTAGCGGTGGACGCCTCGGCGACCGGAGCCGACATCCAGCAGACCTTGTCTGACGTACCGGTGCTGGTGCGGCTGCATGCCGGCAACTTCGGCTATTTTGCCGAACTGGCCGAGAACGGCCGCGATTTGCGCGCCTTGAAGGACGAGCAGACCCCGCTGGCCTATCAGGTCGAGCAAGTCGATGTGTTGAGCGAAATCGGCCTGATCTGGGTCAAGCTGCCGCAAGTGCGCGGCGGCGTGGCGACCGACGATTTCTGGTTGTACTACGGCAACGCCAATGCCGCCGACGGCTCCGATTCGAAAAGCCTGTACGACGTGGCCCAAGGCTTGGTCTACCACTTTGCCGCCGGCGAGATCCTGCCGCAAGACGCCACCGCCTACGCTAGCCACGCCGCCGATTCCAAAGCCGCGATTCAGTCCGCCGGCTGGATCGGCGCCGCCGCTCAATTCACCGGCGCCGGGCCTATTGTCGTTAATCCGGCGCCGCAATTGGCGGTCGATCCGGCGAAAGGCTGGACCTTTTCGGCCTGGCTGAAAATCGACCAAGCCAACCCGGCCGCCACCCTGCTCAGCGCCCAAGCCGCCGGCCTGGACTTGCGTTTGAGTGTGCAAGGCAACGCCCTGACTGCCGTCGCCGGCGGTGCAAGCACCGCGCCGGCACCGCTGACCCTGGGTCGATGGCAACACGTCGCTTTGGTTTTGCGTCCGGAAAACCTGACCGCCCAGACCGGCGGCCAAGCCGTGCGAAACCCTGGCAGCGAGGTTACGCCGCAAATCGTCGAGCTTTATATCGACGGTGTTTCGGCCGGCAGCGTCAAAACCCAACTCCCGGCCGGCCAACCGGTCATCCGCTTGGGCGACAACTACCAAGGCTGGCTGGACGAAGTGCAAATCGCCGCCACCGCCCGCGGCGCCGACTGGCTCAAGTTCGCCTACCGCAGCCAAAGCCCCGACTTCGCCGTCATCGGCTACGGCCAGGACGAGTCCAACGGCGGCGGCTCGGATAGCCATTTTCTAGTCATCGTCCAAAACGTTACCGTCGATGGCTGGGTCGTCATCGGCCTGACCTTGGTGATGCTGATAATCGCCGTCATGGTTATGGTCGGTAAAGCCTTGGTGCTTAATCGCATCGGCAAGGACAACCGCGCCTTTCTCGAAAAATACCGCCAGCTCGATCCGAATAAGCTCGGCGGGCTGGACCAACAGGAAAGCTCGGCGGAGCACGAACTGGCCGATTCGGATTTACTGACCGCGCTGGTCGGCAAACACGATCACTTTCAAAGCTCGCCGCTATACCATCTCTACCACACCGCGATTCACGAGTTGCAAAAGCTGCAAGGCAACGCCGAACAAGTCGTCGCCCGCGAAGCCTGGGACTACTTGCGGGTCAAGCTGGACAGCCGAATCGTCCACGAAAGCCAACGCCTGAATCGGCATATGGTGTTGCTGACTATCGCGATTGCCGGCGGCCCGTTCTTGGGGTTGCTCGGCACGGTGGTCGGCGTGATGATCACCTTCGCCGCCATCGCCGCCACCGGCGACGTCAACATCAACTCGATCGCGCCCGGCATTGCCGCCGCGCTGCTGGCGACCGTCGCCGGCTTGGCGGTCGCGATCCCGTCCTTGTTTGCCTATAACTATCTGCTGACCCAAATCAAGGATATCACCGCCGGCATGCGGGTGTTCAGCGACGAATTTCTGGCCTTGTTGGCGATGCGCGCCGCCCGCCAAACAGCCGCGCGGCAAGAGGCCAGGCCATGAAGATCGACGACCAGGATAAAGTTTACGACGACATCAACATCACGCCGATGCTGGACGTGGCCTATGTGCTGTTGCTGATTTTCATCATCATGACCACCGCCACGGTGCAAGGCATCACCGTCAACCTACCCAAGGCCAGCAACACGCCGGCCATGTCCAAGCCTAAGACCAAGGCCATTTCGATTACGCCGGACGGCAGTATTTACCTGGATACCTACCCGGTGTCGCTACAGGAACTGGAAACCCGGCTGGCGCAATATAAGGCCGCCACGCCGGACTTGCCGGTGGTGGTGAAAGCCGACGCCAGCGTGCAGTACCAGAAAGTTATCGATGTGCTGGACATCGTCACCCGCCTGCAAATCAGCCAGTTGGGCTTGGTGACGCAGAAGTTGGTGAAGTAGCGACCGATGACAAATCAGTATGCGTGGTTACGCCGTTTGCCGATGTTGCTCGGCATCGGTTTGAGCGTGGCGATTGTCTGGGGCGTGTGGTGGTTGGCGAAGCACTACGAGAAGCCGCCTCAGGCCAAAAAGCAGGTGCAGCAAATCGCGATGATCCAGCCGCCCCCGCCCCCGCCGCCAACGCCGGACCAACCGCCGCCGCCGGAAGAGATCAAGGTGGAAAAAATCGAAGAACCGGAACCCGCGCCAGAGCCGGAACCTTCGCCCGAGAAGGATGAAGCACCGCCGGCGGAGGCGCTCGGTTTGGATGCCGACGGCTCGGCCGGCGGCGACGCTTTTGGCTTGCAAGCTCGCAAGGGCGGCCGCTCGCTGCTGGGCGGCGGGGGCGGCAACGCGGTGATTTGGTACGGCGGCCAAGTCCAGCGCCGGATCGAAGACGGCTTGCAAAACTTGCTGGCCGACACGCCGGCCGCCAGCGTGGCGTTTAGCGTGATTCTGGATATCTGGGTCGGCGCCGACGGCGGCATTAGCCGTAGCGAGCTGGCGTCAGGCAGCGGCAATGCCGAGGTCGATCGCGCGTTGCGCGCGGCGTTGCCGAAGTTGCGGGCCAGCGTTGGCCGTCCGCCGCCGGAAACGATGCCGCAACCGATCCGGATTCGACTGAATTCCAGGGTTTAGCAGTGGCTAACCCGGTGCTCGGCGCTGGCCCAAGCCGACTAACTTAAAAACCTTTGAATAGCGAAAACACCACGATGAACACCGCGATCAAACCCCTGGTTCTACTGTTGATTGGCGGCGCGACGACGGCCGCCCAGGCCGCCGCGCCCGGCGACGAAGTCATCCCGGTCAAGAAATCCACGTTGGTGAATTTGGTAGACCTGCTGGTGCAGCGGGGCGTCTTGAAACCCGACGAGGGCCAGGGTTTGGTGCGGGCGGCCGAACAGGAAGCCGCCGAAACCCAAGCCGCGCAAGTCAAAAGCAATGAAGCCAAAGCGGCGACCTCGACCGCGGAAGATGCCGGGGAGCCGGGTAATTCGGCTCCCAAAACCGGCAAAACCAAGCACGTCGGCTACGTACCGGAATTCGTCAAAAAGGAGATCCGCGACCAGGTACGGGCCGAGTTGAAGGCCGAGGTGTTGCAGGACGTCAAACAAGACGCCAAAACCGAAGGTTGGGGCATCCCCGCCGCGCTGCCGGAATGGGTGGCGGCGATTCATCCCAGCTTCGATATGCGGGTGCGTTTTGCCGACGAGTTTTACGGCAAGGAAAATGCCGGGGGGATCGCGAATGCCGGTCTGGATGCCGCCGGCAATTTTTTCGGCCCTTACAACTGGTTGGCGATCAACCGGCTCGCCAACAGTCCGCAAGGCGGCTTGCAGCGGCAGGTTTCTCAAAACCCTAATGAGGCCATCGTCAACAACCAAATCGATCGTTTGCGGCTGCGGGAACGTTTCCGTTTGGGTTTCGAAGCCAATTTGAGCGACGGCTTGAAAGCCGGCGTCCGCTTTGCGACCAGCAATCTGAACAACCCGGTCTCCAACGACCAGACCTTGGGCAACACCGGCCAGTCCTACCAGTTCGCGATCGACCGCGCCTATCTGCGATACGACTACCTGGACGAGCGAAAAACTTCCTGGTTCAGCCTGTACGCCGGGCGCATCATCAATCCCTTCCTGTCCACCGATGTGGTGTTCGACCCGGATTTGAGCTTCGAAGGCGTGGCCGGTAGTGTACGTTTGCCGTTCAATCGCGGTACCAGCAAATTGGCCGGCTATAAAGCGCCAAATCCGACCGCCCGCTTCGGCATCAACCAAGGTCAGCAAACCCCGGACAGTCTGTTCTTGACTCTGGGCGTGTTTCCGTTGCAAGACATCGACGTGTCGGTTAACGACAAATGGCTGTACGCCGGTCAGGTCGGCGCCGACTGGTTGGTGTGGCATGATTCCCGGCTGAATATGGCGGCATCGTATTACGAATTCCAGAACGTCAACGCCCGCCGCAACCCGATCGGCAGCCATGTCTACGATTGGACCGCGCCGCAGTTCGTCCAGAAGGGCAACTCGATGGTGGCGATTACCGACGATCAGACCTTGAACGGTGTGTGCGACGATACGGTCGGTTGTTTATTCGGCCTGGCCTCGCGGTTTAAGGTGTTCAATGCCACCGCGATGTTCGACTACGCCGGCTTCGACCCGGTTCATGTATTGCTGACCGCCGATTACGCCAAAAACTTGGGCTACAACCAGCAAAAAATCTTGACCGAATTCGCCAACGGTGTCGTTAACTACACCGACAGCCGGCCGCGCACCACCGCTTATCAGATTCGCGCCGATATCGGCCAAGTCGAGGTTCGTCATTTCGGCGACTGGAGTGTCAATTTGGCTTACCGCTACGTGCAGCGCGACGCGGTGTTGGACGCCTTCACCGACTCGATTTTCCATCTGGGCGGTACCAATGCCAAGGGCTGGGTAATCGGCACCCAATACGGTCTGTCCAAATACGCCTGGCTCAATCTGCGCTGGCTCAGCACCGATGCGATCGACGGCCCCAAATACAGCATCGACACTGTCAACGTCGATCTGAACGCACGGTTCTAGGGGGGCGATGCGTTGGATTGGTTTATCAGGTTTAACGGTGTTGGTGTTGTTGGCCGGCCTCGAAACCGGTCGGGCCGAACCCAAGCCGGCACCCGTCGGCGACAGCGCGATCAAGAAAGCCCAGGGTATCATCCGCCAGCTAAGCCAGGAAAAATCCGCGCTGGAGGCGGAAAAAGCCGCATGGCTGGCCGACAAGGCAACTTTGGAGGGCAAACTCAAATTACTCGAAAATCAGGCCAGATTGCTGCCGGCACTGCAGGACCAGGTGGAACGCTACAAAGCCGGCTTGGACAGCGTGCGCGGTAGCCTGGAAAATCAGTTGGTCCAACAGCGTCAGCGCGAACAGGCCTTGCTGCAAAAGCATAACGACGTGGTTTTGCAGGCCCGCGCCATCCGCGAAGATAACACGGTGTTGGTGCAAGCCGTGCAAGAACGCGAGCGATGGATTAGCCATTGCGGCGAATTGAACCGTCAGCTGCGCGAAGTCGGCCGGGACATCGTGCAACACCATGGCGATAAAAGTCTGTTCGAACAACTGGCCGAGCTGGAACCGATCACCGGGATTGCCCAAGTGCAAAACGAAGCCCAGGCCGAAACCTATCGCTATCGCTTGCGGCAATTGAAAGTCACGCCGTTCGAAGCCGTAGTGCCGGTACAATCCGACGGTGCGCCCGCCGCCGCCGCCGCCGCGGCAATGCCGGCCGAACCGGCGTCGACCGGGGCACCTGAAGCCGGTGCGGCAGAGCCGGTTGATAACGCGGAATCGCCGGATGCCGGCCAAGCGGCGCGGGCGGCCGATGACACCGCGAGTCGCGGCCGGGGGCTGGCCGATGAGCCGCATCGCGCCTTTTGCCGTTGCGATCGGGCTAAGCCTGGCCGTCACGACGGTTCAAGCGCAAACTGCGGCAGCCGCGCCAACCGGTGCCGGCGCCACGGGTGCCGATCGCGCCGCCAATGCCGAGACGGTCGCCGCCGAATGGGCGGGCGAGCAGAAACCCCGATTCGACGTTTTCGATTATCAAATCGACGGCAACACGCTGCTAGACGACGAAACCCTGGAAAAAGCCGTTTATCCCTTCCTCGGTCCGGATAAGAGCGTCGACGAGGTCGAACGGGCCCGCGCGGCGCTGGAGCAAGCCTACCGTCAGGCCGGCTATCCAACCGTGGTCGTGTCGATTCCGGAGCAGGACGTGGCGGGCGACAGCGTGCGCCTACAAGTACTGGAAGGCAGCATCGAAACCGTCTACATCAGCGGTTCGCGTTATTACGCGCTGGGCAAGATCCGCGAAGGCTTGCCGGCTCTGGCCGAGGGTCAAGTCCCGCACATGCCGCGACTACAGGAGCAAATGAACACGCTAGCCAAGCAATCGGCCGACCGCAACGTCACGCCGGTGTTCCGGGCCGGTGCGACGCCGGGCAAAATGGAAGTGGAACTGAAGGTCAAGGACGAATTACCGCTGCATGGCAGCGTCGAAATGAACAGCCGCAACTCCGAGCGCACCAGCTATTCCCGGCTGCTGGGCTCGTTGCGCTACGACAACCTGTGGCAGGCTTTTCATAGCGCCTCATTGCAATACCAGGTCTCGCCGCAAGTCAGCGAAGAAGTCGAAGTCTGGTCGGGCACCTACGTGCTGCCGACCGGTTGGGCCGACACCCGTTTGGCGCTATACGGCATAGGCATCAGCTCCAACACCCAACTCGGCGTCAATATCGGCGGCCTGTCGGTGGTCGGTACCGGCTCGATCTACGGCGCGCGGCTAGTCAAGCCGCTGGCGGGTTCCTCCGACAGTATTTTTCACAACCTGACTTTCGGCTTCGACTATAAAAGTTTCGGTCAGCAGATTGCCAGCTTCACCGAGAATACGCCGATCAGCTATGCAGGGTTCATGGCCGGCTACGACGGAACGCGGCGCGGCGACGGCTACGCCAGCAGTCTGAACTTGGCCGGTCATTTCAGTTTTCGCGGCTTGGGTAATGATGCCGCCGAATTCGAGCGCAAGCGGGCCGGGGCCACCCCTAACTATTTCTACCTGACTGGCGACGTGAAACACCAGCAGCTACTGCCCTGGGATTTTCGCTTGCAAGCCAGGGCCAGCGGCCAGGCCAGCATCGGAAAACTGATCAGTAACGAGCAATTCGCGGCCGGCGGCCCGCTCAGCGTGCGCGGTTATCATCAGACCCAGGTTCTGGCGGACCATGGCGTCAATCTGTCTCTGGAGTTTTACAGCCCGCACTTGCTGCCGACCGACTGGGACGCCGCGCAAAATCTGCGCTTGCTGGGTTTTATCGACTGGGCCAGATTGTGGACAGACGCGCCGATCGCGCCGACTCCGGCGGTCGAACAACTCGCTTCGGCCGGTTTGGGCCTGCGTATGCAATGGTTCAAGCGCCTGCTCGGCGAACTGGATTGGAGTTATCCCTTTCACGGCCAAAGCAGTGTTTCCGCCGGCCAACAGCGCGTGGATTTTCGGTTGGTTTACGAATTTTAGGGCTGCAAATCAAACGGCTTTCGTAGCGTTTGCCGATCGCCGGAAGGCTAACGGAGTTCAACGGATTGCGGAGGCAAGACAACCTTTAGTGATGACAGCCAACAAGTCGGATCGGTGTTTATAAATCCCATCCCGTTCGTCGGTTCTCAAGAAACTGAAACCGTGATGGAGAAAAAGTGCGCGGATAACTTCATCAGAGCCGGACGATCAATTAAGCACCTTCACGAAGAAACCGAAACGACCTTCGACAAGGCTTTCCCGAGCGAGGCCGAAGGACTCGGGACAAACGGTCGAGACTAAACTGAACGGCAATGGGTGCTGGGCAAGGAAGGCGGTTCGAACCAGGGGCGCTGGTAACGCGTGTCGCGGTAACGCTCATTGCGGTGCAAAAAGCCGGCTTGCGATTGATTTTGGTGCGGCTTTTCGGCGGGCGGCGCGGGGAGGATCGGTGTGAAGGCCGGTAGCGTGGGACATGCAAGGGTTGGCACCGGATTTGCTAAATTAAAATCGTAACTCCTGGCTGTTCCTCCTGTCCTCTCCCGTGGGACTCACACCCTCCGCTTCTGACCGGGCCGAGGGTATTTTTTTGCGCCGAGTGCGGCCTTGGGTTTTGGAGGGGCTCAGTCGCTCAGCAGCGGCATGGTGCCTTGAAACTGCCGACGGGCTTGCGCGGTGAGTTTAGCAAGCCGCTCGCCGTCCAATTTCAGGCGCGACCAAGCCACGCCGTTGACTTGCAATTGGCGCGCCTCGCACACCTCGTCATCTTGGAGCGTTTCGGCCAGCAGATTGGCGGTATAGATGACATCGGCCATCGTCTTGCCGCCGCCGGGCAGATAGTGGGTATGGTGCAACGCGATCGCGTGTTGAATATCCACCGGAAAATTCCAGCGTTTGGCGACTTCGCTGCCCAGCAGGGTATGGTCGAAACCGAAGGTTTCCCGTTCCAGTTGCAGCGGCGACAAGCCGCTTTCTTCGCTGAGTTCGCCCAATCGGGCGACGTCGTGCGGAAAACAGCTCCACATTACCAATTTGCCGATGTCGTGGAGCAGGCCGGCGGTGAACGCGGCGTCAGGGTTTAGGCCTGTGCCGCCCGCCAACAGCTTCGCGCACACCGCGGCGGCGACATTGTGCCGCCAGAATGCCCGCCAGTCGAAATACTTTTCCATGCCGGTAAAGACGTTGATCAGGCCGGCGGTCAATACTAAACCGCGCACGTTGGTGAACCCGAGCATGGCGATGGCTTCGCTGATCGAGCCGATCTGCCCGGATACCCCGTAAAACGGTGAGTTGGCGACCCGCATCAAGCGAGCCACTAGCGCCTGGTCGTGGGCGATTTTATTGGCCAGCGTGGCGATATTGACGTTTTCGTCGCCGAAGTTTTCCAGTAATTCTACGACCAATCCAGGCAGCGACGGCAGCTGCCGAATGCTGTCCAGAACTTTGTCGAGATTGCCGGCGTATTGGGATCTTTCAGTCATGGCCTCGAGTTTTCCTGGCCGGATTCCGGCCACAGCATCAGGATGCGTCCGCGCGAAACGCTGTCGGCTCCCATGGTTCGACAAAGCGCCCATGCGGATAGGCCGCCGGTCAGCACGATGCGCCGCTCGCGGCCGTCGGGATCGGCCAGTACCGCCAGCGCGGCGGCCGGCAGGCGCAGGGAGGCCTCGCAGCTCAGCAACGGTATGCCGTCGTCGCTGGCCAGCAAGCGGTTGGCCTGGCGATTGGCCATTACGATCAAACCGTCGTCGTCGATGCCGATCACCGCGGTCGGCAAATGTTCCAGGATTTCCCTGGACACTTGCAGCATGTTGATGCCCCGGCCGAGTTCCCGGGTTTTTTCGGCGATGCGCCGCTCCAAGTCCCGATTGATGGCCGACAGCTCGGCGTTGGCTTGTTCCAAGGCCCGGCCCAGCGCGGCATTCTCCAGCGTCAATTCGTAGCGTTGAAAAGCTTCGCGCACCGCGTCGCGCAGATGCTCCTCGCGCCAGGGTTTGTTCAAGAATTTATAGATGGCACCCTGATTGATCGCGTCGGTCACGGTCTGGATGTCGTTGAACCCGGACAGAATGATGCGAGCCGTGGCCGGGTAAAGATCCTTGACCTTGCGGAAAAATTCGACGCCGCTCATGCCCGGCATGCGCTGGCCGGACACGATGACGCCGACTCGCTGCCTGGCCAGTATCTCCAGTGCCTCGCCGCCGCCGGTCGCGGTCATAATCCGGTAGCCGTCGCCGTCGAGTTGACGCACCAAGGCTTCGACGACCTTGGTTTCGTCGTCGACCACCAGTAGACGGCGCTCCTCGCTGTCGCCGCCGCCGCGCCGGGCGGCCAATCGATCGAAACGCCGGTAAAAGTCGATGAATTCATCGGCCGGTAACGGTTTGCCCAGAAAATAGCCTTGCACTTCGTTGCAACGGTGATTGGCTAGAAAATTCAATTGGCCTTCGGTTTCTACGCCTTCGGCTATGACCCGCAGGCGCAATTCGTGCGCCATGCTGATGATAGAGCGGACCAGCGCGGCGACGTTGGGGTCGCTGGTCAGCTCGCGGGTAAAGGATTGGTCGATCTTGACCGTCGTGACCGGAAAACGGCTCAGATAACTCAGCGACGAATAGCCGGTGCCGAAGTCGTCGACGGCCAAGCAGATGCCCATCGCCCGTAGCGCTCGCAACGTACCTATCGACTCCTCGACGTTGCGCATCAACAGGCTTTCGGTCAGCTCCAGTTCCAATAATCTGGGGTCCAGACCGGTTTCCCGCAGTACCGCCTCGATGCAATCGGCCATGCTGTGTTCGGTGAATTGTACCGGCGACAGATTGATGGCCATTCTTAACGGGGGCAGGCCGGCCGCGCGCCAGGCGCCGACCTGGCGGCAACCGGTTTCCAGCACCCACCGTCCCAACGGCACGATCAATGCGGTTTCCTCGGCGATCTTGATGAATTCGGCCGGCGAGATCCAACCCAGCGTCGGATGCCGCCAACGCGCCAAGGCTTCGACGCCGATGATGCGGCCGCTATCCAGATCGATCTGCGGTTGATAATGCAGAGCCAGCTGGCGGTGCTCCAAGGCCAAGCGCAATTCGTTTTCCAGATGCAGCCGGTGGGCGTTGGCGGCATTCATTTCGTCGGAAAAATACAGATACCGGTTCTTGCCTTGTTCCTTGGCGCGGTACATCGCGGTGTCGGCGCGTTTCAGCAACACCACCGCGTCGGCGCCGTCTTTCGGAAAGGCGCAAACGCCGATACTGACCGTCAAAAACAAGGTGTGGCCGTCGATGTAAAACGGCGCCGCCAGCAAATCGAGAATTTTCTGAGCGATGCAATGAATGTCTTCGAACTTGCCTATTCCGGTGGCGAGAATCACGAATTCGTCGCCGCCCAGTCTGGCCACGGTGTCGGCTTCGCGGATACCGCTGTCCAGTCGCACCGATGCCGCCACCAATAATTTATCGCCGATTTCGTGGCCCAAACTGTCGTTGATCAATTTGAAACGGTCGAAGTCTATCGACAGTACCGCTAGCCAGTGCTCGCTACGCCCGGCCAGCGCGATGGCTTGGCCGATACGGTCCAGCATCAGGTTGCGGTTGGGTAGGCCGGTCAATTCGTCGCGACTTGCCGCTTGCGTTGCCACAGCCGCGCGCTCGGCGGCGTAGATCAGCATCGTGCCATGCAAGGCGGCCGGCCGGTCCGACTCGGCCGCGGCGGTGCTCAGTTGCAGTCGCGCGGGCATTTGCGCACCGTCCGCGCGGGCGACTCGACACTCGGTCCCGCTCGGCGAGAGCTGTGTCAATAAGTGCCGGTCTTCGGGGATGACCACGGTTTGCCAGAAATACGGAATTCGCCGCCAATGTTCGGCGGGGTAACCCAGTCGTTCGGTCTGGTCTGAGACGTAACGGCACAAGCCGGTCCGCGGATCGGCTTCCCACGCGATAGTCCAGATTCGTTGCAACAACTGATAACTTTCCGGATCGGCGATCATGGTACCTTGAGTAGCGGAAGCGGAACGAACAAGCGGTTAGATGTCATTTCAGTGAGAGTGGGTGCGGACCGGTCGACTTGGCGGACGAAACGCGGCGCAAACCTCCAAAAGGTAGTCGAAATCCGGGATTTGCCAATGGCGCGAACTTCCGACCGCGCCCTCGTCTAATGCCGTATTGACGTCGACGCGGGTCGCCGACGCCGGAATTCCGCAAAATGCCGGAGCCGCTGGCGCGCGTTGGGATAAGCTCCCCGCGCGCGGCAAGGCGCCCGGACATTGTCCCAATCAAATTCAGGATAGTTTCCAGTATGACGCATTGGCTTTATTTGGCCGTATCCATTCTGACCGAAGTCGCGGCGAGCTCGCTGCTCAAGTACAGCGACGGTTTTTCCAAGCCGTGGCCCTCGTTGGCGATCGCGATCGGCTACGGTCTGTCGTTTTATTGCTTTTCGGTGGCGCTACGCACGATCCCAATCAGCATAGGCTATGCGGTTTGGGCCGGGCTTGGCATTGTCGGCATCGGCTTGATCGACGTTGCCCTGTTCGGCCAGAAGCTGGACGGACCGGCACTGGCCGGTATCGGCTTGGTGGTGGCCGGTGTCGTGACGCTGAGTCTGTTTTCCAATTCGGTCGGGCATTAAGGATTCGGCGCCAACCGCCGGCCGGCCGGATCTCACGCTAGCGCGTCAGCCGCGATCAGAGGCTCGCCGGCCGTGCCTTAAGCCCGCGCCGGGCGATCTTACTCTTTTCGCGGCACGTAGCCGTTCGGCACTTGGAAACCGCCGGCAAACAGGAATTTTTCCCGTTCGACCTCCAGGACCTTCTTGGCGTAGGGATCGAAACTGGATAAGCGCTGCTCGTTAATGATCATAGTCTGCATCGCCAGCCAGTCTTTCCAGGCTTGTTTGGAAACCTGTTCGAAAATACGTTGGCCCTTGGGGCCGGGAAACGGTGGCGAGTCTAGGCCCTCCGCTTCCACACCCAGTTTTACGCATTGAACCATTCTTGTCATAGTGAACCTCGCTCTCGTTAGGTGGTCACAGCTGCTCCGAAACGTGCCGGAAGCCGTGAGTATTCCGGCCAGCGTTATACCAAAGCACGGGTTCCGCTTCCATCACATTGTTGATAGGGTTATTGGAGACGATGCCAACGTCGCCAACTTTAAGCTCGGATCGCGGCGGTGCGGTTTTACCGTTCCGTTTTGCCGGATCGACAATGTATGAAAGAATCGGCGACGGTACCAACCCAGGCCCGATTCGGCAATCCGCCGGATCGGGCCTCCACTTCATATAGATCACGGACATGACGACCTTTTGCTTTCGCGGCACTGTTTTCCTCGCCGCTTGGATGTTTTTTGCCGGCTGCGGTAGCGACGTGCCGGCCACCGAATCGACTCCCGCCACCAACCCCGCCCTGAGTGTGACGACGATACAGCCCGCCGGTCGGGATATTCCGCTGATGCTGGCCGCCAACGGTTCGATCGCCGCCTGGCAGGAGGCGATCATCGGCGCCGAGGTCGGCGATCTGCGGCTGGCCGAAGTCCGCGCCCAGGTCGGCGACGCAGTGCGCAAGGGTCAGGTGCTGGCGCTACTGGATGCCGAAACCGTGCAGGCGGATCTTGCCCAAGCCAAGGCCATATTGGCCGAGACCAAGGCCAGCCTGGAAGAGGCCAAACTCAACGCCGACCGCACCCGCCATTCCACCTCGTCGTTGGCGCTTAGCGCCCAACAAGTCGCCCAATATCTGACCGGCGAAAAGACCGCCCAGGCCAAGGTCGAATCGGCTCAGGCCCAAGTGGACGCACAGTTGTTGCGCCTCAAGCATACCCAAGTGGTCGCCAGTGACGACGGCGTGATTTCGGCGCGCAACGCGACCTTGGGCGCGGTGGCGTCGGCCGGCCAGGAATTATTTCGCTTGATTCGGCAGAGCCGCTTGGAATGGCGCGCCGAAGTCACCGCCGCCGAAATCGCCAAATTGCGGCCGGGACTGGATGTGACGGTCGAGGTGCCCAATGTCGGCCGGACGCCCGGCAAAGTCCGTCAGTTGGCGCCAACTCTGGACCCGCAAAGCCGCAACGGTCTGGTCTACGTTGACCTGCCGGATGCCGTCCGCCAAGGCCTGCGAGCCGGTATGTTCGCCAGGGGCGAATTTGCCCTGGGCGCCAGTCCCGCGCTGATCGTGCCGCAAACCGCGGTGTCCTTGCGCGAAGGTTTCAGCTACGTGTTCAAGCTCGGCGAGCGCCAGGGCGACCTGGCCAAGGTGGCCCTGGTCAAGGTTCAACTCGGCCGGCGCAGCGGCGACGATCTGGAAGTACTGGCCGGCATCAGCACCGGCGACCAGCTGGTGGCCGGCGGCGTGTCCTTCCTGGCCGACGGCGATCTGGTGCGGGTGGTGCCGAAATGAACGTCTCCGCTTGGTGCATCCGCAATCCGATTCCGGCCCTGATGCTGTTCGTGCTGCTGGGTTTCGGCGGTTTACAAGGCTTCAAGGCGATGAAAGTCCAGAACTTTCCCGATCTGGACTTGCCGACCGTGACCTTGACCGCCAATCTACCCGGCGCGTCGCCGGCCCAATTGGAAACCGACGTGGCCCGCAAGCTGGAAAACTCGCTGGCCACGCTGCAAGGCCTTAAGCACCTCTACACCAAGATCTACGACGGCAACGTGGTGATCAACGCCGAATTTCGCCTGGAAAAACCGGTGCAGGAAGCGGTGGACGATGTGCGCTCGGCGGTCTCCAAGGTGCGCGCCGATTTGCCGGCCGACTTGCGCGAGCCGGTCGTTACCAAATTGGATCTGGCCGGCGCGCCGATACTGGCGCTGACCGTGTCCTCCGACAAACGCGACGACGAAGCGTTGTCCTGGTTCGTCGAGGACACCGTCGCCAAGCGCCTGCTGGCGGTGCGGGGCGTCGGTGCGGTGACCCGAGTCGGCGGCGTCAGCCGGGAAATCGGCATCGCGTTGGACCCGGTCAAACTACAGGCGCTGGGCGTCAGCGCCGCCGACATTTCCCGGCAACTGCGCCAGGTGCAGCAGGAAAGCGCCGGCGGCCGCACCGATCTTGGCAGCGGCGAGCAGCCCTTGCGCACGCTGGCGAAAGTCGCGTCGGTCGAGGAATTACGGCCGCTGCAACTGGCCTTGCCCGACGGCCGCCGCATCCGGCTGGATCAAGTCGCCGACCTGAACGATTCGGTTGCCGAACCGCGCGCGCTGGCCTTGCTGGACGGCCGGCCGGTGGTCGGCTTTGAGGTCACCCGCAGCCGAGGCGCCAGCGAGGTCGAAGTCGGTGCCGGCGTGCAACAGGCGCTGGCGGACTTGAAACTAAGCTATCCGGACGTGCAATTCACCGAAGCCTTTAATTTTGTCGAGCCGGTCGCCGAGGAATTTCAAGGCTCGATGACGATGATCTACGAAGGCGCGCTGCTGGCGGTCATCGTGGTCTGGCTGTTTTTGCGAGACTGGCGCGCCACCTTCGTCTCGGCGGTGGCGTTGCCCTTGTCGGTGATCCCGTCGTTTCTGGGCATGTATTTGCTGGGTTTTTCGTTGAACGTGATTACCTTGCTGGCGCTGTCGCTGGTGATCGGCATTCTGGTCGACGACGCGATCGTCGAAGTCGAAAACATCGTCCGTCACCAGCGCATGGGCAAGACGCCCTATCAAGCGGCGCTGGAAGCGGCCGACGAAATAGGCCTGGCCGTCGTCGCCACCACGTTCGCGTTGGTGGCGGTGTTTCTGCCCACCGCCTTCATGAGCGGGGTGCCGGGGCGTTTTTTCAAACAATTCGGCTGGACCGCCGCGCTGGCCATCATCGCCTCGCTGATTGTGGCCCGGATGTTGACGCCGATGATGTCGGCTTATCTGTTGAAGGATCGCGAACACGTCGCGGCGCCCGAAGGTTGGCTGATGCGGACTTACATGAACATGACGGCCTGGTGCTTGCGCCACCGCATCCTCACGATGGCCGGCGCGCTGGCGTTTTTCATCGGCTCGCTGATGTTGATTCCGCTGTTGCCGACCGGCTTCATCCCGGCCGACGACAATCCGCAAACCCAGGTCTTCGTCGAGCTGTCGCCCGGCGCGACCTTGGCGCAAACCCGCGCCTCGGCCGAACAGGCCCGGCAATTGGTGGCGGCGGTGCCTTACGTCAAAAGCGTCTACACCACGATAGGCGCCGGCGCGGCCGGTAGCGACCCGATGGTAATGAGCATGGGTACCAGCGAGGTGCGCAAGGCGACGCTGACCATCACCCTGGCCGCCCGCCGCGACCGGCCGGTGCGCAAGCAAACGATAGAAAACGACATTCGGATTGCGTTGCAACGTTTGCCCGGCGTGCGCACCAAGGTCGGCTTGGGCGCGTCCGGCGAAAAATACGTGCTGGTGTTGAGCGGCGACGATCCGCAGGCCTTGAACAAGGCCGCCGGCGATGTCGAGCGCGACTTGCGCACGATACCCGGCCTGGGCAGCATCGCCTCCAGCGCGGCCTTGATCCGCCCGGAAATCGCGGTGCGTCCCGACTTCGCCCGCGCCGCCGATCTGGGCGTCACCACCGCCGCGTTGGCCGAAACCCTGCGCATCGCGACGATAGGCGACTACGACTGGTCGCTGCCCAAACTCAACCTGAGCCAGCGGCAAGTGCCGATCGTCGTCAAACTGGCGAGTGCCGGCCGTCAGGATTTGGCGGTGCTGGAACGTTTGACGGTGCCGTCCAACAAGCCCAACGTCGGCTCGGTGCTGGTCGGCCAGGTCGCCAAGCTGGAGCTGTCCAGCGGCCCGGCCTTGATCGACCGCTACGACCGCGCCCGCAACGTCAATTTCGAAATCGAACTCAACGGCCAACCGCTCGGCGACGTCGCCAATGCCGCGCATCAGTTGCCCAGCATCCGCCACCTGCCGGCCGGTGTGCGCTTGCTCAGCATCGGCGATGCCGAAATGATGGAGGAGTTGTTCGGCAGTTTCGGTTCGGCGATGTTGACCGGCGTGTTGTGCATCTTCGTGGTGTTGGTATTGCTGTTTAAGGACTTCATCCAACCCGTCACGATTTTGACCGCGCTGCCGTTGTCGTTCGGCGGCGGCTTCGTCGCATTGCTGATCGCCGGCAAGGCCTTCTCGATGCCGTCGCTGATCGGCCTGGTGATGCTGATGGGCATCGCCACCAAAAACTCCATTCTGCTGGTGGAATACGCCATCGTCGCTCGCCGCGAGCATGGCCTGAGCCGCGGCGAAGCGCTGCTGGACGCCTGCCGCAAGCGGGCTAGGCCCATCGTGATGACAACGATCGCGATGGGCGCCGGCATGCTGCCGATCGCGTTGGGCATGGGTGCCGCCGACGCCTCGTTTCGCAGTCCGATGGCGATCGCGGTGATCGGCGGCTTGGTCACGTCGACGCTGCTCAGCCTATTGGTGATTCCGGTGGCCTATTGCTATCTGGACGATTTGAAAATGAGCTTGGCGCGCGGCTACGCTCGGTGGTTGAGCTGGTTGAATCGGCGGGCGGCGCAAGCCTGATCGCGATATCCGTTGGCCGCCGGCGCCTAAAGGAGGCGCGGACCGGGCGAAATAACCGCGCCGTCCGGTTCGGGCAGTTGCGCCAACAGCTGTTTGATCGGTGTCGGCAAACCCAGGGCGGCCCAGGCCTCCGGGGCTTGCCAGGCAAAAGTCGCGGGGTCGGCGATGGCAGTGACCTCCGCCAAACTAGCCGATAACGGCGTGTAGTCCAGGTGATAATGCGAAAAGGTATGGCGGCGTTGCGCTAAGGTCGCGACGGCCGCCAAACGATAGCCCCGTTCGCGACACCAGATTTCGGCGCTCGGCCGATCCGGAAACTCCGGCAAACTCCACAAGCCGCCCCAGATACCGGTTGGCGGACGCTTTTCCAGCAAGATCGCGCCGTCGCGCGCTGTCAACAGCAGCATATAACATTGTTTGACCGGCATGGACTTACGCGGTTTGGCGGCCGGCAATTGCCGAACCAGTCCCCGATGTTTGGCCTCGCATCCGGCCTGGACCGGGCAAATCTCGCACAGCGGCTTGGCGCGGGTACACAGGGTCGCGCCCAAATCCATCATCGCCTGGGTATAGTCGGCGGTTCGGTGTTTCGGCGTGTAGGTCTCCGCGAGCTGCCAGAGTTGGGCCGCGACCCTGGTCTCGCCCGGCCAGCCATGGATCGCGTGAAAGCGCGTCAATACCCGTTTGACGTTGCCGTCCAATATCGGTTGGCTTTGCCCGCCGGCAATGCTGAGTATCGCGCCGGCCGTCGAGCGGCCGATGCCGGGCAAGGCGCTCAGCGCTTCGACGGTTTGCGGAAACTCGCCGCCGTTCGCCGCGACCAGGCGCGCGGTCTTGTGCAGATTGCGGGCACGGGCGTAATAACCCAGTCCGGCCCAATGCTGCAACACATCGTCCAGTTCCGCGTCCGCCAAATGCCGAATGGTCGGGAATCGGTCCATGAAGCGCTGGAAATAGCCGATCACGCTGGCTACTTGAGTCTGCTGCAACATGATCTCCGACACCCAAACCCGGTAGGGACTGATGTCTTGTTGCCAAGGTAAATCCTTGCGGCCATGTAGGTCGAACCATGCGAAGAGGTGTTGTTGGAAGTGGGCGGGTGACACGGAAGGAATATTGAAGCGGCTCGGTGAAATGGGATGACGATCCCACGGAAGGGTTCCTGAATCAAGCGTGATTATAGAGCTTGCTATTTGCGGTCGGCGGTTTATTCCACAACTACCGCCCGTCGAATTTTCACGACCTGATGTTTTCCTATGCCGGTCTGGGCAGTCCGCGTTCGGGATTGAACGAAAAGATTGTCGAGCGAGGCCGGAAACCGGGTCATATCGGGTTGGGCGTCCGGTTTTCGGCACTCGACGATGCTGGACCTCGCGGGATTGGGCCGACCTACAACAGTCTGGCTAGATCCGCCGACGGGACGCGGAAATGGGCGCTCCGACGGCGCAAAAATCAGATCAGCATGTAACGCGGGCTGCGCTTATCCGCCTAAGGTTGGCCTGACGCCGGTTGTCGTGGCCCCTTACTCTCGGCGGATACGCTCGACGGCGGTAAATCCGTCGCGCGTTTGGTCATCGTGTCGTATCATCGGTCGCCAGTGACCCGTTTGCCCTTTCCGAGGAGCCGTTCTGATGAGTAAGAGCCATCCCGTCCCAATTTGCCGAAGCGATCAGTTAGCCGAGCTGGGTAAGTGGTGCTTTTCGGTGCTATACCGGGGAGCGCCCGAACCGGCCTTGGTGGTGCGTTTTAACGGCACGGTGTTCGGCTATTTGAATCATTGCGCCCATATGCCGAGGACGCTGGATTGCGAACGCGACGGCGTGTTCGATCCGTCCGGCCGTTATCTGCAATGCTCGATGCACGGGATTTGTTACGATCCGGTCAGCGGACGTTCGCTGAGCGAAATTTGTCTGGACAAGAGTCTGACGGCGATCAAGGTCGACGAACAACAGGGGTGGATTTACCTGATCGACAAGCACGCCAGGCTGGAACCGCCGGAATCGTAAGGATCGCGGCGTCTATAGCCATTCGATGACCGCACTGGCTTGCTGGCGGGTTTTCGGGCGAGCCGGCGGGTTTTTCCGGTAACCGAAAGCCACCAGATAAGCGACGCTCCATTGTTCGAGGTCGATGCCGATCTCGGCGGCCAGAGCCTGTTCCAAACTGTTGCGCTCGAAGCCTTCGATCGGACAGGAGTCTATGCCGATTAGGGCTGCCGCCGTCATCATATTGGCCAGCGGAATATAGGTCTGCTTGCCGGCCCAGTCGTTGATGGCGCGTTCCGATTCCAGCAGCGCGAAGTCGTGCTTTTGAAATTTTTCCAGTACTTGGGTGCGGGCCTGGGCGGCGTCTTCCGGGTAATGCTGAACCTCGCGCATGAAACCTTGCACATAGTCGCTGTCGTAGCGCAGGTCGCGGCTTTTGCGGCACAGCGTCAAGATCAGGTGGCTGGCGGTCGGCAACTGTTTTTGGCCGCCCCAGATATGCGGACGCAATTTCTCGCGCAATGTCGGGGTCTGAATCACCAGAAACTTCCAGGGCTCCAGGCCGAACGAACACGGCGACAGCCTGGCGGTTTCCAGTATGAAGTCGAAGTCCGCGCCGGCGATTTTGCGCTCGGCATCGAATTCCTTGCAGGCGTGGCGGAAGTGGAAGGCTTCCAGAATTGCGGGTTTATTGATCGTCATCGCATCCTCGTGGCGAACGGTGGACTAAGGGTTTGCCCCGGACCCCGGCCTCGCCGACAGCGGCCGGCAAGGCCCATGGGCGAGGGTCGGCCCTCGGATTCCAGGCGTTTAATGCTAGAGGCTATCGCCCACTTCTCGGTGGTAAAACGGCCATTTCTTGACGTGCAAATATTTGCGGATCGGGGTTTTGATGACCGACACGCACAGCGCGATCGAAAACAAACACCAGACCGCGCAATATTCGTTCGGATCGTCGGTGGTGACGTCCGATATCCACGGTCCGATCAAATAGTGAAAACCGACGAAACGCCAGGAACCATAAATGATGGGCAGATAAAACGCCGCCAAAATATAGGAAAACGCATGCAGGCCCCAGTTGAAGCCGAACAGCCACTCGACCGGATTGGACATCAAGCCGTTCAACGGCATTTTCCACGCGATATGCCAGGCACCCGACACCGAACAGGTTTGAGCGCCGCAGAAGCCTTCGACGCCTTCCACGCAGTTGCCGGCCCATGCGAACGGATACATTTTAATCAACATCGCCAGCGAGCTGATCGCGCACAGCGTATAGACGGTAGTCCTGATTTTGAGCTTGACGCTTTCCGGAATGAAATACATCGCCACCATATTCACGAAAAACGGCTGAAAGGCAATATGCACGTAGCCGAGCAGCGTCAGTATCTGATTGTTCGGGTTGTCGCATAGATTGATGTACACATAGGTTGCCGCCTGCAACAGTTCCATCAACGCGAAATAAGTCAACGGAATCCAAAGTTCCTTGGACTCGCCTTTGTACGCCACGTAAACGGCGGTGGTCAAACCGGCGGCGGCTAATACGCCCGACGCTTCTCCGCTCCAACACATTGAAAAGTACCCCCTTTCGTTATTTTAATTATGTGATTGCCATTCGGATTGGGGTGGGGTGCTAGTCCCGCCGCCATAGACCGCAATCTTCCGGGCGGGGCGTTCGGTGAGCCCGAAGTGTCGGCCTGGCGAATACCCCTGGTTTTTTGCCGCGACCTCGAGCCGCGAAAAAGCGGCGAATTATCCCATAAAACCCTTCACTTACCGGCGGCTTTTTGCCGGGCGATCGCAGTGAATCGATAGCGGATGGTTAATACAAGTCCAGCGGATCGACATCCAGCGACCAACGTACCGATCTGGCCTCGCGTAAGTCGGCGAGGCGGGGAACCCAAAATCCAGTAGCCGCTGCAAAGCCGGGCGCTTATCGCTTTGCAGCAGTATTTGGTATCGGTATAACCCGGCGCGTCTGACCATAGGCGCGCTAACCGGGCCGAGCACTTGCACGCCCGACTGTGTAAAGTCGGTCAGACATTGAATGGCTGCCCCCAAAAATTGCTGCGGAGCACCGGCGTTGCCGGCTTGCGCCCGCAACAGGGCTTGATAGCCGAAGGGGGGCAGTCCGGCGGCGCGGCGTTCGCTAAGTGCGGTTTCGGCGAAAGCTCGATAGCCGCGGCTCAGCAGGCTATGCAGCAGCGCGTGTCGCGGATGGCGGGTTTGTAGGATCACCCGGCCGGGCAATTCGGCTCGGCCGGCCCGACCGGCGACTTGCACGATCAACTGCGCCAATTTCTCGCCGCCGCGAAAGTCGATGCTGAACAGGCCGCTGTCGATATCCAGGATCGCGACCAAGGTCACATTCGGAAAGTGGTGGCCCTTGGCCAGCATTTGCGTGCCGAGCACGATATCGGCGTCGCCGCGATGAATTTGCTGCAAATAGCCTTCCAGCGCGCCCTTGCGCTGCGTGGTGTCGCGGTCCAGGCGGACGATGCGGTGGCCGGCGAACAACTCGTTCAGCGTTTCTTCGATGCGTTCGGTGCCGAGACCGAGCGCCTGCAACTCGCCGACGCCGCAGGCCGGACACTGCCGCGGCAAGGCTTGCTCGTAGCCGCAATGATGGCAGCGCAATTTGTGTATGCCGGCGTGGATGACCAGATTGGCGTCGCAACGGTGACAGCGCGATACCCAACCGCAATCGTGGCAGATTTGCACCGGCGCATAACCGCGCCGGTTTAGAAACAGCAGCACTTGCCGGCCTTCGGCGAGTTCCGCGCCGATCGCCGTTACCAATGGCTCCGACAGACCGGCTTGCAGCTTCTTGCCGCGAATGTCCAACACCTGAAATGCCGGCGGCTTGGCGTTGCCGGCTCGGTGCGGCAAGTGCGATAGACGGTAGCGGCCCTGGGCCACATTGGCCAGACTCTCCAGCGACGGCGTCGCCGAACCCATCACCACCGGAATATTCAGCAGCTTGGCTCTGGCGATCGCGACATCGCGCGCCGAAAATCGAAACCCGTCCTGTTGTTTGAAGGAGCCGTCGTGTTCCTCGTCCAACACGATCAGGCCGGGTTCCCGAAGCGGCGTAAATAGTGCGGATCGAGTGCCGAGCAGTATCCGCGCCACGCCGGCGCGCATGCTCAGCCAGGCTTGTTGGCGTTGCCGGTCGGTCAGATTCGAGTGAAAGGTTTCGATCCCCACCCCGAAGCGCTGCCGAAACCGCTGTTCCAATTGCGGTGTCAGATTGATTTCAGGCAGCAATACCAAGACTTGCCGCCCCAAAGCCAGGGTTCGGGCGATGATCTGCATGTAGACTTCGGTTTTGCCGCTGCCGGTCACCCCCTCCAACAAATGCACCGCGAACCGGCCCAGGTCGGCGCCGACCGCGTCGATCGCGGCTTGCTGATCCGGATTGGCGGCCAGCGCGGCACCGAGCACGACCGGACCATCCGACGGGTCCGGCATTCGCGGCTCGACCAAACCTTTGTCGATCAACGCCCGCAGGGCCGGCTTGTGTCCGGCCAATTCGGCCGCCGACCAAGCCGGTTCGCGGCTGAGCATTCGCCGCAGCAAATCTTTTTGCCGAGTGGCGCGTCCCAAATCGACATCAGGCGCCCGGCCGGCCGCGGTCGGCGCGAAATAACGCTCGCACTGCAAAGTGGCCGGCAAACCTTGGCGTAACGCGGTCGGAAATGCCGTTGCCACTACTTCACCGATCGGATGGTGGTAGTAGCGGGCAGCCCATTCCAGCAACTGCAAATCGAGAGCCGACAACAACGGGGTGTCGTCCAGTAGCTCGATGACCGGCTTAATCGAGCGACTGGCTAGCGTCGAGCCGTTGGCGCTACCCATGACGACGCCGACGCATTGACGCTTGCCGAACGGCACCAAAACCCTGGCGCCACGCTGAAATTCCGCCGAATTGCCGAGTTCGGAAGGTCGGTAATCGAACAATCTGTCCAACGGAACCGGCACCGCAATTTTTAAAATCAAACTGTCGGCGGCATCGCATTTAGCCATTTTTGATGAGTTGTTTTCGATGTTGCATCGCTAAGTGATTATGTCGGCTAAGGAATTTAAGTTACCCACAAAACCTGTGGATAACTCTGTGGATGGAGGCGAATACGGACCGCTTAGTGTCGGATTTAATTACAGATTTGTTAAATTGCGTAAATTTGAGCCAATGTAATTTATCTTTAGTTATCAATGGCTTGAAATCAATCTTCGGCAGGCTCCATCGTTTTCCGTCTAGGCGGTGAGGCTTCGGGCGTTTGCTCCGTTTTTGTGCATAACTTGTTACAAAACTGAGGGAAATAACACAGCTTGGAGAAGGAAACCCTGTCCGATATTCGACAATGCTTATTCGCTAATATGCGGTGTCGAATCGCGCCATAGCAGCCCGGCCCAGGTCGCCAGCAACAGGAAAGCAAACAAGGTCCAGGCCGGTATGCTCAATCCCAGTAAGGTCCAGTCGATCTTGGCGCATTCGCCGGTGCCGCTCAACATCAATTTGATGGTGTCGGCCAACGGGAAATTCTGAAATACGTATTCCAGGCCGGGGCTGCATTCCGGTACCTCCTCCGGCGGCAAATGCTGCAACCACACGTGACGGGCGGAAACGCTGGCGCCGATCAATGCGGCGGCGGCGGCCAAAACCGCATAGATCTTACGGCCGCGGTTGTGCAGGCCCGCCGCCAGGAAAATCAAGCCGGTGGCCAGTATGGCCAAGCGCTGCGAAATACATAGCGGACAGGGCTCCAGCTCTTCGACGAATTGCAAATAGGCACCGACGGCCAGCAAACCAGCGCAGGCCATAAAACCGATAAAGAACCGCGCGCGCGGACTGAAATAATCAAAAAGCGAGCTGATCATAACGAATGAGGGCTAAATTTGGAGTATGAAAAATCGGTTCGAAGCGGAGGCTTTCGAACCGCGCTAACCATCCGCGACATGTTAACAACTTCGCGCTGCGATGGCTTATCGGGTCCAAGCATTCCGCTAAATATCGCAAAACTCGTCTTCGACATCTTTTTTAAAAGCCCGAATTTCCCGAGTCGGCCCCAGAATGACCAGAATGTCGCCGGCGTTCAAGCGGCGTTCGGTTTGTTCGCTGACAAACTGCAACTGATCGCCGGCCTGTTGATCGACGATGCCGATCAGTATCAAATTGTATTGCGTCCCAAGCTCCAGTTGCTCGACCGTGCGGCCTTGTAAATAGCTGGTTTGAGGAATCGCGATTTCCGCCATCCGCAAATCGTGGCGGCCGAATACGGTGTGGTCGAAAATATCGGTAATGTCGGGCCGTTTCAGCATGTCGTGAATCTTGCGGCCGCAAATTTCGTAGGGGTCGATGATTTTGTTGGCGCCGGCCGCCAGCAGTTTTTCCGCCGATTCCGGGCTGTCGACGATGGCGATGATGACCAGTTTCTTGTCCATCGCTCGCGCCGACAAGGTCAGAAACACGTTTTCGGAGTCGTCGTCGAAAAAACAAAACAGGATGTCGATATCCCGACCGATGCCTATCGATTTCAATTCCTCGTCGCTACGAAAATCGATCGTGGCCGATTCGAAGCCGTTTTCAGCGGCCATAGCGGTATGCAGCGGCCGATGGTCGATAACCAGGATGTCGTGGTGCTCGCGATCCAGACGGCTGATGGCCTCGAACGAAAGGCGGTTGTAGCCGAATACGGCGACCTTTTTCATGGCGACGTCCTATTCCACAAGCGGCGCTGCTCGACCTGATCGCGAAAATGATCGATCCCGTATTTCCGCCCCAGCAACACTAACAAATCGCCATGGCGCAGGATGAATTTTTCTTCGGGATTGAAGTAAAAATGCTGTTGTTTCACCTGGTACTTGTTCTTGTGCTTGAAATGGATGGGATTGTCGCTGATCACGCCCAGCAGCGTCAGCTTGTTTTGCTTCAGGTCCAACTGGCCGATGCGACGGTTGTCTAGCGGAGAGTTTTCGGTGACCAAAACGGTTTCCATCGTAATTTCGGTCTGGTTTTGCAGAATCCCGGAAATCGCCTCGAAGGCCACCGGCTGGCCGACGAACTCGGCGGCCAGCAACCCGGCGACCTCGAAGGGCCGAATCACGTTGTCCGCGCCGGCTTGGTAGAGTTTGTTGACGTTTTCGTGGCGGTTGGCGCGGGAAATAATCCGCACATTTTTATTCAAGTGCCGGCCGGTCAGCGTGATGTAAACGTTGACGACGTCGTCGCCGGTGATGCACAAAATCGCGGTGGCGCCGCGATTGATGCCGGCGTTCAGTAACACTTCGTTTTTGCTGGCATCGTTTTGCACCGCCAGATATCCCAGGTTTTTGGCCTGGACGACGTTAACCTCCTTGCGGTCGATAATGATGAAGGGCTGCTGCTCCCGATGCAGATGGCGGGCGATTTCTTGCCCGACCCGGCCGAAGCCGCAAATGATGATGAAATTTTGGTAGCGGTCCAGTTCGGCATAGGCGCGACTTTCGCGCAGCGACAGCATTTTTTCGGCGAAGGCGGCGATCAGAATCGATGTAAAAAACGACAACACGCCGATGCTGGTTAGGATCAGAAACACCGCGACCCAGCGTCCGCCGGTGGTTTGCGGGGTGATGTCGCCGTAACCGACCGTCGCCAAGGTCACGACGGACCAATAGAAGGCGTCGAACATGGTTTTGATGCTGCCGCTCGCCACCTGGTATTCGAACATATAAATCGCCACGCTGGCGATGAACAGCAAGAAACCGCTGAAAATCAGCAAGGTGGTCAGTTCGTAGCGGCGGCTGGCCAGTACGTTGGCAAACAATTTGGCGCTGTCCGAATAGCGGAACAGTTTGAACAAGCGGAATACGATGAAGATGCGCAAGATGTCCAGCGGTCGATAGCTGGGCAAAATCGCCAAAATATCGATCACCGCGAACGCCGAGCTCATGTATTCCAGTTCCTTCGCCAGGATGCGCTTGCCGGCCGCCGGCAAATTGAACGGCAAATTCAAATAAAGGGCTTTTTCGTATTCTTCGATGATGATTTTGTAGGAATCCGAATAAATCCAACCGCGTAGCAAGTACTCGGTAATGAATACCGCCAGGATGGCCTGCTCGAAATAGCCGCCCATGGTGCTGGCCTGATGTTCGATCCGATACAGCAAAAAGATCACGCTCAACACAATCAAGCCGATCATGATGCTGTCGAAGCGTCGTTTACGCGGACTATGCGGTTCTTCCAATAGCTGGTAGAAGAATTGTTTGCTGCGCCGGTAGCCTTCGGCCGACTTCAGAAAATACGCGGCGTAAACGATTAGTTTGGAAAGCATGACTCAGGGCTGATGGGGTGGCTTCTTAAAGTCGACGACCTTGCAGGCCGGGCCGAGGTTGATTTCGTCGATCACCAGATGCGGGCCGGCTTGCAATATGTAGAGCGCGGCGTCGGCGACATCGTCGGCACTTAAGGCTTGCCCCGCTTGCTTGCCCGGTGCGAAGTGCAAGGTTTCGAAAAACGCGGTATCGACCATGCCGGGGTTGATCAAGGATACCCGAACGCCGCTCTTGCCGCATTCCTCGCGTAACGCCTGACTAAAACCGCGTAACGCAAACTTGCTGGCGCAATAGATGCTACCGTTACGGCTACCTTTCAGAGCGGCTTCCGAGCCGATGTAGAGCAGGTTGGCGCGAGCTTGTTGCTTGAGTTGGGGCAGCAGCGCCCGCGTCAAACAAGCTTGAGCGGTGAAGTTGACGGTCATGAGTTGCTCGATCTGCACTGGGGAGTGTTGCTCGAGCGCGCCGAACCGGCCGTAACCGGCCGCGAACACCACGGCGTCGAGATCTGGAAAGTCCTGTTGCAAACGCTTCGCGAACGGCGCGATAGCGGACAAATCCGCCAAATCCAGCGGCATCGGATAAAAACGCGGATGGACCCGCTCGAAACGACGGCTATCGCGGGACGTGCCGATCACGCGATGGCCTAGTTGTAACAGACGCCGGGCGATGGCGCGGCCGATGCCCGAACTCGCGCCGGTGACCAGGATTGCGCGGCTCACGGCATGCACCGGAACAACTGGGCTTCGTCTAGGTATTGCCGTAACATTTCGCTACAGTCGGCGATCATCGATTGTTCCAGGTCGGCGCGATACGAGACCAGGCCGGCCGAGGTTTGCAACGGACTGGCAAACAGGCGTTCGTCCGGATAGAGCTTGTGCATCTTCTTGAAATACGCCTCGGGCAGGCGGAAGGCGCCGAGGCTGACGGAATGCAAGTTTTCGGCATCCAACGTCGCGAAGACTTGCTGGAACAAAGTCCGGTATTGCTCGCGGTAGTCGTGTTGGTAAATCAGCGGATCGAAACGCAGCCCGATCGGCCAGCCCTGTTGTTGCAACTTGGTAGCCGCTTCCAAGCGCTTGGCGACGGCTGGCGCCTTGGCTTCGACTTGTTCGGCCACCGCGTCCGGCGCCAAGCTAAATGCCACGACGCAACGCGGCCACGGCCGGCGCGTCAGGAGGCTGCGAATTTGGGTGCTCTTGGTACGTAACTCCAGCCAGGCGTTGGGTAGCGTCTCGAAAAACGGCAGGAACTGCTCGGCGAAACCGGTGATCGGTTCCAGGGCCAAGCTGTCGCAATCGTAGCCGGAGAAAAAATAAACGGCCTCATTGGGCGTTTCGGCGCAAATTTGGTCGATTTCACGCTGAAAATCCTCGAAATTGACGAACAACACGTAATTGGCCGACTGGTACATGCCTTGTAAAAAGCAGTAGCGGCAGTCGTACAGGCAATTGAGCATATGCGAGAAGTAGTAATTACGTGTCCCGCCGATGCCGTAACCCGCCGGCGCCGGCAACGCGAATTTCCGGTATTTCTCGGCCAGGATCAACGCCGGCCTTTGCTTTTGCAAGCGAAAATTCTGCGCCCTGGGATTGAAGACTTCGCCGTAGCGCGCGCACTCCACTACGCGCGCTCGCGGAAAGCGGGCGCGTATCGCCGCCGTGCGGGAATGCCCGGCGACGGCGGCTTCGATATACAAGGTATCTATCATGCGGGCATAAACAACGAAGGCGAAAACTCGGTCGGGCGCTCATTATAAATGACGATAGGCCGGGGTCGGCGCTTGCTGATAGAATCGGCACTTTTAACCCGACACAGCCATGCGATTGATCAGAGGCCTGCACCATCTGGAGCCGTTGCGCGACGGTTGCGCATTGACGATAGGCAATTTCGACGGACTGCACCTTGGCCACCGCCGCGTCATCGAAACCTTGGCCGAGCATGGCCGCCGCCTGCATCTGCCGACCGTGGCGATGGTGTTCGAACCCCAGCCGCTGGAATATTTTCTAGGCGATCACGCTCCGTCCCGGTTGACCCGCTTACGGGAAAAAGCCATTCAATTCGCCAAATTGCCGATAGACGAACTGTTGGTGCTGCCTTTCAATCGGACCCTGGCCGATTGCGATGCCGAACATTTCATCCGCGACATTCTGGTCGAGCGCTTGCACGTCAAGCATTTGGTGGTCGGCGACGATTTTCATTTCGGCAAGGCCAGGCGCGGCAATTTCGCGATGCTGCAGCATTTCGGCGAACAGTACGGTTTCGCGGTCGAAGACAGCCATTCCTTCGAAGTCGATAGTTTGCGGGTCAGCAGTACGTTAATTCGCGACGCGCTCAGCGAAGGCCAACTGGCGTTGGCTCGAACCATGTTGGGCCGCGACTTTTCGGTGTGCGGACGGGTAGCGCACGGCGACAAACGCGGTCGCGAACTGGGTTTTCCGACCGCCAACGTACGGATGTTTCGAAAAAATACGCCGATAGTCGGTGTGTACGCCGTGACGATGAGCGGTCTGGACGGTAACGAATATCCTGGGGTTGCCAACGTCGGCACGCGTCCTACCGTCGACGGCGGCGCTAAAGTGGTCTTGGAAACGCATTTATTCGATTTCCATCAAGATATTTACGGCCATTACGTGGAAGTTCATTTCAAACGCAAATTGCGTGACGAAACCCGCTTTGCGTCGTTGGCAGCCTTGAAAGCGCAAATTGAATTGGATGTGGTCGATGCGCGGCGGTTTTTCGCCGAGGAGGAAGCGCGATGAGTGGGCTGGATCGGGTGGCTTCGCCCTGCGTGCGCAATTGTTGTCTGGACGACGAGGATGTTTGCTTGGGATGCTTCCGGAGTTTGTCGGAAATTTGCGGCTGGAGCGTCGCCGACGACGGCGAGCGTCTGAGTTGCTTGGCCCGCGCCGAACAGCGTAAAGCGGCCAAAAAGTCGCCGAAAGCTCAAGTAGGAGCCGGCGAGCCGACCGGCGGAATCTCACCGTAAAATCCAAGGAGACGACGGTTACTGCTTCGGATCGGCAAATCACGCAACATTCGCCGATCCGCGCAATGGCGCGCGCCGCCTCGAAAATCTCACATCTTATGGGTCTGAATCGTCAATCCGAGCTGTTGATACCGCCGATAGCGCTGGCGACCGGCTTGTTTGCTGGCTTCGCTGTTATCCAGGATCTCGAGTATCCGTTCGGTCGGAGGCGAGGTCGGCGGAAAGTCGGCGGACAGGTTGACAATGACACCGCGCCAGTTTTCCGGAATATCGCCGACGCCGATCAGAATCGTGCCGGGGTGGCCGGGCAGCGTGCCCGAATAGCGTTGATGAGGCACGAAACTGCCGGCCCGAAACGTCCACAAGCGCTTGTCCATCAATTCGGCCTGTTCCGCCGAATCGGTGAGCACATAACAAAATCGGCCGCTACGGTAGATCTTTTCGATCAGCTTGCAGGCGAATTCGTGGCGCTGCTCCGGATCGTGCGAGCTCAGCACGTAAAAGCTGACTTCAGGCGCAGCGGGCGAGTAGCCGGGCTCGGTCATGTCGTAGGCGTGGTTCGGCCGGGAGCTTGAAGCAGCGATCGCCATCGCGGCTGAGTTTGATTTTTCCCCAAAACGAACTTACGCCGCAGCCCGGTTCAGCAAATACTGAGTCAGCAACGGCACGGGTCGGCCGGTCGCGCCTTTGTTCGCACCGGTGCGCCAAGCGGTACCGGCGATGTCGATATGAGCCCAGCGGAAATCCTCGGCGAATTTGGACAGAAACACCGCCGCGGTGATGCTGCCGCCGTCTGGACCGCCGATGTTGGCCAGATCGGCAAAATTGGATTTAAGCTGTTCCTGGTATTCTTCCCAGATCGGCATGCGCCAGAGCATGTCGCAGGCGGTTTCGCTAGCGCCCAGCAGATCGTTGCACAACTTGTCGTCGTTGCCGAACAGGCCGCTCGGCACTCGGCCCAACGCGACGATGCAGGCACCGGTCAGCGTGGCCATGTCGATCACCACGTCGGGATTGTATTTTTTGGCGTAGGTCAGCGTGTCGCACAGAATCAAGCGGCCTTCGGCATCGGTGTTCAGCACTTCGATGGTTTTGCCGGACATGCTGGTCAAGATGTCGCCCGGTTTGTTGGCGGCGCCGTCCGGCAGGTTTTCCGAGGACGGGATCAGGCCAACAATGTTCAGCGGCAAATTCAATTGGGTGACCGCCCGCAGAATCCCTAACACACTGGCCCCGCCGCACATGTCGTACTTCATTTCGTCCATGCCTTGGCCGGGCTTCAGCGAAATGCCGCCGGCGTCGAAAGTCAGGCCCTTGCCGACCAGCACGATGGGCTTGTGGCTATTGTCGCCGCCCTGATAGTCCAGGCAAATCAGCTTGGCCGGCTGGCGGCTACCGCGCGATACGGCCAGGAACGAGCCCATGCCCAGCGCTTCCATGTCGTGCTCTTCGAGAATTTGGCAGGTCAGCTTGTCGTGTTGGCCGGCCAACGCCAAGGCCTGCTCGGCCAGATAAGTCGGCGTGCAGACGTTGCCCGGCAAGTCGCCGAGCGATTTGGCCAATTCGACGCCGGCCGCGATCGCCGCGCCTTGTTGCAATCCGGCTTCGGCCTGGGCGTGTTGTGCTTCACTGGCAACGATGGCCAGTTGTTGCAACGGAATCTTGTCGTCGACCTTTTTGGTCGCGCTGTATTGGTAAACGCCGTCGCCGAACAGTTCCACGATTTGCCGGGCTTTCCATTGCGCGTCGCCGGCTTCGACGTCGATGTCCAGCAACGCGGCGGTCGCGGCCTTGACCTTGCTAGCCTTGATCGCGCCGACCGCGGCGATCAGCGCCTTACGGAACTGCTTGCGGCCGATTTTGCCGCGCTCGCCGAAGCCGACCAACACGAGACGTTGAATACCGCCGTCCGGCAAATGGTTGATTAACAGCGTTTCGGCGTTTTTCCCCTTGATGTCGCCCCGGCCGATCAGTTTGGTGAGCAGGCCGCCAAATTGTTGGTCTAGCGCCGTCGCGGCCGGGCCGAGTTGTTGGTTTTCGTAGAGGCCGACCAGCAGGCAGTCGCTTTGCAGTTTGTCTAGGGGAGCGCTTTCTATAAAATAGTCCATTGCGATAGGTCGTGGGTGTCTTGGATTGAAGGGGATCGCCGAGGCGCGGCCGGGTTCGCCGGATTATACCTTAGAAAATCAGGAGTGCGTTGTTGAGCAATTTGCGAGCTTTACCCAGTGCCGGCCGGCCGTTTCGGCTATTGACGGTGCTGGACAAAATGATCGTCAAGGAGTTGTTTTTGACGGTCGGCGGCGTGTTGACGGTACTGGTGGTAATTATCGTCAGCCGCAAGTTCATCCGGGTGTTGGCTCAGGCCATCGAGGGCAACATCGCCAACGAGACGGTATTGACCTTGTTGGGTCTGAAAATTGTGTTGGCCGCCAACGCCTTCCTGCCCGCATCGTTGTTCATGGCGGTCCTGATGGTGCTGGGCCGGATGTACCGGGAACAGGAGATGGCGGCGATCGCCTCCGCCGGCGGCAGTGTGTTCACGATTTACCGCGCGGTATTTCTGTTGGTCGTGCCGCTGAGTCTGGCCGGCGTGGCGCTGTCGATGCTCGCGGCGCCCTGGGCCGAGGCGATGAGCGAAAAACTGATGCACCAGGATAGGCAGGATGCCGATATTCGCGGTATTTCAGCCGGCCGCTTCAGCGAATACAGCGACGGCGAGTTGATCTTTTACACCGAGAACGTCGACAAGGACGGTCGGATGCACAAGGTCTTCGTGCAAAACAAGCAGGGCGAGCGCACCGGCGTCGTCAACGCCGAGACCGGACGTTTGGCATTTTTACCCGGCGGGCTATACCTGATACTGGAAAACGGCGAGCGGGTGATGGGCCAGCCCGGTAACCGGGACTTCACGATCGAAAAATTCGGCGAATACGCGGTCTTGGTCGAAAAGAAAACCACCGAACTGGTGTTGGGCCGAGAGGCGGTAGCGACCGAAGATTTGTGGTCGTCTCGGGAGACGCGCGATGTCGCCGAATTGCAGGATCGCTTGAATACGCCATCCGGCGTCATCCTGTTGGCATTCTTGGGCGTGCCGCTGGCCCGGCTTTCGCCGCGCGGCGGTATTTACGGGAGCATGATGGTCGCTTTCGGCATTTATTTCGTGTACGGCAACTTGCAACGGGTCAATCATAGCTGGGTGGTCGGCGGCAAAGTGCCGGGCTGGCTTGGCTATTTTTGGGTGGACGCCCTGTTGTTGACGGTCGGTTTGCTAATGCTGGCTCGACTCTACGGCTGGCGCTGGCTGTGGGAAACCGTAAGGGGGAAACTGGCATGATCAATGTTCTGACTTGGTATATCGTCAAGGAAATCGTCAAGGGTTCGTTGATTGCGGTGTTGCTGTTGCTGACGTTGTTTAATTTATTTAGCTTCAGCGACGAACTGAAAGATTTGGGCCAGGGCAATTACGGCCTGAAACAAATTCTGTGGTTTTTGACCCTGACCTCGCCTCGGGTGTTTTACGAATTGGTGCCGTCGTCGGCATTGCTCGGCAGCTTGTTCGTGGTCGGCTCAATGGCGAACAATCGTGAAATCGTCGCGATGCGCGCCGCCGGCTTGTCGATCGCCTGGATCATCCGCTCCATCATGTTGGCCGGCTTGGTGTTGGTCAGCGTCGCGGTCGCGGTGGGCGAATTCGTCGCGCCGACTTGCGAGAAGGCCGCGCAGATCTTGAAAACCACGGCCTTGCATGACGGCGTCGTGATGCGCTCTTTATACGGTATGTGGCTGCGCGAGGGCGACAGCTTTATCAATGTCCGTAGATTGCAAGATGACGGTACCTTGGCCGATATCCGGATTTACGACATCGACGACCAGCACCACGTGAGTCGAATCACCCAGGCCGAGCGTGCCCAATTTCTAGGCAATAAACAATGGAAGTTGGAAAACGTCCGCTATTCCGAAATCGGCCAACCGCGAATTTTGGCCGGCGCCCAGCCTGAACAGGCCTGGACTTCGGGCATCGATTCGGATTTGCTGAAAGTTGCGGTCGTCAACTCGGATAATTTATCGTTGTACGATTTATTTATGTACATCGACTTTCTGAAACAGAACAGTCAGAAGTCGCAGAGTTACGAACTGGCGTTCTGGAGTCGTTTGATCAACCCGTTCGTGACCTTCGTGATGCTGATGGTGTCGGCGCCGTTCGTGATCGGCATAGGCCGAGGTACCAGCACCGGTGCCAGGGTGATGGTAGGTATCGTGATCGGGATGACTTTCAACATCTTTGACCGGATTGCCGGTCATGTTGGCTTGGTTTACGACATGAATCCGATGCTAATGGCCATGTTGCCGAGCGCCGTGGTGTTTTGCGTGGCTTCGTTGGCGGTGTGGCGAGTCAGCTAGCGGTGGGCGGGCGCTTGGGGCGGAAGTTTCCGCACCAAGCGGCATTGGGTTATTTGTGGGTCATGAACAAATAGAGAAATTTACATTTCAGCGTCATATCCTTGCCGTCCAGTTCAACGACCGAACAGTCTTCGTATTTTTCGCGGCCGGGCGTGATTTGTTTTTTGATCACACCGTTTTCGATACTGTATTTAATCGGAATGGTCATTTCGCCGATGCCGCTACGCGCATCTTCGCCGGTAGTGATCAAGGTACCGTCTTTTTGGAATTCCCAGGTGACCTGCAAGGGTTTCCTTTCTCTGTCCAGCGCGAGCGCTTCGGCGGTAACTTGCCATTTTCCGATGAGTTTAGAGTTGTCTTGCAGTTGCACGTCGGCATCAGCGGCGGCCGAGATCAATGCGCCAAACAGTGACAGGGCTATTGTTATAGTTTTCATTCTGGACTCCCGGACTAGGATTGGTGTGAGGCGCGAATATAGCACATCCGTTTCGGCATTATCCCGGGCCGTCCAGAAAAAACAGGCGGGTGCCGGATAGCCGGTCGTGCCAGGCCAAGCCTTCTTTGTCGATCAAACACCACGCAAAGCCCAAGCCAAAAATTGCCCATGACAGCAGGCCGCCAATAAAGCGCACGCCGGCCCGCCGCCATCCCAGTTTGCCGCCGGCCTTGTCCGCGACTCGAATTTTCCAGGCCTTCAAGCCGAGCGTCTGGCCGCCATGCGTCCAAAACCAACCGTAAAAACCGAACGCCACGGCCAACAAATACAGCGGATAAAAATATTGGCCGCTGTTAAAGGCTTCTCCGGCATTGAACGGCAGAATCAGCGCGGTTGCGACAAACCAGATGGCCAACAACAGGAATCCGTCGTAAAACACGGCGGCCATGCGACGCAAAAAGCCCGGTGTCGCGGCTTTGGCGGCACCGGGCTTGGCGGTTTCAAAAAGATCGTGACGCAATTATTTTTCGAACAAAGCCAGCTTCTGGCCCATGTACATGCTCATGCCGACCAGACAGCCCAGCATGACCAGCGAAAACAAGAAAGGCGGCCGGTGAAACACCAGCAATGCGAAATCGGCCACGAACAAACTGGTGAACAAGGGTTGGTCGATAAAACCATTTAATATCTTCTTAAACATACGCTCCACGCTCCGAAGTAAATTGCCCGCCGCCGGAGCCCGGACAACGAGGACAGTCATCGATATTATTTAGTATCGCCGCCACTCGGCGAGTCTCTGAATTCTACCTATAAAGGTAGGGATTGTAAAAGAAAGCGCTCGATTGAGCATGAATCTGGCTCGGTGTTATGATAAAGGTGCCCGGCCGGCTCCGATCCTGCTTGATAGCCTTCGACCCGCCGCCACTTAAAACTTTAGGGATAGAGCCATTTTTAGTTTTTTCAGAAGAATTTTCTCGCCGCCCGGCACCGCTGTTGAAGCGGCTCCAGTCGCGCCGCATTCCAGTAATGCCCCGAGGATATACGCGCGGGCCGAACATTGCATTTCCAGAGCGCAAATCAGCGAGAATGCGTTGAAGGTGTTGTTGCGGCTTAAAAAAGCCGATTTCGAAGCTTATTTGGTCGGCGGATGTGTCAGGGATTTGCTTTTAGGCCGGGAGCCGAAAGACTTCGATGTCGCGACTAACGCCAGCCCCGAGCAGGTTAAGCAGATCTTTCGCAATTGCCGAATCATAGGCCGGCGCTTTCGGTTGGCTCACGTGTTTTTCGGTCGGGAAATTATCGAAGTGGCAACGTTCCGAGGCTCGGAGGCCGAGGCGCCCGATCAGCAAGTCGTTCACGAAGATGGCCGCTTACTGCGCGATAATGTGTTCGGTACGTTGGAGGAAGACGTCTGGCGGCGGGATTTTACCGTCAACGCGCTCTACTATAATATCCGAGATTTTTCGGTCGTCGACTTTACCGGCGGCATGAGTGACCACTCGGCCGGCGTCTTGAAGCTAATCGGCGATCCTCAGCAGCGCTACCGGGAAGATCCGGTGAGGATGCTGCGCGCGGTGCGCTTCGCGGTCAAGCTGAGTTTCAGCTTGCATCCGGATACCGAGCAGCCGATATACGAACTGACGGATTTACTAAAAAGTATCCCTTCCGCCCGCTTGTACGACGAAGTGTTGAAGCTGTTTTTGGCCGGCTACGGTGTGCAAACCTTCGAAATGCTGCGCCATTACGGCTTGTTTGCGATTTTGTTTCCCGACACCGATCGCTGTCTGGCCAGCCAGGAGCAGGATTTTCCCCGCTTATTTGTGATCCGAGCGCTGGAAAATTCCGATGCGCGCTTTAATGACGGCAAGACGCTGACGCCGTATTTTCTGTTGGCCGCATTATTGTGGGAACCACTGACCGTATCGGCCCAACAACGCATCGACCACGGTGAAAACGAAACGCTGGCTTATCAAAACGCCGCCAACGAAGTCCTGGGCCGGCAAATCAAGATTACCGCAATGCCGCGCCACATCACGCAGTCGATCCGCGACGTCTGGTTTTTGCAACAGAAATTCACTCGCACCGTAGGTTCTCGGCCGTTTCGTTTGCTCGAACAACCCAAATTCCGCGCGGCCTACGATTTTCTGCAGTTGCGCGCCGAAACCGGTGGCGCCGATCCGGAACTAGTGGCCTGGTGGACGGGCTTTCAGGAGGCCGACGAGGACGAACGTCATCGGATGACCGCACCGCCCAAGGGCGGCGGTAAACCCAGGGCAAGAAAAACAGGCCGCTACCGCTCCCGTTCCAAACAACCCAATTCGCAATGAGCCTACCCGTTGGTTATAGGGAAGCCTATATCGGCCTGGGCAGTAATCTGGAAGACTCGGTAGCTCACGTCACGCAGGCCAGAGGCGAGATTGCCGAGCTAGCCGAGGTTGTCGAACTGGGTTTTTCGGCCTTGTATCGCAGTTTGCCGGTTGGACCGCAAGATCAGCCTGAGTATGTCAACGCGGCAATGCGGATCGCCACCGCGCTGCCGGCCATCGATTTACTGCGCCAATTGCAAGCCATCGAAAACCGCCACGGCCGGGTGCGTGGGCAGCGTTGGGGCGCTCGAACCCTGGATCTGGATCTGTTGCTCTACGATGCCCAGATCATCGAACAACCGGATCTGATCGTACCGCATCCCGAATTGGCCAAGCGTGCCTTTGTCCTGTATCCGCTGGCGGAGCTTTCAGTACCGGATTTGACGGTGCCCGGTCTCGGCTCGCTGGCCGAACTGATGAGCCGCTGTCCGCCGGACGGTTTGACCCAAATCGATTCATGACCCTGTACGGCGAGACCACCAAAATGTTGACGGTCAGCGATCTGGCGGCAATGAAACGCGCCGGCGAAAAGATTAGCTGCCTGACCGCGTACGACGCGAGCTTCGCGGCGGTACTCGATAACGCCGGCATCGACGTGCTGCTGGTTGGCGATTCGTTGGGCATGGTCGTCCAAGGCGAAGCGAGCACATTGCCGGTGACTATCGACGACATGGTCTACCACGGCCGCTGTGTCGCGAAAACGCGTCGCCGAGCATTTTTGATCGTCGATCTGCCATTTGCCAGTTACGCACTGCCCGAGCAAGCGCTGAACAATGCCGCGCGGCTAATGCGCGAGGGCGGCGCGCAAATGGTCAAGCTGGAAGGTGCCAAGCCTGCCATCGTTGCCTTTTTGGTCGAGCAAGGCATCCCGGTTTGCGGACATCTGGGCCTGCTGCCGCAATCGGTCAACCGATTGGGTGGGTATCGGGTGCAAGGTCGGGACGCCGATCAGGCCGAGCGGATCCTGGCCGACGCCGAGGCGCTGGAACAAGCCGGCGCCGGCGCCCTGGTGTTGGAGTGCGTGCCGGCCGAGTTGGCCGAGCGCATCAGTCGGCGGTTGGCGATACCGGTAATCGGCATCGGCGCGGGCGCGGCTTGCGACGGCCAGGTGTTGGTGTTGTACGATATGCTAGACATCGGCGCAGGCAAACGGCCGCGTTTTTCGAAAAACTTCATGGCCGGCGCGGCCGGTATCGCGGATGCGGTCGGCCGCTACCACGCCGCCGTCAAATCCGGTGAATTTCCCGGTTCCGAACACACCTACTGAATGATGCAAACCGTCGAACGCATCGAAGCATTGCGAACGCTGCTGAAACCCTGGCGACGCGCGGATTTGAAAATTGCCTTCGTCCCGACGATGGGCAATCTGCACGCCGGACATCTCCGGCTGGTCGAGGCTGCCCGCCGTCATGCCGACAAGGTTGTGGTCAGTATTTTCGTGAATCCGACCCAGTTCGGTCCGACCGAAGATTTTGCCAGTTACCCGCGCACCGAAGCCGACGACTCGGCCAAGTTGAGCGAAGCCGGCGCCGATCTGCTGTTTCTGCCCGGCGTCGCGGAAATCTATCCGCGGGCTTCCCTGACGACTATCTCGGTTGCCGGTTTGTCGACCATCCATTGCGGCGCCAGCCGGCCCGGCCATTTCGACGGTGTGGCGTTGGTTGTCTGCAAATTGTTGAACATGGTTCAGCCCGATCTGCTGCTGCTTGGCGAAAAGGATTTTCAACAATTGACGCTGATTCGGCGCATGGTGGCCGATCTGAATCTACCGGTGGCAATCCAAGGTATCGCGACGGCGAGGGACGACGACGGCTTGGCGCTGAGTTCGCGTAACGGCTATTTGACGTCACCGCAGCGCGCTAGCGCGCCTGAGTTGTACCGATGTTTGCGGGCCGCTGGAGATGCGATACAGCGCGGCGAGCGCGATTTTGCCGGGATAGAAGCCGCCCAGTCGCTACGCCTGACACAAGCCGGGTTCGTGGTGGATTACTTTACGATTTGTCGCGCCGCCGATCTGGCGCCCGCCACTTCCGGCGACATGGATCTGGTGATTCTTGCCGCGGCCAAACTCGGCAATACCCGCTTGATCGACAACCTGGTTTGTCGTTCAAATGGTTGACGAGACAAGGCTTTCCGGCGATAAAGCCAATGCCGATATTTGATAGCCCGTTCAATTTCAGGCATAATCGCCATCCCTGTCTTCGAACTTGTTTACCATGCAAACCATCATGCTTAAAGCCAAGTTACACCGTGCGCGGGTAACGCATTCAGAACTGGATTACGAAGGATCCTGTGCGATTGACGGCAAGATTTTGGATTTTTCAGGGATTAGGGAATACGAGCAGATCCATATTTATAACGTCAACAATGGCGAACGCTTCACGACGTACGCGATTCGCGCTCAGGACGGCTCCGGTATTTTTTCGATCAACGGCGCGGCGGCTCGTTTGGCGTGTCCCGGCGATCTGATCATCGTCGCGGCTTACGTCAGTCTCGACGAAAAAGAGTTGAAAAACTATCAGCCGACGCTGGTGTATTTCGATGGCAATAACCACATCAGTCATTCCAGCCACGCCATTCCGGTACAAGCCGCATGACCTAAGCAACCGCCGCATTGCGTCGGCGGTTGCCGAAGGGCTTTACGCTTCCGATACGTCGATTTCGCTGACTTTCTCGGTTAGCGTGATGCTTTGTTCTATCGTCACCAAAACTTTCTGATAGCCGATGCGCTTGTTACTGTTGATCAGTAGCGGCGCTTTGATAGACCCCTTGATGGTCGGCTTGCCGTTTTCCTGTTCGTTATCCTTGTGCAGTAAAATCAAAATCAATAAATCGTCGCCTTCCTCGATCTTCAACAGCGCTTCTTCGTCGTCGGTCAGCGTGAAGTTGTAATTGATGTTGAAATGGGCCGGATGCGCGACCGAGAATGTCAATTCCGCGTTATCCACCGCTTGCAGCCAATAAACGATTTCGCTGCCTTCCTGATGAAACAGCTTGAAACGGGTTTGATCCTCGAAGCCAGGAATACCGCGCGGAAAGGTGATAATGGTGTCCGGATTGATGTCTTGGTTGCCTAGCAATTTCGATTGAATTTCCATGATCCCGCCAGTTTCTATTGAAGCCTTCTGAGCGGCTTCGTTGATAAATGCCCCAAGTTATAGCATGTAACCGGTGATTTGCAATCCTTACCGGGAGACTTGCCTTGCGCAAACGACTATTCCGGCCTAAAATCGCCTTCCCTCTTTCAGGTGTCCTGGACCGTATGGTCCGGCTTAAACAGGAAGTCGGTGAGCCGGTGTCATCCACCGTTCATGCCGACGCTGCCCCCGCAACGGTAGATAAGTCAAGAATTGCGAACAAGCCACTGTGCGATTGCGCATGGGAAGGCCGCAACTTCAGGCCGCTAAGGCCGCTTATGAGCCCGGAGACTGGCCCGAAAGATCATTCGAGACAGCGGAGGGCTGTTTACGGAATGGTCGCAGCCTGTCTACGCCTTTTTCGTGCCCCGTTCTCCTCTGTCGTTTTTATACCCCGAATGCGCGGTGGGCGCAGAGGACAACCATGCACAAACCTTACTATCCCTTGCTGGCGTTGGCGGGAGCCGGCACCGTATTTTCCGGGGCGACACCGGCCGAATCGAGCGTTAATTTGCCGGATACCGTCGTTACGGCGACTCGCACCGCCACGCTTACCGACGAACTCGCCAGCGCGACCACGGTATTTACACGCGCCGACATCGAGCAATCGCAAGTCAAAACCCTGCCCGATCTACTCAAAACCGCGCCCGGCCTGGACATTACTCAGAACGGCGGCTACGGTCAGCAAGCGAACGTCTATATGCGCGGCACTAATTCCGACCATATTTTGGTGTTGATCGACGGCATCAAGGCCGGTTCGGTCACTTTGGGCACCACGGCGTTTCAATGGTTGCCGATCGATCAAATCGAGCGGGTCGAAATTACCCGAGGACCGCAATCGGCGCTCTACGGTTCGGAAGCGATCGGCGGTGTCATTCAGATTTTCACCCGCAAGGGCGCTCGGTCCGAAACCCCCAGCATCAGTCTGGATGCCGGTGCCGGCTCGTTCGATACCGTCAACGGCGCGGGCTCTATCAGTGGCAAATGGGGCGACAACTGGTATAGCCTGGGCGCTTCCCACCTGGGCAGCCAAGGTTTCAATACCCGCAGTATCGGCACGGAAACCGATAGGGATGCCTATTACAACACCGGCCTGAACGCCCGTGTCGGCCATCGTTTTGCGAACAACGCGGAGGTCGAAGCCTTTTTCATGCGCGCCGAAGGCAAATCCGAATACGACGGCACACCGAATCGAACCGATTTCGTCAATCAAGTGGTCGGTACGACGGCCAGCTTCGACGTAATGGAACATTGGCGCTCGATATTCCGTTTCGGCCAGACCGAGGACAGGGCCGACAATTTCAACGCTAACGGCCAGTTCAACAGCCAATACAACACCACCCGCTGGAATGCCAGTTGGCAGAACGAATTTCGCCTGACCGAAGCTCATCGTCTGACCTTGGGTAGCGATTATCGCCTCGACGAAGTGCGCAGTTCGGTGAACTACAGCGAATCCTCGCGCTATGACGTCGGGGTATTCGCTGATTTGCACAGCCGGCTATTCGATCGCCATTTCATCAACGCGGCCTTACGCTGGGACGAGAACCAAGCCTTCGGCGACCGGGTGACCGGCAATTTCGGCTGGCGCTTTAATTGGGATTACGGTTTGAGCGCGTTCGCCAGTTTCGGCAACGCGTTCAAGGCGCCGACCTTCAATGACTTGTACTGGCCGCACAACCAGTCCGACTTTGCCGGCTTTACCTACATCACCGAGGGCAATCCGCGTCTGAGGCCCGAGGAATCGACGACCTTCGAAGCCGGTCTCGCTGGACAGCATGACTGGCTGAATTGGCAATTGCGCGCCTATCACACCAATATCGACAATCTAATCGATTGGGCCGGCGAAATCCTGAATTCGACCACCTATCGCTATCAGCCGCAAAACGTCGATAAAGCCCAAATCGACGGTCTCGAGGCGGAACTGGGCGGCCAATGGCTGGGTTGGCAAAATAAGTTGAGCATGAGCTTGCTCAGCCCGCGCAATCGCCAAACCAATCTGGATCTGGCCCGGCGCGCCGAGCAAAGTCTGTCTTATGATTTGTCGCGCTCGTTTGGTGCCGTCGACGTTGGCGGCCATGTGCTGGCGCAAGGCCATCGCTACGACGACCGGGCCAACACCCGGAAAGTCGACGGCTTCGTGACCGTGGACTTGCGCACCGCCTTCCACATCGACAAGCATTGGACGCTGAGCGCGAAATTGAACAATCTGCTGGATAAGCAATACCAAACCGTCGATACTTATAATACCGCCGGCCGGAACTTTTACTTTTCCGTACATTACAACAATTGATTTCCTTGGAGACCTCTCGATGACCATGCCTAGTTTTGCCGTCAAACCCGGTGCCGTCGCGTTGATGGCGCTGATGGCCGCCACCCGCTTTCACCATTTCGGCACGCCGTTCGCGCTACCCGATGCCTCGTTGGCGATTTTCTTTCTGGCCGGCTTATGGCTCGGCGGTCGCTATCTGTTCGCGCTGCTGTTGCTGGAAGCCGGGTTGATCGATTACCTGGCCATCACCAAGCTGGGCGTTAGCGATTTTTGCGTATCGCCCGCCTACGGATTTTTGATTCTTGCCTATGGAGCGATGTGGCTGGGCGGGAAGTGGTGCCGGCGATACAGCGGCCTTACCGCCGCCAATGTCGCACAGCGCTTCGCGGCGCTGGTCGTTTCGACATCGGCCGCCTTTTTGATTTCCAACGGCAGTTTCTACTGGTTGTCGGGCCGTCACGCCGAAACCTCGCTGGCTCAATATGCCGAAGGTTTAGCGAAATACTATCCATCCTATTTGTCGGCCACCCTGATTTACGGCATTGCGATTTTTGCGGCGGTCTCGGCCGTCAAGGTACTGTTAGCCCAGAAAGCGGCACGCGCGGCGATTTGACAGCCTTCGCGAGTGCTGCTCGCGATTCGGCCGCTAAGCGGTTTGGAGCGGTAATCCCGATTCACCGCTCCGCCGCTCGGTCAAGATTACATGATTCAGTTTTGCACCTGCCATCCCGAAAGGTCGGCCTCGCCGCATACCTTCATCCCTTAACCGCATGACCTTGACCCTGATCGTCCTTTTAGCCGTCGGGCTGGACCGCTGCCTGGGCGAGCCGCGCAATGCGTTGCATCCGTTGGCGGCATTCGGCCGCTGGGCCGGCATCCTGGAACGAAGTTGGCTCGATCTGGCCGCCTCCCCGGCCAAGCAACGCGGGGCAGGCATCCTGGCTTTGCTAGGCGCGGTGGCGCCGGCGTTGTCGTGCTTGTTGGCGCTTCCGGCGATACCGGCACTGCAAGCCGGATTGGCGGTCGCGATCCTGTATTTTTGCATCGCCGCCCGTAGCCTGGAGCAACACGCCACGGCCGTTGCCTCTGCTTTGGAAGCCGGCGACTTGGCATTGGCCCGGCAACGGGTCGGTTACATCGTCAGCCGTCAAACCCAAACAATGTCCGAGGAAGACGTGCGGCGAGCCGTAATCGAATCGGTATTGGAGAACGGCGCCGACGCGGTATTCGCGCCGCTGTTCTGGTTTGTACTGGCCGGCCCGGCCGGGGCGGTCGTTTATCGGCTGGTCAACACCCTGGATGCGATGTGGGGCTACCGGAATACTCGCTATCGGTATTTCGGCTGGCCGCGGCGCGTTTCGACGATGCGTTGAACTGGCTGCCGGCGCGGCTGACTGCGTTGAGCTATGCGGCGTTGGCCGACACGGGACGGGCACTACGCGCGTGGCTGCAATTCGCGCCGTTACTGGATAGTCCGAACGCCGGTCCGGTGATGAGCGCCGGCGCCGGCGCGTTGAATCTGCGGTTGGGCGGTCCCGCCGTCTATCACGGCCAGCTCAAGCAAAAACCCTGGTTCGGCGGCGACAGATCGCCCGAGTTGGCCGACATTGCCCGCGCTTGCGGCTTGGTGCAACGAACTTTGTGGTTGTGGCTGGCGGCGATCGCGCTGGGAGACTACCTTGCTTGAGCACGGCGGCCGATTGCGCCGGGCCGCTCGGTATTACGGCATACCGCTGGCCGATTGGCTGGATTTGTCCACCGGCCTGAACCCAAACGGCTGGCCGGTGCCGGCCATTCCGGCCGAATGCTGGCAACGCCTGCCCGAGGATGACGACGAATTGCCGGATGCCGCGCGTCGTTACTACGGGAATCCCCACATTCTGGCGGTGGCCGGTTCCCAGGCCGCGATTCAAGCCTTGCCGTCGTTGCGCCCGCCGGGGCGAGTCGGCGTACTGCATCCGGCTTACGCCGAACACGCCGCCAATTGGCAACGCGCCGGCCACCCATTAGTCGTGTTGAGCGAAGCGGACATCGAACCGGCACTGGACGACTTGGACGTGCTGATTGTGGTCAATCCGAATAATCCGACCGGTAAGTTATGGCAGCCGGCCCAATTGCTGGCTTGGCAAATTCGTCTCGCCGAGCGCGGCGGCTGGCTGATCGTTGACGAGGCGTTCATGGACAGCCGGCCCGAATCGAGTTTGGCGGGCTTGCCGGTGCGGCCGGGCTTGATCGTGCTGCGCTCGCTGGGCAAGTTTTTCGGGTTGGCCGGCCTGCGTTGCGGTTTCGCGATCGCCGAAGCGGACTTGCTGGCCAGACTGGCGGAAACGCTGGGGCCGTGGCCGATCAGCCATCCCGGCCGCTATGTCGCGACTCAGGCCTTGGCCGATACGGTTTGGCGGCAGGCGACCATCCGGCACTTGCATAGCCAGGCGGCTCGGCTGGCGGCGTTGCTGAGCGACCACGGCTGGCCACCCGACGGCGGATGCGATTTGTTTCAATGGCTGCGTTGCCCGGCGGCGCCGGCCTTGCACGCCGCGCTGGCCGAGCATGGCATTTTGACCCGTTTGTTCACCGAACCGGATGGCCTACGTTTCGGCTTACCGGGCGACGAGGCGGCCTGGCAGCGACTGAGTCTGACCTTGGCCCGGCCGGAAATTCAAGCATTGCGCCGTTACTGAGCCTCGTGCCGCGAGGCGGCCGGCGCCAACTGATATTCCTCGCCTTCCTTGGCCAGATAAATTGGCGGCTCGCTGCCGATGTTTTGCAGGATGGCGTTATAAATCGATTCCAGATCGGCGTCGCCGCGCGTTGGCTCGTGGTGGGTCAGAAACAGGCGCTTGGCGGCGGCCTGCTTGGCATGCGCTATCGCCGAGGCATAGGTGCCGTGGCCCCAGCCGCGCCGATGGGCGTATTCGGTTTCGGTGTACGACGAATCGATAATCAGCGCATCTACTCCGCTCATCGCGGCGATAACTTCGGCCAGTTTTTGTTCGGTCAAATCCTGCATTGCTTGAAAGCCGGGATGGTCGCCGCAGTAGGGATTGGTCGGCGGTTCGTAGTCGCCGGTAAAGAACAGCGAGCTGCCGTCGGCATCCTCGATCCGATAACCGAAGTTATAGACCGGGTGGTTCAAGACCGTCGGCGTGACTTTCACCCCGCCAACCGCCATCGTTTCGCCGGCTTTTAGCGTGAAATAGCGGATGTCGGCTTGCAACTGGGCTTCGCTGATCGGGAAATAGCTGTGTTGCAATTGCACGTTCATCGCCCGCTCTATGCCTTGCTGGGTGAAGGGATCGAGTCCGCCGTAGATGTTGATGCGATTGCCGGCCTTGAACATCGGCAGAAAGAAGGGTAGGCCCTGGATGTGGTCCCAATGGGTATGGGTAATCAGAATGTGCGCGGTCAGCGGCTGACGGCTCTCCAGGCTCTGAGCCAGCGCGTGGATGCCGGTGCCGGCGTCGAGAATGATCAAGTCCCCGGACGAGCTGGCGATTTCGATACAGGTGGTATTGCCGCCGTATTTGACCGTATTCGGGCCGGGGGTCGCGATGGAGCCTCTGACACCCCAGAATTTGACTTTCAACGCCCGTCTCCCATGCCGATCAATGCGCCTCGTCCCAATTCGCGCCGGTTCCGGCTTCCACGAGCAGGGGCACGGCCAACTCGGCGGCGTTGGACATGATGGCGACGATTTGGGCGATGCTGGCGTCGAGCTGGGTTTCGGCCACTTCGAACACCAATTCGTCGTGTACCTGCATGATCATGTTCAGGTCGGCGCCGCTGGTTTCTATCCAGTGATGGCAGGCGATCATCGCCCGTTTGATAATGTCGGCGGCGCTGCCCTGCATCGGCGCGTTGATCGCGGTGCGCTCGGCATATTGGCGCTGGGCGGCGTTGCGGGCGTTGATGTCCGGCAAATACAGGCGGCGACCGAAGATCGTTTCGACGTAGCCAAGGCGCTTGGCCTGTTCGCGGATGTCGTCCATGTAGCGTTTGACGCCGGGATAGCGGCTGAAATACAGATCGATGTAGGACTGGGCCTGATTGCGCGGCAGACCCAACTGTTGCGCCAGACCGAAGGCCGACATGCCGTAGATCAAGCCGAAATTGATGGCCTTGGCCGAACGGCGCAAATCGTGGGTAACTTGGTCCGGCGCGACTTCGAACACTTCGGCGGCGGTGGCGCGGTGAACGTCTTCGCCGTCGGCAAAGGCTTTCAGCAAGCCGGCGTCGCCGGACAAATGCGCCATGATCCGCAGTTCGATCTGCGAATAGTCGGCGGCGACGATTTTATAGCCGGGTGGAGCGATGAAGGCCTGGCGAATTTTGCGGCCCTCTTCGCTACGGATCGGAATGTTCTGCAGATTGGGATCGGTGGACGACAGCCGGCCGGTCGCCGCGACCGCCTGATGGTAGGAGGTATGCACCCGGCCTGTCTTAGGATTGATCTGTTGCGGCAGTTTGTCGGTATACGTCGATTTCAGCTTGCTCATGCCCCGATGCTCCAAAATCACTCGCGGCAACGGATAATCGATTGCCAGTTCCTGCAGCACCGATTCATCGGTGGACGGCTGGCCTTTCGGCGTCTTCTTAAGTACCGGCAATTTTTGGCGGTCGTACAGAATTTCCTGGATTTGCTTGGGCGAGCCCAGGTTGAAGGTCGAACCGGCCAGATCGTGGGCCTGGATTTCCAGGCCTATCATCCGATCGGCGAGTTCCTGGCTTTGCTGCGCCAGCATATCGCTATCGATCAACACGCCGTTGGCTTCGATGCGGGTCAACACGTCGATCAGCGGCACTTCGATCTCGTTATACAGCGCCCAAAGACCGGGTTGCCGTTGCAATTGCGCCGACAAGGTTTGGTGCAAACGCAAGGTGATGTCGGCGTCTTCGGCGGCATACTCGGTGGCTTGGTCGATGGCGACCTCGGCAAAGCCGATCTGCTTGGCACCCTTGCCGCACACGTCTTCGAAATGAATGGTTTCGACGCCGAGGTAGTGCTTGGCTAGGTCGTCCATATTGTGCTTGGTGGCGGTACTATTGAGTACGTAGGATTCCAGCATCGTATCGTGGCGGATGCCGCGCAACGCGATGCCGTGGTTGGCCAGCACGTGGGCGTCGTATTTCAGGTTTTGGCCGAGCTTGGCTTTCGCGGGATCTTCCAACAGTGGCCGCAAGGCCGCCAACACACTTTCCCGGTCGAGTTGGGCCGGCGCGTCCGGATAATCGTGCGCCAACGGCAAATAGGCGGCCCGACCGGCTTCCACCGCGAACGAGACGCCGACGATTTGCGCGTCGCTGTAATTCAGGCCGCTGGTTTCGGTGTCGAACGCAAACAGATCGGCTCGCGCGAGCGCCGCCAGCCAGGACTCGAAATCGGCTTGATCGAGGATGGTTTGATACTCTCTGCTCAACGCGGCGGCGGATTCGGAGCTTGCTCCAGCGTTTCCGTCCAGGCTCTCCGCAATGTCGGAAACCGCGGTAGTCGAAGGCGCGGCGTCGCCGTTCAAGGTCTTTAGCCAGCTGCTGAAGCCGAGTTGCCCCAACTGGTTTTTCAGGGCCGGGATGTTCGGTTCCTTGCGTTTCAGGTCGTCCAGCGTGTAGTGCAGCGCCACGTCGCATTTGATCGTGGTTAGCTCGCGCGATAGCGGCAACTGACCCAGCGCGTCGCGGAGGTTGTCGCCGATTTTGCCTTTGATGTCGGAGGCGTGGGCGATCAGATTGTCCAGCGTACCGTATTCCTGCAACCACTTGGCGGCGGTCTTCGGGCCAACCTTGGGCACGCCGGGAATGTTATCGACCGCGTCGCCCATCAAGGCCAGATAATCGATGATTTGCTCGGGCTTGACGCCGAATTTGTCGATCACGCCGGCGATGTCCATCCGGGTATTGGTCATTGAATTTTCCAGGATGATTTGATCGTTGACCAATTGCGCCATGTCCTTGTCACCGGTGGAAATGACGACCTGGAAGCCCTGGCGGGCCGCGCTTTGCGCCAAGCAGCCCAACACGTCGTCGGCCTCGACGCAGTGCTCGATAATCAGCGGCAGCCCCAGCGCCCGAATCAGTTCGTGCAAGGGTTGGATTTGCACCCGCAAATCGTCCGGCATCGGCGGGCGATGGGCCTTGTATTGCTCGTACATGTCGTGGCGAAAAGTCTTGCCCGGCGCGTCGAACACCACCGCGAAATACGGCGTGTTGTAATCGTTGATCAGTTTGCGCAGCATGTTGGAAACGCCGTAAATCGCGTTGGTCGGTTCGCCTTGCGCATTGGTCAGCGGCGGAACGGCATGAAAGGCGCGGAACAGGAACGACGAACCGTCGACCAGGATCAGTTTTTGTGTGGCGGAATCGGACATGTGAGCTTATCGGCGCAAAGATTCGGGCAACGATACAGGGCCGAATCAGGCCCTGCAAGTGTTGAATATCACAGACCGGTGGCGATTGGCGCGAAACTCGCGTGTTGCGCGGCATATCCCGGCCGGCGGCTTACTCGGCTTCGGCCGGTTCGGGCTGGTTCACCAAGGCGGCGATCACCAAATCGCCGCTAACGTTTAGGGTAGTCCGGCACATGTCCAAGAAACGGTCCACGCCCAGGATCAGCCCCATGCCTTCGGCCGGAATGCCGACCTGTTGCGTCAAAATCATAATCAGCGGCAGCGAGCCGCCCGGTACGCCGGCGGTGCCGATGCCGGCCAATATCGCCATCATCACGACTCTAACCTGTTCGGCCATCGACAGATCGACCCCGTAGACCTGGGCCAGGAACAGCACGGTAATGCCCTCGAACAGCGCGGTGCCGTTTTGATTGGCGGTCGAACCTATCGTCAGCACGAAGCGGGCGATTTCCGGTTTGATCGCCAAATCGCGCTCGGCCAGTTCCAGCGAGCGCGGCAGTGTGGCATTGGACGACGCAGTCGCGAAAGCGTATAGATAGACTTCCCGACAATCCCGAAAAACGCCAGCGGCGACCGCTGGGTAAAGGTTTTCAACAATGCCGAATACACCAGGGCTTGCTGCAGCAGCAAGCCGCCGACGACAACGGCCACGTAAAATCCCAGCGACACCAAAATGTGGTGGCCGAATTTGAAAGTCGATTGAAACACCAACGCGAATACCGCCAACGGCGCCAGACGCATCGCCCAATCGACGACGACCAAGCTGGCGGTATAGCTTTCTTCCAGCAATTCGACCCAACGCGACGCCTTGCCGGCCGTGATCGCGGCCAAGGCCGCGCCGAACACCAGCGAGAAAAACATCAGCGCCAGCATTTCGCCTTCCAACGCTTGCGAGGCGGTCGCGAATGGATTCTTGGGAATAATATCCAACAAGGTTTGTTCGATGGGTTTGGCTTGTTCGGCGTTTCGGCGGATGCCGCCGACCGCCGTGGTTTCGCCGTTTTGGGGAATTTCGACGCCGACACCGGGTTCGGCGATATTCACCAGAGTGATGCCGATCGCAACCGATGCGGAACTGGCCAACAACGTGAACAGCAGCGTGCGCCGCGCCACCCGCGCCAGGCCGTGGTGGCTGCTGAGTTGGAATACCCCCAGTATCAGGCCGCTGACGACCATCGGCACCACGACCATGAAAATCAGCCGCAAAAAGATTTGCCCCAACGGTTCCAGCACATAGCGAACGCTCAGTTGCAGCGGCAACCAGCCTGCGTATTCGTGGCCGATCAATCCGGCCGCGGCGCCCAGTACGAGGCCAAGTAACAAGCGATGGTGATTTTTCATGGCGGTCTAGGACGAAATCGCAAAGTTCGGATGATACTGCGAATCGGCGCGAGGACCGAGATTGGATTGTTATGTTTGGGAATGGGTGCGGATGGCACGATGGGTCGTCCCTGCCTGGATAAAAGCCGATGTCCAAGCTTTTATCCAGGTATTCCTTGGCGTCGTTGTTTTCCATGTTCACGGGGGAGAGAACTTAACATCCTTGATGCCGCCTTTAATTTAGCAAGTGGTATGCCAAAACAACCAGGCCAAGCGCGATGCGCCATGCCTAGGTCGATCGACACGGAATTCGTTAAAAACTATGTTAAATTCCGTAAAAAATACAAATCGTAGCGGCATTTCCCGCACTTCGGTCGCTCTGGCGCGAATCATGGATAATGTCCGGGAAATTTACCGCCGCCGAACTTAGCTTGAGACATTTCCGACATCCCGAACGTTACCGCACCCCGGCCCGCCGCTTTCGGCCGGCCGCGGCTTCATCTTGGTGGCGTTCTCTGAAACGGGGATTCGGCTATGCGCTTGCCGCTTTCGTCGTGGGGTCGGTGCTGAGCGTCGCGGTATTGCGCTACTTACCGCCGCCAACCTCGGCTTTCATGTTGAACCGGCATTGGGAAGATTGGCAGGCAGGCAAGGACTATCGGCCGATCTCCCAGCAGTGGGTCGACGGCGGGCGTATATCCCCGCATGCCTATGCGGCGGTGGTGGCTTCGGAAGATCAATTGTTTTTTCAGCACAACGGCTTCGATGTCGAGGCGATCGGCAAGGCATGGTCGCACCATGCGCGCGGTGGCAAGCTGCGGGGCGCCAGCACGATCAGTCAGCAAGTCGCGAAAAATTTGTTTCTGAGTCCGGCCCGAAATTGGACCAGAAAGGCACTGGAGATTTGGTTTACCGTGCTGATCGAGGCGTTCTGGAGCAAACAGCGGATACTCGAGATCTATTTGAACATTGCCGAATTCGGCGATCATTTATTCGGCGTCGAAGCGGCCAGCCGCCGTTATTTCGGCGTTCCCGCCCAACAGATGACGCCGGCGCAAGCCGCATTGTTGGCCGCGACGCTGCCGAATCCTCTACTGCTGAAAGCCGATAGACCCAGCGCTTATGTCGCTAGGCGGCAGAGCTGGATATTGGCGCAAATGCGCGTGGCGGGTCGCTGAGGCGGACCCGTTCGGGCTCATTCGATGCTTTCGGTGTCGTCGTCGGATTCGCTTTGGTAGGCCGCGCCGGCATCGGCGATCAGCTGTTTCAAGTATTGATACAGCTGCCTTGCGGCCTTCGGCGGTTTGCCATCCTTCGCTTCTTTCTGAGCATTGCGTTGCAACTGACGCAGATGCTGGGTGTCGGCGTCCGGATATTCGCCGACCAATTCGGTAATTTGACCGTTACCGGAGTCGGCCAATAATGCGTCGCGCCAGCGTTCGGCCTGGTGGTGCTCGCGCACCGCATGGGCGCTGCGGTTTTTGAGGCGGTCCAGCTTTTCGCGGATCGCGTCGGTATCGAGCTCGCGCATCCGCGCGGTGATGTATTTCAGCAGACGCTTCTTGGCGGCGTTTTGCCCCATTTTGCCGGCATCACGCAAGGCTTGCTCTATCGGTTCCGGCAGCTCGAATTCGGCGATTTGGGCTGCCGACAAGCCACAGATTTCCTCGGCCATCGCAAACACTTCGGCGATTTCCTTTTTGATGCGCGTCTTGTTTGGGCGTACCGCGTAATACTCGACTTCGTCGTCTTCGTCTTCCAGATAAAATTCTTCGTTCATTTCAAACCATTGCGATGAGGAACAGCACAAACATCACGACCATGACGAGCGGCACGATCAAGCCGCCCCAGTCGGATGGTGCTTGCCGGCTGCGGGCCAACGCGGCTTTGATGCCGGGTTGCATCCAGAATAAAATCAAAAGCGCCATGGCGCCAATCAGCAGATTTTCCCAAGTGGAAAGCATGGTGTCGCCCCAGTTACGGCCGATAGACGGCGGCCGGAGTGCCGTGTTCGGCATATCTTAACAAACCTGATGGAAAGCCATGGTCAGGTTTTGTCCGGCGCTTTAGGATAGTCAGGGAGTTGTCGCCGATAAATGATTGCCCCGGCAGGGAAAAGTCCGGATAGTCACAGAAGCTGTGGATAAGTCTGTGAGTTGAGCGGCGATTTCCGGTCGAATTCCCCGGTTTTCCTGAAGCGAGCTTAAATTGTACAGAAATTGGCCAATAAAAATACATTATTTATCAATGGCTTGTCTTTACTCTTTTGAATTCAACGAGTTATTTTGTCAAGCTTTTTTACAGTCTCGTCTTTAATGGCTAAATGTGAATAACTGATAATGAAGCGATCCGTCCGACTTGGACGATTCGGCGGTTTCCCCAATTGGCCAGTTCTAAGGATTCAACAAATTTGCGATAATGGCCGGTTTTTGACAGAGTCTTTTCATGTGGTTTAAGAATCTTGCCGTCTATCGGTTTTCCGAGCCGTTCGAGTTGTCCGCCGACGCCGTGCAACAAAAACTGGCTGAGTCTCCTTTCAAGCCATGTGGTAGCCACGACACCTTCAGTTTCGGCTGGACTTCGCCGTTGGGGCGGGCGTCCGACGACCTCGCGCACGTCAACAATGGCTTTTTGATGGTTTGCGCCAAGAAAGAGGAAAAGGTGGTTCCCGGTTCGGTCGTTAACGAGATGCTACAGGATCGGATTACTGAAATCGAAGAGCGCGAAGCTCGCAAACTGCCGGCCAAGGAACGCAGTCGGCTGAAGGACGAATTAATTTTTGATTTATTGCCGAGAGCCTTTTCCTTTTCCAAAAAGACCTATGCCTACATCGACAGTCGAGGTGGTTGGCTGGTTGTTGACGCTGCCTCGGCGAAGAAAGCCGAGGACTTATTGAGCCTGTTACGCAAATGCCTGGGCTCGTTGCCGGTGACGCCGATTGCCGGCAACGGCATGGCCTCCAGCGTGATGACCCGGTGGCTGCTATCAAACCAAGCCCCTGGTGACATTGTCATCGAAGACGAATGCGAATTGCGATCACCCGAGGAAGAGGGCGCAATTATTCGCTGCAAGCGCCACGACCTGGGTTTGCCGGAGATCAAAAATCATTTGGATACCGGAAAACAAGTCATTAAATTAGCGATGAATTGGACGGATAGGCTATCGTTTGTGCTCGACGAGAATTTGGCGATTAAGCGCCTGAAATTCCTGGATTTAGTGCAGGAACAAGCCGCGAATATCGAGGCGTTCGACGAAGTCGAGCAATTCGATGCCGATTTTTCGATTATGACCGCGGAACTTGCCCAGTTCCTGCCGCGTCTGCTCGAATTATTTAACGTTGAAGGTAAGGTTCAATGAAAACCCGATTATTGATAAGCCTGTTGATAGGTGTGGTCGCGGCCGTCCCGTCGGCCTCGGCCTTGACCTTGCCGCCGCCGGACCGGCCCGGCGATAGCCTGATCGGCAATCCGCCGCACGAGGTCAAATATGTTGCGGCCAAACAAGAAGACACGTTGATCGATATCGCCGTCAATTTCAGGCTGGGGCAGGATCAAATTGTGTTGGCCAACCCTTACGTCGACCGCTGGTTGCCGGGCGCCGGCGCTCAGGTGCGTATTCCCAGCAGTTTTTTACTGCCTAATGCGCCCCGCGAAGGGATTGTGATCAATTTGCCGGAAATGCGAATTTACTACTTTCCGGACGCTACCAAGGTAGTGACGTATGCGATCGGCATAGGCAGGGAGGACGACTGGAAAACGCCGCTTGGCAAAACCCGGATTCTCGGTAAAACCGAGCGGCCATCGTGGACGCCGCCTAAATCCATCATTGCCGAACATTTGGCCGATGGCGATGTTCTGGAGCCGTATTACCCGCCCGGTCCCGACAACCCGTTGGGGTTGTACGCGTTTCGCCTGGGCATTCCCGGTTATTTGATCCATAGCACCAACAAAACCAATGGCGTCGGCATGCGCGTCAGCCATGGCTGCATCAGGATGTATCCCGCCGATATTGAGCAGTTCTTCCCGATGGTGAAAACCGGTACCACGGTCAATATTGTCAATCAGCCGATCAAGGTTGGCTGGTATCACGATACCTTGTATCTGGAAACCTATCCGCAAATGGAAGAGACGCCCGCGACTTTCGAGCAACGCTTGCATGTGGCATTGGATTTAATCGAACAAGCCAATGGCGGCAAGATGCCGGTCATCAAGGGGGCGATTTTGAAAGCCGCTCTCGAAAAAGCCAGCGGCATTCCGATTGCGATTTACGAGAGACCCGTGCAAACGCCGGCTATCGTACAAAGTCAGGCGCACTGACCGCTAACTCGGGACAACAAAAAAAGCCCGTGAACCTTTCGGTTCACGGGCTTTTTTAATCGGCAACTCAAATAATAAAGCTTATTTGTGTTGTGATTTTTTGAACATGCGGTCCAATTTGCTGTTGGTGTCTTGAGCATATTGAGCGGCACGGTTAGCAGCAGCTTCGGCAGCGGCAGCTTTAGCAGCGGCTTCGGCAGCGGCAGCTTTGGCGGAAGCGGCGTCAGCAGAGGCAGCGGAAACTTGTGGTTTCAGGCTGTCGATTTGACCTTGCAGGTTTTCGATATCTGAAGTGCTGGCGCAACCAGTAGCCAGAGCTGCAACGGCAACAACTGCTGATAATTTAATGGCTTTCATCATGGTGTTTTCCCCTTGATTGTGGTTTCAAAAAATAAAATGAAAAAACGGTGGCAATTGTCCAACATTTTTTTGGTTTTTACCAACATTATTTCACGGTGACAAGCGTCCCTTTTTCCACCCATTGACTTAACAAGTCTATTTGTTCGTTAGTCAATGCGATACATCCGTGTGTCCAGTTTGTGGTTTTATGAATGGCGAGATTGGCACTACCCAAGCCATGGATACCAATCTGACCTCCCAATTCGGTGTTTTGCGGCGGAATTTGGCCGGCAGTATGCGCCCGGGCGATGGCTTCGTAGGTGCCCAAATCGATTTTGCCTTGTTTCAAGGCTTCGTCGGCGTGGTCGACATCCGGATAGGTCAAGCCGAAAAACTTACGAAACGAGCTTTTCTGATTGATCCAGCCGATACGGTAGTTGCCGAGCGGTGTCACATCGTCGCCGCGATGGCTTTTCTTGCCCGCGCCGCTACGGCCTATGGCGATATTTTCCAGCACGGCAAGCGTTTTTTCGCCTTTCTTGACCTCCATGTTCAGCTTTTCGGTATCGACCAGCAGCCAGACGTCCGACGCCAGACTTACCGAGGACCCTAGACAGCCAATTAGGACAAAAACCTTCGATAATTTTTTCTTCAGCATGGCAATCTGTAAATAACCGGGGTTTTGGTGTAATTTAACCCTTTCGAAACGCGGTAAAACAAAGGGTAGCATATGACAATAACAATCACCAAAACCACTGCCTATGACGATCAAAAGCCCGGCACATCGGGGCTACGGAAAAAAGTAAGCGTTTTCCAACAACCGAATTATCTGCAAAACTTCGTCCAATCCATATTCAATAGCTTGGACGGCTTCCAAGGCGACACCCTGGTCATCGGCGGAGACGGTCGCTATTTCAATCGACAAGCCATTCAGATCATCATCAAAATGGCGATCGCCAACGGTTTCGGTAAGCTCATTATAGGCCAAGGCGGCTTATTGTCCACCCCTGCCGCGTCGAATATTATCAGGAAATACAAAGCCTTCGGTGGCATAGTTCTATCGGCTAGTCACAATCCCGGCGGACCTGACGAAGATTTCGGCATCAAGTACAACGTCGGCAACGGCGGCCCGGCCCCGGAGAAGTTCACCGATGCACTCTACGCTAATACCAAAGTTATTGCCGAATATCGGAGCGCGGAGGTCGCGGACATCGATCTGGATACGCTTGGCGAGCAACAAATCGCCGGTGTGAAGGTTAGCATCATCGATCCGGTGGCCGATTACGCCGCGTTGATGGCCGACATTTTCGATTTCGAATTGATTAAACAAAGCATTGCCGCCGGTTTGATCACGCTAAAGTTCGATGCCATGCATGCCATCACCGGTCCCTACGCCAAAAAAATATTGGAAGAGGAGCTTGGCGCTACGCCGGGCTCGGTGTTCAATGCCGTACCGCTGGAAGATTTCGGCGGCGGTCACCCTGACCCGAATCTCGCGCATGCCCATGAGCTGGCCGAAATCATGTTCGGCGCGGACGCCCCGGTGTTCGGCGCGGCATCCGACGGCGATGGCGACCGCAACATGATCATGGGCGCCAATATTTTCGTCACGCCCAGCGACAGTTTGGCGATCATGGCCGCCAACGCCAAACTGATTCCGGCCTATGCCAAGGGTATCAGCGGCGTGGCTCGGTCGATGCCGACCAGCCAGGCTGTCGATCGAGTCGCCGACAAACTCAGCCTACCCTGCTACGAAACCCCAACCGGCTGGAAGTTTTTCGGCAATTTGCTCGACGCCGACAAAATCACGATCTGCGGCGAAGAAAGCTTCGGTTCCGGTTCCAATCACGTGCGCGAGAAGGATGGCTTGTGGGCGGTCTTGTTTTGGTTGAACCTGATCGCCCGCAAACGCCAACCGGTCGCCGATATCGTCCGCGAACATTGGCAAACGTATGGCCGCGACATCTATTGCCGGCACGACTATGAGGCTGTCGATAGCGATATCGCCAACGGCATACTCGATCACTTGCGCGGCCTGCTGAACGGCTTGCCCGGCAAAACTTGGGGCGATTACACGGTCAAATGTGCCGACGAATTCAGCTACACCGATCCGGTGGACGGCAGCGTCAGCAGCGCGCAAGGCATACGCATCGGCTTCGCCAACGGCTCGCGTATCGTGTTCCGTTTGTCGGGCACCGGTACGGTGGGCGCCACGTTGCGAATCTATCTGGAGCGTTACGAACGCGACGTCGCCAAACACGATCAGGATGCTCAAGAAGCCTTGGCCGATTTGATCGCGCTCGCCGAGCAGTTTTGCGAAGTCAAACGGCGTACCGGCCGTAACGCACCTGACGTGATCACCTGATTCGGCGTTTTCAGGCGCCCCGGAATTTGGGTCGGTGCCGAGCGGCGCGGTTTTCTCCTCGGGTCGAACGCGGCAAGCCGCGCTTCGGCCTGCTAACATTAACGGCCAAAAGCCGGCCGACGCAGTTGGCGGGTTAGGTATCGCCGTCGCGATTGGCGCCGGCGGCTTTGCTGTTAACGCAGCGTCGAATGCGGCGCATTCGAAGTTCGGGCGATAGAACGGGGAGGAAGGGACATGTTGGATATTTTCGGTCCAGGTAGACGGGCGGACTCGTCGATTCGAGCTTTCGCTCGATGGGTATTTTCAACTTGTCCGGCCGCGGTCCCCGATAATCCGCGCGTCGCAGCGCTCTCAATCGGGCTATGCTGGACCCTCGCCGGGTTGCTGACGCTGGCTTGCGCCGGACCAGCCTGGGCCGGGAGTCCCTTTACCTGACCGCCGAGCGCAGCTTTTCCAATACCGAGTCGCCGGCCGTACGCCTCGATTACACCGTCACCGACCAGCCCATGTTGCTTCGGGTATTGAAGGCCGACAACCTGGAAAATTTTTTGAATGGTCAATTCAATGTCAGTCGCAGTTACGAACAACCCGTTAACGAACTCAATCCGGGCCACTATTTCGCCAAGGGTCTGAATAACGCCCAATCGCCGTTGAAGCTGTTGCGCGGCCTGTTGGATGTGGAGTTCCGCAAGGCGTTGAAAGAAACCAACTTTAGCGGCTCGGTACTGACCGTCACCGAAAAACCGCTGGTCTCGGTGCCGCAACAGATTTTGGTCGCGGCGCCTAAAGGTTTTAGCGTTGTCAGGGAAAGCTATCTGGATTTACAACGCAACGGCCGGCAAACCCACGATTTGGGTTGGTGGTTTAACGAAGACGCCTGGAGTGAAAACCGTTACAAGGTTAGGCAAGTCGCGCTCGAGCCCTTGCCGGACGGCCTTTATTTATTGCAGGCCGTGCAAGGCAAAACCGAGGCGCAATGCTTGATTCAGGTCAGCAGCTTGGCGGTCCAAGTCAAGCAATCCAGCGAGCAATTGCTGGTGCGGACGATGAACCGCGATCTGCAACCGGTGGCCGGCGCCAAGGTCAGCGTTCGCGACGGGCGCGGGCGTTGGCGGGCGATCCCGGGTGCTTCCGATACCGTCGGCGAATTGCGTTTCGACAACCCCGACGGAATTCTGGACGGCAAATTGCTGGTCAGGGTCGATGCGCCGGCCGGCAAGCCGGGCGAAGCACCGCGCACCGCGCTGACCGCGACGGACTTTCTACCGACTCAGGCCAAGGACGACGCGGTGTTTGTCATGACCGACCGGCCGATCTTCAAGCCCGGCGAAACCTTTTTCTACAAGGGTATCGTCCGCAACATGCAGGATGGACGGTTGCAAATACCGGCTTTTCAATCCAGGCAAACCGACGTTTCGTTGCTGCGCGCCGACGGCAACGCCACCGGTTTGCAAGGCCAAACCCTGTTGACCGATTTCGGTTCGTTTTCCGGCAGCTTCGATTTGGACCCCGCACAGACGCCGGGCTTGTACCGCTTGCTGGCCCAGATCGACCAAAAAGCCTATGGCGGCGAATTCCGGGTGCGCGATTACATCAAGCCGACTTTTTATCTGGAATGGCTGGATCGCAGTTCCAGCGTGCAACCCGGCCAAACCTTTAACTTGAAATTCCGCGCCAAGCGCTACAGCGGCGGTGCACCGCAGAACGTCAAGTTCGAGGTGTTTCTGTACCGTAAGAAATTCGAGGTGCCGCAATTCGTCAGCGAGGCCGGCGCCGGTTTGACGGCCGGCAACGATTATTTTGGTCAGATCAAATCCGCGGCACCGCTGAGCCAGCCGCAGCGATTGTTCAGTTCGATCGAAGCGCGTCAAGCCGTCGATGCCAGCAACCCGTGGGAAACCGCCGCCAAACTGGCCGAAAACGGCGACGGCAGCTTCGAATTCACGGTGCCGGTCGAGGCTCAAGCCGATGCCAAACAGCCCAAACCCGAACAGGAATGGATTTATACCCTGATGGTGCGCGCCCAGGATACGGCCGGCGGCAGTGCGATTTTGACCGACAACCTGTACGCGACCCTGTCGGAAGCCCAGCCGGCGTTACGCTTCAATAAAACCGTCGCAGCGGTTGGCGACAACGATCTGCAACTGTTGCTGCAAACCAGCTATCCGGACGGCAATCCCGCCGCCGGGGCCGGTGGCGTGGTCGATGTTTTGATTGACCAACCCGGTTCGGCTAAGCGCGGTCTGGTCAAACTGGAATTCCAAACCGACGAACGCGGCCAGCAAGTATTGACGATCCCGGCCCTGCAACAATACGGTCGCTTGTCGGCGGTCGCCCGCTTGGAAACCTTGGCCGGCAGAGTGATGAACCATGCCGCGGAGTCGCAAGCGGCAACCTTGATTGTCGCCGGCAGCGGTGGCGAAGCGGTGGCGGACAATCCGGAACTGGAGTTGTACACGCCGACCACTATTCTCAGCCCCGGCGAGCAAGCCAGGATCTTCGCGCTGCTGCCCAAGGCCTGGGGAAATAACGAGCGCGGGGCAATCTGGGAAACCGTGGCGGGTGCCAAGTTGTTCGATAGCCGTAGCGCTCAGGTGCAAGGCCGCAGTCGATGGTTCGACGTGACCGCCAAACCCGAATTTGGTACCGGCTTTTACCATACCGTGACCGTGCCGGTGGCTGGCGGCAAATTTAAGGAACAGACGCTGGGTTTCAGAATCGTGCCGTGGGACAAGCGTTTGCAAATCGCCATCGAACCGGCCCAAGCCGAAGCCGAGCCGCTGAAGCCGACCCAAATCAAACTTCAAGTCAAGCGCGCCGACGGCACGCCGGCCGCCGACACCGAATTGGCGGTGTCCATTGTCGATCGCGCCGTTTACGCGGTGCAAGCTGAATTCCGGCCCGGCATTTTCGACTTTTTCTACCCGCTGCAACGCAGCAATTTATCCACTTTTTACTCCGATGACCTGCAAGGCTACGGTTACGCCGATTTGTTACGCAAACCCAATTTCGCGCTGAGTGCCTTGAAAAGTCAAAGCAAGCTGGCGAAGAAAGCGATGCGCGATACCGCCGGCTGGTTTCCGCATGTCGTTACCGATGCCAACGGGGTTGCCGCTATCGATGTCGATATGCCTGCCAACGTCACCGAATGGCTGGTCACCGCGATCGCCAGCGACAAGGACGGCAGGCTCGGCGAAACGACCGGCCAATTTCGCACCAAGACCGACATCGCCGTCGATACCGTCGGCCCGCAATTTTTGCGCGGCGGCGACGAAGTCGAATTGGCCGTGAAGTTGACCAACCACTTGGCCGATCCGGTTAAGCTGACCGGCGATCTGAGTCTTTCGGAATCGCTGCAGCGACAAAGCGGTGAGCTTGCCTGGGCTGCCGAACTGGCCGGCAAGGCCGAACAACTGTGGCCGCTGCGTTTACGGGCGGCCGTCGAATCCGGCAACGCGTCCCTGAGGGTGGGTTTGACCGCGCCGGCGCCGGTCAAGGTCGGTGGTGCCGAGACCTTCGATCTGTCTATTCAGCCGGCCGCGCTACCGCAAGTCTATGCAGCCGAACGCCGCGATGGCGGTTTGCATTTCGATATTCCGGAACCAGCCCAAGCCAAGCAACTGACGGTGCGGGTCAATTCCGGCTTGCTCGGCGCGGCCTTGCAAGCAGCGGCCATGCTGGCGCAATACCCTTACGGCTGTACCGAACAATTGGCGCATAGCACGGTGCCGAATCTGGTGCTGCTGGACTTGATCGAGCGGGCCGGTTTGAAAGCCGAGCAACTCGGACCGCTCGAAAAGCCCTTGCAGCGTGCCAAGCAAAATGCCGCGCTGGGTATCCGCAAATTGATACAAAACCAAAAAGCCGACGGCGGTTTCGGATTGTGGCCCAACGACAGCGCCGCCAGCGTACCGGTTACCTTGATTGCGATGCAGGCCTTGAAATACGCCGAGGAGTTGAAGATCGACGGCGCCGCCTCCGCCTACGGGAAAGGCGTGGTCTGGCTGGAGCAGCAGGCCGCTAGCAACCAAGCTTCGGACGGTTTTACGCTGGCCGGCTACACCGCCGCCACTTACATTTACCAAGGGCCATGGCAGCAGCAGGCCGATTTCGTCGCCCGAGTGTATGCCGACGATCGGGCCGGTGCCGCCGACTTGACCGCCGCGCTACGTTTGGTCACCGCCTATCGAACCATTAGCTGGCACAGTTTCAATCAAGCCTTGCAGGACAAATCCGATCTGCAAAAACGCTTGGTTGCCCGCTTGCAACAAGCCTTGGACGCGATTGATCCGGGTACTTATCAGTCCGAGCGCGGCGAGTTGTATGGCCGATTGGGTTTTGGCTTCGGATTGCCCAGCGCGGTTTCCGAAGGACTAGGCGTTTTGTTTACGGCCGGTGAACTACCTCAGGCTCTGGAAACCAAACTCAAACGCCTGCTGCTGCAAACTCAGCAACACGGCTATTGGACTTCGACTTACGACACGGCCCAAGTGATCTTCAACACCCGCGAACTACTCAGCAAGGAAGCCGCCGCCGCGCAAAACGCCAAGGCAAGGTCCTTGAAAGCCAGCGCGGCCGGCCGCGTGCTGGGTAATTTGAATCGAATACCCGGCGGTTATCTGGGGCGTTTCGACTCATTGCCGGCGGCCGGCGAGCTGGCGGACATCCGCATTGCCGAGTTAAGCGATACCGACGTGGCCTCGGCCAGCTTGCAAGTGGATGTGCCGTATCCGGCGGTTAGCGCTCGCGCGGCCGGTCTGACCGTCGAGCGGGTTTTTCGCCGCATCACGTCGAGCGGCAACGAATCGATCGACTTGAACCAGCCGCTAAGCCTCGGCGATGTGGTAGTCAGCGAAATCCGGATCAAACGGCATGACGAGCCGGGTCGTTTGCCAACCGGCAGCGAATTCGTCGTCGTCGAAGATGGAATTCCGGCGTTGGCGGAAGGCCAGGAGAACGACCAAACCTACTTGGCCGACGCCAAATTGCAAGCCAGCGACGACAACTATTGGGCCAACGTCAAGGAAACCCAGCGCTACCCGGACCGCATCGTTCGCGTCGCCAAGCTACAACCCGGTGGGGATTTAACCTTATACCAAGTTTGGAAAGTCGGCCGTCCCGGTAATGTTGCGATACCGCCGGCCAGCGGCTTCGACATGTATAACGAGGCGGTTAGGGGGAATAGTCCGGCCGGAAGAGTGATTGCGCGTTAGAAAAGAGGTGCCGGACTATCCGCCAAGCTCCGGCTCCGACCCGGAGCATCCGGCAAACCTGGTTTTTGACGGTGGCTTGTTGGAGCGTAACACCGGAGGATTTGCCGCTATTTTGGCGTTAGCTGGTGGCGAGCTTAGCAGTGGCAAACCGTCGCCGCCTGAAAACAAAAATCGAATAACAAGCGCCATTCCAGCGCTTGAATCCGTCGGCACAGCATTTCGATTTCCGCGTCACCCTTTCGGCCCAGCTCGCACAGGTCGACGAAACCGTAGGCGTCCCATTCGGGCAGTTTACCCAAAAAGCCCGCCATGCCGGGCAATTCCTGATCGGCAAGCAACCGTTGAACTTGCCGGTTCAAGTCGGGAAAAATCGGGTGGCGGCCGGTGCGATCCAGCCAATACTTGCTGTTGCCGCTGTCCGGTTCGCGGCGGTGCATGATCGCGTGCCAATAACTCCCGGAAGGCCCGGTTATTTTTTGGCTGATTCGATGGCTTTGTTCGAGATAGTCGTAATACAGCCAAAGCCCGGCAATACACAGCGCCGCATAATTGCTGTCCTTGACGACGCGCGGTGCGAATGCCGTTTCGGTTTGCAGTGAGTTCAAGGTGTCGTAAACACTCGGTTCAGGCTGTCCCGGACCTAAATCCATCAAGCGCTGTTCGGCCAGCAATTGACCGAAAACCGGGCCGTAAAATTGGCTGTCGAAGGTCATTTCTTATCTCATCCGTCCCATCGATCTATACAACCATGCCGCCGATTCCGTTTGCACCCTGAATTCTATCGACTGAAGCGAGCTACCCGAACATAACCCCGATTGTAACTCGCATTCTAATGCGCGATCTTGTAGCCAAAAATGGAAACCTGTCTACAACAACAAGCGCCGAATATCCGCCAGATTGGCTTTCAGCGCTTCCATGAAACGCGCGCCCTCGGCGCCGTCGATGACGCGGTGGTCGTAGGTGATGTCCAAGGGTAGCATCAGTTTCGGTTCGAATTCCTTTCCGTTCCAGATCGGTTGCACCTTGGAACGAGTCACGCCCAGGATCGCGACTTCCGGGGCGTTGACGATGGGCGTGAACGCGGTGCCGCCGATGCCGCCCAGGCTGGAAATGGTCATGCAACCGCCCTGCATGTCGGCGGGTTTCAACTTGCCGAGTCTGGCCAGTTCGCTCATTTCGGCCAACTCGGTCGACAGTTGGAAAATGCCTTTCTTGTCGACGTCCCTTATCACCGGCACCACCAAACCGTTCGGGGTATCGACGGCGATGCCGATATGGAAATATTTCTTGAAGTACAGCTTGTCGCCTTCCGGAGACAAGGAACTGTTGAACGCCGGATACTTTTGCATCGCCGCGACCAACGCCTTCATGATGAACACCAGGCCGGTCAGCTTGACGCCGTCCTTGCCTTGGCCGGCGTTGACGGATTTGCGGAATTCTTCCATCTCGTCGATAGAAACTTCATCATGGTAAGTCACCAGCGGCAGGTTCAGCCAGACGCGGGTCAAGTTTTGGCCGGTCAGACGCTTGATTTTGCTTAACGGTTTTTCCTCGATTTCACCGAACTGGCTGAAATCGACGGCCGGAATCGCTGGTATGCCGGCACCGCCGGTTGTCGCCGGCGCCGAGGTCATCGCTTGCTTGACGAAGTTTTTCACGTCGTCTTGCAGGATGCGTCCCTTGCGGCCGCTGCCGGCGGGAATTTTGCTCAAATCGACGCCGAGTTCGCGGGCGAACAAGCGCACGCTGGGCGTGGCGTGAGGTTTAAAGCCTTCGGCGCTGGCAACGACCGGAGCGGCAGGCGCTGGCGCCGGTTTAGCCGCTTCGGGTTTGGGCGCTTCGGCGACCGGAGCGAGAACGACTTCGGCGGGTTCCGCTGGGGCCGGCGCGGGCGTTGCCTCGGCAACCGCGGGCACGGCAGCGGCTTCGCCGACTTCGACGGTGGCGATCAGGCTGCCTTCGGCGACTTTGTCGCCCGGCTTGATATGCACGGCCTTGATGATGCCGGCCGCGCTGGATGGCAGGTCCATGGTCGCCTTGTCGGTTTCCATGACCGCCAGGGTTTGCTCGATGGCGACGACGTCGCCGGGCTGGACCAATACCTCAACAATGTCGATTTCCGGCACGTTGCCGACGTCGGGGACTTTTACTTCGATTAAAGAACTCATGTGTCGCTTTCCGTTAAATCAGCCGTTAAATCAACCAGGGCGCGGTGACGTTGGGATTGATATTGTATTTGGCGATGGCCACCTCGACTTTCGCGGCGTCGAACTCGCCGGCTTGGGCCAGCGCGTGCAGCGCGGCGACGGCCACGTGGTAGCGGTCCACCTCGAAGAAACTGCGCAAATTGGCGCGGGTGTCGGACCGGCCGAAGCCGTCGGTACCCAAGACCGTGTAAGGTTGTTTGACCCAAGGCCGAATTTGTTCGGCAAAGGCGCGCATGTAGTCGGTCGCGGCGACGATAGGGCCTTTCGCGCCGCCCAGACAATGTTCGATATGCGTGGTACGCGGCTTTTCGGTGGGATGCAGCCGGTTCCAGCGCTCGCAGCTTTGACCGTCGCGCGCCAGTTCGGTGAAACTGGGGCAACTCCACAAGTCGGCATCGACGCCCCAATCGTCGTGGAGTAATCCGGCGGCTTCGATGACCTCGATAAAGATCGTGCCGGAACCCAGCAGCTGCACGCGCGGCTTTTTGCTGTTCGGGCCTTTCTTGAACAAATACATGCCCTTCAGAATATCGGTTTCCGAACCTTCGACCAACACGGGTTGATCGTAGTTTTCGTTCATCAAGGTGATGTAGTAGAAAATGTCTTCCTGTTCGACGTACATGCGGCGCAAGCCGTCGTGGACGATCACGGCCAGTTCGCAGGCGAAGGTCGGATCGTAGGAATAGCAGTTCGGTACGGTCGCCGCCACCAAATGGCTGTGGCCGTCTTCGTGTTGCAAGCCTTCGCCGTTCAAGGTAGTGCGACCGGCGGTGCCGCCTAGCAGGAAGCCGCGGGTGCGTTGATCGGCGGCGGCCCAGATCAAATCGGCGACGCGTTGGAAACCGAACATCGAGTAGTAAATGAAGAACGGAATCATCGGCACGCCGTGGGTCGAATAGGCGGTACCGGCCGCGATCCAGTCGCACAGACCGCCGGCTTCGTTGATGCCTTCCTGCAACACTTGGCCGTGCTTGTCTTCCTTGTAGAACATCAGTTGTTCGGCGTCTTGCGGCGTGTAAAGCTGGCCGACCTGCGACCAGATGCCCAATTGGCGGAACATGCCTTCCATGCCGAAGGTGCGGGATTCGTCGGGGACGATGGGCACGACCCGCTTGCCGATTTGCTTGTCCTTGACCAGGATGTTGAGGATACGGACGAAGGCCATCGTCGTTGAAATCTCGTGACCTTCGCCGGTGCCTTCCAGCAGGGCTTTGAAGGCCGGCAGAGCCGGAATTTCCAGAGGATAGGATTTAGGGCGTCGCGCGGGCAAATAGCCGCCCAGATCGACGCGGCGTTGCCGCAAATATTTGAGTTCTTCGGAATCTTCCGCGAAGCGGATGTAGGGCAAATTGGGTAGTTCTTCGTCGCTAATCGGCAATTGGTAGCGGTCGCGGATGGCTTTGATCGACTCCAGACTCATCTTCTTTTGCTGATGGCTGGTGTTTTGCGCCTGGCCGGAATCGCCCATGCCGTAGCCTTTGATGGTTTTGGCCAGAATCACGGTCGGCTGGCCTTGGTGGTTGGCCGCCGCGTTGTAGGCCGCGAACACCTTGATCGGGTCGTGACCGCCGCGATTCAGTTCCCAGATGTCCCGGTCGGTGTAATCCTTAACCAATTCCTTGAGTTCCGGCGTATTGAAGAACTTTTCCCGGACGTAGGCGCCGTCCTTGGATTTGAAGGTCTGGTAGTCGCCATCGACGCATTCCATCATGCGTTTGACCACCAAGCCGTCCTTGTCGCGCGCCAGGATGGCGTCCCAGCGCCGGCCCCAGATGACTTTGATGACGTTCCAGTTGGCGCCGCGGAAGTTGCCTTCCAATTCCTGAATGATCTTGCCGTTGCCGCGTACCGGGCCGTCCAGACGTTGCAGGTTGCAGTTGACGACGAAAATCAGATTATCCAGTTTTTCGCGGCCGGCCATGCCGATCGCGCCCAGGGTTTCCGGCTCGTCGGTTTCGCCATCGCCGAGGAAGGCCCAAACTTTGCGGCCGTCGGTATTGGTCATGCCGCGATCCTGCATGTAGCGCATGAAGCGGGCTTGGTAAATCGCCATGATAGGCCCCAGGCCCATCGACACGGTCGGAAATTGCCAGAACTCCGGCATCAGCCAGGGATGCGGATAGGACGACAAGCCGTTGCCGCCGACTTCCTGGCGGAAATTGTCCATTTGTTCTTCAGTCAAGCGCCCCAGCAAGAAGGCGTGGGCATAGGTGCCGGGCGCCGAATGGCCTTGCGAGAAAATCAGGTCGCCGCCGTGTTTGTCCGAAGCGGCGTTCCAGAAATGATTTTGGCCGACGTCGTACAAGGTGATCGCCGACGCGAAGCTGGCGATATGGCCGCCGACATTGGTGTATTTGTTGGCGCGCAGCACCATCATCATCGCGTTCCAGCGCACGTAGGAGCGGACGGTACGTTCGATGTCGGTGTTGCCGGGGTATTTCGGCTGTTTATCGACCGGAATGGTGTTGATGTAGGGGGTGTTGGCGGAGAAGGGTATGTCCAGACCGGATTGCCTGGCGGTTTCAAGCAGGGTTTCGATCAGGTAGCTGGCGCGGTCGCTGCCTTCCTTTTCGATGACCGCCTGTAGCGCCTCCATCCATTCTTGCGTTTCCGCGGGGTCGATATCGTGTTTGCCGGCAATGTCGGTATTGTTGGTCATTTCGGAACCTGGAATAACGTGGGATGAGCTTAAAAAGGATACCCGAAATGGTCGGCGCAAGCATGTTTTTTGGGAGGCTTTCGGCCAATTTGTTGGCTTTGCGCCGCGATCGAAAAATCGCAATCGGCGGCGGCTTGCCGCTTGCGGACCGATACCGAACATTCCGTATCGTAAAGAGACGAGTTTCCCGTTAGTCCAGTGGCCTGCCGAGCGTGGATCGCGTAGAATTGGACCATCCTTTTTAGTCATGGGTAAGTCCTTATGCAGACCACGTTATCCAAACTCTTCGCCTTGCTGGGAATGGCCTTCGCCGCTTCTCACGCGAATGCCACCACGGTTACCTACACCCCGCCCAACCAGGTTACCTACACTTCTGAAGTCTTCTCGCCGAGCAATACCGCCAGAACCTTCGACTTCGAAATTCCAGAAGCCGTCATCGCCACCTTCATTGATGGCGTGTTCACGATCAGCGCCACCGGCGATTACACGATCGACGCCGCCAACGAATCGGTCAACGCCGTCGTGCTCGACAGCTACGTCCCCGGCGACGATTACTATCTTTACGATTGGGATGCGCGGCCGCAAACCGGCTACGGCACGGCCACCGAATTGGGCGCCGAGGGCGGCGACATTTCCTGGGTACGTTGGACCAGAAGTTTCGATATTAGCGGCGACGACATCGTTAACTGGACTCAGGACGGTCGGGTCGTGATTCGATTGACCTTGTCCGATGGGGTCGATCTGGATTTGTTCAACAGCGGCTTGTCCGACCAATTTCCGCCATCCTTGCAAGCGACGCTGACTTATTCGGTGGCCGCGGTACCTCTGCCGGCCGCGACTTGGCTGTTTACGACCGGCTTGCTCGGTGTGTTGGGCGTTGGCGGACGCCGGCATTTGATTTAGCGTTACGCTGTCAGCAAAAAAACCGGCGCGAGCCGGTTTTTTTATGCCTGGAGGTTTCGATTTTACGGCGTGGACAGCGCGTGCAAGCTATCGGGGTGTTCCAATACGCTGGCCGGGGTTTGCAATTGTGTCGTCAGCAAGGCCCCGGTGTCGACGGTAAAGCTGCCGGTCACGCTGTCGCCGTCGCCATCGGTCGCGGTAAAACCGAATTTCAAATCGAGCTGCTGGGTGTTGGGCAAATTCAGGTATTTCAGACCGCCAACCTCGAAACCGCCGGAGATCACCTGAATCTTCAGCGTATCGTAACCGCCGTCCACGGTGATCGCCGGCGCGTAATCGCCGCCGGCCGTCGCGGTAAAACTCACAGTCTTACTACCGACCACGGCGCCGTCGCGATAGGCGGTCCAGCGAAACGCATCGGCGCCGCTATTGGTGTTGAATTCCTGCAACTGTACCGAATTCACCAATTGTTTGACGGATACATCGAAGTTATCGACCGTTCCGAACTGGTAGGTAATCGATTCGCCCTTGTCCAGGCTGGCGTTGCCTATCCCGATGTGACCGTTGGCGACATTAAGGTCGCTGCCCGTCACCAGCAGAGAATTGCCGACCGCCACTTGTCCGGCGGGCCCGGTGCTGGTGGTGCCGAAGCCGAGCGTCACGCTATCGGCCGGGGGCAGATCCAGTACTTGGTAGAGCGTTAGCGTGTAATCGCCGATTGCGGAGCCGTTTTGCGTCGGCGTCAACGTAAACACCATCCGGTCGCTGGCATCCAATCCCTGAGGGCCTTTGTCGATGAAGGCGTAGATTTCGTCCAAGCCGTCCGCGTTGGTGTCGGCAACCGCGAAGCTGACCGCGTCGGCGTCCGACGTCAATTGCCAGGGCGCGCCGTTAGCGGAAATTTCGGGCAGGTTCAGCGTAACACTGCCCAAGCCGTCGAATCCCAAGTCGTAATCGATCAACTGCGTTAACGCTTCGCCGACGGAATCTTTCAGTTGACCGTTGGCATTGGTGATGGTGGGGCCGTCGTCGTAAACCGTTACGGTAAAATCGGTATTCGCGCTACTGCCATCGGCGGCGGTCAAGCTTGCCGAGATGTCGAATGCCAGTGGGTTGCCGCTGCCGGTGTGGGCCAGCGGTTGTAGCAGTGTAAATTGATAGGTGCCGTTTTCGACCTTCACGGTGTAATGGCCGCCATCATCGGTCAATGTCTGCGTCGCCGGGTTCCAGGTGGCGCCGGCGGCGGCCAACGTGACCGAAGCCGGCGCCGCGCCGTCTATCGTCAATGCTGCTGTCACGGATCGGTCGGCGTCGCTTTCGTCGACAGCCGAATCGAGCGCGGTGACCGCCGGGGCGTAATCGACGCTGACCGTGGCCGGCTCCGAACGCAAACCCAGATTATCGGCGATGGTGTATTGAATCGGGGTCGGGTCGCCGATGAAGCCGGCGACCGGCGTAAACGTGATGGTGCCGGACTCGAGGTCGACACTCCAGGTGCCCTGGCCCGCGACCACTAGCGCTTGGCCCGGCGCCGACGTGCCGACAATCTGAATACTGGTCGGATCGACGCTACCGTCCGGGTCGCTGTCGTTGCTCAATACCTTTAATGTCGCGGCGTTGCCTGGAACTAGGCCGGAGATGCCGTCGTCGCCGGCCACCGGCGGTAGGTTGTAGTCGATACTGACCGTGGCTGGATCGGAACGTAGGCCGAGATTGTCCGCGACGGTATATTGGATCGGGCTCGGATCGCCGACGAAGTCGGCGGCGGGGGTAAACGTGATCGCACCGCTGACGGGGTCCACACTCCACACGCCCTCCCCGGCCACCGTTAGTGACTGTCCGGGCGCGGCGGTGCCGACGATTTGCACGCTGGTCGGGTCCAGGCTGCCGTCCGGGTCGCTATCGTTGCCGAGCACGTCCAAGGTGACCGGCGTGCCGGCCGGCAATCCGCTCGAGCCGTCGTCGACCGCGATCGGCGGTTGGTTGAGCCCGCCGTCCGCGGTTGCAGGCAGGCGGCGCGGATCGAGTAGCAGGACTTGCGGGGCGATGTCGTTGAACGCCACGACCGGGCCTATCGTATCGAAGCCGTTGTTGACCGGCGCGACGGGATTTAAATAATCGATGCTGACGATGCCGTGGCCTTCATTGCCGCCGCCGGGTCCGCCGCCGGCCGCCGGTGCGCCGGCCGCGGTGGGATCGGCAACCTTGGTCGGATCCTGGCCGGCCAACAACGCGGCCTGAATGTCTTCCACGCTAGGGCCGCTGGCTTGCGCTTGGCCGTTGCCGGTTATATCGCCACCGTCCGGCAACGCGTCGCCAAGCGCCATCCGGTCGTTACCGCCCATGTCCAGACTGCCGCCGCCATCCAATGCAACCACCAGGCTGGCGCCGTCGGCGGTCTCCAAGATGTCCGTCGCGTCGATGCGGTCGCCCACCTGCAGTATGCGCCGGCCGCCGTCGGCGGAAAGCGCGGTAACGGTGCCGGTGACAACAGTAACGGTTCCTACGGCCATGAGAGCTCCTTTGAATGCCTCAGCGAAAAATCAAGCGACAATGATAAGCCATGTCGGGTTACGCGCCAGTGTCACGACGCCGAAAATTACGAACTACACGAGAGCATCGAACAACCGGCGCGTTCCTTAGCCCAATCCGGCCGCTTCGCGGCGAACCGATCGCGCTCGGGTTGCTCGGCATACGGCGCGCGCAATAAATCCAGCAACTCCCAAACCAGGCTGAAATCGCCTTGTTCGGCCAGATCGATGGCTTGTTGAGCCAAATAATTGCGCAACACGTATTTGGGATTGACCCGATTCATGATTTCGCGGCGCTCGCTTTGCGGCAGGCCGTCGCTTAACAGCCTTTTCCGATAATCGCCGAACCAGCGCTCGGCCATTTCGACGACGGCTTCGCTCAAGGTCTCGTAACTGTTTCGTTGCAACAGCTCGATAAATTCGGCATTGGCTTGGTCGTCGGCCGATCCGGCGATATCGACATCGGCCAGTTGCCGGAAGAACAGCGTCATGTCGGTTTCGGCATTCTGCAACAACTTCAACACCCGATGGGTCAGGGCCTCGTCGCCGGCATCGGCATCGAATGCCGACAGGCCGAGTTTGGCGGCCAATGTCGCCTGCCATTGCCGGTCGAAGGTGTCGGTAAAGCTTTGCAGGGCCTGCTGCAAGCCCTCGGCGCGCTTAACCAGCGGATACAAGGCGTTGGCCAGTTGCACCAGATTCCAATAGGCGATTTTGGGTTGGTTGCCGTAACGGTAGCGGCGGCCTTGGGCATCGGTGGTGTTGGGCGTCCAGTCCGGATCGTAGTTTTCCAGCCAGCCGTAGGGGCCGTAATCGATGGTCAAGCCCAGAATCGACATGTTGTCGGTATTCATCACGCCGTGGACGAAGCCGACCCGTTGCCAATGCACCACCATATCGGCGGTTTTCCGGCAGACTTCGGCGAACCATTGCAGGTAAACGGCGGTACACGGTTCGCCCAATTCCGGAAAGTCGTTGCGTATCGTGTAGTCCACCAAGGCTTTCAGCGACTCCAGGTCGTCGCGGGCGGTGAATAATTGGAAGTTGCCGAAACGGACGAAGGACGGCGCGACCCGGCACACAATCGCGCCCGGTTCCAATTGCGGATTGCCGTCGTAAAACATGTCGCGCACCACGGTTTCGCCGGTCAAAACCACGCTGAGCGCGCGGGTGGTCGGCACGCCGAGGTGGTGCATCGCCTCGCTGCATAAAAATTCCCGAATCGACGAGCGCAATACCGCCAGGCCGTCGGCGCTACGCGAATACGGGGTCAGGCCGGCGCCCTTCAATTGCAGGGTTTGCCGCGAGCCGTCCGGGCAGATCACTTCGCCGAGATTGATGGCGCGGCCGTCGCCCAGTTGTCCGGCCCAATGCCCGAACTGGTGACCGCCGTATCCCATCGCGAACGGCTCCATCCCGGCCGCCAGCCGGTTGCCGGCGAAGACTTGGCAAAAATCGTCGGAGCGACAGACCTCCTCGGCAATGCCCAGCGCCGGGGCCAGGTCGGCGGCGTAGGCCACTAGTCGCGGGTTCTTGACCCTGCTGGGTGTGACTTTCGAATAACAGGCCGCATACACTTGGCGGCGAAAATTGTCGGGTTCCGGGTCGCCCGGCAACTCGCGGACGAATCGGTTGTCGAAGCGCAGGCTATCGAGGGGGAGGCTATCGGCTGAGGCTGGCATGGTAATCGACTCACGGGCTAAAAATTACGAATCGTTGCGCGAACCGGCTAAGATACGCGGCGTTCCGCTACTTATATCAATCAATTTCCCTATCAGGCAATGCTTATGAGAAATATCGCGAAAATATTCAGCTTGCGGGCTGTTTCCCTGGGTTCGGCCCTGATGCTTTCCGGCCTGTCGGCACTGCCGTTGAGCGGTTGCGTCACGGTCGGTCAGGAATTCGCCGCGTCCAGAGTACCGGAAATCAAAGTCGGTCAAACCCGCAAACAGGACATCACCGAACTGTTCGGCACGCCCTGGCGTACCGGCATGGAAGACGGCCGGCCGACTTGGACCTACGGCATCTACAAATATTCGCTGTTCGGCGGCGACGACACTCAGGATTTGCTGATTCGCTTCGATAACCAGGGCGTCGTCAAATCCTACACGTTCAGCTCTACCCGGAAGTAGTTCGCGGCGTGTCGGCGCGCGGCGGCTTGGCGATGGTGCTGGTGCTGATTTGCGGCGGCGCCGACGCCAAAAAACTTTACAAATACCGCGATCCCCAGGGCCTCTGGCATTACAGCGACCAGGCGCCGCCGGACGCCGGTCCGGTTGAGATTCGGCAAATGAAGCCGGCCGCCGCTCAGAGAGTGTGGCTGGAAAAATCCGGCGACGACCGACGCGCGGCCTTCGCGGTTCGCAACACCTATCCGGGACCGATTGAAGTCGAGATCGACTGGCGGGACGGCGAAAACGTCGAGGCCCAGCCAGCGCTGCCGAGCCGTTTCGTTGTCGGTCCCGGTCTGTCCGCGCCGCTGTTCGCGGTTGGCGCCGTTCCCGGCGCCGGCCGATGGCACTACGGTTTGCAATATCGCTACGTGCTCGGCCAGCCGCTGGCCGAAGCGCCGGGGGACCCCGATTACCGCCCGCCGTTGGCGTTGGGAAGCCGCTTTCAAATCACCCAAGGCTTCGGCGGCGAATATAGCCATACCGACGACCAGAATCGGTACGCGGTGGACATCATGATGCCGGTCGATACTCCGGTGCATGCGGCGCGCGCCGGCGTCGTGCTGGATGTCGAAAACGATTTCGACGGCAACGGCACCGAACCCGCCTATGCCGGCAAAGCCAACACGATTCGCATCGGCCATGACGACGGCACGATGGCGGTCTATGCCCATCTTGCGTTGGAAAAAGCCCTCGTCAAGGCCGGCGAGCGGGTCGCGGCCGGACAATTGATCGGGTTTTCGGGAAATACCGGCCTTACCACCGGTCCCCACCTGCACTTCGCGGTGCAGGTCAATCGCGGCATGGCGTTGGTGTCGGTGCCGTTCCGTTTTGTCGACGCGCAAGGCCGGCGCTTTACGCCGGAATTGGGCCGGTGGCTGGGCGATCAGCCGTCTCCGGCCGGCGTCGCGGCCGAGTCGCCGTAGAACCGATAACAGCCCTTGCCGGCGCATTTGGCTTGGTACATCGCTTGGTCGGCGTGCTTCATTAAAGTTTTGACGTCGGCTCCGTGATTGGGATAAATCGCGATGCCCAAGCTGGTCGAAATATTCACCGCGTATTGCTCGAGCGAAAACGGTCGGCTTAAGGCTTCCAGAATCTTTTCGGAAATCGCCACCACATCGCGTTCACCGTCGATTTGCGGCAGCAGAACCACGAATTCGTCGCCCCCCAGCCGGGATACCGTATCGGATTCGCGGCGGACGCAGGCCCGTAGCCGGCAGGCCACGTCTTGCAACAGCAAATCGCCGATGTCGTGACCGTAACTGTCGTTGACCGGTTTAAACTGGTCCAGGTCCAGATATATCAAGGCCAGCCGGGTTTGCTCGCGTCTGGCTTGCGCCAGCGCCTGACGCAAGCGGTCGCTGAGCAGGATGCGATTGGGCAGATCGGTTAGCGGGTCGTGGTGGGCCAAATGGTGGACGTGGTCTTCGATGGCCTTGCGCTCGCTGATGTCGGTCATCGCCGCGACAAAATGGGTGATGGCGCCGTCCGCGCCTCGCACCGCGGTCATGGTTTGCCAGACTGGAAATACCGTGCCGTTCTTGTGCCGATTCCACAGTTCGCCCTGCCAGACGCCGTTACGGCGCAAGCCGCTCCATACTTCGTCGTAAAAGCGGCCGTCGTGAATATCCGAATGCAACAGGTTAAGGTTGCGGCCGACCGCGTCGGCCGGGGTGTAGCCGGTCATTTCGCTAAACGACAGATTGATTTTCAGGATCACCGCGTCGGCATCGGTGATGGCCATGCCTTCTTGTGACTCGAACGCGGTGGCGGCGATGCGTAACTGGGTTTCGGCTTGTTTGCGTTCGCTAATATTTTGCGCGAATGCAAACATCAGCGAACGATCGCCGTAACGGATGTAATGTCCGGTCACTTCGACCGGCACCAGCGTACCGTCTTTGCGGCGGTGCCGGCTCTCCAGCACGACGATTTCCTCGGCTTGTAGACGTTGCCACAACATCGGCCAGTCCGCTTCGCTCAAATCGAGGTTGAACTGCCAGGGGAACATGCCCAACAATTCGGCGCGGCTGTAACCCAGCGTTTCGCAGGCGTAATCGTTGATATAGGTGATACGGCCGTTTTCGTCCAGCCAGTAGAACGCGGTCTTGCTTTTATCGACCATGGCTCGGGTAAACCACAGCTCGGATTCGATTTGCTTGAATTCGGTGATGTCGTCGTAAACGCCCAGCACGCCGATGGTTTCGCCGCGTCGGTTACGTAACGGCGCTTTCGATGTGCGCAGCACACATTCGCCGTGATCGGACGTGATTTGTGGTTCTTCGTAAGCCAGTTTCGCTTGACCGGACTCAATGACCCAACGGTCGTCGCGCCGGTAGAGCTCCGCTTGCCGGTACCACGCCAATTGAGTGTCGACCTTGCCGATCACGGTCGCCACGTCCGGCGCGCCGCTGTCCTCGGCGAACAAAGCATTGCAGCCCAGATAACGGGAAGCTCGGTCCTTCCAGAATACGCGCAACGGGATGGTTTCGATCACCAGTTGCAACAAGTTGCGCGACTCGGCCAGCGCATTCATCGCCTCGACCCGCTCCGACACGTCGTACAGCACTACCAAGTGGAGGTGGTCGCAGAGCGGCCCCAACGGCGTTACGGTGACGACCACGTTTTTGGTTATGCCGTTCTTGCAAAAAACCTTGAGTTCCAGCGGTTCGAAGCGGGGCGGCTCGCAATTCAGCCGGCGCTGCCATTCGTCGGTTACCCAATAGCGATAGTCGCTGTCCGGATAGGCTTTGCGGCGCCAGGTTTCGACATCGGGAAGATCGGCCGCCAGGTAGCCGAACGCGTTGCTGAAGGCCGGATTCAGGCGTAATATCCGGCGATCGGCGTCGAACAAGGCGATCGGTATCGGCAGGGCGTCGATGATCGTGTTCAGTTGCAAAATGTTGCGGTCTAGCGAAGCCATTTTCTCGAGGAGCAACACCGTGATGCCCGACACCAGAGACGCGACGATCAGCGACGCGACCAAGCCGGTCAGCAAATAATCCCAAGTGATTACGCCGCGCAACAACCAGCTCATCGCGGCGACGATGGTTTCGGTCAGCAGCAGCGCCAGTACCACGGCCAGCAGCCAGACCTGCCATTTGCGAGAGTGTTGCAGAGCGGGGATGGGAGCGAAATTCACGGACGGCCTCGAACTGGCGATACGACGGTCGAACGCCGTCGCTTGTAAGTGTTAACTTACACTTTACGTCCGGCTTTGGAAAGAGGGCGATCGCTTGCCCGCCGTGTCGAGCGGAATACTCCCGGCCTTTTCAATGACGCGTGCGACGATCGAGTCGCAGCATCAGCCAGGCGGCGGCGGAGAAGATCGCGCCGGCCACGAAAGTCAGCGCCGCGCCGTGGCTATCCCACAGCCAGCCGGCCAAGACACTGGCAGCCAGCATTGCCAGGCCGGAGATCAGATTGAAAAAGCCGAAACCGGTGCCGCGTAAATCGGCCGGCGCGGTGTCCGCTACCAGTTTGGTGAGCAGACCTTGGGTCATCCCCATGTGAACGCCCCATAAACCGACGCCGGCCAGCGTCGCCCGCCAATCGGCGCTGCTGGCCAACACCAGGTCCGCGCCGATCAGCACCAGCAAGCCCCAGCTCAGCAAGCGCGCCGGCGAGATCCGGTCCGACAATTTCCCGAACGGATAGGCGGTTGCCGAATAGACGATATTCATCGCCACCATCACCAGCGGTACCAGCGCTAAGGCTATGCCCCCCTGTTGCGCCCTGAGTACCAGGAAAGCCTCGCTGAAGCGCGCCAATGTGAACACCGCGCCGATGGTCACGACCCGCCAATAGGTCTTGCCCAAGCGGCGCAGATTGGCGCGGCGGATTGGATTGCCGTGCCTGGCCTTGACCAGATGCTTGGGTTCCTTGACGCCGACCAGCAGCATCAGTACCGCCAAGGCGCCCGGAATCACCGCCACCCAAAACACGGCCCGAAAGTCATTGTCCCACCACAGCATCAAGGTCACCGCCAACAAAGGGCCCAGAAACGCGCCGATATTATCCAGTGACTGCCGCAAGCCGAAGGCCGCGCCGCGAATTTCCGTCGGCGCCAGGTCCGCCACCAGCGCATCGCGCGGCGCGCCGCGTATGCCTTTGCCGACTCTGTCCAGCAAGCGGGCGGTCAGCACCATGCCGCTACTGGCGGTAATGGCGAACAGCGGCTTGGTCAGCGCGCCCAGACTGTAACCGATCAACGCCAGACTTTTGCGCTTACCCAGGTAATCGCTGGCGACGCCGGAAAAGACCTTGACGATCAGCGCGGTGGCTTCGGCTGCGCCTTCGATCAAGCCGACGCTCAGCGTGCTGGCGCCCAGCGTGCCGACCATGAACAACGGTAGCAGGCTGTGAATCATTTCCGAGGAAATGTCCATCAACAGACTGACGAAGCCCAGCGCCCACACGCCGCCAGGGATTTGCCGCCAAACGGCGACGGGTTTCGATGGGTTCATTTCGTTGATCGGTCGGGACTGTGAGGCGCCGGCGGCGCCGATTTCGGTGGCATTTCAACACAGATTGCGATAAAAAGCCGGTCCGATCATTTTTGCAACTAGGAGGAAACCATGAAACCCATTTGGCTAGTGTTAAGCCTGTTGATAGCGAGCGGCGCGCAAGCCGCGTTGCGCGAGCGGACCGTCGAATACAGTGCCGGCGATACCCGGCTGCGCGGCTATCTGGCCTGGGACGACGCCAAGGGCCTCAAGCAGCCGGGCGTGCTGGTCGTCCACGAATGGTGGGGCTTGAACGACTACGCCCGCCAGCGCGCCAAAATGCTGGCCGAGCTGGGCTATACCGCGTTGGCGGTGGATATGTACGGGGACGGGAAGTCCAGCGAACACGCCGCCGAAGCGTCGGCCTTCATGAAATCGGTGCTGGAACGGGCCGACATCGCCAAGCAACGTTTTTTGGCGGCCTTGCAATTCTTGCGTGAGCAACCCAACGTCGATGTCGGCAAGATTGCCGCGATCGGCTACTGTTTCGGCGGATCGACTGTGTTGAACATGGCGCGGCAAGGCGTCGAATTGGCGGCCGTGGTCAGCTTTCACGGCAATCTGGTGACCGATACTCCGGCCAAACCCGGCAGTGTCAAGGCTAAGGTGTTGGTGTTGAACGGCGCGGCCGACGGCTTCGTGACGCCGCAAAGCATCGCTGACTTCGAAAAGGAAATGGCGCTGGCCAAGGCGGATTATCGCGTCGTCAATTATCCGGGGGCCAAACACGGTTTTACCAATCCGGATGCCGACCGTCTCGGCAAGGCCAACCAGTTGGACGTGGCTTACGACGCGGAAGCCGACCGGCTATCCTGGACGGCGATGCAAGAACTGTTCGATTCGCTATTTAAATGATCGCGGCGGCCGTTCCGGTGGAGCGGCCGCGCCGATGGTGGGCGTTGGACGGATTTAGCGGGTGCCGAACACGACGATGGTTTTGCCGTGGGCGGTGATCAAGCCCTTGTCTTCCAGCTCCTTCAATACCCGGCCGGCCATTTCCCTGGAGCAGCCGACGATACGACCGATTTCCTGACGGGTGATGTGCAATTGCATGCCGTCGGGGTGGGTGATCGCGTCCGGCTCCTTGCACAGATCCAGTAAGGTCCGGGCGATACGTCCCTCGACGTCCATGAAGGCCAGGTCGCGGTATTTGCGGCTCGTAATCAGCAAACGGGTGGAGAGTTGCTCGCCGAGCACGGTCAGAATTTCGACGGCCTGATCGCGCAAATCGGCGTTCAGCAATTGCTTGAAACGCTCGTAACCGATCTCCGCCATCTGGCACTTGGTGCGGGTTTTCACCAACACGCTACGGGTTTCGGCATTTTTGAACACGCCGATTTCGCCTACGAAATCGTGCTTGTTCAAATAAGCCAGAATCAGTTCCCGGCCTTCTTCGTCTTCGACGCTGACGCTGACCGAGCCGTCGACCACAAACAACAACTTGTCGCCGACGTCGCCGGGGCGGACGATCGTGATTTTGGCCGGATAGGTCCGGACATGGCAGAAGCGCAAAAAGGCTTCGAGAGCGGATGGCGAGATCTTGTTTTGTTTAACGAAGCTCATAATTTGTAATAATTCTGTGAACTGATTTGGCTACCTTATCAAGGTGCAGGAGTTTCGGAAAAAAATCAAGACATTTGACGGGTTCGTTGTAAAATCCGCGTCAATTTTGGTTTCGACTTGGGTTAGAGGATGCAAGCAACGATTAAATGGGTCGACGGCAGATTGTTCGTCGGCGAGTCCGGCAGCGGACACACGGTGGTGATGGACGGTCCGCCCGACCACGGCGGTCGGAATTTGGGCGTGCGTCCGATGGAAATGCTGCTGATGGGCGTGGGCGGCTGCTCGTCGTTCGACGTGGTCGACATCCTGCAGAAAGGCCGCCACGACATCGTGCATTGCAGTGCCGAATTGACCGCCGAACGCGCCGACGCCGTGCCGGCGGTGTTTACCAAAATCCACCTGCATTTCAAGGTGACCGGGAAAAATCTGCCGGCATCGGCGGTGGAGCGGGCGGTGAAACTGTCCGCCGAAAAATATTGTTCGGCATCCATCATGCTGGGCAAGGCCGGCGTGGAAATCAGTCACGATTTCGAAGTTATCGAGGGTTAAGCGGTTGAGCAAATTACAATTACACGGGTTTAACAACCTGACCAAATCGTTGAGCTTCAACATTTACGACGTTTGCTACGCGCCCAAGGAGCAAGAAAAAGCGTACATCGAATACATCGACGAAGCTTACAACGCCAAACGCCTGACCCAAATTTTGAAGGATGTGGCCAACATCATCGGCGCGCAGATTTTGAACATCGCTCATCAGGATTACGACCCGCAAGGCGCCAGCGTAACGATGTTGATTTCCGAGGGCGCGGTGATCCCGGCCGGCATGAATTCCGAGTCGCCGGGCCCGTTGCCCGACACGATTTTGGCGCATTTGGACAAGAGCCACATCACCGTGCACACCTATCCGGAAAGTCATCCGGATACCGATATTTGCACGTTTCGGGCCGACATCGACGTATCCACCTGCGGACAAATTTCGCCGTTGAAAGCCTTGAATTATCTAATACATAGCTTCGAGTCCGACATCGTCATCATGGATTACCGGGTGCGCGGTTTCACCCGCGACGTGACCGGCCAGAAGATCTATATCGACCACAAGATCAACTCGATTCAAAACTACATCGCCGAAAGCACCAAGGAGCTGTATCAAATGATCGACGTCAACGTCTATCAGGAGAACATCTTCCATACTAAGATGATGCTGAAGGAAACCGAACTGGAAAATTACCTGTTCGAAAAGGAAAGTAATTTCAGCGACGAGGAGCAGGAAGAAATCCAGGAAATGCTCCAGGAAGAAATGGCCGAAATCTTCTACGGCCGCAATTTTTCGTAAGCCATTACTGACTTGATAGCATCGATGCCGTCGATTCCGGCGGCATCGCTCGATAGCCTTCGGCATAGCCGGTTGCCGGTTTTCAAGGCTCGATCACCGGTTTCCCCGTCCATCTACCCACTCCATGCATCATCCCCCTCGGCTAGGCGTTTGCGCGCTTGCCACGCAATTGTCGCGCTAGCGTCATCGGCTTTTCATATTCCCGGTTTGTAATGCCCAGCGGTGGCTGGGACGGAATCGTCCCTGCCCCTTCAACGGCATCTTTCAAATGGGGTACAGACTTATGTTCAAACCAAGATTTTTCGCGGCCGTGGCGCTGGCATTCGCGCTACCGGCTCAGGCCCAAACGGTCGCTTTAGCCGTCGACGGCAGTTGGAGCGAGTTCGTTGTCGATGATTTTTCCGCCGAATCCGGCATCGATCCGCTCAGCTGGATTGCCGACGACGGCTCGGCCATCGCATTCGATTTCACGTTGAGCGCTCCGGCAATTCTGAAAGTCGTGGACGCCGGCTTTTCCGGCGATAGTTTCCAGGTTTTCGATAACGGTATCAGCTTGGCCTTTACTAGTGCCGGCATCAATAATTATCGGGATGGCGCTACGCCGAGCGTGATCGATTTCGATACGGCCTGGAGTCAAACCAATTTCAGCCGGGGCTTGTTTCAGCTCGGCGCCGGCAGCCACCATATCACCGGCCTGTTGGCGGTGTCCGCGCTGGATGCGGAGGGGTTGCCCTTCAACGCCACCCTGGGCGGCGTCGCTCTGACGGCGGTTCCGTTGCCCGCCGGAGCATGGCTGATGCTGTCCGGTAGCGGACTGTTGGCTGCCGCGGCACGGCGCCGTTCGGCTTGATTGGGAGAATCGCCATGAGAAACAAACAATTGATCGCCGGTATCGGCATCGCGTTGGCGACGCTGGGTTGTGCGCAAGCCGCTACCAGCACCGTCAAGATCGTCGCGTTCAACGACTTCCACGGCAATCTGCAATCGCCGGGCAATTTCGGCGTGCAGGCCGGCGGCTCCGGCACCGCGATCGTCAGCAAGCCGGCCGGCGGCGTCGACATGCTGGCTGCTTACGTCGATGCGTTGAAAGCGGAGAATCCGAATAGCGTCGTCGTGTCGGCTGGCGACCTGATCGGTGCCAGCCCATTGATCTCGGCCTTTTTTCACGACGAAGGTACGATAGAAACGATGAACCGCCTGGGCCTGGAGTTCAACGCGGTCGGCAACCACGAGTTCGACGAAGGCAAGGACGAGTTGCTGCGGATGCAGGCCGGCGGCTGCCATCCGACCGACAGCAACACCTGCAAGGGCGCGGAAGTCGGCACGCCGGTACCGTTCGAAGGCGCAAAATTCAAGTTTCTGGCCGCCAACGTGGTTAACACCGCGAACGGCAAGACCGTGTTTCCGGCTTACGCCATCAAAAGCTTCAATACCGCCGGCGGCAAGCTCAAGGTCGGCTTCATCGGTTTGACCTTGAAGGAAACCCCGACCATCGTCACGCCGGCCGGCGTGGCCGGTCTGGCGTTCAAGGACGAAGCCGCCACCGTCAACGGCTTGGTGCCGAAATTGCGCGCGCAGGGCGTCGAAGCCATCGTCGTGCTGCTGCATCAAGGCGGCTCGCAAGGCAGCGCGGCGCCGAATTTCATCAACGATTGTTCGGCGGCCTTGCAAGACCCGACCACGTCGCCGGTCAAAGGCATCGTCGCCCAACTGGACAACGCGGTGGACATGGTGATTTCCGGCCACACCCACACCGGTTTCATCTGCCAGTTGCCCAACAAGGCCGGCCGCGCGATTCCGGTGACCCAGGCCAGTTCGTTCGGCCGGGTGCTGACCGACATCGACCTGACCATCAACCACGCCAACGGCGATGTCGTCGCGGTCGATGCGCATAACATCACCGTGGACAGGACGGACGCCAATTATGCGGCCGACGCCGAAATCAAAGGCATCGTCGATGGTTATGCCGCATTGGTGGCACCGCTGGCGGCCCGCACGATAGGCACGATCACCGGCCCGGCCACCAACTCGGCGAACACCGCTGGCGAAATGGCGGCCGGCGATTTGATCGCCGATGCGCAATGGCAAGCCACCTCGGCGGCGGCATTCGGCGGCGCCCAGTTTGCGCTGATGAACCCCGGCGGCGTGCGTAATCCGGGCTTCACCGCCGCCGGCTATCCGCACGACGTCAGCTACGGCGAAGCGTTTACGGTGCAGCCGTTCGGCAATAGTTTGGTAACGCTGACCTTGACCGCCGCGCAATTAAAAGATGTGCTGGAGCAGCAATTCATCGGCGGCGGTTGTTTGTTGTCCGACGGCGTGACCAAGAACAATCAAACCTCGCAACGCATCCTGCAAATCTCCAACGGCTTGCATCAGGAATGGAGCGAATCCGCGCCGGCTTGCGCCAAGGTACGCAATGTATCGCTGAGCGTTTACGACGCCGGCGGCAATCCGACCGCCGCCGACCTGATTGTCAGCAACGGCGCGGTGATCAACCCCAGCCAAACCTACCGGGTCACGGTCAACAACTTCATGGCGACCGGCGGCGACAACTATAGTGTGTTCACCCAGGGCGGCGACATGCTAGGCGGCGCGCAGGACATCGACGCGCTGATCGATTACCTGGGCCGCTATCTGCCGCCGCATTCTGCCTACGATCCAAGCGCCGCGACGCTACACGCGCCGCGCACCGTCAAACTGCCTTAAAACGCTGGGGTCGGTCGGACTGGACGCCGACCGGCCCTTTTACGCCAAATCCTCGCCGCGTTCGCCAGAGCTGATTCGCCCGCCCTTGTGGACCTCCAGCATGTAGACCTTGCCGTCGCCGTGGTGGCCGCTGTGGGCCACGCGCATCACCGTGGTAAAAATCCGCTCGGCCAGTGCGTCCGGCGCGAAAATCTCGATGCGCTTCTTGGGCAAGAAGGGTTTGTAGTCCTGAATATGTTCGGTCCGTTCCCGGCCGAAACCTTCGCAATCCATGACCGACATGCCGGGAAAGCCGGGAATCTCCAATAGCGCCAACGTCAAGGGATTGAGTTTATGCGGTTGGATGTAGGCGCGTATCTCTTTCATGGGCAGTCCTAGGGCTCGTCGGCTTCGGAAAAATAACGGTACAGGGCCGGTAGTAGGGTCAATGTTAGAACGGTAGCGGTCGCCAAACCGCCGATAATCACCACAGCGAACGGTTTGGCGGTTTCCGAACCGACGCTGGTAGACAAAGCGGCCGGCAGCAAGCCCAGCATCGCCATCAGCGCGGTCATGACCACCGGCCGCAAGCGGCTGACCGAGCCGTTGACGATCGCGTCGTGCAGGGACTGACCTTCGCGGCGCAATTTGTTCAACTGCGATACCAGAATCACGCCGTTTTGTACCGCGATGCCGAACAGCGCGATAAAGCCGACTGCCGCCGACACGCTTAAATTGATGCCGGTCGCCAGCAGGATCAATAAACCGCCGATCATCGCGAACGGCACGTTCATCACGATCAACAATGCGTTTCTGACCGACATAAAGGCCCAGAACAGCAAGACGAATATCAATCCCAGACTGATCGGAACAATGATGGCCAGGCGTTTCATCGCCCGTTGCTGGTTTTCGAACTGGCCGCTCCAGACGATATGATAGCCCGGCGGCAAGGCCACTTGCTCGGCGACTTTTTCCCGAGCTTCGGCGACGAAGCTGCCCTGGTCGCGGTCGATTAGGTTACATTTGATCGCGATCCGCCGCATGTTGTCCTCTCGGCTGATGCGCGACGCGCCCTGATTGACCTTGATCGTCGCCAGTTGCGCCAACGGAATCTTTAAGCCGTCCGGCGAGCTGACCAGCAAATTCTCCAGGCTGGCGATCGAATTGCGGGCGTTCTCCTGATAGCGCAGCGTGATGTCGAAGCGCCGTTCGCCTTCCAGAAACTGAGAAGCCGCCTTACCGCCCATGCCGATTTCCATGACCCGCTCCACGTCGGCGACGTTGATGCCGTAACGGGAAATCTTGGCGCGGTCGATCTCGACGATGGCTTGTGCCAAGCCGGCTTGCTGCTCGGCGGCCACGTCAGTGGCGCCGCGGATCGAGGCCAGGATTTGGGTAATTTGATCGGCCTGGTCTTGCAAGGTTTTCAAATCGCCGCCGAACACCTTGATCGCGATTTCGCCCTTGACGCCGGAAATCGCCTCCTCGACGTTATCCTGAATTACCTGGGAGAAGTTGGTCATCAGGCCGGGATAAACCGCCAAGGCCTTATCCATCGCCTGCACCAGTTCGTCCTTGGAATGGTAACGCCAAGTCGATTTCGGGTTTAGATCGATTAACGCTTCCAGGTTATTGAAGCCTTTGGGATCGGTACCGTCCTCGGGCCGGCCCAACTGGGTCAGCACCATTTTCGCTTCGCTAAAGGTTTCCAGCTTGGCGCGCACCCGCCGTTCGATGTCCTTCGCGGTGGTCAGCGACACCGGTGTCGGCAGCGTGATGGTCAGCCAGATGTTGCCCTCGTCCAGTTTGGGCATGAATTCGGTACCGATCAGCCGGACGGTCATGAAACTCAACACCAGCGCCGCGACCGCCGCCGTAAACACGATTTTGGCGTGGCGCAACACCAATTCCAGCAGGCGCCGGTAGTGGCGTTCCATCGCGTGTACCAACGGATTGTGGCGCTCGCCGATGTTCGGCCCGAGCAAATAGGTCAGCATCGCCGGCACGAAGGTCAGGCTGAACAGCATCGACGCCACCAACGCGAAACTCAGCGTGTAGGCCATCGGTGAAAAGATTTTGGCTTCGACGCGCTGGAACGTGAAAATCGGCAAAAAGGCGATGATGATGATGGCCTTGGAAAACAAAATGGGCCGGCCCATTTCGGTGGCGGTATTCAACAGCGATTGACGCAGATGGCGCAGGTCGGCCTTGCGCTGCAAATCCAGCGTAATTTGCACCATCACCGCTTCCACCAGCACTACCGCGCTGTCGACGATAATGCCGAAATCGATCGCGCCCAACGAAATCAGGTTGGCCGAGACGCCGCCGGCATCGACCAGAATAAACGCGAACAGTAAGGACAGCGGAATGATCAAGGTGACCAGCAAGGCTGCCAGGAAGCGGCGCAAAAACACCAGCAGAATCACCAGAATCAATGCCGCGCCTTCGATCATATTGTGTTCGACGGTATGCACGGTATGGCCGACCAGCTCGGTGCGGTCGTAAATCGGCGTGATTTTGACACCGGGCGGCAGGCCGAACTGGTTCAGTTCGGCGATCTTGTCCTTGACGCCATTGACCACTTCCACCGCGTCGCGGCCCTTGATCAACAGCACGATGCCTTCGACGATGTCGTCGCGCTGATTCATCGCCACGATGCCGGTGCGCGGTTGCGGGCCGACCGCGATTTCGGCGATGTCCTTGACCCGCACCGGCACGCCGTCGTGGCTGGCGACGACGATATCGCCGATTTCGTCGGCCGACTTCAGCAAGCCGACACCCCGCACTACCAAGGCTTCGTCGCCGTCCTCGATATAGCCGCCGCCGGTGTTGGTGTTATTGGCGGCGATCGCCGCGTACACTTGGTTCAAATCCAGTTGGTAATTCTTCAGCCGATCGGGTTTGACCAGCACCTTGTATTCCTTGACGCCGCCGCCGTAGGAAATCACGTCGGCCACACCCTGCACGGTGCGCAACTTCGGTTCGATCACCCAGTCCTGCAACGCGCGCTGCTCGGTCAACGGCAGATGTTTGGCGTCGATCACGTAGCGGTAAATCTCGCCGACGCCGGTCGACAGAGGCCCCAACTGCGGTTTGACCTCGTCCGGAATGTCGGCATTGTGCAGGCGCTCCAGTACTTGTTGGCGCGAAAAGTAATCCTCGGCGTCGTCGTCGAAGGTTAACGTCACCACCGACAAGCCGAAGATCGACACCGAGCGCATGTTTAGCAGATGCGGCAGACCGTTCATTTCCCGTTCGATCGGCAGCGTGACCAACTTTTCGACCTCTTCCGGTGCCTGGCCGGGATACTGGGTAACGACTTGGACGAACACGTTCTGCACGTCGGGAAAGGCCTGAACCGGCAGTTTTTCGAAGGCAATGATGCCGGATACGGCGACGGCCAGCGTCATGCCGATCGCCATCAAGCGTTGCTGCAAACAAAAAGCGATGATGCGCGCGATCATGAGCTATCCCGGTCAATTGGCCTGAGTGTCGGCATCTTCCTCGGCGCGCAGCACCAGGGCGCCTTCGGTGACTAGGCGCTCGCCGGGCTGTAAGCCTTCCAGAACGACGCCTTGGTCTTTCAGGCGCAGGCCGATTTTGATCGGCTTTTGCTTGAAACGATTTTCCCCGGTCGCGACGAATACGTAATCGGATTCGGCCTCGGTAAATACCGCCGTCAGCGGAATCACGATCGTCTGTTGAGACGGGTCGCTTTCCAGAGTCACGCTGGCGTACATGCCCGGCAGCAGGCGGCCGTCCGGATTGGCCAGCTCGCACCGCACTTGCACGCTGCGGCTGGTTTCGTCCAATACTTGGCCGATATAGCGCACCACGGCCGGAAAACGTTCGCCCGGATAGGCGGGCACTTCGACGCTGACTTGCTGATCGACCTTGATCTTGCTCAGATGGATCTCGAACACCTCCAGCACCGCGCTCAGCCGGCTCAAGTCGGACACCACGAACAATGGACGGTCGGTGTCCGGGCCGACTTCCTGACCGGGATTGACGTTGCGCTCGACGACGCTGCCGGCCAACGGCGATTTCAACGCAAACCGGCCGTTGGCTTGGCGACCGGCCAGATGCAGATTTTTCAAGCGGGTTTCGGTGCGTTGCAGTTCGCTGCGCGCCCGCTGCAAATCGTCCTCGGCTTGCTCGAAGTCCTTGCGGGCGACGACCTTGCCTTCGTAGAGCTCGCGCTGGCGCTGATAGGCCCGGTTGGCCAGCGTCGATTCGGCCTGAGCCTTGGCGAAATCGGCTTCGGCGTCGGCGACATCGGGGCTGTGCAATTCCAACAGCGTCGACCCGGCGGCGACTTGGCTGCCCAAGGCCAGCGCTTGGCCGACTACCCGGCCGGCGACCGGCGAGCTAATCCGCGAGGTCAGGTTTTCGTCGTAGGCGATCTTGCCGGCCAGAGGCTCCATCGTCGGCGGCCGGCTGTAGGCCACTTCGCGAATCTTGACGTAGGTTTTTTTCGGCGAATCGGCTTGCAACACCACCTCGCCCGGCGTTTTGGCGGCTGGGGGCGGCGGAGTTTTATCGGCGGCTTCGTTGCACGCGGCCAGCGCCAGCAAGCCCGCCAGCAGCGCGGTCCGAATCGGGACGTTAAAATGGCGTTTAAACACGGTGGTCATCAGGGCTTGGGAATGGAATTTGAATCGGCGGTCGGATGGCCGAGCGGGGTTTCGTCGCCGACGGCTTTGGCCAAGTCGTAATAGGCGTTGGCACGACCGACGACGGCCGCGAAGTAGTCGCGCATCGCGGTTTTGTAACTGCGTTGCGCCTCGATAAAATCCAACACGCTGATCGCGCCTTTTTTGAAAGCCAGTTCGGCGCTGTCTCGCACGGTTTGGGCATCGGTCAGCAAGCCGTTTTCGTAGCGTTGGGCGATTTTATCGGCGCTGCGCCAGGCGGCCAGCGCATTGGCCACGTCGCTACGAATCGCCAGTTCGGTTTGTTCGACCGCCAATTGCGCTTGATTCAAACCGACCGTCGCCTTGTCGGCTTCGCCCTGGTACTGATAAAACACCGGTACCGGCACGCTGACGCCGACGAAAAACGAGTTGAGCGCGTTGTTGCTGGGGTCGCGGGCGTAACCGGCGTTAACCGTGACGTCCGGGTATTTCAAGCGGCGGGCCAATTCCAGCTCCTTTTGCGCTTGCTCGGCGCGGCGCCGGTCGGCCTGCAAATCCCGCCGCTGACGCAAGGCTTGGTCGAGCAATGCGGTTTCATCGCCGTGCTGGCCGATGTCGCTGAGCGCCGGCCAGACTTCGGTGGCCTCGAATTGCCAGTCCGGCTCCGGCCAACGCAGAACTTGCGCCAGCGAGGTTTGGGCCTGACGCACCGCCGCCTCGGCCGCGTCCAGATCCGCTTCGGCGCGGGTGGCTTCCATTTTGACCCGTAAAAAATCCGCTTCGGCGATGTCTCCGCTGTTTAGGCGCAGCTTGTTGGCCACCGCGATGTCCCGATAATGGGAGACGGCTTCCTGGGCTAGCCAGCGGTTTTTTTGGGCCAGCAACAGATCGAAGTAGGCGTCCAGCACCATATTGCTAAAGATACGTACTGCATCGCGTAGATCGGCTTCGGCGGCTTGCGTCGCGAAGCCGCTGCTTTCGATGCGCAAACCGCGTTTGCCGGCCATCTCAATCAACTGGCTGAACGAAAAGTATTCGGCGGGCCCGCAAGAGACCGACGGATTGTGATTGCAGCCGCGCGCCGCCGAGCCCATGTTGGGATTGTCGCCGATTTCGGACAACTGGAAATTGAAATCCGGATTGGGGATGGCGCCGGCGATGACTTCCTGGGCGCGCGCCTGATCGATGTTGTACTGGGCGGCGATCAAATCCAGATTGCGCTGAAAGAACAGCGCCAAGGCCTGTTCGGCGGTCAGCGCGCGAGTTTGCGCCCACGCCGACTGCCCGCCGAGCAGCGCCAGGAGGCAACAGAGTTGCTGGAATCGTTTTCGCATCAATTTCGCCGTGATTGATTAAACCTCCGGCCGCGCCGGAGCAGATTCAGTTTAGCAAGAGCTTTGCCATTACCGAGTCGGGGTTACGGTCCGTGCCGACACCCGCCGTTCGCGGGCCGCGCATGATAGCAGACTATTATCGATACGCTATCTTTTTCCGGAAAAGCCTTTTTTGGGTAAAATCCCCCAACCTGCGGTTGATTTCAACCGCGCGACGTCAGAATTCGAAATGGGCGCGCAGTCCGTAAACGTCGACCGGACCTCGATCGGCATTGTAGGCCGGATTGGCGATGTGCTGGTAGTCGGCGGTCAGCCACACCGAGGGCCAGGGATGGAATTTATAGTAAACGTCTACCAACTGTTCCGGCCGGTAGCGGATGGTGCCGTCGCCGATAAAGCCGTCCACGCCGCCCAGGCGCAAATAGTCGACGTGGCTGGCCGACAACCAACTGCTGGCGAAGCCGACCCCGACCGTGTCGCGGGCTCGGCCCCAATATTCGCCGTCGACGGCCGCGCCCAACGACAACGAGCGGTCGGCCGAGGTATAGGAATACACCTCGGTTTGCCCGTCCGAAACCATGCCGCGTAGAAATATCCCGATCGCGCCAGTCAAGCGCTGTTCGATATTGATGCCGATGCCGGTTTTGACGTTGGGTCGGCGCACCCAACACAGATCCGGCGCGCCGGCGTTGGTCGAGTCGTAATGAAAGCCGCCGCAAGCCGCGGCGTTTTTGCTTGGGTCGTCCTTCAGCGCCGCGATGGCCGCGTCCCAGCGACCCATGATTTCCCGATTGCGGTAGGCCAACAGCCGCACCGCGCCGTCTTGGCCGTACAGCGTGTGGCGGTGTTCGATCTCCAGTTGATCGCCGTAATGGTTGAACACGTTGAAATCCAACGGCAGATCGTTGGGATTTTGCGGCGTGGTGAAGCGGCCCAGCCGCAAGGTCCACGCGCCGAGATAATATTCGCTGGCCAGACCGACCGAATAACCGCGCGCGTCGGCGGCAAAGTCGTAAGCCGCGTGGCTGAGAAACGCCATGTTCAAGAACTGCTGGCGCAAGTCGGCGGAAAAGCGGTTCTTGTCGAAAATGTCCAACACGCTGAGATTGCCGAAAGTGACCACCAAGCGGTGGCTGTCCAACGCGCCGGCCAGTTGCAAGGGCGCGGACTCGTTGCGGCCGTCGTCGTCGCCGAAGCCAAAGGTTTGCTTCAGATATAACCGCGACTTGTACCAGGTCGCGCTGACCGAGCCGGTTTTTTGCAATTCGAAGTTTTGGATGCCGCCGCCCAAGCCCTTCAAGTCGGACAGCGGCAGTTCGGAAATCATTTCCGGCGCCAGATAAATCTCGCCGCCCGGCCAGGCTTTCAAACCGAAATAAGCGGTAAAGGTGCCGGTAAAACTGCGCTCGGCATTCGGACTGAGCGAATGCGGCGTGCCGTTCAGATTGGTGTAAGCCGCCGCGAAGGCCGGTTTCCAGCTGGAGATGTAGGTGGCCTGGGCGTAAGCGTTCCAACGCTCGTCGTCCAGGTCGTGCCAGCCCTGGTCGGCCAGGGCCTGCATTAACGAAAATTCGTCGCCCGCCAAGCCGGCCACGGGCGCCAGCAGCACCAGCAAGCACCATCGCCAACAACGGACCGCCCCCAGGATATTCGCCATCGCCCCGCTCCCCATCGGTGAAAACCGGCGGCACTATACCAGTCTCCGTCGTGCGCGCGTGAAAGACGTAAACCCGTTTCGAGTAAAAAAGGGTTTGGTCGGTCTAAGCCGGCCCGGCAGCGGCGAGCATCAGCGAATCCGAAGCTAACGGACTTAGAAAAACAACTCGCGCATCTTCTTACCCGGCGATTCGGCGCGCATGAAGGCTTCGCCGACCAGGAAGGTGTATATGCCGTTGTCCTGCATCAGTTTGACGTCGGCCGGAGTGTGGATGCCGCTTTCGGTGACGATCAGTTTGTCGGCCGGAATCGTGTTTTTCAGGTCCAGCGTGGTTTGTAGGGACACTTCGAAGGTACGCAGATTGCGGTTGTTGATGCCTATCATCTGGGTGTTCAGCGCCAAGGCCCGTTCCAGTTCCTCGGCATCATGTACTTCCACCAACACGTCCATGCCCAAACCGGTCGCGGTGTCGGCCAGTTCCTTCAGCATCGCATCACCCAACGCGGCGACGATCAGCAAGATACAGTCGGCGCCCAGCGCCCGCGATTCGTGGATTTGATACGGATCGATCATGAAATCCTTACGGATCGCCGGCAGCGGGCAACGTTCGCGGACCATTTGCAGATTGGCTTCCGAGCCCTGGAAAAATTCCTTGTCGGTCAACACCGACAAACAGGTCGCACCGTTGAAGGCATAATCGACCGCGATTTCCACCGGCTTGAAGTCCTCGCGGATCACGCCTTGGCTGGGCGAAGCCTTTTTGATTTCGGCGATGATTGCCGGTTTTTGCTGGTCGGCCTTGTTGCGCAAGGCCTGGTAAAAGCCGCGCGGAGCCTGCACGGTGCCGGCCAATTCTTGTAGCATAGCCAACGGTGTGTTGTTCTTGCGGCGCGCTACTTCTTCGGCTTTTTTGGCGAGGATGGTTTTGAGGATGTCGGGTGTGTCGGTCATGTTGTGTGGTTTGGCTAGGTGATGTATCGCTAATGCTCGGATTATATTGCAAAGTGTTCCGGACTCGGCGTCAAAGCCATTCGGCTTGATTCTTTTTATTCGCTCGCGGCAACGGCGCGTTAGACGATTTCAGCCGCAGGGGCTACAAGCGCCTTTTCCAACCAAGCCGAAATAGGCCGGTTGTTTGCCCTGTCGCAGTGGCTTGCCGGATTGTTCCTGAATAAAGATGGCGGTTTTTTTATAGGGGCGCCAGAGCGTCGGCGCTTCGGCGTGGGCGCCGACGCGGTAGTACTTCATCTTTCGCGCTGTTTGTTGGACTGAGAACGGCATTGTTATCAGTCCAGCAGCAACAATGCTCGGGGCGGAACTATGGAGTTCTATCTGGCCGGGTTAGCGAGTATCCAACCCGGCTTTTCCGGCGTCGCAAGCTAAACAAACACCTTCGCAGTCCGGGCTTGTTGCTTAGAGCCGCTTAACACCCAGCCTATTAACAAGACCGACAAGGGAAGCGCTAACGAAGGAATAGGCACTGGAACAGGTAACAGAAGCGGCGTAATTCCAGCCAGCGCGGCTTGCGGCGACAATGGTTGAGCAAGAAATCCGCTCGACGTAGTTTGATCCGCTTCAACGAAATTATAGCTTGCTTGTCCTGGAGACCAATGCGAGTAATAACTAAAAACTCGGTTTGAACTGTCAGGCGTAACGCCGTCGTAACTCCAGCGTATATATCCAACACCCTGACCCAGGTTAAACAGATCGGTATTGCCAATTTCCAAATTCCAACCGCTCGGTCCCGATAACAAACTAATTTCTTGATCCGAGAAATACGGAATAGTTAATGCGGCGTGTTCGTTGATTTGCTGGCCAAATATTTGATAGCTATATTGCCATAAGCTTTCAGCTTCGTTATAGCCCAATCGCTGGCCAATAAGGACAGGATTCGAGGCAGGAACACCTTCGGGTGGCTGTCCTGGCGATATTGTTATACCGGGCAATTCCGGGCGAATGGTTACTTCGGGGACCGTTATTTGATTTGAGTGGATTGGCGTATTATCGATAACTTCGCTAGCGTGAGCATTGAATGAAAATACGCCAATCAATGCCGGCCATAATAATTTCCTGAACATTTTTGTTTCCTTACGTTTGAAAATAGGAGATGTCTGGAAGTAGAGTGTTTCGAGTCTCTACCACGGAGCTTGTCGCGCCGAACTGACTCTAACATATTAACTGATTGCGGAGCAATCCCGATTACCGTTATCGCGCTCCCGCGTGGATGCAATCCAGCGTTTCCCGCATCATCGTCTCGCTAAACACTAGTTCGGCGTTTAGGCCTTTCTGCCAAAATGGGAATTCGCGGTCGTTCTTATGCGCGGCCTTGGCGAAACGCAACTTTTGCAAAAGGCGCTCGGCTTTTGTTGTTGCGGCAGGTCGATGATTCGCCGGTCAGAGTAGGATTTGAAACTGGCGACGCATTTGTCCAAAACCGTAGCCTGGGCGACAGGTTTTCCAGGATCGCGTAAGCGAAGAGTTTGAAATTGGCGTGCTGCCGTTGGTATCGCCAAGTATCCAGAACGATTTGAATGGCATCAGGGCGGGTAAACTCCGGCTGACTTTATTCTCGTTACAGGTTAGAAATGGGGTTTGTCCGGTTTGGTGATGAGGTTGCGGCTGCTGCCCATTTTGCCTCCCTTGGTTACGGACGCTGCTATGCTATAGCGTGGTCAAGCGGTGCTTGCCGCCGCTCGAACCTCTGCGGTTGTAGGAAGTGACCCTGTTGGAGCGGGCTTTGGCAGTTATTCGCTTGCAAACACGACGCCACGCGGGGTGGCAAGGCTATATTGCAGCGACTTTGTCTTCGCCCTGGATGCACAGAAGATGTCGAGATGAGATGTGTATAACGTGAACGCAGAGCGCGGGAACGATGGAAATCAGGGTTACTAATCGGGTTTCGCGATATTACTCGGTTGTTTGCTTTCACTACCAGGCGTTTCTAACGATGATTCCGAATCGGGATTATTAACTCCAGGGAAAGAAGTTACCGCCATTGGTAGCGATCTATCTCCTTTTACAATACTTTCTAAACCAGTTAAAAGATTGAGCTGTATATTTTCAATCGTTCCGTGAGCTTCCGGTCGATAACAGTCCCTTTGAAGCTGAACTTTATCGTAATCATAGTTTAAGGATTGCGCCATTGCATAAAGCAAATCAGTAAACAGCTCATCGCACTTTTTTAGCCATGCCTCACCTGACTCATATGTATTTCTTTGGCCTAGGTGGTTATTATAATTCTTCCAACAATGAGTAACTGCTTGTTCTTTTTGAGTTTGATATCGCGTTCTTATAAGTGGAATCATTCGACCATAAAACTCAATGTCAATCATGTTTAGAGCTTGAACATGGTCTCTATTTAGGCGCTCTGCTCGTGTAGGCATCAAGGTTTTGAACAACCTGACACGACGCTCCCTTTTTTCACTAAAATTTTCAAGAAATTTCTGAGCCTGGACAGCAAGGATTGGCCCCACAATGACTGAAATGGTCATTATCCAATCTTTAGTATCCATATTTAGTTCATTAATCAAAGGCATGGTGCCAAGCCCTAAAAAATTACGAATTAGATGTTGAATGTTTTATTTTTCAGCGCATTTTTACTCCCACTCAATCGTCGCCGGTGGCTTGCCGGAGATGTCGTAAGTCACCCTGGAAATCCCCGGTACTTCGTTGATGATGCGCCTTGAGACCAAGTCCAGAAAGTCGTAGGGCAAATGCGCCCAGCGGGCGGTCATGAAGTCGATGGTTTCGACGGCACGCAAGGCCACGACGTAGTCGTATTTGCGGCCGTCGCCCATCACGCCGACCGATTTGACCGGCAGGAACACCGCGAAGGCCTGGCTGACTTGGTTGTACAAATCATGGCGATACAGTTCTTCGATGAAGATGGCGTCGGCCTTGCGCAGTAAGTCGGCATAGGATTTTTTGACTTCGCCGAGGATGCGCACGCCCAAGCCGGGACCGGGGAAGGGGTGGCGGTAGATCATGTCGGCCGGCAGGCCCAGTTCCAGGCCGAGTTTGCGGACTTCGTCCTTGAACAATTCGCGCAGGGGCTCCACCAGTTTCAGCTTCATGTTTTCCGGCAGGCCGCCGACGTTGTGGTGGGATTTGATCAGATGCGCCTTGCCGCTCTTGGCGCCGGCCGATTCGATGACGTCCGGGTAGATCGTGCCTTGGGCCAGCCACCGAGCATCGGTCAGTTTGCCGGCTTCCTCGTCGAAAATCTCGACGAACAATCCGCCGATGATTTTGCGTTTTTGCTCCGGGTCGTTGACGCCGGACAGTGCGCTCATGTAGCGGGCCTCGGCATCGACGCGGATGACCTTGATGCCCATGTGTTCGGCGAACATTGCCATGACCTGATCGCCTTCGTGCAGGCGCAACAGGCCGGTATCCACGAACACGCAGGTCAGTTGCGAGGCTATGGCGCGGTGCAATAAGGCCGCGACCACCGATGAATCGACGCCGCCGGACAAGCCCAGTATCACCTGATCGCCGCCGACTTTTTCCCGCACCGCCTTGATGCTGTCTTCGATGATGTTGTTGGCATTCCATAGCGCCGCGCAGCCGCAGATGTCCAATACGAAGCGGCTCAGGATGCGGCCGCCCTGCTTGGTGTGGGTGACTTCCGGGTGGAATTGCAGCGCGTAGAAATTGCGCGCCTCGTCGGCGATGCCGGCAATCGGCGCGCCGTCGGAGCTGGCGATCAGTTTGAAGCCGTTCGGCAATTCGACCACGCGGTCGCCGTGGCTCATCCATACGTCGAGTAGGCCGTAGCCTTCCGGTGAGACGTGGTCTTCGATTTCCGTCAACAGTTTGGAGTGGCCGCGAGCGCGAATTTGGGCGTAGCCGAATTCGCGGTGGTCGGAGGACTCGACCTTGCCGCCCAACTGTTCGGCCATGGTTTGCATGCCGTAGCAAATGCCCAGTACCGGCACGCCCAGGTCGAACACGGCTTGCGGCGCGCGCGGGGTGCCGCTGCTGGTCACGGTTTCCGGGCCGCCGGACAGGATGATGCCCTTGGCGCCGAAGTTTTTGACTTCGTCATCGCGACTGTCGCAGGAATAAATCTCGCAATACACGCCGATCTCGCGGATGCGGCGGGCGATCAGTTGCGTGTATTGCGAACCGAAGTCGAGGATCAGGATTTTGTCGGCGTGGATGTTGGATGCGGGAGTCGTCACGGGAACACCTTGAAGTAACGGAAGCGGCTTGGGCTTTAATCTAGCCCAAGCCGTCGGAAATAACAGAAAATCGGTCGCTGCCTAGAGTACGCGATACTCGCGGTACAGCTGATCCAGCAGGGCTTTGCTGTCGGCGACCGGCTGGTTCAGTCCGCGCTCGGCGATGCTGCGTTGCAGTTTTTTCAAAAACCGCAGATAAGGCGCGGCCCGCATGAAGTGGCGCAGGTTGGTATGGCCGCGCACGATCGCGCCTATCCGGTCGGCGTTGCCGCTCAGCGCTGCCGAGTCGGCTCGGACTTCGGCGGGTTTGAAGAACATCGTCAAGTTGCCGCCGTCTTCCGATAAGCGGTATTCGCTTGCGGTCAGGCCGACTTTTTCGCCCATCCGTTGCAGGGTGTTGGCGTTGAAATTGAACAGATGGGCTTCGTGAAAGCTGCTGGCCGGCGATTGGCAGACGGCCTCGACGTTGGGTACTTCGACAACCAGGATGCCGTCGGGTTTGAGCAGGCCGCGCAGGCGGCCGAGCACCGCGCTGGGGTCTTCGGTGTGTTCCAGCACGTGCCAAATCGTGACTAGGTCGAAACTGGCGTCGTCCAGTGCGGCGTCCTGGATGAAGCCGATTTGCAGGTTCAAGCCGTATTGGGCGGCGGAATATTCGCCATAGCCCTTGTTCGGTTCGATACCTTGCAGCTCGTGGCCCAGCGATTGAATCAGGTAGGCGAATTCGCCGCCGCCGGTGCCGACGTCCAACACCCGCCGGCGTTGCTGCAACAGATGCTTGATCTTGGCGTGGCGTTCCAACGCCACCCGGCCGGCGCGCAGAATGTGCTTGGCCTTGGGCGAGTAGGTTTGCTTATAGGCCAGACGGTAGTCGTCGGCGTAAAACTGGCGGGGGTCGTGCGGAAACGGGTCGCTCCACACCAGGCCGCAATCCTTGCAGATTACGGTGCGTAGCGCCGCGCCGCTACGGGAACGCTTGGACAGTACCTCGACATGGCGGCCGCCGCACAGGTTGCAGGGCATGGAGGATTCGAGTTGGTTTGCTTGCATGCTGATTTCCGGAAACCCGCCGTCGCCGGTCGGCGACGGCCAGGAGCGGACCGGGATCGGTCCGGATTAGTTCATGTGGTAGTTGGGCGCTTCCTTGGTGATCGTCACGTCGTGGACGTGGCTTTCCCGCATGCCGGCGCTGGTGACTCGAACGAACTGAGCATTGTTGTGCATTTCTTCTATCGTGCTGTTACCGGTATAGCCCATCGCCGAACGCACGCCGCCCAACAATTGATGGACGATGGCCAGTACCGAGCCTTTGTAAGGCACCCGGCCTTCGATGCCTTCCGGCACCAATTTTTCGACCTGCTCGGTATCTTCCTGGAAATAGCGGTCGCTGGAGCCTTGTTGCTGCGACATCGCACCCAGCGAGCCCATGCCCCGGTAAGATTTGTACGAGCGGCCCTGGAACAATTCGACTTCGCCGGGGGCTTCCTCGGTGCCGGCGAACAAGCCGCCCAGCATCACCGCGTGAGCGCCGGCCGCCAATGCCTTGGCGACGTCGCCGGAATAACGAATGCCGCCGTCGGCGATCAGCGGCACGCCGCTGGCTTTCAAGGCGTCGGCGACATTGCTGACCGCGGTGATCTGCGGCACGCCGACGCCGGCGACGATACGGGTGGTGCAGATCGAGCCGGGGCCGATGCCGACCTTGACGCCGTCGGCACCGGCTTCGACCAGCGCCTTGGCCGCCGCAGCCGTGGCGATGTTGCCGCCGATGACCTGAACCTGCGGAAAGTTTTGTTTGACCCAGCGCACCTTGTCCAGCACGCCTTGCGAGTGGCCGTGGGCGGTGTCGACGATAATCACGTCCACGCCGGCCTCGACCAGCGCGCCGACCCGTTCGCCGGTGTCGGCGCCGGTCCCGACCGCCGCGCCGACGATCAGTCTTTCCTGCTCGTCCTTGCAAGCTTGCGGATTGTCCTTGGCTTTTTGAATGTCCTTGACGGTAATCATGCCGCGTAAATGAAAGGCGTCGTTGACCACCAGGACTTTTTCGATGCGGTGGGTATGCAGTTTTTCGATGACTTCCCGGTGGCTGAAGCTTTCGCGGACGGTGACCAGCTTGTCTTTCGGCGTCATGATCTGGCTGATCGCCACGTCGAGGCGGGTTTCGAAACGCAAATCTCGGCTGGTAACGATGCCGACCAATTCTTCACCGTCGACGACCGGCACTCCGGAAATATTCTTGGCGCGGGTCAGTTCCAGCACTTCGTGGACCGTGACGTTGGGCGAAACCGTGATCGGGTCCTTGATGACGCCGCTTTCGTATTTTTTGACCCGCCGTACTTCGCCGGCCTGCTGCTCGACCGTCATGTTCTTGTGGATGATGCCGATGCCGCCTTCCTGGGCGATCGCGATCGCCAAGCGGGCTTCGGTAACGGTGTCCATCGCCGCCGAAACCAGCGGGATGTTCAGGGTGATTTTGCGGGTCAGCCGGGTTTTCAGCTCGACTTCGCGCGGTAATACGGAAGAATGGGCCGGCACCAATAAAACGTCATCGAAGGTGAGCGCTTCCTGAATAATTTGCATAATCACACCTGGGGCTAATCTTTAATAAGCCCGCCATTGTACAACCTAAGCGCGCATCCTAAAAATCGGAAATAGTCAACGGGATTTGCCGGCATCAAGGGGTTTTCCGGGTTAGCTCGTCGACAATGCGCTGATATTCCTCGGCCTTGGGTCGATGCAGATACACGCCCAGCGCCGCCATCAGGCTGAAAATATAGAGGGTGTTGTAACCGTCCCCGATCAGAAACATCCCGAAACCGAACAGCCCGACCCATACGATCAGCCCCTGGGTGACCGCAATCGTGACCAGATAGCGGGCCGCCGCCGGTTTGGGGCCTGGCATGGTCTGGTTCAGACGCAGCAGGACGTGGCGCAGCAGATTGGTGAACGGAAACAGCACGATGGCAATGCCGTACAGCACGCTACGGATCAGCTCGCGCCGGTCGGCCGGCCAGCCGAGCTGAAACTCATTCGGCCAGAAGTGGCAAAACGCGTTGTAGGCTAGCAGCAGCGCCAGCATCGCGACGCAGATCAGTTTGTGGGCCGTCAGCTTTTCGTGGTTGTCTCGACCAGGCGACTCGGGCATTACTGGCTCCTTAACTGGCGGTGGCGGTAATCGCGCAGGATAACAACAAACGCGACGAAGTCGTAAGCGGCGTGGGCCACCATCGGCATCAGCAGGTTGCGCTCGCCGCCGTAATCCAGCAAAACGCCGAGATAGAGACCGATCAGCAAGGCCAACACCGCGTACAATGGGGTTACCGCGTGTACCAGCGCGAACACCGTGTTGCTCAGCCAGAGCGCGGGCAGCGCGCCCCAACGGTTCTCCAGCCACGGCTGCAAAAAGCCGCGAAACAACGCTTCCTCGCCGAAGCCGGCTAGACCGGCCAGAATCAGCAGATCGGACCAGTGCCGTCCGACCAGTCGGGCGCCCAACGTCTCCAGCAGCAATTCGCGAATGTCGCGCAACGCCGGATATTCCAGCGCTTGCAGCGCGAAAAATACGATCAACAGCGGCAGCGTGGCCAACAAGCCGTTCGCCAATGCCGGTTCCGACCAAGCCAAGCCCGCGAACGGATCGACGTCGGCCAGCCAGCCGAACAGAACCGCAAGCGGCGCCAAACCGGCCTCGAATAGGCAGGCCAGCCGGAAAAAACGGTCTTGCGGCGGAATCGAATCGGACATTAGCGGTGGCTGCGAGGATGGGCGGGCCGAAAATTCTAAACAAAAACCGTTAGAATTGGCAGCCCAAACCCATTCCGAGGATCGCGCATGCAATGCTTTATATATAAAAGCCTAAAAAAAGACGAACTCTATTTATATCTGGACAAGAAAGACGATTTCTCGGCCGTGCCGGCCGATTTGTTCGCCGGCTTGGGGCGCTTGCAATTCGTGATGGAACTGGAGTTGACGCCGGAACGCAAACTGGCCAGGGAGAATGCCGAAAAAGTCATCGCCAGCCTGCGCTCCAAAGGCTTTTTCGTGCAACTCCCGCCCACTCGGTTGGCCGATCCGCTATCGCTCGCCAACGCCAAGCTGCACTGAAATCGGCGAATGCCAACCGGTTAATCCGTGCTAACATGCTCGCATTTTTATCGGGGGGCAGCTTTCTCCTGTTTCTCTAAAGACTCACCGGGAATTGTTACAAATGTCAGATAATCCATTAGCTTACGAAGACTCCAAGTCGAGAGGCATCCTGTGGGGATTCGGCTCGTTGGTCAGCGTTGTGGTCATCGTGATGCTGGTATTGGGGGAATGGTGGAGCCAGGAGCCGGAACAATTCAGCGTCGAAGATGAAGCGATCGAGCGCATGAATGTGACCCACACCGATCAAATGCCGATCGGCTACGTCTACGCCAACACGCTGGCACACATTGCCGACGTGATTTTATTCAAGGCCGGCGGGTACTTATCCAACGACGTGGCGCCGCCCGGCTTGTTCTGCGATAACATCCAAAGTTTCGAGTACGGCGCGCTGGTCATGCTGCGCGACGGCACCACCGCCTTGCGCAACCACTTCGCCCGCGACCAGTCACAATCGGCCGAAGACCCGGATTTGGCGAAAGCGGAGCCTTATTTTTACTACGAACGCAATTCCTGGGCGCTGCCGTCCACCGAATCCGAATACGTTAAAGGCGTCGAGGCATTGCATGGTTACATGGCGCGTTTGCAAAACCCGACTTCGGAATCCAAGCCAGCCCAGTTTCACGCCCGCGCCGATAACCTTTGGCAATACACCGAGGTTGTCATCAAACGCTTGGGCGGCTTATCCACTCGTTTGGCGGCCAGTACCGACAGATTTTCCGGAGCCGCGCACGGCGACCCCTCCAACCCGGTCGATATGAACATGCCGACCATCGGTCAAACGCCTTGGCTGGAAATCGATAACGTGTTCTACGAAGCGCGCGGCGCCAGCTGGGCCTTGTTGCACATTCTGCGGGCGATCAAGCACGATTTTTCCGACATTCTGCTCGACAAGCGGGCGATGAATACGCTGGACATCATGATTCAGTCGCTGGAAAAAGCCTTGACACCGACCTTGAGTCCGGTGGTATTGAACGGCGATGGCTTCGGTCTGTTCGCCAACTATTCGCTGGCGCTGGCCAACTATATCGCACGGGCCAACGCGGCGGCTTTGGACTTGCGCGACGTAATGAACCGGGGTTAAGTTGGCGATGCAGGACCAAATCAACGAAAACCTGAAAAAAATCGAAACCTGGAAGCGGATCATCTTCATGGTGATCTACGCCGCCATCGACGGCTTGGTTAAATTGCTGCTGTGGCTGGTAATTCTGTTGCAGGTCGGCTCGGTGCTGCTGACTGGCGCATGCAATCCCAACATCCTGAATTTCGGCCGCTCGCTGTCGATTTACCATTACCACATCTTGCTGTTCCTGACCTTCAATACCGACAAGCTGCCGTTTCCGTTCGCGGACTGGAACGAAACCGCCAATCTGGAATTGCCCCACAAACCCTAGTCCGCAATGACCGAGGTTCCGCGCAAAATCATCCATATCGACATGGATGCGTTTTACGCGGCGGTCGAGCAACGCGACCACCCGCAATACCGCGACAAGCCGGTCATCGTCGGCGGCCAGCCCGATTCGCGCGGCGTTGTCGCCACCTGTAGCTACGAGGCCCGCGTGTTCGGCGTGCATTCGGCGATGCCGTCGTCGCAGGCCTACCGGCTCTGTCCACACGCGATTTTCGTTAGACCGCGTTTCGACGTGTACCGGGCTGTTTCGGCTGCCATCCGCGCCATCTTCGCCCGCTATTGCGATTGCATCGAGCCCTTGTCGCTGGATGAAGCCTATCTGGACGTCAGCTCGGCCGAATCGGCGATGCGATTGGCGGGGCAAATCAAACAAGCCATTCGCCGGGAAACCGGACTAATCGCTTCGGCCGGCGTGTCCTATAACAAGTTTTTGGCGAAAATCGCCTCCGATTTGGGCAAACCGGACGGTTTGCACTTGATCACCCCCGAGCAAGGCCCGGCCTTCGTCGAAACCCTGGCCGTCGGCAAATTTCACGGTATCGGTCCGGCCACCGAACGCAAGATGCAGGCGCTCGGAATACTGACCGGCCTGGATTTAAAAAAGCCCCGCTGGTCTTGTTGCAGCATCATTTCGGCAAGGCCGCCCAGCATTACCACGACATCGCCCGAGGCGTCGATCACCGGCCGGTGCGGGCCGACAGACAGCGCAAATCGGTCGGGGTCGAAACCACCTTCGAACGGGACGTCGCCGACGCGGCGACTCAGTCGCGTTTGCTACAGGCTTTATTCAGCCAAGCCCTGTTACGGCTGACCGAAAAGCAGATGACGGCTTACACGCTGACGGTCAAAATCAAGTACCGCAACTTCGTGCAAGTGACCCGCGCCCGGACGCTGGATCGACCGATCGCCGACGACGCGGATACGCGCCTGTTGCTAGCCGAGTTGTTGCACAGCGCCGGCACCGGCGGCGAGCCGGTGCGATTACTGGGGGTCACCTTATCCGGCCTGGACCCGGAGCGCTCCGCCGGGCAGTACCGCCAGCTCGATTTATTCGAACACCTCTAGGACGACCCAACGCTCAAACGCTTTCCAACTGATCCTTGATCGGCAAATGACGGATACGTCGGCCGGTCGCCGCGAAAATGGCGTTGCATAGTGCCGGCGCGATCGGCGGCACGCCGGGTTCGCCGACGCCGCCCAGCGGCACGTCGAAATCGCCGGCCGGCAGCAAATGAACCCGGATTTCGCGCGGTGCATCGTCGATACGGGCAAGCTGATAGGCGTGAAAATTATCCTGCTGCGCCGCGCCGTTCTTGAAGCTGATCTCACCGTACAAAGCCAGCGTAACGCCCATGTTGCAAGCGCCTTCGATCTGAGATCTTATCCGTTCCGGATTCACTTGCGGGCCGCAGTCGACGGCGATGTCGATGCGGGGAATGTTCAGTTTGCCGTCCGCGCCGACCGCAACCTCGGCGACCACCGCCACATAGGTGACGAAGCTGTAATGCGCCGCCAACCCCAGGCCTTGACCCTTGGGCAAGGCTCGGCCCCAGCCGGCTTCGCGGGTCGCGGTTTCGATGACCCGACGCAAGCGGCCGATATCGATAGGATAGCGTTCCGGCGATTCGCCGTGGTTCCAGTTGTCGCCGAGAGCGCGCGGATCGATTTTGCGAGGCGGTCCTATCAAGGCCAGCAAAAAATCGCGGTGATCCTGGCCGGCCGCCACCGCCAACTCGGCGACGAAGGATTGCACCGCGAACGCGTGTGGAATATTTGAAACCGAACGGAACCAGCCGATCCGGGTATGGGCCTCGGCCTCGGCGGTTTCGATGCGCAGATGCTCGATCGCGAACGGCACGTTGATCACGCCCATGCCCAATTCCACCGGCATCGGCAATTTGCTGCCGGCGACGAAGGTCGAGGAAATGCTCGGCGAGGCGCTGCGGTGCAACCAGGACAGGGGCTTGCCTTCCGCGCTTAGTCCGGCTTCCAGGCGATCGAGCGTCACGGTGTGATAATAGGAATGGTGCAAATCGTCTTCGCGGGTCCAGGTGACTTTGACCGGTTTGCCGGCCATCGCTTGCGACAGCAAGGCCGCTTCGATTACATAGTCCGGCATCGATTTGCGGCCGAAGCCGCCGCCGAGCAAGGTGACGTGAACCGTCACCTTGTCCTCGGTTAGTTTCAGCCATTTGGCGACCTTTTCCCGGCTCAATTGCGGCGCCTGTGTACAGGCCCACACTTCGCAACGGCCGTTGCCGATGCGGGCGGTCGCCGCCGGCGGCTCCATCGGTGCCTGGGCCAGATGCGGGACGTAATATTCGGCTTCGACGCGCTTGGCGGCGGATTTCAGCGCGGCCCCAACATCACCTTGCTGGCGGACTACCTTGGCGGGTTGGCGTGCCGCTGCCTCCAGCTCGGCTTGGTAGGCCGAGGAGTCGTACCCGGCGTGCGGGCCGGCGTCCCATTCGATTTTCAACGCCGCGCGTCCCTGAATCGCCGCCCAGGTGTTGGTCGCAATCACCGCGACGCCGCCCAGCGGATTGAATTCGGCCGGCGGCGGACTGCCGGGCAATTCGACGACCTTGACCACGCCCTTCACGGTTAGCGCGGCACTGGCGTCGTAGCTTTTAAGCCTGCCGCCGAAGACCGGCGGCCGGGCAATCACGGCATACAGCATGCCTTTCAGCCGAATGTCTATGCCGTATTGAGCCTTGCCGGCGACGATGTCGGCGCCGTCGTAAATGTCCGACTGGCCCTTGCCGATGTAGCGAAATTCGGCCGGCGCTTTCAATCGCAGGGTATCTCGTTCAGGCACCGGCAGTTTCGCCGCCGCCTTGGCCAGTTCGCCGTAGCCGACGGTCTTGCCGCTGGGTAGATGTTTGACCTGATGCTGCTCGGCGCGCACCTCTTCGAGAGGCACCCGCCATTTGGCCGCCGCCGCTGTTTCCAGCATGCGCCGGGCCGCCGCGCCGACCCGGCGCATCGGTAGGAAAAATGCCGGGTACTGCGCGAGCCGTCGGTATCCTGATTGCCGAAACGGACCTCGTCGCCGGGCGCTTGCTCAACCCTCACCCGTGCCCAATCGGCTTCCAGTTCGTCGGCGACCACCATCGGCAAACTGGTACGCACGCCCTGACCCATTTCCGAGCGGTGGCAAACGATGGTGACCGTGCCGTCGGCGGCGATTGCAACGAACACCAGCGGATCGTCTATCCAGCCGTGCGGCATCGCGTCGGCGCCGTACTTTGCCGGGGTTTGCGGCGATGCGGTTTCGTCGGCTTTCAACAAGGCCGGAAAGCCCGCGGCCAGCACGAAGCCGGTCAGCGCGCTGGTTTTCAGGAACTCGCGGCGGCTGACGTTGACGATGCTCAGCGCGTCGCCGGGACGATCGGAAAACGGCCGGTTCATACGGGCTCCTCGTTCAGACTCGCGGCTTGTTTGATCGCCGCGCGGATGCGTTGGTAAGTACCGCAGCGGCATAAATTCACGCTCATCGCCTTGTCGATGTCTTCATCGCTGGGCCGAGGGTGTTGTTTGAGCAGCGCGGTGGCCGACATGATTTGTCCGGACTGACAATAGCCGCATTGCGGCACGTTCAAGGCCAGCCAGGCGTCCTGAACCTTGCGGCCGACCGGGTCGTTGCCGACGGCTTCTATCGTGACGATTTTCTTGCCGGCCGCCGCCGAGATCGGCGTCACGCAGGCGCGGGTGGGGGTGCCGTCCAGATGCACCATGCAGGCTCCGCACACCGCCATGCCGCAGCCGAACTTGGTGCCGGTCATGCCGAGCCGGTCGCGCAAGGCCCACAGTAGCGGCGTGTCGTCGGGCAGATCGATTTTATGGCGTTTGCCGTTGATATCGAGCGTGGTCATGGTCTATCGCTCCGTTAGGTGTCGCGAAAAATGCCGTGTGGCGAGTGGGCGCATCGTACACGGCGGTTGTCGGCCGGTAAAGCGGCCGAATTAACCGGGCGGACTTGCCGGGAGGCCGCTCAACGGTACGCAACCCGCGCCCCGCCGAACCGCGACCATTTCGGCGACGATCGCTAGCGCGATTTCCTCGGGCGTTTTCGCGCCTAAATCCAGTCCGGCGGGCGCCCGGATACGCTTCAGGGAGGTTTCGTCCCAACCTTCGCCGGCCAAGCGCGAAATCACCAATTGCGCGCGTTTGCGGCTGGACACCAATGCGATGTAGCCGGCTTCGGAATTTAGGGCCTGGGTCAGCGCGTCGTAATCGCCTTTGTGGTGGGTGGCGACGACGACAAAATCGCCGGCAAACGGTTGCAATTGTTGATAGCGCTGATCGTCGGTAATCAGCCGGCAGGCGCCGGGGAAGCGTGTCGGCAAGGCCTGATGATCGTCAACGATGGCGTCGAAACCCAGGCGGCCGGCGAATTCGCACAAGGCCTCGACGATGCGGCCGTGGCCCAACAGCCAGGCTCGCGGTTTCGGCACCACCGGCTCGACGTAGACCCGCATACTGCCGCCGCACGGCATGCCGGCGCCGAATACTTCGTCGGTCAGATCGACATCGATCACACAGGGTTCGCCGCTGGCCAGGGCTTTTAGCGCGGTATCGACCGCCATCGCCTGCGCGCAACCCCCGCCTATCCAGCCGGCCAGGACCTCGCCGGTTTCGCCGATCAGAGCCTTGGCGCCGGGTTTGGCCGACGACGAACCGAGAATTTCGATCACGGTGGCCAGGGCGTGCGGACGGCGGGCGTCGCGCAATTCAAGTTGCAAACTTAACAGATCGGGTTTTTGCATTGTCGGGGAAATAAGTCTTCGGGCCTGTCGATGTCGCGGAAAATACCGGGGTCGTCGCAATCGAGCAGCATGAGTTGATGAAGATGGGCTTGGATGACCGATTTTGCACCTTGATCGCCTTGCAATGCAATCAATTCGGCCGCCAATGCGCGAGCGAAGCCGACCGGATGACCGCGCTGGCCGTTGAACACCGGGGCAGCCACTAAGGCGCCGCCGCGCAAGGCCTCGGCGACTTTGATCACCGTACTCGGCAATATCCAGGGCATGTCGGCCAGCGCCACCAACCAGCCGGCGGCCGGCGAGGCCACTTGCACGCCGCGGACCAAGCTGTGTCCCATGCCCAGGTCGGCATCGCGGCAAACCGCGACTTCGGCGCCGGCGGCTTGCAAACGCTCGGCCAAGGCCGGATTGTCCGGCCGAACCACCGTGACGACCCGATCGCAACCCTCCGCCAGATTCCGGTAGGCGCGTAGCGCAATAGGTTCTCCATCCGGCAGGCATTGACTCAATTTGTCGGCGCCGTAGCGGCGACTAGCGCCGGCGGCCAACAGAATTCCGACTATTTCCGGCATTGGCTTAAACATGCGGTTGAGTATGGCAACATCGGGACGGGTGAAAAGTGTGGATTCGAGTTAAGCGTTACCGAACAGGGGAAACGGCGCGCCGGTGAGTCCGATTGCGAAGCGCGACTGATTTCCATGCCCGGCACTCGGCGATTTTTGCCACGCCCGGACCGCCGGCGAACCTTAGCATCGACGCAACGGCGGCGCAATCGCCCGTTGGATTCTTCACGCTGGCGCTTAATTCGTGTTTGTCGGACTCTCGGTAGTGCGGGTCAATTTGGCGGGGGCGCTTTCGCGTTATTACGGGGGGCAACTCATAGGCCACGGGTGGACCGATGTTTACCTTCGCGGCTAACGTCGTTCCGGCGCTCGTCTGTGCATTTTTCGGCGCAAAACGTCGGTTTCTGTCGGTTGGGACTCTGCGCTGACATACAAAGCCTGGGCGGACAACGGGCAGGCCGACTATAATTGGCCCAACTTCGTCTTGAAAACCGCACCGATGCTCAAGCTCCGTTTTTCGCCAGCGATATTGCCGATAGCGCTATTGGCCGCGTTGCTGGCCGGTTGCGCCGGCGACGACAAGAAGGCGCTGAATATCGCCCCGCAAGCAATACCGGCCGACGCGCCCAAGGTGGTCGCCGAGGCCTTGCAATTGCAGGGGCGGCCTTACGTTTACGGTGGAGCTTCGCCCAGCCAGGGCTTCGATTGCAGCGGCTTGGTGTATTACGTCTACAACCGCCAAGGCTTGCGTCTGCCGCGCGATACCTTTTCGTTGGCTACCCAGTTGCCGGCCGTCCATCCGGAGCAGCGCCAGCCGGGCGATCTGTTGTTTTTCAATACCGATAAGCCCTACTCCCACGTCGGCATTTACGTCGGCGACGACCGCTTCGTGCATGCCCCCAGTAGTCGGACCGGTCGGGTCATGGTGTCCGATTTGAATCAACCGTACTGGCGGGAACGCTTCATCGGCGTGCGCCGACCGCCCAGCCAGCCCGCGCTATCGATGAACGAAGCTTGTTTCGGCGGCTAATATTGGCGGCCGGCGCGCTCGTTTCTCGCGATAGTACGATCAGGTTAGGAACAATCCTCCGCCAGTCGAGCCCAAATCCGGCCGCGCACCGTTAAACGCAGCCGTTAAACAAGTACAAGGCTATGAGTCAACGCATTCCTGCTCTCGATAATCTGCGCGGTCTGGTGATGGTGTTAATGACCCTGGACCATACCCGCGACTTTTTCAGCAACGCCCATTTCGATCCTACCGACCTGGACAAAACCTCGCCGGCCCTGTTCATGACGCGCTGGATCACCCATTTTTGCGCGGCGGTGTTCGTGTTTCTGGCCGGTACCAGCGCCTATCTGTGGGCGGCCAAACGCGGTCCGGACGCACCACTCGGCGAATTTCTGGTCAAACGCGGCCTGCTGTTAGTCGTGTTGGTGGCGACCGTCGAAGCCTTTGCCTGGAATTTCCGGGCCGACTTGCGCCAGCTCGACGCCGGCGTTTTGTGGGCGATCGGCTGGTCGATGATCGCGTTGGCCGGCCTGGTCAAACTACCGCTGGCTTGGCTGGTGGCGTTCGGCGGCATCATGGTGGCGACCCACAATCTGTTCGACGGGATTAAACCGGAACACTTGGGCGGGTTCGGCCCGTGGTGGGCGGTGTTACACACCGGCGACGACATCGATTTCGGCGCCGGTTGGAAACTGAATCCCTATTATCCGCTGGTACCGTGGATCGGCGTGATGGCGCTGGGTTATGGCTTCGGCGGACTGATCAGCAGTCCGGGCTGGCAAAGCGGTCGGCGGCTGGCCGGATTGGGCACCGCGCTGATTCTGGGATTTGTCGCGCTACGCTACAGCAATTTTTACGGCGATCCCAAACCCTGGCGAAGCTACCCGGACCCGGCATTCACGCTGCTGTCGTTTATCAATTGCCATAAATACCCGCCATCCTTGCTGTACTTGCTGATGACCTTGGGTCCGGCCTTGCTGTTCCTGGCAGCCAGCAGCGGTCGGCTGTTGCCGATTTTGCCGGTGTTCGGTAAGACCCCGCTATTTTACTATTTGATCCATCTTTACCTGATACACGGTTTGGCGGTGCTCATCGCCTATTGGACCGACGGTCCGGTCGCTGCCATCGCCGGCGGCGGCATTTGGCGCAAGGATTTGCCGACGGACTACGGCTACGGGCTGCCCGGCGTGTACGCGATTTGGTTGCTGGTGTTGCTGACGCTGTATCCGGTCTGCCGCTGGTTCGAAGCCTTCAAGGCGGCGCGTCCGGCTTGGCGGTGGCTGCGCTATTTGTAGCGCGCTGCGAAGGCTAAGTCGCCTCGACGACCACCGCCGTCAAGTCATGCACTTCAAAGCGTTTGGAGGCCGCGCGCGACAGAGCGGTCACCCGTGGCGCCAAACGAAAGATCGGCCACGGCTACCTAATTTTTACAACAACCGGCTCGGCCGAAAGAGGAACATTCTTGCTGGAACTCGACTGGATTGCGGCCTACCTGGGTCTGGGCGTGGCGGTCGGCTTCTTTGCCGGCTTGCTGGGTATCGGCGGCGGCGGCATTATGGTGCCGGTGTTGACCACGCTGTTCGCGATGCAAAACTTCGGCGCGGCTCACTTGGTACACATGGCGCTGGCAACTTCGATGGCGGCCATCATCGTGACGTCGATCGCCAGCCTGCGCGCCCATCATCGGCATGGGGCGGTGATCTGGCCAGTGGTATGGACGCTCTCGCCCGGCATTATCGCCGGCACCTTCGCGGCGGCGTTCGTTGCCGCGTTGATTCCAAACCGACCGTTAGCCCTGTTTTTCGTGGTGTTCATGGCTTATGTGTCGCTGCAAATGGTGCTCAACGTTCGCCCCAAGCCCAGTCGACAGCTACCCGGCGCGATGGGTTTAAGCCTGGTTGGCCTGTTGATCGGCGCGGTGTCGGCGCTGGTGGCGATCGGCGGCGGTTCTTTGACCGTGCCGTTTCTAAGCTGGTGCAACGTGCGCATCCAGAATGCGATCGGCACCTCCGCGGCGGTCGGCCTGCCGTTGTCGCTGGCCGGCACTTTGGGCTACATGGCCAGCGGTTGGCGGGTCGAAGGCCTGCCGGCCCATAGTTTCGGCTACATCTATTTGCCGGCGGTGGCGGCGATTGCGCTAGTCAGCGTGGTGACCGCGCCATTGGGCGCCAGACTGGCCCATCGCCTGCCGGTACCTGCCTTGAAAAAACTGTTCGCGCTGTTGTTGTTGCTGCTGTCCGCCAAGATGCTGCACACCGTTTACGGCGCCTGAAACCCGGCCGGGAAAATCGGCGGGCGGCCGAGCGCGATTGGTTATAATGCCGGACAACGGAATGCACTATAAAGTGGAGGGATTTCATCCATGCCGCGCCGCGGCTATTGACTGGGGAAGAATATAAATGGCTGATGAACTACATAAAATCCTGATCGTCGGCGGCGGTGCCGCCGGTCTGGAGCTGGCGACCGAACTCGGGAAAAAACTCGGCAAGTCCGGCCGGGCGGAGATCACGCTACTGGATGCCACTTCGACTCACATCTGGAAGCCGTTGCTGCACGAAGTCGCCTCCGGCACCTTGGCCGAAGCCGAGGAAATCGAATACATGGCTCAGGCCCACCGCAACCATTTCCGTTTCCTGTTCGGCCGCATGGAAGGCTTGGACCGCGCCGCCAAGGAAATCATTGTCGCACCGATCAACAACAAACAAGGCGCCGAACTGATTCCGGCCCGCCGCTTCAAATACGATACCTTGGTGATGGCGGTAGGTAGCGTCAGCAACACCTTCGGCATCAAGGGCGTCGACCAGCACTGCATGTTTATCGACACCACTACCCAAGCCTATCGCTTTCAGCGCCAGCTGGTCGAAACCTATTACATCCAGTCTTACGCCAACCAAAGCAGGCAACGCGACAAGCCGCTGTCCATCGTCATCGTCGGCGCCGGTGCCACCGGCGTGGAGTTGTCCGCCGAATTGCACGAGGTCACTAAACTGCTGGCGACTTACGGCCTGGAAGGCTCGATAGAAGTCAACATCACCATCATCGAAGCCGCCACCCAATTGCTGCCAGCCTTGCCGCCGCGTTTGTCGCAAGCCACCCAAGACCAATTGCTCAAGTTGGGCATCCAGTTGAAGCTGGGCCGCAAAGTCACCGAAGTCACCGAGACCGAAGTGCATACCTACGACGGCGAGGTGTTCGACGCCGATCTGAAAGTCTGGGCCGCCGGTATCAAGGCGCCGGACTGGATGAAAAATCTGGACGGGCTGGAATCCAACCACATCAACCAGCTGGTGGTGGATCAAACCCTGCAAACCAGCGATCCCGACGTATTCGCGATCGGCGACTGCGCCGCCTGCGCCTGGGCCGACCATGCCGGTAACGTGCCGCCGCGCGCTCAGGCGGCCCATCAAATGGCCTCGGCCGTTGCCAAGACCATCGTCAACCGTCTGAACGGCAAGGCGCCGGTTAAATTCGTTTACCACGATTACGGCTCGCTGGTGTCGCTAGGTAAATTCAGCACGGTCGGTTCGTTGATGGGCAGCCTGATGGGTACGGTCAGCGTCGGCGGTTTTATCGCCTATGTGGTGTATTTGTCGCTGTACAAAATGCACCAAGTGGCGATTCACGGCTATTTCCGCACCGCGATGCTAACCCTGTCCAACCTGTTCCGGCGCAGTACCCACGCCAAAATCAAGATGCACTAATCCACCCGACGAGCGAGCGCAATGTTAGAAATCGAATACGAATTCCGCGAGGAAGACCTGGTTCACTTCAACGAACTCAGGCTGAAAAGCGATCCGGAAATGCAAAAGAAAATCCGCAACAACCGCCTGTTCGCCCCCGGCGTGATGATGGCGATCGGTTTGTTTTACTACGTGTACTACGTGGATATGATGACCACCGCCTACATCACGATCCTGGCGCTGGGTTGGGCGTTTGCGTCGCCTTTCATCATGAAAATCGACATGCGCCGCCAATTCTTCAATAAATACACCGAGGCCGAGAAAAAAGCCATGTTCGGCATCCACCATCTGACGGCGGAGCCGGAGTTCTTGCGGGAAACCTCGCCGGGCGGCAAGCATAAAACGCTGTGGAAAGACATGCTGCGCGTCGAGCGCCATAAGGATTACGTCTACATCTACGTCGATTTCGACGCCGCCATCGTCATCCCCCGTGCAACCGTCAAAAAGGGCGATCTCAAGGTGTTCGCCAAGCAGGTGGAAGGCTTGATCGAGCGCGCCAGCTGAGCTTTTGCCAGCCCGATAGGCTTTGGCCGCGACTTCGCCCAGCCAACCGCTTGTCTCAAGACGTCAATTGGTCTCTCCGCATCGGCGATGGAACGCTGATGCAAAAGTCGTTTTTGCCGGCGAGCTTGACCTGATACATCGCTTTGTCGGCATGATCGATCAACTGGGCAATCGACAAATGGGCGTGCTCCGGTCCGCTGGCGCAGATGCCTATGCTAACGCCGATATTCGCGTTTCGGCCCTGATTCAACGGGATGTCTTGCGGCAGTAATTGGATTGTTTTTTGTGCTATCCGGCTTAAGTCGGCTTGGTTGATCGCCGGTTTGCAGATTAAAGCGGCCAGAAATTCGTCTCCGCCCAGCCTAACCAGAATATCGTTTGCCCGAAAACAAGCCAATAAGCGTTCGGCTACCGCTATCAGAACGGTATCGCCGGCTTCGTGGCCGTAGTTATCGTTGATCGGTTTGAAATTATCCAAGTCCATCAGGAAAATCGCGAAGCCGCAGGCTTCTTGCAGGGCCAGATCGCGCATCAGATTGAGGCGGGTTTCCAGGCCATTGCGATTGAACAGCTTGGTCAATGGGTCGCGCTCCGCTTTAAAACGCGTTTGCAGTTCTTCAATCTTTCGTTCCGTGATATCGATTACGATCATTTGCACGAAAGCGCTGCCTTCGAATTCCGACGTTTCGCTCACCCTGGCTTTTGAAAACAGGCATTGAGCCCAACGCGGTCCATCTTGGTCGTCTGTAGTCGCCAATTCGAATTCGCCGTTCGTCAACTCGCCGGCGGTTAGCGTGTCGAATACGATACGATTAATTTGGCGGGCATCCTTGAAAAATTGCTCTACGCGGGCGGGACCTTCGGGCGCCGGGTCCAGACGCAATACCTCACGGCAAACCGGGTTGTGCAAAATGACATCGCCGTGTTCGTTCAGCACGCAAATACCCACGCTGGCATTCTCGAACAGCAGTCGAAAACGTTGTTCAAGCTTTTCGAGCTGCTCGCGCAACTCACGTTCGGAATGAATACGGAAATGCGAAATATCCAACAGGAAATTGATGTCGGCGATCAAGTGGCCAATTTCGTCCTTTCGGTGGCTAAGCGGACAGTGCAAGCGTTTCGTGCCGCTTGGGTCGATACGGTTCAGTGTGGATGCCACCGTTTTGATGGTGCGCACGAAGATTTGCTGGATAGCCAGCATGATGATCAGCGCCACGATCAACGTGTACGACGACAGGAGTAGCGCCTGATTTCGAGCGATCAGCTTGGCATTGCGCTCGATAATGTCGTGTTTGGGGAAAATTTGCAGCACACCGACTTTCTCGCCCGGACTGAATGGAGAATCCAGGTCGAGCGCTAACGGCGCTTCGCCGAGAGCATCATTCAGCGGTTTATGGTCATTGGTCGAACGCCAACCGCTTTGACTTTTCAGCAAGACGCCGGCTACGACTTCGTTATTCATTAAACCGCCGATAACGTCGTCTGCAATCTCTTGGTTATCCAGGTAAGCCGCGATCTGCGCGCTTTTTTCGACCGTTCTGGCTAATTCCATGATTCTGGCGTAAGCCTTATTGCGCTCTTGCCGCAACGTATCGGTATAGGACACCGCCGAGCCGACCCCCGCGACCAACAGCGCAAAAAAACTGATGACCAGCGTAATCCGTACCGAAAGTTTCTTAAAGGTGATCATGAGTTAGGCGAGTGAGTCGTCAGTCGGCCGGTTTTAGACGATATACGACTTTGCAACAGCCGTCATAGTCCCGGCCGTCGACATAACCGATGGCATCGGCGTTTTCCTTGACCGCCGACAACACCGCGGCCGGACTGGGCAGCATTTTCGGCGGCGTGGCGTTGCCGGTGAACAGCAGTCGCGCCCAATAGGCATTGACTTGGGGAACGGATTTGCCGACCAATTGTTGATAAAAATGCGCGCGGGTCGGGGAGTCCTGCGCCAGATCAATCGTAAACACGGCTTTGCCGCTGTGGAAATTCTGCTGGCGTCCCATGAAGAAGTCGATCACTTGGTTGCGGCTAAACTCCATGGCCTGATTGGTTTGATTGACCACCACCAAAACCTCCTCGCCGCAACATGCGGGTTGCCCGTGCAGCGTCGCCAACGGAATCAGAAAAATATAGGGATTTAAGAAACGGCGCTTGCCGGCCGGCAGCGCTTCCGAAGGGCTGACCCGCCTTGCATCGCTACGATTGGTGCCTCGGAAACGTCTCATGTTCAAACGGCCCGCCATCATTAAAAAGACCAATTCATGCTGAGCGAAAACAAATCGACATCTAAATCCGGCGTCGAAATCTCACGGCTGCCGTTCAGCCAAAGACTGGAAGAGTTAGCGGCGACATGACTGTGGTCCCATTGAATCTTTGCGGCCAAATTGGGCGCGAAATCCCAGCGGGCACCCAAACTGATGGTCTCCTGATTGATCCTATACTCTTGCATGGCTACCGATGTGGCGGCATACAGTTGGTCTTGCAACGGACCCGAGATTTCCGGCGGTACGACCGCTTTTGACTCGGCGCTCGGTCTGGCGATGCTGAACAAGAGATAGGGGGTAATGTCGCCGATATGTCGGCCAATACTGAAGTAACCGCTGAATTGGCTTTGTATTTCGGGTACGCCGGAATCGAGATAACCAAACTCGCTTTGAATGCTCCATTCGTTGGCGTTATAGGCGGCGCCTATTGAGTAAAAACCAATGCCTTTACCAACCTTGTTGAGTTGCGCGGCGTAATCGGCCGCATTGCTCCAGACGGTTTTCACTCCAGGGCCGGTGAGCCCTTGGAGCAGCTGCGAGATTCCCGCGAAGTTTTTATCGAAAATGGTATAGGTGGCGCCGAGGGACAACTGCCAGTCCTCATCTTCGTAACTGAATTTGCCACCGAATATCGGCGAAAGCGCCAAGGTGTTTTTTGAAACGGTATCGAGCTGAAAGATCGGAAACGAATGCGAGTAACTACCGGCAAACGCTTTCGCTTGAAAAAACCCTGTGCCAGCGGTACGCGCCAAGCCAGGTCCACGCCATCAAAGTTTTGGTTAATCAAGGAGCCGTAAAATTCCGTCGGCGGCCTTTCCCACAAATAGGCGTAACCGACATTGCGGTAATCGGATAGCAGATAAACATCCAGCCCCAGGCGTCCCGCGCGCACAGTGAAGTTGCGGCTGGGTTGCCAGCGCAGCAAGCCCCAAAATAAGTTTTCGTTCAATGAGTTGTACGATCTGTCCTTAATCAGGAACTGCACCATTGCATCCCATTCGTCGGTAAATTTGGCGCTGGCCTGAATACCAAGTTGGGTGCTCGATCTCCACGACCAACGGCCGTCGAAGGTGTTCGGTTGATCGGTCGATGTTTGTAAATACAGGATGTCGCTGCTGTCGTAAACAACGCCTAAGGTACCAAAACTGCTCAGGCGAAATTTTCCATCCTCCGTGGAAAAAAGTCCGCACGAACGGTTCGCACGCTCAATAGAATCGGCAGACTACACACAAACAATGAAATTATCCGCTTCACGACGCACTCCGAATGCCTGGGGCAATGGCGTTAAGTTAACAAAATCAAATCATGTCGCATTTCATAAGTTATTGAAAAATATTTGAATAAAACATTATAGAGGCGTCAGTGCCAGTGCCGGAACTGTCGGAAACCGATGGATCACTGGATTAGCGCATTGAGATTACGAAGCCTACCGTCAACCGTCAAATCGACTCTTACGGTATACATTGTCAACGTCCGCACGGTATTCAGGGCCTTTGGAAGGCGATTTCAGCACAACCGAGTCGTTTGCAGACTCAACAAGTGTAGACGTTGCGCGTTAATGATGGAATGAAACCGGATAGGCAGCTTATTGTTGTGCGGCGTCTTCAATGAATAGGCCTAAAACAACCTCTCGACCTGTCTTGCTTCAACCGCATTGGGTCGCGATCAAGAGCGCCGGTCTTGCGAGCGGGGTCGATCACTCAGGGCTTTCGGAATTCGGATTAGCATGGCCCGTCCAACTCAGCTTCTTGTATTTTTCCGGACTATCTTTAACCGAATATAATCGATAAAGTGGCGCCGGTTCGACGCGAGCGTCAGGCCGACCGGGCATGCAATCACCTCTTGGAAGTAGTAAAGCAGATGAAAAATTATCCCGAAGTAAAGATTCCTTCCCTGGATGCCTGGGCCAAGGCGGCCGCGAAATCCGCGCCGGGTGGCGCGGTCGAGAACCTGACCTGGACAACGCCGGAGGGGCTCGCGGTCAAGCCACTCTATACCAAGGCCGATACCGAAAACCTGCCGTTCGCCGATACCCTGCCGGGATTCGAACCGTTTTTGCGCGGCCCGCAAGCGACGATGTACGCGGCGCGGCCCTGGACCATCCGCCAATACGCCGGCTTTTCGACCGCCGAGGAATCCAACGACTTCTATCGTAAGGCTTTGGCCGCGGGCGGCCAGGGTATCTCGGTGGCCTTTGACCTGGCTACCCATCGCGGTTACGACTCCGACCATCCGCGGGTGACCGGCGATGTCGGTAAGGCCGGTGTGGCGATCGACTCGGTGGAAGACATGAAGATTCTGTTCGACGGTATTCCGCTGGACAAAGTCTCGGTGTCGATGACGATGAACGGTGCGGTGTTGCCGGTGCTGGCCGGCTACGTGGTCGCCGCCGAGGAGCAGGGCGTGTCGATGGCGCAACTGTCAGGGACCATCCAGAACGACATCCTCAAGGAGTTCATGGTCCGCAATACCTATATCTACCCGCCGACGCCGTCGATGAAGATTATCGCCGACATCATCGCCTACACGGCCAAGCACATGCCCAAGTTCAACTCGATCTCGATCTCGGGGTACCACATGCAGGAGGCCGGCGCGACCCAAGCCTTGGAACTGGCATTCACGCTGGCCGACGGCCTGGAGTACGTGAAAACCGCGATTGCCTCGGGCATGGACGTGGACGATTTCGCCGGCCGGCTGAGTTTCTTTTTCGCGATCGGCATGAACTTCTATCTGGAAGTGGCAAAGCTGCGCGCGGCGCGCCTGCTGTGGTGGCGGATCATGAAGTCCTTCAACCCGAGCAATCCGAAATCGATGATGCTGCGCACTCACAGCCAAACCTCGGGCTGGTCGCTGGCCGAGCAAGACCCCTATAACAATGTGGTGCGAACCACGATAGAGGCGATGGCGGCGGTGTTTGGCGGCACCCAGTCGCTGCATACCAACGCGCTCGACGAGGCCATCGCCCTACCCACTGAATTCTCGGCGCGGATCGCCCGCAACACTCAGTTGATCATCCAGGAAGAGACCCACATCACCAAGGTTATCGATCCCTGGGCCGGCTCGTACATGATGGAATCGCTGACCCAGGACATTGCAGACAAGGCTTGGGCCATCATCGAAGAAGTTCAGGCGATGGGCGGCATGACCAAGGCGGTCGAGACGGGCTGGGCCAAGCTGCAAATCGAAAAATGCGCCACCCAAAAGCAAGCCAATATCGATTCGGGTCGAGACGTGATTGTCGGCGTTAACAAATACAAACTACCTCAGCAAGACGCCATCGATATTCTGAACGTCGATAACCACGCGGTCCGCGACGCGCAGGTGACGCGTCTGGCAGAGATTCGCGCTAGCCGCGATGCCGGAGCGGTTCAGGTGGCGCTGGCCGCTTTGAGCGACTGCGCGAAAAGCGGCGACGGCAACCTGCTCGACCTGGCCATCAAGGCGGCCCGTCTGCGCGCCACGGTCGGCGAAATCTCCGAAGCGCTCGAACAGGTCTGGGGCCGCCATCGCGCCAGCAATCAGGTCGTCACCGGCGTGTACGGCGCGGCCTTCGAGGCCGATCAGGAGTGGACGCAACTTAAGGAACAGGTCAACAACTTTGCGGCCGCCGAAGGTCGCCGGCCGCGCATCATGATCGCCAAATTAGGCCAGGACGGTCACGACCGCGGCGCTAAGGTCGTCGCGACCGCCTTCGCCGATCTGGGCTTCGACGTCGATATCGCGCCGCTGTTTCAGACGCCGGAAGAAGTCGCCCGCCAAGCCATCGAAAACGACGTGCACGCGATCGGCGTATCGACGCTGGCGGCCGGCCATAAAACGTTGGTGCCGGCGCTGATCGACATTTTGGCCGGGCAGGGCGCCGGCGATGTCATCGTCTTCGTCGGCGGCGTGATTCCGGCCCAGGACTACGAGTTTTTGTTCGCCGCCGGCGCCAAGGGCGTGTTCGGACCCGGCACGCCGATTCCGCAATGCGCGCGGGATGTGTTAAACGCCATCCAAGCGGCGCAAGCGCCGACGGCATCCTGATCCGGGGCCAACAGCATGCCGGTTCTACCGAATTTCCAACTCAACCGCGAAGACCAAGCGCTGGTCGGTGCCGTGCTCGCCGGTCAGCGTCGCGCCTTGGCCAAGACGATTACCCTGATCGAGTCGACCCGTAGCGACCATCGCCAGCGGGCAGGGACCCTGTTGCATGCCCTGCTGCCGAACAGCGGCAACTCGATTCGGCTCGGCATTTCCGGCACGCCGGGCGTCGGTAAATCCACGTTTATCGAGGCACTCGGCTTGCACCTGATCGAACAGGGTCATCGGGTCGCGGTGCTGGCGGTCGATCCGTCATCCTCGCGCTCCGGCGGTTCCATTCTCGGCGATAAAACCCGGATGGAATTATTGTCCGCACGCGACGAAGCCTTCATTCGCCCATCGCCTTCATCCGGGTCGCTGGGCGGCGTCGCCGCTTCGACGCGAGAAGCCATGCTGGTTTGCGAAGCGGCGGGCTTCGATGTGATCATCGTCGAAACCGTTGGTGTTGGTCAGAGCGAGACAGCGGTCGCCGGCATGACCGATGCGTTCTGCCTATTACAGCAACCTAACGCGGGCGACGATCTGCAGGCGATGAAAAAAGGTATCGTCGAACTGGCCGATATTTTCGTTGTCAACAAGGCCGATCTCGATCCCGTGGCGGCCGACCTGACTGCAGGCCAAATCACAGGGGCGCTGACACTGCTGCGGCCAAGCGCCGCGCGCTGGCAGCCGCCGGTACTGAAAGTCAGTGCGGCTTTGGGTGAAGGTATCGGCAATTTCTGGCAACAACTCGGCCTCTTTCGCCAGACCGTCGGCGAAACCGGCGAATTGGTCGCTAAACGCAGGCATCAGTCGTTATCCTGGATGTGGGCGCTGATCGAGTCCGGCCTCCAGGAACGCTTTCGAGAAAACCCCGGCGTCCGGGCCGCGATGCCGGATTTAAGCGCCGCCGTCGAAAACGGCAGCGTATCGCCTACGCTGGCTGCGCACCGTTTGCTCGAACTGATGGGCGATACTACCGGGATTTAGCCCGAACGCTGGGCGACAATAAGGCAAAAGGGGCATGCCGGTTAGCCGATAGCAGGCATTAAAATAGCGCACATACTACCTGCCCAAGGTTTGCATCATACGACTGACCGCATTTTCGGCTCGAGGTGTGCTGAGCAGATGAACATCGTTAGTCATCAACGCCCAGGCAGAAATATCGACCTCAGTTTTTCGACGCCAATTGGTGCATCCTTACGCTGCGGGAACTGCGAATAAATCTGCGGTAACTTAGTTGGATGGCTTGCCGTCGGTTAGCGGGTGCAAGGAGGATTTCTCGGTGTTACCGGCTTCGGTTGTTTGGGAGTCAAGGTTGTTTTGAAGCGCGCGCCGCGCCCGAAAGGCGCCCGGCGGCTCTTGGAATTGCTGACGGAATTGGCGATAAAAGTAAGACAGATCGTTAAACCCGGATTGGAAGGCGATCGCCGCGATATCAAGGTGGCGGAACTTGGGGTCGGCCAGCAGCCGGCATGCCCGGGCAATTCTGAGTCGATTAAGAATCTGAGTAACACTTTCTCCGGTTTCATTCAGCAGATCGAACAAATATCTCCGGGATATTCTCAATTCGCCGGCGATTTGCGCCGCATTCAGCCCTGGCTCACTAAAGTGCTTTTCCAGATATCGAATGACGGCCGCTTGCCGGGCCGCCCGCACCCCTCCGGAATGGGACTCCTTAACCACCTCGTCGTTACAAAGAAAAGCGATGAGATCGACAATATGATCCCCCACTAGTTCGCCTAGGCTAGGATCTTGAGCGACGCCCCCCGGTCTAGCATTTGCAGGTAATTTCTTAACAACTCTATGCCCTCCGAGTTGCAAAGAGGGGTCATAACCAGGCGCTCGGCTTTCGGTACCCGTTTGGTCAATTCTGATCTGGAAATGCGCAAGCTCAAGAGTTCCTGGTATCCCTCGGGCGAGTCTGGTCCGAACCCGCCGTCGAGAACTTTGGTCGAATCAACTAAGCCGGCGGTGCTTCGATTGATCAACAGTCGCCGCTGTCCTTGCATAACCTCCCAGATACCGGCTACGCATACCGATAGGCCTAGGTAATCGTCTAACCCGTCTCCGGTAATGAGTTCACGAGTACGGCGAAAACGCACCGCGGTACTAGTATGCGCCGCCAAGTTCACGTGGCCGAAGGAATGAAACCGTGTTTGGTTGAAAAAAGGCCGCGAATCGACGTGTTCGACATCGAATCCAGCAATTTTTCTGGCAAACATCTCGCGCCAAATGTCGACCCGGTCTTTATCCGGGAAATCAGTGCTGGAAAAGATGAATGCAGCGTTAGTCATAGGCCCAAATTCATTTTACTTTTTGATGGATGCGATCGATTGCCTGAAACCAACATCGAACGCCAGGGAAATAAAGAGGTCTGAAAAAAATAAAATATCATCCAGCTACTTGTCCGACTTATCTTTTTGCCCATCTACTGGTCGTCCCGATTTTTTTGCCGTTAACAGGCTGTTGAAATTTAAAAAACTGCTCCACTTTTGTCCCCAAAAACGCATTTTCCGCAAAATAAAATTTTGTAAGTCCTTGATTGTTTGTTGCGGCTAAATGACTTTTAGCGACAAATTGGAAGGTTTTTTCCACCGAGTTTCTTTTTCAACAACCTGTTAGACGCAAGCTAAGTTAGTCCCCGCCAAGCAACATGTCGAGTGAAGAAATACCTTGAGGTCGTCTCGGAGAAACGGGCTCCGCTTCCTGATGGCGACTCAAGCTTCAATTCGTCATGGCGAGCGTATCGGGTCGATTTGAATGAGTGTTTTCGCTGAATGAATTCGAAGCAGTGATCGGTGTCGCGGAGAACGGACCGCGAGTTGGACCGCGTTAAAATTTTTTAGGGGCATTGAACCTTAGCGTTGCTCCGGGGATATACCAACGAGCGGCATCGGTGCTCCGACCACCCCCTATTCGGTAGCTGCGCCATGCCGCTCGGTTATACGGTCTATATTCCTTGTAAACCGCAATCGCACCCGGAGGGAACTTAGTTTCCCGCCGGGTGCTTCCATCGGATATCAGCAACAGAGGATAGGTGTATGAGAATCAACACAGCGAAACATTGGGTATTCGTCGCGATCATCGCCGCCGCGCAGCCGGCGCAAGCCGTCGCGGTCAGCGACGCGGTCGGCGATTATGTCGCCGGATACAACGGCAGTACGGCGGGCGACTTGGATGTGGTGTCGGCGTCGGTCAGTTACGATCAGGCCACCGCGACTTTCCGTTTGGATAGTACGTTCAATGCCGACATCGGTTCGTCGCCGAGCGGTTTTTATATTTGGGGCTTCAATCGCGGCGGCGGTACCGCGCTTTTCGAATCTAACGGTCTGAAGAATATTTTGTTCGATTCGGTCGTGCGCTTGAACAACGACGGCACCGGCTTGGTAACCTTGATCGCGCCGTCGTTCAGCACGACGAACCTCGCTCCGGGCTCGGTGACGATCACCGGTAATCATATGGTTGCCGAGATTGCATCGGGTCTGTTGCCGTCGACCGGTTTCGCGCCGGAAAGTTTTACCTGGAACCTGTGGCCGCGCGACGGCGCGGTTGCCGCCGGCTTCACCCAGATTTCCGATTTTGCCCCGGACACCTTCAACGTTGGCGTACAGGTCGTACCCCTGCCAAACGCGGCTTGGTTGTTCGGTTCGATGCTGGGCTTGATGGGGTTGCGCCGCAACCGCCGGGCGTCTGGACGGTAAATTCGCCGGGCTCTTGGCTCTTGCAATCGGGCCGGAACGGCCCGATTGCAAGGCTTTGCTAGCTGTCGTCCTGAATGATCGAAATCAACAGTTCGTTGAAGGTATGGATTGGGGAACCGGTTCCCACCGTATCCACGACGGTCGCCAACAGGCGGTTCACCGCGCCGAGCAGCTTTTCCAGGATTTTATGGCCGCCGACCAGTTCGATGCCGTAGAGCATGAACTCCTCGGTGAAATGATTGATGACTTTCAGCTTCAAATGCAGCGGACTGCCGAGCAAACCGTGCGTCAACAAGGCGTTGGTGTCGGCGCGTTGAATCGCGTCTTTCAATGCGTAAAAGTGAGGGTCCAGTTCGCGCCACGCCCGTTTGTAATCGTCGCGGAATTTGGGCAAAAAATACTGGTCCGCGCCGATCAAGTCGCCGAGCAGCTTTTGTAAGGTATCGACGAAGTGGAGTAGATTTTTCCTGTCGTCGTCGCTCACGCCGAATTCGAGTTTTTCCATGCCGTATCCAATGCCAGGGGTTCCGCGCGGCGCGCGCCAAGGCGCTGGCCCGCAAAAGTTCACCGCCCGGCGCGGTTTCGGGCGGTTATTGCTTGGATAATAGCAGAAACCCGCCGGCGCGGCGGTTCGCGCTGTGCGACGCCGACGATTTACCGTTAACAGATTTCGCTGACGATCGGCATTTGCGTTCTCGGCCCCGGATGCCGGACCGAACCGCCGTCGCCGCTACGGGTCAGGGTGTGACTTCGTAGTTGGAATACGGTTGCGACTTCAGTCTGTCTTCCAACACGGTCAGTTTCATCACCGGCTCGGCCAGTTCGTAGCAAGTCTCTACGCTGTCCTTCAACATCGCATAGCCTTCCGGATCGGCGATCGGTCGCTGCGATTGCCAGGCCTCGCGCCAAGCCGCTTCGTCCGGCCATTGCGCGTAGGCTACCCAACTGCCGTCGGCATCGCGGTGCAACCGCGATCCGAGACTGCCGTACATTTGATAGACGGCGTCGGTCACCTTCAGCCAGCCCTCGCGAAATTTCGCTTCGTATCCCGGTTTCACCCGCCAACGATATACGGCAACAAACATGGCTATTCTCCTATCCAGTGTGTACGCGCCGGCCCGAGGCCGGCCTTCGAAAATGTGTTACCAAGCTTCCAGCACCACCACTTTCCATTCCCGGTTCGCTACCGGATTTAGACTGACCCAAGAGGCGATGCGCCGGCCGCTATACGCCGCCGAATTTTCATAATACCCCACCCCGCCCCGTTGCCCGGCAATTTCTTCGGCCAATTGGCGCAGCTCAGGGAGTTGGGCATACCGTTCCTCCCGAAACAGATTTAGCCCGATTTCGTTTGTTTCGGTATCGAACAAAATCAACCCGTCATCCTGGATGATCCAAATGGTTCGGCGGCTGTCTTGCAACTCCGCTTGCAGCAAGCCGCCTAGAAATTCGGCGGCCTTGATACGGCCGGAGACGAAGCCGATCGTCGCATTGCCGGCCTTGACCGGCGCGACCAGCGTGACAGCCTGATAACCTTCCGGTGCCGCATGCACCTGGCTCAGCACCGGCTCGCCGCTTTGCAAGGCCATTCGGTTATGTTCCAGCTGAGAAGTGTCGGCGCCGATCGCGTGCCGGTAGCGGGCCGGCGCCACGGCCAGGAGGGTGCCGGGCGCCCGGGTGGTGGCGGCACTTTCCAGACGCGGTAGCTCCGTGGTCAGTTTTTCCAAGCGCGGCGTGGCGCCAACCAGGTCGGCAGCGGTCCGAAATTGAGTCGCGGCCTGAACTAAGCCGTTCAGCAAATTTGCGAATTCGCCGCCGATACGATAGGCAATCCGGCTGGCGACGGTTAGATTGGTGTTGGAAATGCGGGTTACGTCGGCCAGCGCCTGCTCGGCGCGTTGAAACTGTTGCTTGGCCTGTTCGCCCTCGGCGACTGCCAGTTTGTGGGCTTGCTTGGCTTCGATACCGAATCTCAATGCCAAGCCGGCGCCGATCACGATAGACGCCATGACCGCAGCTGTTGCCAGCAACAACACCTTGTTACGGGCAATAAAACGCTTCAGCAGTTCGGCGCGGGTATAGGCGTAGGCATTGACGAGACGCCCGTCGCGAAATGCCCGCAATTCGTCGGCGAACGCGCCGGCATCCTTGAATCGCTTGGCCTTGTCCTTGGCCAACGCGTGATCGCAGATCGCCACCAGTTCGACCGGAGCCGCCAAATTCGGATTCCGCGCGGTCGGCATGGCCTGGTCGGAAGCCAACTCGGCTAGAATCCGGTCCATGCCGCCTTGTAGAGGAGGCCGGCCGTTCAGCAAATAAAATAGCATGCAGCCCAGCGCGAACACGTCGGTGCGGGCATCGATACCGCCGAAACGCGGGTCGGCTTGCTCCGGCGCCATGTAGGCCGGTGTGCCCAAGATGTCGCCGAGCCGGGTCAGGTCTTCGTCGTCATCAGCGTTCGAGCGGCCGGCGCGCGGTAACGGCGCCGCCGCCGACTCCGTCTCGCTTTCGACCTTGGCCAAGCCCCAGTCCAGCACGATGGTCTCGCCAAATTGACCCAGCACCACGTTGCCGGGCTTCAAATCGCGGTGGACCACGCCTTTGGAATGCGCGTAAGCCATCGCCTCGCAAACGTCGATCAGGCGGTCCAATAGGGCCAAACGCTTGGACAGCGCATGTTCGGGCAACGGATCGGCGTTGCACTCCTTCAGCGCCTGGGCCAAGGTGTCGCCGCGTACCAGTCGCATGACGTAGTAAGGCGCGCCGCTGGGCTTAACACCCAAGTCGTAGACCGGCACGATGCCTGGATGCTCCAGCCGGCCGGTGATGCGTGCCTCGCGCAGAAAGCGGGTGCTGAGTTCGCGGTCTTCGTTGGCGGCCTGATCCAGCATTTCCTTGATCGCGACTTCCCGGCCGATACGCTCGTCGAAACCGAGCAGCACCTGGCCGACGCCGCCGGCACCGACCGCACCGCGCAACGAATAGCCGCCGCCGTAAGCCTCGTCGTTCGCGCGAGTGTCGGGCAACGGACGCGGGTAAGGCCGCGGTTTCAGCACCGTTAAATCGTCTTGCGGGAGAAGGCGGGTCAGGTCGTCGTCGGGCGTCATCGGCTAACCGTGGGAACAAACAGTTGCGCCAAGTATAGGTCGCTATTTGCGGTGGGGCCGGCCGCGCGCGGATTAGGTCGGCGGCGGCTTGCGGTCGGCGTGGCCCAGATCGCGCTCCGGGGCGATTTGATCGCGGACGCGTTGCTTAAGCTCGGTGATGTCCGGGAAGCGACCCTCGGCCTTGCGCGACCAGACCAGTACGCCGTCGGCATAGACCTCGAAAATGCCGCCGGTGCCGGGCTGCAAGGCCAGCTCGGCCAGATCGCCGTCGAAAGTGCTCAGCAGTTCCTGCGCCATCCAGGCCGCGCGCAGCAGCCAACGGCATTGGGTGCAGTAACGGATTTCGACGCGGTGGCTCATCGCAGCTTACAAAATCTCGCGCAAGCGTTGGTAGATGCCGCCGAAACTGCCGTTGCTCATCAACAAGACGTGGCAAACGCTGCCGGCTTCGGCGCGGATGGTTTCGATGATGGTATCCAGGCTGTTGCAAATCTCGATGTTGTTGGCGTATCTCAGCAATTGGCTTAAATCCCAGCCCAGTCCGTCCGGCTGAAAGATGATGGCCTGGTCAGCCTGGCTCAGCGATTCGGCCAGCGACTGGGTATGTACGCCCAGACGCATCGTATTGGAGCGGGGTTCGACGATGGCCAGGATTTTTTCGTTGCCGACTTGTTTGCGCAGGCCGTCCAGCGTGGTTTGGATCGCGGTCGGGTGGTGGGCGAAATCGTCGTAGACGGTGATGCCGGCTTTCTTGACAATGACTTCCATCCGCCGCTTGACGTTCTGGAATTGGGCCAACGCGGCAATCGCGTCGGCCGGCAGTACGCCGACGTGACGAGCGGCGGCAATCGCCGACAAGGCGTTGTAGACGTTGTGTCGGCCGGTCAGCGGCCATTCGACGACGCCTTGGGCTTGGCCTTCGAAATGCACCGCGAAGCGGCTGCCGTCTTTGCTCAGCAATTCGGCTTGCCACGGCGCCGGGGCGTCGATGGCGGTCAGTTGCACCGGCGTCCAGCAGCCCATTGCCAGTACTTCGGCGACATGCTGCTCGCAGTCCGGCGCGATGATCAAACCCTGGCCGGGGATGGTTCTGACCAGATGGTGGAATTGCTTTTTGATCGCGTCCAGATTTTCGAAGATGTCGGCGTGGTCGTATTCCAGGTTGTTCAGAATCGCGGTGCGCGGCCGGTAGTGGACGAACTTGGAGCGTTTATCAAAGAACGCGCAATCGTATTCGTCGGCTTCGATGACAAAGAAATCCGACTTGCCCAGCCGTGCCGAGATGCCGAAATTCAGCGGAATGCCGCCGATCAAAAAGCCGGGCTTGAAGCCGTTGAATTCCAGGATCCAGCTCAACATGCTGGTGGTGGTGGTTTTGCCGTGGGTGCCGGCCACCGCCAACACCCATTTGTGTTGCAGCACGTGTTCGGCCAGCCATTGCGGGCCGGAGATATAGGGCAGGCCCAGATTCAACACGGCTTCCACCTCGGGGTTGCCGCGCGACATCGCGTTGCCGATCACGACCAGATCCGGCTTGACGTCCAGATTTTCGGCCTTATAGCCGTTCATCAAGCGAATGCCTTGTTGTTCGAGCTGGGTGCTCATCGGCGGATAGACGTTTTGGTCCGAGCCGCTGACGCTGTAGCCGAGTTCGCGGGCGATCAGGGCCAGACCGCCCATGAAAGTGCCGCAGATGCCGAGGATGTGGATATGCAAAGGTTTATCGTTGGTCATGTGGCTGGTTTATTTGCCTGCTTCCTTGGGGGCCTCGCCTTCGGGCTTAGCTTCGCCTTCTGGTTTGGCTTCGGTTTCGGATTTGGTTTCTGTGCCTTTGGCGCCTGCCGCTTCCAGCAACTTGACGATGGTCTCGCGGCCCGTCTTCTTGGCTTTGTCGAGGATTTTGACATTCTGGCCGTCGGCGGCATTGACGTTGGCGCCGGCCGCGATCAACACGCCGACCACGTCGGCGCTGCCGAACATCACCGCGTCGCCGAGCGCGGTGGCGCCGGTTTTATCGGCGGCATTCACGTCGGCGCCGTAGGCCAAAAGCGCTTTGACCACCCGCAGATTGCCGTTGAAACTGGCCGCCATCAGCGCGGTTCTGTCCTGTTCGATCTTGGCGTTGACATCCTCGCCTTGAGCCAGCAAAGCCTCGACTCGCTCCGGCTTGCCGGCCGCCGCCGCCGCGAACAGCTCCTTGCCGCCCTCGGCGCCAGCGGTAACTGAAATCGTCAGCAGCGCCAGCGCCGCGAATCGGGTCGTGAACATTCGGATTGCTTGCTTGCGTTTGCTTATCAGTTGGGTTGAAATAACCGGCATAACGATTTACATCATCTATCAATGAGCGAAAAAAACAAAGTTTTAGTTGAGGCCCAGCCTTACTACATCGAGGCGCAATCTTCGCCCGAAGACAACCGCTATGTGTTCGCCTATACCGTGACGATTACCAACGTCGGTTCCAGCGCCGCCAAGTTGCTGACCCGGCATTGGCTGATTACCGACGCCAACGGCAAGGTGCAGGAAGTCAACGGCGAAGGCGTGGTCGGCGAGCATCCGCATTTGAACCCCGGCGATTCGTTCCGCTACACCAGCGCGGCGATGATCGAAACCCCGGTCGGCGTAATGCAGGGCAAATATCAGATGCAGGCCGACAACGGCGAAAGCTTCAACGCGAACATACCTAAGTTTACCTTGTCGATTCCCCGCACTCTGCATTAATGGCGACCTACGCGATAGGCGATATTCAAGGGTGTTACGACGACTTGCGCCGCCTACTGGACCGGGTAGACTTCGATCCGAACAAGGATACGCTGTGGTTGGCCGGCGATCTGGTGAATCGGGGGCCGAAGTCGCTGGAAACCTTGCGCTTCGTCAGGAGTTTGGGCGACGCGGCAATCTGCGTGCTCGGCAACCACGATCTGCATCTGATCGCCACCGTGGTGGCGCTGGGCAAGTCCAGCAAGAAAGACACGCTGGGCGCCATTCTGCGAGCCGCCGACTGCGACGAATTGATAGCTTGGCTGCGCCATCGTAAATTATTCCATTACGACGATGATTATTGCATGCTGCATGCCGGCCTGCCGCCGCAGTGGGATTTCGAACTGACCCGGCAAATGGCGCTGGAAACCGAGCAGGCCATGCAAAGTCCGGACTACGAGCGCTTCTTTCGGTCCATGTACGGCAACAAGCCGGCGGTCTGGCAGGACGATCTCAGCCACACCGAGAAACTGCGGTTTGCGATCAATTGTTTCAGCCGACTCCGTTATTGCAGCGCCGACGGCGTGTTGGATTTCACGCAGAAAGGTCCGCTCGGCAGCCAGCCCGAGCATTTGCTCCCGTGGTTCGCGGTGCCCGGCCGACGCAGTCTGGGCATGCGGATCATCTTCGGCCATTGGTCCACACTGGGGTATTACGAGGGCTACAACTGCTACGGTATCGATACCGGTTGTCTGTGGGGCGGCCAATTGACCGCGCTGGAATTGTCCGACCCGCCGCGCCGCCACCAAGTCGAATGCCAAGCCGCCAGCGATCCGCTGGCCGTTTGAAAACCTGAACTTTACCGGTGTTTGCTTATCCATTGTGACGCCGCCCTGAAGGCGCGCATTCATTCAACCCTCCGAGAGTACATCCGATGATTAAACCGCTACTGATGCTGGCCGCGCTGATTTTGCCGCTGACCGCGACTGCCTACCCCAGCGAAAACGATTACGGTCAACCGACCGACCACAAGCTCGAGCACTTGAGCAAAATGCTGCAACTGACGCCCGAGCAAAAAACCAAGCTGGAAGCCATTTTCACCGAGCAACACGCCAAATTCCGGGCGATTCACGAAGAGTCGCACGCCCGCATCAAGGAAGTGCTGACCCCGGAACAGATGCAGAAAATGGACGAGATGCGCAAGGAGCATATGGAAAAACGCCAGGAAAAGCGTGGTGCGCTCAAACCCAACCAACCTTGATCGGTTCGGTTCCGCGCATGATAGGTCAGCCGCATAGGTCAGCCGCCATGCTAACTCGCATACTTCTGGGCTTGGCGGCCGGTGCCAATAGCCGGCCCTGGACGCTTAGGCCGGCACCGGTCGGGACAAGTCTTGGCGGCGAACGGATCGCCGGCCATGGATAGCTCGCCCACCGTCGCCATCGTCGGCGCCGGTCCGGCCGGTTTGATGGCCGCCGAAGTGCTGGCTCAAGCCGGTGCCGCTGTTACCGTTTACGACGCGATGCCGTCGGCCGGACGCAAATTCCTGATGGCCGGCAAAGGTGGCTTGAACATCACCCATGTCGAAGGTTTTGAAAGTTTTTTATCGCGCTACGGTGCACGGAGCCACGCTCTGGCCGGGTTTATACACGATTTCTCGCCGGAGATTTTGCGCCATTGGGCGGCCGAATTAGGCATTGCGACTTTCGTCGGCAGTTCTGGCCGGGTGTTTCCCAACGAAATGAAAGCGGCGCCGCTACTGCGCGCCTGGCTGCATCGGCTGCGCGGCAGCGGTGTCAAATTCCGGATGCGTCATCGCTGGCTGGGTTGGACCGACCAGCGGCTGCGCTTTGCGAGTCCGGACGGCGAAAAACTGATCGAAACCGATGCACTGGTATTGGCCTTGGGCGGTGCCAGTTGGCCGCAGTTGGGTTCCGACGGCGCCTGGACTCAGCCCCTGGCCGAGCGCGGCGTGACCATCTCGCCGTGGCAACCCGCCAACTGCGGCTTCGAAACCGGTTGGAGCGATTATTTCCGCGAACGCTTTGCCGGCGAGCCGCTGAAGTCGGTGGCCTTGACGTTTGTCGGAAACGACGGCCTGGAATGCCGGCGGCTTGGCGAAATGACGATAGCGGATTACGGTTTGGAAGGCGGCTTGATCTATACGTTGTCTGCGCCGATTCGCCAGCAGATCGCCGCCAACGCCGCCGCCGTCGTCCATTTGGATTTACTGCCCGGCTTAACGGTCGAGGAAGCCGGCCAGCGTGCCGGGCAAGCGCGCGGCAAAATGAGTTTGAGCAATCATCTGCGCAAACGCTTGGGTCTCGGCGGCGTAAAAATGGCGCTGCTCCGCGAAGTCTTGAGCGCCGCCGAAATCAACGACCCGCACCGCCTCGCTATCGCGGCAAAAGCCCTGCCTATCCGCCTGAGCGTGGCCCGACCGCTGGCCGAGGCGATCAGCAGCGCTGGCGGCATAGACTTTGCCGAACTTGACCAAGGCTTGATGCTGCGGCGTTTGCCGGGGGTGTTCGCGGCCGGCGAAATGTTGGACTGGGAGGCGCCGACCGGCGGCTATCTGCTGACCGCTTGCCTGGCGACCGGCCGCGCCGCCGGGCTGGGCGCGGCTACCTGGCTGCAAGCACGTTGACATTTGCGGCGCGTCGCGGTTTGTTATCATAACCGTCTACCTTAACCGGCCGCCCGGGACTGCCGTTCCGAAGCGCCCCAACCCACGACGCTTGCCATGCAAATTCAGGCTACGCTGCAAAAACTGCTGGATAAACACGACCTCGACGGCGAGGAAATGCGCGCGACGATGCGCGCGATGATGAACGGCAAGTTGACCGACGCCCAAATCGCCGGTTTTTTGATCGCGCTGCGTTGCAAGGGTGAAACCATAGACGAAATTGCCGCGGCGGTCGGCGTGCTGCGGGAGTTGGTGCACAAGGTGCCGGTGACGGGCAAACACGTCATCGATACCTGCGGCACCGGCGGCGACGGCGCCAATACCTTCAACATCTCTACGACGGCGGCTTTCGTGGTCGCGGCGGCCGGCGGTAAGGTCGCCAAACACGGTAACCGTTCGGTGTCCAGCTGCTGCGGCAGCGCCGATTTGCTGGAAGCCGCCGGCGTCAATCTGGACCTGCCGGCCGAGCAAGTCGGCCAATGCGTCGAAGACATCGGCGTCGGCTTCCTGTTTGCCGCGAAGCACCATAGCGCGGTGCGCCACACGGTCGGGCCGCGCAAGGAAATGGGCGTGCGCACGCTGTTCAACCTGATCGGCCCGTTGTCGAATCCGGCCAATGCGCCGCACCAGCTGATCGGTGTGTTCGACAAACAATGGCTGGTGCCGGTGGCCGAAGTGTTGAAACGCCTGGGTAGCCGCCACGTGTTGGTCGTGCATGCCCACGACGGCCTGGACGAAATCAGCATCGCCGCGCCGACCGATGTCGCGGAACTGCACAACGGCGCGATCGGCACTTACACAATTACCCCTGAATATTTCGGCCTGCGCCGCGCACCGCTCGACAGTCTGGCCATCACCTGTGCCGAGGACAGCCTGACCATCGTCAAGGCCGTGCTGAATAATCGTCCCGGCCCGGCGCTGGACATTGTCGCGCTAAACGCAGGCGCCGCGATTTACGCCGCCGATCTGACCGACTCGCTGGAAGCCGGCGTCCGCCGGGCCTATGCGGTGCTGGCGGACGGTAGCGCGTTGGCTAAGTTCGAGGCCTTGGTGGGGTATTCCAAGGGCGGTTAAAGCATTGATTTTTTTCTAATCATTCGAGTAGCCACTCGGCGAGCGGCTGTTAGCTTGAAAGAGGGATTGAATCCGGGCCGTTTGGTTCGCCGGCCACGCTCAAGCTTTCCCTAGCGTCTACGTCGCAATCCGCCCACCAGCGCTAATCCCGATACGAACAACCCCAACGATGCCGGCAGCGGCACGGCGGTCGGCACGTTGGCTTGGAATACGCCGGGCACCGTGGCGGAGCGCAGGCCGGATAGGAACACCGCGCTATCCCAAAGCGGATCGTTGGAATCGGCAATGACGGCTTCCAGACTATGATTGGCCAGGGCTGGGTTCAGTAAGGCATTGACGGTCAAAACCGCCGTATAACCGTCGAACTCGAACGGAACCGAGGTGGCGCCGGCGTTGGGCGTCAGAAAGCCGTTGTCGTTTTGTACGGTGTCGGCGCACGGATAAACGCCATTGCTGCTGCAATTGTCCAGCACCACGAAGTTCGAGGCATCGAAGTGTGCGTAATTGACGCCGTCCACGACCAACGCAAAGCCGTCGCGGAAAATGCCGGTCCATTCCGGGTATTCCTCGGAGGCAAACACGAACTGGGTCGTGATGCCGTTGGCGCTCGACGCTGACGGATCCAGGGTAAAGTCGAACTTCAGCGAATTGGCGTCGTAGGTCATTTGCTTGCTGAGCTTGGAAACTTCGTAGCTCGCGCCGGTTCCGGTCACGCCGGTTGCCCCGCTGGACGTGTTGGAATGGGCAAAGTTAGCCATGCCGGTGGTCAGGACGATGCCGTCGGCGTTCACCACGCTGCTGAATTCGCTGGCGGCATAGACCCGCGCCTGGTCGCCCTTGCCGATGTAACTCACGTTTTGCGCGACGATGCCGCTGTTGGGCACCCGCCAGGCATTCAACAATTGATTGCCGGTCACACTATCCACCGGCGTTTGCACCGGCGGGGGAGTGACTTTTATCGTCTCCAGTTCGGTTTCGGTGATTTCCGGTGCGTCGGCATCGTTTTGCTTTTCCGCGCCGTATTGCAGCACGTAAAGGTCCGAAGCGGAGGGATTGTCGTCCACGGTGCCGCTGTTACCACCGCCTCCGTTCCCGCCATTTCCACCACCGCCGTTACCGCCTCCGGCAGCCCAGGTTGCGTTCGTAGCCGCCAGTAAAACCATTAGTACAGCCAAATTCACGATTTTCATATTCGATCTTTCTTCTTCAGGGTTAAAGGTCATTCGTTTCCCAGCTCGGCGATCCGATCGGGGCCGGTTAGATTGGAAATCCCTTCCGCGCCGTTCGGTCTCGCTAACATGTGTTAATGCGAACTGGCACCTAAGAAGTTCAATCGGATAAATTTTCGGTGCGAAATGAGGTTAAGAATTGGGCTGCGCGATAACGACGCAGTTTGAAAGGCCGAAGCCCGCGCTCGGAGGCCGCATAAGTCGTAACGGACGCGGGCAATACCGGGTTCACGCGCCGACGTGAGGTATCAACCGATTTCGATAGCCGCGGCTGTCCTAAATCCAAGGCTTATCGGGGCCGGGGCGGCCGATTGACGACGGCGCCGTGAAGCAATATGATCGCCGCCAGAGTTGTCATTCTGATGTCTTGATTCCGGGCGAACCGCGATGGCGCCAGATTCAGCGACTCGCCACACATGCGTTCTGCTTTACTCCATCAGTCACCTATAGTGCGGGCAAGAAGTCGAACTTATGCCACTTTAGCGTGCCGGGAGCTTCATGACCTTTACCCAGTCCCACGTTTTAAACCCTAGTCTGTCTCATCCGAAATATCGCCCCGATATCGATGGCTTGCGAGCCATCGCCGTGCTGTCGGTCGTTGCGTTCCATGCCTTTCCGAACGGTTTAAAAGGCGGCTTCATCGGCGTCGATATCTTTTTTGTGATTTCCGGCTATTTAATTTCCACGATCGTTTTTCAGAACCTGGAAAAGGGTACGTTCAGTTTCAGCGAGTTTTACATCCGCCGGATCAAACGTATTTTTCCGGCGCTGATTCTGGTGTTGGCCGCGAGTTTTGCGTTTGGCTGGTTCGCGCTGTTTGCCGACGAGTACAAACAGTTGGGCAAGCATATCGCCGCCGGTGCCGGCTTCGTGTCGAATCTGGTGTTGTGGAATGAGGCCGGTTATTTCGACAGCTCCGCCGAAACCAAGCCCCTGCTGCATTTGTGGAGCTTAGGTATCGAGGAACAGTTTTATATTGTCTGGCCGTTGTTGCTGTGGCTGGCGTGGCGGAAAAATTTCAATTTGTTTACGGTGACGGTGATCGTCGCTATTGCCTCGTTTTATTTGAATGTTCGCGGCGTATTGAACGATTCGGTCGCCACGTTTTACTCGCCGCAAACTCGGTTTTGGGAACTGCAGTGCGGCAGTTTGTTGGCGTGGATGGCCTTGTACCGCAAGCACGCCTTCGCATCGGTTCGACACAGGCTGGACGGTTGGCTGGTGGCCGTCGTCTATCGGGAGGGCCAGCCGGTGGATGGCAGAACCCTGGCGAACGTGTTGTCTTTCCTCGGTATCGCGCTGTTGATTTACGGGTTCAGCGTCATCGACAAGGACTCCGACTTTCCCGGCAAATGGGCGATATTGCCGATGCTCGGCGCGGTATTGATCATTTCGGCCGGACCGAATGCTTGGGTCAATCGGAAGTTGTTATCCAACCGGCTAGCGGTTTGGGTCGGTCTCATCAGCTTTCCGCTATACCTGTGGCATTGGCCGCTGCTGTCCTTCGCTCACATCATTCAAACCGACCAGCCCAGTGTCAATATCCGAATCGCCGCGGTGCTATTGACGGTGGTGTTGGCTTGGTTGACGTATGCCTTGGTCGAGAAACCGATACGCTTGGGTAAGCACAGCGGCGCCAAGACCTTGACCTTATTGCTGCTGATGCTGGGTATCGGAAACGTCGGCTACCAGTTATATCTGAAAAACGGCCTGGAGTTTCGGGATGCCGACGCGCTCAGTAAAACCCAGATGTTCGCCGATGTGAACGGCACCGTGCTGTTCAATACGCCGGAAGATTGGGTAGACGATCGATGCCGCGCCGAATTGGGAGCCAGTTACAATTACTTGATCTGTCGATTTACCAGCGCCACGCCGAAAACCTTGGTGGTAGGCGACAGCCACGCCGCGCAGTTTGTCTACGATTCCATTTCTCATGGCGCCGACGATCTGGCGCTGGTGGCGGTGAACGGCTGTCTGCCGTTTATCGATTTGGTTACGATCAATCCGACCGAGCAGTACGAGGAAAAGTCGACGCGTTGCAAGGTCATCATGCCCATCGTGCTGAAACTGTTGCGTGATTTTCCGTCGATACAGCGGATTGCGTTTGCTACCCGAGGCGCGATGTATATCGAAGGCTCCGGTTACGGCAATACCGAAACCAAAAATGTTTATCGGATTATCAACGGTCCCGACGATGTATTAGTGGAAAATTATCACAAGTTTATCGACGGTTATTTGGATTCGATTAACCCGATCCTAAAACTCGGAAAAGAAGTAGTGTTTATCGAAGACGTGCCGGAAATTGGCGTCAAGGCCAAAAATTGCGTCGACGAGCGGCCGTTTCATATCAGCCCGAAAGATCGTCCGGAATGCAGCGTATCCAGAACGTCGTTCGACAAACGTAATGCGAATTATCGGAAGGCGGTGGATTCCATCGTTAACTCGACCCAGCATCTAGTTAAGGTGTTCTCGGCCTATCAATATTTGTGTAACGATGTTTCTTGCGGTGGCATGCGGGACGATATGTCTTACTTTTACGACGACGACCATCTTTCGATGCGCGGCAGCCATTTTATTTTGGAAAGTTCGCCGAATGGCTGGACCGGTAAACCGGCCAAGCATTCCGAAGTTCGAGTCCGCTTCCGGGCATGCCGGCGCCGAAGGCGTATTGTGCTGTCTGAGAAGTCCTCTAATCCACTTGTAAACCGCGACTGATTCCGTTCATCTGTGTGGAATGGGATATTTGGGACGCGCGGAAGATTAACGTAATCAATTCAAGGGCGACGATCACCTTAGTTTTATCAAAATCGCTAAAAATAGTTTTCGCTATTTTTAATGGCTTAGCACACGAACTGAATAGCGATAACCAACCATTAGGATTGATAACATGCAATCACTGCAAACCGGCGACCAAGCCCTATTTCCCCTGAATATCCCCTTATTCCCAAAATGCACTTTACAACTGCAAATATTCGAACAGCGCTATATCAAGATGATATCTGCTTGTTTACGAAGTGGATCGAGTTTTACCGTATGCTTGCTGCGCGAGGGTTTTGAAAAACAGGAAGTGCTTGTTAATGCCGATGCACCCGCAAAGAACGAGTCAATTTTTTATTCAATCGGTACCAGCGCTAAAATCATCGACTTTGGCCAAATGCCCAATGGCTTGCTGTCTATCTCTTTACGGGGCGAGCAACGCCAAAGTCTGGATGAAATTCATCAACAAGCCGATGGACTGTGGCTTGCCAAAACGGGCAATTTAGAGGAAGTAAACGTTTGCAACGGGGAAGTTCTACCTATTTGGGCAGCCGTTTTGAAAAGTTTGATCCAAAGTGGCGTTGTCAGCTGTTCCGAGGCGGAACTTTACGACCACCCGGAACTAGCGATGAATTATTTTGCCATGTACGCACCTCTGCCATCGCATTTGAAGCAATCTTTATTGGAAATAGATGACTTACAAATTCGCTGGCAACGTTTGCAAGAATTTACCGCGCAAAGCTTAATTAAGGTTTAGATGTAATGATTTAGCCTGGATAACACGTGGCCTTAATCCAAGTTTCGCCTTTTAAAACGAGAGAGTGAGGGGAATATATTTAAATAATCCGCTATCCCTCATTTTCAAAGAGGGGGCAGATCGCTGAGCAGTGACAAAATCCGTTTGATTGCAAGCTGGCACGGAAATTTCTAAGTAGTCCGGACACTCGCGGAAACCGCCGGATCGAGCGCGTTGGACGAGTGCCATTGTTTAGAAATCGAACATAGACATTGTTCATCTGCCTGCAATTCTAACACTTGCGCCACTAATGGATAATTTGAGATACCTGCGTATCGCGTTGGGCATGGTCTTGGCCCTGAGCATTTCCTCCTCTTCGGCGACCGACGCCCACCTCAGCGACAAAGGCCTGTACCGGGTGAGTTGGCAAAGCTTGGCCCCGGAAGTGACGACCGATTTGATACACGAGTGGCTATTGCATGTGGAGACCGCCGACCGACGTCCGGCGGATAACCTGATCATCACCGTTTCCGCCCACATGCCGGGACATGCGCACGGCCTGCCGACTCAACCCAGGGCGACCGCGTATCTCGGCAACGGCGACTACCGAATCGCCGGCATGAAATTTCAAATGAGCGGCGTTTGGTGGGTACGCTTCGATTTTTGGCGGAAAAACCGGCGCGACTGGGTGATCTTCGAGGTCCCGGTCAAATGAGCGCCCCGTTCAAACCCGAGCTCGCCCCAGCGATCGGCCGGGACGATAAGCCCGGTGCCGTAGACATTCCTAGAAACGAACCGCTTACCCGGCAACGGCAGACTTGTTCGGCCAAGCGCTTGGCGGGCGGTTGGACTCTGCTCCTGGTGTTGAGCGCGACCAATGCTGGGGCGATCGATTCCGGACTATGGTCCGATAGCGAACTGACCACGCTGCGCTCGCTAGCGCTGTCCAGTCTGCCGCCGTTGCCGGCCGATCCGTCCAACCGCTTCGCCGACGACCCGGCGGCCGCGGTGTTGGGGCGGCGCTGGTTTTTCGACCAAGGGCTCAGTTCGAACGGCAAAGTCGCTTGCGCCAGTTGTCACGATCCGGACCGGGATTTCCAGGACGGGCGAGATCTGGCGAAAGGCGTCGGCCGAACCAACCGTCGCGCGATGCCGCTAGCGGGCATGGCTTACAGCCCGTGGCTGTTTTGGGACGGTCGCAAGGACAGCCAATGGGCGCAGGCGCTCGGTCCGCTGGAAAACCCCAACGAACACAATCTGACCCGCGGCGGTTGCGCCAAATGGGTGTTGGCGCATTACCTGTCCGAATATCGCGCCGTGTTCGGAGAGCCGCCCGATCTGTCGGCGCTGCCGGATAACGCCGGTCCGCTGGGCGACAAGCGAGCTCGGCGTGCTTGGATCGGGCTCGACGATTCGGCGCGCGACGCAGTCAATCGGGTTTTCGCCAATGTCGGCAAAGCCATCGCGGCTTTCGAGCGGCGCATCGCGTGGAACGAAAGCCGGTTCGACGCCTATGTGCGGGCCTTGGGGGAACAGGCTCCGGCCACGCCGGAAAACTCGTTGAGCTCGGAAGAGATCGCCGGACTGAAACTGTTCATCGGCAAGGCCCATTGTGTCGAATGTCATCGCGGGCCATTGTTCACCGATCTGGATTTTCACAATACCGGCGTGCCGGCCCGCCCCGGTTTGCCCAAGGATTTGGGGCGCCTGGCCGGCGCGGAACAGGTCGTCGCCGACGAATTCAATTGCCTCGGCGGTTACAGCGATGCCAGTCCGGAACAATGCCGAGAGTTGAACTTCATCAACAAGGGTGAGCGACGCCTGTTGCGGGCCTATAAGCCGCCCAGTTTGCGCAACGTCGCGCAGCGTCCGCCCTATATGCATGCCGGACAATTCGCCAGCCTGGAAGCGGTGATCGGCCACTATAACCGGGCGCCCGCCGCCCGGCGGGGCGCAGCGAGATCAAACCCTTACATCTGAAACCCGCCGAAATACGCCAACTGGCCGCCTTTCTAAACACCTTGAGCGGCACCATCGATAGCCCGGCCGACGCGCGGTCGCTTGACTCGTCTCGATAGGCAAGCAGCGCCCGGAGGCTTGCCTTGAGCTGGCGCGCCCGCATCCAAGCGCTTCGTGGAAACCACAGCGATTCCGCCCAGGAGTGCCCGTGGGCTTAGGCTGGCGGTTGTTCCGGCTTACACGGACGCGCAAAATCCCGTACCCGCCGGCAAGCCAGCGGACGCATCCATTCGCGACGATGACCGCAAGCGTCGGCGGCTTTGGGTAAAACCCCGCGCCCCGCGCTATGGTCTCGCTTTAATTACGCTTGGGACAGTTTTCGCAACGCGTTTCCCAGCCGGTTTGCAAGGCCAGATCCATTTTGGCTTCCAGACGCGCCAAATGCCGATTCAGCGCGCGAATTTCCTGATGCAGGGATTGGTTGTTTTCGTGTATGTGCTGGAAGTGGGTCTGAAAATATTTCGGCAGCGGAAATAGCTCGATAAAATCGGATTCCGGTTTAGCGGGCCGTTTGCTTTTCTTAGGGGCCTGAATATTTTGGGATTGCGATACAGTCGTCAATTGCGTCATTGGATAACTCCTTTTCAGTCAATGCGTTTGCCTCGGCGAACGCTGGATAAATCCATCCGGGATCTCTCGGGTGTGCATCCTTGCCCGTTGCCGATGCCGGACCCGCCGGCGCCGGCAGACTCATTTCGCGGCATAGGGGTGCTTGGCACCGGCCTTGGCCCCAATCACTTCGGCCGCGCCGGGTCGGTGGGAAACCGCCCGTTCGATAGCCAATTTGGTTGCTTGGTAGTTGTAGCGTTCGATTTTGTTGTCGTCCTCTGCGGCCCAATGGATGAACACGCCGACCGAGATGAACAAATCGTCGGCCTGCTCGAGTGGGATCGTGCCGTTTTCAACCGAATCGGCCACGGCCATTGCCACGCCGCGCTGGGCAGGACCGAACATTTGCACGGCCTGCCTAGCGCCCTTGATCGTGACTTTGTTGAACAGGATCGTGGCCGGCTTGACCATCAAATTCGGCGCGACGACGGCCAACAGCGTCGAAAAGCCCTCCTTGTTGTTGGTCAATGCCAGTGCGAACGCGGTTTCGGCGGCGGAGCCGCGCGGCCCCAGGATCAGGTCGATATGAGCAATCTCGTTGCCGTCGCCGACTAAGGCTTCCCCGACGCAAAGATGAGTGATTTTCGTCATGACGGTTTGTCTCGTGAGAGGTTAAAACTTAGCGCAACATGTAGTCGGCGATGGCCTGCAGTTCGGTTTCGCTCAGATGCGGAAAACCGGGCATTTGCATGCTGTTCTCGCGCTTCTTGCCGGGATTTTGGGTCCAGCGGATCAGGCCCTTGGCGTCTCCGGCGTAAATTCGGCGGATTTCCCCCATGTCCGGGCCGACCGTCGGCAGATTAATATGGTGGCAAGCCGCGCAATTGCGCTGAAACGCTTGTTCGCCGAGATCGACCGGTTCGCTTTGTTGCACCAATGCGGCCGATTCCGCCTCTTGCCTGGCGTCGGCCGCCGCAGCCAGATAGTTGGCGGTTTTCTGGGCGATCGCGGCTTTATGGTCTTTCAACGCGTGTTCTCGATACTGGTGGCGGGCCACGGCCATTGCCAAGATCGTGCAGGCGAACAGAACTATGATTCTGCTGAAATGCCTGTCCAGCGAGTTGTCTGGGTTCACCAGATTGCCCCACATCCAGTACAGCGCCGGAACACCGAAACCGCCGCCGGCGAACAACAACAAGGTGACGCCCCAGCTCATGCCCTGGGCCGGAAGACTGACGAAGACCACCAACCCGGACAATATCTGAAAGATGGTCGCGCCAAACGCAAAGGCGTAGAAAAAGCGGCGTACCGATTGCAGCAACGGTTGGCTGAGTTTGACCTCGGCTTGAAATGCCGGTCGGCCGCTCCACCACGCGAAAAACAGCGCGCTGAATAAAATCGCCGCCGAAACGAAGTGTAAGTAACGCTGCAACACGTTCGGCAACAACACTGCCGAGAAAAAGCCTTTCACCTCCGGCCAATATTCTGGAAACAACATCAGATTGACGTTGGTCATGTAGATCAGCGGAATAAACAGGAACAGTGCCGATTCCAACGCGGCGATGCCGATATGCAGTTCCGGAATGTTGACGAAGCGATCCCACCAAAACTTATGCGCGTAGGCCAGCAGAAAAGCGACCGCCACCAGTGGGATTACGGCCATCCAGGCGCCGCCGATCAAGGCGCTGGACGCGTAAAACTGCGGCGCGTACAGCGTGTTGATGATCAACAGCGGAGCGACGCCCATCACCACCGCCAGACTTTTGTTGACGGTGACCGCCTGGGCGATTTTATAGGCCAATCGCTCGTATTCGATCTGCTTCAGACCCTTGATCTGGCAGAACAGGCTGAACAGCGATCCACCCAGCATCATATGCACGAACACAATATGCACGATGAACGAGACGATCAACAAGACTTCGAGCAATCCCTCCGGCGCCGGCAGCGGAAGCGGGATGTCGCGAGGTACTGGAACATTCATGTCGGGTTTCCTGATTATGGATGAGTAAGATCGGGGATGCTGCCGTAGTGCGTCGAAGCGGCCACGTGATCGGGCTTGGGAATGCCGGTGACCTGAACGCCTTCATACGACTGGGCGCGGTTTTGCAGCGAAGCCAAATAAACCGCCAGCGCGGTCAGTTCTTCTTGGTTGCCTGGGAACGGCGGCATGAAATAGCGGGCGCCGTGCATGTTTTCCAGATAGGCCGCAATCACGTCGGCGTTCCAGCGTTGGTCGCCGTACATCCGGACCAATTGGGCACGAATGCCGTTGACGCCCTTGACGGTGTGACAACGGGTACAGGTCAGTTGAAACACTTCGCGGCCGGCGATGGTTTGGTTGTCGGAGCGTATGTCGCGCACGCCGGCGTAAACCGCGTGCTTCAGAATGCCGTCGCGCCGCAGCAAGGGGTAATCGGCGACCCGTATGCCGTTGGCGTACATGTAGTTACCGATGATGAAAGGCTTGCGGATGAACTCGCGGACCCGCTCGAACTGTCCCAGCATCACGCACAACACCAGCGCCGCCGCCACATACTGGCCGCCGTGCAAACGGCCGGGACGGCGCAGGCTGTCCGCCAGCACCCAGCCGACGAACAGCAGGCCGGCGATCAGCACCCATTTGAAATTGGCGAGCCAGTCGGTATAGGCCTGGGTGGTGATCGCGACCGGGATATTGGCGAGCATGTGCGCCGGCACCACGCTGGAATACCACCATGCGGCTATAGCCAGCAGACCGGTCCATAATGCGGTCCAAACGCATATCGTGCGCGCCAAGCCCTCTCGAAAAGCCGTGTCGTGATCGGTAAACCAATAGCCGAACGCCATCATCGTCATGCCGCCCATGACCATGGCCAACGAGGTTCTAAAGGCCAATTGCGGCAAGTACATCGGATTGAACAGGCCGGCCCACAACGATTGCTGTTCGTGCCAGTCGCCGGGGTCCATCATGAATCCGAGTATCGCGACGATGATGGCCATCGTGATCCACGAAAACGCCGCCAACATCACGCCAAAGCGCATATGGCGGCGTTTGGCTTGCGCCGATTCGGTCGAGTTCGGCCAGCTCAGGAAATACAGCATGATTAGCGAGACTTCGCTAACGAATACGATCCATTCGACGAACCAGCCCCAGAAAAACACCCGAATCAAACTGCCGATGGCCGCCGGATTGACCAAGGCCGCCGAAAACCAGATGCCGACGCCGGTCAACGCGCCAACCGTGGTTGTCACGATGAATACCACTTTCAACAAGCGGTAAGCCAGGGTGTCCCAGCGCGGATCGCCGTGACGAATACCGGTGTATTCCAGCAGAACCACGATCGGCAGGGCGCCGATCGCGAAGGCATGATTAATCAGTACGTGCAGAATCGCATCGACCGCGATCAGCAGGCGGTTTCCGATGAAGTCGATATGAAATATTGGAAAATCCATGTAGGTCCCTAAGCAAAAGTCAGATTTGCCTCAGCCCAAGGCAAATGCCGTGCCTGTTTTGCCTAACGAGCTTGCCGCGCCGCGAGCTGCAAGGCTTGGCGTTGGCAACAAAAATTTCGCCCGGCAAAATGGGTCGCCATTTGTAGCGAATCGGCTCGGCGAAATAGTGTAGAAACTGGACAGGTATGCAGAAATTAAACGGACAATAACTGCCCGATCCGTCGGGGAATCGCGGCGGCGGGCAAGGCCGGCCGAGTTCGGTATAACGCCGGTTTGGCCGGAAACCGGTTTTGGGTATCGTGGGCGCCCCAAAATTCGGTTGGCGGGATTCGAAAAGTCGAGCCGCCGGTTATGGGCCGACAGCTCGGGCTTGCTCAGAACGCGTTTAACGGTTGTAAATGTACATCGTGACTTCGAAGCCGAAGCGCAAGTCTTGATAACGTGGGGTTTCCCATTTCATGTCGATGATCTCCTAATGAGTTTGCTTGTTAAATACTCGGTGTGACGCCGAACCGGCCGATTTGGTCGGTTCGGCGTTCGTCTATCGGCTGGGATGCGCTTCCCACCAATTGACGAAGGTTGGCTCCGATCCGGTTCCCAATAAGCGTAGATAGGCCGTCAGGTTGGCGAGATCGTTGGGGCACAAGTTGTTTTTGAACGACGGCATGCCCTCGCCTTCGCCTTGCGTTACCGCCTCGGCGGTTTCGTCGGCTTCCCCGACCAAGCTCGGGCCCATCGCGCCGCCGTGGCCGCCCATGCCGTGGCAGCTGTAGCAATTCATCCGCATGAAGGCCCGACGACCTTCGCCAGCGGCGTCCTGAGTCGGCGTGACGCATTGCGGCGGGGTGGTCAATTTCGGATCGGCCGCCACGGTGGTTCCGCCACCGGTGCCGGTCCGGCTGGAAGCCGTTTCCGAATAGCTGCCGCCCGTCTTGGGTCGATCCGCTCGCGCGGCGCCGATGCCGCCGACGATGAGCATCAAGCCCAAGGCGGCGCAACTGAGTGTCTGTAAAACTCGCATGATTGATTTACCTCTTTTATCAATGGTTAGCGGCCACGCTATCCGTCGCGGATGGCGTTGAGCCGACGATAGGTTGGATGATCGGTACGCGGTAAGCCGCTAGAATCGCTTGGATCTCCGGCCGCTTTCTGGTCAGGCTGGCCGCTAAACGATCGGCCAGGGCCTGGTCGTCTTTGCGCACTCCCAGCGCGATGTCGAACGCAAACGGCATTTCCGGACTAGCGGAATCGGCCGGTACCGGCGCGACCTGGATTGCGTTGCCGTAAGGCTTGGCGAAATAACCGGCAATCGGCCCCCAAACCACGGCCAGATCGATCTCGCCGTTGGCGACGGCGCTCACGATTTCGCCCTGCGGGTTTGCCTGGCTCTCCTCGCCCCACATCGAATAGCCGACGATGTTTTCGACGATGCCTCGGCTAGCCAGCGCGTGCGCCGGCGGCGAATTGGCACCGTCGTTGCCGATCGCATGCAGACCGATTTTCAGATCGCGCAAGCGCGGATCGTCGAACGACGAGATGTCCAAATGCCGGCCGGCAGGCGTCACGAAGGCGTAACCCGAGCGATAATACGGCGGGGTGGCGCGCACCCGTTCGTAACCGTGGGGCACGCCCATCACGACATCGCAATGACCGGCACCCAAGGTTTCCCGTATGAAACCCTGGCGTTGCTTTTGCCAGTAAAAGCTCAGCTTGGCCTGCAGATCGTCGGCTAACAGCGCGGCGATCTTGTTTTCGAACCCCTCTTGATTGCGATTGGAAAACGGCAGATTGTCCGGGTCCGCGCACACCCGCAGCTCGGTTTCGGCCGAGGCTGGCGCGGCTAGACTGAATAGCGCCGTCAACAAAGCGATCGCGGCATTGCGACTGGAAGGTGGGTGCATGGCAGCTTTCTCCGTACCGATGAAGGACATCAGGGCAGTTTGTAAACGTGAACCCAACCGCCGTTACCGGTGGGGTGTTCGCCGCCGGAGTTGGCCGCGCACTTGTCGTCGCTGAATACCGCGATACGTTGCTTGCCGTCCGCGCCGGCAAAACTGATCGGGTTGCCGACCGTATTGCATTGCAGCGCGGTGTTAAACAACGGTGCGCCGGTCTTGGCGTCGACGGCTTTCAACGCGGGCGCCTTGGTCGAGTAAAACACCACGCCGCCGGCCGTCGTCAATGTCCCCGCGTAGATCCAGGCTTGCTCCTTGACGCCCCAAAGCTTCTCGCCCTTGGTGGCGTCCCAGGCGATCAGCTCGCTGGCGTAACTGGTGTCCGACGCCGGCCCGATGCTGTAATCGGTCCCCATATAGGGTGCGCCGGAGATGAATTCGGCCTTCAATGCCTCTAAATTGCTGCACAGATTGAAGGTCGGCGCGTAGAACAATCCGGTTTTCGGCGAAAACGAAGCCGGTTCCCAACCCTTGCCGCCGAGCACCGACGGACAGATCTTCTCGGTCAGCACGCCTTGGTGGACGCGCATATCTTCGTTGACGTCCGGCAACCCGGTCGCGGTATCCACTTCGTTGGCCCAGTTGACTTCATCCACGAATTGCGGCGCCAGCAGCACTTCGCCGGTGGCCCGGTCAAAGGTGTAGGCAAAACCGTTCTTGTTGAAATGCACCAGTAATTTGTCATGGCGAACGCCGCCGACCGTGACGGTTTGATTGACCGCGATGGCCTCGCTGGCGGCGTCGTAGTCCCAACTGTCGTGTGGGGTAAACTGGTAGGCCCAGACCGCTTCGCCGGTATCCGGTTTTCTGGCGAAAACCGATGCGCCCCATTTATTGGCGCACTTTTGCGGGTCCTTGGCATACGCGGTTTGGTCGCAGCGCATATCGGCGTTCCACACGCCCGGCTGGCTGGTGCCGTAGAACAGCAAGTCCAGCTCGGGATCGTAGGTCAAATAACCCCACGCGGCGCTACCGCCCAATAGATAGGCGCGCTGGTTGGGCCAACTGGTCGCGCCCTGGTCGACTTGACCCTTGTAATAGACCGAATTGTCGCGGAAGTTCTGGCCGATCAGCACGTCCTTGTCGGGGCCTGTGTTGTAGGCGCGCCATAAGGCTTTGCCGGTTTTCAGATCGAGCGCCTGAATCCAGCCGCGCACGCCCATCTCGCCGCTGGAAGACGCCGTAATCACCTTGCCTTTGGCAATAATGGGCGCGACGGTCATCGTCACGCCGGTATGCGGATCGGCCAAACGATTGCGCCAGACTTCCTTGCCGGTGACCGCGTCGACCGCCACGGTGGTGTTATCGAGCAGGTTGAAGACGATTTTACCGTCGGCGTAGGCCGCGCCGCGATTGATGCCGCCGCAGCAATTGGCGCCCTGGGCGTATTCGCTGATGTTTGGGGCGTAGGCCCATTTGGGTTTGCCGGTGGTGAGATCGTACGCGATCAATTTGTTGGGAAACGGTGTGACGACGTACAGCGTTTTACCGACCACCAATGGTTCACCCATGTGGCTGCCGTGAGTGCCGGTTTTAAAGGCAAATTCTTCTTTTAATTTCGCGGCGTTGGCGGGGGTAATGTCGGCCAGCTCGCTATAGCGTATGCCTTCCGGCGTACCGCCGGCGGTGGTCCACTCGGCGCCGGCGCCGGTTTGCGCCGACGCGGTTTGCGCGGCCAACAGTCCGGCCCCAAACAGCAGGGCGGTGATCGGCGTCGTTCGCCGATTTCGGCTGAGCTTTGAATTACGACAAAGCGGGTTGTCAGTGGTCATTGAATGGCCTCCTTCTAATGGTTTAACGGTCGAAAAGGCAATAACGAAATCAGCGGAAAATCGCGAGAAATGAATATCGAAATTCGTTTCGATAACTGATGACGTCGAGTCCCTTCGAATTTGTGAGAAAACAAACCTAGTGTTTAGGCGTGAATGCGCCGATATCGGAAAACGATCGGGCATATTCAGAATATCGAGCTGGAATGAATGTTTTGTTAATGCGGGATTAAATCCAAATTAAAACCGGGATTTTTTCCTATTGACAGGGTTGGCTTGAATGCTTGTGCTGGCTAAAAACTCTATATAGCTGATTTATATTGGTTATTTCTAATTGGCTGGCGGCGGATTGGTGGCTCGGCACGAATTGGGCTTTGCCGGGAATTGAAAGGCTGCGGAATTTTAATTTGAGTGGTTCGGTGTCGAATAACTTCGAAAATACTCCGCCCCATTATCCCATTTAATTAATTCTGGTTCAGGCTTGGCACAGTAAGCCGGTAGAATAAATTCAAGCTTAAAACTCTATTAGAACTTTATTAAAACCGCTTGGTCGGCAATCGGCAAATTGTGCCGGCGATCTATCGTTACCAATATCAATCCAAGGCAATCTCGGTTTAACGGGCCGTTACCGCGCGGCGTTTGCCGCCCCATAAAACCCAAGCCAATTAATGGCAGCAAGAGCGAGGACTTGAGAAAACGCAGCCGAATATTGGTGCGCTAGTCAGGAGGCGAGCGTAGCGCTTTAGTCGGATAGTGAGAGATAGTTGTAACTATTCAGCGATCTGTCTTACTGTTTGAAAAAAGGGCTAATTCTACTTTGTCAGATTTAAGCAACCCGTCATGCCCGCCGGGATGCGGGCATCTAGTGCCATGGATGGCAAGCTTCGATCCGTCCGTGGGGTCTGGATTTCGGCAATCCCTGCCGAAATGACGAGCACTGCCTAGAATCTGACAAGGTAGAACTAGAGGACATTACTTAATAAATCCTCCGCGGTTCCCCATTCTCAAAGGGGGTGATTGGATTAAGGCCACGGGTGGAACCTATGCTGCATAGTTACAGATAGTTCAGTGCTGGATGCGGACTCGCTTGACTCAGTGGCGGCGAGCGTTCCGAGTGGGGGAGGCCGGGAAATCCTCGTTTAAAGCAGCCTGTCCACGATCGACATTACAATCTCGACCGCGATCAGCCAGATGATGATCCATTCCAGCGCCGAGGAATGCTGGTGCTTTTGTTCGTCGGCCAGCATCTCCAGCAGTTCGTGTATCGTTTCCAGTTTTTTCGACAGCACTTCGGTGCGCGGCGCGATTTCCAGATAATTGGCGGCCATCGAATACATGCTCTGATATTCCGGGTGTTCCCAGAAGAATTCCGGGGTATCGAGCAAATCGTAGTTCAGGATGATGTCGCTCTTGGTCAGGAACAACTGGCCGCGGATCATTGCCATCGCCTGGCGGTTGAGCTTGATTTTGCCTTCGCGAGCCAGCGATCGAGGCAGGTGAGCGGTCGCGCGGATTGTGTCGATGGCGTGGCCTTCGAAGGCCGCCAGTTTGATCGACTGGGCCATCGCGTGCGACAAAGCCAGCAAGACCAGGAAGTCGCCGGATTGCAATTCGATATGATCGTGTTGAAAACGATCCTGCTCACAGTCGGTTTCGTAGCTGAAATTGTCCTCCGGCGGTTCGTCGGCCGGCGTAGTCGCATATTCGAGCAACAACTCCTGCAAGCCGTGGCGTTCGTCGAGCGCGACGTTCCAGTAAACCACGACGCCGTAGGAAAATACCACCGCGCAACCGGTTTTGTAATCCACGATCAGCGCGTTCCGAAATACTTGAGTGCGCCGGGTGTCGAGCAGTTTTTCGCGCAGATCGGCAAAACGGAACGATTGCGCCAGGCAGACGGTCATGCAGCGCTTAACGATACGATTTTCCATGGTCAGGTCGATTTCCGTTACAGGCTTAGCATTACTTTGTATCACAGGCGGCGCAAAGGTTAAAATAGCGGTTTTCGACCATTCATCGAGCCTACGGCCACGCTTATGCCTACCCACTATAACACCGACGATTTAAGAATTTGCGACACCAAGGATGTCGTAGCGCCGATTCAGGTTCATGAAGAGATCCCGATGACCGAATTCGCCGCCGCCAATATTCTGAAGACCCGCGCGGCGATTCACGACATTTTGTACGGCAACGACGACCGGCTGTTGGTCGTCATCGGCCCTTGTTCGATACACGATCCGGAAGCGGCGGTGGAATACGCCCGGCGTCTGAAGTTGGAAATCGAGCGCCTGGAGCGAGACCTGGTGATCGTGATGCGGGTCTACTTCGAAAAGCCGCGTACCACGGTGGGCTGGAAGGGTTTGATCAACGACCCGGATTTGAACAGCAGCTTCAACATCAACAAAGGCTTGCGGATGGCGCGCAAGGTGTTGTCCGACGTCAACAATCTGGGCGTGCCGGCCGCGACCGAATACCTGGACTTGATTACGCCGCAGTACGTGTCCGACCTGATCTCCTGGGGCGCGATCGGCGCCCGCACCACCGAAAGCCAGGTACACCGGGAACTGGCTTCCGGATTGTCTTGCCCGGTCGGCTTCAAGAACGCCACCGACGGCGGCGTCAAAATTGCGATCGACGCGATCAACGCGGCAATGAGTCCGCACCACTTCCTGTCGCTGACCAAGGAAGGCCGTTCGGCGATTTTTTCGACGCGCGGTAACGAAGACGCCCACATCATCCTGCGCGGCGGCAACAATCGCCCCAATTACGACGAAGTCAGCGTCCAACAGGTCGCCGAAGGTCTGGAAGACGCCGGCCTGCGCCCCAATATCATGATCGATTTCAGCCACGCCAACTGCCAGAAGAAATACGAACGGCAAATGTTGGTGGCGCAGGACGTGGCCGGCCAAATCCGCCAGGGCGATCGCCGCATCGTCGGCATCATGGCGGAAAGCAATCTGGTCGAAGGCCGCCAGGATGTCGAAGACGGCAAGGCGCTGGTGTTCGGCCAAAGCATTACCGACCCCTGCCTGGGTTGGGACGATACCGTCAAATTACTTAACGATCTGGCCGGCGCCGTCGAACGCCGCCGCGCCGCGACTACATCGAAGGTTTAACGCATGAAAATACAAGTCAACGGCGACAGCCGCGAAGTGGCCGACAATACCTCGGTCGCCGACGTCATCGCCGATTTGGGCCTGACCGGCAAACGCATTGCCGTCGAATTGAATCTGGAAATCCTGCCGTTTACCCAGCACGGCCAACATGCTTTGAAGGACGGCGACCGCCTGGAAATCGTCCACGCCATCGGCGGCGGCCAGGACGATTATTTCACGCTGGCCGGTAAGCAATACCGCTCCAGGCTGTTGGTCGGCACCGGCAAATACCGGGATTTGGACGAAACCCGCGATGCGATTGCCGCCAGCGGCGCCGAAATCGTCACCGTGGCGATTCGCCGTACCAACATCGGCCAAAACCCCGGCGAACCCAATCTGCTGGACGTGATTTCGCCGGACAAATACACGATATTGCCCAACACCGCCGGCTGCTATACCGCCGACGACGCGGTGCGCACCTGCCGTCTGGCCCGCGAGTTGTTGGGCGGCCACAAGTTGGTCAAGCTGGAAGTGCTGGCCGATCAACTGACCTTGTTTCCGGATGTCGCCGAAACCTTCGTCGCCGCCGAATTGCTGGTCAAGGACGGCTTCGACGTGATGGTGTATACCAACGACGATCCGATTGCCGCCAAGCGCCTGGAAGACATCGGCTGCATCGCGGTAATGCCGTTGGCCGCGCCGATCGGCTCGGGCCTCGGCATCCGCAATCCCTACAATATCCTGACCATCGTCGAAAACGCCAAGGTGCCGATTTTGGTCGACGCCGGCGTCGGCACCGCGTCCGATGCGGCGATCGCGATGGAATTGGGCTGCGACGGCGTATTGATGAACACCGCGATCGCCGCCGCGAAAAACCCGGTGCTGATGGCCTCGGCGATGAAAAAAGGCATCGAGGCCGGCCGCGAAGCCTTCCTGGCCGGACGCATGCCGCGCAAACGTTTCGCCTCGGCGTCGTCGCCGATCGACGGCTTGTTTTTATAAGCCGGCGCCTGGCGGCCGTCGCTCGCTACGCCGGCTTGCACGGCCGGCGCGGGCGGCCTCGATCCATCACGCGGTAAAAGCAGCGATTTGCAAAGTCGGCTTGAACTGAAAACCGCCGAATTTCAATCTCCCATCTCTTTGTCTGTCTAGCCGGTTTAGTCAGAACCGGCCGCCGACAACCCGTCGGACCGGGAAATACTCGCCCGGCCAGCGCCAGTCTCACTTCGGCAAGGCCGGCCGGAGGTTATAGGTCTTTCCGTGTCGTGTTTCCAAGCTTCCGTGGCGTCCTTCCAACGGTCAGTGACGTGCTTCCAGGCTTCCGTGACGTCCTTCCAACGTTCCGTGACGTGTTTCCAGGGTTCAGAGACGTGCTTCCAACCTTCCGTGTCGTGTTTTCAGGCTTCCGTGACGTCCTTCCACGGTTCCGTGTCGTGTTTCCACGGCTCCGTGAAACCGGAATCGCCGGAAGCCTTGCCAGCTGTGGGCTGCAGCGGTTTTCCCCCAACGTTGGAAACACGCGTAAAAACCGTTCCGGGACGGCCTTCCCGGCCGGGGTACCGCCAGCCGCTTTGAAACACGCACCGATTCGCCGGACAGATAGCTACCGCAAGATTGGCTAGTGCCATAGCCGATGCGCACGCTGCTTGAGCGTTGGATAAGATAACTTATACAGCTAAAACAGCACAGGAAGGCCGCTAATGCGCTCACGCGGATATTTTTCGATGTGCTACGATTCAGTATGCATTGCGGTACCGGAAATTGATCGGGCTGCTTGCGACCCAAAGCGGAAATTGATGCATTTAATCTTGAATGCCGGTTTGAAATTTAAAGCGGCCATTCAAATAATGAAAATTGTAGGGTGGATAAGCGGAGCGTCATCCACCATGAAATAGAAGAATTTTAAATAGGTGGATGGCGCTTTGCTTATCCACCCTACGGTCCTACAATATCAGGATCGGGTGTATCAGCGATAGGTTGGTTTTTTTGCTAAGAGGTTTGACAACCTGACAAAACAATATTCATTAACACTATGATTGAAATGAGTACCTTGAATTGAGTCATGGGTATTTTCCGGGTGATGAGTAAAGAAAAGATCAATATTTAACAGGATTGCCATCATGTTTGACGGCTGTATCCTTATCATCAAAACCAGCTTCCGATTGTGAATTCAAACTACTTTTATCAATATGAAGAACGGGTCTTTTTTCTGCAGTTAAAACCAAACCTGGAGTATTAGGAGCCGGGAATGGCGTTCGCGAATAATTTAACCCTTGTTTTTCAGCTAATTGAAACCATTTTTCAGCTTCTAAAGGATTTTTAGTTACTCCAAGTCCTTCGTTATACATATAGCCTAGTGCATGTTGAGATGATGCATCCCCTTGCTCAGCAGCCAATTGATACCAATTTGCTGCTTCTTTGTAATCTTTTTTAATACCTTCTCCGTTGAAAAAAGATTTCCAAGGTCATTTTGTGCCTCTTTAAACCCTTGAGTTGCCGCCAAACGAAACCATTTTTCGGCTTCTTCCTCTCTTTGAGCCTCTAATAATAAACGACCTATGTTGTATTGCGCCGCCTGGTGATTTTGGTTAGCTGCTGCTAGAAATAATTCTACGGCCTCTTTGTAATCTTGGCTGACTCCTTTGCCTTTTAAATACAAATAGCCAAGATTATACTGTGCGTCAGCATAACCTTGATCGACTGCTAAACGATACCATTTTATCGCTTCTTTAAAATCCTGATCAACACCTAATCCTTTGCTATACATAGTACCTAATTTACTCTGAGCTCGTTTTTCACCTTTTTCCGCTAATGGTCGCCATAATCGAAGTGCTGTATCAAAATCATTGCGGGATAACGCCTCAGCAGCTTTATCAAAATCATCAGCTACAGCTATGTTGATTGTAAGAAACATAAAAAGCATTGCAAATGCTATCTTACATAAATTATTGCACATTTAGTTTTCTCAAAGTTAATATAAGGCACTATAGCTCAATGTAATCGGTCAACTTCAATTCCCGCTAACGTTCCAAATAGGTAGAATCTGCGCGGACTATATCAGGAATATGTGACATTTGTATTTAGTGCAAGAAATTTTTAAGTGTTTTTTTAAATTTGCGGCAATAGTATTTTGGAAACGACGATTTATATTGCGCAACCCTGTTCTTGCGTTGGAATGACCGCTTTGGCGGAATTTCTTTAGATTTGCTGAGGGCAAATCAAATGTGACGACGGTCCGTTGATGGCCGATACCGAGCATCATCCTCCACCAAATTTTGCAAACACCCAAAACCTCGGAGCGGCGGGAGCCGGGATTCGCTAATATAGGAGCCGGTCGCGCTTGACGGCCAACAAACCTCGCTTGCCGATATATCAACATCATAGCCTCGGAACATTCAGCATGAGCCTAGACCAGGACGACGTCCTTTGTTTTTGTAGCGGCACCACTCGCCGCCAGGTCGAACAATTGATCGCCGACGGCGTGACCGACCCGGAGCGGGTGTCGCGCGTGACCGGTGCGGCGTCCGGTTGCGGCGGTTGCGAGTACGAATTCGAGCAGTTGTTTAAAGCCGAAGCTCGCCGGGCGGCCGGCGGCGCATAAGCGAGTGCGCGGGAAAGGCGATTAGCGTTCCGCCAAGAACGCGGCGATCTGTTCCGCATCGAACGGCCAGTTCAGTTCCGCGCCGTCGGCCGGGTCGCGCAGTACCGGAATCCGAAGCGCATAACGTTGATAGACCGCGTCGTCGTTCAGTATTTCTTGTTTTACGAAGTGCGCACCGGCCTGCACCAACAGCGTTTCGGCGTCCTCGCACAAATGACAGCCGTCGCTGCCGTACAAAATCAATTCCGCCATCAGTGTTTGGAAATCTTGTCCAGATAGCCCATGAAGAAGGCCGACACCACCAGCGTCAGGTGAATGATCACGTACCACTGCAATTTGTCGGTTTCGGTGGCGTGCAGATTCATGAAAATTTTCAGCAGATGAATCGACGAAATCGCCACGATGGACGAGGTGACCTTGGTTTTTAAGGAGCCGTAGTCGTGGGTGCCCAGCCACTCCAGCTTTTCGGTGTCGGACTCGATGTCCATCCGCGACACGAAGTTTTCATAGCCGCTGAACATCACGATCACGGTCAGGCTGCCGACCAAGGCCAGGTCGATGAAGGTCAACAATTTCAGGATGATTTCGGTATCCGGCAAGTCCATGACGTGCGGGATGAAATGCCAAAGCTCCTGAAAGAACTTGACGGCCAACACAGCCAGAATCAGCGTCATACCGAAATAAATCGGCGCCATGATCCAGCGGCTGGCGTACATGGTGCGTTCCAGGAAATGTTCGATGCGTTTTGGGGTGCTCATAGTCGTCTTGGGTCGCCGAGTTAAAGACCGAAAATCAGAGCCGGTCTCTAACTCAGCCAAGCTTAGTGGTTTAAATGTGCCGCCAGCCAACGTTCGGCCACTTCAACGTTGATGCCTTTGCGCCGCGCATAATCTTCCAGTTGGTCGCGATCGATTTTGCCGACATTGAAATACTGCGACTGCGGATGCGAGAAATACCAACCGCTGACCGCCGCGGTTGGGTACATCGCGAAGTTTTCGGTCAGTGCTATCGTGGTATTTTCGGTGACGTTCAGCAATTCGAACAATTTGGCCTTTTCGGTGTGATCGGGGCAAGCCGGATAGCCGGGCGCCGGACGGATGCCCTGATAGGCTTCTTCGATCAGGGCATGGTTGTCGTACTTTTCATCTTCGGCATACCCCCAGTAATCGCGGCGTACGGTTTGATGCATGTATTCCGCAAAGGCTTCGGCCAAACGGTCGGCCAAGGCTTTCAGCATGATGGAGCTGTAGTCGTCGTGATCTTTTTCGAATTCAGCCAACTTAGTTTCGATGCCTATACCTGAGGTAACCGCAAAGCCGCCCAGATAATCGGCAATGCCGCTGCCGACCGGCGCGATGAAATCGGACAAACAGTAATTGGGCCGACCCGGCGCCTTGACATTTTGCTGCCGCAAATGATGCAACACTTCCCGTTGCTCTTTACGGCTGTCGTCGGTATACAGCACGATGTCGTCACCGTCGCTATTGGCGGGAAAGAAACCGATCACGGCTTTGGCGGTCAGCCATTGCTCGCTGACCAGCTGTTGCAGCATTTTTTGCGCATCTTCGAACAACTTGGTGGCTTCCACGCCAACCACGTGGTCATTGAGGATGGCCGGATAGCTGCCGGACAACTCCCAAGTCTGGAAGAATGGCGACCAGTCGATGTAGCCAACCAATGTTTCCAGCGGCAAATCAGTGACGACCTTGGTACCCAGAAATTTAGGCTTAACCGGCCGGTGGTCGGCGTAATCGAAACGATTTTTCCGCGCGCCCGCTAAATCGTGCTGCGGGTTCTTGGCTTGCCGGCCTTTATGGCGCTCGCGTACCAAGGCATATTCTTCGCGGGTTTTTTCGACGAATTCGGCGCGCAAGTCTTCGCTTAACAGCGCACTAACGACGCCGACACCGCGCGAAGCATCCGTCACGTAAACGGTCGGCGCCGCCTGATAATTGGGTTCGATTTTGACAGCCGTGTGGGCGCGCGACGTGGTGGCGCCGCCTATCATCAAGGGGATTGTAAAACCCTGCCTCTGCATTTCCTTGGCGACGTGTACCATTTCATCCAACGATGGGGTAATCAAACCACTGAGACCAATCACATCGACTTTTTCGTCACGCGCGGTTTTCAAAATGGTTTCAGCGGGAACCATCACGCCCAAGTCGATAACTTCGTAGTTATTACATTGCAGAACCACGGCGACGATGTTTTTGCCAATATCGTGTACGTCACCCTTTACCGTGGCCATCAGCACCTTGCCGTTGGTTTGCCGTTCGCTGCCATCGACTTCCGCATCCATAAACGGCATCAGATAGGCTACGGCTTTTTTCATGACCCGCGCCGACTTGACCACTTGCGGCAGGAACATCTTACCCTCGCCGAACAAGTCGCCGACGACATTCATGCCGTCCATCAACGGCCCTTCGATGACATGCAGCGGTTTTTCGGCTTCTAGCCTTGCTGCTTCGGTATCTTCTTCAATGTAATCGGCAATACCTTTCACCAACGCGTGTTCCAAACGCTTGCTGACTGGCCATTCGCGCCATTCCAGGGTTTCTACCTTAGCTGCCTGGCCACTGCCGCGATATTTTTCGGCAATTTCGAGTAGTTTTTCAGTGCCTTCAGGCGTGCGATTCAGGATAACGTCTTCGACGGCGTTACGCAGTTCTTCCGGAATATCGGCGTAAATAGCCAACTGTCCGGCGTTGACGATACCCATGTCCATACCGGCGTGGACAGCGTGATACAGGAACACCGCGTGTATCGCTTCTCGCACCGGGTTGTTACCGCGAAAGGAAAACGAGACGTTAGAAACGCCGCCGGAAACCAAAGCATGCGGCAGGGTTTGTTTGATGATGCGGGTAGCTTCGATAAAGTCGACACCATAGTTGTTGTGCTCTTCGATGCCAGTGGCGACTGCGAAGATATTTGGGTCGAAGATGATGTCTTCTGGCGGGAAGCCAATTTGTTCAGTCAAAATCTTATACGCGCGGCTGCAGATTTCCACCTTGCGCGCCATCGTATCGGCTTGGCCTTGTTCGTCAAACGCCATCACAATCACGGCGGCCCCGTAACGGCGCACCAGTTTGGCATGCTTGATAAATGCCTCCTCGCCTTCCTTGATCGAAATCGAGTTGACAATGCCTTTACCCTGAATACATTTCAGACCTGCTTCCAGAATCTCCCATTTTGAGGAATCCAGCATGATCGGTACCTTGGCGATGTCGGGTTCGGCAGCTAGCAAATTCAAAAACCGCACCATCGCGGCTTTCGAATCCAGCATACCCTCGTCCATGTTGATGTCGATAATTTGCGCGCCGTTTTCGACTTGCTGTTTAGCAACTTCCAAGGCTTCCTCGTAGCGTTCTTCAATGATCATTTTTTTGAAGATCGCCGAACCGGTAACGTTGGTACGCTCGCCGACGTTAACGAATAAAGTTTCCGGCCCGATGCTCATCGCTTCCAGTCCGGCCAGGTGGCAGCGCTTTTCCAACTCGGGAATCTTACGCGGCGGATATTTTTCCAATGCGGCGACGATGGCGCGAATGGTGTCCGGCGAGGTGCCGCAGCAGCCGCCTATGATGTTTAAATAACCGCTGGCGGCCCAGTCGGCCAATTCAGCGGCCATCATTTCCGGCGTTTCGTCGTATTCGCCGAATTCGTTAGGCAAGCCGGCATTAGGGTGCGCCGAAACGTAAGTGTCAGCTATGTTAGACAACTCTTCGATGTATTGACGAAGCTCCTGAGCACCCAAAGCACAGTTGAAGCCAATCGAGACCGGTTGCACGTGCTTCAGCGAATACCAAAACGCCGCCGCAGTCTGACCGGACAAGGTGCGACCCGAGGCGTCTGTGATGGTGCCGGAAATCATCACCGGCAATTTGTAACCAATTTTGTCGAAAGTCTGTTCGACCGCAAAAATCGCGGCCTTGGCATTCAGCGTGTCGAATACGGTTTCGATCAGGATGATGTCGGCACCGCCATCGATCAGACCTTCAGTCGCTTCGCTGTAAGCAGAGACCAGATCGTCGAAGGTAATATTGCGGAAGCCGGGATCGTTGACGTCGGGCGACATCGACGAGGTGCGGTTGGTCGGGCCCAATACACCGGCGACGAAACGCGGCTTGTCCGGCGTGAGCGCGCTGGCCTCCAAGGCGGCTTGCTTGGCAACCCGCGCGGATGCGACGTTGATCTCGTAAGCCAGGTCTTCCATCCGGTAATCGGCCATCGCGATTCGGGTGGAATTGAAGGTATTGGTTTCCAGTATATCGGTGCCGGCGTCCAAATACGCCTTGTGTATCGCCTTGATGATGTCGGGCTGGGTGATCGACAGTAAATCGTTGTTGCCCTTCAGGTCGACCGGCCAATCGGCAAAACGCGCGCCACGATAATCCTTTTCGCTCAGCTTGTAGCTCTGTATCATGGTGCCCATTGCACCGTCCAGAAACAGTATCCGTTGTGACAAGAGCTCGTGTAATGGTTGTGTTCTGTTCATCGATCCGAAGAATAAGAGTGGTTACCGACTCGGAGTGGGCGATGCCATCAAGGAATCCGTTTTAAACACCGAGGGGAAAAATGTCGAAACCCAGCATGTTACATGTTATCAAAAGCGTGCTCGCCGCCGGAATCGGCGTACAAAGCAACAAGAACCGGGAAATTGATTTCAAGCACGGTTCGCTACCGGCTTATATCATCGTGGGACTAATTGCGACGGTACTGTTTGTTTTCGCCATCGTGACGGTGGTCTCGCTAGTCACGGGATGATCAGTACCGGTGGGACGGCGCGTAAGCCCAAATTCAGGCTTTAGGGCTTACGCGCGGCGATTAATTGCTGGAGGTTTTAAAGCTGTCTTTAATGCTAATGAGCATTTCCTTGATACCGCTAAACAGGTTGGCCGGTGTCGGCGCTTCCTTCAAAATGACTAGCGTGCGGATGGCGGCTACGGCTAGAACGCCGGCAACCGACGGGAATAATTCGCACAAGCTGTTGACGAAGAAGCCGCCGGGGTTTTCCTGGGTTCTTCTGTCGCTGACGCTCGCTAAATCGCGATCGTAGCTGTCGCCTATATCCTTGCCGCCCAATGCGTCGATGATTTCAATGCAAAAGATCTGGGCAACGAATTCGACCGCGAAAAACACCACCACGCATGCGGCTACCCACATGAGCACATTGCTCTTTTTGGCTTTCATCATGGTCTGGTAGACCCAGATCGCCGTTAAAACCATTACTATGCCGCCTATCATGATTTCTCCCCTATGACTATTGTTATTGTTATGAAATTAACACGCGCCCATACTACTCATATTCTCTCTGGATGGCAATTGCACCGCGATCTTTAACAATCACCCACCAATTGCTTGACTTTGCAAGCAGCTAAAGTAACATATGATGCTCGACCGCCAACGAACTGGCACATTTTATAACAATTAACTTATTTAGGTAGGAGGCACCCATGGGAGCGATCTTAGACTTAACAGAAATGCTGAAAGAACCTTCAGGCATGATCGGCGCGGTAGTGATTATCGCTGCCGGTTATTTTTTCGTAAAATGGGTGTTTGCCGAACCTAAAGACGAAGAATAAGACAGTTCGGTTACGAACAAGCTTTTCTGGAAAAGGCGGCTACGGATTGATCCGTAGCCGCCTTTTTTTTGCCAAAAATTCGGGAGGGAGGTCGCAATACCTTATAATTCCTGATCTTTTTCTTTCGCCGTTTCGATCAAACATGTATAGAGCCCTTGTTTCCAAATTCGCAACGCTTTACTCAAAGAGAGTTCCAGCCACGGGCGTGGGGCTGTTTCGCATGTTGTTCGGTCTGGTCACGCTTCAGGAAGTGTGCTTTCTGATCTATTTCAATCATTTGATCTTCGACCCCATCCCGTTTCTCGATGTCGAATTTCCGATGATCGTATTCGCCCTGTGGCTCTGGGCCGTTGTCGCGCTGTGTTTGGCGGTGGGCTACCGTTGCCAAGCCGCCAGCGTCGCCAACTATCTGTTATGGCTGATTTTCGTCAACTTCACGCCGATGCAGCGTGATTTCGACGGCGGCTTCGATTTGTTCATGATAGGCGGCAATTTTTTCTTGATGTTTATGCCGATGGATAGGGCGTTTGCTATTGATGCGCTCCTCCGTAAATTGCGGGCGCCGTTTGCTATTTACGACCGCACACGAGTGGAGCAAGTGTCAGCGTTAGTCTATATTCTGCCGGTTTCGATCTGTCTAGGTCTGCTCTATTTTGATTCCGCCATCCATAAAATGTTTGCCGAGCACTGGCGGAACGGGTTGGGTGCCTGGTTGCCTTCCTCAATGCCCTATTATATTTCGGCCGTCGATCTGGCTTGGTTGCTGAATATCGAAAGCCTGCAAAAATTTATAGGCTACACCATCATCGTCTTCCAATTCAGCTTCCCGTTTTTTTACTTTTTAAGACGATTGCGGCCGCTGTACTTTTTGATCGGCGTCGCGCTGCATCTGGGCATCAGCTTGTCGTTCAATATTTATCCGTTCGGTATGGGTATGTTGATTTTCTACGCCTTAGTCATGCCGTTTTCCTGGTATCGGCGCATCGGTACTTGGCTGAGAGGCAAGACCAAGCTGACGGTGTTCTACGACCGGCAATGCCCTCTGTGCAATCGCACGGTGTTGACGCTGGCTCATTTCGACGTTTTACGCCGTGTCGAATTCAAGCCGGCCCAGGTGCATGCGATCGAATATCCCGCGTTGGCCGAATTGGACGAACAACAATTGCTAACCGATCTCTATGCGGTGGATAGCGAGGGGCGTGTGTATGCCGGCGTCGATACCTATGCGCAAATCCTGATCGCAATGGCCTATCCTGCCCCAATCGGTTGGCTGATGAATCTCCCGCTATTGCACGGTTGGTTATATCGACGCTATCGTGCGATCGCCGACAGTCGTGCCCGTCTGGCCTGCGACGTGAGCTGCGTTACAGAGACGGCGCCGGACGTAGCGTTTTCCTGGTATGAGCGAGTCTTCGAGCCGGAGCATGCGACGCCGGCGCGTAGCCGAATTCACAAGATTGCCAAAGTCGTAGTGGTGCTGTTGTTTTGTCAGTTCAACAGCAGCATCCATTACGGTTTGCTATATCGCTTGCATGTCGATACGCGGCAAACGATGCTGGCTGGCATGTTGACCGACGCGAGCAACGGGATTTTAATGCTCTCGCATACCTTTCTAGGCATTACTCCTCACGCGCTTTACTTGCACGACCACTTCGAAGGCTACGATCGCATTCTCGGCATCACTTATCTGAACGCCGATGGCGAAGAGTTCTGGTTACCGTTTGTGAATCGGCAAGGACGCTTACTGGCGCCCAATTGGGGGCGGGTGCATTCGATGTGGGCTAACATCGCCGTGACCCCGAATATCGACGAAGTCAGGCTCAAGAAATTCATCATGAAGGTCACCGCTTTTTGGGGAAAAAAGTCCGGACTGGATTTGGAAAACACCCAATTCATCATCAAAATGAAGCGAACCCGTGCACCGTCTTCTTGGGAAAAAGATCTAAGAAATAATAACTTATCTGGAGATTGGGAGGCGATAGGTTCGGCGGCCTGGTCCGGTAAGGAAATCAAGATTAGCCTGCCAAAAGACATCGATTCGCTATGAATATAAGGGGTGTTGCAAGCCGAGAATGATCATGCTATAAAATCCTGGTGCTCGAGATTTGTGCACGAGAACTATAAAAACCTACATTTTTATTCGGAGGATGTTATGAAAAAAGTTTTGTCTCTTCTTGCGATGGCGATGATGATTGTTAGCTTGAGCGGCTGCATGGACGACCCGGACCAAGGTAATCCAAAACCAAAAAACTACGGTACTCCTGCCCAACAAGGTTCAGGCGTCAACTGATCGTAGTTAGGGATTTAGCAAAATCCTTTTATAAGGCCCGCTTTATGCGGGCCTTATTTGTTCTGAAACCGTTCTCTAAAGATATTTTGTTTGCGAAAATCGGCTTTAGTCTGTATAAGTTTCGCCGTGCTTAATTCTTTTTTGATTTCGTACACGAAAAAATATAAAAAACATTCATTTGGAGGATATTGTGAAAAAAGTACTGTCTTTGTTGGCGATCACCCTGATGCTGGTTGGCCTGAGTGGTTGCATGGACGATCCGGACGCATCCAAACAAAAAGTTTCAAGCTCTACTTCCGTACAGCTCTAAAGCTTAACGGCAAGGCCCGCTGTCGGCGGGCCTTGTTTATGGTTTTTTCCTAATATCCTCTTCAAAAATCAAGCGCTCTCGGCGGAAATCTCCGTCATGGCATTCCCAATCCATTCTTCCGCAGCGGCGTTAATCTCTTTAGCGGTTTTGCCGGTGACTTCGATAGTCGGCCCTATCTTGACTTTAATTACGCCGGGATATTTCAAAAAACTGTTGCGCGGCCAAAATTCACCGGCATTGTGAGCCAGCGGTATTACCGGAAAACCGGATTTTTGCGCCAACATCGCGCCTCCGGCGTTGAATTTTTTGGAGTCGCCTGGCGCGACACGAGTGCCTTCCGGAAACACCAGTACAAACAGACCTTCCTTGAGGCGCGCAGTGCCTTGTTCCAGTAACATTTTCAGTGCCTCTTTTTGCGCGCTTCGATCGATCGCAATTGGTTTTAGCGTTGCCAAGCCCCAGCCGCCGAACGGGATGCGTAATAACGACTCTTTCAAGACAGCGGTTTGCGGCGAGATAAACTGACGTAGCGCGATAGTCTCCCAGGCCGATTGATGCTTGCTCAGGATCACCGCCGCGCGATCCTTGGGAACGTTTTCCAATCCCTCCACCTGGCAACTCAAACCGCAACAAAGCTTAAGCATAAACATCAGGTAGTTTATCCAGATATCGGCGATTCGATACCGCAGCTCGAAAGACAACGGTATTGCCGCCAGTATCAGTACGCCGACAATCGGGGTGGAAAACAGAATGTAAATAAAGAATAGGGTGGAGCCCAAATAGACTCGGAAATCAGCTTTGCGTGACGATGAAGTTGGCTGCGTCATATAGAGTGTCGAAGATAGGACAGTAAAGTTCTGGATGATCTTGCATGGTTTTCAGGCCCTTGCCGGTCTTGACCAGGATAGGCTTGGCGCCGGCCGTTTCGGCGGCTTGCAGGTCGCGGAACGAGTCGCCGACCGCGTAGATTTTGCTCAAGTCGGCGCGGTAGTCGGCGGCGAAGCGGCGAAATAGCCCGTCCTTGGGTTTACGGCAATCGCAGGCATCGTCGGGCCCGTGCGGGCAGAAATAGATTGTTTCGATCTCGCCGCCCGCGTCGATTACCAACTGTTTCATCTTGGCGTGTATCGCCTCCAGCGTTGCGAGATCGAACAGGCCGCGCGCCACGCCGGATTGATTGCTGATCACCACGACTTTAAAACCATGGTGGCTCAATAAGGCGATGGCATCCAGGCTACCGGGTAGTGGTTGCCATTCTCCCGGCGACTTGACGAAGGTATCCGAGTCGACGTTGATGGTGCCGTCTCGATCCAGGATGACATAACGGTCCGTCACGCTTGCAGCTTGGAAATGTCGGCGATCCGCAAGAACTGGTTGGACAATTTGGCCAGCAAGGCTAGGCGACTGTTGCGCAATGCTATGTCGTCGGTGTTGACCATGACGTGATCGAAAAACGCGTCGACCGTATCGCGTAGCTGCGCCAAGCGGCTCAGCGCCAGCGGATAATTGCGCTCGGCCAGCAGTGGCAGAATCGCGGTTTCCGATTCCTCGGCGGCAACCAGTAGATTTTTTTCCTGTGCTTCGGCCAGATTACCGATGGTTTCCGAAACCGGCTGTTCGGACTTCTTCAAGATATTGATGATGCGTTTATTGGCGGCGGCCAGACTTTCGGCTTCCGGCAAGGCGCGGAAGGACTGCACCGCTTTAATCCGCAACCAGAAATCGAACGGACGGGTCGGGTTAACCGCGAATACCGCTTCGAATTCGTCGTTGCTGAAACCTTGATCCAAGCAATAGCCTTTCAGACGATCGAAGATGAAGCCAGTCACCTTGTTTCGGGTTTCGGCCTTGTCGAATGTATGACTGAATTGCGCCAGCGCGGCATCCAGCAATTCGACGACATCCAAATCCAGGCCGTTTTCGATCAAGGTCCGCAAAATGCCCAAGGTGGCGCGGCGCAGGGCATAAGGGTCTTTGTCGCCGGTTGGTATCAGTCCGGCGCTGAAAATGCCGGCCAGGGTGTCGATTTTTTCCGCCACGGACAGCGCCACGCTGATAGCCGCCTTGGGAATCTCGCCACCGGATTGTTTCGGGAAATATTGTTCTTCCTGGGCGTTAGCGACCGCTAAGTCCTCGCCGTCCGCCGCCGCGTAATAACGGCCCATCGTGCCTTGCAGGTTGGTAAATTCGCTCACCATATTGGTCAGCAAATCGGTTTTCGCCAGCAAGGCCGCGCGTTTCGCCAACGCGACATCGGCGCCGAGTTTTTCGGCGATCAAGCCGGCCAGATGGGCGATGCGCTCGGTCTTGTCGAGCAAGGTGCCCAAGTCTTTTTGAAAGACGATGGTTTTCAGGCTGTCGACGCGATCGGCCAGGGATTGCTTGCGGTCTTGTTTCCAGAAGAATTCGGCATCGACCAAGCGCGGCAACACCACGCGTTCATTGCCGGCGCGTATCGCCGCCGGATTGGAGCTTTCGATGTTGGCAAAGGTGATGAAGTGCGCCAGCAAGCCGCCGTTTTCATTCTTGACTGGGAAGTACTTCTGGTTGGACTGCATAGTCGTGATCAATACTTCCTGCGGCAATTCCAGGAAGCGGGCATCGAAATTGCCGACTACCGGCACCGGCCACTCGTTCAAGGCCGCGACCTCTTCCAGCAAATCGGCCTCGATATGCGCGATGCCGCCCAGTTCGGTCGCCGCCCGCTGGGCGCCGGTTTCGATTTGCCGCATGCGCTGTTCGAAATCGACCGTCACTTTCGCCGCCAATAGTTTGTCGATGTACTCGTTCGGATGACTCAATTCGATCGGAGCTGGTGCATGCATGCGGTGGCCGAAGCTATGACGACCGGTCTTCAAGCCCAGGATGTCAGCCTCGATAATGTCGTCGCCGAATAGCAGCACCGCATTGTGCACCGGTCGCACGAACTCGTGGTCGTAATTGCCCCAGCGCATGCGCTTGGCGATCGGCAGTTGCGCCAGGCTTTTGCGGATGATGTCGGGGATAAGCTGGGAGGTCGCTTGACCTTTGACAGCCTGTTTGAAAATCAGCCAGGAACCTTTATCGGTTTCCAGTTTTTCCAGTTGCTCGAAGCCGGCGCCGCAACTGGACGCAAAGCCCAGTGCCGCCTTACTTGGTGCGCCATCCGGACCGTAGGCCGCTTGCAAGGCTGGGCCGCGCTTTTCGACCATCTTATCCGCCTGCTGGCTGTCCAGGTTACGGATGATCACGGCCAAACGGCGTGGTGTTGCGTAGGCCTTGGCCTCGCTAAAATTCAAGCCGGCGTCATTCAAGCCGACGACCATGCCGTCCAGCAAAGACTGGCTAAGCTTCTTCAAGGATTTGGGAGGTAGTTCTTCGCCACCCAGCTCGAATAACAAATCATTGGTGCTCATGATTACGCTCCCTGTCTGGCAAGAATCGGGAAACCCAGCGCTTCGCGGCGGGCGTAGTAGGCTTCGGCGACCGACTTGGCCAGATTGCGCACGCGCAAGATGTAACGTTGACGTTCGGTGACCGAGATGGCGTGGCGCGCATCCAGCAGGTTGAAGGAGTGGGAAGTTTTCAAGACCATTTCGTAGGCGGGCAGGGGCAGGTTTTGTTCGAGCAGTTTTTGGCATTCCGCTTCGAAGGTATCAAAGCATTGGAACAGAAAATCGACGTTGGCGTGTTCGAAGTTGAACGCCGACATCTCCACTTCATTTTGGTGGAACACGTCGCCGTAGGTTACGACGCCTTGCGGGCCGCGAGTCCAGACCAGATCGAACACCGACTCCACGCCTTGCAGATACATGGCGATCCGCTCCAGACCGTAAGTAATCTCGCCGCTGACCGGCTTGCATTCCAGGCCGCCGACTTGTTGGAAATAGGTAAACTGCGTGACTTCCATGCCGTTCAGCCAGACTTCCCAGCCCAGCCCCCAAGCGCCGAGGGTCGGCGATTCCCAATTGTCCTCGACGAAACGGATGTCGTGTTCCAATAGATCCAGGCCCAGATGGCGCAGCGAGCCCAGATACAATTCCTGGATGTTGTCCGGCGACGGCTTCATGATGACCTGGAACTGATAGTAATGTTGCAGGCGGTTGGGATTTTCGCCGTAGCGGCCGTCGGTGGGGCGGCGCGACGGTTGCACGTAAGCCGCGTTCCAAGGCTCCGGGCCTATGGCGCGTAAAAATGTCGCGGGATGGAAGGTACCGGCGCCGACCTCCTGATCCAGGGGTTGTAATAACACGCAACCCTGCTCCGACCAGTATTGTTGCAAGGTCAGAATCAGGCCTTGAAAAGTAGAGACATCAGTGTTGGTCGTCGTCACGTCGCAAGCCATTTTAAGGGATTAAAAAATACTGCGATTATACTCCAAAAGCCCCTCGAACGCGGCGGATGGCAACCGACCAGCGCTGATGGTTACTCGGAAAATTCGGTTACACTGGCTGATTCGAATTAGGAGACGACACTATGCGGATCGATTTGGCCTGTGCGGCCGACATCGCGGTCCTAAGCGATTTATTGACTGAGCTCTTCGATCAAGAAGCCGAATTTTGCCCGGATTCGACGGCGCAACAGCGAGGGTTGGCGGCCATCATAGGTGATCCGACGATCGGCGAAATCCTGGTGGCGCGGGAAGACGGCCGGCCTGTCGGCATGGTCAGCTTGCTATACACTGTGTCCACGGCGTTCGGCGGGCGCGTGGCATGGCTGGAAGATATGGTGGTGACCGCGAATCGGCGCGGGTCGGGGATAGGCCAAGGATTGCTGAAAGCGGCCATCGCACACGCCAAATCCGGCGGTTGCCGCCGGATTACCTTGTTAACCGACGCGGAGAATGCGGCGGCGCAAGACTTTTATCGGCGGGAAGGTTTTAACGCTTCGCCAATGCGGCCTTACCGCTTGTCGTTGGAGTGACGCAGCCGAATGCGTTTGACGTCACGCGCCGGATTATTCGCCGGCCGCCGTAAAGGCGTCGCGTAATATTTGTTCGGCGCTGTAACCGGCTTCAGCCAGGGCTTGGGCGCGCAATATCGACAATCCCAGGCCGTGACCACTGCCCACGCCTTCGAATTGCCAGCCCCTCCCGCCACTGAGTGCTTCGATCCGGTCCGGGCAGGACGGCAATTTGAGGGTATTGCGGAATACTTCGCAGGCTAGGACCTCCTCGCTTTCCGGATAGTATAGGCGGACCAACAATTCGCCGGTTTTGCGGCGTTCGCGGCGGATAGCGTCGATGCGTTGTTCCGCGAAACGGCCCCCCAATTCCGCGGCCGCGATTTGGCGAATCCAGCGCCGGTCGCCGCCGTTGGCGAAGGGCAGCCAAGTTTGTCCGTCCGCCAGCGCATCCAGTAATCGCAACAAGTTGGGGTCGGTTCGCTCTCCGCTACGGGAATGGGCGTTTGGCGCCTCGCCCAGAAACACCATGCAGTGGGTGGTATCGCACAGAGCCTGACTCTCCGAGTGGCGATGCTTGCCGTGGCTGCCGTTCCAAATCACGAGGGCTCGCATCGCTCGGCGGGCACTGCCTGCTAAGGTTTGAGCTTCGGCGGCCAACACGCCATCGGCATAGGTTTCCGCGTCGGTTTCCAAAATGTCGGGACCGTCGCCGACGTCGTTCAATAGACCCGCAATCAAGCGAACGGAACGACTGCCGCGCACGCTGGATACCAGTGTAAACGACCCGCAACGGCTAAATCGTCCGGCCGGCCCGTTCAGTTCCGGGCAGTCTGCGTCGGCTTGCCAGCTATTGCGTTCGGTGGCGGACAGTAAGCGTACCCGGACGGCGGCGAATTCGGCGGGATATTGTTGTTGCCAGCGTTGCAGCCGCGGCGACGCATAGGCTAGGACGCCGGCGCCGTTGACGTCGCGCTGGCGGAAAACCGCTAAATAGACCGGATGCCCGGCCGGCCAGGCCACCATCAGATGACCGATCTCGGCTCGGCCGTCCGCGCTCGAGACCGTGCCGGTTTTTGCCATTGCCTGTAATCGGCGCAATATCGCTAGCTCGGAGTCGGGACGAGCGGCCAAGGTCGAACCCGGAAGACTACCGTTTTGGGCTAGGCCTTGAAAATAGCTGGGCTGGCTTAACATGGCGGCTCGCATGGTCAGCGCCAATTCGGGCAAGTCGGCGACGATCGGGAAGCGGCCGTCGGCGTCGCGTTCGCCTAAAAACACGCGCCAACCTTGGTCGTCAATCTGGGCTGTCGGTGGACCTGGCCGCGAAGCTTCCGGCAAAAATCGTCGGTAAAGGTCGGGTTGAAATTGGGCGCGGCGTTGTAGCAATTTGTCGGTGTCGCTGGTCGCTAATTCGGTGGTCAGCACTTCCGGATTGGCGTTTCGCAATGCGGCCGCATAGGGAATCTTCAATAACGAGCCCGGCGGCAAAGCGGTTTGCGAGTCGCCGCCTTGGTCCAAAATCCGCCCCGAAATCAAGTTCATCAGTAAGTAGCCTGCTCCCGCGCTCGCATTGGAGCTCAACCAAGACAGCCATTGTGGCGGCACGCCACAGGCGCGCGCCGGCCAATCGGCTGTCACCGCGAGGCGGCCCAGTAACGATCTGGCTTTAGCGCTCAATTGATTGCCGGAGCGAATGTCTGCCGCTAGGGCTTCCAACTCGGCAGCATTGAGTTGAGACGGGGCATCGACGTTGGATAGTTCGCCGCTAAAACGCATTGCGGCGGCTTCCTCGATCCAGGTCGGCCAAAGTCCCCCGCAGCTGCGATGGCTGGCTTCATGAAACAGCTCGTGGCGCAGATAGACTGCCGCATCCAAACCGCCTTGCGGTTGCTGGCGCAGGTAAATGGCGCCGGGTCGCCAGCCGCCGGCATGGCTAGCGCTGAATTGGCCCTTCGTTAATGTCGGAAACACTCGTACCGGATCATTTTCGCTGGGGACTCGGTAGCCTTGTTCGATCAATTCGGCCAACGCTGCAACGCCGGCGTCGTGCAAATCTGGCGAATGGGCTAGGCTGCCGAAAAACAGGATAGCGGCGCCGGCTTCCGCGCAGTACCCAAAGCGAAGCAAGGGGCGTATCCAGGCCGCAATGGTCGTCAAAGCTAAAATCCTCCAACAAATAATGTCAGGGTACGTCATCTCTCGTTTAAAGACACGAATTAGATTGACAAGCCGGCGAATCAGCCTAGAATAAGGTCAGCTAGAAAATACGTTTTTACCTTTGTTTATCAAATCGGTGTCGGTAAGTTAGACATTCGTCCTTGTTCTTCATTTAGTAATTCCAGCATTTACCAGCGTTACCGGCCTATCGCAGGCCAAATTTTAATATTTTTCTAGGACTTATCATGTCTACTACTTTCACCACCGGCGTCGTCAAATGGTTTAACGCGGATAAAGGCTTCGGCTTTATCGAGCAAAAACAAGGCCCGGACGTTTTCGTTCATTTCAAAAACATTCTGAACCCGAACAACAGTTACAGAACCTTGGACGAAGGCCAGCACGTGCAGTTTAAATTGGGTCGCGGCCCTAAAGGTCCGCAGGCCGAAGAAGTTAGCATTATTTAATGCGGAGAAAGGCCGCCGAGATGTCGGCGGCCTTTTATGAGCCGCATCCGGTTTGGTGCCAGCTTCTCTATCCAGATGGGCGGCGCTAAACTCCCTCTCCTTACTCGATTCGGTTCTGGTTAGCGAAAAGCTTGCGCCGAAGCTACCCATCTTTGTTAGAATAAGCCATCCAAGACGGCATCGGAGTGTAGCTCAGCTTGGTAGAGCACTGCCTTCGGGAGGCAGGGGCCGGAGGTTCGAATCCTCTCACTCCGACCATTCCAAAATGATTGAAAATCCCTCGTGATTGTCAATTGTCATCGATAGTCTCAAGTATAAAGCCGGCGGTTGCCTGACAATGTGGATCACGCCGTTTCCCTGGCTCGAAGCGGTTTAGGGCATTTGAAAACTTCAGCGTTGTTCCGGAATTGTCTTTGTTGAGATCAATTTAAACTTGCCCTGCTAAGCTATTACCAGCTGGATTTTAGAGCGCAAACGGAATGCTGAAGGTGGCCCGCATCTGGTGGCGGATGCTATCGGCGTGCTTTGGACTTCGCAGATGATTTCCCCGGCGGAGTGTACGCGCAGGTATAGCGGCTGCGGACGCGTAGGGAAATCAGCATTTTCATCCCTCGCCATCGGCCGTGGTACCCGGGTTACAAACTGGAGGAGATGGCTGGCGCCAACTTTTTAAATGCTTGGCACCGATGGTTTGTCTTTCACGATTACAAGGGGATCTGAATGCCGTGAGTTACGGTAAAAATAGATCGTCGGCGTTGCCACTCGTTTTTAATTGACTTCTGAAGTCAATTAAATAAGCACCTGAACTGACTTCCTGGAGCCCCGAAGGGATATCAAACCGTCTAGGAGCCTGTCGGACTTAAAAGCCAATAGTCCATTCGGTAACTTGGTTAGATAAAATAGGTGGTATAGAAAGAACCAGCAACCGGGAGAGCCCTTGATGAGTCGATTCATTCCTGTCAACCGCCATCAAATCTATCTATTACCCCCTCGGTGGACGAATGGTTGCCGGAGGATCACTTGGCGCGTTTTGTCGTCGAAGTCATCGAGCAGTTGGATTTAAGCCGGTTGACGAGCCGCTATCAAGGTCGGGGTTCGGCGGCGCACCATCCGGCGATATTATTGGCACTGCTGGTCTATGGGTACGCCACCGGCGTGTTTTCCAGCCGGAAGATCGAACGAGCCACCTACGATTCGGTGGCGTTTCGTTTCTTGTCTGGTGATACCCATCCCGATCACGATACCCTGGCTCACTTCCGCAAGACGTTCCTGGTCGAGTTGGAAGACCTGTTCGTCCAAGTGCTGAGTCTGGCGCAAGCGATGAAGTTGGTGAAGCTGGGGCAAATCGCGTTGGACGGCACCAAGCTCAAAGCGAATGCCTCCAAGCACAAGGCCTTGTCCCACAGCCATATCGAAAAGCTCGAAGCACAGCTACGAGACGAAGTTCAGGCCTTACTGCAAAAGGCCGACGAAACCGACGCGGTGGACGACCGGGACGGCCTTGATCTGCCGGACGAATTGGCGCGGCGGGAAGACCGGCTGAAAGCCTTGCGTGAAGCGAAAGCCAAGATCGCCGAGCGGGCCAAACCGCGCGACGCGCAAGCCGAACAGGCATACGAGGACAAGGTGTCCCGCCGGGAAGCCCAGCGGCAAGCTGGCCAAAAGCCGCGAGGCCCGGAACCCAAGGCGCCGGTAGCCGGCCCCAAGCCCGACGATCAAATCAACCTGACCGACGAGGAATCGCGCATCCTGCCGAGTCACGAAGGCTTTGTGCAAGGCTACAACAGTCAGGCCGCCGTCGATGTCGATACGATGCTGATCGTGGCCACCACGGTCACGCAGCAGACCAACGACAAACAACAAGTTGAGCCGATGCTGGCCGAACTGAAAAAACTGCCCGACGCCTTGGGCCAAGCCGAAGCCCTACTGGCGGACACCGGCTACTTCAGTGCCGCCAACGTCCAGGCTTGCGAACGAAACCGGATCGAACCTTTAATCGCCATGGGCCGTGACAGTCATCATCGGCCGTTGGCGGAACGTTTAGCCCCGGATGCGCCGGAACCGACTGGCGACGATCCGCTGGAAAAGATGGCTTGGTACTTGAAAACCCGCGAAGGCAAAGCCCGTTATGCCAAGCGCAAATGCACGGTGGAACCCGTGTTCGGGATCATCAAACAGGTACTCGGCTTTCGCCAATTCTCCTTACGCGGTCTGGATGCGGTCACCGGTGAGTGGAAACTGGTGGCCATGGCCTTCAACTTGAAACGGATGCATATCTTGGCGAGGGTCGTCTAATGGTCGAAACGATTGGCCAGCAAAAGGCTCGATTGGCGTTATCGGAATCCAACGCCAAAACGCTCGCCTAACCAGTGGCAAATCCTTCCTTCGACCGCCGTCTTCGCTGAGCTGGATGACAACAGAAGTGCCGGTAAGTTAAGTCCGACAGGCTCCTAGGCCCCATATCTACAGCGCCCTTAGGCATTTCCACTGTCCTTAACGCAATCGTTCTAGCCTGGACGGTGCGCTAGCCAATCTCGAAAAAACGGCCCGAAGCAGCGATGGTATCGCTGAATGTCGTGCAAGTGTGGTCGGAGTGGCTGTCCACGCAAGTAATTTTGTTGCAATCCTCGCTTACAATGGCTGCGAACCAAGTTTTGGGTTCGAGCCTGCCGCGACTTTGGCGTTGGAACGGCGGTTAACAAAGTTTTACCTGCTTTTACCTTTTCGGTGGCCCCGTTGAAGGCGATGTCTTCTAGTATTTCGTTGGCCGGTCAAGTCGCAACCTCCCTCTATTCGATTTGGCCGGCTACCGGCGACGGCGTTGCCGTCGCCACATTCCAACGAAAACCAGGAGTTTTAATCATGACTAGAGCATGGCTGATTTCCAGTCTCTTGATCGCGTTGGTCGGCAGTGCGCCGGCTTACGCCAAATCGTCGCAAACCGCGCTACGGACCGCCGAGTTCGAAGCTGCCAATACCGACACCGCCGACGACTTGACCTTGGCCGAGTACCAGACCTATATCGCCGGTTTGACCGACACTCGTTTCGACGAACTGGATGCGGATGATAGCGCCGACATTTCGCTTAGCGAATTCGTCGTCGGCAAGACCGGGAAGGCGCTGACTTTGGAAACCGAAGTTTTCAATTTGGCCGATGCCGATGCCAGCGGTGCGTTAAGCAGCGAGGAGTTCGCCGTGACCGCATTGGGCAACAGTGATGGCGAAGTATTGCGCCGCTTCGCGGATATGGATCGAGACAGCAGCTTGACGGTCAGTCTGAGCGAGTATTTGGTCGGTTGTCGGAAACAACGTCATTGATTCGCGTACTCCGTCGGAGGGTTAACTGGGCGGCAAACGCACAGAGGCGGTTCGCCTTGATTTAACTCCTTACGGCTCGACACGCCTGTCCGCGAGAGGGAGCTTCGCCCTAAAAAGCACGCAAGACCGGCGCTTGGGCCAATTGAAAATGCAGCTCGAAATTTGTCGAAACTGGCGGCGTTTATCGATGCCGGTTTCGGCGCGGCTCGCGTTTATTGGGTTTTGTGAGCGAGAGCGGAGTCGGGTTTCAAAATCACCGCCGTCCGCAGCCTGGATTTGCCGAAACAGCACATCCGCTCGAAATCCTCGCGGGCGATCGGGATGAACTGGCAATCCAGGTCGCTTTGCCGGCCATCGTCGGGGTCGGAGTCGTGCATGTACAAGCAATCGTTGTCGTAGCCGCTCATGACGACCCAATGCGGGGCTTTCTTACGGTCCATCGCATAGGTGCTGATCAGAATCAAGGGAATTGCACCGGTCTCGAACGCGGCGATTAGATCGGCCTGGCTGATGCTGGCGTAATGTACCGGTATTTGCCGACGCTCGGCTTCGCGTTTGAAATATTGATCAGTGAGTTCGATGACGCGTTTTTTCTCGTCGCTGCGTACGCTGTCGATGAACAAGGTCGAGGTTTGGTTGATCCAGGTTTCAACGTGAAAACCGCGCCGGCCCGCCGCCAGCGCCAAACCGAGCGGGTGGCAGCCGCCGTGGCCGGAGGTCATGAAGACTGTGGTGGCCTCGCGCCAAAGATTGATTTCTTCGTCGGCCGACGGCTGGTAGGTTCGGTTCAAGGCGTGCATCGCCATCATCAGCGCGGCCGGCCCGCAGGTAAACGGCGTGGTTTGTCTGAGCCAGTGCACCGAGCGGTGCTGCGGTTTGTCGCGGTAACGGCGGATGCGTTTTTGATAGCGCAGCGCGTCCTTGTGATCCTGATAATAATCGCGATAGACCCCGAAACGCTGGTAGCCTAGCGCTTCGTAGAGCTTGATCGCCGCCGCGTTATCGACGCTGACTTCCAGGCGCAGATAAAGCCTGCCGTCGTCGCGAGCGGCTTGTTCGCCGGCGGTCATCAAGGCCTTGGCGATGCCGTGGCCGCGCAACTCCGGCGCCACGGCCAGCGAGTAAATTCGCGCCAATCGGGTGCCGGGATGGTAAATGATCAAAATGTAGCCCGCCACCCGATGTTCGAATTCGCCGACCAGCAGGGCGCGATGCTCGTTGGTCAGCCAATGCCGAAAACTGCGCCGACTGAGTTTGTCGGTGGCGAAGCTGGCGTTTTCCAGTGCAACCAGCGCCTCCAGATCGGTCGGCAGCGCCGGGCGTATCGCGGTCGTCATCGTGCCAGCCCGGCTAGTGCTTGGCCGATGACCTGACGGGCGCGAAACAGTACCTGTTCGCGCCAGACCGGGTCCTCCGGACAGAAATGCCGGCGCATCGCGTCGCGGTGGATCAGGCGAGCCGCGTCGTTGCCGGTTTGCGCCCAAAGCAAATGATCTTGCAGCAAGACATCGAACAGCGCATCGGTGGCGTAGGTGCCGAACTCCAGCGTGACGTAGCAACCGGCATCGCCGATTGCCGCGTGCCACAAATAATCCAGCAAACCCCATTTCGGTACCGAACTCGAGGTGCCGGCCGCCGGTAAGGTCACCGCGTCGCCGTACCAAGTTTTTGCAAGCGTCGAGCCGATGCTGTTCGGCGCGTGGTCGCAGATGATTTCTCCGTAACCGTAGGCTCCTAGTCCTGTGTGGATGTCGACGACCGCCAGCCGGTGCCGATTGAGTTGATAGCGAGAAATCAACGCTTCGCATACCTTACGGCCGTGAGCCGGCGCGCGGCCGCCGTAAAAAGGCCCGAGCGGATCGAGGTATTGCCCGCCGCTGATCGCGATTTCCAGCGCGGTTCGACCGTGGCGGGCGGCGAATTCGGCGAACGCTTGTTGGCGGCGGCCGGCATCGGCTTCGAACAAGATCGGCCGCAGTTCGCGGTAATGCGGGTTGTCGGGTGGCGGTAGGGAGAAATCGATTGCATTGCGGTTCAAATCGACGCCGTCGGCATCGCAGCGACGCGACCAGGCATAACCCCACGGCGTTAATGCATGCACCAGCACTAATGCGACACCGTTGGGCAGCAGCAAGGGTTGTGCACTCAAACGGTGCAACCAATCGGTTTGTACCGCCGAACCGGCGTAGCCTTCGATGCCGTGGGTGCCGGCCAGAATCACCACTACTTGTTCGGCATCGGCTGGTCCTATCCAAATGCTGTCCGTGAATAAGGCCGCGCCGTCCGGTCCTTGGCCGGGACAGGGAAAATCCAAACTCTCGCAATGCAAGCTTAGTTCCGCCGCCGCCGCTAGCCAGCCCTGGCGCGCTTCGACGTAGTTGCTTGGAAAGCAAGCGAGGTCTAATGGGTTGGAAGTGGTTGAGCTGGACATGGTGTTTTGGTGGCGGGGCGAAGGCCGGTTTTGCGGATCACGGATTATCGGCCTTCCTCGGCTAGCGAGTCCAGCGCTGACTGGAGAAATACCGGCCGGATTTTTGCATGGATTCGTCCGCAACTATCGGTTATCAGTAAATAGTCAATTCGTGAACAATCCCGATTTTCGGCTGTGTTTATTTGCTGTTTGCAATAGAATAGCTGCATCACCGCCATTAAACGCAAGCTTTCAGGAGAATTCCCCGATGACTGACAGAAAAGTGACGATAAAACGGGACGATCAGGACCAGCACTACGAATTGCCGGTGATGCCCGGTACCTTGGGGCCTTCGGTGATCGACATTCGCTCGCTGTACGCGCAGACCGGCCATTTTACTTACGACCCTGGTTTTACCTCCACGGCCAGTTGTACGTCCAAGATCACTTTCATCGACGGCGACGAGGGCGTCTTGCTGTATCGCGGATATCCGATCGAGCAATTGGCTGAAAAGTGCGACTTTTTGGAGGTTTGCTATCTATTGCTGAACGGCGATTTGCCCAACGGCGCGGAAATGAAGAATTTCGTCACGACGGTCAGTCAACACGTGATGGTGCACGAACAATTGACCAAGTTCTACAACGGTTTTCGCCGCGATGCCCACCCGATGGCGGTGCTGGTTGGCGTGGTCGGCGCGCTGTCGGCTTTCTATCACGACGTCATGGACATCAACAGTCGTGAGGATCGTTACATGTCGGCAATCCGGCTGATCGCGAAAATGCCGACCATCGTGGCGATGTGTTACAAGTACAGCATCGGCCTACCCTTCATATATCCCAAGCGCCGCTTGGGTTACGCCGAAAACTTCATGCGCATGATGCACGGCGATCCGTACGACGATTACATCGCCAATCCGGTGCTTACCCGCGCGCTGGATCGCATCCTGATCCTGCACGCCGATCACGAACAAAACGCATCGACCTCGACGGTGCGTCTGGCGGGTTCCAGTGGGGCGAACCCCTATGCCTGCGTCGCGGCGGGCATCGCTTGCTTGTGGGGCGCGGCGCATGGCGGCGCCAATGAAGCGGTGTTGAACATGTTGGAGCAGATCGGCGATGTCTCCCGAATTGGCGAATACGTGGCGCGGGCCAAGGACAAAAACGACTCGTTCCGCTTGATGGGGTTTGGGCATCGGGTCTACAAAAATTACGACCCGCGCGCCAAACTGATGCGGCAAACCTGCCACGAAGTGTTGGACGAATTGAATTTAAACGACGATCGCCTGTTCAAGCTGGCGATGGAATTGGAACGCATCGCGCTGGAAGATCCGTATTTCGTCGAGAAAAAACTTTACCCCAATGTCGATTTCTACTCGGGTATCGTGTTGCGGGCGCTGGGCATCCCGACCGAGATGTTTACCGCGATTTTTGCGCTGGCCCGTTCGGTGGGTTGGATCGCGCAGTGGGACGAAATGATTTCGGATCCGGAGCTGAAGATCGGCCGGCCGCGCCAGCTATATCGCGGGGTCGGCAAGCGCGATGTCAAGTTTATCTCCGGCCGCTAGCTCTTAAGGCCGCCAGCGGCCGGCGCGCGCCGGCCGCGTTCCGCCAAACTCTTGCTCGATCGCTTAGGTTAGCCGCCAAATAATTGGTGGTCGATCAAATCGCACAAACAATGCGAAATCAACAAGTGGACTTCCTGAATCCGGGCCGTGGAATAGGACGGCACGCGGATTTCGATATCGGCTTCGTTCAATGCGCCGGCCAATATTCCGCCATCCTTGCCGCTCAGCGCGATCACGGTCATGTCGCGGTCGTGCGCGACTTTCACGGCCTTGACGATATTGCCGGAATTGCCACTACTGGTATAAACCAACAAGATGTCGCCGGCCTGTCCCAGCGCGCGGAGTTGTTTGGCGAAGATTTCGTCGTAGTGGTAGTCGTTGGCGATCGAGGTGATGGTTGAGGTATCGGTGCTCAACGCAATCGCCGGTAAGGCCGGCCGTTCGCGCTCGAAGCGGTTCAGCATTTCCGACGAGAAATGTTGGGCGTCGCCGGCCGAGCCGCCGTTGCCGCAGGTTAATACCTTCCGGTCGTTGACCAAGGCCTCGACAATTTTCTGCGAGGCGAATTCGATCAACTCGCACAAACTGGCCATCGAATCTTGCTTGGTTTGGATGCTGTCGGAGAAGTGACTGATGATGCGGTCTTGTAAGCTCATGTTAGGTTTGAAATGCGTTTTTGATCCAATGGAGATGCTTGTCGCCGGAGACGGCCACTACATCGAAGCGAACCGATAGGTGGTTTAGCTTGTGGATTATGACATAGTGCTGAGTGGCGGCGATGATCCGGGCCTGCTTTTGCGGCGTGATACTGGCCAGGGCTCCGCCGTATTGTTCGGATTTGCGGTAGCGAACTTCGACGACGACCAGCATTTCGCCATCGCGCATTACCAGATCCAATTCGCCGCCTTTGCAGCGGAAATTGCTGCACACCCAGATCAATCCTTGGCCTTGCAAATGGTTCAGTGCCAAGCGCTCGGCGTCCGCGCCGCTTTGCAAATGGGCGGGTTTGGGTTTGCCGAAACGGATCAATTCAAAAATCCGTCGGCGATCGGCACGCCGGCCTTGAATTGCGCGCAGACCAGCGCCCGGCCGATCCGGTTTTCGCCGGTCAAGGACAAGCGTCCGGTGGCGCCGGCATAAGCGCCGCCGGCTAACTGGTTCAATTGCCCGCTCAGATTGTAGGCGTCCACGCCCAGCGCCACCAGTTTGATTTGGCTGTCCGACAGACCTTGCCAGATGTTTTGCAACGCCGACTGGCTCAGCGGGCCGGGATAGTATTCGCCGAACAACCATGGCATGTCGCAAAAGCGGATGGCGCCCAAGTCCACGTCCCGCACCGGATTTTGCCGGCCGCTGTAAAGGTTGGGCATCGCGTAAATCGACAATTCGGCACTTTGCGGGTACTTGAGCTGCGGCGCCAATTCGCGGGCGACTTCCGGGCTGGCGCTGACGAATACCGCCAACGGTTGCTTCTTACCGTCGATACTGACCGAGGGCGCCAGCAAAGTGGCGACCGATCCCGAGAAATCGTGCTGCTTGGGGTCGTATTGTTCCAGACCTACAACGCTGCCGCCGCCGGCTTGCCAGGCCGAGGTCAAAAAATGGCCGACGCGCTGGCCCTGTGGGGTATTCGGCACCAGAAACACCGCGTTTTGCAGGCCGTCGCGGCGGGCTTTTCGCGCCAGTTGCTCTGCTTCGTCTTGCGGACTCAGACCGAATTGGTACAGGTTGGCCTTGCCGAGATTGTCGACCTGGTTCAACGCCAGCACCGGTATCGTCAGTTCGCCGGATAGCGCCAAGCTTTGAATGTCTTCCTTAACCAACGGGCCGATCACCAGGCCGGCGCCCTCGGCGATGGCCTTGCGGTACAGTTCGCCCGGTTCGCCCTGGCTGGTGTCGTAAAACTTCAATCCCGGTTGCGGCGCGGCACTGGCCGCCAAGCGGTGGGCCACCGACAAACCCTCCGTGATGGCTTTCGCGGCGGGTGCGTAAGGACCGGCACTGGGTAACAACACGGCTAGGTTGGCGCCGGCGGCGGAGGTTGCCGAGGCCGGGCCAATAGCGGATTCACTCGGCGCGGGTTCGGCCGGGGCCGCCGGCGCAGTCAGGTAAGTTTGCAGATATTCGGCGTTGGCCGGATGGTAGGGATAGGCTTGCCGCCAGCCGGCGATTTGCCCGCTCAAATCGAAACCCGGCGAACCTTGCTGCTTCAGGATCTTGGCCAGCGCCATCCAGCCGCCCAGTTCGTCGGCCACCGGCGCAGATGCATTCAAGGTTTCCACCGGCAGTACGCTTAATGCGTCCAGGATTGCCGCGATATTCTGCCTTTGCTGTTCCGGGGCTTGCAGTAATTGGCCGAGCTTCAAGCGGGCGCGTACCGAGGGCAGGACGTCGCCGAGCAAGGCATGCACGAAGGCCAGGGACTGATAGTAAGCAATTCGGTCGCCTTCGGCCAACACCGCCGGCCGGGTGCCTTCCAGTTTGTGCAACGCTCGTTCGGCGTCTCCGGCGCTCAACGAGATTTGCGCGTCGAGCAGTTTATACTTGCTCAGTTGCTCGGGCGTTAGCTGCTCCGGATTGATCCGGTCCAGGGCTTTTTGCGCGGCTTCGCTGTCGCCGGCCTGTATGCGGGTATCGGCATCGAGCAAATGCAAGCCGTTCTGGTTGTCCGTCATTCGGTAGCTTTGGGCCGGTTCGTTGGGCTTGCCGCGTTTCGCCGCCGACTTGGTCCGCGCGGCCTGAGGTTTGACGGATTTCACCGGCTCTTCGGCGCAGGCCGTCAATAACAGCCCGAAAACCCAGCAGGCGACCAGGCGAGCGGGCATAATGGCGGCGAATTTAAAATCAGACATGGCAAGAGGGCCTGCAGCGGAAATGTCCGGGAAATTATACGTGGTCGCCACGCCGATAGGGAATCTGGCCGATCTCAGCTTTCGAGCCGTCGAGGTTTTGAAGTGCGTCGATTTGATCGCCGCCGAGGATACCCGCCACGCCAAGCTGCTGATGCAGCACTACGGCATCGGCAAGCCGTTGCAATCGCTGCACCAGCACAACGAAGAGCATGCCTCGGCGGGCTTGATCGCCAAAATTCAAGACGGCCAGTCTGTGGCACTGGTCTCGGATGCCGGCACGCCGCTGATCAGCGATCCTGGCCTACCCTTGGTACAACTAGCGCGACGCCAACACATCGATGTCGTGCCCATTCCCGGCCCTTGCGCGTTGATTGCCGCGCTCTCGGCCGCCGGCTTGCCGACCAGCCGCTTCAGTTTCGAAGGGTTTTTGCCGCGCACCTCGTCGGCTCGCAAAGGCTTTTTCGAAACAAAATTAAGCGATACTTCGACCTGGGCCTTCTACGAGTCCAGCCATCGGATAGAGGATGCGTTGGCCGATATGCTGACGGTGTTTCCGCCGGAACATCCCATCGTCGTGGCCAGGGAAATCACCAAATTGCACGAGACCATCGTCGGCGATCGCTTGGACAAGGTTGCCGAGCGCGTTAGAACCGACGAAAACATGCGCAAGGGCGAGTTTGTGGTTATCGTCGCCGGCTATCAAGCGCCGGAAACCGCTGGCGAAATCAGCGACGAAGAGCGGCGGATTCTGGCCTTGTTGTTGACGGAGTGCTCGACGAAAACCGCCGCCGCGTTGGCGGCGGACATCACCGGGCAGCGTAAAAAGTTGCTGTATCAAGCGGCGTTGGCGATGCAGGGCGGCGCCAACGCCGCCGATTAACCTACGTTGCCACGGCTCAGCTTCGACGGATTAGGGGTTTCAGATCGAAGGCCGCGACGACCGTCAGATAAATCGTTAAGCCCAGGCCGCCACTCAGCCAGGCGTTCCAATGGAATTCGCTTAGGGTCCAGCGATTGGCGACGTACAAGCCCAACCCTAGGATCAAGTAACTGAACATCCGTGCCAACGGATACGGAACCGGGTAATAGTGCCGTCCCAGCAGCCAGGAAGCCGCCGCCATGAAGGCATAGCAAGCCAGCGTGGCCCAGGCCGAGCCGATGTAGCCCCAAAGCGGTATCCAATAAAGATTCAAGACTACCGTCAACGCAGCACCGGCCAGCGATACCCAGGCACCGAGGCCGGTGCGGTCGCCGAGTTTGTACCAGACCGCCAAATTCACATAGATACCGAGCAACAGATTAGCCATTAACAGGATGGGGACGACTTCCAGGCCGGCTCGATATTCGGCGCCGATGAAATATTGGAAAAAGTCGATAAACAGCGTCACCAATAAAAAGATGAACACCCCGGCGATGACGAAATAGCGCATCACCAGCGCGTAAGCCCGCTTGGCATCGGCGCGGCCGGCGTAGGCAAAAAAGAACGGCTCGCCGGCGTAGCGGAAGGCCTGAACGAACAGGCTCATCAGAATCGATAGTTTGTAACAGGCGCCGTAGATGCCCAGCAGTTTCAGGTTGGTGGACAGATCGTAAGGTAGCAGGATTTTCAGGATGGCCCGGTCCAGCATTTCGTTAACCATGCCGGCGAAGCCGATCACCACCATCGGTAGCGAATAGCGCAGCATGGGGCCGAGCAGCGCCGGATTCAGGTTGACCGGTATCCGGCGGAATTGCGGAATCAGCAGCAGCCATTTCGTCAGACTGGCGATCAGATTGGCGATGAAGATGTAGCCCACGCCCAAGGTGGGGTCGTAAAAGCGTAACCACGCCGCGTCCGGCCAGTGTTGCGCCAGTTTTGGGCATAGCAACAGGAAAAATAGATTCAGCGCGATCGTCATCGCGATTTCGCTCAATTTGATGCCGGCGAAACGCCAGACGCGGTTTTCGGCGCGCAATCGGGCGAACGGCAGCGCGGTGATGCCGTCCAGCGCCAAAATCGCGGCAAACCAGACCAGATACTCCGGATGATCCGGATAGCGCAGCCAATCCGCCAAGTCCTGGCGCCAGTAAGCGACGGCGGCGAGGAATCCGGCGTTGGCCAAGGTCAGCAAACTAAGAGCGTTAGCATAAATCGCGTCGCTGGCGTAAGCGGGATTTTGCCGAAACCGAAAGTAACCGGTTTCCAGGCCCAACGCCAACACGACCGCGAAGAAGCCGGCGTAGGCGTAAAACTCGGAGACCACGCCGTATTCCGCGGCGCTGTAGGTGTAGGTGTAAAGCGGGACCAACAGATAATTCAAGAAGCGGCCGACAATGCTGCTCAGGCCGTAGATGGCGGTTTGGGAAACCAGTTGGCGGAGATTCACTTGATGAAACCGGGGAAACGAGGGCGGCGCTTATTGTAATCGTTGCAGGCGCGAGCGAAATGGCTCAATCGCGGGCCGATGCGATCAGGATTTCGGCGGCCTCGCGCGCCAAGCGCATGTGTTCGGTGCCGCGCCGCATTTGCTCGCCGACCATCGCGCCGGCGATCAACATCGCCAACTGTTTGGATAACGGCTCCGGATCTCGGACGCCGGCCCGAGCGGCTAAATCGGATAACAGCGCGCGAAAGCCTTCCGAAAATTCGGCGGCGGTTTGTTGAATCGGACTGGCGGAGTCGGCGAATTCGGCGGCGGCGTTGATAAACGGGCAGCCGCGAAACGCCGGGTTGGCCTGCAAATCCCCGAAAGCATCGAAAACCGCCAGCAGTTGTCGCCCCGGATCGGTACCGGCCTTGAACAAATATTCTTGGATGTAAGCCTGAAGTTTGGCCCGGCTCTTGCGCAAATGCGCCAACACCAGATCGTCTTTCGACGGATAATATTTGTACAAACTCATTTTGGTGGTGCCGGCCGCTTTGACGACGGCATCGACACCGGTGGTTTTTATGCCCTGGCTGTAAAACAGCTCCGAGGCGACATTCAGGATATGTTCTTGCAGATTGCGGGTCATGGCGGCGAGAGAAAAACGATGTTGCAACTATACCGACCGGTCTGTATTATTTCAATAGACTGACCGGTCTGTTTGGATCGGTCGTTTTTCAACCAAGGGAGACAACAGCATGATTACTCTGTACGGTTTTGCGATCAGCAATTATTACAACAAGGTCAAATTCGCGCTTTTAGAGAAAAACCTGCCGTTCAATGAAGAATTGGTGCGGCCTAGTCAGGACGAAACGGTATTGAAGCGCTCCCCGCTCGGCAAAATCCCGTTCATTAAGACCGCCGACGGTTATTTGTCGGAATCTCAAGCCATACTCGAGTATTTGGAAGACGCCTTCCCCGAGTATCCTCTGTATCCGGCCGATCCTTACCAACGCGCGAAATGCCGCGAATTCATTCAACATATCGAATTGAACGTCGAACTGATCGCTCGCCGCCTCTACGGCGAAGTGTTGTTCGGCACCGCCGTGTCCCAGGAGGTTAAGGACGAGGTAAAAACCAAGGTGGAAAACGGTTTGAAAGGTCTGAACCGCATCATGCCCCGGAGCCCTTACGCGCTGGGCGAGCACTTCACGTTGGCCGACGTGATCGCCTGGCCGCACTTGCAATTGGTGGGGTTCGTGACGCAGAAGATTTACGGCGTCGATTTAGTGGCGGAGCATTTGCCCGACGTTGCCGCTTACATCGCGCTGATCGAAAGTCGTCCGCATGCGCAAACGGTGTCGGCGGGACGAGCCGAAGCTCTGGCGAAGTTTTTCGCACGTTAATTGTCGGGAAGACGGGCTGGCCTTAACTCAGATGTTCCCAGGCGACGTCGGCGCTCAAAAACGCGGAGATGGCCTGGGGCGAGCCGAAATTGGCGAGCGCCAGTATGAGTTTGGCGTAAGCCGCTTCCAGCGATATATTCCAAACCATTTCGGCGCCGGCCGAAAGCAATGCGCGGGTCGAGGCGTAAGCGTCGTCCGAATACAGCGCCGGGGCCAGATACAGCGGAATGCCGCGCTGCCGGCACGCGGCGGTGAACTCGATAAGGTTGTATTCGGCGCCAGCCTCGGCCGATACGCAGGCGGTGCCGGAGTGGTACAGGTCGTGCAGCACTGCATCGCAGCCATCCAGACGGAAGTCGCGGTAATTCAAGCCGGGATAGGGGCGGATCACCAGCAATTTTTTCGAGAAGTAAGGTTTTAGCGCGTACGGGCTACGTGGCGACAGCGGATGATGGAATTCGAAACCGTCGGGCGAATAGGTCGCGTAGGGCCGGGATTGAGCGCTGATGAAATCGCTACCTAGCGGCAGACAGGAGGACAGGCGACTGGCCAGATGTAAGCGCATCACGCCGCCTGGGTTGCGATACGCCGCAAACACGCCGGCCGTGCCGATGTCGCGGATATAAGAAACCGCGCAACTGAAATTATCCAGCCCGTTAGCCCGCGGATCGGCAAGCGGTTTATCGCTGGAGACCAGTACCAGCGGTATAGGCAAACGGTTGAAGTACAGCGCCAGCATCGCGGCGGAAAACGCCAGGGTGTCGGTGCCGTGGGTAACGATGATACCGGCGAAACTCGCCAGATCCAGGGCTTCTATCGCGGAGACCATGGATCGCCAATGGCTGGGGTGTAGATTTTCCGATAGTATGCCAAACGGCTGCATACTGGAAAACGTCACGGTTTCGGCAATGTCCGGGTGGCTTTGCCGGTAGCGTTGCAACAACGCGAAGCCGGCGTCGGCCGAGGTGTTTATCGTGCCCGCCTCCGATTTGGAGCCTATCGTGCCGCCGGTAAATACCACCAGTATGTTTTTCTTCATGGGCTGATGTCTAGTATCATCTTCGGTTTGAACAAGGCTAGCCATCTTAACCCACTCCATGAAAATTTCACTGATCGTCGCGATGTCGTCCAATCGGGCGATCGGCTTGGACGGCCGTATGCCCTGGCATTTGTCGGCCGACTTGCGGCGCTTCAAACGCATCACGCTGGGCAAACCGGTTTTAATGGGGCGTAAAACCCATCAGGCGATCGGCCGGCCGCTGCCGGGTCGGGAAAATCTGGTGGTCAGCCGCGCGAGCGATTACCGGGCCGAGGGTTGTCTGGTCTTTACCGGCATCGACGCGGCGCTGGCGCATTGCCGGGACAATGACGAGGTATTCGTGATCGGCGGCGCCGAACTTTACCGGGCCTTGCTGGACCGGGCCGACTGCTTGTATTTGACCTGCATAGACCGGGATTTCGCCGGCGACACGTTTTTTCCGGAAATCGATGCCGAGGCCTGGCTTGAGGTCGAATCCGAGGAAGTCGACGACGACCCCTCCGTCGATTTCGGCTATCGGTTTTTGACGTTACGCCGCGCCGTAGCCGATAGCGCGGTTAGGCGTGAATGACGCCGGCGGCCGGCTAGGCCTACAATTCGCCGGCAATTGTCACAAAACTGTCATATTCGCTTCATACTATTGTCACGCTTGCTTGGCAAACTGTTTGCAAGTTTTAAAACAAACCTTTTCGAGATCATTTATGAAAAATACTTTCGCGCTGAAGTCACTGGCATTAGGATTCGGGTTCGTATCGGCAACGCTGACTGGAGTCGCGGCCGCCGCGCCTGCCACCTTAGATCCCGCTCTGCCCGAATACGCGCCGGCCAGCGGCGTCTCCGGTAACATTTCCAGTGTCGGCTCCGATACCTTGGCCAACCTGATGACGCTGTGGGCGGAAGAATTCGGCAAGATTTACCCTAACGTCAATATTCAAATTCAAGCCGCCGGCTCGTCGACCGCGCCGCCGGCGTTGACCGAGGGAACCGCGAATCTGGGTCCTATGAGCCGGAAGATGAAAGACAACGAAATCGACGATTTCGAAAGCAAATACGGTTATAAACCAACCGCTATCCCGGTCGCGATCGATGCGTTGGCGGTATTCGTCAACAAGGACAACCCGATCAAGGGTTTGAGCATTCCGCAGGTCGACGCCATCATGTCGTCCACCCGCAAATGCGGCTATGCGAACGACATCGGCACCTGGGGACAAGCCGGCCTGACCGGCGGCTGGGCGAGCAAGCCGATCCAGTTATACGGCCGCAACTCGGTTTCCGGCACCTACGGCTTCTTCAAGGATGAAGCACTGTGCAAGGGCGATTTCAAAAGTAACGTCAACGAACAACCCGGCTCGGCTTCGGTCGTGCAATCGGTGACCACGTCCAATAACGGCATCGGTTATTCCGGTATCGGCTATTCGACTTCCGGCGTAAAAGCCGTGCCGCTGGCCCGCAAGGACGGGGAAGCCTTCGTCGAAGCGTCTCCCGAAAACGCCACCTCCGGTGCTTATCCGTTGTCGCGCTTCCTATACATTTATGTCAACAAAAAACCCAACGAGCCGTTGGCACCGTTGGAAAAAGAGTTCTTCAAGATGGTGTTGTCCAAAGCCGGTCAGCAAGTCGTGATTAAGGACGGCTATATTCCGCTGCCGGCCAAAGCGGTCGAAAAAGCCCTGTCCTTGGTACAGTAATCTAAGTTTCAGGGATGGACGATACATGGATTTCGTTGCAGGGATGCAACCAAGGAACGGCGACTTGCATCAATGCCTATTCCCCACTCCCCCTTTCTACGGGCGTTGATCTTGTATAATGCTCAAGCCGATAATCCCTAAAGGTTATCGGCTTTTTTGTTGGCGCCGCGTCGTTTCCGAGCGGCGCAACCCAAGTTAACTACACATGCCTTGTTATGACTGAAGTCCAATCGATTCCGGCGAAACCTACGTTGCTGCAGAGCGCCTCGAGCGAACGTCATCAGCGTTGGCGGCTGTTAAAAGACAAAATCGTCGCGCGCGGCGTGGTGGCGGGTGGTCTGAGCATCATTGTCGCCGTCGTCCTGATTTTCTTCTATTTGCTGTATGTGGTGTTTCCGTTGCTGTTGCCGGCGACGCTGCAGCCGGCCGGCGGTTATCCTGTGCCGGAGTCGGCCTTGGGCAAGACTCGTTTCCTGGCCACCGAAGAGCAAAACGAATTGGCCGTGCGCTTTACCGATACCGGTAATGCGGTATTTTTTCGGGTCGCGGACGGACAGACAGTGAAAGCCCAGGCATTGCTTGGCGCCGACGCCGCCAAGATTGCCAGTTTTAGCCACGGCAGCCCGGACAGCGGCGTCGTCGGCTACGGCCTGTCCGACGGTCGCGCGGTAATTATGAAGCACGAGTACAAATTAAGTTACCCCGACGGCAAGCGGGTGGTGACGCCGAATATCAGTTACCCGCTCGGCGAGCAGCCGTTGACGATAGACAACTCCGGTCAGTCCTTGCTGCAATTGACGTTCGCGATCGGCGATGAGCATAGCCTGCTGGTTGCCAAGACCGCCGATCATCGTTTGATTCTGGTTAGGCTCAGCAAGAAAGAGTCGATGTTCGACGACGAAGTCACGTTGGATAGAAGCGATGCAACGCTGGATGTACCGGGCGACGATGTCGAATTCATGTTGTTGGATAAGGAACAGCACAACCTTTACCTGCTCTCCAAACAGAGCCTGACGGTGGTCGATGTTGGCGAATCGTCGGCCTTGGCTGTCAAGCACAAAATGAACTTGGTCGATAACGGCCGGCAAATTACCGACGTCGAGTTTTTGAATGGCGAAAATTCGCTGCTGGTCGGCGATTCCAAGGGCGAATTGGCGCAGTGGTCGATGGTACGCAACGAGCAGAATTACGTTAGCTTGCAAAAATTGCGCAGTTTCAAGCTCGCCGACAGCCCCATCGTCAAAATCAATCCTGAGCAGCGCCGGCGCGGCATGCTGGTGGTCGATAACAGCGGTATGCTGGGCGTGTTTAATTCCACCGCCGAGCGCGAACTGATCAAACAGCCGGTAATGCCCGGCGCGCCGATGGCAATGTCGTTGTCGCCGAAAGCCGACCATGTGCTGGCCGAGGACGCCGACGGCAACCTCAAGGCCTGGAAGCTGACCAACGAACATCCGGAAATTTCGATGAAATCGTTGTGGCGGAAAATTTGGTACGAGAGCTATTCCAAGCCGGATTATATTTGGCAATCCTCGTCCGCCAGCAACGACTTCGAACCGAAAATGAGTTTGACGCCGCTGGTGTTCGGCACATTGAAGGCGTCGTTTTACGCGATGTTGGTCGGCATTCCGCTGGCCTTGTTCGGCGCGATTTACACCGGCTACTTCATGTCTTCGGGGATTCGCCAATACGTCAAACCGGGCATCGAAATCATGGGGGCGTTGCCGACCGTGATATTGGGTTTCCTGGCAGGTTTGTGGTTGGCGCCGTTCGTCGAAGCGAATCTGGCGGGAATCTTCGCACTACTGATGATCGTGCCGTTGGCGGTAATGCTGTTTGCCTACGCTTGGCAGTTCCTCCCAGAGCAAAAACGGCAAAAAATTCCGGACGGCTGGGATGCCATTATATTAATCCCGGTCGTGGTTTTCGCCGCTTGGCTGGCCTTTCAAGTCAGTCCCGGTATCGAAGCCTTATGCTTTAACGGTGATCTGCGCACCTGGATGCGCGAGGAATTCGGCATCGCTTACGATCAACGCAATACGTTGGTTGTCGGTCTGGCGATGGGATTCGCGGTCATTCCTATGATTTTTTCGATCGCCGAGGATGCGATTTTCAGCGTTCCCAAGCATTTGACCACCGGATCGCTGGCCTTGGGCGCGACGCCCTGGCAAACCTTGACCAAGGTGGTTTTACTGACGGCCAGCCCCGGTATTTTTTCGGCGATCATGATCGGCTTCGGCCGGGCGGTCGGCGAGACGATGATCGTGTTGATGGCTACCGGCAACACGCCGGTAATGGACCTGAGTATTTTCCAGGGCCTGCGGACCTTGTCCGCGAATATCGCGGTGGAAATGCCCGAGTCGGAAGTCAACAGCACCCACTATCGGGTTTTGTTTTTGGCCGCGCTGGTCTTGTTCATGTTTACCTTCGTGGTCAACACCTTGGCTGAAATGATTCGGCAGAATCTGAGACAAAAATACAGTTCATTATGATGAAAGAATGGTTCAAAAGCGGCACGCCGTGGATTTGGTTTACCGCCGGCGCGGTCAGTATCAACCTGGTTCTGGTGATCGGTTTGCTATTGTTGATTGCGGTGCGCGGCCTGGGGCATTTTTGGCCGGCCGACATCGTCGAATATCACTACCGCGATCAGCAAGGCTTGGACAGCGTTATCGTCGGCGAGCAGGTCGCCACCGCGTTGCTGCCGACCGCGCAAGCCAGGGCCGCCGGTCACGAAGTCTTGAACAATGCCGAATACTTGGAACAGCATCTGGTCAAGACCGGGAATCGGGATATATTAGGTAGCGATTTCCGTTGGATATTGCAGCAATACATTACCGGAATAGCGCATCCGGACGATCTGGCGTGCATCGAGCGCCGCGAGTGGGGCAATTTTTACGGTCGACTGGTCGCTGTCAAGGAGGACGGCAACGTCCTGGCGCAAGGCGGATCCGCTTGGTCGGTAGCCCAGCAAAAACTGAATGACGCGCTGGCCTTGCATGAACAGATCGACCGTTTGCAAAACAAGGACATCGGCGCGATTAATTACAATCTGGAGCGCCTGCGCTTGCGGCAACGCAAGCTGGAGTTGGAAGGTACCTGGAGCGCCGACACCGAGCGCGAATTCGCCGCCCAAAAGCAGGCCTATCAGGTGCAATATCAGCAAATTCAACAACAACTCGCACAGCTCAACCGGGAGATCAAACGCGTCAATCTGGTCGTCGCTGAAGCCGGCGGAAGAGAAGTCAATCTACCGTTGCATCGGGTCGTCAAACTGACGCGGCCCAATGCGATGAGCACCTTCGACAAATCGATCGAATACGTAGCGCGCTTTATCGACTTCATCAAGGAAGAGCCGCGCGAAGCCAACACCGAGGGCGGCATATTCCCGGCCATTTTCGGTACGGTGCTGATGGTGTTGCTGATGGCGGTGGTCGTGACGCCATTCGGCGTGATTGCGGCGGTTTATTTGCGCGAATATGCCAAGCAAGGTTTCATCACCCGGGTGATCCGCATCGCGGTGAACAATTTGGCCGGGGTGCCGTCCATTGTGTATGGCGTGTTCGGTTTGGGCTTTTTCGTTTATATCATCGGTGGCAATATCGACCGGCTGTTTTATCCGGAGGCGGCGCCCGCGCCGGTGTTCGGTACGCCGGGTCTGCTCTGGGCGGCATTGACCTTGGCGTTAATGACCCTGCCGGTGGTTATCGTCGCCACCGAGGAAGGCTTGTCGCGGATACCCAAATCCATCCGGGAAGGCAGTCTGGCGCTCGGCGCGACCAAGGCCGAAACCTTGTGGCGCACGGTGCTGCCGATGGCGAGCCCGGCCATCATGACCGGTTTGATCTTGGCCGTGGCTCGTGCCGCCGGCGAAGTGGCGCCGCTGATGCTGGTGGGTGTCGTCAAGCTGGCGCCGACCTTGCCGCTGGACGGCAATTTTCCCTATCTGCACTTGGACCGCAAGTTCATGCATTTGGGTTTCCATATCTACGACGTCGGTTTTCAAAGCCCTAACGTCGAGGCGGCCCGGCCGCTGGTATACGCGACATCGCTGTTGCTGGTGATGGTCATCGTCGGTCTGAACATGACCGCGATCGCGATACGCAATAACTTGCGGGAAAAATACCGCGCCCTCGAAAACTAACAGCCATCGATATCCCGATGTTCGGACCCGATAACATGACGACACTACAAAAACGCACTCACGGCATTGACATTAATGCGCTGAATCGAGAAGAGAAGCCCGATGCCGGCAAAATCGAAACCTGCATCAAAGTTGAAAATCTGGAATTGTTTTACGGCCAAAAACAAGCCTTGCATAGCATCAATATGGAAATGCCGCGTAAGAAGGTCACGGCCTATATCGGTCCCAGCGGTTGCGGCAAATCGACCCTGTTGCGTTGCATCAACCGGATGAACGATCTGGTTGACGGTGTCAGCATCCGCGGCAAAATATTGCTGGACGGCGACGACGTCTACGACAAATCGGTCAATGTCGCGGCCTTGCGGCGCCGGGTCGGCATGGTGTTTCAAAAACCCAACCCCTTTCCGAAGACCATTTACGAAAACGTTGCTTATGGCTTGCGCATCCAAGGCATCAACGACCGACGGGTTCTCGATGAAGTGGTCGAGAAATCGCTACGCGGCGCGGCGCTGTGGGACGAGGTAAAAAACCGCTTGAACGACAACGCCTTGGGCATGTCCGGCGGCCAACAGCAACGCTTGGTGATCGCCAGAGCCATCGCGATCGAACCGGAAGTGATTCTGCTCGACGAGCCCGCTTCGGCCTTGGACCCGATTTCGACGTTGAAAATCGAGGAACTGATCAACGAATTGAAGGAACAGTACACCATCGTCATCGTCACCCATAACATGCAACAGGCGGCGCGGGTATCGGACTACACCGCGTTCATGTACATGGGCGAACTGATCGAATTCGGTGAAACCAGCGAGTTGTTTACCAACCCGGCTAAGAAACAAACCGAAGATTACATTACCGGCAGGTACGGCTAGGAGGTAAACATGGATAACAGCAAAATCAAACAACACATCTCCCAGCAGTTCAACCAGGAAATGGAGGAGCTGCGTAACAAAGTGATGATGATGGGCGGGTTGGTGGAAGAGCAAGTCGATCTCGCCACCAAGGCCTTCATGAGTTACGACATGGAAAGCGCCGATCAGGTGGTGTTGCAGGATCATCAGGTCGATACGCTGGAAAAGGAAATCGACCACGAATGCACCGATATCATGGCGCGCCGCCAGCCCGCCGCCTACGATTTACGGATGCTGATCGCGACGATCAAGATCATTACCGACCTGGAGCGGATCGGCGACGAAGCTACCCGGATCGCGCGGATGGTGATGCGTCTGGAAGGCACCGACTACTACCAGGACAAATACTACGAAATCGAGCATTTGCTGAATCTGGTCAAGGGTATGCTTAACGGCGCGCTGGATGCCTACGCCCGCAACGACGTCGAGGAAGTCATCGCGATCACCGCGCAAGACGCCAAGGTCGACCGCGAATACAACAGCATCACCCGCCAGCTGATCACCCAGATGATGGAAGATCCGCGCAATATCACCCGCGCGTTGGATATGCTGTGGACCGCCCGCGCCCTGGAGCGGATCGGCGACCATTCTTGCAACGTCTGCGAACATGTAATTTACATGGTCAAGGGCAAGGACGTTCGCCATCTCAGCCGCGAGGAAATGGAACGCACCATCAATTCCGTGCGTTAGCACCGAGCTCGGCCGGAACCCGCAAGCCAGGGGCCGGCCTTGCGCCCTTACGGTTACCGGTGAAGGGAAGTTCCCGCCCTACCCTTGACTGGACTCAGGGGTCACGCCGTATCCGGTATAAACCCCGGGCTCCGACTGGTCGGCGTCGGTGGAGGCGACCGGCAGTAAAATCGTGAAGCGACTGCCCACGCCGGGCCTACTGTCGACCAATAATTCGCCGTTCATCAACTCCACCATGTGTTTGGTGATCAAAAGACCGATCCCGGTGCCTTCGATGGTTTCCTGTTCCAAATGAAAACGGGTGAAGGGTTGAAACAGCAGGGGCATATTCTCGGCGGCGATGCCGCGGCCGCTATCTTCGACGGCGATTGCGACTTTGGTCTCGGCCATGAAGATCGATACCTGGATCGTGCCGTCGGCGCGGTTGTATTTCACGGCGTTCGACAGCAAATTCAACAAGCACTGTTTCAAACGCAAACGATCAGCGCTCGCCGGCGGTAGCGCTTCGCCGCCGCTGATGCCGATTTGCAGTCCCGCTTGATGAACTTGCGGGGTGACAAGTCGGACGGTTTCCTCGACCAGCGATCGGCACTCGATCGGTCCGGGTACCAGATTCAGTTTGCCGCTTTCCACGGTAGCGAGGTCCAGCAACTCGCTGATCAGCGCCAGCAAGTGATTTCCGGAATTCAGGATATGCCGCACAGAGTCGTGTTGCTCCTCGCTTAACGGGTGTTCGGGGTCCGATTCCAGTAATTGGCCGAAACCGATAATGGCGTGCAGCGGTGTGCGCAGTTCGTGGCTCATCCTCGACAAAAACTCGGATTTGGCGCGGCTGGCGCGCTCGGCTTCCCATTTGGCGTGAGATAGTTTGACGATCAGGGCATTCTTGTTGTGTTCCTGTTGTTCGAGTCGGTCTAGCATGTTGTTGAAACTGTGGATTAAAACGCCGGTTTCGTCGCGACTGTCGGCATTTAGGCGCGTGTTGAAACTATGATTGCGGCTGACTTGTTCGATGCTACGGGTCAGACGTTGCAATGGACGGCTGACCCGCCGCCCCAGCCAGCGGGCTAGTAATACCGAAAATAGAATGGCGATCGCCAAGCCGGAAACGGCTTCGTGGACCGTGCGTCTGAAATGTTCCGAAGTTTCCGCCAGCGACAGATGCAGGTCGATGAACCCGACCCATCGGCTGTCCAGTCGAATCGGTACGACGACGGCCAGACAATCGTCGTTAAAGCGGTAGGTCGCGTCGTCGCTGGATAGCGTGTCGACGGCGTGGGAACCCGCTGAAATCCCTTGGTCGATTTCAGCCAATAACGCCATGTGTTGGCTTAAGCGGCTGCGATATTCCGCGAAAACCTGGCGGTCCGGTGTGAATACGTGGGCCGAGATCACGTCGGACTTTTCCTTCAGCGCGGCCAATACCTCGGTCGCGGTGGCCGGATCGTGGTAAATCACGGCGGCGGCCACGTTACTGGCTAGAATGCGCGAGAGCAATTTGCTTTGCTCCAGCAGGGTTTGTCGCTGCTGATGAAAATCGGTAACCAAAAAAACGACAAGGACAGGATTCCGGTCAGCAAGGCAGTGGCAAGCGCCATCGCTAGAATTTTTTGTCTGATGGATGGCGTGCCGCTGAACATAATGCCGCCTACTCGACCAGATGGGAACTGCGCAACAACTTGGAGCTGATCCGCAGGTTGCCGTTCGAGACATTGTGCAGTTGGATCACGGGTACGATCCGCCGACCCTCGCTAGCGAGTCGAATCATGCCGCCGCGTTGTTCGAAATCCGGTATGTCGCTAACCGTCAACACCGGGTATGGCTTGATTTGTTCCAGCGCGGCGGCCGTTATGCGCTCCTGTTGCAGCGGAATGAACAAAATCTGGCATTCGCTCAGTCGATCGGAACCCGGATCGACAATTAGCCGGAACGGACGGTTGTGCAATCGTTCGCCGTCAACCAATCGGGCCAACACCGGCGTCACCGGCGAGGCGGAATAGCTGCAAATGTTGAAGTTCGCATGGATGTCGTCATCGGGCCAGCTGGCGAAATACGCGAAGTTGTATAAGAACGCGGCTTTTAGTTCGTGTTCGCTAAACTGGTGTTGCTCGGTGGCGCAAACGATGCCGGAAAGCAGCCAGCCCAGCAGCCAGCCGCGTCGCGGTCCCTTGGCGGGCCCCGGAAGTCCGGGCTTGCGGATGCGGAAGCTTTGCTTCGCCGGCATTTAGTAGCGCACCGTGGCTTTAAGATAAAAATTGCGTTCGATTTCGCTGGCAACCAGGGCATTGTCCGGGCTGGGTGCGAATTCCAGGTGCCGGTTGTCCAGCAGGTTCTGGGCGCCGAGTGCTAGTTCGAGATGTAAATTAGGCTGCCAGCCCAGTCTCGCGTCGAAGCGGTGGTATCCGTCAATTTGGCTGCGCAAGCGGCCGGTGTAGTACCAGTGTAGGTCCAATTCCAGTTGGTGGGGCAGGTTCAAGTACGAGCTGATGTTGAAGCGGTTGGAGGGGCTAGCGGTCTCGGCGGCTTCGGCGGCGCTATCCAAACTGGCCGGACGCTTGTGCAGCGCCATGCCGAACAAGCTGTAGCTGGCTTGCAACCGCCAACTTTGCGCGGGTCGCCAATTCACAGCCGATTCCCAGCCGTAGGTTTCGCCATAAGCCTGATTGTCGATCAATAGCGGGATCGTTATGGTCCGATTCCCGTTGATGGGATCGAGCGGTTCGGTCGTGGTCAGTCGGCTATAGTCGCCGTAGAACAAGGTGGTGTCCAGACTAAACGCCGAATTGGGAAAGAAGCGATAGCCGATCTCGTAATTGACGACCGTTTCGGCAGCCAAGTTCGGGTTGCCGCGAATGTTGGCGGTCGTGCCCGCGCCCAACGAGAAAAAGGTATTCAGGTCATGTTCGACGCGCGTCGGAACGCGGACGGCCCGCGAAACGCCGGCCCAAGCACTGTGATGGGGTGCCGGTTGCCAAAGTAGGCGGGCGGAGGGTTGCAACTGGTAACCGCTAAAATCGTTATGCTCAAGACGGCCGCCCAAAACCAGGCGCAGTTCTTCCGCCAGTAAGCGCCACTCGTCTTGGGCAAACAGGTTGAACCAATGTCGGTCTCGATGCGTTGGGCATATCGTCAACGACGGCGACTTAAGTTGGAGCATGTCGCCGACGTAACGATAGCCGGCGCCCCAAGTCAACAGATGGTCATGCCAGGGGAAATCGTGCTGCATGTCCAAGTCGAGGGAGTCGCGGCTGTAGTCGAGTAACGACTGGTCGCGGGTGGCATGGTCGAAGTAGCCGCGAATTTGCAGGCGAGCGTCGTCGGCCAGCGCCTGCTGCCAGCGAAGCAGTAAGTTGCCGCCGTAGGATTTACCGGGATCGGCCGAGATGCTCATACCGTCCAGCGGATTGCTTAGAGTCTGGTCGGTGTTACCGTTGTAATAGTCGCCTTGGGCGATCAAGCTATGGCGAGCGTCCAAACTCCAATCGCTACGAAAACCGGCACGGCCGATGTCCAATGCGTCGTAAGCCAGATCGCCGCCGTTCAGATGCAAACGGTCGCGGTGGTTGTATTTGCCGTATACGCGATAATGCAAGTCGTTGTCGAGTTTTCCGCCGTAGCGGACACTGACGAAGCCGGGTTCTTCCTGGCTCGTGCCGGTACTGACCAGCGTGCCTTGGGTCTCCTGCGCGGAGCGAGTGACGATATTGATCACGCCGTTAACGGCATTTGAACCCCACATTGTAGCGGCGGGTCCGCGAATCACCTCGATACGGTCGATATCCTCGAGCGGATAATCCTGTTCGTTCCAAAACACGCCGGAGTTGAGAGGATCGTAGACGGTGCGGCCGTCCACCATCACCAACAATTTATTGGCGTAAAGTCCGTTGAAACCGCGACTGGTGATAGCCCAATGATTTCCGTCCACTCGGGCGACTTCCAGGCCGGGCACTCGGCGGAGAATCTCCGGGATAGACTGCAAACCCGAACGGCGGATTTCTTCCTGATTGACCACGAATACCGCGGAGGGTGTTTCGCCGACCGCCTGGCTGCGCTTGGCGGCGATCGCCACGGTACTGCTGCTTAGCGCCTGGAGAGACAGCGATTTAAGCTCCGAAATCGCTTCCTCGCCATGGGTCGGTTCGGCGGTGACCGCCAACAGCAGTAAGAGGCGCGCTCGCGCGATGATATGTGAAAGTGGCATAAACCCAAAGCCGATTGCGTTAGCGTCCGGCCATTTTAGACCGGGGGGCGCAAATGGTAAAACCGGGATGCCGTTGGCCTACTTGACCGCGCGGATCAGTTTGATCATGTCGCCGCTGGCCGGATCGACGTAGATATGCCGGAAGGGGCAGGATTGGACGTTTTTGACGGTCTCTCGGTTGATGTTGGCACCGAACAGACGGACGGTTAATGGATTGCACAGCCGCATCAGTGCTGCCATGATCCGGTTCGCGCTTAATACGTGTTCCAAAAGCAGCACTTGACCGCCGGGCTTGCAGACTCGGTAAAGTTCCTTCAAGCCCTTGCGCGGACGCGGTACCGAGCAGAACACGAAGCTGGCGATCACGGTATCGAAACAGTTATCGGCGTAATCCAGAGCCTGCACGTCCATCAACGCCAGTTCCGCGCTCAGGCCCTTGCGTTCGCGCTTGCGTTGGGCGATCGTCAACATGTTGGGGCTAAAGTCTATCGCGGTCACGCGAGCGTCGGCCGGGTAAAACGGAAAATTCTTGCCGGTGCCGACGCCCACTTCGAGTATGTGCTGCCCTTGGACCTCGGCCCAAAGTCGCTTGCGCCAGCGGCGGAAGAAAAGCCCTTCCAGGACGCTCTCCAGGCCGTCGAACCACGGCGCCAGCCGGTCGTAGCGCCGCCGAATCTCGCGACTGTCGGCCGCCATGCTCAATTCTCGATTTGCTGGATACCGTCCAGATACCAGCGCGGCTCATTACTGAATTTCGGTTTGGTAAAATGCCAGGCTTCCCTTACGGGGTTCGCTTGACCGCCGTTTTCGCGGATCGTGGCATCGAATAGCACCGAGGCTTCCAGTTCGCTACCGACTTCCCGGACATCCAGTAACTCAGCGGTCAGCGCCAGCACTTCGGTGCTGTGGGTTTCGCCGGAAGCGCGCAGCTGCTCCTGTATCTCGGCGAACACTTTATCGGTAGTGAGGCTGCGGATTTCCGCCAGATCCCGGTTGTCCCAGGCCGCTTGCAAATGTCGATAGACGTTTTGCGCGCCGTTCAGAAAGACTTTCGCGTCGAAACCGGCCGGCAGCTTGTCGGCGTCGAAGGCTTGCGGCGCCGGAGCGCTGCCGACTGCCTTGCCCTTGCCGAATAATAAATCGGTGTTGAAACCGGCCGTGCTTTGCGCGGGTTGTCGGTAGTCCGCCGGATCTGCTTGGGGCGGGTAAGCTTCGCGGGCATGCGCGCCTTCAACGGCGGGCTGGCGCGCGGATTTGGCGGCGAACAGCCGGTACAGGAGGAAGGCGAGGCCGGCGAATAGCGCGATATCCATCAAATTGAGACCCTCGAAGGCGCCTCCGAAGAACATCGAACCGAGCAAGCCGCCCAACGCCAATCCGCCCAGCATGCCCATCAGGCCGCCGCGCCCGGCCCAGTTTTGCCGGGCGACTTGATTTTGCGCGGCGGCTTGTTGCTGAGCCGGCGAGCGGATAGGTTGGCTGGTCGGCGCGCTGGGTGTGGGACGCTGGTACGGCGTGCTGTAACTGGGTTTACTGCCGAACGATTTGCCGCCGCCCATGCGCTTGGCGTGGGCCGCGTCGATGCCGCCGAACGCCAAGGCCATTGCGATCAGCAAGCCGGCTAAAGTACGCGTTTTGTTGTTCATGTTGTGGTTTACCTGGTGTTGATTGAAGTCTATGCCGATAGTCGGGGTAAGATCGTCTTTTTCAAGTAGAATAACGGTTCGTGCCAACGGCAACAACCCGAGCTTACCTGAATCCGCCATCATACAGAGTATTAAACATTAAAATGGTTGCATTCTTGCGTCGGTTTCTCGTGGTGTTTTTGGTGTTGCTGCAATTGGTAGCCCCGCTGGTGCATGCGCATGTCGGCGATGAAGTCGGTGTCGGCGGCTGGCATTTGCATGAATTCGAGCAATGGCGTGCCGCGAACGCCGACGAAGTGCTGGCCCATATCCATCACGAGCTCCATGCGCAAAGTGCCGTGGTTGAAGTCGGTTCGGCAATTAAGCTCAATTTACCGTTATTTTACGCCGATAACCTTTCCCATGCGTTCGACACGTCGATATTCGGCCCAGCACCGCTAGCGTCTGCGACTTTGGTATTCCGTCGTCTCGATCCCCCTCCGGAACTCATCCAGCCCGGTGTTAGTCTCCATTCTTCTCGCGCGCCTCCCTGTTGATTAGTCAAACGTCGCGTTGACGTCCGGCTTGCTTCGGCCAAGCTCGGTATTTTGGCGCTCACCCGTTTCAAATCGGGTATTCTGGATTTCTGCATACCTACATTTTCGGAGAAAAATATGACCGGATTTCGTCATATTCCAAACGCGTTGTTCGGCGCGTTGTTGTCAGCTGGCGCGTGTTGGGCGGAGCCGCCGGCCACTGAGTTACCGCCACCCGTTCACGCAATGTCGGCCGGGCCGATGATCGTCGAGCATCTCGATCCGATAGAAACCGATCCGCAACTGAGTTTACCGGGCTTGATCGAACAAACCTTGGAAAAATACCCCGACCGCTTGATCAGCGAGGCCTTGAGCCAGGAGGCCGAGGCCCTGACCGAGCGTAGCGACAGCTGGGTGGCGGGTTCCACGGCCTTGCAATTGGGTTACATGGACGACCGGATCGCCGACGATCTGGGTTCGCGGGAAGCGTCGGCCCAAGTGGAGATCACCACCTGGAAATGGGGGCAGCGCGAAGCGGGTCAGGTCGTGGCGGATCGCGCCGGCGCGGCCGCGCAAAAACAACTGGCAGCGGTTAAGTTGGAAGTCGTTCGGCTGGTGCGCGATGCCTTGTGGAATATGGAAATTGCCAACATCGGCTTGCAGCAGGCGCAAAACGCGCTGTCGATCTCCGAGCAATTGATGAAAAAGGTCGAGCGCCGGGTCGAGCTGGGCGATTTGCCGCGCGCCGACTTGCTTTTGGCCAAGGGCGAATATTTGCAAAATCGGGCGCTGGTGACGCAGGCGGAAGCCGAAGTCATGCACAGCCGCAAGGCCTACACCAATCTCACGACACTGACCAAGGTGCCGACTAGCTATCGCGAACGCCAGAGCGAGATTACCACGGTCGCCAACGATCATCCGATGTTGGATGCCATCAACGCCATCATCGAGCGGCGGCGCGCCGAGGTCGAATGGATACGCACGACCGATCCGATCAACCAGCCGAAACTAGGCGTAGGCGCAAAGAGCCAACGCGACGGCCGGGGCGGGCAGAATGTCGAAAGCGTGGGCGTGAACGTCGTCATGCTGTTTGGTGGCGATGCTTACAACGCGCCGGAAATCGCCAAGGCTAATCTGGAGTTGAACAATGCGATGGCCCAACGCGAACATTTGTACCGGCAGCTCGAAAAGAATTTGCACGAAGCCGAGCATGCCCTGGAAGTGACCCGCGCGGAACTGGCCATTGCCAACGAGCTGAAAGATATCGCCGAAACCCATTTGAAGATGACCGAGATCAGTTTCTCGGCCGGCGAGATCAACCTGCTGGATTTGTTAAAAATTCAAGCCAGAGCCTTGGAGGCGATTCGTAACGCCAAGCTGCAAGAGGTCAAGTTGGAACGCAATATCGCCTTTTATAATCAGGCAGTAGGAGTAGCGCCGTGAGATCGATGTTTTTGTACGGTCTTTTTATCGTGTCTTGCGGACAGGCGAGCGCGGAACTCTCGCAAATTCGCATGTCCCAACAGCAAATCGACAATCTGGATGTGCGAGTGGCGCCTCTTGCCGCCGGCTCGAACATCCCGCTGTTTTACGCGCCGGCGCGCGTGACTGTGCCGGCCGATCGCGAAGCGCTGGTCGCCAGCAGCGTGGCGGGTCTGGTCACTAAAATTCACGTCAATATTGGCGATCGGGTGGTCAAGGGGCAGGTGCTGGCCACGTTGAATAGCCCGGAGTTGGTCGGTTTGCAACAGGCTTATTTGACGGCCGGTAGCGAGCATAATTTGGCCGATATCGAGCAAGGGCGCGACCAAAAGTTATTGCAGGAAGGCGTGATCGCCGAACGGCGTTTGCAAGAAACCGAAGTGTTGCATGGCAGCAAATCGGCCAAGGCCGATGAAACCAGACAATTGCTCGAGCTTGCGGGCATGTCGGTTGGCGAAATTAAGCAACTGGCGAAAACCAAGCGCTTGAATAACCAACTGGCGATCCGCTCTCCGCTGGATGGCGTGGTATTGGAACGGCTGGTGGTGTTGGGCAGTCGATTGGATATGCAGACGCCGCTGTTCCGGGTCGCCGATCTCTCGCAATTGTGGCTGGAAATCAATATTCCGCAAGAACGGATGGGGCAGGTCAAGATTGGCGACAGCGTCGGCGTCGAAGATAGCGGTATCGTCGCCCGCGTTGCTTTGCTGGGCCAAAGCGTCAACCGAGATAACCAAACCGTCGCCGCCCGGGCCGTGCTCGATGGCAAGGCCGAGGGTTTACGCGTCGGTCAAAGCGTCAACGTCAAACTGCTGGGCGGTGGTCAGACCGGTTTCCGGGTACCGAATACCGCGTTGGCGCAAAACGAAGGCCATAGTTATGTATTCGTGCGCAATGCCGAAGGCTTCGCGGTGACCGAGGTCAGCGTGGCTGGCAAACAAGCCGATGTGACTTTGGTTAACGGCCCGTTGACCGGTAACGAGCAAATAGCCGTCAAGGGCGCGGTGGCGTTGAAGGCTAACTGGTTGGGTTTAGGGGGCGACGAATAATGGCCGGCTTGATCCGCTTTGCGCTGATCCAGCGCCTGTTGGTCATGCTGGCGGTGGCGTTGCTGACCGGCGGCGGCTATTACGCGTTCACCAATATCCCGATCGACGCGTTTCCGGAGGTGTCGCCAACTCAGGTCAAAATTATCGTCAAGGCCAACGGCATGACACCGGAAGAGGTCGAAGCCAGAATTACCGCGCCCGTCGAAGTCGAGTTGCTGGGCATTCCCCACCAAGTCATGCTGCGCTCGCTAGCCAAGTACGCGATCACCGATATTACGCTCGATTTCGAGGAAGGCACCGATATTTATTGGGCGCGGCAACAGGTGGCGGAGCGGCTGAACGGGATTTGGGGCAACTTGCCGGAAGGGGTTCAGGGCGGTATCGCGCCAATGACGACGCCGCTCGGCGAGATGTTCATGTTCGCGATCGAAGGCGGCGATTTGACTCTGATGCAGCGCCGCGAGCTGCTCGATTGGACGATACGGCCGGCCTTGCGGACCGTTAAGGGCGTGGCGGATGTCAACGCCTTGGGCGGCGAGGTTCGCAGCTTCGAAGTGGTGCCGGACAACATTCGAATGGCGGCACGCCATATCGACATCGCACAACTCAGCGCGGCCCTGAAGAAAAACAATGCCAACGATGGCGCGGGGCGCTTGACCGAGGGCGAGGAGGCACTGATCGTCCGTGCGGAAGGCCGGATTCGCGACGAGCACGACATCGCGACGATCGTGGTTGCCGAGCGCGACGGTCTGCCGGTCAAAATCGAAGACGTCGCCGAAATCAGGATAGGCGCGCTGACTCGTTACGGCGCGGTCAGCAAGGATGGGGGCGGCGAGGCGGTCACCGCGGTGGTGCTGGGCTTACGCGGCGCCAATGCTAGGCAGACCATCGCGCTGCTAGAGGAGAAATTGGGGCAATTGCAGCCCAGTTTGCCTGAAGGCGTCAAGATCAATGTGTTTTACAACCGGGGCGTGTTGGTCGGCAAGGCGGTCGCGACCGTATCCCAGGCGCTGCTCGAAGCGATCGTCCTGGTCGTAATTCTGCTGATTGTGTTTCTGGGCGATTTGCGGGCCGCGGTGACCGTGGCCTTGGCACTGCCGATGGCGGCGCTGATTACGTTTATCCTGATGCAGGCCTTCGGCATGTCGGCCAATCTAATGAGTCTGGGCGGCTTGGCGATTGCGATCGGCATGCTGGTGGATGGTGCCGTCGTGGTTGTCGAAAACATCATTACCCAACTCGCCGACCATCGTAAAGCCGAGCGTTTGCCGCGCCTGCACCTGATTTATCGGGCGACCCGGGAAGTCGCCGCGCCGGTGACGTCGGGCATCCTGATCATTGTCATCGTATTTTTGCCGTTGTTGACGCTGCAAGGGCTGGAAGGCAAATTGTTCGGCCCGGTCGCGATGACGATCGTGTTCGCGCTGAGCGGTTCCTTGTTGTTGTCGCTGACGGTGATTCCGGTGTTGGCCTCGTTTCTGTTGAAGAATGTGTCGCACGAAGAGCCTTGGCTGCCGCGTAAATTACTGGCTTTGTATCAGCCGGTGTTGGCGTGGTGTTTGGCGAACGCCAAAACGGTGTTTATCGTCGCGGGAGGATTATTGCTGGCAACGCTACTGGTTTTCAGTCGAATCGGCAGCACTTTCATACCGACGATGGACGAAGGCGACATTATCGTGCAACTCGAAAAATTGCCGTCGATTACGTTGGCGGATTCGGTGGCGCTGGATGTGCGGGTGCAGAAAAACATTCTCGAGCATGTTCCGGAAGTGGCTCACGTGGTGTCCAGGGTCGGCACCGACGAATTGGGTTTGGATCCGATGAGCCTCAACGACACGGATACCTTTTTAATTCTGAAACCGAAAGCCGAATGGCGGATGCATACCAAGGAAGCGCTGATCGAGGAAATCCGCAAGGTCATGCCGCACACGCCGGGTATTGCGTTCGGCTTTACCCAGCCCATCGAAATGCGGGTTTCCGAGATGTTGACCGGTACACGCGGCGACGTGGCGATCAAGCTGTTCGGCAGCGATCTGAATGTATTGAATCATAAGGCGGAGGAAATCGAAGCGGTATTGAAGACAATACCCGGCGCCAGCGACGTCTTCACTCGCAAGAACGAAGGCATGCAATTTCTGCAATTGAAAATCGACCGGTCGGCCGCCGGTCGCTACGGTTTGGATGCCGAAGGTATCGAGAATCTGCTTAGAGCGCAGATAGAAGGTTTGCAGCTCGGCATCGTTCAAGAAGGCGTCAAGCGCACACCTCTGTTACTGCGCGGCGCCAGCAACACCGCGAATTTCGATAATTTGCAAATCACGCTGCCGAGCGGCAGCCACATACCGATTTCGGCGGTAGCGAAAATCGAAGCGGTAGAAGGCGTGGTGTCGATAGATCGGGAAAAAGGCCAGCGCTTTGTCGTGATTCGCTGCAATGTCGAAGAGCGCGATCTGGTCGGTTTCGTCGAAGAGGCTCGCAAGACGGTCGCGGAACGTGTCCGACTGCCGACCGGTTTTCACGTCGAATTCGGCGGTCAGTTCGAGAACCAACAACGCGCCGCAGCCCGGCTCGGTTTGGTGATCCCGTTGGCGCTTGGCTTGATCTTCCTATTACTGTTTTCGACCTTCGGTTCGGTGCGGCAAGCCTTACTGGTGTTGTCTAACATTCCGTTGGCGATGGTGGGCGGCGTGTTCGGACTGTGGTTATCCGGGGAATATTTGTCGGTGCCGGCCTCGGTGGGTTTTATCGCGCTGCTCGGTATCGCGGTATTGAATGGCGTGGTGATGGTCAGTTACTTTAATCAGCTATGCGCGACCGGTATGGAATTGTCGCGCGTCGTGATTGTCGGTTCTTGCCGTAGGCTGCGTCCGGTGCTAATGACGGCTAGTATCGCCGCGTTCGGCTTGATTCCGCTATTGTTCGCCTCGGGGCCTGGCTCGGAAGTGCAACGGCCCTTGGCCATCGTAGTCACCGGAGGGCTGGTGTCGTCGACGCTACTCACGCTGATTTTGTTGCCAATACTGTATCGTGCTTACGGGCGCGGCGAGGAGACCGCTGAATGAATCATGAGGCTTATCTGCTAATGGTCGACGTTCCGCCGGATTTGGAGGAGCAATTCGTGGACTTTTTATTGGCGTTGGCGTGGCGGCAAAGTTTTTCCTGTATGCCGGCGAATATCCACGACGCGGACGACCAGGGCCTGTCGCTGGCCGAGCAGGTCAGCGGTTATCGGCGCAAGGTCCGCTTTCAAATTTTTATCGAAAAAACCAACATTTCCGGGTTATTGACTAAGCTAAAAGCGGACTTCGCGGGCGCCGGCTTAAAGTATTGGTTGTTGCCGGCATTGGAGCGCGGAAAAATCTGACCGCGAGGTATGCAGAATTCAGTACGGAATGCTACAGTTGTCTCGTATGTTTAAAAAACCGACCCTGTCACTTTGCAAGCGAACCGATGAACATATTTCTGAGAAGAATTCCGGCCAACACCAGACACTCTGAAATTACCGAATTCATTAGTCCTGCCTTGAAAAGCGGCTTTTTCCTGAAGCCGGGCCGGATAGTGGACGTGCAGATTCTGGCACTGCAAGACAGTCGCTTTGGTTCCATGGAGTATCACGGCTTGGTGACGCTGGATTCGGAGTTGACCGTGCAGCGGGTCATCAAGGGTTTGAAAAACCGGCGCTTCAACGGCCGGATGGTGGTCGTTAGACCTTATTACCATCGCAGTTGGTATAACGATCCCCGGCAGCATCAGCGAGCCGATAACGAATTTGTCGAAAAACGCAAGGGAGACCGGCGGCGCGGCAAATTTCTGCAAGTCGTCAAAAATGCGTCGGATCGATTCAATAGCGAGGACGACTTTGTCAACACGCTACAGCATCAGCAGTTTTCGATTTCGTTTGTCGTGCCCGGCGATATGGAAGCGGCGGTGATGGAGTGTTTGGACGAGTTCGAAACCATGCGCTTGAACGGGGACGCGGCCAGTCACAAAATCGTCAAGCTGCCCAGCGAGCATGACGAAGCAGAGCCCAGAAATACCAGTTTTCAGATTTACTCGGAAAAAATTGTGATTTCCGCGCTTTTGGAGCGCTTAAAGGCGGAGTTCGCCGGCTCGGGTATCCATTATTGGATCATGCCGGTCGTCGAGAAAGGCGAGATTTGATGCTTTAAAGCGTTAGCCTACGTTGTTGGCGGGGAGCGCCAGCGATGTCGCGGCGCTCCCTGTATCCCGTAACGGATTATTTTTCCAGCAATTTAAATTTGTCCGGCTTGCCGTTCCATTCGTCGGCGTCCGGCATCGCGTCCTTGACTTCTGTGATCAACGGCCAGGTTTTGGCCAATTCGGCGTTCAACGCCGCGAAGTGCTCTTGGCCTTCCGGCAGCTCATCTTCGGCGTGAATCGCACCGGCCGGGCATTCCGGTTCGCACAGCGTGCAATCGATGCATTCGTCCGGATCGATAACCAGAAAATTGGGTCCTTCGTGAAAGCAGTCGACAGGGCATACGTCGACGCAATCGGTATATTTGCATTTGATGCAGTTTTCGGTAATTACAAATGCCATAGTGTTCTCCCAAAGTGGGGTGCGGGATTAAGCTGACGTACATCGCGCAAGCTTTATCGTTAAAGAGACGCCTGAAAGACAGGCGGCCAAATCGCAAAAAAGGCTGCTCGGAGACCTTGCGGTCTCGGGGCAGCCCCACTGTTTACTTGTCTTTGTTTTTGTTGCGTTCGTTGACTTCCTTGATCACTTCGTCGGCCACGTTTTTCGGGCAGGCGATGTAATGCGAGAATTCCATCGAGAATTGGCCGCGACCGGAGGTCATCGTCCGCAAGTCGCCGATGTAACCGAACATGTCGCTCAGCGGTACGTCCGCTTTGATGCGAACGCCGGTGACGCCTGGATCTTGGGATTTGATCATGCCGCGGCGGCGGTTCAAGTCGCCGATCACGTCGCCCACGTGTGCTTCCGGTGTGAACACGTCGACTTTCATGATCGGTTCCAGCAATTGCGGACCGGCTTTCGGAATCGATTGACGATACGCGGCGCGGGCGGCGATTTCGAACGCGATGGATGACGAGTCAACCGCGTGGAACGCACCGTCGGTCAGGTTGACTTTGAAGTCCAAGCAAGGGAAGCCCGCCAATACACCTTTCTCGATACTGGCTTTGAAACCTTTTTCGACGGCTGGCCAGTATTCGCGAGGTACGTTACCGCCGACAACCGAGGATTCGAATTGGAAGCCGCTGCCGGGTTCGCCGGGTTCGATGATGTAGTTGATTTTCGCGTATTGGCCTGAACCGCCGGATTGTTTTTTGTGGACGTATTCGTCTTCGATACGTTTGGTGATGGTTTCGCGGTAAGCCACCTGTGGTTTACCGACGTTCACTTCGACACCGTGGGTCCGTTTCAGGATGTCCACTTTAATATCCAAGTGCAGCTCGCCCATGCCTTTGATGATGGTTTCGCCGGATTCCTGGTCGGTTTCGACGCGGAATGACGGGTCTTCGGCGACCATTTTGCCGATCGCGATACCCATTTTTTCGTTGCTGCCCTTGTCTTTTGGCGAAATCGCAATCGAGATAACGGGGTCAGGGAATACCATCGGCTCCAATGTGGCCGGTTTGTCAGGATCGCACAAGGTGTGACCGGTTTGCACGCTTTTCAAACCGATCAGCGCGACGATGTCGCCGGCTTGCGCGGTTTCGATTTCGTTACGGTCGTCGGCGTGCATTTCCACCATCCGGCCGACCCGCTCGGTTTTGCCTGTGTAGGTGTTCAGGACCGTGTCGCCTTTTTTCAGCTTGCCGGAGTAAATACGTACGAAGTTCAGCGCACCGAAACGGTCGTCCATGATTTTGAACACCAGGCCGCGGAATGGGCGCTCGGGGTCGACAATCGCGTGTTCGCCGGTCGGCACGCCTTCGATGTCGGTTTCCGGTTGCGGATTGACTTCGGTCGGGTTCGGCAGGTATTCGACGACACCGTCCAATACCAATTGCACGCCTTTGTTTTTGAACGAAGAGCCGCAAAAGGTTGGGAAGAAATCCATCGCGATGGTGCCCTTGCGGATACACTTTTTGATTTCTTCGATGGTCGGCTCTTCGCCTTCCAGATATTTTTCCATGATGTCGTCGTCTTGATCGGCGACTTGGTCGATCAGTTTGGCGCGCCATTCTTCGACTTGCTCGACCATATCGGCCGGCACGTCTTGGATTTCATATTTCAACGGGTCGCCGGAGTTATCCCAAATCCAGGCTTTGCGGGTCAATAAGTCGATCACGCCGACAAAGTTTTCTTCCTCGCCGATCGGCAGGGTCATAACCACTGGTTTGGCGCCTAGTACGTCCTCGACTTGCTTGACGACGCGGTAGAAGTTCGCGCCCAAACGGTCCAGTTTGTTGACATAGATAACGCGAGCGACTTTGGAGTCGTTCGCATAGCGCCAGTTGGTTTCCGATTGAGGTTCAACGCCACCGGAGCCGCAGAATACGCCGATACCGCCGTCCAACACTTTCAGCGAACGATACACTTCGATCGTAAAGTCGACGTGGCCCGGGGTGTCGATGATGTTGAAGCGGTGCGGCGGAAATTGGTTGGTGCTACCCGGCCACATACAGGTGGTCGCGGCCGATTGAATGGTGATGCCGCGTTCTTGCTCTTGCACCATGAAGTCTGTGGTCGCCGCACCGTCGTGTACTTCGCCGATTTTGTGGATTTTTCCGGTCAGCTTCAAAATCCGCTCGGTCGTGGTGGTTTTACCGGCATCGACGTGAGCGAAGATCCCGATGTTTCTATAAAGCGATAGATCAGTCATGGTTATACTCTAAAAATGGACATAAAAATTCTTTAACCCCAGCACCATTGCCACGGTTTTAGTGGGTCACATAGCTGCTGTTCTAGCGAAGTATGCGGCCGGACTCCACTTTCCAAGCAACTTGGAAGTCAGCGAGCGGCTTCTTCAAAGACAAGGTCAATGAAAATCTTCACATTCTAACCGAAAAATCGGTAAAAACGGAATGTCAATTGTGTGACGGGTGTTTTCCGCCCAGGCCCGTCGCCGACTGTTGTTCCCGTAAGCGCATCAACGCATATAAGGATTGCAGGCAAGGCACATCCAAACCCAAACGTTCGGCGGCGCGGACAGTATTGCCGAGTATCGCCTCGGTTTCCATACTCTGGCCGGTTTCGAAATCCAGCAACATACTGGTTTTGTAGGGCGGCATGCTTCGAGTCATCGCGATATTTCGCTCGATAATGTCGGCAGGCAGCGGATGGCCGGCGGCTTCGGCGATGGCTTGGACTTCCGTCATGATACGTCTGACCAGTGATTCCTGATTCTGCAGGATGGTCTGAGTCGCCAATCCGCCGGACAGTACCGACAGCGGGTTGAACGGCGCGTTCCAGACGCATTTTTGCCAACGGCCGCCGACGATGTCTTCGCAAGTTTCGGCCTCAATGCCGCTGGTCCGGTACAGGTCCGCCAGGCGGCGGGTTTTGTCCGAGACTCCGCTCGGCATATTGCCTAACAGCAGTCGGCCGTAGGCCAGATGTTGAATTTCGCCCGGTGCGATCCGGTTACAGCAAACGAAGGCCAGGCCGCTGATCAGTTCGTTATCGGGAAACGCGGCCTGCAACTCCGCTTCGATGTCGATGCCGTTTTGAATGAAGACGATCGCGGTATTCGGACCAACCGCGTCGCGAATCAATTCGGCCCGGTCCAAATCGGGCTTGACCTTGGTACACAGCAGCAGGAAATCCGGCTCGCCGCCGTATTCGCCGGCGCGTTGCACCAGGCGCCAGCGGGAAAAATCGCCAGCTGCCCAGTTCCCGGCTGTCGATTCGGAAGCCGCGCCGCTTGACGGTCTCGAAATCCGAACGGCAGGTCATCGTCACGTCGGCACCGGCCTTGGCCAGCAAAGCGCCGTAAAAGCCGCCGATCGCGCCGCTACCCACCACCAATACTTTGTTGCTCATAGCTCACCCGCCAAAATTTGTTTCAGGAACGGCACGGTCAGTTTGCGCTTCGCCGCCAGCGTCGCTTGGTCGATTTTGTCCAATAACAGCCAAAGTGCCGGCAAATCGTGGACGTAGTGGTTCAGTAAAAACCGTCCGACCGATGCCGAAATGTCGAAACCCAGAAAATGCGCCTTGTGATTTAACGCCGCGATCAACTGATCGTCGCGCAAACTCTGGATTTTTAGCGTCAGTCCCCAACCCATTCGGGTTTTCAAATCCAGTAATTCGAAAGGCAGAAATTTAGGTGGACAATCGGCGGCTAATACCAGTTTGTGTCCGTTTTGGCGGTGGCGATTGTAGAAATTGAATAACGCTTGCTGCCAATCGGCACGCCCTGCTAAAACAGGCAGGTCATCCAGGCAAACCAAAGCCATGTCATCCAGGCCTTCCAGCACGGCCGGCGGCGGCAGACGGGCCGCGGTCAGGCACAGGTAAAATGGGTCCATGCCGATCGCCTTGGCGTGTTGGCAACATGCCTGCAGTAGATGGCTCTTGCCGCTGCCGGTATCGCCCCAAATGTACAATTGCTGTTCTCCGTTCGGAGCCGCCAAGCTTTGCAGTTGTCCGACGATTTCGGCATTCTGGCCGGCGTAATAGCTCGCGAAGGTCTGATGGCTCTGGAACTCGAACTGAAGCGGCACTTGCATCGCGGCTAGCCTCTGATTTTCTCGGCTTTATAGACGTAAAGCCCCGCGCCGAAACACAGTAACAGGCTGAAGCCGACCTCGGCCAGTGCGTAGGTCCGGCTAGCCGGATCGACATAGGCTTCGACAATGCCATGCACGAAGTACGGCAAACTCAGGTAGCTCATCCAGGTGCAGCTTTTCAGGTCGCGGTTTAACAAGCCGCGCATCGGCAACAGCAATGGACCGGCGCTGACCAACAATACCAGTGCCGTCGGAATGTGCTTGGGCGGCGCTAGCAGCGTGGGCCAGGCCATCAATAACAAAAACAGGCCGAAAAATCCGGCCAGGCCGGCGTAGTAATAATGGATGCGTTGCATGAACGGGACAGGGCGTTGAGCGATTCGACAGGCGGCTATTATCACAGACTCGGCTCGGGAATGTTGGCCGGCTACCTTCGGCTGCCCGGGCGGCGCTAAGAAATCTTCGGTAGCAGCGCGTATAATCTCGCCATTTTACGACAAGGCAGATCCAGATGAGACCCAGCGGACGCACCCCCGAGCAACTAAGAGAAATACGCTTTACCTGCAATTACACCAAGCATGCCGAAGGCTCTGTGTTGGTGGAGTTCGGGGATACTCGGGTCTTGTGTACCGCCAGCGTCGACACTAGCGTACCGCGCTTTCTGAAGGGCAAGGGCGAGGGCTGGATCACCGCCGAATACGGTATGTTGCCGCGTTCCACGCACAGCCGGATGGAGCGCGAAGCCGGTCGCGGCAAGCAGGGCGGACGTACCCTGGAAATACAACGCTTGATCGGCCGGTCGCTGCGTGCCGCTATCGACCTGAAAGCCTTGGGCGAAAACACGATCACCATCGATTGCGATGTGTTGCAGGCCGACGGCGGCACGCGCACCGCCTCGATTACCGGCGGCTTCGTGGCCTTGTCCATCGCCATCGAACATATGCTGAAAACCCAACGAATCAAGAAAAATCCGCTGCACGGCCAAGTGGCCTCGGTTTCGGTCGGAATCTACGGCGGCGTGCCGGTACTGGATTTGGATTATGCCGAGGATAGTCAGGCCGAAACCGACATGAACGTTGTGATGAACGATGCCGGTGCTTTCATTGAAATTCAGGGCACCGCCGAGGGGCATGCGTTCCGCAAGGACGAACTGAATGCGATGCTGGAGCTGGCCGAACTCGGCATACGCGAGTTACTGGACAAGCAAGCAGCGGCATTGCAAGCCGCCAAGACGCCGGCCGCCGCATGAGTTCCATCGTGCTGGCCAGTGGTAATGCCGGCAAGATTCGGGAAATTCAGGCGATTTTGCAAAACGATTTGATTCTGCCGCAATCGCAATTTCAGGTCGTCGAGCCGGAGGAAACCGGTTCGACCTTCGTCGAAAATGCCATCATCAAGGCGCGCAATGCCGCGCGGCATTGCGGGTTGCCGGCCATCGCCGATGACTCCGGCTTGGTCGTCGATGCGCTGGGCGGAGCGCCCGGTGTGCTGTCGGCCCGCTACGCCGGCGCGGCTGCGTCGGATAGCGACAACAACGCCAAGTTGCTCGATGCTCTGTCGGCTGTGCCCGACCACCAGCGCACGGCCCGCTTTGTCTGCGTAATGGTGTTCATGCGTCATGCCGACGATCCGACCCCGATCGTCGCTCAGGGCGTTTGGGAAGGGCGTATCCTACGCGAACCGCTCGGCGGCAACGGCTTTGGCTACGATCCGTTGTTTTGGGTGGAGACCTTCGCAAGTTCTTCGGCGCAATTGGCGCCCGAGCAAAAAAATGCCGTCAGCCATCGCGGCCAGGCTCTGCAAGAGCTGCGCCGCCGACTCGGCGGCTTGTGAATAGCCTACGCGGCATCGCCGAGCATTTTGCCGGCGGGCAGTCGGTGTTGGCCGTCGAACCGCTCGGTAACGGTCTGATCAACGATACTTACGCGGCGGCAACCGCAACCGGGCGCTTCGTGCTGCAGCGCTTGAATTCCGAAGTGTTCGCTCGGCCCGATTGGGTGATGGCCAACTTGCGGTGCCTGACGGCTCACGCCGCACGGTGCGCCGAAACTAGCGGCTTGCAAGTACCGGGCTTGTTGACCGGCGCGAACGGCGCCGACGTTCTAATCGACGATCGGGGCCAATATTGGCGAGCGCTCGAATACCTCGGTCCGTCGGAAAGCCGAGAGGCGCTCAGCCGTCCGGCCGAAGCGACAGCCGTCGGCGAGGCGCTGGCCCGGTTTCACCGCTTATGCGCGGATTTGCCGGGCGAAGCGCTGCACGATACCTTGCCCGGCTTCCACATTACGCCGACCTATTACGAGACGTATCTGCAACGCCTCGAGCAGCCGTTACGGGTGGCCGCCGATGCCGACTTTGGTGAATGCGTTGCTTATATCGAGCGCCACGCGGCCGCTATTCCGGTGCTGGAGCAAGCCAAACAGCGCGGCGAGCTGGTCGAGCGAGTGATCCACGGCGACCCTAAACTCAATAATTTTCTGTTCCGGCCCGGTAGCGATAGCATTATCGGCCTGATCGACCTGGATACCGTCAAACCCGGCCTGCCGCACTACGACATCGGCGATTGTTTGCGCTCTTGTTGTCATACGGACGGCGACCGTTTCGATCTGTCCACCGCGCGGCGCGTTCTCGGCGGTTATTTGACGGTCTGCGGCGATCTTATCGATGCCGCCGCCGACGAAAGCCTGTATGCGGCCATCTGGTTGATTCCGTTCGAGCTGGGTTTGCGATTTTTCAGCGATTATCTGGATGGCAGTCGCTATTTCAAGGTGAGCGATCCGTTGCACAACTTGCGACGCGCCCTAGCGCAGTTTCGGCTGTGCGACAGCATCGCCGAGCAGCGCGCGGCGTTGGAAAGCAGCATTTCGAAAGCGCGGCGCGGGACGGTTTGACAATCCGCAAGGCGCGGGAACACTGGTTTATGTCAACAATCCGCCAGGAGACGATTATGACAACTACCGTGGTTTCCGGACTGCCTTCCGCCCGTTCCGAATTCTCCAACGCCGTGCTTGTCGGCGCTATCGTCGATCGCGTTTGCGAAAAGATGCTCGACGATTATCGGATCAACCGATTTTTCAACAATCGCCCGGTTGCCGAACACGCCAAGGCACTAAAGGCCTATTTGAACGTGGCCTTATCCAGCGACTTAGACGCGTCCAAGCTGTTGGATGCTTATTTCGCGGTGGCTTTCGGACGCGACAGTCCCAAGCCCAGGACGTCGGCCGGTCATAATTTCGTGCCTTTGCCGGACGTCGTCCGCGCGGAGGAAGCACGCGCGAACAACTTGTTATGTCCGGCGCATCGGTGTTTGATGAAATTCCATCCGGACGACTCGCATTACGACGTAGCGATGGCGCATTTGGCTGCCGTCTTGGGCGAGCTTAAGGTTAGCGAAGCCGGCACCTACCGCCTGACCATGCTGGCGGAATCCGTCAGGGATGCCGTGTTGGGGCGGCGCGTTTATGACCGTAAAGTGGCCTAGGATTCGCTTGAGCGGCGGCCAAAGCCCTGTCCTGATTCGGTCCGGTTCCCGCCGGGCGATTTTTTTCTTTGGCGTTACCGCGGGAGTAAGATACTCCGCCCCGGACCGCGCGCAGCATTGGTCTCGGTCCGAAATCCACGACTCCTGGTGCTTTGCCATGGCCGTTGCCAATCTAAAATTTGCCGATCTTGTCGATGTCGCGAGTTTGCAGACATTGATGGACGGGTTATGCGAGCTGATTGGCATCGCCAACGCCGTCATCGATACCGACGGCGTCGTTATCACCCACTCCGGTTGGCAAGAAGCCTGCGCGCTCTATCATCGCGTCGATCCCCGCACTCGCGGCAATTGTTTGGACAGCGATACGGTATTGGCCGCCAGTTTGCTGAAGGGAGAGGCGTTTGCGATTTACGCTTGCCTGAACGGTTTGGTGGACTGTGCGATGCCGATTATCGTCGACGGTTATCATGTCGCGAATATTTTTACCGGCCAGTGTTTTACCGAGCCGCCCGACTCCGATTATTTCCGGGAGCGAGCACAGAATCTGAAATTCGATGAAGAAGCGTATTTGCGTGCCATCGCCAAGATTCCGGTGGTGCCTCGAGAGCGTTTGGAGAAAATCACCCGCATGTACGCCGATCTGGCGCAAATTCTCGGCGCATACGGACTGGATCGCTTGCGCCAGCGGCAGACCGCCGAGGAATTAGTGACGTTAAGTCAGCGGCTGGCTGAAAAAGTCGAGGAACGTACCCTGGAGTTGCACGAACGCAATAGTCAGTTGCAGCGCGAGAAGCAGGCATTGACGGATAGCGAGGCGCGCTTGCAGGCCTTATTCGAAAACATGAGCAGCGGTGTTGCCGTGTATTTGCCGATTGACGCCGAAGCCAGCGATTTCGTGTTTCTGGCCTTTAATAAAGCGGCCGAGGCAATTGACAAGATTCAGCGTGACCAAGTGATAGGCCGTCCGTTGAGTCAGGTGTTTCCGGGCGCCGCCGAATTCGGTTTGGCGGCGGTATTGCGCCGGGTCGCCGCGACGGGTCGGGCCGAGGCGTTTCCATCCGCGCATTACCGGGACGGACGGGTCGACGGCTGGCGCGACAACTACGTTTACCAATTGCCCAGCGGCGAATTGGTGGCTATTTACGACGATGTGACCGAACTTCGCGAGCGCGAAACCGTGCGTCAGGAACTGGATGCCCGCTTCCGCTCCACCTTCGACGCCGCCGCCATCGGCATGGCGTTGGTTTTACCGGATGGCCGTTTCATGCAAGTCAACGCCGCGTTGTGCAAGATCGTCGGTTACAGCGAGGCGGAATTGCGGGGTCTGACTTTTCAAGACATCACCCATCCCGACGATTTACAAACCGATTTGAGTCAAGTTCAAGCGCTGTTGGACGGTGACGGTACCGGCTATCAGATGGAAAAACGTTATTTTCATAAGGACGGCCGGCTGATTTGGATTTTGCTGAGCGTTTCGGCGGTTCGGGACGGCGAAGACCGGATTTTGTACTTCGTGTCGCAAGTACAGGACATCACCGATCGCCGACATTTGCTGGAACAATTGGAACGACAGGCTCATCTGGATTATCTGACCGGTATCGCCAATCGGCGGTACTTCATGGAGCAGGCCGAACTGGAACTGGCCAGGGTACAGCGTTACGGCAACCACTTGTCGGTGTTGATGCTGGATATCGATCGCTTCAAGGCCATTAACGATACTTACGGCCACGCGATCGGGGATAGGGTTTTGCAGAAAATGGGGCAAATCTTCATCGAGACGCTCCGCGAAATCGACATTCCCGGCCGCTTGGGCGGCGAGGAATTTGCGGTGTTGTTGCCTGAAACCGGTTTGCAAAAAGCGGTCGAAGTGGCCGACCGCTTGCGGGTCATCGTCGCCGCCAGCAAAATTGCGCTGGCGTCGGGGTTGCCGTTACGGTTCACCGTGTCCATCGGTATCGCTACGTTGCGCGAATCCAGCGTCAACATCGATACCTTGCTGAATCTGGCGGACCAAGCGCTATACCAAGCCAAGCAAACCGGGCGTAACAAGGTGTGCTGCCTCGAGGAATAACGGCAACGACAAACGAGAGTCGCGTCTCGCGCTAAACTTACCCTGTCCGACTTGACTTGCGTCGGTACCCTTATCGCGGATTTCGCACGTACCGATGCCATGGATCGCGACTAGCGGAATCGTGCCGGCGATTTGATCGGCGACAATTCCGGCCAATTTTCCGGCGATGTGATCGGTGCTAGCATGTCGGCGCTTAGTCATCGTTGCCAACTCGAACCCAAGGATGTCATGAATTCGGAAATTTTCAGCAAGCTGCATATCGACGTCGCCCGCAACTCCACCGACGACTTCAACCTGTTTCACGACAGTAAGAAGTGGGGTCGGATCAATCGGAATCCGTTCGCCGGTCCGATCGTGATGGGGTTTCAGTTGGAATCGCTGGTCGAGGGCAAAGTGGCGGATTTCCGCCGCAAGCTGGGTGAAGAGCGGTTGATTGCCGAGCACGGTCTGCATTTCAGCAATTACCAGTTTACCTTCGCCAACGCGGTCAAGCCGGGTCAACACGTGGCGGTCGAGATCAAACAGTCGCAATTCAAACTCGAACCCGAGCCGGTACTGAGCAACCGGATCGCGGTCAAGGCCGATGGCGGCCTGGCGTTGATGGGCTTTAAAAAGGAAACCGCCCGGCCGTTGGTGACGGGCAAGCCGGATTTGCTAGGCATCGGCGAGATGCGGATCCAGCCGGATCGCTGCTTTCTGCCGAACGGCTATTTCCTGAAACGCAAGTTCATGATGAACAGCAATGCCAAGAATTTTCTGTGCGGCTCATTGCGGGATCAATCGGAATACATCGACGAAATTCAGGATGTCGTCGGCTTTCCGGAGTTGTTTCCTTGCGCGCTGTTGTCCAGTGCCTTATTGGAAAAAGCGTTGAAATGGCAGCACGACTTCGAGCGTAATCCGATGGTGTACACCTCTCACAAAATCAGCATCGACCGGCGGCTGTTGGCCGAATTACGCAGTAACGACGCTTTACATATTCTGATCAAACCGGCCGCCAATTGCGCCGAACACGATTTCGGCGATCTGCGCGCCACGCCGCTGGATTACGAATGTTACGGGCTATTTCGCGCGGACAACGCCTTGTTGTTCAGCGCCGAAATTTCGTTGGTGCCGCTGGAAACCATCTTGCAGGCCATGGCCGCTTCCGCTTGAAGCCGTATCCCGTCCAACGCCATTTCACCTCTCGAGGAAATTCAATGAAGTTTTTGTTTGCGATGTTGCCGCTGCTGATGTTGATCGGCTGCGAGCAACCGGTGCCGCCGCCGCCGCCGCCCAGGCCGGCATTGGTGACGACGGTGGGGGAACGCACTGCCGAAGCGCCGACCACGCTGGTCGGCGAGGTTCGTTCGCGATACGAAAGTGTGCAGGGTTTCAGGATCGCCGGCAAGATTATCGAACGCAACGTCGACGTCGGCGCCGTGGTCGTGGCCGGTCAGATGTTGGCGAAGTTGGATGCGGTCGATACCGGCTTGTCCACTCAGGCCGCCCAGGCCGAAGTGCGGGCCGCCGAAGCCGATCTGGCGCTGGCGCAGGCCGAATTGGACCGGCAGCGGCAATTGTACGCCCGCAAGTTTATCTCCAATCAGGCCCTGGATATTCAGGAAGCCCAGTACAAGGCCGCCGCCGCCCGCGCCAAGCAGGCACGCGCTCAGGCCGCCGTGACCGGCAATCAGTCGCGCTATACCCATCTATTGGCCGAACGCGACGGCGTGGTGACCGAGATCCGCGCCGAGCCGGGGCAGGTTGTCGCGGCTGGCGAACCCATCGTTCGGATCGCGGTGGCCGAAGCCAAGGAGGTAGCGATCGCGGTACCCGAGTCGCGGATGGCTGGAATTGCGGTCGATACGCCGGCTGAAGTCCGCTTATGGGCGTATCCGGGGGTGACGTATCAGGGCCGGGTCAGGGAGGTGGCGCCGGCCGCCGATAGCGCCACCCGCACCTTCCAGGTGCGGGTGGCGCTTCAGAATCCCGATGCGGCGGTGCGCTTAGGCATGACGGCCGGGGTGCGCTTTTATCGGCAAGATACTGCCGCCTATTTGCTGCCGACGCCGGCGTTGACCGAGCGGGACGGACGGACGGTGGTTTGGGTCGTCAATCCAGCCAATGGCGAAGTGCGGCCCAGACCGGTGCGGGCCGGCGATTACCGTGAGGATGGCGTACTGATCCTAGAGGGTTTGCAAAGTGGGGAGCAAGTCGTCGCGGCGGGTGTTCAGACCTTGGTGCCGGGCCAGATCGTCAGAGCGGTGCCGTCGCGGAGTCGGCCATGAAGGGATTCAACCTGTCCGAGTGGGCCTTGCGCCACCCGGCGCTGGTACTGTACGCGATGCTGGTAATGACGTTGGTCGGGATGGCGTCTTATACCAAGCTGGGGCAATCCGAGGACCCGCCGTTTACGTTCAAGATCATGGTGATAAGAACCGGTTGGCCTGGAGCTAGCGCGGAAGAGGTTGAGCGGCAGGTCACCGATAAACTCGAGAAAAAACTCCAGGAAGTGCCGTGGCTGGATACCTTGCGTAGCTACTCGCGAGCCGGCGAATCGTTGATATTTCTGTCGGCCCTCGATTCGACGCCGCCCAGCGAAGTCCCCAATATTTTTTATCAGGCGCGGAAAAAGGTCGGCGATATTCGCTATACCCTGCCCGACGGCGTCGAAGGGCCAACCTTTAACGACGAATTCGGCGATGTCTACGGCAATTTATATGCCTTGACCGGGCCGGGTTACGACTACGCCGAATTGAAACGGCACGCCGAAACGGTACGCGCCGAATTGTTGCGGGTGCCGGACGTCGTCAAGGTGGATTTTTTCGGCGAGCAAAAACAGCGTATCTACGTCGATTTGTCGAATGCCAAGTTGGCGACGATGGGTATCGATGTGGTCAGCATGCTGCAGACCCTACAGGCCCAAAATCTGGTCACCGGCAGCGGCAGTTTCGACTCGCCCGACGAGCACGTCCGGATCGCCGTATCCGGTCGCTACGACCAGTTGGAGGCCTTGCGGGATGTGAGACTCCGGGTTAACAATCAGGAATTTCGCCTCGGCGATGTCGCGACAGTCGGCAGGGGCTACGAAGATCCGCCCAAGGACAAGGTGCGTTTTAACGGTCAAGAATCCTTATTGCTCGGTGTCGCCATGCGTGACGGCGGCGACATCATTCGGCTGGGCAAGGCTCTGGACGCCGCGGTCACCCAAATTCAAAGCCAGTTGCCGGTCGGTCTGGAACTGCATCCGGTTTCGTCTCAACCTAAAGCCGTGCAGCGATCGGTCAACGAATTCGTCAAATCGCTGGCGGAAGCGGTCGTGATCGTGTTGGCGGTTAGCTTGATGTCGCTGGGATTACGTACCGGCATCGTCGTGGCCATTAGCATACCGGTGGTATTGGCGATCACCTTTTGGCTCATGCATTTGTTCGGCGTCGGTTTGCATAAGATTTCGTTGGGCGCGTTGATTTTGGCGCTCGGCTTGCTAGTGGACGATGCCATCATCGCGGTCGAAATGATGGCTTCGAAAATGGAGCAGGGCTGGGAGCGTACCAGGGCGGCGGCCTTTGCCTATACCTCGACCGCGATGCCGATGCTCAGCGGTACCTTGGTCACCGCCGCCGGTTTTTTGCCGATCGCCACCGCCGAATCTTCGACCGGCGAATACACCCGCTCGATTTTCCAGGTGGTGGTGATTGCGTTGTTGGTGTCTTGGGTCGCTGCGGTGGTGTTTGTGCCTTATTTGGGATTTCGGCTACTGCCGAATTACCGAGATCGCCACGCCCGACCGTCGGTGTTTGCCCGCTGGTTGGCGCGCGCGGGAATCGGCAGCGAGGCGACCGGTCACGACGATTTGTACCAGACGCCTTTTTATCGCCGGTTTCGCGGGTTGGTGGCCGGCTGCGTCTCGCATCGTTGGTTGGTGATTACGATTACGTTGGCAATGTTCGTCGGGGCGATCGTCGGTTTTAAATTCGTGCAACAACAATTTTTTCCGGATTCGACCCGGCCCGAACTCGTCGTGGATCTACGTTTGGCCGAAGGCGTATCTTACGCGGCGACCGAAGCCGAGGTGAAAAAACTGGAAGATTGGTTGAGCCGGCAATCCGGCATCGAAAACTACGTGGCCTATGTGGGCAACGGCAGTCCGCGCTTTTATCTGCCGTTGGATCAACAGTTACCGCAGCGCAATTTTGCCCAATTCGTGGTTTTGACTCAGGGACCCGCGGAACGCGAGGCGCTGCGGCTTCGCTTGATTCAATTGTTCGAACAGGATTTCCCCAATTTGCGGGGCAGCGTTCTGCGTTTGGAAAACGGCCCGCCGGTCGGTTTTCCGGTGCAGTTTCGGGTATCCGGACCGGATTTGAGCGAATTGCGCCGTCTGGCTCGACAGGTGGCCGATACGATGCGCGCCACCCCTTATTTGTCCAATGTGCAATTGGACTGGGAGGAACCGGTCAAAGTCGTCAGGGTCGATGTCGATCAATCCAAGGCTCGTCTGCTCGGCATTGGCTCCAACGACATTGCCAATCTGATCAACGGCGCTTTGCAGGGATTGTACGTCACCGAGTTTCGCGAGGACATCGAGCGCATCGATTTGCTGATTCGCGGCACCAAGGTTGAGCGCCAGCATTTATCGCTATTGCAACATCTGATGTTGCCTACCAGGAGCGGGCATAGCGTGCCGCTGTCGCAAATCGCGATTCTGGAATACGGCTTTGAGGAGGGCGTGATCTGGCGCCGGAATCGGATTCCGACCGTGACGGTGCGGGCGAATCTGTACGGCGACATCCAGGCGCTGATGGTTTCGGCCCGGATCGAGGCCGATCTGGCCGAATTCAAACGTAAGCTGCCGGTCGGGTATCGCTTGGAAACCGGCGGCGCGGTCGAGGAGTCGGCGAAAGGCGGCGAGTCGGTGGCTGCCGGTATGCCGCTGTTCGTCATCAGCGTCTTGACGGTGTTGATGATTCAGTTGCAAAGTTTTTCCCGAGTCGCGTTGGTCGTATTGACCGCGCCGCTTGGCATGATAGGCGTGACACTGTTCTTGTTGCTGTTTCATCAGCCGTTCGGCTTTGTGGCGATGTTGGGCACGATCGCGTTGTCGGGCATGATCATGCGTAATTCGGTAATCCTGGTCGATCAAATCGATCAGGATAAAGCGGCCGGCCGCGCCGATTTCGATGCCATCGTCGATTCCACGGTGCGGCGTTTTCGCCCTATCGTGTTGACGGCGGCGGCGGCGATATTGGCGATGATTCCGCTGACGCGCAGCGCGTTTTTCGGACCCATGGCGGTCGCCATCATGGGAGGGCTCACTGTGGCCACGTTGCTGACCCTGCTGTTTTTGCCCGCCCTATATGCCGCTTGGTTTCGAGTCGACATACCGGCGGCGGGCGACTAGTCGCATCTCCGTGTGCGGCGATCCCTTCAATTTTCAATGATAAACCGATTGCATGAGCAGAATTGTATCTTCGTTGCCTGGACGAATCAGAATACGCGACAAAGGCTTGCGGGACCCGGCTCGACAAACTCAACTTAGCCGGGAGTTGGCAAACATCACGGCGATTACCCAATGGCAAGCCAATCCACGCACCGGCAGTGTCGTCGTGAGTTTCGATCCCGGGGATACACCGATGGCAGAGCTGGAAGCCAAACTCGATGCCGCCGTCGACAATGTCTTGGGCGACGCGTTAACGCCGCCGCTGTTGACCAAGAAGCGCATTAACCGTTACAACAAAATCGCCATGTTGGGGAGTCTGGCGGCCTCGCTGGCACTTACTACGGTGCGCCGAAAACGCTGGCGGCACTGGCATGCGGCGACGGGCTACCTGTTCGTCGCCAATTTAGGCGTGCATTTATATCTTTACCGGAAATCGCTATTCCGCTAAGTACCGCGCTCGCGGTTCTAAAAGGTGGAGCGTGCGACCTTGAGGGGCCGCCGGCGACTTGGCTGGATTGCCACAGTGATGGTGGCAATCGAGGCTGCGGGCTTTTGTATCTGAAAAAGGCATAATAGTATTCATTTTTATCATTAAAATGCCGGCCGGTAACGCTGGCATAATGTCCGCGCTTATCTGAATTAACGAAATAGAAGGCCGGAAATTATGAATTTAATGTATACGCTGTCGGGTTTTGTAGTCGGTTTGCTGGTGGGCGTGACCGGCGTCGGCGGCGGCTCTTTGATGACGCCGTTGTTGGTGTTCCTTTTCGGTTTCAAACCAGCCGTCGCGGTCGGTACCGATCTGTTATACGCGGCGATTACCAAAACCGCCGGCGTTTTTGTTCATCACGGCAAGCACAAGTCCGTGGATTGGCGCATCGTCGGTTGGCTCGCGCTGGGTAGCTTGCCGTTCGCGGGCATCACGCTTTACGTGCTGAAAAATCTGATGGCGGTCGGTAAGGAAACCACCGGTATGATTACTTTCACGTTGGGCGTGGCTTTGTTGCTGACGGCCTGCGCGTTGCTGGTTCGTAGCTGGATGCTACGTCATTCGGCGAAAGAAGAAATCGACGACGAGCATAGCAATCAGGATAACAGTGGCCGGTTTTCGCCGAGTTGGGAGCGATTTGCAACGGTGTTGACCGGTGCGATATTGGGTGTGTTGGTAACGCTGTCATCGGTGGGGGCCGGCGCGCTGGGTACCGTCGCGCTGCTATTTCTATATCCGAGAATGACGACGCTGAAAATTGTCGGCACCGATCTGGCCCATGCGATTCCGTTGACCGCGGTGGCCGGGCTTGGGCACTTGAGTCTCGGAAACTTCGATTTGCAATTGCTGTTGAGCTTGTTGGCGGGTTCTCTGCCGGGTATCTGGCTGGGTAGCCACTTGAGCGCGAAGATTCCGGAGCAATTTCTCCGTCCGGCCCTGGCGACCTTGTTGCTCGTGATCGGTTTGAAGTTTGTGCTGCAATAAACCGAGGTTCAACGCGTGCGGCACCGGTTGGCGCGTGCCGATCTTTGTCGATGATGCTGTTTGGCTGGATTGACTGGGTGCGGCAAGACGGCGTGGCGGGTCGTGGATTCGCCGGTCGGGCAATAGCGGGGTTCCGGGCCGCTCGATCAGATCGCCGGCCTCGAAGCGAGAAACCGGCGATTTTCAGGTTTGCGCGTGCTGGCTTATTCGGCTGAACGCGAGGCGCGTTTGCGGTCGTTCTCGGATAGCAGCTTTTTACGCAGGCGTATCGATTGCGGCGTGACTTCGACCAGTTCGTCCTCGTCGATGAACTCCAAGGCCTGTTCCAGCGTCATTTTTTGGATGCGGGTCAGGATCAGGTTTTCGTCGGTGCCGGCCGCGCGGATGTTGGTGAGCTGTTTGGCCTTGGTCGGGTTCACAACCAGATCGTTGGCGCGCGAATGAATGCCAACCAGCATGCCTTCGTAGACTTCGTCGGCATGCACGATGAACAATTCGCCGCGTTCTTGAAGGGCGAACAGCGCGTAGGCCAATGCCTTGCCTTGAACCATCGAGACCAATACGCCGCGCTTACGCACGCCGAAGGTACCGGGTTTGACCGGGCCGTAATGGTCGAAGACGTGGTAGAACAAACCGGACCCGGAAGTGGCGGTCATGAACTCGGTCTGGAAGCCGATCAAGCCGCGCGACGGTACCATATATTCCAAGCGGATACGGCCCTTGCCGTCCGGGACCATGTTCAGCAAATCGCCCTTGCGCTCGCCGAGTTTCTCCATGATCGTGCCTTGGTGTTCGTCTTCCACTTCGATGGTGACCATTTCGAACGGTTCGGTGGTGACGCCGTCTTCTTCCTTGAAAATCACTTCCGGACGCGACACGCCTAATTCGAAGCCTTCGCGACGCATGTTTTCGATCAAAATCGACAAATGCAATTCGCCTCGGCCGGACACTTTAAATTTGTCCGGATCGCTGGTGTCCTCGACGCGCAATGCGACGTTGTGCTGCAATTCCTTGTGCAACCGATCGCGTATTTGCCGCGACGTGACGAATTTGCCTTCCTTGCCGGCGAACGGCGAGTTGTTGACCTGGAACGTCATGCTGACGGTCGGTTCGTCGACTTTCAGCGGCGGCAAGGCTTCGACCGCGTCCTGCTGACATAACGTGTCTGAAATTTCCAGTTTGTCGATACCGGTGAACGCGATGATGTCGCCGGCTTGGGCTTGCGGCACTTCGATACGTTCCAGACCCTTGAAACCGAAGATTTGCAGCATTCGGCCGTTGCGGGTGGCGCCTTCTCGGTTGATCAAGGTCAGCGGTTGGTTGGTTTTGACGCTGCCGCGCTGGATGCGGCCAATGCCGATCACGCCGACATAGCTGTTGTAGTCCAGGCTGATGACTTGCATTTGGAACGGGCCGTCGATATTGACCGGCGGCGGACTCACCTTGTCGACGATGGTTTGGAACAGCGGGGTCATGTCGCCGCCCTCGACGGTGCTTTCCAGTTCCAGACCCGCGTAACCTTTCAGCGCCGAGGCATAGACGATCGGGAAATCCAATTGTTCGTCTGTGGCGCCGAGTCGGTCGAATAAATCGAAGGTTTGGTCGATGACCCAGTCCGGGCGGGCGCCGGGGCGGTCGACTTTGTTGATGACGACGATGGGTTTCAAGCCCAGGGCGAAGGCTTTCTGAGTCACGAAGCGGGTTTGCGGCATAGGGCCGTCCACGGCGTCGACCAGCAACAATACGCAATCGACCATGGACAGCACCCGCTCCACTTCGCCGCCGAAATCGGCGTGGCCCGGTGTGTCGACGATGTTGATGTGATAGCCGTTCCAGTCGATCGCGGTATTCTTTGCCAGAATGGTGATTCCGCGTTCTTTTTCCAGCGCGTTGGAGTCCATCACGCGTTCGTCGACTTTTTCGTGGGCGTCGAAGGTGCCGGATTGTTGCAGCAATTGATCGACGAGGGTGGTTTTGCCATGGTCGACGTGAGCGATGATGGCGATGTTTCTAAGTTTTTCTATCACAGGATTGTCGGATTTTTAGAGAATAGGGAAATCGATGTAGGTAGAGGCGCTTGCCTCGATACTGAAAAATACTTGCGACGGCTTAGCTTTGTTCCCAGGGCAGGCCGTGGAAACGCCAGCCGCCGAGTTTTCCGCGGTGTTTTTGCTCGTCCAGCGGGCCTTCGAAGCCTTCCAGGATGTTGACCAAATGCCGGTAGCCGGCCGCTTCCAGAGCTTTGGCGGCTTCGACCGAGCGGACGCCACTGCGGCATAACAACAAAATCGGCGCCGATGGGTCCGGGGCGTGTTGTTGCACCTGCTCCACGAAGGTCGGGTTGAGTTGCATGCCGGGGAATTCCTTCCAGGCGATGTGTATCGCTTTGGGAGGATGGCCGACGAAACCGTGTTCGATCGCGGTTCTAACGTCGATCAGTACCGCGGATGGGTTGTTCTGCAGTAAGGCCCAGGCTTGTTTGGGGTCGAGATTGTCTATCATGGTGTCGAGTCAAGGTTGGTATTCTGTCCGATGAAGGCCGCTTCGTTGCGTCGTCCGCGCCGCAAGTCGCCGGTGCGGGCGTATTCCCGGTAATATACCGGCGTCAGCGGGGCAAACAGTTGTAACAATTCGTTGCGGTTCAGCAGGAAAGCGGGGTTGCTGGGGCCGATCGGTTCCGGTTTGTCGCGGATAAAGGTTTGATAAAACAACAAGCCTTCGGGCTTCAAGGCCGTCATTATCGCATTACACAGGGTGCGGTCAAGAAAACGACTGATGACAATTACATCGAATAGCTGATTGCGCAAGCTGTCGGCTTCGATACGGTGTTGCCGGCAGGTGATGTCGAGCGATCTTAGCTTGGCGTGGGAGGCCAGTATTTCCAGTGCGCGCGCGGAGATGTCCCAAGCTTGGACGCGCAGGCCTTGCTCGGCTAAAAACAAAGCATTTCCGCCTAATCCGCAAGCCAGATCCAGCGCAGAGCCCTCGGCCGGTAACAGGAAGGGGTGTTCAGCCAGCACTTCGGTCGGCGGTCCTGGTTGGTGGGCGGCTTGATAGATCGCGTCCCATTTTGCTTGCAGGTCGTTCACGGCGGATCCATGCCGATGCGATGCGGCAGCCAAGCTTGGATAAAGTCCAGAAACGATCGTACCTTGGCCGACAAATATTTGCGGTGCGGATAAACCGCGTAAATTTCCAGCGGGGTGATGCCGTATTGTTCCATCACCACTTGCAAGCGACCTTGTTCGATGTCGCGGCCGACGATGTAGCGCGGCAGCATGATCAGGCCAAGGCCGTTGACGGCGGCATTGCGGATCGGGTCGGCCATATTGGCCTGCATCCGGCCGGTCACGGTCACTGTCCGTTCGCCGAGAATGCCTTTGAAACGCCATTTATTGCGTGGTGGAATCGCCCAGTTGATCAAGCAGCTATGATCCTCCAGGTCTTCCGGGTCTTGAGGAGTGCCGTGCAGCTTCAGATATTCCGGCGAAGCGCAAACCACCAGCGACGAGGTGGCGATTTTGCGGGCGACCAAGCTGGTGTCGTTAAGTTGGCCCAGGTAAATCGCCAAATCGACGCCTTCGTCGATCAGGTCTACCTGGCCGCCTTTTAGCACCATATCGACCGACAGGTCCGGATAGTTTTTCAGATACTCGGTCAGTCCGGGCGAAATGTGGCTGGCGCCAATGACCGGCGGCGCCAGGATTTTCAACATGCCGCGCGGTTCGGTTTGTAAATGGGTGACCGCCGACTCCATCTCGGCGACGTCCAACAGCACCTGCTGACAGCGTTCCAAATAGGCTTCGCCGGCCTCGGTTAGACTTAGGCTGCGGGTGGTGCGGTTGAACAAGCGGGTGTTCAATTCGCTTTCGAGCTGCATGATGTGTTTGGTGGCCATCGCCCTGGAAATGTCCAAGTCCTTGGCGGCGCCGGCAAAGCTACCGGCTTTGGCGACGCGTACAAACACATTCATGCTGGTCAGTTTATCCATCGAAACCTCCTTGGTTGTCTGGGGGGTAGGCGTGCTAATACGCTAATTGTTTCTCTAATGGATACAATTTATTTAATAAATTCCGAATTGTAAACTTTTTTTGTACTGTATAGTATGCGGCAACTGAAAAGCAAACAGATGGAATCTTGTCAAGGGCAAGGTTGAGAGGAGATGAAAGCGATGCAAGACATGAAAAAAGATATTCTGATCGGTACTTTGTTTTTTGCCGGGATTTGGAACTTTATGTCCGGTTTGTTTTTGGTCTCGACGGTTCTGTTTGCGGCGACGTCGATGTTTAGCAATATGTCCAAAGCTCAGTCCAACGGCTGATCCCGAATTTGTAACTACCTCCTGGTGTTGTAATAACGAGCGGTAACCTCCTTCTTAAGTACTCCGCTTGGTTTTTTGCCTTCCACCGCGCAAGCGCTGGGAGGTTTTTTTGCCCGTCGGTTTTTGCGGCGGTCGTGTTATGATTTTGACTTTATTAACCATTGTCCCTGGTTGAATGAGCGACGTTCTGCACCAACTTGCCGAAGTTCTCGAACAGCGCAAGCAACAATCCGCCGATCAGTCTTATGTGGCGGGTCTTTACGCCAAAGGTCTGGATCAAATCCTAAAAAAGATCGGCGAGGAGGCCACCGAGACGGTCATGGCCGCTAAAGACGGCGATCCGGAAAAGATTGTCTACGAAGTCGCCGACCTCTGGTTTCACAGCATGGTGTTGCTGGCGCATCAAGGGCTGGGCCCGGATGCCGTGTTGAACGAGTTGCGCCGGCGTTTCGGCTTGTCCGGACTTCAAGAAAAAGCGCAGCGTCAATCTTCCCAAACGAATTAATTAGGAGCGAGTCATGGGCTTCAGTATTCCGCATTTGTTAGTGGTGTTGGTGATCGTGGTTCTGGTCTTCGGTACCAAGCGCTTAAAAAACGTCGGTGCCGATCTGGGCGAGGCGATCAAGGGTTTTCGTTCGGCGGTCAAGGAAGGAGGTGAATCCGATAAGTCGTTAGCCAAGGAAAATGGCGAAACCCTGGAAGGCGAAGTGACTCATAAAGAAAAAGATCAGGTCTAAGCCATGTTCGAAGTCGGTTTTTCCGAGTTGCTGATGATAGGGCTAGTGGCCCTGCTGGTGCTGGGGCCCGAAAAGCTGCCTAAGGCCGCGCGCATTGCGGGTTTATGGGTGGGTAAGGCGCGCGGCATCATTTCGACCGCCAAGGCCGAAATCAAACAGGAATTGCAGGCCGAGGAAATGCGGCAATTGTTGCAACAGCGAATCGGAGCCGACGAATTGCAACAGGCCTTGAGAGACACCCAGTCCGCCGTGGACGACATCAACTTTAGCTTGCAGGCGCCGACCGAGACCGATCAGCCCAATGACCCGCCCAAATCCGCAGGATAGCGAACAATCTTTTTTCAGTCATCTCGTCGAATTGCGCGACCGCCTGCTTAAGGTGGTGTTGTGCGTACTGTTGGTGTTCATCGGTACCGCCAGCTATGCCAACGAGATTTACGCCTATTTGGCGGAGCCGCTGTTGGCGCACATGCCTAAAAACAGCTCGATGATCGCTATCGACGTCGCTTCGCCGTTTTTCACGCCGTTCAAGCTGGCCTTCGTCGTCGCGGTGTTCGCCGCCATTCCGTTTATTCTCTATCAGTTTTGGGGCTTCGTCGCGCCGGGTTTATACCGTCATGAAAAGCTGATGGTATTGCCGTTATTGGTTGCCAGTACCTTGTTGTTTTACGGCGGCGCGGCATTTGCGTATTTTCTGGTGTTTCCGTTGGTGTTCGGTTATTTGACCGCGACCGCGCCGGCCGGGGTCGCGGTGATGACCGACATCGCCACCTATCTCGATTTCGTATTGGGGATGTTTTTTGCGTTCGGAGTTTGCTTCGAGGTGCCGATTTTTACGATCGTACTGGTTTGGGCCGGCATCGTTTCGCCGGAAAGTTTGGCCGAAAAGCGTCCTTACGTCATCGTCGGTGTGTTTGTGGTTGCGATGTTTTTGACGCCGCCGGATGCTTTGTCGCAAACCTTGTTGGCCGTGCCGATGTGGATGCTGTTCGAGTCCGGCTTGTTGTTTTCCCGTTTGTTCGTGGGTAAGCGGAGCGATGAGTCGTCATGACGACGATAGCAGAGCGTTTCGCGGCGGTGACCGCCGAATTGCGTGCCGCCGAGATCGCCGTCGGCCGGGCGACCGGATGCGTGCGTTTGTTGGCGGTCAGTAAAACCAAACCTGCCGCCGACGTGGCCGCCGCCTATCGTTGGGGGCAGCGCCATTTCGGCGAAAATTACCTACAGGAGGCTTTGATAAAGCAGCAGGCATTGTCGGCGTTTGCGATCTCCTGGCATTTCATCGGGCCGATTCAATCCAATAAAACCAAGCCGATCGCCCAGCATTTCGCCTGGGTGCATAGCGTCGATCGACTGAAAATCGCCGAGCGGCTCAGCGAGCAGCGGCCGGATTATCTGCCGCCGTTGAATGTTTGCTTGCAAGTCAACATCAGCGGTGAAGCCAGTAAATCCGGTGTGGCGCTGGCCGAGCTGCCGGCGTTGGTCGAACAAGTGGCGAAGTTGCCCCGGTTGAGGCTGCGCGGCGTGATGGCCATACCCGAGCCGCAATCCGACTATGCCGCGCAATGCCGGCCTTACCGCTCGCTTTGCTCGGCGGTTCAGGCGTTGAATCTGCCTGGGTTGGATACCTTGTCTTACGGCATGAGTGGCGATTTGCGGGCCGCGGTCGCCGAAGGCTCGACGTTGGTGCGGATCGGCACGGCGCTGTTCGGCGAGCGTTCTAGCCTTCGCTAGGGTTTTCGTGGATAATGGCGAACATTTTTCGACAAATCCGCATCGACCGACGCAATGAAACAAACGCTGGAATCTCTGTTACAACAATCCGTTAACGCACTGAAAGCGGAAGGCCTACTCGACAGCGATTTTGAAGCTCAAATCAATCTGGAGCGGACCAAGGACGCCCAGCACGGCGATTTCGCGACCAATCTAGCGATGTTGTTGGCCAAGCTGGCCAAATCCTCTCCCAGAGTTCTGGCCGAGAAAATCGTGGCAGCGTTGCCTGTCGATACGTTGGTTAGCAAAGTCGAGATCGCAGGCCCCGGCTTCATCAATTTTTTCATTAATCCCGACAGTCAGTTCGAAGTCGTCAAACAAGTTCTGGACGCCGGCGCCGGTTTCGGCTTGAGCACGATCGGCGCAGGCCAGCGGGTACAGGTCGAATTCGTTTCCGCCAATCCGACCGGGCCCTTGCATGTCGGGCACGGACGGGGAGCCGCCTACGGTTCGGCGGTGGCCGATCTGCTCGAAGCCGCCGGTTTCGAGGTCGAACGCGAGTATTATGTTAACGATGCCGGCCGACAGATGGATATTTTGGCCACCAGCGTCTGGCTACGCTATTTGGAGGCCGTAGGCGAAGTCTTGACGTTTCCGAGCAACGGCTATCGCGGCGAATACGTTCGCGACATCGCGGCGAATCTGCAGCGAAATGCCGGCGAGGCCTACCGTCGGCCAGTGGAGCAAGTGCTGGCGGATTTGCCCGCCGACGAGCCGCAAGGCGGCGATAAGGAAAAGCATATCGATGCGCTGATCGAACGCGCTAAAAGTTTGTTGGGTGCCGAGGCTTACGGCGCGGTATTCGATGCCGGCCTGAATGAGATTCTGGCTGATATCAAGGACGATCTCGAAGAATTCGGCGTTGGTTACCAGCACTGGTTTTCCGAACGCTCGCTGATGGACGACCGGTCGGTGCAAACCGCATTGAAGCGCTTGGAAGACGCCGGGTATTTGTACGTGCAGGACGGCGCCACTTGGTTCGCGTCCAGTCGGCTCGGCGACGAGAAGGATAGAGTGGTGGTGCGCGATAACGGGCAGACCACCTATTTTGCGTCCGATATTGCCTACCACATGAATAAGCTGGATCGAGGTTTCGACCGGATCGTCAACATTTGGGGTGCCGACCATCACGGTTACATTCCGAGGGTGAGGGCGGCGATGCAGGCGCTGGGCGCCGACGAGGCCAAATTGAAAGTGCTGCTGGTGCAATTCGCGGTGTTGTATCGCGGCGACGAGAAGGTGCAAATGTCCACGCGATCCGGCGAGTTCGTCACGCTACGCCAGCTTCGCGGCGAAGTCGGCAGGGATGCCTGCCGCTTTTTCTACGTCATGCGTAAGTCCGAGCAGCATATGGATTTCGACCTGAAATTGGCGACCTCGAAAACCAACGAAAATCCGGTGTACTACGTGCAATACGCGCACGCCAGGGTGTGCAGCGTGTTACGGCAGTTGGACGAGAAAGGCCGCCGCCGCGATCCGCAATTGGGCCTGGCCAATCTAAACTTGCTGACCGAGGAACAGGAAAGCGCGTTGTTGACCACCTTGGCTAAGTATCCGGAGGTGCTGGAAAAGGCCGCCGTTCAATATGAACCTCACCAATTGATTCAGTATCTACGCGAGTTGGCCAACCAGTTCCACGCTTATTACAACGCCCACCAATTCCTGGTCGATGACGAGCGCTTATGCAATGCCCGCCTGAATTTGATTTGCGCGGTCAAGCAGGTACTGGTTAATGGTTTGACCTTGCTGAAAATTAACGCTCCAGAAGCGATGTAAATGGCCAGAGATTACAAACATCGCGTCCAGTCGGCCAGTTATGCCAATAGCCGCAGGCGCCCCAGAAAAAAGGGATAGCGCCGTGGCGTTGGTTGGTTGTGATCGGCTTGGTGGCGGCTTTTGTGGTGTTTTTGAATATGATCCGCAAAATGGTACCGGAACTGACCGCCGCCAAGCCGGAATCGGCGACGCCGCCGGCCGCCGAGATCGTCAAGCGCGAATTGCCGGTGCAATCGCCGACGCCGGCCAAGGTGGATTCGAAAGAGACCAAGCCCGAGGAGGCTAAAGCCGAAACGGCCGCGCCGGCGGAGCCGGAAGAGCCGCGTTACGAGTTTTATACCATCCTGCCGCAGGCCGAAGTCGTGGTCCCCGATTACGAAATCAAGACACGGGTGCGCGAGCAGTTGGTCGGCAAAACCAAGGCGACCAAATACGTGATGCAGGCAGGCTCGTTTCGCGAGGCGGCGGAAGCGGAGCGGCATAAGGCCAAGCTGGCTTTGTTGGGGATAGAATCTCGCGTCGAGAAAGCGAAGGTCGGCGAAACCATTTGGCACCGTGTCAAGATTGGCCCCTACGATAACCCGGCCAGCGTATCGACGATCAAGGAATTGCTGCAGAAAAACGGCATCGGCGTGATTGTGACCGAGAACGGTCATTAGTCCGCTTATTTATTCAGATGCCGCTGCCGGCGGCGCGGCGCGATGATGCCGGTCGCCAGTGAAATTTCCCGCAAAAAGCATAACAATCCGGCAATCAATGCCAGCATCGCCGCGACGAATAGCGTCGACACCAAATTCGACAGATCCACCGTGACCTGGACGCCTAGGAACATCGTGACGATCGATAAGCAAATCAATAGCGCGCACACCGTGCACAACGTAATCGCCCAGCGAATCCAGAGGCCGCGTCTGGCCAGTGTTTGCATCTCGGCATAGTGTTTGTCGCCTTCCTCTCCGGCCAGCTTGGACAGCGTCCGAAACCGGTCTACAGCTCGGCCAAGCCGGTTAGTTAGGACACTCAACAAGCCGGCGACACCGGTCAGCAGAAACACCGGGGCAACCGCCTGTTGGATAACGTGGGCGACGGTGGGGATATTGTCTATGGCGTCCATCTGATTTTTTCCGCGAATGAATTGTATTTTGACCGAAGGTGGGGCCTGAACTATTCGGTCGGCTAAGCGATCGAACAGCTATCTTGTGGCCCGCGCATTGGTTTGGGGATTTTACAAATCCTGGTTGCATTTAGGCCAGTGCCGACTACATTGGCGGTTTAGCTTTACTCGTCGGCAGTCGTCTTTTCTGGAGTTCCCCGGTGTCCTATCTTCGAATCCTCAACTTGGCGTTAATCGCTTTATTGGCGAGCGGCGTATGCTCGCGGGCCGGGCTGGCGGCGATTTCGCCGCTCTATCAGCCGTCGCCGGCGCTGGAGGCGGCCGATTTGGCGGTCATTGTAAATGACGCCGATCCGTTGAGCCGGCGCATTGGCGAATATTATCAGGTCAAGCGGCGCATCCCGGCCGATCAGATCATTCATGTCAGCTTCGCGCCGAATCGACCGGTCATGTCTAAGCAGGAATTCACGGCGCTGAAACAAAAGCTGGACCAGCGGACGCCGGAAGCAGTGCAAGCTTACGCGATCACTTGGTTGCAACCGTTCCGGGTTGAATGCATGTCGATCACGACCGCGCTGGCGGCCGGTTTCGATCCGGCGTTTTGCGCGAAAGGCTGTCAGCAAACCCGTGGGAATCCGTATTACGCGTCCGAAACCGATCGTCCTTTTAAGGCGCACGGTTGGCGACCGACGATGGCGGTGGCCGGTGCGACGTTCGAGGAGGCCAAGCGCTTGATCGATACCGGTGTCGCCGCCGACTACAGTCAGCCCAAGGGCGCGGCCTATTTGCTGAAAACCTCGGATAAGGCGCGCAGCTCGCGGGCCGTTTTGTTTCCGGAAATCGCCAAGGGTTTGAGCCAGTTTTGGCCGGTGTATTATTTGGAACAGGATTACATTGCCGGTCGGCAGGATGTGATGTTTTATTTTACCGGCTTGACCAAAGTGCCGCATTTGGCCGATAACCGCTATTTGCCCGGCGCTGTGGCCGATCATTTGACGTCGTCGGGCGGCGTGATGTCGGGCAGCGATCAAATGAACATTCGGGAATGGTTGCGGGCCGGGGCGACTGGCAGTTACGGCGCGGTGGTCGAGCCGTGTAATTTTCCGGCCAAGTTTTCCAATCCCGGCGTCCTGATGTACTTTTATTTACGCGGCAGCAGCCTGATCGAGGCTTATTGGAAGAGCGTCGCGCAACCCGGTCAAGGCATTTTTGTCGGCGAGCCGCTGGCCAAACCGTTTGCCTACCCGCCGCGCGTCGGCGCGGAGCATTGAGTACTTTGCGTCAATCCGCGACGACAACCCGGTTGCGGCCGCCGTTTTTGGCCAGATACAGGGCCTGATCCGCGCGGGTAATCAAATCCAGGCGGTTATCGCCGTGCTCTGGATAGAGCGACATACCGATCGAGGCCGTGACGCTCGTTCTGGTCCCAGCTTCGGTTTTGTAAGACAGGCTTTCCACCGCCGACCGTAGCGAATTCAGGCGTTCGACGGCGGCGTCCACGGCGATTTCGGTCATGACGATGACGAATTCCTCGCCGCCGTATCGGCAGACGATGTCGTTGCCGCGCCGGAAGCGACTCATCAATTGCGCGACTTGCCTTAATACCTCGTCGCCGGTGTCGTGTCCGTAAGTGTCGTTCAGCCTCTTGAAGTGATCGATGTCCAGTATGGCGATTGCCAGCGTTTGGTCGGCTCGGTGCATACGGACCAGCTCCCGATCCACTGCTTCCTCCAGAAAACGGCGATTGAACAGGCCGGTCAACGGATCCCGTATCGATAGCGCATGCAATTCCTCGCGCAAGGTCAGATTGGCGAGCGCCAGACGGGCGCTGTCGGCCGCGGTTTCGGCAATCGAGAATTTGCGCTGAATTTCTTCCGGATCCATGCCGCCTAAGTGGTACTCGATGTGAATCAGGCCTAATCCGTGAGAGTGGGCCAGTAGCGGAATGCAAATATAAGCGGCGGTCGTTTGCTTAACGTGCCGGCAAATTGGATTGATGGCGCGTCCGTCGCCGGCGATATGAATTCGGCCGCGCCGCATGCCCCAGCAATCGTTCGGCATGAACAGTTTTTCCAAGTCCGTCCGGCCCCATTGATCCACCAGAGTCAGTGCGCGGGATTGCGGTTCCATGATGTAAACCCCGCCTTCGGTGTTGGGAAACAGTGCGACCAGCGCCGTTTTGATAATCGGGTAGGCTTCGTCCGTTTTCTGGCAGCTCTGCAACAAGTCCGTCATTTCCCGAATCAATTGCATTTGGGCGATCGCCGATTCGAGTTCCCGTTGGGCTTTTTTCAGCGCGGTGATGTCGCGCGCCGCCGCAAATAGGCCGGCAACATTGCCTTCCTCGTCGCGGTATACCGACGCGTTATAGAGCACCTCGGTGATTTTGCCGGAGGCGTGGCAGATTGCTAGCGGGTAGTCCATTACCGTGCCTTGCGAGAAGGCCAGCTGATAACCGTCTCGGGCTCTCTGTGGTTCGGTGAAGTAATTGGAAAAATCGCTGCCGATCAGGGCTTTTCGCGGGACGCCGGTGACTTTTTCGGTAGCTCGGTTTACATCCATGATTTTGCCGTCGGCGCTAATCGTTACCAAGGGGTCCAAACTGGCTTCTATCAGGCTGCGGGCGTAAGAGCTTCTAGAATGTTTCATGGCATGGGCTCCGGCGACGACGATATGGCGCTCCCTGCGACGCGCGACATAAGGCGGCTAGACGCGCGCTTGGTCTGGACGCGCGAAATCCTTGAGGTTTCAAGAGATTCTTCGAACGGCGATTTTACCTGCCTGGCGCCGGGATTATTCGTCCCAGTGGCCGAAGTATGCACGTTGCCGCAGTTCAGCGCGGCTCCGAACCGCCAGTTCGGCCGTTCGAAATTCCTCGGGAAGTTCCTCGGCGTCCGCTTGATAACCGATCGCCAGCATCGCCATTGGCGTGCAATGCTCGGGTAGGCCGAAAGCTTGCCGGGCCGCCGCCGCGTCGAAACCGCCCATTTGATGGCTCGCCAGGCCCAGCGCGCCGGCTTGCAGGCATAGGTTTAAGGCCGCCGCCCCGGTATCGTACATCGCCCAACGGTTGGCTTGGCCGTTGTGGTTGAAGTTCGCCATCGCGACCGACAGGATTAGTACCGGCGCGTGGCGGGCCCATAGCCGGTTTTTGTCGTTGATGATTTCCAAAGCCCGCGCCCAAGCGTCCGGGTGGGTGGATTTGTCGCAAACCACGAAGCGCCAGGGTTGATCGTTGAAGCAGGAGGCGCCCAGCGCGCGGCTTCCAGTAACGCGGTCAGGTCTTCGGCCGATACCGGACGATCCGGGGCGAAAGCCCTGGGGCTCCAGCGTTGGGCGATCAGTGGGTGAATGGCGACCGAGGTGAGGGCGGGTTTGTTGGACATCTCGACTCCTTGCTGCAGGTGTAGGGAAGTGACTTGCAAAAACCGAAATTAGCGCTAATATAATAGCGAATCAAAATTATAATAACGAGAAGGGGTTCATCATGCCAAAAAGCACTCACTTTTGGACCATGATTTTTTTCGGTATGGCCTTTATTGTGGCGCAGTTTGCCGAATCCGCCATTGCGAAAACGGGGGATTCCGCCGCATTGCGAATGTCCAACCTTTTGGATTACGACCATCCGTTTACCGCGGTCGCCGTCAGCGCCTTGATTGCGGGCGTCTACTGGCTGTACTGGTTGCGACACAGGGTCTGACACGACTCTCTCTTTGACATCCGCGTCAAGCGGATAGCGCCCGTCGGATTCCGGCCGTCATTCGGCTGGATAACCGCAGTCCACGCTTTCTAGCGGTCAGTTAATGATGCTAGAATCGCTCGTTTAATTATGCCATTTAATTCATCAGGCTAATCGATACCGGCGCTTTTCGCTCGCTCGGCGTCGATTCGCCCATCCAGATACGAGCATGGACTACAAACAAACCCTGAACCTCCCCAAGACCGAGTTCGCGATGAAAGCCAATCTGGCCCAGCGCGAGCCGGAGATGCTGAAACAGTGGAACGAAAACCAGCTGTATCAAAAAATTCGCGAGGTTTGCGCCGGCCGGCCCAAGTTCGTGTTGCACGACGGCCCGCCGTACGCCAACGGTGCAATTCACATCGGTCATGCCGTCAATAAGGTCCTGAAGGATATCATCGTCAAATCGAAGACCCTGGCCGGTTTCGATGCGCCCTACGTGCCGGGCTGGGATTGCCACGGCTTACCGATCGAATTGATGGTTGAAAAGTCGGTCGGCAAGGCCGGCGTCAAGGTTTCGCCGGCCGAATTTCGCAAGGAATGCCGCGCTTACGCCAAGAAACAGGTTGGCATTCAAAAAGAAGAGTTCATTCGCCTCGGGGTATTGGGCGATTGGGACAATCCCTATCTGACCATGGATTTCGCCTTCGAGGCCGACATTGTCCGCGCCTTGGGCCGCATCGCCGCCAAGGGTCATCTCAGCAAGGGTTTCAAGCCGGTGCACTGGTGTACCGATTGCGGCTCGGCGCTCGCCGAGGCGGAAGTCGAATACGAGGACAAGCACTCGCCGGCGATCGATGTGCGCTTTGCCGTCGTCGACGAGCATGCCTTCATGGAAAAATGCCATCACGCCGGCGACCGCGAAGGTAAAGGCCCGCTGTCGGTGGTGATCTGGACCACCACGCCGTGGACCTTGCCCGCCAACCAGGCGGTGGCCTTGAATCCGGAACTGGAATACGCCGTCGTGCAATGCGAAATCGGCGGCCAAACCGAACGCCTGCTGCTGGCCGAAGCGCTGTTGAAGGACGCGGTATTGCGTTACGGCATCGGCGAGCACCACATCGTCGGCTATTGCAAAGGCAACGCGCTGGAAGGTTTATTGTTGCAACATCCGTTCTACGAGCGCCAAGTGCCGATCATCCTCGGCGACCACGTCACCACCGACGCCGGCACCGGCGCCGTGCATACCGCGCCCGGCCACGGCCAGGAAGACTATGTGGTTGGCATGAAATACGATTTGCCGGTCGATAATCCGGTCGGCGGCAACGGCGTGTTTTTGCCCGGCACCGAATTGTTCGCTGGACTGCACGTATTCAGCGCCAACGACAAAGTGTTGGACGTGTTGCGCGAACACGGCAAGTTACTGCACCACCATGCTTTGCTGCACAGCTATCCGCATTGCTGGCGCCACAAAACCCCAATTATCTTCCGAGCCACCCCGCAATGGTTTATTTCGATGAACCAAAACGGCTTGCGCGACACCGCATTGAACGAAGTCAAGCGCGTCGATTGGGTGCCGGACTGGGGACAAGCGCGGATCGAGGCGATGATCTCCAATCGCCCGGATTGGTGTATTTCCCGCCAGCGCACCTGGGGCGTGCCGATTGCCTTTTTTGTGCATAAAGAAAGCGGCGAGCTGCATCCGCGCAGTGCCGAATTGATCGAACGAGTCGCGCAGCGTATCGAACAACACGGCATTGATGCCTGGTTCGAGCTGGATGCGGCTGAGTTATTGGGTGCTGAAGCGGAAGACTACGAAAAAGTCGCTGACACGTTGGATGTCTGGTTCGACTCCGGCGTGACCCACGCCGCCGTGTTGGAACGCCGCGAGCAACTGAAATTTCCGGCCGATTTGTATCTGGAAGGCTCGGACCAACATCGCGGTTGGTTCCAGTCGTCGCTGATGGCTTCGGTGGCGATGAACGACGTCGTGCCGTATAAGGAAGTGTTGACCCACGGCTTCACGGTCGATGCCGAAGGCAAGAAAATGTCCAAATCCAAGGGCAACGTGGTGCTGCCGCAAACGGTGATGAAATCGCTGGGCGCCGACGTGTTGCGGCTTTGGGTGGCCAGTACCGACTACCGCTACGAAATGTCGGTCTCCGACGAAATCTTGAAACGCACTTCCGACGCCTATCGCCGCTTGCGCAATACCGCGCGCTTTTTGCTGGCAAATCTGGACGGCTTCGACCCGGCTCAGCATCTGGTCGGTAAAAACGACCTGCTGGCCCTGGACCGCTGGGTGGTCGACAAGGCCTGGCAGTTGCAAGAAGAAATCAAGGCGGCTTACGACAGCTACCAATTCCAGGTGATCTATCAAAAAGTGCTGAATTTTTGCAGCATAGACTTGGGCGGATTTTATCTGGACATCGTCAAGGACAGGCAATACACCGCCAAGGAAGATTGTCTGGCGCGCCGTTCCGGCCAAACCGCGATGTATCACGTCGTCGAGGCGTTGGTACGCTGGCTGGCACCCATTACCAGCTATACCGCCGACGAAATCTGGTCTGTCATTCCCGGCCAGCGCGGCGAATCGGTATTTATGGAAACCTGGTACCAAGGCCTGTTCCCGTTGGAGGCCGATGCCACGATCAATCGCGACACTTGGGACAAGGTCATGGCAGTGCGCGCGGCGGTTTCCAAGGAACTGGAAGCCCTGCGTAAAGACGGGGCGATTGGCGCGTCGTTGAATGCCGAAGTCGAACTTTACTGCGACGAGGTCTACGGCGCGGAATTGAACAAGCTGGGCAAGGAGCTGCACTTCATCTTCATTACGTCGAACGCCGGCGTTTCCGATATGCGATTCTGCCCGGACGATGCGGTCGCAACCGACATCGACGGCTTGAAGGTCAAGGTCAGCGTCTCCGAACAACAAAAATGCGTGCGCTGCTGGCATCAGCGCTACGATATCGGCGAACATCCGGAGCATCCGGAGTTGTGCGGCCGGTGCGTCGAGAACGTGGCGGGCGTAGGCGAGACGCGATTGTATGCTTAAGTGGTTATGGGTTTCCGTATTGGTGTTGGTGCTCGATCAGGCCAGCAAACTGGCGATCGACGCCCACTTTCAGCTCTACGAATCAATTCCGCTGTTGCCGAATTTCAATTTGACTTACGCCCGCAATACCGGCGCCGCGTTCAGTTTTCTGGCCCAGGTCGGGGGATGGCAGCGCTGGCTGTTCGCCGGACTGGCGGTGGTGATGAGCGGTATTATCGGCATTTGGCTGTACAGGCTGAAACGGCACGAAACCATGATGGCCTGGGCCTTGTCGCTGGTGTTGGGCGGCGCGATAGGCAACCTCATAGACCGAGTGGCCTATGGTTATGTGATCGATTTTCTCGATGTTTTTTACCGGGATTGGCACTGGCCCGTCTTTAATATTGCGGATTCGGCGATCTGTGTCGGCGTTGGCTTGATGGTGTTGGAGAGCTTCGGCATCGGGCGACGAACGGCGGAGGTTCTGGAGTAGCGTTGCGCCAACCAGTTGACTTGCCGCAACGAACCCTATCGGTCGCGCGATTGGTATCGGTAAATTGCGGCGTCGGTTGAGGATCTAAGACTCGCCAGTTTGGCGAGCCTTTTTTGTATCAAGCTTTCCGTAAGCGTTTGTAAGCGTTGATCAAACCATTGGTAGAAGAGTCGTGGTCGTCGATGACATCCTCATTCTTCAATTGCGGAAGAATGGCGCGAGCCAGCACTTTGCCGAGTTCCACGCCCATCTGGTCGAACGAATTGATGTTCCAGATCACGCCTTGCACAAAGATTTTGTGTTCGTAAAACGCGATCAGCATCCCTAGCGTTCTCGGCGTCAGCTTTTTGAATAAAAAGGCATTGGACGGTTTATTGCCTTCGAAAATTTTCGAGGCAATCAGCGCGTCGTCCAGATTAGGTTCGTGACTTAGATCGTTACGGACTTCGGCTTCGGTCTTGCCGCGCATTAGCGCTTCGGCCTGCGCCAGGAAATTGGAAATCAGGATGTCGTGATGATCCGGCAAATCGTACTGGCTCTGAGCCGCCGCCAAAAAGTCGCCGGGTATCAGTTTGGTGCCTTGGTGGATCAACTGAAAAAACGCATGCTGGCCGTTGGTGCCGGGCTGGCCCCAGATGATGGGGCCGGTGTTGTAATCGACTTTGTCGCCATTGACCGTCGCGCTCTTGCCGTTGCTTTCCATGTCGCCCTGCTGGAAATAGTCGGCGAAGTATTTTAGCGATTGCGCATACGGTAGGATTGCGTAGGTTTCGGCTTCGAAGAAGTTGTTATACCAAATCCCAAGTAGGCCCATGATGACCGGGATATTTTGCTGATAGGGCGCGGTACGAAAATGTTGGTCGGCCAAGTGCGCGCCCATCAACAGCTCCTCGAAGTTGTCCATCCCGATGTACAACGCGACCGACATGCCGATCACCGACCACAGCGAATAGCGGCCGCCGACCCAGTCCCAGAATTCGTACATATTCCGCGGGTCGATGCCGAATTCCTTGACCTTTTCTTCGTTGGTGGAAATCGCAATGAAGTGTTTGGCCATGTGTCCGGGGTCCCGCGCGGTTTTGAGAAACCAGTTGCGCGCCGAACGTGCGTTGGTCATGGTTTCCTGGGTCGTGAAGGTTTTGGATGAAATCAAAAACAGGGTGGTTTCCGGGTTTAGCGGCGCCAGGGTTTCGACGATGTCGGTCTGGTCGACATTCGAAACGAAGTGGGCTTTCAAGCCCTCCTTACCGTAGGGAGTTAGCGCGGTATCGACCATTTTCGGCCCCAAATCGGAGCCGCCAATGCCGATATTGACGATGTCGGTAATCGCCTTGCCGGTATAGCCGGTCCAGGCGCCGGAACGGACTTGTTCGGTGAATACCCGCATGCGCGACAACACGGCGTTGATTTCGGGCATGACGTCCTCGCCGCGAAAATAAACCGGCGTGTTGCTGCGATTTCGTAGCGCGGTATGCAAGACAGCGCGTTTTTCCGTGGTATTAATGATGGAGCCGGAGAACATCGCCTCGGTTTTTTCCTTCAGCTTGGCGCGTTCCGCAAGCTGAATCAACAGCGGCAGCGTTTCCTCGGTGATGAGATTCTTGGAGTAATCAAACAGTAAATCATTGAAGGTCACCGAGAAGTTGTCGAAGCGATGTTTATCCTTGTCGAACGCATCCTTCATGCAAAATTTGCCGGCAATTTGTTGGTGGTGTTGTTTGACGGCTTTCCATTCGGCGGATTCGATTAGTTTGGACATATATTAGTGAGACAGGATGAGAGATTCTTTCAGCTGATCAGAACAGATCGGCGCAGTTTGGGAGAGAATTCATAACCCCATTATAAAGATTGTCTTTGATTGCTGACAAAAAAATTGAACATAGCCGGTCGCCAACTATTGCCTTTCTTTGGATAGGGTGATGTGCTAGAGTTAGCGCCGGTTTAAGGCCGATTCGAGCGGATTTCTTGCACGGCGGCTTTAACGATATTCGTGCCTAAGCGCATGAATTATAATAAAAAATGATATTAGAACACGGGAAGGGTGTATATGAGAAACTCACGCATAGTTAGAAAAGGCTTGCTGGTATTGTGGGGTCTGTTTTTTCCTCCGCGCTTTGGGCGCACGGTGGCGCGGCCGGTACCGATACGGACCAATGTAAATTCGAGCTGGAGAAAGACCACTGGATCCACTACACAGCCTATCAGCCCCAAGCTTATCCCGCCGAAGAATTCTGCGGCAATATCCCCGATACTGCTACGTTGACTCAATTGGTATTTGACTATCAAGATCAACGCTATCGCGGTATGGCGGTGGAATTCGAAGTCACCAAGGAGCCGGAAGGCAAACGGGTGTTTTTCCAAGGCGCCGAGAAACACAAATCCGGTACTGTCGTTCTGTCGTTGCCGCAGGGCGTGCCCGAGCAAGGCAAATACCTGATTCATATCACGCTGCTGCAAGATAACGGCGAGCGTTTGGATGCTCACATGGGCTTTAAAGCCGGAGCAGGTCAACCGACTAGCAAAGGTAGCATGGGGTTGTACGCCTTGGTTTTGTTTGCCGGTCTGTACATTCTTTATCTGTCCAACGCCGGTTTCAAACGTCAAATCGACGGATTGTTGGGTAAAGCCAAGGAGTTTTAAGGCTTGCGGTATCCGCCATTCCGTCGGTGCTACGCGGCGGAATGGCTTGGGCATTACACACACGTGTATGCCCGCGTCGGAACAGTAGATGGACAGTATTAAGATTCGCCCCTCAGAGGTAAACCCGCCATGTTCGAAAAGAACAAACTCGCATTCCTAGCCCCGTTAATCTGCCTACTCTCGCTATCCTCGGCCCGCGCGGTCGAGATCGAGGATCACAACCAGATGATGAATCACGGCGACGGGCATCTGATGGACATGGAGGGCGCCATGGTGATGGGACAAAACACCGATACACTGCCTGGCGGCTGCGAAAAAATCGCCGCTACCAAAGAAATTACGGTTCGGGCTGGGCACAAGTATTCGGAGAAATTTCCTGGAACGATGTACGCGTTCGATCAGCAGGAGTTTCACTTCGAGCCTTGTACCAAACTCACCGTTCACTTCATCAATGAGGACCAAATTCGCCATCAATGGATGATGCACGGTCTGCCTAAGTATTTGTATCCGAAAGGCATGTTTCACCTGGAGGTCAGTGGTCCCGGTAAAGTGTCCGGCACTTTGATTTTGCCGCCCGGCGATAAAACCTATCTGGTGCATTGCGACATTGCCCAGCATATGGAAAAAGGCATGAAGGGCCAGTTGAAAGTCGGCAAGGGCAGTGAAGATTTGCCGAGTATTCCCGGCGTGACGCCAGCGGTGTTTCCGGACGATTACAGCGGAAAGGTTTACGATCCTAAAGTCGACGCTCCTGTGACGCCGGTTGCCGTCGCTCAGCCGCCGGCACAGCCTGCCGCGCCAGTCGCCGCGCCCGCTCCGGAGCCCGGCTTTATCTCCGGAGGCTCCGTGATCGGCTTGGCAATCGGTCTGGTCTTGGCCCCCTGGCTGGTCAAGCGCTTTAAAGGCATGTCGGCCGGCGAAATCGTCGCGACATTGATTGAGCAAGCCGCTCATTTAGTGAGTGTCGCGATAGAGTTTATCGCTAAATTGATCAAATTGGTCGGTGGCAAAAAAGCGATTCCGCTCCCCGATAAATAATTCGTTACTTATCAAGCCCCTGAAACTTGCGGTTTCAGGGGCTTTTTTGCGGGACAAAACACCATGCCGTTCGAATCCTGGGGCCTGATCGGTTTATTCGCCAGCGCCTTTATCTCCTCGACCGTCGCGCCGGGCGGATCCGAAGCGGTGCTGGCCTATTTGGTAAGCCGGCACGGCCACTCGGTGCTAGAGCTGGTAGCGATCGCGAGTGTCGGTAATACCCTGGGGGCGCTGACCACCTGGTGGCTAGGACAGTGGGGGGCGCAAAAATACCCGGCTGAATCCCTGGTCAAAGATCGGCAAAGATCGTTGCAAACGATCCGGCGCTGGGGGGCTTGGGCCTTGCTGCTTTCTTGGTTGCCTTTAATTGGCGATGGCCTGTGTTTTGCCGCCGGCTGGTTGAGGTTATCCCTTTTGGCCTCGCTGACCGCGATATTTTTCGGTAAAGTGCTGCGCTATATTGCCGTGGCTTACGTTTTCGTTTGATCGCCTATGAGTTTTTTCTCGCTCCCTCATTTTCCGTCGGTCGACTGTCAGGCTGAACACCGCTCGCGCGACTACCAGATCGCCGCGTTCACCTTCGTGACTACCACGATCTGTCTGACCACCGATGGCTTCGCGCCGCAATTCATGCAATATCTACTGGCGTTTTTCGGCTGGCTGTTTTTGTTTGCTTGGTTGCGCGGCGAATGTAAATACGTGCGGACCCAGGTTGCGGTCGCCGTGACGTTTGCGGTGATTGGCGAATATTTCGCGTCGGTCTACATGAAGGGCTACATCTACCGTTTCGGCAACGTACCGGCTTACGTGCCGGCCGGGCACGGTCTGGTCTACTTGACTGCCGTGGCTTTGGGGCGCTCCGGATTGTTTCAACGCCACGCTCGTCGGATCGCCGTGTTGGTGGTCGCTGCTTGCGGCGGTTGGGCGGCGGTCGGTCTGAGCGGCTGGGTTCGGTTGGACATCATCGGCGCAGTGCTGTTTTTGGTGTTTTTAGCTTATCTGTTTAAAGGTCGCTCGCCGATGGTTTATCTCGGCGCGTTCTTTATTACCTCATGGCTGGAAATTGTCGGTACCGGCGCGGGCACCTGGGCTTGGGCCGAGATCGACCCGGCCTCGCATTTGCCCCAAGGTAATCCGCCCAGCGGCGTCGCGGCTTGGTATTGTCTGGTCGATGCGGTCGCGATTGCCGGCGCCGGGCCGGTACTGCAACTATTCGGCAAGACCGCGCAAGCCTTACAGCGGCAACGAGCTTGACGTCGTTGGGCGCGAAGGTCTAGTCGAATTTATTGATTCGCCGATTCGGTCCGCACCTCGATCAAGTTAACCGAATCGCCGACGCGAATTTTGCCGCCCGTCAAGATCCGCGCCGTGACGCCGCCATGCCCTCGCAGCGCGTTATAACTCCCCATGCCCAATTCGGCCGCTATCTTTGAACAAGGATCGCAAGGACCGGTCACTTGCATGCGAACTTCCTCGCCTATCGCCCATTCCAACCAGACACCCGGAAACGGTGAGCGCATTCCGATCAGATTCATGCCGGACACCAGCAGATTTCGCCGCAAGCGAATCGGGTTCAATGTCGCAAGATCGCACCAGTTGGCAACGAGAGGCAAGTGTTCGGCTTGAAACAACGTCAATTCGCGCTTCGATGCCTGCCGGCGGGTAGCGCGGTGGTCGCCGAGCAAGCCTCGTCCCGGTTCGGCGATGGCCTCGCCGACCGATAGCGCCGGTTCCCGGCGCGACGGGCGTAAGATGATCGCTTCGATACGGCCCGTGGTATTGAATTGCTGGCTGAGATCGCGGAGAGTCGTCATGTAGATCGGCGCGGATAAATTGGATGGCATAAGCCCTTGGTATTGGGGTTTCGGTAACCGGCGAGTGGTTCAGTCGGCCGTCAAGCGTTTTTGATATTCCATCGTCTATTCGTCGGCGCTTCTGGTACAAGCGTCCGCGGACGGGTGAGTAACTTCATTTCTTTTTCGGTCCGGTTAGGTTAGATTTTATCGGTCTTTATCGGCCGGAGCTCTTAGGATGTTTCATTCGGTTGCGATAGTAGCGTTGAACCTCACCCCCATCTCCATCGACCGAGAGTTGCCCCATGCCAGTCCGCTCAGTTTTGACGCCGCTCGATGTATTTTGTACCGTTTTATTGGTGGCGTTGCTAGGCGCGGTGATCTTTTTGACGCCGGTCGACATACCGGATGGCTTTCCATTCCGGGCCGAGGCCATACCGACGTCTAAGTTGGTCAAGGCGGCGCATCCGTCGGCGGCGACGTTCGCCGATCGGACCTGGGAGTCGGGATTAATGTTTTCCCATCAACAAGGCGACGAACATCTGGCCGGCATCGACGAGTCTTTAGGTTCGGGAGCGTGCGCGGCGGATTTTAATAACGACGGCTATGTGGACTTGTTTCTGGTGAACGGCTCCGGGCAAACCCGTTATTACGGCAAAGCGTATTGGTGGCAACAAGCCGAGGGTAATGCGCTTTTTTTGAATGAAGGCGGTCGTTTTAGAAATGCCACCGAAGAGAGCGGATTGGTCAGGACAATCTGGGGCATGGGCTGTTTGGCGGTTGATTTGGATAACGATGGCAACACCGATTTATTGGTGACCGGCAAAGACGGCAACCTGCTCTACCGCAATAGCGGCGCGGGGCGTTTCGTCGACGTGACGGCCGATGCCGGGTTTGCCGGCGACGGGTGGGCGACGTCGGCCGCGGCGGCCGACTTTAACCGCGACGGTCTGTTGGACCTCTACGTCGGCCAATTCGTCGATTTCGAGAAAGGTAAGAAAACCTTCGAAGCCAACAGCCAATTTGTCGGCGAAAAAAAGGCGTGTTCGACGCTAGTCTGTATCCGGCGCTACCCAACCGTCTGTATTTGAATGACGGCGGCTTTAAATTCCGGGAAATCGCCGAGGCTGCGGGAGTTCGGGATGCCGACGGCCGCACCCTGGATGTGAGCTGGCAAGATTTGGATAGCGATGGTTGGCCGGATTTGTTGGTGAGTAACGATCGCGGCACCGGCTCTAACAGCGCTTATCTGAACCGGAGTGGTGAGCGGTTCGAAGCCGGAGGCCAAGCCTTGGGCTTGCGGTCGGCGTTGGGCAATCGCGGCATCGCCTCCGGTGACTTGGATGGCGATGGGCGTGGCGATCTGGCGGTGGCCAGCGCCGCCGGTGAAAATACGGTTGCGTTAATCCGGGAAACGGCGGCGGATGGGAGCGAGCATTTTAAGGATAAGGCCAAGGAAAACGGCATCGGCGCCAATCGCTATCTCAGTCTGTCCGGTTGGTCGCCGTTGATTCACGATTTCAATAACGATGGGTTTGACGACCTGCTTCTGGCCGCCGGACATTTGGAGCCCGATCCGGACACCGCCCGAATCAGCCAAGGGCAAGCCAAACAACTTTGGCTAAACGACGGCAACGGTCAATTTGTAGACGCGGGTAGCGAAGCGGGTTTGGCTCTGAAAGACGCTCAGTCGGCGCGCGGCGCGGTGGCTGCGGACTTCGACAACGATGGGGATATCGACGTCTACGTCAGTCATAACAACGATTTGGGCCAGTTTTTAGCGAACGAGTCGCCGCCTCGGCATTGGTTAGGCTTGAAATTGGTCGGCGAAAAATCCAACCGCGATGCAGTCGGCGCGGTCGTCCGTGTGTATGCGGCCGGACGAGTTCGAATCAAATCGGTGCTTAGCGGTGAAGGATTTTTGTCCGATAGCGACAAGCGTTTGGTGTTTGGGTTGGGAGACACCGCTGCGGTCGAAAGATTGGAAATCGCGTGGCCGAGCGGCCTTCGCCAGACGCTGCATCCAACCGTTATCGATCGTTATTGGTTGATACGCGAGGGGAGCGACGAACTCGTCGCATTGGGCGGATCGCAATCCGGTCCACCGGTGCGGCCGCAACTGAGATTGAAATTGGGGGCCGACCGTCCGGAACTGCGGATTCGCTATTTGCACCTGCTAGAGCATCGCCAGTCCGAAGCCGATATTTGGCCGGAATTGACGGCCGGCGCGCTCGACCCGGAGCCAGCGGTGCGACGCGCGGCTATCGATATCGCGGCTCGAGCCGGCAATGGGCGGGGATTAGGCCTACTGATCCAGGCCCTGGAAGATTCCGAACCAGCCAATGCGGTCGCTGCGGTCGCCGGCCTGCGAAGTCTCGAGGACGAAGCGTCGGTGCGCTGGCTGCTCAGGGCGTTCTCGCGGGACAGCGCCGAGGTCAAAATCGCACTCGCCGATACCTTTGCCTATTTCTTTCAGGAAGAAGAGGCGGTGGTTTACCGCAAGTATTTGGCGGTGCCGTATTTGATTCGCCTGCTGGAGGACGCCGAGCCGAGCGTGCGCGTCGCCGCCTCGCGGGCCTTGGCGAATGCTGAACGCTTTCGGGGTGTGCATGCCTTGCTTGCCGGCTTGAGCGACAGCGATGCCTCTGTCCGGGCGGAATTCGTCCGCGCCTTGGGATTGATAAGGCAGACCGAGGCTAGTCCAAAACTGGCTAAGCTACTAACCGATGAAACGCAGGAATCACAGGTTGTCGCCAATGTGTTCGTAGCTTTGAAGCGATTGGGCGATACGGAAAATGCCGGCAGATTGTCGGATTACATTGGTGGACGTGGCGATTTCTCGGGCTTGGCGCAAGACAAGCGGTTGGCGACGCTCGAATGTTTGCTGGCGCTTGGCGACGAAGCGGCGGTATTTAATGCCGATGAAATCAATTCGTTGGTTCGAGAAAGTTTCGGGCGAACGAAGCCGACTGAAACCGCGTTGCGCGCGCGTTGGATTTCTATTTGGCGGTATGTGGCCGACCCGGCGGGTTCGGCTTGGTTGGTGGCTCAAACCAGGGCCGCCGAAGCGGATATCCGCGCAAGGGCTTTCTCGGCGCTATCGACTCAAAACCCTCGCGACACCGAGTTGTTGCGACAAGCCTGGCGCGACCCGGACGAGTCGATTCGCCGATGGGCGCTCATCGAGCTTCTGAAGCGAAAAATCGACCTGGCGCGCGACGAGTACCAGTCGATTTTGAAGAGTTCGGACTGGCGAGAAGTGGCTGTGGATGCCTGGATGGAGCAGGGTTTCCCCGGAGATTCGTCGCGCTTGCTAGAGGCGCTGTCGGCGGTGTTTCCAATGGCCGGCAAACCGGCGACATTGGCATCGGTTTGCGGCAGTCCCGACATGCGAATTCAAGCGCTTTGCCCGGTATTGTTGCTCGCCGATTCGAACGCCGAAAGCCGTCGGCTTGCTGGGCAACTGTTAGCAGACCGTTCGACGGCCTTATCCTTACGTCAGGCGGTGTTGGCGCGGTTGACGCCGGTCTTCGAGCCGGATGCGCTGAATGTCGTGTTTGCTCTGGCTCAGGCCAAAAAAGATCCGTTACGCCACGCGGCAATAGAGAAGTTGTTGACGTTTGATGGGGAATCGTTGGTCGCCTTTGCGCGGAAAATCGCCGACAATCCTAGCGAAGACCCTGAAATTCGATTCCTGGCCGTCGAGTTTTTACTGCGCAACGGTGATCAGGCTGCGCTGGACATACTGTACAGATAACACCACGCGGGGAAGCTTATGAACGTTTCGAATAGCCAAATGATCGCCGAGCGCCGCTTCGCCCGGCCCTTGGTCGCCGTGACGGCCGTGTTGGCGTTGAGCGGATATATCAGTTGGTGCTGGCCTGGGTTCTCGGTAACCGAGCAATGGCTGTATTTGCTGCATACCTTGTTGGGCCTGGTGGTCGCGGCGTTGCTAGCGCCTTATTTAATCTTGCATTTTCGGCGCACGATAGGTCTCAGACGCTCCTGGATTGCGTTTTCCGGCATCTTGACCGCGCTGCTGTTTTTGGCGCTTGCGCTGACCGGAGTTCAGATTGCTTGGCAAGGCCAGTCGGAAGCCGGACGCTGGATTTTCGAATCCCACGTAGGCTTGTCGGTCGGTGTGTTGCTAATGACGCTCGGACATGTGTTGTTTCACGCGGTGTCTTTGCCGGAACGCAGAAAACGAAACGAACCCAGCCGATTTCCCTCGCTAATCGGCGGAATGACAAAGGCGGTCATCGGCTCGGTGGTTGTCGCGGCGATAGCGGTGCTGGTGGCTAGCGCGGCTTATCAATGGCGCACAAGCCCTTATCGGGACGCGCCGGCCGTCGAGCCTTATCTCTACAGCTACGGCGAACATCCTTTTCGGCCCAGTCAAACCGAGACCAGTACCGGCGGTTTTTTCGATCCCCGGCGGATAGGGGCTTCCGAGCGGTGTGCCAGTTGTCATCGCGAGATCGCGGAACAGTGGAAGGCATCGATTCATTCCCAGGCCGCTTCCGACAAAACCTACCAAACCAATATCAAGCTGCTTTCAGAGCGCAAAAACATGGAAGCCACCCGCTATTGCGAAGGCTGCCACGCGCCGGCGGCATTGTTGAGCGGACAACTAACCACGGGCGGTAAGCTTGATACGCCAGGCCATCTGCAGGAAGGCGTCAGTTGCATGACTTGTCATGGCATCGAGCGCATTGAGCATCTAAAGGGCGTCGCCAGTTATCGATTCGCTCCGCCCCAACCATATTTGTTCAACGGCGCCGAGCGAGCGCTGCCGGTGTTTTTGCATAATCTGCTGATTCGCTTGAAACCCGAGCAGCACAGGGCCGATTTGGCCAGAAATGTGTTGTCGACGCCGGAAATGTGCGCCACGTGCCACGCTCAATTTATGGATAAGGATTTTAATAACTGGGGCTGGGTGAAAATGCAGGACGATTACACGGCTTGGCTGAACGGACCGTATTCCGGCCAAACCCGGCAGACTTTCGCTCATGCGCAACAACGCCGCTGTCAGGATTGCCATTTTCCGTTACAGCCGGGTAGCGACCCTTCCGCGAGTAGCGGCGGATTGATCAAGACCCATTTCAACGTCGGAGCCAACACGGCCATTCCCTGGGTGACTCGAAATCAGGCGCAACTTGAGCGAACGCGTCGGTTTTTGACGGCCGATCAAGTCAGGATCACTATTGACAAGCCGAATCGTAGTGACGCCGTTGAAAGCGCCCGTCATGTCGATCCGGCCTTGATCGCGTCTTCAGAGGCGCCGGCGTATTGCTACTTGGGCGAAACCGTGACCTTGAAAGTCGCGGTGACTAATGCCCAAGTCGGTCATGCCTTTCCCGGTGGGACTACCGATATCAACGAAGCGTGGATACACTTTCTGGTTAAAGACGGTCAGGGCCGGACGGTCTACGAATCCGGACAATTGGATGCCGGCAACAATGTCGAACCGGCCGCGTATTTTTACCGCTCCATTCCGATCGATCGGATCGGCAACGCGGTTTGGCGCCACGACTTGTTCAACATGGTCGGCGACAGTTTCAAACGCATCATCCCGCCGGGCGGTACCGATGTGACGAGCTATGCATTCAACGTGCCGGACGACATTAAAGGCCCCCTAACCATAACGGCCGGCGTCAATTACCGCAAATTGAATAACCGTTATGCGCGTTGGGCGTTGAAGGATGAGCAAGTCGAGCTGCCCATCGTGGAAATGGCTTCGACTTCGCTGGTTTTACCGGTACGGATTAAGCCGGAAGTGGTGAATAACCTCCAAGTCGGTTCCGGCCGGTAAGTCATTACCGTGGCAGGGAGTTGTTGGTTTTTTTACACTTTTTCTATATGGTTATGGTCTTCGTCTCTGGTTGAATATATAAGTTATTATTTATTCTATGGAATATTTTGAATGGAACGAAAATTGAGTGCCATTGGCTTCAACAAATTTATTCAGGATGTAGGACTATGCTGAAAACACGCCTATTCTTTTCAAGCTTAATACTCGCGGCATTGAGTTCCGCCAACCCTGCGGTGGCCGGCACCATCGTGAATGGCAGTTTTGACAACGATCTGTCCGGCTGGACGGCATTGACCAGCGGAGGAGCTGCGCAATGGGAAGCCGGCGCCGCCGTTTTAGCGGGTGGACAAGGCGCAAATCCGTTCGCGGCCAGTCTGGTGCAAGGCGATGACGGTAGTTTTAGTTTTACTTCACCGATCATCCTTAGTGCCGGTAACGACTGGTTAAAGTTTGATGTCAGTTTCACTTCGCTAGGCGTTGATGCGCTGGAGACCCCAAGCGGATTTACCGACAATTTGACGCTTACCTTATACGACGCGGACGATATTACGGGCGCCAGCGATGCGTTGATCGCATCAATCGATTCGACGACCGTTGGAGTGGCCTCTATCGCTTTCGACCTGTCGGCGTTTATCGGTCGATCCGTCGCGTTTTCCTTCGAGTTTAACGACGAGAACGATGGTTTCGATTATTCGGCGGCCATAGACAACGTGCGTTTTGAAGCCAGTCCGGTACCCGTGCCGCCGTCGGTTTTATTCGAGGCTACAGCACTAGCCGGTTTCGCGGTTGCCTCTATCATCCGCCGCCGCAGAAACGCTTGATTTGAGCTAGAAAGTTTGAATTGCCTCAGGTGTTGGCCGCTGATAGACTCGGCGGCCAATATTCGCGGGAAGTGTCGGAAGATTTTACGGATATAAATCTTCTCAGACGGCTAAGGTCGCGAATCGTAAACGACAAAGGTTCCCCTTGTAATGGGTGTCTAAGCGATCGATAAAAATTATAAAAGGAGTGAGGGATGTCGCCGAGCCAGCGAGCGATCAAGTCGAAAGTGGAGCTTGATCCAAATACGCCGATTCTAAAGTCAGGCGAGAAGAGGACCGCAAATTCGGCAGTCTGGCTGTTGTTGCCTTTGCTCGTGCTGTCTTTTTTCCAAAACGGCTTTGAGCGTCGCGGCGACGAATTGGGAACCTGTCTCGACCAGCCAAGTGACGGTGAAGGTAGCCAACCCGGTGCGCAATCGGCGTGCGGCGGACGCGACGGTGGCGGTGACGCTGAACAACGTCAGCGGCCAAAGCCTGAAAGGCCCGTTCCGGCTGGTCATCGTCGGTCTGAGCCCGGCGGCGAAAGTGGCTATCGGCAACGCCAGCGGCACCACCGCCGCCGGCGAAGCCTACTACGACCTGACCGGCTATCTCGGCAACGACATCACGCCCGGCGGCAGCGGTCTGGTCTCGGTCATCGTCACCGGCGGCGGCCCCAATACCTTCAGCTTCACGACCCGGCTGGAACGCCAAGTGCAAAGCCCAGCGCTGGCCGTCAAAATCACCAGCCCGGCCACGCTCTTAACCGTCGGCCACACCCCGCAAACCGTCAAAGGCACCGTCAACGACCCCAGCGCCCAAGTCACCCTGAACGGCGCGCCGGTCACTCACGGCAACGGCAGCTTTCAAGCCGACGTCGCGCTGGAAGAAGGCCACAACACCATCACCGCTCGGGCGGTCAACGCCCAGGGCGAAGACGTCAGCGACACCATCTCGCTATCGCTGGACATGACCCCGCCCTACCTGACCGTCGAATCGCCGAAAAATGGCGACACCGTGCGCACCGACCACATCGCCGTGTCCGGCCTGATCAACGACATCGTACGCGGCACCGTCGCCGCCGGCCAAGCCAACGTCAAAGTCAACGGCATCGCCGCCACGATCGCCAACCGCAGCTACCTGGCCCAAAACATCCCGCTCGCCGTCGGCACCAACACCCTCAAAATCGACGCCGCCGACAACGTCGGCAACACCAGCAGCCTCAGCCTGCAAGTCAGCTACCAACCGCTGGCGCCGCAACACATCGAACTGCTCGGCGGCCAAAACCAAAGCGGCAAGATCAACAGCGTGCTAGCCCAAACCCTCAAAGTCAAACTGCTGGACGGCGCCAACCAAGCGGTCGCGGGCAAACCTGTCATCTTCCGCGTCACCGAAGGCGACGGCATCGTCGGCGCCGGCAACAGCGACCAAGGCCAAGGCGTCCTGGTCCAAACCGACGCCCAAGGCATCGCCGCCACCGCCTTCAAACTCGGTAGCCGAGCCGGCAGCGGCAACCAACGGGTCCGCGCCACCTCGGTCGGCTTCGACGGCGAAGCCCTGTTTTATGCCAGCGCCACAGTCGGGGCCGGCGGCAAAGTCACCGTCAACAGCGGCAACAACCAACGCGGCGCGGTCGGCCAAGCGCTGCCGCTACCCTTCGTCGTCGCCGTGGTCGACGACGGCGCCAACGTCGTGCCCGGCGCCCAAATAGAATTCAAAGTCACCCAAGGCAGCGGCCGCTTCCAAAACGGCCAAACCACGCTGACCGCCACCACCGACAGCGACGGCCGGGCCACCGCCGAATTCACGCTGGGCAGCGAAGACGGCCTCGACGTCCACCGCGCCACCGCCACCCTGGTTGGCACCAGCCTCTACGCCGGCTTCACCGCCTCCGCGCTAAAAACCGGCAACGCCGGCCAAACCAGCATCAGCGGCGTCGTGCTCGACAACCAAGAACACCCGTTGCCGAACGTCACCGTCCGAGTCGACGGCACCACCCGCGAAGCACAAACCGGCACCCAAGGCCAATTCAAAATCAGCGAAGTCCCGGTCGGCGCAGTGCGCTTGATCGCCGACGGCAGCACCACCAGTGCCGAAGGCGAATGGCCCACGCTCGCCTTCAACCTGGTCACCATCGCCGGTGCCGACAACCCGCTGTCCGCGCCGATCTACCTGGTCAAACTCGACACCGTCAACGCCAAAACCGTCGGCGACCAAGACGTCACGCTGACCCTGCCCGACGTACCCGGCTTCGCGTTGGAAGTCAAACGCGGCTCGGTCACCTTCCCGGACGGCAAGAAGACCGGCAAGCTCTCGGTCACGCCGGTCAACGCCAGCAAAATCCCGATGGCGCCGCCCAACGGCATGCAGCCGCAGTTTATTGTCACCATCCAACCGGTCGGGGCCAAATTCGACCCGCCGGCCCGGCTGACCCTGCCCAACGTCGACGGCCACAAACCCGGCGCGCAAGTGGAGATGTATTCCTACGACCACGACCTGGAAGAATTCGTAGCGATCGGCCTCGGCACGGTCAGCACCGACGGCAGCATCATCAAATCCAATGATGGCGTGGGAGTGATTAAGGCGGGCTGGCATTGCGGCAGTCAGCCGGGGGGCAGCGGATGCGCGGCCAGTCCTGGGGAATGTCAAAAATGCGAGGGCAATTGCGTTATCGTTGATTTACCCAAGGTGCCGAACGTGGCGGGCGATTGCTTGAAACCCAAGGATTGCAAGTCCTCGGAAGCCGACCCGAGCGACGTTCCGGCGGATGTCGCCGGCGATTGTAAAAAGCCCGCTTGCCCGTCTCCAACCGTGGATACCGGCGACAAACCGTCCGAGGAATGTAAACAATGTCAATCCGACGGCTCGATCGGTAACAAACCGGATGGTCAGTTTCCCGAGTCGACGACGCGCTGTTGCTATCAAGGTGAATCGGTGCCGAAAACGCCGGCCGATTTTGCAAGCTTGGCGAAGTGCCCTCAAAAAAAGCAGAACACCACACGAAATCATGAAATCGACGGTTGCTCCAATTCGCCCGACGACTTGGAGAGTTGGGACAACCTGCCGTTCGCCACGAATTACGACATGTACGTGACCAATCCGATCTGGGGTACCGTGTTGGGTACGATTTCCAATGCAACTGCCGCGACCCAGACCTTGCCGTGCAATTTGCACGACATTTGTTATCAAACCTGCGGCTCCAGCCAAGCTACTTGCGATGCCGCCTTGGGCGCCGGAATTACCGCGAGTTGCGATACCGGCTACCCCTTCCCTTGCCCTTATGCAACGGCGTCGCAATGTCTGGAATACGATGAGGAATACGCGAGTTGTCGTGGTATCGGTCCGGTCTATCAAGACGGGGTTGCCAATTTCGGTAGCTCGGCTTTTGAAGAACGGCAAACTCAGTATTGCGAGTGTTGCTAAGCGCCATGAAAACGATTAGCTGGAGAATCTTTTTAGTGCTGGCGGTGATGTTGCGAGTCGAACTCGCGGCGGCAGACGTCAAAGTCTTCGAGTCATTATTTGCTAGGTATCAGGCAAATATCGATCAACAGTTTATTCGAATGATTCCGGAGGACGCGGATTCCCCTGCGATCCTGTATAAAAAATATCTGGATCACCGCAAGGCAAAAGCGCTTCCAGGCCAGGCCGAAAGCGTCGAATATTTAATCTATGATAGCCGCGCCGGTAAATCGATTAGTTTATGGGAAGCGAGAGCGGCCGATAAAACCGTCGTGGGCAAGATCGTCAAGAGAGATGACGGATATCTGATACCTTTGCTGAACGGAAAAGATCTCAAGATATTTAAATACAGTCCAAAGCAACAAAAACTTGAATCGGTAAATTTGAAGCCGTTCGGTGTTAAGGCCGGTAATTCAGTCAAGCAACTTTTTCACATTTCTACCGGTTATATTGCCTTGGTTGACGCGGGAAAAACTTCAAAATTGGTTTTCCAGGCCTATGGCTCCGATGAGCAATTGTCCGTGGATTTTGCCTACCTCCAATTGCCGATCATCGGAATAGAGGATGTTGCGGAGGCTAATGATACGATTTACATCGCAGCTAAGGCGAAAAAGAATTTGGATGAAACAGCCAGCTTTCTTTTTAGAGTTAATAACAAGTTTGCGGCGGACAGCGTAAAAGTGGAAGGATTGGATGTCGATCCGAGATTAGCGCAGCATGCGTCGTTTATATCGACGACGCATGTTCAGCCCTCGCTACAAATAGTCAGTCGTAAGCGAAACCCTAGTCCGCCAAGTTTGTACTTGTATCGTGTTGGAGAGAAGGCCAAATTGATTTGGCATTTCGACTTCGATGAAATCGAAGCCGGGAGTCATTTGCAGATATCTGGAATTTGTCATGATAATTACCTGTTCGCAAGGCGAACAAAGCCAAACGGTAAAATTTCCGATACTGCTGAATTCAGATTACTGAATGCAGAGGGAAAGGAGTTGATGACTTGGACGAAGCAAATGATGACTAACGGGTCACTGGTTGATGTTCGGCCTGAATCGATTGGACAAAGCGTTTTCTTAATCAGCAATTTTTCAAAACTGGAAGATGCCCGCCGGCAGGACGGTTGGTACAGTTGGATGGGATTACAGATTGATAGAGTGCCGGTTTCAGAAGTATGTTCTACCAATCAAAAGGTTAGTTGAAACAGTATTTCCGGCTCTTAAGGAGTCTATGGCTAATGCAGTTTTTCAAGAAAACCAGGTGTGCAAGGTATTGATTGAAGTTGAAATTCGACATGACGAATTAATCAGAGGCTTCTTAAGGTTTCAAGGTCCTAAAATTTAGCGAAGAAATTAGATTTAACGCGCAGGATTTGATAATGCTTTCCGCGACATTAATTTAGCTTGAAGTTATTTAGGCAGGTTGCGAGGAATGACAAGTGATTAGAATTTTTCGGGGGTACTGATGTCGGTTTTTTGGCACGTATTGAGTAATACGATATCGAGAAAGTTAGTTGGCCAAGTTCGCGGTTCCGTATTGGTTAACTTTATAATGGTTCTGTCGGTAGTCTTAATTAGCTGGATCACCCCCGGCGGAAGCGGCGACGAATTGGGAACCTGTCTCGACCAGCCAAGTGACGGTGAAGGTAGCCAACCCGGTGCGCAATCGGCGTGCGGCGGACGCGACGGTGGCGGTGACGCTGAACAACGTCAGCGGCCAAAGCCTGAAAGGCCCGTTCCGGCTGGTCATCGTCGGTCTGAGCCCGGCGGCGAAAGTGGCTATCGGCAACGCCAGCGGCACCACCGCGGCCGGCGAAGCCTACTACGACCTGACCGGCTATCTCGGCAACGACATCACGCCCGGCGGCAGCGGTCTGGTCTCGGTCATCGTCACCGGCGGCGGCCCCAATACCTTCAGCTTCACGACCCGGCTGGAACGCCAAGTGCAAAGCCCAGCGCTGGCCGTCAAAATCACCAGCCCGGCCACGCTCTTAACCGTCGGCCACACCCCGCAAACCGTCAAAGGCACCGTCAACGACCCCAGTGCCCAAGTCACCCTGAACGGCGCGCCGGTCACTCACGGCAACGGCAGCTTTCAAGCCGACGTCGCGCTGGAAGAAGGCCACAACACCATCACCGCTCGGGCGGTCAACGCCCGGGGCGAAGACGTCAGCGACACCATCTCGCTATCGCTGGACATGACCCCGCCCTACCTGACCGTCGAATCGCCGAAAAATGGCGACACCGTGCGCACCGACCACATCGCCGTGTCCGGCCTGATCAACGACATCGTACGCGGCACCGTCGCCGCCGGCCAAGCCAACGTCAAAGTCAACGGCATCGCCGCCACGATCGCCAACCGCAGCTACCTGGCCCAAAACATCCCGCTCGCCGTCGGCACCAACACCCTCAAAATCGACGCCGCCGACAACGTCGGCAACACCAGCAGCCTCAGCCTGCAAGTCAGCTACCAACCGCTGGCGCCGCAACACATCGAACTGCTCGGCGGCCAAAACCAAAGCGGCAAGATCAACAGCGTGCTAGCCCAAACCCTCAAAGTCAAACTGCTGGACGGCGCCAACCAAGCGGTCGCGGGCAAACCTGTCATCTTCCGCGTCACCGAAGGCGACGGCATCGTCGGCGCCGGCAACAGCGACCAAGGCCAAGGCGTCCTGGTCCAAACCGACGCCCAAGGCATCGCCGCCACCGCCTTCAAACTCGGTAGCCGAGCCGGCAGCGGCAACCAACGGGTCCGCGCCACCTCGGTCGGCTTCGACGGCGAAGCCCTGTTTTATGCCAGCGCCACAGTCGGGGCCGGCGGCAAAGTCACCGTCAACAGCGGCAACAACCAACGCGGCGCGGTCGGCCAAGCGCTGCCGCTACCCTTCGTCGTCGCCGTGGTCGACGACGGCGCCAACGTCGTGCCCGGCGCCCAAATAGAATTCAAAGTCACCCAAGGCAGCGGCCGCTTCCAAAACGGCCAAACCACGCTGACCGCCACCACCGACAGCGACGGCCGGGCCACCGCCGAATTCACGCTGGGCAGCGAAGACGGCCTCGACGTCCACCGCGCCACCGCCACCCTGGTTGGCACCAGCCTCTACGCCGGCTTCACCGCCTCCGCGCTAAAAACCGGCAACGCCGGCCAAACCAGCATCAGCGGCGTCGTGCTCGACAACCAAGAACACCCGTTGCCGAACGTCACCGTCCGAGTCGACGGCACCACCCGCGAAGCACAAACCGGCACCCAAGGCCAATTCAAAATCAGCGAAGTCCCGGTCGGCGCAGTGCGCTTGATCGCCGACGGCAGCACCACCAGTGCCGAAGGCGAATGGCCGACCCTGGCCTTCAACCTGGTCACCATCGCCGGTGCCGACAACCCGCTGTCCGCGCCGATCTACCTGGTCAAACTCGACACCGTCAACGCCAAAACCGTCGGCGACCAAGACGTCACGCTGACCCTGCCCGACGTACCCGGCTTCGCGTTGGAAGTCAAACGCGGCTCGGTCACCTTCCCGGACGGCAAGAAGACCGGCAAGCTCTCGGTCACGCCGGTCAACGCCAGCAAAATCCCGATGGCGCCGCCCAACGGCATGCAGCCGCAGTTTATTGTCACCATCCAACCGGTCGGGGCCAAATTCGACCCGCCGGCCCGGCTGACCCTGCCCAACGTCGACGGCCACAAACCCGGCGCGCAAGTGGAAATGTACTCCTACGACCACGACCTGGAAGAATTCGTAGCGATCGGCCTCGGCACCGTCAGCACCGACGGCAGCATCATTAAGAGCAACGATGGTGTCGGAGTAATTAAGGCGGGCTGGCATTGCGGGTCTCAGCCGGGAGGCAGTGGTTGCGCATATTCTGCGGAATGCCAGACTTGCAGTGGAAACTGCCAGCTAAGCAATAAGCCGGATGGGCAAATTCCCGGCGCGCCAAAATGTACTACCTGTAAAAGTGGTGCAAAGGTGCCACCCAAGACAACCCAACAATGTTGTACGGAAGTGGCCGGCGCAGGCGATGCAGGATGGGTTGATTGTTGTAACGGAACTCAAACTACTTGTTTAGACCCAAATTGGCATCCAGGTGGTACTAAAGGTGAACTGATTGTTCGTGATTGTGTGAGGAAGCATGAAGATGTTCATCATGCCCACGTTGAGTGTCCAACCGGCGCAAACGAATGCGATACAACTAGGCCCCCATTTAAGCCAGGCCAGAATCCGAACGCCGGGGAGTGCGCTGCTTATCAAGTGGAATATGCGTGTTATAACGCAGCGAATTGTGGCGGAGATGCGGCTTGTCAAGCCATTGTGGATGCTGAAAAAGCCATTGCGAAAACAAATGCCAATGGTTACGTCAACAATTGTATCCCTTAGTATTAGCAATCTGTCTAGAGAGGAATTACGCAATGAGGTTTTTACTGACAATGGTTTTTTTCTTTACTTCGTCAATTCCAGGGCTGAGGTTTGTGGCGTGACAGAGTTTACAGACGATCAAATTAGAGAAAAAGTTTCAAATGCTCGGGCATCAAATATTGGCATTGCAAAGGCGTACGAAAAGTTTGAGTGGTCCGTACACAAGGATGGCTGTTACTACATTTACATCGAACATGAGAGTCCGCCAACACCTGGTAAAAGCCAAGTATTCAGATTGAACCAATACGGCGTTTTGGTTGATGCTTTTCGTGGGCGCTAATTAATGAGGTTATCCTATGCAGAAGTTTAGTTATGTGTATCCGCTTACTTTTCTTATTGTGTTAAGCATTTTATTTTTGTCGAGTGCTAATGCGATGGAGTGTCCTGGAACAAAGTTATCTGAAGCTCAGTTGATTGATATAGTTAATAAGGCGCGTTTGTCTAATTTGGATTTGCCCAAGGTATTTGAAAAAAGCAAAACAAAATTAGTAATGGTTCGGTGTCTATACATGCTTCAAGAAGTTGCTTTACCTGAAAGTCTAAATAAATCTAATACGTTCACCATAGATCCGTTTGGTCAGTTGGTGGATTTTTCATCTGATACCAAAAACAAGTAGTCTTTAATTTAAGTGTTTATGCGGAAGTTAAGCTGGTTGTTATATATATCATTAATACTGATTTGTTTTTACCTGGTTTAGCCGCTGATGCTGATGAAAAGTGGGTGGCGGACGAGATATTCACGCAAATGTCCGAGATGCGTAAGGAAATTGGGGCGCTAAAAGAAAAAATAGCGACGCTAGAACAAAAAATTAGTGAAGGTAAGCCGAAATCGTCACCTATTCCGCTGGCGGGCAGCGAGGCAATGACGTTGGGTAAGGCGGATGCCGGTATTGCGATTCTGGAGTTTTCTGATTACGAATGCCCATTTTGCGGAAAGCATTACAAAAACGTTTTGCCCAAACTGCGCGAAAGTTATATCGATAAAGGCAAGGTTAAATACGTGATGAAAGATTTTCCGCTGGATTTCCACGCTCATGCCAAAAAAGCCTCGCTAGCCGCGCGTTGCGCGGGCGAGCAGAAGCAATACTGGGCGATGCACGACGCAATTTTCGAGGCCCGCGGCCAGGCTAGCGACGAATTAATTGCCAGCGTTGCGCAACAATATAAATTGGATGAATCCGCATTGAAGAAGTGTCTTGATGACCCGGCGCAATTAACAAAGGTACAGAACGACATCGCGCTTGGCAGTCGTTTGGGCGTTAACGGTACGCCTGCGTTCTTAATTGGGCGGATCAAGGATAAACAGTTAGTCGATTACCGGCGCTTCGACGGCATGCAGTCGTTCGAAACCTTCGTCGCCGCGATCGACAGTTTAAAAAAGTAATATTCGAAGCGTCTGCGGTATCGGGAGATAAAGACGATGAACACTCAGGTCATGAAAGCTTTTTATGTGTTGGTCTTGTTGTTGGGGCTTGCTGGAAGCGGGCAATCGGCGGCCAACGTGCTGGATGAGAACTGCGTCGTCAATATTCTCAACCGAACCGTACAGGTCGGCAAGGATGGTGCTTGGTCGATGCCTAACGTGCCCTCGCAAATGGGCCGGGTCAGAGCCAGGGCGACTTGCACCAAGCTGGGCGACACCTTCTCCGGAGAAAGCGATTACTTCAATATTGTCCAAAACGGCATCGTTAACGTGCCGGACATCACGTTTGAGAATATTGAACCCATCCCTGTTAGCCTGAAGGTCAGCGAACCCACAGTCGAAACTCTCTCCAGCCAAGGCGCAACCGCGCAGTTAAAGGTTGAAGCAACCTACCGCGACGGTACCGTCAAAAACGTCACCGCCTCCTCGAACGGTACAAACTATAGTTCCAGCAACCCGGCTATTGTGTCGGTCAACGCCGAAGGCTTGGTTACCGCGGTCTCCAGCGGTAGCGTATTGATCACTGCCCGCAAGGATGAAGTCGTCGCCTTCAAACGCATCAGCGTGTCGACGACCGGAGATGCCGATAACGACGGTCTGCCGGACGATTTCGAGCTGGCCAACGGTTTGAACCCGAACGATCCTCTCGACGCGCAAGAAGACCCCGATAACGACGGTTTGACGACCAAACGCGAGTACCAGTTGGGTACTAATTTCCGTTTGGCGGATACCGACGGCGACGGCTTAAGCGACGGCATTGAAGTCGCCGGCTCCAACGGCTACACCACCGATCCGCTGAAAGCCGACAGCGACGGCGACGGTGTAAACGACAACGATGAAATCCTCGCTGGTTACAACCCGACCGACGGTACTGACGGCGGCGGTCGCAGTTTTGTCGAGCTGATCGTCGCGCCGGCTAATCCGACGATGACGTTCAATACGGTTTATAACGAGGCCAATTTACAGGTGAAAGTGTCCGGCAAGCGCGGAAACGGCACGCTTGAGGACATTACCGCTAAATCCACCGGCACTAGTTACAGCTCCAGCAACTTGAGCGTTGTTAGCTTCGGTGCCAAGGACGGTTTATTGTTTGCAGGTCAGGCCGGAACCGCGAATTTAACGGTTCGTAACGGTGGATTGGAAAAAACCGTCACAGTCACCGTCGGTTCGTTCAGCCCGACCGCGCTATCGTCGATTTCAATCCCCGGTTATGCCAACAATGTCGATGTTGCCGGCGATTTTGCTTATGTTGCCGCTGGTAGCAAGGGCTTACAAATCGTTAACGTTGCCAACCATGCCGGCCCGACTATAGTTGGTAGCCTGGATACTGCGGGGACCGCGATCGATGTCAGAGTGGTGGGCAACGTGGTTTATCTTGCCGACGGCGAAGATGGTTTGCAGATTATTGACGTCAGCGATCCGGCCAATCCGCTTCTACTCGCCTCTTACGAAACGGCGGGCGTCGCGCAAGACGTCAAAATCGACAACCAATTCGCCTACGTTGCCGACGGTAACGGTGGCCTGGAAATCGTGGATGTCCATAAACCCGCGCAACCGATCGCGGCTGGCTCTCTCGGTGGACTCGGCGAAGCTAAAGGTGTGGATGCGCAAGGTAATATCGTGGCCGTGGTCGCTGGAACTTCGCTGCATATCATTGATGTAACCGACAAAGCCAATCCTGTTAAAAAAGGCAGCCTTAGTATCGGTCCGGTAAAAGACGTTGCCGTCAAGGACGGTTACGCGTATGTCTCGGCCTATACCTCCGGCTTCAAGGCAGTCAATATAGGCGATCCAACAAATCCTATCATCGTGGCTTCCGATGCGGCGTTTTATCCGTACGACGTTGAATTGACCGATAGCTTTGCGTTTTTCGCCGAAGTCTTGTTTGTCAATTCAGTCCCGTACGTCAATATCGAAGACCCGGAATCCGCGGTGTTTCAAGGCACTGTCGACTTTAGAAATTTCAACGACTACAACGGCACCGGCGTCGCGCTGGATTCCAACTACGTTTACCTGACCGCATCCAGTTCAATCTCCGATTTCGAAGCGAACGGTACCTCGACGTTATTGATCGGACAATACCGTTTGACAGAAGACAAGGGTGGCGTCGCGCCGACGATAGAGATCAGCGAGCCGCCGCAAGATACCGTTGTTGTCGAAGGTAAAAAGGTTACCGTGACGGCGACCGCCGATGACGATATCGGCGTGAAGTCGGTCTCGTTCATCGTGGACGGTCAAACGGTCTACACCGATACCTCTCGGCCTTATCAGTACCCGGTGACCGTGCCGTTCGGCACTGTCGGCAACACGATAACCGTTGTGGCCAAGGCAATCGATTTCGGCGGTAACGAGCAAACTTCAACCAATTTAACCTTGACCGTGCAAGCGGATACCGACCGCGACGGTTTGAGCGACGAACAAGAAGCCATTTACGGTTCGAACGTTAACGACACCGATTCCGACGACGATGGTCTTTCCGACGGCGACGAAGTCGACATGCACACCAACCCGATCGATACCGATTCCGACGACGACGGCGTTCCCGACGGGACCGAGGTGCAAAACGGTACCGATCCTTTGAATCCCGACGTAACGCCGCCGACGGTGTCCGTAACGTCGCCGGCCGACGCATCGATCGACATTCCGGAGAACAATCCGATCATTGTCAGCTTCGGCGAGTCGTTGTCCGCCAAATCGATTAATGCCGATTCCATTACCGTTTTTCAAGGTTTGTTGGAAGGGGGCGCCAAGATTGCCGGGAAGGTGCGACTGTCGAGCGACGGCTTGCAACTGATTTTTACGCCCGCCGATTTATTGGCGGACTATACCGAATATAAGGTTGTAGTCGCCGGAGTGCGCGATCGCGCGGGAAATCCGATCGCGACTCCCTATTCGTTCCATTACAAAACCGGAAACACTGTCGATACGACGCCGCCCACGGTAGCGGCTATCGACCCAGCCGCCAACAGTACCGGCGTAGCAGTCAATGTTGTAGTCGGTATCCGCTTTAGCGAACCGGTGCATGGAGATACCGTTAACGATCAAAGCGTTCAACTCTACGATCAAGTCACGGGGCAACAAATTCTCGGCGTCGTAACGCTAAACGGCGACGGGCAAAGCGCGACCTTCGTTCCGAACGTCGCGTTGGCGGTTGGGCGGCAACACCGGATAGCCGTCACTAACGCCATCAAGGACTTGTTCGGAAACCCACTGGGCTACGTCAATTACTACTTCACGACCTCGTTTGACCGAGACGCGAATGGGCCACGCATCCTTGGATTCAGCGTCGGGGCAGCGCAACTCGACGTCCCGACGAACGCAGTGCTGCAAGTGCAATTCGACGAACCGGTGAGCGGTTTTAGCCTGAGTGGAGTGGAACTGCGCAAGGGCGGCGACGCGATCGCGACGACGCGCGAGCTGAGCGGCGACCGGAAAACCCTGACGTTGAAACTGCAACAACCGCTGCTGGCGAACACCGGCTACAGCCTGCACGTCGAAGGCGTGGAAGACCTGAGCGGCAACGTACTGGGCACGGCACAGGACAGAAGCTTCACGACCGGCGCGGGCGCCGACCTGCTCTCGACCAGTGTGGTGCAATACAGTCCGGCCAACAACACCAGCGGCATCGGCCTGAATAGCCCGGTGGTGATCACCTTCGCCGAACGGCTCAACCCGCTGGCATTGAACAGCGACACGATCGCCTTGTACGACGCGGTGACCGGGCAACGGCCGAGCGCGAGCTACGCGCTGAGCGCAGACGGCAAAACCGTCACGCTGACGCCGAACGCCGCGTTGACCGCCAACCGGCAATATTATATTTACATCAGCAACTGGGCACCGCTACCGGACCAAGCCGGCAACCGGATCAACTACGCCAACTGGTACTTCCGGACCGGGAGCGCCAGCGACCAGGAAGCGCCGCTGGTCAGCGGACAAAACATCGTTGACGGCGCCAGCGGCATCGCGGTCAACGCCAAACTGCGCTTCGTGCTGGACGAACCGATCAGCGCCTTCAGCGTCGCCGGCAGCGTCCGGCTCAGCGTCGGCGGCGTCGACGTAGCCGGCACCGCCAGCCTGGGTAGCGACAACCGGACCATCACCTTCACCCCGAGCAGCACGCTGGCGATCAACAGCGACTACACCGTCGTGCTGGATGGCCTGTACGACTACATCGGCAACCGCCTGAGCGCCGTGACCAGCCACTTCACGACCGGCGCCAGCGCCACCGCCGACACCACCGGCGCGACGGTAACGATCAGTCCGGCCAACGCCGCCACCGGCGTCAGCGCCAGCGCGCCGATCACCTTCAGCTTCAGCGAAGCGATCGACCCGACCACCCTGGACAGCGGCATCGCCATCAGCGCCAGCGGCTATAGCGGCCAACTGGCCGGCAGCTTCGCGCAAAGCGGCAACGTCGTCACCTTCAGCCCATTGACCCCGCTGCCCGGCAACACCCAGATCAACATCACCGTCAACGGCGTCCTCGATCTGGCCGGCAACAGCAACAGCTACCGCTACCAATACTTCACCACCGGCACCGGCGGCGACAATACCGCGCCGCAACTGCTATCCATCACCCCGAACGACGGCGCGATGGACGTTTACGGCAACAACCCGATCGTCCTGACCTTCTCCGAATCGCTCAACCAAAGCACGGTCAGCAACAGCGTCGGCCTGTTCGTCAACGGCGACGTCGTCAGACCGTCAATCAGCTACTCGGCCGACAGCCGCACCGTCACCCTCAACTACAACCTGCCGGCCTCGGCCCTGGTGACCGTCCTGCTGACCGACGACATCAAAGACCTCAGCGGCAACCGGCTAGCCGACACCGTCAAAGTCTTCACGACCGCCGCGGCCAACGACACCGGCCGGCCCAGCATCGCCACCGCCTTACCCGGCAACGGCGCCTACAACGTGCTGTCCAAAAACAAAATCGTGCTGTACAGCAACGAAGCGCTCAAAGCCAGCAGTCTGGCCGGCGCGCTGCACGTCTCGCAAAATGGCGTCCTGATCACCGGCAACCTGCAACTGATCGGCGACGGCCGCACCTTGGTCTACACCCCGGCGCAGCCCTGGGCGAAAGACGCGCGGATCGAAGTATTCCTGGACAGCACCGCCCAAGACCTGAGCGGCAATGCCCTGAACAGCTTCTACACCTCGTTCCGGACCGAAGAAGACCCGGCGACGAAAACCCCGTACGTCCTGGCGTTGAACACCGACGACGGCATCACGCTGCCGCTGAACCCGGCGATCGAGCTGCAATTCAACGAAGCGCTAGACCCGGCCACGGTCGACAACAGCCGCTTCGTCCTGCGCAACTACTACTACGGCGCCGAAATACCGACCACGGTCAGCCTGCTGAAAGGCAACCGCGTCGTCAGGCTCGTGCCCAACGCCGCGTTGCAAGCCAACCAAGGCTATCAAATCGGCATCCGCGCCGGGGTCAAAGACGCCAGCGGCGCCGAATCGACCTACAACAGCGACTACCTCTGGTACTTCGCGACGGCGGTCGGCGCCACGGCGGACAGCATCGTGCCGAAAGTCACGGCGCTCAGTCCGATCGACGGCGCCGGCCAAGTCGGCATCAACAACCGCGTCTCGATCCGCTTCGACGAAGCGGTCAGCCCGCTGAGCTTCCTCGGCGACGACGGCGACCAGCCGCTGGCGCAAGTACCGAACTACGATGCGCGTAGCTACTCGCTCAGCTTCAGCGACGGCAACCGGCAAGTCAGCTACCTGCCGCACGAACCGTGGCCGGTGGACAGCGACGTCACGCTAACGGTGGATCAACCCCAAGACTACGCCGGCAACGCCGTGGTCAGCCGGAGCAGCCAATTCAGCACCGGCAACGGTCCGGACACCGCCTCGCCCAGCGTCGTGGAATGGAGCATGGCCGCGAGCGCGACCAACGTCCCGGTCAACGCCGTCTTCAAAGCACGGATGAGCGAAGCGATCGACCCGGTCACGGTCAACGACGGCGGTTTGTACCTGTACGACACCGTCACCGGCCAGCACGTCCCGGCGAGCCTGGACCTGAGCACCGACGGCCGCACGCTCACCCTCGTGCCGACGCAAGCCTTGGCGGTAGGGCGCAACTACTACTTCTACGTCTACTCCGTTCAAGACATGAACGGCAACAACGCCTATCAGAGCCGCTATTTCACGGCGGCACTGACGGCGGACAACCTGGCGCCCAACGTCGTCGGCTACAGCATCGTCGCCGACCAACTCGACGTCCCGACGAACGCAGTGCTGCAAGTGCAATTCGACGAACCGGTGAGCGGTTTGAGCTTGGGCGGAGTGGAACTGCGCAAGGGCGGCGACGCGATCGCGACGACGCGCGAGCTGAGCGGCGACCGGAAAACCCTGACATTCAGACTGCAACAACCGCTGCTGGCGAACACCGGCTACAGCCTGCACGTCGAAGGCGTGGAAGACCTGAGCGGCAACGTACTGGGCACGGCACAGGACAGAAGCTTCACGACCGGCGCGGGCGCCGACCTGCTCTCGACCAGTGTGGTGCAATACAGTCCGGCCAACAACACCAGCGGCATCGGCCTGAATAGCCCGGTGGTGATCACCTTCGCCGAACGGCTCAACCCGCTGGCATTGAACAGCGACACGATCGCCTTGTACGACGCGGTGACCGGGCAACGGCCGAGCGCGAGCTACGCGCTGAGCGCAGACGGCAAAACCGTCACGCTGACGCCGAACGCCGCGTTGACCGCCAACCGGCAATATTATATTTACATCAGCAACTGGGCACCGCTACCGGACCAAGCCGGCAACCGGATCAACTACGCCAACTGGTACTTCCGGACCGGGAGCGCCAGCGACCAGGAAGCGCCGCTGGTCAGCGGACAAAACATCGTTGACGGCGCCAGCGGCATCGCGGTCAACGCCAAACTGCGCTTCGTGCTGGACGAACCGATCAGCGCCTTCAGCGTCGCCGGCAGCGTCCGGCTCAGCGTCGGCGGCGTCGACGTAGCCGGCACCGCCAGCCTGGGTAGCGACAACCGGACCATCACCTTCACCCCGAGCAGCACGCTGGCGATCAACAGCGACTACACCGTCGTGCTGGATGGCCTGTACGACTACATCGGCAACCGCCTGAGCGCCGTGACCAGCCACTTCACGACCGGCGCCAGCGCCACCGCCGACACCACCGGCGCGACGGTAACGATCAGTCCGGCCAACGCCGCCACCGGCGTCAGCGCCAGCGCGCCGATCACCTTCAGCTTCAGCGAAGCGATCGACCCGACCACCCTGGACAGCGGCATCGCCATCAGCGCCAGCGGCTATAGCGGCCAACTGGCCGGCAGCTTCGCGCAAAGCGGCAACGTCGTCACCTTCAGCCCATTGACCCCGCTGCCCGGCAACACCCAGATCAACATCACCGTCAACGGCGTCCTCGATCTGGCCGGCAACAGCAACAGCTACCGCTACCAATACTTCACCACCGGCACCGGCGGCGACAATACCGCGCCGCAACTGCTATCCATCACCCCGAACGACGGCGCGATGGACGTTTACGGCAACAACCCGATCGTCCTGACCTTCTCCGAATCGCTCAACCAAAGCACGGTCAGCAACAGCGTCGGCCTGTTCGTCAACGGCGACGTCGTCAGACCGTCAATCAGCTACTCGGCCGACAGCCGCACCGTCACCCTCAACTACAACCTGCCGGCCTCGGCCCTGGTGACCGTCCTGCTGACCGACGACATCAAAGACCTCAGCGGCAACCGGCTAGCCGACACCGTCAAAGTCTTCACGACCGCCGCGGCCAACGACACCGGCCGGCCCAGCATCGCCACCGCCTTACCCGGCAACGGCGCCTACAACGTGCTGTCCAAAAACAAAATCGTGCTGTACAGCAACGAAGCGCTCAAAGCCAGCAGTCTGGCCGGCGCGCTGCACGTCTCGCAAAATGGCGTCCTGATCACCGGCAACCTGCAACTGATCGGCGACGGCCGCACCTTGGTCTACACCCCGGCGCAGCCCTGGGCGAAAGACGCGCGGATCGAAGTATTCCTGGACAGCACCGCCCAAGACCTGAGCGGCAATGCCCTGAACAGCTTCTACACCTCGTTCCGGACCGAAGAAGACCCGGCGACGAAAACCCCGTACGTCCTGGCGTTGAACACCGACGACGGCATCACGCTGCCGCTGAACCCGGCGATCGAGCTGCAATTCAACGAAGCGCTAGACCCGGCCACGGTCGACAACAGCCGCTTCGTCCTGCGCAACTACTACTACGGCGCCGAAATACCGACCACGGTCAGCCTGCTGAAAGGCAACCGCGTCGTCAGGCTCGTGCCCAACGCCGCGTTGCAAGCCAACCAAGGCTATCAAATCGGCATCCGCGCCGGGGTCAAAGACGCCAGCGGCGCCGAATCGACCTACAACAGCGACTACCTCTGGTACTTCGCGACGGCGGTCGGCGCCACGGCGGACAGCATCGTGCCGAAAGTCACGGCGCTCAGTCCGATCGACGGCGCCGGCCAAGTCGGCATCAACAACCGCGTCTCGATCCGCTTCGACGAAGCGGTCAGCCCGCTGAGCTTCCTCGGCGACGACGGCGACCAGCCGCTGGCGCAAGTACCGAACTACGATGCGCGTAGCTACTCGCTCAGCTTCAGCGACGGCAACCGGCAAGTCAGCTACCTGCCGCACGAACCGTGGCCGGTGGACAGCGACGTCACGCTAACGGTGGATCAACCCCAAGACTACGCCGGCAACGCCGTGGTCAGCCGGAGCAGCCAATTCAGCACCGGCAACGGTCCGGACACCGCCTCGCCCAGCGTCGTGGAATGGAGCATGGCCGCGAGCGCGACCAACGTCCCGGTCAACGCCGTCTTCAAAGCACGGATGAGCGAAGCGATCGACCCGGTCACGGTCAACGACGGCGGTTTGTACCTGTACGACACCGTCACCGGCCAGCACGTCCCGGCGAGCCTGGACCTGAGCACCGACGGCCGCACGCTCACCCTCGTGCCGACGCAAGCCTTGGCGGTAGGGCGCAACTACTACTTCTACGTCTACTCCGTTCAAGACATGAACGGCAACAACGCCTATCAGAGCCGCTATTTCACGGCGGCACTGACGGCGGACAACCTGGCGCCCAACGTCGTCGGCTACAGCATCGTCGCCGACCAACTCGACGTCCCGACGAACGCAGTGCTGCAAGTGCAATTCGACGAACCGGTGAGCGGTTTGAGCTTGGGCGGAGTGGAACTGCGCAAGGGCGGCGACGCGATCGCGACGACGCGCGAGCTGAGCGGCGACCGGAAAACCCTGACATTCAGACTGCAACAACCGCTGCTGGCGAACACCGGCTACAGCCTGCACGTCGAAGGCGTGGAAGACCTGAGCGGCAACGTACTGGGCACGGCACAGGACAGAAGCTTCACGACCGGCGCGGGCGCCGACCTGCTCTCGACCAGCGTGGTGCAATACAGCCCGGCCAACAACACCAGCGGCATTGGCCTGAATAGCCCGGTGGTGATCACCTTTGCCGAACGGCTCAACCCGCTGGCATTGAACAGCGACACGATCGCGCTGTACGACGCGGTGACCGGGCAACGGCCGAGCGCGAGCTACGCGCTGAGCGCCGACGGCAAAACCGTCACGCTGACGCCGAACGCCGCGTTGACCGCCAACCGGCAGTATTATATTTACATCAGCAACTGGGCACCGCTACCGGATCAAGCCGGCAACCGGATCAACTACGCCAACTGGTACTTCCGGACCGGGACGGAATAGCAGAAGAGGGCAAATCGATGATGAAGTTTCCCAGGCGGGTTACCGAGCCATATGGCGTTTGGTCACCGCGCTTTAACACGCAAGCTATCGACCGGGTTGAATGACGATGAGGCTTCGGTTTAGTGTGGCTGCTTTGGCCATGTTACTAAGTGCTTGTTCTTCCGACGACAGTTCGTCGAACAAACAATCCGTACAACAGACGAGTGCAAGGCCGCCGACTTCCGGGGCGGGGGCGGCGTGCCGCCGGTTGGGCAGAGCGCCGTACCCGATGAGCCGGTAAAACCTAACCGTAGCGAATTGCGGGTGATGACTGAAGACGCCAAGGCTACCGAAAACGCCGTCAAGAATGTTATTGAGCGCTTCGACGCTAATTTAAGCGATCGTCAGGCTCGAGAATCCGCGCAAAACGAATTTAAAGCGATGCTGCCCGACTATAAGGAAAAGATGTTGCAAATCGGTAAGGCCAAAATGAAGGGCGAGTCACATCCAGTTGAAACGCCGTGAACACCCTATTTCGGAATGTCGTTAAAAATCCGCGGGGATTGATACATCGGAGTGATGATCTGTGATGGTTGCCGTTCTCGCGGCGCGTCGGCGTTCCTGCTCGGAATTCCGTAGTCGGCGCGGAGTATGCTGAGTAAGGTCTAATAATTTTTTAGGTATTGCAATAATTCCAATACGCGGCTTTTGATCAGAGCGGTTCGGTAGCCGTGACGGGAAATCGCTGAAGAAGAGCCGAATTGCTCGATGGTCCAATTTCCGTTAATAAAATCCAGTTCAGCATCGCGAAATTGTAGCCATAAGCGTTGCGAACGCAACAAGGTTTGTTTGCTCGGTTCGGGCAGATTTTTCTGCAGAGATGAATACGCGCGGTTAAGCGCCTTATCCAAAAACTCTGCGTAGTCGCGGTAAGCCTGATCGGTTTGTTCCGTGGTTTGCGCGTGTTGGTAAATTGCCTGTTCGAACGCATCGGCGCGAGATAGGAATTCCGCTGTAAGATCCGGGGTGTCGGGGTTGTCGATCGCGTGCGCGAAATTAAAACTTAAGCTCAACACAACCGCGATCAACGCGGAACGGCGACGGAATCCGATCATTTGCTCACCATTTTTTGTAAACGCCTTGTGAAAAAACCACCCATTCGCATGCGCGGCGATTCTCCAAGCCTTTCAATACCTTGCCTTGCGACTTATTCCAAGCCTTCCAGGCGGCTTCCAGATTGGGGTAATTGGTTTTCACGGTGGGGTCGTTGATCATCTTAACCACCGAGGAATCGGCAAAGCCGTTGGCACCGGCGCCGATGTTGAAAGCCAGCATCACTAAGGCATCAAACTGGTGCTGTTCCAAGGAACTCGTAATCCTGCTACGAACCGCCGTGACAAACGGCGTGAGGTCCAGACCGAACAATGTACTCGCAGTAAACTCGGTGATGCCGTTTTTGTACAAATTCCATTCGGCGGCTTTGATCAAATGCCCGTAACCGACGGTTGCTCCCGCGACCCATGCGTTAATTTCCTTGCCGGTTTGGTCGTCGTATGGCTTTAAACGTAATGTTTCGATGTCTTTCAATAGCTTCAATCCGTCTCCGCTCAGGGCTAGTTCCTTGGCGGGGTTGGTGTCGCTTTGCAGCGAAGTGCCACTCAAGCTCGACCTGCCGGCGGAGACTTCCGCGAACAAGCAGTGGTATCCAGTCGTGAGTATGTGCGGGCCGGGTAATGGGCTAAGCGACCGGCATAGCGTGCCTTGGTCGATATCGTTGTCGAACAATCCTTGTAACGGGCCTGGAATGCGGTAGCTCGCCATATCGAATTCTCATTGCAAAAAAGCGCGGCATACAAGCTGTCTGGAATGCGTGTTACCGGAGTATAGACCGGAATTGTTTCTCAGCAGGCATAGGGCCGATGCCGCAGTCCAAATTTTCCGGATAAAAAAACCGGTAGAGAGCCTAGCCCTCTACCGGTTTTTGCTCTACGGCCTTGGCTATTAGTGTACGTCTTTCCAGTATTCCTTCTTCAATAAGTACGCGAGTGCGATGAACATCAGCAGGAAGAACAGCACGAATTTACCCATTTGCTGGCGTTCCAACTGCACCGGCTCGCCGACGTAGACTAGGAAGTTAACCAAGTCGGTCACCATCTTGTCGAATTCCTTGGGCGACAACTGGCCGGGTTGCTCCAATTTGAGTTCGGTGATCACGTCGCGACCGTCGACCTTATGAACCACTGCGGTCTGCGTGCCTTGCAATTGCCAGAATACGTTGGGCATGCCGACATCCGGAAAGACCGAGTTGTTGACGCCTAGCGGCTTGTTTTTGTCGTTGTAAAAGCTCCGCAGATAGGTATATAGCCAGTCCGCGCCGCGTGAGCGGGCAATTAGCGACAGATCCGGCGGCGTAGTGCCAAACCACTTTTCGGCGTCGTGGGCATTCATCGCCGAATGCATCTGATCGTATATGCCGGCACCGAGCGGCGCGACGTTTTTCAGGATTTCGCTTTCATCCAGCTTTAAATCCATCGCGATGCGCTTGTAACGAATGTGCTTCGCGGAATGGCAGCCCAAGCAATAGGTGACGTAATGCTTGGCGCCGCGTTCCAACGATGCGGTGTCGCTGAGATCGATGTCCGGACTATCCAGTTCGATTCCGCTACTGGCGTTAACGCAAAAAGGCAGCAAAAACAAAAGAGTGCAGAGTATCTTTTTCATGGCTTAGTCCAGGCTCTTTTTCAGGTTTTTGACAAAACGAATCAGCACGGCTTGAACGCCGGCCCAATTCGGCCTTTTCTTGGCGATGGTTCCTCCTAAATTGTCCGGAACATGATGAACCTCAACGACTTCGTCGATCAGTGCCAATACCGCTGGGATGCGGTCTTCCAACGTTGGTTGTTCCGTCAGGCGCTCGGGCAGCGGTTTGGTTTTCTCCCAACGGGTATATAACGGCATCAGAAGGAAGAAGCCGAAGTAGATCGCGGTCAGGAAGCGGGCCACCGTCGTCGCCGTCGGCGTGGCCGGTTGGGTGCCCAAATAGCCTAAGCCGATGAAGCTGATCACGAACAGCAACAGCGCTTTCTTGAACATACCGCCGCGATAGCGGATGGATTTGACCGGGCTGCGATCTAGCCAAGGCAGCATGAACAGCACTACGATCGCGCCGCCCATCGCGATGACGCCGGCGAACTTGTCGGGAACCGCGCGCAGAATCGCGTAGAACGGTGTGAAGTACCAGACCGGCGCGATGTGTTCCGGGGTCTTCAGCGGATCGGCAGGGATAAAGTTGGCGTGCTCCAAAAAGAATCCACCCATTTCCGGCATATAAAAAATTACCGTCGCGAAAAAGAACATGAACACGCCGACGCCAACGATGTCCTTGACGGTGTAGTACGGATGGAAGGGGATGCCGTCAATCGGATGTTCTTTCCAGTTCAGATTTTCCTTGATTTCGATGCCGTCCGGATTGTTCGAACCTACTTCGTGCAGTGCGACGATGTGCAGGAATACCAGAATCAGCAAAACCAGCGGCACCGCGATGACGTGGAACGCGAAGAAGCGGTTCAAGGTAGCGTCGGAAACCACATAGTCGCCGCGGATCCACAGCGACAATTCGTCGCCGACTACCGGTATTGCGCTAAACAACGAGATGATGACCTGCGCGCCCCAGTAGGACATTTGGCCCCAAGGCAGTAGATAGCCCATGAAAGCTTCGGCCATCAGGCACACGAAGATCAGCATGCCGAAAATCCAGATCAGCTCGCGCGGTTGTTTGAACGAGCCGTACATCAGGCCGCGGAACATGTGCAGATAGACGACGATGAAGAACGCCGAGGCACCGGTGGAATGCATATAGCGTACCAGCCAGCCCCAGTTGACGTCGCGCATGATGTATTCGACCGAGTCGAAGGCCAGTTTGGCATCCGGTTTGTAATTCATCGTCAGAAGAATGCCGGTTATGAACTGGTTGACGAGCACGAACAGCGCCAACGAGCCGAAGAAATACCAGATGTTGAAATTTTTCGGCGCGTAGTAATGCGCCATGTGTTCGTTCCACAAATCGGAGAGTGGAAAACGCTCCAGCAGCCAGTCGCTGCATTGATTCATTTTTTGCTTCATGCTGATTTCGCCTCGTTGTCTTCGCCGATCATGATCAGGCTGTCGGTCACGTAACGGTAGGGTGGAATCTCGAGATTGGTCGGAGCCGGCACGCCGCGATAGACGCGGCCGGCTAAATCGAACCAGGAGCCGTGGCAAGGGCAGAAAAATCCGCCTTTCCAATCGGGGCCGAGATCGTTAGGGGCGATTTCCGGGCGAAACGTGGGCGAGCAACCCAGATGGGTACACAGGCCGACCGCGACGAAAATTTCAGGTTTCAGCGCGCGCAACGAGTTTTTGGCGTAATCGGGTTGATGGGATTCGTTGGAGACAGGGTCTGCGAGTTTGCTGTCCAAAGTCGCCAGCGTAGATAAAACCTCCGGGGTTCGATTCAAAACCCAAACGGGTTTGCCGCGCCAAGCGACGCGGATCAATTGGCCGGACTCCATTTTGCTGATATCGACCTCGACCGGCGCGCCGGCGGCCATGGCCTTGGCGCTCGGCTGCATTTGCGAGAGAAAGGGAACGGCCAGATAGCCGGCCCCCACGGCTCCGACCACCGACAAAGCCGAGGTCAGAAACTGGCGTTTTGAATGATCGACGCCTTCTTGGTTCATAGGTAACACTCCTGCGTGATGTGCGGTGTATCGGGCAATACACCGATTATTATAGTTTTTGGCAAATATACCTTACTGGCCCGGATTAATGAAATGGTTCTTGGGCTGGCGGCCGCGCCTGGCGTGGGTTGCTGGCGGTTTTGGCCCAAACGGGGAGCTGGCGCCTTCAGCGCGGTAATTCGGCCAGAGCTGCGGCCAGCGCGTTCAGAAAACTCTGGTTTTCTTCGGGTTTGCCTATCGTGACCCGTAGGCAGTCGCTTAGCACGCCGCCTTGGCCGGACAGATTCTTGATTAAAATTCCGCGGGCTTTCAGTCCGGCGAACAATTGGTCGGCGGTGCCGGCCGGTGTGCGAAACAGAATGAAATTGGCCGAACTGGGATAGACGGTCAGCGTCGGCCAGGCTTTTAAGGCCTTGGCCATTGCAGTTCGCTCGGCACGGATGGCTTGGGTTTGTTGCGCGAGGAAGTCGCCGTGTTCCAACGCGAAGCCGACGGTCGCTTGGGTCAGGCTATTAATGTTGTAGGGCAGGCGAACTTTGTCGAGTTCGGCGACGATCTCGGCCGGGCCGGCCAAATAGCCCAGACGTAAACCCGCCAGACCGAGTTTGGAGACGGTACGCATCACTAGCAGATTGGGATAATTCCCTAATTCGCCGACGAAGCTGGCGTCGGCGAACGGCGCGTAAGCCTCGTCAACGACAACCAATCCCGGCGCCGCGGCGATGATGGTTTTGATGGCTTGGGCGTCGAACAGATTGCCGGTTGGGTTGTTCGGATAGGCTATGAAAATCGCCGCCGGCCGGTTGTCGGCGATGGCTGCCAGCATCGCGGACAAGTCCAACGCGAAATCGGTCGCCAGCGGTACGCCGACATAATTTAGTCCCAGGCTACGGGCGATTTGTCGGTACATCACAAAGCCGGGTTCCGGAGCCAGTACCGTGGCATCGGCGGATAGCGCCATCAGCAGAATCTGGATGATTTCGTCCGAACCGTTCCCGAGCAATAGCGCGGCATGATCCGGAATCGCGTTCGCGCGTCTTAATTGTTCGCACAAGGCGGAACCGGTCGGGTCCGGATAGCGGTTGATCGGGCAGGCTTTCAACGATTCCAACCAGCGTTGCTGAATGTCTTCCGGCCAGGTGTACGGATTTTCCATCGCGTCGAGTTTGATCAAGTTGCGGGCATCGGCGACATGATAGGCCGACATGGCGAGAACTTCGGGGCGGAACAGCTTGGTAAGCGCGTGGTTAGGCATGGTGTCGAAATCGGCGAAATCGGAATGGGCGGCGAGGTACTAGGTCCGGTCAATCGGACGGCCGCAGGCAAATTGGGCCGATTCTACCAAAGCGGAGAGCGAAAGCCTAACCTCGGAAAACCGGCGGTCCAGCGTCCCCGTTGACGCACATCGCTCGCTTCGGCGCGAGATCGATGCCGCGCGGATTCTAACACCGCTGGAGATAAGCAGGCAAAGCCCGGCCGCATCCTTCACGGAGTTCCAGAAGGTATGCGCGCAAATGGCCGAAAGCGAACGCCTCCATGCACAAATTCGAACACCGACTACATTTTTAGGCCTAGGTCTAAAGTAGCAAGTCAAGGCTCCGTCGTGCACAAACAAACCCACATCAGCTATCTCGACACGATTCGCGGCTTGGCGGCGTTGACCGTGGTCAGCGAGCATTATGTGATTGCTTATGGCTTGCCCTGTCAAACACCGTTATGCGAACAAATTTTGGATTTTTCGCCGTTGCATTTTTGGTGGGAAGGTTCCGCGGCGGTGTCGATGTTCTTCGTGTTGAGCGGTCTGGTGCTTTCCCTAAAGTACTTCCAGCATGGCCACATGCCGGACTTGACGCGCTTCGATTTGACACGGTTTTTGATCGGTCGAGTGTTTCGAATTTGGTTTCCGTACCTATTGGTGTTGGGGCTCAGCGCCGGATTGTTCAATCACACCTTCGGTCGCCCGGTACCGGTTACCGCGCTGGCGCCGACCGACTGGATCGTAAATATGTGGCATAAATTTCCGTTGGATGTGTCGGCGATGGTCAGGGAGGGCTTTTTGCTGGATATGCCGGATCTTATCGTGCTGTTGCCGCAATCCTGGACACTGGGCGTCGAGTTGGTGTTGTCCCTGTTACTGCCGGTTGGCTTGCTGCTGGTTGATCGTGGCACGTCCTGGGTGGTCTTTTTCAGCGTGTTGGCCATTGCTTTGCTGGGCGTGTCGGCCTTTTTGCTGCATTTTTTGTTGGGTTTGACCATTGCCCGCTATCTGCCTACGATCAAAGCCTATCTGGTCGGATCTCCGGCGCTACGGCGTTTCTTGTTGGGCGTGGGGACGTTGTTTTATACCGGAGCAACTTTGCTACCCAAGTCGTGGATAGCGTGGAGCGACGGTCAATTGGTGTGGTTAGGAACCGGTCTGGGTGCCAGCATGATCTTGCTGTTCGTGCTTGCGTCGGTCCGCGTGCAGGCCATTTTGTCGAAGGCCTCGCTGCGGCAAATCGGCAAGGTTTCCTACAGCACCTACCTGATTCACATGGCGGTCCTGATATGTCTGACCCCTTACGTTTTGATGGGTCTGCAAGCGTTTAGCGAGAACCGCCTGTTCTTGTGGTTGGGGGGATGGTTGCTGACGATGTTGATCGTGCAAGGCTTGGCCTTGCTTTGTTATCGTCTTGTGGAGATCCCCAGTATCGTGGTCGGTCGTTGGTTGGCGGACCGCGTCGTGCTCGCAAGACACTGATCGCACCTCGGGCAATTGGAGCTTAGGAAGGCCGGAACGTCGCCTGGGTTGGTTTGACTCGGTCCGGTGTTTTACGAAAAACACTGAGGCGAACGGGCCGTCGATGGCAAACGGCTCTGCCTCGGGTACTATGTTAACTATCATCGTAACCACTCAGCGCGACCATGTCTCTACTCAGATCGTTGCACACCGATATTGATGCCCGAGTTGCCGCGACCCGCGCCGCGCATTCCAAATGGCTGTGTCGGCGTGGTTGCGAAGGCTGCTGCCACAGGCTGGCGGACATCCCCAAAATCAGCAGTGCCGAGTGGGAGCTGCTGGCCGAAGGGCTAGCGTTGTTGCCGCCGGACGTGATGCGGACGGTGGGTCAAGAGATCGTTGATCTTGCTAAACAAGTCAATCGTCCGTTAGTTTGCCCGCTACTCGATCGCTCAACCGGCAGTTGCCGGGTTTACCTTCAGCGCCCGGTCGCCTGCCGCACTTACGGCTACTATGTGCAACGCGACAAAGGTTTGTACTGCAATGATATCCAAGCTCAAGCCGACAGCGGCGTTTTAAACGATGTGGTTTGGGGTAATCACGATGCGATCGATAGACGGCTCGACGCGATGGGTGCGGCCAAGGCGTTAACGGAGTGGTTTCAAGAGTCGTTGCTCGCCGAGAATTCTGGATGATGTTTGAGTTGTGTCTGTCGCTGGGATGTAACTGTAACTCCTGCTGATTTGACGAAGCATTTGCGTGCGTTTCGAGGGTAATTAAGCAACTTCATGAGCTCTGTGTCGACCTTTCTTCGGCGAATCTCAACCGGTCCTGGTCTTGGACTCCAGCCTGCCATTCGAGCGGTCGACCATCTATTGCGGTCACTTAAAGGAACTTTCCCCAGTCTTGCATTGACTTAAGCTCGAGGACTCATGGAAAATAACCCGTTTAAATCTAATATCCGCCGGCGAACTCCGCAAATGCCCAGCAGCGCAAGCCCCGAAAACCATATCGTTTCCGTCAGCAACTTGAGCTTTGCCAGGGGCACTAGAAAAATTTTCGACGGCGTCGATCTGTCCATACAGCGCGGCAAAATCACTGCGATCATGGGGCCCAGTGGCACCGGTAAAACCACTTTGCTGAAACTGATCGGCGGCCAACTGGCGCCGGACCGGGGTCAAATTCTGGTCGATGGTCAAAACGTGCATCGCCTGAAAACCCGCGAGCTTTACGAATTGCGGAAGCGGATGGGCATGCTGTTTCAAAGCGGTGCCTTGCTGACCGACATGAACGTTTACGATAACGTGGCGTTTCCGTTGCGCGAGCACACTCATCTGCCGGAATCCATGATACGTACGCTGGTGCTGATGAAGTTGCATGCGGTCGGCTTGCGCGGTGCTCACCGTCTGATGCCCAACGAATTATCGGGCGGCATGGCGCGTCGGGTGGCTCTGGCTCGGGCCATCGCTCTCGATCCGTTGATGATTATGTACGACGAACCGTTTACCGGCCAGGACCCGATTTCGATGGGCGCATTAGTGCATTTGATCAAGTCGTTGAACGTGACATTGGGATTGACCAGCATCATCGTATCGCACGACGTGCAGGAAACCGCCGCGATCGCTGATTACATCTACGTCTTGTCGGAAGGCAAAATCGTCGGCCAGGGCACGCCGCAACAGTTGCGACAGTCGGACTCGGCTTGGGTGCAACAGTTTATGCACGGCGACGCGGACGGTCCGGTACACTTCCACTACCCAGCGCCCGATTACCTGGACGACCTGCTGGCCGGCAAAACTACCTTGTAATTAGCGATGCTAGAATTTTTGCAAAACCTGGGCAAAACCACCCGCGACAGCTTTGCCAAGCTCGGCCGCGGCGCGTTTTTCCTGTCCCATACCTTGACCGGCATCGGCGACGTGTTGCCGCGTCCCAATTTGCTGCTCAAGCAACTGTATTCGGTCGGCGTTTTGTCCTTCCTGATCATCACCATTTCCGGTCTGTTCGTCGGCATGGTGCTCGGCTTGCAAGGCTTTAATATCCTGTCGGACTTCGGCGCCGAAGAGTCGCTGGGCGTGATGGTCGCCGCATCGCTGGTTCGAGAGTTGGGGCCGGTGGTGTCGGCTCTGTTGTTCGCCGGCCGCGCCGGTTCGGCGCTGACCGCCGAGATCGGTCTGATGAAGGCTACGGAACAACTGTCCGGCATGGAAATGATGGCGGTCGACCCGATCAAACGCATTATTTCGCCGCGTTTTCTAGCCGGCTTCCTGTCGATGCCGCTGTTGGCGGCTTTGTTCAGCGCGATCGGCGTGATGGGCGGCCATCTGGTTGGCGTCGGCATGCTTGGCGTGGACGACGGCGCGTTTTGGGCGCAGATGCAAGCCAGCATCGATTTTCAGGAAGACATCGTCAACGGTGTCATCAAAAGCGTGGTATTCGGCTTCGTGGTGTCGTGGATTGCGCTATTCGAAGGTTACGACGCTATCCCAACGTCGGAGGGCGTCAGTCGCGCCACCACCCGTACCGTGGTCAACTCGGCGTTCTCGGTACTGGCTCTCGATTTCATACTAACCGCACTGATGTTTGGAGACATTTAACATGCAGCATTCCAAGACACAGGACACCTTGGTCGGCCTGTTCGTCGCTTGCGGCATTGCCGCACTGTTTTACATGGCCTTGCAGGTCAGCAACCTGGGTACTTATACCAGCGACGACAGCTATACCGTGATTGCCCGCTTTCAAAACTCCGGTGGTCTGAAAGTCAAGTCGCCGGTGTCCATCGCTGGGGTCCGCATCGGCAGGGTGTCGGCGATTACGTTGGACCACGAAAGCCACGAGTCTGTCGTGGAAATGCGCATAGAAGCCAAGTACGACAATCTGCCCGAAGATTCCGGTGCCAGTATTTATACGGCGGGTCTGCTAGGCGAGCAGTACATCAATATCGATCCGGGTTCGTCGGACAGTTTTTTAAAGGACAAGAGTAAGCTCGATATCACCAGCTCGGCCATCGTATTGGAGGAAATGATCAGTAAATTCATGATGAATAAGGCGGAAGGCAAGTAATGGCCGTATTGACGCTGAGCGAACTGGCGCCCGGTCACTACGCCGTCACCGGCAATTTGACCTTTGCCAGCATCGACAGACAATCCCTGAAATCGTTTAAGTTCCTGAAAGGCATGGACAGTATCTGCATCGACCTGGCTCAAGTCGGTACCACCGACAGTGCCGGTTTGGCTTTGATGATCGAATGGATCAAGCAGAGCCGGGCCAGCCGGGTGCGCCTGACTTTCAAAAACGTGCCGGCGCAACTGCTGGCGCTCGCCAAACTCAGCGGTTTCGACGAAACCGAATATTTTGCCAACCGCGGCTGATCGCGCCGCCAAACCATCGCATACACCCATGGATAAATTGTTAATAACCGGCGGTAAACCGCTGACCGGCGAACTGAGAATCTCCGGCGCCAAGAACGCCGCTTTGCCGATTCTAGCCGCCACCTTGCTGTCCGAAGTGCCGGTCAGCGTCGGCAACATTCCGCATTTGCACGACATCACCACCACAATGGAATTGCTGGGGCAAATGGGCGTCGGCTTGACCGTCGATGAGAAAATGAACATCGAAGTCGATTCCAGCACCATTCATAAGTACGAAGCGCCCTACGAATTGGTAAAAACCATGCGCGCGTCGATCCTGGTACTGGGCCCCTTGCTGGCTCGCTTCGGCGAGGCTTACGTGTCATTGCCGGGCGGTTGCGCGATCGGTACTCGGCCAGTCGATATTCACATCGATTCTCTGATCAAAATGGGCGCGGACATTACTGTCGAATCCGGTTACATCCACGCCAAAGCCAAGCGCCTGCAAGGCTGCAGGCTGGTGCTGGACAAAATCACCGTGACCGGTACCGAAAATATTCTGATGGCCGCCACGTTGGCCGAAGGCGTGACGATTATTGAAAACGCCGCCAAGGAACCGGAAGTCACCGATCTTGCACACTTTCTCAATAAAATGGGCGCCAAGATCACCGGCATTGGCACCGACATTCTGACAGTGGAAGGTGTCGAAAAGCTGGGCGTGGCCGGCCTGCACTACGACATCCTGCCGGACCGCATCGAGACCGGCACCTATCTGGTGGCCGGCGCGATCAGCCGCGGCCGGGTTAAACTGAAAAACACCGATCCGACGATTCTTGACGCGGTACTGGTCAAGCTCAAGGAGGCCGGCGCCGACATCACCTGCGGCGAGAATTGGATCGAACTGGACATGCACGGTAAGCGTCCGAAAGCGGTCACGGTGCGCACCGCGCCCTACCCCGCCTTCCCGACCGATATGCAGGCCCAGTTCACCGCGCTGAATTCGGTGGCCGAAGGCGTGGGCTTGATCACCGAGACCGTGTTCGAAAACCGCTTCATGCACGTCCAGGAATTGCAGCGGATGGGGGCGCAAATCAAATTGGAGTCCAATACCGCGATCTGTACCGGTATCGAACAAATGAAGGCCGCGCCGGTGATGGCGACAGATTTGCGGGCCTCGGCCAGCTTGGTTTTGGCCGGTTTGGCCGCCGAGGGCGAAACGCTGGTGGATCGGATCTATCATATCGACCGCGGCTACGACCACATTGAGGAAAAGCTGGCGCAACTGGGCGCCACCATTCGCCGCGTTCCCAACTAGCCAAGACATCCGCCATGCTGACCATCGCCGTATCCAAGGGCCGAATTTACGAAGAAGCCTTGCCGTTTTTGGAACAAGCCGGTATCACGCCGACCGACGATCCTGACAAAAGTCGCAAGCTGATTTTGCAAACCACCCGGTCCGACGTGCAATTGGTGATCATCCGCGCCACCGACGTGCCGACCTTCGTTGAATACGGCGCGGCGGATCTGGGCATTGCCGGCAAGGACGTGTTGCTGGAGCACGGCGCGGAAAGCCTGTACGAGCCGTTGGATTTAGGTATCGCCGGCTGCCGGCTGATGACCGCCGCGCCGGTCGGGGCCCCGGCCTTGAAGGCTAACTTGCGGGTGGCGACCAAATATGTCAAAACCGCCCGACGTTATTACGCCGACTTAGGGGTGCAAGCCGAAATCATTAAGCTCTACGGCTCGATGGAGCTGGCGCCGCTGGTAGGTTTGGCCGATTGCATAGTCGATCTGGTCGATACCGGGAACACGTTGAAAGCTAACGGTTTGGAGCCGCGCGAATTGATCGCTAACATCACCTCGCGGTTGGTGGTCAACAAGGCTGCGATGAAAATGAAACATCAGGCTATCCAGGCGTTAATCGACCAGTTCGAAACCACCTTAGCGCGGAGGTCCGCATGACCGCGATGAAGATGCTCAGACTCGACGGCAACGCCGCCGACTTTGAAAAACGCCTGCAAGCCCGTTTGGCTTGGGATGCCAGTGAAGACCTGGAGATCCACAAGCGCGTGTTGGACATTATCGGCGATGTCCGCAACCGCGGAGACCGGGCGTTAATAGACTACACCAACCGCTTCGACCGAACCGCCTTTAAATCCGGTGCGGAACTGGAGCTGTCCAGCGGCGAGCTAAAACTAGCTTGGGATACGCTGCCCAGCGCTCAAGCCATCGCCTTGCAAACCGCCGCCGACCGGGTAAGCGCCTACGCCGAGCATCAGAAGCTGCAATCCTGGCAATTCACCGAACTCGACGGCACGTTGTTGGGCCAAAAGGTCACTCCACTGGATAGGGCTGGTCTGTACGTGCCGGGCGGCAAGGCGGCGTATCCGTCGTCGGTATTGATGAACGCGATACCGGCCAAAGTCGCAGGCGTCGGCGAACTGGTCATGGTGGTGCCGACACCGGGCGGCGAAACTAATCCGTTGGTGCTGGCAGCCGCTTACGTGGCAAGGGTCGACCGGGTGTTCACGATCGGCGGCGCTCAAGCCGTCGCCGCGCTGGCCTACGGCACCGAAACCGTGCCGGCCGTCGATAAGATCGTCGGCCCCGGCAATATTTACGTCGCGACCGCGAAAAAACTGGTGTTCGGCCAGGTCGGCATCGACATGATTGCCGGACCTTCCGAGATTTTGATCATTTGCGACGGTCAGACTAATCCGGATTGGATTGCGATGGATCTGTTTTCTCAAGCCGAGCACGACGAAAACGCCCAAGCCATTCTGATTAGTCAGGATGCGGTTTTTCTAGATAAGGTTGAAGCCAGCATTAACCAACTATTGCCGACGATGGAGCGGGCCGACATTATCCGTGCTTCCTTGACCGGTCGCGGCGCCTTCATCAAAGTCGCCGACTTGGCTCAAGCGGCCGAGGTTGCCAATCGCATCGCGCCGGAACATCTGGAGTTGTCGGTCGAAAACCCGGAGGCGCTGGCCGATAACATCCGTAACGCCGGGGCTATCTTCATGGGCCGCTACACCGCCGAAGCGCTGGGTGACTATTGCGCCGGGCCTAATCACGTATTACCCACTTCAAGCACTGCCCGTTACTCGTCGCCGCTAGGCGTTTACGACTTCCAAAAGCGCAGCAGCCTGATCAACTGTTCCGCCGCCGGCGCGCACAATTTAGGCAAGATTGCGTCCGTGCTGGCGCGGGGGAAAGTTTGACGGCACACGCGAGGTCGGCGGAGTTTAGGGTTTGATCCGGCGGTTGACACTCCGCACAGGGTCATTTTGCGGGTAATTCCATTGCATTGTTCCGTGCGTTCAGCGGTAGCAGGTTGCGTGGCTTGCGATTACGTCGTATCATAAGCGGCTGTCTATCAAGTTAAGTGGCCCCAAGCGGGTATGTGAGCGCTATGAAACCAGAAATCCATCCTCAATATAAACAGATTACAGTGACCTGCGGTTGCGGCAATACGTTCGAAACCGGTTCGGTTTTGGGTAATGACCTGCATATCGAGGTCTGTTCGTCTTGCCACCCTTTTTACACCGGCAAACAACGTGTCGTTGATACTTCCGGCCGGGTAGATAAGTTCCGTAAAAAATTCGGTAAGTAATTTGTTGTGTCCCTCGAGCCTCGGTAAGCGTTATTTGTACGCTTGCCGACGGTTCGCTAATGTTTGGCTGGGTTTTCCGCCGCTCTCTTTCAGTTAAAACAGCGATTCTTCCGGGGTGAAGTCCTCAAACTCAGGTTCAAGCTTGGGTGTGGACATCGCGGTTGGCGCGGTCTCCTTCGCGAAATATTCCCAAATCCCGCCTTTTTGGTCTTGCGGTAACAGTAAGCCGTCCGAAGGATTGATGTAGGCTTGGACGATGCCTTCCGGTACCGTTAGCGGTTTTTCCGGAAAATGGTGCTGTATCGCTTTCATGAATTTTATCCACATCGGCAGTGCCGCTTTGCCGCCGGTTTCGCCGTGTCCAAGCGGCGCGGAGTTATCGAATCCAATCCATGCGGAGGCAACGATGCCGGTCGCAAAGCCATTAAACCAAGCGTCTCGTTGCGCGTTGGTTGTGCCGGTCTTACCCGCTAAATCTGCCCGGTTCAGTTGCTTGGCTTGAGTGGCGGTGCCGCGCTGTACCACGTCGCGTAGCAGGCTGTTCATCAAAAAATTGGTTTTCTCGGAAATAACTCGCGTGGCCATGTTCGGCCGGATTTCGCCGGTCGTCGCGCAGTCCTGGCAGGCCGTCGCCGGTTTCGCGGAGTATATCAGTCGATTCTCGCGATCTTCGATGCGTTCGATTAAGTAAGGTTGAATCGAAAACCCGCCGTTGGCGAACACTGAATAGGCGGCCGCCATCTTTAGCGGTGACGCCGAGCCGCTACCCAGCGCGAGCGAAAACGTGGTCGGCAGTTGGTCCTTGTCGAATCCGAAGCGTTGGGCGGTATCGATAGCGTGAGGGATGCCGACTTCTTGCAACAAGCGTATCGAAACCAGATTGATCGATTCCCTTAGCGCCATTCGCAATGAGGTTGGCCCCAAATACCGGCGATTGTAGTTTTCAGGGCGCCAGTCGTTTTCCTGAGAGGGGTCTTCTATGACGATGGGAGCGTCGTTGATGATACTGGCCGGGGTGTAACCTTTTTCCAGCGCGGCCGTGTAGATGATGGGCTTGAAGCCCGAGCCGGGTTGTCGTTTGGATTGGGTCGCCCGGTTATACTTGCTGTGGTAAAAATCGAAGCCGCCGGCCAGGGCCAAAATCGCGCCGTCATCGGGGTTCAAGGCTACGAACGCGCCTTCCACGGTGGGGATTTGGGTCAACGCCCAGCTTTGGTTTTCGAGTTGTCTGACCCAGATCAAGTCGTTGGTTTTAATAATGTCGCGGCTTTCCCGTGCAGTTTTTGCCGATGCCTTGGCCCAATTCACAGATTCCCAAGCCAGTTCGATATTGGTGCCATCGTGGAGCTTGGCCGCAACGCCGCTGTCAGTCAGACCGGTAACGATGGCTCGATGCGCGTCGCCGAACAGGGTGTCGCCGTCGCTCTGGCCATTTATATGAGGAGCATTCCGGTAGCCGTGACGTTCTTCGTACTCATGTAGCGTCGCTTGCAGGGCGCGATCAGCGGCAAGCTGAAATTCTTGAGTGATAGTCGTGTAAATTTTCAATCCTTGCGTGTAGGCATCTTCACCGTATTTGGCCATGATTTCCTGTCTAGCCATTTCCGCGGCGTAGGGGGCCTGCATTGCGATGCCTGACGGTTGCTGGGCGGCGTCATCGCTGGTACTTAGCGCCGCATCGTAGGCGCGCTGGCCGATATACCCAAGTTCCAGCATCCGTCTGAGTACGTAATTGCGACGCAGCAGCGCACGTTCCGGGTTCGTTAGCGGGTTATAAATTGACGGAGCCTTGGGAAGGCCGGCGATCATGGCCTGTTGCGCTAGCGTGAGCTGGTTTAGTTCCTTGCCGTAGTAGGTTTGCGCCGCGGCCGCCAGGCCATACGCGCGTTGCCCCATGTAAATTTTGTTTAAATACAGCTCGAGTATCTGATCTTTTGAATAGCGCTGTTCGATCTTTAGCGCCAGCATGATTTCCTTTAACTTGCGTAGGTAAGTCTTCTCATTACTCAGCAGGAAGTTTCTGGCGACCTGCATCGTAATCGTACTGCCGCCTTGACGCTTTTGTCCGGTCGAAATCAAGCGATTCGCGGCCCTGGCCAAGCCTTTGAAATCCACGCCGCCATGCTTGTAAAACCGGTCGTCTTCAGCGGCGATGAACGCCTGTAATTGGCGTTGAGGGACGTCGGCGATTTCGATAGGGATGCGGCGCTTTTCGCCGAATTGGCCGATCAACAAGCCCTCGCGGCTGTAGATGCTGATTGGTGTTTGATATTGGACGTTATCGAGCAGGGATATGTCCGGCAATTCTTTATCAAGCTCCAATAGGAAGTAGTAGCAGGCTACCGCCAGGGTGCCGACGAACGTGAAGATGACCAACATCAGCCATTTGAACAAGGTTTTGAGCAATGACTTCGGTTTGGGGGCTTTTTTAACGGCACTGGCGGCGGGGCGTTTGGAGTTTACCGGAAATCGGCAAATATCAGCGTATAAGATCTTAGGAACAACTTAAAGTATGTTCTATAACTTACTGTCATAAATGTGTGAAAATCAAAAAATCTAACTATACTTCGGCTTTAAACGGGTGGCGCGTTGCGGCGCTGCTCCCGAATTGACTTTCAATGTTTGGTAAGGGTTTGTTCATGAGCTGGTTTAGCAGTGGTCAATCGGCTGTGCTCGGTGTGGATATTAGCACCGCGGCGGTAAAATTGTTGGAGTTAAGCCGGGTGGGCGCGCGTTACAAAGTCGAGAGCTATGCGGTGGCGCCTTTGCCGCAAGACGCTATCGTCGATAAGAACATTACTAACGTAGAGCAAATCGGCAGTGTGATCAAGACCGCCGTCAAGCAATCCGGAACGCGCGCCAAGCACGCTTGCGTGGCGGTGGCCGGTTCGTCGGTGATGACTAAAATCATTTCCATGCCGGCGTCGTTGTCGGAGGCGGAAATGGAAGAGCAAATCATGGTTGAGGCCGATCAGTACATTCCGTATTCCTTGGACGAGGTTAATCTCGATTTCGAAGTGCAGGGCGCTACCAAGGCCAACCCGCAAATGGTCGATGTGTTGTTAGCGGCGTCCAGACGTGAAAATATCGAAGACCGAGTGGCGGCCTTGGCTTACGCCGGGCTAAAGGCGGTCGTTGTCGATGTCGAGGCTTTTGCGATGGAAAACGCTTTCAAATTGTTGGCCGATCAATTGCCGGAGGCTGTCGAACACAAGACGGTTGCGATTGCCGATATCGGCGCCACGATGACCTCGCTGAATATTCTGCATGACGGCAAGACCGTCTATACCCGGGAGCAAGGCTTTGGCGGCAAACAGTTAACCGAGGAAATACAGCGTCGCTACGGCTTGTCTTACGAAGAGGCGGGGTTGGCGAAAAAGCACGGTGGCTTGCCGGACAACTACGTCAGCGATGTGCTGGAACCTTTCAAAAAAGCCATGCTGCAACAAATTGCCAGATCGTTACAGTTTTTTGTGTCCTCCAGCGCGAACCGGGATGTCGATGCGTTGATCTTGGCCGGCGGTTGCGCCTCGATAGCCGGTTTGGACAAATTGGTGGAACGTGATTTGGGCATCGCTTCCTATATCGCCAACCCCTTCATCAACATGGCTCTGTCCAACAAGGTTAAGCCGCAGAGCCTGAATAACGATACTCCGGCGATGATGATCGCTTGCGGTTTGGCGCTGAGGAGCTTCGACTGATGGCGAAAATCAATTTACTGCCCTGGCGGGAAGAATTAAGGAAAAAGAAGCAGCAAGAGTTCGTCGCCGGTATCGGCGCGGGTGTGGCGGCGGCGTGCGTTATTTTGGGTTTGGTTTACCTCTATATCGAAGGATTGAAGGAATACCAAACCCGCCGCAATACTTTGTTGCAGAACGAGATCGCGATTTTGGATAAGCGGATTCAAGAGATCAAGGACATTGAAGACAAGAAAAACAAACTGTTGACCAAAATCGAAGTGATTCAAAAATTGCAAGAAAGTCGGCCGGAAGTGGTGCATTTGTTTGACGAGCTGGCCAGGACGACGCCGGAAGGGATCAATCTGAGTAAATTCAGTCAGGCCGGCAGCGATTTGACGTTGGTTGGCAAGGCGGAATCGAACGCCAGGGTCTCGGCCTATATGCGGGCTATCGACAATTCGCAATGGATCAATAGCTCGGTACTCACCGTGATTAAAGGTGAAGGCAAATCCGGCGGACAAATGAACGACTTCACGTTGACGGCAAAGCAAGGCCGAAAAACCGACAAGCCGGCGGGAGGTGCGGGCAAATGAATCTTTCCGAAATCAATTGGGATGTCAACGCGGCTGGAACTTGGCCAACGCCGTTAAAAGCGATTGCTATTCTGCTGATCGCGTTGGTCACCGGCGGTATCGGCGTGTATTTGTTGACGGTACCGCAACTGGAAGAACTCGATACGCTTGAGAAGCAGGAAGAAAGTCTGAAAACCGCATTCGAAGCCAAGCAAAAAAAGGCTGCGAATTTGCAGGATTATCGGGATCAGCTGGATCAGATCGAAGCATCGTTGGGCGAGATGCTCAAGCAAATGCCCACCAAAGCGGAGGTTGCCAGTTTGTTGGTGGATATTTCGCAGACCGGTTTGGCTAGTGGTTTGGAGTTCAAGTTGTTTCAACCAAGCGGCGAGATTAACCGCGAGTTCTATTCCGAGCTTCCCATTGCGATACAGGTTGTCGGCAAATACGAGGAGTTGGGGTTGTTTGTCAGCGGATTGGCATCGTTGCCCCGGATTGTCACCGTTCATGACGTGGTGATGACGCCGCTCGGCAAGGACGGCATGATGACGATGAATGCGACGATCAAGACCTACAACGAAGGCGAGAGCGCTAGTAAGGGGCAACCCGCCAAACGACGGAGAGGCTGATGATGGGAAATCGGACGGCAAGGCCGAAATGGTCTGGCGCCTGTTTAGCGGGCATGACGCTACTGATGCTGGCGGGCTGCGATAACGACGACTTCAGTGATTTGAACAAATACATTCAAGAAATCAAAGCCAGGCCCAAGGGGGCTATTGAGCCGCTGCCGGAAATCAAAGTGGTCGAATCCTTTATTTTCAAACCGGATGGACTGCGTGATCCGTTCCAGCCGATTGAGCGTAAGGACAGCGAAGACAGTATCGATGTGTCCGGAGTTACCGGCGTCAAACCCGATGTCGAGCGGCGGAAGGAAGAGTTGGAAGCCTATCCGCTGGATTCTTTGCGGATGGTGGGTACCTTGCGCGACCCCAAAGGATTTTGGGGGTTAGTCCGGGCTCGCGACGGCACGATACATCGGGTTCAGGTGGGTAATCACCTGGGGCAGAATTACGGCAAGATCATTCGTATTGTCGAAGATAAGATTGAATTGATGGAAATTGTTCCGGATAAGCCGGGTACGTGGCGCGAACAACCGACTTCATTAGCGCTGGCTGGCGACAAAGGGTTATAAACATGGCGAAATTACGAAACACCTTAGAATCTCAATCCGCCGGCGCGGGGGCCTATGGCCGCTGTTGCTGGTCTTGTTGTTGAGCTTGTCCTTGTCCTTGGCGAACGCCGAAGATGCCGCCATCAACAATCTTGAGTTTTCGACGTTAGCGGGTAATCAGGTGCAAATTCAATTGGATATGGTCGGAGAGGTTGTGACGCCGAAAATATTCGAAACCGATAATCCGAATCGGATCGCGCTGGATTTTGCCGGGGTCAAGAGTAATTTGGCCAAGAAAAGCTTTCCAATCAACCAAGGCGCGGTGGGTACGGTCTACGCGGTAGAGGCGTCGGGAAGGACGCGCGTCGTGGTTAATCTGCTGGAGAAGGTGCCTTATGAAATCAAGGCGGAAGCCGGCAAATTCTATTTGGTCTTAAAGTCGGCCGCCACCGTGGCGTCGGTCAGTCAGGTGTCGCCGCTAAAGCAAACAGCCAAGGATTCGGTCGTCAGCAAATTTTTGCCCGAACAAACGATAAAAACCATCGACTTTAGACGCGGCCCCAATGGCGAGGGGCGCTTGTTGTTGGGCCTGTCGAACGCGAACACGGTGGTCGATACCAAGCAGAACGCCGGTAAGGTGGTCCTCAACTTTTTGAACACCAAGCTGCCCGACACATTGACCAAGAATTTCGATGTCTCCGATTTTGCCACGCCGGTGCAAAAGATCGAGGCCTTGCCCAAGGGCGAAAATGTGAGGCTGACGATTACCCCGAATAATGAAAATTACGAATATTCGTCCTATCAAGCGGACAACCTGCTGACGGTCGAGTTCCGGCCATTGACGCCCGCCGAGAAAGAGGCGCAGCAAAAGGAAAAATTTCCTTATATCGGCAATAAGTTGTCTTTAAATTTTCAGGACATTGAAGTCAGGTCCGTATTGCAAATTCTGGCCGATTTCACCGAACTCAATATTATTGCCGCCGACTCGGTAGCCGGCAACGTGACATTGCGTTTAAACGATGTGCCTTGGGATCAAGCGTTGGAGCTGATTCTGAAATCCAAGGGCTTGGCCAAACGTCAAAGCGGGAATGTGGTGATGGTGGCTCCTGTTGCGGAGATCATGAAAATCGAGCAGGAAGAGCTGGATTCCAAAAAAATCTTCGAAGAGCTCGAGCCTCTGAAGACCGAAAACATTCAAATCAATTACGCGAAGGCTGGAGAGATTTGCGGTGTGCTGATGGGGGTGGGCAATAGCTCGCAGGGCGGACAATCCGGCGCGGCAGGCAGTTCAGCAGGGGGCGGTGGCGGCGGAGGTGGTTGCGGCGGTGGTGGAGGTGGCGGAGCGGGCGTTCAGTCTGGCGGAGCCGGCCAAGGCGGCGCTACCAGCATGCGTCTATTGTCGCCGCGCGGTACAGCTATCGTCGATGCTAGAACCAATACGCTGATTGTCAAGGATACCGCGAAGGCGATGGAGGACATTCACAAAATGGTTAAGTTGTTGGATGTGCCGGTTAGACAAGTGCTGATCGAATCCCGGATAGTGATTGCCGACACTAGTTTCGCGCAAAATTTGGGAACTAAGTTCGGAGTCGCCAACAAAGGCGCGGCGGGTGGCGGCAAGCAATATGGATTTACGGCATCCGGTGCGGAGACCAGTGAAAACTCGCAAATTCTGTCCGACTTGGGTACTGCTTTGGCGGCCTCCAGCGGAGGCTCTCTGGCGATGACCCTGGCTCGCGGCGCGGATTACATGCTGAATCTTGAAATTAGCGCGTTGCAAGACGATGGCAAGGGTGAGCTGGTATCGAATCCTCGGGTGATGACCAGCGATCGGGTGTTGGCCTCGATCAAACAGGGGGTGCAAATTCCCTATCAGACTCAGAGTCAGGCGACCGGTCCGGTGACGCAATTGGTCGATGCGGTTCTGGAGCTCAGTGTGACGCCGCAAATCACCCCTAGCGGTAGCGTCATTATGCAATTGGATATCAAAAAAGATTCACCGGGTACGCCATTGGCAACCGGTGGCAATTCTACCGTGCCTATCGATACCCGGCAGTTGAAGACCAAGGTGCAAGTTGAGGACGGCGAGACAGTCGTGCTTGGCGGTATCTACGAGTCGACGGTTCAAGATTCCTACAATAGCGTGCCTTGGTTGGTCGATTTGCCGGTGGTTGGATGGATGTTCAAGAAAACCGTCAAGACCGACAACAAGAAGGAATTGCTAGTGTTTATTACGCCTAAAGTCGTCAAGGAATCGTTGACGATCAAATAATCGGCGACTGCTTCGTAGGCTTGGGAGCGGGCCCGCATGGCCAATGGCAGGTGAATATTTGCGGACGGCCTATGTTATATTGGTCTACGTTGATCTTTTGATGTCTAACCTATGATTGTCTTTCGGCTTTTAATTGCTGTATTCGGGTGGTTGTTGTTGCAGGGCTGCGGTCAGACTGGCCCCTTGTACCACCCGGACAGTCCGCCGCCTATCTACGTACCCAAATAAGCCTCTATCCATGGATTTTTTTAATTATCGGCAGAGTACGCTCTACGCCGAAGGCGTGCCTGTCGATCAAATTGCGGCCGAGTACGGAACGCCTTGCTATATCTACTCGCGAGCGACATTGGAGCGCCACTGGCTAGCTTTCGATCAGGCCTTGGAAGGGCGCCGGCATTTAATCTGCTATGCGGTAAAAGCGAACTCCAATCTGGCGGTCCTCAATCTCCTGGCCAGATTGGGGTCGGGCTTCGATATCGTGTCGCAAGGTGAAATGCGGCGTGTTTTAGAGGCGGGTGGACGTGCCGACCAGATTGTATTCTCCGGGGTTGGCAAGCGTGAAGACGAGATAGTCGCGGCGCTCAAGGTTGGAATTCGCTGTTTCAATGTCGAGGTTAGTGGTGAATTAGATCGGATTAACCGGCTAGCGGGAGAGTTGGGTGTAATTGCACCAGTGTCGTTCCGGGTCAATCCGGATGTGGATGCCAAAACTCACCCGTACATTTCCACCGGACTAAAGGAAAATAAATTCGGTGTTGATATTGCTTCGGCGCGGGATGAATACCTCCGCGCGGCCCGGATGCCTCATATTCGGGTGGTCGGCGTTGATTGCCATATTGGATCGCAATTGACCGAAACCGCGCCGTTTTTGGATGCATTGGATAAAGTGCTCGAATTGGTCGATCAGTTGGCTGGCGACGGCATTGTGCTTGAACATCTGGATTTGGGCGGTGGCTTGGGCATTTGTTACCGCAACGAGCAGCCACCGGAACCGGGAGAATATATTTCCGCCGTGTTAAGTCGCTTAGGCAATCGGAACATCGAAATCATGCTCGAACCGGGCCGTGCAATCGTCGGAAATGCCGGCATTCTGGTGACTCGGGTCGAATACTTAAAGCCGACCGAGAACAAAAATTTTGCGATCGTCGACGCAGCGATGAACGACCTGATCAGGCCGGCGTTGTATAGCGCTTGGCAAGACATTATCCCGGTAATCGCCGAGAGCGGTGGTGCCGGGGAGCGGGTTTGGGATGTTGTCGGTCCGGTTTGCGAGACCGGGGACTTTCTCGGAAAGGAACGTCGATTGGGTTTAAGTCCAGGCGACTTGCTGGCGGTTCGGTCGTCGGGAGCGTATGGTTTCACGATGAGTTCGAATTACAATTCCCGTCCCAGGGTCGCCGAGGTCATGGTCGACGGCGATCGTTGTCATTTGATTCGGCAACGGGAACCCGTCGAAATGCTCTGGGCCGGTGAGCAAATATTGCCTTAGAAGCGCCCATGCGAATTCACTTCACCAAAATGCAGGGGCTGGGTAACGATTTTGTAGTTATCGATGCCATCAATCAGTCGGTACGGCTGGACGCGCGGCAAATTCGCTTTATCGCGGATCGGCATTTTGGCGTTGGTTGCGATCAGTTATTGTTGGTCGAGTCGACTGTTAGCGAAAATGCCGATTTCAAATACCGGATTTTTAATGCCGATGGTAGCGAAGTCGCGCAATGCGGAAACGGCGCGCGTTGCTTCGCTCGTTTCGTGCTTGATCAAAGCTTAACCTCGAAACGTTCTATCGTCGTCGATACCGACGCCGGTCAGCTAGTGTTGAACGCGAATGAGGATGGCGATATCACCGTGGACATGGGTGTTCCGCGGTTCGAGCCTAAGCAAATTCCGTTGCTGATGCCGGAGGAAGCGTTGGTATACACCGTCTTTCTCAATGGAGATCAGGTAACATTTTCCGCTCTGTCTATGGGGAATCCTCACGCGATCATTTGTGTTGAGGATATCGAAACGGCTCCGGTGAGTGCTCTAGGGAAAGTTCTGGAAAGCCATCCGCTGTTTCCCGAGCGCGTCAATGTTGGCTTTATGAAGATATTGGATCGCCAGAGTGTTAAGCTCCGCGTGTATGAGCGAGGCGCCGCTGAAACCTTGGCATGCGGTAGTGGTGCTTGCGCGGCGGTGGTCGCGGGAATCGAGCGGGGGGCATTGGAACGGGTGGTTTCCGTGCAGTTGCCGGGAGGATCGTTAAAGATTGCTTGGCAAGGTCGCGGTCATTCCGTTTATATGACGGGTCCTGCCGTTTCAGTATATGAGGGGCAAATTGAATTATGACTGGTGAAGTATTAACGGATCAGCAAGTGGAGGCGTATTTGCAAGCGCATCCCGATTTTTTTCAACACCATTTGTCGTTGCTGGAAAGAATGCAGATACCGCATCCCAGTGGAAATGCCGTTTCGTTGATCGCAAAGCAGTTGGAGATTTTTCGCGTTAAACACCAAGAGCAGGAAAACCAGCTGACCGCGTTGATCGAAATCGCCAGGGAAAACGACGCTTCGTTCGGGCGTATGCACGAATTAACGTTGGCGATGTTGGAGGCGAATTCGCTGGAGGATGTCGTGGCGAATTTAAGCGAAGTGCTAGCGGAGTGCTTTTTGACCGACTTTGTAGCGGTCAAGATTATCCGAGAGTACGCCGACAGTCCCATCGGGCAATTGTTTGTTTCGCCGGGGGACGAAGGGTTAAAGCTGTTTTCCGCCGAAATGTCCGGAGAGCTGCCTAAGTGCGGTCGGCCGACTCTGGCTCAGGCCAAATTCTTGTTTGGGGATATAGCGCCAGAGGTCAAGTCCTGCGCAATTATTCCGATGATGTACACCCAGCTGGAAGGATTGCTAGCTATCGGAAGTCGTGATGAAGGGCGTTTCCATTACAGTCTGGGAAGTCTTTTTTTAACCCAAATGGGAGAGATTGTAGGTACCCGTCTAATCTCGTTGATGCAGCGTGTGGAGTAAGCTGCGTGGAAGAGTCCTGCGAGGCAGTTTTACAAGCCTACCTTGACTATCTCTCTTCTGAGAGGCGATTAGCAGCGAATACGCTAAGTAGCTATCAGCGAGATTTGTCGCGGTTTGTAGGTTACTGTGGCCAAAAGCAGATTCCAGTATACGGCGTCAAAACGTCAGATGTTCGTCGTTATATTGCCGGTCGGCACCGCGACGGGTTGGACGCTAAGACCATTCAACGCGAATTGGCTGCCATTCGGGGATATTATCGGTACTTGGTGAGGACGGGAGTCTTGGATCAAAACCCTGCTTTGTCGGTTCGCGCGCCGAAGGGTGAGCGAAAAATGCCGAAGGTGCTGGATGTTGATCAGATGTGCGGTTTGCTCAGCGTCAACCCGAATTCGATATTGGAGATTCGGGACTTGGCAATGTTTGAATTATTCTATTCATCGGGGCTGCGGCTGAGTGAGTTGGTCGGGCTGGATGTTCGCGATCTTGATTTAAACAGCGGAATGTTAAGGGTGCGTTTCGGTAAGGGAGGCAGGCAACGATTGCTGCCGATGGGAACGCGTGCCGTATCGGCGGTAAGGCATTGGCTGGAATATAGACCGTCTTCGGAGTGTCAGTCCCTTTTTGTGGGTTTAAAAGGTAATCGTTTAAGCCCTCGAAGTATTCAGTCTCGGTTAGATAGATGGGGTAAGAAGCAGGGCGCTGCTGAGCGCTTGCATCCTCATATGTTAAGGCATTCGTTTGCTAGTCATATGTTGGAAGCCAGTCACGATATTCGCGCAGTTCAAGAGTTGTTAGGACACAGCAATTTAGGAACTACACAGATATATACCCATTTGGACTTTCGCTATTTGGCTGACATCTACGACAACGCGCACCCAAGAGCTAGGAAAGTGAAAAATAGTTGACAGATGATGGTATCTGGCTATAATGAGCGGCTCTTCGTTACTGACTGAGTTGGTAACGAAGAGCGACAGGATTTGTCGGGCTTGCGGTAGTGTTGTGGTGGCTGGTTTTTCGGAAGTTGTTTGTTTCTGGCTTCGAAAATAAAGTGTTGACACTTTCTGAAAGTTCTGTAGAATATGTCGGCTCAACAGGGCGAGATGCTCTGGCTCTTTAACAAGATGAATCGAAATAATTTGTGTGGGTATGTGTGGCGATACGTTTCTGTTAGAAATTATCGGCGCAGAGAATCCACGTCAATTCGCAAGAAACGACGTTCTGTAGTCGAGCCAAGATTGGATACTAATCTTATTTAGTATCAAGCATTATTAAACTGAAGAGTTTGATCATGGCTCAGATTGAACGCTGGCGGTATGCTTAACACATGCAAGTCGAACGCTGAAGGGTGCTTGCACCCGGATGAGTGGCGGACGGGTGAGTAATGCATAGGAATCTGCCTATTAGTGGGGGATAACGTGGGGAAACTCACGCTAATACCGCATACGATCTACGGATGAAAGCCGGGGACCTTCGGGCCTGGCGCTAATAGATGAGCCTATGTCGGATTAGCTAGTTGGTGGGGTAAAGGCCTACCAAGGCGACGATCCGTAGCTGGTCTGAGAGGATGATCAGCCACACTGGGACTGAGACACGGCCCAGACTCCTACGGGAGGCAGCAGTGGGGAATATTGGACAATGGGCGAAAGCCTGATCCAGCAATACCGCGTGTGTGAAGAAGGCCTGAGGGTTGTAAAGCACTTTCAATAGGAAGGAATACCTATCGGTTAATACCCGATAGACTGACATTACCTATACAAGAAGCACCGGCTAACTCCGTGCCAGCAGCCGCGGTAATACGGAGGGTGCAAGCGTTAATCGGAATTACTGGGCGTAAAGCGTGCGTAGGCGGTTTTTTAAGTCAGATGTGAAAGCCCTGGGCTTAACCTGGGAACTGCATTTGATACTGGAAGACTAGAGTTGAGTAGAGGAGAGTGGAATTTCAGGTGTAGCGGTGAAATGCGTAGAGATCTGAAGGAACACCAGTGGCGAAGGCGGCTCTCTGGACTCAAACTGACGCTGAGGTACGAAAGCGTGGGTAGCAAACAGGATTAGATACCCTGGTAGTCCACGCCGTAAACGATGTCAACTAACTGTTGGGTTCTTAAAGAACTTAGTAGTGGAGCTAACGTATTAAGTTGACCGCCTGGGGAGTACGGCCGCAAGGCTAAAACTCAAATGAATTGACGGGGGCCCGCACAAGCGGTGGAGCATGTGGTTTAATTCGATGCAACGCGAAGAACCTTACCTACCCTTGACATCCTCGGAACTTGTCAGAGATGACTTGGTGCCTTCGGGAACCGAGAGACAGGTGCTGCATGGCTGTCGTCAGCTCGTGTTGTGAAATGTTGGGTTAAGTCCCGTAACGAGCGCAACCCTTATCCTTAGTTGCCAGCGAGTCAAGTCGGGAACTCTAGGGAGACTGCCGGTGATAAACCGGAGGAAGGTGGGGACGACGTCAAGTCATCATGGCCCTTATGGGTAGGGCTACACACGTGCTACAATGGTCGGTACAGAGGGCAGCAAACTCGCGAGAGCCAGCAAATCCCAAAAAGCCGATCCTAGTCCGGATTGCAGTCTGCAACTCGACTGCATGAAGTCGGAATCGCTAGTAATCGCGGATCAGAATGCCGCGGTGAATACGTTCCCGGGCCTTGTACACACCGCCCGTCACACCATGGGAGTGGGTTGCAAAAGAAGTAGGTAGTTTAACCTTCGGGAGGGCGCTTACCACTTTGTGATTCATGACTGGGGTGAAGTCGTAACAAGGTAGCCCTAGGGGAACCTGGGGCTGGATCACCTCCTTACAAAGACAGAACACTGTCACACGTACTCACAACAAATTATTTCGATTGAAAGACGCACCTGGGTCTGTAGCTCAGTTGGTTAGAGCGCACCCCTGATAAGGGTGAGGTCGGAGGTTCAAATCCTCCCAGACCCACCAACTAACGAAAAGGCGAAAGTCTGAATCTATTCGGGGCCATAGCTCAGCTGGGAGAGCGCCTGCCTTGCACGCAGGAGGTCGGGAGTTCGATCCTCCCTGGCTCCACCATCACGTGACGTCGATCTTAAGCCAAGATATCAACATCAACGCTATACAGCTTTTCGGTTAATAACCCAAGGCTCGATAGCATTGATATTCGTATCAATACGCTCTTTAACAATATGGAAATCTGTAACCTAAGTCTTGATCGGCTAACGATCAATACTTAAAAACGAGTTGCGGGCGGTAGCCAGCGGCTTTCGAAAGAAAGCGGCCCAAAACCTCCGTAAAACGTTCTCAAGCAACATCAGCGAACATGTCAGCGACTAAAAACCTTAATACAGACGTATTCGGGTTATATGGTCAAGTGAATAAGCGCATACGGTGGATGCCTAGGCAGTAAGAGGCGATGAAAGACGTGGTAGCCTGCGAAAAGCGTCGGGGAGGTGGCAAACAACCTGTGATCCGGCGATGTCTGAATGGGGAAACCCGGCGAGGATAACCTCGTCATCTTTGAGTGAATACATAGCTCACTGAAGCGAACCCGGAGAACTGAAACATCTAAGTACCCGGAGGAAAAGAAATCAACCGAGATTCCCTAAGTAGTGGCGAGCGAACGGGGACTAGCCCTTAAGCTAGGATAAGGTTAGTGGAACGGTCTGGAAAGTCCGGCGATACAGGGTGATAGCCCCGTACACGAAAACCTTTTTCTAGTGAAATCGAGTAGGTCGGCGCACGTGAAACGTTGACTGAATATGGGGGGACCATCCTCCAAGGCTAAATACTCCTTACTGACCGATAGTGAACCAGTACCGTGAGGGAAAGGCGAAAAGAACCGCGGAGAGCGGAGTGAAATAGAACCTGAAACCGTATGCGTACAAGCAGTGGGAGCCCCTTCGTGGGGTGACTGCGTACCTTTTGTATAATGGGTCAGCGACTTACATTTTGTGGCAAGCTTAACCGAATAGGGGAGGCGTAGGGAAACCGAGTCTTAATAGGGCGTTGAGTCGCAAGGTGTAGACCCGAAACCGGGCGATCTATCCATGACCAGGTTGAAGGTGTGGTAACACACACTGGAGGACCGAACCCACTCCCGTTGAAAAGGTAGGGGATGAGTTGTGGATCGGAGTGAAAGGCTAATCAAGCTCGGAGATAGCTGGTTCTCCTCGAAAGCTATTTAGGTAGCGCCTCGTGTATCACTGCTGGGGGTAGAGCACTGTTTCGGCTAGGGGGTCATCCCGACTTACCAACCCGATGCAAACTCCGAATACCAGCAAGTGTCAGCACGGGAGACACACGGCGGGTGATAAGGTCCGTCGTGAAAAGGGAAACAGCCCAGACCGTCAGCTAAGGTCCCCAAATCTATGCTCAGTGGGAAACGATGTGGAAAGGCACAGACAGCCAGGAGGTTGGCTTAGAAGCAGCCATCCTTTAAAGAAAGCGTAATAGCTCACTGGTCGAGTCGGTCTGCGCGGAAGATTTACCGGGGCTAAGCATAGTACCGAAGCTACGGATTCACGCTTTGCGTGAGTGGTAGAGGAGCGTTCCGTACGCCTGCGAAGGTCGATTGAGAAGTCGGCTGGAGGTATCGGAAGTGCGAATGCTGACATAAGTAACGATAAAGGGGGTGAAAAACCCCCTCGCCGTAAACCCAAGGTTTCCTGCGCAACGTTAATCGACGCAGGGTTAGTCGGCACCTAAGGCGAGGCCGAAAGGCGTAGTCGATGGAAAACAGGTTAATATTCCTGTACCAGTTGTAACTGCGATGGGGTGACGGAGAAGGCTATATCAGCGGTCGGTTGGAAGTGGCCGTTTAAGCGTGTAGGCAGGCATCTTAGGCAAATCCGGGATGCTATATGCTGAGGCGTGATGACGAGTGTCTCGAAAGAAACGCGAAGTGATAGATGCCCTGCTTCCAGGAAAAACCTCTAAGCTTCAGGTTACAAGTGGCCGTACCCTAAACCGACACAGGTGGGTGGGATGAAAATTCTAAGGCGCTTGAGAGAACCCAGGTGAAGGAACTAGGCAAAATGATACCGTAACTTCGGGAGAAGGTATGCCGTTGATAAGTGAAGTCCCTCGCGGATGGAGCGTAAGGCGGTTGCAAAAAATCGGTGGCTGCGACTGTTTAGCAAAAACATAGCACTCTGCAAACACGAAAGTGGACGTATAGGGTGTGACGCCTGCCCGGTGCTGGAAGGTTAATTGATGGGGTTAGCGTAAGCGAAGCTCTTGATCGAAGCCCCAGTAAACGGCGGCCGTAACTATAACGGTCCTAAGGTAGCGAAATTCCTTGTCGGGTAAGTTCCGACCTGCACGAATGGCGTAACGATGGCCACACTGTCTCCACCTGGGACTCAGTGAAATTGAAATCGCTGTGAAGATGCAGTGTACCCGCGGCTAGACGGAAAGACCCCGTGCACCTTTACTATAGCTTGACACTGGACTTTGAACCTACTTGTGTAGGATAGGTGGGAGGCTTTGAAGCAGGAACGCCAGTTCTTGTGGAGCCAACCTTGAAATACCACCCTGGTATGTTTGGAGTTCTAACCTCGATCCATTATCTGGATTAGGGACAGTGTCTGGTGGGTAGTTTGACTGGGGCGGTCTCCTCCCAAAGAGTAACGGAGGAGCACGAAGGTACCCTCAGCCTGGTCGGAAATCAGGCAATGAGTGCAAAGGCATAAGGGTGCTTGACTGCGAGACGGACAAGTCGAGCAGGTACGAAAGTAGGTCTTAGTGATCCGGTGGTTCTGTATGGAAGGGCCATCGCTCAACGGATAAAAGGTACGCCGGGGATAACAGGCTGATACCGCCCAAGAGTTCATATCGACGGCGGTGTTTGGCACCTCGATGTCGGCTCATCACATCCTGGGGCTGAAGCAGGTCCCAAGGGTATGGCTGTTCGCCATTTAAAGTGGTACGCGAGCTGGGTTCAGAACGTCGTGAGACAGTTCGGTCCCTATCTGCCGTGGGCGTTTGAGATTTGAGGGAAGCTGCTTCTAGTACGAGAGGACCGAAGTGGACGAACCTCTGGTGTTCCAGTTGTCCTGCCAAGGGCATTGCTGGGTAGCCACGTTCGGACAGGATAACCGCTGAAAGCATCTAAGCGGGAAGCCCCTCCCAAGATGAGATCTCACTGGGACTTTAAGTCCCCTGAAGGGCCGTTGGAGACGACAACGTTGATAGGCACGGTGTGGAAGTCCAGTAATGGGCGTAGCTAACGTGTACTAATTGCCCGTGAGGCTTGACCATATAACACCCAATGCGTTTGGGTAACGTCAAATGACGATCGCTGAAAACAACGCAAGAGAACGAACTCAATACAGATTTCCATCAAAAGCAGGTCAAAGGCAAAACCACGTAAGCGCGAATATCCGCACACGCGGTGGTTAGCGTAATAAATGCCTGAAGGCTAAGCCAGACGGCTTAACCCGACCTGTTGCATGACAGTTGGTCAACAACCAACTTAACCAGTTTGCTTGGTGAACATAGCAAGCGTGAACCACCCGATCCCATCCCGAACTCGGAAGTGAAACCGCTTAGCGCCGATGATAGTGTGGCAGGTTGCCATGTGAAAGTAGGTCATCGCCAAGCGCCTATTCCTAAAGCCCGCCTATTAATCTAATAGGCGGGCTTTTTTTGTCTTGCTCGATTAGTAACTGTCTATTTGGCGACTTATCTTGAACGATAGCCCATCGCTCGTTTCAACGCCCTTGAGCGCAAGGTGAAATAAGCTTCAAGCCGCGCTACTAGATTTTTATAAGGTGTGGCTAGGTATTCGGTTGGGAATGCTTCGTTAAGACGCAGATGGCACAACAACAAGCGAATTCAAACCAGATCCAAAAAGACTGAAATAATCTCCATCTACCGGCCAAAAATGCTTTTCTTGCGATTTCCACCGAACATATGCCAAGAATACCAGAATAAGAGCGATTTCATGTATGTATTGCTGTATGGACTTTAGAAGCGGTCTGACCGCTACCAACTGGGCGTTTTCATTTGCCAATTTGCCAACAGAGCGATGCGTTAAGTATCCAAATTTATGGTCGGAGAGCTAAACCAGATTCGACGATGCGGCTGAACGTAATATGCTGTTTAGGCGGGCGCAAGCACTTATTGTAGGAAACGATGAATTGACTTGACAAGGATTTGCAAGATGGTAGACTGCCTCGCACCTCAAGGGAGGGGTGTCTTCTTAATTTAGAAGGCTTGAATTCAGGAAAAACAAAGAACTCCCGATATGATCGGGGATTTAGACAATCTTTTAGGAGGTAGAAATGGCTGCTACAACTGAATCAGTTAAGGCTGATGCTGCGGAAGCACCGCTTTTAAATCAAAAAAACCTGTGGGCAGGCGTCGCACTGTACTTGGGTTTTTATTCATTCATTCGTTGGTACGAAGGCGTTTACGGCTGGTCAGCTGGTCTGGACTCATTCGCGCCTGAGTTCGAAACATACTGGATGAATATGCTGTACATCGAGATCGTAGTCGAAGTTATCCTGTTCGCAGGTATCAACGGCTATATCTGGAAAACGCGTGACCGTAAAGTAATGTCGATCACTCCACGTGAAGAGCTGCGTCGTCACTTTACTCACTGGACTTGGTTGGTTTGCTACGGTTGGGCAATCTACTGGGGTGCTTCTTACTTTACCGAGCAAGATGGCACATGGCACCAAACCATCGTTCGTGATACCGACTTTACCCCAAGTCACATCATCGAGTTCTATCTGTCATACCCAATCTACATCATCACTGGTTCTGCTGCTTTCATGTATGCAAAAACCAGACTGCCTACCTATCAAGAAGGTTTACACCTGATGTATTTGATCGCAGTTATCGGTCCGTTCATGATTCTGCCTAACGTTGGTTTGAATGAATGGGGTCACACATTCTGGTTTATGGAAGAGTTGTTCGTTGCACCTTTGCACTACGGTTTCGTATTCTTTGGTTGGGCTGCTCTGGCTATAATGGGTGTTGTGAACACCGAAGTAATGGCAATTACCAAATTGCTGAAAAAAGACCTGGCTTAAGTTCGGGCTTTTAAAAGTAAAAACTATCTCCTTTCTTGCTCCGGTCCGCCATTGGTCGGAGCAGGATAAGAGAGTGGTAAAAAATATAATTTTAATTCTTTAGGAGGTAAGCTAATGAGCGCATCTCAATCAGCTGTACGTTCTCGTGCGGAAGCGGTACAAGTTTCCCGTACGTTTGACTGGATGATTCTTTTTACACTGTTCACAGCGGTTCTGGGCGGTTATCACATTCACTACATGTTGACCGGTGGTGACTGGGACTTCTGGACCGACTGGAAAGATAGACGTCTGTGGGTAACCGTGGCGCCTATCGTTTCTATTACTTTCCCTGCGGCTGTTCAAGCGTGCTTGTGGTGGAGATACCGTTTGCCGATCGGCGCTACGATTTCTGTTGTTGCTCTGATGATTGGCGAGTGGATTAACCGTTACATGAACTTCTGGGGTTGGACATACTTCCCAGTCAACATCTGCTTCCCTTCAAACCTGATTCCTGGCGCAATCGTGCTGGATACAATCCTGATGTTGGGCAACAGCATGACTTTGACTGCGGTAGTTGGTGGCCTTGCTTATGGTCTGTTGTTCTACCCAGGTAACTGGCCAGTAATCGCACCTCTGCACGTTCCTGTAGAGTACAACGGTATGATGATGACTTTGGCTGACTTGCAAGGTTATCACTATGTTCGTACCGGTACTCCTGAGTACATCCGGATGGTTGAGAAAGGTACTTTAAGAACTTTCGGTAAAGACGTTGCTCCTGTATCAGCGTTCTTCTCCGGTTTCGTTTCTATCATCATCTACTTCTTGTGGCATTTCTTCGGCAGATGGTTCGCTAAAACCGATTTCATCGCTGACGACGCTTCTTAATTAGAACGGTTCGATAAAAATGAAGCTGGCAATTTAATTGCATATAGATTGCCAGAAAGTCTTAATTTAAATTCTCTAGTGATAGAGGAGGAAATATGAAAATAATAAAAGACAAAGTTGCAAAACTGTCCTTTGTCGCACTGTTGGTCGCAATGACAGCAGCGATGTTTTACGCTCCAACGGCATCTGCTCATGGTGAAAAGTCACAGGCTGCGTTTATGCGGATGCGGACTATTCACTGGTTTGACTTGAACTGGTCAAAAGAAGAAGTACCCGTTAACGAAACGATGACCATTTCTGGTAAGTTCCTGGTATTCGCAGGTTGGCCTGAAACCGTTGATAAACCAGAAGTTTCGTTCTTGAACGTTGGTATTCCTGGTCCAGTATTTATTCGTGCTGGTTCTTGGATTGGTGGTCAACTGGTTCCTCGTTCAGTTTCCTTGGAATTGGGTGAAGTATACGAATTTAAAGTTCTGCTGAAAGCTCGTCGTCCTGGCGACTGGCACGTTCATTCCATGATGAACGTACAAGGCGGTGGTCCTATCATCGGTCCTGGTAAATGGGTAACCATTACCGGTTCAATGAAAGAATTCGTAAACCCTGTTACCACTCTGACCGGCCAAACCATAGACCTGGAACACTACGCTCTGGATAACGTCTATTTCTGGCACGCAGTATGGTTCGTAATTGCGTTCGCTTGGTTGCTGTTCTGGATCAAACGTCCTCTGTTCGTTCCACGTCATATCGCTGTAAGCACCGGTAAAGCAGATTCTTTGATCTCAGCTGGTGACAAAAAAGTTGGTATGCTGTTCGCAGTTGGTACTATGGTTATCGTTGCCGCCTCAATGGGCACAACCAACGAAAAATACCCTGTAACAACTCCGCTGCAAGCTGGTTTGTTGCGTGGTATGAAAACTTATCAAATGCCAGAAGCTACTGTTTCTGTAAAAGTTGATGACGCTTCTTACCGTGTACCTGGTCGTGCGATGCAAATGACCTTGACTATCACCAACAACGGTGATTCTCCTGTTCGTTTGGGCGAGTTCAACACAGCGGGTGTTCGCTTCCTGGATCCTGCGGTTCATGAAGACGATACAGCTTATCCTGACGACTTGTTGGCTGAAGAAGGCCTGACTGTTAGCGATAACAGCCCTCTGGCTCCAGGCGAAACCCGCACTGTCGAAGTTACAGCTTCTGACGCTGCTTGGGAAGTATACCGTCTGGCCGACTTGATCTACGATCCAGACAGCCGCTTCGCTGGTCTGTTGTTCTTCTGGGATGCTAACGGCAGCCGTCAATTGGTAACTATTGACGCTCCGCTGATCCCGACTTTCATCTAATTAATGAAAGTCTAAGCGTAAAAGCTTAGAGGATTGAAAGCCCTCGCTATTGAAAAATAGCGGGGGTTTTTTTTAATCCGTGTATTTAATTTGCCAGGCAACGCAATGCCCAAGGCTTAAATGTGTAGCACGGATTGAGGTTGTAACAGGATTATTTAAGAGCAAGGCATGAAAAAAATCTTATTAATTGTACTGTCAGTAACTATCTTGGCAGGATGTTCGGAAAAAGAAGACTATAAACTAGCCGTATTAGAACAAATGAAAGCAGATAAGGACATACAGGATTACAGAATATCACCGGAGATTATGACTAATTGCGTAGTAGCTTCAACGTCAAGCAATATGCCTGGATTGTTCTTATTAGATCCAGTACGTCGAGTAGCCTACAAAAATTACACAAAAATGTTGAGCTTGAATAAATCTCCTGATCCTAAAAAAACGCTATCGGAATTGAGAAGCGACTTTGGTGATCCAAAAAAACTTGCGGATGCACATTCAAATTACACCGAGAGCGTAGTTGAATGTATGTCGAATCAGGTGACCAGCACCGAAGAGAGTAATCCGCAAAAATAAGATTTGCCGATAACTCAGTAGCCAAGCTTGTATCTGGTTAATACGTATCGCACAGGGGATAAAATGTGCACTACACTTTACGACGCAGAAAAATGAAGAACAAACCTTCGGCTATGTTTCGAAGCAAGCCGTCGTTCACAATTTGGATATTTTGTCAAAGTTAGGTAAACGCAAACTTTATGAACCTCACTCTGCAAGTGCTGACTTATAAAGGGGTGCCTATTGCTCAACCGCTGAACGCGGAATTCGATGAGAAAGGCGGGACGATAGGCAGAAAGCCGGGAAATACGTTAGTCTTGGTTGATCCAGAGAGCTTTATATCCGGTCACCACGCGAATATCTCTTTTCAAGCCAACTGCTTTTATATCCAAGATGCCAGTAAAAATGGCACACACTTGGTCAATGAGGGACTAACGTTAAATAATGAATTACACTTATTGCCTGATAATTCCTTAATACGTATCGGTGAGTACGAGCTAATCGCTAACTATCGAGCTAGCGAGCCAATTACTTCGCCGGTAACTGAAAACACAAGCGGAGCGTTTGAGTTTTCAATACCGGGCCCTTTCAGTGCGGATAACTCTCCGTTTGCCGCTGTGCAAGATGACATTGCTCCGTTTCAAAAAAATGCGTTCGCCGAAGAGCTAATATCTTCATCCTTTAATGATAGCTTTACACCTCCTCCGGCATTAAGTGTTGGAGATGCGCCTAAGGATATTGGAGATTTATTGAAGGGACTCGATGCGCTGGCAAAAAGTAGTGACGAATCGGAACTATCACCCTTTCAGAGTGCCCCTGATTTCTGTATTGATGCACCAAGGGAGATACCTGAGATTAAGCAGTTTGAGGTAGAGGCACCGAAATCCAGTGTGGCGCAACCTTCGCCTTCTTTCCCCGAGGCTCCAAAACCGTTTACCGTAGCAAAGTCTTCAGATGAAGATGCGGTATCCGGAACGGCAACCGACACGAAACACCTACTCTCATGTTTTTTGGAAGGCGCAGGTGTGCACGAAGCGGCGTTTTCATCGCCCGAGCAATGGCCCGAAGTTATGCGGACAGCTGGGATATTATTCCGGAGTTTAACTGTAGGCCTAATGGACGTGTTAAGGGCCCGGGCAGAAATGAAAAGCGAATTCAGAGTTTCGGTGACGACTATCAAATCATTCGACAACAACCCGTTAAAATTTAACCCGGATGTCGAAAGCGTGCTGAAACTCATGTTAATGCCTGGAAATCCAGCGTTTATCGACCCGAAATCAGCGGTGGATGAGGCGTATAACGACATTAGTTCGCATCAAATGGCCATGACTGCCGGAATACAGGCATCGCTTGTCGCGATATTAAAACGTTTCGATCCAGATTTATTCGAAAAGTCACTCGGTGAAGGTATCGTGTTTCAAAAGAAAGCGAAATGTTGGGATCAATACTGCGAAGCCTATCCGCATTTGACAAAATCGGCACAAGAGGATTTCTTCGGTGAAGAATTCGCTAACGCGTATGAAATGCAAATGAAATTGCTCATGCGCCGGTAAAAGGCCGAGAGCGGAGCGCTAAACGACTTCCCTGTAACTAGCAAAATGTTTGACTAAATATGTCTAATAACAACAGGATCGTTTGGTCCGAGGGTATGTTTCTTCGCCCGCAACATTTTCAGCAGCATGATCGCTATTTGGAAGCGCGGATAGACGGACGCTGCCATGGCATTCGTGCATTCGATTGGGGTTATTCTGCCCTGGAAATTGATCACGGATCATTGGCGATTGGAAAAATCTGCCTGTTAAGGGCAAGGGGAATCTTCCAAGACGGTACACCATATAATCTGCCTACGGAAGACGAATTACCGTTACCACTGGATATACCATCAGGGACTACTGACGAAAGGGTCTATTTTGCCTTGCCTATGCGTCGGTCAGAAGCTGCGGAAACCGATGACGAGTATACGCCCGATTCATTGGCTCGTTACCGGATAGCAACTAGGGATGTGAGAGATAGCAATGCTGGGAATGATGGACGCTACCCGGTTCAAATTGGGGTTATTCGCCCGCGCTTAATGTTGGAAAGCGAGGAGCGCTCGGGTTTTTTGTGTTTGGGCGTTGCTCGAATAATTGAAGTTCGCGCGGATAAAACTGTGCTACTGGATGAAAACTATATACCCCCTGTTTTAAAGGCGGGTGCGTGCGGCTTATTATCCGGCTTTTTACGAGAACTGAACGGTTTGTTACACACTCGTGGGGAAGCTTTGGCCTCGCGAGTATCCGGCGCATCGCAAGGTGCAGGGGTTGCGGAAGTCGCCGATTTCATGTTGCTGCAAACCATCAATCGCTACCAACCGCTGCTTCAGCACTTAGCCAACGAAACGAGTCTCCACCCGGAAAGCATGTTTAGTCTAGGCTTGCAAATCATGGGAGACCTCTCAACTTTTTACAGGCAGAACAAGCGTCCGGCGAAAATGCCGGACTACCAGCATGACGATTTACGGTTAAGCTTCATTCCGTTGATCGAAGAATTACGTCGGTTACTGAGTATGGTGCTTGAGCAGAACGCCATCCAGATTCCGCTAAACAAACATAGTCAATCCGTTTACTACTCCGGTCGTCCAGACGTCAAACTGTTGGATAATGCGATATACGTGTTGGCGGCGGGCGCGCAGATTTCGTCGGAAATGCTACGTACTCACTTTCCGCCACAAGTCAAAATAGGTCCCGTCGAAGAAATCACTCAACTAGTGACAGCGGCGCTACCTGGAATCTCTATTCACCCACTACCGGTCGCCCCAAGACAGCTGCCCTATCACGCCGGCTATTCATATTTCGAACTCGACAAACATAGTCCGTACTGGAAGAAGATGGCGGATTCAGGTGGTTTCGCTTTCCATATCGGCGGTAATTTTCCAGGCTTGGAATTGGAATTTTGGGCCATCAAAAAAGGGTGATGATTATGGTGCAAGGTGGACCTTTCGGTGACGACGACAAAACCGTACTTCGGCCCATGCCTGGCGGGCGATCACCGGATGTTGGCGCCAGCCGGCCAGCCGCTCAGATTCAGCCCCCACTAAATATTCAGGCGCCTGTCAACTTGATAGAGGCTTTGCCGTTTAGGCAATCCGGCTCCTTGGTCGATTTGGCTGCGGGCTTGTTGTCACTAGCGTCCAGATTGAAACAAACGGTAAGCTACCCTGCGGTTGATGAACTCAAGCAAAAATTGGGGAAGGAGGTACGCGAGTTCGAAAATCGCACACTGGCCGCCGGCATTCCGACTGAACAAGGCCGAATGGCCAGCTATTGTTTATGTACGTTTCTGGATGAAATCATTCAAAACACCCCTTGGGGCAGTCAAAGTAACTGGGGGCACCAGAGCTTGTTAATCGTGTTTCATAAGGAGGCCTGGGGTGGAGAGCGTTTTTTTCAAATCGTCGATTATCTGGTCAAGCAGCCGGCGCAAAGCTTGTCATTATTGGAGTTTTGCTATGTATTAATGAGTTTTGGGTTCGAAGGGAAATACCGAGTTATTCCGAATGGTTTAAACGATATAGAGCGCCAGCGCTTGGAGTTATATCAGCTCATCCAACGAGTTCGGGGCGACTTTGAACCGGAGTTGTCGCCACGCTGGCGCGGCCAAAATACTGGAAAAGGCAACTTGATGAAGCAGGTTCCCCTCTGGATATTCGGAGCGGTGGCGGCGGGTTTGCTGATACTGTGCTATCTAGGGTTTGCCTATTGGATCAATTCGACTTCAGACCCGGTATACCGAGATTTATTAACGTTGACCGCCGCGCCAGCCCAAACTACCGTTGATACGTCCGCGGCGCAATCTGCTCAAATGCAAGTAAAAGCGGTGCCGCGTTTGGAGCGGTTCAAGCCGCTGCTGAAGGACGAAATCGCCGCGAATATGGTAGAAGTTGTCGATGATAGCGTCATTCGCGTCCGTAATTCGTTTCCATCCGGTAGCGATCAGGTGAAACCCGAGTTTCTGCCAATGCTCAAGAAAATCGCCAAGGAGCTGGAAAATGGTCAGGAGAGTATATTAGTAACCGGCCACACCGATGATAAGCCCATTGTGTCGGCCAAATTCCCGTCCAATTGGAGTCTGTCCACCGCTAGGGCAAAAAACGTATTGACTATTTTGCAACAGTCGGCCCAATTGGCAGGCACTGCCCGAGCCGAAGGCCGGGCTGACGGAGAGCCGCTGGAGCCTAACGATAGCCCGGAACACCGGGCGTTCAATCGTCGTGTCGATATTTTGGTGAAGTGAGATAGCCGCGTGGGACGGATTATGGTTTTCTTGAAAACAAAATGGGTGCTGGAACTGCTTGGCGTGCTTGCCGTTGCGCTGCTGATCTGGTTTATCGGTCCGTTGATTGCGATAGCCGGAGCAGTTCCATTGGAGTCCGAATGGGCTCGCTGGTTGGCGATAGGGATTTTGGTCGCTGTCTGGTTGGCATATCGTATGCTGCATAAGGTACTCTCGACCAACCGCGAGAAAAAACTGATCGCGGACTTAGCGACGGCCGATGCCAACGACGCGGCTTCCGCCAGCGAAGCGGAATTGGACGTGCTGCGGCGCGGCTTTGAGGATGCCCTACAGCTATTGAAAACGCCGACCGGTAAATCGCGCGGTAGCCAGTATTTGTACGAGCTACCCTGGTACGCCATCATCGGCGCGCCGGGCTCCGGTAAAACTACCGCACTAATCAACTCCGGCTTGCATTTTCCTCTGGCCGAGCGCTTGGGCAAACATGCGATTAAAGGCGTCAGCGGGACCCGAGATTGTGATTGGTGGTTTAGCGACGAAGCAGTGCTGTTAGATACCGCCGGTCGATACACAACCCAAGATAGCCATCAGCAGGTCGATGCATCGGCTTGGCACGGCTTTTTGCAGTTGTTAAAAAAATACCGGCCGCGTAGGCCGTTAAACGGGGTTTTCGTCGCCGTCAGCGTCGGCGATTTAATGCGGCAAACCGAGGAAGAAATTCGCCAGCATGCCACGGCTGTGCGCCAGCGTATCATGGAACTAAACGGCCAATTGGGCGTGCAGTTGCCCGTTTACGTATTGTTCACCAAAACTGATTTGCTGGCCGGGTTTACCGACTTTTATGCCAATCTGAGCGAGGACGAGCGTGGACAGGTATGGGGTGAAACTTTTGCGCCGGGAGCGGGCGTTCAAGACCTGCCGCAGCACCTCGATCAATTTCGGCTCGCGTACGACGAATTGGTGGACCGCTTGCTGCAGCGCCGCCTGAAGCGCATGCAAGAAGAGCGCGACCTACAACGCCGTGCGGCGATATTCGATTTTCCGCAGCAAATGATGTTGTTGAAATCGTCAGCTTTGCAATTTCTCGAAACCACGTTTGCGGTTAGCCGATACGAGGAGCCGTTTTTACTACGCGGGGTTTATTTCAGTAGCGGTACTCAAGAAGGCACGCCTATCGACCGGGTGTTGTCAGCCTTGGCGAGCAGCTTTCGCTTGGAACGTCAGGCCGTGCCGATGATGAGCGGACGCGGCAAGAGTTTCTTTCTCGGCAAATTGCTCAAACAGGTCGTATTCCCGGAAGCCGATTTGGTGGGTGTCGATCCGAAGATCGAACGCCGCTATCGATTGTTGTCGCTTGGCGCTTACGCCGCCACGGCGGGCGTCGTCGTTATTGCCGTGGTTTGCTGGTTTGTTAGTCTGACAGCAAATAAACTGGCGCTGGCTGAAGTCGAGAAACATGTAGCCGCGTTTCGCGCCAGCAATGCGGTCGGCACGGACACCCGTAGTGGATTTGTCGCGTTGTTGCCCAAACTCAATGCTCTTACCGATGCACGAGAGGTTTATCGCCAAGTGGGTTGGAGTGGGGGTTTCGGCCTGTACCAGGGCGACAAGATCGAAGCCGGTGTCAATGTGGCCTACGAAAAACTGCTGAGGGATAACTTCTTGCCGTTAGTTGTCGTGCGCTTAAAGGAACGTATGCAGGGCGACGAAGGCGCTAATCTGGATGTGTTATATCAGTTGTTGCGCGTATACCTGATGTTCGGCGATCCGAAGCGCATGGATATCAAGGTCGCGCAACCCTGGGTTAAGCTGGATTGGGAGCATCAGTTTTCCACGGACCCCGAAACGCAGGCCCAGTTGCTGACTCACTTGGACAATTTGCTGGCGCTCGACTTGGATTCGGCGCCGATTGATAACAGCTTCGTCACGTCGGTTCGTAATAAACTCACCCAAGTACCGCTGGTCAACCAAGTTTATAGCCGCTTCAAAAGCGAAGCCCTATTCGATCACGATCACGATGTCATATTGGCCGGCCAGTTGGCGCCGAACGGCGATCGAGTCTTTTCCGCCGCCAATGGCAAGGGCTTGGATAGCCTGATCGTGCCTGGATTGTTTACCAGTTACGGCTACACCGACTGGTTTTTAAAGAAGGGCATGGATTACGTCAAGGAAGCCGCCTCGCAAAATTGGGTGTTGGGTGTCAGCGCCACCGATACGGTGTTGGAATTGGATCGCCTGTACGGCGACTTCAAACGCCTGTATCTGGCCGATTATCAGAAGACGTGGGATGGCGTGCTGACGGCGGTCAAGTTTCGACCGCAACCGAGTACGACGCAACTGGTCGATACCCTTGATTTGTTGTCCCGACCCGATTCGCCGTTAAAACTGCTGCTGGAGTTGGTCGAGAAAAATACCTCGTTGAGCAAGCTGTCGGCCAATCTGGCGGATAGTTTGACCAAAGCGGCCGGCGGCGGGTTAGCCGTTCCGGAAGCGGCAACCCAAAAGTTGCTAGCCATGGCCAAGCAAGGCGACAGCGGTATTGATCCGGTTAAAGCTTTGGAGGCTTATTTCGAGCCCTTCAACTTACAAGTGCGCGGCGCGGCCGATAGGCCTGCGCCGATAGCATCTACCCTGACCAGTCTGAAGAATTTGCACGACTATCTGATGCAGATCGGCGCGGCCAGTAATGCCGGAGGCCAGGCACTGTCCACCGAGGCCGCCAAAGCTGCCGGCGGCGGCATCGATCCCATCCAAGCCGCCAAAATGGAGTTCGCGCGTTTGCCAGGTCCGATCGCCGCGTCGTTGAACGCATTGACCGCGACTGGCGGCCAGCAAATCAAGACGGGCGCCAAGGGCCAGTTGAACGATTTGTTGAAGACTTCGGTCAGTTTGCCGTGCAAAGCCGCATTGACCGGTCGCTACCCGTTCGCAAAAAACACTCCGCAAGACGTGTTGATGGCCGACTTCGGCAAGGTCTTTGCCGCGAACGGCGTGGTAGATCAATTTTTCAACACCAATCTGAAGGCCTTTGTCGATACCGCGCAGGTGCAATGGCGGGAGTTGGCCTCCGATAACGCACTGGGCTTGGCGCCGGCGAGCATCCGCCAATTCCAAATTGCCGCCAAAATTCGCGACGCGTTTTTCCCGAACGGCGGGGCGGTGCCGCAAGTGCAATTCGAGTTAAAACCGTTGACCCTGGACGACCGGATCGGGACTTTTCGGCTGAATGTCGAAGGCCAGGAGCTGGTTTACCGCCATGGTCCGGAGCAGTTGACCAAATTCCAATGGCCCGGCACCAACAACAGTGCCGGGGTTCGGGTCGTGTTCGAAGCCTTGGACGGCAAGCAAGTCAGTCGGACTAAGGAAGGGGCATGGGCTTTATTTCGGATGCTGGACGAATTCAATATCGAGCCGACTAGTCTGCCGGACCGCTTCAATTTGACCGTGCAATTGGAGGGTTATAGCGCCCGTTTCGAGCTGCGTGCCGCTAGCGTCAATAACCCGTTCGGCATCAGCGAGTACCAAACTTTTCGTTGTCCGGAGTCGTTGTGAGCGTTCCGGAAAATCACCGCGTCGGTTTTTTCGGCAAAGTACCGGCGCTGGGCGATTTTGTCAGTCGGCGCTTGCCCAGACAGTTTATCGATCCCTGGGATCAATGGCTGCAAGGATCGTTGCGTGCCAGCCAGGAAATGTTGGGCGACCAGTGGCTTTCGCTATTTCTGGTCAGCCCGATTTGGCGCTTCACACTTAGTCCCGGCCTTTGCGGGCCGTCGGCTTGGGCCGGCGTGATGATGCCCAGCGTCGACCGGGTGGGGCGTTATTATCCGCTGACCTTGGCGCAGGCGGTCGATGCCAATGCCGTTTCAGCTTTGTTTTTGCCGGAGTCCGATTGGTTTTCCCGTTTGGAGGAGGCGGCTTTGGCCGGCTTGGCCGAACAGTTTGATCTGGATGGCTTTGATCGCGAGATTCTGGCGATCGATGCGGTGTCGGCCGGTCAGTTCGCGCTGGATTCCACGGGAGAACGCGTAGGTTCCGCTAAGCAAGCGGTTCGCTTCGACCTGGACTCATTGGCGCAGGTAGGCAACGTGTTCCCGCGCTTGAGTCAGTTGTTGCTTGACCGCTATTTGGGCAATTACAGCCTATGGGCTTGTCATGGCACTCAACAGGGCCGGCCGAATTTTTTGTATTGCGAAGGTTTGCCGCCGCTCGATGCCTACGCTGGTTTCCTACAAGGCGCGCCGCGCCACAGCAATGCTTGGCAGTGCCAGGTTTTCAGTCTTGCGACGCCGCCGGTTTCCGAGGCCGTCGGTGCCGTGAATTCGGAGCCGCCGCCGCTGCCACCGCTGCCGGAGTTATCCGGCGTTGAGCCGAGTTTGGCTTGGGATTCTCACGGGATTACCGTGGTAGGCAACAAGCGTAAACACAACGAGGACGCGATGCTGTGTCGACCAGGCCAGGGTTTATGGGTGGTGGCCGACGGTATGGGCGGCCACCAGTCCGGCGATTTGGCTAGCCGCCTGTTGGTAGACAGTCTCGCGGAAATGCCTGAATTGGCCGACTTGGATGCGGAAATTGCCTGGGTCGGTAGTCGTTTGATTAAGGTCAACGACGATTTGTGCCGCTTTGCGCTAAGTTTGCAGCAAGGTGCGGTGATCGGTACCACCGTGGTAGTGCTGCTGGCCAGGGGGCGCCAGTGTGCGGCAGTCTGGGCCGGGGACAGCCGCTTGTACCGGTTTCGGGCCGGCCGGATAGAGCAGGTCACCCGCGACCACACATTATTGGACGAATTGATGGAAACCGGTTTGATGAGCCGCGAAGACGCCCTGCAGCAAGTCGGCGCCAACGTGATTACGCGGGCGGTTGGCGGTCAGGCCAAATTGGAACTGGATACACTGCGCTTTGTTGCCGAAGCCGGCGACCGCTATCTGTTATGTAGCGACGGATTGGATAAGGAGCTGGCGGACGATGAGATTGCCGACATGTTGGCCGGTGCCAGCTGCCAAACGGTTGCGGAAGCCTTGATCAATGCCGCGCTAAATCGCACGGGCCGGGACAATATTACCGTCGTCGTCGCCGAGTGGGCATGACTGCGGTTGAGTGGCTTCGCGAGCGGTGATAGTTTTATACTCATTTTTTGGAAAGCAGGGGGAAGGCCATGAACAATAACGCCAGTTGGTTGGGTTTAACGGTAATTGCCGGATTGCTGGCTACCGAGGTCTGGGCCGAAGACAAAAACTTCGGTAAGGCTACTCCCAATCCCAACGAGATTATCGAACATTTCAAGGAACCTGCGGCGCAGCCGGCACCGGCGGATGCCGACGACTACCAGGACGTACCCGAGTCCGAGTTAGAGAATGTCAGGGGGCTGAAGAAAATCAGCAATATCGACAAAGCCACCGGTCGTAAGGTGCAGTTACCGACGACGGTGGCCGAGAAGGCTATTTCGATGGAGATTTTGTTCGACTATAACTCAGCGACCCTGAATGCCCAGGCCAAGACTCAGTTGGAGCCGGTCGGTAAGGCCTTGGCTTCCGGCGAACTGGAAGGGATCAAATATCGGATCGAAGGTCATACGGATGTTGTCGGGGGTGATCAATTCAATATCGAATTGTCGAGGCGGCGCGCGGAGGCGGTTAAGGCGTATTTGATCGATAAATTCGGTATTGCCGGCAATGCGATTCAGATTGAAGGGCGCGGAAGACAGGAATTGGCCGACGCCAAAAATCCAACCGCCGAGGCGAATCGACGGGTACGTATCGTCAGTCTGGGTAAGCAATAGCCACGATTTCGGCGGGACGAGAAGAGAATTCACTTGAGCGTAAGCAATCTGCCCGCTGCTGATGCCGTGCCGGTCGAAATGACAGCCGGCGACGGAGAGCGTCCGTGACGCCTGCTGAAGACGACGACAAAACTCACTTGTTTACCGCAAGCGCGGGTCAGGGCGTGCCAGTCGCCGATGCGCCTAATTCCGACGCCACGGTATTGGCCAACGAGGCCACCGAACTCGCCAATGACAGGCCGCCGCCCGCGTTTCAGCAAATCGCCCGCCCCCCGGCCATCGGCGATTTGCTGAAAGAGCGTTTCGAGCTCATTCAAAGTTTGGGCGAGGGCGGTATGGGTATGGTGTTCAAGGCCGTTGATCGACGCAAAGTTGAAGCCAGGTCGAAAAACCCCTATGTCGCGATCAAGGTATTGAATCCCGCACTGGCGCTGAACGAAATGCTGGTGGCAGGTTTGCAGCGCGAATGCGAAAAGGCCCAGGAACTCTCGCATCCCAACATCATCACGGTCTACGATTTCGATAGAGACGGCGATCACGTGTTCATGTCCATGGAATACCTGGCTGGTCGGTCTTTAAGCCAGTTGATCCGCGACGCCTCGGCGTCCGGCGGTGTTGCATTAAAGAGGGCCTGGCCGTTGATATTGAGCATGGGCGAGGCCTTGGCCTACGCGCATCGCAAGGGAATCGTGCATAGCGACTTCAAGCCGGCCAACGTGTTCGTCACCGAGGGCGGTGACGTCAAGGTGCTGGATTTCGGCATCGCTACCCGCACCAAACAAAGCGGCGATCCGGACGCAACGGTTTTCAATGCCCGGGTCGAAGGCGGGCACACGCCGCCCTACGCCAGTTTCGAGATGATGAACGGTGCCCAGGCCGATCCGCGCGACGACATCTACGCTTTTGGGTTAGTGGTTTACGAATTATTAACCGGCCGGCATCCCTACGGCCGCAAACCAGCGTCTACCGTGTTTATCGGGCAGCAACGCGGGGAGAAGCTCGCGCCGGCGCCGGTCAAGGGCTTGAATCGCCGCCAATGGCAATTGTTGAAATCGACCATCGAAATACTGCAGGAGCGTCGGCCCAGGGCGCTGGAAGAGTGGTTGGAACAATTCGATCCGGAAGCAGGTTGGTCGCCGCAATTGGTCGGCGGCAGCGTGGCGATCGCTTTGGTTTTGGCGGGCGGACTCGCCAATTGGTGGTTGACCCGGCAGTCGCCGGAACCGTTGCCGGCCTCCGACGCCCAACGTTGGCAGATCGCCGCTCCGCCTCAGGTTGCGGCGCCGCCTTCGGCCGATGCCGGCGCCGATCGGCAAGCGACCGTCGGCGACAGCGTCAAACTTGACGCTAGTGCTTCCAGATCCGGCGACGGGCAGCCGCTGACTTATATCTGGACACTGGCGCAAAAGCCGGATGGCAGTGCCGTTTCTTTGCAAAATGCGGATACAGCGCATCCCGAGTTGACTCCCGACAAAGCCGGCGATTACCGCGTGGAGTTGACGGTCATGGACGGCCATACCCGTTCGGCCGCCGACACTGTCGAAGTCAGGGTGGAGGCGGTTAAGGCCGCAGAACCGAAGCATCAGGCGGCTAGTGCCGACGGCGTTCTCAGTTTGGCATCCAGTAAACCGCAGTATCGGATCGGAGAGGAGCTGAAGCTGACGCTCTATACGGCCAAGTCCGGCTATCTGCGCGTGGCTTACATCGGTGCGACCGGCGAAATCAGCGAGCTGTTGCCCAACCAATACCAGAATGGCAAAGTCAAGGCGGACACCGAATACCGAATTCCGCCGCGGCCCGACAAATTCAAGCTGGAAATCACCGGCCCGGTCGGTACCGACAACATCGTCGCCGTTTTCAGCGAGCAAGCCTTGCCAAATGTCGAGAGTATCGCCAATAGCGATGGTTCGTTGGCCGAGGCCCTGCGAGCGCCGACTATTTCCGTGGTCAACATAAGCTATCAGGTGACAAACCGGAAATAATCCTTGAGAATGCTCGGCAACATCCAATCGATTTTGCCGACCAGCCTATGCCTACGCTTAAGCTCACCAGGTATCCCGTAGCCGTCTATGCCGCCGCGGCCGCATTGGTTCCCAGCATCGGTCAGGCCGTTAATTCCTCCGTCATCGTCGACGGAACCTTACAAACCAGCAATAACAACCCTAGTTCTCCGACGCCGCAAACTCTTAGTCCGAACGGCAGCGGCAAGATTGCAATAGACGGTGCCGATAACGGCCGGATTGTCGGCACCAATCTTTTATTCAGTTTTTCCGAGTTCAATCTGAACGCGAATCACACCGCCGAGTTTGCGTGTACGGCTTGCTCGGCCGTGAGCGACGTCATCAGTCGGGTGACTGGAACTAACTCAACAACAATAGACGGCACGCTGACTTCGACGATTGCAAACGCCAATTTTTGGTTTTTCAATCCTAACGGTATCGTGATCGGCTCGGGAGCGGTGATCGATGTGCCTGCCGAATTCCATATCGGCGCTACTGGGGTTTTGGGGTTTCAAGGCGACGGTTACTCTACTTCCACCAATAATACGGATGCCGGTCTCTTGATTGTACCGCCTGATACGTTTGGCTTTACCGGCGCAAATTCCGTAACAATTGAAGGTGCTAGCCTCAAGGCCAACGGTAACCTGGAAATTTTCGGTTCAACGCTGGTGGTGAGTTCGCCGGTTGCTACGCCTGTTACCACGCTGCAAAGTCATACCCCGAACGGGAATCTGGATATCGAGTTGAGAACCAGCGCCATGCAGGTGACGACATCGGGTACCACAACCTTGCAAACCAGCGGCGGCGCTCTGCTATTGGAGTCCACCTCGGATGGCGGTAATACCGCGAATATTAGCAATATCGGTACCTTTGCCGGCAGCCTGACATCTTCGAGCGGGACAATCACCAACGCCGGATCCTCCAGTACGATTACCGGTGACGCGACAGCGGGCACCAGCTTGACCAACGACGGTACCATCGGCGGCAACGCCAGTGCCGGCACGGTGCTGACCAACAGCGGCACCATCAATGGCAACGCGACCGGCGGTACCTCGGTCGTTGGCGTTGCGGGCCTGAGCGCCGACGTCAACGGCAAGATTTACACCGTGGTGAACCAAAACGGCGCGACATTGGGCAATGCCGTCGGCGATACCGTCAGCAGCCAGAACGGCACGGATATTCAAAACCTCGGCACGACCGGCGGCGCGGTGACGGCGGCGCGCTATCTGGACAACAGCGGCACGATCGGCGGCCTGGCCCGCGCCAATAACGGCGGCAGTCTCAGCGGCGTGACCAGCTTGACCAACGCCGTGGGCGGCAGTATCAACGGCGGCGCCCAAAGCCAAAACGCCACCGATCTGAACAACCAGGGATCGATCACCGGCACAGTCACCGCGTCGCGCAACTTGAGCAACAGCGGTACAATCACTGGCGACGCCACCGCCACCACCGGAACGCTGAGCAATGCGGCAAGCCAAACCATCACCGGCAACGCCAGCGCCGGCACTAGCTTGACCAACGACGGTACGATCAACGGTAGCGCCACGGCCGGCACCAATTTGAGCAACACTGGCGGTATCAGCGGCGACGCGACGGCAACCGCCGGCACCTTGACCAATGCGGCCAACAAAACCATCGGCGGCAACGCCAGTGCCGGCACCGTGCTGACCAATAGCGGCACCATCAATGGCAATGCGACCGGCGGTACCTCGGCCGTTGGCGTCGCGGGCCTGACCGCCGACGTCAACGGCAAGATTTACACCGTGGTGAACCAAAACGGCGCGATATTGGGCAATGCCGACGGCGATACCGTCAGCAGCCAGAACGGTACGGATATTCAAAACTTCGGCGTGACCGGCGGTGCGGTGACAGCGGCGCGCTATCTGGACAACAGCGGCACGATCGGCGGCCTGGCCCGCGCCAACAACGGCGGCAGTCTCAGCGGCGTGACCAGCTTGACCAATGCCGGCATCATTAACGGTGGCGCCCAGAGCCAAACTAACACTGATTTGAACAACCAGGGATCGATTACCGGCACAGTCACCGCGTCGCGCAACTTGAGCAACAGCGGCACGATCACCGGCGACGCGACCGCCACCACCGGAACGCTGAGCAATGCGGCAAGCCAAACCATCACCGGCAACGCCAGTGCCGGCACGGTGCTGACCAACGCCGGTACGATCGGAGGTTCTGCCACGGCCGGCACCAATTTGAGCAACACTGGCGGTATCAGCGGCGCCGCGACGGCAACCGCCGGCACCTTGACCAATGCGGCCAACAAAACCATCGGCGGCAACGCCAGTGCCGGCACCGTGCTGACCAACAGCGGCACCATCAATGGCAACGCGACCGGCGGCACCTCGGCCTTTGGCGTCGCGGGCCTGACCGCCGACGTCAACGGCAAGATTTACACCGTGGTGAACCAAAACGGCGCGATATTGGGCAATGCCGTCGGCGATACCGTCAGCAGCCAGAACGGCACGGATATTCAAAACCTCGGCACGACCGGCGGCGCGGTGACGGCGGCGCGCTATCTGGACAACAGCGGCACGATCGGCGGCCTGGCCCGCGCCAACAACGGCGGCAGTCTCAGCGGCGTGACCAGCTTGACCAATGCCGGCATCATTAACGGTGGCGCCCAGAGCCAAACTAACACTGATTTGAACAACCAGGGATCGATCACCGGCACAGTCACCGCGTCGCGCAACTTGAGCAACAGCGGCACGATCACCGGCGACGCGACCGCTACCACCGGAACGCTGAGCAATGCGGCAAGCCAAACCATCACCGGCAACGCCAGCGCCGACACGGTGCTGACCAACGACGGCACGATCGGTGGTAGTGCCACGGCCGGCACCGACCTGACCAACAGCGCGACCGGTACGATCAACGGCAGCGCCGTGGCGACAACCGGCAACTTGCTCAACCAAGGCCTGATCGCGCTGACTGGGTCCACCGATCAAAGCGTGACAGCCGGCGGTACGCTGACCCTGGACGGCAACGGCAGCAGCACCGGCGTGATCACCGTCAACAAAACCACCGGCACGGTCAGCGTCTCGTCCGTCGGCGCGCTGAACCTGGGCACCACCAACGTCGGCGCGATCCGCAAGACCGTCGGCAGCGGCAATCTGAGCGTGACCAGCGGCACGACCCTGAATATGACCGCCGGTTCGGTGATCGAAGACAGCAGTGGTGGGGCGGGGAATCTGACGGTAACGGTTGGCAGCGGCAACCTAGTGCTGAGCGGGGGTAGCGTCGTGACCAAAACGGGTAGCGGCGCGCTGAGCGTGGACGTGCAAAATGGCGACCTACAAACCAGCGGGGTCGGCAGCGGAATCAGCGCCGATCAAAACGGCGCCAGCGACAGCATCCACGCCAGTGGCGCAATCCAAATCGGGAGCGACACCAACCTGCAAGCCGACAGCGTGACGGCCGGCACGACCTTAAGCAATGCCGGCACGCTCAGCGGTTCCGCGACAGCCGGTACCGATTTGACCAACACCAGCGACATCAGCGGCGACGCCACGGCCACCGCAGGTGGCTTGAGCAACGTGGTGGGCAGCAGCATTGGCGGTAACGCCAGCGCCGGCACCAGTTTGAGCAACGATAGTACGATCGGCGGCAGCGCTACTGCCGGTACTGATTTGACTAACAACGGCGACATCGGCGGCGATGCTACCGCGACGGCGGGGGCTTTGACCAACGCGAGCGGCAAGACCATCGGCGGCAACGCCAGCGCCGGTACGGTGCTGACCAACGACGGGACGATCGGCAGTTCCGCGACGGCCGGTACCGACCTGACCAACACCGGCGGCATTACCGGCAACGCCACGGCCACCGCCGGTGGTTTGAGCAACGCGTCGGGCAGCAGCATCGGCGGCAACGCCAGCGCGGGCACCGGTTTGAGCAACGACGGCAGGATCGGCGGCAGCGCCGTCGCAAACGTCGGCAACTTAATCAATGGCTTGACTAGCGAGATAGGCGGCGAGGCCAGTGCCGGAGCGGTATTGGACAATAGCGGCACGATCACCGGGAATGCGACCGCGAATACCGGCGGTAGCCTGAATGGTGCCGTCGCGCTGACGAATAACTCGGCAGGCCGAATCGAGGGCGGCGCGGAAACTCGGAACGGCGGTCATCTCGACAATTTGGGAACTATCGTTGGCAGCGTGGCGGCTGGCGGAAATTTGACTAACGACGGTGCGATTACCGGCGACGTCAATGCCAGCGGCAGCGTGGTTAATGTTGCCAGTCGCACTATTTCCGGTAACGTCGAGACTGGAACGAGTTTGATCAACGAAACCGGTGCCAGTATTTCGGGGTCGGCCAACGCCGGAAGCGACTTGACCAACGATGGGACGATAGGCGGTAACGCCAGCGCGGCGACCGGTACGTTGGCCAACGCCGGCAGCGTCGGCGGAAATGCGACGGCTACGTCAGGCGCACTGACCAATGCCGCGGCCGGTTCAATCAACGGTAACGCCAGCGCCGGGACGACGCTGGTTAACGCTGGCGACGTCGCTGGCTCCGCCACGGCGGGTACCGATCTAGTCAACACCGGCACGGTCGGTGCCGCCGCCATAGCCGGTGCGGGAGCGTTAACCAACAGCGGTAGCGTCGGCGCGTTCGCTAACGCCGCGAGTTCGCTAAGCAATACCGGAAGCATTTCCGGCAACGCCGATGCCGCTGACATCGATAATGCCGGCCAAATTGGCGGCGATGCGAGCGCCGGTAACGACCTGATCAATTCCGGCGCGATCTCAGGTAGCGCCCGGGCCGACCGCGATGTCGACAACCGGACCGGCGGCGTGGTCGGAAGCGGTATTCATGCCGGCCGGGATGCATTTAACAACGGCACTGTCCAGGCCGGGGGTATCTCCGCCGACCGGGATATTGCCAGCCTAGCCGACGGCGATATTACCGGTGCCGCGGCTGCCGGACGGGATTTGAGCAACGCCGGCCGAATTCGTGGCGACGGTCAGGCCGGTGCGTCGTTGACTAACTCCGGACGGCTGGGTGGGGACGCGGTGGCCGGTGGCAAAATCACGAATACCGGTACGATCAACGGTCGTGCGGACGCGGCCGGTTCCAGCAGTCAAGCGCTGTTAATCGCGCTCGAAGCCGACGGAAACCGCATCGGCTTGCTGAATACCGGGACTATCGACGACGGCGCGGAAAGCCTAAACGCTACCGATATCGACAATCGCGGCCGTATCGGCGGCGATACTGCCGCAGCCGGCAATCTGACCAATGATGGCAGCATCGGCGGCAATGCGGTGGCGCGGGGAGGTTATCTGCTGAACAATCGCGGCATTGTCGCGGACGCCGATATTGAAATCGACGGCGACGCCGAGGCTGCCAGTTATTTGGTCAATGCCGGCCGTATCGGCGGTCAAGCTTGGGCCAAGGCAGGCGATTTGACCAATGCCGAAGGCGGGCGGATCGGCGGCTTGGCCTTAGTCGGAGACGGGGCGCCGGCGGCGGGCGACACGGCCCATGCCGCGTTGACGATGGCGGCGGCGCCGGCCGACGCCGCCTACAATATCGTCAATGCCGGCAGGATCGACGGCGATACCAGCGCGCCGGGCAATATCGTCAATAGCGGCACGATAGGCGGGCGGACGACGGCCGGCGGCAACGTCGAAAATACCGGCACATTGGACGGCCGAGTTCGCGCCGGCGGTAGCGTCACCAACTCCGGTAACATCGACGGCGATATCATCGCCGGCGGCGATATCGACATCGGCGGCCGCGTGAATGCGGCCTTGCTGCAAGCTGGGAACAACATCCTGGTTTCCGGCAGTTTGACCGGTAGGGCCGATAGCGGCCTGACCCTACAGGCGGTGCAACTGATTTTGGCCGGCGCGCGGATTTACAGTCCGGCCGCAATGAACATCGGCACGCCGTTGCAAATCACCCAAGTGATTTTTTCAGGCGGAGGTACGACGGTTTGGGTGCATGGCGATTTGGGCGTTAAAAACGAGGTTTACTATCGGCTGCCGGAAGGCGGCGATTACGGCAATATTCTGGGTAGCGAGACCGGAAAACTTTGGGTGCAGGCCGACAATTTGAAAGCGATCAAAGCTAATCCGCAATACCAGGGCTATTTGGCACCGGCCGGTAGCAGCCGCTCCGATTGGACGCCGGCCGCCGGGTTGAACCTGTTCGTCAACGGTTTCCAAAGTGGACAGCCCGGTAATTTGGTCAATGTCGATGTCTCCATCGTCGCCAAACCGGTGGATTTGCCGGATGTTCCGAACGATCCCTGCGGTAACGGCAGTTCGCTGGAGTTTAAGCAGAGCAACGGCGTTGTTCTGGCTTACGAGCAAATTCTGCCGTTTTCGGTATTCGGCGATGCGCCGCTCTCGCTGAGTTTGGCGGCGGCCGATCGCTTAAGCGTAACTTTCGACGCCCCTTCGACCGGCCGTTCTTGCGGTAAGGCATAAGCGATGGCGATACGGCGAAAGCTTGGGATGTTGGACGGTCGCGGTTTGGTACAACGCGGAGCCAAGCCGGCGCCGGATGCGGGGACTGTCGGCCCGGACAGATTGAAGGCCGCCACGGCGCTCGCTAAGCGAAACCCGATTTGGTCTCGCCGCTTGGGAATTGGATTAGTGATTGCCGCCTTCGCGACCAAGACCGTGGCGGACGAACCGCCGCCGCTGAATGCCGACCCGACCAAGTCCCGACAGCCGACCTTGGCCCAGCCGGAGCGGCCGGCTGTTGGCAGCGGCGGTTTCGTGTTGCCGGAACTGCCTAAGTCGGGTGCCCCGGCGTCGACCGGCGGCAGCGTCGAGCTGCAGCGTGTCATTTTCGACGGCAATACTGTTTTCGAAGACGCGGAACTACAGAGCGTCGCGGCGGCATTTTTGCACCGTCGAATCGGCGCCGCCGACATCGAAATGCTACGACGCGCGGTCAGCCAATACTACATCGATCACGGCTATATCAATTCCGGCGCCGTGCTGGCGAGTCAGTCGCTGGCCGACGGCGTGCTGCACTTGAATATCGTCGAAGGGCGGTTGACCGAAGTCCGGCAGAGCGGGCAACAGCGTTTGCGCGAGGGGTATTTGCGAGACCGCTTGTTGGTTGGAGCCGGCGAGCCTTTAAGGGTCGAGGATTTACAAGACAGTTATCGGCAATTGCTGACTGATCCGTTGATTCAGCAATTGAACGGTCGCTTAGTGCCGGGAGAAAAGCTGGGCGAGGCGATTTTGGATTTGCGAGTCGAGCGGGCCAGGCCTTACCAGTTATATTTGGGCGCCGACGATTACCAGACGCCGGCCGTGGGCGCATATACCGGCCGGGTCGGCGGTTGGGTCGACAACCTGTTGACTCTCGGCGAGCGGATCGACGGTCAGTTCATCGTCAATGAAGGCGTGCAGGGTTACAACACCGGTATCAGTGTGCCGCTGACCGCGCGCGATTTGCGGGCCAGTTTTCGCTACAGCGACACCTACAGCAGCATCGTCGAACCGCCGCTGGAGACTCTGAACATTACCAATCACATCGTCGGTTTCGAAGCCGGACTTAGCCATCCGATCTATCGGCGCTTTAACGACGATCTGACATTCAGCGTGAATATGGCGTTTCGCGAAAATCGCAGCCAAGTCAGTAATACTTGCCAACCGATTTCCGGCGGCGAAGGCTTGGGGTGCGCGACCCAAGCCAGCGTCATGCGAATTGCCCAGCATTTTTCGCATCGCGGCGAGGACACGGGATTGGTGTTTTGGTCTACCTTCAACGTCGGTTTGGATATGTTGGGGGCGACGACTAATCGACCGGGTTTGCCCAGCGGCCAATTTTTCAGTTGGTTGGGCCAGAGTTTGTTTTCGGTGAAGTTGCTGGAGAACGGCGCCGCCCTGTTGGTGAAGGCGAATATTCAGTTGGCGGATAAGCCGCTACTAAACTTGGAACGTTACGCGTTGGGCGGGGCGTATACGGTCAGAGGTTATCGGGAAAATACGTACGTGCGCGACAACGGCTTCAATGTCGGCGCCGAAGTCAAATATCCGCTTTACCTGGATGTCGGCGGCCGCGACGGCCTGCATTTGGTGCCGTTTATCCAATACGGCGGCGCTTGGGACAGCCCGACCGCGACCAATGCTCGGCCATCCACTCATTATCTGTATTCGGCCGGTATCGGCTTGCAGTGGCAGTTTCGAGGTTTGACGACCGAATTTTATTGGGCGCATGCGTTTACGCCGGTGCCGAATCGGCAGCGCAGCAGCCACAGTATTCAAGATGACGGTATCCATTTTCGGGTCAATTTCAACGTTTTTTAGCGGAATAGACCCTAGCGGAGTGGCGATATATCGCGAGTCTTACGAAATCCCGTGCCGATTTCGGTTGGCGAATGGCGGTTCTGACGTTCGGCGCTCCGCGAGATATTCGTTAAATCCTTTTCAGAACAAGTTGTTATCGGAAGCGAGGCGGCTTCGGTCGTGGTTGGCACGCTTGTTGACACATTAAGCTGGTTGGAGACGCCAACCTCGCCGGAGCGACGATAGCGAAATCGGTTCTCGGCGGATCGGCAGGAGGGGGATCGGTCGAATAGCCGCGATAGCGATTGCCGAAAATCCGGTCCAGCCATGGCCAATCCAAGACGAGGAAATCGAATTGCCAAATTTAATGCTAGAAGCGCAAATGCGGCTAGACTTGATTGCCATAACTGTTCTGGCGCTGGGAGTGGCGGTTGGAAATGCCGCGTCGGCCGAGATGCCGGTGCCGGTTTCCGCCGCCGAGATTCGATCGGTAGTCTTGCGCGGCGAGCAACTGCGAGACAACGGTGAGTTGCAAGCGGCGCAACAACAGTTCGATGCCGCGCTGCAAGCGGTGGTCGATGTTAAGGGCGATGTAGGTTTATTGGCGGCGGTCGAGGCGGCGGCGGGTTACAACCTGTTCTTGTTGAACAGTAAAGAGGCCGCAGAACCCTTGCTCAAAGCCGCTTATCGGAATACCGAGACCGGGCCGGACTATTTACGCGGATTAGTTGGGCTCTATTTGAGCGAACTGGCTCTAGCCGGGGGCGATCGGCAACAGGCCTTGCAATACGCAGATCAGGCTGAAGCGGCTTTGCGGAGCCAGGGCGACAGCCCGTTACGAATGAGCGTGGCGTTGAGTCGGACGGCGGCGGGTGAAGATAAAAGCGGTCGAGTTGCCGCATTGCTTGAGCTGGCTGCCAGAATTGAAGGTTTGCCGAACGATTTTCCGGCGGCCAAGGTACGGCTGAAAACCGCCGAGGCTTTGCTGGCCGAGGCGGCGCCGAGCGATGGCCAGGGCTGGGTTGGCGCGGCGTATGCCGCACTGGACAAGGTATTGGCGGGCGCTAACCCGCCGCCGCGCATGCGGGTGGAGGCCTTGTTGGGGATGGCCAGATTATATCGCCAGCAAAACCGCGATCGCGAGGCCCTGGCACTGACCGAGCAAGCGTTGGCCTTGGCCGGAGATCGACGCTACCTGGAATTGCTGGCCGAGCTTGAAGCACTGCAAGGCGACTTGTTGCTGCGGTTGGGACAACAGGTACCGGCGCTACGCGCCTACGAGCAGGCGGTGAACGATTTGTTGGCGATTCGGGGCGATTTGCCGATCAATTTACCCGATGGTCGTAGCGCGATCGATACCGTGATCGATCCGTTACACCGTGGCTACGTCGATTTGTTGTTACGGCAAGCCGGCACCGGCGATTCCGAGCAACAGGCGCTGAACAAGGCCATGTCCAGCATGGAAGCGATCAAGGAAGCCGATTTGCAGGACTTTTTTGGGGCGGTGTTCGATCTCGGTGCAAACCCGGGACGATTGGCGAGAACTGGCGTTTCCGGAAACCGTCATCGTTTACCCGATTTTGTTGACCGACAGGCTGGAGTTGTTGATGAAGCATGGCCCGCTCGTTGTGCGACGTAGCGTGCCGGTGTCGGCCGAGCGGGTACGCGAACAGGCGCAAATCCTGACGCAGCGATTGCATGCCGGCAAGGACTACCGGGCCGCGGCCAAACAGCTTTACCAGTGGCTGTTCGAACCGATTGCCAACGATGTCGCGGCGGCCGGCGCGAAATTGCTGCTCTACGTGCCCGACCGCAATTTGCGGGCGGTGCCGTACTCGGTGTTACAGGATGGCGGCCGGTTTTTGGTCGAACAATACGCGATCGTGACATTGCCGGGTTTGACGTTTCAAAATTGGGACAAGCAGGTCGCGAAACGGAAGAACTTGCGGGCCCTGGTCGCCGGTTTGAGCCGGCCGGACGGCGCCGCGATCGACACGCTGCCAGACAACGTCGTCGAACGTTTGATCGGCAATAAACCCGCCGATGTCGCGCAGAAAGCCATGGACCGTTCGCGCTTGGTCGAAGAATTGAGCTTGCCCAATATCGAGCGGGAAATCGATTCGGTCGCGAAACGACAGAACAGCACGATGTTGTTGAATAATCAATTCACGGCGTCGGCGTTGAAGAGGGATATAGAAACCGGCGATTACGCGAAGGTGCATATCGCTTCGCACGGGTATTTCGGTAAGAACGCCAAGGAAAGTTTCGTGATGGCTTACGATCAGAATCTGACCTTGCTGGATTTCGAGGGCAGCTTGGGTGGCGATCGATTGAAGAGCGAACCTATCGATTTATTGACGCTGAGTGCTTGCGAAACGGCCGAAGGCGACGACCGGATGCTGTTGGGTTTCAGCGGATTGGCGGTCAAGAGTAACGTTTTAAGCGCGGTCGGTAGCCTGTGGTCGATCAACGATCAGGCCGCCACCGAATTCATGCATTTGTTTTACGACGGATTGGGCAATTCCTTGAACAAGGCGGAAGCGATGCGCCAGGCGCAGATCGCGATGATTAAGTCCAAACGTTTTAAACACCCGTTTTTTTGGTCGCCGTTCATTCTGATCGGCGGGTGGCAATAACCGACCCTAACAGGAGCAGGACTGAACCATGGCCGATTTATCCGGTTTACTGGACGAGATTTCCGCCGACAACCCTTGCGGCGACAATCTGGAATACGACAACGCCAGGGTGGCGTTGGATACCGATATTCTAGGGACGCCGGAGAATCAATTTTCCGGCGAAAAAGCCATGCCGCCCAATTGGCGGCAAGTGCAAAAGGATGCGTTGGCCTTGCTGGGGCGGTCCAAGGATCTGCAGGTCGCCCTATATTTAATCCGTTGTCTGATTCCGACCGAAGGCGTGCGCGGTTTTCGAGACGGTTTAAACCTGTTGACCGAGTGGATAGATCGCTACTGGGAGCACCTGCATCCCCAGCTTGATCCCGACGATGGCCTCGATCCGACCCTCAGGATCAATATCATCGAAGAACTGAACAATTTCGATTGGGTGCTCAGGCCCTTAAGTCAGACGATGTTGGTTGAGTCAAAATCGGTGGGTCGGTTTTGTTTGCGCGATATGCAATACGCCACCGACAAGCTCGACCTCCCGGCCGGCCAGACCAAGCCGGAAATCAGCGCGATCAACGCGGCGTTTCTGGATGTCGAACTCGAGGAGCTCGCGGCCAATTTTCAAGCCATCAATGACAGCATGGCGCTATTGGACCGCTTGGATGCGGCCGTTGTCGATCGAGTAGGCAATAGCCAGGCGGCCAGTCTGAGCGCGGCCAAGGCCTTGTTTAAAGAGATTCGGCATTTTTTCGAGCAATTTGCCGGTAGCCGCTTGGCTGACCAAGCCGAGCCGGAAAGCGACGTTGCCGAGGAGGATGTGGCGGATGCCGGCGAAACGGTCCGAGTGTCCGCCAAGCCCAAGGCGGGGTCAGGCGAAATAGCGACGCGCCAGGATGTTTTGAAATCGCTGGATTTGATTTGCAAGTATTACGCGGAGAACGAACCCTCCAGTCCGGTACCGATTTTATTGTTGCGGGCAAAACACCTGGTGACCGCCGATTTTCGCGAAATTGTCCTAAATTTGATGCCGGATGCCCTGACGCATATCGATGCGTTGAAAGGCCCCGATCCACACTAACCTTTTTTGTAGTCGTTAAATATCTCAAGCGGAGAATATCATGGCAGAAAGCAGTCAAAAGTTTATTCAAAGGAACCGGGCGCCCCGGGTCCAGATCGAGTACGACGTCGAGTTGTACGGCTCGGAAAAAAGGTGCAGTTGCCGTTCGTGATGGGCGTCATGTCCGATTTGTCCGGCAAGCCGGCGGAACCGTTGGCGCCGGTGGCGGATCGTAAGTTACTGGAAATCGATGTCGATAATTTCAACGAACGCTTGAAATCGATGAAGCCGCGCGTGGCTTTCCAGGTGGCGAATACTCTGACCGGCGAAGGAAACCTGAATGTCGATATTACCTTCGAAAGCATGGACGACTTTTCGCCGGCCGCCGTCGCCAAACGGGTCGCCGGCCTGGATAAAATCGTCGAAGCCCGCACGCAGTTGTCCAATCTGATCACTTATATGGACGGCAAGACCGGAGCGGAGGAATTAATTGCCAAATTGATCAACGATCCAGCGTTGCTGCAAACCTTGGCCGCCTCGGCCAAACCGGCCGACGCCGAAGGCAGCGAGGGTTAAGTCATGGCGGAATTGGAAAATCAAGCCGCGCAAGGCGCAACCCAAACTCTGGAACTGGACGACTTTTCGGCGCTGTTGGCGAAGGAATTCAAACCGGGCACCGAAGCCGCCAGCCAAGTCAATACCGCGGTCGGCACCTTGGCTCAATACGCGTTACAGGACGTCACCAAGGTCTCCGACGATGCGATCAAGAGTATCCAGGCCATCATTGCCGGCTTGGATCAAAAAATCACCGAGCAGCTTAACCTGGTTCTGCACCACCCGGATTTTCAAAAACTGGAAGGGGCTTGGCGAGGCCTGCACTATTTGGTGAACAACACCGAAACCGACGAGATGTTGAAAATCAAGGTATTGAACATCTCGAAAAACGAATTGGGTAAAACCCTGAAAAAATTCAAGGGAACGGCCTGGGATCAAAGCCCCTTGTTTAAAAAGATGTACGAAGAGGAATACGGCACCTTTGGCGGCGAACCCTTCGGCTGTCTGGTGGGCGACTACCACTTCGACCACAGCCCGCAAGATGTCGAGTTGTTGGGCGAGATGGCGAAAGTCAGCGCCGCCGCGCACGCGCCTTTCATCTCCGGCGTCGCGCCTTCGGTGTTGCAGATGGAAAGTTGGTCGGAGCTCGCCAATCCCCGCGACCTAACCAAGATTTTCCAGACTCCGGAATATGCGGCCTGGCGCTCGTTGCGGGAGTCCGAGGACTCGCGTTACATCGGCCTGGCGATGCCGCGTTTCCTGAGCCGCTTGCCTTACGGTTCGAAAACCGATCCGGTCGAGGAGTTCGATTTCGAAGAAGATACGTCCGGCGCCGACAGCAGCAAGTACACCTGGGCCAACGCCGCGTACGCAATGGCGGTCAACATCAACCGCTCGTTCAAGCTTTACGGCTGGTGTTCGCAAATTCGCGGCATCGAGTCCGGCGGTGCGGTCGAAGGTTTGCCGGTGCACTCGTTCCCGACCGACGACGGCGGTGTCGATATGAAATGCCCGACCGAAATCGCAATCACCGATCGGCGCGAGGCCGAACTGGCGAAAAGCGGCTTCATGCCGTTGTTGCATAAGAAAAATACCGATTTCGCGGCCTTCATTGGCGCGCAGTCCTTGCAAAAACCGTTCGAATACCAGGATCCCGACGCGACGGCCAACGCCAACTTGGCGGCCCGCTTGCCTTACTTGTTCGCGACCTGTCGCTTCGCGCATTACTTGAAGTGTATCGTCCGCGATAAAGTCGGATCTTTCAAGGAGCGTCAAGACATGCAGGCTTGGCTGAATACTTGGATCAGTCAGTACGTGTTGACCAATCCGGCGGTAGCCACCGAAAAAGACAAGGCGCGCAGGCCGTTGGCGGGCGCCGAGGTGATTGTCGAGGAAGTGGAAGGCAACCCAGGCTACTATCAGTCCAAGTTCTTTCTGCGGCCGCATTATCAATTGGAAGGGTTGACGGTGTCCTTGCGTTTGACCTCTAAATTACCGTCACAAAAAGGTTAGACCGGTTCGGCGAACCGAGTTTGGTATGTGTTGGCGGCGGCCGCCTATTTGGTCGCCGCCAGCGGCAGATGTTTTATACATCCCGGCGCGCCGGGGCTATAAATCTCAGGGTAAAGATACCCGTTAAATTTTTCTTAAAACTTGATCGGAAAGGAGAGCACCATGATTTTATTAAAATTCGCAACCGAAATTAAAGGCGACAGCACCGTAGCCAGCCACAAGGACTGGATTACGCTGGACAGCCTGCAAATGGGCGTGGGCCGGGCGATTTCGCAAAGTGGCGGCGGTAAGGACCGCGATACCAGTAATCCATCGTTTTCGGAAGTAACTTTTACCAAAAATATGGACGTGGCGTCGGTGGATTTGTGGATGCAAGCCATTTGCGGCAAAAGTTTGGGAACCGCAACCATTCACTTCATCCAAACCGGCGGCAGCGATGCCAAGGGCCAGGTTTATTTGGAAATCGAACTCGCGGATGCGATTATCAGCAGCTACAGTCAAGGTAGCGGCGGCGATCGTCCGACCGAGAGTATCTCGATCAATTTCAACGAAATTAAAATGAAATACAACTCGTTCGGCGAAGGCGAGGCACCGATTACCGGTGCGTTCAAAGGTTGGAGCGTCAAAGCCAACGAAACCGTTTAAGGGCCTATCCCCGGCGGTTTTCCGCCGGGGTTTTTCCATCTTTTGGAGTCATCCATGCAGGACGTTTCACGCTTGATTGCCGACGGCGACTTGGACGAGGCGTTGCGGAACACGCAACAACTCATCCGGCAAAACCCAGCGGAGCCTAAATCCCGCATCTTGCTGTTCCAGCTTTATTGCCTGATTGGTCAATGGGACAAAGCCCTGACCCAATTGAACGTGTTAAGGGACCTGGACAAGTCCACCCTGCTGATGGTCGGCACTTACGAACAAGTATTGCAATGCGAGGCATTGCGCAAGGATGTTTTCGCCGGACTGAAAACACCACTGATTTTCGGCGAGCCGCGGGAATGGCTGGCTTTGTTGCTGGAAGCGCTAAAGCTGGAAAATAACGGCAACTATCAACAGGCCGCCCAGATGCGCGTCCAGGCCCTGGAGCAGGCGCCCGCCACCTCGGGGAGTGTCGACGGTACGCCGTTTGCGTGGATCGCCGACGCCGATAGTCGGCTTGGGCCGTGTTTGGAAGCGATCATGAATGGTCGCTATTACTGGATTCCGTTTATGCAAATCGGCAAGATTCAGTTGGAGCCGCCCACGGATTTACGCGATTTGGTTTGGGTCCCGGCCCACTTTACCTGGGTCAACGGCGGCGAGGCGGACGGTTTGATTCCGACCCGTTATTCCGGTTCGGACGCATCCGACGACCCGCGGATACGCCTGTCGCGGCTGACCGACTGGCAAGCGGTCGCCGACGGAATCGTTCACGGACTTGGGCAACGTTTGTTGGCCACCGATGTCGACGATTACGCGTTGCTGGACTTGCGCCTGATCGAATTGGCTAGCGAGTAGGGGCACGCGAAATGGCTGAATTGTTGCATTCCGAGCGCCTGCAACCCTCGTTGCTGGATCGTCTGACCGACGATGCGCCGGAGAATCGGACCGAGGCGCGCGAGCAGCGGGTGATGTCGTTGCGTCAGTTGCGGCAAAGCGTGCTGCGCGATTTGAGTTGGTTGCTCAACACGGCTGCACTGGAGAGCATGGTGGATTTGTCCGAGGTGCCGCATGCCGCGCGTTCGGTGATCAATTTCGGTTCGCCGGTGTTTTCCGGCGTGGCGGTGACCGGCATCGACGTGCGTAAGGTCGAAACCAAGGTTCGGCAAGCCATCGCTCAGTTCGAACCGCGCATTTTGGCCGACAGCCTCAGCGTCGAATTGATTAAGGACAGCGAACAAATGAGCAATAAAGCGCTGTCGTTTCGAATAGAAGGCGATTTGTGGGCGCAACCGCTACCCGTGCATTTGTATATCCGTAGCGATCTGGATTTGGAAACCGGGGAAATCACCGTGAAGGATTGGGACGGTTAGGCGATGGACCCCAAGTTGCTGAAATATTACAACCGCGAGCTGCAATACGTGCGCGAAGTCGGTGCGGAATTCGCGGCCGAATATCCCAAGATTGCCAGCCGTCTCGGTCTAGACACTTTCGAATGCTCCGATCCCTATGTCGAACGCTTGTTCGAAGGCTTCGCCTTTATGGCGGCGCGGGTGCAGCTTAAGGTCGATGCCGAGTTTCCCAATTTTACTCAGCAATTGCTGCAAATCGTTTACCCGCATTATTTGTCGGCAACGCCGTCGATGGCTGTCGTCGAGTTCAAACCGGATTTTGCCGAAGCGGCCTTGGCCGACGGTGCGACGATTCCCAAGGGGACGGTGCTGCGTTCGCAAATTGCCAAGGGCGAACAGACGGCTTGTGAATATCGCACCTCGCAAGCGGTGGAATTGTTGCCGCTACAGATTGGCCAACTCGAATACCTGCCGACCCTGGCGGCGGTTTCGAGTCATGGCGTGTCGGCCGGCAAATATGCCGTGCCGGTCAAGGCGGCCTTTCGCATCGTGCTACGCAGCTTGGGCGGCGCCAAATTCAATAAAATCGCGCTCGACCGCTTGCCGCTGTTTCTGCGCGGGGCCGGCAATATTCCCTATCGGCTCTACGAACAATTGTTGGCCAATGTCGTCGGCATCGCCGGAAAGCACACCCGAGCCAATGCTTCCACGGTGCGTTATTTGGACGGTGGTCGTCATTGGGTGCGAGGAATGGGCTTCGAGCCGGAAGAGGCCTTACTGCAACAAACGCCGAGGTCGTTCGACGGCTACCGGATTTTGCAGGAATATTTCGCGTTTCCGGAGCGGTATCTGTTTATCGAATTGGATGGCTTGACCGAACTGGCGGCGGCTTGCGACGGCGAGGAACTCGAATTGTTCGTGTTGCTGGACCGTAGCGACGCTCAGTTGATTAACGTGCTGGATCAAAACAATCTAGCCTTATTTTGCGCGCCGGCCATCAATTTGTTCCCGAAGCGGACCGATCGGTTGCAGATCGATCAGCGCCAATCCGAATATCACATTGTCGTCGACCGCAGTCGCCCGATGGATTACGAAGTCTACAGCGTCGCCGAAGTGACCGGTTATAGCAAGGATCAGGGCAGCGAACGCGCGTTCCTGCCGTTCTACGGCTCGAAAACCGCTTACCAGGGTCACGGCGAGACCGCCTTCTACTCGCTCAGGCGCGTGAAACGGGTGCTGTCATCGAGACAGCGGCGTAAGGGCGTGCGCTCCAGCTATATCGGCAGCGAGGTGTTCGTCGCGTTGGTGGACGCCGCCGAAGCGCCGTATGCCGGCAATTTGGCGCAATTGGGGCTGGAGACGCTATGCACCAATCGAGACTTGCCGTTGGTGATGCCGGTCGGTCTCGGCGATACCGATTTTACGTTGCAGATTAGCGCCCCAGTCAAGGCGATACGTTGCATCGTCGGGCCTACCCGGCCGTTGCCGGCGGCCTACGAAGCGGACTCGGTCTGGCGTTTGGTAAACCATTTATCGCTGAATTATCTGTCGCTGATCGATACCGATCCGAAAGTCGGCGCCGGCGCGTTACGCGAACTATTAAGTCTGTACGCCGACCAGCGCGAGCCGGCGGTCAAAAAGCAGATCGAGGGGGTGATCTCGGTCAACGCTAGAAACGTGGTCAGGCGTATCGACGCCAACGGGCCGATGGTCTTCGGCCGCGGGCTGGAAATTACCGTGGTGTTGGACGAGTCCGCCTTCGAGGGCGGCGGTTATTTTCTGCTGGGTACGGTACTGGAACGCTTCTTCAGCCGCTATGTGTCGATCAATTCGTTCGTCGAAACCGTGATTCGCAGCACCGATAGAGGCGAGGTGGCGCGTTGGCCTGCGAGGATGGGATGTCGTCACACGATTTAATGGCCGAATTGATCAAGGACGCGTCGCGATTCGATTTTTTCGAGGCGATGCGCTTGATCGAGTGCGCCAATCCCGACAAGCCTCGGCTGGGAACCAGCGTTAAAGCCGTGGACGATCCGGTGCATTTGTCGCAAGAGCCGGAGTTGGAATTCCCGGCTTCGACGGTGGCTCGCTACCACGCCGACGGCGCCAAGCCGCGCTTGGCGGTGAATTTCATGGGTTTGTTCGGTCCCAACGGACCGTTACCCTTGCATTTGACCGAGTACGCCCGCGAACGTCTCCGGCATCATCACGACCCGACCTTCGCGCGCTTTGTCGACGTGTTTCACCACCGGATGATAGGCCTGTTCTACCGGGCCTGGGCCAATGCTCGGCCGGAGGTGAGCTACGACAGGCCCGAGACCGACCGCTTCGGTTTCTACGTGGCGGCCTTGCAAGGCACGGCCGGCAACGCTTTTCAGGATCGCGACGCGCTGCCGGATCGGGCTCGGCTATTTTATGCCGGCCATTTTTCGGGACAGGCCAAGCATCCGGATGGGTTGCGGTCTATTCTTTCCGATATTTTGCGGGTTCCGGTGCGGATCGCCGAATTCGTCGGCGAATGGATGGATATACAGCCGCGCGAACAGACTCGTCTGGGCTTGAGCATGGTCACCGCCGCGCTGGGACAGTCCGCCGTGATCGGTGCCAGCGTGTTCGGTTGTCAGCACAAGTTCAGAGTCGTGCTGGGGCCGTTGCCGTTGGTTTTGTATTTGGCGCTGCTGCCGGGCGGGATCTTGCTGCCGCAACTGGTGGCCATCGTCCGGCAATACGCCGGCGACGAGTGGGTGTGGGATGCTCAACTGAGTTTGCAGGCCGATCAAGTGCCGGCCGAGCTCTGCTTGGGGCAACCGGCCCAGCCGGCGGTTCTGGCCGAGCGCGGTGGCGGGCAGCTGGGCTGGAGTCTGTGGTTGGGGCCGCGCTCGACCTGCGCCGATGCCGACGATTTAACGCTTAACCCGTTCATCGCCGCTGTCGGCGCCCGATGAGCGATACCTAAAACGATAACGATGGGAACCAACGATGGCGGAAATTAGCCGAGTCAAGCTGTTCGGGAAGTTAAACAAGGTTTGCTACAAAGCCGTGGAAAGCGCGACGGTGTTTTGCAAATTACGCGGTAACCCTTATGTCGAACTGGTGCATTGGTTGAGCCAGTTGCTGCAATTGCCGGACTCCGATATTCACCGTCTGCTCAAGCATTACGGCTTGGACGGTTCGGTGATCGCCAAGGAAGTGACAGCGGCGTTGGACAAATTGCCCCGCGGTTCCACCGCCATTTCCGACTTCTCGCCGCACATTGAGGACAGTGTCGAGCGCGGCTGGGTTTACGGCACCTTGCTGTATGGCGAAAATCAAGTGCGTAGCGGGCATCTGTTGATCGGCATGTTGAAAACCAAGGCGCTACGCAACGAATTGATCGGCATTTCCCGCGAGTTCGACAAACTGAAACCGGACACCGTTACCGACGAATTTCCGAAAATCACCGCCGGTTCCCCGGAAGAAGGTTTGGCGGCCAGCGACGGCTCGCATATCGCCGCGACGCCCGGCGAGGCCAGCGGCGCGATCGCGCCGGCGGCGATGGGCAAGCAAGAAGCATTGAAGCAGTTTACCGTCGATCTGACCGAACAGGCCCGTAACGGCAAGATCGATCCGATTGTCGGTCGCGACGAGGAAATCCGCCAGGTTATCGACATCCTGATGCGCCGCCGCCAGAACAACCCGATCCTGACCGGCGAGGCGGGCGTCGGCAAGACCGCCGTCGTCGAGGGCTTCGCGCTGAAAATCGTTGCCGGCGACGTGCCACCGTCGTTGCGGGACGTCAGTTTGCGCACCTTGGATGTCGGCTTGCTGCAAGCCGGCGCCAGCATGAAGGGCGAATTCGAAAACCGTTTGCGTCAAGTGATCGAAGAAGTTCAGGCTTCGCCGAAACCGATCATTTTGTTCATCGACGAAGCCCATACCCTGGTAGGCGCCGGCGGCGCGGCGGGTACCGGCGACGCGGCCAACCTGCTGAAACCGGCCTTGGCGCGCGGCGCATTGCGTACCGTGGCGGCCACAACCTGGGCCGAATACAAAAAACATATCGAAAAAGATCCGGCCTTGACCCGCCGCTTTCAAGTCGTGCAAGTTCACGAACCCGACGAAGCCAAAGCCATCGGCATGATGCGCGGTGTCGTATCGGTGCAGGAGAAGCACCATCAAGTCTTGATTCTGGACGAGGCGCTGGAAGCCGCCGTCAAACTGTCGCATCGCTACATTCCGGCTCGGCAATTGCCGGATAAGGCGGTCAGCTTGCTGGATACCGCCTGCGCCCGCGTCGGCGTCAGTCAACACGCGGTGCCTGCCGAAGTCGACGATTGCCGCAAGCGCATCGACGCGCTGGAAACCGAACTGGCGATCATCGGCCGTGAAAAAGCGGTCGGCGTCGAAGTGGCGGGGCGCGAGGAACTGGCCAACGAAAAACTGGCGGCCGAACGCGAGCGCCTAGTCGGTTTGGAGGAGCGCTGGAATGCGGAGAAAGCATTGGTCGAACAGATTCTGGCGCTGCGCGGCAAGCTACGCGCCGCCGGGCACGCGGTGGACGGGGCTAGTGACGCCGAGGCCGGCGGCGAGGATCGCGACGCATTGCTCGCCGAATTGAAAGCCCTGCAAGCGCAGTTGCACGAACAACAAGGCGAATCGCCGTTGATTCTGCCGACCGTCGACCATCAGGCCGTCGCCTCGGTGGTACAGGATTGGACCGGCATTCCGGTCGGCCGGATGGTCAAAAACGAAATCGAGACCGTGCTGAAATTGGCGGACAATCTGGAGCAGCGCATCATCGGCCAACGCCACGCGTTGGAGATGATCGCCAAGCGCATCCAGACCTCGCGCGCCGGTCTCGACAACCCCAACAAACCGATCGGCGTGTTCATGTTGGCGGGTACCTCCGGCGTCGGCAAGACCGAAACCGCGCTGGCGCTGGCCGAGGCCTTGTACGGCGGCGAGCAAAACGTCATCACCATCAACATGAGCGAATATCAGGAAGCGCATACCGTCTCCACATTGAAAGGCGCGCCTCCCGGCTACGTCGGTTACGGCGAGGGCGGCGTATTGACTGAAGCGGTGCGGCGGCGGCCCTACAGCGTGGTGTTGCTGGACGAGGTGGAAAAAGCCCATCCGGATGTCCACGAAATCTTCTTCCAGGTGTTCGACAAGGGCTGGATGGAAGACGGCGAGGGCCGGGTCATCGATTTCAAGAACACGCTGATCCTGCTGACCACCAACGCCGGTACCGATTTGATCGCGAACCTGTGCAAGGACCCGGATCTAATGCCGGAACCGGAAGGCATCGCCAAAGCCTTGCGCGAGCCCTTGTTGAAAGTGTTCCCGCCGGCGCTGCTGGGCCGTCTGGTTGTGATTCCGTACTACCCGCTCAGCGACGAAATGATAGGTGCGATCGCTCGCTTGCAGCTAAATCGCATCAAAAAACGCGTCGAGGAATCCCACAAAGTGCCGTTCAGCTACGACGACGAGGTCATTAAACTCATCGCCAGCCGCTGCACAGAACTGGAAAGCGGCGGTCGAATGATAGACGCGATCCTGACCAATACCGTGTTGCCGAAAATCAGCGAGGAATTTTTGATCCGGATGATGGAAGGCACGCCGATCGAGCGGGTGCATGTCAAGGTCGAGGACGGGGAGTTTGGGTATGGGTTCCAGTGAATGGCCAAATCGGGTAGATATTATTTATTAATAAGTACTATTTGAAAATTGTGGCTAATTGAATATGTAGTGGAAATATCCATTCTTGAATATTGTTTTATTCAGGAGTGTTTCGCCTCGGGCTAGCAAGAGGTTTCAATTTCTGGGCTGAAGAATATTAGGGGGGATGATGTGTGACTTTGTCGATTTTAGTTGGGGGCGGTTGCCCAAATACTATTTGAATGCGCAGGTTGATAAACCGGATGCGAATATGTATTTCTATGAGTTGGAAACGCCTATTAAGGGCGGGAAGGGATTTTTGGTCGATGATGAGAAAATATCGGCGTTTGGGCGAACCGGCCAAAATAAGATCCAAAAGCCGCTTCATATTAACGTGACAAGGCAAAAGCATAGCTTTCAGGCTGGTTTTCATTTGACGTGGAAGATTAGAGGTGTTGGTGGTTTTCCTGGTATGCAAAAAGCATATTTTTTCTGGGATCTCGTGCCTGCTAGAAATGGGAATAGATCATTTGAGTACCGAAGTGGGAATGCCGGGAAGGTTTGTGTATCGGCAAATGGGTTCTACGAAGGAACTGATTCTCCGTTCGACGAGGCTTCGGACGCAAAAGTGTTAGAAGAACACTCCTTTAGAATAGCGTATGGATTCATTGAAAAAATTTGTAAATTAAATGGAGATATAATACATCCTGATTTGGCTTAATGAGCAATCTGGATGAAGCCTAATGATAGTCTGAGTAAGGGCTCTTCAAAATTGGCGGGGCTGATTAATAGATTATTCGATCGAGGCCTTTTTCTGAAATCGCACTAAATAAAAAGAAATATATTCAGCTAGTGGTCGGTATAGAGTATGGTTGCGAATTTTTTGGTGCTAATAAACCAGAGGGGGCTGCTGTTCGGATGCATTTAAGCGAATAAGCTAATAGAGAAGTTTAAAAGCCTAGTGCTTTGGAGTGTCTACGGGCGCTGTTTCTTTAGATATTTTCAATAAATCGAGTTTTAGGTAGTCTCTGATTTATTCGCAATATTAAATTTCAATAACAATTAAATCAATGGCTTAAGCATCAATTTGTCTTGAAAAACTGAATTAATCAGAAGTTCCTTAGGCGCTTGGTTTTAAAGGTGTAGTGCTTTTGTTAAATGATTTCGGCGCCTACGCAGTAGGATACTGAGGGACATGTCACTGTGCTAAGTCTTTTTAAAATTATCCTCTTTCTTGGTCGAAAGATATATATGGGAGTCTGTTCATGCAAATGAGCAAAACGTTGGTACTTAACACGCTTTCCGGTTTAGGGGCTACCAATAATAATTGGGGTATTTGTGGAATCAATGCTTGCATGATGTTGCTGTTTGATTTTAGAGCCGGGCCGAGGAGACGTGAACTAATCAATCATACGCAATTTCATACGGTATTGATTGCCATCAGCAAATGGTTGGAAAAAATCGAGCAAACGGGTGACCCAATTAAGCAGAGTATCATCGCGTTTGCCGGCGATTTCGGTATGCCGAATGGGACTAAGTTGGTGTGGGACTATCAAAAAACCAGGGGAGAAATCCTGAAGGTTTTGTCTGGTGACAAATCTCAAGTCACCGAAGAGAATTTAGCGAAATTGGAAATTAATCTTCCGCTGCCGCCGGAAGCCGTGACGCACTTTTTAAATAGCATGTATGGCGTGGACGCCGCTTGGGAATCAACGAGTAGTCAGACGGCAACCGGTATTATCGGTGTCAAGAGTCCTTTAGCAAAAGGCAATACCAGTTATGGCGGATTGGGGCATTGGATTTATGGCGGAAGAGGTAAGTATTATACTTGGGGCTCGGGATACGACTCTATTAAAGAAATAAAGCCTTGGGATTTTGAAGCCGTGTATAGGGTTTATTTGAAGAGTAATTTGAACGTTAGGACGACAACCCAATCTCTGGGCTAGATTTGTCGATGTTTTGGGTTTGTCCTTGCGGAGTTAGACAAATGGTTCCACGACTCGGGTGTTTTCGGTGGGGGCGTAAATTACGATTGTTGTGTTATTTCTGGGTTCAGACTGAGTGACTCAATTGAGGTGGGGTAGCGTTAAATGGATTTCTTGTTTCTTTAATATGGTGCGTGTTTTAAAAATTATATATTCGGAGCAGTTAGATGGCTAATTGGATTATTTCTTGTCACGGTTACAGCGACGTTAAGTCAGGGAACAAATTAGCGCTTACCACGAGACAATCTTACGAGAATTGCGCTATACCCATGGGTGTCGAGTTGGTGACTTATACCGAGCAAGACCAGAATCTTTCGATGGCCGATGGTTGGGATCTTTGGACTAAACTGACCGGCAATCAGGAAGCGGCCGCTTATGCTCTTAGGCATAAAGGTAAAAAATGGCCGACGTCGATCATCAATTACGGTCTTAGTGGTCCCCACGACGCTTCGGATTACCAAGGGTGGCTTGATGCAAACGGCGACTACGCGTGCGGATTGTTTGAAGTTGGTAACCGGCAGCCGTTTTGGGCATTTCAAATTGGCGTGCAGGTTACCACGCTAAAGGATGTATTAAATCAAGCTAAGACGGCGAAGGTTGCCCGCGTTTATTATCTGGCCTGCCAGGAGTTGGGGTAGGCTTTTCGAACGTAGTGAGAATTGGCTGAATCGACTACGGAAAATGTAGTTCGTTGCTGGGCAAATTGAATTTTGAACGGATGGAAAGGCGACGAAACACCGTTGTTTGCTTGTTCGATGATTGGAAGGTTACGTTTCCATTTTCCCCACATATACAATCGACCGAAGAAAATATATGGCCACCTGCTTGGACTACGCAAAAATCGCCATCGCCGCTTATTACAAAAGCGCCAACCAATATTACGCCGAACCTCCCGGTCATATGGTGGACGATTGGCAGGTGCAGAAATGGGAATCGGGGACTTGGTACGGCGATGGTTTTCAAGGCGGCATATGGTGCAATAGCACCGACGTCGTGGTTGGTTGCTGCGGCACGAATCCGGGGCAAAAAGGAAAACTATTCTCCGATATTGGGGCGGACCTGAGAATCGGTTTGCGCATCCTGCCCAACCAATGTTCGTCGGCGCGGCAGATGCTGAAGGCCGCCAAGCAAATCGCCAACGGCCGGCGGTTGTCGTTAACCGGCCATTCGTTGGGCGGCGGTTTGGCGCAAGTGGTTGGCGTTTGGGAAGGCGTGCCGTTCGTGACCTTCAATGCGCCGGCGATGGCGCAAGTGATTAAGGCCGCGCACGTGAATATTCTAAAACCGCAAATGATGATTCGGACTTGGCAATCGAAAAGTGCGTCCGATTGCCCCGGCGTCAATTTTCGGATCGCCGGCGATCTAGTCAGCATCGAAGGTCTGGCCGGCGATCATGTCGGCATGGTGGTCGATTTGCCCAATGCCACCGGCGGCGGCGCTCACGGCAAAACCAATTGCTGGCAGGCGGTTTTGCAGACCGATTGGGCGAATATCGATCCTTTCGAAGCACTGTAATGTTCGGCGCTCGTTAAGCGTGCCCGGAGTGGCTCGAGAAATGCCAAGCAAGTGTTGATTTCGCTTACCGGGATGACTTTTTGCAATCATTCGCCATCGGATTAGATCGACGTCGGCGACAGGAGACAACATGACAGGTGCGGTTACTTTACAAAAAGTGACGATACCCAAGGCGGTGCAAATCTGCCAGGATATTCAGCTCGACCCGGCGGCGATGCAATGCCTGGCGGCCGACACGACGCCGGTGGCGTTTTTGTTGGCTTTGATCGAACTGAAACTATTTCCGGACGCCGTACGTTTTCTGGCCCGGGCCTTGCCCAAGCGCGAGGCGGCCTGGTGGGCCTGTGTCTGCGCGCGTAGCTCGATTGACGACAAAACGCCGCCTGAAGTCGTAAAGGCTCTGGAGGCCGCCGAGCTTTGGGTTTACAAACCGACCGAGCCCAACCGGCGCAACGCGAACGCGGCCGCTCACAGCGCGTCGTTCGAGAATCCGGCGGCTTGGGCGGCGATGGCCGCGTTCTGGAGCGACGGCAGCATGGCGCCGGAAGACGCGCCGTCGGTTCCGCCCGCCGATAACTTGACCGCCAAGGCCGTCGCCGGAGCGGTGATGCTGGCGGCGGTGCTCACTTATCCGGAGAAGGCCCAGGAGAAATACCGGTTTTTCCTGGAACAAGGCATCGACATCGCCAACGGCGGCAACGGCCGCATTTGGCAACCGACTTAATCAGGAGTAAAACCATGGGTCAGCCCGCCGCGCGCATCACCGATATGCATGTTTGCCCGATGTTTACCGGTCCGGTGCCGCACGTCGGCGGTCCGATATTGCCGCCGGGCGCGCCTACCGTGTTGATCGGCAAGATGCCGGCGGCGCGCGCGACCGACATGGCCGTCTGCGTCGGTCCGCCCGATACCATCGTCAAGGGCTCGGCGACGGTGATGATTGCCAACATGCCGGCCGCCAGGATGGGCGATAGTTGCGCTCACGGCGGAACGATCATCCTGGGCTGCCCAACGGTATTGATTGGCGGTTGATTCGCGCTCCAACCATTAAAACAGCGTTAGTTTTAGGATTTCAACATGGCTCTCATACAATCTCAACGTGCCGCAAAGGTGACTACCGCGCTCGGCGAAGGAGCCTTCGTGCTTTACCGGATGACCGGCACCGAACCGGTCAGCCGGTTGTTCGAATACGAGCTGGAATTACTGAGCGAAAGCGAAACTCTGGATTCTCAGGCCTTACTCGGTACCGGAGTGACGGTCGAACTGGCGCTGGAAGACAATGCCAGCCGGATCTTCAACGGTATCGTTACCCGGGTAAATCAGTTCGGCATGATAGGCGATTTGTATTACTATCGAGCCACCGTGCATCCCAAGCTATGGTTGCTGACGCGGGCCGCCAATTGTCGGGTGTTATCGCCGGCCATCGACGCCGATAGCGGTGCCAGCGAAGCCGCGCCGACCACGGTGCCGGAGATTGTCAAGAAAGTCTTGGCCCAGCACCAAGTCACCGATGTCGTCCTGGATTTGCAGGAGACCTATCAGCCGCGCGAATTTTGCGTGCAATATCGGGAGACCGATTTCAATTTCATCAGCCGACTTCTGGAAGAAGAAGGTATCTATTATTACCACCAACATTCCACCACCGGCCATACTCTGGTGTTATGCGACAACATGCTCGCCCACTTGCCCAGGCCGGTTAGCTCGACCGTCAAGTACTACCCGCTGGCGAATCAAGGGGGGCGCGACGAGGAACACATGTTCGAATGGAGCATTAGCCGGCAAATCCAAACCGGCAAGTACTCGTTGAACGACTACAACTTCGAGACTCCCTCCGCCGATTTAAAAAACTCGACCACCATCGCGGGGACGCATGCCGGCGCGGACAAGGAGGTTTACGATTACCCCGGCGAATTTGCCGTGGGATCGGCCGGCGAGCGCTATTCCAAATTGCGGATGGAAGAAGTCCGCGCCGAACATGAACAAATCGTCGCCAGGGGTAATGTGCGAAATTTGGCGACCGGCTTGACCTTTACCTTGTCGCAATTCCCGCGCGACGATCAAAACCGCGAATATCTGGTTTTGGCCACGCAATTTCAGATTCAGAACAACGATTTCGGCGCGGGCGGCGCTGGCGATCCCGAAGAGTTTCAATGCACGTACACCTTGATCCCGACCAGCTACGTGTACCGTCCGCCCAGGATGACCAGAGTCCCCGTGGTACAGGGCGTGCAGACCGCCGTGGTGGTCGGCGCGGACGGAGACGAAATCCTGACCGACTCGTATGGTCGGGTCAAAATCCAGTTTTATTGGGATAGATTGGGTGTCAGAAACGAAAACAGCTCTTGCTGGGTTAGGGTCGCGCAAATCTGGGCCGGTAAGAACTGGGGTGGAATATTCATTCCGCGGGTTGGTCAGGAAGTGATCGTCGATTTTCTGGAAGGCAATCCGGACGCGCCGATCATTACCGGCCGGGTGTATAACAACGAAAATATGCCGCCCTACGCTCTGGATGCCAACAAGACGCAGAGCGGCATCAAAACGCGCAGCACGCCGGGAGGCTCCGACCAAAACTTTAACGAAATCCGCTTCGAGGACAAGAAAGACGAAGAAGAACTTTACGTCCACGCCGAGAAGAATTGCACCCGCATCGTCGAGAACAACGACGTCCAAAAAATCGGCTTCGAAAAGACAGACGCCGGCGACCAGACGATAGACATATACAATCACCGCACCGTCACGCTGGATCAAGGCAACGATACGCTGACGATCAAAACCGGCAACCGCGTGGTCGAGGTCAAGCAAGGTAACGATAATTTGACCATCAGCACCGGCAATCGAACCGTCAAGCTCGATCAAGGTAACGATGATCTGACGATTAGTTCGGGAAACCGGACCGTATCGCTGGGCACGGGCAATCTGACGGTGAAATTGGATGCCGGTAGTATTTCGAACGAGGCCGCGCAGGCCATCGAGCTCAAGGTGGGGTCCAACAGCGTTAAGATCGATCAGAGCGGCGTGACGATCAAGGGTGTGATGGTTAAGATTGAAGCCGATGCGCAGGCCGAGCTGAAAAGCCCGATGACGACGGTCAGTGGCGACGGCATGATGACGGTCAAGGGCGGCATGGTGATGATCAACTGAGGCGGTCGCCGGCAACCTTGTTCGGTTCCGTTCGGAAATGGTTGCGCCAATTCATACTCACGATCATGAAAATACGGCATCGTCCCGGAACATGAAAGCCAGTGGAGTGGGAGCGGCTTTAGCCGCGATTGACAGGGCTCCGACCCTGGATTCGGTAGCGGCTCCTCTGACTTTTATATTACCGCTCGGGCGAGAAGGAATACCCGCAATGCATACATCGGTAACGGACCGCCAAAATCCCTCAATGTTGAAATTCGATCCCATCCAGGCTCTGTCGTGTTTCATTCGACAAGCCGGGAGCTTCGACCGTGACTAGCTCTCGCGATCCCCGACCAACCGGCGCGGAACTCAAGCCCCGCAATTTGAACGACGGTACCACGACTCGCGACTTGTCGCCGCGGCCATTACCGGTCGGCGTCAAGTCGGCCAAACCCGGCGCTAGCCTTAAGTCGCCCCGCGTCCGCGCCGCGAAATCCGCGCCACCGACGCTCAAGCAGGGCCAGCAAGGCGACGACGTTCGCCGCCTGCAACGATTACTTAATGCCTGTCTGAAGCCCAGTCCGCAGTTGGACGATGGCATTTTTAATTTGGCCACGCTGCAAGCCGTGCGGCAATTTCAAACCGGCGTTGGCCTGACCGCCGACGGCATTGTCGGCATCGACACCTGGTTTTATTTGTTCAAGGGCGAATCGGTTCAAGGCGCGGCGTTGGCGGCGCCCAAGCCGGTTGCTCCCGGCAACGTGACGGCCGTATCGGCGGTGCCGGTCAAGCCCGGCGTCGCGGACTGGCCGCTGGCCGATAAATTTGCCGAGGTACTGCGCCGCACCTTGCCGTTGTTGCCGGCCGGCGTGCGTGGCGAATTCGAGGCGATGATTAGCCCGGAAAATTTGGGGATTACCGCCGGTGTATTGGTGGTTTGGGCTGGCTCGCATGCGTTTGGCGTTGGCGAGGTGGTCGATGTCGTGATGCTGATCGGCGGCGCGTTTTTCCTGGGAATGGCGGTATTCGACGTGGCGGCCGATATTGGCGACTTCTTGACGTTGACGATAGACGCCGGCAGCGACCGCGAACTCGACGAAGCCGCCCGTCACCTAGCGAGCGTGATCGCGGTGATCGGCGTCGCGGCGTTCTTTGCGCTGTTGGCGAAGGTGCGGGCCATGAAAGGACGTAAGGGGCAGGCAAGGGTGTCGGCGTCCGAGTCGCCCGGCAACGCCGTCACGCCCTCGGAAGCCGCACGCGGATCGGGCGGTACCGGCAACGCGAAGAGCCGAAGCCCAGCGCCACCGGCCGATGCGAATTCAGGACCGCCGACGTCCAATCAGACGGCCAATACTCCGAGCAATTTATGCAAGAAAGAAGGTTGCCCGATCAGCATGGTCACCGGCGAGGAAATGCTGGAAAAGGTCGACTTTACCTGGGAAGGTCCGCTACCTCTCGACTGGCGACGGTTTTACCGTAGCGGCCAGTCCGACATCGACCGGCAACTGGGTTACGGTTGGCTGACGCCGCTGGACGAATGGCTGGAAATCGGCCAACGCGCAACCTTTTGCAATGCCGACGGCCAACGCATCGATTTGCCGCTGCCAGCGGTGGGTGGCTACAGCATCAATCTGCCGGAACAATTGCGCTTGTACCGGGAAAATGATCATTTTCGCCTGGTCGAGCAAAGCGGATTGGCGAAAACCTTCACCGGTCGGTCTGGCCGTTGCCCTCTGCGGGCCTGGCACAACAGCCAGGGCCAAAGCCTGTATTTTCATCGCGACGCCAACGGTGATGTCGAGCGCATCTCCTCTAGCTGGAACAAACATTTACTGTTCGAGCGCCAAGGCCGGCGCATTGTCGGGATTCGTCCCGGCAAACGACACGGAAGCGGATTCGCAGCGGCCGGCGAGCCGCTGGTGAGCTATCGGTATAGCGACGCAGGCGATTTAATCGGTGCTCGCGACCGGCTCGAGCAAGGCGAAACCTACGCCTATCGCAATCATGTCATCGCCCGCCGTACTCTGGCTAGCGGCTTTAACTTTTATTTCGAATGGGATCAAGACACGCCGCAAGGCAAATGTCTGCACAACTGGGGCGATAACGGCGTTTACGATTACCGCTTCGAATGGTTGCCGGACGGCGTCAGTCATGCCATCGACTCGCGCGGCGGCGTCGCGGTGTATCGGCACGATCCGCAAGGTTTGTTGCTGCTGGAACGTAGCCCGGAAGGCCGCGAAACCCGCCACAGTTACAATGTCGATAACCAACTGGCGCAAACCGTGGCGCCGGACGGCGGTATCACCCGGTTTAGCTACGATAAGGAAGGCCGCTTGGTCGGAGTATCCGATGCGCTGGGTTTTAGCCAGCGCGTCAAATACGACAAACAAGGCAATCCGGTCGAACTGATCGATGCCTTGGATCAGCGTTGGCTACGCCGCTACGACGCCAGCGGCCGACTGGAAGAAATCGTTGCCGCCAACGGCGCGATCACCCAATACCAATACAATGCCCAAGGCGTGCCGGTACGCATCACCGATGCGCTGGGCCGGACGCGCTCGCTGTTGTGGGACGAACAGTTGCGCCTGGTCGGCGAGATCGGCTTCGACGGCATCAAGACCCGCTACCAATACGACGATGACGATCGTATCGTCGCCATCGTCGATCAGGACAAACGCACCACGCGTTACGGCTACGACGCGGCCGGCCGCGTTACCGCAGTGCAACACGCGGACGGCAGCACCGTGCAACTGCGCTACAACGCCGCCGGTTTATTGACCCACTACATCGACGGCCTCGGCCACACCACCGAATACCGCTACGACGACGGCCTATCCCAACCCACCGCCCGCATCGATCCGCTGGGCCACGAAATGCGTTATCGCTACGACAGCGAACGCAACCTGATCGGCCTGATCAACCCGAAAGGCGAAACCTACAGCCTTAACTACGACCGCGACGAAAATCTGATCGAAGAAATCGGCTTCGACGGCCGCATCCAACGCTACCGCTACAACGCCGCCGGCGCGCTGGAAGCCTACCTGCAACCCGGCGCCGACGGCGATTGGAGCGTCACCCGCTTCGAACGCGACCGTCTCGGTCGGCTGCTAAAAAGCGTGCCGCCGACGGCAGCCTGAGCCAATACGGCTACGATCCGCTGGGCCGCTTGCAACTAGCCAAAAATGCCGACAGCCTAGTGCTGTTGGGTTACAACGCCCTGGGCCAGATCAACCAGGAAAACCAGAACGGCGCCATCGTCCGCCACAAATACGACTTGCTGGGCCGGCGCATCCACACCGAAACACCGGACCGGCATCGCATCGACTACCGTTTCGGCGAGCGTTACCTGGACAGCATCGAATTCGACCGCCAAACCCTCACCAGCCACCGCTACGACGAACTGGGCCGGGAAATCGGCCGTAGCCAAGGCCAACTCAACACCGACTACGACTACGATCCGCTGGGGCGTTTGTTGCAGCAACGCGCCGCGCTCAAAGGCCAAGCGGTGCTCATCGGTCGCCAGTACAACTACGATGCGGCCGGTAAGCTCCGCGAACTGGACGACCTGCGCCAGGGCCGCAGCCAATACCACTACGATCCCGCCGCCCGGCTGATACGTAGCGAAGGCCTTAGCCCGGAAAGCTTCGTCCACGATCCGGCCGGCAACCTGCTGGGCGTCAGCGCCGAAGCTGGCCGAATCGAAGGCGACCGCTTGCTGATGATGGGCGACCGCCACTACGCCTACGACGTCGCCGGCAACCTGATCGAAGAAAAACGCGGCAAGGCCGGCCACATCGTCACCCGCTACCAGTACGATAGCGACAACCGCCTGATTCGCGCGGACACCCCGCAAGGCATCACCCAATACCGCTACGACGCCCTGGGCCGGCGCATTGCCAAACACACCGCGCAAGGCGAAACCCGCTTTCAATACGACGGCCCGCGCCTGCTGGCGGAAACCGATAGCCAGCGCAGCCGTACCTATCTGTTCGAACCCGGCAGCTTCCGGCCCTTGGCGCTGCACGAACAGGACAACACCCAAACCAGTGGCACCACCTACCACTACCACCTGGATCATCTCGGCACGCCCAGGGAGCTGACCGATACCGATGGCAGAATCGTCTGGTCCGCCCGCTACCGCGCCTACGGCAACCTGGCCCTGGCCGACGTCGAAGCCATCGACAACCCCCTGCGCTTTCAAGGCCAGTATTACGACGCAGAAACCGGCTTGCACTACAACCTGAACCGGTATTACGATCCTAATGTGGGGAGGTTTATTCATCAGGATCCGATTGGGTTGGAGGGTGGCACTAACGTTTACCGGTATGCGCCTAATCCTTTGAATTGGGTTGATCCTTTAGGCCTAGTTAATTTAAACACCAACTCGGCAACGGGAAATTTTGGAGTTTATGAAATTCAGATTGATGATGTGCTTTACAAATATGGGAAAGCTGACTTGAGTAGGGTAACGCAAAGCTCCGGCCTCCCTACTAGGTTGCATCAGCAAGTTGTAAAATTGGGAAAACAAAACCCCGATTCTGAGGTGGTTGGTAGAGTTATTGATAAAGGTATGTCTACGACAAAAGAGGCAAAGGCCGTGGAGACTAAGAAATTACAAGAGTATTTTGATCAGACTGGTAATATACCGGAAGGTAATAAGAAAAGCTTTAAGCCGACAAAAACTAAGGATTGTTGAAGCAATGAATATATCTACATGTCAAGTTTATCCGGAAGTTGATGTCAGTTATAAAATTCCTAGTTTTCTTATGAAAGAGTTGCGTAAAGGATTAAACTCCTTGGGTAAGGAAATAACTTCTTTTAAGGAAAAATTCAAAGGACAAGATTTTGAGCTTGGCATTGTTATTTCGGCAACGCGTGAAAAAGATAAGCCTTTAGTCATGGGGCCTACATTTTTTAATCGATATAGGCGTGTTGATTTTGTATTACATATTCCTTATAAAAAATTCGATAGCTCTTATGATGAGTTTTCTTATATTGTCGAAAACCTGCGAAGTGGATTGGTGAGTATTTTTGATAAATATAGTGAGGATAGCTCTGGTATAAATGAAGTCTTGCAGGGTATATTGGAAATGGCGCCGCATCCCTAAATCGGAATAGCCCGAATAGAAAGTGTTAGCGTCAGCCTAATCGCTGGCCTGGAAGTGTACTGATTCGCTGCAAAGTCCTGAATCAGAAAGTTTCGTCCTCGCTGGGCCGGCAACCTGATCGAAGAAAAGCGCGGCAAGGCCGGCCAAATCGTCACCCGCTACCAATACGACAGCGACAATCGCCTGATCTGCGCGGAAACCCCGCAAGGGACCGCCCGGTACCGCTACGACGCCCTGGGCCGGCGCATCGCCAAACACACCGCGCAAGGCGAAGCCCGTTTTCAATACGACTGCCCGCGCCTGCTGGCGGAAACCGATAGCCAGCGCAGCCGTACCTATTTATTCGAACCCGGCTGCTTCCGGCCCTTGGCGCTGCACGAACAAGACAACACCCAAGCCAGCGGCAGCACCTACCGCTACCACCAGGACCATCTCGGCACGCCTAGGGAACTGACCAACAACCAAGGCCACATCGTCTGGTCCGCCCGCTACCGCGCCTACGGCAACCTTCCTGGCAGCCGTCGAAGCCATCGACAACCCGCTACGTATCCAAGGCAAGTATTACGACCAAGAAACCGGTTTGCAGGACACGCTTACGCGGATGGGGTTTTGCCGGCGCGGCGGATATTCGAAACCGATCCGTCTGTATCGCTCCGAGAGCCGACTCGTAACGTGTTTTACGGTTAAAATACCTGTTCTGTTTTCAATGCAAGCTGATCCGACACACCTCATGGACAAAACCTATTCCCCGCACGCGATCGAACAACGCTGGTACCAACATTGGGAAGACAGCGGCTATTTTGCCGCCAAGCGCGAAGGCGCATCGTATTGCATCATGATTCCGCCGCCCAACGTCACCGGCAGCTTGCACATGGGGCATGCGTTTCAGGACACCATTATGGACGCCTTGACCCGTTACCACCGAATGAAGGGTTGCAACGCGTTGTGGCAGCCGGGTACCGACCATGCCGGTATCGCCACGCAAATGGTGGTGGAGCGCATCATTAACGCCGACGGCAAGACCCGCCACGATTACGGTCGCGACGCCTTCATCGAGAAAGTCTGGGAATGGAAGGAACAATCCGGCGGCACCATTACCCGCCAATTGCGGCGGATGGGTTCGTCGCTGGATTGGGAAAAAGAACGCTTCACGATGGACGACGGCATGTCGGCCGCGGTGCAGGAAGTGTTCATCAAATTGTACGAAGAGGGTTTGATCTATCGCGGTAAGCGTCTGGTGAACTGGGATCCGGTGTTGCACACCGCCGTCTCCGATCTGGAAGTATTGTCGGAAGAAGAAGCCGGCTCAATGTGGCACATGCGCTATCCGCTGTCCAACGGCACCGGTTATTTGATCGTAGCGACCACGCGCCCGGAAACCCTGCTCGGCGATGCGGCGGTGGCGGTGCATCCGGACGACGACCGTTACAAACATTTGATCGGCGAGTTGGTGGAACTGCCGCTGACCGGCCGCTTGATCCCGATCATCGCCGACGATTATGTCGATCCCGAATTCGGTACCGGTTGCGTCAAGATTACCCCGGCCCACGATTTCAATGATTACGAAGTTTGGTCGCGGCACAAGCAAATGACCGTCATCGCCGATCAGCCGCACGGCGGCTTGATCAACATCTTCACCGTCGACGCGGCGATCAGAGCCAACGATGATGGTTTTGCAATCCTTCCGGAAGCTTACGTCGGCCTGGACCGCTTCGAAGCCCGCAAACGCATCGTGGCCGATCTGGACGCCCAAGGCCTGCTGGAAAAAATCGCCGACCACAAACTGATGGTGCCGCGCGGCGACCGCACCGGTGCGGTGATCGAACCGTTTTTGACCAACCAGTGGTACGTCAAGATCGCGCCACTGGCCAAGCCGGCCATCGAAGCCGTCGAAACCGGCGCGATCAAATTCGTGCCGGACAACTGGAAAAACACTTATTTCGAATGGATGCGCAATATCCAGGACTGGTGTATCTCCCGGCAAATCTGGTGGGGTCACCGCATCCCGGCTTGGTACGACGACAAGGGCAACACCTATGTCGGTCACAACGAAGCCGAAATCCGCGCCAAGCACGGTTTGGCAGCCGATTACCCGCTGTTCCAAGACGAAGATGTGCTGGATACCTGGTTCTCGTCCGCGTTGTGGCCGTTCTCGACGCTGGGCTGGCCGGACAAAACGCCGGAACTGGCCGCGCATTATCCGACCAGCGTGTTGGTCACCGGCTTCGACATCATTTTCTTCTGGGTTGCCAGAATGATCATGATGGGCTTGAAATTCATGGGCGACGTGCCGTTCAAGGAAGTCTACATCCACGGTCTGGTGCGTGACGCCGAAGGCCAGAAGATGTCCAAGTCCAAGGGCAACGTACTCGACCCTATCGACATCATCGACGGCATCGAACTGGATGCGCTGGTGGAAAAACGCGTGTCGGGCATGATGCAACCCCATCTGGCCAAGAAAATCGAGCAAGCCACCCGCAAACAATTTCCGGACGGCATTCCGTCCTACGGCACCGACGCCTTGCGCTTTACCTTCGCTTCGCTAGCCTCGACCGGTCGCGACATTCGCTTCGATTTGCAGCGCACCGAAGGCTACCGCAACTTCTGCAACAAGCTGTGGAACGCGGCCCGCTACGTGTTGATGAACACTGAAGAGCAAGATAACGGCGTCGATTGCGCCGAGTGCCGCTACAGCCAGGCGGATTTGTGGATTTTGTCGCGGTTGAACAAAACGATAGCCGCAACCACGGATGCCATCGACAGCTACCGCTTCGACTTGGCCGCGCAAGCGATCTACGAGTTCACCTGGAACGAATACTGCGACTGGTATCTGGAGCTGGCGAAAATCTCGTTGCAAAGTGACGATGCACTATTGCAGCGTGGTACCCGGCAGACCCTGGTCAAGGTTCTGGAGACCGTGCTGCGCTTGGCGCACCCGATCATGCCGTTCATCACCGAGGAAATCTGGCAACGCGTAGCGCCGTTGGCCGGTGTCACCGCCGCGACTATCATGTTGCAATCCTATCCGGAAACGGATGCCGAAGCGGTTAACGCCGCCGCCGAAACTCAGGTGCAATGGGCGATGGCCTTCATTCTCGGCATCCGCCGTATCCGCGGTGAAATGAACATCGCACCGGGCAAGCCGCTGAACGTGTTGCTGCAAAACGGCTCGGCAACCGACCAAACCAATCTTAAAGAGCTGGAAAGCTATCTGTTAAAACTGGGCCGCCTGGAAAGCATCACTTGGTTGAACGCCGGCGACAATGCGCCGGAATCGGCGATTGCGCTGGTCGGCGATATGAAAATCCTGATCCCGATGGCCGGCTTGATCGACAAGGACGCCGAACTGGCAAGACTGGATAAAGAAATCCAGCGCATCGAAAAAGAACTGCCGCGCATCGAAGGTAAATTGGGCAACGCCGCCTTCGTCGACAAGGCGCCTGCCGACGTGATTGCCAAGGAACGGGAAAAACTGGCCGGTTTGCAGTCGTCGTTAACGAATCTGAAGGAACAGTACGCGAAGATCAACGCGCTGTAGCGGATGCCCGGCAACATGCCAACGCCGCCTAAAACCCTGGACGAATGGGCCGAAATGCTCCGAGTCCAGGAAATGCCGATCTTTTCCAATACCGCCAGTCATATCTACGCTTATCTGGACGATCGTAATAAGGGGGCGATGGAGTTGGCGGCCATCATCCTGCAAGATCCCAACTTGACCGCGAAATTGCTCAAGGTCGGCAATAGCCCTTATTACAACCCGTCCAAGCAGAAAATGAACACGATCTCGCGCGCCATCGTGGTGTTGGGCGCCGAGGTGATTCGCGAGCTGACCTTAGCCTGTTCGTTTTTCGAAGCGATACTGACGTCGTCCAACAAGGAGCGCGCCAACCGGGAAATCGCGTTGGCGCTGCATGCCGCCGTGCAGGCGCGGGAGTTGGCGGTCATCGTCGGCGATACTTCGCCGGAGGAAGTGTTCATCGCGGCGCTGTTGCACAACATTGGCCACATTGCGTTTTGGTGTTCGAATAATCCGCAGGCGCGCAAAATTCACGAATTGATCGAGCGTAGCGGTTTGCGGTCGAGTGAAGCGGAAAAGCAGGTGCTGGGCTTTTCATTACGCGATTTGGGCAAGCGCCTGGGCAAGTCCTGGCACTTAGGTGGACTGATAGAGGAGGCGATGAGCCGGCCGGAGGCGGCCGATTCGCGCATTCGTGCCGTAACGATGGGGCATAAGATCTGCGAAGCCTTGAAAGCCGGCGGCGATTCGGCATCGATGCGCGATTGTCTGAGTAAACTGGCCGGCATGACCGGTAAAACCACCGACGAACTTAGCGAACGCATCGAGAAAAGCACTCGGCAAGCGATACAGATTGCCCGCCAGTTCGGCGCCAACGATGCGTCGCGCTTTATCGGCGGCGGGTTGGCGGTCGCCAGGGCCGCCGACGAAGAAGCCGACGCCAAGCCTGACAAGAAACAACTGCAAATTCAAATTTTGCAAGACATCAGCAGCCACATCAGCGGCGCCATTGATTTGAACGTGTTGTTTCAGATGGTCTTGGAAGGCATACACCGCGGCGTCGAAATGGATAGAACGCTGTTTATGTTGCTGACGCCGGACAAGCACACGCTGAAGGAGAAGTTTTCGCTGGGATGGCAAAAGCCGGTCGGTGGCGAGAAAATCCAAGTGCACAACAGCGAAGCTCAGGCCAATTTGCTGTTCGGCGCGCTGCATCAATCCGAAGGCGTCTGGCAGTATCCGGATCAACAGCCCACCTTGTACACGGCGCAAATCGTCGAGCGTATCGGTCGCCATCCGTGCTTTGTCTTTCCGGTCCATGCCGAAAACAAAGCCATAGGCTTGATTTATTGCGACCGTTCGATTAATGGACTACCCTTATCCGGCGAAGATTTTACCGCCGCCAAGCACTTCGCCAAACAGGCTCATATCGGCCTCACGCTTTATCGGATGAAAGCCCATTAGCGAATGAACAGTCCAATACTCAGCAACTTGCGCGTCTTTCTGGTCGAGCCTTCCCACACTCAGCAGCACATTATTGTTCAGTATCTCAACCGTTGCGATATTCACGATATCGACATGATAGGCAGCGGTGCCGAGCTGTTCGAACGCCTGCGTCAGGAACGGCCGGATTTAATCATCAGCGCGATGTATTTACCGGATATGACCGGGGTCGAACTGGTTCACGAACTGCGGCAGGACTCGGCGTCCTACGAAATGGCTTTCTTGCTGATTTCCAGCGAAACCAACATCAAGTACTTGGAACCGATCCGGCAGGCCGGCGCGATTGCCATATTGCCCAAACCGTTCACGCTGCAAGCCTTGTCAACGGCTTTGCATTCGACGCTGGATTATGTCCATCCGGAAAAAGCGGCGTTGGAACATCTCGATATCGAGGACTTGCGAGTATTGCTGGTGGACGACAGCGAGTTCTCGTTGAAATATCTGACCAAGGTTTTCAACAACATCGGCATCGATCAAATCAGCACCGCGACCGACGGTCGTGAAGCGCTGGACTTGTTCAACCAGCAATATTTCGATTTGATCGTTACCGATCTGAACATGCCGGACATGGATGGCTTGCAGCTCGTCGATCATGTCCGCAAGCATCCGGAGCGCGGTAGCGTGCCGATTCTGATGGTCACCAGCGAGCAAAACCAGAATCGGCTCGCCGCCATTGAAAAATCGGAGGTTTCGGCAATACTGGACAAGCCGTTCGAGCCAATGTCGATAAAACGCCTACTGATCAATTTGCTGAATTAGATCGCGCATTTGGCGGCCGCGCCTTTGCGGAGGGCGTGGCATCAAATAATAACATTACAAATTTCGAGGCATTTTCAGCCTTCAGGCACGGTCAAATGAAACCAGCGATCACCCCGATCAATCAAGAACGCAAACTTGCCGAAGACGACTTTATCGTTTCCAAGACCGATACGGCGGGACGCATCACCTATGCCAACCGGATCTTCATGGAAATCGCCGGCTACCCCGAGCAAGAATTACTCGGGGTGCAGCACAACATCATCCGTCATCCCGAGATGCCGCGCGGCGTATTCCGGTTTATGTGGAATACCTTAAAAGCCGGCAACGAATTCTTTGGGTTCGCCAAAAACCTGTGCTCCGATGGTAGCTTTTATTGGGTTTTTGCCAATATCACGCCAGATTACGACAAGAATGGCAAATTGCAGGGTTACTATTCCGTGCGCCGTAATCCGCCGCGTTCGGCGCTCGAGGCGTTGATCCCAGTATACCAAGCGATGTTGGCGATCGAGAAAGCCAGTTCCGTAAAGGACGCTCCGGACAAATCGTTGGAATATCTACTGGATTTCGTTCAACAAACCGGTGCGAAGAATTATGACAGCCTGGTTCTGAGCCTCTACAAACCGCACGGAGTTTAAGTCATGAAGAAAAGGGCCAATTCCAACGCGAATATTCCGTTTCTGCGTACTCGCCTCAATTTTGCGGTAGCGATTATCCTGGTTTCGTCGATCGGACTTTTTCTCTACCACCTGCTTAGCGACGGATTCTCGATAGTCACGCTCGGTTTGACGCTGCCTTTACCGGCGGTGGCTTACTACCTTTGGAAAACCGGCAAGCAAAGTTTGACGGTGCTGGAAAGGATAGAAGACGTGTTGCGACTGACCAATAACGGCGAACTTTATCATCGCGTCACTCAAGTCCACGGCATGGGTGAAATCGGTAAGGTGGCCTGGGAGTTGAATGAAGCGCTGGATTTGATGGAAGCCTATTTCAAGGAGGTCAATTCCTGCTTCAAACATTCGGCGGAAGGCAATCACGGCCGTTATGCGTTGGTGGATGGCTTTCCGGGCCTGTTGAAGCAGTCGGCGGTTAGCGTTAACGACGCTATCAAACACATGCGGGAAAACGAGCGCTTGATGATTCGGCGGCGCTTGTCCGCTGGACTGCACGCCTTGAATACCACTAACTTGCTGGGCAATCTGAAGGGCAATCAAAGCGATTTGCTCAATATCACCGAACAGCTGGAAAAGGTCGAGATCATTGCCGCCGACACCGGCCGCAATGCCGATGCCAGCTTGTCGACCGTCGAAACCATCAGCGGGTCGCTGACCGACATCAACGCCAACGTCCACTCGGTGTCGGAAGTGATCGGCGCCTTGATCGCCGATAGCAAGAAAATCACCGAATCGCTGTCAATGATTACCGGCATTGCGGATCAAACCAACTTGTTGGCGCTGAACGCCTCTATCGAAGCCGCGCGTGCCGGCGAGCACGGTCGAGGCTTCGCGGTGGTGGCCGACGAAGTGAAGAATTTGTCCGAGCATACCAAGAATGCCGCGCTGGAGGTGTCGAAAACTTTGAACGCCTTCAACAAGCGGGTGCAACAGATGCACGCTGAAGCCGAAAATTCGGCAGGCCTGTCCCAGCAAATTCTCGAGCAGGTCAGCGCGTTTCGTCACCAATTCTCGAATCTGTCCGAATCCGCCAAGGCTTCCGTTGGCTACATAGCTTATGCCAAGGATAAATCTTTCGGGCTACTGACCAAGCTCGATCATATCGTTTACAAGCAAAACGGCTACATTTCGATCGAAGCCGCTGGAGAGTGTCCGCAGCAGCAAGCCATACTGGTCGACCATCACAATTGCCGTTTGGGCAAGTGGTATTACGAGGGCATGGGCCATCAAAGCTTCCGGACCACCCAGGCCTACGCGAAACTGTCGTTGCCGCACGGCGATGTCCATGACGCAACGCAAGCCGCTTTCAAAATTTCCAGGGATCGCTGGATGGAAGATCCCAGGCTACTCGACGAAATTATCAATCAAATGCGCCGAGCCGAGGACGCCAGCGCGATCGTGATGCAATGCATAGATGAAATGGTTCGCGAAAAACACGTCGACGATAAATATTAAAAAACCGTTGAGGCTTGCGAGAAAACTCGGCGGGCAACACATTCGGTCGCGCGGACGGATACGCCTATTCGCCTGCTCCGCGCCAAATCCCCCCAACGGACCAACACAACCAAGCCCAACGCAGCCAGTTGAGCAAGGCTCTGGCCAGCCACAGCGCCCAGGCCAGCATCAGCAGATGGTAGGCGAAAATCGGTAGGCTGACCACGCCGGCCGTCGGCAATCGCGCTGGATTGCGGTCTTGATACCAGTTCAGTCGATAGGCGTCGGAGTGATTTCCGGCAATTTGCATGTCCGGGGTGCCCAGCAATCCCTGTCGCACCGCCAGGCCTAGCAGGGTCAGCGCCAGCAAGCCTAACAAGGCCAAGCCGATCTGGCTGGCGTTAAAGGCCAGTCGGGAATGGGCCGGCCGTCGGGTGCGCCAATCCAGTGCAAACAAGCAAGCGACCACGGTCAGCGCGGCGGCGATATGTAGCTGGCTCAGGCCCACCAGCAACAAAAACCAGGCGCCGCCGCCGAGCGGCACGCGGCCAATTTTCGCTAAGCCCCAGGCCGCGCCGGCCAGCACGACCAATAAGCCCCAAATCAGCGCGGCCGGTCCGAAACGCGGTCCAACCGTCCAGACTGGCCAGCGATCACGAGGTATAGTCATATGGATATCGCTGTTGACGCTAGGCGTGCCCAAGTCCACCTGCGGGGTTTCCAACCAAAAGCCGGGCTCGGCGGCGGCTTGCCAATGGACTTCGATCCGTTGTTCGCCCGGATGAATCGGCAGACTCAGCGTCGCGCCTTGTTGGCGTATCGGTTGACTGGCGCCGTCTATCGTCACGCCCTGCAATTCCGCGCCGGCCGGCAGCGTCAGCTTATGCTGCCCGCCCTTGGAGCTACGTAAGTGCAGACTTAAGCGGCTATCGACGCCGCGTTGGCCAGGCGTAACCTCCAGATCGCTATGATCGATGGTCAGCGTATCGCCCGCTAGGGCCGCCGGCCTGTCTATGCTCAATTCGACCGTTTCGCCCGGCCACGGCCGCCACTCCGGCAGCCAGACGCCGGCATCGCCGTGATGAACCACCGCGATGCCGGCGATTCGTAAATGCCAAACCGGGCTGACGTCGGCTCGCCAGACTTCGGTCCATTGAGTCGTGTCCGGCGCCTTCAGCGTCAAATGCGCGGATTTTTCCAACAGCGATTCCCAAACCAAACCCTCTTGGCCGGCAGCCATATTGACCAGTACCTTGCCGTCCTTGACGCGGACCTCCGAGCTGGTGACCGCTTCGCCCGGCAATAGCGGCAACTCCAGCAAAACGGGCTGACCACTGGCAACTAACGGCTCGATGCGGGTGGTGACGCGCCAATCCAAGCCCAGATGCAAGGTCCGTTCGACGCGGACGAAAGCCGGTAGCGGTTTGGCCGCTTTTTGGCCTGGTTCGCCGGACTCGCGCGGCTCACGGCTAAATTCCAACTGCGGTCCGGCCAAGCCGTCTTCATAGACGCCGCCGATCGTCCAGCCTAGGGCTTCCAGCGTGACATGGCGCGGCGCCAACGGTAGTGGTAGCGCGAACTTGTCCAGGTCGGCGTAGCGACCTTGCAATTTGAAAACATGCACGCCGGCCGGCACCAGCACGCTCAAGCCACCATCTTCGCGGCGAATTGCTGCCCGGGCGGGGCTGCCGTCGACATCAATGCGTTCGGGAAACCAGATGCCCAACTTGGCGGGCAGCGGCACGGCCACTTCGCGCTCGGCGGCGATTCTCAGTTCGATGGTCAAGGTGTCCTGGCGGGCAAACACCTGCATCTCGGCAATCTGCGCGCATTGCGGGACGCAGGCTGGCGGCTCCAGCAGGCGAGTTTTCAGTTGTTCCAGCAAGGCCTGATCCGGCCAATCAGCGGCATGGACCGGTGGGTGAGGGGCGATCAGCAGAATCAAGATCAATGACGCGACCGAGCCTTTGCCCAGGCGCAAGGCGGGCAGTGTGAAGCCGGTCAGACGCAGGACCAATAAGGCCGCGATAGCCGTTTGCAACACGCGTAGCAGCGCGGTGGCCCACGGCGGTAGATACCAGAACCGCAAGCGTTCGGTGCTATCGACCGGACCGTTCCAGTTTAAACGGACCCGTTGCCAATGCCAATTCGGCAAACCGGGGCCGGTTTGTAGATTGGCGTCCGGATCGATGCGGTCCAGGTTGGCGGCCGATGAGATTGGCGCCGACATCGGCAAGGCCTTGCGCATATATGCGCGCCTCGGCGCCTCCTCGGCGCTGGCGGATTCGGCCAGTTCGGCGGGCGCCTCGGCCGTCATCGCGTCGGCGCCGGCCGGCACCTCGGAGTAGCCGAAATCATTGAAGGCCGCCGGCTCGGCCAGCTGCGGATAGACGGCCGCGCGCAATTGGTCGATCGCGAACGGCACCGCGACAATCACCAGAGCCGCCAAGCTGGCGCCGCGATACCAAGTCAGCCAACGGGCCAAGCGTCCGCTCGGTACCACGCGAAGGAGTCCGGCGATGGCCAGACCGTTCAGCCACAACCAGCGGGGTGCATCGGCTTCGTGCCAGATCAAGATCAAGCCGAGCAAGGCCAAGCCGCCCCAAGCCGGCGACCAGAGCCTGCCGGCCGCGATCGCGGCCAGCGCGACCAGAAACAAGTCCAGCAAAGTCCAGCGCGCCAGCCAGGTGTCCGAGCTGTTGTCGACGCCGGTCACGGCCAATATTCGCCAACCCGGCGGCAGGTTGAGTTCGGCGCGCAGCGATTGAAAACGTTGCTGCCAGCCGTCGGCGGCTATTTCGGAGATGCCGTTTTCGATGCGGCTATCCGCGCTGAGCTCGATCGCGCCGCGCCGGACTTCGATGCCGTCGGATTGATCGAGCCGGGTCAGCAGTTGGTTTTGGCCGTTCAATTGCACCTGCCCGAGCCGGGTTTCCGGCAGCGCGTTCAGCCGCCAATCTCGGCTCATCGTGCCGCTGATCTTGTCGTTAACGGTGTAGCCGCCGCCGTCGAAATCCAGCCACAAGGTCCGGACCAGGGACAGTTGATTGGGTTCCGGCTCCGGATCGCCTCGACGCAGCAGTTTGAAATGCAGACTTTGCCCCGGTGTTACTTGATAGGTCGGCAAGTGCCGCCAGTCTTCGGGTAAATTGGTCTGGCTGCCGTCGATCGCCGGCAGATTGTCGATTTCCACCAGGCGCAGGGCAGGCATGGCTTGAAAGGTCCACAGTTCGGCGCTCGGCCATGAGGCTTCGCCGGTCGGCAAGGTCATCTCTTCGACGGGGCCGGGATGGCGGGCGAGCAATTCGACGCGCCAGCGTCCAGGGCGCAGTTGTAGCCAAAGCCGGCCGTCGCCGTCCAGCCGGGCCGGCAACGGGCTGGTCAGCTCGACGGGAATTAGGCCGGGCAGCAAGGCCAGCGGCAGCGCGATTTCCCGGGCGGCGCCGGACACTTCCAGATCGAGGCGAGTGAGCACTTGCAAGGGGATATCGTCGATGATTTGGCGGAATACTTGCACGTCCAAGCGATCCTGACCGGTGCCGCCGGCATCGGCGCGCGGCCAAACCGCGCCTTGCTCGATGGTCGGATAAGGAATGGTTAGTCCGGCCACGCTGAGTTGCAGCGGACCCACAATCTCCGGTAGCGCTAACTGTTCGGGTAGCTGTTGCCAGCGAAACTCGCCGGCGATCCGATAGCGTCCGGCCGGCAGATAGACCGCCGGCTTGCCGTTGCGAATCAATACCGGCAAGGCTTGCCGGTCGGCGCTTACCGCTTGCGGCCAATGGCGTTCGTCGCCGGGCAGTTCCAGCCAGTCGCGGCGATACAGGGTCCAGTCGCCGGCGAACCGGCCGCCGTCGCTTTCCAGTTGCAATTGCAACGGTCCCGGCCATAGGCACTGCTTGGATTGAAAGTCGTCGTGGCCGAACGGACAGCCGTGTTCGGGCTGGTCGTGCAGCACCCACTCGGCCCAGGGTACCAATGGGGCTGGCAGCGCATCGGGCGGGATGGCGCCGGCCGTACGCCAGAACCAGAGTCCGAAACATAACACCACGCACATCAATCGCCACATTCTTGCCTCCCGAATCAATTCCCGCTCAAGCGCCGATAACGGCGTCATTATGCGGCATGGATTGGTGCTTGTGAAAATCCGCGGTCGGTTTCAGAATGCCCAGCTTGTTTCCACTCTCCGCAAGGCAATTTCCGCGATGGCAAGTACGCTACTGGTAGTCGACGACCTTTCCGACTGGGGACCTTATTATCCCAGCGAACATGTCATCACTTTCGAAACCTATCTGGCAACCGCGCATGCCGATCCGGATCGGCGGATGCGGATCATCAATTTGTGCGGCGACTATGCCTATCTATCGGACGGGTACTACTGTTCGCTGCTCGCGGAAGCGCGCAATCACCATGTGATTCCGTCGGTAAAAGTCATCAACGATTTGGGCAAGAATGCCTTGTACCGTCTGCAACTGGAAGATTTTACCGAGCCTTTGCTGCGAGCATTCAAGAAGCAGAACAAGGATGGCGAGTTCGCGCTGTACAGCTATTTCGGCACCACACCCGATCCGGCGTTTCAAGAGTTGGCGCGCTTGCTGTTCGAGCGCTTTCCCTGCCCGATTCTCAAGATTACGCTCCGCCCGCAACAGCAATGGGAAATCACCGATTTGACCGCGGTATCGCCGCGCCAGTTGAACGACGACATGCAAACCTTGTTCGCCGACGCGCTGGACAAATTCAGCAAGAAGGTCTGGCGTAAGAGTCGGGCTCGCAAGTCAGCGCGATTCGATTTGGCGGTGCTGATCAACCCTGCCGAAACCTTGCCGCCCAGCAATCGCGGCGCGCTAAAGAAATTCATTCACGTGGGCCGGCGGATGGGCATCGACGTGGAGTTGATCACCCAGAACCATTACGGCCGTATCCCAGAGTTCGACGGCCTGTTCATCCGTGAAACCACCGCGATAGACCATCATACTTACCGCTTCGCGAAAAAAGCCGAGGCCGAAGGTTTGGTGGTGATCGACGATCCTAATTCGATTTTGCGTTGCGCCAACAAGGTGTATTTGGCCGATTTATTCCGTACCCACCGCGTGCCGTCGCCGCGCACGTGGATTTTGCACAAGGGCAATGCGGCACATCTGGACCAATTGGAAGCCGCCGCCGGTTTCCCGGTGGTGATCAAGATTCCGGACGGTTCGTTCTCGCGGGGTATCGTCAAGGTGAATAATCGGGCGGAATTGGATCAAAAAGTCGCGGAACTATTTCAGCAATCGGCGTTGCTGTTGGCCCAGGAATTTTTGTATACCGATTTCGACTGGCGTATCGGCGTGTTTAACCACAAGGCTTTGTACGCTTGCCGTTATTTCATGGTGAAAAATCATTGGCAGATTTACCGGCACGGCGCTAACCGCACCGATAGCGGCAGTTTCGCGACGTTACCGACCTTCGAAGTACCGAGAGCGGTGCTGGAGGCCGCGCTGAAAGCCACCCAGCCGATAGGCAACGGATTGTACGGCGTGGATGTCAAGGAAGTGGCCGGCAAGGGCTATGTCATCGAGGTCAACGACAATCCCAGCATCGACAGCGGCGTCGAGGACCAGTATCTGGGCGACGAACTTTACCGCGCCATCATGGCGGAGTTTCTGCGGCGGATGGAAAACCGTGGTAAGGGTTTGGCGTGAATGCCCTGCTCGGCTTATTGGCGAGGCAGGGCTACGTAGAGTTAACCGCAAGTTAAAAAAGGCGGGAATAAAATCGATTCAGACAGGCTTCAATACCGTCCGTTGTTAACGTTTCTTCGCCACAATTCTCGCCCAGCGTGCAACTCAGGTTGCGCCAGCGATGCTTTTTGCTATAGGACTCTCCAGTCTGGGTTTTGATCCAGTCTAGAAAGCTAATACCTTCTAACGCCGACGTATAAAACTCACTGTAGCTTAATATCGTATGGTCACAACCGGGGTCGATATAGCTGCGATAATTGTGTGGCAGGTTGGTTTGATTAGCTACAGTCATTTCCAGCATACGAGTGCTCCAGGTCGCCAGGTCTGGTAAAGGTTGCGGGATTGGTTGCATAAGATTCCAAAATATTGCTTGAACATAATCGTATGCGTTGGTGTATTGGCTGAATCGATCTTCGGGATATTGATTAGCGAGTATCCTCAGTGCTGAAGGTATAAAATTTAAACCTTCAGTTACCTTCGATAATCGCCTCAATGCGGGGTGCAAGGTTTGCTCTATCGACCAGGATGTATTTGTTCCAAACAGTGAGTCTTGGATGAATTCATCGGTCAGTACTCCGATACTGCCGTCACTGACCAGAGAAGTTTTCGCATTGCGGCCCAGAATTTTCTTAATCCAGGGATAGTTCAGCGTACTACCGTATCCGCCAGCACTGGAGCCGGATACCAAAATTTTATCAAGATGTCTGTATCGGCTATCCAGGTAGTTCATCACGTACAGGAAGTTATCGAAACCGCGGTGATGAACAGTAAACACATCGGGAACGGCGTTGTTCGGACTGAGCTGCGGGTTGCTGTAAACGGTTTCTTTCGCCCCGATGAACACGTCGCCCGTACAGTAAGGTAGAAAGACTATTGTCCAGTCCTTGTATGGGTTGCTAGGGTTGTCTATCGCAAGAAGGCCATCCCAAGTTGCCGGATTATTGGCGAGATTGGTGCTCGGTATAAAAGTTGCCTGACTCGGATCGTTGCCGAATGCGGTGGAACAGGTGCTGTAATTCCAGCAAGCGCCACCTCCGTTGAAATACACCACCAACTTTTCAGAGTTGCCTGGCTTCAAATAAAACTTGTACCCATCCTCAAACGCGCAGCTCGGATGAATTCGCCGCGCTTGGCCGGTTACATTAACCCGATAGTCTCCAGGAGCAACGACAACTTCTTGCCAAGTGTCCTTGGCTTGCACACAGGTAGTGGCCAATAATGCGGCGGCACCAAAATAGCGCCAAAACTTCGAATTCATAGTTTTTCCTCGTAGTCATTGAACAAATTAAGAAACACCCCGATTCGCATCGAGTGGTTATAGGTTCGGTTCGACAAGTCATTCCGCCGGCTTGACCGCTAGCGCGGGCGGCGGCTCGGCGGAGGCATCGGCAGCCAGTGTATTCCCCTTGATTTTCAAAGTCACCATGTTGTTTTGATGCGCGACCACCGGCGCGACGGCGCGCCATTGAGCGTTATCCAGCTTTCGAAAAGCCGCGAAAAACCCTAGTGAGCGAGTGTCGCCGGCGGGTTCGATATGTATCGCTTTGTTCTCGCCGGGTTTGATCAGCAATTCCTGCTTACGGACCAAATCGGCGGCCAGCGTGGCCTGATCTTTATCGAACAGTGCAAAAAAGTCCGCGCCATTGAACGAGCTTTGTTCACGCAGCTCGTAAACCCGCAGCAAAACCGGGGCGGCCTTGCCGTCGGCGTCGGGGTTGATCATCGGCGCGCTTTCGATCTTCAGATCGACCTGAGTCGGCGGTAAGGGCGCCGGTTGCTCCGGGGTTTCGGCACATCCGAGAACCAGGAGTAAGGGCAAGTTGAACAACAGTCTGGTTAACCACATATTGAAAGTCTCATCGGTGTTGGTAGACGCCGAACGCCGCTTAGGATACGGCGTCAGGGTTTGCGGACAGTATAGTCCTATCCGGTGTTTCGGTGGATGGTAGGCGTCGGAGCCGGTTAGGCGAATCGCGCGCGGAAAATTTCTCTGCAACGGTCTGCAATCGCGGCACACTGGCGGAAACTTTTGCGGTGCTTTTGTCATCGCTGGCGCAAAGGACAAGGTTGCTGGCGAGGTTCGGACTGAGGGAAGAATGGAGGTTTCAAACGAGTGTCGTCTCAGTACTCGGTAGACCAATTTGCCGATATCAATGCCTGAACGCCTAGCAATGCGCAGGTTTTGTCGCGGGAACCTCTCCTCCCTGGTGTCGCCGTTCGCGACGTATGTTAGTGGGTCGCGACGCCACCAAATCTCTAAGGACATCGAATGAAAACGATGAACACTCACTTGTTACTGGTCGCGCACGGCAGTCGCCGAGAACAAGCTAACGACGAGATTCGTCGATTGGCGGACACCTTGGCCATCGGCAGCCGTTATGCCGGTGTCGCGTGCGCATTCCTGGAAATTGCCGAACCGAGCATCTCGGACGGTTTACGTAGGCAAATTGCGGCCGGCGCGCGGCGTATTGTCGTCTTACCTTACTTTTTGGCGGCCGGTCGTCATGTTGGCATCGATATTCCGGCGCAAGTAGAGGGCATGCGCTGTCAGGCGCCGGAGGTTGAAATTCTGATTGCCGAGCATTTAGGCAGTGCGGCCGCGATGCGGCCGGTGTTACTCGATTTGGCGTTCGATTGTCTGGGCGAGCTTTCGTGAAAACATAGCGGATGAGAACAGCGATTTCGGTCGTTCCGGCGTGCTAGCGATTTTCATTTTTTTCGCTGATTTTGCTCGGGGCATAAAAAAGCCCGCATATTGCGGGCTTCGTCCGGTTTATTATTGTGTTTTGGACGTCTGTCGAATTGATTTCGACAGCTTAACTTGCTGCGCTTATTGTTGTTGTTTTACCAGCGAACTGGCCGCTCTCCTCCCCCGTTGAAAGATGACGATTCTTGCCAATCGCATCGACCTAATTCAAGGTGAATGCATTCTAAGAGATTAAAACCGGGTTGTCCAGAAAAACTGCGACAAATTGCCGCAGTTTTTCCCGATTCCTCGCGGTCAATAGGCGGCGTCGTGATAAACGTTTTGCACGTCATCCAGTTCATTCAGCATATCTAAAAATTTTTCGAATAACACCGCGTCGTCGCCCGCGATCGGCGTTGAACCCTTCGGTAAAAACTGAATTTCATCGACTTCGAAATCGATTTCACCTAGCAAGTCGGTCAGCGCCTGCTTGGCTTTGAAATAGTCGGCTTGCGGCGTGAATACCGTTAACTTGCCTTCGTCGTTTTCAATATCGCTGACATCGACGTCGGCGCTCAGTAGGGCTTCGAGAACGCTGTCTTCGTCATCGTGGCGAAACGCCAGAATCGCGGCGTGATCGAACATGTGGCTGACGGTGCCCTGCGTACCTATCTTGCATTTGGTTTTAGTAAAACACAGACGTACGTCGCCGAAAGTGCGATTCGGATTGTCGGTCAAGCAATCGACGATCACCATGCAACCGCCCGGGCCAAAACCTTCATAGCGAGCCGGTGCGAAATCCTCGCCGCCGCCGCCCTTGGCTTTGTCTAGGGCTTTGTCGATGACGTGGCCGGGAACCTGATCCTTTTTAGCCCGGTCGATAAGTCCGCGTAAGGTCAAATTGCCGGACGGGTCGACGCCGCCGGACTTGGCGCAGACATAAATTTCGCGGCCGTATTTGCTGTATACCTTGGTCTTCGCATCGGCCGTTTTGGCCATCGACACCTTTCTGTTCTGGTAGGCTCTACCCATCGGACTGCTGCTCCATAGACAACGCGGTTAAAGGCGCGGATTTTAACGCCAAGTATTTTTTCGCGGGAAACTTTTCGCTGTCGGCGGGTCAGCGCGACGCAGTCGAGCCGATTGGCGAGGATGGCCTTGATGAATCTTCTTTGTATCCGACTCCGGCAAAAATGCCGCAATCCGGTCCGGCGTAGCCGAAAATCGGAAAACTTCCGCGAGATGTTGAAATTTAATTTACTTTAACAATGAATTTTAACGGCTTGTTTTAAATTGTATTGTTGTTGTACTTCATTGATTGTGTTGCCAAAACCCCTGAAAGGGGCTATTGAGTTTTATCGGGAAAGTGGCAAACTCGCCAAACGGGAGGCTTTAATTGGGAGGTACTATGAAAATACTAGCTATCTTGATCTTGGCGGGGCTCGGCTACGGCGCGGTCAGATTTATTCTTACAGTGGTGAAAGAACTGGCGTTGTTTGCCGTCGAAGCTTGGCGCGATATCGAGGTTGAGCAATAACGCTAACCAAAAATCAATTCATACAAAAGGGCTACGGGCCTATTATTGCAGATCAGCAAACAGCCGGGTGAAACCGGCTTTTTTGTGCCCTAGAGTCCGAGAAAGCCGAGCTTGGCTAATAAAGGAAGACGTAGCGTAAAACAGCTGTCGCAGTGTTGTTGGTGGTCAATTGCCGGTGAGATGTGGGTAGGCCCTGACAAAATTGAAACCGCTAGTCGTCCGAGATGTATTGGTACGCGGCCTACTCGCCGAACGATATACTTTGCATTTTCCGTCGGCATGCGACGTCGTCGCCATCAGTCTGTCCGAGTAGTTAGCCGGTTATAATGCGCGGCCAGTATTCGCCCTTTCCGTTGCCATGTCCGAAGATTATTACTTTTCTCCCGATCAAGCCGTCGAGTCTCTGAAAGTCCCGCCGCATTCGATCCAGGCCGAACAATCCGTGCTGGGTGGCCTGCTGCTGGATAATCGCACCTGGGATTCGGTGGCCGATAAAATCGTCGAGGGCGATTTTTACCGACGCGACCATCGTTTGATCTTTCGCGCGATCGCTCAATTGGCCGAGAAACAGGATCCGTTCGATGTCGTGACGATTTCGGAAGTCTTGGAAGCCACCGGCGAACTGCAGGACGGCGGCGGCCTCGCGTATCTGGCTTCACTGGCGCGCGACACGCCCAGCGCCGCCAATATCGTCGCCTATGCCAACATCGTCCGCGACCGCTCGGTCTTGCGGCAGCTGATTCATGTCGGTACCGAAATTTCCGACTCGGCCTTCACCACCGAAGGCCGGGAAACCGCCGATTTGTTGGAAAACGCCGAGCGCAAGGTATTCGAAATCGCCGAGCAACGCCAACGCGGTCAAGGCGGTTTTGCGTCGATCAAATCCTTGCTGGCCAAGGCGGTGGACAAGATCGAAATGCTGTACGAGCAGGACGGCGACATCACCGGCGCCAGTACCGGCTTCACCGACCTCGACGAAAAAACTTCCGGACTGCAACCGTCCGACTTGATTATCGTCGCCGGCAGGCCTTCGATGGGCAAGACCACGATCGCGATGAACATGGCCGAAAACGTGGCTTTGAAAAGCGGGATGCCGGTCGCCGTATTCAGTATGGAGATGCCGGGCGAAGCGCTGGCGATGCGGATGATGTCGTCGCTGGGCCGGATCGACCAGCACAAGGTACGGACCGGCAAACTGGACGACGACGACTGGCCGCGCTTGACCTCTGCGATCAATCTGTTGGCCGAGACCAAAATGTTTATCGACGACACTCCGGCGCTGACGCCAACCGAGGTGCGTTCCCGTGCCCGCCGGCTGACTCGCGAGCATGGTCAACTGGGTTTGATCGTGCTCGATTACTTGCAGTTAATGCAATCGCCGTCCAGCGGCGATAACCGTGTCCAGCAGATTTCCGACATCTCGCGCGGCCTGAAGGCGCTGGCCAAGGAGTTGAATGTGCCGGTGATCGCGCTATCGCAGCTCAACCGGAATCTGGAGCAACGCCCGAACAAGCGGCCGGTGATGTCGGACTTGCGCGAATCCGGCGCGATCGAGCAGGATGCCGATTTGATCATTTTCGTGTATCGCGACGAGGTGTACCACGAGGACAGTCCGGACAAGGGCATCGCCGAAGTCATCATCGGCAAGCAGCGGAACGGTCCGCTGGGCACGGTGCGACTGACCTTCCTCGGCCAATACACCCGCTTCGAAAACTTCGCGGGCGTTTATACCGGCAGCGAGGATTACGAATGACGCCGGCCGCTTATGTGCATCTGGATCTGGACGCCGCCCGCCACAATCTGGCCCAGGTTAGACGCTACGCGCCCAATAACCGGATCATGGCCGTCATCAAGGCCAACGGCTACGGCCACGGCATGGATAGGGTGGCGGCGGCGTTGGCCGAGGCCGACGGTTTTGCGGTGGCGCGAGTCGACGAAGGCGTGCGCTTGCGCGAGGCCGGTTTTTCCCAACCGATTACTGTGCTGCAAGGCTTCGTCTGTCTGGACGAGCTGCGTTTGATGATATTCCACAAACTGGCGGCAGTGATTCATACGCCGCAGCAAATCGGCATTTTGCGGCAACTGCCACCGGAATCCGCAAAATTACCGGTTTGGTTGAAAATGGATACCGGGATGAACCGTCTGGGTTTCAAGGGCGGCGACTTCTTAGCCGCTTATCAGGCGCTGGCCGATTGTGTCGCCGTCGCGCAACCGATCAATCTGATTACCCATTTCGCCAACGCCGACGACTTGCTCGACGACAAAACCCGCCGCCAGATCGATGTGTTCAACCATGCGGTCAAAGACTTTCCCGGTCAGCGTAGTATCGCTAATTCGGCCGGCATCATTGGCTGGCCCAACGTGTCCTCCGACTCGGCACAGGTTAGGGGGGCGATTGGGTCAGGCCGGGATTGATGCTGTACGGCTGCTCGCCGTTCGCCGGTAAAACCGGCGCGGATTTCGGTCTGCGGCCGGTGATGAGTCTGCATTCGCGGTTGATCGCGGTCAAGTACGTCGCCGCCGGCGAGTCGGTTGGTTACAGCGGCACTTGGACTTGCCGGCAACCGACCCGGCTTGGCGTGGCCTCGATCGGTTATGGGGACGGCTATCACCGCCACACCCAAAGCGGCGCGCCGGTGTTGGTCAATGGTCGGAGGGTGCCGTTGATCGGGAGGGTGTCGATGGACATGATCACCGTCGATCTTAACAGTCAGCCGGACGCCCAGCCCGGCGATCCGGTCACGTTGTGGGGCGAGGCCTTGCCGGTCGAGGAAATCGCCCGTAACGCCGACACGATACCTTATACCTTGCTCTGCGGGATTACTCAGCGGGTGCAAGTTATCGAACGAAGCCCGGCGGAAAGCTTGGTTTCAGCGACGACTGGCTGATTGAATTCGCCGTTGCGGCGTGGACAGCCAAGCTTAGCGCTGCTCACGCCCTTTGAAAAACGCCAGCGCTGGTCGGCCCGGTGCGCGGGCTCTTGACGAGCCCGGTTGATGTCGCCCTTAAGCCGCAATCCCGTTGTGCCGTAGCAAGGCGTCGATTTGCGGTTCGCGGCCGCGGAAGTTTTTAAATAAAGTCATCGCGTCGCTGCTGCCGCCTTGTTCCAGGATATTGCGCAGGAAGGATTCACCGGTAGCGCGGTCGAAAATGCCTTTTTCCTCGAACAGCGAGAAGGCGTCGGCCGACAGGACTTCCGCCCATTTATAGCTGTAATAACCGGCCGCGTAACCGCCCGCGAAGATGTGCGAGAAGCTGTGGGCGAAGCGGTTGAATTCGGGGGGCTTGACCACCGCGACTTGTTCGCGCACTTGCTGCAAGGTCTGATATATCCGTCCGCCCTTGGTCGGGTCGTAGTGCTGGTGAATTTTGAAGTCGAACAGGCTGAATTCCAGTTGCCGCACCATCATCATGCCGGCTTGGAAGTTTTTCGCGGCCAGCATCTTATCGTACAGCGCATCCGGCAATGCCTCTCCGGTTTGGTAATGGCCGGAAATCAGGCCCAGGGCTTCCTTGTCCCAGCACCAGTTTTCCATGAACTGGCTGGGCAGTTCCACCGCGTCCCATTCCACGCCGTTGATGCCGGACACGCCGAGGTGGTCGATCCGAGTCAGCATGTGGTGCAGACCGTGGCCGAATTCGTGGAACAGGGTTTCCACTTCGTCGTGAGTTAGCAGGGCGGGGGCGTTGCCGGTCGGCGGTACGAGTTCCATACTCGTTACCGCACTCCCACCATCCCTGGCGATCGGCGGCGTGAAGTTGCAGGTCAGGTAGGCGACCGGCGTTTGCAGGCCGGTCGAGGTTTTCTTGCGGCAGACGCAATCGTCCATCCAGGCGCCGCCGCGCTTCTTGGCGCGGGCGTACAAGTCCAGGAAGAAGCGGCCGCGTAGTGCGCCGTCCTTGTCGACAATTTGATAAAAGCGCACATCCGGGTGCCAGGCGTCGAACTCCCGGATTTCGCTGATTTGCAGACCATACAGGCGTTCGACGATCGCGAACAAGCCGGGTACGACTTTGTTGTCCGGAAAGTAGGTCTTCACTTCTTCTTGCGACAATTGATAGTAGTGCTGGCGCATTTTTTCCGAGTAGTAGCCGATGTCCCAGGCTTGCAGATCGTGCAGGCCGTGTTCCTGGGCGGCGTATTCCTTCAGCTCGGTCAGGTCGCGGCGCGCCTGGCGCCAGGATTTGTCGGCCAGGTCTTCCAGAAATTTGACCACATCGTCGGTGGACTTGGCCATTTTGGTGGCCAGTGAATATTCCGCGTAATTGCTGAATCCCAGCAATTGGGCCTTTTCGTGGCGCAGAGCCAGAATCTGCTCCATGATGTCGGTGTTGTCCCATCGGCCTGCGTGCGGACCCTGGTCGGATGCGCGGGTACAGAAGGCTTCGTAATGCTCGCGCCGCAGCTCCCGATTGTCGGCGTAGGTCATGATCGCCAGATAGGACGGAAATTGTAGATTGATCAACCAGCCGTCCTTGCCTTCGGCTTCGGCAGCCTGTTTCGCTTGGGCGATGGCCGACTCGGGCAGGCCGGCCAAATCGTCGAGATGGGTAATTTGCTTGTGCCAGGCGTTGGTGGCGTCGAGCAGGTTTTCCTCGAACTGGCTGGCCAACTTGGACAGTTGCTGACTGATCTCCTTGTAGCGCGCTTGTTGCTCGGCTGGAAGGTCGACACCGGACAAATGAAAATCGCGTAGTGCGTTATCGATAATCTTTTGTTGGGCGGGTTCGAGATTGGCGAATTCATCGCTGTCGCGAATGGCTTTGTAGGCTTGTTGCAGCGCCTTGTTTTGGCCGGTTTCGGTGGCGTAGGCGCTGAGTTTGCCAAGGCAGGCGTTGTAGGCGTCGCGCATGGCGTCGCTGTTCACGACCGAATTCATGTGGCTGACCGGCGACCAAGCCTTGTTCAAGCGGTCTTCGGCTTCCTCGATGGGCTCGATCAGGTTATGCCAAGTGTAGGGGCCGCCGCCTGCTAGCTGGGTATCAATGGCGGCGCGAGCATTGGCCAGTAATTGATCGATCGCCGGTTCGACATGTTCGGGCAGAATTTTGGAAAATTGCGGGAGTTCGGTACGTTCTAATAAAGGATTGGTCATTACGGTAGCCGGAAAGTAATTGGAAAAAATCAGGATAACAGTTGCATCGCCGCCTGCACGCGGGCCTGAGCCTTTTGTAACACGGAAAGCGAAAAATCGGGGTTGAGCTTGCCCTCGCTGAGTTTGGCGTAGGCCGGTATCGAGCAAATATAGGGTAGGTCGCGGGATTTGCCGCTACCGAAATAGCTGTGTAATTTGGCTAGCATGACAATGTCGCTCAGCGTCAGTTCCGGGCCGCTGTCATACAGCCAATTTTCGGCGAGTGGCGGAATGCCGGTTAGGGTTTCCGAGAAGCCCAAGGTATGCAGTACCAGAGTGCCGACCGGAGCGCGCAGATAGGTTAGCGAGGCTTGTAACTCCTCCAGGCTGGGGCTGGCGTCCGGGAAGTGTTCGGCAAAATGCAGTAGCGGTATCGCGCCAATGTCGGCGACCAAACCGGCCAGCAATGCGTCTTCCGGGTTGATGCGGCTGCACGCCTGGGCCAGCACGAAGCTGAGGCTGGAGACGTACAAACTGCTCCGCCATAACGCTTGCATGGCTTTCATCAGCGCTGGGTCCTTGCAATGGAACAGTTGCTTCAAGCTGATGCCCAGAACCAAGTTGCGAGTCGCGTTGAGGCCGATGCGCGATACCGCGTCGTGGCAATTGTGGATCGAGTTGCCGGTGGAATACAGAGCGCTGTTGGCAACCTGAATCAGTTTGGCGACGATGGGCGGATCGAGTTGAATAATTTCGACGGCGTCGGCTATCCCTATCTCCTTGCGCATCGCTTCCTTGAGTTTAAGCGCGACGTCGGGTAACGAGGGCAACCTTAACTGATTTTCCCGGTAGGCTTGGGCAAAGCTGATAAAGAACTGGTGGCCGTTCAACGACTCGGGGAGTTCGATATCCACCAGTTCAACACAGCTGGTCGATTCTCGGCAGTGGTCGGACCATAGCCGGTTCAGCTCTATCGAGACTTCCAGGATCAAGACGTCGTCGAGCGCGGTGGCGGTGGCGCCGCAACGCGTGGCGCTGTTTAACGGCAGATGGGCTCGCGGGGTGTCGGCGACGATTTCGTAGCTGCTTTCGCTGTCGGGTTGCATGTTGAGCCGCCCTCGCACTAAATAAAACACGCTGTCGGTGCGCTGGTCGAAGGTGAAAATCACCGAATGTTTGGCGTAGCGGAGGGTTTGGCGCGGCAGCGCGGCCAAATGGGCATCGTCGAGATTGCGTAGCGGGACGAATTGCTTGAGTTCCGCTGGAGGCAGGGATTGTTTGAGCGTCGACATCGGCGGTGTCACGCCCGGTATTTCCACCGGTATGTTTACGTTTTTCGCGGCGATGTTGGTTGGCGCCGAAGACGTTGGCGGCGGCGTTTTTTTGAAGAGGCGCGTGAACCAGTTCATGTCAGGCCCGGAAAAATGCCAAGGCCTCGGCGATTTGCTGTTTGGCGTCCTGCAGTACTTGCAGGGACATGTCGGGCGTTAAAGCGCAGTCGTCCAGTTTATGAAACGCCGGCAAGGTGTTCAGAGGCGGCAATTTGTGCATCCGGATGCCCCCCAACTGACTGTGAAATTTGGCCAACAATACAATGTCGTGCAATTGCAGGCCCTCGCCGGCGTCGTAATACCAGTTTCCGGTTTGCGCCGGAATTTGGATCAGCGTGTCCGGAAAATGCCATTTTTTCAGGATGAAAGTGCCGAATAGCCCCTGTAGGTAGTCGATGCAAGCGTCGAGTTCGGCCTCGGTGTACTCTGAAGCGGGCAGGCTACCAGCCAATGTAATGATAGGCAAGACGCCGATATTGTGAGTCAGGCCGGCAAGCAAGGCTTCGTCGGCGTTGATCTTTTTACCGAGACCGGCCAAGGTACAACTCAAACTGGCGATTTGTATGCTCTGCTTCCAGGTTTGCTGGGATTTTTGCTGAAGCACTTTATTGGTGCTGCGGAACAATTGGTGCAGGCTGACGCTGGTGACCAGATTTTGAGTAATTTTGAAGCCCAGATGATTGACCGCATCGTGGCTATTACTGACCGGCTTTAAGCCTCGGTAGATCGGACTGTTGGCGACCTGTACCAGTTTGGACGAAATCGCCGGGTCCAGATTGACGATTTTCACCGCATCGGCGACGCTGATGTCTTTTTGCAATGCACTACGCAGCCTTAAGGCGACGTCGGGCAGGCTGGGGACTTGCAGCGCGTCGGCGTCGTAGGCCGCGCAAAGTTTCGCGAATAGCCGGCTATTACGCAGTTCGGCGGGCGGATTGGCGCGGTTTGCCAGCGGATTGTGTGGCTGAGCGCTGCTTTGTCGCAGTAACGATAGTGGTAGGTAAATCAGCTGGGATGGGGTTTGGGCAATGGCGCTGACGCTATGTTCGCCGTGAGCCGCCAACGGATAGCAGGCCTTGAAGGTATTCTCTTCAACCGTGTATCCGCCGTTGGCCGACTCCAGAAACACTTTGCCGCTGTAGAGATAAATCAAGGTGTCGGAGGCTTCGCCGCGATTGAAGACGATGTCCCCGGCATTGAACTGGCATAACGCAATCGGCAGTTTTATCAGTTCTTTGCTGTCCTGCTCGCCGATCGGGATCAGTTTGCGTAAAAACTCGATGGGCAGACGGTGGGCCGGACGTTCGCCGTTGCTTGCCGCGGCGACGGGTTTGGTCGCCGCCCGTTTAAATAACTTGCCGAACATATCAAGTGATGAAGGTGTTCAAAGCTTCCTGAATCTTGGCTTTGGCGTCGTGCAGGATCGCCAGCGTGTTTTCCGGCGACAGCGAAAAGGTTTTCAGTTTGGCCGCCGCCGGGATCGCGCTGATTGCCGGCAGATCGGCGTTGGCCTTTTTGCCGATCAAGGCATGTAGTCGAGAGAGCACGACAATGTCGGTCAGTGTTAACGTGTCACCGCTAGCGTGAAACCAATCGCTGGAATGTTTGGCCGCCTGAATGAACTCATCGGCAAAATCCCATTCCTTGAGCACGACCGCGCCGACCGGCGCTCTGACGACGGGGATCGCTTGTTCGATTTCGGTCTCATTGTGGTACTCGAGCGGCAAGTCCGCCACGAAGCTGAGAAACGGAATCACGCCGATGTCGCAGGTTAACCCGGCCAACAGCGCATCTTCCGGATTTTGTTGCTGGCTATGGCTGGCCAGCACGTGACAAAGGCTGGACAAATACAGGCTTTGTTTCCACAAATCTTCGAGGTAAGTTTTCAGCAGCGGCGATTTGGATTTGAAAATCTGCTTGATACTCAGTGCCGTGACCAAGCTGCGCGTGGCGTTCAGGCCGATGCGGATCACCGCATCCTTACAGTTTTTGGCGGGGACAGTGGTCAAGTACAACGGGCAGTTGGCCACTTCGATCAGTTTGGCGGAGATAGCCGGGTCGAGTTGAATGATCTTGACCGCGTCATCGATATTGACGTCTTTTTGGATGGCTTGGCGCAACTTGATCGCCACTTCCGGCAGCGACGGAATTTCCAGTTCGTGGTGGTGGTGCTGGAAATGGTCGGCGAACAGCGATAACAGGCGGTTACCTTGCAAGTCTTCCGGTACGTCCAGTTTGCCGTGGTCGAAGCGGCCGGAGGTGAGCATGATTTTTAACGACACCCGCAGAATACTAATGTCGGTTTTGGCGGTGGCCGTCGCGGTTTGTTTGGCACCGCTACAGATCGGAAACTTGGCTTGCGCGCTGCCGGCGCTGATTTCGTAACCTTTACCGTGCTGGTCGGCCAAAACCACGGTTCCGTCAAGCAAGAAAATCGCGCAGGTTGAAGGCTCGTTGACCGAAAACAGGGTTCGACCGGCTGAGTAGGTTTCGACGTGGTTCTCGGCCGCGAAGGTTTGCAGGATTTCTTCGCTCAGGTTTCTGATTGGGAAGAGTTGCCGCAAGGTTTCGGTCGTGATGGGCTGTGTTCCCAGCGGGGCTGGGGATTTGCCGGAGACTTTCCCGAATAATGATTTGATGGCCTTCATGTTGGTCCGTTAAGCAATGATGGATCGTGGAAGAGTGATTGTCGTTGGTGGTGGACGGAGGTCAATCGTTTCGAAGCGGCGGCACCGTTCGCTCGCGGTTCAGCAAATCGATGACCGGACAGGTGTCCGGTCTGACACCCCGCCAAAGATAGAAGGCCTCGGCGGCCTGCTCCACCAGCATGCCCAAGCCGTCGAGGCTTAGCGAGGCGCCGTGCCGAAGGCCCCAGTTTACGAATGCGGTAGGCTGGTTGGCATAAGCCAAATCGTAGCAGCAGCCGCCGTCGGCGAGAATATCGTCGGCCAGCGGCGGCAGGTCGCCGCCCAAGCTGGCGGAGGTTGCATTCAAAATGACGTCGAAGCGGCTGTTCAAATCTGCGTAGCCGCAGGCGTGCAACTCTCCAAGATCGGCAAACTCGTCGGCAATGGCCTCGGCTTTTTCGAGTGTCCGATTGGCGATGACGAGCTGCGCCGGTGCCTGTTCCAGTAGCGGCGCGACGATACCGCGTGTCGCGCCGCCGGCCCCGAGCACTAAGATCCGGCTGGCGCGCAACGGAATGCGATGGTTGATGGTCAGGTCGTTGAGCAGACCGACGCCGTCGGTATTGTCGCCGAGGATGCGGCCGTCGGTCTGGCGTGCCAGGGTGTTGACGGCTTTGGCGAGCAGGGCGCGGTCGCCGAGGCGGTCCGCGAATTGCCAGGCGAGTTCCTTGAGCGGCACCGTGCAATTGAGACCCTTGCCGCCGTCGGCAAAGAAGGTTTCTACCGCAGAGCGAAACAGCTCGGCCGGTACGTCCGCCGCCCGGTATTGCAGACGTTGACCGGTTTGCTCGGCGAACAGGCCGTGGATGCGCGGCGATTTGCTGTGGTTAATCGGGTGGCCGAATACGGCGTATTGGTCGATGGCTGTCATTGGTCGGCTTGTTTGCGGGATTTGAATTCCCAATACAGGGTGACGATGACGAGCAGGCCGGCGAGCACGCTGACGGGCAACATGAACTGTTCAACGTAGGCGATAATAATCGCGCATGCGCCGAGAAACAGGCCGATCAAACCCAGTTGCCAGCCGATACGGATGCCGTCCAGCATCGTGGCCAACGACAGAATCAACAACACCACCAGCGTCGAGGCGTTTTCGTCGATACGGCCCGATTTCTGCAGCAGAAACGCGCCGCCGGCGACCAATACCGCACTGGCCCAATGCAGCAATTGTTCCTTGAACGCAGCGGCGAAGTCGAACGTGTGGTTTTTGGCTTTCATCCGGCCGATGGCGATCGAAATGCCGGCGAATACGGTGACCATGAACAACCAGAAAGCGTAACCGTCTTCCGGCGAAAAGCGGGTGACGGCGATACCCAGCATGGACAGCAGCAGGAGCAGAATAAATACACCTTCCTCCAGCCGTGATTGCCGACGCTGTTCGGCATTGCGGATGTCGCGCGCGGTCGCCATGGCTTGTCGATCTAGGTTTGTTGCAGCCATTGTGCCGCCGGTTTGGCGAAGTAGGTCAAAATTGCGTCGCAGCCGGCCCGTTTGAAGGCAAGTAAGGATTCCAGCACGACCTGACGTTCGTCTAGCCAGCCGTTTTGGGCGGCGGCTTTCAGCATCGCGTATTCGCCGCTGACTTGGTAAGCGAATGTCGGAACGCCGAAACGATCCTTGGCGCGGCGAATGATGTCCAGATAGGGCATGCCCGGTTTGATCATGATCATGTCGGCGCCTTCTTGTAAATCGAGCGCGATTTCTCGGATCGCTTCGTCGGAATTGGCGGGGTCCATTTGGTAGCTGTATTTGTTGCCTCCGCCCAGATTGCCGGCCGAGCCGACCGCGTCGCGGAACGGGCCGTAGAAACTGGAGGCATATTTGGCCGAATAGGCCAGAATGCGGGTGTTTGGGTGGCCCTGGGACTCCAGGACGTTGCGGATCGCACCGATTCTGCCGTCCATCATGTCGGACGGCGCGACGATGTCGGCACCGGCCTCGGCATGGGATAGGGCTTGTTTGCACAGCACGTCGACGGTGGCGTCGTTGACGACGTATCCGTCAGCGTCAATCAGGCCGTCCTGGCCGTGCGTGGTGAACGGGTCGAGCGCGACGTCGGTAATTACGCCGAGCTCCGGAAATTCAGATTTCAGCGCTCGCGTACAACGTTGCGCCAGGCCGTCGGGATTGTAGGCTTCTTCTGCGTTCAGCGATTTTTGACCGGGGTCGACGACCGGAAAGAGCGCGACGGCGGGGATACCCAACTTGACTAAGGATTCGGCTTCCCGCAACAGCCGGTCGATGGACAGGCGGCGGACGCCGGGCATCGACGCCACGGCTTGTTGGACGGATTGGCCTTCAACGACAAATAATGGGCAGATCAAGTCGTCGGTAGTCAGGCGGTTTTCCTGCATTAACCGGCGGGAAAAATTCTGGGAGCGCATGCGGCGCATCCGGGTGGTTGGGAAAAAGTCGTTAGGGGTAGACATCTTTTCCATAGTAAAATAGTGAGGTGTTTGCCGATCCTCCGCGGGTTGGTCGAGCCTGAGGCTGGGTTTTCCGCTTCGGACCTTAATTGTAGCAGTGTATGGTTTGGGAAGGCTGAAATTAGCGCCCTGTATCCTTATTAAGAGATGGTTTATATGTATATCAAACGTTATTTGCAGTTTTTATTGATGGCGATTTGGGCGGCGACGGCGTTGGGCTGGGCTTCCGGCGCGGCGGCGGAAGGCGAGCCGCAGAAGATTATCGAGGACGCCTCGAACAAGCTGAAGCAACGCATGCAGGAGCCTGGGTTTACGCAGGATTTCAAAAAAATCACGGTGTTCGTACACGACGTGATCTACCCGCATGTCGATTTCGACCTAATTTCGACGTTGGTGCTCGGCAAAATGTGGAAAGACGCTACGCCGGCCGAGAAGGACGGTTTTAAGAAGGAGTTCCAAACCCTGTTGATTCGCACCTATTCCAGAGCGTTTGTCGAGTTCAAGGACTGGTCGGTGCGTTTTCTACCGGTTAGCAGCGAAGGCGACGATAAAAAGGTATTGATCAAAACCGAAATCTTGCAACCTGGCTTGCAACCGATCGCGGTCAACTACCGTATGCTGAACGAGAAAGGGGCTTGGAAAGTCTACGACATCCTGATCGAGGGTGTTAGCTTGGTCACCAACTATCGGACCAGCTTTAAAAACGAGGTCGAACGTTCCGGATCGTTGCAGGAAGTGATCAATCAGTTGGCCAAGCGCAATACCGAGGCGCTCAGCAACAACAACGTCCCCAACAATTCTTAAGTATTCGCCAGTCTTGCTTGGCCGCGCTTGTTCAAACCAGCGCGGCCGCTCCTCATGCCAGCTTCGAAAGATTCTTTATACGCCAGTCCGCTAGGCGAAATCGCGGCATTTAGCTTCGACGAGAACGTCGTCAAGGTCTTTCCGGACATGATTCGACGCTCGGTGCCGGGCTACGGCACGATGATTTCCGCAATTGGTTTGTTGGCCGGCCGTTACGCCCGCGAAAACAGTCGATGTTACGACTTGGGGTGTTCGTTAGGTGCGGCGGCATTGGCCATGCGCGCCAACATTGCTGTCCGAAACTGCAAAATCGTCGCGGTCGACTGTTCGGAGGCGATGATCGAGCAATGTCGGCGCGATATTGAGCTTGCCCCGGCGGAGGTCGACATCGAATGGCGTTGCGCCGATATTCGCGATATTGAAATTCGCGATGCATCGGTGGTTGTGCTGAATTTCACGCTGCAATTCATACCTCTCGAAGATCGTGGTCGCTTGATCGCTGGGCTTTACGACGGCCTACTGCCTGGCGGCGTGTTGATCTTGTCCGAGAAGCTGGCGTTCGATGACAAGCGCCAGCAGGATCTGCAAACCGAAATGCATCATCTGTTCAAGAAAGCGCAAGGCTATAGCGAACTGGAGATCAGTCAAAAGCGAACTGCGTTGGAGAACGTCTTGATACCGGAGACTTTCTCCGAGCATCGCGCGCGCCTGGAAGCAGCGGGGTTTTCCAGTGTCGAGGTTTGGTTCCAGTACTTCAATTTCGCGTCAATGATCGCGTTGAAATGATCGATTACCGGCCTTTATTCAACTTGCTTGTCGAGGCGGGAGGTCAGCGCTGGGCGGCATTATTGCCGGGGCAGTTAGCTACGGCATTCGATGAAACCGGGCATGGCGATTTGCGACGCTGGCGGAGCGTGGTCGATGCATTGCCGCCTCTGACACCGAGCGTTTGCGACTTGCTCGATCAAGTACAAATCGGCGGCGACTCGGACATTTCCGAAACGGCACGCTCCGAGTTACGCGAGCGGTTGATGGCCTTGCATCCTTGGCGGAAGGGGCCGTATCGTCTTTTCGGTATCGAGATCGACACCGAATGGCGCTCCGATTGGAAGTGGCGTCGTGTTAAAGATGCCATTGCGCCGTTGCGCAACCGATTGGTGCTGGATGTCGGTTGCGGAAACGGTTACTACGCCTGGCGGATGTGGGGCGCCGGCGCCAGAATGGTGATCGGTATCGATCCGACTCTGTTGAGCGTGATGCAATTTCAGGCGGTTCGTCGTCTGCACGGCGGCGATGCGCCAGTCTTCGTTTTGCCGCTGGGTATAGAGGATGTGCCGGCGGACTTGGGAATTTTCGATACGGTATTTTCGATGGGGGTTTTATATCACCGGCGTTCGCCGATCGATCATTTGCTGGAATTGAAAGGTTGCCTGAGGTCGGGTGGCGAGTTGGTGTTGGAAACCTTGGTGATCGACGGCGGGCCGGACCGCGTACTGTTGCCGGAACGACGTTATGCCAGCATGCGCAATGTTTGGTTTTTGCCGAGTTGTGAAGCAATGTTGGTTTGGTTGCGTCGTTGCGGTTTTCGAGACGTGCGATTAACGAGCGTTGAAAAAACGCGTGTGGAAGAGCAGCGTTCGACAGATTGGATGCGCTTTCAGTCGCTGACGGACTTTTTGGATCCTAACGACTCGGATAAGACTATCGAAGGCCTGCCGGCTCCTGTCAGAGCTGTGTTTGTCGCCACGGCGTAGGGGTTAGTTATTTTCGGAATTTCGTATTGAAAAAATAGGTTTAGCTTCTACAATCGACTAGCTTTTCAAGTCATTCTTAACGGAATGAGCCGATTAAGCCTAATCTCTAACTAAATTACGAGGTCGAATTATGAAAAAGCTATTTCTGGTTCTATTGCTTTGTTCGTTTTGGGTGAATGCTGAACCCATCAATATCAATCAGGCAGACGCGGAAGCAATTTCCACTGCCTTAACCGGAGTCGGCCCGAAAAAAGCCGAGGCCATCGTGCAGTATCGCAAGGAGCATGGTGATTTTAAAAGTTTGAAGGATTTAGAGGCGGTCAAAGGCATTGGCGAAAAAACCGCTATGGCGAACGAGAAAAATATTTTGTTTGGCGATGGTGTGCCAGTTCCATCTGATACTAAAACGGAAAAAACGGAAAAAGCCGGTAAGGCAGCAAGCGCCGAGAAGCCGGACAAGGGTAAATCCGAAGTTAAGCCTAAATAACGCGACTGAACCGGCGCGCTTGCGCGCCGGATTTTGCGCTGTCAGCCGAACGTCGAGCTGTTCCAGCCCCAAAACTCAGCCGGACAATTACTGAACTCAATGTAAATTCGGTCGCCAGCGATGCCGAGTTCCTCGGACAATATTTGGCAGAGGGACGCTGAAAGCTTTGTGGCTTGGCTGGCGCTGAGCCCTATGCTTTTGCACTCCAAATAAGCTAAAGGAGAATCGCTGCCGGCAAACAGCATGAAGTGATTTCCGGAAATGTCGATCATGACATAGCGTTCCGGTTTTCCGGTCTCCTGGGCTAGCAAGCGCGAGAAGGCTTTCAGCAGGTTAGGAGATTGTTCGGCGGTAATAGGGATGTTAGTGCGCAGTTTCAGCATGGGCATGGTCGGTTCTCCTCAGATTTGTATCGGCTGCTTATGACAATGATGGCCACTCCTCAAGAACCCGATATTGGCGGCGTCCGGAGTTTGATACCGACTCGGCCAGGCAAAAGCCGGTGGCGCGCCAAGTTATCGGTTCGAATTCGGTATCGAGTGGGCGTTTGATTTTACGACATAGCGTGATGTGTGGAGTGAAGGGGCGGTTGTCGATTGGTATGTCCAGCCCCTTGCTGATTCTGGTCAATTGTTCGGAAAGTTCGCTCACGGCAGTTAATCCGTCGGTGGACGTCAGGCAAAGTATGCTGGGTTTTTGCCAAAAATCGAGCCGGTCGAACGTCAGTTCGGCGCCGTGAAATTTGAGGGTGTTGGCTCGTCTGCGCAGTTCCCGTTCTTGTTTGCGATTTACAGTGCCTAAAAACACCAACGTAACGTGCAAGTTGGAGATAGCCAGAGGAGTTATTGGGCGATCAAGGTGTTGAATTAGCTGCTGGAGTTTGGCTAGGGCGTCAAGTGGTGGCCAGAGCGCGAAAAATAAGCGTTTCATAGACAGTGCTAGGGTGAGCGAGTTGGTGTTTTAGAGTCAACTATCGTCCTGAAAAGGCGATTTCCCATCGGGAAATTTCGCGGTTTGCGATGTTGGGTTTTTCGGTCGATAAAATCTTGGTCCGAGTGCCCTGAAGCTTTGTATTTGGCGGCAGTCAAGCATTGACAGCCGTGCTATTTCTATCTTACAGTTACAGATGCATCACACGTACGTGACTAGCCTAGCGGGTTGTGGCAATTTGCGAGAATCAGCTATCAATAAAATTAAAACTTTTCGGAGCACATCACATGGCAAGACCATTAATTCAAATGGCGTTGGACTCACTGGATTTCAACCAAACCGTCGCGCTGGCCGACCAAGTAGCCCCTTACGTCGACATTTTCGAAATTGGCACCCCTTGCATCAAATACAACGGTGTCAATTTGGTCAAAGAACTGAGACAACGTTACCCCGATAAATTGTTGTTGGTTGACCTGAAAACCATGGATGCCGGCGAATACGAAGCTGGTGCTTTCTACGCTGCCGGCGCGGACATCTGCACCGTATTGGGCGTTTCCGGTCTGGCTACTATTGGCGGCGTGATCAAGGCGGCTAAAAAATATGCGGCCGAAGTGCAAGTCGACTTGATTAACGTGCCTAACAAAGGCGAGTGCGCTCGCGAATCCGCGAAGCTGGGCGCCCAAATCATGGGTGTACACACCGGTCTGGACGCACAAGCGGCCGGTCAAACGCCTTTCACCGACTTGGCCGAAGTCGCCAACCTGGGCTTGAACGTTCGCGTTTCCGTTGCCGGCGGTATCAAACCAGCCACTATCGATCAAACCGTTAAAGCTGGAGCCAACATTATCGTGGTCGGCGCGGCTATCTACGGCGCTCCGTCACCTGCCGAAGCGGCTCGTGAAATCCGTGAATTGGTCGACGTGGCGGCGGTGTAAGTCATGCATCAAGAGTTAGTCTTAAGCAAAATTTCCAGCATTCTGGAAGCGACACCCGATTCGCACGACAAAACTTTGGTCGACATGTTGGACCAGGCCAAGCGCGTGTTCATTTCTGGTGCTGGTCGCTCCAAATTGGTCGGTAATTTTTTCGCGATGCGGCTGATGCATGGTGGCTATGATGTCAGCGTTGTCGGTGAAATCGTCACGCCTAGTATTAAAGCCGGCGACTTGTTGATCATTATTTCCGGCTCCGGAGAAACTGAGCAGCTGGTGGCCTTCACCAAGAAAGCTAAAGAAGTGGGTGCGAAAATCGCGCTGATTTCGGCCAAAGACGATTCGACTATCGGCGATTTGGCCGACGTTACGTTGCAAATCGGTCGTGCCGAACAATACGGTAAAGTCAGAGGCATGCCTATGGGTACCGTATTTGAATTGTCTACTCTGCTTTTCCTCGAGGCTACGATTTCCCATGTCATTCATGAGAAGGGTATCCCGGAAGAAGAAATGAGATCGAGACACGCCAACTTGGAATAAGGACGGCGTCAAAGCCGCGGGCGTCACTTGTCGGTCGCGGCTTTGGACATTTACAAGGTATCAAGGTGATGCCAATTCCGGCAGTCTGTTAAACAGTAGCGTCGTGTTGGTTTTCCTTGCAATTACCAAGCCCCAGCCAGAGCGATGTTCTAGTTTACGGGCATCGTACCTAAAATAACAAAATAAAGGAGACCAACATGCCTTCGCGCCGAGACTTAGCGAACGCCATACGCGCACTCAGCATGGACGCCGTCCAAAAAGCCAACTCCGGCCACCCTGGTGCGCCGATGGGCATGGCCGACATCGCTGAAGTATTGTGGAACGATTTTCTGAGCCACAACCCCACCAACCCCAAATGGCCGAATCGCGACCGCTTTGTCCTGTCCAACGGTCACGGCTCCATGCTGATTTACTCGCTGTTGCACCTGAGCGGCTATAACCTGCCGATCGACCAGTTGAAACAGTTCCGGCAACTGCACTCCAAAACGCCAGGTCACCCGGAATACGGCTACACCGACGGCGTCGAAACCACCACCGGCCCGCTCGGCCAAGGCATCACCAATGCCGTCGGTTTCGCCATCGCCGAACGCGCACTGGCCGGTCAATTCAACCGTCCCGGTCACGACATCGTCGACCACCACACCTACGTGTTCCTGGGCGACGGCTGCTTGATGGAAGGCATTTCCCACGAAGCCTGCTCGCTGGCCGGCTCCATGGGCCTGGGTAAACTGATCGCCATCTACGACGACAACAACATCTCCATCGACGGCGAAGTGCGCGGCCACGGCGACGTCCACGGCTGGTTCCTGGACGATACCCCGAAACGCTTCGAAGCCTACGGCTGGCACGTCATCCCCAAAGTCGACGGCCACGACCCCGACGCCGTGAAAAAAGCCATCGAAGCGGCTAAAGCCGTCACCGACAAGCCATCGATCATCTGCTGCCAAACCATCATCGGTTTCGGCTCGCCGAACAAACAAGGCAAGGAAGAATGCCACGGTGCGGCTTTAGGTGAAGCCGAAGTCGCCGCCACCCGCGAACAACTCGGCTGGCCGCACGCCCCGTTCGAAATCCCCGCCGACATCTACGCCGGATGGGATGCGAAAGCCAAGGGCGCCGAACGCGAAGCCGCCTGGAATGCCCAATTCGCCGCCTACCAAGCCGCGCATCCGGCCCTGGCCGCCGAATTCGAACGCCGCGTCGTCAAAGGCCAACTGCCCGGCGACTGGAGCGAAAAAGCCAACGCCTTCATCGCCGACGTCAACGCCAAAGCCGAAACCATCGCCAGCCGCAAAGCCTCGCAAAACACCCTGAACGGCTTCGGCCCACTGTTGCCCGAACTCTTGGGCGGCTCCGCCGACCTGGCCGGTTCCAACCTGACCCTGTGGAAAGGCTGCAAAGACATCAACGCTGCGGGCCACGACGGCAACTACGCCTACTACGGCGTCCGCGAATTCGGCATGAGCGCCATCATGAACGGCATCGCCCTGCACGGCGGCTTCAAGCCCTACGGCGCCACCTTCCTGATGTTCAGCGAATACGCCCGCAACGCGTTGCGGATGGCCGCACTGATGAAAGCGCCGACCATCTTCGTCTACACCCACGACTCCATCGGTCTGGGCGAAGACGGCCCGACCCACCAACCGATCGAACAAACCGCCACGTTGCGCATGATCCCCAACATGCAAGTCTGGCGTCCGTGCGACGCGGTGGAATCGGCGGTCAGCTGGAAAGCCGCGATCGAACGCACCGACGGCCCGAGCACCCTGATCTTCTCCCGGCAAAACCTGCCGCACATGCCGCGCAGCCAAGCCCAGATCGACGCGATCGCCAAAGGCGGCTACATCCTGAGCGGCGAAGGCAATCCGGACGCCATCATCATCGCCACCGGCTCCGAAGTCGAACTGGCGGCGAAAGCGGCCGAGGCGCTGACAGCCAAAGGCAAAAACATCCGCGTGGTGTCCATGCCGTCGACCAACGTGTTCGAAGCGCAAGATCAGGCGTACAAAGACAGCGTACTGCCGCCGAGCGTGACCGCGCGCGTGGTAGTCGAAGCCGGCGTGACCGACAGCTGGTGGAAATACGCGGGCAGCCAAGGCCGAGTGGTTGGCCTGGACCGCTTCGGCGAATCGGCCCCGGCCGGCCAACTCTTCAAAGAGTTCGGCTTTACCGTGGATAATGTCGTCGCTAATGTGGAAGCCGTACTTTAATTTTTATAAACAGTAGCAGGGGTTTAAATTGTTGGTTCGTCAATGATTTAAACCCTGTGTTTCTAACAGCATAGGTGAAAGACGTGAAAACAAGTGAATTGACGAAAGGTGTGATGGCAGCCCTGCTGCTGAGCAGCTCCATGGTCGTGGCTCAGGATTATCCCGCCGCCGACTATCAGCCTAAGGTACTATACAGCAACCCGGACTACGCCAACAGTAGCTCGGCTAGCAATGTTGCCGCGCCGGCTGCTAAAGTGGTGGAAACTGTGGAGGCGGATCCTAATTATCCCGCTACCAATTTCCAGCCGAAAGTGTTGTATTCCGATTCGGCTTACAAGCATGACAAAACGGCTCCTTCGATAGGAGGAGCCGCGACAAGTGTTAGCAGTGCGAGTTCGGATGCTGTGGTCGAATCGGCCAGTGCCGAACCAGCCAAGGAATCGTCTAACAACGCCTTGTTGGGCTTGGTTGGGTTGGCTGCGGTTGGTTTTTTCTTGTACAGCAGGAAGTCAGGGTCCTCTTCGTCCGGAGCCGGTTCTTCATCCGATAGTTCGGCTACCTCCGGTGAGGCCACCGGTGTTGAAAAATACATCGATCGCCTGGGTATGAATAAAACCGGGGTTGCTAAATACTTGGAAAAACAAGGTTCCAACCAAACTACCGGTGTGGCCAGATACATGGCTAAGCAAATCGTGAAAGACCGGGAAGCGGCGGCAGCCAAAGCTACCGGCGTGGAAAAATATCTGCGCGACCGCGGCTAATATAATCTGCGATAGCCGATAGATGTTGGCGAGTTAGTTTTCGCGCCCGCGAAATCGATCGTCGGCTTTCTCCGAGTCGCCACTTCTCAAGGATGGACGCAAGCTATTTGCGTTGAACCTTGTGGAGTGGCGATTTGGTCTTTACCGGTCTTATTAATCAACCATCCTTTCGCGAGTTCGATGCGCCCGCTTTTCCGAGCTTGGGGCTTTCCGATAGCGAAAGACGAGTTTCATTTCAATCTGAGGATATTTTCATGGCAAAAAATTTATTGGAACAATTGCGCGAAATGACCGTCGTGGTCGCGGATACCGGCGACATTCAAGCGATCGAAACCTTCAAACCGCGCGACGCGACTACCAACCCGTCGTTGATTACCGCCGCCGCGCAAATGCCGCAATACCAAGGCATCGTTGACGATACGCTGAAGGGTGCTCGCGTAACCTTGGGTGCCGGCGCGTCTGCTGCTGAAGTAGCTTCACTGGCCTTCGATCGCTTGGCGGTTTCGTTCGGTTTGAAAATTCTGGAAATCATCGAGGGCCGCGTTTCAACCGAAGTGGACGCTCGCTTGTCCTACGATGTCGAAGGAACGATTGCCAAAGGCCGTGACATCATCGCTCAGTACAAAGCCGCCGGCATCGACACCGAAAAACGCATTTTGATCAAGATCGCCGCGACTTGGGAAGGTATTCAAGCTGCCGCCGTACTGGAAAAAGAAAACATTCATACCAATCTGACACTGTTGTTCGGCATCCACCAAGCAATTGCGTGCGCCGAAAATGGTATCCAACTGATCTCGCCATTCGTTGGCCGTATCCTGGATTGGTACAAAAAAGATACTGGCCGTGACTCGTACGCACCTTCCGAAGACCCTGGTGTATTGTCGGTCACCGAAATCTATAACTACTACAAAAAATTTGGTTATAAGACCGAAGTTATGGGCGCCAGCTTCCGTAACATTGGCGAAATCACCGAATTGGCGGGCTGCGATTTGTTGACGATTGCCCCTTCTCTGTTGGCCGAATTGCAATCAGTTGAAGGCGAATTACCACGTAAACTGGACGCAGCTAAAGCGGCGAGCGCGAATATCGAAAAGATTAGCGTGGACAAAGCGACTTTCGAACGTATGCATGAAGAAAACCGCATGGCGAACGATAAACTGAAGGAAGGTATTGACGGTTTTGCCAAGGCTCTGGAAGCTTTGGAGAAACTGCTGGCCGATCGTTTGGCCGTGCTGGAAGCTTAATTCCAGACATCGGATTTGCGCGTCGTAATTTGCGCGCGATCTTTTTCCGATACGAAAGGCCGCCGAATCGAGTAAGCGGCCTTTGTTCATTAATATAGGTAAGTTAAATGGCAAAAATTTTTGATGTAGTAAAACCCGGTGTCGTAACCGGAGAAGATGTGCAAAAAGTCTTCGCGATTTGCAAGGAAAACAAATTTGCGTTGCCAGCGGTCAATGTTATTAGTACGGATACCATCAACTCTGTGCTGGAAGCCGCCGCGAAAGCCAAGTCTCCGGTTATTGTGCAATTTTCTAATGGCGGAGCCGCGTTTGTTGCCGGTAAAGGCCTGAAGTTGGAAGGCCAAGGTTGCTCCATCGCCGGCGCTATTTCCGGTGCGCGCCACGTTCACGCGATGGCCGAGTTGTACGGCGTACCCGTCATCCTGCACACCGACCACGCGGCGAAAAAACTGCTGCCTTGGGTTGACGGCATGCTGGACGAGGGCGAGAAACATTTTGCGGCAACCGGTAAACCGTTGTTTAGCTCGCATATGCTGGATCTTTCAGAAGAGAGTTTGGCGGAAAACATCGAGATCTGCGGCAAATACTTGGAGCGGATGTCTAAAATGGGCATGACGCTGGAGATCGAACTGGGCTGCACCGGCGGCGAGGAAGACGGGGTTGACAATTCCGGAATGGACCACTCCGCGCTGTATACCCAACCGGAAGACGTGGCTTATGCTTACGAGCATTTGAGCAAAATCAGCCACCGTTTCACGATTGCCGCATCATTCGGGAACGTGCACGGCGTCTACTCGCCAGGTAACGTTAAACTGACCCCGAAAATTTTGGACAACTCGCAAAAATATGTGTCCGAAAAATTCGGTTTGCCGAACAACGCACTGACCTTCGTTTTCCACGGCGGATCGGGTTCTTCTCCGGAAGAAATTAAAGAATCCATCAGCTACGGCGTCGTCAAAATGAACATCGACACCGATACCCAATGGGCGTCTTGGGAAGGGGTGATGAATTATTACAAGAAAAACGAAGGCTATTTGCAAGGCCAAATCGGTAATCCGGAAGGCGCTGACAAACCGAACAAAAAATACTATGATCCGCGTGTGTGGCAACGTGCAGGCCAAGAAGGCATGGTGACCCGTTTGTTGCAAGCATTCCGCGAATTGAACGCGGTCGACTCGTTGTAATCCGTTCGTCCGGCTGCAAAGGTACTCGCGACCTTTGCAGTCTCGTCGCTTCACCTCCGTCAACTAATTGACGGCAAATCCCCGCAAAATCTATTTACGGCCATTCTTTAGGCTCGGCTGACGACATCCGCAGGCTATACTATCTTTTCGCGAACCCGGTGTTTCTTATATTATCCGGTGCCTCGACAGCGGTCCGGCGAGCTACGTTAGGACTTGAAGCAGTTCTTGGCACGACCGGTGCTTATTCAATTCAACAGGTGGAATATGGCAGAAGAGCAAGGTAAATCGGAAGGAAAAAAGTCGCCTTTAAAGTTGATTTTAATCATCGTGGTAGTGTTGTTGGCGATGGTGGCTGGCGCTGCCGGTGGCTATTTTTACATGGCGAAAAAAGCAGAATCCGAGCACGGTAAACCGGATAACGAAGTAAAGCACGAAGAGGAAAAACACGACGAGGAACACGCCGAAGCGGTTCCGGAGGTTTATTATGAATTACCCAGCCCCCTGTTGGTCAATTTCCCGGCGGGGGCTAGCGCTAAGGTCATCAAGATTTCCTTGACGATTTTGACCAAGGGCGAGGCTAGTATCGAAGCGATGAAAAAGCACGAGCCGATGATACGCAACAATTTGTTGATGGCGATCAGCACGATTGGCGCCGATAAGGCCAAAACCACCGAGGGTAAGCAGGAGTTGCGGGCGATGATGCTGGCGGAAATCGGCAAGGTATTGGAAAAAATGGCCGGCAAGAATACGGTCAAAGATGTCTATTTCACTGAATTTGTAATGCAATAAATGTCTACCGCCGATCTGTTATCGCAAGACGAAATCGATGCGCTGTTGCACGGCGTCGACGATGGCGACGTTGAAACCGGGCCCGATGACGACGACTTAAGCCGAGGTGCGGCCAGACCTTACGACTTTAACAGTCAGGAACGCATCGTTCGGGGGCGGATGCCGACCCTGGAAATGGTTAATGAGCGTTTCGCGCGGCATTTTAGGATTGCATTGTTTAATTTCTTACGGCGGGCTGCGGAAATTTCGGTATCGGGCATTCAAGTACAAAAGTTTTCGGAGTTTATCCAGGGCTTGTTCGTACCGACCAATCTGAATGTTATCCGCATGTCGCCATTGCGGGGCCGAGCCTTGATTGTCATGGAGCCGAGGTTGGTATTTACCGCGGTGGACAACTTCTTTGGGGGGGCGGGCAGTTTTACAACAAGGTTGAAGGCCGCGAGTTTACCCCGACCGAAATGCGGATTATTCGTCTGATCATCGATATGATCTTCAAGGATCTGGCTGAGGCCTGGAGACCGGTGATGGACATCGATTTCGAATACATCAATTCAGAGGTCAACCCGCAGTTCGCCAACATTGTCAGTCCTTCGGAAATCGTTGTGATTTCGACGATACACGTTGAACTGGAAGGCGGCGGAGGGGATATTAATATCGCGATGCCGTATTCGATGATAGAGCCTATCCGCGAATTGTTGGATGCGGTGACCAGTGATCGCGGCGAAGTGGACGGTCGTTGGCAAGAGTCTTTGCGTATCGAGGTGATGCGTAGCGAAGTGACCTTGAACAGCAATCTGATCGAAAAGGAAATGTTGATCAGCGATGTGATCGAATTAAAGAAGGGCGACGTGATACCGATCGATATGCCCGAAACCGTGGTCCTAGAAGTGGAGAGGGTGCCGGTTTTTCGCGGAAAGTTGGGTTTGTCCGATGGCAATTACGCGATCGAAATTACCGAAAAAATGAATTTAGACAACATTTAAACGATTGTAGGTTGTGGTCATGAGCGAAAACGACGAATTGGGCGACGACTGGGCGGCCGCGCTGAACGAGCAATCGGAAGCAGAGGCCGAAGCCGACTGGGGCGATGCGCTCAAGGAGCAAGCTGCCTCGGGGGCCGGAGGGTATACGGCTGCGGAGTTCCCGGAATTAGACGGAAAAGCCGGCCCGAAGGACGGCGCGCGCGGGGATGAAGTTAAACTGGATGTGATTCTGGATGTGCCGGTTACGGTTTCGTTGGAGATTGGCCGGACCAAGATCAACATCCGCAATTTGTTACAGCTTAACCAGGGGTCCGTGGTCGAACTGGACCGTTTCGCCGGCGAGCCGATGGACGTTTTGGTCAACGGAACCTTGGTCGCTCACGGCGAAGTAGTAGTGGTTAACGATAAGTTCGGTATACGTCTGACCGATATTATCAGTCCGTCCGAACGAGTTAGAAAGCTAGGCTGAGTGCCGTGCGGATTGCTTGCATGATCGGGTTGACGCTATCGGCGGGAGCGGCCGGCGCCGACGACGCCGCATCGCTGGCCCGAGCCGGCGGGCGCGTGGTTTCCCCGGCCGATGTCGGGCAGTGGTTGTTGGCATTATTGATTGTATTGGCGGTATTTTTTTGGCGGCTTGGCTGTTGCGCAAGACCGGCGGTTTCGGAATATCCGCGAAGGGGCCGTTGGCTGTAGTCGCCGGCTTGCCGCTAGGTGTGCGCGAAAAGTTGGTGTTGGTCAGGGTCGGCGAAAAACAACTATTGTTGGGCGTCAGTAACGGCCGCATCGACAAATTATTGGAACTGGAAGGCGATCAGCGCTTGTTTCTGGGGGGCGCCGATACGGCAGATACCTCGCCCTTCGCGAAGAAATTGCTGGAAGTGCTACAAGGTAGGGTGGGCTGATGCGGTGGCGGCTGTGGGTCGGGCTGGTTGGCGCTGCCTTGCTGATGCTGGGGCCGGTCGCCGCGGACGCGGCGGGTATCGACGCGGTGACGGTGACGACCAATCCCAAGGGCGGCGAAACCTATTCGGTGACGATCCAAATCCTGGCGCTGATGACGATGCTGACCGTGTTGCCGGCATTGTTGCTGTCGATGACGGCATTTACCCGGATCATGATCGTGCTCGGTCTGTTAAGGCAAGCCATCGGCGCCGCCCAGGCGCCGAGCAATCAAGTGTTGCTGGGGCTGTCATTGTTTCTGACGATATTCATCATGATGCCGGTGTTCGAAAAGGTTAACGAAACCGCGGTACAGCCCTACCTGGAAGAAAAAATCGATACGCTGACCGCGTTGCAAAAAGCCTCCGAACCGTTCAAGCAGTTCATGCTCAAGCAGACGCGCGAGGCCGATCTGGACACCTTCGTGCGGATTTCCGGCCGGCAACAGATCGATAAGCCCGAGGATGTGCCGTTTTCGTTGCTGGTGCCGGCTTACCTGACCAGCGAGTTGAAGACCGCATTTCAAATCGGTTTCCTGATCTTTCTACCGTTTCTGGTGATCGATTTGGTGGTTGCCAGCGTGCTAATGTCGATGGGGATGATGATGCTGTCGCCGATGATCGTGGCTTTGCCGTTCAAGATCATGTTGTTCGTGTTGGCGGACGGTTGGACGATGGTGTTGGAAATGCTGGCTGCCAGTTTTTACGTTTAATGCGGGGGCGGCAATGACTAACGAGACTATTTCAATCATTGCCCAGGAAACCGTCTGGGTTTCTTTAAAATTGATGGGGCCGGTGTTGCTGACGTCGTTGTGCGTCGGCTTGTTGATTTCGATGTTTCAGGCCGCGACGTCGATACAGGAGCAAACCCTGACTTTTATCCCTAAATTGGCCTCCATCATTGTTGTGTTGATGATCGCCGGCCCCGGCATGTTGCAGACCCTGATCGATTACTTTCAGGATTTGATGCGAGACATTCCAACGCTGATAGGATGAATGTTCGCGAAGACGAATTGCTGGCTTATTTGACGACCTTTATTTGGCCGTTTTTTCGGATCAGTTCGATGTTCGTGACGATACCGGTATTCAGCGTTCGCGCCTTGCCGGCCAGAATTCGTGTGCTGGCCAGCTTATTGATTACCTTCACTTTATTACCGGCGTTGCCGGCGATGCCCGATGTCGAACTGTTCGGGTACGATGGCTTGGTCGTCGCGGTGCAACAGGTGGCATTAGGTATGACGACCGGTTTCATTCTGCAAATGGTCTTCTCGGTGATGTTGTTTGCCGGGCAAACCATCGCCTACAGCATGGGCTTGGGCTTTGCGTCGATGGTTGACCCTGCCACCGGTGTGCAAGTACCGGTTATCGCGCAGCTGTTTGTCATTGCCGGCAGCTTCAGTTTTTTGGCGGTGGACGGGCATTTATTGTTGATCGAGATGCTGGCGCGTAGCTTCCATGCCCTGCCGGTTTCGACCGAGGGCTTACGTAAGGAAGATCTGTGGTTGATCGTGATGTGGAGCGGTCAAATCTTTGCCGAGGGCTTGTTGTTGGCACTGCCGGTGATGGCCGCGTTGCTGTTCGTCAATATTAGCTTCGGCGTTGCCTCCAAGGCGGCTCCGCAATTGCAAGTGTTCGGCGTGGGTTTTCCAATCACGATATTGTTGGGCATGATCCTGGTCTGGATCGGTTTGCCGGTGTTGCTGGAAGGCTTTGGCGAAAGTTTGCGGGACGGCTTTGCTCTGGTCGGGCAAATCTTGAGGCTGGGCTGATGGCTGAAGATTCCGGCCAAGACAAAACCGAAGACCCTACCGGCAAGCGGCTCTCCGAGTCGCGTAAAAAAGGCCAGCTACCGCGGTCCAAGGAGCTTAACACCTTTGTCACGTTAATCGTGGCATCGGCGCTGTTCGTTTACATCGGCCGACATATGGCGGAGGGCCTGTTGGCGATGATGAAGCAACAATTCCGACTTAGCCGCGATCAGGTGTTCGATCCGGCAACACCGGTCGCCCACCTTAAGCTGGCCTTGGTCGACGGCTTCACGGTCGTGGCTCCGTTTATGCTGATTCTTCTGGTCGCCGATTTTTTGGCATCGCTACTCCTCGGCGGCTGGAATTTCGCCAGCGAAGCCTATCACCCCAAGTTTTCCAAGTTGAATCCGCTCGCCGGCATGAAACGTTTGGTCGGCATTCAGGGCGTTGTCGAATTGATCAAAGCCGTCATTAAAACGCTGCTGGTGGCGATCGTGGCGTGGAATTTATTCAAACTGCATTTCGACGACTTCATGGGTATTAGCCGGATACCGGTCGATCAAGCCATCTACCGGGTCGGCGATATTATCGTGGTCGGCTTGTTGATCATGAGCTCGACGCTAGCCTTGGTGGTGATGCTGGACGTGCCTTACCAGCTGTGGAACAACCAGCGCCATTTGAAAATGACTAAGCAGGAAGTGCGCGAGGAAGCCAAGGATCAGGAGGGCAGTCCAGAGGTTAAGGGCAAGATCCGGCGCATGCAAATGGAAGCGGCGCGGCGGCGCATGATGGACGCGGTGCCTAGCGCCGACGTCATCGTCACCAATCCGACGCATTTCGCGGTGGCGCTGAAATACGATCCCAGCGGGGCCGGCGCGCCGATTTTGGTCGCAAAAGGGACGGACTTGATTGCCAGCCAAATCCGCGAATTGGCGCTGGCGGCCAAAGTGCCGCTGGTGGCAGCCCCCGCGCTCGCGCGCGCCTTGTACTACTCTACCGAACTGAACCAAGAGGTGCCGCGCGGCCTGTTTTTGGCGGTCGCGCAAGTGCTGGCCTACGTGTTTCAATTGCGGGCCTCCACTCAACAAGGCTGGGGACGGCCGACGCCGCCGACCGACGTATATGTCCCAGACGATTTCAAGCAATAACCGATTCCGATGGATTTCAGCAAAATTCTTGCTACGCTAAAGTCGCTGACCGGCCTGGGGCTGGGCGCGCCGCTATTGATTGTCATGTTGTTGGCGCTGCTGATATTGCCGCTGCCGCCGTTTTTGCTGGATCTGTTCTTTACCTTTAACATCGCCTTTTCGCTGATTATCCTGCTGGTTGTCATTTATACGCTGAAACCGCTGGAATTCGCGTCGTTTCCGACCGTGATTCTGATCGCCACTTTGTTACGGCTGGCCTTGAACGTCGCATCGACTCGTGTGGTGTTGATCCGCGGTCACGAGGGTGGCGATGCGGCGGGCAAGGTCATCGAAGCCTTCGGCTCGTTCGTGATCGGCGGCAATTTCGCGGTCGGTATCGTCGTGTTCGTGATTTTGGTCGTCATCAATTTTGTCGTCGTGACCAAGGGCGCCGGCCGGGTCGCCGAGGTGAGCGCCCGCTTTACGTTGGATGCGATGCCCGGCAAACAAATGGCGATCGACGCCGATTTGAATTCGGGTTTGATCAATCAGGACGAGGCTCGCGCTCGCCGTGAGGAAGTCGCCGCCGAGGCGGATTTTTACGGGTCGATGGACGGTGCCAGCAAGTTCGTACGCGGCGACGCGGTCGCGGGCATCATCATCTTGTTCGTCAACATGATCGGCGGTTTGGCGATCGGCGTCGGCCAGCACGACATGAGCTTCGCCAACGCGGCCAATGTTTACGTGTTGCTGACGATAGGCGACGGTTTGGTGGCGCAGATTCCGTCGTTGCTGTTGTCGGTGGCCTCGGCGATGGTAGTGACGCGGGTGCGCGGCTCCAAACAGGACATAGGCAAGCAGGTCACCTCGCAGTTGTTCGAGGACCCGCGTACCTTGCTGGTGACGGCGGCGGTGATGGGTTTGTTGGGCATTATCCCCGGCATGCCCAATCTGGTGTTCATACTGCTGGCCTTGTCCCTGGTGGGAGCCGCTTATTTGATCGATCGGCGCCGCAAGCTCGAGGAAGAAAAAGCGCTGGAAATGGAGCGGATGGTCTCGCCGCAGCAATTGGCCAAAACCGAAATCAAGGAGTTGGGTTGGGATGATGTGATGCCGGTCGATGCGATCGGCCTGGAAGTCGGTTATCGGTTGATTCCGTTGGTGGATCGCAACCAAGGCGGTCAATTGATGATGCGCATCAAGGGCGTGCGCAAGAAGCTGTCTCAGGAGCTGGGCTTTTTGATTCCGTCGGTGCATATTCGCGACAACTTGGATTTGTCGCCGACCGAATACCGGATTTCGTTGATGGGGGTGACGGTCGGCGAAGCCAGCATCATGCCGGAGAAAGAAATGGCGATCAATCCAGGGCGGGTGTTTGGCACGGTGCAAGGCACGGCCTGCAAGGACCCGGCGTTCGGTTTGGATGCTGTCTGGATCGACGCCGGCCAAAAGGATCAGGCGCAAACGCTGGGATACACTGTCGTCGATCCCAGCACCGTGGTCGCGACCCATTTAAGCCATATTCTGCAAAGCAACGCGCACGAACTGTTCGGGTACGAAGAAGCGCAGCAACTGCTCGACAATCTAAGCAAGTTGGCGCCGAAACTGGTCGAGGATTTGGTGCCTAAGACCCTGCCACTGGGAATCCTGGTTAAAGTGCTGCAAAACCTGCTGCAAGAGCGGGTGTCGATCCGGGATATGCGGACGATCGCCGAAACTTTGGCGGAGTACGGGGTCAAGAGTCAAGATCCGGACATCTTGACCTCCGCGGTTCGGGTGGCCTTGGGCCGATCTATTGTCCATGAAATCAATGGTGCGCAGGCCGAGATCCCGGTGATTACTCTCGATCCTGGCTTGGAACAGATATTGCATAAGTCATTGCAGACGGCGGGCGATGGCGGCGCGGGTTTGGAACCGGGCTTGGCCGAGCAGATGCACAGGTCGTTGGAGGAAAGTGCCCAGCACATGGAATTGGAAGGCCAAGTGCCGATATTGCTGGTGTCCTCCTTCATCAGGCCTTGGCTGGCGCGCTTCGTCCGTCATTCGATATCCGGCTTACATGTGCTGGCCTATAATGAAATTCCTCAAGATCGGCAGATCAGAGTGGTTTCCACGGTTGGGCAGCGTGCAAAATGAATTGAGGTTGCGCGATGAAAATTAAACGCTTTTTTGCGGCAGATATACGTCAGGCCATGCGTATGGTCAAAGAAGAGCTGGGAGCCGACGCGGTGATTATGTCGAACCGCTCAGTGGATGGTGGTGTCGAAATTGTGGCGGCCCGCGATTTTGATGAACAAGTCATTCATAAAAATCTGAAGCAGCGGGAACAAGAGAAACAGGCGGTCGCCGAACCCAAGAAGTTGGAGTTGCCGGATTTCGACGCTGAACAAAAGCCCGTCCACTTAGTCAGCAGCGCCAGAAAGCGCGGCGCCGAAAATTCGACACCAGTCAATCCGATCCGCCGCCATCTCGATCAATATATCGGCTACGCTGAAAAGCTGCAGGTTGCCAACGTTAATGCCCAAAAAATCGGCGAAAAACTGAAAGCCGCCGACAAACCAGCCGAGAAACCGGCTTGGGCGGGCGGTGACCCGAAAATCCGAACCGTCGCGGAAGCCAAGCCGGCCGCCCCCGCCAAACCAGCGGTCGCCGACCAGTTCATGGCCGAGATGCGGGGCGAGATGAAAGAGCTGAGGGCCATGCTGGATGCCAAATTGTCCGGTTTAGTCACGCAGTTGCCGCAATCGGCGGCGCCGGTTCGGCAAGCCTTGCAGGATCGGCTGATGGATAGCGGTTTTTCCCGGACGCTGGCCGGCAAGATCGCCAATCGATTGGGCAGTCACCAACAATTGGATACCGCCTTCGCTAAGTCGCGGGACATGTTGGCCGGCTTGCTGCCGATCGCCGACGACGATTTGCTGGAGCGCGGCGGTATCGCCGCCCTGGTCGGTTCCACCGGCGTCGGCAAGACCACGACGATCGCTAAACTGGCCGCCCAGTTTATTTTGAAACACGGTACCCGGCAGATCGCGCTGATTACCACCGACAACTTCCGAATCGGCGCCCACGAGCAGATCAACACCTATGGCCGTATTCTGGACGTGCCGGTGCGCGTCGCCAACGACGCCAACGAATTGCGGCGGCATATCGACAGTTTTTCAGACAAGCGTCTGATTTTGATCGATACCGCCGGCATGAGCCAGCGCGACATGCGCCTAGCCGAGCAACTGAAAACCCTCCAGCACGGCGATTTGCCGATACGCACGTATTTGGTGATGTCGGCGACAACCCAATACAAATCGATGTTGGAAATTATCGAGGCGTTCCGGATACTGGAACCGCAAGCGACTATACTTACCAAATTGGATGAGGCGGTCAGTAAGGCGACGGCGTTGTCGGCGATAATCGAGCGACGCATGCCGTTATCGTTCGTCACCGACGGTCAGCAAGTGCCGGAAGATATATTTCTGCCCGATGCCGGCGCTTTGATCCGGCAATGTCTGGCCGACGCCGAAGAGGCGCCGGCGTACGAGGGCGAGAACCAAGACGATTGGATGGCGGAAAGCCATGCATAAGCCACTCGATCAGGCAGCCGGAATTAGACAAATGAGACAGATGAAACCAGTACGAGTAATCGCCGTGACTAGCGGCAAGGGTGGCGTCGGCAAAACCAACTTGTCCGTCAACATTGGTGTGGCCCTGGCCAAAATGGGACGGCGGGTGGCCATACTCGACGCCGACATGGGCTTGGCGAACGTCGATATTTTGTTGGGGATGTTTCCCGAATACAACCTGTCGCATGTTCTAAACGGCGAAAAGACGTTGCGGGAAATCATGATGACCGGACCCGCCGGCCTGAAGATTATCCCGGCGTCGTCGGGCATCCAGCGCATGTCCGATCTGTCGAATGTCGAACAGGCTGGCGTGATTAGGGCTTTTAGCGACATCGACAAGGATCTCGATGTGCTGATCGTCGATACGGCGGCCGGTATTTCGTCGAGCGTGGTCAATTTCGCTCGTGCCTGCCAGGAAGTGATCGTAGTGGTCTGCGACGAACCGACTTCGTTGGCCGATGCGTATGCCTATATCAAGTTGTTGAACCGTGACTACGGCTTGAACAGTTTTCATATCGTCACGAATATGGTGCAGTCCGCCGAACACGGGCAGGCCCTATTTACCAAACTGAGCAAGGTTACCGATCGCTATCTGGACGTGGCGCTACAATTTGTCGGCGCGGTTCCGCAAGACGAATATCTGCGGAAATCGGTACAGAAACAGCAGCCAGTCGTCGAAGCCTTTCCGCAGAGCAAGGCGGCCTTGGCGATTAAAAATCTAGCGAGAAAAATCGACAGTTGGCCGATCAAGCCGAAGGCTGGCGGCTATTTGGAGTTCTTTGTCGAGCGGATGATTCAATATAGTGCCAAAGAGGATGTTGCATGAGTGGAGCGGCAATGTACGCTGCCGTGCAGGCCGGAAATCTGGATAACTTGGTTATCCAGCACGCGCCGCTCGTCAAACGCATTGCCTACCATTTAATGGGTCGTTTGCCAGACACTGTACAAATCGATGACATGATTCAGTCCGGCATGCTCGGACTGTTGGAAGCGCTAAAGCATTACGACGCTGCTCAGGGTGCCAGTTTCGAAACCTACGCCGGCATCCGAATCCGCGGGGCGATGCTTGACGAATTACGCCGCTCCGATTGGACGCCGCGCTCGGTCCATAAAAAAGCCAGGGCGGCGGCCGAAGCGATTCGCGATGTGGAGAGCCGCCTGGGTCGAGATGCCAAGGATAGCGAAGTCGCCCGGCAGATGGGCATCAGCCTGGAGGAATACGGACGGATTTTGCAGGACGCGATGTCTTGCAAAACCTTTAGCGTCGAAGAATTGGTGCAGGGCGAAGACGGCGTCATAGATGCGGTACACGATGGATTTCAGCCGGAAGAAGCGTTAATCCGGCAAAGTTTTCAACAAGCGCTGGCCAAGGCGATTGCCGAGTTGCCGGAGCGTGAACGGTTGGTTATATCGTTGTATTACGACGACGAACTGAATTTGCGCGAGATTGGCAAGGTATTGGATGTCAGCGAATCCCGGGTCAGTCAAATATGCAGTCAAGCCCTGCTGCGGCTCAGGGCTAGGCTTGCAGATTGGCTGGAAGGAACAGATAATGAAAAGTCGGGTTAATTTGTGGTTATTGCCGAACGTTGGTTCGGTTTTTTCAGCGAATCGCCTCTTTCTCAAATGAATTAAGTAGTCAGGGTGGAGATTTTCCTTGGATAAGAATATGCGCATTCTGGTTGTCGACGACTTTTCGACAATGCGGAGAATTGTAAAAAACCTTTTGAAAGATCTGGGGTTTACGAACACTGTGGAAGCCGACGATGGCCGAACGGCGTTGCCGATACTCGAGAAGGGCGGTATCGATTTTCTGATTACCGACTGGAATATGCCGGGGATGACCGGTATCGATCTGCTAAGAGCGGTGCGAGCCCACCCGAGCCTGGCCAATCTACCGGTGCTGATGGTGACGGCGGAAGCCAAGCGGGAGCAGATTATCACCGCGGCCCAAGCCGGTGTGAACGGTTATGTGATCAAACCGTTTACTGCGGCAACGTTGAAAGAAAAAATCGAAAAGATTTTCGAGCGTATCGAAGGCTAATTGTCCGGAACGAGGCCCATGAATAGTGATTTGCTGAATTTGACCCGGAATTTGGTCGCGGCGCTGGAAAAGCAGGATGAAAACGAGGCGGATCGCCTGTTGGATCAAGTCGCCGGGCTCCGGGAGACGCAATTGTTCAAGGAAGTCGGTCGTTTGACTCGGCAGCTTCACGACACCATGGTCAGCTTTTCCGTCGACTCGAAAATTACCGAATTGACTGCCCACGACATTCCGGATGCCAAGGAGCGCTTGCATTATGTGATCGCGATGACCGAGCAGGCCGCCGACCAGACCTTGACCGCCGTCGAAGAATTGCTGCCGGTTTCCGATGAGTTGAGCGATAGGGCCAAACAATTGGCGCAACAGTGGAACCGGTTTTTAGATAGGGAAATGCCTTTCGAAGAGTTCAAGGCCATGAGCGTGGAACTCAGCCAGTATTTCAATCAAACCCAAGGTTCGTTTGAGCGGATTCAACAAGGTTTGAACGATATTCTGATGGCTCAAGGCTTTCAGGACATCACGGGCCAAATCATTCGTCGCGTCATCGACTTGGTTCAGGAATTGGAAACCAGCATGGTCAATTTGATCAGTATTTCCAGCTCGCGGGTCGTGCCGCATGCCGCTCGCGCCGAGTCGGCATCGCACGAATTGCCGGGGCCTGTAGTGCCGGGCGTGGACGACAAGGCTGGCGATGTCGCCACCAGTCAAGTGGATGTCGATGATTTGCTCTCCAGCTTGGGTTTCTGAGGAAAGACTATGGCGATCGATTTGGACGACGAAATTTTGCAGGATTTCTTGGTCGAAGCCGGAGAAATTCTGGAGTCACTTGGCGAACAATTGGTTGAACTAGAGCAATCGCCCAGTGATTTCGAACTGCTAAACGCGATTTTTCGCGGCTTTCATACCATCAAGGGTGGCGCCGGTTTTCTGTCGATTTCCGCACTGGTCGATATTTGTCACAGTGCCGAGGATGTATTCAATGTCTTGAGGCAGGGCGATCGCCAAGTTACTCCGGATTTGATGGATGCAATTCTGCAAGTCATCGACATCGTCAATGAGATGTTCAATATTGTGCGTACCGGCAACATGCCGAAAGCCGCCGATCAGGGGTTATTGCAGCGTTTGCACGGTTTCGCGACAGCTTCTTCCTCTGAAGATACGCTCCCGGAGCCGGAGCCGGAGCCGGAGCCGGAGCCGGAGCCGGAGCCGGAGCCGGAGTCTGATGCTGAGCAGGAGTCCGACCATTTGGAAGTCGTCGACCCACAGGGTTTGACGCCGCAGGAATTGGTTGCGCAAGAATTCGAGGCGATGCTGGATCCAGAGGAAATGGACGAATCCGAGACCGGAACCAACGACTTAATTACCGAACAAGAGTTCGAAGAACTGCTCGACGCATTGCACGGGAAGGGCGGTTCACCGACGGTGCCCGCATCCGCCAAGCCGGTTGCCGACGACGAAATCACCGAAGACGAGTTCGAAAATTTACTTGATGAGTTGCACGGCAAAGGCAAGTTTTCTGCCGCTCCCGTTGAGAACCCAAGCCCGGCCACCGATTCCGGAGACATCACCGACGAAGAATTCGAGCAGGTCTTGGACTCATTGCACGGAAAAGGTAGGTTCGATGCCGCGAATTTACCGTTAGGCGACATCGAGCCTATGGTTATCGATACGGAACCGGTCGTGGAAGCCCCCAAACCGGAAACGGCAAAACCGGTCGTGCCCCGAGCCGAGGTCAGCAAACCCCTTTCGGACAACGAGCGGACCCCGGCCGCCAAGGTAGTCGGTGTTGAAAACGGCAATGCCAAGGCGACTCCTCAAGCCGATACCACGGTTAGGGTAGACACCCAGATCCTCGACGATATTATGAATATGGTGGGCGAGTTGGTCTTGGTCCGTAACCGGTTTCAGACCTTGAAGGCCACGGCTGAAGCCAACGAACAGCTTTCCAAGGCAATTTCCAATCTGGATGTCGTGACCGCCGATCTGCAACTTGCGGTGATGAAGACCCGAATGCAACCGATTAAAAAAGTGTTCGGTCGCTTTCCTCGGGTGGTACGCGATTTGGCCAGAAATTTGAAAAAGGAAATTCGCTTGGACTTGGTCGGCGAAGACACCGATCTGGATAAAAACTTGGTGGAGGCTTTGGCCGATCCGTTGGTGCATTTAGTTAGAAACGCCGTCGACCATGGCATAGAGTCACCCAGCGAGCGCGAAGCGCAAGGCAAGCCCAGAGAGGGCGTGGTCGTATTGAAAGCGTCGCAGGAGGGCGACCACATCCAACTGTCGATCACCGATGACGGTAAGGGCATGAATGCCAACGTGCTGCGAGCGAAAGCGGTCGAAAAAGGTCTGATGGATGAAGAAAGCGCGGCCAGGCTGGACGACAAGGAGTGCTACAACCTGATCTTCGTGCCCGGTTTTTCGACGAAAAGCGAAATTTCCGATGTGTCCGGTCGCGGTGTCGGCATGGACGTTGTCAAAACCCGGATCGCCCAAATGAACGGTATCGTCGAGATCGATTCGGTCGAGGGGCGCGGCAGTACCATTATTATTAAAGTTCCGCTGACGCTGGCGATCATGCCGACTCTCATGGTCAAACTGGGCGGGCAGGCCTTTGCATTACCGTTGGCCAGCGTGTTGGAAATCCTCGATCTGGATTTGAGCAAAACCAACAAAGTGGACGGGCAGTTGGTCGTCATGGTTCGTAATAAGGCCTTGCCCTTGTTTTATCTTAGCGAATGGTTGGTGCAGACGCCTTATTATCGGACGTCGGAGGCGCAGGGTACCAGTCACGTCGTCGTGGTGAACGCCGGCGGTCGTCAGGTCGGTTTCGTCGTCGACCAGCTGGTCGGCCAGGAAGAGGTGGTTATCAAGGCATTAGGTGCAAAGTTGCACGGCTTGGATGGCTTATCGGGAGCTACGATCACCGGGGACGGAAAAATCGCGTTGATACTTGACGTGCCGGGTCTGGTGAAAAAATACGCGATCTGACGACTGCCATGACCATACGGGTTTTGGTGGTGGACGACTCCGACTTTATCTGCAAACGTATCCGGGACATTTTAGAGGAAGAGCCCGACTTTAAAGTGGTTGGGATTGCCGCTAACGGCAAGGAAGCGGTTCGGATGGCGGCCCTGTTAATGCCTGATGTGATCACGATGGATGTCGACATGCCGGTCATGGACGGTATCACCGCCGTCAGGCAAATCATGGCGACCCGGCCTTGTCCGATTCTGATGTTTTCGGCAATGACGCAGGTCGGCGCGAAGGCGACGCTGGATGCGCTGGAAGCCGGGGCCCTGGATTTTCTGCCGAAGCAGCTCGAAGATATCGACGCCAATCGCAAGCTTGCCTGTCAAACCTTGCGCTTGCGTCTGCGGCTATTGGCCGCGCAAGCGCGGCGAATGCCCGCCAAACCCGTCGCCGGCCCCAGTTACAGTCCTCTGGCCGCACCCCGTCCGGCCGATGTCGAGCGCCACCCGGCGGCGGTGCTCCGCGCTGAACATGGTGGCGAATCGATCGAGCGTATCGATTTGCTGGTGATCGCGGCTTCCACCGGCGGCCCGATGGCTATCCAGGACATTTTGACGCACTTGCCGCAAGCTTGCCGTTTTCCGATTGTGTTGATTCAGCATATGCCGGCGCATTTCACCAAGAGTTACGCCGATCGCTTGAATCAACTATGCGGTGTCGGGGTCAGGGAGGCCCAGGACCACGACGAACTGCAAAACGGCGTGGCTTTATTGGCGCCGGGGGGCGTACAGACCGAGTTCGTTCGCACCGCCGGCAAATTGACGGTGGCGTTGCGAAATAAAACGCCCGGTGAACTCTACGCGCCGGGGGTGGATATCGCCTTCGCCTCGTTGGCGGCTGAATTCAAAGGGCGTATGTTGGCGGTCGTATTGACCGGCATGGGGTCGGACGGGCGCGAAGGTGCCAAGCAACTCAAACGAGCGGGCGCCGCGATTTGGGCTCAGGATGAACGCAGTTGCGTGGTTTACGGCATGCCCAGAGCGATCGCCGAAGCCGGTTTGGCCGACAAAATTTATTCGTTGAGCGAAATCGCCAATCAATTCAAAAGACTGCATTAATGGATATTCTCAGCATTTTCGGAGTTCTGATAGGGTTTGCCGCGATCATCGGTGGCAACCTGATGGGTGGCGGCGAAATCGGATCGCTGGTCAACGTCCATGCCTTCGTGATTGTGGTTGGTGGTACGCTGGGAGCGACTCTGTTGCAGTTTCCCCCAAGGTTTTTCTACGTAGCGTGCGCATCTTCGTTTGGATATTCGTGCCGCAGAACTTACAGCTGAAAAAACAAATCGACAAAATCGTGCGCTGGAGTACCTTGGCTCGAAAAGAGGGTTTGCTGGGTTTGGAGTCGGTGATAGAGTCCGAGAAGGACGGGTTCGCCAAGAAGGGTTTGCAACTGTTGGTGGATGGCAACGAGCCGGAAGTGATCCGCGATTGTCTGGATGTGGAATTAACCACTAAGGAACATCTGGACATGCAAGCCGCCAGGGTGTTCGAAGCGATGGGCGGTTACGCGCCGACGATAGGCATTATCGGCGCGGTGATCGGCTTGATCCATGTCATGCAGAATCTGGCCAAGCCCGAGCTGTTGGGCAGTGGTATCGCCACCGCCTTCGTGGCCACGATTTACGGCGTCGGCTTGGCGAACTTGTTGTTCATTCCGATTGCCAATAAGCTGAAAGCGTTGGTGTTCGAAGTCACTCAGGCCAGGGAAATGGTCATCGAAGGGATTTCGTCGATAGCCGAGGGCGAAAACCCGCGCAACATCGAGTTGAAACTCTCCGGTTTTTTGCTGGATAAATAACGATGGTACGCCGCCGCCGCAAACCGCCGCATCAGTCCGATAACCACGATCGCTGGATGGTGTCTTACGCCGATTTCGTCACGTTGCTGTTCGCGTTTTTCGTCGTGATGTACTCGATTTCGTCGGTCAACAAAGGCAAATACGAAACCTTTTCCGAATCTCTGGATCAGGCGCTGTTCCACAACGAGAAAGTCCAGCGCGACGCCGAGCCGATTCAAATCGGAGCCATTCCGACCACGGTTCAACCGATCGAGTTGCCCAACCTCGTCACGGCCGAGGAGCGTGAGCTGAGCGAGGAGATTATGCAGGAAAAGCGCCGTCTGGACGAAGTCTCCCAAGAATTTCAACGCGCGCTGCAACCCTTTGTCGAAAGCCAATTAGTCGGTATTAAAAAGCACGATTTTTGGGTTGAGCTGGAAATGAACAGCGAGTTGCTGTTTGCCAGCGGCAAGGCCGAATTGTCGGCGAAGGCGATCCCGGTGCTGCAAAAGGTCGCCGAGGCGATACGCGACGTGCCCAATGTCATCAATGTCGAGGGTTATACCGATAACGTGCCGATTTCGACCGGTTACTTTCCGTCCAACTGGGACCTGTCGTCGGCCAGGGCCACCAGCGTCGTCAAGGAATTGGTCAAGAACAACATACCGTCGACCCGTTTATCGGCGGTCGGCTATGGAGAATTTCACCCGATTGCCGATAACAATCACGAGGAAGGCCGCTTCAAAAATCGCCGCGTCGTATTGGTGTTGATGTCCCAGGCATTTGCCCGCTACGGTATGAGTGACGACGAACGCGCCAAGGCCTTGAATTTGGCGCCGCAGCCACCGGCGCCTCCCGAAGCGCCGGTCGCTCAACCGGCTCCATAAGCGGCGAATGTATGAAAATCTGGTCAGTATCCAATCAAAAAGGCGGGGTCGGTAAAACCACCACGGTCGTCACGTTGGGTGGATTGCTCAGCACTTGGGGCTTTCGCACGCTGTTAGTCGATCTGGATCCGCACGGCTCGTTGACCAGCTATTTCGGCATGAATCCCGAGGAAGTCGAACACGGCGTTTACAACCTGTTTCGGGATGCCAGCGAGAAAAAGAAGAATATCGATCCGGAGCTGTATGTCGCCCGCACCGATTTCGACGGAATCTCGGTGATGCCGGCTTCCACCGCGATTGCCACGCTGGATCGGCAGGTCGCGGCGATCGGCGGCATGGGCTTGGTGATTTCCACCGCGTTGCACAAACTTTCCGACCGTTACGATTACGTGATTATCGACAGCCCGCCAATGCTGGGTGTGTTGATGATCAACGCAATGGCGGCCTGCGAGCAACTGATCGTGCCGGTGTTGGCCGAGTTTTTGGCCCTGAAGGGGCTGGACCGTATGGTGCATACCATTCAAATGGTGTTTCATTCGCGCAAGACGCCGCCGCGTTTTACCATCGTGCCGACGATGTTCGACAAACGCACCAAGGCCGCCCGCGACGCGTTGGCGGCGCTGTATCGGCAATATCCCGACAACGTCTGGCCATCGGTGATTCCGGTCGATACTAAAGTCCGCGAAGCCAGCCGAGTCGGCGCTCCGCTGCCTTTGTTCGACAAAACCGCGCGGGCGGCCGAAGCCTACACCGAATTATTGGAATTGTTATTGCTTGAAAAAAGCGGCGACAACTCTTCGACACCGCATTCATGAAACAAGCAAAACCGCCTCCGCGCATCGTCCAGCAGCAACTTGCGCTGGACGCCTATCTGCAAACCTTATTGGAAGTCGTTCCGGAGGCGGACGAGGCCGATCTGGCTACCGTCGCGCCAGCAGAACAGCGGTCGGCGCAGACACTGGCGCCCGCTGTGGCGGTCCACGCCGAGAAAGCGCTGATCCGCTTGCCGGAGCCCGCGCTTGTCGCGCTAGAAAATCCGGCTAAACTTCAGGCATTGACGGTAATGCCCGATTGGGCACTGACCGAATTCCAGGCTTTGTTTTTCAAGGTCGATCAATTGATATTGGCAGCGCCGCTGGTCGATTTGGCCAGAACCATCCGCCTTGAACGCAAACCCGGTAAAATTCCGGGCCAGCCCTCCTGGTTTCTGGGATTGCTCGACGATCAGGATAGCCGGATCGGCGTGCTCGACACCGGGCAATTGGTGTTCGGCAAGACGCGTGGTCAGCAACGCAATTTGGAGGAACGGCCGTTCAAGTGCGTGTTGGTGACTCAAGATAAAAAATGGGGTCTGGCTTGCGACGAAATTTTGTCGATAGGCAAACTGAAACCGGAAAAAGTTCGGTGGCGAACGGTCAGGCGCAAGCGCCCTTGGCTGATAGGCACCGTGATCGAAGAATTGACCGCGATCGTCGACGTCAAACAATTGGTGCCGCACCGCAAACCTCAGTAATCAATCCGGATGGAACAACATGAGCGAAGATAGAAAACAAAGCGATCCGATCATGCAATGGGTGACTTTTTGCCTGGGCGACGAAAAATACGGCATCAACGTGATGCAGGTTCAGGAAGTGCTGCGGGTAACCGAAATTGCTCCGGTGCCCGGCGCGCCGTCCTACGTGTTGGGTATCATCAATTTGCGCGGAAATGTCGTCACGGTTATCGACACCCGAAACCGGTTCGGTCTGCCGTCCAAGGAAACCGACGACGCCTCGCGGGTCGTCATCATCGAAACCGACCGACACATCATCGGTATCTTGGTGGATAGCGTTGCCGAAGTCGTCGAGATGCGGGCCTCCGAAATCGAGACCGCGCCCAATGTCGGTAACGAAGAGAGTTCCAAATACATCCAGGGCGTCACCAGCCGCGACAACCAGTTGTTGATCTTGGTCGATTTGAACAAATTCCTCAGCGACGACGAAAAAGCCGAATTGGACATGTTCTAGTTCGCCTAGTCGGTAAGGACCGGCGGCGATCGTTACCGAATCGCATTGCAGCCTCGGGAGGCTGGCCATGACTGAAATCACTCCGATTAGTCCCAACCCGCCGGTCATTGTCGTTCCTCGGGTCGAGCGCGACGAGCGCCAGCGTCGCGAGCAACGGCAACAACCGCCGACCAAGCCCAAATTGCCGCCAAACCGACAACCGGCCGAACACATAGACGAAAGAGTGTGATGAGCGAATATCTGCTTTGGGCTTTGACCGTAGCGGTCGTCGCGATGTTGTTGCTGATGCTCCGTTTGTTGCACGACCACCGCAAGCTCAGGCAAGCCTATGGTTTGCTGGAGGCGCAGATTCAGCGTAACCACGACGATTTGGCCGGATTGTGTTCGGCGGCGGTTGCGGTAGACCGGCGCTTGGCGAATGCCGACGCCAGACTGAATAGTATCGCCGAACGGGTTGCCGAGCGGCCGCGAGCCGCCCTGGACACGCCGGCGGTGGCCGAAGCCGTTGAGCGTCCCGCCCAAGGTTACGAAGATGTGATAGCGAAAATTCGCCGGGGTGTCGGCGTCGAGGATTTGGTGCGCGATTGCGGCTTGACGCGCGACGAAGCGGTGCTATTGACCCGCTTGCACGGCGGCCGGAGTCGTTTGTAATTCAAAGGTGTCGCCTACGCCGCGTTCGGCTCGAATCACAGCGGGGTCGGCGACTCGCGCCAACAGTCGTTGGTAGTTTTGGTCGTGGCGGCTCCGGTCGTTTTGGCGATGCCATAAATGCAGCACCGGTGCCGCGAAGCGGCCTTCCTTGCGGCGAATGCCGCAGTGCAGCAAACGGATCACCAAGTCCGAATCCTCGTACCCCCAGCCTTCGTAGATTTCATCGAAGCCGTTCACCCTGAAAAAGTCATCTTTCCAGACCGCCAAATTGCAGGTCATCGCGTTTTGCCAATGTTCGGCGCGCGCGTAGCGCAAGCGGTCAATGGCAAATACAGCAAGGGCAGCCAGCGGTTGATCCGGCCGCACAGGCGTTGCACCAAGAAATACGCCTTGCTTCGACTGTGTAACGGCAAGCCTTGCCTTAACACCTGCTGGGTATAAGCCTGACTCAGCAGGCAGCGGTTGCCCGGCACGAAATAGCCGGTTTCGGCGAGTTGGCGGTGGCGGGCGACAAAGTCGGGCAAAGTCACGCAGTCGCCGTCGACGAACAGCAGATAATCGCCCCGGCTGACCGCAACGGCCCGGTTGCGTATCGTTCCGGCCCGGAAGCCGCGATCTTCGTGCCACACATGGCGGATCGGCCGGCTCGCAACGGCTTGCCATGCGGCAATCCGAGCGGCGGTTTCCGGTTGCGAGCCATCGTCGGCGACCAAGATTTCGAATTGACTGTCCGATTGCGCCAGTAAACCGGCCAAGCAGGCATCCAGTGCCTCGGGCCAGTTGTAGGTGGCGACGATGACCGAAATCAGACCGTTCATCGATGTAAGCGGTGCAGTTCCCGCAATTTCAGATATTTGTAATACGCGCCCTCGGCATTGGAAATCGCCAGCATCAAGCCTTGCGGGCCGTCGAGAAAGCCGGCCTTGAGCACGTAGCCGCGGAAAAAGTCCACAGCCCCTTGGCGATGGCCTTGCCAAGGCTGGCGCGCGCGCCGGCTTTGAACAGTTTCTCGGCACCCAGCGTCGAATAACTGTTGATTTTGTGCAGTACCTCTTCCGGATCGACGAAAGCCTCGTGTAACAACGGTTGGTTCAAACGGCCGATCGGGCCTTGCACTTCGACTCGTTCGTGAACTACCTCGTTGCTGAATCGGCCCGCGTCGCGCCGGAACAATCGCAAGACATAATCCGGCCACCAGCCGCTATGTTTAATCGGCCGGCCGCAGTAGCTGGACAGCCGGGGAATTTCGAAGCCTCGGATAGCATTTTGCCGGATGGCCTGTTGAATTTCCTCGGCCAAGGCCGGGCCGACTTCTTCGTCGGCGTCTAGCGATAACACCCAGTCGTGAGAGGCTTTATCCAAGGCCCGTTGCTTTTGCGGGCCGAAGCCGGGCCAGTCGGTCACGAACACTTGGTCGGTAAACTGGCGGGCTATCGCGACAGTGTCGTCGTTACTGCCCGAGTCGAGAACGACAATCTCGTCTGCCCAGGCCACCGAGGCCAGGCAGCGGCCGATATGGCCGGCTTCGTTCTTGGTGATGACGATGACGCTAAGCATCGTCAGGCTCGGCCGGTCGGCTCAGCAACGCGCCGAGAAAGAATGCCAACAGATAGCCTTCGGCGAAGGTCTTAAAATGCGAATTGAACAGGCTGGAAGCACTGATAGCCACCAAAAAACTCGCGGCGATCGCGCCGTAAGGTCTGTGCGCCAAACCTTCCCGCAAGCCGACGCCAATATAGGCTAAAAACAGCAGTACGCCGAAAAGGCCATTTTCGACCCAGATGAACAGATATTGATTGTGTGGGTCGCCGGTACCCATTGCGTGCCAACCCTGACCATTAAGTTTCGCCACTTGCTCGTAAGCCGGTTTGAAACCCGAGGTGCCATAGCCCAGCCAGGGATGCTCGCGGATCAATTGCCAGGTATTTCGGTAAAACACCACTCGCAGACCGATCGAGGTCTCGCTGGCGCTGGTTTGATAATGGGCTTGTTCGTCCAGCGTGACCTGTATCCGCTGTTGCACGGTGTCGGAGGTCGCGACGAACAGCGCAACCGCGACCGCCGCCGCGCCGATGAAATACGGCAATTTCCGAAAACCGTAAAGTGAGCCGAAAGCAAACACCGCCGCGACAGGCAGCGCCAGATAACCGCTACGGGCGGTGCTGACGAAGAAAATATTGAACACGAACAGCGCGGCGGCGCTCCAGACCGCGATTTTCCAACGCGGCGACAGCGGTTCGTGCAATACAAATAACGTACCGAGCAGCGCGGCCGTGAACGCCATGCTTTGTGTCGAATGATTGGTCATGAAGATGCCGGCGCCGCGGCCGCTACGCACCACCCAATCGGTCGCCCATAGTGGAATAGCGACCATAGCGGCGACGGCCATAACGCCGACGAAATAATAGACGAAGCGTTGTTGCCAGCGCCGCGATTGAAACAGGCCCAGCAGCATAAAGGCGTAAGCTAGTTTCTTCCAACTCGACAGGGTTTGCAGTTTGGCCGACCAGTCCGTGTCGGCGTAAAAGGTGCCGACGACCAGCCAGGCGTAAAACGCGACAATCATTTTGCCCAGCGGATGCCGCCACGATTGCCGCAGCGTGGCGAAGGCCTTTCCGGAAGCCAGCCAAGCCGCCAGCATGGCCACGCAAGCGATGCTGGTCGCGGCGGTGGACATCGGTACCGCGACGACCGCGAAAATCGCCAGTCCGCGGCTGACGTTCAGCGCGGTGTCGGAATAAGCGTGAGTCATGGAGTTAACGCCACAGTTGATAAATATATTTGCGTTTGAGTTTTTCCCAGCGGAATAGCCAACCTTTCAGCCACGGCGGCGGATCGCTTTCCAACGCGCTTCGAAACAAGCCGTTCTTGCTGCCTTGCTCGACGACCGGGTCTTCCAGCCAGAGCATTTGGATGTCCAGCGCTTTGTCGATGGTCTCGAACTGGTTGTCGATAGGCTGGCCGATGCGGTGTGCGGCTATCCAATCCAAGCGGCGCCGAGCGGTGTCGCAGTCGATGATGTAGGAGTCGGCAAAGCGGCCGCGATGACCCGGATACAAGTACTGGCCGGGGCGGCGCTGACTTTTCGGCGTGAAGAAATTGCCGCCGGAGCCGATGTAAATCACTTTGTGGCCCGGAAATCGTTCGCTTTGTTGCAGGGCTCGCGTGATGCCCAGCCGGAAGTCGGGGCTGAACACGGCGTCGTCTTCCAATACCAACGCCTGACGGTTGCCGGCGGCGGCGATGCGGTGCAGGGCTTCGACGTGTTTTAGCGCGCAGGACTGTTGGCCAGGCGTCAGGCCATCCGTGCCGAAGGTTAGACTCAAAATCTCGGGGGTCAATTCCTCGATATCCCAGTCCGTGACGAATTCGGCGCTTAAGCCGAATTCGGCCAATTGGCGTTCCATGAATTGGCGGCGCCCGGTAAAGGCTTTGACATTCAGTACCAGGATGCGGTCGAGCGTCGGCGATTCGGTCATGCAAAAGTCGAAAGTAATGGCTAAGGGACGATTATCGGCGGTTTTACGTCAAAACACATCCGATTGTTGTCGTGGTGCCGGACGATGGTCGTGGCTTCGCTGCTCCAGTTCGGCATCGATTGCAGCAATGACGCCTTCGGCCGGCAATTGTTCCAGGCAGTCGCTACGGCTATCCCGGCGGCGTTCGCAACCCTCCAGTTGGCAGGGCACGCAGGCGCGGGGCGCGGCGTCTTGAATCAGATGCACGTTGCCGACTCGGCCGGAACCGGATTTGGCAAACGGTGGCCTGTTTTCGGCGTAACCGGTCGGCCAGGGTGCCCATTTGCTGGGGTCGGTTGGCCCGAACAACGCGAACACAGGTGCGCCGGTCGCGGCCGCCAAATGGGTGATGCCGGTATCCGGGCCGACGAACAACGCGGCGTTGCCAATCAGCCGGCTCAGTTCGGCCAGGCTTGGACCTCCGCTCAAATCCAAGATGTCGCAGGCGAGGCCGGATTTGAATTCCGCCAGGACTTGGCGCTCGGCGGGCTGGCCGCTGCCGGTCAATACGATGCGATAGCCGCGATCGGCTAAAAATTCAGCCAGTTGCCGCCACTGCGCCAGCGGCCAGGCCTTGTAGCGCCATTGAGGCTGAATGTGCAGCACCGCATAGGCTTGGTTCGCTAGATCCGTGGGTAAGTCGAACGATGACTCGGAACAGGGCGGCGTCAGCCGGAATACCGGCGGAATGCCGAGGGGCGCGCAAAATCTCAGGTTTTCCAGCACCGCATGGCCGTAATCGTCGCCGAATACTAGCCAGCGGGTCAGCAAGCATTGCTTCCACCAAGCCTTGCCGGTTTGCTCCGGCACGAAACCCAAGCGGAGCTTGCCGGCCGCCCAGGCATACAGCGTCGGCCGGTCGCCGGTCTGAGTCGAGATCGCCAAGTCGTAGCGGCGACGCAATCGAGCCAGAATCGCCAATAATTCGAAAACCTTGGGTTTGGCCAGGACCGGAATCAGTTCACTCACATCCGGGTTGCCTTCCAACATGCCGACATTGCCGCGCGGCAGCAGCACGTCGATGGCCGCGTCCGGATATGCCTGCTTTAGCGCGCTGAGCAAGGGGGTGGTCAACAGCGTGTCGCCCAGATAGCGTAGCGTTATCACCAAAATGCGTTTAGGTTGTATATTGAGCGGTTCGGGCGCCGGCATGCATTGTTGTGTCGATAATAAAGCCGTTATTTTAAAGGTAAACCGCATTGAGCAAGTCACAGAAATCACGCCAGACCATGACCGACAGCCAAGTCTACCAGCGCTTGATGCGCTTTGTGTTGCCGTACTGGCGGATGTTTCTGGTCAGCGCGTTCGGCTTTGCGATTTACGCCGCGACCGAGCCGGCCCTGGCGATGATCGTGCAGCGCATCATCGACAGTTTCAATCGCGAAGACCGCACCGGTATCGAATACCTGCCGCTACTGTTCGTCGGCTTGTTTCTAGTGCGCGGCGTCGGCTCCTTCCTCGGCAACTATTATCTGGCGCGGATTTCCGGCAACTTGATTCATCGCTTGCGCTGCGACATCTTCGATCATTACACCGGTTTGTCGGTGCAGTATTTCGACAGCCATAACAGCGGTTACATGATTTCGCGGATCACCAACAACATTGGCGAAGTCACCCGCGCAACCTCGGACTCGATCCGCTCCTTCGTGCGGGAAGGCTTTACCGCGATAGGCTTGTTGGCCTATCTGGCGCACACCAATCTGCAATTGTCGCTGGTATTTCTGGCGATAGCGCCGGTGGTCGCGACGATGGTGCGCTACGTCGGCAAACGCTTGAAACGGCTGAGCCGCAACATGCAGGACACCGTCGGCGACATCACCCATATCACCTCGGAAGTAGTGTCCGGCAACCGCATCGTCAAGAGTTTCGGCGGCGAAGATTACGAACGCCGCCGCTTTCGCGACGCCAGCCTGGAAAATCGCCGTCAGTACCGCAAATTGATCATGACCGTGTCGTTGAACAATCCGCTGATGCAGTTGTTGATTTCGATCGCGTTGGCCGGCATGGTTTATCTGGCCTTGATTGTAATGCGCGATTCGACGCCGGGCGAATTCGCCGGCTTTTTCATGGCGGCGATTTTGTTGCCCAAGCCGATCCGCCAACTCAGCGACGCCAATTCCGAGATTCTGCGCGGCATCGCCGCCGCCGAATCGCTGTTCGAAGTGTTGGACGAACCGCTGGAGCGGGATGGCGGGGATTACCAAACCGAGCGAGTTCAAGGCCGCATCGAGTTCAAAAACTTGCGCTTCAGTTACCCCGGCGCCGAGGTGCCTGCGCTGGGCGGCATCGACCTGACCATAGAACCCGGCCAGACCGTAGCTTTGGTCGGCGCGTCCGGCGGCGGCAAGAGCACCTTGATTAATCTGCTGCCGCGCTTTTACGACTACAGCGAGGGCGAGATCTTGATCGACGGCGTGGAGTTGAAACGCTATCAACTGGGCTGTCTGCGCCGGCAAATTGCGTTGGTGACTCAACATGTCACGCTGTTCAACGCCAGCGTCGCCAACAATATCGCCTACGGCGCGTTGCAGGGTGCCGACCGCGCGGCGATCGAGCGGGCCGCCCGCGATGCCTACGCCACCGATTTCATCGAGCGGATGCCGGAAGGTCTGGATACCGAGATCGGCGAAAACGGCGTCAAATTGTCCGGCGGCCAACGCCAGCGCCTGGCCTTGGCGCGGGCGCTGCTAAAGGATGCGCCGATTTTGATTTTGGACGAAGCCACCTCGGCGTTGGATACCGAGTCCGAACGTTACATTCAAGCCGCGTTGAGCCGGGTGATGCAGGGCCGAACCACGCTGGTGGTCGCGCATCGGCTATCGACGATCGAGGCCGCCGACGTGATTTTGGTGATGGACAAGGGCCGGATCGTTGAACGCGGCAGTCACGCTGAATTGCTGGCCCGCGACGGTACCTACGCCAAACTGCACCGGATGCAGTTCCAGCACGCCGACGCCGAAGGCGCCGGATAAATCCCCAGCCGGCCGAACTCGCCGGGTTCGGCCGTTCGCCCTCAATCCGCGCTTGTGAAAATCCACCGCGCCGGCCGGGTATTAGTTAACAGCCGCGCCACTCTCCGCTCTCTATAGTCGTACCGGGTAGAATCGAGGCAGGGGTGCTCTCCGATACCGGACTTTCAGTTCGCCGCTAAACGCCAATTCGTTGGCGCGCCGGCCGCCGTCGTTGTTGGGGGCCATCGGTCATTTTCTCCGCCTCGTTCACGCCGCGTTCCGGCCGGTTCGCCCAACGAACCCGGCCGCCGACCATGTTTACGACGAGGGTACGACAATGGCTAAGTCCCATGAAAGAATGCAATTGCAGGTCAATTTCGAAAAGGCGCCGTGCCAGGAAATCCCGCTGGTCGGCTTCCTGTTCTCGCGGGGCGGACGCTTGCTGGAAAAGGCACCGGTCCAAAAAGGCCAGCTCGAACTCAAAACGCCCGACAAGAATCCTCGCGAATTGCGGCTGTTGATCGCCCCGGCGGCGGACGGTCGCATCGACGCGGTGACCACGCTGGCGGCCTTGGAAAAATTCAAGCCCTACGAGGCGAGTCTGGTTGCCAATCCGCGCGGCGGTTGGCTGGCGCTGACGATTCCCGACTTCGTCGCGTCGTTCTGGCGCTTGCGCATGTGCCGGATACGCGGCCGGGTCATTAAACAATTCAGCATCGGCGACCTGACTCAGGATCGCGGTATCTGCAACGCGCGGGTACACGTTTGCGAAGTGGACAGAGTTCGCTGGTGGATAGACCGGATTCCGGACTGGGTGATTTTGAAAATTCCGGAAATCATCGTCGAACCGCAGTGGCCTATCCCGGTGCCGGAACCCGGTCCGGACTGGAGCGCGGTTTCCTTGAATCCGCAGCCCTTGCCGCCAGCGGAAAAGCCCGCATTCGGCGCGGTATCGGAACTGCGCCGCGACTGGTCCAGCCGCATCACCTTGGCGCAATCGGAGCGTTTGGCGGCCGTCTTGGACAGTAATGTCAGCCAGCGGCTGTTGTCGGGCAACGCACAGGCAATCCGCGGCGTGCTGGTCGAGCAGTTTCCGGTCTTCCACCCTTATTTTTGCGGCATCCCCTGGTTGTGGCCGTATTTTTACCGTTGCGACGAAATTGCGCTGACCTACACCGACCTTAACGGCGGTTTCGAAACCCAATACTGGTATTGGGACGACGGCGATCAACCGGATATCTATTTGTGGGTGGAATATCTGATCGACGGCGTTTGGACTACGGTCTATAAACCGGCAATTCCGTGCCATACCTACTGGAATTACGCCTGCGGCAGCTCGCTGACGGTGCGGATCACCGACCCGCGCGTGCGTTGGGAATGCAATGACGTGGTCGACGGCGACATCGTCTGGATCAAAACCATAGGCAGCAGCGCCAGCGTGGTACATATCCAACAAACCGATCTGAATGTACCGGTACAGGGCAAAAACTTCAATCGGATCGGCTTGAGCGACGTGTCGGTGTGGGCCAGTCCGAATCCGGTCGGCGAGTTCCGGCGGCCGTTCGGCGGCGGTTTGAGTTTTGTCGTGCAGTTCGGTAGCGGCTTGCCGAGCAACGGCATGTATTACTACCGCTGGAACTATCGCAAATTGCGCAACGCCGATCTGTCGCCGGCCGCGCCGATGTTGCCGGCATCGCTGCACGGCGGTCAGGCACTTTACAAATCCTATACCTACGAATTCTTCGATGCCGCGCTGCATAAACATATCGGTGTCAATAGCTTCAAATTGGGGCCGGTGACGAAAAACGGCCACGACGATTTGTTCGTGATTCCGCCGGCCTATCCCAGCGCGGCGCCGGTCAGCGCGCCGGAATTGAATCCGCTGTGGGATCAGAACACCGTCACGGTCAGCTTCGATTCGGCCAAATTTGCCGACGGTTTGTACGAATTCACGTTGGAATTGTTCGACGTTAACGGCAACAAGCTGACCGCGATCCCTCGCCATTTATTCCAAGTGCCGGACTATGCGAGTTTCGCGCCGTCGCTGGATGCGCTCGACGCCTATGTTCAACTCAGCGCGCCGGGCAGCGCGTCCGCTTATCGGATGAACGCGCGGATCGACAATCAACGTTGCGAGGCGCAAATTTACCAAATCAAGGTCAACGGCAGCGAAGTGGCCAGCAATTGCTGCGGTTTCGTGCCGTATCCGCCGAACGCCAACATCGAAGTGGCATTCCGGGCCTACCATCCGCACAACTTTGCGACCTTCGATTTCGCCGTGCAGAAAGGGACTTGCGACGATCCGGTGCAATCGGCGTTAACCCACGCCGCCGGCCTGGTGATCGGCGATGTCGGCGTTTACGGCCGAGACGCCAGCAGCATTTACCGGCACGGTTTTACCCCGGCGCAATTGTTGGGAATCTGTAGCACGGAAGGCAAGGCCGCGTTTGCCGAGCAACTCGGCGTTTCGGTGTTGACCACCGACGGCAGTTATCGGCTGTACACGCTGGATGCCTCGGCGCTGGCGGCGTTCGCACTGGAGCCGGTGTAAGCGCTTAACCGGGCGAGTTCGTCGAATCACGCTCGGACAACGCGATGCCGGACGAGGCTTAGCTGATGTTTTGCCGTTCGCACGGCGCGCCGCGCACGTAGAGCAGCGCGCCGGACTCGGATTCGGCGTTGCCGTGCCGGCTGCCGGCGGGCGCCATCTGATAGTCGCCCGGCAGCAGCAAAATGTCGTCCAAATACAGGTCGCCGGATAGCAGGATGCACTCTTCATCGATCGGATGAGCATGACCGCTAATGCGGCTGCCGGGGGCGAAGCGGTAGTAACTGGATTCCAGTTCGCCGTCGCGATAAAGCACCCATTGTTCTATGCCGGGCGCAAGCTCGCGCCAGTCCGCCGCTGAATTCGGGTAACAGCTTTGCGAGCGGTCCGCGCCGGGCAGCAGGCCGCCCAGGATTTCTCGAATCACACCGGGCGTATCGCCGAGCGAGGTGCCGCGCAGAAAGGCTAGCGCTCCGGTTTCGGAATGGATGGCGCCGTGCCGGCTACCGGCCGGCGACACGTGGTAGTCGAATGGGCCCAATCGCAGGTCGTCCATCGTCAATTCGCCGCGCAGTACGATGCCTTCCTCCAGCCAGTTGTGGCGGTGCGGCATCAGCGAGGCTCTGGCCGCCAGTTCGATCAATACCGAGCCGCCTCGCGGTCCGTCCCACAGGGTTTTGTAGCGCACGCCCGATTTCAACTCCCGCCAGATGCCGTGGCGGGTGCGTACCGTCAACAAACCGGCGTGACTCGCCAGACTGTCGGCGACTTTGCCCAGCAAACCTTCGCGCATCGCGGCGCGGCGCGGCGCGGCGACCGGCAGCGGCGTCAGGGCGTCCAGCAGTTGCGCGGCAATCGGCTCGGCGGCGTCGGTGGGCTTGCGGGGTGGGTTGTCGGTCATTCGCGATAATCCTCGCCTAGGTTGATCGATAAAGACTGTTGCATGCCGAGCAAGGCTCGACGGATGTGCGACTTGACCGTGCCCAACGGCAAACCGCTGCACTGCGCGATTTCCTCGTGGCTCAGCCCGCGCAGAAATGCCAGCGACACCAATTGCCGGGGTATCGGGTCCAGGGCGGCGAGCGCGGCATGCACGCGATGGCCTTGTTGGGTGGCGGCCAACACGTCGATCGGTGCTTGCCCGCCTGGTCCTTCGATCGCCGCCCATGCTTCCGGTTCCAAGTCGGTCAGGTCCGAGTCGCATTGGCGCAGCAAGTCCAAGGCCCGACTGCGCGCGATGGTCAGGACCCAGGCCTTGACCGTGCCGCGTTCCGGATCGAAGCGCGGCGCTTGCCGCCAGACCTGCCAGAAGGTGTCCTGCACCACTTCTTCCGCGCTGGCCGGTTGTTTCAGAATACGCAAGGCCACACCGTACACCTGCTCGACCAGGACGTCATACAACGTCGCCAGCGCCGCCTGATCTTGATCGACGATGCCGGCCAACGCTTGCCGCAACGCGGTATCGGCGGCCATGTTGGCATCGAGGTCGGGAATCGGGTGGGTTTCGGTCATGTCGCCGTCGTGGTGGTTATAAGTGCTATACGCCATTCGTCCGAGTTTGGATGCAGCGGGGCCAAGTTGGCTTGGTTGGTTCAGCCGATTTCATTGCAACAATTTTTATCGTGGCGGTAGCAAATGCCGCCGGATTTCGGCGCTTTTGTCTCCCGTACGGCCGTAAGCCGGGCGCTATCCAAAAATTTATCACCGCTGTTGCATCCAAATCAGCGGAGTCCCCGTAGTAGTCATTGCAGGCCAGGCACCGATGCGCGTTAGCGCGGTTGGTCGCCGATGAGGCTTGCATTTTGACCCATGACGAGGACATCAACATGAAAACACAACTCTACGCGGCGATCCTGAGCGGCTGCCTGATCGGCGGGCCGGCCGGGGCCGCCGATTTCGATTTTGCCGGCAATTTCAGCCGGGACAACTCGGTGGTCCGCTTCGATTTCAGCATCGCCAATCCCGGCAACGTGACGTTGTTTACGTCATCGTGGCTGACGGGCGGTTTCGATCCGATTTTGACGCTTTGGGACGCCAGCGGTCAACTGCTGGCCGAACAGGACGACGGCAACGGCGGCGGAATCGCGTTCTCGAACGGCGTGCCGCTGAGCTACGGCGAATTCGACAGCTATCTGACGACCAATTTGGTGGCCGGCGATTACATCGCCACGTTGACGCAATACGACAACTTCGCGGTTTCCAGCGCGCTGGCCGACGGATTTTTACGCGATGCCGATCCCTGGTTCACCCAGGTGTTCGGATGCGGTAACGCTCAGTTCTGCGAGGGTTCGCTAGTCGATGGCAACGGCGATTTGGTCGATGCCAATCGCACGTCGGCCTGGGACTTTCATATCGTCGGCGTCAATGCCGCGCAAGCCGCGACGGTTCCCGAGCCGCCGACCGCGATGCTGTTGCTGGCGTCGGCGATGTTTTTTGGCTTGGGCCGCTGGGCGCAACCGCGTAACCGGGGCGGCATGACCTCGGCCATTGTTTAAACGTTTGGGAGCATGACCATGAAATCGATAAATCGCTATAGCCTAAGTCTGATCGCCGCGTTGCTCGCCTGCGGCGCATCGTCCGCGCAAGCCGCCAACCACCGCGAAGCGCCGTTGACCGCGCTGGATGCCAAGGCCGACATCACCGATTGGTTTGCGTTCGTCAGTTACGACGATCCCAGTAAGGTCACGATGATTTTGAATGTCGATCCCTTGCTGGACCCGAGCAACGGCCCGAATTATTTTCCGTTCGATCCGGAAATCCTCTACGAAATGAAAGTGGACAACGATTTCGATGCCGAAGAAGACCTAACCTTGCAATTCCGTTTTAAAACCGAATCCCGCTTGCCGGGCGTGTTCACCGGCTTCGTCGGCATTGGCGACGGTCTGAACACGCCGTTCAATTCGCCGGTACCGTTGCCGGCCGGTACGCCGCTGGTGCCGGTGGCGATTTCCGCGTTGGATGGGCCGGGCTCGGAAGGCTTGGGCTTGCGGCAGAGCTACACGGTGACGCTGATCAAGGGTAAGGGTAAAAACCGTCAGGTGCTCGAGTTGAACGGCGGGCAAAAACTCTACGCGGTGCCGTCCAACGTTGGGCCGCGCACGATGCCGGATTATCCGGCGCTGGCCAAACAAGGTATTTACGACTTGGCCGGCGGTATTAAAGTGTTTGCCGGCACCGTCGACGATCCGTTTTACATCGATTTGGGTGCGGCCTTCGATACCTTGAATTTTCGGAGCGGCGCCTCCGGAGTCGGCGTGGCCGGCGTGTTGAGCGACGCGCAAAGCGCCGACGACGCGCGTAACTTCGCGCCCGACGACGTGGCCGGTTTCAACGTCAATGCTATCGCCATCGAACTGCCGATCGCGATGTTGACCCAGGACGGCAAATTGCACGGCGCCAACGAGGCTTTCGCGGTCGTCGGCACTTATGCCACCACATCGCGGCCGCGCACCAAATCCTATGCCGAAAAACCCGGCGGCCGGCCCAAATTGGCCAACGCTTATACGCAAATTCAGCGGATGGGCAATCCGTTGGTCAACGAATTGTTGATCGGTACCGGCGACAAGGACAAGTTCAGCATGAGCGAACCCAAGCAAGACGGCGATTACGCCGCCTACGTCGTTGATCCGTTGATCGCGCGGGTCCTTAATGCCGCGACGGCCGGCGTGCTGCCGGTGCCAGTGCCGCCGCGCGTCAATCCGGACCAACCGGCGTTCGATTTGGGCCCTTTGGTGTTTTACGCGGCGCCGATTTGTCCGGCCTGCACCAGCGAACAGCGCGGGCCGATCGCCGATTTGCTGCGCTTGAACACCGGAATCGGACCGACGACAACCGCCGCGCGTAAACGAATGGGTTTTTTGGCGGGCGATAGCGCGGGCTTTCCGAACGGTCGCCGGGTATCCGACGATGTCCTAGACATCACCGCGCAAGCCGCGGTCGGCGTGCTGCGCGCCGGTTTCGGCGCTTTCCCCAACAATCGGGTCGGTGATGGGGTTAACGCCAACGACCGAAATTATCAGGAGAGTTTTCCCTACGTGGCCTTCGCCAATAGCGGCCGGCAAAGCCGGCACGTCGATCCCGGCGAAGCCGGTTGCGCCGACAGTTTGAGCTCGGCGGCGGCCAATTGCCCGGAGCAATAGCCGTTGGTCGGTGGGGCGCCGAAGCTTGGCGCCCCATGATGCTAACCAATGATCATGAATCGTTTTTGGAAGCGAAATAAGGTGTCGGCTGAGTGGAGTCGAAATAAGGTGTCGGCTGAGCGGAGCCGAAGCCAGGGATTTCGCTCGACGCCGCTCAGCGAACGGCATAGCTGACATTGAGGTGTTCATCCCCCCACTCCGTCGGGAGAGGGCGTGTTTACTTCGCGTTGAATAGTTAGCCAATTTGAATGCAAACAGGAGCTATCGATGAGACATTTACTATTGACGGCGCTACTGGCGTTCGGACCGATTGCCTTGGGTCGAGCCTTCGTACCGGTGGACGACGATCAGGTTTTGGAAGTACTGCCTGAGCGCGGCGGCGATGCGCAACTTCGCGCGTTGCGCGAACAACTGCGGGCGACGCCGGACGACCGGGCGCTGGCTTTGCAGTTAGTGGAGCGTTACATCGCGTTGGGACGGGCGGAGGCCGATCCGCGTTATTTCGGCCGTGCCGAGGCGGTGTTGGCACCGTTGGCTCGCGCTAACCCGTCTCCCGAGATCCTGACCTTGCGCGCCGTGCTGGCCCAGAATCGCCACGATTTTTCGGCGGCTCTGGCCGATTTGCGGCGAGCGCTGGCTTTAAGACCCAGGCTGATTGGGGCCTGGCTGACGCAGGCGGCAATTCATCAGGTGCAGGGACGTTATCCCGAGGCGCTGCAAAGCTGTTTGACCGTCAGCCGCCTGGCGGCCGGTTGGTCCGGGCGGGTGTGCGTCGAGTCCGTGTTGGCCGACAGCGGCCAGCTCGAACCGGCTTACCGGCGGTTGGCGGCGTTGTTGTCGGTTGCCGGCCCGGAGTCGGCCGACGAAAGGCAATGGGCCTGGACCGTGCTCGCTGAAATGGCGGAGCGGCTGGGCGATACCGGTGCGGCCGAACGCCACTACCGGCGGGCCTTGGCTATTGGCCGGCTGAGTGCGTACCCATTGGCCGGTTTTGCCGATTTTTTGCTGGATAGACAGCGCTATGCCGAAGTGCTTGAGTTGTTGACCGGCGAGCAGCGCGCCGACGGCTTGTTGTTGAGGTTGGCCTTGGCGGAGCGGCAGTTGGGGCATTCCGAAGCCGAAGGGCACCGGCGGACGCTGGCGGCGCGTTTTGCCGACAGTCGTCGCAGGGGCGATACCAGTCACCAGGGCGATGAAGCCCGGTTTGAATTGCAATTGAATAGCGAACCCGAACAGGCTTTGGCGCTGGCCGCCGCCAATTGGCAAGTGCAGCGCGAACCGCGCGATGCTCGTATCTTGCTGGAAGCGGCGATCGCGGCCGGCAAGTTCGACGCCGCTCGCGACGTATTGGCGTTTTTGGCGCGAACCGGCTTGGAAGATGTGCGTTTGCGGGACTTGGCGGCACGCGTCGCCGGGAGGCTGGCATGAGACGATGGCTCGTGTTTCTAATATTGATCGGTGCCAGTTGCGCCGCCTCGGCGCACAAGGCCAGCGATGCGTATCTGAGCTTGACCTGGGATGGGCAGCGCTGGGTCGGCCGCTGGGACATGGCGCTACGCGATTTGCAGGAAGCGGTCGGTCTGGATCAGGACGATGACGGCCGCATTACCTGGCGGGAGTTGCGCGAGCGCGGCGATGTCGTCGCGGCACATGCGCTAAGCCGTTTGGACATCAGCGGCGACGGCCGGGCCTGTCGCTTGGATGGCGAGGGTTTGCGGGTCGACGAGCACAGCGACGGCGGTTACGCGGTACTGGATTTTCGGGTGGATTGTCCGGCGACCGTGCGGCAATTGATGGTCGATTACCGCTGGTTTTTCGAGTTCGACGCGCGCCATCGCGGCTTGTTTAGTTTGGTTGGGCCTAGCGGCGCGCGTAGTGCGGTGTTTAGTCCCGAGCAACCGACGCAGACCTTGGAGATTGTGAGTGAAGGCGGCGTCTGGCCTGAGCTGGCGGCGTTTGTCCAAGAGGGGATGACGCACATCTGGGCCGGCTACGATCATCTGCTGTTTTTGTTGAGTTTGCTGTTGCCGGCGGCGTTGGCGCGCGACGGTTTGACCTGGCGGCGCAAGGCGAATCTCGCCGAAATTGGTACCGATGTGTTGGCGGTGGTGACGGCGTTTACGCTGGCCCACTCGCTGACGCTGGCGTTGACGGTTTGGCAATATTTGGCGCTGCCTAGTCGTTGGGTCGAAGCGGCGATTGCCGCTTCGGTGGCGGTCGCCGCGCTGAACAACATCTATGCCTGGTTTACCGAACGCCGGGTGTGGTTGGCCTTCGGTTTCGGTTTGGTTCACGGCATGGGCATCGCCGGCGTACTGCTGGATCTGGCGTTGCCGAAATCCGGGCAAGCGTTGGCCTTGCTGGGTTTTAATTTCGGCGTCGAGTTGGGGCAATTGGCGATTATCGCGGTCGCTTTGCCGTTGATTTATTGGGGTAGCCGGCAGCGCTATTATCCGGTCTGGGTCTTGAAATACGGCTCGACCGGTATTGCAGGGCTAGCGCTGATTTGGTTGGTCGAGCGCGGTTTGGATGTGGCGATATTGCCGAGTTGACCAAGGCGCGATTGTCGTCGGAGGAACTGGGTATGTCGTTGGGAACCGGTTGAGGTCGGAAATCGATTCGTAATCTTGGCGTAAAGCAGCCGCGCAGGTTCGATTAGGTTTTAACTTCGATGACCAGATTTTTTTGCGGCGACTGCGGTGGGATGGGGTGGGTGGCATTGGGATACCACGCCAGGATTTGCTTCACATAGTTCTGAGTTTCGGCATAAGGCGGAATGCCCTTATAGCGCTCGACGGCTTTCTCGCCGGCATTGTACGCCGCCAGAACCAGATCGACCTTGCCTTCGAAATGGCGCAACAGCCAATGCAGATAAGCCGTGCCGCCCTTGATGTTTTGCACCGGATTCCATGCATCCTTGATGCCGAAGCGCTCCGCAGTTTCGGGTATCAATTGCATCAGACCCTGGGCGTTTTTGCCGGACAGCGCGGTCGGATTGAACGCCGATTCGGCTTTGATGACCGCCATCACCAATTGCGGGTCGATGCCGTAGACTGGCGCGATTTGATTGACCCAGGCCTCGACGATTTGCCGGTTGGGGTTGTTGTCGGTTACCGTCACCGTCACGACCGGTTCCGGGTGGCAGGCTGGGTCTTCGGTGGCCGGAGCGTCGCCGAAGCGGCTCAACATGGTTTGAGCGTGATGGTCGCCGCGGTCGGCGGCTTGTTTGAACCAGTGACTGGCCAGCGGCAGATCCCGTTTGACGCCGCGACCGTTGAAATACATAAAGCCCAGACCGTAAGCCGATTCGCTGTCGCCGGCCAACGCGGCCTTGCAATACATTTCGAAAGCTAATCCGTAATCTTGTTTGATGCCACGGCCGTGCTCGAAATCGGCGGCGGTTTGGCGCAACTGCGCCAAGTTTAGCGGGGAGGCAACGTCGGCGGCGGATGGCGTGGCGGTGGCAAGCAGCAGGCCGATCAGCGGAAAATATTTCAGGTTCATCATGTTCTCGTTCTGTATTGCTGAGACTGGGCTTTCACAAACCCGGCCGGAAAAGAACGGTACCCGTTCTCCAAGCTTCCAGCTACCGTATACATGGCAAGTGCGTAATCGCCCGGAAGGCTGCATCGCCTGCAATGGCTGACTTTACTAAAAAATAAGGTCGCGCTTGAAATGGCTATTGATCCGTCTAGTATTAATCTCAGCGTGAGAACCAGTTCAAGTTTTTCGTACTATATCGAGCGGCTATCTCGCTTGACATTGCCCAGATGGGCAGGTTTACGGTCGAAACTATACCACACGGCGATTCTCGGCGGAATTGCGCGGCGATGGTCGGGACCGGTGTAAACTAGCCTCGATTAGGCTAGTCGCGGTAGGTGGCATAAGGCTTAGGCAAGTGTTCGACTGAACGTTAGGGTTAGTTCGGCAGTCGTCGATATTGTCGATCGGCCAACAGTTTTTTGGGTTTTTCAGGATGGGTCCGTGATCGGAGCGTGGGCCTTAGGAGTGTTGTTGTCGCCAACTGACCATCCCTTGCCGCTCGGCATGGAGCCTTGCGGCAAAGGATGTGATTTCTATAAGTTTTTCAACAGTCGCCGCACCAGGTTGCGAATCGGCATGTTTTGTTGGCGGTAATCCTGGAACAAGCGTTCGATGTCGACCGGATTAAGGTACACGTAAGCACCGTAACCGGTTTGAGCGATAAACTCGCCGCTCAAGTTGTCCATAAAGGTAGTCAGTGCAATGCTGTTGGGGTGGTTGACGGTGTTCATGGCGGCTCTCCCGATAGATGTTTTGTTTTTATATAAGCGGTTCGCGTGCCATAAATAAATTGTTTTTATAAAACAAAGAGTTGTTTTTATTTTGCGGGTTGCGTCATTTTGTTGTCGGAGTGTTTTGTTAGAATTCGCGACGACATGACGTACATTTACGCTATATCGTGGCGACAACGAAGGGTGACATGGCAAATCCGAAACTTAAGAATCCGCGAGGCCAGGGCGGGACTGGAGATCAGGGGCGGTCTGGACCGGTGTCGTTCTGCGCTTGGGACGGTGATGTCTTGGTGTTGAACGTGCTTGGCACGCCGAGCGCCAAACGCGATGTCATCGGCAAACCCAAGGGCGCTCAACTGAAAATCAGCGTTACCGCGACACCGGAGGACGGCAAGGCCACCGACCACATGGTCCGGTTTTTGGCCAGGGAGTTTGGCGTGACGATCAAGGATATCCAAGTCGTGTTCGGTCAGTATCACATCAACAAGCAACTGCGAATCCGGATGCCGAAGCGTTTGCCGCCGGTCGTCGAAGCGGAGTTGGCGGCTTCGGCAAGCCGCTAGTCATTCCGCTGCGAGCCGGGCTTGGAGAGCCGGCGTCATTTCGGGTCATTGCCGCCGAAAGGTCGGAAGCGCTGAGCCGGACAAAACCGCTTCGGTAAATGCCCGCTATCGACGGTTTTAATCCTTTAATTTGGCAACCAACATTTTATTCACTTCTGCGGGGTTGGCCTTGCCTTGGGTTTCTTTCATGATTTGGCCGACCAGCGCCATCAGCGCCTTGTCTTTGCCGGCCCGGTATTGTTCGACCGGTACCGGATTGGCGGCGATGACCTTGTCGACGATGGCTTCGATGGCGCCGGTATCGGTGATTTGCTTCAAGCCTTCCTGTTCGATGATTTGATCCGCCGTTGCGCTGCCGTTCCAGAGTTTGTCGAACACCTGCTTGGCGGTCTTGCCGGAGATGGTGTTGTCGGCAATGCGTTTCAGCAAGCCCGCCAAACGTTCGGCGCTGACCGGGCAGGCGTCGATTTCCAAGCCGGCTTTGTTCAATGCGCCGAGCACGTCGCCGGTTAACCAATTCGCAGCCAACTTGGCTTCCCCGGATTCGGCCGCGACTTGTTCGAAGAAGTCGGCCAATTCGCGCGATGAGGTCAGCGTGGCGGCGCTTTCCGCATCCAACGCGTATTGCTCGATGAAACGGTACTTTTTGGCGCCTGGCAATTCCGGCAACGTGGCGCGAATTTCAGCCTTCAGGGCTTCCTCGACGATCACCGGCAACAAGTCCGGGTCTGGGAAGTAACGGTAATCGTTGGCTTCTTCCTTGCTACGCATCGAGCGGGTTTCGTCTTTGTTGGCGTCGTACAAGCGGGTTTCTTGGACCACTTTGCCGCCGGCTTCGATGATGTCGATTTGTCGCTCGATTTCGTGATTGATGGCTTTTTCGACAAACTTGAACGAATTGATGTTCTTGATTTCGGCACGGGTCCCGAATTCGGCTTGGCCTTTGGGGCGAACCGAAACGTTGGCGTCGCAGCGAAACGAGCCTTCCTGCATATTACCGTCGCAGATTTCCAGATAACGTACTAGCTCGTGTAGTTTGCGCATATAGGCCACGGCTTCCTTGGCGGAACGCATGTCCGGCTCGGAGACGATTTCCAGTAGCGGCGTGCCCGCGCGGTTCAGGTCGATGCCGGTCAGGCCGTGAAAATCTTCGTGCAGCGATTTGCCGGCGTCTTCTTCCAAGTGGGCCCGGGTGATGCCGATGCGTTTGGTTTCACCGTCGACTTCGATATCCAGATGGCCGTTGCCGACAATAGGTCGTTCGAATTGGCTGATTTGATAGCCTTTCGGCAGGTCGGGGTAGAAATAGTTTTTGCGAGCGAAGATCGAGTGCGGTGCGATTTCGGCATCAATAGCCAGGCCGAAGGTTACCGCCTTGCGTACCGCGTCTTCGTTCAATACCGGCAATACGCCGGGTAGTCCCAAATCCACCGCGCAAGCCTGGGTGTTGGGTTCGGCGCCGTAGGCAGTCGCCGCGCCGGAAAAGATTTTCGATTTCGTAGAGAGTTGGGTGTGGATTTCCAAGCCGATGACGGCTTCCCATTGTGAGCTCATGTTGCTTTCCTTTAAAACTATTCGGCAAAAACGTCGTTCAGGTCGATTTGCAGGTCGGGGAATAAATAGGGGATGGCAATCTCGTCGCCGGCGTGCATGGCGTGCAGTTGGTATTTTTCGTTCTGATCGAGCACGAATTGATGGACGGCTTGCTCGTAAGGATAAACCGTCCAATATTCCGTCACGCCGTTTTCCTGATACAGCTGGTATTTCAGACGCAATTCCTTTTGGCTGTTGCCGGGCGATAAAATCTCGATGATCCAATCCGGCGCCCCATCGCAGCCTTGTTCGGTCAGTTTGTCTTTGTCGCAGATCACGCACAGGTCGGGCTGGATAACGCTGAAAACTTCGCGGTCTTGAAGCAAGGATTTACGGCGGTCGTAGAGCTTGACGTCGAACGGCGCAGGGTAGAGTTTGCAATCCTTGTGCTTAAAGTAGTTGCCAAGGCTGACGGCAAAATTTAGCGATACGCTTTGGTGCTTTCTGCTCGGCGCCGGCGACATGGCCATGATCTTGCCCTTGATCAGTTCGACCGACTCCTCGAGCTGCCAAGTCAGGTAATCGGCGTAACTATAGGTGCCGTTAGGATCCAATTGTGATAATTGCGTGATCGGCGCCATATTGCCCCCTGTTATTCGAAACCCTTTGGCACTTGATTGTGCCAGTCGGTGACCTGCTGGTAGCGGTGGCCGACGTTCAACAACTTGGCTTCGCCGAAATAGTTACCGATGATATGCAAGCCAACGGGCAGGCCGGCTATGAACCCGGCCGGAATCGACATCGCCGGCAGGCCGGCCAGGTTGATCGCTATCGTGTAAATGTCTTCCAGATACATCTGAATCGGGTCGTCGGTTTTTGAACCGATTTTGAATGCCGTGCTCGGCGTGACCGGTCCCATCAATACGTCGACTTCGCTAAGAGCGCGTTTGAAATCGTCGCTGATCAATCGGCGCACCTGTTGGGCTTTCAGATAATAGGCGTCGTAATAGCCGGCCGACAGTGCATAAGTGCCCATCAGAATCCGGCGTTTGACTTCCGCGCCGAAGGCTTCGCCGCGCGAGCGGATGTAGAGGTCGGTCAAATCGGCTGGGTTTTGGCAGCGGTAGCCGAAGCGCACGCCGTCGTAACGCGACAGGTTGGACGAGCATTCGGCCGAGGCGATCACGTAATAAGCCGGTATCGCCAGTTCCAGATTCGGCATGTCCACTTCTTGTACCGTCGCGCCGAGTTTCTGGTATTCGGCGATCGCGGACTGAATCGTCGCCGCGATTTGGCTGTCCAGTTCGGGGCTGAAAAATTGTTTCGGCAGGCCGATTTTCAAACCTTGCAGGCTGTCGTTCAGACCGGCGCTGTAATCCGGTACCGGCTGGTCGACGCTGGTGGAGTCCTTGCCGTCGAAACCGGCCATGACCTGCATCAACAAGGCCGCATCTTCGGCGCTACGCGCCATCGGTCCGCCCTGGTCAAGGCTCGAGGCGTAGGCAATCATGCCGTAGCGCGAAACCCGACCGTAGGTCGGTTTCAAGCCGGTGATGCCGCATAAGGCTGCAGGTTGCCTAATCGAGCCGCCGGTGTCGGTACCGGTCGCCGCCGGCGTCAGCCTCGCCGCAACGGCGACCGCCGAACCGCCGGACGAGCCGCCCGGCACCCGTTCGGTATCCCATGGATTGCGAGCCGGGCCGTAGAAACTGGTTTCGTTGGACGAACCCATAGCGAATTCGTCCATGTTCAACTTACCCAGCATCACCGCGCCAGCCTGATTGAAGCGTTCGACCGCCGTGGCGTCGTACGGGGCGATGAAGTTGTCCAGCATTTTCGAGCCGCAACTGGTTTTAACGCCTTGCGTGCAAAAGATGTCTTTTTGGGCGATCGGGATGCCGGTCAGCGGCGTCGGCGTGCCGGCGGCCAAGCGCCGGTCGGCGGCTTCCGCCTGCTGCAAGGCCAGTTCTTCGCTGACCGTGACGAAGGCGTTCAGGGCTTGATGTCGTCCGATGCGAGCCAAAAAGACCTGGGTCAATTCGGTGCTGGAAAATTGCTTGCCGCGCAGTCCGGCGGCTAATTCGGTTAGCGATAGCGTGTGCATGGTTCGGAATTATTCGATGACTTTCGGGACCAGATAAAGTCCGGCTTCGGTTTGCGGGGCGATGGCTTGAAAATGCGCTCGTTGGTTGGTCTCGACGGCGGTATCGGCGCGCAGGCGTTGGGTTTGGTCGAGCGGATGCGCCATCGGAGCGATGCCGGCGGTGTCGGTTTGCCCCATCCGGGTCATTAAATCCAGCATGTTGGATAGGTCTTTGGCGTAATGTTCGACCTGCGATTCCTCGATTCCCAAGCGTGCCAGATAGGCGATTTTTTTAACGTCATTAGCCGTTAACGACATCTTCTAACTCCAAGTTTTATCGGTAAATCTATGATACTTTATATCTTGCCCTATCGCCCGCTTGATTGTTAAAGTAGCGGGATTTTCTGTGTGCATTTAGGATACCGTTTAATGTTCAAAAGAATTCGTGGCCTTTTTTCCAATGATCTGTCTATCGACTTGGGAACGGCAAATACGCTGATTTATGTTCCGGGCCAGGGAATCGTATTGAATGAGCCGTCCGTCGTCGCGATTAAGGAGGACAAGATCCGCGGCCAGAAAACCATCGCCGCGATCGGCGCCGACGCTAAAAATATGTTGGGCCGCACGCCCGGTAACATCACCGCGATCCGGCCCTTGAAAGACGGTGTGATCGCCGATTTTGCCGTAACCGAACGCATGTTGCGGTTTTTCATTAAAAAGGTGCATGAAAACAAACTGCTGCGGCCCAGTCCGCGCATTCTGATTTGCGTGCCCTGCGGTTCGACTCAGGTCGAGCGGCGGGCGATTCGCGAGTCGGCGGCGATGGCTGGCGCTCGCGAAGTGTATTTGATCGAGGAACCGATGTCCGCCGCGGTCGGGGCCGGTTTGCCGGTCGATGCGGCACACGGTTCGATGGTGCTGGATATCGGCGGCGGCACTTCGGAAGTCGCGGTCATTTCATTGAACGGTATCGTCTATTCGGCGTCGGTGCGGATCGGCGGCGACCGTTTCGACGACGCGATCATCAGCTACGTGCGCCGCAACTACGGCACGCTGATCGGCGAAGCCACCGCCGAGAAAATCAAGCATGAAATCGGCGCGGCTTATCCCGGTAGCGAAGTTCGCGAAATGCAAGTCACCGGCCGCAATCTGGCCGAAGGCGTGCCGCGCAGTTTTTCATTGAACAGCAACGAAATTCTGGAAGCCTTGCAGGAGCCTTTGTCCGGTATCGTCAGTGCCGTCAAGGTCGCGCTGGAACAAACCCCGCCGGAATTGGGCGCCGATGTCGCTAGCCGAGGTATCGTCCTGACCGGCGGCGGTGCGCTGTTGAAAGACATCGATCGCTTGATTTCCGAGGAAACCGGCTTGCCGGTATACATTGCCGACGATCCACTTACCTGCGTCGCTCGCGGCGGCGGCATGGTGTTGGAGATGCTGGACGCCCGAGGCGCCTCGGCATTTTCGCTGGAATAGTCCGCTCGGCGTTCGGTCGTTCGAGGGACGGCGTTAACCGGTGATGTCGGTTCCCGCCGTCTTTTTTGTTTCAGCGGGTACCGTTCGGCGGTTGCGGATCGTTGGACTGGGCCTGTCGGCAATCCTTTATTTTCCGTCGGGATTGCCGCTTCAAAATCGCTAGAGGTTTTGCCATAAAACTGCTATTCGCCAAAGGCCCTTCGCTGAATACCCGTCTGTTGGTCGCGGTATTGCTTTCGGTTGCGCTGTTGGTGGTCGATTACCGCAGCCAACGCTTGAACATGCTGCGCTCGCTGTTGGCGATGGCGACCTACCCCTTGCAAATGCTGGCCAGCCTGCCCATCGACGCTTACCATGATTTGTCCGATTCGGTGATTTCCTATGTCGAACTACAAAAAGAGAATCGCCGGCTGAAGGAGCAGCAGTTCGTCAACGACGCCAAGTTGTTGAAACTCGCGGCCCTGGAGAAGGAAAACACCCGGCTACGCATGTTGCTTGAGAATTCGTTTCAACTTGGCGAGCAAGTGCTGGTGGCCGAATTGGTGTCGGTCAAACTGGCGCCCTACGAGCATACCGTCGTCGTCAACAAGGGCTCTCGCTTCGGCGTGCATCCCGAACAGCCGGTGCTGGATGCCAGCGGTATTGTCGGCCAAGTGGTCCGCACGATGCCGTCCAGCTCGGAAGTGATGTTGATCACCGATCCCGATCACGCGATCCCGGTGCAAGTCAATCGCAACGGCCTGAGGACGATAGCCTTCGGCACCGGGCAACCCAACCGGCTGCATCTGCCGTTTTTAGCGAATAACGCCGACATCGTACCCGGCGACCTGTTGGTCACGTCCGGTTTGGGCGGCGTGTTTCCGGCCGGTTATCCGGTCGCGGTAGTCGATAAATTCGAGGCTAGACCGGACAAATCGTTCGCCAATATCTATGCCACGCCGAAAGCGGAGCTGGATAAGAGTCGGGAGTTTTTGATCGTTTGGAGCGATTCGACGCCGGTCGTTTTGGGCGAGCCGGTCAAATCGGAAACCGCCGAGCAGCCGGCGCCGGTCGCCGCGAAACCCAAGGATGCCAAACATGTCGGGCCATAACGCGCTGGCTTTGATTTATTTTGTCGTCACGGTAGCCGGTGCGATGGTGCTGCGGGTGATGGGGCTGTTTCCGGGGATGGAAGTGTTCAATCCGGACTGGGTGGTGTTGGTTTTGATCTATTGGTCGATCGCGCTGCCGGAACGCTTCGGCGTATTCAGCGCTTGGTGGATAGGGCTGTTGACCGACGTACTGACCGGGCGCTTGCTGGGGCAGTACGCGTTGATTTATCCGTTGATTTGCTACTTCAGCATCAACGAACACCGGCGGCTGCGACAGTTTCCGATGGTTCAGCAATGCCTGTTCGTACTGTTTTGCCTGCTCGGTTCGCAAAGCGTGATTTTCGCGATCGAAAGCATCAAGGCCGGTAACCGCTTGCCGTTGTCGTTTTGGTATCCGGCGCTGAGCGGGGCGCTGGTCTGGCCGTTGGTGTTTTATCTGCTGCGCTTTATCCGGGTCATGGCGCGCCTCGACTGACCGGCGATGGACAGAAAATTCGCGATCAAGGACCCGCTGGCGGAAAGCCGTCTGTTTCTAAGTCGTATCGTCACGGCTTTTATCCTGATTATCGTGTTGATGATCGGTCTGGTGGTGCGTCTGGTTTACCTGCAAGTGGTCGGCCACGAACATTACGCGATGCTGTCCAAGGACAATCGCATCAAGATCGCGCCGTTGCCGCCGACGCGCGGCGTCATATACGATCGCAAGGGTCGGATGTTGGCCGAAAACGTGCCGACTTACAGCCTGGAGCTGATACCGGAGCAGATTGGCAACCTCGATGACACTTTGAAGCGTCTACAGCAACTGCTGAACATTCCCGACGAAAAAATCGAGGCGTTTCAAAAACTGCGTAAGCGCAACAAATCGTTTACCAGTACGGCCTTGCTGCAAAATCTGACCGACGAAGACGTCGCCAAATTCGCGGTCGTCCGACCGTATTTTCCCGGCGTCGACGTCTACGCTCGCTTGGTGCGCCACTATCCTTACGGCGACTTGACGTCCCACGTGGTTGGTTACGTCGGGCGGATCAACGAGCAGGAGTTGAAGACCCTGCCTTCCGTCATGTACCGCGGGACGGACCATATCGGCAAGACCGGCATCGAGAAGACCTACGAGGAACATCTGCTCGGTACCGCCGGTTACGAGGAAATCGAAACCAACGCTCAAGCCAGGGCGGTCAATACCGTGGCGACGGTCGAGCCGGTCGCAGGATCGAATATCTATCTGACACTGGATATCGACATACAAAAGATTGCCTACGACGCATTGGTCGAGTTCAACGGCGCGGCGGTGGCGATAGAAGTCAAAACCGGCGCGGTGTTGGCTTTTGTTAGCCGGCCGGGTTTCGATCCCAATCCCTTCGTTTCCGGCATCTCCGGCAAGGACTACAAGGCTTTGCAGGAATCGCCGGACCAGCCCTTGTACAACCGGGCGCTACGCGGACTATATCCGCCCGGTTCGACGGTCAAGCCGTTTTTAGGCTTGGCCGGGCTGGAGTACGGCGTCATCGACTTCGGCCACCGGCTGTTTTGTCCCGGCTACTACAAGTTGCCCAACGTCGATCATAAATACCGCGACTGGAAGAAGTGGGGACACGGGATGGTCGACATGAACGAAGCGATCACCCAATCCTGCGATGTGTATTTTTACGATCTGGCGCTGGCGCTGGGTATCGATAAGATGCATGAGTTCATGGACAAATTCGGTTTTGGTCGCAAGACCGGTATCGATCTGGTGGGCGAAATCGACGGCTTGATGCCGTCCAAGGCTTGGAAACGCCACTACCGCAATCAGGCCTGGTTTCCGGGCGAGACCCTGATTACCGGGATCGGTCAGGGCTACACCCAAGTTACGCCCTTGCAATTGGCTCACGCCACCGCAACTCTGGCCAACGGCGGCAAGGTCATTACGCCGCATTTGGTACATAGCATCATCAGCGCCGATTATGCCGATCGGATCGAAGGCAAGGCCGACCGGATCATTCCGCTGAAACCGCAAAATGTCGAGAACGTCATTCGGGCGATGACCAACGTGGTACATGGCGCGCGCGGTACCGCCGGGCGGCTGGCCAAGGCCATCAATTATCAGATCGCCGGCAAGACCGGTACCGCCCAGGTGTTTACCGTCAAACAGGAAGAGAAATATAACGAGGACGCGATCGACTTCAAAATGCGCGACCATGCCTTGTTCATCGCATTCGCCCCGGTGCACGATCCGCAGATCGCCGTCGCGGTGATCGCCGAACACGGTGGTCACGGCGGTTCGGTGGCGGCGCCGATCGCCGGTGAAATTATCGATGCTTATCTGAACCAGAAAAAGGACAGTTCGCCATGAGAAACGAAATGCGCAACGAACAATTTCAAGCGCCGTCCTTGCTTGGCAACCTGCTGCGCAAGCTGCATATCGACATCCCGCTGTTCATCGGTTTGTTGCTGATTCTGGCGCTCAGCTTCGTGATTTTGTACAGCGCCGGCGGGCAGGAAATGGCGATGTTGGTGCGTCATGCCAGCCGGATGGGCTTGGCCATTGTATTGATGATCGTGCTGGCTCACATCAACCCCCGGCAATTTCAGACTTTCTCGGTCGCTTTGTTTTCGGTGTGCGTGCTGTTGTTGCTGGCGGTGGCGGTGATCGGCCAAATTAGCATGGGCGCTCAGCGCTGGCTGGACTTGGGCTTTTTTCGCTTCCAGCCGTCGGAGTTTACCAAGATCAGCGCGCCGATGATGGTGGCCTGGTATTTGTCCGAGCACGCCTTGCCGCCTAAACCCAAGCATCTGTTGGCGGCCGGGATATTGTTGTTGGTGCCGGTGCTATTGATCGCTAAGCAGCCTGACTTGGGCACGGCTCTGCTGGTCGCCAGTTCCGGGGCCGCGGTGTTATTCTTCGCGGGCCTGTCGTGGTGGGTCATGTTGGGGGCGGTGGCGGTGTTGGGCGCGCTGACCCCGGTCATGTGGCACTTCATGCGCGAGTACCAGCGCAGCCGGGTCTTGACTTTCATCAATCCCGAGGCCGACCCGATGGGGGCCGGCTACCATATTATTCAGTCCAAAATCGCGATCGGTTCCGGCGGCGTGGACGGCAAGGGCTGGCTGGGCAGCAGTCAGGCCGAGCTGGATTTTTTGCCGGAAAGTTCCACCGACTTTATTTTCGCGGTTTTCGCCGAAGAATTCGGTCTGTTTGGCTGCGTCGGTTTGCTGTTGATGTATCTACTGGTCATCAGCCGCTGCTTTTACATTGCCGTGCAAGCCCAGGATACCTATTCCCGGTTGTTGGCCGGCAGTTTGTCCTTCACCTTCTTTGTTTACGTGTTCGTCAACATCGGCATGGTGATCGGCGTGTTGCCGGTGGTTGGAGTGCCGCTACCCTTGGTCAGTTATGGCGGCACCTCAATGGTGACGCTGATGGCCGGTTTCGGCATTCTGATGTCGATACACACTCATCGCAAGTTGTTGCCGGTTTGAGGCGATCGCCATAAACCAGCGGTCCGCTCGGGGAAAACCGCGTAATATTCCCCAATTATTCCCATTTTCTGTCTGAGTTTATGAATTTTAAAGTCGCGTTTATGTTGTTGTTATTGTCGGCCATTGGCCCGGCACTGGCTGAAGTTGCCACCACCGATTCCTTCAACGGTTTCATCAAGCAGATGGTCAAGCAGCATCGTTTCAACGAAACGGAGTTACGGAGCTTGTTCAAGGCGGTCAACATCCAGCAGCCGATACTCGATGCCATGTCCAAGCCGGCGGAGGGCAAGCCCTGGTTTCAATACCGCGAAATTTTCATGACCGAGGCCCGCATCGCCGGCGGCGTGCAGTTTTGGAAGGATAACGAAGCCGCGTTGCGCCAAGCCGAACACCAATATGGGGTTCCGGCGGACATTATCGTCGCCATCATCGGCGTCGAAACCAAATACGGCGCGCACACCGGCAAATACCGGGTGATCGATGCGTTGGCGACATTGGGATTCGCCTATCCGCCGCGTAGCGAATTCTTTTTAAAGGAGTTGGAGCAGTATTTGGTGTTGGCGCGCGAGGAGGGCATGGACCCGTTGCAGCCGATGGGCTCGTATGCCGGCGCGATGGGTTTGCCGCAGTTCATGCCGAGCAGTTTTCGAAGCTATGCCAAGGATTTGGATGGCGACGGTAAACGCAATATCTGGACGAATCCGGCTGATGCGATCGCCAGCGTCGCCAACTACTTTGCCAGCAACCAATGGAAACCCGGCGGTCCGATCGCGTACCCGGTCAACGCTGCGGGAGAGGCGTATAAAAAGGCCTTGAGCAAGGGTGTCAAGCCCGATACCAGTGCGGCCGAACTGCGCAAGTTGGGGGTCGAATTGCCGGCCGGTTTGCCCGCCGGCGAGGCGGTCAAGCTACTGGCGTACCAACAGCAAATCGGCGAAGACTTATGGATAGGCTTGCACAATTTCTACGTCATCACCCGTTATAACCATAGCCCGCTGTATGCGATGGCGGTTTACCAGCTTAGCCAAGCGATCGCGGCACGGAAGATTTGAACGGAAAGCGGCCGACAATATCCAAGTCCCGGTCGTTACGCTTCGATTCGCGAACAGAAAACCGAGTTCCCTTTGACGGGCGGCAAACCGATGTGTTTCGCTACGAAATGTAATTGAACAATGACAGATTTTGCACCTTGGTAAACGCGGCTTGCGCGGCTTGCAACGACGTTTGTTGCAGACTGAATTTACTCAATGCGTCGGCATAATCCAAGTCGCCTATCGCCGATGCGGTGGTTTTGTTGGCCAAGATGTAGTCGGTATTCAAATTTTGCTGATCGTCCAGTGCGTGCAAGCGCGCGCCGGTCGAGGCGCGGGTGGTTTCGAAGCGGACCATCGCTCTATCGATATCGTCCAATGATCCGCTGTTTGGCGTATTGGCTTTCAGATCCTGAGATAACCGGTTGATGGCTTGAAATGCATTGTCGATGCCGCCGGGCGTCAATGTTCCGGCCGAGTACACGCCGAAGACTGCTTCACCGGCGTCGCCATCGGTAATGGTCCGGCTGGGGCCGATGGAGATGCTGCGCTGGTTGGCGTCGCCCTGATAGGCGTAAGTGGTGGTATCGAACGGAATCGTGTCGCTCTTGTAGCCGGCAAACAAATACTCGCCGTTAGCGTTTTTGGTGTTCGCCATACCCAGCAACTGTTTGTTTAGTTCATCGATTTCCGCGGCGATTTCCTGACGATTGGTAACAGTATTACTGTCGTTCATACCTTGCACGGCCAATTCGCGGATGCGTTGCAACACGTTGGTCGCGTTTTCCAGGCTGGACTCTTGCAACTCCAAGCGTTGCCGGGCCGCTCCGATGTTGGTCTGAAACTGTTGGTTCTCTTTGATGTTTTGTTCCAAATTGATCAACGACACCGCCGCCGGAGCATTTTCGGACGGCGACAGATATTTCTTGCCGGACGACAATTTGAGTTGGGTGTCGCTGAGTTTGGACTGTTGTTCCAGCATCGCGTCGACGCCGAGCTGGTGGTTCCAGGTCGTGGAAATGCGCATGTGAATTCTCCTAACGTACCGCTCCAATGAGGGTGTCGAATAGCGTGCTAGCCACCGATACGGCCTTGGCGGCGGCTGCGTAAGCGTTTTGGAATTTGATTAGGTTGGCGGCTTCCTCGTCGAGATTCACGCCGGAAACGGTTTCCTTGGCGCTGGTGGCTTGTTTCAACAAGGTGTCCTGCGCGGTCCGGTTGACCGAGGCCGCGTGTGTTTGCGAGCCGACGTCGGCCACCAACTGGCTGTAGACTTGGGTGAAACTGGCCTTGCCGTTTTGCATCAGGGTTTTCGTTTCCAGATCGGCCAGCGCCAGCGCATTACTGTTGTCGCCGGGCACCCCGGCGGCGCTGCTGGCGGCGGCGATTTGTTTGGGATTGGTGATCGCGCTGTTCACCTTCAAGGTGCCGGCCGCGTTAAAGCTCGGGCTGAGGTCGAAGGTATCGCCGCTGGTCAGCGAACCGCCGCTGAACGTGATGCTGAAGCCTAAGGCCGCGGCGGCGGTGGCAAGCGTCGTGTCGTCCAGGCCGGTTTGGCTGGTGTTGCTGCTCAGATTGGTCAACGTATAGGCGTTGGGGCTGGTGCCGGTGACACTGATCCGGTAGCCGGTATCCAGGTTGGCCGACGAACTGGGGGCGACGAAGCTGGCGGTGGCCAGCAGGTTGTCGTCGGCGGTGTGCGGCGTGACCTGAACCACCGGCGAGCCGAGGTCGAAGAATGCCAGGCCGGGGTCGCCGTTCAAATCGAAACCGGCCTGATGGGTGCTGTTAAACTCGGTTGCCAGACCCATCGCCAGCGTGCCCAGTTGTTTTTGAGCCGGGTCCAGTACTTGGTCGCGGAAACGCAAATTGCCGTAAAGCTCGCCGCCGGAAATCAAACCGGAAATGTCCTGGCCGTTCAGCAGAATTTCCTTATGAGTCGAGTCGGTGGCGGAGGACTGCAGGGAGAGTTGCGAGGCGGAATTACCCAATACTAGAGGTTGACCGTTGCCGATGAAGACATTGATCGATCCGTCGGTTTGGCTGGTGAAATTGACGTCGACTTTTTCGGCGATTTTGTTCAGTAACAAGTCGCGTTGGTCCAGCAAATCGTTGGGCATTTCTCGACCGGAAGCCCTGCCGATGTCGGCGACGATTTTTACGTTGAGATCGGCCAGGGCCTTGGCATACCCGTTGATCTCGGTGAGATCGGTCTCCAGGTTGGTATTGACCTGATCGCGCAATTCGCCGAAGCGGGTATTCAAGGTGTTGAACTGCTGGGTCAACGAGCTGGCCTGCGTTAACAAGGTTTGGCGGGCCGGGATCGAGGTGGGGTCGTTGGCGACGGTGTCGACTGCGTCGAAGAACGATTTCATCGCCGGCGCCAGACCGGTGGTGTCGTCGGCGGTGATGTTGTCGATTTGGCTGGACAAGGTATAAAAACTATCGACGTCGTGGTAGGCCGAGGTACTGGAGCGGACCTGGCCGGTAATGAACTGATCGTAACTGCGGGTGATATTGACGACGCTGACGCCGCTGCCGACGTAGCCGGAGCCGGTATATTGCTCGCGACGGGTCGCGGTTTCGACGCGCTGCCGGCTGTAGCCTTCGGTGCTGACGTTGGAAATGTTGTTGCTGGTGGTTTCCAGCGAGCGCTGAAACGCCGTCAGTCCGGATAATGCGGTGTCCAATATGCCCAAGCCCATGATGGTCTCCTAACCGTTGGTGTCGCTCGCCGCGCTGTCGCCGGCATGGCTGCGATAGATAGACATGACTTTTTCCGCGTATTTGGGGTCGGTGGCATAGCCGGCTTTTTGCAAAGAGCGGATGTATTGCGCCGGGTTCTCGGCGTTTTTCAACGCTTGTTCATAACGCGGGTTGGATTTGATGAAGTCCACGTAATCGTTAAAGCTATCTTTGTACGAGTCGTAAGCGCGGAAACCGGCCACCTGTTTTTGGGCGACGCCGCCGTCGAACTCCAATGTCATTGCCTTGGCTTGCTTGCCTTGCCAGGCTCTATCCGCCTTGATGTTGAACAGGTTGTAGCTGTTATCGCCGCCGTTTTTGACCATCGCCTGTCCCCAGCCGGTTTCCAGCGCGGCTTGAGCCAGCAACAGTTTGGCGTCGACCCCCAAGCTTTGCGCGGCTTGCCGGGCATGCGGCATCAATTCGTTGAAAAAGGTTTGCTGGGCCGGCGTGGCGCCGTCATCGATTACGTCCGACGAGGCCGGTGCCGAGTCCAAGTCGCGCCAACGTCCGGCGGTGTTGGACTGATCACGCTCCAGTCGAGCCAGGCTGCGTTCCAGGCTGCTCAGTCCCGAGGCGTCCAACGCGTTGGACGCGGCTTGCCCGCCGCGCGGCGGTTGCCGGTTGCCGTTGGCCGAGCCGCTGCCGGCGACGCGATCCAAGTAGTCGCTGGCTTGTAACACACGGCCTGGCTCGTCTTCCTGCTTGTCTTGCCTGGGGCTCAGCTGCTTAGCGATGACTTCCGCCAGCCCGACGCCGGTGCCGGATAAATGCATGGCCATTTGCTGGTCGTACATGTCTTGGTACATCTTGCTCTGTTGACTGTCGGCAAAGCCGTCGGCCAGTTTGGCTTCGCGCATGCTTTTCATCACCATGCCCAAAAACAGCGATTCGAATTGTTTGGCGGCTTCCTTGATCGCGGCCGGCGAGGATTCGCGCGCACCTTGTTTCAATTTGGCCAATCCGGCGAAGTCGGTATAAACCGATGCGGTATCCGCGTTTAACATGGCAACCTCCCAAGCACTGTCAGACTTAAATGACGATCAATTCCGCCCGTAGCGCGCCCGCCGATTTCAGGGCTTCCAAAATCGCCACCAAGTCGCTGGGTCCGGCGCCGACGCCGTTGACCGCCTGGACGATTTCGTCCAACGAAACGCCAGGGTTGAAGACGAACATATGGTTTTTGTCCTCTTTGATCGACACCTGCGATTGCGGCGTGACCACGGTACTGCCGCCCGATAGCGGATTGGGCTGGCTGACTTGCGGGTTTTCGTTGATCGTCACGGTCAAGCTGCCGTGCGATACCGCCGCCGGCTGCACCCTGACCTTGCTATTGATGATTACGGTGCCGGTTCGGGAGTTGACGATGACCTTGGCCGGCGCGTCGTCCGGCGTGACGTCGAGGTTTTCCAACATCGAAACAAAGCTGACCCGTTGCGAAGCCTCCACCGGTGCCCGCACGCTGACCGAGCCGGCGTCGACCGCGCGGGCGGTATCGGCGCCGAAGGCTTTGTTAATCGCTTGCACCACGTTGTTGGCGGTGGTGAAGTCGGTATTGTTCAGGTTAAAGACCAGATCGCCGCTTTGGTCGAACGAGGTCGGCACCACTTGTTCGACCGACGCGCCGTTGGGAATTCGGCCGACCAACGGATTGTTGACGGTGATTTTGGAGCCGTCCTGGCCGCCCGCGCTCAGGCCGCCGACGACCAGATTGCCTTGGGCAATCGCGTAAACCTTGCCGTCGGCGCCCTTCAGCGGGCTCATCAGCAAAGAGCCGCCGCGCAGGCTTTTGGCATCGCCGATGGACGACACGGTGACGTCGATTTTCTGACCCGGTTTGGCGAAGGCCGGCAGTTCCGCGTGAATACTGACGAACGCGGTATTTTTGGCTTTCGGATCGGTACCCGGCGGCAGGGTCAGGCCGAGCTGGCCCATCATATTGCGCAAGGTTTGCGGGGCGAACTTGGACGATTTGTCGCCGGATTTGTCCAGGCCCGTGACCAAGCCGTAGCCGACCAACTGGTTGGAGCGTACCCCGGCCACCGACGCCAAGTCTTTGATACGTTCGGCATGCGCCCAGCCGCCGCTCAGCAGCCAGAAGGCGATGACGATCAATGTGGTTCTGTTCATGATGGTATCCTCAAAAGAGCGCCGAAACGGTTTAAAACGGGAAAATCGGGCTCAGGAAAAATCGGGCCAGCCAACCGATTTTGTTGGAATCCGCGATGCCGCCGTCGCCGGTGTACATAATCGTTGCATCGGCGACTTTGGAGGACGACACGGTGTTGGCGGCATCAATGTCGATGGGGCGAACAATGCCGGACAAGCGCACGTATTCGTTACCGTCGTTCAAGGCCACCCGTTTCTCGCCGCGCACCCGGACGTTGCCGTTCGGCAGTACTTCGACGACGGTGACGCTGATGTCGCCGGTCAGCGTATTGCTTTGGTCGGCCTTGCCCTTGCCGTCGAATTGCGTAGTCGCGGCCAAGCTGGTTTTCAAGTCGTGACCCAACAAGGCCTGGCTGGCGACGCCGAACAGCGTTGGCGCGGTCGCCGACACCGAGGTGTTTTTCGAGGTGTTGGTATTGGCTTGTTTTCTGGCTTGGGTGGCTTCGTCCAGTGTGACCGTCAAAATGTCGCCGACCCGGCGGGTCTTGATGTCTTCGAACAGGCGCATGTCGTAACCGGCCTGGTAAATCGAGCCGTTGTTCTGTTGCGGGGGCCTCAGGTCTGCCGGTTGGACCGGTGCGAAATCCGGATCGCGCTTGGGCAGAGTGTCGCAACCGGTCAGTGCCAGCAGAAACGCGGCCGCCAGCGGCAAGAGTTTGCCGGAGTACCGGCGCCGATGCGGAAAATAGGTGTTCATCGTCATGCCCCTGAATTAGAGTTGTTGGGTAACGAACGACAGCATTTGGTCGGTGGTGGAGATGGCCTTGGAGTTCATCTCGTATGCGCGTTGGGTTTCGATCATATTGACCAATTCCTCGACCACGTTGACGTTGGACGTCTCCAGCGAGCCTTGCACCAGATTGCCGAATTCGTTCTCGCCCGGCGTACCGACGATAGGCGCGCCGCTGGCGACGGTTTCGCGGTACAAGTTGTCGCCGATCGGCTCCAGGCCGGCGGTGTTGATAAAGTCGGCGGTTTGAATCTGGCCGATTTGGTTGGCCGCCGCCGAGCCGGGTTGGGTGACGGTGACGGTACCGTCTAGGCCGATCGTAATGCTGGTGACATCCTGCGGTACCGTGATGGCCGGCTCTAGCGGCATGCCGTTGGAGGTGACGATCTGGCCGGTCGAATCCAGCTTGAACGATCCGTCGCGGGTGTAATTGATCTCGCCGCTCGGCATCAGGATTTGCAGGAAGCCGCGGCCGCTGATGGCCATGTCCAGCGAGTTGCCGGTTTGCTGAACGTTGCCCTGGGTATGCAGCTTCTCGGTGGCGACGGTTCTGACGCCGGTGCCCAACTGCAAGCCGGTCGGCAACTGAGTGTTTTGGGTGGATTGGCCGCCGGCTTGACGGACGTTTTGGTACATCAAGTCGGCGAAAATCGGTCGGGCTTTCTTAAAGCCGGTGGTGTTGACGTTGGCCAGATTGTTGGAAATCACGGCCATTCGGGTTTGTTGGGCATCCAGTCCGGATTTTGCGACCCATAATGCTCGTTCTGTCATGTTCGTCTCCTGATCTGACAAATTTTTGTCTTATCAGGGATAAAGCAGCTTCTATGCCACTTGCATGATCTTGGCCGTGCTGTTGGCGGTTTCGTCGGCGGTTTTCATGACCTTGCTTTGCAGATCGAAGTTTCTGGACAGTTCGATCATCTCCACCATCGCCGCCATCGGATTGACGTTGCTGTTTTCCAGGGCTCCCTGGACCAATACGACGTTCGCGTCTGCCGTCTGAACCGCGCCGTCCTTGGTATGCATCAAGCCGTCCTCGCGTTTCTCCAGCGAAGCCGGATCGGGATTGACCAGCTTGATTCTGTCGACGATCACGGTGTTGGTCGAATTTTCGCCTTGCGGCACGATGTTGATCGTGCCGTCGTCGCCGATGTCGATTTTGCGAGCCGGCGGTATCGTGATACCGAGCGCGGCTTCGCCGACGACAGCGAGCCCGGAACTGGTTTGCAGTTGACCTTCGGGCGTAATGCGCAGATCGCCGGCGCGGGTGTAGGCTTCCTTGCCGTCCGGCGTGGTAACCGAGATCCAGCCGGGGCCGTTGATGGCGACGTCGAGTTCGTTGCCGGTGGTTTGCAGCGCGCCGGACGAGAGATCGCTGCCGGGCCGTTCGGTCATCGCGTAAACGCGGGTCGGATAACCGGGTCCGAACGCCGGCATGGCTCGGAATTGCTCGAAGTCGGACTTGAAGCCGGGCGTCTGGGTGTTGGCGAGGTTGTTGGCGTTGGCGGTTTGCGCGAGCAAGGTCTGCTTGGCGCCGTTCATCGCGATGTAAAGGCTGCGGTCCATGGGAAATCTCCGTAAAAGCAGGCGGGACCGGCGCCGCTTGCCGGCCCGGTCCCGCGCTAGCCGTGTTTACCTGATGTTGAGGACGGCCTGCATAATGGTGTTTTCGGTCGTGATGGTTTGGGCGTTGGCTTGATACGCTTGTTGGGCGACGATCAGATTGACCAATTGCGCCGATAGATCGACGTTCGAGCTTTCCAGCGCGCCGGATTGAATCAAGCCGAAATTGTTGGAACCGGCTTCGCCGGCGATCGGGTCGCCGGAGGTGGCGCTTTGACCCCAGGCGGTATCGCCGAGTTTGGACAGGCCGTTGGTGTTGGCAAAACGGGTCAGAGCGACCTTGCCCATGGTTTGCGAGCCGCCGTTGCTGAAGCGGGCGAAAATCACGCCTTCATCGTCGATGTCGATGCCGGTCAGGCGTCCGGCAGGCAGACCGTTTTGGGTCATCGCGTTGACGCTGAATTTCTCTTGGACCTGGGTGGACCCGAAATAGTCCATCGTCGATACGGTGATGTCGGACGCGCCGGTGGCAGGCGTGATGGTGTAGGCGCTGAGCGCGAAGCGGCCGTTGGATGGGGTGGTCAATTTGCCCGAGGAGTCGAAGGTCATTGTCGCCGGCGTCGGCGGCACCGTTAGGTCGGATGGCGCGGACACCGTCGAACCGTAGGTGCCGGCATTGACCGGCGTCTTGGCGGTCGGCGTGGCCGGTTCGCTCATGTAGTGATAGACGTCCCAGTCGGTGGAACTGGCGGTTGACGTGCCCTTGACGAAGTAGGTAGTCAGGATGTGCGGCGAACCGAGCGAGTCGTAAATCGTCACCGAGGTTTGGGAATTGTAGGAGTTGCTGTCGGTCGGATCGAAGGTGGTGACGCTCGGGGTGGCCGCGTTGGCGTTCAGGTTGACGGTTAGCGAAGCGGTATCGGTGGCGCTGGGCAGGCCGGTCAGGGTGTTGATTTGCACGGATTGGGTGACGCCGGTACTGAAGCCATCGGTCACTGAGGTACCGTTGGGCGCGTACACCATCAAGGCCTTGCCCTGGTTGTTGACCAGATAGCCGTCCTTGTCCAATTTGAATTCGCCGGCGCGGGTGTACGATAAATCGGTGGTTTCGGTAGGGCTTTTCGCCAGCGTAAAAAAACCCTCGCCGCTGATGGCCAGGTCCAAATTGTTGTCGGTGAATGACAAGCTGCCCTGATTGAATTGCTGGGCCACGTTGGTGACCTTGACGCCAGAGCCGGCCGTGGTGCTGCTGACGCCGCCGAGGCTGGCGGCATAGACGTCGGCGAATTCCGAGCGGGATTTCTTGAAACCCACCGTATTGGAGTTGGCGATGTTATTGCCGGTTACCGACAGATTGTTGGATGCGGCATTCAAACCGCTGAGTGCTGTTGTAAAAGCCATGACGCCTGCTCCTTAAAGAATTTGTTTGATTTTGCTGAATTTGATGTCGCCTAGACCTTCCAGATTCACGGACAGACCGCTACCGTTACTGCCGATGGCGACGCTTTTTACCTTGGAGTTGATGCTGGTATCCAGCGCGGTATTGGTGCCGTCCAGCCAGCCGAAGGCCTTGATTTTGTAGACGCCTGGATCGGCCGGAGTGCCGGCGCTGTCGTTGCCGTCCCATTCGAATTTCAGCGTTCCGGCCGATTGCGCGCCCAGATCGAGTTCCCGAACCACCGTGCCGGTCTCCGGGTCGACGATTTGCACGCCGACGCTGGTTGCTGTGCTGGGTATATCGAGTTCGCCGGATACGCTGCCGCCGGCGCTTAGCAAGGCTTGCGAGCCTGGTGCCACGACGGTATGGCCAACGATGCTGGCCGCCTGCAGGGCTTGGTCGGCATTTAACGAATCCGACAGGGTCTGGAATGAGGTTTGTAACTCCTGAATGCCGGAAACCGCGCTGATCTGCGCCATTTGGCTGACGAATTCGGCGTTGTCCATCGGTTTGGTCGGATCTTGATGGGTGAGCTGGGTCGTTAACAGTTTCAAGAATTCGCTTTGGCTTAATGACTGGCTTTTGCTGGTCGCGCTGCTGGCGCTTGAGGCCGAGCCGGTCGTGGCCAGTCCCAAACTGTTGAAGGTATCCGTTAGGGTCGTCATGGCTTAGTCCTCATTGCCCCATCTTCAGGGTCTGTAGAATTAGGTTTTTAGCGGTGTTAAGCACCTCAACGTTGTTTTCATAGCCGCGCGAGGCCGACATCATGTTGGCCATTTCCTCAATGGTGTTGACGTTGGGTTTATAGATGTAGCCTAGTTCGTCGGCCATCGGATGATTCGGCGCGTATTCCATGATCGGTTGCGCCTGGCTTTCGACGACGCCGCGGACTTCGACACCGGTGGTGCCGGCTCGGCGGTCGAGCTGGTTTTGAAATTCGGCCGCGAACACCGGCTGCCGCGATTTGTAGACTTGGTCGATGCTGCTGCTGACGCTACTGGCGTTGGAAATGTTGCTGGCCACCAGATTCAGGCGCAGGTTTTGCGCATTCATGCCGCTGCCGGCAACGTCGAAGATTCGCAATGAGGACATGGTTATTCTCCCTTGATGGCTCTGACCAGCCCGGCAAAGTCGTCGCTGACGAAGCGCAGACTGGCTTGGTATTGCACGGCGTTTTCGGCGTATTTCGCCTGTTCGATATTGGTCTCGACGGTATTGCCGTCCAGAGAGGCTTGATACGGCGTCCGGTACAGCAGTTCGGCACCGAGCAAGGCATTGGGGCCGGTCATGTGGCCCTGATGGGTGCGACGCAGGTCGCCGCTAGCGTCCGCCAGGGATTGCTGGAATACCGATTTGAAGTCCAGATCCCTGGCTTTGTAATCGGGGGTGTCCGCATTGGCGAGGTTCGCCGCCAAAATTTCGCTACGTTTTTCGCGTAGGGTTAGCGCTTGCGGATGAACGCCCAATGCTCGGTCGAAATTGATTGACATGGTTTGCCGCCTCTTCGAGTTGATACCCGTATTCAGCAGAAAATATGCCAGAAATAAAAAGTCTGAATAAATCAGTTGGATTGGCTGGAGTGGCGTCTGGACGAGCGTCAAAATTTGCCGTTTGCCGCGCGGCGGCAAAATTTTTCCGCATGACCGGTGCGCAATTTTGCGGGGTTGAGACCGGCGTTTAGGCGAGGTGCGTCAAGAATCCGGCGGAGGGGGCAGGCCGGGTTACACCGCGGGATTCCGTGGGCTGGTGGGCGCGGAGGGGGTGTCCGGTTCGGGGAAGTCTATCAATCGACGCGAGAGCGCATGAAGGACGCGGCGACGACGAGAGCCGCCAGTCCGGCGCAAATCCACATGAAGGGCTGGAAGAAAGCGATGATTAATGCGCAGCCGACCAGAAAGAAGCCGAGTAGGCTGAACTGCCAGCCGATGTGATACCCGTCTAGCATCGTCGATTGGCCCAATATCAGCAGGATCAGCATATCGCTTGAGACGCCGACCATTTGGCCGGATTTGTTCAACATGGATGCGGCGGCCACGACGACTATCGTATGTAGCCAATGCATTGCCTGGGCTTTTACGATTTTGCCCAGATCCGCTTCGTTGCTTTTGGCGCGCAGGCGGGCCACGAAAATCGACAGCAGTCCGAACACGAAGACCATCGCCAGCCAATAACCGTAGCCGTCGTCGGGGTTGAAGTCGGTGATAAAAATGCCCACCAGCGACAGCAAGATCAGCAGGATGAATACGGTTTGTTCGATGCCGAAATGGCGCTTGGTGGGCTGGCTTTCGGTCGGGATTTCGTCGTCGGTCATGGTTCGGGTCCGGTGGTGTGGCGGAGAATAGGGTTTTGGGAGTAATACCGGTTGGCTTGAATTCGTCGAGCGTTGAGGCTGACAGCCGTTTGGCAACCTTGCCCGTGCATCGAGTACTGCTCGATATCGGGGTCGGTTGTCAAAGCCCGGTTCAGCCGCGCTTTTTGAAATAGGTTGATTGACCGTTGCGAACCGGTTCAAACGCGCCGAGACCGGTCGGCATCGACTCGGTGCTGCTCAGAAACAGATAGCCGCCGGTTTCCAAGTTCTCGGCCATGCGGCCAATAATGTCACGCTTCACCGCGTCCGAAAAGTAAATCAACACGTTGCGGCAAAATATCACGTCGAAACGGCCGAGCGCGGCGAAGGATTTAAGCAGATTGAATTGCTGAAAGCGCACGAGTTGGCGGACGTCGTCGTTGAGCGTGTAGCCTTCGTAACTCTTTTGGAAGTAGCGTGCTTGAGTGGCGCTGTCCACGCCGCGCGATAAAGCCAACTCGGAATACACCGCGCGTTTGGCGTCCGCCAGCACGGTTTCGGAGATATCGGTACCGATAATTTGGATATTGCGGTTTTTACCCGTGCCGCGCAGGACTTCGAGCGCACAGATGCTCAGCGAGTAAGGTTCTTGACCGGTAGAACACGCCGCCGACCAAATCCGCAGGCTACCGTTTTTTTGGTTCAGTAACTCCGGTAATACCCGGTCCTTAAAGTCGGAAAACTGTTTGTCGTCGCGAAACCAGTAGGTTTCGTTGGTGGTCATCGCGTCGATGACCGCGCTTTTTAGTTTGGCGGAGGAAAACGCGGCGGATTGCAGGGCTTGAGCAAGTTCGTTGAAATCCGCTAATTCGAACTTGACCAGCAACGGCAGCAAACGGCTTTTTGCGAGATATTGCTTGCTGTTGCCGAGCACGATGCCGCAGTTCTGGTCCAGGAACTCGCAGATGCTTTGGTAAGCGGCCGAGCTTAAATTCGGCTCGCCGCCGGCCGAACCGAGAAGATTGGACATGCTGGAAGTCAAGCGTGGTACGCCGGGAAACGGTCGGCGTTAATGGTGCGTGGCATGCTGATGTTTAAGTTGCTTTTGAATGGAATCCAGCAAGGCATCCGGGTCGAATTTCGCGAGGAATTCGTTGGCGCCGACTTTCTGCACCATCGAGGTATTGAAGACGCCGCTCAACGAGGTGTGCAGGATCAGGTAGATGTGCTTCATGTTGGCATCGGCCTTGATTTTGGTGGCTAGCGTGTAGCCGTCCATGCGCGGCATTTCCACATCCGAAATAATCATCGCGTAACGATCCTCGATTTTGACGCCGTCGGCGATCAGATCGCTCAAATGGTCCCAAGCCTCCTGCCCGTCTTTCAGCAGAGTACACTCCAGGCCGATTTGCTGACACACGCGCTTGACTTGATTGCGGGCGACCGAGGAATCGTCGACGACCAGAATATGGTCGTTTTTGCTGGCGATGTCGACTTCAATGTTTTCGGCGGCGGCTTCTTCACGGCCGCCAATGACTTCCTTCATCACTTTTTCGACGTCTATCACTTCGATCAGCTCGCCGTCCACTTCGGTGACGGCGGTCAGGTAACTTTCCTTGCCGGTGCCGGTGGGTGGCGCTTTGACCTGCTCCCAGCCGATATTGATGATTCTATCGACCGATCCGACCAGAAAGCCTTGAATCGAGCGATTGTACTCGGTCACGATCACGTAGCAGCCCGCATCTCTGGTCAAAGGGCGCATGCCGATGGCCATCGAAAGATCGAGGACCGGAATAGTTTTGCCGCGTAAATGGGCGACGCCGCAAATCACGGAGTGGGAATTGGGAATTTGGGTCAACGGCGGGCATTGAATAACCTCTTGAACCTTGAAGACGTTGATCCCGAAGCGTTGCTGGCTGGTCAGCTTAAACAGCAGCAGTTCGAAACGGTTGTGTCCCGCCAATTTAGTGCGCTGATCGACGCCGTCTAAGACTCCGGCCATAAAATTCCCCTGGAATGACAGTGTTCCAAAATTATAGCGACTTTGCCTTGGTTTACTTTAAAAAATGCTGGCATGTTTAGTGCTGGATTGACGGCATAGTCAAAAAACCGACAAGCGAATATGAAAGCCTTAGCAATAGCAAGCCTGTTGGCGGCCGGGCAAGCGGCCGCCGTGCCAACCCAGCCGGTGCAAGAGATACGGGATAGCGTGACCCAGTTTGTCGGCGCCGCGTTGGAGCCTGGCGGCCGCTACGAAGTGGTCGTCGCCCAGATCGACCCGCGCTTGCAACTACCGATGTGTGCCCAGCCGCTGCAGGCCTTCGCCCAGTCAGGTGAGATCAAGCCGGGGCGCAATACCGTTGGTGTGCGTTGCCAGGCTGATAAAGGCTGGACGGTGTACAGCGTTGCTATGGTCAAGGCCTTCAAACAGGTCGCGATCCTCAACAAGTCGTTGCGCCGCAACGATGTGATTCGTGCCGAGTATCTAAATTTCGAAATCCGCGATGCCGGCATGATGCAGGCCGGTTATGTGACCGATGCCAGCCAAGTGGTCGACAAACAAGCGGTTCGCAATATCCCCGCCGGCAGCGTGCTGAATCGTCAACATTATGCCGAACCGACCTTGGTCCGACGCGGCGAGCGGGTCAACATACAGTCGGGCAAGTTCGGGATGTTGATTACCGCGATGGGGACTGCGTTGAACGATGGCACCGAAGGCCAGAGAATCAGTGTCAAAAACCTGTCGTCGCAACGGGTGATCCAGGCCGTCGTGGTCGGTTCCGGACAAGTGACGGTCAATTTTTGACCGATGCCTAAAGGAATTTATGATGATGCCGCTAACAGCTCCAGATAAAACTCTTTTAGGAATGTCGCCATGGCTATCGAATCCATCAATGGTAAAGCTTTCAGCACGGTGGTGCCCGCAAAAACGGCCGCGAAAGATCTGGTCGAAGCCAACAAAGACCAGTCGGCGAGCGCGCTGGACACGGATACCGTCAACATTACCGCGACGGCGCAAGGCTTGGCCGAGGCCGCCGCGACCAGTGCATCCTCGCCCGCCGTGAACGAAGACCGTGTCGCCGAAATTCGCGCGGCGCTGCAATCCGGCACTTACTCGTTCGACCCGGAGCGAATTGCTCGCAAAATGATGCAATTCGAGGATAAATTACCAGACAGTTCCTAACGCCATGATAGAGAAAACCTTCCCCATCGCCGAAAAACTTCTGATTCACGGCCATAAGGCTACCGGAAAATTGTTCGAGCTGTTAAAAGCGGAAGCCGAACAGCTCGGACGGGCCGCCGATCCCGATGTCATCTCCCGCATTGCCGCCGAGAAAAAAGAGATGGTGGCCGAACTCGATCAATTCACCCGTCAATTCGGCCAAGTGCTGGCCACCGAACAACTCGGCGTCGGCGGCGATGGTGTCAAAAGCTACCTCGTCAAAGCCAAGGCCGCCGGTCTGAGCGTGCTGGAGGCTTGGAATCTTTGGCGGCAAATCGTGGCGGTTTCACGGCAATGCAAAGCCATCAACGAGCAAAACGGCGCAAGCATCGTATTACTCAGTCGCCACACTCAACGATCCCTGCAAATTTTGCGCGGCAAATCGCCGTTGGCCGCCACTTACGGCCCGGACGGTTCGACGCGGAGCGAGCTGTTTTCTCATACCTTGATTTCGGTGTAGACTGAAATCCGCTTACAAGGTAGGGTCGTTTTACATGCTCAAAAAACTTAAGCAATGGTTTGCCAAATCCGATGAGCCGGCGCCGGAATCGGACGACAGCGATTTTTTCGCGTTCGAAAATCCGAATTTTTTGACGGACCCGGATCGCATCGCCAAATTGCTGGCCGAAATCGAGACTGGATCGCCATTGTGTACGATACAAATCGAAGGTTGTCAGGAAGACTTCAGTTCTTCGATACTCGGCGTCAAGCTCGATAAAAACGCCATTATTCTCGACGAGTTGGTGCCCAAACATGGCAACGATTTGTTATTGCGTAGCCGGTCGCTAAAGTTATCGACCTTTCATAAGGGCATTCATTTGTCATTCAATCTGAGCGCGATCGAAATCGGCCATATGCGCGGGATCAGCTATTATAAGGCACCGTTTCCGGACCGAATTTTTTATCCGCAACGCCGCCGCTCGCCGCGCTTGGAGATTGCCACCCTGGAAATTCCGTTCAACGGCATTGTCCAGCGCACCGGCATGTCGATCGGCGGTTATTTATTCGATTTGTCACGCGGCGGTGCCGGCATTAACATTCCCGCCAATCGGGCGCGGGTCCAACGCGGCGACAAAATCAAGGGTTGCCAGATTCAGTTCGAGGATTACGCGATGGATTTCGACTTGATCGTCCGTTTCGTCAAGCCTATAGGGCAGAGTTCCAGCAAGGTTCAAATCGGTGGATTCTTCGAGAGTCTGTCATCCAAAAGTCAATCCAAGCTGTCGTATTTCATCACCTCCCTGGAGCGGGTGGAAATCCGAAAACAAAAGTCCTAATCAAAAGGGCTGTGTTAAAATTCGCGGTCTAAGTCCCGGTAGCTCAGCAGGATAGAGCGGTCCCCTCCTAAGGGACAGGTCGGACGTTCGAATCGTCTCCGGGACGCCATATAAAACAATGATTTGAAGTGTTGTCAAAAAGCCTGAAAACAATCCAGGGCATTCGCGGAGCAGTTGAAAATAAATTGCTTCCACCGCGTAGATAAAAAGGCTTGTGCGTACCCCAATTCGAAACCATGCTCTACCCCACCCGATATGGGTACCTGTGTTTGGACTAGTTTCTAACTCACTCACTTTGCCTCGTTTGTAGCAGAGCCGACAAAACCACTGAATTTTATACGGTTGTTGCCAGCCGGCGGCCGGCAGCCGAATTCCAGATGCCTTGCCGTACATGGGCTGGCGAGGCGCCGGTAAAATTGGATTGAAATTTGCTTTACCCCGGTATCCTTCACCTTCTTTTACATGGGGCGCAATATGTCGAACAGTGTTTTTTCCGAAATCTTGAGCGGCTTGTACGACAATCAAGTCATACCTTATCTGGGACCCGGCGTGGTGTTCGACGCCCAGAACAAACTGACTCGCGAGCCCATGCCGGCCGATAGCGATAGCTTGATTCTGGCGATGAACGGTGGTAAACCGATGGCGCCGAAATTGATGTACGAATTTCCGCGCGCCGCGATGAACCAGGAACTGAAGCGCGGCCGCTCGTTTCTGACCCAGTTTCTGGACAAAACTTACGGCGATGCCCAATACACTCGGGCGGCGCTGCACGATTGGCTGGCCGAATGGCGGCCCAAATACGTCATCGATATCAACCGAGACACCCAGTTGCAGGATAGCTATTCCGACGAAGAGCATACCTTGGTCGTCGGTGTCGCTCGGATTACCGCTACCGCGTTCCGGTTTAGAATTTACCATTACGACGGCTCCAGCTATTTCGAAATCCCGCAAGAACAAGTCGACAAGAAGTTGCCGGTGCTGTTTAAGCCGATGGGCACGCCACGCCCCGAAGCTAACTATGTCGCTTCCGATGCCGACTATGTCGATTACATCACGGAGCTAATGGGCGGCTTCGCGATTCCGGATTTCTTGAAGGATTACCGCAAAGGCAAGAAATATCTGCTGATCGGCTTGCCGCTGAACCGCGACTCCGAGCGCATGGTGATGAGCGACATCGTCTATTCCGCCGCCGAGCCGAAAGGTTGGTTTATGCGCAAGAATCCGACCCCCAAGGAAATACGCTTTAGCGAACGTCTGGGCTTTGAATTGATCGACGCCGATGTGCAAGAGTTCTTGCAGGCCGTGCAAGGCAGCGCGGTCGCTGCGGCGTAATCCTTGGCCGTAAGCAAACCCGGTTCGGTCGTCAGGCGCGGATTGGGTTTGCGCTTTCTGGCCGAACGAACCGTGGCAATAGTGGTTCGCCAGCGGCAAACCCCGATAACTCCCGTCGTTTGGCCAAAATCCAAGTTTCTAACACCGCAAGCGTAACGTAGTTTGTCTTGTTGATCGGGCTCTGGTCGAATCGTCGGCGCGATGAGTTATTGGCTCGGTCTGGCGGACGGAAGGACCGCTCGCGCTAAACACGGGCAATGCGCGTCACTCCATCCGCGCCGGCACAAACCGGCTGCCTCATTAACCTTTTACGATGTTATTGGTTTGGCTGTCCGCCTCGGCTTACGGGGATTGTCGTTCCGGATAGCGGTCCTGTCACATTCCTGTAACTTGTTGGGCTTACAGTCAGGCGTTTCCGGCTTTGGGCCGTTTTACGAGTGGCGAACGATGACGACTTTGAGCGAGAGCGCGACTGGCGCGCACACTGTGCGGGCATTCGACGATGAATTGCAGCAGTTACACAGCTTGTTGCTGACGATGACCGAACTGCTGATGCGGCAGTTGGAACAGGCGATGCGGGCACTGGACGCCGGCGACATGGACTTGGCGGAGAAGGTACTGGCGCGTGCCAGCAAGGTCAAACATTGCGAAACCCGAATCGACAACGAGGTCTTGGCGCTGATCGCCAGGCGCTGCCCGGTGGCTAACGATCTGCGCACGGCAATTTCCAGTTCGAAAATCGTTGTCGAGCTGGCGAAAATCGGCGAGGAGCTTGCGGACTTCACCCGATTGATCACGGTGCTATACGATCCGGATACCAGCGACCCGAATCCCAAGCTACTGGCCGACATTATCAAGATCGGCGATTTGATCAGGCTGATGTTGAGCAAGTTGATTCAGGCGTTGGAGCAGAGCGACACCGAACCGGCCTACGCCTTGTTGCGTCACGACAGGGATTACGAAATCGAGTTGCAGGAAGGTATACGCCACCAGTTGGCTCTGGTTCTGAAGGACGTCAGGATGACGCGCCGCGCGCTGGATGTGATGCAAATGATGAAAGCGCTAGAACGCTGCGGCGAGCATAGCCGTAATATTGCCCAGTACTTGATTTTCATGCTGGACGGTATCGACGTACGCCACGCTCGCGGTTAATCTCTTCACGCCATTTGGCGTTCCAATCCTACACGGCGTGGGGCATTCGGTCCGCCCCTCGTCGCTCCTGGCTGCAATTACGGTTAAAATAGCCGGCTATCACTGACTTCGTTGTGGCTTATCGGCATGAAAAGACTATTGAACCAGAGCTTTCTAACCAACCTTATTTCGTTGGTGGTGATCGTCGCAGGCTACGTCAGTCCCTACTATCCCGAAACCTTGAAGGCTATCGGTTTTTTCGCGTTTTCCGGGGCGATTACCAACTGGCTGGCGATTCATATGTTGTTCGAGAAAGTGCCGTTTTTGTATGGCTCCGGCATCATTCCGGCGCGCTTTCAGGAGTTCAAGGCGTCGATCAAGGCCTTGATGATGGAACAGTTTTTTACCGTCGCCAATATCGAACAATTCATCGAGCGCGAGGAAGCCCAAGGCGGCCGGGTGTTGAACCTGGAGCCGCTGCTGAATGCGGTCGATTACGACAAGGTCTACGAAGGTTTGGTGGCGTCCATTATGAATTCGTCATTCGGCGGGATGCTGTTGATGATGGGCGGCGAGGAAGCCCTGCAACCGTTGAAGCAACCGTTTACCGATAAGATGCGGCTGACCTTGGAGGAAATGGCCGAGTCTGATCGCTTCAAGCAAGCGCTACGGCAAGGCTTGAACGCACACCGCATCGGCGAGGATTTGACCGGCAAGATCGAAGCCGTCATCGACAATCGCTTGGCGGAATTGACGCCGAAAATGGTTAAGGACATGGTGCAAGGCATCATCAAGCGGCATTTGGGCTGGCTGGTGGTGTGGGGCGGCGTATTCGGCGGGGTGCTCGGCGCCGTGTTCGGTTTTGCCTGAGACGCATATGACGACGCTCGAACTGGCCTACGAGAGTTACGGCGAACCGGGCGGCACGCCGTTGCTGTTGATCCATGGATTCATGGCGTCCTCGCGCAATTGGCGGACCGTCGCCAAACAACTGGCGCGGCGTTACCATGTTTATGTGCTGGACATGCGCAACCACGGCGTTTCGCCGCATGCGACGCTGCTAGACTATCCGAGCATGGCGGCGGATTTGGCGGCGTTTATCGACAGTCTGGGACTGGATCGCGTGCATTTGTTGGGGCACAGTATGGGCGGAAAGGTGGCGATGTGGCTGGCGCTGCAGCAACCGCAGCGGATCGACCGCTTGATCGTCGCCGATATCGCGCCGGTCGGCTACCAACACAGTTTCGATGCGCTGATCGACGCGTTGCGGGCCGTGCCGGTGGACAGCATCGTTAACCGCAAGCAGGCCGAGGAGGCTCTGGCGGACGGCATTCCCGATCAGGCCTATCGGCAATTTCTGCTGCAAAACCTGTTGCTGAAAGATGGCCGTTACCAGTGGCGCATCGATTTGGACATTATTCGGGATAACGCCCATCACATCGTCGGCTTCCCGGACGCGGCGGGCCGGGCGTATTCGCGGCCGGTGCTGTTTATCGGCGGCGGCAAGTCCCGCTACCTCGATCGCGCGGCGATTGGTCGATTGTTTCCGCTCGCCAGCGTCTCCGAAATTCCCGATACCGGGCATTGGCTGTATGTCGAAGCTCCGCAAGCCTTCTGCGGTTTGGTGGACGACTGGCTTGCCGGGCCGGATTAGCTGCTCGGGCCGGTTTTGAACCTTGGTACACTTGCCGGAATTCGCTAGAACATTAAGCTTGCTTTCCCACTTGTTCCGACCATCGGGTCGAATCGACAAGCTGCGGAATTCTCAGTTTGAAACGCGCGGGGCAGCCCAAAATGACAGATCTTTTCTTCCGTAGGCGCCGGTTTCGGCGGATCGGCAAGTCGGCATTGACGTTGGCCGAGTTGTTGGCGACCGGCCGGAACGCGCCGCTGAGCGATTATCTATCGTTATCGCTCAGCGATTGCGGGCAGTACACCAAGATCAGTCTGACTACGACCGATGCCGAACCGGTCACTTATTCGGCCCTGATGACCGACGCTTCTCAAGCCGATCTGCAATCCCTGGTATTCGTCGCCCAAAACGGCCGGCAAGCCAACGACCCCCGCATCACTTCCTGATTCAGCTTCGGTCGGGGCCTGTGCTAAAATCGCCGGCCTAGCGGCGCGCGGGCCTCAGCGCATCCAACCGCCGCGAATGCGGATTCCGCATCGAGTACCACCACTTTCTCAACCGATAACCATCAACACGCTCATGAACAAACCCAAAAAAGTCGCAATCCTTACGGCCGGCGGTTTGGCGCCATGCCTGAACTCCGCCATCGGCAGCCTGATCGAACGTTACACCGAAATCGATCCCAGCATCGAAATCATTTGCTACCGGGGCGGTTACAAAGGCCTGTTGTTGGGCGATTCGTATCCGGTGACCGCCGAAGTGCGCCAAAAAGCCGGTTTGCTACAACGTTTCGGCGGCTCGGTGATCGGCAACAGCCGGGTCAAGCTGACCAACGTCAAGGATTGCGTCAAACGCGGTTTGGTTAAGGAAGGCGAAGATCCGCAAAAAGTCGCGGCCGACCAATTGATCAAGGACGGCGTCGATATTCTGCACACCATCGGCGGCGACGATACCAATACCGCGGCGGCCGATCTGGCGGCGTTTTTGGCAAAGAACAACTACGGTCTGACCGTGATCGGTTTGCCGAAAACCGTCGACAACGACGTGTTTCCGATCAAGCAATCGCTGGGTGCCTGGACCGCCGCCGAGCAGGGCGCGCGTTATTTCATGAATGTGGTGGCCGAGAACAATGCCAACCCGCGCATGCTGATCGTCCATGAAGTGATGGGCCGCAACTGCGGCTGGCTGACCGCCGCGACCGCCCAGGAATACCGCAAATTGCTGGATAAAGCCGAGTGGTTGCCGGAGTTGGGCTTGAGCCGCGCGTCCTACGAAGTCCACGCAGTATTCGTTCCGGAAATGGCGATCGATCTGGAAGCCGAAGCCAAGCGCCTGCGCGAAGTCATGGACAAGGTCGATTGCGTCAACATCTTCGTATCCGAAGGCGCTGGCGTCGAGTCCATCGTCGCCGAAATGCAAGCCAAGGGCCAGGAAGTGCCGCGCGACGCGTTCGGCCATATCAAGTTGGATGCGGTCAACCCCGGCAAATGGTTCGGCGAGCAATTCTCGCAGATGGTCGGCGCCGAAAAAACCCTGGTGCAAAAGTCCGGTTACTTCGCTCGCGCCGCCGCGTCGAATATCGACGATATGCGCTTGATCAAATCCTGCGCCGACTTAGCGGTCGAATGCGCGTTCCGCCGCGAATCCGGCGTGATCGGCCACGACGAAGACCAGGGCAATGTGTTGCGAGCGATCGAGTTCCCGCGTATCAAAGGCGGTAAACCTTTCAATATCGACACCGACTGGTTCAACACCATGCTGAGCGAAATCGGTCAACCTAAAGGCGGCAAGGTCGACGTCAGCCATTAAGCCGCGTTTGATTTTTTGGTGTTCTAGGGGCGGATTGATCCGCCCCTTTTTATTGGCGCCGCCGCCATTCGCCGCGACCGATCGGCTTCACAATCCCAATTCGGTCAAACCGGCGTGATCGTCCGGGCGCCGGCCCAAAGGCCAATGAAACAAGCGCTCGCCGTCCTTGATCGGCAAATCGTTGATGCTGGCGAAGCGGCGTTGCATCAATCCGTATTCGTTGAACTCCCAATTCTCATTGCCGTAACTGCGGAACCAGTGGCCGGTGTCGTCGTGCCACTCGTAGGCGAACCTTACCGCGATGCGGTGGTCGGTAAACGCCCACAACTCCTTGATCAGCCGGTAATCCAGTTCCCGGGCCCACTTGCGCTGTAAAAATTCCTTGATCTGTTGCCGACCGACCGGAAACTCGGCGCGGTTGCGCCAGCGGCTGTCCTCGGTATAAACCTGCACGACCCGGTCCGGATCGCGGCTGTTCCAGGCGTCTTCGGCCATCCGCACTTTTTGCGCGGCGGACTCGGCGGTAAAGGGGGTAAAGGCGGTTTGGTTTCCATGATGTGCTCCGGATAAGGAAAATTGCCAGGGAGACAGCTTTGTCTACAGGTTGATCGTATCAGGATGTAGACTGATTTGTCTACATGAGGCTCGGTATTCCAGAGTTAAGTGATCTTGAACGGCTTTCCCGCGAGCTCTTTATTCTGTTCGATTTAATACCGCCGCCAAATCCGTCTCGTCTCCCGCCAAATGCGCATCGCGCGGCGGCAATACGTCGGCCACCGCAGCCAAGCGTTTCCAGGCCGGCGCCGGAGTTTTTCGTTCGGCTTTGGGCACGAAAGCCGATTCTTCGACCAGCGTCATTTTATGAATGTAGCGCGGGCAATTTGGGAACATTTCTCTAAGGGTCACCCGTACCACCAGTTCCGCTTCCGGCCATTCGCCGCGCAGAACATCGTCGACTTCGATATAAGCATCGCCGTTGAACCGCAAACGCGCTTGACGTTGAAAATCGACGAACAGCAAGCTGACATGCGGAATGATAGACACATTGCCGGCGGACAGATACATACCGCTGCCGTCGTATAGCGGGAAGGCAATGGTCGTTTCGTCCAAGACCCTGACGAAGCCGGTGGCGCCGCCCTTGTAAGAACAGTTGGGTCGGCCGGCTTCGTCGACGGTTGCCAGGAAAAACATGTTTTGCGCTTCGATAAACTCCCGGTCTTCCGGGCCGATTTGCGTGTCCACAATCGCTTCCCGCAAGCGGTCGGCCAACGCGCGGGTTTCGAAACGATCTTGGAAGTGCCGGCTCCCCTCGTGATAAAAGTCGGTCATTCGTTAGTCCTGGTTTGATGGTGGTTGGCTGCCGCTGGTATGGCGGACGCCTGTTGGTAGGTGGCGATCAAAATTTCAGCCACTCGCTTGGCCTGCCGCGATGCGCCGGCATGGCGTTTCATTTGTTCCGAGACGATGGCGCCTTCGACCAGTAACGTGATTTGCGTTGCCAGACTATCGTGGCCAACGATGCCGCATGCCGCGGCGAGGCCGCTGATGAAGGCCGAGAATTTGTCGTAAAACTCGGCGGAAAGCTGGTGGACCGGATTGCCCTCTACCGGAAATTCGGCCGCGGCATTGATAAAGGCGCAGCCGCGAAAACTCGGAACCGACATCCAATCCTCGATCACGTCGAAAATCGCCAATATCTTGTCCTTGGGATGCTCGGCTTTGTTGTTGAGTTGCTCGACGAACCAGTGCGTAAAGTCTTCATCGCGCTTGCGTAGAAAAGCCAGCACCAACTCGTCTTTCGACGAGAAATAGTTGTACAGCGTCATTTTGTTGGTGCCGGCCAATTTGACGATGGCGTCGATGCCGGTGGCCTTGATACCTTGGCTGTAAAACAGCTCGGTGGCCGCGTCGAGCAAGCGTTGTTGTAGGTTTTTTGCCATACGGATGTTATGTCGGTCCAATTTGCCAAGCGGTCAAGGGCGGCGGATACGATAAGGCCAATTTCTCGTTTGACAGCTTGCTTACCGTTCAATATACAATAAATTAACTTACCGGTAAGTAAGTTTTCGAGATTCGCGTCCGGGATAGGTCTTGAATCAGAACAGGGTATTTTTTCAAATCAGACAAAGAGGTTGTGATGAGTGTATTACTGTTGGGTGCGGCTGCCTGCATCTTGGCGTTGATATTGTCGGCGTGGTTGATGACGTTTGCTCGCTGGTTTCCGATCGAAGGCGTCGACGGCAAGTTTCTGGTGGATTACAAAACCATGATTCGGGCGCATGTGGATTACGCCTTGATGGCCTTGTTCAATTTGGGTTTTTACGGCATCGGCATCGATCTGCCGATAGTGGCTTGCTGGTGCGTCGCTATCGGCGGCTTCGCCAATCCGACCGTATTTACCATCGCCGCCTTCGATACCGATTTTTGGCGGAAGGCGCATTGGCGCGTTTATACCGCAGCCTCGTTTGTCGTTTCGACCATTGGTTTCTTGTGGGTAGGTTATGTGTTAGCCCAAGCCGGCTTGGCCGCGCTATAGATTTTGGGACGAAACCGTCTGGAAAGAAACCGACCAGGTCGTCGTTAACAATCCATCGGCTGTCTCGGCGGAAGGTCCGTCGAAGTTAACTTGAATCTTCGAATAGTGCATCGTGAACCCTACGCGCAAGTGGGCGAACATAAGAGTTTGCTTGCCTGCGCCGGCTGCTTGAACGCCGGTATCGCGTGGCGGAGAAACGATTCGTTACGGAACCCATCGCAGTTGCCGTCGGGTTCCGGCTCAACGCGTTCTTTTGATCCGGCCGGACTGGCGCCGTGATTGGGTTCGGTGGGAGCGCCGGCTCGACAATCCGCGCTACAATCGCCAACATGAATGACAAGAGTCCATCGATAGCCGATAAACCGCCGCGCGAGCGTATTTTGCTGACCGCGCACGATCTGTTTTACCGTGACGGAATCCGCGCCACTGGCATCGACAAAGTCATCGCCGAATCCGGCGTGACCAAGGTGACGTTTTACCGGCAATTCCCTAGCAAGAACGATTTGATTCTGGCGTTCTTGAATTACCGCCACCAGCGTTGGATGGCGTGGTTCGAGGACGCGCTGGCCCGCCACGGCGGCCGGGACGGTGGCGGCCTGGCGCCGGTAAGCTTGGCGCTGGCGGAGTGGTTCGACAACCCGTTGTTTCGCGGTTGTGCGTTTATCAATAGCGTCGCCGAGTTAGGCGGGGCGATGCCGGACGTGGTGGCGATCTGTCGAGACCATAAACAGGATATGGAGCGGGTAATAGCCCGCTTGCTGCCGGATGGCCCGATGCGCGGCCGTCTGGCCGAGGCGGCGGCGATTGCGGTGGATGGCGCCATCATCCGGGCGCAGGCCGAGCCTAATCGCCCAGACGACGAGGCCGCGCGGCGAGCCGCGCTACGCGGCCTGGAAACCTTACTAACGGCGTTGTCGGCCGCCGGCTTAGCCGGGGTTGAAGCGGCGCCAGATTAATTTTTCTAGCCCCACCATTGCATAAATCACCCAGCCGACCGCGACGATTAACAACCATTCCTCGCTGCCGATCGGCGCGCTGCCGAACAAGGCTTGCATGGTCGGCCAATAAGTGAATAGCAGTTGCAGTCCTATCATGCTTAATACGCCAAATATCACCCAGGGGTTGGAAAACACTCCGACCTTGAACATCGAGTAGCGCAACGAGCGGCAATTGAACAAATAAAACAATTCGCCGAAGACAAAGACGTTGACCGCGACCGTGCGGGCCTTGGCGAGCGTTTCGCAGTGACTCAATTCCCACTCGAACAAACCGAACGCGCCGGCCAACAACAGCACCCCGACCAGGCAAATTCGGAATGCCAAGTGCTTGGTGAGTATCGGTTGGTCGGGGCTGCGCGGCTTGCGCCGCATCAGGCCGGGTTCCTTGGGTTCGAAGGCCAGCATCAAGCCCAGCAACACGGCGGTGGTCATGTTGATCCACAAAATTTGCACCGGCGTGATCGGCAGGGCAACGTTGGCAAACACTGCGGCCGTTATCACCAAGCCTTCGCCGAGATTGGTCGGTAGGGTCCAGGCGATGAATTTGATCAGATTGTCGAACACGCCGCGGCCTTCCTCGATCGCGGCTTCGATGGTCGCGAAGTGGTCGTCCGTCAAAATCATCGCCGCGGCTTCCTTGGCGACTTCGGTGCCGCCCATGCCCATTGCCACGCCAATATTGGCTTGGCGTAGCGCGGGGGCGTCGTTGACGCCGTCGCCGGTCATCGCCACGACGTGGCCGGCCGATTGTAGCGCTTCTACCAGTGCCAGCTTTTGTTCCGGGGCGATGCGGGCATAAACCGAGCAGGCCGCTAGCGTTGCAGGGTAATCGGCCGGCGCGAGCCGTTGCAACTCAACGCCACTGATCACCCGCTCGGCCTGGCGCATGCCGAGTTGCTTGGCGATGGCCAGCGCGGTGACCGGATGGTCGCCGGTAATCATTTTGACGGCGATGCCGGCCCTGTAGCAGGCGGCAATCGAGGCTACCGCTTCCGGCCGGGGCGGGTCCATCATTGCTTGCAGGCCGATCAGCGTGAGGCCGCCGGCGACTTCGGCGTGGGCCAGCGCGTCGTCTTGATGGTCGCGGCGGGCGAAGGCCAATACCCTCAGGCCCTGTTCGGCCATCTCTTCCAGTTGGCGAATCAGGCGCTCCTTGTTGAGCGCGACCGGCAGCATATGGGGGTCCAATGCGCTGTCGCAGCGGGCCAGCACGCTTTCCAAGGCGCCTTTTACATAGATCCGCCGACTGTCGGTCGTCGGGTCATGGTTCAGCGTTGCCATGAATTGGTGTTGCGATTCGAACGGGATCGCGTCCAGGCGGGGATGAGCGGCGCTGACGGCGGAGTGGTGCAGGCCGGCCTTGTGAGCGGCCACCAGCAGCGCGCCTTCGGTGGGGTCGCCTTCGATGCGCCAATGGTTGGATTCGGCGATCAGACGGGCGTCGTTGCACAGTAAGCCAGCCTTCAGACATTCCATTAGCGCCGGATAGCTTAGGTGGTCTATCGTTTGGCCGTTGTGGTGAAACTCGCCGTCCGGCGTGTAACCGGAGCCGCCGACTTGAAAATAGTCGCCGCCGGCGTATATCGCTTGTACCGTCATTTGGTTTTGGGTGAGCGTACCGGTTTTGTCCGAACAGATGACGGTGGTGCCGCCCAGCGTTTCGACGGCGGGCAATTTGCGGACAATGGCGTTGCGTTTGGCCATCCGCGATACGCCGATTGCCAGTGTGATTGTAATCGCGGCCGGTAAGCCTTCGGGTATCGCGCCGACCGCCAGCGCGACCGAGGCCATGAACATTTGCAGCATCGATTCGCCGCGCCAGACACCGACCGCAAAGGTCAGCACCGCGCAGCCGACGATGACCCACAACAGCCATTGGCTGAACTCGCTCATTTTTTGAGTCAGCGGTGTGTCCAACTCGGTGGCACTGGCGATCATCCGGTTGATTCGGCCGATTTCGGTGCGGTCGCCGGTTTCGACGACGACGCCGACACCACTGCCGAACGTGACTAGCGTCGACGAATACGCCATGTTGGCGCGGTCGGCGAGTAGGGTTTCGGCGGCCAGCGTCGCCGGGCGTTTTTCGACCGCCACCGACTCGCCGGTCAAGGCCGATTCGTCGATTTGCAGATCGCGGATGCGCAGCAGGCGCAGGTCGGCCGGTACCTTGTCGCCGGATTGCAGCACGACGATGTCGCCGGGTACCAATTCCGGCGCGGCGACGGCGCGGCGCTGGTCATCCCGCAACACCGTGGCGCCGACGCTTAACGCGCGCGCCAGGGCATCAATGGCGCGGATCGCGTTGAATTCCTGAATGAAGCCGATCAGCGCGTTGACCACTACCACGCCGAAGATGACGCTACTGTCCACCCATTCTTCCAGAAATGCGGTGACGGCTCCGGACAGCAGCAGGATGTAAACCAGCGGTTGGTGAAATTGCGACAAAAATAGTCGGACCGGTCCCTTGCCGCGACGGGGTGTCAATCGGTTAGCGCCGTAATCGGCCAGCCGTCGTTCGGCCTCGGCGGCCGACAGGCCCTGGCCGATATCGACGCTCAATTCGCGGAGCAGTTGATCTTCGGCGACGGCGTGCCAAACGGTTTTTTCGGCGGAGGGTGAACCGGCTTCGGCGGATCGTTTTCTGATGGGCATCGGCTTCCTTGAGGCTGGCGAAAATTCGCGCTTGTTCCCCGGTAATTATAGGGTTATAGTCCGAACCGAGGCCTAAGGCCTTATTTTAGAAAAATAAAAACAAAACAATCGGAGGTAGTTATGGGTGGAGTCATCGAGCTGATGGTGCTGATGTTGATCATTGCCGTGTTCGCATTCGCGCCGCTAGGGTATTTTATTTACATGTACACGATGAAAAACGGTGAGCCCTTCGGCGACATCGAGCCGCACGGCGATAGCGAGTCGGCGTTGTTGAATACCGTCGCCAGGACCATCGAAATGATCAGGCACAAAATCGGCAAATAAGTTTAAGGAGCGTCGAAAAAGCCGGGGCAACCCGGCTTTTTTGCGACTATCGGTGTGAAACGCTGCCGCAGGTTGGGCAAGCCGGGTTGCGTTTTAGGCGCATGCCATGCCATTCCATCGTTAAACCGTCCAATAGTAGTAATCGGCCCGTCAACGGCTTGCCGCAGCCGACTAGCAGCTTTATCGCTTCCAGCGCCTGCATGCTGCCGACGATGCCGGTGATTGGCGCTATCACGCCGTTTCTGGCGCAGTTTTGCAATTCCTCGCCGTCGTTTTGGTACAAACAGTTATAACACGGACTGTTGTCCCGGCCCGGTGTAAATACGCTGATTTGACCTTCGAAACGGATGGCCGCGCCGGACACCAGCGGTTTGCCGGCCGTTACGCAGGCGCGGTTGATCGCGAAACGGGTCGGAAAGTTATCGCTGCAATCCAGTACCAAGTCGGCTTCGGCAACTTCGCGCGTCAGAGTGTCTCCCGCCAGTTTGGCCTTGTGGGCCTCTACCGAGACCCCCGGATTGATCTTTTTCAAGGTCGCTCGGGTTGAAATCACTTTATCCAACCCTATATCGGCGGTGTCGTGAGCGATCTGGCGCTGTAAATTGCTCAAGTCCACTTGGTCGTCGTCGTAAACCACCAGTTTGCCGACGCCGGCGGCGGCCAGATACATCGCGGCCGGCGAGCCAAGCCCGCCCGCACCGACGATCAGCACCGAGGCGGACAGTAGTTTTTGTTGGCCGGCGATGTCGACCTGCGGCAGCATGATCTGACGGCTGTAGCGGAGTAATTGTTCGTCGTTCATATCTTGTAAGGCTGTCGGCAAGGACCAGATGATGCCAAAGAGCTTGACAGAGTGCAAAAGCGGGATATTATTAGCACTCGTCGATAGAGAGTGCTAATAACTCGGATGCGGTTTAAAAGCCGGTCCTTCGGATCGCCGGGGCTGAGTTTTAAAACGTTTCTTAACTTGTAACTTTAACTTTATCCATATTGAGGAGACCTTGATGAACATTCGTCCGTTACATGACCGTGTAGTCGTTAAACGCGTGGAAGAAGAAACCAAAACCGCCGGCGGCATCGTGTTGCCCGGTTCCGCGGCCGAAAAACCGAGCGAGGGTGAGGTGTTGGCGGTAGGTGCCGGCAAACCGCTCGATAACGGTCAAGTGCGCCCAATGGCGGTTAAAGTTGGCGATAAGGTGCTGTTCGGTAAATATTCCGGTACCGAAGTGAAAGTCGACGGCGAGCAATACATCGTCATGCGCGAAGAAGACATCATGGGTATCCTGGGTTAATCCCGGATTGCCTAACACACCACATTGATTTCAAACTCATTTTTAGGAATTAAGAAATGGCAGCAAAAGACGTAAAATTTGGTGGCGATGCCCGTGCATTGATGGTCGCGGGCGTTAATATTTTGGCCAACGCGGTAAAAGTCACCCTGGGCCCTAAAGGCCGTAACGCGGTTCTTGACAAAAGCTTCGGTGCCCCGACCATCACCAAGGACGGCGTATCAGTCGCGAAAGAAATCGAATTGAAAGACAAATTCGAAAACATGGGCGCGCAAATGGTCAAAGAAGTGGCGTCCAAAACCTCCGACGTCGCCGGCGACGGTACCACCACCGCCACCGTACTGGCGCAAGCCATCGTTAACGAAGGCCTGAAATCGGTTGCCGCCGGCATGAATCCGATGGATCTGAAACGCGGTATCGACAGCGCGGTAACCGCCGCCGTTGCTTCAATCGAGAAAGCGGCCATCCCTTGCAGCGACAGCAAAGCGATTGCACAAGTCGGCACCATCTCGGCCAACTCCGACGAGTCCGTCGGCGCGATCATCGCCGAAGCGATGGAAAAAGTCGGTAAGGAAGGCGTTATTACCGTCGAGGAAGGTACCGGTTTGAACAACGAACTGGATGTCGTCGAAGGCATGCAATTCGATCGCGGTTATTTGTCACCGTACTTCATCAACAAGCAAGAAAGCATGAGCGTCGAACTGGACGATCCTTTCGTGTTGTTGTACGACAAAAAAATCTCCAACATCCGCGAAATGTTGCCGATTCTGGAAGGCGTGGCCAAATCAGGCCGTTCCTTGCTGATCATCGCCGAAGACGTCGAAGGCGAAGCCTTGGCGACGTTGGTGGTCAACAACATGCGCGGTATCGTGAAAGTCGCGGCAGTGAAAGCCCCTGGCTTTGGCGACCGTCGTAAAGCCATGCTGGAAGACATCGCGGTTCTGACCGGTGGCGTCGTGATTTCGGAAGAAGTCGGTTTGTCTCTGGAAAAAGCCGACATCAGCCAATTGGGTACCGCGAAACGCGTCCAAATCAATAAAGAAAACACCACTATCATCGATGGTGCCGGTGACGAAAGCCAAATCAAAGGCCGCGTCGCGCAAATTCGCGCGCAAGCCGACGAAGCGACTTCCGATTACGATCGTGAAAAACTGCAAGAACGTCTGGCCAAACTGGCTGGCGGCGTAGCGGTCATTAAAGTCGGCGCCGCGACCGAAGTGGAAATGAAAGAGAAGAAAGCCCGCGTGGAGGATGCGTTGCATTCAACCCGCGCCGCGGTTGAAGAGGGCGTCGTGGCCGGTGGCGGTACCGCGTTGATCCGCGCCTTGTCCGCGTTGGACGGCCTGAAAGGTATCAACCACGATCAAGACGTAGGTATTAGCATCCTGCGCCGCGCGATGGAAGAACCTTTGCGCCAAATCGTCACCAACGCCGGCGATGAAGCGTCCGTGGTACTGAACGAAGTCAAAAAAGGCAGCGGTAACTTCGGTTACAACGCGGCAACCGGCGAATACGGCGACATGATCGCGATGGGTATTCTGGACCCCGCGAAAGTCACCCGCTCCGCGTTGCAAAACGCCGCATCCGTGGCTGGTCTGATGATTACCACCGAAGTAATGATCGCCGACGCGCCGGCCGACAACAAAGCTCCGGCAATGCCTGACATGGGCGGCATGGGCGGCATGGGCGGCATGATGTAATCGTGCCGTTTAGCTCACGCTAAATCAACCCCGGTCTTCGCAGGAAGCCGGGGTTTTTTATTGCCGGCGGAAAGATCGGCGCGAAGAAAAAGGTGGCAGTGGTGGTGCAAAACTTCTCGGTGTTGATTGCCGACGACAACGATCTCAATCGCTGGTTGTTGCGCGAACAACTGGAAAATTGGACGGGCAATATCCACGAAGCCAGCGACGGTTTGCAAGCTTGGCACACGTTGCGACAGACCGAATTCCGCATCGTGTTCCTGGATGTGAATATGCCGGGACTCGACGGTCTGGCGTTGATCGACAAATTGCGTACTAGCGAAGTGAGCTGGAACGGTGTTCCGGCCGTAGCGGTGACCGCTCATGCCGGCGAGGACCAACGTCAAGCCGCGATGGCGGCCGGATTTGACGATTATTTGGTAAAACCTATCCGGCTGGAGCACTTGCGGCAAGTCCTGGACCGATGGTTGGAGCCCGAGAGGCCCGGTGAATACGGCGCTTGTCTGTTGCGTAAAACCGGCGACAACCGCCGCCTAACGTTTAATTTGTTGGAACAGTTTTTCGCGGAATTGCCCGGCCAAGTTGCCGACATAGATGACGCGCTGCAGCAGGGGCGCGACGAAGAGGCCTGGAAGATCGTGCATAATTTGCACGGCACGTTTTGCTTTTTCGAGTTCGCCGATTGCCGGGCGCTAGTGGCGGCGTTGGAAACGGCTATCAAACATGATTCACGGTTGGTTCCGGCGAGTTTTCGAGCATTTCAAGTCAGAATGACATGGCTAACGGCGAACAAAGCTGCCGTTATGCAAGGCTTGATTGCCGACTAAACCAAGACAAGACCCTTATTTCAGCTCGTCCAGCAGGGCTTGAGCGGCGGCTTGCTGTTGTTTGGAGCCCTTTTCGAGGACATCGTTGGCGATGGATTTCGCGGTTTCGGTATCGCCCATGTCGATGTAGGCTTTGGCCAGATCGATTTTGGTCTCGAATTCGTCCATATCGGTCAGGTCGGCAACGCCTAAGTCGGGCGTGCCGTCCGCGCTGGTCGGTACGATCGGCGCGTCGAAGTCGAAATTGAAATCGAACTCGTCGTCGCTGGTCGTCAAACCGGGCGATTCGCTGGTGCTGGCAGATTTAGAGTTATCCTCAAAACCGGAAAAATCGAAACTATCCAGTTCTAGGGTTTCAATGGTTGGCGACGTGTCCTTGGGTTTCGGTTTGGCGGGTTCGGAAAAATCCAGTTCGAAGTCGAAATCGAAGCTGTCCGGCACCGTGGAACTTGCCGTCTGTTTCGGATCGGCGGCTTTGTCCGCGGGAATTTCCAGGCCCGAAAGGTCGAACGACTCTAGTTCCAGCTCCGTGCCGGCCGGCGTGGGTTCCGGTGTTCTGTGGGACTGTTTAGGGAGGGGCGCTTGCTCGACATCGAAGTTGAAGTCGAAACTTTCCAACTCGTCGGTATCGGTCGCGAGCTGCTTAGCGCTAGCCGGTTCGTCCTGGGGTAGCTCGGTCGGCGTTTCCAGAGCGGTCAAAGAGAACTCAAAGCTCTCGATTTCAGGTTCCGCGCGAGCCGTTGTCGGCGTGACCGCTTCGGTAACGGCTTTGCTGTCCGCGGCAAAGGCGACCAGATCGAAGTCTAAAGAATCGGGCGTCGAAACGACGGCGTCGGACTTGCGGGTTGCCGATTGGACCGTGCCGATTTCGAAATCCAGACTTGCCAGGTCATCGTTAGTCGTGGATGATGCGGAGGTCAGATCGTTTAAGTCGAAATCCAGGCCGTCACTTAAACTGGCGTTGAGATCCAAATCCAATTCGGCGAAGTCGTCGTCCAGCGAAAACTCGGTCTCGGCGCTTTGCGCGGCGACCGGTGCCGGTTTGACGGTTTCGACCGGAGCGGGCGCCGCGACGCCGCTTCCACCGAATAGCGGCAGATCGGGAGCGATTTCCATCGCCATGTCGCTGACCTTGTTCCAAAAGGTCTTGTCGGCGGTTTTGCCAGCCGCGGCGAGCTCTTCGACAAATTGCACGAATCCGCTTCTGTTCTCGCTGGCGTAAAAAATTTCCAGCAGCTTCAGTTTACATTCATCGCGGTGCGGTTGTTCGCTGATCGCGGTGCGCATCAATTCTTCGGCTTGTTGGTAGCGGCCGTAAGCGAGATAGACATCGGCTTCCGAAATCGGGTCGATTTCGTTTTGATCGGTATCGAATGCGTCGAAATCGCTAGGCGTGAAGTCGCTGATAAACGAGCTTTCGCCAACGGTACCGACGTCGTAATCGTCGGTGCTGCTGATGTCCATGACCGGCACCGACAGGCTGCTTTCGGTGTCCGGCATCCGGATCTGGCTGGCCGATGCGAACATGCTTTCGGTGTTGGTGCGTTCGTCTATTTTCCGCTTACGCCATAGCAGCCAGCCGAGCAGACCCAGCATGCCGGTGCCCAGGCCGCCGACGCCCCAGTAATATAAATCGGAGTCGAAGAAGCTCGGTTCCTCGACGGGCGGCGGTACCACAACGGGCGGTGGCGGCCGTTTTCGCGGTTTGGCGGGCTCTGCTTGGGCCGGCGCCGGTTGCGCGACCTCGGCTACCGGCGCCGGCGTGGTCACGGCGGGCGCGGGAGGAGGCTCGGGCGCGGCGACCGGCGGCTGAGTCGGATTCGCGGACGCTTGTTGGCTAGGCGCGGGTTGCGGTTGGGGCGGTGGCGCGACGGAATCCGCTGGCGTCTGGGCCGGTTTGTTGTTTTGCAAGGTGGCGAGTTGTTGGTCCTTTAATGCCAACAACTGTTGCATCATGCCCAGTTGTTGTTCCAGCTTTTCGATTCGGGCCTGCAGTTCCAGCGCCTTGCCGTCGCCGGTTTGATCAGAAGCGCCGCCAATACCGGCTTGCGCGGTTTTTTCAGCGGTCTTGGCTTGGCTGGCGACTACCGCGTGTTCCGGAATTTTCGATTCGGCAGGTGCCACCAGTTCCAGCGGTTTGGCAATCGAGGCTTCGGCCGGTTTGCGGGCGCTGGATTTCGCGGTTTCGGCGCGCGGCGGTTTCGCTTGGGCTTGCGCCATGCCGTCGGCCGCCGGAATTTTCAGAACCGCGCCTTCCTTCAGCGAATTGATATTGCCGTTGAAAGCGCCGGGGTTCGCTTTGTACAAAGCATTGAGCATCTGTTGCGCCGATACGCCGCGTTCTTCACTGAGTTGCGTCGCGATGCTCCACAAGGTGTCGGAACGTTGCACCGGGCCGAACTCGCCGTCGGTCGCGATCGGTTGCGTCGGTTCGGGGAGGGCGGCATTGCGGATCGCCTTTCGCGGCGCGCTACGTATTGGTCGTTGCACGGGCTCCAGAGGTTCGGCGCTGAAGGGCGTCGCATCGACTGCCGGAAGGACCGCTTGATTATAGCTGGTGGGCGGATCGATCAGCAGTGTGAACTCTCGCGTCATACTGCCTTGCGGCCAAGTGACTTCAAGCAGGAAATCCAGAAAAGGTTCGGTGACGACTTCTCGGGTTGTGACTTTGACCAGGATGCCGCCGTCGGCCTGTACCACCGGTTCTAAACGAAGCTTGGACAGGAAGTAATTCCAAGGTACGCCGGCCTGATCGAATTTTTCCGGCGGCGCCAATCTGACCGAGACGTCGCTAGGGTTCTCGCCGTCGGCGACGCTTAGGCGGATTTGCGCATTCAGGTTTTGGTTCAGCGAAGAGTGCAATTGTATGTCGCCAATGCCCAGCGATTGACCGCTGACGGGGGCCAGCAGGGAAACAACCGCTAAAGTCTTAGTAAAATGGCGCACATTGCTTTCCTTCACTGGTATATACCTCGGTACTGGCGGAATCGCAGGTTGGACATGGGCTAAGGTTAGCCTAGATGTAACTTTTTACCAGAACCTCGGCGATCTGCACACTGTTAAGCGCGGCACCTTTCCGGACATTGTCGCCGACCACCCACAGGTCGATTCCCGTCGGGTGGGAAATGTCCTCGCGGATGCGCCCGACGAACACATCGTCGTTGCCGGCCGACTCGGTCACCGCGGTCGGGTAGCCGCCGTTCGCCCGTTCGTCCAACAGGGTCACGCCAGGAGCCTTGCTCAGCAGTTCGCGTACTTGCTCGGCGCTGATCTTTTGCTTGGTCTCGATGTGCACGGCTTCGGAATGGCCGAAGAACACCGGTACCCGCACCGCCGTCGGGTTGACCAGAATACTGTCGTCCCCCATGATTTTGCGGGTTTCCCAGACCATTTTCATTTCTTCCTTGGTGTAGCCGTTGTCCATGAACACGTCGATTTGCGGCAACACGTTGAAGGCAATTTGCTTGGGGTAAACCTTGGGTTCGATTGGCTTGGCGTTGAGCAGGTTAGCGGTTTGAGTTGCCAGCTCCTCGATCGCTTCCTTGCCGGTACCGGACACCGCTTGGTAGGTCGCGACGTTGATGCGGCTGATGCCGACCGCGTCGTAGATTGGTTTCAAGGCCACCAGCATTTGTATCGTCGAACAGTTCGGATTGGCAATGATGCCGCGATTTTTGTAATCGGCGACTTTCTCCGGATTGACCTCGGGCACGACCAACGGAATATCGTCGTCGTAGCGAAATTGCGAAGTGTTGTCGATGACCACGCAGCCCGCGGCGGCGGCCTTCGGCGCGTACTCGGCAGACACCGAGGCACCCGGCGAGAACAGGCCGATTTGGACTTTGGAAAAATCGAAAGTCGCCAGATCTTCGACGACCAGCGAGCCGCCCTTGAACGGAATGCGCTTGCCGGCGGAGCGTTCGCTGGCCAGCGCATAGACTTTTCCGACCGGAAAATTGCGCTGTTCCAGGATTTCTATCATCGTCTCGCCGACCGCGCCGGTGGCGCCGACGACGGCAACATCATAGGTTTTTGCCATGGTCTTAAGCTCCTTTCAACGCGCCGAGGACGGCGTCGCCCATGCCGGAGGTACTGACTTTGGTCGTGCCTTCCGAGTAGATGTCGGCGGTGCGGACGCCGCTGTCCAACGCACTATTGACCGCTTGCTCGATGCGCTCCGCGGCATCGTTGCGATTGAAGGTGTAGCGCAGCATCATCGCCACCGACAATATCGTCGCCAGCGGATTGGCGATGCCCTGGCCCGCGATGTCGGGCGCCGAGCCGTGGATCGGTTCGTACATGCCCTTGGCATTGGCGTCCAACGAGGCCGACGGCAGCATGCCGATCGAGCCGGTCAGCATCGCGGCGATATCGGACAGAATGTCGCCGAACATATTGGTGGTGACCAACACGTCGAACTGCTTGGGCGCGCGCACCAATTGCATGGCCGCGTTATCGACGTACATGTGGCTCAGCGCCACGTCCGGATAGTCCTTACCGACTTCGGTCATCACGCCGCGCCACAGTTCGGTGACTTCCAACACGTTGGCCTTATCCACCGAACACAACTTCTTGTTACGTTTTTGGGCGATCTTGAAGGCCGAATGGGCAATACGGCGGATTTCCGATTCGCTGTAGATTTTGGTATTGATGCCGACTTTCTCGCCGTTTTCGGCGACATGCACCCCGCGCGGCTGGCCGAAATAGATGCCGCCGGTCAATTCGCGGACGATCATGATGTCCAGGCCGGACACCACTTCCGGCTTCAGCGTCGAGGCATCGACCAGTTGCGGATAGAGAATCGCCGGCCGCAAATTCGAGAACAGATTCAGTTCCGAACGAATGCCGAGCAGGCCGCGCTCCGGGCGCACCGCGTGAGCCAACGGCTCCCATTTCGGGCCGCCGACCGCGCCGAGCAGCACCGCATCGGCATTTTTGCACAGGTTCAGGGTTTGCTGGGGCAGCGGCGTGCCGAAGGCGTCGTAGGCGGCGCCACCGACTAGCGCATTTTCAAAACTCAAGCCCAAACCCATGTCGGCGTTCAGAAAGCTCAGCACTTTCACCGCTTCGGCAACAATTTCCGGGCCTATGCCGTCGCCGGGCAATACTGCGATTTTTTTAGTCATCTATCTACCTATCTAAACTGAAGCGTTCTGAAACAGCCACGGAGCGCGTTTGGCGCGTTCGACCTCGTAGGCTTTGATTTTGTCGGCATGCTGCAAGGTCAAACCAATATCGTCCAAGCCGTTCAACAAGCGGAAACGGCGGTTTTCATCCACGCTGAACGCGATCGTCGCGCCGCCGGGCGTGGTGATGGTTTGCTCGTGCAAATCAATGGTCAATCGGTAGCCGTCCGCAATTTCCTTGAACAAACGGTCAACCGTTTCCGCCGGCAATACGATGGGCAGGACGCCGTTCTTGAAGCAATTATTGAAGAAAATATCGGCAAAGCTGGGTGCGATGATGGCCCGGAAACCGTAATCTTCCAAGGCCCATGGCGCGTGTTCGCGCGATGAGCCGCAGCCGAAATTCTCGCGGGTCAGCAGGATTTGCGCGCCTTGATATTGCGGCTGGTTCAGTACGAAATCCGGATTCAGCGGACGCTGGCTGCAATCCATCTCCGGTTCGCCGCGATCCAGATAGCGCCATTCGTCGAACAAGTAGGGGCCGAAGCCGGCGCGGCGGATCGATTTCAAAAATTGCTTGGGAATGATTGCGTCGGTATCGACGTTGGCCCTGTCCAGCGGCGCGACCAATGCTGTTAAGGTGGTAAAGGCCTGCATGATTAGCGTTCCTCCGCGATATTGACGAAATGGCCGGCGATCGCGGCAGCGGCAGCCATCGCCGGGCTGACCAAGTGGGTGCGGCCGCCGTAGCCTTGGCGGCCTTCGAAGTTGCGGTTCGAAGTCGAGGCGCAATGTTCGCCGGCTTCCAGGCGGTCGGCATTCATCGCCAGGCACATCGAGCAGCCGGGCTCGCGCCATTCGAAGCCGGCGGCGGTAAAGAGCTTGTCCAAGCCTTCGGCTTCGGCTTGCTGTTTGACCAGGCCGGAGCCGGGCACGATCAGCACTTGCTTGACCGAATCGGCCTTGCGGCGGCCGTTAATGACCGCGGCGGCGGCGCGCAGGTCTTCGATGCGCGAGTTGGTGCAGGAACCGATGAAGACCCGATCGACCGGGATGTCGGTAATTTTTTGATTGGCCCGCAAGCCCATGTAATGCAAGGCGCGCAACATGCCTTCGCGTTTGACCGGATCGCTCTCGGCGGCTGGGTCGGGTACGGCGGCATCGACGGCCACCACCATTTCCGGCGAGGTGCCCCAGGTGACTTGGGGTTTGATGTCGGCGACGTTCAATTCGACGATTTTGTCGAATTTGGCGTCGGCGTCGGAATGCAGGTTTTGCCAGTAGCGCACCGCCATGTGCCAGTCATCGCCTTGGGGCGAGTAGGGGCGACCGTGGTAATAGTCGATAGTCACATCGTCGACCGCCACCAGTCCGGCGCGGGCGCCGGCCTCGATCGCCATATTGCAGACCGTCATGCGGCCTTCCATACTCAGCGCGCGGATCGCATCGCCGCCGAATTCTATCGTGTAACCGGTGCCGCCGGCGGTGCCGATCCGACCGATAATGGCCAGCACGATGTCCTTGGCGGTGACGCCCGGACCGGCTTGGCCGTTCACTTTAATCAGCATGTTCTTGGCTTTCTTTTGCACCAGGCATTGGGTCGCCAGCGCGTGTTCGACTTCGGAGGTGCCGATGCCAAAGGCCAGCGCCGCAGAGGCGCCGTGGGTCGAGGTGTGCGAGTCGCCGCAAACCACGGTCATGCCGGGCAGCGTCGCGCCTTGCTCGGGGCCGATGACATGGACGATGCCTTGACGCAAGTCGTTCATGTCGAATTCAGTGATGCCGAATTCGGCGCAGTTTCGGTCCAGGGTTTCGACTTGCAAGCGCGATACCGGATCGGCGATGCCTTGGTGGCGGTCGCTGGTCGGCACGTTATGGTCGGCGACCGCCAGGTTGCGGGCAATGCGCCAAGGCTTGCGGCCGGACAGGCGCAAACCGTCGAAGGCTTGCGGCGAAGTCACTTCGTGCAGCAATTGCCGGTCTATATAGATCAGGCACGAGCCATCGTCTTCGGTGTGAACGACGTGATCGTCCCAGAGTTTGTCGTATAAGGTTTTACCTGCCATCGCGGGTTCTCTTTTATCTGTAGGGTACGCAATGCGTACCGAATTCAAGCTGGAAGGTACGCGGTGCGTACCCTACGCCAATGCAGCGAACAATTTGTCGGTGATGTCTTGCACCGAACCGACGCCGGCAATCGACGCGAATTTGGCGGATTGTCCCGGCGCAGAATAAAAACCGACCAGCGGCTTGGTTTGTTCGTGGTAGACGCATAGGCGCTTGCGAACGGTGTCTTCGCGGTCGTCGTCGCGTTGGATCAGCGCTTCGCCGGTGACGTCGTCGATGCCTTCGGCTTTCGGCGGATTGAACACGACGTGGTAACTGCGGCCCGAGGCCGGGTGCACGCGGCGGCCGCTCATGCGTTTGATGATTTCCTCGTCGTCGACGGCGATTTCGACCACGTAATCCAGCTCAACACCCATGTTCGCCAGCCCTTCGGCTTGAGCGATAGTGCGTGGGAAGCCGTCCAGCAGAAAGCCGTTGGCGCAGTCAGCTTGGGCGATGCGCTCCTTGATTAGTCCCAAAATGATGTCGTCGGAGACCAGACCGCCGGCGTCCATCACTTTCTTGGCTTCCAGGCCTAGCGGCGTACCTTCGCGGACCGCGGCGCGCAACATGTCACCGGTCGAGATTTGCGGAATCGCATATTTCTCGGTGATGAACTGGGCCTGGGTGCCTTTACCTGAACCTGGACTACCTAACAGGATGATACGCATAGCTATGACTCCGGAGCATGAATCAGGCGGGTCTTGCCTGGGAAAAGATGGAAAGGATTGACGGTTTCGGCGTGGCGCGAGTCCGCCGTTAAAAAACCCGGCATTTTATCGCAATTGACTGGGCTTGCCGTTAAAAACTTGTCAAGGATTTTCTGCTTGGAAATCGGCATGGTTGGCCAGTCGCGCGAACTCGGCCAGCGAGATCGACTCGGCGCGTAAATTGGCGTCGATGCCCAGTCGCTCGAACAGTTCGGGGCCGACTAAGCCCTTCAACGAGTTGCGAATGGTTTTGCGACGTTGGGTAAAGGCCTGGCCGACCAGTTGCGAGAAATTGCGGAAGTTCGCGACGTCGACCGGAGCTTGTGCGTGCGGCGCCAGTCGGACGATGGCCGACATCACTTTGGGTGCCGGATCGAAACTTTCCGGCGGGACGTCGAATAACGCTTCGGTTTCGCAGAAATACTGCATCATCACGCTGAGGCGGCCGTATTGTTTTCCGCCCGGCTCGGCGCAGATCCGCTCGACGACTTCCTTCTGCAGCATGAAATGCATGTCTTCGATACAACGGGTGTTTTCCACTAAATGGAACATCAGCGGCGTCGAGATGTTGTAGGGCAGATTGCCGATGACGCGCAACTTCTCGCCGGGTTGGGCGAGCGCGGCGAAGTCGAAAGTCAGGGCGTCGGCGCTGTGTATCGTCAGTTCGGCGCGGCCGGCGTATTGTTTTTGCAGGCGGGCGACCAGATCGCGGTCCAGTTCGACGACGTCGAGCCGGATGCCGCTGTCCAGCAAGGGTTTGGTCAGCGCGCCCAAGCCGGGACCGATCTCGACCCAGTGCTCGCCGGCTGCCGGGTGGGCGTGCGCCAAGATATTGTTGATGATCGCGGAATCGTGCAAGAAGTTTTGGCCGAAGCGTTTACGGGGCTGGTGAGTCATGGGCGATGCGGAGTCGAGGGTGGCGGAGTGTGTCGGCCTCGCGGCCGCAAAGCCGGAGATTGTAGGGCATTTGCTTGGTCCGCGGGCAATGTAGAGAGTGAGCGGAAGGTCGTTGCGGGGCATTTGTAAGGTTTGCGACAAATTTCTCGCCGCCGGCCGGCTTGTCATGTCGGTGTTGCGCCAAGCGGCCGGGGAAGTCCGCAAAATCCCTGGATTTACGCACTTGGCAAGTGTTTTGCTTTAAGCCTAGCAAGGGTGAGGTTAAGCCCAAATCACCGAATTGTTGCTGATTTGTATCGAGGTTCCAGCATGACATTTCCCGCTCGTTCCATCGTAATCGACGATACCACGCTCCGCGACGGCGAACAGTCGGCCGGTGTCGTGTTCTCGCTGGACGAAAAGCTGAATATCGCCAAACAACTGGCCGAACTAGGCGTGCCCGAGTTGGAAATCGGCATCCCGGCGATGGGCGAGCAAGAGCGGGAAGAGATCAAAGCCATTGCCGCGTTGGGCTTGTCCAGTCATTTGCTGGTGTGGTCGCGGATGCGTCAGGAAGATTTACAACACTGTTTGGGCTTGGGTGTCGATACCGTCGATTTGTCGATTTCGGCTTCGGACCAGCACATTCAGCGCAAACTGAAACAAAGCCGCGCCTGGGTGTTGGCAACGATAGATCGTTGCGTCAAGGCGGCGCTGGATGCCGGCATGCAAGTTTGCGTCGGTGCCGAGGATGCTTCCCGCGCCGATAGCGATTTCCTGGCGCAAATGGCCGAAACGGCGCAAGCCGCCGGTGCTTGCCGAATCCGGTTCGCCGATACCGTCGGCGTGATGGAGCCGTTCGGCGTTCACGACGCGATTCGCAAGCTGCGGGCCGTGACCGACATGGACATCGAAATGCATGCCCACGACGATCTGGGTTTGGCGACCGCCAACACCTTGGCCGCCGCGCTAGCTGGCGCGACTCACGTAAATACCACCGTCAACGGTTTGGGCGAACGCGCCGGCAATGCCGCGCTGGAGGAAGTCGTGGTCGGCTTGAAGCAACTGTATGGTATCGAGTCCGGCGTCGATTTACGCAATTTTCCGGCCTTGTCTCATCGAGTGGCGACCGCGTCGGGCGACACGATAGGCAGCCGCAAAAGCCTGATCGGTCGCGACGTGTTCAGTCACGAAGCCGGCATCCATGTCGATGGTTTGTTGAAAGATCCCGCGAACTATCAAGGTGTCGATCCGGCGCTGGTCGGCCGCAGTCATCAATTGGTGCTGGGCAAGCATTCCGGCAGCCAAGGCGTCGTTCACGCCTACCGGCAACTCGGTATCCAGATTAACCGCTGGCAGGCCGGCCGTCTGCTACCGATGATCCGGCAATTCGTCAGCGTCAACAAACGCGCGCCGCAATCGGCCGATCTGAATCAGTTTTTACATAGCCTATAAGCGAGGTGTCCGATGAGTAGCAAGCGTCAAAAATCAGCCGTGCCGGTCAACGGTAAAGTGGAAGCGCCGATTAGCAATTTGCCGCGGGACGAAGCGCCGGACGATCGTTATCCGGGGACCTTTTTCCGGGTGCCGGGCGTGCCAATGCCGGGTAAAACGACTTGGAGCTTAGCAAAATGATGTTCTTCTCGCCCTCCCGCATCGCTGCCACACCCGGCTTATGGCGGGATTGGCGGGAAGACGTGGCCTGCGTATTCGCTCGCGATCCCGCCGCCCGCGGCTGGCTGGAAGTCTTGTTGGCCTATCCCGGCGTGCATGCAGTATTGCTGTACCGGGTCACTCACCGTTTATGGTTGGCCGACTGGAAGTTGACGGCCCGATTGTTGGCTGCGTTCGCTCGCTGGCTGACCAATGTCGACATCCATCCCGGCGCGACCATCGGTAAGCGCTTTTTCATCGATCATGGCGCTTGCGTCGTGATTGGCGAGACCGCCGAAATTGGTAACGACGTGACGATGTACCACGGCGTGACCTTGGGCGGTACCACTTGGAACAAGGAAAAACGCCACCCGACGCTCGGCGACAACGTGCTAATTGGAGCCGGCGCCAAAATACTCGGCGCGATCACGCTCGGTAACAATGTCCGGGTGGGCGCCAACTCGGTGGTCATCAAGGACGTACCGGCCTGCTGTACCGTGATTGGGATTCCCGGCCGGATCATTCAGCAAAAAGGCGTGAAGATTCAAGATCCGCGCGGTATCGATTTGGATCACCACCTGGTCCCCGATCCGGTCGGTAAAGCCATCAACTGTCTGGTTGAGCGTTTGGACGAGCTGGAAAACAATCAGAAACGTTTCGTGGTGGCCGAGGAAACCTGCGGCAGCTGCGAGGCGGAAGGGGTTTGCCACGGCGAAGAATCGCCGGTCAAACTGCGAACCGCGGCGGGTGGCAAATAATGGATTTGTTACAGTTCGACGCTCAGGATTTGTATTACGAGCAGGATGACTCTCAGGAAGTGCAGGATTTGATCAAATATGCGTCCGAGCGCTATGCCAACGGCGATGCGGAGTTGCCGCTATTGCAAGCCTTCCTGAGGGCGCCCGAGTCATTGAACGTTTTGGTCTCGTTGAATCGTTTCTACTACTACCAGCACCGCTTGGCGGAAGCCTTGATCATTTCGGAGCGGGCGCTGGCCTTGATTCGGCCCGGCATCGATTTCCCGGAAGATTGGCGAGCACTGGAACGTAGCCATGTTACCGAAGCGCCTAAGGAATTATTGACCCGCGTTCGCTTCTACCTGTTTACGTTGAAGTCGATCGGATTTTTGAACATGCGTTTGGAAAATCTCGAGTTGAGCCGGGCCATATTCGAAAAACTGGTGGCCTTGGACGATAAGGACCGGATCGGCGCGCAAGGCTTATTGGAATTGGTGGTGCGGCGCCAGGAAGCGGCCGAAGGTATTTTTCGGTTGCCGGACGTGTTCGGGTAAGCATAGCCCCCGCGACGGAAGTAAATAACCCAGGGCGATATTGTTTCGCTCACTCAACCTGAAGGTGAATGCCGTGATTAAACGAAAATCCGATCCGTTTTTAGCGCAGACCTCGACGATGTTATTGATTTTATTGGTCGTATACCTGACTGGCGCCAATGCGGCGCTGCCGGGTGTCGATTTCCCGTTATCAATGAGGTAATTCTGATGAGTTTTGAAGAAGAAATGGAAGAGATGGAAGCCGCCGAGGACTTCCTGGTGTATTTCGGGCTGGAATACGACGCGACCGTGGTTCACGTTAATCGGCTGCACATTTTGCAACGTTTCCACGATTATCTGAGCCAAGCCAAGAGCAGCATGCCGGAAGACGAAGATGCGATGCGGGAAGTGTATAAAAAACTATTGCAACGCGCTTACGGCGATTTCGTCGGCTCCGACGCGCAAACCGAGAAGGTTTTCAAAGTCTTCAAGATGATGGAACCGCAAACCGTATTCGTATCACTGGGCGATATAAAAACATGATAGAAGAACGCTTCGACGAAGAACGCTTCGAATTCGGCGAAGCCGTTCGGGTCACCCGTAACGTGCGCAACGATGGCACCTATCCCGGCATGGAAATCGGCGATTTGCTGATACGGCGGGGTAGTGTCGGCAACGTCATCGAAGTCGGCACTTTTTTGCAGGACCAGGTGATTTACACCGTGCACTTCCTGAACCACGGCCGCATGGTCGGTTGTCGGGCCGAAGAGTTGATCTCGGCCGACGCGGTTTGGAAGCCCAGTCGCTTCGAGTTTCGCGACAAGGTCAAATGCACGATAGACCTGGGTGTGCAAGGCAACGTCATCGCCGCCAAGGGTAGCGACGGCGAGATATTGAAGGTGCTGCGCGAAACCGAACCCTTGCAATACCACGTGCGCTTTCCCGGCCGAACCCTGCAAGTGCCGGAGAGCGTGTTGGAACCGGCCGATCCGAGCAAGTTCCGAGAACCGGAGGAGTAACGATGAACCAGACGGCGGACGTCAAAATAGAGCCCTATACTTTGCTGCGAGCGGCGTTGAACCTGTTCAAGAAAGCGCCGGCCGAACTTGAGCAACCACAGTTGAAGCAAGTCGAGATACAGGCCCGCAACGAATTCGAAATCGAGAACCGGGTGTTGAGCTCCGACGAGGCCACCGGGGTGGTGATTTCCGATATCGAACTGGAAAGGGCTTATCAGGACGTGCGCGGTCGTTTCGAGGACGAAGACGGTTTTATCGCGGCCTTGGAGGCCAATCATCTGGACGAACAGGCGTTGCGGAGCGCCTTACACCGGCAATGTCGGGTCAATACGGTACTTGAGCGCGTCGCGGCGCGGGCGCCGAAGGTTAACGAGGTCGAGATCGGCATTTTCTACCACTCGCATCCCGAGAAATTTCACAAACCCGAGCAACGCAAGGCTCGGCATATCGTGATCAGCATCAATCCGGATTTTCCGGAAAACACTCGGGAGAAAGCCCTGGAGCGGATGACCGAGGTACTCGAAACGCTGCATCGCAAGCCGCATAAATTCGCCGATCTGGCCTTGAAGCATTCGGAGTGTCCGACCGCGATGCAAGGCGGAGAGCTGGGTACCGTGGCGGCCGGTGTGTTATATCCGGAACTCGACGCGGCCTTGTTCGCGCTTAAGGAAGGCGGCTTTAGCGATGTTGTCGAGACCGAAATGGGCTTTCACGTGATTCAATGCCTAAAAATCATCCCGGCGGAAACGCTGTCGTTGAAGAAAGCAACCCCAAAGATTCAGCAAATCATGCAGGATCGTTATCGCAGAAACTGCCAGCGCACTTGGTTGGCCAGTCTGCCCGCAATCAAGAGGAGTGTTTAACATGGTAAAAGAACCCAAGCATTGTTCGTTTTGCGGCATAGAAGCGTCAGCCTCGGTGCCTATGATCGCGGGCACCGAAGGTTACATCTGCGAAGCCTGTGTTACGTTGGCTAGCCAGGTGGTTTCCAGCTGGGGCAAGAAGAAGGAACTAGCCGACATGCAAGGCCCGTTGCCCAAGCCCAAGGAAATGAAAAAAATGCTCGATCAATACGTGATCGGGCAAGATTTGGCCAAGGAAATTCTGTCGGTCGCCGTTTACAACCACTATAAGCGCCTCAAGCACGAGACCAGCAAAACCGGCGGTTTGGGCGATGCCGACCCGAAAGTGGAAATCGGCAAATCCAACATCTTGATGATAGGCCCCTCAGGCACCGGTAAAACCCTGTTAGCCAGTACCCTGGCGAAAATCGTCGGCGTGCCTTTCGCGGTGGCCGACGCGACGACGCTGACTCAGGCCGGTTATGTCGGCGACGACGTCGAAAACATCCTGGTACGTTTGCTGGACGTGGCCGACGGCCAGATCAGCAAGGCCGAATGGGGTATCGTCTACATCGACGAAGTAGACAAGATCGCGCGCAGTCCCGAGCAAGCCTTCGGTACCCGAGACGTGTCCGGCGAAGGCGTGCAGCAAGCGTTGTTGCGTTTGGTGGAAGGCTCGCAAGTCAAGGTGCCGACCAAAGGCCGCCGTAAGGACCACAGCGGCAGCGATTCGGTGATGGTCGATACCAGCAATATTCTGTTCATCGCTGGCGGTGCGTTTCCCGGCTTGGAAAAGCACGTCGAAAAACGCTTGCAACCGCCGAAAACCGCGATCGGCTTCCACGCCGAAGTCAGCAATCCCGACGACAAGCCGACCCTGGAAGCGATGTTGAACGCCACCCAGCCGGACGATTTGAAACGTTTCGGTTTGATTCCGGAATTCATCGGTCGCTTCCCGGTCTTGGCGCCGCTGGAACCGCTGGACGTCGACGCGTTGATTCAGGTGTTGACCGAACCGAAAAACGCGCTGGTCAAGCAATATCAGCAATTGTTCGCCTTCGACGACGTCGAGTTGGAGCTGACCCAAGACGCCTTGGTGGAAATCGCCGAGAAAGCCATCGCCCGCAATACCGGGGCGCGCGGTTTACGCGGCATCATGGAACACGTCTTGCGTAAAACCATGTTCGAGTTGCCATCCAAGGATAACGTGACTCGCTGTATCGTCAATGCCGAAGTCATCCGCGGCGAAGCGGAAATTCAGGTGGTCGAGCGCGACAATCCGGACGAACCCGATTTGCAACGCTCGTCGGCGGGCTAACCGCCAAGGACGCCGGCCACTTGGCCGGCGTCCTCATTCCCAATTCAATCAGGCTTAATTTATGAGCACTCAAACCACCAAAGAAAAGATCTTGCAACAATTGGCCGAAAACCCGGTGATTATTTATATGAAAGGCGTGCCCAGCGCGCCCGAATGCGGTTTTTCGGCGAAAGCGGTCGGTATCTTGAATGAAACCAAGGTGCCGTTTACCTACGTTAACGTGATGAAAGCGCCATTCATTCGCGAGCGTTTGCCTTCGGTCTCGAAATGGCCGACCTTTCCGCAGTTATTCATCAACGGCGAACTGATCGGTGGGGCCGACATCGTGGAATCGATGTACAACGACGGCAGCTTGCTACCGTTGCTGCAAGCGGCGGTGACACCGGCCGATCCGGTTGCCGCCAGCCAAACCATTACCCATTCCGAAGTCGAAGCCTTGATTCTGAGCGCCTATCCCGGCGCCAAAATCGAAATCGAGGGCCAGGGCTGCGACTTGGGTATCGTCGTCGTCAGCGAACTGTTTGCCGGGCAGACTATGATTAAGCAACATCAAGGCGTCATGGAAACCCTGAGCGAACCGTTGGCTTCCGGCCGTCTGCACGCGGTGACGCTGAAGACGTTTACGCCGGAACAACAAGCCGCGCAGCAACCGGCCGCCAATCCGGGCTTGCTGCAAATTCAACTCTAATTTCGTCAACAAGGAGTAAACCATATGGCAAAAGTAGGCATTTTCTTTGGAACCGATACCGGCAACACCCGCAAGTTTGCCAAGCAAATCTCCAGCAAGCTGGGCGACGTCGCGGACAAGCCGGTCAACATTAACAAAGCTTCGGTCGATGACCTGCTGGCTTACGATGTATTGATCCTGGGCTCGCCAACCTATGGCGAAGGCGAATTGCCGGGCATGAGCGCGGGTCACGACAACGAAAGCTGGGAAGAATTTCTACCGACCGTCACCGGCGCGGATTTCAGCGGCAAAACCGTTGCGCTGTACGGCTTGGGCGACCAGGAAGGCTATCCCGGCCACTTCGTCGATGCTCTGGGCTTTTTGTACGATGCGTTCGCCGACGCCGGCGCCAACATCGTAGGCTTTACCAGTACCGAAGGTTACGAGTTTAAAAAATCCAAAGCGTTGATGGGCGACCAGTTCGTCGGTTTGGCGCTGGACGAAGACAATCAAAAAGAGTTGAGCGAAGGTCGTCTGACCGCTTGGCTGGATTCGATTTCTTCCGCCTGGGCATAACGGCCCATGATCGAAGAACAGGCTGTGGTGACCCGAGTCGGCCTTGATGGACGGCCTTGGATCAAAAGCCTGCAAACCAGTGCCTGCGGCGCCTGTCTGCAAAAGCAGTCGTGCGGTACCGCAACGCTGGCAAAAGTATTACCCAAGCGTGAATTCGCCGTCGATTCCGAACTGGCCCTGCAAGCCGGAGATCGGGTCGTCGTCGCGATCGATGACAGTCATTTGGTGTTCACTTCGCTGTTACTGTATTTACTACCGCTATTGCTGATGTTCGGGGGGCTAGGGCTGGCGCAATGGCTAATACCGGCCGCGCTGATCGATGTTTGGTTACCGGAAATTGCCCTGTCCACGCTCTTGCTTGGTTTCTGGCTGATACACCGCGCGCAAAATCTGTTGTTGCTGCAACTCTGTTTTCGACCTCAAATTATCCGCAAATTGGCGGCCGAAGCCTGATCGTTGGCTTTCCTCTCGAATTCCTATCCTCGCTCCGAAAATCTTGGCACTTTCCGTTTCCGGGTATGCGACATGTTCGGCCAAGCATTCGAATATTACTCCGCGCGCGGCCCTGGTCCTTAAGTTGAACTCAATGCCGTTCGCCTGAGAGCCTGTCGAAGCGCACACTAGTCCGGGCTTCGACCAGCTCGGCCCGAACGGAATACCCTTGATAAATAGGGCTGGGTTAATAGCTGAATTCAAGTGGGGATGTTTGACGCTCCCAAACTTCACAAGGTGATTGCGTATTCCGATTAAAACCGCCAGCCGTTCCGATCCGCAAAGCCGCCACGGGTTACAATTCAAACCCTGCCAGATTTTAAATGTCTGTGATCGGCCAAAAGCTGACCATCGCGCTTTGGTTTCAGTAACCGCATTGGATTGGATAGCCGCCTGATAGTATTTATGATTGCATGATCGGAGCTTGTCTTGCGCCTAGATGCAGCGTTAAAGAAATCGTGGGTCTCTGCCGGTTACTCGTCATCAGACCAACATCGTTAGTTAATGGGTATTGGCCTGCGAAACCTCTATTCCGTCGAGGCTTGCTACTCGCTAAAAACCTTTAATCAACCGAGCCTGACCCCATTTATTTCACCGCTCCATCGTGGAATAAGCATGCCGCTTACGTTGGCCTCGGATAGAGCTTCAGTCTCAGGGCAAGTCCTTCATAAATGCGCAGCGCCGCTTGCCGGGTTTCCGGATTAATTTTCAACAAATGATCTTCGCCTTCAATCGCGGCAACTAATGCGTGATACAGCGGGGAAAACTTCATTGGATATTGTCTGGCTTCCATTGCCTGCCGCAATGCATTTCCCTGGCCGTGAGCAACGACATACCAGAGCAGTCTCTGCAAATCGTCGAGGTAGTTTGTCCAAAGCGATTCGTCCTCCCGTTCCACTGCCGCGGCTATGTGATCGAACATACTTTGCCAACGCGTTACCTGCGGTTCACCCAAAGTGCTCAACGCGTTCAATAGATCGCGCCCGGACAGTGAAAGGCCGTTTTCATACGCCAGCGCATGGCCCACCTGCGCGAGCGCCATCGGCAGATTCTCCGTGTGCAACGCCAGCGCGTAAGCATAGTTCGAATGCAGCAACTGCCTGGTATCTAGTGAGAGGGTTTTAGCCAAACCGTCTTCAAAAGCCCGCAGCGCCCTGATCGGAGCGCCTTGCTTGTCTAAAAACAAATTGCCCAATCGGTTTAGCGCCTGGGCGACTGGCTCAAGCAACGCCGCTTCCGTGGCCGCGCCAAAGCGTTCGACGAGCTCGTCGTAGACCTTGATTGCGTCCTCCAATTTCCCAAGCTTGCCCAACCTGAAGCCCTTGCTGGAAAGCGCCTTGGCGACTTGCTCACGCAAGGCCGCTTCCGTGGCCGCGCCAAAGCGTTCGACGACATCGTCGTAGACCTTGATTGCGTCCTCAGCTTGCCCAAGCAGGCCCAAACTAAAGCCCTTGTTGACCAGCGCCCGGGCGACTCCTTCACGCAAGACCACTTCTGTCGCCGCGCCAAAGCGTTCGACGACATCGTCGTAGACCTTGATTGCGTCCTCCGCTTGCCCAAGCTGACCCAACCTGAAGCCCTTGTTGACCAGCGCCCGGGCGACTGGCTCACGCAAGGCCGCTTCCGTGGCCGCTTCCGTGGCCGCGCCAAAGCGTTCGACCAGCTCGTCGTAGACCTTGATTGCTTCTTCCGATTTGCCAAGCTGGCCCAAACTGATGCCCTTGTTGACCAGCGCCTGGGCGACTTGTTCACGCAAGGCCGCTTCCGTGGCCGCGCCAAAGCGTGCGACGACATCGTCGTAAACCTTGAGGGTGTCCTCGGATTTCCCAAGCTCGCCCAAACTGAAGCCCTTGTTGAGCAGCGCCTGGGCGACTTGTTCACGCAAGCCCGCTTCCGTGGCCGCGCCAAAGCGTGCGACGACATCGTCGTAGACCTTGATGGCGTCCTCCGATTTGCCAAGCTCGCCCAAAGTGACGCCCTTGTTGAGCAGCGCCTGGGCGACTTGTTCACGCAAGGCCGCTTCCGTGGCCGCGCCAAAGCGTGCGACGACATCGTCGTAAACCTTTAGGGTGTCCTCGGATTTCCCAAGCTCGCCCAAACTGAAGCCCTTGTTGAGCAGCGCCTGGGCGACTTGTTCACGCAAGCCCGCTTCCGTGGCCGCGCCAAAGCGTGCGACGACATCGTCGTAGACCTTGATCTCGTCCTCGGATTTGCCAAGCTGACCCAACCTGAAGCCCTTGTTGAGCAGCGCCCGGGCGACTGGCACACACAACGCCACTTCCGTGGCCGCGCCAAAGCGTTCGACCAGACCGTCGTAGACCGTGATTGCTTCTTCCGATTTGCCAAGCTGGCCCAAACTGACGCCCTTGTTGACCAGTGCCCGGGCGACTGGCACACACAACGCCACTTCCGTGGCCGCGCCAAAGCGTTCGACCAGATCGTCGTAGACCTTGATTGCTTCTTCCGATTTGCCAAGCTGGCCCAAACTGACGCCCTTGTTGACCAGTGCCCAGGCGACTGGCTCACGCAAGGCTGCTTCCGTGGCCGCGCCAAAGCGTGCGACGACATCGTCGTAGACCTTGATGGCGTCCTCCGATTTGCCAAGCTCGCCCAAAGTGACGCCCTTGTTGACCAGTGCCCAGGCGACTTGCTCACGCAAGGCCGCTTCCGTGGCCGCGCCAAAGCGTTCGACGACATCGTCGTAGACCTTGATCTCGTCCTCCGCTTGCCCAAGCTGGCCCAAACTAAAGCCCTTGTTGACCAGCGCCAGGGCGACTTGTTCACGCAACGCCGCTTCCGTGGCCGCGCCAAAGCGTTCGACGAGATCGTCGTAGACCTTGATCTCGTTTTCGGATTTGCCAAGCTGACCCAACCTGAAGCCCTTGTTGACCAGCGCCCGGGCCACTTCGACGCGCGACGCAAGTTTCCTGGAACCGCTCAATCGCGCTATGGTGCGGTCCAGAGCCTCAATAGACTCAGCAGGCGAAGAGGCTTGTTCTGCTTCGGTGGCGATTTTCCTGTCGACATCGATGCTGCGTAAATCCTGAATCGCTGCGCCGTATTCCTCGGCGCTGCCGAGACGCCTGCACTGCAGGTCGGCATGTTCGATCAATTGATTCCGCAACTGGCGTTGGCGCATGCCGCTCGCTAACGCCAAGGTATAGCCCGGGTCAGCCTGCCCGTCTTGCAGGACCGCGCGTGCAATTGTATGGCGCTCCCTTGGGCTGAAGCAGGTTTGTAGAAACACCGCCAGAAACTTGATGCTTTGGCGTGCGCGCCGCGGGCCGTTACGCATCAGGTACCAGATGTTAAAGAAGCGTTCGCTTACTTGATAGCCGTTGCGCCCCTTCTTGCGCCCGCTGAGCGAAACAGTTTCGACGTAGCCGGATTTTTCCAGCCGCGAAAGCTGGCTGCTCACCAGTGTGGTGTCGAGACCGGTCGTCTCGCCCAGCTTGGCCGAGGTCATCGGGTCCCAATTCAAGGCCAGAGCATCGAATACTGCCCGGCTCTGAATCGGTAGCTCTTCCGTGCGTGCCTGGTACCAGCCGGTGAACGTATCGAGCATGGCGCTCAGTTGCGACAGGACATCGGCACTGGCGTGCGATTCGAGCACGCTGTAGAGCACGCCCAGCGTGCGCGGGTTGCCCCCGGCCAAGGTGTTGAGTGCCGCCACTCGACCCGGATTGTCTTCAATCAGGTCCAACACTTTTTTCCCGCCTCGCCCCTGTTCTCGGCGCGTATGCGCAGGCAGTACATGACTTCTTTGTCATCCAGTTTATCGAGGGTCTGGATTCTGAAAAAATCGTAAAACGCTGCCTTTTGATCGTGTGTCGATTCAGGATAACGGGATGCGGCAGCTATCAGGATCGGGCCGCCAGCGCTCTGCAAATCGTTTCGCAACGACCACTGATGGTTCTCCGGCAGGCCTGCCAACAGCGAATCCAGATTGTCGATCAGCAGCAGTGGCCGCCTGCCCAGGCACTCACAATGCTTGTTGAATTCCTGCTTCACCGGTTCGCCATCCTGATCTTCACGCTTCAACGCCTGGCGCGGTATATGCCGTTCCCATGCCGCGTCCAGCGCCTCAATTTCATCGTCCGTGGCCTTTTCGTCCTCGCGTACTTCAAGGAGCGATTGCAGGCAATTGCGCCAGAACACATCCAGGCTGATGACATTGTGTTGCTCTTCGCGGAACGATAAGGCGATCAAGCGGCTGTTGAGGTCGGGTTCCGTTCTTACGGCAATGGCAATTCGGCGCAGCAGGCTGGTTTTTCCGTAGCCGCGCGGCGCGACGATGAGGTGATGGGTGGCGGGTCGGGTTGGCTCCAGCAGGCGAAGCTGGCGCAGAAAGTAATCCAGCACGCCGCGCCGGGCGACAAAGTTAGCCAGAAAGTCTTCTTCTTTCTGCGACTGTGGGTTGAAATGGGTGAAGTCCATGGTGTGGCGAATATGAAATTGAATAAGTGGGTCTAGGAATTTGCTTGCGGCGGAAAGCGGGTCCACCAGCGGCGCAGCAGTACATTTCTAAACGCCGCAACGGGATTATCCGCGCCCCAGTCATCAATCGTGATGAAGCCTTCTACATCCAGGCGCATCAGCAGTTTGCGCAGCGACTCCCGGGTAAGACTGGGCTGGTTGACCGCCGCGAGCACCCTATCAAAATCGAGCCCCTGTGGATGCGGTGCCAGTGAGTTAAGTACGGCGATAGCGATGGCGCGATCAGCATCCGGGTAATGCTTGCTTAGGTGCTCTTCCCATACTCCGAAAGTCGCCAGTTCGTTGGGCTGCAATAGGCGCGACATGGCTGTTTCTATCAGGGCGGCGGCCTCCTGAGCGTTTTCAGTGGGCGTGCCGGCAAGCTTCTTGGCCAGGGCCTCCAGATAGAAAGCAGCGCGCCATCCTACGGCCTGAACTATCGCGTCCGCCTCAGCGACAGTAATCAGCTGCCGATCCACCAGTCGGCCCGTTTGCGCCAGGTCCATGACAAAATCGCGAGCTTGAATTTCACTCAGCGTCGTCAGGCCATAGGTCTGGAACTTGGCCAAAACGCCCATGTAGTTGCCCGCTTGCGCCAGAGGTTCCAGGCCAATCGAGCCGGTGATCAACCAACGCACATTTGGATAGTCGACTCGAAGACGGCTGGTGAGGTTCATGAAAGTTCTTGCTGCCTCGATGCCTTGCGGGCCTTGGTCGTGCAGAGCTTTAAGGAAGATCGGAAGTTCATCGATCAGCAACAACCACCGTCGATTCGGGTCCTCATGCAAGGCTTTGATCAAGCGCTCGAAATAGGTCTCATGATCGAGCGTAATGAAAGACTGATACCATGCACCGTTGGTGTCGGTGCGCGGATCGATTGCTTGTCCGAGCCGCTGGCTCAGCCAGGCAACGATATTTTTTCCAGACGATCTATGTTTGCCAATCCTGTCGCATAGCTGGCGAAAGAATCCTCGGGTGTCTTTGCAGCCCGCGACTTCTACCTTGATGGCTTCCCAGCCATGCACATGTCCCGCTTCGACCAAGCGCTCCAGCACGAATGTTTTGCCCAAACGACGTGGCCCCGGCATTGAAATATCTGTGCCGGCATCGATCAGCTTGTAGATGGCCGCGACATCGTCGTTTCGACCGTAAGATTTGCTGGTGTAGTCCATCGCATGCCCCTGTGGTTATCAACAGACTTCATTTTAAGACAAAATTGTTTTAAAACATTTATGTTTTAAAACAATTTTGTCTTAAAATGAAATTGGACTCTACGAAAAAGTCGCTGGTAACTGGTACAAACGTTTGTGTTATCACCTTAAGCGCGATCCGACCATCCTGAAAGCCGCGTTGCATTTTTCCTCTGCATCATCGAGCTGACTTTGCGGCAAGCCAACGCGGTAAGGCGTATCAGATTTGTAGGGCGGATCGCCGATAGGCAATCCACCCTAACTTTGCGGCCTGTGGCGGTTTGCTATCGCGAAACCGCCCTACAGCCCTATACACTTTGAACTGTGCGATCACCCCGGCTAATCCCATATGCTGAATGTCTGCTTATCATCACTTCCAAAAGCTGTCATTCAACTCTGGCGTAATGACATCGGATTCGATGGTCTGCTTTGCATCGGAACTGGTGGTGGTTTTCAATCGGAATGGCTGACAGATTTTGGCCGGAATACGCAGTGATTTCTCTCGCAAAGTGAGGTTGGTGACCGCAATGCCGCCGGATCACCGGAGAGCGTTTTGCAGGGCGCCTCGCGTTCATGTGCCGACTGTTGAAAATTGTCGCGGGCGCGACAAATCCATGGGCAAATTGTTGTGTTGTTGGACACCGCACTCGAATTCGACGCCGGATTTCTGGACGAAATCGGTTAAAACCCTGTATATAAGCGGGTTTTATCGTCTTGATTTTGATGGCACCTAAATTGCTTAACAGAGGCTTGAAAATCCCGGATTTTCAGCGTTGCGGCGGACGAGGGACGCGGTTCGTCGTCGGTGTAAGCTCAGTTGTAGAGGTGATGAAATGATCGAAGTGTTGATGGTATCCCTGGTAATGCTGGTGGTGGCGGTTTGCGCGTTTGCGCCGCTGGGCTGCACGATTTTCGCGCAATCCAAAACGGCGGTAGCGGCGAAAGCCAAGGCCGGCGAGTCGGTGACGGAGTTTTCCGGTATTTTGGTACCGGAAGATTCGGTTTTAAAACGCCATTTTCTGGCACAGTTGCAAGCCGAAATTGAAGCGACGCTGTTTCCGCGTCCAACCGATTCGATGCTGCAACGCCACTATGACGCTTTAGTCGCGTCGGAGTTGGAAAGCCGTTTGGCCGGTGGCCGTTAAACGCCACGGTTAGGCGGAGAAAAGGGTCGCCGGCTGTTTGCCGCGCGGCCCTTTTTTGTGTGGATGGCTTGCTGCATTGCGCTTGTTAGCCAATGCTTTCAAATGTCGCTATCAGCGTCAGTATGACCGAAAGCTTTTTTCCTATGAAAGTCACCGGACGCGGTCACCCAATTCGGTGTCGGAGCGTTGTCAATCGCGGTTAAAGCCGCTCCCACGCCATTGACCTTCATTTGCCGAGGCGACGCCGCCGTTTCATCAGCGTTAGTAGGGCTAACATTCTTCCGGTGACCAATCGCCGCGCGTGGTCATGACCGTGATTTACGGAAAACCATTTTCAACGGACCAACCCGTGTCGCATATCCAATCACGCCGGGCGGGCTGGCGCGAGTCTCGCGGCTAGGATGCGTCCATCTTGTAACCGAAGCCGCGCACGGTCTTCAACAATTTTGGCTCGTAGTCGTCGTCGATTTTTCGGCGCAATTGTCGGATATAGACGTCCACGACATTGGTCAGCGGGTCGGCGCTGTATCCCCACACTTGTTCGAGAATACGGGTACGGCTTAGTACCTTGCCGGGCATGCGCATAAAGCATTCCAGCAATGCGAATTCCTTGGGCGTCAGCTCGATCGGGCTATCGCCGCGGCGGACTTCGTGGGTCTCGCCGTTTAGCGTCAGATCGGCGATGCGCAATTCCTTGGCGTCCACTTTCAATTCTCCGCCGCGTCGCCGCATCAAGGCCTCGATGCGGGCTAATAATTCTTCAAAAGCGAAGGGCTTGGTCATGTAATCGTCGGCGCCAGCGCGCAGGCCGGTGACTTTATCCTGTACGGTATCCTTGGCGGTTAGCATCAAAATCGGCGTTTCGACGCCGTTTTCGCGCAGCCGCTCGCAAACCTCGCGGCCGTTCATGTCGGGCAGGCCCAGGTCGAGAATAATGACTTGAAAGCCGCCTTCGGCGGCCAGCAATATCGCTTCCTGGCCGCCGCCGGCCCGCTCCACCGCATAGCCTTCCGCTTTCAAGCCGCGCTGCACGAAGTCGACGATGCGCTTGTCGTCTTCGACCAGTAGGATTCGCATATAGCCGTTTTCGGGGGAGGGGTATATTGGTTTTTTTCGTTCATGGCTAGCCAGTTGGGGATTGCTTGGACAAGGGAAGAGCGATCGTAAACGTCGAACCGGCGCTCTCGGTACTGCTGACCGAGATCCGCCCGCCGTGGGCCTTCAATATCGACTTCGCCATCGGCAGGCCTAGGCCGGTGCCGTCGTCGCGGGAGTGTAACGCGTTTTCGCTACGAAAGTGGCGGTCGAAGATGCGCTCGAGGTCGCCGGCCGGAATGCCGATGCCTTGGTCGCTGAGACTAAACACCGCTTCGCCGTTTTCGACCACTAGCGCGGCGGCGATATGGCCGTCGGGATTGGAATAGCGGCAGGCGTTGTCGCCGAGGATGAACAACACCTGACGCAGGCGTTGTTTGTCGCCGCGGACCCATACGGGGTGATCGGGCAGGCGCAGGGATACCGACAAGGCATTCTCCTCGGCCATGACTTTAAAATCCTCGATGGCGCCGCCGATCAATTCGGCGAAGTCCAGCCCATCCCATTCGAACTGCATCATCGTGGTTTCGGCGCGAGCCATGAATAGCAAATCGTTGACGTATTTACCCAGTTGTTCGGACAGTTCGACGATGCGGTGCAGCGCGTCTTGGTACTCTTCGGGATCGCGTTCGCGGCCGCGCAGCGTGACTTCGGCCTCGCCGCGGATTACCGTGATCGGCGTGCGCAGTTCGTGGGAGATGTCGGCGAAGAATTCGCGGCGGGCGTTGTCCAGTCTTTGCAGTTCTTCGTTCAGTTGGCGCAACTCCTGGGTTCGTTCGGCGACGCGGCGTTCCAGCACGGATCGGCCCTTGCGCAATTTTTCCTGCTGGCGTTCGAGTTCCTGGGCCATTTGGTTGAAATGCTTGGCCAGGTAGGCAAATTCGTCGCCGCTGTCCAGCGCCAGCCGATAGCGCAGATTCCCGGAGGCAATTTCGTTGGTGCCGGCCATCAAGGCTTCCAACGGCTTGCGCAAACCGCGCATCAAGTAAAGGCCGGACGTCAGGCTGAAAGCGGCGGCCAGCAGGGCGCTGCCGATCGCCAGCCAGCGCGAGCGTTTGACCAGCGCTTCCAATTCCTCGCGGGCCTTGTCGGCCTTGGCCCGCTCCGCATTGATCGCGACATCTATCAAGGGTTGAAATTTGCCGTCGATTTCCTCTTCCGAAAATTTGGACAGCAACTGGGTGGCTTTTTCGCGTTTACCTTGTTGGCGCAAGCGCTCTACTTCGTCGAAACGGTATTTGCTGGCGTCCAAGAATGCGGTGAAATGGGCGACTCGCTCCAGTTCGCGGATTTCCCGGACCAATCCGCGCGGTCCTCCGCCGAGGGTTGGACCGCCGTCGCGCGTAACGCGGAAACCGCGTCGTAAAGGTGCTGCTTGGAGGTGTCGACGCCGGCTTGGGCGGCAGGGCTGTCGGTAATCAGACGGTCCAGCCGTTCTTTAAAATGCCGGTAAGCTTCCAGCGACAGGCGCTGATAATGGTCGAAGGCTTCGTAAGCGCGCTGGCTGCGTTGGAAATAACCGGCGACCTGATTCGTTTCCCAGAACATCGTGCCGCCCATTGTTAGCACGAAGCCGAACGAGATGGCGATGACCAGCGTCAGGCGGCGGCGAAACATGGCGGTTTATTTGGCGTCGCCGCCGCTCTCGTCGAGTTGCTTTTCCATGGAGCGAATGGCTTCCAGTTTTTCCCGCAATAAACGGGTCTCGTCGGTTTTCGGCGTTCCGACATCGCTCCTTTCCTTCGCTTCCGCCGGTTGGGCGGTTCGTTGTTTGCGTTCCAGGTTGCCGAGTTTTTTCGAATAACCTTGAATTTGCTTCAACGTCGCGGTTTGGGTGGTCACGAATTGCTTCATCGCTTCGTCCGGCAAGGCCGCCGGCGGCAGGTTACCGACGTCGTCAAGGATTTTCGCAATATCGCCGCAGGTGTCGGACAAGACCCGGCCAACCAGAATTTGCAGCCGGTTGGTCAAATTCGGCGCCTCCTTGTTTTGTTTGACCAGTGCTTTGCATTGCTCGGCGCGAGCCGCTTGGGTCAGTTCGGCGGTTTTCGCGGCGAACGCGAGCAGCCGGTCGAATTCGCTGGCTACTTTCGGCGGTGTGTAGCATTCTGGCGTAGGCGGGCTGGGCTGGGGTTCCATTTGGGCGCAGCCGGTTAAAAGCGCGATACTCAGAACGGCGAGTTTGGATTTCATCATCGGGTTGTTACACGGGTTAAACGGCGATTTTACCGGTTCTAGTCGAGCATCGGTAGCGATAGTCGAAAGCGGTTGCCGTGCAGGCCGGGTTCGCCGTCCACCCAGGCCAATTTGCCCTGGTGGTTGGCGATATAGGTTTTGACGGTTTCCAGATTCAGTTCGGCCATATCGCCGAAAGAGCCGGCCGGAAACCGGAAAAACGGTTCCAGGATCGCGCTGCGTAGCGCCGGATTGATGGCGGGGCCCTCGTCTTCGATTTCCAGCTCCAATTCGGTATCCTGGAGACGTAAGCGCAACGTGATTTCGCTGTCTTCCGGCGCGTGAGCCCAGGCTAGCAGCAACAACTGTTCGACGATCAGGTGCAGTTGGTCGGCAACGCCGGAAATGACCGCCGGTTGGGTCTGTTTCTTCAAATGCAGCGACTTGGCGCGTAACTTGGCGCGCAGTCCGCTGATTACTTCGTCGATCAAGTTTTCCAGGTCGATCAAGTCTTTTTCTTCCGGCTCCTGGCTGAATTGGCTGTCGTTTAGCTGTCGCAGGCAGTCGTCGTACAGTGCTTGCAGGTCGGCGACCGCGTCGTGCAGGTTACTCGGATCGCCGCCATGGCCGAGCGAGTGTAGGCCGATCTTCAACGTGGCCAGCGGGGTGGCGATCTGTCGGGTCATGCCGGCCATGGTTTGATGTTTGGCGTATTCCAGTTCGTGCAGGCGGTTTCTCAGCCATTCCAGGCGATTCCCGAGTTGTCGCCAATCTTCCAGGCCGTCCAGCAGTATCGGCTCGGCCAGACCGCCGCTCAGGCCGCGTACCGCGCGTTCCAATTGGCGGATGGCACGCATTTGCACATAGACCAATCCGATCACCAGCAAGGCGGAAATCGCCGCCAGCAAGCCGCCCTTGATCATGACATCCCGTTCCAGCGCGGCCGATTGGCGGTTCAATTGCCGAAAGCGCTGATCCACGTAGGTTTCAAAATCCCTGGACAGGGTGGCGGCCGATTCACGCAAGCTTTGAAAGGCTTCATCCAACGGAAGCTTGATATCGTCTTCACTGGCCGAGCCGATGATTTGCTGATAAATCAAGACTTCTTTCTCGGCCAATTCGTTGGCCAACAGCGCGATACGATTGTCCACCCGCAGTTTCAATAGTTCGTTCAACGCTTGCTTAAAGGTGGTTCGGGTGGCTTCGTAGGACTCGCGCTCGTAGGGTTGGCGCAGCGCCGGATCGGACAGCAAAACGAACAAGCGCGCCTTGCGCTCCACGTCCGAGGTCTTTTGCAGCACCAGCCGAATGTTTTGGGTTTGCTCGAATATTCGGGTATTCAATTCTCTGCCCAATGCCGAGGCCTCGCGCATCGTGGCCGCCGAATGAACAGCGGCAACGAACAGCGGGATTGCGGTCGCGACGAAGCCCAGCGCGGTCAGGGCCTTGAAAGAAATCAGTTTTTTAAAGTTCATCCTAACGTCGCCGCCTTGGTCATAATGCAATAGTAGTGGGAATTCCGGAATTCGGTAGGTTCGCGCCCGCCTGCTTGCCGCGAAATGGATGGGATAATGCCGGGTGGTCTTCATTTAATTTTAATCAAAACTTCAGGGTTAATCTCATCTGGATGGGCTAATCTCAGGTCCCGTATACGCTCGAAAAAGTACCGGCATAAGAGAAACAATGGCTTAGGCGTGGTATCTGGATTGTTTTTCATAAGCTCTCGAGTTCACTGGCAAGGGCGCTAACGAGGCAAGCCGCGAGGCAGGGTTCAGCCCCGCGATGATCGAAATCCTACACTGGCTCCCAAAGTAAACTGGGAGTGCGGTCACTGAAATTTAAAGGAGTATTCACTTGGTTTTCCAGCAGCACACCTTCGATAGTTGTTTCGAGGTCGTTTTGGCAGATACCCCCGAGAGCCAGCGTATTCATTACAATCTGAGGTACCAAGTCTATTGCGACGAAATGGGCTACGAAGATAAATCGCGTTTTCCGGACAAAATGGAGTACGACGAATGGGACCATCATTCGGTGCATTTTTTGGTGCGCGATAAACTCTCCAAGCAATGGTTGGGCGGATTGCGTTTGGTATACCCGCAGTGCTTCGAGTTTCCGTTCGAGCACAAATGCAACGATGTCGCGCCGATTTCGGAAGAGCAATATCTGCAGGCGGTGGAGATCTCCCGCTTATGCGTGATCAAGCAGGCCCGTCGCGTGGCTCAGCCGGGCAGCGAGGATTTGGGTGGCAACGTCACGATGTTGCGGGCTTACCGTCAACAGAGTAAAAGCCTGATGTGGGGTTTGTACCGGGCCGCCGTGCTGTATTGCGCCCGTAACGGCGTCAAGCATTGGTTTATTCTGGTGTCGCCATCCTTGGCTCACGCGGTAAAAAAAGAAGGCTTCCAGATGACGCAAGCCGGCAATCCCTGTGAGTTCCGCGGCCAGCGCATACCTTATATACTGGACGTCGATCAAATTCTGGCGAATCCGTTCTGGCTGACCGATTACCGAAACGAATATCTGCGGTTTTCCCAACTCGACCGCGTCGCGCCGGCGGCGCTCAAAGCGACGGCGTCAGGCCGCTCGCAGTTCGGATCAGTCCGCTGAGTTCGCGGATCAGCGCGTCCCTGGCACTGGTCTTGCGCCAAACCAGGCCTATCGTTCGATTCGGTGCCGGCGGCTGAAACGGTAGATAGCGAAGCCCGGCCTCGGCGCGCGCCGCGATGCGCGGCACCAAGGTAATGCCAGTTCCGGCTCTGACCATCTGTCGCAAGGTTTCCAGGCTGGTGGCGCGTACGTCCTGCTCCTCGTCCGCGCCAACCGTCCGACAGACTTGCAGGGCGTGACCGCGCAAGCAATGGCCTTCGTCCAGTAGCAGCAAGCGTTCGCCGTTCAAATCGTCCGCCACGACCGGCGCTTTATCGATCAACGGGTGGCCGTCGTGTACCGCCAATAAAAACTCGTCGTCGAACAGGGGCTGGCTATTCAGAAAATCCTCATAAATCGGCATTGCCAGCAACGCGCAGTCCAATTGCCCGCCACGCAGTTGTTGCAACAGCTGTTCGGATTTTTCCTCGACCAGTATCAAGCGTATGCGCGGTAACGCGTGTTTGATCAGCGGTACCAGCTGTGGAAACAAATAGCTAGCCAACGTCGGAAACGCGCCCAAGCGCAGATTGCCGGACAGCGGGTCTTGAGCGGTGGCGGCCAATTCCTTGATGTTGGCTTGTTCCTTCAGGATGCGTCGGGCCGAGGCGATGATTTGCTCGCCGAGTTCGGTCGGCAATACCTTTTTATTGGTGCGTTCGAAAATTTGTATACCCAATTCGTCTTCGAGCTTTTTGATTTGAGTGCTCAAGGTCGGTTGGCTGATGAAACAGCGTTCGGCGGCTTGGCCGAAACTGCGCAAATCGGCGACGGCAATCAGATATTGCAAGTCACGTAGATTCATCGCGTGCGATCGGAGGGGCGGGAGTTTTTAAACGGCATGGTGGTTACTATAACCTATCCCTTTGAATGGGTAGCTGCTCTCGGTAGCCCGCATGGTTTGTTGACCTCCTGATTGGATGCGGCGCATCTCATGCTGGCTTGTGCCATTCTTGATTGAATCGGAGATACCGATGAATTCTAAACTCATTCGTTTAGCCGGCATCGCGCTGGCCCTGGTCGCTGACCCCTTGCCGGCGGCGGACATCTACGAATTGTCTCGCGAAGGTAATCTGGCCGGAATTGCCGAGTACGTACAGCGCGGCGGCGCGGTGAATACGATCAACGCAGACGGCTATCCGCCATTGATTTTGGCCGCTTACCACGGCCATCTACCGGCCGTGCAAGCGCTGCACGCGGCCGGCGCCGACGCTTGCGCCGAAGATACCAAGGGTAACGATGCCTTGATGGGCGTCGCATTCAAGGGAGACCTCGAGACCGCGCGCTGGCTGGTTGAAAGCGCCGGTTGCAACGTCAATCACCGTAATCGGCTCGGCCAGACCGCGTTGATGCTGACCGCGCTATTCGACCGCGAGACCATCGCCGAACTGCTGCTGCGACACGGTGCCGATCCCGAGCTGCGCGACGCGTTGGGCAACAGCGCAGCCAGCCTGGCGCGGAGCCAGGGCCAGGACCGGTTCGTGGCGAAATTGCGGCCGCTCGCGAGCTTGCGTTGAGCCTTCAGTCCCACGCCAACGCGCCGCCGCTCTGGTATTCGGTGACGCGAGTTTCGAAAAAGTTTTTCTCCTTGCGTAGATTGGCCTGTTCGTCCAGCCACGGTAAGACGTTTTTGGCGCCGGGGAAAGGCTCGATGAGGCCAAGCTGCCGGGTGCGACGATTGGCGACAAAGCGGAATTGCTCGATATGCAAGCCGGCGTTGTAGCCCAGGATCGGTTCGCGTAGCAGGTAGCCGGCGTAATCTGCTTCCGCCGCTTCGGCTTCGTCCCACATTCGGCGGAGCGCATCGGCGTCGAGGACCAGGTTTTCTTCATCCAATAATTGCCGCACCACGCGGATGCCGAACGCGCAGTGCAGCACTTCGTCGCGCATGATGTATTGAAGTTGTTCGGCGGTCCCGGTCATCAGGCCGCGCCGCTGCAACGCAAACACCGGGCTGAAGCCGTTGTAAAACCAGCAGCCCTCGAACACGGCGGCGAAAAACAGATAAGCCATCGCAAATTCGTGCAAGGCGTCGCGGTCGGTCAACGGCCGGCCGGATTGCAGCACGCCGTGCAAGCGGCGGTTGGCCAGCGCGATCTTGGCCTGAATTTCCGGCACCACCCGGTAGCGGTTATAGATTTCGCGCTGGTCCAGCCCCAGGGTTTCGATGCAATGCTGGTAGCTCCAAGTGTGCAGCGCTTCCTCGTAAACTTGCCGGGCCTGGTAGATTTGCAATTCCGGCGCGGTCATTTTTTCCATCACCGCCAGGCCGATGTTGCGCATCGCCAGAATGTCGGAAGTGGTTAAGTAAGCCAGCACGTTCTCGAACACATGGCGCTCGGCCGGCGTCAGTTTGTGCTGATAATCGTGTACGTCCCGCGCCATCGAGATTTCCAACGGCGTCCAATGGTTGCGGTTGGCATTCAGGAAAAACGACCAGGCCCACGGGTACTTGAACGGCGCCAATTGGTTGATGTCGGCCTGGCCGTTGACCACCCGTTTTTGTTCGGCATCGACCGGAGGTAAAGCCGATTCGTCTGGAAGCGCCTCGCGTCCTGCACCGGCTTCCGACAGGTCCGGCGCCGCTACTCCAGCTTTAAATGCTTCACCCTGGTCTACTGGCGCGACCGGCAAATCCCAATCGTCGAATGCTAATCCAGCCTTCATTGGCAGGCCTCGCAATCCGGGTCGGCGATCGAGCAGACTTTTATATCGTTCCCACGCTCAGCGTGGGAATGCAGTTCGAACCGCTCTGCGGTTCCCGCCTTCGGAGCGTCCTCCACCGGGTTTCCACGCGAAGTATAGGAGCCGTAATCGCCAGTGCCGCCGGCTTTTTCCATCGCCGTCGCCCCCAAGCCGCGCAAATAGTAAGTGGTCTTCAAGCCGCGTTGCCAGGCTAGCCGGTACAAACGGTCCAGTTTACTGCCGGTCGGCGCGGCGACGTACAAATTCAGCGACTGCGACTGGTCTATCCACTTCTGGCGGCGGGCGGCGGCTTCGATCAGCCATTCCGGGTCGATTTCGAACGCGGTGGCAAAACGCGCCTTGAGGTCGGCCGGCACCCGTTCGATGGCGGCCAGCGAGCCGTCGAAGTATTTCAAGTCGGCGACCATCACCGCGTCCCACAAACCCAGCGCCTTCAACTCGCGGACCAGTGCGGCGTTGACCACGGTGAATTCGCCGGACAGATTGGATTTGACGTACAGATTTTGATAAATCGGCTCGATGGTCGCCGACACGCCGGCAATGTTGGCAATGGTCGCGGTCGGCGCAATCGCGATGCAGTTGGAATTACGCATGCCGACTTGGCCGATGCGCTCGCGCAAGGCTTGCCAATCCAACTGTCCGCCGGACGGCACGCCCAAGTCGCCGCGCGTTTCAGCCAAGCGTTCCAGCGTGTCCGGCGGCAACAAACCTTGCTGCCACAAGCTACCGGCGAAGCTGTTGTAGCGGCCGCGCTGCTCGGCCAAATCCGCCGACGCTTGGTAGGCGTGATAGCACAGCATTTCCGCCGAGCGGTCGGCGAATTCCAGCGCTTCCGGGCTGGCGTAACCGAACCCCATGCGCTGCAGACAATCGGCGAAGCCCATCATGCCCAGCCCAACCGGACGGTGGCGCAGGTTGGCGTTACGGGCCTTGGCCGTCGCGTAATAGTTGATGTCGATGACGTTGTCCAGCATCCGCATCGCGGTGGCGACGGTGCGGCGCAGCTTGTCGTTGTCCAATTGCCAGACGCCGCCGCGTTCGACCAAATGCGCCGGCAGATTCACCGAACCCAAGTTGCAAACGGCGGTTTCGTCGACCGAGGTATTCAGCGTGATTTCGGTGCACAGATTGGAGCTATGAATGACCCCGGCGTGTTGCTGCGGCGAACGCAGATTGCAGGCGTCCTTGAAGGTAAGCCACGGCTGGCCGGTTTCGAACAGCACGGTCAGCATCTTGCGCCAAAGTTGTACCGCGCCGATGCGTTTAAACAATTTAATCTCTCCGCGCTCGGTCTTGGCCTCGTAGGCTCGGTAAGCTTCGGCGAAGGCCGCGCCGTAAAGCTCGTGCAAGTCCGGCGTGTCCACCGGCGAAAACAAGGTCCAGTCGCCGTTGTTTCTTACCCGCTGCATGAACAGGTCCGATACCCAGGCGGCGGTGTTCATGTCGTGGCAACGGCGCCGATCGTCGCCGGTGTTTTTGCGCAGCTCCAGAAATTCCTCGAAATCCAGATGCCAGTTTTCCAGATAGGCACACACCGCGCCCTTGCGCTTGCCGCCTTGATTGACCGCGACGGCGGTATCGTTGACCACTTTCAAAAACGGAATCACGCCCTGGCTGTGGCCGTTGGTGCCCTTGATCCGGCTGCCCAGCGCCCGCACCGGCGTCCAGTCGTTGCCCAGGCCGCCGGCGTATTTTTGCAGCAGCGCGTTTTCCTTGATGGCTTGATAAATGCCGTCCAAGTCGTCGGAGACCGTGGTCAGATAGCACGACGACAGTTGCGGGTGGCGGGTGCCGCTGTTGAACAAGGTCGGCGTCGAGCACATGAAATCGAAGCTGGACAGTAGACGGTAAAACTCGATCGCCCACGCCTCGCGGTCGATTTCGTTTAGCGCCAAGCCCATCGCCACCCGCATGAAAAACCACTGCGGCAATTCGATGCGGCGGCCGTCGACGTGTAGAAAATAGCGGTCGTACAGGGTTTGCAAGCCCAGATAGTCGAATTGCAGATCGCGCTCGGCCAGTAGAGCCTGACCCAGCTTTTCCAAGTCGAATTCGGCCAGACGCGGGTCCAGCAATTCGGCGGCGATGCCGGCCGCAATGAATGCCGCGAAATCGGCGGGGTAATGTTTGCTCATCGCCGCTTGAGTCGCCGCCATGCCCAGTACTTCCAGGCGCAAATTGCTCAATAACAAGCGCGCGGCGACCTTGCCGTAATCGGGTTCGGCTTCGATCAAGGTCCGCGCGGCCAGCACCAGGGCCTGGCGCACAGCCGCCAGCGGCATGCCGTCGTACAGATTGGGCAGGGTTTGCGTCCAGACCGTCTCGGCATCGACATCGTTCAGCCCGGCGCAGGCCTCGCGGCACAAGGCGATGAACCCGGCGCTGTCCAAGGGCAGGCGTTGGCCGTCGTCGTCCACGTGCAAAGCGGGAGCGGGTTTGTCGCCGGCTTGCCGGGCAGCGCGTTGCTCGGCGTGTTTCTCCCGGTACAGCACATAGGCGCGGGCTACGTCGTGGGCGCCTGAGCGCATCAAAGCCAATTCCACCCGATCCTGGATATCTTCGATAGGCACGGTGCCGCCGCCGGGCAGACGCCTGGTCAACGCCTCGACGACGCTGGCGGTCAACCCGGCCACCTGCTCGCGAATCCGCGCCGAATTGACGCCTTGCTGGCCTTCGACCGCCAAAAAGGCCTTGGTGATGGCGACGGCGATTTTTTCCGGCTGAAAGGCGACCACGGAGCTATCGCGGCGGATGACTTCCAAGCCGCTATCGCGCGCGGGTAGTGGGCTGTGATGAACGGCTTCGGTGCCGGAGGTGTTGGTGATAGGTCGGGCGGTGGCGGTGTCCATGCGATTCTCCACGAAGGCAGCGGGGAGGCGCAAAGCCGCAACGGTGGGCGCGGACCGGGTAAGGCCCAATCCGCGACATCGACCATCGCCCTCGGAGACACCCCGCTCCCGGTTGATAAAGGTTTCGAGGGCAGGTCTCCTGGCTCTCGGGTCGTCGCCTGGGTTCGTCTTCCCGGACTCGCGTCCAGTGACATGCTTGAACCAAGACTCGCCGATTACAGTTGCGGGGGCAGCTCCGGCTTACCGGCGATCATGCGAGAAACGCAAGCGCCGACCGGATTCCCTTTTAATCCCCTTCGGGGGGAACCGTCTCGGCGAGGGAGTTTAGGCGGGGCAAAACGATCTGTCAAGGCGATATTCACTATATATTGTGAATGTTTTATTAAAATTTCCCGTATATAGTGCCTGGGAATCGATACCGGCAGGCCGCCGCTCGCTTCGGTGACTGTCCTGCCGGATGGTTGGCGAACGCCGCGTTGGAATCTGTCGAGACACGTCGAAGGCCTGATTGATGTGATACGGACGCTGGGATATGTTGTGCGTATATAGCATTTCGGAGTCACCCATGGCGACCAGTACCGTATTTACCAACAACCGCAGTCAGGCCGTGCGCCTGCCCGCCGACATGCGCTTTCCCGACAGCGTCAAAAAAGTTGAGGTTCGTGCCGTCGGGCAGGAGCGCATCATTGCCCCTGCGGACGCGGCCTGGGACAGTTTTTTCTCGACGGTCCCAGCGTCAGCGACGATTTTCTAAACGAACGCCCTGGCCAGCAGCAAGGCGAGCGCGAGAGTTTTTAAGCGCATGCTGAAATATCTGCTCGACACCAACATCGTCATCTATGTGATTAAGCGGCGACCGATCGAGGTGTTGGCGACCTTCAACCGGCATCACGGCCGCATGGCGATTTCCGCCGTGACCCTGGCCGAATTAATCCACGGTGCCGAGAAAAGCCAATTTCCCGAGCGAAATCTTGCCACGGTAGAAGACTTTTGCAGCCGTTTACAGGTATTGCCTTACAACGACAGCGCCGCGATGCATTACGGCGGCATACGCGCCGCGTTGGAGAAGATCGGCCAGCCGATAGGCGTCAACGACCTGCATATCGCCGCTAATGCCCGCAGCCATGGCTTGATACTGGTCAGCAACAACTTGCGGGAGTTCGAACGCGTGCCGTGGTTATTGATGGAGAATTGGTTGGCGTGATTTTTTACTGAGTAGGGTTTGTTTAACGCATCCTACTGGATTGAAGGTCACAAACATCAGTTACAAATGTCCTAAATTGCGGTTTTTATGTCATTTAGGCACCAGGGTGAATTTGTCATCATGCGCATGGGCGGCGCTGCCCCAACATCCTTAACATTTTCGGAGATCAAACGATGATGCAAAAAAACCAATCGCAGCCACTTCCTTCCTATCAACGCTTCGCGCAAGCCATGTCTCCGTCCGGCACCCGGCCGTTTCGGGTCGGTATCGTGATCGGGCCGGGGTTCCTGCCGATGGATATGGTCGGGATACAGGCGGTTTTCGGCTTCTGTCCGGGGGCTGAAATCCATTTGCTGTGGAAATCGCTCGATTTGGTGGAAGGTTTCCCGGCTTGGTGGACCCAACCGACCACCACGTTTTCAGATTGTCCGGAAAAGCTGGATGTGCTGGCCGTGCCGATGCTGGCGCCGGAAACCACTAACGATCCAGAGGTCATCGCGTTTGTGGCCAAGCAAGGCCGCCAGGCTAAATACCTGATCGGCGTTTGCAATGGCGTGGTTTTACTGGGCGCGGCCGGTCTTTTGGAAGGCAAGCGCGTGACCACGAGCCTGAATTCGCTGTCGCTGCTGCATCAGTTGGGTGCGGCGGAGGTCGTAACTAGCGGCGGCAGTGTCGTGGTCGATGGTAATCTGTATACCGCAAGACCCAGCATTGGTAGTTTTGAAGCTGCGCTGATGGTGGTGGATGTTGCTTTTGGACGCGAATTCGCTGAATTGGCTAACCTGGTTCTCGAATACGACCCCCATCCGCCGCTTGGCCCTGGCACGCTTGAAAATGCCGGCAAGGTGATCGCCGGGAAATACTCGAATTTAATCGACGATATGATTCAGGCGTATAGCCAAGGGGCCGTCGCGGCTTATCAGAGACAGGCACAAGGCTGACACTAGCTAAAACGAACCGTGCCATTCCACTAATATCCCGGGCGGTGCTGTTCTGCGCATTTCGGCATGAACTCGATTCAGTAACAGGTAAGTTCCTAGCGGGCTAACTTAAATGAAGCGACAAATCACTTTCTTCGTCTATCCGGAATTCGAATTGCTCGATTTAAGCGGTCCGTGCTCGGCGTTTAATTTGGTCAACGAACTTTACGGCGGCCAATACCAATTTAGCGTGGTGTCCGTGACGGGTGGCGCGATTAAAGACCGCGCCGGATTAAGTATAGCGACGGAAAGATTGGCCAAAGTTGGCGACAATCAGACCATCGTGGCCGTTGGCGGCCCGACGGCACATGTCTACGGTTTGAACGCCTTAACCAAGGACTTCTTCTCGGAAAGCGCCCGTCAGGGTAATCGCGTCGTGAGCGTATGCACCGGGGCGTTTCTGCTTGCCGCCGCCGGATTGCTGGATGGCCGCAGAGCGACCACGCACTGGCGCTATGCGGGATTGTTGCAATCATGCTATCCCAAAGTGCTGGTCGATATAGACCGGATTTACATCAAAGAAGGCAATATTTGGACGGCGGCCGGATTGACCGCCGGCATAGATCTGGCTTTGATGCTGATCGAGGACGATTTCGGTTCCTCGGTCGCTAAAAGCGTTGCCAAGGATATGGTGGTCTACCACCGCCGCTTGGGCGGTCAATCGCAATTTTCGGCTATCCTGGATATCACACCAACATCCGGGCGGGTTAGGGACGTACTTTGTTATGCCCGCGACCATTTGCGCGAATCGTTATCGGTCGAGCGCCTTGCCGAAGTCGCTTGCATCAGTCCCCGCCAATTTAGCCGGACTTTTTTAATGCCACCGGCATGACGCCGGCCAAAGCCATCGAGCGGCTTAGACTAGACGTCGCGCGGCCCAGAATCGAAGAAGCGCTGGAGCCCCTCGAACAAATCGCCAAGGATGTGGGTTTTGGTTCCGTGGAAAAAATGTGCCGCAGTTGCTTGAATGTGTTCGGACGGACTTCGCAAGAATTGCGGCGCGCCGCGCGTAAATCGGGCGGTGGGCAGCCCGCTTAAGTTAGCGAAGCACAATCGGATGAATGTGGTGTTTTGCGATACAAACCAGCGCATCCAGGGTTCGTATCCGCGGAAGGCTTTCAACGTTTGGTCCGCCTCACCCCACCGCTCCGCCAGCATGTTCCACCAGCCAGCGCAAATATTCCAATTCCGCATCCGCGTGTCGGCAAGCCAAGTACATGGTCTTGGCGATGGGTAGACCGGCAAAGCGCAGCCCGGTCAAACCCAGTTTGGCGGATTTGTCGGCCAGCAGCCATTCCGGCAGCAGGCAAACGCCGCGGCCGGCGGCGGCCAGTTGCAGCATGATGTCGGTTTCCTCGACTTGCAGATGCGCGGCGGGTTCGATGCCGGCCGGTTGCAGCACCTTGCGGAACATGTCCAGCCGCTCGCGAGCCACCGGGTAGGTCAACACGGTTTCGCCGCGCAGATCGGACGGCGTTATTTCCGCGCGGCCGGCCAGCGGGTGGCTGTCGGCGACGATCAACACTAACTCGAAATCGAACAGCGGCTGGTAACTCAGCAGGCCGTTATCGATCGGGTCGGAGGTCAGCACCGCATCCAGTTTGTATTGGCGAATGGCGTCGAACGACTCGAAGCGGTAGCGCGAGGTGACTTCCACCGTCAAATCCGGCCAAGCCCGCAAATAGGGTTGCAGGATGTTGCGGAACCATTCGTAGCAGGCGTGGCATTCGATGCCGATGGTGAGTTTGCCGGTTTTGCCCCGGGCCAACTGGGCCAAGTGGTTTTCCGCCGAATCGACGGTGGCGATCACCGACTCGGCCACTTCCGACAAATAACGGCCGGCTTGACTCAACACCAGCGAACGGCCTTGCTTGTACCACAATGTCACGCCCAGGCGTTGCTCCAGGTTTTTGATTTGATGCGACAACGCCGACTGGGTCAGGAACAGCGTTTCGGCGGCCGCGCCGAGCGTGCCGTGGCGCTGCAAAGCCAGCAGGATGCGCAAGTGAATCAATTCCATAATTATGAATTTATCTCATGAATTGGTGAGAAAGCATCGATTATCGTCACTCAAATGCCTGAATACAATGCCTGACTTGTAAAACATTCAACAATAGGCATTTATCGATGATTAAAATTCACAATTTAGGTTTTCCCCGGATCGGCAAGAGCCGCGAACTGAAATTTGCGTTGGAGCGCTATTGGCGCGGCGAAATCGATGCCGACCAACTGCGCGCGGTTGGCGCCGATCTGCGCATCAGACATTGGCATTTGCAAGCCGGTTGCGGATTGGATTATCTGCCGGTGGGCGACTTTTCCTACTATGACCACGTGTTGGATACCAGCGCGATGCTGGGCGCGCTGCCGCCGCGCTTTGAATGGGCCGGCGGCGAGGTCGATTTCGACACCTATTTCCGGATGGCGCGCGGTCGCGGCGCGGACGGCATCGGCTGCCGGGCGTTGGATATGACCAAGTGGTTCGACACCAATTACCACTATTTGGTACCGGAGTTGAGCCCGGACCAGGTTTTCGCATTGTCCAGCCGGCGCTTGTTCGACGAAACTCGCGAGTTACAGGCGCTGGGTTACCGACCCAAACCGGTGTTGCTCGGGCCGCTTAGCTGGTTGTGGCTGGCGAAAAGCGTCGGCGATTTCGACAAACTGAGCCTGCTGGAGCGCGTGTTGCCGGTGTATCGGCAAATTCTGCAAGGATTGGCCGAGCAAGGGGTGGAATGGGTGCAGATCGACGAACCGATTTTGGTGCTGGACTTGCCGGAAGACTGGCGCGCCGCGTTAGCGACGGCCTATGCAGAGCTACAAGCGCCGGCGCCGAAGCTGTTGCTGACGACCTACTTCGGCGGCTTGGGCGACAACGCGGCCCTGGCTTGCGCGTTGCCGGTGGCCGGCTTGCATCTGGATCTGACCCGCGGCGGCGGGCAACTCGACGTGCTGGCCGAGCTGGGCGGCGGCAAGGTGCTGTCGCTGGGTTTGATCGATGGCCGCAACGTTTGGCGTTGCGATTTGGCGGCGGCGTTGGCGACTGTCGATCGGGCGCGGCGGGCGTTTCAGGGCGAAGTGTGGCTGGCGCCGTCCTGCTCGCTGTTGCATGTGCCTATCGATCTGGAGCGCGAAACCGGGCTGGACCCAGCCGTCAAACCGTGGCTGGCTTTTGCCAAACAGAAATTGACCGAATTGGAGTTGCTGCGTTTGGTGTTGGCGGAAGGCGTGGATGCCGCTCAACCGGAATGGGACGCGGCGTTGGCGGCCGTGGCGGCGCGGCAGCGCGCGGCGAGCTTGGGTAGCGGCGCGGCGAGCCTCCCAAGCGGGCTGGCCGGCGATCTGGACCAGCGCGCCAGTCCGTTCCCGATCCGGCGGGCCGCGCAGCAGGCCGAATTGAATCTACCGCTGTTTCCGACCACGACGATAGGCTCTTTCCCGCAGACCCCTGAAATTCGCAAGGCCCGCTTGGACTTTAAGCGCGGCGAGCTGGCCGATGCCGATTACCGGGCTTTCATGGAGCGCCAAATCAAACAGTGCATCCGCGAACAAGTGGCGCTGGGCCTGGACGTGCTGGTACACGGCGAGCCGGAGCGCAACGACATGGTCGAATATTTCGGCGAGCAATTGGACGGCTTCCTGTTTACCGGGCACGGCTGGGTGCAGTCCTACGGTTCCCGTTGCGTCAAGCCGCCGATCATTTACGCCGATGTTTCCAGGCCCAAGCCGATGACGGTGGCTTGGAGTCGCTATGCTCAATATTTGACCGACAAGCCGGTCAAGGGCATGTTGACCGGGCCGGTCACATTGCTGAACTGGTCTTTCGTTCGCGACGACCAGCCCAGGGCGCAAACCGCCTATCAATTGGCGCTGGCCATTCGCGGCGAAGTGGTCGATTTGGAAAAGGCCGGCATTCGGGTGATTCAAATCGACGAACCGGCTTTTCGCGAAGGTTTGCCGCTACGCCGCGCCGATTGGCCGGACTATCTGGATTGGGCGGCGCGGGCGTTTCGAATCAGCGCCGGCGGCGTCGGCGATGCAACGCAAATTCACACCCACATGTGTTATTCGGAATTCAATGACATCATCGCCGCGATCGCCGAGCTGGATGCCGACGTGATTACCATCGAAACGTCGCGCTCGGATATGGCCTTGCTGGACGCTTTCGGCGAGTATCGCTATCCCAACGATATTGGGCCCGGCGTTTACGACATCCACAGCCCTAACATCCCCGACAGCGCGCAAATGTTGGAACTGTTGACGCTGGCCGCCCGCCATATTCCGGCCGAGCGGCTGTGGGTCAATCCCGATTGCGGTCTGAAAACCCGGCAATGGCATGAAGTAAGGCCGGCGCTGGCGGCGATGGTCGTCGCGGCGGCTCAGGCCCGCCGGGAAGTCGATACCGTGCCGCTGGCGAGTGCCGGCTGATCCGGCCGGCGCGGCATGGCACCGCGTTGGGACGGATAGTCGGCATAGTATGGAATCGATGATTTCCACATGACTAAGGACTTGTTCACAAAAGCTGTGGATAAGTCTGTTGGCAAGCCGTTACCGAGTCGGCTAAGTTGTTGTCGCGACTACACTGATGTTAAATTGACTAAAAATTAGACAATCGAACGCCGATGTTCGCAACGTCGGCGCCGCCGGCCATACTTGGAAAACGACATGATAGATTGGAACAGAACTTATGCGGCAATCTGGCGTCAGCGCCAGGCTTATCTACGGCCGGTACGGGAGATCGATCCGATTCGGCTGGAGCAGTTGTTCGGCATCGACGAGCAAAAACGCCAATTGGTGTCGAACACCGAGCGCTTTTTGGCCGGCCAACCGGCCAACAACGCCTTGTTGTGGGGCGCGCGCGGCACCGGTAAGTCGTCGTTGGTCAAAGCTTTGTTGAACGCGTACAAGGACCGCGAGTTGCGGGTCATCGAAGTGGATAAACAAGATTTGCTGTATTTGCCGGAAATCGTCGACGAAATTCGCGAGCATCCGCAGCGCTTTATCGTCTACTGCGACGATTTGTCGTTCGAAGCCGGCGATACGCTCTACAAGCCGCTGAAAAGCGTGCTGGAAGGTTCTATCGAACTGCCGCCGGAGAACGTCAAGTTTTACGCGACCTCCAATCGCCGGCATTTGCTGCCCGAGCGGATGAGCGACAATCTGGATACGCTTTTGATCGACGGCGAAGTGCATTATTCGGACGCCATCGAGGAAAAAATTTCGCTGTCGGATCGCTTCGGTCTGCGCTTGGCGTTTTATCCGCAGCATACCCAGACCTATCTGGACATCGTCGACAGTTATTTTCCGGATTATCCCGGCGACCGAGCGATTTTGCACAAGGCCGCGCTGGATTTCGCCCATTTGCACGCCGCCAAGAACGGCCGCACCGCCAAGCAGTTTTACAATAGCCGGGCCGGGCGCGGACCCGCCGATTGAGCTTGGCCGGCATGACCGCTTCGGGCATCGTCAGCAGTTTCTACGCGTATTTGTCGCGCCTGCGTTGGATCAAACGCTGGGGCTTGAAACGCAATGCCCATGCCGAAAACGTCATGGAACACAGTTGGGAAGTGGCGGTAATCGCGCATACGCTGGCCTTGATCAAAAACCGCTACTTCGGCGGCGACGTGGATGCCAACGCGGTCGCCGCCGCCGCGCTCTACCACGATGTCACCGAGGTCATCACCGGCGATTTACCGACGCCGATCAAATACCATTCTCCGGAAATTCTCGGCGCCTATCGGCGCATCGAGCACCAAGCCGAAACCGAGTTGCTGAATCTGTTGCCGGACGCCTTGCGCGGCGATTTTCAAGCGCTGCTGTGCCAGGCGTTGTTGCCGGAATCGCAGCGGCAGTTGGTCAAGGCGGCCGACAAGATTTCGGCCTATTTGAAATGTCAGGCGGAATTGAAGGCCGGCAATGCCGAGTTCGAGCTGGCCGCCGCGCAATTGGCGGTGGATATCGAGGCCTTGCAGCAACCGGAAGTGGTGTTTTTCATGGACGTCTTCGCGCCCAGTTGCGGCTTGACGTTGGACGGTCTGATGCAAACCCGCTGACGGCCTGGCTTATTGGAGTTGTTTCAAATCCAGTTTGCGTAATTTCGGCGCCAGGACGGCGGTGGCGGCGACCACCAGCAGCGTCATCGTGCCGCCGAAGATCACCGACGGAATCAGCCCCAGCCAACGCGCGGCGAGGCCGGACTCGAACGCGCCCAGTTCGTTCGACGAGCCGATGAACAGGCCGTTGATCGCGGTGACCCGGCCGCGCATTGCATCCGGCGTCGCCAGTTGCATGATGGTGCTGCGCATCACCACCGACACGCCGTCGCAAACCCCGGACAACATCAGGGCCGCCGCGCCCAGCCAGAACAGCGGCGCCAGCGCGAAACCGATCATGCATAAGCCGAAGCCGGCCACCGCCGCCAACAGCCAGCGCCCGGCATTGCGCTCCAACGGGAAGCGGGCCAGGGCCAGGCCGGTCAATACCGCGCCGGCCGCCGGCGCGGCCCGCAAGATGCCCAAGCCTTCCGGACCGTAGTGAAACACGTCCTGGACAAAGGCCGGCAGCATCGCCATCGCGCCGCCGAACAACACCGCGAACATGTCCAGCGCCTGCGCGCCCAGTACGATTTGGTTGCCGAACACGAAGCGCAGGCCTTCGCCGATGCTGGCGAAGATCGGCGCCGCGGCGGCCGGCGGCCGTGCCTGGATGCGCAGCAGCAATAAAGCCAAGGCCGCGGTCAGTGCGAGTCCTGCCGCCACGCCGTAGGCGGCGATCTTGCCGGCCGCCGCGATCAACAAGCCGCCCAGCGCCGGGCCGGCCACTAAACCGAACTGAAACACCGAGCTGCCCAGGCCGGCGGCTCGGGCGTAAAGTTCGCGCGGCAAAACCGCCGCGAACAAGGCGCCGTAAGTCGGGCCTATGAAGGCGCGGGCCACGCCGGTGCCGGCGATACCGGCGTAAATCCACGATTCCGCGCTACCCGGTATGCGGCCGGCCGCGACGGCGACAAGCAACAGGCCGTTCAGGCACAGCAGCAGACTGGCGGCCACGCCGAACCAGCGCCGCGAATAATGATCGACCGCATAGCCGGCGAACAACGCACAGCAAAAATACGGAATCACCTCCGCTAGACCGACTAGCCCCAGGGCCAGCGTGTCGTGGGTCAATTCGTAAAGATGCCAGCCGACCACGGTGGCCGTGGTTTGATAGGCCAGTACCACCAGCAGGCGGAAGCCGAGCAGTTTTAAAAACGCGGAATTGCGCAACATCGGATCTCGCCGCCGCTCAGGCCGCCGCGCCGGCGATGTCCAGCGCCCGGTCGAGTTCGGTCAAGCTATTATAAAAATGCGCCGAGAAGCGTATCCCGCCGCCGCGCGGGGCGCAGACCACTTGGTGGCGCTGTAAATGCCGGTACAGAGCGGCATTGTCGGCGCGGCGGTGTTGAAAGGTGACGATGCCCGATTGCAACGGCGTGGCGGGTGGGGCCAGCAACACCAAATTCGGATCGGCGCCGATTCGCTCGCGCAAATAGGCGGCGCGTTCCAGCACCAAGGATTCGATGGTGGCCATGCCGGTTTCCAGCAGCAAGGACAAGCTGGCGGACAGCGCATGAATCCCGACCATATTCGGACTGCCGCATTCGAAGCGGCGGGCGGTGGGGTGGACTTCCCACGGCCGGTTTTCGTAATTGTGCGTGTCCTTCATCATGTGCCAACCGTATTGCGTCAGCTTGAGACGGTCGCGCGCGGCCGGCGTCGTGTAGAACACACCTAGACCTTCCGGGCCGAACAGCCACTTGTGGCCGTCGGCCATCACGAAATCGGCGCCGCAGGCTTGCACGTCGAATCGCACCGCGCCCAGACTTTGAATCGCATCGACGCAAAACAAGATATCGCGTTTTTTACAGAACTCGCCCAGTCGTTCGAGATTCAGGCGCAGGCCGTCGGCGAACTGGATCGAGCTGACCGCCAGCAAGCGGGTCCGGCGGTCGATCAGCGCGATTAACGCGTCTTCCGGCGTCGCGCCGTCGCGCATATCGGCCTCGCGGAACTCGACGCCTTGGTCGGCCAACGATTGCCACGGCAATCGGTTGGACGGAAATTCCTGGTTGCTGGAGACGATGTTGTCGCCGGCTTGCCAAGTAAGGCCGTAGGCGACGAAGGACAAGGCCTCCGAGGTGTTTTTGACCAGCGCGATATCGTCGGCGGACGGCGCGTTCAGCAAGTCGCGGAATTGCTCGCGCAGCTCGGTTTGTTTCTTCAGCCAGTCCAGGTAAAAGTGCGAGCCGTAGCGGCTGTTTTGCTCGGCGAAGGCGATCGCCGCCTCGCTGGTACGTTTCGGCCACGGCGCGACCGCGGCGTGGTTCAGGTAAATCAGATCGTCGATCAGCGGGAATTCGGGGTGTCTCATTTCAGGTTTCCGAGTTGCGGGGAGCACGGGCGTGGGCCGGCTCGTCGCGTGGCCGGCCCGGCTATCATAACGGTCGCAAGCGCGAATGCCAAAATGGTCGTCGGCCGTAAGCCTGGTGGCGTTGGCCCGCGACATTTTGGGGCAATTGTTTGAGAGCGCCGAATCAAGTAGTCTTTAGCCTTTTAATCGGTTAGGGACGGCATGAAACAGCAGAGCTGCAATACGATCTGGCATCAAGCCAGCGTGACTCGCGCCCGGCGGGAAGCGTTGAACGGACATCGCTCGGCGATACTCTGGTTTACCGGATTGTCGGGGGCTGGCAAATCCACCTTGGCGCATGCGGTCGAAGAGCGTTTGCACGAACTGGGTTGTTTGACCTTCGTGTTGGACGGCGATAACGTCAGGCACGGCTTGTGCGGCGATCTGGGCTTTAGCGATGCCGATCGTCACGAGAATATCCGACGGGTCGGCGAATTGGCCAAGTTAATGCTGGAAGCCGGCGTGATTACGTTGACGGCCTTCATTTCGCCGTTTCGCGCCGAGCGCGAACTGGCGCGGCGCTTGGTCGCCGACGGCGATTTCATCGAGATTTATTGCAATTGCAGTCTGGACGTGTGCGAGAGTCGCGACGTCAAAGGCTTGTACCAAAAGGCGCGCCAAGGCCAAATCCCGCATTTCACCGGTATTTCGTCGCCTTATCAGCCGCCGGACCACCCGGAATTGATCGTGAATACCGATCAGGCGGAGCTGAAGGCTTGCGTGGAGCAGGTCATGCGGGTCTTGACGGCGCGCGGCGTGGTTGCCGCCGAACGCGACGAGGCGGGCGATGCAATACGACGTCTTTAACGGCGATGCCGACGGCATTTGCGCGCTATTGCAATGGCGGCTGGCTTATCCCGAGCCCTCGATTTTGGTAACCGGTATCAAGCGAGACATCGCATTGCTGGAGCGCGTGCCGGCGCGTGCCGGCGATCGGGTGACGGTGCTGGACGTTTCGCTGGACCGCAATCGAGCGGCGCTGTTGAAGTTGTTGGCGGGCGGTGTCGAGTTATTTTACATCGACCATCATTTCGCCGGCGAAATACCAATACATCCCCGCTTTAGCCATCGCATCGACACCGCGTCCGACTGCTGTACCAGTTTGCTGATGAACGCGCATTTGGCTGGGCGTCACGTCGCGTGGGCGGTGGTGGGGGCGTACGGCGACAATCTTGATAGCGGCGCGGCGGAGGCGGCTCAGTCGCTGAGTTTATCGGCACGGCAATTGCTTGAGCTACGCCAGCTCGGCATTTGCATCAATTACAACGCGTACGGCAGTTGTCTCGAAGATTTGAATATCGCCCCGGACGATTTATATCGCCGATTGAGCGTTTACGCGACCCCGTTCCAGTTCGTGGCCGACCAGCCGGAACTGTATCGGCAATTGCTGGATGGATACGCGGCCGATATGGCGGCCGCGGCGGGTTTGGAGCCCGAGTTTAGCAACGAGGCGATCGCGGTTTATGTGTTGCCGGACCAAAAATGGGCCAGGCGCGTCAGCGGCGTGTGGGCCAACGCCTTGGCCAACGGGGCGCCGGAGCGTGCCCATGCGATCGTCGGTGTCAACGCTCGCGGCAGCTACCAAGTCAGTGTCCGCGCGCCTTTGACCAACAAGGCCGGTGCCGACGAATTATGTGCCGGCTTCGGCGGCGGCGGCCGTAAGGCGGCGGCCGGGATCGACGATTTGGCTATCGATAGATTCGATGAGTTCGTGGAAACCTTCAATCGACGCTATTCTGATTTGCGATGAACGGACTTTCGGTGTTGCCGTGAAAAATCGGTTGTTGCTGGCTTGTGTTTTATACACGGTCTTTGTGATCTACGGCAGTTTGGTGCCGTGGCAGTATAACGGCTTGTCTTTTGGACAGGGGTGGCGGCGGTTTCAACAAATTCCCTATTTGGACTTGGGTATTGCTTCCCGAGCGGACTGGGTAGCCAACATCTTGTTGTTCGTGCCGCTGACGTTTGGCTGGTTGGGCTGGTGGTCTTATCAGCGGAGTCAGGCGGCCCGGATTGTGGCAACGCCGCTGGTGTGGCTGGCGGGCTTGGGATTGTGCTTGGGCATCGAATTTACCCAGGTCTTCTTCCCGCCACGTACCGTGTCGATCAACGATGTGGTCGCGGAAAGCTTTGGCGGGGCGGTCGGGCTGGCCGCTTGGTGGCGGTGGGGCGAGCGATTGATGAGCTGGCTGGTCGCATGGCAGCTTCGACATCAAGGCGTCACTCCGTATTTGCAACTCTATTTGGCCGGTTTATTCGGTTATAGCGTGTTGCCGCTGGATCTGACTCTCAGTCCGGTCGAGTTCTACCATAAGTGGCACGAGGACCGAATCATCCTATTGCCTTTCGGCGGTCTGACTGGCGATTGGCTGAAGAATGTCTACGATATTTTGGCTGATGTCGCGCTTTGGGTGCCGGTGCCTTGGCTTTGGGCGAAGTTGACCCCGATGACGCCACGCCAGATATTGTGGAGGGTATTCTGGTCCGCTCTGGCGATAGAGGGTTTCCAACTGTTTGTTTACAGCCGGGTAACCGATGTGACCGATATCGGCTTGGCGGTCGTCGGCGGCGGTTTAGGTCTGCGTTTGTTGGGCCGGTGCGGCTGGCAATCCGCGGCTGGACTGCATGGCGATACGCTAGGGCGTCGCTTAACGCTTTACGGGAGGTTGGGGTACGTGTCGTGGGGTTTGCTGCTGATCGCGACCCTTTGGTATCCCTACGATTTTCGTTTCGAGCGTCAAGCGCTGCTCGGATGGGAGAGCCGGTTTTTCAGCGTACCTTTGCGGGCGTATTACTACGGCACCGAATACCGAGCCATCACCGAGGTATTCCACAAACTGCTATTTTTCGTCCCGGTTGGGGGCTTTTGCCGGGTGATGTTTGTAGCGCTTGCGAAGCGGCCGCGCCGGTGGGTGTCGGGATTGGCAATTGCCGTCGTCGCGTTGGTCGTCGAATCCGGGCAGATGTTTATCCCCGGCAAAAATTCCGATATGACCGACTTGTTGCTGGAAATCGGTGGCGGTCTGTTGGGGTTTTTAGTGACTGGGCGGGTATTGGCGGAATTTTACGAAGACTCGCGGTCGGTCCTTGGCGACCCGCCGTCGGTTCTCGCCGAGTCGCCGAACGCCGTTGCGAAGGGTAGGTCCACGAATGGCGGATGGTGGCCGATGTTGCTGGGGGTAAGCGTGACTTGGGCCGCGTTGACCTGGGTTAGTCAGTATCCAGGCACACCGTACAACGTTCGGGAGTGGTTTTCCGCCGATTTTCCGGCGCTGAGCGCTTTCGGTTTGACAGTGCTGTTTTTTTGGTGCTTCGGCGGTCCGTTGGCGTTTTTATTAAATGCGCTGGGACGCGGTGCCGGCATGGGTTTTTGTCCCAAGGTTTTGGCTTTGCACGGTTTGGGAGCGTGGCTGATGGTTCGCCTGTGCCTGCCGTTGGAAAGCCTGCATGATATCGTGGGTTCGCCGATCTTGCCGGTCAACGCCGAGTTGGAATTGGTGGTCCGGTTTTTGGGCTTATTCGGTGTATTTTCGATTTTGCAGCAAGGCGGCAACCATCTGGCCTTGTTGCCGTTGGCACGCTCCGGTCATTTCGCCAGGTTGTTCGTCGTCGGCGGCGTGTGGGCGGCCGTGGTGTTGCCGCTTGGTTTTTGGATCGTCGTCGATCGGGCCGCGACCGACAATCTGACCGAGCTATTGCCGAATGGCGGTTACGCCTGGGCCGTGTTGAATATCGGAATTTATTGGTTTTTGGTGAGTTGGTTAAGTTCGTCGCTGGTGGTTAGCGCGGTATTTTTCAAGATTAAGCGCTTTTCGGTGGTTTTGGCGGCATTCCTGGTGTCGTTCGAAGTGGGATATCGCTTAGTGAATTGGGGAACCGAGCAGTACGTCTTGAAATACGATCAAGTCTTTTCAACGCTGCAGTTTTTATTGAGTAGCGACCGAGCGCATTTGACGCCGATAGCCGAGCTACGCGGGCGGTTTTATCCGCTGCATGCCGGCATCGTGGCTCTCGGCTTTTTTGCGCAGTATGCGATGGCGGTAATGTTCCGAGATCGCATTCAACAGAATTATTCGGCGCCCAAGCGGCGGAACCTCTTCAACGGGAGATAGCTTTGACTGGAGTTTGGATATTATGGGTTGCCGGCGGCTTGGCGCATCGCGATGCCGGGCGGTAACTCGGACGTGGCATTGTTTCGGATCAGTCCTTTCAGGCTGCCTCGTTTGGCTTGCGTGGCGGCATGCGTCTGGTTGATCGGGGGAGAACCGGCGTGGGCCGGCGCGCCCAGGAGCGGCGGAGTTTCGGTGGCGACTACCGAGGCGACGGCCGGCGCCGATAGCAAGCTCGGCACCGGTCGCGTCGAACAGACACCGAACACCGCCGAAAATCCGGCGGTAAATGTCGAGCGTAAGCCGTTTGCGGCGGATTTCTCCGCGCAAGTGGCGATGACTCAGGCGCTATTGGTCGAGCAGCGCAGAATGGAAGCGCTGATGACCGGCCATGTTGCGCAAAATTCGCTACCAGGACAAAGCGACATCCATGACCGCTTCCAACAGGTATACGGCTTAGCGATTGAAGCGCCGGCTTACGATCAATTGCTGAACGACATTCGAAGTCAAATCGGCGAAGAAACGTATAGCCGTTTGCTATGGACTTATTTCGATATCAAAGCGTTGGACGTAAGTATCAATGCTCGTTTGGCGGAATACGATCAGGCCCTCAGGCAGTGGATGCAGGATACTCAGCAACGCTGGGGGCTGGACCAGCGCTTTGCTTTTCTCGGGGTTTCCGAGTTGGAAAACAGGATGGAGGTGTCCACGGATTTGGGACCGGTGCCGATTTTGTCGCCAACCCACGCCGGGGGAAAGCGGTTTTGGATATTCGCCAAAATCCGAACGGCGTTGCGGAGGGTGGTATCAACGAGGACGGATTTGTAGCGCGATTGATAAAACTCTTTACGATCAAGAACTTCGTGCTATTGTCGCTAGTGGTGTTTTCGCTCGGTTTGCTGTTTCGCGGATTCCGGTTTTTAGTGCGCCAGCGCAATGCCTAGGTTTACTCGGCAGTGTCTGCTATAAGGTTCCGCCGAGTTCGGTGTACGGTTCCGTCGCGGCTCGGATTTTAGCGTTTCATAGCTTGCCGGGCTTAAACGGCCTTACGCACGCCGCCGGTTTTGCCTTGAAGAGCACTCAAGGTACTTCGGTTAGCTGCCCCGCGGTTTAAACTGGTGGCGGCTTCGGCGTTTTTGTAACCAACGAACCAAGCCGGTGGCGTAGAGCAGCGCGCAAAGCGGCCCCGCCGCGAAAATTAACAAGCGGCCGGGCAAGCCGAAGGCTTCGCCGCTGTGCAGAGGATGCAGCCAACTCCAGAATAATTCGCCGCCGCTAAAATTCTCGGGGGCGTTCACCGCTAATACCTCGCCGCTATATTGATCGATCCAGACGTTGGTTTTCGGAAAGCGCCGGCCCGGCTCGCCGGGCTGGCGCAGATTGATGCGGTAGCTGCCGGCCGCGTCGTTTGGCGTTTCGATCCAGACCAGTGTAGCGTTCGGATAGCGCGCCATTCCCGCCGACACGGCGGTATCCACGTCGATGGTTTTGCCGCCGGATTGGCGGGAGCGCGGGTTGGGCGGGTCGTGCATCGGCGCAGCCTGCATCACCAACGGCTTCACGTATTCGGGGATCTCCAACGCGATGCCGGTGATCGCCAAAACCGCAAATACGAGCCATCCGTATACGCCGGCCAGCTTATGCAGATCGTAGATCAAGCGTTCGGAGCTCGCGCGTTTTTTCAAGGTCAATGCGGTTCGCCATTTGCCCGAATGCGGCCACCAGAGCACCAGGCCGCTGATTAGCGCGATCAGCAGTAAGCCGCCGATGACCGCCATCACCAGCTTGCCCGGCCGGTCCAGCAATAAGGCGTAATGTAAGTCGTACAGCCAGGTGGTCAGGCTGTCGCCCCAAAGATGGCGTCGCACGACCTGACCGGTATAGCGATCCACCGAGACCAGCAGCGGCGCGAACGACTTCCGTTCTGTTTCGATGGGTTTGTAATAGCGAGCGGTGACGGCGCGTAGCGGATTTTCGGGGTTTTCCAGTCGCCAGCCATGCGGCCGTTCCGGTTCGGCGCGGCGCAGAGTCTGGTAAGTGGCTTCCCAGCTTAGCGGCGGGTTGGCGCTGGGTTTGGCGAGCAGCTCCGGCGCCAGGATGGGGTCCAGTTCCTGGTAAAACACCAACACGCTGCCGGTAATGCCGGTCAGCGTTAGCAACAAACCTAGATTGAGTCCCAAGTAAAGATGCAGCGCCCGCCAGAATCGGCGGGTGCCGCCTGTGCGCGAAGCCATCAATAATCAAACTTGACGTTGACGGCGCCGTAGAACGCAATGCCGTCGCCTGGCGAGAAGAACGGTTGGGCGGTGGCGCCGAAGCTTTCGTCGTACCAAACGTATTCCCGGCGAACGTCTGCCAGGTTCTTGGCCTGAAATTGCACTTCCACTTCCTTGGTCACCTGATAGCCCAAATCCAGGTTCAGCAAGGCGTATTCGCCGTATTTGCCGCGGACATTGGCCTGGTCTACGAAATAGTCTCCCTGGCCGCTGGTCCATAGCGACGAACGCAGTTGCGGCAGGATTTGGTAATCGATGCCGGCCGAAAACAAGTAATTCGGGGTATTGACCACCTGATTGCCTGCGACGTATTGCATCGCACTGGAAACAGCTGGCGGATTGGTGACTTTGGCTTCCTGCAACGAGTAGGCGGCCCAAACACCAACTTTGTCGGTCGGATAAACCTTGATCTCAATGTCCACGCCCTGCCTTTTGGTGGCGCCGATCATCGTCGAATCCACGCTGGCCAGATTGCGGCTGATTTCGTTGCTGGCGTCTTGCGCCCAATAAGCGACCCGGCCTTCGGCCCAATCCACTGGTTTTAGTTTTATGCCCACTTCCCAACCGTCGTTCAAAGAAGGGCCAATATTCTTTTGGCTGCTATTCAGAATGAATGTGGCTTGACCCAAACCTACCTGAAATGTGCGTCCCCAGTTTCCGTAAAGGCTATAGCCTTCGACGGGTGTAATCACCGCTCCGATTTTCGGCTGGGAAATAGTGCCGTAATCGTTCAATGGATAGGCGCCGTAGGTCGAGCCAGCGCGGTGATTGAAAAAGCTGCCGTCGATGATGTCGGCACGGTAGCCCGGCGTCAGCTTTAACCATTTGAACGGCTTGATCACGGCCTGAATGTAGCCGCCGTAGTTCAAGAAGTCCCACTTCTCGTCGTTACGCAAACCTGTGCTTCGGCGAACCCGGCTATCGGTCAAATAGCGCAGATATTTGTTTTCCTGTTGCTGGAAATCGAAGCCGGTTTCCAGCGAAAAGTCGTCCAGCCAACTGACCACCGGATGGTAGGTCAGCGAGGTCATCGCGCCGTATTGGATTTCGTCGCGGTCGCGTTCTTGCTGCGTTGCGCCTGGGCCGTAAGTCACGTAGCGCTGGTCGTCGAACAAGGTGCCGTAAACCTTGGACGACCAGAATAAGGTTTGGCTGAGGTTGACGTCCAAATGGGTGCTGACTTGACCAACCGTGCGTTTGCCGCCGTCAGTGGCATTTCGGGCGAAGGTTTGGGTTTGATTGAGTAGCTGTTCCTGATAAGTCATGTAGCCCGGTTCTTGAGCGCCGGCTTCGCTCCAGCGGGCGATCAGACCTATTTTGTATTTTTGGTCGTCCGGCGTGTAAAACCATTTGCCGGAAAAACTGTTTTTATCGGTGTCGCTGTGGTCGCGGTAGCCCTCGCTGGCGCGGTAGGAAATCTGATAATTTTGCGAGAAGCCGTCCTTTTCGTAGCCAAGTCCGGATTGGATGTCGTGGGTATTGAAGCTGCCGTAACCTACCCGGCCCTTGACGTAGTTACCGCCGGTGGTGGTGTTCATGCTGATGTTGCCGGCGAAGGAGTGCAGGCCGTAGCGGGCGTCGTTGGTGCCCCGGACCACTTCAATCGACTCGATGTCCAGCGGAAACAATGAATCGACGAAATAGGTGTCGCCGCTATTGGTGTTGCTCGGAATACCGTCGATCAAAAGCTTGACTGCGTTGACCCGGCCTTCGCCGTTAAAACCGCGAAACGACATTTTTCCGGTCGTGATGCCTTGGCCGAATTGAGTGACCTGCACGCCGGGCATGCGGTGGAACAAGTCGTAGGCGGTCAACACGTTTTGATCGGCAATTTTGTCGGCGTACATGATGTCCACCGAGGTGGCAATGTCCTTGCTGGTCAATTTGCCGTTTTGTTCGTTGTCGCTCACCGTGACCGCGCCGAGTTCGAAAATCGAATCGTCGTTGACTGCTTTCGGTTTGGGTGGTGGGACTTTTTTGATGGCGATCATGCCGTCGCCGACCGTTTCGTATTGTAAGCCGTTTTTCGACAATACTTTCTCCAAGGCTTGGCCGATCGTGAATTGGCCGCGCAGAGCCTCGGCGCTCAGGCCTTGCACGACCGCGTCGGCATAAATCAGCTTGGTGCCGGTGGATTTGGCCAATTGTTCCAGCGTCGCGGCCAAGGCTTGCGGCGGCAGGTCGAAACGGCTGGCGCCATTGTCGGCTAGCGTCTCGAAACTGGCCGCCAACGCCAATGCCAGCAACGGTAAGGTCCGGCGCGCTTGGGCCGGCGCCCATAGTCCTATCTTCATGTTGATCTCCTGGTTTCGTGGATTGCGGCAAGATCGTGTTTGCCTTAATACCTAATAACGATCCGGAACAGACGAACTGGACAATTATTTTTGCAGAGCCATGTTTGAACAGCTCTAGCGAAGCGCTTGTGCCGGAAAAATCCAGTCTGGCAACGGGTTTAGCGCGGATGCAGTACGATGGTCTGTTTTTGCTGTTGTACCCGAACCGGCAGGATTTTTTCGAGCGCCAGCAAAAACGGTTTTAAATCGTCGGTATCGAAGCGGCCGCTGACGGTCTGGCGCGCCAGTTCGGGGGCGGCCAACACGAAATGCACCGGATGGTAGCGTTCCAACTCCGCCGTCACATCGGCGAGCGGGGTATGGTCGAACCAAAGCTGGCCGTCCGTCCAGGCGAGAGATCGTTCGCGGGTGGCGGGCTGGATTGGCAACCAGCGGCCGTTGGCGTCGATTTGCCGGCTGAAACCGGCGCGCAAGTTCTGGCCGATCCAGCTGGATTCCTTGCGCAGTTCCACTTCGCCTTCCAGAACTGCTACCGCCGTTCCCGCCGCGCCGCGCCGGACGTTGAATACGGTACCTATGTCGCTGATTCGAATCCCGCCGACGGCAACGCCGAACGGTTGCCAAGTGCGATGCGCGACGTCGAACAGCGCCTCGCCCTGCTGCAGCTCGACTTCCCGGCGTAGCCAGGACATTCTGACACTGAGTCGAGTCGCGGTATTCAGCTGTATGCTCGATCCGTCGCCGAGGACGACGGTGCGGCGTTCGCCGATGCCGGTTTGGTAGGTCTCCTGGGGAGCGCTGGCGTGTTGCCACCAGGCGCCGCCCAGCAATCCGCAGGCGAACAGCGCGCTGAACAGTGCGGAGGTTTTGCGCCAGGAGCGGCGGCCGGCGGCGCGAGCGTCGTTCAGGCCGGGGACATCCCGCCCTTTCAGCGTGTCGATGTCGCCCCAGAGCTGTTCGATTTCGAAATACGCTTGGCTGTGGGCGGGGTTTTCAGTCAACCAGTCTTCGAACTGTTGGCGCAACAGATCGGTGCACTGTTCCGACTGCAATTCCACGAACCAAGTCGCGGCTTGCTTCAGCAGATTTTGTTGTTCGGCGGCGGTCTTCATGGCGGGTCTCAACCGGTCTCTAGCAAGGCCCGGTGGCAGTGCAACATGGCTTTGACCAATTGACGCTGGACCGTCTTTTCCGAAATGCCCAGTTGCTTGGCGATGTCGTGGTAGCTGAGTTCATCGAATTTGCGCAGCAGAAAAATGTGTCGGCATTGGCCGGGCAGTCCGGCGATGGCTTGCAGCAAGCGTTGGCACTGTTGACCAAGCATAGCAGATTCGTCCGGTTGCTTGGCAGGGCAGGGGACGGTTTCGTCAATGATGGTCTCGCGCATTTCCCGGCGGCGATTCTGACGGACAAAGTCTATCGCGAGGCGCTCGGCTGTGCGAAATAGATAGCCGGTCAAGTTTTCGTCATGGCTGAGCTCGTGTTTGCGCAGCAAGCGTAAATAGGTTTCTTGACTGAGATCCTGAGCAGTATCCGGGCAATTAACCCGCTGTAGCAAATAGGCGACCACGGTGTCTCGGTGGTCGCGAAACAATTCGACGATTTGCTGCTGGTGTAACGTGATGGCGGTCATGGGCTGCCTCCGCGGCAAACTTGGCGGATAAAACCCTAGAAATTCGCAATCAATATGCCAGTTTCCTGTTAAGGCTTGTTGTTTCTGGATCGAAGTCTTTTTGGGGAGGAGCCGGAGTGGCGTCGGCGCGGAAAAACTACGGCAAATGACCTAGCGGGGTGTGGGAAATGCCGTATTTTGCCGGCGACCGCGATTCGGTCGGCATCTATAGGGGCGATCGCTTCCGCTGCCCTAATCCTTCGCTTTCCGCTATGATGCCGCCACCATTGACAAGCAGCGGGGGCAACCATGGACTTAGCGAGAGCACTGGGGTTGGGAGCGGTCGAGCCGGACGAAACGGCGGCCAGGCAGCAACTACATCTCTATATCAACCTGAAATTGGCTTCTTGCGGGCAGCCGATCTGTGTCGACGCCGCCTCGGCGCGTTTCATGGACACCGCTCAGGACTTGCTGAATAGCTACTTGGAGAAGAGTCGGCTGTTGGCCAGTTCGTCGTTGTATCCGGCCGACCGGCGGATTCAGGACTTCCTCGATCGCTATTGCGCAGACTTGAATTTGCCGGCGATGCCGAGCTTGCCCACGATGACCTTCGAACTGGATCGCCACGGCGTCGCTCGCGAGTTGTCGCTGCCGATCGGCGAGGACGAATTCCGCTCGGAAATCGTGTCCAGTTTTCGGGTCAAGCAAGGGGTTTTGCACAATCCGGCCAGCGATCGGCGCACGACCAAAGGCTCGTTTCACATCGCGGATGGCGGCCTGCCGGTGCCGGGCGACAAGAAGCAAGTCCCAAAATTGACGTTTGCGCTGATGTTGGCGGAAGCGCTGAAACCACCGGCCGACATGTTGACGTTGCCGTTTACCGCCAAGCAGGCCAGACCGGCGCGGATGTTCGCATCGCTGCTGTTGCGGCCGGTCGTATGTCCGGAGATTCCCGGCGTGTCGGCCGAAAAAACGATGGAGATTCGCTTCTTCGCGCCCGGCAATTTGGTCAGCAATTTGGATTTCGTCGAAAGCATTTTCGGCAACGGCGGCAATCCGGCCTTGCCTGAGTGCGACGCGGGGCTGGATGTGGACCATTGGAGCGGTCACAGCGGTTGCGTGATATTGGCGCCGCATCTGGCCAAACTGACCAAGCAGCAAGTCGGTTTGCCGAATTGGGAAGCGGCGACCGATCGGCAGCGCGCCGACGGCATGTGCTGGCAAACCCCCGACGAACTCTACAACGACGGTCAGGCCTTCAAGCTAACCGCCCGCGACCGCTCCGGCGTTATCGTTACCTTGTTGGCCGACAACTATTACGGTTATTGCAAGAAGGAAGTCAAAACCCAGATCAGCTACGCCGCGAACCTCTACGGGTTGGCCGAGGAAGAACACGCCGGCGGCGCACTAGCGTTTCGCCGCTTCAATCACGGCGACGAATTCGGCATCGGCAGCCTGACGCGCGAGCCGGGTTACGACTTCGACGACATGGCTTACCGCTACGGCGCCATCATGGACATCCGGCCGGAAGGCTACGCGATCGACCGGCAGTACCCGGACATCGTCTACGTGCCGCAAGATTTGCGGATGAGCTTAACCACGCAACGCATCAGCTGGGTGCGTAACGGGCAAGCACACAGTATCCGCCTACAGCCCGGCAAAATTTACATTCAGCCTAACGGCTATAAAATCGAGATGTGCAAACATCCCGGCGCGCCGTCCTGGCGCTTGGTCGGCACCGTCGCCGAAGGCACGTTCTGCCACAAACCGTGCACCGTGTCTGGCGGCGGCAAGTCGGAAATCTCTAAGTCCATCGAAGATGCGGTAATCTACGGTCCGCTATTCGTCGACGACTTGCAGAACGACCTGGATCGGGTCCAAGCGATCTTCGACAGGGATTACCGGAGCGGGCGCTTTCTGCCCGGTCACGAGCATGAAGATCGCGATCCGGCCAGACCAATACTCAGCGACGAACGCAGTCTCGGGTCTGTCATCAAATTGCTGACCCCGTCGCCTTATTACACGCCGGAGTTCAACGCTTGGTTGAAGTCGATTCCGCCCAGTATTTTCGCGTTGGTATTCTTGATTAAACGCTTTTATCGCAGTGAATGGGAAAGCCGCTGGCGCGACCATTTGTCGGTGGACGTGATCGACGGCGCGCCGGGCCACGAGTTGAAACTGGATCAGCGCAAAATCGTAGCCACCTATTTGCGGGTCGGTTTCGATCAGGAGGGCGGCTGGCGCACCTTCAAGGTCCGTCAGGATTACATCGCCGCCGAGAAAGTGCAGATGGAAGACGACATCACCGCCTCGGTGGTGGTGCCCGCCGACCGGATCAAGGCTTGGTTGCCGCTGACCGACTACCCGCATAGCATCAAATTGGTCAGCAACTGCGAATATCGGCTGTTTCAACGGCCCGACGACGCGATCATTCCCGGCTACGACAAGCAAACCGAGGCCAATATGGCCGCGCCGGGCAATTTCATCGCCAACTTCGAACCGCTCGATCGCGCCAAGCTGGCGGCGGTCGTCGAGGATGTGACGACGTTCTCGCGTTTCACGCCGGCGATGCGGACTCTGTTGAACCAAGCCTACCGCGACGCCAACGGTTTCGTTGTGTCGTCGGCGCATCCGCGCTTGGTCGACGGCAAACCGTCCAAGAACCCGCGCTATCTGGAAACTCGCGCCGACATCGTCAACCCGATTCGCAAATACATCGCCGAAATCGGCGCCCGCCTGCACCGCAAGATTCCGTTGTCGGAGCCGTTATGCCATCCAGTCGACGCGGTGCTGACCGGGCGGCGGAACAATCCGCCGGAACCCGGCATTCGCCCTCTGGCGGTTTACAACCCGATTCATTATCAGGAATTGCCGGAATTGTTCATGGACTTTATCTGTTCGTTGACCGGCAAGTCGCCCTCCACGACCGGCGCCGGTAGCGAAGGCGCTTTGACCAAGGGACCGTTTAACGCGTTGCGTCCGACCGCCGATCTGAACAATGCCTTGGTATCGTTCATCCTGACCGACTATCCGGGCTTTTCCAGTTCGGCCGGTTTCATCGGGCCGGATACCCGGGTCGATCACGACATCAGCCTGTTGATCCCGGAAATCTGGGCGCGCTTGCCGCCGCGCGAGCGCCGGCCGGACTATCTGATCCAGCACGGCTATCTGGAAGCGGTGCGGGATTTCGAATACCAAGGGCGCAAGGTGTTGGCCAGCCGTTTGGGTTACCGGATTACCAGCCACTTCGTGCATGGCTTGATGGGCAAGATTTTCGATAATCCTTACGCGGTGTTCACCGACGAGATTTTGCAACCCGAACGGCAGAGTCTGGCGGTGTTTGTGGAAGGGGTTAACAATATCGTCGATACCCAGCAGCGGGTGGCCCGGCAGTATTTCGAGGATGGCAGCATTCAAGACGCTTGCCCGCCTCTGTTCGCCTTGCTGCATATCATGGCCGACGGATATTACCAGGGGATGGACGCCAGTCATCCGCAAATCCGAGCCATGTTTGGCCGCGAGGCTTTGTTGGCTTCCGATTGGTACCGCGAGCGGCTGAGTATTAAACAACAGCGAGACATTGCACTTTGGCAGGGTCATGTCGATTATTTGCAAACCTTTTTGAACGCCAGCGGACACCAGGCGCCGGCGGCGGAATTGAATTTGGTCGAGCGCTTGCAACGGGCGAAGACCCGCTTGCTGGCGGTGTCGGCGGAGGATTATCCGCAAACGCTGGTCGGCACGCTGGGTGCCGATCCGCTTGGACCTTATGCCGCGGGCTAGGCTTAAGGCCCGCCGGTTTCCAGGTAGCCGCGGAGTTCCGCCAGGTTCAACGGCGTGCTGAAGTGAAAGCCTTGCGCCAGATCGCAATCTAGCGCGCCTAGCATAGCGGTTTGCCGCTCGTTTTCGACGCCCTCGGCGACCACCTGCAAATGGATGCCGTGCGCCAAACCGACGATGGAACGGACGATACAGGCGTCGCCGGTTTCCGCGTGGAGGTCGTCGATGAAGGACTTATCGATTTTCAGCGTGTCGATCGGCAGCTGACGCAAATTATTCAGCGACGAGAAACCGGTGCCGAAGTCGTCGATGCTCAGGCGCATGCCGCGGCTTTTCATCGCCCGCATTTGCGCGATCGCCGCGTCCAAATTGTCCATCAACATGTTTTCGGTCATTTCGAATGCCAGGCGGCTGGCCGGGAAACCGGTTTCCGCCAGTATCGCGTCGATGCGATTCATCAGGTCGGGTTGCTTGAACTGGCGTGACGACAGATTGAACGCCAGCGTCAAGCCGGCCGCGGCCGGCAAGGTTAGAATGTCGCGGCAGGCGGTACGCAATACCCAAGTGCCGATCTCGACGATCAGGCCGCTGTCTTCGGCGATGGGAATGAATTCGTCCGGTTGAACCTCGCCGATGTCCGGGTGCCAGCGCAACAACACTTCGACCCCGACCGGCGCGCCGCCGGGCAAGGCTACTAGCGGCAGATAGCGCAATTGGAATTCGCCCCGGGCCAGCGCCTGATGCAAATGCTGCTCCAGCGTCACGCGCCGCAAGGACAGGGCGTTGGCCGACGCGTCGTAGAATTCGAATTTATTGCGGCCGCGCTGTTTGGCCTGGTAGAGCGCGTCGTCGGCGTGTTTGATCAAGGTTTCGCTGTTTTCCCCGTCGGCCGGATACACCCCGATGCCCAGACTGGTACCGATAAACAATTGGTGGTCGTCGATAAAAAATGCTTGGTTGACTTGCTCGATCACCCGCCGAGCGATTTCGCCGGCATCGGTGGCGGTGCGCAGATTCAGTCCGATGATCGCGAATTCGTCACCGCCCAGGCGGGCCACGGTTTCGTGCTCGCGCAAGCAAGCGGTGACGCGCTTGCCGACTTCGATCAACAGTTTGTCGCCGACCAGATGCCCCAGCGTGTCGTTGATATTCTTAAATCGGTCCAAATCCATGTAGAGCAACGCGAACTCGGTGCGATGCCGGCGCGCCTGACTAATAGATTGCGCCAGCCGTTCGTTGAACAGGGCGCGGTTGGGCAAGTCCGTCAGCGGGTCGAAATACGCTAGATGCTTGATGATTTCTTCCGAATCCTTGCGGTCGCTAATGTCGTGGATGATGGAGACAAAGTGGCTGATGGCGTTATCGTCGTCCAGAATCGGCGTGATCGACTCCAGACACCAGAATAAGTCGCCGTTTTTCTTGCGGTTCAGGAATTCGCCGTGCCAGTCCTGGCCGGCATTCAGGGTTTGCCACAATTCGTCGTAGATTTCGTTGGCGGTCAGATCGGATTTCAATAAATTGGCTTTGTGGCCGATCACTTCTTGTTCGGTAAATCCGGTGATCCGATAAAATGCCGGATTGCAGTATTCGACCTTGGCCTGGTGGTCGGTGATGATGACCATGCTGGAACTGTATTGCATCGCCAAAGACAGCTTGCGCAGTTCGCGTTCGGTCTTGCGGTGATTGTCGATTTCCTTGGCCAGCGCAGCGTTGGCGGCCATCAGTTGGCTTTGGCTGGGTATCGCCAGAATTTTCGGGATCAGCGGCCAGATTAAGACCGCCGTGGTCAACGAAGCCGCGGCGGTAGCCAGTTTGACCAGTCCCGACGCCCAATAATCAGGTACCCAAACGTTCCAGATACTCAGCAAATGGGTGGTGCCGCATAGGAAGATAAACAGACCGAATAGCCAGTATACCCAGCCGAATTGTATGTCCTGGCGGCGCTTTAACACATACACCATCGCGAACGGAATGGAGTAGTAAGACAGCACGATCAGCGCGTCGGACACGGTATGCAACAACAGCAAGTCGCTTTGCCATAAGTAACATTGGCCGTGCGGCATGTAAGCCTGCATATCGAACAAATGGGGCTGTGATTCGTGCATGGCGCTCCCGAAAACAACGCTCCGGCAATCGGCCGCCGGACCGAAAAGGCGTTACTCCCGAAGCCGGGATGACGCGCGAATTTAGCGCAAAATCCCTTGCAATAAAACAGTTTTGTAGCAGTGCGGGTTTCAGGCCGGCGGCAGCCGGCCCGTTATGTCGTGTCTGGGCTTTGACTCCGTGCCGCGCGTTGCCGACAAAGCCAGCGCGCGGCGGGACGGTTCCTACTGTTGATGTTTGCGTTTGCCCTTGGTTTTGGTTTTCGGAAATTCCTGGGCGATCAACGAACGCGCCAGTTTACGCAGTCCGTTGGACGAGACTTCCAGGCCGAGCGGCGAGCCTATCGATTCCAGTTCGTACATCAGGTCGGTCGCGGCCACCAGCGTCACGTAGCGCAAGTTCTCGCCGCCCGGCAGTTGCGTGGACGCCAAGCGCAGCAGCGGTGCCAGTTTGTCCCACGAGCTGTTGAAAAATTTCCGTACCGGATCGTTTTCCGCCACGTATTCGCCGGTCAGACCTTGTTCGAACGCGCTGCCGGCCTTTTCCAAAACCTCGCGCATCGTGGCCTTGGCCGATTCGTCGGCGGCGGTCAGTTTGGTGCGTTCGATGGCTTGCTCGACCGAGCCTTGCCAGTTTTGCCAGAGTTGCCGCCATTGCGCGAGTTCGGTTTCGGTCAATACCGGCGACGATTTGATCCCGTCGCTTTTCCGGTCGTTGGCCGTGTAGCCGACACCTAGCAACAAGCCCTTGGCGTCGGCCTTGGCTTGGTTGAAACGTAGACTGTTGACCGCGTCGTGCCAGTCTTCGCTGTGCTCCGCCGAGATAAACGGCAGCAGCGATTTGGCGATGTCCGGGCGAGCCCGGTTCAGGTCGATTTTTAGCGAGGCCAGTTTCGGTTCGGCGGCTTTTTTAATCAGCGACAGCAATTGGTCGATGTTCAGCGCTTGACCGTTGCGGTCGTAGGCCTGGGTGCGAGTGACCGGAAACGACAGCACGTTACCGGTCGAATCCAGCGTGGGCTGTTGAAAGGTTTGCAGAATGCCGGACCATTCGACGATGGTCATGCATTTGTTGCCGAGCGCGGTGCCGATCTTGGCCTGCACGTGGTTTTCGATTTTGACCAAGCCGTCCTCGCCGCCGATTTGCGGCTGGGACAAATCCAAAAACTGCATTGCTTGCCGTCCTTCCAGACGCGCGCGGTTTCGCCGGCGCCGGTGTAAAGCTGGTTGACCAGTACGCTTCTGATCAGGCCGTATTCCATCGGCACCGGCACGTTGATCTCGCGAGCCTGGGCGACTTGCGCCGTCAGCAGCACGCCGCCGGTGAATAACAGGGTACGCAGGGTTGACATGATTTACTCCGTAACGTTGTCTTGCGCGGTTGGGTTGAGTTCGGAAATGCCCCGGTAGGCCGACGAAATCGGATAACGCCGATCCCGGCCGAAGGCGCGGGGGTAATGCGGATGCCGGGCGGCGATTGCCGGCGTTTGTATTCGTTGCGATCGACCAGCGAAATCGCGCGTTCGACCGCCTCGCGCGGATAGCCTAGCTCGACGATGTCGGCGGCCGATTGATCCCGCTCTATGTACAGCGCCAAGATAGGGTCGAGTACGGAATAGGGCGGCAGCGAATCTTCGTCTTTCTGGTCCGGGGCCAATTCCGCCGACGGCGGCCGGCTAATCACCCGTTCCGGAATCACCGGCGTCAGCGTGTTGCGGTATTCGGCCAGTTGGTACACCAGTAGTTTCGAGACATCCTTGAGCGGCGCGAAGCCGCCGGCCATGTCGCCGTAGAGCGTGGCATAGCCTACGCTCATTTCGCTTTTATTGCCGGTGGTCAACAACAGTTTGCCTTGTTTGTTGGACAACGCCATCAGCAAAACGCCTCGGCAGCGGGCTTGGATGTTTTCCTCGGTGGTGTCGGTCTTGGAACCGGCAAACAGCGGCGCCAGCATGGCGTTGAACGCGGAGACGGCCGGTTCGATCGGGATCACGTGATGCCTGACGCCGAGCGCCTTGGCTTCCAACTCGGCATCTTGGTTGCTGATGTCTTGGGTATAACGCGACGGCATCAGGACGCATTCGACCCTATCCGCGCCCAACGCGTCCACCGCCAATGCCAGAACCAGTGCCGAGTCTATGCCGCCCGATAGCCCTAGGATCGCGCCTTGGAAGCCGTTCTTGCGCACGTAATCCCGAATGCCGAGCACCAGTGCCTTGTATTCGCTGACCACCGGCTGGTAGAGCGCGACGATGCCGGTTTTGGCCGGCCGCGAGCCGTTGAACTCGACGAGATCGAGTTGCTCCTCGAATTCGGCGGCGCGATAGACAATCTCGCCATCGCGATCGGCGACGAAGGAGGCGCCGTCGAAGACCAATTCGTCCTGGCCGCCGATTTGATTAACATAGACCAATGGAATGCCCGCCGCGCGAACTTGGCTGCAAATGATGGTTTCGCGTTGCTGCATCTTGCCGGCGTGGAACGGCGAAGCATTCAGGGTCAGGATGATGTCGGCGCCGGCGTCGCGATTGGCGGCGATGATGCCGTCGCGCCAGATGTCCTCGCAAATGGTCAGCGCCAGTTTCGTGGTCTTGACTTCGAAAAGACAGGTGTGCCGGCCAGCCTTGAAATAGCGTTGCTCGTCGAAGACGCCGTAGTTAGGCAGAGCGAGTTTGTGGTATTCGGCGACGATGACGCCGTCCCGCAACGCGGCGGCGGCGTTGTAGAGCGTCTCGCCTTGCCGGCTCGGGTAGCCGATCACGGCGGTAATGCCTTGGATGTCGCGCAGCAGCCGGCCCAGACCGCGTTCGGTCTGGGCCAAAAAATCGCCGCGCAACAGCAAGTCCTCCGGCGGGTAGCCGGTCACGCACAATTCCGGGAAAACGATCACATCGGCGTGTTGGTGTTTGGCTTGCTCGACGGCGGACAGGATTTTTTCGACGTTGCCGGAAATGTCGGCGACCGTGAAATTCAGTTGAGCCAGGGCGATGGTTAGAGTCATCGATTACCGGGCGATACAGCCGCGCATTGCCGCGCCGATGTCCGACGGCGAGCTGACCATGGTCACGCCGGCCGCCTGCATCGCCGCGATCTTGCCTTTCGCGGTGCCCGCGCCGCCGGTGACGATCGCGCCGGCGTGGCCCATGCGTTTGCCGGGCGGGGCGGTTTGGCCGGCGATATAACCGACCACCGGTTTGGTGACGTGGGCCTTGATGAATTCCGCAGCCTGTTCCTCGTCGCTACCGCCGATCTCGCCGACCATGACGATGCCCTCGGTTTGCGGGTCGTCTTGAAAGCGGCTTAATACGTCGATGAAGTTCATGCCGTGGATCGGGTCGCCGCCGATGCCGACGCAGGTGCTTTGACCCAGACCTTCACGGGTGGTTTGGTGGACGGCTTCGTAAGTCAACGTGCCGGAGCGGGAGACGATGCCGATCTTGCCGGGCTGATGAATATGGCCGGGCATGATGCCGATCTTGCATTGGCCGGGTGTGATAACGCCGGGGCAGTTCGGGCCGACCAGCAAGGATTGCGTGCCTTGCATCGCCGCCTTGACTTTCAGCATCTGCAACACCGGGATACCCTCGGTAATACAGACGATCAATGCTATGCCGGCGTCGACCGCTTCCAGGATCGCGTCGGCGGCGAAAAACGGCGGCACGTAAATCATCGTCGCGCTGGCGCCGGTGGCCTTGACGGCTTGCTGGACCGTGTCGAATACCGGCAAATTCAGATGGCTGGAGCCGCCCCGGCCCGGCGTGACGCCGCCGACCAGTTGGGTGCCGTAGGCTAGCGCCTGTTCGGAGTGGAAAGTACCTTGTTTACCGGTGAAGCCCTGGCAGATGACTTTGGTGTGTTTGGCTATCAGAATAGACATTAGGCCACCTCTTGAGCCAGTTTCACCGCCAATTCGGCGGCTTGATTCAAATCCTCGGCGGGCGTCAGTCCCAGGCCGGAGTTTTTCAGCATGGCCAAGCCCTGCTCGACGTTGGTGCCCTCCAGGCGGACCACGACTGGAATCGTCAGATGCATGTCCTCGACCGCCGCCAGAATGCCGGCCGCGATCACGTCGCATTTGACGATGCCGCCGAAGATATTGACCAGCACGGCTTTGACGGTGCCGTCGGACAGGATCAGCTTGAAGGCTTCCTTGACCTTGTCCTTGTTGGTACCGCCGCCGACGTCCAGGAAATTGGCCGGCGCGCCGCCTTTGAGTTTGACCATGTCCATGGTTGCCATCGCCAGGCCGGCGCCGTTGACCATGCAACCGATATTGCCGCCCAAGGTGATGTAATTCAGATCGAATTGCTTGGCCTCTGCTTCCTTGGGGTCTTCCTGGCTGGCGTCGCGCAGCGCGGCGATGTCGGGATGCAAGGCCAGGGCGTTGTCGTCGAAATTGATTTTGCCGTCCAGCGCCAGCAGTTTGCCGTCTTCGGTTTCTATCAGCGGATTGATTTCGATCTGGCTGCAATCCTTGCTTAGGAACAGTTCGTACATGCCGTTCAGGATGGCCGGCAATTGCACCTGTTGCTCTTTGCCCAAGCCGAGCGCCGCGCCGATTTGCCGGCCCTGATAGGCTTGCAGGCCGGCGGCGGGGTGCACCGGAATACGGACGATCTTCTCGGGCGTTTCGGCGGCGACGGCTTCGATGTCCATGCCGCCGGCCGCCGAGGCGACAAACAACAGGCGCTCGCTTTCCCGATCCAGCAAGAGGCTCAAATAAAATTCGTTTTTGATCGCGGATGCCTCTTCGACCCAGACGCAGTTGACCGGCAGTCCGAAGGCGTCGGTTTGATGAGTGACCAAGCGTTTTCCCAGCATTTCGGCGGCGTGCTCGGCGACTTCGCGGGCATCGCGGGCCAGCTTGACGCCGCCGGCCTTGCCGCGCGCGCCGGCATGGATTTGCGCCTTGACGACCCAGGCATCGCCGCCCAATTGTTCGGCGACCTTGGCGGCGTTCGCGGCGCACTCCGCGATATCGCCTTTCGGCACCGGTACACCGTACACGGTAAACAGTTGTTTCGCCTGGTATTCGTGGATATTCATGTCCCGCTCCGATTCACGTTGATTGCCGCCGTCACTATAAGACTAGCCGCCGGGCAGGTCCTCCGCCGACTTAATGCTATGATGAAAGCCATCTTCATTCTAACTGAAACCCGCTGACAGAGACGGCATGCCTCCCGGTCAAACCCATACCTATTACCCTTGTCCGTTTTCCCGAGGTTACGGCATACCCGAGCGGCAAGCATGGCTGATGCTGAAGATATTCGCCATCTATCGCTTCATGGCCGGCAGTTTGTTCGTGATGCTGTTTTATTTACGGTTCGGCGCATCGACGCTGGGCACCTACGACAACACATTGTACCAGTTCGCTAGTCTCGGATACCTTGCGATTTCCGTGGTTGCCGCGCCGATCACGCTCAGGCATCGCTTCGGTTACGCGATGCTGGCGCAGATGTTTATCTTCACCGATATTGTCTTTATCACGTTGATGATGCATGCCAGCGGCGGCATCGCCAGCGGCATCGGCATGTTGTTGGCGATTTCGATCGCCGCCGGCGGGCTATTGATCGGCGGCCGTTGCGCGATCTTGTTCGCGGCGCTGGCTAGTCTGGCGGTGTTGGCCGAGCAGGTTTACGCGATTCAGACGCGCAGTTTCGAGCCGGTGACGCTGACCTATTCCGGCATGCTGGGCATTTCGTTTTTCTCGATTGCGTTCCTCTCGGTGATTCTGGCTCAGCGCGCCGAGCAGTCGGCGATTCTGGCGCAACAGCAAGCACAGACTATCGCTCGCTTGGAAGGCTTGAATCGCTACATTATTCAGCATTTGCAATCCGGAATTTTGATCGTGGATGGTGAGCGAATGCTGCAATTAGCCAATCAGTCGGCGCTGCGGTTATTGGATCTGGCGGATATTCCGCCGACATTGGCGGACTTGGCGGCTCCCTTGCAAGAAGCCTTCGGCTTATGGCGCGACAACCCCGAGCAGGATTTTGCCATCTTGCATTTGTCCGGCGACAGGGAAATTCAGGTACGGTTTTCCGTGTTATCGATGGACGGCGAGGCTTTGTATCTGTTGATCATCGAGGATATCGCTTTGTATAACCAACGCTTGCAGCAAAGCAAGCTGGCTTCGCTGGGTCGCTTGACCGCCAGCATCGCCCACGAGATTCGCAACCCGCTTAGCGCAATCAGCCACGCAGGACAGTTGTTGTCCGAGGCGCCAGGCTTGCCCGCCCAGGAAGTGCGGTTAACCGAGATCATTCAGAACCACTGTCAACGGGTGAACTGTATTATCGAGGATATTTTGAAGTTGTCCCGCCGCCACTTCAGCCATAAGCAAAAAATCAATCTGGACGCTTGGTTGACGGCTTATTTCAGCGAGCAGAAATTCGATTTGGGCGGACGCGCAGATGCGTTCGCGCTGGCGTTTGTCAGGACGGGCTTGACGGCTTGCATCGACGACGGCCATTTGAAACAAATTCTGGATAATTTGTGCGCCAACGCACTGCAGTACGGCAGGCCGGAAGCGGGGAAAATCCGGGTTGTGGTCGATCTGGTCGACGAACAGCCGACGATCAAAGTGATCGACAACGGTCCCGGCATCGGCGGTGAACATCTGACGCATTTGTTCGAGCCGTTTTTCACGACCTCGCACAAAGGCACCGGGTTAGGTTTGTACATTTCCAAAGCGCTCGCGGAACTGAATCAGGCCGATCTCGGCTACGTTCAGGATGGCGGAAAATCCTGCTTCGTGCTGGCGCTGGCTAACGCGGAAAACACGGTGATAGAAATATGAGCCCACCCGTCACGCTGGTTGTCGACGACGAGCCCGACATTCGGGAATTGCTGGAAATCACGCTGAACCGAATGGACATTCAAACCCGCTGCGCGGCTGATTTGGCCGGGGCCAAGCAATTGCTGGCCAATCAACGTTTCGATCTGTGTTTGACCGATATGAAATTACCGGACGGCGACGGTTTGGAACTGGTCGACCACATCCAGGCCTGCGGTCTGCCGTTGCCGGTGGCGGTGATTACCGCGCACGGCAATATGGATATCGCCATCAAGGCCATGAAAAAAGGGGCTTTCGACTTCCTATCCAAGCCGGTCGATTTGGCGGTGTTGCGGCAGCTGGTCAACCATGCGTTGCAAGCCTCGCAAGGGCGGGCTGCCGAAAAAGAGCGCCGCACTCGCGATGTATTACTGGGCGATTCGGTGCCGATGCGGGCGATACGCTCGAAAATCGAGAAGGTGGCGCGCAATCAGGCGCCGGTCTACATCAGCGGTGAGTCCGGTTCCGGCAAGGAATTGGTGGCGCGCTTGATTCATCAGCAAAGCCCGCGCGGCGCGCAGCCCTTTGTCGCGATCAATTGCGGCGCGATTCCGCTGGAGTTAATGGAAAGCGAGTTCTTCGGTCATAAAAAAGGCAGCTTTACCGGCGCGGTCAGCGACAAGCAAGGCTTGTTTCAGGCTGCCGAAGGCGGCACGCTGTTTCTCGACGAAGTCGCCGATTTGCCGTTGCCGTTGCAAGTCAAATTGTTGCGAGCCATCCAGGAAAAGAAGGTCCGGCCGGTTGGCGAGCAACGCGAAGTCCCGGTTGACGTGCGCTTGCTGAGTGCCACGCATAAGGACTTGGCGAAAATGGTCCAGGAAGGGGCGTTTCGGCAGGATTTGTATTACCGGATCAATGTCATCGAACTGAATTTGCCGCCGCTGCGGGCCAGGGAAGCCGATATTCCGCAATTGACCCGCCACTTACTGACCAAGTTAGCCGCCGCCAACGGCACGGCAATTCCCGATCTGAGCGATGCGGCTTGGCGAGCGCTAAAGGGGTACTGCTTTCCAGGCAATGTGCGGGAATTGGAAAACATTCTCGAGCGAGCGTTGGCCTTGCACGAGGGCAATCTGATCGATGTTGACGATTTGAATTTGCCGTTGGGGCTGGAGGCTGCCGCGGCCGAGGATTTCGACGCGCAAAAGATGTCGCTCGAAAGCTATTTGGAGGGCATCGAAAAGAAAGCGCTGAGCAGTGCGTTGGAAGAAAATCGTTGGAATAAAACCGCGACCGCCAAGCAACTGGGCTTGACCTTCCGTTCGTTGCGGTATCGGCTGAAAAAGCTGGGACTGGAGTGATTGCGGCAGCCGGATCGGCTGCCGAGAAGCGGGTTCCGTTAGCGGTACTTGTCCATGGCGGCCAGTTGCTGTAGCGCGGCCTGGATTTTGGTTGTCGCGGCTTCGTCCAGTTCGTTGTTTTTATAGACTTTGTCGAGCAAGCCTTCCTCAACCAGCGCATCCTTGATCCAGCGCTTGGCAAAGGCATAGTTGCCGGAAATTTTCGCGACTTCGCCTGTTTTCGGATTTTTGACGCTGTCGGCAGTGGCGGTCGGTGCGGCGGCTTGGGCTGGCGCGGCCGGCTTGGCGGCGGTTTTGCGGGTGGAAGGACGGGGTGTCGCGGGTTTTGCGGCGGGGGCTGGCGGCGGGGGTGTCGGTTCGGCTTGACTGGCCGTGGGTTCCGGCGCCGGCGTTATCGCCGCTTCCGGTTTGGCGGCGCTCGGCTTGGGTTTTTTATCGCCCATGACCACAAAGACGACGTAAGCGACAAATATCGTGGTCGCGATGAATAACAGTTCGGCCATAACCCTTCCCCTTTGTAAATATTATTTTTTGGTTTAAGAACAATGTGATGACAATTGTAGACGCCGGCCGCGAATATACCAGAGGCGGACGAAGCGGTAAATACGGGCGATTTTCCCGGCGGGTAACTCGGCTTATTTCACCGGCGTTTGACCGGTGTGGCCGTTCAGCAAGATCGCGATCGACACTTTATGGCTATCCAGAAGATTGATGTCGGGCTTGCCGAAGGCGTAGCCCTGGCCGAAATTGACGCCGATTTCCTTGAGCTTGAGCGCGGTGCTGGCCGATTCGACGAATTCCGCGATGGTTTTTTTGCCCAATTTGGCGGCGATTTCGACCATGGATTTCACCAAAATCTGATCGGTTTCGTTTTCCAGAAGGTTTCGGATGAACTGGCCGTCGATTTTGACGTAATCGACCGGAAAGGTTTTCAGGTAATTGAACGAACAAAAGCCGGCGCCGAAATCGTCGAGGGCGAACTTGCAACCCAGCGCCCGAATTTTGTTGATCATGTGGCGGGTTTTTTCGAAATTGTCGACGGCGGCGGTTTCGGTAATCTCGAAGGTCAGGCGGCCGGCTTCCACCCAGGTCAATTCCAGCTTGTCCCGTATCGTCGGCAGCAGATCGGGATACTGGAAGGCGGTACTGGACAGATTGATCGCCAGCGACACGTAAGACATGTAAGACGGCATCGCCGCCAAAAAATCGATGGCGTGTTCGACGACCCACAGGTCGATCGCGTGGATCAAGCCGGTGCGCTCGGCGACCGGGATAAACTGATCCGGCGTGATCACTTCGTTGTTTTCGCCGCGCATGCGCAGCAACACCTCGTAGTGGGAGATATTGCCGTCGCATAACTGAACGACCGGTTGAAAAACCAGAAACAGGTTGTTTTCGCGCAAGGCCTTGCGAATCAGCGGTACCCAATAGATGTCGCGGCGGCGTTCCTTGACCGAAATATCTTCGCTGTTGTAAAGGCAGACCTTGTCTCGGCCACTGTTTTTAGCATAGTTGCAGGCCTGGCGGGCGTGCAGAATCATCTCGCCGGGATGCACGGCGGCGACCGAATTATCGAGTGCCGCAATGCCGATCGAAACCGATGCGCTATAACACACTTCGCCGGTAAAAAATCGGAAATTGTCGACCGCGTTCTTGATCGTCTCGGCGAACACTCTGGCTTGTTTTTGGGTTTTGTTTTCCAGGAACAGACAGAATTCGTCGGCGCCGATGCGGGCGAACAAACTGCCCGGCGGCGCCATTTTCCGGACCAGTATGGTCAATTCGACCAACAGACGGTCGCCGACTTCGAAACCCTCCAGCTCGTTGATCAAGCTAAAGCGATCGACGTCGATAAACAGCAGGGCGCCGTCTTTCTGCAGTTTATTGCTGCGGTTCAGGATTAAACGCAGTTGCCGTTCGAAACTGCTCCGGTTAAACAAACCGGTCAATTCGTCGTGGGCGACCAAAAACTTCAATTTGGCGTCGATGATGCTTTTGGCGGCCAGTTCGTTGATCAATTGTTCTTCCTGCTTGAAGCGCAGTAAACGCTCCTGATGCAGGCTAAGCAGAAAGCGGACCGCCAGCAACAATTCCTGGGTGTTGAATGGATTGTTGATTTTGTACACCAGGCAGTTTTCGTACTCCTGAGGGCATGGCGACGCACTGCAGTCGGGGTTTTCGTCGTCCAGGATCACGACCGGTATCACCGACGCTTCGTTGGCATTGGCCAAGCTGTGACAGAGATCCGCGGTTTTACAGGCCGGCAATTTGGCGTTCAGCACGATCAGGCCGACGGCTTGCGGCTGGTCGTGGAAGGGTTTGAGAATCTGGTAAATTTGTTCGCCGTTGCTGGCCGAACGGAGGTTTCCGAAGCCTTTGGCCTTGAGGGTGGCGGCGATTTTTTGGGCGGAAACCTCGTCATGCTCGGCAATGATGATAAGTTTTTCCTTGAGCGCGTCACTGGCAATCATCTGTCCATACCGTCCAGGTATTGAAAAAATCTTGAACCATCATAAACCATAGCGTGCGCAGGAATCCAGCAGGGTGAGGATTGAAAAATTATATAAATGGTCTAGGTTTAAACTGAGTGCTTAAAGTCATTTCTATAAAGCTGCGGTTTAGTATAGGTTAAATTTTCATTCCAATAATCCAGATGCAACTTTCTTCGTCGTTGGGTTTAAGCGTTTCGGATTTACTTCGAGGCGACATTCAGTTGGTTTCGCCCCCCAATGTTTATTTTCTGCTTAAAAAAATCATAGACGATCCGCAAAAATCGGCTAGCGATGCGGCCTTCGTTATCGAAGACGACGCGGCTCTGGCGTTGAAGGTTTTGAAGATCGTCAATAGCGCGTTTTACGGGTTTCCGTCGCAAGTCAGTTCGATCGCCAAGGCGATTTCGCTGATCGGCATGCGCGAATTGCAGAACTTGGTGTTGGCAATGGTGGTGGTCGAGCGGTTCTCGGAACTGCCGGGGCAATTGTTGTCGATGCACGACTATTGGGCGCGCAATTTACGTTGCGCGCTGCTGGCGAGAGCGCTCGACAAACTGCTGGGAAAGCGTTACGCCGATACCGCCTTCGTGTGCGGATTGGTCCACAACATCGGCCAACTGGTGTTCTACCGACGAATTCCGGTGCTGGCGCGGGAAGTCGATTTGTTGCTGCAGTCGCAAGCCCAACCGGAAAGCGACGACGAAGTGCGCATTGAGCAAAACGTCATTGGCTTCGATCATTTCCAAGTTGGCGCCGAGCTTTGCCGGCTTTGGAAGCTGCCCGAAGTCATCGTCGAAAGCGTCAGGCTGCATTGCTATCCGGACACACTGGTACCCTGCGCCGACATTGCCGCCATCGTCAGACTGGCGAATCTGCTGTGCCGAATCGAGAATCCCTACGATGCTTTTACTATCGACGCCCTGGGCTTGACGCCCGATCAGCTCAGTGTCGTGTTGGACGACATCAGCATGGAATTCGAAGGCATTTTTAAATTGTTCTATTCCTAAACCCGAAGCGGGCTATCCGAGGTCGCCGCCTTCGGACTTTCCTTCGCCGGAGCCGGCGAGTTTCAGGTTGCAGCGTCGCTATGCCCGGCTTTTCGGTTTCGCTTGGCGGCTGAATCCGGTTATTATCGGGTTTTGGCCGATTTCGAGGGAAATCCATGATGGCTGCGTCAAACAAACTTCGCCGCGCTGGGTTTTGGTGCGCTTGCTTGCTGATGTTGCGGATGATACCCGCGCATGCCGCCGAAACCCGGCCGCCGGCCTGGCCGGAATTTGTCGAAGGCTTTATTGCCGGTTACTTTGAGCAGCAACCCACCTTCGCTGCCGAGGCCGGCCGCCACGAATTCGACGGTCGCTTGCCTGATTGGAGTCCGCAAGGTTTGCGCGATACCGAACGCTGGCTGGAAGCGCAGCGGATGTTGGCGCTGGCCTATCCGGACCAAGCCTTGACGCCGGCGCAACGTTTCGAGCGTGATTACCTGCTGGCGACCGTGACCAAGGAATTGTTTTGGCGGCAAGTCGTGCGGCGGCCGTTCAAGAGCCCGCAATTTTATGCCGAGGCGCTGGACCCGAATCTGTACGTCGGCCGGCCTTACGCACCGCCGGCCGAGCGGATGCGCGCCTTCATCGCCTATGCCGGCAATGTGCCGCAAGCCGCCGCGCAAATTCGCGCCAATCTGGAATTGCCGCTGCCGCGCACCTACCTCGACATCGGCAAAACCGTATTCGGCGGTCTGGCCAAATTTTACGAAACCGAGGCCAAGGCGGCGTTTGCCGACGTTGCCGATCCGGCATTGCAACGGGAGTTTGTAGAAAAAGTCGGCCCGGCGGCACAGGCGCTGCGCGAGTTGGTGGATTGGTTGGAGCAGCAAAGGCCAACGGCGACCGACGCATTCGCGTTGGGAGCGGAAACCTTCAGCCGGATGCTGGCCGATACCGAAACCGTCGAGCTGCCGTTGCCGAAGCTGGAGCAAATGGGCCGCGCCGATTTGCAACGCAATCTGCAAGCCTTAAAACAAGCTTGCCGCCCATTCGCGCCGCAAGCCACGACGGCCGAATGCGTGGCGCAGGCCGAGGCGCATAAGCCGGCTGGCGGGCCTGTGGCCGCTGCCACCGAGCAACTCAAGCATTTGAAAGCCTTCGTCGCCGAGCGGCAATTGCTGACGATTCCGAGTGACGAAGAAGCCAATGTCGCGCCGTCGCCGCCTTATGCGCGCTGGAATTTGGCTTACATCGATATTCCGGGGCCTTACGAGCGCGGCTTGCCATCGGTGTATTACGTAGCGCCGCCCGACCCGGCCTGGACTGCGGCCGAGCAGGCTGCCTATCTGCCAGGCCAGGCCAATTTGCTGTTCGTGTCGGCGCATGAAGTCTGGCCCGGCCATTTTCTGCAATTTCTGCACGCGCATCGGGCAGGCTCCAAGTTTGCGCAGTTGTTCGGCAGCTATGCCTTTTCCGAGGGCTGGGCGCATTACGCCGAGGAATTGATGTGGGAGGCCGGCCTGCACGACGGCGATCCGGAAACCCATATCGGCCAGTTGGTCAACGCCTTGCTGCGCGATGTGCGTTTTCTGGCCGCGATCGGTCTGCATACCCAGGGCTGGAGCGTCGAGCAGGCCGAACAAATGTTCCGGGACCAGGCTTTTCGCGATCCGGGCAACGCCCGCCAACAGGCCGCGCGCGGCACCTTCGACCCGGCCTATCTGAATTACACCTTGGGGAAATTGCTGATTCGGCAATTGCGCGACGACTGGTGCGCCCGGCGCGGCGGCCGTAAAGCCTGGCGGCAATTCCACGATACGTTTTTAAGCTACGGCTCGCCGCCGATTCCGTTGGTCGCGAAGGCGATGTTGGCCAGCGAAGGGCGTTAACTCGCATCGGAAATGCGGTACGTCCGGCGCGGATCGGCGGAAGGCCGGCACTCCCATGCCGTAAATTCGAGAATTAACCGTTGGTCCCGAGCGCGGCCGGAGGGCGAACTGGTAAACCGTCCGTGGTTCGACAGGCTCACCACGAATGGTTTATGAGCTACCGCGAATGATTCGACAGGCTCACCAGGAACGGTTTACGAGCTACCGTGAATGGTTCGACAGGCTCACCGCGAACGGTTTACAAGTTCACCAGCAACGGTCTACAGGCTTGCCGCGAGCGGTATTGAGGGCCGGTTTAATCGCCAATGGCTTTGCTCTCGCGACGGCTGTTTTTATAACAAAGTCGCCGGTCCAGCCGCCGGCGCACGGTTTCGGCGCGCTGCCGATCGCGGCGGAAGTCGCGCCTACGCCGATGCGTTTTATTCCGCCCGGCGAAAATCCCGTCATGATCGTTAGGCTATGCCGGTAGGCGGTGGCGGACCTCAAATTGTGTATCGGTTTCGCTGCACCGCACGGGATTTTCGGCCGTCGCCCTCAACAGTGCCTGGACCTTTTTGCGAGATCAACAAGGCGGTGGCTTCGGCCAAGGCTTTGTCCTTCCGGTTCTTGGAAGGATTCATTTTTTGATCTCAAATTTAAATGCGGTTGAAAATTTGAGGCGACAACTATTCTGACGCGGGCGGTCAGTTGAACAGCCTGTCCCACATTCCATCGACCTTTTTAATGACGTCCTCGCGCATCACGATAGGCCTGCCCCACTCGCGTTGAGTTTCGCCGGGCCATTTGTTGGTGGCGTCGAAGCCGACTTTCGAGCCTAGACCGGACACCGGCGAGGCAAAATCCAGGTAATCGATCGGCGTGTTTTCCAGGATCGTCAAATCGCGGGCCGGGTCCATGCGGGTGGTGATGGCCCAAATCACGTCTTGCCAGTTGCGCACATCCACGTCGTCGTCAACCACGATGACGAACTTGGTGTACATGAATTGCCGCAAATAGGACCAGGTGCCGAGCATGACCCGCTTGGCGTGGCCGGCGTATTGCTTCTTCATGCTGATCACCGCCATCCGGTACGAGCAGCCTTCCGGCGGCAGGTAGAAATCGACGATTTCCGGAAACTGCTTTTGCAGAATCGGCACGAACACTTCGTTCAAGGCCACGCCCAATATCGCCGGTTCGTCGGGCGGCCGGCCGGTGTAGGTGCTGTGGTAGATCGGCACTTGCCTTTGAGTGATGCGCTCGATGGTAAATACCGGGAATTCGTCGACTTCGTTGTAATAACCGGTGTGGTCGCCGTAGGGGCCTTCCGGCGCGGTTTCGCCGGGATAGATAAAACCTTCTAGCACGATTTCGGCGCTGGCCGGTACTTGCAGGTCGTTGCTCAGGCATTTGGCGACTTCGGTTTTGGCGCCGCGCAATAGGCCGGCGAAGGCATACTCGGACAACGGGTCCGGCACCGGCGTCACCGCCGCCAGAATCGTCGCCGGATCGGCGCCCAAGGCCACCGCGACCGGGAACGGTTCGCCGGGGCGTTGTTGTTGCCATTCCCGAAAATCCAGGGCGCCGCCGCGATGCGCCAGCCAGCGCATGATGACCTTGTTTTTGCCGATCACCTGCTGGCGGTAGATGCCCAGATTCTGGCGTTCCTTGTTCGGGCCCTTGGTAATCACTAGCGGCCAGGTAATCAACGGTGCGGCGTCTTCCGGCCAGCAGGTCTGGATGGGGTAGTCGGCCAGATCGACCTCCGCGCCGATGCGGATCACTTCCTGACAGGGGGGATTGCTGACGATTTTGGGTGCCATGTTCAGAACCTGCTTTAACACCGGCAGTTTTTCGAAGGCATCCTTCATGCCCTTGGGCGGCTCGGGTTCCTTTAAATACGCCAGCAGTTCGCCGATGCCGCGCAACTCGGAAATATCGGTGGCGCCCATGCCCATCGCCACCCGTTTGGTGGTGCCGAACAAGTTGCCGAGCACGGCGATGTTGGAGCCTTTGGGATTTTCGAACAGCAAAGCCGGACCGCCTTGCTTCAACACCCGGTCGCAGATCACCGTCATTTCCAGATAGGGATCGACCTCGATTTTGATGCGTTTCAGTTCGCCTTGTTTTTCCAGTTGAGCGATAAAGTCTCTTAAGTCTTTGTATTTCATCGGATGGTGGGTGGTCGGTGGGGCAGGGCACGGCAGGTCTTAAGACCGAACGGCCGGCGGTTCCGGGCTAATCGGCGACAAGTTTGCCCGCTTTGCCGGGGGAATTGCAAGGCGAGCCGGGCGCTCGAACGGCGAGCGCTTAAATTCGGTCGGCGTCGTTAGGCTTCTGAGCTGATAGCCGGGTACCGAACAGGTAGTCGCACCCCGGCCAGGTCACGCACCAGTTGCCGGGTTTGTTTAAGGTATGGTGGTCGTAGTGCCAGCTTAAATGGCGCCGGCCCCAAGCCGGGTCTAAATGGGCCTTGCGGTGGCGGGTGTAATAAACCAGTAGCGAAAAATACAGGCCGCACGGAAAGCCGGGCCAGATCGCCAGTAACGGCGCGTGCAGCGAGGCGATGCCGGCCAATACCGCCAGTTCCTTGGTCTGAGCGTTCCATGCGTTCAAGCGGATTTTCGCGTAACCCGGATCGTACATCGCGTGTTCGGCGCAGGTCGCGTGGTGCCCGTGCCAGTGATAGGCCCAAAAGCTGTTCCGGCGCTTGCCCAGGCCGTGCAGGATAAATTTATGCATCAACCATTCGCCGAGATTGGCGTAACAGAGCGCTAGAACAAACTGGACGGCAAACATCATCGGTAATCCTGTTCGATTGGGGGAAGACGCTTTGGAGGCGGCTGTGGCGACTTGGACTGGCGTGTCGATGTTCGATTTCTTGTCGGCTGCCCCCTCATCAGGCTCGGTTTTGTGTGGCGGCGCGGCCTGCTGAAGGCTGAGCGTATGGTAACTATTCAGCGCGAAGTAAAAACGCCCTCTCCCGGCGGAACGGGGGATGAACTCCTCAATGTCAGCTATGCCGTTCGCTGAGCGGCGTCGAAGCGAAATCGCTGGCTTCGGCTCCGCTCAGCCAACGCCTCATTTCGGCTCAGCCAGCACCTTATTTCGGTTCGGCCAACGCCTTATTTCGGCTGGGCCAAAGCCTGATTTCAGCTCCGTTCAGCCAGCGGCCTACATGGACTGCAACCGTTTAACTTGGCGCCGTTGGTCATCACTTCCCCCAAAACGCATATGACTAGTTACAGCGTATTTATATAAAAAAGCTATCGATGTTATAAAAACAATCGATTTTATTTATATAAAAATCTTCTCCAGAATAGCGACCAAGCCGGACGAACCGGGCGAGATATCGCCGCCGGCCTTATCAAACACCTATCAGGAGAACAGCCATGAACACCATCAAAACCATTAAAATCGCCGCCGTTATCGCCACCGTATTGATGGCCGCCAACGTACGCGCGCACGGCGACCGAATTGAAGCCAATAGCGGGGAAGCCAAAACCGCTATCGCCGAAGTGGTCTACGACAATCCGGCCTATAGCCGGGGCATACACAGCTACCCGAACCCGATCGCGGAGCATCCGATGGGCAAAGCGCGGGCGATCTACGTCGATAAAGCATACGGCCAAGCTATTTATAGCTATCCGGGCAACTGGCGGTAATCGCAACAGCGCCGGGCGGCGCTTAATGGGCAATGCGGTAAAGCTGTCCGGCGCGCTCCAGGATGGCGGTGAGGTCTTCGGCCGGCATCGGTTTGCCGAACAAGTAGCCTTGGGCTTCGTCGCAATCGTTTTGCATCAGGTATTGGGCTTGTTGCTCGGTCTCCACGCCTTCGGCGATGACCTTGAACTTGAGGATACGGGCGATCGAAATAATCACTAGTACGATGGCGGCCGCGTCGGCGTCGTGCATGATGTTGGCGACGAAGGAGCGGTCGATTTTCAGCTTGTCGAAGGCAAAATGCTTCAGTTGGTTCAAGCTGGAATAGCCGGTGCCGAAGTCGTCTATCGAGATTTGCATGCCGGCTTCGCGCAGTCGAGCCAGAATCTCGCGCTTTTTTTCCGGGTGGCGGATGAATAGACTCTCGGTCAATTCCAACTCGACGTATTGTGGCGGCAGGCCGGTATCGGCGACGATCGCGGTCACCTGATCGGCGAAATCCTCGTGATCCAACTGGCGTGCCGAGACGTTGACGGCAACGCTGAACGGCGGATAGCCGGTTTGCTGCCACAAACGGTTTTGCCGGCAGGCTTCGCGTAACACCCAGGCGCCTATCGTTTCGATCAGACCGATTTCCTCGGCCACCGGGATGAAGGCGTCCGGCGGCACCAAGCCTAGTGTCGGATGTTGCCAGCGGATCAACGCTTCGGCACCGATGATGCGGCCGGAATTCAGATCGATTTGGGGTTGGTAGTGCAGAAAGAATTCGTCGCGCTGTAAGGCCCGGCGCAAATCGCTTTCCAGCCGCAGTTTCGACGATACCGCGAATTCCATGCTGTCTTCGTAAAAACAAAAAGTGTTGCCCTGTTCCTTGGCGCGGTACATCGCGGTGTCGGCGTGTTTGATCAACAAACCGCTGTCGATGCCGTCGGCCGGAAACAAGGAGATGCCGATGCTGCAACTGATATAGAACTCTTGCTCCATCAGCAGGAAGGGCTTGGCGATGGTGTTGCAGATTTTGTCGGCGACCGCCACCGCGACCTGGGCGTTGCCGATTTTTTCCAACAGTAGAATGAATTCGTCGCCGCCGAAGCGGGATACCATGTCTTCCTTGCGCACGCAGCTCTGGATGCGCTCGGCGGCGGCTTTCAACAATTGGTCGCCGACATCGTGGCCCATCGTGTCGTTGGTGAGTTTGAAGCGGTCCAAATCCAGAAATAACACCGCGTGCAATTGCGGGTGGATGCCGTCGGCCTGGATGACCGCGTTCAGCTTGTCCATGAACTGAGCACGGTTGGCCAGATTGGTCAATGGGTCGTGATAAGCCAGGCGGTTCAGCGTGCGCTGGCTGCGGCTGGCATCCAGCAAGTGGGCGATGCGCTTACGCAATACCGTGAAATGGATCGGCTTGGGAATGTAGTCGTTGGCGCCTATCGAGAAGGCCAACTCCACCGAATGTTCGTTTTCCAGCGCGGTGATCATCAAAATCGGCACTTCGGCGCCGTTCGGCAGCGCCCGGATTTTTTGGCAGGCTTCGAAGCCGTCCATCTCCGGCATTAGCGCATCCATCAGGATCAGATCGGCCATTTGCCGTTGACAAAGAGCGACGGCTTGCTGACCGGTGCCGGCCAGGTCGACGATGTAGCCGTCCTTTTCCAGAATATCCTGCAACGCAAAGCGCATCGCGCGGTCGTCGTCGGCCACCAGAATGCGCGGACCTTGCGGCGTGGGCGCGGCGTCGGCGATCGTTTCGGTGCCGATTTCGCGTAGCAGCAATTGTTCGATGAATTGATATTCCTCACGCAATTGGCGCAGCAGCGCTTCGCTGTTTTCAAGGCTATGCTGCTCTCCGGCATCTTCCAGCTGCTTGGCGACGGCCGCGAGCTTATCGGCGCCGAGATTGCGGCTGGCGCCTTTCAGGCTATGGGCGAGTTCGCGAACCTGCCGTGCGTCGTTGGTCGTCAAGGCCAAAGCCAATTGTTGGATTTGGACCGGCGAATCTTCCAGATAAAACCGCACCATCCGCTCGAAACCTTGACCGATTTCGTCGCGCAATTGGCGCAAGACCTGGTCGTCCAAGGTGTTGGGCGTCGCGTTGGCGCGGATATTGGGCGTCGCCGCGACAGGGGCGTTCTCCAGCCAGTGCAGCAGCTTTTCGCGCAACGGCGCCAATTTGATCGGCTTGGCCAGGTAATCGTCCATACCGGCGGCCTGGCACAAGTCGCTGTCGCCTTGTCGGGCGTTGGCGGTCATCGCCACGATCGGAATGCGCGCCAGTGGCTCGGGCAACAGCCGGATGCGGCGAGTGGCTTCGAAACCGTCCATGTTCGGCATGTGGCAATCCATCAAGACCAGGTCGAAGGGTTTGCGCGCCAGCCATTCCAAGGCTTCGTTGCCGGACGCGGCGATTTCGTACGCGCAGCCCAGCCTCTCCAGCATGCCGGCCGCCACCATCTGACTGGCGCGGTTATCCTCGACGATCAGGATTACGCGGCCCAACTCGGCTGAGTACGGCGTTTCGGCGATGGCTTCGACCGGTGCGGACTCCCGGTAATCCTGGCCGACGGTCAGGATGAAGTCGTATAACTTGGATACCTGTACTGGTTTGGTCAGATTGGCGGCCACGTTGGGCAGGCGGGACTGGCCGGCGGTGTTGCCCGGATTGGACAGCAGGATGATTTTCAGGTCGGCCAGCGCCGGATCGTGAGCGATCAAATCCAGCCAACTCAGGTCGCCGGCGTCTTTCAGATCGACGATCGCGAATTGGTACGCCTGGTCCTGTTCGCGCGCCGAGCGCAGCATGTCGACCGCGCGAATGCCGTATTCGCTGTGGCGGTAATGGATTTGCCAATGTTCCAGGGTCTGGGTCAGGAATTGGCGCATCTTGGCGTTTTCGGAAATTACTAGGACGCGCAAATTGGCGAAATAAGCCTGGCGGGCTTCCGACAACGCTTGAGTGCCGCGAGGCGCCTCGAAGGGCACGGTAAACCAGAAGGTGCTGCCGCCGCCGGGCTGGCTGACGACGCCGATCTTGCCGCCCATCAGATTGACCAGTTGCCGACAGATCGCCAAGCCCAGGCCGGCGCCTTCGTGGTGGCGGGTGCTGGAGCCGTCGGCTTGGACGAACGCGTCGAAGATCGTCAGCTGGGCGGCGGCGGAAATGCCGATACCGGTGTCGCTGACCTCGAAGCGCAGCAGATGCAGGTCGGCGCTGGCGCTTTCCACGCTCACCCGAATCGAGATTGCGCCTTGCTCGGTAAATTTCAGCGCGTTCCCGACCAGATTGATCAGCACTTGCCGGACCCTGGAGGCCTCGCCGTTCATCACCAACGGGATTTCGTCGGCGACGGCGTAATGGAGTTGCAGGTTTTTGCGGTGAGCTTGGCCGGCCATCAATTCGACGACTTCGTCCAACGTTTCGTAAAGTACGAAATCCACCGGCTGACGTTTCAACATACCGGCTTCGATCCGGGAAAAGTCGAGGATGTCCTCGATCAATTTCAACAATGCTTCGCCGGCGTTGCGGGCGATCATCGAATATTCGAGTTGCTTGGGCGTCAGGCCCATGTCCTGCAATAGTTCCAACATGCCCAGCACGGCGTTCAGCGGCGTGCGCAATTCGTGGCTGACGTTGGCGGCGAATTCGCCTTTCAATCTCGCCGATTCCAGTGCGGTGTCGCGGGCGCGTTCCAACTGCTTTTCGCGGGTTTCCAATACTTCCATCATCGTATTGAAGGCGCTACCCATATCGGTGATGTCGCGCGGGCCCTGTAATTTGGCTCGGACGTTTTTCGCGCCGGCCGATGCCTTGCCCATTTGCTTGGCCAGCAGTTGGATCGGCAGGGTCAGGCGGCGGGTCATCGCCAGCAGGAACACGAAAAACAGCATGGCCGCGCCGCCCGAGACCAGCAGCGTCGCCCAGAGTATCTGTTTTTTCATCACGTTCAGCGAGTGTTTGCCCTGGGCCAAACGCACGTAACCGATCAACTCCGGTTCGGCCTGGGCCTCGAACGGCGACGCGTCCTGGTCGCCGCCGCGCGCGAACACCGGTGCCACGAAATACCAGGCTTGATCGGTTTCCTGGACCAGACGCAGGTCGTCCGGCCAGCCGGATGCGTCGCCGCCGTCGGGCAGCGTGGTGTCGCCGCGCTCGAACAAGGCTTGCCGGGCGGCGTTGAAAATCGCAACCCCGCGCACGTCCGGGAAGGACAGAAATCGCCGGGCCGGTTCCTCGGCGTTTTCCTTGCTGGCGTAGAGCAAGGCCAGCGCGCTTTGGGCGGCGAAGGCTTCGGTGGATTGGCGGCCCTGGGCGATCCATTGATCGCGAACGATGCGGTAGGACAGGGTCGAAATGCCGAACGAGGACAGTAGCGAGATTGCCAGCAGCCCGACGGTAAAGGTGACCGTCAGTTGTTGTAAAAACTCGCTCCCCGCAGGCGTGGCCTGGCTCGCTGCTTCATTCGGGCTTAGGGGTTGGGAAAACCATGGCGAATTCGCGGCGGGTTTGACTGGAAAAACGCAGGCCTAAATGTTCGGCGGTCCGTAAGTTGACGGCGACCAGCAAATCCCGCAGCAATTTGACCGACTCGAATTTGCCGCCGGGCCTGGCTTGTTGCAAGGCCAAGCTGGCCAAGCTGCGGCCCATGCCGAAATTGTCCGGATACAACGAAAACAACGCGCCTTTGCGGACATGGTCGAGATTGCTGGAGAACACCACGAAGTTTTTCTCCCAGGCTTCCCGGAGCACTTCGGGCAACAGCGATTGTTCGTCCATCGCCGCGTTTTCGCGCGGTAGCCACAACGCGATCGAGTTGTCTTTGATTTCCAGCAGGATCTGCCGGAACAGGTCCGAGGAATCGCGTAGGTTGCCGGTCGGTTGGGCCGTCAGGATCAAGTCCCTCTCCTTGGCGGCACGTTCGGCGTGTTCGATTTCCCAGGCGGTTTGGCGGGGATCGTAAATCACGGTGACTTTTTTGATGTCCGGCACCAATTTTTTCAAATGGTCGAACATCGCTTCCGGGGCCGGCGTCAGACTGATGCCGGCCAAGCCTTGCGGTACCTCGTCCGGGCGGATCATGGTCGCGCCGATCACGACCGGAAAAGCCGCCGAGAGCGGCCTGGCCACAGCCAGTCCGGCGCGGCCCAGCGTGACGACCACGTCGATCCGGTCGTTTTTCAGGGCGCCGATCAAGCGGTCGGCGGCGGTCGAGTCGCGGTCGTTGAGCAGATAGTGGCCGACCGGTTTGCCCAGTTCCTCCTCCATGCCGCGGGCGATTTCCAAAAACACCGAGCGGTAAGGTTCGCGGACATCCGGATAAACGATTGCTACCGTCGGCGTATCGGCTCGCGCGATACCGGCCATCGCCGACAAAAAGACTGCCAATAGCAGCGTGAAAATCAAACGACCGAACAAAATAACTCCTGAATAATGCATGAATGAGCCAGTCGCGGCGACAATTCGTCGGCTAAAAGTTAACGCTGATTTCCCCGTAAAAACTGCGGGTCGCCAGCGGTAAATCGTTGGGGATGGCGGTCGGGCTGCCAACCAAGCTGGGTTCGCGGGCGCTGACGTCAAATAGGTTGCGAACCGAGAACGCCACTTCGACATGTTTGGCCAGATTTTGCCGGCGTAGGGTCAAGTCGACCCAAGTATAGTCGGCTACCGGCTCGCGTGTGTCGCCGTAGCTGCGTTCGCGGCCGACAATCCACTTGGCTTGCGGGCTGAGCGACCAGTCAGGCAGGAATTCCCAATTGGCGCGCAAATAAATCTGGTGATGCGGCGCATAGCCGGCATCGTGATTCAGCGCTTCGTCGCGGCTGCGTTGGTAGGCGTAATTGCCGATCAGTTTCAGATTGTCGGCGGCCTGCCATTCCGCTTCGAACTCGGTGCCGTAACCTTGTTGGGTGCCGGTGTTCCGCGCGGTGGATGTCGTCGAACCGCTGTCCGGCACGAAGCGGATAATATCCTTCCACCAATAGTTGAAGAAGTTCAAGCCCAGGCGCAGGCTGTCGGTCGGCCGGTAGTCGAAACCCAGCTCGAGGTTTTCCATCGTTTCCGGCTTCAAGCGCGGATTGCCGAGCTGCGCCGGGTTGTTGATGATGTACATCTCCTGAAACGACGGCGCGCGGAACGCCGAGCCGTACATCAACTTGGCGGTCAGGTTGTAGTCGGCCTCCCAGATCAACGCGGCGCGCGGATTGAAGGTGTTGCCGAAATCCGAATAGCGGTCGTAGCGGGCGCCGGCGGTCAGCGTCCAGTCGTTGGCGAAATTCCACTGATCCTGCAAAAACAAATAGGCGACCTTGCGGTCGACTTCCGGGATAAAGGTCGACGCGGTGCCCGAAACATCGGTGAGCGGAATGCCCGGTAGCGACGGAATCGGCAGGCCTGTGGTCGGGTCGATACCGAAGTTCTGGCTGACTTTGGCCCGGAACAGACTGTCGTAATTGAAGCCGATACCGCTGCGCAATAAATGTTGCTGAAAACCGGTGTAAGCAATCGATTGGTTGATGCGAACATGGCGTTCCCAGACTTCCGGGTTGCCGATATAGCCGTTCGGGAAGGTGACCGGCGCGCCGAGGCCGATCTGGCCGTTGCCGCCGATCGGCAACGTGGTGCCGGGCGGAAACAGTGTCAAATTGCGTTCGATTTCCTGGGTGGTTTCGAAATAACTGGCTTGGGTGGTCAGATCCCAGTTATCGATATCGTCGTTATGGTAGGTGACGTCGGCATTCCAGCGGTCGCTGGCGTAGCGGTTGATCGGGTCCAGCGCCTGAGCGACGCCCGAGCCGTTACCGAAATCGCCGCGATGTTGCAGGCCGCCGCGAAACCGCCAATGACCGCGCGATAAATCGATGCGGGCGTCGAGGTTGTCGCGCGACAGATTGAGCGGTCCCGGTGCCAACGAGGCTTTCGGCCCCAGGCCCAGACTGTCGAAATAGCTTTGCAGGTCGGCATCGACGATCGAATCCTGGCCGGCGGTCTTGTGGTATTCCAGCGCCAACGCCACGTCGAAGCCGGCCCATTCGCCGCCGTGCAGCGCCCAGCCGTCGTACGTGTCGAAGCTGCCGACCCGGCCGCCCACCTCGGTGCCCTCGATGTCTTGCCGGGTTTTGGTGATGACGTTGATGACGCCGGCGAAGGCGTCGGCGCCGTACACCGCCGAGCCGGGACCGCGCACCACTTCGATCCGGGCGACATCGCGCAGCGGCATGCCGCCCCAGGCCTCGCCTCGGCTGCCGGTATAGGAATTGGTGATCGGGATGCCGTTGACCATCATCAGCACTTGCTGATTGAACTGCGAAAAAATGCCGCGAAAGGTGTAAATCGGGTTATAGCCTATGGTGTTGCGCTCCACATGCAAGCCGGGAACCGTTTCCAACGCCTCGTCGATATCGGTCGCGCCAATCGACTTGATGTCTTCCGCGGTGATGACCGTCGCGATTGACGGCGCTTTGGAAATCGGCTGTTTGTAGCCGCTGGCGATGCTGACCATTTCTTCGCCGCCGTAGATTTGCGATAGGGCTTTTTCTTCTTCCTCGGTCGAAACCGGTTGCGCCGAGGGGCTTGCGCTGACGCAAACCGCGGCGAGGAAGAACAGGCGGCGATGCATGGTGGGCTCCTGAATGGATGTCTTGTCTTGATGGCGAAGCTCGGGTCACCGATGGGCCGGGCCGGTTGCGGAGCATACCAAGCCCGGACCATCGATTGCCAGAGATAATTGAAGCGCAGTTTAGTCGGGCTTTGCGGGATGCCAAGTGCGGCGAGGCGATCCGTCGTAAACAATGCCGTCGCACGGCGTAGGGTAGAGCGTGCCGGCCGGGCGTTCGCTGGCTTCGATATAACCCGGCGGCATTCCTGCCAGAAATACCGGAAAGATGAACAAATACAGCTCGCGTGCGCTCATGCCCAGGTCGCTGCCCAAGGCGGCGACCAGCGCGGCGTAATTCATTTTCATCCGCCAGCGGCCGTTCAACAACATTTGCTCGACCGCCAAGGCCAACTTTAGATAAGGGCCTTGGTCCAGGCCCAATGCCTTCGCCAAATCCAACAACGGACCGATGCGTTCGTCGCCGTTGACTAGCGGCCTGCCGTAACCGCCGATGCCGCGGTGGGTGGCCAGTTCCTCGCGAATACAGGTTTCCAGATCGCCGCCCTGTTCGAGTTGGCGTAACGCGCGGCTGAAAAAGTCGATCGATCGTACGAAAATGCCGCCGCCGTATATTTCCGCTTCCGATACTGCTAGGGCCGCCGCCAGACCCAGCGTCCCGGTGCTACGGGTACTGCCGGCCAAGGCCGCGACCCGATTGTTCCATAGCCGGACATCGGGATAACTGGTGTAAATCCAGATCGCGTGCAGCAATTTCAGTTGGGCTGGGTCGAAGTGGCGGCCGGTGATGCCGAACACGTACAACTCCAGCCAGTCCATGTCTTTTAATTCACTCAGCAAATCGCGGCCGCGAAACACCACGTGGCTGCCGGGGTAAAACTTGCCCATCCGGCTTTTCAAGACGCCGACGTGGCGGTCGAGTAATTTTGCCCCCCTCATGCCGCTTGCTCCACCGGTGGCGTTTCCAATTCGACGACGCCGAACGGAAATTTCTTGTAACCCAGCGGCCGCTGTTCCAAGGCATGCGCCGCCGCGCCCGGCAGACGCAACAGCAGATACAGCATTTCGCTTTGTTCCGGGTCGAAACCCAAATCCGCTAGCGCCGCCGCCGCGACGCCGGACAGTGCCAAAGGCCGGCCGGCCAGTGCTTGCAGCGCCGCCAGATTTTCGATCAGCCAAGGCAGGCGCGGCCCAACGCCGTATTTCGCCAGGCAGTCCAGGGTTTGCCGTACCGGTAGCGAGGTGCCGGCGCCATGGTCGTCGAACCCGGACGGATGCTCGACCGCCGGCCAGACACTGCCCGGATCGGCGGTCAGCGACTCGGTCAGCCAACGCCGCCAGGCGTTCAAATCGGTGCCGCAGCGCAGCCAGCCGTTCGCCGCGTTGTAGACTTCGCGAGCGCCGCCGGCCTGACCGGCGCCGACCGCCAACGCGGCCATCAACGACGAGGCGGCCGGCGAGCCGCACACGCCGCCGCACATGGCCGCATGCACGGCCGGGTCGCGCGGTCCCGGATTCGCCAGCGCCAGCGCCAAGCTGTCCAATAGGGCGGACTGCGCCGGACTCGGCGCTTCCGGCATGAACAACATATACAAGAGATCGGTCCAGCGGGCCCGGCCCAGCATTTCCCCATACACGTCGTAGCCTCGGCAATAGGCGGTGCGGGTGGCGAAACGGTTGTCGGACTCGGCTTCTTCCCGCCAGATGCGGGTGCGTATCGTTGGGATGGTTTGATCGGCGTTCATAATGCCTCCTAGGGTAAACAAACTAAACTGATGCCGCCGTCGACGACGATTTCTTCGCCGACGACATAGGCCGAATCGTCGGACGCCAAAAACAACGCGACCTTGGCGACTTCCTCCGGCGCGCCGAAGCGCTTGATCGGCGAGCGGTCCTCAATATCGGTTTTGATGGCTTGAAACACGTCGCCGGGTAACGGCAGGCGGTTGAAGCCTTCGGTATCGATGGGGCCGGGGTTGATCGCGTTGACCCGTATGCCTTGTCCTATCAAGGTCAATCCCAACGATTGCACCATCGAACGCAAGGCCGCCTTGGTGGCGGCGTACACGCTGAAATTGGGGGTGCCGCTACGGTTGGTGATCGACGTGGTGACGATGATGGAGGCGCCGGGTTTGAGCATCGGCAAGGCTTTTTGGATCGTAAAAAACACGCCCTTGAAATTGACCCGCATGATGCGGTCGAATTGGTCTTCGGTGGTCAGTTCCAACGGTGTCGGTTCGGCGATGCCGGCGTTCAGAAACAGAATGTCCAAAGTTTGAAAATGTTGGCCGACCTGTTCCAGCAGGGCTTCGATGTCGTTCAGACAACCGGCCTCGCTGACGAGGGCCAGCGTGTCGTCGCCCAACTGTTGGCGGGCGGTTTCCAAGCGTTCCGGGTCCCGTCCGGTGATCGCCAGCCGGGCACCCTCGGCGAGGAATAGTTTGGCGCTGGCCAGGCCGATGCCGCTGGAGCCGCCGGTAATCAACGCGGTTTTACCGCTGAGTTTGTTCATGAAGTCGCCCCGCTTATAAGGTGTTGGTCAGGACGCGCATCCGCACGTTCATCGGCGGCTCTTCGTCGGGATCGATCAGCACGTCAAGCAGGGTCGGCCCCTTGCGCGCGCAAATCGCGGCGATATTCAGATTGGCCAAGTCTTGCGGCGAGCGGATCGTGTAAGCGTCGGCGCCGAGGGCGCGGGCCAGGGCCGCGAAGTCGCTGGGCGGCAAGTCGCAACCGATTTGTTCGGCCCCGGCCAAGCGCTGGCCGTGTCTGACCATGCCCAACGACTGATCGTTGAGCACAATAAACACCACCGCCAGACGCTCGGCGACCGCGACCGAAATTTCCTGACCGTTCATCAACATGCTGCCGTCGCCGGTGATGCACACGACCGGCTGACGGCGGTTGGCGATCGCGGTGCCGATTGCGCCGCCGATCGCCCAACCCATCGCCGCGAAATTCATCGTTACCCGCAACCAGCCGCCGTCGGTGCGGCGCAGCCCCGGCGTAATCTTGCGGCCGCCGCCGCCCAATCGGCGTTCGCCGACCCGCCGGTCGATGCCGGGATGCAGATAATGCACGGCCCAGGAGACGCTGTTGCCGGTGTCGGCCAGGAAGCGGGTGGTCGGCGGAAACAGTTGGCCCAATTCGCGCATCAAGCGCTGCGGTTTCAGCGGCGTGGCATCACTTTGATATTTTTCCGGCGCGCTTAACAGTTGGTGGGGATCGTGTTGGTCGACCTTGTGTTCGCGGGAGGCGCGCTGCCGGGCATATTCGAAATTGTCGGTTTTTTGCTGGTGATGCAGGTGCTCGACCAGCCGGCTGAACACCGACAAGATCCGGCCGCGCACGTGCAGCCGGGCCATCGGCGTACGCGACAGGTTTTCCTCGGACTCGTCGATATGAACCAAGCGCTCGTTGAGCAGGCTGTCGCTCCAGCCGCCGCTATTCCACTCGCCCATGTTGGCACCGATGGCTAGGATCAAATCGACTGCTTTGTCTCGCAGCGCGGCGTCGGCGGTTTCGTGGCCGCCGAAACCGAACACGCCCCGGAACAACGGATGGCGGGGATTGACCAGGCCTTTGCCGTCGGGCGTGGTGACTAGCGGCGTGCCTTTCAGCGCGGCGAATTGCAGAATCGAACCGATCGCTTCGCCGCAGCCGCCGCCGATCAGCAGAACGACGTTTTGGGCCTCGGCCAGCATGTCGCGCAGTTCGGTGATGGCGTCGTCGTCCACCATCGACGACGGCGCCAGCAGTTGCTCCAGGTTGTAGGACGGTGTGCCGCGGCTGCAGGGGCTGCGGAACACATCCACCGGCACGGTCAGATGCGACGGTCCGCGCGGGGCGCGAATCGCCCGTTGCAGCGCGGTCACCAGTTTGGTTTCCAATTGCTTGGGGTGGGAGACCAACGAGTTGTATAGCGTGCAATGCCGGAACATGCCCAGCGTGTTGATGCCGGTGCACGAGGATTCTTGCAAGGGGTATTTGCCGAACGCCGGCAGGGCCGGCTGGCCGGTAATGACCAACATCGGAATGTTGTTGTCGTAAGCGCAGGCCACGCCGGTAATCAGGTTGGTGGCGCCGGGACCCGATGTCGAGCAGCAGACGCCGATTTTGCCGGTTTCCCGAGCGTAGCCGTCGGCCATGAAGGCGGCACCGGCTTCGTGGCGGGCCAACACGTGACGGATACCGCCGCGCCGGCTGCTACGGGCGATGGCGTTGTAGAGCGGCTCGATGGCGCCGCCGGGAACGCCGAAAACGTATTCGACCCCCATCTGTTCCAGATAGGCGACCAGCAGATCGGCGATGTCCGCCGGCTGCGAATGTCTGGGGTCGGCGATGTCGTCGATTAGGTCTGTATGGTGATGAATCAGGGAAATTTGCGCGCTCATGGTTACCCCGCGAGGTTAAACAATACCGGGTTATCGATAGCCGAATGGTTCGGGTGCCGGAACAGCGCCGCCGCGCTGCTTGCGGCAGGGTTGGCCGAACTTGGCCGGTGCGGTTCCGAAGAGAAAGTGTAGAGGAGCAATTTCCGCCGGTAGCGCGGGGGAATCGGGAGCGTTTCCAAATCGGGAGGGATTTTACGCGTGGCGGATAGTGGCGCGGCCGGATTGGCGGCTAAGCTTGGCCGGGGTACGCTTTATTCCAAGGCCGCTCGGGTTTTCTGTATCTTTTTGAGAAAATCGGCAAGCGTTGTCGCTCTGCTGCAAGCTCGATTGATCGCGAGGCGCCGACGGGCATTTAGGCGCTGGAAGGACAAGTCCAATCTGTGAAGAGGCTAACAAACGAATTTGCCTTGCCCGCGATTTGATGGAAGCGACGGCTGAGAAATGCCCGCCTTCAGGCTAACGGATTTGCGAAGTGGATCGCAAATTCATCGGAGTCGCCAGATGCCGATTGCGGCGAACAGGCCGGGCTGGCGAGTGCTGGCTTTGACGGCTGGCGACCAAGCGTTACCGAAACAGCCAAATCGCCAACCAGGGCACTACCAGAATCGCCAAGCCGGTTTGCCAGGTTGCTAAGGATGCGTTGGGCGGCGGCGGTTCCAGACGGTCGGCATCCGGGCTGCTGGGAATAAAGGCCAGTATGAGGGCGACCAGCAGCATGAACGGCGGCGCAAACAAAAATCCCAGTAAAATGCCCCACGCCGACGAGCCCAGATCGCGAGCGCGTTTGATCATTGCCGTGATGCCGAACAGACCGAGACCTCCGACCAAGGCCCAATAAAAACCATTGCGGATGTCGTCGGACCACTGCTCCGGCCGCAGTTCCAGCATGTAGATCACCAGCGCGGCATTCAAAAGACTGGGCAGGCCCAGGGCGATAAAGCGGGAGCGGTCGTAACGAAGCATGTTCGCGGGTATTCCGAAAGGTGGCGCAAGTTGGGATTTTAACGCATTCGGATTGACGCGCGCCCGTTCTTACGAACGGCGGCCGGCCGCGCTAGCTTGAATATTAGGTACTTTACGTCGCCCGGAGCGTAGAATGCGACCCTCCTATATCAATAAAAGTCGGGGGTTGGACATGAAGAACATAACATTAGCGCTGGTTTTGTCGGTCGTCGCAAGCCAGGCGTTTGCCGATGTCCCGCTGCAATCCGGCGACGAAGTACAAGGCAGTTGGAAACTGGAATACACCAAAAAATCGGCGGCGACTCAAGAAACCATCAAGCGGGAAGACACGTGGACCTTTGGCGCCGGCAAGGTCACGATCACCCATATCCCGCGCGAAGGCAGCTATTACGACCAATCGCCGGTCAATTACGAAGTGGAAAACGGTAAATTGAAAATTTCGCTGCTAGGCCGGTCGGATAAATTCGATATCTTCTCGCTGGTCGAAAAGGACGATAAGACGATGACGTTAAAAGGCAAGTTTGGGGATATTTACCACTTTAATAAGAAATAGATTTAAAGAATTGTTTGGCGGCTTCGCGGTGGCAGGCCGCCTCACTTTATTTGGAGTTGTGGAGGGTACGCGCCGCGTACCATTTTCAGATCATACAAGGGCGGATGCCAAGAGGCGATCCGCCTGTAGGCTTCCGCCGTACGGACTTACGAAAATACCAATTCCGGCAAAAAAATAGTAACGATGTTAACAAAAGCAGTGCCGAACTCGGAATAGGCACTTCGCTGACAGTAATGTGATATTCGAGAGCGTTAAAGGCGAATCCATGAACAAATAATCTAGTAGATAACCCCGCCTCCGAATTGAATATCCCTTCGAAAATAGTGTCATCGGCTAATAACTTTTGGTTGAGCAATTCCCAATCCCCAAGCAAGATATTGTCTGGATCGCGGTTTTGAAAAATAGCAATATAAACTTCTTCTAAATCAGCGAGTTCTCTATTCAGTGTTAATTTAATTTTAAACGTTCCTGACAGATTGCTACCCAGATCATACGGCAAAAATTGAGGAACATTGAATTGCCCCCAATCAAAGACGCCGGCCGGATTTGGCGCTAACGATGCTTCAACGTCCAATGGGGTTTTTTGGGTTCCGGCGGGTGCGGATTGGTAAAAAATACTTGAACTCGTTGCTCCGTACCCATTTGAACCATAAAAGGCCCGATAAGAGCCAAGACTCTGGCATTCTCCACCAATCAAACACCAGGTAAATGGAGTGCTATCCACCCATACGATGCTAGTGATGGGCTTGGTTAGATCGTAAATAGGAGCCCAAAAGAATGATGCATTGGCAGTTTTGCAAGCGCCAAGAAGCACTAGTAAACCAAACAACTTTGTGAGTCCATACAGTTTTTCGAGAAAAAACATAACAATTCCTCCTTTATTTTTGCCGAATAATTTGTGCGCCCCTGCTTGCAGCATATTGATTTAACTTGTCGACGGCGGTCAAAAGCAGGTGAGTTTTCTTGGAAAAATGGATATTTTTAAGAGTTTAGAGGCGTATGCTGCATCATGGCGTGCCAACTCTGACGGGAAGCTAAACATGCCTTATTCCTATGCTCCCGCGTGGGGTGATGGGTTAAGATTTAAACATCCGAATTCGTTCCCGCAGAAGACTCTATGAACTAGTCTGGCATCGAATAGTGTCAGATGTGTGACGCTTCATTCAACACTTCCGTCGCCCATTGATTCAGGCTTTTGCCTTTCGCTTTGGCGGTTACTAGCGCTGCGGCGTGGATTTCGTGTGGTATGCGCAGCATCAGTTTGCCGCTAGCCGGTTTTTCCGGCGGTTTGCCGATGCGGGCGCAAGTTTCCAGATAATCGTCCACCGCTTCCTCGAAAGCGCTGCGCAATTCGGTCACAGTATCGGCATGAAAGCCGATGACATCTTGAATGCCCAGCAAGCGCCCAACCAACAAGTTGTTTCTGTCGTCGAAATCGATGCGGGCGGTATAGCCTTTGTAAGTCATGCTGTTCATGCTCTGACTCCAATAATTGCCGTACCCTTGGATTTGCGCGTTTATTGGTCTATCGATAAGTCCGAATTTTTGAAATCGCGGCGTTTATGAACCACTGTGACAACATAGGCTTGATTAAACTTAATTTGGTAAATGATTCTCCAAGAATGCACGCCGATTTCCCTTAATTCCTGTTGTTCAAACTCGGGCACTTTTTTACCGAGGTAAGGAGACACCAGCAGGCTGTCGGTTTTTTGTATCAATTCCCGGATGATGCGTTTGGCAGTAAGCGGTGAATCCTGCGCGATGTAATCATGAATGGCTTTGAGGTCTGTTCTGGCGCGAGGCGTCCAAATTACCATTGCTCGATTTCGCGTAGCAAGATCTCGCTGCTAATGCCCTTGCCGTGCTCTACATCTTCTAGCCCCTGATATATTTTGTTCAGAACGTAGAGCCGATACACGATTTCTTCAAAATCTACCGTGTCTGGCAATAGATTGATGGCGGCGATGGCTTCTTGCTTGGCGGTTTGACAGTGCGACATATTACCTCCAAAAATTAAAATCAAGATTTAGGCGCCAATCGTATCAACAACTTCTCCAAAAACGCCACCTTATCCTCCATATCCTTAAACGTGTTGGTAAAGCGCAATTTATCGGCGCCGTCGAATTTGTAGACCTGCGACTGGCTTTGGATCATCAGGATTAGCTCGGCGGTATCGATTTGCGGCGTGGCGGTAAACACGATGCGGCCGCCGCTGGCGTGGGCTTCGATTTTCTTGATGCCCAGGTGAGCGGCATGTTGCTTGAGTTCGGTGACCGCGAACAAGGCTTTGACTTGATCCGGCAACAAGCCGAAGCGGTCGATCATTTCGATCTTGAGCTTACGCAAATCATCCTCGATTTCGGCGCTGGCGATGCGTTTGTACAGCACCAGGCGGGCGTGGATGTCGGGCAGATAGTCTTCCGGGATCAACGCGGCGACTTGCAAGTCCACTTCAGGGCCGTAATCCAGCGGCGCGTCCAGCTCCGGTTGCTTGCCGGATTTCAAGGCCTTGACCGCGCGTTCCAGCAATTCGGTATACAGGGTAAAGCCGATTTCCTGAATCTGGCCGCTTTGTTCGTCGCCCAACAGCTCACCGGCGCCGCGGATTTCCATGTCGTGCGAGGACAGCATGAAGCCGGCGCCGAGTTCGCCGGAGGTTTCGAAAGCTTCCAGGCGTTTGATCGCGTCCTTGGTCATCAAAGACTTGGGCGGCACGATGCAGTAAGCATAAGCGCGGTGATGCGAACGGCCGACCCGGCCGCGCAATTGATGCAACTGGGCCAGACCGAGCTTGTCGGCGCGATTGATGACGATGGTGTTGGCGCTGGGAATGTCGATACCGCTTTCGATAATCGTCGTCGCGATCAATAGATTGAAGCGCTGGTGGTAGAAATCCAGCATGATTTGCTCCAGCTCTCGCTCGGCCATCTGGCCGTGGGCAATCTGAATGCGGGCATCCGGCACCAGTTCGCCGAGTTCGCGCATCATCTTGTCCATGGTCTTGACATCGTTGTGCAAGAAAAACACCTGGCCGCCACGTTTGATTTCGCGCTGGCAGGCTTCCTGGATTTGCGAGTCTATCCATTCGCTGACGAAGGTCTTGATCGCATGGCGGTTGGGCGGCGGCGTGGCGATGATCGAGATGTCGCGTAGGCCGGCCATCGCCATGTTCAAGGTGCGCGGAATCGGCGTCGCGGTCAGCGTCAGCAAATCCAGTTCGTAGCGCAGCTTTTTGAAATGTTCCTTTTGGGTGACGCCGAAACGGTGTTCTTCGTCGATGATCACCAGACCCAAGGCCTTGTATTTCATCTCTTTGGATAACAGCTTATGCGTGCCGATGACGATGTCGACCTTGCCGTCGGCCAGATCGTCGGCGATGGCGTTTTGCTGCTTGGCGGTGACGAAACGCGAGGTGACTTCGACGCGCACCGGCCAGTCGGCGAAGCGGTCGCGGAAGTTTTGATAGTGCTGTTGCGCCAGCAGGGTAGTCGGCACCAATACCGCGACCTGTTTGCCGCTTTGCACCGCGACGAAGGCCGCGCGCATCGCCACTTCGGTCTTGCCGAAACCGACGTCGCCGCAGACCACGCGGTCCATCGGTTGCGGCGCGGCCATGTCCTGCAAGATGGCTTCGATCGCGCTGAGCTGGTCCGGGGTTTCCTCGAACGGGAAGGCGGCGGCGAAGGCGTTGTAATCGCTGTTGTCGATGTTGAAGGCAAAGCCCGCGCGGGCGGCGCGTTTGGCGTGGATGTCCAGCAATTCGGCGGCCACGTCGCGGGCCCGCTCCATGGCTTTTTGCTTGGCCTTGCTCCATTGCTCGCTACCGAGTTTATGCAGCGGCGCGTTTTCGGCACTGACGCCGCTGTAGCGGCCGATCAAATGCAAGGAGGCCACCGGCACGTAAATCTTGTCGCCGCCGGCATATTCCAACATTAGAAATTCGGCTTCGATGCCGCCGACCGTCAAGGTCTGCAAGCCCAGATAACGACCGACGCCGTGTTCCTGGTGTACCACCGGCGAGCCGATGCTCAGTTCGTCGAGATTGTTGAAGATGTTTTCCAGCGCGCGGGCGGCGGATTTGGCCCGGCGCCGGCGTTGCTGGACTTTCTCGCCGCTGAGCTGGCTTTCGGTGATGATGGCCAGTTTTGGCTCTTCGAGCCATAAACCTTGGTCCAGCGGCGCGACGACGATGCAGGGCGAATCCTCGCCGCGTAAAAACTCCGGCCAGCTCTGTATCTGTTTGGCGCTCAGCTTGACGCTTTTTAGCTTGTCGATCAGGCCTTCGCGGTGGCCGGCGGTTTCGGCGACGAATAGCACCTTTCCGGAAAAGCCTTCGATAAACTGCCGCAAGCGTTGCGCGGGCTCTTTCAAGCGGCTGTCGATCGCGACGTCGGGTAGAACCCTGCAATCGAGCGATTCGCCGTGTTCGGCTTGATTGTCCAGCACGATACGGCTGAAGCCGGCGATGTGGTGCTGGATTTCCTCGGTCGACAAAAACAAACGTTCCGGCGGCAACAACGGCCGGTCGACATCGTATTTGCGCTGCTGATAACGCTCGTCGGCTTCGTGGTAAAACCGTTCGGCGTCGCCGGCGAAGTCGGCCGGCAACACGAATAACGCGGTCTGAGGCAAGTAGGCGAGCAGCGATTCGGTACGTTCAACGAACAAGGGTAAGTAATATTCGATCCCGGCCGGGGCGATTTGCTTGGAAACGTCGAGGTAGAGAGGGTTTTTCGGCGAGGCATTCGGGAACTGTTCGCGAAAGGCCTGGCGGAAGCGTTTGATCGCGTCGTCGCTAAACGGGAATTCGCGGGCCGGAAACAACTCGATCTTTGGCATTTTGTCTTGCGACATCTGCGTGTCGGGATCGAAGCTGCGGATCGATTCGACGTCGTCGTCGAACAGCTCGATGCGGTAGGGCTGTTTTGACCCCATCGGAAACAAATCCAGAATCGAGCCGCGCACCGCGAATTCGCCGTGCTGGTAGACTTGCGACACACACTGGTAGCCCACCGCTTCCAGCTTGGCGCGAGTTAGCTCCAGGCTCAAGGTGCCGCCGACTTCGATCGCAAAACTGTGAGCGAGGATGTGCTCGCGCGGCGCCAGCCGGTGCATCAGCGTCGAGACCGGTACGATCAGCGCGCCGCGCTTGGTTTCCGGCAACAAGGCCAGCGTTCGCAGGCGTTCGGAGATGATTTCGGGTAGCGGCGAGAATACGTCGTAGGGTAGGGTTTCCCAGTCGGGGAATTGCAGGATGGGGTAGGCGTTGTCGAGAAAAAACGCCAGTTCGTGTTCCAGCCGTAGCGCGGTTTGAGTGTCCTGGGTGACGATAACCAACAGGCGCTTTTCCTGGGTAATCGCACTGGCCAGCGCTAGCGAGTCGCCGCAGCCGCTCAGGTCTTTGAAAGTTTGAGTGGCGGCGGAATCGGGTAGACTGGGAAGTTTGAGTGGCGAGCGAGTCATCGGTTATTGGCGGTGGAGAATGGCGAGGTGTGTGGCTGAAATTTGACGGTCGCGCTGGCCGCGCAAGTCGCCTGAAAAGTCTTGAGCGGAGATTGGTGGCTGGTATGCGCTTGAATCTTCGGAGGAGCGCCGACGTAAGAGCGAATCGACTGTCTGCCGATGATCTTGGCGCGCGCTAACCGATGTTTTTTTGTTGCCGCTCGATGTCTTGGACGTAACGTTGAATGCTGGATTCGAACATCTGCGAAACTTGGGTGAACTGGCAGCCGACCCGCTGCTGTTTACCGGCCGCTCCGGCCCGCATGGTGGCGATATCGCGGACCATGATGCCGACATTGGCGCGGCTGCCGTCGTTTAGATACAGCGCGCAATCGCCATGTTCGGCGCCCTGTTGCAGGAATTCGGAGAACTTGGTGTCGTTTACCAGCATCGCGAATCCGGAAATGCTCAGATCGGCCAACGGAAAAATCCCCGAGAGCGTTTGCGGATTGTTGTCTTCATCCACGGTGCGAAACTCGATTTCACAGAAACTGTTTTTATGCGAGAGCGGAATTTTTACTCGATAAAACTGGCGGCGCTGCATCCAAAATATCGCGTCCGGCAACGGCATCGCTAGAACCTGCATGCCGTTACGCTCGGTTTTTTTGATGGCTTTGCCCCGGAACGATACTTTGATACCGTCGAACTCGGTACGGAACAGGACTTTCGCCGAAGTCAGCAATTGTCGGTTCAGTTGCTCGTTGGGCGCGACATCGAGCGCCAGCAGATTGGCTTTCTGGTCGAGCTCGACGATGGTGGTCAAGAACGAAGCGTTGTCTTCGCCGAAATTCGCGGCGATGATGCACTTGTTTTTTACCAAGTCGGTCAAATGGCCATAAATCATTTTGGCGTTGCGAACGAGGTAGTCGGATTCTTTTTCCATTTACAGGGCTAAATAATGCGGTTTGACAGAAACGCTATTGTAAAATGCTCCGATTATAGCGTATGTCCGAGGAGAGTTGATGGGTTGGCTGTTGCTGTTGGCGGCGGGTTGTTCGGAGATCGTATTCGCGATCAGTCTTAAATTTAACGACGGCTTTACCAAGCTGTGGCCGAGCGTGGTGACCGGGATTTCCGGCGCCGGCAGTTTTTACCTGTTGATGTTGGCAATCAGAACCTTACCGCTGGGCACCGCGTACGCCGTTTGGACCGGTATGGGCGCGGTCGGCGTGGCGATCGTCGGCATTTTCCTGTTCAAGGAATCTTCCGATTGGATACGGCTGGCTTCGATTCTGTTGATCGTGATAGGCATCGTCGGCTTGAAACTGACCCATACCGAATAATGTTGCATATCGTGGCTTCCTCGCCGGTCAGGCCGGAATGGCTAGAGCGTATCGGCTCGGGCGATGATGTCGTGCTGTTGGATGCCGCCGCGTTGTCGGCTCACGCCGGACATCGGGATAACCCGCTGTTGCAAAGCGTGCTGGATCGGGAATGTGGGGTTTTCGTGTTACGGGAATACGCCGAGGCCTGCGGACTTGCGCCGGACGCCGCGATGGCCGGCGTGGCCTGGACGGATTACGCCGGGTTGGTCGATTTGACTGTCAAGCATCCGGTGGCTCATACATGGCGTTGATAGTCGACGGTGCCGAATTGGCTACGACCGATGACGGGTTTTTGCGGAGTGCCGATCTGTGGAATCGCAACGTCGCCGACGAATTGGCGCGTCTGGAAGGCTTGGTGATCGAAGAGGCGCATTGGGAGATTTTGCTGTTTATCCGCGATTACTATCGAAAATTCCAGCATTTGCCGAATGCCCGGATGTTCGTCGCCGCGGTACGCAAAACCCTGGGTGAAGAAAAAGGCAATAGCCGCTATCTGCAAAAATTGTTTCCGCAAGGCCCGTTGAAATACGCCTGCAAAATCGCCGGCCTGCCCAAGCCGCCCACCTGTTTATAGTGTTATCGAGAATGTCGAATGAGTAACCCCCGCGTTGGATTTATCAGTCTGGGCTGCCCGAAAGCCCTGGTCGATAGCGAGCAGATCTTGACCCGCTTGCGTAGCGAAGGCTACCAAGTATCGCCGAATTACAAGGATTCCGATCTGGTGATCGTCAATACCTGCGGCTTTATAGACGCGGCGGTCGAGGAGTCGCTGGACAGCATAGGCGAAGCGCTGGCCGAAAACGGCAAGGTCATCGTTACCGGTTGTCTGGGTGCGCGGCAGGACGAGATTTTGGCGCGGCATCCGCAAGTGCTGAAAATCACCGGCGCTCACGCGACCGACGAAGTGGTCGAAGCTGTGCACGAGTATCTGCCGCCGGCGCACAATCCGTTCATGGACTTGGTGCCGCCGCAAGGGATCAAATTGACGCCCAAGCATTACGCCTACTTGAAAATTTCCGAAGGGTGCAATCACCGTTGTACGTTCTGCATTATTCCGTCGATGCGCGGCGACTTGGTCAGCCGGCCGTTGGACGAGGTGATGGTGGAGGCGGAAACGCTGGCTGCCGCCGGTGTTAAGGAGCTGCTGGTCGTGTCGCAAGACACCAGTGCTTATGGTTTAGACTTGAAATATCAAAGCCGCGATTGGCGGGGGCGAGCTTACCAAACCCGATTCCAAGACTTGGCGGCGGCGTTGGGCGAACTGGATATTTGGGTCCGAATGCATTACGTCTACCCCTATCCGCACGTCGACGACGTGGTGCCGTTGATGGCGGACGGTAAAATTTTGCCGTATGTGGATATTCCGTTTCAGCATGCCAGCAGCAGGATCTTGAAATTGATGAAACGCCCGGCCGCCGCTGAAAACAATCTGGAACGCATCCGCGCTTGGCGGAAAATTTGTCCGGATTTGACGATACGCAGTACTTTCATCGTCGGTTTTCCCGGCGAGACAGAGCAGGAATTCGCAGAGCTACTGCAATTCTTGAGCGAAGCGCAAATGGACAGAGTGGGTTGTTTCGCCTATTCGCCGGTCAAGGGCGCGGCGGCGAACGCGTTGCCGGACGCGGTGCCGGAAGAAGTCAAACAGGAGCGATTGGCACGATTTATGGAGCATCAGGCCGCGATCAGCGCCGAACGTTTAAAGCAACGGATAGGCCGTCGTGAGGTGGTGTTGATCGACGAGGTCGTCGAAGAAGGCGCCGTGGCTCGCACTAAAAGCGATGCCCCGGAAATCGACGGTCAAGTGTTCATCGATGGTGCAAACCATCTGCGGGTCGGCGAATTCGTTGAGGTCGAAATCGAGGAAGCCGACGACTACGATTTGTGGGGTGCCTTACTCTAACGACGGAACGAGCCATCTCTCCGCGCCAGACGGTGCGGTTGGATGGATCGTGTTACAAGCAAATCGGCCGCAAATGAAAAAGCCGCTGGTCAGGCGGCTTTTTCGGGGCGATTTATAACGGAGTGACGTTTTCCGCTTGCGGGCCTTTTTGGCCGTTGGTCACTTCCATCGTGACTTTTTGGCCTTCTTTCAGGGTTCTGCGGCCGGAACCGTTGATAGCGCTAAAATGGACGAATACGTCTTTGCCGCCTTCTTGCTCAATGAAGCCGAAACCTTTCTCGTCGTTAAACCATTTAACTTTGCCTTCTACTTGAACTGACATAAATCTCTCTTGCTAAAAAGTGCTTTCGCTGTTTGGAACTAGGGTTGGTGAATAAAGCGGGTAAGCGGAAAACAAAGTTTGTTGATCCTATTGCGAGCTTGAAAAGCGACAACGATACCGAGCTAAATCGGCTTCATTATACATGGCTATTCCAAGCGTTCCACAAAAATAGCAGGATTTTGCGTGTTAATGGATTATGACGATTAAACAAAGAAATGAATATTCGTCAATCGGTTTGATGTACAGGGTGTCTTTTCTTATTAAGTAATTGAAATTTTTAGAAAACTGGGTGTTGGTCGCGTGTTGCCGAATTGGCCGCTCGGTTTACGGTAGGTTAAAAATAGTGGCTGTTTAATAAAAAATGCGCGGCGATACTGCCGGCGTAACCGAGCAGGATGACCGGCATCCACTTTAAATGGGCGCTAAAGGTGTAGACTCCCTTGACCTGTCCCATCAGGCCAACGCCGGCCGCCGAGCCGATTGCCAGCAGACTGCCGCCGACGCCGGCCGTCAACGTGACCAACAGCCATTGGCCTTGGGAAATCTCCGGATGCATCGTCAGCACCGCGAACATGATCGTGCCGTTATCGATGAAGGCCGACAAGATGCCGACGACGATATTGGCGATCGTCGGGTCCATGCCGACATACAGCACGTCGGAAGCCATCGTTAAATAACCGATGAAACTTAGTCCGCCGACGCTGACCATCACGCCGTAAAAAAACAAGAGGGTATCCCATTCCAAATTGGCGACGTTTTTGAACACGTCGAAGCGTTGATTTTGATTGGCCAACGGCAGTTCGACGTTGAATAATTTGTAAACGTGGGCAAAATCGCTGACTTTTTGTTTGTCTTCGGTTTTTTGCAGGTAGTAGCCTAAAAACTTCAGATAAGTCAGTCCGGCCAGCATGCCGGCGGCCGGCGGCAGATCCAGGAAGTTTTCGAAACTGACCGCGGTAATGATCGTCAACAAGAACAACACCATCATCGTCAAAGCTCCTCGTTTCATTTTCGGAGCTTTTCCGACGGCGGCCGGGTGTTCGTTGGGTATCCAAAAATGCATCACGGCGGCTGGCAGCGCGAAATTGACCACGGCCGGAATGAACAGCGAATAGAAATCCACGAAGGGCACAACGCCGCTTTGCCAAACCAGTAATGTGGTGATATCGCCGAACGGACTGAACGAACCGCCGGCGTTGGTGGCAACAACAACATTGATGCAGGCCATCGTCATAAAGCGTTTATTATGCTTGCCCATTGCGACGATGACCGCGCCCATTAGCAGCGCGGTGGTCAGGTTGTTACACACCGACGACATAAAGAATGACATCACGCCGGTTATCCAGAACAACTTGCGATAACTGAAGCCCTTGCTGAGCAACCAGACACGTAGGTTGTCGAATACGCCGCGGCTTTCCATCGCATTCAGATAGGCCATCGACACCATGATAAACAAGAACAGTTCGGCGTAACTTTCCAGGCACGCACGAAAGGCGCGGCCGGCTTGTTCGCCCATCCCGCCTTGCACGTAAATCGAAGCAATGAAGGCCCAGATCAGGCTTGCGGCCAGCACCATCGGTTTGGACTTGTTCAGCTCGGTGATTTCCTCGGTCATCGCCAGCATGTACGCAAGCGCGAATATTGCGATCGACAGATAGCCGACCCAATGCCGAGTCAGGTTGAGGGCGACTTGGTTGGCATCGGCGTCAGCCCAGGCCAGTAGCGGTAGGAAAATTAACGAAATGGCAAGCAGGGTGCGCTGCAACACGTGTGAACTCCAATTTCAAAGGCTGTCGGCGAGGTGTCCGGCGCGGAATACTAAGGTTCGCGGCGCCTCGCGAGCGGTTCCGCCACCCGGTTCGGCGGGTGGCGGTGGGCCGAGCTGGATTGGCTCTAGCCGCGTTCGCTTTCCAACAAATAGGTTAGCCACAAGGACGACAATTTCTCCTGCACCGTATTTTGCCGCAATCGCGCATTCAGGTTGGGAAAGTCGACATAATCCAGCGCTTGATCCTGGTTGTAGCAGGAATACATAAAGCTTTCCTCGCCGGTTTCCGGATCGACGTGTTTGCACATACATTGTGCGCAAACGCCTTTCATCATGCATTGCATCGGCGAATTGATCGAGCCGACGGCTTCGTGGCCTTCTTTCAGGTAAGGCTTCAATGCGCCGAAGCGGGCCGCCTTAACCGCCGCCATCATCCGGTCGGAACCGATCACGATCAAATGCTCGACATCCTGCAGTTTCAACGCGGTGTCGCCCAGTTGGCCCTCGGCATAGGCGATCATCGCCTCGACGATGTTACCGACGAAGGTCTTGTCCTGCGGACGGGTGACCGGAATCGCCTCGTTACCGGGCAATTTGTCCACCGCCCAGACGATGACGTCGGATGCTTCCTCGATTTCCGCTACCTTGAACAAGTCGACGCGGTTGCGGTAGCCGGCAAAATACAAGACTTTGTTGCCGGCGGCGCGCATCGCCTTGCCGATCGAGAACAATACCGCGTTGCCCAAGCCGCCGCCCAATAACAATACGGTTTTGCCGGTCGGGATTTCGGTCGGTGCGCCGGTGACGCCCATCAATACCAACGGATCACCTGCTTTCCAGGTCGCACATAGGCGGCTGGAGCTGCCCATTTCCAATGCAATCAAGGATACCAGGCCTTGGTCTTTGTCAACCCAGGCACCGGTCAGAGCCAAACCTTCGGCTGCCAGCGCGGTGCCTTCGACGACGGGCGCCAAGGACTCGTAGTTCTGTACTCGGTAGAATTGACCCGGCTCAAAGTTTTTCGCCGCCGCCGGGGCCTTGATCACGACTTCGATGATGGTCGGGGTCAGGCGGTTGACTTCGACGACATGGGCCAGGAACAATTCGTCCAGCTTGTCCTGCATGGCCCGCCAGGCCGCGTCGCGCTCGGCTTGTTTTCCGGCATCCAGCTTGGCGATTTCGTTTTCGAACAGTTTGACCATATACGGATAACCGTCCTTGGCGCTGGCCATCGCTTTGACGACGTTGCCGGCATAAACCGGATGGTTGTCGCCGTAGAAGCTAATATAGCGACCTTCGCTTTGGTACGAGGTAAACGGTGAGGGCTTGCCGACCTTGACTTGTGCCTCGTCGGCCATCGGTACCAGTTCGGCCTTGCCTGGCAGCCAGTCGGGTTCGTGGCGTTTGTAGAACTTGCCTTCCATCGCGAAGGTGCGGGGATGCTCGGATTGGTAAATGGTGTTCGGCGCGGTACCGGCGGCGATAAACAGGCCGCGCAACGCGACTTCCTGTTCACCGACGGTGCGCCAACGGCCTTCCTGCAATTCCAGTTTCTCGAAGCGCACCGCTTTTAGGTGGCCGTAGTCGTCGTTGATGGCTTCCAGCGGACTCATGCCTTCGGCCAGATAAATGCCTTCCGACAAGGCTTCGTGGATTTCTTCGTGGTTTTGGCGATAGGCCGGCGAATCCTTGATGCCTTTACGATAGAACATGGTCACGCCGCCCCATTGTTTCAGGAAGGGCAGGAAGTTCGGCGTTTCGCCGGCCGCCGCCGCGCGGGCGCGTTCGGCTTCGATCACCCGGCCGTGGGCCAGGAATTCTTCCAGGATTTCCAGTTCTTCCTTGTCATAACGGCCGCGTACTTCGGCCTCGCCGTATTTGGCGACCAATTTGTCGTAACGTTTGGTAATTTTGCTGACTTGCAACGGATAGTAAGCCAGCAATTCGGTGGCGGTATCGATAGCGGTCAAACCGCCGCCGATCACGCCTGCCGGCATTCTGACTTGCAGGTTGGCCAGTGACGATTCCTTGGCCGCGCCGGTCAATTGCAAGCCCATCAAGAAGTCCGAGGCCTTGCGAATGCCGCGGGTCATGTTGTTTTTCAGATCGATGACAGTCGGTTTGCCGGCGCCGCTGGCGATGGCGATGTGGTCGAAACCCAGATCCCAGGCCTCGTCGATGGTGATTGTGCCGCCGAAACGCACGCCGCCGTAACATTTGAAGGCGTTGCGGCGCAGCAGGGTCAGGTAAATCACTTTCAAAAAATTCTTGTCCCAACGCACGGTGATGCCGTACTCGGCGACGCCGCCGAAGCCGAGCATGACCCGTTTATCCAGGTCTTCGTAAAGCGCTTGGAAATCGATGATCGGTAACGGCGGATTGTCCCGGTCGCCGGTCAAATGCAAGGGCAGCGGTTCGATTTTCAACGCGTCGATGCCGACCACGCCGAAGCCTTCGTTGAGCAAATAATGCGATAGCGTGTAACCGGCGGGCCCCATGCCGGCCACCAAGACGTTTTTGCCGTTGTAGGGCAGGGCGACCGGGCGCTTGACGTTGAGCGGGTTCCAGCGGGTCAACAGGCTGTAAATCTCGAAACCCCACGGCATGAACAGCACGTCGGTCAGGACGTTGGTTTCGATTTGCGGAATGTTGACGGCCTCGGTTTTTTGGTAAATGCAGCCGCGCATGCAGTCGTTGCAAATCCGGTGGCCGGTGCCTGGGCACATCGGGTTGTCGATGATGATCATCGCCAGCGCGCCGATGTTGTCGCCTTGACGCTTGACCAAGTGCATTTCGGAAATTTTTTCCTCCAGCGGGCAACCGGTCATCAACGAACCCAGGTGGTTGGCCTTGAAGGTGTTGTCTTTTTTGTTCTTGATGCCTTTCGAGCACGAATCATTGTCGCGATCGTGGCAGTAAATGCAGTGATCGATTTCGTACAGTGCCTGGCGTTGTTTGAAGCGCTTGTCGGTCAATGCAAAACCATCGCGGCGGCGGTGATGGTGTTCGTCGCAGGCCCAGACTTCGTAGCCGTCTTGCGAGACGCTGGCGTGCGCCACCAAGTTGTCCAGATCGGTTTTTTCGGCGATCTTGAAGCTCAGCCACTTTTCGACGACGGCTTGCAGTTCCGGCACTTGTTTGGCGGCGAAGCTCCAGCGGCGGACGATGTCGAGCAGCGCGGCGGCGAAGGCGGCCGGGCCGTCGCTGATGGCGGCCTTGCTCAATATCGGTGAATCGGTGACTTGTTGCTTCAATGCGGCAATATCCGCATCGCTGAGATCGGCATTTTGGGTTAAACGCCAAAAGTCCGCGCCGAGCTGGCTAACAGCTAGTTCCGGATCGGTTGCATACAGTTCGGATCTGCCGGTTGCCGCCAGCAGGGCATCCAACTGCGCGCCGAGTTCGGCGATGTCCCAGCCCTCGATAGTCTGGCCTTTGAACAGTTTGGCCAAATTGCCAACGATTTGCGTGCGGTAAGTGAACACGCTGTCGAACTCGCCGCGAATCTTGTCGATTTGTTGCTCGCGCACATCGCCGACGTTGAACAGTTTCGCGACGAAGGTGCCAACTAGCGGCGCCATTTTGACCAGAAGTTCCGAGATGTCCTCGGGCTTCATGCCCGCTCCGCCGCAGGCGCGGTAAGCCGCGATTTCCTTGAACAAGTTAGGATCGTGTTGCTCGACCGACAGGTCGAACACCGTCATCAGGTCGTTCAGTCGCCGACTGTCGTACAGGTCTCGATAGTCGAAACCGGGGATGCCTAAAGTGAGTTGAGTCAGGTCGCGGGTGTTTAACTGTTTGGTCATCAAGTGTTTCCGTGATAGTTCGCTTGAAGTGGAAAATCGTAGTCTGGCATCGCGGCCGTCGTCACGGCCGCGATATGGAGCGCGCCGTGGCGTTCCTTGAGTGGAATGTTTTACGGCAGTTGATCGACGGTTTCATCTTTTTCGGGCGGCATCAGGTCTTCCCGGGTCAAGCCCAGGCTTAACGCCAAGGAGCTGGCGATATAAATCGACGAATAAGTACCTTTGATGACGCCGATCAACATTGCGATCGCGAAGCCGTGTATGGTTTTGCCGCCGAGGAATGCCAAGGCCAACAGGGTCAGGAATACCGTCAGCGAGGTCAGAATGGTCCGGCTCAAGGTGTCGTTCAGGGCGCGGTTGGTGATGTCGGCGATCGGTTCGCGGCGGCTGGTGCGGACGGTTTCGCGAATTCGGTCGTAGACGACGATGGTGTCGTTGATCGAGTAACCGATCAGCGCCAGGATCGCCGATAGCACGGTCATGTCGAATTCCCAGCCGAACACCGAGAAGAAGCCCATCGTGATGATGGTGTCGTGGAACAGCGCGGCGATCGCGCCGACCGACAGCTTCCATTCGAAGCGTATGCTGACGTAGACCATGACGCCGACGAAGGCGAAGAACAGCGCCAAACCGCCGTCGTTGATCAATTCGTCGCCGACTTGCGGGCCGACGAACTCGACGCGGCGCAGCTCGCCGGCTTGGGCTTGACTGCTGTTGGCGACGGACAGGACTTTCTCGCTGAGTTCCTTTTGGCTGATGTTTTCGATCGGCTTTAGGCGGATCAAAATATCTTGCGAGCTGCCGAAATTTTGTAGGTTGGCGTCGGCGAAGCCTTGTTGTTCCAGGGTCGAGCGCATTTTGTCGATGTCGACCGATTGGTTGTAATGCATCTCGTAAACGCTGCCGCCGGTAAAGTCGATGCCCAAGTCCAGGCCCTTGACGAAAAACGAAATCAGCGAGATCAGGAACAGGGTGCCGGAGAAGAAATAAGCCAGCTTGCGCTTGCTGAGGAAGTCGATATGGCGTTCGGCGGTCATGACTAGGGTTTCCGATAATTGAAGTGGTGGCGGGGCCAATGCCGGACGGCGACGGCGCCCACGGGCGATAAGGCTGGGAATTGTACTATTTTCTCCAGAAAGTGGGAGTAAAAAGCACGATCAGCGTGATAATTTCCAAACGTCCGAGCAGCATTGCCGCCGAGCAAATCCAGGTTTGAAAATCGCCGAGGCTCTGATAGTTGGTAGCCGGGCCGACTTGGTTTAGTCCGGGGCCGGCATTGTTGATGCACGCCAGAATCGCGCTTAACGCAGAGATCGCGTCCAGCCCGGAAAAAATCAGCGAAAAGGTCAGCACCACCACCGAGATAAAGTACATAAAGATAAAGGCCAGAACCGCGAAAATGATCTTATTGGGTATCGGCATGTCGCCGATCCGGATCGGGTTGATGGCCCTCGGATGGAGAATGCTGAACATCTCCCGGCTGGCCTGCTTCCAAAGCAGCAGTGTGCGAAACATCTTGATGCCCCCGCCGGTCGAGCCGGTGCAGCAGGTAATACAACTCAAATACAGCATCCACCAGGGGACGAACGGCGGCCATTTGTCGTAATCGACACTGGCGAACCCGCAGTCGGTCGCGATCGAGACCAAGTTGAACGCCACGTGTCGCAAGCTTTCGAGAAAAGTGGAATACACACCGTTATCCCAAATGTACCAACTGCACAGCCAGATGCTAAACGCGACCAAGGCCAACATAGGCAACACTTCGGCATCCTGCTTGTAGGGCATTAGGCTTCCGAGGTGTACGGCCTGGTAATGCAGCGCGAAGTTCATTGCCGAAATCAGCATGAACACGATCAAAACCAGTTCGATGGCCGGCGAGTCGTAATAGCCGACGCTGGCGTCGTGGGTGGAGAAGCCGCCCAGGCCCATTGCCGAGAATGCATGGCATATCGCGTCGAACCAACTCATTCCGGCCATTTTAAGCGAGGCGATGCACGCCAGCGTGATGCCGGCATAGACTAGCCACAGCAGGCGGGCGGTTTCCGTGATGCGGGGCGTGATTTTGCTGTCCTTGATCGGCCCGGCGATTTCGGCTTTGTAGAGCTGCATGCCGCCGATACCTAAAAGCGGCAGAATCGCCACCGCCAATACGATGATGCCGAGGCCGCCGATCCAAACCATTTCGTGCCGCCACAGATTCAGCGACGGCGCTAGCGCGTCCAGACCGATCAATATCGTGGCGCCGGTGGTCGTAAAGCCGGAAACCGTTTCGAAGAAAGCGTCGGTAAACGACAGGCCAGGGATGCCCCACAGTAGCGGTAGCGTTGCCGCCGCCGACATCAATATCCAAAACGAGGCGACCAGTAGGTAGCCGTCGCGGGTTTTAATGTCGCCGCGAAAGCGCATCGTCAGACCGGCCAGCACGCTGCCAAGGCCGATATTCAGCGACATGCCGCGGACGAAATGATCGGCCATGCCGTCGTCGAAGTAGAGCGAGGTGGCGATGGGCAGTGCGTAAGTCAGGCCGAAGACCATCAATATCAGGCCGAGTACGAATCCTAATGTACAAAAACGTTGCATAGTGCCCCGAGGTTGCCGGAGTGGGAACGGATCGATCATGGGTTGCCGGTAGCGCAAGGTCTTGCGCGACGCCGGGCGCGACCGTAAATTGTAGCAAACCTGGCGCGCGGCTAAAAATTCAATCGCCGCGCGCTCCATCGCGCCGGAAATTGCCAACCGGAGTCCGCCGGGATTGAAATCGCGCGAAGAAACCGTAGGCGATTCATTTGGTATAGTTTGCTCGGCCGGAGTCGAGCAACCATTGCTCGAATTGGTCCGCCGGCAAGGGAACGGTATACCAATAGCCTTGCGCATAGTCGCAGCCGGCCGCGGCCAGCAAGTCGCGCTGCCGTTCGGTTTCGACGCCTTCGGCGATGACCTGCATGCCCAGCGTGTGGGCCATGGCGATCATCGCCGCGCATAACACCCGGTCGTTCTCGTTGCTGTCCAGGTTGCGGACGAAGCTGCGGTCGATTTTCAGGAAATCGATGTCGTAGCGCTTCAGGTAGGCGAGCGACGAGTAGCCGGTGCCGAAGTCGTCGATCGCCACCTGGATGCCGGCATCGCGAAACAGTTGCAGCTTTTCGGCGACGATGGGTTTGCCGCCCAAGGTCAGGCTCTCGGTGATTTCGATCGTGACGCTGTCGCCCGGCAAACCGGCGTCGAGCAGAATTTGCAGCCAGTTCTTGTAAAAGGTTTGATCGGTCTGAAACTGTACCGGCGACTTGTTGACGCTGATCTGGAAATCGGGGCGAAAGCGCTCCCGCCATTCGCCGACTTGGCGGATCGCCCGCCGGAAAACCCAGTCGCCGATATCCAGGATCAAGCCTTGTTCTTCGGCCAGCGGGATGAAAATATCCGGCCCAATTAGGCCGCGTTGCGGATGTTGCCAGCGGATCAGCGCTTCGGCCTTGTAAACCGAACCGTCGCGCAGGTCGACGATGGGTTGGTAGTAGAGTCTGAGTTCGGCGTTGGCCAGGGCTTGGCGCAGGCCGTTGACGATGCTCAGCCGATTCAGCGCGACTTCGCGCATGTCCGAGGTAAAGTAGCTATAGCGATTGCGACCCTGGTGCTTGGCATCGTACATCGCCTGATCCGCATTTTTGCGTAAGTCGTCGAGCGCCTCGGCGTCGTCCGGGTAAAACGTGATACCTATACTGGCCGAAATGTAAAAAACCTCGCCTTCCACATGAAAACTGGTCGCCAGTTTTTCCAGGATATGTTCGGCGATACGCGAAGTGGCGCTCGGCGACTCGATGTCTTCGAGAATCACGGTAAATTCGTCGCCGCCCAAGCGCGCGACCGTGTCGGTGGCGCGCACGCTGCCGCTCAGGCGCCGAGCCGCTTCCTGCAGCAATTTATCGCCGATGTCGTGGCCCAGCGTATCGTTGATTTCCTTAAAATGATCCAGGTCGATAAACATCAAGGCCAGCGGAATGCCGCTGCGCTCGGATTTTTTGACGGCTAAACTGAGGTGTTCTTGAAACATCCGGCGGTTGGGTAGGCCGGTGAGCGGATCGAAATTGGCCTGGGTCCAGATCAATTCCTCGGCGCGCTTCTTTTCGGTGATGTCGGAGAACAGAGCCACACGCCGGTGCGGCGCGCCGGATTCGTCGAAAATCGTATTGATCGTCAGCCACTCGGCAAAGATTTCGCCGTTTTTGCGCTTGTTCCAGATTTCGCCCTGCCAGGCGCCGCAAGTGTTCAAACGATGCCACATTTCCTGGTAAAAGCCGGCATCGTGGCGGCCGGAATTGAGCATGCGCGGTTTTTTGCCGACCACTTCGTCCAGCCGATAGCCGGTCAATTCGGTAAAGGCTGGATTGATGTTCAGGATCGCACCGTTGGCATCGGTGACCATCATCGCTTCGCCGCTGTTTTGATAGATCAGCGAGGCCACTCGCATTTCGTCCTCGTTGCGCTTGCGTTCGGAGATGTCGCGAATGAATGCGGCAAATTCCCGGCCTTGCGCGGTTTCGACCAAGGTAACCGACAATTCCACCGCGAAATGCCGGCCCTGCCGATCGATCGCCAGGGTTTCGACGCGCATGTTCAGGCGGTTGGCGCCGGATGCCAGAAAGGTCCTCACGCCTTCTCGATGCTGCTGCCGATAAATCGGCGGCACGATGGTTTCCAACAGTTTCCGGCCCAAGGCCTGGTCCCTCGGCCAACCGAACATCGTTTCGGCCTGATGGTTCCAGCCGCTGATGGCCCCGCTTTCATCCATCAGCACGATAGCGTCCAGTGCGTTTTCGATGATCGCATCGAGCTTGCGTTGTTTTTCCAGGACCCGGTTTTCGCTGGCCAACAGTGCCGCCTGATAGGTCAGCTCGGCGATTTTGGCTTGGTGCCGGCGCAATTCGTCCAGTTGTTCGTGAATGATCTGATTGAGCAGGTCGATGTACTGGCCTTCGGTGTGCTTGACCACGTCGTGTTCGCCGACGGTGGCCAGCATGTCGCCCCGGTCGTCGACAACGACCAGGTGACGGACGCCGCGAGTCTGCATCAGTTGAACCGCGTCGATGACCAGATGCTCGGGAGACACGCTGAGCACCGGACTGCTCATCGCGTCGCCGACCAGCATATCGGCGGCTTGGCGGCGATAAAGGCGGACCATGTCGCGCTCGGTGATGATCCCGACCGGCTTGACGCCGTCGACGACGATCGCGCAGCTGGCGCGGCAGGCATGCATGCGGACGGCCGCGTCGCCGACGGTCGCGGTGCGGCGTAGCGACAGCACGTTGGTGTCCATGATGCTGGCGATCGTGCGCAGCCCGACGAATTCCTCGATCCCGCTATGCCGGCGAAAATCGGTTTCGGTGACGATGCCGTTGAGCCGGCCTTGGTCGTCGACGACCGCCAGATGGCGTATTCCGTGCTGTATCAATAAATGAACCGCGTCACGAAAATCGGTCTCGGCTGGTGCGGTAATCAGCGGAGCCGCCATGAAATCGCCGACCGGCAGCGCCAGATCGGTGCCGTTGCCGAGCAGTTTGACCATATCCCGTTCGGTGACGATACCGAGCGGCATTTGCTGTTCGCCGATGACCAACGAGCTAATGCGGCGGCGCGCCATCATATCGGCGCAATCCGCCAGCGGTGTCGCGGGCGCGACTTGCACGACCTCCCTGGTCATCAAATCGGCAATGGTTTTTCGACTCATCCTAATCTCGTGGTGCCCTATGCGGTGTCAGGCCCGGCCGAGCCTTCCGCTATTTTAGCCCTTTCGCGCAGGATCGGGTTGTCACACAACCTTAAACAAACCTTCATTCCACTGTCACACGGCCAATTTAAGCTAGTCCCATCGCGTTAAGGACCAAATAACAAAAGGAAAAACGGTTTTCCAACGCCGTGCGGCCGTCGCGGTCGACACGCGCGGCAAAGTTGAGGGGGAAGGGCCATGAAGCTGATTTATTCGATACACAAATACGACGTTTCGTTATTTACCTGGCTGAACGGCGTCGGTGCGCACGCCAATTTGGTAGGTGTATGTCGATCGATTTCCAAGACCGGCGACGGCGTGCCGTATGTGATGCTGGCGATTTGGTTGTACTGGGACCAGGGCGGTCACGACCGGCTGCTACAAGCGCTGTTGCTGGCATTTTTGTTGGAGCGTCCGATTTATTGGTTGCTCAAAAACGGTTTCAAACGCAACCGGCCGCAGCAGGCGCTGCGCGATTTTCGCAGCACGATCAAGCCGTCCGACCAGTTTAGTTTCCCGTCCGGCCATACCTCGGCCGCTTTCATGGTGGCGACTCTGCTGGGCAATTTCCTGCCGACGCTGATGCCGTTGTTGTATCTGTGGGCGGCGTCGGTGGGGTTTTCGCGGGTAGTGTTGGGCGTGCATTTTCCGACCGATACGCTGATGGGGGCTCTGCTGGGCGTTGCCATCGCGATTTTTAGCTTAAATCAAACCTTATTATGAAAATATTTTACGGGGTGCAGGGGACCGGCAACGGTCATATCACCCGCGCCAGAGTGATGGCCAGGGAGCTTAACGCGGCCGGTTTCGATGTGACGTTTCAATTCAGCGGCCGGCCGGCCGACAAGTATTTCGACATGGAAGTGTTCAACGGCTACCAGCTCAAGGATGGCTTGACCTTCAATACTCACAAGGGCCAGGTCAGTTACGTTAAGACCGCGTTGCAAGCCAAGCCTATCCGCTTTGTCAAGGACATCGGCAGCCTGGACTTGAGCGGCTACGATTTGATCATCAGCGATTTCGAACCGGTGACGGCTTGGGCCGCCAAACGCCAGCGCAAGCCGGTGTTGGGTATCGGTCATCAATATGCGTTCGGCCATGATATTCCGCGGGCCGGCGGCGACCCCATCGCCGAGCGGGTCATGAAGTATTTCGCGCCCGCCGACATTGGTATCGGCCTGCATTGGCATCATTTCGGCCAGCCTATATTGCCGCCCATCATTGAAACCCCGGCGTTTCCGCAAAGCGTGCAGGCGAACAAGATTCTGGTGTATTTGCCGTTCGAGGACATCGGCGAAGTGATGACGCTGCTGAGTCCTTTCGAAAATTACCAGTTTCATGTCTACGCGCCGGAGCCGATCGCCAGCCCCTACTCGCATATTCAGTGCAAACCGCTGTCTCGACAAGGCTTTCAAACCGATTTGTACGACAGTGCCGGCATCATCAGCAACGCCGGCTTCGAGCTGGCCAGCGAATCCCTGCAATTGGGTAAGAAGATACTGGTCAAGCCCTTGCACGCCCAGATGGAACAGATCTCCAACGCCGCCGCGTTGAAACAACTGGGTTACGGGCACACGATGTACAACCTGGACGCGGCGGTGATCGACGAGTGGTTGCGGCATCCGCATGCGGTGCATGTGACTTATCCTAACGTTGCCAAAGTCATCGTCGATTGGCTCAAGGACGGCATGCCGGCAATGGACGCCGACTTCACCGAACGGGTCTGGGAAAAAGTGGACGTGCTACAGGTCAGCTATTGACTGATCCCGTCTTCAATCATCGCCTTCGCCGCTGGCGGTGCCTTTCAATTGCTGAGACAGCAACGTCTGCGCGCCGGTCGTGACGACTTCCTCGCCGGCTTGCAGGCCGGCCGTCACGAAATAGTCAAGACCGTCCGCCGCGTAGTCCAGCAACGGCCGCGCGCTGAAACGGTCGTCGGCCGATTTGACGAACACCGTGGCTTGCCCCAAATGCCAGACCAGCGCGGAGGCCGGAATCCGCACGCCGGTCTGGCCGGTTTCGGCGCCGGGCAGCCAGGCCGTTAGCGGCGCGCCGTAGGGCAGGCGGCAGGCCCGACACAACATAAAGTAGCGGCGGCCCTGGCTGACCGGATCGACTTGCGGCGCCGGGGCGATGGCTTCGGCGCTCAGTTCGGTCTGGCGTTGGGCGTCGGCCTGAATTCGGGCCTTGCCGACGGCAAGATCGACGGGTGCGTCGGCCGGTAAGGTGATTTGCAATAGCTGGGCTTGGCCGGTCAGTAGCTGTTCGGCTTGCGGATGATTCGGGCGGGTGAACCAGTCGGTTAATGTTGCCCCCCAGGTCAGCCGGCTGGCGGCGGCGATCGCTTGTTGTTGGTAGCCGCTACTTGCCAGGCCGGATTTGTCGGCCTGCCACAGCGCTTGTTGTTCCTGGAGGCGGCGGGTGGAAACAATGTCTTGCCGGTGCAGGTCGCGGGTCCGGGCCAAGTTATGGGCCGATTCGTCGAATTTGGCCCGAGCGCTGTCCTGTTGGACTTGCGCGGCCAAATATTGCTGGCGGATTGCCAACAGCGGCTCCGGGTTCAGCACGCTGCCGTAAGCCGAAAATTCGGAACGGCGCCGGCTGCTTTCCAGGCGACGGGTGACGATGCCGGCCAAACGTTGGCCGGACCGAGTCAGCGTCAGCGCCTCGGTGGTGGCGCCTGCGGCCGGGACCTGGCCGGGCTCGGCATCGTCCGGGTCGGTAGCCGCGGCGGCGCTGGCCGCGACCGAGGCGGCCAGCAGACAGGCCGGAATACGGAGATTGCGCATGATGTGATCGAATGAATGTCTGGGAAACCGGCCGATTCGACGCCGGCGGATCGTCGAAATTATAAGGGTGCGCGCCAATGGCGCCCTGAATTTTTTGTTGTGTAAAAAAATTAGCCCGTTATGCTGTTGGGCTACCGTTAGGCTTTACAGGATATCGTCATGAGTGAAACGCCAGAAAACTTGAAATACGCGGCCACCCACGAGTGGGCCAAGCTGGAGGATGCCAACCTGGTTCGGGTCGGGATTACCGATTTCGCCCAGTCCGAACTGGGCGACATCGTGTTCATCGGCTTGCCGGAAGTCGGCAGGACCGTCAAGCAAGGCGAGCAATGCGCCGTGGTCGAGTCGGTAAAAACCGCGTCCGATCTGTACAGCCCGGTCGGCGGTAGCGTCGTCGCGGTCAACGACAGCGTGGCCGACGCGCCGGAGCAGGTCAACGACGCGCCGTACGCCACTTGGCTATTCTGCGTGCAGGCCGCCGATCCCGGCGAATTGGACGGCTTGCTGGACGCCGCCGCGTATACTGCTCAAATCGAGGCTTAGGAAACGGCATGGCCAATCAAAACGCAAAAGGATTGAAGCGCTTGGTGAATGCCTGCTTCTTCTCGATCGCCGGCTTCAAGGCCACTTGGCAACATGAAGAAGCTTTTCGCCAGGAGGTCGCGTTGTTTCTGGTGACCACGCCGCTGGCGATCTGGTTGGGGCATACCCCGATCGAAAAAGCCTTGCTGATCGGCAGTGTGGTGTTGGTGCTGTTAGTGGAGCTGTTGAACTCGGCGGTCGAGGCCGTCGTCGATAGAGTCGGTTTCGAGCATCACGAATTGTCCGGCCGGGCCAAGGACATCGGCTCGGCGGCGGTGATGCTGTCGCTGATTTGGGCCGCCGCGACCTGGGCTCTGATCTTGTTGTAACGGCCGGACCGGTTCGGCCGGTCTGCTATCTTTGCCTTGTACCGGGCGCCAACATCCGGTACCTTAGCGCCCGCCGAAAAACGTTATTTCAAGGACAACAATGAGCGCACTTATCTGTGGATCGATGGCCTACGACACCATCATGGTGTTCCACGACAAATTCAAAAATCACATCCTGCCCGAGAAATTGCACATATTGAACGTGTCGTTTCTGGTACCGGCGCTGCGCCGCGAATACGGCGGTTGCGCCGGCAATATCGCCTATAACCTGAAACTGTTGAACGAGGAACCGCTGATCATGGCCACGGTCGGCCACGATTTCGAACCCTACGCCCATTGGCTGAGCCAATGCGGCATTTCCAGCCGTTACATCAAGGTGCTTGACGACCATTACACCGGTCAGGCTTACATCACCACCGACGTGGAAGACAATCAAATCACCGCCTTCCACCCCGGCGCGATGAATTTCTCCCATCTGAACAGCGTGCCGTTGGCGTCCGAGATCAGCGTCGGTATCGTTTCGCCGGACGGCAAGCAAGGCATGCTGGAGCACGCCGAACAATTCGCCGAACTGGGAATTCCGTTTATCTTCGATCCCGGCCAGGGCATGCCGATGTTCGACGGCGACGAATTGTTGAAGCTGATGGATCTGGCCAATTACGCCACGTTTAACGATTACGAGTCGGAATTGATGCAACAGCGCACCGGCTTGAGTCTGGAACAACTGGCCGAGCGGGTCGACGCGTTGATCGTGACCTTGGGCGGCCAAGGGTCGAAAATTTATACGCGCGGCGAGTGCATCGACATTCCGTCGGCCCAACCCAAGCAACTGGCGGACCCGACCGGTTGCGGCGACGCATTCAGGGCCGGCTTGTTGTACGGTCTGATGAACGACTACGATTGGGACGTGACCGGCCGGATCGCGTCGTTGCTGGGCGCGATCAAAATCGAGCACAACGGCACTCAAAACCACACCTTCACACTGGCGGAATTCAAGGCCCGTTACGAACAAACCTTCGGATCGGCGTTTTGAGTTTAGCCAAAACCCAAGCCCTGCTGGCTTTGATGGCCCGGCTGCGCGATCCGGACACCGGTTGCGCCTGGGACGTCAAGCAGGACTTCCGCAGCCTGATTCCCTATACGATAGAAGAAGCCTACGAAGTCGCCGACGCGATCGAGCGCGACGACTTCGACGATCTGCGCGGCGAACTCGGCGACTTGCTGCTGCAAGTGGTGTTTCATTCCCGAATCGCCGAAGAACGCGGCTTGTTCGATTTCGAGCAAGTCGCCGGCGCGATCGGCGACAAGCTGGTGCGCCGCCATCCTCACGTGTTCGCCGACGCCAAATTCGATAGCGACGAACAACGCCAGCAAGCCTGGGAAGCCGCCAAGGCCGAGGAACGTCAACAAAAGCGGCCGGCCGACGCCGATGACAGCGTGTTGGCCGGCGTTGCCCAAAGTCTGCCGGCCCTGGTGCAATGCGAGAAAATCCAAAACCGCGCCGCCAGTCACGGCTTCGACTGGCCGGCCGTGGAACCGGTATTCGACAAGGTTCGCGAAGAATTGCAAGAAGTCCACGAAGCCTGGCAATCCGGCGATCAAGCCCACATCCACGAGGAAGTCGGTGATTTGCTGCTGGTAGCCGTCAATTTGGCCCGCCATCTGAAAGTCAATCCGGAAATCGCGTTGCGCGAAGCCACTCGTAAATTCACCCGCCGCTTCAATTTCATCGAACGCGAGGTCAAGGCCAGCGGCCGGCAATTGTTGGATTGCGAGCTGGCCGAACTGGACGCGTTGTGGAACGAAGCCAAGCGTCGCTTGCAAAGCCAATGAGTCGCTTGGCCGGTCCGATCAGGGGGCGTGTCTCGCTGGGGTGTTATCGTTGGGCACTCTGGCGGCCGGGACGGTCCGCGCGGAAGTGCTGGGCACGATTTCCGAGGACTCGGCCCCGCCAACGGTGCCGGCCGAGAGCAGCGGCCGCGACGATCGGCGAATTGTTTACCGGGTCATTTGTACGCCGGAAGACCACGATTTACCCGATTGCGATCAATCCACCGTCGATGGCGGCGTTGTCCCGTCTTCGGCCAATGCGGTTGCGGTACCCGATTTACCGGCCGATGCCGAGGACGACGCCAAACTGGAGAGCGCGGCCGCCGAACCGGCGGCCGCCCATGCCCGAAAATCCGGCAAGTCTAAAAAAGCCGGAAAAAAGACCGCGGCCAAATCCAGCACCGGCAAGAAACGGCATCGCTAGCCGCCGAATCGGGTTTCAGGCCGCCTGGGCGTAACCGCCGGTGGCGGTTTGCGGCTCCGGCGCGGCATCCAGCAGGCGTTGGCTGTCTTCCAGCCAATGTACGATGCTCAACTGGCCGGCGGCATTCTCGACCAGGGCGGTACAACTTTCCACCCAGTCGCCGCAGTTGGCGTAAGTCTTGCCGAACTCCATATCGCTGATGTCGGCGTGGTGGATGTGGCCGCAGATGATGCCGTCCACCTTGCGCTTTTGGGCTTCCAGACTCAGGATGTGCTGGTAGTTGTCCATGAACGCCACGATATTCTTGACCTTATGCTTCAAATACGCCGACAGCGACCAGTATTTGTAACCCAAACGGGCGCGGATCGCGTTGAACCAGCGGTTGATGTACAGCAGCACTTCGTAAGCCTCGCCGCCGATGTAGGCCAAGCTCTTATTGTGGCAGACGATGCTGTCGAACTCGTCGCCGTGCAACACCAGAAAGCGCCGGCCGTCCTGGGTCTTATGGACCGCGTTTAGTTGAATGTCGATGCCGTTGAAATGCATGCCGGCGTGTTTGCGGAACATTTCGTCGTGGTTGCCGGGAATGTAGACCACGCGGGTGCCGGCCTTGGCTTTTTTGATGATGCGTTGCACGATGTCGTTATGTAGCGCCGGCCAGTAAAAGCCGCTACGAAATTTCCAGCAATCAATGATGTCGCCGACCAGATACAGGTAGTCGGACTCGCTGTTGTCCAGAAAGTCCCGCAAGTACTCGGCCTTGCACCCCTTGGTGCCGAGATGGGTATCGGAAATCCAGATCGAACGATAGTGCAATTTCATGGCACGCTCACCATAGCAGTTTGACATGAGTTCAGCATAAATCTGTTATGTGACAGCTCGGTAAAGCTTGCGTGACATTTCGGTTAAAGCTGCTTGGGCCGCCACTTTCGGCGTTGTCGGCTATGCTTGTGGCGTGGCGTCCAGCTTGATCGCTCCGTCGATCGGCATGGTTGTCGTTATCCGAATCGCCATCGTTTCAGCCGAACCTACGGAGTAGTCATGAGTACCGAAATCAACCTGTCCGACACCGAACTGCGCCAGATCGACGCCTACTGGCGCGCGTGCAATTACTTGGCCGCCGGGATGATTTACCTGCGCGACAATCCCTTGCTGCGCGAGCCGTTAAAACCCGAGCACATCAAGCGCCGCCTGCTTGGCCATTGGGGTTCCAGTCCCGGTTTGAGTTTTGCCTACGTGCATCTGAACCGCTTGATTAACAAGTACGACCAAAGCGTGCTGTTCATTGCCGGCCCCGGCCACGGCGCGCCGGGCGTGTTGGCGCCGGTTTACTTGGAAGGCACCTATAGTGAGATTTATCCGAACAAGGGCGAAGACGAAGAAGGCATGCGCCAGTTTTTCAAGGAATTCTCGTTTCCGGGCGGTATCGGCAGCCATTGCACGCCGGAAACGCCGGGTTCCATCCACGAAGGCGGCGAGCTGGGTTACAGCATTTCCCACGCCTTCGGCGCGGCTTACGACAATCCGGATCTGCTAGTCGCGGCCGTGGTCGGCGACGGCGAGGCCGAGACCGCCGCGTTGGCGACCTCCTGGCATTCCAACAAATTCCTGAATCCGGCCCGCGACGGCGCCGTGCTACCCATCCTGCATCTGAACGGCTACAAGATCAACAACCCGACCTTGCTGTCGCGCATCTCGCATCAAGAGCTGGAAGACCTGTTCAAAGGCTACGGCTGGACCCCGTATTTCGTCGAGGGCGACGATCCGCTGACAATGCATCGGAAAATGGCCGAGACCCTGGAAACCTGCCTGCTGGAAATTCGCAAGATACAACAGGCCGCCCGCGCCGGCGGTGACGTGGTAAGGCCGCGCTGGCCGATGATCGTGTTGCGCTCGCCCAAAGGTTGGACCGGCCCCAAGTTTGTCGACAATCGCAAGGTCGAAGGCTTCTGGCGCGCTCACCAAGTGCCGATGGCCGAAGTCAGGGAAAAGCCGGCGCATTTGGCGCAATTGGACGAGTGGCTGAGGAGCTACCGGCCGGAAGAATTGTTCGACGCTAACGGCAGTTTAATTCCGGAATTGAAAGCACTGGCGCCGAAGGGGTCGCGACGGATGAGCGCGACGCCGCACGCCAATGGCGGCGTATTGCGCCGAGCATTGCGGATGCCGGATTTTCGCGACTACGCGGCGGCCTTGCCCGGCCCCGGCAAATCGGTCGCCGAGAACACCCGGCCGCTCGGCCTGTTCCTGCGCGACATTATGGCGGAGAACATGCGCAACTTCCGGGTATTCGGCCCGGATGAAAATTCGTCCAACAAACTGGATGCGATCTACGGTGCCAGCAAAAAAACCTGGCTGGCCGACTATTTGCCGGAAGACGCCGACGGCGGCGAATTGGCGACCGACGGCCGGGTCATGGAAATGCTGTCCGAGCACACGCTGGAAGGCTGGCTGGAGGGCTATCTGCTGACCGGCCGCCATGGTTTTTTCTCGACCTACGAGGCCTTCGTTCACGTCATCGACTCGATGTTCAACCAGCACGCCAAATGGCTGGCGATGATGAAGGCCGTGTCTTGGCGGGCGCCGGTGTCGTCGTTGAATCTGCTGATTACCTCGACGGTCTGGCGCCAGGACCATAACGGTTTCACCCACCAGGACCCCGGTTTCCTGGACGTGGTCGTCAACAAAAGCCCGGAAATCACCCGAATCTACCTCCCGCCCGACGTCAACTGCCTGTTGTCGGTCGCCAACCATTGTTTGCAAAGCACCAATTACATCAACGTCATCGTCTGCGACAAGCAAAAACACCTGCAATATCTGGACATGGACGCCGCGATCAAGCATTGCACCAAGGGTATCGGCATTTGGGAATGGGCCAGCAACGACAACGGCAGCGAGCCGGACGCGGTGCTGGCCAGCGCCGGCGACATTCCGACCAAGGAAGCGCTGGCGGCGGTGGTCCTGCTACGCGAGCATTTCCCGGACTTGAAAATCCGCTTCGTCAACGTCGTCGATCTCTACAAGCTGACCCCGGCCGCCGAGCACCCGCATGGCTTGAGCGACAAGGACTTCGACAGCCTGTTTACCGTCGACAAGCCGGTTATCTTCAATTTCCACGGCTATCCGTGGCTGATTCACCGCCTGACCTACCGCCGCACCAACCACAAAAATCTGCACGTGCGCGGCTACAAGGAAAAAGGCAGCATCAACACTCCGCTGGAATTGGCGATCCAAAATGAAATCGACCGTTTCAGCCTAGCCATCGACGTGATCGACCGGATACCCGCGCTCCGAGTCGCCGGCGCCCACGTCAAGGAAAAACTCCGCGACCGCCAGATCGAATGCCGCAACTACGCCTACGAAAACGGCGTGGACTTGCCGGAAGCGGACAACTGGCTGTGGCCGTGATCGTTTGCTAAACCCGTCGGCAGCCAGCCATTCCGGCGCGAGCCGGAATGGCTGGGACATCGCCTCGGGCGCGGCGGAAACCTAAGTGTTGTCGCCTGGCGCTTGGCTTGATTCAATGTCGGCGCCTTAATTGCCATTGCAGGTCGTAAAATGATTTACGGAAGGAGACACTCAATGTTTAACAACGGGTTGTCGCGCGGGTGAATCGTGGTGTGGTGGTTACGGAAACTATTTAATTGCTTGTTAGGCTGTGAACGAGATAGCGTAGATTGGAACGAAGAACTAGCTTCAACATTTTAGAACGGTGGGTGTATTCGAAAGACAATGACAAGCGTAATTATGCAAAAATACAAAAGTGAAATAGAAGAAATGTCAATATGGGCTAAAAAATTGACAAATTGGGATAAGCTTCGCGCTATACAAAATAGCAAAATAATTAGTTCAACATATGTATGGCTATTTGTTGTTCCGCTTGCGGCAAAGTTCTTATCGAAAATAAATGACTCCATAAAGATAACTATCGATGGCAATGTGTACGAATTTATTTTAACGCTACCATTCTCGTGGGAATCATTCTTTTACTCATCATTATGCTTTGTTCTTGGAAATATAATTTATATAGTTCTGGCTCCAGAGTTAATAAAAGATTTTAAAGATTATGGTGAATACACCGGATCAAGAAGAAATATAAATCATCTATCCAGGTACATGACAGAAAAATACAAACGCCATTTAGCGAAAATTCGTCAGAAAGAATCAGAAGATTCTAGAGAGTACGAAGAATTAAGACGGATTTCCGGAATTACTACAGGCGATAAGAGTCAAAAAATGCCAAGGACTGAAGAAGATCAATTCTGGGCATTATATGATTATTTGAATACCGAATATCATTGTTTTAGATACATCTGTTCCACTCTTTATGTAATTGGCTTTGTATTATTCTCATGGGTAATTATAAAAAATATTTTTTGGGTATTAGCCGCGTAGGGTGGGCACGGTGTTTGTGCCCACGCGGATTGAAAGCAAATTTATTTTGTGTTTCGCTAATTCGAAGCTGATTTTAATGTCGGGTTTCGGCCCGACGGCCGAGTTTCTTTCTTTTGTTTGGCCAAAAGAAAGAAACCAAAGAAAAGGCCACCCCATGCCGCTTGGCTTACTCGGCACATCCTTGTGCCTCGCCCTTCGGGTGCTATCGCATGCAAATCGGCTATCCTGCCGATTTGTCCTGCGCGCCTGCGAGTTTGAGCGGGGTTTTCGGAAGGGCTGTCCTAGCCCTCCGAAAACGCGCGGCATTCCTGCCGCGCCCCTGCCGGGCAAATCCCGCTCAAACCCTTCGGTGCTCGGCGCGGCATCAGGGGAGAAAACCTGTCGTGGTCGCAACGTTGTTCAATCAATACGCGCAGCCGGGCGAGTCTCGTAACTCGATAAGATGCGCTAAATAGGATGTGCCGACGCAAGGAGGCGCATCGTTCGAGTATCAAACACACCATGACCGAATATCGTCGTTTTTACATACCGAAAGCCATGTGGTTTTTTACCGTCAATCTTGCCGAACGCAAAAATAATCATTTATTGACTGACAAGATTGATGAATTACGCGATGCCTTTCGATATGTAAAACAACGCAAACCTCTTCATGTTGATGCCATCGTCATCATGCCGGATCATTTGCATTGTATTTGGACATTGCCGCCCGACGACGGTAATTTCTCTGTCAGATGGAATATATTGAAAGGGCGATTTTCCAGGACAATCGACCCCGGTGAAAGAATCTCAAAAAGCCGTCAAAAACGACGAGAGCGTTGAATCTGGCAACGCCGATTTTTGGCTCATTTAATCGAAGACCAAGACGATTACAACCGTCATGTCGATTATATCCATTGGAATCCGGTAAAACATGGGTGGGTCAATAAAGTTTGTGATTGGCCTTATTCGAGTTTCCATCATTATGTTGAGCAAGGTATTTATACGAAAAACTGGGGAAATAATGAAAAATCAGATATTAACGGCATTGAGTAACTCTACCGATGCGCCTCCTTGCGTCGGCACATCCTATCGGCGCACCTTATCGAGTTGGAGAACCGTAGTATGTGATTGCGTTCCTCCGATTACGCTGCGCTAATCGGAGCTTGTACTGTGGCGAGCGCCTCTTATGTCGAATGTTCGGTCGCTTAGAGATTTACTCTGGTACTGCCAATATGAATACTTACGTCGCCTTTTTTCGTGGCATTAATGTCGGTGGCAACCGTTCGCTACCGATGAAGGAACTTGTTGCCGCCTTGGAACAGATCGGGGCTCGGAAGGTTCGGACATATATTCAAAGCGGCAACGCGGTATTTGAGAGTACTGAAAAAAACCTGGCTCATCTTTCCAAGCAACTTTCCGCCGAGATCAATATGCGCCGTGGTTTCGAGCCGCATATTCACATTCTTACTCTCGAAGCACTCTCCAAAGCCATCGCGGAGAATCCATTTCCCGAGGCGGTGATTGCCCCGAGTAGCTTACACCTCGGTTTTCTCTCCGCATCGCCAAAAAATCCAAACCTGGAGAAGCTTGCCGCCCTAAGAACGAATAGCGAACGTTTTCTGTTAACCGAGCACGTGTTTTACCTTCATGCGCCGGAGGGGATTGGTAGGTCGAGGCTCGCTGCTAACTCAGAGAAACTTTTGGGTATCTCAATGACGGATCGCAACTGGAAAACGGTTTGTAAAGTCATGGAAATGGCAAGTTCGGGATAGCAGCTCCCTAAGCTCGCAATGCACCGGAACCGCGCAAAAAGCCGCGCAGTTCATGGTTCGTTACCATGTTGGTTAAAGCCCGGCGGCCGGGTTTTCGTAAAGCCGAAGGCTAGGGGAACGGTAAGGGCGTTGTCGTGACAGGAATTACCAAGCCCCCGCGAAAGCCGGTGTTCTAAAGCCCTTCAATTTCATTGTGATTCGGCTCATTCCCGACAGGCTTGACTTCTTTGGCAAGTTTGAGCCATTTTCGTCAACGATGATTGCTGACCGTCGGCGGGATGGAGTTGCCGCTGGCTTGCAAGTCTATGGCTTCCGGGTGTGCGGTGTAGTGTTGCCTGAGGCAAGCCGCGAACGCTTGCTTGGTCGCGTCTTCGATCGGGCAGGGGTCGGTTTCCGGCAGACAGGCCAGCAGGCCGCGCAACAAAGCGTCCTGCGGCACTGGCATTCCGGCGAGCCATGAGGCCAGCAAGCCGCGATGAATTTGGGCGGGCAACGAAGCCAGAATGCCGACGTCGTTCTGATCGTGTACCAGCAAGCCGGAAGTGGTGCCGCGATCCAAGGTCAACACTTGGAAAAGATACAAAGTGTGGTAGTCGAGCTGGCGTTGGCGGTGTTCCGCGCTGGGTTGGGTGCGGGTCGCCAGCACCGCCGCCAATATCGCGCAATAGGTATCGATCGCGGCCGTACCGACGGCCTGGGCCAGCGCCAGGTCGGCGTCGAAATCGCCGCTATTATGGTTTTCCAAATAAAAGTGGCTGACGCCGCGATGGCGTTCCAACGCCGGGATATAGAAGTAGCGGTCGCCTTGTCGCGCGGCTTCGTCGTAGAGCGCCGGCGCGGCTTGTTTCAGGCAGTCGGTAAACCGGGTCGTGTCCGATTCGATCGGGTTCGACGGATTCAGGTCGGCCATCATCCGCCAGTAACCGTTGCCGTCCTTCATTTCGGTCCAACTGATGTGGATGTGTACCGACGGCGCCAGCGGGTTGTTCGGATGGATGATCGTGGAAAGCGCCGACGCGGAAGCCAGCTTCTTGGCGGGGTCGTCGTCGTACTGGACTTGCGAGGTGTTGACCGAGGCGCGGTTGAATGCGTTCAGGTCGGTGGCCATGTAGCGGGCGCCGCCGCCGTGCCGGCCTTGGTCGCGCAGCCATTCGATCGGCTCGAATGGCTGGCCGTCGCCGAATTGGACCGCGATTGGGTTTAGTTGGCTCACGAAACGCCGCCTAAGCTCGCGGAGCATCGCGTAAGCGCGCTCGGCGCGCGGGGATTTTGCGTGAATCGCTTGCATATTCTGATTTCCGAGATTTAACGAGTTGGTTGAGGTCGGTTAGGCAACGGTCGCCGCGATGCGCCGATCGGGTGCTACCGGGGCGGATCGATGGACTCGACTCGGTTTTGGGTTTGTTGTTGAAATTCAGGGACCAATTGTTTCAAACAAGATAGCAGCTCGCCGGTTTCGCGGCACAGGCAGCCGGCCTGCATGCGCTCGATGCTGGCCAGCCATTCGCCGCTGTCGTAGACCCTGGCCTTGGCTAGCCGCAGTTTCGGCAGGCCGGTGGCTTGCAAGGCCTCTTGTTCATGGAACAGCTCTTCGTATAATTTCTCGCCGGGACGCAAGCCGACGTATTCGATCGCGATGTCGCGATCCGGGATTTTGCCGCTGAGCCGGATCATTTGTTCGGCCAGATAACGGATCTTGACCGGCTCGCCCATGTCCAGCACAAAGATTTCGCCGCCCTGGCCGGCGGTTTCGGCCTGCATGATCAGCTGGCAGGCTTCCGGTATCGTCATGAAGTAGCGGGTGATGTCCGGGTGGGTGACCGTGACCGGGCCGCCGGCCTTGATTTGCTCGCGAAACAGCGGCACGACGCTGCCGGCAGAATCCAGCACGTTGCCGAAGCGCACCGTCGTGAAGCGGGTCGAGCCCGGCCGGTCCAGGTTCTGGCACAGGATTTCGGCGGCGCGCTTGGTCGCGCCCATCACGTTGCTGGGATTGACCGCCTTGTCGGTCGAAATCAACACAAAGCGCGCCACGCCGCCGGCGATGACGGCTTCGGCGAGGATTTTGGTGCCGATCAGGTTGTTGTGCACGGCTTCGCGGACCTGATATTCCAACAAGGGCACGTGCTTGTAGGCGGCGGCGTGGAACACGATTTCCGGACGCTCGGTTTCGATCAGGCGTTGCACGGTCAAGATGTCGGCCACGTCGCCGAGCACCGCGACCCGCGGCAATTGCGGAAACAGCCGGGCCAGGTCGGCGTCGATCTTGTACAAATTGAATTCGCATTGGTCCAAGACGATCAGCCGCCGGGGTTTTACCTTGGCGAGTTGCTTGCACAGTTCCGAACCGATAGAACCGCCGCCGCCGGTGACCAACACCGTCTTATCCCGCAGATGGGCCTGAATGCCGGGCCAGTCCAATTTGACCGGCGCCCGACCCAGAATGTCTTCGATCGAGACGCTGCGCAGATTGGCCTTGGTGACCGCGCCGCTCAACAACTCCTTGACCGACGGCAGGGTTTGGAAATCGGCGCCGCAGCCTTCGCAGATTTCGACGATACGGCGCATCTGCGCGGCGTTGGCCGACGGCACCGCGATCAACACGGTTTCGATGTCCCATTGCTTGACCAATTCCGGAATTTGCTCGGCGTTGCCGGCCACCCGGATGCCGCGAATCTCTCGGCGAAATTTGCCCGGATGGTCGTCGACGAAAATGACCGGAACGTAGCCGCTGTCGTGATTCGCAAGCAGGTCGCGCGCCAGCATTTCGCCGGCCGATCCGGCGCCGACGATCAACGCCCGCCGGCCGACCCGCTCGACGAAGGCCCGCTCCTTCCAAAACCGGTACACCAAACGCGGCACGCTGAGCAGCGAGAATAGAATGATCACGTATAGCGGTACCACCGAGCGCGGCACGCCTTGCAGACGGTTGTAAAGAAACAGGCCGCAGGCGATCCAAAACACCCCGCTTAACACCGCCTTGCCGATCCGGATCAGATCGGGCAGCGACGAATAACGCCAGACGCCCCGGTACAAGCCGAACAGCCAGAATTGCCCGACCTGGACGCCGATGACGCCGGGCAGAAACAGAAACGCCGAATACAGGTATTCGTCCGGAATCGCGTGCAGATTAAAGCGCAGCCAATAAGCGCCGAACCAGGCCAGCGGCACCATCGCTAGATCGTGCAGAAAGATCGTCGTGCGCGAGCGGAAACGCCAGGTCACGGCTGAAACTCGGGTTGGCCGGCTTGATAATGCCGGGCGAGCAGGATCAGCGGCGTGTAGGCCAGCGCGATCGCCGCCAGCGCGTAAGCGGGGCGGGAGAACACCCAAAATGCAATCGGCAACAGCCAAAGCAGATTGATCGCCCAGCAGGCCAGCAAGACGTTGGCGTGGCCGTGGCGCTTGGCGGCGTGTTGATAGGTGTGCGAGCAATGCGCAGCGTACCAGCGTTGGCCGCCGAGCGCGCGGCGCGCCAACGTGTAGCTGGCATCGACGATGAACAGACCGTAAAGAATGACGCCGCAATACAGCAGAGCCGGGGCCTCGCGCGTGGCCAGCACGATCAGCAAACCCAGCGCCAAACCGATGAAGCCGCTGCCGACGTCGCCCATGAAGATTTTCGCCTTTGGCCGGTTCCAGATCAGAAAACCCGCGCTGGCGGCGGCTAAGGCCAGCGCCGTTGCTGCTAGGCCGGGGTGGATGTAATGTAGCAAGCCGGCCAGCGCCGCCGACACGAACAGGGCTTCCGAGGCGGCGATGCCGTCGGTGCCGTCCATGAAATTGAACAGATTCAACGACCAGACCAAGCCCAACAACGCCAAGGCATAGCCCAGGCTGCCCGCTTGCCAAATCAGCCCGCCCAATAATCCGTCCAGCGGCGCCGGGATTAGCACGGCCGGTAAACCGTTCAGCAGCCAGACGGCCGTGCCGGCCGACAGCAGATGAACGGCCAGTCTTAAACGGGCGCTGACTTCGGCATGGTCGTCGAGAAAGCCGATCGCGGCGACCGGTAGCGCGGCGGCCAAGGCTAGCGCGGCGTCGGCAGGTAAACGACCGCCGAGGTATAGCCAAGCCGAGGCGGCCGCGAAACTAATAACCATCGCCAAACCGCCGCCGCGCGGGTTGGCGTGGTGTGGGAGCTGCGTTGATTGGGGATGTCCAGCACGCGGTTGCGCAAGGCGTAAAGACGGATCAGTCCGGTCAGGCCGGCCGACAGGCAAACGACGAGGAAGAAAAGCAGCACGCGGATCAGGTCAAATAGCGAATCAGGTCGGGCAGGGCGTCCCGAAGATTGCGGGTGGTAGTAAAGCCCAGTTCCCGGCGGATTTTAGCAGACGAATACCAGGCCGAATCGGTTAATTTCCGCAAGGTGTCGCTATCCAACGGCATGCGCTGCCGGCACAGCCGGTTCAGGCCGTCGCCGAACCGAGCGGCGGCGCGCAGAGCTTGGAATGGCACGCGCCAGCGCGCCGGCGGTTTGCCCAGCGCGGTGCGAATCCAGTCGTAAATTTGCCGGGTGGAATAGGGCGTATCGTCGGTGACGATATAGATTTGGCCGGCGGCGGCCGGGTGTTCCGCCACCAGGATCGCCGCTTCGACCAGATCGGCGACGTGCACCATCGAGCGCCGGTTGCCGGTTTCCGGCAGCGGCGGAAACCGGCCTTGGTGGATGGCGCGTATCATCTGCGGCAAATTGCCCTTGTTGGTGTTGCCGTACACCATGCACGGCCGGATTACGACCGGATGTGGCACGTAGCCGCCGTGCAATACCAACTGCTCGGCGGTGTATTTGGAGCGGCCGTAAGGCGTGTCGGCCGGCGCGGACGCGGTTTCGTCCCACGGCGCTTGCTCGGCATCGCCGACGGCCTTGACGCTGCTGAAATAAATGAAACGCCGCACGCCCGCCGCTTTGGCGGCTTCCAGCAATTTGCGGGTGCCTGCGGTATTGACCGCGAAGTACTCGGCCTCGTCCTGGCGATTTTCGGCCAGCGCATGGGCCTTGCCGGCCAGATGGAACACGGTATCGATACCGTCCAGCAACTCGGGTGGACAAGCCGCTTCGCCGGCCATGTCCCAGGCGAAGTCAATGCCGGCCGTCGTGGCGCGGCCGGCGGTTTTCGGCGCATGGCCGCGCACGCATAAGGCGTCGCGTAGGGCCGAGCCGATAAAGCCGTTGGCGCCGGTGATTAAAATCGAGCGGATCGCGTCGTTCATCAAGTGGACAGGGATGCGGCCGGAGTTGGGTTTAGTCGGGGGCGGCGTCGAGCAAGAGCCGATACACCGCGAGTGTTTGCGCCAGGACGATGGCGTCGGAGAATTCCTGTTCGACCTTGCGGCGGCCGGCTAGTCCCATGGCTTGGCGCAACGCTGGGTTGGTCAGCAGTTTTTCCAGCGCGGTGGCCAGGGCCGGTACGTCCTTGACCGGCACCAAATAGCCGTTCTCGCCGTCGGCGACGATTTCGTCGCAGCCCGGCGTGTCGGTCGTGACGATGGCGCGGCCGCTGGCGGCGGCCTCAATCAGGCTCTTGGGAATACCTTCGCCGTAAAACGACGGCAACACCGCGATGTGCGCGTCGCGCCAGAAGTGGGCGACGTCGTCGACGTGGCCAACGCAGCGGACGTCGCCTTGTCGGTTCCAAGCCGTCAACTGGGCTTGGCTGATCGGCGCGAGGTTTTCGTGATCGGGGCTGCCGACCAGCAACGCGTCAAACTCCAGGCCCTTGCGTTTCAAAAGGCCGACGGCGGCGACATACTCGCCGATGCCCTTGTCCCACAGCAAGCGGGAAACCAGGGCTATCGTTACCCGGCCGGGCGGTTCCGGGATGGCGCGAAATTCGTCGGTATCGACACCCGAACCCTTGATCAGGTGCAGGGCCGACTCGGGAACCCGCAACTGGTCGCGCAACAACGCGTAATCCGCGCGATTCTGGACGATGGTTTGGCTGTTGGGGCGCCGGAACAACAGGCTGAACAGCGGCTGGACCACTTTCCGCAGCCATTTGGCGCGTTGGTGTGACGACGAAAAAATCGTACCGAGGCCGGCCAACAGGTTGACCGTTTTCAGTTCCGGCATCAGCAATGAGACGATGCCGCCGTAAAGTACCGGCTTCAGCGCGACTTGGTGGACCAGATCGGGTTTTAGGTGGCGATAGGCCCGCCACACTTGCATCAAGGTGTTTAATTCGATCCACGGATTGGTGCCGCCGCGATCGACCGGCAGGTCGATCAGTTCGAAGCCGGCCGCGCGGATCGCGTCGCCATGGCGAGTGACGCGGGTCATGACGCTGATGTCGAAGCCGGCGGCTCGAGCCGCCTTGGCCAACGCCATCCGGTGCGAGCAGAAATACCAGTCCTCGGTGACGAAATAGAGCAGTTTCGGGTTTGCCATGACCGAATTATCCGCCTAGCCCGTCTGCTTTTCCAGCCATGCCTGAAACATTAATACGTTCCACAGCGGGTATTGACGATTTAAACGGCCACCTCGGTGGGCTTGCCAGGCCTCGACTATCGGTCGCGGTTTTAGAAAACCCTGCTCGCGCAAGCGGCGTTCGTTCAATAGGTCGTCGGCCCAGTCGCGCAACGGTTCGCGCAACCATTGGTCCAACGGAATCGAAAAGCCGGTCTTCGGCCGCTCCAGCAACGCCGGCGGCACGTGGCGGTAAAGCACTTGTTTGACGATATGTTTGCCTTGGCCGCCGCGGATTTTCATCGCCAACGGCAAGCGCCAGGCAAATTCGACCAATCGGTGATCTAGAAACGGCACGCGGGTTTCCAGGCTGACGTTCATCGCCGCTCTATCCACCTTGACCAGAATGTCGTCCGCCAAATAGCCGACGGTGTCGGACAGCATCATGCGTTCGACGAAACCGAAACGAGCGTCGGGCGATGGCGTTGCCGGCTCGCGGCCGTCGACGACTAACTCGGCCGGTTCCCGCCAGTGCGAAATCAAATGCCGATACAGCGCGTCCGGCGAGCGGGCATGCAGCACGCCGGCCAGTTTGTGCAATTTGTCGCCGGGGTTGGCGTAGCGCCAGGCGTTCGGCAATAACGGCGCGGCCAACCGGGCCAGCCGGTTCCACTGTTCGGCGCCGAAGCCGGTTAACAGATTCGCCGCGAGGGTGCGCGCGACGGGCGGCAACGGCGCCAATTTGCGCCATAAACCGGCACCGAGGAAATAGCGGTTATAGCCGCCGAACAATTCGTCGCCGCCGTCGCCGGACAGGCTGACCGTCACTTGCTCGCGCGCCAATTGGCTGACCAGCCAGGTTGGAATTTGCGAGGCGTCGGCGAAGGGTTCGTCGTAAATCGTCGGCAGATTCGGGATTACCGCGCGGGCCTGAGCCGCCGAGACGTAGAGTTCGGTATGCTCGCTGCCCAAATGGCGGGCCACCGCGTGGGCGTATTCGGCTTCGTTGTAGCCGGCTTCGTTAAAGCCGATCGTGAAGGTTTTTACCGGCCGCGCCGACTGCGCTTGCATCAACGCGACGATCAACGACGAATCGATGCCGCCCGACAAAAACGCGCCGAGCGGCACGTCGGCCAGCATCTGACCGGCGATCGATTGGTTCAGCAAGTGCTCCAATTCGGCGGCCGCCTCGGCTTCGTTGCCGGGATAGGGGAGTCGATCCCGGCCGCCGCCGCGTTTGCCGTCGACCAATACGCGACCGGTTGCGGGTCGTCGCGCCCGGCGAAACGGACGTAACAGCCAGCCGGCAATTTGCCGATACCCCGGTAAATCGAAAGCGGGGCGGGCACGTAGCTCAGACGTAGAAACAGGGTCAGCGCTTCGCGGTCGATCTCGCCGCGAAAATCCGGATGCGCTCTCAGCGCTTTCAACTCCGAGCCGAACAGCAGCGTGCCGTTTTGCCGGCCGTAATACAACGGCTTTTCGCCCAACCGGTCGCGGGCTAGCGTCAACACGCGATCGCGCCGGTCCCACAACGCGAACGCGAACATGCCGACACAGGCGGCCAGGGTTTGTTCCAGGCCCCAGGCGGCAATGGCCGCCAGCAGGGTTTCGGTATCGGAGTGACCGCGCCAGACCGGCGCGCGGTTTTCGCGTTCCAACTGTTGGCGTAGCGCCAGGTGGTTGTAGATTTCGCCGTTGAAGGCGATGACGTAGCGGGCGCAAGCCGACGGCATCGGCTGGTGGCCGGCCGGACTCAAATCCTGGATCGCCAAGCGCCGATGCGCCAAACCCAAGCCGGCCTCTGCATCCAGCCACAATCCGCTGTCATCCGGGCCGCGATGGTTCAGCGTGGCGTTCATGATAGCGAGGCTGTCGCCAAGACGCGTGGAATCGCCGCCGTTGGGCTGAAAGATGCCGGCAAAACCACACATGGTTTCAGTGTCCTCGAATATTGTATGTAAAGGTGTTCATGCCAGCGCTTCCGGGAAAATCGCTTCAACCGCCCGCCGCCAAGTATAGCGTCGATTGTAGTCGCTCAGCTCCGGCTGGGTCCGGTCGGCCAAATAGGCGGCGATTTGCTCGGCCGCCGCGTCCGTGGCGAGCGAGCAGGGAATTTGGCAGGCGCCGGGCGGGGTGATTTCCGGCAACGAGCCGCCGTCCGACACGACGATTTTGCGGTGGAAGCGGGCGGCTTCCACCACCGGTAGGCCGAAACCTTCGTAGGCCGATAAAAACATCAAGGCGTCGGTGTGGGCATACAGCGCTAGGAGTTCGGCGTCCGAGACGTTGCCCAGCACGCGGATGTCGGCGCGGTCGGCGATATAGGCGTCCAAATCGAAATCGAAGTTCCGCCGGGAACCGGCCAGCGCCAATCGGCCCTGGTAACCGTGGCGGTCGCGCAGCAACTTGAAAATATCGACGATGCGGCGCAGATGTTTGTGCGGACGACGGTCGCCGACGTAAAGCAGATACGGCGGGTTCAGCAGCGGCGGTTCGATGTCGCCGCCGGCGTCGGTCAGCACCGGTCCTTCGTAAGCCACCCGGACTTTGCCCGCCCAGCGTTCACCGACCTGTTCGAGTATATCCTGGCGAGTCGTGGCCGACACCGCGTAACAGGCTTGCGCCCTGGCGACGTGGTGGCGCAGCATTTGTCGGAAATACAGTTTCTTGGCGAAGCCGAGCGACTGCACATAGCCGTCCACCAGCAGCGGAATCAAGTCGTGGACGACGAAGGCGCTCGGTATCTTGATCCCCAGCGGCATGTCGAAATGCGGATAGAAATAGCGGTCGGCGCCTTGCCGGTTGACCCAGCGCGGCACCGAGACGTGTTGACGGAACGAAATCGGCGGCGCATCGACGGCGTGCAAGCGGCAAGCGCCGAGTTCCAGATAACGTTGCAGGGCCCGATAGTGCATGCCGTTGGGATCGCAGCCCCGGTCGATCAGCACGTCGATGGTCAGGTCGGCGCGGCGCGGACTGTCCAACAGGGCGAGTAGCAGCGAGGCGGTGTAGCGGCCCAGGCCGGTGTATTGCAGCGCGATCGGGCGGGCGTCGTAGATCAGTTTCACGGTGGTCTGCTTGGGTTAACGGTGATTGACGGCCGGCGCTAGACGTTCGGCGATTTTTGTCAGCCAGCTATCGATGTCGTCCGGATCGGCTACCAACGCCGTCGGGTCGGCGATGGCCTCCGGCAGGCCGCCGCGCGCCGAAGCCACGACGGGAATACCTAGGACTTGCGCTTCCAGCACCACGCGGCCGAATGCTTCGTGCCAGCGCGACGGGACGATGACCAGTTTGGCGTGGGCGTAAACCCGGCCCGGCGATTGCCACGGCATCGATATCAGATTGCCGTCGCGTCGCTCGGTCAGGTTGCGCCGGTCGAACAAATAAAACCGCTCGCCGGGCAAACGCTCGGCGATTTTACGGGCGATATCGCCGCCCTTGAGAATATTGTCGCCGATCAGGACGATGCCTTTGTGCGACACGTAGGTCGCGTGTCGCGCGAAATCGGCTTGTAGCGTCGCGGTATCCAGCTCGGGATATTGAATGTCGATGGAGGCGTCCGGCGCCAAGCACTGCAATTCCTGGGCGATAAAGCGCGAATTGGCGACGAGCCGCGACTTGGCGATGGCACGGCGCAAATCGCGCAACCACAAGCGCTCCAGCGGCCATTCGGCAAGGCGGTACAGCGCGAACATCCATTTTTTCAGGCCTCGCCGGTAGTTCCGGTTCCAGCCCAGCCCGTATTCGTCGCGCACCAGATACACGGTTTGGCCGGTAAAAGCGTTGATTACCGCCGGCGCGTAAAGGCCGTAAGCGTAAAGTGCGTCGAAATCCTTCAAAGAGTTACCGAGTTCGCGTAGCGCGGCGCGGTTGCGCCAGTAGGCGAAGAAGCGGAAGCGAACCGTATCGGCCGGCAGCGAAATCGAGCGAATGTGCCAGGTGTCCGGCAGCGGCATGCGCAGCGACTCGGCGCCGTGGCTGCGCAGATTGGCGACGATGACGGCGGTGATATTGTCGCCGGCGGCTTCCCGACGTTTCAACAGCGCCAAGGTGCTGTGTTCGGCGCCGCCGATGTTGTAACCGAAGTACTTGGAAAAGATCGCGATACGGGCCATCAAAAATTCCCGCCGGCAAACTGTAAGATCGCTTCGGCGCGCCGATGCCAGGAATAACGTTGTTCGGCGGCGCTCAGCGCGTTGGCGGCGCGACGCGCGGCGGCGGCGGGGTCGCTCAGGAAGGCCGCGAAGCCGGCTTCGATACCGGCCGATTGCTCGGGATCGAAACAAAACCCGACACTGTCGTCGAAGACTTCGCCTATCGAGCCGATGCGGGCGCCGAGTATCGGGGTGCCGCTGGCCATGTATTCGAACAATTTCAGCGGCGAGGTGCACCAGTAAATCGGCGAATGCCGGGTCGTCATATAAAACAGCAGATCGGCGGCGACCTGGTACTCGCGTATCGTCTCGGCAGGGCGGTGCGGCACGAAATGGACGTTGCTTAGGCCGCGGTCGCGATAGTAGTCGCGCCAAACCGCGCACTCGCCGTCCTTGCCGCCGACATGCACGAAAGTGATTTGTTCGCGGCCGCGCGCCAGATATTCGAACAGTTCGGCACCGCCTTTATAGAGGCTGCCGGTATGCACCACCAAGAGTGTATCGGCCGGCAAATTCAGGCGTTGCCTGAGTGCGGCTTTCGGCAATGCTCGCAACGGCGCGTAGGCCTCCGGGAAGGCGGCATTGTGGGCCGGCAGCAGGTTGGCCTCGCTAAAGCCGTAGACCTTGCGGTAGTGTTCGGCCAATGCCAGGCAATTTGTGGTCATTTTAAAGCGGCCCGCTCGGTTCAATAGCCGAAACAGGGTTTTGGGCAGCCAGCCGTGCGGTTGATCGTGCGCTTCGTAAACTACTTGGCCGCCGGCGAAAATCACGCAGAACGCGACGACGATGTCGCGGGTGACAAATAGAGCCGAGCGCTCGGCACGAGCACCGCTCAACGCCGCCAGACAGGCTCGGATATAGCGTTGCCATTGCTTGGCCGACCAGGGCAGCGGACGGTGCGCGAACGGCGGATTGCCACTCAACCCGCCGGGCGAAATCAGCAGAAATTGCCCGGCCAGCCGGTCGTGGTAGGCCTGGGCCATCGACAGGATTTGACGGGCCTGGGCGCCGGACGCGGACAAGCTGGCACGGGTGATGTAAATAACGCGCATGCGGTTCCAATATTTTCAACTAACGATCATGAAGCGGTTTTTTCGGCCGAACAAGCAAAAAACTTGGCGTGGGAACGGCCGGGCTTAAGCCGGACGCCCTTCCGCGCCGGACCAGGCCAGCAGCAATTTCGCGGTCGCTACGTTCAATACGGTATTGACCAGCAAGGCCAGCGCCAGCGCCAGCGGCTGGGTCAACTCCAGCGCGGCCAGCAAGGCCAGCAAGGCCGTGGCCGGCAAATAACTCAGCGGCGACACCCAATAGACTTGGCGTTGGGTGATGGCGTTGCTCAGCGTCGTCCGCCACACCAAGAATGGCGAGCCGGCCAAAATGGCCAAGGCCGCCAGCAAGGTATCGTTCCAGCCCTGTTCCAGCGCCAGCGCCAATGCCGCCAACCCGGTGCTGAGCAGCACCGAAGTCGCCAGCACCCAGCGGGCTCCGCGTCGGTATTGATCGCCCAAATCGCGATCTTGCCGGAATAGGCCGTGACGGACATGCAGGCGTTGTAGCACAAAGTCGGCGATGTTGGTCACCAGGCCGCAGACCTTTTGCAAATAACCGAACAGGCCGGCGCTGCCGAAATCGGCTTGCGCGGCCGGAATCAGTAGCAAATAACGCACGCCTAACTGTTGCAGCAATTTGGAGAAAAACAGCGTCATCGCTTGATACAGGAAATCGCGGTCGAGTCGGCGTAACGACAGATTGACGCTCAGCCGATAGTAACGGCAGATTCGCAAGTTGCTCAAACAGCCGCCCAATAATTCCAGCGTGACGATTTGCAGCGCGTCGCCGTACCAAACCAGCGCGGCGGTCAAGCCCAGGCGTAACGCCGTTGCCTGCGCCAATTGCGCGTCCAGCAACTCGGCGTAACGCTCCGGATCGGCGATTTTGGCGGCGTGAATTCGAAATCCGCAACCGGCCACACAGAACAGCAACATAGACCAAAACCCGGCGGATAAGGGTTCCGGATACAAAGTGGCGAACAGGCCAGCCGCCCACGCTAGGCTGATCAGACCGGCATAAGTCGCGGTGCGATCGATCAACGCGTCGCTGGCGGCTTTATCGAGCGACAATGCCGCGCGGCGGCGGATCAATTGCTTATCCAGTCCCGATGCCGTCAGCAAGGTTGACAGATTGAACAAGGCCAGCAAACTCATATATTCGCCGATTTCCGCGAACGGCCAGCGCCATTGCATGACCAATAAAAACAGGCCTTGCGAGGCAACGCTGAGCAGGCGCAGCCAGATCGGTTTGACTACCGCGTGGGTTCGGGCGCGATGGGGGCGGGACGGAGCCGGCATCCGGCCCTACCAAATACTGTCGTGGCGGGTTTCGCCGGTGTAGGCGGAACCCGCCAATGCCGGTCTAGTCCGCATTCGCCAGACGCGCCCGCAACTCGGCAAACATTGCGCGGACTTCGTTCAGTTTCTCGGCGCGGTTTTGCCGGTAGGCGCCCCGATAATACGCGCGCCCGGCTTCGACGGTGTCGCCGTCCGCTATATTCAGAGGATATTGCCAAGCTTGCAGCAGCGATTCGTATTTTTCCGACCAGCCGACCGTCAGCAAGGGGACCTGCGCGTATAAGGCCAGGCAGCAGCCGTGGTAGCGCGCCGATACGCAAATCAGCGCTCGCGGCAACCAGTCCCAAACCGCTTCGGGATCGGGCGCGATGCTAACCTCGACGCTACCGGCGAGCGCGGCGCGGATTTCTTCGAGGTAGGCGGCCTTCTCGCCGGTATAAAACGACGCGATGACCACTTTCCGGATTGCGTCTCCGTGAGCGCTCAGCATGCGTTGGGCGGCCGCGACGATGTCGGCGGTCTGCGATTTAAAGTTGGGAATCACCAGCAGCACGTCGCGCGCTGCCGGGTCGTTCGCGGTTTCGAACGTGGCCAGCCGGGGGTGGCACAATACGAAGTCGGAGCACAGGCCGATGGGTTGGGGCAGGCCGAGCGCGGCGGCGGCGGCGTGGGAATGCGCGTCGCGGGCGTACACGATGTCGGCCAAGGCATAGAGTCCTTGGAAAATCGGGCGGTGCGCGGCTTGCTGAATCGACAGCGAATGGGGCAAAAACGCGATCTTGGCGCCGGCGGACTTGGCGAGCCGCAGCAAATGCAACTTATTGTTCATCAGCATCGGCGCATTCGCGTGGTCGTGCAAATAGCCGCTGATGTCCAGCACCGTGCCGATGTCGGTCAGCGTTTTAAAGCCGAGCCGGGCGAACGGGCCCGGCGCCAGTCGCGCGCACCATCGGTCCAAGCCACGACGGATCAGCGCGTTCGGCATCAAGAAATAGCCCCGGTACCAGGCGTGCCACTGCGAGCCGCGCGGCATTTCGATGACCGGAGCCGCGCCATCCAGTAAATGATGGGCGACGGTTTCGAACATCAGCCGCGAACCGAAATTTTCGTAGCCGAAGCCGGTCAGCAATACCTGTTTTTTCACGATCAAACCTTGCAAATGCGTCCGCTTTTCGGTGACTTACCGCTGGAAAGCGCGGGGTTTTGGTGGCCGACCAACAGACAGAATACGATCTTCTGGGTGGCGGGTAAATTCAGAAGGACGCGGGATTGGCGGTCTGTGTTTGGGCGGATCGGCCAGTTCAAATAGCAAGTGGCCAAGCCCCGGCTTTGCGCGGCCAGCGCGAACAACAAGGAGGCGAAGCTGCAATCCATGACCGGCACGTGGCGGTCGCGCGGATGGTTCACCGCCGCCAGATCGGCGACGAAGGCCAGCACCGTGCAATGCTCGACGCCGGTGAAATTGGTCAGGCCGATGCTGTTTGCCAGCAGCCAGTCGCGTTTTTCCGGGGTTTCGACGATCAGTACCCGGTACGCTTCGCGGTTGCACGACGTCGGTATATGGCGAGTGTCGTGCAGGATCTCGGCGATGGCGTCGCCGGCGGGGGCAGGCGCGATGAAATGCCGGCAACTGGTGCGTTGGGCGAAGGCGGCGCGCAAGCTGGCGTAGTCGGGTGCATCGAGCGGGATCGCGACGTCGGCCGGCGCTTCGACCGGCAGCGCCGGATTGGCGTGTCGTTGCCGATATTCGGCGAGGACGTGGTCGCCCCAATCGGCGATGGCTGGCGGCAATTGCGAACGGTAGGTTTCGAAGTCGCGTTCGGTTTGGCCGGCATAGGCTTGTCCGAACGGAATCCGGCATTCCGGGTTGCGCAAGCCTTTTTCCAGCCGATGAATGTTACGGCGTAGCAAATATTCCTTGGCCTTGGCGCCGCGCCGCTGGCGGATACCGGCGAACAGCAGGCGGTTGTCGGCCAGAAAGACTCGGAAATATTCGCGAAGAGATTTTAGTTTGCTGAACACGGGCGATACGACGATGGATTGAGCGGGCTAAGCTCCCCGCGTAGCCGGCGGATTCTCCACTTAGCGGGCGGCCTTGTCAATCGGAGCGACGCAAGCGTGGGCGCGGTCGGCGAGTTCCCGATACAGCTCGATAACCTTGGCGGCGTAACCGTCCCAACTGAATTGGCGCGCTCGCGCGCGGGCGTTGTCGCCCATCGCGCGGATTTGTTCGGGATGGGCCTTGAACCACAACATCCGCTCGCGCAACGCGTCGCGGTCGCCGGCCGCGATCACGAAACCGTCGATGCCGTCGCGCACCACCGAGCCGGAAGCATCGCTGACGATGGCCGGCAGTCCGCAGGCCATGGCCTCGAACACCGCCTTGGCCGAACCTTCCAGCCAACTTGGAAACACAAACACATCGCAATTCGGCAGGTATTCGAAGGTGTTGACGAAACCCGGTGTCAGTACCGGGTTAGTGGCGGCTGCGACATCGATTTCGGGATATAGTCGCCCGCACAAATGCAGGCTGTCGCCGGCAAAGGCCGGATCGCGCCAGGCATCCAGCAGCAAATCGACACCCTTGCGGCGGTTAATGTTGCCGGCGAAACAGAAGTCCAGCGGAGCACCGGGGCTTTTGGGCGGGTGTAGCTTAGTTGGGCCGGAACGCGGGTCCACGCCGAATTCGGCAATGCGGATTTTGTCCGGCGTCACGCCGATGCGTTGCAATTCCTCGGCGACGAACCACGATGGCGCGGCAATCAAGTCGGCCAGTTCGCACGCGGCTTGTTCGAAATCCAGCATGCTGCGATGGGTCATCAGAAAATCGAGGTCGTATTGCTCGGCGATGCGCAGTGAATACGCGGTCGGTGCGACCGGCATGTCCAACAGGACCGGAATACCGGCCGTCTTCAATGCCGTCAGCAATCGCGGGCAGGCGTCCCAGACGTGGGCGATCGGCCGCGGTCCGGAGCTGGCTTCTTGCCAGTGGCGGGCCGCGAACCACTCGAACAATTTGACGTCCGGATAGCGATGGTTAAAGCTGGGCGCCAGGTAAATTCGGGCAGCGTTCAACAGTCTGGGGAGATGGCCGAGCCAGCCCATGTCCCGGTAGACAAAGCCCGGCGATTTGAGTTGAGCTTGGCGCGACAAACAATAGCCGCTATCGCCTTGGGCCGACAGCGCGCGGATGATGCGCTCGGTGCGCACGCCGATATTGCCGGGCTTGCCGACGATGGTATTGGCGAAATGGCGGATATTCAACATGGCCGGAGGAGTGGGCAATACCCCCGCCCGGCGAGAGGTGGCCGGGATGAGGGGATCAAAAAACCTAAATTTGCGATTTGATAACGATATTCCGTCATTCGGAGGGTGTCGTAAAAGCCCCTCTCCTTGCGGGGGAGGGGTTGGGACGAAGGGGAATATCAAGGTAAGGCATTGATTTTATATCCATCACCCTGCCCTCTTCCGCGAGGAGAGGGTTCTGTTTCGACTTTTACGACACCCTCATTCCGACGGAGGACGCCGAATCCAGCCGCGTCAGAACACAAGACTTGGCGTTCTTGATTTGAGGTCCACTCTCGGTTATCGGTGTTTAGCTAGGCTTATACCGGGCTGGTAAAAGCCGGGCGGGTTTGCCGTGCCAGCCGATCAGCGACCGTTACCGTGTTCGGCATAAACTGCGTAATGCCCATCCTTATCGAAAGACACGACTTTGTAGTCGTCCTGGCGGCCGCCCATTTCCATGCCGGGGCTGCCCATCGGCATGCCCGGCGCGGCCAGGCCGGCGATGGCCGGTTTTTCCTTCAGCAGTTTTTGCGCGTCGGCGGCCGGGACGTGGCCTTCGATCACGTAGCCGTCCACGACGACGGTGTGGCAGGACGCCAATTTCTCCGGCACGCCGTAACGGGCCTTGATTTGATCCATGTCCGAGCTGATCACGTCCTTGATTTTAAAGCCGCTGTTTTCGGCATGCTCCAGCCATTTGCCGCAGCAACCGCAGGTTGGGCTGCGGTAGACGGTCATTTCGGGTTGGCTGGATTCCTCGGCGAATAACAGACCGCTGAACATCGTAGCCAGCGTTAAAACGGAAATTTTCGCTATTTTCATAAGAGCCTCTTCATTCGCCATTCAGCGTTACGATAATCGTGCGCGGCCCCGCGTGATTGCGGTGTTCGCATAAATAAATCCCTTGCCAGATGCCCAATGCCAATTGGCCGGCGCCGACCGGTATCGTCAGCGAGCTGCCGAGGATCACGGTCTTGATGTGGGCGGGCATGTCGTCCGCTCCTTCGAGGGTGTGACGGTAGTAAGGTTCATTTTCCGGCACCGCTCGGGAAAAGTAACTTTCCAGGTCGCGGCGCACATCGGCGTCGGCGTTTTCGTTGATCGCCAACGAGGCCGAGGTGTGTTGCAAAAACAAATGCAGCAGGCCGACTTCCAGTTCGCGAATTTCGGGCAGCTGGTTGACGATCTCCCGGTTGACCAGATGAAAACCACGCGGTTTGGCCGCCAATTGCAGGCGCTTTTGAAACCACATCAGCCGGCGCGATGGTATTGCGGACTGAATTCGCGCACGGCATCGACCATCGCCTTGACGTGCTCGGGGGCGATGTCCGGCAAAATGCCGTGACCGAGATTGAACACGTGGCCGGTGCCGTGGCCGAAGTCGTGCAGGATATTGCCGACCTTGGCGCGGATCACCTCGGGCTTGGCATACAGCGTAATCGGGTCCATATTGCCTTGCAAGGCCACCTTGGCGCCGACGCGGGCGCGGGCGTTGGCGATGTCGGTCTGCCAATCCAAACCCAGTGCGTCGTAGCCGGTGTCGGCCATCGTTTCCAGCCACAGGCCGCCGCCCTTGGTGAACAAGATGGTCGGGATTTGCCGGCCGTCGCGCTGGGTGTTCAGCAGTTCCCGCACCTGGCGGGCGTAGCTCAACGAAAACTCCAGATAATCGCCATGGCTAAGCATGCCGCCCCAGGTGTCGAACAGCATCACCGCGTCGGCACCTGCGGCGATTTGGGCGTTCAAATACGCGGCCACCGCTTGCGCCAGTTTGTCCAGCATTTGATGCATCAAGGCCGGTTCCTCGAACATCATGCTTTTGACTTTCTGAAAGCTTTTGCTGCCCTTGCCTTCCACCATGTAAGTCGCCAAGGTCCACGGGCTGCCGGAAAAGCCGATAAGCGGCAGTCGGTTGCGCAGATTGGATTTGATTAGACGCACGGCGTCGACGACGTAACGCAATTCGGTTTCCGGATCGGGAATCGGCAGGCGCTTGACGTCGTCGGCAGTGCGGATCGGATGGGCGAATTGCGGGCCCTCGCCCTCGGCGAAGGACAGACCCAAGCCCATCGCGTCAGGTATCGTCAGAATGTCGGAAAACAGGATGGCGGCATCGAAGCCAAAGCGCTCCAAAGGTTGCAGGGTTACTTCGCAAGCCAGTTCCGGGTTGGTACACAGTTGCATGAAGCTGCCGGCTTTGGCGCGGGTAGCGCGGTATTCGGGCAAATAGCGGCCGGCTTGGCGCATCATCCAGACCGGGGTGCGTTCGACCGGTTGCTTTAACAGTGCTCTAAGGAATATGTCGTTTTCTATTGTTGTCATCGGTGAGAAGGTGGTGAGTGATCAGCGTTTGCCGTCTTTTTGAATGGCCTTGAACCGGATCGGCTGGGCGGTTTGAAATTCGCCGGGCATCAGCGTTTTAAACTGATTGGCTTCCGCCGGGCTGGCGAACGAACCGTAAATCAGCACGAACTTTTCCTGATCGCCCTGGCGAATCGTGTAGTACTTCAGACTCTCGCTGTATTCCGCGTATTTTTTGAAAAAGCGCGGCAGGCCGGCTTTATTCGACAGCGTCATGACTTGCAGCGTGTAATGAGTGCCCGGTTGAGCGGCAATCCAGTCGCTATCGCCCTGATCCGACGGCTTGGCCGGTTTCGCCGGCTTTTCGGGCGGTTTGCCGGCGACGACCGGCGGCGTCGCGGATTCGGTTTTGCTCGGAACCGTCGGCGTCACGGCCGGTGTCGGCGGCGCAACGGGCGGAGTCGCCGTAGTGGTTGCCGCAATCGGCGCCGGAAGGCTGGGAGCAGCCACTGGCGCGGGCTGCGCTGCGACTGGTGCCGACGCGGTTTGCACGGCGTTTGGTTCGTTTTCGGCCGGCGCGGCTTTAGTCGTTTGCTGCGCTATCGGAAACGGCTGGGGGGTGGATTGCGGCGCTGGCGGCGGCACCGGTTCTGCCGCGTCGGCGGGACGTTCGTCAAGCCGCGCGGTCGGCGCCGGTCCGTCAAGCGGCTTGGATGCCGGTGTCGGCGTTTCAGCCGGGGCCTGGGCGGGTGGATTCACCGGCTCGGCCGGTAGCACTTGGCTCGTCGGCTTGCCGAGGGACGGCGCGGCGACGAGGGTTTTCTCGTCATTGTTCGGCCACAACCAAACCATTGCACCCCCGGTGCCGGCGATCACCGCGATGACTCCCAGCCATAATCCCCAGCGCGCGCCGGTTCGGCCTTGTTGCTCGGCCAGTTTCGGCAGTTCTTCGAGTATCCGGCCGGGAATGCCGTGGGTTTCCAGGTACAGCGCTTCGATCAACGGGTCGGTGACCGCGTTGAACGAAATGGCGGAACCCGGTTGGGCCGACAGGTTTTGCAGAAAATCCCGATAATGGCGCTGCTTGAGCGGCGGCAGTTCGATGACGTGGGCGTCTTCGATGCGCCGGTCGGTACCGGCCTTGATGCTGAATTGGTCGTGGCTCAGTGCGAATACCAGATGCAGGCCCGGCAGCGAATCGGCGAATTCGATCAACATCGTGATCAGCCCCGGCATCAGATGGCCGGCATCGTCGATCAACAGCACCACCGCCTGCTTGCCGCAAAGTTCGCGCAGTCGAGTCAAATCGAAACTGGCGGCAAGATTAGGGATATTCAGGCTGCGCAACAATTCGTGGACGATAGTCTCGAAGCTCGACGCCGGTGTCGCTTTTAACAGCGAGATTTGCCATTGTTCGCGCTGGCTTTGTTGCAAGGCTTCCAGCAGCGTGGTCTTGCCGATGCCCGGCGGGCCGCAGACGACCAGGGCTTGCTGCAGATTGCTCAGCAAATGCACCAACAAGTCCAGCTTTTGGGCGCGCTCCGGCGTCAATAGGCTGCGCTCGGGCCTATGATCCAGCGTGCGCTTTTGGTAGCTGTAAGTCAGATTTTCGTTATCCGGCATAAGCGTTCAAGGTTGCCTGCAACGGCGCTCTCTCCACGCTGATCGGCAACAAGGCCTTGCCGAGCGCTTCCAACAAAATCACCCGAATCTTGCCGTCGACGTTTTTCTTGTCCACCGCCATCAAGTCCAGATATTGCTCGGTGCTCATCTCGGTCGGCGGCCGGGTCGGCAGGCCGGCGGCGTGCAAAATGGCCAGCACGCGCGCGACATCGGCATCGCCCAGATAACCCTGCCGGCGCGACAAGTCGGCCGCGAAGCCGGTGCCTATCGCCACCGCCTCGCCGTGCAGATATTCGCCGTAACCGCAACCGGTTTCGATGGCGTGGCCGAAGGTGTGGCCCAGGTTCAAGGTGGCCCGTACGCCGTTTTCGAATTCGTCTTCGCCGACCACCGCCGCCTTGTTGGCGCAGGAGCGTTCGATCGCATAAGCCAAGGCGGCTTTGTCGCGAGCCAGCAACTTCGGCATATTGGCTTCCAGCCAGTCCAGAAACTCCGGATCGCGGATCAGGCCGTATTTGATCACTTCGGCCAAGCCGGCCGACAATTGGCGATCGTCCAGGGTATCGAGCACGTCGGCGTCGGCGATCACGCATTGCGGCTGATAGAACGCGCCTATCATGTTCTTGCCGAGCGGATGGTTGACGCCGGTCTTGCCGCCGACCGATGAATCGACTTGCGCCAGCAAGGTGGTCGGAATCTGGATGAAGGCGATGCCGCGCTGGTAGCAGGCCGCCGCGAAACCGCCCATGTCGCCGATGACGCCGCCGCCCAGCGCGATTAGCGTGGCATTGCGGCTAAATTTGTTGGCCAGCAGCCCGTCGAAAATCTTTTCCAGATATTGCAGGGTTTTGTACTGTTCGCCGTCGGGCAAGATGACCGTTTCGGTTTGGTAATCGCCAAGCCCGGCTAAGACCTTGGACAGATACAGCGGCGCGATCGTGTCGTTGCTGACGATCGCGACCTGCTTGGAACGGATGTGCCGGGTCAGCAGCTCGGCTTGGCCGAGCAGGCCGGCGCCGATATAAATCGGATAGCTTCGTTGCTTGTCGAGTTCAACTCGCAGCTCTTTCATGGTTCTCCAGGGCGGCTTGATATTGCTGCAAAATGGTTTTGACGACGGTCTTGCCCGGCAACATGCCGGAATCGATTCTAAAATCCGCGCATTCCCGGTACAGAGGATCGCGGATGGCAAACAGTTCCTGCAAACGCTGGCGCGGATTTTCGGTGCGCAGCAGCGGCCGCTGAGTATCGTGTTTGGTGCGGTGCAGGATTTTGTCGATCGAACAATGCAGATAGACGACAAAGCCGCGGGTTTTCAGGGCCTCGCGGTTTTCCGGCCGCAGTATCGAGCCGCCGCCGGTTGCCATCACGATGCCGTCCAGTCCGGTCAATTGGCGAATCATCGCCTGCTCCCGGTTGCGAAAGCCTTCCTCGCCTTCGTAGGCAAAGATGGTCGGGATGTCGGTGCCGGTGGTTTCTTCTATGACCTTGTCGCTGTCGTAAAACGGCCATTGCATCGCTTTCGCGACCTGCTTGCCTATCGTGGTTTTACCGACACCCATCAGGCCGATCAGATAGATATTGGGAGCTGGTTTCATGGCGCGGATGGGAAGCGGCTATCAAAAAATCCGGCCATTATGCCGTCTTTTGCCGTCGAACGAAACGCCAGCCAACCCGCGAACACGGCAAATCGAGATTTGCACTCCGCACAGCGACTCGAACAGACCCTACCGGAGTGCAAACCTCGGTTTGCCTCTCTGCTTATTCAAACTGAGCCGCAATTTGCCGCTGTATTTTTTCCGCCATGGCTTTGCGGTCCTCCGCATCGCGAATCGGCCGGCCCACTACCAAATAATCGGCGCCGCTTTGGATGGCCTGTTCGACGCTGACCGCCCGTTTCTGGTCGTCGTCTTCCCGGTTGTCGACCGGCCGTATGCCCGGCGTAATCACCAATAACTTGTCGCCCAAGTGAGAGCGAATCAATTCCGCTTCCAAGCCCGACGATACGATGCCGTCGCAACCAATCTGCAGCGCCCGCTTGGCGCGAGACAGCACCAATTCGCGCACATCGCATTGAAAGCCTAAGTCGTCCAAATCGCCCCGGTCCAGGCTAGTCAACGCCGTCACCGCCAAGACCTTCAGATTGCCCTTGGCTTCGGCCGCGGCTTCCATGATGGAATCGTTGCCGTGTATCGTTGCCAGGTCCACGCCCTTGCTGCTCAGGGCTTTGATCGCTCGCCCGACGGTGGCGGGTATGTCGAAAAACTTGAGGTCCACGAAGACTTTCTTGTCGCGCGCCTTCAACCATTCGATAAAGCCGAAATAGTCGCCGGACATAAACAGTTCCATACCGACTTTATAAAACACCACGGAATCGCCCAGTTCCTCGACCAGGGCTTGGGCTTCGGCGATGCTGGCGACGTCCAGCGCCATGATCAGGCGTTCGCGAGGAGGAATGGGTTTTTGAGAGATAAAGGTATTTGACATGAGAAGTCCGAATTAACGTTAACGGCGAGATTTTAACCGCAAGCCGGATTTAAATTGGGAGCATTTGCTGGCCCGTCAAAGGCCTGGGCGGGGATAAACACGCAAACACCGTGTCCGCGCGGGAAGGGCGGAACAAAATGACTAATCCGCGCGAGGCTTTCCTGCGATTTATCCAAGGCGGTGTAGGCCGAATTCGTGACCGTTTTCCGAGCGTGACGTGAACAAGCGACGGAACTTTTCCTGGAAAAACTTTCACGGAATGGATTTTTGCATCATTATTAACTTGGAAAAGTGGGGTAACCGATGACGAAAACATTAGGATGTCATTAAAAACGACAGATCGGAATGCCGTTCGCGTATAAATCGGCCGTTTGTTTACGGCTGCGGGAATGCTCGCATTCGGGCCGGGGAGTCGTAAAGCATTGATTAGCAGGCTAAAGGTATCGCCGAAAGGCGTTTTGCGACTTTGTCGGCGTGATGATGAACCAAGATGGTGCGGTTGCAACGCTATGTGATGGTCGGCAAAAAACTCGACACTGGGCACTTAGCGCGTGTTGTGCCTGATGAAGATTGGCTTATCGGTGTATCCTTAAGGCGCACTCGGGATGGTGTGTTCGGTCACGCTTGACATTGCTGCGGTGGGCCACGAGTGGAACCAGCGTTTAGAGGTATGGCAATCGTCGGGGGCTTCCCGGCTAACAGGGATAACTGGTGTGCATTTTGCTGACAGTTACGTTTGAATCCAGTCGCCGCATCGAACGGCTGGCTTATAGAAGCGGCCTATCAGTGTTTGCAACGACTTAAAACACCGAAAGGCCGAATCGATAGTCGGGTAGGGAGCCTAGATTCATGGGGCTGAAATAAAGCGCTGATAAATTATTGGATCAGCGCGGATCGATCGGATGTTCAACGAATAGTCTATAACTTCTGGATATGAACCAACTTCGCTCAAAAGGATTTATCCGTCCCTTGCGGCCTGAAATGCAAGGGGTTAAACGCGCCATCGATACCGGGATCATTTTTGTGTCGATGTTTGCGTCGCTGGAGCTCTATCAAATCCCTTTCACGCGCGAGTATTTGATCCTCTTCATCGCTTGTACGGTGTTGTTCGGTATCTTCGCCGAACATCAAGAGATCTATCACGGTTGGCGCGGCGACCCGATGTTCGACGATGCATTGCGGATTTTACTGTCGTGGATAGGCTCCTTTGCGGTGGTGTCCAGCGGCGTGTACTTGCTGGAGCCGGATTTCGAATTCTCCAAGCAAGTGCTCGAGTTGTGGTTTCCGCTGGTGCCGTTGGGCATTATATTGGTGCACACGCTCCGGCGAGCGACATTGTCGTTTCTGCGTTTGCACGGCTTGAATGTCCGTTATTACGCGATATTGGGTGCCAATCCGCTCGGCAAGCGCTTGAATATCGCGCTGACCGAAATGCCTTGGTTGGGCTACCATTTTGCCGGCTACTTTGACGATCGCGTCGAAAATCCGCAACGCCGCGAGCAAGGCGAGTTGATAGAAGACGACATTACCGGCGATTTCAAGGAATTGTTAAAGCGCAGTCAGCGTGGCGAGATCGACCATATCTACATCACCCTGCCGCTCCGCGCCGAAGTGCGGATCAATCAGTTGATCCGCGAACTGGCCGACAGCACGGTGTCGGTGAATATCGTTCCCGATTTTTTCACCTTCAACCTGATGCAATCCAAACTCAGCAGCGTCAAGGGTATCCCGGTAGTCAGCGTGTTCGACACCCCGCTCAATTCGGTGTTGGACGGTATGGCCAAACGTCTGGAAGACTTGGTGTTGTGCGCGCTGATTTTGCCGCTGATCGCGATTCCGATGCTTCTGATTGCGCTCGCGGTCAAGGTCACTTCGCCCGGTCCCGTCATCTTCAAACAATTGCGTTACGGCGTGAAGGGCGAGCCGATCGAAGTCTGGAAGTTCCGCTCGATGTCGGTCTGCGAAAACGGCGACGCCGTCAAGCAAGCGACCGCCAACGACAGCCGGGTCACGCCGCTGGGCGCGTTTTTACGGCGTACCTCGTTGGACGAATTACCTCAGTTTCTAAACGTCCTGCGGGGCACGATGTCCGTGGTCGGCCCGCGTCCGCACGCGATTGCTCATAACGAATACTATCGCAAGCAAATCCAGGGTTACATGCTGCGCCACAAAATGAAACCCGGCATCACCGGCTTGGCGCAAATCAGCGGCTGCCGGGGCGAAACCGAAACCATCGACAAAATGCAGGCCCGCATTCACTACGATCTGGAATACATCCGCCAATGGTCGCTGTGGCTGGACATCAAGATCGTATTCATGACCGTCTTCAAGGGCTTTGTCGGGGAGCAAGCGTATTAAGCGGCTCGCTAAATGAGGTTAGGGCGGCGGCAGAAAATAGTAACTGCCAACCCGAGCAAAATTCCAAAGCTATCGATGAAAACATCACCCAGTTGCGGGCCTCGGCCTACAGTGAATAATTGTAGCGTTTCGCTACAAATTGCAAAGACTAGCATCTGCATGATTTGTTGGGGTTTTGGTTTACGAAATCGGTTGCCAACCCAAACAGAGATTGGCAAAAAGGTAAATGTAACGATATGCCCCAGTTTGTAAATGTCAATTACAGGAATGGTGAAAGACAGTTTAAAAGTTCTTAAATGTTCCGCATGTTCGATTGGAAGTATTGATTTAGTCGGCCAAACTGATTGCCCAAGTGTTTCCTTAAGTGATTCCGGCATTAATACTCCGGATAGAATGCCGAGTATGGTAAATATTAAAAACCAATCGGATCGAATGCTGATATGGCTTCGAACAGCTTTTACAGTGATCCAAACGCCGAAGCCAAGCCATACAGATAATAACCACAATCTGTATTGGACAAACTGCGGATTTAATTCAACTGGATTTAAGCTGAATGATTTAACGAGTAATTGTCCCTGGCAATGCGTCAGTTGAGCGGCTACTTGGAGTTTTGTGGTATCAGCGCTAATTTCAAAAATACGCTCGTATTGAGCCCAATCGGATGATTCCGGTAAGTTGATAAGAACATGGGGGCGGTCGTATCGAGGTTTGTCAGACTGGTCGAATGCCAATAATACAACGCGAGCCGTTTCCCAAGTCGCAGAGCCGTTTACGACATTATTGGTCATCAGGGTCGAGTTGAGCTTGACCAACCTGCCGGGAGTTACTGGAGTAATAAATTGATAGATGGAAACAAAGCTGTTGGAATCGTTAGACGTTAGGGAAACGGCGGTCGCACCATGTACTCGGCGTTCCAAATCATCCGGATTTACTTTGTTCGGGAGGTCGGAAAAATAAAGCTCTACTCCCTTCTTTGAGTAAGCCCAATGCTCTAAGCCAAATTCAAAGCTAGGATTCTCTAAGAGCTCGGAGGGCTCGGATATAAATTGCGGGTAATTGTTAAAGAACGCTATGGTTACAACGCTTAGGAACAACGCTGCAATGATTATATGTGATTCAGATGGCTTGTGGCTCGAGAAGGTCGGCATCGGATATCTAGAATCTAAATTAAATACCATTCGAGGTAATGATGATACATTTTAGCGGATGTTTAATCTATTTTGTGTGAAATGATATTTATAGTTTAATTAAGCAGCAGTAGGTCTACTGTTTTAGTTATGGGGTCTTGGCGAAAGAGTTCGCTACATTAACGAATGTCGCCTATTTAGATGGTTAAGGAACCTTTGATTAATTCAGGTTTTCAAGAAAATCAATGCGCAAGTCGTTGATTTAATTGGTGCTGAAATTCATGTTGACGAATTAATCAGAGGTTTCTTAAGTGTAAGAGGTGGTTTTCTTGATTTCTCTATGCCTGTTCTAATGCAGAGAGATAGCAGGCTTGGTTCTCTGAAGGTTCAATATTTCAGCGATTTTTGACGGTTTTTATTAATTGGGTTTAGTTGATTAAGTGGGTAACTTGGGACTGGAAATGGAAAAAGAATTAACTGTGCTGGTCAATACTTCCGATAGTTTTGAAGATTGTTGGGAGCCTTTTTTTACATTATTTAAACGCTATTGGCCTAATTGCCCATTCCCGATTGTTTTGAATACGGAATTAAAGGGATTTGAATTCGATGGGCTTAACATATCGTGTTCAAAGGTAGCGGAAGGCGAAACTCGGCGTCTAACTTGGAGTGAATGCCTTGCTCGTTGTTTGGATAAAATTGACACACCCTACATATTGTATTTTCAGGAAGATTATTTCTTAGAAGAACCGGTGAAAGAAGAATATATTCACGAGTTCTTAAATGAGATGCGAGAAGGGCGTGCCGATGTCATCCGATTAATGGAGCTTGGCGGTTCTGGTCCCTGGCAACCAACCGAAAACAAATTGCTGTGGCGAGTGGCCAAAAGCTCAAGGTATTTGTTGGGATTGCAAGCAGGTCTTTGGCGAAAAAGCACAATGCAAAGCCACATTCGTCTTCACGAGAATCCATGGCAATTTGAAATATTCGGGTCGTTTAGAGCGCGTCGCAAAAATGACATTATTTTATGCGTAAATAGGGATTTGTTTACACAGCCCGGTGCGGCCGTGTTGCCTTACAGGGCAACAGGTGTTGTCGCAGGGAAATGGCAAAAACATATTGTTGAGCCGCTATTTGCAGCGCACGGGCTAACCGTGGATTTTGCCAAACGTGGGTTTTATGACCCTGCTGTGAAAAAGAAGAAGGCCAATATCATAAAACGAATCATGGGAAGAATGCGGTCGCTTTATTAATTTTGATTTGGCCTAAAATTCCAGTAGATTTCTGGATTAAAGGCTTTGTCAAATAACTATGCTGGGTTTAAACTAAATTTTGACAGTGACTAAAATAAAAAAGCTTTCCTCCGGTGTCGCGTGGGGGACATTATCGACAGTTTTTGTAACCGCTTTCCAATTGATATTTATGGCAGTGATGGCTAGGCTTCTTGATCCTTCTGCTTTCGGGGTTGTTGCTGTTGCTAGCGTTTGTTTGCGATTTTTCAGTTTTTTCGCGCAAATAGGGACTGCACCGGCAATCATTCAGAAGCAAGAACTGAATCAAGGGGATGTCTCGGCGGCTCTGGCAGTCTCCTTAGGCATATCCGCTACATTTTGCGCTTTAGTGCAAGTGGCCGCGCCGGTATTCGAAATATTTTATGAAATGCCGGGTTTGGCTTCGGTCATACGCGTGTTGTCGATAAACTTTGTAATTTCGGGTTTTGCGGCAGTTGCGCAAGGCTTATTGCAACGCAACACGGCATTTCGTTCGATAGCGATCATCGACGTTGTTGCCTATCTTATCGGATACGGCATAGTTGGAATAACCGCGGCGTATTCTGGTTTAGAAGTTTGGGCGTTAGTCTGTGCGGTCATGACCCAACTAACGGTAACCGCGGCCTTGAGTTATATGGCAATGCCATTTTCCCTGTCCTTGAAGCATTCCCCTGCACAGCGGAGACATTTTCTTAGCTACGGTGGTAGATATTCAGTTATTGGTTTCATGGAGTTTTTGGCCGCTGGCCTTGATTCCTTGGTGGTAGGTAAGTTGTTAGGGGCAAAAATATCCGGCTTTTACAGTCGAGCTAACCTACTGGCAAATTTGCCGGTACAACAACCCGCCAATATTTTAACCAAGGCGCTATTTCCTATCGTCAGTTCTATAGGAAATCAAAGAGAAAAGCAGAAGTACAGCTTGCAATTAAGCATATTGTTGGTGGGTAGTTACGCATTTTCAGTTAGTTTGACGATTTATTTAACTGCCAATGATATTGTAAAAGTATTATTAGGAGAAAACTGGCTGGAGGCAATTCCAATTTTGCAAATGCTGTCGTTATCGGTTGGGCCGTCCTTTATTTCCCACGTCGCGGGTGTTACGTTAAATTCGATTAATAAGCTGCGCGTGAAAATGCAAGTACAGTTTTTTGCGCTGGCCTTGATTTCCTTATTGCTATTTGTACTGGCTCCAAGCGGCAATGTAGTGGATATCGCGTTGGCATTGGTGATCACTGAATGGGTAAGGCTGATAGTCGTTACTATAAAGTTAAGTCGGATATTACGTATTTCAGTTAAAGAAACGTTGCTGGCCGGGGTTTGTATAATAACGATGGCAACTTTAACGATTGTAACGGTTTATGCCTCTATCCAGTTTATACCTGAGAATATTCCCAAAATATTTCGGTTGGCAATCGATGGTCTATCCGCAATCATAGGTTTTGGACTTGGTTTAATGGTGAGTCGATATGTTGCATTTCGCCTGCCTGCCGTTAAGTATTTACTGAAACAATCGGCAATGTTAAAAAAATTTTTTCCAAAAAGATATTTTCTATGAAAAAACTGAGATTGTTGTATTTGCCGGTAGAGTCAGTTGAAGGGGACCAACGAGCTAGACGAAAAATTTTCGCCGACATGCTTTCGGAAGGCCGCTTGGAAGCGCTGGAAATCTTTTCGTATCGAATTTTCGGACGTGAACACGGCTGGGATGCCATGGCGGAAAAAGTCTACGAAATTGCAAAAGATTTCGGTGCGGATGCCATCTATTGGCATGGACTCTGGACTGGACATTTAAACGAGAAAATCATGGCAAGGATCAGGGATTTGCCCAGCAAGCCGGCGATCTGTAACGAAAATGGCGATCCGTTCGGCAACTTTTGGGTAGTGCCGTATCCAAAGTGTTTATTGTCTTTAATTAAATATACCGATGTTTGTTTCAACTCAGGACTGGGGCGCGTAGCGGAATATTTGAAGAGGCATGGCGCGAGGCATGTTTATTTATTGCCGCACGGATACGATGAGGTATCATTTGGCGAGCCTATAAAAACCGAAAGAGATTATCAGAACGACTTGGTGATGATCGCCAATCAATGGAAATCTCGTCGGCCCTTTGCGTCCGCGCCCGGCGCTAAAGAAAGGCCTAAGTTAATTGCTGCGCTACAAGAAGAATTCGGAGATAAATTTGCGCTGTATGGAAAAGGCTGGGAGAAGTTCCAGTGTGGCAGAGGGCCTATCGACTTTTTTAAACAGGTCGAGGCATATAACGCATCCAAAGTCGCAATCGGTATTCCGCAATTTAGCGACATCGAATATTACGACTCCAATCGTCCGTTCAACACCATTGCAATGGGCATACCCTATGTATCCGGTTATTCGCCGAAATTTGATGAAATCTTGAAGGACGGGGTACATTGCCATTATTTCAAAACCCCCAATCAAGCCGTCGATAAGGTTAAATGGTTGCTTAGCATGCCTGAACAGCAAAGACTGGAGATGGCGTTAAGCGCCGCCGAATATGTAAGGAAGCATCACACGCAACGTAGCAGAATGGAAATTTTATTATCTACGTTGGAAGGGATTTGGGCGTATAAACATTATAATTCTCCGTTTCCTGAAGAAATAAAAACTTTTATCGCCCAATAAGTTTCAAAATTTAAATGAATATTCTCTTTAAAGTCGCCGGAAAGCTTCGATATTGGTATTGGCAAATATCGGCCAGAATGTTGGCTAGAGTACATGGCGTGGTTTTGGGTAGGGGGTGCAAATTCTATGGCATGCCGATATTCTCCATCGCTAAAGATTCGAAAATAATAATCGGCGATAGAGTTGTTTTTTGCTCCGACTCAAGATTTACCGCACTTGGCGTAAATCATCCTGTTATTCTTAGAACTTTGCAGCCGGGGGCAGTGTTGATGATAGGGGACGACTGTGGACTTAGCGGTACTAGTATTTGTTCCGCCAAGTACGTCAGTATTGGTAAGAGAGCGTTATTAGGTGCAAATGTGTCGATATTCGATACCGATTTTCACGCAAAGGCTTCGGATAATCGCAGATATTGCAAAGACTCGGCCAAAATCGCCGTAAAACCTGTCGAAATATCCGATGATGTATTCATCGGGGCTAATTCAATTATCGCAAAAGGCGTCTCTATTGCCGCGAATAGTATTGTAGGAGCTGGTGCGGTGGTTGTGCGAGATATTGCCCAGTCAAAAATTTATGCCGGAAACCCGGCGAAGGAAGTCGGCAATGTCGAATAAAAAAATACTCTACGTACAGCATTCGGGGGCAAATGGAGGGGCCCCAATGAGTTTGTTCTATTTACTGGAATATGTCAGAAAAAAATACGAGATTGTGGTTTATTTCATAACCGATGGGCCGGCGGTGGAGTTTTACCGTAATGCCGGCATCAGCTGTGTGGTCGATTCACGTTTGGGTAAATTGCCGCACTGTACCATCGAGAACCAGTCTTTGAATCCGTTTGGCGCAAAGTTTTATCACGACTTGAAAGCTTACGGTCGTCATTATTTGAAATTGATTCCAACTTATTTGGCCATGCGGCAAATATTGGTTGAAGAACAGCCGGATATTGTACATTTGAATTCGACGGTTCTGGTTGCCGAGGGACTAGCGGTAAAATCGATGAAAATTCCGTTGGTCTGGCACATGCGGGACTTTTTGGAGTACGGGCATTTTCGCATACGATATTCGGCAATAAGACAAATTATCGCGTATTGCGCCGATGTAGTCGTCTCGTTATGCCAATCCGAATTGAATAGAGTTAGGCCGGTACGAAACGGCGTAGTGATCCCGAACTTTGTCAATTTTGATAAATTCGACTATCGCATCGCCAAACCGGTGCATTTAAGGCAAAAACTCGGCGTGCCGGATAATGCCAGGATTATCGCGATTTTGGGCTGGCACACCCCGGCAAAAGGAGCGATGGTTCTTCTGATGGCGTTTGCGGCGATAGCCGATCGACACCCCGATGCGATATTGGTGTTGTTTGGCGAAGGCGCCAAAGAGCCGGATGTTACTAGATTTAAGCAGATCTTGCGTAAATTGACCGGTAAAAAAATCTGCGCTTGGAGCTTCAGGAAGTCATAAAAGAATATGGCTTGCAGAATAGAGTATTTTTCCCAGGCGTCATTTTCGATATTGCCGACTATATAGCCGAAGTGGATGTCGTCGCTGCGCCGTTTACCGAGCCGCATTTCGCCAGGCCGATTCTGGAGGCAGGCGCGATGAAAACTCTCGTGATCGCTAGCGATATTGATGGCACGCGCGAAATGATCCTAAACGGAGAAGCCGGCTATCTGGCTAGGCCAAACGACATTAAACATTGGAGTGAACAATTAAGTTGTGCATTATCGGTTGATAATGGAGATAAAATTACTGCGATGTTTAATAATACCCAACGTACTTATAATGCGGACGTGAATGCCCAAGCGACGATTGAGCAATATCGGATAGTTTTGGAGTTCCGCTAATCATGGAAGCTGTATTCAGATTTAAAAAGTTAACTGCGTTTATATTTTGCTGTTATTTATTGTGGGCATTTTTTGGTATCGATTTGACGATCAATGGAAGCGGAGCGGAAAGGTTGCCATTGCACCGAGTGTTTTTGCTAGGAACTGCATTTATTTTTTTATTTAATCTTCGAGTCGGTGTTTCAGGTTTGCTCCAAAACAAGTTACTCATCGCACTTGTGTTTTATTTGTTAGCAACCGCGTTGTGGGCAGGCGATCCAAAGGAGGTTGTAAAAACTTTTGTGTTTTTGATTCTTGGATTGACGATATCGATGATGATGGCAGTTGCATTCCGAAACGACTTTATTAATTTAACTAGATTGCTTTTTTGGTCGACCTTTTTAATGGTTATGGCTAGTGTGATAATGGCACTAGTATTTCCGAAATACGGCGTGAATGCGACAGGTTTCGAGAAAGTACGGTGGATAGGTATTACTGATCATCCGAATAAACTCGGCGGAATGGTTTTATTGTCAATATGGTCTTGTGTTAATTTGTTTGTTTTGACAACGAAAAAATTCGAAAAATTTCTGGTTTTTATATCGGCATTCATTTCAATAATAACGGTGATTAAGGCTGACAGCATGACTAGTATTGTTGCGTCGCTGTTTGTGTTCTGCCACATGTTATATATTAAGATTTTTTCTAGAAAATCGATGTCTTTTAAAGTGGTGCTTTTTGGCCTGGCAGGTTTTGTATTAGCAATAGTGACTACTTTTTATATGAGTTCGAGAGAGTTGGTAAGTCAGTCGTTGGCTTCAACTGGGCGTGACGTTACTTTGACTGGAAGATCTACGCTTTGGGAAAAGGGACTGGAGTCTTTCGCTGAAAACCCGATATCTGGTGAGGGGTTCGACGATCTCGAGCACCTAACCCGTAAGTATCACATAAGAATGTCGCACTTGCATAATGGTTACATCGAGATATTAGTAAAAGGGGGGTGGTTGCTGAGTTGTTGTTGTTCGCGATACTGATACGGAAAACTAAAGAACAGATTTTTATTGGGCATTACGATAAGAAGTTTTACACTCTTATTGCTACTGGGATGTTTGGGGTATTAGTTCATAATATGGCCGAATCCTCTCTGCTTAGAGGATTAAATGGCTTGAACCTGTTTTTGTTTTTGATGATGGCTTTGTCCACAGTCAAAATAACAGATATAAGAAGTCGCAATAATTTATAGGGCGTAGCTTGCCAGTGTTTTCTTTTGCCGGGTCTTAATTATGGTGGTATGGATTTGTATTCCAGTTTTTAATCGTATCGAATTTACGTTGGCTTGTTTAAAATCGATTTATTCGCAAGATTATAAGGATTATCGTGTAATCGTTTGCGATCACGGTTCTACTGATGGGACTACTGGTCGAATTAATGAGCTATATCCGGATGTCGTTGTTGTAAATGCGGATAGCTGCTTATGGTGGACCGGTGCAACTAACAGATGTGTGGAATATGTATTAACACAAGCCGGTGAAGGGGATCATCTGTTGACATTAAATAACGATACTGAGTTGCCTGAAAATTACCTTTCCGAAATGCTTAAACAATCCAGCAACTATCCTCACTCGTTATTGACCTCTGTTGTTCATGATATTGCAACGGGTCAACGAGTTAGCGAGGGCTTTAGGCAAAGTTGGTGGGGAGCCAAGGATAGAAGAGTGCGATTTTCCGAACATCATGTGTCGAGTGATGAGAACGCAATGCAGGTTAATTTAGTATCGGGACGTGGAACACTAATTCCGGTCGAGGTGTTCCATAAAGTAGGCTTGTATGACGAGCGCCATTTACCGCATTATGCCGCTGACTATGATTTCGGCCATAAAGCTTTTCGGGCTGGATACCCAGCGTACGTGTTTCAAAGTTGCAAGGTATTTTCGTATGTTGAGGCGACAGGATTGTCGGCGGTACGTAATAAGTTTAGTTTCGACAGCTTTGTAAAATACTTAACGAACATTAAATCGCCCGCTAACCTTTCGGCGCGATGGTGGTATGCGTGGAATAACTGCCCAAAAATTATCTTGCCTTGGTATATGGTTCTGGATTTTCTTCGGTTGGTTGCAGGCTATTTAAAGTATTTCATCAAGTAAATCCCATTTCCAGAAGTAGAGGTTCTTTTGTACTGGAATTTATTTTCTCAGCGCGCAGTTAGGCAGGTTTTTTGTAATATTCACTTTGCTGATTAAACATGAAAAAAGTAGTTATCGCTCAATATCGATTGTTGCATTATAGGTTGGGTTTATTTGAAGGTCTTCGAGAGGCCTGTTTGGCAAAAGGAATCGATCTTCATTTGTTGCACGGGCAACCGACGGCTCGTGAGGCCACTAAGAAAGATACTGGCACTTTGCCGTGGGCAGATGTCGTTACAAATTATTATTTGCCAGTAAAAAACAGGGATATACTTTGGCAACCTTTTCCGTCTCATCTTGCCGATACCGATTTAGTGATAATGATGCAAGAAAATCGATTGCTATCGAATTATCCATGGTTGTTATTTAAGCGAAGCGGTAAGACCAAAGTAGGTTATTGGGGCCACGGCCGTAATTTTCAGACGCGTAATCCAAAAGGGTTTAGGGAAAGATGGAAGCAGTTTTTAGTTGGGCGAGTCGATTGGTGGTTTGCTTACACCGATATGACCAGGGATATTTTAATCGCCGATGGTTATCCCGCCGAGCGCATCACTGTGTTGGACAATGCGATTGATAACGAACGATTCGAAGCCGATTTGGCGGGGATTTCGGACGACAGATTGCGGGAAGTTCGGGTCGAGTTGGGTATCGGCGATACCAGTCGCGTAGGATTGTATTGCGGATCGCTTTATCCGGATAAGCGGTTGGACTATCTGGTTGCCGCGGCCGACCGGATTCGCGAGTCGATTCCGGATTTTCAGGTGGTGATTATTGGCGACGGGCCTAGCGCGGCGGATATTCAGGCGGCGGCGGAAAGTCGCCCGTGGTTGCATTGGCGGGGCGTTCGAAAAGGGGTAGAAAAAGCCGCCTATTATCGCCTGGCCGACGTAATATTGAATCCCGGCCTGGTTGGCTTGCATGTATTGGATGCGTTTTGCGCCGGTTTGCCGATGGTAACAACGTCCGACGCGCGACATAGTCCCGAGATCGCTTATTTGAAGGACGGTGAGAACGGATTGGTTGTTAACGGCGCTTCGGATGCCTACGCCGACGCCATTGTGACACTACTTGGGGATTCCGAAGCCTACCAGCGGATACGCGCCAATGCGTTGGCCGCCGCGCGTCGTTATACGTTGACGAATATGATCGATCATTTCGTTGACGGCATGCAGCGGTGTTTGGCGATGGAGCGTAAAAAATAGGGCAAGTTTTGCCCATAGGGTTTTGCTGGCTTCTGAGAGCGCCCAACGGAAAACTGTTTTTAAGGCAATTGTCCTGGGTTTGGCAATCGTATAATAAGGCACATTGCCGAGAACTAGTTTTCTGTGGCATACCTTATGCCGAATTGGGAAAGTTCGGTCTTACAGGGATAAAAACTCTTCCTCGTGGCTGTTCTTTGGGGTCATCGGACATAAGAGTAGAAACCGTGTTAATCGTGCTAGCGGTTACTCAATTATTTATTCAGAGGATTTTGTCGTGACAACCTTTACAGACAGGTTGATGGGGATGCCCGTTTACACCGGGCCCCACGCAGACGTTTTGGCCGAAATGGCTAGGGCGATTTCAGCGGGCGAAACCGGCCGATACATCTCGATCACCAATACCGAATCGATGTATCACGCCTTGCGCCGCCCGGATCATTTAAAATTCATTCAAAACGCTAACTTTTCATTGTGCGACGGCGTGGGCGTCATCGCGGCCGGTTATTTTTGGGGCTTGAAAATCAACCGTTATAATGGCCCGATCTTGCAATTGGATTGCAGCGAGTACGGTCAGTCCAGAGGGTGGCGGCATTTTTATTACGGCGGTAAGGAAGGCGTCGCGGATTTAATGGCGGAGAAATTGAAAGAACAATTTCCGCAAATGCAGGTGGTCGGTACCTATTGCCCGCCGTTTAGGGAGCTGACCGCCGAAGAGGACGAGGAAGTCGTTCGCATGATCAACGAGACCAAGCCCGATATCGTTTGGGTCGGCTTGGGTCTAGTAAAGCAGGAAGCCTGGATCGCCAAGCATTTGCACCGGGTTCGCGCACCTTGGATGGTTGGGGTCGGCGCGGCCTTCGATTACCATTCCGGCGCGGTGCCGTGGGCGCCGGAATGGATACGCGCGCTGGGATTGGAGTGGGTATTCAGGCTGATCATTCAGCCCAAATTAAGGGCTAAACGGTATTGGTGGTCGTTTATATTCGTCGCCGAGGCCGCCGCGGCTGGTTTAATGCGGCGGTTTCAGCGAGCAAAAGTTAATTGAAAAGGAGTAATGCGGTGGTTCGTGTAGCTGTTGTAGGTTTGGGAAAAATGGGGTTGTCGCATCTGGCGATTATTAATGCACATCCCGATGTGCAGGTAACGGCGATCTGCGACGCGACTGGCTACGTCCTGGACGTGTTAAATAAATATACCGGGGTGCCGACGTTCAGCGATTACGACGTCATGTTGCGGGATGCCGAACTGGATGCGGTGGTGATTGCTACGCCGTCCAGCATGCACGGCCCGATGGTTCGCAAGGCATTGGAAAAAGGCTTGCATGTATTTTGCGAAAAACCGTTCAGTCTCAATCCCCAAGAATCCGAGGAACTGGCCGGTATCGCGGCGCAAAAAGGCTTGGTCAATCAGGTGGGCTACCATTACCGATTTGTCGGTGTGTTTCAAGAGGTCAAGCGTTTGCTGGACATGAACTTGATCGGCGATATCTCCCACGTTTTGGCCGAGGCTTACGGCCCGGTCGTGATGCGTCCCAAGGGCAGTTCGTGGCGAACTCAGCGCACCGCCGGCGGCGGCTGTCTTTACGATTATGCGGCGCACCCGCTGAATTTGCTGACTTGGTATCTCGGCATGCCGCTCGGCGTTGGCGGCAGTGTCTTGAACAGCGTATTTTCTAAGGAGACCGATGACGAGGTCTTCGGCACTTTGTATTACCCCGGTGGTATGAATGCGCAAATCTCGGTGAACTGGAGTGACGAGTCTTACCGCAAAATGAGCACCAAATTCAGCATTTGGGGCGCCAAGGGTAGGATCATCGCGGACCGCCAGGAGTTGCAAGTTTATTTGCGCGATACCGCCACGATACCGGCCGGTTACCAACAAGGCTGGAATGTCAACAACACCACCGCATTGACGGAAGAAGTCTGGTTTTATGTGCGCGGCGAGGAATACTCCGCGCAATTGGATTACTTCGTTAAATGTATCGCCGAAAAACGTGCCGAAAACGTCAACTCGTTTGCCAGCGCGGCCGAAACCGACAAAGTGATCGCGATGATGATTGCCGATGCCGAAAAGGGGCCATCGGTGAAAAACGACGAAGCTTTGCCGGTTACCGCCCCTAAAAAAGGCGGGCTGTTTTCGTTCTTAAGCAATTGACGATAGGCTGGTTGTGATCGTTATCGCCCAGTCAGGCTGAGCACGGTGTTGTAGGGCCGCTTTTGCCGCGATTGGGCGGTATGCGTTAACTTAGCCGTTCGTGGTGAGCTAGTTGAACCATTAACGACTTAATCTTCGGTTTTGCTCGGGACGAATGGTTAAGCCTTAACTAAACGGTATTGGGGTAGAAAAGAGGTTAGCGAACTGTGGGTTCGTTTTCCTCGTCTTAACTTTCCGCAGAGCGAGGGGGTAATAAACAGGGAATTTGCCCGCTTTTAGCCTTTGACGAATTGCTACCCGTTTTTAACAGTTACCCCATGAAGGGGCTGGAGTAGATTAGATGGACCAATTACTTTTTGGCGACAATCAATTTTTTGGCGTCAATCATATGTCGGAAGAAAAGGCGCGCGCTCAGGCCATGCGTTTTCAGGACATCGGGGCCGTGATCGAGGTATTGGACAATGCCTACGACGAAGGCATCAAAACCTTTATGTGTACCACGCACGAGCGGATAGCCTTGGTTTGCGACCACATGCGCGCCAACCCAACACGTTACGCCGATTATAAATTTTACCCTTGCATGCCTTATGCGCATAAATACGCCAATGCAATGACCGATCACGGTTTGTTGGGGGCGATCAAACACTTCTTGCCGGAAGAAGGCTTCCTGGATTCGGCTATGCGTGGCGGTATGTCATTGGCAAAAAAAGACATCGAAGGCATCACCACTTTATTGATAGACGCCGAGATGAAAATGTTCGCTGGCTTACAAACACCGGTGATTTTCTTGCAGAATGTGGTTGTCGACTTTTTGTTGGGCCTGGGTTTTAACGAAGCCTTTCGGATATTTGCCAACCACGTCAAGGCGAGATACGGCGCCGAGCCCGGCTTTATCACGATGAATATGCCGAGGCTGTTGGATGTGTTGGAGGAATTGGGCGTCGAGAATCCCATCGTTTGCGCGAATATCAATAAAGTGGGTTTTAGGATGTCCGGCGGATTTGAGGCCTACGAAACGGCCTTGAAAGAGAAAAATTTCGAGCCATCGCAATGTCGGTATTCGCCTCCGGCGCCATCCCAGCCAACGAGGCCATCGAATGGGTCTGTGCCCAGCCGAATATCGAATCGATTGTCTTTGGTGCGTCCAGCAAAGGCAATATTCGGTCTACCCGCGAGTTGGTCGATCGGTATTGGCCGCGCGACTGACTATTTACTTTAAATCATCAATCAATCGCTTGTTCCAAATGAATGAGCGATTGAGTCGCTTCAGAGCATTCGCTCTAAGTTCTATCCTCCCAAATCTCTTTTTTCGGTTCTAATACCGTGCGCTTTTTACAGTGGCGATCGTTACTGATTGAAAGCGGCATTTTGCCACAGTCGCAACTCTAAAAGTCAACGAAGGATCTGCGAATTTTCACAAGCCTAAACAGAGCAAACTGATTAAATTTTGATGAATTGGTTTTTTTGTTAGAAAGATTGTTGTACATTATAGTGCGGCATCGGATTGTGAGCTTTAGCGGAATTGAACTCCAGTAGTGTGCCGAGAAAACTTCGTTAGTGCAGGGAGAAATTAAAAGGAGTCAGCGGCATGAGAAAACTGAATTTTGGGTGCGGTTTGAAGGTTGCACCCGGCTGGGACAATATCGATTTTCATTCGAACCGTCCGGAGGTTAAGCGAGTTAATCTCTTGAATGGATTTCCCTATCCGGACAATCACTTTGATGTCGTTTACAGCAGTCACGTGATAGAGCACTTTACCCGCGACGATGCGCGATTTTTATTAAAAGAAGCCTATAGAACTTTGAAACCGAATGGAATATTACGCATCGTAGTTCCCGATTTGGCGGTTACCTGTAGGGAATATATACGGATTCTGGAGCTGCCTGATGACGATATCCCTAAACTGCACCTGCATGAATGGATTTCTATCGAGCTACTCGATCAATTGGTTAGAACGCGGCATACTGGCGAAATGGGCGCGTTTTTCCAAAAAATGCGTAATGGCGATTTCCGGGATATTTCGGATTATGTGCAATCCAGGACTCAGTATGCAAGCTATAGCCCACCAATCGGGGAAAAATCATTCATCGATAAATTGCGAGGAGTGAACTTGCAAAAGTTGTCAACTAAATTGGACTACTTCTATGTCCGGTTAGTAACAAAATTGTTACCGCGCGGATTAAGGGAGTTAGTTTTTGATGGTACGGGAATTGGCGAAAGGCATAAATGGATGTACGATTATTTTAGTCTGACTAGGTTATGCGAGTCTGCTGGGTTTGTTGACTGCAAGTCGTTGCCATATAACGAGTCTCAAATACCGCAGTTTTCCAGGGATTGTCTTGATAGTAACAATGATGGTTCAGTGTACAAAAAAACTCGATTTATGTTGAAGGAATAAAGCTTTGAATGGCTATAGTGTTGGGTTATGTTTGAGTTTTGTAAGAATGGCTTAGTAGGCTATTGGTTGTTTGAAAAATGTAGCTAGCTTTATTAGCGATTTTTCAATTGCAACTCGAAGTTTTGTGTTGACTGTATTCTCGAAATAAATGTTTATCAGCCATGATATAAATATCATTAGTGCGATGGTTGATAGATTGATCATTAGCCCGTTATCTGTCAAAGAATTGTTTCTCATGATCACATTGCCAACTTTAAGGTGCAGAAGATAAAATGGATAGGTTATTGCGCCTAGGGTTGGAAGTATTTTCCAGGTAATGTTGTCAAATTGTCTGGTTGAAATGAGTGCTACAAGGGTGTAAATGGTTAAAGTTATTGCTATGATTGTTTCCGGTGTTAATTCGGAGTGTCTTTGTAGTGAGAAATATATTGCTGTTATGAAAGAAAGAGTTAGTGTGATTAATGCTAATATTGTATGTTTTTGTCGGTACAAATGGTATAGAGCGCCTCCGCCGGCAAAATAATAGCCGTAGGACGTGATGAATATTTGTTTGCAATAGCCGAGGTTAACTCCAAATGCGTCAGAAAGGCATAAGGCAGACCAAATCAATAATATCCAATGGTAGTGTTTGTATATATTGAATATGATTAATATGGCGACCAGCAAATAAAATCTAAACTCTATTACGATGCTCCAGTAAACTCCATCGATAAAGTTTTCCTGCATTGGTTTCTGCAAAAAAATGACATTGGCGATAATTTGCCGAATGGATATGCTCTCGTAGCTTGAAGCGACTACTATAAGGCTAGTAATCACAATGGCGAGCCAGTACGTCGGTACGATTCTAGCGACTCTAGAAGCAAAAAACTTCGAAAATGACCGGCCTTCCGCGCTAAGGGCAATTACAAAGCCACTGATAAGGAAGAATAGATCTACGCCAAAGCGGCCATAACTAAAAAATTCAAGGGAAGGGAATTCGAAAATCTTACCATACTTAATATTATATCGAGTATGCCAGCTATGAGCATCTCCAAAGTAGTGAAAACAGGCTACTGATAGAGCGGCCAGGAAACGATATGCATCAAGAAGCGGGATGTGATTATTCATATTTAAAATAGAACTATGTGGACAGTCATCGCTATCGATTGAGACCTATGTCGCTTTGCGGGAGCGGGATGTGTTTATCAAAAATCGGTGAGTCCTTGCACGCTATAAGGCTTTTACCTATTAAGTCGATGCAAGGGTTGATGAATAAGCTATTTTTCTCAACTCCTTCAGCGATCCATTGTTGCCATGATGCGGTTTGATGTCTTACATTCTGCTCGGTAATGTTGTAGTCAAGGATTATCTGGTTAGACGTAGACCAGACAAGATTGTTTCGTATTGTAGTGCTGCTTCCCGGTATCCAGTATATTAATGATGGGGTGTCAATACTATTGCTGATAATAACATTACCTTCTACCGTATTGCCTTCAGGCCAAAACATATTTATGCCAGGCTTGGTCAGTTCCGGGTATTTTTTACGCCATATTTCGGACTGGTAAGGTACTTTGTTCAACCTGTCCTGATTTTTGTTCCAATCATAATTGGGGGTCAGTATTTTTGATATTTTGATTGCGGAGTGGTCGGTGATAATATAATTATTGTAAAAGTTATTGTCTCTGCCGCCATGAATATAAAAAGACACTCCCCCGATATTCTTAAGAATATTTCCGTTAACATGGAATCCACTGGCACCATCGTCTAAATAAATACCCATGGCGTAATCGGGGGATTGATAAATTACTTGGTTGGTACTCACATCAGTGCCTTTTAAGCCATAGCCTGGGATTTCATGAATATAGTTGTTACGGATGGTGTTACCTCTTCCCGCCCAGTCGCGCCCGGTGTAAATCGCGCCACAATCGGAGGATAGTAGACAGAACTGACGGACTTCGTTTTTTTCGATTAAATGTTCGTTACCGGCAACCAGAATAGCGCTCCCGTTTCCAAATTCCACTAAGTTATGCGTTACAACGCTTCCAACGCCATCGACATAGATGGCACCCGAATACGTTAGAATACTGACGCCAACGTGATGAATATGATTGTTGTGTAGAATATGTCCTGAAGGTTGCAACGTATTTCGGTTGCCACCGGTCATGATGGCGCCGTGTTTGCCTGTGTCGTATACCGAGCTATTGCTCAACGTGACGTTATTGCCGCCACGCACTTCCAAGCCGTTCCCGCCAGTCCCTGCAATTTCCAAACTGTCCAGTTGAATTTTTGTGCTGCTTCTGAATATTAAACCGCTGCCAGCGCTATGTTTAAATTTAAGGCGGCTAAAATTAACGTAGCTAAGTCCGTCAGCAATAACCACGTTTGGTAGCGAAGAGACCGTTATTGTTTGAATGGGCTCTAGATTAGTAGGTATGAAACTGATTTCACGGGTTTGTTTGTCATAAAGCCACTCGCTAGCCGCATCCAGAAAAGATCGTTGGTTAAGAAGATAAAATCGTCTGCCGGGTTGTAGATCGTATTGTGCGGGACCTGAGGTTTGAATAGTATTCGATGCCTGATTGATAAGGGCAACCCCCAGATATTGGTCAAACCAATCGTTGCCGGGAAAGATGTGGATTTGGGTGTCCGCTATGTTTTCGTTCATAGCCGGAAGAGTTTCCATCGTCGTGAAGCTGGTTTTCTGGACTAATGGATTTTTAATGTGCGCCCATTCTTGGTTGGGCCACCGAGCCAGTGTCATGCGTTTTTCATTTACGTACAGGTCAAATAAGGGGGAGGTGCCTTTTGCTCTGTTCGTGTCTATTGGTTCGCTATTAATTGGTTTTTTTGCAGAGTGCAAGTCCATATTCCGTTTTCGCCTGGATGGCATTCGATAGGTATCCCTCCGCTCAGCGTGACTTCGGCACCAAGCTCCGCTTGCCAAGTAATGGTTTGGGTTGGCGAACCCGAATCTGCTGAGTCAAATCGAAGCGGATGATCCAAATAATAAATGCCGTGTGCAATGTTGACATAAATCGGCTCTTTGATTTTTTGGCTTTTTTTCAAAGAACGTATAATTTCTTTCGCTTTTTCGGGGGTTTTGATCGGACCATCATTACCTGCGGAATTTTGCTCTCTAAGTGTGCCGGACCAAGAGTCGTTGCCGAGCGGGTTAATATAAAGTTCAAAGGCGCTGGCTGGTAACGCGATGAATACTAAACTCAGAATTAACGCTCTCATAATATGTGGTACCTCATTGATTGATTGCGGTGACACTTTTGACAAATACTTGTTTGTCCCAATACGCCACTTTGGGCATTGCTGTCTGAAAATCGCTTGCCGCTTAAATGTCGTTCTTCACGTTGGGGTGGTCCAGGGTGTGCTTTAGTGGAGTTGGATGAGCTCTGCCCTGAGTCTGTGTTTCCGCTAACGTAAACGTCCCGATTATGCATGAGCGCATTTTTTCCCCGCCGCACCCTCGGCACGTTGTTTTTTAGCGTCCAGTGGGCATTTTTCTCCCAAAAGCCGTCCACCACCCAGGCCGTTTGATCGGGTCGCGCACAAGAGGGCGTTCGCACGGCAGTGAGCAAGCGGGAGAGCTGCTTTTCTGTCGGCGTTTATTCCGGTGCGGCGACGTGAACAATCAGGCGCGCTCCCAAAGCCAGCCACCATTGCCGGTGTTTACGCGAATCACCTGGTGGCTCTGTATGTGATTTCCGGCAGCATCGTTCGGATTCGTCGCCGCTAGGCTGGATGTCTGGTCCGGCGCTCGGTCGCCCAGCAAGCCGAGTTGTCCGAGCAATCGTAGGCCATTGTAGGTCAGACTCTCTAAGCGCAGGATGGCGCGAATACACCTACTTCGCTTAGTACAGGCTTTGCCGGACAGCAGGCGCTCTAGGTCGAGGTCGGTCTTAATTTCGGAGTGAAATTGCCCATGGGTGCCGTGGTCGCGTAACGTTCTGCCGCCTTGGCTTCCTCGTCGTCCAGACGGGTCCAACAGCCTTCCAGTTTGATGTCCGTCAACAGTGGGAGCTGTCAGTGCTGGGCGATAATACGCTCGACTAGGCAAATTGCCCGCCAAAGAAGGCGGGTTCGTTTGCCGAAAGCATGTTCGAAATCCATCGAAAATAGCGCTTCGCGCATGTCCGAACGTTTTGCGACGAAGGCCGCTGGCCGCTTCTGCTACCCAATGGTATTTATTCTGCCGACGGGGATACCGTTTCACAAGATATTCGAAGCCAGAGTCCTTGCGCAACAATATCCTTTGTTCCTTTGGCGACAAAAGATTGACGCGCGGAAAAAGGCATTTTAGAAAATACTCGAACTCCAAGTACGAGTGCCAGCGGCCGGGCCGCAGCTCCAGGCCCAACGCGCATCCGACTTCGTTCCCAAGATAGGCTCCTACCGGCGTCGTAGGGCGTAAATAGCCACCCATGCCCTGATAGGTGCGGCTGATCTCTTTCTTCTTGTTGCCGCTTTGGTCAATCATAAAGATATCCATGTCCAAGCAGACGTAGCCGTTGTGCGAACTGGTCGGCGCGGCGGTAGATCGATCAGGTGAACCTGCATTTCATCCAACGGTTCTCGCAACGCCCCGCTGACACGATCCTGTCGTTGTCCCAGCAAAACGCAGCTCAGCACTTTGCGTAGACTGGGTGTCTGCTTGAAAAAGCAATTGTCCGGAAATGGCTCGATCGCTTCGAAAGCGCTTTTGCCGATACTGAGCAAGCTGGTCGTCGATTTCACTGTGTAGGAAGTTTTGGTGTCTTGTAAGATCGGTATCCGTCCATCGACCACCGTTTCAATATTTTTTATACCGGGCATGGACCCAACAAGGCCAGTCCGGTGTAGGCGGTAAATTCCATTTTTGAAGCTTTCAGCTTGACGCGACTCATAGATATTTCGGGCGCGCAGATAAAATACCGGCTATCCGATTTTTATCATACAGTCGCTTCCCGGCGGATATCCCTGAGCGCACCGCCGTCGATTCAATTCCGTACTGCGCGTCTTCCATGTCTTGATCGAGGCAATCTGCTCCATGAGAGCATATGGCATAGAGTTCAAAGAAAAGGACTCGCGATCATGCTCCTTTGCTGAGCGCGGGATGGCGTAATCACCGTCAAAAAAATTGCCCAATGCAATAAGGCAATGATAGTGAAAACTCCGGCGCGCTTGGCTGGAGTCAGTCTTCGGCAAAGCAGAGCTGTGTTGGTATGTTCCATTGGTGTCGTCATGAAACTGAGTCGGTGCTAACTACATTGCGGACAAGGAGGTACAAGGGCTTCCTTTGGAATTAAAATCCTTAGCCATATTAAGTCTCCCGTAAGAAGTCGATATTGAGGTTGTTTTCTACAAATAAGAAATTGTGCGTTTTTAGGGTGTCAACCCCACTGTCGACAATCTCCTCAATTTGGCTTAGGTTTACGGGTTCTGGTTTACTTGAAGCTGTATATGCATCATATCCGTTATTTAAAAATAACTTGAAAGTTGATAGTAAATTCGGGTTGACTGCCACTTCATCCGGAAAGTGTTCGCAAATGTTTATCTCTAACATCCAAATCGGTTTCGGATCGCGATTTATAACTGATAAAGCACCTTGAAGAAAGTAATATTCAGCCCCCTCAACGTCTACCAGTATGAGTAACCTTTTGTCTAGAAATCTGGATTGTAGGATAGTATCGAATGTCGAGCAAGGAGCCAAAGTTACATACTGTGGTGGGGTATGGCTCCATCCCGGTAAGAGTGAAGCCATTGTACCGCCGCCATAGATTTCGATTATTCCATTTTTATTGCTAAGGGCTAGAGGATAAACTTCCGCGTTGTCTTGGCAATGATTTGCCTTTAAGTTTTTCAAAAGGTAAATTAGATTTGTGTTGATAGGTTCAAATGCAATAATATTCTTATTATAAGTAAGCGCAAGGCAACAGTAATATCCTATATTCGCGCCAACATTAATAAACATGTCGCACTTGGTTAGTAATTTTTTTACTAATTTTGTTTCTTCTATTTCAAATTGGCCAGACTGCATGGCTTTGTTGCCTATCAGCTTAAATCCATGCGGTGTTTCTACGGGTTCGTTATATAGTTGCCAGCTATCTCGAAGGTATCGATAACTCATCGAAAGTTTTGGATAGCGGTCAATTAGCGTTCTTACAGCGCGTAGGAAGGGCATTGCTCTCTCCGTGTGAAATTTTTTAAATTGACTAGAGGAAATATTTAACAGGTTGTTGAAAGATACAAAGCACGGGAAAAATATCCCACAATACAGGTGTTTTCCCATGAAAAGCGCTTAGCGACAGCGAACAATTAATCGATGACTTACGCATAGGTTTTTTGTAGGAACTGTGCTTTTACTATCCAAGTGGAAAACAATTTCAAGTTTCAAAAGTCAGTTAAACACGCTAGCATCTGTTTCGTTTCAAATTAAGCGTAGACCTGGAGCTCGATTATATACAACTCCGCTATGAATCGGTGACTATATTTCTTTTTATTTGCAAAAAATACTTTTACCTGATTACCCATAACCCTCAGCCAATTTGAGCAAGCGGCCCGGCATGGGCGGCGTATTTGCTGCAGCGATGAGAAACCGGGGCATGATGGTTTGGAGATCGAATCTGCGGTTAAAGCGATAACAAAACTCGGCCAAATAACGAGGTAAATGGTTGGGGTTGATGGCATGGTAAGTGCTATTGATTGAGCGTTTCACGTTGCCGATCATGGTGTTAACCCAGGCGAATTCTTCTTTAGTCACGCTGTCCGGGCCGCCGCCGGTAACGATGCTGTAGTTTGTAACAGCCGTGATCGAGCAAGGCGGAAAAGCAGGCTCGACCGTCGGAATACACCAGGCTACCCGGTTCAAGATGTTTGCCGGCCCAGCGCTTAATTTCGCTGTTGCGGAAACCTTTGACGACATTCAAGTTCATCGCGATGGGATGGTGTTCCTTGTTCAGCGGCACCGCCGCGACAAACGGCGTCTTGTTTTCCGAGCCTCGCCCGCGTTTTCCTCCCCCGATGCTCACCCCCCAATAGACGTCATCCAGTTGGATGATGCCGGTCAGCGGTGTACGGTCATCCCGCTCTTTCATGGCCTGCATGATCTCGTGCTTGAGACTCCCGGCAGTGTTGTAGGACACACCAATTTGCCGCTTCAAGGCCAAGGCGGACAAACAGGTTTAGGCTTGCGTCAGTAAATGGATGGCCAGAAACCACACCGTAAGCGGTAGCTTTGTCTGTTCGAACAACGTCCCGCTGATCAACGAGGTTTGGTGGTGGCACCTCGTGCATTGATACAAGTGGCGGGTCTTGATTACGCTATAGCCGCGACCACCGCAGCCAGGGCATTGAAAGCCGGACGGCCAGCGTGCCTGAAACAGCGCTTCGGCGCACTGAAGTTCGGTACTGTATCGTTTCATGAAATCCGTCAGACTGAAGCCTTTTTGAAATTGGATCGGATTCTTTTTCGTGGCACGATCTCCTGTCAGTTCATGGCTTTCATTGGACTATCAGGATGCTTGGAAGTTGCTGAGAGTAGCGGGGAATCAGGTACTTTTAAGATTATCCTGAATCCGTGTTGCCGCTTATTTGACGCTTCCGATTGCGTATAAGCGCATTTTTTCTGCCACAAATTTCAAATAGCTATAGTCGAGATATTTGTAGTTTGCCCAGTAAATCAGCTCAAGACACCCACAAGCGCCCGGTTTAAATTAAACTGAGCGCGCTGCTTTAAATGCATTCGTTCCCACACCTGCAACCATGCCTTAATTCCGCCAGCAAGGCGGCATTGGCTGAGGGCAAAAAAGATCCGTTCCAGGATCAGTAGGGTCATTGCCAGGAAGATGGTGTTGATCCAGGCGAACGAGGTGTTGGCGCGCTTGACGCGAATGCAGTTGAGCCGGTAGCTGTTTTTGCCTTGGCCGAATTTGCCTCCTATGGATATGCGTTGCAAGTTCTCCTGCCAAGGTTGGGTTTTTCTCGTTTGAGCTGTTCGCGATTGGTCTCGGTTTCTTGCTTGGGCGGCCGAGCGGCTTGTCTGCAATGCGGATGCCATACTGCTTCAGGTAATCGCGATTGGCGCGAGGGGGGCTGCGGATAGGATCGGCGAGCACCCGTTCCGGGTAGTGGCTGCAGTGCGCAAGATAGGCTTCGACTTACGCGATCAGGTCCAAGCCTTCGTGAAAGGCGTCCCGCGCAAGTGGTCGAGATGGGCAGGCCACTCGCCCGTCGGGCTGATGCTGAACTTGGCGCCAAATTCGACCGATTTGCCCAGCTTGCCGCGCGTCCTCGGTCGCGCGCACAGGGTTGACTGATACTGACGATGCGATGATCGCGGTGCTTGGATTGGGTTCGATACATGTCCCATTGTTGCTGGTAGAGATGCTGAGTCACCCTGTTGTTTAGCACTACGATAAACCACGGCATTATCACGCTTCAATATGCTGCACCTGTCGCGGCCTAGAATTCGCTGAATACCTGCGAATTTAATGTGCTTGACCACAATTTTAGCATGGCTATTGGGTCAGTCCCATGTCGGACGGTAATCCCTTTATTCCTAGCAAATTGACAGGCGAGTCGGTGCAGACCAGCTTTACGCTCCTGCCCTCGATGCTGATACAAGGGTCGGCATTGATGCTATCGACTTCAACCCCTTGGTTGACCCAATCGCTCCAGAGTGCTCCCCCTTTTTCTGCTCCAGTGTCCGGTACCTTGTAATTGACTCTGATGTCGCTGCTGGCGTGCCAGACTATATTCTTTCCAATAGTATTACTTTCTTTCGGCAAATGGTACACAAGGGAGTAACCCATATAAGCGGTAGAAATTACAACATTATTCTGGATGGTATTTCCTTCCATCCAGGTGTCGTGAGCCATCGGTTCGGATAAAACAGGATATTTCGTTTTCCATAATACACTGTTAATTGGCATGGTATTTAAAGAAGCGCGATTCCATTCCCAATTATAATAGGGGCTATATAGTCCGGCGAATATCGCAGATTTATTGGTCTTAATGACGTTGTTCAAAATTAAGGTGTCCCGGCCATTACCCAGTTGGATTGCGCGGCTGCCGGCGTTGACCAGCAAATTGCCGAGCACTGTCGTGCCACTAAGGCCGTCGTCCATATAAATGCCGCGAGCGCCTTCATAGGTATACCGAATGATATTATTAGGTATATCGACTAGGCTTAAGCCGTAACCGTAAGAGTCATGGATGTAGTTATATTGGATAATATTTCCGCGAAATGTCCAGTCCCTGCCGCCATAGATTGCGCCGCAATCATTGCCGGCCTGACAAATCGAATAAATTTCATTCTTTTCGAGTACGTTGTCGTTGCCGGAAAAAAGTATCGCCCCACCCGTACCCTGCGCAATAAGGTTATGAGAAATATGTGCGCCAACTCCTCCAACCGTAACCCCGTAAATCATCAACAACTTGGAGCTGTAATTATAAATTCTATTGTTATAAATTCTATTTTCCGAGGCTTGTAGGGTAGGTCGATCGCCTCCGTAAAGAGCTATTGCACCAGTACCAGTATGGTGAATATCGCTATTGGAAATGATGACATCGGTGTTGCTTTGCTTGGCATTGATTGCCGATGCGCCGATATTGTTTATTTCCAAATTATCGAAAATAATCGAGTTCGAATCGCTGGCGACAATGGCGTCGCCTGCGCTATGCCTGAAGGTCAGATTTTTAAAGCCAAGATAGTGTGTGCCGGTTAGAATAATTAAATTCTTGGTTGAAGAAATGGCGATTGATTTTGGAGTTACTCCGCTCGGTGGGATAAGCAGTAACTGCTTGTTGTTTTTATCGTAAAACCATTCGCCAGGGAGGTTCAAAAAACCTTCGGCATTTTGTAAATAAAAACGTCGTCCTTCCCCTAAATCGTAATTTGTCGATGATGCAAGTGTGATCTGGTTATTGGTCAAGTCCAACGTCTTCACGCCAACGATTTGGTCGTAATAATCGTTGCCTGGGAAAATATGCACTTGTGAGTCGCTTAAATCCCCGGAAAATGCAGGTAGGGATTGGTAAACCTTAAATTGGGTGCGATCATCTAGCGGGGTTTTTACATAGGCCCATCCGTAATCCGGCCATCTTGCCAACTGCATCCGCGAGTCGTTGACGAAAAGCTCGAAAGCCGGGCCATTGCCCTTGATGCGGCTGTTGTCTTCGGCGGTTATGCTGTCGGCGACTGTGGCGTCCAGAGGGCAACTGAGAATTTGTTCGGGATTTTCGGCGTCGTAAGCTTGACAGCCTGTTAACAGTAGGCCGCCGGTAACCAACGTGGCGCCTTTTTCGCCTAACCAGATAATCTCCTTACCGGCTTCTCCCGAATCGGCATCGGTAAACTCCAATGGTGTTTTCAACTGATAGGTGCCTGCGCCAATATGTACTGTCACCGCTTCTGTCAACTGTCCGGCGGCTTTCAGATCGCGTATGGCTTGTTGCGCTTTGTTAAGAGTCTTGAACGGTCCGGTTTTCGCTGAAACATTGATTGCGGTGGAAGAGCCATCCAGTCTGTCGTCGCCATTTCTCGCCACATACAGGTCTTTGGCAAGTGATACCGAACAGAAACAAAGCGACACTACGCTAAACAATAGTCTTATTGACATAAACTTCTCCTAAAAATCTGATATTGCATTCCAATGTTTCGCCGACCACGGTTTGCAAGCGGTTAAAAATTTGCTGGACAGGGGGATTGGTATTTCCGTCCTTGGACGCGAGGGTACTGGACAATTATTTCAGGACTGGGACATCTTTGTATATAACATACAAGGTCAATATTGCCAACTCTTTGCGCGCTACTAGGTTTTGTGCATCATAGATGCCTGCATGCCGATTCGTCGAACGTTGACAATAAAGCCTTTCTGTGCGGGGAGTGGGAGGATGTGCGTTGATATGGCATGATCCCGATTGAGCAAGCGGTCGTCACATTTCAACAAACAGACGTCTATGTTTAGTACCCAGGTGTTTGTCGCCGATACCCAAGGGTCGATGATGAACAGTAAGCCGCCTGATTTTACAAATCAGACTTCTGATATTAACAGGCAGGCTCGACTGTTTAGCAATCAGGCGGCTTATTTGAATACCGGACGGCCTCTGTTTGATACCGGGCCTTTCAGATTTACAACGCATGCGTGATTTGTCATCGGCGGGTGCTGCCTGCTTGTAATCAATTGCCGGCTGCTTGCCGGAGAGCGCTGAGTGTTCATCGGAGGCATTCCGCTGGTCAAAACAGAACTCTGAGTGTTCATCGTAGCCGGGTGGGTTTTAATAACCGGCGCCTGGGTGTTAACCAGGGGCATCTGCGTATCAAGCGGCGGACCTTGGTTGTTCATCCGAGAGTTCTGGATGTTAGGCATAGTCGCGTGAAAGTGTGTGGAGCATGGAGGCATATTGGGACTAGTCCGCTGAATGTAAATGACATAAGAATTGTGGCAACTAGAGGTCGAATGCTGCTTGTCAACCAAACAGAGGAGAAGCGATCGAGGCAATTTATTCATTAGATCTTGTCGATCGCAGTTGGCAAATTTGCGTAGGGGTTTCTGTCGAATATCGGCTTTTTAACGCGAAGATCGTCAGAGGTGTTAGCGTTTAGCCATCAAACCGGAGTCAGTCTCTTCGGTTTCACCTAGGTTTGTCCATCCGGGTCGAAAGAAATAAGTCGGCTTTGCCGGGGAGTTCCCGGCAAAGCCGCCAAAAATGCGGCTGATAAACCCGGTTCTCAGATACCATCTGTTGCACAGAAGGATGCGCCGCGTGAGGCTTAGCCCGAACCAATTAATTAGGTTTTGGTTATGAACGCTATTTGGCGTTGTTGTCGGATGAAGAGCCTGGTGTCTTGCGGGCAAAGCGTTTACCTAGGCTATCCAGATGTTCGTCCAGGGAGCCGTCCTTACCGGCCAGTTTGGCAGCGTGATAAACATGCAGTGTTTGGGTATAGGCATCGCTGCCTGCCGCTAAAAACGTATCCTCCATTTTTTTCATCAATTGCCTCATGGTCATCATGATCGGTTCCATTTTCCTGACCATTTCGACATCGGCGCGGTATTCGTCCAGATCGAAGGCTCGCGGCAAAATGCCTTCGTTTTGAGTTGCCAATGCCAGGCCTTGATCAACGAAGGCCCGGCTTTTGTCGCCCATCTTGGGTAAGCCCCGGCGGTCTTCTGTCGACAGGTCTATTAAAAAGGGTAGTTGAGCTTGTATATCGGCAAAAGCCTTCAATACAGCTTCTTGTTGTTCGGGGAGTAATTCCCCTTTGATCAATTCTGTAGCCATGGCAACCTCCAAGGGTAAAAGCCGACAAGTGCTTTGCGTTGCAGTCGGAGCAGCAAGGCACCTGCTAGATTAATTTGAGTTTTGGGAGATACGAAAGGTGTTAGATTTTGGCATCAGTAAGTCGTCGATATGGTTTAAAATCGACCTCAATTTAGATTATTCCCTGGACTCGGCTCCGATTATAGTTAGTGTTTAAGTAATTTCTAGCAAACATGAGAAATAATTCGCCTAATAATGCATGTTTCTGCTGGGATTGGCGGCTTTGTCGGGTTATAAGGGGGGCGATCGATTGTTATTCCCTGGATTACCGCGATGTACTTTGGTCTAATGTTGCTTGCTTTACCGACTCCGTAAACTGTGACGCAAGTTTAATCATTCAGGAGTTAAATTCATGCAAGTCGTAAAATCACTTCTGCTGGCCGGCGTTGTTGTGTTGTCCGCAGCCAGCGTATCGGCGGTCCAAGCGAGTACCGTTTTAACGCCGGCTTCGGCAACCGTGATCAACCATTCGGTTGCGGACGGTTCGTTTCAGGACGTTTACAGCTTTGCGATCGACAACGCCTATAGCGCCTACAACTTGTCCGGCGCCTTGAGCTTTCAATCCATACAAACCGTGGTCAGCTTGACTAGCGATTTTGCTTCACCGTTGGTGACGAGTACCACTGGCGTCGCCAGCGCTAGTGTCGAGCTGCTGGATTCGTCCGCTGCTCTCGTTGCGACCGGTTCGTTGAGTTCTTTCTCGAGCCCGTCCGCGCCGACTTTGGTTTCTTTGCCGATCCCCGGTTTCCCGTCGTTCTATCAAGCATTGTTGACGACGTTCAATACCATTACGTTGAACAACGTCCCGGTAATCGGTGCGGGCAATTACTTCTTGAAAGTGCAAGGGTTGGCATTTAATAGCGGTACGTATACCGGTAGCTTGAGCGTATCGCCCATCGTGCCCGCCACTGTACCGTTGCCGGGCGCAGCGTGGGCGTTCCTGACCGGTTTGTTGGGCGTATTGGGTGTGCAACGCCGCCGTTCATTGAAAGCCTAGGCTTACGCATTGCTCTCCTAAAAAGCCGGCGCTAATGCCGGCTTTTTTATGTGCGGCATATTGTCGCTGGTTCACGGATTGAGCTGAGACGTAAGCGCCCGCCGCCAAAAACCAAGCCGCGCAAATCGAATGTGGTCTCGATGTAATCGAGCTTGCAGGCCTACCAAACCAACCTTCGGCAAATGGAGGGGGCATCCGATCATCAAACCCCGGTTGGCGGTCGGCAAAATGACTTTCAAGTCGCCGGAAACCCTCCGCAACCGATGGCTGAACGCCGAAACCTCGATTCCAATGAGGCTATCAACCTAAAAAGAGCAGTTTGGCGATGAAAAATTCCGTTCGTCCTGAGCTTGTCGAAGGGCGCGCGGGATTTTTCATTCACCCGTTTGGCAAGTGTATTGCGAGCCGTCCATGCTTCGACGTTGCTCAGCACGAAAGGCCCGCAATACACACCAACTGCCCTTTTTAGGATCAAACCAATCTTCCGTCAATCGAATACGCCTCGATTTCACCGAGGCCGCCAGAACCGATCAGCGACGAATCAAAGGTAGAGGCGGATGTTGGCTTGTTGTCATCGCTTTGCAATATGTAATTATCAAAATAACTCGATGTTAAAGCCAAACCCATCGCAAGGTGGGGACGGAAAACCACGGGTCCGTTTTGTCGCGATAGCCGAGTTGCCATGCTGAGCAACTCTCACTAAGACACTAACGGAGACCCCGATGTTAACGAAGTCATTATTAGCCGCCGCCATCGCGGCCGCCGCTTTTTCCAACGCTGCCAGTGCGTCGATCGCTTCCGGCGACCTGATCGCCATCGGCAGCTTGTCCGGCAGCGGTGCGGGCTTGAACGCCGATTTATCGGGCTTGACCGGCACCCTGGAAAACGGCGTTGCCGCGAATTATTTGGGCGGCATAGGCTCCGGATTGGCTTATGCCGGCGGCAATATTTTCATCGCCACGCCGGATCGCGGCCCGAATGCGGTCGCGTACAACAGCGGTTTGGACGATACCGCTTCGTACATTTCCAGATTTCAAACCTTGAGTTTGGACTTGAGCACTAACCATTCCGGCACCGGCTTGGCATACAATTTGGCACCTAAATTGGTATCGACCACATTGCTGTCCAGTGCCACCGCTTTAAATTATGGCGCAGGCGTCGGCAAGCAAATCGACGGTGTCACGCCGGTCGGCAATGGCGCGCCGGCTCTGAACGCGGCGAATAACACCTACTATTTCACCGGCAGATCGGATAACTTCGGTTCCGCCAATCCATTGACCGGCATTCCCGACGCTTCGTCCGCCAACGCCAGCAACGCCCGCTTCGATCCGGAAGGCGTTCGCGTTTCCAACGACGGCAAAAGCGTGTTTATTTCCGACGAATACGGTCCTTATGTTTATCAATTCGACCGCGCAACCGGCCAACGCATTCGCGTCTTCAATCTGCCGGCCAATTTGGATGTAGCGAAATTGAGTCCGGTCGGCAAAACCGAAGAAAGCAACACCAGCGGCCGCGTCGATAACAAAGGCATGGAAGGTCTGGCATTGACGCCCGACGGCAAAACCTTGGTCGGCATCATGCAAGCTCCTTTGTTGCAGGACGGCAAAAAGTCCGGCATCGACCGCATCGTGACCATCGACATCGCCACCGGCGCAACCCATGAATATGCCTATCAATTGACCACGGGTTCCGGCGTTAGCGAAATCGTTGCGATCAACGACCACGAGTTTTTGGTGGACGAGCGCGACGGTAGCGGCCTGGGCAATGGCGACAGCGCGGCGGTCAAGCAATTGTTTAAAATCGACCTTAGCGGGGCTACCGACATTTCCGCATTTTCAGGTAGTACCGCCGCTTTACAAGCCACTGCGGTGCCGAAGACGCTGTTCTTGGATGTCGTGAAATCCCTGAATGCCAACGGTATCAGCAGCGACAAGATTCCGGCCAAACTCGAAGGCGTGTCCTTCGGTAGGGACATTACCGATGGCGGCGTGCTGTATCACACCTTGTTCGTCGCCAACGACAACGACTTTTTGCCTAACGTTGCCGGCACCAACCAGTTTTATGTGTTTGCGTTCGCCGATTCCGAGCTTAACTATCAGGCTCAGCAATTCTCGGCCGTGCCGGTACCCGGAGCGGTTTGGTTGTTCGGTAGCGCGTTGATGGGCTTTGTAGGTCGTTCGGTGCGTAAAAACCGCTGCTGATATCAATTATTAACCCGGTATTTAAATACCCGTTGGCTTTGATTTTATCAGAGGGCGTGCCTTCATCTAGGGTTTGGACAGGTTCAGGATGAACGGTCAAGGCCGTAGGGTACGCACCGCGTACTTTTAGAAGCTCATCGTGGTGGCGGAGATCATGCGGTATGCGGTGCGTACCCTACGTTTCCAATACCAATACCAATACCAATGCCATACGAAGCGCTGATCGGGCAAGGGGGTGATCGCTTCGCGCGGAAATTTGTAGATTTTTGACAAGACTGAACTACACTAAAAACCAAGGGACTAGAACGATACAGCGATTCCGTTAACGATCTTTATTTGTCTAGATGACGAGGAGGTTTGCGACAGTGTCTTCAACTTATATTTTGCACCCGGTCGTAAAGACCTTTATTGATTCGTAGAATCAAAATACCGAGAGATACCAACGAACCCCGAAGACTTAAAATCTTCGGGGTTTCGTGTTTTTGGGGGCTGGCGCGGGAGAGATTACCGGTACGATTTCGGTCTCTCGACCCGATCGCGGGTATAGCTGACAGAATTGATAGGCGTATTACGCTTTTGAACCGTTAATCCCACCCATCAAGCGGGATACGGCGCAGCCGATCGTACATAACTGAAGCCGTATCAAGTAACGCTTATTTCATAAGCGGCCTCGTTTAGCAAGCTAAAGGCCATCCTGAATTTCGCAGCTTGGTTACGTCGAATGGTATCTTTTTTCTGATGGTTAATTGGATTCGGCGTCTTGTCGGCCATAAGCCCCATTGTGCCGAAAAGGTGTTCTGCGATACCATGAAGACAGATTTAAGTTGTTAGATTGGATGGCCGGTCGATGTGTATGCAACGTCGAGGAGCGGCTGGTAAGGCTGTATTCCGACAGAGTCCTATTGAAGACTGTAAAGTCCTTGGATGCCTGCTTTTGCGACAATGTTGGGGCCGCCGGGCGCGGCAGTCCAGATGCTTGGTTATCGCGGCGGGAGTAAGTCTTCCAGATAAAGAGGCCGACACTTCGCTGCTTCAGCGTGTAGAACGTGCTGATTGCAAGACCATGTTGCCGCAGTCGCCTGCTCAAGCTCGAACGCTGTTGCTGTTTGATAAGCGAATAACAACAAGTCTGAATGTATAGATGGCTCTCAGTCCAGCATCCACCCAGGGACGCGACACCGAGAACACATGCTAACTTTTTGTAAGGCGCTTATATGCTGTCGTGGTTCATCAATCGCTTACGCATTTAAGTTCAAGATATGTGATTTGAAAAGATGTCCTTTGGAATGGATTGGAGCTACTCATTCTAGCGCTTCAACTTATTCGAATTTTATGTTATAAACTGAAAATTCATTTTCTACAGTTGTTTATTTTAATAAAAAGCTAGGGTGGTTTGATTTCAATCTTGGCCGGTTAGGTTTTATCAACTGGGGCTTAGGGTGAATTATATTCTCACGGAATTCGTGCGTTAGACGAGGGCGTTTTCTGATTGGTATTTGGCTTGATTGTCATGAAGTGTACAAGCGAATCACTCAAGAGTTCATGGCGAAGCTGCGAGATGTTTGTTAATGTATCGGGCTAGTTGGTACGGGATATAAACCGGTACTTTATTTTTGCTGACGGATTTTGATAAGAATACAGTGACAATATAGATAAGCCGTCGGTTACTTGTCAGGGTATTTAGAGCAACCGAGCTTATAAACTACATGCTATTTTAATAGTCGGTTTTACCAGGAATTAAATTTTTTATATGTTGCGCTTCTTTTTATAGCTGGTGGGAGCCTGGTATTGGGTGGCGCGTGCTACATAAAAAATCAATTTTTTAATCATGTGGCGATTTTATGGAGGATTTTATGAAAATGATGGCGCTTAATATTTATGCGGTAAGTCTTTTGTTTTTTGCCATCCCGGCGTGGAGTATAAGCGTGGTGGATGCGGGTCTTGATCCGACGATTACTAACGAATATATTGTCGATGAAAATTTAAGTTCGATGACTTATTTGGATAGTTCGTCATCTCCTCAGACTCAAGGACTCTCTGGGTCGTTTAAGGTTAATTTTGCGCATGCCTATTGGGTTTTCGATGTTGATGATGACATCGCTACACCGGATGCTTACCTGGTAAACGATTATGGTGTTTTCTTTTGGGAGCCATATATATCTACTGAGAATCACGTGTCAGCAGGTCTTCAATTCCCTATTTATACCACTTTTAATGTTGAGCCGAATTCTTTGGAAAACGGTTCTGCGTGTAATGTTCCGTATGGGCTGTGTAATTATTATTTCGATTTTAACCAATACGAAATACCGAAGCTGACGGGCTTTATACAAAATGGAAAAATTATCTTGGATGGCTTTCAACCAAGTGCGCTAGGTGGATACTCTTATCATATTGAAGCTTTCGCTGTGCCGGTTCCGGCTGCATTTTGGTTATTTGCCTCAGGGCTATGTTTTGTTCCCAGAACACGGCGTCTATCGCTACTTTGCTCAGGGCGAACATGCATTTAAGGAGATGGGCATTCTGGAACTATGCCTGAAAAGTCGGTATTTTGTGAAAGATTTTCGGCAATCCCTAGCCTGAAAAATCGGGAAAATTGACGCGACTTCCAATGTTTCCGACGAGTCCAGCTGGGCTCGTTATTCCACAATATGGGCGTAAAAATTGGATTTTCGAATGACTTTATGGTGTGCCGCGATGCTTTCCGGGTTTTCTCGATTCTAAGCGAATAACAACAAGTCTGAATGTATAGATGGCTCTCAGTCCAGTATCCACCCAGGGACGCGACACCGAAAACACATGCTAACTTTTTGTAAGGCGCTTATTTGTCCGTCTGGTTAGGTTTTGGTAGAAACCGAACGACATGGGTTAAAATTGTCTGACTGAATTGGCAGTGTATGCATGTTGAGCTTGCCCGCTCTACTATGTTTTAATTGTGTCTCCCCAGAAGTTTGTAGATTTTCGATAAGATTGAGCTACACTTAATACAAAGGGACGGGAACGATACAGCGATTTCGTTAACGATTTCCAACAGCCTAGATGGCAAGGGGGTTTTCTACAGTGTCGCCAACTTATACATCTGAATCCGGTCGTTACGACCTTTATTGATTCGTGCAATCAACATACTGAGCAAATACCATCGAACCCCGAGCGCGCAAAGCCCTTGGGGTTTCGCATTTTAAGCGTCCTACGGTGTCAGATAATTGATGGGGCTGGGCTCCTTGTCCCGCCCAAACGGGCTGACAAATGTTTGGGTTGTGCGCCGGGTTGCGGATTTGAATGGCTTCCGACGCATGAAGCTGAATGCGTTGATTTTAGCATTCGTGCTATTGAAACTGGCTATCCCGATCAAGCCAAAACAGAACAACCAAGCTGCAGATGGAATTGGGACAGTTGCCGGTGTTAATAGAAAGGCATGTGATTCTGTCGACGTATAGGGCTGACACGTGCCTCTAAAACACCAATAACTAGTGACTTCTCTATCGCCTCGCCCCACAATTTGGCCTAAATTATTAATCCCTAACGCTATCACAAGATGCCAACCTGTCGTTCCTGTTACCATCAACGAGTTAAGGTCAAGCATGACGTCGTTGTCAGTTACAAAGGCGCTTTGTATGCCGACAGAGGAATTCCAAGAAGAACCGACTACTTGGCCCGCATTATTGATATCGTAGCCCTCGCTAAAGCTATTCCCTTCGCCCAAAGCTAAAACGCCTAAATCTATCATTTGTCCGCTAGTGTCGGTAACAAAAGCATGCAGGCTACCATTGCCTGTATCGGAGGCCCCCGTCACTTGGCCTGAGTCGTTAATAGCATTTCCACGGCTAGAATACTCATATCCACCCAATGTACCCAAATCGGTCATGGAACCGTTGATATCGGTTCTAAAGGCGTGGTCCCCTCCAACATTCGGAACCAATTCTGCCCACCCAGTCACCTGTCCTGAGTTATTAATATCTTGTGCTTGACTTCGATCGCCGCCCAAGGTGCCCAAATCGGTCATAGACCCGTTTATATTGGTGACGAAAGCATGGTAGTTGCCAAGAGAAGTGGTATCCGACCATCCTACTACCTGTCCAATATTATTAATACCGGTTCCAGAGCTGATGGCGCCTCCTAAGGTTCCCAAATCGATTATTTGTCTATTGCTGTTGGTAACGAAGGCGTGGTACTCGCTATCTGGGGCTGTCTCAAACCACCCGGTTACCTGCCCAAAAGCATTGATGGCGTGCACGACGAAGTTATGATTTGTTGAATTCACACCCGTTCTACTTGTCTGTCCGGAGTCATTAATGTCTTCTGCAAAACCTTGCCCTAAATCCTGAATTCGATAGAGTAAACTTGCATGAGCCATATTGCCCATTGACACAGAGGCAGCAAGAAGACTTACTTCCAGAAAAAACTTCGCATGGTTTACTAGATAAAATGTAGCCATACATCGCTCCAAGATTAAATGGTATTTTACTTGCGGACTCAAGTTTCGATACTCAGCCGCCGAGCCTGCTAAGGCAATTAGCTTTTTAGCTCCGGAATTTTTCACGTAACGTAATAATTACTCGACATATCCTCCATTCCATCTGATCGCCAGTTGAAAATAATCTTAGCTCTAGTGCGTAAACTATGTCAATTTTATCTTGTAAACATTATGGTTATTGGGCTTGGCCTGTTGCATGAAACTATCGGTATTGCGTCGGGCAACGCGGAATAGGGCATTCGCCAGCGGATCTATCCACTCATTTGGCCGTTGAATAGCGTTATCTCGCGCCGCGCAAGCGACAATAGTGTTGGAATTTCTTTGACGACCTGCTTCAAGGATGATCTGCCATCAAAAGGTCGAGCCCATCGGAGGGATTCGTTGTCGTTATGTCGTGTGGGCGCAACGTCATTGAAAAGACTGCGTTTGGAGGGCGATGCCGCAGTCGATAACGACCGCCCTATTAACTCGCATTCAACCGGCGCTATCGTTTACTATTGCCTAGTTACACCTCAGTTTCGAATCTAATCTCGATTCGCTGCTTGGCAAGCGGCTTATGGCTCCTCACGGAGCAAGGGTGGTGTTGGTTGCGCCGGAGCCAGGATTGAAGCGCGTATTCCAGTAACCTCAGCCTAAAACCTAAAAAAGGACCGTGCGTGGAAACCGCCGCCATTAAATATCCGGATGCTAAACCAATTGCTTTTATCGACGAGCGGATTGACGGTTGGCAAGCCCCGTGCGTGCAATTGGCGGGCATGATAGATACCGTTGTTTTGGATGCCGCGAGCGACGGGGTGGAACAAATTTTGAAGGCATTGGCTCGATACGATCGGCTGAGCGCAATCCATCCGTACTCGCGCGGCAGCGAGGCCGCTTTGTCTTTGGGAGCTAGCGAAATTAACGGCGACGACGGTAGACAGTTTCTCGGGCGGTTAGCTGACTTGACGGGGGCGGCGTGGCGGCGGCGGACATGACCGGCCTGTCGGCTTTGGGCGGTAACAGCCTGCTTGAAGTGCAAGCAGGAGAGACCGAGGCACAGGCGCCCAGCCTGTCCGACTCCGGCTTGCTGGACAATATCAATGATGCCAATACCTGGTTATTTCCAAGCCACACGGCCGGTGCATGGCAAAATTCGTTTAGTTTTGCCGCGATTAAAACGAATGGTGCGGTGATAACCTGGGGTGGGACTACGGATTATTCCCCGGAGATGGCTAGCCAGCTCAACGGCGAGAAGGATGTCGTGCATGTGTATTCGTCCGGCGCCAGTTTCGCCGCCTTGCATGCGGACGGTTCCGTGTCGGTTTGGGGCGCAAGCCTCGGCGATTACCGCGACGCGATGCAAGCGCTGGACGGCAGCGTGCCGGCGCTACAAATGTTCTCGACCCAATTCGGCGCGTTTGCGGCGTTGCGCGCGGACGGATCGTTGGTGACCTGGGGTTCCATCGCCGCTTTCAACAGTTCGGACCCGATCGCGGCGCAACTGGACGGCACGATCGATGTGGAACAAGTGTTTTCAACCAGTCAGGATTTCGCCGCCTTGCGTGCCGACGGGTCGGTGGTGACTTGGGGTTCGTCGTATTATGCCGGCGATAGCAGCGGCGTGGCCGGTCAGTTGGACGGTACGGTCGATGTCGTGGACATTTCCTCTACCGGCTACGCCTTTGCCGCGCTTCGCGCCGACGGCTCGGTCGTTACTTGGGGATTTTCACCGTTCGGCGGCGATGCCAGCACGGTCGCCGGTCAACTCGATGGCTCGCTGGATGTGCTGAGCATCGCGGCGAATTTCGTATCCTTCGCCGCTATTCGCGCCGACGGTTCGGTGGTGACTTGGGGCGAATCGGCTTGGGGCGGTAACAGCGGCGCGGTTGCCGATCAATTGGACGGCACTGTTGACGTGGTGCGGATTTTTTCCTCGTTGTATGCGTTCGCGGCATTGCGTTCCGACGGTTCGGTGGTGACCTGGGGACGGGCATCCGACGGTGGCGACAGTCGTTCCGTGGCAAGCTCGCTGAACGGCACGGTGGACGTGGCGGAAATCTATGCGACCGAGAATGCGTTTGCCGCGGTGCGTGCCGACGGCTCGGTCGTGACTTGGGGCGATGCGCAATACGGCGGCGACAGCTCGGCCGTGGCGGACGAAATCGACGGGACTATCGACGTGGTGAACGTTTGCGCCACGAATGGCGCCTTTGCCGCGTTGCGGGCCGATGGCTCGGTGGTGACGTGGGGCTATGCGTTCACCGGCGGCGACAGTAGTACGGTCAGCGCCGCATTGGATGGTACGGTCGATGTCGTGCAACTAGTCAGCAGTGGCGTGGCGTTTGCCGCGTTGCGGGCGGACGGTTCGGTAGTGACCTGGGGCGACTCGCAATTCGGCGGCGATAGTGCCGCGGTCGCCGCCGAATTGCGGAAAAACGTGCTCGAGCTAGCCACCGTCGAGGATGACCGTCATTTGACGTTCGCGGCGAATCAATTGCCGGTGCTGTCGGGCGTGGACGATGCGACCTTCGCCGGGCCGTTCCAAAGCCGGACGCCGCAAATCGTGGACGGCGATGTCGGTGTCAGCGATGCTATTACCAATAACTTGGTGCGCGGGCAGTTACTGGTTTCCTACGATCCCTATTTCGCGGGCTCATATAGCGACAATCTGTCTTTCGTGGATGGCGTGGGTGGTATCGGAGTGTCCGGACGGGCGCTGTCCTTCGACGGCCATGTGTTTGCCGAGTTGGATGCGATAGAGAACGGGGCGCACGGCGGGCGATTGGTTTGCCACTTTACGACGGACTATGCGACGCCGGCCGCGATCGAGGCATTAATCCAAGCCTTGGCCTACCAAAACGACCCGCAAGCCAATTCCTATAATTCGGAGTCGCGGGTTCTGACGATCCGCATCAGCGACGGAGAGGGGCAGACCAGCAGTCCGGTTCAAATCACCATCCATACCGTGGCAACCACGGTCGGAAACGATGACGCGATAGGCTATTTTGGCGGGGACCGGGCCGATGCGATCTTCGGTTTGGGGGGTAACGATACGTTGAACGGCCTGGCTGGCGACGATTGGCTCGACGGCGGGACCGGCGCCGACAACCTGATCGGCGGGGCCGGTAACGACACCTATATCGTCGATAATCTCAAGGATAAAATCGTGGAACTCGCCGGGCAGGGCGTCGATACCGTGGAAGCCGGCGTTAGCTTTACGCTGACCAAGTTTTTGGAAAATCTCACACTGACCGGCGCCAACTCCATCGCCGGGAAAGGCAATAGCTTGGCGAATACGATCACCGGCAATAGCGGCGGCAACGTACTGACCGGTGCCGCCGGCGACGACACGCTGGACGGCGGTTTGGGCAACGACAGCCTGTTGGGTGGAGCCGGCAACGATTGGCTGCTCGGTAGCTTGGGCGACGACCTGTTTAACGGCGGGGCCGGTATCGATACCGTCACCTTTGCCGAGGCCGGTAATGGCGTATCGGTGAGTTTGCTGACCAGCGGCGCGCAAGCGACCGGCGTGGGCAACGACCGTTTCGTCGGAATAGAAAACCTGATCGGCGGCGATCAAGCGGATTATTTAAGCGGCGGCAACGTCGGTAATCGTCTGGACGGCGGCGGCGGCAACGACGTACTACGCGGTTTGAAAGGTAAGGATGTGTTGATTGGCGGCGATGGCGAGGACATCTTCGTTTTTGATACCAAGTTTTCGAAGGCCAATCTCGACAGCATGCTGGATTTCGCTAGCGGAACCGACCGTATTCAACTGGACGATGCCGTCTGTAAGAACATTGGCGGCTTAGGTCGATTGGCGATGGACGACGAGCGGTTTTACCTGGGCGCTAACGCCCACGATGCCAGCGACAGGGTGGTATACGATCCATCCTCCGGGACGTTGTATTACGATGCCGACGGTACCGGCAGCACGGCGGCGGTACCGATCGTTTTAGTGGCCAACCATGGCCCGGTCGTCGCGACCGACCTTTGGATTGCATGAGCGGCCGGAGGCGTTAGCCCGGTGCCGGGCTTGTAGGCGCGCGAATCGTCCGAGGTTTGCTTGCCGCTACCCGGCGTGGCGGATGTCGGCGGCTTATCGCGGCGGGAGTAAGTCTTCTAAAAAAAGGCCGACAGTTCGCTGCGTCCGGCGACCCCGGCCTTGCGATAAACCGCTTGCGCTTGGTCGCGTATGGTGCGTTCGCTGGTCCGCCGCAGCTCGGCGATATCGCTCAGACCGAGGCCTTTCAAAATCAACAAGCCGACTTCCGCTTCCGCCGGCGTCAAATGCCAAAGATCAAACTGCTTCTGAATTTGAGCAGCCAGCCCGGCGACCAGTTCGCGATTGGTTTCCCGCCATTGCCGGGCTTGTTGCTCGGCTAGCGCCAAATCCCGGGTCAGTCCGGAAATTTTAGACTGCGCGAGTTGGTAGCTTAGCCGGCCGAAGTAGACCAGTCCCGCCAGCGACAACATCAAAATGACCACTTCGGTCAGCAAGTGCATCCAGGACACGCCGTCTCGATAGTCCCCGAGCAGATCGATAGCGATCAGCACGAAAACCAATAGGCTGACGGCTATGGCCCACAGGCTGAAACGTTTGTTATCGTCGATTAACGCCACGGATCGTCGCTTATCCGTCGGATGACGGATGTTAAAAGTCGCAGTTTAACCCACTATTCGTTCCAACTTAATTCGTATCGGACATCCGGTTGGAGACATGTCATGAGAAACGCTAAACAAGTAGTGAACGTATGGGACCCAGTGATTCGAATTGGACACTGGACTTTGGTGCTTGCCTTCTTTACCGCCTATCTGACCGAAGACGACCTTATGATCGTGCACGTTTGGGCCGGCTATAGCGTTGCCGGCTACCTGCTGCTTCGATTGGCGTGGGGGCTGATCGGCGGCAAGTACGCACGCTTCAGCCGTTTTGTTTACTCGCCGGCCAGGGTATTCGCGTATCTGAAAAACTTAGCCGCCGGAAAGCCGCAGCATTATATTGGCCACAATCCGGCCGGCGGCGCGATGGTGATCGCCTTGCTCTTGAGTTTGAGCGGAACCGCGTTGACCGGCATGAAGTTATACGCGGTAGAAGACAATAAAGGACCTTTCGCGGTATCGATAGGGCACGCGGAAACGTCATTCCGATTTATTGCCGCCGCCAAGGCGGACGAGGCTAAGGACGACGATGAGGATGGCAAATCAGCTGATGCCGGGGAACGGGAGGATCAACAAAGCGAAGAATTTTGGGAAGAGTTGCACGAGTTTTTTGCCAATTCGACATTGTTGCTGGTGTTATTGCATGTTTTAGGTGTCGTGGTTTCCAGCCGCGTCGACAAAGAAAACTTGGTGAAAGCCATGCTGACGGGTAAAAAAGACATCGATGACACTTATCAATAGAATCGCAAGCGCCGCTACGACATTATCGATGGCTAGGAGTCAAGTTGAAACATTCGGAATTCCATAATGCGGGGAGAATCGGCTGGTTGCGGGCCGCGGTGTTAGGCGCCAACGACGGCATTGTGTCGGTATCGAGCCTCATTATCGGTGTGGCGGCCTCCCATGCCGACCCGCAATCGATAGTGGTCAGTGGCGTTGCCGGACTGATGGCCGGCGCCATGTCGATGGCGGCCGGCGAATACGTATCGGTAAGCTCGCAAGTCGATACCGAACAAGCGGATTTAAAGCGGGAAGCGCGGGAGTTGGCGGAAAATCGCCATCACGAGCTAAACGAATTGACAACGATCTACGTGAATAGAGGGCTGCAACCCGAACTGGCTCGACAAGTGGCCGAACAATTGATGGCGCACGATGCTTTGGCGGCCCACGCGCGGGATGAGCTGGGTCTAACGGATGTTGCCGCCGCTAGGCCCCTGCAGGCTAGTATCGTCTCCGCTCTGACATTTTCGCTGGGCGCTTTGTTGCCGCTTTCGATGGCGATGATTTTCCCGCATTTGCCGTTAGCTCCAGTCAGCCGATGGCTGATGGCGGCCGGCGGATCGGATGCATTGCCCATGATTAGTGCGGTGGGGGCGATTTCCTTGCTGGCGCTGATGTCGTTGGGCGCACTGTCCGCGAGGGCCGGCGGCGCATCGGTGTGGTTGGCGGTCGGACGGGTTTCGTTTTGGGGGATGTTGTCGATGATCGTAACCGCCGGCGTCGGTTTGCTGTTCGGTGCGGCAACCGCTTGAGGGCGTAGCTCGCGCAGGCGGATGCATACGTCACCGCTTACAAGTGCTAAGCCGGCAAGCATTTCAATCGAAACCTGCCAGTGCAGTTCCGCCACTCAAAACCGCCGGAATATCTGTGGGTCATGGCGAGTCTTGGGCGCCAACTATCGGGGAGCCAAGCCAAAAAGTCGATTCAGGAAATTCAAGCTTCGTGGTGCGAACCGCAAAAATGTGCCGATGCTGGTGAGCAGAATCGGCATTTCTGTATTTGGCTGGAATCCGCGACGGCGTTAGCTTGCTAAGCCGCGGCATCCAACGGTCTCAACGCCGATGGCGCGCCGACGGCCGGCAGCGGTACCGCGCCGCTAAACGGCTCGTCCTGAAAATCCGCGTCGTCGGCAAACACGACGCGTTGGCTAGCGGTAGGCCGGTCCGGCAAGCGGTACCATGGCATCAGACCGGCGGCTTGTGCGGAAACCGGGCCGCGAGCTTGGAAATCCATCTTGCCTTGTTCCGTGCAATATTTCATTTGAGTGAGTGCGTTGGCGATGTAATTCAAACGTTTCCAACCGCGTAACTTGGCGTGCCAGCGCGATTGATCCTGTTTGCGGTTCTCCAGAAAGGCCAGATAGTTGCTCTGCGACAGTACCGACTCGACTTCGTAGGCAAAGGTCAACATCTGGCTACGGGTCCATTCGGCCGGAATGCCGCTGTGGACCAGGGTGTAATTGAGTTTGCTGTCGTGGTGGATCAGGCCTCGTCGGCGCAGCCAATTCAGTAATTCGTCGCGGTCCGGGGCTTCCAGCACCGCGCGGTGGCTGCCTTGAGCGGGCGAGAAGCCGGCGGCTTGCATCAATAATTCCAGATCTTGGTTGCCCAGCACGCAGACCGCGCTTTTTCCCAGTCCCTTGACGTAACGCAGAACCTCCAGCGATTCCAGCCCGGCGCCGACCAGGTTGCCGGTCAGCCATAAGCGGTCGGTTGCGGGATCGAAGCCGACATCTTCCAAGCATTTGCGCAAAGCACTGAAATGGCCGTCGATACTACCTATCGCATAAATCGTCATGGTCTAGTTCCGAGGGGAATCGTTAAGGGCACTCGATTTGGCTATCAAATTGGATGCCAGTTCGGCTGTCCGATGTTGGGTCGTCGATTATTTGACTCTAGCACTTGAATTTACTGAGGGGCGCGCTTGGTCTTCGGTTGAAAGCGGTATGCCGAATGGCGATTCCCTTCGGCGATTGCTTGATTATGCGGCTTGCTTTGTCGGAACTGCGACAAAAAGCCGGGCATGCGCTCGCGATAAGGGGCGGATAACGAGTGGGGTGGCCGGCGGTGCCAACCCGCTTGGGTTCCATTCCGAGCCGGACGCCATGGACGGATTTAAGCCAACCATCCGTGGCGCTGGATGCCTGCTTCCCGGCCGGCATGACGGTCTTGAACATATCCGACAAAGTAGAATTCGAAACGTGGGATAAACACCTGAATGTCCAAGGTGCCGTTCGCTGAGCGGAGTCGAAGCGAAATGGCTGGCTTCGACTTCGCTCAGCCAGCGGCTACATTGTTCGCTTAGCCACCGGCTATATTGTCCGCCCAGCCACAGGCCTGCAATGCCCGCTCAGCCAGCGGCTGACATTGACGGTCGCCGTTTAACTTCCGGGCACTGGATACCCGTTTCCCGGCTGGCATGGCGGCCTTAAACATATCCGACAAAGTAGAATTCGAAACGGGGGGATATACACCTTGATGTCCAAGATGCCGTTCGCTGAGCGGAGTCGAAGCGAAATGGCTGGCTTCGACTCCGCTCAGCCAGCGGCTATATTGTCCGCTCAGCCAGCGGCGTGGATTGCCAGCTCAGCCAATGACTTACATGGACTGTCGCCGTTTAACGTCAGGCATTGGTAACCGCCTTCCGCCAAACGCCCTCCGAATAGCTACTCGAATTAGTTTTCGGCATCGTGGACCTTGTCGCAAAAACACGACGTTTTTTTGCGTTGCTGTCACGCTGTCACAAAGTTGTCATATTGCCTGCCTAAAATGCCTCCCAACTCGCCGAACAGCCGAAAGCGGCTCGGTAATGTGTTGATTTTATTAAATATCGGAGACATCGAAATGAAGTTTTCTAAACTGGGTTTGGCGGTGGCGGCGGTGTTGGGCGCCGGTACGGCCGGTCAAGCACTGGCATTGGACTTATACGTGGATACAAAAACCCAGCAGATTTTTGCCGAGCCGGGTCCGGGCCGGGCCAAGCTGGGCTCGTTCGAGCGAGTGGAAGACGGTGCAAACCAAAAAGCCGAGATGAGCGCACAGAAAGCCGAGATCGCGCACATTAAGGAAGAATTGGCATTGAAAAACAACGAATTGAAAGCGTTGGACGAACACGTCAAGGACGAGAAATACGGCGAGTTGCAAATCAACGAAAAAGGCATCAAGTTCGAAAGCAAGGACGGCAATTTCGAAATGATGATCAACGGCCGTATGCAAGTGGATTCGCAAACCAATGTCTCGGGCTTGAGCAACCACGGTATCGCCGACCCGACCGGGGCGAGTACCACGAATCAATTGGCCGACGGTGCCGGCATCCGTCGCGCGAGGATAGGTATCGAGGGTAGTTATTACAAGGATTTCGGCTACAAGTTCGAATACGACTTTGCGCGCGGCAACGGTACGGTGGCGAGTGGTCTAACCGACGCCTTCCTGACTTGGAACGGCTACGCGCCGTTTCAAGTGAAAGTTGGTCAGTTCAAAGAACCGTTCAGCATGGAAGAAGCCACCAGCAACCGCTATTTGACCTTCATCGAGCGTAATAACGTGGTTAATACGTTCTCGGATAACGACAATGCTTACAAAGTCGGCTTGGGTTTAGGTTACTCGGAACCGCGTTGGACCGCGAATATGGCATTGCAGACCGAATCGGTCGGCTCGGGCGGCGCGACGAGCAGCACCAGTTCCTTGAATGCGATGGGTAACACCAACCGCAATAACGGCTCCGGCGATACCGGTTGGGGCGTTACCGGCCGGGTGACCGGTCTGCCTTGGTTCGAAGACAAAACCAAGTTTTTGCATGTCGGTTTGTCGGGTTCCGAGCGCCAGATTGAAAATAATTTCCTGGCGAACGGTACGTTCAGCAACGGCGGCATCAGTTTCGGCAACCAGATCAACACCAATGTCGATAGAACCTATATTCTCAACACGGGTAACTTAACCGCTACCAACGGTTCCAGAATTGCCCAACGCATAGCTCGTTTCGGTGGTGAAACCGCGTTGGTCTACGGTCCGTTCTCGGCACAAGCCGAATACATTCAGGCCAACGTTTCCGGTAAAGGTTATCACGACGAGATGTTGAACGGTTGGTACGGTTACGCCAGCTACTTCCTGACCGGCGAATCGAGAGCGTACAAAACATCTACCGGCGCTTGGGATAGAATCAAGCCTAACCGCAACTTCAGTGCGCGCGGCGGCTGGGGCGCTTGGGAACTCGCGGCCGGTTACGATTATTTGAACTTGATCGACGGCGGCATCAACGGCGGTCGTGCGCAAACCGCCAAGTTCGGTATTAACTGGTATCCGAACTCGCATATTCGGATGATGGCTAACTTTGTCCATGCGTTGAATATCGACACTGCCGGCGTAATTAACGCCGCAAACGGCTCGGCGAACGCTCGTGCTCGCGCCTATAACAGTTCCAACTTCGACGTGGTTGAATTGCGCGCGCAAGTTGACTGGTAGTTGCCGTTTCGTTGGGCAAGGATGCCTGCTAATCACCGAAAGCCGCCTCGATTCCTGAAAAGGACGAGGCGGTTTTTTTATGGTGCGTTGGGTGAGACAGAGTACCGTGGTAAATTTGCCGGCATTCATTGACTGCAAGGTAGTTGTTTATGTACCCCACGATGCGCCAGTTGCTGTTCCGTCCTGTCATTTTCGTCAGCTTCGTGCTGGGCATCCTGGTGGTTGGCGAATTGGCCGCCATCGGTCGGCTGACCTGGGTGAACGATCAACGCATTCATACCATAGAGCAGGACATTGGCCGCGGGCGGCATCTGGAAGAAACGATATTCGAACTATTGCATTTGCAGCTCAGCTTGTCGGCCGAGGAAGGCGTCAGCGATGCCGAAAAGGCCCAAAAGGCCGCGATTCAGGCGCAACTGCTGGATAGTCTGCAAGATTACGATGCGGCGATCCCGGTCGATTTGCAGCAATTGCAGGACATATTCGCCAAGGCGGTGCAAGGCGATCGCACCAATCTGCTGACAGCCTTGCAGGTCATCAAGCAGGTGCTGGACAAGCAAGCCATGGAGGAAGAGAAGCTGCTGATCAACATTGAGGACGACGGCCAATTGGAAATGCAGCTGGCGGTTATTTTGCCCTTCCTGTTGCTTTGGGTGGTTAGTTACTTCTTCCGAAATAATGTCTTGGAGCCGTTGGACGCTTTGAAAGCCTTGTTGTCCGGTCTGGCCGAAGGTGAAATGAAGCCGATCACCCGGACCACCTCCGATCCGTTGATGCATTCGTTATTCGATCGCTACAACCATCTGGTGTCTCGCTTGGTCGAATTGGAGCAAGAGCATTTGGAACATACCGCGTCGCTGGAATATCGGGTGCGCCAAACCACGCACGCATTGCTCGAACGCAGTCAGCAATTGGCCAAGGCCGAGCGATTGGCGGCGCTGGCCGAATTGGCGGCCAGCACCGCCCACGAGTTGCGCAATCCGTTGGCCAGCATCCAACTGGCGCTGGAAAATATGTTGGCGGAATGCCGCGACAGCGATTTGGCGGAACGCATGCAGTTGGTCTATCGTGAAGTGCAGCGCTTGACGCGCAATTTGAACGATTTACTGGCTTCGGCGCGCGGTAACGATGCGGCGGCGCAGCGGATCGCGGTCGCGCCGGTCGTCGCCGAACTGCTGACCTTGCTGAAGTATCAGGCCCAGGAAAATATCGGATTCGATTGCGAAATCGACGCCGACATTCACGTATTCCTGCCGGAAAGCGAGTTCCGGCAAGTGTTGCTCAATCTATTGTTGAATTCGATACAGGCGATAGGCCCCAATAGCGGCACGGTCAGAGTCACCGGCAGGGTCGAAAACGGGCACTTGCTATTGACGGTGAGCGATAGCGGGCCGGGCTTTAGCGGCGATTTCCTGCGGCACGGCATTCGCCCTTTCGTCAGCCTTAAGGACGGCGGCAGCGGTTTGGGCTTGGCGATGGTGCAACGCTTCGTCAAGGATAGGCAAGGCCGGCTGGATCTGCGCAACAGCCCGGACGGTCACGCTTGCGTTACACTGAATTTGCCGGTGACCGTTTAGATCGGCTTGGGCTTGGCGGCCAGCAACTGCTAGACTAGTCGGCCTTTTTTCATGGTTTTTCCGCCTATGTCTCAATCCAATTCGCTGACGGCTTACGGCTGGCTATCGATAGCGGCCGCGCTGAGCACGATAGCGCTGAAAAGTTACGCCTACTGGTTGACCGATTCGGTCGGTTTACTGTCCGATGCGTTGGAATCGCTGATTAACTTGGTCGCCGCGATCATCATGGTGATCGTGCTGAGCGTATCGGCCCGGCCGCCGGACGATAGCCACGCTTACGGCCACGAAAAGATCGAGTATTTTTCCAGCGGCGCCGAGGGCATCATGATTGTGTTGGCGGCTTGCAGTATCGCTTTTGCCGCCTGGGAACGGCTTTGGCACCCGCAAGCTTTGCAGCAGCTCGACTTAGGTATCGCGGTGTCGGTGTTCGCGTCGTTGATTAATCTGACGGTGGCGCGCATATTGATTGGTGTCGGGCGCTCACGTCAATCGATTACTCTGGAGGCCGACGGCAAGCATCTGATGACCGACGTCTGGACCACGGTCGGCATTTTAGGCGGCATTGCGCTGATCGCGGTCGCCAACCGCTACGATCGCGAACTGGCGCTGGCCCACCAACTGGGACTCGCAGGGTGGGACGTGCTCGATCCGCTGATTGCGTTTCTGGTGGCCGTGCAAATCGTTTGGGCCGGATTTCAGTTGATTACTCGGACGGTTGCCGGGCTGATGGACGCGGCGATGGCGCCGGACGAAGTCAGGGAAATTATCCAGGTGTTGGAACATTACGCGGTCGAGCGCGGTATCGCTTACCACGCCTTGCGTACCCGCTACGCCGGCGCGCGGCGTTTCATGTCGGTACACGTTTTGGTACCGGGTGGTTGGAGCGTCCAGCAAGGCCACGATTTGCTGGAGGAAATCGAAAGCCGTTTGATGGATTGCTTCGATAACATCGACATCGACACCCATTTGGAACCGATTGAAGATTTGGCCTCCTGGGAGCACTGACCGAATATGAACGACACGTTGCTGATTATCGAGGACGAAACCCTGCTCGGCTCGGAGCTGGCCCGATTTTTCCGAAAGAAGAACTGGGAAGTTTCGGTGACCGAATCGATACGTGAAGCCGAAGAGCATTTGTTGAAACAGGCCATTGATCCGCTCGTGGTTTTGTCGGATATGAATCTGCCCGACGGCAACGCTCTGGATTTGCTGGAGCGGATCAAGGATAAAAACGCTTGCAGCAGCGAATGGGTGTTTTTGACCGGTTACGGTAGCGTCGCCGATTCGGTACGCGCGGTGCGTTTGGGGGCTTACGATTTCGTCGAAAAGCCCTGCGAATTGGAGCGCTTGAATTTGTTGGTCGAGGGCGCGGCCCGTAGCGCCAGGGCACAGCGTCGAGTATTGCAGCAGGCAACGGCTCAACAGCGCCGCTACAGCGTCGACGCGCTGATCGGCGGCAGTCCGGCGTCGGTGGCGCTGCGCGGCATGATGACGCAGATTGCCCAAGTGCCGTTTTCCAGTCTGATCGTCAGCGGCGAAACCGGTACCGGCAAGGGTTTGATTGCTCGTATCCTGCATTGCGCCGGCGCGCGGTCCCACGCGCCGTTGATCGAAATCAATTGCGCGGCCTTGCCCAGGGAATTATTGGAATCGGAGTTGTTCGGCTACGAGGCCGGCGCATTTACCGGCGCCAAGAAGCGCCATCGCGGCCTGTTCGAGCAAGCCCATACCGGCACCTTGTTTCTGGACGAGATCGGCGAGATGGATCTGGATCTGCAAACCAAACTGTTGAAAGCCGTCGAGGACTTGCGGATTCGTCGCTTGGGCGGCGAGTCCGAAATCGACATTGACGTGCAGATCATCGCCGCAACCAATCTGGATTTGGCCGAAAAGGTCAGGGACGGGCAGTTTCGGCGGGATTTGTATCACCGGCTGAACGTGATGAGTCTGCGGGTGCCGCCGTTACGCGAGCGTAAACAGGACTTGGACGAATTGGTGCCGATATTCATCGCCGACAGTAATCGCAAGTCGGCCAAAAACGTCCGCAATATTTCCGAAACGGCCTGGCAGGCGCTCAAGCGTTACGACTGGCCGGGCAATATCCGCGAATTGCGCAACGTGTTGGAGCGTTGCGTGCTGTTGGCCAGCGATGAGAATTTTCCGGAACAATGGTTGCAGTTACCGGATCTCGGCGGTCAAACATCGGCGGGCGTGCGCGGCGACGGTATTTATTTGCCGCTGGATGGCAGCTTGAGTTTGCAGGACATCGAGAAATTCGTGATCCAGGAAGTGTTGAACCGGACCGACGAAAATGTCACCGCCGCGGCCCGAATGTTGGGCACGACGCGCGAAACCTTGCGCTATCGGGTCCAGAAATACAATCTGAAATGCAAATAATCCGTTCAGGATTCGGTCATCGTCAGCACCGCTTCCCGGCTGACGCCGTTGTGAATTTGAAAAGCGCGCAATTCCAATACGCCCTTGGTATTCAATGAAACGATCAATTGCAAGGCCGTCGGATATCCGCTTTGCTCGATGTCGGTCGGCGACGGGACGGCCGGAGCGCTGGGATGGGAATGATAGATCGCGAATAGCGTTTCGCCTTTATCGCGCATCTGCTTCATCGCGGCAATTTGTTGGCGGCTGTCGAGCAAAAAGCGGGTGCCGGGCGTTTCGGCATCGTTGGCGATCGGGTAGCAGCTGATGGGTTTGCCGTCCGCGTCGGCGCCGATTAAACCGCAAACTTCCGCCTCGGGCGACTGTTGCGCCAAGTGCAGCAGTTGATTGGTGAGTTTGCGCGGGAGTTGGATTTCCGATTTATTCATAGGGGTTGCCATAGGCCTGAAGTAACGCGGGGATTGCCGGCGAGGTCGCGATGGGTAGCGACTGCCCGGTAACCGTGATTGTCGAAAATGGCTTGGACCGGCGCGGCTTGCTCGTAACCGTGCTCCACCAACAAACGCCCGCCCGGCTTTAAATGCCGGCCGGCTTGTTCGGCGATCGACTCGATGTCGCTCAAACCCTGTTTTTGGCTGACCAGCGCCGAGCGCGGTTCAAAGCGGACATCGCCCTGTTGCAAATGAGGGTCTTCCGCGGCGATATAAGGTGGATTGCTCAGGATCAGGTCGAAGTCTCGTTCCGTCACTTGCGCAAACCAATCCGAAACAACGAAGCGGACATTGTCGACCGCGAGTCGTTCCGCGTTGCGTTCGGCGACGGCCAAGGCCGGGCTGGAATTGTCGCAGGCTAAAACCGTGCTCAACGGCCTTTCCGCCGCCAGCGTGATCGCCAGTATTCCCGAGCCGGTGCCGAGGTCGAGTATTTTGGCGGCCCGGTCCCTTGCCAGCCAGACGAGGCTGAGTTCCACCAACAGTTCGCTGTCGGGGCGCGGAATCAGCACGTCCGGGGTCACGATAAATTCGCGCGACCAGAATTCGCGCAGACCGAGTAGATAAGCGACCGGATGGCCTTGGCTTCTCAGCGCGAGCATTTGCCGAAATTCATTGGTTTGCTCCGAATCCGGGCGATGGTCCGGCCAGGTGCGCAGAAATGAGCGGGGTTTGTTCAGGCAATGACACAACAACACTTCGGCATCGAGTCGCGCGGACGGGGAGGTTTTTGTCAGTTGCCGCTCGCCGGCCTCGAGTAGCGTTGCTATCGAGGTAGCGCCGGGGTCAACGACAGGTTTGGTACTATCAAGCATTGCCCAGTTGGGTTAGCAGTTCGGCTTGGTGTTCGTGGATCAACGGTTGGATAACTTGATCCAGGGCGCCTTCCATGATGTCTTCGAGTTTGTACAGGGTCAGGTTGATGCGGTGGTCGGTGAGTCGGCCTTGCGGATAATTGTAAGTGCGAATGCGCTCGGAACGGTCGCCGCTGCCGACTTGCAGCTTGCGGCTTTCCGATTGCTCGGCGTGTTGCTTTTCCTGCTCGGCGGCCAGCAATCGCGCTTGCAGTACCGACATCGCGCGGGCGCGGTTTTTGTGTTGCGAACGTTCGTCCTGGCATTCCACCACCACGCCGGTGGGAATATGAGTGATCCGGATCGCCGAATCGGTGCGGTTGACGTGCTGACCGCCGGCGCCCGAAGCACGGTAGGTGTCGATGCGCAAATCGGCCGGATTGATCTCGATTTCGTCGACGCTATCGACTTCCGGCATGATCGCGACGGTGCAAGCCGATGTATGCACGCGGCCTTGCGATTCGGTTTCCGGCACGCGTTGCACCCGGTGTGTGCCGGACTCGAATTTCAGTTGTGAATACACATTCTGGCCGGCCACGCGCAGGATGACCTCTTTATAGCCGCCGTGCTCGCCGCGATTTTCGTTGATGATTTCCACGCTCCAACCTTGGCGCTCGGCATAGCGTTGGTACATGCGCGCCAGATCGCCGGAAAAGATCGCGGCTTCGTCGCCGCCGGTGCCGGCGCGAACCTCGAGAAATATATTGCGGTTGTCGTTGGGGTCCTTGGGTAGCAACAGGATTTGCAGTTCTTGTTCGAGTTGTTCCCTCAGTTGTTCGGTCGAGGCGATTTCCTCCTTGGCCATCTCCCGTAAATCCGGGTCGCTGTCCTTGGCCATTTCCCTGGCCGATTCGAAATTAGCTTCGTTTTCCCGATAAGCGTTGTAGCAGGCAACGATGGGTTCGAGTTGGGCGTACTCCTGGCTTAGGCTGCGGAATTGGTTTTGGTTGCTTTGTACTTCCGGTTGAGTGAGCAGTGCGGTGATCTCCTCGAAGCGCTCGCCGAGGTTTTCCAATTTGGTTTGTATCGAGGGTTTCATCAAGAGTTAACGTAATTTGAAAATTTCGCGCGAGGCGGCGATAAGATCGTGGCGCTCGTTGGCGCCGGCTTCGCGCAATTGCGCGCAGGGCGTGTGGATCAGTTTATTGGTCAGCGTGTGGGCCAGGCGCTGTAACACTTCTTCGGCGGATGCGCCGTTGCCGAGCTGCTGAACGGCTTTTTGTAACGCTTCGTCGCGCGCCAATTCAGCTTGTTGGCGGTAGTCGCGAATGGTTTCCTGGGCGCCTTGCGAACGCAGCCAGGCCAGGAAGTGTTCGACCTGGGTGTCGATGATTTCCTCGGCCTGCTCTGCGGCCCGGCGGCGCGAGTCCATGTTTTGGTTGACGGTATTTTGCAGGTCGTCGACGGTGTACAAATAGACGTCGCGCAATTGCGCCACTTCGGCTTCAATGTCGCGGGGTACCGCGAGATCGACCATGAACATCGGCTTATGCTTGCGCTTTTTGATGGCGCTCTCGACCCGGCCCTTACCTAGAATCGGCAATTGGCTGGCGGTGGAGGAGACGACGATATCGGCTTCGGTCAGATGGTCGGGTAGTTCCGACAGCGCGATCGCATAGCCGTTGAATTGCATTGCCAGGGCGTGGGCCTTGTCGTAGGTGCGATTGGCGATGATGACGCGGCCGATGCCGTGCTGGTACAAATGCCTAGCGGTCAGTTCTATCGTTTCGCCGGCGCCGATCAGCAGTGCGGTTTGTTCGCTGAGTTTATCGAAGATTTGCTGTGCCAGTTGCACGGCGGCAAACGCGACCGACACCGGACTGGAGCCGATCGCGGTATCGGTGCGAACCTTCTTGGCTGCGGAAAATGTGTGATGAAACAACTTGCTCAGATTCCTGCCCAGCGTGCCGGCCTGATAAGCGGCGTGGTAGGCGGTTTTCATTTGGCCGAGAATTTGCGGCTCGCCGAGTATCATCGAGTCTAGGCCACAGGCTACGCGAAACATGTGGCGTATGGTTTCGCTGTCTTTATAGCTGTACAGATAGGGCGTAAACTCCGCCGGCCGAATTTGCTTGGTGTCGGCGATCCACTCGATTAAAGGTGCTTGGCTATCGTTGTCGGTTTGACAGTAAAACTCGGTACGGTTGCAGGTCGACAGAATGGCTGCCTCGTTGATTTCCCGCAGACTCCGCAGATTCCGTAACGTGAAATCCAGGACGTCCGTCGGGAACGACAGGCGTTCCCGGACGGCTACCGGCGCGGTGTTGTAGTTAATGCCTACGGCGAGAAATGTCATCGGCTGCGAACAATAGCACACTGAAAGTATCTTATTTTAAGGACTGCGCGGTTTTTGTCCAAATGCAAACAAAGCCGGCCTCGTTTCGGCGCGGTTTTCTGGTAATCTATGGCGCCATATTTCTTGAAAAAACGGGTCGAATGATTGCATGAATAAATGGATAGGCATCGCAATACTTTCCGCTTTGTCGGGGTGCGCGTTAGCGCCGGAACAGCCGGCGGAAAACGAGGCCGCGGCGGTCAAGCCCGAGGGCTTGGATTTTAGAGTCAACCGCAATACCGTGATCGATGAGGAAGTCTTGTACTTGCTGATGGCGGCGGAAATGGCCGGTCAGCGCAATCAATACGATTTGGCCATGGATGCCTATCTGCAAGCGGCCAAGCGCGTCAACGATCCGCGAATCGCCGAGCGAGCGGTAAAAATCGGTTTGTTCCTAAAGGACGAGAGGCGCACGCGCGAGGCTTTGTCGATCTGGCTGGAGAAAGACGGAAAAAATCTCGGTGCCCGAAAATTCGCGGTGATGCTGGCGTTAAAAAATGGCGACCGCAGTGCGGCTGTCGATCACCTGAATGCGATGCTGAACGATGATCCGGCCGGTTTCGAGGCCGGAATGTTGGAAATGGCCAAGATTTTGGAAAAAGAAGGCCGGGTACAGTTCGCATACGACGTTTTGGACGAATTGGCCAGGCAGCGACCCGATCAAGCCGGCTTGTTGTTCGTTCAGGCAGTGTTCGCTTCATTATTGCCGAATAACGAATTGGCCCAGCAAAAAATCGATAGAGCCCTGGAGTTGCAACCCGACTGGAATAAAGCAGTCATTTTTCAAGCGCAATTAGCCGGTCGTGCCGGCGACATGGCCAAAGCCCGGCAGTTTTTGGAAAAGGCGGTCAAACAGGCGCCGGACGACAAGCAGTTGCGGAAAATGTTGCTGGAGGTGTTGATTAACACCGGCGGGTTCGATGAAGCGATTAAATTATGCCAAAGCGTTTTGGAGGATAAGCCCGACGATCCTGAGACGCTGTTTATGCTGGCGGTTATTTACTTGCAACAGAATCAATCGGACAAAGCTGAAAATTATTTAGAAAAACTCGTGAGTAACCCGGATTGGGAAAGTCAGGCCAGTTTTTATCTGGGAAAGATAGAACAAGAGCGTCAGCGGCCCGACAAGGCGATTGCCTGGTTCGACAAAGTGGGTGAGGGTAATTACGCATTCGACGCCGACATGGCGGCTTTGTCGCTATTGATGGCGCAGAAACGATTCGATGAAGTCGAGAGCCGAATCGGGCGGATGGAGACCAAGTATCCAGACCGGCGCTTGCGGGTGTTGCTGGCCAAAGCCGAGCTCTTCAATCAACAAAGCAATTACTCCGAAGCGTTTGGCGTGTTGTCGGAGGCGCTCAAGGAAGTGCCCGACAATCGCGAGGTCTTGTATGCCAGGGCGCTGGTTGCCGAGCGCTTGGACAAGCTGGATGTTCTGGAAGCTGATTTGTTAAAGATCTTGGAAAAGAAACCGGATGATATCGCGGCGTTGAATGCCTTGGGTTATACATTAACGGACAGGACAAATCGCTATAGCGAGGCTGAGAAATATTTGGAGAAGGCCCTGGCCTTGCAGCCGGACGAGGCGGTTGTGATCGATAGTTATGGATGGTTGCAGTTCAAATTGGGCAAGCCGGAACAGGCCTTGGTTTATTTGCGTAAGGCTTACGAAAAGCAGGCGGAAAACGAAATAGCCGCTCATATCGCCGAGGTGTTGTGGTCGTTGGGTGAGCAAAAAGAGGCCAAGGAGTTTTTTGAAGGCGTTTACAAGAAATTTCCCGACGACGAATATTTACTTGAGTTTAAGAAGCGGTTTCTCCAGGTTACGCCGTAGTGAATCAGCGTGTTTGGTGGTTAGTCGTTCTCGGTTTGCTGGCCGGCTGCGCAACGCTGTCGGAGGGGCCGATTCTCGAATACCGGGTGGCTGACGCGGGTGCGGCGCAAACTTTAGATCGTTGGTATTTCGAGGGGCGTTTGTCCTTTGTCGACGAGCGGGAGTCGGTTTCGGCTCGTGTGAATTGGCGTCACTCAAACCAAGTCGATGAAATCGAATTGGTTGGGCCATTGGCGCAAGGGCGCGTTAGGATTTCCGTGAGCGGCGACATTGTTGCGATCGATGACGGTGAGGCGCGTCGCGAACTTCGGGGGGATGTTGACTCGATGGTAGAGGAAGGGCTGGGTATTTCCCTGCCGATCAGTGCGTTGCGGTTCTGGGTGTTGGGCGCGAGTCAGCCGGAATCTACGGTTACCGTCCAGCCAAGCGGTTTTTTTCAGTTGGGGTGGTTAGTGATTTTTCAAGAGATGTTTCAGGTGGAGCGAGTCGCTTTGCCGAGGAAAATGAGTGTGCAGCGGGACAAAACCCGAATAAAGTTATTTGTGGATCGGTGGGATTTGTCGTGACGAGAATTCAAGAAAATCGGTGGGGTGAGCGTTGGCCGGCGCCGGCCAAACTCAACCTGATGTTGAGAATTACCGGTCGGCGACCTGACGGTTATCACTTGCTGCAAACCGTATTTCAATTAATCGATTTGTGCGATTGGTTAACATTTCATCCGCTTGACGAAGACGTGGTTGAATTGGTTACCGAGATTCCAGGCGTGGCGGCGCAAGACGATCTCACCGTCAGGGCTGCCTTGTTGCTAAAGCATCATACCGGATGCAAGTTCGGTGTGAGAATTCAGGTGGACAAGCTGTTGCCGATGGGTGGCGGTTTGGGTGGAGGCAGTTCGGACGCAGCGACGACATTGGTGGTGCTGAATGCCTTGTGGGGGCTGAATTTGTCGACCGAAACTTTAATGTGTTTGGGGTTGCGTTTAGGTGCTGACGTGCCGGTATTTGTTGCTGGGCATTCCGCATGGGGAGAAGGGGTGGGTGATGTCTTAACGCCAATGACATTGCCCGAATCCTGGTTTGTGGTCATTAAGCCGGACTGTCACGTGAACACGAAGGAAATTTTTTTAGCTGATCGGTTGACACGAGATAGTAAATCAATCAGAATGAGCGACTTTATTGCAGGGGATAGCGTAAACGACTGTCTCACTGTGGTTAGGGAGTTGTATCTGCCCGTGGCGAATGCATTGGACGCCTTATCGGGTTATGCGGAATCTCAGTTGACTGGTACGGGCGCGTGCGTGTTCGCGCGGTTTGAAAGCAGGTTTTCGGCTGAGAAGGTTTATTCTGCATTGAAGGGTGATTGGTCGGTTTATTTGGCCAAGGGGGTAAATAAATCCCCGCTTCATGAGATGTTCGGACACGGATCTGTTTAATCTAATTTTTGGGCTGTCGCCAAGCGGTAAGGCACGAGGTTTTGATCCTCGCATACCAAGGTTCGAATCCTTGCAGCCCAGCCATAATCCTCGTATGTAGCCTCTTGGGAGTATGCTTCAATGCACGAAGCTTCGGTAATGGTATTCTCCGGTAATGCCAATAAGGCGTTGTCCGAAGGTATTGTAAAGAAGCTTAATATGCGGTTAGGCATGGCCAGTGTTGGCCGGTTCAGCGATGGTGAGATTTTTGTAGAAATTGAAGAAAACGTAAGGGGGCGGGATGTCTTTGTAATCCAGCCTACTTGCGCGCCAGCCAACGAAAACCTGATGGAGTTGTTGGTGATGATCGATGCCTTGCGCAGGGCATCGGCGGCAAGAATTACGGCGGTAATGCCTTATTACGGTTATGCGAGACAAGACCGTCGCAGTCGCTCGGCTAGGGTGCCTATCACGGCTCGGCTGGTTGCCGACATGATAGGTAATGCCGGAGCTGATCGAGCATTGACGGTGGATTTGCATGCCGATCAGATAATGGGTTTTTTTGCAATTCCCGTTGATAACGTCTATGCGTCTCCCATTCTTCTGGGTGATATTTGGCGGCAAGAGTACGAAAATTTGATTGTTGTCTCTCCAGATGTTGGGGGGTTGTTCGGGCGAGGGCTATAGCCAAACGGTTAGGTGATGCGGATTTGGCCATCATCGATAAGCGTAGGCCTAGGCCGAATGTGTCTGAAATCATGCATATTATCGGCGATGTCGAAGGGCGCACTTGCGTGATGGTCGATGATTTGGTCGATACGGCCGGTACTCTTTGTCATGCTGCGGATGCTTTGAAAAAGCACGGAGCGAATAAGGTGGTGGCCTATTGCACCCACCCGGTTTTATCCGGGGCGGCTGTAGATAATGTCAGAAATTCGGTCTTGGACGAGTTGGTTGTAACAGACACGATTCCGTTAAGTAACGAGTTGGTGGCTGTTGATAAGATTCGGCAGCTCAGTGTGGCGGAGATGCTGGCTGAAACAATCAGGCGGATCGCCGTAGGCGAGTCGGTTAGTTCGCTTTATGTGGATTAGGGTTTTATTAGTTTTTGGGCGAGTGCCTTTTGGGGTGCTGCTTTTGGAGAAATAAATGGCTAACGTATTTGAATTTGTAGCGGAATCTCGCTCAAGTGCTGGAAGTAGTGCTTCGAAAGGGGTTCGTCGCATCGGTAAGGTTCCGGCGATTATTTATGGTGCTGGTGCTTCCCCGCAAATGCTGGTGCTGGATCACAATGAAGTTGTTAAGCATTTGGAGCATGAGGCTGTTTACTCTCATGTGTTGGATGTGAAAATCGACGGTAAAACTGAAAAAGCCGTTTTGAAGCAGATTCAAAGACATCCTGCCAAGCCGCAAATTCTTCACATGGATTTTATGCGTATCGATGAAACGCATAAGTTGAAAGTTCATGTGCCGTTGCACTTTGTTAACGAGGCGATTTCCGTTGGCGTTAAAAAAGGCGGCGTTGTTACTCATGCGATGGTCGATGTTGAGGTGCTTTGTTTGCCTGCGGCGTTGCCTGAGTTTATCGAGGTCGATTTGGCTAAGGTCGAAATTGGCGAAGCCGTACACTTGTCCGATCTCAAATTGCCTAACGGTGTTGAGGTTGCTGCCCTTCAGCACGGTGCCGAGCATGATCATCCCGTTGCGCAAATCGTCAAATCTCGTTCTGGTGAAGAATCGGAATAACACTGTTTTTTGATGATTAAGGTGCTGGTTGGTTTGGGTAATCCAGGTCGGCAGTATGAAAAAACCCGGCATAATGTCGGGTTTTTGTTTCTCGATCATCTGTTGCTTGGTTCTGGTGGGCGTTGGCGAAATGTAAGTGGGTTTGAGGCGGAGATTGGGGAGCTGGTTATCGGCAATAAGATGCTGGTGTTGGTAAAGCCTCAAACGTTTATGAACAGAAGCGGGTCCTCGGTTACAAAAGTTTTAAAGTACTACAAGTTTGCGAGAGAAGCGATGCTGGTTGCTCACGACGACCTTGAGTTGCCGATGGGTGTGGTTAAAACCAAGCAGGGTGGCGGGCATTCGGGGCACAACGGGCTTCGCGACATTATCGCGCATTTGGGTTCAAACGAGTTTGCTAGGTTGAGGTTCGGCATCGGGCGTCCAGACATAGGGGGGCGTGTCGCTGATTATGTGCTGAGCTCTCCTTCTAAGGAAGTGTTATCAAAGCAGTCTATGTTGTTTGATGCTGTCTCGGCCAAAATAGAAGGGATGCTTAATGGTGAAGAGCTTGTCTACGGACTTTAAAAAGATATTGACGGAAAGGTTTAAAACGAGGATAATTGACTGATTAAGTAAAGGAGGGGTTCCCGAGCGGCCAAAGGGATCAGACTGTAAATCTGCCGGTTCTACCTTCGGAGGTTCGAATCCTCCCCCTCCACCACTTCATTTGAAATTAGAAGGCTACGCGGGTGTAGTTCAATGGTAGAACTCCAGCCTTCCAAGCTGATTGCGTGGGTTCGATTCCCATCACCCGCTCCATTTTCTGGAAGTTTATTTTGCTCATATAGCTCAGTAGGTAGAGCACTTCCTTGGTAAGGAAGAGGTCACCGGTTCAAATCCGGTTATGAGCTCCAGTTTGGTTGATTGTTTTGTGTAGGGTGTTTTTACAATGGCAAAAGAAAAATTTGAAAGAAAGAAACCGCACGTAAACGTGGGCACGATTGGTCACGTCGACCACGGAAAAACCACGTTGACCGCCGCGTTGACGAAAGTAATGGCGGAACTGCAAGGCGGTGAAGCAAAAGCTTTCGATCAAATTGACAATGCGCCAGAAGAGCGTGCGCGCGGTATTACTATTTCGACCTCGCACGTTGAATACGAGTCTGCGTCACGCCACTACGCACACGTAGACTGCCCGGGTCACGCCGACTACGTCAAAAACATGATTACCGGCGCCGCTCAAATGGATGGCGCGATTTTGGTTTGCTCGGCCGCCGACGGTCCGATGCCGCAAACCCGCGAGCATATCCTGCTGTCTCGTCAGGTCGGCGTTCCGTACATCGTGGTGTTCCTGAATAAAGCCGACATGGTCGACGACGCGGAGCTGATCGAGCTGGTTGAAATGGAAATTCGCGAATTGTTGAATCAATACGAATTCCCCGGCGACGACACCCCCATCATTATCGGCTCCGCGCTGAAAGCGTTGGAAGGCGATCAAAGCGAAATCGGCGTGCAATCCGTCGTCAAGCTGGTTGAAGCACTGGACAGCTATATCCCTGAACCAGAGCGCGCGATCGACGGCAAATTCTTGATGCCGATCGAAGACGTCTTCTCGATTTCAGGCCGCGGTACCGTCGTTACCGGTCGTGTAGAGCGTGGGATTATTAAAGTGGGTGAAGAGGTCGAGATCGTCGGCATTCGCGACACGCAGAAAACCACCTGTACCGGTGTAGAAATGTTCCGCAAACTGCTCGATCAAGGCCAAGCGGGCGACAACGTAGGTGTCTTGTTGCGTGGCACCAAACGCGACGACGTCGAACGCGGTCAAGTTCTGGCTCACGTGAACAGCATCAAGCCACACTCGCACTTTAAAGCCGAAATTTACGTGCTGTCCAAGGAAGAGGGTGGTCGTCATACGCCATTTTTCAACGGCTATCGGCCGCAATTTTACTTCCGTACCACCGATGTCACAGGCGCGGTTGAATTGCCGGAAGGCGTCGAAATGGTGATGCCTGGCGACAACATCTCCGTCACCGTCAAATTGATCTCACCGATCGCGATGGAAGACGGTTTGCGCTTTGCAATTCGCGAAGGCGGTCGCACCGTGGGTGCCGGCGTCGTGGCTTCAATTATCGAATAAGTTGCCTTTAGGCGACTGCACAATGAGTTCTCTGGAATAGGTCAGTAGTTCAATTGGTAGAGCAGCGGTCTCCAAAACCGCAAGTTGGGGGTTCGAGTCCCTCCTGGCCTGCCACCCAGGGTTTCTTTCTTACTTACATCTTTAGTCAAGCAATGAACGCACAGGCAGAAGAAGCTACCTCGGTAGGCGATATAGTAAAGCTGGCTTTTTCGCTGGTTGTTATGGTAGCGGGCATCGTTGCGTTTTATTATTTTTCGGATTTCCAGCTTCTCTACCGCGTTCTCGGATTAGTTGCATTGATTTCTGGGGCGGTTGCGGTTTCATTTACGACCGCGAAGGGTAGAGAGTTTTGGGGTTTTATGCTTGAGGCCAAGCAGGAATTTAAGCGTATCGTGTGGCCAACTCGCGACGAAGCGGTCAGGACCACTTTGATGGTGTTCCTGATGGTATTTATTGTCGGTCTGATATTGTGGTTGCTTGATATGTTCCTGTTTTGGGGTGTTCAGCTTTTGATGAATCTGGGGATTAAGTAAATGGCGCTACGTTGGTATGTGGTTCACGCCTATTCGAATTTCGAAAATAAAGTCAAACAGGCCCTGGAAGAAAGAATCAAGCGCGAAGGCTTGAGCGAATACTTCGGCAAGATTCTGGTCCCAACCGAAGAGGTCGTTGAAATGCGAATGGGGCAGCAGCGCAAAAGCGAGCGTAAGTTTTTTCCCGGATATGTTCTAGTACAGATGGAGTTGAACGACGAAACATGGCATTTGGTTAGAAACGTTCCTCGTGTATTAGGTTTTATTGGAGGTGCCTCCGATAAACCTTCGCCGATTTCTGACAAAGAGGCGATGGCGATACTGAGTAGGGTTGAAGAAGGTGTGAACAAACCTCGCCCGAAAGTGTTGTTTGAAGTTGGTGAGGTGGTTCGTATCGTTGATGGGCCGTTCAAGGACTTCAATGGAAGTATCGAAGAAGTCAATTATGAAAAAAGCCGTTTGCGCGTTTCGGTCCTGATTTTCGGAAGGTCTACTCCAGTTGAGTTAGAGTTTGGACAGGTTGAAAAAGTCTAATTCTTGTATTGAGATTTTGTGAAAATCCCTGTCATCGAGGTGGCAGGGATTTTTGTTTGTTGGGGAGCTGGAAAGCGTTAATACCCGTTTAGGAGCGAAAAATGGCAAAAAAATTGATTCGTACATCAAGCTGCAGGTGAAAGCAGGCGAGGCAAATCCAAGTCCACCGGTGGGCCCCGCGCTTGGTCAGCGCGGTGTTAACATCATGGAGTTTTGTAAGGCTTTTAATGCCCGCACTCAAGAGGTTGAAAAAGGCTTGCCTCTTCCCGTTGTAATTACGGTTTACAGCGACAAGAGCTTCACCTTTATTACTAAAACACCGCCTGCATCAATTTTGCTTAAAAAAGCGGTTGGAATTAAAAGCGGCAGCAGTAAGCCGAATTCCAATAAAGTTGGTACCGTTACGCGCGAACAACTCGAAGAGATCGCGAAAACTAAAATGGAAGATTTGAATGCGGCCGATATGGAAGGGGCGATTAAAACAATCGCAGGTAGCGCTCGTAGCATGGGTTTGAATGTGGAGGGCGTGTAATGGCTAAAATCACTAAACGTGCAAAAGCAATCAAGGAAAAAGTTTCTAGAAATAAACAGTACAGTATTTCAGAAGCAATTGGTTTGTTAAAAGAATTCGCCAATAGCAAATTCGACGAGTCAGTCGATATTAGCGTTAATCTCGGTGTCGACCCTAGAAAATCCGATCAGAACGTTCGTGGTGCTTCCGTGTTGCCGCACGGGACAGGTAAAACCGTGAGAGTGGCGGTTTTTACCCAAGGCCCAAATGCCGATGCCGCTAAAGAAGCCGGTGCCGATATCGTTGGTATGGACGATTTGGCCGAACAAGTTAAGCGCGGCGAAATGAATTTCGATGTGGTTATTGCGTCTCCCGACGCGATGCGGGTCGTCGGTCAGCTTGGTCAAATCCTGGGTCCAAGAGGCTTAATGCCAAATCCGAAGGTCGGCACGGTGACGCCTGATGTTGCTACTGCCGTGAAAAACGCAAAATCGGGTCAAGTTAGGTACCGGACGGATAAGGCTGGCATTATTCATTGTTCTATCGGTAAGGTTTCATTCGATGAAGTGGCAATTAAACAAAATCTGGAGTTTTTGATTGCCGACCTTAAAAAAGCAAAGCCGACCGCCGCGAAAGGGGTTTATCTGAAAAAGATTTCCTTGTCTTCGACAATGGGGCCAGGCTTGTCTATCGACCAAAGCAGCGTCGATATCTAAACACATTCACGACTTTGGGTTGCCGGTAAACGGCAACCGTCAAAGACCGTAGGGGCGAAAGCTTAATCATCCTACGCAGACGGAAGCTGGAACCATCGATGGTGAAAGGGACCGTAAGGAGCATCGCAAAGATGCGTTTTATTGTTTCTGATATCACATCGGAAAATAATTGGAGAAAAATGTGGCACTCAATTTAGATGGCAAAAAAGTTGTCGTAGAGGAAGTTGCTGAATTCGCCGCCAAAGCCCACTCCGCAGTTGCTGCGGAATATCGTGGATTGACCGTTACCCAATTGACGAAATTGCGTAAAACCGCGAGAGAAACGGGCGTTTACTTGCGAGTAGTCAAGAACACATTGGCTAAACGTGCTGTTGCGGGAACTGAATTTGAATGTATGCAGGAGGGTCTGGTCGGACCACTGATCCTGGCATTTTCAATGGAAGATCCAGGCGCCGCCGCGCGATTGGTAAGCGATTTCGCGAAAGAAAACAATAAACTGGTTGCGAAGGTTGTTGCGATCGGTGGTCAAGCATTTGATGGTTCCGAACTGGAGCGCTTGGCCAGACTGCCGACTCGTGATCAGGGCATCAGTATGCTGATGTCGGTCATGAAAGCCCCCGTCGAGAAACTCGCCAGAACCTTGGCGGCTATCAGAGACGAGAGAGAAGCGGCATAACTATCGCCTTAACCAGTTAATTAGTATTAAATTTAGAGGAATTAAGAATGGCAATCTCAAAAGAAGATATTTTGGAAGCAGTCGCGAACATGACTGTCATGGAAATCGTTGATTTGATTTCTGCAATGGAAGAAAAATTTGGCGTATCCGCGGCTGCTGCAGTCGCGGTAGCTGCTCCGGCTGCTGCGGCGGCGGTTGTCGAAGAACAAACCGAATTTGATGTAATTTTGACCGGCTTCGGTGAAAACAAAGTCGCGGTCATTAAAGCTGTACGCGGATTGACCGGTTTGGGCTTGAAAGAAGCAAAAGACGCTGTCGAAGGTGCGCCTACGACTGTCAAAGAAGCTGTGAACAAAGCAGAAGCAGAAGCCGCCAAGAAAGAACTGGAAGACGCAGGCGCAACTGTCGAAATTAAATAATTATTTCGACAGCACCTTGGGCAGCGAATGCCCAGCAAACCGGGCTGGCGGTATTTTACCGCCGGCCTTTTACTGTTTGTCAAACAAACGGTAGTAAATCATCCCTGACGACGAAGGTATAGAAGCAATATGGCCTATTCTTTTACCGAAAAAAAGCGCATCCGTAATAATTTTGGGAAAGGTTCGGAAGTACTCGAAGTTCCCTATCTCTTAGCAACACAGATTGATTCTTACGCAAATTTTTTGCAGTTGGGCGCGGACCCAGAAAAAAGACGCAATCAAGGATTACATGCTGCATTTTCGAGTGTATTTCCGGTGGTTAGCCACTCAGGATACGCGGTTCTGGAATATGTCAAGTATCGTTTAGGTGAGCCGGCGTTCGACGTCAGAGAGTGTCAGCAGCGGGGGGCCACTTTCTCCGCGCCATTGCGCGTAATGGTGCGCTTGGTGATTTACGACAAGGACGCCCCTGCCAATACCAAAGTCGTAAAAGATATTCGCGAGCAAGAAGTCTACATGGGTGAGTTACCGTTGATGACTGAAAACGGCACGTTCGTTATCAATGGAACTGAGCGCGTCATCGTGTCGCAATTACATCGTTCGCCTGGGGTGTTTTTCGATCACGATAAGGGTAAGACTCACTCTTCCGGTAAATTGCTGTTTAACGCTCGAGTGATTCCGTATCGCGGCTCTTGGTTGGATTTCGAGTTCGACCACAAAGACGCGGTTTATGTGCGTATCGACCGCCGCAGAAAGATTCCGGCAACGATCTTGCTGCGCGCCTTGGGTTACGACAACGAAGAAATGATTCAAATTTTCTTCGACACCAATAAGTTTTCGTTGACTGCCGACAAATTCATGTTCCACGTGATTCCGGAACGACTGCGTGGCGAAATGGCGGTGTTTGACATAAAGCATGACGGTAAAGTGCTGATCGAAGAAGGTCGGCGCATCACCGCGAAACACGTTCGCCAACTCGAAAAATCCGGCGTCACCGAGATCGAGGTGCCACGCGATTATTTGTTCGGGAAGATTCTTGGGCACAACGTTGTGGATAAAGCCACTGGCGAATTGTTAGCCAGCGTTAACGACGAATTGACCGAAAACCTGTTGCAAAAACTGATCGATGCCGGTGTCAGCGAGATCAACACCTTGTACGTAAACGATTTGGATCGGGGCCCATATATTTCCAACTCGATGCGCCTGGATACGACAACCAATCGCTTGGAGGCCTTGGTAGAAATTTACCGGATGATGCGCCCAGGTGAACCGCCCACGGTCGAATCCGCCGAAAACCTGTTCGAGAACCTGTTTTTCACCGACGAGCGTTACGATTTGTCGGCAGTCGGCCGGATGAAGTTTAATCGGCGCTTGGGCCGAGAGGAAATCATCGGTACGGGCACGTTGAGCAAGGAAGACATCATCGACGTATTGAAGGAGTTGATCAAAATCCGCAACGGAAACGGCATTGTCGATGACATCGATCATTTAGGTAATCGCCGGGTACGGTCGGTGGGCGAAATGATTGAAAACCAATTTCGGATCGGATTGGTGCGAGTCGAGCGAGCAGTTCGAGAGCGCTTAACTCTGGCTGATTCCGAAGGGCTGATGCCGCAAGAAATTATTAACGCTAAGCCTGTGTCTGCCGCAGTGAAAGAGTTTTTCGGCTCCAGCCAATTGTCGCAGTTTATGGATCAAAACAATCCATTGTCGCAAGTGACCCACAAGCGCAGGGTCTCCGCGTTGGGTCCAGGCGGTTTGGCCAGGGAGCGTGCCGGTTTCGAGGTTCGCGACGTTCATACCACGCACTACGGTCGGGTTTGTCCGATCGAAACGCCGGAGGGACCAAATATCGGTTTGATCAACTCGTTGTCGGTCTACGCCAGGACTAACGAATACGGCTTTCTTGAAACGCCGTACCGGAAGGTAGTCAACGGTATGGTGACCGATCAAGTCGATTATATTTCGGCTATCGAGGAAGGCGAGTATGTGATTGCGCAGTCCAGTGTCGCGGTAGACGAACACGGTAAATTGGTCGAAGGCTTGGTATCCTGCCGCTACAAAGACGAATTTACGTTAGCTTCGTCAGAGACCGTGCAATATATGGACGTGTCCTCCAAACAAATCGTTTCGGTCGCGGCATCGATTATTCCATTCTTGGAACACGACGACGCTAACCGGGCGTTGATGGGCTCCAACATGCAACGGCAAGCGGTTCCGACCTTACGAGCGGAGAAACCGCTGGTTGGTACCGGTATGGAGCGTGTCGTCGCCAAAGATTCCGGCGTAACTGTTGTGGCGACCCGTGGCGGTCGTATCGAAGCGGTTGACGCGGCCAGGATCGTGGTGCGAGCCAACGATAATGAAACGGTCGCCGGCGTACCGGGTGTCGATATTTACAACCTGATTAAATACACCCGGTCTAACCAAAACACCTGCATTAACCAGAAGCCGCTGGTTAAATTGGGCGATATCGTTAATAAGGGCGACATCCTCGCCGACGGTCCTTCTACCGACTTGGGCGAGTTGGCTTTGGGGCAAAACATGCTGATCGCCTTCATGCCTTGGAACGGCTACAACTTTGAAGACTCGATTCTAGTCTCCGAGCGCGTGGTTAAGGAAGATCGTTTCACGACAATCCATATCGAAGAGAAAACTTGCGTCGCTAGGGAGACGAAGCACGCTCCGGAGGAGATTACCGCCGATATCCCGAATGTCAGCGAGGAAGCTTTATCGAAGTTGGACGAGTCCGGTATCGTTTATGTCGGTGCCGAAGTCAAGGGTGGCGACATCCTGGTCGGAAAAGTTACGCCCAAGGGCGAGACTCAACTGACGCCGGAAGAAAAACTGTTACGGGCTATTTTCGGCGAAAAAGCCGCAGACGTTAAAGACACCTCGTTACGGGTGCCTGGCAACGTAAGGGGTACCGTCATCGACGTGCAGGTATTTACTCGCGACGGTGTCAAGAAAGATAAGCGCGCCCTGGAAATCGAAGAAGCAGAAATCAAGCGTTATCGGAAGGATTTGGACGATCAGCTGAAAATTGTCGAGCACGATATTTTCGCGCGGGTCAAAGCCATGTTAGTTGGTAAGAAAGCTGAAAAAGGTCCGAATGGTCTGAAAAAAGGCGAGGAAATCGTTTGCGAGTATCTGGATGGCTTGGTCCCTTCGGAGTTGATGAAAATCAAAACCCAAGACGAGGATATCAACGTTCAATTGGAAACGATCGCCGAGCATATCGAGCAACAACGCAAGGAATTCGACGAACGTTTCGAACAGAAAAAGAAAAAAATCACGATGGGCGACGATTTGGCGCCTGGCGTGTTGAAGATGGTTAAGGTTTATTTGGCCGTCAAGAAGCGTATTCAGCCCGGCGACAAGATGGCGGGTCGACACGGAAATAAAGGGGTTATCTCCCAAATCGTGCCGATCGAAGACATGCCTTACACGGCGGACGGCAATCCGATCGACATCCTGCTGAATCCGTTGGGCGTACCTTCACGCATGAACGTCGGGCAGGTGTTGGAAACCCATTTGGGTTGGGCCTCGAAAGGCTTGGGCATCAAAATCGGCAAAATGCTGGAAGCTCAGGCCAAAGTTGTTGAAATTCGCGGTTATCTCGAAAAAATCTACAACTGTAGCGGACGGAAGGAAGATTTGGATTCGTTCTCCGATAAAGAGGTGCTGGAGTTGGCGGCCAATTTAGTTGGTGGCGTCCCGATGGCAACCCCGGTTTTCGACGGCGCATCCGAGGATGATATCCGGGAAATGTTGCGTCTGGCCGATCTGCCTGAACACGGACAAACTCGGCTTTACGACGGGTTAACCGGTGAACCGTTCGAGCGTGAAGTCACCGTCGGCTACATGTACATGCTCAAATTGAACCACTTGGTGGATGACAAAATGCACGCGCGTTCCACGGGGCCATATAGCTTGGTCACTCAGCAACCGCTGGGCGGAAAGGCGCAATTCGGCGGCCAGCGTTTTGGGGAGATGGAGGTGTGGGCCTTGGAGGCTTACGGCGCCGCTTATACCCTACAGGAAATGTTGACCGTGAAATCCGACGACGTTACAGGCCGTACCCGAATGTATAAAAACATTGTCGACGGAAACCATTCAATGGAAGCGGGAATGCCGGAATCCTTCAACGTTTTGGTCAAGGAAATACGTTCGCTTGGCGTCAATATTGAAATGGAACAAGAGTAATCGGGCTCTGGATTTGGTTCTGGACAACATCGGATAACAATTAGAGAGGATAAGCTCTTGAAAGATTTAATGAATTTTTTAAAACGTCAAGGTCGCACCGAAGATTTCGACGCTATCCGCATTGGTTTGGCTTCTCCCGACATGATTCGCTCGTGGTCGTATGGCGAAGTGAAAAAGCCCGAAACGATTAATTACCGCACATTTAAGCCTGAGCGTGATGGTTTGTTTTGCGCCAAAATCTTTGGTCCTATCAGCGACTACGAATGTTTGTGCGGTAAATACAAGCGCTTAAAGCACCGCGGTGTAATTTGCGAAAAGTGCGGGGTAGAAGTAACGCTATCCAAGGTTCGTCGCGAACGGATGGGACACATCGATCTGGCCAGCCCGGTCGCTCACATTTGGTTCTTGAAGTCTCTCCCGTCGCGTATCGCGTTGCTGCTAGACATGACTCTGCGGTCGATCGAGCGCGTGTTGTATTTCGAGACATTCGTCGTCACCGATCCCGGTATGTCGCCGTTGGAAAAAGGTCAGTTGTTGACCGACGAAGAGTATTTGAATGCGATGGAAGAACACGGTGATGATTTTGTCGCCAAAATGGGCGCCGAGGCGATTTATGATCTGTTGAAATCCATCGACTTGAAAGATGAAATCAACAAGTTGAAGGAAGAGATTAATTCGACCAACTCCGACACCAAGATTAAAAAGTATTCTAAACGCCTGAAGGTCATCGATTCTCTGCTGGCGTCCAACAATCGTCCGGAATGGATGATTATGACCGTGTTGCCGGTGCTTCCGCCCGAATTGCGTCCGCTAGTGCCGTTGGACGGTGGCCGTTTCGCGACCTCCGACTTGAACGATCTCTATCGCCGCGTCATCAACCGCAATAACCGTTTGACTCGGTTATTGGACCTGAACGCCCCGGACATCATCGTTCGCAACGAAAAACGAATGCTGCAAGAAGCCGTCGATGCCTTGTTGGATAACGGCCGTCGCGGCCGGGCCATTACCGGTAGCAACCGGCGCCCGCTGAAATCGCTGGCCGATATGATCAAGGGCAAGCAAGGTCGTTTCCGCCAAAATCTGTTGGGCAAACGGGTCGACTATTCGGGGCGTTCGGTAATCGTGGTCGGTCCAACCCTGAGATTGCACCAATGCGGTCTGCCGAAAAAAATGGCCTTGGAGTTGTTCAAGCCGTTTATATTCAGCAAGCTGCAACTGCGCGGATTGGCGACCACTATTAAAGCCGCTAAAAAAATGGTCGAGCGCGAAGGCGCCGAGGTGTGGGATATCCTCGAAGAGGTCATCCGCGAGCATCCGGTGCTCCTGAACCGTGCGCCAACACTGCACCGTTTGGGCATCCAAGCATTCGAGCCGACCCTAATCGAGGGCAAGGCGATCCAACTGCACCCGTTGGTATGTAGTGCATTTAACGCCGACTTCGACGGCGACCAAATGGCCGTGCATATTCCGTTGTCGATCGAGGCGCAGTTAGAAGCTCGTACCTTAATGATGGCGACCAATAACATCTTGTCGCCCGCAAACGGAGAGCCGGTGATCAACCCGTCGCAAGACGTGGTTTTGGGCCTCTATTACATCAGCCGTGAAAAAGTCAATGCGGTCGGAGAAGGCAGCATATTCACCGATTTGGCCGAGGTTATGAAAGCCTTGGATGCCAAGACAGTGGAGTTGCAAACCAAGGTTCAGGTCAGGATTACTGAAAAACTTAAAAACGCTGACGGTGAGTGGGAAAGCATCACCAGTCGTAAACAAACAACGGTGGGGCGTGCCCTGATCTGGGAGATTGCTCCTGATGGCATGCCGTATGAGCTGATCAACGTTGATATGACCAAGAAAAACATTTCGAGGTTGATCAACTATAGCTACCGCTACTTAGGTATAAAAGAAACCGTAATTCTCGCCGACCAAATCATGTATTTGGGTTTCAAATACGCAACGAGAGCGGGTGTTTCGTTCGGTATCGAAGACATGGAAATTCCGGCTAAAAAAGCCGATATCATTCGTTCCGCCGAGGCCGAGGTTAACGAAATCCAGAATCAATACGCGTCAGGGTTAGTGACCGACGGCGAGCGATACAACAAGGTCGTCGATATTTGGTCGCGGGCAAACGATCAAGTTGCGAAAGTGATGATGGAAGGCTTGGGTGAAGACGAAGTGGTCGACGCCAAAGGTAATAACGTCAAACAAAAATCGTTTAACTCGATCTTCATGATGGCCGAATCTGGCGCGCGGGGTTCGGCGGCGCAGATTCGCCAATTGGCGGGGATGCGCGGATTGATGGCTAAGCCGGACGGTTCGATCATCGAAACGCCAATTACCGCGAACTTCCGGGAAGGTCTGGACGTATTGCAGTATTTCATCTCGACGCACGGTGCTCGTAAAGGTTTGGCGGATACGGCGTTAAAAACCGCTAACTCCGGTTATCTAACTCGACGTCTGGTAGACGTGGCGCAGGATCTGGTGATTGCCGAGCTGGATTGTGGGACCCAAAACGGTCTGACTATGACGCCGATCATCGAAGGCGGCGATGTGGTCGAGCCGCTGGTCGATCGGGTATTGGGCCGCGTGGCAGCAGTCGATGTGACCGACGCTTCCGGTTCAAAAGTGTTGATCCCGGCGGGTACGATGATCGATGAGAACCTGGTGACCGTTTTAGAGGAAAACGGCGTTGATAAAATGCTGGTTCGGTCGGTTATTACTTGCGAATCTCGGGTGGGCGTTTGCGCCAAATGTTACGGCCGCGATTTGGGACGTGGGCATCTGGTCAATAGCGGCGAGGCCATTGGTGTCGTCGCGGCTCAATCGATCGGTGAGCCGGGTACTCAGTTGACGATGAGGACCTTCCATATTGGTGGCGCGGCCTCCAGGTCGGCGGCTGTCAGCAATGTTCAAGTTAAATCCAGCGGTACCGCAAAACTGAATAACCTGAAGACCGTTAGAAACCGAGAAAACAACTTGGTCGCGGTATCCCGTTCCGGCGAAGTTGGCGTGATGGACGATTATGGCCGTGAAAGAGAACGCTATAAGATTCCGTATGGCGCGGTACTTTCGGTCGACGACGGCGGACGTGTCAGTGCCGGTGACATTATCGTCAACTGGGACCCGCACACTCATCCAGTTATCACCGAAGTGGATGGCTTCATTCAGTTGATCGATTTTATCGACGGTATCACCGTTCAAGAGCAGTCGGACGAAGTCACCGGGCTTACATCGCGTGTGGTAACCGATCCTAAGCAACGAAGTGCGGCCGGTAAAGAGCTGCGCCCCATGGTACGGTTGATAGACGAACAAGGCGGACAAATTAACTTACCTGGAACCGATATTCCGGCTCAATATTTCTTGCCCGCCGGCGCAATTGTCGGGGTTAAGGATGGTGGTGAAGTAAAGGTTGGTGACGTATTGGCCCGGATTCCGCAAGAATCCAGTAAAACCCGCGATATCACCGGTGGTTTACCGCGGGTTGCGGACTTGTTCGAAGCTAGAAAAACCAAGGATCCGGCCATTCTTGCCGAAGCTACCGGTATGGTGTCTTTCGGTAAGGAGACGAAGGGTAAGCAGCGCGTCATCATTACCGACGCCGAAGGGGAGCAATATGAAACGCTCATTCCAAAATGGCGTCATATCACGGTGTTCGAAGGTGAGTTTGTAGAAAAAGGCGAAACGATTGCCGAAGGGGAATTGACGCCGCACGATATTCTGCGTCTGAGAGGTATCGAGGAGCTGTCTGATTATCTGGTTAAGGAAATTCAGGATGTTTACCGTCTACAGGGTGTAAAAATAAACGACAAACATATCGAGGCCATCATCCGGCAAATGCTCCGGAAAGTTGAAATAACAGCTTCCGGCGAAACCGATTTTGTGAAAGGTGAACAGGTAGAGCGCGTATTGGTCAATATTGTTAACGAACAAGCGGAAAAAGAAGGGAAAATTCCTGCTAGCTATGACTCGTTGTTGCTAGGGATCACTAAGGCATCGTTGGCGACTGAGTCGTTTATATCCGCCGCCTCTTTCCAAGAGACCACAAGAGTGTTGACCGACGCTGCAGTGCGAGGCATCAGCGATAGTCTGAACGGCCTTAAAGAGAATGTCATTGTTGGTCGTTTAATCCCGGCCGGTACAGGTCTGGCCTATCACGAACAAAGGCGGAAAAAACGACATGCCGACTTGGCGAGCGGGATGGATTCCGGCATGTCTTCAGTCGAAGTGGTCGATGTCGAGGAAGCGCTGAAACAGGCGTTGAATATAGAATAGCTCTAGTAAAAAAGCTTGACCTAACAATGATCTGCAGGTATTATGCTCTGCTCACATCAGCCAAGAGATTTGGGTGGAGCAATGCTATCCGGTTGGGCGACTAATTGTATTGCTTATTAACATTGCATATTTGGAGTAGTTAAGAATGGCCACGATCAATCAGTTGGTCCGTAAGCCTCGTGCTAAAAAAATCGAAAAGACCAATGTTCCGGCATTGGAGGCCTGCCCCAAAGGCGAGGTGTGTGTACTCGTGTTTATACGACTACGCCTAAGAAGCCTAATTCAGCCTTGCGTAAGGTGGCTAGGGTTAGATTGACCAATGGTGCTGAGGTTAGTAGTTATATTGGCGGAGAGGGGCACAATTTACAAGAGCACTCCGTGGTTCTGATTCGTGGTGGTAGGGTCAAAGACTTGCCCGGTGTTCGTTATCACGTTGTGCGAGGAAGCTTGGATACTTCAGGCGTAAAAGATAGAAAGTGCGGGCGCTCCAAATATGGCGCTAAGCGGCCTAAGAAATAAAGGTTGGTAAACAATGTCTAGAAGAAGAGTTGCGGCGAAAAGACCGGTCAATCCTGATCCAAGGTTTGGTAGCGATATGTTGTCCAAGTTCATGAATATGATCATGGTGGACGGCAAAAAGTCTGTCGCTGAAAAAATTGTATATGGTGCGTTGGATGTGATCGAGCACAAGGGGCATAAAGAGTCGCTAGAGCTTGTGGCAAAGGCGCTGGAAAATGTGCAGCCTAGGGTTGAGGTAAAGTCTCGTCGCGTAGGAGGGGCAACCTATCAGGTTCCGGTAGAAGTGCGTCCTGCGCGTAGACTGGCGTTGTCAATGCGTTGGTTGATCGATGCTGCCCGTAAGCGTAACGAGCGGACCATGGCTGCGAAGCTGGCCGGGGAATTGCTGGATGCGTCCGAGGGTCGTGGTGCGGCGGCTAAGAAGCGAGAAGATACTCATAGAATGGCCGAAGCGAACAAGGCTTTCGCTCATTATCGCTGGTAAGGTTCGTGATGCCTTTGGGGTGATAACGTGGTTCGCAAAACGCCTATAGAGCGTTATCGAAATATAGGCATAATGGCCCACATTGATGCCGGGAAGACGACCACTACCGAGCGTGTTCTGTTTTACACAGGGGTTTCGCATAAGATCGGCGAAGTGCATGACGGCGCCGCGACAATGGATTGGATGGCTCAAGAGCAAGAGCGGGGCATCACGATTACGTCAGCGGCGACAACGTGTTTTTGGTCTGGAATGTGGAAGCAGCATTCCGAGCACAGAATCAATATTATCGACACGCCAGGGCACGTTGACTTTACGATTGAAGTTGAGCGGTCTCTTAGGGTGTTGGACGGCGCTTGTGCGGTGTTCTGTGCGGTAGGAGGTGTGGAGCCTCAGTCCGAGACAGTTTGGCGGCAAGCTAACAAATATCACGTTCCCCGTTTGGCATTCGTGAATAAAATGGATCGCACCGGGGCTGACTTTTATCGAGTATTAGAGCAGATAAAGGGACGATTAGGGAGTAATGCGGTCGCGATGCAGCTCCCAATAGGCGTAGAGGACGGCTTTAAAGGGATTGTTGATCTTATTGAGATGAAAGCTGTGTACTGGGACGATGCCAGTATGGGGTTGAAATTTCAACAAGGGGAAATTCCTGCGGACATGGTTGTTCAAGCAGTTGAGTGGCGGGAAAAGTTGCTTGAAGCGGCCGCCGAGGCGTCCGAGGAGTTTATGGATAAATATCTCGAGCAAGGCTTTTTAAGCAATCAGGATATTAAGTTAGGTATCAGAGCGCAAACGCTAAAAAATAAAATTGTTCCGGCGTATTGTGGCTCCGCCTTTAAAAACAAAGGCGTTCAGTGTGTGTTAGATGGTATCATTGACTATTTGCCATCGCCCGCAGACATTGATGCTGTGGTCGGCCACGTAAACGAAGAATTAGATGCTACGCGTCACCCGAGTGACGACGAGCCTTTTTCCGCCCTGGCTTTTAAAATCGCCACTGATCCATATGTTGGAATGTTGACGTTCCTGCGGATTTATTCTGGTGTTTTAAAGTCCGGTGATGCGGTTTTGAATGTTGCAAAAGGCAAGCGTGAACGAATAGGACGCATCGTTCAAATGCACGCCAATAGTCGGGAAGAGATTGGCGAAGTTCGAGCCGGCGACATCGCCGCCGTAATTGGATTAAAAGAGGTTACTACCGGTGATACGTTCTGCGATATGGCGCATCCCATTTTGCTGGAGCGTATGGAGTTTCCTGAGCCGGTAATCTCTGTTGCGGTAGAACCGAAAACCAAAGCCGATCAAGATAAGATGGGCAATGCGTTGGCAAAGCTGGCGCAGGAAGATCCGTCGTTTCGGGTGAGTTCCGATCCGGAGTCCGGGCAAACGCTAATAGCGGGCATGGGGGAGCTTCATCTCGAGATCATTGTCGATCGGATGCGGCGCGAATTTAATGTCGAAGCTAATGTCGGCGCACCGCAGGTGGCGTACAGGGAAACGATACGTAAGTCCTTGGAGTGCGAGGGTAAATTTATTCGACAGACCGGCGGCAAAGGGCAGTACGGTCACGTGTGGCTCAAGTTGGAGCCCAAGGCGGCTGGTAGCGGCTATGAGTTCGTAAACGGCGTTGTAGGTGGGGCCGTTCCTAAAGAGTATATCCCTGCGGTAGATAAAGGTATTCAAGAGCAAATGGAAAACGGCGTACTCGCTGGTTTCCCAATGGTGGACGTCAAGGTTACTTTGTTCGATGGTTCGTATCATGATGTCGATTCGAATGAAATGGCTTTCAAGATAGCAGGGTCTATGTGTTTCAGGGATGGAGCTAAGGCTGCAAATCCTGTATTGCTGGAACCCATTATGAAAGTGGAAGTAGTCACTCCAGAGGATTATATGGGGGAAGTCGTTGGTGACGTTAACCGGCGCAGAGGGGTTATTCACGGCATGGAAGACGTACCGGCTGGTAAGGTAATTAGTTGTGAAGTGCCGCTCTCGGAAATGTTTGGCTACGCAACCGATTTGCGCTCGGCCACGCAAGGTAGAGCAACCTACAGTATGCAGTTTGAAAGATATAACGAAGCACCTGCGCATATAGCGGAAGCGATTATTAGAAAAGTATCTTAAATTTTTTATAAATATCAGGTATCGAGTCATGGCAAAAGAAAAATTTGAAAGAAAGAAACCGCACGTAAACGTGGGCACGATTGGTCACGTCGACCACGGAAAAACCACGTTGACCGCCGCGTTGACGAAAGTAATGGCGGAACTGCAAGGCGGTGAAGCAAAAGCTTTCGATCAAATTGACAATGCGCCAGAAGAGCGTGCGCGCGGTATTACTATTTCGACCTCGCACGTTGAATACGAGTCTGCGTCACGCCACTACGCACACGTAGACTGCCCGGGTCACGCCGACTACGTCAAAAACATGATTACCGGCGCCGCTCAAATGGATGGCGCGATTTTGGTTTGCTCGGCCGCCGACGGTCCGATGCCGCAAACCCGCGAGCATATCCTGCTGTCTCGTCAGGTCGGCGTTCCGTACATCGTGGTGTTCCTGAATAAAGCCGACATGGTCGACGACGCGGAGCTGATCGAGCTGGTTGAAATGGAAATTCGCGAATTGTTGAATCAATACGAATTCCCCGGCGACGACACCCCCATCATTATCGGCTCCGCGCTGAAAGCGTTGGAAGGCGATCAAAGCGAAATCGGCGTGCAATCCGTCGTCAAGCTGGTTGAAGCACTGGACAGCTATATCCCTGAACCAGAGCGCGCGATCGACGGCAAATTCTTGATGCCGATCGAAGACGTCTTCTCGATTTCAGGCCGCGGTACCGTCGTTACCGGTCGTGTAGAGCGTGGGATTATTAAAGTGGGTGAAGAGGTCGAGATCGTCGGCATTCGCGACACGCAGAAAACCACCTGTACCGGTGTAGAAATGTTCCGCAAACTGCTCGATCAAGGCCAAGCGGGCGACAACGTAGGTGTCTTGTTGCGTGGCACCAAACGCGACGACGTCGAACGCGGTCAAGTTCTGGCTCACGTGAACAGCATCAAGCCACACTCGCACTTTAAAGCCGAAATTTACGTGCTGTCCAAGGAAGAGGGTGGTCGTCATACGCCATTTTTCAACGGCTATCGGCCGCAATTTTACTTCCGTACCACCGATGTCACAGGCGCGGTTGAATTGCCGGAAGGCGTCGAAATGGTGATGCCTGGCGACAACATCTCCGTCACCGTCAAATTGATCTCACCGATCGCGATGGAAGACGGTCTGCGCTTTGCAATTCGCGAAGGCGGTCGCACCGTGGGTGCCGGCGTCGTGGCTTCTATCATCGAGTAATTAACCATGGCAAATCAAACTATCAGAATCCAATTAAAGGCATTCGATCATAAACTCATCGATCAATCCGCCGGAGAGATAGTAGAGACAGCGAAGCGGACTGGCGCCCAAGTTAAGGGTCCGATTCCTTTGCCTACTAGAAAAGAAAGATTCACAGTACTTATTTCGCCTCACGTTAACAAAGATGCGCGCGACCAGTACGAGTTGAGAACTTATAAGCGGTTGCTTGATATAGTCGAGCCAACCGATAAAACTGTCGATGCCTTGATGAAGTTGGATCTGGCGGCTGGCGTAGATGTACAAATCAAGCTGAAATAAGCAGTAAGTAATAATTTTGAGGATTGGCAGATGTCAATAGGTCTTATTGGTCGTAAATGTGGTATGACCCGGATTTTTTGCGAAGACGGTTCAGCGGTACCAGTAACTGTGCTCCAAATTGACTCGAATAGGGTCATACAAGTGAAAAGTATCGAAAAAGATGGGTATCGTGCGGTTCAAGTTGCTGCGGGCGATATCAAGTCTTCGAAAGTCAATAGAGCAATGGCCGGTCACTATGCATCTGCCAACGTTACAGCGGGTAGGGGTTTGTGGGAGTTTCGGCTGAGCGACGAACAAGGTGTCGATTTGGCTCCCGGCGCATCTTTGGACGTAAATGTTTTTGAAGCCGGACAAAAAGTGGACGTGTCCGGCACAAGTATCGGTAAAGGTTTTGCCGGTACGGTTAAAAGGCATAACTTCCGTACTCAGGATGCAACGCACGGTAACTCGCGATCTCACCGCGTACCCGGTTCGAATGGTATGAATCAGACCCCTGGACGGGTTTTCAAGGGCAAGAAAATGTGCGGTCAGATGGGTGCGGTGAAAACCACGGTACAAAACCTGACGGTTCATTCTATTGACTCTGAAAGGGGGTTAATACTCGTTAGAGGCGCTGTACCCGGTGCTAAGGGCGGTGATGTCGTCATCACACCAGCAGTCAAGAAAGGTTAATAAGGTTAATTTATGAGTTTGCAAATACCTGCAATAAACGGTGGAGACGCAGCTCAAGCGCTCGATGTCTCTGAAGCCGTATTCGGTCAAGAATACAACGAGACGCTGGTGCATCAACTGGTAACCAAATACATGGCTGGGGCTAGGGCCGGAACAAAAGCGCAAAAGACTCGCTCGGACGTGAGCGGAGGCTGCGCTAAGCCGTGGCGGCAAAAAGGCACTGGACGTGCACGCGTTGGTAGCACTCGCAGCCCAATTTGGCGGACAGGCGGTGTTACATTTGCCGCCCAGCCGCGTTCGTACGACCAAAAGTTGAACAAGAAGATGTACAAAGTAGGCATACGCTCAATCTTTTCAGAGCTTTTAAGACAGGGGCGTCTTGCGGTTTGCGATGACCTCACTCCTGCCGTGCCAAAGACCAAAGAGTTCCTGAAAAAAATCAGCGGGATCGAGGTCAAACGTCTACTAGTAGTGGCTGAGGATTTGAACGAAAATCTGATTCTTGCTGCCCGGAATATTCCTTATGTCGCAGTTGTAACACCGACCAGCGTCGATCCGGTGTCTTTGGTTTCGGCTGACAAAGTCATTGCCACTGCGGCGGCGTTGAAACAAATTGAGGAGCGATTGGCATGAGTGCTCAAAAAATTAAGCTAGCAAATGTGCTGCAGGCCCCAATCATTTCAGAAAAAAGCACAAACGCTGCGGATCAAAACAACCAGTTCGTCTTTAAGGTTCAAAAAACTGCTAGCAAACTACAAGTAAAGCAGGCGGTCGAGCTCATGTTCAATGTAAAAGTCGAATCAGTTCGGGTTTTGAACGTGAAAGGAAAAATAAAGAGATTTGGACGCAGTATCGGTAAACGCTCTGATTGGAAAAAAGCATACATAAAGCTTGAATCCGGTCATAGCATCGAATTGGCAACGGCATAGTAAGTTTTAATTAGGTTAATTAGGAGCGGTAGAAGAGCATGGCTATTCTGAAATCAAAGCCGACATCTCCAGGTTCTCGGTTTGTAGTGCGTGTACAAAATAATGATTTGCATAAGGGTAAGCCATTTGCGCAACTACTGGACAAAAAAGGGAATACTGGCGGTCGTAATAACATGGGGCGAATCACCACGCGCCACATCGGCGGAGGACACAAAAAGTTCTACCGTATCATAGATTTCAAACGCAACAAGACAGACATTCCGGCTGTTGTTGAACGGATCGAATATGACCCAAATCGGACTGCGAATATCGCGTTGGTGTTATTTAAAGACGGTGAGCGCCGCTATATTATCGCGCCCAAAGGCATTGAGCTGGGTCAAGAAATACTGAGTGCCGAAACAACGCCAGTTAAACCAGGCAATTGCATGCCATTGCGGAACATGCCACTTGGCACGACTTTGCACTGCGTAGAGTTGCGGCCGGGTAAAGGAGCTCAAATCGCCCGGAGCGCCGGAACGTCGGTGCAATTGGTCGCGAAAGACGGCGCCTACGTTACAGTTCGCCTGCGATCCGGTGAGATGCGTAAGGTCTCCGCAGATTGCAAGGGTGTCGTCGGCGAAGTATCTAACTCCGAACATAACTTGATTTCGTTAGGGAAAGCCGGTGCGAAGAGATGGAGAGGTGTTCGCCCGACAGTGCGCGGTGTCGCAATGAACCCGGTCGATCATCCCCATGGTGGCGGTGAAGGGCGCACTTCCGGTGGTAGACACCCGGTATCACCCTGGGGTACCCCTACTAAGGGTTATAAAACGCGCAAAAACAAACGTACTGACAATATGATTGTCAGACGCCGTAAGCAAAAATAAGAGGTATCTGACGTGCCACGTTCAATTAAAAAAGGTCCATTTATCGATCACCACTTGTTGAAGAAAGTAGACGAAGCGGTTCGAACGAATAATAGGAAACCGATTAAAACCTGGTCTAGAAGGTCGATGATTAGTCCTGAGATGTTGGGGCTGACCATAGCGGTTCATAACGGAAAACTACACGTGCCGGTCTTGATTACCGAAAATATGGTTGGTCACAAGTTGGGTGAGTTTTCGCCAACGAGAACCTACAAGGGCCATATTGCTGACAAGAAATCGAGATAAGGAGTGAATGTGGAAGTATCAGCAAAATTGAGTAACGCTCCGCTGTCTGCTCAGAAGGCAAGATTGGTTGGCGATCAGATTCGCGGTTTGCCGGTTGAAAAAGCGCTAAACCTGTTGAATTTCAGCTCAAAGAAAGCCGCCGCAATTGTTAAGAAGGTTTTGGAATCGGCAATTGCGAATGCAGAGCATAACGAAAATGCCGATGTCGACGAGCTGAAAGTATCGACGGTCTTCGTGAATGAAGGCAGGACGTTAAAACGCGTAAGTGCAAGAGCTAAAGGGCGTGCAAACCATATCCTGAAAAGGACTTGCCATATAACCATTAAAGTAGCAGAGAAATAGAGGTAGAAAATGGGACAAAAAGTACATCCCACTGGGATTCGTCTCGGGATTGTAAAAGATTGGACTTCTAGATGGTACGCAAATAGCCAGAACTACCCTGTACTGCTGCTGCAAGATCTTAAGGTTCGCGAATACATAAAACAAAAGCTTGCGCACGCTTCAGTTAGTCGCGTTCAGATAAATCGTCCGGCGAACAACGCGAACATTACTGTGCATACTGCGCGGCCTGGTATTGTTATCGGCAAGAAGGGCGAAGACATCGATATTTTGCGACAAAATATTTCCGCAATGATGGGCGTTCCGGTTCAGTTAAATGTGGAAGAGATTCGGAAACCTGAACTAGATGCTTATTTGGTAGCGGAAAGTATCGCTCAGCAACTCGAAAAACGAATTATGTACCGCCGAGCTATGAAAAGAGCCGTTACGAACACAATGCGTTTAGGTGCCGAGGGTATCAAAATTACAGTCGCTGGACGGTTAAATGGTGCGGAGATCGCTAGAACCGAGTGGTATCGCGAAGGTCGAGTTCCTCTTCATACGTTGCGAGCCGATATTGATTACGGTACCGCCGAGGCGAAAACGACTTACGGCATTATCGGTATAAAAGTCTGGATATTTAAAGGTGAGGTGTTCGATATGGACGCCCATACAGCCTCTTTAAATGCCGAAAATAAGAAGTAGTTGAAGGAGTAAATTAGACATGCTTCAACCGAAAAGAACAAAATTTCGAAAACAACATACCGGCAGAAATAACGGCACAGCCTTGCGGGGTTCGTCTGTTAGCTTTGGCGAATATGGCTTAAAGGCGTTAAGTCGTGGTAGAATGACCGCCCGTCAAATCGAGGCGGCACGTCGGGCGATTAGTCGGCACGTAAAACGTGGAGGAAAGATTTGGATCAGAATCTTTCCCGATAAGCCTATCACCAAAAAGCCATTAGAAGTTCGGATGGGTAAAGGTAAAGGTAGCGTGGAATACTGGGTCGCTCAAATTAAGCCTGGTACCATGCTGTTTGAAATTGAGGGTGTTTCCGAGGAGATGGCTAGGGAAGCATTTCAGCTAGCGGCCGCGAAATTGCCGGTAAAAACTACTTTCTCTGCACGGACAATAATGTAATGAAAGCGTCAGAATTACGAACCAAAACAAAAGACGAACTCCTGACAAATCTACTGGAGCTGTCCAGAGAACAATTCAACCTGCGGATGCAAAAAGGCACTGGTCAACTCTCCAAATCCAGCCAAGTAAGGCAAGTCAGAAGGGACATCGCGCGGATCAATACTATTCTTGGCGAAATGGCGCGGGCTTAAATATGAACGAAAATGTAGATGGCGTACGCAAGGTAACGGGACGCGTCGTGAGCAACAAAATGGATAAAACAGCGTCGGTTCTAGTAGAACGATTGGTTAAGCATCCAGTTTACGGTAAATATATAAAACGCTCGACTAAGTTGCTGGTGCACGACGAAAATAACCTCTGCCAAGAGGGAGACATCGTCGCAATAGCCTCGTGTCGCCCTATTTCAAAGCGGAAATCTTTTACGTTGCTGGAAGTAGTTGAGTCTTCAGGCAAATAATTTAAATAAGTTGGGAATTTAAAAATGATTCAGATGCAAACTAGCCTTGACGTCGCCGATAATAGCGGCGCAAAAAAGGTCATGTGTATCAAAGTTCTAGGCGGGTCTCACCGCCGGTACGCCGGAATTGGCGATATTATAAAGGTGAGTGTAAAAGATGCCATGCCAAGAACTCGCGTAAAAAAGGGCGACGTCTATAACGCGTTGGTTGTGCGCACCAAACGAGGTGTGCGCCGTTCCGATGGCTCTGTCATCCGTTTCGACGGCAACGCTGCGGTCATTTTGAATAACCAACTACAACCGATCGGCACCCGCATCTTTGGACCTGTTACGCGTGAACTTAGGGGCGAAAAGTTTATGAAAATTATTTCATTGGCGCCAGAAGTCCTATAAGCGAGGGTTTACAGATGCAAAAATTAAACAAGGCGACGAAGTAATTGTCATCGTCGGCAAAGACAAGGGTAAGCTAGGAAAAGTTGCGAAAATCCTGGATAACGAAAAAGTCCTGGTTGATGGGATAAATGTGGTAAAGAAACATCAGCGTGGAAATCCGAATTTGGGCGTTTCCGGCGGAATCGTCGATAAGAATTTGCCGGTCCATATTTCAAATGTAGCCCTTTATAACCCAAAAACAAAGAAAGGCGATCGTGTCGGCTTTAAAGTCCTTGATGATGGAAAGAAAGTCAGATTTTTTAAGTCTACAAACGAGAACGTCGAGCTCTAAGGGTAATTAAAAATGGCTAGATTAGAAAAAAATACAAAGAGGAAATCGTTCCGGCTTTGGTGAACCAGTTCGGTTACAAAAGCGTTATGCAAGTTCCTAAGTTGACCAAAATCACGTTGAATATGGGCGTTGGCGGTGCCATCGCAGATAAAAAAGTGTTGCAATCCGCTGTGGCGGACATGGAAAAAATTTCAGGTCAAAAAGCCGTAGTTACTTTAGCTCGAAAATCAATCGCCGGGTTCAAAATTAGGGACGATATGCCGATTGGTTGTAAGGTTACATTGCGGGCGGATCGCATGTACGAATTTTTAGATCGCTTGATTACAATATCAATTCCTAGGATTCGCGATTTTCGCGGTATGAGTTCTAAAAGTTTCGACGGGCGTGGAAACTATTCTCTGGGTATTAAAGAGCAAATCATTTTCCCCGAAATCGACTACGACAAGATCGATGCACTTCGCGGTATGGATATTTGCATTACGACAACGGCGCAAACAGATGAAGAAGGCTTGGCGCTGTTGAAACTTTTCAATTTTCCATTCAAAAACTAGAGGCGCAACGATAATGGCTAAAAAATCCATGATAGCGCGCGAATCGAAGCGCGCTGGTTTGATTAAAAAATTCGACACAAAAAGAAAAGAGTTAAAAGAAATTATTCGTTCGCCTGGTTCTTCGTTTGACGAAAAAGAGGCTGCTCAATTACAACTTCAAAAACTACCAAGAGACTCCAGCAAGTCGCGGTTACGCAACCGTTGTAACTTGACCGGGCGTCCGCACGGTTTCTACCGTAAATTCGGACTCGGTCGGAACAAATTAAGGGAAGCCGCCATGCGCGGTGACGTTCCTGGTTTGACTAAAGCAAGCTGGTAAGTCCGGTTATAAAAGAGTTTTTGGAGATTAATTTATGAGCATGACAGATCCAATTGCAGACATGCTGACCAGGATAAGAAATGGTCAAGCGGCTGGCAAAAAAAGCGTCAAAGTACCTTCGTCGAAACTTAAATTGGCAATCGCAAAAGTTTTGAAGGAAGAAGGCTACATTAGCGATTATAAAACCGAGGTTAACGGTACGCATACCGAAATGACCGTTGATTTAAAATATCACAACGGCGTCCCTGTAATCGAAAATGTAAAGCGTATTAGTCGTCCCGGCTTGCGTATCTACCGATCAAAAGACCAATTGCCAAAAGTATTGGGCGGATTGGGCATTGCTATCGTTTCTACATCCAGCGGTGTTATGACTGACAGAGCGGCGCGCGCGATCGGTCACGGCGGCGAAATTATCTGCACCGTTTGCTAATCATTCCGAGGTAAGTTATGTCGCGAGTCGCAAATTCGCCGGTTACCGTCCCAGCCGGTGTAGAAATCAAATTGGACGGAAAAAACATGTTAGTTAAAGGTAAGCTGGGTGAATTAGCCTTTACTTTGAACGATGCTGTTGACTTAGAATTGCAGGATAATCTTATCCGAGTGAAGTGGGATGCCGATTGCAAAGGCGCGAAAGCGCATGCGGGCACGACGAGAGCTTCTATTAGCAATATGGTCGTGGGAGTTTCGGACGGCTTTGTTAAAAAAATGCTTTTAGTTGGTGTTGGTTATCGGGCTCAGGTTAAAGAGAGCCTACTAACACTAGCGCTCGGTTATTCCAACCCAGTCGAATATCCGATTCCTGACGGGATTACTATCGAGGCGCCAACTCAAACGGAGCTACTGGTTAAAGGTCGCGATAAACAACGAGTTGGACAAGTCGCTTCTGAAATTAGAGCGTTACGTCCACCGGAGCCCTACAAAGGCAAAGGAGTGAGAATCGCCGATGAATATGTCGCTCGCAAAGAAGCTAAGAAGAAATAGGTGAAGTGATGGATAAAAAGTCATCAAGAATGAAAAGAGCGTTGCGCTTACGCTCTAAAATTAAAGCTCTGAACGTTAATAGGCTAACAATACACCGCACTTCTCAGCACATTTATGCGCAAGTCTTGAGTGCGGACGGAAAGTCCACATTGGCCGCCGCTTCTACGGTTCAAGGCGATATTAAGAGCGCGTTATCCAACACGAGCAATATTAAAGCCGCATCTGAAGTTGGGCGCGTAGTCGCTGAAAGAGCGTTGGCTGCTGGCGTCACCGAAGTCGCGTTTGACCGTTCGGGTTTTAAATATCACGGTCGCGTAAAGGCACTTGCTGATGCCGCCCGCGAAGCCGGACTGAAGTTTTAAGGGGTTATCATGGCAACAGCACCATCTCAAGGTAGTACAGACGGATTACAGGAAAAACTCGTATCGGTAAGGCGGGTTGCAAAAGTAGTGAAAGGCGGACGGGTATTCGGCTTTGCAGCTCTGACCGTGGTTGGCGACGGCGATGGCCGTGTTGGCTACGGGGTTTCCAAAGCGCGCGAAGTTCCGGTCGCCATTCAAAAATCGCTGGAGCAAGCCAGAAAGAACATGCGCAAAGTCGCGCTTATTAACGGCACGTTGCAATATTCCGTCATGTCAGATACGGGGGCTGCGAAGGTTTACATGCAACCGGCTTCGGACGGTACCGGTATTATTGCCGGCGGTGCTATGCGAGCTGTGTTTGAAGTGGTTGGCGTGCACAATGTATTGGCAAAATGCATCGGTACCAGTAACCCGATTAACGTCGTTAGAGCGACTATTAACGGGTTGACCTCGATGAAAGATGCCAAGCAGATCGCCGCTAAACGTGGCCTATCCGTTGAACAAATAACAGGATAAGTAAATGTCTGACAAAGTATTGAGCGTCACGATGACCAAAAGCAAGAACGGTCGCTTGAAAAATCACCAAGAGTGTTTGAAAGGGCTTGGGCTGAGAAAAATTAGGCAGACTGTGCGAGTCATCGATACCCCTGAGAACCGCGGCATGATTAATAAGGTCGCGTACATGGTTAAGGTCGAGGAAGTCTAATGTTTTTAAATACTATCCAAGCATCCGAAGGTGCTAGAAAAAAAGCCAAACGTGTGGGCCGCGGTATCGGCTGTACTGATGGTAAGACTTGCGGAAGAGGGCATAAAGGTCAAAAAGCACGGGCTGGCGGTTTTCACAAAGTTGGCTTCGAGGGCGGTCAGATGCCATTGCAGCGTCGTTTGCCTAAAGTCGGATTCACGTCTCATCTTAAGAAATTTACCTCTGAAGTAAGGTTGTCAGAAATCAATTCGCTTACTGATGATATCGTTGATATCCAGGTCTTAATTGCGAACAACGTTGTCCCTGTTTTCACAAAAAAAGTCAAAGTCGTGAACACTGGCGTTGTTAATCGTGTTTTTACGGTTAAAGGGTTGGCTGTAACGGCGGGTGCGGTATTAACTATCGAAGCTGCTGGCGGCAAAGTAGAGGCGTAACGTGAGTGCGAAAGGGTTTGATGTGGCAGCCGGCACGTTTCGGTTTGCGGAGTTAAAATCGCGGTTGTTGTTTGTCTTGGGTGCTTTCGTGGTGTATCGCGTAGGCGCTCATATTCCCGTGCCAGGCATCGATCCTAAAGCGCTTGCTACCATGTTTGAGCAGCAATCGGGTTCTATATTGAACATGTTTAACATGTTCTCTGGCGGGGCTTTGATGCGGCTCAGTTTATTCGCCTTAGGGATCATGCCCTACATTTCAGCCTCTATTATTATGCAGCTGATGACAATAGTCATTCCTGCGATGGAGCAGTTAAAGAAGGAGGGTGAATCCGGTCGTCGTAAGATTTCTCAGTATACCCGCTACGGCACGGTAGTGTTGGCTATGTTTCAATCGGTAGGGATTTCTGTCGCGTTACAGAATCAGACGGCGGGCGGTTTGGCTGTCGTTATACAGCCGGGTATCGGGTTCGTCGTGGTAACCACAATTACGCTGGTCACTGGCACGATATTTTTGATGTGGCTAGGCGAGCAAGTAACCGAGCGCGGCATAGGTAATGGCATATCCCTGCTTATATTCGCAGGTATTGTTTCCGGATTGCCGTCGGCTATCGGAGGGACTCTTGAGCTTGCGAGAACTGGCGAAATGAATGGTGCTTTTATCGTGCTGTTGTTCGTACTCGCAATCATAGTTACGGGGATTGTCGTCTTTGTAGAGCGAGGGCAAAGGCGTATCACAATCAACTACCCAAAACGTCAGCAAGGGAATAAGGTTTACGGCGGTCAAAGCTCCTTTCTTCCTCTAAAGTTGAACATGGCCGGGGTGATACCGCCTATCTTCGCGTCCAGCATTATTCTGTTTCCAGCCACTATAGCCGGTTGGTTCGGAAACGTCGATGGATTTGCCTGGTTGCAAGACATTTCTTCGGTGTTGTCTCCAGGACAACCCATTTATGTGCTTTGCTACGCTATTGCTATCGTTTTTTTCTGTTTTTTCTACACAGCGTTGGTGTTCAATTCGAAAGAAACAGCTGAGAATCTGAAAAAGTCCGGGGCTTATCTTCCAGGTATTCGGCCAGGCCAGCACACAACGCACTATATCGATAAAGTCATGACCCGGTTGACATTAATCGGAGCGGTTTATATCACTCTAATTTGCTTGTTACCCGAGTTTTTAATTGTATATTGGAATGTTCCTTTTTCCTTTGGCGGTACTTCTTTGCTGATTATCGTCGTGGTTGTGATGGATTTCATATCGCAGATGCAAACGCATTTGATGTCGCAGCAATACGAAGGATTAATGAAAAAAGCCAATTTGAAAAAGTCTTAACTTAATTTAGGAGTCAGCGATGAAAGTGCGCGCCTCAATAAAAACTATCTGTAAAAGTTGTAAAGTGATCAAGAGAAATGGTGTGGTCCGCGTGATTTGCAAGGACGGACGTCATAAACAGCGTCAAGGCTAATTTGTTTTTGTGATTTATTTTTCGGAGTGATATAATCCTCCGTTTAACCTAATAGCACTGTGTTTGGAGTATCTGAATGGCTCGTATTGCCGGTATTAACGTGGCTGACCATAAGCATGCGGAGATCGCGTTAACAGCGATTTATGGGATTGGCAGGCAGACTGCTAGAAACATCTGCGATCAAATCGGGGTGTTGCCAACCGTTAAAATTAAAGACTTGACCGAAGAACAAGTTGAAGCAATCCGGAAAGTCATTTCAGGTATGACTGTAGAAGGCGACTTGCGTCGTGAAGTGTCTATGAATATTAAGCGTTTGATGGATTTGGGCTGCTATCGCGGGATCAGGCATCGGCGTGGGCTGCCTCTCAGAGGGCAGCGAACCAGAACCAATGCCAGGACTCGTAAAGGTCCTAGAAAACCAGTTACCAAGTAAGATTTCCAGAAAGGCAAGTTAGATGGCAACCCAAAATCGAGTAAAAAAGCGTGTTAAGAAAGAAGTCGCTGATGGCATAGCTCATGTCCATGCTTCGTTCAACAACACTATTGTTACTATAACTGATCGCAAAGGCAATGCGCTGTCTTGGGCGACGTCCGGAGGCTCAGGCTTTCGCGGATCCAGAAAGAGTACACCCTTCGCTGCTCAGGTAGCCGCCGAAAAGGCTGGCGCTGTTGCTCAGGAATATGGCATGAAAAACCTCGATGTCATGATTAAGGGGCCCGGACCCGGAAGAGAGTCGGCTGTTCGGTCGCTTAACAGCATGGGTTTTAAAATTTCAAACATCGTGGACGTCACTCCCATTCCTCATAATGGCTGCCGTCCACCAAAAAAACGTCGCGTTTAGGATAGTGGAGTAAACAATGGCAAGATATCTTGGCCCTGCTTGTAAACTGAGCCGTAGGGAAGGTACTGATTTATTTTTGAAAAGTAGAGGTAAATCTCTAGAGGCCAAATGTAAGTTAGATCAACGACCCGGGCAGCATGGCGCTAAACGTACAAGAAACTCCGACTACGCGCTGCAGTTAAGGGCGAAGCAACGGTTGCGCAGAATTTACGGCGTCCTGGAAAAACAATTTAGAAATTACTATAAAGCCGCAGACCAAAAGAAAGGCGCGACTGGTCAGAACTTGCTGAATTTCCTGGAAAGCCGCTTGGATAACGTGGTTTACAGAATGGGTTACGCGGCTACCCGCGCTGAGGCCCGTCAACTGGTATCTCACAAAGCGGTAATTGTGAATGACAAGTTGATCAACATTCCGTCGTTTCAAGTCTCGGTTGGCGACCAAATCAAAATCAGGGAAAAGTCAAAAACTCAGCAACGCATTAAAGATGCGTTGGTCGTCGCTGAACAATACGGGTTCCCGGCTTGGGTAGAAGTGAACGCTAAAGAAATGAGCGGTGTGTTCAAATCCGTACCAGATCGTATCGATTTGGGTTCGGACATCAACGAACAGTTGGTTGTCGAGCTTTACTCCAAGTAAAAAATAAGTCCAGGATTTAATCTATGCAGAGTTCTATTGGCGGCCTTTTAAAACCCAGACTAGTCGAGGTTGTTAACGAAACGGCCAACCACTCAAGAATCGTTATTGAGCCTTTAGAGCGCGGTTTTGGGCATTCTTTGGGTAACGCGTTGCGCCGTGTCATGTTGTCGTCTATACCCGGTTGCGCGGTTACCGAAATCTCGATCGAAGGCGTTTTGCACGAGTTTACTACGCTGGAAGGAGTTCAAGAAGACGTCATCGACATCATTTTGAATTTGAAAAAGCTTGCGGTGGTAGTGCATTCTCGGGACGAAGTCACGTTGACTCTCTCCAAGAAAGGAGTTGGTTCTGTTTCGGCTGGCGACATCGATTTGCCCCATAATGTTGAGATCATAAATCCTGAGTTGGTGATCGCCAATATCACGCAACCGGAATGCGCGCTGAACGTCAAAATTAAGGTTGAGCGTGGTCGCGGTTACGTACCCGCCAGCATTAGAAAGGAACAAAATGAAGACGCCCCGGTTGGCGTTTTGATGGTCGACTCGTCATTTAGCCCGATTGTTAAGGTTGCATACCACGTCGAGAGTACGCGTGTTGAGCAGCGCACGAACCTGGATCGGTTAGTAATCGAACTGGAAACGAACGGCACAGTTGATCCAGAGCAGGCTATTAAGTTAGCTGCTTCCATTCTCCATGATCAATTGTCGGTTTTTGTTGATTTCGAGAAAGTTAACGAAAGGGTGGAAGAAGAAGTTGTTATCGAAGAAGAAACCTTCGACCCTATCCTATTGCGTCCAGTAGACGATCTGGAGTTGACCGTAAGGTCTGCAAACTGTTTGAAGGCAGAGAATATTTTCTACATTGGGGATCTTATACAGCGCACCGAAGTTGAGCTATTGCGTACCCCTAACTTGGGAAAAAAATCGCTTACCGAAATCAAGGATATCTTGGCCATTAAAGGTCTGTCGCTAGGTATGAGGCTTGAAAACTGGCCGCCAGAGAATTTGGCCGATCAGTCACAATCAGGCATTTGAAATATAAGGCATAAAAATGAGACACCGTAAATCTGGAAGACAGCTTAATAAAAACAGTAGCCACCGTAAAGCCCTATTTAGCAATATGGCCTGTTCGTTGTTTAAGCACGAGTTGATTAAAACTACTTTGCCGAAAGCCAAAGAGTTGCGCATGATTGCTGAACCTCTGATTACCCTTTCGAAAGTTGATTCAGTAGCTAAGCGCAGGCAAGCTTTCTCTAAGCTGCGCGACCGTGATGTGGTTACTAAACTGTTTAACGAACTGGGGCCCCGTTATCAATCTAGAAATGGCGGCTATCTGCGCATCATTAAATGCGGGTTTAGGCCCGGGGACGACGCGCCGATGGCTTATGTCGAATTGGTTGATCGGCCTGAGCCGGCTCAGGCGTCCGCTGAGTAAGCTAGTTTCGAAAGGTACAAAAAAGCCGTGTCGGCCCAAGCCGACGCGGCTTTTTTAGTTTTAGGCCTTGCTGGTCTAATCTATTGAGACTCCTGAAGGGGGCGATTGAGGAGTTCAGGTAGCACACGCCAATTTTCCAGTTTCTGTTCGAAGCTCATCGCGGCATTGGCTGGGCTAGTTGAAGGTAAGCGGTAGCGCTTAATTTTTTCGGTAAACGCCTTGCTATAGTAATGCTTGTTGAATATTTTGTCGGCAGTCGCGCCGTTAAATAATATTGCTTCAATTTTGCCGTGGCTTTCGAAGAAGCTATCGAAGTCATTGATTACGACGCTCGTAAAGTCTATATCGGAATCCATGCTGCCGGGGCGGCGGCATCTCTTCATTACATCCCACAATGCGACGCCCGATAGGGTAAGTTTGTTTAATCGTTCGACATAAGCCGAATCGGGATTGATGCTTAGTAGCTTACAAATGATCGGCCAGAATTGATTCCTGGGATGAGCATAATATTGCTGATCTTGCAGAGAGCGAATGCCGGGTATGCTGCCCAGGACAAGTATTCTGGCATTCTTGTCAGCGATAGCTTGGAAGCTCTCGATTATCGTCATTTGATGAAGATTCCCGTAGATATTTATGTTCTAAAAAGATCGTTTATCTGGTTATAGGCTTTAAATGTCATGACTGTGAAGCTGGTTTTAAGCGGTCTGCTTGGCTATCGATATTGCTTATGTCTCGCTCCGGTTCTGCTAGCGATCGATTCTTTGAGGTTTTAGTAGTTAGCGCGTTTGGTTTTAAAGGTCGTCATCCTTGTCGGCGAATTTATCGGATAGCCGCAACAACACCAGTAGCGCGCCCGCGCCACCGTGACTTCTGGGTGCGGAACAGAAAGCTAATACGTCTCGGTGCTGACGTAGCCAAATATTGATGTCGTTTTTTAAAACTGGCAGTTGATCCGGCGAATTGTAGCCTTTGCCGTGAATAATCAATAAGCAGCGACAGCCTTTTTCAACGCAGCGGTGTAAAAAGTTCAATAGCTGGCTTTGCGCCGAGCGACTACTTAGGCCGTGCAGATCGATTTCGGCGTCAAGGTCGTAATGCCCCTTACGTAGTTTTTTTAATACGTTCTTTTGTACGCCCGGCACGGCGAATAGCATTTGGTCTTCTTGAAATAAACGGGAAGGTACATCGTCCAACGGTATTTCCAAAGGATCGACAATCTCTGGCAATTTAGGTTTCGGCCTGGGAGGCGGGCTCTTATTGGGTCGTAAAATGACCGTGTCGGCTTTGATTTCTTTGACCTTGCCGACGGCCTCGCGAAAAAGCGTGGTCTCTTCAGGCGTTGTGGTTTTTTTGTCACGTAAGCTGCTGGATTTGCGGTTTTTTTGCTAACATGCGGCAATTTTAAAGCGTTTTATCGCGACATGCATATTCTGATCAGCAACGACGACGGCTATTTGGCGCAGGGCATCAATACCTTGGCCGCAGCTCTCAGACCATTCGCCAAGGTTTCGGTAGTCGCCCCCGATAAGAACCGTAGCGCTGCCAGTAATTCGTTGACGTTGGATATGCCGCTTAGGGCGACCGTGTGCGAGAACGGTTTCGTTCGGGTTGACGGGACGCCTACCGATTGCGTGCATCTAGCCATTACCGGATTGTTGGCGGATGAACCCGATATGGTCTTCGCCGGCATCAATCACGGTGCGAACCTGGGGGATGACGTGATTTACTCGGGGACAGTCGCCGCCGCTACCGAGGGACGTTTTCTCGGATTGCCGGCGGTGGCTATCTCATTGGTTGGGCACAATGCCAAGCATTTCGATACGGCGGCCCAAGTAGCGGTGACTTTGCTAAACAAAATGCAATTTCGGCCTTTGCCGGAGGACACCTTGTTGAATGTCAACGTGCCCGATTTGCCGTTTTCCGAAATTAAGGGCTTCTTGTCTACTCGGCTTGGTCAGCGGCATAAAGCCGAGGCTGTCATTCGCGGATCTGATCCGCGGGGGCAAACCATCTATTGGGTGGGGCCGCCTGGTGCCGAGCAGGATGCCGGTCCCGGAACCGACTTCGACGCCGTTAAGAACGGCTATGTGTCAGTCACTCCGCTACAGCTGGATTTAACTCGCTACGAGCGTTTGGAGGGACTGCGCGACTGGCTGGCATTGGACGCATAAGTATGAGTCGACGAATACAAGGCATCGGTATGACATCGCGGCGCACCCGCGAGCGTATGATCTCCCGGCTACGCCAGCAAGGAATTTCCGATAACAAAGTGTTGGCAGTCATGGCCGACACTCCCCGCCATATTTTCGTCGACGAGGCTTTAGAGAGTCGCGCTTACGAAGATACCGCATTGCCGATTGGGCACAATCAAACGATCTCGCAGCCGTACATCGTCGCGAAAATGACTGAGTTACTGCTGCAATCCGCTGTTCCCGCCAAGGTTTTGGAGATCGGTACCGGTTGCGGTTACCAGACGGCTATCCTCGCCAAACTGGTCAGTCAGGTTTACACCGTTGAGCGAATTGCTCCTTTGATGAAAAAAGCACGCGATACTTTATGGGAGTTGAACATCAAGACTGTCGGTTTCAAGCATACCGATGGTGGATGGGGCTGGCCCGAACATGCGCCGTTCGAGGGCATCTTGGCTGCGGCGGCTCCCGCCGAAGTGCCGGAAGCTCTATTGCAACAGTTGGCGGTCGGGGGGTGCTGGTGATACCGGTCGGTCAAGAGGGGAAGCAGTATTTGCATCGTATTGTGCGTACCGACGAAGGTTATTTGGACGAAGTGATCGAACGCGTCACTTTTGTGCCGTTTCTGTCGGGTGTTACCGGGTAATTCGCGAAAACTTTGCTTGTGGACTCGTGATTCCTGAAGGCGGTAACCATCCGTTGTTACTCGCGAGCAGTTGGTGTTGGCAAACTTGATTACAGGTTTCATTGTGCCGGCGCCAATCCTCTTCTTCGGCGAGATTGCCGGCATCTGGCATACAATGGATGCAATTCAATCGTGTCCGTGATTCCGCTTTGAAAAATAATACCCAATATTCGGTCGGTATCGACTTAGGTACTACCCACACCGTGGTTGCTTACGCCGAGGCCGAAGACCCGCACAAGACCATCCGTCTGTTCGAAATACCTCAATTGATCGCGCCGGGTGAAGTCGATTCCAGGCCTTTGTTGCCGTCGGTGCGATATCACCCGGCGTTTGGCGAGCTTAATGCCGATAGCGGTTTTTTAACGGCCCCCGATGGTGCGGTGCTTGGGGAAGCGGCGCGATTGCTCGGTACCAAGTCTCACGGCCGGCTGGTGACTAGCGCCAAGAGCTGGTTGTCGCATAACGCTGTCGATCCGGCTGCGGCTATTTTGCCGTGGGGTAGCGACGAGTCGGTGTTCAAGGTTTCTCCGGTGGCCGCGAGCGCTAGCTATCTGCAATATGTTCGTAGCGCATGGGATCAACATTTTCCCCAGGCGCCGTTGTCCAGGCAGAACGTGGTGATCACGGTACCGGCGTCATTCGATGAATCGGCGCGTGCGCTGACCCTGGAGGCCGCCAAGTCCGCCGGCTTGGTGGATGTACGCTTACTGGAAGAGCCTCAGGCGGTTTGTTATGACTGGTTACGTCGGCATGACGGCAAAGTCGCAGCCAGTCTGGCCGGTTGTCGTCTTTTGCTGGTCTGCGACGTCGGTGGAGGCACCACCGACTTGACATTGATTCGCATCGACCACGGTGACGGCGATCCAAAACTCACTCGGATCGGCGTGGGCGATCACTTGATGCTGGGCGGCGACAACATCGATCTAGCGCTCGCGCGTCTAGCCGAAACACGGTTAACCGGGGGTGATAAGAAGCTGTCGGCGGGTGATTTGTCGCAATTACTCGAACAATGCCGGGTAGCAAAAGAACGTCTGTTGGCGGATGCCGCTCCGGAACAATTCGCCGTCACTTTGCTGGGCGGTGGCTCGAAACTCATAGGCGGAGCTCGAAGCAGTTTTCTTACCCGTGACGAAGTGCGACGCATCGCGCTAGACGGATTCTTCCCGCTGTCCGGAATCGAAGAGCTGCCGGACAAAAAACGAAGCGGAATGGTGGAGTTCGGTTTACCGTACGCCCCGGAGCCCGCGATTAGCAAGCATATCGCCGCTTTTCTTAAGGCGCATGCCCGAAGCTCGAGAGCAGCGTTGACTGGTACCGGCGAGGGGGCGGAGTTCGCGGGTCCCAGCGAGGTAGTAGACGGCTTGATCGTGCCTGATGCGCTGCTCTTGAATGGTGGTTTATTCCGTAGCCCTGCGCTCGTTACCCGCGCGCTTGAGTTGTTGGGACATTGGCGCGGTGAGCCGCCAGTACAATTAGAAAACCTTGATCCGGAATTGGCAGTGGCCTACGGTGCTGTCGCGTATGCGATCGCCCGGCGCGAGAAAAAACTGAAAATCGGCGGTGGCGCGGCCAGGGGCTATTTTTTACTGGTAGACACCGTTAACGATGCGGGAGCTCGATTTACCAAGCCTGGCATCTGTATTTTGCCCAAAGGTAGCGAGGAGGGGCGGGAAGTCACATTGACCGGCCGGCAATTTGCGCTGCGGATCGGCCAGCCGGTACGTTTCCATCTGATGTCGAATAGCACGGACGCCGATTATCGCCCCGGCGACGTCGTCGAACTTGACGATGACCGTTTTCATGGGCTGCCGCCGCTGGCTGTCGCGTTCGCCGGTGATCAACGAGTGGAAGTCGTCGTGCAGTTGGTGGCGACCTACACTGAAGTCGGCACCTTGCGCTTGCAATGCGTGGCGAAGGCGGATTTGAATCAGCGCTGGGATGTGGAGTTTCAAATAAGAAAAACTGCCCCAACGATCGGTGGAGGGGAGTTGCCGAATCAACTACCGCAAGCCCTAGAAAAGATTCAGACGGTTTTTGGAGCGAAATCCAGGGACGTTGATCCGCAAGCGGTGAAAACCCTACGTGCCGATCTGGAAAAATCCTGGGCGCGCCCCGAGCCGATTGGCGCACGCCATTACTGCGCGAGCTTTTCAATGCGCTGCTGGAGGGTGGAAAATATCGGCGGCGAAGCGAGCAGCATGAACGTTTGTGGTTTAGCTTGGTCGGTTTTTGTCTGCGGCCCGGTTTTGGGTATCCGCTCGATGATTGGCGGGTTGAGCAAATATGGAAGTGGTATGGTGACGGACTCCAGTTTGTCAATGAGAAACAAAATTGGACGGAGTGGTGGACCTTGTGGCGGCGCGTGGCGGGAGGATTGCAGGCCGAGGCTCAGCAGCGCTTGTTCGGCGACGTTGCTAAATTTATAAACCCCGCCACGGCTCGTCAAGCGGGCCTCGCCAAACAATTGATGACGCGTGGGTACGAAGATATGGTGCGCTTGGCCGCAGGTCTTGAGCGTTTGCCTGTCGCAGATAAAACTCAGCTTGGTGAATGGCTGTTGAAACGGCTGGAAAAGGCTGGAGAGCCCGAACAAAGTTGGTGGGCGCTTGGCCGGGTTGGCGCGCGCGTCTTGTTTCATGGTAGCAATCACGAGGTAATTCCGTCGGATACCGTGTCGAAGTGGTTGCACCGGTTATTGGCGGTAGATTGGAAAAAGCAATCTCAAGCCGGTTTCGCCGCCGCATTACTCGCGCGCCGCTGCGACGATCGTGTCCGCGATATCGACGACCATTTGCGCGCCTTGGTGCAGGACAAACTCAAGCAGGCCAAAGCGCCTGTCTCCTGGCAGCAAATAGTTTCCGACTACATACCGCTCGACGAGCAGCAAGAACGGCAAATATTCGGAGAGGCGTTGCCTCCAGGTCTTAAATTGCTTGAAGAGCATTAACCGGGCTGTAGTTAAATTGCGAAGTTGTCAATAGCTGCTTGATGGTTCCCTGTTAGTATTGTCGGCAAAACCACAAATTCACGGCGGATATCTGTCCATTTTTAAAAATTGGGCTAAACTCGACAGCGTTTTATGTCGTCGTAATTCCTAATCCAGTCATGTATGGAGCGAGTAAACCATCTCCAGCTTGACCGCGAGATCGGCACAGGCGGAACGCACAGGGGCGGCAAGCGAGTTTGCCGCTAACGACGAGTATCCGGCAATCGAAAATGGATGGTCGGCGGGACGGTCAATCATCGGAACAGCCTAGCTTGCATTTAGGCGGCTTTCCAGGAACTCAGTAAAGTAGGTGGGCTATGGCTTCGGTAATTTCATTATTCACCACGGCGCAAATCGCCGGACTAAGCACAGATGCTGTAGCAGCGCTAACCACCGAGGACATGCAGGCTCTGAGTACTGCTCAGATCGTCGCATTTACCACTGTTCAATTTCCGGTATTCAACAGCCTGCAGATTGATGCGTTGAGCACGGCGCAAATCGTCGCCATCGAAACCGCCGATATTGCAGTGATGAGTACGCTAGCGCTATCTTCCGGGCTATCCAGCAGCGACTTCGCCGCGCTGAGCACCCAACAAATCGTCGCGCTGAGCACCGCCCAAGCCTTCGGCCTGAAAACCAGCCAAGTGGCCGCGCTGACCACCCAACAAGTGGCCGCGCTGGAAACCGCCGACCTGGTGGGCCTGGGTACCAGCAATGCCGCATCGCTGACCACCGCCGGCATCGTCGCCCTGACCACCGCCCAAGCGGCGGCGCTGGCCACCGCCCAAATCGCCGGGCTGACCACCCGCCAAATCGCCGCGCTGGAAACCGCCGACCTGGCCGCGCTGAGCACCGCCCAAGCCGCCGCGCTCAAATCCCATCAAGCCGCCGCGCTGACCACCGGCCAAGTCGCCAACCTGATCACCGCCGACCTGGCCGCGCTCAGCACCCTGGCGCTGAGCAACCTGACCACCGCCGGCATCGTCGCCCTGACCACCGCCCAAGCGGCGGCGTTGACCACCGCCCAAATCGCCGGGCTAACCACCCAACAAGTAGCCGCGCTGGAAACCGCCGACCTGGCCGCGCTAGGCACCGCCCAAGCCGCCGCGCTCAAATCCAACCAAGCCGCCGCGCTGAGCACCGCCCAAGCCGTCAACCTGGAAACCGCCGACCTGGCCGCGCTGACCACGCTGACCCTGAGCGGACTGACCACCGCCAGCACCGCCGCGCTGAGCACCCAACAAATCGTCGCGCTGAGCACCGCCCAAGCCTTCGGCCTGAAAACCAGCCAAGTGGCCGCGCTGACCACCCAACAAGTGGCCGCGCTGGAAACCGCCGACCTGGTGGGCCTGGGTACCAGCAATGCCGCATCGCTGACCACCGCCGGCATCGTCGCGCTGACCACCGCCCAAGCGGCGGCCCTGGCCACCGCCCAAATCGCCGGGCTGACCACCCGCCAAATCGCCGCGCTGGAAACCGCCGACCTGGCCGCGCTGAGCACCGCCCAAGCCGCCGCGCTCAAATCCCATCAAGCCGCCGCGCTGACCACCGGCCAAGTCGCCAACCTGATCACCGCCGACCTGGCCGCGCTCAGCACCCTGGCGCTGAGCAACCTGACCACCGCCGGCATCGTCGCCCTGACCACCGCCCAAGCGGCGGCGTTGACCACCGCCCAAATCGCCGGGCTAACCACCCAACAAGTAGCCGCGCTGGAAACCGCCGACCTGGCCGCGCTAGGCACCGCCCAAGCCGCCGCGCTCAAATCCAACCAAGCCGCCGCGCTGAGCACCGCCCAAGCCGTCAACCTGGAAACCGCCGACCTGGCCGCGCTGACCACGCTGACCCTGAGCGGACTGACCACCGCCAGCACCGCCGCGCTGAGCACCCAACAAATCGTCGCGCTGAGCACCGCCCAAGCCTTCGGGTTGAAAACCAGCCAAGTGGCCGCGCTGACCACCCAACAAGTGGCCGCGCTGGAAACCGCCGACCTGGTGGGCCTGGGTACCAGCAATGCCGCATCGCTGACCACCGCCGGCATCGTCGCCCTGACCACCGCCCAAGCGGCGGCGCTGGCCACCGCCCAAATCGCCGGGCTGACCACCCGCCAAATCGCCGCGCTGGAAACCGCCGACCTGGCCGCGCTGAGCACCGCCCAAGCCGCCGCGCTCAAATCCCATCAAGCCGCCGCGCTGACCACCGGCCAAGTCGCCAACCTGATCACCGCCGACCTGGCCGCGCTCAGCACCCTGGCGCTGAGCAACCTGACCACCGCCGGCATCGTCGCCCTGACCACCGCCCAAGCGGCGGCGTTGACCACCGCCCAAATCGCCGGGCTAACCACCCAACAAGTAGCCGCGCTGGAAACCGCCGACCTGGCCGCGCTAGGCACCGCCCAAGCCGCCGCGCTCAAATCCAACCAAGCCGCCGCGCTGAGCACCGCCCAAGCCGTCAACCTGGAAACCGCCGACCTGGCCGCGCTGACCACGCTGACCCTGAGCGGACTGACCACCGCCAGCACCGCCGCGCTGAGCACCCAACAAATCGTCGCGCTGAGCACCGCCCAAGCCTTCGGCCTGAAAACCAGCCAAGTGGCCGCGCTGACCACCCAACAAGTGGCCGCGCTGGAAACCGCCGACCTGGTGGGCCTGGGTACCAGCAATGCCGCATCGCTGACCACCGCCGGCATCGTCGCGCTGACCACCGCCCAAGCGGCGGCCCTGGCCACCGCCCAAATCGCCGGGCTGACCACCCGCCAAATCGCCGCGCTGGAAACCGCCGACCTGGCCGCGCTGAGCACCGCCCAAGCCGCCGCGCTCAAATCCCATCAAGCCGCCGCGCTGACCACCGGCCAAGTCGCCAACCTGATCACCGCCGACCTGGCCGCGCTCAGCACCCTGGCGCTGAGCAACCTGACCACCGCCGGCATCGTCGCCCTGACCACCGCCCAAGCGGCGGCGTTGACCACCGCCCAAATCGCCGGGCTAACCACCCAACAAGTAGCCGCGCTGGAAACCGCCGACCTGGCCGCGCTAGGCACCGCCCAAGCGGCCGCGCTCAAATCCAACCAAGCCGCCGCGCTGAGCACCGCCCAAGCCGTCAACCTGGAAACCGCCGACCTGGCCGCGCTGACCACGCTGACCCTGAGCGGACTGACCACCGCCAGCACCGCCGCGCTGAGCACCCAACAAATCGTCGCGCTGAGCACCGCCCAAGCCTTCGGGTTGAAAACCAGCCAAGTGGCCGCGCTGACCACCCAACAAGTGGCCGCGCTGGAAACCGCCGACCTGGTGGGCCTGGGTACCAGCAATGCCGCATCGCTGACCACCGCCGGCATCGTCGCGCTGACCACCGCCCAAGCGGCGGCGCTGGCCACCGCCCAAATCGCCGGGCTGACCACCCGCCAAATCGCCGCGCTGGAAACCGCCGACCTGGCCGCGCTGAGCACCGCCCAAGCCGCCGCGCTCAAATCCCATCAAGCCGCCGCGCTGACCACCGGCCAAGTCGCCAACCTGATCACCGCCGACCTGGCCGCGCTCAGCACCCTGGCGCTGAGCAACCTGACTACCGCCGGCATCGTCGCCCTGACCACCGCCCAAGCGGCGGCGTTGACCACCGCCCAAATCGCCGGGCTAACCACCCAACAAGTGGCCGCGCTGGAAACCGCCGACCTGGCCGCGCTAGGCACCGCCCAAGCGGCCGCGCTCAAATCCAACCAAGCCGCCGCGCTGAGCACCGCCCAAGCCGTCAACCTGGAAACCGCCGACCTGGCCGCGCTGACCACGCTGACCCTGAGCGGACTGACCACCGCCAGCACCGCCGCGCTGAGCACCCAACAAATCGTCGCGCTGAGCACCGCCCAAGCCTTCGGGTTGAAAACCAGCCAAGTGGCCGCGCTGACCACCCAACAAGTGGCCGCGCTGGAAACCGCCGACCTGGTGGGCCTGGGTACCAGCAATGCCGCATCGCTGACCACCGCCGGCATCGTCGCCCTGACCACCGCCCAAGCGGCGGCGCTGGCCACCGCCCAAATCGCCGGGCTGACCACCCGCCAAATCGCCGCGCTGGAAACCGCCGACCTGGCCGCGCTGAGCACCGCCCAAGCCGCCGCGCTCAAATCCCATCAAGCCGCCGCGCTGACCACCGGCCAAGTCGCCAACCTGATCACCGCCGACCTGGCCGCGCTCAGCACCCTGGCGCTGAGCAACCTGACCACCGCCGGCATCGTCGCCCTGACCACCGCCCAAGCGGCGGCGTTGACCACCGCCCAAATCGCCGGGCTAACCACCCAACAAGTAGCCGCGCTGGAAACCGCCGACCTGGCCGCGCTAGGCACCGCCCAAGCGGCCGCGCTCAAATCCAACCAAGCCGCCGCGCTGAGCACCGCCCAAGCCGTCAACCTGGAAACCGCCGACCTGGCCGCGCTGACCACGCTGACCCTGAGCGGACTGACCACCGCCAGCACCGCCGCGCTGAGCACCCAACAAATCGTCGCGCTGAGCACCGCCCAAGCCTTCGGGTTGAAAACCAGCCAAGTGGCCGCGCTGACCACCCAACAAGTGGCCGCGCTGGAAACCGCCGACCTGGTGGGCCTGGGTACCAGCAATGCCGCATCGCTGACCACCGCCGGCATCGTCGCCCTGACCACCGCCCAAGCGGCGGCGCTGGCCACCGCCCAAATCGCCGGGCTGACCACCCGCCAAATCGCCGCGCTGGAAACCGCCGACCTGGCCGCGCTGAGCACCGCCCAAGCCGCCGCGCTCAAATCCCATCAAGCCGCCGCGCTGACCACCGGCCAAGTCGCCAACCTGATCACCGCCGACCTGGCCGCGCTCAGCACCCTGGCGCTGAGCAACCTGACCACCGCCGGCATCGTCGCCCTGACCACCGCCCAAGCGGCGGCGTTGACCACCGCCCAAATCGCCGGGCTAACCACCCAACAAGTGGCCGCGCTGGAAACCGCCGACCTGGCCGCGCTAGGCACCGCCCAAGCGGCCGCGCTCAAATCCAACCAAGCCGCCGCGCTGAGCACCGCCCAAGCCGTCAACCTGGAAACCGCCGACCTGGCCGCGCTGACCACGCTGACCCTGAGCGGACTGACCACCGCCAGCACCGCCGCGCTGAGCACCCAACAAATCGTCGCGCTGAGCACCGCCCAAGCCTTCGGGTTGAAAACCAGCCAAGTGGCCGCGCTGACCACCCAACAAGTGGCCGCGCTGGAAACCGCCGACCTGGTGGGCCTGGGTACCAGCAATGCCGCATCGCTGACCACCGCCGGCATCGTCGCCCTGACCACCGCCCAAGCGGCGGCGCTGGCCACCGCCCAAATCGCCGGGCTGACCACCCGCCAAATCGCCGCGCTGGAAACCGCCGACCTGGCCGCGCTGAGCACCGCCCAAGCCGCCGCGCTCAAATCCCATCAAGCCGCCGCGCTGACCACCGGCCAAGTCGCCAACCTGATCACCGCCGACCTGGCCGCGCTCAGCACCCTGGCGCTGAGCAACCTGACCACCGCCGGCATCGTCGCCCTGACCACCGCCCAAGCGGCGGCGTTGACCACCGCCCAAATCGCCGGGCTAACCACCCAACAAGTAGCCGCGCTGGAAACCGCCGACCTGGCCGCGCTAGGCACCGCCCAAGCCGCCGCGCTCAAATCCAACCAAGCCGCCGCGCTGAGCACCGCCCAAGCCGTCAACCTGGAAACCGCCGACCTGGCCGCGCTGACCACGCTGACCCTGAGCGGACTGACCACCGCCAGCACCGCCGCGCTGAGCACCCAACAAATCGTCGCGCTGAGCACCGCCCAAGCCTTCGGGTTGAAAACCAGCCAAGTGGCCGCGCTGACCACCCAACAAGTGGCCGCGCTGGAAACCGCCGACCTGGTGGGCCTGGGTACCAGCAATGCCGCATCGCTGACCACCGCCGGCATCGTCGCCCTGACCACCGCCCAAGCGGCGGCGCTGGCCACCGCCCAAATCGCCGGGCTGACCACCCGCCAAATCGCCGCGCTGGAAACCGCCGACCTGGCCGCGCTGAGCACCGCCCAAGCCGCCGCGCTCAAATCCCATCAAGCCGCCGCGCTGACCACCGGCCAAGTCGCCAACCTGATCACCGCCGACCTGGCCGCGCTCAGCACCCTGGCGCTGAGCAACCTGACCACCGCCGGCATCGTCGCCCTGACCACCGCCCAAGCGGCGGCGTTGACCACCGCCCAAATCGCCGGGCTAACCACCCAACAAGTGGCCGCGCTGGAAACCGCCGACCTGGCCGCGCTAGGCACCGCCCAAGCCGCCGCGCTCAAATCCAACCAAGCCGCCGCGCTGAGCACCGCCCAAGCCGTCAACCTGGAAACCGCCGACCTGGCCGCGCTGACCACGCTGACCCTGAGCGGACTGACCACCGCCAGCACCGCCGCGCTGAGCACCCAACAAATCGTCGCGCTGAGCACCGCCCAAGCCTTCGGCCTGAAAACCAGCCAAGTGGCCGCGCTGACCACCCAACAAGTGGCCGCGCTGGAAACCGCCGACCTGGTGGGCCTGGGTACCAGCAATGCCGCATCGCTGACCACCGCCGGCATCGTCGCGCTGACCACCGCCCAAGCGGCGGCCCTGGCCACCGCCCAAATCGCCGGGCTGACCACCCGCCAAATCGCCGCGCTGGAAACCGCCGACCTGGCCGCGCTGAGCACCGCCCAAGCCGCCGCGCTCAAATCCCATCAAGCCGCCGCGCTGACCACCGGCCAAGTCGCCAACCTGATCACCGCCGACCTGGCCGCGCTCAGCACCCTGGCGCTGAGCAACCTGACCACCGCCGGCATCGTCGCCCTGACCACCGCCCAAGCGGCGGCGTTGACCACCGCCCAAATCGCCGGGCTAACCACCCAACAAGTAGCCGCGCTGGAAACCGCCGACCTGGCCGCGCTAGGCACCGCCCAAGCGGCCGCGCTCAAATCCAACCAAGCCGCCGCGCTGAGCACCGCCCAAGCCGTCAACCTGGAAACCGCCGACCTGGCCGCGCTGAGCACGCTGACCCTGAGCGGACTGACCACCGCCAGCACCGCCGCGCTGAGCACCCAACAAATCGTCGCGCTGAGCACCGCCCAAGCCTTCGGGTTGAAAACCAGCCAAGTGGCCGCGCTGACCACCCAACAAGTGGCCGCGCTGGAAACCGCCGACCTGGTGGGCCTGGGTACCAGCAATGCCGCATCGCTGACCACCGCCGGCATCGTCGCCCTGACCACCGCCCAAGCGGCGGCGCTGGCCACCGCGCAGGTGCGGGCCTTGACTACTAGGCAGGTCTCAACTCTGGAAACCGCCGATTTGGCCGCATTTACGACGGCTCAAGTGGTTGCGCTGGCGACCAATCAGATCGTCGCGTTGACGACTGCGCAGGTGGTTAGCATGGAAACGGCGGATGTGGCCGCATTGACCACCAGCCAATTTATTAAGTTGGAGACCGCCGACATTCAGGCGCTGTCTACCGCGCAGATTTTCGGTTTAACCACCGCTCAAGTTTGCGCGATGACCGACGCCCAAGAGCTTGCGCTGACAACGGCCCAGTTGAACGCGATGACCACCGCGCAATTGAACGCGTTGTTTACGACACCGTTGGTGCTGGATCTGAATGGCGACGGTATTTCGACTTTAAGTCGAGCAGCCGGCGTGAGCTTCGATATCGACGCCGACGGTAGTCGGGAGACAGTGGGTTGGGTCGGCAGCGGCGACGGTTTGCTTGCGATCGATACCAATCGAGACGGGGTCATCAATGACGGTTCGGAATTGTTCGGGTCCGCGACCCGGCTCGCTGACGGTCAGACCGCCGCCGACGGTTACGCCGCATTGCGAGCCCTAGATAGTAATCAAGACGGTTGGATTAGCGCCGACGATAACGCATTCAAGGAGTTGAAGGTCTGGACCGACAACAATGCGGACGGCTTAAGCCAAGCCGACGAGTTGCATAGCTTGACCGAGCTTGGCATTAGTCGGTTGGGTGTGAACGCCGAGACCACCTCTTCTCTGGATAACGGTAACTGGATAGGCTTGACTTCGAGTTACGAAACCGTCGACGGTGACAACCGCGCGGTGGTCGATGTCTGGTTTGCGAAGAGCGATCAGGCTAATCCAGAAGCCGATTTGAGAGCCAACGTCAATCGCCTGGCCCAAGCGATTAGCAGCTTTGCCGATGCTGACAGCGGTAATGCGTTACCCGTGACACCCGGTTTGCCGAGCGGCTCGGAAAGGGTGTCCGCCAACCCGGCATCGCTTGCGACGCTCGCCCTTGCGGATACCCTCAAGCAATTCGACGCCAATGGCAACCCGCTGGCGTTGGCGGCCACACCGTCGCAGACCGCGCGGACCGGTTTGACGCCGTCGCTGCCTGGTCTCGACGATCCAGCCAGCGGCTATCTCGCCAGCAAAGGCAAATAAACGCGTTACCTTCAAACAACAGGCATCGGGAGTTCGCTCCCGATGCCTTTTTTATGTCGTTTGCGTTATTTGGCTGATAGCGGCGGCATTGCAACACCATGATGTCCGGCCGCTTGTGTTTTCCAGTTATCATGCCGGGTTTGGCGTATAGCACTAGCGGGTATCACACTCTACATGGCTGACAAGTTTCAACATTCGGTTATTCAATGTTTGACCGCGATCGCCCAGCATCACGGCATACAGATCAATCCGGAACGGCTGATCGACGAGTATGCACTGGAAGCCAAGGAACCCAATGCGGCGATGTTGCAGCGTATTGCCAACGAGATAGGGCTGAAAATCAAGATTGCCCGCTTAAGCTGGCAGACATTACTAGCGCAAGCCGGCGTTTTCCCGATCATGGCCAGACTGCGCGACGGTGGCGCCGTGATTGTGGTCGGCATCAAGAAAGAAGCGCCGGAACAGGTGGCGATCCTCGATCCGCTGGCCGGCGACGCGGCGGTGACCTATTTGGACCGCGAGCAATGGTGGGAACGTTGGTCCGGCGAAGTGGTGCTTCTGAAGCGCCACCACGCCCTCGGCGATCCGAATCAGCCGTTTGGTTTGCGCTGGTTCATTCCGGAAATCCTGAAGCAGAAGGCGGCTTTTCGGGACATTGCGGTCGCCGCGTTCGCGATGCATTTTTTAGGGTTGGCCTCCCCGATCTTCTTTCAGTTGGTCATCGATAAAGTGTTGGTTCACCAGAGTCTATCCACGCTCTGGGTCTTGGGCATCGGTGTGATGCTGGCCTTGGTGTTCGATTCGATATTCGGCTACCTTCGCCAGTTGTTGACCTTGGCGGCTACCAACAAAATCGACATGCGCCTGACGCGGCGCGCCTTCGCGCAATTATTGTCGCTACCGATCGATTATTTCGAGACCACCACTGCCGGTGTCATTACTCGCCACATGCACCAATTGGAAGGCATACGCCAATTTTTGACCGGGCGGCTGTTCTTTACCGCACTGGACGTGTTGGCGCTGCTGATATTTCTGCCGATTTTGTTTGCCTATTCGGTCAAGCTGGCGCTGATCGTGTTGGGGTTTTCGGTGGTGATCGCGGCGATTATCGCGGTCTTACTGCCCAGCTACCGGCGCCGGTTGGATGCCTTGTACAGTGCCGAGGGCAAGCGCCAGGCCTTGCTGGTCGAAACCATACACGGCATGCGTACCGTCAAGGCGCTGGCGATCGAACCGATGCAACGGCGGATCTGGGACCAATTTTCCGCGCAGTCCATCACGATGCATTTTCGGGTCGGCAAATTGTCGATCGCCGGCGGAACCATCACCGATTTCCTCGGCAAGCTGTTGCCGATCGTCATCATCGTTATCGGTGCTCAAGACGTGTTCGATCAGACCTTGTCGGTCGGCGCCTTGATTGCGTTTCAAATGTTGTCCAGCCGGGTCAGCTCGCCGTTGTTGCAAATCGTCGGCTTGATCAACGAATATCAACAAACGGCGCTGTCGGTGCGGATGCTCGGCGAGATCATGAACCGCGCCCCGGAAGGCCGGTCCGGCGCCGGCGGTTTGCGGCCGCAATTGGCCGGCGCCATCGCCTTCGACGCGGTGGCTTTTCGCTATCCGGGGTCCAGCGTCGCGGCGCTGGATAGAGCCAGCTTCACGATCCCGGCCGGCAAGGTCATCGGCATCGTTGGCCGGAGCGGTTCCGGTAAAACCACGCTGACCAAATTGATTCAGGGTTTGTATCCGGTGCAGGAAGGCATTATTCGTTTCGACGGCGTGGACATGCGCGAAATCGATTTGTCTCATTTGCGGCGGCAAATCGGCGTGGTGCTGCAGGAGAATTTCTTGTTTCGCGGCAGCGTCCGCGAGAATATTTCGGTTACCCAGCCGGGCGCCAGTTTCGAAGACATCGTCGCGGTAGCGCAGGCCGCCGGCGCCGACGAGTTCATCGAACGCTTGCCGCAAGGCTACGATACCTTGCTGGAAGAAAACGCCGCCAACCTGAGCGGCGGGCAAAAGCAGCGGTTGTCGATCGCCCGCGCTTTGCTGTCGCGGCCGCGAATATTGATCCTCGACGAAGCCGCCAGCGCCCTGGACCCGGAAAGCGAGGCAATCTTTATCCGCAACCTGTCCCGCATCGCCGTCGGCCGCACCGTGATTATGATTTCCCACCGTTTATCGACGCTGGTCAACGCCCACGGGATCTTAGTGATGCAGCAAGGCAAGTTGGTGGACAGCGGTCGCCACCAGGACTTATTAAGCCGCTGCGATACCTATCGGCAATTATGGAACCAACAAACCAGTCATCTGTGAAACCCGGCGTTCCGAATAAGCACGCCACCGACGAACTGGCGGTGGACTTCCTGCCGGATGCCGACGAAATCGAGCGCAGTCCGCTGCCGCGTCAGGCCCGCGCCACGCTGTACGTGCTGCTGACGGCCTTGCTGGGCTTTTTGCTGTGGGCGGTTTACTCGGACGTCGATCGGGTCGTGGTCGCGCGGGGTCGCCTGGTCACACCGCTGCCCAATATCGTCGTGCAGCCGCTGGAAACCTCGATCATCGCCAGCCTGGACGTGCGGGTCGGCCAAATCGTCCACAAGGGTCAGCAATTGGCGACCCTGGACCCGACCTTCGCCGAAGCCGATCAGGCCCAGTTGCGGATACGTCTGGATAGTTTAAACACCCAAGTGCAACGTCTGAATGCCGAACTGTCAGGGACCACGTCGGCCGATGCCGAATCGGACACGGCCGACCGGCAATTGCAGGCGCAACTGGACGCCGAACGCAAAGCCAATTATCAGGCCCAGCAAAAGCAGCTCTCGGAAAAAATTCAACAACTGCATGCCGGGATTACGACTAATCTACGCGATCAGCAAGCGCTATCTGCAAGGGTCAAGCCGCTGCTGGAGATCGAGGAAATGCAGAACAATTTGGTGAATCGGCATTACGGCGCGCGCGTGCAAATGCTGGAAGCCCAGGAGAAGCGCATGGAAGTCGAGCGCGATTTACAGTTGGCAAAGAACCGCGAACAGGAATTGAAGCGGGAACTGGCCGCGCTGGAGGCCGAAAAGGCGGCCTTCGATAAAGGTTGGCGGCAAAAAACCATGGAAGATTTGCTGGCGACCCAGCGCGAGCGCGACGAGGTTAACGAACAACTGCAAAAAGCCGAAAAACGCCACAAACTGGTCACGTTGGTATCGCCGGCCGAAGCCGTGGTGCTGGATGTCGCGAAATTGTCACTGAGTTCGGTAGCCAAGGCCGCCGAACCGCTGTTTACGCTGGTGCCGTTGGAGGCCGAATTGGAAGCCGAAGTCGAGATCGATTCGCTGGACGTCGGCTACGTCAAACCGGGCGATCTGGCTAGGCTGAAACTGGACGCCTATCCCTTCCAACTGCACGGTACCTTGGATGCGACGGTGCGGACGCTGAGCGAGGACGCGTTTCGCCGCGAATCGGCCGGTCCCGGCATGGAGGCCTATTACGCCAGCCGCTTGGCCTTGGGCGACGGGCGGCTAAAGAATCTGCCCGGCCAAGCCAGATTGTTGCCGGGCATGACCTTGACCGCCGAAATCGTGGTCGGCAAGCGTTCGGTGATTTCTTACCTGCTCTGGCCGCTGACCAAGGCGTTGGACGAATCGATACAAGAACCCTGATGGCACACAACACAAGTAATGCAACCATGAAAGCGACGACTTTGGTGGAAGTCATGGCGCAAGCCGACGCGTTGGCGAAAAGCGGCGACAGCGCCGCCGCGATCGCCTGTTATACCGATTGGCTAGCCTCGCCCGGCGCCGAGCCGCAATTGCGCCACCTGGCGCTGTTCAATCTCGGCAGCCTGCTGCGTCCGGCCGGACGCATCGAGCAGGCGATCGCCGCCTATCAAGAGGCCCTGCAACTTAGGCCGGATTTTTATCAGGCGGCGGTGAATTTGGGTTTGACGTTGGAAGCCCAGGGCAACCAGGCCGGGGCAATGGCGATCTGGTTGCAGGCGCTGCAACCGGTCGAGGGGCAGACTTTGTTGTTGAATCACGCTGGCCGTCTGCAAGAGGTCAACCGCAACTTCGACGAAGCAGAAGCCTTGCTCGGGCGCAGCTTGGCGGTGATGCCGGATCAACCCGACGTGATGCAGCATTATCTGCATATTCGCCAGAAAAAATGCCAGTGGCCGGTGTTCGACGGCGTGGCCGGCATCTCGTTACGGACTTTACAACAGAACGTCGGGCCCTTGGGCTTGCTGGCCTCCAGCGACGATCCGGCCCTGCAATTGGCGGCGATCACCGCCTGGGTGGAGCGCAAGGTGCCGCGCAATCTGGCGAGGATGGCGCCGCTCGACGGCTATCGGCACGACAAATTGCGGATAGGCTATTTGTCCTGCGACTTTCGCTGGCACGCGGTCAGCATTTTGACCGCCGAGTTGCTGGAACTGCACGACAGAGAGCGCTTCGAAGTGTACGGCATCGATTTCAGTCCCGAGGACGGCGGCACGATGCGGCAGCGTATGCTGGCGGCTTTTGATAGGCATTTGCCTATCCATGCGCTGTCCGACGAGGAGGCGGCGCAAACGATACGCCGCCACGAAATCGACGTATTGATCGACCTGACCGGCTTGACCGCCGGCGCCCGGCCCGGCATCGTCGCCCACAAGCCGGCACCGGTGCAGATTTCGTATCTGGGTTACGTCGGCAGTTGCGGCATGGCCGAGATCGATTACATCCTGGCCGACCGCTACGTATTTCCGGAAGCGCTGGCCCGCTACTATTTCGAGAAGCCCCTGTATTTGCCGGAGGTCTATCAAGCCAACGACAGCCAGCGCCCGATTGCCGAGACGCCGAGCCGGGCGTCCTGCGGTTTGCCCGACGACGCTTTCGTGTTCTGCTCGTTTAACGGTAGCTACAAGATCAGCGAGCCGGTGTTTACGGTATGGATGAACATCCTGCGGCGGGTGCCGAACGGTGTGTTGTGGCTGGCGATCGACAACCCGACGGCGCGCGGCAATCTGGCGGCCGAGGCGGTAAAGCGCGGCGTCGATCCCGGCCGGCTGGTGTTTGCCGACAAAGCCGCCCCGTCCGAGTATCTGGCCCGCTACCGGGCGGCCGATTTATTGCTGGACACCAACCCCTATAACGCCGGCACCACTGCCAGCGACGCGTTATGGGCCGGTTTGCCGGTGCTGACCTGTTCCGGCAAGACCTTCGCGTCGCGGATGGCCGGCAGCTTGCTGCACGCGGTTGGTTTGCCGGAATTGATTACCACCAGCTGGCTGGATTACGAAAATCTGGCGGTGGGGTTGGCATCGGAGCCGACGGCGTTGCAAAGCTATCGACAACGCTTGCACACCCAGGGCCGCAGTTCCGCGCTATTCGACACCCGCCGCTTCGTCAAAAACTTCGAAGCGACGATCGCCGGGTTGTTCGACTAAGGACGGACCGGGCAAGCACTGCGGGGCCGGCCGTTGGTTCGAAGGCGGTTCCGCGCGATTTGATTGGCGGTTTTCGACGCTTTCGCCGCTAGCCGAAATTGGCGAATCAACCTAACGATCATGAAAGGGTTAGCCCCAAGGCGTGAGAAAAAGGGCGTGGGGGCGGCTTTAGCCGCGATTGACGGCGTCCGGCCACCGGTATGTCCGTACTTTACCCACCGGATTTTTTAGGATTAATGACCTACGACAACCTGCAAATCACCCGGAGAAGCCCATGATAATACCGACCGAAGCCATCGGCAGCATCCCTCGTCCGCCGCAATTATTGGATGCGCTGGGCGAATTCCGCGCGGGCCGGTTGTCGCGCGAACGGCTGGATGCCTGCTACGACGCGGCGCTGCGAGACACCCTGGAACGCTTCGAGCGCACCGGATCGCCGGTGATTTCCGACGGCGAACAGACCAAATCCAGTTTCGCCACCTATCCGCTGCAAGGGCTGGACAATCTTGCCGCCGACGGGGTAGTTATCCCGTTCGCCGACGGGCATACCCGGCAACTGCCCAGGTTGAATGCCGGGCCGTTCCGCTACGGCGCTTATGCCGGCGATTATGTCCGCGCCGCCAAACGCTATACCGCACGGCCGCTGAAACAGGCCGTCATCTCGGCGTCGGCGCTCAGTCTGCTTTACCCGCAACAGGGCTTGGAAGGCTATACGCGCGAGGCGTTTATCGACGATCTGATCCGGGAAGCCGTGGCGGACATTCGCGGTTGTCTGGCGCAAGGCGCGCAGCATGTGCAGATCGATTTTACCGAAGGCCGCTTGTCCGTGAAGCTCGATCCGTCCAAACAACTGCTCCGGCAATTCATCGCGTTGAACAACCGGGTATTGGCGCATTTCACGGCGGACGAACGCCAACGCATCGGCGTCCACACCTGTCCGGGCGGCGACCACGACTCCACCCACAGCGCCGACGTCGATTATGCCGAGCTGTTGCCCGAGCTGTTTCAACTTCAGGCCGGCCATTTTTATATGCAACTGGCGAGCGAGAACAAGCCTGAACAGGTCTTGGCCGTGGTCCGCGACCATCTCCGGGGCCATCAGCGAGTCTATGTCGGCGTCATCGATGTGCTTGATCCGGCGGTCGAGTCGCCGGAATCGGTCCGAGACCGGATCTTGCAAGCCGCCGAATTTATACCGGTCCACCAATTGGGCAGCACCGACGATTGCGGATTTTCGCCGTTCGAAGACGACAGCTCTACCGGGCGAGACACCGCATTCGCCAAAATCGAAGCCCGCGTAATCGGCACGAAACTGGCCGAGGCCGCGCTGAAACTGGGGTAGGCAGCGGTTGAGGCAAACCGTTCCGAAGCCAGCTTGAATCCACGCGATTTCGGGCGGATATATCAACTGAGCTATCCGTGCTTGTCCTCACTTTGGTGTCTTAGGCCCGCAAATCGACGCAGACGGCCAATTTGTCGGGCGAGGCATTTTTGGGGGAGAGGCCTTGTCCGGGGAGCGCCGGGAGCTTGAGCGGCGGAACGCTAATGTTCGCGTGCTTCGCGGCGTTTTTAGTTCAATCCGCCGCGATGTGCCCGACAGGTCCGGCGACTCTGAGCTGAAGACCAGCGCTTCAACAAAATCTCACATCGATTGCCAATCACACTGGACCGTTCCGGTTTAGACCGGGAAGCATCCAACGTGAACTCGCAACGGCCGCTGTTGAAAGCGCAGGATTCTCGACAAAACAGCTAACGATTTCCCGGCAACCTGCAACGTTCGCCGTTGAACATAGACCAGTGTCTGGTTGAGATAGACCGCTAGATGCCCGCCAAAGAACATTGTCCGATTGACGCAGATCGCCGAGGTGGCGCAGTGCGGCGTTCCATGGTTATCGTGGAACGCTTCAAAAACTTTCTAGGCCGATTCGCGTTCATCGTAAAACGTTCCGTGTTCCAACAAGCACGTTGCTTATCGAAGTTGGAACGATGCTGTACCAATAGAGAAGCGTGCGTGTTTAACACAGATCGCTGTGGGTTGTAGCCGGAATCGTCCCCGCTCAATCCGCAACGGTGAGGTTTGAAACCGCGCCGTCGAGCGTTCCGGCCCGCTGGCCCGAGGTTTGAGCCGGAACGGGATGTTTTCGGATAGCGATTGTGGCTTGATCAGGACCGTCCGATTTGGGAATCGTAATCGGACGAATGGTTGGTATGTCTCCGATTACGCTTCGCTAATCGGAGCTACGCGGGCTCGCCAGAAACCTGATTAGGTTTAAGCCTGGCGCCACAAAACCCAGGCCAAAGCACCCAAGCCTCATCGAAAACATGCTTATAAATCTTCTTGTTGAGACTTAAGTTGAGAGGATTGATTTTGGTCCTACTAAGAAATTTAAAAATGGCAATTTAGTAGGTAATCACGAGTTTCAACATACAATACAAGGTGAACAACTTGGCCCCTTATATCTGCCATCAAATCTTTTAGGTGGTACAGCAGGATTAATCTTCAATGGGTTATGGGGAGGGAGTGCGAACTGGAATGAAGTTGGGCCGTATTCGTCCCCTCAGTCTCCGTGGTGACAATTATGATGTGGATGCATTTTCTAGAAAATGAAACTTTGTAATAACCTTTGGTGCTAGTTCGTAAATTATTTCATATAAAGTTCAATGATATATAGATTATTGGGTATGTTGCATAGGCCTGCATGACCCGCACAAGCTATTGATGCAACCGATAAAAATACAACTAGCACTAAATAATATAAAAAGTAATGAATGCAGATAGACCAACTTTCAGAGGAATGTGTGTATTAATGCTGTTATCAATTTTTACGGTTACCGCTTATGCCTAGGTTCTGGTTTTTTATTTTAATAATTAGCTTGAACGGGTGTGATGTTTTTTATATTAAGCGGCTTGATTTTCAAAGGCCTAGCGAATTTTCATTTGTTTCTCGCTATGAAGCAAATAAAGCTGAAATCATTTCAGCAGTGGAAAATTATGCTTTGGCAAACAATATGTCTTGTAGCGTAAAACCCAGTGTGCTTTTGGATTGTAGCTTACAGCCTAAAGATGTTGTGGTTTTTGAAGATGCAAATGGAGTTTCTATTTGCTTATTTATGCTTGGAATTAGTTGGGAGGCTGGTGATTTTAATCAATTCACCGAATTAATTAAAAATTTAATACACGAAAAGTTACGTTATGCAACACTAAATAATTTTAGTGAAAAAGACGATTGTAATAACATACCAATGCCGTAAGAAGTGTTGCCGGCTGGGTAAATCTCGTAAGGTGGAACGAATCGCGGTTCCGCCGTATGTGGCATTTCGATTGCGGCTCGCCTACGACCGCGCGGCGGATTATTGTGATTTTGCCGGGTGATTCGCGGCGCAATCCACCTGTTGCTATAGGACCGTAGGTCCGATTAGCGAAGCGTAATCGGACGCATGTATTTAATTCATTCCTCCGATTACGCTTCGCTAATCGGAGCTACGCAAGTTGGGCGACATCCCGCTGGCGGTCATCGACCAACGGCCGGACGGTAGTCTGGTCAACCTGGCCTACATCGAAACCGACTTCGCCAACACCCCGCGCTATTTGCGTCGGGTGGCCGGCGACCTGACCCAACCAATCTGGGCCTGGCCGATCGCCCCCTACGGCGACACCCCAGCCCTGGAAGACCCGGACGGCGACGGCGTGAAGACCACCTTCAACCTGCGCTACCCCGGCCAATACTACGACGCCTTCTCCGGCCCGCACAACAACCACACCCGCTATTTCTCCCCCGCGCCGGCCGCTACCTGCAACCCGACCTGATCGGCCTGGAAGGTGGCACCAATGTGTATACTTACGCCAACGGTAATCCGATCAGCTATACCGATCCGACCGGGACTTGGGCATTTGAAGCGGTTGCCTCCTTTTTCGAGTCGATTAACTTTAGCTCCATGTTTAGTTCGGGCGGGTTCTTCAGCGGATTGGTCTCTAACGTGTCAATAGGAGCGGCTACGGTAGTTGGAGGGGTCGTTGGGGCTGTTTATCCGTCATCGTTGGAAAGCGATGAGACGCCATACTATCAAGCCGAAGCCAATAATGGAGATGCGAAACCTCATGGAGGCGATACACATAACGGTGCGATTGACGCTTTAATCGATGATCTTAAACAAGACCCGAGTGTTGAAAATATTCGTAAAAACCAACAACAAGTAGATGTAAATGGCGATAAAGTTGGCAATAACAGACCCGATGTCCAATATGACCAAGATGGGTGCCACTACTGCGTTGAGTTCGATAATAATCCTTCGAACAGCGATAAACATGGTAATGTGATTAGAGGTAATGACTCGAATGTGGAAATTATCCTTAAATTGTTAAATTAAATGAAAATGCTTGAATCCGATATTAATGATTTACTAGACAAATTAGATGGCTTAGGTTCAGACCAGGAGTTTTATGCTGCACGCGAACTAGGTAAGTTAGGGGGCAAGTTGCCTACGTTATTGCTAAAGAAGTATCAAACATCAAGAAAATGGCAGGCAAGATGTTCTTGCGTTTTCCACTCTATCCGTTTTGCCAGAGTTGTTGACGAGGCGGTTCAGTTGGGAGTTCAAGCACTTTCAGACAAATCAAAGGTCGTCAGATATAGAGCTTGCATGTTGTTAGCGTGTTCTTTAAATGCGAATGCATTATCTGCATTGAAAGAGTTAGAAGCAAACGCTACCGATACTGAAACGCGCGCCAATGCGCACGCAGCAATTGATGCAATCGAGCACCAGAATTCAAATTATTTTGTCGATAGAACGCATTCAGGCAAAGTAAAACTAGAGTTTGACTAGGACCGTAGGTCCGATTAGCGAAGCGTAATCGGACGTATGTGATTTCGTTCCTCCGATTACGCTTCGCTAATCGGAGATACGCTGACTGACCATGCAAAAGATCGCCAACGGGCAAGTCGGAGATCCAAATAGAGTTGTAGAAGAAGGGCGAGAGTACACTGACAATGAAAATGGAAATATAGCCTATGTGAAAGGCGATCGTGTTGTTGTTAAAGATTCTGATGGAAATCTCGTAACCCAATTTAAAAACTCAAGAAGCAATACCCTCAAAAGAATTGAGTCCGGTAGATGGGAACCAAAATACTTTTTAACGAATATTACGATTAAACGCTCCATATTCGACCCTTTGGCACTTTAAAATTAACCTAATATAGATATTTCGGTGTCTGTGCTAAATCATGCTATGAAACTAAAGTTGGCTATTCAGGTGTTAATTCATGCTAGCGTTTGGCGCGCTGTTATCTATATTTGTAAGAATGGAATTAGGTGGGGTTATGTATAGACAGTTTAATGTATGGAGAATCAACGATAACGGGGGGTGGTAATATATCGATGCTTTGAAAAACTAGATAACAAAATGTTCTGTGTTCAAAGTGCTGATTATTTTAACGAACCAATAACTGACGTTAAATTATATAACTCTGAAAAGCAAGCATTGGAGCTTTTTATCGAAGAAGCCCCCGACAGTCGATCTGGGTTATATCCATCAGTAGAAGAAGCGATCGAGAAATTTACGATTGATTTTTCGTAACTACTAACGCCCTATCGAAGCCTGATAGGACCTACGCAAGTTGGGCGAACATCCCGCTGGCGGTCATCGACCAACGGCCGGACGGTAGTCTGGTCAACCTGGCCTACATCGAAACCGACTTCGCCAACACCCCGCGCTATTTGCGTCGGGTGGCCGGCGACCTGACCCAACCAATCTGGGCCTGGCCGATCGCCCCCTACGGCGACACCCCAGCCCTGGAAGACCCGGACGGCGACGGCGTGAAGACCACCTTCAACCTGCGCTACCCCGGCCAATACTACGACGCCTTCTCCGGCCCGCACAACAACCACACCCGCTACTTCTCGCCCCGCGCCGGCGGCTAGCCGCGCTCTTCGATACCGGGCAGTCGGGCAAATGTTGGCTATGCTTAGCGTCGGTTCCGAAGCGGTGGCGTTTAACGCGGGTCACAAATTCCCGAAAGATGCCGCGCCATTACCGGCATCATCTCGCCGGCGATCTTTTTCCGGTCGCGGCCTTGCGCGTTGGCGGTCGGCCGCGTTGCCGACTTGGCGTCACCGCCGGCAGGGTTCCGGCCTATTTTGAGTAGCCTATGAAAATCGATATTACTTTTTTGAATTACGAGCAGTGCCAGGTCATGTTATCGGAGACGCCGCGCGACGGCGTGCTGGTGGTTTGCCAGACCGACGCTTCCGGCGCCGAGGTCGTGCTGGGCCGCTTTCCGCTGACCGGCGCGGCCTTGCCGATCGCGATACCGATCGGCACCGAGCGGAGCGAGGAGTTGGAGCGCCTGGTGTTCCACGAATACAACGGCGACACGCAACGGGCGGTCGCGCACCGGTTGAATCTGGCCGCCACGCTGTTAGCCCGGCAAGCCTTGCAAGCCGGGGTTTACCGGGCTAGGCCGAGTACGGTCACGCGGGTGGCGGCGCTGACGATTGCCTATAACGAGGACTTCGTGCTGCCGAAATGGGTGGATTACTACGGACGCCAGTTCGGTCTGGAAAACCTGTATGTGATCGACGACGGCTCGGACCGCGATCCGCGCACTTATCTGCCGGCGGCCGTCAACGTGATTCGCCAGCCCCGCACCAGTTTCGATTCGTGGCGGCTGTCGCGCAGTCTGGGCATTTTCCAACATTTTCTGCTGGAGACTTACGACTTGGTGGTGGTGACCGATTCGGACGAATTCATCGTGCCGACCCGCTCCGCGTATTCGAGTCTGGCCGATTACGTGACCCGCTTGTCCGTCGATACGCCCAGGCGGTTAATCCCGACCGGTTGGGATTTGGTGCATCTGCGTGGTAGCGATGCGGCGATCGATCTATCTCAGCCCATCGTCGGCCAGCGGCGGGCCTTGTTGCGCAACACCGCCTTGGACAAGGTGGCCATCCTCAGCGACCCCGTGTCGTTCACGCCGGGCCAGCACCAATGCTACGAACGCAGCGAAAAAGCCGACGACCTGACGCTGATTCATTTGCGCTATTTCGATTACGAGTTTTCCCGCGAAAAACTCCAGCGCTACCGGACCACGACCTGGGCCGCCAACGATTTATCGGCCGGCCTGTCCTACCATCAACGCCAGGAATTCAGCGCGTTGGAGCAGGAGTTTCAGCGCTTCGAGGACCGTTACCAAGGCGGCGGTCAGGAAACCAACGTACTGAACGACTTTTGGCGGGCGCAGTTGGGGGTGTAGCGGGGAGGGCTTTTTGAGCAATCAAGACGCTCGGATTCTGCGTTTTGGACGTGAGCGGACTTTTAATAAGGCGGTTGATTGGGCACGCAAACTGTCGCTATCGATCCGTTTTTTAAGGTTGCGCTTCGCCAACGCGGCTTGCTAGGTCGGTCCAACTTCAGCGAACTTGAGACGGCAAAGCAACCACGGGCGACCTCGCCAAATTAGCCTGTCAGCCGGCCCTGGGCAACAAGACTCGAAAGCAAGTGCCCTTGCCGACCGTGCTTTTCACTTCGATGCGTCCGTTGTGTTTGTTCACGATGCCGTAGGATAAGGAAAGACCCAAGCCGGTGCCCATGCCGACCGACTTGGTGGTAAAGAACGGATCGAAGATTTTTCCAAGCTGTTCCGGCTTGATGCCCTTGCCGGTATCCTCCACCTCAACCCAGACACTGTTCTCGTCATAAGCGGTGCGAATCGTAATTCGGCCGTGATCCTCGATGGCTTGCACCGCATTGATCAGCAGGTTCATGAACACTTGGTTGAGTTGGGACGCGATGCAGTTGATCTCGGGGATTGCGCCATATTCCTTGACGACCTCGGCTTTGTACTTGATTTCGTTCCATACCACGTTCAGCGTGCTGTCGAGACCCGCCTCCAGATTCGCCGACTGCTTTTCCAATTCGCCAACGTGAGAGAAATCCTTTAGATCCTTAACGATGCGCCGCACTCGCTGCAAACCATCGAGGGATTCCGCCAGAAGTTCGCCGATGTCTTGGCGCAGATAGCCGATATTGATTTCCTGCTTCAGAAGCGTTATGTCTTGCAAGGCCTCATTCACCAGCTTACCTTCGACGTCTTCGTAAGCCGCGAGCAGTCTGAGCATTCCATCCACATACTCTTGTAACGTGCTCAAGTTGGAGTTGACGAAGCCAATGGGGTTGTTGATCTCATGAGCCACGCCGGCCGCGAGCTGACCGATCGAAGCCATTTTTTCGGATTGCAGCAGTTGCATCTGGGTTTCTTCAAGCTGCTTGATTAGGTCCTCTTGACGCGCCTTCTCGGCCAGCAGTTGGGTATTGGCCATTTGCAGCGAGGCGGTGCGCTTTTGCACCTGCTCTTCGAGTTTATCTCGGGAGTCGCGCAACGCTTCCTCGGCGCGTTTGTGTTCGGTGATATCGTTGAAGCCGAAGACGCGACCGATGATGTGTTCGCCAAGATATTGCGGCCGCGATCGGCATTCGAAAACCCGGCCATCCTGGAGACTCAGGATATCTTCGGTTTCCCCGTCCCCAACGAGCTCTTGTAAGCGCACACGAAATGCCTCGGGCTCGACGACCTGCCCGGCAATGAACTCAAGAATATCGGCTTCTTCTGTCTCGAACAGCAAGTCGTCCGAAATGCCCCACATGCTACTGAACTGGCGGTTCATGTTGGCGATCTTGCCGTGCCAATCGATGACCAGTATGCCGTTGCCGGTCGATTCCAGCGTGGCCCTGAGCTGGGACAATAGCTGGGCCAGGGCATCCTCGGCCTTGTGTTCGTTTTGGACATCCCTGGCTTGGATCAGAATCAGCGGACGGCCTTCGTGGTGAATGATCTTGACCGATTTGGTCACCGTCAGCAGCGAACCGTCGGCGCATTGATAAAGCCCATCCTGGGTCTCGATATCCTGGTATTGGCCGTTGCGGACGTCTTCCCAATAAAACACGTCCTGCAATGAACTTTCGATATTCGTGATCGCCATGGCCAGCAAATCCAGTTCCGAATAGCCGAGCATTTTCTCTGCCATCTTGTTGGCGACGATGATCCGCAACTCACCGGGTTCAACCAGCAGCATCATATGCTGGCAGTAATCGATCATCAGATGTTCGAGGCTGCTCATCTGGCTTGCTCCTGGCCGGGGCTGCTCGGGTCGAAATAATAATTGACCCGTTTGCGAGGACTGAGGTAGTTGTATATTTCCCTCGGAACCTGCGCCGGTCTGATCGCCTTCGCGATATTCGCATCCGCTTCGCAGGCCATGTCCACCAGGATAGCCTCGTCCCTGGGGATATCCGCGTCGTAAATGAGCACCAGCGGTTTCATCGGCTTGGCGGTATTGACGGTGACGACCATGCCGATCACGCCGTTGGAAAACTGCACGATCGTGCCTGGCGGATACACCCCAAGACAACGGATGAAGACCTGGAGCAATTTCTGATCGAATTTGTTGCGCAACTTGGCGAACATCGTCGACAAAGCCTCGTGAGGTGTCAGCGCGTTGTTAATGTTCACCGGGTTGCAAAGTTCATCATAATGGTTGGCAATGACGACGATGCGGGAAAGCAAGCCTATCGCTTCGCCCTTGAGTCTGCTCGGGTAGCCGGTCCCATCGAACAATTCGTGATGTTCGCTGATGATGGTCAAGACGGCGGGTGCGAGCCCCAGTCGCTGGCCGATATCCGCGCCATACTGGCAATGCATTTCGAATAAATGCCGCTCGGCCTGATTGAGCGGCTCCTTTTTCATCAAGATCTTGGACGGAATCTCCTTATGACCAATATCGTGAAATAGCGCGCCTATGCCCAAAGTGCCGACCACTTCTTGGGGCAACTCGATGTCGCGCGCCATCATCAGCGACAGCATGGTGACATTCAACGAGTGGTAATACATTTCCTCGGCACCTGCCTTGCCTATCATGACGTGTATGGCGAGTTCCGGCGCGGAAAGCAGGGAGTCGATAATTTGATCCACCAATTGTCCCGCCTTTCGCACGGTTTCCGCCGGCATGGTAAACAGGCTTTTCTCGATGCCGTGTATCGTTTTAGCGGTATCGATAAAGGCATTTTCAATCCGCGCCGCTGCCTCTCGCTGCCGCTGGATGCGTTCTACCAGCGCGACCTTGGCCGCCAACACCGGCGAAATATCAGGCTTGGCCGCTTCCGGTGTTTGCTGTACCGGCTGTGTCTTTTGAGGGAGCGGATTGACATCGCTGAGGGCCGGATCGTAACGAATCGACTTGAGCCCGAGACTCTGGATGGTCTTGATCTGTGCCTCGTTCTTGATCTTGAAATTGCTGAACGAGAACGGGTGATCAAACCACTTGAGATCGAGGTGGATATATAACCCGACCCGAAGCTGATCCATCGTAATGTTGAAGTTATCTGGCATCGGTAGCGACAGTCCGATCTACTTGTGTCAAATGGAATACTGCGGAATTCGGCGGTCTCGACCGATATTCCGCGCCCGGCCACTCAAGGTTTTGCGATCCGTTTTCACAGGGATGTAAGCACCGCCGCAGTGTGATTGAGCGGACGCCGATCCGAGATTATCGTGCCCGTGGTGGTGGGTTTCGCCCCACTAATTTGTGCCTCGGAGCCTTTGCGACGCCCACCGCTATCTTTTCCGGAAAACCAATGTGAAACGCCGCAACCAAGGCTTGCGATTGCCGATGGAGTTCGTCTGGCGTTCATTGTCCGCCGAATTCCTTCGAATTGCGGCACTAATTTTCAGTGTCTGTCAACGCGTGTTTGCACACTAACATAACAACTCCAGCAATCACAAGTGAATGGGTGGTGCGATAGCGGTGGTTCGCCCTAATGGTCATGAAGTGATTTGTCACCCAGGATACTGAAAAAGGCAGGTGGGGTGGCTTTAGCCGCGATCGAGAGCGTCCCGCCATTGGTGGGCCTAACTTTGCCTAACCGCTGCTTTTAGGGTCTGAGAATCTCGGATCAGCAATCGCCGTCGGCATTCAGCAAGCCCGGCATCAGACCGTCGACGAAGTGGGCGAAGCGGCGTGATAGCCGCTCGGGAGCCGGCGGCGTTTTATCCTCGAAGACTTCGATCAACTCGATGAACCAGCATACGAGGTCGGCGGCAAACACCGGTTGCAAGCTGTAGGGCGGCGCGCAAAATTTCAGGTAGCCGGCCAGCGCTCGCGGGTGTTCTGCGAACAGCATGCGGGCGGCGGCGTGGCTGGATTCGGCACTGACCATCGGTAGAAAGCCGGCGGTGTAGATTTTGGCGAACGCCTGTTGGGCGCAGACGGCGCGTTGCAATGGGTCGGCAATCGGCGATCGGCTGCCGCCCAAGAACAAGGCGCATTGGACCGCGGTACTCAGCGCGGTGAAATACACGAACGAAAACTGCAGACCGACGCCTTTGCAGATCAGTTCGTAGAAGCGTTGGGTGCCGTCGCCGTTTTGCGAGCCGTTCGCCGGATAATGTACCAAGCAGCCCGGCCCCGGCTGGCTGACGAAATCGCCCAAGGCCAGCCGATTCAATTCCCACAAGTCTTCCGCCAAGGTCAGGCCGTGCAGCGGCGTCGCGGCCAGGAATTGCAAGGCGTGGTTCAGCGCGCCGCGCCGCGAGGCGTTGTACATCGTCGCGCGGGCCACCTCGGGGCGCCAGGTCGGCAAGCGTTCGGCCGGGGTCGCACCCTGCATCGCCGCTTGGCTGACATTGACCAGCTTGCCGTCGCCGATGTCCACGAAGGTACTGCCGACCTCGGCGCAGCTGAGTTTGGCATCGCCGCGCAGCAGTTCGAAGGCGTCGGTGTGATACGTCGGCGACATCCAGTCGTCGTCGGCCATCATCGCGCAATAGGGCAAGTCGCCGCACCACTCGAACAGATAGCTCAAATTGCCTGCGCCGCCGACGTTCTTCTGGTGGGCGATCGCGAAGATATAGGGATTCAGGGCCCGGATGCGCTCCAGAAATTCGCGTTTTTCCGGGGTTTCGCTGTTGTCGGCGACCAGCACCACGGTTTCCTCGTTGGCCGTGCCGACCAGCGAGGCGATCACCGAGCGCGCCATCGGCGTCCAGCGCGCGGTCGGCAATAAAATCGCGGCTTGCGCGGAGGCGGGCAATGGCGGAAAGTGCCGGTCGCCGGTGGCGATGAGCGGAACTTCGTGAGTCATGGCGCGTTCGGTGCGAGGTATCGAACCATGGTTGGCGTCAAGCCGGTACTCGGCGCAGAAAGCCGTCCGGCGAGGCGGTGATGGCGATTTTATGTTCGAGGGTTTTATCGATCTCGAAATTCAGCACCTTGCCGTCGGCGGCTTGGCGGCCTTCGCCGCGCAGCAGGCGCAGATATTCCCAAACCGCGGTCTTCGGGTTGTTGCCCTTGTCCCAGGGACGGTCGCGACAAAAGCCTTCCGGCAGATCTTCGACACCGGTATCCCAGACCACGCAGTAGCTGTCTTCCGAGGTCAGCGGCGCGTAGGCTTCCAGTTCGGCCAGTACATGGTCGTGGGTGTGGTTGGAGTCCAGGAAAACCAAAATGCGTTGGGCTTGCGCCGCGCGGGCCTTGACGGTGGCGACGATGTCCGGGGCGATCGACGATCCCTGGAGGGTCTCGATTTTGTGCGCCAGCGGATGGGCTTCGATGGCCGCGCGGTTGTGGGGACGGATGTCGATGTCTATGCCCAACACCTTGCGCGGGCTTTGCAGCGGGTCCAAGGCTTGGCCGGCGGCGACCGCGTCGCAATAGTCCAGCAGGGCCAGCATTGATGCGCTCAGCACCAGCGAGCCGCCGTGGGCGATGCCGGTTTCGACGATCAAGTCCGGCTTGACCCGCCAAATCAATTCCTGAATCGCGTAAACGTCCTGCGGCACCTGGATGACCGGCCGGCCCAGCCAGGTAAAGTTCTGCGCGTAGTTGTGGCGGATGGACTCGCGCACCCAGATGTTGGAGAGACCGATGAAATCGCGGTCGGTGCCGATCCGGCGAATGTTGTCGGCGACGTAAGTTTCGAATTGCTTGTTGGCGTCCATGAGAGGCTTCGGTGTGGTAGGGGCGAAATCGGTTGGTTAATCTTTCCAGCAATACAGCACGGTTTCCATCAGCAGCGGCGAATGGTGGCGCAACGCGAAGCGGTAGCTAGAATCCAGGCTACGCACGTAGGCCGGAATCTCGAAAATATCGCTGGGGAAGTGGTAGACGCTGAGCGCCATTTTGGGGCCGTAGCGGCGGATCGTGGCGGCCGCGCCGCGCAACAGCGCCATTTCCAAGCCTTCCACGTCGGCTTTGATCAAGGTGGCCGGCTCGCCTTGCAGGTAGTCGTCCAGGCTGTAAACCGCGCTGGTCGGCAGATCGTCGCGGTCGGCGGCGGTCGCGACCAGGTTCAAGCTTTGAGCCGGTCCGCTGACGTTGACGCAAGCCATCCGGCCGCTGGCCTCGGCAACGCCGGCGTTGACCAGCGCGATTTGACCGTCGTCCAATGCCCACTCCGCCGTCAAGCGTTCGGTCCGCCGGCGTAACGCGGCAAATTGCCGCTCGCCCGGCTCGAAGGCGTGAATGCGTTTGAAGGCGCCGTGGCAGGCCCAGATGAACTTCTCGACCGTATCGCCGACGTAGGCGCCGGCATCAATGAAGATGTGGCGGTCGTCGTCGGCAAATCCCGGCAGGCAAAAATATTGATCGGGGGCTTGCACGTCGCGGCAAGGTGCCGGCGAGCCGCTCAGCCAAGCCAACACCACGGCGCCCAAGGTTTGCCGGGATAATTCGTCGGCGAGAAAAGCCTCGTTGATTTCTAGAATGTCTGGATAGCGGCTGACCGCGAAAAACGCATCGAAGCTCAGCGCGGTCAGGCCGGTTGCGGTCAATTGCTCGACGACGGCTTTAGCCGCGTGGCGGGCCGCCACCAGCACCCAGCCTGTTTCGGCGACCGAAGGATGCTCCGGCGCTACGACCGGAACGCCGCGTATCGCCGTGTGCCATTTTTCGGGATTGCGGTCCGCCACGCAAACGACCTTGGCGCCCAGCCCTTGCAGATACTGGACGGCCCAGGTGCCGACGAATCCGGCCCCGTAAACGACGATGCCGGTCGAGAATGCCGCCTGAAAGCGGCTAACCAAGGGCTGTTGATCGGTACGGAGATCGGCGGCGCGCGTCCAAAAATCGCTCAATGGCTGCTCCGTTCGTTGGGCAGGGCGTAGATCACCGCGCCGGTGCCGCACCAACTGTGCAGGCGCAGCAAGAACCGGTAATTCGGCAAGGTTTGCATCAGCCACAGCGGCAATTCCCAGAGTCCTTGGACGTTGTGGTAGGACGTGGCGACGACGATAGGCCGATGACTCAACAAGGTTTGCTCGGCGCCCCTCAGCGCGTCGAGCTCGCCGCCTTCCAGATGTAGTTTGATGAAGGTCGGCGTAAACTCCAAATCGTCCAGCGCGACGACCGGCAATTTGCGCTTGCCGAGCGGAGTCAGTTGCGAGGCATAGTCCAAGCCTTCGTAAAACCGCCCCATCCCGGTTCGAGCGGCGATTCCGCAATCCATGACCCGCAACCGGGAATCGTCGCAAAGCCCCAGCTCGTCCATGGTGACTTCGAGTTGCTCAAGGCTGGTTCGGTCAGGTTCGATCAAGCATAGTTCAGAGAAGTGGCCACCGGTCAACTGGCAAAAACGTCGAGTCACGCTGCCGGTATGGGCGCCCAAATCGATAAAACGCTCCTCGTGGTTTAGGCAGTCCAACACTTCGGGGATAAAGAAGCGGTCGTCGGTCGTGACCGGCGCGGCGGAAAACGTCCATTCCTGGCGCAGCCGCCGCCAGGCGATGAATTGCAGGTGGTGCGCGCGGGACACGGCGTCGTGCCAGCCGTCCATTACCGTTTCGATGCGGTCCAGATCGGTGTCGCTGAACGGGTCGGCGAACCAGCCGTTGGAGAGCGGATGGCGATCGCGGTAGGCTTCGGCAATGTCGTAAAACGGCACGGCATCCTGCCAGCCTTGCCGAGTCAAATATTCGGCCAACGGTGTAAAAGGATCGTTGGCGATGCTGATTGCCAGCAAGGTCTTGGTTTTGAGTTTGTTCGGGACGTCCTCGGGCGCGATCAACCGGGTTTGTTCCCAGAACGGGGTGTTTGCCAGCGTGCCGGCGTTGGCGTCGACGACGGTTTGCACGGTGACGCCGATCCGCTTGAAGTAGGCATGGGCCAGTCTGCCTAAATTGCCGGCACCGTACAACGTTACCGGCTTGTCTACTCGGCGAGGGGCTGCGTGACTCGGTACTTGCTGTAACCGGCGCAGCATTCGGCGGGCTTCGGCCGGATCGGGTAGGCGGCTAAATTGCCGGGCGATGGGATGTTGCAAGATCATCGGCTGAACGGATTTGCGATCGGGAACACGACGAATCGGGGCGCTTCAATCGTCCAACAGCGTCCGGATTTGTTCGGCATGGGCGCTGAGATCGACGACGGTTTTGGCGCCGCAGTAATAACAAATCGGTTTCTGGTGCTTGAGATCGCCTCCCAGCATGGTTTTGCGAATGTCGTTGAGCGCGCGGCCTTCCAGTATCTCCCGCAGACTTTGTTGGCTCAGATCGCCGATCGCCAATTCGCCGAAGATGTCTGCGCAACAGGCCGAAATCTTGCCGTCGAATTTGACGTAGGCCATGTAGAACGGCATCTCGCAGGGCGCGTTGGAACCGGCGAAGCCGATTTTTTGGCCGTCGTGGGTATGGAACACCGGCATGTCTTTCAGATGGACCACCTGCGAATGCTCGCATAAGGTTTTCAGCCCGTCCCAGCCTCGCTGGAACAGGCTGTCGGTGATGCCGTACAACTCGGCGTCGGACGAGGCCAGTTTGATGTAAAGCTGGACGGTTTGACGCTGTTCGACGGCTTCGGCCGCCGCGTAAATGTTGCGCATCAACTTGTCGAAGAAGTCCTTACCCTTGATGGTTTGGTATTCCTCGCGGCTGAAGGCATCCAGACTGATGTGGATTTCGTCGACGCCGGAATTCAACAGTTCTTCCAGAATCTCGGGTTTCAGGACGGTGCCGTTGGTGATGATGCGCAGCTTTTCGGCCAGCCCCCGCGACTTGCAGGCGGCCAGCATCGCCGCGATCTTTTTGTTCAGCAGCGGTTCGCCGTAGCCGTGAAACTGAATCATCGCCATTTTGTAAGGCAGGGCTTGCAGATCGCCTAGCAGTTTGTCGAACACCGCGTCGCTCATCATGCCCTTGCGGTGATCGGTGTCGTAACGTCCGGAGTGCATGTCGCAGAAGGTGCAGCTCAGATTGCATTCCGAAGTCGGTTCGACGATCAGGCTTAAGATGCGTTTTTCGGCGAGCGCCTTGAGCAGATTGTCGACCCGGGTTGCGGCGATGTCGATGTTTTTGGCTTCTTGTTTGGTGAGCATAAAACTTACGCTAGGGTTTGCCGGGCATTGCGCGGTGCGGAACGGGGCGGCTCGGCGAGCGCCCGGCTCCAGGACCGCAGTCTCGGGTTGTCCGGAAAGTACTTCAAAAAGTGAAACACGCTGCCTTTGGAGCGCTCGAAATCGCCATGCGCCAAGTCCGCGCCGGCGGGGATACTACCGTCGTCGGCATACGGGCCGTTCGGGTTTTGGAAGGCTTTAAACCAGTCGCAGGGGCGGTTACCGAATACGGCGGCGTAAGCAGGGTGGCGTTTCTCGGCGTTCATCAAATTAAGGTAATGCGCATTGAGTCCGGCGGTCATTTCGGCAAAAGTGTAGCGGGTTCTGGCGAATTCGGCGGCCTGCTGGGCCAACGCCAAGCGTCGTTCGGGCTGGTTGACCAGATCGCTAAGCGCTTCGGCGAAGTCGGCGGGGCCGTTGACGACCAGCCCGGTCAGCCCGTGCGTGACGATTCGGCGCTCGGCCGGGTTGTCCAGCACGATAGGTACGACGCCCATCGCCATCGCTTCGATCAGCGCATTCTCGGCGGTACCGTAGTGCAGAGGGTTCAGCAGATATACCAGAATATCCAGTTCGGCCAATGCGGCGACGATGTCTTCGGAATAACCGGCGAATTCCAGCAATTCCGGCCGGCCGGCCGCGATGCACCGCGCTTGCAGTTCGGCGCGGTTGGCGATGTCGCCGAGCAATTTAACGCGTAGGTCGGCCAGCGGCACCGCCGCCAGAAATTCGACGAAGCGCGGATACAGTTTGGCGAAGTTCAAGGTGCCGACGTAACCCAGACGCGGCGGCCGGCCTTGACGTTGCGGGAGCGGCGGCAAGTCGGCGAGGCCGGCGCTGGAGACCACTCCGAGGCTTTGTCGCTCGGTATCGCTTAAACCGGAGAAGGCCGGGTTATCCAGCGAGCATGCCGAGGTGAACACCCAGCGGTCCGCGATCGCCGCTAAACCGGCCGGAATACGCGGATTCCCCAGGCCGGAAATATGGCACCAAAACAAGGCCCTGTGCGGCGGGAGCTCGGCTTCGCATAAGCACTTGGGCAACAGCGGGTGGTTCCAGAATTCGAATTGCACGATGTCAGCCTCCGCCATCGCAACGCGCAGCCTATCGGGCGACGGACAAACTTCGACCGCGAAATTCGGATCGCCTAGCGAGGTGATGGCTTCGACGAACTGGGTTTTTTCCAACGCTTCCAGGCAAATAAACCGGTGCGACACCCCGGCGTTCTCAGCGGCCGCTTGCCGGGCCAGGCCCGACAGGGCTTTACCGACGCCGCCGCCCAGGTGCGGGGTGATGTGCAGGACCCGGATCATCGATGGTTGGCTGGAGGCCGTCGGTTCAAGCGGTTTCTAGGACGCTGCGTCGCAACAGTTTGGGCAGCAATTGCTCGCGGTAAGGATCGATGTTGTCGGGCAGGCAATGGGTCAATTGGCCGCATTGCGAGCACACCGGGTTTTGTCGGCGCTTGCCTTCCAAATGTTGGATGCGCAAGCGGTTGAAGGCGTCGGAATGCCAGATGTCGCGGATCGATTGTTCCCTGGCGTCGCCGATGATCAATTTACGGCCCCAATCCAGAAAGCAGGAGCTGACCAAGCCGTCGGCATTGACCGACATCGAATAAAAAATGTAGGGGCAGGTGTCGGTCGGCGTGATCGGTTGCTGGTAAATGCCTTCGGTAATCTTGAAGCCGGTGCGTGTTTCCACGTCGAATTCCGGCCAGCATGGCGCGAAATTTTCGATAAAAATCCGGTCGCAGTAATCGCCGAAGGTATCGTAGAACTCTTGCTGCTGAGCTTCGGTAATCAACTCTCTGGGAATTTTGATGACGATTTCGCAATCGCCCTTATGCTCGTACAACCAATGAATGTTATCGACGAAGCGCTGGAACTCGAAGTCGAACTTGGTGAAGCGTTGGTATTGCTCCTCGTTCATACCGTCGACCGAAATATTGATCTTATCCAGGCCGGCTTCGATCAGCGGTCCCATCCGGTCCGGATCGATCAGCGTGCCGTTGGTGGTGGTGTCGATGTAAGGTATCCGGCCGCTTTGCTTGGCATAGGCCACCATCTCGGCCAGGTGTTTGTTCAGCAGCGGCTCACCGTCCTTGTACATCCGCAACACTTTGATGTCTTGCGGGAAGTCCGCCAAGTCGTCGATGATCTTTTTAAACAGCTCCAGCTTCATCGCGCCCTGGTAGCGGCCGGTTTGCTTAATCAGTTCGCGGTCGCCGGTCGGGCAAAACGTACATTGAAAGTTGCAGGAACTGGCCGGATCGACGAACAACACGAACGGCGTTTCCAGCGGAATCACGTCTTGCAGCGGGGTGCGTTCGTCCAGGTTAATGCGAGGTTTGATTTGTGCTTTCATCAAGATTTTCCTAGGGTTGGCTCCTGCGGTGTCGATAGCGCCCGACGACTCAGTCGAGCGGTCCCAAAAACTGGGTCAGTTTGCGCGGATCGCCCCAAAACGCCATCGGTTCGTAATCGGGGTAGGCATGGTAGCCCAGATTCAACGCGATGTCGGCACCGCGCTTGCGAATATGCCGCTCGACCAGCGTTCTGATCGAAATCGGCGTACCGCTACAGACGTTGTAGACACCGTTGGCGTCCGGGCGTTCGACTAATTGCACCAGGCGGCGGGCCGCGACTTCGATCGGCAGGTAATCGCGGAGCTGTTCTCCGCCGGACATATCGAATGTCGGCCGCCCGTCGGCAATCGCCCGCTCCAATTGCGCCAGCAGGCTGTTGGCGTGCTGGCCTTCGCCGTACAGGTAGAACAGTCTAGCCCATTGCAGCGTGAAGGAATGATGTCGTTGGAGTTGTTGCAGAAATTTTCGCAAACTGTCCTTCGCCAGCGCGTAGGGATTGGCCGGCAGCGTCGGCAAATCTTCGGCCAGGCAGCCGTTTCGCAAGCCGTATTCGAAGCAGGTGCCGGCGACCAATAATTGCCCGACGCCTTGTTCGACCAACGACTTCAGGAAGCGGTAATCGCCGATCAGGTTTTGTTCGAAATGGAACAGCTCGCGGTAATTGGGCAGTCCCGGCCAAGCCAGGTGGATCACCGCGTCAAGTTGTCCCAAGCGGTCCGGCAAGCGGTCGGCGTGTACGTCGCCGCTTAGGAACTCGACTCGGTCGAACCAAACCAAACCTTGCGCCTTGCCGGCGTCGCGAGCCAGCGCGGTGACGCGGTGGCCGCGTTCCAGTAAGTGTGTGACGACGTGGCGGCCGACGAAGCCGCTGGCGCCGGTAACTAAGACCTTCATGGTCGGCTCCGGGCGAGTCTGGGCTGGATTCGCGTCGGCATCTTCGGCCTAAAACACGCTCAATTCCGGCACCGCGACCGCGAATTGCCCGCCCCAGTCGCGGATTTTCCGGTAATCGGCGACGATTTCGGCGCGGATATTCCACGGCAGAATCAGCAGGATGTCCGGCTGGCGCTCCGTCAGCGCGGTCGGCGGCAGAATCGGGATGTGCGAACCGGGTAGGAATTTACCTTGCTTGGACGGCGCGGCATCGCAGACATAGGCCAGCAAATCCGGTTTGACGCCGGCATAGTTCAGCAGGGTGTTGCCCTTGGCCGCCGCGCCGTAGGCGGCGACTCGCCGACCGAGCCGGCGTTGCTCGATCAGAAAGGCCAGCAAATCGTTTTTGATGCGGTCGGCGCGCGGCTGAAACGCCCGGTAAACGGCCAAGTCGGCCAGGCCGAAGTCGCGCTCGTGGGTCAACACCTGGGCGACCGCCGCCGTCGGCTCGCGCCCGTGTTCGGCATGGCAACCGTACACCCGCAGGCTGCCGCCGTGGGTGGCCAGTTCCTCGACATCCCAAATCCGCAAGCCGGCCCGTTCGAAGATGCGGCTGACGGTTTGCAGCGACAGGTAGGAATAGTGTTCGTGGTACACGGTATCGAACTGGGCCGATTCGATCAGCCGCAACAGGTGCGGAAATTCCAGCGTAATCGTGCCGGCCGGTTTCAACGCCGTTTTGAGGCCGGCGGTAAAGTCGTTGATGTCCGGCACGTGGGCGTAGACATTGTTGCCGACGATCAGATCGGCGCGTCGGCCCTGGTCGGCCAGACGGTGGGCCAGCGCGTCGCCGAAAAACTCGCGCAGAATCGGAATGCCTAGGGCTTCGGCGGTGGCGGCGGTGCTGGCGGTGGGTTCAATGCCCAGGCAGGGAATGCCGGCGGCGACGAAGTTTTTCAGCAAATAACCGTCGTTGGCGGCGACTTCGACGACCAGGCTGTCGGCATCCAACGCCAAGCGCTCGCGGATGGTCTGGCAGTAATCGGCGGCGTGGCGCAGCCAGCTTTGCGACACCGACGAAAAATAGGCGTAGTCGCGATCGAACAATTGCTCGGCCGCCGCGTAATCCTCGGTTTGCACCAGCCAGCATTGTTCGCAGACGTAGAGTTTCAGCGGGTAATACAGTTCGGGCTTGTTCAGGTCGGTGGCATTCAAGTAGGCGTTCGACGGCGGTGCGAAACCCAGGTCTAGGAATACGTGTTCGAGCGGCGCGTGGCAGTGGCGGCAGTTCATAAGGCGATTCCGCGAAAGTCGGGGGGCAGGGCGGGGTGTTGGTTGTCTCTGGCCGACAAATCGCCGATCGGTAAGGGCCAGGCGATTTGCACGGCCGGGTCGGTCGGCGAGACGCCGGCTTCGGCATCCGGACAGTAGGCGGCGGTATGCAGATACAGCAGTTCGCTGGCGGCTTCCAAGACTTGAAAGCCGTGGGCGCAGCCTTCCGGAATCACCAGCATCCGGGCGTTGGCGGCGCTCAATTCCTCGGCGTGCCATTGCAGGAAGGTTGGCGAATCGGCCCGTAAATCCAGTGCCACGTCCCAGACCCGGCCGCGCAAACAGCGAACGAATTTGGTCTCGGCATGCGGCGGCCGCTGATAGTGCAGGCCTCGCACCGCGCCGACCGAGTGGGTCAGCGAATGATTGATCTGGACGATGCGGCGCGCGCCGACCGCTTGCGCCAGTTCGTCCTCGCAAAACCAGCGGGCGAATGCGCCGCGCGAGTCTTGAAACGCTTGCGTCTCGACGACGACGACGCCGGCCAGCGGGGTCGGCAGCTGCTTCATGAGCGTGCCCAGGCGATGCCTGCTTGCTTGGCCGCCGCCGAATAGTCCTGCAATTGCGCCCGACTGACCGCCGGCTTGGCGGATAGCGGCGCTTGGTACCAAGCTGCCGTGGCGGCCAGCGCGGTATCCAGCGGCCAAACCGGCCGCCAATCGAGTCGGCTTTTGGCCTTGCTGCTGTCCAGATACAGTAGGCCGGCTTCGTGCGGTTGCGGATCGCTGCCGATTTGCCAGTGCAGTTCCGGCCAATGCCGCTGCAACTCGGTCAATACGTCGGCCACGCTGAGGTTGCCTTCGGCGTCCGGGCCGAAGTTCCAGGCGTCGGCGGCGTCGCGCCGTTCCTCCAACAAATGTTGGCCCAGCAGCAGATAACCGCTCAACGATTCCAACACGTGTTGCCAGGGCCGGGTGGCTTGCGGGGAGCGGATTTCCAGGGTCTCGCCGGCTTCGACGGCGCGGACCAAATCCGGAATCAGCCGGTCTTCCGACCAATCGCCGCCGCCGATCACGTTGCCGGCGCGGGCCGTGGCCAGTAATGGCGTACCGGAGCGTTGAAAAAAGCATCGCGATAACTGGCCGCCAACAGTTCCACCGCCGCCTTGGAGGCGCTGTAAGGGTCGTGGCCGCCTAGGCTATCGGTTTCCCGGTAGCCCCACGGCCATTCGCGGTTTTGATAGCACTTGTCGGTGGTGACGACGACGACGGCTTTCACCGCCGGCACGTGGCGGCAGGCCTCCAACAGATTGGCGCTGCCGACGACGTTGCTGGTCCAGGTGTCCAGCGGTTGCCGGTAGCCGCGCCGTACCAAGGGTTGCGCGGCCAAATGAAAGACGATGTCGGGTTGGACATCGGCGACGATTTCGGCCACCGCCGCGCTGTCGCGCATATCCTGAAGGTATTCGACCATGTCCAGGCCGAGTAGCTGCCAATGGTTGGGCGCGGTTTCCGGCGGCAAGGCCAGGCCGATCGGCTCGGCGCCCAGTTCCCGCAACCACAGGCTCAGCCAGCTGCCCTTGAAACCAGTGTGGCCTGTAACCAGCACCCGCCGGCCGCGATACTGGCCGTTGAACAAGGTCATGCCCAAACCTTCCAGGGCGGATCGAGGCGCCACAGTTCTTCCAATTGGGTCTTGTCGCGCAAGGTATCCATTGCTTGCCAGAAGCCGGCGTGCTTGTAGGCGCGCAGTTGGTCTCGGGCGGCCAGATCGGCCAGCGGTTGGCCTTCCCAACTGCTTTGATCGCCATCGATTACTTCGAAAATATCCGGCTCCAACACGAAAAAGCCGCCGTTGATCCAGGCCCCGTCGCCGGCCGGCTTTTCCTGAAAGCCCTTGACTGCGGTGTCGGCGATGTCCAGCGCGCCGTAGCGGCCGGGCGGTTGGATCGCGGTGACGGTCGCCCATTTGCCGTGGCGGCGGTGAAAATCAATCAACGCGCCGATGTCCACGTCGGACAATCCGTCGCCGTAGGTAAAACAGAAGGCTTGGCCGTCCAGGTAATCGCGCACCCGTTTCAGGCGGCCGCCGGTCATCGTCGCTTCGCCGGTATCGATCAGCGTGACCCGCCAGGGTTCGGCGTAACGCTGGTGGACTTCCATTCGATTGGCGGCCATATCGAAGGTGACGTTGGACATGTGCAGGAAGTAGTTGGCGAAGTATTCCTTGATCACGTAGCCCTTGTAGCCTAGGCAGATGATGAACTCGTTGATGCCGTAATGCGAAAACAGCTTCATGATGTGCCAGAGTATCGGCCGGCCGCCAATTTCTATCATCGGTTTGGGCTTTAAATGCGATTCTTCGCTGAGCCGAGTGCCGAGGCCGCCGGCCAGTATGACTGCTTTCATAGGAGTTCGATTAAGGCGTTGGCGGGAAGAGATTACTCGCTGCTCCGGCGCCGGCATTGGTCAAACCGGCCGGCGGCTAAACGGCGGCCATGATACCGCAATTGGGAGGGATTCGGGTTATGGCGGCCGGGATGGAGCGTTTCCGGTGGCGGAGCGTTTTGGGATGCCAGGCGCGCCGCCGGATCGGCGCTAAGCGCCGGGCGGGCTCAGTTCCCGAAAGGTCAACACCGCGCCGACCAGTTTGCCGTCGACGTGCATCGGGTGAGCGGAGCATTCCACGGTAAACGTGCTGCCGTCCTTGCGCCGGAACAGGTCGGTGCCGTGGCGAGGTGCGCCGTCGTGGCAGGCGGCGTAAATGCCGCATTGCTCTTCGGCGACCGACGTATCGCCGTGGATCGTGGTACAAGCGTTCTGGCCGAGCAGTTCCTGTCGACTGTAGCCGAGCATCGCCAGGGCCGCCGGATTGACGAAGTGGCACAGACCCTTGCCGTCCACGCCGACGATGCCGTCGCCGGCAGACTCCAGCAACAACCGGAAACGGGCTTCGCTGGCGCGCAACGCCGCTTCGGCTCGCTTGCGTTCGCAGAGCTCGTGGTCCATGCGGGCATTGGCCGCCTCCAGAATCGCGCTTTGCTTTTCCAATTGCTCGGTGCGTTGCGCGACCAGTTCTTCCAGGCGGCGCCGGTAGTAATACAATTCCTGAGCGGTTTCCTTATCGGCGGTTACGTCGATCAACAGACCTTGCAAACACAGCGCGCCGCGCGCTTCGTCGCGCACCACCTTGGCTTCGTCCAAAAACCAGCGGGCTTGGCCGTTATCGTTTAGCAATCGGTATTCGCAATGCAGCGGGGTGTAGTGTTCGTAGGTCGCCGAATAGGCTTCGACGACGGCATCGCGGTCTTCGGCATGCACCCGTTTTAAGAAGCCGTCGCTACCTTCCAGCCAGCTGTCCGGCGCGAAACCCAGTTGCCGGATCTGTGGGCTGACGTACAGCAGTTTGCCCGGCGTGTCGAGCGACGCGATATAGGTGATGGCCGGCATTTGCTCGATCAGGCAGCGGTATTTGGCTTCCGCTTCGCGCAATTGTTCGACGGCTTCGGTTTTATCCAGCAAGGCTTGTTGTTCGCGCATGGCCCGCATCACTACCGCCGGCAACCATTGCAGCGTTTCGCCGTTGGCGTTGGAGCCTTTCACGACGTAATCGCGGGCGCCCAGTTTTAAGGCGTCCACCGCGATCATCGCGTTGTCCGAGCCGGTCAGCATCACCACCGGCATCGGCAGTTCGCCGGATTCTTCGGCCAATTCGGACAGAAACTCGACCCCGCTCAAATCGGGCAAATGGTAGTCGAGCAGGATGCAGTCGATCTTCTCGTCGCGCGCCAGTTTCAAGCCCTGGTTGCCGGTTTCGGCTTCGAACAATACGAACTCGCAGTCGTGGTGTTGGGCTAGCGCTCGCTTGCAAGCCATCCGGTCGATTTGGTCGTCTTCCACCAGCAGCAAGCGGATGACCGGTTTACCGTTTAAATCGGTCATAGCGGCGACTCGCTGATGGTCCAGTAGGCGTCGATGGCGCGCACGATCTCGACGAATTGCCGGTATTCGACGGGCTTGCGCATGTAACCGGCCACGCCCAGCTCGAAACTTTCCACCTTGTCTTCCTGTTCGTCGGAGGTGGTCAACGCGACGACCGGAATGCGTTTGAGTTCCGGCAGCGATTTGACGGCATGCAGAAACTCGATGCCGTTCATCACCGGCATGTTCAAGTCCAGCAGAATCAAACAGGGTTGCTCTTGACTGGCATCCTGAAGGTGCGCCAGGGCTTCCTCGCCGTTTTCGACATGGGTCAGTGGGTTGGAGACATGCAGCTCTTTCAAGGCGCGCTTGACCGTCATCGCGTCCACGCTGTCGTCTTCCACCAGAAGGATGGGATTGCTCTTGATTCTCATGGTTACGGGTTCAATTGGGTTGCGGGTGCTTGTTTGGGTACCGTGAAATAAAAGATACTGCCTTGGCCGGGCTCGGAGTCGAGCCAGACCCGTCCGCCGCTTTGTTCGACGATTTTTTTGACGATGGACAGCCCGACGCCGGTGCTTTCCACCCGGTCGCGCGGGTGGAGGGTTTGGAACAATTGAAAGATGCGTTCGAAGTGACGCTCGGCGATGCCGGGGCCGTTGTCGGCGACGCTGAATTGCCAAGCGTCCGGCTGTTCGGCGCAGTCGATGGCGATGCGGCCTTCGGGTTTGTCCAGATAACGGATCGCATTGGACAGCAGGTTTTGCAGGACCTGCTGCATGCCGGTGCGTTCGACGGCCAGCGTCGGCAGATCGGTCCCGACCGAGACCGCGATGTGGGACGGCGGGGCCAGCGCATCGATCACCTCGCGCGCCAATTCGTTGAAATCGACGGCGCTGACCGCCTCGTGGATACGGCCGATCCGCGAATAGCGCAGCACGCCGTCGATCAAGCCGTCCAATCGGCGCACCCGCTGAATCAACAGACGCAAGTGTTCCTGGCCTTCGGCATCCAGGCGTTCGGACTGGTCGGCGGCAATCCAGTCGGCCAGCGAGCCGATCGCGCGCAACGGCGCTTTCAGATCGTGAGAGACCACGTAGGCGAAATTCTTCAATTCCTCATTGACGCTTTCCAGTTCGTGGATCATGCGTAGTTTTTGTTCTTCCAGCTGTTTGCGCGGCGTGATGTCGTACACGGTGGCCAGCACGCGGCCGCTTTCGATCGGGGTGATGCTAATGTCGGTGGCGAATTCGCTGCCGTCCTTGCGCAGTCCGCACAGCGTTAGACCGCTGCCCATTTTGCGGTATTCGGGATGCTCGGCGTAAGCGGCGCGCTTTTCGGTGTGCGTGAGCCGGAAGCGGCGCGGGATCAGGTCTTCGACGGTCAACCGGGTGAATTCGTCGGTGCCGTAGCCGAACAGGCGCTCCGCCGCCGGATTGGCGAGCAGAATCCGGCCGTCCGTGTCGGCAACCAACATCGCGTCGGCGGCGATCTCCATCAGCCAGCCGGCGTCGTGTCCGTTCAAGATATTTCTAGCGGCAATCATGCGGATGCTCCTCGGTCCTGCCGACGGTAAGGGCCAGGATCATACAATAAATTCAGAGAAAATAAGCATTCTCTAAAACTGTCTCCGGCTGGCGCGCGTCTGTCCGGCCGTGTGAAAGAGTGCGCCGGTACTGTCGCGCGTACCGGCGTTGCTGTACTAAAGTAGTGCCGAAACCGTCTATTACAATCCGACCCGATGACATTCGCTTCCCATCCTCTTAAACCCCGCTGCCTGTGCTTGGACATCGAAACCGCCCGCCAGGATAGCTTGCATCTGCGCGAAATCGGCGCCGTCCGCCCGGATACCGGCGCGAAACTGCGCATTTCCGGCAAGGCTAAGGACTTGAGCGCGCGGCTGGACGACATCAGTCTAGGCGCGGCGTTTGTGCTGGGGCATAACATCGTCGCCTTCGACCAGCCGGCCCTGGCGCTGTTGCATCCGGATCTGTCTCTTCATCAACTGCCGCTGGTCGATACCCTGGAACTGTCGCCGCTGGCCTTTCCGCAAAACCCTTACCACCGCCTGGTCAAGGATTACAAACTCTGCACGACCACCCGCAACGATCCGGTACGCGATGCCGAACTGGCTTACGAGCTGTTTCTGGAGCAGCGCGAGGCCTTGTTGCAACGCGTCGAGGAACACCCGAACGACATGCTCTGTCTGCATTTTTTGTTGGCGCCGGAAAGCGGACGCGGCGTCGCCAGTTTCTTCGCGACCTTGCGCAATGCGCTAAGGCCGACCTTGGCGCAAGCCCAGGCGGCTTGGTTGAAAGCGACCACCGGCAAGGTTTGCAGCAACGCCCAACACCGCGTCGCCGAAGATTGTTTCCCCGATGCGAATTGGCACAAGCCGCTGGCCTACGTGCTGGCCTGGCTGCGGGTGGCCGGCGGCAATTCGGTATTGCCGCCCTGGGTGGGCGCGCAGTTTCCTCGAACCAAAATCCTGATTAGCCAACTGCGCGACGTGCCCTGCGGCGATCCGGCTTGCGCTTGGTGCAGCGAACAGCACGACTTGAAAAAACTGCTGGCGCGCTACTTCGCCGGCATCTCGGATTTTCGCGCCACGCCCACCACCGCCGACGGCCGCTCCTTGCAGCAAACCATCGTCGAGCACGGTTTCGCCGGTCGGCCGATGCTGGCGATTTTGCCGACCGGCGGAGGCAAGTCCTTGTGTTACCAGTTGCCGGCCCTGGCCCGCTATTACCGGAGCGGCAGCCTGACCGTGGTGGTTTCGCCGCTGCAATCGTTGATGAAGGATCAGGTCGACAACCTGGAAGCGCGCGGCATCGCCTGCGCCGGCTATTTGAACAGCCTGCTCAACCCGTTGGAGCGGCGGGTCGTGCTCGACAAACTGCGCTTGGGCGATTTGGGATTGATCTTCGTCGCACCCGAGCAATTCCGCAGCAGCGCCTTTGCCAACGCCCTGGCTCACCGCGACGTCGGCGCCTGGGTGTTCGACGAGGCGCATTGCTTGTCCAAATGGGGGCACGACTTCCGCCCGGATTATCTGTACGTGTCGCGCTTCATCAAATCGCGGCAGAAGGATAAACCGTCGCCGGTATTCTGCTTTACCGCCACCGCCAAGCCCGACGTGGTCGCCGACATCGTCGGCCATTTCAAGCAGAGGCTGGACATGGACTTGGCGGTGCTGAGCGGCGGGGTCAGTCGCGACAACTTGAACTACGAAGTCCACGCGGTGCCGGCCCAGGCCAAATACCCGGCGGTGTTGAGTTTGCTGGAAGCAGCCTTGCGCGGCGACGGCGGTGCCATCGTGTTTTGCGCCCGGCAGAAAACCGTCGAGGAAATGGCCGAGTTCTTGACTCAGGCCGGCCTGGACTGCGGCCACTTCCACGGCGGCATGCCGCCCGAGCATAAGCGGCGGATGCAGGAAGCCTTCATCGCCGGCGAGTTGCGGGTCATCGCCGCGACCAATGCTTTTGGGATGGGCGTGGACAAGGCCGACGTGCGGCTAGTGATTCATCTCGATACCCCCGGCTCGCTGGAAAATTATTTGCAGGAAGCCGGCCGCGCCGGCCGCGATCAGGCGCCGGCGCGCTGCATCTTGCTGTACGACGACGCCGACCTGGACGTGCAGTTTCGCTTGTTGCGTAATTCCAGGCTGACCCAGCAGGACATTTACGCGATTCTCAAAGCCCTGCGCGGCATCGAACGTAAGGACAGGAGCGAGGGCAGCGTAGTCGTCACCAGCGGCGAAATCCTTTTAGAAATCCCCGACAAGCATGGCATCGACCCCGACGCCGCCGATGCCGACACCAAGGTGCGCATCGCCGTGGCCTGGCTGGAAGAGGCGCGGCTGCTGGAGCGCCAGGAAAACCATACCCGGGTGTTTCCAGGCTGTTTGAAAGTCGCGACGCTGGACGAAGCCGGATTATTGTTGAAGCAAAAGCTAGGGCCCAACGCCGATCCCGAACCTTATCTGGCCGTGCTCGCGGAATTGCTCAACGCCGGCGACGACGAAGGCATCAGCACCGACGACCTGATATTGGCCACCGGCCAGCCGGCGCAGGTGGTGCAAAACCTGCTCCGCGATTTGGATCGCTTCAAGCTGGTGTCCAACGACACTGAAATCGGCGTGAGCTTTTACCGCGACCCGGACACCGTCGAACGCCTGGCGGACCTCGTCAAACTGGAGGACGCGCTAGTCAACTGTCTGCGCGAAGCCGCGCCGGATGCGGATCTGGAACAATGGCAGATGCTGCACATGCGCCGCTTGTGCGACACCTTGCGCCGCGACGCCGGCGTCGAATTGGAACCGGACCGTTTGACCCGCTTGCTGAAAGCCTTTGCCGAAACTTTCGGCGACGACGGCGACAAATCCCGGCGCGGCTTTTTTGCGTTGCGCCCCGGCGGCCCGGACCACCGCTACGTCAAGCTGTTGCGCGACTGGCGGCAAATCGAGCACATCCGCGCCAAGCGCATGCGGCTGGCTCAGGCCCTGGTCGGCTATTTCGCCGGGCTGCGCCAGGGCAACAATCTGTTGGTGACCTGCGAACAGGGCGTGTTGGAAGCCGCCTTGCAAAGCGATTTGACCTTGCAAGACCTGGAAATCAGCGACTGGCAAGCGGCGCTAGCCGCCGCGCTGCTGTATCTGGACGCCAACGAGGTCTTGCACTTGGCGCGCGGCAAGGCGATTTTCCGTTCGGCGATGCATATTCAACTGAATCCCGAGGCGCGCCGCCGCCAGTTTAAGAATGCCGATTACGCCGAGCTGGCTTTGCATTACAAGGACAAGATCATCCAGGTGCACGTGATGGCCGAATACGCCAAGCTGGCGCTGGGCAAGATCCAGGCGGCGATGAGTTTCATCGTCGATTACTTTGGTATGGAACGGGCCGAATTCGTGCGCCGCTATTTCGCCGGCCGCGAGGACATCCTGGAAATGGCAACCAGCGAGGCCGCCCACCGCCGCATCCTCACCGACCTGAAAAATCCCGAGCAGCAAGCCATCGTCGCCGCGCCGCCGGACGCCAATTTACTGGTGCTGGCCGGACCCGGCGCCGGCAAGACTAAGGTTATCGTCCATCGCGTGGCCTGGCTGCTGCGCGAGGCGCTGGTCGCGCCGGATGCGATCATGGTGCTGACTTACAATCGGGCGGCGGCGGTTGAAATACGCCGCAGGCTGTGGGCCTTGGCCGGCGCCGATGCCGCCGGCGTCACCGTGCAAACCCTGCACACGCTGGCCCTGCGCCTGACCGGCACCAGTTGCGCGGTGGCCGCCGAGCGCGGCGAAGTGGTGGACTTTGCCGCGGTGATCAAAAACGCCGCCGCCAACTTGCGCCGCGCCGACGCCGACGAGGAAGCCGGCGCCTCGGCGCGCCGCGACCGCCTGCTGGCCGGGCTGCGTTACGTGTTGGTTGACGAGTACCAGGACATCAACGCCGACCATTACGACTTGATCAGTGCTCTTGCCGGCCGAACCTTGAGCGGTGCCGACGATAAATTGACCTTGATGGCGGTCGGCGACGACGATCAAAACATCTACGCCTTCAACGCCGCCAACGTGCGTTTCATCCGCCAGTTCGAAGTCGATTATCAGGCCAAGGTGTGTTACCTGGTGGAAAATTACCGCTCCACCGGGCAGATCATCGCCTGCGCCAACCGCGTCATAACTGGCGCCAAGGAACGCATGAAGCGCGAGCAGCTTATCCGCGTCGACCACTTCCGCCGCGACCAGCCGGCCGGTGGCGAATTCGAGGCGCTGGACCCGTTGACCTTGGGCCGGGTGCATATCCTGCGAACACCTCCGCCAGCCGGCGCGGAACTGGCGGCAGCGTTGGCCGAATTGAAACGCTTGAACGCCTTGCGTTTTGGCGAACGCCCGGCTCATTGGGGCCGCTTCGCGGTCATCGCCCGCCATTGGCAAGCTCTGGAGCCCTTGGCCGCGCTGTGCCGCAGTCTGGAGATTCCGGCTAGGTTATTGCGCGACGACGAATTGCCGGCTTTGCATGCGACGCGCGAAGGGGCGGCGTTGCTGACTTTGCTGTCGGGTCAGTCCCGGAAATCCGTTCGCCCTGAGCCCTTCGGCTTCGCTCAGGACAGGCCCGGCGAAGGGTGGCAGCTAAAAGCAGGGCACCGTCGGGAGAGCAGTGGCCGGCGGCTGTTGATTCGTCATGGCGCCTTGTCGCGCTGGTTTAAACGCCGCTACGGCCAGTCGGTTACCGAGGCTATCAGCCATCCCTACCGGGCGATGTTGGCACAATTCATCGCAGACGCAGAAGTCAGTTCTACAGACAACGTGCCTTTCATCTCCCCTCTCCCTGGGGGACGACTGCAAGGAAGCAGGAGTGAGAGCAACGTCCGGAACGGTTGCCGGGAGGGGCCGGGGGTGAGGGGCAGGGCCGTTTAGTCGCCGCCGACCTGATCGAAGCCCTCTACGAATTCGGCAGCGGTCGCCAAGCCCGTTTCGCCGACGGCCCGCACGCACCGCTATTGCTGCTGACCGCCCACCGCGCCAAGGGCCTGGAATTCGACCACGTCCTGATCCTGGATGCCGGCGGCTGGCAACAAGCCGGCGACGACGAACGCCGCCTGTTCTACGTGGCGATGACCCGCGCCCGCCAAACCTTAACCCTGTGCCAAAGACTAGGCGGACGCCACGCCTTCATCGCCGACTGCGCGCCGCTGTGCCTGACCAGCACTATCGAAGCTGGCGGCGACCTGCCGGAAGCCTGCCAACGCCGCTGGCTGGCCGGACCGGAACAGGTTGTCCTGTCCTGGCCCGGCTACTTTGCCGCCAACCATGCCATCCACCGCGCCATCGCCGCCTTGGACTACGGCGACCCGCTAACCCTGCGCCCACGCGGCGACGGCAAACCCGGCTGGGAACTAGCCGACGCCAACGGCACGACCGTCACCCGCATGGCGCAAGCCTTTGTTCCGCCGCAAGGCGCTATCGTCGCGGTTCGTGTTGCGGGGATTTTGGCGAGGCAGGCCAAGGCGGGGGATTCGGAGGGTTTGCGGTGCGAGAGGTGGGAGGTGGTGTTGGCGGAGATTGAGTATTGGGTTAGTTGATAGGTTGTGTTGCCCGCGGAATATCGGGGATGATATAAGGACGCTATCTAATTACTTGTTGGGCAAACAGGAATCACATGCAGTTAATAATCCCTTTGATATCAATCGTTCTGTTCACTATTTGGTATTCAGCTTATCTCAAGCTTTCTGCCAGAATTATGCATGGCTCCGTTGTTAGCTGGACGCACTCCTTTTTGTTTTCCTTGTTGATGCTTTTTATAATCGCGCTCGGACGTGCTGCATCAAATATCTGGGATGTTTCGTTACCTATCGGTCTAAGTCTGCTTTATAGCTTTGTTTTACACCTGGGCCTGGGCGGTTGGTTCTTCAGCAACCGAATCTCCAACAAGGAAGGCAGGTTACTTGGATGGCGTGGTGGAATGCGGCTTGTTGTCATCACATATGGCCTTTTTTGTCTAACCTGTGCAGTATTATGGTCAATACTTTATTTTCTAGGCCCTCCATCGTAAGTCCGCGTAGGTCCGATTAGCGCCAGCGTAATCGGACGCATATTTTTGATTCAAATGCTTTTGTTTTAATCGTTTCGCTACCGCGAAGCCCTATTTACCGCCGGTTCGCGGACCGGCAACCGCGATACTTTTCTTTGCTTGTCCAAAGAAAAGTATCCAAAAGAAACGACACCCCATGCCGCTTTGATCCTGCGCTCCCGAGGGTTCGGGCGGGGTTTTCGGAAGGGCTTTCCTAGCCCTCCGAAAACGCGCGGCTTCCCTGCCGCGCCCCTGCCGGGCTGATCCGTCCAAACCCTCAAGTGCTCGGCGCGGCATCAGGGGATAAAACCATCCGGTGGCGTAGGGTGGGCACGGTTTTTGTGCCCACGCGGATTTAAAACTGGGATGAATATTGTTTCGCTATCGTGAGGCCTAATTTTTAATGCCGGTTCGTGGACCGGCAGCCGCGATACTTTGGCTACGAAAACCATCCTTGGTTTTCGCCCTGCGGGCCAGCCCATTGGCTGTTTAAATTCGCGCCAGGCGAATTTGTGTTTGGCCTCGGCAATTGCTCCTGCATCCATGCAGCCTCGTAGGGTGCGCACCGCGTAGCGATTGCGGTGTTGAAAAAGTTGGATAGATAGACGCCTTTTGATGCCGCGTTTACGTGCAACGCCAAGGTTAGGGTTATAGCTATTTGGGAGTAGAATTAAACCATCCGTATGAATTGAGCAGGAGGGCAAAATGAATTTCACCATTGAACTGGAGCAAGAATCTGATGGCCGTTGGTTGGCGGAGCTCTTGGAGTTGCCGGGTGTCCTTGCTTACGGCACATCTTCGCTGGAAGCGGTGTCCAAAGTTGAAGTTCTCGCCCTTCGCGTGATTGCTGAACGGCTCGAAAACAACGAGAGCCGCCCCTGCTCCATCAATATTACCGTTCCGATTGCGGCATGAGCCAATGACCATCGGTCAAAGCAAAGCATCTTCTCGCGGCGCTGCTCCGACTCGGTTGGCAGATCAAACGACAATCCGGTTCGCATAGAACACTTACCCGGAATGGCTGGCACGGTTTTGTTTTCGCCTTCCATGATGACGATGAAATCGGCCCCAAAATGATGGCGCGCGTTGCAAAGCATACTGGCCTATCTCCAGATGATCTGTAACCTTCTCGGCGCTCGAAGCGGACATCCTATAGTTCCGTAGGCGGCGCACCGCGCTTCTTTTTCGGGGAATACGCCGTACCCCCCGTTTGAATTTCATCTTCCCGCCGCTTGGCGGTAAAATCGGGGCAATTTTGCCAGCCGCGGACCCGTCATGGACAACGACATTTACCTCTACGACACCGAACGTTTGCACGCCATCGCCTCGGAGGATTTGGTCAAGCAAGGTTTGCGCTATTTCAACGACAACCGGGTGATCGGCGTTAGACTGGAAGAGGGTCGGCTGACGGCTCAGGTCGAGGACGAAAACGGCGAGCAATATTGGCTGGAGCTCGCGGCCGATGCCGACGGTAATTTGCTGGTGGGTTGCGATTGCCACCCCGAAGCCACAGTCTGTGTCCATGCCGTCGCGGCGTTGTATGCCTATGCCGACCAATTCGCGACTATCGACACCACCGGTCTGGATAGCGCGGTGGACGAGGCGATACAGGAGCGCGTTAAAAAGGGCCGGAACGAAGTCCGGGTCAAATTGCTGAGCGGCAATCTGGGTTTCGGCACCTGGCAGGCCACGTCGCTGGTGTCGGCGACGCATTGGCAGCGTTCCTATCAGGTGCAGATTCGCTCGCTGGACCAGCGCGTCAATTACTGCACTTGTCCGGACTTGGCGAGCAACCGGCTCGGCACTTGCAAGCACATCGAGGCGGTGCTGCATCATGCTCGCAAGCAACCGCATTACCAACGTTTGAAGGAGGCCGGTTGCCCGTTGTCCTTCGTTTATCTGGCCTGGGAGTCGGCGACCCGGCCGGTATTGAAACTGCAGCGCCGCGCCGATATGGCCGAAGACTTGGCGGCGTTGCTGGCCGAATTTTTCGACGAACAAGACCGCTTCTCGGGGCGCTTGCCGGAGGATTTCTTCCGCTGCTCGCAACTCGTTTACGGCCGCGAGGATTTTCTGCTCGGCGACGATGCCGTGCAATACGCCCGGCAAGTCGCCGAAGACGCGGCGCAAGCCCTGCGCGGCCAGGACATCACCCGGCAAATCCAGCGGGGCAACGGCGTGCTGCCGGGGTTGAAGGTCAAACTGTTTCCGTATCAGGTCGACGGCGCGGCGTTTCTGGCTTCGCGCGGCCGGGCCTTGTTGGCCGACGACATGGGATTGGGCAAGACGCTGCAAGCCATCGCCGCCGGCAGTTGGTTGGCCGAGCATGAAGGCGTCAAACGCATCCTGGTGGTTTGCCCGGCGTCGTTGAAACACCAATGGGCGCGGGAAATCGCCAAGTTCACCGGACTTTCCACCCAAATCGTCAGCGGCGGCCCGGAGCAGCGCGGCGTGCAATACCGCGCCGATGCGAGCTTTTTCATCCTCAATTACGAATTGGTGCTGCGCGACCTGAGCTTGATCGGCGAAGCGCTCAAACCCGATTTGCTGATTCTCGACGAAGCCCAGCGCATCAAGAATTGGCGTACCAAACTGGCCTCGACCGTCAAACTGATTCCGGCCCGCTACGTGTTCGTGCTCAGCGGCACGCCGCTGGAAAACCGCCTGGAGGATTTGTACAGCCTGTTGCAATTGGTGGACGCTCGGGTGTTGGGGCCGCTGTGGCGCTGTCTGCTGGATTTTCACGTCACCGACGAACGCGGCAAGGTCATCGGCTACCGCAACCTGTCGGAGCTGCGCCGCCGCATCGCGCCGGTGTTGCTGCGCCGCGACCGCAAACTGGTCGCCGACCAGTTGCCGGATCGCACCGAAGTGACGCTGGACATTGCGATGACCGACAAGCAACAGGAATTGCACGGCTCGGCGCTGCAAGCCGCCAGCCAGATCGCGCAAATCGCCAAGCGCCGGCCGCTGACGCCGGGCGAGCACAACCGCATGCTGGCGGCCTTGCAACAGGCGCGGATGGCTTGCAACGCGGCGGGACTGGTGGACAAGGAAACCGTCGGTTCGCCGAAACTGGACGAACTGGCGCGCTTGCTGGAAGAACTGTGTCTGCAAAGCAACCGCAAGGCGGTGGTGTTTTCGCAATGGGCGCTGATGACCGAGATGGTCGAGTCGCTGGTGCGCGGCATGGGCCTGGGCTGCGTGCGCCTGCACGGCGGCGTGCCGAGCAACCGGCGCGGCGAATTGATGGAGCGTTTTCGTGGCGACGATTCCGTGCAGGTGTTCATTTCCACCGATGCCGGCGCCACCGGTTTGAATCTGCAGGAAGCCACGGTGCTGATCAATCTGGACATGCCGTGGAACCCGGCGATCCTCGATCAACGCATCGCCAGGATTCACCGCCTGGGCCAGAAACACAAGGTGCAGATTTTCATTTTACTGGCCGAGGATTCTTACGAACAGCGCGTCGCGCAATTGGTGAAGGGCAAACGCGATTTGTTCGACAACGTCATCGAGCCGGACGCCAGCGAGGACGTGGTCGGCCTGACCAAGAAAATGCTGGAAACCCTGATCGATGATCTGGCGGGCGGCCCGCCGGCCGACGATGCGGCGAGGGTGGAAACGCTCGAGCCGCGGGCGGTTCCGGAAACCGAAGCGGAACCGCCGCGTCCGGCCGCCGTCCATGTGCCGCTCGGAACCGGTGCCGACGACGAAGACAGCGTAAGGCTGGCCGTAGCCGGCATCCAGACCGCCTTTGGATCGCGCATCGAACGCGTGCTGGCCAAAGCCGGCGGCTTGCTGGTCGTGGTCGAAAGCTGGCGGGAAGGCGACGAAAAGGTCGCCGAAAACGTGTCTGACGGCGGTTTGCCGGTCGCGGTGATCGACCGCCGTACCTGGCGTAGTTTGCAGCGGTTGGGCTCCGCCTCGCCATTGGCCGAAACGCGGGCCGTGTACGAGGCCGCCGCCGAGCCCGCGCCCGTCAATCCGTTGCATGAAACGGCCTTGCAAAAACTGCGCTCGGCGCAAGTGCTGTTGGAACAACAATGCACGGCCGGCGTGATGGATTTGCTGGCGTTAGCCCTGCTCGACAAGGTCGCCGCGCTGGCCGGAATAGACTGCGCGCCGCCGCCCAACGAAGCGGCGATCTGGCTTTACGCCGACATCGTGCCGCGCGCGTCGCTGACGGCCGAACAGGTTGCGCTGATTGTGCAAGCCGTATCGCTAAGCTTAAGCCCTTGGGTTCCGGAGCCGCTGCTGCGACAGGTCGCCGCGGACGCGGAGCGCTTCATTGATGCCGCGACTTGACGGTCGCCCACCCGGCCGGACCGGACGAAACTAGGCTCAATGCGCGAAGAGCAAGGCATTCAGTCGTTTGGAAAGTCGGGTAAGGAAACCGTATCACGAGTGTCTTGACCAGCGCGATGGCATTGCGTCATCCCGGTTGGTGAATAACAACGCCATGGAAGGGGCTTATCCGCGATTGGCGCCGTTCCGATCAGTGGATACTCAACGTCGTGATAGCCGATTCCGACATCGATTATTACGCCAATGCGGTTTTCCGAGCTGTGCGGGTTGTCCGGGCCAACGGAGATGTATGTGCCGGCCGGGGCTCTTGCCGGTGCAAGTGGGCAATGGAAGCTTTCTAGCGTATTTGTTATGCAGACGTCGGCGGCAAATTGTCTTATGATTCTCGCGCTTGGATCAAGCTCCAACTTTCGGCGAGGGTGTCTGATGAATCGAGGTATGGCTTTGAAAATCGGCTTGGTGGTCTTGCTGTCGGGATGTGCTAAACCCGGCTTGCAGACCGGAGGCAGCGGTAATCTGGTGTCCGGATCGGCGGCGGGCGGGACCAGCGTCGATGCGAATAAATCGCTGGAGCGCTGCGCCAGTCCCATGGGGACTTTGGCGGTCAGCGATGGCCGTATTACCGGCGCTCAGGCGGTGACGACGGTCGATCCGTTGATCCGCTTGGCGGTGCAACAGTCGAACTGTTTTGCGATCACCGCGATCGGCAACACCGCCACTCGAGCATTGATTAACGAAATCGTCGGCGAACAGCGCAATTCCGGGGAATACCGGGCCGGCTCCAAACAGCATAAAGGCCAACGGGTCGCCGCCGATTATCTGATGGAACCGCAGGTGATCGTGCTGAACGAATCGACCGAAGGGCATCGGGCGGGCGCCTTTGGCGCCGGCTACCGCCATTACTCGCCGCCGGGGCAAATTTCGTTGGGCGGCATTCTGGCCGACTCGCTGGCCGCCACGATGGCGGACGCCGCCGATAAACGGACCACCGATGTGACCCTGACCTTGACCGATATTCGCTCGACCGTGCAGATCGGCATCTCGCAAGGCAGCGCCACCGCCAACCGTTTGCAAACCAACGGCTGGGGCGGCTATTTGGGGGACAGCGTTGGCGCGGTGGTCGGCTTGGCGAGTTTCAAAAACACGCCCGAAGGTTTGTCCACGGCGGCGGCGTTTTTGGATGCCTACAATCAACTGGTCGTCGCGGTTAAAAACTACAAGGCGCAGGAAATCAAGGGCGGTGCCGGTACCGGCGGCGTGTTGAATCTTCAATAGCGACGGGGCGGAATGGCTTGGACCGGCTACGCACCGCGTACCGCTCGAAGTCGCGGCTCGCGATTCAGTTCCCGCGCCGGCTTTCCTGAAACGCCAGATACAGGCGCAGATCGAACTCCAGTTGGTGATAGTCCGGTTCCATGTGGCGGCACAGTTGGTAAAAGGCTTTGTTGTGGTCTTTTTCGCGCAAATGCGCCAACTCGTGGACGACGATGGCGCGCAGGAAGGCGGCCGGCGCGGTTTTGAAAACCGCGCCGATGCGGATTTCGGTTTTGGCCTTGAGTTTGCCGCCTTGCACCCTGGCGACGACGCTGTGCAAACCCAGCGCTTGATGAACGATGTCCAGTTTGTCGTCGTAGACGATTTTGCTGAGCGGAGCGGATTGGCGCAAATATTGGCTTTTCAAGTCCGTCACGTAGTGATAAAGCGCCTTGTCGGTCTGGACGTGGTGAGTCCGCGGGTATTTGCCGGCCAGCCAGTCGCCCAGCTTGCCGCTGCTCAGCCATTGCTCGGCGCGCTCGACCAATTCGGCCGGATAACCGTTTAAATATTTGGAAACCGGGGTGTGCATTGGACCGAGAGGCTTATCGGGCCGGAACCGGCGCGGTCTCTGGGGAAGCGGCGGCGTCGGCCGGCTTGATTCGGCTGCCCTCGCGTAATTTGTCGCTGCCGCCCACGACCAGGACATCGCCGGGAGCGAGGCCTTCCAAAACGGCAACGCGGTCGGCGTCGACCGGCCCGGTCTTGATCGGCCGAATCGTGACGGTTCGGTCGGGTTTGACCCAGTAAACGAAATCGCCGTTGGCGCCGTGCTGAATGGCGGCGGCCGGGGCTAGCGTCGCGGCGGGTAAGGTGTCCAGCCGCAGCCGGATATTGACGAACTGGTTGGCGTACAGTCCGCGCTCGGCGTTGTCGAACCAGGCCTTGAGTTTCAGGGTGCCGGTGGCGGTATCGATTTGGTTGTCCACCGCCAGCAATTTGCCGTCGGCCAATTTGCGCAGGCCGGAGCGGTCGAAGGCTTCCACCGTCAGATTGCGTTCGCTACGCCAGCGGCGCATCACCGCCGGCACCTGATCCTCGGGCAGCGTGAACAGCACGGTGATCGGTTGAATTTGGGTGATAACGGCCAGACCGGTTGTGTCGCCGGCGCGGACGATGTTGCCTTTATCCACCAGCCGCAGGCCGATTTGACCGGCGATTGGCGCGACGATGCGGGTGTAGTCGAGTTGGAGCTTGGCGTTGTTGACTTGCGCTCGGTCCATTTCGACGGTGCCCCGGTATTGGCGTACCAGTGCCTCCTGGGTGGCGGTTTGCTGGGCGGCGATTGAATCCTGTGCCAGCAGGGTACGATAGCGCTGCAAATCCTGCTCGGCATTGCTCAACAGTGCTTCATCCCGCATCAGTTGGCCCTCGGCCTGGTGCAATTGCACCTGATAAGGGCGGGGATCGATCTCGGCCAGCAGTTCGCCGGCTTGTACGGTTTGGCCCTCCCGGAAGGCTACCTTGACCAGTTCGCCGTCCACTCGGCTTTTGATCGTCACGGTTTGTAGCGGGGTGACGGTGCCCAGGCCGTGCAGATAAATCGGCAGGTCGCCTTGGTTGACGGTGGCGGTGGTGACGCTGGCCGCTGGTGCGTCCCCAGCGCCGGTCGAGCCGGGTCGCTCGCTAGGCTCTTCGGTGGCGTGCAGGCGCCAGTAGCCGTAGCCGGCGGTCAGCGCGAACAGCAGCGCGGCGGTCGGCCAACCTGACCGGCCGGCGGCGCGGGTTTCGGGAGGTCGTGGATTGTCCATGCGGGCTTACCGTGGTGTCCTTGTCGGCGGGGCGGAGTGGCCCGGCGACTTCGAGGCGTTGTCATAAAAAAGGCATCCGGTGGATGCCTTTTCCAAACCTCGGGCCGGCCGCGCCTTAATCGTAGTGATAGTGTTTGCGTAGCGGTTTGACTACTTCCCAATGACTGTCCAAACCGGCTTGAAAGATCACCAGATCGCCGGGGACGATGCGCACCGCTTCGCCGCCGGTCGGCGTGACCAAGATTTCGCCGTCCAGGACGTAGGCGGTTTCGGTTTCGTCGAAATCGATCGTGAATTTGGACACTTCTTTTTCCCAGATCGGCCATTCGGAGACGCCCAATTCCTGTAAACGCTCCTCGCTGGGATTGTGTTCGATAATAATCTGACTCATGACTTCCTTTCGGGTTCGGGTGGTAAGAGGGTTTGATTCTACCATTGTCGGCGGCGCGGGGCCACGCGGCCGCGTGCTAGAATGGCTCGGTAATTTTAGTCAAGCGGGGCCGGGCGTCACAGTTCGAGTCCGGCACATTTCGGGCGGGGGCCGATTTTGAAGACTCTACAACACGTCAATATGCACGAGGCGATCGCCGCGTTGAGCGGCGCTCTGGACCTGGTGGGCGTCGACGAAGTGCGGCACGGTAAACGGGTGGCGATGATCGCCCGCGCCGTGGCCGATCGTCTGGGTTGGTCGGCCACCGATCGGATGGCGATGTTGCATGCCGGCATGTTGCACGATTGCGGCGTGTCGCGGATTCACGAGCACCGTCAGTTGACCGAGACGCTGGAATGGGACGGCGCGGAAGATCATTGCATCCGAGGCGCCGAGTATTTGGCGGCCTGCCGGCCGGTTGCCCATCTGGCCGACGACATTCGCTATCACCACACCCGTTGGCGGACCTTGCTGGAATTGCCGCTGGCGCCGGACTTGCGCTTGCGGACCAATTTGCTGTTTCTGGCCGATCGCATAGACGTGCTGCAGGCGCCGTTCTTGAATAGCGAGCATATTCTGAACGAATTTTCGAATATCATCGCCCGGATTCGCGGTTTGGCCGGCTTGCTGTTTTGCCCGGAATTGGTCGAGGCGTTCGCCGAGTTGGCGGAGGTCGAGGCGTTCTGGCTGGCGATGGAGCCGGAATACCTCGACGAGGACTTGCGCGTGATCGGCGCCGGTCTGGAACCGGTGTTGCTGGACATGGCCGAGCTTAAAGATTTGGCGACTTTGTTTTCCCGCGTGGTCGACGCCAAGACCCCATTTACCGACGAGCATTCGCAGCGGGTGGCGTTGATAGCCCGCGAATTGGGCGCCGATTTCGGATTATCCGGTTGCCATCTGGAGCAGATTGAAATCGCCGGCTTGCTGCACGACATCGGCAAACTGCGCGTGTCCGAGGACATCATCAATAAGCCGGGAGGCTTGACGCCGTCCGAACGGGCGACGATGCACCGGCACAGTTACGATACCTTCAGGATTTTACTGCGGGTGTTCGCCGATTCCAAAATCCCGATTTGGGCCGGCTATCACCATGAAACCCTGGTGGGAGACGGTTATCCGTTCCGTAGTCAGCCCAAGGAATTGGATTTGGAATGCCGGATCATCGCGGTGGCCGATATTTTTCAGGCCTTGATTCAAGTGCGGCCTTACCGTCCCAGCGTGACGGCGGAAGAGGCTTTGGCTGATTTGCGCCGGCGCGTCGCGGAAGGCAAGCTGGACCCGGACGTAGTCGGCAAGTTGGCGGCGCGCGCGGAGGCTTACTATCAATTGGCGAGTGCCTGACGCTAGATTGTCGGCGACCGACTCTATCTTGACCAAGGTTCTGGTACTCGCTCGGCAACGGAGACCGCTCGAAAACGCAGGATTTGTAGGGAGAAGGGCGCTTGTCGTGCGCGGAGTTCGTCGGAAAGACCAAAACTCTTCCGGTGCCGGAGAGCCTTCCAGCACGGCTAAATCCCGGCCTACGCCACCGGCTTTCATTTTTCGTGGGGATGCAGGGGGAGGGACCGTTAGGTTAGCGCCGGTCGCGGCGGCGGTCCTCGCCGTCTTCGCGCGGCGATTCGTTAATGGCTTGTAGCGGATCGAAGCCCAGTGCGTCGGGCGGTCGGCGCCTGTCCAGCAATTGTCGGCGATCGTTCGGAGACGGCCGGTGCGGGTAAACCCGAATGCCGGTTATCGTTTGCAAGTTGCGCAATTGTGGATTGGGATTCAGATAGTCCGCCAGCCAGACCGCGAACAGACCCGCCCCCACGCTGGCGGCCAACGCGATCGCGGCGGCTAGCCAATAATCCGGTCGAATCGGTTCGGTCGGCAGGGTTGCCCAATCGATCACGCTCAATTGCGGATGGGTCTGGCGCTGTTTGACTTCGATGTCCGCCAAGCGCTGCTTGGTGTCTTGCTGCAGTTTTTCCAGGCCTTCCAGTTCTTGCAGCATCGCTTGGTATTTTTCGAATTGTCCAGTGTATTCGGCGGCTTTTTGCTTGTGTTGAGCCAGTTGCTTTTGCAAATCCGCGACGGTGCGTCGGGCGGCCACGTAGGCGGTGTTTGCTTCCTGCAACATGAAATCGGTGCCGCTATGCTCTTTTTCGCTGATCTTGGCATCGAGTTCGCTCAACTGCTGTTTGACGATTTTCATGGTCGGATGAAAATCGATGTAATGCTCGGTGTAGCGGCCGCGCAGGTTTTCCAGTTTGTCGCGCAAGCGCTCCGCGGTTTCTTGCAGAACCGCCAAACTGCGGCTGTCTTGGTTCGGAATTACCGGCCGACCTTCTTCGATCGCGGCGCGGATCGCTCCGACTTTCGCTTTCGCCTTGGCTTCTTCTTCCAGCGCGTTATTCAGGGAGGCGTTGAGACCCTGCAGGCGGGCGTGGGCTTGGTTGTCGCTACTATCTTGGGACAGGATATTGTGGGTTAGTCGGAACTGATCCAATTCGCGGCGTTTTGCCGACAACAATAGTCCCACCCGATCCAGTTCGCCGTCCAGGGTCGCCGTGGATTGAGCGGTGACTTGGCGAATGTAGTCTTCGCGGAGTTGTCGATAAGTTTCTATCCAGGCGTTCAGAATCACCTGCAGTTTTCCAGGGTCGTAGCCTTCGGCGTGTAATTTAATCAGATTGCTGTCGGCCACCGGCGTGGCGCCCAGCATTTTATGCAGATCCGCGACGTCTGTCGGCGCGGACCGCTCGCTGAGACGCGCGGCGGTTTTTTCGAGGATGTCCTGGCCGAGCAAGACCTGGGCCTGGATGCCGGTCTGTTGCGGATCGGCCTCGGCCGGCGCTTGGTCGACCTGGGCGGATTCGCTGGTCAATACCGAAGCCTCGCTACGGTATATGGCCGGTTGCATAAAAATCAGAATTTGAGAAATCGTAAACAACGGCAGGAAGGCCAGCAAAAACAAGCTGATGCGCTGCGGAATTCTTAATGGCGGTGTTGGGTACGCGTTAGCGTATTGTCGGAACGATTTGAGAAACATCGCTGTGTTCTCCTCATGTCGGCACAAATTACGGTGGTTCTTGCGGCCGGCGCATGTGCCGGACCGTGCGGTGGAGCTGGGCCGAAGCAAGGCGCCGGAAGATCGCCGGCGTGGCTGGAAAGGGCAGGGAGGTCCGCCGAGGTACGCAGTGTAACGCAATCGGCGGCGAGTGTAATCGGGTTTTCCAGGTTGTCGGGCGACGTGCGTCGGCTATAGTCCTATTCATGCATAGCGATGGGCGTTTGCGAGCCGCCGGGAATAGCGGTGGATGGGGAAAGGGGAGAAGCGTTGGCTCGCCCACGGTGCGCCGCGATGTGAGCGGTCTTGGAATGGCACGGCGGTGGATTCGCAAAATGTGCGAGACAAATCAATATTTTGTGGCATCCAAGCGTGTTAGGCCGGTCGATCTATTGCACAATGCCGGCTCGATTTTGGTGGGGTCTATGTCTGCGAATAAAGCTGGAATAATCAGAATGCATGTTTACGAACTCAGAGTCGGAATGTGCGTATGCGAGTTGGAAGCACCGAAAGGCGAAAATCCGTTTATGCTGGATCGCATTGTCATCGAAAGCCATGCGGATATTCAGGCCATACAGGCGGTTTGCGATTACGTTTATATCGACGTCAAGTTTCAAAAAGACCATACCGGAGCTATTCCGACTCGCTCGACCGAGGCGCGTAAACAGCTCAGCTTTGCCCGTTCTTTCGAACAGACCGCCGTCACCTTTCAGCGCGTCGGCAATTTGATTAAGACCGTGCTGGACGATATTCGCTTCGGCAATCAATTCAATACCGAGGCAGTCAAGCAAGCGGTTGCCGAATGTGTCGACCAAGTGCTGGAACATCCCGAAACCATGTTATTGCTGACCCAGTTGAAGGACCAGGATCAATACACCGCTCAACACTGTATGAATGTGTGCATTTTGGCGATCCTGCTCGGCAGGGAATTGAAGTATTCGCTCGAAGACCTCAACAAGATCGGCTTTTGCGGGTTGATGCACGACGTCGGCAAAATGAAGGTGCCGTTGGAGATTTTGAACAAGCCCGGCAAGCTCGACAAGTTCGAACTGGACATCATGCGCAATCACACGGTCTACGGCCGCAACGTGTTGATGTCGGCCAGAGGGGCATTCCCTGGCGCGGTCGATGTCGCGCACAACCACCACGAACATCTAAACGGCGGCGGTTATCCGCGCGGCTTGGATAAATCGGCGTTGTCCGATTTCACCAAAATGGTTGCCGTCGTAGATACCTACGACGCGATGACCAGCGACCGGGTTTATCAGCACGGTCAACCGCATTTGATTGCGTTGGGCACGCTGGTCAAGGGGATGAGCCAACGTTACGAAGCCCATTACGTCACGCATTTCATTAACTGCATCGGCTTTTATCCGCAGGGCAATGCCGTCGAATTGAGTAGCGGCGAAATCGGCATCGTGGTCGAACAAAACAAGGCCGATCGTTTGAAACCAAAGATATTGATCGTCAAGGATAGCCAGCGTAGCGACATCGAGCCCCGGTTGCTGGACTTGGCCAAACCGGTGGCCGATCCACAGGGAAACCGCTATGCCGTCAAGCAAGTGGTGCGAGCCAAGGATTATCGGTTGGATTTGAACGAATATTACCGGGATGGCTTGTTCGTCAAGGACTACGCCATAGCCGGAGCCTAGGGGCGCGGCGGACGGCTGGCATGATCAAAAAAATTAACGCCGAGCAGCTGGAGATCGGGATGTATATCGTCGATACCGATCGAAAATGGCTGGACTTGCCGTTTTTTCGAACCCGCTTTCCGGTGACCTCGGCCAAACAAGTCGCGACCTTGCGCGAGTATTGCCGGTTTGTGTGCATTGACACCGCCAAAGGCAAGGATATTAGCGATTCGCCGCCGGCCGGCGCGATTCCCTCGAGCGCGGATCTGGATACGACGACTTGGGAAGGCTGTTACGCGGCGGTTCGTCTCGGCTACGCCGACGTTTTGCGGCGCGCGGCGGCGGAAAATACGCTGGATTTTGCGACGGTTGATAAGCTGGCGGCGGAGTTGGAGCAGGGGATTTCGCCGGACTCCGGGCGGGTTTGGGGGGCTTGATGCGCGACACCCAACCGGACCCGGCCGCGAAAGCGGTCAATGCCGCCGCGTTGGCGTTGGTTTGGGGGCTGGCGACAGGACTGTCGGCCGAGGCCTTAAGACACTTGGGCAGCGGCGCGCTGTTACTCGACATTGGTCTACAACGTTTGCCGGACGCGATACGAGCGGCCGAGCGGCCCTTGGATGCCGGCGAAACGGCTTTGTTTCGGCAACATCCGCAATGCGGACGCGATATGTTGCTGGCGGCTTCCGACGTACCGATCGAGGTATTGGACATCGTGCTAAATCACCATGAACGAGCGGACGGCAGCGGCTATCCGCGCGGACTCGGCGGGGGAGATTTGAGCCGAGCGGGGCAAATCGCGGCGATGGCCGCCGAGTGCGAGGATTTGTGCTGGGAACACGCCGGTCGCCCGGCGAGGAGCGGTTTACAAGCCTTGGCAAGCATTTATAACGCCGGAGCGCGGCTATTCGACGGCGATTTGACGGCCGATTTCGTGCGGGCGCTAGGCGTTTGGCCGCCAGGTTGTTTGGTCGAACTGGCCGGCGGCGAGTTGGCCGTGGTTGGAGACATTCCGGCATCCGAATTCGGCGCGCTTAGCCTAAGGCCGGTCACCAATTCGGCGAAGGAGCTGCTTGATTTTGCCGCCGATCCCAATCGCACGGTGAGGGTATCGGCGATTGAAATCGTCCGCATACTGTCGTTGGCCGACCCGATTGCCCGATTTGTCCGCTATTACCTGCGGCAATGCGGGGGCCATTAAAGCCGCCGGCGAAACTTAGCCCGGTTGGCTTTTAGCGCGGGCCGGCAGCAAGCTTCTCGCCAACTCCACGACACTGTCGGCCTTGATTTGATTGATCGAGAAATCCAGCTTGTTCAGTTTGAAGGGGTCGACGACGGACGGCGACTTCAACACCTTGTTGATGGCCGTTTGGTAAACCCGGCTGACCGGCGTCGGTCCGAACAGCGTAATCGATGGCCGGTTCAAACCCCAGGCCATGTGGGTCGGTCCGGTGTCGTTGCCGATCAACAGGTCGCAGCGGGCAATCGCGGCCTTTAGGTCGTTAAAATTCAGTTTCGGCAGCGGCCGCGCCAGACTGCGTTCGGCCAGCCATTGCGCCATCCAGTGTTCTTGCTGGCTTCCCCAGCAAATCAGCATATTGGCTTCCAGGCCGAAAATGACCCGCAGGTACTGCTCCAGCGGATAATTGCGGCTGGCCCAGGTCGAGCCGATCACCAAAATGACGTTGGCTTGGTCCGGTGCGAAGTACTCGTTCAACTCGGCGGTCGGCGGCGTGAAGTACAGAAAGGGTTGTTTGGCTAAAATCCGCTCGGGGCCGATGTCCAGACCCAGCGGTTGGGTCAGCACCGCGACGTTGCGGTCTATCGTGTTGGCATCGTAGGGAAACGCCACGGTTTCCCGATAAAACCAGGCCGCGAATTTCTCTCGGATCGAATCGCGGTCGAATCCGACGCAATTGGCCGACAACAGGCGCGCGACCAGCGCCGATTTAATCAAGCCTTGGGCGTCGATGACCAGATCGTAATTCGTGGCGGCATAGCCGCGCACCTTGGCAATTTCGCTAAAAATCGCGGCTTTGTTCGATTTCAGCGCTTTCAGATTGACGGTCAGGACTCGGTTGACGTGGGGATTGTGCTCGACGATGCCGGCAAAGCCTGCCTCGACGATCCAGTCGATTTCGCTATCCGGTAGCGCTTCCTTGATAAATTGCAGCGCGACCATCGAATGGACGATGTCGCCCAGAGCGGACAGTTTGACGATGGCGATTTTCATCCGCTCAGGGGCGAGTAGCGCCAATACCCGTTCCGGCGCGATGTCGGCCAGACAGCGGGTGTGACCGAGTGGGCAGTCACGCTGGAAACACGGCGAGCAGTCCAGGCCCAGGGTCAGAATTCGTGCGTTGGGGTGTAAAGGCGGCGTGAATCCCGGATCGGACGAGCCGTACAGCGCGACGACCGGCTTGTCCAGGGCGGCGGCGACGTGCATCAAGCCCGAGTCGTTGCTGACGACCGCATCGGCCAGCGACAGTAAATCGACCGCTTCGGCCAGCGCGGTTGCACCGGCGAAATTGCGGCAAACCCTGCCTGTCAGATCGTTGATGGCGTTAGCCACTTCGCGGTCCTTATCCGATCCGAACAGCCATACCTGCCAACCCTCCGCGTGTTTGGCCTTGGCGACGGCGGCGAAATGCTCGGCCGGCCAGCGTTTGGCCGGACCGTATTCGGCACCGGGGCAGAGCGCCAAGATGTTAGTGTCGGTCGCCACCTCAAACTGGTCTGCGACTCGCTGTCGTTGTTCGGCGGTTATCGCCAATTTCGGAAACGCATAGGCCGGCGGTTGTTCGGCGTCGGCCGGCAGGCCCAGCGCGACGAAGCGTTGCACCGTCATCTTCAAGCGGCGTTTATACAGCCGGCGAGCGTCGTTCAGCAAGCCCCAGCGCAGTTCGCCGAGATAGCCGGTGCGTTGGGGAATACCGGCGAAAAACGGTATAAAAGCTGACTTCCACGAGTTAGGCAGGACGATGGCCCGGTCATAACGCCCGCGAATTGACCGGCCCAGTCTAAAACGCGCGCTCAGCCCGAACTCGCCGTGCCCCAACGGCATCGCGATGCCGTCGCGCACTTCCGGCATCCGCGCCAACAGAGGCAGCGACCAGGCCGGCGCCAGGACGTCGATGTGACACTCGGGGTGTTGTTGCTGGAGGGCGATGAACAGGCTTTGCGCCATCACCATGTCGCCGACCCAGGACGGGCCGACGACCAGGATGCGATGCGGGGAAGGCACGTCGGCTTAGGACACCAAGCTCAACCACTCCTTGCGGTCGGCGCGGCGGCCGTGAACGTAATCGAAGTACAAGGCTTGCAGTTTTTCGGTGACAGGTCCCCGGCTGCCGGAACCGATGTCGCGGTTGTCGTACTGGCGGATCGGCGTCACTTCTGCGGCGGAGCCGGTAAAGAAGGCTTCGTCGGCCACGTAAACTTCGTCGCGGGTAATGCGTTTTTCGATGACTTCGTAGCCTTGCTCGCGAGCGATCGTGATCAAGGTGTCGCGGGTGATACCTTCCAAAGCCGAGGTGGTTTCGGGGGTGTACAGCTTGCCGTTGCGGACGATGAACAAGTTCTCGCCGCTGCCTTCCGCGCAGAAACCTTCATGGTCCAGCAACAAGGCTTCGTCGTAACCGGTGGACAAGGCTTCTTGCAACGCCAAAATCGAGTTGATGTAGTTGCCGTTGGCCTTGGCCTTGCACATTGTGCTGTTGACGTGATTGCGGGTATAGGACGAGGTGCGGATGCGGATGCCTTTTTCCATGTTTTCCGCGCCCAGATACGCGCCCCAAGTCCAGGCAGCGATCATCACGTGGACTTTCAGATTGTCGGCGCGCAAGCCCATGCCTTCGGAGCCGAAGAACACCATGCTGCGGATATAAGCGCTGTCCAGGTTGTTCTTGGCGACCGCGTCCTTGTGGGCCTGATTGATCTCGTCTTTCGAATACGGCATTTTCATGTTCATGATATGCGCGGAACGATACAGACGGTCGGTATGCTCGGCCAGCTTGAAGATCGCGGTGCCGGCGTCGGTTTTATAGGCGCGCAAACCTTCGAACACGCCGCAGCCGTAATGCAGGGTATGAGTCAGCACGTGCACTTTCGCATCGCGCCAAGCGACCCATTGGCCGTCTAGCCATATCCAACCGTCTCTGTCATCCATCGTTGTCATCGTCTGAACCTGCTGTGTTGTTGAGTGTTAGCGCGCCGCTACGGCGAGAATCGGGCGCAAATTGTACTATAAACCCGGCAATCGCGGCACTGGTCGGGCACGCCGGACGGTTTTCGCCAACCGGGCTACTTTTCAGCGCCGCGTTTACCAAAATTTACCTTTCCAGGCATGGTTTTACGCGCCTTGCCGGTTAAAATTCATCCACGGTCGCTCCGTAGCGGATATTCAAGGGGGCGGCGTTTGCGATCGACTTTAACCATCAGGAGGAAGCATGTGCAGTGAAAGGAAATGGGCCGGAGTTGCCGCCGGTTTGATGCTGGCGGTCGGTCAGGCCGACGCCGCATCGTTTCAGATCAATTTGAACTTTAGCGGCTTGACCAGCGAACAGGAAAGCTATTTCCAAGACGCCGCCGGATTTTGGGAATCCATTATCACCGGCTACGATAGCGCGGTAACTGATCAACGCATCAACGGCGTTACGATCAGCGCCTCGGCGGCGGCCATCGACGGTAGCGGCGGAACCCTCGGCTCGGCCGGACCTACCCAGACCTGGCAAACCAGTCGTTACAACACCGGCGGCTACTCGCTTACCCGGCTCGGCGACATGAAATTCGATACCGCCGACATCGCCAACATGATCAGCAACGGCACGTTCTTATCGGTGATCGAGCACGAAATGGCTCACGTGCTGGGCTTTGGTACCTTGTGGGAAGCCAATGGCTTATACACCAGCGGCAGCGGCCAATACACCGGCGAATATGGGGTGGCGGCCTACCGTAGCGAATTCGGTCAAGCCGGCGCGACTTACGTGCCGGTAGAACAGGGCGGCGGCAGCGGCACCGCCGACGGCCATTGGAACGAGGTCGACAAAGGTGCCGCCAATACCGGCATCGTCGATACCGAAGGCCACGACATGCGTTACGAACTGATGACCGGCTGGCTGAATGCGCCTGCCTTTTTGAGTAATACCACGATACAGTCGTTCCGCGACCTGGGTTATTCCGTGGTCGCGCCGGTGCCGCTGCCGGCTTCGCTATGGATGTTCGCGGGCGCGCTGCTGGGATTCGTCGGATTGCCCGGCCGACGCCGGTCGGCTTGATGGCGGGCGCGGGTAGCGGTCGGCATCGGCGCGCATCCGGCTGCTCGGCCCGCCGATGGTGGCGGGCGTTTCCGGCGCGGGTCTGGCTGGTATTGGGTCTGGCGTTGTCGGGGCCGGCCGGGGCTGGCGGCTATGCGTTGCCGGCCGACGCCGACGCGGTGATACTGCGTTTCGATATGGCCGGCGGAATGCAGTCCCGGCCGGCCGACTCGCCGTTACTGACGTTGACGGCCGGCGGCCGCTTGACCGGGTCCGCCGCCTGGTTCGGCGACGGCGCGGATCGCAGCCGCCAACTGACGCCGGCCGAACTGCAAGCCTTGTTGACGTATCTGCTGGCCGACCAGCGCTTGCCCGATCTTGCCGCCGCCGCGATCGCCGAAGGGATGCGGGCTTTACGGGCCGCCGACGGGCGTTTATTCAATATCGCCGACGCGCCAACCACGCGCATCGAGCTGGCGTTACCGGAACACCGGCACAGCGTCGAATTTTATGCCGTCGATGCCGGCGCCAGCCAATTTCCGGAGATCGCCGAGTTACAGCGGTTGCGGGCGATCCAAAACCGCTTGCGCGACGTGCTGGACAGTCTGCGTTAAAGCTCGGCCAATACCGCCAGCGCTTCCTGAATGTTGCTGACCGCGTGTATCTCCAGATTCTTGATCGGGTCCTTGGGTTTGTTACTCTTCGGAATAATCGCCTTCTTGAAGCCGTGCTTGGCCGCCTCGTTGAGCCGAGCATGGCCGTTGGCGACCGGGCGGATCTCGCCGTTCAAGCCCACCTCGCCGAAAAACACCGTGTCGTAGGGAATGATCCGATCTCGTAAGCTGGACACCACCCCGACCAGAATCGCCAAATCGGTGCTGGTTTCGCTGACCTTGATGCCGCCGACCACGTTGGCGTATATCTCGTCGTTGCCGGTGAAGATGCCGCCGTGGCGCGACAGCACCGCCAACAGCATCGCCAGCCGGTTTTGATCCAAACCTACCGCCAAGCGGCGCGGATTGCCGTACTGGCTTTCGGTGACCAAGGCCTGAATTTCCACCAGCAACGGCCGGGTGCCTTCCCACAATACCGTCACCACGCTGCCCGGCGAGGGCTTTTCCGCGCGCGACAAAAACATCGCCGACGGATTTTTCACTTCCTTCAAACCGCTGCTTTCCATCGCGAAAAAACCCAGTTCGCCGACGCTGCCGAAACGGTTCTTGTCGGCGCGCAATACTCTAAAGCGCGAATCGTCGGTGGACGACAACACCACCTGGGCATCGACGATATGGCTCAAGGTCATCGGCCCGGCCAGCGATTGGTCCTTGGTCACGTGGCCGACCATGAAAAACGACACACCGCTGCGCTTGGCGTATTGGGTCAGATAGCTGGCGGATTCGCGCACCTGCGACACCGAGCCCGGCGCCGAATCCGAATCGGCGGTGTACATCACCTGAATCGAATCGATGATGACCACCTTGGGCTGTTCCTCGTCCAAGACTTGGCAAATCTGCTGTACCGAGGTTTCGGCCAGCATCTTGATGCCGGCCGTGTTCAATTGCAGGCGATGGGCGCGCTCGGCGATCTGCTGCAAGGACTCCTCGCCGGACACGTACAACACCGGCAAATGCCGGGCGATATGGGCGATGGCCTGCAACAGAATGGTACTCTTGCCGGCCCCCGGCGCGCCGCCGATCAACACCACGCTACCGGTGACGATGCCGCCGCCCAGCACCCGGTCGAACTCGGCCAGGCCGCTGGAAATCCGCTCGGCCTGGGCCAAATTGACCTCGGACAGCAAACGCACCTCGCTGCGCGCCCCGGCGTAACCGGATTTATCGCGGGCGGTCTTGCCGCCACCCAGTTGAACTTCCTTGATGCTGTTCCACGCCCCGCACTGGTTACATTGCCCGGACCATCCCGGATAATCGGCGCCGCACTCGGTGCAGACGTAAGCGGATTTGGTTTTTTTAGCCATAGCGATAAAGGTTTAACGATTTAGCCACAAGCCAGCCAAGTCATCGCTGAGTTGGTGGTGGTGTTTGATGGCGAGCAAATACACGGCGTCGGCCGGTACAATTTGTGGTTGATGTCTTGCAAATTGGCGAGAAAGTGATCGGCAAAACCTACAGAGCGGTTCAAACGGATGCCGAATTTGCCCGAGCGTGTTTGATTTGCTTCAAGGCTTCGCAGGCATCCTGGTGGCACCCCGCCGCTACATCGGCCAATCCGCGTTCGATTTCATGCAATAACAATAAGTGGATATGCGCCCGTTCCAGGCGATGGTAACGATCCAAGCGTTCCGCGCCGATCAACGCCGCCGCGGCTTCGCCATTTTTTCCTTACCGGTTTGCGCCTCGCTCGCCAAAGCGGATAACTGGGTCCGGGCCTCGGAAAACGGCACTATGTCGGTGACGGCAATACTCATGGCGGCTCCTGATTCGTTGGCGCAAAATTTCGTTCAATATTATGAGCCTTAGACTGAGTTGCATAGCGAAACTTTCCGGTTTATCCCATCTTCTGCTGCCTATCTTTAACGCACCAGCTTGACCGCAGATTTGGCGCTGCAGCGATTGGCTCTGAACCAGAGCTTACGAGTGATTAATTCTGCCTTGTCAGATTCTCGGTAGTGCTCGTCATTTCGGCAGGGATAGCCGAAATCCGGACCCCACGGACGGATCGAAGCGGATGCCCGCATCCCGGCGGGAATGACGGCGTTGCTTAAATCTGACAAAGTAGAATTAATGGCCGGGCTTTTTAAATCTGTTTCTATCGAGCCGTTGCGGACTATGGCTCGATCTGATTCAATGGCAACAGTCTGGCCGTTACCGGTCATTATTTCTACGCCGGATGATATACAGAAAGGAAGATCACATGCAGATCAATAAATTATCGTGCCAAAGATCATTTTTCGGTAGATATACGGAAACTATCTAATTCTTTGTTGGACGTCATGACACAGTTCATCGAGGCAACTCAGACATACAGCTATCCGCCTCTCGGCGAGTGCATGTATTGCGGCGCCAAAGAGAAGCTCAGCGATGAGCACATCATCCCGTACGCCATGTCTGGGACACTCGTTCTTCCTCAATCCAGCTGCGAACGTTGCGCAGCCATTACATCCAGAATCGAGAGGAAGGTTCTGAGGGGCTTCATGTTTGACGCGCGTGTCGTCGGAAACTTCCCTCGCGACGGAAAAGAGACAGGCCGACGAAGCTGACAGCAAAACTCCTTGCGGCGGATGACTCTGTTGTCGAGAAGGAAGTGGGCGTTTCGGAGATGCCTGCGTTTCTTACTCTGCCAACGTTTTCTCCAGCCGCAGTACTGAACGGCAAGCCGCCTACACGCGGCGTGAATCTCGTCGGCACCGAGACGTTGCACTTTGGGAAGAACGTAGAGGAATTCGTAAAAGATCATGACGCCTCCGGGCTACAGTTCGGCGGAACTGTAGAGGCCTCGCAGCTTGCCCAGTTGCTCGCAAAAATTGCGTACGGATATCTTGTTGCAACGATGGGGCTGTTCCCCCGAGAGGAAACCCCATTGCTCCGGCTGATTAGGGGAGAGGCAGATGACGCAAGCACTTGGATAGGCTCGTCGGATTACCAGCTGCAGATCGAGGCTAAAAAGCCGCGCCATGCAATGGGCATTGTTCCGATCAGCAATCAGGAAGGCCAACAAGGATTTGTCGTCAGAGTAAAGCTCTTCGCAGATTCGGGCTGCACCGGCTATGAGATAGCTGCAAGAGTTCCGGGGTGGCAGCGCTATGCCGTCCAACAAGGCGCTCAAGCCGACGGGTCCGCCTCCGGCGGACCCGTCGGCTTATCTGGTGCATTCGGTGTCACAGCCGCAGGGCCACAACTTCTCGCTACCGGAGGGAGCAAACATGAATGACGAAGTCCAGTCTAAGGAAGTCGTTTCCAGCCGTGCCTGGGGATCGAGGGCGCCCTGGCCGTTCGTACTACTCTTCATACTGACGTTTTCGTTCTTTGGCGGTGGATTGCTTCTAGATACGTTTGCCGGGCAGGTGTCGACGGAGCAGATTCGGTCTCTGTTCCCAACGTCTGAGAAGACAATTGACAAGAAGACAGGGGAAGAGAAGGAAGTGGTCCGCGACATGCTCATCAAACCCGAAGATAGGGCTTCTCTTATCCAGTTCGAGAAGGAAAAGGCTGACCGATTGGCGAACTCTGCGCGACTCCTGTACGACATGGCGAAAATTTCTCTAGGAGCCTTGCTCACCTGCCTCACCCAGATGATCAATGCTGTAGTTGTGCAGCGAGCAGGGCCTCGACCAGAATCCACCACGTCGTCCGAAGGGTGAACGGTCGGGGTGATGGGTGAGGCCTACATGTCGTTCAACCGGACGCCCTACGGCAGCCGCCCATGCCCGCGCTACGCCTTTGTCCATGATACTCCGCGCGGGCATGGCCGCCTGCCTGCGCGTGCCGGTTAACTCTACGTTAGGCTATGCATGGAGGGTATCTTGAAAATCAAGGTTGGACTGATCCTTTCGGTTCTTGCCGCCACATCAGGCGCCGTTGCTACAGGAGATGCGTCGGAGTTTTCTAAATATTCATCATGTCCTAGGCCACCTGTTGGAAGCGTTGCAGGCGCTTGCGAAGTAAGAAACAAACGTGCGGCGAAAGTTTTGATCGACGATACACAATCGCCGTACGTCATCCATAAATGGTGGTCGTGTCTTCAATCCGCTCAACATCTACCGTGCGGGTGCAGTGCAGATGCGCAATTCATTCGAGCATTCATATTCGAATGGAAGCAAGAAATAGACGCGAACCTCGCATCTTTGCGGAAGTTGCTGTCGCCGCGAAACCGCGCCGCTCTGGATGAGGAACAGAACGCTTGGGAGCGTGCAGTAGTGCGCGGGCAGAAGTCGCGAGATTCCTCTCCCTACCTTTTGGTTCCATGTATCTCATCTACTCCGTGATCGCTGATGAGGCACCATACAGTGAACGAGCAATCGAGTTGGCGTGCCGGGTAGAGAAGTTTTCCGTGCCGCATATAGCGGAGCCTAGCCAGTAAAGCGAAACATACTAGCGATTCCATCGAATGAGGAGCGTGTAGGTTGGGTTAGCGAAGCGTAACCCAACACGTCGGCTGGAATAGCCCGGTAGGGTTCGCAAAGCGTATCTTTGATCATCGGCACGATTGCTGGAAAGCGTTGGTCTGGTGTGATTACCTATCGGGATGGAAACATTAGAATTATTTCCGTGCGTCGATCGCGGCGAGAAGAGGTGGATTTATATGAAAGCTAAAGAGCTTGACCAAAAATTTGATAACGGGGAAGACATCCTGGAAGCCTTGGATTTATCCAAGGCCAAAAGAGTTATGCAGGATCAAAAAAGGGTTAATGTTGATTTTCCTGCCTGGATGCTTGAATCTTTGGACAAAGAAGCCAGCCGCGTCGGGGTAACACGCCAATCCATCATAAAAGTCTGGTTGGCGGAGCGCCTTGAACAACTGGCCGCTAACAAGGCGTTACAGCGTACAAGCCGCTGAATGCAACGTTGGACCCAAGAGTGCGTAGGTTGGGTTAGCGCAGCGTAACCCAACATGTCGGCGTTCAATGGACCGGCAACCGCGAACTTTCGCTCCTGAAACGATCCCTGGTTTTCGCCTTATGAGCCGTCAGGCGGCTATCGAATCCGTTTTTTAGGTAAGGCATTGTTTTATCCCCCTCACCCTGCCCTCTCCCGCGAGGAGAGGGTTCTGTTTCGACTTTTACGACACCCTCCGAAGCGAGGCGGTTCGATTTCGACGGATTCTCGCTCGATAACAAGCGATTGATCTTCCGACATCGGCGGGCTGCCCGGCGCTTAACAGCGCATACGGAGGCCAACGGGTTTTGGCCGTGTATCCGCCGGGAGAGTTCGCCCTTGCGGCGCCGAATATCCGCCCAAAACTCGCGGCGTCCGCGCCGCCATTTCCGCCGACCGCACGTAAAACTCATTCCACCGTACAGACTATCGTCCCGACCGCGTTCCATCGAGATTCGACCGCACCTTCGTAACCGCCGAGCGGACGGCCGAGAGTGTCGAAGGTACGTTCGGATGTCGCGGCGGTACGTTCGAAGCGTTGGAGCGTGCCTTCCGGTGATTTTTATGCGCGGTCGGCGTCTTTTAAAACGCGGCCGCGGCCGTTGGAAACGCGAGCGAAGCCGGCGGCAGGCTGAAAAAAGCCTGAGGCCATGCGGTCGGGGCGTTTTAATATCTAAAATTTGCCGGCCGGCGCGTACCGGCCGGGCGATGGCCTGAATTTGCTGTGAACGTCGGTGGGTGAGGTCTGACGCCACGGACGGGTTTAAGCCTACCATCCATGGCACTGGATGCCCGCTTCCCGACGGACATGACGGTTTTGAACAACGCTGACAAATATGAACTAGCGGAGCGAATCCAGACTCAGCAGCCGGATTTAAGCCTACCTTCCATGGCACAGGATGCTCGCTTCCCGGCGGGCATGGCGGTTTTGAACAACGCTGACAACTAAGAATTATCAGCGGATTTCAAGCGCGGCGGATTTAAGGTGTTCGAATCAGACCGATGATCTATGATTAGGGACTCTTACAACCAATCAGAGGGGGCCGGGATGTCGACCACGCCGCATCCGGAAAATGCCGCGCCTTTCCAAGCGGCCGTGTTGGCGGCACTGGCCAAACAATATTGCGTATTGGATGCCGACGGCAAGGTCGTGCACGTCAGCGAAGCTTGGCTGGCGTTCGACCAAGCGCACGCCAACGCCAAGCCGGCTCTGCGACTCGGCCAACACTATCCGGACCTGCTCGCCGCCGGCCTGACCAACGACAGAGGCGGCCAGGCGTTTTACGACGGCATCTTGGCGGTGTTGAACGGTTCGCGGCCGGAATTTTCGTTGGAGTACGCGTTTCGTACCGCCACCGGCCAACTGTGGTTTACCGGAAGAGTCGCGCGCTTCGCCGAGCCGGCCTTGGGCGCGGTTATCGTCATCCACGAAAACATTTCCGAATACCAACACCTGGAGAACCGGTTTCGGCAGGCGGTGGAAGCGGCGCCGAACGCGATCGTGATGGTTAACGAATCCGGTTGCATCGTCATGGTCAACGCCCAGACCGAGCTGTCGTTCGGTTACACCCGCGCCGAACTGATAGGCCGGGCCGTGGAAATGTTGGTGCCCGAGCGGTTTCGCGGCGGCCATGCCGACTTCCGTCGCGCCTACTTCGCCGATCCGGTGTCGCGGCCGATGGGCGCCGGCCGCGATTTATACGGGAGGCGCAAGGATGGCAGCGAATTTCCGGTCGAGATCGGCTTGGGCCTGATCGACAGTCATGACGAAACCTTGGTGTTGAGTTCCATCGTCGATATCACCGCCCGCAAACGCCTGGAACATCGATTTCGGCAGGCGGTCGAATCCGCGCCCAATGCCATCGTCATGGTCAACGAGTCCGGCACGATTTTGATGGTCAACGCGCAAACCGAGACTTCGTTCGGTTACTCGCGCACCGAGTTGCTGGGGCAGCCGGTCGAGGTATTGGTTCCGGAACGCTTTCGCGGCGGACACGTCGCCGCTCGCCAGGCTTATCTGGCCGATCCGGTGTCCCGGCCGATGGGCGAGGGCCGGGATTTGTTCGGCTTGCGCAAGGACGGCAGCGAATTTCCGGTCGAAATCGGCCTGGGGCTGATCGATGACGAGAACGGCACCATCGTCCTCAGCTCCATCGTCGATATTACCGAGCGCAAAAACGCCCACGACCGCTTGCGCCAAGCGCTGACCGAAAAAGAGGTGTTGTTGAAGGAAGTCTACCACCGGGTCAAGAACAACCTGCAGGTGGTTTCCAGCCTGATCAATCTGCAAGCCGCCAGCGTGACCAACGCGGAAACCGCCGATCTGCTCCAGCAAAGCGCCGACCGGATCAAGGCCATGGCGCTACTGCACGAGAAGCTGTACCAATCGAAGGACTTGGCGAAAATCGATTTCAACGAATACATTCGCAGTTTGGTCGATCACTTGTTATTCGGTTACGGCGCGCATGCGGGCAACATCGCGATCGAAATGGCCATCGACAATGTATTTCTCGGCGTGGATACCGCGATTCCCTGCGGCCTGATCATCAACGAATTGCTGTCCAACGCACTCAAGCACGCGTTTCCCGGCCATCGCGCCGGCCAAGTTCGCATCGCTTTCAGCCTGCGGCTGGGCGAATACTGCCTGACGATCGCCGACGACGGCGTCGGTCTTCCCGAGGCGCTGGACTTTAAAAACACCGGCTCGCTGGGCTTGCAATTGGTGGATACCTTGACCCATCAATTGCTCGGCGGGATGGACTTGAACCGGACCGCGGGCACGGCGTTCACGCTGCGTTTTCCGGAAAATCCGCAATAACCCGATAACGAGGGGGCGACGATGCAAGCCAGCAAAATCCTGATTGTCGAAGACGAAGGCATCATCGCGATGGATATCCGCAGACAGTTGGAAGGTTTCGGTTACCAAGTGGTGGCGACGGCGTTTTCCGGCGGCCAGGCGATCACGTTGGCCAACCAGCATAAGCCGGACTTGGTAATGATGGACATCGTGTTGAAGGGCGAGATGGATGGCATTAGCGCCGCGCAAGCTATTGTCGAATCGTTGCGGATTCCGGTGATTTTTCTGACGGCTTACAGCGATTCCACGACATTGGCGCGGGCGAAAGCCACCGGCGCCTACGGCTATTTGATCAAGCCGTTCCGGCCGGACGAACTGCATGCTTCCATCGAAGTGGCTTTGTACAAGCACCAATTGGAACGCAAACTTAAGGAGAGCGAGCAGTGGTTCGGTAAAACCCTACGCTGCATTAGCGATGCCGTCATCGCCACCGATACCGACAGTAGGGTCCGGTTTATGAACCCGGTGGCAGAGGACGCGACCGGCCAAAGTTTGGAGCAGGCCAAAGGGCGCCGAATCGAGGAGCTGATGACACTGGTTTCCGAAGCGGACCGGGGCGTGCTTGAAAATCCGATTATCAGCACCCTGAAAAGTCTGGAGGTCACAGCGCTGGAGCGTGCCACGATACTGGTCAATCCGCAGGGAACCGAGTTTCCGGTGGACGACGGCGCCGCGCCCATCATCGACGACGACGGCACCTTGTTCGGCGCGGTCATGGTGTTTCGCGACATCACCGCCCGCCGGGAAATGGAAAATTTACTGCGGGAAAGCGAAGAGCGCTTTCACAGCTCGTTCGAGATGGCCGCGATCGGCATGGCCTTGGTGGCGTTGGACGGCGCTTTTCTGCAAGTCAACAACGCGTTGTGCGACACCTTCGGTTACGGCCGGGCGGAGTTGTTGAGCGGCAGTCTGCGGATGTTGCTGCCGGAAGGCGAGCATCCCTTGCTCGATCAATGCTTGCATCAATTGTTGGCCGACGAACGGCCCACTTTTCAAATCGAATTGCAATGCTTGCACAAAACCGCCGGCAAGCGGGTTTGGACGCTGTTGAGCGCTTCGCTGGTGCGCGGTCCGGACGGCGTGCCGCAATATTTCATCGTGCAGGTCCAGAATATCAGCAACCGCAAATACGCCGAACAGCAACTGATTTACTTGGCCAATCACGATCCGCTGACCGGGCTGCTCAATCGCGATCAATTTCATGCCCGGCTCACTCAAGCGCTGTCGGCCGCGCGCCGGCACGGCAGCAAGCTGGCTTTGATGTTTCTGGATTTGGATCGCTTCAAATTGATTAACGACACCTTGGGCCACCGCTTGGGCGACTTGTTGCTGCAAGCGACCAGCGATCGCTTGAAAAGTACCGTGCGCGGCAACGACGTACTGGCCCGCTTGGGCGGCGACGAATTTATCGTATTGCTGAACGACATCACTCACAGCGACGACGTGGCGCGCATCGCCCAGAAGACCATCGATATCCTCACTCAACCGTTTACGTTGGAAGGCAACGATCTGGTGGTCACCGCCAGCGTCGGCATCAGCGTGTTTCCCGACGACGGTAAAGACAGCCACACCCTGCTGATGAACGCCGACACCGCGATGTATCTGGCCAAGGAGCGCGGCAAGAACAACTATCAATTTTATACGCTGGCGATGACGGAGCGCTCGCTGGAACGGATGACCGTCGAACGCGGCTTGCGGCGCGCGCTGGCCGAGCGGGAATTGCGCCTGCACTTTCAAGTGCAGATAGACAGCGTCAGCGGTCTGGCGACCGGTGCGGAAGCCTTGGTACGCTGGCAGCACCCGGAATGGGGACTGGTTTATCCGGACCGCTTTATTACCGTCGCCGAGGAAACCGGGCTGATCGTGCAAGTCGGGGCTTGGGTATTGCGCGAAGCCTGTTTGCAGGCCAAGGCTTGGATCGAAAACGGCGGACCGTTCGCCAGCGTGGCGGTCAATGTCTCGGCGCGCCAGTTTTTGGAAGCGAATTTGTTTCAAACGGTGAGGGATATTCTGAGCGAAACCGGGTTGAATCCTAACGCGCTGGAATTGGAAATCACCGAGTCGGCGGTGATGCAAAACCCGGAAAGCACGTTACAGGTACTGCGCCAGTTCCAGGCCTTGGGCGTGCGGCTGAGCATAGACGATTTCGGTACCGGTTATTCCAATCTGACCTATCTGTACCGGTTTCCGGTGCAGAGCGTCAAAATCGATCGCTCCTTCGTCATCGGTCTGGCCGACGACGGTAGCAGCAAAACCCTGGTCAGGGCGATCGTCGCGCTGGCCCACGAGCTAAGGCTGTCGGTGGTGGTCGAGGGTGTGGAGACCGCCGAGCAACTGGCCTTTTTAACGGCGCAAGGCTGCGATTCGCTACAAGGTTATCTGTTCAGCCGGCCGGTCAGCGCCGAACAATTCTCGCTGGCCTTCGTCGGCGCCGGGCTCAGGAGCCACTTGCCTTAAGCCGTAATGTCGTTAGGTTAAGGTTTGACCGTTCGCCCTGAGCCTGTCGAAGGGCGAATGGTTAAGCCGTTCATGGTTCGACAGGGCTCTCCTGAGCGCAGTCGTAGGGCTCACCACGAACGACTCGACTTAACCTAAAAAGAGCAGTTTGGCGATGAAAAATCCCGTTCGTCCTGAGCTTGTCGAAGGGCGCGCGGGACTTTTCATTCACCCGTTTGGTGAGTGTATTGCGAGCCGTCCATGCTTCGACATTGCTCAGCACGAACGGCCCGCAATACACGCCAACTGCCCTTTTTAGGCTTAACGATCATGAAACCGCTGCATCGCCCAGCAAATGAAAGGTAGTGGCGTAGGGGTGGCTTTAGCCGCGATTGAAGGCGCTCTGCCACCGAATTGGGTGGCGGCGTCCGGCGACTTTCAGAGTAACGGCATTGCCGTGAGCCGGGATAGGCGGTCGCCGTGTCCGATCCAGCCCACGACATCGATAGGCAAAGTCGAATCGATACGACAAGATTTTCCGAGCGGAAGGCGGTGTGTTAACGTGGCCGTTTTTACCGGAAACCATCACTCGTTATGACATCATCCTTAAAGCTTGCTCTCGCCGCTCTCCTGCTGCCCGCCGCCGCGCTTGCCGCGACGCCGGCCGGGCAGGACCGCTTGCATATTTTTAACGACATGCCGACCAAGGCCGGCGATGCGCTGTTTTCGTATACGGCGGAATGGCGTATCGACGACGGTGAACTTTATCGCGCCACCGGACTGAGCTTTTTGAATCCGGCCAAGTTCGAAGGCGCGGCGCCGACCGCGGTGACCAAAAAGCTGCTGACCGCGATCAAGGACGGCATGATACAGCTCGACCCCAATTGGCGCGGGATGACCGTCAACCAGCCTGAGGGTCAGCCTGAATTGGCGATTGCCAATCGAGCCGGCTACGCGCTGACCAATATCATCGTCAGGGATTACACCAACCAAAAAATGCGTTATGCCTTGGGTGACCGGGCGTTCGGCGCCGCCGGCGTCCGGGTGGCGGTCGATTTGGTATATGCGGCCGACGTTGAGTATTTGGAGGGTTTTACCTCCAAGAAGAACCAAAGCGGTTCGCACGGCGAAATCGAAATCGTAATCGACGGCCAGCGGCCGGTGACGCTCAAGACCGACGGTAAGACCACGGCCGAATTGGAACAAGAACTGGCCCGGCAATTGGCTGGCAGTCAGCTCGGAGTTACGCCGCTGTTTCCGCACATCGTCAACAAGGATACTCGCAACAACAAGCCTTTCGACGGCAGCGAGGTGCAATGGACCAATCTCGGCGCCAAGGCGATTGCGATCAACATCACCGATCCGCAACTCGGCGTGCTGGTCAAATTCAAATACCCGAACGATACCGCCGGCGGCGCGGTGGCCGATTCCGGTCTGATCCTGCCTTTGCTCGGCGCGGCGGCGGTTGGGGTGGTTGGATTTTTGGCGTACCGCCGTCGCCGCCCCGCGTGATTCGGCGGCGGATTCAGTCGGCAAACTTTAATCCGGTTTTCACCGTTTTTTAATTCTCTCTCCAGAAGGTCTTCATGCGGATTGCGTATTCTGTTTCACGTGCGTTACCGGGCCAGGCTGCGTCGCCGGCGGCTTGGGTTGGTAACGCACAAGACAGGATGTGGGTCGCACAAGGACGTGATTTTAATTTTTGGAGACAGTATGGTCAGATTCGGGACCGTTGTTTTAATCGGCTGGCTACTGGCCACCGATACCCCCCAGGCCAATAACCGGCTACCGACCGACCAAATTCATCATTTTCAGATTTCGGATAGGCTGTTCGATCAGTACGATTTCGAGCGGAGGAGTTTGTTAGCCGAAAGCGGTGCCGCCTTGCAACGGCCGGCTACTCCCAGCGCGGTTGGCGCGCGGCGCTTGGAGCTTGCCCATCCGAGCGGCGTTTCGTCCGGAGTCTATCGGTTTCGGGGCGAACGTTTGACGAATGCCGATCTTGGCGGCGAAAGCGCCGCGCAAATCTGGCTGGATAATGTGTTTTTGTTGGCGCTAACCGACGGGCCTCGCCGTAAAGTGCCGGCGGCGAATGTCGCGCCTATTCCGGATCTTGGCGGCGTTTCGGTGCCGTTGCCGGCGGCGGCGTGGACGATGTGTTCCGCCGTGATGGGGCTGCTGTACGCCGGACGGCGCAAGCCGGTTTAACGCTTTTCTTCTCTTCCGTCCCCGCTCCGGGCGGACGGCCGCGAGTCGTCCCATGCGCCCGCGTCCCCGGTTCGGTGCTTGCTTGGCAAGCACCGGCTTCGGGTGCTATTCGGTCAAACGCTGGCTGATGCGCTGATACGCCGCTTTCAATTCCTCTCCGACCACTTGTGCCTTGGCGATGTAATCTTCGGATGTTTCTATCGACTCGTCGGCGATTTCGGAGGCCTTGGACTTGAACTGCTGCCAAAGTTGTTCGGCTTCGGCGAATTCGTCCTTGGCATCCATCGACGCCAGATGCAGTTTAAGTTGTAAGCTCTCCCGTTCCGTATTGAGTTTTTCCAGCAAATGATCGAAATCTTGGCTTAATGACATGGTCTATCTCCCGTTTTGGTTGAGACCGTGCGACCGCCAATTAGCGGGAAAGTTTAACCGTTAAGCCGATTCGCTGGCTTGGAACGCACGCGCGGCCGGTAGGGCTCGGCTTGATCGAGATCAAACCGTCCGGCCCGACGTTGGGGTTCAATGTACGCGGACGGTTCACCAATGCGGCCGGCCGAGTCGTCGTCGATTCGTCCGGGTCTGGCAAGCGGCGCGCCGGTTCCGTAATCCTGGGAGACCGGGGAGGACAAATGGACAACGACCTGCTGATCGATCAAGCCCGCCGTCTGTATGCCCGATTGGCGGTATCGCAAGTTTGGCTACCTTACCCGCAAACCGGCGGCGCGTTGCGGCGTTTCGAGCAGGCGACGGAGCGCGCCTACGGGCGCTATCTGCGTCGCTTGAACCGTTGCGCCTGCTGCCATCGGCAGCGCGGCTACGAGTGCATCCGCCTCGCCGGTCACAAACGCATACCCTGTTTGCGTCGGCCTGCGGTCGCAAAGTCTCGGGCCGAGCAGAGCTGGCGGGATTACCGTTTAGCCGGCTGAGCCCGAATCCGCCGGTTATCAGGCGGGGAGCTTCACTCTAGCGTCTCCTCTGCACGGCATCCGGGCTATCCTAAAATCGCCCACACCCTGGCGGCCGTCCCGCGCTAAAATCCCCGCCCAGGTTTGGCATGGGGCCAGGCCGACTGCTATCGCCACCATCATGCTCAATTTCAAAAACATCGCGATCCGCCGCGGCAACCGCTTGTTGTTCAGCGGCGCGTCCTTCACGATACACAAGGGCCAAAAGATCGGCCTGACTGGCGCCAACGGCGCCGGCAAATCCAGCTTGTTCGCGCTGTTACGCAACGAACTTCACGCCGACGAGGGCGAATTTTCGATGCCGCCGAATCTGGAGATTGCCCACGTGGCTCAGGAGACTCCGGCGCTGTCCAGTTCGGCGATCGATTACGTGTTGGACGGCGACCGCGAACTGCGTGCCTTGCAGCAACAATTGGCGGCGGCCGAGGCCGATCACGACGGCATCAAGTTGGCCGAATTGCACGTCGCGCTGGACCACGTCGGCGGCTACACCGCCCAGGCCCGCGCCTCGCGCTTGCTGAACGGTCTGGGATTCAGCACCGAACAGGAAAGCCGGCCGGTCAGTTCGTTCTCCGGCGGTTGGCGGATGCGCTTGAATCTGGCTCAAGCCTTGATGTGCCGGTCCGACGTATTGCTGCTCGACGAACCGACCAACCACCTGGATTTGGACGCGGTGATGTATTTGCAGGACTGGCTGGTCAAATATCCCGGCACCTTGCTGTTGATTTCGCACGACCGCGATTTTCTCGACACCATTACCGACCACATCGTCCATATCGAACAAAACCAGGCTGAGATCTACACCGGCAACTATTCGGCGTTCGAACGCATGCGCGCCGAAAAGCTGGCCCAGCAGCAATCGGCCTACGAAAAACAGCAGCGCGAAATCGCGCACATGCAAAGCTTCGTCGATCGCTTCAAGGCCCAGGCGACCAAGGCCCGTCAGGCGCAGAGCCGGATCAAGGCCCTGGAACGCATGGAATTGATCGCCCAGGCCCACGTCGATTCGCCGTTCGGTTTCAGCTTTCCGCCGCCGAAAAAAATGCCCAATCCGCTGCTGCAACTGGAACACGCGGACATCGGCTACGGCGACAAAGTCATCGTCAAAAACGCCAGCCTGACCATCACGCCCGGCGATCGCATTGGCTTGCTGGGACCCAACGGCGCCGGCAAGTCCAGTCTGATCAAGGTGCTATCCGGACAAATGCCGGCCTTGAGCGGCAAGTTGCGGAACGCTCAGGACTTGAATATCGGCTACTTCGCCCAGCATCAACTGGAGTTGCTGCGGCTGGAGGAAAGCCCGCTGTGGCATCTGCAACAGCTCGACAAGCAAGCCACCGAGAAGGATTTGCGCAATTTTCTGGGCGGTTTCGATTTTCGCGGCGACAAGGTCAACGATCCGGTCGAGCCGTTTTCCGGCGGCGAAAAAGCCCGGCTGGTGTTGGCGATGCTGGTTTATCAAAACCCGAATTTGCTGTTGCTCGACGAGCCGACCAACCATCTGGATTTGGAGATGCGTCATGCCTTGAGCGTGGCCTTGCAGGAATACCAAGGCGCGTTGCTGGTGGTATCGCACGACCGGCATTTGCTGCGCTCGGTCACCGACACCTTGCTGCTGGTGGCCGGAGGGCAAGTCCAACCCTTCGACGGCGATCTGGACGATTACAAGCAATGGTTGGCCGAACAAAAAAAGGCCGGCGACGAACCGGCCGGGGTGGTGGAAGCGGCGAGCGGCGTGTCCCGTAAGGATCAACGCAAACAGGATGCCGAACGCCGGCAGCGTTTGAAACCGTTGCTGGACGCGGTCAAGAAAGCCGAGGCGGCGGTCGAGAAGTTTCACCAGCAGCAGCGCGAGCTGGAGGAACAACTGGCCGATCCGGCTATCTACAGCGACGACAACAAGGAAAGGCTCAAGCAGTTGTTGGCTCAAAAGGCGAACGTCGATAGCGCGCTGGAACAGGCCGAACTGGATTGGCTGACCGCCGAGGAAACTCTGGCGCAGGCCGAATAATCGGGGTTGGCCGATCCGGACGCGGCCGCCCACGTCCGGGCGGCGATTTGACAGACCGCCGATGTCCCGGCAGTTTAGCTTGCCAAGCCGGCGCGAGCCGGCACCTACTCATTTCAGCGGAGCCATCATGTACCAACTAGTGCTGTTGTTTTTCGAGATCTGCATGCTACGCAAGGGGCCGCAAGACGTGCCGGCGTCGCGCTGGCTAACCCGGCTGGCCTTCCTGCCTTACGCGCTGATCAATCTGTTGATTTTGCTGATCGGTAGCAGCTTCGCCGGCGCCCTGCTGCAGTTATTGCTGCAAACCGCGTTGATCGTTGGGTTTACCTATCCGTTGCTGTATTTTTCCGGCAATCCGAACCGCTTTCCACAAACCCTGACGGCGTTGCTGGGCTGCGATGCAATGATCACCTTCTTCGCGATTCCGGCGATGGCCAGTTTGGAAACCCAGGCCAACCAACTCGCCTATATCGCGATGTTGTTGCTGATGGCCTGGCACTGGCTGATCAACGGCAACATCTATCGCCACGCGCTGGACAAGCCGTTGCCGTTCGGGTTGGCGTTGGCGCTTTTGTATATACTGATTTCGTCGCAAGCGATGTCCTTGCTGTTTCCCGAACTTCCCACCGCAGAATAAGAGAGAGCCATGGCCATTTACCAACACATATTACTGGCAGTCGATTTTTTCGAGGCCAACGACCAAGTCGTTCACAAGGCTAGCCAAATTGCCGAGCAGAACAATGCCAAGCTCAGCTTGGTGCACGTCGTCGACAATTTGCCGATTTCCGATCCGGCCGCCGACGCCATCATCCCGTTCGATGTCGAATTGACCCAAGAGCTGATGGAAGCCTGCAAACAGCGCTTGATTAAACTTGGCGAGGAGCTGCGGGTGCCGGTCGAACGCCAATACCTGGAAATGGGTAGCCCGAAAATGGAAATCGTCCGGATTGCCGAGGAAAACCAGGCCGACTTGATCGTGGTCGGCTCGCATGGCCGGCACGGTTTGGCCTTGCTGCTCGGCTCTACCGCCAACGGCGTGTTGCACCACGCCAAATGCGACGTACTGGCGGTCAGGCTGGCGGATGATTGAATTGGTGCTGGGCGGGGCGCGTTCAGGCAAGAGTCGCTATGCCGAAACGCGGGCCGCCGAATCGGGCTTGCCGGTGGTCTACGTGGCTACCGCCGAAGCCGGCGACGCCGAGATGCGCGAGCGCATCGCCCGCCATCGTCTAGATCGTCCCGCCGGCTGGGTGACCGTCGAGGAGCCGCTGGATCTGGCCGGTACGCTACGGGCCGCCGCCGCCGATCGCTGCATTCTGGTCGATTGCCTGACGCTGTGGCTCAGCAATGCCTTGTTCGATAGTCGCGGCAATTTGCGGGCCGATCACTATTACCGCCACCGCGACGCGCTATGCGAAACCTTAAGCTCGGTGCGGCGACGGGTGGTGATGGTCAGCAACGAAGTCGGTTACGGCGTGGTCGCCGCCGATCCCGCCACCCGCCGTTTCGTGGACGAGGCCGGTTTTTTGCATCAACGTCTGGCCCAAATCTGCGACCGGGTGACGCTGGTGGCGGCCGGTTTGCCGCTGGTTCTGAAATCGGCGTGAGCATGGATTGGATATTTCAAGCGCCGGCCCAGCCTGACCGGCGGCTGTTCGAGATCGCCGCCGCCCGGCAAGCGCAATTGACCAAACCGCCCGGATCGCTGGGTGTGCTGGAGGAAAGCGCCGTGCGCTTGGCGGCTTTGCAGCGCCGGGAGCGGCCGAGCGTCGAACGGGTCTGGATCAGTGTGTTCGCCGCCGATCACGGCATCGCCGAGGCGGGCGTGTCGGCCTTTCCGCAAGTGGTCACCCAGGAAATGGTCAAGAATTTCGCGGCCGGCGGCGCCGCAGTCAACGTATTGGCTCGCGCCCTCGGCGCGGACTTCGAAGTCGTCGATGTCGGTCTGGTGGCGCCGGTGGACGTGCCGGGCGTCATCGATTGCCGCGCAGGCCCCGGTACGGCCAGCTTTTTGACGGCGCCGGCAATGAATGCCGAACAACTTGCTGTCGCGTTGTCCGCAGGCCGGGACGCGGTGGCGCGAGCGCTGGCTGCCGGCGCCGAATTGTTCGTCGGCGGCGAAATGGGTATCGCCAATACCGCCAGTGCCAGCGCATTGGCCGCCGCCCGGCTGGGTTTGCCGGCCGCCGATTTAACCGGCGCCGGTACCGGTCTGAGCCCTGGGCAGATCGACAGGAAGGCGGCGGTCATCGAGCAGGCCTTGGCCTTGCACCGCGAGGCCTTGAACTCGCCGCTAGCGATGTTGCAAATCCTGGGCGGTTTCGAAATCGCCGCGCTGACCGGTGCCTATTTGGCCGCCGCCCAGCTGGGTCTGCCGGTTGTCGTCGATGGCTTCATTTGCAGTGTTGCGGCCTTGCTGGCCGCCGCGGTTTGTCCGGGCTGCGCCGATTGGTTGTTCTTCGGCCACCGTTCGGCCGAAAAAGGTCACGTTCTGGTGTTGGAAGCGCTACACGCCAGGCCCTTGCTGGCGTTGGATTTGCGGCTGGGCGAAGCCAGCGGGGCGTTGATGGCGATACCGGTGTTGCAAATGGCTTGCCGCTTGCACAACGAGATGGCGACCTTCGCCCAGGCCGGAGTCAGTACCGCTTGATGGCGGCGGAACGCCAGCCGTGGCGGCCGGGCGGCGTTTCCCGTATCATGAGCGGCCGAAAACGCCAGGGCTGATCCGGCGTTTTCGGCTACCGGGTCGGACTCCGACCTGCTTCATAAGAATAAACCCGCCCGAGAGCCCGATGCGGCGTATTCGAGGCGGCGAGAACCGGGTTAACGACATGCTAGGACATATAGAGAGTTACGACGCCGATTGCCAAACCGGCGTTATCAAAGCCAAAGACCAATTTTACGAGTTTCATATCGAGCAATGGCAATCCGACGCGCCGCCCAAGTCCGGCGACGACGTGGATTTCGATTTCGAGGACGACAAAGTCACCGAAGTCAGTCTGGTCGGTGCCTATCTGATGGAATCCCAACCGGTGAAAAGCCGGATAGTGGCCGGTTTGTTGGGTATCTCGCTGGGCGCGGTCGGCTTGCACCGCATCTATTTGGGCTTTTACACGATAGGCATCGTACAGATTCTGGTGACCTTGGCAACCGGCGGTTACGGCGTGATGTGGGGCTTCATCGAGGGCGTGCTGATCCTGACCGGACACATTTTCAAAGACGCCAAGGGCAGACACCTGAAATAACCGTGCGAGCGTTCTGGCTGGCCTGGCAATTTCTGACCCGGTTTCCGGTCCCGGCGGTTGGGTTCGACGGACCGACGGCCGGCCGATCCTTGCTTTGCTATCCGTTGGTCGGTTTGCTGCTGGGCGGCTTGCTGAGCGGGTTGGCGGCCTGGTTGACCGGAACGCCGACTTACTTGCTGGCGGGCATCTTGTTGACGGCGTGGGTACTGGCGACTGGCGCGCTGCATTTGGACGGTTTGGCCGATTGCGCGGATGCCTGGGTCGGCGGCCACGGCGACCGCGAACGCAGTTTGCGCATTATGAAAGATCCGGCCGCCGGGCCGGTGGCGGTCTGTTTGCTGGTGTTAATCCTGTTGCTGAAATGGGCGGCGCTGACGGCGCTGTTGGAACGGCATGATCCGTCACCGCTATGGACCGCGCCGTTGCTGGGGCGCACGGCGATTTTGCTGCTCATGTTGACCGCCGACTACGTCAGCCCAGCCGGGTTGGCGGCGACCTGGCTGGCGCATGCCGATTTCCGGGCGATGCGCTGGACCGTCGGCGCGGCGCTGTTGTTGGCGTTGGGCCTGTCGGGCTGGCTGCCGCTGCTCGCGGCCGGTCTGGTGCTGTGGTGGCTGCGGCGCGCGGCGCTGGCCCGTTTGGGCGGCGTGACCGGCGACGTGTACGGCGCCGCCGTCGAATTGGTCGAAACGACGGTATTGCTGGCGGTGGCCTTGTGAATCGGCCCGTGCCGATTAGTGAATCCGGCGAAACCGGCGCGGCTTCGGCTTTCAGTGCGGCCGAAATTGCCGGCGTTTATCGGGTGATCGCCGAGCGTCGCGATATGCGCCATTTTCTGTCCGATCCGGTCGATCCGGCCTTACTGGCCCGCTTGCTGCAAGCCGCGCATCAAGCCGGCAGCGTCGGTCTGATGCAACCCTGGCGCTTTATTCGCATCACCGATTCCACATTGCGGAAGCGTCTTCACGACCTGGTCGAACAAGAACGCGTCGCCACCGCCGAGGCGTTGGCCGAACGCCGCGATGAATTCATGCGTTTGAAGGTGGAGGGTATCCTCGATTGCGGCGAATTGCTGGTGGTGGCCTTGCCGGATCGGCGCGAGGGGCATATCTTCGGCCGGCGCACCCTGCCGGAAATGGATGTGGCGTCGGCGGCCTGCGCGATACAAAACCTGTGGTTGGCGGCCCGCGCCGAAGGCCTCGGCATGGGCTGGGTGTCGCTGTTCGATCCGGCGGCGTTGGCGGCCTTGCTGAATATGCCGGCCGGCGCCAAGCCGATCGCGATTTTGTGTTTGGGCCACGTCGCCGAGTTTTACCCCAAGCCGATGTTGGAACTGGAAAACTGGGCGACGCCGCAAGCCTTGTCGGCGTTGGTCTGGGAAAACGCTTGGCAAGATGATCCCTAAAGCCTTGATGGTGCAAGGCACCACTTCCGATGCCGGTAAGAGCACGCTGGTGACGGCGCTGTGCCGTTACTACCGGCGCCAGGGCGTGGCGGTGGCGCCGTTCAAGCCGCAAAATATGGCCTTGAACAGCGCGGTGACGGTGGACGGCGGCGAAATCGGCCGCGCCCAGGCGGTGCAGGCCGCCGCGTGCGGCTTGCCGCCGCATAGCGACATGAATCCGGTGCTGCTGAAGCCCCATTCCGATACCGGCGCTCAGGTCATCATTCACGGCCGGGTACTGGCCAACCAGTCCGCCGCGCAATATCACGATTACAAGACGGTGGTGATGCAGGCGGTGTTGGCCTCCTGGCGGCGTTTGACCGGACAATATCAAGCGGTGATCGTCGAAGGTGCCGGCAGTCCGGCCGAAATCAATTTGCGGGCCGGCGATATCGCCAATATGGGTTTCGCCGAAGCGGTCGACTGTCCGGTCATCTTGATCGCCGACATCGATCGCGGCGGGGTGTTCGCCCACATTGTCGGTACTTTGGCGCTGTTGAGCGAAAGCGAGCGGCGGCGAGTCATCGGCTTCGTGATCAACCGGTTTCGCGGCGACATCGGGCTGCTGCAACCCGGCTTGGACTGGCTGGAAGCCGAAACCGGCAAGCCGGTACTGGCGGTGTTGCCGTATTTGTCCGATCTGTTCCTGGAGGCCGAGGACGCCTTGTCCAGCCGGCATGGCCGCAGCGACGGCGCACGACCGTTCGACATCGTCGTGCCGCATCTGCCCAGCTTCAGCAACCATACCGACTTCGATCCGTTACAACTGCATCCCGGCGTGCGGGTGCGTTTCGCCAAATCGCCCGAGCGGATCGGCGGCGCCGATTTGGTGGTGTTGCCGGGCAGTAAGGTGGTGCGCCGCGATTTGGCGCGTTTGCGGGCGATGGGCTGGGATACCTTCATCCAACGCCATTTGCGCTATGGCGGCAAACTGCTGGGTATTTGCGGCGGTTTTCAAATGCTGGGCCGGGCAATACACGACCCGCGCGGCATTGAGGGCGAGCCGGGTAGCGTGGCCGGTCTGGGCCTGTTGGACATCGAGACCGAGCTGGCGCCGGACAAATGCCTGCGCCAAACCGGCGGCCGACTGGCCGGCACAGAAACAGCCGTGGCGGGCTATGAAATTCATATGGGCGTCAGTCGCGGACCGGGCTTGGCGCGGCCGCTGTTGGAATTGGCGGCCGGCCCGGACGGTGCCGTGTCGGTCGACGGCCAGGTGGCCGGTACTTATTTGCACGGCTTGTTCGATTTGCCGGCGGCGGCCGATGCCTTACTCGCCTGGGCCGGTTACGCCGACGCCGGCGCGGTGGATTTGGCGGCCTTGCGCGAGGCGGGTATCGACAGCCTGGCCAATTGTCTGGCCGAGCATTTCGATTTCGCCAAACTGGCCGAGGGCTTGCGCGAGTTCGGCTGAGTCCGCTTAGATGTAAAGCTCCAGTTGTTCCAAGAGCTGGATGATATCCAGATTGGCGCTTAGCAAGCGCTGGTAGGTCTCGCCGGTCAGCGCGGGCCGTCCCTGTTGGTGTTCCCGCAACACTTGTTCGGCCAGCAAGGTTTGACGGGCTTGGGCTTGCGCCAGTTTGCCCAGCAAACGGCGGTCGGCGCTGGTTTCCAGTTCCAAGCGTTCCAGCCATTTGTTCATGTGCGATTTTTTCTGGATCAAGGTCGGCCAATAGCCGCCGTTGTCGGCCGGCGCGCGCAGATAGGCTTCCAGACGGCGCAACCAATATTGTTGCTGCAATTTCAGCAGCGACAACTGGACGCGGCCGGGATGCAACGGGTTCCGCGCGCTGGCGGTCCAGGCCGGGTAGTTGCGGTAATCGCGGATCCAGTCGGCCAGTGCCGCAGCCGGCATGGGGCGGGCGATGCCGAAGCCTTGGGCCAAATGGCAGCCTAGATGGATCAGAAACACGCCGTGTTCAATGTCTTCGACGCCCTCGGCGACTACGTCGCGCTTGAAGGCTCTGGCCAAGGCGATCACGCTTTCGACGATCGATAAGTCGTCCGGGTCGTCGATCATGCCGCGCACAAAGCTTTGGTCGATCTTGACCGCGCTAATGGTTAAGTGCCGCAAATGGGTCAGCGATGAATAGCCGGTGCCGAAGTCGTCCAGCACGCAGGGTATGCCCAGGTCGTGATAGCACTGCTTCAAGACTTCGCCGACCGAGATCAGGTCGTCGAGCACGCTGCTTTCCAACACTTCCAGTTCCAATTGCCGCGACGAAATACCCGGATGGGCCGCCAGCAATTGCTCCAACTCCGGCACGAATCGCGGCCATTGCAAATGGCGTGGCGAGACGTTGACACTGATCTGCAGTTTGAGACCGGTATCTTGCCAGCGCTGCAATTCGGCGAAGGCGCTTCTTATTACCCAGTTGCTGATGTCGATTTCCAACGGATGACCTTCGACGATGGGCAGGAATTCAGCCGGTGCCAGCAAGCCCCGCTCCGGATGTTGCCAGCGGATTAGCGCTTCGGCGCCGACCACTTCGCCGCTAGCCAGATTGACTTTGGGTTGGTAATACAGGCGGAACTGACCTTGTTCGAGCGCGGCGCCGATTTCCCGCAACGCCAGTTCCAGCCGGTTCGGCGGCGCCGACTTCCGCTCCGGCAACTCGGCAAGTTCGTCGTAGAGGCGGTAGCAGTTGCGGCCGGCCAGTTTAGCCTGATACATCGCGTGATCGGCGTGGCGCAGCAGAAGGTCGGGTTCTTCGCGGTCGAGCGGATAGATCGTTACGCCGCTGCTGGCGGCGATCCGGACCGGACCGGCCGCCAGCTCGAAGGGTTCGGCCACGGCTTGATGGATGCGTTTTAACGTGTCTTCGCATTGCGATACCGATTGCAGGTTTTCGAACAGCAGCGCGAATTCGTCGCCGCCCAATCGGCACACGGTGTCGCCCTCGCGCAGATTTTGACGGATGCGCTTGGCGACTTGTACCAGCAATTGGTCGCCGGCCTCGTGGCCGTAGCCGTCGTTGACCTGTTTGAAGCCGTCCAGATCCAGGTAACAGACCGCCAGCAAGCATTCCGAGCGCTTGCTGTGGGCGATGGCCTGAGCAAAGCGATCGCCGAACAGCGCCCGGTTGGGCAGCTGGGTCAGAACGTCGTAGTGAGCCAATACTTCCAATGCTTGTTGTTGGCGCTTGGTATCGGTAATGTCGGAAAACAGGCCGATGTAATGGACGATCTTGCCGGCGTCGTCGCGCAACGCCGAAATCGTCAGTAGCTCGGCGTAGCAGTCGCCGTTTTTGCGCCGGTTCCAGATTTCGCCCTGCCAATGGCCGCTGTCGGTCAACGCCTGCCACATCTCGGTGAAAAACTCGTCGGGCTGCTTGTCCGACTTCAGCAGGCGTGGGTTCAGGCCGAGCACTTCGGCGCGGTCGTAGCCGGTGATGGCGGTGAAGGCGGCGTTGACATCGATAATATTGGCTTCGGTATCGGTGATGACGATACCTTCGTGCGCGTCGGAAAACACCCGTGCCCACAGGCGCTGCTTTTCCTCGGCCGCCTTGCGTTCGCTGATGTCGTGGACGATGCCGCGCATCCGTAGCGGTTTGCCCTCGCTGTCGCGTTCGGCCTGGCCGACCGAGCGCATCCAGCGTTTTTGACCGTCGGCGTCCACGATCCGGTACTCGACATCGTATTTCGCGCCGGTTTCCAGGTGGGCGCGAGTCGCGGCCAGCACCGCCGGCCGGTCCTCGACATGCACCGCCGCCAAAAAATCGCCCCAACTGTGTTGCGCGGTTTTCGGAAAGCCCAGGCTGCCGGTGACGATCTCGGACCAAAACTGCCGGCCGGTCAGCAACTCCGCTTCCCAGATGCCGATGCCGCCGTAGATCTGGCTCATCCGGAAACGTTCCTCGCTCTGCGTCAGCGCCAGTTCGGTTTGTTTGCGCTCGGTGATGTCCTGGACCAGTACCACGAAACGGTCGGTGTCGGCCTTGTAGCTGTCGATCGCGTACCAGCGGCCGATTTCCTCGACGCGGTTTTCGAAATGACGTGGTTCGCCGCTGGTTTCCAGGTCGTCGAAGCTGGCGATCCACGGGCAGTGGGTGTCCGGCAGCAGTTGCCGGACGGTTTTGTTCAGCCATTCTTGCCGGGCGATGCCGGTCATGCGTTCGAAGGCCGGGTTGATGTCGAGATAGCGGTAATCGACGATCTTGCCGGCGGCATCGCGGATCACTTGGTGCAGCGCGAATCCGAGCGACATGTTGGTGTAGAGCAGCGCCAATTCGGCTTCGCTGCGCTTGCGAGCCTTGACCTCGCGGTTCAGCCGATACAGCCAATAACCGACCAGGGCAAAGGTCAGGATGGCCGGCAAGCCCCATTTGAACAGAGTTTCCGGGCGGATGCCTTGCTCGATTTTCAGGCCCAGCCAGCGGTTGACGATGGCGTCGTGTTCGGCGTGGCTGATGGTGGTCAAGGCTTTTTCCAGAGCCGACAGCAATTCCGGGTTGGTCTTGCTTACCGCCATTCGGCTTTCGCTCAGGTAGCCGGCTTGGCCGGCGATGCGCAAATTCAGCAGGCCGGCGCGGCCGAGAGCGTGGCTGGCCGAGGCGGCGTCGCCGATATACACGTCGGCCTTGCCTTCCGTGACCAGGTTCAGCGCTTCGCCGACCGACGCGGCTTCCAGTTGCTGCAGCGTCGGGTGGTCGCGACGCAGCAATTCCTGGACGAAATAGCCTTTTTCGACGGCGACGCGTTGGCCCGCCAGCATTTGTAACGACCCAATGTAGCCGCTGCTTTCCGGCGCGATGATGACGGTCGGCGTCGAAATATAGGCTTGGGTAAAACTCAGGTAGTGCTCGCGTTCGGGGGTTTTGACCGCGGCGGCGATCATGTCCAATTCGCCGCGTTGCGCCATTTCCAGGGTTTCGTGCCAGGTTTTGTCGCGAACCGGTACGAATTCGACATTCAGCAGGCGGCTCACCAGACGAAGGAAATCCGGCGCGATGCCGATGTATTGGCCTTGGGCGTCTATCGACTCGTAAGGGGCAAAGTTAGGGTCTATCCCCAGCCGGATCTGGCGATGGGTCTGCAACCATTGACGTTCTTCGGCGGAAAGTTGCGGCCCGCTGGATTGGTTGCCGCCGCCGTATACAAAACCGTCCAATTGGGCGTCGTTTAGCGGCTTGGCCAGATTCAGGCTGGCGTAGATTTCGGCGACGCGCCGCAGCCGGCCGGTTTCGATCTGGCCGAGCGGGATCTTGTCCGGTAGGATCAACTTGCGGGTTTCGGTGGCTTCGAAGCGCAACTGCGCTTCGCTCAAGTCGTTGCGGTATTTCGAGCGGATCAGTCGGATGATTTCGTCCGGATGATCCAAGGCGTATTGCCAACCTTTCAGGCTGGCGCGGCGAAAGCGTTCGGCACGACCGGGGTGGCGAGCCAATTCGGTTTGGCTGGTGAACAGTAGGTCGCCGTAGAAATCGACGCCGTAGTTTTGCGGATTGATGATGTTGAAGCTGATGCCGGCTTTCTGCAGGGTGTAAGGGCGATCGGTGATATAGCCGGACATCACGTCGACCCGGTCCTGGATCAAATCCGCGTCGTCGAAGCTTTCCGGGACTTTGACGTAATGGCTCTCGTTGAGATTGGCTTCCGACAGCAGCGCCCGCACCGGCGCGTTGTTTTCGCCGACCACGTCGTACATGATGCGCTTGCCGGCCATCTCGTAAGGACTGATGATGCCGGACGCTTGTTTGCTGAACAGCACCAGCGCGTCGTGCTGAAAGATGGCGGCCAGGGCGACGATGGGCTTGCCGTTGGCATAGTCGGCGACGATGCCGGAGTCGCCGATACCGTAATCGGCCGCGCCGTCGGCGACTTGCCGAATGTAATCCTGGTTTGGCGAGCGCTCGCGAACTTCGACCTGCAAGCCTTCCTCGGCGTAATAGCCTTGTTCCACCGCCGCGTAATAGCCGGCGAATTGGAACTGGTGGAACCATTTGAGTTGCAGAACGACGTTTTCCGGTGACGGGTCGGCGGCAGCGACCAAGTAAGGAAGCAGTAGAACGAAGACTGCCGCCAGCCGGGAACGGGTGATTATCATGATTGCCGCTACGCGCTTCTGAAAAACTTAGCCCATTCTACATGCTCAGGCTTTGCTTTCAGCCGGATTTAGCGGGTTTGGTTGTTGGCGTCCGCAAACAGCGACTGGTATTTGGTTTTGCCGCCGGCTTGCCGGCCTTGCTCGGCTTGGGTCAGGGCCGATTTGGCGGCGTCGCGCAAGCGCAGGTCCGCCAACGAGGGCTGCTTGCGCAGTGGTGCCTGAATCGCCTTTTGCAGAAAGCTTACTGCTTCGGCGGTACGGTCTTGGTCGAGCAGGTAATCGGCGTAAAAATAGTTGGCATCAATGCCGTTAGGGTTGATGCTCAGGCTGGTTTTCAACATTTGCTCGGCTTTCTGGTTGTCGCCGAACGATACCGGCCAGCCGGGTACCATGTAATACAAGGTGCCGAGCGTGACGTAAGCGGCGCCGTCCAGCGCGTTGGGGTTCATGCGAATCGCTTCTTCGAGTAACGCCTTCGCCGAATCCAGCGTGGACAGCGCTGTCAGCGAGGATTGAAAGGCCGCGTTGGTGACCATGATCGTGGCTTGCCAAATCTTGGGTTCGGCGGCATTCGGATAGCGCGCCGCCAATTCGGCGGCTTGCGCTAGCAACAGCGGATATTCCAGTTTCTGACGGTCTTCGTCGTGCTGGTAATACGCGTTGGCCCAATTGCTTTCCAGGGTGGCGATCACGCTGGAAAGCTCCGAAGCGGACGCGGCGGAGGAAAAAAGTATCAAAAAAACAACAACAGTAGCTTTAACCATACATTGACTATAGTGCATTTCAAACACCATTTCAATGTGTTGGTTAAATTATTGTTATTTATCCCAATCCTTGAACGGTTTTTGCGACAAATTGTTGTTGTAATAGCGCAAATCATCGGTGACTTCCTGGCCTAGCCACGCCGGTTTTTCGAAGGATTCGCCAATTTGCGACAACTCGATTTCGGCGACGATCAGCCCGTGGTTGTCGCCGATGAATTCGTCGATTTCCCACAGGTGCGGATTACGGCGCACGAAATGGCGGGTTTTCTCGACTAACGGTTTGTGGCACAACTCATCCAATAGCGTGTTGGCGTCGGCCAGCGGAATTTCGTATTCGAATTCGTGGCGATGGGTGCCTATCGTCGCGCTTTTGATGTTTAGCCAGGCTTGAGTGTCCGAGACGCGTACCCGCACCGAACTGAGCGGACTGCCGCTCAAATAGCCTTGCCGGTAGGACACCGAATGCTCGACTTCGGCTCGCCAATCGTCGTTCGCCAACAAAAATTTATGCTCAATCTCAAGCGCCATGCCTATTCCCCTGCGATTAGATGGTGATCTGTGATAATTCTTTATTATAATGCTGGGTAATTAGGCGAAGGTACTTCCGGAGCCTAATAAGTTGCTGCTGTTCAATCACTCTGGAGAAAGAAGATGGCTTTTGAATTACCTGCATTACCGTACGCAAAAGACGCTTTGGCGCCGCATATTTCCGTGGAAACCATCGAGTATCACTACGGCAAACATCACCAAACCTACGTGACCAATCTGAACAATCTGGTACCCGGTACCGAGTTCGAAGGTCTGACGCTGGAAGAAATCGTCAAAAAATCCTCCGGCGGCATCTTCAACAATGCGGCCCAAATTTGGAATCACACCTTCTATTGGAACAGCCTGTCGCCGAACGGCGGCGGCGCGCCGACCGGCGGTTTGGCCAACGCGATCGACCGCACCTTCGGCTCGTTCGACAAATTCAAGGAAGAGTTCACCAAATGCGCGGTGACCACCTTCGGTTCCGGCTGGGCTTGGTTGGTGAAAAACGCCAACGGTAGTTTGGAGCTGGTCAGCACCAGTAACGCCGGTTGCCCGTTGACCGCCGGTCAAACTCCCATTCTGACCTGCGACGTTTGGGAACACGCCTATTACATCGACTTCCGCAACCTGCGTCCTAAATACCTGGAAGCGTTCTGGGCCTTGGTCAACTGGGAATTCGCCAGCGCCAACTACGACGCATAATCGCTAAACGCGGGGCGGGCGGTGTCCTCACAGGCCGGCTCGCTCCGCTCCTTTTTTGCCCTCCGCCGCTATTGCCGCAAATAAGCCGTCGGTTCTATCCGCCACCGGCCCGGCATTTCAAAACTTAATATCCGCCGGTTACAACTCGGCTTCGCCAAATCGTAGTCGCGCGGTTTGATAAAACGCCGTTGTCTGGCATCGAATATGGTCCTGACCTTGGGATGCAGCAAGTCTTCGCGATGTTGCTCGACTACCACGGCCAACTCGTCGCTCTCCAATTTGACCAGGGTGCCCACCGGGTAGATGCCGACCGTGCGGATGAACTGGTGCACCAAACGGGTATTGAAATGGCTGCCGCCGCCCTCCAGCAAGGTTTTCAGCACGGCGGTCGGTTCGGTGCCGTTGTGGTAGACCCGGTTCGAAGTCAAAGCGTCGTATACGTCGACGATGGCCGCCATCTGACCGAAGCGGCTGATTTGCTCGCCGATCAAGCCCAGCGGGTAGCCGCTGCCGTCGTAACGCTCGTGGTGTTCGGCCGCGACGCTGATCGATATCGGCGAGATGCCGAAAGTATTTTCCAATAGACCGCGGCCGGCTTCGACATGGCCCTTGACGATTTCGAATTCGGCGCTCGTCAATTTGCCGGCTTTGTTCAGCAGCTCCTGTGGAATCCGCATCTTGCCGATGTCGTGTAACAGTCCGCCCATGCCTGCCAATTCGATTTCGGCCCGCTCGATGTTCAGCGCCCGGCAAAAACTGATGAGCAATGTGCCGACCGCGACCGAATGTTGGAACGTGTATTGATCGGCGCGCTTCAAGCGCAACAAGCTGATCAAGGCATCCGGATTGCGGAAAATCGACTCGGTAATCGCCGTGACCACTGGGCGGGCTTGTTCCAGCGCCACCTGCTTGCCCAATCGGCAATCCTGTAACATGTCGCGCACTATGGAATGGGCTTCGTGGTAGACGTGGCGGGCTTGGCGCAGTTCTTCGGCGATCGGCACCGCCGCCACGATAGGCTCGATAGCGGCGCTGCGATGGATTTCGCTGGTCTGAGCCGGCGTGAATTGGTTCAAGTCGCCACTTGGCGCCAAGTCGTCGCCTTTGTCGGTGTCGATGTAGACGTAACGCAAGCCCAAATCGGCGATTTTTTCGACATCTTGCGCCGACGCCAGCTTAAACCGGTTGCGCAAGAACGGATGCTCGGACCAGTCGCGGTTCAAATCGTGGACGTACATGCCAGGCCGCAGATCGCCGACCTCGATTTTCTTAATCACTGGGCTTAAGCTCCTGTCCGATGGGCGAAGGCCCAATCCAGGCGCCCGCGCGATCGCCTAGTTTGCGGCGTATTCGGCTTGGCCGTCAACCTGGAAAACCGGCCGAAGTGTCCGGGGACGACGGCGGGCGCCGCGTCTGCTCGCCGTCCCTTTCGGCGCTATAAAACCGTACGTTCCAACAACCAGTAAGCGCCCATCATGCACACCGCCGCCGAACAGCTTTTCAAAAATCTGTCGGCGATCGCGATTTGATTATTCAACCACCAGATGATCGGTAACACGATCGCGGCGACCGCGATCTGGCCGGTCTCGATGCCTAGGTTGAACGACAGCAGCGGCAACAAGATGCCGGTATCGCTGCTGGAAATCTCCATTTCCCGCAACACGCTGGCAAAACCGAAGCCGTGAACGAGGCCGAAGCCGAAAGTGAGCCACTCGCGGCCCTTGGGATGGTCGCCGCGTATCAGATTCTCGGCGCTGACATAAATAATCGTCGCGGCGATGAAGGGTTCGACGAAGCTGCTCGGCAGCTCGACCAAGTTCAAGCCGGCCAGCGCTAACGTGATCGAATGGGCGATCGTGAAGAAGGTGATGATTTTCAGCGCCGGCCAGAAATTGTGGGTGACCGCCAGCAATGCAAACAAAAACAGCAAGTGATCGTAACCGGTCAGAATGTGTTCGACGCCCAGCTTAAAAAAGTCGGTGAAGGCCGTCAGCCAAGCGCCACCGCCGGCTTGCGCCGCGCCGGCCGTCAACTCGACGCTCAGGCTGGCGTCGTTTTTACCCAACATTTTTTCCGCCAAGGTTTTGCCGTTGCCGTCCTTGACCGTCAGGTATTGCTGATGACCGTCCGGCAGCGAAGCCAGAAACGCGGATTGCAGCGTCAGTCGGCCCGAGCTTAGCGGTCCGAAATGGAACTCGACGTGGGCGTTGTTTTGCTCGTCGTAATCGACCCGGCCCGGTTCGCTGGGCGCCAGCACGGCATTGCCGTCCAGAAGTCGAAATTGATCGGCCAATAATTTGGCGACGGCGGGTTTGGCCGCCTCGCGCTCGGCGTCGCTGACTTCGGCGTCCAGATCGCTGTCCATCGGCGAGAAGGCCTCGATGTCTTGTAGCGCGAACGTCACCTTGGCGATGACGCCGTCGGGTTTGACCACGACGTCGACCGAACTTAAACCCGGCGGGTGGGCGGCAACCCAGGCGGATTGCGTCAACAGCCAGCAGACTAGTAGGGTGCGAACCAGCCATGCCGGCTGAAAACATAGGTTTAGCTGACGCATCGCGTTAATTCTCCTGGCCTTCGGATGGCGGGCTCGGTTTGCGCTTGCGTAGAAAAACCACACGCCAAATCCGGCCAACAATAATCCGCCAACGCTCCCGCCGATCAGCACCAGCGGCGGTTGGGCGCCGGCCGGTGCCACGCCGACTTCCAGCGGCACCCGAAATTTGTCGTCTTCCTCGATCGCATCGCCGATTAAAAAGTACAGCACGTAGTCGCCGGTTTTATCGACATCGGCCTGTGCCTCGACGGCGCCGCGCGGATAGAGTTTGGCCGGAAACTCGGCGACGGTACGGATCTCGCGGATATCGTTCGGCGGCTGTTGGCCGGTCTTTTCGACTTCAACCAGTTTCACGCCGATCGGGGTAGCGCGGATGTCGCGGTCGATCAAATCGGCGGTGAAAAACATCTTGCCGGCGCGGGGGATTTGCTGACAAAACGGCACGAAGGCGGCTTTGGCGTCGGCGGCGTTATCGGTTTTTTCCGGCTGGATGTAAGCACTGAAATGCACCGCGTAAAAGTCGTTGGCGATGATGCAATCCAGATCGGGGCGGTTGCCCAAGGCGTTGGATTGTTTGGCGCCGAAGCCGAGTTTGTCGCAGCCGCTCAATAGCGGCAGCGCGGCCAGCAGCGCGGCTGTCAAGGAAAAGGAAAAACGGGTCATGGGCTTGCCTGGGAATTAAGGTTTCACGGTGAAATCGAATTTGCCGGTGACGATGTGCGTATCTTCCGACACCACCCGATAGCGCACGGTGTACTTGCCCGGCGCCAAGTTGGCGACCGTGGCGTGAATATGGGAGCCGTCGGTCAGGCTTTGTTCGACGTCGTGATTATCGACGCGCTTGCCGGCGGCGTCGATGACCGCCAAGGCTTTGTATTCGCTACGGACCGGATCGTTGAACCACAAATCCACTTGTTTCGGCGCTTCCTTGACTTCCTCGTCCTTGGCCGGTTGCGACTTCACCAGGATGGCGTGCGCGAGCGCCGACAACGGGCTCAACAGTGCCGTCGCCACCAGGCCGGCCTTTATTATTGTTGTAATGTGCGACTTGGGCATGACTACCTCTCGAATGACAAAAATCTAATGAATCAACGCGGCCCGCCATTGTTTGGCGGAACCCGGTTGTTGCTCGTACCACAATGCCAGCCAGCCCTGGCCGGTTGCGACGATCCGCGGAAAACCGGCCGAGGCGGCCGGCGCCGACAGCAAGCTGCCCTGCGTCCAACTCGCGCCGTGGTCGGCGGACTCGGCCAGATACACTTTCGAGCCCGCCGGTCCCAGCGCGTCCCAAACCGCGAGCAAGCGCTCCGCGCCGACGGCCAGATCGGCGTGGAACGGACTCATGCCGTCGCCCAGCCGATGCGGTGCGCTCCAACTCGTGCCGCCGTCGGTCGATTGCAAATGATACAGGCCGACTTGTTGGTCCGCGCCGGTCCACACCAGCGCGTGCCGGCTGGCGTCGTCGGCGTAGGCCAGGCTGCCGCCGTTGTGCGGGCAACCGTCGAATTTCCAGCCGAAGCCGCCGACCGCGGCACTGCGTTGCCAGCTGATGCCGGCATCGGTGGATTGCGCCAGCGCCATGTCGCGCGGCTCCATGTCGCGGTACAGAATGTCGATCTTACCGTCCGGCGCCGCCGCGATCCGGTTCCAGCAACACGAACAACTGCTGTCGTCCACGCTTTGCGCGGCTTGCCAATGCAAGCCGGCGTCGTCGGAGCGGGCGTAGCGCAGGCCCTGATAACCGTTTTCGTCGCGGTCGTCCAGCCAGACCAGATGAAAACGACCGGCCGCGTCGGTCGCCAGATCGTGGTGGGATTGGTCGATGTCGCTGCCGGTCGGGTTGGCGCCGGCTTGCCAGCTTTGGCCGCCGTCGGCCGAACGTGCCACGAACAGCGGGCCCATGCCTGGAATCTCGCCGCTGACTTGCCAAACCAGAACTACATTGTCGCCGCTGGCGGCCACTTGAATATCGTTGCCGGTTTTCGATTCCACCGGCTGCTGAAATTGCCCGGCCAGCGCCACCGGCGCAGACCAATGCCGGCCGCCGTCTTCCGAATGCAGATAACCGATGTAGGGCTGGCGCGGATCGCCGCCGTCGGCGATAAACGCCGCATGCACTTTAGCGCCGTTGGCCTGCACGTCGAAACTTCGCAGCCCCTGCAAGCCTAATGCCGCGAAATCGACGATTTGCACCGGTTCCGGCGCCGCGCCTATCACGTTCGCGGCACCGCCGGCATCGCGCTCGGACGCGTTGTCGCAGGCCGTCAAGACGGCGGCGCTCAACAGGGCGGCGGTGCGGAACAATCGGCCGAGCGGCATCGGTGGTACTTCCGGAAATTGAATGGGGCGCTGATTAGACCACATTGGCGGGCAAAGCTGAATATCCGAAGAGCGGGGATGGGGTCGGGCGGCGCTTTTGCGGGTTTCGACCGAGACAATGTCCACCGAGGAAGGGATAGCCGCCCAATCGTCTTTTAGACTGTACAACCGGGGAAGTTTTCGCATGACTTCGCTGCAGCACTAGCGGGATAGATGAGGCAGGTCTGACGATGATTCGGTTTGCCGCGAAATCCAGATGCAGCAGCATATCGCGCTTCCAAGCCGCTCGACGCGGGGCAGGCTGGTCATTTTAAAAACGATCCGACCGCATGGCCGCTCACTTTTTTGAAATTTCCGACTTCCCCGCCCGCGCTTCTACTAAGGTAGAAACTATTGCCTAGGAGCCTGTCGGACTTAAAAGCCAATAGTCCATTCGGTAACTTGGTTAGATAAAATAGGTGGTATAGAAAGAACCAGCAACCGGGAGAGCCCTTGATGAGTCGATTCATTCCTGTTAACCGCCATCAAGTCTATCTATTACCCCCTCGGTGGACGAATGGTTGCCGGAGGATCACTTGGCGCGTTTTGTCGTCGAAGTCATCGAGCAGTTGGATTTAAGCCGGTTGACGAGCCGCTATCAAGGTCGGGGTTCGGCGGCGCACCATCCGGCGATATTATTGGCACTGCTGGTCTATGGGTACGCCACCGGCGTGTTTTCCAGCCGGAAGATCGAACGGGCCACCTACGATTCGGTGGCGTTTCGTTTCTTGTCTGGTGATACCCATCCCGATCACGATACCCTGGCTCACTTCCGCAAGACGTTCCTGGTCGAGTTGGAAGACCTGTTCGTCCAAGTGCTGAGTCTGGCGCAAGCGATGAAGTTGGTGAAGCTGGGGCAAATCGCGTTGGACGGCACCAAGCTCAAAGCGAATGCCTCCAAGCACAAGGCCTTGTCCCACAGCCATATCGAAAAGCTCGAAGCACAGCTACGAGACGAAGTTCAGGCCTTACTGCAAAAGGCCGACGAAACCGACGCGGTGGACGACCGGGACGGCCTTGATCTGCCGGACGAATTGGCGCGGCGGGAAGACCGGCTGAAAGCCTTGCGTGAAGCGAAAGCCAAGATCGCCGAGCGGGCCAAACCGCGCGACGCGCAAGCCGAACAGGCATACGAGGACAAGGTGTCCCGCCGGGAAGCCCAGCGGCAAGCTGGCCAAAAGCCGCGAGGCCCGGAACCCAAGGCGCCGGTAGCCGGCCCCAAGCCCGACGATCAAATCAACCTGACCGACGAGGAATCGCGCATCCTGCCGAGTCACGAAGGCTTTGTGCAAGGCTACAACAGTCAGGCCGCCGTCGATGTCGATACGATGCTGATCGTGGCCACCACGGTCACGCAGCAGACCAACGACAAACAACAAGTTGAGCCGATGCTGGCCGAACTGAAAAAACTGCCCGACGCCTTGGGCCAAGCCGAAGCCCTACTGGCGGACACCGGCTACTTCAGTGCCGCCAACGTCCAGGCTTGCGAACGAAACCGGATCGAACCTTTAATCGCCATGGGCCGTGACAGTCATCATCGGCCGTTGGCGGAACGTTTAGCCCCGGATGCGCCGGAACCGACTGGCGACGATCCGCTGGAAAAGATGGCTTGGTACTTGAAAACCCGCGAAGGCAAAGCCCGTTATGCCAAGCGCAAATGCACGGTGGAACCCGTGTTCGGGATCATCAAACAGGTACTCGGCTTTCGCCAATTCTCCTTACGCGGTCTGGATGCGGTCACCGGTGAGTGGAAACTGGTGGCCATGGCCTTCAACTTGAAACGGATGCATATCTTGGCGAGGGTCGTCTAATGGTCGAAACGATTGGCCAGCAAAAGGCTCGATTGGCGTTATCGGAATCCAACGCCAAAACGCTCGCCTAACCAGTGGCAAATCCTTCCTTCGACCGCCGTCTTCGCTGAGCTGGATGACAACAGAAGTGCTGGTAAGTTAAGTCCGACAGGCTCCTAGAATCACGCCTACCGATCTCGCCGTTTCGGTAAGCGACATCCATACAAAACGAATCGCGATATGCGGTGTCGACAATTTGTTAGAAATGTTTTAATAACCTAATTTTTAGAAGAAAAAATAGGCCTATGACCACCGCCAACATCAACACGACCATGCTGACCTGGGCGCGCGAGCGCTCCGGCATTGCCGTGCCTGAATTTGCGCGGAAATGCGGTGTCAGCCCAGACAGGCTCAGCGAATGGGAATCCGGCCATCGGCCTTTGACTTTCAAGCAGGCTATGACTTACGCTGAAAAAGCACATATCCCGTTCGGCTATTTGTTTCTGGTCCAACCGCCAATCGACGAATTGCCGATTCCCGATTTAAGAACCGTCGAAGGCCAAGCAAACCGCAAATTCAGCGCCGAATTGCTCGACCTTATCAAGCTGATGCAACAGCGCCAGGAATGGTACAAAGATTACCTGCAACAACATTTTGTCGGTCCAAATCCTATCGTTGGCCGCTTTGCCGTCAAAGATGGGGTAACCACCATCGTCCACGACATGCGCACCGCACTTGGTGTCGGCATTCATCCGCAACGCGGCAGTTGGGAAGACTATTACCGCGATTTGGTTAACCGTATCGAGTCTGTTGGGGTTTTAGTGATGCGCCAAAGCGATGTAGGCCACTACACGCGGCCGTTACGTGTCGAAGAGTTTCGCGGTTTTGCAATCGCTGACGGCTATGCGCCGATCATATTCGTCAACCAAGCCGATGCCTTGGGTGCACGGCTGTTTACCCTGGTCCACGAACTGTGCCATATCTGGATCGGCCAGTCCGGCATTTCCGACGCTAGCACGCAAACCCACCGAGAAGAAGAGGTTCTTTGTAACGCCGTCGCCGCCGAGTTTTTAGTCCCGGCTACTGAATTTCAACCCCTATGGCAGCAGGGTCAGAAAAATTGGCAGTCTAATTTACCGACTTTGGAAACGCATTTTCACGTCAGCACCTGGGCATTGGCGCGTCGCGCGCTGACGCTAAATTTCATCACGCCGGACGAATACCAGCGTTACATCAACGCTCAGCAAGCGGCGTATCAAGATCGGAACGACGAAGGTGGTGGCCCCGGTTATTACCGCACCAAAAAAGCCCAAATTAGCCAGCGTTTTTCCCGTGCGGTCGTTAGCGAGGCTCTCAGCGGCCAATTGTTACTCCGTGAAGCCAGCCAGTTGTTGGGCGGCATCAAACCCGACAAAATCGCCACTTTTGCCAAGGAGTTGGGCGTTTGAAATATCTTCTGGACTCAAACACCTACATTCAAGCCAAGAATTTCTATTACGGCATGGACATCTGCCCGGCTTATTGGGATTGGTTGGATCATAAGTTTCAATTGGGTTTGGTCGCCAGTGTTCAGATGATAGGCAAGGAACTCAAAGACGGTGACGACGAACTGGCTGCTTGGGCCAAGGCCCGCCCAGAACATTTCATCGACAACGACGACACCGAAACCCAGGCGGTGTTTTCCGAAATTGTCCAAAGTGTCGCAGCCGGCGACTATAATTCGGGTAACCGCGACAACTTCTTAGCCAAAGCCGATCCCTGGCTCATCGCTAAAGCCAAAACCCTCGGCGCGACAGTAGTCACCCACGAAGCGTTGCTGGCACCCAATACCAAGAAAGTCAAAGTTCCCAACATTTGCCGCCAATTCGGTGTGCCGTGCCTGGACACGTTTCAGTTTCTGCGGGAACTGAATGCTCGGTTCGTTTTGGAACGCTAAATTCCAGCCAAGGGTACGCACCGCGTACCTTTTTGGCTCAAACGATAGCCATTAACGATCACTCCCCGTCAATCACCACTATCGCTACAAACCGGAAAGCACGGCGATTGCCGGTTAGTCGTTCGCGGTGTTCGATCCGGCCCGCCCAGGATTGAGGTCAACGAATAGCCTAGTTGTCCGGAATACCTTAAACGATCCGATTCAGTATTAACCGCGCCTGCAAGCCGCCCAGCGGCGAGCGGCCGAAGTCGATGTCGGCGCTGTGCAGCGCGACGATGCGTTGGGCGATGGACAGGCCCAGGCCGCTGCCTTCGGCGGATTGGGCGGTTTCGACGCAGCGGTAGAAACGCTGGGTCAGGCGCGCCAGTTCGGCGTCGGCGACGCCGGGGCCGGTGTCGTCGACGCAGACCGCGACTCGGCCGGCTTCGAGCCGGCAGGACGCCAGCACCGCGCCGCCGGCCGGGGTGTATTTGATGGCGTTGTCCAGCAGATTGCGCAGCAGGATTTGCAACAATTGCGGATTGGCCGCGACCGCCAATTTGGCGTCGCCGCGCAATTCCAGATCGATTTGCTTGGCGCGGGCCAACGGTTCCAGATCGGCCAGCGTGTCGGCCAGCACTTGATGAATGTCCACGCTTTGCAAATCGATCCCGGCGTTATGGTGTTGCACCCGCGCCAGCGTCAACAATTGCTGAACCAAATGCGTCATCCGCAGCACGGCCTGTTGCGCCTTGGCGATGGCTTGGTCGCGCATGGCCGGATCGACAGCTTTTTGCGCCACTTGCAGTTGGGTTTGCAGGCCGGCCAACGGCGTGCGCAGTTCGTGCGAAGCATCGGAGGTGAAATTGCGTTCGTTGACGAAGGCCTGTTCCAGCATCGCCAGCAAGGCGTTGAGCTGATTGACCACCGGCAGCATTTCCTCGGGCAAGGCGTCCAAGGCCAGCGGTTGCAGGAAGTCGGCCTCGCGGCTGGCCAGTTCGTCCTTCAGCCGGTTGATCGGCCGCAAGGTGCGGCTGACGATCAGCCAAATCACCAAGCCCAGTACCGGCAGAGCAATCAGCACGCCGATGATTTGCTGGCCGGCGATGCTTTCGACCAGTTGCCGGCGGATGTCGTCGCGCTGGCCGACGTGGATCACGTAATCGCCGTTCTCGCTGCTCAAACTGAACACGTGCCAGAGCTGGCCGTCCAGTACCGTTTCGCTGTAGCCGTTGCGGGTCAGCGACAGCGCGAATTCCGGCGCGCTTTCCGAGCGCAATACCAGACCGTCCTTGATCGAACGCAGTTGGAAGGCAATCTTGCGTTCGTATTTGTGGCCGAGGATAGGGGTGTCGAACAATTCCGGGGTTTTCTCGCGCTCCCACAGTTTGGTCAACGCGCGCAGCCGCAGCATGTTGTCGACAAAGGCCTGCACCACCCGCGCCGATTGCGCCAGCTCGGCGTTGAACAATTCGGCGATTTCGTCGCGGGTGCGTTGGTAATTCAGATAGGCGCTGACGCTCCAACCCAGCAACAGGGCCGACAGCAGCGAGAACAGCAGTTGCTTTTTCAGCGAGCGCGGCGCCAGCCGCCAGGGTTTGGTCATCAGTCGTGATCGACGATGTAACCGACGCCGCGTATCGTGCGGATCAGGCCAGCGTCCAGCTTTTTACGCAGATGGTGAATGTGAACTTCGACCGCGTTGCTCTCGACTTCCGAGCCCCAGGCGTACAGCGCTTCTTCCAGGCGGGCGCGGGAAATCACCTGGCCGAGATGACCGAGTAAATAGCTGAGCACTTCGAATTCCTTTTGCGACAAGTCCACCGGCTTGTCCAGGTAATACACCTGATGGGCGGCCGGGTCTATCGTCACGCCCTTGTGCTCGATCAGCGGTTGGGCGTGGCCTTCGTGGCGGCGGGCGAGGGCGCGCAACCGGGCGCAGATTTCGGCCAGATCGAAGGGCTTGGCGACGTAGTCGTCCGCGCCGTTGTCCAGTCCGGCCACCCGCTCGGCCACGCCGTCGCGGGCGGTCAACAGCAGCACCGGCGTGCTGTCCTTGCGCCGGCGCAGATTCTTCAGCACGGTCATGCCGTCCATACGCGGCAGGTTCAGGTCGAGGACCACCAAGTCGTAGCGGTTCAATTTCAAGGCTTCGTCGGCCTGGGCACCGTCGGTCAGCCAATCGACGGCGTAGCCTTCCAGCGTCAGCCCGGCTTTGATACCGTCGCCCAAAATTGCATCGTCTTCCACCAATAATAAGCGCATGATGTTCCCAACCGGTTGCACAATTCGGCCGGCATTGTAGCAAGGAATTGCAACGGCGGATTTGCCGGTCTCAAGCTTGGATTTGCCGTTAGACCGAATCGTTGCTACATTTCGAACGTTTAGATCAATTCCGGCCGGAGGCTAATATGCGGCACATTTCTAGGTTCAAAGGCCGGCGCCGCTGGGGGACGCCATGGCTAGCGCTGGCGTTTGCCGCCGCCGCGCAAGCCACGCCCAGCGACGATTCCGACATTCTGGCCCGGCGCGGCCAGCAACGGCCCTTGCCGACCGATGCCAGCCAGCCGCCGACGCTGACGTTGAGCCAACCGGCCGGCGGTTGGACCAGCGGCTTGCAGATTAAGGTGGAAGGCACTTGTTCCGATCCGGCCGCCGACCCGGTGGTGGTCAACATCAACGGCGTGCGCTACTACGTGCGCAACGTCAACGGCGGTTTCGCCCGTGCCTTCCCGGCCGCCAAGGGCAAGAACACCGTGATCGCCGAATGCGCCAACGCCGCCGGCGTTGCTAAAGCCTCGACGACGGTGGACGCGGTGATCGCGCCGATTCCGTTGAAAGTGGTGCTGACCAGCGACAGCGACGGCGTTTACACCGATTTGCATATTTACGAGCCCGACAATACCCACGTTTACTGGGCTGATACCAACTCGACCAGTGGCGGCATCTTCTTTCTGAATCAAAACGGCGACAATTTCGACCAGGCCGGTTACGGGCCTTATCTGTATGTGCATCCGGCCCCGCCGGTCGGGGTGTTCCGCATCGACACCAATTACTGGCCGGGCGGTGCGGTGCAGCATACCCTGGCGAATTTGGACATTATTCTCGACGAAGGCCTGCCCAGCGAAAGCCGGCGCCGGGTGCAAAAACCGCTGGCCCGGCCCGGCGAAACCCAAACCCTGGCCTACGTGGTGATTCAGGGCAATCGCCGGCCGGCGAAAATCTACGTGCCCGGCCAGGATGCCGAACGCGACATGCCCGCCGAGGTGCGCGACTACATCAAGCATGACCCCAAACGCGAAGGCGAGGACAGTGGCGGCGCGGAGCTGGGTTTCCTGCCGCCGCAAGACGAACAGGCGCTGCGCCAGGTCGTTACCGACGTGGCCCTGCTGCAAGCCCGCAAACTCAGTCCGCTGTGGGAAACCAAGCAACGCGATTGCGCCGGCCTGGTGCGCTTTGCCTACCGCACCGCGCTGGAACCGCGCGACGCCGCTCGCACCGCCAAATTGGGCGTGCCGGCCAAGCTGAATTTACCGCCGGTATCGGAGCAGGCCAGGCAGGCGCTGCCGGCTTATCCGCAAATCTGGCAAACCGGCATCGGGAACGGTTTGCCGCGCTACGGCCATTTCGCCGACGCCGAGACGTTGATCGGCTACAACTTCCGGCTGAAATCCCGCGACCTGGCGGCGGCGCGAAACGGCGATTTACTGGTCTATCAAAAGCCCTTGATTAACGACGAGCCCTATCATTTGATGCTGTTTGCCGCCGGCCGCGCCGAGAATCTGGCCGTCTACCATAACGGTGCCCTGGGTGCCGACGGGCAGGTGCGGGTGGTCAGAATCGCCGAATTGTTGGAATCGCCCGATCCGGTCTGGATACCCCGGCCGGAGAATCCGTATTTTCTAGGAGTGTACGAATGGAACCGCTTACGCCCGCAAAACGCCTGACCGCGATGGCCGCCGCCGCGCCCTGGTCGTGACGGCCGGCGTCGTCGCTTATCGGCAGTTGACCGAGAAACCGCTGGGGCAATTGACCAGGGCCGGACTGCCGATGCTGGATTTGGCCGTGCAATTGACCGACGCCGAAGGCAACGTGTTGGCGGCCGAGGGCTCGCGGGTGGCCAACGGCGAGCCGGCGCCGGAAGGCGACGAACGCTGTCCGGCCTTGAGCGGCGGCGATATCGCCTCGGCGACCGCCGTCGATGCCAGCGTGCCGCGCGCCGGCGATTGTCCGCGTCGGGCCGCTTGGTACGTCAAGAAACATCCGGTGGCGCTAAGCCTGCATTTCAACAACGGCGCGGCCTTCTTGAATTGGTGGGACCGCCAGCCGCGACTGCAAGCCTTGGCCGACGACCGCTTCGTGCACGGCTTGTTTTTCGGATTGCTGCAAAGCTTGAAGGTGCGGGCCGAGCAACTCAATCTGGATGGCTTGCAAGGCGAGTTTCTGCAACAACTGCTACGCGACGCGCTCGGCGCCGACGCCGAATTGCATTACGACATGGCTCACGCCAGCCAGGGCTGGGTGCTGAGTTATCGGCGTAGCGCCAGCCGTTACAGCGACCGGGCCATGCCGGCGCTGGCCGGCTTGTTGGCGGCCAGCGGCTATCGGGTCGGCAAGTTGCCCCAGCCTATCTTGGAAACCCGGATTGGCCCACAAAAGCTGTTTTTTACCGAATATCAGGGCAGGGTGTATCTCGCGCAAGGCTTGGAAGCTCTTCTGAACGTGATCGATAGCGTCGCGCCGCAAACCCAAGCCGGCGCCGCGCCGTTGAGCCTAACCCTGCGCGCCGAAGCCTTCGTCGGGCATTTGCTGCCGGTGTTCGTCGGCGCGGCCGAATATCCGTTGCGTTGGGATTTCGCGCTGACCGAAGGCGAACTCGGCGTGCTGCAATTGCCGCCGGCGCTTTGGCAAACCCGCTTGCACGGCCAATTGTTCGAAGGCGTGCTGGCCAGCATGCCGCACGACGCTTTTGCTGGTGTCGCCGCCAGCTTGGCGCTGCCGCCGACCTGGACGCTGGACGACTGGCGCGGCTTGGCGACCGACGGGCCGGCAACGGCGCCGCCAAGTCCCGAGCCGGCCGGCATCGCGCTGATCTGGGACTTCAATGCCGATAGTCCGGCCGGCGCGGTCGGCGTGATTGTCGCCAATCCGGGCCAACCGCAAGCCAGCGCCGCCTACGTCCAATATCTGAAAAATCCCGATCTCGGCGCCGAATGCGCCGGCGGTAGTCTGTTTTTGGCCGCCAGCTCGGAAAGCCTGTTGACGCGGATGAAGGACGCTTGCGCCCGGCAATCGCTCAGTCCGTTGGATTGGCAGCGCGGCGCCGAAAAGTCGCGCTGGCAAGCCGCGCAACTGGCGGCCTTCGTCAATCCCGGCGCCGGCCTTCGCGAACTGTTTCTGGCCGGCGGTGCCGGCGAGACCGCCCAGGACAGCAACGAATTCGCGCCGCGCTGGCAGCAGGATTACACCAACGCCAAGGCCGCGATGCGCCGCGACGGCGAAAAACTGTTCGCCGGGTTGCCCATTTTCAGCTACGCCGGGCGCGCCGATACCACCGGCGCCCGCCTGGCCGGGCGTTTGCTGGCCCAATGAGCCGCCAGCTCGGCTGATCGGTCTCGGCGCTGGGCAAATAGCTGGTGCCGAGGTAGGCTAGACGGCTATTTCCCAGCGGTTCTTAAACATGAAATACAAAATTCCGATCGCCGCGACCTTGCTGGCCGTGGCTGGCGCGATTTGGCTGGCCAACCGCAAGCCGGCGCCGATCGATGTCGAAGTCTATACATTGGCCGAGGGCGAGGTGCGCGCCACGGTCGCCAACACTCGGGTCGGCACGGTCAAGGCCTGCCGGCGCGCCTATCTGGCGCCGGCCACCGGCGGTCAGGTCGCCAAGCTGCACGTGCGGGAAGGCGATAAGGTTCGGCAAGGCCAGGTATTGCTGGAAGTCTGGAACCAGGATTTGCACGCCCAGGCCGCGTTGCAGCAGGCCCAAATCGCTGCCAACCTTGCCGCCGCCGAGCAAGCCTGCCAACTGGCCGGCGGCGCCGAGCGCGAAGCGGCCCGGATCAGCCGCTTGGGGCGGCGCGACCAAATTGTTTCCGAGGAACAAGTCGACAAATCGGTGACCGGCGGCAAAGCCCAGCGGGCCGGCTGCAAGGCCGCGCAACGGGCGGTCGATGTGGCGCAAGCCCAGCTCGGCGTCGCCGAGGCCGCCATCCAACGCACCTTGGTCAAAGCGCCGTTCGACGGCACCGTCGCCGAAGTCAACGCCGAACTCGGCGAGTTCGTCACGCCGTCGCCGCCGGGCATTCCAACCTTGCCGCCGATCGATTTGCTGGACTTGAGTTGTTTGATCGTGTCGGCGCCGATCGACGAGGTCGATGCCGCCGCGCTGAAGACCGGCATGACCGCCTGCGTGTCGTTGGACGCTTTTCCGGACAAGCGCTGCTCGGGCGTGGTCAGCCGCATCGCGCCCTATGTGTTGGAAAAGGAAAAGCAGGCCCGCACCGTCGAAGTCGAAGTCACCATGAAAGACCCGAAAGATCTGGCCGAACTGATGCCCGGTTACAGCGCCGATATCGAGGTGTTGCTGAACCGTAAGGAAAGCGCGCTACGCCTGCCGGCCGAAGCCATTCTGGAAAATAACCGGGTGTTGACGATAGATGCCGACGGCATCTTGCGCGAGCGCGGCTTCAAACCCGGTTTGTCCAACTGGAGCTATACCGAAGTGCTGGATGGCCTGCAAGCCGGCGAGCGAGTAGTCGTGTCGCTCGGCAAGGAAGGCGTTAAGGCCGGCGCGCGGGTCAAGGTCGTCGAGTGATACGGCTGAGCGGCATTGGCCGGCAATTTCAGGTCGGCGAACAAACCGTGCAAGCCTTGCGCGGCATCGATTTGCACGTGGCGCGCGGCGATTACTTGTCGGTGATGGGGCCGTCCGGCTCTGGCAAATCGACCTTGCTGAACATTATTGCCCTGCTGGATCAGCCCAGCGCCGGCCGCTACTGGCTGAACGGCCGGGATGTCACCCAACTCAGCGATGACGAACTGGCGCGAACCCGGCGCGATAACATCGGCTTCGTATTTCAGTTTTTTCATCTGATCCCGCGCCTGACCGCCGCCGAAAATGTCGAAATGCCGATGATCCTGGCAGGCATTCCGGCCAAGCAGCGCCGGGAACGGGTCGGCGAGGCGCTGGCCTCGGTGAGCTTGGCCGACCGCGCCGAACATCGCCCCAACCAACTGTCCGGCGGCCAGTTGCAGCGCATCGCCATCGCCAGGGCCATGATCATGCGCCCGGCCATCCTGTTGGCCGACGAGCCGACCGGCAACCTGGACAGCCAGTCCGGCCTGGAAATAGTCGAACTGCTGGAAAACCTGAACCGGCAGGGTGTCACGCTGGTCGTCATCACCCACGATCCCAATCTGGGCGCGCGGGCCGGAAGGCAAGTCAGGATAGTGGATGGGGCGTTGGTTTGAGTTCGATGGCGCGTGGCAAATTTCCAATACATCAGGCCTTGTCCGGACTGGCGGCACTTCCGGTTCACCGCCGGATGAATCAGGCTGCTAACAGTGTTCTAATGCATTGACAACGTTCCGATTTCTCGTTTAAAAGTCGTCTAACAATAATCACAACGTTTTACAGGGGGGGCAGGCGCATGCAAATCAGCGTGAATTCATTAGAGATCAGGGCAATCCTATTCGTGTGCGTGCTGTTCCACCAACCCACCTCGTTGGCCGACGCCGACCTTGGCTACCAAAAGCGCGGCCACTATGCCGAAGGTCGGCGCGACAAACCGGTGACCAGTGTCGGCATCGAGCTGATTTCAGTGCTAGGAGCCTGTCGGACTTAAAAGCCAATAGTCCATTCGGTAACTTGGTTAGATAAAATAGGTGGTATAGAAAGAACCAGCAACCGGGAGAGCCCTTGATGAGTCGATTCATTCCTGTCAACCGCCATCAAATCTATCTATTACCCCCTCGGTGGACGAATGGTTGCCGGAGGATCACTTGGCGCGTTTTGTCGTCGAAGTCATCGAGCAGTTGGATTTAAGCCGGTTGACGAGCCGCTATCAAGGTCGGGGTTCGGCGGCGCACCATCCGGCGATATTATTGGCACTGCTGGTCTATGGGTACGCCACCGGCGTGTTTTCCAGCCGGAAGATCGAACGAGCCACCTACGATTCGGTGGCGTTTCGTTTCTTGTCTGGTGATACCCATCCCGATCACGATACCCTGGCTCACTTCCGCAAGACGTTCCTGGTCGAGTTGGAAGACCTGTTCGTCCAAGTGCTGAGTCTGGCGCAAGCGATGAAGTTGGTGAAGCTGGGGCAAATCGCGTTGGACGGCACCAAGCTCAAAGCGAATGCCTCCAAGCACAAGGCCTTGTCCCACAGCCATATCGAAAAGCTCGAAGCACAGCTACGAGACGAAGTTCAGGCCTTACTGCAAAAGGCCGACGAAACCGACGCGGTGGACGACCGGGACGGCCTTGATCTGCCGGACGAATTGGCGCGGCGGGAAGACCGGCTGAAAGCCTTGCGTGAAGCGAAAGCCAAGATCGCCGAGCGGGCCAAACCGCGCGACGCGCAAGCCGAACAGGCATACGAGGACAAGGTGTCCCGCCGGGAAGCCCAGCGGCAAGCTGGCCAAAAGCCGCGAGGCCCGGAACCCAAGGCGCCGGTAGCCGGCCCCAAGCCCGACGATCAAATCAACCTGACCGACGAGGAATCGCGCATCCTGCCGAGTCACGAAGGCTTTGTGCAAGGCTACAACAGTCAGGCCGCCGTCGATGTCGATACGATGCTGATCGTGGCCACCACGGTCACGCAGCAGACCAACGACAAACAACAAGTTGAGCCGATGCTGGCCGAACTGAAAAAACTGCCCGACGCCTTGGGCCAAGCCGAAGCCCTACTGGCGGACACCGGCTACTTCAGTGCCGCCAACGTCCAGGCTTGCGAACGAAACCGGATCGAACCTTTAATCGCCATGGGCCGTGACAGTCATCATCGGCCGTTGGCGGAACGTTTAGCCCCGGATGCGCCGGAACCGACTGGCGACGATCCGCTGGAAAAGATGGCTTGGTACTTGAAAACCCGCGAAGGCAAAGCCCGTTATGCCAAGCGCAAATGCACGGTGGAACCCGTGTTCGGGATCATCAAACAGGTACTCGGCTTTCGCCAATTCTCCTTACGCGGTCTGGATGCGGTCACCGGTGAGTGGAAACTGGTGGCCATGGCCTTCAACTTGAAACGGATGCATATCTTGGCGAGGGTCGTCTAATGGTCGAAACGATTGGCCAGCAAAAGGCTCGATTGGCGTTATCGGAATCCAACGCCAAAACGCTCGCCTAACCAGTGGCAAATCCTTCCTTCGACCGCCGTCTTCGCTGAGCTGGATGACAACAGAAGTGCCGGTAAGTTAAGTCCGACAGGCTCCTAGCCGATTACCAAGAACCCGCCGGCAGCCTTGCCGACCACATGCAGGCGCGCTTTTATTTGCAGGAAAATACCCCGGTCTGTTTGGTCGCCAGGGAAAAGGACAACCGCAAGTTTTATTGGCTGGACCAAGTTCAACAATCCTGGCAACCCGGTGAATTCAATACCTTCTCCTGGCCGACCGCGACTGTCATCAAACCCTTGCAACTCAAAGTAACCGATTTAGGTGTGTTGGTGCGGCTGCAAGACTGCCCAAGCGTCGATAGTGCGGCGCCGGACCGCATTGCCCCGGCGATTTTGTATCAAAATCAGCCGCCAAACGAATTGTCCGCTTACGTTTTTACCTACAAATTACGCGCCAATGCCAAAGTCAAGCTAAAGGTCAAGTCGCTGGCTGACGGCCAAACGGTATTCCCCAAGGAACTGGGTAATAAAACCGGCGTTTTCGAGGTGGTGGTGCCTGCCAATAAACTGGCCTCGGGCGATTATCAAGTTGAATTGACCGGTTACGACCTTGCCAGTAATTCTCCCGTCTATCAGTCGGTTAGGTTTTTCCACCCAGCCAAACCACTCTGATCGCCGATGCCTAAAAACGCTTTGGTCGGCTGGCTTTCCAGGAAAAACCGGATTGTCTTAGCCTGGATTGTAGTACCCAGTGTTGTCTTTGGCTCAATCGCGTTGGTCTTGGCATTTTGGCCCATTTCCACTCAGGTAGCGATTCAGGCGCAAGCTCAGTCAGTCCAGTTCAGCCCGGCAGCCGACGCGACGAGTATGTTATGGAATGGCGCGTTAAAGTTTGCCGCGTTAGATATTCAGGGCTTGCAGAAACTGGGTGTGCCGGGTGATTGGTCGCTTAGCGAAAACAGTCAGCCAGTTAGCGCCACCAGTGAAATGCGGAATTGGCTGGGAGCCGAATCGCCACTCGCCGAACTGCATATCACCACGGCCGGATGGCTTAGTGAAGTTAAACTAGCCCCAGAAACCGAACTACGCTTGGAAGCCATCGGGAATCGGCAATTTACGCTACGCTGGCTGGATAAGCCGCAAACCCTGTTGATCGTGCCAATCGGCCAAAGCCAAATCCAAGGACACCATCTGCACCGAACTGCCCTGGATAAACCCCGGCTGGACGACTTGAATTTACAACTCAACTCGCCTCCCAGCCAGCCTTTCGAGCTGGGCGTTAAAGCCGGCGGAACCCTAACCGTTCGTGCGGAAACGGTCTTATTGCTGCCGCACGCATTGCCGGTCGGTCAGTTGGCTTTTAAAGAACAAACTCGCGACGGCGCGGCCGTGTGTAGCTTGCGCGGCGAGCTGAAACTGCGTTATCCGGATTTTCCGGAACGTAAGGAACTAACCTTACCCGCACCCAGTAACTGTGAAATACAATCAGACCGTGACAATCCGCTGCAACTGAGCGGACTGCATTTGAACGAAAAAGGCGATGGCTGGATGCTGACGATCACGGGCAGCGCCGCCGAACTAAAGCTAGGCCGGGACGATTATCGCATCAACGCTTTGGAAGCCTTATGGGCCAACGATTTGGCGAAGATTATTTTCGCCATCGTAGTCTGGGTAGCCAGCCTGGCGCTGGGTGCCTACAAATTACACAAAGAGGAGAGTAAATCGTGATGCGCTGGGTTTGGCTGGTGTGGGTCGGTTGGTTAATCGCAGGTTCAGCGTGGGCGGAAAACTACGATGCCTTAAGGGCCGGCATCGTTAAAGTGACCACCACGGACGGCCGGATTGGTACCGGATTTGTCGTGCAAATCGACGGTAACAACGCTTACGTCGTGACGGCCTCCCATGTAGTGGAAGGCGAACAAAATCCTGCCTTGACTTTATATCAACGCCAAAACGATCCGCTGCGAGGGCAAGTGATCCACTTGGAAGGCGGCGACCCACGCGGCTTGGCCTTGGTCAAAATCAACGGGAACCTGCCTTCCGGACTGGTTGCGCTGCCGTTAGCAGCCGATAACGTCCGCCCCGACGAGTCTATTGTGTTGATCGGTTTTCCGCTGGGCGGCGGCGCTTGGATGCCGGTAGTAGGTCAAGTCGGCACGCCTAATAACAAGGATATGACAATGTCGGCGATTATCGAGGAGGGCAACTCCGGCGGTCCAGTGCTGTATAACCGCCAAGTGGCAGGCGTCGTGATGAAACAGTCCGGTGAAAAGACTTTCGGCAAAGCCGTGCCGATCAGCATCGTCAAAACCACTTTGGAAAATTGGGGTGTCGTCGTTGGCAGTAGTGCGCATTTGCCAGTTACTATGCCGGCCACCAGCCCCGAACCCTGCCGCCTCTGCCCCGATATGGTCAATATCCCGGCCGGGGATTTCTGGATGGGCTCCGCCGACAACGAGCCGAATGCTGATAAAGACGAAAAACCTAGACACAAGGTTCATGTTGACGCTTTCCGATTGGCGAAATACGAAGTCAGCCGGGCTGAGTTCGAGGCGTTTGTCGAGGCGACGGGCCATGTAAGCGGCGAGTGCGGTATCTGGGACGGCAAGCAATTGGTGATTAAAGCCGGCAGCAGTTGGCGCAATCCTCCGAGTTTCGAGCAAAGCGGCGATCATCCGGTGGTGTGCGTCAGCCATGACGACGCTCAGGCTTACATCCGCTGGTTAAATCAGCAAACCGGATTCACTTACCGTTTGCCGACCGAGGCCGAGTGGGAATATGCGGCGCGTGCCGGCGCCAGCACGACTTATCCGTGGGGCAACGCCGTGGACGATGCCTGCCGGTTTGGCAACGTGGCCGACCAGGCCGCGCGGCAGACTTTTAAAGATTGGACGATAGCCAACTGTCGAGATGGTTATGTCTACACCGCACCGCGCGGCCAATTTCTCCCCAACGGTTTCGGGCTATACGACATCAGTGGCAACGTCTGGGAATGGACTTGCAGCGCCTACAACACCAAGAACGGCTATGATGGCAGCGAGAAACGTTGCTCCAGCGCAGGCCTGCGGGCGATCCGCGGCGGTTCCTGGGATAACGGACCGGTGGACCTCCGCTCGGCCTACCGCGGCGGGTACAATCCGGTCAACCGGGACTTCAACCTCGGCTTCCGTCTTGCCCAGGACTAACCCTTGGCCCTTTGTGCTTTTACCCTTTGCTCTCGCGCGATTTTTTCCGGCGTCCTTATCCCAGAAAATCCTCAATCGACCGGGCAATCCCCGGAAACGCCTGCAGTACTTTGCGGTCGGCGGTAATCAGCGGAATATGCCGCAATTTGGCCAGCGCCACGAATTCGCAATCGTAAGCCGAGCAATCGCTGCCGGCCACTAATTGCAAAACCTGGGCGGATGAGACTTCGTATTCGTTTTGCTGCAGCAAGGTTTCAGCCTGGCGAACGATGCGCAAGGCGTCGTCCAAGGTCAGCAGGTTTTTGCGCAGATACAGGGCCAGGACGTTGCGAAATTCGCTTTTCCACAGAGTGGGCGCCAGCCAATGCGGTTCGTGCTGTAACAGGCGTTCGGCTTGCGCGGATTTTTCACTGTTCAGATACAGGTAGGCAATCGTGTTGGTATCGACAACGATCATGGCCGGCCGGCGGATTTAGCCTGATCGATGTCCTGGTCGGTTAACAGGTAGTGTGTGGTTTTCTCTCGCAATTGCCGGGCTTGAGCGAGATGCTGATCGACACTGAGCCGATGCGGATCGATGACTCGCTCCACGCAGTAAATGACTTCGCTGTTAATGCTGCGATGGTGCAATTTGGCGGCGGTTTTGAGCTGTTCGTATAAATCGTCGGGGATGTTTTTTAGGGTCAAGGTTGCCATGATGCTCACCTGGAAAATCAAATGGGTTCCATTATGGAACCTCATCAACACCTGTCAAGCACCCGGTCAATAAAACACCCTGAACAACCTCTGTATCTGTTCGAATTCGAACAAATACGGTTGGGCTACGTCGCGGTTGGCGGCGACCACCAGCAGGTCGTGGGAGAACACCGAGGTGTTGTACCAGTTGAAGCTGCCGTCGATGACGATGTAGTCGTCGATGACGCAGTATTTGCTGTGTATCGGCGAGTAGGGCACCGGTAGATCGTCCTGGCCGTACACCAAGCCGACCCGGATGCCGGCGTCCTTCAGGCGTTGCACGGCCGGCAACAGCGGGCGGGCCAGTTCGTCGCGCATTGGCCGCTCGACGCCGATCTTGCCTTGGCGGGCCAGATGACCGTTCAGCAACAGTTGCACGTCCACGCCGCGATCGCGGGCCTGGATCAGCGCCGACACCACGCTGTCGTGGTGGTCGCCGAGCAGGTCGCCGATCAGAAACAGACAGACTTTGATCGAGCGGCGGGCGCGGTGGATTTCGGCGAGTATCGCGTGATGCGGCCGGTAGACCTTGCCGTTGGCCATGGTTTGCCGGCCGAAGGTGTACAGCAGATTGAACGGGCTGAGCGGGTCGATGCCGTATTTTTGGATGACGCCGCCGCGCTGGCTTTGGAAGATGTTGTCCAGCAGCCGGCACACGCCCTGCGAATGAAAGCTCATCCCCGATTCCCAGTTGGCCCACCAGCGGTCGAAGGTGATGTTGAACGAGCCAAGGATGCAGTCCTCGTCGTTGAAGATCACGAACTTGGTGTGCATGTCCGGCTCGACTTCGATCAGATGATGCTTGGGGGTGCAGAACACCCCGACCAATTCGATGCCGGCCCGTTTCAGGCGCGCGTAGTTGTCGCTGTTGGTCAGCGTCATCTTGCGCCAATCGACGACGCATTGCACCAGCACGCCCTGGCGGCTGGCGTGGATCAGGTGATTGATGAAGTCGTGGTCGTCGATGCAATCGACGCTGACCTTGATCGTGCAAAGCCGCCGCGGCTGATGATGCTTGGCGGCGATGGTCTTGTCGATGTGGTCGTGGATGTAGCGCTTGGGATGGTAGGGGTGGTGCTGTTGCCCCTTGGTGAATTTCGGCGTCAGATTGAGTGTGTCGAAACGTTGGGCGTACCAGTCGGCGTCGCTTTGTAACTGTTTGGGATCGAGTTCGTGGGCACGATAATGGTTGGGCGTCGCCCAATGGTCGCCGATGTGGCGATGCTGCGGTTCGGGATCGCTGGGTTGCTGGCCGTCCATGAAGATGTATTCCTGGCGGGAGGCGATTGAATGTTCGCCGAGATGGACGATGAACGCAAACTTGATGCAGTGAATCTTGCCGAACTGGCGCGAGTAGGGCAGCACGTAGAAGTCGCGGGTGCTGCGTTTATGGCGGTTCCATTCGATGTCGTAGGCGTCGGTATCGACGATATAAGTCTCGCAAATCTCGGCCCGGTACACGCGCAAAATCACTTTCAAATTGGCCGCGACGCCGTGATTCATCTCGAAATCGAGCTTGCCCCAGCGGATGTCGAAGCTTTCCCGAAAATCGTTGCCGCGCGGAAAGTAACCGCCCAGTTTGCCGAACACCGGCCTAGCGTAATGTTCTGCTGCTTGCATCTGTGATTGCCTACCTCGAACTAGCGATGAAACGGGTTAACGGGGCTCGAACTCGAAAAGATAACCGCAATGATCGGAAACCCTGCCGTAGTCCTGTTCGGTAAAGACCGCCCTGGCGGCGACGGCCTTAAGCGCGCCGCTCTTGTTCATGAAAATGTAATCGATTCGATAGTCTTCCGCCAAGTAGTTATGCCAGTGCGGATCGTTGACCCGGTAGATTTGTTGGTACAAATTGGGCGCGCTGGCCGCCAAATATTGATCGCGGTATTGGTTGCCTTCGACGATCAAGCGGTAGCCGATCGAGCCGGCCGCGACGTTGAAGTCGCCGCACAGCAGAGTGCCGCAGACCTCGCTGTCGCGGCGGGCGTCGGCCCAGGCCGCCAAACGGCGGAATTGGCTTTCGAACCCGTCTTCCCACCAGCTCAGATGCGCCGAGAATACGTCGATGCGGCCGAAGCGCGGCAGCGTGACGTTGGCGGCGACTACTTTGCGAGAGTGTATGCTGTAGACATCGCTGCTGTCGGACACGTAGCGCGATTCCTGGCGTTCCAGCGGATAGCGGCTGAGGATGGCGACCCCTTCCCGGTAGCGGTCGAAACCCAGATGCGACCAATCGCAATGCAAGTGAAACGGTCGCGATAGCCGCGCGTTAATGATGTTGGCGGCGTTGGACGGCCAGTCGCCGTAGCCGTTGTTCCAATGCTCGGCGACTTCCTGCAAGCACACCAAATCGGCCCGCCAGTCGTCGATGGCGCGGGCGATTTGGCTGAATTTGCGGTCCTGATCGTCTTCCTGATAACAATGCAGATTCAACACCAGCACCCGTAGCGGCGGCCGGCTGAGCCGGTAGTTTTGGCCGGCGCGATTGTCCCAGTAGCTGCGGGACCGGGTGTGGGCGGCGATGCAATATTCGATGCGAAAGGCTTCGCCGATCCGCAAGCGCGTGTGCCAAAGCCGGGCCGGCTTCAGGCCGGTCGCGGGTCCCGCCGCCGGTTTGCGGCGGCGGCCGGCCGCCTTGCACGGCGCTTGCCGGGTGCGCCGCCAACCGTCGCCGCTCCAATGCACGCTGACATGATCGATGTCCAGCGTCGCGTCGGTCGCGACCACGACAGGCCATTCGACGGTTTCCAGATCCAAGGCCGTCGGCAAGGTCAAGGTTTGCAAGACCAAATCGTCGGCCAGATGATGGCCGCTGCCGGCGCGGGTTTGATAGTCGCGGCCTAGATTATTATCCCAGGCTTCGCCGTCCGGCCAACGGTAGTGCAGCGCGAACCGGATCCCGCCCGGTAAGGCCGGTCCGGTCTCGGCGCCGAACTCCGCCACCGCTTGCCAAACTTCGCCGCCTTCCGGCGTCTTGGCCAGGTAGCTCGCGGGCAGGCGTTGCCAGACGCCGTCGCGGCCGCACCAGACCACATCGACGGTTTTGCGGTAGTCCAGATCGGCGACCAGGATCAGGAAGGTTAAGGTTTGACGGCGCGCGCCGGCCCGGCCGCCTGCGGTATTGCTGGTGTAAAGCAAGCGTATCGGGTCCATGCCGGGCTCCTGGTGCGATGGGCTGGCGAAATCCGGCGCGGCGGTCCGGGACGCGATGCCGGCTTAGCCGGCGTAATCGCGAAAGTCTATGTCGGGGAAAATATCGTCCATGATCTCCAGTGCTGTCAAATATCGCTCGTCGATGCGATTCTTGCGGATCGCGTCGTGCAAATAATTGAAGCGGGCCAGATGGTCGGCGATCCGCTTTCTGGCGTAATCGACGGTGGTGCCGGCCTTCATGATGAAGGGCCAGTCCGAGGCCTGCGCCAGCAGCAACGAGCGGGCGGCCTGATTCAGCGCGCGTTCTTGCGCCGGCGTGATCTTGAGGCCGTTCAGATCGTTGGCGAGCTTTTCCATTTCGGCGGCGGCCCGGTGCAGCAGCGGATAAATCCAGTCGTTGCTTTCGTTCAGCCAATAGCTCGAATAGCCGTGTTCGCCCCAGCTCGACGCGGCCGGTCGGCCGATACCGTGGCGCAGCGGTTGCTGAAGGTAGTCGGAGCAGGCGGCCGTCGTCAAGCCGCTATCCGATTCGGCCGCCAACCGTAACACCTGTTCCAGCCAAAGCGGACCCTCGTACCACCAATGGCCGAACAGCTCGGCGTCGTAGGGGGCGACAATGATGGGCGCTTGCGACAGTTCGCCATCCAGAGCGGCGATTTGCTCGCGGCGGCGGCGCACGAAGTCGGCGGCGTGCTGTCTGGCCTTGGCTTGGGCCTGAGCGGGTTGATAGGCTTGCTTGGGTTGGTTCTGTCCGGTGATCCGGTAATACTTGATACCGGTGTTGACGCGGGTTTCGCGGTCCAGGATGTAGGGCGCGACGTACTCCAGCGGCAGGTCGAAGCCGATGTCCCGGTAATACTCGCGGTAATCCGGGTCGCCGGGATAACCCTGCTCCGCGCTCCACACTTGGCGCGACGAGGCCGGATCGCGACCGAAGGCGGCGACGCCGTTTCCGCAATCCAGCGGCGCGTAGACGCCCAGGCCCGCCGTATTGGCGGCGGTCATCAGCGCATGGCTGTCGACGAAGAAATGGTCGATGCCGGCGGCGGCCAATTCGTCTTCCAGGCCCGGATAATAGCCGCATTCCGGCAGCCAGAAGCCGCGCGGCCGAAAGCCGAAGCGCGACTCGAAACAGCGCAGGCCGACGCCGATTTGATTGCGGACAGCGGTCGGACTGACGTTGAGCAAGGGCAGAAAGCCGTGAGTGGCGGCCGTGGTCGTCAATTCCAGATTGCCGGTGGCGTGATGAAACTGAAATGCCGGCAACAATTCGCAACGATAGCGTTCGCGGTAGCGGTACAAAGCGTCTTGATATTGCCGCAGATAAAACTCGGCCAAGGCCTGAAACTGGGGCAGGCCGCGGGTGCGGGCCACCTCGCGCTCGGCCAGTTCCACCCGGTCTTGCAAATAGTGCAAGTAGCGGTTTTGCAGCAAGGCGTCGCCCAGCATCGTGATCAAGGTCGGCGATAGCGACAGGGTCAAGCGGTAGGCGATCCGGTCGTAATGCAGCCGCTCCAATACCCCCAGCAAGGGCAGATAGCATTCGGTGATTGCCTCGAACAGCCAGTTTTCCTCGAAGAAACTGGCGTGTTCGGGGTGATGCACATAGGGCAGATGGGCGTGCAAAACGATGGCGAGATAGCCTTTAGTCATCGGCGTCTGAAGTCGGAGCCGCGGATCGGCGGCCAGGGTTGAGGAAGCCGCGAGCTGCAGCGGCAACATGAATTGCGCGACGCTCGGCGTCAGATCGTGATTGCCGTCGGGTAACGCGGCGGTCGCGGCATCGTTGGAAATCGCCAGCGGACTGAATTGCCGGTCGCCGGTCAAGCGGCCGAGTACGGCCCGGTAGTGGGCGGCGGCGGCGCCGAGGTATTCGGGCAGGACGATGCGTTGCCGCGAGGCGTCGGCGGCTACCGGCACGTCGAACCAGACCGGCGCGCTGGCCGGGGGGACGGCGAGTCGGCGGCCGGGTTTGTTGCTGGGGCTTGCCGGAAGATGCGCAGCGTCAGCGGGCTGGATTCCGGCTGGTTCGGCAAAGTCGCGGGCGGAGGAGCGTCCAATTGCCAAAATGCGTGCAGGTGGCGGGGGTCTATCGGCAACAGCAGCAGACTGGCTTGACTGCCGCGCGCGCGCGGCGCGTATTCGCGGCTGATTTGTTGACTGATTTCCAGCAATTCGCTGGGCGAGAATCCGCCGGTCGGCGCGCGCCGAACCCCGGATTCGTAGCGGCGCGGCGCGAATTGGCGGCTGATGGATAGACTGATTTCGCGTAATTCTTCGGCCGATAGCGGGGCGCGACTAGGAGTTGGTGACTGCGAAAAAGCCATCGGCGACGATAAGGAATCGGATTGTTGATTTCGACACGCTGTCAACTGCGTGAATTGTGCGGTATTTGGCAAAATCGGCAAATTGCGAAGACTCTACTCGTTGTCGCCTATTTACGCAAGGCATAGGCCGGATCGCCCGAATTGCAGTAGAATCGGGGCTTTCGGACTTTTTCGGTCAAGGAAATGCATAAACAATACCACTTGAAGTCGGGTAGTCCTTATCCCCACGGCGCCAAAGTCGGCGAGGGGGGCGTCAATTTTTCGATTTCCAGCCGTCATGCCACTTACGTGGAGCTGTTGCTGTTCGCTCAGTCGGACAGCGAAAAGCCGTTCCAAATTATTCCGTTAACCACCGATAAGCACCACACCTTTTTTCCTGGCACGTGTTCGTCGTCGAATTACCGGTCGGCACCTGGTACGCCTGGCGCTTGGACGGCCCGTCGCAAACGCGGGAAACGGGATTGCGCTTCGACCGCGACAAGTTGTTGCTCGATCCCTGGGCGCGAGCGGTCAGCGACAAGTTGTGGGTGCGCGGCGCGGCCTGCGTGCCCGGCGACAATAGCTATCACGCGATGCGCGGTGTCGTCGTCGACGACCATTACGATTGGGAAGGGGATACGCCGCTGTCGATACGCAGCGAGAAAGTCATCGTCTACGAATTGCACGTCGGCGGTTTTACCCGGCATCCGTCGGCCAAGGTTAAGCATCCGGGGACCTTTCTGGGGCTGATCGAAAAAATTCCCTACCTGAAAAAACTGGGCATCACCCATGTCGAATTGTTACCGGCGATGGCCTTCGACGAACAGGACGTGCCGCCGCATACCGCCGAGCGCGGTTTGACCAACTATTGGGGTTACAGTACCCACAGCTTTTTCAGCCCGCATCCGGGCTATTGCGTGACGCCGGAACAGGGTACTCACATTAGGGAGTTTCGCGATCTGGTCAGGGCGCTGCACAAAGCCGGTATCGGCGTGATCATGGACGTGGTGTTCAACCATACCTCTGAGGCCGGCAGCGATGGGCCGGTCATCAATTTCAAGGGGATTACCGGCAACAGCTTTTATCTGACCGACAAATACGACAAAAGGCTATTTCTGGATTACACCGGTTGCGGCAATACCGTCAACGCCAACCATCCGTTGGTGACTAACTTCATCATCACTTGCCTGGAATATTGGGTGCGGGAGATGCACGTCGACGGTTTCCGCTTCGATTTGGCTAGCGCCTTGGCGCGCGGCGAGGACGGCAGCGTGTTGCAGGACCCGCCGTTGGTGTGGGGCATCGAGCTGTCCCAGCAGTTGGCCAAGACCAAACTGATTGCCGAGGCTTGGGACGCGGCGGGTCTGTATCAAGTCGGCAATTTCCCCGGCTACCGTTGGGCCGAGTGGAACGGCCGCTACCGCGACGCGATACGCCGCTTCGTGCGCGGCGACGGCGGCATGATCAACGAAGTGGCCACCCGCATCTGCGGCAGCAGCGATCTCTACGAGCATCAGCATCGCTTGCCGATCAGTGGCATCAACTTCGTGACCTGTCATGACGGCTTTACGCTGCACGATCTGTTTAGTTACAACGACAAACACAACGAAGCCAATGGCGAGGAAAACCGCGACGGCTGCAACAACAATCTCAGTTACAACTGCGGCGTCGAAGGGCCGACCGACGATCCCGAGATTTTGGCCGTGCGGCGGCGGCGCGCCAAGAACGCGTTGGCGATTCTGCTGCTCAGCCACGGTGTGCCGATGTTGCTGGCCGGCGACGAATTTTTGAATAGCCAGGGCGGCAACAACAACGGCTATTGCCAGGATAACGAGCTGAGCTGGTTGAACTGGGAGGATGCCAAGAAGAATGCCGACGTGCTGCGCTTCGTGCAGACTCTGATTAAACTGCGCAAGCGCCACACCGCGCTGATGCGCCGCCGCTTCCTGACCGGAAGGCCGCTGGAAGGTAAGACGCTGCCGGATATTCACTGGTACGATGTCGATCAGATGCATCCGCCGGCCTGGACCGATCCCGAGGCGCGCTTTTTGTCGTACACGCTGTCCGCGTTGGCCAAGGAGGAACCGGATTTGCACGTGGTGATGAATATGTCGAGCGAGGATGTGCTGATCGATTTGCCCAAAATCGAAGGCAAGGCTTGGTGTTTGTCTATCGATACCGCGCTGAGTTCGCCGGCCGACGCCGTCGAACTCGCCAATCAGTCGCCGCTGTCGCTACAGCAATACCGGGTGCGCGGCAATTCGGTGGTGGTATTGGAGAATACCCGTTTTTCCAACGAAGGCGGCGGCGAGTCCGTGTCGCATAAAGCATCCGCCTTTCTGACCAAATTGACCGGCATCCGTTTGATCGATTAGGCCCATGCCTCGGGGCTCGTTCTCGAGCCCCGGTTTCGGCGGCGAACGCCCCAAATTAGAGCGCTGGTTCGAGTTTCGGTATCATGCGGTTTTGCCGTCGATACAGGAAACCGCCCATGCCCATTTTTGCCGCGTTGTCCCGCCATGCCGCTCCGCTGCCCGAGGATTTGCAATCCGTCGCCGCCGGTTTTTGCGAGCGGTTGGCGGCGGTTCTGGACGCCGAACAGGCGGCGGTGCTGGAGCACGAGGCGATCGCGGCGAGTGCCTTAAAGGTTTGCGTTTGCAGTCAATTCGTCGCCGACAGCCGGCTGCGCGAACCGGGCTTGATTGCGGAATTGGCGGCCGCCGGCGATTTGTTCGCGCCGACGCGCCGGGATCAATACGCCGCCGCGTTACGGACGGCCGTTGCCGAGATCGACGGCGAACCGGCGCTGGCCAAGGTCTTGCGCCGGTTTCGGCGTCGGGAAATGGTGCGTATCGCCTGGCGCGATTTGGCCGGCTGGGCCGATTTGGACGAAACGCTGGCCGATCTGACCGCGTTAGCGGAAGCCTGCATAGCCGCCGCGTTGGATTATTTGTACGCTCGGGCCTGCGATCGCTGGGGAACGCCGACGCTGGCCGACGGTAGGCCCTTCAATATCGTGGTGCTGGGCATGGGCAAGCTCGGCGCCTGGGAATTGAATTATTCGTCCGATATCGACTTGATTTTCGCGTTTGCCGAAGACGGCATGTTGACCGGCAAAAAAGAAATCAGTTACGGGGAGTTTTTTACCCGCTTGTGCCGGTCCTTGGTCAAGATGTTGGACGAAATCACCGTCGATGGCTTTGTGTTTCGTACCGACGTCAGGTTGCGGCCGTTCGGCGACAGCGGCCCGTTGATCATGGATTTCGACGGCATGGAAAAGTACTACCTGACCCAGGCGCGGGAATGGGAACGCTACGCGATGATCAAGGCCCGCCAGGTGGCCGGCGACTTCGAAACCGGCCGGCAATTGGCCGCGCTGATCAAGCCCTTCGTCTACCGCCGCTATCTGGATTACGGCGCCTTCGAGGAGTTGCGCTCGTTGAAGTTTCAGATCGCTCAGGAGCTGAAGCGCCGCGACCGCTTGGACAACGTCAAACTCGGTCCGGGCGGCATCCGCGAGGTCGAGTTCATCGGCCAGGCCTTCCAGTTGATTCGCGGCGGCCAGGAGCCGGTGCTGCAGCAGCGCGAGATTCAAGTCATCCTCGCCGCGCTGGCCGACCTGAAGCTGATGAGCGGCGATGACGTGGCGGCGCTGAAGTTCGCGTACCGCTTCCTGCGCCGCACCGAAAATCACATCCAGGAATACCAGGACAAACAAACCCACGATTTGCCGACCCAGCCGGTGGTCCGGCAAATTTTGGCTTACTCGCTGGATTTCGAGGATTGGGAAAGCTTCAAGCGCGAGCTGGACGCGGTGCGCGAGCGGGTGCAGGATACCTTCGAGCAAGTGTTTTCGCTGAGCGAACAGGACACCAAGCAACGCAGTGCCCGGTTGATCTGGACTTGCGCCGCCGACGACGATTTAGCGTTGGAAGCGCTGGCGGACTACGGGTTCTCCGAACCGCGCAATGTGCTGCAAGCCATCGTCGATTTCAAGCACAGCCACGCGGTCAAGCGCATGACCGCTAAGGGCGCGACCATACTGGAGCGCTTGGTGCCGCAGACAATAGAACGCGTTGCCGAGACCGAACACCCCGAAACCACGTTGCCGCGGGTGTTGAAGCTGTTCGAGGCGGTGACCGGCCGGGCCGTCTATCTGTCCTTGTTGGCCGAGAATCCGCAGGCGTTGGCGCAATTGATCAAATTGACCGCCGCCAGCCCTTGGATCGCCGACTATCTGGCGTTGTATCCGATACTGTTCGACGAATTGCTGGATACCGGCGCCCTTTACGCGCCGCTGCAAAAACAGGCGTTGCGCGAGGACTTAGGCTTGGCCCTGAGCCGGGTCGAAGCCCAGGACAGCGAACAATTGATGATCGCGTTGCGCCTGTTCAAACATCAGCATGTGTTGCGGGTGGCGGCGGCCGACATCATGGGCTTTATTCCGGTGATGGTGGTCAGCGATTACTTGACCTGGATCGCTGAAGCAATCTTGGAGCAAGTGCTGACGCGAGCCTGGGGCATGCTGGGCGCCAAGCACGGTTATCCGCCCGCGACCGGACCGGAACCCAAGCATTTCGCGATCCTCGGTTTCGGCAAATTCGGCGGCATCGAACTCGGTTACGGCTCCGACCTGGATTTGGTATTTCTGTACGACGCCGCCGATGGCGATGCGCTCACCGATGGCGATAAGCCGATCGGCACCGCGCAGTTTTATATCAGGCTCGGCCAGAAGATCCGCCATATCCTCGATACCCGGATGCTGTCCGGGGTGTTGTACGAAGTCGATCTGCGGCTGCGGCCCAATGGCGATTCGGGTTTGTTGGTCACGCATATCGGTCATTACGAAGCGTATTTGCGCGATCAGGCTTGGACTTGGGAGCACCAGGCCCTGGTCCGAGCCCGCTTCGTCGCGGGCGACACCGAGTTGCAAACCATGTATGAGGCGATTCGGGAGCGGATTCTGGCCCTGCCCCGCGATTACCGGGAGTTGCAGACCCAAGTGCGCGAGATGCGCCAAAAGATGCGCGACAATCTGGCGGCCAAGGATCCGGCGGTATTCGACTTAAAACAAAGCGCCGGCGGTATCGCCGATATCGAATTCATCGTGCAGTTTTGTATTCTGGCGCATGCGGCACGGCATTCCGATTTGGCCAAGTACACCGACAACGTCCGGCTGTTGGACGGCTTGCAGGCCCACGGCTTGATGCCGGCCGCCGAAACGGCGCTGTTGAAACAGGCTTACTGCGCCTATCGCGATTACGGCCACCACCAAGTATTGCAAGATCTGAGCGCAACGGCGGCGGCCGGCGATTTCACGGCGCTGCGCGCCGAGGTCGAGCGACTCTGGCAACAATACATGTGTTAGATCCTCGATACGCTTGGCTTGAAACAGGCGTTTGGCGGCGGCAACCACTGCTCGAGCGAGGAAGGAGCGCTTTTTCAAGGCGCGTTAGCTTACGTGGAGAAGGCCGGCTGGAAGCGGGTTTATTGGCGTATGGCGTAAAAATATTCGGAGGTGCGTACGCGCGCAGGCGCGTTGGAAATAACCGCAGAAACCGGGCGTTAATTTTTCGCGATGGAGTCCGCTACACTTGTGCTTCGGGTTCGTAGCCGCGTTCTTCCGGAACCCCGCGTCGATGGGCGTGCTAGTTCGGTACGGGGGAAGTTACCGGGGAAGGTGTGGACGAACGCAGAAACTTCAGCACAGAGAATAACATGTTCGATTTCTTCAATCGGCGCTTAAAAACCGACTTGGCCGAGGCTCGGCGCCGCTTGGCCGATGCGACCGATTTTGCCGACGCGATCGAGGCCAATATTGCCACGATCCAGTTTCAGCCGAATGGCACGATCATTGGCGCCAACCGTTTGTTCCTGGATGTCGTAGGCTATTCGGCCGCCGAATTGCAGGGTCAGCAGCACCGAGTTTTGTGCGATCCGGGGCATGTCAATAGCGCCGAGTACGGCGCGTTTTGGAATGCCTTGAAAGCTGGGCGTCAGCAACACGGTACCTTTCAACGCCGCCATAAAAACGGGACGACGCTTTGGCTGGAAGCCACGTATTTTCCGGTTGTCAATCGTCAGGGCGATGTCACGCGCGTGTTCAAGATCGCCGCGGACGTCACCGAGATGCAGGATCGCTTGCGCGACCAATTGGCGATACAAAAGGCCATCGACCGGTCGATGGCGGTCATCGAATTTACGCCCGATGGACAAATCGTCACCGCGAACACCAATTTTCTGAGCGTAATGGGCTACCAGCTCGCCGATTTGGTCGGCAAGCACCATCGGGTGCTGTGCTTCGATCAGTTTTATCGGGATCAACCGAACTTTTGGGAAAAAATCCAGCGTGGCCAGTTCCAATCGGGACAATTTCAGCGCCGCAGTGCGCGTGGTGACAGCGTTTGGCTGGAGGCTTCCTACAATCCGGTGTTCGACGCCGACGGGCACGTGGTTAAAGTGATCAAGTTCGCCACCGACGTGACCGAGAGCGTCAATCGCAATACCACGGTGATCCAAGCCGCCGAGATGTCGTTTTCCACGGCGGAGGAAACCAGCCAGATTGCGCAGAAGGGCGCCGAATTGCTGGCGACATCGGTGACGATGTCCAACGAAATTACCGAGCAGATCAATCAGACCGGCGAGGTGATCAACCAGTTGAACGAACAATCCCGCAATATCGCGGCCATCGTGTCGACGATACGCGAGATCGCCGATCAAACCAATTTGCTGGCTCTGAATGCGGCGATCGAAGCGGCAAGGGCCGGCGATCAGGGACGGGGCTTCGCGGTGGTCGCCGACGAGGTGCGGCAATTGGCGGCCCGCACCAGCAAATCCACCGCCGAAATCGATCAAGTGGTTTACGCCAACCGCAACTTGACCGCGACCGTGACCGAACGGATGGACATCGTCAGAAGCAGCGGCCAATCCAGCAACGAGCAAATCGCACAGGTGTCGAAGGTTATGGATGAAATCTATCTCGGCGCGGTGAACGTTTCCAAAACCGTCGCTTCGTTGCTGACCAACCGCAAGTAAGACCTAGCCGTGCTCGTCGGGGCCGCGATCGGCACGGCATCGAAAGCGTAGCGCGCGCGACTTCGGAGTGCGGGAACAAAGTCGCCGCGCCTATGCCGGTGAATAGCAGGAGACGGCAGCGAACGGCCTCCGCGCAGGGGGCAACAGGCGGGACATCCACCAGGCGTCGCCTTCCTTCAAATCGACCACCGCAACCTCGCACTGGGTGGCCAGTGCCAGCGTATCGAGTATTTCCATCGGAGCGGCGTCGGTGACGACGGTACCCGATATGCCGATGTTGTCCGCCAGTCTGAACGCCGGGTTGCTCGGCGCGGGGCCCGAAATCGATCTTGACGCCCTGGATGTCCAGCAGCGCTCGCCGCCGCGCCAAAAACTCAACCACCACCAAATACCAGTGGCGCAAAGCCGGCCAAAATAACCGTCGGGACCAAATAGTTTCCGGCGTCGGCGTTTGGCCAATCCCGGTATCGATGGGTAACGGCCGGCAGAATGCCGCATGTCAGCCAGATCAATGGCGCGACCAATAGCGCGAGTGTTTGCCGTAAGGCCACGGCGAGAACGTTGAATCGGTCATGGAGATACTCTCGGCGCGTGAGCTTGGGAACGAAATCGGCGCCGGCCGAGCTGTTCCGGTTTAACCTCGTTTCAACGTTATATATAGCATCGGTCGAAAAGCCGAAAGCCGGATAAAACGGTATTGGCGACACCTATCGAGACCGTGGCGCCAAAGGTTTGAAGCCATTCGAAGGGCATCGTTGCAATAACCACACGTAGGCTGTGAGTAAAACGACAGTGGCCAATACAAAATGTTGGGTATACGACTACATTGTTAGGCGTTTTTTGATTAAAAAATCCTTTATAAATCAGTATTATGAGTAACTCAGGCAAACTGGCACGCCCATTGCTGTAGTAGGGTTGTTATTAACAAAGCCCACAAGAGGAGAAAGTCATGGCGAAATTACGTCAATGTGCTATTTACGGTAAAGGTGGTATTGGTAAATCCACCACAACCCAAAACCTGGTTGCCGCTCTGGCGGAAGCCGGTAAAAAAGTGATGATCGTCGGTTGCGATCCTAAAGCCGATTCTACTCGCTTGATCCTGCACTCAAAAGCGCAAACCACCATCATGCATTTGGCTGCCGAAGCTGGTAGCGTCGAAGACTTGGAACTGGAAGACGTATTGAAAGTCGGCTACGGCGACGTGAAATGCGTTGAATCAGGCGGTCCAGAGCCAGGAGTTGGTTGCGCTGGCCGTGGTGTTATCACCGCGATCAACTTCCTGGAAGAGGAAGGCGCATACGACGACGAACTCGACTTCGTTTTCTACGACGTATTGGGTGACGTTGTTTGCGGCGGTTTCGCGATGCCTATCCGCGAAAACAAAGCGCAAGAAATTTACATCGTTTGCTCTGGCGAGATGATGGCTATGTACGCTGCCAACAACATCGCTAAAGGTATCGTCAAATACGCCAACTCAGGCGGCGTTCGTTTGGCCGGTTTGATCTGCAACTCTCGTCAAACAGCTCGTGAAGACGAACTGATCGAAGAATTGGCAAGACAAATGGGCACTCAAATGATCCATTTCGTACCACGCGACAACGTTGTACAACGTGCTGAAATCCGTCGTATGACGGTTATCGAGTACGAACCAACCGCGAAACAAGCCGACGAATACCGCGCTTTGGCTCAAAAAGTTCTGCACAACAAAAACTTGGTGATCCCTACTCCGATCACGATGGACGAGTTGGAAGAGTTGTTGATGAACTTCGGTTTGATGGAAGAAGAAGACGCAACTTTGATCGGTAAAACCGCTGCCGAAGAATAAGTCTTGCTAGAAACCGGCGGGCGGCTTGCCGTCCGCCACCCTATCTGTTCCCAAAAACTGTCTGTTGGGGGATTGCCCACGACATTAGGAGGATAACATCATGGCAGCCATGACAAGAGAAGAGACCGAAGCGCTGATCGCAGAAGTGCTGGAAGTCTATCCCGAGAAAGCCAAAAAAGACCGCGCGAAACACTTGGCGGTCAACGACCACGAGTTGGAAAAATCCAACAAATGTATCACTTCAAACCGCAAATCGTTGCCGGGCGTAATGACCATTCGTGGTTGCGCGTATGCCGGTTCGAAAGGTGTGGTTTGGGGTCCGATCAAGGATATGATCCATATTTCCCACGGTCCAGTCGGTTGCGGTCAATATTCCCGCGCCGGCCGCCGTAACTATTATGTCGGTACCACTGGTGTCAACACCTTCGGTACGATGAACTTTACCTCCGATTTCCAAGAGAAAGACATCGTATTCGGCGGCGACAAAAAACTGGCCAAATGTATCGATGAAATCGAAGCCTTGTTCCCATTGCACAAAGGCGTTTCGATTCAATCCGAGTGCCCGATCGGTCTGATCGGCGACGACATTGAAGCGGTTTCCAAAGTGAAATCCAAAGACATCGGCAAAACCGTTGTACCGGTGCGTTGCGAAGGCTTCCGCGGTGTTTCCCAATCTTTGGGTCACCACATCGCCAACGACGCCATCCGCGACTGGGTTTTGGATAAAAGCGACGGCAAACAACCCGCTTACGAGGTCGGTCCATACGACGTAGCCGTGATTGGCGACTACAACATCGGTGGCGACGCTTGGGCTTCGCGTACCTTGTTGGAAGAAATGGGCCTGAAAGTGGTCGCGCAATGGTCCGGCGACGGTACCATCGCCGAGATCGAAAACACCCCGAAAGTGAAATTGAACTTGATCCACTGCTACCGTTCGATGAACTACATCGCTCGGCATATGGAAGAAAAATATTCCATTCCCTGGATCGAGTACAACTTCTTCGGCCCGACCAAAATCGCCGAATCGTTGCGTAAAATCGCCGCTCACTTCGACGACAACATCAAACAAGGCGCGGAGCGCGTGATCGCTCGCTACAGCGCGGAATACGAAGCCGTTATCGCTAAATACAAACCGCGTCTGCAAGGCAAACGCGTGATGTTGTACATCGGCGGTTTGCGTCCTCGTCACGTGATTGGCGCCTACGAAGACTTGGGTATGGAAGTGGTTGGTACCGGTTACGAGTTCGGTCACAACGACGACTACGATCGTACCATCAAGGAAATCGGCAACGCCACGCTGTTGTATGACGATGTCACCGGCTACGAATTCGAAGAGTTCGTCAAAAAAGTTCAACCTGACCTAATTGGCTCCGGTATTAAAGAAAAGTACATTTTCCAAAAAATGGGTATCCCATTCCGGCAAATGCACTCTTGGGATTACTCAGGCCCATACCACGGCTACGACGGCTTCGCCATCTTCGCCCGCGATATGGACATGACGCTGAATAACCCATGCTGGAAACAAATCAAGGCGCCTTGGAAAACCGAAGCGTCTGAGAGCGAAGCGGTAAAAGCGGTCGCTTAATAGCGAATGCGATGATGCCGTAGGGCACGCGCCATCGCTCCTCGGGGCAATGGGCGTACCCTGCCTTTCGAAGATCGGGCTGCCTGGACAAAGCAGCCCGACTAAATCCAATCAACGCCGGACCACAGATTAGTGGCGCGTTTAGGAGATTATCATGAGCCAAAATGTCGACAAAATAGCCCCTAGTTATCCCTTGTTTCGAACCGACGAATACAAGGAAAATCTTGCCAACAAACGCGCGATGTACGAAGAGCGTCACCCGCAAGATACCATTGACGAAGTATTCGAATGGACGACGACTAAGGAATATCAAGAATTGAACTTCAGCCGCGAAGCGATCACGATCAATCCGGCTAAAGCTTGCCAACCGCTGGGTGCCGTGTTGTGCGCTCTGGGTTTCGAAAAAACCATGCCGTATGTCCACGGTTCGCAAGGTTGCGTGGCTTACTTCCGTACCTACTTCAACCGCCATTTCAAAGAGCCGGTTTCCTGCGTTTCCGACTCCATGACCGAAGACGCGGCGGTATTCGGTGGTCAGAAAAACATGTTCGCGGGTTTGGAAAACGCCAAAGCCCTGTATCAGCCGGACATCATCGCGGTATCCACCACTTGCATGGCGGAAGTTATCGGCGACGATTTGAACGCGTTTATCAACAACGCCAAGAAAGAAGGCCATGTTGACCAAGATTTCCCGGTGCCATTCGCTCATACCCCAAGCTTCGTCGGTAGCCACACCACCGGTTGGGACAACATGTTCGAAGGCATGGCGCGCTACTTCACGCTGAAAACGATGGAAGGCAAGGAGCCCGGCAAAAACGGCAAGATCAACTTCGTACCCGGCTTCGAAACCTATTTGGGTAACTACCGCGTCATCCACCGGATGATGAAAGAAATGGGTGTCGATTACACGATGCTGAGCGATCCGACCGAAGTATTGGATACCCCGGCGGACGGTACTTTCCGGATGTACTCTGGCGGTACCACGATGGACGAAATCAAGGATGCGCCGAACGCGATCACCACCGTGTTGCTGCAACCTTGGCAGTTGGAAAAAACCAAGAAATTCGCCGAAACAACTTGGAACCACGACGTGCCGAAACTGAACATTCCGATGGGCTTGGAATGGACCGACGCGTTGCTGATGAAAGTTTCCGAACTGAGCGGCAAACCCATTTCGAAATCACTGGAAGTCGAACGCGGTCGTTTGGTGGATATGATGACCGACTCGCACGCTTGGTTGCACGGCAAAAAATTCGCATTGTACGGCGATGCGGACTTCGCGTTGGGTATGACCAAAATGCTGCTGGAGTTTGGCGCGGAAGTCACCGACGTGTTGGTTAACCACGCCAACAAACGCTGGAAAAAAGCTTGCGAAGAAATCTTGAAAGCGTCGCCTTACGGTCAAACCGCTACCGTGCACATCGGTCGCGACTTGTGGCACTTCCGTTCGTTGATGTTTACCAATAAACCGGACTTCATGATCGGCAATTCCTACGGTAAATTCATCCAACGGGATACCATGTACAAAGGCGAGGAGTTCGAAGTGCCGCTGATTCGGATCGGCTTCCCGATTTTCGACCGTCACCACTTGCACCGTATGACCACCTTGGGCTACGAAGGCGCGATGTACGTGCTGACTACGCTGGTTAACGCGGTACTGGAGCAGTTGGATAAGGAAACCCGCGGTATGGGAACGACCGACTACAATTACGATTTGATCCGTTAACAAATCGTTTATCCGCGGGGGCAAATGCGAGTTTGCCCCCGCTTTCGTTTGGAGAAATCTATGCCCAGCGTCATGCTCAGAAAACGCGAAGATGGTAAACTGCTGTTCTATGTTGCCAAAAAAGACTTGGAAGAAACCATAGAATCGTTAGAATTCGATGGCGAGGACAAATGGGGCGGCGAAGTCACGTTGGGTGATGGCTCAAAATATTACTTCGAACCGATGAGTCCTCCACCGAAGATCCCAACCACATTGCAAGCCAAGCGATTAGCGGAGGAATAAAGCATGACTCTCTACATTGTTGCCGAGGAATGTATTTCCTGTGGTGATTGCAAACCTGTGTGCCCAACCGACTCGATCAAGGAAGGCGCGGTGGTGTTCGAAATCAACAAAAAAACCTGCACCGAGTGCAATGGTGACTTCGACGAACCGCAATGCGTTAAGGTTTGCCCGATTGACAATTGCATATTGCCGTTAGTGGCATAGTGCCATGCGCCAGTCCGCCTTGACGAGGGAACTGGCTTTGCGTATCGGGTTGGCGTCTCGAGCCCTGCCCGATACCGCTCCCAAATTATTTGTGTCGATTTTGCATGCTTGCGTGGGGCCGGTATTGGACGGCAACACGCTGGCGGAGCTTGGCGAGGACCGCTTCCGTCAGGCGCTGAGCAATTTTGGGATCTCGGCGGACCTGCAAACCGTGCGTTTAACGCTGGGGATATTGCAAAGCATCGCCTTTCCCGATCCGCCCAAGCCGCAAACCTTGCCGGCCGATGCCGCCGGCTCGATATTGGTGGCCGTGGTCAGCGACGATCCGACTCGGATCGCCGGCCATTTCGGCTCTTGCCGCCAGTTTTTGATCTATCAGGTGTCCGCGGACGAAGCTCGGTTAATCGACATCCGCAGTGTGGACATGGATGCTCAGCGGCGTCATGCCGACAAGAATACTTACCGCGCGGAGTTAATCGCCGATTGCCGGGTGCTCTACACCGCGTCCATCGGTGGTCCGGCGGCGGCTAAAGTCGTTAAATTCGGCATACACCCGATCAAGACCGAACTGGGCGCCGTCGTCTCCGAATTACTCAATCAATTGCAAACCGTCCTCGCCGATGCGCCGCCGCCTTGGTTGGCCAAATCGATGGGCATCCGCGCGGGCCGCCGTATCAGTCTCGAACAGGAATCCACTTCATGATCAAACCCGAACAACTGCAAGAAATCGCCGGTAAAATTGGCAGCGAAGTCCTTAACGAAACGGTCGTCGGTATGCTACGCGAAGCCTACACCGACATCCATTTCACCTATTGCATGGACGACGACATTCCCAATAACGAACCTGTGCTCGAGGGGCGGGGTTTTAATTTGTATCTGGTGGATGGCCGTGAACACTGTTTATGCCTGACCCGCGACTACGATCATGCCACCGGCATCGTGATTGCCGAAGTCATCGAGGATTGAGTGCGGCATGGCGGAATCAGACGCTCCCGACTCTACACCGATAGGTGACTGCAGTATCTGTCCCTTCCGCGGCAAAACGCTATTGATGGGGCGTTGCATGCCTGGCGACACTTGTGTGTTCGTCGATAGCGGCCGCCAAATCGACCGGTTTTTCCGGGTCAATCCGGCCTACGCCACGCACTATTTGAACGATAAATTCTGGGAGCGGCGAGCAATCGCGGTACGCTATGCCCCGCAGAAAGCCTTGCAGGCGTTGATACACGACGAGGATGAGGTCGTGCGGCGGGCGGTCGCCTTCCGCTTGCCGGCTCAGCAGTTGCAGAGCTGGATAGACGACCCGGATCGGGAGGTGCGGATGACGGTTGCCGACCGCATCGACCTCGAACATCTCGAGTTATTGGCGAACGATCCGGATTATATCGTTCGCTTGACCGTCGCGAAGCGTTTGCCGCCCGGCCGCTTGTTCCGCTTTATCAAGGATGAGGATTTGCAGGTGCGCAAGCGGGTCGCCGAACGTTTGCCGGAAGTTAGCTTGGGACTGATGGCCGAGGATCCCGCGTCCGATGTGCGGCGCATCGTCGTCGAGCGCATGCCGGCCGACGATGCCGCGACGATGTTGCAAGACCCGGACTGGGTGGTGCGCTATACTGCGGCTGCCAAGGTCGATCCCGCCCGTTTGACGGTACTCGCGGACGACCCGGAACCCGATGTGCGAGAATTGGTACATCAACGCTTGAATTCCACTAACAGCCCCAAAGCCGAACATGACTGAAGCCCGACTCGCGATTGCCGGACAAGACATTGCCGAATGCTGTAAAAAAATCATCCCTGGTCAAACCGACGAACTGTTGCAAAACAAGCTGCAACAACTGATTTCAGATTTCCCGCTCCGCTTGGCCATGATAGGGGACGAGTGGTACAAGCTTGGCGGTGTCGTCGACATGAACGGCACCCGGATCGCCAACGACATCACCGAATGGGTGGAGAGATCCTATATCGAGTGCGGGCAGAATCTGCAGACACTGATCGAATATGCGCTTGAACAAAAGCTGATCGCCACCAAACAGACCGGTAAAACGCTGTATTTTGTGGTGCAGACCGGCGATAGGGCAGAAGACTTTACACTGATCGAAATCGATAAGACTCACGAAGTTTCGGATAGGATGTTGGTTGACGAAGCCAATCCGCCGGACGATTTGGAAGAGTTTATCGATCCGATTCATCCGTTTTGCATCGAGAGCTTCGGTTTCGGCCATTCGCGCTACGCTTATCGGCGCAAAACCGACGTGGCGTTGTTCATGGGCGTGATAGACGAGCGCCATCCCGGAGAGCACTCGGTGCGCCGCTTCATGGACGATTGGAATCGCAGCAGCGCCGGGCAGGTGGCTCGAATGTCGGAAGACTGGATCATTCGACCCTATTCCCATACCGGGCGTTTCGGGGAGCAAATCGTTAACGTCGAGTTGGTCAATACCCACAAACATCATCTGCCGCATCTGGAAGATTTCGCCGGTAAGAAAGGTAGCGCTCTCAGCAATGTGCTGACCCGCTTCGACCGGCAGGCCGGCCATCCGTTCGCCTGGTTTTTCTACATGTTGAAAGGCCGCTTGGTATCAACCCATATAGCCGAATCGGTATTTCGCGATATTTCCGGCGATTTTGCCTACCTACCCAAACGCGACGAAGCGGTGTTGCGCGATTGGATTGCCACGCCCTATAACGTTTAACGCAAGCGCCGTCGTCTCCGGGCTACGCGGTTAACTTGGGCCGTGCAGCCCTGCGGGAAGGGTGTTGCAGGTATTTGAGATGAGGACTTGGCCGGCGACATCGGTCATGGGATCGAGGTCGGGCAGAGTATGGCTAACAAGAAAATCTCCCGCCTGCGCCGTCTGATACTTTCGTCCTTGAACCGGAGGTTCAAGTGGAAACCAAATCCAGTCAATCAGGCTTCCTGAGTGAACAGGCGTGCACACCATGACGGGTAAAAAGCTTCCGGGGCAAATGCAGGTTCAGGAAACACCCAGTACTGCTCGAACGCCGCAGGAGATAGGGTCACTATTCTAAACGAATTAAGGGGTTTCCAAAACGTTTTCTATTTTGCGGCGTAAATCCGCCAATCGGCCGGCCATATCCGGGCTGGAGCTTGCGGCCTTATTGCCGGATGCCAAGTCGTGGGCAAGATTCAATGCCGCCAAGACCGCGATTCGATCAGCGCCGGTGACTTTGCCGGTATCGCGGATTTTGCGCATTTGCCGATCCAGTTCGCGGGCGGAATCGATCAGCGTGTCTTTTTCCTCGGCGGCGCAAGCGATTTTGTATTCCTTGCCCAAGATGTTTAACGATACGGCTTGCATCGTTTTACTCATGAATCGTGCTCCATCGCCTTCAAGCGGGCGATCATTGCCTCGACGCGGGCTTTGGCCAACGTGGTTTTTTCGAGTAGTCTGGCTTTTTCCTTGACCAGGGCATCCTGTTTGATTTTCAAAGACTTATTTTCGTTTTTGACTTGGTTGTATTGTGCTATCAGCGCATCCAGCTTGGCTTCCAACGCTTCGAGCTCGGTAGTTGGGTCTTTTTCGCTTTGAGACATAGCACGGAGAGGAGTTGAACCGATAAGGCGGTATAATCGTCGGGATTTCTTAACAATGTTAGCATAAGCCTCGTGATTAAACAGCCTATCCAGGCGCCAAGAGCCAGATGACTTATCAAACCTTAAATGCCATTTTGGAGCAACACGACGCCGATATGGGCGGCGCCGAAGCGCACGGTATCGCTACCGGTATGTTGTGTGTCGAAACCCGCGCGGACTTTGGCAATTGGTTGCACGAGCTCTTCGACGAAGACCTCGAATTGATCGACGAAGACCGCGAGTTTTTGGCGGGTTTGTTCGAAAAGACCCGGCAACTCCTGGAAAATCAGGATCAGAGTTTCGAGTTCGACTTGCTGATGCCCGACGAAGCCGAGCCGCTCGACGAACAAGTCGAGGCATTGCGTTGCTGGTGCCAGGGCTTTTTGTTCGGGGTTGGCTATGCCAAAACCGACGCGGACTGGCCCGGCGATACCGCCGAAGTGATGCGCGACATGATAGAACTGACCAAAATCGACAGCGATGTCGGTGGCGAAGACGACGAAAGCGCATTGACCGAAATCCGCGAATACGTGCGTGCCTCGGTGTTTACGGTTCGCGACCAATTCGCCGGCGACGGCGATCAACAAAGGCATTGATCTTTTTCTCATGAAACAAAGCGAATTCAAGAAGCGCCGGTCGGCGTTAATGAAACAAATCGGCAAGGGCAACATCGCCATTATCGCCAGTGCGCCGCAGCGCACCCGTAACCGCGACGTGCACTATCCGTTCCGCCAGGATAGCGATTTCTACTACCTGACCGGTTTCAACGAAGCCGAATCGATGGCGGTGTTCATCCCCGGCCGAGAGAAGGGCGAATACATTCTGTTTTGCCGCGAATTCGACGAGAAAAAGGCGTTGTGGGAAGGCGCGCACGCCGGCCTGGAAGGTGCCACCCAGCATTACGAGGCCGACGACTCCTTCCCGATAGCCGATTTGGACGACATCCTGCCCGGTATGCTGGAGAACAAGGGCAAGGTGTACTATCCGATGGGCAAGGACAGCGATCTCGATCACAAGCTGATGGAATGGATCAACAACATCCGCAAGCAATCGCGTACCGGCGTCAGCGCGCCTGGCGAATTGGTCGCGTTGGAGCACATCCTGCACGAAATGCGTTTGTTCAAAAGCCCGGAAGAGCTGAAATTGATGCGCCGCGCCGCCGAAGTTTCCGCCAAGGCCCACGTTCGGGCAATGCAAGCTTGCCAACCGGGCTTGTACGAGTATCAGATCGAAGCGGAACTGATTCATGAATTCATTCAGGACGGATTGCGGGCGGTAGCCTATCCGTCCATCGTCGCCGGCGGTAAAAATGCCTGTGTGCTGCATTACGTCGAGAATAAGGACAAGCTGAATAAGGGCGATCTGTTGTTGATCGATGCCGGCGTCGAATGCGACCACTACGCCGCCGACATTACCCGCACCTTTCCGGTTTCGGGCAAGTTCAGCGAACCACAGCGGCTACTCTATCAATTGGTGCTGGATGCCCAAACCGCGGCATTGGCCGAAATCAAACCCGGCAATCCGTGGAACAAGGCCCACGACGCCTCGGTGGAAACGTTGACCAGGGGTTTGGTCGAGCTTGGCTTGTTAAAAGGCCGGGTCAAGAAATTGATCAAGGACGAAAAATACAAACAGTTTTACATGCACCGCATCGGTCATTGGCTAGGCATGGACGTGCACGATGTCGGCGATTACAAAATCAAGGACGAATGGCGCTTGCTGGAGCCCGGTATGGTATTGACCGTCGAACCCGGCTTGTACGTGCCGGCCCAGTGCGAAACTGTGGACAAACAGTGGCGCGGCATCGGCATTCGGATCGAGGACGACGTGCTGGTGACCAAGGACGGTCACGAGATTTTGACCGGTGGCGTGCCGAAACGCATTGCCGATATCGAAGCGTTGATGAATGCCTAAATGGCCCACGACTACGACCTGATCATCGTCGGCGCCGGCTTGGCGGGCAACTGCCTGGCGTTGGCGCTGAGGAACAGCGGCTTGAAAATCGCGCTGGTCGAAGCCAATAGCCGCGAGCAACTACGCCACTCGCCGGCCGGCGACCGGGCATTGGCCTTGGCGAAGGGTTCCGTCGAGTTGCTGGAGCAGTTGGGCGCGTGGCGCGGCGTGGCCGCCAAGGCCACCGCGATCGCGGACATCCATATCTCCGACCGCGGTCATTTCGGCAAAACCCGGCTGTCGGCGGCGGAACAGGGCGTCGATGCCTTGGGTTACGTGATTGTCGCCCGCGACATCGAACAGCATGCGGCCGACCTGGTCGAAAAACCGACACTGATTGCCTATATCAAACGCGGGTTGCCGGCTTGATGGCGGGATACGATGCCGTCAACGTCAGCTTGAAACAAGTCGACGGTAGCTCGTTGAATTTGAGTGCCCAAGTGCTGGTCGGTGCCGACGGCGGCAACTCCACGGTGCGCAAGTTACTGGAAATCCCCCAGCAAGTCAGCGAATACGGTCAAACCGCGCTGGTGACCACGGTGCAATCGGCCTTGCCCAATCGCCATGTCGCTTTCGAGCGTTTCACCGAATTCGGCCCACTGGCCTTGCTGCCGGTGGCGGCCAAGCAGTCCGCGGTGGTGTGGACCCGCAGTCATGAGCAGGCCGAAGCTTTGTTGGCCGTCAACGATCGCGAATTCCTCGCCGAACTGCAAAACTGTTTCGGTTACCGTTTGGGCGAACTGAAACTGGTCGCGCCGCGCCGCGCATTTCCGCTGAGTTTGATCCGCGCCGACAGCATGGTGGCCGACCGGACCGTGATCATCGGCAACGCCGTCCACCAATTGCATCCGGTGGCGGGTCAGGGCTTCAATCTGGGTATTCGCGATGTCGCCTTGTTGGCGGAGTTGTTGATGGACCAGCACGATCGCGGCGGCGATCTCGGCGCGGCCAGTCTATTGCGCGACTACAGCCGGCAACGCCGCCAGGATCACGACCGTACGATCGGTTTTACCGATACCGTGGTCCGACTGTTCTCGAACAACCGCTTGCCGGTTGCCGCGTTGCGTAACGCCGGTCTGGCGGTACTGGATCACCTGCCGTTCGCCAAATCGGCGCTGGCCAAGCATGCGATGGGCTTGGCCGGTAAATTGCCGAAATTGGGTAAGGACGAATAATCGCGGCCGCCGCTTCGGCGAGGCGGCCGGTTGGCGTGGCTCAGGCTCTGGACGAAAATTCGCCGGTTTCGGTGTTCACCTTGATGATCTCGCCGGTTTCGATGTATTCCGGGATCTGCACTTCCAGGCCGGTCGTCAATTTCGCGGTTTTGGTGCGCTTGGTGGCGCTGGAGCCTTTCATCGCTGGCGGCGTTTCGACAATCTGCAACGTGACCGTCGTCGGCAATTGAATGCCCAGCGGCGCGTCGTCCATCAGCAACATGATGATGCCTTCCAGGCCGTCGCTCAAATACAGCGTCTGGCCTTCCAAATCCTCCGCCGCCAGCGCGTATTGCTCGTAAGTCTCGCTGTTCATGAAGTAATAGGTTTCGCCGTCCTGGTAGGAATACTGCACGTTGCAGCGCGAGCAATCCGCGGCCTTCAGCATGTCGTCGCTCTTGAAGGTTTCGTCCAGCTTTTGGCGGGTTTTCATGTGGGTGAAGCGGACTTTGTACAAGGTCGTCGCGCCGCGCGACGTCGGATTGCGCACATCGATGCTTTTGACGACATAGGGTTCGCCGTTGATTTCGATAGCGGTTCCTTGCTTGAGTTCGTTGGCTTTAGGCACTGCTTATTCCTCGTGTATTGAAGGGGGTAAAAGGGATTGCCATTGGCCGGCGATCAGGCCGGACAGCGGTTGATAGTCGATTTTGTAGCGCATTTTACGGCATTCGGCGATCCAAAAACCCAGATAAACGTAGGGTAGCTCCAATTGTTTGGCGTATTCGATCTGCCACAGCACCGCATACACGCCGGGACTGTAGGTCGCCAGGGTCGGGTCGAAAAAGGTATATACCGCCGACAGGCCGTGATCGACGACGTCGACGACCGCGACGGCCGCCAGCCGGCCTTCGATCAAGAATTCGACGAAATGGGTATCGCACCAACGGCTGCCGAGAAAACGCAAATAATCTTCCTCGCTCGGCGGCGCTTCGTCCGGTTTGTCGTGGCGAGCCCGCAGATAGGTTTGATAAAGCCGGAAATGGCGAGGATCGAATTCGGCGCCGCGTATGACGGTCCGGGTGGATGCGTTCCGCGTCAGGCAACGGCGTTGTTTGCGGTTCGGTTGGAATTCTCGCACCGGAACGCGGGTGGGTATGCAGGCTTGGCAGTGGTCGCAATGCGGCCGGTACACGTGATCGCCGCTGCGCCGGAAGCCCAGTTCGATCAGGCGCGAATAAACGGCGGGATCCAGTTCGGTATCGGGATGGACGAAGGCCGAGCGAGCGCGCCGATCGTCCAGATAGGCGCAATCCTGTTCGCCGCTCAGCCAAAGAGAAATCGATTTTAGATTTGCCACGCTTGCGGATGCGGTGCCTGTTTGCACAAGACGGCCAGTGCCGCCGCGAATTCGCGGCGCGGGATGTCCTCTGCGCCTAAACTGAGTAAATGATCGCTACTGACTTGGCAGTCGATCAACTGGTAACCCCAGCTATCCAAATGACGCACCAAATCCACGAACGCGACTTTCGACGCATCGGTGGCGCGATGGAACATCGATTCGCCGAAGAACACTCGGCCGATCGCCAGACCGTACAAGCCGCCGACCAGTTCACCGTTTTGCCAGGTCTCCCAGGAATGCGCGACGCCGAGTTGATGTAGCGTTTGGTAAGCGGCGCGCATATCGTCGGTGATCCAGGTGCCGCCATCCTCCCGGCGCGGCGCGGCGCAGGCCTCGATGACCTCGGCGAAAGCCGTGTCGCGGCGGGTTTCGAAATGCCCTCTACGCAGAGTTTTCGCCAGGCTGCGCGATACGTTCAAACTCTGCGGAAACAATACCAGGCGTGGATCGGGCGACCACCACAAGATCGGTTCGCCGGGGTTAAACCACGGAAACGCGCCGTGCCGGTAAGCGTTAACCAGACGCCGAGGCGATAGACAACCGCCTATCGCCAGCAGGCCGTTAGGCTCGGTCAGCGCGCGTTCCAACGGCGGGAACGCTTGACCGGGGCGCAGGGGGTCGAGAACGCTGAGTTGCATGCTGGCCGGACGTGAATGAATGGAGTTGCCAACATTGTAAAGCAAACCGGCTTACGGCGGATTGCTGGCGGGCGGCGGCCGTTAAGACTTCGCGGGGGGCGGGTATCGGTCGGGCTGAAAACGGACTTACGTATTCAGCGACAGTCCCAACACGAAATCGACCAGATTGAACGTCAAGCCAAAAATCGCTAGTTCCAGTTTGGCGGGAGATTTAAACAGCGAGGTCGCGGCCAGCATCATGCCGCAAGCATTGGCGGCCAGGAAACCGTATTGCATCAAGCGTAATACCAACAGCGAATTGTGGACCGGACCGTCGCTGGCTTGCACCGCGAACGACAACGGTAGCAAGAACGTCAGCCAGACTATCAGCGCGATGCCGCCAATAATCAATGCCGATCTGGCATAGCCGTACGAGCGATAGCGTCGCTTGCGGAGATTGGTCTGGCGGGAGATTTTGTTGTGGGTCAAGATGGACGCGGGCGGGTTTGTAACGGATATTTAGTTCTAAACGCTTGGGTGGGCAAAGTCACGGATGATGGCTGAAAACTGTCGCGCGGTGCAAATAATATTTTTCGCTCCAAACGGCGCGGACTAATACTGTTAAGTTGCCGCGCCGCGAATGCACGCAAAACATGCCCGATGCCGATTAGGCACTGTTTAGAACCAAATCAATACGGCGTTCGGAGGTAATGAAGAGCGGGGGATTCGGCAACGATGTCGTCGACAAACCCCAGAACGGCAAGCCCGGTTTAAACCGGCGCGGCCAACATGCCTTGGGTGACGATGAATTGAGCGACGGCGTCCAGGCCAACGCCGGCCTTGATATTGGTAAACACGAACGGCCGCTCGCCGCGCATTTTCTTGGCGTCGCGGTCCATCACCTCCAACGACGCACCGACGTAAGGCGCCAGATCGATTTTATTGATCACCAATAAATCCGATTTGGTAATGCCGGGGCCGCCCTTGCGCGGAATCTTGTCGCCGGCCGAGACGTCGATTACGTAAATCGTCAGATCGGCCAGTTCCGGGCTGAAAGTGGCGCTGAGATTGTCGCCGCCGCTTTCCACCAACACGAAATCCAGTTCCGGAAAGCGCTCGCACAACTCGTCCACCGCCGCCAAGTTCATAGACGCATCTTCGCGGATCGCGGTATGCGGACAGCCGCCGGTTTCCACACCCAGGATGCGTTCTTCCGGCAGCGCCTGGCTACGGATCAGAAATTGCTGATCCTCGCGGGTGTAAATGTCGTTGGTGACCACGCCGATTTGAAATTCTTCGCGCATGCGTTTGCACAGCGCATCCACCAAAGCGGTTTTGCCGGAACCGACCGGGCCGCCGACGCCGATTCTTAAGACTTGTTTGTCGTTCATGTTGTCTCCAGTTGCCCGGATGCAATCCGGGAATTTAAGTTGATCCAACCTCGATTCCGCTGTGCGGCAGCGAGGATGCGTCTCTCGGTAGCGGCGAATTATTCACCCGGCCCGCTTTATCACCGGTATTCCGTTCGGGCCGAGCTTGTCGAAGCCTGGGGTGGCAAGCTTTTCGACAGGGCGAACAGAGCGTAGGGCAATGCCGTTAAGTTAAGCCGTTCGTGGTGAGTCTGTCGAACCATGAACGGCTTAACTTAACGGCATCGAAGCGCAAGCTGGGCACAGTAGGTGCCCACCTGTAACCTCAGGACCTAAACAACCGCGAATATTGCATTTCATGGCGACTGCTGGCCAAGGCCAGACCGAAACAACTGCCGCCGATCTGGTTGTCATTCAATTGCAACGCCCGCTCGACCAAAGCCGGCAACTCGCCGGCCAAGCTTTGCAGCAACTGCTGCCCGGCCACCTGGCCCAGCGGCACCAGCTTGATCGCACCCAGCACCTGATTTTCCAGCCAGCCCCACAAATAACCGGCAACCGCATCGGCTTTATCGATTTGCCAGCGGGTTGCCGCCAGCGCAAACAAGGCCGCCAAGGTCGCATCGGGCCGTTTTTGCCAAGTCTGGGCTTCCGGCATCTCCAACTTGATCAGCAAGCGCGCCAGGGCCTGGCCGGTCTGTTTGTCCTCGGCGCGCAATTCGGCGGTTTCCCGGCAGGCGCTCAGGGTTTGGCTCCAATGCGTGACAGCCGTAAGGTCATTAGTCCGCCAGGCATCGTACAACCTTGCCAACAACGGCGCATCGACCTTGCCCAAGCCGTTGTGCAACAAGCCGCGCAGCCAGTCGCCGGTTTGTTTGGCATTGGTTACCCAGCCGTCATGCACCGCCGTTTCCAGCCCCTGGGAATAGCTGTACATGCCGATCGGCAAACTGGGGCTGACCAGTTGCAGCAGCCGCAACAAGCTTAAATTAGTGACCATGGCTATGATAAGCGCCGGCTTCCGGTTCGAACGGCAGGGTTTGATGCTCGACGGTCAAACCCAATCCGACCAGCATTTGATCCAGCACATGATCGGTCAAAAAGCGCAGTTCGCCGGGTAAAATTTGCAAGGCCACGTGACGGTTGCCCAAATGGTAACAGGCGCGGGCGAACAACATCGGATCGGCGCATTTCACCACCGATAAGGCTTCCGGCGCGGCGTTGACCCGCACTTTAAAGCCTTGTTCGTTGGTCAGCACCGCGCCGTGCTTCAAGGTTTGCCCCCTGGGCAAAAACACCCCGACTTGAACGCCGCCTTGGGTAATGGCCGGTTGCCGGGACTTTTGCCGGGCCTCGAAGGGCAGGGTTAGGGTGTCGTCGGGAGATTCTTGGGATTCTGTGGTTTCGGTGAGTTTTAGCATTTGGTTTTTTTGTGTAGGTCGGGTTAGCGAAGCGTAACCCGACACGTCGGCTTCCAGATTACTTGATGTCTTTTGGTCTTGTTGTGTCGCTGTCGCGACGGGTTTTTTACATGTCGGTTCGCGGACCGACAACCGCGTTACTTTCGCTACGAAAATCGTCCCTGGTTTTCGCCCTTTGGCCAACCTGTCGGTTGTTCAAATTCATTCCAAACGAATTTGTGCTTGGCCTCGGCAATTGCTCCATGCCTTGCTATACCTCCGGCATCCATATGGAAAAAGCCCCTCTCCCTTTGGGATAAGGTTGGGATGACGGAAACAAAATAAAGCTTTCTTGCCTATTTATCGCTCTCACCCTAGCTCTTCCTGAGGCAGAGGGGAGCATCCGTTCTTAACTAAATGGCAGTGGCGCAGCGCGTGGGGAAGCATAAAATTATCAGCAGCCACCGCCGCCTTCGTTTGAATGATTACTGGGGCCAATTTTCCGCCATTCACTATACCCGCAGCGTTTGCAACGATAGAAATATTCCAATTCATATACGGCTTGTTTCAATTGCCGGCTCTGGCCGGTTTTATTAAACGACCTGTATTCCTGGCAATGCGGGCATTGGTCAATGAAACACAAACCGATACAAACCACAAACAACAAAATCAGTATGAAAAATGCCATTTAATGACGCTTATTTATTTGATGTCGCTGTCGGGGCGGGTGGTTGAAATGTCGGGTCTCGGCCCGACAGCCACGATACTTTCGCTACGAAAATCATTCCTGGTTTTCTCTCTACTGGCCTTGATGTCTTTTGGTTTTGTTGTGTCGCTGTCGCGACGAGTTTTTTACATGTCGGTTCGCGGACCGACAACCGCGATACTTTCTTTTGCTTGGCCAAAAGAAAGTATCCAAAGAAAAGGCCATCCCATGCCGCTTGAATCACTCGGTACATTCATATACCTTGCCCTTCGAGTGCTATCGCATGCAAATCGGCTATCCTGTCGATTTGCCCTGTGCTCCGAAGGGTTTGAGCGGGGTTTTCGGAAGGGCTATCCTTAGCCCTCCGAAAACGCGCGGCATCCCTGCCGCGCCCCTTCGGGCTGATCCGCCCAAACCCTCCGGTGCTCGGCGCGGCACCAGGGGAGAAAAACCCTCCCAAAATGAAAAGACGTCAATGGAGGATAGTAGGTCCGATTAGCGAAGCGTAATCGGACGGATGTTAATCATCCCCGTCAACAACCGCCTTGGCATCACCGCCCCAATTTGTCGGATACAACATAACGACGAAAACTGGAATTCGGCCAATCAATAACGTGTTCAACTAAGCCATGCTTAACCGGTTTAACGTCCAAGTAATCCTCATGTTCGAACGGATAGCGATTTCTTACTGCCCGCACCGTTGCACGCAACAAATCGATTTCGCGAACCAATAAATCGTTGTTTTTACGCTCCAGCAAATTCCCCGTAAAAAACTATGTGCCAGCGGGAATAAATGCACGTCGGTAATTGGGCATGGTTTATTGCGACTTCTAAATATCGGTTGGTTTAACATTCGTCCGATTACGCTGTGCTAATCGGACCTACGTGGGCTACAAAAATCTCGTTCGTAGATACCGTTATCCAAGTCAAGCCAAATATATAGCGGAATCGAGGACGCCAGCTGTCTTGCGGGGTGAGGCTAGTTGCTTGAGAAAAATAAGCGGATTTAAAAATCAGCGAGTCAGTTTATATTCGCCAGTTAATAATCGAATAAAGCGGATTATATGTGCATCATCTACTTTTACCTCGTATTCGTTGGCTTTGCTACTTGAAATCTCTAGCACGTCAAAGGATATGAGAAGATCAAATAGGCCTCGGAAATCTTCATCCCATTTACATGCATCAAAAAAGGCAGTTCTTTCAATAAACCTCTTGCCATTAACATCTCGTTCATGTTTTAGAATTATATTTAGACCGTCAACTAATTGTTGTTTGAATGGAAAACTTGTATAGATATTGACAATCCTTGGTCTATCAACCTCCGCCCATTCGAAACTTTCTTCCGGCATTTGCAGAGGAAGAAATAAACGCCCATGCTCAGCTATTTTAATTGCCTCATCGTTGTCAACGTTTGCTATCGCACAAAGATAAAGCGTAAACATATACTTTGCCCGATTGCGCAAATCATCTGAAAGCTGCCTATAATTCTTTAATGCCATTAACTCTCCATCCTGAAGCTTCTTTATCCTATCCTTAAGAGCATTTAGTTCGTCATCGAATTTCTTAAAATAATCATGCTGCATCTCTTTGTCGACAAATTCCTTTCTTTGTGCTTTAAGAACAGCCCATTCTTTAAATATTGCGATCCATTCCCTAGTCCAGGAAATGATAATATCTAGAACTGGATAGCCAATTGCATAAATCAAAGCAATTTCAAAGGCAAGCCATACAGAATGGTAATCTAATAGCTCTGGATGCGCGTCGATATATTTTAGTTTTTCCTCAAATTTTCCTTGACTAATTAGAATAAGAATTAATCTAAAGTGGGCGCCTGCTAGTGCAAGTAAAAAAGACCCCATAAATGGACTGCTAAACCGACTAATAATCTCAGAATTAATTGCTTCAACTATTCTTTTCATAAACCTGAATCTGTGGCTTAAAAATCCATTCGCAACTGCAACTCAATGATTTAAAAGGCCCGTGTAGGGCGTATTAGCGGTAGCGTAATGCGCCGAATGATTAAAGACCAACATGCGGCGCAATACGGCTACGCCTATTGGCGCCCTACGATTTTGCACCTTCAGCAACCTAGGGTGAGCACGATTTAGTGCCCACGCGGAATTAACGTCAAATGGTGGGCAAAATTGCCCACCCTACGCCTCAAATTTAGCTTTCAAATTCATACAATACCTTATCCACCGCGGAGGTTAATCCCCTGATGCCGCGCCGAGCACCGGAGGGTTTGAGAGGATTCGCCCGTTAGGGGCGCGGCAGGGATGCCGCGCGTTTTCGGAGGGCTAGGAAAGCCCTTCCGAAAACCCCGCTCAAACCCGCAGGAGCGCAGGACAAATCGGCAGGATAGCCGATTTGCATGCGATAGCACCCGAAGGGCGAGGCACAAGGATGTGCCGAGTGAGCCAAGCGGCATGGGGCCGCCTTTCTTTTGGATACTTTTCTTTGGCGGAGCAAAGAAAAGTATCGCGGTTGTCGGTCCGCGAACCGACATTAAAACCACCGTCGCTCCAGCGATACAAAAAATCAACACCCAACCCGTTTACACAAAATTCAGGACACCCTCTTCGTTTAATGCTCTGAGCTTCACGCGCAAGGCTTTTTGCCTTTCGTTTAATGCTCGGAGCTCCATGAGCAAGGCTTTTTGCCTTTTGTTTAACGCTCGGAGCTCCACGAGCAAGGCTTTTTGCCTTTTGTTTAATGCTCGGAGCTCCACGAGCAAGGCTTTTTGCCTTTTGTTTAACGCTCGGAGCTCCACGAGCAAGTCTTTTTGCTTTTTGTTTAATGCTCCGAGCTTCACGCGCAAGGCTTTTTGCCTTTCGTTTATTGCTCGGAGTCTCGCGCGCAAATCTTTTTGTGTTGCGTTTATCGCTCGGAGCCTTGCGCCCAAGTCTTTTTGTGTTGCGTTTATCGCTCGGAGCCTTGCGCCCAAGTCTTTTTGTTTTGCGTTTATTGCTCGGAGCCTTGCGCCCAAGTCTTTTTGTTTTGCGTTTATTGCTCGGAGCCTTGCGCACAAGGCTTTTTGGCTTGCGTTTATCGCTCGGAGCCTTGCGCGCAAGGCTTTTTGCGTTGCGTTTGCCGCCGGAGACAGCATCGACAAGACAATTGGCGTTGTTGGCCCGGTTTCGAATCGCACCGCACCGGTTAAACGCTTTGAGTAGCGCAAGCCGCGCCTTGGATTTACCACCGCAAACTAGGCATGTCCGGCTGGGCGCCGCAGTGCCGATGCTGTCTCAAACCCCAGATGCCCGCCGCATATCGCGAGATACCGAGAGAGTCATCCGCGTTTGCGCCAATGGCCGCCCGAAATAAAGCGTGGAAACTGTCACACTTTTCCAGTCTAAAACTTAACAGAGCGCCAAGGATAGTTTCCCTAAATTAACACCGTCCCAAACAGTTTCGCGGAGATTAAAAAAATGATCGCGAAGACCTACGGACACACTGCCCTTGCATTTGGATATTACCCATTTCCGAGTAAGTGATATTCCAGATTCAAACGCAGTGTTGGTTAATTAGTCCTTGTGTTTACTATCTTTAAGGTGAGTCTCATGAAAACTATCAAAAATCTGTTGTTAATGCTGTCTGTAATTGCTGCTTCCATGTTTGGCGCCAGTGCCGCCAATGCCGCGAGTTGTGGCGGAGGTTGGACCACTGTCACCGGCGTCTACGAATATAATGTAAACGGTACGACCTACGGTTATATTTACACGGTGCCCGAGCACAGCGTATTGCCGGGCTATACCAACTATTTCTTGACTTATAATCAAACCGCCTTGATCCAGGCAAAAATGGCGCTGCAAAACCATCAAAGCTTGTATTTGTACGGTGATACCGGCACTGCAGCCTGCCCAACTTCCGGATCTTTCCGCTACCTGGGTACTTTAACCTATCTGTACGAGTATTAATCGCTAAACCGGATCATGCGGAATCTTTGGCCTGATTCGTCCGACCGAGATTCCGCTCCGAGCAAACTCAAACTAGGTCAAGATCATGAACAAATTTGTCTCAATACTGGGTGTGGCTAGCATTTTTGCGAGCGGATATTTTGCCGGTCAGCAATTTCCGGATCGCGGCGAGAGCCATCCGGCGGCACCGGAACATGCCGCTTCAGCTTCCGCGCCGGTTATCGCGGTCGGCGCGAACAGAAGGCTGGATATTCCGCCGGCAAATACCGCAATGTCTCAGGACACTCAATTACCCCCGCACGAGCGCCAACGGCTGGCGCCAGCCAATAGCTTGTCGCCCGAGGATGAGGCTGCGCGTAACGAAGCCAATGCCGAGATGATTGCGTCGATGCGAGCTAACCATTTACCGGATGAGCATATTGCTCAAATGGAACAGACTTTGAAAGAACAGGAATCTGCTGGTCCCGTTCAGCCCGAAGAACCGGTCGCGGAACGAACCGGCGCGGAATTGAGCGCAGAGTTACGGGCAAGCCTCAAGCAATCCGGTGTTCCGCCGGAAATCATCGAAGCGATGGCTCAGCAAGTGGAAGCCGACACCGTCAGCATCGACGAACCGGTTCCGCCCCATAAAGCCCCCAGACCGGGTTCCTGAGCCAACGGCTGGCGAGTTTTCTTCCGCCATCCCTTTCTTGTCGTGGCTGGCCGATACCGGGCCGGACACGGGATAGGGATGGCTAAATCGTCCTCAAAACAAAAAATACCGCTGCGCCATCGGCAACACCACCGCCGGTTCGCAAATCAACAACTCTCCATCCGCCCGCACCTGATAAGTCTGCGGACAAACCTCCATCACCGGCTGATAGTTGTTCAACTTCAAATCCGCCTTGCCAATGTGCCGGGTATTCTTCACCGTACCCACCCGTTTTTGCAGTCCCAATTGCTCGGCCAAACCCGATGCCACTGCCGCTTGCGGCAAAAAGATCATCGAATTGTTGGCGGCGGTGCGGCCAAAACTGCCGAACATCGGCCGGTAATGCACCGGTTGCGGAGTCGGGATGGAGGCGTTGGCATCGCCCATCGGCGCGGCGGCGATCAAGCCGCCTTTGATCACCAAGCTGGGTTTGACGCCGAAGAAGGCCGGTTGCCAGAGCACCAAGTCAGCCAGCTTGCCGGCTTCGATGGAGCCCACTTCGTGGCTGATACCGTGGCTGATGGCAGGATTGATGGTGTATTTGGCGATGTAACGTTTGATGCGGAAATTGTCGGCCCCCTCACCCTTAGGGAGAGGGGTTAGGGGTGTGGGTAAATGCCCACGCTGCACCTTCATCTTATGCGCGGTCTGCCAAGTGCGGATCACCACTTCACCGACTCGGCCCATGGCTTGCGAGTCCGAGGAAATCATCGAAAACGCGCCCAGGTCGTGCAGGATGTCCTCGGCGGCGATGGTTTCGCGGCGGATGCGGGATTCGGCGAAGGCCACGTCTTCCGGGATGCTGGGATCAAGATGATGGCAGACCATCAGCATGTCCAAGTGCTCATCGACGGTGTTGACCGTGTAGGGCCGGGTCGGGTTAGTCGACGACGGCAGCACATTGTTCAGACCGCAAGCCTTGATGATGTCCGGCGCATGGCCGCCGCCGGCGCCTTCGGTGTGGTAGGTGTGAATGGTACGGCCCTTAAAGGCGGCGAAGGTGTCTTCGACAAAGCCCGATTCGTTCAAGGTGTCGGTGTGGATCGCCACCTGCACGTCGTAATCGTCGGCCACGCCCAGGCAGCAGTCAATCGCCGCCGGCGTGGTGCCCCAATCTTCGTGCAGTTTCAAGCCCATCGCCCCGGCTTTGATTTGTTCCTCCAACGCACCCGGTAGACTGGCGTTGCCCTTGCCCAGCAAACCGAAATTCATCGGCAAGCCGTCCAGCGCGGTCAGCATTTGTTGCAGATGCCACGGCCCCGGTGTGCAGGTGGTGGCGTTGGTGCCGGTGGCCGGTCCCGTGCCGCCGCCGATCATCGTTGTTACGCCGGAGCACAGCGCTTCTTCGATTTGCTGCGGGCAGATGAAATGGATGTGGGCGTCGATACCACCGGCGGTCAGAATCTGGCCTTCGCCGGCGATGACTTCCGTGCCAGGGCCGACGATGATGTCCACACCCGGTTGAATGTCGGGATTACCGGCCTTGCCGATTTTGAAAATTCGTCCCTGCTTGATGCCAACATCGGCTTTGACGATGCCCCAATAATCGATGATCAAGGCGTTGGTAATCACCAAATCCACCGCGTGGTCGTTGCCGAGCTGGCTTTGGCCCATGCCGTCGCGGATCACCTTGCCGCCGCCGAATTTCACCTCGTCGCCGTAAACGGTGTAATCGGCTTCCACTTCCAAAATCAAATCGGTGTCGGCCAGCCGCAGGCGGTCGCCGGTGGTGGGGCCGAACATGTCGGCGTAAGCGGTTCTGCTGATTCTGCTCATGCGGTTTTCTCCAATGCGCCCATCACCTCGCCGCGAAAGCCGTAGACTTTGCGCTCGCCGGCAAAAGCCACCAACTGCACCTCGCGTTGCTGGCCCGGCTCGAAACGCACCGCGGTGCCGGCCGGAATATCCAATCTAAAACCCAAGGCCACACTGCGGTCGAAGTGCAAAGCCGGGTTGGTTTCGTAAAAATGATAGTGCGAGCCGACCTGAATTGGCCGGTCGCCGCTGTTGGCAACCAAGACTTTAACGGTGGCGCGGCCGGCGTTGAGTTCGATGTCGCCAGCGGCTGGGAAGATTTCTCCGGGGATCATATTGGGCTCCTTTTATTCATTTTTTCCGCGTGGGCACGATAAATCGTGTCCACCCTACATGTTGGATTTTCTTTGCTTTCTGACGAATTGTCGTAGGGTGGGCACGTGCTTTTTGTGCCCACGCGATGATTAAACAATCGGCTCATGCACCGTCACCAATTTGGTGCCGTCGGGAAACGTCGCTTCCACCTGCACCTCGGTCAGCATCTCGGCGATGCCGTCCATCACGTCGTCGATGCTCAACAGCGTGCGACCATAAGCCATCAACTCGGCCACGGTCTGGCCGTCTCGGGCGCCTTCCATGATCGCGGCGGAGATATAAGCCACGGCTTCCGGGTAGTTAAGTTTCAAGCCTCTGGCCTTGCGGCGCTCGGCGAGGAGGGCGGCAGTGAAGAGGAGGAGTTTGTCTTTTTCTCTTGGGGTTAATTGCATGGCGTTATCGTCAGCTAAATAGTAGTGTTTGGAATGTTGGTAAGTTGTATCGCGGTTAAATGTTTCCCAACTTGCATAGGCCTACCTTCCGAGTTATTGTGTCGTACAGTTTTTCGTACAACAGGAGCATTAATGGACGCCATCAGTTACAGCGCCGCTCGCGCCAATTTAGCCAAAACCATGGACAAGGTTTGCGCCGACCATGCCCCCATCATCATCACCCGCAAAAGCGAATCCCCGGTGGTGATGCTGTCTTTGGAAGACTACCAAGCCATGGAGGAAACCGCCTATTTATTGCGCTCGCCAGCCAACGCCCGCCGCTTGCTGGAATCCATCGCCGAGCTGGAGTCTGGCCAAGGCACGGAGCATGAGTTAGTCGAGTGAAAATCACTTTTTCCGCCGATGCCTGGGATAGCTATCTTTACTGGCAAACCACCGACAAGGCCATTCTTAAACGCATCAACCAACTCATCAAGGAAATCCAGCGCCAGCCGTTCGAGGGCATCGGTAAGCCAGAACCTCTCAAACACGGTTTGTCCGGCTATTGGTCGCGGCGGATAAACGACGAGCATCGAATCGTTTATAAGGTTACCGGGGATACATTGTTGATTGCGCAGTTGCGGTATCACTATGAGTATTGACCTAGAGTTGTGTCGCTAACGCGACGGCTTTATTTTAATGTCGGGTCTCGGCCCGACAGCCGAGGTACTTTTCTTTGGACGGCCAAAGAAAAGTACCCAAAAAAAGGCCGCCCCATGCCGCTTATATCCTCCGCTCCGAAGGGTTTGAACGGGGTTTTCGGAAGGGCTATCCCTAGCCCTCCGAAAACGAGCGGCATCCCTGCCGCTCCCCTGCGGGCTGATCCGTCCAAACCCTCCGGTGCTCGGCGCGGCATCAGGGGAGAAAACCGTCCCGAAATCTCAAGTACAAAAATCTGGATCGGTAGGGCAGATTAGCGCAGCCTAATCGGACGTATGTTAATCATCCCATTGCACCACGAATTCCAAATCGCCACCCCAATTCGCAGAATGCACGCCTTTTTCAACATACCGATGAAAACTGCAATATGGCCAATCAATGACGCGATCAACCAAGCCATGTTTAACCGGATTGATATGTACATAATCAACATGGCGTTCAAAGTCTGTTTCGTCACGTCTGGAATGTTCCCAAAAAGGTCGCTGCCACTTATGCCCTTGGGTGAATTCCACGTTCCCCAGCGGTCTTTCGAACATTGGACCGATACTCCGTTTTCGGCAACGCCCGAGAAAATCCGCTTTTGATCAACCGCCAACGCTTGCTGAAATCCGCATCACCCGGCGGCAAGGTCCAAACCGCGTGCATGTGATCAGGCAATACCACCCAGGCGTCGATTTGAAAAGGGTAACGCTTACGCACCCCTCGCACCGTGTCTCGCAATAAATCGATTTCCCGAATCAGTAGGTCGTTATTTTTCTCTCCAGCAAATTCACCGTAAAAAACCATGTGCCACCCGGAATAAAGGCTCGTCGGTAATTGGGCATGGTTTTTAATGTCGGCTTTCGTTAGTTTTAAACATGCGTCCGATTACGCTTCGCTAATCGGACCTACGGCTCTAAATTAAGCTAGCTTGAAAAAGGCGCATTTTTAAAAATCATTATTTACGAAAGATGCACCACTAACATCCGAGCATCCTAAATTTACTATTTTATTGAACAAGCAAGATATATTACGCCAATGATAAATAATATATGTTGTAGAAATGCTGCCACATACAGAGGTGCCGGAAACCATTCAAACAGAATCATTTGATGTATATTTGAGTCATCTTCAGACCTTTGTAATATGGAAGGTAAAGCGCCTAATATAAAAGTTGCAATAACTATAGAAATAATAAAACAGGTTAATGTCAAATCATTTAGGGTTTTACCTTGCAACCCAAATAGACCAAGAACTCCAGTCTGTACTGTCACTAACCAAGTACTCCAGTCTTTTAAAAGTTTTATCGCTTCAAGTTGATTCTTCATTACTTTTGTCCCATAAAAAGTTAATATATTGGAGCCGTAGGATGCGCCGAACGGAGTGAGGCGCATCGGTCGCGATCAATGCGCTTCCTATTTTCGGTAGCATCCTACAATAGACCTTGAAACCTAAATTACAAATTTATCCAACAACCATTTTTCACGAGAGGGGGTTAATCCCCTGATGCCGCGCCGAGCACCGGAGGGTTTGAACGGATCAGCCCGCAGGGGAGCGGCAGGGATGCCGCTCGTTTTCGGAGGGCTAGGGATAGCCCTTCCGAAAACCCCGTTCAAACCCTTCGGCGCGCAGGATACAAGCGGCATGGGGTGGCTTTTCTTTGGATACTTTCTTTTGGCCAAGCAAAAGAAAGTATCTCGGCTGTCGGGCCGAGACCCGACATTAAAAACAACCGTCGCGCTAGCGACACCAAATCCCAACTCGAAGCCATCCATGGCTTCTGGATTCCGGCAATCCATGCCGGAATGACGCGTTCAGTAAGACCGCTGTAAACCGATACGACGACACCAGACAAAACAAACATGCTTACGTCGCCCAAATCCTCGGCGCACAAACTTCCTTCCCAACCACATCTACCCTTACCACCCCCCAAACCCTCTCAAAAAACCCCTTCAACAAATCCGCCCTAAGATCCAAGCCCCGACAAATCAACAAACCCTCAATCAAAGTCACTCCGCGATTTGCCTCATCGCCAATCAATTCCTGCACCGCGGCCAAATGCGAAGATGTAGCCGGATAAACAAACAGCGTCCCACAGGCTGAATGCCCAAACAAACCCCAGCGGGCCTTAAAGGCTTCCGCATCCAGATGCAAGCGTTCCATGTAAACCATGCGCCCGGCACGACTGATGCGCCAGCTTAAAGTGGCTGCCCCGTTATCGAAGCCTTCACCAGCAGCCGGGCGGCCCAAGGCTAATATTTCCCAGCCGATGAAGCGGGCGTGTTCGGCCAAATCGATATTCATGCTGGAATTTAAGCGCGCACCTTCGTAAACGATGGTTTCCTGCGGCAGCCATTCCAGGCTGGCGCCGTCGGCGACGCTGAGATTGACATTTTGCCGCGCTTCGCCGCCGCCGCTACGATAAAACTTGCCGGCGGCCGGGGTGGTGATCAGCGCTTGGGCATCGGGTTCGACAGTGGCTGTAATACTTAGCTGATCGCCGGCCACAACGCCGCCGGGCGGATGCAGCAAATAGACATGGCAGACGCCGCCTTCAGGGTAGAAGGGCCGCTGCACGGTCAAGGGGCCACGGTGGGTGCGGTTGACCAAGGCGGTTTTGGATCCACGTGGGGCGAAACCTAAAGTGAGTTCGGCTTCCCAGTGGCTGAACGATTGACTACAAAACTGTTTCTCCGCGAGCTCGTTACTCATTTGAACCTGTTAGTTGTTCAGGGTTCGAAACCTTATTTTGCGTGCCCTTCGACAAGCTCAGGACGACCGGTAATTAGAGGTGGGTAACAAAGTCAATCCGTTCGTCCTGAGCTTGTCGAAGGATGAACGGATTGACTTTTCGCAAGCCGGCTAACTTCAGCCCAATCACCTCTCATCATGGCTTCTTTCTTTTTCCGACTCCAGTCCTTGATTTGCCGTTCCGCCGATAGCGCTTCTTCTCGCGTGCTGGTTGCCTGAGACCAAATGCACTCTACCGGAAGACGCGATAAAGTGTAGCCGCCGCATTCGCCAGCTTGATGTTGGGCTATTCGTTTTTCGAGATTATCGGTATGGCCGGTGTAATAGCTGCCGTCGGCGCAGCGAAGGATATAAACCCAGAACATTCTGCTTCCTTATCCTTGTTTGAGGTGTTGTAGGTCGCTGTTACGCCAATCAATTCCGCCGGGAAATAATCGCTACTCGCCAAACCGTTCGTGCTGAGTCCTTCGGCGGCGCTCAGGAGAGCCTTGTCGAAGCATGAATGGTTTGGCGCAGAGATGCACGGATTTTCCCGCCCATCCTTCGACGGGGCTCAGGACGAACGGGAAAATCCTAGCATGCAAACGGAAAAGTCGATTTTCGCCCCTAGAAAATCAAAATACTACACCGTCAAATACCGCTTCACCATGTCGTCCGCCAATTCGTTCATCTCCCCCACCGCCACATGCCGGCCGCGATCCATGATGCAGAACTGATTGGCTACCTTGCGGGCGAACGGCAGTTTTTGTTCGACCAGCAATACCGTTACGCCCAGTTCTTTATGGATACGGTCGATGGCTTGATGGATTTCGCCGGTTTCCGGCTCGGGCATCGGTGTCGCCACGCCGCGCGATTTATTCAGACGAATAATCACGTCGCCGATCTCGCTGACGATATTGGGTTGGATGCCTTCGGTGGGTTCGTCCAAGATCAGTAGGCGCGGATTCAGTACCAGCGCCCGGCCGATGGCCAATTGCTGCTGCTGACCGCCGGACAGGTCGCCGCCGCGGCGTTTCAGCATTTGTTTCAGTACCGGAAAAATCTCGAAAATGCTGTCCGGGACTTTCTTGATGCCGTGTTTATTGGCGGCGCGCAGGCCGGTTTTCAGGTTTTCTTCCACGGTTAATAAGGGAAAGATTTCTCGGCCTTGCGGCACGTAACCGATGCCTAGTTCGGCGCGGGATTCGGCCTTGGCTTTGGCCAATTCCACACCGTCGAATTGAATGCTGCCCTCGGCCACTGGGAGCAGGCCCATGATGGCTTTCAGGAGCGTGGTTTTGCCGACGCCGTTGCGGCCCATCAGGCAGACGCAGGCCCCGGCGGGTACGCGCAAATCCAGGTCCCACAGAGTGTGGCTGGCGCCGTAGTATTGTTGCAATGCGCTGATATTTAACATCATCCCCCCAGGTAAACTTGGATCACGCGAGTATCGTTTTGGACTTCGTCCATCGTGCCTTCGGTGAGCACCGAGCCTTCGTGCAGCACCGTGACCTTATGGGCGATGCTGCGAACGAATTCCATGTCGTGCTCGACGACGACGATGGAATGCTGGCCTTGCAAGGACAGCAGCAACTCGGCGGTGCGTTCGACTTCCTGGTGAGTCATGCCGGCGATGGGTTCGTCCACCAGCATTACTTTTGGGTCCTGCATCAGCAACATGCCGATTTCCAGCCACTGCTTCTGACCGTGCGACAGCGCGCCGGCCAGTTGCCGCTGTTGGGCGGGCAGGGCGATGGTTTGCAACACATCCTGAATGCGGTCGCGCTGCTCGCTGTTGAGTTTATGAAACAGGGTCGGCCAGGTGCGTTTGTCGGTTTTTAAGGCCAGTTCCAGATTTTCGAACACGGTCAAGGCGTCGAATACGCTGGGTTTTTGGAACTTGCGGCAGATGCCGGCCTGGGCAATGGCCGGTTCGTCGAGTTCCAGCAAATCGATGGTCTGGCCGAAAAACACCGAGCCGCTGTCGGGCTTGGTTTTGCCGGTAATCACGTCCATCAGGGTGGTCTTGCCGGCGCCGTTGGGGCCGATCAGGCAGCGCAATTCGCCGTCGTCTATGTACAGGGATAAATGGTTTAGCGCCCGGAAGCCGTCGAAACTGACGCTGACGTCTTCCATGTACAGAATTGGGCCGTGGCGGGCGTCGACCTCGCCGTCCAGCGGTAGGCTGGCGCCGCCTTCAGTGGTAGTTGCAGCCGAGATCATCATGCCGGTTGTCCTCCGGTAGCATTAAGAGTGGGTTTGGGTTTGCTGCGACGACGCAGCAGGCCGACGATGCCGTCGGGCATTAATAAGGTGACCAGGATGAAGGCACCGCCCAGGCAAAACAGCCAGGCGTCCGGCATCAGGCCGGTCAATACGGTTTTGGCATAGTTGACCAGCACCGCGCCGATGATCGCGCCGTACAAGGTGCCGCGCCCACCGACCGCGACCCAGATGACGATTTCCAATGAGTTTAATGGTGAGAACTCGCTAGGGTTGATAATGCCGACTTGCGGCACGTACAGCGCGCCGGCCAGTCCAGCCAACATCGCTGCAAACACAAACACCCACAGTTTGAACAATTCCACGCGGTAGCCCAGGAAGCGCACCCGCGATTCCTGATCGCGAACCGCCGTGACCACCCGGCCCAGTTTGCTATTCACGATCCAGCGGCACAGCAGTAAAGCGCCGATCAAACTCAGGCCGGTCATCAGTAATAGAACCGAACGGACCGCCTCCGATTGGATGTTAAAACCGAGGATGTCTTTGAAATCGGTGAGACCGTTATTGCCGCCGAAGCCCATTTCGTTGCGGAAAAAGGCCAACAACAAGGCGTAAGTCAAAGCCTGGGTGATGATGGACAGATAAACCCCTGTCACCCGCGAACGAAACGCCAGCCAGCCGAATACGAAGGCCAGCAGGCCCGGCGCCAGTAACACCATCAACATCGCAAAGCCGAAGTTGCCGAAGCCGTACCAGTACCAGGGCAGTTCGGTCCAGTTCAGGAACACCATAAAATCGGGTAATTCGGCGTTGCCGTAAACGCCGCGAGTGCCGATCTGCCGCATCAGATACATGCCCATCGCATAGCCGCCCAACGCAAAGAACGCGCCTTGGCCGAGGACCAGAATCCCGGCGTAGCCCCAGACCATATCGAGTGATAGGCCGAGTAGGGCGAAGGTGAGGTATTTGCCGATCAGGGAGACTGAGTAAGCAGAGAAGTGCAAGGCCGAGTCTTCGGGGAAGATTAGGTTGCACAGGGGGATCAAGAGGGTGACGCTTGCTAGGGCGATTAGCACTGAAGAGTAGGTTTTGTCTTGGGTCAGTTTAGCGATATTCATTTTTGACTTCCGTCTGTTTTAAAGTGTCGCTGTTGCGACGGCTTTTTTGAAGTCGGGTCTCGGCCCGACGGCCGAGGTACTTTCTTTTGCTTGGCCTCGGCAATTGCTCCTGCATTGCTCTACCTCCTGCATCCATGCAGTCGAAAAGAAAGTACCCAAAGAAAAAGGCACCCCATGCCGCTTTGATCCTGCGCGCCGAAGGCTTTGGCGAGGGTTTTCGGAAGGGCTGTCCTAGCCCTCCGAAAACGAGCGGCATCCCTGCCGCTCCCCTGCGGGCAACTTCTCGCCAAACCCTCCGGTGCTCGGCGCGGCATCAGGGGAGAAAATCGTCCCGGAATTTAACGTTGCGTAGGGTAGGCAACTTTGCCAACCTTTGGCGGTTGGTTCCGCGTGGGCACTCAATCGTGCCAGCCTTTCTACTACCTTTTCCGTAACCAGTGGTACAGTAACCCAAGAGATTGAATTGCTAGCCTGACTAATAAACAGAAAATCAAGACAGCAGACGGAAAATACACCACCAAGATTACAAACCCATCCCCTACACTAGTGTTGTAATCAGGCTGACGCATCAAATAATCTTGATACCAAGCCAAAAACTGTTGAACTACAACAAACGTGGCAAATGTGATGCCGAAATTTTTCCAGCTAACTGAGAATGCTGAAATTACTGCCAGTAGCATCGCGACGATTAATAGCGTGCCCTCAATCATAAATTTGCTCTGTTTTAAATTGTCTGGTTTGATTGCTCATAATTATTAGCAGTCTATGAGTTTTCTAGACTCAACATTTAACAGAACACAATTTTGAATTTATGAAGCCCCTAGGATGTGCTGAGCAAATGCGAAGCGCATCGGTCGCAAGCGATGCGTCTCTTATCGTCGGCACATCCTACAAATTCTTACCATCGTCAAGCTATCCATCCCCTCTAAATCTCGCGACGGGTTTCGTCCCCTGATGCCGCGCCGAGCACCGGAGGGTTTGAGCGGAGTTGCCCGTTAGGGGCGATGCAGGGATGCATCGCGTTTTTGGAGGGCTATGGATAGCCCTTCCAAAAACCCCGTTCAAACCCGCTGGAGCGCAGGATATAAGCGGCATGGGGCGGCCTTTTTTTGGGTACTTTTCTTTGGACAAGCAAAGAAAAGTACCTCGGCTGTCGGGCCGAGACCCGACTTCCAAACAACCCGTCGCGATAGCGACGCAAAATCTCAACCCCCTCAACCACATCGAAAGCCGTCGTGTTGGGTTACGGCTGGCGCCTAACCCAACCTACATTTTTCTCTCGTTCCCACGCGCTGCGTGGGAATGCGGAAGTTTCGCGCCTGCGGGTAACATGCCGCAGCGCGGCAGGTCAGGGTTCCCACGCAGCGCGTGGGAACCAGTAAGCTAAAACCTCAAGATTCCGCTGCCCTTCCTTTCTGCGGAAACAAGCCTCTCGGCTTCTTCTGAATAAACAAAATAATGAACACCAGCACCAAAATCTTCGCCAACACCGCCCCGGCATAAGGCTCCAACACCTTATTGGCGATGCCCAACGAGAACCCGGCCACTAACGTTCCGAACAAATTCCCAACCCCGCCAAACACCACCACCATGAACGAATCGACGATGTAGGCCTGACCCAGATTCGGCCCGACGTTGGTGATTTGGCTCAAGGCCACCCCGGCCACCCCGGCAATTCCGGAACCTAAACCAAACGTCATCGCATCGACCCGAGAGGTGGGAATACCCATCGCTCTGGCCATGCCGCGATTTTGCGCGACGGCGCGGACTTCCAGGCCCAGCTTGGTACGCTTCAGGATTTGCAGCAGCGCGGTAAACACCAGCAGGCAGAAAATCAGGATGTAAAAGCGGTTCCAGGTCAGCGACAGAAAGTCGTTGATCTGCCAGGAGCCGCTCATCCATTCCGGCGTCGAGACGCTGCGGTTCAGCGGCGAGAAGATCGAGCGTACGGCTTGTTGCAGGAACAGGCTGACGCCGAAGGTGGCCAGCAGGGTTTCCAGCGGCCGGCCGTACAGGAAGCGGATGATGCCGCGTTCAATCGCTATACCTACTAGCGCGGCCACCAAAAAGGCCATCGGTATCGACAAAATCAACGCGGTACCCAGATTGTTCGGCAGCAGTTGCTGCATCACGTAAGTGGTGTAAGCGCCCAGCATCATCAGTTCGCCGTGGGCCATGTTGATCACGCCCATCACGCCAAAGGTAATCGCCAGGCCGATCGCGGCCAACACCAGCACCGCGCCCAGGCTCAGGCCGAAGAACACGGTTTCGACGACCGCATAGGTTTGCAAGCGGTTGTGGATGCTGACCAGCGCAGCTTCGGCCAGATTGCGAATGTCGCTGTCGGGTTCGATGAAATTGCCGTCCGCGTCTTTCTCGGTCAGGGCTTGCAGGCGATTGGCGGCGTCCTGGCTGGTACGGTCCTTCAAGGTGCCGATGGCGGCGATGCGCTTGGTCTTGTCGTCGCTGTCGATGTCTCGGAGCAGCAGAATTTCTTCGATCGCGGCGCGGACCTTGGGCGCGCTTTCTTGTTCCAAGCGGCCGCGCAGCAAGTCCAGGCCCTTGTCGTCGATCTCTTTTGCCATCGCCTTGACCGCCGCCAAGCGGGCGTCGGCGTCGGCCACGTTCAACTGCAACTGACCGATGGCCTTGCGCAAGCTGCCGCGCAGTTTGTTGGTGACGTTGATTTTGCCGACCGCCGCGCGGTCTACTTCCGCGAGTGCCGCGCCGCTGGCGGCGTCGGTCAGGTGATAGCCGGCCGCCGATTCCACGCCGATCACCAGTTTGCTCTCGGCTTTCAAATCGAACAATTTGCCGTCCAGCAAGGCTTGCAGCGCCGGCAAGGCGCGGCCGTCGGCGGCCAGGGTTTCGATCGCGGCTTCGCGCTCGGCCATGCTGCCGACGCGCAATTGCTCAAGATTTTGGCTAAAGGCGTCCGGTTCTTGCGCCTGTACGGAAACCGCGAACATAAAAAGTAGGGTACGCACCGCGTACCAGGCGGTCACTCGAAAACCGGAACGCAAGCTACGCAATGCGTAACCCACGCACGAAAAAATCGCTTTGATAACGCCGCTCGGTTTGGCCCCGGCCCACAGAGGAGTACGAACTGAACACAGGGATAGGAAAAGAGCAACGGCAGAGGCGCGGCCGAGCGGCGTTATTAAAGCGGTTTGCGAACAATGAACAGACATGGCGATTCCTTCGAGGTGGGTTGCGCCGGCTTCCGTGCCGGCGCAACCCTTGGCTAAGCGTGAGGCGGATCTGATCGAGGACCCGCCGGGTTCATCCGATCAGTATTTTTGACCTGAACATTTCTTGGTTTTGGTGTTGTAGTTGCCGCAGCTGATCGGCGCGGTCCAGTCGGCGATGATCGGTTTGCTGTCCGGCAAGAAGTCGGACCAAGCGTCGCCGTCGACGACTTTATTGGTTTGCCAGACCGTGACGAACTGGCCGTCTTCCTGAATCTCGCCGATCAGCACCGGTTTGCTGATGTGGTGGTTGGGCAGCATTTTCGCCACGCCGCCGCTCAGGTTGGGGAACTCGACGCCGATCAGGGCTTTTTGTACCGCTTCGGGATCGGTGGTGCCGGCTTTCTCAACCGCTTTCACCCACATGTTGAAACCGATGTAATGGGCTTCCATTGGATCGTTGGTGACCCGTTTCGGGTTTTTGATGTAGTCCTTCCATTGTTGGATGAAGGCCGCGTTTTTGGTGGTATCGACGCTCATGAAGTAGTTCCAGGCCGCCAAATGGCCGACCAATGGTTTGGTATCCATGCCGGACAATTCTTCCTCTCCGACCGAGAACGCGACGACCGGGATGTCCTCGGCTTTGATGCCTTGGTTGCCCAGCTCTTTATAGAACGGCACGTTGGCGTCGCCGTTGATCGTGGAAACCACTGCGGTTTTCTTACCGGCCGAGCCGAATTTTTTGATGTCGGCGACGATGCTTTGCCAGTCGGAATGGCCGAAAGGCGTGTAGTTGATCATGATGTCCTTATCCTTGACGCCCTTGGCTTTCAGATAGGCTTCCAGGATTTTGTTGGTAGTACGCGGATAAACGTAGTCGGTACCGGCCAGTACCCAGCGCTGCACTTTCAGGTCGTTCATCAGGTAGTCGACCGCCGGAATCGCTTGTTGGTTGGGCGCGGCGCCGGTGTAGAACACGTTTTTCGAGGATTCTTCGCCTTCGTATTGCACCGGATAGAACAAAATGCCATTCAATTCTTCAATGACCGGCAACACCGATTTCCGCGACACCGAAGTCCAGCAACCGAAGATTGCCGCCACTTTGTCCTTGGTCAGCAATTCGCGGGCTTTTTCGGCGAACAGCGGCCAGTTGGACGCCGGGTCTACGACGACCGCTTCCAGTTTCTTGCCGAGCAAACCGCCTTTCTTGTTTTGCTCGTCGATCAGCATCAGCATGGTGTCTTTCAGCGTGGTTTCGGAAATGGCCATCGTGCCGGACAGCGAATGCAGCACGCCGACCTTGATAGTGTCTTCGGCGCGGGCCGGCGAGGCGCCCAGCAGCGCGGCGGACAGAGCCGCGACGGTCGCCAGTTTGTGGAAGGAATTGCTCAGTAGTTTCATCGTTTAAGTCCTATGTCGGGAAGAAATCGTGGGCGAATCAATAGCCCGTTTTTGTAGGAATGGGCATGCAATGCCCACGCCTGGCGTTCGTTCCGCGTGGGCACACAAACCGTGCCCACCCTACTTTTAAATTTGCCATTGGAAGCCGACCATGACTTGGCTGGCGTTTGTACCCGAGTCGGTTGATTTAAAGTCGCTGGCGACGCCTTTGGTCAACAGATCGCCGTATTGGTAGGCGGCAAAAATTTTGGCGTTGTGGCCGTCGATGATGTAGTTGACGCCGCCTTCGTAGACTTCGCGGGTGCTGCTGGTGCTGGGAGCGACATTGACGTAGCGCAGATAAGGTTGGAACTGGCCGATGCCGATTTTTTGCGGGAACAGATACATGCCGCTGACATCGTAGGCATTGCCCTCAAACATGCCGAAGGTATTGCTGGAAAAAGGCACGTCGGCATCACGGCTCGCCTGGCTGAAGCCATTGGAAATGCCGTAGTTTTTGTATTCGCCGTTCAGAGTAACGACGCCGCCGCCGGGTAAGACTTTTTCCATCAACACGTCGGCGGTGGTGCCGCGAAAGTTGCCCGGATCAGCCGCCGTGCCGGCGCCGCCTTCTTGATATTGATTGGAGACGCCGACCGTCAAGATATCGCCGCCTTTACCGTAATAAGTGCCCGAGGTGTAGTAGCCGGGGTTTTTTTCGACGTCCCAGAAGTTGTAGGCGAAGCGCTGTGCGTAGAGAATGTTGTGGTTTACGTTGGCGCCGCCGCGCAAGCCTCGGAAAAAGCCGGCCGCGTATTGGAAACGGCCGTCGAGTACCGCACCCCAGAAGGTGACACCGTCGTCGCGGCCGAATGAGCCGGCCGAGTTGCCGTTGGAACCGATGGTCAGGTTGTAGTCTGCCGGCTCGAACGGCGTGCCGGCGGAGAAGATGTTATACACCGCACTGTAGAACGGACCGTTCATCTCGCGGCGTTCGGCCGGGACCAGCATCCGGCCTACCCACAAGTTGGCGTAAGGGGTGACCTCGAACTTGCCGATGGCGTCCAGCACCCGGACTTCACCGCCGTTGCCGCAGGTTTGGCAGTCGGTGTTGAATTCCACTTTCAGGTACTTATGGATCTGACCGTTGATGTACAAACGGATATTGTCCAGGTTGAAATCGTTGTTCCATTTTTCGCCATTGGCCCCGGCGCCGCTTTCCTGGGCGCGGAAACTGGTTCTTAAACCGGCGCCGACGCTGACCCATTTGGTGTCGTCGATTTTAAACGTCGCTCCGGCCAGCGCTTCCGGCGCTTGGCTCAGGCCGAGGGCGCTTAGCGCCACGCTACCGAGCATCTTGGCGGCCCGGCGATTGTGCTTGGGTGGATTGATGCCTGTCATTACATTCCCCTGGTTTGGATTGAAAACTGCCGGGATTGGCGGTCCGGCGTTCGAAGACTTCGGGGAGATTTTTGAATTTTGTCGCTACCCGCCACAATCGGGTAAATGACTCATCAGTTATTTGACGTATGGCTGTAAAAGAACGGCTTCCCGTAGAGTAAGCCCCCAAGAACCGAGGGAAATTTATGAATTCGACACTAGAAATTGGGCCTGAACGGCCGGCCGGTAATTCGTTGGTCATGAAATATACGAGCGGCTTCAGCCGCGATCGATATATGGATTCGGCTCGAAAACCGCTAATGTACCGGATGGCCGGTTTGGCGTTGGCCGCCGCCGCATGGTTGGCTCCGCCGACGCCCGCGCTCGCAGCCGACGCCGTCAAACCCTTGCAAGCCGTGGCGTTTAGCGTGGCCGACGACAATCTGCGCCAGTTTGGCTTTGCATTGGAATCGGCGGCATTGGCCGATCGGGTCAGGGCCAATCTGGCCGAATGGGAATTTCCGTTGCCGGGGCAAGGGCCGTTCAGCCATGCGTTACAAGCCAAATTGGGTAAGGTCGCCCGCCGGGAAACACCGGTCGGCTTCTCGTTTTCGTCCGGCAATTCCGACCCGCGCGCCGCCGAGTTTCAAAAAGCCGACGTGTTGCCGATCACCTGCACGCTACGCGATGCCGGCAATCAGGCGGTGTTGATCGAACGCGAGTCCACCTTCAGCGCTCATGCCTTCGGCAAGGACGTCGCGCAAAGTTACGTGACCGACAAATTGGTCGATCAAATCAGCACCGCGTGTCTGGACGTGCTGGAACACGCGCCGTTGCCGAAAACCGAAGGCCGAGTGAAGACCGCGTTGTTCAAACCCAAGTGGATGCCGGACGTGCGGGTGGAGGTTCGGGAGATTCCGGCGGCCGCCAGTGGTGGCGAAGGTTCCGGCACGCCGGCGGCAATCGGCGACGAGCCGAAGAAGGAGGTGATTATTCACAACCAAGGCAATCCGGTGATCTTTACGTTTGGGCATGAAAGGAAGTAACGCTTGTCTTGCTCGCAGGGATGCGGGACGTCCAAAACACCGTCGAGCGTTAGACTCGGTCGTTGCCGGCTGAAGCGTTCGCTAAGAGGGGAACATTTACTGAGTGGAGTCGGTCGCTGAGCGGAGCTGAATCGTTCGCCGAGCCGAGCCGAGCCGGTCGCTGAGCGGAGTCGAAGCGTTAAGCCCGAGGCGCGAACGGCCGCCGCCGACGATCAGTTATAATCCGGGCCATCAGATAGGATGAGGATTAGCCATGAGTACCTACGAAACCGACTTCTACCGTTGGACCCACGAACAGGCCGCGGCAATCCGAGCGGGGCGTTTCAACGAATTGGATCTACAAAACATCGCCGAGGAGTTGGAAAGCATGGGCCGAAGCGAAAAACGGGCATTGGATAGCCGCTTGACGGTTTTATTGGCGCATTTGCTGAAGTGGCGGCATCAACCGGCACGGCGCGGTAAAAGCTGGCAACTGACGATTAAGGGGCAACGTCTCGCGGTGGTCGATGTGCTCGACGATAATTCGGGGCTTGCCGCTAAATTGCCGGAAATCCTAGCCCATGCCTATCGGCGAGCCGTCATCGACGCGTCCAGCGAAACCGGACTTGACGAGGAATTGTTTGCCGGCGATTGTCCGTGGACCTTCGATCAAATCGTCGATGCCGGGTTTTTTCCGGAGTGAATTGTCGTGGTGCGGCGTTGGTTTTGTTGTAAGGGTTTTGATGGTTTTGATGATTTGTGTCGCTGGCGCGACGGGTTTTTAAATGCCGGTTCGCGGACCGGCAACCGCGATACTTTTCTTTGCTTGGCCTCGGCAATCGCTCCTGCATTGCTCTACCTCCTGCATCCATGCAGTCGAAAGAAAAGTATCCAAAAGAAAGGCGGCCCCATGCCGCTTATATCCTGCGCTCCTACGGGTTTGAGCGGGGTTTTTGGAAGGGCTATCCATAGCCCTCCAAAAACGCGCGGCATCCCTGCCGCGCCCCTGTCGGGCACCACCGCTCAAACCCTCCGGTGCTCGGCGCGGCATCAGGGGATTAACCCCGTCGCGAGATGAAAGGTCGGCGGGTAGTTTTGCAAATTTGGATAAATGGTTCTGATGTAGGATGTCACAGAAATGGGAGGCGAAAGAATCCCAAACAACGCCCGTCTCGCTCAGTTTATTCTCTGGACCTAACAAATTATATTTTTTATGAAAAAACCGGCCGCTATTAATTGGGTTGTATCGCTTTTGTATCGGGTGGCTTTATTGCTTTGGGGGCCCACTATAAAAAGCTACATCAATTGTCAGTTTAAGCATTTTTTGTCGGAATATTATAGGCACTCGCAGAAAGAATGTTTATCTGATTATATTCAAACAATTATAAGTTCCTATAAAGAAGGCATCATTGTTCTAGGTTGGAGTGATGTTTGTGCCTTAAGAGTCGCTATTATTGATAAATTAAATGTTAGTGAACTAAAAATTGAGGAGAAACATTTAAAGCTGAGATTTAAGTCAATAGCTGATGATGATCAATATCATGCGTACGAGGAGTTTGTTAATAGCTCTGATGCCTCGGATGAAGTCTTTTTGCGCAGTCAAGTTGTTTATTTAGCAAATCGCTTGTATTGGGCCTATGCGCTTGCCACTAAAGGTCATGAGATTCGATCTTGCGTTAGCGTTGTAGTGTCAATCATATTTATTTTGTTGCTTTTTTTTATGTTTGCATATTCTCATGTTTATGCGGCACCTGAAAAACATGATCTTCTAGTTTCTGTTGCGTGCTTTGGCGCGTTTGGCGCATTTATTAGTTTCCATAGAAGGATGTCTCGTCTAAAAATCCATAGTGAAACTTTTTTATCATTTCTTCAGCTAAGAAGTGGCTATTTTGATGGGGTATCTGCACTTTTTTCAGGAGCTTTATTTGCATTATTGGTATTGATATTGTGGGAGTCCGGTGTTTTAAGTTATATTTTGCATGGTGTTTTTAGTAAGGAGCTATTAGGGGTTATTTTGCCTGAAAAAACGCCATATGAATTAGGTTGTCCCACGAATATACCAAGTTTGTTTCTATGTATGAGCACCAATAGTTCACAAGATTTTGCAAAGCTACTCGCTATTTCTTTTTTGGCTGGGTTTGCTGAGAAATTGATTCCTGATGCTATTGATGGAATTGTTGACAGAGCAAAGCCTAAACAATAGTTCTAGTAACGTAGGGTGGGCACACGCTTTTTGTGCCCACGCGGAAACGCCAAAACCCTGATTTAAGCGCCGAAAATTAACAATCGAAATGTCCCGCTACCGCCGCTCGAAAAATCCGGGTGCAACGTATTTTTTCACGGTGGTGACGTATCGGCGGCAGGCGATTTTATGTGATGAACCGATACGGGAGGCTTTGCGCAAGGCGATTGCAAGCGCTCGCGTGAAACGACCGTTTTTCATCGACGCCTGGGTTTTATTGCCGGATCATTTGCATTGTATTTGGACATTGCCGGCGGACGACGGAGATTTTGCAACCTGCTGGAGCGTGATCAAGCGGCAGGTGAGCTTGGCATGTGTCGAAGCGTACCGGCGGGCCGAATGGATTAGCGTATCCAAACAAAAACACCGAGAATCGAACTTATGGCAACGCCGGTATTGGGAGCATCAAATTCGCGATGACACCGTTTTTGCCCGACATATGGATTATGTTCACTACAACCCGGTGAAACACGGCTATTGCCGGCGAGTCAACGAATGGCCTTATTCGACGTTTCATCGGTATGTTAAGGAAGGCGTTTATCCGATGGATTGGGGAGATGGCGTTGATGTTGCGGTTGCGGGGGAATGAAAGGTTTGTCCGCGTGGGCACATAAACCGTGCCCACCCTACGAAATCGGGATGGTTTTTATCCCCTGATGCCGCGTCTTTAAAGTATCGCGGCTGCCGGTCCGCGAATCGACATATCAAATAGCCGTCGCGATAGCGACACCAAACCATGAAAGCCATCCACCAAAACATCACCAAAATCCGCCGCGACTACAACCTGCTGGTCGCAAACGAAACCCTGGAAGATTACGCGCTCCGCTACGCCCCGCGCAGCTTCCGCAAGTGGTCGGAGTTCGAAGTCGCCAATACCGCCTTCGGCTCGACCTCGTTTCTGGTGCTGGAAGCGATCGGCGGGTTTTTGTCGATCAACTACGGCTTCACCAATGCCTTTTGGGCGATCATCGCGGTCGGCGTGGTGATCTTCATCACCTCGCTGCCGATCAGCTATTACGCGGCCCGCTTTCATATCGACATCGACTTGCTGACCCGCGCCGCCGGCTTTGGCTACATCGGTTCGACGGTGACCTCGCTGATTTACGCTTCGTTCACCTTCACGCTGTTTGCGTTGGAGGCCTCGATCATGTCGCTGGCGCTGGAGTTGTATTTTCAAATACCACTGGCCTATGCTCACGTGATCAGCGCGCTGATCGTGATTCCGCTGGTGACCTTCGGGATTACCACGATCAGCCGGATGCAGTTGTGGACCCAACCGGTGTGGCTGGCCTTGCTGATCGCGCCGTATATCGCGGTGGCGCGGACCGAGCCGGAAGCGTTGATGACGTTGGAGACCTATTTTTGGATCGCCGGCAGCGGCCAGGGCTTCGATTGGCTGCTGTTCGGCAGCGCGGCGACGGTGGCCTGTTCGATGGTGGCGCAGATCGGCGAACAGGTGGATTTTCTGCGCTTCTTGCCGGACAAGACTCCCGAGAACAAGTGGCGCTGGTGGGCGGCGATGCTGAGCGCCGGGCCGGGCTGGGTGGTATTTGGCGTGCTCAGGCAGTTGTTGGGCGCCTTGTTGGCCCATTTGGCGATACGCCACGGCATCGCCCCGGAACATGCCCACGAGCCGACCCAGATGTATCTGGTGGCCTACAACGAACTGTTCGAAGATCCGCGCTGGGCCTTGGCCGCGACCGCCTTGTTCGTGGTGTTGAGCCAAATCAAGATCAACGTCACCAATGCCTACGCCGGTTCGCTGGCCTGGTCCAATTTCTTCTCGCGGCTGACTCATAGCCACCCCGGCCGGGTGGTGTGGTTGCTGTTTAACGTGATGATCGCGTTGCTGTTGATGGAGTTTGGCGTGTTTGGCGCGCTGGAAAAGGTGCTGGGACTGTTTTCGAATATGTCGATCGCCTGGATCAGCACGGTCGCGGCCGAGTTAATGATCAACAAGCCGCTGGGCTTAAGTCCCAAGGAAGTCGAGTTCAAGCGGGCGTATTTGTCCGATCTGAATCCGGTCGGCATGGTGGCGACCTTCGTCGCGTCGGTGGTGTCGATACTGGCTTACGTCGGTTTGTTCGGCGAATGGCCCAAAGCCTTTTCGGCGTTCATCGCGCTGGGCCTCGCGTTCGCGCTGGCGCCGTTGCTGGCGTGGTGGAGCAAGGGCCAACATTATCTGGCGCGCGACCGCGACGAACACAACCGCTACGCCCGCAACACTTGTTCGATTTGCGAGAACGAGTTCGAACACGACGACGTGGCCTATTGTCCGGCCTACGCCGGCAGCATTTGTTCGTTGTGCTGCACGTTGGACGCGCGCTGTTTGGACGCCTGCAAGGTGGGGTATCGCTTCGACGATTATCTGGAACGTCTCGCCAAGCGCGGCTTGCCGAATTTTCTGAGTCTGTACGTGCGCCTGCGGCTGTTGCGCTTCGGTTTGTTGTTTGTGTTTCTGTCAGTGTTGACCGGGATTTTCGTCAGCATCATTTACTACCAGGATTTGTTGAGCATTCGCCAGGATTGGCCGGCCTTCCAGTTATTGCTGAACAATTTCCTGAAAATATACGCCTCGTTGCTGGTGTTCATCGGCCTATGCACTTGGTGGCTGATCTTGAATGCCGAAAGCCGCAAGGTGGCGCAAGAGGAAACCGCCAAGCAGACCCAGCTGTTGTTGCAGGAAATCGAGGAGCATCAGAAAACCGACTTGAAATTGCAACAAGCGCTGAAAATGGCCGACGCCGCCAATCAGGCCAAGAGCCGTTTTCTGAGCAGCATGAGTCATGAAATCCGCTCGCCGCTGAACAGCATTATCGGCTACGCCCATATTTTGAACCAAGACCCCAGCATTCCGGAGCACCGGCGCCAGGCCGTCGATACCGTCAAGCGGAGCGGCGAGCATTTATGCGCATTGATCGAGGACATTCTGGATATCGCCCGGATCGAGGCGCGCAAATTCGATCTGAAGCAGGAACCGTTTAACTTTCCGTTGTTCATCGAGCACTTGGTGCATACCTACCAGGCACAGGCCGAGGACAAGGGCTTGCGCTTCGTTTGCCAGATCGGCAACACCCTGCCGCAGCGAGTGCGCGGCGACGAAAAGCGGGTGGGGCAGATATTGATCAACTTGCTCGGCAACGCGGTCAAGTTTACCGACAGCGGCGAAATCGTGCTGCGGATAGGCTATAGCGGCGGCGTCGTCAATTTTCAGGTGATCGATACCGGCGCCGGCATAGCGGATGAGCAAATGCAAAATATCTTCCAGCCCTTTACCCGGCTCAATCAGCCGACCGGCAACGCGGTGGCCGGCAGCGGCTTGGGTTTGACGATCAGCAAGATCTTGACCGAAGTGATGGGCGGCGAAATAACGGTGAAAAGCCGACTCGGCGAGGGCTCGACCTTCAGCGTGCGCCTGCTGTTGCCGAGTTTGAACGTCGATGCCGAGCCGGAACCGCGCGCGGACATCGTCGGCTATCACGGCGTCCGCCGCAAGATTTTGGCGGTGGACGATCAGCGCGAGCATCGCGATTTGCTGCGGGCTTTGTTGGAGCCCTTGGGCTTCGAGGTTTGCGAAGCGGATTCGGGCGAGGAATGCCTGGTTCGGGTAGCCGAGCAATGTCCCGATCTGGTGATGTTGGACATTTCGATGACCGGTATCGACGGCATCGAAACCGCGATCCGGCTGCGCGAGCAGGGTTGGGCGATGCCGATCATCGTGCTGAGTGCCAATGCCTATCCCAGCGATCGTTTGGCGGCGCTGAATGCCGGTTGTAACGACTTTCTGGCCAAGCCGGTCCGGGTGGGCGATTTGATGGACAAATTGAAACTGTATCTGGCGCTGAGTTGGCTGTACCGCGATGAGGTCGCGGCGGTCGAACCGGGCGTTCGGGCGGCGTTGGCGGTGCCGCCGGAACCTCTGTTGCAGGGCTGTGTCGATTGCGTAAGGATCGGCGATCTGCTGGCCCTAAAAAAACAATTGGACGAACTGGCCGCGGCGCATCCGGACTATGCCGGCTATTTTGCCAAACTGAAAACACTGGCCGGCGAGTTCCGGGTCGGCGAACTACGCAAATTGTTGAATATGAACCCGAAAACGCAGGAGGCACGATGAACGGCACCTATGGCAGTAGTGGCACGGTCTTGATCGTCGACGATACGCCGGGCAATCTGGCTCTGTTGTCCGATACCTTGTCGGAAGCCAATTACCGGGTCTTGGTCGCCACCGACGGTTGCTCGGCGATCGAACAAATTCAATACGTCAAACCCGACATCATTTTGTTGGATGTGATGATGCCCGGCATCGACGGCTTCGAAACCTGTAGCCGGCTGAAAGCCGATCCGGCCACCGCCGCGATTCCGGTGTTGTTCATGACCGGCCTTAGCGAGCTGGACCATTTGTTGCGCGGTTTCGGCGAAGGCGCGCTGGATTACATCGTCAAACCGATCCGGCCGGCCGAAGTGCTGGCGCGCATCGAAGTGCATCTGACTCAAACCCGCAATCTGCTGCGGGCCGAAGGAGTGCTGGACGACGGCGAATTCGCCGCGCTGGCGGTCGATGCCGGCGGCCGGATCGTCTGGTTGACGACGGCCGCCGCCGCCTGGCTGGCGGATTTTAAGCGCGGGCAGGGCGAGGCGGGGGCGTGCGGACTCGGCGATGCGTTGCCGGGCCGTTTATTGGCCTGGTTCGCTAACTGGCGCGGCGACGGCGGCAAGGTGCCGGACGAGGAAAGCTTTGGCGCGGCGGTTGGCTTCAGCGTTGAGATCGGCGTTTGCCACCACCCGGACGAATATTTGTTGCTGCTCAGGCGCGAGGACGACGGCGCCTGGAATCCGGAACAATTGCGCGAGCGCTTGAAATTGACCTTCCGCGAAGCCGAAATTCTGATGTGGATTGCTCGCGGCAAAACCAACAAGGAAATCGGCATTATCCTCGGCAGCAGCCCGCGCACAATCAACAAGCATCTGGAACACATCTTCGAAAAGCTCGGCGTCTCGACCCGCGCGGCGGCGGTTGCGGCGGCATTGCAGAGCGGTTGAGCCATAAAAAAGCCCGCGGCCGGATCGGCGGCGGGCTCTTCGGCGCGGGCGATCGCCGGCTTAGGGCATGTACATGCCGCCGTTGACGTGCAGGGTTTCGCCGGTGATATAGGAGGCTTGCTCCGAGGCCAGGAAGGATACCGCGTGGGCGATTTCTTCCGGCTGACCGAGGCGGCCCAGCGCGATCGCGCCCAACAGGCTGTTTTTGATGTCGGCACCCAATTCCTTGGTCATGTCGGTATCGATGAAACCCGGCGCGACGGTGTTGACGGTGATGCCGCGCGAGCCGACTTCCTTGGCCATCGACTTGGCGAAACCGACCATGCCGGCCTTGGCGGCGGCGTAGTTGGTTTGGCCGGCGTTGCCGGTCGAGCCGACCACCGACGAGATATTGATGATGCGGCCGTACCGGGCCTTCATCATGCCGCGCGAGACGGCTTTACACATTCTGAACACCGAGGTCAGATTGGTGGCGATGATGTCGTCCCATTCCTCGTCTTTCATCCGCATCAGCAAGTTGTCGCGGGTAATGCCGGCGTTGTTGACCAGCACGGCCGGCGTGCCGAATTCGTCGCCGCTGATTTTGACGAAGTGCTCGATATCGGCGGCGTCGGCCACGTTCAGCTTGTAGCCCTTGCCGTTGTCGCCCAAATACGCGGAAATGGCGTCGGCGCCGGCGGCGGAGGTGGCGGTGCCCAGCACGTGGAAGCCGTCGGCGGCCAGTCTTTCGGCAATGGCCCGGCCGATACCCCGGCTGGCGCCGGTGACGATGGCGATTTTTTTATCCATTCAATTGCTCCACAACGTTGGCTAGGGTGTCCGGATCGTAGACCGCCAAGTGGGCGGCGTCCGGGGCGATGCGTTTGTTCAGGCCCAGCAGCACTTTGCCGGGGCCGCATTCGACAAAGGCGGTCACGCCTTGTTCGTGCATGAATTTGACGCTCTCGACCCAGCGCACCGGTTTGAATAGTTGTTCTTTCAGCGCATAGCGGATGACTTCCGGCGAGCCGTGCGATTTGACGTCCGCGTTGTGGATCAACGTCATCGCCGGCATGTCCAGCGCGGTGTTTTCCAGCAACGCCGCCAGTTGGCCGGACGCGGCTTCCATTAAACCGCAGTGCGAGGGCACGCTGACCGGCAGTTTTAACGCGCGCTTGGCGCCCAGTCCTTTCAGAGCGTCGATGGCTCTATCGACCGCGGCGGCGGCGCCGGCAATCACGACTTGGCCGGGGGCGTTGAAATTGGCGGCCGCGACGATTTCACCGTTGGCTACTTCGGCGCAGGTGTTAACTACTTGGTGGTCTTCCAGGCCGAGGATGGCCGCCATCGCGCCCTCGCCGGCCGGCACGGCTTCCTGCATCAGCCGGCCGCGTTCGGCGACCAGTTTGATCGCGTCTTGGAAATTCAGCGCGCCGGAGCAAACCAAGGCGGTGTATTCGCCCAAGCTATGGCCGGCCATCCAGGCTGGACGGATCGTGGTGGTTTCGCACCAGACCCGCCAAGCCGCGACGCCCGCCGCCAGCATGGCCGGCTGGGTGTTGCGGGTTTGATTCAGGTCGGTTTCCGGACCGTTGGCGACCAGATTCCACAGATCGAATCCCAGTGCTTCGGAGGCTTGGGCGAAGGTGTGTTCGACGGTCGGGTGGGTTTCGGCCAGCGCGGCCAGCATGCCGATGCTTTGCGAGCCTTGGCCGGGGAAAACGAAGGCCAGATTGTAGCTTTGTGCGTTTGGATTCATTTCAGTACCGAATTAAAGCGGAACCCCAGGTAAAACCGGCGCCGAAGGCTTCCATCAGCACGGTTTGGCCGCGTTGAATGCGGCCGTCGCGCACGCCTTCGTTGAAGGCCAGCAGCACGGAGGCGGAGGAGGTGTTGCCTTGGTTTTCCAACGTGAGGATGACTTGGTCCATCGACATGCCCAGCTTTTTGGCGGTGGCGGCGATGATGCGGGTATTGGCCTGATGCGGTACCAGCCAGTCGATGTCGCTTTGGGCCAAACCGCTGGCTTCCAGGGTTTCGTCGACGATACGGCCCAATGTGTTGACCGCGACCTTGAAGACTTCGTTGCCGCGCATGCTGATATAGGGCGCTTCGTCCTGCTTGGCGGTCGCCGCGACTTGCGGGTTGGGGCAATACAACAGGTCTTCGTAGCCGCCGTCGGAATGAATATGGGTGGACAGGATGCCGGGCCGGTCGCCGGCGCTCAGCAACACCGCGCCGGCGCCGTCGCCGAACAGGATGCAGGTACCGCGGTCGCTCCAATCGACGATACGCGAGCAGATTTCGCTGCCGACCACCAATACGGTTTTGGCGAAGCCGCTTTTGATGTATTGGTCGGCGATGCTGAGTGCATAGACGGTGCCGGAACAGGCGGCCTGAATGTCGAAACCCACGCCGCGCTTGATGCCCAGGCGTTCCTGCAATAGGCAGGCGGTGCTGGGGTAGACTCGCTCCGGCGTGCCGGTGGCGACGATGATCATGTCGATGGCGTCGGCCGGCAGATTGGCCATCTCCAGCGCCTGACGGGCGGCGATCTCGGCCATGCTGGAGGCGGTTTCGTCCGGCCCGGCGATCCGCCGGCTTTTGATGCCGGTGCGCTCCTGAATCCAGCTATCCGACGTATCGACCATCGTCGAAATTTCGTCGTTGGTTCGGACGGTTTCGGGCAAGTAGCCGCCGGTGCCGATCACTTGAGACCAGATTGTCATGCCACAACCTTTTGGGCTAGCGCGATTTCCAATTTTTCGCTGATTTTACGGATGACGCCTTGCGCCACTTCGACTTCGGCCAGATGGATCGCGGTTTCGAAGGCCAACGCGTCGGCGCCGCCGTGACTTTTGATGACCAAGCCGCGCAAACCGATGAAACTGGCGCCGTTGTAAAGGCGCGGGTCGATGCTGTCCTTGAAGCGTTTCAGCACCGGATAGGCCACCAGGCCGGCCAGCTTGGTCAGCCAGTTTTGCGAAAAGCTGTCCTTGAGTTTGGAACTGATCATTTTCGCGGCACCTTCGATCGATTTTAACGCCACGTTACCGACAAAGCCATCGGTGACGATTAGATCGACCTTGGTATGGCCGGCGTTGATCGAATTGCCTTCGACGTAACCGATGTAGTTGAGCTCGGAATTTTCCAGCAATTTCGCGGCCGCCTTGACCTGCTCGTTGCCTTTCATGTCTTCTTCGCCGATGTTCAACAGGCCGACGCGGGGGCGTTCGATGTTTTCGACCGCCTTGACCACTTCCTCGCCCATCACCGCGAATTGGTACAGGTGCTCGGCGCTGGAATCGACGTTCGCGCCCAGGTCCAGCACATGGGTGTGGCCGAAGGTGGAGGGCAGCGTGGAAATGATGGCCGGCCGGTCGATGCCGGGGATCATTTTCAACACGAAACGGGCGGTCGCCATCAACGCGCCGGTATTGCCGGCGCTGACGCAGGCGTCGGCCCGGCCTTCCTGAACCAGGTTGATCGCGACCCGCATCGACGAATCTTTCTTGTTTTTCAGAGCCTTTTGCGGCGGTTCGTCCATTTCCACCACCTGCGATGCATGTTCAATGCTAAGCCGGCCGGCGAATTCGGTCAGGGCCGAGCCGAGTTTGTCCTTCAGCAAGGTTTCGTCGCCGACCAGGATCAAATTCAGTTTCGGGTTTTTCTTAGACAAACCAGCGATGCGGGTATCGTGACTTGCGGTCCGAAATCCCCGCCCATGGCATCGATAGAGAGAGTTACGCTCACGCTTGGGATTAACTCCTGTGGTCGGAAGAAGCCGACAACAGCAGAAATACCCGTCGGCTTTACGTGATGGTGAATTTGCGAAGATTAATCTTCGTCTCTGCCGGCAACGATCTGGCGGCCTTTGTAAAAACCGTCCGGGGTCATGTGGTGACGCAGATGGGTTTCGCCGGTCAGGGTGTCCTGAGACAGAGTTTTGCCGACCAATGCATCGTGTGAACGACGTTGACCGCGTCTGGAACGCGATACTTTGCTCTTTTGTACTGCCATTTCAATCTCCAGTTTTTTTAAGTTTTGCTAACACGGAAAAAGGATTGTCTGCCTTAGTCCGGCTATCGGTGTAGTCGTTGTCCGAGGAGCTGTTGCGCTCGAGACAGCGGTGCTCGTGTCTGGGAAAATCCGGAATCGCCAGCAGGATTTCGTCCTCGACGACCGCGTGTAGCGAGATTTTGTCGTCGTCCAGCACTATCGGTTCGTAATCTTCCAATCGTTCGGCCTCGGTCGGCGTGGCGACGACGGCCAATTTGAAGCGAATGTCCAGCGGCCAGGCCACGCCTTGCAGGCAGGACTGGCATTCCAGTTGCACCGTGCCGACGATTTGGCCGCTCAACACGACGCGCTTGCCTTCCTTGTCGAATTCCAGCCTGACGTCCACCGCGCCGTCGCGCTCGACAAGGTAATCCGACAAGCGTTCGAATTGGGCTAGCGCGAGCTGGCCCGCCACGGTGCCGCGCCTTTCGGCGAACACCAGAGGATCGATGCGGTCGGGAAACTTGTCTGACATAACTGTACAATGATACAGACTACTCGCGGCCGCGTCAAACAAACACTCGATTAAACAATCACCTAGCCATGTCCGCTCTCGTTCTCGCTTCCGGCTCGTCTTACCGTCGGCAACTGCTGGCGCGCTTGCAGCTCGCATTTACCGCCGCCGCCAGCGATGTCGACGAGGCGCCGCTGGTCGGCGAAACACCGGCCGACCTGACGGCTCGCTTGGCGCTGGCCAAGGCTCAGGCTTTGCGCGCCGTGTATCCAGAGCACTTGATTATCGGCTCGGATCAAGCGGCGGCAATAGACGGTGCTACCCTGGGCAAACCCGGTGGTCGGGAGGGGGCGATTCGGCAGCTCGCCCTTCAAGCCGGTCGGGTCGTGACATTTTACACTGCGGTTTGTTTGCTCGACGCCGGTTCCGGCCGCTGCTGGTGCGATCTCGATGTCTGCCAAGTGCATTTCCGGCCACTGACGCCGGCGCAAATCGAGCGTTACGTCGATCGCGAACAGCCGTTCGATTGCGCGGGTAGTTTCAAGTCCGAGGGATTGGGAATCGCGCTGTTCGAAAAAATCGTCGGCGACGATCCGAATGCCTTGATCGGCTTGCCGCTGATCAAACTGACCAGGTTACTGGAACAGGCCGGCGTTTCGGTTTTGTAGGGTAGCGCGAACTTTAGTGAAAGCGCTTGCCCGGCGACAGCAATTCGAACATGTGCATGAATTCGCCTTCCACCTGTCCCATCAAGGCGATGATTTGTTCGCGGCTCAGCCGGGTCAGCGACAGCGATTGTTCCGACAGCATCGCCGCCGTGGCCTCGACGCCGTCCGCGTAGCGACCGCTATCGGCCAGCAGGGCCGAGATGTGTAGCAAGTGAGCGTCCAGCTTGTGGACCAAGGCGCGATTCGGTTCCAGGTAGCAGCCGACGGTTTCGTATAGGGATTCCGGTAGGCCCCAGCTTTTCAGCAGTTCCTGACCGACGTCGGCGTGGGTAAAGCCGATAATCTGGTATTCGAAGCCGGGCACTAAGCCGCGGTCGTGGTTGGCCGCCAGCAATACGGTCCGTGCCGCGTCGGGCATCCGTATATATAAGACCAGCGAGCCGATGTCGTGCAGTAGGCCGGCCAGAAACAGCCGCTCGGCGTGTAACACGCCGCTGCGTTTGGCGAGCAGCCGAGCGATGACGCCGCAGTGCACGCTGCGCATCCAGTAGGCGGTCATATCCACCAGCTCGCAGGGAATCCGGCTGAATTCGTCGACGACCGACGTTGCCAGGATTAGATTGTTCAGATCGTCGACGCCGATAATGGTGATGGCGCGCGAAATTGTGTCTACCTTGGACTGAAAACCGTAAAACGGGCTGTTGACGATGCGCAGCAGCCGGGCGCTCAGTGCCGGGTCCTTGGAAATCACCTTGCCGAAATCCGTCATCGTGTAACGCGGATCGCGCACCATTTCGTTGAGTTGGAAATAGATGTCCGGCAGCGAGAACAGCTTGGTCGTGTCGTTGACCAGACTTTGTAGCGAGGACACGGGCACTAGCCTTTTCCGTAGAGCGACATCACATGTTGGACATAATTTTGAGTCTCGGGGTAGGGCGGAATCGTGTAGTTATACTTCATCACCGCACCTTCGCCGGCGTTGTAACCGGCCACGGCCAATTTCAGGTTGGAATTGAACATCGCTAATAGATCCTTCAGGTAGCGGGTGCCGCCGTCCACGTTTTGTTCGGCGTCGCGCCGGTCGCTGACGCCGTAACGCCGCGCGGTGTCCGGCATCAGCTGCATCAAGCCGACGGCTCCGGCGGACGACACGGCATTGGGGTTGTAGGCCGATTCGGCCTGAATCACCGCATGCAACAATTTGGGGTCCATCTGATGCTTGGCGGCGGCTTTGGCGATCAAGTCGTTGAACTTGCTTTTGTTCGCCGACAGATATTTTAGATCGTGATTGTAAGTTTTGGGGCGGGTGCGGATGATCAGCCGGTAATCGAAACCTTTTTTCGGCTCGTCGGTGTAATACACCCGGCCGTCAGGCGCGACGTATTTGTAGATATCGGCCTGAACCGACCCGACGGCGAACAGCAGAAACCAAGCGGCGGGCAAGCGTTTCATCGCCATATTCGGCTAATCCGCCGCTAAGATCCTGATCGCGGCGGCGGCCCGGACCGCGTTGGCGGTGGCTTCCTCGACATCGGCGGCGGTTGCCAGCGCGACCCCCATCCGCCGGGCCGCGAAGGCTTCCGGTTTGCCGAACAGTCGCACTTCGCTGTCCGGCACCGCCAATGCTTGCGCCAAGCCGTGATAGACCACGTTTTTCGCATCGATGCCGCCCAAAATGACCGCGCTGGCCGCGACCTTGTCCAAGCCGGTGTCGACCGGCAGACCTAAAATCGCTCTGGCGTGCAAATCGAATTCGCTCTGACGTTGGCTTACCATCGTTACCATGCCGGTATCGTGCGGGCGCGGGCTGACTTCGCTGAACCAGACCCGGTCGCCGCTGACGAATAACTCGACGCCGAACAAGCCCAAGCCGCCCAAGGCTTCGGTGACTTTGCCGGCGATCTGTCGGGCCAGTGCCAGCGCCGCGTCGCTCATGGCCTGCGGTTGCCAGCTTTCCCGGTAGTCGCCGTTTTCCTGGCGGTGGCCGATCGGCGCGCAAAAATGGGTTTGGACGGTGCCGTCGGCGTCCAACGCGCGCACCGTCAGCAGGGTAATCTCGAAATCGAAATCGATTTTGGCCTCGACGATGACCTTGCCGGTATCGGTTCGGCCGCCGGCCTTGGCGTAATCCCAGGCGGCCTGGAGTTGATCGACGGATTTAACCATCGATTGGCCCTTGCCGGACGACGACATGGTCGGTTTGATGAAGCAGGGATAGCCGATACCGTTTTCGACCGCGGATTTTAACTGTTCGAAGGTTTCGGCGAAGGCGTATCGGGACGTGGGCAAGCCCAGTTGCTCGGCGGCCAGTTGGCGGATGCCTTCGCGGTTCATCGTTAGTTGGATCGCCCTGGCGTTGGGTACCACGGTTGCCGAGCCTTGCGCTTCGATGTCGGCCAGGGCGCCGGTGGCGATGGCTTCCAGTTCCGGAATGATGTAGCGCGGCTGCTCCCTGGCGATCAGGGCCGTTACCGCCGCCGCGTCGGTCATGTCGATGACGTGGCTGCGATGGGCGACCTGCATCGCCGGGGCATTAGCGTAGCGGTCCACCGCGATGACTTCGACGCCGTAACGTTGCAGCGAAATTGCGATTTCCTTGCCCAATTCGCCGCTGCCCAGCAACAGGGCTTTAGTGGCGGCGGCGCTGATGGGGGTTCCTAGTGTCATCACGATTGGGCTAAATAGTGGTCGATATCTTGTTTGGAAAAGCCGATTTTCTTGGCGACCCGGTCGGCATGGCTGATCCGGGAAATGCCGGCTACCAACTTGAAGGTCGGTAAATCGTCGGCGAATTCGACTTGTTTGGGATCGGCGATTTTGCGTTTGACGAATTCGTCCACCAGTTGATGGTTGTGGGTAATCAGGATCGTACTGTTGCCTTTGCGGTAAAAACCGTCCAAGACATCGATCGACGATTGCATCTTCTCTTCAAAAGTAGTGCCTTCCGCCATTTCGTCAAGCACGACCAAGCTTTTCGCACTGCTGGCCAGGAAAATGTCCCGGGTGCGTTTCAGCTCGGTGCCGAAGCGGCCCTCGCCGTCGTCGAGGTGGCTGATTTCCGGCGCCTGGTAGAAAATTCGGTCGGCGACGCTGAGTTTGGCCGACTTGGCCGGTACGAAGCAGCCCACCTGAGCCAACAACTGGATTTGGGTAACGGTCTTGCAAAAAGCGGTCTTGCCGCCGCTGTTCGGTCCGGTGACGCAGACCAGACGGGCTTGATCCATCGTAAAATCGTTGCCTACATAGTCCGGGTTTTTATTGCCGAGTACCGGATTTTTAGCGTCGGTCAATACCATGTCGTGGCGCTCGCCGCCGTGCAGTTCCGGCAGCACCATATCGCTGCCGTAATGTTCGGCGTATTTGATGAAGGCCAGCAATTCGTCGAGTTGGCCCAAGGCGTCCAGTAATTCGCCCAGCGCCTTGGATTGACGGAAGATATTGCGCAACGGAATGATGCAGTTGTCGCGGTCGTAACCGCCGACCACCGGAATATACACCAAGGCCAGCGGCAAAAAGAATACCGAGGCGATCGACAGGCCGTCGCGGGTCACTTCGAATATATTGGACGGGAAGACTTTGGTGATGCCCCAGATCACCGCGACGACCAGAGCGATCAGTAGCGGCTTGAACAAGGTTGGTCGGAATATCGTCGCCGGCGCGAACGAGTGCTTGCGCTCTTCCTTGCTTTGGATGCCTTTTTCGCTGTTGTACACCGGGCCGACCATCAACGAGTATTCGTTGCTGTCGGCGAACGCGGCGATTTTGTCGAAGATGGCTTGCAAATACGGTGTTTTCGGCTTTCCGGAATTGTGGATGGCGCCGACCAACTCCAGAGGCAGACGGATGCCGCGACTATAGGGTTTGTAGCCGTAGCCTTCGATTTGATGGTCTTGGCGGGCGGTGCCGAAACTGCCCAGAAACTCGCCGAACAACAATACGTAGAGGCGTTTTTCGGTTTCGGCGGCGCGGGCCACGATCGTTTCGATGTTGTCGCGTACCGCCGGATTGTCCTGAATTTCCCGCACCGCCGCTTGTTTGGCGGCAATCGCGTCGGCGTCGGCCAACGGCTGGGTCAGCGAGCGGTACAGCACCGATTGGCCGGCGGTCGTCGCGGCGTAATTGACGTGGTCGAACAATTCGTCCACTTCGATGGTGTTGAACGCGCCTTGGTCGATGACGCCGGCGCCGGTGGGCGGCGGGGTGCTGGATCGCACCGTGGGCCATTGGTCATTCCAGCTTTCTAAGATATTCGCTTGCATGCTGCCTCCCCGGTTTTATTTTATGGTTCCGCGTTTCTAACGCGCGGTTTCGATCAAAGCTTGCATCACCTCGACGTGGGCGTCGCTGTCGTTCAAGGCCGGAATATAGCGGTAGGTTTCGCCGCCGGCTTCCAGAAAAATCTCCCGGTTGGCGATGGCGATTTCTTCCAAGGTTTCCAAACAGTCTACCGAGAATCCGGGGCACAGCACATCGATGTTGCGTATTCCCTGGGTTGGCAGTTCCGCCAAGACTTCCACGCAATAAGGTTTCAGCCATTCGGCGCGGCCAAAACGCGATTGGAATACCAGACGCCATTGGTCTTCGGCCAGTTCCAATTGTTCGGCAATCCGTTTAGCGGTGGCTTGGCATTGGTAAAAATACGGGTCGCCGAGTTCGGTCAGTTTAGCCGGCAGGCCGTGGAAGGACATTAGCAGACAGTCGGCCTGGCCGTGCTCGGCCCAATGCGCGCGTACCGAATCGGCCACGGCCCGAATGTAAGCCGGATGTTGGTGGAATTCGCCGATAAAACGTAGCGACGGCAGATGCCGCCAGCCGACGAAGACCTCGGCGACCACGTCGAAAATCGAGGCGGTGGTGGTCGAGGAATACTGCGGGTACAGCGGCACGACGACGATGTCTTCGACGCCGTTTTGCTTGAATTCGGCCAGTTTCTCGGCCAGCGCGGGTTTGCCGTAACGCATCGCATATTCGACTTGAATGTCGGTGCCGGCCAGGCGCGCGGCCAGTTTTTCGGCCAGCCGTCGGGTGAACACGATCAGCGGCGAGCCTTGCTCGGTCCAGATCGCGCGATAGGCGTGGGCCGACTTTTTCGGGCGGAACGGCAGAATGAACAAATTCAGGATCAGCCACCACAACGGCCGAGGCAGATTGACGACGCGCGGGTCGCCCAGAAACTCGCGCAGAAAGCGGCGCACGTCGCCGATCTTGGTCGAGGCCGGCGAGCCCAGATTGACCAGCAGAACGCCGGTTTTGCGTAGCGCTTGCCGGCTCATGTTATTTGCGGTTGATCAGGTTGAGGAATTCGGAACGGGTGCTGATTTCCTGGCGGAAAATCCCGGTCATTACCGACGTGGTCATTACCGAGTTTTGCTTTTCGACGCCGCGCATCATCATGCACAAATGCTTGGCTTCGACAACCACCGCTACGCCGCGCGCGCCGATCGCGGTTTCCACCGCCGTGGCGATCTGCCGGGTCAGTTGTTCCTGGATTTGCAGGCGGCGGCCGTACATGTCGACGATCCGCGCCAGTTTGGACAGTCCCAGCACCCGGCCCTGCGGCAGATAACCGATGTGGCATTTGCCGATGAAGGGCAGTAAGTGGTGCTCGCACAACGAATACAGTTCGATGTCCTTGACGATGACCATGTCCTCGGTATCGGCCTGAAAAATCGCATCGTTCAGCACGTCTTCCAGCGTTTGCTGGTAGCCCTTGTTCAGGAATTTGAAGGCTTCGGCGGCGCGTTTGGGCGTGTCGCGCAAACCTTCGCGGTTGACGTCTTCGCCTATCGCTTGAATGATTTTGGAAAAGTATTCTTCCATTGCCGTCCCCCAGGTAAAAAAATGCGGTGAGTATACCGTATCACCGGGTAAATTCTAAGGCGTCCAGCAAGACCCCAGCGCCGGCGCCGGGTTTGTTGGCATTCTCGCTGAGATGGCGCCGCCAGGCCCTGGCGCCGTCGACACCGTGGAACAAGCCCAGGATATGCTTGGTGATCGCGTGCGGGCGCAAGCCCAACCCGGCCTGTTGTTCGAGATAGGGCAGCATGGCTATCGCAATCTCGCGGCGGCTGGGAATCGTGCCGCTATTCCCGAACAGGCGGCGGTCGACTTCGGCCAGAATATAAGGGTTGTGATAGGCCTCGCGGCCCACCATCACGCCGTCGAGTTGTCGCAGCAAACTCGCCGCGCTGTCCAGCGATGTCACGCCGCCGTTGATAGCGATCGTCAGATGCGGAAAATCCTGTTTCAGGCGAAACACCACGTCGTATTGCAGTGGCGGAATCTCGCGGTTTTCCTTAGGCGACAGGCCCGACAGCCAGGCTTTGCGGGCGTGGACGATGAAGGTCTCGCAACCGGCAGCCGCCACCGTCGCGACGAACTGCGCGAGTTCTTCGTAGGAGTCCCGGTCGTCGATGCCGATGCGCGACTTGACCGTTACCGGTATCGTCACCGCCGCGCGCATCGCCGCGACGCAATCGGCCACCAGTCCCGGCTCGGCCATCAGACAAGCGCCGAATCGGCCGTTTTGGACCCGGTCGCTCGGACAACCGACGTTCAGATTGACTTCGTCGTAGCCGTAGTCTTCGGCGATTTTTGCGCACAGCGCCAAATCGGCCGGATCGCTGCCGCCCAGTTGCAGGGCCAGCGGATGTTCCTCGGCGTTATAACGCAAATGCCGCTCCCGCCCGCCCTGCAAAATCGCTCCGGTGGTGACCATTTCGGTATACAGCAAGGCCTCGCGGGTCAGCAGACGATGAAAGTAGCGGCAATGCCGGTCGGTCCAATCCAGCATAGGCGCAACGCTGAAGCGGTGACTTGCGAACGGCCGGTTTTCGGTGTTTTGCATTCCTCAATATTCCACGAAATTTCAGACTAAGGGGGACTATCGTATCGCAACACGGTGCCGCCTACCGAAACTGGCGCGTTTAGTTGTCATCCGCGCGGGACCGCGCCGGCTTGGGGGCAGACGGCTTTACAGCGAGTAACTGATGCTGAATCCGAGCCTGACGTCCTGGTCCAGAACCGGCAGCGCGCTTTGTTTGTTGGCGAACGTGCCGACCACGGTACCCATCACCGACCAATGGTCGTCGATCGAATAGGTCAGCATCGCGCTGGTCAAGGCTTGGCCGGCGTTGAGCGTGCCTTGGTTGTAGGAGATGAAGGTTAGGGTGTCGTTCCAAAAACGGCAGTTGTAGCGTATCAGCCAGGTGCCGAAGATGTCGCCGTTGCTGGTGCGCTCGCTGACGGCCAAGCCGGTGTCGTGGTCCAGAAACGAGCGTGCCTGTACCGAGGCATTGATGTTCTGGTCGTTGGTCAGCGCGTAGTCGAAGCCGAAGGATGCGCCGATTTGATCCTTGCGCGCGGTCGAGGTATGCGGGATCGGCGCAAGGATGTTCGTGTCCTCGAGCAGGCCCACGCTGTAGGCCAAGTCCAGCTTCAGCAACAACTTGCCGATGGCCCGGTTGGCGCTGGCGCCCAGCAGCCAATAGCCGTTGTCCTTGGACTGGATGTGGCCGTTCAGCGTGGTCGGCGTCAGATAATGCAATTGGTTTTCCTGCAAATAGGCCGCCATCAGCGCCAGATCGCTGTGTTCGACCGACCATTGCATCCGCGCGCCGACTTCGATCGGGTGACGGTCAGGGTTGGGATCGTCGATCGGAAATAGCGGCGCCGAATAAGCCGGGCTGCCCTGGCGCGGCAGCGGGTTGAATTGCGGATTCAGATTGACGAACATGGCCCAGCGCCGATTGGCGGCGAAATGCTCCCAAACCGCGAACCATTGGTTGATGCGGGCGTCCTCCACCTCTATCGTGCTCAGGTCGCGGTATTCCAACACGTTCAAGGTGTCCAGCACCGAATTGCCCTCGGCCTCGCCCCACACTAAGGTCTGTCTGCCCAGCTTGAAGGTGTGGCTGCCGAAGGTCTTGCTCAGATACAACTCGTTCAGCCGCATTTCGACGTTGTCCAGGCGTTGTTCCATTTCGATGGACTGGCTGCTCAAGCCCTCGAAATCGTAATCGGACGGCCAGTACAGCTTGGCCTGGCCGCTGCCTTGCAGATTCCAGCCGGGGGCGAAGGGGTTTTGATATTTGACCAGCAGGCCGAGACGGTTGTCTTCGACGGTGGCTTGCTTGTGCCGGCCGGAATCGGTTTTGTGGTCGTGAACTTGCGCGTAAAGCAGTTGGGTGAATTTGAAGGTAAATCGGTCCAGCCAGCCTGAATCGGTATCGGTCGGCGGCGACGCCGAAGCGTCGTCGAATGCTAGCGAGCCGGTGTCCGGCAAGTCCAGCACCGGTTCGGACGCCAACGCCGCCGCGCTGGGCTCGGCGCGCGCGGGGAGCGCCAGACTCAAGACGACGGCCAAATACAGCCGTGACCGCTTAGGGCCAGGTTTGCGCGGTGGGCAAGCAATCACCGTCAGTTCGTTTGGGCCCGCAATTGTTCCAGCGTGGTTTCTCTAAAAGCCACGTCGGTTAACGTGCGCTGGGTCAGAAAGTCGTCGGGGATTTTTACGCTGCTGTTGATTTCGCTGCGGGCCATATTCGATAAACGATTGGTGACCAGATTCATCATGGTTTGCGAACGCGCCGTCCAGACGCCTTTGATTTCCTCGACCTTGGAAGTCAGCAGGCGCTTGATTTCCTTGTTTTGCTTGTCGTACAGCTCGACCCGCAACGACACGTAGCGCTCCTTGTCGACGTACATTACCCGGCGGCCGTAACGGGTCTTGCGGGCGCGCTCGGCATTGGGGATGGTTTCGATTTTCCAGACCGGCCGGCCCGCTTCCACGGTGTCGCCGAGCACATTGATCGTGTAGTCGTCCAGTTTGCCGGTTTCGGTGTCCTCGGTGGTGAATTCGGAGCCAAACAGCGAGGCCGGTTCGGAATCGTCGTCGGAATTGCCGCTGGCAATGCGCTTGACCTTACCCAGCGCCGACAGGTAGAGCCAGGTTTCGTTATCCTTGCCGGTTTCGTCGTAGGTGTAATTCAACATGCCGACGCCTTTTTCGGAGGCCGGTTCCAGTACGATGGTTACCGCCTTGGTGTCCTTTTTGTTCTTGCCGTCGTTGATGCCGACCGCTTCCAGCAGTTTTTCCCGAGGCGTTTCGGCGCAGGTGATTTTGTTGTCCTTGATGCCGTATTGGCAACTGGACAGGCGCGATTTGACGAAGGCCGAGTCGGTGATGCTGCGCTGGTAATCCGACAGTTTTTCCAATATGGCCCGCCCGTCCGGCGCGCCGCCTTCCTCGGCCGCCGCCGGTTGAGCCAGTACGGCGCAGACGGCCGCCAGAATCAGCCGATTTGCAAAGCGATTACGCATGCTTGAACCTCATAAATTGACGGTCGTATCGACCTGTTTGAGACCGAATTTCGGTTTGAAGGCCACCAGCAACGCCGGTAGCAAGAACAGTTCGCACAAGATGCCGACGAAAATCGCCAAGCCGCCGAAGATGCCCATCTTCGCGGTGCCGAGGTAGTCGGAAAAGCCTTGAATCGAAAAACCCAAGCCCAACACCATGCCGGTAAACAGTATCGATGGGCCGACTTCCTCTATCGTCTCCCGCAAGGCTTCGGCCATGTGCCGGGTCTTGATCAGCGTTTGTCGGTAATGGGTCATGAAATGGATGGTGTCGTCGACCGCCAAGCCGATGATGACCGGCGCCAGCAACAAGGTGTCGGTATCGAGCGGTATGTCCAGCAAGCCCATCAAGCCGTAGGTGAACAAGGCCGGAATCACGTTGGGAATCAACGACAGCAAACCGGCCTGCACTGAACCCAGCGTCAGGAAAATGATCACGCTGATGACGCCCAGCGCCAACAAAAAGCCGTCGTACTGCGAATGGGCGATGATGGCCTGGGTGCGCATCGCCAGCGGAACCGTGCCGGTCAAGGTGACTTCCAGATCGGGAAATTCGTTCTTCACGTCGCCGAAAACCTGTTCGATTTCCCGGTTCACTTCGTCGAAGAAGGCTTGGTATTGCGAAGAACCGGCGCTGTACACGTTGACGCTGATATGCGACTGGCTATAGTCGTCGGACACGATGCCGCGCCGGTCGGCCGGATTGACGCTGTTGAACAGATACAACAATTGCGCCACCATCGTCTGGGAATCCGGGATGCGGTAAAACTCCGGCCGGTCTTCGTTCAAAACCCGGTAAGTATCCTTGACCAGATTCGCCAACGAATACGTCCGGCTGACCTTGTCCGGATATTTTTCGGCGATCTTTTGTTGCAGACTATCGATGCGGGTCAGGATTTTCGGGTCGAGAATGCCGTCCGCCGTTTTGGTATCCAGCATGATTTCCATGTTTTGGGTGCCGGCCATCTTGCCGTCGGCGGTTTGGTAGGCGACCCGGATGGCGCTGCCCTCGCGGGTCAGTTCGGTGACGTTGGAGTCGATGCGCAGCCGGCTTTCGCCGTACCAGCAGGCCGCCACCAACACGCCGAACAACAGCAAGGACAGCCGAAATTGCCGCGAGGCCAAGCGCGGCACGGCGCTCAACAAACGTTTCTGGCCGCGGATCACCGCGTAGGTCAATACTGAAATCAGCGCGATATAGCCGCCCACGCTAAAGCCCAAGGCCAGCATGACCAAGCCGACGTAGGCAATGGTGCAGACCGAGCGGGTCGCGGTAGACAGTGCCAGCCAACGATTCGCGATACGCCGCGGCCAGCCCGGTTTGACCGACGCGTCGGCCACGCCGGGATGCCAGAAATCCAACAGGATCGGCAGCAGCAGCACCGAAAATAAGTAGGCCAGCCCGACGCCCAAGGTGGACATCGCGGCGAACACCCGGATCGGATAAAGCTCTGACGAAATCAGCGAAAAGGTACCGGTCATATTGGTGATGCTGGTTATCAACATCGGCAAACCGGCGGTCGCGTAGGCATCCGAGAGCGCCTGTCGATGGTGGTCGCCTTGCTGGCGGCGCGCTTGGTAAATGCTGATGACGTGGATGCAATCGGCCATGCAGCAAACGAACACCAACATCACGGTCAGACTGATCATCGTCGACAAACTCTTGCCGGCCCAGGCGGCCGCGCCGGTGACCCAGACGATGCTGAACAGCACGATCAACACCGGCCACAGCACCGCGCTGAACGAGCGGAACAGCACCCACAGCAGTACCACGTTGATCAGAATCATGCCCAGATTCAAACCTGCCGATTGCTGCAGCACTTGCTGAACGAATTCCATCAGCGGCGGATAACCGACCGAATAAAATTCGAAGTCGTTGTCGTAGCGTTGGTACACCGCTTTCAAGGCCTTGACGAAGCGGGCGTAAACAAAATTATCGACCTTCTCGTATTGGATGGCCTGCACTTCGGCGCTGTCGTCGAACTTCAAGGTTTCGGCGCCGCTCGCCACATCGCCGAAGCTGTCGTCCAAGGCCACGCCGTCGGCGTTGACCTTGGGCACGTAGTCCTTGACCGGTATCGCGCCGAAATCGGTTTGGATCAACACCGCCGCGTATTGGCCGTCCGGCGAGTAAAACGCCAAGCGATAGTCTTTTTGCGCCAGGGCCTGGGCTTTGATTTCGGCCAATTCGGCTGGATTGTCGGGCAATTGGCGCGGCACCAAGCGGTTGGAATGCAGGGTATCGCCGTCCGCGCTCTGCACGCGGAGGTTGCTTAAGGATTGTACCCGGCGAATATGGCGCAGTTCGTCCAAGTTCGCGGTCTGTCCGCCGGCATCCTTGACCTTGTCGCCGAGTTCACGCCAGTTTTCCAAGTCGTCGGTCAAGGTTTGCAAGGCGGCCAACGAACGCCGCGAGAAGACGTCGCCGTCCTTGGCCCGGTAAACCAAAAACACCGAGTCGTCGCTACCGAACTGGCGGCGAAACTTATCCAAGGCGACGATGGCCGGGTCGCTTCTATCCAGAAAGCTGTTCGCGGCGGTGTTAATGCTGGTGCGGGTCAGCGCCCCGAATAGCAAAAACAGGGTTAGCGCGAGGGTTGACAGCAAAATCCACCATTTAAACCGTATCACCCGTGTCGGGACACCGGCAAAATATCCGTTCAGACTGTCGAACAATTTTTCCATCGCTACTCCATTGCGCCGCTGCCGAAAGCGGGGAATCGATTTCGGCGGTTAAGTTTTTAGGTGTCTGAAGGCGCGGGTGTTGCCGGGGGGAGCTGAAAAAAATCGCGCCGCTTACGCCCGCAAGCAATTACCAAGCCAAGCAAAAGGCACCGAATAGCAAGGCTTCCGGACTCTCGACGGGTGTCCGAATCACTAAACTACGTTATTTGACTCAGGCAGCGCGTGAAATGGCGCGATTGAGCGGCTAGGAATAATCGATGAGCTGGGTTGTGCGCGGCCCGGCCAGCGGTTTGGAGTACAAGCCGAGGTTTGTACTCCGCCGTTCGTCGGCGCCCATCGGGCATAGAGGCGACACCACTCCGCCTCGAAGACGGTAGGACCGGTGTTACGGCGTTGCTACTTGGTAGCGCCGCAAGCTCGGATCGGCTTCGATATCGGCATCCCGGAACAAACAAGGTCGCCAGCCTTTCTTGGAGAACAATTCAGTCTGGTCCGCGAAATGCGGCGACTCGGGGTCGGTCGATTGCGAGAAGGCCAGCACCGCTTGACCATGCGGGCCTTGCGGCGTTAATTCGACAGCCAGCAAAAACGAGGTGCCGTAATTGACCACGTAGCCTTGGTCGGTCAAACCGGTGGCCGGATTCAGCACTTTTCCCCGCTGGGTACCCGGTAGCAAGGTGTCGTTCGAGCCGCTGTAAGCCGCCATGTTCAAAATGCCTTCCTGGCCTTGACCACCGTGGATAGGAATCTTGGCGGCGTTTTTCTGGCTGAATTGCAGATCGCCCAATTTGGCATCCAATGCGATGCCGGCTTGCCGCAGCGTTTGCACGGCCTTGCCCAGCGCCAGCAGCGCCGGGTCCGGACCGTGTTTCGGTGCTGGCGCGAGGCCGTCGGGCGTCGTGAGCGGCGCGGCCGGGTCGAAGGCCCGGGCAAAGATCTTGTCCTTGGCCGACATCATCGTATCTTCGTGGCCGCCGGCTTCCGGGCGAAACGTGCTCAGAAACTCGCGAAACAACACCGCGCCGCGGCTTTCCAAATCGAAGCGTTCGTCCCAGTTGGCCAGTATTCGGCGCGCTTGGCTCAAATCGACGCGCTCGGTGCCGATTTTGACCGATTTGGCGGCGCGGCAACGTTCCACCAGGGCGGTTCTGAACAAGCGGCCGGCCAGCGATTGGTTTGACAAGGCCGCCTCCTTGACCGACTGCAACGAAAATTTAGCGTTTTGCCGGGTCAAGGCCAGCGCGTTCATCCGGGTCCGCAGCGACGGCGGCAGACGCTCGTCGCCGTACAGCGCGTAAAAGCCTTCCAGCGGCTGCTTGGGATTGCTCAGCCAGTGGCTGTCGTTGGCGTTGAACACGAAATCGCTACGCAGCAGTTGCGGCGCGCGCTCGAACGGTAGCAAGCCCGGCTTGCGGGCGGCCGGGTCGTTAAGCCATTCGTCGCGCGATGTGCTGCCGTCCAGCAAATAGATGCCGTGAAACGCGTATAGCGCCGCGACGCCCGGATCGCTTTGCTTGGCCTGTTGCCAGGCCTGCAACGCGGCCGGCGACAAATGCGGTACCGGCGAACTGTCGGCGTACCAAGCTTTGCCTTCCACGGACGTGGCGATGGTGTTCGAGAACGGTACGCTACCGGCCCAACGCCGGTGGGCGTCGATCAGGCCGTCCAAGTTCGTTGCCTTGGCCATGTCGAAAAATTGGGCGAGCATCGAATCGTTGTCGATATTGGCGTCGCGGTAAGTCAGAACGTGCTGATTATTCCATGCCAGATCGGCCATGCCGCCGGTCAAGGCGGCCGGAATAGACAGGATCGGTCCGTAGTGGCTGCGCCACAGCTTGCGGGTTCTGGGTTCCAATATGCCCGCGCCGTTCAGCACCTCTATCGTGTAATCGGTCGATTCCATCGCCTTGATTCCGTCGTCGTAACGATAGCGAGTTGGATCGCCCGGATCCAGCGCTAATCGGTAGAGCGTGGCTTTCGGCGACGTCGTTACGGTCAAGGTCCAGGCGACTGCGGCATTGAAGCCGACCAGCGTGTTCGGTACGCCGGGGACGGTGATGCCGTAGACGTCGAGTTTGCCCGGCACCGTGACGTGCGACTCCCAAGCCTGCAATGCGCCTTCCCACGGAAAATGCGGTTGGGCCAGCAATAGGCCGTGGCCGGACTCGCTCAAATCGCCGCCGATCGCCCAGCCGTTGCTGCCGGGCTTTGCCGAGTCGGCCGGGACCGCGGGCGGTGCCGATACCGGCGCGCCGTTGGCTTGCGGCGGTTGGGCGCTACTCAGGAAGGATGTCAGAAACCGGCCGCTTAAAAAAATGCTGAAATCGGTGGCAATCGCCAATAAATCAGCTGACGTAACCGTCACGTGCCGCTTCGGATCGCGGCAGGCGCCGGGCAATTTACCGGAATCGGCGACAGCCAGAAAACGGTTGATGCCGGCGGCATGCGCGGCCAGCATGTCTTGAATATCCGCGGGTAAGCCGGCCAATTTCTTTTCCGCATCGGCCACTAAACGCAGATGTCGGTAAGCAAAATCGCTTTCGACGTTAGCTTCGTAATCGCCGGCGCCGAAATAACGCGAACGTTGGCCGCGCACTTTGATGACTTGATCCAGCAATACGCAAATCCGGTCTTCGGCCATCGCATAGCCTTGGCCGAACCAGGCGCCGGGTAGATCCGGGGCGGAGATGTGCGGAACACCGTAACTGGTGCGCCGAATGGTTGCCGAATAGGCGCGTTCGCCGACCGCGGTCGGCATGGCGTTAGGTTCCATGTTTTTCAACGACTCCGAATGACAGGTACCGCTTAAAAACGGAATGAATATAAAAGCAGCCAACGCGCAAGCGTTTGTAAATGATCGATTGGCATTCATGGTTTCTCAAGAAAACTATAAAAAACGAATAATTGAATAAGCGCTTATTTAAAGCGGGAAAGTTTTTTCGTAATAAATGATGAGGTGATTATAACCATCCTGGATGGGTCTCGCTCTGAAAAAAGCGTGCGGCTGAATTGTAGTTAAATTTTTGAAAGTCATCAATCGCGGCTTTAAATTCATAACAGCTGGCAGATTAAGAATCGATGCTGAATTTTCGCGAAAAAAATTAGCTTTTAAGCTCAGCAATTGTTCTTGATTTTAGTTGGGTGTCGCTAGGCGGCTGGGCGCCGGTAACGACAATATCTAGTGTGCATGGCGGGCTAAAAGCTGTTCGTCCTAAGCCGGCAGTAGAGCATCGTACATGGTGTATAGAACCGGATCAATCCGAATAGTCATTCTGATCTCGGCGGTTGTCGGCTTATGTTTTAAGGTTCGCTTTTCTCCGGCTCCATGTGGTACTTGTCGGCGTTTTTTTAGCGCTAGGCATGTTCGACCGAAAAATAAATTTAATATTAAACGGTATGGCATATGCCGCAAGGCGCTAAAAATTGCGTGATATGCCATAAAAAATATTAACTTTTTGGTGAAATAAACTAGTTATTTAACACAGATTTTTAGTCGGTATGCGACAAATCGCCGCGCGACAATTTGTCTCATTGCGAATTATTTATTCTCGATTGAAGATGCGCCCGGCTCTAAAAGCCAACGAGAGTGTTAGAGGTGTTTTTGAACGATTTAGGGTTCTGTCTTTAAGATGCCGATTAATGCTGATTTTATTTAAAATTGTTTAAATTAGTTTGGTAACCCGCCGTAATCGAGCAGGTTATTCAAAGCCGGGAGTTATAAATGAAAAAAAGCAATAAAATCAAAGTAGGAATATTCGCTTTAACCGCGCTATCCAGCGCGTTGACGGCGATGGAGGCGAATGCGGCGTGTGCGACGGGTAAAACCGCGACCATCACGTTGAATAAAGCCATACTGGCAACGATAGCCGGCGGCGGCAGGCCTGGCGGCGTGACCTTGCCGGTCTCGAATGTCAGTTCCGGACAAGCGCTCTGGGGTGGCGTGGATTACGGCAAGCGCTATATCTACCTCAATACATTTTTGGCGGATAGCACGTTCAGTTACAGCACCTTGAGTAACACCGTGCCTGTCACGACCACTGGCGGAACCGGCGTGCTTGCCGGTACAGACACCTATCCAACACAAACCCTGCCTGTGGTCTGCGCCACGTCCGCTACACCTAATTACACAACTACTTTCCAAACCGGCAATATCGTCTCGACCTATAACGCTGGTACAGGTGCGGGAAAGATTGGCTTGGCGGGTGTGTTCAAAGTAAGAAGCGCCTTCCAAAACCCCAGTTTATCTCTTAGATGGGGAGAACTATCTCTAGAAAAAGTCGCTGGCAAATGGGTGGTTAAAGATAATTTGGTCGCAGCCATGACAGGTACGCCACAAACGCTGTTTAAACTGACCGAGGCGACGGAAACTCTATCGGGCACCACGGTGACGCTGAAAGGTAATCTGCGTTTCGCCGATGCCGCCGGACCGACAGACTGGGGTAGTTGTATTAAGGGTACGTTTAGCTCTACTTGTAATAACGGCGACCCTGGCGACACCATCGGTACCGGCGTCAACTGGTGGCAAACAAGCACCGCCACCTACAACAATCAAACCATGCTGACCGGAACCGGCACCTATACGACAGCAACTTCGACTAAAACCGGCACGCCGGCCCTCTACGGTAGTCCACGGCCAACCGGCAGCGAGTCTCAAGCCCTGGTCGGCACCATCGAAGTGACCTATACGTACTAATTGCCGATACTTCACTGGCGATAGACGTCTGTCCATCGCCTTCGTTTGAAGTTTACCACCAGGGAAAGCTCCGCCTACCCTGGTGGTTTTTCAGGACATAACTCCAAAAAATTCCGGCTGGTTTACCCCAAAACAATAATTTCAAGAAAAACTCATGAAAATCTATCCCGCAAACCTGAAACCCCTGGCCGCCGCGCTGGCGTTGGCGGCAGCCTCGCCGGCGCAAGCCGATCTGCCGAACGGCACCATCGGCGGCATGGCCTATTTCACCTATGACCAAGCTGCCTGGGCGACGATGAAGAGCTCGGGCAAGCGTAGCGACGTGCACGGCGTCGATCTGAAGAGCACGCCCGATCCCACCTCGGACACCGACGGCAACCGCTTCTTTTATCCGCAGCTCTTCCGCGACTATCGCCAGTCCGCTTTGATAGTGGCTTCCGGCACTGCGTCCGACGACTTCATCGTCGTTAGAGGCAATCCCTACCCGGAAGCGGTCGAGCAGTGGCGGATTTTCGATTTGGCGCAGCGCAAGCCTTTGGCCCAGCCTGAGGGCGGCTTCGCGATGCCGGTGGACCCAGTGGATGCTGGGCTGCCGATTGACTGGGGCGATGGTTACAGTCAAACCCGCTACGATCCCAATCCGGTAAATCAGGGTGGCGTGCTCATCCGTTCGGTGATTGGCCTGGGCGGTGGATTTAGGATGGTCAGCGACTTTTTTGGCCAAAGTGGCTCGTTGTGGTTTGGCGGGTTGGAATTGAGGGAGCAAGGGCAGCCTGATGCCGACGATCCAAATTATAAATGGTATCTGGCTGCCAGCACCCCGGCTCAAGCTAATGCAACGGTATTCGAATTGATCGATCCTCTCTTCGGGGTCGACGCCCAAGGCCGGATGACTTTGGAAGCCGATTACAAATGGGGGCAGACCGCCTGGGGAGCGTTCTTTGGTTTTAGAAATGTAGACGGCAGTACATCCGAAGACGGCAACAAAGTCCTGGGCCACCTTTCCATCAATCCCAATCGCTCAGGCGCGCCGGTTTCCAGCGTACCGTTACCCGGTGCGGTTTGGCTGTTCGGCAGCGCGCTGCTGGGCTTGATTGGCGTCAAGCGGCGCATCGCTAACATTTCCGCCGTCTGACCCATCCTCGCGATCATTCAAGGAGCACGAATATGCAAACCATTAAAATCCTAGGCGCCGCGGCGCTGCTGGCCCTGTCCATGAACGGCCAGGCCGCCTTGCTCAGCCGGGCCGGCGGCACCATGGTCTACGACACCGAACTCAATGTAACCTGGCTGGCCGACGCCAACCTGATCAAATCCCAAATGGCGGCCAATCCCAATCTAGTCAGCGAGATCATCGCCAATGTCGGCGGCATCCACGACACCCCCAACGACTACGATTCCCCGGCCGGCAGCGGCTACCATTCGCTGACCGCCCGCGACTTCGACGCCGAAGACGGCCGGATGACCTGGTACGGTGCCAAGGCCTGGGCCAAAAATCTCAGCTACGGCGGTTTCAGCGACTGGCGTTTGCCGAATTACGGCACGGCGGAGTCCGGATTTGGTATCGGCGGTAGCGAAATGAACCATTTATACCAAGAACTGGGCAGTTTGGACCCCGACTACGCCACCAGTCCGGATTACAACCTGTTTAGCAACTATCCGTCGGTGCAGGGCGGCGGTTACCACACCCCACAATACTGGCTGGACGCCGAGTTCGGGCCGTTTCCGGAGTTCGCCGGTTACTTTAAGTCGGCCTTTCCACGGGGTGCCAGCGTTCCGGAGGGCTACCAAAGCTACGGCGTCAAGGGCGACGAATACCTGAATGCCTGGGCGGTGCGCGACGGCGACGTGGCGGGAACCGCGCCGGTGCCGCTGCCATCCGCCGTTTGGCTGTTTGCCGGCGGCTTGGGCTGGCTGGGCGCCAAACGGCGCAAAGCCGCTTGACTAGACGCGACACTTAAAATTTTAACGAAAAAGGAAAAACGCATATGCAACTGTTAAAACCCTTGACAGCCACCTTGCTGTTCACCCTGTCAGCCAGCGGCCAGGCCGCCTTGCTCAGCCGGGCCGGCGGCACCATGGTCTACGACACCGACCGCAACCTCACCTGGGTGGCCGACGCCAACCTGTTTCAAACCCAGGCCGCCGCCAACCCCAACCTGGTCAACCAGATCATCGCCAACGTCGGTACCATTAACGACACCCCCAACACCAGCGACACGCCAGCCAACAGCGGCCATTACAACCTCGCCGCCGGCGACTTCAATGCCGATGCCGGCCAACTGAGCTGGTATGGGGCGACGGCGTGGGCGCAAAACCTGGATTACGGCGGCTATAGCGATTGGCGCTTGCCAACCGCTAGTGCCAAAAACGTCCAAAGCGAGATGGGACATTTGTTTTTGGGCGAACTGGGCGGTGAATTGGGACAGCCGCTGGATGCCGTGCATAACGCCAATTATGACCTGTTCAAAAACATTCAGGTTGGTGGGTTCGGTTACTGGGCGTCGGGCGAATTCGCCAAGAACCCCGCTATGGCGGAGGTTTTCAGTCCTTATGACGGTGGCAATAGTTATCAAAATAAGGGCGACCCGTATTCTTTTGGCGGCACGTTCTTTAACGCCTGGGCCGTCCGCGACGGCGACGTGGCCGATACCGCGCCGGTGCCGCTGCCCGGCGCGGTTTGGTTGTTCGGTACCGGTGTAGTTGGCTTGCTGGGCTTGAAACGGCGCGGCGGTGTCGGTTAAACGTTAGTGTTGATCGAGGGCGATGGACCAAGCAGCGCTGGCACCGCCGTTGATTAAGGGAGGCCGTCGTAAAAGCCAAAATCGAAATGTTGGACGTCATTGCGATCCGCCCAATCTACCTTTTACGACAACCTCCACAGCAGGTCGTGCCCTAACTTAACGGTACTGCCCGCTTACTGGTTTCGCCAGCCGCCGTCATTTATTGTTCCCACGCGTCGACCTGCTCTCCTCTTTTTCAAAGAGAGGCTGAGGGAGATTTTTTAAATAAACCCCTCGATCCCCCTTTTTCAAAGGGGGAAGAGCTTTAACTTAACGGTATTGCCCCTTCAATCTCCTTCGGGTGCTTTTCCAAAGGGGAGGCAAGCTTAACGGCATTGCCGCCGGAGAAAATGGCAATTTTTTATCGTTGCCGCGCTCCAGCGTGGGAACAATACAAACAATAAATTACGCGGCGCGCTTGCTGCCCGGCAGGTCGCGGGCAATCGGGCTTAGGCTGAGTTCTTTGATGGAGTTAAAACTAGACATGCGGAAATTTAGTGTTTTTTTTGTGCCGGTTTTCCTGTTGGCATGTTTGTCGATTTATGTGCTCAAGGGCACCGGGTTTGATCGGCCCGAACCGCAGCCAGGGCAACCGGTCGGTTCGGCGACTGCTCCGCCGAGCCAATTGCTGGACGTTAACCCGCTTGGGCCTAAAATCCAGACCTTTACCGACGATCAAGCCTGGCTGGATTTTTCCGACGACACGTCTGCCGACGAGGTTGCCGATACTCAAGGCACGAGCCAGTTGCTGGCGGCATTGGAAGACAAGGCCGGGCAGGGGCTAAGCTACGAAGCGCTGCGGGACGGCGAGGAATTTCAACGGATCATGGCCCAACTCCAATCCGACCCCGCCGCCCGGCAGCAAGTGTTGGCGCAAGTTATGAAGTTCAGCGGCACGCCGTTGGGCAAAACTCTGAGTTTGGCCTTAGCGACCTCCGGTGTCGCCGTGAGCATGCCGAAGCTTAAAACGGCGGCCGTTCAGTTATTGCGGAAAGGCTCGGAGGAGCAACGGCTGGATGCCCTGCAATTGTTGGGTGCGACGGCGAGTTACGATGCTCCGACCCGCGCCGGTGTGCTGGATGTGTTACGCGGAGACGGCGCGGCAAATTCGGAATTAGCGGTGGCGGCCATGGCTAATTTGGTTAAGCAAAGCGGAGGTGCTTCGCCGGCCGAGCAACAAGAAATCGTTAAGGCGGTTTATCCGTTTGTCGGCAGCGGCGATCCGCAACTGCGGCTGAACGGCCTGCAAGTACTGTCCACTTTGGCGGGTAGCGATCCGGATGCTCAGCGGATTTTCGCCGAAGGGGTCAATGATGCCGATCCAGACGTCAGGCGTTGGGTGATTGCCGCGATGGGCAATGGCGAGTTTGCTTACGACAGCGTGCGCGAGCCGTTGCTGGCAACCTTGCAAAATCCGGATGAGGACCCGGCGGTGAAAGCCGTCGCGCAGCGGGCGCTGGAACGTTTTCCCTTGGACGAACAGGCGCAACAAATTTACCAGGAACATTTGGCTAGCGAATCTTACCAGGCGCCTACGGGCGGGTTTGGCTTCAATTAACGGCCTTGGCTGCATGCGCGTCTTTTCTTGATGCCACTACCATTATCAAAAAGGCCATTTCCTTGAAATATAGGGAATGGTGTTATTCCAGGAATGGTGATATAAAACTCAGTATTAATAGTTAAAACGCTGCTAATGTAAATGGGTGTTTTATTGTGTTAAACGGTTTAACGCTTCACTCGTTTTTGCTGATTTCCGAGTTTGGCGTCCTGTTATTAATATCATTCAGTAAAGCGGTAAGTATTGATTTCAATTTAAATAAATCGCCGCCTTCCTCAAGTCTGAAAAGTCGTCATTGAATAATAAACATTAGCTCTTAAGCTGCGTTAACCAGTTGAGGCCGGTTGTCTACAATTCGACTATTCCAGCAGAATCGGGTCGAAGAGACGATCACGATTCATCCGCCAGGGCATCGTTTTTGGCGTTAGCTTGTTTCAGAAGTTGTTGGGGGTAAAAAATATTTTCATAATCAAAAATTCGCCTGTCATTGGTAATTGCGGCATATGCCGTAAAATCGACCGAAATTGCGGTATATAAAATAGTTATTTAACACAGTATCGATATTATGGCTGAGATAATTTGTCCTGCGACAATTTGTCTCATTGCGAATTGTTTATTCTCGCTTGAAGATGCGCCCGGCTCGAAAAAAGCCAAAGAGAGTGTTAGAGGTGTTTTTTGAACGATTAAGGGTTCTGTCTTTAAAATGCCGATTAATGCTGATTTTATTTAAAGCTGTTTAAATTATTTTGATAATCCGCGCGCAAGCGAGCAGGTTATTCAAAACCGGGAGTTATAAATGAAAAAAAGCAATAAAATCAAAGTAGGAATATTCGCTTTAACCGCGCTATCCAGTGCGTTGACGGCGATGGAGGCGAATGCGGCGTGTACGACGGGTAATAACGCCACGCTCACCTTGCATAAAACCGCTTTAGCGACGATGGCGGGTGGGGGCAGGGCCGGTGGCCTGACGCTACCGTCTGCGGACTCGGATACGGGGCAGGCGCTTTGGGGAGGGGTGGATTACGGTAAACGTTTTATCTATCTCAATGCATTTCTTGCCGATAATGCTTTCAGCTACTCCACTCTGAATAATGCCACACCGAGCACCGGTACCGGCGGAGCTGCGGTGGTTGCGGGCACGACGACCTACAATGCTCAGACTTTGCCTGTGGTCTGTGCGACCTCGGCGACACCCAATTACACCACTACGTTTCAAACCGGAAATAAAGTCTCTACATGGAATAACGCTTCAACGGGCATAATCGGTTTAGCAGGGGTGTTGAAGGTGCGTAGCGCATTTCAAAACCCTGCGTTATCGCTCAGATGGGGTAAGCTTTCCCTGGAGAATACGGGCAATACGGGGGGCAACGGCACTTGGGTGTTGAAAGAGTATTTGACGGGTAATACTCTTTTCAAACTGACCGAAGTCTATACCTCGCTGTCCGGAACCACCTTGACGTTGAAAGCCAATTTGCGCTTTGCCAATTCCAGCACTGATACCGATGGAACCGATTGGGGAAGATGCTTTAAAGGGACGAAGACAGGAACGGTTTGCGATGACTTCTACGGTATCAATGTAGCGCCGGCCAATGGTGCCAATTGGTGGCAATATACGGCCGATTCAGTCAATAACATGACCATGTTGACCGGTAGCGGTACTTACACCACTCCAACCTCGACAAAATCCGGCACTCCGGCTGTGTATGGTTCGCCGGCGCCAACAGGCTCTGAGTCGCAAGCCATCATAGGCACCATCGAAGTAACCCATCAATATTAACCATTGAAAGCGTGGGCGGCGATGGGTGACTAAGGCTACCTTCGCCTTCGTTGATAAGCATCAGGGAAAGCCTTTCGCCGCCCCTGATGGTTTTCCGGTAACAGTAAAGATAAAAAAATTTGATATTCAGGAAGAACCGCATGAAAAAACAATTACCTAACGTTAAGAAAATAACCCTGCTTTCCGTCAACCTGGCCGCGTTGATGATTCTATCCGCGCCCGCTGACGCCAGCACCTTGAACGGCACTATCGGCGGTATGGCTTACTTGACTTATGACCAGCAGGTCTGGGCGACGATGAAAAGCGAGTGGTTTCGAAGCGATATACACGGTATTCCGTTAAATAATGGTGCCATGGAGCCCACCTCCAACACCTACGGCAACCGCTTCTTTTATCCGCAATTGTTCGTTGGCAACGAGGTGCCGTCCGAAATTCCCAATTCGATAACCGCCTCGGATCGATCTATTCAGCGTGGCCAGTCCACGCCGGAAGCTATCGCGGCTTGGCGGATTGACGACCCAGCGCAGCGAGTGCCACTCGAGCAGCCGGTTGGCGGCTGGGCGATGCCGGTGGAATCGGCCGATTCGCCGGGGTTGGATCCTGGTTGGGGGGCAGGGTATGCGCCGGGTTCGTACGGGCCGTTGATGGCCGACGGCATGGGTTATAGCGATCCCGACTTTCCGGATTTTGTCCATTACATTAGCTTGGGCGGTTCCTTGCGCTTTGCCAGCGACTTTGCTGCGCCTGGCGGTACGCTCTGGCTGCGGGGTATTGATATTCGAGAATATCAAAGCGGTGATACTAATAGATGGTATATAGGTGCCAGCGGCCATGCGGAAACAGCCAAATATACGGCATTCCAGCTATTGAACCCTGTGTTTGGCGTTAATGCCCAAGGCATGCTGACCCTGGAATCTGATTACATTTGGGGGGACAGTTCGTGGGCCAGCTTTTTCAACTTGGGGATCCAGAAGTCAATTTGGTTCTGGGTCACCTTTCCATCAACCCCGATGTTACCTCTACGCCGGCGGTCCCGGTGCCGGGAGCGGTCTGGCTGTTCGGTACCGGCTTGCTGGGGCTGCTAGGCCTTAAGAGGCGGGGCCGCGCCGGCTAAGCGTCAAAGCCGTGGGACGTGCTGAACGACGCGCGGCACACCCTATAGGCTGAGTCGTAAGCAATCATAAGCGCGCCATCGAAGTAAGCTATCAATATCGACCGTTGAAAGCGTGGTGGGCGATGGGTGGCTAAGGCTCCCATCGCCTTCGTTGGTAACCGCCAGGGAACTCTTTCGGCGGGGTCGAATAGATTTTATCGTGCCCACGCACCTGCGTGGGAATGCATCCCGTACCTCTCTAGTGGTGCGGCTTGGTACGCAGGAGCGTCTGTTTTGTGTTCCCACACTGGAGCTGGGACCACAATAAATTGATGCGGGGCGCTTGCTGCCCGCTAGGGCCGGGCAATCTGGCTTGGGTTGAGTTCTTTGATGGAGTTAAAACTAGACATGCGGAAATTCAGTGTTTTTTTTGTTCCGGTTTTCCTGGTGGCGTGTTTGTCGATTTATGTGCTCAAGGGTGCCGGGTTTGATCGGCCTGAACCGCTGCCTGGGCAACCGGCCGGGTCTGCGACCGCTCCGCTGAGCCAATTGCTGGATGTTATCCCGCTTGGGCCTAAAATCCGGACCTTTACCGACGAGCAAGCCTGGCTGGATTTTTCCGACGACACCTCCACCGACGAGGTTGCCGACACTCAAAGTACAAGCCAGTTGCTGGTGGCATTGGAAGACAAGGCTGGGCAAGGGCTAAGCTACGAAGCGCTGCGGGACGGCGAGGAATTTCAACTGATCATGGCCCAGATCCAATCCGACCCCGCCGCCCGGCAGCAAGTGTTGGCGCACATTATGAAGTTCAGCGGCACGCCGTTGGGCAAAACCCTGAGTTTGGCCTTGGCGACCTCCGGTGCCGCCGTGGGCATGCCGAAGCTTAAAGCGGCGGCCGTCCAGTTATTGCGGAAAGGTTCCGAGGAGCAACGGCTGGATGCCCTGCAATTGTTGGGCGCGACGGCCAGTTACGATGCTCCGACCCGCGCCGGTCTGCTGGATGTATTACGCGGAGACGGGGCGGCAAATTCGGAATTAGCGGTGGCGGCCATGGCTAATTTGGTTAAGCAAAGTGGAGGTGCTTCGCCGGCCGAGCAACAAGAGATCGTTAAGGCGGTTTATCCGTTTGTCGGCAACAGCGATCCGCAACTGCGGCTGAACGGCCTGCAAGTGCTGTCCAAGCTGGCGGGTAGCGATCAGGATGCCCAGCGGATTTTCGCCGAAGGGGTCAACGATGCCGATCCCGAGGTCAGACGTTGGGTGATTGCCGCGATGGGCAATGGCGAGTTTGCTTACGACAGCGTGCGCGAGCCGTTGCTGGCAACCTTGCAAAATCCGGATGAAGACCCGGCGGTGAAAGCCGTCGCGCAGCGGGCGCTGGAACGTTTTCCGTTGGACGATCAGGCGCGACAAATTTACCAGGAACATCTGGCTAGCGAGTCTTACCAGGCGCCTACGGGCGGCTTTGGTTTCAATTAACGGGTTTGATATCCAGTCCGGTCAGGCGCTGAAAACGCCAAAATGCGAATTGGGTTTGCCCAATATCGTTTATTGAGGTTCTTCCGCCTTTTAAAAATAAGGATCGAAGGGGATATATTTGGAAAATCTCTCCAGCCCTCTTTTGCAAAGAGCGGAACAAATACCGAAAGTTTGAAAAATAAGCTTGCTACGCCCGTCTCAATCCGGATTTGGGAAAGTTTCCTAATCAATGGTTTCGTCTTGGTGCCGGCAAATCCGTTGCAGTTGCGAGTGGCGGCAAAATTAAGCGATTTCCGGTAGTTTTTTATTAGAAACACAGGAGTTAACACAGTTTAATTTCGCCGAAATTTCATTTGGCCGCGTATTAGAAACTGCTTGGTTTCCAATGTAACCGTTAATTCAAGGCCTAATCGGCGATTGTTCGAGGCTTTAAAAACCGAATCGGTAGTTGATGGCTATTGGTATAAATTTTGCTGAATAGTCGTCGAGTAAGTTCTACAATGATCTCATCAAGAAACTCGGACTTATTCGCGATCGAAATTCCCCGGTAAAGCTAAATCTGAAAAATTCAATGTGTTTTCGGGGGAAGACCATTTAATTGCCCTTCCTGGGGCAATCGCCCGTTAGAGCGCAAGCTTTGCATATTTGATGGATATTGATCCAGAGAGATAGGGGGCTTGTCTTGGCGAGATATTATTAATCAATTGGAGTTATCAATTCATGAAACGGAAACTAAAATCGCTGGCCCTGGGAGGCGGCGTATTGCTTTGCGGTTTAACCTCTTCGGCGGCCAATGCGACCTTGGCCGGCGGTACGGCTTATATCACCTTCGATAAGGAAGCGTTGGCGACCGATTTGATCGGCACGGCGCGCTATACCGGCGTCAGAACGCAGAGCTTATACAACCACGATTCGTTTGCCCCGGCCAACGCCGATGGCAAGCGCTTCTTTTACATTCAAAAATTCGAAGACAAGACGGTTGATGCGCCATTAGTGAATTCGAATGTGGCTTCGAATCGTAATATCCTTAAACAATTCCCCGATCCGGAGACCAGCGCTTTAGCGAAATCGCAATGGCGGCTACAACCGTCGGAAGAAAAGCCCATGGCCTTGCCGGACGGCGGTTTTGCGCTATCTGTGCATAGTTACACCGACGGCATCGATCCCGGTTGGGGCGCGGGGTATTCCACAACGACTTGGAATTCGGAAACCAATCCCGACGGTATTATCAGTCTGGGAGGTTCATTCAGAGTGGCTAGCGATTTTTTTAATTCGTCCGTCATTGCCACCACCGGCACCGGTCCCGACGATCCGACGAATGTCAAAACCTATGACCCTAACGGCGGCGGCGCGGTTTGGTGGCGCGGCTTGGATTTGCGCCACAACTCTGAAGGCCCGTGGCAAGGTTGGTGGATAGGCAATAGCGCCTACGATCCAGCTAAGGGTTCGATTTTTAAGCTGGTCAATCCGATTATATCCGTTAATCCTAAAAACGGACTGCTCAGCATCGATGCCGACTTCAACTGGGGCGGAGACCCCGTTAACTGGTCGGACGGCTCAGATTGGTATAGATTTTTGTGGGCCGCGCAAGACAATATTGATGGTGCCAAAATTGTCGGCCATATTTCGTTGAACGTTAGCGGTAATGTTGCTCCGGTGCCTTTGCCCGGCGCGGTCTGGTTGATGTTGAGCGGCTTATTCGGTTTGTTCGGTTGCTCGCGTAAGCAAATGGCAAAAGGATAGGCTCTTTAGCCATTGCTTAAAACGCCCTAAACTTGAGCCTAGTCAAACAATGGCGGGAGTTTTCCTCCGGAAGGATGACGATTAACAAAAGATTCACCTGCCAATAATCAGGCTCACCCACTAACAAAGCGCCGCGGCTGCAACGGCTGGCGGCGTATGTTTCGTCCATCTCTTTTCGGTTGGTCATTTACCTCTTCTCCGGCAACACCTTTCCGAGTTAGTTAAGCCGGTATGACTCACCTCAATCGCCCTTCGAAATTCCCGGGGCAGTTCACTCTGTGTTGTCGCCCGATAGGCGTTGAGTACAAAACGCGGCGCATCAGTGTCTCATCGCGATAGGGTGCGGTGCCAGACCGCGACGCAATTCGTCGATTATCCTGGTTTTTGAGAGTCGCGTTGAATAAGGCGGTAGGTTGAAGGGCTCAAACGCTCGGCGAGGTTTCTTAAGCTATGTGTTTTAACGCAATAAAAACAGGTGAAATCACTTACTTTTTTTACTAGTCGATTCGCAAAGCATTTCAGCAAACCCATTTTACGGTTTTGCTAGGCGAACATAGGGGTTTTTGGTTGTCTTTATTTAAAAAAATACACTAATTTTCAATTGGTTATATTTTTGATGATGGCTCGGTTGTTTCTAGTTTTTCTAAGTGGCGCGTTTGTTGCATTTAGTTGAAGCAATCTTATTGCTGCATAGATAACCATGATCTTAACGTCGCCTCAAACTCTCGCCGAAATCTCTACATGGCAAGCGCAATACCAGGGGGATTCAATTGCCTTCGTATTCGAAGAGCAGAGTTTGACGTTTCGCGAATTCGATCAACGGGCTAATCAAGTAGCGGCGGGTCTGTTAGCTGTCGGGATAGATCCTGGGGCGCGCGTTGCGATATTGAGCAAGGACAGTATTAATAGCTACGAAGTGCTATTCGGTTGCGCAAAAGCCAGAGCGGTTTTAATCGGAATTAACTGGCGGCTGACGCCGCAGGAAATTCATTACATTCTGCAGCACGGCAACGCCGAGATTTTGTTTATCTCTCGGGAATTACTAGAAAGAATCGAGGCCGTGAAAAGCGAGTTGCCGAGTTTGCGCAAGATTTTCGTATTGGATGGCGAATTCGAGGATTATTCGGGTTTCCAAAATTGGCGGGATCAATTTTCGCCGAATAGCGTCGGTCTGACTTATGCGCCGGATGAAGTCGTTGTGCAAATGTATACCAGCGGCACTACCGGCCATCCAAAAGGCGTGCAACTGCCGAATTATTCGTTCTTTAGATTGATGCAGGGAATGCGCGAGCAAGGCGATCATTGGATGAGCTTGAATCCGGACGACAAATTGCTGATTTCGCTGCCGCAATTTCACATGGGCGGAATTTGGTGGGCGATTCAGGGCTTCATCGCCGGCGCGCAAGGTTTCATTATCGATACGTTTATTGCTTGGAAGGTGTTGGAACTGATCGAACGTCACCGGATTAGCAAAGTGCCGATGGTACCCGCGATGATTCAAACCACTTTGGCGGAACCTTCTTGCGAAACTACCGATTTATCGTCGGTACGGGGTTTTTTATACGGTGGATCGCCCATCGCGCCTGCTTTGCTGCAAAAGGCGATGCAGCGTTTCAACTGCGGATTTTTCCAAATCTACGGTATGACCGAAACCGGCAATATGGCGGTTTGCCTGCGCCCCGAAGATCACTCGCCGGCACATCCAAAACGTCAAGAATCCGCGGGCAGACCTTTGCCCGGTGTGGAAATACGCGTATCGGATATATCAGGAAATGCCTTGCCGGCTAATGCGGTCGGCGAAATCTCGATTAAGTCGCCCGCTAACATGATTGGTTATTGGAACAACGACGAGGCAACCCGGGAGTGCCTGTCCGAAGGCGGATGGATTAGAACCGGAGACGCCGGTTACGTCGACGAGGAAGGCTATTTGTATATCTGCGACAGGATTAAGGACATGATTATTTACGGCGGCGAAAACATTTATCCCGCCGAAATAGAAGCGGCGCTGTGCGAGCACGAAGCTGTCGCCGAAGCAGCGGTCATCGGTATACCAGACGAGCGTTGGGGCGAGGTCGTCAAGGCGTTTGTCGTATTGCGGCCCGGCCAAGCGATTAAGGCGCGCGAACTGATTAACTTTACCCGAAATCGAATCGCCGACTTCAAGGCGCCGAAGTCGATCGATTTTCTCGAAAAGCTGCCTCGGAACCCGAGCGGCAAAATATTAAAACGGGAATTGAGAATGCCTTATTGGGCTAGCCAAGCTCGGCAAGTCAATTAGCGCGAGGCGGATTTCCGCCGCGACCGGGTTTCGTTAAGGCGTATTGGCGGAGCATTTTATGAACTGTTATCCGCCGGGAAATTTATAAAACCTTCACCTTTGGTTAGAGGAGAGTATGTATGAGCGTTGAGACCTTGGAAATGGAAGTGATCGAATCAAAATCCGGAAAAATAGGCGCCGAAATCCGTGGCCTGGATATCAATGGGTTGGCGGATGACGCGCCGGAACTGGGCATGATTCGTAGCTTGATCTACAAGAATAAACTGGTTGTACTGCGCGATCAGGAATTGGATGAACAAAAATACGTTGCATTCGCCCGTAAACTTGGGCGGCCGCAAGTCTATTTTCAGCCGCAATATCATCATCCGGATCATCCCGAGATATTTGTTTCTTCGAATGTGCCGGATCAAAACGGTAACAAAATCGGCGTTTCCGGTACCGGAAAATATTGGCATACCGACTGCGCGTTCGAAAAGAATCCCTTGTCGTTTACCTCGGTTTATCCCTTGATTTTCCCGAAAATGTCTAGGGAAACCTCTTACATCGATATGGTAACGGTATTGGAAAATCTGCCTGCGGATTTAAGACAGTATGTCGACGATAAAATCTATATCCATGCGGGGCAATTACGATACAAAGTTCAAGCGTCCGATATCGATAAATCGCTGGCCGAGCTTCTCGATAGGATTAATAGCGAAGTGCCGCCGGTCGAGCATCCCGCCGTTATTCAGCACCCGGTAACCGGTGAGTTTTCGCTTTACATCAGTAGCGGATTTACGACAAAAATCGCAGGTTTGACTCACGAGGAAAATCAGCGCGCGTTGACGGCGCTATTTGATTTTATCGAACGTCCCGAACATGTGCATACTCACTATTGGGAAGAAGGCGATTTGATTATATGGGATAACCGCTCGGTTATACACAAGGCATCCGGCGTCAAGCCGGGAGAAACCAGCAAAATGTATCGGGTCGGTATTTACGATGACTTGCCGTTTTACGTGGGTATCGGCAATTAACAATTAACATTCGATACGGTTAGGTTGGTCGAAACTTGTTCTATTAACATTACTATTATTAAGGGTAGCGCGCATGATTACTAAGAGTAAGGGATTGGAAATTAACGAAGCGAAACAGGGTAAAATCGGTGCGGAAATTATTGGCTTGGATGTCAATAGTTTGTCCGAAAACGCGCCGGAACTGGCGCTGATTAGACAATTAATATATAAAAATAAATTGGTGGTCTTGCGCGGTCAGGAGCTGAATGCCGAAAGATATGTTGCATTCACTCGGAAACTCGGTCGTCCGCAAGTGTATTTCCAGCCTCAATACCATCATCCTGATCACCCGGAAGTATTCGTTTCGTCGAATGTGATCGAAGCGGACGGCAAAAAACTGGGCGTTTCCGGCACGGGGCGGTATTGGCACACTGATTGCGCTTTCGAAAAGCATCCATTGTCGTTTACTTCGATTTATCCGTTGGTTTTTCCCAAATCGGCGAGAGAAACCTCTTACATCGATATGGCGGCGGTTTACAGCAAACTGCCGGACGAACTCAGGTCTTACGTCGAAACGGCTACCGCGGTTCATGAAGGTAAAATGCGCTATAAGGTTCAAGCGTCGGATATCGATAAATCGCTTGCCGAATTACTCGATCGTATTCACAACGAAGTCCCGCCGGTTAACCATCCGGCCGTAATCCAACATCCGGTCACGGGCGAGAAAATCCTGTATATCAGTAGCGGCTTTACCACCAAGCTGGCCGGTCTGAATTACGAAGAAAATGAACGGGTGATGCAGGCCTTATTCGACTTTGCGGAAAAACCGGAACATATTCACACCCATTATTGGGAAGAGGGCGATCTGATTATCTGGGATAACCGACCTCTGGTACACAAAGCGTCATCCATACAACCCGGAGAGAAAAGCAAAAGTTACAGAATCGGGATTTACGACGACTTGCCTTTTTATGTGGGAATTAACTAATGACTTCTATTTTGGAATTGCCGGAGCGGGAAGCGCTCAGTTTAACGGATATTGACGCTTCGTTTGTAAAAACGGTGTTGACGCCTTATCGGGAGAGTTGTCGGTACTTAAAAAAGGCGTATTTTCAACAGCAGGAAGACTTGGGTATTCAGGGTATGCTGATGAATGGCGAGTTTTCAATTCCGGAGTCTTGTTACATCGACGATACCGGGCATTTCAATGCCGTAGAATATAATATCTGCTACAACCAGATTGCTTACGTTCATTTGGGTTATTGCATAAAAAATGGATTAATTCCGGAGTTGGGCGACTACGATCCCGATTTGTTTTTTGAAAAACAGCTTTCGAATTTCTTGATTGCCAATCTCAATTCCGGTTTTCAAAGTCTGATTAACGCGAAGCGCTTCTACGGCACATTCGGTATTCATACCGTAAAAAAACGTCCCGCTGTGTGTTTCTGAAAACATTTTGTCATTTTCACGATGACGAGGTCGGTAAATCCAAGGGTGAAGTGATGCTGGCTATATTGCGTCCCGGTCCTTAATAGCGTGAGCTCCGGCTTATAGCTAAAGGTGCTTCGAAACATTGAAAGCCGGCGGAATTAACGCGAGCAATGGTGTATCGGCAAAGGCTTGCTATCCGGGTTGGGACTGTCGCGATTTTGATGTTGGGGTATGAATAGCTTCCGGCATGGAATTCAAATTAAAACGGTATCGGATACGGCTAGTTATTTGCCGTTTATTTTTGCCGGACTTGGCATGGATTGAGCGATTAATTTCCGGCGCCTGGTGAACAGATAACCGTCCGCACGCCCGCGTTTCAAGCTGCTTCGTATTTTGCCAAGACGCGCCAATGTGGCGGTCATCTTTAATTCGGGTTTTTAGCTGTTTTCGCGCTAATTTTCGATCATTCTTAAATTATTTACTTATATATCATGGGGACGGATATACAGTTTCCGCGAACGCGCGACGAGTTCATCGACGCCAACAGCGTTTTAGATCGGCTCGCCGTCGCGGGTTCCGGTTCGCGCCAAGCCCTATTGACCGACTTCATTCGCGATTTGTTGGTTGAGTTTCTGGAGTTGGACAGCCCCAACGAGGTGGCCGACGATCAGAATTTCGCAGCCTTGGGCGCGGATTCGATGCAGGCGGTCGACTTCAAGGTAGAGCTTGAAAAGCGCTTGCAGTGCGCTTTGAGGTCGACGGTGCTGTTCGATTATCCGAGTCTGGATTTGCTCACTCGGTATTTGCTGGATGAGGTCTTAGTCTTCGGCGACGTTGCTTCGGTTGACGACCCTTTGGAGTCAATGCCGATACCCGTGACCCGACAATTTGCTGAGCTCGAACCGTTTGCAATCGCCGTGATAGGCATGGCCGGCATATTTCCGGAAGCCGAGAATGCCGCCGCGTTGTGGCGGAAAGTCATTTCAGGTTCGCCGTTGCAAGTCACCAGCCATCCGGGAAAGTCGGAATTGACCTATGGTCGGGTCGATCCGGGCAGATTGCAGGCCCTGGAATGCCTGAAGATGTCGCGGGCCGACTTCGCGGCTTTACCGCGTCAGGAGCAGTTACTTTATCAGTGCATCGAAGACGCGTTGCACGACTATCGGCTTGATCTGTCCGCGCTGATAAAAAGTACGACTGCTGTTTACATCGGCAGCCGGGATACGGTGCCGACACCGGACGTGGCCTACCAAATTCCGCTCGCCAACAAGGTTTCGTTTCAATTGAACCTGAAAGGTCCCAGTGAAACGATCAACACGTTTTGCACCAGCGTGTATGTTGCCTTACATCGGGCCATACAAAGCCTGCGGGCCGGCGAATGTCAACAAGCGCTGGTCGGCGGCGTCAACGTGATCGGTGCCGACGAATTTACCGAAGCTTCCCGTCAGGGTCTGTACCGGGACATCTTGAGTCCGGACAATCAAACCAAAAGCTTTGGCGATGCCGCCAACGGCTATCTGCGCAGCGAAGGGGCCGGGGTGTTGATCGTAAAACCGTTGGCTGACGCGGTGCGGGACGGCAACACGATTCTGGGCTTGGTCAGGGGCTCGGCGGTTTATCACGGCGGCCGAGGTTATTCGTTCGAGGCACCGAATTCGCAGGGTCTTAAGGAAGCGATACGCTTGTGCTTAACGCGTGCCGATCTGGACTCGGATTCTATCGACTATGTCGAAGCGCACGGCATCGGCAACGTGATGGCCGATGCGCTGGAGCTAGGCGCTATCGATCAAACTTACCGGCAGGCCGGCGCCGATTCCGCCAAACGCTGGCATATCAGCAGCGTGAAGCCCAGTATCGGCCATCCGGAAGCCGCTTCGGGTATCGCGTCGATCATCAAGGTGTTGAAAGCCTTCGAGCACGGAGTGCTGCCTGGCGTGGCCGGCCTGGACGCGATCAATAGCGACTTTCCCGCTGGGCACGCCTTGACGCTGCAACACGAAAATCGTCCTTGGCCGGGAGCCGACCGGCCGAAACGCGCGGCCCTGAATAGTTACGCCATCGGTGGGGTAAACGCTCACATTGTTCTCGAGGAATACCGGCCCGATGCCGAGTTGCAAGCTCGGGCCGCCGGTCATTCAGCGCCGGTGACGGTAAAACCGCTGGATGGCTTGAGTCCGGATACGCCGACTTTGGCGGTCGTAGCCAAGCTGGTGAAAGACATTTTTAAGCTGGACTTGGCCACGCTCGATTTATCGCTGTCCCTGATCGATTACGGCTTCGATTCCATCGACGTGGTGCAGTTCGTCGGCCGCTTGAACGAATCTCTGGATTTGGACATCAAATTCAGCCAGGTGTTGGGGATAGACGATTTCGCCGGTTTCTTCGATTTGTTGGCTCGCCGACAGCAGCAAAAGCGCAAGGTGGCGCATGACACCGGCTCCGCGCGCTCGCTGAGTTTGGCGTCGGAGATTCGCGGTCCGTTGTCCGAAGTGCAAAAAGGTCTGTGGTATGTCAACGAACTCGCCCCGGAGTCGATCGCGTTTAACGTGCCGTTGACCTTCAAGGTCTCTGGCGGCGTCGAGGTCGAAAAACTACAGCAAGCGCTCGCCGCGATGTTGGCGGAGTATCCGCTGCTTAGGGCGGCGATTATTCAGCGGAGCGACACCGGCGATAGCGAGCAAGTGATTCGGCCGCTGGATGACGGTCCTCTCTGCCATGAAATTCGCCTCGAGTCCGGGGCAATGCTGGATGATTGTTTGTGGGCGCTGTTGAGGCAGCCGTTCGATCTAGCCACGGAGGCATTGGTCAGGCTGTATGCCATCGACGCGCCGGATGCCGGCGCTTACGTGTTTTTCGTGATCCATCACATCGTCTTCGATGGTACCTCGGGCGCGTTGTTTATTGCGTCGTTTTGGCGGAAATATCATGCTTTGCTGGCTGGCGAAACCTTGGTTTGCCAAGCCCCGGACTTGGCTTTTCTGGACTACGTCGAATGGGAGCGCCGCTATCTGGCCGGTAGCGCCGGAGACGAGGATAGGCGTTGGTGGCGCGCATTATTGGCCGATCAAGCGGCGACCTTGAATCTGCCCTACGATCGTATGCCGCAAGCCAGTTTGTCGGCCGACGGCATCGGCTGTCGTAAATATACCTTGGACGACGCGACGTTGACGGCCCTCAAGCAGTTGGCGACGCGCTGCAAAACCAGTTTGGCGGTGCTGTTTCTGGCGACATTCCAGGTTTTTTTGCACAAGCTCACCCAGGAATCGGCGCTGGCGGTCACCACGCCGGTGCGAGGACGGCCCAAGCAAGCGCACGAGCAGAGTATCGGTTGTTATATCAATGTGATGGTGGTGCCTTGCACGATGCAAACCGAGTTGGCCTTCGTGCAATGGGTCCAACAAGCCCGCCAACAATTTTTCGATTGTCTGGACCATGCGAACTATCCGTTTCCCAGGCTGTTGGCGGATCTGGGATTGAATCTGGCCAACCCGCAAGAAAATCCGTTTCCGGTGTCCTACACCTACCAAAATTTCTTCGACGAGTTGTTGAACAACGCCGATGCGCTGCAAGGCGTGGAGACTTTGTACGAGGTGTTTCAACAAACCGAGGACCATTACACACTGGAAATTTACGATTTCCGGCAGAGCCTGCAGATCAATATCAAGTACAAACGCAGTTTGTTCGACGACGCCACGATCACGCGGCATTTGGCTTGCTTCAAGCAGTTGTTGACCAGCGTAATCACCGACCCCGAGCAGGCTATCGGCGGCATCGAGATCGTTCCGCCAGCGGAAAAGCGACGCTTGTTGAGCGATTTCAACGCGACTCGGACCGCGCCAATCGGCGATTTTTGCATCCACGACCTATTCGTCCGCCAAGCCCTGAAAAGCCCCGACCAGGTGGCGGTGATCGGCGAGGAGCGGTTGCTCAGCTACCGGGAGTTGCACGAGCAAAGCGACCGGCTGGCGAGCTATCTGCAGCAATGCGGCGTGGTCCCGGATACCATCGTGGCGGTGTGTCTGCGCCGCTCGCCGCTGATGCTGGTCGGCTTGCTGGGCATCCTCAAGGCCGGCGGCGCCTATCTGCCGCTGGACGCCAATACCCCCGTCGAACGTAGCAAAGCCTTGCTACTGGACAGCGGGGCCCAGCTGTTGTTGACCGAAGCCAGCCTGGCCGACGGCTTGCATGAAATCCGCGCGGGCCTGGGGATTCAGAGCCTGGCGCTGGATAGCGACTGGCCGGCGATCGCCCAAAGCGCCGCGCAACCGCGCCCCAGCGCGGGTCCCGAGCATCTGGCCTACGTCATCTATACCTCCGGCTCCACCGGTCAGCCCAAAGGGGTGATGGTGGAACATCGCAACGTGGTCAACCACAATCTGGCCGTCGTAGCCGCCTACCGTCTCAGCGAGCGCGACCGAGTCTTGCAGTTTTCGACGATCAGCTTCGACATCTTCGTCGAAGAAGTGTTTCCGACCCTGCTCAGCGGCGGCGCGGTGGTGATGATGGACGGCGAGCGTTTCACCGACGTCGCGTATCTTAAAAGTTTGCTGCAACGCCACCGGGTCAGTCTGATCAACCTGCCCACCGCCTACTGGCATACGCTGGTGGACCAAGACTTCAGCGACACCGCGTTGAGCCGGGTCGTGATCGGCGGTGAAAAAGCCGAGGCGCAAAAATATCGGGCCTGGCGGCAACGCAACCCGAACGTCGTGGTGATCAACACCTACGGTCCGACCGAAACCACCGTCATCTCGTTGCTACACCCGATCGATCCGGCCCAGAATCCCGGCCAAGCGATACCGCTCGGCAAACCGCTGGCCAACACCCAGGTCTACGTGCTGGACAGCGAACTCAAACCGGTGCCGATCGGCGTGCCGGGCGAACTGCACATCGCCGGCGCCGGCGTCGCTCGCGGCTATCTCAACCAACCGGCACTGACCGCCGAGAAATTTATCGCCAACCCGTTCGGCGCCGGCAAGCTGTATAAAACCGGCGATCTGGTGCGCTGGCTGGACGACGGCAACCTGGCCTTCATCGGCCGCCGCGACCATCAGGTCAAGATTCGCGGCTTTCGGGTGGAAATCGGCGAAATCGAAAATGCCTTGCTAAGCCACCCGAGTGTCCGCAACGCGGTCGTTCTTGCCCAAGAACATGCCGGCGGCAAACAATTGGTCGCGTTCTACCAGCTCGGTCAGGCAATTGACGCAACCGAGTTGAGCCGATTTTTACGCGAGCGCTTACCTGATTACATGGTGCCGGCCGCCTGGGTCGAGTTGGAGGAAATGCCGATAACCAGCAACGGCAAGGTCAATCGCAAAGCTCTGGAGGATAGGCCGGTCGATCTGTCCGCTCGGACCCATTACGTCGCGCCCGGCAACGCCGTCGAAGCGACCTTGTCCGAGATATGGCGGGATGTGTTGGATCTGGACCAAGTCGGCGTGCAAGACAACTTTTTCGCGCTAGGGGGCATTCCCTACTGGCGATCCGAATTGTGCTCCGCATCAAGGCCTCGCTAGGCGTGGAACTACCGCTCAGCCGCTTTTTCGAGGCGGCTGACATTCAGCAACTGGCCCTCGCCGTCGCCGGCGGCGCGCAAGTCCAACAGGAAGATTCGCTGGCTAGTTATTTGAAGCACATGGAGGTGTTCATTGTTTAAACACGCTCGATCGCGGCGGAAGGCGTTCGTCTGGATTCAGCGCTTAAGATTTTTGCCATTACCACAGCCAATAGCATGTTGAGTGAATTGATAGCAAAGGGCGCGCGGTTCAGTGCCACATCCGCCGGGGATTTGCAGGTACAGGCAGGCCATGGCCTGCTGACCGAGGCGGTGAAATCCGCGCTGATCGCCGATAAACCCAATGTTCTAGCTTACTTGGCCGGCGACAAAATCGCCTGCCAGTCCTTTTCCCAGGAGCGCCTGTGGTTTCTGGATAGACTGGGGTTTGGCGGCCAGTACCACGTGCCGGGCGTCGGGAAAATCGACGGTCCTTTGGACGTCGACGCGTTGGCGAAGGCGCTGAACTGCATTTATGCCCGCCATGACGCGTTGCGTACCAATTTCACGGTGCTGGGCAATATTCCGTTACAAAGAATCCGTCCGGTATCGGAAGTCCTGATCGAGCAGCACGATCTGAGCGGGCTCGGCGAAGAAGCGCGCCAGCACGAACAAAAGCAAAGGTTGAAAAGCTTTATCGAGCAGGCGTTCAACTTGGAACATTCGCCGTTATTCAGGGCGATGCTGTTGCGCTTGGACAGCGAAAGCCACGTGCTGGCTCTGTGTCTGCACCACATCATCACCGACGGCTGGTCGATGCGGGTATTGTTGAACGATCTCGCGGCCGCCTATACGGCATTTATCGAAGGCCGGCAGCCGGTATTGCCGGCTTTGGCGGTGGACTACGCGCTGTTCGCCGGCTGGGAACGCGAAACTCAAACGGACGCCAGATTAGCCCGCGAACTGTCTTATTGGCAACGCCAGTTGTCCGGCTATCAAAATCTTGAGATGCCGTTGGATTTCGCGCGTCCGGCCGCCGCCAGCGGAAAGGGTGCTTACCTGTCATTCGAGTTCAGCACGGCCCAGGGGCTAGCGATCAAACAAGCCGCGCGGGCGAGAAAAACCACGCCGTTTACCGTGTTCATGACTGCGGTGTATCTGTTGTTAAGAAAATACAGCGGCCAGGACGATATTTGCTTAGGTATGCCGGTGGCTAACCGCAATCAGCGCGAAATCGAAGACATCGTCGGTTTTTTCGTGAACACCGTCGTGATGCGCATTCATCCCGAGGCGCAATCCAACTTGTCGGTCGATGCGCTACTGGATCATGTGCATGGCGTAATCGTCGACGGCCAGGACAATCAGCACGTGCCGATCGAGAAAATTTTCGACTTATTGCAGCCTGAGCGGGATTTGAGCCGAAGCCCGGTGTTTCAAGTGCTGATCAATTACACGCCGTTACGGCTTGGCGCGGTGCCTTTCGGCAATTGCCGCTTGCAGCCGGTATTCGACTTCGAAATCAACGAAGCAAAATTCGAATTGACCTTCACTTATAACGAGTATGAAGACGATCATGCCGTTATCGGTATCGAGTATGCCTCGGATCTATATTTGCCCGAGACTGTGCAACGGCTGGCGGCGCATCTGTCTCGAATCATGCAGTTTTTGGTCGAGTCGCCGAACGGTACGCTGGCGGAACTGGATCTGCTGGATGCCTACGAACGGCGCAAGATCCTGGAAGATTGGAGCCGGACGGCCGGCAAGCCAGCTCCGGACGCCTGCATCCACGACCTATTCGTCCGCCAAGCGCTGAAAAGCCCCGATCAGTTGGCGGTGATCGGAGAGGATCGGTCACTCAGCTACCGGGAGTTGCGCGAGCAAAGCGACCGGCTGGCGAGCTATCTGCAAGAACGCGGCGTGGTCCCGGATACCATCGTGGCGGTGTGTCTGCGCCGCTCGCCGCTGATGCTGGTCGGCTTGCTGGGCATCCTCAAGGCCGGCGGCGCCTACCTGCCGCTGGACGCCAATACCCCCGTCGAACGTAGCAAAGCCTTGCTACTGGACAGCGGGGCCAAGCTGTTGTTGACCGAAGCCGGTCTGGCCGACGGCTTGCATGAAATCCGCGCCGGTTTGGCGATTCAGAGCCTGGCGCTGGATAGCGACTGGCCGCTGATCGCCCAAAGCGCCGCGCAACCGCGCCCCAGCGCGCGTCCCGAACATCTGGCCTACGTCATCTATACCTCAGGTTCCACCGGTCAGCCCAAAGGGGTGATGGTGGAACATCGCAACGTCGTCAATCACAATCTGGCGGTGATAGCCGCCTACGCTCTCAACGACCGCGACCGGGTGCTGCAGTTTTCGACGATCAGCTTCGACATTTTCGTCGAAGAAGTCTTCCCGACCCTGCTCAGCGGCGGCGCGGTGGTGATGATGGACGGCGAGCGCTTCACCGACGTCGCTTACTTGAAAAGCCTGCTGCAATGCCATCGGGTCAGTTTGATCAACCTGCCCACCGCCTACTGGCATACGCTGGTTGACGAAGACTTTAGCCACACCGCGTTGAGTCGGGTCGTGATCGGCGGCGAAAAGGCCGAGGCGCAAAAATACCGGGCCTGGCGGCAACGCAACCCGAACGTCGCGGTGATCAACACCTACGGCCCGACCGAAACCACGGTGATCTCGTTGCTGCACCCGATAGACCCGGCCCAAAATCCCGACCAAGCGATCCCGCTCGGCAAACCGCTGGCCAACACCCAAGTCTACGTGCTGGATAGCGAACTCAAACCGGTGCCGATCGGCGTGCCCGGCGAACTGCACATCGCCGGCGCCGGCGTTGCCCGCGGCTATCTCAACCAACCGGAACTGACCGCCGAGAAATTTATCGCCAACCCGTTCGGCGCCGGCAAGCTGTATAAAACCGGCGATTTGGTGCGCTGGCTGGACGACGGCAACCTGGCCTTCATCGGCCGCCGCGACCATCAGGTCAAGATTCGCGGGTTTCGGGTGGAGTTGGGCGAAATCGAGACCGCCCTGGCCAGGCATCCGGCGGTCAAGTTGGCGGCGGTGGTGGTCGGCGAACACTCTAATAACAAACAACTGCTGGCTTTTTATACCCACGACGGCAACCCGCCCGAGCAGGAGGTGCTGAAAGCGTTTTTGCGTGAAAGCTTGCCGGAATACATGGTGCCACTCGCGCTGTTTGCCGTCGAGGTGTTGCCGATGACGGCCGGCGGGAAAATCGACCGGAACGCCTTGGCGCGGCAAGCGAGCGGCGTACAGATCGGCAATGCCGATTTTAGTCCGCCGAGCGGCCAACTGGAGCAACAACTGGCCGACATTTGGCGGGCGCTGTTGAACATCGAGCGGCTTGGCGTGCACGACAATTTCTTCGAATTGGGCGGCCACTCCTTGCTGACCGTGCAACTGATCAGCCGGATTAACGCCATTCTCCCCGACAGCTCGCTGAATCTTGCCGATATTTTCAAATATCCGACGATAAAAGCGTTGACCGACTACTTAGAAAGCTCGATGGATAAACCAACGAATTCAGTATATTTGCTTAATCTGCGCTCGGGGATTCCGACGTTTATCGTGCCGGGCATGCCCGGCTTGAGCGACGGCTATGTTGAACTGGCGGAATGCCTGAAGCGGGAAGGGCCGGTTTACGGCTTGCAAATGAAAGGCTATGCGGGCGATCAGCCGGCGGCCACGGTCGAGGAAATGGCGGCGCACAATATCGAGCAGATCGGGCGCGTCTGGCCGCAAGGGCGAATCAATTTATACGCGCACAGTTACGGCGGCACCGTCGTCTACGAAATGCTGCGCCAGTTGCAAGATTCGGCCTACGAAATCGGCGAAGTGGTGTTGATCGATAGCGGTTTGTTGTTGAGGCAAAGCCGCGTGGACAAAGCCTCGGTCAAGGCCTTTTGCAACTTCATGCTGACTAGCGCCGGCATTTCGCCCGAGCCTTATCGCGCCGCCATCGCCGACGTTTTAAAAACCAAGCCCTACTCGGAATGGAAAGACTGCTTTGCGTTGCTGTTGGCGGATATCGTTCCTAATCTGGATGCCGGGGATTTTCGGAAAATCTGGCAGGTGACCGAGGCGTCGATTACCGCTAATTACCGTTACACCGCCAAGTTGCCGTACCGAGTGACGCTGGTGATCGCCGACGGCAGTAAAGGTTGGTTGGCGGCCAACGAGTGGGACGATTACTACCAAGCCGTCCATGTCATCAAGGCCAAGGGCGAGCATTTCACGGTGGTCAAGCAGCCTTTTTGCGCGGCTTGGTTGCGAGAACTGAGTCCGGAGCCGGCTGCTCAGCCGTCAACGCTAGCCGCGCCGCCGCTTGCCGAGCCTGGCGCGACCGCTAGCCTGCTGAGCGTTAGGGGGCTGGAGAAGCATTACGGAAAAGTCACGGCGGTCGCCGGCGTCAGCTTTGAATTGCAAGCCGGGACGTGTTTCGGCTTGCTGGGTCCGAACGGCGCCGGCAAGACCTCCACGCTGGAAATGATGGAGGGCATACTCAAGCCCAGCAAAGGCGAGATCTTGTTTCGCGGCGAGCCTATCGACCGGCGTTATAGCCAACATATCGGCATTCAGTTTCAGCATACGGCCTTGCCGGACACCCTGACGGTCAAGGAATCCCTGCAACTGTTTCAAAAGCTGTATCCGCGCGGTTTGCCGCTGGAAGAGATTATCGAAGCCTGTGCCTTGCAAGACTATATCAATCGCGATTCCCGCAAATTGTCCGGCGGTCAGCGGCAACGCTTGTTGCTGGGCATCGCCTTGATCAACGATCCCGACATTTTGTTTCTGGACGAACCGACCACCGGCCTGGACCCGCAATCGCGCCACAACTTTTGGAGCTTGATTCGGGAGATTAAAACGCGCGGCAAGACCATTGTGCTGACCACGCATTACATGGAGGAAGCGGAGCAGCTTTGCGACGAAATCGCCATCATGGATCAAGGCCGGATTATCGTCCAGGACACGCCACAGAATCTATTGCGGGAGCATTTCGACGGCGTACTGATCCGTTTACCGAGTGCCAGCGGCCTGGCGGACATTCCGGGTTTGCCGTTCGCGGTGACTGCCGGCGCCGAAACGGTCGAGTTCGTCACCGCCAATGTGGAAGCGGCGATCGCCCAATTGACGCGCTTGCATGTCTCGCTGGAAGGCTTGACGGTCGCCACGCCGAATCTGGAAAACCTGTTTCTTAAATTAACCGGCCACTCCTTGAGAAGTTGAGATGAAGCATTTTTTGGCATTGCTAAAAGCCCGCAATATCGAATTGATCCGCGACAAAGCCACCTGGATCTGGAATTTCGTGTTTCCGGTGATTTTGATCGTCGGCATAGCGGCGATATTCGACGATCAGGACAGCGCGCTGTTTAAAGTGGGCGTGACCGGCGAGGCTAATTCGCAGATTACCGCGTTTAAGACCACCCAATATCTGCAATTCATCGACTACCCGGAACTGGATAAGGCGTTAGCCAAACTGCAGCATCATCAACTGGATATGGTGGTGCAAGGGGGGCGGAAAACGGCTATTGGATAAACGACAGTTCCGGGCAGGGCTATCTGCTGGAAAAAGTCCTGCTGGCTGGCGATCGAGCCGCCACCTGGAAAAAGCAAGTGGTTTCCGGGCGGCGGGTACGCTACCTCGATTGGGTTTTGCCCGGCATTTTAGCCATCAACATCATGCACGGCAGTTTGTTCGGAGTCGGATTTACGATCGTCAGGTATCGCAAAAGCGGCGTGCTTAAACGCTTGAAAGCCTCGCCGGTCAACGCTTTTGAGTTCCTGTCGGCGCAAGTCGTCAGCCGGCTGGGGCTGTTGATGCTGGCGGTCGTGCTGCAATTTGTCGCGATGAACGTCTTGTTCGACTTTTTAGTGCAGGGGGCTTATGCCTTGTTGGCGCTGATAGCGGTACTCGGTTCGGTAACTTTGATCAGTCTAGGTTTGTTGATGGCGAGCCGGACCGGTAGCGAGGAGTTGGCCTTGGGCATCCTGAACCTGCTGACCTTGCCGATGATACTGCTGTCCGGGGTTTGGTTTTCGCTGGAAGGCGCACCGGCGCTGTTGCAGAACCTGACGCTGATTTTCCCGCTAACCCACATGCTGCAAGCGGCTCGCGCGGTCATGATCGACGGCGCCGGTTTGGCCGAGATAGCACCGGCGTTGATGAGCCTGGCCGCGATGACGCTGTTGTTTCTAACGACCGCCGCGCTGCGGTTTAAATGGGTGGAAGATTGAGGAGCGGTCAATCCATGGAGGTCCGTGCGACTCACCGGGAGCTGGCGCATTCCGCCCGTTGATTCGACGTGGCTTAGGTTTCGAGATACGTGGAGTTGTCACAAATACCGGCGAATCGTTTGAATAGGTGATTTCACGCAGTTGCTGAGGCAAATCACGTGGTTTGGGTTTGTTTGGCCGTCGGTAAAAATGTTAGTCGTTGTAAAACAATGGCTTTTTAATTGGCCTGGTCTTTGCTGTTAGATCAGCAACTCGGGAAATGACGATAGGTTTATGTCGGCGGGTTTGCGTTTCGCGACGCTCTCTCTAAGCCAGTATCGTTGGGTTTCGAGCCTTGGCGGCTGCCGAATGACGGCATCTTGCGCCGTTCGGAAAAGCCGCCGGAAATCTAGGAAAACCTCGCTCAAGGATTCGGGCGATGCCGCACGGAAGCGGCAATTTCGCCACATCCGCCGCGAGGCGGAGCCGGAAAGCCACGGGTCTTGGAATAAGACGGCCGGGTTGCCTTCGAACTTTGGGCTCTGCAATGGGATGTGACGCGCTTCCATCCGTATCGGGGCCTGGATTTTGCCCATTAAATCAATCTTAGATCGTTTTGTAAGGAAAACAATGAACCTATTAAACAAACACAGTTTGAAAGCGGCCTATGCCGGCGTTCTGGCAATCAGCGTATTCGGCGGCGGTCTGTTAACGGCAGGCGATGCCAACGCGGCCCTCGTTAGCGGCGTCGCGAATATGACCATCGACAATTCCGCATTTACCTCGGCTGTTGGCGGTTCCGAAGGTTGGTATATCGCCAATTTTTGGGACGAGAGTTATAACGCAACGCCGATCGATCTGGACACGACCGGCGGTGTTGCTCTCAGTCAGACCGAGACCTTCAGCGTTTCGTTGCCGGTGAACGCCAATGGCACCACCATCAGCTACGGCGCGAGAAAGCAGGAGGCCACGACGATGGATGCCAGCAACACGGCGGCAGGCCAAATCGGCTTGAGCGGTGCATTTCGGATGGAACCCGCCGGTGGCGGCTCCTACCTGAACCCTGGTGATTTTTACCTGAAAAAAGCCAGTGGGACGTGGAATATCTTTACCTACAGCGCCGGTTTTAGTAGCCCCGCGCAAGATCCAGCCTTGTTCCGCTTGGTGAATGCCACCGAGTCGGTCAACGGTAATGGCGAATTATCGCTAAGCGGCGATTTGTATCTTTCCACTTTGGGTTACTCCTGGAATTTGCTGTTTAACGGCAGCACATCGGTCAAAGTGGGTACCTTCAATCTGGCGCCCGCCGCAGTGCCGCTGCCGGCCGGCGTGTGGTTGTTCGGGAGCGGATTGGTCGGCCTGTTAGGCGCCTCCAGAGGTAAATCGGGCTTATCCGCCTAAGCCTTACCAGACCGCTCATCCTTCCGTCGCAAAAGGCTGCGGGGCGCTTTGCTTTCCGTTAACGGTCGGGGGTAGAGCCCGAACTTGGCCGGTAAGCGACTTATTAGAAACCCAATTTTTTTCAAGGAATACGCATGAAATTTCTATACCTGATCGTGCTGTCGTTAACCCTTGCCGCGACATCCGCGCACGGCGCTACCGTATCCGGCGGTTCGCTGATTATCAATATCGATCGAGACGCTTTCGAGAACGGTATCGATCTAGATAGGACCGCTGCGCCATCCATATACGTCGAGGAATACTACGACGCTTCGCTGGCCTCAAAAACCTTTGAAGAGTTGCGCGATTACAATACGCCCGTCGATCTGACCGATTACGCGGCGAACGAAATTCCGGCCACCGGATTGAAATTTACCGTCAATGGTGCCCATGTGGCCGACAACCCGTCGGGTCGGCACAATAGCGCCACTGCCTTCACGTTCGACCCCAACGACATTACCGGCACCGCGTCGGGCTCTATCGGCCTGGCCGGCGGCCTGCGCTATCGAGTGGATGTCGCGCCCCCCACTAACCGGGTATTAATGGGCGACATGACGCTGACCTATAATCCCGCGGAAGCGCTAAAAACGCCGGAAAGTTCGGATTGGGTCATTTACAACACCCTCGGCTTTAAAGCGGTGGCTTTCGAGTTGTTTAACGTGGTTTCCGAGATCAACGGAAACGTGCTGTCTTTGAGCGGCGAGTTGGGTTACGGTTGGGGATTCGATCATCTTGGGGCCGGTCCGGCCCGCAATGCTAATGCGCGCATCGGTACCTTCAGCTTTCAAACCTCCGTGGTCCCGCTGCCGGCCGCCGTCTGGATGTTTATGACCGGCTTAATCGGCATGGGCGTGAGCGGTTTTCGCAACCGATCCGCTTGATCGGGATATCAGTTAACAGGAGGTTTCGATGACATGCCATCGCCTTGAAACATCAAAATACTTGACCGCGGTTTCGACGGTTTTCGCGCTGGTCGCCGGCGGATTCGTTACGCAGGCCGATGCCGCGTTGTTAAACGCGAATTCCGGAGGCACCTTCACGATGAATCTGGACCGCGATGCTTTAGCGCTCTCCAACTTCGGCTCGTTGACCCAGCCGGGATACTTTCTGGCGCAATATTTCGACACCATCGAGTCCGACTACACGGTTCGCACCGATTCGTCGTTTTACTTCAATAATCCGACGCGTGTCGAAATTCCAGCCGTGAACTTGGTACACGACATCACCCCCGTCAGTGCCAGCAACCCCAGCGGTCAGCTTTCCGGCCGCAACGTCCAAGCCACGACGCCGGACTTCTCGATCGATTCGGACACCTTGGCGGGTACCGGCACGATGGGCATGACCGGCGTCGAGATGTTTCGAGGAAGCTTTTCCGGCACCTTGCTGAACGGCGATTACTCGCTGAAATACGACCCGGAGGCGCGGCAGACCATGTGGGATGCCTTTGGCGTTTCGGGCACGCCGGGCGGCTGGTATTTGCAGAATAACGTTTCGTTTAGCGCGGTGGCTTACGAATTGGCTAATTTGCGGTTGCAGTACAGCAGTGCCGGCGATTGGATGCTCAGCGGCGATTTATTACTGTCCCCCGAAAACGCGTTCTTTTTGAAAAATACCGTCTTGGCCGATTTGGGGGATTTTTGTTTAGGCGTGGGTGCCTATAGCGGTTGCGGCCAAGTGGCCGCCGTTCCATTGCCTTCGGCGGTTTGGTTCTTCGCTTCGGGGATTGCCGGTATCGGTATCAACGGCTATCGCCGATTCAGGAGGGCGTGATGGACGTTCGCCTAGGTCGCGCCGCGCCGTTGCCGCGAGGGATTTCCGCCCATTGCTTGGGCTTGAGCGTGTTAGCGGTCTGCGGCGCGATGCCGGAAAGCGCCGCTGCGCAATCGCTGTTTCCGTACGGACCGTATTCGAGCATTCAAATGAATGTGGACCCGACCGGCGATAACGTTGTCGGCGACGCGGCTCACGAGCCGACGATCGCTCTCGATCCGAATAACCCAGACCGGTTGGTCGCGGGCTGGAAGCAATTTACCAGTATCGCTTCGGGCAGCCGGGAAGGCGGTTGGGCTTATAGCGACGACGGCGGTAAGCACTGGCATTTTCAAGGCGTGGTGACGCCGGGCGAACAACGGACCAACATCATGGTGGATGTCGATTCGGCGGGCAATTTCTACTACCAGAGTCTGCATTACGACAGCACCGGCAACTTCGCGGCGGACGTGCAGGTCTTCAAGTCGCTGGATGGCGGCGTCAGCTGGCAAGCGCCGGTCTACGCCCACGGCGAAGGCGCGGATAAAGGCCGAATCGGCATAGACCGGAGCGGAACCGCCAGCGACGGCCATATTTATTTGCACTGGCGGGAAGGTTTGGACGACAAGCGTTTTACCCGCTCGGTTGACGGCGGCCTGAGCTACGAAGCGCCGGTCAGCGTGCCGGAAAACCCGTCGTTCGGTACCATCGGCGTAGGTACCAACGGCGAAGTGTATCTGGCCGGTCGTAAGGAAAGCGGCAGCTTGGTGGGTACCAAGCTGGTCTACGACGGTTATTTGTTCGCCACCTCGTTGAACGCTCGCGATCCCAACGCAATACCAAGTTTCACGACCCAAGCCATCGATATGGGCGGTTCGCCGATCACCTTCATGATTCCCAACAATCCCAACCCGCTTGGTCCGATCGGCGATATTCAAGTCGCCGTCGATCATTCGGCAGGTGCGTTGCGCAACAACCTTTATCTGCTGGCTCCGGTCGATCCGCCGGGCACGGACAATCTGGACGTCAACTTTATCCGCAGTAGCGACGGCGGGCTGACCTGGTCGGCGCCGCTGCGCATCAACACGGATACGGCGGATCGGAACGCCTTTCAGTGGTTTCCGATGTTGGGCGTTGCCGACAACTCGCGGATCGATGCGGTTTGGTACGACACCCGCGAAAAACTCCAAGCCGGCACATCCCAGTTGTTTTATTCCTACTCATGGGACGGCGGGGCGACTTGGAGTCCGAATCGAGCGGTCACCGCGACCTTCAACACCCAAACCGGTTATCCGTTGGGCGTCGACAAAATCGGCGACTATAGCCATCTGGTTTCCGACAAATACGGCGCTCACGTGTCCTACACCGCGACCTACAACGGCGAGCAGGATGTGTACTATTTGAATGTATTTCCGGATTGCAATAACAACGGCAAATCCGACGTCTTGGACATCGAGCAACGCCAAAGCGGCGATACCAACCAAAATCATCTGCCCGACGCTTGCGAAAACATGACCGTGACCGGCGATCAAGACAGCGACCGCGATGTCGATTTACTCGACCTCAATATCTTGCTGGCCGCTCGAAACAAACCGGCGAGCGGTGCCGGCGACCCCAGGGATTTGGATCATAACGGCACGATCAATGTGCTCGACTCGCGCAAACTGGCCCTGTTGTGTACGCGACCGCAATGCGCGAAGTAAGCTCGCGGGATTCGATACACACGTCTTGGATACGATCACTTAAACCCTTCCCCTTCACTTCCGATTGACGTCACCGACCTGCCGCTCGGTGACGGCTTGTTCGAATCGCCGTTCCCTGCTCTCCAGAAATCGGAACTGGCATGCTCTCATGTTTGTGCAAATCATCGGTTTTATCCTACTGACACGGCTACTTGTTCTGTGCCGGCGAGTAGATAAAAGACGTCACACGATGATGACCGGCCTACTAAAACGCTCCAATCCTTCGAATCGTAACCGTTTGGCAGCGTAGCGACTTACCACCGCTGCCAAGGTCATTGATCTATTGACTCGCGGTATCGGGATGACGGCCCGACGAGTCGGCGAATTTCGGCGGAATCCTTTTCAATGTTCATGATCCGGCCGATGGCTCTGCCTCTTCGCCTATCGCTAAGCCGAGAATGCACCGATCCGTGATAATCTGCTAGCCGAGGCGATGGCGCAGCGAGTTCCGCGCGTCGATTCGTCGCTTCGACTTTTTATAACGTGTCCGGGGGATGACGATGAACGAAGATGCCTTGAATTTGGAAGTCCGTAAGTTCCTGAAAACCGTCGGGATCGCTTCGCAGCGCGAACTGGAGCACGCGGTGTTGAAAGCGGTCGAGGCCGGCATACTCGAGGGTTCGGAGACTCTCGCGGTGGCGATGACCTTGGAGGCGCCCGCGCTGGGGATACGTCACACCATCGAGGGCAGTATCGCGCTGGAATAGTTTCCGCGCCTAACGTTGCGATTGGCGTCGGCGCGAGACGGCCGACGGTCCTTGACTTGTCCAGCGACTCTATTTTTAAGACCGGCCCGCATGGCTGGCCGTTTTGACTCAGCATGATTGATTTATGACCGAACTGATCTGGATCGCCGCCGCTTATTTGGCCGGCATGGTTGCCAGCCGCTTGTCGTTTCCACCCTTGGTCGGCTACTTGGCCGCCGGCTATGCCCTACATGGTTTGCAAATCGCGCCGTTGCCGAATCTTGGTCACGTGGCGGAAATCGGCATCGAACTGTTGCTGTTTTCGGTCGGTTTGAAGCTGAAGCCTTCGTCGCTAATCCGCCGCGAGGTGTTAAGCGTCGGCGGTTTGCACCTGTTGCTGACGGCGGTGACATCGGCGTTGGTGTTTTTCTGGCTGGAACAAAAGGTGACCGGCGGTTTGGTGTTGGGAGTCAGTTTGGCGTTTTCCAGCACCGTGTTGGCGATCAAGGTATTGGAAGACAACGGCGAATTGTCGACGCTGCACGGCCGCGACGTGCTGAGTATTCTAATTTTGCAGGACATTGTCGCGATCGTCTTGTTGGCGGTGGCGGACGGCAAACAACCCCAGCCTTGGGCTTTGGCCTTGTTGGCCTTGCCGCTGTTGCGGCCGCTGGCGCATCGGATTTTGTCGGCCAGTCGCGCCTCCGAATTGAAACTGCTGCTGGGCGTCTGCTTGGCGCTGGCCGGCGGCGTCGCGGCCGAACGGGTCGGCATTTCCGCCGACATCGGCGCGCTGCTGACCGGCGTGATGCTGGCGACCCATCCCAAGATCGACGAATTGACCGATCGGCTGTGGAGCTTGAAGGAGTTGTTTCTGGTAGCCTTCTTTCTGCAAATCGGTCTGGCCGATCTGCCGAATCGCGAACAGGTGACGCTGGCCTTAAGTTTACTCGGCTTGCTGCCGCTGCAAGGCGTGTTATTTTTCGGGTTGTTTCTGTTCGCCGGCTTGCGCGCGCGCACCGCTTTCGTGTCGTCGTTGGCCTTGATGACCTATAGCGAGTTCGCGTTGATCACGACCGGCGCGGTGGTCAATGCCGGCTTGTTGACCGAGGATTGGAAGGCGATTATCAGTTTGGCGGTGGCCGGTTCGTTGGCGGTGGCGGCGCCGCTGAACCGCTACTCGCACCGCTTGTTCGGTTGGGCCGAGTGCTGGCTGGTGCGTTTCGAAAAGCAATCCGGGAATCCCGACCGCTTGCCGGAATCCTTCGGTGCTGCCGAATGGCTGGTGATCGGCATGGGCCGCACCGGCATCGCCGCCTATCGGGCGTTGTGCGAGCGCGAACAACGGGTGGTCGGGCTGGACGCCGACCCGACCGTGCTGGAAACCCTGTTGGGTAATGGGCGGCGCGTGGTCTACGGCGATGCCGAGGACAGCGAGCTGTGGAGCGGTTTGCCGCTGGAGCGCGTCAGGGGGATTTTATTGACGGTGCCGGCGTACGAGGTGCGCTGCGCCGCGATCGAGCAATTGAGGCGGCGCGGCTATCTTGGCCAGATCGGCGCGATTTGCTATCACGCCGAGGAAGCCGATCACATGAAAGCGCTGGGTGCCGATTTTGTGATACATCCGCTGGTCGAGGCCGGCAATCAATTGGCCAAACAATTGCTCGAAGGCGGCGCGTAGGCTTGGCCGACATCGAACCCTGGGTAAATTACGATAAATGGATAGAAAAAGATGAGAGCATTCCGGGACTGGACCGCGTTGGCGGCGTTTTGCGGCTTGATTTTCTGGTTGTCGGCGCAGGAGAGTTTGCCGGTCAAGATGCACTTCGAGTTTCAGGACAAAGTCCAGCACGCGCTAGCTTATTTCGTGATGGAGGTGTGCAGTTGGCGGGCGTTTCGGCATCGGCTGGCCGAGCGCCGCTTACTAGGCTTGGTCAGCGTCGCCTATTGCAGTTTGTACGGCATCAGCGACGAATGGCACCAGTCCTTCGTGCCGGGGCGCGAGCCGGGCGTCGGCGATTGGTTGGCCGACAGTTTGGGCGCGGCGTTGGCGGCCGGAGCGCTTTACGTCGCCGGCCACAGATCGGTTCTGGCCTGGATCGCGCGCTGACCGTTTATTTCGGCAAGTCGCCGAGCCGCTTGCCGGCCTGGTAAAGGCTCCAGGCCAATATCGGCACCACCAACGCGATCGCGCCGAGCAGAAATGCTCGGCTGTTCAGCAAGTTTCTCAGGGAATTGTCGGCGCCAGTCTGGCCAGTTGCGAGCGCCTCGCCCAAGTTGGCCGGCGTCGGGACGATACCTTGCCGCAGCAATTCGCCGATCGCGGCGGTGTCGTAACGGGCTTTTGCCAGGCCTTGGCTGCCGTAAGTCAGTCGGTACGCAGTATTGGGGGCGGCGATGAACAGCAGACGATAGCGTTTGCCCAAGCCGGTCAGCGCGGTGATTTGCAGTGGCGGATTGTCTTGATTGTGAATCACCAAGCGATATCGCTCGCCGCGTTGTTCCGGAAAGTCGATCCGGGTCTCGGCTTGCTGAATGTCGCCGAAGCGCAAGGCCCGCAGTTGCCCGCTGCTTAGGGTTTGCCAAGCCGAGTCGCCGGCGCCGGTTCGAGGCGTCTGCAGTTCGACATCGCGTTGAAAGCTGGGCGTGGCGACGTCCAGCCGCAGCCCGGTCAGCGGCAGTTTGCGGCAGTCGATGTCGATTAGGGTGGCGTGTCGCTCGGCGTCTTCGTGTACCTGAAAGTCCGGCAACGGATAGTCGACGACGGTTTCGGCCTCGGCGCGGCTTTCCGAACGCAGATGCCAGAACTCGATCCGCTCGATATGTAGCGGCTCCCGATACAGGGTTTGCGTTTCGCTGCGTTCCAATTCCTCGTGGCCTTGCATACGCCGGGTCAGCGCCGTGATTTCCGCGATCCGGGTTTGGCCGGTCTTGCCGACCAGGATTTTGAAATAGCGGTCCCCGTTGGCGGGCAAGGACACGTCGAGATTGGCGATCGCCAAGTGCCGGGAGTAATCGTAAACCGCCGCGTGCTCGGTCAGCGTCCGCCAGTGTTCGCCGTCGTTCGAGCCTTGTACCGTGAGTTCGTACTCGAAATCGTGTTGAGCGGTGACCAGCGTCAAGCCGTCGGCAGGTTCGGCGTTGTCGGCGAGGTGGACTTCGAAGCTCAGGCTGTCGCCAGCGGTTTGCAGCGCGGTGATCTGGCCGAGGCTGGGGCGGCGGCTACGGACCGTTTTGGTCGCGGCGGCCGGGCGCAACAGAAACGGTGTCTCGACGGCTTGGCCGTCGAGCAGACGCAGATCGCCGAAGTCGGCGGCGCTGGCGGCGTAGATTTGGCTGTCCAATTCCACCGCCAACAGCGCCTGACCGTTACCGGGCGCTTGCTGGACGGAGCGGCTGAATTCGGTCGCGCCCACCGGGGCGGACAGCGACAGCCAGCAGATAAAAAAGGCGTTACGGGGGCTCATCGTTTGCTCTCGGTCTCGGCGTTAGCGGCGAAGTTTTGCCGGTAGCGCATGTAGAAAAACGCGCCGCCGAGTACCAGCATGCCCAGTACGATGAAGGCGACGATCCGGTAGATTTGTTCCAGGCGGGCCAGGTCGACGAAAAACACTTTCCAGGCGACGATCGCAAACAAGACCAAACCGGCCAAGCGCAGTGCGGCGACTTCGCGGCGGATGCCGTGGTAGACCGAAGTCAACGCGAACAGCGACCACAGAATCGTCACGCCGCCGGAGCGCAAGCCGGGCAAATAATGCAGCAACAGCGAATTGGTTTCCAGGCTGAGAAACGCGAACAACAATACCAGCGCCGCCGTGCCCAACCAGCGGCGCACGTCGGCGGCGCTGCCTTCGTCGCCTTCCAGCCGGCGGAAAGCCAGGGCCAGAAACAGGATAATCGCGCCGAAGTCGAGCAGCCGCATCAGCGCCGATTCGAAGCGGTAAGTGCCGCCGTAATGCAAAGTCAGCAAACTGTCGCCGATCGCGGCGTGACCCAGCGTCAGGCCCCAGGAAGGTAAATCGAAAAACGTCAGTTTGATCGCCAGGCCGATCAGTAGCCAACGCAGGCCGGCTAACATGAGCTGGCCGGAGCCGGTCATGTAGCGATTCAGCAGTAGCGCGCCCAAGCCTAGCCAGACCAGCGTCAATGCCGGCGCTTGCAATGGCGGATACAAGTAGGCCAGGCTGCGGTAGAGTTCCAATTGCAGCGTGACGAATACCAGGGCTACAACGATCAGTGCGATGACGGCCAAGACGCCGCCGTCCTTCAGCCAGACCGGCACGTCCTGGGCCGGCGAACAAGCCAATTCCGTCGCCGGTGCCGGTTTTTCGATCAGTGTATAGGCCAGCGCCATCGACAGTATCGGGATGCCGAAGCTGACCAGGCGTTCTATCAGCCCGAACCAGAATTCGCCCGGCGCGGCGTCCCAAGTCGCCGTAGCGTATTGGCCGGGCAAATCGATGAAAGCGTAGCGGGCGGCGACCAGCAAATACAGCAGGTAGGCGGTTTGGCGTAAAAACGCGCTACGCACTTTGCCGGCCATCCAAATCATCACCAGTGCTTGCAACGACCAACTGACGGTGATCCATTGCTTGGACAAGATTAACGGCACCGCCACGCTCAGAAAGAACGCCGCCAAGCCGATAAACCCGACTACCAACTCTCTATCCTCGATGCGGCGGGCCAAGCAGTAATACACGTGGCCGACATAGAATGCCGACAGGGCGAGGCACGGCAACGCGGTCCAGACTTGCCCGTATTCGGCGGCGATCAACTCGTAAGCGGTGCCGAAATAGATCGCCGCGTTGACCGCCAGCGCGACCAAGTCCAGCAGCGTCGAGCGTTGCCGATTGACCAGGCAAAACAAAAACACCGTCGTCGAATACAACACGAAAAATCCGGTCAGAAACGGCAGCACTTGCCAAAAGTAGCCGGACTCGTAGCGTTGCATCGCCGCGAAAAACAGCAGATAGTTGAAGGCGAAGCCGAGAAAATTCAGTACATGCCATTGCTTGTACCAGTTCACCGCCAGAACGCCGCCGCCCAGCAACAGCATATAGCTGAACAAGCCGACGAAATTCATTTGACCGGTGGACAGCAAAATCGGCGTGCAATAGCCGCCGATGATGGCGAAGATCGCCACCAGCATCGCGTCCAGCCGGATCGCCAACGCGGCGGCGCTGGCGGTAACCGTCAACATCAAGCCGAAGGCCGGATAGGCGCCGAGCAGGTGGTAGAAGGCGTAAGCGGCGAACACGCTGAAATACAGCACCGCGATGCCGCCGCCCAACAAGCCCTGGCTGAACAAATGGTACTGGCCGCCGACTAGGCGCACGCCGCCGACGATCATCGCCAGTCCGGTCAAGACGCTGAGCGCGACCCGCGCCTGTTCGCCGAGCAAGCCGTTATCGATCGAATATTTCAGAAAAAAGCCGATGCCGGTGACCAGGATCAGGACGCCGATGCGCAGCAACCAGTTGCTGGCGACCGCGTATTCGATCGAAACGCCGTCCGGACGGTGGCCTTCGCCAACCACGATCCAGTTCCAGATTTGTTGGAGTGCTTGCCTTGCCGCCAATTCGAAACGGCTCGGTTCGGCGACTTGCCAGCCGGCGGTTTGCCAAGCGTCGTTGGGAGCGGGTGTGCTCGCCGTCGGTTCGGTGTCGGCCGGTTCCGCTCGGCTGGGTTCGGGTGCCGTCGTCTCCACCGATGCGGCGCGGGGTTCGAACAAGATCTGCTCCCGCGCCGGCGTTTGCGCGTCGAAACTGGCTGGCGCGGCGGCCGGACGCTCGGTGCCGACGCGTTCCGTCAACGTCAGCAGCAGTTTGCGGTCTTCGCGCAAAGCGGCGTGCAGGTCGGCGAGCGAATCCTTGATTTCCCGGTTGATTTCGCGTTGCCGGTTGAGCAGTAGAACCAGCAGTACGATTACGACGATCGGCACGACGACCGCAACCACGGCGAGCAGTTCGAAAATATCGTCCAAGGTGGGACTCCCGGTCTATAGTTAAAGCGAGCGGAGGCTGTGGCCGGCAGGGCCGGTTTCGAGCCGTTTCGCAACCTTAGCATATTTATGAAAAATGACCGGGCGGCCGCTGGAGTGGTCGTTGCCACCTGATTGCGGAGACCGGCGGAAAAATGACCAGGAACGCAATTTTTCGGATGGGTCGTTCAGGTTTCCCCGCGCGGTGCCGATGACTCGTGATAAATTTCCAAGGAATGTTAAGCGGCCCAGAACTATGAACAGTCAAACTACTATCCAATCAAAAATTCTGCTCAGCATCGCCAGCGTGTTTGTCGTGTTGATGTTGGTCAGTAACGTGTTCATGGCCGGCCGCCAGAAAGATATGGTGCAAGCGCTGGCAACCGACAAAGCTAAAAATATTGCCGCCGGCTATTTCGACGGTATCAACACCCTGATGCTGACCGGCTCGATGTCTCAGGTCGAAGTGTTGCGGGAAAAGGCCTTGTCGCATCCCGGCGTCAGCGAGGTGCGCCTGATTCGCGGCAACGGGATCGTCGAGTTGCACGGTAAAGGCAAGCCCGAGCAAGCGGTCGTCGACGAACTCGATCGGCGCGGCCTGAGCGGTGAAGCGCTGATACGCCACGGCAACGACGCTAACGGGCGTTGGGTGACTGTGGTCGAGCCGATACTGGCCAGCAGCAATTTTCGCGGCACCAATTGCCTGACCTGCCATCCGGTCAAGGAAGGCGAGGTGTTGGGCGCGGTGCGGGTATCCTATTCGCTGGCGAGCCTGGACGACCAAATTAACCAAGATCTGATCGCCGGCTCGGCGATTTCGTTGGCGATGTTCGCCGCCGGCTTGTTGCTGGTCAATATTCTGATGCGGCGCATCGTCGTCAACCCGCTGGTGACGATGCGCGACACCGTCGATGCCATCGCTCGCCATTCGGATTTGACCGCGCGCTTGCCGGTCAATAGCGGCGATGAAATCGGCCAGGTCAGCACCTCGTTTAACTCGATGTTGGCTAATTTCGCGGCGAGTTTGAACCGGGTGTCTGACGTCAGCCGTTTACTGACCGACGCCACCGATCGCATCGCCACCGTATCGAGGCAAACCTCGCAGGCGGCCAGTCAGCAGCAGAGGGAAACCGAAAACGTCATTCAGGCGATCCACGAACTGGAGGAATCGGTGAGGGATGTGCGGCACGGCGCTGACGGTGCGGCGCGGGCTTCGGTCGAGGCCGACCAGCAAGCCGCCCAGGGCGCGGAAACCACCAAAAACGCCATCGACGGCATCTATGTGCTGGTCAGCGAAATCGAGCGGGCTTCGGAAGTCATCAAGCGCCTGGACCAAAAAAGCAACGGCGTCGGCGCGGTGTTGGACGTGATCAAGGGCTTGGCCGAACAAACGAACTTGCTGGCGCTGAACGCCGCGATCGAGGCGGCTAGGGCCGGCGAACAAGGCCGGGGCTTCGCGGTAGTGGCCGACGAGGTCAGAACGCTGGCGACCCGCTCGCATCAGGCGACTGAAGAGATCGAGAAAATCATCGACCAATTGCAGCGCGAGGCCAAGGAGGCGGTGACGGTGATGGATAAAGCCAAAACCAGCGCCGAGCAACGCCGCGAACAAGTCCAAAGCGCCGATCTAGGTTTAAGCGCGATTGCCGAGCGGGTGACTCAGATTCGCTCGTTGAATTCGCAAATGGCCTTAGTGGCCGACAATCAAAGCCGTGTCGCGCAACATGTCGGCCAAAGCATCGGCAACATTGGCGGCTTGACCGATCGCACTTCGCAAGATGCCGCGCAAACCAGCGACGCCAGCCGCGAGTTGGTGCAACTGGCCGTGCAGTTGAATGAATTGGTCGGTAAATTCCGCCGTTAACGCGCTACGTTTGACAGTTTTGGCCGGTCCGGCTTATAGTCGCCCCATGAGTCGTTTTTTTCGTCACGTTTTGCAAACAAGTCATGGCTATGGGCTTTGCTCACGGCCGTGGTGTTTGCGTTGTTCTAATATCAGTTCAAACCACCGCGGGCTCGACCGCGGTGGCTTTGTCATTTGCCTAGGGCTCGCACCAGCACAGGAGCCCTAATGAAGTCCCTTAGCATCACCTCCACTCAAACCCTGCTCGGTTACGGCCTGGCGGCCTTGGCCGCGATCGGCTTTTCCGCCAAGACGATATTGGTCAAGCTGGCCTATGTGCAAGCCGTCGATGCCGTGACGTTATTGGCGTTGCGGATGGCGTTTTCGGTGCCGTTTTTCCTGATCGTCGCGTTTCAGCAACGCGGACCCGCCGCGCGGCCGTCCCTGACGGCTCGGGATTATTGGGTCGTCGGCGTGCTCGGTTTGCTTGGCTATTACCTGTCCAGTCTGCTCGATTTCACCGGTTTGCAATATATCTCCGCCGGTCTGGAACGCTTGATTTTGTTCTTGTACCCCACCTTGGTGCTGGCGATGTCGGCACTATGGTTGAAAAAGCCGTTCGGGTTCCGGGAACTGACGGCGGTCTTGCTGAGTTATAGCGGGATCGCGCTGGTGTTCGTCGGCGAGTTGGATGGGGGCGGCGATACATTGTGGTTGGGGGCCGCTTACGTGTTTGCCGGCACGGTCAGCTATGCGCTGTACTTGCTGGGCGCCGGTCAGGCCATCGCCCGCTTGGGCGCGATGCGCTTTACCGCGTACGCAATGTTGGTCGCGTGCGCGGCGTCGATCTTACAGTTCGTGTTGACGCATCCGCCGGAGGCCTTGCTGTTGCCGATGTCGGTGTACCAATTGAGTCTGGCGATGGCGATCGTCTCGACCGTGTTGCCGGTGTTCATGCTGTCGGCGGCGATCCGCCGGATCGGTTCGGGCCACGCCTCGCTGATCGGCACGATAGGGCCGGTTTCGACGCTACTGATGGCGGCGGTGTTCCTTGGCGAACCGATGACGCTGTTGCAGGTCGGCGGGGCGGGCTTGGTACTGATGGGCGTATTGAGTTTGTCGGTACGTTGATGTCCGCCGGCTAGGCTTCGCCGCCGCCCAAGCTCAGCATTTCTCGGGCATGCGCCAAGGTGTTTTCGGTGATGGTCACGCCGCCCAGCATTCGCGCCACCTCGGCGACCCGTTCGTCCTCGCGGAGTTTGCGAACCGTCGACGAGGTGACCGCGGCATTTTGGTTTTTGGCGACGAATAAATGCTGATGGGCTTGCGAAGCGACTTGCGGCAAGTGCGTGACGCACAGCACTTGCCGGTTCAAACTCAGCCGGCGCAGCTTTTGCCCGACGATCTCGGCGATGCCGCCGCCGATGCCGGAATCGACCTCGTCGAAGATCATCGTCGGCGTGGTTTTATCGGTGCTGGTCGTGACTTGTATCGCCAGGCTGATCCGCGACAGCTCGCCGCCCGACGCCACCTTGGCCAAGGGTTTGGCGGGCAAGCCCGGATTGGTGCTGATCAGAAACTCGATGCGATCCAGGCCGTTGCGTTGCGGCTCGTTGCCATCCTCCCGGTCGAGCTTGACCAGGAACTCGCCGTGCGGCAGGCCCAGTTCCTTGATTGCGTCGGAAATGCGGCGCTGCAACTCGTCGCCGGCCCGGCGCCGGCTGGCGGATAATGCCGTCGCCAATTCGCGGTATTGCGCCAGCAGACGCTCGCAATCGGCTTGCAGAACTTCGATGCGCTCGCCGCTATGGCTGAGATTGTTCAACTCCAGCGCGAATTGCTCGGCCAGCGCCGGTAATTCCTCGGCTGGTACCTTGTGTTTGCGGCTCAGGCGTTGAATCACGCCAATCTGGTTTTCCAGCCAGCTCAGTTGGCCGGGATCGGCTTCCTGATTCTCCAGGAAACGCCGCAGTTGTTGGGTGGCTTCGCCGATCTGGATTTCGGCGTCGCTCAGCAGTTCGACGATGCCGTTCAATTCGGCGGCGTATTGGCTTAATTCGCCGACCGAGTGGATCACGTGACCCAGCATGTCGGCGACTGATTGCTGGTCGTTGTCGTAGAGGATGTCGAGCTGTTGCTGACCGACGCTCAAAATTCTGCCCAGGTTAGCCAACTTGTTGTGTTCGTCGGCCAGGGCTTGATAATCGAAATTTTCCAGATCCAGTTGCTGCAACTCTTCAAGCTGATAACGCAGCAGCTCCTCGCGTTCGGCTTGGTCACTGCCGGATTTTTGCAGTTGTTGCAGTTCTTTATGGGCTAGCCGCCAGTTTTGTTGGCAGGCGTTCAGATCGTTGAGCAATTCGGCGTGGTCGGCGAATCCGTCCAGCAGCAGACGCTGTTCGTCGGCATCAAGCAGCGTCAAATGGGCGTGTTGGCCGTGGATTTCGACCAATTGCCGGCTTAACGTTTGCAGCGTTTGCAGATTGACCGGCCGGTTGTTGATATAGGCCTTGGAGCGGCCGTCTTCGCTAACGGTGCGACGGACCAGGCATTGGCCGTCGTCGTCCAATTCGTGGTCGATCAGCCATTGGCTAACCAGCGGTGCCTTGGATAGATCGAATTCGATGTTGATTTCGGCGCGCTTGCTGCCGGGGCGCACGTAGCCGGAATCGGCGCGATCGCCCAACGCCAAGCCCAGCGCGGTCAGCAGTATCGATTTGCCGGCCCCGGTTTCGCCGGTCAGCACCGACATACCGGGTTCCAGGTCCAGGTCCAGTTTGTCGACCACGGCCAAATCGAGAATGTTCAGGTTCAACAGCATGTCATTTGGCGGAATAACCGCCGCTCCAGTTCAGTTTGCTTCGCAGAATGTGGAAGAAATCGTGGTCTTCCGGGTGCAGAATGTTAATCGGTTTGTCGGCTTTTCGAATGACGATCGTGTCGTTAATGCGCACGTCCGGGATTTCTAAATGATCGCAGGTGACCAGGGCGTTGATTTGCTTGGTCTGGCTGAAACGGATCTCGATCGTGGCTTTGTCGTCGATGACGATGGACCGATTGGACAGCATGTGCGGATTCAGCGGGACCAGTACCAGCGCATTTAGGGTTGGATGCAGAATCGGTCCGCCGGCCGACAGCGCATAGGCGGTCGAACCGGTCGGTGTCGCGACGATCAGGCCGTCGGAACGCTGGGTGTTCAGGAACACGCCGTCGATGCTGGTGACGATTTCGATCATGCTCGGCGTGACCCAGCGATGTACGACGACCTCGTTGACCGCGGTCTGGCGATGGATGAGTTCGCCGTCGCGGATGATGGCGGCCTGTAACAAATGACGCTGTTCGGTCTGGTAGCGGCCGTCGAGGATTTGCGCCAGGCGGCTCAGCAACTGGTCCGGAGAAATGTCCACCAGAAATCCCAGTCGGCCGAGGTTGACGCCGAGCAGCGGAGTGTCGAAATCGGCGGCGGCGCGGGCGGCGGTTAGAAACGTGCCGTCGCCGCCGACCGCGATCAGCAGATCGCAGCATTCCGGCAGCCGGTTGATGTGCATGCCGACGACGCCTTCGGCTTCGATTAGCTCGGCGCTTCGGCTATCGGTGGCCACCGAGTGACCGCGCTGCAGCAAAAAGCGGTAAAGCTCCTTGAGCGTGGCGGCGATACCCGGATCGCCGAATTTACCGATGATGCCGATGCGTTGAAAGGGTGAAGGCATGTCTGAGCCGGGATTCAAAAATGCTTGGGATTATACAAACAATTCGAGCAGGCACTAGCGAAGCTTCGCGCTCGGCGTCGCTAGTACGTCGGCCGGCGCGGCCGGAATATCGGCGTCGGCCAAATTCCGTGCGGTTCGGTGTCGTTAACACCCTGAATTTGTTGCCAGGTAATGGCCGTGCCGCGACCGGGCATTCCCGTAGGCGTCGGGCCAATGTCTGAAATCGGACGCTATCCATCGGCATTGCGAATGCCCGAGATCCCCGACAGGCTTGGGTTCGCACGGATTTTAGGCGGATTGACAAGGCTCCGGGCACCTGTTAGCTTTCCCCTCTGGCACTCGTTACGTTGGAGTGCTAACGAATTTTCTAGGGTGTCAATGTGGCTAGCGGACCGGATTTAAACGAAAGATCGGCGTATTTGCTGAAGGCCTTGGTTGAGCGTTATATACAAGACGGTCAGCCGGTCGGCTCGCGGGTATTGTCCAAGGATCCGCTGCTTAAGCTCAGTCCGGCCAGCATTCGCAACGTCATGGCCGATCTCGAGGAAATGGGCTTGATCCATTCGCCGCATACCTCGGCGGGCCGGGTGCCGACCGTGGCCGGCTATCGCTTGTTTGTCGATAGTCTGTTGACGGTCAAGCCGCTGGCGTCCAGTGACCTGGATCAATTGCAAAGCGGCTTGCTGGCCGATGCGGACAAAACCGGCGACGTGCTGAGCAAGGCCTCCAGGTTGCTGTCGGATATGACCCATATGGCTGGTGTCGTCACCCTGCCGCGCCGTGAGATGGTCACGTTGCGACACATCGAATTCCTGCCGATGTCCAGCATGCGCGTACTGGTGATTTTTGTCACCGACGGCGAGGAAGTTCATAACAAAATCATCCATACCCAGCGTCAATTTAGCCCGGCCGAACTGCAACAGGCCGCCAATTACTTGAATTCGGTTTACGCCGGCCTCAGTCTGGCCAAGATCCGCGAGCAAGTGTTGCGGGAGATGGAGCAAGATCAGCAGCGCGTCAATCAAGGCATGATAGACGCGGTTAGCATGGCGCAACTGACCTTCGCCCAACAACCCAACGACGATTACGTGTTGAGCGGCGAAACCAATCTGATGGGCTTTTCCGAATTGTCCGACATGGACCGTCTAAAACAGCTGTTCGAGGCGTTCAGCCAAAAGCGCGGCGTGATCCATTTGCTGGATCAATGCCTGTTGGCCGACGGCGTGCAGATTTTTATCGGCGAAGAGTCCGGCTATAGTGCATTCGACCATTGCAGCTTGGTCACGGCGCCTTATTCGGTCAACGACGAGGTGGTCGGCGTGTTGGGCGTGATCGGCCCAACCCGGATGGCGTACGAAAAAGTGATTCCGTTCGTCGACGTGACGGCAAAAATATTGGGCGCGGCCTTGAATCCCAAATAATCGCCCTTATCGTAAGGCCGACCTAATATTTTAAGAACCACGGAGTCCCAAATGAGCCATCAGCAATCGAGTCACGAACAGCAATCCGACGCCGAATTGATCGCCGAGGTGCTGGAGCAGACCAAAGAAGCCGGCGAAGACGTTGTTGCCGAGGCAACCGAGGCCGGCGAAGTCAGCATCGAAAGCCTGCGGCAACAACTGGAGCAAGCCCAACAACAAGCCGCCGCGAATCTGGACAAGGCTTTGCGCGTGCAGGCCGACATGGAAAATCTGAAAAAACGCGTACAAAAGGATTTGGACGACGAGCGTAAATACGGCTTGGCCAAGTTCGCCAAGGAATTGCTTAGCGTGTTGGACAGTCTCGAGCTTGGCGTGCAGGCGGCGACCGGCGATAGTCCGGAAGTGGCTAAATTGCGGGAAGGCAGCGTGCTGACCATTAAGCAATTCGAATCGGTGTTCGCCAAATTCAATATCGAAGTCCTCGATCCGACCGGGCAAGCTTTTAATCCCGAGTTGCATCAAGCCATGGCGATGCAGCCTAGCGCCAGCGCCGAACCCAATACGGTTTTGAACGTGTTTCAAAAAGGCTACATCTTAAACGGCCGTTTGCTACGCCCCGCGATGGTGGTGGTGGCCAAGGCCGAGGACAAACCCGCCGACAGCGCGAAAGTTGACGAACAGGCTTGAAATTTCATCGATCAACCGCATATCGCAAATAACTTTTTAACTAATACCTAATTCAAGTCTGGAGAATCTCAATGGCTAAAATCATCGGAATCGACCTAGGAACCACCAACTCCTGCGTCGCGGTCCTGGAAAACGGCACCGCGCGGGTTATCGAAAATAGCGAAGGCGCCCGCACCACGCCGTCCATCATCGCCTTCACCGGCGACAACGAAGTGCTGGTCGGTCAATCCGCCAAACGTCAGGCGGTGACCAACCCCGAAAATACCTTGTTCGCGATCAAGCGCTTGATCGGCCGCCGTTTCAAAGAAGACGCGGTACAGAAAGACATCAAGATGGTGCCTTACAAAATCATGGAAGCCAACAACGGCGACGCTTGGGTGGAATGCCACGGTAAAAAAATGGCGCCGCCGGAAGTGTCTTCCCGCGTGTTGATGAAGTTGAAAAAAGACGCCGAAGCCTTCCTGGGCGAAGAAGTCACAGAAGCGGTCATCACCGTACCGGCTTACTTCAACGATTCGCAACGCCAAGCGACTAAAGATGCGGGCCGGATCGCCGGTCTGGACGTGAAACGCATCATCAACGAGCCGACTGCGGCGGCGTTGGCGTTTGGCATGGACAAACCGAAAGGCGATACCACCATCGCGGTCTACGACTTGGGTGGCGGTACCTTCGATATTTCCATCATCGAAATCGCCGAAATCGAAGGCGAGCACCAGTTCGAAGTATTGGCCACCAACGGCGACACCTTCCTGGGCGGTGAAGACTTCGACTTGCGCATCATCGATTTCCTGGCCGGGGAATTTAAAAAAGACACCGGCATCGATTTGCACAACGATCCATTGGCGCTGCAACGTCTAAAAGAATCTGCGGAGAAAGCGAAAATCGAGTTGTCTTCCGCCGAGCAAACCGACATCAACCTGCCGTATATCACCGCAGATGCGTCCGGTCCGAAGCACTTGAACGTCAAACTGACCCGCGCCAAACTGGAATCGCTGGTTGACGAACTGATCGAGCGCACCAAAGGTCCTTGCTTGCAAGCGATTAAAGATGCCGGCATTTCGACCTCGAAAATCAACGACGTGATTTTGGTGGGTGGTCAAACTCGGATGCCGAAAGTGCAGGCCTTCGTTAAAGAATTGTTCGGCAAAGAGCCGCGCAAAGACGTCAACCCTGACGAAGCGGTAGCGCTGGGTGCGGCGATTCAAGCCGGCGTATTGGGCGGCGACGTCAAGGACGTGTTGCTGCTGGACGTCACGCCATTGTCGTTGGGTATCGAAACCCTGGGCGGGGTGATGACCAAACTGATCGAGAAAAACACCACGATCCCAACCAATGCTTCGCAAGTATTCTCGACCGCCGAGGACAGTCAAACCGCGGTCACCGTGCATGTGTTGCAGGGCGAGCGGGAAATGGCGTCAGGCAACAAATCGCTGGGCCGTTTCGATTTGCAGGACATTCCGCCCGCGCCGCGCGGTATTCCGCAAATCGAAGTGTCGTTCGACATCGACGCCAACGGTATCCTGAACGTGTCGGCCAAGGATAAAGCCACTGGCAAGAAGCAATCCATTGTGATCAAGGCGTCCAGCGGCTTGTCGGATGCCGAAGTCGAGCGCATGATCAAGGATGCCGAAGCGCACGCCGACGAAGACCGCAAGCTGAAAGAACTGGTTTCGGCGCGTAACTCGGCGGAAGGCATGATCCACGCGACCGAAAAGTCGTTGAAGGAATTGGGCGACCAAGTTACCGGCGACGAAAAATCGGCGATCGAAGCGGCCATCAGCGACTTGCAGGGCGTGTTGAAAGGCGACGACAAGGACGCTATCGAAGCCAAAACCGCCGCGCTGACCGAGCTTTCGGGTAAACTGGCCGAACGGGTTTACGCCCAAAAAGGCGGAGCGGACGCCGCTGCCGGCGAAGCCCATGCGGCTAGCGGTCAGCAAGCCGAAGACCACAATGTGGTCGATGCCGAGTTCGAGGAAGTGAAGGACGACAAAAAATAATCCTCACCGGGGAGCCTCTCGCCGTTAACGGAGAGAGTCAGGGTGAAAGGTGTTAATCACCCTCATCGTTCCATTCATTCAACACACTAAATAACCGCTGGTAAACGCCGGCGGTTTTCTACGTTATGGCAAAAGAAGATTTTTACAAACTGTTGGAAGTCGATCGTAACGCCAGCGAAGCCGAGATCAAAAAGAGCTATCGCAAAATGGCGATGAAGTATCATCCCGACCGCAACAAGGACAATCCGGAAGACGCCGAGAAGAAATTCAAGCAAATCAAGGAGGCCTACGAGATATTGTCCGATTCGAAAAAACGGGCGGCCTACGATCAGTTTGGTCATGCCGGCGTCGATCCGTCGATGGGCGGCGGCCGCGGCGGTTTCAGCGGGGCGGAAAGCTTTAGCGATATTTTCGGCGATGTGTTCGGCGACATATTCGGCGGTGGTGGCGGACGGCAGCGCAGTAGCGTCCAGCGCGGCGCGGATCTGCGTTATAACCTGGAGTTGACGCTGGAAGAAGCCGTCGGCGGTACCGAAGCGACCGTCAAGGTGCCGGTGCTGGTCGCCTGCGGCGAATGTAACGGCAGCGGCGCCAAGAAGGGCAGCAGCCCGGTCACCTGTTCGACTTGCCACGGTCATGGCCAAGTGCGGATGCAACAAGGCTTTTTCTCGGTGCAGCAAACCTGTCCGACCTGTCACGGTACCGGCAAGCAAATCAAGGACCCTTGTCCGAAATGCTACGGGCAAGGCCGTATTCAGGAAACCAAAACGCTGTCGGTCAAGGTGCCGGCCGGCGTCGATACCGGCGACCGGATTCGCTTGGCCGGCGAGGGCGAGGCCGGTATCAACGGCGGTCCGTCCGGCGATTTGTACGTTCAGGTTCAGGTTAAGGAGCATCCGATCTTTACCCGCGACGGTGCGAATCTCTATTGCGAAGTGCCCATCAGCTTTCCGACCGCGTGCTTGGGCGGCGAGTTGGAAGTGCCGACCCTGGACGGCAAGGTGATGCTGAAAATCCCGCCGGAAACCCAGACCGGCAAAATGTTTCGATTGCGCGGCAAGGGTGTCAAGCCTGTACGTGGCGGAGCCATCGGCGACTTGCTGTGCCGGGTACAGATCGAAACGCCGGTGCGCTTGACCAAGGATCAGCAGGCTCTGATCGAGCAACTGCAAGTCTCCCTCAGCGGTGGCGGTAAACAACATAGTCCCCAGGAACATAGCTGGATGGACGGTGTGAAAAGCTTTTTCGACAAGTTGACGGGATGATGGCGATGCGTATCGGCGTGGTGGGTGCTTCCGGGCGCATGGGATTGTGTTTGTTGAAAGCGGCGTTAGCCGCGCCGCAAGCCGAATTGACTGTCGCGATTTCGCGGCCGGACAGTTTGGCGATAGGCAAGGATGCCGGCGATTTGGCCGGCGTTTCGCCGGCCGGCGTGCCGGTCGGCGACGATTTGGCGGCGGTCGTGGATTGTTTCGACGCGCTGATCGATTTTACCCGGCCGGATGCGACTATGGCCTATCTGGACGTCTGCCGGCAAGCCGGGAAAAAACTCGTCATCGGTACCACCGGGTTCAGCGAGAGCCAAAAAGCGGCAATCGCAGAGGCCGCGCGGGACATCGCAATCGTGATGGCGCCCAATTTCAGTGTCGGCGTCAATCTGTCGTTGAAGTTGCTGGAAACGACCGCGAAAGTGATGGGCGATTACACCGACATCGAAGTCATCGAAGCCCACCACCGGCACAAGATCGATGCACCGTCCGGCACCGCATTACGGATGGGCGAAGTCGTCGCGGCGGCGCTGGGCCGGGACTTAAAGGACTGCGCCGTTTACGGACGGGAAGGCGAGACCGGTGCCCGCGATCGTAAAACCATTGGATTTTCGACGATACGGGCCGGCGATATCGTCGGCGAGCACACCGTGATGTTTGCCGACGAAGGTGAACGCGTCGAAATCACCCACAAAGCCAGCAGCCGGATGACCTTCGCCAACGGCGCGGTGCGCGCCGCTATTTGGCTGGCCGACAAATCCAGCGGTCTTTACGATATGCAGGACGTACTGAGTTTGAAAAACTGAGTGTTCTCGAACGCGCCCTGCGGGCCACGCACTCGAATCAGCGTCCACTTATATTCTTAGCGGCGCTATTTCTCCGGTCAGTTTATAATGACGGTAGTCGGCTATGACCAATGCGTGATCGAAGGCCAAAACCGGCGGCAAATTGTCAAAGGTAAACAAACCGCAATTCTTGGCGTCGTCGGCCGCTGTTGGCGAGCCGTGAGCTTCCGCGATGTAAACCGCCGTCGCGGTGTGGTTGCGTGGATCGCGCTGCGGATTGGAATAAATGCCCAGCAAAGAAGTCAGACGAACGTCAAGACCGGTTTCCTCCGCTGCTTCCCTAACCGCGGCATGTTCAACCGTTTCACCGACATCGACAAAGCCACCCGGCACAGCCCAGCCGTAAGGCGGATATTTGCGTTCGATCAACACGAAGGGACGCTGCGGGTGGTCGATCAGTTCGATCAGAATATCGGCTGCAATCAAAGGCGTAATCGGTTTGGGCATCACAGTGTCCTGTTTTCGAGTGAGGGGAGCGTGTTGGGCGGATTTAACCATGTTTTCCCCATTTTTCGGAAGCCGACGGAGTCGTTGGATCGATACCGATACCGGACGTAAAGTGGAAAGACCAGAGGCGATGGTCGTACGGTCGGCATAACAGACAGACAACTAAATCAATGAACGAATTTATTCCCGGCCAACGCTGGATTAGCAACACCGAATCTGAGCTCGGCTTAGGCATGGTATTGGAAGCCGAATACAATCGCGTCACGGTGCTTTTCCTGGCGACCGGCGATCGGCGGGTTTACGCGCGCGACAACGCTCCGCTGACGCGGGTCAGGTTCGCGGAAGGCGATACCGTCGAATCGGTGGAATACGTCAAGATCAGCGTACAGCAAGTGGACGAGCACGCCGGGCTGTTGACCTATATCGGTGTCGACGAAGACGGCGGATTGCAGCAAATTGACGAGATGGAACTCAACCACCATATTCAATTCAACAAGCCGCAAGATCGATTGTTCACCGGCCAGTTCGACCCGACCGCCTGGTATTTGCTGCGCTACGAAACCTGGCGGCGCCAGCAACGCCATCAACAATCGGCGGTCAAGGGGTTGCAAGGCGCGCGCGCCGCGCTGATTCCCCATCAATTGTATATCGCGCATCAGGCCGCTAACCGCGCCGCGCCGCGCATTATGCTGGCGGATGAAGTCGGTTTAGGGAAAACCATAGAAGCCGGCTTGATCATTCAACACCGTCTGATTAACGGTTTGAGCGAACGAGTTTTGATTTTGGTACCCGAAAGCCTGATGTACCAATGGTTGGTTGAAATGTTGCGGCGCTTCAATCTGCGTTTCAGCCTGTTCGACGAAACCCGTTGCATGTCGTTCAACGACGACGGCAATCCGTTTCAAAACGAGCAATTGATACTGTGCAGCCAACAGTTTTTCGCTGACTTTCCCGATCGCCAGCCACAAGCGTTGGCGGCCGGCTGGGATATGGTCGTCGTCGACGAGGCACATCATTTGGAATGGAGCGAGATCGCCCCCAGCGTCGAGTACCGTTTCGTCGAGCAGTTGGCGCAAGCGGTGCCGGGCTTGGTGTTGTTGACCGCCACGCCGGAGCAATTGGGCAAGGAGAGCCATTTCGCCCGCTTGAGATTGCTCGATCCCGATCGCTTCTACAGCTTTGCGCAATATCTGCAAGACGAAAAGCAATTCGAGCCGGTGGCGCAGTTGGCGAATCGGCTGATTTCCGGTGAGCCGTTAAACGAGGCAGAGCAAGTCGAGTTAGGCGAGTTGTTGAAACACGACAATGCCGAAGCATGGCTGAAGCAAGTCAACAACAGTAATGTCGGCGCGCGCGAGGAATTGATCAAGTTGCTGTTGGATCACCACGGCACGGGTCGGATCTTGTTCAGAAACTCCCGACATACGGTCAAAGGTTTTCCGGACCGGGAACGCCATGGTTATCCACTTTTCGGCGAGGAAACCGCCGAACTCGCCGATAGTCCCTATCTGTTTTGGCTGATTGACACCCTGAAGACTCTCGGCGACGAGAAGGCGTTGCTGATTTGCCGGCGAGCCGACACCGTGATCCAGCTGGAGCAAATACTGCGACATCACGTGGGACATACCGCGGCGGTATTTCACGAGGGCATGAGTATCGTCGAGCGGGACCGAGCGGCGGCATTCTTTGCCGATGAAGACAGTCGGGCGCAGGTTCTGTTGTGTTCGGAGATCGGTAGCGAGGGGCGCAACTTTCAATTCGTGCGGCATCTGTTTCTGTTCGATTTGCCTGAAAACCCCGATTTGCTGCAACAGCGTATCGGCCGACTGGATAGGATCGGCCAAAAGCATGTGATACAGATTCACATTCCCTACGTGGTCGGCAGTCCGCGCGAGGTGTTGTTTCGCTGGTACGACGAAGGTCTGGACGCGTTTCGACATAACGTTTCGGCGGCGTCGCAGGTGGCCAAAGCCTTGAGCGAGCCGTTGTCGGCAGCGTTGGCCAGTCGCGAGCGAGCGGCGGTTGAAGTGTTGATAGAAGAAACTCGCCAGCTGAATGCGCGCCTCGAAGCGGAATTGCATAAGGGCCGCGATTTGTTGCTGGAACTGAACTCCTGCCGTCCGGAGCCTGCTCGGCAATTGGTCGAAGCCATTCAGGCCAGCGAATCCGATGGCAGTTTGTGGCCTTATCTGGAGGATATTTTCGATTGCTACGGCGTCGACGTCGAGTATCACTCCAAGGCTTGCCATATCCTGCGGCCCAGCGAAAACCTGCGCATTTCGCATTTTCCGATGTTGCAGGACGACGGCTTGACCGTAACGGTGGCTCGGGATATTGCGTTGGCGCGCGAGGACATGTTGTTTCTGACCGCCGAACATCCGATGGTTTTGGCGGCGATGGATTTGGTGTTGTCCAGCGAGACGGGCAATGCCGCGGTCAGCGTGGTCAGGCATGCGCAATTGAAGGCCGGCCAATTTTTGTTGGAATTGCTGTTCGTACTCGAGTGTAGTGCGCCGGCCGAACTGCAAATTGGCCGGTTTTTGCCGCATACGCCGATTCGGGTGTTGATAGACCAAAACAAGATGGATCTAACGGCGTCGGTCAGCCATGACAGTCTGATCGAAACCGGCGATAAGTTCGAGAAGGCCCAAATCAGTCAGTTTTTGAATAGCCAACGCCAGCATATTCAGGAGATGATCAAAGTAGCGGAACAAGCCTCTGGCGGCAAGGCCCAGCAATTGATTGGCGAAGCCACCAATCGAATGGTGGCGGCATTGACCGGTGAAATCAAGCGGATGGTCAGGCTGAAAAAAGTCAATCCGGCGATCAAGGATGCCGAGATCGAACAACTCAAGGAAATGACGATGTTATCGCACGAGAGCATACAGGACGCGCAATTGCGTCTGGATGCGGTTCGTTTCGTGATTACCGCTTGAGCCGGATCGCGCCGGACGGTGTTTTAATTGGTTTTGATCAACACGGTACTTTCGTCAAGTTCGACGCACTCGAACATCAGATCGTCTATCGACCCTTCGACGTGGTCGATGTAATGCAGGCCGCATTCGGATTCGCTGTGCTGATGCTTGATAACGCCGTGCACGCTGAACGGCGTGCCGGATTCCGGCAATATCATCGTGATCTTGATTTTGCCGACTATATCGTCCGCCAGCGGCTTGCGAAGCCGGACGCGAATGCCGCTGTAGCTAATATCGAGGATATCGGCCTCGAACGCCAGCTCCTTGGCTGTCGTGGGGTTGAAAACGATACCTGCCTGCAGGCCTCTAGGTCTTACTCTAAGGTGATTGCGCTTCTCGGGTTTCATCGTTTGGCTCCTGCGGAATGATGAAGGGCGTCCTTCCTCGGGTCATAAAATTTCAGAATAAATATAGCCGTATTTTGGACACGGTTGTCATGTCCCGAATTTTTTCCAAATTTTCCCGAATTATATGACGGAAACAACATAAGGTTAATCCATGCTATTTTCAGAACTCGGTCTTTCCGAGCAAATTCTTAGAGCCGTTGCCGAACAAGGTTACGAAACGCCTACTCCGATTCAGGAGCAAGCGATCCCGGTGATATTGCAGGGGCGGGACGTGCTGGCCGGTGCTCAGACCGGCACCGGCAAAACCGCGGGCTTTACACTGCCTTTGTTGCAATTGCTGCAACAAGCGCCTGTGAGGAAAAAGCCCCGACCTATTCGGGTGTTGATCCTAACGCCGACCCGCGAACTGGCGCTGCAGGTCTACGAGAGCGTTTGCTCTTACGGTAAGCATCTGCCGTTTTTTGCGGAAGCGATTTTCGGGGGCGTCAGCAGCAAGCCGCAAATCCAAAAATTGCAGCGCGGAACCGATATCGTGGTTGCGACTCCCGGCCGCTTGTTGGATTTGATCCAGCAAGGCTATGCGGACCTGTCGCAAATCGAGTATTTCGTGCTCGACGAAGCCGACCGGATGCTGGATATGGGGTTTATCCGCGACATCCGCAAAATTATCCAATTATTGCCGGCACGGCGCCAGAATCTGTTGTTTTCGGCAACGTATTCGCCGGAGATCAGCACGCTGGCCGAACAATTGTTGAGCGACCCGGTCGAGATTGCCGTTGCCAAACGCAATTCGGCGGCGGAAACCGTGTCGCAGTTGGTCTACGGTATCAAGCGCGAGTCCAAGCGCGAATTGCTGGCGCATCTGATCGGCGACGGCCGGTGGCAGCAGGTGCTGGTTTTCGTGCGTACCAAGCACGGCGCGGATCGCTTGTGCAAGCAGCTGATCAAGGATGGCATACGCTGCGCGGCCTTGCACGGCGACAAGAGCCAGGGAGCCAGGACCCGCGCGCTGGACGATTTTAAAAGCGGTGCGATCACGGCACTGGTGGCGACCGACATCGCCGCACGCGGGCTTGATATCGACCAGTTGCCGCATGTTGTCAATTACGATCTACCGCAAGTCGCCGAGGACTATGTGCATCGCATCGGACGCACTGGCCGGGCCGGCGCGGAAGGGCAGGCAATCTCGTTGGTCGATGCTGAAGAAGCGCAATTGTTGGCGGCAATCGAAAAACTCCTGAAAAAGTCGATTCCGCGGGTTGCCGATACAGGCTACGAAAAAGTGTCGCTGGAACCGGTTTCCGCCAAGTCTCAGTCCAAGGCCAAGCCTAAGGCAGCGGCTAAACCTCGGTCGCAAGCTCGGCCCGGCGACCGTCCGGGCGAACGTGCTCGGGGCGGCCGGCCGCCTCGAGCCGCTGCTGGTGGCGCGCGCGCGCGATGAGTGGGCCCGTCGCTTAGTGGATAGGCTACAACAGATGTATAGGATTTAGTTGTGCTTAGGCCTGAATGATTCGCTCGGTTACTTGCTTGATTTCGACGGCGCTATTTGCGATAGCGTGGTGGAAGCCGTGGGCTGTGGGCGCGGTTTCAAGCAAGTGATAGTGATCCGGACCTACGCTAATCACGCGTTGGTATGACTGAGTTTGAAGTTCGCGCAGATAAGCGATCGAATGGGTCTTGATCAAGCAATAAACCGTATCGCCTTCCTGTAGAGCCATATCGCGGGCCGCGCCGTGGGTAATTTCGGCCAGCAACGCGCCGCCGCAATCGATTTGCACAATTAAGCTCTCTCCGCTGGGAATAAGCGCGCAGATGCGGCCCTTGATCTGGTTCTGGATCGAAATGCCGCTTAAGTAGCCGCGCGACAGCGCGATGTCGTTGGCGCGGATCGATACCTGGGTCCCGCTGCCCGGAGCCAATTGCGGCCTCAGCGGCAGCGCCAACGGCAGCCCGAAACTGTCTGCCTGGGTGTGGCCGGCGGAATGGTCGTGATGACGTATGGTGACTGGCAGCAAATTGTCGATCTGACGCATGCCCAGATAGCGAAGCATGCCTTGTCCCTTGGCGATTTCCGGTAATGAGCCGCTACGCGTCACCTTCCCCTGATCCAGCACGATCAATTGGTCGGTCAAGTCGAGGATTTCCCCTAAGGATTGACTGGCGTAGAGTGCGGGCAGGTTGAGTTCGATTTGAGCGCGCTTGAGCAGTGCCAATAGCAGCGGCCGGTAGTCGTGGCCTATCGTCGCAAAGGTGTCGTCCAGCAGGAGCAAGCGCGGCGACTTCACCAGCGACCGGGCCAAGGCCACCCGTTGCCTTTCCCCGGCTGAAAGCAGCGGTAAGGGTTGGTCGAGCAGACTGCCCAATTCGAGTAACTCGATCAAGAACGGTAGCTTGAAGTTTCTCCGATGCCTCAGCGTGCGCTCGCGGGTGGCGTTCAAGTTTTCGCGGACGGTTTCGGACGGATCGGCGCAATCCAGTTGTAGTACGGCGCCTACCGGACGTTGTTCGCGCGGCATGACGATACCCTTGCGACTGTCGAACAGGATTTTGCCGTCGACCAGAATGTAGCCGCTATGCGGCTGAATGGCGCCTGCGATCAAGCCCAGCAAGGTGCTTTTGCCGGCGCCGGATTTCCCGAGCAGGCCCATGCTGTTGTCATTGATCGCCAGCGATGTGGTCAGGTCGAAATGGCCTCTGCGCAATTTGACGTTCATTTCTAACAACATGGTGGCCTCGCTAGTTTGGTGGGTGATCGTTGCTCTCGAAGAGCCAGGGTTAACCGGCGAACGCTATCGTCAACGCCCCGACTTAAAGATCGCGCTTGTCGGCAGGTTTTCTTTGACAGCTTGGCCGGAACAGGTGTTTCAGTAACAAACGAAGCGGATATTCGGTATATCATATTATATATATCGAAAGACGTGATTGTTCGTGAAACGGTTCGGGACTAACGCTGATCGAGTGCGATAGTGGCGATTTGACTGAAAGTTGTCGCACTTTGCTTGATGGGCATAATCCACGTATTTACAAGCAGTTTTTGGGCCATGGCTCTGGCCGTGGACGAGCGCGGTAGGGCATTAGCGAATTGGGGCAGTGTGTTTGGCGAGGTAGTTCGTTAATTATATTTGAGTATATCGATTCGGTAGGGGCGCTGCAAAATAGTGTTAAAGCCTACAACGGCGAACCGAAAAATCGCGTGGAATTTGTAGTGTTTGCGACATTGTTGGCGGTCGCTGTCGGCAAATCGGGGTTTTCCGATAAGCCGGAATGACCCCAATTCGTGAATAGCCCCAGTTGCGATAAGGGTATGCTTGGCTGGCAAGGCTCTTGCTTAATTAAATTGAACCGAATTTTTTATCTATTAGGAGATGTTTCCGATGTTACTCGACAGTTACAACAGCCAAGGCCTATTGACCATTTCTACGGTATTGGGCAAAACCAGCACTGCGGGTCTGACTGCTTGGCGCGGCGACTTAGTGCTGATCGAAGGTGCCATGCGCGAAGGCGCGACCAATCCCAACGACCGTAACCCGCCCAAATTATTGATCCAGCAAGCGGCGATGCTGGCCGATAGCGACAAGATCTTGTTTTTAAACGGTATGGTCTATCAGTTGGAGTCCCTTGCACTATTCGTCGAGAAATATAAAGCCGGTTTGACCGCCGATACCTTGGCTTTGATTTACGTCGAAAACATCGCCGCTCCAATGGTTGTCGAATTGGAAGGTTATACATTCAAATTGTTGCCGTACAGTGAGGGCATGGTCTGGAACGAAACGATGGAATTTCTGTACATCGAGAAAGCAGACTTGAAAGGCCAGTCCGCCGAAGACAAAGTCATCACCGTGTACGAAGCGGCAAAAGGCTTTAAATTTAAAGGCGAGACGTTGAGCTACGAAGCGGCGTTGACTAAAACCATCGAAGTTAAACGCGAAGCAAGCTACGGTCCGGTGTAACGGGTCGGCGAAGCGAAACGGGGGTGAGGACTTATGAAAAACTTTAAGACGCTTACGGTGGCCGAATCCGAAGCCTTGATCGCCGAACAGCAGCCGATGATCTTGGATTGCCGGGACCTTAAGGACTATAAGGCAGGGCATATCGACAATGCGATGCACGTACACGAACAGTTGCGCGACACCTTGATCAGAAAAGCCGATAAGTCCAAGCCCATGCTGATTTATTGCTATTACGGCCATGCCAGCGAGCATATGGCGGAAATGTTCGGAGATTTCGGTTTTCAGCAGGTATACAGCATGGCCGGCGGTTACGCCGACTGGAAAGAACAGCACAAACTTTAGGGGTAACGCTATGGAATTATCAAGAGATATCGCGCTCCGCATTGCGTTGGCGTCAAGAGTGTTGCCCGGCGTGGATGTGGCGTCGCTGATTGGAATTCTGCACGAAAAAGTCGGTTCGCCGTTGACCGACGAACGCCTGAAAACCATTACCGTCACCAATTTGAAAACCGGGATTGGCAGCCACGACGGCGAGGAAGATGGCGAGGATATCGACATTGGATTGGCCAACATCAAATTGGCAGTGCGTTATCTATGGGGCGAGGAAGACGGTGACGAGGGCTTGCCGGAAATCCTCCCCTACAAGGAAGGCGACATGCCGGAATCGATCCGGGTCGCGATCGCATCCAACAGCGGGCAGTCGTTGAACGGGCATTTCGGCTCGTGCATCCGGTTTTTGGTGTATCAATTGTCCAAGGACGCCATGCGATTGGTGGATATCCGCTCTACGGTGGAAGCCGATACCGCCGACGATAAAAACCTGTTCCGCGCTGAATTGATCAAGGACTGTCATGTGTTATTCGTGCAGTCTATCGGTGGACCGGCCGCCGCGAAAGTGATTCGAGCCGATATTTATCCGATCAAGATCCCGGACGTGATCGAAGCTGAAGCACAGTTGCGCGAGTTTCAGAAAGTGTTTGACGCGCCGCCGCCGTGGATGGCCAAGGCATTGGGTAAGAGTGCCGAGGAGCGCAAGCGCTTCGCTCACCAAGATTGAATGAGGGCCGGAGTACACAATTTCGGTGTGCTCCGGTTGTTCGGTCTAACCGGACTTAGTCCGGAGTCTTCAAGACTTTTCCATGGTCGCGATAAAGCTATCCGCTTCGTTGATCGATTTTTCCATTTCAAGGACTAGCGCGGAAACATCCGATTTCACGCTATCGAGCTGGCCTTTTAGCGAAGCGATGGCCTGAGCATTTAAATTGTGCTTTAGAAACAAGACTTGGTCTTTGAAGACATTCAGTACCGGCTCCAGTTTGGACTCCGCTTTGCGCATTGCTGTCAGCAATTGCCGGTACTGGGTTTTCGTTACGGTCAGTTTTTTGCTGCTGGTTTGTCTGAGCGAGGCGTTGGTGTATTCCCTAAGTTCGGCTTCCCATTCGGCAAACAACGCTTCCGAAACGTCCTCGATATCGGCGATGCGTTTGTGAATTTCATCCGCCTTCCGCACGCTGGCATCATACTCGTCGTTTAGTTTCCGGTAGGTTGATTCCAGGTCGCCACCCTGAAAATTGGTCAATACGGTGAACTGTTCCAGTGCCGATTTGAATTGTTGCTTGGTTTCCTCCTGGGTCTCGCGGGCTTTTTCGACCCGATGTACCATGACTTCCCGCTTAGGAATGCCCAGTTTTTCCAGGCCGCCGTAATAGGCTTTCGAGCAAGCGGTAGCGGTCAGTGCAATCAGTACAAGGGCGCAATGTAAGCGACTTTTCATTGGGTCACCAGGAGAGGTTAAGGGGAAAATTGCCGCAGTGTAAAGCCAGTTTCCGGCTAAGGCTAGCCCGGAAATCGGCTTCGACAATACTGGCGGATTGCCAACCAGTCGCGAATTTTTCGACAAAGAGTGCGATATTCCTCCAATAGTCAGTCACTGAGGTTGGCATTTGATCAAGAACTGGCTTTTACTTAGTCCCGACGCCGCCAAGTCGAATAGCGATGACTTTGGTGGGTGGATTTATTAAAGCTGTTTCTTATCAAATGTCGCGGAGGTTGTCATGAACGAATTTAAAAAAGATTTAATGATAGGGGTTATTTCATTTACCGGTATTGTCGGATTTATTTCCGGCGAGTTTATTCTTTCGACTTTAATGTTCGGTGTAGCGGCTTTAATGAGTAATATCGCGGCCGAACCCACTTATCCGGTTAAGCAGTCTGTCTGATTCTCCATTGGCGGAGATTCGCAAACGAAGCATCCATCGTTCGTTTGTTTCCACGGCCTCGCAATCCCCAGGGTTGCGAGGCTTTTTTTACGCCTTCGAAATTTGAGCGCATCAGGTTTTTTGGCCGGTAAGCCGCGCAGGAAGTTAAGCTTTTCTTTAATTTTACTTTCCAACCCGCGTTCGACCGGAAAGTAATAACGGCGGTTTTGTAAGGCGTCGGGGAAATAATTTTCGCCAGCGGCGAATGCTTGATCTTCGTCGTGTGCGTAGCGATATTCGGCGCCATAGCCTAAATCCCGCATCAGACCGGTCGGTGCGTTTCGTAGATGCATTGGAACTTCCAGCGAGCCGCTTTTTTTGGCATCGATCATTGCCGCCTTGTAGGCCGTGTAGACGGCGTTGCTTTTAGGTGCGCACGCAAGATAGGTTACCGCTTGCGCCAAAGCCAGCTCGCCTTCAGGGCTGCCCAGTCTTTCGTAGGCCTCGGTGGCGTTTAGCGCGAGTTGTAGGCCGCGCGGATCGGCGTTGCCGATGTCTTCGGCGGCCATTCGAATCACGCGCCGGGCAATGTAAAGCGGGTCGCAACCACCGTCCAGCATCCGGGCAAACCAATACAATGCCGCATCAGGATCGGTGCCGCGCACTGATTTGTGCAAAGCGGAGATTTGATCGTAAAAAATATCGCCGCGCTTGTCGAAGCGGTTTGCGTGGCCTTGCAGGACTTCGTCGATCATTCCAGGCTTAACGACTTCTCGTCCGTCCACCGTCTCGGCTAGGTCGGCGGCAATTTGCAGAATATTCAAACTTCGTCGGGCGTCACCATCGGCGGCCTTGGCGATCATCGTCAGAGTTTCGCGGTCTATCTCGATCGGCCGCAGGCCCAAGCCGCGCTGTTTATCTCTTAGCGCACACTCCAGCAGTTCGATCAGCGCGTCGGTATCGAGGCTGCGCAGTACGTAGACTCGCAAGCGCGACAGCAGCGCGTTGTTCAGCTCGAACGACGGATTCTCGGTGGTGGCGCCGAACAGCACGATTGCGCCACTTTCGATGGGCGCCAGCAACGAGTCCTGCTGACTCTTCGAAAAACGGTGAATTTCGTCGATGAATACGATGGTATTCAAGCCCTGTCGAGCCTTGATTTCTTCAGCCTCGCCCACGGCGGCGCGAATCTCCTTGACACCGGCCATCACCGCCGACAACTCGATGATATGGCTATGGGTCATGCCGGCGATAATCTTGGCCAGCGTGGTTTTGCCGACTCCCGGCGGTCCCCAAAATACCAGCGAATGCAATACGCCGTTGTCGATAGCTGCCCGCAGCGATTTGCCTTTTGCCAGGAGGTGTTGTTGGCCGATAAATTCATCAAGGCTGCTTGGTCGCATTTTGGCGGCTAGCGGCATATAGGCGTCGCGAGGACCGGAGTATTTGCTATTCATGAATGACATAAGCGTGACGGTGACCATAGGGGAGCGGTCGCACGCTAAGCGAAACCGCGGCCGAAATAGATAGGCAATATCGGCTTTTTTAATAGAATTGCCGGCCATTTTAGAGATTCCGCTCCCGAAAGCCATGGATTTAAAATTTCTTGATTTTGAACAGCCGATTGCCGAACTGCAAGCCAAGATTGAAGAGCTGCGCAAAGTCGAGCTAGACAACAACTTCGATATTTCCGAGACGCTGAAGCAGTTGGAGCAGAAATGCGAGAGCCTGACCGAGAGTATTTTCAGCGACTTGTCCGACTGGCAGATTTCCCAATTGTCGCGCCATCCGGGACGGCCTTACACGCTGGATTATATCTCGTTAATTTTCACCGAATTCCATGAGTTGCATGGCGATCGCGCATTCGCGGACGACCCGGCCATCGTTTGCGGCTTAGCGCGCTTGGAGGGTCGGCCGGTCGTCGTGATCGGTCATCAAAAAGGTCGAGACACTAAGGAAAAAATTTACAGAAACTTCGGAATGCCGCGGCCGGAAGGTTATCGGAAGGCCTTGCGCGTCATGAAAATGGCCGAGCGCTTTCAGTTGCCGGTCATTTGTCTGATCGATACTCCCGGCGCCTATCCTGGCATTGGCGCGGAAGAGCGCGGTCAGAGCGAAGCGATTGCCCGTAACTTGTTCGAAATGTCCAAATTGCGGACACCGATTATCTGTACCGTGATCGGTGAAGGCGGCTCCGGTGGCGCGTTGGCTATTGGGGTGGGCGACCGTTTGCTAATGTTGGAATACAGTACTTACGCGGTGATTTCGCCGGAAGGTTGTGCGTCTATTTTATGGAAAAGCGCCGACAAGGCCCAGTTGGCTGCCGAGGCCATGGGCATAACCTCCGACCGCGTGCGCGAACAAGGCTTTTTGGACGAAGTCATCCGCGAGCCGGTCGGTGGCGGTCACCGCAATTTCGCCAAGATCGCCGCCAATTTGCAGGAAGCCTTGCTCAGGCATTTGGGTGAATTGCAGGCAGAAGCTGGCGACATGGACAAACTGTTGGAGAAACGTTATCAACGTATCATGCGTTTCGGCTCGTTCATTGAAGAGCCGGCCAAATAATTCCTTTGTCCGGAACATCAGCGTAGAAAAGGCCGATTTCTCTCGGCCTTTTTTTGGAGCGTTGCCTTATGCTGAGCTTTCAGGCAGTGAGTTCCGCGCTGCCGGAGCGGGTTGGGCGTTTGTATGTCGCATACAGTGGTGGCGTGGACTCGCACGTACTATTGCACCTGTGCGCACGGCAACCGGATTGGCAAGCCAAGCTGTGCGGGGTCTACGTCGACCACCGCTTGCAAGCGGAGTCGACGGCCTGGGGCACCCATTGTCGTCGGCAATGCGAAGCGTTGGGTGTCGAGTTCTTGCTGCTGACTGTCGACGCCTCGGCTGCGCCGGGTGAAAGTCCGGAGGCGGCTGCTCGTCGCGCTCGATACGCCGCGCTAGCCGATTTGCTGGACCGCGACGACGTGGTGCTGGCGGCTCAGCACCGCGAGGATCAACTGGAAACGGTGTTGCTGCAACTATTTCGCGGAGCTGGCGTGGCTGGATTGGCGGCGATGCCTCGGATATCGCCGCTGGGCCGAGGGTCTTTGGTCAGGCCGCTGTTGAAAGTGGGCAAGGCCGAGGTATTGGTCTACGCGCGCCAGCAAGGCTTGGTTTGGATAGAGGATCCGAGCAATGCCACGAATGATTTCGACCGGAATTTTCTGCGAAACCAAGTTCTACCGCTACTGAAACAACGCTGGCCTGGGCTGGATAAAACGGTGGCGCGGTCGGCCGAGCTGTGTGGAGAGGCTGCGGAATGCCTGGACGAGTGGGCCGAAGCACAATTGGCCGCCGTATCCGGTTTGGCCAGGGGCGAGCTGGCGATCGACCAACTGCCGGTTGCGGCAAGTCGCCGTCGCTTGCTGATTCGACAATGGTTAGCTCGCAACGGCCTCCGGCCGCCGAGTCGAGCCATAACCGAAGCGATTCTGGCGCAGGTCGTCGATGCGCGTGGCGATGCGAACCCGCAATTATGTTATCAGGGCGCGCTGATTCGAAGATACCGCAAGCGCTTAGTTTGCGTGCCGGCCTATCCGGCTGTTCGCACGCACGGCGAAGTGGTTTGGCCTGATAATGCCCAGCAGATCGAATTGGGCGGCGGTTACCGCTTGAGCAAGGAAGTTTCCGTTGACGGCATCGCTCAAGCGCTTTGGGATCGGGCTAGTGTCACGGTGAGGTTCCGGTGCGGCGGCGAAAAGTTGAAGTTGCCGGGGAGGGGCGGCCGGCATAGTTTGAAAAAGCTCTATCAGGCAGCCGGCACCCCTCCGTGGGAACGGGAGTGGAGGCCGTTGATATATCTGGATGGCCGCTTGGCGGCGGTGGCTGGCCTTTGGGTGGACGAGTGGGTCGGCGGTTCGAAAAACGAACCTTGCTACCGAGTGTCTTGGCAGTTTCGACAAAGCGTGTGATGATGAATGGATAAACCCTAGTCGGAGAAATGAGATGTTTGCAGAAGTTTTGCAGTCGGCGATCGTCGGCATGATGATCGCCATTCCCACTATCGTAATCTATAAAAAAGTGGGCTTGAATCCGCTTTGGGCTGGACTGGTTTTTATTCCGGTGTTCGGTTTATTAATCGTATTCATCCAGTTGGCCTTCGCGGAATGGCCAAACGCGCGGCGGGGAGGTTGAGATGGCGTTGTTTTTCATTTTGTTGCCCGTCTATATCTTGTTTTGTTTGTGGTTGGGATTTCGAATACTGCGGAAAGCCGGCCTTGATGGACGTTGGGTCGTCGCATTATTGGTGCCGGTCTTGAATATCATCATGATTTGGGTGTTCGCATTCAGTCGATGGCCTGGTTTGCGGGAGGATGTCGATCAGGGGTTTTAGGCGGTATTTTGCTCTGATTTTCTTTTTATTCCCGAGATATTGGGTTCTCTAAAATTAGGTTGTGAAATGTTATGAATCTGAGGCATATTTGGTGGAGAATTGCTGCAATTAAAACGCCCGGCCAAGCTTTCGATGCGGTAGCTTCAGAGCTGACGCCATATTTTTATCGGCATTTTCAACGGTTAAATCGAGGCGTTTTTGCAATTGAGATCGTGAATTCCAATTTAGGGTTTTTCGCGGTTCTGAATTGGGCGCTGTTTGTTTTGCATTTCTGTAAGAAGCAGGGTTTAGTACCCTATTTAGAATTTACTACGAAGAATTATTCGGATCCGGTTTTGGGGCGCGATTGGTTTAAGTATTATTTTTCTAATCGAGCAATGTCAGCGGCCGGTTTCGCAGCCGAGTATAGGCCTTGGTTGGTTACCAAGGTTCGACGTATCAGAGATTTACGGATGCCGGGTTGGTGTTTTCACGATTTGAGCTTGGAACAAGCCGGCGAGATTTTCCGTGAATATATTGAGTTCAATCCGGTGATTTCCGCCGAGGTGGAAGCGTTCGTTGCCGAGCATTTTGCAGGTAAGTATGTTTTGGGGGTTCATTTTCGAGGTACCGATAAAGTAGTCGAGGCGCCACAAGTCGCTTGGGCGTATTGTGAACAAACGATTCGAAATTTTTTAGCGGATCACCCCAGCGTCGATGTTCTATTTGTCGCTAGTGATGAAAGTCGTTTTATTCAATATATGCTGGAAAAATTTCCAGATATTGCTGTGGTGAGCCATCAGGACCATTTTCGCAGCGATGGCATTAAGGCAATTCATAGTCTCGATGGGGGCGGCGATAATTATTCGAAAGGATTCGATGCGTTAGTTAATTCTTTGTTGTTGTCGAAATGCGACGCACTAATCCGGTCGTCGTCATTTTTATCAGCTTGGGCGTCGATTTTTAATCCAAAAGTGCCGGTGGTTTTGTTGAACAAGCCTTTGGAAGATGCGCTATGGTTTCCTGAGGTAGAGATAATGAAGCGTTCCTTGGATCATTACTTGCCTGATTTCACTGAATAGGAAGCTTGTATGAGAGTCCTGCTAAGCCTATTGAAGAGGCTGGGAAAAAAGTCAGTCTGGATGTTGCGTATAATTTCGTTCAGTTAAATTATCCAATTTGGGTTTTTTACTTTAAGAAACTGACGTTGCCGAATTTTGGCGGTCGCCACGAGATTAAAATTTCTGGTAAGCCCGCTATCTACGATGTATTCGTTTCCGGCGATAAAAATTACGTGGTAGCTATTGGTAGATATGACCGCGTTGCAGACTGGAGTAGATTAATATGCGTATTCGACTCAGGTTGCGAAGTTATTGGGCAGGTCGTTGAGGATTTTGCCGATGAAAAGGAGGCTTATCAGGTTTCAATCATTAAATATTTGATTCCCTCTGGTTTTCGGAGTAAGCCCGTGGTTTTGATTACGTTAAAGTTGGACGGTAGTCAAATCGTTAACTCTCTCCAGCTTTCGAATCATTCGGTCGAATTGCCGCGGCATAAGCTAAGTGTGACGACGTTAATGAAGGATGAAGATAGGTTCATCCCTGAGTGGATCGCATATTATCGTATGATAGGCGTAAGTCATTTCTATATATACGATAATCGTAGTTTAAAAAGAAGGCGGATACGTAACTTGTTGGCGCCTCTAATTGCCCAGGGAATTGTGACGTTGATAGATTGGGATTATCCTTACGTGTCCGGTGCTCCCGATAATAGCTGGCGTTTTTGTCAGCGAGGACAGATGCACCATTGTTTATACAAATACGGTAGTTTTTCCGATTGGATGTTGTTTATCGATGTTGATGAGTTTATCTATCCTGTTAATGCCGAGCAAGATTTTTTGAAGTTTTTAGAGAGTCGAGAGCATCCAAATATAGCCGCGTTGCAGTTCAAGATGATCTGGTTTGGAAATTCAGGATTTGAACAGGTTCCTAAGGGTTTAATTATTAATAATTATATTCGACGTTCTCCGGAGGTTTTGTCCTTAGGTCGAGAGAAATGTGCTGTCCGGCCTCAGTTAACGAAGCTAATGTTTATTCATGGGGTTAAGGCGTGTGAGGAAAATTCATGGATGGATGTGGTGTCTCCCGAACTGTTTCGGATTAATCATTATTATGCGACTAGTTCCAAGCGTCAATTTAAGGGGTATTCGGACCATAACGACGTGGAAGATACAGGAATGAGAAAATACGTTGACTCCGTGGAAGAGTATATTGGGAAAATATAGTTGTGCTATAAATTGATATTTATCTTGTATAAGTACAGTTGGAAAAGGTTTTGTTAGAGCCCTTTCGAAGATGTTATACGTCTAGTAGTGAGCTATGTGCCCTCCAGCTGACAGAGGGATTCCATGTCATAACGTTGGGCGAAACGACGCAACGCTGACGAATCGAAAAATCTTTAGCGACTTTCCGGCGCCGCTTCCAATAGCGTTGGACTTTACGCCTTGTTGCTCGGCAATGGCCGCGATTGTTTGACTGTGGGTAACATTAAAAATAATAAAGGTGTGCGCGATCTTGTTTTGCCAGTCGTTGCCCGTCTTTTTCTCGAGATCAGGCGCTTCGTGCGACATTTCGTCGCATTCTTGGCGTTTTAACGCTTGCTAACTTGATGTACGGCAGTTGTTGTCGTGAGCTTACTGTGAGGAATGTGCCTGAGCTTTTAGTGGTTGCTGTGGGGGCGCAAGGGCTAGATTTGCCCGGCAGGCATGGGACAAAGCTGTTAAAATTCCGGTTTAGTGTTGACCCCATTGCCAGACGCTAGACAAGGCGCAAATTTTTCATGACAAAATTCATCTTTATCACCGGCGGTGTGGTCTCCTCGCTGGGGAAAGGCATCGCTGCTTCTTCCTTGGCCGCAATTTTGGAAGACCGCGGCCTCAAGGTCACCATCACCAAACTCGATCCCTACATCAACGTCGATCCGGGCACCATGAGTCCGTTCCAGCATGGCGAAGTGTTCGTCACCGAGGACGGCGCGGAAACCGACCTGGACTTAGGCCATTACGAGCGGTTTTTGAAAACCACGATGGCCAAAAAAACAACTTCACGACGGGGCAGGTATACGAACAAGTGCTTCGCAACGAGCGTAAGGGCGAATATCTCGGCGCGACGGTGCAAGTGATTCCGCATATCACCGATGAAATCAAGCGCCGGGTTTACGCCAGCGCGGAAGGCAAGGACGTGGCGCTGATCGAGGTCGGAGGTACGGTCGGCGACATAGAGTCGTTGCCGTTTCTGGAAACCATCCGCCAAATGGGCGTCGAATTGGGCCGCGACCGCGCGGTGTTCATCCATTTGACCCTAGTGCCCTATATCAAGTCAGCCGGCGAACTGAAAACCAAGCCGACCCAGCACTCGGTTAAGGAACTGCGCACCATCGGTATTCAACCCGATATTCTGATCTGCCGTTCCGAACAAACCATCCCGGCCAGCGAACGCCGCAAAATCGCGCTGTTCACCAACGTCAGCGAGAAGGCGGTCATCACCGCGATCGATGCCGATACCATCTACCGCATTCCGCTGCTGTTGCGCGAGCAGGGGCTGGACGACATCGTCGTCAACCAATTGCGTCTGGACGTGCCGCCCGCCGATTTGAGCGCGTGGGAAAAAGTCGTCGACGGCCTGACCCACCCAACCGACGAGGTGCAAATCGCCATCGTCGGCAAATACGTCGACCATACCGATGCCTACAAATCCTTGAACGAAGCCTTGTTGCACGCCGGCATTCATACCCGCCACAAGGTCGAGATCAAATACATCGATTCCGAAACCATCGAGCAGGAAGGCACCGCTCGGTTGAAGGATGTCGACGCCATTCTGGTGCCGGGCGGTTTCGGCGAGCGCGGCGTCGAAGGCAAGATTTCGACGGTGCGCTTCGCCCGCGAGAACAGAATCCCTTTTCTGGGCATTTGCCTGGGCATGCAATCGGCTGTGATCGAATTCGCCCGCAATGTGGTCGGCTTGGAAGGCGCCCACAGTACCGAATTTCTGCCGAAGAGCCCCCATCCCGTGATCGGCTTGATTACCGAATGGATGGACGAGGCCGGTGAACTGGTCACCCGCGACGAAGACTCCGACATCGGTGGCACCATGCGCCTAGGCGCGCAAAAATGCCGCTTGAAGGACGAATCGCTGGCCTTCGAGGTGTATCGAAAAGACGTGATTACCGAGCGCCACCGCCACCGTTACGAGTTCAACAACCAGTATCTGAAACAACTGGAAGCCGCCGGCATGCGTTTTTCCGGCAAATCCTTGGACGGCCGGCTGGTCGAAATCGTTGAGCTGCCCGATCATCCGTGGTTCCTGGCATGCCAGTTTCATCCCGAATTCACCTCGACGCCGCGCAATGGCCATCCCTTGTTTTCGGGTTTCGTCGAAGCCGCCGCCAAACACAAAAAAGCACTTTAACGAGCATAAACAACAAGGTTAAGCATGCAACTCTGCCATTTCGAAGCTGGTCTGGATCAACCGTTTTTCTTGATCGCCGGCACCTGCGTGATCGAAAGCGAACAAATGACGTTGGATACCGCCGGTAAACTGAAGGAAATCACCAGCGCACTCGGCATCCCGTTCATTTACAAATCCTCTTTCGACAAGGCCAACCGCTCGTCGATGTCTAGTTTTCGCGGCTTGGGACTGGAAACTGGCCTGCAAATTCTGGAAAAGGTCAAGCAACAATTGGACGTGCCGGTTTTGACCGACGTCCACGAAGACACGCCGCTGGCGGAAGTCGCTTCCGTGGTGGACGTCATGCAGACACCGGCTTTTCTGTGTCGTCAGACCAATTTCATCCAAAGCGTCGCCGCTCAAGGCAAGCCGGTCAACATCAAGAAAGGCCAGTTCATGGCGCCTTGGGACATGGGCAATGTGGTCGCCAAGGCCAAGGCTACCGGCAACCAGCAAATCATGGTCTGCGAGCGCGGCGTATCCTTCGGCTACAACAACCTGGTATCCGACATGCGCTCCTTGGCCGTGATGCGCGACACCCAATGTCCTGTGGTGTTCGACGCTACCCATTCGGTGCAATTGCCGGGCGGGCAGGGCAGTTGCTCGGGCGGCCAGCGCGAACACGTGCCGGTACTGGCGCGGGCGGCTATTGCGGTCGGTATTGCCGGATTATTCATGGAAACTCATCCTAAGCCAGAAGACGCTTTGAGTGACGGGCCAAATTCCTGGCCGCTGCATCGAATGCAGGAACTGCTGGAAACTTTGATGACCCTCGATCGCGCGGTAAAAGCGGCGGCCTTGATCGAAAACACCTTGAACCAACAAAACAACTAAACCTATCCATCACTCCCACGGAGCAATTGAAGATCATGAGAATCGTTGATGTAAAAGCTAGAGAAATTCTGGACTCTCGCGGCAACCCCAGCGTCGAGGCCGAAGTTTATTTGGATTCAGGTGTCGTCGGCAGCGCCATGGTGCCTTCCGGGGCCTCCACCGGCGAACGCGAAGCTATCGAATTGCGCGACGGCGATAAATCTCGTTACTTGGGCAAGGGCGTGTTGACTGCGGTTAACAACGTTAACACCGTGCTGAAAGATGCCGTGGTTGGTATGCAAGCCGATAACCAAGCCGCGCTGGATCAAAAAATGATCGATCTCGACGGTACTAATGCAAAAAGCAAACTGGGCGCCAACGCCATTTTGGGCGTATCGATGGCCGCTGCCCGTGCCGCCGCGCAAGAAGCCGGTAAACCGCTGTATCAGTTCATGAACAAATCCGGCGAATTCATTCTGCCGGTACCGATGATGAATATCATCAACGGCGGTTCGCACGCCGACAATAGCGTCGATTTGCAAGAATTCATGATCCTGCCGGTTGGCGCACCAACCTTCCGCGAAGCGATCCGTTACGGTGCCGAAGTATTCCACAACCTGGCAAAAGTCTTGAAAGGCAAAGGCTTGGCGACCACCGTCGGCGACGAAGGCGGTTTCGCACCTAATCTGCGCTCTAACGAAGAAGCCATCGAAGTGATTCTGGAAGCGATCGAAAAAGCCGGTTACAAAGCCGGTCAAGACATCTACCTGGGCATGGACGCGGCGGCTTCCGAGTATTTCGACGACGGCAAGTACGTGTTGTCCGCCGAAAACCGCAGCTTCAACTCAGTGGAAATGGTCGACTTCCTGACGGCTTGGGTCGATAAATATCCGATTATCTCGATCGAAGACGGTCTGGACGAAAACGATTGGGACGGCTGGAAATACCAAACCGAAAAGTTGGGTAACCGCATCCAATTGGTCGGCGACGACTTGTTCGTTACCAACCCCGCAATTCTGAAAGAAGGTATCGAGAAAGGCATCGCGAACTCCATCCTGATCAAGGTCAACCAAATCGGCACTTTGACCGAGACCCTGGAAGCGATCACTATGGCTGGAGCGGCAGGTTACAGCGCGGTGGTTTCTCACCGCTCCGGCGAGACCGAAGATACCACTATTGCCGACTTGGTGGTTGCTACCGGCACAGGCCAAATCAAAACCGGGTCATTGAGCCGCTCCGACCGCGTCGCCAAATACAACCGTCTGATGAAAATCGAAGACGAGTTGGGCGCGAAAGCTCGCTATGCCGGCCGTGGCGCGTTCAAAATGCTGAAATAAAAAGCGTTGGTTAGGTTGATCCTTTGCGAAAGCGGAGGATTGCCGCAACTTTAAGAGTCGTCGTGTTGGGTTACGCTCCGCGTTGCTTCGCTAACCCAACCTACTCTTTTCTAAAGAGACAACCGCCATCAAAACCCTGATCCTTGTCATCATCGCGTTGACGCTGCACTTCCAATACCGGTTGTGGTTCGGCGACGCCAGTTTGTCGCAGATTCGCGAGTACCGCGCGCGGCTGGAGGAATTGACCAAGGATGCCCAAGAGAAAAAAGAGCGTAACGACTCGCTGTACGCCGAAGTGCTGGACCTGCGCAAAGGTCTGGAAACCATCGAAGAACGCGCCCGCTACGAGCTGGGCATGATCAAGGAAAACGAAACCTTCTTTCAAGTGCTTGAGTAGCGCATGAATCAAATTCTCAAATGCTGGGCAGTAGTCCCGGCAGCTGGCGTCGGCAAACGCATGCAAGCCGACCGCCCCAAACAATATCTGCCGCTGGCCGGCAAGACCGTCATCGAACACACGCTTTCTAGGCTTTTGGGCTCGGGAGCTTTCGTAAAAGTCGCCGTGGCGATTTCTGTCGAAGACCCGTACTGGCCCGAGCTGGACATTTCCAAACACCCCGACGTGATTACCGCGCCCGGCGGCAAGGAACGCGCCGACTCGGTGCTGTCGGCGCTGAAATCCCTACAAGGCTTGGCCGGCGAAGACGACTGGGTGCTGGTCCACGACGCCGCGCGGCCATGTCTGACCGCCGCCGACATTCATTTGCAAATCGACAGTCTGAAGGATGACGCCGTCGGCGGCATTCTGGCATTGAGTTCGCATGACACTCTGAAGCATGTCGACGGCGACACCATCACCGCGACCATCGACCGCAAACACGTCTGGCGGGCGCTGACCCCGCAGATGTTCAAATACGGCATGCTGCGCGACGCCTTGCAGCAAACCGAAGGCAATCCAGCGGTGACAGACGAAGCCAGCGCGCTGGAAATCCTTGGCTTCAAGCCCAGAATCGTCGAAGGCCGCCCAGACAACATCAAAATCACCCGGCCCGAAGATCTGGCGCTGGCGCAATTTTATATGGAGCAACAAACATGATTCGAGTCGGTCAAGGTTACGACGTCCACCGTTTCAACGACGGCGACCACATCATTTTGGGCGGTGTCACCATTCCTTACGAAAAAGGCCTGGAGGCCCATTCCGACGGCGACGTGGTGCTGCACGCCTTGGCCGACGCCATCTTGGGCGCGGCGGCGCTTGGCGACATCGGCAAGCACTTCCCGGATACCGATCCCAATTTCAAAGGCGCCGACAGCCGGGTATTGCTGCGCCACGTGTACAGCATCGTCCAGGAGAAAGGCTACAAACTGGTTAACGCCGACGTCACCATCATCGCCCAGGCGCCGAAAATGCTGCCGCACGTGTCGGCGATGCGCGCCAACATCGCGGCCGACTTGGCGGTCGATGTCGATTTCATCAACGTCAAAGCCACCACCACCGAAAAACTCGGCTTCGAAGGCCGTAAGGAAGGCATTGCGGTGCAGGCTGTGGTGCTGATCGAAAAGTGAGCGAATTTCCGTTACCGGACTGGCCTCGCGCTTTCGGCGGCCCATCCGGCACTGGTGACATTAAAGTCATCCCCGAGGATTTCTTTGTCGAAGAAATTCTCGGCTTCCAACCGGAAGGCAGTGGCGAGCACGTGTTTCTATTCGTCGAAAAAATCGGCGAAAACACCGAATATGTCGCCCGGCTGCTGGCCCGCCACGCCGGTGTTAGGCAGCGCGACATCGGTTACGCCGGCCTGAAAGACCGCCATGGCCGCACCCGGCAATGGTTCAGCGTTTGGTTGCCCGGCAAGGTGGAGCCTGATTGGAGAATGTTGCAGGGAGACCATCTGAAAATACTGGAAGCAGTTCGCCACCCACGCAAGTTAAAGCGAGGTGTGCTACAGGGCAATCGATTCGAGATTTTGATCCGTAACTGGCAAGGCGACCGCGAACGTTTGGATGCCCAGCTCGAGCAAGTCAAGCGCTTGGGATTTCCCAATTATTTCGGCGAACAACGTTTTGGTTTCCAAGGCCGCAATGTCGCGCGAGCGGCTGAAATGTTCGGCGGTGTCAGGGTGAAACCGGAACAGCGCTCGATTTACCTGTCGGCGGCGCGGTCTTATTTATTTAATCTGATTCTGGCCGAACGGGTGGCGACCGGTAGCTGGAGTACCGGCCTGACTGGCGAGGCTTTTATGCTGGCCGGCAGTCACAGCTATTTTGCCGCGGATGAAATCGATTCGGCGCTGGCGGCGCGACTGGCGGCCGGCGACATTCAGTGCAGCGGTGCGTTGTGGGGCAAGGGCGTTAGTGGGGCTCGCGCCGATGCGCTGGAACTAGAGCAACGAATTGTCGCGGCGCAGCCGATACTGGCGCAAGGTTTGATTTCGGCTGGCCTGACGCAGGATAGGCGAGCGCTCGTGGTTAGGCCGACCGATTTGGTGTGGGGCTTCGAGAGTGAAGCGGTTTTGCGCTTAGGTTTCGGTTTGCCGGCCGGCGCTTACGCGACGGCGCTGCTGCGGGAAATTGTCGCGCTTGACGAGTCGTTAGGCGCGGTCACGACCTAGATTTTCTTCAGGATTAGCTCCAACACCAGTTTGCTGCCGAAATAAGCCAGCAGCAGCGATGTAAAGCCGATCAATGTCCATTGTACGGCGCTTTGTCCGCGCCAGCCGTAGCGCAAGCGGCCGAATAGCAGTGCGGAAAATATCAGCCAGGCGAGAATCGACAACACGGTTTTGTGCGCCAGATGCTGTGCAAACAAGTCGTCGATAAACAGAAAGCCGGTCAACAACGAAATGGTTAAAAACCCCAGGCCGGTAGCGATCATTTGGAACAAAAGCGCTTCCATGGCCTGCAACGGCGGTAGCGCCAACATAAATTGCTTGGGGTGATGATGGCGCAGTTGCTGTTCTTGAATCGCCAGTAGAATGGCTTGTACCGCAGCGATATTCAGCAATCCAAAGGCTAAAATCGACGTCAAAATGTGGACGGTCAACTGCCAGTCGTGATGGGTGAGCGGATGGGGTCTACTTGGATAGGCTACGTCGCTAGCCAAAAGTAATGCCGCCACTGGGAATACCAATACGCCGAGTTTTGCCACCGGCTTATCGAGGGCGGCAAACAGTAGTAACCAGACAACGACCAACGCGGTTAGCGACGCGGTGTTGAAAAAACCGAACGAAAAGCCGTTCTGCTCGTGGATGTTTAGGAAGGTATAAGCGCTGTGCAGGCCGGCCGCGCCCAAGCCAATTTGAGTGGAAGCGAGGACTGTCTTTGCGCGGCAAGGATTTCTCTAGCGATTCCCGCCCCCGCGAGCGCGTAGGTCAGAATCGATAAAATGCCGATGGCTGTGCTGAGGTACATGGCCGGAAGAATCGAAAGGCGTTGCGAAGCGCTTATGTTAAACTAAGCGGCCTGATTGTCGTAATTCGATTGTTACGGCGGATCATCACCAGGACTTCAGAACTATAAAGACGTAGCTATGTTTGACAATTTATCCGATCGCCTGAGCGGTGCGCTCAAAAAAATCAAGGGTCAGGGCCGCTTGACCGAGGCCAATATCCAGGACACCATGCGGGAAGTGCGAATGGCGTTGCTGGAGGCCGATGTCGCTCTGCCGGTCGTCAACGATTTTATCGAGCAGGTGACGGAACGCGCGCTGGGTCAAGAAGTTCAGACCAGTTTGACGCCGGGGCAAGCTCTGATCAAAGTGGTGCAGGGCGAATTGGTGCGAGTGATGGGCTCGGCCAACGAAGAGCTGAATCTGCGCACCAATCCCCCCGCGTTGATTTTGATGGCGGGCTTGCAAGGTGCGGGTAAGACGACGACGGTCGCCAAGCTTGGCCGGCATTTAAAGGAAAAGAAAAAGAAGCGGGTCGGGGTGGTCAGCGTGGACGTCTATCGTCCTGCGGCAATCAAGCAGTTGCAAACCCTGGCCGACGATCTTGGTCTGAAGTTCTTCGACAGCGAATCCACCGAGCAGCCTGTCGATATTGTTAATCGGGCTATCGATGCCGCCAAGCGCCAGTTTTTGGATGTGTTGATCGTCGACACTGCGGGGCGTCTTCACGTCGACGACGAGATGATGGCTGAAATCAAGGCTCTGCATGCCGCGATCAAGCCGATAGAGACACTGTTCGTCGTCGATAGCATGACCGGTCAGGATGCGGCCAATACCGCTAAGGCTTTTCATGATGCGTTACCGTTGACCGGCGTGATTTTGACCAAGGCCGACGGCGATGCCAGAGGCGGGGCGGCGCTGTCGATTCGGCATATTACCGGTAAGCCGATCAAGTTTATCGGTGTTGGCGAAAAATCCGATGCGTTGGAGCCGTTCTATCCGGATCGATTGGCCTCGCGTATCTTGGGTATGGGTGACGTGTTGTCGCTGATCGAGGACATCGAGCAGAACGTCGACAAGAAAAAAGCCGAGCAGCTCGCCAAGAAGTTGCAGAAGGGCAAAAGTTTTGATCTGGAAGATTTGCGCGAGCAGTTGACGCAAATGCAAAACATGGGCGGTATCGGCGCCATGATGGATAAGTTGCCCGGCATGGGCGCGGTGCCGAAAGAAGTTAAGGAAAAGGTCAACGACAAGGATTTGGTGCATCAAATCGCCGTGATCAATTCGATGACCAAGCAAGAGCGGCGCTTTCCCGATCTGATCAAGGGCAGTCGCAAGCAGCGCATCGCTGACGGTTGCGGTCTGGATTTGAATGCTGTCAATCGTGTGTTGAAGCAGCACAAGATGATGGAGAAAATGATGAAAAAGTTTAGCAAAGGCAACATTGTCAACATGATGCGGGGTCTGAAAAGCAATATGCGCGGCATGAAGATGTGATTTTTCAATTTTTTCTTTTCTTGCGCGGCAAATCGCGTAGAATAGGTAGATTAAATTTTTGACTCATTGTTATCTAGGGTGTGCAGATGGTAAGTATTCGTTTGTCCAGAGGCGGCGCAAAAAACCGTCCTTTCTATCATGTCGTCGTAACCGACAGCAGAAGTAGCCGCGACGGGCGCTACATCGAAAGGGTAGGTTTTTTAATCCTCTGGCGAGAGGCGGCGAGCAGCGCTTGGTTTTGGATACCGAACGCGTTCAATATTGGACCGCTAACGGCGCTCAGCCTTCGGATCGAGTCGCCAAACTGATCAAGGACGCTAGCAAGGCTGTTGCCTAATCCCGCTTGTCTGCCGAAGAGTATTTGAGCGTCGGTCAAATTTCCGGCGTGTTTGGCATCAAAGGATGGGTAAAAGTTTTTTCTTATACCGATCCGCGAGAAAATATCTTGGCTTACTCGCCTTGGTGTCTTAGGAAGAACGATCAAATTCGCGAGTTTAAGGTCCTAGCCGGAAGACGCCAAGGCGCTGCCGTTGTGGCCGAACTCGAAGATTTGGATGATCGCGACGCGGCGATGGCGTTGATGGGGTCGGATATCCTGATACGTAGACAACAGTTGCCCGAGCCGGCGGATGGCGAGTATTACTGGACCGACTTAATCGGTCTGAGGGTCGTTAATCAGGCCGCGATGGAGTTGGGGGTGGTCGATCATTTGTTGGAGACCGGCGCTAATGACGTTGTGGTGGTTTCGGATGGGCAACAAGAACGCTTGATCCCGTTTCTGATGGGGCAAACAATCCTCAAGGTCGATACCGAAAAAGGCTGCATTTTGGTCGATTGGGACGCCGATTTTTGACGGCTGTTGCGGTATGCGCTTCGATGTGATCAGCATTTTTCCGCGGATGGTCGCCGACGCTGCCGCATTTGGGGTTACCGGTCGGGCGATAGAGCGCGGATTGGTTGATCTTGCTGTTTGGAATCCTCGAGATTTTACTCAAGACCGACACAAAACGGTCGACGACAGGCCTTACGGTGGCGGTCCGGGCATGGTAATGAAATACCAGCCTCTACGCGACGCGGTTGCCTCGGCAAAGCTAGCCGGTCGCGCCGGAGGTGACACTAAAGTCGTGTATTTGAGCCCGCAGGGGCGAGTGATTTCGCAAAATTTGTTGCATGAGGCCAGTCGATTCGAACAGTTGATATTGGTGGCAGGACGCTATGAAGGTGTCGATGAGCGATTTGTCGTTCAAGAGTGCGACGAGGAGTGGTCTATCGGCGATTACGTTATCAGTGGTGGAGAGCTTGCCGCGCTGATTGTTGTTGATGCGGTGACCCGCTTGCTTCCCGGCGTGTTGGGGGATGATGAGTCGGCAAAGCAAGATTCTCATGTGGATGGCTTGTTGGATTGCCCCCACTATACGAGGCCGGAGCATGGCGAGTTCGGTGATGTGCCGGATGTGTTGCTTGGCGGAAATCATGCGGCGATCAAGCGCTGGCGTTTGAAACAAGCGCTGGGCCGCACGTGGATGCGGCGTCCGGAGCTACTCCGGAGTTTGAACTTGACGGCAGAGCAGGAGGCTTTGTTGAGTGAATTTAGAAATGAAATTGTTTAATAGGGTGTGGTTATGAGTAAAATTATCGAAGAGTTGGAAGCGGCTCAGCTTAAACAAAACGTGCCAGAATTCGGCCCAGGCGACACTGTCGTGGTTCAGGTTCGGGTTGTGGACGGCGAGCGGGAAAGATTGCAGGCTTTCGAAGGTATAGTTATCGCCAAACGAAATCGCGGCATGAATTCAGCGTTCACCGTTAGAAAAATTTCCCACGGTGTCGGCGTCGAGCGAGTGTTCCAAACTCATAGCCCCGCCGTCAGCAGTATCGAAGTCAAACGCCGTGGCGATGTGCGTCGAGCCAAGCTGTATTATCTGCGCGACCTGACCGGTAAAGCCGCTCGTATTAAAGAACGACTGTCTTAATGGTGAGGCGGCGACTCGGCGTTAAGCAGAGTCATCAAAAAAGGCAGCCAATTCGCTGCCTTTTTTTTGCCGGACATTGGGAGTCAACGATGACGTTACACATTCGTTGGGAGGCTGTCGCGGAGGGCGAAACCTGTGTCATCGCCGTGCCATTTTGCGAAGCTAATTTAATCGTCACGATGACTGGCGATGTCGTCGTCGATGCGTCTTGGCGGACTGAGTCGGTACGCGAGGCGGTTTCTTCGTTGGCAAAGCCTTTCGTAGCGTTTCTAACGGAGCCGGAGTTTGTCGAATTGAATGTGACCATGCTGGCGCGCGGTAGCGCACACCGTAACCGGGTTTGGCGAGCCTTGTTGGATATTCCGCCAGGTAAGACCAAAACGTACGCCGAACTTGCCGCGGAATTGGGTTCCGGGCCGAGAGCGGTTGCCGGCGCCTGCCGAGACAATCCGTATGCCGGTTTGATCCCCTGCCATCGTGTCGTTGCCAAATCCGGTTTGGGTGGATTCATGGGAGAGACTTCCGGTGATTATCTGGCGTTGAAAAGCCGCTTGCTAAACTACGAAGCATCCAGGATGCAGAAGTAACCGAGGCCATGAATTCCGCTCAAGTGGTCGAGGCGTTTTTGAACGCCCTGTGGTTGGAATTAGGTCTTAGCGACAATACGTTGGCGGCTTACGCTAGCGATCTAAAACAGTTTTCAAGGTGGCTCAAGGATAAACATTTGCTTGAGGTCGATCAGACCGACATTAAGGGGTTTTTGGCGGCGCGCCATGCACAAGGTACCGGCAATCGTTCGGCGGCCCGGTTGTTATCATGTTTGCGGCGTTTTTATGGTTATTGGCTGCGCGAGCAACGGATCGAGCGCGATCCTACCCAACTGATCGATGCGCCGAAACTGGGGCGGCCATTGCCTGATACGCTGAGCGAGCGGGATGTCGAACGATTGATCGAGGCGCCGGAGATAGGCGAATTGTTGGGGTTTCGCGATCGGGCGATGTTGGAAGTTCTTTACGCGACCGGATTGCGCGTATCCGAGCTGGTCGAATTGACGTTCGCCCAGCTCAATTTGAGGCAGGGATGGGTGCGAGTGATGGGCAAGGGCGGCAAGGAACGGCTAGTGCCGGTCGGTGAAGACGCGCTGGACTGGCTAGAGCGCTATTTCGCTGGTCCGCGATTGGCCTTGTTGGCAGGTAGGCAAAGTGATTTTCTGTTCGTCACCAAGCGCGGCGATGGCATGACTCGTCAGGCATTTTGGTATTTGATCAAGCGTTACGCTGCGGTAGCCGGCATCGATAAACCCCTGTCGCCGCATACGTTACGCCATGCGTTTGCTACCCATCTTCTTAATCACGGCGCCGATTTGCGGGCGGTACAAATGCTGCTTGGACACTCCGACTTATCGACTACTCAGATATACACTCACGTCGCTCAGCAAAGGCTGAAAGAATTACACACTCAACACCATCCGCGAGGCTAACCATGACCGCTCTGATTCATCCCACGGCTTTTGTTTCACCCGATGCCAGCTTATCCAAGGACGTTCGGGTTGGGCCGTTCGCGGTGATCGAAGCGGGGGCGGAGATCGGTGCCGGTTGCGAAGTCGGTGCGCACGCCGTGGTGCATGGTTGGGTCAAAATGGGTGCCAGGAATATCGTGCATCCTCACGCGGTGCTGGGTGGTTTGCCTCAGGATCTCGGGTTTGATCCGGCGACGGCATCGTGGCTGGAAATCGGCGACGACAATGCGTTTCGCGAGGGATTTACCGCGCACAGAGCCACCAAACCGGGCGGAAGTACCAAGATCGGCTCCGGCTGCTATTTCATGAACAACAGTCATGTCGCGCACGATTGTTCGGTAGGCGACAAAACCATTTTCGCCAATAACGTGGCGATCGGCGGGCATGTCGATATCGGCAAGAATGTATTCATGGGTGGCGCCGTCGTGGTGCATCAGTTCTGCCGGGTCGGTGCTTACGCGATTGTTCAAGGTACAACGGGCATTAATATGGACGTGCTGCCTTTTATGCTAATCGGTGGCCGGCCGGCCAAACACTATCGCTTGAATTTGGTAGGCTTGCGCCGGGCGGGCATCGTTGGCGATCGGCTGAAATTATTGTCCGCGGCTTTCCGCTTGCTTCGGCATAAAAAATGCCTTGATGAATTGCAATCCAGCGAAGAGCTGCAATACTTAAAAGACTGGCTGGCTGCGGACTCCAAGCGCGGATTGCATGGATTTGTCGAGTTGGCTGACTGAGTTTTTTCCGTGACGGACACGCAATTTCGTATGGTGGGGGGCCGGCTAGCGGTAATCGAGCGGGCGTGTTCGCAATTTTAAGCATCCTTAGGTTATGAAAATCCACGTAGTCGATAATACCGGACAGATCCCGCCATTGTTGCTGATGTCCGAGGAAGACGTTTCGTTTTATAACGACGAAATACAGGCTTTGAATGCCGCCGAGGCCCAGCAGCCCAGCTTGATTTTACTGAGCTTCTCGTTGCGGGGCGATGAAACTCCGGACTATATCGGCTTGTTGTTGAATGCGAGTCCGGCCAGCAAGATCGTGGTGATCGGCGACGAGATCGGCGAGGACCGCATCTTGAATTGTCTGCTTGCCGGCAGTCGAGGCTACCAAAACAGCGGTCCGTTGAGTGGCTATCTGGCGAAAATGATTCAGGTTGTTGCCGACGGTGAGGCCTGGGTGAGCCGAAGAATGGTCGGTCGTTTGCTGGACGTCATCAGTCAGAATAATCTGGTGCTTAGCGTTTAATTGGTCGAATATTGGCTAGTGGCTGCAATCGGCGTGGCGGCTAGCGGTTTAAAAATGCAGGGCGGCTTCGAAGTAGAAGGTTTGAGCCGAAATCGGTAAGTTGTAGGGATAACTAGCGATGGCCGGTTCCTTGCCCTGACTGTCGAACAGGTTGCGTACCGACGCGGTCAAATCGAGCGATCCCATCAGTTTTTTGGCGTTTAACGTCAAGTCCACGGTTTGGTAGTCTTTTAACACCCGGTTATCTCCGATATCGCTAAGCCGATGCCCGACCCAATTGACTTGGGTCTGAATTTGCCATTTGGGATGAAAGTTCCAGGACAATGCGGTGTAAACATGGTGTTCTGGGACGTTGCTGACTCGCCGTTGGGTAGCTCGGTCGACCGCGTATTGCCAAGCGTAATTGCCACGCAAATTCCAGTCGTCGTAGAATTTCCAATCCCATTCGAATTCGCTGCCCAACCCATCTTGACCGGGATTGTTGACCTCGGACAGCGTGGCGCCCTGATTGGTTAATTTGCCGCCGATTAAGTCGTTGATTTCGTAGTAATAGACATTCAATGTGGTTCGCAGGCTCTTCCAGGGGCGGTAATCGAAAGCCAACTCGGTGGTTTCTATCGTCTCCGGACTCAACGAGGCATTGCCGACGAACAGCGGATTATTTTTCTGATATTGCTCGACGAAGCTAGGTGCGCGGTAGGCCTGACCGTACAACAATTTGCCGGTTAGATCGTCGTTAATATCCCAAACCAACGCGGCTCTTGGGTTCAAAGTACCGCCGAAATCCGAATATTCGTCGTAACGCAAGCCGGCCGTCAATTGCCAATTCTTGGAGATCTGCCATTCGTCCTGCAACGCGACCGACCAGATCGATCGATGGGTGTCGTTCATGAAGGCGTAGGGCGTGCCGGTGACGTCGGTCAGGTCGCCGTTGACGACTAATTGCTGGCCGTCGATGACGCCGATGCCGTAATTGCGCAGTTCGCTGACATTCAATTCCTCGTAACGGAAGCCGGTGATCAATCGGATCAGGTGGTTTTCGAACCCTTTGTAAATACTGGTCAGTTCGGTGCTCGGGACGGTATTTTTGATACCGGGGACGAAACGCATGCCATTTGGAAACGACACAAAGTTGACTAAGGTGGCGGGGTTGAGATTGCCGTTGGCATCCACGGCTAGGTTACCGTTCCCATCGATAGGTAAAACCGTGCCTACTGGAAAGTTACGGCTATTTCCGTTCAAATCGGTGTGCAGAAAACTGGTGTGAAATTGCAGTTCCCAATTTTCCAGGTCGTCCTCGGTCGAGTAACGGACGTCACCCAAATAATGGGCGCCGTCCAGCGTGCCGCTATTATCCAACGCGCCGCTGGCGCCGGCCGGGAAGCCAACGGATTGGTTGTAAGCCCAAAAGTTCAAATCCCAGTGTTGGCGCTGTAAATTCAGATGAGCGTTCCAGCGCTCGCCGGCAGTCTGCATAGCGCCGGGTGCCTGAGACGCGTGCGTATTCAGCGCGTTATCCAATGCGGTTTGAGCATCGGCCGCCACGATGCGATCCGGATTGATCCCGCTGTGGCTATATTGCAGGCTACCGGCAACATCCCATTCGCCGTAATGGCCGCCGTGCTGCGCCCAGGTGCTGGTGCGGTCGGCGTTACCGCCGCGCGCGCCTAGCGTGGTACCGTTGAGGTCGCCGGCTTTTTTCGTGACGATATTGATGACGCCGGCGAAGGCGTCGGCGCCGTACAAGGCCGAGCCCGGCCCGCGAATGACTTCGACACGCTGAATGTTTTCGACCGGTACGATCATCCCCGCCATGTGCGAGCCCTGATAAGGAATCGAAAACCGGGTGCCGTTCAACATCAGCAAGACTTCCGAGTTGGTTTGATTACGCATGCCGCGCATCGTATAGGTGTAATCGTTGGTGACCGGTTGAATACTGACGTGCATGCCGGGCACGGTTTCCAGCACTTCGTGCAGCTCGGTGGCGCCCATCGCGCTGATTTGGTCGGCGGTAATCACAGTCGTGACCGCGGCGGATTGCGATACCGATTTGGCGGTCCCCGAGGCAATGCTGACCGAAATATTGGCCAGCTCGGCTGGTGACAGTTCGAGCAAGTCGGTCATGCTCTGGTCTTGACCCTGGGCTGGTTGACCGAGGCCGCATAGCAACACGGCCGGCACTACGCACCGTTTGCCGAAGACGTTGGGTTTGGGCTGACTCATAGTTCTTCCAAGGGTACCGGTTTAGCAATGCCGTAACCCTGGGCGTAATTGACGCCTAAGGTTTTCAACAACTCGAAAATATCGCGGTTTTCGACGAATTCGGCGATGGTTTTCTTGCTCATCACATGAGCGACTTCATTGATCGATTTGACCATGGTCAAATCGACCCGGTCTTCCAAAATATCCTTGACGAATAGGCCGTCGATTTTCAAAAAGTCCACAGGAAGGTTTTTTAGATATGCAAATGAAGACAGGCCGCTGCCGAAGTCGTCCAGCGAAAACAGGCAACCCTTGGTACGCAAGGAATTAATGAACTGGCGGGCGTAGGACAAATTGCTGATGGCGGCGGTTTCAGTAATTTCAAAGCATATCTTATGCGTCGGAATATGCCATTTTTGAAACTGCTCGTCGATAAAGGTCAGCATCGTTTCGTCGGACATCGACAGGCCGGACAGGTTGACCGAGCACATTTCCAGGCGTTCCAGCAGGTTCGGAGTGGTTGCCAAATGCTCGAACAAACGGGAAATGACCCATCGGTCCAGCGGTGGAGCAATGTTGTAGCGCTCGGCGGCCGGCAGGAACGCGCCGGGGGGAATGACTTTGCCCTGTTCGTCGATATAGCGGATCAGCGTTTCGAAATGCAGCCCTTCGTCGTTCGAGGCAATCGGCACGATTAACTGACCGTAAAGTTGGAAACGGTTTTGTTCTATCCCCATCCGGATTTTTTCGACCCATTGCATTTCGCCTTGTCGCAACGTCAATTCTTCGTCGTCGGGGCTGAAGACGTGGACGCGGTTCCGTCCTTTTTCCTTGGCGGCGTAGCAGGCGGCGTCGGCTTCCTTGAGTATGTCGACCGCATTGCCGCTGGTCAGATTGATCGGAGCGATACCGACGCTGACGCCGATATTAAAGCTACGATTTTCCCAGGCAAACTGAAAGTCGCAAATGATGTTGCGCAGTTTCTCGCAGGTCGAGAAGGCTTGCTCGACCGAACAATGCGACATCAAAATGCCGAACTCGTCGCCGCCCAGTCGCGCCAAAATGTCGGTCTTACGGACCTGGTGGCGCAGGACCTCGCCCAATTGGCGCAGCAGTTCGTCGCCCGCCAAATGACCGCAGGTATCGTTGACGATCTTGAATTGGTCCAAATCCAGGTAGCAGAGTACGTGCTCGCTCTCGTCGATTTCGGCTTGAGACACCAAACTCTGGATGTGAATATCGAATTGGCGCCGGTTGACCAGACCGGTCAGTTCGTCGTGGCTGGCCTGATAGGCGATTTTTTCCGACAGCCGGCGGGTTTCGGTGATGTCCTCGCAGACCAGTAACAAGCGCTGGAAGTTGGACTCGTCGGTGACCAGACGCGCGGTTTCCCTGACCCAAATCACGTTGCCGTTGCGGCAAATTTTGCGGCTTTCCTGGCGATGAATCAGTTCCGGGTGGTGGCGGCAAGTCTCGAAAAACTGTTCGAAACCGGCGGCATCGTCCGGATGCGAGAAGTTGCTGATCGCGCAGCCTTGTAATTCTTCGACGCCCAAGCCCAATTGCTTCGCGCCGAAGCGGTTGACCGATACGATGCGGCCTTGCATGTCCAGATTGAAGACCATGGTCGGATTGTTGTCGTAGAGCGCCTGGTAGTTGTTTTTGACCGCGATTAAGGCTTTGTTTTGGGTTTCTACGGTGTCGAGCATGTCGTTGAAGGCATCGACCAGAATGCCCATTTCGTCGCTGCTGTGCTTTTCGGCTCGTAGCGAATAATCGTGATCTTGGCTGACTCTCTGCGCGGTTTTGGCGAGCTGGGCGACCGGCAGCGCGACTCGATTCAACAGTGGGACAGTCAGCAAAAAGGTGATGAACAACGCGACGAAGAGAACCGCAATAATCAAGCTGACGAATTTCAGTTCTCGCCAAATCGCCGCACTCAAGTCCGAGGCCAGATACACTGCCCCGATTTCTTCGCTGTCAACCACCATCGCCTGGTATACATACAGCATCAAATTGTCGTAATGGGTATGCAGACCGTAGGCAACGTCCGGGCAGGGTAGGGCCTGATTGTCCAGTGAGGTAAACAGATGACCTTTCTTGACGTAAACGCAAGCGCTACGCAAGTCTGGAAAACTGTTCAACGAAATCAGGTTTTCCTTGGCGACGCCGGCGTCGTCGAACATCACCGCGGCCACGCTGCGGTTGGCGATCAGACTGGCGACGGCCTGCAGATCGTCTTGAGCCTTGCGCTTGACGTCGGCGGCATTGATCGTGACGAGAATGACCAGTGCCAGCAACATCGAAAATAGGGCGGAGGTCACCGCGATTGTCAGCAGCTTCGTTTTAATGGAGAGGGCGGTAAACCATTTATTCACGGCCGCCTCCTTCCACCAATGTGGCGACTTCGATCAGTTTAGCGCTGATCGATAGTCCGCTTTGCTTCAAAGCCTTTAAGTTGATATGCAGGCGCACTTTTTCATCGTCGAGCACGAAACCTATCATGCCGCCGGATTCGGCGAAGAAGGGCTGGCTACTGACTGTCAGCGTTTTACCGAGGTTGCCGACCAGCAAGACGCCGGTCAGATTTACGTCGATGCGTTGTTCGGTCTTTTCGGCGTACAGAATCTGGCAATCCTGCGCCTGTTTTAGGGAATCGAGGTGGCGCAAACGGATAGGTTTGTCGGCGACCGTTTTGGTCTCCAGCGTGTCGAGCAGATTGCCGAACGGGTTGTCGCCAATCAAGCAAATGTTGAACGACGGCCCAGGGTTGTTTGGCCAAGTGATGAATTTGGTGAAATTGTAAAGGTAAGCGGCCTTGATTTTGTATTCCAGATTCGGTTCGTCGGCATGCGCTGTACTTAACACCCAGCCACAGACGAGCGCTGATTTGGCGTAAAACGCTGCACGCTGCAATGCAACATTGCAGTGGGACGAAAAGATCGGAAACAAAATTATTCTCTACCGGGCAAGAGTACACGGCAAGAATAGTAGAAATACTAAGGGTTGCTGAAAAAAACCTCCAGTGCGCCGACCATGTAAGCGTGGTCGGCGACGCCGGCACTTTCCCTGGCGCTGTGCATCGCCCACATCGGCGAGCCGACATCGACGCTACGTATACCCAGCTTGGCGGAGGTGATCGGACCTATCGTGCTGCCGCAGGGCAGATCGCCGCGATGCGCGTACTTTTGAAAGGGCACGCCGGCCTGTTGGCAGAACTGGGCGAAAATCGCTTCGGATACGCATTCGCTGGCGTAGCGGTGATTGACGTTGATCTTAATCACCGGTCCGTGATTGACCAGGATTTTATGGCCCGGCTCGTAGGCGGCCGGAAAATTGGGCTGGTAGGCGTGCGCCATGTCGGCGCTGACCAGAAAACTTTGCGCCAGCGCGCGCGGATAATTGTCCGACCGATCGCCGCATGCCCCGGCAATTCGAGACAGAACGTCGGCCAGGAAGCTGCCGGCCGCGCCCTTGTTGCTTTCGCTGCCGACTTCTTCGTGGTCGAAAAAGGCGCATACCCGAGTGGCTGCCACGATTTGCTCCCGGCAATTCAGCAAGGCGGTCAGGCCAGCGTGGCAGGACGCCAAATTGTCGAGTTGGCTGTCGGCGATGAATTGTCGATCCGCGCCCCAGAACGCACCTTTTTGGCTGTCGTGGACGTTGAGCTCCCAGCTTAAAATTTGGTCCGCCGTCAAGCCGGAAGCCGATTCCAGTAGGCCGTAAAACACGTCGTTTGCCGGGCTATCGCCCGGTAGATTGGCTAGCAGCAGCGGCAGCTCCGTTTGTTTATTCAGTTTGAGGCCATCCTCGTTGACGGCGCGGTTCATATGGATGGCCAAGTTCGGCAGGCGCAGCAGCGGCTCGGCAAATCGGACCAGCGTCGTGGCCACGCTACCATCGCCGTCGCGGTAAGCGATGCGCCCGGCCAGACTTAAATCGCGGTCGGCGAAAGTGGCTAAGATCGGTCCGCCGTAAACTTCGACGGCAATGCGTACGAATCGATCGCTGTCGACGACCGGTCGTGGCTTTACCCGCAAACCCGGAGAATCGGTATGGGCGCCAAGGATCTTGAATCCGGCTTCGGCCGGCGCGGCGGCGCCGACGATGAATGCAACGATGGACGAAGCGTCTCGAATCACATAATATCGGCCGCCAAGGCTTAACGGCCAAACTGCGCTTTCCTCCAGTTTTTGGAAACCGTGCGACAGCAGGCGCTGTTCCATGGTGGCAGCCGCGTGCCAGGGGCTGGGGCTGGCGTCGATGAAATCCAGTAAATCTTGAGCGAGTTGCGGAGAGGTCATGATTTTTCCAGATCCAACGCAACCGAGTTGATGCAATAACGCTGACCGGTCGGTTGCGGACCGTCCGGGAAAACATGGCCGAGGTGGGCACCGCATGAGCGACAGGTGACTTCGATGCGACGCATGCCGTGACTGGTATCGAGCGACTGCTCCAGACTTTCGCCGGCGATGGGGGCCCAGAAGCTGGGCCAGCCGCAGCCGGAGTGGAATTTTTGATCGGACGAAAACAAGGGTTCGCCGCAACACACGCAACGATAGACGCCAGCTTCCTCGCAATCGGTATACTTGCCGGTGAACGGCGGTTCGGTACCTTTTTCTCGGCAGACGTGGTATTGCTCGGGGCTGAGTTTTTCGCGCCAGATTTGTTCGCTATCGTCTTGGTCGGCCATGTTGCTATTCCGGAAATTTGCTGGGATGTCGCATTGTACCCAGACTTGATCCAAGGCCAAAGTGTGTCGCGCCCACGAATACTCACCGCGAGTGCGCGAATGTAACAATCTTCTATAGTTACGGACAGTTCGGGTGAGGTCCGGATTCGAGGACGGGTAGATTTTGGTTGCGTATGTTAGAAAATTCTAATATTCTAGGTTTCGCACGGTCGGTGGCTTTTATAACACGATAAAGAATAACGATAGACTCGGCCGCGTATTCGTTTAGACATCAGCGAGAGGAGCATGTCATGGCAAGAATCGTAGTATTAGGCGCAGGCATCGGTGGCGTGCCGATGGCGTATGAAATGAAGGAAATCGTCGGCAAGGCTCACGAAGTGGTCGTGATATCCGACACCCCGACGTTCCACTTCGTCCCTTCGAACCCGTGGATACCGCCGAAATGGCGCAAGCCGGAAGATTTGAAAATCGAATTGGCGCCGGTGATGGCCAAGAAAGGCATCAACTTCGTACAGAAGTCCGCCAGCAAAGTCGATCCGGCCAATAATAAAGTCGATCTGGCGGACGGCACGTCGGTGGAATACGACTTTTTGGTGATCGCCACCGGACCTCGCTTGGCCTTCGACGAAGTGCCCGGTTTGGGGCCGCACGGCGGGCATACCTCGTCGGTTTGCCACGTCGATCACGCCGCATTGGCCTCCGATGATTGGGACCGCTTCATGGACGATCCCGGCCCGATCGTCATCGGCGCGGTGCAAGGGGCGTCGTGTTTCGGCCCGGCTTACGAATATCTGATGATCATCGAAACCGAATTGCGCAAACGCAAGATTCGCGACAAAGTACCGATGACCTTCGTGACTTCCGAACCCTACATCGGCCATTTGGGCTTGGGTGGCGTCGGCGATACCAAAGGGTTATTGGAAAGCGCTTTGCGCGATAAGACCATCAAATGGATCACCAACGCCAAGGTCGACAAAATCGAACAGGGCATGATGTATGTCACCGAAGTTGACGACGACGGCAACGAAAAGAAAAAGCACGAGGTGCCGTTCAAGCATTCGATGATGCTGCCGGCTTTCACCGGTGTCAACGCGGTACGCCACTGCGGCGCCGAAGGCCTGACCAACCCGCGCGGCTTTGTCATCGTCGATGAGTATCAACGTAACCCGACCTATAAAAATGTTTACTCGGTCGGCGTTTGCGTGGCCCTGCCGCCGGTTGAAAAAACCCCGGTGCCGACCGGGACCCCGAAAACCGGTTACATGATCGAATCGATGGTTACCGCGACCGCGCACAATATCCGTGACGAATTGGCCGGCAAACAGCCGACCGACAAACCGAGTTTGAGCGCGTTGTGTCTGGCGGACCTGGGCGATAGCGGCGTTGCCTTCTTGGCCGTACCGCAGATTCCACCGCGTAACACCACTTGGTCGGCTCATGGCAAGTGGGTGCATCTGGCGAAGATTGCGTTCGAAAAATACTTTATGCGCAAGGTTAGAAAAGGCATTAGCGAACCCTTCTACGAACGAATGATGTTGAAATTCATGGGTGTGGTGCGTTTGAAATAGGAGGTCCTTATGTCCATCGATCGCTGGGTGATGGCGTTTGCCGGTTCGTTCATCTTGTCGAGCCTGGCCTTGGCGCATTGGCATTCGCCGAATTGGTTATGGTTTACCGCCTTTGTCGGTGCGAACCTGCTGCAAGCCGCATTCACTGGTTTTTGTCCTCTGGCGATTATTTTGAGAAAGCTCGGCGTCAAGCCTGGCCGCGCATTTTAGTCGTTCCCTCTCGGTCGGGCCGCGCCGTCAAGGCGGCCTGGCCTTTTTTTGCTTGGCTGATAGTCAATCGCCTATTTTAGGACTTGAAATTTTGCAAAGCGCTCCTAAATCCAAGTCGGACGAACCGTTAGCCGGTTCGGTAACCGTGATCTTGAAATTTAGGAGGATGGAATGATGCGAGTCGAATACACCCCAATATATCGTCCTAACCTGGCTTCCGGCCAATGGGCCGCTATGCTGGACGGGATTTTGCAAACCGATCGGGCCAACTACGATTACCCACCTTACGACATTGAACTCGTCGAGGATAAACAGTACGCGATCAGTTTAGCGGTAGCTGGTTTCTCCCCGGAACAACTCACTATCGAAACCGAAAACAAGGTGTTGACCGTTAAGGGCGAAAAACCACGGGCGGGCGATAAACGGCATTTTTTGCACCAAGGCATTGTCAGTCGCAATTTTGAGCGACGCTTCAATTTGGCCGAACACATCGAAGTGGCGGGCGCCCATTACCGCGACGGCATCCTGACCGTGCGCTTGACTAAGCGAGTGCCGGAAGCGATGAAGCCGCGCCGCATCGAAATCGATACCGCCGGTCAAGTTTTAAGCCACGACGCGGCTGAAGTTAGCGTGGTTTGAGTTCCGCGGATCGAAGCGGTTTTCCTGAATGAAGGTCGCCGGGTCTTACCGGCGGCCTTTGCACGGATAAAACGGCGAGCGGGTTGCACTAGCCGTCGTCTTGGCAGCCGAAATGGTATTGGTAGTCGGCCATCGACCGTTTAATCACTTCGTGCGCTTCCTGTCTACCGTAGACGTGAGTAATTTCGCAAACGCTTTTCTCGCTGGGTAGGTGTTTGTAAGTCAAAAAGTAGTGTTTCAGACGGTTGATGTAGGATTCCGGACAATCGGAAACGTCGCGCCATTGCCGGTAAAACTCGTCGCCCTTCATCACCGCGATGATCTTGTCGTCGGCCTCGCCACCGTCCAACAGTCGGAAACCTCCGATCGGTATCGCTTGCAGCAAGATGTCGCCGTGCGTCACGCTACGTTCGCTGAGTACGCAAATATCCAACGGGTCGCCGTCGCCCTTGCTGACCGGCCGGCCGGATTGCGCGGCTGCATATTCGGCGATTTTTTCAGCGCAATAGGTGCGCGGGATAAAGCCGTACAGGGTCGGAATCATATTGGAAAATTTCTGAGGCCGGTCGATTTTCAGATAGCCGCTGTGTTTGTCGATCTCATATTTGACGGTATCGGACGGCACGATTTCGATAAATGCGGTGACGATGTCCGGAGCGCTATCGCCGGGAGCGATGCCGTGCCAGGGATGAGCTTTGTGTAGGATATTCATGGAATCGGAGGAGTTGGATTCAAAGGGGTTATTTTAGCCGGGTTATCGGCGGCGGCGCTTGTCGGGTTGCCACGAATGCCGACTGCGTCAGGTTCGAGATTTTCTACGGAGACGGAGACTGTCAATTCGTGATTCTGGCCGCCGAAAATCACGCCCTTCAGCGGTGCGACGTCGCCGTAGTCGCGGCCCCAGGCCACGGTAATATGGCGGTCGCCGGGCAGTTGATTGTTGGTGGGGTCGAAATCCAGCCAGCCCAGTTCCGGCAGAAACACCGAAAACCACGCGTGCGAGGCGTCGGCGCCGATCAATTTTTCGACGCCCGGCGGCGGTAGGGTTTCGATATAGCCGCTGACATACCGGGCCGCCAAGCCTTGCGAGCGGATGCAACCAATCGCCAGGTGGGCGAAATCTTGACAGACTCCGCGCCGATGCTCCAGCACTTCGCTCAGTGGGGTCGCCAGATTGCTGAAATGCGGATCGAAAGTAAAGTCGCGGAAGATACGCTGCATCAAATCGTGAACCGCTTCGATCAACGGTCGGCCGGGCGTGAAAGACGCGCCGGCATACTCGGCCAGGTCCGCCGAGGGCGGGATATAGGGCGACGTCAGCGAGAATTGGCGGGCCTCCTGCATCGCTTCGCCGGTATCGGCGGACAGTGCCGCCTTGACGCTTTCCCAATCGGCCGATTCGCACCAGTCCAACTGGGCCGGCACCGGGGCGACGACAATATCGCTAATGGCGGTGACCGCGAATTCCCGATGGGGTTCTCGGATTGAAAACCAGGTGACCCGGTTGCCGAAAAAATCGCTGCGCAGTCGGTAATCGCTGGGCTTGGGGCTGATTTCCAGCGTCGAGGCCAGCAGTTGTTGGTGCGGGCACGCGCGAGGCTGCATCCTGACTTCGTTGTAAGACAGGGCTACCATGTCGCGATAACGGTAACGGGTGGTATGGGTAACGCGGTAGCGCATGCGGCCTCCTGCCTCAAGACAGCGATTGCGGCGTGTCGCCGTGACGGAAATAGCCGGCGGTCAGCGTATCCGATAACGCCGCCAGCAACGCATAAATCCGGCTGAGTTGTTGATCCAGGGTCTCCCGCACGCCGGATTTCTCGACGACCAGCCAAGTGTCGATGTCGGTCAGATTCAGTATGCAGTTGGCTTCCAGCATCAAGCGCTGCGCTGGGCCGAGCCGGCCGGTTTCGGTTTCCCTAGGCAACTTGTCGGCATGCTCCTGCAAGCGGGCGATTTGATACGCCAGCGAACGCGGATTGTTGGGGTCCAGCACCAGCAGCTCCAAAAACGACGCCAATTCCGGGTTGCTGCGGTAGTGTTGCCGATAACAGATCAAGTTGTCGCTACACTCCAGCAAGGTCTCGATCAGTCTGGTTTCCGCGCCTTCCGGCAGCGGCTCGGCAAATCCGGTCCGCAACACCGAAATCAATTGCAGACCCCGCTCCAGGCGACGGCCGATGTCCAAAAACAACCAACCGTTGCCTCGCGTCATGCTTTCCATCACCAAACCGCTGAATGCGGACAGCGACGTGACCAGTTGATCCAGGTGCTCTTGCATCGTCCACAAACCGGTTTTACCGGCGCGTTTGGTGTCGGCGATTTGCTCGCCAATTTCGTCGATAACCCGCCAAGTATCGGACGACCATAAATCCCGCACCGCGTAGCCGGCTTGTTGCAAGCCCCGCACCGAATTGGGCAGGCTGCCGGGTCGGGTATCGTCCTGCATCAAGGCCAGCAGTTCCGGCTCAGGCGCGCGCAGGAGCTTGTCGTCCGCTTTCTTGCCGAAGAAGCCGGGATAACTACCGGTCAGACTCGTGACGCAGTGCAGCAGGCGATGCAGGCTGGGCGGATAGTCGGGATGGTCGCTGTCCGGGTTAATCACCAACCGCTTCAACGTCGCCCGCAACAGACGCACGCAGCCTTCGGCGCGTTCCGCATTGCGGCCCACCCAAAAAATATTGTCGGCGGCTCGGCTCGGCAAGGCATTGCGCAATCCGGGAGGTCCGCCGGCGCTGGCCGGGCCGGCGCTGGCCGGCGGGGATTGCGGTTCGGTGGCTATGACCCAAGTATCCTTGCTGATGCTGCCGAGTTGATTGGTAATGTAAACGTCGCCATAGTTGGGCGCGCTACGGGTCAGGCCTCCGGGCATCAGTGCGTAGCCGCCGGCCCTGGCCACCGCGAAACAACGCAGCAAGGCCTGGCGCGGTTCGAAGCCGTCGCCGACCATCGACGGCACGGTCGAGAAACTTTCGTATTCCTGGGCGACGTAAAAGGCGGGGCGGGCTCGGATACGCTCGCGCCAGACCTCCAGCTGCGATTTGCTGAGCTGGTGGCCGAACACCGCGTGTTCGCCGGGTTGCCGGTAAATCGGTTTGATGACCAGACGTTTCAGATTGGCGAGGACATAGGACAATTCGCCGGCTTGACCGCACCACCAGGTGGCGATCGAATTCAGCTTTAACGGTTGGCCGAGAAAGTGTTGTGCGATACCGGGCAGGAAGGCCAACAGACCGGGGTTTTCCAGAATCCCGCTGCCGAGCGGATTGGCGATCGCGACATTGCCGCGTCTGGCCGCTTCCAAAAGGCCGGGCACGCCCAGGCGCGAATCTTCGCGCAGTTCCAGCGGGTCGCAATAATTGTCGTCTACCCGGCGCAGAATCACGTCGACCCGTTGCAAACCGGTCAGCGATTTTAGCCAGACATAACCGTCGCGGACGGTCAGGTCGTCGCCTTGCACCAGTGGGTAGCCCAGGTAGGACGCCAGGTAGGCGTGTTCGAAAAAAGTTTCGTTGAGCGGGCCGGGGGTCAGTACCACCACCATCGGCGTGTGGGCGGTTTGCGGAGCGATCGCGTTCAGACCGGCCCGTAGCGCCTGAAAGAATCGGGCCAGTCGGTGGACCTGAGCATCTCGAAACAGGCTCGGCAATACCCGCGACATCGCCAAACGGTTTTCCAATGCGTAACCGGCGCCGGACGGCGCTTGGGTGCGGTCGCCCAGTACCCACATCTTGTTGTCGGGGCCGCGCGCCAAATCGGCGGCATACAATACCAATTGTTGCTCGCCCGGCAAGCGCACTTGATCGCAAGCGCGCAGGAAGCCGCCGTGGTTGTATATCAGCTCCAGCGGGAGCAGGTTCTTTTTGATCAGCGTGCGCGGGCCGTACAAGTCGGCCAATACCAGATTCAGCAATTCGGCGCGTTGCAACAGGCCGGCTTCGATATCGAACCACTCGTTGCCGGAAACGACGAAGGGTACCGGGTCGAGCTGCCAAGGTCGGTTCAGGCCGTCCGGATCGCCGTAGACGTTATAGGTGACACCGTTTTCGCGCAACAGCCGTAGCGCTTCGCGATACCGGTGAGCCAGTTCCTCGGGTCCCAACTGTTGCAGAGCCTCCATCAAATGCCGCCAATGCGGCCGGACGCGACCGGATTTGTCGAGCATCTCATCGTAGACGCTGGGGTTCAGACGATAGCCGGGGGATAACGCTTCTTCTAGCAATAACTGGCTCATGGGCTTAGTTTGCCGGTTTAAGTCGTTTGGCGCAATTTGCGGTGGGAAGCCGAGCGATTTTTGCTGGGTCGGGGTGAGCGCGGAGTCAATGGCGGTCCTGAGTTGACGAACGATAAGCTAAGCGACAGCAAATTTCGCGCCTAAGTGTATATCGGGAGACCCGCGGGCGGGCGGGCAACGATGTGGCAGCGAGGGGCGGCATTTTCGTGTGTTTCCGACCGCCAGTATCCGTACCGGTGGTTCGATTGTCCGATTTTTGGGCAGCTGTTGGCAATATGCACAGCTTTGGTGAATACCGCGCTTTTTCCGGGCTTTTTGGCATCAGGCTTGCATTGACGAAATGAAACCCGCGCAAACGGCGCGGGGTGAGTCCGGAATCGGCTTTTGTGCGCCAACTTAGTGCGGTCCGGCACCATAATAGCGATAACCAGGGATGCCCGCATGAAGTCCGAGCAATCGATATGGGCGCAATACCGCGCCAACCAAGCCTACGACGAAATGATGGATGGTGGCGGCCAGCCGCGCCAAACGTGCGCCACTTTGAGTCAGTACTTGCAATCCTTGGGCATGGAAGCCATCAAGGGGCGCCTGTCGGCCGCCGAGGCGGCGATATTGGAGATGGGTATTACCTTCACCGTCTATAGCGACGAAGGCAACATCGACCGGGCTTGGCCGTTCGACATCATTCCGCGCTTAATCGATTTTCAGGAGTGGCGGGGTATCGACGCCGGCTTGCGGCAGCGTTTGCGGGCATTGAACCACTTCATCGACGATGTTTATAACGAGCGGCAGATCATTAAGGACGGCGTGGTGCCGACCGAATTGATCGCCAGTTCCAGCAATTTTCGGCCGGAATGTGTTGGGTTCAAGCCTAAGTTCGGGGTTTGGGCCAATATCTGCGGTAGCGATTTGGTACGCGACGGCGACGGCGTGGTTTACGTACTGGAAGACAATTTGCGGGTGCCGTCCGGCGTGTCTTACATGATCGAGAACCGGGTCATCACCAAGCGAGTGTTTCCCGAGTTACTCGAGAACTTGAACATACTGCCGGTGGACGACTACCCGACCCAATTGTTCGAAATGCTGACGTCGATTGCGCCCAGACCGGAGGATCAGCCGCAAATCGCGGTATTGACGCCCGGAATTTATAACTCGGCATACTTCGAACATGCATTTTTGGCTCAACAAATGGGCGCCGAGTTGGTCGAAGGCGGCGACCTGGTGGTCAAGGACGACGATTGCGTGTACATGCGCACCGTCAAGGGTTTGGAAAAAGTCGACGTGATCTATCGGCGGATCGACGATATGTTCCTCGACCCGGAGGTGTTTCGGAAGGATTCGGTGCTGGGCGTCAAAGGCTTGCTGAGGGCTTGGAAGGCCGGCAACGTGGCGTTGGCGAACGCGCCCGGCGCCGGCGTCGCCGACGACAAGGTGGTGTATGCCTACGTGCCGGCGATGATCCGCTACTATCTTAACGAAGAGCCGCTGTTGCCCAACGTACCCACCTATCTTTGTAGCGATCCCGAGCAATGCGCCTACGTGCTGGAGCATCTGGCCGAATTGGTGGTCAAGCCGGCCAACGAGTCCGGCGGTTACGGCATGTTGGTCGGGCCGCATGCCACCCAGAAAGACATCAAGCAATTTCATAAACTGGTCCAGGCCAATCCGCGCAACTACATCGCGCAGCCCACGCTGGCGCTTTCGACCTGTCCGACCTTGTGCGGCGATCGGTTGGAGCCTCGCCACATCGATTTGCGGCCGTTCATCCTGCAAGGCGAGCGCGGTTTCGTGACCGCCGGCGGTCTGACCCGCGTCGCGTTGAAAGCCGGTTCGCTGGTGGTTAACTCGTCGCAGGGCGGCGGCAGCAAGGACACTTGGATCATCAACCGGGAGAAATGACATGCTATCTCGCTCCGCCGAACGTCTCTATTGGCTGGCCCGCTATCTGGAACGCACCGAGAACACCGCCCGCTTGATCAGCGCGACGATGCACTTGATCTACGATTTGCCCTACGGCGTTGAAATGGGCTGGCACAACCTGCTGAATATTTGCGGCGTGGAGGCCGGGTTTTACCAACGCTTCAAAAACCCCAGCGAGCACAATACCACCCGTTTCCTGTTGGCCGATACCGGTAATCCCGGTTCGCTGTTATCGTCGTTGTCGGCGGCGCGGGAAAATATCCGCACCAGTCGCGAACTGATGCCGGACGAAGCTTGGGAATTGGTCAACGAAATGTATCTGTACGCCAACAACCATCTGGACAGTTTGTCGAATCGGCGTGGCCGGGCTCAGTATTTGCAGGAAATCATGGCCGGTTGCCAACGCTTCACCGGCTTTATTTACGGCGCGATGAGCCGAAACGACGCTTACCGTTTTTTATGCATCGGCCGCAATATCGAGCGCGCCGACATGACCAGCCGGATCATGGATTTCGGTTCGGTGCTGTTGGCGGAAAACCGTAGCCACAAGATGCGCGAGTACGAAACCATTCTATGGATCAACGTCTTGAAATCGCTGAGCGCGGTGTTGATGTATCGCAAGCAGGTGCGTCAGCGCATCAAGGGCGAGGATGTGTTGGACTACTTGCTGAAGAATCCGGATTTTCCGCGAGCGGTGCTGCATTGTCTGGACGAGATCGCCCATTGCATCAAGCGTTTGCCCAATGCCACGGCCTTATTCCCGCATTTGGAAGCGCTGGAGAATCGCATCCTGGCTGTCGATCTGCGCCAGACGCCGCCCGGCGAACTGCACGCATTGCTGGACGATCTGCAAACCCGTTTCGACGACTTGCACCGGCGCATCGCGGCCGCTTGGTTTTTCGACGCCGACAACGGCGAAGCGAGCATGGAGTTGGAAAAGGCGGCTTAACTGTTGCCGATTCGGCGAAGGAACGGGCGGGCGGTTCGGCAGGGCCGGCGAAACAAGTCCTCCTTCGCGCCACCTAGATCGGACGCGAAGGGTGGGCGCTTGGGTTCAGACTTTGCGCCGTGACTATGCAGATACGACGCTTTTCATCTGTCCGGCCGCTGCGTTCCCCGGTTAAAAGCAGCCCGGTAGCGGTTTAGCGTCATCCTTGCTGAATTGCGGCAAGGTCGCGAAGGCCTCCTTTAGCTTTTCGTGCCACATCCGCCGCAATTGAATCAGGTATTCGTTGTCTTCCTGAAAGCAGTAATACTCGTCCAGCTTCATCGCATCCTTCGTGTAAATCAACAGTTCCACCGGCGCGCCGACGCTGGCGTTGCTGCGCATCGTCGAATCCATCGAAATCAGGCAACAGCGGCCGGCTTCGTGCAGGTCGGTATCGATTTTCAAAAATCGATCCAGCACCGGTTTGCCGTATTTGTTCTCGCCGATTTGCAAATAAGGCGTTTGCCGCGAGGTGGTGATGCAATTGCCCTCCGGGTAAACCAGATAGGCGCCGTGCGGCTCTTGGGCAATCTGACCCGCGAGGATGAAGGTTGCCGACGGATTGAAGCTGCTTTGACCATCGTCGGTGTGGCGGCGCTGTTTTTCCACGCTGATCCTTCCCAAATACTCGGCGGCTTCGGACAAGTAATGCACGGTGTTCAAATTGATTTCCGCGTGTTCCTTGACGTCGCGCTTGATTTGGTCGATGACCGACTGCGTGGTGGCCAGATTGCCGGCGCTGAGCATGACGATCTTGCGGTCGGGGTTGGTGTTGAACGCGTGCATCTTGCCGTAAATGCTGACATTGTCGATGCCGGCATTGGTTCTGGAATCCGAAGTTAACACCAGTCCGTCCTTCAACGAGACTGCAATACAGTAAGTCATGCGCGCTGCCTGAAATGAAGTAATCGGTTCAGTGTACTAAAGTCGGCGAGTCAGGCCAAGCCGACCGGCGCAATTGCCGACACGTGGGCGGCGGATAGGGAATTTATCAACAATATTAACCAGATAGCTTGCATGGAATCTGGCGGAGTTGGTGCGGCAGACCGCACCGTGCTGGTGCGACAGCTACCGTCGCCGCGCCGGTCGGCCGGCGCCGGCCGGCGAAATTCGTGGTTTCGGTCGCTTGGTACGGTTTTTGTTTCCCGTTTGGCGGCCGCACGGAGATCGGCGGCGTGTAGTGCGGGAAGCGTCGATCCGCGTCGGCGCTTCCCGCAATGCATCGACGATGTCATGCAATCCTTACCGGAAGTCGGCGATTTCGCCGGTGCCGGTCGGGAACGCTGTTTCAACCTACCACAAACAAGGAGTTTTATGCAGGCACTTTTGGAAAACAGTTCGGATAAATTGTTGTCGGCGATGCCCGACGTCAAGACGTTCGAACGGCAGCTGGCGTCGTTAAACGATTGGTGGGGCAAAATCGCGCTGATCGGCAAAATCAACAGCCACAATGTCGCCGCGACGATATTGGACGACATGAATCAAATCCAGGGCAAATTCGGCGAGCTGCAAAAAAAGCTCACCTACAATCTGCTGCTGGAGAACGTCCAGAAGCTGGTATTGGATAATGCTTCCAAGGCCCAGGTGGCGATCGATTTACTGGTGCGGAATTTGTTCGAACGGACCGCCGACGTCGGATTTTTGGCGACCGACGACGATATTCGCGCCTTTCTAAGTCTGGCCGCGCCAACCGCCGAACAAACCGCGTTCATTGAAGACCGGCTGCGCGAATACGTTAAAAAATACAGCGTTTACGACGAAATTCTGGTGTTGGATACCCTGGGTCGGGTCAGGGCGCATCTCGATAAGCACAATCCGGTGACGGTGTCGTCGGATCCGCTGATATCGGAAACCTTGACCGGCGGCGCAGCCTATGTCGAAACCTTCCGATATTCGGATTTACAGCCGGATCGCCGCCACTCGTTGATCTATTCCTGTCAAATTACCGAAACCAACCAGCGCGATTCCAAACTGCTGGGGGTGTTGTGCCTGTGCTTTAAGTTCGACGACGAAATGCGCGGGATTTTCGCCGACCTGCTCGGCGCCGGCGACGACGGTATTCTAGCGGTGCTGGGCGACGACGGCCGCGTGATCGCTAGCAGCGACGAATTGTTGTTGCCGGTCAATACTTGGTCCAGCGTCGAACGCTCGGTACGCATCGCCCGTTATCACGGCGCCGAGTACATCATCAACACCCGTGCCAGCAACGGTTATCAAGGCTTTCGCGGTTTGGGCTGGTGCGGACAAATGATGACCGCGCTGAATCAGGCGTTTAGCCGCGATCCAATGGCGGCGGCCAATCAGCCGGACATCATGGAGCAGGCCAGCAGTTTTCCGCCGGAATTGCGCGACATCCGCAAGGCGTCGGCCGCCATCAACGACGATCTCGGTTTGTTGGTATTGAACGGCCAGATCGCCTCGGCCCGTAAAAACGCAGCCGAATTCATGCCGGTGTTGGAAGCGATCAAACAAATCGGCACCGATATCGCCAGCATTTTTACCGCCTCGGTCAACAGCTTGCAGCAAGCCACCGTGATGTCGTCGCATCTAAACAACGCGGGCTTTTTGGCTTCGTTGGCGGTCGACATCATGGACCGCAATCTGTACGAGCGCGCCAACGATTGCCGTTGGTGGGCATTGACCTCGGCATTTCGTCGTCACCTGGCCGCCGGCAGCCCCGATGCCGGCCAGCGGCGCGAAATCGCCGATATTCTGCAATACATCAACGCCTTGTACACTGTTTATACCAATCTCTATGTTTACGACGCCAACGGTGACATTGTCGCGGTGTCCGATCCTAACCAACAGGCCTTGGTCGGCGGCCGGGTTGGCGACGATAGCGGAGCGGTCACGGCCCTGAAATGCCCTGACAGCCAAAGCTATCGGGTCTCGCCTTTTGCCCGTTCGGCGTTGTACGCCCAGAGACCTACCTATATCTACAACGCGGCGATCACCGATTTGGCCGATACGACCCGGGTCGTGGGCGGAATTGGCATTGTTTTCGATAGCGAGCCGCAATTCGCGGCGATGTTGAGCGACGTATTGCCTCGCGACGAGCAGGGTAGTCCGGTGGCGGGTTGTTTCGCGCTGTTCGCAGATCGGCAAAAGCGGGTCATCGCGACGGCTGGCGACTCGGATTTGGGCGCCGGCGAGTTGTTGGATTTGGACGGTGCCTGCTTTCGCTTGCCGGCCGGTCAGCGCGAATCCCGAGTGGTGCAATACCGCGAACGAAATTACCTGCTGGGTAGTGCTGTGTCCAAGGGCTACCGGGAATACAAAGTCGCCGACGGCTACGTCAACGACGTGATCGCCTTCATCTTTATTCCGTTCTGAATCTACCCGAGGCGGCCGATCGCCCATTCGCAGTTTAACTTTGGGTGTTCGGCGGACTAGGGCATGGAAACGCAGTCTTGAATTCTCGGGGGATAAGGCTTTGTTTTCTGAGTAGCTTGCATTGCCAATTCCGGCCCTTGCTCCATCCAACTTTTGCACATAATGGCTGTTTGGAAGCATTACTAATCCAACAAAGTTTTGCTTACTACGGCGATATTTAAAAATTAGGTAGGTTCTAATTTGCAAGCTTAGAATGCAAATAGCCGGTATTTTTCCAGGTTGCATCGAATTCAAACCAAGCGGATCTGTCGGCTCCATACACTTAAAACCAGTCCAAGCTGTTGGCGTCCTTGCTGGCCGGCAACCAGTCGCTCGGCATGTCGTCTTTCAAGGCCACGCCGGAAAGTCCGCGCCGTAGCGCTTGCGCGCTCAGATAAGCCAGTTTGATCGCGGCGGCTTCGTAAGCCAGGCCCTGCGGCGGGCGGATGTTGGATAGGCAATTGCGGTCGGCGTCGGTATTGCCGAGGCGCGGCGCGTGGGTCAGGTAAATGCCCAAGCTGTCGGCGGCGCTTAAGCCGGGGCGTTCGCCGACGATGATGACGGCGAGTTTGGCTTGCAGCAGTTCGCCGATTTCGTCGGCGACGGCGACGCGGGCTTCCGGCACTAGACAAATCGGACCCAGGGTCAGGCCGCAAGCGCGGTAAGCGGCCGTCACCGCTTGCAATAAGCCGAAGCCGTGGCGTTCGACCGCAGTCGAAGACAGACCGTTGCTGACGATCAGCGCGACATCGGAGACGGTCGGGTTCAGAGTCGCGAGTTGGGCGCGGCTATTCTCGGTCAAGCGTCGGCCCAAGTCCGGTCGGCGCAAATATTGAGCGCGATCCGCAAGCGGCGTGTTCAGTACCAAAACCGGCCAGCCGGCATCGGCGACTGCATCGGCACAGGCGCGAACCGCCCACGGTTGATGCACCGCGTCCCGAGCCGCGGCGTGAGCAGCGTTGAATTCCAGTTGCGCCGAGGTCGGCAGCGCGCAGCCGGCCCGGCCCAATGCGATGCGAGCTTGGGTGTAACGGCGCAGTTCCAGCCAGGGATCGCTCATGCCGTCAGTTCGCCACGAAATTGGCCGAGCAGCCGGGACGCCTCGCGCCGGCCGGTCAGGCGGTTGTTGTCGAAGATGCCCTGGTTTTCCAGCCAGGCCTCGAATTCCGGTGCGGGGCGCAGGCCCAGCGCTTCGCGCAGATACAGCGCGTCGTGGAACGAGGTGCTTTGGTAGGCCAGCATCACGTCGTCGGCGCCGGGTACGCCCATCACGAAATGGCAGCCGGCGACGCCGAGCAAGGTCAGCAAGGTATCCATGTCGTCCTGGTCCGCCTCGGCATGATTGGTGTAGCAAATGTCGCATCCCATCGGTAGGCCGAGCAGTTTGCCGCAAAAATGGTCTTCCAGACCGGCGCGGATAATCTGTTTGCCGTCGTACAGGTATTCCGGGCCGATGAAGCCGACCACCGAATTGACCAGCAGCGGATCGAACTCGCGGGCAACCGCGTAGGCGCGGGCTTCGCAGGTTTGCGCATCGACGCCGTGATGGGCGCCGGCGGACAGCGCGCTGCCTTGGCCGGTCTCGAAATACATTAACTGGCTGCCGACGCTGCCGCGCCGTTGCTCGTCGGCCATCGCCTTGGCTTCGCTCAACAGCCCCAAATCCACACCGAAGCTGCGATTGGCGGCCTCGGTGCCGGCGATCGATTGAAACACCAGATCGACCGGTGCGCCGCGCCGCATTAGCTCCATCGTGGTGGTGACATGGGCCAACACGCAGGCCTGGGTCGGGATCGCGTAACGCTGGATGATGCCGTCGAGCATCTCGAGCAAGGCGCGGACGTTGTCCAGGCTGTCGGTGGCCGGATTGATGCCGATTACCGCGTCGCCGCTGCCGTACAGCAAGCCGTCGAGAATGCTGGCGGCGATGCCGCGCGCGTCGTCGGTCGGATGGTTCGGCTGCAGCCGGGTGGATAGCCGACCCGGCAGTCCCAAGGTGTTACGAAACCGACTAACCACCCGGCAGCGGCGGGCGACCGCGATCAGATCCTGATTGCGCATGATTTTGCTGACCGCGGCGACCATTTCCGGCGTCAATCCGGGCGCCAGGGCCGCCAAGTCGGTTTGACCGGTCAGCAGCCAATCGCGGAATTCGCCGACCGACAAACCGGCGACCGGCGCAAATGCGCGCTGGTCGTGGCGATCCAGGATCAGGCGCGATACTTCGTCGTATTCCGGGTCGATCAGAGGCTCTTCTAAGAAGCGTTGCAGCGCGACCTCGGCCAGACAACGCTGGGCGGCGGCCCGTTCGATCTCGGAATCGGCGGCCAATACGGCCAGTTCGTCGGCTGCTCGGCGTGGCGATGCCTTTGCCATCAACACCCGCAGATTCGCAAATTGAAAGAAGCGGCCGTTAACGGCGGTCGAGTAGGGCATTCCGCGAGCGAAAATTGATTGAAGATTGGACTGCGAGCATAAGCCGGTTTTATGACCGATTCGTGACACTGGCGAGCGCATGCTTGCCGCAAACTGGGGTATCTCAAAAAGAGTCGTTGTCACGTGTTTTGGGCCGTCCATGTTTCGACTTTGCTCAACACGAACCGCCCAAAACACACTCACTTACCCGGTGAATAAAAAATCCAGCTTCCACTTCAGAGGGTGTCGTAAAAGTCGAAACAGAACCTTCTCCTCGCGGGAGAGGGCAGGGTGAGGGGGATAAATTCAATGCCTTACCTTGATATTTCCCCTCACCCCAACCCCTCTCCCGCAAGGAGAGGGGCTTTTACGACACCCTTCTTCAGTGGGAGTTACGCGGTGTCGGACGCGGATTGCGGTCAGTAGTTGAGACCGGGCAATTGGAGGATCAGCGCGGCGCTGATCATCGCGGCGGCGGTCAAAATGGCCCAGAGCGAACGGCGATTGTTGGATTTGAGCTGTTTGCGCAGCAAGACCATTTCGCGCTGGTGGTGCTGGATTTGTTGCTGCATCTGGGCGGTGCTCTGCAATGCGTGCAACACCAGGGCCGGGATTTCCGGCAGTTGCTCGGTGATTTCCGGGAGTTTGCCCAGCAGTTCCTTGAGCTTGGCGGCGGGTCCCATCCGTTCCTTGAACCAATTCTCCAGGAAGGGTTTCGCTGTTTGCCACAGGTCCAGCTCCGGGTAGAGCTGCCGGCCCAGGCCTTCGATGTTCAGCAAGGTTTTTTGCAGCAGCACCAATTGCGGTTGAACCAGCATATCGAAGCGGCGGGCGGTCTGGAACAGTCTGAGCAACAGCAGGCCGAAGGAGATGTCTTTCAACGGCTTTTCGAAGATGGGTTCGCAGACGGCGCGGATGGCTGCCTCGAATTCCTCGACCCGAGTCGTGCTCGGCACCCAGCCCGACTCGATGTGCATTTGCGCGACCCGCCGGTAATCGTGGTTGAAAAAGGCCAGGAAATTCTCGGCCAGATAACGCTGATCGGAATCCGACAGGCTGCCGACGATGCCGAAATCGACCGCCAGGTATTTGTCCGGCAGTTGCACGAAAATATTGCCGGGGTGCATGTCGGCATGAAAGAAATTGTCGCGGAATACCTGAGTAAAGAAGATTTCGACGCCCCGTTCCGCCAGTTTCTTGAAATCGGCTTGGCCTTCGCGCAAGGCGTCGATGTCGCCGACCGGAATACCGTAGATGCGTTCCATCACCAGCACTTTGCGGCGGGTCAGCGGCCAGTGGATTTCCGGGATGTAGAGCAACTCGGAGTTTTTGAAATTGCTGCGGATCGCGCTGGCGTTGGCGGCTTCGCGGACCAGGTCCAGTTCGTCGAGTATGGTTTTCTCGAACTCGGCGACGATTTCGACGGCGCGCAGGCGGCGGGCATCCGGCCAGAAGCGCTCGGCCAGTTTGGCGAATTCGAATAACAGCGCGACGTCCGAATGAATCTTGCCGGCGATGTCCGGGCGCAACACCTTGACGATGACTTGCTCGCCGCTGTGCAATTGCGCGGTATGAACTTGGGCGACCGAGGCCGAGGCCAGCGGCGTCGGATTGAATTCGGCGAAGGCTTCGCCCAGGGTTTGGCCGAGTTGCTGCTCGATGATTTTCCGGGCCGTTTCGGCCGGAAAGGGCGGCACCTTATCCTGGAGCTTGACCAGCTCCTCGGCGATGTCTTCCGGCAGCAAGTCTTTGCGGGTGGACAGGGTTTGGCCGAATTTGACGTAGATCGGCCCCAGGTCTTCCAGGGTTTTGCGGATGCGGACGCCGCGCGGCAGCGTGGTGCGGCCCAGCCAGTAGTTGGGCGAGCAATAGGCCAGAAAGCGGATGGCCCGGAACAAGCGGGTTTTCAGCACGATTTCGTCCAGACCGTGGAACATCATCACCCAATTGATATGAATCAGGCGCATCAAGGTTTTGGGACGAATCACAAGCAGTCCTTTTAACGGGGTTCGGTGGGTGGAGTGAGGGCGGCGGCCAGCCGGTCGAGGCGAGCGGTCAGTCTATCGGCATCCTGCCGGAGTTCGTCTATCCGTTGAAAGACTTGCTCGGCTTCCGGTTTGGCGGGCAGTTCGCGGGTTTCTTCCTGGAGAAATTCCTCCAGATTGAGTTTAAACGTGGTAAGGCCATGCCGCGACCAGGCGCGGCCGCCGCGCACCCAGCCGGCCAGGCGGTGGGCCAGGTCGGCGCCGGCGTAGCGGGCCAACTTGGCTTCCCAGGCGATGTCCAGCTTTTCGAACAAGCGCTGCAGCTTGCGGGCCAGTTGGGTATCGCCGGCCAGTTTGACTTCGCCGCGAAACAGCGAGCGCATGGGCGTGGCGCTCAAGCCCATCAGGCCCAGAGCGGCCAGCGAGCCGCTCAAACTGGCATCGGGTTCCCCGGCGTAACTCTCCAGAATCTGGATGCGCCGGGTGCCGGGACACAGGAACAGTTCGGCGCCGAAGGGCTGAATGCGCAACGCGATGACCTTGCCGGCCATCGGCGCCAGATAGTCTTCGAGGTGGTCGTCCAGCACCAGATACTGGTTCAACGCGGTTTCCAGCGCGGCTACCAGCAGGGGGTTGACTTGCAGAAAATCGTTCGCCATTAGCCGTTCGTCGATCGGAGCTGTTGCGGACAATCGCGCGCTACCATCCGGGGGCGATGGAAGCCGCGGCGCTTAAAATTTGTAGCCCCGGTGCACCGCGACGATACCCTGGGTCATATTGAAATATTCGCAGCGCTCCAGGCCGGCGTTTTCCATCATTTGTTTTAGTTCGTCCTGCTTCGGGTGCATCCGGATGGATTCGGCCAGATAGCGGTAGCTTTCCTCGTCCTTGGCGACGACCGCGCCGATTTTGGGCAGCAGATTGAACGAATAAAAGTCGTAAACCTTTTCGGTAATCGGATCGGTCGGATGGGAAAATTCCAGCACGATGACCCGGCCGCCCGGTTTCAAGACTCGGTACATCGAACGCAGCGCGGCGTCCTTGTCGGTGACGTTGCGCAAGCCAAAACCTATCGTCACGCAATCGAAGGTATTGTCGGCGAAGGGCAGGCATTCGGCGTTGACCTGGGCGTAACGGATATTGCCGGCCAGACCTTTGTTGACCAGGCGTTCGCGACCGTTGCGCAGCATCTCGGCGTTGATGTCGGCCAATACCACTTGGCCCTTGGCGCCGACCCGTTTCTCGTACAGCATCGTCAAATCGCCGGTGCCGCCGGCCAGATCCAGTATTTTATCGCCTTCGCGCACATTGGCCAGTTGTACCGCGACCCGCTTCCAGATCCGGTGAATGCCGAACGACATCAGATCGTTCATCAGATCGTAGTTGTTGGCGACCGAATCGAACACGCCGCGTACCATCGCGACTTTTTCCGAGACCGGTACTTGTTTGAAGCCGAAATGGGTAGTGTTGTCGTTAGTCATGGTGGCGTTTAATGAGTAATGGGCGAGCGGCGGCTAATGCCGGCGGCTTGGAGTTCTTCGAGATATTGCGACCAGAGCAGCGGAAAGTCCGAACCCAGTTTGTACAACAAGTCCCAACTGTAAATGCCGGTATCGTGGCCGTCGCTGAACACCAGTTTGACCGCGTAATTGCCGACCGGCAGGATGTCGGTGATGGCAACGTCCTCCTTGCCTGTTTGCAGGGTTTCCTGGCCGGGGCCGTGACCGACGGCTTCGGCCGACTGGGTGTAGACGCGCAGGTATTCGGCCGGCATTTCGAAGATGCTGCCGTCGTCGAAATGGATTTCCAGTATACCCGAGACCTGGTGCAGCTTGATTTCGGTCGGGACGTGGTGGCAGGGCGGAATTTCGATACGCATGGCTTATAAGATGTAGCGGCTGAGGTCTTCGTCGTCGGCCAGTTCCAGCAAATGGGCGTTGACGTAGGTGGCGTCGATGGTCACGGTTTTCTCCAACAGGTCCGGGGCGTTGAAGGACACGTCCTCCAGCAACTTCTCCAAGATTGTGTGCAAGCGGCGGGCGCCGATGTTCTCGGTTTTTTCGTTGACCTGCCAGCCCAGTTCGGCGATGCGGCGGATGCCGTCGGCGGTAAATTGCACGTCCACGCCTTCGGTTTTGAGTAGCGCCTGATATTGCTCGGTCAGCGAGGCGTTGGGCTCGGTCAGGATGCGGACGAAGTCTTCGGCGCTAAGCGCGCTCAGTTCGACCCGGATCGGAAAACGGCCTTGCAACTCTGGAATCAGGTCTGACGGTTTGGTCAAATGAAAGGCTCCGGATGCGATGAACAGCACGTGGTCGGTCTTGATCATGCCGTATTTGGTGCTGACCGTGCTGCCTTCGACCAGCGGCAACAAGTCGCGCTGCACGCCTTCGCGAGAGACTTCGCCGCCGCCGATTTCGCCCCGTTTGCAAATCTTGTCGATCTCGTCCAGAAACACGATGCCGTTTTGCTCGACGGCTTGTAGCGCCGTTTGCTTGATGTCTTCCTCGTTGACCAGTTTGCCGGCTTCTTCTTCCTGTAGCAGTTTCAGCGCGTCCTTGATTTTCAATTTGCGGGTCTTGGTGCGGCCGCTGTTCAGGTTTTGAAACATGCCCTGTAACTGATTGGTCATTTCTTCCATGCCCGGCGGCGCCATGATCTCGACACCCACCGACGGCGCCGCGACATCGACTTGAATTTCCTTGTCGTCGAGATCGCCTTCGCGCAGTTTTTTACGCATTTTCTGGCGGGTGGATTCCTCGGTTTCCGACAGCATGCCGCCCTCGGCGCGCGGCAGCAGAATGTCCAGCACCTTGTCTTCGGCGGCGTCGGCGGCGCGGTTTTGCACTTTTTCCATTGCCGCGACGCGAGTCATTTTGACGGCGGTGTCCACCAGATCGCGGATGATGGATTCCACGTCGCGGCCGACGTAACCGACCTCGGTAAACTTGGTGGCTTCTATTTTAATGAAGGGGGCGTTGGCCAAGCGGGCTAGGCGGCGGGCGATTTCGGTCTTGCCGACGCCAGTGGGGCCTATCATCAGAATGTTCTTCGGAGTGATTTCCTCGCGCATGCCGGCATCTACCTGGCCGCGGCGCCAGCGGTTGCGTAGCGCGATAGCGACCGAGCGCTTGGCGTCGGCCTGGCCGACGATGTGCTTGTCCAGTTCGCTGACGATTTCTCTTGGGGTCATTTGACTCATGGTTGTTCTTGCTCCGCCGGTTTGGCTTCGGCGTCCAATTCTTCGATGCGTAAATTGTGGTTGGTGTAGATGCAGATGTCGGCGGCGATGTGCAGCGACTTTTCGACGATGTCGCGGGCGCCGAGTTCGGTGTTTTCGTACAAGGCGCGGGCCGCGCTTTGCGCGAACGCGCCGCCGGAGCCGATCGCGATGAAATCGTATTCCGGCTCGATCACGTCGCCGGTGCCGGAAATGACCAAGGTGGTCTTGCTGTCGGCGATGATCAGCAGGGCTTCCAACTTGCGCAGCGCCCGATCGGTGCGCCAATCCTTGGCCATTTCGACGGCGGCGCGGGTCAGATTGCCCCGGTGTTTTTCCAGTTTGCCTTCGAAATGTTCGAACAGGGTAAAGGCGTCGGCGGTGGCACCGGCAAAACCGCCTATCACCTTGTCGTGGTAAAGCCGGCGCACCTTGCGGGCGTTGGCCTTCATCACGGTGTTGCCCAGCGTGACCTGGCCGTCGCCGCCGATCACGACTTTGTCGCCGCGCCGCACGGACAATATGGTGGTACCTTCGAAACTCGTCATGTTTTCAATCAACGGAACGGGGAAAGCCGAGGATTTTACATGTTCTGCATTGCGATGGGGAGAAGTTTGCTGGGGCTCGCCGGCCGGCCAAGCGTTGAACTATCGGGCGAAACTGATTAAAGTGAGGCGGCCGGATAGGTGGTGCCGATAACGCTGCCGTAGAGCGGCGGCCGGGACGGCTTTCGATCATTAGAATAACAACAAGGGGATCAACATGAGAGGTTCATCAGGCTGGAAACGCGCGGCCTTGCTGTGCGCGGTGTTCTTTTCGGGCGCGGTAGCGGCGGTAACGCCAGACGAAGAAGAAAAACAGCAATGTAAAAAACCCAAATTTCGGGACTTCGAGCCCGCGCACATGGCGGAAGTGGCACCGGGCGTGCCGTTGTCGTTTCACGTTTCGCCCAACGCCGACCCGTTTACGATCACCGCCGAGGCACGTGGCGAGAAAATGAAAGTGGATGTTGTCAATAAAAAGACCTTCTATCTGGTCAATACGACTTTACCGGCGCTGAGCGGCGGGTTTGCCAGGATACACGTCACCGCGAAAGCCGCCGAAAGCAAGACCATCGCTAGCGGTTGCCTGGGTCAGGATGGTTGGCTGCTGAAAATCAAGGGGGCCGAGGCGCCCGCGAAAACGGCGGTGGCGCCGGCCGCTCAATAGCGGATTTTGTCGGTTTTGGCCTGCCAACGGCGGAACGGCAGATCCGGTTCCGCCAGCGGCAGTCGGCGCATTGCGATTCGGCGGTGCTCGGCGGCCTTGCCGATTTCGTCGTAGATAAAGCCGTCGTCGAAACCGGCTTGGGCCGCGTCGTGGCGGTCGCTGGCGTAATACACCGCCTTTAGTCGCGCCCAATAAATCGCGCCCAAGCACATCGGACAGGGTTCGCAACTGGTGTAGAGCGTGCAGTCGGTCAGTTGAAAGTCGCCGAGCGCTCGGCAGGCCAGACGGATTGCCGCGACTTCGGCGTGAGCGCTCGGGTCCAGGTCGGCGGTCACCCGATTGCCGCTGGCGGCGATAACTCGGCCGTCCCGGACGATCAGCGCGCCGAACGGTCCGCCGCCTTGTTCGACATTCGCGGTGGCCAAATCCACCGCTTGCTGTAAAAAGCCGGCGTCCATTAGAGGCCCAACGGGTTGTCCGGGTCGATGCCGGTCATGAACGGCAAACGCCGGTCTTCGTTGGTGATTTGGTAAACCTTGCCCAGCCAATTGTTGAACACCGCCTTGGCGGAGTCGCGCCACGTAATGTCCAAATGGCCGAGTATCTCCTCCTCGGGCAGGGCTTTTAGCGGTGTGGCGCCGTGCCGGGCGGCCTTGACCTCCGCTTCGTACTCGGACAGTAGGCGTTGCGTCGCAGGGTCGAAGTAGTTTTCCGGAAACGGCGGGTAATCGTCGCGTTCTGCTCGGTAAAACCGCAGTACCTCGCGCTTGTATTCCTTCAGCAGGCTGATGTCGTCGTATTCCGGATGGCCTTGGAAGAATACGATACGGAAGCCGTCCGGACTGACCGCCAGATGTACGCCCGCCTGATCGCTGGCCACCAACACTTTCAATCCGTGTTTTGCCATGTCCGCTTGAAAGACTTCGTTGTAGCGCGAGTGCGGTACGTCGAAGCGGGTGTTGATTTCGGCCACCAACGGATGGCGGCGGTCGACGACCTTATGCGAGAACACGCCCCAGCGTTTGGCCGGTAAGCGGGTGCGTTCCACGCCGTAGCAATGCTGAATCAGTGCGTGGGTCGCCTGACAAGAACACAATATTGACGTAACATTTTGGTTGGCCCACGCGAAAATTTCAGTCAACGGCCCCCAAAACACTTCGTCTTGCACACGGTCATGGGTGACAGTGGCGCCGCTGATGATCAATGCATCCAGGCCGTCGCGTTTGATTTGCTCGAAGGATTCGTAATAGCGCTCGATATGAGCCAGCGCTTCAGGGCCGCGTTCGAGGCCGGCAATCGTGAATGGATGAACGTGAAATTGGGCAATCTGATTACAAGCGCCGACCAGCCGGAAAAACTGGCGTTCGGTGGCTTCCAGCGCCGCGTCGGGCATGATGTTGAGCAGGCCGATATGCAATTCGCGGATGGATTGGCCTAGCGCGCGCGCCGGACTGAGGATTTCTTCGCCTTCGTCGCGCAGACGGCCGAAGGTCGGCAAATCGGTATGGGCAACTAACGGCATCGCGGTAGAGGCCTCATGAGCTCTGGCGGTCGATGGCCGCGGCGATCAATTCGATGAAATCTTGCTCGCTTTGAATCCGGGCCGTTTCGTCGGCGCTGACCGTGTAGCCGTATTGGGCGGCAATCGCTTCGTAGCGCGGCACGCGGGCCTTGAACAGCTCCGGAAATACCCAAGTGACGAAGTCGTCCGGCGGAATTTGGTCGGTCGAGGCGTAACCGCGTTCGTTCATGAATCGCGCCAGCTTGGCATCGACGAATTCGGGGCGGTAGTAGAGCGGTTTCGGATCTTGCTTGGCGCGGTCGATGATGGTTTGTTCCAGCGCCGGCGGAATCTGGATGTAAACGATCAGCGTGTGCTCGGCCAGCGTTTCGAGAACCTCGGGGCAATCGAGTTCGCAGACGCTACCGCCTGCGTCGTTCAAAAAATGTTTGTAGCCGTAAATCGCTTCGGCCTTATGAATGAAATCCGGCACGTCGTTCATCGCCGCGATTTCGGCCTGATGGTGTAGTGCCTGGCGGCGCTTGAATTCGGCCAGCGTCAGGCCGCCCTTGGCCGGATCGCCGATTTTGCCCAGGAAACTCGATACCGGCGCCAGATTATCGACGGTAATATTGTTGCAGATGTAGATCGAGTCCGATTTAAGCAGCTCGCGCAAAAACGGCACGCCCATCGCCTGCTGTTTGATGTTGTCCAGGATGGGTTCTTCCAAGTACTTGGTGCCGATCCGGTAATCCCCGGAATAGTGGAACCATTTGTCCTTGGGCAGTTTGTTGGACAAGGTAGTCTTGCCCGCGCCGGACATGGCCAGCAGCGTGATGCTCTTGGATTCCCAGTCCAAGAATTGTTGGGCGGTCATTTTCATAAAAGGTGATTGCTTAATCCAAAAATCGCTGATATCCAAATCTTCCGAGTCCGGGCGGGCGTGGCGATCGGGATCGGTATAGCCGAGATCGTCGGCTTCCAGATCGTCGAACGGCGCGCTCCAATCTTCGGGGTCTTCGATATAGTCTATCGTCGAGTTGTACCAACTTTCGTTGTCGTATTCGCCCAGATCGCCATTGGCGTATTGGACTTCGATGTTGTCGTCGTTGCCTTCGATGGCGACGACCTTGAAGGTGAGGTTGCTTTCCAAGTCTTTATACCAACGGCCGATCACCGGGTCTGCGATAGTAGTCATCGTTGCGTCCTCGCTAAGTGGTTTACCCGCCCAATGATAGCGAGTTTGCCGAGACTGTGCGAGCCGAGTCGCCGGCGAATTCGGTTAGAATGGCGATTTACTCTTGGTCGGTACAGGTCATGAACGTGGATAGAATCATCGAATTGGAGATCAAGCAGGCGTATCAGGAAGACCTGATACAGGCATTGAATCAGGTGGTGGCCGGTCAACAAATCCAGATCGGCAAACTGGAAGAAACTTGCAAGTTATTGCACGACAAGATCAAAAGCCTGGGACATGCCATTAACGATGGCGGCGGAGCGCAGGCGGACGAGCGTCCGCCGCATTATTGAACCGGCCGGCATCCGGCCGGGCTTGTGCTTCCCGCCGTTTAGCCGGTCTTGACGCGCCGACGCGGCGTTTCGGCGCTAGCGACCGATTTGGCGGATGGCGGCAATGCGGTGCAATCCAGATTTTTAGAATGCAGTCGCCGGCAGAAATCGCGGCTGTCGTCTTGCGCCAGCCCGGTCCAAACGGTTTTCCAAAACACGCCGCCCTTGAATTTTTGGCGGACGATACGAGCTTGGCCGGCTTTGGCTAGTGGGCCGAGCGCGCTTCTGGCGCGTTTCAGATTGACGTCGGCGTCGATCTTGCGCGCGAAATTGCCCATCGCGACCGACCAGGCGCGCTCGCTGGAATGGCTTTTGACGCTGGCCGCGCGGATTTCCTTAACGGCCTTGCCGCGTTCCGAATGGCCGGGATTGATCCGAATCGGCTCGTAACGGTTGCTGCCGGAGTCGGCGCCCATTTGTTCCGCGCTACCGGCGCAACGATTAGAGGACAACTGGAACGGCGGCGGCGCGCCGCTGCCGTCTTGCAATTGGCTGATGTGGCTGCCGTACAAGCCGCTGGCACTGTTGGTAAAGCCCAGGTCCAGCAGGTTTTCCATTTGTTGAAAGCGTTCGGCACTACTGTGCGCCCCCAACAACACGCCTATCAAGCGATGGCCGTTGCGTTTGGCCGAGGCGATCAGGTTGTACCCGGAGCCGCAAGTAAAACCGGTCTTCAGGCCGTCGGCATCCGGATAGCTTTTCAGAATGCGGTTGGTATTCGGCAGCACTCGACCCTTGTAGCGAAATTCGGTCGCCGAGAAAAAACGGTAATACTGCGGAAAATCGCGGATCAATGCGGCGGACAACAAGGCTAAATCGCGAGCGCTGCTGATCTGGCCGTCGTCCGGCAGGCCGCTGGCGTTCTGAAACGAACTGTTATACATGCCCAGCCGATGCGCCGTTTGGGTCATCATCGCCGCGAAATTGCTTTCGGTACCGCCCAGATGCTCTGCCAGCACCACCGCCGCGTCGTTGGCCGAGCGGGTCGTTACCGCCATGATGGCCTGCTCGACGGTCAGGTTTTGGCCTTGGCGCAAGCCCAACTTGGAGCTGGGTTGCAGCGAAGCGTGTCGGGATACCGTGACCGTGTCGTTCAGGTGCAGGTGACCGGATTCTATCGCCGAGAACGTCATGTAAATCGTCATGACCTTGGTCAGCGAGGCAGGATACCAGCGATGCGTGGAGTCGGTTTCGTGAACGACTCTGCCCGTATCGGCATCGATGACAATGGCCGCGTAACGGGCGGCGGCCGGCGAACCGTGCAGCAGCAGGCAGGCGATTGAGGCGAGGGCTAGGTTTAGGCGCGGCACGGTACTCAAGTTCTTACTTTGCTCCAAGTAGGTGGTGTAAGGTTTTGACTGGATTATTTAATCAGAATAATCGCTTTCAAAAAAGGCTTATTTTCGAATCGGTGACCAAATATTCTGGAATTTTTTTGGGCAAGCTTAGCCGGTTTTTTGCTTGAACAAAAGGGCAATTGCGGTTTGTAAATGCTTAAAATTGTTATATTATCTAAGCTCGGGGCTGCTATTTGACAAACAGTCTGGGCAGCAAGGGATCTATAGTCGTCGGGATGGTGTCGCTTGATTGAAGAAAAACGTTATTTTGACAATAGTTTTGATGTGTTTCTGGCTGATACGCCCGAGAGTCTGGAAATCCATTACAACCTCCGGTTTCGGGTGTATTGCGATGAAATGGGCTACGAAGACAAGGAGCGGTTTCCCGATAGATTGGAGAAGGATTATTGGGATGAAAACGCCGTCCATTTTTTGGTCCGCCATCGCGATAGCGGCTGTTGGCTGGGAGCCATGCGGTTGGTCAAGCCGAGAGGCTATCGGTTTCCGCTCGAGGATCGCTGCACGCCCTACCAGCCTCTGTCGGCGAATCAATACCGCAACTCGGTGGAAATTTCCAGGCTGTGCGTGCTGCGGGAAGCCCGGCGCTTAAACTTGCACAGGCGGCCGGCCAAGGTGTTGGCCAACGGCGAAGTCGATCGGCGTGTCAGTTTCCTGCAAGATTATAAAAACTTGAGCCGTAGCGTGATGTGGGGTTTATATCGGGCGGCCGTCGTGTATTGCCGGCAAACCGGAATCAGAGACTGGTACATCCTGGTCACGCCGTCGTTGGCGCATGCGGTCAAGCGCGAAGGCTTCGAAATGACTCAGATCGCCGAACCTTGCGGGTTGAACGGCGTGCGTACCGCGTATCGATTGAGCGTGGCGCATATCCTGAAAAACCCGATATGGGAACACGACTACAAGCGCGATTTTCTGCGCTACTCCGAGCTGAACGACGAATTCGCCGCCTATGGTTATCTGCGCAGGCCGCTACGCCAGATCGGTTCGGTTTCCTATATTCAGCCGCGCTATTAGAAAAACTATAACGGCGGAAATCGATAGACCGGCAGCTCGGTTGCCGATCATCGATAGAAGAGTGCCGCAGCGCTAGTCACGGCGTTAGTCCTTGAGCGTTCCGGCTTGCTCGAGCCATTCGGCAAACAGGGCGCCAGACGTGCAAACTGGGTTTGCGCGCCTGGCTTTTCCGTATCAACCACCGCCGGCTTGGCGAAACCGTGGTCAAGCGGAATCAATCCTCGCGATGCCGGCCGCGGCGGCATTGACTAAAGGTCGAGTCGGTGTTTGCCGAGGCATCGCGAGCCGCCACGCCGGTGTCCGGGAAGTCGGTGAACAAGCCATCCACGCCTAAATCGAAGTAGTAGCTCATTTCCTGTTGCGGGTCCGCGAAACCGTAACCGCCGGAGTCGTTGCGGAAGGTCCAGCTATGCACCTGCAAACCCTTGTCGTGCGCCATTTCCAGTACGCCGGTACTGCCGTCCACTCGGCGGTCGTGAAGGTCTATGCTACCGTCGCCGGTACGGTCCACGCCATCGGCCACCGTTTTCACCAGATAAGGTTTCCATGGGCCGATTGCGTCGGCATAGGACTTAACGAAATCCAGGCCGGTTTCGCTTAACAAATCCGCAAAAGTGCGCGGGTCGCCGGCTTTGACGAAATCGTAAGGCTGTTTGTAAGGCGGAACCAGCGACAGCGAACCATCGGCATTGACATCGTCGGCGTCGATCAACTGCACCAAGCGAATGTCGGTTTTCCTGCTCAGATATTGCAGATTGCCGACTTCGAAGGATTGGATGAACACCGGCGCGCAGGCGCTATCGTCGTAGGCGGCGTGCAATTTGGCCAACAACTTGTTTTCGAAGAAATTCCGGCCGAACAGCGGCCGGCGGTTGGCGGCTTTCAAGTCGGCGTGATAGGTGGAATGTTTGATTTCCGGATAAATGCCGATGGTCCGGCCGGTTTCTCGGCTTTTTTGCTTGGCCAGCGCGATGACTTCTTCCAGTGTCGGAATTTCATACAGGCCGTCGTAGGCGGTGTTGGCAGGCCGCTGCAGCGGCAAACGCTCTTTGGCGCGCAGGGTTTTGATCTCCGCCAACGTAAAATCGCTGGCAAACCAGTCTTCGTATTCGACACCATCCACCATCCGCTTGGTTTTGCGGCCGGCGAATTCCGGGTGATTGGCCACGTCGGTGGTGCCGCCTATCATCGGTTCGTGGCGGGCGATCATCTGGCCGTCCTTGGTCAACACCAAATCGGGCTCGATGAAATCGACGCCCATCTCGATTGCCAGCGTATAGCCCGCCAATGTGTGCTCCGGCCGGTAACCGGCGGCACCGCGATGGCCGATGACGAGAGGGCTGGTTTGCATGGTGCCGTGATCTCGATGATAGGAATGGGCGGCGGCGGTGCCGGGCCCAGTCAATATAGCCAGGGAAACGGCCGCCGCCGGCAGGTTGTAAAGCATTTTAAACATGTTGGCTCCTTAGTTAAGGAAAGGTGAGCTTCCTAGGAAATTAATCGCGGCGTTCGCCGTCGGCGGGCAGTACTTTGCTGAACACCGTCGCGCCGTTGATGTCTTTCAACGCCACCCGCAAGGCTCGGCTGCGTTGGTCGATATCGACTTGACCGAAGAACTGCAAGCCGGCGTACGGGGACAAGTTGACTTGGCCGGCCGGTGGCGCCTTGCTGAACACCACTTGCGGGCCGAAGGTGCCGTCGGTGCCGTTCGGTCCGAATGAGCCGGCGTTCAGCGGGCCGGCGACGAATTCCCAGAACGGCGCGAAATCCTTGCTGGCGGCCTTGCTGGGGTCGTAATAGTGCGCGGCGGCGTAATGCACGTCGGCGGTCAGCCACACCACGTTTTTGACGTGGGCGTGTTTGATAAAGCTCAGCAAGCGGGCGATTTCCAGCTCGCGGCCGGCGGCCGGACCGTTGTTGCCGTTGGCGACCGCTTCCCAGCGCGGCGTGCCGTCCGGCAAGCTACCGTCGCCGATGTTCAAGCCGATCGGCATGTCGGCCGAAATGATTTTCCAGGTGGCGTCGGAGCTGGCCAAGGCTTCTTCCAGACGAGCCAGTTGTTCCTCGCCCAGGAATGCGGTTTCCTCGCTTTCGGAGGTTTGCAGATTGGCGGTGTTCGGACCACGGTAGCTGCGCATGTCCAAGACGAACACCTCCAGCAACTTGCCGTAAGACAATTTCCGGTAAACCCGGTCGGATTCTTCCGCACCGTGCGGGCGTAGCGGCGCGTATTCGTGGAAGGCTTGGGTGGCGTGGGCGATCAGGGTCGGAATATCCTTGATGGTATAGCGCGCGTCGTTGCTCAGGTCCTTGGCATCCGACCAGTTGTTGACCACTTCGTGGTCGTCCCATTGCCAGATTTGCGGTACTTCGGCGTTAAAGCGGCGCAGATTGGCGTCCAGCAGATTGTATTTGTAACGGCCGCGAAACTCGTCCAGCGTTTCGGCCACTTTGGACACTTCCGGCGTGACCAGATTGGTCCAGACCTGGCCGTTCTCGGCGACCACGCTTTCTTTAATCGGGCCGTCGGAATACACGCTGTCGCCGCTTTCAATGAAGAATTGCGGTTGGACTTTACGCATCGCTTCGTAGATTTTCATGCCGCCGAAACTTTCGTTGATGCCCCAGCCCTGGCCGGCGATGTCGCCGCCCCACACAAAGCGGATGTTGTCGCGTTTACCGATCGTGTGGAAATGCCCGGTCACCGCCGCGCTGGCATTGCGAGCGTTGGTCAAGTCTTCGAACCAGACCTTGACGTAAACGTCTTGGCCGGCCGGCAGATCGACCAAATCCTGGCGGGCGGTGAAATCGGATTCAGGCGTCGCATAAGGGCCGCGAATCGTTACCGGATTGGTGAAGTCGGCATCGAATGCATATTGCACGAACATCCGGGCCGGGCGGTCGGCACGGCTCCACACCACGGTTCTGCCCGGCAGCGGATCGCCGAATTGGATGCCTTGCGGCATTTGCGGGGCGTCCACCGCGCAAGCCGGGTTTGTTAAAGCGGCAATGGCCGCCAGCAGCGCCGATTGGCCGGCGATACGGGTAAATCTGCTTAATTTACGCATGCTTAATTCCAGGGCTGGGTAGAGGAGGCTGGGATTATAGGCAGCGCAAAATGACAGGATGATTAAGCGGAGCCGCTTGATTTTTCGAGCGAATCGGCGGAATCGGGTGGTGGGAGGGATTTGGAATGTCGTTTTTATCGGTCGTTCGTCGCGCGGATTTGTGCTGTGGCGAAGTCGTGGCAGACGCATCGAATGCGCCGTTAAGCCCGCCCGGCTGTTGCTGCCGGGCGGAATGAGCAGGAGTGAGGCTTTGCGTTGCAGGACACAGGCGGAATGCACTCGCCGTGTCGTTTCTTTCGCGCGTGCGTTTGGCGCGAAGGTTTGGGCTTGCGGCGCGGTCGGTTTACTGAAGACGTTGCGGCCGCGTTCCGGTGGGACCGGTCCCCGGTTTACAAGCGGCCGTTTTGGTAGTCGTCTATCGCTTGCAGAATTTCGGCCTCGCTGTTCATCACGAACGGGCCGCGCTGCACAATCGGTTCGCGCAGCGGCCGGCCGGCGATCAGTATGGCTTGGCTGTCCTGTTCGGCGATCATCACTACGCCGTCGCTTTCCGACCGATTATTTAACACCGCCAATTGCCGAGCCGCGAGCTTGCGCCCGCCGACCGTCAGCTCGCCGCGATAAACGTAGATAAAGGCATTGCGGTCGGGCGGCAGCGCTTGGCTGAATGCGTCGCCGGCCGGCAAGTGCAGATCCAGAAACAACGGTTCGGTGACCGGCCGTTGTATCGCGCCAGCCACGCCGTGACTGGCGCCGGCAATCACGCGGAGCAGGCCGCCGTTCGGCAGCTCGAGTTCCGGTATCGCCGGGCTTTGCACGTCGAGGTAGCTGGGGGCCTGCATTTTGTGCGCGGCCGGCAGATTGATCCACAGTTGAAAGCCTGCCAACAAACCGTCTTTCTGCTCCGGCATTTCCGAATGGATAATCCCGCGTCCGGCGGTCATCCATTGTATCCCGCCAGTCTCCAATAGCCCGGCGTGGCCGGCATTGTCGCTATGCCGCATGCGCCCGGCCAGCAAATAGGTCAGAGTTTCGAAGCCGCGATGCGGGTGGCTGGGGAAGCCGGCGACATAATCGCCGGGGTTGTTGCTGCCAAAGGCGTCCAGCAATAGAAACGGGTCCAGCCGTTTTTGTAAACTTGGCGGTATCAGCCGCGTCAGTTGGACGCCGGCGCCGTCGGTTGTGTTAAGCCCGGTGACTAATTGTTCGATAGTCCGGGAGTGATTTACGGTGGAAGCGGATGTTGGGCTCATCGGTTGATCTCATTTTAATTGGGCGTGTTTAAGGTCCCTTCGGCGTCGCGCGGGGACCGAGCGGCATCGGCACGGTTCCTGATCCCAGCGGGGCGTTCCCTTGATCCAAGCGTGGCGTTCCCTTGATCCAAGCGTGGCGTTCCCTTGATCCAAGCGTGGCGTTTCCCTGAGCAGAGCGGGGCGTTCCCCGAGCGGAGCCGAAGCGTTCCCTGAGCGGAGTCGAAGGGAACATGCCGGTCGGTTCAATCATCGACAGGGCAAATCCTCGAGGGGGTGACGGATTTGGAACTCGCCGCAGGATGGGGGGCGCCGGTCATATTTCCAGCGCGGCAATTTCCAGCTCGGCTTGCCGCAAGGCCAGTTCGGCGACATCGCCGCTTCTTGCCAGACCTTCGGCATGGATGAAAGTCAGATCGGTCATGCCCAAAAAGCCCAGCATCGTTTGCAGGTAGGGCGTCATCGTATCCAAGGGAGTGTCGCTGTGTTGTCCGCCATAAGTTAAGGTTAAATAAACCTTTTTGCCGCGCAACAAGCCTTCCGGGCCGGACTCGGTGTAACGAAACGTCAGGTCGGCGCGGGCAATGGCATCGAACCAGGCTTTGAGCTGGGCGGGAATCCCGAAGTTGTACATCGGAACGCCCAGCACGATACGGTCGGCTTGTTGGATTTCGTCTATCAAGGCGTCGAAACGTTCCGCCAAGGCCTGCTGTTCGGCGTCGCGCTGTTCGGCCGGCGTGAACAACACGCCGAGGGCCGCGCCGTCCAACAGCGGTGGAGCGGATTGCGCCAAGTCGCGTTTAATCAACTCGGAATCAGGGTAGGCGGCTTGTAGCTTTTCAGTCAATAGTGTCGCCAAATGGCTGGAGTGGCTTTGTTCGCCGCGAATGCTGGTGTTGATTTGCAGAAGGTTCATCGTTGGTCTCCTAAATGTCAGTGGATGGGGCTACTATAATTCGGGATAATCAAAACGATAAGACGTGAAAATGGATAACATTATTCCACTAGAGCAACAATATCCCGGCATCGAGCCGAACGATTTGTGGCTATTCGCCAAGGTGGCCGATTGCGGCAGCTTTTCCAGGGCCGCCGAAGCGGCGGGATTGCCCAAGTCGTCGTTGTCTAGGCGCATCGCGTTGCTGGAGCAGCGTCTGGGCGAGCGTTTGTTGCAACGCACGACGCGTAAGTTGACCCTGACCGAGCTAGGCGAACGTTTGCGGGAACATGGTCGGCAAATCGGTGAGGAAACCAACGCGGCGGTGGCCTGGGCGGCGCATCGGCAAGTGACGCCGTCCGGCCGGTTGCGTTTATCCGTTCCCGGCGATTTCGCCAGTTTGGCTTTGGCGCCGCTGTTAGCCGAATTCGGGGAACGCTATCCCGATGTGGTGTTGGCCCTGGATCTATCGCCGCGACGGGTGGATTTGGTTGGGGAAGGCTACGACTTGGCGATTCGGGTTGGCGAATTGGCCGACGACGCGATGTTGGCGGCTAAGCGCCTGGACCGGTTCGAATTCGGTTTGTACGCGGCGCCACACTATTTGGCGCGCGCCGGCACGCCGGATCATCCCCGGCAATTGGCGGAGCATACCGCGTTGCATCTGGTAGCGGCCAATCAAGAAATCGCGCCCTGGCGGTTGCGGCGCGGTGAAGAACTTTGGACCGGCCTGCCGCCCGCGGCGGTCACCGCCAATTCGCCGGAGTTATTGGTTAAACTGGCTCGTCTGGGTCGCGGTATTGTCGCGGCGCCAAAAGTCTACGGTGAATTGAGTTTGCATACTGGTGAACTGGTGCGTTTGCTAGCGGACTGGCAACTTCCCGGTGTCGATGTCTGGGCGGTATTCCCAGGCCGAAAGCTAATGCCGACCAAGACTCGAGTGTTCTTGGATTTTTTGGCGGAGCGCTTCGGTAAGGGGGCATTCTAATGAACAGATGATTTGTCGCCGAGGAAGGTGAAAAAGCTGGGCGTAGTGAGGTTACTTAGGCTACGATAAGAGGTGTCGATTTAACGGTGCTGCCCTTATAAATATGGCATATTGAGGGGGAAATGCTGTGTAGTGAGACCAAGTTACAAAAGTTGACCGGAAGCACTAAGGCAAAAAATAACCGCCAGTCTGTTAGAACTGGCGGTTGGTATATAGCAATATCGCTTGGTAATTCGATCTGCTTACGCGGATATTATGCTCTGGCTTTGAGTTTACGCTGACCCGCTAGACCTAAAAGCCCGATTCCTAACAGCGCTAACGATTCAGGCTCTGGTACAGTTACTGTGTTGCCGTTAAGCTGGCCGTTTCCCCCGTTTGAGTACTTGTCATTGGCGGTAGTGTTAAAAAACGCACTGGAGTTGTATTCAAGGGTTTTGGGGTCGAAATAGGAATATGCCGTACCGCCGACTGCTCGTAATGTTGCTGAAACGCTACCGCCTTGGATATTGGAACCGGTGTTAAAGATCAAAGAATCAATCACTAAATCAAGCCACACGGTCCCAGTCTGAGCGGCGTCAACTTCTGCGCCACTACCAGCCGGAGTGGTGTAGTTTGGGGTCAAGTCATTAACGTAAATTCTAGCCCATGCGTTGGTCGTATCGTAGGTTGAGTCGAAATTCAACGAAATACCTCCAAACGCAAATGTCAATTCGTAACCTGCATCCATAAAAGCAGGGCCGGATGAAAATCCTCCGTTAACGCGGTCGATTTCGCCTACACCTTCTAGGTAGAAACCAGTGGCTCCAACACCGCCACCAGCGACAGTACTTGTTACGGTATTGATCGCGACTCCGTTATTGAACACTGCGGAACCGGTGTCGCTGGCTGAGTACCATTGAGTAAACTTGAATTCACTTAGAAAGTCATGGTCTGTAGAGTCAATGTAGTTTGGATCCCAGTTTACGTGGCTAACGCTTAATGCGCTTGCTGTTCCGCTGAGAGCTATCATGCTGATTGCGCCGATTAATTTGAGTTTTGTCGTTGTTTTCATGTTGGTTCACCTTAGTTTGATTGGTTAAGGACTTGTATGAGTCGTATTTTTACAAGCATGTATTGTGCCGCTTTTCTTAAATAGCCATAATATATTGATATTTATGATTTTTATTCTGTCTTGTGCGATGAGCGCTCTCTGGTATTTTTTGTGGTGTAAAAAAAGCCGACGCTTCGTTTTGCCGCAGGAGAGGTCAATGGTTCTTGGTTGAAGCTGCTATACTTTAAGGACTAGTCGGTTTTTAGGGGAATTAAAATGGAACCAGATGCATTTGCCATTGCCTTGACCCGTTTTCAACAAGCAATTGGTGCTGATAGGGTCAATGCTGATTCGGATATGTTGGACATCGTTACTAGCGATTGCTCTATGTTACGGCGCCGTATTATCGCTACCCTTGAGCTTTCGAGCGCTTCGGATGTGTGTGAAGTTGTTAGGATTGCCAATGAGCATCGCATTTCCCTCTATCCCTTTAGCACAGGACGAAACTGGGGCTATGGATCGAAAAATCCCGTCCAGGATTGTTCCGTACTGGTGGATTTGTCACATATGACTCAGATTATCGACTTCGATGATGAAACAGGTTTAGTTACTATTGAGCCTGGTGTTACTCAACGTCAATTAGATGCCTTTTTACGAGCGCATGGGCATCCTTATATCGTCCCTGTAACGGGAGGCGGTCCGGATTGCAGTTTGGTCGGCAACGCTCTAGAACGCGGTTACGGTATAACGCCTTATGCCGACCATTTTAGCGCGGTGATGAGTTTGGAAGCTGTTCTGCCAAACGGTGAAATTTATCGTTCCATGATGGAGGGGTTGGGCGGAGTTGAGATAGATAAGGCCTTCAAGTATGGGATGGGGCCATACTGTGACGGTTTGTTTTCTCAAGGCAATTTTGGAATTGTGACGAAAATGACGATAGCCTTGGCGCCTAAGCCAGAACGAGTCGAGGCTTTCTTCTTTGGCGTAAAAAAGTCTGACGATTTGGAGTTGGCCGTAGAAAAAGTGCGGCAGGTTCTTAGAGAAGTCGGTGCGGTGACGGGATCGATAAATTTGATGAACGGACACCGGATGTTGTCGATGTCGGAACCTTACCCGAAGGATAGGCTAGGCGAGAATGGAATGATTCCTGACGCGGTTTTGAAAAAACTGATGCGGCGCAATCTATTTATGGAATGGACCGGCGTTGGAGCAATCTACGGCAATAAGAAGGTCGTGAAGGCGGTGAAAGGCGAAATTTGCAAAATATTAGGTCCGGTTGCTAAGCGGTTGGTGTTCTTCACGCCAAAAAAAGCGAGATTTTTATTTAAACTAGCTTCAGCTATCCCGATCTTCCGGGATTCGCAAATTGTAAAGGGTTTGGCATCTGTCAACAAGAGCATGCAGATATTTGCAGGAGAGCCAAGCGAAATAGCCTTGCCTCTCGCTTATTGGCGATCGGGTGTCATGCCGGCAGACGGGACGCCTATGAATCCAGATGTCGACGGTTGCGGTTTAATCTGGTACTCCCCGCTTTTGCCGATGAAGCCGAGTTTGACAAGAGCCTATATTGATATGGTTACGAAAATTTGTGTAAAACACAAAATTGAGCCACTAATTACGCTAACGAGTATTTCCGATCGCTGTTGGGATAGCACGATACCAATTTTGTTTGATAGGCAAAATTCAGAAGAGGTTGCTCGTGCTCATGCGTGTTATCACGAGTTGTTGGATACCGGTATAGCATTAGGATTTATACCTTATAGGCTGGGCATTCAGTCTATGTCTTTGCCAAGCGAAAAAAATGCAGTACCTTCTTTCTTGCAAGCTGTAAAGAAAGCAGTGGATCCGAGTAATATTATGGCTCCGGGGCGTTACGGATTGTGATTCTTCGCTCATTCAGCAATGTAGTCGTTAGGGAACCTCTGATTAATTCGCAACCTAGTATTCTATAACTAATTAAATCAACGGCTTATGTATTCGAATGTTTTGAAAAACTGAATTAGTCAGAGGTTCCTTAGCAAAATCAAAAGGTTTAATAAATCATAATCCTTCGAAAGACAGGTTGTATATACTTGAGCATTGCGCAAAAAAACCACTTGTTATTTAAATCGCTGGCGAGTCCAATATCGTGTAATTACTGTTTGAAAATATGTGTGGGTTAAAGGTGGCTGGATCGGTAGAGTCTGCACTGATAATTGGTTGTCAAAGCTGGTCCGAGCCTCTAAATATGCTAAAAAAAAGGAAATGACTTTGTTTTTCTGCGGGTACTCTTCGGGATAAAATGTTTAGTAGCTTTGGTTAATATATTGAAAGCCCATAGTGGAATAGATATAACTTTCGGTATATCTAAAACATGCTCCTTTGATATGCATTGTAATATTTTTATTATATCGACTAATTTTAATGCTTGATCGGGTCCGGAGCAAAGATGAAATATTTTTCCAACGAAATCTAGTCTTTGCGAGCTGGTTTTTATACATTTTGCAACATAATCAACGGGTATTATATCCAGCTTTGCGTTGCCGAGGTGCGGTAATAGTCCAAATGTAAGGCGCCCTGACAGAAAGTCACAAATATAATAAAAAATTTGGAAGTGAATGATCTTACCTGTTTCGGAGTGTCCGACAACCATACTCGGACGGTGTACAGTTACAGGTAAATTGAGTTCGGGCATCTTTTCTCTTAAATAATCTTCTGCTTCAGCCTTGGATTGCTCGTATGTGTTATGAAATGCTCTCGTTTCGGTAATCCATGTTTCCGGTATTAAGCCGGACATCTTGCCAGCTACCCCAATAGTGCTGACATATTCTACCTTCTGCAATACTCCCGCCACTTGGCAGGCGTGAGCCAGTTCGACAATGTTTTTGACGGCGCTCAATGCGTGTTTGCGAGCCGTGTCCAGCGGCAGATTCATCCGTACCACGCCGGCGCTATGGATAATGTGCGTGCATGAATTAACGATTTCTCCATAGGCTTGCTCGGATAGGGCAAAGCGCGGCTCATCGGTGTCCCCTTGTAGTAGGCTAATCCGTCGGCGCGCGTCGTCGGCTCGAGTGGTATCCAGTTCCCAGAATTCAATCAGTTCCTCTAGTCGTTGCCGGAGGTGCTCGGGTGATTTCGCGCGGATTAACAACCAAATTCGGTTTTGTGGTTCTTCCAGCAATAGCGGTACCAGCATGCTGCCGATAGCGCCGGTCGCGCCTGTGACGAAGTAATTGGATTTCATCGTTATTCCTTGGGTGCGATTGGACGATCTGCAAAAGGACTTGTCAGGCCGGTAACTTCAGCAGCACGATATTAGGTTCAATCAACAGGGGTTGCTGGTGAATAGTTGAATCGCCATTGTCTAATGCGTCGTAAAGCTGGTTAATCCACGTTCCGTAATCTCTTTGAATATTCCTCCGCAACAGCTTTAAATTACGCGTCAGTTCATTTCTTTCGACCGACAGTGACGAAAAGCTTAACACAGCACCGACCGGGCGCTTGTAATTGGGTAATTCCGTTGCGGTTTCGGCGAGCGTCTTCGCTAATTTTCTGGCGAAATCGAGCATTTCGCCGGCGTCTTCTGGTCGTTTGGCTCCCACTGTTACCAAGGTTGTCAAAAATTTGCGGTTTGCGCCGAATACAACCGCGTGCTCGATTTTACTATGGCTTTTTAACAAGTCTTCGATTTCGACAGGGGCGATTTTGCGGCCGGTGGAGGTCTTAAACACGTCGGATTTTCGCCCGGTCAGGCGAATGTAGCCGTGTTCGTCGATCTCGGCATAATCCCCGCTCGCCAAATAACCGTCCGTCGTTAATCTGCGGTCTTCTTGTTGTTCCGCTACATAGCCACCAAAAACTCCGCTGCCTTTAACGAGTAATTCACCGTCTTCCGCAAGTATTACCCTATTAGGGCTTAGTGGTTTACCGACAGTGCCGAATCGGTAGTCGTTGCCGCGGTTCGCGGCAATCGGAACAACGTTTTCGCTGAGACCGTAGGACTCCAGAATCAACAGCCCTGTTGCGTAGAAGCGTTTTAGCAGCCAAATTGGTATCGGAGCGGAACCGCTAATCAAATATCGAATGTTGCATCCGAACAATGATGTAAACGACTTGAATAGGTGGCGATTGATAAAACGAAATAGGCATCCGACCGGCGAATCGTTTTCCCCCGCAGACAGACAATAGCAGAGGAGGTGATAGATAGGTTTTGGTTGTCTATTTAATTTGTTCTCGACTTCTTGATAGAGCTTTTCGTAAAAACGCGGGACAGCAATAAAGACATGCGGGTTGATTTGAGGTAGATATTCAATGATTTTTTGCGGCTGAGTTACGAAAAATATTTCCGAACCTCCAGCAAGCGCACATAGGTTTACAATGCGTTGAAAAAGATTCGATAACGGCAACCAACAGACCAAATGGCAGGGGCTTGGCCAATTTCCGGGAAGGTGTCCAATATGGCTTGAATAGCGGTGACGATCTGTTCGTGTCTGTACGCTATTCCCTTGGGGGTACCGGTGGTGCCGGAGGTGAATATGATCGTTGCAATGTCGTTGGGGAATATCGCCGTTGATAAAACCGTGTGGTCGAGTTTTTCGTCGAGGTGGTCGTGAATGGTCACCGAGTGAAGCTTGCTCTTACCGGATTCGCTGGCATCTTCAAGTGAAATAACGGTGGATATTTGATTAAAGACGCTGTCGCCAAATTTTTCCAAACGTCCAACTCGATCGATAATCATGGCATCGATTTTGACCAGAGTGGAGATGGTTTCGAGATGTTCCGCGGTTTCTTCGGGATCTATCCCGACAATGACGCCGCCGAGCATCAGAATTGCGTGATGTGCCAATTCCCATTGGCTTGAGCTTGCCGCCAAAACAACGACTGTCTGCCCTTTTTCGATACCGAGAGTTTTTAGCTGCCAAGCTAGATCGACTGCCTGTAAATAGAATTGGCTGATGTTGGTGGGTGACCATTGGCCGTGAATATCGAGCGACCAATGAGCGTTAGCGTTCGGAGTTTGCCTGGCTCTTGTGGCTAACAATTCAGGGAGCGTCACTCTTTGCATTTTGCAATCTCCTTGTTGCTATCATGGGTGGATCGTAAGCACCCAGTGGGTGGTTTACGGTCAATTCCTTTTCCGATAGGTCAAGCCATTTCAGGCTTCTTGTCACCTCACTGCCTAAAAATACTTTCTTTTTGAGCATAAAGTCGATTATAGGCACGAGTATGCGCCATTGGTTTACATTGGCCTTGCCCTCGCGTATTAATGCGGAAAACTCCGGCAGATACGGGTTGTACCCAAAATGCTTTAAGTCTGAATACATTAATAGCCAATTGATTGGGTAATTGCTGAATATCGGGCTGGCGTGCTTTCCGGATTTTACCAAACCCAGTTGCACGACTTTTTGCATGATCTGTTCCTGGTTGTAACGCCAGGCGTGATAGGGTGCTAAGTATCTGGGAAATACAGTTCCGGAAGGATAGTTCTGGGGATTGAAAAATCGGGAAAGCTCTAGTTCGTCAAATTCGGTGCTGGTTTTCAGTGCCGGTGGCGTCCAATCGACTTTGGCAATCAAATCCCTGGAGAACTCGTAAAGCATTCGTTCAGGTTCGGGTTGGCCGGGCGAATATCCGGCCAGTATCAGCGGAATATTTTTTTCGAGGGCCAACTTAATGGCATCGCCCTCGAATAGCGGGGCGTAGACGTACGACACGGTGTATACCGCGCCGCGCGGTTCCTGGTTTTTCAGCAAATGTCGGAAGAGCTTTTGGTAAAACTGCTCGGAAGGCCGGTAAACCACATGGTCGATGTCCAGCTTATTCAACGTGCGACGGATATTGTCCCAGGCTAACGGCGGAATATTGATGTCGGTGGTGAAGGCCAGAACCTTAAGGCCGTATTCGACTTTTAACTTATAAAGTAAATAAATGCTGTCCTTACCGCCGCTAAGCGGCACCAAGCAATCGTATTCCGCTTGATTCTTACACTCGCGCAGGGCTTTTTCCAGATCGGCTTCGCGTTCGGCACGCTGTCTATCTAAAATTTGGCTGTCTTCCGGTTTATAGTTTTCGCACAGATGGCAAATCCCATTTTTGCCGAGTATGACTCCGGGTACCGCATCGGATATTAAACATTTAACGCAGTTTGCCATAATAGCTCCAGGGACAGGTTCTTAATTTCGCGCTAACAGGCGAGGGGTGTTGCGCTCGGTAAAACTATCTGGCTCCCTTACCCCATAAGATGACCTCGACGGTGCTCATCATGATGGTCAAATCTAAAAACAGACTGTAGTTTTTTACATAATATAAGTCATATTGCAATTTCTGCAGGGTGTCGTACTCGCTGGCGCCGTACGGGTAGCATAGCTGCGCCCAGCCGGTGATACCGGGTTTTACCCGGTGCCTTTCCTTGTAATAGGGGATGCGTTCTTCGAAACCTTGCACAAATTCGGGGCGTTCGGGTCTTGGGCCAACGAAGCTCATGTCGCCTTTCAACACGTTCAGCAGCTGCGGAAGCTCGTCTATCCGATATTTGCGGATAAACTTGCCGACCTTGGTGACCCTGTCGTCTGTTTGAGCGGCCCATTGCGCGCCGTTTTTTCGGCATCCACTCGCATGCTGCGGAATTTGATGACGTTAAATACCTCGCTACGATAGCCTACCCGCCGCTGCCTATAAAATACCGGCGCGCCAAAGCCGCTTTCGACGTAGATCGCCATCATGGTCAGCACCATGATCCACCAACTGACGGATAGCAATAACAAGCTGGCAATCACGTCGAACGTGCGTTTGACGATAGGGCGGGTGCCGTCGTTAACGAAACCGTCGGAGAACACCAGCCAGCTCGGGCTTAACGTTTCCAGATATATCAAGCGCTGTTCGCGCTCGTAAAAGGTTTGCAAATCCATGATTTGAACGCCGGACATCTTGACGTCCAGCAGCTCGTCGACAGGGAGCTTTTTGCGCCTATCGTCCACCGCGATGACAATTTCGTCGACCTCGGCGGCTTCGACAATGTCGTTCAAGCGCAATTTCTCGTTGAGTGCGATGGCGTGCGGTACGTTGATGGGTTCGTCTTCGAGTGTTACATAACCGACAATTTCGAAGCCGCGATAAATGTAACTGGAATTGATGACGCTCAATTCCCCGGCTCGCTGGCCGCAACCGATGACCAGTACCCGGCGCTTGAGTTTTTCCAAGTTCACGAAACGATAAAACAGGTGGCGGGTCAGCAGTAGCCCGGCGTAGGAGAGAATCAGCGCGGAAATCAAAACGCTACGTGCCAACATCAGGTCTGGAATCACGTAGTAGATAAATGCCAACATGAAAACCGCAATGGCGAACGCAAAACTAATACGCTGTAGGATATTGTATTCTTCCTTATCGAGCGTTTTCCGGTATAGCCCCAACGCCGAGCACGCGGCGGTAAATACCATTGAGTACATCAAGGCGGCGGCTCCCAGTTCGTTGGAGGTATACCAGGAGGCCGTATAGAGAAAACGGACTGTCGCGCCACAATACATCGCCAGAAAAAAGACCAGCCATTCCAGGATTAACAGCCATAAATAAGCCGTTGAAATATAGTGTCGAAAGATTCGAATCATATTGGGTGCGAATTACGGTCCGGGAAGAATTATTGGAGAGACGTTTGGCCGGCCAGTGCTCGGATGTATTCGGCCGGAATGGCATAAGTGATGCCACTGGGGTTGGTGATGGCGTTTTCCTTGCTGCCTTGCACGAACACCTTGTTGATGATGCCGACGACCTTGCCCGAGTCCGGATCGTAAAGCGGGCTACCGCTGTTGCCCGGATAGGCGGTCGCGTCGAGTTGGAACACGTTGTACGGGGTCTGCAGTTTTCTCAGCATGTTCACATTCAATTGATTGGTGGCGATGGCTGGGATTGCATTGGGCGAAATCGCTGAAACCATGGTGTGATGGGTGACAGGGTATAAGCCCAATACCATGCCGATCGGATAGCCGGTAAAAGCGAATTGCTCGCCTTCTTTAACCTTTCGCGAATCGCCGATTTCCAGCGGCGGTAGCTTGCCGCCTTCGAGCGTCAGCATCGCCAAGTCATGCTCTCCGTCCACGCCGGCAATATTCGCGATCAACATGTGTTCTTTTTGGTCCTGCAGATAGAACACGGCGAAACGCTCCAACCGGGCGCCGTCCAGCTTTTTCTCGAGCACATGGGCATTGGTGACGATCCGGTCGCCGTTACCGACCGCAAAGCCGGTCCCCAAAAACAGCGCCCTGGGATTACGGGTAGGCATGTAAGTTCCGACAGCAACCACGCCGGGTTTGATAAGGGCGATGGTATCCGGAAGTTTGTTGTCGTTGGCAAGCAAGTTGCCACTGGCGGCAAGCGTTAAAGCACTACCCAGAAAATATGCCGCTAAGTTAATCATGCAGAACTGTCGAGGGGGTCATACGAAGCCATGCCTAAAGTTTAGCCTATCTTGTCGTCAATACTAACACCCTGCCGAGAGTAGCGGCGCAAATTCGTTGGTGGTTCGATCCAAGCAGAGTTTTGGCTTGGAAACGGTTCGGTCGGGATGGCTGGATGAATTTGGAGACGCGGAGTCGCTACGGTTGGTTTTTTCCCGAAACAGCGGAACTTGACCGGCATTGGCCGGTCTACTTGGGCGGAGATAGTGCAGCCGGTAGCGCCGCGATCGGGAAACAGTGAGATCCCGTTCCGCGTTACCGGTTTTTTTATGGGTATAGCCTTTCCTGCTGAAACGAGGAGCCGTTCCAGCACAGTGCGCTGGCGCCGTCTATCGTCCAGTCAGCCAGCACGAAACGCTTGGCATGGCGGCCTTCCAGCAGGAATTCGTGCAGGTTCGGGCGATGGGTGTGGCCGTGTATTAGAATGTCGCAGCCATGTTGGCGCATCGTTTCGGCGACGGTTTGTTGATTGACATCCATGATTTCATCGGTTTTGCCGCGCTTATGATAAAAGCTGCGTAGGCGGTACCAGCGCGCGGCCAACAGGCGAAGTATCAATGGTTTGCTCAGTACATTGTTGCGCCACCGAGGATTACGGGATTTTTTCCGAAACGCTTGGTAAGCCTCGTCGTCGGTACAGAGCAAATCGCCATGCGTCAATAAAACTCGGGTGCCGTTCAAGTCGATAACGCTGTAATCGTCCAACAACGTGACGCCGGTTTCCCGACAAAACTGTTCGCCCAGCAGAAAGTCCCGATTGCCTTGCGACAAGAAAATCCGGGTTCCGGCTTCGGTCAGCGTTCTCAGTGCTTTTTTGATACTTTGGTTGGGTGGGGTTTTGTCATCGTCACCTATCCAGGCGTCGAAGAGATCGCCGAGTATATAGACGGCTTGGGCGCGCGAGGCTCGGTGCTGCAAAAAATCGAGAAAGCGCCGGGTTAGTCCCGGCTTTTCCCATGCCAGATGCAGGTCGGAGATGAACAGAATATCCTGGTGTAGAGACGCCTGCTTCGGCGTCTCTAGCGAGGATTGCGGCATGGCGTTATTCGACGACTTCGGCTTTCTCAATGACGATGTCGGTTTTGGGGACGTCTTGATGCATGCCGCGGTTGGCGGTGGGTTGCTTGGCCATCGCATCGACGACATCCATGCCTTCGACGACTTCGCCAAATACCGCATAGCCCCAGCCGCTAGGCGTTTGGTTGGTATGGTCTAAAAAGGCGTTGTCTTTATAATTGATAAAAAATTGCGCGGTGGCCGAATGAGGATCGTTGGTACGGGCCATAGCGATGGTGCCGCGCTTGTTTTTCAGGCCGTTGTTCGCTTCGTTTTGGATGGTGGCCTTGGTGGCTTTTTGATTGAACGACGTGTCGAAACCACCGCCTTGAGCCATGAACCCCGGAATGACACGATGGAAGATCGTGCCGTTATAAAAGCCGTCGTTCACGTAGGCAATGAAGTTGGCCGTCGATGCAGGCGCTTTGACGGCGTCGAGTTGGATGACGATGGTGCCTAGCGTGGTGGTCAATTTGACTTTGGATTGGGAGTCCGACATTTTGTTTTCCGTTGCAAATGAAAGGGTTGAAAATAAAAACAGCATCAGGTAAGCGAACCGGTTACGCATGAAATATCCTCGTTAGCGCTGTAAGCGGCGAATTCTATGTGTTTTTATCTTGAAAGAGAAGCCGGAATCTTGGTAGATTGCGGAGTCTTTGCGCCGTAATCGATCAACGCCGATGCTGAAAATTTACAACACCCTGACTCGCAGCAAGCAAGAATTCATTCCCCGGGAACCCGGCAAGGTCGGCATGTACGTTTGCGGCATGACTGTTTACGACTATTGCCACGTCGGCCACGCTCGGGTGATGGTGGTTTTCGATACCGTGGCCCGCTATTTGCGCCATGCGGGATACCAACTGACGTATGTGCGGAACGTCACCGATATAGACGATAAAATCATTCAGCGCGCCAACGAAAACGGCGAAGCCTTTACCGAATTGACCGAGCGTTTTATCGCCGCGATGCACGAGGACGAAAGGGCGCTGGCGGTATTGCCGCCGGACATCGAGCCGCGCGCCACTCAATCGATTGCCGACATTATCCGGATGACAGAAACGCTGATCGCCAAAGAGTATGCCTACGTCGGCGGCAATGGCGACGTGTTTTACGCGGTGGGCCGTTTCGACGGTTACGGCAAGCTGTCCGGCAAGAACATCGAAGATTTGAATGCCGGCGAACGGGTCGACGTCGATGCGGCCAAACGCGATCCGCTGGATTTCGTGCTGTGGAAAATGGCCAAGCCCAATGAACCTGCCTGGGAATCGCCTTGGGGTCTGGGTCGTCCCGGCTGGCATATCGAATGCTCGGCGATGTCCACTTGCTGCTTGGGCAATCATTTCGACATTCACGGTGGCGGCATGGATTTGCAGTTTCCGCATCATGAAAACGAGATTGCCCAGTCCGAGGGCGCCACCGGTCAGCCCTTCGTCAATTATTGGATGCATAACGGTTTCGTTCGGATTAACGAAGAGAAAATGTCCAAATCATTGGGCAATTTTTTTACGGTGCGAGAGGTGCTGAAACAATATCGGCCGGAAGTGATTCGGTTTTTCATACTGTCCAGCCACTACCGCAGTCCGCTAAATTACGCCGACGAGCAGCTCGACGAAGCCGGTACCGCGTTGACCCGTTTATATACGGCGCTGCGCGGCGTCGAAATCGCCGACATCGACATCGACGTCGATTATCGGCTGCGTTTCGAGCAAGCGATGGACGATGACTTCAATACGCCGGTGGCCCTGGCGGTACTTTTCGATTTGGCTCGCGAATTGAACAAAACCGAACACAAAGCCCAACTGGCGGCGACGTTAAAGCGTTTGGCCGGAATTTTGGGATTGCTGCAAGACGATCCGGACGATTTTCTGAAAGGCGGTAGCGGCGCGGACGGTTTATCCGAGGCCGACATTGAAAGTTTGATTGCCGATCGTAAAGTCGCCAAAACCAATAAAGATTGGGCGCGAGCCGACGCGATCCGGGATCGCCTAAAAAGCTCGGGCGTCATTCTGGAAGATGTGGCCGGCGGGAACACCATTTGGCGGCGGGAAAACTGAGAGACAGCAATGACTGAAATCAAAGATCAATCCGTTCAACTGTTTCTCAACGAACTAGCCAGCAAACAGGCGACACCGGGCGGGGGTAGCGCGGCGGCGCTGCTGGGAGCGCAAGGCGCTGCGTTGGTTTCGATGGTTTGCAATCTGACGATAGGCAAACCCAAATACGCCGAAGTCGATGCCGAGCTGAGAGTGTTGTTGGTCGAGGCGGAAGCGTTGCGGGAAACATTGACCGGGATGATTCAGGCCGACGTCGAGGTGTTCGATCGCTTGATGGCCTGTTATGGCCTGCCCAAGGCCAGTGACGAGGAAAAAACTCATCGGACCGAGCAAATTCAGGCGGTGCTGAAGGACGCGACCGATGTGCCCTTGGCTTGTGCTAGGGCTTGCGCGCAAGCGATCGCATTGAGCCGGGTTGCGGCCGAAAAAGGCGGGCAGGCGGTCATCAGCGACGCCGGCGTCGCGGTGATGGCGGCCTTTGCCGGTTTGAAGAGCGCGGCGCTGAACGTCCGGATCAATGCCGGAGCCTTGAAAGATAGGGCGTTCGCCGACAGCCGGCTGGCGGAGTTGCAAGCCTTGTTGACGACAGGCGAGCAGGAGGCCGAGGCCATTTACCGGATCGTGCAAGACAAGCTTTAACTCGCCATTCGCCCGAATCAGCGCTCGGCTATCGGGGTATTCGCTTCGAGCTGTCTAGGTTACAACAGGCCCAAAGCCGATAAGTTAAGCGCTTACGGTCGATCTAGGCCGGGCTGAGGGAGTCGAACTAAGCCGCTGGCTGAGCGGAGTCGAAGCCAGCCGTTCGCTTCGGCTCTGCTTAGCGAACGGCTTAACCTAACGGCAATGGCAGTTGCAGCAGGCTTAGGCGCGGATTGGCTCAAAGCTGTTTGACGTTAATATTCAGTGTTTGAATCCGATAGGCGATCTGCCTAGGCGTCATATCCAACAAGCGCGCCGCCTTGGCCTGCACCCAGCCGCTTTGTTCCAGCGCCGCGATTACTCTTTCCCGCTCGTCCATGTTTTCGTCGTGCAGATCGATTTGCTTGATCTGTTGCGGCGTCCGGCCGATGCCAATTTCGCTTTCCAGCCCGGTCGCGGCAATTACGTCGCGATCGATGACGCCGTCCTGGCTCATAATCGCGGCGCGTTCCAGGCGGTTTTCCAATTCGCGGACATTGCCGGGCCAGTCGTGTTTCATCAAAATGCGGATCGCGCTTTCCTTGACTTCCAGCGGCCGGCCGCCTTGTTGCTTGGAAATCCGGTTCAGTAAAAAGCTGGCCAGTTCCGGAATGTCTTCGATGCGCTCGCGCAGCGGCGGCATATTGATAGGCATCACGTTCAGCCGGTAATACAAGTCTTCGCGGAAGTTGCCGTCGGCCACCTCCTGCTCCAGATTGCGGTTGGTCGCGGCGATGATGCGGACGTTGACTTTCAGGGTGCGGACGCCGCCGACCCGCTCGAATTCGCCCTCTTGCAATACCCGCAATAGTTTGGCTTGGAACGAAGCCGAGATTTCGCCGATCTCGTCGAGAAATAAGGTGCCGCCGTCGGCCAGTTCGAAGCGGCCCTTGCGTTGACCGATCGCGCCGCTGAACGCGCCTTTTTCGTGACCGAACAACTCAGACTCGAGCAAGGTGTCCGGTAGTGCCGCACAGTTCAGTTTCAGAAACGGGCCGTTGGCGCAGGCCGAGTTGAAATGGATGGAACTGGCGACTACTTCCTTACCGGTGCCGGATTCGCCGCGAATTAAAACGGTGGTATGCCATTTTGCGACCTGACGAATGATGTCGAACACCTTCAGCATCGGTTCGGAATGGCCGATGATGTTTTCGAAGCGGTAGTTTTTGACCAGGGTCTGTTTGAGGTAGTCGCGCTCGCTGGCCAGTTCGTTTTGTTTGCGTTCCATGACCCGCAGCATGTTGACGCTGTGGGCGATCAGGTTGGCAACCATTTCCATGAAGCGGGCGCGTTCGCCGAGGAAGCCGGCGTCGCATGGCTGAGCCGCCAGGATGCCGACTACTTCTCCTTGTTCGACGGCCAGTGGCGAGCCGATGAAGGGTAGGTCGGGGTTGTATACGCCGAGCCGGCTTAAAAAGCGCGGTTCGTCGGCGATGCGCTCCACGACGATGGTGCTGCCTTCGTCCAAAATCGCACCGACCAAGCCTTCGCCGGGTTGGTAGCGGACCGAACGGTCGATGTCTTCGCCGTAGATTTCGCAGATGCTCATGCTGTCGTCTTCAATGTCGCGTAGCGTGATCATCCCGAAATGCAGGCCGGTACGTTTGTGCAGTATCTCCAATATCCCCTTCAGTTTGGTTCTCAGATCGTGGGTGCTATTGAGAAGTTGGCTGACCAAATACAGGGTGTCCAGTTCCGATTCGACCAGTAGTAATCGTTCACTCATGGATGCTCACCATGGCTGAGTTTTTTTGACAGGGAAAACTGAGTTTGAAACTGCAGCCGTTTTGATAGTCCGGATCGATTTCGATCATGCCGTTGTGCTGGTTGACAATTTCCTTCGCCATTACCAGCCCCATGCCGGCCTGTACGCTGCCCATCGTCGGCGAAGTGGTGAAAAACGGTTCGAACACTTTGCTGCGTTGATTCGCCGGGATGCCGGGGCCGGTATCGTCGATAGCCACGTGTACCCAGGCGCGGTCGCTGGCGGTGCTGATCTTGATCAGCCGTTCGCGACTGCCGGCGCGGTTCATGGCATTGACCGCATTGTCGATCAGTTGCTTGAACAGCATGCGCAGTTTGTTCTCCGACCCGAGGATAGAAGGCAAAACCGGATTGGGCAACCAATCGACGACGATGCCGTTGGCCAGAAACTTGGTGCTGTAGAGCAGCATTACCTCGTGCAGCAGTTGATTCAGATTGACGGGTACGACCGCCGATTCCGGGATCTCGGGCACGCAGCGTTGCAAAGTCGCCAGGGTTTCCTCGCCCATGGCTTGTACCTGACTGAGCAGGTCGCGTAACGGCTGGTTGTGCGAATCGTTGCGCTGACTCATGATCTGTATCGCCGCGTGAATTTGATTGAGCGGCTGGCGGATTTGGTGCATCGCGCCCAACAGGGTTTCGCGGATGCTGCGTATGTGTTCTTCCTCGGTCAACAAATTGCGCAAAGTCTGAATCTGCAGTTTTTCCTGCTGGCGACGCTGTAGTGTGATGTCGTTGACGCTCAACAATAGATAGTCTTTAAATTGCTTGGCGAAGAAAGTGTCGGCGCAGACGTCGTTTTCGGTAAACCAGTTGCCGGAGCAGGAAAACCAGCGGGTGCCGCGGATGCCGGTGCCGTCGTAACGGATTTCCCGGTTGGTGAAGCCTTGGCGAGTCGTGGCGGCGTTCCACAGATCGCCCATGTCCTGCTCCAACGCGTCGAGGAAAAACAATGCCGGTTCCGGTTTATCCAGTTCGCTGATCAGCATCTTGTACATTTGGTTGTCCAGGACCACTCGCTTGTCGCTGTCCAATACCGCCATCGCCACCGGCGATGCGTTCAGCACCGATTCGATCAATTGCTTTTGGTTACTGACCTGCTGTTCGACGTGGTGAGCCTGGGTGACGTCCCGGTGCATGCCAATGTAATGACTGATGGCGCCGCGTTCGTCGAACATCGGCGCGATCGTCAGGTCCGCCAAATAGCGGTCTCCCAGTTTACGCCGGTTGACCAACTGGCCGTGCCAAACTTGCTTGCGGGAAATGGTGTGCCATAGGTCGTAATAAATTTGCCGGGGCGTGGACTTGTCGGAGAGCTTGGATTCGTTTTGGCCCAGAATTTCGGCGGCGTGGTAGCCGGTCACTTGGGTGAAGGCGTCGTTGATATACAGGATATTGGCTTTTTTATCGGTGATCGATATGGCGACCGGGGCTTGTTCGACCGCTTTCACGAACAGCGAGAAAGGTAGGGTTTGGTTTCGCTTGTCGCCGCGCTTGGCCGGGGTGGTATCGGCCTGGCCGGGCGCCAACAGATTGGCCGTGTCGATCTCGATTTCGCCCAGCATGAAGTCACGGGTGGATTTGGTCATGGCAAACTGCTCTCTAGGTATATTCCGGATGAATGATTGTTGCCCGCCGAGCAATCGACAGCAAAGCCGGCGGCAAGGGCGACCGGCTCCGGGCCGGTATTTCCTTAAAAGCATATGCAATTTGGACGCCAAAGTTGGTAAGGCTAGTCTGCTGTTGCTTATTCCCGGCTAATTGTAAGGTTTACGACATTTATTTGCCCGCTTGTTTTGAATCTGTGTTTTTTGGCACAGAGCTTACAGGAAACCTGAGCCCTGATTTCGCGGGATTCGGCGGGTATTCGCCGAGATAGTCGCTTGGCACGGATGATGCTGAATAGTTAACACTACACAAGGTTCTTAAAACGATGAGCGAATACTTATTGCTGATATTGGGCACGGCGCTGGTAAACAACGTGGTGCTGGTCAAGTTCCTCGGATTATGCCCGTTCATGGGCGTTTCCAACAAACTTGATACCGCATTGGGCATGGGCTTGGCGACCACCTTCGTACTGACGCTGGCCTCGGCCGCGAGTTGGGTGTTGGAGCACCGCTTGCTGTTGCCGTTCGACATCGGCTTTTTAAGAGTGTTGGGTTTTATTTTAGTGATCGCCGCCGTCGTGCAGTTCACCGAGATGGTCATTCATAAGACTAGTCCGGTGATGTATCAGGTGTTGGGTATTTTCCTGCCGCTTATCACTACCAATTGCGCGGTCTTGGGCGTGGCCTTGCTGAACATCCAAGAACAATACAACTTCGTCCAAAGCCTGTTGTTCGGCTTTGGTTCGGCATTGGGTTTTACCCTGGTGATGGTGCTCTTTGCCGGTCTCCGTGAACGCTTGGCGTTGATGGCTGTACCGGCACTTTTTTCAGGCACCCCCATTGCGTTTATCACCGCCGGCATTATGTCGCTGGCATTCATGGGATTTGCGGGTCTATACAGCAAATAAGAGGCGCAGCCATGTACGTTTTATCCGCGATAGTGATTTTGACCGCTCTGGGCCTGTTTCTGGGCATCAGTTTGGGCATTGCCGCTAAATATCTGAAAGTGGAATCCGATCCGCTGGTCGAGCGAGTGGAAGAATTAATGCCGGGTTCGCAGTGTGGCCAATGCGGCTTTCCAGGATGTCGGCCGGCGGCCGAGGCCGTGGTATCCGGCGCCGCGCCGGTGACCTTGTGTCCTCCGGGAGGAACGGCCTTGGTCGAGCAACTGGCCAAGCTGCTGGGTGTCGATGTCGACTTGAGTCAAACTCAGGATCAAGAGCCGATGGTCGCCAGGGTCAGTGAAGAGACTTGCACCGGTTGCACTCGCTGCTTTAAGGTGTGCCCCACCGATGCGATCGTCGGCGCACCAAAACAAATCCATGCGGTCGTTGCCGATGCCTGCATAGGCTGTAAAAAATGTGTGGAAGTTTGCCCGACCGAGTGCCTGCAAATGCATCCCGTCGAAGTCACCTTGCGGAACTGGCGCTGGCCCAAGCCTTTGGCGGCGTAAGGAAAAAGTTTATGTTTGGATGGTTTGAAAATCCTAGATTACGCGGCGGCGTCCATGCCGAAGAGCATAAGAGCGAAACGGCGAAGCTGAGTATCGCCAGCGGCTTTCCGATTCCGAAAAAGCTCTACATTCCGGTGCAGCAGCACGTCGGCAAGCCCGCCGAGCCAGTCGTCAAGGTCGGCGAAAGAATTCTAAAGGGTCAACTACTGGCCTATAGTCAAGGCACCATTTCGGCGCCGGTTCATGCACCAACATCGGGCGTTGTCGCCGACGTGAAAGATTTTCCGGCGCCGCATCCGTCCGCGTTGCCGATTCGAACCGTTGTCATCGAAAGCGACGGACACGACGAATGGGCGCCGCTGGAAGTGCCCGACGATCCGTTTGAACTTGATGCGGAAACGATTTGCGCGATGGTCGGCTCCGCGGGCGTGGTTGGCTTGGGCGGTGCGGTGTTTCCGTCCGCCGTGAAACTCAGTCTGGGCCGAAAAAGCAAAATTCATACATTGTTGATCAATGCTGGCGAATGCGAGCCCTACCTGACCTGCGACGATAGGTTGATGCAGGAAAAAGCCGACGAAATTGTTGCCGGTATCCGCCTGATGCTGCGAGGCATGGGCGCGCCCAAAGCGATGGTCGGTATCGAGGACAATAAGCCGGCCGCGTATCAGGCCATGCGCGATGCTTGCCGGGATTATCCGAATATCGTGGTATCCCAAGTCCCGACCCGCTACCCGATGGGCTGGGACCGGCAGATGCTGCGTTATCTGACTGGTCAGGAAATTCCGGCCGATGGCCGAGCCGCCGATATTGGCGTCGTGGTTCACAACGTGGCAACCGCCCACGCCGTTTACAAAGCGATTTGTCTGGGTCAGCCGTTAATTTCCAGGGTGGTTACCGTGTCCGGTGCCGCCGTTGCCCAACCTCGCAACGTCGAAGTGCCGATCGGCACCTTGATGTCGGAAGTGCTGGCATTCTGCGATTGGGATAAAACCAAAATGGCCCGCTTGGTGATGGGCGGACCGATGATGGGCGATGCGCTGCCTATCGCCGACGTACCGGTCGTCAAGGCGTGCAATGGTATTTTGGCTCTAACGGCCGCTGAAATCGAAGAACCCGAAGTGCAACCGTGCATTCGCTGTTCGAGCTGCGTCACGGCTTGCCCGGTGGGTTTGCTGCCGTTGGAAATGGCTAGCCGGATCAAAGTTAACCAACTCGATGCCGCGGTCGATCTGGGCTTGAAGGATTGCATCAGTTGCGGCAGCTGTTCCTATGTTTGTCCTTCGAATATCCCGCTCGTGCATTACTTCAAATTCGCGTCCGGCGAACTGGTTAAGCGCCAGCAGGCCGATCACAAGTCGGAACAAACCAAACGTCTGATCGACGAACGCAATCAGCGAATGGAGCGCATCCGTCTGGAAGCCGAAGCCGAGGCGCAACGTGCTCAGGAAGCCCGCGCCGCCCGTTTGGCCGCTCAACAAGCGCAGCAGGCACAACAAGCCCAGGCGAAAGCGGAGGAAACCGTATGAGTGTAAAACCGGTTAGTGGTCCTCACGTACTGGCTACCCGCCGTTCCGATCAGGTCATGCGTCTGGTGATTCTGGCGATGGCACCGTCCGTAGGTTTCGGCGTGTTGCTATTCGGTTGGCCGGCCTTGTATTTGCTGGTTGTCACGGTCTTCTCGGCGCTGGCCTTCGAAGCGTTCTGTCTGAAATTGAAAGGCGTCGCGGCCGGACCGTATTTGCGCGACGGCTCCGCAATCGTCTCCGGCCTGCTGGTGGCGATGACCTTGCCGCCGTGGGCACCCTGGTGGATAGGCGTCGTTGGCGCCGGTATCGCTATTGTGTTGGGTAAGCATGTCTATGGCGGTCTGGGACAAAATTTATTTAATCCGGCGATGCTGGCCAGGGTGGCCTTGCTGATTTCATTTCCGATCGAAATGACGACGTGGGCGAACGTATCGCCGCTGTTCACCGGGCCTGGCGTGTTCGACAGCTTCGCAATCACATTTTCGGGCTTAAGCAACGCCGATGCGGTAACCGGTGCGACGACGCTGGGTCTGGTCAAGACCGAATTTTCACAAGGCCACGTATTACCCGGCATATTGAACGACTATTCCGGCTTCTTGGCGATGTTGGGTTGGGAGCGCGGCAGTCTCGGCGAAACTTCGACGCTGTTGATTCTCGGCGGCGGCCTGTGGCTGATGCGGCAGGGCGTGATCCAGTGGCATATCCCGGTTTCGTTGTTGGCGACGATTTTCCTGCTGTCGTCCGGCTTTCATTTGTGGGACGCCAAACATTACTTGAGTCCGTGGGTGCATTTGAATTCCGGCGCGGTCATGCTGGTGGCCTTCTTTATCGCTACCGATTACGTGACCTCGCCGAATACGCCGCAAGGACAGGTGATCTTCGGCGCCGGCTGCGGCTTGTTGATATTCGTAATTCGTTCCTGGGGGGGTATCCCGAGGGCACCGGTTTTGCCATTTTACTGATGAACGCCGTGACTCCATTGATCGATCATTACATTCGGCCGCGTATTTACGGACGTTACCGTAGCGGTAAACCGCTAGACATTTCCAATTCCTGAGATTGCCGATGAGTTCCGATCCCGTGCAAAAACAAGCGGCTGGCGGCGAAGCGCTGGCGGCGGCGATTTCCGCAGGCAAAACGCTGAAACGTAAGCTGGCGGTCTGGCTGGAGCCCGAGAATTTGCAGGCATTGCGGCCGCAATTGCAATTTCAGGCCGGCGTTTTGGCGGGTTTCGCGTTATTGGCGGCGCTGTTGCTGGGCTTGGCCGATCTGGCCACCCGAGGCGTGATCGCGCTGCGATTGCAGGAAGACTTGCAGGCCAATTTGGCTCAGGTGGTGCCGGCAGATTTGCACGACAATAACTTGTTGGAAGATAGCGTGATGTTGGATTCCGCCGATGCGAATCTGGGCTCGCCGCAAACGCAGGTGTATCTGGCCAAGAAAGCCGGCGCGGTCAACGCGGTGTGTTTCAAGCTGATCGCGCCGGACGGATATGCGGGACCGATCAGTCTGGTCATGGGTGTGGACCGAAACGGCGAAATTCTGGGCGTGCGGGTGATTGCCCACGTCGAAACGCCGGGTCTCGGCGACAAAATCGAAATTACCAAATCCAAGTGGGCCTTGTCTTTCGACGGCAAATCGCTGGATAACCTGACCGTCGAACAATGGGCGGTCAAGAAGGACGGCGGGGTGTTCGATCAATTCAGCGGCGCGACCATCACGCCGCGTAAAGTCGTGCAAGCCATTCGGCGCGGTCTGGAATTCTATCGCGTCCATCAAGCCGAACTGCTGGCCGCCGAATAGCCGCATCCTGGTAAACCACGTTTTCGTTTCGGAGTGTATCCATGAATCTTTCGATATTGTTTTCCGAGCCCTACCGCAAAATCGCCAAAGACGGTCTGTGGGACAACAACGTCGTATTGACCCAGAATTTGGCCTTGTGTCCGCTTTTGGCGGTGACCGGTACCGCGACCAACGGGCTGGGCATGGGCTTGGCGACGATGGTGGTGATGCTGGCGTCCAATGCCGCCGTGTCGGCCAGCCGGCATTTGATTCCGGCCGAAATTCGGATTCCGATCTTCGTGTTGTTGATCGCGGCGCTGGTGACCTTGGTCGATTTGTTTCTGAACGCCTGGATGCACGAGTTGCATAAGGTGCTCGGTTTGTTTATTCCGCTGATCGTTACCAACTGCGTCATTTTGGGCCGGGCCGAAGCCTTCGCCTCCAAGCAGGAAGTGTTGCCGTCGATGTGGGACGGCTTGATGATGGGCGTCGGCTTCACCGCCGCGATGGTGGTGCTCGGCGCGATGCGGGAAATCAGTTCGGCGGGTACCTTGTTCGCGAATGCGTCGGTATTGCTCGGCGAAAGTTTTCAATTTCTGGAAACCGTGTTGATTCCGGAATACAAAGGTTTTCTGCTGATGGCGCTACCGCCGGGCGGATTCATCATGTTGGGATTCATGGTGGCCTTGAAGCGACTGTTCGATCGCAAGGCCGCCGAAAAACCGGTCCAACCGGCCGCGCCGATCGAAGCAGCCGTCGTCGAATAACCGAGGTCAACGATGAACGTAGGAGTTTGTTACGCTCAAGCGGACCGGCAAATCTGGATGCGTCTGGAAGTGCCGGAAGGTAGTACCATCGCCGAGGCGATAGAATTATCCGGTGTTTTGAGCCAGTACCCGGAAATCGATCTGGAAACTCAAAAGGTCGGGATCTTCGGCAAACTGGCCAAGCTCGATACCGTGGTCAAGGAAGGCGACCGGGTGGAAATCTATCGCAAAATTACCGCCGATCCCAATCAAGTTCAGCGGCGCCGGGTGGCTTAGCCATGTACGTCTGCGTTTGTAAGGCATTTACCGAACGCCAGCTTGATGCGGCAATCGCCAGTGGAGTATCCTCGCGTAAACAATTAACCAATTGTTTCGGGGTTGGCGGCGAATGCGGTAAGTGCAACCGGGAGCTTTCGCAACGATTGCTCGGCAAAGCATCTTCCGGCTGTTCATCCAGCATCCATGCCGCGACCAATCATTAAAACGAATCACCGGGAGAATCGACATGCAAGGCGATAAAAAAGTCATCGAGTTTTTAAACAAAGTGTTGGAAAACGAACTGACCGCGATCAACCAGTATTTTTTGCACGCGCGGATGTTCAAGAATTGGGGTTTGCACAAACTTAACGAAAAGGAATATCACGAATCCATCGACGAAATGAAACATGCCGATCGCTTGATAGAGCGGGTGTTGTTTCTGGAAGGATTGCCCAATCTGCAAAGCTTGGGGCGCTTGATGATAGGTGAGAATCCCAAGGAAATGCTGGAATGCGATCTTAAACTGGAACAACTGGCGTTGCCGTTGTTGAAGGAAGCGATTGCCTATTGCGAGTCGGTGGCCGACTACATTTCGCGCGAATTGTTGGAGCATATTCTGGAAAGCGAGGAAGAACATATCGATTGGCTGGAAACCCAGCTGGATTTGATCGAAAAACTCGGCATTCAAAATTACCTGCAATCGCAGATGTAATCCCTATTTCGCCTCTTCCATCCGACCGCCTCCGCGTGGCTGTATGGAAGGGGCCAAGCTTCGTTTTCTCACGTTATCTTCTTTCGAACCTCCCCGTTCGCGTAAAACCGGGTACCGATGGTGTTGGCGTTCGTCCGCCGTTTTTTCCGAAGACATTGCGGAGCGCTGATCGCGCCAACGGGATTTTTCCCAGCGCCCAGCAGAATCGTCGGTTTCTCGCTAAAATGACAGCTTGATTCTCTACCGGCCGGACCAACGAACGACACGCATGGCTTGTCCGACGTCCAAGGCCAACGATCGCCAGTTCGGTGCCCACTGAAAGGATTTATGCTGCAAAACGCCTTTACGCTCGAATCATTGCTGGAGACTCACGATCTGCCGTTCGTGATCATCAATGCCGATTTAAGGATCGTCGCGGTGAATCGCGCTTGGGAATTAAGTTTTGGCGTCGATAGGCAGCAGCAGGTTGGTCGGCCCTGTTGTGCCGATAGCGGTCGCTGCCGCCACCGGCAATTGTTTCAGTCCTTGGAAGGTTACGCGGGCGTTCATGGCGGTGTCGGTACCGTTCCGCCCGAGCTGTCGTTCAATGTACGGGGATTTCCGCTGCTGGATGCCGACGGCACGCTGTATTTGGGTGAAACCCTGGCTCCGATCAGCAAGCCGACCGGCGCTTACAGCGGGCCGACGATGATAGGCCAGTCGGCGGCGTTTACCCGCTTCAAATCCACGTTGTTGCAAGCCGCCGTCAGCCAGGCGCCGGTGATGCTGTTGGGCGAAACCGGTACCGGTAAGGAATTGGCGGCCGAATTCGTGCATCGCCAATCGCCGCGCGCCGACGCGGATTTCGTCATTGTCGACTGCACGATACTGGGCGAGGATTTATTCGAAAGCGAATTGTTCGGCCACGAGAAAGGCGCGTTTACCGGCGCCGCCGTCGCCAAAAAAGGCCTGTTCGAACTGGCCAACGGCGGCACCTTGTTTCTCGATGAAATTGGCGATCTGCCGTTGTCGCAGCAACCCAAATTGCTCCGAGCCCTGGAAAGCGGCCAGTTTCGCCGGGTCGGCGGAACGACCATGTTGAAGTCGGACGTGCGTATCGTCTGCGCCACACACCGTAATTTGGCCGATATGGTTAAAGCGGGCCGGTTTCGCGAGGACTTGTTTTACCGGCTTTCGGTGTTTCCGGTGGACGTGCCGCGCCTGCGCGACCGCAAACAGGATCTGCCGGTGTTGATCGATTTTTTTCTGGAGCAGCTCGGCGGTCGCGACGGCCGTACTTATCGGCTGAACCAGCCGGCTTTAATCAAATTGCTGCAGTACGGATGGCCGGGTAATATTCGCGAATTGCGCAATTGCTTGCAGCTCGCCGCCGGCTTGTCGCAAAACGGCGTGGTCTCGGAGGCTTGCGTGCATTTCATGCAGCCGCTGAACCAAGCGGCCGTAGTCGAAGCGACGGTCGCGGCAACGCCGGAGCGCAAGCCCTGTTTGAACAGTTTGGCGGAATTGGAAGCCGATTTCATCAACAGCCTGATCGTCAAATATCAAGGCAACCGCAAGTTGATCGCCGCCGAAATGAACATCAGCGAGCGCACGCTTTATCGCAAACTAAACCGTTTGAATTTGAATTAGGTCGCGGAGCATATCGTTATGGAAGCCAATCTTATCAACTGGACCTTAACCAGCATCAGCCCGCAACGCAACGGATTCACGCCGCCGCGCGACATGCGGGAGACCGTGGCTCAAATCAAGGCCTTGCCGCCGTTGCCGGGTAGCGCGATGCGTATCTTGAAACTGACTTCGGACCCGCACGCCGATGCCGCCAAGTTGGCGGAAATCATCGAGCTTGATCCTTTGTTGACCGCTCAGATCATACGCTGGGCCAGTTCGGCCCTGTACGGTTACCGGGGCAAGATCACGTCGGTGCATGATGCGATAACCCGGGTGCTGGGTTTCGACTTTGTCATGGATCTGGCCTTGGGCTTAGCCGTATTGGCGCCGTTGAAAGCGCCCAAGGACGGGCCGATCGGCACCCGGATGTTTTGGACGCATGCGCTGGCCAGTACTCAGTTGATGGCCAAATTAGCAGTGGCGATGCCGGAACCGAGTCGGCCGTCGACGCAAGCCTTGTTTTTGGCGGCGCTGATGCACAACATTGGTTTTCCTCTGCTGGGCCACCGTTTTCCGGACGAATTCGCCTATTTGAGCGGTTTGATCGCCGCCAATCCCAGCTTGGTGGTATTTCACCTGGAAAACTTCGCGTTCGGCGTCAATCACGCCGAAATAGGGGCGTGGCTAATGAACGATTGGTCGATGCCCCGATTGGTAACCGACATCGTTTATCATCACCACAACCCTTGTTACCGAGGCGACAATTACATGCTGAATTTGCTGACTTTCGCAAACGACAGCTTGCTCGGCGAACTTGGGATAGGCGATGCCGCCAATCAGACCTGTTCGGAGCAGGCCGTCGAGCAATTGGGTTTGACGCAGGACGCGTGCCGGGAAGTACTGGACAGGCTGAATGACGATCTGGCCAAGGTCGTCGCCACCGCCGAACAGCTGACCGAATAAGCTCGCGCCACTAGTCGCGCATGACCGCATTGCGGCGGTCCTTGCGTTTCAACACGCCGCCCAATATCCACATTTGGTACATCGATACTGTCCACATGAACGCGAACGCCACGCCGAGGCCGGCACCGGCGAGAATCACCAGTAGCGCGAAATGCGGATTAAGCTTGGTCAACCACCAGGATGCGATGTCGATCAGTAAAAACAAATACGGCATCACCACGGCCGGATATTTGTACTTACAAGGCACACCGGTACTGAAGCTGAAAATAATACCGACGAACATGAAGATAAAACTGATCCCAAACAGGTGGATGTGCGAAATGCGTATCAGCGATTGAAACGTGGCGCCTTCATTGGAAGCGGCCAGTTTCTTTAAATTGTCGAATCGGCCGAAGTCCGGCAACGAGCCGGCGGAGGCGTTGTGGCACATCAAGCAGCGGGTCTCGACAATCGGCTTGATGTCCCGATCGTAAGTCGCTTCCTCGGCGCCGTCCCGCACCCACTGGATGATTTTGAAGCGTTCCTGGTCGGGGGCGTTGTACTTCATCGAACCGTTCAGCTTCGATTCCAACACCGAACCGGACCGGTCGCCGTAATAGCTGTAGACAATGTCATCCAACGACAGGCCGAACTTGCCGTCGGCCATGCCGTGAGTGAATAGGATTTGGATCAGCGCCATCAGATAACCGGCGCCGACCGTGGTCAGATAACCGCTGAACAGCAGTTTGATCGAGGTGCCGAAGCTGATCAGATTGATGCCTTTACCGGCGCGGTCGAGAGTAGGTGGATCGCAGTTCATGGCGCAATTCCGAGACTAAACGAAAATACCGTCCGGCGCGTGAGCGCCGAACGGGCGAGGGCGATTTTCGCACTCGCTATTGTTGACTATTCTGGTAGTACAAGCCAAGTGCCTCGATCTCGGAGTCGCTCAAGGTCTCCGCCAGAATCCGCATCCTGGCGTAGATGTCGTTGTGGCGTTCGCCGGATTTAAAGGCGCGCAAACTGGCGGCCAGATAATCCCCGCTTTGGCCGGACAACGCCGGAACGTCCTGCGCTTGCCCCTTGCCGTCGGTGCCGTGGCAAACCTCGCACGGCGGCAATAAACGCTGCTTGTCGCCGTGCTTGACCAAGTTTTCGGCGGTCGGGTAGGCGCCTTTCGCGTTAGCCGACAAAATCGCCGCCGGTCGAGTCGAAAACCAGGCTGCCACATCGGCCGCGTCTTGCGGCGTTAGGCCTTTGGCGATGCCGGTCATCAGCGGATTTTGCCGACTGCCGTCGCGGTAGTCTTGCAGTTGCTTGAATAAATAAGTCGGCAACTGGCCGGCCAGCGACGGATAGGTCGGCACGGCGCTGATGCCTTGCTCGCCGTGGCAGGCGGCGCAGGCTTGCGCCAGTTCCCGGCCTTTTTGTGGATTGCCGGATTCAACCAAGCTCAATTGCTCGGCGGTCCACGCCAGTTTCGACGAGGGTTCGGCGCAAACCAGCGCGGGTGTCAGTACTGCGATCAAGCGGATTAGGTTTTTCATGATCAGACCCCCCATCTGCCGGAACCGAAGGTTTCCATCAGGAAGAATTGCAAAATCGGGTAACCGAATGCAATCAACATGAATACCGCGATGACCGCGTTCCACAATCCGAAACTGTTCAAATAGGCTGGTAAATCCCGGACCGGATGAATCGGTTCGGCGTATTCGACTTCGCCTCGATAGGCTTCCGTGCCGCACTGGGTTTTATACAGGTTGTAGAGCAACATGCCGGAGGACACCAGCAGGATCGTGCCACCGAAGATCATCGTGACTTCGTAGGGCTCCCAGGACAAGGTCAGCAAGTTGTTGTAATTGACGCTGTCTATCCGCCGCGGCTGGCCTAGCAAACCCAGAATGTGCCAGGGCGTGGTCATGATGATCATGCCGACGAACCAAGTCCATAATTGGGTGATCGCCAACGACGGGCAATGCAACGGTTTACCGGTCAGAACCGGCCAGAAATAATAGGCGATACCGAAATACATGATGATGGTCGTGCCGCCGAAGATCAGATGGAAATGGCCGGATACCCAGGCCGTGTTATGTACCATCGCGTTCATTGCATAGCTGGCGTTGACCAGGCCGCCGAAGCCGCCGAAGATCAGCATCAGCAAGCCCAGAATTAGCGCCAACACCATTGGGTTGTTCCACGGCAGCGCGGCGATCCAGCCGAACAAGCCCTTGCCGCCGTTAAGGCGGCCGGCGATTTCCAGCGAGGCGATCACGGTAAAACCGGTGATGAAGGTCGGCAACGTGACGACGAAGGTGCCGATCGCGTGCAGGATTTTCCAGCCGTGGCCTTGCTCAGGATCCATGTACAAATGGTGGAAGCCTATCGGCAAACTGAAGACAACCAACAGAATGAATGCGGCCCGGGCCATTTCGTCGCTGAACAAATAACCGCCGGCCTGTTTGGGGACCAGGGTATAAAACGCGGTATAGGTCGGAATCAGCCAGAAATAGACGATGGGATGCAAGGTCCAGGCGAACAGGGTACGAGCCAAACCGGCGTCTATCGTATCTATCCAGCCCAAGGCCCACGGGATCAATTGAAATAGGACTTCCACCGCGACGCCGACGCTGGTCCACAGCCACAGAATCGCATTGGCCGTGGTGGCGAACATCGCCAACGGCACCGCTTGGCCGGGATGAGCCTTTTTCCATTGCATGTACATCACGATCATCGACACGCACCAGAACCACGAGCCGACTACCAGCAAGGTCGCGCCGATGTAAAACAACGGGTGGGCCATCAACGGCGGATAAAAGGTAAACAACACCGAGGCCTTGCCCAGCAGCAACGGCAGCGCGGCCAGCACCACGCCGGTCAGGGCAACGCCAAAACCGCTCCAAGCGAAACTTAGGTTCCAGATTGGCAGTTTCAGCGTGCTGGTGGCCACGTAGTAGCCGAAGCCCATGATGAAAAACGTCGTCAGTACAAAGCCCATCAGCACGCCATGGGTACTGACCGAGGCGTAATACACTTCCCGCGACTCCAGAAATCCGAAGAAGCCGCTACGTTCAATGACTTGGTACAGCCCCATCAACGCCGCCAAACCGAAGGCGGCGAACGCGACCCACAGATGGGTCAACGCCAGTTTTTTCGCGTTTACGTTATCCATGATGTTCTCCCCTTGCTTGGCCAGCGCGTCCCACTCGGCCTTGCCTACCACCTTGATGTTGCTCCACATGTGGGCGTGGCCCATGCCGCAATACTCGTTGCACAGCAAGGGATAGTCGCCGGTGTGGTGCAGTTCGGTCTTGACCTGGGCGACATAGCCCGGCACGATCATCGTGCTCATATTGGTCATCGGCATGTGGACGCCGTGGATGACGTCCAGGCTGACCCAGCGGAAGGTGATCGGCGTTTCGGCCGGCACCGTGAGAGTTTTTGGGAAAAAGCCGTAGCGGCCGGCCACCATGCGCACCGTGACGCTGCCGTCCGGATTGCGGCTGGCGCCGAGTTTGTCCTCGGCGAATTCCTTGGACAAATGCAGTTTGGCCGAGTCTATGGTTTCGACATTGCTCGGCGCGTGTATGCCGTGCAGCAAGGCCGAGCCGAGAATGGCCGAGACGAACACGCCGGCGATACCCAGCGCGACACCGGCCCAATTTCGTTCCAGTTTATCGATATGCATGGTGCCCCCTCAACCGATATGGCCGCGCGGCAGGAACACCCCGTAATACATCAGCAGCCAGGCGATCAGCATGCCGCCGCTGACGATCAGCATCAGCGCCCAGGTGCCGACCGGCGAGCTTTCCAGGATTTTTTTTCGTTCTTCTTCGCTTAATCGAGTCATACCCATCCTTCCTGTTTAATTATTTTTAGGAATTGAGCAATAAGCGCCGACTCGCGGCCCGTCATTCTTGGCGATGACTATTCCCTGGTTATTGCAAGGGAGATGATACCCTGATCGCGCGCGGACGCAAAACGCCAAGGTGGCGCTCGCGTTCCAACCGCTTTAATGCGGGTGGGCGTTGAGGCGATACAGCTTGTAATCGACGAACTCCCCAGCTTCGGTCAGCGTTTCGGCATGGGTGAGCTCGATGTCGAAATGTTCGGCGTAAAGGTGCCGTACTTCGGCGGCGATCTCGGGTTGCGTGGCAACCGTTTCCGTGGTTTCGGCTTCCTCGGCGGTCAACAGAAAAATCTTGTCGGTATCGGGCAGAATGCGCTCCAGATGTGCGACGTAAAGTTTGCGAACCTCTTCCGGCAAGGCAGTCAATGCCGCGCGGTCGTAAACCGCGGCGACGGTGCCGAGATCGGTAGCGGTCAGCGAAAAATAATCGCCACACAATATCGTCAGGCGATCATGCCGCCACGCCACGAATTTGCCGATTTTTCGACGGCTGGGTTTCAAGCTGTTCTCGCGGAAAAACGCCGCGACAGCAACCGGGCTGAGTTCGATGCCAATCACTTCGTGGCCTTGTTCCAACAACCAGATCAGATCCAGGCTCTTGCCGCACAACGGCACGAATACGCGACTGCCCTCGGCCAAGTCCTGTCCGTTCCAAAATCGGCGTAGTAAGGGATTAACCGCGGCTTGATGGAAGTCGTCGCGTTGGTCTCGCCAAAATTGCAACCAAAGCGGATTGTCGCGGGCGGTGGCGGCGGACGAGGAAGGCGTGGCAGGTTGCTGGGCTCGGTTGGACATGGCTGATTCGCTGTGCGGTAGGGTTGTGCTTCGAAAAGGTTCTGATCGAACGGGCACAACGCTTCGCGAGAAGAGCGATGCAGGCCGAAAAGGCGCTTGCGGCGGCGGAGCGACTGTGTCAAAAGCCCCCGCTGGGGTCAAGGGTAACACGCGGGCCGGCTGTCGTGCCGGAATTTGTCCGGTTTGGCGCGTGCCCAAGCCGCGCTTCGATCTGAGCGGGGTCATAATGGTCGAACCGAGGCCGGCGAAATCGGTTTGTGTCGGCCGTGCGACTGCTGGGTTGAGAGGGCTGGACCCGCGCCGGGGCGACCGTTGGCCGCCCCGGCGCGGGTCTGGGTTATAATGGCGGTTTTTTCAAAATCAACGAGTCGTAACATTGTGGACGTAACCCGCTACATGCAGCAATTGGGCAAGCAGGCCAGACAGGCCGGCCGCGAGATCAGCAAGGCCGATACCGGCCGCAAGAATCTGGCCCTGGTGAAAATCGCGGAAGCCTTGGCCGCCAACGCCGACACGTTGATCGCCGAAAACGCCAAGGATTTGCAAGCCGGCCAAGCCAACGGCCTGGATGCCGCTTCGTTGGACAGGCTGGATCTGACGCCGGCCCGTATCGAAAAAATGGTCGAGGGCTTGACCCAAATCGCCGCGTTGCCGGACCCGGTCGGCGAAATCACCAACCTCAGTTACCGGCCGACCGGCATTCAAGTCGGACAAATGCGGGTGCCGCTGGGCGTGATCGGTATCATTTACGAATCCAGACCGAATGTCACCGTCGATGCCGCCGCGCTGTGCCTGAAAGCCGGGAATGCCTGCATTTTGCGCGGCGGCTCCGAAGCCATTCATTCCAATCGGGCCATCGCCGCCTGTATCGCGCAAGGTTTGGCCGAGGCCGGACTGCCGCAACAGGCGGTGCAAGTCGTCGAAACCACCGACCGGGCGGCGGTCGGCGCGCTGGTGACGATGAAGGAATTCGTCGATGTGATCGTGCCGCGCGGCGGTAAAAGTCTGATCGAGCGGATTAGCTCCGAGGCGACCATCCCGGTCATCAAACATCTGGACGGCATTTGCCACGTTTACATCGATGTCAAGGCCGACCTCGACAAGGCGGTGGCGATCGCGTTGAACGCCAAGACCCATCGCTACGGCGTCTGCAACGCAATGGAGACGCTATTGGTTGCCGAAAGCGTTGCCGGTGCGGTATTGCCCATCCTGGCCGAGCAATACGCCGCCAAGGGCGTGGAGTTGCGCGGCTGCCTGAAAACTTGTTCATTGATTCCGGGCGCGGTCAGGGCCAGCGAAGCCGACTGGCAAACCGAATATTTGGCGCCGATTTTATCGATCAAGATCGTCTCCGGCATCGACGAGGCGATAGACCACATCAACACCTATAGCTCGGCGCATACCGAAGCCATCGTTACCGAGGATTTCACGCTGGCCCGGCGTTTCTTGCGCGAGGTCGATTCCAGCTCGGTGATGGTCAACGCCTCGACCCGTTTCGCCGACGGCTTCGAATACGGTCTGGGCGCCGAAATCGGCATCAGCACCGATAAATTGCACGCGCGCGGACCGGTCGGCTTGCACGGCTTGACTTCGTTGAAATACATCGTGCTGGGCGACGGGCATATCCGCCAGTAATGATCGGCGTTTACGGCGGCACCTTCAACCCGGTTCACTACGGGCATTTGCGGACCGCATTGGAAGTGCGCGAATGCTTAGAATTGGACGACTTGAAAATGATTCCGTGCCGGGTGCCGGCGCATCGCGGCGAGCCGGATGTTTCGGCGGAGCACCGTTTGCGCATGCTCGAATTGGCGGTCGCCGGCACGCCCGGTTTGAGCGTCGATAGACGTGAACTGGACCGGCCGGGACCGTCCTACATGGTGGATACCCTGCAATCGCTGGCGGCGGAGTTGCCGGGGTCCGGCTTGGTGCTGTTCGTCGGTGCCGACGCCTTCACCGGTCTGGAAGGCTGGCATCGCTGGCGGGACCTGTTCGATTACGCCCATATTGTGGTGATGACCCGGCCAGGCTTTCAACCGTCGGTACTTGGCGATTTTATGCGAGCCCGCCTCGCGGCGCGGCGGGACGAGTTGCGCGACGCCAGGGCGGGCAAGTTGTTTTTTCAAGCGGTGACCTTGCTGGACATTGCCGCGACCCAAATCCGCCGGATTATCGCCGACGGGACGAATCCTAGATTTTTATTGCCGGACGCCGTTCTGGCCTATATTCAACAACATCAACTTTATCGAGCAAGCTCGACATCTACGGAAACCTGAATGCAAAGTACCGAATTAGCCCAATTGGTCCAAACCGAACTGGATCTGCGCAAGGCCCTGCATATCGCGACGTTGGACGTGCGCGACAAGACCAGCATCACCGATTTTATGATCGTCGCGACCGCGACCTCGGCGCGGCACGCCAAGTCGCTGTGCGATTACGTCGTCGTGAAAGTTAAGGAAAACGGCATCCAACCGATCGGTACCGAGGGCGAGCAAGGCTCGGATTGGGTTTTGCTGGATCTCGGCGACGTGATCGTGCACGTGATGACCGGCCAGGCGCGCGAGTTCTACCAGTTGGAAAAACTCTGGTCGGTGCCGGCCAAATCCGCCTGAGCCGGGAGCCGGCGCGGCCGATTTAAATTGGCCGTCCTCCTCAAGATTTCGGCCGGTCAGTCGATGACTAGGCTAGCCCGAGGAGGAACCATGAACACCCTGAGACTGCTTCAAATCATCCCGTTGTTATGGCTGGCGGGCTGCGCCGGGCCGGCCGGCAAATCCGCAGGCTTGTCCGAATCCAAAACTCTCAGCGCCAGCGGTATTAGTCGCTTCGACGACAGCGGCGCGCTGAACGTCAAGCAACGCTGGCAGCAAGCCCAGCAGAATGCCAAACTCGACGCCTACCGTGATTTGGCCGCTCAACTTTATCGCGAGCCGCTGCCTAACGGCTCGACGGTCGGCGCCCAGGTGATGCGCGACGAAGCCTATCGGATTTACGTCGATAGCTATTTGCGCGAAGCCCGTCCCGCCGATTACCGTACCGTTCGCGATCATTTGAAAGCCACGTTGGACCTGACCTTGACGCCGCGCTTTTATCGCTGCATGGCGGGCGATGCGGGGCAGGTCGGGCAATGTCAGCAACAGGACCAAAAGCTGGCTTTCAGCCGGTTGGGGTACCGGGAGGCTACCGTGGTTTCCGCGAATCTGGCTTGCGGCAATCGGGATTGTAGCGACCAATACCACGTCAAGGGCTTTTCCAAACAACCCAATGTCGTCGATGATGTCTTGCTTGATGCCGGCATGTACGACAGCGAATGGACAATCAACACCGGCGCGCGTACGCTGTTGAATTATTTCCTGACCAACGGGTTCCTCAATGCGCTGTAACGGCTTTAGCCACGTTTTACTGATTTTGCTGTTGGCCGGTTGCGGCGGCGCCGGTACGCGAGACGATAGCGCCAGCGATTTGGCGGCCTCGCGACAGGTTAGCGCCGAGGGTAGCGCAGCGATTGCCGGTGCGAATCGCGAGGCGGCTCGGCGGGCCGCTATCGACAACGCGGTCGACGCGGCTTCGGCTCGGCTGCGGCGCGGCAATCGCGGCGACCAGTTGATCAGCGATATCAAGGTGGTCGACGAATGGCAGGACGGCGCCGTCTACCACGTGCAAGTGCTGGCAATGTTGGCCGACAGCGAGCGTTGCGCGTCTCCCTATCGCAAGAAGATTGTCGCGACCGGCTTTCCGATTATGAACGCCGACCAGCTCAGCGGTTCCGAGAGCCAGGATTTGTACAGCGGCATTCCTCGCGAGATCAACAATCGACTCATGGAAACAGGCGACTTTATCGGTCGCAACCTGACCAATGCCGCGCTGTACGCCCGACCGGACATCGCGCCGGAGTTGGTGCCGGCCGAGGGCAGCGGTGAATCCATGGTGTTGAACGTGGCCCGCCAGCAAAACGCGCAGTTCGTGCTGTCCGGCGTGATACGCGATTTTCGGATCGAATCCACCGAGTACGTGCGCGGCACCGGCGTGTTGGCCGATCTGAAATCGTTGGTCCGCGATTTTGTCGGTCGGCGCAGCGTCGGCATCGACGTATTCGTTTACGACGGCTTTACCGGGGCGCTGTTGTTTCAGCAGCGCTACACCGACTCCATCGTCGGCGATGTCAGCCTGCCGACCGGCTACACGGTCGGTAGCGACCGCTTCAACGCGACGCCTGCCGGCCATAAGATCGATGAGATCATTACTCAGGCTTCGGAAGACATACACAAAATGTTCGGCTGTTACCCGTTCGCTACACGGGTGGCGCGGGTCGAATCCGGTCGTGTCGTGATTGCCGCCGGGGCGCAAGATAAGGTCAAGGCCGGCGACAAATTGATGGTGTATCCACTGGCCCAGAATCGGGCCGATACCGGCTTGGGTGATCCCAGCGGCATTTTGACTATCGTCGACGTTAGCGCCGCGACCGCCGTCGGTCAAATGGACGCCGGCGCCGCCATTGTCCGGCCCGGCGACTGGGTCAAGAGTTTTCAGTCGCGTTAAACGTTTTCCGCCAATAAGGCTTCGATGTCGCCGCGCAAGGTCTCCGGAGCGGTCAGTGGCGCGTAGCGTTGTTTGACGCAACCATCCCGGCCGATCAGAAATTTGGTGAAATTCCATTTGATCGCTTCCGAACCCAGCACGCCCGGCGCGCTAGCCTTCAGAAATGCGTACAACGGATGTGCGCCGTCGCCGTTGACTTCGATTTTTTCGAATATCGGGAAGTCGATTTGATAATTCATCGCGCAAAATTCGCCGATCGCCTGGCTGTCGCCGGGTTCCTGGGCGCCGAATTGATTACACGGAAAGCCCAACACCGCGAAGCCTCGGTCTCGATATTTGCGGTATAGCGCTTGCAAGCCTTGGTATTGCGGGGTGAAGCCGCAACGGCTCGCGGTATTGACGATCAACAGTACTTGGCCGCGGAAGGTGTCGAGTGCCAACGGCGCGCCGCTCAGGGTGACGGCTGAAAACCGGTAAATAGTGTCCATGGTAGCTTTGTCGATGAATGTGGCTGGCCCGGACCGGCGGGAGCCGGTCCGGGGCGTTGACCCTCAGGCCGGAAAACCGCCGGTTAGGCGTTTGTCCAGTTCGGTTTGCAACAGCGCCGCGTAATGCCGCTTCAACGCGGAGTCGGTCGGTTGCGGCGGCAATTGGGATTGTATATCGGACAGCAATTGCGTCAGTACGTGCCGTTTCAACACCGAGTCCTCGGGCAGCTGCGCTGATTTGGGTATGGGGCGGGCCGGCTGGTGGCCGGCTGCCGACGCCGGTCGCACTGCGGATGCCGTTTCGAGTGCCGCTTTTTGCATTGCGTCGTAGTGTCGGCGCAGCACGGAATCGGTGGGATAAGGTCTCGCCCGTTGCTCGCGCTCGGCGAGGCGCATCGCCAGAAAATGGCGGCGCAGCACCGAGTCTTCCGGGATCGCCGTATCGCTCGCGGTATGCGGCAAGGGCACCGCGGAGACGGCGCCGAGGTTGACAGGCGCGGCGCTCGGTTTTGCAGGCTCGGCGCATGTCGGTTCCGCCGCGGGCGGCGCGTTCAGGTGTTGTGGGTTCGCGTCGGCTGGCATTGCCGAACCAGGCGTTGCAATTTGCGCGGTTTCCAGCTGCCGGCGAAGGGCGATCTTGCGTTTGATCGCCCAGACCAACAGACCCAGCAGCAATAGCGAAAAAATGGTTGAGACGACGATAATTTGGATCATGAGCTTTCCCCTGGTTATTGTTGTTATCGATCCGGAATGGACGTCGGGCCTGCAGTGGTTTCAGGCTGAGATCGGCCCAGCGGCACGGTCCGGTTCAAAGCATCGTTGCGCTTCCGCGTTCCGTTCGTCCTGGTGCCGGCGTTACCTTGGCGGTAGCGCTTTCGGGGCGCGGCGATCGGTCGGCGGCTGGCCGGCCAATCGGGATGATTTATATCATAAATCCTTGAAAAACTTATGAAGTCTATTTAAGTGGCGTCCGCGTTACTCTATCGACGGTACGCTCACTTGGGTCTGTCGGTATGCGCTGACAAAGGGCGCGGTATAGTTGGTCGTGGCGGTCTGGTCGGACGAATGTATCGACCCGGCCGGATAGCCGCAGGGGCCGCCGGCGCATTGAGTGCTCAGGGACGGCGACGAGAACAGCAGGATTTGCGGGCTGTAATAGCTCATGATCGTGCCGAACAGGTTGTCTATGCCCCAGGCGTAGGAATATTCGAACTTGCCTTGCAAGTTGCTAAACTCCCGGTCGTGGACGTTACCGAGCGTATGGCCGATTTCGTGGGCGAAACTGCCGGTGGTGCAATAGTAATTATCCGATTCCAAGGAATACCCGTCGCCGACCACCGCATAGGCCAAGAACGGATAGGCATCGCCGCCGTTGTAAAATCCCTGGTAGGCGATGCCGCACATCTGGCCGGAGGCCAAATGGTAGAAGGGACGGAAAAATACCACCACATCGGCGCCGTAGCGGTTGCGCAGAGCCTCGACATTGGCAAACGCGCCGTTCCCCGCTCCCAAATCGTCCAATGCGGTGCTGTCGAGGTTGGTTTCGGTATAGGCGCTGGCTTCGGTATGCACCAGGCGCAGACTGGCGTGGATGCCCGAGTCCCGATAAGCCTGGTTGCTGACATCGACCAGATATTGAATGCGCTGCTTGGCGTAATCGGCGCTTTGCCCAACCGTGGTGTAGAGCACCATCACGTCGACGATGTTGGTTTCGGTGGTATTGCCGCCGCCGTTTCCGTTATTACCGTTATTTTCGGTATTGCCTCCGCCGGTCTCGTTCAGTCGGGCGGCGTAATCGGCTTCGGCTTTTTCGGCCTTGGTATTGGCCTTTTTATACGCGGCGATCTTTTTGTTGTAGGCGGACAGTGCCGATTTTTCGAATTTCTTGACCGCCTTGAGGTTGGTGTTGGCCTGTTTTTCAGCGGCTTTGGCGGCATTCAGCGCGGATTTGGCGCTGGCGACCGCCGCTTGCAAGGTTGCGTCCTTGGGTGCCGATTTCAGAGTCTGCTTTCGGCTTGCCAGCTCGGCTTTCGCGGTTGCGGTGTTTGCCTTGGCCGCGGTCAAGGCGGTTTGAGCATTGGCGACCAGTTGTTGGTTATCGGTGTAATTGCCGTACAGATTCGTGGCTTCCTGATTCAGCGCGGTGGCGTCCACCCTTAGCGATTCAGCTTTGGTTCTCAGGCTTTCGGTCGATAGGCTGGCCTTGGCCATTTCGGTTGGCGCCGGCAAACCCGACGGTTCGATATGGTCGCCGTCGAAACCGCCTGCCGTCAGGCCGGAATGCTGCAGGTCGACCAGCACGGCGGCCCCCCCGGCACCTTCGATCAAATATTCACCGTCCGGCGTGTAGAGATTGCCCATCAGTCCGGCCGCGCCGACGGACAGATTCAGCCGGTACCCCAGACCTTCGTCGACGAGATGGCCGGTCCAGGTCGATGAGCCGTCGGCATGGTCGGTGCGGCGGTCGTGTTCGACTTGGTATTGACCGATCGGCAGATCGAGAAGTGCGCGGTCGCCGGCTTTCAATTGCCGCAACTGGGCCATTGGCAGCTCGACCGGCATGGCCGAGCCGGGTTTCAGGCGGCGGTAACGTTCCGGCAGACCGTCGACCTTGCGCGGTTCGATAGCGATGCCGGCGGATGTCGGGTCTACAAGGCCGTTGTGACGGCGGCCGCTGATCAGAACCGAGTGAATCGCGCCGGGTTCGCCGACCAGCGTGTAGTTGTAATCCTCTAACAATTGCGCCAATGCCGCAGGCCAATCGGCGGCGGCCAGCTTGCGATTCAAACGGTCGGATTCCAGGCCGGCGGCGATCCGGAAGCCGAAGCCGCCGCGATTGGCGATCGATGCCGCCGCCTGGGCCAGGGTTTGATCGCGAACCACGTGATAAATCGGATGCGGTGGTTCGACCAAAGTCGCGCGCGCGCCGTCGGCCAGCGCACTGGTCGCGCCGAGCCAGACAACCAGAGAGAGGTAGCGTAAGTTTTGGTTGATTTTCATCCTCTGATAACCTTGAATGTGACGGGCTTCGCAATTTCTGATCAAGAATACCACAGCTCGGACTTCCGGAAAACCGATTGACGAAAGATTTAGTCCGTTAGGAAATAATCCGGTTAAAACCATAAAAAGCTGCAATAAATGCCCGGGCCGTGTATCGTTCCCAGGCCGAAGCCCGAAATTACCGGCCGAGGCGAGAGGAGGCCACCGGCGTGGCTGTTTTGTCTGACTTTTTGATACGGATTCACTATGTGTTTTAGCGCCGATATGTCGTTGGGCTTGGGCGTCGCGGGTTTGGCCGCGGCGACCGTGACTGTGCTGGACAAGGACGAAGCGTTTTGGGTCAGGTTGGCCCGCGCTTACGCGATTTTTCATTTTTCGCTGATGGAATTCATTCAGTTTTTCGCCTATCCGGTCGCCGACCAATGCGGCTACGGTACCAATCTGCTGCTTAGCGAATTGTCCTCGGTACATATCAGCCTGCAGGCCTTCGCGATCATGCCGGCCTTGGCGACGTATTCGAGCGACCCGGCGGCCTTGAAGAAGGCCTTCATCGCCGGGGCGAGTTTAAGCGGCTTGTTTCTGGTGTTCGGCCGGCTGCCGAACGAGTGGCAATTGTTCGGTTTGGAGCCCAATTTCATCGGTCGGATGAACTCCTGCCTGTTCATGGGCATTTATCATATCGGTTATGCCATTTCCAGCGCCTTCGGTACCTTGGTGACCCACGGTTCCTTGTTCGCGCTGGCGCTCAGCGGTTTCGTCTGGAAGCACAACTGGCGGATCGCGTCTTACCATTTCGGGATGGCGATGATGACGCTGTTCATGCCGCAATGGTTGTTCGGCGTCAGTACCGGCGAGGCGGCGGCGATGTATTGCTTTTATTCGATTCCGATCACCGCCAGTTTCATGCCGCAATTCAAAAAGTTGTTCGCGGCGCGGCCGGACGACTGGTCCGGTCGGTTCGCCAAGCAGCAATCCTGAATCGAGCCGGGCCGGGGCCCGGCTTTTTCTGGCCGCCGCCCAATTTTCAGGCGCGGCGTCCGCCTCTAACGAGCATCGCCGCCATACCGGATGCAAACAGCAGCGCGCCGGTTGGTAACGGTACCGCGACGATGCTCAGGTTGAAATCGGCGGCAATCGCCACCGGTCCCCGGTTCAAAAAAATCAGGCCTTGATTCGGATCGGCCAAATCGCCGCGTATGCCGACGATGGCGCTACCCGCCGCCAGCGCCCGAAAGTACAGCGTGGCGAGTGTGATATTTGCCGGCGTGTCGTCGGCGCTCAGTCCGGGAAAGGTCGAGCCGGCCGCGGTTAGGCCCACGGCGGCAGAATCGTCGCTAAACACCGGATTCACGCTGACGCCGGTCCATTCCAGACGTTCGTCGTCCAGATCGCCGAGGTTTAGACCGAAGGCCAGCAGCAACTCGTCCGAGTCCGCGTCGCCGAACAGGTCGTGAGCGACCACGTCGGCCGCGAAGGTATCGCCGACAGTGACGGTCGCGCTCCGCGGAATCAGGCTAAGGCTCAAGGCGGCAGCGTCCGCGGTAGGCCACAAGCCGACAGCGGTCAGAATCAAAATACAACTCAGTGTTTTCATGGCATGTTCCGGTAAATGAAAGTAAAAAGCGGCCGGTCGGCGTCATGCCGACCGGCCGTGCCGGCTTAGAGGCCGGTCGCGGCGGTTTGATACCGCTGGTAGTGGCCGTACCAAGTCCGGTAATCCGCGTAGGAAACGCAGCCGTTATTGTCGTAATCCGCTTCGCGGTTGAACGTCTGCCGGCTCGCGCATTGGCCGATTTGCGCCTTGGCCGCGGCGGCATCGGTGCTGTCCACATCGCCGTCGCTGTCCAGGTCGCCGGCCACGAATAATTGCATCAACAAGGGGTCGTGGTCGGACGAGCGATAGGCGTCGGCGGCGTAAAAGTCGGCGATCTGCCCGGCCGATTTGAACTCCTCGTTGTAATCCAGCGCCCTCGGCTCGTCGGCGTTGATGTGCCACTCCGAGACGGCCTTGACTTGCGGCGCTAGAGCGGTATTTGCCAAGGCGTGATCCAGATAGCCGGAAGCGCCGTCGAACACGTAGCTGTAGGCGGCGTGATTGCCGACCAGATTCTCCAGCAGATTGCGATAGCCGGCCGATTTTAGGGCGCTGATCGGATCTTCCTCCGCGTAGCTGTTCAAGTCGCCGACGATCAACGCGTTGGCGGAGCCGGCATGGGTGGGGTCGGTGGCGAGCCACTGGGTCAGCACCTGGGCGGCGGCGGTGCGAGTCAGATTGCAATTGCCTTGGCCATCGCCGGTATCCGGGTCGTTGACATCGTCGCAAGCCGATCCCTTGGATTTCAGGTGGTTGACCGCGACGGTCAGCAACTTGTTGGAGGTTTTGTCGCGGAAAGTCTGGGCGATGGTCGGCCGGTTCTTGGTATCGATAAATGCCGGGTCGAAGGCTGAGCTCAGAATGGCCGCCGGACCGATCGGAGAGGCCTTGGCCGGTTTGTAAATCAGACCCACGGCGATTTCGTCGCTGCCCACCGGCGAGACGCCCGGGTTGATATAGGCATAGGTGCCGGGGCCGGCGGCTTGATTTAGCCCGGCCACCAGGTCGGCGATCGCGCTGTTGGCGGCGTAGCCGTCGTTCTCGATTTCCATCAGGCCGATCACATCGGCGTTTAGGCGAGTCAGGGCCGCGACGATTTTGGCGCGTTGCTTGGCGAATTCGGCCGGGCTGTCGGCGCCGCGCGCGGTTGGGAAGCCGCCGCCGTTGCCGTCGCCGTTGAAATAATTCAAGACATTGAAGCTGGCGACGGTCAAGGATGTGCGTCGGTCCGGCGTGGGCGCCTGGTCGCGCGGGTTGTCCGCATTCAGCGTCAATGTTTGAGTCGGTTGCAAACGGTAGGCGCCGAAGTCGTACGCCAAGATCCCGGTCGCGCCGCTTACGCTGTCGCCGACCCTTAAAGTATTGGCGGCACTCAGACCGGCCGGCTCGGGGTAAATCACGGGATCGGGATTTTGCAGATTGGCGCCGTCGTCAACCAGCAGTTGATTGGCCAGGTTTTGCGCGGCGATGGCCAGGGCCGGCGCGCCGGGCTCGGCGGCTTGGGTCGGCGTTGGCAGACGGCCGCCCGACGAGAGTAGGAATTCGCCGTAGCGAGCCAGATTGTAGTTTTCGGTGACGGTCAGGGTTTGCGGCAGGGTTACCAGCATGCCTTCTCGGCTTTCCTGCCGGTTGTCCGGGCCGAACGGCAACTCGACCGCGACGGCGGCCGGCAGCGCCTGTCCGCTGGCGCAGACTTGCGGCGGCGAGACGTTTTCCAGCCGAGTCATGCCGTAGGTTTCGGCGACGTTGCCGGAAATGCGTACCCGGTCACCGACATGGATCGATGCGGACGCCGCTATGAACAGGCCTTCCGAACTGGTTGGATCGGCGTCGGTCTCGCCGTCGGCTTGCTGGACGAAGAAGCCGTTCAGTTTGGCGCCGCCGCTGAAATCGGCGGTGACGATGGCCTCTATCGTCTGGCGTGTGCCAACCAACGGACTGTCGATGTCGTTACCTTGGATCGCGCTAATCGCGGTGGCGGGATCGCCGCATTTGTCGGTCGAGTCCGGCGGCGCGGCGGCAAAGCTTTGACCAGCGTTGACGGCGCCGAAGTTGTCGTCGGATGCGCTAGCCCAAAGGAAGTCTTCGTAAACCTGACCGCTACCCTGCAATTGCAGCGAAAACCCCACCGGCGTGGCGCTGGACTCGGACACGCCGATGTCGGTGCCGGCTTGGCCGGCGGCCGGTCCGCCAACCGCGTTGAACGTGCCTTCGTAGCTTAAAAATTGTACGGCGACCTGATTGGCATCGACCAAAGCGATCCCATCCGGCGCGCCGTTTTGAATGCCATCGGTCGGAAAGCCGAAACTCAAGGTTCCGAAGCCGCTGCCCGATTGGTCGGCGATGACGCCGCTTAACGTCGCGGTTCGGTAATTGGCGCCGCCGTTGCCGTTGTAGAGCACCAACGACCAACCGCTAAGGTCGGTACCGGCCGGGCCGGCGATTTCAACGGCTTCGCCGCTGTCGGTGCCGGTGTTATCGTAATGGATTTCGTTGATGAATACCGGCGTGGCGGCTTGAGCGCCGCCGAATAAGCCCAGCGCGGCCAGCGTGGTCAGCGCCGGTTTGAAGAGGGGTCGTCTTCTGAACATGGTCGGAGTATCTCGGAAAAAAATGTAGACGCGAACGGGCGCTTGGCCCGGCTAGGCCCGACCCGGTCTGAAGCCCGGCCGAGCCGAGCCGCGCGGGTGCTTGAGCCGGCGATCATTTTGGCGTTAAAACGCCGACACTGGGTTAAGGATGCGTGACGGTTTGCTGAAGATTACGTGAAATGTAATACAGGCTTGGGTCAATGTTTGGACCCTCGCCGCGATCGCGGTCGGCCCGCCCGGCGGGATTATTGCCAGCCGGCCAGGATGTGTTGATAGAAAGCGGGGTCCTCGACTGTCGCGCCGTGCCTGCCGACCAGCGCGGACGCGAAATCCTGCGCGCGGCGTAGCGTTAGCGGTAAGGGCCAAGTGGAGGCGATGCCGTGCAGCAGCACGGCGGCGAAGGCGTCGCCGGCGCCGACCGTGTCCGCGACTTCGAGCCGGGCGTTCGGGGTGACGCCGAGTAGTTCGCCGTCGGGCGTCAGAGCTAGCGCGCCTTCTTCGCCGCAGGTGACGAAAATGCCTTGCAAATCGAATTCTCGAACGATCAGGCGCATTTTGTCGGCGATATCCTGAGTGCCGGGGAAGAGTTGGGCCAGCTCGGCGTCGTTCAGTTTCAGCCAATCGGCGCCGGCGATCAAATCGAAAATGCGGCCGGGTTGCCACCACGGTGCGCGCAAATTCACGTCTAAAAACACCGGCCCGCGCCAGGCGCTCGCTAGATCGGTCCACGTATGGCCCGAAACCTCGCCGCGTAGCGCCAAACTGCCATGATAGAGCAGGCCGTCGCCGGTCCCCGGCTGGACAGGCTGGATAAAGTCGTAAGCTTGGCGGTCGAGAATTTGGTAATCGGGTTGGTCGTCGGTTATGCTGACCGCCACGGTGCCGGTCGGCCGACTCGGGTCGATTTGCAGGTCGGACGGGTCCATATCCCAGCGGGTCATCGCGGCCAGGATGTCGTTGCCCGCCGCGTCGCCGCCGACCCGGCTGATAAAGCGGGGCCGGTCGCCGAAGGCTTGCAGATGCCAAGCGACGTTGAACGGCGCACCGCCCAGTACCCGGCTGCCGTCGGGGAAACAGTCGAACAACACTTCGCCGAATAACGTAATTTGGGCTTTATTCATTGGTTGAATCGCGGATGGTGGTACAAGTCACTTACGATAGTCAAAGCCGGCGAAATTGCCAACGTATTTGCGCCGAGTGGTCGTTTTGGGGCGAGGGTGCGCAGGGTTTGCGCCAATTTGGTGCGTTAGTCGGCCGCGTTGGGCCGTCCGGACCGGTTCGCCATCGTTTGACCGGGTTGGCATGTGGATTGCTGTAAGGAGCCTATGAAGCCACTGAATTATTTCGACGAAATGCGGACACCCGACGGCAGCGTGCGGGCGCTCTATCAACCCTTTGCGGACTGGTTGGACGGCATCGATCAGGCCCAGCTGATGCAAAAGTCCCGAGAGGCGGAGATGTTGTTCCGCCGGGTTGGCATCACCTTCAACGTCTATGGCGACGAGGCCGGCGCCGAGCGGCTGATTCCGTTCGATGTCGTGCCGAGGATTCTGGCGGCCAGCGAATGGCGGCAATTGGCCGACGGCGCGATTCAGCGGGTGAGGGCCTTGAACGCGTTTCTGAACGATCTCTACCACGACCGGGAAATCGTCAAGGCCGGCATTGTGCCCGCCGCCATGCTGGAAAACGAAATGTACCGCCCGGAGATGCAGGGCGTCGCGGCGCCGGGTGGTATCTACGCGCACATCGCCGGCATCGATATTGTGCGAACCGGCGAGAATCAATTCTACGTGCTCGAGGACAACTTGCGGACGCCGTCCGGCGTGTCCTACATGTTGGAGAACCGCAAAATGATGATGCGCTTGTTCCCGGAATTATTCCGTCGCTATGCGGTGGCGCCGGTCGAGCATTATCCGCAAGTGCTGTTGAACAATCTGCGAGCGGTGGCTCAGCCCGGCGTGCAAGATCCGACGGTGGTGTTGCTGACGCCGGGCGCCTACAACAGCGCCTATTTCGAACATGCGTTTCTGGCGCAGCAAATGGGTATCGAACTGGTCGAGGGCCAGGACTTGTTTGTCGAGGACGATCTGGTGTATATGCGCACCACCGACGGTCCCAAGCAGGTCGATGTGATTTACCGTCGTATCGACGACGACTTCATCGATCCTAAAGCCTTCCGGCCGGATTCGCTATTGGGCGTGCCGGGTATCGTCGAAGCCTATCGCAACGGCGGCGTGACGTTGGCCAACGCGATCGGTACCGGCGTTGCCGACGACAAGGCCACGTATACCTATGTCCCGGACATGGTTCGGTTCTATCTGGGCGAGGAACCGATCCTGTCCAACGTGCCGACCTACAAATTGGCGGAAGCAGACGACCGCAAGTACGTGTTGGAGCACCTGGACGAATTGGTGGTCAAGGAAGTACAGGGTTCCGGCGGTTACGGCATGTTGGTCGGTCCGACCGCTTCCAAGCAGCAAATTCTGGAGTTTCGTGATCGCATTCTGGCCGATCCGGATAATTACATTGCCCAGCCGACCCTGGCGCTGTCGACCTGCCCGACCCTGGTCGAAGCCGGCGTGGCGCCGCGCCACGTGGATCTACGGCCCTTCGTGCTGTCCGGCAAGACCGTGACCTTGGTACCCGGCGGTTTGTGCCGGGTCGCGATGCGGGAAGGGTCGCTAGTCGTGAATTCCTCGCAGGGTGGTGGGACCAAGGACACTTGGGTGTTGAACGAGGACAAACCATGCTGAGCCGCACCGCCGACCATTTGTACTGGATGGCGCGCTACATCGAGCGCGCCGAGAACATGGCCAGGGTCCTGGATGTCACCTACCGGATGTCGCTGGTCGCCAACAGTCCTTACGACGAAGCCGCGCGCTGGAAACCGCCGGTGCTGATCGCCGACGATATCGAGGTATTCGAACGCGATTACGGGACCTATACCGCCGCCAACGTGATTCGCTACATGGCGCTGGACGAACGCAATCCGTCCAGCATCGTCAGCGCGCTGGGCGCGGCGCGCGAGAACGCCCGCGCCGTGCGGGTCGCGATGTCTTCGGAAATGTGGGAAACCGTCAATGCGTTGTGGATAGAGCTAAGGCAACGCATCCGCGGTGGCTTGCCCGAAGCCGAAATCGGCGAGTTCTGCGATTGGGTCAAGTCCCGTTCGCACTTGTTTCGCGGCGTTACCTTCGGCACGATGTTGCGTGACGACGGTTACAAATTCGTGAGGATCGGTAGTTTCGTCGAACGGGCCGACAACACCGCGCGGCTGCTGGACGCCAAATTTCAACTGTTGTTGCCCGACGCCGATCAAACCACCGAAGTCGATTATTACGAATGGAGCTCCTTGCTGCGGTCGGTATCGGCGTTCGAGGCTTACCAGAAAGTGTTCCGCGATACGCTGGAGCCCTGGAAAGTCGCAGAATTGCTGGTGTTGCGCGACGACATGCCGCGTTCGCTACACGCCTGCTACGACGAATTGGCGCCGATCCTGGAACAGTTGTGCGGCCGGCGCGGTCGAGAATGTCTGCGCTTGGCCGGCGAAAACCACGCACGCCTGCATTTCGGCCGGATGAGCGACATCGTTCGCACCGGTTTGCACGCGTTTCTACAAGATTTCATCGTCCGCAACAATGCGTTGGGCGTCGAGATACAGCGTACCTTTCTGAACGGTCCGTCCTGAAAAACGCCCCTAAAAACGTCCCTAGCGGCAAGACCGGTTCGGTTAATGGATAGTTACACTCACGAGGAAATTGGATGATCAATTCACTGATCCACCCCAGGCACGGCGACAAAGCCAATTCCGCCTGGTTCGACGAATTTCTGGTCAAACTGTTGGAAAACCGCGACCGCACCGGCCTGACCGAGATGATCCGCGAGATCGACGCGATGATGATTACCGTCGAGCCGGGTTGTTCGGCCGCCTATGTCAGCGAACTGGCGCTGATGACGCCGTACCATTATTTGGTGACCTTGGAAACCGAATCGCATTGGACCCATATTTTGCGTATCGACATGAATTCGCCGGATCTGCTGGTCCGCGAAGTGCGCGATGCGGGGCGCGGCGATATTTTTCGGGCCTTGAACGAGGTCTACCCGATCGGCGCCCACAAACCCAATTCGCGCTACATGGGCGAAGTGTTTCGGGTCAGCAACCTGCACGAGGTGGTCGAACAGCAAAAGTCGCGGGAGATTCGCTTCTTTAACCAGGACCAGATCCGTAAGCTGGGTTTGCCCGGCAACATGGCCATCGTCAAGCCCTCGCCATACACCCACAATATCGTCGGCTACTGGGAACGGCCGCCCGAAGATCTGCGAGTCTACGCATTAGGTAACAGTATCATTCGCGACGACGTCAATCGCGGCTATCTGGAAGCCAAGGAAATGCAGGCCGAGCTGGGTCTGGAGCGGCTGATTCAGCCCATCGACCATCTGGCGACTCGGGTATACAGCCAGAATCGCGAAGTGGCAATCCTGGAGTATCTGACCTTGTCTAGTTACTTCTATTGGGGTTCTTACGATATCGCCAACCAGAACTCGTCGACCAACGTCACCAAAAGCATACACTATGCCGAGGAGAGTTTTAGTCCGGCCAAGGTGTTTACCGCCGCCAATCAACCCTATTTCGTCAATCATTTGGTCGGTCTGCCTTCGCCAACCGAAAATTTCGTCCGCAATTACGGGCCGCGCCTACATCACGTGGCGCTCGGCGTCGCCGACGGCGATACCGGCGGCCGGGCCAACATCGACTACGTGGTCGATGCGATTCGCGCCAAGGGCAAGGACTTTTTGCTCGACGTGATCGGCTCGCGCGAGGAAGGCTTGAAGCAGATTTTTTCCAGCGCCTCGGAACACTCGTCTCTGATTGTCGAATACGTGCAGCGCTTCGGCGATTTCGACGGCTTTTTCACCAAACAAAACGTCGCCGAGCTGACCCATGCCGCCGGCGTCGAGGAAAATCTGCGGCTGCTGCAAGCGGAAAGCGAAGCCGCCAACCCAGTGGTAACTCCATGAGCATCAAAGTCGCGATCAATCACAAGACCTGTTACCGCTACGACCAATCGATACAGCTCAGTCCGCACGTACTGCGGCTGCGGCCGGCCGCGCATTCGCGGACGCCGATCAGCGCCTATTCGCTGACCATCAAGCCGGACAAGCACTTCATTAACTGGCAACAAGACCCGTTCGGCAACTACCTGGCCAGACTGGTGTTCCCGGAAAAAACTCGCGAATTCTCGATCGAAGTCGATCTGATCGCCGAAATGACGGTGATCAATCCGTTCGACTTTTTCCTGGAGGAATACGCCGAAAAATACCCGTTCGGCTATCCCGAACAATTGGCCAAGGAATTGGCGCCGTATTTGGAAGTCAAGGACGACGGTCCGTTGTTGGGCAAATTTCTGAAAACCTTGGATCGGCGCGAACGCGGCGTCGTCGATTTTCTGGTCGATATCAATCAAGCCGTGCACAAGGCTGTGACGTATTCGATCCGGATGGAACCCGGCGTGCAGACCTGCGAGGAAACCCTGGAGCGTAAAGTAGGTTCTTGTCGGGATTCGGGCTGGCTGTTGGTGCAGGTGTTGCGGCATATGGGATTGGCGGCGCGCTTTGTGTCCGGTTATCTGGTGCAGTTGACCGCCGACGTCAAGGCGCTGGACGGACCGTCCGGCACCGAAGAAGACTTCACCGATCTGCACGCCTGGACCGAGGTGTACATCCCCGGCGCCGGCTGGATCGGTCTGGATCCGACCTCCGGCCTATTTGCCGGCGAGGGCCATATTCCGCTGGCCTGTACCGCCGACTACGTCAGCGCGGCGCCGGTCAGCGGCGGCTTCATCGGCAAGGCGGAAACGTCGTTCGAGTTTTCCAACCGGGTCAGCCGTATCTACGAAGACCCGCGCGTGACCAAACCCTATACCGACCGGCAATGGGAGGAGATCGATCTGCTCGGTGAAAAGGTCGATGCCGAATTGAGTCTCGGCGACGTCCGCTTGACGATGGGCGGCGAACCGACCTTCGTGTCCATCGACAACATGGACGCGCCGGAATGGAACACCGCCGCCGACGGTCCCGAGAAGCGCAAGCTGGCCGGCAAACTGCTCCGGCGTTTGCGCGAGGTATTCGCACCGGGGGGCATGTTATATTTCGGGCAGGGCAAATGGTATCCGGGCGAACCGTTGCCGCGCTGGCAAATGGCCTGCTTCTGGCGTAAGGACGGTGTGCCGGTATGGAAAAATCCGGCGCTGTTCGCCGATGAAACCAAGGACTACGGTTACGGTCGCGAGCAGGCCGACGCTTTTATCCGCGAATTGGCGAAACGCTTGGGTCTGCGCGGCGATTGCATCCTGCCGGGTTACGAAGATCCGTTGTACTACCTGCTGCACGAAGGATTGTTGCCGGAGAATATCGATTTCAGCCATGCCGATTTGAAGGACGATCTGGAGCGGCAACGCTTGGTCAAGGTGTTGTCCAACGATCTGGGCGCGCCGGCCGGTTACGCGTTGCCGTTGTACTGGGATTACCGCGCCGGTGTATGGTGCAGCAGTCCCTGGCGGTTCAGACGTGGCGACATGTTTCTGGTGCCTGGCGATTCGGCGATGGGTCTGCGTTTGCCGTTGAATAGTCTGCCTTGGGTGGCGGCGGCCGATCGCGATCCGTTGATCGAACGCAGCTTGTACGACGCGGTGCCGCCGCTCGGCGACATCGATTCCGAAGTCAGCCGCCGCTACAGCAAGACGGTCAAACAAGATCCGCTGCACCCGAACGAAATGGCGTCGGCCGACGACCGCGCTCCGCACGCCGGCGGCTGGACGCCGCACACCGCATTAACGGTTGAAGCTCGCGAGGGCCGGCTCTATGTGTTCCTGCCGCCGACCCAGGAGCTTGAGCATTATCTGGATATCGTTGCCTCGGTCGAAGCCGCCGCCGCCGCGCTGAAAATGCCGGTCGTTATCGAGGGCTACCAACCGCCGCACGATTTGCGCTTGTTGCGCTTGCCGGTAACCCCCGATCCGGGTGTCATCGAGGTCAATATTCATCCGGCCGCCAATTGGAAGGAACTGGTGTTCAACACCACTTCGCTTTACGAACAAGCTCGGCTGACTCGGCTCGGCACTGAAAAATTCATGCTGGACGGCCGTCACACCGGCACCGGCGGCGGTAATCACGTCACGTTGGGCGGGATCACGCCGGTGGACAGCCCGATGTTGCGCCGGCCGGATTTGCTGCGCAGCTTGATTACCTATTGGCAACATCATCCATCGCTGTCCTATTTGTTTTCCGGCTTGTTCCTAGGTCCGACCAGCCAGGCTCCTCGGGTTGACGAGGCCCGCAACGACAGCTTGTACGAGCTGGAGATCGCCTTCCAGCAAATGCCGGACGGCGAGGTGATGGCCCCGTGGCTGGTCGATCGCCTGCTGCGCAATCTGCTGGTCGATATGACCGGCAACACCCACCGTAGCGAGTTCTGTATCGATAAACTCTACGCGCCGGGCGCCGACGCCGGCCGCTTGGGTCTGCTGGAGCTGCGCGCCTTCGAAATGCCGCCGCATGCCCGGATGAGCTTGATGCAAATGTTGCTGCTGAGAACGCTGGTGGCCTGGTTTTGGCGTCAACCCTACAAAAAGCCGCTGGTGCGTTGGGGTACCCAATTGCACGACCGCTTTATGTTGCCGCATTTCGTGGCGGCCGACATTCAGGATGTGGTGCGCGATTTGCAAAGCGCCGGCTATGAGTTCAAGGCCGAATGGTTTGCGCCGTTTTTGGAGTTTCGTTTCCCGCGCATCGGCACGCTACGCGTCGGCGACTTGCATCTGGAATTGCATCAGGCCATCGAACCCTGGCACGTGCTGGGCGAGGAAATCACCAGTACCGGCACGGCCCGCTACGTCGATTCGTCGGTCGAGCGCTTGCAAGTCACGCTGAGCGGCACGATGGGCGACCGCTACGCATTGACTTGCAACGGTCGCTTGGTGCCGCTACGCGCCACCGGCAAGCAAAGCGAGATGGTGGCCGGTATCCGCTATCGCGCCTGGAATCCACCGTCGGCGCTGCATCCGACGATAGGGGTGCAAGCACCGCTGGTGTTCGACTTGATCGATACCTGGAACGGCCGGTCTATCGGCGGTTGCACCTATCACGTCAGCCATCCGGGTGGGCGCAGTTACGAGACCTTGCCGGTCAACGCCTACGAAGCCGAGGGGCGCCGGGTCAGCCGTTTCTGGCAACACGGCCATACGCCCAGCGTCGCGCCTTTCGACGTGCCGGCGGAGGATATCAACAAAGACTTTCCGTTTACGTTGGATTTGCGCTGGCAAGCCAGATAATCGGTTTTCTCATGCCCGCGCCGAATGGCCGCGGGTTAGGGAAATCCGGTGGCTGGATCGGCCGACCGGCGCGCCTCGGTGGTCGTGACGCGATTGCCGTCTTGAATCGGGCGCGAAATGGTGCTGTTGAGTTTCGAGCTTCGCGTTATCCCAGCGCTCTGCCCGGCTAAATCTTGAAACGTTGCGCGGTCTGGCGCATCGCGGTAGCAATGCCGGCCAGATTACGCGACAGCTTGGCGGTTTGTTCGGCCACATCGCTGTTTTCGTCGCTCATTCGGGCGATCTGCTCGACATGCACCGCGATTTGCTGGCTGGCTTCACCCTGCTCGCGGATCGCCCTGGAAATCGCATTGGCTTCGGCTTCGCTATCTTGGGTGCGTTCGGTGATCAATTTCACCGAATTTCCCGCGCCGTCGGCGACGGCGACGCCGGTTTCCACTAACTCGACCGCTTCGGTCATTCGGGCCGCGGCATCCTTGACGCCGGCTTGAATGGCGGTGATTTTGACGCCGATGTCGCGGGTTGCCACCGCGGTACGCTCGGCCAGCTTACGAACTTCGTCGGCCACCACCGCGAAACCGCGGCCTTGTTCGCCGGCTCGCGCCGCCTCGATCGCGGCATTCAACGCCAGCAAATTGGTTTGTTCGGCGACGTCGCGGATGACTCGAATAATTCCGGAAATTTCCTCGGAGGCGGCGCCCAGATGTTGGACCGACATCGAAGTCTGTTCGATGCGTGTGGCGATTTCCCGCATCTGCCGGATCGAATCGGCAATGACAGCGCCGCCGCTGCGGGCGGCATCGCCGGACTGGTGGGCCAGGTCGAAAGCGCGAGCGGCGTTCTCCGCCACTTGATTGATGCTAACCGTCAACTCCTCGACCGTCGCGGCCATGCTGGCGGCGGCTTCCGACTGGCGTTCCGAGCTTTGCGAGGCCAGATCGGCGGTCGTCAGCAGCCGTTCGGCATTGCTGGCGTTGTCGGCGATACCGTTCAGCAGATCGCGTAGCGCCGCTTGTATCGCGGCGGCGACCCGATTCACCGCGTCGGCGGTTTCGCCGATTTCGTCGTGCTTGTCGACGTTGGCTCGCAACGAAAAATCCAGGCGCTCGGCGATTGCCGTCGTCGTCGTATCGATATGTCTGAGCCGAGGCACGATGGCTTTGAACAACCAGGCGTTCAAGCCGATGGCGGTCAGCAACACGGCCAACGTGACGGCGACGGTCAGCGTTTGGCTGGACTCGGTCAGCGTATTGGCGTCTTGCTCGGCCTTGTCGGCATTGGCTAGACTGGCTTCGACCAAGACGTCTATCGTCGGCAGCAACTCGCGAAACGCGGAGCGGCCGGCGCCGCGAAAATAACTCAGCGCCGACTCGTATTCGCCTGCTTTGATCAAGGCTTCGAATTGCTGGTGGCTTTGCAGATAGGCTTGCAATTTATCCCGGTAGAGCCGGTGGCGGGCGATTTCGTCGGCGCCGGTCAGCAGCGGTAGCAAGGCTTGTTCGTGACTTTGCAAGTCGGCCGAATTTTTGTTCATCCGGTTTAGCGTTTCGGCAATCTCGTCGGCGGAGCGGGTCAGCAGCAGCTGGGTTTCCCGGTTGCGGTAGTCGATCAGCGCCGACTTCATCGCCTCGGTGTGGCGGATCTGCGGCAACAAAACATGGTGAGTATGTTCCAGCGTGTCGGCAATACGATTCAGCCCGACCATGCCGATACCGCCGACCACGGCGGTTAATAGGAATACCGCGACGAACGCGAAGATGAGTTTTTGCGAGATGCGCATGCCGTCTGTCCTTGGCTGAACGGAAAAAATGAGAGCTTGGCCCGCTTGGCTGGACCGGAGATCATAAGTTTAGCCAAGTTTGACGGCGGCGAAGCAATGAGGACGTCGAGGAGGGCACTTCCCGTTGTGTCGGGAATCAACTCGGGTGGCGTTTAGGCCGTCGCTTTTGCCGCCAGCGGATGAAGCCGGTGACAAACAGCGTTGGACACGCCAAACCGGTGAGAAACACCAATATCCGCCCGGTCATCCCGAAGGCCTGACCGGAATGCAGCGGCCATTGCCAATGGGTGAAGATTTCCCCGGCCGTAGCGGTCGGCAGGCTGGGGTCGTCCAGATCCAGAATCTTACCGCTGTAACGGTCGATCACCGTGCAGCGGCGTTCCAATAGGCTACCGGGCGCATCGACGCCGTCCTGGCAAACCGTGTAAGTCTGGTTTGGATTCGGCGCGCCGTAAATCCAGTGCGGCCGGCCTGTTGGGTATTGTTTCAATGCGATCGCCACCGCTTCGTCCATGCCGATGGCCGGCGCATCCGGCTTGGGCGCCGCGGATTGAAACCAATAGCGGTAGGTTACCGGCGAAAACAGCTCCAGCACTGGCACCACGTTATGCGGCAGCACCATATATATCCCGGAAAATAACACCGGCACCATCACCAGCAAGGTGTAAAAGCCGCTGATTTTATGCAGATCGTAATTGAAGCGTACTTTGCCGGCTTTGGCTTTAAACGTCAGTGCTTGCCGCCATTTGCCGGTCAGCGGCCACCAGACGATCAGGCCGGTCAAGGTCGAAATAATCAGCAGTGCTGCCGAGATGCCGACGATCACCGTACTGATGTCCTCGGACGGAATCAGCAGAGCGTAATGTAGTTCGAACATCAGGCCGATAAAGGTGTTGGGTTGCCAGTTGTCGGATCGGCCTTGCAGTAGTTTGCCGGTGACTCGCGCCGTGTAAGGGTCGACCGCCACCAGCCAGCGTTCAACGGCTCCGGCGTTTGGAAAGGCAAAGTTCAATTTGAACGCTGCCTCCGCGTTGCGCGGATAAGTGGCGAAGGTATGCTTCGCGGTTGACGGCATCGCTTGCCGGCCAACCTCGAAAATTTCCGCCAAGGGTCGATATTCGGCATGCTCCGGTGGTTGCACCGTTAACATCTCGGTGTGCAACCATTCGTCGATTTCCGCATGAAACACCAGAATACTGCCGGTGATGCCGTAAATCGACAGCAAAAACCCCAAGGTCAAACCCAACCAGAGATGGGCAGTCAGCCAGCGTTGGCGCCGAGCTTTCAAACGAGTCAGGCGTTGGCTTGGAGTATGGCGAAGAGGTATCGTCGCTAACTTATCGGCTTTGATGTCCATGGTTTTAGTCGAAAACAAATTTGGTCGTGACGGCAAAAGCATCTAGTCATCAATAGGACGTCTCAGTAAAGAAAATCCCCACGTCGATTGGCATTTGATCAATATTTGTCGGCACATCTGTCACGGTTGGGTTAAGTGGATTGGCTGCATTGAGGTCGATCTGGTATATCCCGACTTATTGAGCTGTTGAATATGCCTTGCCAAAACGGACTAAAACTCCAAGCGTACCGAACCCATGGCTGTCAGTGGCGCACCAGGGTAAATCCCAACTCGCGGCGGGGCGTTTTGAAAAGGATCGGTGGATTCGTAGTAGGTTTTATCCAGCAGATTGCGGACATTAAATTGGGTGATCAAGCGGGATTTGCCAAGCTGATAGGTGTAGCTGGCAAAGGCATCCAAGCGGGCATAGCCGGGTAATACAAAGGTATTATCGTTGTCACCTTGCCGTTGTCCCGCGGCAAACAAACCCAGGCCAAAACTCAAACCGTTCAACGGTTCGTAGTGATGAATATCGTATTTGAGCCATAAACTGCCGGAATGCTCCGGCACATTGTTAAGACGGTGGCCCTGCAGACCGGAAAAATCTTTGGTGATACGCGCATCGGTAAAGGCATAGTTGCCGATGATGCTGATCTCATCGGTCAGCCGTCCGGCCATATCCAACTCAATACCTTGACTGCGGGCTTTGCCGATAGCCGCACTGGCGAAAGGATCGGGGCTGTTGAAATCCCGGGTCATCAAGTTTTCTTTGGTTAAATGGTAATACGCCAGTGTCGTGGACAGGCGCTGGTCGAAAAACTCGGTTTTAAACCCGGCTTCGAATTGTTCGCCGATTTCCGGATTAATCGTCGCGCCGGTGGCGGTTATGCCATTGTTGGCCCCGAAAGACGTGGTCCAATTGCCGTAGATACTGGCCCAGGTCCAGGGTTGATAGAGAACACCCACCCGTGGGCTGAAACCTTCATCCCGGCGCGAAGGCAGAGCGGCGTCAGCAGTACTAGCCGAATTACCTATGCCCAAACCGGTTCTCGCCCAGTCGTAGCGACCACCACCCAAGATATGCACCTTATCCCAAAGCGTAATATGATCCTGAAAGTACGCGCCATACCAGTCATCACGAAACACGTAATGATTCGCCCCGTCATCCGAAGGGGTTGCCAACGCGTTGGCGTAATAGCTAGGATCAATACCGTATTGGGGATTATAAATATCAATTTCCAAACCGGGCACAGGGTCCTGGTAGTTGCCGTAGAACTGATAGCGTCCAACTGCGCGCAAATAATCGACGCCAATCAAGGTTTGATGATTTACGCCCAGTAATTTGAATTTTCCGGTCAAATCCAGATTGGTCGTATAGGTTTCGTTGTCGGAGGTTTGAGAAAATATATTCCGCGCATAGCGGCGATTACCCGTGCTCGGATCGAAAAACTGTTCGACGGTAAAACTGTTGGCGGGTTTGACCGAGGTGTTTTTATCGTAAATAAACGAAGCCAGGAACCGATTGCGCAAGGTCCAGTTATCGTTGAAAGCATGGCTTAGATTGAAGCCAAGGTTTACCTTGGAGTTAGTATCGATCGGATCGTTAGGGTCGATAAAGGACCGGCTAACCGGAATCGGCGCCGGGCGATTGCCGATAGCGAACAAGCCTCTATCAACCTGGTAATCCTCATGCAAGGCTTCCAGCTCCAGGGACATTTCCGTCGCGTCGCTGGGGCGCCAGGTCAAAGAGGGATTTACCAGCACCCGATCATTGAAATTAAAATCCCGAAACGATTTATTGTTTTGATAAGCGCCGGAAAAACGATAGCTCAACGACTTATCGCTGGTCATCGGTCCGGTGGCATCCCATTCGGTTCTATAAAAATCGTACGCGCCGAAACGCTGCTCCACCGAGTAATAGGCCTCGTCGCGAGGTTTTTTGGTCACTAGGTTAATTAAGCCGCCAGGCTCGATACGGCCAAACAAAACCGCCGCCGGACCTTTCAGTACTTCGACACGTTCCAGATTCGCCGAATCGAATTGAGCGCCTTCCCCAATGCCCAAACCGTTGGCGACCAGACCATTTCGATAAACTCGACCGTTCCGAAAACCACGAACGATGTAGGCATTACTCAGGCCCAAGGACGATTGCGGACGTATGCTGCTGACGTTTTCGAGCGCGTCTTTAATGGTGGTGGTTTTTTGATCGTTCATCACTGCCCTGGGCACTACCTGAATCGATACCGGGGTTTCCATGATAGGCGTATCGGTTTTTGTGGCGGCGCTGGCGCTGGTGCGGTTGTAGTCGGGATTATAAGGATCGCTGTCGGCATAGCCGGATTTGCCTGTGACCGTCACCGCCGGCATAGTCGTAGCCGTTAGGGGCTCAGCTACCGCGATTTTTTCCAATTTCACGGTATTGCCATTATTGAATTGGTAGCTTATCCCGGAACCCTTTAGCAAGCGCGTCAACGCGGCTTCCAATGAATACAGTCCGCTAACGCCCGGCGAATCGATACCCTTGACCAGTTCCGAGTTGTAAACGAATTGCACGCCGGATTGTTCGGCCAGGGCGCTGAGCGCGGCATACAGCGGTTGCGGGGCGATGCTGAAGGCGCGGGTTTCGCCGTTGACGGCGGTGCTGTCGGCTTGGCTGGGCAACGGCAGAGCCAGGGCTGCAAGGCTGAAACACAGCGACAAAGTCTTGATGCCGCGCGATCGGCCTGGCGGGGTTTTGTCGGTTCCGATGGCCGGGCTTTCTGTATTTCTCATGGATTGGGTCCTCAGTGAATGTGTTCAAGCTGAGAACGATTGGCGGCTAACAAAGCCGTACAAGTCAGCCCGCGACAAATTGTCGCAGGGCTTCGCGGCCGGCTAGGATCGTAAAAAGATCAGCGGGCCAGCACGTACCACTTTGATGGGCAGGGTTTGTTCCAGTGCTGTCAGCCAGGCGTCGATGTTTTGGATATCGACGGCGATATTGACTTCCCGCTCTGCCAATTTGTCGTCCAGCAACCGGATTTGGCTACGCCGGTAGCGGTTGATTTCGGCGATCACCTGCTTCAATGGCACGAAATTCATCAGCAGCCTGCCACGGCGCCAAGCATCCGTGCCGTTCAATTCCACGGTTTGCGGTGTGCCGAGCGGTCCGGTGCCAAAAGCCAATTGCTGGCCGGGTTGCAGCGTGGCGCTGTCGGTTTGCGCGCCGTGCGCGGAAGGCCGGCTGCTGCGCACCTTGCCTTGCAGCAGTGTCACCGCGCCGGCCTTACCGTCGTGTCGAACGATAAACCGGGTGCCCAGGGCCTCGGTCGTCGTGGTGCCAGTAGCGACACGGAACGGCCGACTGGCATCGTGCGCAACATCGAATTCGGCTTCGCCGCGCAGCAACTCGATGCGCCGCTCGTTGCCGTTGATCGAGACATCGATCGCGGTATCGGTATTCAAATGAACGATGCTGCCGTCGGCCAGTGTGATCGAGCTTTGCTCGCCAATGCGGGTGCGGTAATCGGCCAGCGGATGTTGCAGATAATCCGGATAAAAACCGGCCAGCGCCGCCAGCAATAGCGACGCGGCGGCGGTAGCGCTCCAACCGCGTCGAAGCACGCCGCTGGCCCGTCGCCGCTTGGCCGAGGCCAGACGTCGCCGGCGATCGGCCAGCAGCGGTTCCGGCAGAACTTGCCACAGTTGGGTGATGTCTTGATAGGCTTGCTCGTGCGCCGCATCCGCCCGGCGCCAGGCGGCGAACGCGGCGGCGGTTTCCGCCGAGACCGCGCCGGACGTCAGACGTACGTGCCACTCGACGGCGGTGCGGCGCGCGCGGTCTTCGAGAGTTTCGGGCGTATCGGTCATCGGCGGCTGGGCAAACGGTTTAGGGAAATCACTATAACGAATCGGCGCGGGCTAAACCATATTAGGTGTCCAGGGCTTGGCGGCATTGCAGTAGAGCGCGGGCCAATTGCTTCTCCACCCAGCTCAGGGAAATGCCCAGACGCGCGGCGATTTCGGCGTGGCTCAGCCCTTCGATCCGGCTCAGATACAAGATGTCGGCACATAAATCGGGCAATTCCGCCAGCGCGGATTCGATTTGCCGCCAGTCGTCCCGCGCTTGCGCGCTGCGCTCGGGCGACGCGGAAACATCGACTTCGGTGGCGCCGCCCAGGTAGTGGTCGAGCAAATCGTGATGGCGTTTCTCGGCGCGCAGATAATCGATCGACAGATTGGCCGCCACCGCGTAAAGCCACGCGCGCACTTCGCCTTCGCTATTCGGCGGCGGCTTCAGCAAGCGTAGTCGCAGGTAGATGTCTTGAATCAGGTCGGCGGCGGTGTCCGGGCAACGCAGGCGCTGTTGCAAAAAGCCAAGAATCCGCGGTCGGTGGTCGATAAAAATTCGATAAATGTCGTGTTCCGAGAATGCCATCCGCGACCAGCTGCCGATCCCAAGTTGCCAAACGTGGCAAATCCCAAAGCGGAATGCGTGCCAGATTCGTTGGTTTGTACGGTGGACCAGCGTTTTCGGGCGGCTCATGACGACAAAGCAGCGGCTCGGTGGTTCGAGCTCGGGTTAAAACTGTGTGATATACCTCAGCGCTAGGGCATATGCCTCACTCAGGCGCCGATCCGAAGGTGGCGGACACTATCGAACCCAGGGCGTTCGGACTCAATCGATACCGGTTCTAGGCTTGCCGCCGTCGCTTGCTTCGCGGCCCGAAAAGGCCTGGACCGAGCGGCTAAACGCTTGGAGTTGGGCGTCGATTCGGCCGTTGAAGCTATCCGCCGGATAGCGGCCTTGGTCGTCGGCGCGGCCGATGTCCGTTCCGGTCAGCAAGGCCAGTGCTTGCTCGACGCCGCCGACCGGGTATATATGAAACAGGCCGGCTTGGGCGGCATGCACCACGTCCCAACGCAGCATCAAATGCGGCACGTTGCCTGCCGGGATGATGACACCCTGCGTGCCGGTCAGGCCGCGGGCGTTGCAAATGTCGAAGAAGCCCTCGATTTTTTCGTTGACGCCACCGATGGGCTGCACCTGGCCCAACTGGTTGATCGAGCCGGTCATCGCCAAGTCCTGGCGTAACGGTACCTGCGCCAGCGACGACAAAATCGCGCACAGCTCGGCCAGCGACGCGCTATCGCCCTCGACATGGCCGTAAGACTGTTCGAACACCAGGCCGGCCGACAGCGAGAACGGCGTATCGCGGGCGTAACGGGCGGCGATGAAGTGCGACAAAATCAGCACGCCCTTGCTGTGTAGCGGGCCGCCGAGTTCGGTTTCGCGTTCGATGTCGACGATCTTGCCGTTGCCCATCCGGGTAGTCGCGGTGATGCGGGACGGCTGGCCGAACGCGAAATCGCCGACTTGCAACACCGACAAACCGTTGATTTGACCGATCACCTCGCCGTCGGTATCGATCATCAACGTGCCGCGTTGGATATTTTCGTAGAGTTTTTCGCGGATCTTGTCGAGCCGGCGGGTCTTGAGGTCGATAGCCTGTTGTACGTCGCTGTTGGCGATGGTGGTATGGCCGTTTTCGCCGGCCCAGTAATCGGCCTCGGTCAGCAAATCCTTGATCGTGCGCAGATGGGTCAGCAACTTATCGGCGTCGCCGGCCAGCCGGGCGCTGTGTTCTATCACCCGCGCCACCGCTTGCCGGCTCAATGGCCGCAGCTGTTCGCGGCGGGCTATCGTCGCCAGCAAGCGAGCGTATTCCAGCGTGTCGCCGTGCCGGTCCATGCTGCCTTCGAAATCGGCGGCGACCTTGAAATAGTCCTGAAATTCAGGATCGTAATAACCCAGCAGGTAATACAACATCGGATCGCCGAGCAAAATGATCTTGACGTCCAGCGGAATCGGTTGCGGTTCCAGCGAGGTGGTGCTGATCAGGCTCAACGCCCGTTCCAGCGACTCGATGCGTATCTCGCCGGCCTGCAAGGTACGTTTCAGCGCTTCCCAAGCGTAGGGTTGTTGCAGCAGTTTGCGAGCGTCCAGAATCAGATAGCCGCCGTTGGCCTTGTGCAGCGCGCCGGGCTTGATCATTGTGAAATCGGTGATTAGCGAACCCATCTGCGCTTGATGGTCGATGCGGCCGATCAGATTGGCGTAGTTCGGCAAATCCTCGCAAATTACCGGTGCCGAGCGTTTGCGACTGAAATCGACGATCAGATTGACCTGATAGCGCTTGAACGGCTGCGGTTCCTGCGGTATTTCCAGGAAGGACAGGGTTTTTTCGCCGTGCGGCATGAAGTCGCGGACATGCTCTACGATGTCTATTTGCACCGCGGTCAGATAGTCCAGAATCGGCTGCCACTTGGCGTATTTTTCCTTCAGCTCGTCGATCGAGTGATTGACCGCCAACTCGGCCATCTCCCGATTCAAGGCTTGCAGCTTGCGCTTGGTTTCCTTGCGCCATTGCGGAAACAGTTTGATCGCATCCTGTACCCGTTCCTGCAAGCCCATCACCGTGTCATGGTAGTGGCGTTGCTTGTCCTTGTCGAGTTTGCCGAATTGTTCCGGCGTCAGCGGTTCGTTGTTGTCGTCGGCCGGCAGAAAGGCGTAACCGGTCGGCGTTTCGGTGAAGATGATGTGCGCCTGATCGGCGTCGTCGCGGATTCGGTTCAACACGTTGAGTTCGCGCTGGCGCGATTCGTTGTCCAGTTCGCCGGCCCGCGAGCGGTATTCGTCGCCGTCGAACGCCGCCGGAATCGCCACGCTCAGTTCGTCGATCAGTTCGGCCATGTCCGACTGAAAGGCTCGACCCTGACCGGGCTCCAGGCCGATCGCCTTGGGTTTGGACGGCTGCGCGAAATTGTGCACGTAACACCAGTCCAGCGGGACCGGCTGGCGATGCGCCTCATGTTCAGCCAGTTCGCGGACGATGGTCAGCTTGCCGGTGCCGTCGGGTGCCAACGCGAAGATGTTGTAGCCGGGCTTGCGTAGCCGGACGCCGAACTTGATCGCTTCCAGGGCTCGCGTCTGGCCGACGACGATGTCCAACTCCTCCAGTTCCTCGGTGGTCGCGAACGGCAACTCCTCCAGGCTGCAGGCTTTATAAAGCAGGGTCGGCGCGAGTGCTGGGATGGTCATCGGGTAAAGTCCTTGTCGAAAGATCGCGGGTTAATGGCGTGTGGCGCGCCGGTGAACGTCAGAACGTATCGTCGGCGCCGGCTGGGTAGTCGCGCGGCGGGCAGGCGTAGCGTTGCTTGAAGACCCGGCTGAAGTGAGCCATGTCGTTAAAGCCCCAACGTAGCGCGACTGCGGTCAGATTGCGGCAGGCGGGCGGACCTGCGCGTAACTCGGCCGCGCAACGCGCCAACCGGCGTTCGCGGACGTAACGCATCAGCGAGGTATTTTCGGCGCCGAAAAGATCGTTCAAATAGCGGGCGGACAGCCCCAGTTCGCGGGCCAGGCGGGCCGCGTTCAACTCAGGGTCGGCCAAGCGCGATTCGATGTGGCGTTTGGCGCGGTCCAGCGCGGCGGCGCGGCTGGCCGACAATTCGAAGCGGGCCGGCCGCAGTTCCGCGAAAGCCTTGACCAACAAATCCTGGAGCTGCTCGGCGATCAGCGCGGTTTCGTCGGCCTTCAACGTGGCGGCTTGCGCCAGCGCGGTCCGCGCCAGGGCGCCGGCGACGGCGGCGAGCCCTTGTTCGCCCGGCAGGCGTAGCGCGGTGCAATGTTCGACGCCCGGCAGGCGGGCACGCAACAAGGGGCGCGGAATGGCCACCAGCAGCTTGGCGAAACGGTCCGGGCAGTCGATGCGGTGGGCTTGGGTGGCGTCGTATAAGGTCCAATCGCCGACTTGCGGAAAGGCCTCGCGGCCGTGCTGGCGCAAGCGGTAACGGCCGTCCAGCAGCAGTACCGCGAAATAGGCGTCTTGGCTGGCCGAATCCGGTTCGCCTGGCAAGCTGCGCAAGCCCAACGGGTTGGAGCGGATCGCCGACAGACGCAGATTGGACCAGTGATGTATCGTCATTTCGTTGAACAACGGCTGGTCGGTGGGCGGCTCGATGTCGACTCTGGCGTATTCGCGGCCGATGACTTCGCGCAACCAGGCCTGCCGGTGGGACGGCGCGATGGTCTCGGTCGAGTAAAAGTCCGCGTGTATGGGCTGGTCGTCAGTGCGTTTGGTCATGGCTGATCTGGGTTGGCGAGCGCAACATACTATTGGCGTAAGTGCCGTTTTGGTCAAGCGTCGGGGCCGATTCGGACAAGCGGGCGAGCGCCGAGCACGTTAGCATACGGCTTTTTCCTAGAGGTCCGCGATGAATTCCTTATCGAATCCGAATCCCCTATTGTTGAAAGGCGCCGGTTGCTGGCTGTTGGTCGCGCTGGTCATGGCCTGGTGTCTGGTCGGTCTGCACTTCGAGTTGGCGCCGCTCCAGGCCTTGTTTCCCGGCAAGCCGGCCCGCTTGCTGCAGGCTCATCTGGACTTTTTATTGATGAGCGCGTTGCTGCTGGGCTTTTACGGCGCTCGCTTTCCGCTGCCGGCTATTGCCTGTTGGGCCATGGTGATCGGGGCGTTCACCAACTCCAGCCTGTTTTTACTGATGGCGATGTTTCCGGTGCTCGACGACCCGGCCGCGACCGGCGTCGCGGTCGCGGTCTTCAAGCTGTATACCTTTGCCAGCATCGTCACGACCAGCTTCGGTTTTGGCCGCGCGGCTTGGGCGGCGGTCAGACACGCCGCTCAGTCGGCTTGAGGTCGGATCTCGATCAGGCTCAGACAGCGTTCGGCGATGGCTTGTGCTTGGGCGTCCGGCTCGAATCCGGCGTATTTCGCCGCGAAAGCTGAGGCCGCGGCGGCGTAGTTCGGCCGCGCGCTCAGGTCCTTGAGCAGTGCGCGGAAATTGGGCTTGAGGGTCTCGGCCGGTAGCTGGATGCCGGCACCGACTTCGACGATGCGGCGGGCGTTGATGGCTTGCTCGATCTGCATCGGCAGCACCAATTGCGGCTTGCCGGCCAATAGACAGGCCGCGCCGGTAGCGGCGCCGCCGTGGTGGACGGCTAGATCGCAAGTCCCGAGCGCCGCTTCCAGGCGTAGCGGCTGAGCGCAAATATGTAGATTGGCGCCGGCGTGTTGGTCGGCAAAGGCCGCGGACGCGCCGGGAATGTGCAGCAGGCACGACCAGCCGCTGGCGGCTAGCGCTTGCAGTAGAGGGCCCAGGGCAGGGTACTCCGGGCGCAGGTAGCCGAACAGCTTGAGTGCCGAGCCGGTCGGCCAGCGCGGTTCCGAGCCGGCGGTCGCATGCAGCGCCGGGCCCCAATAACGGGCGGAGACGCGTTGCGGATAGGCGTCCAGTTCCGGCCAAGTACACAAAAACCTTTCGGCGGTCTCGAACAAATCCGCCAAGGTCCGCAACGTCGGTGCTTCCAGCCGAGCCGCGACGGCGTTGGCTCCGGCCAGCACGCGCGCTTCGGTGTCGGCCAACTCGCGTGGCGCGGTCGGTAACCAGGGACGTAACGCGGGCAGGGGTGGCTGGCCGGCGGAATTTGAAAGCCGCCGCCGAACAGCGCCCCGGTCAGCGGCAGACCGCGCGCGGCTAATTGTGCGGTCGGCGCGTGGTCGAACACCAGCAGGTCGGGTTTCAGGTGCCGATACAGGGCGCGCCAAGCGTTTGCTCGGCTGTAGAGCGCGGTCGGGTCGGTGTAGCCGGTGTTTGCCAGTATCCCGGCGTAATTCAGCGCCGCCGGTAGCGGCCGGCCGTCCGGCCAATAGACCGGCGCTTGCAAATAGTCGAAAGCCTCGTCGCCGAGTAGCACGTCGGCGAATTGCAGATTTTTCAGCACAAAAATCACGTCGTGCCCAGCCTGTCGCAACCGTCTCGCCACCGGCAAGAACGCGGCGATATGGCCGTAACCGGCGCCCAATTCCCAACAATACAGAATACGGCTCATCGCCGGCATGCCGTTGGGCTGGAAACACTAGGGGAGGCCGGAGATTGCGCATTCCGCGATTCGTTTCGGGCCGTTCGTCCCGGCGGTTCCGCACGGGACGCGGTTTCCGCCCGCCGCTCCGGATTTCCCGCCGCGCCATTCACAGAACGCTGCCCAGCGGCTATCTTTAACGCTGTCATTTTTTTACCGTGTCATCTCGTGATGTTATTACCCTTGGCAAACCCGGATAGCGGCGCTATCCCAGCCGCCGGTCCGGCGTGTGGTAAACCAGCGTACCCGTTCAGTGTTCTCGAGCCGCGCAACGTCGCGTCCAAGCCGCTCATTTTAGCGGCCTTTGCCGCGTTGGTTTCGGCGCTGCCGGCGGTCGAAGCTTACACGCTCGATTTTTCTCCAAGCAGTTACAGCGTCGACGAGGCCGGCGGTGTCGTTGAGGTCACCGTCAATTTGGCGTTGGGGCGGAGCGATTACGGTAGTTGTTTCGTCTCCGGCGTGGTTTCCGCCAGCGGTGGTACGGCCACCGCCGGCAGCGACTTCAGCATCTCCGGAGGCGATTTCAGCTTGGATGCGGTCCAGAACGGCTCGGCGACCGTCGTGGTCAACATTAACGACGACAGCGAGGTTGAGAGTAGCGAGACGATCAATCTGACCTTACAGTATCAGCCTGACTGCGACGGTTCGATCAATGTCGGCTCCGGCGCCACGATTTCGATCGCCGATAACGATGTCGCGCCAACGCCAACCCCGGATCCGACCCCAACGCCCGATCCAACTCCGACCCCTGATCCAACGCCGACGCCTGATCCAACCCCAAATCCGACGCCCAATCTGACCAGCGACCCGGGCTTCTCGCCAAACCAACAAGCCATCTACGACGGCCTGACCTCCGCTTGCGAAAATGCCAGCGGCGCTTTGGCGGCACGTTGCGAGACCATCACCAATAACGATTTGAACCAGGTGATTCCGGATGAAGTGGCGGCTCAAGGCGCCGCCGCGATCGATTTCGGGTTCAAGCAGTTTTCGATTATTCACGGCCGTATCGTCAATTTACGAAATTCGGGGTCGCAAGGTTCGACCTTGCTCGGGTATTCGACGATCAACATCAACGGCGAGGCCCTGCCGGTTGGCAAGGCTTTGCTGGCGGCCTTGAGTCCGGCGCGCGGCGGCGCGGCCGGCGACGATCCCGCCGAAGATCCGTTTCGGGACAGTCCGCTGGGCTTTTTCATCAAGGGCCAATTCAACGTCGGTCAGCGTAACGCCAGCTACAAGGAACAGGGTTACAAGGTCGACCGCAAGGCGGTCACGCTAGGCGTCGATTACCGGTTTACCGACGAATTCGTATGGGGCGCCTCGTTCGGCTACGGCGGGGCCAACACCGATTACCAACGCAACAACGGCAAAATGGCCAACGATGCTTACGAGTTTTCGTCCTACGGCAGCTACTTTCTCCCCGCCGACTTTTATGTCGATTGGATCATGAGCTATGCATTGCACGCGTTCGAAATGGACAGGCGCTTGAATTTAAGCGACATCGATACCGTCGCGCGCAGTTCGGTCAACGGCGATCAGTACGGCATCAGCCTGGGTCTGGGCAAGGATGTCGCCATCGATAGTTTCGTGCTCAATCCCTACCTACGTTGGGAGTACATCAACACGCAAGTCGATGCCTATCGGGAAGCCGGCGGCGGAGGTCTGGGTTTGACCTACGACCGTCAGGCCATGGAGTCGGTCACCTCGACGATAGGCGCGCAAGCCAGCAAATCGGTCAGTACCCCCTGGGGGTGTTGACGCCGGGCGCTCGTTTCGAATGGGTGCATCAGTATATGAACGACAGCCGCGCGATTCGAGCCCGCTTCAGTCAGGCGGCGGCCGGTACCGGTTCGTTCAGCGTCGCCACCGAGAACCCGGACCGGGACTATTTCAATTTGGGCGGTTCGCTGGCGATGACCTTGCCGGAAGGGCGAGCCGGCTTCTTACGTTACGAATACCGCGCCGGCCAAGCCTATATTTCCGATCATACCGTCGAGCTCGGGGCCAGGATTCCGTTTTAAGCACCGGATTTTGCAGGTGCTTGGTCGCTTGCTTGGGTAATAGCGTTGACCGGACGCTATATAGCCATGCGAACCCGCCGCCGACCAAATCCGGAACTAGGGTCGATTCGGGTCTATGCTTTCTTCACGAGGCCGTTTTTTGCGTATCGGCCGCTAGCCTTCTGGGAGGGGAAATGGAAAGTTTTGCGAACTTGTCGATTCGGGTGAAAACCGCGATTCCGATTGCGTTGATGTCCTTGGTGTTGGTCGTGGTGGCCGGGCTCGGCTACAACTATCTATCGAAACTGGGCGACCACACCCGGCGCCTGGGCGAGGTCGAATTGCCGGCGCTGGCGGTGTTGCTGGAAAGCGACCGCGACATGTATCAGGCGATGCTGGCGGAACGTACCCTACAATCGCCCGGTTTGGACAGCGCGGCGGCCGACAAACTCAAGGCGTTTCACGCCGAGAACCTGCAACAGGCCCGTACTCGCTTCAGCAAGTTTCTGGCCTTGTCCGACCTGCCGAATGCCGGCCAGTACGAAGCCCGCTTCGATTCTTCCTTTCAGGCTTGGGTTAAGCAAAGTCAGGCCAATATCGCCTCGGCATTAGCCGGTAAGCCTGCCCCCTATCAAAAAGGCGAGGCGGATTTCGAGAAAGCCCGGGCGGTCATCAACGAATTGACCGAGTTGGTCAACGCTCAAGCCGACAGCTTGCGCGCGGCCGCCGGCGCGGACGTGGCGTTCAGCGTGCGGGTGTCGTTGGCGGCGCTGTCGGTGGGATTGGCCTTGGCCTTGGCCTTTGTGTGGGTCTTTCCTCGGCATATTGCCGAGTCGCTGCGACCCGCACTGGACGCGGCGCGGCGCATGGCCGACGGCGATTTGAATTTCGAGCTGAAGACCGAACGTACCGAGGAGACCGGTCAGTTGCTAAAGGCGATGGAAAGCGTCCGGCTCAGCCTGCGGGCCATGGTGGCCGATACCGAACTACTGGTGGGCGCGGTGTCCGACGGGCGACTGGAAGTCAGGGCCGACGCGGACCAGCATCGCGGCGCCTATCGCAATATCGTCGCCGGAATCAATCGGACCCTGGAAGCGATCGTCGAGCCGGTCAGCGCCGCGATCGCGGTCCTGGAAGAGGTCGAACGCGGCAAATTGACCCGAACCCTGGACGGTGACTATCGCGGCCAATTCCTGAACTTTAAAAATACCGTCAACAACACGATCAACCGTCTGGCCGAAACCATCGGTCAGGTGATGCTGGCGGCCGATGCGTTGCGTAACGCCGCCGAGCAGATCGACGCCACTTCGCAAGCCTTGGCCAGCGCCGCTAGTCAGCAGGCCAGCGGGGCCGAACAGACCAGCGCCAGCATCGAGCAAATGGCGGCCAGCATCGAACAGAACGCCGATAATGCCCGGATTACCGACGGCATGGCCGGCGAGGCCGCGCAAGAGGCAGCGACCGGCGGCGCGGCAGTTCGGCAAACCGTGACGGCGATGCAGCAGATCGCCGCCAAGATCGGCATCATCGACGATATTGCCTACCAAACCAACATGTTGGCCTTGAACGCGGCGATCGAGGCGGCGCGGGCCGGCGACCACGGCAAAGGCTTCGCGGTGGTCGCCGCCGAAGTACGCAAGTTGGCGGAGCGCAGTCAGGTCGCGGCTCGGGAAATCGGCAAACTGGCCGAAACCAGTGTCGAAACCGCCGAAAGCGCCGGTAACTTGCTGGACCATATCGTGCCGGGCATCGCCAAAACCTCGGAGTTGATTCGGGAAATCGCCGCCGCGTCGCATGAGCAGTCGATTGGCGTCAGCCAGATCAACGCGGCGATGTCGCAAATGAACCAAGCCACCCAGCAAAACGCGTCGGCCAGCGAACAGTTGGCCGCCACTGCCGGCGGCATGACTGGACAAACCGACCAACTGTTGGAATTGATGCGGTTTTTCGACATAGGCGAAGCAGCGGGGCCCGCCGCCGAAAAATCCGTGCGTCCGGACGCGCCGCGCGGACGATTCAAACGTTTTTGAATGAGGGTCGCGGCTTTTTGAACGGTTGGGGACGCTGATGACGTCACGATTTTTCAATCGCTTCTCTCTGGGCACGGCGAGTTTGGCCGGATTGGTCGGGGTCGTCGGCTTTGCGGTATTGATGGGATTTAGCCTGTGGCAGGAACGGCTACAGCGCATTGCCCACGCCCGGGTCGAAACCGAAAACATCGCTATGGTCCTGGAAGGGCACGCGCTGGCGACCGTGCAAAAAATCGATTTGATCTTGAACGACGTACTGGGCCATTTGCGGGCCGACGATATGAAGGCGCGCTTGGGCGACCAGACCGAACGCGCGTTGGAACTGCATCGTTTGCTGATGGACAAGGCCACCAGACTCAACGACGCGGCTATCATCGAAACCGGCGCGATTCAGGTGTTCGATGCCCGAGGCGATTGTCTGTACAGTTCGCTGGACAGCCAGCCGCCGATCAGTATCGCGGATCGTGAATATTTCCAACGTCATAGCGCGGACCCCAGCGTCGGTTTATCGATCTCGCCGCCGCAGATTTCCAAGACCCTGGGTCTGCGAAAAATCTCGCTGACCCGGCGCATAGACGGTCCGGACGGCCGCTTTGCCGGTGTCGTCAACGTTGTGACGCTGTTGAGTTCCTTCGAAAAGTTTTACGCGACACTGGATTTGGGCGAACACGGCGCGGTCGTGCTGCGCGACGACGCGATGCGCTTGCTGGCGCGTCATCCGATGCTGACCGAGGACGCCGCCCAACCTTTTCCCGACCACCCTGTGCTCGGTTTTGTCGCGCGCGGTAGCGATCGCGGTCATTACGTCGAAATCAGTCCGGCCGACGGCGTCAAACGCCTTTACAGCTTCCGCCGGGTGGGCCATTACCCCTTATTCGTACTGGCGGCCATCGCCGAGCAGGACTATCTGGCCGAATGGTACGAGCACCTGCGCTGGTACGGGGCCGCCGGTCTGCTGATCGCGCTGTTGTCGCTGAAATTAATGCTGACGGCCCGTTACGGTCTGCTGAAGTGGCAGAGCAACGAAAAAAAATACCGCTATATCGTCGAAAACGCGCCGATCGGCGTCTTCCAATGCGACAACCAGGGCAAACACCTGTTCGCCAACCTGACGATGGCTCGGCAGTTCGATTGCGAGTCGGTCGAAGAATTCATGGCTACTTATGGTGGCGCCGACTTTCGCTTCGCCGACTCCACTCAATTATGCAAGGCTTTGGAATCCGACCGGGAAGTCCGCGAATTCGAAACCCGCGCCGTGTTGGCCGGCGGCCATACCAAATGGTTCTCGCTGTCGGCCAGGGCCGACGCCAACGGCGTCGTCAACGGTTTTACGCTGGACGTCACCGACCGCAAGCAAACCGAGGAAAAATTGCGGATGTCCGAAGAGCGCTTGCGGCTGACGCTGGAAGCCGCGCAAATCGGCATTTTCGACTGGGATGTGGTCAGCGATCGTTTCGTGGTTTCGCCGATTTACTACAGCATGTTGGGTTACTCGCCCAAGGATGGTCAAGGCGACCGCGAAGAATGGCTGGAGCGGGTGCATCCGGACGACCGGGCGATGGTGGCCGGCAAAATCAACAGCGTGTTGGCCAAGCAAGCCGACGCCTACACCTACGAGGCGCGGATCCGCCACGCCGACGGCGAATACCGTTGGTTGAGCGCCAAGGCTTTCAACGTGGAACGCGGCGCGGACGGCGCGGTCGGACGCGTGCTCGGCATTCGGATGGATGTCACCGACCGGAAACGCAACGAAGAGGAATTGGCGCATTATCGAGATCATCTGGAGCGCTTGGTCGACGAACGCACCGCCGAACTGCTGGAAGCCCGGAAGCTGGCCGATGACGCCAACCGCGCCAAGTCGGATTTTCTGGCGAATATGAGTCACGAAATCCGCACCCCGATGAACGCCATCATCGGTTTGACCCGCTTAGCGTTGGATACCGAGCTTAGTCAACAACAACGCGATTATCTGGGCAAGGTATTGAATGCGTCGCAGGCTCTGCTGGGCATACTCAACGATATTTTGGATTATTCGAAAATCGAAGCGGGCCGGATAGACATCGAGGCGGTCGATTTTTGTTTGGAAGATATTTTGCGCGCCACCGCCGATTTGTTTTCGTTTCGGGCCGAGGAGAAAGGGATCGAATTGTTTATCGACATGGCCCCGGACGTGCCGGAGTGGCTGGTCGGCGATCCGTTGCGGCTGAGCCAGATTGTCGACAATCTGGTCGGTAACGCCATCAAATTTACCGAGCGCGGCGAAGTGCATTTGAAGGTCGAGCAAAAAGAGATCACGGCGGACGCGGTGTGCTTGCGCTTCGCGGTGCGCGATACCGGGATCGGCTTGACGGCGGATCAGGCCAACCGATTGTTCCGGCCGTTCGTGCAGGCCGAGGCCGGCATCACCCGCCGTTTTGGCGGTACCGGCCTGGGCCTGACGATTTGCAAACGCCTGGTCGAGATGATGCGCGGCCGCATCGCATTGTCCAGCGAACCGGGGCGCGGCAGTACGTTCGTGTTTACCGTGTGGCTGGGTTTGCCGGATCCGCAAAAACCGCGAGCCAAGCCCGGCCGCGGCTTGCACGACTTGCGGGCGATGCGGACGCTGGTGGTCGACGATCAGGAAACCTCTTTGCTGATTCTGCGGACCATGCTGCAAAGCTGGGGCTTTCAAGTGACGACCGCCGACTCCGGCGCCGCCGGTTTGCGGTTTTTCGAAGAGGCCGAACGCGACGGTCAACCCTACGATTTGTTGATCCTGGATTGGAAAATGCCGGCGATGAATGGGCTGGAGTTCGCTCGGGCCTTGGCCGAACTGAAGCCGGAGAATCGCCCGCCGATTACGGTAATGGTGACCGGTTTCGGCCGAGAAGAACTGGCCGCCGCCACCGACGGCGCCTTGATCGACGCGATTGTCGGCAAGCCGGTGACGCCGTCTGAAATGTTTGACGTTTTGATGGCGCTGCAACGTCAGGAGCACGTTAGGTCGAAACCGACCGCCGACGTGTTCGAAACCAGCCGGGTGTTGTTGGATGGCATACGCGGCGCCCGGATTCTATTGGTCGAGGATAACGAACTCAATCAGCAAGTGGCTAGAGAGTTTTTGACGAAAAGCGGATTGTCGGTGGAGCTGGCTAACAATGGGCAGGAGGCCGTTGATCTGGTGCAGCGCCAGCGTTTCGATGCGGTGTTGATGGATTTGCACATGCCCGTCATGGATGGCCTGGAAGCGACCCGGCGAATTCGGGCCCTGGCGGAGGGCCGGCATTTACCGATCATCGCGATGACGGCGGCGGCGATGGCGCAAGATCGCGAGGCTTGCGCGTTGGCGGGCATGAACGGCCACGTCGCCAAGCCGGTTGAGCCGCGAGAACTCGCCGAAGTGCTGGCGCGCTGGGTCAAGCAGGGCGGAGAGCGGCCGGTGACGATACTTGAGTCGGCCGGGACCGTCGATGCGGCGCCGGCCGCGGTCGATAGCGAAGCCGAAATCGCCGGATTGGCGCGGGCCTTGCCGGGCGTTTCGGTCGGGGTGGCGTTGCGACGCATGGGCGGTGATCCGCTGTTCTATCGGCGCTTGTTGGCACGCTTTGCCGAGCGTCATGGCGATGCCGGCGCGCAAATTCGGCGCTTGGCGGGCGACGGCGATAATGAAGCGCTCTATCAGCTGGCCCACAATCTGAAAGGCGAGGCCGGCAATTTGGGCCTGGATAGCATTGCCGGTCCGGCCGATCGATTAGGGCGCTTGCTGAAATCCGCCGGCGCCCAAAACTGGGCCGAGTTGGCGGCAACCCTGGCGAGCGAATGCGAGGCGATGACGGCGCGCTTGGCCGCGCTGACACTCGATGCCGCCGCTGTTCCGGCGGCGCCGAGCGGCGGTGGGGCGGGGAGTTTTGGCCGCGCCTGGCCTTGCTCGAGCAGCAGTTGCGGAGTAAAAGTTTGGAGGCCCGCCATCTGGTCGACGAACTGGAAGGAACGCTGGACGATCCCAATTTGGCGGAGCAATTCGCCAAAGTCGTCCAAGCGGTCAAACAATTGCGTTACGACGCCGCGTTGGTCGAATTGGCCACACTCGGCGAAGACCGTAGACCTTAGGAGTAGAACATGAGCGCGCAAAACAAGGCTCAACGGGTTTTGATTGTCGACGATTCGCTGAGCAATATTGAGTTACTGGACCACATCCTGGGGAGGCATTACGCCACCAGCTTCGCGACTAACGGTGCCGAGGCGCTGGAACTGGTCGACCGGTGTCCGCCGCATTTGGTGTTGCTGGACGTGGTGATGCCGGGCATCGACGGCTACGAAGTCTGCCGGCGCTTGCAAGCCGATAACGCCACCCGCGCCATTCCGGTGATTTTCTTAACTAGTCTGGACAGTCCGGTTGACGAGGAATACGGTTTGTCGTTGGGCGCCGCCGATTTCATTCACAAGCCCGTGTCGCCGCCGGTGGTGTTGGCCAGGGTGCGCAATCATCTGGCCCTGGCCGATACCACGCGAGAGCTGCGCCGGCACAACGAAAATCTGGAGCAGTTGGTGGCCGAGCGCACCGAGGAGTTATTGCAGCGCAACCGGCAGCTAATCGCGGCCCAAGGCTCGGTGATCTCGGCGTTTTGCGCGCTTGCCGAGGTCCGCGATAACGAAACCGGCAATCACATCCGTCGCACCCAAAATTATGTGCGCGAACTGGGTGAAGCCCTGCGCGGCCACCCGCGGTTCCGAAATTGCTTGAACGACGAAACCATCGAGTTGATGTACAAAACCGCGCCGCTGCACGACATCGGCAAGGTGGCGATTCCCGACGCGGTGTTGCTGAAGCCCGGTAAATTGACCGATGCCGAGTGGGTGATCATGAAACGGCATTGCGAGGCCGGTCGCGACGCGATCGTGTCGGCGGCTCGCGAATTCGGCGACGGCGAGGGGGCATTCCTGGAGTGCGCGGCCGATATTGCCTATTGCCATCACGAGCGTTGGGACGGCAACGGCTATCCGCGCGGTTTGCGCGGCGATAGCATTCCGATTAGCGCCCGGTTGATGTCGGTCGCCGACGTCTACGACGCACTGACTACCAAGCGGGTTTACAAGCCGGCCTTCAGCCATGCCGAATCGGTCAAATTGATCTGGGAGGGGCGCGGCAGTCAGTTCGATCCCGACGTCACCGATGCGATGACGGCGCTGGCAGGTCGCTTCGAGGCGATAGCGGAGCAATACCGCGACGGCGAATAAGACGCCGTCACAACCAGCCGTCCCTGGCGTGGTCGAGGATCGCGGTGACGGCCGGATGTTGCTGTTTGCGGCGTAGCGTGATCGCGTAAAAACGTTCCAGCACCGTTTCAATCCGGCCCAACACCTCGACGCCGTATTGCCGGCAAATTTCGCCGGCCACCGCGCTCGGCGCGACGAACAGGCCGGCGCCGCCGGCGCCGAAGGTCTTCAGCAGCGCGCTGTCTTCGATTTCGGCCTGAATGTTGGGACTGATCCCGTTGGCGTCGAACCATAAGTCCAACGAGCGCCGCAGCGCGGTATTGCCGGTCGGCAGCAAGAACGGCGCGCCGGTCAGCGAGCGCGGAAAGCGATCCCGATAAGTCGCCGCCAAGCCGGGACTGCCGAACACGCTGACATCGCATTCGCCCAGAAAGTGGTTGAAGGCCTTGGCGCCGCTGGCCGGGGTCAGCGGCGTATCCGACAGTACCAAATCGACGCCTTGCACGGCAATCTCGGCCAACAGCCGGTCGGCCTTGTCTTCGTAGCAATGAATCTGGACCGGTTCCGGCAAGCGGAAAACCGGTTCGATTAGCCGGTACACCGCCAACTTGGGCAATGCGTCGGATACGCCGACCGTCAAGCGCCAGGCTCGCCCGGTCGGCAGGCCTTTCAAGGTATTGGTCAGTTCCCGGCCCAGCGTGAATATCTCGTCCGCGTAATGAAACACCACCCGCCCGGTATCGGTTAGCAGCAACTTGCGGCCGCTTTTGAAGAACAACTTGTCGCCGATGGCTTGTTCGAATACCGCCAGTTGGCCGCTGACGGTCGGCTGAGCCAGATGCAATTTTTCGCAGGCCCGAGTGATGCTGGCTTCGCGGGCCACATGCCAAAAATAAAACAAATGCTGGTAATTGATGCGTTCCTGCATGGCCTTTGCATAGAAATTTTCGATGTATTTATTCTAATCTTTCTATTTAACAATACCAAAGACTAGCGTTACCCTATCGACAAAGTGGCCGGCCCGCTTTTTGCTGCTCGATGCGGTAACCGCTGACCATGATGGAGACTTAAGTGACTAAACATACCGACGATAAACAACTGCGCCGCTCGATTCGTTTGCTGAGTTCGATGTTGACCAGAGTGTTGAAACACCAAGGCCAACGCGATGTGGAGGAATCCGTCGCGCAATTGCAGCGACGCTTCGCCGCGCTGATGCGCGACAACACGCCGGCCCGGCGCAAGCCCCTGCAGGATGTCGTCGAGCGCTTGGACGCCGACGAAATCGGCCAGGTGGTCAGAGTGTTCAACCAATATTTCAGCCTGTTGAGCATCGCCGAGGAGTCGCATTCGCTAGGCCAGCGCCGCCAGCGCCAGACCGGGCATTTCTGGCCGGGCTCGTTCCACGACACCTTGTGTACCTTCAAGGAATCCGGCATCGGTGCCGAGCAAGTCCAAACCTTGTTGGCTGATTTGCTGTACTTGCCGGTGATGACGGCCCATCCGACCGAGGCCAAGCGTCGTACCGTCAAGGGCGCGTTGCGCAATCTGTTTTTGACCCACGAACAGATCGACGGCAGCCGGCAGGGTCCGGGCCGTAAGGCGGCATTGGAACGCTTGCAGGCGCAGATTCAGTTGCTGTTGCGCACCGATGAAGTGCGCGGCCGCAAGCCCGGCGTGGTCGACGAAATCGATACCGGCCTGTTTTATTTTCCGCTGTCGCTGTTCGAGGCGACCAGCAAGGTTTACCGGAATTTCGAGGAATCGATGGTCGATGTCTACGGCGAGGAAGCGGCCGCCGGCGCGCGGATTCCCAGTTTCTTGAAGTTCGGATCGTGGATAGGCGGCGATCGCGACGGCAATCCCAACGTCACCCCGGAAACCACGGTGCTGGCGCTACGGCTGCAAGCGCAAGCGATCCTGCTGGAGTATGCGCGGCGTCTCGATGCGTTGCGCGGCCAGTTGTCGCATTCCTACGGCTTGTGCGAATTGACGAGCGAATTCAGTGCCAGTCTGGAAGCCGACCGCACCGCATTGGGGCCGGCGGTGGCCGAATTGGCGCGGCCTTATCTGCAAGAGCCCTACCGCCATAAATTGACCATCGTCAAATACCGGATAGAGCAGGGCTTGGAACGCATTGCCAGGCGCTTGCGCGGCGACGCGGAACCGGCCGATTGCCACGCCTATCCCAGCGTGGCCGAATTCCTGCGCGATTTGCGTCTGATCGACCGGTCGCTGCGCAACCACGGCGACGCCAATATCGCCGAACTGGAATTGCACGACCTGATTCGCCTCGCCGATACCTTCGGCTTTCATTTGATGCATCTGGACGTGCGCCAGGAATCGACCCAGCATAGCGAGGCGGTGGCCGATATTCTCGGCGCGGCCTTGGGCATCGATTATCGGGCGATGAACGAGCACGAGCGCTTGCAATTGCTCGGCGAGGCGATCGCCGCGCCGGGCGGTTTGATGTTCGATCCGGGCGCGTTGCCGTTGGCGACCCGCGAAACCCTGGCCTTGTTCGAAGTGATGGCTAGCAGCCGGCGCGAGATCGGTCCGGACTGCTTCGGCGAATACGTGATTTCGATGACCCACCACGCCAGCCACGTCTTGGAAGTCATGTTGTTGGCCGCTCAGTGCGGCTTGGTTGGCCGGATCCGAGGTCATTGGTACTGCAACATCGGCGTCAGCCCGCTGTTCGAGACGATAGACGACTTGAACCGGATCGAGGAGGTATTGAACGACTTATTCGATTCGCCGACTTACCTGACCTTGTTGAAAGCGTCCGGTCGCCGTCAGGAAGTGATGTTGGGGTATTCGGATTCGTGCAAGGACGGCGGCATTCTGGCGTCGGCCTGGGGCTTGTATCGGGCGCAACGCCGCATCGTCGATATTTGCGATCGGCGCGGCATCCGCTGCCGCTTGTTTCACGGCCGCGGCGGCACGGTCGGCCGCGGCGGCGGTCCGACCCACGAGGCGATCTTGGCGCAACCGGCCGACAGCGTGCGCGGACAGATCAAGTTTACCGAGCAAGGCGAAGTCTTGTTCTATCGCTACAACAACATGGAAACCGCGATTTACGAGCTGACGATGGGCGTGACCGGCTTGCTGAAAGCCAGTGCCAGTCTGGTGCAACCGGTCGCCCCCGATAATCCGGACAATTTGGCGGTGATGGACGAGTTGGCACGGATCGGCGAGCAAAGTTATCGGGAATTGACCGAGCGTACGCCGGGCTTTCTGGATTATTTTTACGAATCGACGCCGGTCGGCGAAATCGGCCGCTTGAACATCGGCTCGCGGCCGTCGCATCGCAAAAAGCAGGACCGTTCGAAAGAGTCGGTGCGGGCCATTGGCTGGGTATTTGCCTGGGCCCAGTCGCGGCAAACCTTCCCGGCTTGGTACGGCGTTGGCCTTAGCGTCTCGACCTGGTGCGCCGGGCGTAGCGAGCGTTTGGAGCAACTGCGCACCATGTATCGGGATTGGCCGTTTTTCCGCAATCTGCTCAGCAACGCGCAAATGGCCTTGAGCAAGTCGGACATGGAACTGGCGCGGGAATACGCAGGTTTGTGCGTGGACCCGGAAACCGGCAAACGCGTGTACGGTTTGATCGCCGGCGAGTATCAACGTTGCGTGGAGTGGGTGTTGGATGTGGCGCAAATCGATAGGCTGTTGGCCGACAACCCTAGCTTGGCCGACTCGCTGCGCCGCCGCGACGCCTATCTGGGCCCGTTGAATTTCTTGCAGGTCTGCCTGTTGCGCAAGGTGCGAGAAGACGACACCGGCGCCGGCGACAGTCCTTGGCTGAATCCGCTGTTGCGCACGATCAACGCGATCGCCGCCGGCATGCGCAACACCGGCTAATTTCGCGGCGGCTGGCCGGCGCCGCAATAGTCGCTACGGAGGAATCATGATTGACGAAATCGTGAGTGTATCTATCGGCGCATTTGGGAACGCCTATGCGGCCGCGAAGCGCCGGTATGGCGGCCGGCGTTTGGCCTACTTCGTCGCCGCGCTGGTGATGTTGAGCTTCGGCGATACGCTGTTGCCGCTGATTGGTCACGGCGTGCACGTGGCGATAGAAATCGTCGAGTGGCTGTTGGAGCATTGGTTGGAGGCCGCCTTCGGCTTATCGCCGCGCCAAGCGGAATTCGCGGTGTTTTGGCTGGGCATCGTCGTGATCGGTTACGGATCGTGGCGGGTCGCACGGGCCGCGTATCTGGCCGCGTTGACCTGGTGGCGCGATTTGGCGGCGCGTTGGCGGGCAAACTCGGCGGGGCGGGCGTATTGGCCGGCCTTGGCGCGCTCGGCCTTGGTGTTCGGCGCACTCGGCTCAACGCTGTTGATGTTCACTTGACAGTAACGGCGGTGATGTCGCGCCGGCCATCATGAAACGTGGCTGCGGGAGTTGCCCGGCTGGATACGGTCTTGGGATCGGCGCGCGCGTTCGAACGACTTTAATGGGGCCGGCACCTGCCGATTCGTCAATCCATCAGGACTCGTGAAACGATGCGGACCTTACAAGCATTTTTGAGCCGACTGTTGGCGCTGCCGGAAACCGGACCGGTTCCGGACCCGCCGGCGAATTTGACCGAACTCGCCGACCGTTTGGGTCTGCGTCTCGAGCCGGCGGTACTCACGCCGAATGCCGCCGCCGAAACCTCGGCGCCGCAAACCCCGTTGCTGGCCGAACTGGCCGAGCGGGAGGGGTGGTTGGTGTTGTCGGGCTTTCGGGCCGGTTCGGTGCGGGTCGCGCTGATTCACGGCGACGCCGTCGAAGAGCGTTTGATCAAGCCGGCCGAGGTCGCCGGCTTGCTAGGCTTGAGCGGCGACCGTTCGACCGGGTGGTGGCTGATACAAGCCAGAGCGCCGCTGGCCAATGCGGTGAGTCCCGCCGGCCACGGCCATCTGCCGCCTTGGCGGCGGTTGGTCGAGTTAATGCGCGCCGATTTACCCGATCTTTGGCTGGTGCTGGGGCTGGCCTTGGGCTCCGGCTTGCTGGCCCTGGCATCGCCGGTCGCGGTGCAGGCACTGGTCAACACCGTGGCGATGGGCGGCATGGGTCAACCCTTGCTGGTGTTGGCGATCATCCTGTTTTTCTTTTTGACCTTTGCCGGTGCGGTTCATGTACTCGAGGCCTATCTGGTCGAAATCGTCCAGCGCCGGGTGTTCGTGCGCTTGGCCAGCGATCTGGCCCACCGCTTGCCGCGAGTGCGGCGCGAAACCGGCGACGCTCACCACGGCGCCGAATTGGTGAACCGTTTTTTCGACGTGCTGACCTTGCAAAAGGCCGGTTCGGCCTTATTGCTGGACGGCTTGAGCACGCTGGTGCAAACCGGCGTGGGTTTGCTGATGCTGGCGTTTTATCATCCGTTCCTGCTGGCCTTCGACGTGGTATTGCTGCTCCTGATCGGCTTGATCGTGTTTGTATTGGGGCGGGGCGGCGTGAAAACCGCAGTTCAGGAATCCATTACCAAGTACGCGTTGGTGGCTTGGCTGGAAACCGTGGCCGCCAATCAGCAGATTTTCAAATTTTCCGGCGGGCCACGCTGGGCGGTCCAACGGACCGATGCGTTGTCGCTGAGCTATCTGGACGCCAAGCGCGGTCACTTTCGGGTGTTGCTGCGCCAAATCGTCGGTTCGTTGGCCTTGTACGCCGTCGCCAGCACCGGCTTGTTGGCGCTGGGCGGTTATCTGGTGATCGACGGGCATTTGACCTTGGGGCAATTGGTGGCCGCCGAGTTGATCGTGTCTTCGGCATTGATTTCGTTGATCAAGTTCGGCAAGCATCTGGAAGGGTTTTACGATCTGATGGCGGGGACCGATAAAATCGGTCATTTACTGGATTTGCCGTTGGAGCGCGGCGATGGCGAAGCCTTGCCGGCGGCCGGCGCGTTGGCGGTGAACGCGACCCGGCTCGGCTTTGCCTACGGCCAGCGCCGGCCGGTTTTCAACGACTTGAGCTTCGCGATCGGCGCTGGCGAAAAAGTCGCGCTGCTGGCCGGACATGCCGCCGGCAAGACCACCTTGGTCGAACTGCTGTGCGGCTTAAGGCCGGCGGCTAGCGGCCGGATTGAAATCGGCGGCGTCGAATTGGGACGCTTGCGCTTGGAAAATTTGCGGGACCGGGTCGCGCTGGTGGGTCGGTCGGAGTGGGTGGTCGACACCTTGTTCGAGAACGTGCGGCTGGGCCGGTCGGACATCGACGCCGAGGCGGTCAGGCAGGTCTTGGAGCGCTTGGGTTGGACTCGCTTCGGCTACGACGCGGCGCTCGACGCGCTGGCCACCGAGTTGACGGTGGGCGGCGCGCCACTGTCGGCCGCGCAAGGCCATTTGGTGCTGCTGGCCAGGGCGATGGCGGGCCGGCCCGGCATTTTGATCGTGGACGGCTTGCTTGACGACATGAGCCAGGACTGGCGCGACGCGGTGTTGGCGACCTTGTGCGCCGCCGACGCGCCGTGGACTTTGATCGTGACGACCGGCGTGCCGGCGGTGGCAAGCGGTCTGGCGCGCGTCATCGAGTGGGGAGGCGAGGGCGATGGACGAATGGCATAACCGCTTGTCGGCCCTGGCGGCCGCGCATACGCCGAGGACGGTCGGGCGTTGGGCGCGGGCATGCGTCTGGGTGTTCGTGCTGACGCCGCCGGCCTTGTTGGTGACGCCCTGGCAGCAAAACATCCACGCCAGCGGGCGGGTGTCGGCGTTCGCGCCGCTGGAGCGTCAGCAAACCGTCGAGGCGCCGGTCGGCGGCCGTATCGTGGCCTGGCATGTCAAGGAAGGGGACAAGGTCAAGGCCGGCGAAGTGTTGCTGGATATCGCCGATGTCGATCCGCGATTGTTGGAGCGTCTGGCCGGCCAACGCGACGCGGCCGCCGCCAAATTGGCCGCCAAGCAAGACGAGTTGGACGCCTACCGGCTGCAGCTCGACAATCTGCAAGCCACCCGGGATTTGCAGGTGGCGACCGCGCAATATCGGCTCGATGTCGCCAAGCAACGCGCCCGCGCCGCCGCCGAGGCGATTGCCGCGGCCCGTGCCACGCTGGATGCCGCGAGTTTGCAGCGCGAGCGTCTGCAACGCTTGCTCGGCGACGGCTTGGTGTCGCAACGCGAGTTCGAACTGGCCGAGCGCGACGGCGTCGTGGCCGGGCGCGGTCTGAACAGCGCTCAAGCCAGTCTGGAAGGCGCGCTGGCCGAGCAGCGCGCCGCCGAAGCCGAGATCGGCCGGATTCGCGCCGACGCCCAGGCCCGCATCGATTCGGCCAGCGCGGCGGCCAACAAAACCCAGAGCGAACTCGAGGACGGCCGCGCCAGCTTGCTAAAGGCCGAAGTCGATGTGTCCCGCCAACAATCGCAATCGATTACCGCGCCGCGCGACGGCAGTGTGTTGCGCCTGCTCGCCAATCCGCAGAGCGACTTGGTGCGCCAGGGCGATCCGCTGTTGGTGCTGGTGCCGGACCGCGACGTCAAGGCCGTCGAATTGTGGGTGGACGGCAACGACGCGGCGTTGATCACGCCCGGCCGCCACGCCCGTTTGCAATTCGAAGGCTGGCCGGCCTTGCAATTCGCCGGTTGGCCGGAAGTGGCGGTCGGCACCTTCGGCGGCAGCGTCGCCTTCGTCGACGCCAGCGACGACGGCAAGGGCAAATTCCGGGTTCTGGTGATACCGGACCCGGCCGACCGCGAATGGCCCAGCGAGCGTTTTTTGCGCCAAGGCGTGCGGGTCAAGGGTTGGATCTTGTTGAATCGGGTGACGATGGCCTACGAATTGTGGCGCCAGCTCAATGCGTTTCCGCCGCAACTGACCGTCGAGGCACCGATCAACGATCTGGTCAGGCAGAAGCTGAAATGAACAAGCGGCGAACTCACTACCTTGGCTTGCCAAACGCCTGCCCGGCGCTACGCGGCTTAGTCTTGCTGCTCGCGCTGGGCGGCTGCGCCGGCTATTTCGATACCGCCCCGGACCGCCAATTGGCCAAACGCGTCGAGGAGCGGCTGCAAACGGATCAAGGATTGAACTTGCCGGCGCTGTCCGCCGCGCCGCCGCAAACCGTCGAACAGGCTTTGCCGCGCTTCAAGGAACGCTTGATGACCAACTTGCCCAAAGCGCCGCCCAAATCCGTGCAACTCCGACCCGAGCGGCCGGCCGCCGAGCCGGAAGCCAGCCGGCGCCTGTCGATCGCGGCGGTGCGCGGCTTGGCGCTGGAAAACAATCTGGATTTGAAAATTGCTCAAATCGATCCCAAGCTGGCGCAATTGGCGGTCAGCGAGGAGCAAGCCAAATTCGACGATTTGATCTTCGCCAAGGCCAAGTACGGCCAGAAGAACACCCCGGCCGAGAATTTGGATGTCGTGACCTTTACGCCCAGCGACGCCGATTCGCCGCTGAAAAACGAAACCGATAAATTGACCGCGATTGCCCAACGCACCGAAGGCTTGGAACTGGAGGCCGGCGTGGTGATACCGCTGCGGACCGGCGCCAAGGTCACCATTAGCGCGCCGTTCGACGCCAAGAAGCAATATCGCGGCGTGGCTTCCGACCAATACCGCAACGCGCTGCGCTTTTCGATCAGTCAGCCACTGCTGCGCGACGCCGGCATCGCCAACAATGTGGCCGGCATCCGCATCGCCCGCTACGAGCAACAAGCGGTCGACGTCAAAACCCGTTTGCAGGCGATTCGGGTGTTGGCGGCGGTCGAGCGGGCGTATTGGAGTCTCTACGTCGCCTGGGGCGAGTTGGACGTGCGCCGCCAGCAATACGAAAATGCCGCCGGCAATCTGGCGATGGTCAAAAAACGGGTCGGCGAAGGTCTGGCTGCCGCGGTCGAAATCAATCGCGCCGAGATCGGCGTCGCCGAGCGGCTGGAAACCTTGATCGTCGCCGAAACCACGCTGAAAACCCGGCAACGCCAGCTTAAGTTGCTGTTGAACGACGCCAATCTCGATTTGGATTCGCCGACGGTCTTGATCCCGGAAACCGAGCCGACCTTGTTGGAATTCGGCTTCGACCGGGAACAGTTGGCGGCGCGGGCCTTGGACGGGCGGCTGGAGTTGCTGGAACTGGAATTGAAGCTGGCCGCCGACGCCACCAAAATCGATTACCTGGAAAACCAGACCTTGCCGATGTTCATGCTGGATTATCAATATGCCGGCTTGGGGCGCGATACCGGTTCGATCAACGGCGCCTTCGATCAAACCCTGAGCGGACGCTATTCCGACTGGTCGATCGGCTTGCGGATGGAAATTCCGTTGACCAATGAATTGCGCCGCGCCCGGCTGGACAAGGCGGTGCAGGAGCGTCTGCAACGCTTGACCACCAAGCAATTGCGCGAACTCAGCGTGCGCCGGGAGATTTACGATGCGCTGGACGTGTTGGGCCAGAACTGGCGGCGCATATTGGCCGCGCGGCAAAACGTGCTGTTGGCCGGCCTGAATTACGACGCCGAACTCAAGCAATTTCGGGAAGGCTTGCGGACGATGACCGAAGTGCTGGAAACCTTGACCCGGCTGGGTGAGGCGCAATTGCGCGAGGTCAGGGCGGTCGGCGATTATCAGGTGGCGCTGGTCGATCTGGCCTTCGCGACCGGCACCGTGCTCGGCCATAGCCGGGTCGATTTCGAGCAGGCGGCGGCGCGCTAACGCCGATTGCCGGATCGCCGCCGATTTGCTTTCCCGGCCGGCATTCTCAATAATCGCAAGCTGTTTTGACTGTCACGGATTGCGATTATGTTCGAACTTTACTTAGACAGCGCCGATCTGGGCGCGATTCAAGCGCTTGCCGTCAGCTTGCCGCTGGCTGGTGTAACGACCAATCCGACCATTTTGGCCAGTAGCGGTCAAGGCTTGCAGCAATGGCTGCCGGCCCTGGCCGATATTTTCCGCGGACAGCTTCGGGTACACGTACAAGTCGTGGCGGTGACGACCGAAGCCATGGTCGCGGAAGCGCTCGAACTGGCGGCATTGCCCTACGACATTGTCGTCAAGATACCGGCGCATGCGCCTGGTCTGGCCGCGATCAAGCAAATCAAGCGGCAGCACGACATTCCGGTATTGGCGACCGCGATTTACCACGTGCAGCAAGGCTGGTTGGCGGCGCTGAACGGTGCGGACTATCTGGCGCCGTATTTGAACCGGATCGACAACCTGGGCCAGGACGGCCTCGGCGTGGTGGGCGACTTGCAAGCGCTGATCGACCGTTACCAATTGCCGAGCAAATTGTTGGTGGCCAGCTTCAAAAACGTCCAGCAGGTCTTGCAGGTCTTGAAGCTCGGCGTCGCGTCGGTAACGCTGCCGCCGGACATCGCCCGGGCCATGCTGGCCGCGCCGGCCACCGACCGGGCCGTCGAGAGCTTCTCGCTGGACTGGCGCGGCGTGCACGGCGAACGGCTGTCGTTTCAAAGTTAAGCCGGAACTACGATGCCAAGCGATGCGCACACGTCGTTCCGCTGGTGGCGGGCCGGCGATTTGGATGGCTTTTTCGGCCTGTTTGTCGATAACCTGATTCAACTGATCCTGATCGTCGTGCTGTGCGGCAATGTGTTGCAAATGCCGGGCGATCTGGTGTTTGGGCGAATTTTGCCCGGCGTCGCGGTGAGTCTGCTGGTCGGCAATGGCTTTTACGCCTGGCAGGCGCGCCGGCTAGCGTTGGCGACCGGCCAAGCACAAGTGACCGCGCTGCCCTACGGCGTCAACACCGTGTCCTTGTTCGCTCACGTGTTGTTCGTGATGAAGCCGGTGTTGGAGCAAAGCCACGACGCCGAATTGGCCTGGCGGGTTGGTTTGGCGGCCTGCCTGGGTTCCGGCGTCATTGAGCTGGCCGGCGCCTTTCTGGCCAGCTGGGTTAAGCGCATCACGCCGCGCGCGGCCCTGCTGGCGACGCTGGCCGGCATCGCAATCACGTTCATTGCCATGGATTTTTGCTTTCGGATATTCGCTCAGCCCTTGGTCGGCTTGCTGCCGCTGGCGGTGATTCTGCTGCAGTACATCGGCCGATTGCGCCTGCCCTTCGACGTGCCGGCCGGTCTGGTCGCGGTGGTGTTGGGCACCGGGTTGGCTTGGGGCTTGGGGCGGATGGATGCCACCGCGTTGAACGCCGCGTTCGCGCTGAATCCGCAATGGCCGGCGTTGTATCTCGGCGATTTGCTGGAAGCGACTTTCTCGAACTATTTGCTGCAATTTCTGCCGGTCATCGTGCCGATGGGCTTGTTCAACCTGATTGGCTCGCTGCAAAATCTGGAAAGCGCCGAGGCGGCCGGCGACCGCTTCGGCGTGCGCAGTTCGCTGGCGATGAACGGCGTCGGTACGATCGCGGCGGCCTGCTGCGGCAGCGTATTTCCGACCACGATCTACATCGGCCATCCCGGCTGGAAAAAGATGGGCGCCGGCGCCGGTTATTCGGTGGCCAACGGCGTCGCCATCACCCTGCTGTGCCTGTTGGGCTTGGTCGGCTGGGTGGCGGCGTTGGTGCCGGTCGAGGCCGGAGCGGCGATTTTGCTGTGGATAGGTATCACCATCGCCGCCCAAGCCTTTCAGGCCACGCCGGCCGACCATGCCCCGGCCGTCGTGGTCGGTTTCTTCCCGGCCCTGGCGGGTTGGGGTCTGTTGATGCTGGAAAGCGGCTTGCGTGCCGCCGGCGCCAACGTCGAAACGGTCGGCTTGACCGCGTTGACGCAACAGTTGCCCATCGGCGGCTTGATTGCGCTGGAACGCGGTTTTATTTTCACGTCGATGATTTGGTCGGCGCTGACAGTCTGTTTAATCGAAGCTCGCTACCGCGCCGCCGCTTATTGGGCGCTGGCCGCCGCCGCGATCAGCGCCACCGGCCTGATGCACGGTTACGCGATCGCCGGCGGCGCCATCGTCAACGCCTACGGCCCGGCCACGACCTGGCCCTTCGTCGCAGGCTACGCGGCGATGGCGGCGGCGTTTTGGATGGGCGGCTGGCGGGCGCCCTGCAAAAATCGGGAGTACAAATCTAGATTTGTACTCCGGCAAATTGCCTGCGTCGCTTGGCGGCTTTGAGTTGATCGCGGTATTGGTTAGGCCTCAGTCATCCGCCAAGTCTTTGCCATCAATCACTTTGCGTGGAATGACGTTGTTCGCGGCTTTTCGTCGGCAGGCTACGCGGCGATGGCGGCGGCGTTTTGGATGGGCGGCTGGCGGGCGTCCGGGGAAAATCGGGAGTACAAATCTAGATTTGTACTCCATGACACGACGCTTGCTCTGGTGGACAAAGCCGACTGACCGGGAACTCGCTAGTAGAAAAATAGCGGATTTTCCGGCGAGAGCGGCGTTTCCGAGTGCAACTCCAGATGGGGGCGTCGGCTGATAGGTTGCAAAGCTTCTGGGGTTATCGCGCCTGAGATAAGTTTTCGCCATCCGCTTAGTCCATTCTCTTAAGATGCTGGCTCGGGGTCTGGTTGTCCGTTAGCCGGAGTACAAATCTAGATTTGTACTCCAAGCACGACGCTTGCTTTGGCGGATATTACCGACTGAACTGGAAACGCGCTAGCCGAAAATTAGCGGACTTTTCGGCGAGAGCGGCGTTTCGGAGTGCAAGTCCAGTTGGGTTCGCCGGCTGATAGGTTACGAAGCTTGGCGTTTATCGCGCCTGCGATAAGTTTTCGCCATCCGCCTAGTCCACACTCTAAATATGCTGGTTCTTGGTCCGGTTGTCCGTCTCCCGTAGTACAAATATAGATTTGTACTACCGATAAATTTCGTTAGACTCGGAAGAGGACTTTCCGGGGAGTTGAAGCCGATGTTTAAGAAAGGTCGACACGCGCCGGCGCATTTACAACTCGATCGCGCGCAATATTTCGTCACTGGTGCGATTTATCGAAGGCGGCCGCTACTGCGAGACCACGACGTTAAGCAATATTTGTTGGAAACCATGCGGGATTGTCTGGCCGAAAAAGCTTGGCAACTTGAACACTGGGTGATACTCGACAACCACTACCATCTGATGGCGACCAGCGCTCTTGGGAGCGACTTGCCGAAAATCTTCCGCAAACTCCACGTGTTGTCGGCCCGCTATATCCTGGACCGCCAACATTCCGAATTACCGATTTGGTGGAACTATTGGGACTACTGCCCGCGCGACGAACGCGACTACTACGTGCGCTTGAATTATCTGCTGAACAATCCGGTTAAGCACGGTTACGCGAGCCGCTTGGAGGACTACCCGTATTCCAGTTTTGGTCAAACCTTGGCGAGTTTGGGGCGCGAGCGTTTGGCCAGGCAATTTACCGAGCACGCCGGTTATCGTAGCCTGAATTTGCCGGAAGACCGGGACGATTAGCGGGAATACAAATCCTGAGTTGCACATCCAAGCTTTGATGCCCGCTAAAAATGGATGCGGTTTGGCGGTATTAAGTCCTAATCAAGGCTGGAATTCACGACCGTTGGGTTGGCGGCAACGCATTGTCGAAAGAAGACAACAAACTCAAAGCCGGCAACCGGCGCCAGCGACTCATTGGAGTACAAATCTGGATTTGTACGCCGCCTCGGTGACTTAGTCACTGAGGGCCATTAACCCCAGCGTTACATTGGCACCGTCCGCCGCCGTCAGCCGGTATCGCGGGCATTCCGATAACTAAAAAACGGTAGGTAATGGCTATGAGAGAACTAATCTTCGGTTTTGCCGAGAGCATTTTGCACATGAATCTGCGCGATCCGCACGACATCCCGTTCGCATTGCCGCTGATGTTGGCGGCGGGTTTGGGTTTTATACTGGGTTTTATCTTCATCCAACTGCTGGGCAACGAACAACGCCAACAGCGCGACGATTAGTCGCCGCCGGTCAGCAATCCCCGCAACGCGGCGGCGTCGAGGATTTCGATGCTGCCGCGCTGCAAATTCAACCAACCCAGGCTTTCGAAGCGCTTCAAGTGTCGGGACACCACTTCCCGCACCGAACCCAATTCCAGCGCCAGTTCCTGATGGGTTTTGTGGATCGTGGGGCCGTCGGCCGCCAACAGGGTTTGCGCCAGGCGCTGGTCGATGCTGGCGAAACTCAGCGCCGCCATCCGCTTGATCACGTCGGCCAGCCGCGTCGAGAAATTGCGAAACACGAATTCGCGGAAGAACGCCGACTGCTGCAGGCAGCGGTGGAACACGTGGGCCGGAATCGCGAAGGCGCTAACGTCGGTTTCGCTGTAACCCTCGGCCGGATACTGGCTGTCGCCGAGCAGGCAGGAGGTGGTCAGCACGCAGGAGTCGCCCGGCAACACCCGGTACAATAACACCTCGCGGCCGTCGGCCGACAAAATCTGCGCCTTGACGCTGCCGGACAGCAGCAACAAATAATGCTCGCAAGTCTTGCCCGGATAAAACACCTGCTGCCCCGCCGGTACTGTCACCAGCGTCGCCGCCGCCATCAATTGTTCCACCACCGCGTCCCGGCAACCGGCGAATTCCGGGAAGCGGTCTTTCCAGGCGTTGGCATGTTTGAGCATGGCGGTCTCCGGCGGGGATTTTTTGTGGCTGGATTATAAGGGGATTTTTTGGGTGGGTGAGCGTGGGGCTGTCGCGCGCTTGGTCGGTTTGTTAGAATGGATTTGACTCGGTATATCTCGCTGTAGTGTGTGATATACAGAACTACCTAATAACTAGTTGGGCACCTAGGGAGACATGACAAAGTGAACAAGAGGCAAGTGATAGCAGGTGGCGTGGCATTTCTAGTGATCACCGCCATTGTTCTTTGGGCTACCTATTCAGCATTTCAGTGGTTTCAGTCTTTGAATGCCAGCGTCGCAGCTGCACTAATCACTGCCTCATTGGGCCTATTTGGCTTGTGGTATGCGCAATGGCAATCGAAATCACGAGATATTGCAGAAAGTCATCGCGCCAGCAAAATTGAGGTGTACAAGATTTTCTTCGATCTTGTCGAGAAGTTCCAATCAATTGAGGTTGGCGACCTCAACGAGGAAAACCTCCCTGAGTGGTTGAAAGAGGATTACCAAAAACTCAATCGTGGCTTGCTGTTATGGGCCTCGCCTGGTGTGATAACCGCGTATCTTGATTTTCGAAGAGTCTCAGGGAGTGGAGGCGACATACTTAAAGCCGTAGACGCAATGTATCGTGAAATTCGGAAAGATCTTGGCAATAGTAACTATCAACTCAAACCTGGCGATTTAATAAGAATTGGCTTGAAAGACCCAGATGAATTCCGATGATTTCTTAGCCCGCGTAGGTACGATTAGCGGTAGCGTAATCGTACGCATGTTGTTGAATTTGCCGCGACTGATTTTAATGTCGGGTCTCGGCCCGACAGCCGAGTTTCTTTCTTTTGCTTGGCCAAAAGAAAGAAACCAAAGAAAAGGCCACCCCATGCCGCTTGAATCACTCGGCACATCCTTGTGCCTCGCCCTGCGGGTGCTATCGCATGCAAATCGGCTATCCTGCCGATTTGTCCTGCGCTCCTGCGGGTTTGAGCGGGGTTTTCGGAAGGGCTATCCATAGCCCTCCGAAAACGCGCGGCATCCCTGCCGCGCCCCTGTCGGGCGAATCCGCTCAAACCCTCCGGTGCTCGGCGCGGCATCAGGGGACAACTCCCGTCGCGATTGTAACGTTGCTCAATCAGCCCGCGTAGGTACGATTAGCGGTAGCGTAATCGTACGCATGTTGTTGAATTTGCCTGCGACTGATTTTAATGTCGGGTCTCGGCCCGACAGCTGCGGAGCTTGGCGTCATGGGATCGTCGCATTGGAGTACAAATCTAGATTTGTACTCCGGCCGCGTGGCTTGGGCGGCTCCAGCCCGCGTAGGTACGATTAGCGGTAGCGTAATCGTACGTATGTTGTTGAATTTGCCGCGACTGATTTTAATGTCGGGTTTCGGCCCGACAGCCGAGTTTCTTTTTCTACGAAAACCATCTCTGGTTTTCGCCCAGCGGGCCAGCCTATCGGCTGTTCAAATTCGTTCCAGACGAATTTGTGCTTGGCCTCGGCAATTGCTCCTGCATTGCTCTACCTCCTGCATCCATGCAGTCGAAAGAAAAGTATCCAAAAGACAAATCCGCCGGGAGCGGATTTGGACGCCATTCTTCTCCGTTCCACTAGCAATGTTGCCTGTCTCGTTTTTTGTGTACGGCCATCGGTTTGGTGCAGCTAAGGTGGCCGCGGACTTCTTGAAATCGTGGTCTGCCCGCTTGCCGCAACTCATCAGTCGGCACTGGACAGCTTGTGCGAGACTTTGTTGGACTTTGTTGGACTTTGTTGGACTTTGTTGGACTTGTTGGACTTGTTGGACTTGTTGGACTTGTTGGTATTGGCGTTGGTCGAGATTCGGCCCAAACTATCCTGTCATCAAGGTCGCTGGCCATTGCTGAGATGGAAATCAAACGCCATGTCGAACGGCGACTGGCCGATTCGGCGCTGAATGCAAGCGGCATTGCCCAAGCCGTCGGACCGTCGCCGCGCTATATCAATGCCCTGTTCGAACAAGAACAGCAATCTCTGATGCGCTATGTTCTGCAGCGAGGCTTGGAGCGTTGCCATCAAGCGATCGCGCAACGGCAAACGGCGGGATTGACGATTTCGCGGATTGCCTTTCGTGGGAGCTTTAACGACTTGGCGCATTTCAGCCGGGTATTTAAAAAGCAATATGGCGTGTCGCCCAGCGCATTGAAATTAGCGGAGTAGACTTAGAACCAGATTGTTCTAGTGCAAACGTCTGTTCGATGAGGCCTCTTTGAATTGCAGGGGAGGGCAGTAAAACCCAGGTCATTGCCCGCCGACCATCTGTGCCAATCTGACCAAGGCCTGATTGACCCGTTCGTCCCAATCCACCGCGCAATTCAGGCGGATGAAATTGCGGTATTTTTGCGTCGCCGAGAACATTGGACCGGGCGCGATGCTGATGCCTCGCTCCAATGCTCGCCGGCTCAGCGCCGTCGCATCGACCGTTTCCGGCAACTCCACCCAGATCACGAAGCCGCCCTCCGGCTGGGTCATGCGGGTGCCGAGCGGAAAATAAGCGCCGATGGCCGCCGTCATTCTGTCCACCGCTTGCCGGTATTGGTTGCGCGCTTGACGCAGATGCCGTTCGTAGCCGCCTTTGGCCAGCATTTCCGCGACCGTCAATTGCGCGTGAGTCGGCGTCGCCAGATTGCCGACGTATTTCAGGTACTCGGTTTGCTCCAGGTACGGTCCCGCCACCAGCCAACCCACCCGTAAACCGGGGCACAGCGATTTGGAAAACGACGAGCAATACAACACCCGGCCTTCGCTGTCCCAGCTTTTCGCCATAGCCGGCCGTTGCGGGCCGAAACCCAAGTCGCCGTATATATCGTCTTCGATCAGCGCGATTTTATGGCGGTTGACCAACTCTACCAGCGCGCGTTTGCGTTCGTCGCTCATGCAGTAGCCCAAGGGGTTGCTGTAATTGGGCACCGCGATACACGCCTTGATCGGCCATTGCTCGCAGGCCAGTTGCAGTGCGTCCAGCGCGATGCCATCGCGCGGATGGGTCGGAATCTCGATCGCGCGCAGTGATAACGATTCGATGACTTGCAACAGCCCGTAAAAGGTCGGCGATTCGACGGCGACGATGTCTCCCGGCTTGGTAACCGCCCGCAAGGCTAGCGTCATTGCTTCCTGGCAGCCGTTGGTGATCAGGATGTCGTCGGGATCGACCGGGCAGCCCTGTTCCGACATGCGCCTGGCAATTTGCCGGCGTAATTCCGGTTCACCCGGTGGGAACTCGTAATTGGCAATGCGCTGACTGTAACGGCGGGCGACACTGGCCGACAGCTGGGCCATTTTTTGTGTCGGTAAAAATGCCGCCGCCGGCACCGCCGCGCCCAATTGCACGATCTTCGGATCGTTGGTGGCCTTGACCAGACGCAATACCCATTCCTGACCCGTCACCAGCGTTGGTTCGCGCGGCGGCGCCGACATCGTTGGTTCATGCAGCGAACTGCGTGGGCGCGGTTTGACGTAATAGCCAGAACGCTGCCTGGCTTCGAGATGGCCCTGATCCTCCAGCAAACGCAAGGCGCTGACCGCCGTCGCGGTGCTGACTTGGTGCTGCCGGCTAAGCTGGCGTACGCTGGGCAGGCGTTCCCCTGGCCGGTACAGATTCTGGGCGATGGCGTTATATAAATGTTCGGCGAGGTTTTCGTAACGAAGATTCATGGCGGCGGGCAATACAGTTTCGGCGTTTGGCAACCGATACAATTCAATTGTGGTCAAAATTGTATCGATATAATTAACTGAGTTTGCATCTGTATCGATTGCCGGATCATAGCCTAAAGTAGCGCCTCCAACCAACTCATTAGAACAGCTCAGGAGGATACGATGGTCAAGCAATCGGTAACTTGGTTGAACGGCCAACTGCTACCCACAGAACAGGCGACCGTTCCGGTCAACGACCACGGTTTGTTATACGGCGACGGCGTGTTCGAAGGCATACGCTTTTACAAGCGCCGTGCCTTCCGTCTGCAACGGCACTTGCAGCGGCTACAGCTGTCGGCGCGGGCGATTGCGCTGGCAATACCACTCTCCACCGAAGAATTGAATGCCGTGATCGAACGACTGATCGAAGCGTTTGCCGACGATGACGGCTATATCCGTTTAATGGTCACACGCGGCGCCGGACCGCTGGGCTTGAATCCCAATAGCTGTTCGCAGCCCAATGTCATCGCCATCGCCGACCAGTTGACGATGATTGCAATCGCTGAACAACAGGCCGGGGCGCGGCTAATCGTGTCCTCGGTACGCCGCTTGCCGGCCGACGGCCTCGATCCGCGCATCAAAAGCCTGAATTATTTGAACCACATTCTGGCCAAAATCGAAGCCAACCATGCCGGTGCCGACGAAGCGATATTACTGAATGCCCAAGGGCGGGTGGCCGAAGGCACCGCCGACAACATCTTCCTCGTCCGCGACGGCCGCTTGCTGACGCCGCCGTGCAGCGAAGGCGCGCTGGAAGGCATCACCCGAGAATTGGTGTTAAAGTTGGCGCAAGACAATGGTATCGAAACCAGGGAGCAGCCATTGGGCGTGTACGACCTCTACGCCGCCGACGAATGTTTCTTGACCGGCACCGGGGCGGAACTGATTCCGGTCGCCAGTATCGATTGCCGATCATTGCCTGGTTGCCCCGGCCCGGTATTCCAACGCTTGCAACAGGCTTTTCGGCGGATCATAGACCAAGAGTGCGGAGTGGTCTTATGAATTTATTGGAAAATTTGCAGTTGCAGGCGCGATACAGCCAGTGGGTCAATCAGCGTCTGTACGACACCTGCGCTACTTTGAATGACGATGATCGCAAACAGGATAGGGGCGTATTTTTTCGTTCCATCCACGGCACCTGGAACCATTTGCTGCTGGGCGATTGCGTCTGGCTGGCCCGTTTGCAAGGCCAACCGGTACCTTACTAACGCTTGGATTTGCAGCTTTACGCCGATTTTGCCGAATTGCGGGTGGCGCAAACCGATTGCGACCAAGCCTTGCTGGATTGATGCTAGGCTTGCAAGCCGACGACTTGCAACGGCGCATCGCCTTGTCTAGCGGGCTGGACAAAGTGCTAAGCGTAGCGATTGTGTTGACCACTTTGTTCAACCACAAAACTTGCCCAAGGCCAGTTGCCGTTTCCCAGAGCCATTCAAGCCAGTGTCCGCGAAATTGTCCTGTTGGAAGAAGGAGAAGGCTGGAAGTTATACGGCAAGACCGGCTGGCAAAATGCGCCGGGTCCGGGAGTCGGTTGGTGGGTCGGATGGAGAAGCAAGACCGCGTTTACACCTTTGCATTGAATATGAATATGCGCAATGCGGCCGACGCCGGCAAGCTCGTAGAGCTGGGTAAAAGCGCGCTTAAAGCGTTGGGGGTAATGTGAGAACGACGACGCCTAACCGGACAACGATTGGGATGCCGGTAAATTTGCCGCGACGATTGTCGATGCGCCGTATCTTTTAGCACCTGGAGACTTACCATGATTGAACAATCAACTCTAAAAGACGCCGAACGCGTCGTTCGCGTGCTGATGGCGATCATTCTGCTCACTGCCGGCACCAGCAAGTTTTTCAGCCACGGCGGTTTTTTCGAATACTATGCGGGGTTGTTTCAAGGCGGACTGCGAATCCGGCTTCCCGCATGGCTGGTGAATGCTTATCTGCAGGCCATACCGTTCATCGAAATCGGACTCGGCTGCGTGCTTCTCAGCAATCGCCATAAAGTACTCGCCATTTACGGCTGGTTCGCCTTCATGCTAAGCCTGCTCATCGGTCACTACATCCTGCAAGAATGGTCTTCCGTCAATCAGATGCTCGACTATTTCTTTCTAGGATTGCTTTGCCTGGTATTGCCCAGGCATCAATCGTGGCTTAGACGGGACATTGCATGACTGACCGGCGGATCCGGACGCTAGGGTTTGCTCTAGGTGTGCAGCGTGAATTTTAGACCACTGACGCGTGTTGTCGCGGTCCTGCTTTTGCTTTCCGGCGCTGTGTTGACTGGCTACTATGCCAACGAAATCCGTGTTGCGCGTAGCGAGACGCCCAAAATTCTAGCCGTAGCCTGGCAAACCCACGGCAAACGGATCAGCTTACGGGATCTGCCGCTCCAACGTTTGCAATGGCTGCTGGCGATCGAGGATCCGGCCTTTTTCGAACACCATGGGGTGGACCTCTACACACCGGGTGCGGGCATGACGACGATCAGCCAGGGCTTGGTCAAGCTGTTATATTTTCCAGACGGATTTCAGAAGGGTATCGCCAAGATTCGCCAAACCTTGATAGCCCGGTACGCATTCGATACGCTGGTGTCGAAAGAAGAACAACTGGCGTTGCTGCTGAATACCGCATACCTGGGGCAAGTGAACGGTGTCGCGATTTATGGTTTTTCCGCCGCCGCCGAAACCTATTTTCACCGGAATTTTGCCGCCCTTTCGGATGGAGAATTCAAGTCGCTGGTAGCCATGCTTGCCGCTCCGGACCGGTTCGTTCCCGGTTCTTCCGCGCTGCTTGAGCGCACCGCACGAATCAACGCATACCTGTCGGGCGCGTACCAACCGGCGAGCGTTCTGGATACAGAGTACGACGGTAAGACTAAAGGCTCGCTCGGAGAAGAGATCTTTATGGCTATGCTACGGCTCATCACTGACGCAAAACCGCAGATTCAAGCCAATTCAGCGGTCGGACACAGCCAACCCGTAATTCCGTCAGGCCCGTCACATTAAGTCAGGCTCGGTGAGTCACATTTGAAATGGTCTAATAATCCCGGACGCTTCTAAAGGCAGAATTCATACTACTTAAAAAGGTGGTCATAAGTAACGACAAAAACGCCGGATTCAGGATCAACGTTTGTCATTAAAACCGTCAATGGCAAGGTTCGAAAAAAAGGCAAAGGCTTGAGCTTTTTATACAATGTCGCCACGGCTTCGATCGCCGCCGTACCGGTCAGTGCTCAGGAAGCTCCCTTCATTTTCAAGCTGTTGACTGCAGACTTTCAATCTGTGACTGTGCAAGGCCAGATGACGTATCGTGTGGCCGAGCCGGAAAGCATGGCCGAGATGCTGAATTACAGCCTGAAAAACGACGGTCTGACTTATGTTTCGGAAGACCCATTGAAACTGTCGGATATCAGCGGCGTCTGCAAGAGGCCGAACGGACGCTGAAAGCATTGGGCCGGTTTCAACTGCTGGAACGGCGTTTGCTGCCCAATTACCAGTTTGGACCAACTGATATCGTGGTCACCATCGGCCAGGATGGACTGGTAGCCAATACCCTGAAATATCTCGAAGGCCAGCCGGTCATTGCCATCAATCCCGATCCTGGCCGATGGGATGGGAAACTGCTGCCCTTCGAAATAGGGGAGTTACAATCAGCGGTGACGAAAACGATAGCCGGAAAATCGGCTTGTAAAACCATTACCTTTGCTGAGGCAAAGACCAATGATGGTCAACGCATTCTGGCAGTCAATGACCTGTTTGTCGGACCGAAAAGCCACACTTCGGCCCGATACCTGCTGTCGTGGAATGGCCGAGAGGAAACTCAATCATCGTCGGGCATCATTATCTCGACAGGCTTTGGCTCGACAGGCTGGTTTCAGTCGATCTTGGCAGGGGCCTTAGGCGTTTCCGGCAGCGAGTCCCATCCGCTTAAGAAGGGTTTTGCCTGGCATGAACAACGCTTGCAATTTACCGTTCGTGAACCGTTTCCGAGCCTGACTACCGGTACCAGCTTGGTATTCGGCGCCATCACACTCGCCACGCCGCTCAAACTGGAATCGCAGATGCCTGAAAATGGCGTGATCTTCTCGGACGGTATTGAAACCGACTACTTGGCATTCAATTCCGGTACCGTGGTGACGATCAGTTTGGCAGCGACTCAAGGGCAATTGATCGTTTGAATTTGGAATTTGACACATATTTAGGTATTTCAACGCCCCCGCCGGTTTCAAATTGAAACCAATCTGACGCCAACAACAAAAGACCAGCTTTGGCACTGATGGGTTTTTGAAGTATCAAATGCTCGGAACCGGCCATAGGACTAAGAGAAATAGTCAAATCTGGTGTACGGCTGAATTGAATCAGGCGGCCATCTGCTGGGTTTCTTCAGTTTTCCACGTTTCCGTGATGACAGCGATGCCGTCCTGAAAACGGATGCCCTCAATCACCTCTGGCAGGCGTTTAAATCCGCGTATCTTGCGCCAACTTTTTTCGGCGACCAGCGCCAGTCGGAACACCAAACCCAACAAGGTATTGCGGGACAGGCAATTCTTAGTGCAGGTCGTTCGATGGCAAATAAAATCAACAACTTGTTAATGCAAGTTTGGCTTTGAAGGAGGGTGAATGTTTTCTTCTGGGTTTTTGGACATCTTCTAATGGACTGTTCAATTTCTCGGCGCAAGCCCTCCCAACTGCATCATCCGGGCAAAAACGGACAGATTGCAAGGGTGCTTTTGACCTGTTGCTACGCCAACACTATGGTGGGGAAATTATTTCCGTTAGTCGTCTCCATTTCAAATAACCGGTTTCAAGGAACGTTAGGTTTCTATTGTCAACCGACTAAAGCGCTCAAGCGCTACCGGTTTTACGCCACTTAGTAACAAGACAAAAGCAACACGCGATTATGAATTGCATTTGAAATTAGGGGCGGAAATTCAAAGACGAAATTTCATTCAATATTGGGTTGGATAGAACCGGAGGCAAGATGTTAAACGAGCGACATTATTTTGATGGTTCCGCCAATGATGTTTTAAAGGTAGAAGGAGCCACTTCTCTGGCGGGTGTGTTGCAGCGACGCGCAGAATGTCATCCTCACCGGATTGCGTATACATTTTTGGATTATGGCGCATCAGGCCAGCATTCGCTGACCTATGGCGAACTGAATGCAAAATCCAGGCAATTAGCCGCATTGTTGCAGCAGATGGGTTTGCAAGGTGAGCGAGCCTTATTACTCTATCCGCCCGGCCTAGATTACATCGTAGCCTTTTTGCTTGCCTTTGTGCAGGGGCGATTGCTGTTCCGGCCTATCCGCCGAGTAATAATCGGCATATGCCCAGACTACAGGCCATTCTCGATGACAGCAAAGCCAAAATAATTCTTACCACCCAGCAAGTTGCCAAGAACATTCGTCATTTCCCCGGCGCCACGGGTAATTTGTTAGACAAGCATTGGTTGCAAACTGATGTCGTCGAACACAATGTCGATGCAAGCTCATGGCAGGCCCCTATCTTACAAGCGAAGGATTTGGCCTTTCTACAATACACCTCGGGCTCTACCGGCGACGCAAAGGGGGTGATGATTAGCCACGGTAACCTGATGGCTAATCAACAGTTAATCAAACGCCGATTTGGCCACGACGAACGGTCGACTGTGGTCGGTTGGCTCCCGCTTTATCACGACATGGGCCTGATCGGTAATGTCATGCAACCCCTGTATTGTGGCGCCAGTGCAATTTTGATGGCGCCGATGGCGTTTTTGGAAAAACCGCTACGCTGGTTGCAAGCCATTAGCGATTACCGTGCGCATACCAGTGGCGGTCCTAACTTTGCTTACGATTTGTGCGTCCAAAAAATCAATCGCGATGAATTGATGGGGATTGATCTGAGCAGTTGGCAATTGGCATTCAATGGCGCCGAGCCTATCAATCCGCTGACCTTGCAACGATTCAGCGACGCATTTAAGGCATGTGGATTCCAACGGCGTTCATTTTATCCCTGCTATGGCCTGGCCGAAGCAACATTACTGGCGACTGGCGGCGCTAAACAATCCCTTCCAAAGATTCGCGCATTCGATAAAGCCGCCTTAGAGCAAGGCATAGTCCATTCGATTGGTGATCATCAATTGAATGCCAGAAGCCTTGTAGGATGCGGAACCATCGATATTCATGATGGACAAGACTTGCGTATTGTCGATCTTGATAACGCCGCTTGTTGCCCGAATGGTCGAATCGGAGAAATTTGGCTGAGCGGTCCCTGTATCGCCCGGGGCTATTGGCAGAATCCTGACGTTAGCGGAAAAACATTTGTTTACGATGCCCATGGCCAACCCTGGTTACGCACGGGTGACTTGGGATTTATCGACGGTGGAGAATTGTTCGTTTCCGGGCGCCTGAAAGATCTGATCATTATTCGTGGCCGTAATTATTATCCGCACGATCTTGAGTACGCTGTCGAAGCTGCAACCGATGCTTTGAATCCTGCATCGACAGCGGCATTTTCGGTTGATGAAGGCGATGGCGAAAGGCTGATTGTGTTAGCCGAATTAAAACGAAATCGGGTCAGACAAGGTGATTATCGAAGCGAGTTCTCGGCTATCCGTGCCCGGTTGACCGAAGAATGCGGTATCCAAGCCGACCAGATTTTGTTTCTAAAACCCGGTGCCATTTTAAAGACCAGTAGCGGAAAACTTCGGCGAAACGCTTGCCGTGAGCTTTTTATCCAGCATGGGTTTGAATTTATCGCCATCGACAACTTACAAGTGACGAGTGAAATATCACAGTCTTTAGTGAGTGTTGATTCGGGGGCAAGCGAACGCCGCTTATTGCGCCAAGCGTTACTGGCGATAGATAGCGGCAACGCCGCCGATTTATTGGCGGGACATCTTGCGCTGAAAGCCTCGGCATTATCCGGATTGGCCGCAGGTACCGTCGAAACAAACCATACGCTATCGCAACTGGGCTTAGACTCGTTGAAAGCCGTGGAAATGAAATATTTCATTGACGAGTTGCTAGGCATCGATCTACCCATCACTGATTTACTCGGCAGCTCAACCTTATCTGTTTGTGCTGCAACTGCGCTGAGTCTGGCCAAACGTGCCGCCAACGCGCCTGTTTCGCTTGCCAACGCTGACATAGATGGGGCTTTGAACTCCGAGATGTCATACAACCAACAGGCATTGTGGACACGCGCGCAAATAGCGCCCAACAATGCATCGCATCACATGTTCATTGCATTGCAAATCAGGGACGAATTAAACCGCGAAGCGCTGGGGCGCGCACTGATTGAATTGCATCAGCGACATTCGCAATTGCGTGTTGGGTTTAAGCTAGGCACCGATCAACATCCGGTTTGTCTACCTCGTGATCGACTAGAGCCATGGCTGGAACAGGTTGACTGCCGTGATCACTCGCAGCAAATGAAGAATCTGCATAGTTTCTTCAACAAGCCGTTTGACCTAGAGCATGGACCGCTATTGAGATGCGGGGTATTCAGTTGTGATGATGACTATCCTGTTCTGGCATTTTGTGCGCATCATTTAATCGTCGATTTTCGTTCTCTGCAAGTATTGCTGACGGAGTTACAAACACTCTATTTAGCTCAAAGCGCCGGTCAGACATCTCTATTGCCATCCTCTACGTCGGTTTACTCGGATTATGTCGCATGGCAACGGAATTATCTGGACAGCGCTGCCGCCGAACAAGACTTGAACTATTGGCGGCGGCAGCTGGCTGGTGAGTTACCCAGGGTGGAGCTGCCAGGTGAACGATTATCTGCCGGTGCTGATTCAACCCAAAGCGCTGCGGAAACGCTACATATTTCGACTGAAACGTTGAATAAACTTAAGTGCTTGGCCGCAATTCATCACACCACGCTGTATACGCTGTTATTGAGTGTCTTTAAGACCCTGCTGTACCGCTATAGTGGTCAAACCGATCTAATCGTCGGCAGCCCAACCTTAGGACGACCCAAGCGCGAATTTGCAGATTTAGTGGGCTATTTCGTCAATCCAGTCGCATTACGTAGCCGACCTCATGGCGAACAGCCATTCTGCGATTACTTGGCTCATGTCAGTACCACCGTGCTGGAAGCACTCGATCATCAACATTATCCCTATGCGTTGTTGGTGGAAAAGGTTTTGCATCGCACTGCCAACGATATAGCACCATTTCGGACCTGGTTCGTGTTGCAATCCGCGGATGATCCTTTGGCGGCGGCACTTGCCTTGGGACAATCGAGTATTGCCGGCCAGTGGGGTGATGTTGCGGTTGCAACGGTTGCCTTGCCGGAAAGATCGGAAGAGTTCGATTTGGCCTTGTTATGCGCGGAAATTGATCAGGGTTTGAAGGTCGTGTTTAGCTATCGTTGTGACGTCATGAGCCGATTGACAGCACTGCGTATGCTGGGACATTTTCAATGTCTGCTGAACGGCATATTGGCGGAACCCACCGCCCGGTTGAGTCAATTACCGTTTTTGACTGTGCCGGAAAAACAGCAGCTGGCTGCATGGAATAGCACAACAACTTGTTACCCAGAGCACCCGAGCATCGTTGATCTATTTGAAGCGGCTGTAGATCGTCAACCCCAGGCAACGGCTTTGATATTTGGCGAGCAGCGAATTTCCTATGTCGAGTTAAATCAGCGAGCCAACCGGTTGGCGCATTATCTGATCGCACAAGGTGCCGGTCCGGAGCGTCGCATCGCATTAGGCATGCCCCGTTGCTCTGCCTTATTGATCGGCATGTTGGCCATCTTGAAAGCAGGTGCGGTCTATGTGCCGGTTGATCCAAGCTATCCCCAAGAACGGCAGACTTATTTGTTTCAGGATGCTGGGGCTGATTGGTTATTAACTGTGATGTCCTTGGCACCGGCTTTGGATTCCGGCCACTTAGTGAAAATCTGCGTCGACGAACCGCATGAGTTCGGCGCATACAGTGCGACTAACCCATCTGTTAAGCGATTTCCGACATCCGCTGCCTACCTGATTTACACCTCCGGTTCGACCGGTCAACCCAAAGGTGTGGTGGTCAGCCATGCCAATCTGTTGCATTCAACATTGGCGAGAAGCACTCACTATCGTGAACCGCTTGATTGTTACCTGCTATTACCGTCGTTTGCATTCGATAGCTCGGTGGCTGGCATTTTCTGGAGTTTAAGCCAGGGAGCTGCCCTTTGTTTACCTAACGACAACTTACTGAAAGAACCGCTTGGATTGGGTGCCTTGATTGAGCAAAACCAGGTCACTCACCTTTTAACCTTGCCTTCGTTATATCAAGTGTTACTGGAGCACGTTCCCAGCGTTGCTTTGCAAAGCCTGCATGCCGCCATTGTCGCAGGCGAAGCTTGCCCAGGCGTCTTGGCTGAACTCCATCACACGCGTTTACCGAACGTCGAGTTATTCAACGAATACGGTCCGACCGAAGCCACCGTTTGGTGCAGCGTATATCGCGTACAACCGACCGATTGCGATGCGACTCTGCCGATAGGCACTCCCATTGCCAATATGCGCATTCATATTGTCGATGCGGCGATGCAGCCTGTTCCAGTCGGTGTGGCAGGCGAGTTGCTGGTTGGCGGCGAGGGTATTAGCCGTGGTTATCTCGGCCAACCCGGTTTGACCGCAGAACGATTTGTACCTGATCCGTTCGCGCACAACGGCGGACGCTTATACCGAACTGGCGATCGGGTGAGGTATCGCGCGGACGGAAATATTGAATTTTTAGGGCGTTTCGATCAGCAAGTCAAAATCAGAGGCTATCGCATTGAACTCGGTGAAATCGAAGCCTGCTTATTGCGTCATCCAGGCGTGAATGCCGCCGCCGTCATCGTTCGAGAAGACACACCGGGTATGAAGCGTCTGGTCGCCTATTGGAGCGGTGATGCTTTGGTTCAGGATGCACTGAGGTCTCTGCTTAAGGATGGACTGCCCGACTACATGCAGCCATCGGCTTGGGTATGGCTTGAGTCCATGCCGTTGAATGCCAATGGCAAGCTGGATCGCAAAGCCCTGCCAATGCCGGAAATTCGGACCGACGATCAAGACACCTTTGTGGCGCCGCGCGACGAGGCAGAGGAAGCGGTAGCGTCTATCTGGCGTGAAGTCCTGGGTATTGATCGTTTGAGCATTCACGATGACTTTTTCGAGCTGGGAGGACACTCATTGGCGGGCGTGCAAGTGATGGCAAAAATACAGGAAATATTCGCAATCGATCTACCCGTCAACGTGTTGTTCGAGGCAACGACGCTAGCCAAATTCGTTGATCGCATGGCTGAGTGTCAGAGTGAGGAATGATGACGAATTGCATAGATTGTTGGGGCGAATTGGTTCGCATCCAATGGCTTGATAACAAATTAATGAATAGGAAACGGAAGCCATGAACGACAGAACCCTATACCGACTTGCTGACTCCACTGCAGTAGAAGCGCTGGTTGATCACTGGGTTGCCTGGCCGCACACTTTTTCGCCGGTCCCCTACAGCCTGCATATGCTGAATTATCAGAAGAAGAACCTGACCTCGTACCTGCAAAATCCGGAAATTCATCTTAAATCCAGCGCTAATCCAAAACTGCTGGGTGGTCCTTTTGTGAACGTACCGCTCGACAGAGTGGCCGACATTGCGCAAATGTTGGAACGTATGGGCGGTGAGCATGCGGAAAGTCTGCAAATGGCCGAAGATCTCATCGCTTTTCAGAATTTGCTGGATCGTGAAGCTATCGGGCAAAGTCTGGAAGTTTATTACCCTCTATTGCCTCAGTCATTACGCGGTTACGTCGAATTACTCTATGACTATAACAACCGCCCGATTGTCCGCTGTATCGAGAGCCTATTTTACAAAAGCCGGCATTATAAAAAGCACCTGCAATCGTTACGGCTTTTTACCCAAACCCACGACAGAGTCCGTGCGTATTATATGAGTACGCCACGCCTGCCCGATGACGATAGCGTATCTTGGCAGATTCCGTTTGCCGAGTCGGCCGTCGACGAATTATTCAAACTGGATAGTCAGCCTCAATCCCTGGGCTATATCCGGGAGGTTCTGGGTTTGGACGCTTGCGACGAAGATAAACTGATCCGTTTATTAACCGAGCAATCGGCGCGCACTGCCGAACCCTGGCAGGGTCCAGGTCCGCGCCTCCGATATCTTGGTCATGCCGGCGTTTTAATCGAAACCGCTGGTATTGCCGTGCTGATTGATCCCTTCATTGCTGTAAAACCCAGTCAGGGTGGAATAGACCGTTATAGTTTTCAAGATTTGCCGGCACATATCGATTACGTGCTAATTACTCATGTTCATCACGACCATTATGTCTTCGAAACCCTATTACGGTTACGGCACAAAATTGGTTGCCTAGTTGTACCTAAAAGTTCGGGCATTTTTTATGCCGATATCTCGATGAAACTGTTGGCCAGAGAATTGGGTTTTCAGCAGGTCGTTGAAGTTGATCCGTTAGACAGCATCTCGTTTACCGGTGGTGAGATCGTCGCGGTACCTTTCCTGGGCGAACACAATGATTTGCCTTTTGCGAAAAGCGCGTATTTAGTTCGCGCCGGGAACCGGAAATTGTTGTTTGCTGCCGATTCGAACTGCCTGGATAAGCACATGTACCAGAATCTATGTGCTGAATATGGATCTATCGACACGGTGTTTTTAGGCATGGAATGCATTGGCGCACCGCTCTCCTGGGTTTACGGCGCTTTATTACCTAAGCTGCCGGATCACAAGCACTGTCAGGCCAGACGCTCCAACGGCAGCAATGCCGAAGGCGCATTGCAATTACTGGAAGCCGTCGGCGCCAATCGCGTCTACGTCTACGCCATTGGTCGCGAGCCGTGGCTGCAATATTTCATGGCGCTGGAGCCGGAAGACGACGATGCCTACATTCGCGAAATCAACAAAATGTTAACGGTTTGTCATGAGCGTGGCTTTAGCGATGCCCGGCGTCTATATGGATGCGACGAGATTTTTCTAGGCCAGGATTAAGTCGGCTCTCTTTTATCAACTTAAGGATTCGACAAGACATGACGATCTCAACCGCTAACCCTGTTTCCGTAACAACTGATCGCTCGCGTTTGATTGCCCGCCTCGGGCAGAATACCACGGCTGACTCGATAGCGAAGCGCGCAGCTGGTGAAACGGCGCCTTTATCCTATTCGCAAGAGCGGCTATGGATTATGTCGCAATTGGAGCCGGACAATCCGATTTATAACGTTGCCGGAGCCGTGCGGCTTGATGGCGCTTTACGCGGCGAGCTGTTGGCGCAAGCCTTGAGCGAAGTGGTCCGGCGCCACGAAATTTTGCGCAGTCGTTTTTTGGCGTTGGAAGGGGGGCCCGGCCAGCAAGTCGAAACCGAAGCGCAATTGCCGCTGGAAGATTGGGATTTGTCGGCGTTGGCGGAAAACGAAAAAATGCCGGCTTTCGAGACGCGGGCGCAAGACTTCATTCGCCGCCCGTTCCGGCTAGACCTGCAGCCGCCGCTTCGGGGAGCATGGGTTGACTTGGGCGGCGAGCGGCATATTCTGTTGCTGGTCTTACACCATATGGTGTCCGATCGTTGGTCGGTCGCGGTGTTGATGCAAGAAGTCGCGACCCTTTACCAAGCCTTCGCCGAAGGCCGGCCGTCGCCTTTACCGGAACTGGCGATTCAATACGCCGATTATTGCGTTTGGCAACGCGGCCGCGACGCGCAACGGCAAAGCCAATTGGAATATTGGACGGCCAAGTTGGCCGGCGCGCCGCCGCTGCTGGAATTGCCCTTGGACCGTCCGCGGCCGCCGCAGCCTAGTTACAGCGGCGAAGTTTATCGCTTCGAATTAAGCGAGGATTTGAGCCGGCAAGTCAAGCAATTGGCCGGGCAACACAAGGCCACATTGTTCATGGTCATGGCGGCGGCGTTTTCGGCGCTGTTGCACCGCTATTCCGGCAGCCGGGATTTTTGCATCGGCTATCCGGTGGCCGGCCGCAATCGTAGCCAGGTTGCCAGTTTGATCGGTTTTTTCGTCAATACCTTGGTCTTGCGTTGCCGGGTCGACGACGAAATCTCTTTCGCCGACTGCTTGGCTCAGCTTCGCGAGCAAGCCTTACAGGACCAAAATCACCAAGAATTAGCTTTCGGCCAATTATTGGATGCCCTGAATCCGCCCCGCAACCCCAGCCATGCGCCCTTGTTTCAAGTGATGTTGGCGGTGCAGAACGTGCCGGCGGCGGATTTTCGGATGGGGAATTTGAATGTTTCGCCTTTGACGTTAAACAACGGCGCCGCTCAGTTCGATTTGACCTTGTTCGTCGACGAAGGGGAGGGGCGTTTAGCATGCAGTTTCGAGTATGCCAAAGACTTATTCGCCGCCGAAACGATAGAGCGGATGGCCGGGCATTTACGGGTTTTGCTGGAACAAGCGGCGGCCGAGCCGAAGCAATCCTTATGGCAATTGACGGCTTTGCCGGCCGAACAGTACCGCAGGATCGTCGAGGAATTTAACACCACGGAGCGCGATTATCGAAGCCGGCCGCGATTGGTTCATGCCTTGATCGAGTCTCAATCGGCCAAGACCCCCAACGCCGCAGCCTTACGTTTCGAGGCCGATTGCCTGAGTTATGCCGAGTTGAATGCCAAAGCCAATCGCTTGGCTCACGAGCTGATCGGGCGAGGCGTGGGGCCGGAAGTCCTGGTCGGCGTTTGTCTGGAGCGTTCGCTGGAAATGGTGGTCGCGTTGTTGGCTATCCTGAAAGCCGGCGGGGCTTACGTGCCGCTAGATCCCGATTATCCGGCCGAACGGCTGCGATTTATGCTGGCCGATTGCGAGCCAAGATTGCTGATTGGCCGGCAAAGTTTATGCGGAGCTTGGCCGGAGCCGGCGCTTGCCGGCGTTAGGAAGCTGTTGCTCGACGATGCCGATACCCAGGCCGCGATCGCTTTACGTTCCGATGTCAATCCCGATGCGGCGGCCATGGGCTTGGCGCCGGTCAATCTTGCTTACGTTATTTATACCTCCGGTTCGACTGGCCAGCCCAAAGGAGCGATGAACCAGCACGACGCGGTAGTTAACCGTTTGTTGTGGGCGCAAGACCAATATCGGCTGACGGCTGGCGATAAGGTGATGCAGAAAACGCCCTTCAGCTTCGACGTGTCGGTTTGGGAGTTTTTTCTGCCGTTATTGGCGGGCGCCGAACTGGTGCTGGCTCGCCCCAAAGGCCATCAAGAGCCCGACTATTTGCAGGACTTGATCGAAGTGGCCGGCGTGACGACCTTGCATTTCGTGCCGTCTATGCTGCAGGCCTTTTTGCCCGGTTTGGATGCGGCAAAATGCCGTTCCTTGCGGCAAGTGCTATGCAGCGGCGAAGCCTTACCGGCGGCTTTGACAGCAAGGTTTCACGAAGCCTTGCCGAACGTGGCCTTACATAATCTGTACGGGCCGACCGAGGCGGCGGTCGACGTGACGGCCTGGCCGTGCCAACAAGACGATGGCGCTACGCCGCCTATCGGCCGGCCGATTGCCAATACTCGGTTATACATTCTCGATTCCGCGTTGCAGCCTGTGCCGTTGGGGGTTATCGGCGAAATTTATATCGGCGGCATTGCGGTCGGTCGCGGTTATTGCCGCAAGCCGGCCTTGAGCGCCGAGCGTTTTCTACCCGATCCGTTTGCAGAAGGGGCGCGGCTTTATAAGACCGGCGATTTGGGGCGCTGGCGCGCCGACGGCGGCATCGATTATCTAGGCCGCAACGATTTTCAAGTCAAGTTGCGCGGTTTTCGCATCGAATTAGGGGAGATCGAAAGCCGTTTGGCAGCCTGTGACGGCGTCGGCGAGGCGGTCGTGGTAGCCCGTGGCGATCGTTTAGGCGACAAGCGTTTGGTGGCTTATTTGACCAGCCGTTCCGGCGGCGAATTATCGCTTGGCAAATTGCGCCAGCAGTTGGCGGCCGATTTGCCCGATTACATGTTGCCGGCGGCCTTCGTGCTGTTGCCTTCCTTGCCGTTGAACGCCAATGGCAAGCTCGATAGAAGCGCTTTACCGGCACCGGACACGGAGACTGTATTAGGCCGGGAATACCAAGCGCCGCAAGGCGAGGCGGAAGCGGCTTTGGCCGAAATTTGGCAAGACTTGTTGGAACTCGAGCGTGTTGGCCGTAACGATCATTTTTTCGAATTAGGCGGCCATTCCTTGTTGGCCTTAACGCTAGTCGAGCGCCTGCGGCAACGAGGTTGGAATTTGCCGGCCCGCGAGGTATTCGCCCGGCCGCTATTGGCGGATCTGGCGGCAGCGATCGCCGAGGATGAGGCGACCGACTGGATACCGCCGAATCTTATTTCCGATGCTTTTTCATTATCCGCTAATACGCCGACGGAGGAATTCCGGCTATGAGTTTGAACGCTGTTTTTTCGCTGCTGAAATCCCGGAATATCGCCTTATTGGAAGAAGAAGGCGAACTGGTGATACGGGCCCCGCAGGGGGCGATGGACGAAGACTTGCTGGCGCGGTTGAAACTACATAAGCAGGGTTTGCTGACTGCCTTGCGTAACGGCCGAGATGTATCGATTACGCCGCAAATGCTGACCCTGGTCGAATTAAGCCAGGAAGAAATCGATGCCATCGTCGCAAACGTCGACGGCGGTGCCGCCAATATTCAAGATATTTATCCCTTGGCGCCGTTACAGGAAGGTATCTTGTTTCATCATTTGCTGGAAAGCCAAGGCGATCCTTACGTTACGCGGACCCAAATCGTCTTCGAAAATCGGCGCTATTTGGATCATTTTCTCGCGGCCTTGCAAACCGTGATAGAGCGGCACGATATTTTACGCAGCGCTATGCATTGGCAAGGCTTGCGGCAGCCGGTGCAGGTCGTGCAGCGCCGGGCGAAATTGCCGGTACACGACTTATACGGCGGCGACGCAGAAGCCCGTTTGTCGGCGACAACGGACCCCAGACAGTGCCGGATGAATTTGCAACAAGCGCCTTTATTGCAGGTTTACATCGCCGCCGAGCAGGACGGTTTGGGTTGGCGTTTGGTGTTACTGAATCATCACTTGATCGACGACAACTATACCTTACAGTTGGTGTTGTCGGAAATTCGCTTGTTGCTGGCCGGGCGCGGCGACGAGTTGCGGGCGCCTTTGCCGTATCGCAATTTTATCGCCAGGATGCGCCGCACTTCGCAGGCCGAACACGAGGCTTATTTTCGAGAGCAACTGAGCGACGTTTATGAGACTACTGCGCCGTTCGGTTTATTGAACGTGCAAGGCGACGGCGGTAAAGTCGAAGAAGCGACCTTGCGCTTGGACACGGAATTATCGCGGCGGATACGCGATACGGCGCGCAGTTGCAGCGTTAGTCCGGCCGGTTTGCTGCATGCCGCTTGGGCGGTGGTGATGGGGCGTTGCAGCGGCCGCGACGACGTAGTGTTCGGTACGGTTTTGTCGGGGCGTTTGCACGGCGGTGCCGGCGCCGAGCGTGCGGTGGGAATGTTCATCAATACCTTGCCGATCCGCGTGCCGTTAGGGCGGCACGCTTGCCGCGAGGTGGTTGCGTTGACGCATCGGCGCTTGAATAGCTTATTGGCTCACGAACAAGCCTCGTTGGCGACGGCGCAACGCTGTAGCGGCGTGCCGTCCGGCACGCCGCTGTTTACGACCTTGATCAATTATCGGCATGCGGCCATCGTCGAGGCGGACGATAAGGCCTTGATGGCCTGGGAGGGGGCGCGGGTCTTGTTCAGCGAGGAGCGCAGCAATTATCCGTTGACGCTGGCGATCGACGATTTCGGCGATGATTTCGCATTGACCGTGCAAGCGGCGCCGGGAATCGATCCTTTGCGTATCGCCGACTATATGAGAACCGTTGCCGAGGGTTTGGACGATGCTTTACGCCACGATCCCGATAAAACGGTTGCCGAAATCGCCATGTTATCCGCGGCCGAGAAGCGGCGATTATTGTTCGATTGGAACGCGACCGAAGTCGACTACCCTGAGTCGTCTTGCTTACAGGCCTTATTCGAAGCTCAAGTCGAGAAAACGCCGAACGCCGTTGCATTGAGCTTCGAAGACAACAGTCTGACTTACGCCGAACTGAATGCTAAAGCCAATCAACTAGCGCATTATTTGATCGAGCACGGCGTCGGCCCGGACGTGCTGGTGGGTATCTGCATCGAGCGTTCGTTGGAGATGGTGATCGGCCTGCTGGGCGTCTTGAAGGCAGGCGGCGCTTACGTGCCGCTCGATCCTCACTATCCCGAAGAACGGCTGCGTTACATGCTGGACGACGCCAGTGTCAGCCTGCTGTTGACCCGTTCCGGTTTGGCGGAGTTAACGGATTTCGATCGGCAACGCAGTTTTTATTTGGACGCCGATTGGCTGCAGGCGGCGTTTTACCCGGCACACAATCCCGCCGTTCGCAACCGGTCGCAGGACTTGGCCTACATCATCTACACCTCGGGCTCGACCGGCCAGCCCAAAGGTGTGGCGGTGGCGCACGGCAATGCGCTGCATTCGACCCAAGCGCGGTTTGCTTATTATGCCGATCCGGTTCGGGCCTATCTGTTGCTGTCGTCGTTCGCCTTCGACAGCTCGGTGGCCGGCATCTTCTGGACGCTGGGGCAGGGCGGTTGTTTGTGTTTGCCGAGCGAGGAGGCGGGTAAAGACCCTGCGGCTTTGGCCGCTTTGATCGAACGCCAGCGGGTTTCGCATCTGTTGGCCTTGCCGTCGCTGTACGGCTTGTTGCTCGAACAAGCCCCCGAACGAATGAGTAGCCTAAAGGCCGCCATCGTCGCCGGCGAAGCCTGCGCCACCGAAGTCGTTAAGCGTCATTTCGCTATTTTGCCGGTAGTCAAACTCTACAACGAATACGGCCCGACCGAGGGCACGGTGTGGAGCAGCGTTTACCAAGTCGGTTTGGACGACCTCGATCGGACGTTGGCGATCGGTAGGCCGGTCGCCAACGTCCGCCTGTATATTCTGGACAAATCGCTCAATCCGCTGGCGGTCGGCGTCGCCGGCGAACTTTACATCGGCGGCGCCGGCATCGTGCGCGGCTATCTGAACCGCCCCGAGCTGACGGCCGAACGTTTTATCCCCGATCCCTTCCTGGCCGACGGCGGCCGTTTATACCGAACCGGCGACTTGGCTCGCTACCGGGCCGACGGGGCGATCGAGTTTTTGGGGCGCATCGATCACCAGGTAAAGATTCGCGGTTTCAGGATAGAACTCGGAGAAATCGAAGCCGAGCTGCTGAAACAGCCGGCGGTCAAAGAGGTGGTGGTCGTGGCGCGCGAAGAGCAACCCGGCGACAAACGCTTGGTGGCTTATCTGGTGGAAGATCAGCATGGCACCTTGGTCATCGACGAATTGAAAGTCCAACTCAAACAAGCTTTGCCGAACTACATGGTGCCCAGTGCCTTCGTGGTGTTGGAGGAGATGCCGCTTTCTGCCAACGGCAAATTGGACAGGAAAAAACTGCCGGCCCCGGACATCGGCGAACAATTGAAAAAGCCATACGTCGCGCCGCGCACCGAAACCGAAACCCTGTTGGCCGAAATTTGGCGGGAAGTGTTGGGCGTGGAAAAAGTCGGGGTCGAAGACGATTTCTTTGAATTGGGCGGGCATTCGTTGTTGGCGACCCAGCTGGCGTCGCGGGTGGCTAAATGCTTTTCGATCGATTTGCCGCTGCGCAGCGTGTTCGAGGCCGGCAACGTCGCTACGTTGGCGGAAATAATCGACGACGAAAAACGCGCTCATCCGGGCGTCGCAATGAATGAGGACAAATTTACCATCGCGGCGGCCATGCGTTCGGCGCCCATCCCATTGTCCTTCGCCCAGCAAAGGCTATGGTTTCTGGATCAACTGGAGCCTGACAGTCCGCTCTACAACATTCCGGTGGCGTTGCGTTTGTCCGGCCGTTTGGATCTTGCCGCCTTGAGGCAAAGTTTTAGCGAGATCGTTCGTCGCCACGAAGTATTGCGGACGATATTCGAGACGAGCGAGGACGGCGAGCCGGTGCAAAAAATATTGCCGAGTTTGACGCTCGAGATCGACAGTGTGGATTTGACCTCTACCGACCGGCCCTGCGTTTGGCAGGCGCTGTGCCGCGACGAAGCCGCCAAGCCTTTCGATTTGCGCCGGGGGCCGTTGATTCGGGCCGGCTTGCTGATGCTGGACGACAGCGGCGACAGCCAGGACGCCATCCTGATGCTGACCGTGCATCACATCGTCTCGGACGGTTGGTCTTCGGCGGTCTTGGTCAAAGAGTTTGCCGCGCTGTACCGGGCTTTTGCGCGGCATCAAGCCTCGCCGCTGGCCGAATTGCCGATCCAATACGCCGATTTCGCCTGCTGGCAACGCCATTGGCTGAGCGGCGAGGAATTGGATAGGCAAATAGGCTACTGGCGCGAGCGCTTGCAAGGCGCGTCCGGTGTCTTGGAGCTGCCAACCGACCGGCCAAGGCCGGCGCTGAAGACTTACCGGGGCGCTCATTTCGGTTTCGAAATCCCGCCGGCATTGGCTTTGCCAGCCAGAGCCGTGAGCAATCGATACAACGTTAGCTTGTTCATGCTCTTGCTCTCGGTATTCAAACTCTTGTTGAGCCGCCATAGCGGCCAGACCGACCTCTGCGTCGGCACCCCGTTCGCCAACCGTAACCGCCAGGAAATCGAAGATTTGATCGGTTTCTTCGTCAACACCCTGGTGTTGCGTAGCGACTTATCGGCCAATCCGCCCTTTGCCGAGCTGTTGGAGCAAATCAGGGCGACGGTATTGGACGCGCAAAATCACCAGGATTTGCCGTTCGAAAAGCTGGTCGAAGCCTTGCAACCTACGCGCGATCCCAGCCGCAGTCCGTTGTTCCAAGTCATGTTCGTGCTGCAAAACCGCGACAACCTGACCTTGAGTTTGCCTGATGTGGAGGTCGCCGTGCTCGAAGACGACAGTCGAACCGCCAAGTTCGATCTGACCCTGCACATCCAGGACTGGCCGGACGGTCGCTTGGGCGGCAGCTTCGAATACAACAACGATTTGTTCGACGCCGAGACGATGGCAAGATTGGCGCGGCATTACTTGATACTGTTGCAAGCGGCGCTCGAGTGTCCGCAAACGCGGATTTTTGAATTGCCGTTGCTGACCGATGGCGAAAAACGGCAACTTTTGCAAGAGTGGAACGCTACCGAAGTAGAGTATCCGCAAGGCCGTTGCATTCACCAGTTGTTTGAGGCTCAAGTCGAGAAAACGCCGGATGCCGTTGCATTGAGCTTCGAAGATAGCAGCCTGACTTATGCCGAACTGAACGTCAAAGCCAATCAGCTGGCGCACGCTCTAATCGATCGGGGCGTCGGCCCGGATGTGTTGGTGGGTATCTGCATCGAGCGTTCGTTGGAAATGGTGATCGGTCTGCTGGGCATTTTGAAGGCCGGCGGGGCTTACGTGCCGCTCGATCCTCACTATCCCGAGGAACGGCTGCGTTACATGCTGGACGACGCCGGCGTTAGCCTGCTGTTGACTCGGCAAGGCTTGACGGAGATGTTGGCGGGGAATAATCGAGGCGTAGGGTACGCACCGCGTGCCTTGGCTGAACCCGGTGTTGGCGCCGGACCGGTACGCGGTGCGTACCCTACGGACGACGTCGGCCGGCGCCCTCTCCCTCTCCCAGCGGGAGAGGGCCGGGGTGAGGGGGCATTAAAAACGCTATGTCTGGACAGCGATTGGCCGGCCATCGCCCCATGTCCTGAGCATAACCCCGAACCGTGCAACCACCCGCTGGATTTGGCCTACATCATCTACACCTCGGGCTCGACCGGCCAGCCCAAAGGTGTGGCGGTGGCGCACGGCAATGCGCTGCATTCGACCCAAGCGCGGTTTGCTTATTATGCCGATCCGGTTCGGGCCTATCTGTTGCTGTCGTCGTTCGCCTTCGACAGCTCGGTGGCCGGCATCTTCTGGACGCTGGGGCAGGGCGGTTGTTTGTGTTTGCCGAGCGAGGAGGCGGGTAAAGACCCTGCGGCTTTGGCCGCTTTGATCGAACGCCAGCGGGTTTCGCATCTGTTGGCCTTGCCGTCGCTGTATACTTTGTTATTAGAGCAAGCGTCCGAAAAATTGAAGAGCCTGAAGGCCGCCATCGTCGCCGGCGAAGCCTGCGCGACCGAGGTGGTCAAGCGTCATTTCGCCGCTCTGCCGGCCGTCAAACTCTACAACGAATACGGCCCGACCGAAGCCACGGTGTGGAGCAGCGTCTATCAAGCGAGTTTGGACGACCTCGACCGGCCGCTGGCCATAGGCCGGCCTATCGGCAACGTCCGTCTCTATATCCTCGACAGCTACCTAAATCCGGCGCCGGTCGGTGTGGCCGGCGAGTTATATATCGGCGGCGCCGGCATCGTGCGGGGTTATCTGAACCGTCCCGCCTTGAGCGCCGAACGCTTCATTCCCGATCCGTTCCAAGCCGGCGGCGGCCGCTTGTACAAAACCGGCGACTTGGCCCGTTACCGGGCCGACGGCGCGATCGAGTTTTTGGGCCGCATCGATCACCAAGTCAAAATTCGCGGTTTTAGGATAGAGCTGGGCGAGATCGAGGCTCGGTTGCTGCAACACCCGGACGTCAAGGAAGCTGCTGTGTTGGCGAGGGAAGATCAACCGGGCGACAAACGACTGGTGGCCTATTTGGTGGAAGACCAGCTTGGAACCTTGGTCATCGATGAATTGAAAGTTCAACTCAAACAAACTTTGCCGGACTACATGGTGCCCAGTGCCTTCGTGATGTTGGACGAGATGCCGCTTTCTGCCAACGGCAAATTGGACAGGAAAAAACTGCCGGCCCCGGACATCGGCGAACAATTGAGAAAACAATACGTCGCGCCGCGCACCGAAACCGAAACCCTGTTGGCCGAAATTTGGCGGGAAGTGTTGGGCGTGGAAAAAGTCGGCGTCGAAGACGATTTCTTCGAACTGGGCGGGCATTCGCTGCTGGCGACGCAGTTGGCCTTTGCCGTTCAAAATAGGTTGCGACTGCCATTTCCGGTCAAAGCCGTGTTCGAAAAACCGACCGTAGCGGAGCAAGCCGGCTGGTTAAGCGGCGAGGCTGACGAAGAAAGTCTCGATCTGCAGGTCGAAGCTGGGCTGGGTAGCGATATTCTGCCCTTGCCGGCCAAACCGGCCGAGCTTGGGCAATCTCGCGCTCTGCTGCTGACCGGAGCGACCGGATTTCTCGGCGCATTTTTGTTGGCCGATTTATTGGAACAAACCCAGGCCCATGTTTATTGCCTGATCCGCGCCGCCGACGAAGCGCAGGCCTTTAGCCGACTGGAAAAGCAATTGGCACGTTATGACTTACTCGAGCGCATTGATTGGCGGCGAGTGATTCCTGTGTGTGGGGATTTGGCGTCCGAATGCCTGGGGCTTAGCGAAGATCGTTACCGAGAAATCGCCGCCGGCGTCGATGCGATCTTCCACAACGGTGCATTGGTCAATTTCGTTCAGCCCTACCGGGCCTTGAAGGCCGCCAACGTGTCCGGCAGCGTCGAAGTCTTGCGTTTGGCGGCGACGGAGCGGCCGAAAGCGATTCATTACGTTTCTACCTTGTCGGTATTCGCCGGCAATCCCTCGAATCCGCAAGGTTTTACGGAAACAGACGAACCACGACTTAGCGACGCATTGGTCGGCGGTTACGCGCAAAGCAAATGGGTGGCGGAGGCCATATTGCGCAAGGCAAGCCTGCGAGGCTTTCAGGTAGCCGTCTACCGGCCGGCGACGGTTGCCGGCGACAGCCGTAACGGCGTCTGGAATACCGACGATTTTTTATGCCGCGTCTTCAAGGGCTGCATACAGATGGGCCTGGCGCCGGAAGTCGACAGCCGTTTGGACATGGCGCCGGTGGATTTCGTCAGCGGGGCGATCGTGGCCTTGGCGCAAGAAACTGATGTTGCCGGCGGCGTTTTTCATTTGAATCATCCCCATCCGCCAACCGCAAATGCCTGGTTCGATTGGTTTATTGCCGCCGGTTTTCCGTTGTGCAAGGTATCGACTCGGCAATGGCGGGCGGCAACGCTCGCCGCCGCGGAAACGATAGCCGATTTTGCGTTGGCGCCGTTGCTGACGCTCTTTGCCGAGGAGGCGGAGCCGGACGGGGCAGCGGATAGTGACGAAGCCGCAGGCTACGACTGCTCGGCAACGCAACGCAGGCTTGCGGCGCGAGGCATGGCTTACCAACCCATTGAAGATACCTTGCTGGCGCGTTACCGCGACTATTTTGTACGTAGCGGATGGATAGACGCCGGCAAGATCGAAAAAAACGGCGAATGACGATGGGGAGAACCGGGTGTGCAGTCGTCTTCCGAGTGTAAAGCGAATGCAACAGCCTGGGCTTCGGGTGGACGCTTTGTAATTCATTCTTTAACCATCGGATCAAATCATGAGTCATTCAGGAAAGCATTGCGATTTCAAGGCTAGCCGGCAACAAAAGGGAAATAGGCCGCGGCATGCCTTGAAGGCGGTTGCGCTGTTGTGCGCGATGGCGGCTTCGAGCGGGGCGATTGCGGAAAATGCCGGCAGCGGCGAGGTTTACAAGTTCAATATCTCCGCCGGCGACATGTCCGCGTCGCTGAACAAATTGGCGGAAACCGCCAACGTAGAGCTCAGCTATCCGGCCGCGATGGCGAGCGATATGAAATCCAATGGCCTGAAGGGCAATTACACGGTCGAGCAGGCGTTGCAACAACTGTTGAAAGGCAGCGGACTGAATTACCGGGTGGCCGGTGGGAATTCGATTACCGTGGAGAAGGTGGCTGTGGCGCAAGCGAACGATGCGACGACGATGGCGGCGGTGACGGTGACAGGGGCTAGGCCGGGATACGATGCGGCCGATCCTTACACCAAAGATTATGCGGTTCCCAGTTCCAGCGCCGCCAGTAAGACGGAAATGGCATTGATGGAAACGCCGGTCAATATCCAGATTGTGCCTCGCACCATCATGGATGACCAGCAAGATATCGAAATCACGGAAGCTTTAAGTAGGAATGTCAGCGGCGTACAAAGAAGCCCTGACTATGGGGATCTTTACGAAAACTTTAATATCCGGGGATTCAGCACCAATTTTTCCACCTATCGTAATGGGTTGCGGCGTTATACCAACTATTCCGATCCTGCGAACATCGAGCAAGTAGAGGTTATTAAAGGCCCGGCAGCGGTGCTTTACGGGCAAATTCAACCCGGCGGCATGGTCAACGTCGTCACCAAACAAGCTCTGGATAAACCCTATTACTCTCTGCAGCAACAGTTCGGCAATTATGATCAATACCGTACGACGGCTGCGGCCACCGGCCCCATCGACGACGCTAAGACACTGAAATATCGGTTCGACGCGTCCTACCAGGATTTAAGCTCGTTCAAGAAATACGTGGGGGACGAGCGGGTATTTATCGCGCCCAAACTGAGTTGGACGCCTAATGACCGATTCGAGGCCAATGCCGAGTTGGAGTTCAAGCACGATAAACGTGTGAATGACAACGGAATACCGACGATTGGTAATCGTCCGGCGCCGGTAGCATTTAATACCTACCTTGGCGATGTGGCGAAAGGCCCCACCATGAATTCCGTGCTGACGGCATTTGATTGGTCTTACAAATTTAATAACCAATGGAAAGTGACGAACCGGTTTATGCACGAGGATTGGGATATCAATTATTTCGACCTTCAGCCTCAATATATGCTCAACGCTACAATGTTAAGGCGATTTCCAATAACTGGCGTGGCCTATCATGATACTTATGGAACCAACCTGGATTTAATTGGAAATGTCGAGTTGTTCAACACAAAACACGAATTGTTAATCGGCGGCGATTTCTCGAGAAGAACCCGAAAAGCCGATAAAAACCGATTCGCGTGTTGTAACGGGAACAACACCGGCGGAACGGTTGATATCTACAACCCGGCTTATAATACCGTTGACTTGGCCGCTATTTATTCTTCGCCTTACGACTATGCGGTGAGAGAGAAAGAAGAATGGTTTGGCGTGTATTTTCAAGATCATATTACCTTGTTTGAAAAGCTCCATATCTTGGGCGGCGGCCGCTACGATTGGGCAACTTTTGGACGAGGCTCCGATTTTGCTACGGGTAGCTATGATGTGGCGAGCGCCAATTATAAAAGCACCGACAATCAAAAGTTCAGTCCGCGGGTTGGTATTTTGTATCAGCCGATGTCATGGCTTTCTGTTTACGGTAACTATACCGAATCCCTTGGTAGTGCAAATACCGGAATGGTCTATGGGAACCAATCCATTAAGCCTGAAATTGGTGAACAATTCGAGGCCGGCTTTAAAACAGAATTTTTCGATCAGAGACTAAGCAGCACCGTATCTTTCTATCATCTGACAAAACAGAATATCCAGCTTTCTGATCCTATTCATACCGGTTTGACCGTGACAGCCGGAGAGGCTCGAAGCCAAGGAATTGAGGCCGACCTTAAGGGGCGTGTCACCGATGATTTAAATCTGATCTTAACCTATGCCTATACGGATGCCAGAATAACTAAGAATGGTGAAAATTCCGATGAGGCATTGGGGAAGCGTCTAATAAATGTGCCGGAGCATCAGGCAAGCTTATGGGGAACCTATCAATTTACTCCGGAGTTTAAAGCGGGTATCGGCGGAGTTTTAGTGGGTTCGAGAGCGGGGCAAACATGGACTGACTTAGAGTTGCCAGGTTATGCGCGAATGGACATGATGGCAGCTTATGTAAAACCGATCGGTAAAACTCGCCTAACTACACAGTTAAATATCAATAATGTGCTGGACAAAGAATATTATGCCGGTGCGACTCGACAAGGGGCAAGTAATACTATTACCGGTAATCCTATTACCGTAATGGGATCATTAAAGTTGGAATATTAATTTTAATCCATAGTGCCGAGCTTTATAGTTCAGACATTAGTTTCGAAAAGCGTATGAAGACCTATCGCAACAATATTCGAAAATTCTGGCTTAAACTGCATTTGGCGCTGGCGCTTAGCGTCGGTCTGTTGTTCGTGATTCTGGGTTTGACCGGTTCCTGCAATGTATTTTATTACGAGTTGCGGGAATGGAATCTTGCTAAGCCCATGGCTTTATCGAATCAGCAGCCTTTACCGCTGGATCATCTTCTGCAAATCGTCCAAACCGAACATCCGCAGCGCCAAGGTAGTTGGTCCTTGTTGTTGCCGGGCTACGGAGCCGATTATTTGCTGGCCGAATACCTCAATCCCGAAGAAACCCGGAGCGAAATGTTCGCGCCTCTGGAAGTATTGGTCGATCCCTACACTGGCCGCATCGCGGAGCAGAGTTTCTGGGGGCGAACCCTGCCCAGCAAGCTTTACGAGATACATGCCGCTTTAATGCTGGGGACGTTGGGCAAGGAGGCCGGCCAACTCGGCTTTAACACGGTTAGCTCGCTGGGGGCTCTATTGTTTCTATCTTGTTTGAGCGGCCTGTATTTATGGTGGCCGCGCACCGGTAAATTCAAGAAGGCATCGACTATCAAAGCGCATGCCAGCTCGGAGCGATTTTATTATGACGTACATAAAACCGCCGGATTTTATGGCTCTTTGTGTTTGCTCATTCTGGCCTTTACCGGATTTGCTTTCGGTTATGAAAATGTTTTTCGCCCCATTGTGGCATTGTTTTCGCCAGTTGCTAAAGAGCATTTGCAAGTGCCCGAATTGAAGTCGACTCGACTAAATGCACAACCGCCGATGACGGTCATGCAGGCCGTGGCTGTTGCAGACCGTATCTTTCCTGGCGCGGAATTACGCATGATCAATACGCCTGACGGCCCGGACGGCGTCTATATGGTCGCCAAGAAACAAGCCGGCGAAGCCAACCGCAAACGGCCGCGCAGCAAAGTTTGGATAGACCAATACAGCGGCAAGGTGTTGGCCGTGCAAGACCCCAACCGCTTTACTGCCGGCGAAACGTTTTTCAATTTGTTGTGGCCTCTCCATGATGGGCAGGCGTTTGGTCAGCTTGGACGCATTGTTTGGTGCATGGTTGGTTTTTTGCCATTCATTTTGTATGTCAGCGGTGTTTTGTGGTGGTTACGCAAGCGGAAGGCACAAAGAATGCGCACCAATACGACATAAGAAGCATATGTGTGGAAAGGGTTTTGGCGTTTAACTATGGAATTTAGGATGAAAAATAATAGTGCGAATCTGGCAACTACTTTTTCGGGTAGGCCGATTTTTATTTTATCGTGCGTTAGGTCAGGCTCTACTATGCTGAGGTATATTTTGGATACCAATCCTAATATTTGTAGCCCAGGACATTTAAACTTAGGTTTATTATGCTCAGGATTGTATAAGGCTTCTTATTATTCTATAGGAAGTTTGCCTGATATTAAGACTGAAGAGCAAAGGGATGTATTCGCTATTCACGAATCAAGAGCGATTATTCATCAATTGATGGATAAGTATGTGCAAGGAAAAGGAGGGAAACGCTGGTGTGAGAAATCAACAGATAATGTCGATTATGCCGGGCTTCTCGAAAAACTTTTTCCTGAAGCACAGTACATATGTCTCTATAGAAGCTGCTTGGATGTAGTCTATTCATGTATAAAGACCAGTCCCCTAGGGTTTATGGATGAGTTGTCACCCTATGTTCAGAGACAGCCTACAAACTTTGTTGCTGCAGTCATTGAAAATTGGTTGGAAAAGACAGAAAAGCTTATTCGTTTCGAGGAGAATTACCCCGATAAATCTATCAGGGTTAATTATGAGTTCTTGGTCAATAATCCTCGGGATGAATTGTATCGTTTGTTTGCTTTCTTGGGTGAAGATTGGAATAGCGAGTTGTCGAATTCTATATTCAAAGTGTCGCACGATCAAGGGCCTGGCGATAGTAAAGTCAAGTTCTCCTCTGAAATCAGAAGAGATTCTGTTGGAAATGGAGTTCAAATACCATTTACGGCAATCCCCGAAGCTTTGGTGAATAGGGTTGATGCTTTGCATCAAAAATTGGGTTATCCGGTGTTAGAAGATTTGTATCGCTATAGCTCTGACTGTGTTGGTTATGACAGTGTAGATTATGGCGGCTTATTTGAAAATCTGATTGTTAGTATTCAAAAAGTAGAAAATAAAATTACAATTCATGGGGTATGTAAGTTAATTGTTTCTGGGTTAAAAGGTCGAGTCTGGAGGATTGAAGCGAATACCGGAGAGCTTCGCTTTCTCAATGGCGATGGTCCAAGTGATTGTGTTGTTTCCACCTCATATGTAGTGTTTTGTAAATTATTGTCGAAGGAAACGTCCGTTCTAAAATCTTACGAAAATGGAGAAATAGCCGGAGATGGAAATATCAGTTTGGCTTTTGAGTTTGGGAGGTTAATTTTTGGCGGGTAAAAAATTATATGGTATAGGAGGTTTTAGGTTTTTTATTTTATGATTTTGGAGATGGCATGTATATTTTGGGGATGTCTGGTGGTATTGATAGGATATTGGATAGCTCTATCTTGCCTCATATAGGCTTGGGTCATGATTCTTCGTCTCTTTTGTTAGGAAACGGAGTAGTCGCTTACTCCATTGAGGAGGAGCGGCTGAACAGAATTAAACATACCAATAAATTATGTTCGTCGTCGGCATTTTTTTGTTTGAAGTCTACGCATAAAACACTGGAAAGTTTGGATGCCATTGCTATTTATGCAAGTGAAAGTTTTTTAACTTCAAAACTCAAAGAGTTTGGTTTGTACGTGCCTGATTTAAGTGTTTTCTGCGATATTAAACATTTATATCAATTTATTTTCGAGAGAGAGTTCGGCGTCTTGATTGCTAGGGATAAGTTTTATTTCGTCAATCACCATTTAGCCCATGCCGCAGGTTCGTATTATTTATCCGGTTTCGATAAGGCTTTGATTTTAACCATAGACGGCGAAGGCGATGATGTATCTTCGATGGTTATCGATGCCAACGGCAAGAATTTTAATGTTTTAAAAAGTAAATCGGTTGCCGATTCGTTGGGACATTTTTATTTAAAAGTGATTGCCTTTTTGGGTTACAAGGATTTTGACGAATACAAAGTCATGGGCTTGGCGCCTTATGGCAACTCCGCCGTTTATCGGGACAAACTTAGCCGTTTTTACGAATTATTAGCGGACGGCGATTACCGTATTCATGCCGATCGTATTTTGGAGTTGTACGAGGTCTTAACGCCGAGGAAACGCGGGAAGCTTTTTCTCAAGTGCATATGGATATTGCGGCGGCCCTGCAGGAGGCGTTAGAGTCTATCGTCTTCCATGTGCTTCGCCATTATCAAGTTTTGACTGGCCATACCCGTTTGGCAATCAGCGGAGGCGTCGGGCAGAACAGCAGTATGAACGGCAAAATTTTAAATTCGGGTTTGTTCGAAGAAGTTTTCGTGCCGTCGTTTGCTGGCGACTCCGGTTGCGCTTACGGCGCGGCGGCCTATGTGGCGCACCAATTGCTGCCCGATTTACCGTTTAAAAAAGTAACTCATGCTTATTGGGGGACGCCGATTCACGAGGATGAAGTAGCCGAGGTCTTAGCGCCGTGGCAGGATTTCGTGACGATCGAAAAATTGCTTGATCGCTCGGAACAAGTGTCGGATTTGATTATCGACGGCGCGGTGATCGGTTGGGTGCAAGGCCGCTCAGAATTTGGTCCACGGGCTTTGGGCAATCGCAGCATTATTGCTGATCCGCGCGTGGCTTCGCATAAGGAAACCATTAATGCGATGATCAAGATGCGGGAAAGTTATCGACCATTTGCTCCATCAGTGTTGGTTGAACGTGTCCGCGATTTTTTTGAGGTGCCGGGTAAGCAGGAAGATTTTCCTTTTATGTCTTTTGTCTTGAATGTCAGACCAGAGTGGCGAGAACAGTTGCCGGCTATTACCCATGTTGATGGCAGCGCCCGATTGCAAACGGTTAACAAAGATGATAACCCGCGTTATTGGGAGTTGATAGAAGCCTTCGGCCGTAAGACTGGTATTTCTATTTTGTTGAATACTTCGTTCAACAATAACGCTGAACCTATTGTCGATAGTATTGATGATGCTGTTGTCTGTTATTTGACATCAGGTTTGGATTATCTCGTCGTTGGCGACTATTTGGTCACCAAAAAAGACTGGGGCAGCGACCAAATGGCAACACTAATAGTCACTTTGCCGAAAGCGGCTATTTTAAATCGGGAAGATAAGTATTTAAATCATACCGAGCGTGGATTTAGTTATTTCCTAACTTGGAATTATGACACTACGCGGCGCTACGCGCTTTCGGATGTTTGGTACTATGTTTTGCAACAAGCTGATGGTTTACTTACACTTCAGGAGTTGATGATTAATCTGGGATTTTCGGGGGAACAGCAAAGTCAGATTTTTGAAGAGTTACCGAGTTTGTGGTCGGATCGCTTGATTATTTTTCATCCGGGAAGTGTTGCAAATTAACGGTGTATTCTGTCGATATTTGGTTTGAGTGCTGGAACGGTTGATCCGCTTCTGAGTTCAGGTCGTTTTAAAGATCTAGGTAAGGCTGGGAGACATAATGCCCACTTTATGCAAGTGATTAAGTATATGGGCTAAACATTCCTCAATATTCATCTGATCCGTATTGATCACTATCTCCGGGTTTTCAGGTGGCTCGTAGGGGGATGAAATACCGGTGAAGTGCGCTATTTCGCCGAGTCTTGCTTTTCGATAGAGTCCTTTAACATCTCGTTGCTCACAGACCGTCAAATCGCAGTTGCAGTAAATTTCTATAAAATCCCCTTCGGCTACCGTACGTCGGGCCAGCTCTCTTTCTAATCTGAAAGGCGAAATGAAAGCCGTTAGGGTTATGGTTCCGGCGTCGAGCATTAATTTGGCAACTTCCGCAATTCGGCGAATGTTTTCTTTTCTATCTGAGTCTTCAAAACCTAAATCTTTTGAAAGACCGTGTCGGATGTTATCACCATCCAATACAAACGTACTGCATCCTCGTTGATGAAGTTGCGCCTCCACTGCATGGGCTATGGTTGATTTGCCCGCCCCAGACAAACCCGTAAACCACAAAATGACCGACCGATGTCCGTTCAAGGATTCCCGGTGTGATCGTGATACTTGGGAATGATGCCAGACAATGTTTTTGCGGTATTCCATGCGCATAAATCCAATCGATAGTGATGTGGTAATGATGAAAGCCATTAACGACTTTTCTTTACAACGGAGACGATTATTGCCGTTAAGTTACTCAGTAAACTGCCTTTTTAGAGGTGGGAGCGCGGACAAGGTAAGCAAAAAAGTGGACGTTTTTAGAAAAAGGGCACCTCCATATGCCCTTTTTTCTTTATTCCAACCCGGCCTCCCGCATATGTTGCCGCAGGCTTAGCGGCCGCATGTCGGTCCAAACTTCCTTGATGTAATCCAGACATTCCTGCTTTGGCCCTTTGGGGCCGACGGCGCGCCAGCCGTTGGGGATTTCCTTGTAGTCAGGCCAGATAGAATATTGTTCTTCGTGATTGACGACGACTTGGTAGGTGGTGGTGTCTTCTTCTTCGTCCCAGCTCATTGGGCCCTCCGGATTCTGTTGAAAAGGCGGTTGGTTTTAGGAGGTCTCGCAAAGTCCATTGCCTGAAAAGTTTTGTTAATTAGAACGGCTCGGTTCTTTACCGGCAACGGTTATTGCTTCTACGTCAGTCGATGGTAACTGCGGCGAATTGGCGCTGCTGTTTGTTCGACCATCGAGGCGGAGTGATTCCGTGGAGAAGACGACTTTGGTGGCTATTTTCCTCAGTCGTTGCTTAAATCGGCTTGGCGATTTTTGAACTGTTTGCGGCAGTGGAGCAGCGCTCGGGCTAACAGTTTTTCGACCGCGCTGTCGGAAATGTTCAACTCCACCGCGATTTCCGCGTAGGTCATGCCGTATACCCGGTTCAGCACGAATGCTGTTTTGGCCCGTTCGGGCAGTTCGTCGACGATGCTAGAAAAAATCGCCAGCTTTTCGTTGACCAGCGCCAAGTGTTCTTCCGAGGGGGTTTCTTCGGCGATGTCCAGCGTGGGTTCGGTGCTGTAGACGTGTTTCTCGGTGACCTTGCGGTGCTTGATGTGGTCGTAAGCCAGATTGCGGGCGGTGCGGAATAAAAAGCCGCGCGGATGCTCGATGACTTGTTTTTGCGATTCCCTGGAAAAAATGATGAAACATTCCTGTACCAAATCTGCGGCGATTTCCGGGCAATCGACTATGCGCGCCAAGTGCTGTTGTAGTTCCGTTTGATGATTTAAATATACGGACTCGAGATTCATATTAACTCCCTCTGGCTAATCGGTTGGGCTGCCTGGCGTTGGATTGCCGGGGCGGCTCTGGCGGCGTTGACAAATCCGGGTGCGCGCGATTGCAAGCAGTGCCGGCGACCAAGTGTGGGCCGGGCTGACTGTTGGGGGGTGGGGCGGTTCCGGATATTATGCTACCGCCTCAAGCAGCAGGTTTTACGCCAACTGACAGTTTAGCCAATATCAAGGGCTTAGCCATCGCCGACGTCGGAGTTGGACCGTCAATGCGCGAAATGGCTTAATAAAAAATAGGCATATAACATAGATTAATTTTGTGACCCCTTGGATATGCCTCATTCCGGTCGGCACCGGGATGGGGTGGATTTGTTTTATAGGCGTCTTCTAATATAAGCCGTAGCCGGAAATTGCTAGCTTTCGACCTTGGCTTTTTCTCAACCGGTATTTATGGGGTCAGTATGCTGAAGTTTTTATGGCGTTCGTCTTGGGTCACGATGGCAGGCGTGATGTTGACGGGCATTGTCGCAGGTTTGAGTAACGCCGCCCTGCTGGCGTTCATCAATACCCGGCTGGCCGGCGGCCTGACCGACTTTGCCGATCCGGTCTGGTTTGCCGGTTTGGCGTTGACGGTTTTGACTAGCCGATTTGTATCGCATTACTGGCTGAACCGTTTCAGTACCAAGACAATCCGTGACTTGCGCCTGCACATCAGTCGCCTGATCTTGCACGCTCCCTATCCCGACTTACAGCGGCTCGGTAAAGCGCAATTGCTCGGGCATTTGACCGAGGACGTGACGGCTATTGCCGGCGCCAGCGAGCTGTTTCCGGTTTTATGCATCAACTTCGCGATCGTCGCCGGTTGCATGGCTTATCTAAGTTGGTTGTCCTGGCAATTGGCCGCGGTCTTGGCAGGGGTGATTTTATTCGGGATTACCACGTTTCAGCTTTGCAAGAACATCCCGACCCACTACGTGCGCGGAGCCCGAGAAGAATACGATCGCTTGAGCCAAGGTTTCTGCGCACTAACGGAGGGCGTACGCGAATTGAAGTTACACCGGCATCGTAGCGAGGCTTTTGTCGCCCGATCGCTGGCAGCTAGCGCCGAAGCGTACCGGCGCGACAGCTTGCGGGCGGCGGCAGCCTATTTGGCGATCAATCAATGGACACAACTACTGTATTTCCTAACGATAGGCGTCATTTTGTACGGATTTCCGGTCTGGCGCTCGGTCGGCGCGGAGGTGATCAGTGGCTATATTTTGGTGTTTTTATTCATGATGTCGCCATTGACGATTTTGACCAGCAGCTTGCCGGCGTTCAGTCGGGCCAAGGTTGCGTTACACAAGGTTTTACAGTTGGACGATAGCTTGGCGGGGACGCTAACAATTGATTTGGCGGAGCCGGACGGACCGCACTTCGACAGGTTGGCGATGCGCGGCGTGACCCACGCCTTCCACCGCGAGAAGGAAAACCGCCAATTTCGGCTAGGGCCTATCGATCTGGATTTCCGTCCGGGCGAGCTGGTGTTTCTGGTGGGAGGCAACGGCAGCGGTAAGACCACGCTGGCGATGTTGTTGCTGGGTTTGTATCACCCGGAGCAAGGCGCGGTCATTTGGAACGATAGCGTGATTCACGCCGGTAACCGCGATGTCTACATGCAAAATTTTTCGGCGATCTTCGCCGATTTTTATTTATTCGACGCGTTGTACGGCGTGGATGTCGCTAACCGGCAAGCTTTGATCGACGATTATCTGGCGCGCCTGCACTTGAGTCACAAGGTCGAAATCGTCGATGGCGCCTTTTCGTCGGTGAACTTGTCCCAAGGTCAGCGCAAACGCTTGGCTTTGTTGGCGGCGTATTTGGAGGACCGGCCGTTTTATGTGTTCGACGAATGGGCGGCCGACCAGGATCCCGAATTCAAACAAGTGTTTTACGCTGAATTATTGCCAGCTCTGAAAGCCAGAGGCAAGACGGTATTGGCAATTACTCACGACGATAAATATTTTCATCTGGCCGACCGCTGCATCAAACTCGAAGAAGGGCGAATTACCGCAATCGAATATCCGCAGGCCTACCGGCAAACGGCTGGGGCGGAGACGGGGGCCTCTATCGAGGCATTGGCGTCGAGCGACGGGGAATTCGATGAGGCGAGTTACCAAATGGGGGCTATACGTCGGTTCAGCGGTATTCGCGCTGGCGACCGTCGCCGCCGGCCTGGGGTATTGGTGGTTGGCGCGCTCGCTGCCGGACTTGGATGGGGAGCGGCGCTTGCCGGGGCTTGTCGCGCCGGCAAGCATAGTCACCGATCGCCACGGCATACCGCTCATCAGCGCCGATAGCCGCGTCGACGCGGCGCGAGTGTTAGGGTATCTCACCGCGCGCGATCGCTTGTTTCAAATGGATTTGATGCGTCGTAAAAATGCCGGCCTATTGGCGGAAATCTTTGGCGCTATGGCATTGCCCAGCGACATTCAGGCGAGAACCTACGGATTTTCGGATCTGGCTCGGCGAGTATTGACCAAGCTGCCCCAGGCGCATCGCGACTATCTGGAAGCTTACGCCGACGGCGTCAATAGTTACTTGACGCAAAATCCGGTTTTGCCGTTCGAGTTCGATGTATTGAGTTATCGGCCGGAGCCCTGGAAGCCGGAGCACAGCCTATTGATTGTATTGGGAATGTTCGAGAATCTGACGGCCAGGGTAGAGAGCGGCGAACGCATGCTCAGCGTTATGGCGCAAACCTTGCCCGTCGACGTTGTGGAATTTTTAACGCCGGATAGCGATCGCTATACCGATAGCCTAATGCGTCATACTCTGTCGCTACGTCCTCCGAGGCCGGTGCCGGTTGCGGCGCTGCAAACGCTGCTGGCCCGCCGCGACGCAGCAACCGGGTCGTTGGCGGCGGCGCTGGCCGAAACCCTGGCCGGTTCCAACGCCTGGGTGGTGGCCGGCGCCAAGACCGTCGACGGCCGGGCGATTCTCGCCAACGATATGCATCTGGGTATCAGCGTGCCCAATATTTGGTACCGGGTGGAGCTCGATTATCCCAAAGTGCGGGCGGCCGGATTGAACTTGCCGGGTACGCCAATTCTGGTGGTCGGCAGTAATCGCCACGTGGCTTGGGGCATGACGAATCTGGCCGGTGATTTTCTGGACCTGGTCCGGCTGGAAATCAATCCGGACGATGCCGACCAATACAGGGTTGGCGCGGAGTGGCGGACTTTCGGCGAACGCCGCGAGACAATTTCCGTCAAGGGCGGCGAGTCTAAGATCGTGACGGTTAGGGAAACGATTTGGGGCCCGGTGGCCCGGCAGGATTTGTTGGGTCGGTCGGTCGCGATTCATTGGGCAGCATTGGATGCGGATGCGGTCAATCTGGAGATCATGGCGTTGGAGCAGAGCGAAACGCTGAGTCAGGCTCTGGATATCGCCAACCGCGGCGGCGGTCCCCAGTTGAATGTGCTGTTGGCCGACGATGTAGGCCATATCGCCTGGACCGTCACCGGTAAGATTCCGCGCCGCTTTGGCGGTGATGGCGCGGTCAGCCGTTCCTGGGCGGATGCTCAAACCGGCTGGCGCGGCTACTTGGCACCTGGGGAGATGCCCAGGGTCATTGACCCGCCGGAAGGCTATTTACTGAGCGCTAACGAACGGCGTTTTGCCGCGGATTTTCCGGTTCCTGTCGGTCATCAATTTGCACCGGGTTTTCGTGCCTACCGAATTAATCAGCGTTTGGCTCAGATGACTCAGCCTAGCGAATGGACGCTGTTTAATCTGCAACAAGATACCGACACCGAGTTTTACGCCTACTACCAACAGCTGGCGCTGCAATTGTTGACGCCCGAGGTTCTGGCGCAAAGACCGGCCTTATCAGGATTGAGAGACTATTTGTTGAGCTGGAACGGTCGGGCCGATACCGGCAGTTTGGGCTTGCCGGTGTTGATCGAGTTTCGCAAGCAATTGATCGACACCGTATTTACGCCGTTTTTGAGCGCCTGTAAGCAGGCGGATCCGAGTTTTGTTTACGCATGGAGTTATGTCGACACGCCGCTGCAAGCGCTGCTGAATGCCCGCCCGGCGGTTTTGTTGCCCGATCCCGGCGCGCGGAGTTGGGAGGCGTTTCTGTTGGCGCGCCTGGAGGCCAGTGCCGCCGCCGTTGCGAGCCGTTTTCCCGGTCTGCCGCTGATGGAACTGACTTGGGGGCGGCAAAACGTAGTCGGTCACGCCCATCCGTTTTCCAAGGCCGTTTCCGCATTGGCGGATTTGTTGGATATGCCGCGCCAGCCTCTGGCCGGTTGCGGCGGCTATTGCGTCAGGGTCACCGGACCTGACTTCGGTGCCAGCGAGCGTTTGATCGTGTCGCCCAACCATTTTCAGGAGGCGATTTTGCATATGCCCGGCGGCCAATCCGGGCATCCGTTATCGCCGTATTACCGCGATCAACAACCTTATTGGTTGGCGGGCTTGCCGCTGGCCCTGACAGTCGGCAGACCGGAGCACACCTTGCTGTTTAATCCGGTACCGGCAGCGGGACAAAACTCGGCGGCGGCAAGCCCGATTCGTTAAAATGTAATTTAAATTAAAGCTTTGACGTCCGTTGAGACCCGTTTGGGGTAAGGTTGAGCGGGGTGTAAAATCCCGTTGGACCTTACGGTTTTTTTATCCGATGAGTACAGTGCCTTGGAATCCGAAATTGAAGATGGCATAGACGAACAGGCCGTCGCTTGGTTCGTTCGGTTGCGCGCCGATAACGTCAGCGGGCAAGACGAAACATTGTTTCTGGAATGGTTGGAACAGGCCGAAACGCATCGTAGCGCGTTTTACGAAATTTGTTTGCTGTGGGGGGACCCTGATTTTTTACACTGCTTGATCGGCAATGCCAAAAAACACGGTATCGCGCCGAGTCTCAAAAAAACGTTACATTGAGGCTTGGCGGTATCCTGTATTGGTTGCCGCGTTGGTGGTGTTGGCCGTGGGGGTGGCGAGACCGCTGCGCGTGGCCTTGAAAGCCGATTACAGCTCGGCATTGGGCGAACGTAAAACCGTGAAACTCGCCGACGGTTCAAAGGTGATGTTGAATACGGGTAGCGCCATAGCAGTTGAGATAGCCGGCGAACAACGCATGGTTGAACTGCTGCAAGGCGAAGCTTATTTTGACGTCAAACCCGACCCCAATCGGCCGTTTATCGTGCGAGCCGACCGTTCGACGACGCGCGTGTTGGGGACGCATTTCTTCGTCGATCGCCAAACCGACGGCGACAGAATCAGCGTGTTGTCCGGCCGGGTGGAGGTATCGGAACCCCGGCGTTGGAAGGAGGCGCTGGTATTGCGCGACCGGGAAGCCGTCACGGTTTACGATAACGCCATCGGCCAGCCGCAAACGATGAACTCCGCCCTGTCCACGTCGTGGATCGACGGCTATCTGGTTTACGAAAACGAAACCCTGGAAAACGTGATGCGGCAAATTAACCGCTATCACGCCGGTACAGTGTATTTTAAGGATGATGATTTGCGGCAAATACGCATCAACGGCCGGCTCAAAATTCGGCGGTCGCGCGAGATGTTCGATGTCTTGCGGCATTCCATGGCGCTGAAAATGACCTATCTGACCGATTGGTTGGTAATCGTCGGCTAGGTTTGCGCGAAAGTCGGCAGGTTTCTTTATCCTAGTTCGAATGAAGAAAACGTGAGCGGGGTTGCTGCAGTTGTAAAAGACCTGAGGTTTTTACGTTCTTGCTGGTCCTAGGGCGTTGCGGCCCAGTGCATAGCTGACCTAGATTTGTACTCCGGCCGGGTCGTTTGAGCCGCTCCGGTTGGTGGGAACAGCGGGTTGGAATCGCCGATGGTCGGCCGGGCTAAAAAGACTCGGCGTCGAGTACCGCCGGTGCTTAAGCGAGTTGGCGAAACGAAAGGAGGCGCATGGCGTTTGATTTGGCGCGCGACTCGACGCGTTCGGCGAAATCGGGCACACTGACCGTCAGACCAAATCAAGCGGCCAGGAGCGTGGGCGATGACGACAGAACCTTGCACGTATGTAATCTTTGGAGCGACCGGGAATCTGGCGCGGTTGAAATTGATGCCGGGCTTTTACCATCTGGAGCTGGAGAACAAGTTGCCGGATGGTTGTCGGATTGTCGCGGTCGGTCGGCGGGGCTGGGATAGGGCGACCTGGTTGGCCGAAGTGAAGGCGATGTTGCGCGAGCGGGTGCCGGACGACTTGGATGACTCGGTGTTTGCCAGGTTCGCCGAGCGCCTGGACTACCATCGCGGCGACATGGATGATCCTGCTTGCTATCAGTCGCTGGCCGAGGTCTTACAAGGCCAGCCCCAATTTTCTAAAAATATTGCGTTTTATTTGGCGATTAGTCCCGGCGACTTCGGTAACGTCATTGAGGCCTTGAGTCGGGTGGGGCTGTTGAGCGAAGACGACGGCTGGCGGCGGGTGATCATCGAAAAACCGTTCGGCTACGATTTGGAAAGCGCCCAGGCCTTGCAAAAGCGCTTGAGTCGCTATTTGAGCGAGGATCAAATCTACCGAATCGATCATTACCTCGGTAAGGGCATGGTGCAGAACGTATTGGTGTTCCGCTTCGCCAACGTGATGCTGGAACCTTTATGGAACCGCAATTACATCGATCACATTCAGATTACACATGCCGAGGATTTGGGTATTGGTAGTCGCGGCGAATATTACGATAGCGCTGGGGCGTTGCGCGACATGTTGCAAAGCCACTTATTGCAGTTGCTGACGCTGGTGGCGATGGAGCCGCCGGTTTCGATGGACGCCGAGTCGCTACGAGACGAAAAGGTCAAGGTGTTGAAATCGATTCGGCCGATTCCCAAGTCGGCGGTGCATGCTCATACCTTTCGAGGTCAATATGCCAGGGGCAATATCGGCGGCCAGAAAGTGCCGGGATATTTGGAAGAGGCCAATATTCCGGCGGACAGCAGCACCGAAACCTACGCGGCGATCAAGTTGTTGATCGATAACTGGCGTTGGCGCGGCGTGCCGTTTTATTTACGGACCGGCAAGCGCATGGCCAAGGGTCAGTCGTCGATCGCGATTTGCTTTCGTCATCCGCCGCTGCAATTCTTCCGCGATACCCACGTGCATTGCATGACGCCGAATTGGGTATTGATGGGCATCCAGCCGGACGAATGCATACGCATCGAGATGACCGTCAAGGAACCGGGACTGGAAATGCGGACCCGCACTACCAGTTTGGATGCCAGTTTCCGTCATCCCGACGAGCGGCGGGTCGATGCTTACGAAGATTTACTATTGGATGTGATGAAGGGCGACCGTTCGCTGTTCCTGCGATTCGACGAAGTCGAATACGCTTGGCGCATCGTTGATCCGATCTTGCAAACCTGGGCGATAGAGCGCGATTACATTGCCACCTATTCGGCCGGTTCCTGGGGGCCCGACGACGCCAAGCGCTTGTTCGAGAAAGAAGGTCAGTATTGGCGCAGTTCCTTACTGCCGGAGTGCCGCTGAGGTCGCGCGCCCGCTTTTTAGTCCTTGGGATAGACCAACACCCATTCGATGCGCGGTCCGTTCATCTCCTTAACGACGATGTCGAAGCGGTTGAAGGCGATGCGTTCGCCGACATCGGGAATGTCCTGCAGTTGTGCCAGGATCATGCCGCCCACCGAATCGACGTCGTCCAAATCCAGTTCTTCGTTTTCGACGTCGACGCCCAGTATCCGCTCCAGCGAGAAGATCGGCAGGCTGCCCTTGCCTAGCAAACCGCCGTCTTCCAGACGGGTCCAGTCGCTTTGCGAGCGGGCAAATTCGTCGCGAATCTCGCCAACCAAGGCCGACAGCAGATTGTCCAACGTAATGTAGCCTTCCGGTTTTTGGCCTTTCTGGCCGACCACCGCCAAGTGCGGCGCGCCCTTGGTAAAGCGCCGGAACAACTCCAACGCCGGTAGATGCGCGGAAATGTGCTGGATTGGTCTGAGATAGGCCTGCAAGTCGTCCAGCGGCTGACCTTGCTGTTGGGCCAAAAACAAATCCTTCAAATGCACCAAGCCGAGCAGGTCGATCCGATTGTTGTCGAAATAGGGATAGCGGCTGTAGCCGCTGTCGCAAATGGTCTGCAGGATTTCCTCGGTGGGTTGACCACGGTATAGCGCTTTCACTTCGTGGATCGGGCGCATCAAATCCGAGACTTCTAGCTTTCCGAAATCCAGCGATTTCGCCAGTACGTTGCGCTCGTCCTTGGTGAAGCCGCCGCCGGCGCTGCTGGAGCGCAGAATCAATTTAATTTCGTCGGTCGAATAATGGCTGTCGTGATGGCCTTCGCTGCACAAGCCGGCCAGATGCAGCACCAGATTAGAACTGGCGTTCAGCAACCAGATTGCCGGATACATGATCCAGTAAAAGGCGTAGAGCGGTCCGGCACTCCACAACCCAATGCCTTCGGGGTTGCGAATCGCCAGCGATTTGGGGGCTTGTTCGCCGACGACGATGTGCAGAAACGAGATCGTGCAGAAGGCAATCGCAAACGACACATTGTGGATAATTTCGGCGGAGGTAACGCCCATTTCGGCGAACATCGGTTTCAATAAGTCGGCGAAGGCCGGTTCTCCGATCCAACCCAAGCCCAGCGAGGCGAGGGTGATGCCGAGTTGGCAGGCGGATAGATAGGTGTCGAGTTTTCTATGAACTTTGGCGAGAATTCGGCCGCGCCAGCCGTGGGTTTGTTCGATGGCTTTGATACGGGTTTGCCGTAATTTCACCAAGCTGAATTCGACGGCCACGAAAAAACCGTTCAAACCGACCAGTAGCAAGGCGCCGGCAACCAAAACAAGAGTGTTCATACATTTTTGAAAACCACAACGGAATAGCCATTATAGCCGATCGCATCGCGACGCCGACGCTTGCGCGTTGCTTTGCGCCGGTCCGCATCGCCTCGCAAGGCGATAGCGGCTATGGGCGTCGAGCAGGGTAGCGGTCAATGTTGGTGGTTAGGTGGACGGGCTCGGACCAGGCGGCTGGTCATGTGTCGTCGTTGGAGTAGTCAAGCTAAGTCCGCTGACTGGCGATACCGGTGCCGATTTTCAATTCGGCCAGCCAGTTGATAAAGCGTTCGACATCGTTACCGCGATAAATGGCGCCGTGTTGAGGGCAAAGCATGTCGATCTTGAGGCGGCTGACGCGTTCGCACCAGTCCAGCTTGGCCGACTCAGAACCCATCCAGCGCCTATGAAAGCCTTCGGCGTATTGGATGTGGCTATCGAAGTCTTCGACGAACAGCCCTGCGTTCGCGCTCGGCAACAAGGCTGCCCCGACATCGCCGGAGAACAGTATGCTCGCTTTGCGGTCGTAGAGTTGAAAGTTGCCAGAGGAATGCAGGTAGTGCGCAGGGATTGCTTCCAGTTCGAGGTTGCCTAACAGAAAGCTCGTGCCGTCGTCGGGTAGCGCGATAAACGTATCGGCATTGCCGCCGAAATGAGGGACGAAGCTAGTCCACAGCCGGCTCAGATAACATTTCAGTTTGGGGTTGAATTCCAGCCATAGTGCTAGCGAGGAAATGATATCCGGGTCTTGGTGGGATGCAAACAGGCCTACGATTTGGTTGGGGTTGAATTCGGTATCGATCGCCGAAAACACGTCGGGAAAAATCTCCATGCCGCCGGGATCGGTGAGTATCGCCTGCTCGCCGTTGAGGATCAGGTATTCGTTGGTATCGATCAAGTAGCTGGCCTTGGTTGGATCGCGGGCGATGGCGACCCATTTGTGGGGACCGTGTTCGTAGATAAATTCGAGTTTTTTCATGAGTTCAGTGCTCCAGCGAAGCCCGTAAGGTCGTCAATAGCGAAATGATGTTGAGCACCGTTTTCTCGATTTGTTCGGCGATTTCGTTCAATACTTGACGCATATCACCACCGTGCGCGGCTTCGATTTTGGCCGACCTCGCCAAGGCGTTGCCGGCCTTGCACAGTTGTAACGTGCGCTTTGAATAGCGGTTTAGTTTTTCGATGTCTTCCGCAAACTCGTCGGTTACCGACAGCAAGGCCGCCGATTTGTTTTGCAGCGGGAGTTTCATCGTCTGTTCGCCGCGCGGACTTTTGGTTAACGTCGTCATCAACAGATGACGCTCGCGGCTGAGTTTTTTAAAGATGGCGGCTTTTTTGGACATCGCATAAGTTAACTGGCTGAGCTGAATCATCGCGGTTTCCAGCTTTCGACTGAACTGTCTTAGTTCCGAACTGACCACACCGAAACCCAGTAGACGCTGGCCGGAGGCTTTCGAGATCAGCATTGAATTGATGGCAACCAGATAAGACGCGGAAGAAATCCGCAAGATTTCCTTGATGTGTTCGTTCAGCGAGACTATCCGTTGCATGTCCAGCTGCGCGGAAATCGAATTTATCGGCATGGCGCTTAGTCTCCTAGTCAAATTGGCGGGGCATTCTACGCTACCGCGGGTAAGTGGGTTGGATCAGGTGGCGAATGTTTGAGCTGGCCCTGATTTTCACGGCGAACGAGTCCGGTCTTTCCAAGGGCAGACAGCATTGCCTATTCCCTAAGTCCGTTTACGGAATCGTTTGTCTCGACGTGTCGGCCTGCAAGGGTTACCGCGTCGTCGGAGGCAGATGAGCCGGATGATGACGCGCCGGTAAACCGTAGGCTAAATTTTAACGGTTCGACCTTCGGCGGCGGCTTGCAGCGCGGCGACGATGATGCGGCAATTGGCGCGGGCGTCGTCCAGCGACAATGCCGGGTCGCGGTTATTTAGCACGCAATCTGAAAAATGTTCGATTTCCAGCCGGAAATGGTTGCTGTAAGGTAAACGCTCTTCGGCTTGACGGCCGTCTTCGGTCCACCAGGAAATCACCGGCACGTCGCCCGGCAGCTGCCAGACGACGTGGCATTTGATGCCGCCATGGGTGCCGATGATTTCGTATTCGCAACGACGAGCCCGCTCGAAGCTGAAATCGAAGTGACCGTAGCGGCCGTCGCCGAAATCGACAATGCCGCTAGTGACACTGTCGGCGCCGCTTTCGACGTATTTGGAAACGGCGCTGACCGCCAGTGGTGCTTGCCGGAAAAACAGCCGGAGGCTGTGAATTGCGTAGCAGCCGATATCCCACATCGCTCCGCCACCGTGCGCGGTGTCGTCGGCCAGCCGATAAAGGCGGGCCGGTCTCATCATGAACGAGTAACTGGCCCTGACCGAGCGGATCTCGCCGATCAAACCGGCGTTTATCAATTCAAGAACCCGCTGATGCTGCGGATGGAAACGATACATAAAGCCTTCCATGACTTTGACATTGTAGCGGCGGGCGGCAATTTCGATGGCATCGATATCGGCAATCGTCAGCGCCATCGGTTTTTCGCATAATACGTGCTTGCGGTGTTCGATAGCCCGCAGAGCCCATTCGGCGTGTTCTTGATTCGCCATCGGCAAATACACCGCTTGCACGTCGTCGTCTTTAAGCAGGGCATCGAGATTGTCGTAACACTGTGCTCCGGTCGGCTTTGGCGCGTATTTGGCTAGCGTTTCGGTGGCGGCGCCGGGGCGGCGGCTGGCGATCGCCACCAATTCGGCGTTGTCGGCTTCGACGATGGCCGGCAGCAGACGTTCGTTGATGCGTGCGGCGCCGAGGATTCCCCAGCGTAGTCGGGTCGGATTGTTCATCGTGTTTGCCTCGGATGAATCGACATTGATGGATCAGATTAGCAGTTTGCCCGCCGACCGCAAGCCGTCGGGTTTTGGATGGCGGTCGGCGAAGCTTGGCGGCGGTCTTTTGAATGAATACCAATGCATAAGTTCCGCACGCCCAGCTCGTGAAGAAACCCCCGTGCATAAAAAAGGCCGAAGCGTTTCGGGCTTCGGCCTTGGGTTCGGTCGGCGGGGCCGTATTAAGCCATCGCGCGCAGTTTATCGTTCAATCTGCTTTTGCTGCGGGCGGCTTTGTTTTTATGGATCAAGCCTTTATTGACCGCGGAATCGATCACCGGCACGGCCGATCTGAAGGCCGCTTGCGCTTGTTCTTTGTCACCGGCCTTGACGGCGGCGATAACTTTTTTGATGAACGTGCGGAGATTGCTGCGTTGTCCGGCATTGCGAATACGGCTTTCCTCTGCCTGACGCGCTCTCTTTTTAGCTTGTGGTGAATTAGCCATAGGGGTATCAAGTCGTTGGGTTGGTTAGGAACCGCGCATTATCTTTTTGGATGCTATGATTGTCAACTTTTAATTGACTCCGGACCGGCGACAGGATACGCAGTGAGCAAGCAATTATACAAGTCGACGGCGATAGTCGGCAGCATGACGATGATATCGCGAGTCATGGGCTTTATCCGGGACATGTTGGTCGCAAACCTGTTTGGCGTCAACGCCGATACCGATGCCTTCTTCGTGGCGTTTCGGATTCCGAATTTATTGCGGCGTTTGTTTGCCGAGGGTGCGTTCGCCCATGCCTTCGTACCGGTACTTGCCGAATATAGCGGGCAAGGCGAACGTTCCGCGTTGCGAGGCTTCATCGATCGTACCTTCGGTACGCTGGCGGGGTTGTTGTTTTTAATGACGTTGTTGGGCACGATGGCCGCGCCCTTGCTGATACTCTTGGTGGCGCCGGGATTCGTCGCCGATCACGCTCATTTCGTGCCGGCGGCGGAGATGCTCAGAATCACATTGCCGTATCTGTTTTTCATCTCGCTGGTAGCGTTCGCCGGGGCAATCCTGAACGCGGAGGGCCGATTCGCGGTCCCGGCACTGACGCCGGTCATCTTGAATCTGGTGATGATCGCGGCGGCGGTCTGGCTGGCTCCCCATCTGGAGCGGCCGATCACCGCATTGGCTTGGGGCGTATTCGCGGCGGGGATTATGCAGCTGTTGTTTCAAATTCCGTCGCTTTGGCGGATTGGTTTGATGCCGAGGCCGCGCTGGGCTTACCGCGATCCGGGCGTACAGCGCGTCGTCAAGCTGATGTTGCCGGCCATTTTCGGCGTCTCGGTGGCCCAGATCAACATGCTGGTTGGTACGTTGATCGCCTCCTTTCTGGCGGCCGGTAGCGTGTCCTGGCTGTATTATTCCGACCGTCTGGTAGAGTTCCCGCTCGGCATTCTCGGCGTCGCGTTGTCGACGGTGATTTTACCGAATCTATCGAAAAACCATATCGCCGCCGACCGTGCCGCATTTTCGGCGGCTCTGGATTGGGGGTTAAAGCTGGTGGTGCTGATCGGCGTGCCGGCCACCCTGGGATTGACCCAATTGGCCGAGCCGCTATTATCCACATTGTTTCAATACCATGAGTTCGGTGTCGAAGACGTGCATATGACGGGCAGAAGCCTAGCCGCCTACGCACTGGGTTTACTGGCTTTGATGTTGATCAAAATCCTGGTTCCGGGTTTTACCGCTCGCCTGGATACCCGATCGCCAGTGCGCTTCGGGATGAGTGCCGTCGCCGCGAACGGGGTGTTGAATCTGTTGTTGGTGCCGTTTTTAGCTCACGCCGGGGTGGCGCTGGCCGCCACGCTCGCCGCCTATCTGAATGCCGGGCTGTTACTGAACGCCTTATTGCGGAACGGCACCTATCGGCCGCGGCCGGGCTGGTTGGCGTTCGCCGCTAGGATTGTGATCGCGTCCGCGACGATGTCGGGCTTTTTGATTTACTTTGTCCAGCCGGAAGTCTGGTTCAGCTGGGGCGCCGGCCAGCGCGGCCTGCAACTCGGCGCGGCGGTCGGCGGGGCGATCGCAGTGTATGCGGCGGTGCTTTTGATCTGCGGTTTGCGGCCGAGGGACTTGAGTTTTTCCGTCGCGCCATCATAGTCATGTAGAATAATTGGGGTTCGACGAAGTCGAATAAACGTTTAATTCAGTCAACTATCTATGAAAACGAAAACAATCGGTTTTATCGGCGGCGGCAACATGGCGACCAGTTTGATCCGCGGCCTGATCGCCAGCGGCCACTCGCCCCGGCAGATCTGGGTATCGGACACTTCGGCTGAGCTGTTGAACGCTCACGCCGATCAACTGCACGTGAATACCGCCCGCGATAACGCGACCGTCGTTAACGAAGCCGAGGTCGTCGTGTTGGCGATCAAGCCGCAAGTATTGCGTGAGGTGGCGCTGGAAATCGCGCCACTACTGAAACACAAGCATGGGTTGATGGTTTCGATCGCCGCCGGTATCGGACAGCGGAGCTTGGCGTTATGGCTGGGCGGCGACACGGCGATCGTGCGCTGTATGCCCAACACGCCGGCCTTGGTTTTGACCGGCGCCACCGCATTGCACGCCAACGCCAATGTCAACGACGAACAAAAAGACTTGGCCGAGAACATCCTGCGAGCGGTTGGGCTGACGTTGTGGGTGGATGACGAAGCCGAATTGGACACGGTCACCGCGGTATCCGGCAGCGGTCCAGCCTATTTCTTCCTGTTGATGGAAGCGATGGAAGCCGCCGCGTTGCAAATGGGCCTGGACGAACGCAGCGCCCGCCTGCTGATTCAGCAAACCGCGCTCGGCGCGGCGAAGATTGCTCTGGAATCGGCCGATTCGCCGGCCCAGTTGCGGGCCAGGGTGACCTCGCCCGGTGGCACCACGCAGCGCGCCGTCGAAACCTTCCAGCAGGGAGGCTTCGAGGCGCTGGTGTCCAAGGCTTTGCACGCGGCGCGGGATAGATCGGTTGAAATGGCCAAACAATTGGGAGCCGATTGATGGGAAGCAATTACATGACCGATCCGGTGGTATTCCTGATCGACACGCTGTTTTCGCTGTACATCCTGGCGGTGATGTTGCGGTTTTTGCTGCAGTGGACGCAGGCGGATTTTTACAATCCGGTCTCGCAGTTTCTGGTGAAAGTCACCCATCCGCCGTTGCGGGTGATGCGCCGCTTCATACCGGCATTCGGCCGCATCGACAGTTCGTCGCTAGTGCTGGCCTTGCTGTTGCAAATGTTGGCGAACTTTGCGATTTTGGCGGTCAAGGACTTGTCGGTCGGTTTTGTCGCGCTAGCCTTGCTGTCGTTCGCCGATCTGCTGAAAATGATCCTCGATATTTTCGTGTACGCGATTTTCGCGGCGGCGATTCTGAGCTGGTTCGCGCCCGGCAACTATAGCGGTGCGTCGTCGATACTTTACAGCTTGACCGAGCCCTTGCTGAACGTCTGCCGGCGGGTGATACCCGATTTAGGCGGCATAGACCTTTCGCCGTTGGCCGCGCTAGTGTTGCTGCAACTGGCTAAGATGATGGTATTGCCGCCGTTGCATCAATTGATCGCGATTTTGGGCTGACGAGGCGGGCGGCGATGCGCGGCACGTTGAAAACCACCACGTTGGTCGCGCTCGCGGCATTATTGCTGGTTGGTCCATCGGTTCAGGCCAAGAAGATGTATCGTTGGGTCGATGAAAACGGCAATGTCTATTTTTCCGACCAAGTGCCGCCGGACCAAGTCCAGCATAAGCGGGAAACTCTGACCGAGAAAGCCAGGATCGTCGAGACTGTCGAAAAAGCCAAGACCGCCGAGGAATTGGCCCAGCAAAAGCGTCTGGACGCGTTGCGCAAGGAACAGGAAAAAATCGTCGCCAAGCAGGCCGCCAACGACAAGGTGCTGCTCAGCACGTTTCGCAGTCTGGACGACATGGAAAAGGCCCTAGGCAACAAATTGGCTAGCTTCGACGCCAAACGTAAGGTCATTGAAGGTAATATCGAGCGATTGCAGAGCCAGTTGCTGAAGCAGGAACAGCAAGCCGCCGAACACGAACGCAACGGCCAGAAAGTGCCCGGCAAACTGCTCGACGAGATTGCCGCGACCAAGCAGCAAATCGGCCAGTCCAATCAGGAGTTGGCCGATCACCATAGCGAGCGCCAAAATACCGAAAAAGCCTTTCGGGCCGACATGGCGCGTTTCCAGTTTCTGACTCAGGCCAATGCCGACGCCAAGGCCGCCAATTCTTCGCTGGCCGCCAGCAACGCCGGCAACGAATTGGGTTTGTTTGTTTGCCAGGACGCCGAACAATGCCAAAAAGCCTGGAAACTGGCCGGCGAGTTTGTCGCGGCCAATTCCAGCACAGGGCCCGATGTGGAGACCGAAAAATTGATCATGCGGGCCGCGCCGCAACAGGATGACGATTTGAGCCTGTCGGCTTCCTTGCTCGAGCAGGGCAAGGTCAGACAGATATTCCTGGATATTCGTTGCCGTCAGTCCAGTTTGGGCAACGAGCTTTGCAACAGCGCCAAAGTCAAGAGTTTGCGGCAAAGCTTCGCGCCGTATCTGCAATCCGGCTTAGCGGCGCAGCAATAAGGTACCAACCCCCTGGTCGGTAAACAACTCCAGCAACACCGCGTGATCGACCCGGCCATCAATGATATGCACGCTGTTGACGCCGCCTTTTAGCGCGTCGGTCGCGCAGCGGGTTTTAGGAATCATGCCGCCGGAGATGGTGCCGTCGGCGATCAATGCATCAATGTCCGGCATTCTCAAGCCGGTCAACAGCTTGCCTTGCTTGTCCAGGATGCCGGCGGTGTTGGTCAGCAACATCAACTTTTCCGCTTTCAGCACTTCCGCGACCTTGCCGGCCACCAGATCGGCATTGATGTTGTAGGAATGGCCGTCCGCGCCGACGCCAATCGGCGCGATCACCGGTATGAAGTCGCTATGCACCAGCATGTCCACGACAGCCGGGTCTATGCTGCTAACCTCGCCGACATGGCCTAGATCGATGATTTCCGGCGCATCGTCGACATTGGCGCCGGCCTTGGTCATGGCGATCTTGCGGGCGTGGATGAAATTGCCGTCCTTGCCGGTCAGCCCGACGGCCTTGCCGCCGTGCATATTGATCAGATTGACGATTTCCTTATTCACCAAGCCGCCCAGCACCATTTCGACGACATCCATCGTTTCGCTGTCGGTGACGCGCATGCCGTCGACGAATTCCGAGGTCTTGCCGAGCCGGGTCAACAGATTGCCGATTTGCGGACCGCCGCCGTGGACGACGACCGGATTGATGCCGACCAATTTCATCATCACGATGTCGCGGGCGAAGCTATGTTTCAACGCGTCGTCGACCATCGCGTTGCCGCCGTATTTGATGACGACGGTCTTGTCCTTGAATTTTTGGATATAGGGCAGGGCTTCGATCAGAACGTGAGCGATTTGGTGTGGGGTGTTTTCTTTCATGAATGAGCTTAATTAAAAAGGTAGGTCTAGGTCGGGTTTGATTTGTAGCAACAGCTGTTTGAACTGATCTTGAATCCGGCGTAGCGCATCCTTGGTGTCCGCCTCGAAGCGGGCGGTCAGCGCCGGCGTGGTATTGGACGCGCGAATTAGTCCCCAGCCGTCGGCGAATTCGATGCGCAGTCCGTCGATGTCGATGACCTTAGCGTTTGGGAAGCGGGCATTGCCGGCCAATTGGGTCATCACGGCCGCCGCTTCGCCCTCGGCGAGCGGAATCAGCAACTCCGGTGTGCTGATGCTGTCGGGCAGATCGGAGAACACGTCGCTGCTGGAACGCATGTCGGCCGACAGAATCTCGATCAAGCGCGCCGCCGCGTACAGGCCGTCGTCGAAGCCGAACCAGCGGTCGTTGAAAAAGATATGACCGCTCATTTCGCCGGCCAGCGCCGCGCCGGTCTCGTGGAGTTTGGCTTTCATCATCGAATGGCCGCTCTTCCACATCAACGGCCGGCCGCCGCGCTTCCTGATTTGCTCTTCCAAATGCTTGGAGCATTTGACGTCGAAAATCACCTCGGAGCCAGGCTTGCCGGCCAGCACGTCACGGGCGAACAACATCAATTGCCGATCCGGCCAGATGATTTTGCCCGACGAATCGACCACGCCCAAGCGGTCGGCGTCCCCGTCGAACGCGACGCCGACATCGGCGCCGTAATGCTTGACCGCGCCGATCAGGTCGGCCAAATTCTCCGGCTTGCTGGGATCGGGATGGTGGTTGGGAAAATGGCCGTCGATATCGCAAAACAATTCGACAATATCGCAGCCCATGGTTTTCAACAGCATCGGCGCCAGCAAACCGGCGGCACCGTTGCCGCAATCGACGACGACCTTCATAGGACGGACCAGATGCACGTCGTCGGCGATCGTGCCGATATATTCGTTGCTGAACGCGGTATTCAGCTCGACCTTGCCGAGTTCGGCCTGGTGAAAGTCGCGGGCCAGCGTGCGCTGCTTGAGCTGCTGAATCGCCGGGCCGGCCAAGGTTTCGCCGTTCAGTACCAGTTTCAGTCCGTTGTAGTCGGGCGGATTGTGACTGCCGGTGATCATGATACCGGTGCGGCCCTCGCAATGGCGGGCGACAAAATACAGTAGCGGCGTTGGCACCAGGCCGATGTCCAGCACGTTGCAACCGGTCGAGCGGATGCCGGCCACCAGGGCTTCGGCCAACGCCGGACTGGACAGCCGGCCGTCGCGGCCGACGACGACGGTGGGCACTTGTTGTTCCAGCGCCAGACTGGCGAAAGCGGCGCCAATGTCGCGCACGCCGTCCTGGGTCAGGCCGCAGCCTACAATGCCGCGAATGTCGTAGCCGCGAAAACTGTCGGCGAAGTCGTTGCGCGCGGGTCGTGGCGGCGGCGCGGATGGCTTGGGCGCCGGGCTGGAGGCCGGCGCTGGGTGTGGGGCCAGACCGGGTTCGGTGTCGGCCGGTTGGCCTAGCGAAACCGGCGCGGTATTCAACGCGATCGGCGCCGTATTCAGCGAAATCGGCGCGGTGGCGACCGGTCTTACCGCCGACTGAGGCGCTTCTTCGACGAAGTCGATGTCGAAGGATTCGTCGAAAAAGTCGTGATCGTCGGCGAAACCGGTGCCGGTCGGCTCCGCCGTCTGTTCTTGTTGCAAGATGCGCTTGAATTGCGCCAGCGCCGAGATGATCGGCTGCATTTCTTCGAGCAATACCGGGTAGTTGCCGACCTTCTTGCCGGCCATCATGTCCTTGGCGGCTTTTAAAATCACGCTTTGGTCATGATGCAGAAAGTCGTGCAATTTGCGGTAGCCGATAAAGAATCCCAGGCAGGCCAACATGGCCGGAATCAGGACAATGCTGGCGAACAGTACGGTGTTGCCGGCGCTGTCGCCGCTACCGATCCAGAGATCGAGTTGCCAGCGGGTGTTGGTCAACGGCAGGGATTGCGGTTCGTCGAGTTTGGCGGCCGGGTTGCCGGCACTGGCAATCACGCTCTGGTCCTGTTTGATTTCGATCAGGCCCGCATTGAAAATGGTTCTGGACAGGAGTTGCTGAACCAGATCCGGTTTCAGGCTGACCAGTATGGCGCCCAGCGTCTGCTGGTTGGCGACGACGGCGCTAGTGATCGCCAGATGGCGGTGTTCGCCCTCGCCTTGCACCATCGGCTTTTGTTTGGCCGTCAACGTGGCGCGCACCATTTCCAGATCGGCGAAGCCCATGTTCGGCGTTTGCGTCAGTTCCGGCTCGCTGACGGTGGCCGGCAGAATGCGGACCCGCAAGGCCTGAGGTATCGCGTCTTGCAGCCGGGCGGCCAGCTTGTCCAAATCGGCGCGGCCTGCGCCGGCGGCCAGGGCATTGGCGACTTCGGGCGACTGCGCCAGACCGTCCACCACTTTTTGCAGGGTGTCGATCTGACTGGCAACGCCGACCGACATTACGCCGGCAATCGCGGTGACGCTGGATTGCTCGGTATCGCGGACGTTGGCCGCCGCCAGCCAGTAGCCGGCGGCACCGGTGACCAGCACCATCAAAGCCGCTATCGCGGCCACTATGCTAAATATTCGGCCCATCGCGGCGGCTCCGGATTTTAATGACGGCCGCTGTGGCCGAAGCCGCCGGCGCCGCGTTGGCTGTCGGCGAATTCGGCCACGCATTCGAATTCGGCCTGGACCACCGGAACGAAGACCATTTGGGCGATGCGCTCGCCGACTTCGACGGTAAACGTCTCGCTGCCCCGGTTCCAGCACGATACGAAGATTTGGCCTTGATAATCCGAATCGATCAGGCCGACCAGGTTGCCGAGCACAATGCCGTGTTTATGGCCTAGGCCGGAGCGCGGCAACAATACAGCGGCCAGATGCGGATCGTCGATGTGAATCGCCAGGCCGGTCGGGATCAACGTGCTGGCGCCGGGTTGCAGCGTCAGCGGCGCGTCCAGGCAGGCCCTCAGGTCCAGGCCGGCCGAACCGTCGGTGGCGTATGCCGGCAGCGGAATGTCGTGGCCCAGACGGGGATCAAGAACTTTTAGTTGAATTTTTCGCATGAAAATGTTCCGCGATCAGAGTGATGAGTTGCTCGGCCAGGGCGGATTTTTCGGTCATCGCCAAGCTCTCGGCCCCGCCCGGCCAATAGACTTGCAGGGCATTGCGATCTCTGTCGAAACCGCCGTCTTCACGGCCAATCCAGTTGGCGGCGATCATGTCCAGATTTTTGGCGATCAATTTGCCTCGGGCGTAATTTTCCAGGTCGTCGGTTTCGGCGGCGAAGCCGACCACGAACGGCTTGGGCTTTAACGCGGCGACATCGGCGACGATGTCCGGATTTTGGGTCAATGCTATCACCGAGGCGCCCCGCCCCTTTTTTAATTTGACGGGGGCGATCTCGCTGGGTCGGTAATCGGCCACCGCCGCCGCGCCGATGTAGATATCGGCTTCGCCCATGAGAGCCATGACCGCCGCGTGCATGTCGGCGGCGGTTTCGACGTCGATGCGCTCGAGGCCCGGTGGTGTCGGCAACGCTACCGGGCCGCTGACCAGCGTGACTTGCGCACCGGCCCGAGCCGCCGCCGCCGCCAATGCGTATCCCATCTTGCCGGAACTGCGATTGCTGATAAAGCGCACCGGGTCCAGCGCTTCGCGGGTTGGGCCGGCGCTGACCACCAGTCGCGCGCCTCGTAGCGGTCGGTCCCGATCGTCCGCCAACAGGCAGTCGCAAAGCTCGGCGGGCTCCAGCATCCGCCCCAGTCCCAGTTCGCCGCAAGCCTGCTCGCCGCTGGCAGGTCCCAACACGCGAACGCCGTCGGCCGCCAGTGTAGCGAGATTGCGTTGGGTGGCGGGCTTGGCCCACATGGCTTGGTTCATGGCCGGTGCGACATAGACCGGACAGTCGGCGGCCAGCAGCAGCGTGGACAACAAGTCGTCGGCCAGACCGTGCGCCAATTTTGCCAGCAGATCGGCACTGGCCGGGGCGACGACGACGATGTCGGCCGAGCGCGCCAGATGAATATGGCCCATCGCCTGTTCTTGACCGGCGTCCAATAACTGAAGGTGAACGGCGTGGCCGCTCAGCGCCTGGAAGGTCAGCGGGGCGACGAATTCGCGGGCGGCGGCGGTCATGACGACGCGCACGTCGCAGCCTTGCTTGCGCAACAGGCGAACCAATTCCGCCGCCTTGTAGGCCGCGATACCGCCGCAAACTCCCAGTAATATGCGTTTGTTAATCGTCTTGCCCCAAAACGGTAAAGAGTTGGAATTATGGCAAACTCCCCGGATTCTTCTATGCTTGACCCGTTTTTTCCGGCCGGGAGCGACAATGAGCATCAAGGATTGGTCGGCGGACGAACGTCCCCGCGAGAAGTTGTTGCAGCGCGGCGCGGCGGCCTTGTCCGATGCCGAATTGCTGGCGATTTTCCTGCGTACCGGTATCGCCGGCAAGACGGCGGTGGATATGGCGCGCGAGCTGTTGCGCGATTTCGGCTCGTTGCGGGGGTTGCTGGCCGCCGACCGCCAGCGCTTTTGCGAAAGCAAGGGCCTGGGCGATGCCAAATACGCCCAGTTGCAAGCGGTCATGGAAATGGCGCGTCGGCATTTTTCCGAAGTGTTGCAGCGCGGCGACGCGCTGACTAGCCCGGATGCCACTCGCGCCTACCTAAGCGCGCAATTGCGCGGTTACGATTTCGAGGTGTTCGCCTGTCTGTTTCTGGATAATCAGCATCGGGTCATCCAGTGGGAAGAATTGTTTCGCGGCACGATAGACGGGGCCAGCGTTTACCCGCGCGAAGTCGCCAAACGCGCGCTCTACCATGCGGCGGCGGCGGTGATCTTCGCCCACAATCATCCGTCCGGTATTAACGAGCCCAGTCAGGCCGACCGCTTGCTCACCGATAAGCTCAAACAAGCCCTCGGCCTGTTCGACATACGCGTACTGGATCATTTTATTGTCGGAGACGGCTTACCCTATTCGTTTGCCGAGCATGGCTTGATATGATATGACGCCGGGAAAGTCGGACGCGAGACTCGACTAGGGTGGCCGAGTCGAATCTCGGGAATCTTCGGGCATGCGCCGCTTGGACAGCATGAAGTCAATATCGATGGATTATAAGGATGAATGAAAAACGCAGGAGATTGCCCGCGCGGATGCTATACGGTGTCAGTTCGGTTTACCTGGGATTGGCATTTTGGGTTGCCGTTGCCTTCGGCACCTGCGGCACCTTACCGGCCGCGCTCGGTGTGGCCGGGCTTTTGACGCTATCGGCCGCGATCAAGAATTACCAGGGTGGCGGCGTGTTTCTAGGCGGTACGTTGGCGTTAATGTTTTGCGTGGGTTTTGGATTGACCCCGCTACTGGATTATTCGCAACGCAAGGAAGATACGCTGTTCGTCAGCCTTGGCCTTTGTATAGGGTTCGCGCTGCTTGCCGCCTGCTTGTTTTGGTTCGGACATCAGCGACATGTAATTAAGACGCGGCCGAACGCTGCCGAATCGGACAGTGACGACTCGGCGCCTGCGGGCGGACGGCCGATGCTTGTTTCTTCGAGCAAACCTCGCGCGGAGGCCTCGCTTTATCCGCCGACGCCAGTCGGGCGGGTGTTCTGGCTGTTGTTTTTTAGTTTGGGACTCTATGCTTGTTTCCTGATGTACCGCATCGTCAAGGATTTGACCGAAGTCAGCGAAACGCGTCTAAACCCGACGCGTTGCGCCTGGATGATGATGGTGCCCCTTTACAATTTGAACGTGTTCTATCAGGTGGCGCGGCGAGTTAGTCGCGTCGCGGGAAATCAGCGTTTCCGGTTCGGAGCCGCGCCCGGTACTTTGTTGGTGTTGATGATCGCCGGAGAACTCTTCGGCTGGCTGGCCCCAGGTTTTTTGTTACCGATCATGGTCGTTATCGGTGCCGTCCCCTGGTTGATATTGCAAGAAAGGATGAACCAGTTGCGCCGCAGTGCTGGGTTACCGTGGCGTGAGGAGCCGGATCGCTACAGTTGGCGGCAACGCGCCGTGTTGTTAGCGGGGTTGCCGTTCATGGTTTTCGCATTGTACCTCGGCAGGGGCGAGCTAGCGTTCTACACTGGGGAGCGTCTGCGAGCCGAACAAGTTGTCGCCGGTGTCGCGTCAAACTATCGTTTGACAATTCCGAGCGGAAAATGGCGACGGGCAAATTCCGGGAGCTTCCCCGACACCGATATGAAGCTGCTGACTTCGGCGGAAGACGAGTGGGTTTTGGTCAGAGTCCGACCCAGCGAACGGCAATCGCTGGATTACTATGTCGATCGGCGTCAGGCGTCGATTGCCGGGGACTGGCGCGATTTCAAGATCGAGGAGACCCGGACCTTGATATGGGCTGGCGAACTGCAACCGATGTCGTTGGCTCGGTATAGTCAAAACTCGCCTTTCACGTTTGGCGCCCACGAGCTTTATGTGGCAACGCTCGTTGCTCGCGACCAGGTGATCGAAGTCATCGGCCAGGGCCAAAAACAGTCGGCGGCCGACGTAGGGGCCTTGGTGCGAAGTTTTCGTTTGGCAACGGCTGGCAACGAATCATGAATAAAGCACTGGGACTGTTGTTGATGCTGGGTTGGGCGCTAGCGTGCGCGGCCGGTGGAACGGAAAGCAAATTGCGGCAAATCGGCTATTCCGCGAACTTGTTGCGTTGCCTAAAAACCGCGCGTCATTCCAGCTATCGGGAGTTGGCGCCAACGCCGGATCGCGTCCACGCTTTGGAAAGCGCCGGCTATGGTAGTGTGGCCTTGAGCGAGGAGCATCAATTCAAACTGTTGAAGAATGGTCAAGTCGAGGAAACCGTGACCGAGACGTGGTTGTATCTAACCAGCAGCGCCATCGAGAACGACGGCAACTTGGGGTTTTGGTTCGATGCGGCATCGCAACGCGCGGAAATTCAGGCCGCTTACGTGTTGCAGCCGGAAGGTGTCTCCACCGACGTCGAGCCGGATCTTTTGCAAATCAATACCGACAATTCACCCAATATTTTCAACGATAGTCTGTTCGTGACGATTCCGCTCACTCCGCTGAAGCCAGGCAGTATCGCCGTGCTGCGCTATAAAATCGTAACTGCGTCCAAAAAGGTACCGTTGTCCTGGTCGCGCAATCTATTTTCAGCCTATTTTTACCCGGTGGAACGCTTCCAAGTCGATGTCAGCTGGGACAGCGACGCGCGCAAACCGACGTGGAGGACAGATGACAGCAATCTGGCTTGTCACGAGGAGACTGCCGCCTTGCATTGCGCGACGTTGGGCGCGGTCGCGCCGCTGCCCTACGATCAACAAATGCCCGCTCCGCAAGATCTGTTGCCGGTTTTGACGCTGGCGGAGCCCGACGATTGGCCGGCGATTTCCGCGCGGATCCGCACGTTGACCGATTCAGCATTGGCAAAAGACCAGCGCTTGGACGCCGAGATCGGGCGGCTGAGTAACGGGGTTGCCAATCCCCGTCAATTATTCAAGCGCGTTGCGGCGTTCGTGGCGCGGGATATACGCTACGTTGGCCTGGAGCACGGCCACGGCGGCGTGATCCCGCGTCCCACTTCGGCGACGCTAGAGCGTCGCTTCGGCGATTGTAAGGATAAGGCCATGCTGTTCGTCGATCTGGCACGCCGCGCTGGTCTGGACGCATACCCGGTGTTGACCTCAACCAAGCGCAGAGCACTGAACAAATTGTTACTGCCGTCTTCGAGCTATTTCAATCATATGATTGCTTGCGTCAATTTCGGTAAAGACCAGGAGCAATGCACCGACTTGACCGATCCCGAGACCGCCGGCAGCCGCTTGCCGCATACGCTGCATGGCGCGGTGGCACTGACGGTCGGTCAAGACGGCGCAGCACCGCGCAACCTGCCCAGCGAGCCTTTTACGTGGGTGGCCAGCGTAAAGGCCGAGAATCGGTTGACCGAAGCCGGCAGCGTTGTCGAAACCTTGGTCAGGCGCTACGAGTCGCATTGGGCCGCCGGATTGCGGCGGGTCTTGGCGGCTAAATCCAAAGCCGAGTCCGAGCGTTGGCTATTGGAGGATTTTCGGGCGGTAATGGGCGACCAAGTCGCGCCCAGCGTTTCGGTGCAAGGACTTGAAACTTCCGAAGCCGGGATCGCGTTGAATTCGGTGACGGAATACCCCAATTTGTTTACGCTCGGACAGCTGACTTCCTATCAGGAGAGCGACTCGTGGCTGCGCGATTTGGCAAACGACGCCAAAACCTCGAATCGGCACTATCCCTATCGTTTTGAAGGGATTGATTACCGTAGCGAGTTGAGTTTTCGGGTGCCGGCCGGAAGACGTGTCGCCAGCGGAGGCCCAAAAATCGATTACGTGTCGGCTTGGGGCGAGTTGCATCGGCATGTCCGTCAGGATGGCGAAGTCGTGACCGCCTATACCCGTTTGGAAATGCCAAAAGCCGAGATTCCGGTTGCCAAGATCGCCGAATACAATCGATTTTTAGAATTGGTCGGCTACGAGTCCCGGTTTAGGTTCAGTCTAAGCGGAGGTTCGCAACAGTAACTGTCCCCGCCGTGAGCGGGACGCGGACGGGCGCTGCCCATCGCGGCGGCCGTCAGGCGGATGGCGGTGCGCAGTATAAATCTAGGTTTATAGTGCAGACGTTGTTGCCGCGCGAGTCGGGTAATCCGCCCAACAGACAGGGGCTTTCGCAAGATACCCACCGGGCAAAAGTACACCCGGCGCCGGATATCGCCGGCCATCAGCCGAACAAAAGCAGTCGGCGTCGGGGACTTAGCGATCGGAAAGGCCGAATTACTTGGGCTGTGGAGGATTTGAAATAAAGATGCGACAAATTGCCGCACTTTTTCTGGACAAAGCGGTTTTAGTTCACTAGAATGCGCCAACCTTGACTTAGGTCAAAACGAGCCAAAAGCTCGGCGTCTTTTGAGGGGGAGAACGCAACCGTGTAAACGGTACAATAATAATAAGAGCGCAAGCAATTAACCTATCGGCATTGGCGGTAGGCGTCCAGAAAACATAAAAAACAACACCGGACGAAGCCCACTTTACGTGGGCTTTTTTATGTCCGCAAGATTGGTATACCTTGGGTTAAACCCGGCCGGCCGACAGGCGCTTTTGCAAGTCTTGTTGCTTGGCGCGGGCATCCGGCAGATTGCCGTACTCCAGCGAGGCGTCGCAGTCTTTCAGTGCGGCTTCGTTCTGTCCCAATTGCATTTTGGCGTAGCAGCGGTTGTTGTAGGCGATCGCTACGTCCTGTCTGGATACTTGGTCGGCGTCGTATAAGAAGTCGTAGCGGTTTAACGTGGCCAGCATGTTCGGCATATCGTTGCGCTTGGCGTAAAGCACTGAGATTTGAATGGCGGCGTAAGCGCGGCCGTCTTGCTCGGAGTTTGCGACTTCGGCATAATCGGCCAGCGCGGCGTCGGTCTGGCCCAGCGCCTCGTAAGCTTCGCCGCGCCGGGACAACGCTTGCCAGTCGTTGCCGCGGTCGATCTGCGCACCGCAGGCGCGCACCGCCTCTTGATAGCGCTTCAATTTGACCAGCGCGGTGCATTGCAAATGGCTCCAGTCCTTGCGATAAATCCCCGCCAGCTTTTCGGCGGCGCTTTGATAGACGAGGACTTGTTCGTATTGTTTATTGGCGTTGTAAATGCCGGCCAAGCGGTCGTAAATGGCGGCGGTTGCCGCATTTTTCTGGGTTGCGTTTGGAAACGCAGTGCGGTCCAGGTCGGCCAGCGCCCGTCGGTACAGGGTTTCGGCGTTGGCGTAATGGCCGGCTCGGTACCAAACCGCGCCGATCTGTTGGTCCAACATGAAGTGGTTGCGACTGGTGTCGGTCGCGGCCAGTTCGATGTTGTGGCCCATGCTTTCGGCGGTCAGTTGCAACAGGTTGTTGGCTTGACGTTCGTTGCCTTCGGTGCGGGCGATACCGGCCAGGATGGGTTCCAGCGCGGCGCCGAAGGCCAGGCTGTTTTGCGGGGTATACAAGGCCAGTGCTTGGCGGATGTCGGCTTGCAGGTCCCGGCCGGCCGCCACGTTGCGCAGGGCCTGATCGATACAATCGGCGCGTTTTTCCGGCGCCAGCGCAAAGCATTCGGCCCCGGCAATATCCAGCAGATCTTCGTAGAGATTCAAATACAGCAGTTTCAATGGCGATATGGCGGCGGCCGAATCGACGTACTCCTGAGTAAACGCCAGCATCTCGGCCACCGAGCCGCCCCATTTGGGCGTCAAGGTATTCAGTTGCACTCGGTAGAGCGGGTAGTAGTCCGGGAAGCGGCGGATCGCCAGACGAAAGGCGCCGTCCATCGCCAACGAGTTGCCGTAGCCTTGCAGGATCGCCAGCAGCAAATAGCGGCTATAGGGATTGGCGTCGTCGCGGACGATGGCTTGAGCGATGTCGGTGGCGGCCAGCGAGTTCTCGACCTCGAAGCCGCCTCTGTGCCGCATGGAGACTTTGGCGGCGTAGTCGTGGCCGCGGATGCGCCAGCCGGTGTCGTAATGGTATTGGGCGCGCAGCAAGTAGGCTAGGGCCGGCGGTTGGTCTTGCGCCAACCATTGGTCCAGGCGTTGCAGCAGCGCGGTATTGCCGGGTACGACCATCAGCTTGACGAAGCGGTCGAAAGGGGCAAAGCCCCAGTCCTGGATGCGGCTTTGCGTTAATTGGACTTCCAATGCCCGGCCGGCGGCGGCGAAATCGCCGGCGAGCAGGGCTTGCCTGGCTTGCGCGGCTTGGTCGGCCAGTGTGGGAACGATGTCGCGGCCGGCCAGTAATTTATCGGCTTCGGTGGCGATATCCAAGGTCGAGGTGGGCGCGGGTGGCGGCAAGATCGGTTGAATGATGCGGGTCGGCGGCTCCGGCGCCGAGGCGGGTTGTAAAAAGGTCCAGGCCAGCGCTAGGCCGGCGGTCAAGCCCAGCAGCAGAAGTAATAACATCAGACGTAGCGACGTCGGCTCGGGTGGCGGAAAATCGGGATCGATATCAGTCATGGCAGTTAATTGCCGGATTGCCGGCAGCCTAGTTAAATTGTTAGTAGCTTAGACCAGGTTGCGAAATCTTGGCGTTTTCCGCTCTGGCCAGGCGAGGTCGGACTGGAACAATTGCGAACCCGCTCCGGGCCGGCATCTAAACGGCGGTAAAAATAACGGCCTAACTAGGCTGCCAGGTTTGTTAGAATGCGCCGGCCCGCGCTGGCGGCCGATGATGTTTAACCGTGTAGGAGTGACTGTGAAAGGACGATTCGCGCGCCGCGTGGCGCTGATTCCGTGGCTGGTTGGGTTGGTGGCTTGCGGCGGTTCCCGGCCGGCGAACGAACCTTTGCCGGTGGCGGCCGCGAGACCTGGCGAGTTGCCGGTTAAGGCCTTTGCGGCCTTGCCGCTGATCGAGGATTTGACGCTGTCGCCCAGCGGCGATTATCTGGCCTTTATTCAAAATACCGACGGCCATAGTGCACTGGTTACCCAAAATCGTAGCGGCGGCGATAGTCGGGTGGTGATTACGTCCGATAACCAGAAATACCATATACGCGGCTTTACCTGGGTTAACAATCAACGGCTGTTGGTCAGGATGTGGTATCCGGATCGGGTGTCCGATTTGAAGTTCACCCAGACTCGCTTGTTTGCGATTAACCGCGACGGCAGCGAGCTAAAGAGCGATCTGGTCAGGTTTCAAGACCCGGTGTTCGGCGGTCGGCGGCATATTCCGCAATTTCAAGATGCCTACGCCTTGATCCCCGGCGATGAGCGTCACATCTTGCTGATGCTGGACGAACGCCAGCAAGGCGCGCCTGACGTGTATCGTTTGGATGTTTACAGTGGCGAGCGGGAAACCGTGGCCGGCAACCCCGGTTATGTCAGGCGTTGGCTGGCTGATTTGCAAGGCCACGTTCGGGTCGGCCTGGGCTTGGTCGGAGGCAGTACCGAACGGATTGTGTATCGCTCCGCGGCGGGCGGCGATTGGCAAACATTATTCGAGCATGACGCGGTGAAAGAAGACGGCATGCAGCCCTTGGGCTTCGACGCCGACCCGGATATCCTGTATTTACGCGGCCCGCACCAGGGTAGGTCGGCGATCTTTCGGATGCATTTGTCCGCGCCCAAGAGCGCTCCGGAACTGGTATACGCCGACCCGCGCTACGACGTGACGGGCGGTTTGATGTATTCGTCGGCCGGCAATCGGGTGCTCGGCGTGCATTACCGGGCCGCCACCGCGAAGTCGGTGTTTTGGGACGAGGATGCCCGCTTGGCACAGGCCAAGATCGATCAAGCCTTGCCGGATCGGGATAACGCGGTGATCAGCAGTGCCGGCAACCAAGTCATCGTATTGTCGTCGGGACCATCGCACGCGCCGGCCTATTACTGGTTAAACATGCATAACAATCAAATGGGGCGGCTGATCGACAGCTACCCACTGCTCGCGAATCAAACGTTGGCGGCATCTGAAATCGTGCATTTCAAGGCGCGTGACGGTTTGGAGCTGGAAGGCTATTTAACCAAGCCGCGCCAAGCCGGCGCCACCGCCGGCCCGGCCGTCGTGTTCCCGCACGGCGGGCCGTGGTCGCGAGACAGTCACGGCTTCAATCCGTGGACGCAATTTCTGGCCGATCGCGGCTGGACTGTGCTGCAGTTGAATTTTCGGGGGTCGGCCGGTTACGGTAACGACTTCGAGACTGCCGGATTTCGGCGTTGGGGCCTGGAAATGCAGGACGACATTACCGACGGCGTACGCTGGTTGACCGAGCAAAAATTGGTCGATCCGGCGAAAGTCTGCATCGTCGGCGCCAGTTACGGCGGTTATGCCGCATTGATGGGGGCGATCAAAACCCCGGAGCTGTACCGTTGCGCGGTCAGTCTGGCACCGGTCACCGATTTGCGACGCTTGCTGGACGAGTGGGGCGACATGCGTTGGCAGGATCATCGCTTGCGCGCCGAAATGGCCGAAAAAACCTTGGGCCATTGGTGGAGCGATAGGGCGCGTTTGAAGGATACTTCTCCGGTCGAGCAAGCCGCCCGTTTGCACACGCCGCTGCTGTTGGCGCACGGGGTCGGCGACTGGACCGTCAATGTCGGCCATTCGCGGGACATGGCCGACGCGTTGGCCAGTGCCGGTTTTAAGGATGTGCGCTACGTCGAAATGGAAGACGCGGATCATTATCTGACCCGCGAGGAAGATCGCTTGCGGTTTTTCGGCGAAATGGACGCGTTTTTGCGGCGTTTTCGCTAGCCGGGTTTCCGCTTATTCGCTGTCTTGAGTCGGTCGGGACTGGCTGAGTACCCGTTCGGCCAGACGCGAGAACGGCATGCTTTGCACCCACACCGAGCCGGTGCCGGACAGCGTCGCCAGAAACAAGCCTTCGCCGCCGAACAGCATGCTTTTCAAACCGCCGCTCATCGCGATACCGTAATCGATGTCGCCGCTGAAAGCCACCAGGCAGCCGGTATCCAAACGCAGGGTTTCGTTGCGCAGATCCTTGCGGACGATGGTGCCGCCGGCATGAATGAAGGCCATGCCGTCACCGCGCAAGCGCTCCAGAATAAAGCCTTCGCCGCCGAAAAAGCCGCTGCCCAGGCGTTTGTTGAAGGCGATGTCCACCTGGGTGCCGAAGGCGGCGGCCAGAAAGGCGGTGCGCTGGCAGATGACTTCCTCGCCAAGCTCGGCCAGATTCAGCGGGATCACCGAACCCGGAAATGGCGCGGAAAAGGCCACCTTGCGTTTTTGGCCGCCGCGATTGCTGAAGTGGGTCAGGAACACCGATTCGCCGGTCAGCATGCGCTTGCCCAAGCCGAACAACTTGTCCATCACACCGCCGGAGCCGTCGCCCATCTTGGTTTCGAAGTCGATGTCCTGCTCCATGTAGGTCATCGCGCCGGCTTCGGCGATCACGGTTTCGTTGGGGTCCAGTTCGATTTCGACCATTTGTATGTCATGGCCGACAATGTGGTAATCGACTTCGTGGCAACGCATGCTGTCCTCCTCGGGGATAGTGGCTGAATGGTTGGCCGGTCAGCCGAATGCCGGCCGGCCGGAACTGGATCAGGCCAGTAGATTGATCAGAATTTGTCGGTAGAGCGAACTCAGGCGCTCCAGATCGGCCAGATCGATATGTTCGTTGATTTTGTGAATGCTGGCGTTGATCGGGCCCAATTCGATGACTTGGGCGCCGGTCGGCGCGACGAAGCGGCCGTCGGAAGTGCCGCCGCCGGTGTCGTCTCGGGTCGCATAACCGCAAATGTGTTCGATAGCCGCATGGGTGGCTTCTTTCAATTCGCCTTGGGCGGTCAGAAACGGATGGCCCGATAAGCGCCAGTCCAGTTGATAGCGTAAACCGAAGCGGTCCAGAATCTCGACGGTGCGGGTCTTGATCGTGGCTTCGTCCAGCTCGGTGCTGAAGCGCAAATTGAATTGGGCGACCAGTTCGCCCGGAATCACGTTTTCGGCGCCGGTACCGGAATTTAAATTAGAGACTTGTAAACGGGTCGGCGGGAAGAAGGCGTTGCCGTGGTCCCAGATTTCCTCGGTCAGCGCCTGCAAGGCCGGCGCGAAACGATGAATTGGGTTGTCGGCCAGCTCCGGGTAGGCAACGTGACCCTGAATGCCGAACACTGTCAGTTTGGCATTCAAGGAACCGCGCCGGCCGACCCGTATCACGTCGCCGAGTTTGGCCGCGCTGGACGGCTCGCCGACCAGGCACCAGTCCATGGTTTCGCCGCGGCCTTGCAGAGCTTCGACGACCTTGACCACGCCGTCGGTGGCCGGCCCCTCTTCGTCGCTGGTCATCAACAGCGCGATCGAGCCGCGATGCTCGGGGTGTTCGGCGATAAAACCTTCGACGGCGGTGACGAAGGCGGCGATGCTGCCCTTCATGTCGGCGCTGCCGCGACCGTAGAGTTTGCCGTCGCGTAGCGTCGGCTCGAACGGCGGACTGTCCCACTTCTCCAGCGGGCCGGGCGGCACCACGTCGGTGTGGCCGAGGAACACTAGTAGCGGTGCCTGGGTGCCCCTGCGCAGCCACAAATTTTGGGTGTCGCCGAAATTCAGACGCTCGTCCTTAAAGCCCAGCGGAGCCAGGCGTTCGGCCAAGACGTCCTGGCAACCGGCATCGGCGGGCGTCACCGAGGCTCGGCGAATCAACGCCTGCAGCAAAGTCAGGGTTTCGCTCATGATGCGCTTGGATAACGATCGGCGGCGAAGCCGACGATCAATTGTTGCCCGTCGTCGAGTATCGGCCGCTTGATTAGCGTCGGCAATTCCAGCATCAGCGCCACGGCCTTGGTTTCGTCCAGATCGGCTTTTTGCGCGTCGCTCAACGAGCGCCAGCTGGTACTGCGCTGATTCAACACCGTGTTCCAGCCGGCGTCGGCGACAAAGCGTCGCAGCAGGGCTTCATCCAAGCCGTCAACTCGGAAATCGTGGAAGCGGTAATTCACGCCGCGTCCGTCCAGACAGGCGCGCGCCTTCTTGACGGTATCGCAGTTTTTGATTCCGTAAAGCACGAGCATGGCTGTCAGGCGTCTCCGGCCAGCAATTCTTCCAGGCTAGGCAGGGTCTCGTCGGCCTTGGCGCGAGCTTTGTAGACGTCGACGAATTCCATGAAGGCTTGTTCGAGGTCGTCGAGGACTTCTTCCTCGTCGGCGACTTCGTCTTCCGGGATTTCGCCGGAGTCCAGATAGTCTTTTTGAATTGCAATTTCGCCGTTCAGCGACAGCAGGGCGAGGATGAGTGCGTTATTGGAGATGTTTTCGGCCATGGCTAGATTCGAATTGAGTTGATCGGAAAGGAATGTTTGCTGTTGGCGGGACGCTCCGTGCGTCGGGCGAGAATCCTTGAACAGATTGCCGCTAGAGTACCATTTTCCGGGTGGCGGCGCTTGCCCGTTTTTGGAGCCACCCTTCGGAGGTATATCGAAAAAACGCTGCAAATCATGCGAAAATGCCCGGTATAAGGCTGTGGCGCTTGGCCGGCCGGTTAAGGAGTCTCTCGACAGTAGCATGCAAACCCATCCCGGCAGCGAATTTCAGGCAACAAATCAAGGTGTCGAATACATGGCATTAGATTGCGGCGATCAAGCCCGTATCTTGCAATTGCAGCAGGATATTCTGCGGTTGGTGGCCCTGGGTTACGATGCCGTCGAAGTGTGTCGGCAAATTTGTTTGCTGGAAGAGCAGTTGTTGCCCAATGCGGTCGCTTCGGTGATGTTATTGGACGACGAAGGCCAACGTTTGCACGTGTTCGCGGCGCCCAGTGTTCCGGTCGAGGGCGTCGCCCAACTGAACGGTTTGCGACCTGGACCTGGTGCGGGTTCTTGCGGGAACGCGGTATTTCGGCGAGAACCGGTTTTCGTCGAAAATACCCATACCGACCCGCGTTGGCAGGACCTTCGCCAACTGGCCTGCAATTTCAACATCGGCGCCTGTTGGTCGATGCCGATACGAGGCAAGGGCGGTCGGGTGATCGGTTCGTTCGCGTTGTCCAGCTTCGAACATCGCCTGCCTAGCTCGTTCCATCACAAGTTGTTGGAAATCGGCGCTTTCATTGTCGGCATCGTACTGGAGCAGCGCAGAGCCAATGAACAGCTGCATCTGGCCGGTAAGGTGTTCGAGTACAGTACCGAAGGGATCATGATCACCGATGCCGGCAACCGCATCGTTTCGGTCAACCGAGCATTTACCCGCATTACCGGATACGCGCTCGACCAAGTCAAGGGCAAGAATCCGTCGCTGCTATCGGCTGGACGGCACGGTCCCGCGTTTTACCAAAAAATGTGGCAAAGCTTGGCCGCCAACGGTTATTGGCAAGGCGAAATCTGGAACAAAGCCCGCGACGGTCGGGTTTATCCCGAATGGCTAAGCATTACCGCGATCAACGGCGGAGACGGAAAGCTGGGTCACTATCTGGGCATCTTTTCCGACCTCAGCGACAAGAAACGCAGTGATGAAATCATTTGGCGGCAAGCGAATTACGATGCGTTGACCGGCTTGCCGAACCGCAACCGTTTTTACGACCGTCTGGAACAAGCGATCAAAGCTGCCCTCCACAACGGAGACCGGTTGGCGTTGCTGTTGATCGATCTGGATCATTTTAAGGAAGTCAACGACACGGTTGGCCATGCCTATGGCGACGCTCTGCTAAAGGCCGCCGGCGAGCGTTTGCAGGCTTGTGCCGGTCAAAATAGCGTATTGGCTCGGTTGGGCGGCGACGAGTTCACGTTGATCTTGCCCGACATCGCCGACAACGTAAGCGTCGAGCAAACCGCGCAAACGTTTTTGGATACATTGGCCGCGCCTTTCGTGCTGGATGGGGCCGCCAGTTATCTGTCCGCCAGTATCGGTATCGCCCTGTTCCCGGACGATGCCGTCGGCATCGACGCTCTGCTGAAATATGCCGATCAGGCCATGTACGCCGCCAAGAACCAGGGGCGCAATGCCTGGCGCTATTTTACGCCAGCCCTGCAAATCGCCGCCGAACATCGTTCCAGGACTTCCAGCGATTTGCGCGAAGCCTTGGCCCGCGGTCAATTCCATTTGGTTTATCAGCCTATTGTCGAGCTAGCGACCGGGCGAATTCGCAAGGCCGAGGCCTTGATTCGTTGGCAACATCCGCAACGCGGGTTCATCAGTCCGGCCGAATTCATTCCACTGGCGGAGGAAACCCGCTTGATCCGGGAGATAGGCGGCTGGGTGTTCGAGCGCGCGGTCGAACAGGTCGCGGCCTGGCAAGCCGCGTATGGCGCCGATTTTCAAATCAGCGTGAACAAGTCGCCGCTGCAATTCAAGGGTGACGAAGACTGGGGGGTATTTGGTCGGCTTGGGTTTATCCGGTCACAGCATCGTGGTCGAGATCACCGAAGGCTTGCTGCTGGATGCGGACGAGCAGGTTTCAAACAAACTATTGGCGTTTCGCGATGCCGGTATCCAAGTAGCGATCGACGACTTCGGTACCGGTTATTCATCGTTGTCGTATTTAAAAAGTTCGACATCGATTACTTGAAAATCGACCAATCGTTTGTGCGTAATCTGGCGCCGGACTCCAGCGATCTGGTACTCTGCGAAGCCATCGTGACGATGGCGCACCGCTTGGGGATGCAAGTGATAGCCGAGGGCGTCGAAACTCGAGAACAGCGGGACTTGTTAAGCGCGGCCGGCTGCGATTTCGCCCAGGGCTATTGGTTTGCCAAGCCGTTGAGCGTAGCGGATTTCGAGACTATGTTGGCTAGGGTTGGCTAATTTTCGACCAACCCGGTTGGGTTCAGGCGTTTGCAAGTCTTCGACAGCGTCGAGTGAATACCGCTTATTGTTGATGTCGAATAAAGTCGTCAAGTCGATCGCTATACTCCTCCGGAGCTATCGATAAATTCGATTGCACGGCCATACACACCACGGATGGGGCGAGTTGCAGATTTCCGGCAATGAGGTTTTCGAAATCTTGTTGACTCCAGATGCCTTGATAAATCGGAGTCGTCATTAAGCGAATATTAGCCGGTTTTAGAATCTCTTCAACATAGATGCCGTAAATGGAATATTCGGAAAAATATTCAGCCTCGAATAATACCTGTTGCCACGGTTTTTGGTGTTTATCCTGTCGATATTGAGCGTAACATTCCGTTTTATTTTATGGGGGTCTGTTTGAATCGGTTTTTACTATTGTGATTCTTTCAGAGCCGGGATGAGTCTGGCCGGTAAATTGACATTGAGAAAGTGTGTCTCATTTTGGTCGCATTAATTACGCTTTTCCTTGACCGGAACATCTCGGAACTCTTGCCTAACTCTTTCGCGCGGCACCGAGAATAAAAAATAACCCCGTAAAAAATGCAAGGCTTTGGATTTCTTAATTTGCCGGACATTTCGAATGGGTTGGCGGAGCCATTGTTTATTATTGCTATAAGATTGAATTTATTACACCTTAGAAAAGGATGCGCTGTTAACTATGAACTTTAACGATACAGGCACATTAATCGATTGGCCGTTGGAAGACACCGATGTTATTGCCCCATTGCAGAATAAACAGGATGGCGGGTCACGTGGAGGTGTTTATTTATGTATACCGAATTTCGAAGCGTTGCCGCCGCCGTTTGCTATCAAACATGGCGAATACCGAATTACCCCTTGTGATAACACCTTGCCGCACCGGAAAACTTTGGCTGGCACGGCCGAAGCCGATTGGGGCAAGGTCGAAGTGATCACCGATTGGACGGAACACGCCGGATTGGGCGGAAAAGTCTTGACGGTCTCCTGTCGTATTCGAGCGTTATCCGATATTGCTTGGATCCGGCCGGGGTTTCATCCCTATTTTTCGGTCTCGCCGGGCAGTGTTATCGACATCGGCGCCGAGCACATCGACATCGCGGAGATGCCGCACGATCAACTGCAAGTTCACCACGCGGCATCGTTGGCTGAGCCGGCAACAATTCGTACCGCCGATTATACCGTGGCAATGACCTGTGGTTTGTCACCGCTACGGGAAGGGCTGTGTTTGGCGTATGGCGTGTGGAGCGATAAAAGTACCGAGTATGTTTGCATCGAGCCGATTATCGGTTGTCGTTTCGGCGCGGATGGTTTACCTGCACCGTTTAGCCTAAGCGAGGGTGAGGAATTTGCGATGACATTTACAATTCACGCGGAACGAGTGGGTTTTCTGAAATAGTCGCTTAATTGCTGGGGAAGCGAAAAGGAAAGGCGAGTAATTGCCGCACTTTTTTGGCCGTGGCATCCAGGGCAATGTTCTCGACCGTCAAGATGAAGCCCTGGCAGGTGTTGAATTGACGGTGATTATAAGGCCGGTTTGAAAAGCCGAATTTAGCCTTCGAGGTTGGTTTTCATGCAGCTTACGGTAACGAATGGCTAGGAGCCTGTCGGACTTAAAAGCCAATAGTCCATTCGGTAACTTGGTTAGATAAAATAGGTGGTATAGAAAGAACCAGCAACCGGGAGAGCCCTTGATGAGTCGATTCATTCCTGTCAACCGCCATCAAGTCTATCTATTACCCCCTCGGTGGACGAATGGTTGCCGGAGGATCACTTGGCGCGTTTTGTCGTCGAAGTCATCGAGCAGTTGGATTTAAGCCGGTTGACGAGCCGCTATCAAGGTCGGGGTTCGGCGGCGCACCATCCGGCGATATTATTGGCACTGCTGGTCTATGGGTACGCCACCGGCGTGTTTTCCAGCCGGAAGATCGAACGGGCCACCTACGATTCGGTGGCGTTTCGTTTCTTGTCTGGTGATACCCATCCCGATCACGATACCCTGGCTCACTTCCGCAAGACGTTCCTGGTCGAGTTGGAAGACCTGTTCGTCCAAGTGCTGAGTCTGGCGCAAGCGATGAAGTTGGTGAAGCTGGGGCAAATCGCGTTGGACGGCACCAAGCTCAAAGCGAATGCCTCCAAGCACAAGGCCTTGTCCCACAGCCATATCGAAAAGCTCGAAGCACAGCTACGAGACGAAGTTCAGGCCTTACTGCAAAAGGCCGACGAAACCGACGCGGTGGACGACCGGGACGGCCTTGATCTGCCGGACGAATTGGCGCGGCGGGAAGACCGGCTGAAAGCCTTGCGTGAAGCGAAAGCCAAGATCGCCGAGCGGGCCAAACCGCGCGACGCGCAAGCCGAACAGGCATACGAGGACAAGGTGTCCCGCCGGGAAGCCCAGCGGCAAGCTGGCCAAAAGCCGCGAGGCCCGGAACCCAAGGCGCCGGTAGCCGGCCCCAAGCCCGACGATCAAATCAACCTGACCGACGAGGAATCGCGCATCCTGCCGAGTCACGAAGGCTTTGTGCAAGGCTACAACAGTCAGGCCGCCGTCGATGTCGATACGATGCTGATCGTGGCCACCACGGTCACGCAGCAGACCAACGACAAACAACAAGTTGAGCCGATGCTGGCCGAACTGAAAAAACTGCCCGACGCCTTGGGCCAAGCCGAAGCCCTACTGGCGGACACCGGCTACTTCAGTGCCGCCAACGTCCAGGCTTGCGAACGAAACCGGATCGAACCTTTAATCGCCATGGGCCGTGACAGTCATCATCGGCCGTTGGCGGAACGTTTAGCCCCGGATGCGCCGGAACCGACTGGCGACGATCCGCTGGAAAAGATGGCTTGGTACTTGAAAACCCGCGAAGGCAAAGCCCGTTATGCCAAGCGCAAATGCACGGTGGAACCCGTGTTCGGGATCATCAAACAGGTACTCGGCTTTCGCCAATTCTCCTTACGCGGTCTGGATGCGGTCACCGGTGAGTGGAAACTGGTGGCCATGGCCTTCAACTTGAAACGGATGCATATCTTGGCGAGGGTCGTCTAATGGTCGAAACGATTGGCCAGCAAAAGGCTCGATTGGCGTTATCGGAATCCAACGCCAAAACGCTCGCCTAACCAGTGGCAAATCCTTCCTTCGACCGCCGTCTTCGCTGAGCTGGATGACAACAGAAGTGCTGGTAAGTTAAGTCCGACAGGCTCCTAGGCAGTCGCGCAAGCAAGGTTAAACTATGTACATGCGATATGCTCGCGTAAACAGTGGATTTCTTGCCTTTCAGGCGATGCCGTCTTGAAATGGCTTCTTTATGAAAAACCTGTCAAGTTTTATTTTTAAATCACGCTGAATGAATACTAAATACAGGATTTTAAGGCTCGGCAAAGAGCATTCAAATTGCCGTGGATATATTGGGGTTGTTGTTCTAGGATGGTTTGTCTGACGGCCCAAGGGTCGTAATTGTTTTTAATTGAGATTAGCTGTTCGATCAACTCGTCTTTGGAACCGTAAATCAAAAAATTATTGGAGAATGATTTCCGGTCGCTGTCCTCGAGATAGACGCGACCGTTCGAAAGTAAGGCGTGGCGTTTAACCCAACTTGCAGCAGGGCTGGCGATATATCCACCTTGATATTGGATTTGTACGATCGGTAAGCCAAAGGCCTCTGGAAATGCGACGAAAGCGACACCCACTTGGGCATAAATGGCTTCGATTTCGCTAAAAGTGTATTCACCTCGCAATTCCAGAATCGGAATATTTAGGGTTTGTAGTGCTTCCAGCTGGGTCTGCCGCGCTGCAGTGTAACCTTCTCGAGGAAAATCGATCATTGCCGTCAAAGGTCGCTGTGCTAAGAAGGTCGCTTGTGGGGTGATGTCCAGACCGATTTCGAATATCGGGCGATCTGTTAATGGTTCGATGTCGTGAATGCCGCTAACCGTCAACAATCCGTCGAATACATGGTGTGCCGTAGGCCCGAATTTGTCCCGCCAGAATTTGGCACCTTGGTAAGCGAAAACCTCGTAGAACAATAATGGTTTGTCGAGTTGTTTTAGTGGGCGGAGGATTTGTGGGCGGCCTAAGATTCCTATCGTGTCGGATACGATGATAATGTCAAAGCTACGTAAGGTGTGGGTGATGCCTTGCAAATCCGCCCAAATTGCTTTGAAACGATGCCGGGTCGATGAGTCTCGTTCAGACATCGCTTCCAATTGCGCGAGTGCATTCGGGAAGTAGCCAAACTCCACACCCAGCTTAGTTAGCATTCGGGTCAGGCTTTCGGCCAAAAATCGCGGACTACGAAAATCATTTTTCGCTAAGATCGCTACCCGCATGACTATTCCTTAAAGTATTTGGCATTCGGATTAAAAAATGCTGTTTGGTCTATATGGCTGGGATTCGGCTGTCCCACTTTGTGTTCCAGCTGGAGTCCCAATCAATGTCCGTGCGCTTCGTATCTTAACGCGTGAGGCGCACGGGAGAAAGTTTAGTACCGAGGACGATCAATCCCGTAACAACTCATTAATCCCGGTTTTGCTACGGGTTTTCTCGTCCACCTGTTTAATAATCACCGCGCAATACAGACTATGGCTGCCGTCTTTGGATGGCAGGTTACCGGAAACGACCACGGAGCCGGCCGGGATGCGACCGTAGCTGACTTCGCCGGTCATGCGGTTGAAGATCTTGGTGCTTTGGCCGATGTAGACGCCCATCGATACCACGCAATTATCTTCGACGATCACACCTTCGACGATCTCGGAGCGGGCGCCGATGAAGCAGTTATCGCCGATGATGGTCGGGTTGGCTTGCAGCGGTTCCAACACGCCGCCGATGCCGACGCCGCCGGATAAATGCACGTTTTTACCGATTTGTGCGCAAGACCCGACCGTTACCCAAGTATCGACCATCGTGCCGCTATCGACGTAAGCGCCGATGTTGACGTAAGACGGCATCAGGATCGCGCCGGGGGCAATGTAGGAACCGTAACGGGCTACTGCGTTGGGCACCACGCGGACGCCGGCTTGAGCAAATTCGGCTTCGCTGTATTGACCGAATTTAGTCGGTACTTTGTCGTAGTAACGCACGTCGCCGCTTTCGATGACCTTGTTTTCGTTGATGCGGAACGACAGCAGCACGGCTTTTTTCAGCCATTGGTTGGTGACCCAATCGCCGCCTTTTTTCTCGGCAACGCGCGCTTCGCCTTTGTCCAGCATGTTCAATGCGGTGGCGACCGCGTCGCGAACTTCCGATGAGACGGTGGACGGGCTGATTTCGGCGCGGTTTTCGAAGGCGTCGTTGATGATGGTTTCCAGGTTTGACATGGTTTTCTTAAGTTTAAGGATTAAACAAATGTAGGATATGCCGACGTAAGGAGGCGCATCGTTCGCGACCGATACGCTTCACGTTGTTCAGCACATCCTACGCGGTGTTTTCATTGAGAAAAGCTTTAATGCGTTGCGCCGCCTCGACACATTCCTCGATGGGCGCCACCAGCGCGATACGGACATGGTAGGCACCGGGATTAATGCCGCCGCTGTCGCGCGACAAATAACTTCCCGGTAACACCGTAATGTTCTGCTGGGCAAACAATTGTTTAGCAAATTCACAGTCATCAATTGGTGTCTTCAGCCAGACATAGAAGCTGGCCGGCGGCCGGCTGATCTCGCAGACGTCTTTTAAAATATCGATGAAGGCGGTGAACTTGTCGCGGTACAACTGGCGGTTGTGTTTGACGTGTTCCTCGTCGTTCCATGCGGCGATGCTGGCGTGCTGGGTCGGCACCGGCATCGGGCAGCCGTGGTAGGTGCGGTATTTAAGATACTGTTTCAGCACCTCGGCATCGCCGGCCACGAAACCGGAGCGCAGGCCGGGCGCGTTGGAACGCTTGGACAGGCTTTGGAAAATCACGCAATGCTTGAACGCGGTGTTGCCGCCGTGCCAGGCGCTTTGCAGCAGGCCTTGCGGCGGGTTCGCCTCGTCGTCGTAGAGTTCGGTGTAGCACTCGTCGGAGGCGATCACGAAGTCGTGTTTTTCCGCCAGCGCCAGTAGTTTCAGATGGTCACTCTCGCTCAGCACCGTGCCGGTCGGATTGCCGGGCGAACAGATGAAAATCAGCTGGCAGCGCTGCCAGATGGCTTCCGGCACGCTGTCGAAATCCGGCCGATAACCGTTTTCCTCGGTGGTGTTCAGATAATACGGTTCGGCGCCGGCCAGCAAGGCCGCACCTTCGTAGATCTGGTAGAAAGGATTGGGCATGATCACCACCGGCTTGGCGGCTGGATCGATCACAGCCTGTACCAGTGAGAATAAGGCCTCGCGGGTGCCGTTGACCGGCAGTACCTGAGTCTCGGCATCGACGCCGCCGGCCGGAATCGCGAAGCGTCGGCAAGTCCACTCGGCAATCGCCTGACGCAATTCCGGCAAGCCCTTGGTGGTCGGATACTGGGTCAGCCCGTGCAGATGACGCAGCAGGGCTTCCTGGATGAAGTGCGGCGTGGCGTGTTTGGGTTCGCCGATAGACAGCGCAATATGGGGTTGATCGCTAGGGGGCACAACGCCGTTTTTTAACGCAGCCAGCTTCTCGAACGGATAGGGGTGCAGTTGAGACAAATACGGATTCATTATTTGGTGCAGTGCGGTTGTTTGCCCTGACTTCTAGCTTGTTGCTGAAGTTGAACGGCGTGGTTCATGTGTTGGTTCAAATTGTCGATGCGGCTACCGTGCGACGGGTGCGTGGACATGAACTCGATAGGCTGGCCGCCTTGCGAGGCTTGGTCCATTTTTTTCCATAGATTGATGCTTTGGCGGGGATCGAAGCCGGCTTTAGCCATCAAATCCAAACCTATCGTATCGGCCTCGGTTTCGTGAACCCGGCTATAAGGTAGTAGCACGCCGTATTGGGCACCGACGCCGAGTAGTCCCAAGGCCGTCTGGCCGAGCGCCGTCTGCGGTTGGGTAACCGCTTGAACCATCGAGAGTCCGGTACTGACCGCAGTCTCTTGCGACAAGCGTTCGTTGCTGTGGCGCGAGAGCACATGACCGATTTCGTGGCCGATTACCGCCGCCAATTGGTCTTGATTGTCGACTAGCTTGATCAGACCGGTGTGAACGCCGATCTTGTTGCCGGGCAGGGCGAACGCGTTCAGGGTTTCGTCTTCGAAGACCACGACTTCCCACTGTCCGCCGGTTTGCTTGGTCAGGTCGAGCGCAACGCATTGCGCAAACTGGTTGTAATCGGCGTTGCGGCTGATCGGATTTTTGCTCTTCATACTGTCGAAGGCTTGCAATCCCATTTGATCGACCTGATTGTCGGGCATGTAAATGAATTGGCTCCTGCCGGTAGGGCTGGTGGCGCATGCGCTCAGTAAGCCGACGAGAACGGTAAACAGGGATTTTTTCAACATGGCGAAACTTCCGCAGGATGAACAGAGGCGGCATTTTAGCCCAACCGGCGCGCTGGAGTGGCAGCTTTTTGGCCGGCAGGGTTGTTACGCGGGCTCGGGTTCCGGTCGGGGCGGGGCTTGCAAGGGCGAATGAATTCTGACGGTATTGCGACCGGCCTGCTTGGCAACATACATCGCGCGATCCGCCAGTTCCAGTACCGTGTCGATATCGAAGGCATGGGGCTGGCATTCGGCGACGCCAGCACTGATGGTAAATTGAATTGGCGCGGCATTCCCGCTCGAGAAACTCAGTTCGGCGATCGCGGCCCGCAGACGTTCGGCGATTGCGCCGGCTTCCTTGACGCCGGTTTCCGGCAGTAATACGCAAAACTCCTCGCCGCCGAAACGGGCGAATAAGTCGCGTGGCCGTAAAATCGGCATCACGGTTTCGGTCAACATGATCAAAATGCGATCGCCAACGCCGTGACCGTGATGGTCGTTAATCTGTTTGAAGTGATCGATGTCCAGTGCGATTAACGACAGTGCTCGGCCGTGCCGGTTTGCCTGTTTGAGTTCGGCGTTGGCTTGGGTCATGAAGTGGCGGCGATTGTAGGCCCCGGTCAGCGGATCGGTGGCGGCCAGCATTGCCAGTTGCTCGTTGGCCGATTTCAATTCGCGGGTGCGTTGTTCGATACGGTTTTCCAGGTCCAGATTGATCAATTCCAGTTCTCGATGGGCGTTTCGCAGAGCTTGCTCGCCGGCGACGATGTCGGTGATGTCGTGCAGAACCCCGATGAAATGGCTAACGCGCCCCGCTTCGTCCAACACCGGGTCTATCGTCATCCGGTTGTAAAACAAGCTGCCGTTCTTACGGCGATTGCGCAGCGTGCAGCGGATGCGTTGGCGTTGTTCTATCGCGCTACGCAGCGCCTGAATTTTGTGGGCATCCGCGCCGGGGTCTTGTAAGAAGCGCGGGTTTCTGCCGATCGCGTCGCGGCGTCGGTAGCCGGTGATGGCTTCGAAGCCTTTGTTGACGTAAATAATCGGGTTGTCCTGGCTGGTCGGATCGGTAATCACGATGCCGGCATACACGGTCTCCACCGCCCGGCTCAGCGCGCGCAGCCGGACGTTTTGTTGCTGCAATTCTTGTAGTAGCGCGGCGAGCGCCAACGATGAAAACGCCAAGGCCGCCAGATATTCTTGCAAGCGGAGGACATTGTCGGCTTGATTCATCGACACGAAATGGCCGCGGCCGGCAACCGTGCCGGCAATTGCGATCATAGCGATCAGTAGATTCAGGGACGCCGCGCCGCGCAGTCCGAAGCGGGCCGCGGCCCAGATCGTTAGCGGCAACATCAGGATGGGGCTGGCCGGATAACGGGTAGTCAGATAGTCCGGCAACGAGAAAACCCACAAGCCGACCAGTAACGTGGCGGCTAACAACAAGGCGGCTTCGAACGGCCTGTCGGCCGGGGGCGTGTCCCACAGATTCGATTGCACCTGTAGCCAGCCCAACAACACCGGGGTGATCGTCAGCAGTCCCAGGCTGTCGCCAAACCACCAGATACGCCATTCGCTCCAAAAAGAGACCGTGTCGGCCGAGGTCGTCACGTAAACCGTGGCGCCGAACAGGCCGGCAACCCCGCTGGCCACGATCAGAGCGAATAGGCCAAACATCGCGACTTGGCGAAGGGTGTCCAGTCTGAACGGCCAGCGGCAGGTGAGCTTAATCAAGCCGGCTGCGATCAGAGCTTCCAGAATGTTGACCGCGACGAACAACAAGGCTTGATGCAGTTGGAAGGTCGGTAGATCCGCGGCGATCTCGGCCGGTACCGCCGCTAGCGCGTAGGCGGGCCACATCCTAAGAGGGTTCAGCAAAAAACCCGCCAGCAGAAATGCGTTCGGCGGCCAGAAAATTGCGATGCCCTCGGACATGACCGAGGCTTTGACGCCCAATACCGCGCCCAAATAGTAAGCGATGCCGACGGCGACCGGTCCCCACCAGCGTCGATGATCTTGGCTGGTGGTTCCGAAAAAGGCTTGAAGTGCCGGGACGATAGTCATGGTGTGCGGATCAGCGATTCGGGCGCGTTGCGCAGTTGGAGTCTCGGGAATTGTAAGCAAATTCTTACAAGTTGCGCGAAAGTAGGGGAATATCTAACTCACAGCGGCGGTTTGTAAAGCCCATTGCAACGCGAAATCCACGGTTTGTTGGCGAATTTCGTGGCGGGTACCCTGGAAGTGTTTACGTTGGCAGCTGGCAGGTTGGCCGCTGGTTTGTAGCGAGACATACACCAAGCCAACCGGCTTATCCGGCGTGCCGCCGCCCGGGCCGGCGATGCCGGTGACCGCCAGGGCCAAATCGGCTTGACTATGGCTGAGCGCGCCGGCCACCATCGCCAGCGCGGTTTCCGGGCTGACCGCCCCGGCACCGTCCAGCGTCGTTTGCGGCACTCCCAGCAACTCCGCCTTGGCGGCGTTGCTGTAGGTCACAAAACCCCTGTCGAACCATTCCGAGCTACCGGCAACCTCGGTAATGGCATGGGCAATCCCTCCGCCGGTACAGGATTCGGCGACGGCGATGCGCCAGCCTCGCCGTTTCAAAGCGGCGCCCAAGCGCGCGGAGAGGGTGTCGGCGCCGTCGGTCATTGTCGGGAAATGGTCGGCTGAGCGCTATCGTTGAACGAACCGGTTTAACTCGGCAGCTTTTTAATTTCGGCGACTTTTTCGAAATCGGCGCCGACGCTGATGATGAAGCTGGTGACTTGTTCGATGCTCATCTCCGATTTAATTACTTTCGATTCGTGGACGATGACCGCGAAGCCGGAGGTTGGGTTGGGCGAGGTCGGTACGAACAACACGTAGCGGTCGTCGGTTTTGTTGGTGACATAGGCCGGTACCCAAATGCCTTCCTTCGGGTACTCGACGTAAACCACTTCGCGCGGTTCCTGAAGCTGATGTCCGGCGATCATGTTGACCAGTTTTTTGGTGACCCGATAGATGGTGCTCAGCAGCGGAATCCGCTCGATCAGGTGCTCGAACATCGCGATAATCGAAAATCGGCCCAGGCTGACCCGGTGGCCGACGTAGGTAATGGTCGCGAAACTGGCGGCGAATAGTAGAAAGGTCACCAGATAGTTGTCCGAATAGCCGTAAACGAATTGAAATAAATCGGTCAGCCGGTCTTTGACGAACAGGACGATTTGGACGATGACCATGATCGGAATAAACGCCAGTACGCCGATCAAGGTGTGGTTCAGGACTTTCTTCATATTGCGCCTACCTTTTTGTAGTTATAGTTGTCAGGAAACTAAGGTTTTATCAGGTTTGTTCGAGCGATACAAACTCATCGGGTTCCCGCTAACGCCAGCGGCTGGAAATCGCCATCAACGGAAACAGTATCCCGTCGAACATCAGCAACGCGCGCAGCCCGGTTTCGCTGGCGCTGGCGTCCCAAAGGGTTAGCGAGCTGTTCAAGGACATATTGGACGGGGCCAAAAACGGAAAGAGCGACACGCCCGCCGTCAGTACCAGCATTGCCATCGCCACCGCGGCGGCCAGGGAAGCCCAATAGGCTTTATCACGGCGCGAACAGATCAGCATCGCGATACCGGCGATAAAAACCAGCGAGGGTATCGCGATCAACGAGGGTTCGTGTTCGTAATTGTCCAGCCAAAGGCCGTCGCCGCGTCTGACGAATTTGCTGAGCGGGTTGGACGGTCCGAGCGGTGCGATGTCGGTGGTGACGTGGTAGCCTTCAAGGTGCGTGATCCACAGTCCTGTCAAGGCGAATAGACTCAAAAAGGCTAAGCCCAACGGAAGGGCGAGGGCCTTGGCACGCTCGGAAATTTCCGAGTCGCCGTGCAATTGTAATTGGAGTGCGCCCAAGCTCGTGGCCGCCGCCGACGCGACAGCGCCGACCAACATTGAAAACGGGTTGAACAAACCGCCCAAGTTGCCGAGCAGCGCGATCCGCATATCGCTTTGCAGATGAAACGGAATGCCCTTGATCAGGTTGCCTATCATCACGCCGAGCAGAAAGGTTGGCAGCAACGCCCCGAGAGACAAGCCCCTGTCCCATTTTTCCAACCAATTGGCAGGCAAACCGGCGCGGACATACAAAGCAAACGGCCTAAGCGCGAGTGGAATCAATACAAAGGGTAACAAGGTTTGAAAACTGGAAAACACCGCCGCGTAAACGCTGGGCCAGCCGAAAAACACCAGTGCGATCAACGCCGCCAGCCAAGCCAGATTGCCGGCGGTAACGGCCGCCCATTGCGCGGTTAAGGCTCGTCGTTGCGATTCGTTGGCGTTTAACGTCGGTAGCAAACTGGCCGCGCCGAGCTCGGCCAAGACGGTTAGGCTGACGCCGATCGCAAACAGGCTGAGCAGCGCCCAGGCCGCTAACCGAAGAATCGAATAATCAAGCGTCATGACGATTTTCCTCCGAGATTGCGCCGAGGCCGTCGGAGACGGCTCGTTTGACCAGGATTAGCGCCAGACTCAACAAACCGCCGTACGCCAGCGCGTAAAGGCCTAGGCCGGTCCATAAATCGCTCGGGTTGCCAAGCGATACGCCCAGCCATGTCGGCAGCGCGTCGGCGATGATCCAGGGTTGGCGGCCGTATTCGGCAATAAACCAACCGGCGCCGCTGGCCAACCAAGGTAGCGGCAAGGCGTAAAAGTTGAGTTTTAATATCGCGGGGGAGCCTAGCCAGCCGAACGCGAAGGCGATACCGGCCAGAAAATTGAGAGCCAGCAAGACGCCGCAGCCGACCATGACTCGGTAGCCCCAACGGATGGGCTCGGACGGCGGCACGCTGGCCCGCGCGGTTTGTTGAATCTGCGCTTCGCTGGCGCCGCTGACACCGTCTTTCCAATGTTTTAGCAATAAGGCATGGCCCAGGTCGGCCTGGGTGGCGGCGAAATCGGCGAGTAACTGTGGTTCGCGGTGGTCATCGCGGATCGCTTGGAGCTTTTCGTAGGCGCCGATGCCGTTGAGAGTACGTCGGGCATGCTCGGCGATCAAGTCGTCGGGCGGCAGGCCGTGAATAGCCGCGAATTTACCCGCTTGTAGGCTGTTGGATTGGAAAATGCCGGTATCGCCGAGCGCCATCGTTGCCAGCACGGCGGTCAGGCCCATCACGCCGCCTAATCGGTGGCCCAGCGCCGCCGCCCGGCTCTCGCGGCCTTGCCGCCGCCAAAGCGCGCTAACCGACAATATCAGCCCGGCGGCGCTTGCGTAGCCAGCCAACGCCGCGTGCAGGAATTTTGCAGTCATCACCGGATTTCGAAACAAACTGGCCGGATCGGTCAATTCCAGCCGTAAGGTTTGCGGATTGAAGCCGCTGCCGACTGGGTATTGCATCCAGGCATTTGCCGCCACGAATCCCAGCAGGGCGACATGGCAACCCAGACATGCGGTCCACGCCAGCAGAGCGCGGCGGACGCCGGGCAAGCATTGCTCGCCGAACAGTAAACGGCCGGTCGCCTGAGCCGTGACGAAAAAGCCGGCGCAGGCCGTCAAAAGAGCCAAGCCGATCGTATCGCCGGCATAATGGGCAAAATACGCCCAGTGACTGCCGAATTGGCAGACCAAGATCAATGTGGTTGCCGCAGTCAGTGCCATGCCGATGCCGAACAGTTTGACCCAGAATTCGGCTAGAGCGGCATAACGGGCGTCGCGGACGGATAGCGTTTCCAGCAGGGCGAGCAGCAACGATAGTCCGAGGCTGACCGGCATGAACAGAAAATGCTGGGTTGCCGTCATCGCGAATTGGCCGCGCGATAGCTCGATAACGGTTTCCGAAATCATGTCCACCTCTTTGGCAGGGTCAAAAATGCCGGCAATTATAGAGGCATGGCGAACTTTGGCGGTGGTTTTTGTTTCCGGACTCGGCTCGCAAAAAATCGCCGGGCGCGGGCTGGTGAATGAGGGCGGTTGTTGTACACTTCTGGACAGGTGTCTTTCCGTGTCACGTTATGAAATCACAATCCGGCGTCACTGTATTCTTGAAGGTTATCGGGGTTGCCCTGCTATATGCGGCACTGGCCAAGTTGGTGTTGGCTTTTTTTCCGACGCCAGTGGCGTCACCTTGGTCTGGTTTCCGTCCGGAGTGGGCTTGGTTACAATTATCTTGGGGGGATGGCGCTTCGTTCCGGCCGTTTTTGTCGGTGCGTTGCTGGCGGGGCTGTTGGTAGACGATTCCTTGGCTATTTCCGCCGGCATTGCTGTCGGTAACACGTTGGAGTCCTGGTTGGGTGCCTGGTTTTTATCCGGCCACTCGGGCTTTTCACCAGCGCTGAAACATCCGCGCGACTTCGTCTGGTTGGGCATTGCCGCCCTGTTTAGTGCCGGATTCAGCGCGTTAATCGGGCCGATGATATTGCTGTTCGCCGGTCATGTGGCGCTGGATAGTGCGTTCGACAGTATGCTGCACTGGTGGATGGCCGATGTGTTCGGCATGGCATTGCTAACACCGTTGGTACTGATTTGGAAGGATTGGCCCTTGGATTGGTTTGCGCCCAAGCGCTTGCCTGAAACACTCGCTTTTATCGTGCTTAGCGCGGTATGTGGTCAAACGGTGTTTTTGGCGTGGTGGCCGGATCTGTTCGGCGATTTCGCCAAATCCTACTGGCCTTTTATGTTTGTCATTTGGGCGGCGGCCCGATTCGGCCGCCATGGCGTAACCTTGTTAATCACGATGACCGCAGTGCAATCCTTATGGGGCCTCGAGCACGGCGTTGGGCCGTTTGTCGGCAACGGTGTCCAGGAAGGCTTGCTGAGTATCTGGTTTTATCTACTGATTTTCGCGGCGGTCGGGATCCCGCTCGCGTTAATGCTGTTCGACAAAGAACAGTACACGCGGGCTTTGCGGCAGAGCGAAGCCCGAATGGGATTTGCGTTGGATACCATCGGCGCTGGCGCGTGGGACTTAGATCTAGCTAGCAAGGACGTGCAGCGTACGCCAACCCATGATCGGATATTCGGGTATTCGCAAATGCGTAGGGTCTGGAGTTACCAGATGTTGCTGGATCACGTGTTGCCGGGCCATCGCGAAGCGGTGGACGCGCGTTTTCAACAAGCGATCGGAATGGCCGCCAATTGCGATATCGAATGCGAGATCCGCCGCGCGGATGGCGAAAAGCGTTGGATTCGGATCGCCGGCTGCTACCTGCCAGGTCGCCCCGCCCGGATGGCGGGAATCGTTCAGGATGTGACTGATTCTAAATTGGCCGAGGAAGACCGGCAATTGGCGATGTTGTTCTACCAAGGTTGCAGCGAGGCGATGATGATTACCGACCTCGACGGGCTTATTGTCTCGGTAAATCCGGCTTTCGCAGATGTTACCGGTTATGCGGCCGAGGAAGTCATCGGTAAAAATGCCAGGATTCTCGGTTCGGGGCGCCACGATGCGGCATTTTTTCAAGCAATGTGGGCGGCTATTCAAGCGACCGGGCAATGGCGGGGCGAAATATGGAATCGCCGGAAAAATGGCGAACTCTATGTGGAGCTGTTAACGATTAACACGATATTTGATCGCAACGGCTTGGAACTGCGGCGGATCGGGGTGTTTTTCGATATTACTCACCGCAAGCTGACTGAAGAGCAATTGTGGCAGCAGGCCAATTTCGACCCATTGACCGGTGCTGGGAATCGCCGGATGTTGTATGCCCGCTTGGATCAGGAAGTCAAAAAATCCCAACGTAGCGGTGCGCTATTGGCGTTGATGATCGTCAGTTTCGACGGTTTCAAGGAACTTAACGAAAGCCTGGGCTACGCGAAAGGCGATAGTGTGTTGCAGGAAGTGGCGCAACGTTTGGTGGGCGGCATTCGCGAAACCGATATTGTCGCCCGTTTGGACGGCGCGGAGTTTGCCGTTTTGCTGACCGAGTTGGATAAGCTCGATAGTATTGCCAAATTGGCCGGCCATTTGGCCGAGCTTTTGGCTAAACCTTATGCGGGGGTGGAGGCGACCGGCTTGTTGAATTGCCGTATCGGGATCGCGTTGAGTCCTGTCGATGCCTCGGATGCCGAAGGCTTGCAGCGCTCGGCGATTCACGCGCTACGCCGTTGCGAAGCCGGGCGTTACGCCTTCTTCAATCAATTCGCGCTTAGCGGCACTTAACACAGCCGTTGCTTGGGGAACACGCAACGAAACCGACTCCCTTTACCTAACTGGCTTTCGATTTCCAATTTGGCGTCGTGACGCACCAGCACGTGTTTTACGATGGCCAAACCCAGGCCGGTCCCGGCAATTTTCTGATTGCGTTTGACGTCGGCACGATAAAAGCGCTCGGTAATCCTGGGGATTTCGTGGTTGGCGATACCTTGGCCGAAATCCTCGACTTCCAAATACACACTACCGTCCGGCAAGTTGTCCCAGCGCACATGTACCGGCGAGCGCGGCGGCGAATACTTCAGGGCATTGCCTAGCAGATTGCTAAATGCGCCGCGCAGCTCCAGCGCATCGCCGCGCAGGTTGGCGGTACTCGCGAGGCTCAGCGTGACCCGGCGTTCGTCTTTTTCCAGTAAATCGCTCTCGTGGCAGACTTGGCCGAGCAGATCGGCAATCTGGACGCATTCGGACTTTTTAGCCTTGCTTTCCAAACGGGCAAGCAGTAGCAGATCGTCGATCAGCATTTGCATGCGCTCGGTTTGCGCCGACATATTTTGAAACGAGCGGGTGTAAACGCTCGGACCGTTTTCCATTTCCTGCAGGGTTTCCAGATAGCCGCGTAGTACCGTCAGCGGCGTGCGCAGTTCGTGCGACACATTGGCGACGAAGTCGGTGCGCATCCGCTCGATGGCCTTTAAGTGGGTGATGTCTTGCGCCATCAGCAGACGCAAGCCGTTGCCGTAGGGCACGATACCGATTTGCAGAATCAGGTTTTCGTTGACCGGCGAGGGGATGCTGATTTTCTGTCGGTAATCCTGGTCCTTTAGGTATTGGATAAACAGAGGATGACGGACCAGATTCGGAATCCGATGGCCCGTATCGGACTTTTTCAAGCCCAGAAATTCGTGAGCGACCTTGTTGCTCCATTCGATTTCGCCGTAGCTGCCCAGCACGACAACGGCATCGGGCAACGCGTCGGTGGATTTACGGAACCGGTCCAACATCTTGCCGAGCTTTTTCTTACGGCGTTTCTGACTGCGACGAATTTTATACAAGTGGTAGTAAATGTCGCCCCAAATCCCTTTGAAGTTAGTGCGTTCGCCAACGCCGCCCTGGCTTAGCCAGCGCTCCAGGCGGTTGATGCTGATGGTTTGTTTGGTCAGTAGTAGTAATGTGACGGCCAGTAGCAGTTCGGTCAGATGACCGAAGAACACACTGATCAGCAGCGTGGGGATCAATAGGCCAATGACGATATTCAGTTCGCGTTGCCAGCGCTGCATCTAACGTCAATCCGCCATCGAAAACCGGTAGCCGAAGCCGCGCACGGTTTGGATCAGTTCTTCCCGGCCGTAGGTCGCCAAAATTTTGCGCAATCGGCGGATGTGCACGTCGACGGTGCGCTCTTCGATATAGACGCTTCGGCCCCATACCTGGTCCAGCAAATGCGTGCGGCTGTAGACTTTGTCGGGATTGGTCATGAAAAATTGCATCAGCCTGAATTCGGTGGGACTGACTTCCAAACTGCGGCCGCCGATCATCAAGCGATGTTGTTCGGTGTCCAGGGTTAGATCGCCAACGCTGAGTTGGCCGGATTCCGACAATTTGCCGCTGCGCCGCATCACCGCCTTGATTCGAGCAACTAATTCTTTCGGGGAGAAGGGTTTGGTGACGTAATCGTCCGCGCCTATTTCCAGGCCGCGGATTTTATCTTCTTCTTCGCTACGGGCGGTGAGCAGAATGATGGGGAGTTCCTTGAAGCCCGGTTCGTTTTTCAAGCGCTTGGCCAGCTCGACGCCGCTAATGCCGGGTAGCATCCAGTCCAGCACGATCAAATCCACCCGGTTGTCGGCTAGGGCTTGCATGGCTTGTTCGGCACTGCCGGCGGAAATGACTTGAAATTCGGCTTGTTCCAGCACCATGGCCAGCATTTCCCTGATAGCTTCTTCATCTTCGACAACCAGGATGTTCAAGTTGGGCATATAGGTTCCATAAAAGGCTAGGTAGCAATGACTTAGCTAATCTAGCAGCGATATATTACCTGTTTGTGACAAAAAATATCGACCGGCGCGGTAAGGGGCCTGCCGAGCGCGGCCTTGACGGAGGATGGCGGAGGCTTTAGCTGGGCGGGTTGGCGGCCATCACGCCCAGTACATCCAGAACCCGGCAACAATAGCCGAACTCATTGTCGTGCATCAGGGCCAGACCCAGGTGACGACGGTTGCCGAGGCTTAAATGCTTCATCAGGACGATCGCCGAATAGGGGCTAGCCAGGTAGTCGATGCTGGCTTTTTGGTGCCCCCACGCGCCGTATTCGCAAGAGAGGATTCCAGACAGGCGATTGTTCGAATACTCGCAAAGCAGGCTGGCGACTTCTTCCGGAGTGGAATCCCTGGCCAAGACCGCCGCGATGTCGATCACCGAGACGATGGCGGTTGGTACTCTGTAGGACAGGGCTTCCAGCTTCCCGGCCAACCGAGGCAGCACCAGTTCGGTCGATTTGGCCACGTTGGTGGCGGTGGGAACGATGGATACCGCGCAGGCCCGGCCGAGTTGCGAAGAAGGGTGGTAGCCGTCCAGGACTTTTTGGTCCGACAATTCCGGGTGGATCGTGACGATACGGGCGTAGTCGATGCCGATGTGGCGGTCGAGAATGTCGCAAATCGGCACCATGGCGTTGCCGGTGCAGGTGCTGGCGGAAACGACATGGTGACGCGCCGGATCGTAATCGTCTTGGTTGACTCCGTAAACCAGACTGAGGTCGCAACCCGCCACGTTCCAGGTGCAGAGGATTTTTTTGGCGACGCGCTGATCGAGCAAGGCTCGGAAGTCGCCGATCGCCGCGGTACCGGTGGCGTCGAACAACACGTCCAGGTCAAAGGGCCGCAGCATGCCGAAGCTGTCGTTCTCCGGCGGCCGACGGCGGCGATCGACGCGTTGATAGCGTATCCGCTGCTCGCCCAACAGCAAGTCGGTACCGTCGTGATCCACCGCGAACGGCGGCCGGCCGTAGGTGCTGTCGTGGGCGATCAGGTAAGCGACGTGGTCGATCGGCATCACGTCGCAGATCACGCGAATGTCGAAGCGACCCGCGGGGCCGTTCAGAAAGTTGTTGCGTAGCACACCGCCGCCGATGCGACCTAGTCCGACGATACCGATGCGTAAGCTCATCGTTCCGAACCTCCGGCGTCGTGCGCGAGGAAGAGGGCAAACGTCGGTCGCGCACTACGAGGTGTGATACTTGGATTCATGGCGGTGGCTTGATTGTTATTGTTGATATGCAAGCCAGATTGAAGCTAGAGCAAGCCGTCGATTTAGTCAAGCCGAACGCCGGACGGATAGTCGAAACCCGGTGGGAACGGGCCGGTCGGCGGAAAGCATTCCGGACCGGCCCTTGGCGTTATTTGCCGAAGGTCAGGCCGTCCGCCGCGCGATCGACCTTGACGGTGTCGCCGGGAAGGTAGTGTCCGGACAAAATTTCGTTGGCCAGACGGTTTTCCAATTGGCGTTGAATTGCCCGTTTCAGCGGTCGCGCGCCGTAAACCGGATCGAAGCCGGATTCGCCGAGCAAATCCAGCGCGGTTTCGCTGACCTCCAGCTCGATATCCTTTTCGGCCAAACGGTTCCGTAGCAAGTCGATCTGTATTTTGCAGATCGCGCGAATTTGGCCCTGGCCGAGCGGATGGAACACCACGGCTTCGTCAACCCGGTTGATGAATTCCGGCCGAAAATGCTGGCCGACGATGTCCATTACCGCGTCTTTCATGTCTCCGTAGTTCTCCTCGCCCGCCAACTCTTGGATAATCTGTGAACCCAGGTTAGAGGTCATCACCACCACGGTGTTTTTAAAATCCACCGTGCGGCCCTGGCCATCGGTCAAACGGCCGTCGTCCAGCACTTGCAGCAGCACATTGAACACGTCGGCATGGGCTTTTTCGATTTCGTCGAGCAAGATCACCGAATAAGGCTTGCGGCGCACCGCCTCGGTCAAATAGCCGCCTTCTTCGTAGCCGACGTAGCCCGGCGGGGCGCCTATCAAGCGGGCCACCGAATGTTTCTCCATGAACTCGGACATGTCGATGCGGACCATCGCTTCCTCGGTGTCGAACATGAACTCGGCCAAGGCCTTGCACAATTCGGTCTTGCCGACGCCGGTCGGTCCCAAGAACAAGAAGGAGCCGTTGGGGCGGTTCGGATCGGACAAACCGGCCCGCGAGCGACGGATCGCGTTGCTGACCGCTTTCAGAGCTTCGGTCTGACCGATCACGCGTTTGGCCAATTCGTCTTCCATCCGCAACAGTTTTTCGCGCTCGCCTTCCATCATTTTCGAAACCGGAATGCCGGTCCATTTGGAGACAACCTCGGCGATTTCCTCTTCGGTGACCTTGCTGCGCAACAGCGTGGTCTCCTGCATTTCGGCTTGCGACGCCAGATCCAGTTCCTTTTCCAGTTTGGGAATGTCGCCGTACTGCAGTTCGGACATCCTCGCGTAATCTTGAGCGCGGCGGGCGGCTTCCAACTCCAGTCTGGCGTGTTCCAGTCTTTCCTTGATCGTGGCGGTGCCTTGCAGCGCGGCTTTTTCGGCTTTCCAGATTTCATCCAAATCGGAATATTCCTTTTCCAGTTCGCCGATCTCGTCCTGCAAGGTTTCCAGACGCTTTTTCGAGGCGGCGTCGGTTTCGTTTTTCAAGGCCTCGCGTTCGATTTTGAGCTGGATCAGGCGCCGGTCGAGTTTATCCATCGCTTCCGGTTTGGAATCCATTTCCATCCGAATCCGGCTGGCGGCTTCGTCGATCAAATCGATGGCCTTGTCCGGCAGTTGCCGGTCGGAAATGTAGCGGTGCGACAGCATCGCCGCCGCGACGATGGCCGGGTCGGTGATGTCGACGCTGTGGTGGATTTCGTAGCGTTCCTTCAAACCGCGCAAGATGGCGATCGTGTCTTCAACGTTGGGTTCGTCGACCAAGACTTTTTGGAATCGGCGTTCCAGCGCGGCGTCTTTTTCGATGTATTGGCGGTATTCGTCTAGCGTGGTAGCGCCGACGCAATGCAGTTCGCCGCGCGCTAGGGCCGGCTTGAGCATATTGCCGGCATCCATCGCGCCCTCGGCCTTGCCGGCGCCGACCATGGTGTGCAGTTCGTCGATGAACAGAATCACCTGGCCTTCGAGTTTGGCGATGTCGTTGAGCACCGCTTTCAGGCGTTCCTCGAATTCGCCGCGAAACTTGGCGCCGGCGATCAGCGCGGCCATGTCCAACGACAGCAATTGCTTGCCCTTGATGCCTTCCGGCACTTCGCCGTTGACGATGCGCTGGGCTAGGCCTTCGACGATGGCCGTCTTACCGACGCCGGGTTCGCCGATCAGCACCGGGTTGTTTTTGGTACGGCGTTGTAGAACCTGGATCGTACGGCGGATTTCGTCGTCGCGGCCGATCACTGGATCGAGTTTGCCTTGCTCGGCGCGTTCGGTCAGATTGATCGTGTATTTTTTCAGAGCCTGGCGTTGATCTTCGGCATTGGCGTCGTTAACGGCTTGGCCGCCGCGCAGATTTTCGACGGCTTTTTCGACGGCCGGCGCGGTTACGCCGGCGCGTTTCAGCAAGTTTTGTAGCGCGCCGCCGCCTTCCAGCGCCGCCAACAAGAACAATTCACTGGAGATGTAGGCGTCTTTGCGTTTTTGCGCCAATTTGTCGGTCAGGTTGAGCGTTCGCGACAGTTCGTTGGAAATTTGCACGTCGCCGCCGGCGCCGGAAACGCTGGCGAGCCGGTCGATTTCCTTCAGCAGATCGCCGCGAAACGTATTGACCTGTACGCCAATCTGTTGCAGCAAAGGTTTAATGCTGCCGCCTTCCTGGTCCAGCAAGGCCAGCATGACGTGTAGCGGTTCGATGAACTGATGATCCTTGCCCAAAGCCAAGCTTTGAGCGTCCCCGAGCGCTTGCTGGAATTTGCTGGTGAGTTTGTCCATACGCATGGTAGGTACCTCGATTGTAATGATGTTGCCCCTGACATGGGGCGGTGGACTAGCGATTTCAAGCGGCTATATATTAAAAATTGCTAATATTTTGGATGGCCGGCTGGTGTTTTCGGTCAGTGGTCATGCCGGATAAATCACAGTACAATGGCTGGACTCGATTCGCCGAAACGACGTGGTCCGACTGTTGAAACCCGTGGTCGAGGCGGTTTGTTCGGGTAAATTTTGGTTTTAATTCGTAGGAGTTTTTGTATGGCAACAGGCACTGTAAAGTGGTTCAACAACACCAAAGGGTTTGGGTTTATCGAGCCTTCCGAAGGTAAGGAAGATGTTTTCGTCCACCATTCGGTGATCTTGGGCGAAGGGTTTAAGACTCTGTCCCCTGGGCAATCGGTGGAATTTGAAATTGAATCCGGTCCCAAAGGCCTGACTGCCGCCAACGTTCAGCCGAAATAATTCAGTTTCGGAAGAATCGAAACAGGCTCTTGTTCGCAAGGGCCTTTTTTTTGTCAATCGTTAATAGTCTATTTCAAAATCTCGAGTTTTAACACAGTTATAATAAAGCTTCACTTCTCCCGGAGGACCGCATGGCCCGCGAATTTTCTACGTTAAGGCAGTTGGATATCCCCGTTAAGGTGTTGTTTACCGGTTATTTGACAACGGTCGCGGTGGGTTATCTGGTCGCGCTGATCCAGATTCTGTTTACGCACGGTTTGGCCGACGGCAAGTTCGGCTTGTCGATAGACGACATCGTTTATAGTTACTACGGGAATCGGTCCGGCACGATGCTGGAGACGAAATTGAACGGCTCGATGAAGGACAATGCCTCCGAGAAAGAGCGGTTCGCCATCATCCAATGGGTGCGGGACGGTGCCGACAAGGATGATTTTGTCGATGACGGTATCGATAAAATCATCGAGAGCCGCTGTGTGATGTGTCACAACAAAGAGGCTTCGCTGCCGGACTTTAGCGACTTCAACGTCTTAAAGGAATTGGCCAAGGAAGACGAAGGCGCCACGTTCACGTCGCTGACCAGGGTGTCGCATATCCACTTGTTCGGCATTAGCTTTATCTTTATGTTGGTCGGACTAATCTTTAGCTTTTCCGAGACCAGTACGCTGAAATACAAGTCGATCGCGATCGGCATGCCCTATGTGTTTCTGCTGGTGGATATTTTGTCGTGGTGGTTGACTAAGCTCAATCCGATGTTTGCCTGGCTGGTGATATTTGCCGGTGCCGGCATGGCCATCTCTTTTGGGTTTATGTGGTTGGTTTCGGTGTTGGAAATGTGGGCGTACAACCAAGTGTTTGTCGATAGCCAAGGCGAGCCCAAGCCGCAATGGAGTAGGATTGTCGAAGCCAAATTCAAGCAACTGGGTGGCGACCGCGCGGTGGAACGCGCGATGAGCGGGTTGATTCGGTTGGTCGGTTACGCTTGGCGGCTGTTCAATCAGCACGGCTTGCCGGTTTTACTGGACGTTTACAAAAAACTGTTCGATAGGTCCCGTAGCTGACTTTGTGATCGTCATTGGATAAACCACCGGAAATTCAAGTTTCCGCCTAGCCGGCCGCTATGACTAGCGGTATGATGCAAACTTGATTTGCAGGAGGTACGCCATGATTAGCAATGTACTGAATAGTGCCACCAACCTGATCAGCAACGCTCAGCAGAAAGCGGCCACGGCCGCTCAAACCATCGCTACGTTGCCTGTCCAAAAAGACGAAGTCGGCGGTTCGCAAGATATCGCGCCGACCGAATTGTTTAAACCTATCGTCAGTTTGAAGGAAGCCGAGCTGGAGAATTCCGCAGGCGTCAAATTACTGAAAACCCACGAAAAAATGGTCGGGGCGCTCCTCGACGTCAAGGCCTAAAGGCTGACGCCGACATCGTAGCCCAGCGCTTCGATGTCGGCGGCAAAACGCGTCATTTCACTTAAATCTGCGCCTCTCAACTCACCTGCCTCCGGTTGCAACGACGGTCGGGCCAGACTGTACAACAGTATTTTCGCGATTTTAATGTTTCTGGATTTCAGTGCCGCCAGCAAGGCCAAATACGCGGCTTTTTCGGCGTCTGACCAAGCCTGTCGATAATGCAAAATACAGGTTTGCAATTTGGTTGGGCATAAATCGCTGGCGATTTGCAGATGTTCGATCAGTTTGGCTTGACTCAATTTGGCGTGGTTCAGCAAGTTTCGGCCAGCGCTAGTGGCGCTGTCCAGCTTGAACCAAAGCTCGCCGCCGCAATTCGCCAATTCGGCCAGTCCGGCTTGGACAGGTTTTTGATGTACCAGACTGCCGTTGCTGATCAATACCAAGTTGCCAGTCGGCAATATGTCGCTTTCCAGGCCGATTTCCCCTATTAGGCGGATGGCTCGGTCGAAGGATTTTAGACTGGTTGGCTCGCCGTTACCGGAGATCGCAATGTCCTTGACGACGCGCTGTTCGGCGGCGACATCGTAAGCATCGAAAAAGTCGCCACGTAACACCCACTCCAAAAAGCCCCGCAATTCCCGTTCGAGTACCTCGAAATCCAGGGTGGGCGCGGCCCCGCGTTTCAGGTTGGGGACTTGGCAATACACGCAACGCCAGTTGCATGCGTTATTAGGATTGAAGTTGATGCCTATCGACAACCCTCCCGCCCGCCGAGACATCACCGGATACACGTATTTCAGCCCGGCACTGTCGCGGTCGTGGTTGGTAATAGTCAGCGGTCTAACCATATCTCCGGCAAGGAACGAAATCGGCTCGGAGTCTGCGATTTTATAGCTTGACCAACACTTCGCCGCGTCCGGTTTCCGCCATGTCGCCGCCGAAGCGTCTGACCCGGTTGAAAGCGACGCCGTTGTCGGCAAAGCGGGAGTTCAGGGTTTTGAACGACGCGAATAACATGGGTAGAAACGCCAGGGTATGCGAGCCGCAATCATTGAAGGTGGCCGGCAATTGCGGTTGATTCCACAGCAACAAGGTGCCTCTGCGCATTGCATAGCCGGCGTAACGGCCGACCTTGCCCATCACCGCGATCGTGCCGGCCACCATGCGGGAGCCGCAATAGTCGCCGGCATCGCCTTCGACGAGAATTTGGCCGCGGCGCAAATGGTCCCCGCAACGCTGGCCAACGTTGCCCTTGACCAAAACCGTGCCGCCCTTCATGCCTTGCTTGTTGCCGGGCAATGCGCCGCCAACGAAATCGCCGGCATTGCCTTCGATCTGGATCAAACCGTTTTTCATTTCGCAAGCCGCGTAAATGCCGACATCGCCGATCACCGAAATCGTGCCGCCCTTCATCTGCATGCCCAGATAGGCGCCCGCGTCGCCTTGCACGCTGATGCTGCCGCTAGCGAGTTCCTTACCGATGAAATCCAGCTTGTCGGTACTGCCGACGATGCTGATGTCGTCGGGATTGCTGCCGTTAATGTGAAACAATTGATCGACCCGCAGTTTGCGTTTGCCGGACTGCAATTCGATCGCGGCGATCTGGTCCAGGCTCAAACCGGCCAATTTTTGGCAGACCAGCGGCGACATATCTACGCGTTGCACCGGCAGTGGCGTCTCGATCAGAGTGAAGGTCAACGTGGTCATGCCATGATCTCCTGTAGATGGAAGTGGAACGGGCCGAGTTTGCCGCCATAGTTGCCGGCGCTGATGCGCTTAATACCGTTGGCCGCGCCCAGTTCGCAGACCGCTTGAATGCCGACCCGCATCGCCTTGTCGATGTCTTCTTTGGACAAACCGTCGATGACGATTTCCATCACCGACTCGATTTCCGGCGACAGGTCGGTCTTGGTCACGCCCTTCAAGGTCGGGCAGAAGGCATCGTTGGTCGACGCACTCAAGGCTTTGTATTTGGAGCCGACCTTGGAGCCGGAACGCACCACGCCGCCGGGGAAGGGCATGATGACGTTGGGGGTTTTTTTCATCGCGTCGATCGCCGCTTCGCAAGCCGCCAAGGCTTGCGGTTGCGATTCAGCCAATACTAGAAAATTGCCGCCGCCGACCGCATCGACCATGCCGGTGGTGGCTTCGGTCAGGAATTCGCCGTCCATCACCGGTACACGCCAGTAACGCTTGCCGGCGATTTTCTTGGCAATCTGGAAGCCGTCACCGAAAAAGCGCAGATTTTTGCCCAACGGAATCGGCTTGCCGCCTTCAATCCCGGCGAACAGAGCGGATGTCGGTGAAGTCAGTACGCACTGGCCGGCGCGGGTTTCCAATTGCTTGGCCAAGCCCTTACCGCCCATCGCGTAAATCATGATGGATACGCCGGGGCGCCCGTCCGGGGTTTCGTCCGGGCTTAACACCCGTTCGATACCGGCTTCGCAGCCGCAGGCAATCACCGAGGTGGCAAAGCCGGTCATGGCTTGCGCGGAAATCATCGCCCATTTCTCGTTCTGGGCGGTGATGATGGCTCGCGTCGCCTTCATCGGGAAGGCTTCGGCGAAGGTTTTGTCGATGGTTACGCCATTAATGATCATGCTGCACCTCTCAACGGATGCGCCGTCAAACTTCCGCGTCCGTCTTCGCTTATTTCGTCGTCGCTGATTTTAAAGTTGCCCAGTTTCATGGTCAGGTATTTATCGAAATACGGTTTCAACTCGTTTTCTATCGACAGATCGTATTCCGGTTTGACGATGTGGGTGGTGCCCCAGGTGACTTTTACGACTTGGCCATCTCTGACCACCAGTTCGCCGTCCTTAAACACGTAATCCGGCTTGGTAAACATCGCTTGGCGGTCGGCGTTTTCGGTGTAGACGGTGATGTCTGCGAAGTTGCCGGGGCTCAATGCGCCGCGGTCTTTCAAGCCGATAATGCGCGCCGCGCCGGCGCGGGTCATGATGGCGATTTCGCTCAAGCTGTATTCGCGTTCGATCGAAGCCAACGTGGTCATTTTTTGCGCTTCCGGGTGTATCGTCGCCAGCATGTCGTTGCGGAAGCTGCGGTCCATCAGCAAGCGGATCAAATGCGGATAGCTGGTGAACGGCGCGCCGTTGGGGTGGTCGGTGGTCAGGAATATCCGCCACGGGTCTTCGACCAGCAGGAAGATTTCCAAACCGATGGCCCACTGCAGGGCATTGACGAAGTTTTGGTCCTTGTATTTAAACGGCACCACGCCGCAGCCGGCATCGCATTCGATATCCATGCACACCCATTTGTTGGGGCTGGCGAAGCGGTGGTTGGCGTGTTGGCGCATGTTGTCGCCGGAGGCGGTGACGGTTTGGCCGAACAGAATCTGACCGACGTCGGCGCTGATGTTTTTGTTTTGGTTGATCGCTTCGGCAATCTGCGCGGCGCCGGACGAAAATTTGAAATCGCCTTCGGTGCCGTAGCTGTGGAACTGAATGTGGGTCAAGTGCATCGGCAAGCCTTCGATGCCTTGAATCGTGTTCAAAGTGGTTTCCAGGTTACCGGGTACACCTAGGTTGCAACCGTGGACATGCAGTGGATGCGTGATGCCCAGTTCCTTGACTGCGCGGGCCAGGGTTTGCAGGATTTGCCGTGGCGTGACGTCGTAATGGCTGTTTTTCTCGTCCAAATCCAGTTTGCGCTGGTTGAATTTGAAGGCGTTGATGCCGCCGGCGTTGACGACTTTGATGCCTATGCCTTTGGCCGCATTCAAGGTCCAGGCCACGTAATCGTTGACGGCTTTTTGGTCTTTTTTCGCGGTCAGCATCCGCAGCAGAAAGTCGTCGCTGCCCAGCATCACGTAGCCGCCTTTATCGACGATCGGCGTGTCGCCCATTTCCATGTGCGCCTGGCGGGCGTTGATCGGCAGCACGGCCGGTTCGAAACAGGCGGTGTAACCCATTTCGGCGTAACGGTAGCCGGCGACATAGGTGCTGGGCATCGCATGACCGTTACCGGAGCGGGTGACCGGGGTGCGGTGCACCGGGTCCAAGCGGTGGTCTTCCGGCAACAGGGTGCGGGCAATGTTGCCCTTGCCGCCGCCGATGTGCGTGTGCATGTCGATCGCGCCGGACATCACCACCTTGCCGCGCAAGTCGTATTCTTGATCGACCGGCCGGCCGTCTGTTGGCGCATCGACGATGCGGCCGTCTTGAATAAAGAGGTCTTGTTGCTGGCCGGCTACGCCGCTGGCCGGGTCGTAAACGGTGCCGCCTGTGAGTTTTATCAGCATGTCGGTATCCTAAAGGGCTTGTTCAATGGCTTGCAGCACCTCGGCGGTGCTGGGCAGGCCGGAGTCTCTCAGTTTTTTCAGACGAATCGCCACCACGTTGTCCAGTCGGTAAGCGTGGCCGGCATGGTCGATGCCGGGTGTGCCGACGGGGATGAACACATCGGGTTCTTTTTCGAAGGTCATGCCGGAACGGCCGATGACGATGGTCGGTAACGTGGTCCTTGGCGGTTTGGCGTTGACATTGAAAGCGTGTACCCAGATCAAGGCGTCGGCTTCGCCGTTGGCGAGCATGGCTTGGCTGTCGTATAGAAACGGATCGTATTCCGGGTAGCCGCGGGCGAAATTGACCCGCGCCGGATAACCGGTGGTCCAGCCGCAGACTTGGTTGGCGGTTTGATCGCCTTCGCGGCCGCCCAGCGGAAAGCCGGAGCAGCGGGTGCCTTGCAGATTGATATCCTTGACGATGCCGCAGAGGGTTTGCACAGTCAATTCGGCGTGGTCGTAGGCTAGCGCGGCGGCGCCCCAGAGTATTACGCCGTATTGGGCGGTTTTCAGTTTGTCGGCAACTGCTTGCAGATCGGTCACAGCGATGCCGGCCACGTTTTGCGCGAGCACGGGTTGCTTTTTAATCAGCGCGGCCAGCACGGCAACGACATCGGGAAGATCGGCGTCGGCGCAAGTCAGCACGGTCGCGGTTTTGCCGGCGGGCGAGGTCGACGCGTCGCCGGACGGTGCCTTACCCAGGTAAATCACGTCGCGGCTAGCGGTGTTGTCGAGGAACATGGATTGTTCGTTCCACAAATAGCGTTCGAAGAAGCGCGGCGCGAACGCCTCGAGGTCGGTACCGACGATCAGCAGAACGTCACAACGGTTTTTCAATTCGGCCAGCGTGGTATTCATCCAGCCGGAATCCTGCAGCGCCAACAAGTTACGGCGGGCGGCCGGGAAATTGACGTTATCGACTACCGCGCCGGATTTGTCGGCCAAGGCCAGCAAGCCGCGCATGCCGTTCACGTCGGTGGCGCAGCCGGCGATGACCGGTTGCTTGGTGTCGCGCAACAGCGCCGCTGCCTTGGCAACCGCTGTATCTAGATCAACAGCCTGGCCGCCAACACGCGGCGAGGTGTCGGTGATCGGCTGCTCAAAGCCCGGCGTGTTGACCGCGCAACCGTTAGCGGCTACTTGCAAGCTTAAGCCATCCACCCGGATCGCCAAGTCGTCGGTGCCAATACCGCAGAACGGGCTGGGTACCTCGGTGATTTCAGTCATCGTGCTGTCCTCAGTCTTTTTTAATGTATTTGAAACGCGGGTCGTCCGGCGTACCTTCGAAAATACCGCCGGATTCGGCGGCGGCATCCCATTGCACGACGTCCTCGATTTTTTTCGCCAGCGCGAAATCCTTGTCGGTAACGCCCTTGGCGGCGTGAGTGACCAGTTTGACGATCACGAACGCATAGGAAACTGTCAGGTCCGGGTGGTGCCAGGCTTTTTCCGCCAAATGGCCGACAGCGTTGACGACCATCAATGTCGCTTTCCAGCCGGAGGTCTTGTACTTGCGGCGTATCCAGCCGTTTTCGTAATACCAATGCGGCAGTTCGCGTTGCAAACGCTCGACGATTTCGGCGTCGCTAAAAACTTTGGGCGTGTCGTGCGTCATCACAGCTCCCCGTCGAAACTAGCCCGGCATTCTATCGCACCGTGTTAAGCGTGTCTTTAGCCGAATCGCCCGAATTCCGAGGGGGCGCGGCACTATCGGACGTTGCTGGAACGCGGGGCGGCGAGCGCGGCTTGGCCGGATGCTATTTCACAACCCGCAATTGCGGACGCTGCGGCGGTGTCGGTTCAGGGGCGCTGGGCGGCGTTTCGTCGTCTTGATCTTCCGGGTCGAAGACCATACCCTTGCCGTTTTCCTTCGCGTAAATCGCCAGCACCGCCTTGGTGGGTACCACAATGTGCATGGCCTTGCCGGAAAAGCGGGCGTTGAACTGGACTTCCTCGTTACCCAGGGTCAAGCCTTGTATGGCTTCGGGGCGAATATTCAGGACGATGCGGCCGTCCTCGACGAAGTCGGTGGGTAACACGACGCCGGGGTGTTCGGCGTTGACCAATAGATGGGGTGTCAGACTATTATCCAAAATCCATTCGTAAATGGAGCGGATCAGGTAGGGTTTTAGTGGCGTCATTTGGTTTGGCTTTGCATGAGTTCTTTTTCGTCGTGGCTGAGGCTGTCCTGAAAGGCCTTGCGCGCGAATAGCCGGTTGGCGTAAGCGGTGATACCCTTGCCTAGCGAGCTGATGTCGATGCCGACGCTGCCCAGGCGCCATAAAAAAGGCGCCATCGCGCAATCGATCAGCGAATAGTCCTCGCCCATGAAATAGGTGGTGGCATCGAAAACCGGCGCGGCCGCCAGCAGACTTTCCCTAAGAACTTTCTTGGCTTTGGCGGCGCGTTTGTCGCCTTGCAGTTGCGCTTCCTCGAGCATTTGATACCAATCCTGATCGATGCGTTTGATCAGCATTCGGGCGTTGGCGCGGGAGACGGGGTCCATTTGATGCAAGGCCGGGTGTGGAAAACGCTCGTCCAGATATTCCATGATGATGCGGGCGTCGTACAGCACCAGATCGCGCTCCACGAAGGTGGGGGCATTACCGTTCGGATTGAGTTCCAGCAGGTCTTCGGGCGGGTCGGTCGGATCGAAATATTCGATGTCGGCGGGAACGCCTTTTTCGTGAACAACGAGGCGGGCGCAATGGCTCATGATGCAATTCGGCGAGCTAAAAAGAGTCATTGCGGATTTTCGGCTGCTAATGTTTGCCACGAAGTGAACCTCATTAATTGAACACGATTCTAACCGCCGGAATTGTAGCATGGTTGCCTGGCGAATTGTGGCGGCCCCAGGGCGCCGGGCGGGCGTCGAGGCCAGGAAATTTCCGGCTTCGGCGCTGGCGGAGGCGGGCGTTAGCCCAGCTTGACGATGATGTCTTCGAGGATGTTGGCGGTCGCGTGGACCCGGTCGGCGGCGTTGGACAGGTGGCGGTATAGTTCGCGACGCTTGAACATGTCCAGATAGTCCTGGCCCTGAAACAATTCGGCAATGGCTTTGCGGTACATCTTTTCGACCCGGCGTTCGGAATGACGCGCGGCGAACGCGTGCGTTTCGGCGTCGCGCGGGCGCTTGCCCAATACCGCGAAGCCCTGCTCGAGGGCTTTGATGCCGATCTGCAATTCCGCGACCATCGCCTTCGAATAATCGTCGGGATTCAATTGCAGAGCCTCCATCTCGTTATAGGTGCTCTTGCAATAGGTCACGATGTTGTCGAGCGCGGCGATGGCCCGGTAAATGTCTTCGCGGTCTATCGGGGTGGCAAACGAACTGTTCAATTCGTGCAAATTACGCATTCGGATTCGGTCGGCATCGTGCTCGTCCTTTTTCAGCATTTCGTCGGCTTGCGGGTTTTCCTCGTTCATGTAGCGGACCAAATTGTCCACGGTGATGCACACTTGTTGGCATTGCTGGTGCAGTAACAGGTAGAAGTCGGCGGTTTTCGGAAAAATGCGCTGAAACAGCCGCGCGGCTAAACGGTTTTGCGAGTCGGACATGTCGGTAAGAGGGTTAGAGTTGGGCGAGTCGGCCGATCAACGCGGCCAGTAGCGCCGAGCCGGGAATCGTGATCAACCAGGCCAGCACGATTTCGCCGGCCTTGCCCCAGCGTACCTGTCTAGGCCGGTCCGAGGCGCCGATGCCGGTAATGGCTGACGCGACGACGTGAGTGGTCGAAACCGGCGCTCCTAGCATCGAGCAAGCCGCAATCACCGAGCAGGCGGTCAGTTGCGAGTTCAAGGCGTGTATCGGCCGAATTTTATAGATCGCAAATCCTAAGGTGCGGACGATGCGCCAGCCGCCGGTTAGGGCGCCGGCCGTCATCGCGGTCGCGCAAGCGGCCATCACCCACACCGGCACCTGAAAGGTCGCGATTTGTCCGCTGAGCAGCAGCAACAGAGTCAGTATGCCCATGCTTTTTTGCGCATCGTTGGCGCCGTGGCAGAACGCCAAGCCGGCGGCGGTCAGCCATTGGGCTTGGCACAGGCGGCGGTTGATGGACGGATGGGCGGCGCGCAGCAGGAACATCGTAGCGCGCTGCAGCGCGAATCCGACCGCGAAACCCAGGAACGGCGACAGAAACAGTGCCAGCAATACCTTGGCGAAGCCTTGGATGCGGCCGTGGAGGAGGGCTGCGATTCCCCAGTCCATCGGGATCGGCTCGGAGGCGGCCAGGGCCGCACCGATCAAGCCGCCTACCAGCGCATGCGAGGATGACGACGGTAGTCCGCGCCACCAGGTGAAAAAATTCCACGCCACCGCCGCGGCCAATCCGGACAGAACGGCGGTCAGGCCGACCGGGCGCGGCGGCACGGACAAATCCAGCAAAGAACCGACGGTATCGGCGACGGCGGTGCCGCCCAGCAACGGGCCGAGAAATTCGAAGATAGCGACCAATAACATGGCCTGAAGCGGTGTCATCGCTCTGGAAGCGATGACACCGGAAAGGATGTTGGAGGCGTCGTGGAAGCCGTTGGTGTAATCGAACGCCAGAACGACGCCGATGGCCACGGCGACAACGGGTAAGTAAGCCTCCAAGTAGCGAGTGGTTTAGTTGAGGACGTTATGGCCGCGCTGTCTCAGGCAGCTGCGGTAAGCGTTTTTGTAACGGTCGTCGGACTGAACGCCTTGCATCGCGCCGCCGCCGATGCCGCCCGCCGCCGCGCCGATCGCCGCGCCGGCGCCGGGGTTACCGGTGACCGCGCCGATCGCCGCGCCGCCGGCCGCGCCGAGTAAACCGCCCACGGCGACTCCGGTTGCGGTATCCTTTACCGCCGGGGACGATTGCGAAGCCAGTTGCTGGCACTCCTGCATGTCCTGGTTGAGCCGCGCGGCGTTGGGGTCGTTATAAGTATCCACGGTCGGCGTCCAGCCGGTCGCGGTGGCGCAAGCCGTCAATACAAACGCGGAAGCCGCGATTGCGGCGAACGATAAGTTTTTCATGATTTGGACTCCCTGAGTCGCTGATGGTGACAGACCAAAAAGAGCGTAGCCGATTTTGGATGGTTTGGGAATCCGACACGGCAAATTGACAGTGGTTCGTTTCATCACGTATGATTCGCAGCCTTTTTTATCCGTTTTATCCCGAGGCAATAACTATGAAAAGAACTTACCAACCCAGCAAAATCAAACGCGTCAGAACTCACGGTTTCCGCGCCAGAATGGCTACCGTCGGCGGCCGCAAAGTGTTGAATGCGCGCAGAGCAAAAGGCCGCGCATCGCTGACGGTTTAATTGTCGGCCCAAGAACACGGTTTTCCCGCTCGGTATCGGTTAGGGACGCCCGCCGAGTATAAAAATGTATTTAGCAATCCCGTAAAGTCGACCGATAAATACTTTACGGTATTGGCGACTTTCAACGGCCTGGCGCATGCGCGCTTGGGCTTGGCGATCGCAAAAAAACAATAAAAACAGCAGTCGCGCGGAACCGCATCAAAAGGGCTGTCAGGGAAAGCTTTAGATTGCAGCGTCAACATATCGTCAGCATAGATATCGTTGTTTTGGCTCGGGGGATGCAGCAAATGCAACCTCGCCGGTATTGAGGAAGTCCTTGGAAAGGCATTGGCTTAAATTGGTAAATCGATGCGATTCCTGCTCATAACCCTGATCAAGGTTTACAAGTACTTCATAAGCCCGTTACTGGGGCCCAGATGCCGTTTTTATCCCACCTGTTCAAGTTATGGCTTGGAGGCGATCCAGCGTCACGGCGCCGCCAAAGGCTCATATCTCACGCTTAGACGATTATTGAAATGCCACCCGTTCCATCCGGGTGGCATCGATCCTGTCCCAGAAAAATTTGAGTAATAACAATGGATAACATTAGATTTGTACTTGTCATGGCGATGTTGATGATCTCCTACATGCTGTGGGAGGCGTGGCAGATCGATTATGGCCCCAAGCCGCGGGCGATCGTTTCCGACAAGCCCATTGTTGCCGGCGACGCCGGGCTGAGCAACGTTCAGCAATCCCCGGATGCGGCGCAAACGCCGGCCGGCCAGCCGACCGCTCAAGCCGTCGCGGCGGACCGGGTCGTCAAAGTCAAAACCGATGTGTACGAGTTGGAAATCGACATCGAGGGCGGTACGCTACGGAATCTGGATTTGCTGAATTACCCGCATGAGAAAACCAATACCGTCGTCCAAAAAGCGTGGGCTTTGATCGGCTTGCCCGCGCCCGAGAAAAATCTGGCCCCGATACGTCTGTTCGACAGCAATCCCGAAAACCTGTTCCTGGCCCAAACCGGTCTGGTCGCCAACCAGAACTCTTCCAGCGCGCCCGATCACCATGCGGTATTCAGCGCCGAGCGCACCGACTATACCTTGGCCGACGGTCAGGACCAATTGACCGTGCCGCTGACCTGGACCAACGAGCAAGGCCTGCGCGTCGTTAAAACCTTTACCTTCAGCCGCGGCAGTTACGCGGTCGACGTCGAACAAAAAATTGTCAACCAGTCCGCGACCGCGTGGTCCGGCCGCCAATACGAGCAATTGTTGCGCGTAGAGCATAGCGATAAAAGCAACAACAATTTTATTCGTACCTACTCGGGCGGCGTGATTTATACCGACAAGGAGAAGTTCAAGAAGGTCAAGTACGAAGAAATGACCGAAGACAACCTGGCCGTGGCGGCGACCGGTGGTTGGAGCGGATTCATTCAGCATTACTTCGCGGCGGCCTGGATTCCGGCGGCGGATCAGGAAAACCATTACTACACCAAGGCGCTGAACGACGCGCGCTACGTGATCGGCTCCTACTCGCCGGATGTGAACGTTCAACCCAATAGCGAAGGCTCGTTCAAGACCAAGTTGTTCGTCGGTCCCAAGATCCAACCGGTCATGGAAGCCTTGGCGCCCGGCCTGGAGCTGACGGTCGATTACAGCTGGCTGACCGTCATCGCCAAGCCAATTTATTGGCTGCTCAACGAAATCCACGGCTACATTGGCAACTGGGGCCTGGCGATCATGGGCGTGACCCTGTTCATCAAACTGCTGTTCTTCAAGCTGTCGAAAGCCAGCTATCAATCGATGGCGAAAATGCGCAAGATTCAGCCGCGCCTGAAGGATTTGCAAGAGCGTTACGCCGACGACAGACAGCGCTTCAACACCGAAATGATGGCGATGTATAAGAAGGAGAAAGTCAATCCGCTCGGTGGTTGCTTGCCGATCATGGTACAGATTCCGGTGTTCATTTCGCTGTACTGGGTGCTGATCGAGACCGTCGAATTGCGCCAGGCCGACTTCGCGCTGTGGATACAAGACCTGTCCGCGCAAGACCCGTTTTACCTGCTGCCCATCGTCTACGGCATCACGATGAAGATTCAGCAAAGTCTGAATCCGGCGCCGATCGATCCGCTGCAGGCACAGGTGATGAAAATGTTCCCTATCGTGTTCACCGTGTTCTTCCTGTTCTTCCCGTCCGGCTTGGTGCTTTACTGGATTTGCAACAACAGTTTGTCGATCCTGCAACAGTGGTACATCACCAAGCACGTGCTTGAAGAAGACGCGCACGCCCATTGAGTCCGATGCGGGACGGCGACACGATAGCCGCCATCGCCACGCCGCCCGGTAACGGCGGCGTCGGCGTCATCCGCATCTCGGGTCCGGCGGCCGGCTCGGTCGCTACCGAGCTGACCCGCAAATCCCTAGCCGCTCCCCGTTACGCCCGTTACGCGCATTTCATCGCCGCCGACGGCACGGTCGTCGACAGCGGCCTGCTGCTGTATTTTCCAGGGCCAAAATCCTTTACCGGCGAAGACGTCGTCGAGCTGCACGGCCACGGCGGTAGCGTGGTCTTGGACATGCTGCTGCGCCGCGTCCTGGCGCTGGGCGCCCGCTTGGCCGAGGCCGGCGAATTCAGCCGGCGCGCCTTTCTGAACAACAAAATCGATCTGGCGCAGGCCGAAGCCATCGCCGATTTAATCAGCAGCGGCACCGAGCAAGCCGCCAGGGCCGCTCAGCAATCGATGCAGGGCGAGTTTTCCCGCCAAGTCAACGAATTGATCGACGAACTGATCGAGCTACGCGTGTACATCGAAGCCGCGATAGACTTCGTCGACGAAGAAATCGATTTCCTCGGCGACGGCGTGGTTGCCCAACGCATCGCCCGATTACAGGACAAACTGGCCGCGATTGCGCGTAGCGCCCGACAAGGCCGCTTGTTGCACGACGGCATGACCGTGGTGCTGGCCGGCAAACCCAATGCCGGCAAGTCCAGCTTGTTGAACGCACTGGCCGGCCATGAGGCCGCCATCGTCACCGAGATCGCCGGCACCACCCGCGACGTACTGCGCGAGCGCATCCAGATCGACGGCATGCCGCTGCACGTCATCGATACCGCCGGCCTGCGCGACAGCGACAATCCGGTCGAGCAGGAAGGCATTCGCCGCGCCCGCGCCGAAATCGCCAAGGCCGACCGGGTATTATTGTTGATCGACAGTACCGATCCCGACGCCGAGCCGGCGCTTAGCGAGCTGCCGGCCAATGCCAGCGTGACCCGGCTTTACAACAAACTAGACTTGCTCGGCGGCGAGCCTAGCCTGGTCGAGACCGCCGCCGGTTGCGAAATCCGCTTGTCGATCAAGACCGGCGCCGGGTTGGACTTGCTGAAGACGCATTTAAAACACAGCATGGGCTTCGTCGAAGGCGGCGACGGCGCCTTCGCCGCCCGCACCCGCCATCTAAGGGCCTTGCAACTTGCCGAGCAAGCCGTCGCCAACGCGGCCGCGCAACTCCAGGCCGCCGCCCACGAGTTGGTCGCCGAGGAACTTAGGCAAGCCCAAGCCAGCCTGTCCGCCATTACCGGCGAATTCACGTCCGACGACTTGTTGGGCGAAATCTTTTCGAGTTTCTGTATCGGAAAATAATGGTGCTCCGCGTCAGTCGGGGAGGCGGCGTTAAAATCGCCGCCTTGGGCCTTTGAATGATTATGGTCAGCGACCCCGTCGGAAACCGCTTTCGGAAATATCAATAAGGACAAGACCCGATGAACCACTCATCCCTTTCCGCCTTGCTCTGGTCGGTTGCCGATCTGCTGCGCGGCGATTACAGACAATCCGACTATGGCAAAGTCATTCTGCCCTTCTGTGTGTTACGCCGTCTCGACTGCGTGTTGGAAGCCACCAAAGACGCGGTATTGACCGAATACGCAGATAAGCGCCAAGCAGGTATCAATCCGGAACCTTTCCTGCTGCGCAAGGCCGGCCAGAGTTTCTACAACACCTCGCCGCTAGACATGAAAAAGCTGATGGGCGATCAGGACCATCTTAAGGAAAACCTGATTTCCTATATCCAAGGCTTTTCGGTGGAGGTCAGGGACATTTTCGAGCGCTTCGACTTTTATACCCAAGTGGACCGCCTCGCCAAATCCGGGCTGCTGTATCTGGTCACGGAACGCTTCGCCCATGTGGATTTGCATCCGGAGCAAGTCAGCAATAGCCAAATGGGATTGGTGTTCGAGGAACTGATCCGCAAATTTGCCGAGATTTCCAACGAAACCGCCGGCGAGCATTTCACCCCGCGCGAAGTCATCAAGCTGATGGTTAGCCTGCTGTTCATCGAGGACGACGACATGCTGGCCAAACCCGGCGTGGTGCGCACCATTTACGACCCGACGGCCGGTACCGGCGGCATGTTGTCGGTCGCCGGCGAATATCTGGAAGAGCATAATCCGCAAGCACGTTTGACCATGTTCGGCCAGGAGCTCAATCCGGAATCCTATGCCATTTGCAAAGCCGATATGCTGATCAAGGGCCAGGATGTCGCCAATATCGTGTTCGGCAATACCTTTTCCGACGACGGCCATCTCCTGAAGAAATTCGACTATATGCTGTCCAATCCGCCGTTTGGGGTGGAATGGAAAAAGGTCGAAAAAGACATCCGCAACGAACACGAAAAGCAAGGCTGCAACGGCCGCTTCGGACCCGGTTTGCCGCGCGTATCGGACGGCTCCTTGTTATTCCTGCTGCATCTGATCAGCAAGATGCGCCAGGCGAAAGACGGCGGCAGCCGTTTCGGCATCGTTCTCAACGGCTCGCCGTTGTTCACCGGCGGCGCCGGTTCCGGCGAAAGCGAAATCCGCCGCTATGTGCTGGAAAACGATTTGGTCGAAGCCATCATCGGCTTGCCGACCGATATGTTCTACAACACCGGCATAAGCACCTATGTCTGGATACTCTCCAACCGCAAACCGGAACACCGCAAAGGCAAGCTGCAACTGATCGATGCCAGCGGCTTCTGGCAAAAGATGCGCAAAAGCCTGGGCTCCAAGCGCAAGGAATTGTCGGACGAGCATATCGCCGAAATCACCCGTTTATTCGGGCACTTCATCGAGGCCAGTGATGGCAAGAAGCCAATTTCCCTTATCTTCAAGAACAGCGATTTTGGCTATCGCACCATCACCGTCGAACGGCCGTTACGCGATGAAAACGGCGACATCGTTATCGGCGCCAAAGGCAAGCTAAAAGGCAAGCCGCAACCGGACTCCAGCCTGCGCGACACCGAAAACGTGCCGCTCAATGAAGACGTGGAAAGCTACTTCAAGCGCGAAGTGCTGCCGCATGCGCCGGATGCGTGGATAGACCACGATAAAACCAAGATCGGCTACGAGATCCCGTTCAACCGGCATTTCTATGTGTTCGAGCCGCCGCGCGACTTGGCCGCGATCGATGCGGACCTCAAACAATGCACGGACCGTATCAAGGCAATGATTGAAGGGCTATCGGCATGACGATCGATCGCGCGTTTTAATGCGCGGCGGATTGAGGATTACGCCTTCGCCCTGACCGGCAGTTTCACGCAAAATAGATACATGATGTGTATCTTGCTGGCGTATCATGTCGGTTCGTTATCTTGAGGTATTTTTATGGCCCATCGCGCATCCAACCCCGACAGCCCTACTCATGCCGTCAACCTGCGGGTTCGCGGCGACGTCCGCGCCTTGATCGATCAAGCCGCCAAGGCGCAAGGAAAAACCCGCTCCGACTTTATGATCGATGCCGCACGTCGCGCGGCGGAAGAATCGTTGCTGGACCAAGCGCTGGTTCGCGTCGATTGGGAGACCTACCAACAGTTCCTGCAAGTGCTCGATCAACCCGCCACCGGCGAAGGGTATGACCGCCTGATGGCGGCGCGCAAACCCTGGCAAGCCTAGTGCTGTCGCCGCCGACCTTGCTGACGGTCGAGCATCGACGGCATGACTTCGCTTGCGGCGTCGATGCCCTCGACGACTGGCTGAAGCGCCGGGCGCTATCCAACCAATTCAGCGGGGCATTGCGCACCTATGTCGTTACCGACGAGTCAAGGATTGTCGGCTATTACTGCCTGGCTTCCGGCGCGATGGTACTAAATCATGCACCTCCGGCGCTCAAGCGCAATATGCCCGATCCCGTGCCGATGGCGATTCTGGGCCGCTTGGCCGTCGATTTCGCTTGGCGGGGCCGGGGGCTGGGTGTGGCTTTATTGCAAGACGCGGTGTTGCGCACCCTGCGCGCGGCCAGCATTGTCGGCATCCGCGGCCTGCTGGTTCATGCACTGTCGGAACCGGCCAAGGCCTTTTATCAACACCACGGCTTCGTCGCTTCGCCCACCCAGCCCATGACCTTGATACTCTCGCTGAAACATCCGTTAAACTCGGCCACCACGGAGGCGAGCGCCGACCAACAGTCAATCAAGGATGGCCCGGCATGAGTTTTCCGCGTTACCCGGAATATAAGGACAGCGGCATCGAATGGTTGGGCGAGGTGCCGGAGCATTGGGAGGTTAAGCGGCTTCGTTTTGTAGCTCAATTGAATCCATCAAAAAGTGAAGCGGCCAAACTCGATCGGGAAACTGAAGTTTCGTTTCTTCCTATGGAAGCAGTTGGTGACGATGGCTCCCTTAATCTTGATCGCACTCGCTCAATTGGCGACGTTGAAACAGGATATACCTATTTTCGCGAAGGCGATGTAACCATAGCAAAGATCACCCCATGTTTTGAAAATGGTAAGGGCGCGGTTATGCGCGGATTGTTGGAAGGAGTTGGCTTTGGGACGACTGAGTTGATAGTCGCAAGGCCCCTACCATCCGAAACAACAAGTGATTATTTGCATTGGTTATTCATTTCAACAACATTCCGAAAGCGCGGTGAGGCATCAATGTATGGCGCTGGTGGGCAGAAACGTGTGCCTGACGATTTCGTTCGGAATTTCGAAATTGCTTTCCCTGCCATTCAAGAACAACAAACCATCGCCGCCTTCCTCGACCGTGAAACCGCCAAGATCGACGAGCTGATTGCCGAGCAGCAACGGCTGATCGAACTGCTGAAGGAAAAGCGGCAGGCGGTGATTTCCCACGCCGTCACCAAAGGCCTCAACCCTGATGCGCCGATGAAGGATTCCGGCATAGCATGGCTGGGCGAGGTGCCAGCGCATTGGGAGGTTAGGAAGCTAAACTCATTCAGCACCAAAATTACAAATGGATATGTCGGGCCAACGCGAGATATTCTTGTTGAAGACGGTGTTCCTTATGCACAGGCGACACATATTAAAGGTGGAAAAATTCTTTTCGATGGCGCTTACTTCGTCACAAGGGAATGGAGCGAAGCACACGCTAAGTCAATACTGAGCTTAGGAGACGTTCTGATTGTCCAGACTGGAGCAGGAACGGGCGATATAGGCCTTGTATCTGAGAATGAAATTGGCTTTAACTGCCATGCTTTAATCATTGTGTCGGTCGATAACACTGTAATGTATGGAGAATTCCTGGCTGCGCTTTTGCAGTCTACTTACGGAAGAGAAACTTTGTCTTCGATTCAAACGGGAGCAATGCATCCACATTTAAATTGTGGCGAAGTTAAGTTTATTATCCTTCCGGTGCCGCCGATTGAAGAACAAACCTTAATTGTTCATCAAATATCATCGTGCATAAGTCAGTATGATTCTCTTACTGAAGAAGCAATTAAGGCTATCGATCTGCTGAAAGAACGCCGCACCACGCTGATTTCGGCCGCCGTCACAGGCAAGATTGATGTCAGAGGATTTTGTGCATGATTGAACAGATTGATCCGCTAAATATAAAAGCTGACCGCACGAATAATCCATTAACTTTGATTTGGGCGGGACCTCAAAGTCCTGCACAACTGTATTCTTTTTCCCATTTCTTTGAATGGCAAGCGTTTATTTCTAATCTGGGGTTAAATTGCCCAGTACCTTTAAACACAGTGAGGCCAAAGTTTGAACGGGCCCAAAGTCTGTATTTACTGGGCTGGATTTGCCAAGATGTTATCAAGGCTGGTGAATTAGCCGCTTTATCTGCACTGGAACTGGCACTCAAGGATGTATATATGAGCGCCTATAAGAAAATAAATCCGAAAAATCCAATAAATTCGTTTTTAAAACCTGGCCTTAAATATATGGTTGAACATGATGGGCTTGTGGATGAAAAGCTTCCAATTGTTCAGAAATTTGGGGGCGCTGTTGTTTCAAATCTGTATCGCGAAAAGCCCAATGGTCAAAAAGGCAAGGTTGACCAGGATGGAACGCTTGTGGGTATTAGGAACTCATTGGCTCATGGTGATCCCTTCGACGCTATGCCTTGGGGAAGTTTACTAGAAGTTGTGCGGGATTTGATCGGCTATATGTACCGTAATTTCCCTGAATATCAGTGAGCCATGTCTGTTGTACAGCTCGGACTTCCGCCGCCGTGACCGGCAAAATCGATGTGCGCGGTTTTTCGTAGGTCGGGTTAGGCGCAGCCGCAACCCGACACTGTTCGACGCGGCTTGTCGGGTTACGCTTTCGCTAACCCGACCTACTTTCCGCCGCCGTCACCGGCAAAATCGATGTGCGCGGTTTTTCGTAGGTCGGGTTAGGCGCCGCCGTAACCCGACATTGTTCGATGTGGCTGTCGGGTTACGCTATCGCTTTTATGCCCTTTAGGGTAAACCCGACCTACTTTCCGCCGTCACCGGCAAGATTGATGTAAGATCAGTTTCAATACCCCCGGAGAGTTGACCATGCCCGTGATTTCCATGTTCTACGGCATCATCGTCATGCTGTATTTCTTTGATGACGAACAACACAAACGGCCGCATATTCATGTCCGTTACCAGGGCCAGGAAGCATCGTTTGCCATCGACGATGGCGCCTGTCTGGCAGGCACCTTTCCGCCGGCCAAATTGCGCCTGGTCCAGGCCTGGATCGAAATCCACCGCGATGAATTACTGGCAGATTGGGAGCTGGCGGTAAACGGCGAAGCCCCGTTTCGTATCGATCCCTTGAAATGAGGAGGTGCAGATGATTCCCGAAATTACCGCCGTGCAGGTTCTGCCCACGTATCGCTTGCTGTTGTCCTATATCAACGGCGAGCGCCGTGTGTTTGATGTGACGCCTTATCTGGATCGCGGCGTATTTGTTCGCTTAAAAGATTTCAATTTATTTGCACAGGCGTATCTGGCATTCGGCACAGTCAGCTGGCCCGGCGAGTTGGATATAGCTCCGGAAACACTTTATTTACGTTCCCAACCGCAATCCATGGCTGTTTCACCATCCCCTGACTCAATTGATTCGCGGGTGCAACAATGAGCACCAAAGCCACTATTCAATATTTCGACGATGAATCTGGCGGCGGTTACCATCTGTATGCCGATTGTCTGGACACGCTAAGCATGAAAGACGAAGAATGCCCCATTTATCTGGAGTTGAACGGCGTTGAATTTATCGCCACCTCTCCCGGCACAGTTACAGTGCGCATACCTCATGCCTGGGCTGTCAAACTGGGCCTGATTTCCGACACCTCAACATAAACCGCACATGATGAGCTTGCACAGGGAAGTTTTTCGTAGGTCGGGTTAGGCGCAGCCGTAACCCGACAGTTTGACGCGGCTTGTCGGCTTACGCTTTCGCTTTTATGCCCTTTAGGGTAAACCCGACCTACTTTCCGCCACCGTCACCTGCAAGATTGACGTGCGCGGGCTTGTTTTTCAGATCATTGGTAATGACATTGTTATAACTTTTTTATTAGGGGCTGTAGTCATGCGCACACAGTTAAGAAAAGTGGGTAATTCGCGCGGGGTGATTATCCCGGTCGCCTTACTGGAAGCTTGTGGTCTGGGCGAAGAAGTGGATTTACGCTTGGAAGGCAAAACGCTGGTGATTGAAGCGTTAAAAGCACCGCGCAGCGGCTGGTTTGACGGTTATCAGTCGGAAGCCGATAGCGATGTGCTGGCTGCGTTGCCGGCCGACGAGGCGGACGGCGAATGGGAGTGGTAAAGCGAGGCGATGTGTATTGGGTCAATCTTGATCCGACGGTCGGCACGGAAATCCGGAAAACCCGACCGGCGTTGGTAGTCTCGCCGGACGATCTGAATGCCGTGTTGCCCAGAGTAATCATTGCGCCGCTAACCAGTAAAGGCCAAGCGCTGGGCTGTCGACCGGAAGTGGTTTTTGACGGTCGACCCGTACGCATCTTGCTGGATCAAATCCGTTGCGTGGATAAACGACGCTTGCTCGGCAAAATGGGCGAGATCGAGCCGGCGGCATGGCATCCAGTGTCGATGGAAATGCTGGCCCAAGCCGATCTGCTATCCACCGCCGACATCGGCGAAATTGATGTGGGTACTTACTTTTATCTTGTCAGATTCTCGGCAGTGCTCGTCATTTCGGCAGGGATTGCCGAAATCCAGGCCCCACGGACGGGTCGAAGCTTGCCATCCATGGCACTGGATGCCCGTATCCCGGCGGGCATGGCGGCGTCGCTTAAATCTGACAAAGTAGAATTGCCGATAACTTGTTTTATCGCGTGATGAAGCGCATTATTTAGCGCTGTTTTGCAGGCTGTTTCAGGAGGATTGATGTCTCACATCAGCGCCAACGATTTAAAAACCAAAGGCATTGCCGCCATCGAGGCGGCGTTGAGTGAGTCCCCGGAGGCTATTGTTTCGGTGCGGGGCAAGGATAAATTCGTGGTGATGGAGATTGCTCATTATCACTATCTGCGCGAATGCGAATTGGATGCCGCGATTGCCGAGACCAAAGCGGATTTAGCGGCGGGCCGCTTTACCACGGAATCGGTTGAAGAGCATTTGGCATGGCTTGACCACGCATGTTCCAGCTGATTTTTACCGATCAGTTCAAACGCAAGGAAGTCAGGTTTTTAAAGCGGCATCCCGAACTTAGGCAACAATACGCCAAAACGGTGATGTTGCTCGCCGCTAACCCCCATCATCCTTCTTTACGCTTACACCCATTGCAAGGAAAACTGGCAGGCTTGCATTCGGCGTCTATCAATCTTTCTTATCGCATTACGTTGGAGTTGCTGATTCAGGATGGGCAAATCATCCCGGTGAATGTCGGTGATCACGATGCGGTTTACTAATACCTAGCGAGTCTGTCTATGTCCGATCTGCACAAGGAAGTGAATTTCGAAACCGAAATCTGCGAACACCTCGCCGCCTATGGCTGGCTATATGCGCTAGGCGACGCGGCAAGCTATGACCGGACGCGGGCGCTGTTTTCGGAGGATGTGCTGGCATGGGTCAAAGACACCCAGCCGCGGGCATGGGAAGCACTGGAAAAGAATCACGGCGCACAAGCCGGCGAGGTGTTGCTCGGCCGGCTGCGGGATTCCATCAATCAACGCGGCACGCTGGATGTTTTACGCCACGGCATTGAACTGATCGGCTTGCGGCAACCCTTGACGCTAGCCCAATTCAAACCCGCTTTAGCCATTAACCCGGATATTCTGACCCGCTACGCGGCCAACCGGCTGCGGGTGGTACGGCAACTGCGCTATTCGCTGCATAACGAAAATGCTATCGATATTGGCCTGTTTCTGAACGGCATTCCGGTGGCGACGGCGGAACTTAAAACCGACTTCACCCAATCCGTGGAGGATGCGATCGACCAATATCGCTTCGATCGCGAGCCAAGGCCGAAAGGTCAAGGCAACCCGGAACCTTTGCTGTCCTTCCCCAATGGGGCTTTGGTGCATTTCGCGGTCAGCAATAGCGAAGTCTATATGACCACGCAATTGGCAGGCGCGGCCACCCGTTTTCTGCCGTTTAATCGGGGCAATCATGGCGGGGCCGGCAATCCACCATATTCACCCTCACCCCGGCCCTCTCCCGTCGAGGGAGAGGGTGCTACTCCCCGCGCCCCAAGCGGGGCCGGGGGAGAGGGGGAGCAATACGGCCATCGCACCGCCTATCTCTGGGAAGACATTTGGGCGCGGGACAGCTGGCTGGAGATTTTGGGGCGTTATCTGGTCGCGCAAAAAGACCGGAAAAACCAAATTAAGAACATCATCTTCCCGCGTTTCCATCAGTTGGACGGTACTCGCAAGCTGCTGGCCGCGGTGTTGCAGGAGGGGGCGGGCGGCAAATACCTGATCCAGCATTCGGCCGGCTCCGGCAAAACCAATTCCATCGCTTGGTCGGCGCATTTTCTGGCCGATTTGCACTCGGCAACTGCTCCATGCGTTGCCCTACCTTCTGCATCCATGCAGTCGAATGCCGCTCATGAAAAACTGTTCGATACCGTGCTGGTCGTCTCCGACCGCAACGTGTTGGATAGCCAGTTGCAGGAAGCGATTTTCGATTTCGAGCGCACGGCCGGCGTGGTTGCCACCATTAAAGGCGAATCCGCCAGTAAAAGCGGGGAACTGGCGGCGGCGTTGTCGGGCGGCAAGAAAATCGTGGTTTGCACCATCCAGACTTTCCCGTTTGCGCTGAAAGCGGTGCAGGAGCTTGCAGCGACGCAAGGCAAACGCTTTGCCGTGATTGCCGATGAAGCGCACTCGTCGCAAACCGGCGAGGCGGCCGCCAAGCTGAAAGCGGTGTTGTCGGCGGAAGAGTTGCAGGAATTAAGCGACGGCGGCGAAATCGGCACCGAAGACCTGCTGGCCGCGCAAATGGCCAACCGTTCGGCCGAGAGCGGCATCACCTATGTGGCGTTCACCGCCACGCCCAAGGCCAAGACCCTGGAGTTGTTCGGTCGTCGTCCGAATCCGGATTTACCGGCCGGTGCCGATAATCTGCCGGCGCCGTTTCATGTCTATTCGATGCGCCAAGCCATTGAGGAAGGCTTCATCCTGGATGTGTTGAAGAACTACACGCCGTATAAGCTGGCCTTCAAACTGGCGCATGACGGCAAGGAACTGGACGACAAGGAAGTCGAGCGCGGCGAAGCCCTGAAAGGCATCATGCGCTGGGTGCGGCTGCATCCTTACAATATCAGCCAAAAGGTGCAGGTGGTGGTCGAGCATTTCCGCGAAAACGTCGCCCCATTGTTGAATGGCAAAGCCAAGGCGATGGTGGTGGTCGGCAGTCGCGTGGAAGCGGTGCGCTGGCGGTTGGCGATCGATAAATACATTAAAGAAAACGGCTACAAAATCGGCACGCTGGTGGCGTTTTCCGGCGAAGTGAACGACCCGCAATCCGGCGCGGACCCGTTCAGCGAAACCAGTCACGCGATGAATCCCAGCCTGAAAGGGCGGGACATTCGCGAGGCGTTCAACACCGACGACTATCAAATCCTGTTGGTCGCCAACAAGTTTCAGACCGGCTTCGACCAGCCTTTGCTGTGCGGCATGTATGTGGACAAACGGCTGGCCGGCATTGCCGCCGTGCAGACGCTGTCCCGCCTCAATCGTGCCCATCAGGGCAAAGACACCACCTATGTCGTGGACTTCGTCAACGATCCGGAAGACATTCTCGCCGCCTTCAAAACTTATTATGAAACCGCAGAACTCTCGAACGTCACCGACCCGCATTTAGTGTTCGATTTGCGCATGAAGCTGGATGCGGCTGGCTTTTATGATGAGTTTGAAGTTAACAGGGTGGTGGAAGTCGAGTTTAATCCCCATGCCAAGCAAAGCGAATTGGCCGGCGCATTGGAGCCGGTCGTGTCGCGGCTGTTGCTGCGTTACAAAGCGGCACAGGACAAGCTGAAGAGTGCCAAGGCCAACGAAGACGGCAAAGCGGCGGCGGACGCGCAAAACGAACTGGACGCGCTGATACTGTTCAAGCATGACATGACCGCCTTCCAGCGGATGTATGCTTTCCTGTCGCAAATCTTCGATTACGGCAACACCGCCATCGAAAAGCGCTTTATCTTCTACCGGCGCTTGCTGCCGCTGCTGGCGTTTGGTCGGGAGCGCGAAGGCATTGATTTATCCAAGGTTATCTTGACTCACCACAATCTGAAGCGCACCGGCAAACGCGATTTAGCCCTGGAAACGGGCGAGTATAAAAAACTGGAACCGATGAGCGGGGCTGGTAGCGGATCGATTCAGGAAAAGGAAAAAGCCTATTTGGTCGAGATTATCGCCAAGGTCAACGAATTGTTCGAAGGCGATTTGACCGACGAAGACCGGCTGGTTTACGTCAATAGCGTGATTAAGGGCAAGCTGCTGGAATCGCAAATCTTGGTCAAACAGGCGGCAAACAATACCAAGGAGCAATTCGCCAATTCGCCGGATCTTTCAAATGAACTGATGAACGCAATCATCGACGCCTTCGCGGCGCACAACACGATGAGCAAGCAGGCCTTGGATTCGGCGCGGGTGCGCGGCGGTTTACGCGAGATTCTGCTGGGGCCGGCTCAGCTTTACGAGGCTTTGCGCGAACGAGCCGGCGCCGGGATTGCCGGGCGGAGCTAGCCGGACCGAAGCGGTCGGATGGGCTTGGCGGACCGGCGCCGGGCGTCGTCGGCGTCAGGCGGGTTTGGGACCACGTCTTGCCGATATTGCGCGCATTTCGCCGCATGGCGAAGCCCGGAACCCACCCCGGTCTCCCGTTAAAATGTCGCGCTTCAGGTGATGGGTAGGGCTCGAAGGTCTTTCTCTACTGAACGCAACGCAAAAAGCAATACTCGCAAGGCTCCGAGAGTCGCGCGTAATGCTAATAGCCTTGCGCGCAACGCAAAAAGCGATACTCGCAGGGCTCCGAAAGTTGCGCGTGATGCTAAAAGCCTTGCGCGCAACGCAAAAAGTAATACTCGCAAGGCTCCGAGACTTGCGCGTGATGCCAGAAGCCTTGCGCGCAACGCAAAAAGCGATACTCGCAAGGCTTCGAGAGTTGCGTGTGATGCTAAAAGCCTTGCGCGCAACGCAAAAAGCAATTCTCGTAAGGCTCCGAGTATCTCGCGTGCCACTAAAAGCCTTGCGGCTTAGGCTGTTCGATTCGGACGAGGGAAACTTGGCCGGAGCGGCTGGGTGAATCGCGATCGGCGTTGCGAACCAATGCCGGAACGAGGGCTTGGCTAGTGCTTGGCTGCCCGGATTTGCTGCGGCGAAATCGCTTCGAATCGCTTCGGCCGCGGTCCGCAAAAACGGCGGCGGATCGAGGACAGGAAAAGCTTTTCTTTCGGTCGATTTACTGGTAGTTTGTTGCGCCGCCATACCAGCAACTCATAGAATAATTCAAGGAAAAGCCATGCAACAACCGCGAAAAACCCCGATTTGGGTCTTTTTGGCCCTGTCCAGCATCCAAACCCGCAAGGGCGCGCTGATTTTAATCTGGAGCAGTCTGCTGTTCAGTCTTTACTGCATCCCCTGGGTGAATTATTTCGCCGACGCCTGGATCGCCAGCGTGTTTTTGATCGACGACTGGAGCTGGTTTGCGATGATGTTGCCGATGACCGCTTGGTATTGGCTGAGCATGAAATGGATGGACAGCAACGGCGGTTGGCGATTTGAAAATGCCTGATGTGATACCGGTATAGGGGGCGAGCGGCCGCCTCCGACACCGGCGCTAGCGTTTTCGGCAGCCGGCTCGCCGGCCCAAGCTTCGCTCCATTCCATCCCCGTTATCCGCGCCGTTGGTTCGTTAGATGAGCCGGAGGCGGTTAGCGGCCCGCCCGATCGTCTCAGTCCAACGTTCACCATGCTGTCACATATACTCCCGAAAGCCGAGATTTCGATACGCGAAAATCTCCGCTGGCTTTACATACTTAGAAATTTGATGCTGTTCGCGGTGACCGTGGCGGTGTTTATCGCCGTGAACGGCTTGGGCATCAGTTTGCCGCAAAACCAGCTGTGGCTGGCAATTTTCGCGATTTCCATCCTGAATCTCTATACCTGGTTGCGCTTGCGGACCGCCGAGGAAGTCACCGAGTACGAGATTTTTTCGCAAATCTGCATGGACGTGCTGGCGCTGGCCTATTTGTTGTATCTGACCGGCGGCGCGTCCAATCCGATCATCTGGGTGTTTTTGTTGCCGCTGATCATCACCGCGATCATGCTGCCGCAGGCCTATGCCTGGAACATGGTTATCATCACCTCCTGCGTATATACGGTGTTGATCGCCTATAACGTACCTCTGCCGGCGATAGAGCCGCATCTCAATCACCAAGCGATGCAGGAAATGACGCCGGAAATGAGCTTGCAGATGCATTTGATGAACGACCGCCGCTATTTCAACCTGCACGTGTTCGGGATGTGGTTCGGTTTCGTGTTCAGCGCCGGATTAGTGGCGTTTTTCGTCGTCGAACTGTCGAAAACCCTGAAGGAACGCGAACGCAATCTGGCCGACGCGCGCGAGAGTGCGCTACGCGACGAGCGAGTGGTGTCCCTGGGCACGCTGGCGGCCAGCGCCGCGCACGACATGGGTACGCCGCTGGGTACCATCGCGATCTTGACGCACGAGATGCTGGAGGAAACCCCGGAGCATCGAAACCCGGATCTGTACCAAAAACTGATGATCGTCCAGCAGCAGATCGACCGCTGCAAGCAAGCCTTGTCGGTGATGTCGGCGTCCGCCGGCGAGATGCGCGCCGAGTCCGGCAAGGTCATGCTGGTCAGCGAGTACATCGACGAAGTGCTTAACCAATGGCGCGCCCACAAGCCGGCCACCAAGCTCAAGTTATTCGTATCGACCACCGTCGATATGGACGCCCGGATCATCGCCGAACGCACGGTGACGCATTCGGTCATCAATATTCTGAACAACGCTGCCGAGGCCTCTCCGGCCGACGCCGGCATCGAATTTCACGTAGAATGGGACGATCGGTCGCTGAGCTTGAAAATTCGCGACTTTGGACCAGGATTACCGCGCGAGTTATTGCAATTCGCCGGCCGGAAACCGGTAAAAAGCAACAAGCAGGGCATGGGCGTCGGCTTGTTTTTAACCTACACGACGATCAAGCGCCTGGGCGGCACCATCGTGTTCGACAATCCGGAAGCCGGCGGCGCCTGCGTCGAAATCAGCTTGCCATTACTAACTAAGGAGAGTACGGATGACAGATCTTACGGCTGACATACCCAATTTGCTACTGGTGGACGATGACGTCACTTTTTGCTCGGTGCTCAAGCCGGCACTGGAAAAACGCAATTTTCAGGTGACGGTGGCCAACGACGTCCAGACCGCGATGACGCTGGCCGAACAAACCGAACCGGAATACGCCGTCATCGATTTGCGGATCGGCCACGACTCCGGTCTGGAGATGGTCAAGAAGCTGATTTCGCTCGACGACAATACTCAGATCGTGATGTTGACCGGTTTTGCCAGTATTGCTACCGCCGTCGAGGCCATCAAGCTTGGCGCCATTCATTATCTGACCAAGCCGGCCAATGCCGACGAGATCGTCAATGCCCTGTACAAGGACAAAGGCGACGCCTCGGTGGCGATCAGCGACAATCCGCTGTCGATCAAGCGTCTGGAATGGGAGCACTTGCAAAAGGTGTTGATGCAGCACGACGGCAATATTTCCGCCGCCGCCAGAGCCTTGAACATGCACCGCCGTACCTTGCAGCGCAAGCTGGAGAAAAAGCCGGTTAAGGAGTAGCCGGAAACGCCGGGGTTTCTTGGCTTTTGGCGGCGAAGACTGTAGACTAGTCAGAGTCCTTGAACGGTGAAACGTCTAAAGTGACGGTCAAACGGGTGCCGCGACGGCGGCGCTCCGAAAGTGACGGTCGCTTGGTCGGCGGTTCGAGCCCGTCCAGGGAAACAATGAATCAGGGCTTTGCAGCGATGCAAAGCCTTTTTTTGGCTGGTGTTCGGTCGGCACGCGATCGGACATCATTGCAGTTCCGCCGGTTTTTCTGCTTTAGTGTTTTACCCGACTCTGAAAGACGCCGCCGCCGCGTTCGGCCGGTCCGCCGGCCATGGGATGGTAACCAACGAATCAGGAGCGCTAGGTTCGTCGCTTACCATTGCATTTTCAAGAGGTTGTGTTTTGAGTTTATCCAGTTACCAGTCCGTCGATCGCGAGCAGTTAGCGAAAGATATATCCGAGCTCCATCGACAAGCCCTGGCCGACATCGGCCCGGAAGATTACCGGCATATGAAGCGCATGGAGCGCTGGGGCCAACTGAGTTCGTTGGCCGGTTACGCCACGGCCTGGTTGGCGCCGAATCCGGTATCGGCCTTGTTGATCAGCCAGGGCAGTTTCACGCGTTGGACCCAAGTGGCTCATCCGATTCAGCATCGCGGCTACGATAAAGTGGATGCCGCCCCCAAGCACTACAAGAGCCGGCATTTCGCCCAGGGCTGGCGCCGCTTTCTGGATTGGCCGGATTGGATGACGCCGGCGGGCTGGCACCACGAACACGACGTGTTGCACCACTATCGGCTGGGCGAAACCGCCGATCCCAACAACGCCGAGCACAATATGCAATGGCTCAGGCAGTCCAAGCTGCCGATGTGGCTGCGCTACGCGATCGTCGCGGTGTTTTCCGGGATCTGGAAAGTCAGTTACTACACGCCGCGCACCCATAAGGAATTGCGCTTGCTGGCCGCCCGCCAGCACGACAGGCCGGCGCCGCCGATGACCCGCCTCGGTGCCTGGAGCTGGTTTACGCCGCAAGGTCGGGCGCTCTGGTCGGAAAGCATTCTGCCCTACGTCGCTTACCGTTTCGTGCTGTTGCCGGCCTTGTTCCTGCCGCTGGGCGGCTTTGCCGCGACCAGCGTGTTGTTGAATTCCTTGCTGGCCGAAATCTTCACCAATATGCACACCTTTCTGGTGATGATCCCCAACCACGCCGGCGACGACGTGATGGGCTTCGACGACAAGGCCAAGGGCAAGGGCGAATTTTATTTGCGGCAGATTCTGGGCTCGGTCAATTATCCGACCGGCTCCAACTTCAACGACTTTTTCTACGGTTGGTTGAATTACCAGATCGAGCATCATCTATGGCCGGACCTGCCGCTCAGTCAGTACCAAAAACTCCAGCCCAAGGTCAAGGCGGTTTGCGACAAGCACGGCATTCCGTATTGTCAGGACTCGGTGTTCAAGCGCTTGTTGAAGGCGGTGGACATCATGGTCGGTAAAACCTCGATGCTGAAACCGGCGGCGGCGTGAGACCGACCGGTTGGTCCTGAGTCATGCGCTTGACACGAAGCCGTGCTGTAATCCTACCCGAAGGCGTTTTCGGGTATTCTGTGGGTAGAAGGTTGAACCCTGACCGTTCGTTAGGGTTTCAGCGGACAGTTAGGGTTCCGTCGACAATCACGTCCTTGTCAGACTCCCGGTAGCGCTCGTAATTTCGGCGGGGATTGCCGAAATCCAGACTTCACGGACGGATCGAAGCTTGCCATCCATGGCACTGGATGCCCGCATCCCGGCGGGCATGATGGCGTCGCTTAAATCTGACAACGCAGAATGAGCCGTTTGCAATTCACTAAAAGGAGATCGTCCGTGCATCACTCAAAAATCATGGTCTTGCTGGGCCTGTTGTTCACGCTCGATTCCGTCGATGCCTCGACGTTCGCGACGGCGACCGCCGGCGCCAGTTCGTCCGGCAACCAAGCCTGCGGTTTGGGCGAGGAGTGCAGCGAGGCGCACGCGGTGGGCGGGCCGTATGCCTCGGCCGATGCGTTGGCGTGGTCCGGGCCCGGCAGCGCGAGAGCGGTCGCGACCGCGACTTCGATCAATTTGGGCATGCAGACCGCGACAGCATCGGCCAATACCGTCGTCGACGGCGGCGCCGTCTTGGTCAGGGGCGGAGGCGGCATCGGCGACGTCGTGACGCTACGCGGCCGCTTGGTTATCGAGTCGGACTTGGACTACGGACTTTCCGGTATCGCCGGCACCGGCGGCAGCTGCTGTTCGATCAGTTCGATATTGGCGCTGAACGTCACGGTCGAGCGCAAGGACCCCGTGCATGGTTACGTCGGCGAGTCCGATTTCGAATTCGACATTACCGATCAATTCGAGTCGGTGGCGCCGCCGATCGACCGGCCGTTTTCCAATACTCAATCGATTGCAATACTGGAAAACGGGAGCGGCGTGCTCAGCCCGCTCGCCGAGAGTGCGTATTTAAACGGCGATCCGATCAGTTTTGCCTTCCAGATGGGCTACGCGGACGAGTTTCGGGTGCGCTTGAATTTGGAGGTCAGCGTCAAGGCCGACGCCAGCACCAATCCGGGTTGCGTGATGTTCAATCCCGACGGAGGCTGCGTCGTGGATTCGACGCTCGACGACAATATTGCATGGATTTCGCTCGATGCCGGTCACTCGCTGTATTGGGCCGGCTTGGAAGCCAGCGACGCGGTGGGAAATCCGGTGCAAATTTTGTCGACCAGCGGTTTCGATCTTTCACAAAACTACTTCCCGCTGGTCAGCGTCCCGGTGCCGGCTTCGGTGTTTCTGTTCCCGAGCGGCCTAGCAGGGCTTTTAGCCCTGATCCGGCGCGATAGGCTCGCGCGGCTGTCGCTTGGAGCGAGGCACGAACCTCAACGTTTACCGGTTTGACCGTTGCCTATGAATAACTGTTTTGTGGTCCCGTTGTTCCGCTGGGTTGGTGTCTGAACGCTGATCTTGTTCGGCTTCGTGCCTCATCAACCTATGGCTTTGTCGGCATATTGGGGAGACGCCGGGCATTTTTTTCACAGGTTTCCCGATTAGCCTGATTTGCGCGGAGCGGAACCCTGGGGCGGTCGCTAAATTCCGTGGGCTACATAGCGCCTCATCGAAACTAAACTCTGGGTAGGGAATTCCGCTAGTCGTTAGCTCTATAGCGTTTGCGCTATTCGGTCTCAAGCCCTCCAATGTGCCAAGATCCCAACAACTTAGGTGTGTTCGACAGTCAGCTATAGGGCGGAATTTCCGGGATCAAGCTTGACAACCCTAGCATCTATGATAGTCTTCAGCCCGGTTTGGGTACATCTGCTGCAAAATACGAATAAATTGCTTTAAATCGTGAATAACTCTTCAATGATTAACTCTCGCTGCAATATTGTTTCAACATTGCGCCATGCTCGTTTTGTGTCGATGCGATAGCGGTAAATCGAAGAACAACTGTGCCGAAGCTTGGTTCAGATAACACCCGGCGGAACTGGCAAAGAACTGATATTTTCCGTTCGAATAGTACAATACATAATCTTAAGGTTGAGATAATGGTATATCAAGAAGATGGAACGGTAGTGCCTTCATTAAATCATGCTTATTTGAATTTTCAGAACTCTAGTACGGTGCTTGGAGCGGGTGCTAGTGTTTATCTAAAAATAGATACTACCGGTTGGCGTTATGGTTATGTGCCTTAGAGTGGAAAACCTCCGCATGGATCAATATGCCGTGGAATTGGTTGGCGTTAGGTAAAGACAGTAAGCCTCTTTTTGGCAATACTATATACCCATCAATAAAGGCACGAGACTCTAAAGAGTCCCGGCTGCATCGGCATTGAAAAATATTAACCTCAAAAGTAAGAATATCTACTTATGACACCGCACGAAATCAAAGAACAGGTTGACCGCTTAGCCCGCGACGCAAGTTGGCCGGATTGCCCGAACGGAGGATGGCAATATCCCTTTGATTTCGGCTTTGGCATCGAAGCGCCAACGTACACGCCAACCCAGCGCGAACTTCATCCTTGGCGCCGGGCGGTCACGCTTTCGGCATTGGATCGATATTTCGAAGGCCGCTACGATCGAATTTCGGTTCTCGATCTTGGCGCCGGGGAGTGTGCGTTTGCCGCCGGGCTCTGGGAGAAAGGCGTACGCAATATTACCTGCGTCGAAGCACGCGATATTAATATCGAAAAGGCTTTATTCGTGCAAAATGTATTAGGCTGCGAATTTAAGATAGTCAAGGAAGATGTCAATAAGTTCTTGGAAAATGACGAGCGTACTTACGATCTCGTGCTGTTCATGGGCTTGTTATATCACCTGCAAGATCCTTTTAACGTGACGAAGAAAATAGCCGAAAAGACCAAGGAAATTAGCGTTATAGAGACCGTCTTGGCTTGTCCGTCCGAGGTTGTTTTTTCAAATAACTCGGATTATCGCCCGAAATCTGCTGCCTATTATATACGGATAGAAAATAAAGACGGTCCGACGGCCGGTTTGTCCGATATTGAGTTATGGCCTACTCAATCGGCGCTGGACTATACCTTATATAATGCCGGCTTCAAACGGCTTGAAGATATTGTGCCCGAAGACGCGAGCATCAATTTTTATTCGACCAAACAACGGACCTTATTATTAGCCCACAAATAATGCCGGATGAATTCGCCACAGTCCAAAACGGTTAAATTCGCGAATGACGATGCCGTAGCCGGATTAGCTGATTTGTTAGCCGGAGTCCGGCCTAAACCCACTGAAATGGAATCCGGGATGAGGCCGAAAAACCTGCATTTCGCTCTGCCTCATCCAGGTTTCATCGCCTCATTGGACTCAAGCTGCGGCTAATCTTCCGGCTAAAACTCCCAAACCTCGACGTTCAGACTATCCGAGCCGCCGCCGGCCGATTCGCCGGGCGGGGAGATGGACCATTCCCACTGGGCCGCCAAGCTTGCCGTGGCCGGTAAGCGAGCCAGCAAGGGCCGGTAGTCGTTGCCGGATAGGCGTTGGCCGGCGGCGTCGTAGGCCGTGTCGCAGACTTCGGTGATCAGACAACACGGTACTTGCCAGGCAGTCAGCCAGTCCAAATGCGCTTCGACCAAGTGCTGGCCGAAGGCTTCCAGGTGCTGTTCCGCAGCGCCGCTAGCGGCCAGCCAGGCTATCGGCATCAGCGGCAATTGCATCAGGCAATTCACCGAAGCTACCCACGCCGGTTTGGCGGATAGCTCGGGGTGGGAGGGACGGGAAACCAGCACGTCGGGCGGAATACGGCGCCGTTCGGCCAACCATTCGACCGTGCCGGTCACATCCCAATAGCAACAACCGACGCGACCCGGCCAGCGCCGAGCCAAACGGCGAGTGGCTCGGCTGAACACAATGTCCAGCAACACCACCTGTTGAAACCGGGTCAGCAAATCCGCCAGCGGCAAGTCGCGGGCGATGCCGCCGCCGACGATTAACGCAGTTCCGCCCGCCGTTTCCAGGCGATCAGCGGAGGTCAGCAAGGCGGCGCGGGTGGCCTGAATATGCGGCTGCCAGGCGTCACGGCAGCGCCGATGCCGGGTTTCCAGAGCTGCGGCCTCGCGGACGTATCCCAGGCGACGGGCGGCCGGACTGGCGGTACGCGCTCCCAGATAGTGCCAGGCTTCCTCCAGCATGCCCGGCCGGTTTATCGGCCGGCCAGGTCGGCCAGTATCTTGTCTCTGACCAACTGCCCCGACAAGGTCACCATCGGCATGCCGCCGCCGGGATTGACGCTGCCGCCGACGAAATACAGATTACGCAGTTCGCCGCTACGTTGCGGGGCTTTGAAGCCCAGGTTCAGATTGCGGTCGGCCACCACGCCGTAGATCGAACCCCGGTTAGAATAGTAGCGGGCCTCGATGTCGGGCGGCGTCCAGTATTCCTCGCAGACGATGTGGCGGCGCAGATCGGTCAAACCCATCCGTTCCAATTTGCTCAACACCCGCTCGCGCAAGGCCCAATAATCGTCGGCGCTCAGCGGTCTTTCCGGATCGATGTGCGGAATATGCGGCAGAATCTTGATGATTTCGCAGTCGGCCGGTGCCTGGGCCGGATCGGTCTTGCACGGCGCCACCAGATAAATGGTCGGGTCTTCGGACAAGCGGTGACTTTTAAACACCGCATCGAAATGCTCGCGCGGGTGATCGGAATAAAAAAGTTGTGATGCGCCAGTTGCGGATAAAGCCGGTCCACGCCCAGGTGCAACACCAGGCCGGAGCAACTTGGCTGGAAGCGCTGGACTTTTTTCAGCGCCGGGGCCGGGCTGTTCAGCAGTTTTTCCAGGCACGGAATCACTTCCATGTTGGATACCACCAGATCGGCGGCCAGCCGTTCGCCGCTTTGCAGGCGGATGCCGGTGGCGCGGCCGGCTTGGTGCTCGATGGCGGCGACTTCGGCATTCAGCCGAATCTTCACGCCCAATTCCAGCGCCAGTTTTTCCAGGGCCTGAGCCATTCCGTACATGCCGCCCTTGACGTACCACAGACCGTATTGGTATTGGATGTAGGGCAGCAGATTCATCAAGGCCGGCGCGTCGTAGGGCGAGGAACCGACGTATTTGATGAAGTAATTCAGAATGTCGACCAGTTTCGGATCGGAGACGAAGCGGCGCACGCCTTGATCCATGGTGCGGAATACGTCGAATTTCAAACTGCGCAGCGGACCGTAGAATTTCAACAAATCCCAAAAGCCGTCCAGGCCCTTGGCAAAGTAACCGGTTTCGGTTTCCCGGCCCAATTCGCTGGCATAGGCCATGAAGCGTTGGAATTCGTCGTACACCTGGGGACCGAGCTTTTCCAGCTCGCGACGCTGGTTTTCCGGGTCGGCGCATAAATCGACGACGGTGCCGTCCTCGAAAAATTCCGCCAATGGGTTTCGACCGCCTCGATCGCCACGTAATCGGCCATGCGTTTGCCGACCCTGGTAAACAAGGCTTCGAAGATGTGCGGCATGGTCAGGATGGAGGGGCCCAAATCGAAGGTGAAACCGTCTTTTTCCAGAATGTTCAGCTTGCCGCCGACCTTGTCGTTTTTTTCGACCAATTCGACTTGGAAGCCTTCGGAGGCCAGCGAAATCGCCGCCGATAGGCCGCCCAAGCCGGCGCCGATCACGACGACATTGCGGTGCTTAGTGTATTGCTGCATGGTTAGCCTCGTTTGCCTGTCAACAGTAATTTAAGATTGTGCCAGCGTTGGGTCAGGTCGAAAGCCGAATACTCCCGAAACGCCTGCAAGGCCGGCCAATTGCGTTGGATGCGTTGTTTCAGCGTGCCGGCGCCGTGCACGAAGTCGATATAACCTTTTAAGTTTTGATAGTGCTGTTCGGAATAGGGAAACCAGTTCGGTTCCTTGGGCAAGCGGCTGCGGCTGGTCAGTCCGGCCACCGGATAGCTAAAGCTCAGCAAGCCCTCGGCGCTGTGATAGCGGCCGAAGCCGCTGCGCTTGACGCCGCCGAACGGCAGGCCGGGATGGCCGATGTTTTTGATGACGTCGTTGACCGCCCAGTTGCCGACCTGCAATTGCCCGGCCACCTGTTCTGCCTTGGCGATGTCGCTACTCCAGATACTCGCGTTCAAGCCGAATTCGCCGGCGTTGGCCGCCGCGACCGCGTCGGTTTCGTTGTCGAAAGCCTGGATAGGCAATAACGGGCCGAAGGTTTCCTCGCGCATCACCCGCATATCGGGTGTGACGTTCCACAACAGCGCCGGCGACAGGAAGCGGCCGTCGCGTTGCAACGCGCCCGAGGCTTGGGCGCCTTGGGCCAACGCGTCGTCGTAATGGGCTTGCACGATGTCGATTTGCCGGTCCGAGGTCATGGCCCCCAAATCGGCGTCCGCGCCGGTGCCGACTTCCAGCTTGGCGACGCCGTCCAGCAACAAGGCCAGGAATCGGTCGTGGCACTCGCGTTGCACGTATAAGCGTTCGATCGACACGCACACCTGGCCGCTGTTGCTGAACGCGCCGTACAACGCGGCGTTGGCGGCGCGCGGCAAATCGGCATCGGCGAACACGATCATCGCGTCCTTGCCGCCCAGTTCCAGCAGCACCGGGATCGGATGTTGGGCGGCGCGGCGCATCGCGGCGCGGCCGGACTGCAAGCCGCCGGTGAAGAACAGCAGGTCGGGGCCGGCGTCGATCAAGGCTTCGCCGACCGCGCCGCCGCCGATCGCCCATTGCAGCAGGCCTTCCGGCAAATCCAAGCCGGCGAATAGTTCGATGATCAGTTGGCCGACCGGCAGACTCAACTCGGACGGCTTGATGATCGCGGCATTACCGGCGATCAAAGCGGTCAGTAGCGGTGCCACGGTCAGTTGCAGCGGATAATTCCACGGCGAAATAATCGCGGCGACGCCGTAAGGGCGGCGTTGGATTTGGGCGGTGGCGCCCGGAAACGCGAACGGCGAGGTCGGCACCCCGCGGCCGGCCAGAATCCCGGCGGCGTGTTTGCGGTAATAGCCCAGCAAATCCAACAACGGATAGATTTCGCCGAGCAGGGCTTCGGTGCGCACCTTGCCGGTGGTCAGGCGCAGGCAATCGACGATGGCGTCGCTGTCCGCCAGCAGCCGTTCGGTCAGCGGCGCCAGTTTCGCCAGCCGTTGTTCGACGGACAGGCTGGCCCAGGCCGCGCCGGCGGTGCGGGCGGCGGCCATTTGTTCGGCCAGCGCGGCGGCGGTCGTGGGCCGGTATTCGCCCAACAGGCGGCCGTCCAGCGGTGAAACGGCGCGAATCGGCGAGGGTTCTATAGACATGGGTTGGCTGGACTCAGGGTCGGCAAGCAGTTAGGGCGAAGGCTGTCGGCCGAAACCGCGCTGGCGCGGCAAGTGGCGTTGGCTGTCACCGGTTCGGGCTAGTCTTTCAACCAACGGCTTTGATCGATGTCCCGAAACGCCACGCCGTGTTTTTGCGAAATCAGCCGCGCCGAAATCCGCGCCGACTCGTAAATCGTCGGCAGGCCGCTGCCGGGATGGGTGCCGCCGCCGACCAGATAGCAGTTGTCCAGTTCCTCGAAGCGGTTGTGCGGCCGCCAGTACAGCATCTGGCCGAAGTGGTGGGCCAGGCTGAAGGTCGCGCCCTTGTAGACGTATTCGTCGCTTTCCCAACTGCCCGGCGTGATGATTTTTTCGCATTCGATATGCTCGCGCAGATCGGTCAAGCCCATGCGTTCGGCCAAGGTATCCAAGACTTGCTCGCGCACGGTTTGGCAATGTGCCTGCCAATCCACGCCGCTGTCGTTGTTCGGCATCGGCACCAGCACGTACAGCGCCGATTTGCCGGCCGGCGCCAACGTGGCGTCGCTGGCGGACGCGTTTTGCACGTAGAACGAAAAATCCCGGCTCAGGGTTTTGTCGGCGAAGATATTGCGGATGTTGGTGCGATAGTCCTTGGCGAAGGCGATGGTGTGGTGGGGCAGGTCGTAGACCTTGTCCAAACCCAGATACATCATGTAGGTCGAGCACGAGTAATCGAGTTTTTTCAGTTTTTCCGGCGCGTACTTTTTCAGTTGGCCGGGTTGCAGCAAATGGCTCATCGCGTGGGCGAAATCGGCGTTGACGATCACTTCGTCGCCGCGAACCTCGTCGCCGTTGTCCAGCTTGACGCCGTTGACCGCGCCGTTTTCGACGATGAGCGATGCAACCCCGCTATTCAGGCGAATCTCGCCGCCGCATTCGCCGACGACCTTAGCCATCGCCTCGGCGATTTGATTCAAACCGCCCTTGACGTGGTAGATGCCGTATTCGTGTTCCAGATAGGGCAGCATCGTGAACAAGGCCGGGCATTCCCACGGCGACATGCCCAGATATTTGGATTGAAAGCAAAACGCCAGCCGCATTTTTTCCTGATTGAAGTAGCGGCCGAGATTGGCGAATACGCTTTTCGGATAGGCCAGCCAAGGCAGGGCCTTGATCAAATCCCAGGACAAAAACGACGCCAGGTCGGAATAGTCGCGGGTGATGCAGGGATATAGGGCTTTAAAGCGTTTGCGCTCGTTGACGATGAAGTCGTCGTAGCCGGCGGTGCCTTCGTCGAACACCCGGTTCAGTTCGGCCCGCATGTTTTCGCGGTCGGAGTACACCGAAATGTCGCGGTCGGCGTATTGCAGGCGGTACATCGGCGCCAGCGGCAGGAATTCCAGGTAGTCCGCGCTTTGCCGGCCGCACAATTCGAACATTTCGTCCAACACGCCCTTCATCAGCAAGAAGGTCGGTCCGGTGTCGAAGGTAAAGCCGTTCATCCGAATCGCCCGGTTGCGGCCCCCGACTTCCGGGTGTTTATCGAATATCGTAACCTTGAAACCGCGCTGGCCGAGCAGCATGCCGGCGCACAGGCCGCCCGGGCCGGCGCCGACGATGATGATGTGTTTGGGCATGAGTGACTGAGGGGGAGCGTTGAAAAAAGCCGGTAATGTAACAGTATTTTTCGGCTTTGACCCAAGCGATGATGTCGGCCGCGGCCGCCGCTGTTCGGCCGGCGATGCGCCGGCTGGTCCGCTAGGCGCCGCCGGAGGCGGGTTCGATGCCGATTCGGCTCAGTAAGGTTAGGGCCGCGTCGTAATCGTAACCGGCTACCGCTCGTTGAAAATCGGGGTGCGATTCGCCGAGCGCGGCTTGTAAAGCCGCGTCCAGCTCGCGCGCCGAGCGATTGGCCAAGGCGTTGTTTTCGGCGAGCAAATCCGCCAATTCGCTCAGGCGCCGCCGCGCTTCGGTTGGGTCGATGGCGGCGGCGACCGAGGCGACGAACGGCATGTCGCCGATGTCTTGCAACAAGGGTTGCAATTCGGCCGCGCAGGCCTCGATCAGCGGCAGGCAGAGGTCGGCGCTCAGCCGGTCTCGAAGCGCGCGATCCAGCGGGGCTATCCGCTCGGCCAGCGCGACCGCGCCCAAGGTTGCCGCGACGCCTTTCAGGGTATGGCTCAGCGCCCTGGCCGATTTGTAGTCGCCGCGCGTCAGCAGTTGGGCGATGTCGGTCGGATCGTCGCGGTTATGCTCGGCGAATTGGCGCAGCAGTTGCTGATATTTGACCGGATCGCCGCGCAGCATCGCCAAGCCCCGCTCCGCGTCGAGGCCGCGAATTCCGCGCAAGCGCTCCAGGAGCTGACTCGTGTCGTCGCCAGCACCGGCGGACTCGGCAATCGGCTGCGGCGATGCCGGTTCCGGCGTCGGTGTCAACCAGTGCAGCAACGTCGCATACAGTGCCGTCGGGTTGACCGGTTTGGCGACAAAGTCGTTCATGCCGGCTTGCAGGCAGGCGGCGCGGTCTTCGTCGAAGGCGTTGGCGGTCATCGCCAGGATAGGCAACGCCGCGAACTCCGGCAGTTCCCGAATCGCTCGAACGGCTTCCAGGCCGTCCATTTCCGGCATCTGCATGTCCATCAGGACCAAATCGTAATGGCGGCTCAGAATTTTCTCGACCGCCAGCTTGCCGTTTTCGGCGGTATCGACGATCAGGCCGACACCGTGCAACAGTTCCAACGCGACTTCGCGATTGATCGGGTTATCCTCGGCCAGCAGCAATCGGGCACCGGCATGGTTGCGGCGTAGCCGATTTTCGTGGTCGGTCGTCGGCGGCGGTAACGGACCCGCCGCCACGCCGTGACCGCGTTGCAAGCGGGCGGTAAACCAGAACCGGCTGCCGGCGCCGAGTCGGCTTTCGACGCCGGCATCGCCGCCCATCATTTGCGCCAGCTTTTTGGTGATGGCCAAGCCCAGACCGGTGCCGCCGTATTTACGGGTGGTGGAGGCATCGGCCTGGGCAAAGTATTCGAACAAGGTCGGCAATTGCTCGGCGGCGATGCCGATGCCGGTGTCGCTGACCTCGAAGCGGACCAGCAATCCGTCGTGTCGGTCTTCCAATAAACGCGCCACCAGTCGCACCGTGCCGGTTTCGGTAAATTTGATGGCGTTACCGGTGTAGTTGAGCATGGCTTGACGCAGGCGGGTGGGGTCGCCGCGCAACCAGGTCGGTACGCCGGCGTTTTCGACCTCCACCCGCAAGCCTTTATGCTTGGCTTGGTCGGCGGTGAGCGAGCGAATATGGTCCAGAACCGCCTCCAGCGCGAAATCGGTTTGTTCCAGTTCCAGCCGGCCGGCTTCGATTTTGGATAGGTCCAGAATATCGTTAATGATGGCCAGCAAGTGTTGGGCGGCGGCGTCGATCTTGTCCAGCCTTTCGCGTTGTTCCGGCGTGGGCAGACTTTGCCGCAAGATATAGGTCAGGCCGATGATGGCGTTCATCGGCGTGCGGATCTCGTGGCTCATATTGGCCAGAAAAGCGCTTTTGGCCTGGTTGGCGGCGTCGGCTTGGGCGCGCGCCGCAGCCAATTCGGCGGTGCGACTGGCCACCAGTTCCTCGAGGTGGTGGCGATAGCGGTCCAGTTCGGCGCCGATGCGTTTTTTCTCGGTGATGTCCTCCTGGACCGATACGTAGTGGCTGACGCCGCCGTCGCTACCGCGCACCGGAATCACGATGGCGAACTCGACGTATTCGCCGCCGTCCTTGCGCCGATTGACGAATTCGCCCTTCCAGGTTTCGCCGCGCGCCAAGGCCGCGTTAAGCGCTTGGTAGGTGGTCGCCGGAGTTTTGCCGGATTTTAGCAGTCCGGGCGTACGGCCAATGACCTCGTTCCGGCCGTAACCGCTACGTTCGACGAAGGCTTGATTGACGTATTCGATGTTGCGGTCAAGGTCCGTGATCAAAATCGCGTCGGGGCTTTGTTCGACGGTTTGCGCCAGTTTGTGCAGTTGTTCGTCGGCGCGTTTGCGTTCGGTAATGTCCAGATTGATGCCGGCCAAGCGGGCCGGCTGGCCGGCGGCGTCCAATCGGGCCTGGCCCTTGCTCGCCAGCCAGCGGATTTCGCCGTTATCGAGCCTTAGGCGGAATTCGACATCGAACGGTTCTCCGATTAAAACTCGGGACTCCCATTGCCGGTCGATTTCCGCCAAATCGTTCGGATGAATCAGATTGCGCCATTCCCGGTAGCTGACTTCGGTTCGGCCCGGCATCCCGTAAAGCCGGGCGCATTCCGGAGACCAGTAGCAGCGACCGCTGGTAATGTCCAATTCCCAGATACCGACGTGAGCGCCTTCCTGGGCCATCAGCAGACGCTGTTCGCTGGCCAGCAAGGCCGCCGCCGCGGCCTCGGCGCGCTGTTGGGCGGCCAGCGCGTCCTCCATCAGATTCAGCGCGGCCTGACGGGCTTGTTGCTGCTCGAGTAATGCTTGCTCTTGGTTTTCCAACAGGCGCGCTTCCGCCTGTTTTCTTTCGGTGACGTCGAAAAACGCCATCAATAAGTCGCCGCCCATCACAATGCCGGATACCACCGCGATGCGTTGACTGCCATCCTTGCAGCCGATGCGGTATTCCAACGCTTCGATGTCGCCGCCGCCGACGGTGGCTCCCAACACGGCGTCGCTCCAAGTGTTCATGGCCCAGGTGCGGTAGTGTGGATCGGGAAAGGCCAGCGTCCACCACAGATCGATGTGAGGGATGTCGGCGCGGGCATAGCCGAACGTGGTTTCGAAGCGGAGATTGGCGTCTAACAGCGTGCCGTCGCCGCCGACCAGACACAGCGGTAGCGGCGCATTGCGGAACAGGCTGCGGAAACGTTGTTCGCTGGCGCTGACCGCCGCCTGGGCGAGTTTGTGTTCGCTAATGTCCTCGACGCTGCCGCTCAAGCCCAGCAAGCCGCCGTCGGCGTCCAACTTCGGCACGCCTCTGGAGACGATCCAGCGGCGTTCGCCGTCGGGACGGACGATTTCGGCTTCGCATTGGTAAGGTTGATGCGAGGCCAACGCTTGCGCGATCGCCGCTTCCAGCCGGCGCCAACTGGCGGGTTCGAAGCGGCCGGCGATTTCGGCGAATTTCAGCGGCGCTAGGTCTGGCGGGTGGCCGAAGATGCGATACATTTCTGCCGACCAGACCGCTTGGTCGGTATGCGGGTCCCATTGCCAGCTGCCGACTTTGGCCAGGTGTTGGGCTTCTTGCAACGAGGCTTCGCTGTCCCTTAACGCAGCCTCGATGCGTTTGCGTTCCGTGATGTCTTCCACGACGGTCACGAAACAGCCCGCGCGATGTTCGGCGGCGGCGATCGAGCCGACCGTCAGGTTGACCCAGACTGGGGTGCCGTCCTTGCGCAAATAGCGTTTTTCCAGATTGTAGCGCTCGATGTCGCCGGCCAGCATGCGTTCGATTTGCGCCATGTCGTCGCGTAAATCGTCGGGGTGGGTGATGTCTTGAAACGACATGCGCGTCAGTTCGTCCGCCGAATAGCCGACGATTTCGCACAAGCGACGATTCACGTACAACCATTGGCCGTTCGGCGCGACCAGGGCCATGCCCGAGGCGGCGTGTTCCAACACCAGGTGCCAGTGCGACTCGGCGGCGTTCAATTGACGGGCGCGTTCGGTTTCTCCGGCGCGGGAGCGCTGCAGTTTTTCGCTCAGGCCGCTGACCAGAATGCCGTTGACGATCAACAAGGTCCATTGCATGGCTTGGTGAGGGGTGCCGAATGCAAAGGTGCCGAGCGGCGGTATCAGGTAATACGCAGTGAACAGGCCGGCCGAAGCAGTGGCCAGCACGCCGGGGCCGAAGCCGCCGAGCAAGGCGCTGAGCGCGATCGGCAGCATGAATAGAATCAAGGTCGGAGCGTCGCCGAACTCCGCGGCCAGCGATAAACGCACCGCGATCGCCAAACCGGTCAGCCATGCCGCAATCCCGTAGGCGCGTAAACGGCGGTAGCGATTCTCGGGCATTAAGCGTCTCCGCTCGCGCCGCCAACCGCACCGCCGCGGTGGATAAAGTCGGTGCGGTAGGGCGGCGCTTCGCCCAATCGCGCGCTTAACTCGTTGACTTCTTGCTTCAGTCGGATCATTTCCAGTTCCCGGCCGACCATGGCCCGATTAAAGCGTTCCAGTTCGGCGTTGCGTCGCGCCAGTTCGCCGGTTTGGCGGAGCAGCAGTGCTTCGGCATCCTTTTGGGTACTGACGTCGGACATGACGCCCACCATCCGCAGGGGCTTGCCGTCGATCGTACGTTCGACGACTCGGCCCTTGACTCGGAGCCATTGCGTCGGGCCGGCCGAGTTCGCCAAGCGATAGTCGATATCCACGTCCTGAGTTTCGCCGGCGAAGTGGGCGTTGAACGCGGTTTGAACTCGTTCCCGATCTTCGGCCAACACGCCTTGCAGGAAAAAATCGAAATAGGGCATTGTCGAATCGGGCCGGTAACCGGTCATTTCTCGATAGCGATGGGTCACGTAGGCGCCGCCTTCGACGATGTCCCAGTCCCAAAGCCCGTCTTCGCTGGCCAACAGAGCCAATTGCAAGCGTTCCTGGTTGACCAGTAAATGCCGCTCGGCCTGCCTTTTTTCGGTAATGTCGCGGGTCAGGCCGCGATAACCCAGTACAGAGCCGTCGTCCCCGCGAATCGGAACGCCATTGGCCAGGACTTGCCGGTGTTGGTCTTGGCGGTTGCGGATGGTGTATTCCAGGTCTCGAAACGGCAGACCGTGTTCGGCGATTTCGGCGAGCGTTTCGCGCGGGCCGGCGGCGTCGCCGGCCAACAGATCGAAGAAACTGGCGCCCAGCATCTCGTCGGCGCGATAGTCCAGCTGGTCTTGGATACTGTCGGACACGTAGCGGAAACGCCAGTCCGCGTCCACTTCCCAGATCCAGTCTGCGGAAGCCTTGGCAATGTCTTGAAAGCGCGCTTCGCTAAGCCGCAAGGCGCGCTCCGCCGCCTTGCGCTCGCTGATGTTCAGCGCGTAAGCCACGCGCCGGAGCGGTTTGCCGTCGGCGTCCTTGGTGACGGTGATGTCGATCATGACCGGGAAACGCCGGCCGTCTCGGTCGATGTGCTCGGTCTCGAACATGCCGTGACCGTTGCGATCCAGTTGCGGAAGCAAACGCTGGATTTGCGGCCAGACTTCGGGGGGATAGACCTTGGCGATGGGCTGGCCGATCAAATCCTCCGGTGCGTAACCGCGTTCGGCCGCGAATTTCGGGTTGACGGCCAGGAAGCTGTCGTCGGTGGCATCGGCAATCGCCAGCCCGAAATCGGCTTGATCGAAGGCGCGCGCCCACAGGCGCAGACCGGCTTCGACGCGGTCCCGGCCGCGTTTGGCGCGATAGGCGACCCAGCCGATGCCGAGCAGGGCGCAAGCCATCGTGCCTAATAGCCAACCGTAGTAACGGCCGAATGTCCGCATCCTCTCACCGAGGTTGGCGGCGATCAGATTGTCCAGCGCTTGGGCTTGACGCTCCAGCTCGAAAAAACGGATGCGTAACTCGGTTTGCAAGCGGGGATTGCCGGCGATACCGTCGCCGACACCGGCCAGCGTCTCTCGAAATTGGCGCATGGTTTCGGTGTAGGCGGTCAACTTTTGGGCGGCCGGATCGGCCTCGGCGGGCTTGCCGGCCGGCGATGCCGGCGCTTCCGCCAACGCGGCGGCCAGCGCCCGACTGGCTTGGTCCAATAGCGCCAAACCTTCGCGGCGGTCGAACGGCGATTCCGGCGTCGCCGACAAAAACACGTGTAGATAGCCCTTGGCCAAGTCGACTCTGGCATTGCGTAGCCAGGCTTGCTGACTGCCTACACGATCCAGCAGGTTTTGTTGTTCGGTCTGTATCCAGCCGAAGGCCATCGAAAACAAGGCCAACGCGAACAGCACCGGACCGGGCCAGGCCAACCCGTCGGCGCGCCGGTCCGCGAGGGCCGGCCAGTCGCGCTGGATCTCGGTCGGTTTCATCGCGCCATCCGGCCAAGTATTTCGGCGGTGGTGGTCGAACCGGGTAGGGCGTCGGCGCCGAAACCGAATGCTATCAGCAGTTCGCGGTGGGCCGCGCCGCCGACGAAGCCGGCCAGTTGCCGATTCCAACGCGCCAGCAGTTCGCGGTCGCCCGGCCGAAATGCCATGGCGCCAAAACCGATGTAACCCAGGCCGTTGTGGCGCGGCGCTTGAAACGGCGCGGCAATTTCCAATTTGCCCAGACGTTGATCGGCGACCATCCGGTTGACACTGGGTTGCGACAAGGCCAGCGCGGCGGTCAGACCGGTTTCGACCGCGACTCGGCCGGTCAACGCGTCCGGGACCACGATGATTTGCCGGTCGGCGACGCCGCAGGCACGCAGCAGTTCTGCTTCGACGGCACCGTGCAGGACCGCGACCTTCAGCTCGGCTTGAGCGGCGAGGTCGGCATAGCTGTTCAAACGATGAGGATTGCCGATGCCAACCAGCAAGGTTGGACCGACGTGGAAAGTGGGTTCGGAAAATGCCAATAGCGCGGCCCGTTGGGGCGTCACGAACAAGCCCGCGGCGATCATGTCGAAGCGGCCGGCCAGCAGATCGGGGATTAGCGAATCGAAGGCGGTTTGTTGCCAGTCGATTCGGGTAATGCCTAGTTCCGCGGCGATGTGTTCGACGGTTTCCACTTCCAGGCCGGTCAGACGGCCGGCGTCGTCGAGATAGACGTAGGGTGCCTCCAAGGCCGTACCGACCCGCAGCGTGCCGTCGCGGCTGATGAGCGCCCAGCTGGTATCGTCGGAGTCTGCGGTTGAGGCGAGCCACCAAGGCGCCACGAGTGCCGGGATCAGCACTAACAGCGCTATCAATCGGATGGCGTGGGGCTGACGCACGCCGGGCTCCCGGATTGATGTCGCCAAGCGAGAAGCGCGGCGGCGGAGAGTGGTTTAAGGGTTGGCATCGTCGCGGTAGGTGTCGGCGATCGCGCGGAACGCGTCGAAATCGCCGAAAAACGCCTCGACCAGATCGGGGTCGAAATGCCGGCCCTTGCCTTCTTCGATAATGCGCCGGACCTCGGTAAGGGCTAGCGCTTCCTTGTAAACCCGCCGGGAAATCAGCGCGTCGAATACGTCGGCCAAGGCCATGATCCGCGCCGACAACGGAATGGCGTCGCCGCTCAAGCCGTCAGGATAGCCGCTGCCGTCCCATTTTTCGTGGTGCCAATGCGCGATTTCCTTGGCCAGATTCAAAAAGGCCACCGGACCGGCGCCTTCGCGTTCGGCCAATTCGATCGCGTCGCTGCCCAGTTTGGCGTGGGTTTTCATGATGCGCCATTCCTGAGCGTCCAACGGACCGGGCTTGCGTAAGATCGCGTCGGGAATGCCGACCTTACCGATATCGTGCAACGGCGCGGACTGGGCCAATAGTTTGATGTAGTCGTCGGTCAACAGCGCGGAGAAGCGGGGATTGGCCGTCAGCTTTTCGGCCAGTGTCCGCACATAGCATTGAGTGCGCAGGATGTGGTTGCCGGTCTCGGTGTCGCGGATTTCGGCCAATCGGGCCAGTGCGCGGATGCTGACGTCTTGAATGGCTTCGTTTTCGCTCATGCGTCTGGCGATTTCAGACTCCAGCCGATTGTTGCGGATGCGCAGCCAATCGCGGGACTGTTTCAGTTCGAGTTGGTTGCGTACTCTGGCCAGCAAGATAGGCGCGGTGATCGGTTTGGTGATGTAATCGACCGCGCCCGCGTCCAGGCCTTGCAATTCGGCTTCGGCACTATCCATCGCGGTGACGAAAATGACCGGAATGTCGGCGGTTTGCGGTTGTCCGCGTAGTTGCTCGAAGACTTGGTAACCGTCCATGTCCGGCATCATCACATCCAGCAGCACCAAATCGGGACGAGGCCGGGTGCCGGCGATGGAAAGAGCCTTTCGGCCGGAATTGGCGACGAGTACCCGGTACAACGGCGCCAGCAATTCGCTAAGGACCGTTAGGTTTTCGGGCGCGTCGTCGACGATCAATACTGTTTTTCTGAGCATCGGTTGCGGATACTCCTTAATTTTTAATGTTTGCAATCGACAATGCGTTGCGCCGTCGGTGAATCACGCTGGGAACTCTATCACGATTTTTCCGAGCCGGTCCCGGCAAAACTGTGAGCGCAATCAAACTCCTGGGCTAGGTCGCCGAATACTGGAAACCGCTGGGGGCGGCCGGGCTTGACCGCTTCGATCGCGGGATTGGTTAGGCTCAGGCGGCGGCGACCAAACGCCCCAATTTCTCGACCGCGCGTTCGATGTTCTGATCCCAGTCGCAGGCACAGTTAATTCGGATGAAGTTGCGGTACTTACCGGTCGCCGAAAACACCGGACCGGGAGCGATACTGATACCCTCGGTCAAGGCCCGCCGCGCCAACAGTAATGCGTCGACCGCTTCGGGCAATTCCAGCCACAGCACGAAACCGCCGGCCGGTTGAGTCAGTTTGGTGGCGGCCGGAAAATATCGGACGATGGCGGCGGTCATTCTCGCGACCGCCTCGGCATAGCGGCGCCGGGATTGGCGCAGGCCGCGTTCGAAACCGCCGTCGGCCAGCAATTCGGCGACCGCCAATTGCGTCAATGAGGGCGTTGCCAGATTGGCGGTGTATTTCAGGTATTCGACTGACTTTAAATAGCGTCCCGGCGCGATCCAACCAATCCTCAGGCCGGGCGACAAGGATTTGGAAAACGACGAACAATGCAGCACCCGGCCGTCGTCGTCCCAGGCCTTGATGACCGGCGGCCGCTTCGCGCCATGACCCAAATCGCCGTAGACATCGTCTTCTATCAGCGCGAACCGATGCCGCTCGGCCAGACCCAACAGTTCGCGCTTACGCGATTCGCTCATTAAAAAGCCGAGCGGGTTGCTGTAGTTCGGTACCACCAAACAGGCCTTCACCGGCCATTGCTCGCAGGCCAGTTGCAGCGCTTCCAGGGATATGCCGTCGCGCGGGTGGGTGGGAATTTCGATAGCTTTCAGACCCAGGGCTTCGATGACTTGAAACTGACCGTAAAAGGTTGGCGACTCGATCGCGACAATGTCGCCGGTTTGGGTGACGGCTCGCAAGGCCAGCGCGATGGCTTCTTGGCAGCCGTTGGTCACGACGATGTCGTCCGCCGCCAGCGCGCAGCCGGCTTCCAGCATGCGCCGGGCAATCTGTCGGCGTAGTTCCGGATTGCCTTGCGCCATTTCGTAGCCGGCGATCCGGTTGCGATGGCGGCGGGCGCAACCGGCCAGGGCGCGTTCGATTCTAAGGACCGGCAGAAAAGACGGCGCCGGGACCGCGGCGCCGAAGGGTACGGTGCGGCGCTCGGCGGCGGCTTTGGCTAAACGCAGCACCAATTCCTGGCCGCTGACCGGCGACGGCTGCAGCACCGGTCCGGACTCCTCCGGTTCCGGCAATTTGGTCGCCGGCGCGGCCGGACGCACATAATAACCGGATCTCGGTCTGGCTTCGATCCGGCCGAGGTCTTCCAAGTAACGCAAGGCCTGCACCGCCGTCGCGGCGCTAACCTGTTGGGTTTCGGCCAATTGCCGCACGCTGGGCAAGCGTTCGCCGGGTCGGTAAACCCCCAAGGCAATGGCGCTGGCGAGACGTTCGGCGATTTCCTGGTATAGCAATGACATTGGGCGACCGTTACAGTTGTGGGTGGCGGTGACGAATACAGACAAGCGTTTGCGGATTCTGTATTGGTTAAATTTAACACTTTTGGGTCTGTATCGGTTTTGATTGAGTCGGCTAGCATAAGCACGTCAATTGTCGGTAGGGCTTGCGGGTCCGATTCGCCGACGATTCGATGTTTCGCCAACCTATGAGAAACCATCATGAATCTACCGAATCAACCGCGCGGTGCCGACGGGCGTGCCGCGTGCTTCGGGATGCTCGGCATCCTGGGTTTCAGTTTAACCTTGCCGGCCACCCGGCTGGCTGTCGCGGACCTGGACCCGGTCTTCGTCGGCCTGGGCCGAGCCGTGGTCGCCGCCGGGCTGGCGGCCGTTGTGCTTTGGTGGGCGAAAGCGCCCCGGCCTTCCCTACGCCAATGTGGACGATTGGCCCTGGTCGCGGCGGGCGTGGTTGTCGGTTTTCCGCTGCTCTCGACGTTGGCCTTGCATACCGCCGCCGCCGCGCATGCCGCGGTCATCGTCGGTCTGGCACCGTTGGCGACCGCGCTCTGCGCGGCTTGGCTGGCCGGCGAGCGTCCCGGCATCCTGTATTGGACGGCCACCCTGATTGGCGGCGCGACGATCGTTGGTTTTTGCTGGTGGATAGGCGGGGGCGGGCTTAGCCGGGCCGATTGGCTGCTGCTCGGGGCGGTGGCCTCGGTTGGTTTCGGCTATGCCGAGGGGGCGCGGATGTCGCGCGAGCTGGGCGCTTGGCAGACTATCAGTTGGGCTTTGCTGTTGGCGGCGCCGTGTTTGTTACCGGCGGTCTGGCTGGCCGCGCCGGCGCACTGGGCGGCGGTCGGCTGGACAAGTTTGGGCGGTTTCGCTTACGTCAGTCTCGTCAGCATGTATCTGGCCTTTTTCGCGTGGTATAAAGGTTTGGCGATGGGCGGCATTGCCCGGATCGGTCAACTGCAATTGTTGCAGCCGTTCCTGACGCTGGCCGGCGCGGCGCTGATCCTGGGCGAAGCGGTGGGCCGCTCGCAAATGATCGCCGCTTCCATCGTGTTGGTTTGCGTGATCTTGGGCCGGCGCGAGCCGCGCCGCTTGCGCGTTCCGGCCCTTTCACACTCTGACGCGAGGTCGCCATGAATAAATATTCGCCGATGTTAAAACGCTTGGCTTTGTTTTTGACTTGGCTGCCGTTCGCGTCGCCGAGTTGGGCCGATCCGCCCACTCTCGGCGGTCCGGCGCCACTGTTTCGCTTGCCTACCCACGACGGCGGCGCATTCGATTTGGCCGAGCGGCGCGGTAAGGGCTGGACCGTATTGTATTTCTATCCCAAGGCCGGCACGCCTGGCTGCACCACCCAGGCCTGTGCGTTCCGAGATGCCATCGACGTCATTCGCCGCCAAAATGCCGAGGTATTTGGGATCAGTACCGATAGCGTTGCCGCTTTGCAGGCGTTTCACCGCGAGCATCGCTTGAATTTCACGCTGCTTGCCGACGTCGATGCGCTGACCACCGACGCCTACGGCGTAAAAATGCCGGTGCTGACGATGGCCAAGCGCCGCACATTCATACTCGATCCGGAACTGATCGTCCGGCGCATCGACGACGATGTCGATCCGGCCTTGGACGCGCAACGGGTGGCCGATGTATTGCAAAAATTGCAAGCCGGACCTTAAACAACCAAATCTCACGGAGTTATCACGGAGCGGTGAGTCTTTCGTGAATGGCGTCGCGGCCTGGATTGGCCGATAATCGGCGTTTTTTAAACATCCTGCCGTCGATGCTTAAAACCAAACACCTGCTGCTGGTCGAAGACGATCCCGACATTGCCGGCCTGCTGGCCGACAATCTGCGCGACGAAGGTTATCGGGTGGATGCCGTCGGCGACGGCGATGCCGCGCTGGCGGCGATTGCCGGCAATCGCTACGACTTGCTGTTGCTGGACGTGATGCTGCCCGGCGTCGACGGCTTGGAAATTTGCCGGCGGGTGCGAGCCGGGCCGGTGTATACGCCTATCATCATCGTCAGTTCCAAATCCAGCGACATCCAACGCGTGGTCGGTCTGGAAATGGGTGCCGACGATTACATTGCCAAGCCCTTCGCGCTGGCCGAAGTCGTCGCCAGAGTCCGCGCGCTGTTGCGGCGGGTGGCGGCGTTGAGCCAACCGGCCGCCGAACCGGCCGATGCTGTTCTGATCGCCGGCGGTTTGCGGATCGATGCGCAAAGCCGCGCGGTGGCGTTGGACGGTCAACCGGTAGCCCTGACCGCGCGCGAATTCGACTTGCTGCACTTCTTCGCCCGCCATCCCGGCCGCATGTTCACCCGGCTGGAATTGCTGAACCAGGTTTGGGGTTACAACCACGACGGCTACGAACACACTGTCAACTCCCACATCAACCGCTTGCGGGCCAAAATCGAAGCCGATCCGGCCAAACCGGCGCGCATCCTGACGGTATGGGGCGTCGGCTACAAGTTCGCCGGAGCGGACGATCCCGGCGCATGACGCTGAGCTTCCAAAGCCGTATCGCGCTGTTGTTCGCCGCGCTGTTCGTCGCGGTGCAGGCGCTGACGGTGGTCTGTATTTATCTCGCGGTACGCGACAATCTGTTGCGCCAACTAGACCAGGACTTACGCTACGCCGAGCAAGCCTTCCGGCAACTGCTGGTCGAACGCGCCGAACGAGTCGCCGGCGAAACCGGCTTGCTGGTCGCCGATTTTGGGTTTCGCAGTACCGTGACCGGCGGCGATCCGGCCACCATCGCCTCCGCGCTGGAAAATCTGCTGTTGCGGGTCCGCGCCCAGCGCGGCATGTTTATCGACCCGCAATTCAACGTCGTCGCCGATAGTGCCGGATTATGGCAAGGCCGGCCGTTTCCGTATGCGCAAACCTTGGCGGAGGCGGACGCCGACCGCCCGCTGGTTTGGTTCGGCCTGCTGAACGATCGCCTGCAGGAATGGGCGCTGGTGCCGGTCCTGGCGCCGTTGCCGATGGGCTGGGTGGCGGTGGCGCAGGCCGTCGACGAACAGCGCATCGCCCGGTTTCGGCAAAACTCGTTATTGCCGCTGCATATCGGTCTGGCCGAACTGAATGCCAACGGCAACCGCCTGCTGGCCGGTTCGGCCCCGGAGGCGGCCCTAGCTTTGCTGAACAACCCGGCCGACCGGGCGCTGACCGCCACGGTCGATACCGGTCAAGGCCGTTATCTCGGCCGGGTACTGGCTTTGCCGGCGGCCGGCCGCGCGGAAGGCATCGTCGCGTTGCTACAAATCAAATTCACCGACGCCTTCGCCGGCTACCGCCATATGCTGTTACTGGCGGCCGGGGTGTTGTTGCTCGGCCTGTTGGCGACTCTGACCGGCAGCGTGATCATCGCCCGTAATCTGTCGCGGCCGCTGCGCGCGCTGGCCGGCGCCGGCGAACGGGCGGTCAACGGCGATTTTGCCGCCTCTTCGCTCACCGGCCGTAGCGACGAATTAGGCCGACTGGCCGATACCTTCGTCCGCGCCGCGCAACTGGCCGGCCAACTGGGCGAACTGCGTCAGAAAGACCAGGAACGCCGCGAGCTGGTGGCCTCGGTATCGCACGATTTGCGCACGCCGCTGGCCGCGTTGCGCGGCTTTCTGGAGACCATGCAGCGCAAGGCCGATACCCTGCCGTCCGACGAGCAGCAACATTTTCTGGATACCGCGTTGCGTCAGACCGAAAAAGTCAGCCGCTTGGCGCAAGAGTTGTTCGAGCTGGCGAAACTGGAATGCGACGACGCCAGCCTGAATCCCGAGTCCTTCAACTTGGCCGAATTGCTGCAGGACGTCGCCCAAAAATACCGCTTGCAAGCCGAGCAGCGCGGCGTGAGCTTGCAAGCCGAACTGCGCCCGGATTTGCCTATCGTCGCCGCCGACATCGGCCTGATCGAGCGCCTGCTGACCAATCTGATCGACAACGCGTTGCGCCACACGCCGAAAGGCGGCCGAGTCCGGCTGGACGCTTGGCCGGCGCGCGGCCGAGTGGCGGTGGCGGTCGGCGATACCGGCATCGGTATCTCTCCGGAATATCTGCCGACTTTGTGCGATTGGGACTCGCCGCTGGCCCGCCGCGCCCGCGCCGACGGCGGCGGTTTCGGGCTGATCGTGGTCGGCAAGATCGCCCAGCTGCACGGCGGCCGCTTGCAAGTGGAAAGTACCCTCGGCGTCGGCAGCGAATTTCGTTTTGACTTGCCGTTGGCGGATTCGGCGCGCGCGGCCGGCGGCAGCCGGTAACCGAACCATGCGCCGCAGACCGCCAACGTCGTTCCTGTTGAGGCCGGAGTCCGCGATTTCGGTCTGCCGCGGATTTTCTCTAGCGCTGCTGACTGTTTCCGGCTTGCTGTCACCCGCCCGAGGAGCCGCCGACGGCCAATTTCCGGAAGTGACTTGGCACGGTCTGCTGGACCTGCGCTACCAACACAGCGACGCCGCGCCGGGCGAGCTGGAACACGGTCTGGGCAAGCTGCGCGCCGGCGGCGAGCGCGACCGCTGGCGGGTCAACGAAGCCGCCGCTACCTTGCAAGTCAGACTGGACTGGGATTGGATGCTCAACGCCACCGTCAAATACGCCGACCGTCAATCGACACCGCTGGACTTGACCGAAGCCTATCTGGCCTACCGGCCGGTCGGCGCAGCCGGCTGGCGTTTGGCCGGCCGGCTGGGCATGTTCTTTCCGCCGATTTCGTTGGAAAACACCGGCACCGCCTGGAGCAGCCAGTACACCTTGAGCTCGTCGACGATCAACGCCTGGGTCGGCGAGGAATTGCGCGCGTTCGGCGGCGAGCTGCGTTTGGATTACCAAACCGAAGCCGGCGACAAACTCGGCGTGTTCGGCGCCGTTTTGGCCAACAATGATACCGCCGGCCTGATGTTGGCCTGGCGCGGCTGGAGTTTGCACGACTTCGAATCGGCCTTGACCGGCCGTCTGCGTCTGCCGGACGGCATCGCCATACCGGCCTTGTTTCCGAAGCAGGCCAATGCCAGCCAGACCTTCGTCGAAGTGGATGGCCGCCCCGGCTTTTACGCCGGCGTCGCCGCCGAACGGCCCCAGCGTTACACCTTGCGCGCGCTGTATTACGACAACAACGCCGATCCGGCCGCGCTGTCCGCCGGCCAATACGGCTGGCACACCCGCTTCTGGAGTTTGGGCGCCAAAGCCGAATTGCCGTGGGAAACCACTTTGATTTCGCAAGCAATGACCGGGCGAACCAGCATGGGCGAATTGCTCGGCGACTTGCGCGCGGTCGACGTCGGCTTTTGGTCGGCAAGCTGGCTGTTGAGCCGGCCGCTGGGCGACGGCCGTTTCAGCGTGCGCTACGAACGTTTCGGCAGCGACGAACGCGATTACCTGCCGCAAGACCGCAACGGCGAACATGGTCAAGCCTGGACCGTCAATTACAACCTGACCTTTGCCCAGCACCATCAATTGAATGTCGAATTCAGCCGCATTTTCAGCGCCCGCCCGGCGCGGCAGGAACGCGGCGAAGCCGCTTATCAGGAGGACACACTGTGGCAAGTCGCTTACCGGCTGTTTTTTTAACGGCTTGGGCCGCGGTCGCGCCGGCCGCGGAATTGGCGGGTAAAGCCTTGGCCGGCGGCAGGCCGTTGGCCGATCTGGTGGTCGCGGCCCAAGCCTTGGACGCCGCCGGCCGGGTCAACGATCCGCCGGCACCGGCGGCGATGGCGCTGGATCAGAAAAGCCGCGAATTCGTCCCGCACGTGTTGGCGGTGCGCAGCGGCACGCCGGTGTATTTTCCTAACAGCGACGCGATCAAGCACCACGTCTATTCGTTTTCCGCGGCCAAGCGTTTCGAGATCAAGCTCTATAGCGGCGTGCCGCGCGAACCGGTACTGTTCGACCGCCCCGGTATCGTCGCGCTGGGTTGCAATATTCACGACTGGATGTTGGGTTACGTCTACGTCAGTGATGCCGATTACCTGGCGGTTAGCGACGCCGAGGGCCGCTGGACGCTGGATTTGCCGGACGGCCGCTACCGCTTGAGCTTCTGGCACCCTGACGCGTTGGAACAAGTGGCTGAGCAAATCGTTAACGTACCGGCCGCCGAACTGACGGTAACCGTGGAATTAAAAACCCGCTTCCCCACCGGCAAGCCGCCGGCCAGTTTGCAAAATCAAGGTTACGGCGACGGGTTTTGACTCGGTGCGAAACCGGAGTACAAATCCAGATTTGCACTCCAAACCGGACGTGGGCAGCGGCGAAATGGGTCAGGGGGAATGCGCCATTTCGCCACCGAGTCCGAAAAATTAAAGCCAGTCGCTAGACATCAGGGATGGAACAACTCGACTAGAGCCGGGCGCCGATCAGAGTACAAATCTAGATTTGTACTCCACCGAGTTAAGCCGAGTGCCTCAAGCCGGCAAAGCCGACGCAGGCGCCCGCCGCCGCAGCCAACCGAACAACGGCAACGCGCTGCCGAACAACCAAGCCGCCGCCGGTACCGGCACTTGCGACACCGCGCTGATTTGCAGCAACGGCGTATCGGCGCCGGGCAGGTCGGTAAAATTGTAACCGGCTGCGGTCGCCAGGCCGGCGTAGACCGCGAAGTCGTGGTTGGCCTGAATCGTGCCGTTTTGTGCCGGACTGTCCAAGGCATTGGAACCGGCCAAGAAAGCCGCGCCGGTGGTGCCGTCCAGTTCGGTGCCGGCGTCCCAAATGCTGCTACCGTTCTCGACGAAGGTGCCGCCGGTGAAATGGCCTTGGGCGTCGAACAATTCGATTTCGGTCGGCGAGTCGTTGCCGACGAAACGGTCGTTGGACGGCACCACCATCGCGAAATAACTCAGGTAGCGGTTTTTAACCGGGTCCAGATCCAGGGTGACGCTGCCCTTAGCACCGGGCAGGAAAATGCCGGGGCCGAAGGCGTTGACCGACGCGGTCACCGTCGCGCTGGTACCGCCGGCCGCCGCCGCGCCGCTGGCCGCGAACGCCGACGACAAGCCGGCGCCGCTGCCTAACTCGGCAATCGCTTCGATGGCCGACGAAGCCGTGGTGCCGACATCGAACGCGTCGAAGGTACCGTCGTGCAAGGCGATGAAAAACGGACTCAAGGCCGGCCCGTTGGCGGCGGACAGATTGCTGAAACTCAGCGTGACTTGAGCCGCCTCGGCCGAACTCAACGGAGCGGCGCCAGCCGCCAACAACAGCGCCGACAGCGCAAAAGCGTGGTTTTTCTGCATCGTGATTCTCCTTAATGTGAATGCCAAATGGCGCGGCCATTGTGCAATCGGAAAAGTCACGAAATCTTCACGGGGTGGTCAAATGGGCGTGAGATGTGGGGGCTTGTAAATCAGGTCAAAATGCCAGCCGTAGGGTGGGCAAATTTGCCCACCGTTTCAATTCGCGTGAACACAAACACCGTGCCCCCCACCCGGCTGCTCTTTTTATACGCTGATGTTAGCGAATTGTTATGTGGCTGCCGCCTAGCTTTCATGTCGTTCAGGTCATCCAAACAGATATTTGCCAGTAAACCAAATAGATCGCCCGAAGTTGTGGATAAGCTGCTCACCTTGTCTTAGATACGAATCGCTTTGGTCAATGCCAGCAAGCTTGATGGCATCTGTAACCTTTGATCCGGTCGGATGCGCATCACCGACGCGCATATCATAGGCGCCAGCAATTTCGGCAAAGACTTGGCGGGCCTTATCGATTCCAACCTTCTGGGACAAGATATCTTGCAGAAGCTTATTTGAACCAAGCTTTTCTTTTTCTGCGTGTGTCGAAAGTTTGCGAAGGTCGCGAATGTTGAGTCGATCAGAGAAGACGCGGACAAGTTCTTTCGCCAGTCTTAGTAAAGAAGCTTGGTCCCTGCTGTGAAAGCGAGACACTTGCTGCATAGCCGATTCGTCATCGATTTCATGGCTGAACAAGTCAACCCCAAACTTGTCGCGGAAGCCTTGTTCGAGCATTCGCATGCTCTGAAAGAGCATCTCCTCGACCGCATGTGTAGACGCCGGTTGGGCCTTGACTTGCGCCGATAGCAATTCTCCTGATACCTTCCCCTCTGGAACAACGTTGTGCGCTGCCCAGATGTGCTGTTCCCAAGCAGGGAGACGAGCGATGTCGTATGCGTAGATCGTTAGCAAGTCGGCGGAATTTATACCAAAGTGTGTAGCATATCCGGAGGTTGAGCAAATAGCACCGGTCTCCGCCGTGTACCACTTCAGGGCGAAGCCGCGGTGGCCTAGTAGGTCTATCACTACGCTTGAACGAAACCAAAGCCATCGACCGATATCCTCGCTATCCAGTTCGGAAGATGCCATGCGTTTTCCATCAGTCTCGACGATGAACTGAGGGAGATTCGTCTCAGTATCTCCTCGAACTCTGATACTTTGAGATTTATGTTCAATCCATTCATCTCGCCAGAATTCACCCTCAACCCGAACACCTTCATAGCCGCCACGTTGTCCTTGCGAGCTTTCATGGCCAGTGTTGTGGTCGTTTTCTGCTCCCATCACTGGGGCGTCTTCATCTTCATCGACGTCCGTTCGCCAAGCACGGAACATCGCCCAGCTCCCTCCGAAAACGTCATTAATGGCGCGAATTCGAAGTTCAAATCGGCCTCCGTCTCGCTCCTCTTTATGGTCTTTTAGATTTGCGTAATCGCTGCTTTCAAGCAGTGACACATTTTCCACTCTTTGGCGGTAGTAAGAGAGTCGAAGTGATAGATTTCTTGCTGCCAAATAGTCAAGGAGAAATTCCCGCTTGATCTCGATCAGGCGATGTTCGCCTTTTTCATCAAAACTCTCACGGGCCACTACAACGAAGTCCTCTTCAGGTCTAACCCAATTTGTACCTTCTTTTATCAGGCGGAGCGCAACTACCAAATCAGGATTCAATATCCATCGTTTCCCACCAACGACAGGCTGAGGATGTTCGAAGACCAGGTTAAAGCCTATTGGCTCCTTATCGTTGTACTGAAATTGATCAATAGATGCGTAGTAGCCATCTTTGTATGCATAAGGCGCTACGGTATGACCTATTCCAATATCGCTCCAGCCTAGACGCTCCTCAACCAATTCACGATGCTCTGGTGGAAATGCGGCAGACCCACAGCCAAAATATTCGCTGATGTGGTCAATGTTTTTAACATTCCCCTTCTCGTCATTTATTGACGCCCTCAACGGGACCCAAGTCGCGTTCGAAAAGGCTCGGCGAGTTTCTTTTGTTTGGAAAATCCAATCTTGATTCATGACTAATCTCACACCTTCAGCGAGTTGCAAAACTCTTTCCTGCGGCATGACACCGCATTCAGCAGCTTTTTCGTTGCAATGCATTGTTAGGCTAAATATCCTGGAAACACTCTGGCATTCGAGAGTGTTTGATAGTAGCCCGCTCCGAGTAACATAGCGTATTCGGAGGCATGCAGACCGCGCACTCGTCCGGTGACTTTTCACTAAATGGGCTTCGGCTTCCCTTCGCTGAAGCCTTGCAAATAGACCGCTAACTTAGTGTGGTCGCCTGTTAAATCAGCCTACGGGCGCTCTGCCGGATCAACTCGGCCATGGGTAGCTTTCTCTTCTCGATTCAACAGGTTGATTACATTGCTCTTCTTCATCGTACCGTATTCGGCGGCTGGTTTTGTTCGGTCGCAGACAATCAGACCGATACGACCACTTTGAATCAATGCCAAACATCCGTTGTAGATAGCTCTAACGGCCCGCCGCACTGTTCAAAGAAGCCGGAATAAACCCTTCGTTCGATAGCGCCAAAATCACGCCGCGTATCAAAAAGCTGCTGCTGAAGCCTATCGTGTATTGTCTTGCGCCGGGCTTGATGGGTTGCAGCATTTGGCGTTCGACCAGCTTTTTTATTTGATAAGTGCGTTGCATGCCGGTCATGTTGGGCATGGCGCTTTCGAAATCGGCGGCTTTGGCGGTGCCGGCTTTTGCCGCGATGTGCAAAATCTTTTCTTCCTGCGTCGTGATCAATTCCCGCTCGCGGGCGTAGGCTAATGCCGGAGCCAGGATTTTGGCGCCCAAATAGCCGAAGTCGGCTAATTGGTCCAGTTTGCGCAATTCGTCCAAAATGCCTTGCAGTACGTAGACGCACCAATTTTCCAAACCCGCGCCAGTGCCCTTATCGGCTTGGGCGAGCATGGCGTAATAGCGGTCGCGGTCGTTGCAAAATACGGCGGTCGGGTTTAACACACGGCCGCCGGTGTTGACGTTAAACCCGTATTTGATCAACAGCGCATAGGTCAGCAACCGAACAACGCGGCCGTTGCCGTTACCGAACGGGTGTATCCAGCCAAAGCGATGATGAGCCAGGGCGACTTTGATCAAATCGTATTTTTTGGGATCACCCGCATTGATAAACGCCACTAGCTCGGACATATAGCCGGGCACCAACAGCGCTTCGGGCGGCAAATGCTCCGCTTGCGCGATTTGTACCGGCCGTTGCCGATACGCGCCCGGCGTGGCATCGCCTTCGCGTTCCAAACTATCGACCGTCATCGCGTGCAGCTCGCGGATAAAGTGTTCGGTCAGCTCCGCGCCGGGATCGAAGTGTTCTTCGATGAAGTCCATCGCGGTTTCGAGGTTGACCATTTCGCGCAACTGATCGCTTGGCGGTTGCGGGCCGCCGTCCAGTTTGCTCTCCACGTAATCGGCCAGGGTTGTATGATTGCCCTCGATCCGCGCCGAACCTAAACTTTCCAGCATATGGAAAATTCGTTTCAATTGAAAAAACACCTGCGGCGGTGTAGTGCCGCCCAATTGCAAGCGCCGCAAGTATTCGAGCTCCGTCAACACGTCCACCAACGGCGAATCGAACGCCGGGTTGAGTAGAGTCAAATCGTAGTGATTAAATGCGGGCATGGTGTGGGTTTTCTTGAAATGGCGATTCTTATATCTTTGATATTGTTTGTATTGACAAACAATATCAAAAAGTTACGAATACAGCCCTAAAAAATTATCTTGAATTGACCTGCAGATTATCTTGAAAACCGCCGTTGCACAACTTCACGTCGAACATTCGTAGGCGATACTGTGAACGGTGTTCAGAGGCATCATAGCGACACCACCAAAGCCGCTTTTATCGCCTCACAACCACCGCGCTTCCCTTCGCAACCGCTCGGAAATCAAATCGACGAAGCTTCTGACCTTGGCCGAGGCGTAGCGGCCTTCGCGGTGCAGGACGTGGATCGGGACCGGCGGCGGTTCATGGCGGTTTAGCACGGTTTGCAGTTGGCCGCTGGCGAGGTAGGGGGCGACTTGGTAGGACAGCAGGCGAGTCAGACCCAAGCCCAGCACGGCGGCTTCGATGGCGGCGTCTATCGTGGTCGTGACCAGTCGGGGTTGGACCCGCACGCTGAGCGCGTCCGCGCCGCTGCCGAAGCGCCAGTCCGGACCAGCACTGAGGCCGCCGGCGGCGATTAGGGCATGGCCGGCCAGTTCGCTCGGGTGGTTGGGGGCTTCGTGGCGCTTTAAATATTCCGGCGCCGCGCACACCACCGGCCGCACTTGGCCGACGCGCAGCGCCCGCAAACTGGAGTCCGGCAATTCGCCGATGCGGATGCCGACATCCATGCCTTCTTCCAACAGATTGACCACCCGGTCGACGAACATCGCCGTCACGCTCATTGCCGGGTAGCGTTGCAGATAATCGACGATGCCGGGCATCACGTATAACTTGCCGAACTGCGCCGGCGCGGTGACGGCTAGGTGGCCGGCGGGCTCGGCGTTGATGCCGGCGGCGGCTTCGTCGGCTTCGTCGACGTCGGCCAATATCCGCTTGGCGTCTTCCAGATAACGCTGGCCGGCATCGGTAACCCGCACCAGCCGGGTGGTGCGCTGCAGCAGCTTGACCTGCAAACGTTCTTCCAACGCGGTAATCGCTCGCGTCACCGCCGGCGGCGACATCGCCAAACGCCGGGCGGCGCCGGCAAAGCTTTGCGCTTCGGCGACCGCGACGAATACCGTCATCGCTTGCAGTTTATCCATCCTCCACCTCCTTAAATCGATCCGAACCGGGGTCGGTAAGCGGCGCTTGAACACCTATTTTATTCCGATAAACGGAATAGTGAATTGTAGTTTGTCCGTATTCTGTTTATTCGAGGTAGTCAATACACTGTCCCCACGGTTGGCAAAGGCCGGCCGCAACCCGATTCCATCATTCCCTACATTACAGAGGTTTTTATGAAAATTTACGAATTCCGCGCTTTCCCCAACCCGCTCCGCGCCCGGATGGCCGCCGCCGAAAAAGGCTTGACCGACCGTATCGAGTTTATTCAGGTCGACGTGCCGAACGGCGAACATAAACGTCCCGAGTTTTTGCAGCTGAATCCGGTCGGCAAGGTGCCGGTGTTGGTGCTGGACGACGGCACGGCGATTGCCGAGTGCACCGCGATTACCGAGTATCTGGACCATAGCGCCGGCACGCCGGTTTTGACCGGCGAAACCGCCCAACAGCGCGCGCAAATCCACATGCTGCAACGCCGCGCCGAGGCCTTGGTGCTGGACGCCGCCAGCGATTATTTCCATCACGCCACGGTCGGTTTGGGCAAGCTGGAGCCGATCCAAATTAAGGAATGGGGCGAATACCAGCGCCAGGTGGCGATCAGGGGCATGCATTATTTCGACAGCGTGCTGCGCGGCCGGCGTTATGTGATGGGCGAACAGTTGACGATGCCGGACATCACGTTGTTTGCCGGTCTGGCCTTGATCGACCTGCTGCAGATTGGCATTCCGGAAACTTGCACGAACTTGCGCGACTGGCGGGATCGAGTCGGGCAACGGCCGAGCGCATCGGCTTGATCGGGTTTGATCATGCCGTTTGAGTGGGCGGGAGTCTATTGCTTGGCCGCTTGAGGTTTTAAGTTCCCTTCGGCTCCGCTCAGGGAACGGACTCTTCGGCTCCGCTCAGGGAACGGACCCTTCGGCTCTGCTCAGGGAACGCCCGGTGATACATTCGACTCCGTGCAGGGTACGGCCGGCGGTCCCTTCGGTTAAATTCTACTCCGTGCAGGGAAGGCCCGAAGGCCCTTTCGGTTAGATTCGACGCCATCCGGAGACGAACCGGCGAATTCCGCGAGCGAAGGCGAACCGGTGGGATCCCTGAACGGAGTTGAACGGGCGCGTTCCCCGAGCGGAGTCGAACGGGCGCGTTCCCTGAGCAGAGTTGAACGGGCGCGTTTCCCGAGCGGAGATGAACCGGCGGGCTCCCAGATCGGAGTTGAACCGGACGGTTCCCTGTGCGGAGTTGAACGGGCGCGTTCCCTGAGTGGAGTTGAACAGGCGCGTTCCCTGAGCGGAGGCGAACTGGCGCGTTCCCTGAGCGGAGGCGAACTGGCGCGTTCCCTGAGCGGAGTCGAAGGGTCCGTTCCCTGAGCGGAGTCGAAGGGAATGGCCCGGTTGGCCGAAGCCGCGAAGCTTCAACAAAAAACATCCATTATTTTCATCTTTCCGCAATCGAGGTAGATCGCCATGTCCAGAGCCTTTGCCGACATTTGTTTTACCGATTCGGTGCGCGCGGCGCAGAACCGTTACGGCAGCCGGGACGGCAATCTCGGTTTCGAAACCGCCGCCGATCCGCGCGCCGAGCTGGGCGAGACCGAGCAGGCCTTCGTCGCCGAGCGCGACGGCTTTTATCAGGCCAGCGTCGGCGAAACCGGTTGGCCCTACGTGCAGTTTCGCGGCGGCCGGCCCGGCTTTCTAAAAGTGTTGGACCCACGCACGCTGGCTTACGCCGATGTGCGCGGCAACCGCCAGTACATCAGCGTCGGCAATCTGGATGCGGACGGGCGGGTGGCGTTGATTCTGATGGACTACGCGGCGCGGCGCCGGTTGAAAATCTGGGGCGTGGCCCGCATCGTCGAATTGGGAGCGGCCGATTGGCTGACGGCTTTGCCAGCCGAAGCCGGCGTCGAGCGGGCCATCGTCATTGATGTAAAAGCTTACGACTGGAATTGCCCGAAGCACATCACGCCGCGTTTTACCGAAGCGCAAATCCAGCAGCGCGTCGCCGGCCTGCTAGCAGAAATCGAAGACTTGCAAGCCGAAAACCGCCGAATGCGCGAAGGTTTGGCAGCCCGCGATCGCAGTTGAACAACCGGCCGGCTTTGCCGCGTCGGCGCGGTTTGCGGTATGCTGCGCGCCTCGTCTTTTCGAATGCCGACAGCCGTTATGAAAGCCCCACTCAAGCAACCGCAACCGGCGGAATTACAAGCCATTCACCAACTGTTTCAAGCCGGACAAGTGGCGTTGGCCGAGGTCCGGGCGCAAGCGTTGGCCTCGGCATTTCCCAAATCGCTGCCGGCCTTGAATTTATTGGGCATGTGTCAACAGGCGCAAGGCAAATTGCGCGAGGCGGCCGCCAGCTTTCGCAAGATGATCGCGCTCGATCCCAACATCGCCGAAATTCACTTTAACCTCGGCGCGATTTACACCCAGCTTAACGACGCCAAGGGCGCGATGGCCGCCTATCGCAAGGCCTTGCAAATCAAGCCGGATTTGACGGTCGCCCATTTCAACCTCGGCGCGCTTTTACAACAGCAAAGTCAGTGGCAGGAGGCGGCGACGCATTACCGGCAGGCGGTGGAACAGCAGCCCGGCTATTTTCAGGCCTGGGCCAACTGGGGCGCGGTGTTGCAGACGGTCGGCGACCTGAAAGCCGCCGAACAGTGTTACCTCAAGGCCTTGGAAATCAACGCCGACGCGCTGGGCTATTTCAATCTCGGTACCAATTTGTACGATCAAGGCGCCCACGACCAAGCCATCGAGGCCTTTCGGGAAGCCCTGCGGCTGGACCCGCAATTCGCCGACGCCTGGAGCGACCTGGGCGAGATTTACCGCGATCAAGCCAATATGGACGAAGCGGTGCGCTGTTACCGCGCCGCCTTGCAAGCCAACGCCGAGCACGGCCGGGCCAATTACAATCTCGGCGAAAGTTATTGTCTGGGCGGCCAGTTCGAGCAGGCGATACCGTATTTTGCCGCCTCCGATTTTGCCGATGCCCAAGAGCGGGTGCTTTTATGCCTGTATAAAACCGGCCAGTTCGACGCGTTTAAACAGCGTTTGGATCAGTTCATTGCTGAAGATCGTCATGGCTCGGTGTTGCTGGGCAGCCTGGCGACCCATTACGCCACCAATTTTCGCCAAGTGGACGCTTACGGCTATTGTCGCGACCCGATGAGGTTTGTCCGGCATACGTTTATCGAAGAATTGGCCGACCCGAATAGCGCATTGCTGAGTCAATTGTTGGACGACGTCAAACACCTGGCCATCGCCGAGCGCAAGCAGGGCCGTTTATATTACGGCATGCAATCGGCGGGGAATTTGCTGCAACGGCCGGAAGCGTCGTTCCAGCAGTTGGCGATGTTGATCCGCGCCAAAGTCAAAGCCTACCGGGACCACTTCGCCGGTAGCGACGACGCGTTGATCCGGCGCTTTCCGAAAGCCCTGGAGTTTGCCAGTTCCTGGTATTTACGGATGAATCAGGGCGGCTATCTGACTTCCCACATCCACGAGGAAGGTTGGATCAGCGGTTGCGTGTATCTGCAACTGCCGGATAAATGCGATAGCCACGAAGGCAGCTTCGAATACGGCACCGATGGCGACGATTACCCGCGCCTGCACGACGACTTCCCGACCCAAATTGTCGATCAAAAAGTCGGCGACTTGGTGTTGTTCCCATCCTCGCTGTTCCACCGCACCATTCCGTTCAATTCCGACCAGGAACGCATCTGCATTGCGTTCGATATAAAGCCGGCTTGAATCGCGCGCGGCAAAACCAGGGTCGCCGGCGTCGCCGTTTGGCAAAGACAAGCAGAAGGCTAAGTGCGCGTTAGTCGTTAACCGGTTGCCGAAGCGGGCATTAGGCCGGCTCGGCTTAGCGCTTATGGCTTACTTCCGTCAGGCCGAGGGCTCGCCACTCGTCGACGAGTCGTTGCCGAACTTTCGGCGTTTCAGGTATGGGCTTCCGAATTGCAATAAACCGACGCTGCAGCGCGACGGCGGGCGTCGATTGACAGGCGAAGCGGTAAACCTAAAAAGGGCAGTTGGCGTGTATTGCGGGCCGTTCGTGCTGAGCAACGTCGAAGCATGGACGGCTCGCAATACACTCACCAAACGGGTGAATGAAAAATCCCGCGCGCCCTTCGACAAGCTCAGGACGAACGGGATTTTTCATCGCCAAACTGCTCTTTTTAGGGTAAACGATCGTGAACCATACTATTTCTCAGGTATTTTCAATGAAGCCTGTTATTCAATTTGTTCGCGGCTTAACTAAAAAGCTAACGATTGAATATATGTAAAAACCTATCGCCTTAGTCTGATGCCTCCCCCGTAGCCCCGATTGTCAGAGTAGCTTCCAGGCTCATGCTGGCAGTGGCTAGTCCAAAAAACCCGGATTGACAAACAATTTCGTTATAACTTATTGTGCATAACGTCGATATATTTTGACGGATATAACAAATCGAAAAAATTCTCGTCGCCAGGGTCATCTTAAATACAGGCTTTGTTTGGGACTTGGCGGCGGAACGGCATGTGGCTTCCTGCGCTTGGTACTTGGTATAGGACTGCTGGGGACTTGGGCTAACAGCCGCGACTTTAAAAACGCACGGACCACTTTATTTGAACCAGAGGAAGAAAACCATGCAAAACCTGAAATCGATAGCTCGTACCGTCTTGGCCGCTTCGGTCATTACGCTGTCGCTGCCGGCAAGCGCCGAGGCGGATGTCATGCTGAGCGGTTACCTGAAAAGCGGTAGCCCGGCAAGTTTCAGCATCGCCGATCTGCAAGCTTTCGGCGCCGCTACGTCGGTAACGGTCGGCGGCAATACCTATACCGGCGTGTCGCTGTATAGTTATTTGAACAGCTATGTCGCCACGCAGCCCAACAGCGCGAATGGCCCGAAAAACGATCTCTTACGTGAATTTGTGGTTGCGACCGGTAATAACGGTAGCGCCGTGTACACGATGGGCAATCAGCTCGGCGGCAACTTCGGGGGAGCCCAGGACATCATTGCCTTTCAAGACAGCAACGGCGTCTTGGCCGCGCCCAGCCTGATCGCGGCCGACGGTGCCAGCGTGACCAGCCTGACCAGTTTGGATGTCGGTCATGTCGCTTGGCAGGGAACAGGGAGTGGCGGTATAGCGAATTCATTCACGGTCGGTGGTGCGGTAAGCAATCCCGGTAGCTACTCGCTGGCCAACTTACCGGGCTCGCTGATCCCGATTACGACTTTCAGCAATTTGGCGACGGGTTCGGCGACCGGATTCACCGGCGTGTCGATGTGGGATTTATTGGTGGCGTCCGGTATCTCGACCAATCCGTCATCGCTGAAAACTTCCTATGTGGTCGCGACCGCTACCGACAATTACACCGTGGTCTACTCGCTCGGCGAGATCCTGGCGCGGCAAGCTAGCGGCATGCCTGACCTGATTGCTTACGCCGACGGCATAGGCAGCGGTTTGGGCAGTGCCGGGGTCTTCCGCACGATCATTCCCGGCGACACTCGAGGCGGACGCTACATGTCCAACTTGAGCAGCTTGACCGTGGTCAACGCGGTACCGTTGCCGGCCGCGGCTTGGATGATGCTGAGCGGCGTGCTGGGATTGGCATTCCAATCGCGCAAACGCGTTATAGCCGCTTAAATCCTTCGGTTCGGCGCACGCCGGACCCACGCCGATCCCTTGGTGTGCGACCGGCTACGCCGAGTCACCTGATAACTTGTAAAAACAGTCGCGAGAATTTTCCATGCGTGCCATGTATCGAATGCTTTGCGGCGGCGCTCTGCTGTCCGCCGTGATGACCTTGCAGGCCGCCGGCCCTCTACCGGTGTCGCTGCACGGCGTGCCTCTACCGCCGGTACCCGGCCTGCTGGACGGCGCTAATCCGATCGTGGTCGATAAAAACGCCGCGATCGCCCTGGGTAAGGCGCTGTTCTGGGACCAAAACCTCGGCTCAGACGGTCAGGCCTGCGCCTCCTGCCATTTCAGCGCCGGCGCTGACGGCCGGGTCAAGAACCAGATCAATCCGGGACAAAATTCGGCGCAACCGGCCGGGCAAACCTTCGATGCCTTGCCGTCCGGCGCCGGCGGTCCCAATCACACGCTGATGGCCGAAGACTTTCCGTTGCAACGCTTCGGCAATGTCACTGACAACAGCACGCTGATTTATAACACCGACGACGTGGCCGGCTCGGCCGGCAGCTTCGGCGGCGAGTTTCAAGGCACTTCGACCTTCAGTGGTGCCAACGACCAATGCCGGCGCGGCGCCAACGAGGTGTTTAACGTCGGCCACATCGGTACCCGCAAGGTCACGCCGCGCAATGCGCCAACCGTGATTAACGCGGTGTTCAACCACCGCAACTTCTGGGACGGCCGCGCCAACAACAGCTTCAACGGCAGCAGTCCGTGGGGTCCGCGCGATCCGGATGCCGGCGTGTGGCTCAAAGTCAACGCCAGGACCGTCGTCAAACAACGCTTGAATCTGATCAACTCGGCGTTGGCCTCGCAAGCGGTGGCGCCGCCGATTTTCAACGACATCGAAATGGGCTGCCACGGCCGCACCTGGCCGGACATCGGCCGCAAATTGCTCAATCGCCAACCGCTGCAAAGCCAGCCGGTACATCCGCAAGACAGCGTGTTGGGCGGGTTAAGCAATAGCAGCGCCGGCGACCTGAAGCCGGGCTTGAAAACCACCTACAAAAACCTGGTCATCCAGGCTTTCAACTCCCAATATTGGGCTTACAGCGGTGTCGGCAAATTCGGTGCCCCGGCCAACGGCGGTGCGGCCTACAACCAGATGGAAGCCAACTTCGCGATGTTTTTCGGCCTGGCGATTCAATTGTACGAATCGACCTTGGTATCCGACCAATCTCCGCTGGATTTAAGCCCGCTGGATGCGGCCATGATTCCGACTTGGTCCAATGTATCCGATCCGGCGCTGGTCGCGTCGCTGAAACGCGGCGTTAGTCTTTTCGTTAACAATAACTGCTCGTTGTGCCACGCCGGACCAACGCTTAGTTTGGCGGCAGTGGCGACGAATGCCGCATTGGTTACGCCGACGCCGGGCGTCACCTTCGGCCCGCCCGCAACCCCCATCGCGTACGGCCCCAATGCCTTCGGTCCCAATAATATTGCCGCCGGCGCCGGCATCTCCCGCTATGTCAATCCGGTTACTCGCGACAATACCGGCTCGAATCTGCCGCGCCTGATGGATTTGGGCTACACCAATGTCGGCGTGACTCAGCCGGATACCGATCCCGGCGTGGCCGGCGTCGATCCCTTCGGCCAGCCGCTGTCGTTCGCGGCCCAATACGTGGAATATCTGGCCGGTAATAACGCCGGGGTCTTCGATTTGCCGATCGACAACGTGCGTAGCTGCGACTTTCTGATTCCGCTGGCGGTCAACTTGAACGCACCGCTCAGCAATATTTTCCTGCCCGGCGACGGCATCCAGGCCGATGGCAGCCGCGAAGGCACGGCGCGCAACCAAAACTGCCGCAACGCCAATCCGGTCACGGCCTATATCCCGACCGTCGCGGCCGCTCAGGCAAACCGCAACGGCAACAAAATGGCCGTGGCGACCAACGCCGCGTTCAAGGTACCGACCCTGCGCAACGTCGAATTGACCGGGCCTTACATGCACAACGGTGGCATGGCGACGCTGGTGCAAGTCATCGAGTTCTACGCCAGGCACGGCAATTTCGCCAGTCCGGAATTGCACGGCGTGATCGGCCCGATCGCGGCGAATTTGATCAACCCGCAAAACACCGACGATCTGAGTAATTTCCTGAAAGCGCTGACCGACGAACGGGTGCGCTACCAAAAAGCCCCGTTCGACCATCCGCAATTAACCGTCGCCCACGGCCACGTCGGCAACGATGTGCAAGTTGAAGCCGGCAATTCGCTGGGTGCCGATTTGGCCAAGGACGAAACGCTGACCTTGCCGGCGGTCGGCGCCGACGGCGCGGCCGCGCCGATTACCCCGTTTTTAGCGCCGTCGCCCTAAGGCTGGCCCGCGCGCGTATCGACTCCCACCATTCGGAAACCACTATGAAAACAGCGTTTTTTAGACCGCTAAACCTAGGCCTCGCATTGGCGCTAAGCCTGTGCCGGCTAAATTCTGCCCACGCATCCGCCAGCTACGACAGCATCGTCACGCTGAGCTACTCGATCGGCATTTTAGACAGCACCAATCCCACGGCCGGCGACAGGACGGGCTTGTCCATCCTCGGAACCTATCAGCAAGCTAGCGACGACCAAAACTTTTACGCAGTCGTCGGCGGCGACGGCCAGTACCAGTCTTACAGTCCCAATCCGGCCGCCGCTACGGTTAGCGGCAAGTTCACCGGTTTGTATTCCGTCGGCGGCAACGTTAACTCAGGCAGCGTCGACAGCTTGTTGACGGGATTATTCGGCCTGGAATTGAACAACAACGGTCCGTATAGCTACAACTTGGCCGTTGATTTTCAGTACGCACTGCAAGCGGCCGCTCACGGCGAATTCGCCAGCACCAGCATTTTGTTCGATTACTGGGACGAGGGCGGCTCGAATTCCGGCTTCGACTATGTCTCGGCCGACGCGTTTAGCGGCGATCCGGACGATCAGCAAGCGGCGGCGGATACCGCCACGTTTCATTTTGGCTTAGCAGCCGGCGCTACTCGACAGCTCTACGCCCAAGCCGGCATTAGTTCCCATCTGGAATCGGCGGACGCATCGCCGGTACCGCTGCCCGGCGCTGTCTGGCTGTTCTTAAGCGGCGCATCGGCGAGTCTCGGGCTTGCCGGCCGGAGGCAACGCGCCGAGGGCGCCCGCAAAGCTTAACGCCATATCCGCGATGACGGCCCGGACACCGAAAAACCGGTGGTTAACCCAGCGCAAGGACGCGCGCCTTTAACCGGCGGATTGTCGGGTTTGGCTAGTCCCGCCGCGCGAATCGGCCTCATGCGGCGGCAAGCCGGTGTAAGCGCGTGAAATCTCTGGGTGGGTTTCACGGGTGAGGGTGCGTTCATACTCGGGGGTGTCCGTCGCCACGACGCGAACAACGTATGAACAGCGCGGGCTAGGACGTTCCGCGTGGCATGGTCCGGAGGGCAATGCCGAGGAGGGGAGCGATGATGCGCTCGGCCATGGACAGGCTGGCATTGATCGAACAGGCGAGTTCGATCGATGCCGACTTTGATTGCTGAACGCTACTTATCGTTAATTCATCGGACTTGAGTGATTTATGAAATTTTTATCATTGCAACACGGCGCGGCCCTAATGGCGGTGGCACTAACTTTCGGTAACGGCGCCGCGCAAGCCGGCATCGCCTATAACACCAACGGTTGGGACAGCGGCGATTTTCCCGGTGCGTCCGGATTCGTGCCCGGCACCTGGACAGGCGGCGGCGCGCCGGCATACAGCGGTAAACTGAATGCGGTTTGGTACGCGGACTTGGCGGCCGGCACCAGCGAAACGGTTTCCAGTGCAAACGGCGTCGCGGCCGGCGCCGATCCGTTATACGAATTGGCGGTCGGGCCGATGGGCTGGCAGCGTAACCCGGCGGCGACTTATCCGCATCAAGGCATGGGCCACGGTTCGGATATAGGCCTGATTACATTGGATACCACAACCGATCTGACCATCACCGTCGCCGCCGATTCCGATACGCCGTTGGACCCCACCACGGTCGTTAAACCTGGCTTCTCATTGTTTCAAGGTTGGGACACCGGGACCACCGCCAATCAAGTTCAAGCCTATTACAACAACCTCAACAATCCGCTCGGTAGCGTGGGCCTGACGTATTTGAACGGCGCGGGCGCCGCTACCGGCCTCACCTCGATCAGCCTGGTGTTCAACCATCTGGCGGCCGGCAACTATACGTTGATCCTCGGCGGCAACGCCGGCGGCGGCCACGGCGCTTACAGCGTCGCCTTCTCCGCGGCGCCGGTACCGGTGCCGGGCGCGGTGTGGCTGTTCGGTAGTGTCTTGGTAGGTTTGGTGGGCGTTGGCCGCCGCAACGGCAATGTAAATGCGTAGGTTGGGTTAGTTCGATAGAGCGTAACCCAACAATCGAAGGCCAATGTGTTGGGTTACGGCTAACGCCTTTTATGCCCACCGGGTAAACCCAACCTTGGAGCTACGAAATAACGCTGGCCGAGCGATCATTTCGTAGGGTACGCATCGCGTACCTTTCGCGGCTTTGCCACGTGAAGATTGATTCAGGTACGCGGTGCGTACCCTCCGGGCTGCTTAAACCGGGACAGTTTGAGGTTAAGCCGTTCGCCCTGAGTTTGTCGAAGGGCGAACGGTTAAGCCCGGTAGGTTAGACACATGCTGCTCGTGCGCTGGTGGGTTTGATGGTTAATGGTGGGCAACATTGCCCGCCCTACACCTTGGGCATTTTTAGGCAATTACATGAATAGAGGAGGCAACATGCAATGTCATTCAACCCGAAGGCGGGCGCCGCCCGGTTTGGCGTTCGCGGTTTTGGGTTTCGCGCTGGCCGGCTTGCCGGTGGCCGGTGTCGGGGCCGCCACCATCACGCTGGGGGCGGGCAAGGTCTCGACGATTTTCGAAAATCAGCCGACCCACAGTATCGGCAGGGGCCCGGCCGTGTTTATCGGCGGCGATGCCGACGGCTCGCCGCGGCGCGGTTTGATCGATTTCAATATCGCCGCCAATCTGCCGGCGACGGCGGTCATCACCGGTGTGGAGTTGACCTTGTATCTGGCCGATGTGGCCGGTGCCGGCGGGAGTGAAGATGCCACGCCGCGCACTATCGAACTGCATCGGTTGACCGGCAATTGGGCTCACGGTCCCACCGCTTTGGGCGTTACCCAAATCGAGGGCACCGACCAAGGGTTTCCGGCGATTCCTCCCAGCCCGACCTGGCTGGACCGCCGCTATTTACAAAACCAGCCTTGGGCCACGCCGGGCGGCGATTTCCAGCCATTGACCAGCGCCAGCACCTTGGTCGGCCAGGCTATCGGCGCGGCCTATACCTGGGCTTCCACGCCGGAGCTGGTCGCCGATGTGCAGGCCATGCTGAACGCGCCGTCCACCAATAACGGTTGGGTATTGCTGAATGCCGAGGAATGGAGTCCGGACACCTACCGGGTGTTTTACTCGCAAGCCTGGGACGACACCGCGCTACGCCCGCGGCTAAAAATCAGCTACGAGCTGGCGGCCGTGCCGCTGCCGGCGGCAGTCTGGCTGTTCGGCGTCGGCTTGTTGGGCTTGGCCGGCACCCTGCGCCCTTCGACTAGCTCAGGGCGAACGGTATTTAAAGGCCGAGTTAATAACTCGGAGATGAAGTCATGAAGCTGCTGACACAGTTTTCCCGAACAGCGGCGGTGTGCCTGCTGCTAGCCGATTCGGCGGCGGTATCGGCGGCGGTCGTTACCCTGACGCCCAGCAAGGATGCGACGATTTTTGGTACCAGCATCAATCAAGGCCTGCCCAATTCGTCCGGCCAGGATTTGTTCAATCACAGCAATGGCGCTGGACCCGGCATGTTTGCCGGCGGTAACGGCCAATTCGCGCCGCATCGCGGGTTGATTGCCTTCGATATCGCGTCGCAAATACCGGCGGGCTCGGTGATTACCGGCGTGCAATTGACGATGTACATCGGCATCGTCGCCGGTTCGGGCGGTGCGGCCGGACTCGGCGACCAAACGCCGCGAACCATGGATTTGTTTCGCCTGACCCGCGACTGGGGCGAAGGCATTACCGGCGGCAACGCCACGCAAATCGGCGGCACCGGCCAGGGCTTTCCGGCCAATCCCGGCGACGCCACCTGGAACGCCGCCGCCTACCGGCAAACGCCGTGGACCACGCCCGGCGGCGATTACGTCAATCGAGCCAGCGCCACGCTGGCGGTCGGCAGCGAGTTTGGTTCCGCGCAAACCTGGACGACTACACCGACCTTAGTCCAGGACGTACAAGCCTGGTTGGACGACCCTTCGAGCAATTTCGGCTGGATATTGATCAACCAGGACGAAGATCTCAAGCAAACTCATCGCGCCTTTTATACCAGCGAATGGACCGATCCGGCGCAGCGTCCGCAATTGCAGGTCAGTTATCAACCGGCGCCGGTTCCGGTACCCGCCGCCGCCTGGTTGTTCGGTACCTGCATAACCGGTTTGTTGAGCCTGACTCGGCGTAAGGCCGATGGGGCCGGCAAACCATCGGCTTTTATTTTTAATCGTTCAACTCAAACAGGAAAGAAACCATGAAAAAGCAGACAGTTTTAACGCTGACGGCGGCAATGCTGGTGTGGGGCCAAGGCGCTTGGGCGGCGATATTAACAGGGGGTACCGGCACGTTTACCGTTGCCAATGACGCGGGCAGATTCTACAGCTCCAGCGTCGATAGCAGCGGCAACGCCCTTTTAAACAGCAACCCCGGTTACCGGGATTTTACCTACAACTTTACCTTGGGCGGCGGCGGTTTGAATCAGCTCAAGATCAACTCTTCCGCCACTTCGGGCCAAGCGGGACAGCTCGCGGGCACCGCTACTTCGGGCATCTACGACGGTAATTTTTGGGTCACCACCAACGGTGGCAAGGGCGGCAATGACGACATGATTCTGGCCGTGGCGCTAACGGGTCCGATTTCCAGCGATTTTGCGCTGACCATTCAGTCCAACGGTTATGTCGTCGCGCCAAACCAAACCACGAGACCGACGGTATCGGCCGGCAACTGGCAAACCAATGTCGTGAATGAAACCTTTTACGGATCGGACTTTATCTATGGTCCGATGACCAGTAGGCCCGCGTCGGTGTACCAGCCGCTCTATAACGGCCAAGATCCCGCTACCACGGGCGCGCTGATGTTCATCGATCTTGGCGTCGCCAACCGGGTCGGTAATCTGTCGGATCAAGTCGTTTTCAGCGTTACCGGTCTCTATGCCGAAAATGTGTTGGCGTTCAGCACGTATGCCTACGACCTTATCGGCGGCAACACGGTAGCCAATGCGATCGGCTGGACAACCCCCACCGCCTCAACCGGCTATACCGTCATAGGCGCCGGCGTCGCGCCCGTTCCGCTACCGGCGGCCGTTTGGTTATTCGGCGGCGCGGTGGCGGGCTTGGTCGGTTTTGGCCGCCGAAACGGGCGTCCGACGGTTTGATGGGTGGTTGTAGGATGCCGCCGAGCGCAGGCAAGGCGCATCGTTCGTGAGCGATGCGATTCCCCCGGTGCCGGCACATCCTACGAAACTGCTCAGGCTGAGCGGTCATTGCGTACCCCACCGGGCTAAAAATTCCCTCGCCTTTATGCTCGGTGGGTCTAAGGAAAAAAGGTTTTTTCAATGTTCAGAGATTCCCTTTAATAAATTAAATTTGGAATTGGCAATGCGTAAACAGCATCAATGGTACCCGTTTATTTTGGCCGGTTTGTTGGCCGCGACCGCAAGGATGGCAACGGCAGACGGCCCGCTGCCGGTCTCGCTGCGCGGGGTGCCGACGCCACCGGTGCCCGGCCTGCTGGACGGCGCCAATCCGATCGTGGTCGATAAAAACGCCGCGATCGCCTTGGGCAAGGCCTTGTTTTGGGATCAGAACGTCGGTTCCGACGGACAGGCCTGCGCCTCCTGTCACTTCAGCGCCGGCGCCGACGGCCGGCTCAAAAACCAAATCAATCCGGGACAAAATTCGGCGCAACCGGCCGGGCAAACCTTCGATGCCTTGCCGTCCGGCGCCGGCGGTCCCAATCACACGCTGGTGGCCGAGGACTTTCCGTTGCAACGCTTCGGCAACGTCACCGACAACAGCACGCTGATTTATAACACCGACGACGTGGCCGGCTCGGCAGGCAGCTTCGGCGGCGAGTTTCAAGGCACTTCGACCTTCAGTGGTGCCAACGACCAATGCCGGCGCGGCGCCAACGAGGTGTTTAACCTCGGCCACATCGGTACCCGCAAGGTCACGCCGCGCAATGCGCCAACCGTGATTAACGCGGTGTTCAACCACCGCAACTTCTGGGACGGCCGCGCCAACAACAGCTTCAACGGCAGCAGTCCGTGGGGTCCGCGCGATCCGGATGCCGGCGTGTGGCTCAAAGTCAACGCCAGGACCGTCGTCAAACAACGCTTGAATCTGATCAACTCGGCGTTGGCCTCGCAAGCGGTGGCGCCGCCGATTTTCAACGACATCGAAATGGGCTGCCACGGCCGCACCTGGCCGGACATCGGCCGCAAATTGCTCAATCGCCAACCGCTGCAAAGCCAGCCGGTACATCCCCAAGACAGCGTGTTGGGCGGGTTAAGCAATAGCAGCGCCGGCGACCTGAAGCCGGGCTTGAAAACCACCTACAAAAACCTGGTCATCCAGGCTTTCAACTCCCAATATTGGGCTTACAGCGGTGTCGGCAAATTCGGTGCCCCGGCCAACGGCGGTGCGGCCTACAACCAGATGGAAGCCAACTTCGCGATGTTTTTCGGCCTGGCGATTCAATTGTACGAATCGACCTTGGTATCCGACCAATCGCCGTTCGATATGAGCCCGCTCGACGCCAATCTAGCGCCGACCTGGAGCAATATCAGCGCTGCCACGCCGGCCGAAACCACCGCCAAGATCGCTTCGCTAAAACACGGCTTCAACCTATTCGTCAACAACCACTGCGGCCGCTGCCATATTGGCCCGACGATGAGTTTGGCGGCGGTGGCTACCAATGCCGCACTGTTGACACCGACGTCGAGCGCCAGCTTCGGTCCGCCGGCCACGCCGATAGGTTATGGTCCGGATGCGTTCGGCCCGTTCGCGGCAGCCACCTTGTCCGGCGCCACCGCGTCGGCCAGTCCGATCACCCGGGATCTAAACATTTTGATACAGCCCAGGTTGATGGACTTGGGCTTCGCCAATGTCGGTGCGACCAAGACTGATGCCGACCCCGGCCTGGCCGGCACCGATCCGTTTGGTAATCCCCTGTCTTACGCCGCGCAATACGTCGGTTATTTGCTCGCCGATACCTCGGCCGTCATCGATTTGCCTATCGAAAAAGTCCGGGCCTGCGATTTTCTGGCTCCGCTGGCGATCAATCAAGCACTGGACGACCCCGGTTACTTTTCCCAAGGCGACGGCTTGCAGGCCGACGGCAGCCGCGAGGGCGTGCTGCGTAGCTTGGGTTGCGCCAATCCGGATACCGCATTCATTCCAACACCGGCAGCCGCGCGGGCCGCCGCGAACGGCGCCGAGATGTCCGTTGCCACCGCCGGCGCGTTTAAGGTGCCGACGCTACGCAACGTCGAATTGACCGGACCTTACATGCACAACGGCGGCATGGCCACCTTGGCGCAGGTGATCGAGTTTTACGCCCGGCACGGCAATTTCGCCAACGACGCGCAGAACTTCAACTTGGGGGCCAGCTCGCGCGGCTTGGCGTCCGTCCAGAACATCGCCGACCTGAGCAATTTCCTGAAAGCGCTGACCGACGAACGGGTGCGCTACCAAAAAGCCCCGTTCGACCATCCGCAATTAACCGTCGCCCACGGCCACGTCGGCAACGATGTGCAAGTTGAAGCCGGCAATCCGCTGGGTGCCGATTTGGCCAAGGACGAAACGCTGACCTTGCCGGCGGTCGGCGCCGACGGCGCGGCCGCGCCGATTACCCCGTTTTTAGCGCCGTCGCCCTGAGGCTGGCCCGCGCGCGTATCGACTCCCACCATTCGGAAACCACTATGAAAACAGCGTTTTTTAGACCGCTAAACCTAGGCCTCGCATTGGCGCTAAGCCTGTGCCGGCTAAATTCTGCCCACGCATCCGCCAGCTACGACAGCATCGTCACGCTGAGCTACTCGATCGGCATTTTAGACAGCACCAATCCCACGGCCGGCGACAGGACGGGCTTGACCATCCTCGGAACCTATCAGCAACCTAACGACGAATTCAGCTTTTATGCCAACGCCACCGGCGACGGCACTTATCTGGCCAACAGCCCCAATCCGTCGGCAAGCGCCGTCGCCAGTCTATTCAACGGCTCGTTCGCGGTCAGCGGCAATGCCTACGACGGTAGCGTCGATACCTGGCATACCGGACAGTTCGGTTTGGAGCTCAGCAATGCCGGACCTTATAGCTACGACTTGTCGATCACCCTGGATTACGCCTTGCGTGCCGCCGTCGACGGCGCGTTTGCGACCAGCGCGATCCTGTTCGACTACTGGGACGCCGCCGACCAGCTATCCGGCTCGGATTACAGCGCGGCGGCAAGCTTTGCCGGACAGCTACAGGATCAACATTCCGCCCCCGGCTCGGCTGTTTGGACATTCACGCTGGCACCGGGCGCTGCGGTCGGCCTCTACGCCCAGGCCGGGATCGAATCCCACCTGACTTCCACGGCGCCGGTGCCGTTGCCGGCGGCCATTTGGTTGTTCGGCGGTACCTGCTTGGGTTGGGTTGGATTTAGCCGGGCTAGGGCGGCCTTTGCGACCGGCAAAGTCTAGCCGCGCACAGCTTCAGGCTTTCGTTACACCGATTTTTTTAACGTTACCCAAAAAGGATGATTCATCATGAAAACTGTTAAACCCCGATCCAAAGCTTCGACCCTAGCGCTGGTTGCCGTTTTAGGCGCGGCCTCGTTCCCCGGCCAGGCCGCCATTGTTGAATATCAATTGAATTTGACCGACAAACATAACGGCGCCATCGGTAGCGGCGCCTTTATCTGGAATAGCGACAGCGAAATCATGACCTCGCTGAATTGGACCATCAACGGCCATAGCGGCTCGGTGTTGGATAGCGCCCTGGCTTCCACATACCGCAGCTACGATCCGCTGGCCAACACCTACGGCGAATTGTTCTACCGCTATTTCACCGCCCCGCAAGCCTTCCTCGTCGCCGAACTTGGCCTGACCGGCCATAGCGTCGGCATGATGCCTTACAACGTATCCAGCGATTTCTTCGGCTTCGTCGGTTTCGGCGCGGAAAAAACCAGCAGCGCCGGCACCTATCTGTTCTATGACAAAAATTGGAGCGTCAACACCGAGGGCTATCTGACCGCCACCGTGGTACCGGTACCGGCGGCGGTTTGGTTGTTTGGTGGCGCTTTGACCGGCTGGCTTGGCTTTAGTCGGCGCAGGGCCGTGATTGCGACTAGCGAGGGCTAATCGCGCGCACGGAGGATAACCGTCTCGGCCAACGGTTGGGATAGCCAAGGTCAAGGGACGCCGCGGCCGTGCCGCGCACAAGGAAGACGCGGGGCGGGCGGCCAGGGTAGGCCGGCCAATCCGATCCGCCGCCGCGCTCGAACGCGGCGCGATAGGCTTTTAACCGATTCAACTTTTAATCCATAGGTCATTCATGAACACATTGCGATTCAAACAAGCCGAACTAGCGCTCGCCGTCGGGGCGGTGCTGATAGGGTACACCGGTCTGGCAGCCGCCAGCACCTTAAGCGTGGAAGCCACGGCCGACACCTTTTTGACCAACTACGCCTTACAAGCCGACTCCGACATGTCCAGCTACGGCGCGATGATGATTTCCTCGCCGCAAGCCGACTTGGTACAAGGCATCTCCCAGGTCCGCACCATGGAAAATCTGGTGTCGTATAACAGCGCCTCCATCAAGTCCGGCTTCGACAGCCAATTCGGCGCCGGCAACTGGCACGTCACCGACGTGCAACTGAAGTGGTACACCAACTTCGACGTGCAAGGCGTGCCGGCCAACAACAACCAATTCAACGTCCCGCACGCCGGTTACTTCGGCGTGTCCTATTTCAGTAACGACAGCTGGTTCAATCCCGCCACCGCCGGCCCTACCGGTTTGACCGTGAGCACGCCGAAAGTGACCTGGAATTCGGTGTACAACGGCGGCGCCTGGAGCAGTCTGTTCTCCGGCCAGCAAGCCTTGGGCACCTTTTACTATCCGACCGGTAATTCCAACGGCACCACCGACTGCGTTTCCCAACAATGCGCGCCGCGCTATTGGGATCTCAGCCTGGATGCGACCATGGTTGCCGACATCATGGCCGGCGGCTATCTGTCCTTCCACGGTTACGCCGCCGACGATCAAGTGGTTTATTTGGTTAACCAGTTGACCAAGCCCGGTGCTCATCCACAAATCTTCGTCAGCGCCGAAGCGGGTCCGGCCGCCGTGCCGCTACCCGGCGCGGCATGGTTGTTCATCGGGCCGGCGTTGTCGTTCCTGGGCCCGACCAAACGCAAGTTCACCGCCGGCGCGGTTCGAGCTTAGCGCCACCCGACCTGCCAGCCGCCGCCATGCGCACCGTTCCGGTAACGACCCAACGCTCGAGCCGCGCCAAAACCGCCCGCCGGCGGTTTTGTTCGCGGCCCCGCGCGGCGGTCCTAGCCATCGGCGGCTCGATTTTCTCCAACCTACGGCAGCGCTTGCCGCAAGCGCTGCCGAGCTATCCCGGCCTTGAGGAGCGGCGACCATGAGCCGCAATCCGGTCTTTATCGCTTGGGACGCGGCATTCGCCGACGCCTCGCTGGCGATACGCCAACAACGCTATGCCCAGGCGCTGGCAGTGTTGCGTCCGCTAATCGGAGACGCCGCGCGCAAAGCCAAGCAGTGGCCGCCGTATCGCCACGCGCTGGCCGGCTATGCCCTGGCCCTTTATCGACACGGCGAGGTTAACGAAGCCTTGCTGCAACAAAGCCGCTTGCTGCTGCTGACGCCCAACGACGCCGAAGCTCGCGGCAACTTGTTGCTGTTATTACAAACCGAAGCCATCGAATTCCCCGATTCCGCCGAATTCCGCCGGGTATTGCACGGCGTGCTCAGCCAAACCGAACTGAGCGATTACGCGGTGCCGGCCTGCCGCGCCTTGCTGGCCGACGCCGCCTTCCGCCAGGCCTTGCGACGGTTGCGCGGCGACGATGCCGAAGTCGTCACCGCCTTGCGCCAGGGCCGCTTGCGTCCGCTGCTGCAAGCGCCGTTATTGCAATTGCTGCTGCGTAACACCTTGATACCGCAGCCTGACTTCGAACTGGCCTTGCGCCGCCTGCGCAAGGCGCTGTTGATGCACTACACCGCTGACCCGCACCGCCCGCCGCAAACCGGCAAGGCCGACTGGGACTTCATCGCCGCGCTGGCGCAGTATCAATGGCTGACCGAATACGCCTTCGCCGAAGACCCGGAAGAAAGCCAACGGCTGGCGGCGCTGGCGCTGCAGCTGCAAGCCGGCCGCGATCGTCCGGCCGAACCCGCCTGGCAAGCGGCGCTGACTTATTTTGCGTTGTACCGCTCCGGCCTGGAATTAACCGATAGTCGGTCACTGTTTTGCCAATCCGCCGTCAGTTGGAAGCCCCATCTGCAAGCTCTGATTCGCGAATGGCAAGCCTGTTTGCGCGAGCGCACTTTGGCGGCAACCGTCGAACGCCTCACCGACATCGCCGACCCGGTGTCCGAACAAGTCCGCCGTCAATACGAAGAACATCCCTTTCCGCGCTGGCGGCAAGACCCGCAAGCCCGCCAAGTGCAAAGCGCCGGCCAATGGCTGCGCGGCCTTGCCCCCGATTTGGCGCTGTCCGCCGATTTCGACGGCGACGTCGCGGTACTGACCGCCGGTTGCGGCACCGGCCTGGAACCGATTTCGCTGACCCGGCAAATTCGTATCGGCCGTTATCTGGCGCTGGATCTCAGCCGAGCCAGCCTGAGCTATGCCCTGCGCATGGCCGGCGAACTGGGCCTGCGAGACCGCATCGATTTCAAACAAGCCGACCTGACCCGGCTCGACGGCTACCCGGAACGTTTCGACCTGATTACCGCCAGCGGCGTGCTGCACCACCTGGCCGAACCGCTGCACGGCTGGCGCATCCTCTGCAATCTATTGAAGCCCGGCGGGGTGATGTTGGTCAGTTTATACAGCGAAGCGGCGCGGCGGCCGGTCGCCGCCGCCCGGCAACTGATCGCCGCCAACGGTTGGCAAGCGGAGCCGGATCGCATGCGCCAACTGCGCCAAGCCATACTCGCCGGCGACTACCCGGAACTCGCGCCGCTGTTGCAATGGCGCGACTTTTACAACCTCGGCATGTTCCGCGACTTGGTGTTTCACCCTTGCGAGCATCGCTACACGCTGCCGCAAATCGCCGCGCAACTGCGACAACTCAATTTGCGCTTCATTGCCATGCGCGGCCTGCCGCCGGCCTTGAACGCCTTGTACCACGCCGACTATCCGCACGACCCTAACGGCAGCGACTTGGCCAATTGGGCTAGCTTCGAAGCCCGCCATCCAAACGCCTTTCGTTCGATGTACGGATTGTTGCTGCAAAAACCGCCGCCGTGACCAAGCGGGCCAGCTTGCGGAACCGACGCACGAGGCTCCTCAACGCGGATTTGTCCCCTACCTCGGGAAGAGCGCTAGGAAGAGGAGGAATCAATGGCGTTGGTGGCTGAAAACCTCGGCAGCGAAAACCGGGGTGTGGGGAAAGAAAAGGCATTTCGACCGGATCAAGGAGGGGATTGGCGATGGTTAGCCAACCGGGAACCAGCGTTGATCGGCTCTTGCTGGATTGCCGGGTTTTGCGGGTGCTCATTGCCGTCATACCGGCGCGGACCGCCGGTGTCCAGCACGCAAGGATGTGAAGGGCTTGCGCTTATGGGTTCCGGCATCCCGTTGTGCCCTATAGGTAGGCCGAACGACGTGTTTTCCGTTAACTCAATGGTCGCCGTTCCGCTTTGCGATTGGAAGGCTCGAAAAGGTACGCGCTTGGATGATTCCGCAGTTTTATGCCCGTTAGCCAATTGGCGGAAATTTTAATCAATCGATGAGGAAACTTATGCAACATAAGCTGTTTAAACAATCCGCCTCGGCAACGCTGGCGGCGTTGCTGGCCGGGCCGTTCGGCGCCGCCAGTGCCGGGACGTTGAGCGTAGATTCGGTCGCCGATACCTATCTGAACAGCGATCCCGTGCTGTCCAATCGGGATTGGTCCAATTTCGGGGCGATGGGGATTTCGGCGAATCTGGCCAATCCGGCAAAGGGCATGACCACGCCCAGAACCATGGACGCGCTGATTGCTTACGACACGGCGGCGATCAAATCCGGTTTCGATGCCGAATTCGGCGCCGGCAACTGGCACGTCACCGACGTCAAGGTGAAGTGGTATTCCAATTACGACATCCTCGGCGTGGCCCCTACCAACCCTCAGCTGAATGTACCGGCCGCCGGTGCGTTCCATATTTCGTTGTTGACCGATAACGGCTGGTTCGACGCGGCCAGTGCCGGCGACAAGGGTTTTGCCAATACCGATTTGAATTGGGATTCGGTGTTCGGTGCCGGCGGCAAGTACGGCAAATTGCTGGATGGCGCGCAAGTACTGGGCACCTACAGCTACGGCGGCGGCAATTTCAACGGCGGTAACAATTGTCTGAACGAGGTCTGCGCGCCGCGTTTCTGGGATTTGGGCGCCAATGCCGATCTGTACGACAGCATCGCCAACGGCGGCTTCGTATCGCTGTTCGGTTCGGCGGCGGATAGCAACGTGAGCTACATCGTCAGCCAACGCAGCGCTGCCGGCGCGCATCCGCAATTGTTCGTCAGCGCGGCGGCGGGCGTTGCCGCCGTGCCGCTGCCGGCCGGGCTTAGTCTGTTTTTGAGCGGGGGCTTGTCCCTACTGGGAATCGGCCGTCGCCGTGGGCCGCTCGTGCCGAGCAAAGTCCAAGTAGGACCGGCCCACAACGCGCCCGCCCTCTGGGCGAACGAAAAATCCCGCTCGCCCTTCGACAAGGCTCTCCCGAGCGCTGCCGAAGGGCTGAGGACGAACGGGGTGTTGTATAGACCAACTGCACTTTCTAGGATCATTTCAAACACGTTGGAGCGATGCTCATGAACCTACTTTCCCTTCGCCGCGCCGCGCTGGCGGCCAGCTTGGCCGTGATATTCGCCGGCCAAACCGGAACCGCCTCGGCCGCCACCACGCTGAACATCGACGCGGTCGCCGACACCTTCCTTTCCAGCGACCCGGACTACGCCGACCGCGATATGTCGGCGTTCGGGGCGATGCAGATTTCCGCCGACTTGCCGGATTACGTGCAGGGCATCATGTACCCGCGTACCTTGGATTTACTGGTGGCTTACGATACGGCGGCGATCAAGGCCGGCTTCGATAGCCAATACGGTGTCGGCAACTGGCATGTCACCGACGTGCGGGTCAAGTGGTACAGCAATTTCGACATCCTCGGCGTGCCCGCGCACAATCCGCAGTTCAACGTGCCGGCCGCCGGGGTTTTCAATATTTCGCTGCTCGCGAACAATGGCTGGTTCGATAAACAGGCGGCCGGCCCGTTGGGTTTGGCCAATAACGATTTGAATTGGAATTCGGTGTTCGGCGCCGGCGGCAAGTACGCTAACTTGCTGGACGGCATCCAAACCTTGGGCACCTACAGCTATACCGGCGGTGATTTCAACGGCACCAACAATTGCAGCAACGACGTTTGCGCGCCGCGCTTCTGGGATTTGGGCGACAGCGCCGATCTGCTGAACATCGTCGCCGGCGGCGGCACCGTGTCGCTGTTCGGTTCGGCGGCGGACGCCAATGCCACCTATCTGGTCAATCAGCTCACCAAGCCGGGCGGACATTCGCAAATTTTCGTCAGCGCGGAGGCCGGCCCCGCCGCGGTGCCGTTGCCGGCCGGCGTTTGGTTGTTCCTGAGCGGCGCTTTGCCGTTAATGGCCGGTTGGCGGAGCCAATCCGCCGGCCGCGATCTTGCCGTTCGAGACGACGATTAAAGCGAGGCGGTCATGCGAGTCATTCCTTTAGTCATGTTGGCCGGCGCTTTGTTGGCGGCACAAGCGGCGCTGGCGATAGGCCCGGTGCCGGTATCCTTGCGCAACGTGCCGATACCGCCGGTGCCGGGCCTGCTGGACGGCGCCGCGCCCATCGTCGTCGATAAAAACGCCGCGATCGCGTTGGGCAAGGCTTTGTTCTGGGATCAGGCGGTCGGCAGCGACGGTCAGGCCTGCGCGTCCTGCCATTTCCACGCCGGCGCCGACGGGCGGGTCAAAAATCAGCTCAATCCTGGTGGGAACAGCGTCCATGCTAGCGGCCGGACATTCGATACCCTGCCTTCCGGTGGCGGCGGTCCGAATCACACGCTCAGCCTGGACGACTTTCCGTTGCATCAATTCAGCAATCCGGCCGACAACACCAGCCGGGTGGTGTTCAGCAGCGACGACGTGGTCGGCTCCGCCGGCAGTTTTAGCGGGCAATATCAAAGCGTATCGCAATTCGGTTCCGCCAACGATCGATGCGCGCGCTCCGCCGATCCGCTGTTCAAGGTCGGTTCGGTCGGTACCCGGCAAACCACGGCCCGCAACGCGCCCAGCGTGATCAACGCGGTGTTCAACCACCGCAGTTTTTGGGATGGCCGCGCCAATAATATTTTCAACGGCAGCAGCCCGTGGGGCGAGCGCGATCCGGACGCCGGCGTCTGGGTGAAAACGAATGCCAAAACCGTCGCCAAGCAACGGCTGCACTTGGTCAATGCTTCGTTGGCCTCGCAGGCGGTCGCGCCGCCGACCAACAGCGCCGAAATGAGCTGCGGCGGCCGGCATTGGCAGGACATAGGCCGCAAGGTGTTGTCGCGGCAAGTGTTGCGCGACCAACTGGTGCATCCCCAGGATAGCGTGTTGGGCGCGATGAGTCTGGCCGCGAACCGGAAGCCGGGCTTGAATACGACTTACCGCAATCTGGTCACCCGCGCCTTTGCTTCGCGCTATTGGTCCTACAGCGGCACCGGTCCGTTCGGCGCGCCGGTCGGCGGCGGCTTGCCTTACAACCAGATCGAGGCCAATTTCGCGATGTTCTTCGGTTTGGCCATACAGTTGTACGAATCGACCTTGATCTCCGACCTGGCGCCGTTCGATCTCAGCCCGATCGACGCCAACATGAAACCGACTTGGAGCAACGTCGCCGCCGCCACGCCGGCGGAAACCCAGGCCTTGGTGGCCTCGTTAAAAAACGGCGTGGAATTGTTCGTGAACAATCATTGCAATCTGTGCCATGCCGGCCCGGCGTTTAGTTTGGCGGCGGTGGCGGCCAATGCGGCGTTGTTGACGCCGACGCCAGGCGCCAGCTTCGGTCCCCCGGATACGCCAATCGCGTTCGGTCCGAATGCCTTCGGCCCGTTCGGCGCCGCCGCCAAGGGCGGCATCAATCGCTACGGCAATATCGTCACCCGCGACACGAACATTCAGCAGTTACCGAAATTCATGGACTTGGGCTACGCCAATAACGGCGCCGTCGATGTGGAAGACGATCCGGGCGTCGGCGGCACGGACGATTTCGGTAATCCCTTGTCCTTTAGCGCGCAATATGTCGAGTATTTGTTGGGCAACGCGACGGGCTTGCTCGATCCGGGCGTGAACAGCATCCGCGCCTGCGATTTTATCAGCCCGCTGGCCTATAACGTTGCGCTGAATCTGCCCAATGTATTTTTGCCTAGCGACGGCTTGCAGGCCGACGGTAGCCGCGAAGGCGTGTTGCGCAATCAAAACTGCACGAATGCGGTGACGGCTTATATCCCCACTCCGGCCGCCGCGCTAGCCAATTTGTCCGCCAGTAAAATGGCCGTGGCGACCCACGGCGCGTTCAAAGTGCCGACCTTGCGCAACGTGGAATTGACCGGCCCTTATATGCATAACGGCGGCATGGCGACTCTACGGCAAGTGATCGAGTTTTATAGCCGGCACGGCAATTTCAGCAGCGATAGCCTGCATTTTCATCTGGCCGGTTTTTCGACGTTGACGACGACGGAACAAAACGTCACCGATCTGACTAATTTTTTGCTCTCGTTGACCGACGAGCGGGTCAGATACCAAAGGGCGCCGTTCGATCATCCTCAGCTCACCGTCGCCCACGGCCACCTCGGCGGCGACCTGCAAGTCCAAGCCGGCCACGTCTTGGGCGCAAACTTGGGCAAAGACGAGCTGCTGGCGATTCCGGCGGTCGGCGCCAACGGCTCTTCGGCACCGATCGCCCCATTTTTGGATCCGCGGCCATGACCGACCGAAATGAGCAAGGTAATAGAGCGAACCCTTGCCATCAACGCCGGCGCCGTTTTCAGGAGAAAGGGCCGCTAGCTAGACGCTTATCCGCCTTGGGTGCCGGCGCGGAGGATGTGAATGCAGTTACGATTATTGGGAGGAGCTTGTCATGCAAAACGAAGATTTAATCGCGACCGAGAGCCAGATCGCCGATCTGGTGCGGGTGTTTTACGAGCGGGCCAGCGCCGACTCGCGCCTGAAAGGTATTTTTGACGGCGTCATTGACGATTGGGACGCCCATCACCGAGTCGTCGAGAACTTTTGGTCGCGCACCCTGTTGGCTACCGACCGTTACCACGGCAGCCCGTATCCGGTGCATGCGCGCTTACCCATACAAATCGAAGACTTCGATATTTGGCTGGCGTATTTTCGGCCCGTTGCCCGGGAAGTACTGCCGCCGGCGGCGGCCGAGCAAGCCATCGCTCGCGCCGAACACATGGCGGAGAGTTTCAAGACCGGAATGTTTTTCGACTACACCCCGGCTAAAACCACGTCATGCCTGAAACCGGGCGATTGAGGCGACGGACGATGGACGCCGTAAAGGAGCAGGCATGCGGACTGAAGACGCTTTAGGCTTTTACGCGGCCCAGGCTCAAGCCTTTGCCGAGACGCTGGCCAGCTTTCGCGGCGGCGATTTGATCGGCGCGATATTGACCCAAGCGTTTTCCAGTTTCGACGGCAACGTCGGGTTCGAGGCCGGCGATTATCCGCCGGTCGATTGCGACAAGGGCTGCGCTACCTGCTGCACGTTGCGGGTCACCGCGACCGCACCGGAAGTGCTGTTAATCGAACGCTTTATTCGCCACGGTCAAGCGCGCGGCCGGGAACTGAATTTGGCGAAACGGGTGGTCAAGGCCAATGCGGAAACCGCCGGTCTGGACGAGGCCCGGCGGGTGGCCTTGCGTCGGCGCTGCCCGTTTTTGGAACGCGGCGTGTGCATGATTTATCCGGTTCGGCCCTTGGCCTGCCGCGGCCATGCTTGTTACGACCGCTAGGCTTGCGTCGACGCGGCGAAAGGGCGGATTACCGAAATACCTTATTCCGAGCCGCATCGTCAGTTTCGAAGTTTGATTCAAAACGCCTTGCAGTCGACGTTACGCGATGCCGGTTACGACTGGGGTTTGTATGAGCTGAACCACGCCGTGACCCTGGCGCTGGCGGATGCCGCGAATCCGGAACGCTGGTTGGCCGGCGAAAATTTGTGGCCCGGCGCGGCGATTAGCGATGTGGCGCCGGCGGACATGGCCGCGGCCTTCGATCGCTTGAAGCGGATGACGGAGTAGTTGTTTGGCCTGGCTGCGCCGGGTGTTGAGCGGATTCGCGGCGTAGAATCCGTGAGCGTCAGTTGCTGGGCCGCTACGGTAACGAGCAATAGAGGGCCGTCGCCGTATCAGGCCTTGGTCAGGTCGAGATGCCCGGCGATCAAGCTCAATGCGGCGCGGTTGGCGAGCGGATTGTAGGAAGCGGGTTTCAAGATCAAGGTATGCGGACCCAGCGCATGGTGCAGTGCCCGGATTTTATCCAGACATTCCGCGACGTCGCCGACGATGGCGTTCGCCAGGATGCGTGCCTCGGCAAACGCTTCGGCTTCGACGCCGAACGGCAGTTCCGCCGATCCGCTTTGCGCGGCGCGTTGGATTGCCGCGCCCATGTTGCGGGCGAAATCGCGGACGAAGGGCAAGGCGGCGTCGATCGCCGCGCGCCGATGTTCGGCGCAAAAAAGTAACGCGACAATACGAAGGGCGGCGCCGTTTGCGCGGCGCGAGCCCGGTAGCTCGCCAACGCGGTATGTAGCTTTTCGACCGGCGCGGCCGACGCACCCATCAGTCCGTAACCGCGCGTGGCGGCCAGCGCGATACTTTCCGGAGACAGGGCGGCCAGCCAGATTGGAATTCGGGATTGCCTTGGGCGAGGGTAGATCGACACTTGTTGGTAGCGGTAATAACGACCGTCGAAATCGACGTTTTCTTCGGTCAGCAATTTCTCCAGCAAAAGCGCGCCCTCCAACAAGCGCTCGCGGCTCGTCGCCTGATCGACGCCGAAATGTTGAAATTGCAGCGGAAACGGTCCGCCGCGTGCGACGCCTAACAGCAAGCGGCCGCCGGAGAGGGCGTCGACGGTGGCGGCGTCTTCGGCAACTTGCAAAATATCGCGTATCGGCAGCAGTACCGCCGCGCTGCCGAGCCGGATCGTCGTGGTGGCGGCCGCCAGATAGCTCAAAAGCGGAAAGATCGCCGCGCTGACGCTGAACGGGTTGAAATGGTGTTCGGTGATCCAGGCTTCGGCAAATCCCAGGCGTTCGGCATGTTGGACCGTCAGCATGCTTTCCCGCAGGGCTTCGGCACAAGAACCGCCGCCCGGATTCTCGAAATTGGCGAACAGGCCGAAGCGCATGGCTTGTTGATCGGCGGACGTCGAAAGCGGTTCGGTGTTCACGGCCAATCCCTTAGACGGCGACGGCCGCGACCCGTCGTTGCAAAGCCAGAGCGTCGGCCAATTCGGTGGCCGCGCCGGCCAGAGGGATGCGGCGCGGTGCCGCGCGCATCGTGCGCCGGTTGATCACGCGTATCGACAACGATTCCACCCAATTCCAGTATTCCTCTCTAACCTCGTCCGGAAAACCGACGTCGTCGAAGGCCGACAACAGTTGCGCCAGCCAAATCTCGCGGGCCAGTTCGTCTATCGTAAACGGAAAATGCCGGGAGCGCATGCAGGTATGACCGTGGTTGGCGGTAAACAAGGCCGGACCGCCGGTCGCTTCGACGATGAAATCGGCGGTTTTTTCGACGCCGGCCGCGAAGCGCGCGGGATCTTTCGGAAACAAATGTCCGATCGGCGTATTCAACAAGCGTTGGTGATGGCGGCGGACCAACGCTCTGAGCAGGCTTGCGCCGGCCACTTCGAAAACCCGCCGGGACGGAAACGGCACGGCCGGAAACTCCAGGCCGGTGGAAGCCGGCTTCCAGTGCACCTCGTCACCGACCTCCATCGGGCCGGAGGCGGCATGGCAATCGGCGTTCGACTCGCCGGCGGGTGCCGGCGACTTTGAATCAAAGTCGGATGCGGTCATGGTCTGTCTCCTGGGTAAGTGGGTGCGCCGACGCTTAGCGCTGGCGAACGCCGGTCTTCGCACGGTTTAGCCGTCGGCCGACGCTTTGGGGCGTTTCAAGAAGTTTTCCTGCGCGGTTCGAAATTGCAGATAGCGTTGCTGCCATTCAGAAGGCAACGCGACTTTAACGACCTGCACCGCGGTGACCTTGAATTCCGGGCAGTTAGTGGCCCAGTCGGAGTTGTCGGTGGTGATGACGTTGGCGCCGGAAAACGGGTGGTGGAAAGTGGTGTAGACCACGCCGGGCTGCACCCGGCTCGAGACTTTGGCGTGCAATACCGTTTCGCCGGCCCGGCTTTGGATGCCGACCCAATCGCCGTCGACGATGCCGCGTTCCTCGGCGTCGTGCGGATGGATTTCCAGGATGTCTTCCGGATGCCATGCGGTATTCTTGGTGCGCCGGGTTTGGGCGCCGACGTTGTACTGCGACAGAATCCGACCGGTGGTCAAAATCAGCGGGAAGCGGCGGGTGACTTTTTCGTCGGTGGCGACGTATTCGGTGGTCATGAAGCGGCCCTTGCCGCGCACGAAACCGTCGATGTGCATCGTCGGCGTACCGTCGGGGGCACTGTCGTTGCAGGGCCACTGAATGCTGCCCATTTGTTCCAATTTTTGGTAGCTGACGCCGTTGAAAGTCGGCGTCAGCGCGGCGATCTCGTCCATGATTTGCGACGGATGATCGTAGTGCATCGGGTAGCCCATCGCGTTAGCCAGCATCATCGTCGCTTCCCAATCGCCGTATCCGCCCAGCGGCGCCTTGACCTTGCGTACCCTGGAAATCCGCCGTTCGGCATTGGTGAAGGTGCCGTCCTTTTCCAGGAACGACGCGCCGGGCAACAGCACGTGGGCGAATTTGGCGGTCTCGTTCAGGAACAAGTCCTGCACGACGATGCATTCCATCGCCCGCAGTGCGGCTTCGACGTGTTGGGTGTTCGGGTCGGATTGGGCGATGTCTTCGCCCTGGCAATATAGACCCTTGAAGGTGCCGTCGAACGCGGCTTCGAACATGTTCGGAATGCGCAGGCCGGGTTCGTTTTGCAGTTCCACGCCCCAGGCTTGTTCGAACGTGGCGCGCGCCGCGTCGTTGGAGACGTGGCGGTAGCCGGGCAATTCGTGCGGGAAGGCGCCCATGTCGCAGGAACCTTGCACGTTGTTTTGGCCGCGCAACGGATTCACGCCGACGCCGGGCCGGCCGATGTTGCCGGTCGCCATCGCCAGGTTGGCGATGGCGATGACCATCGTCGAACCCTGGCTGTGTTCGGTCACGCCCAAACCATAATAAATCGCGCCGTTGCCGCCGCCGGCGAACAAGCGCGCGGCGAGGCGTACCTGTTCGGCGGGCACGCCGGTAATCGCCGCCGTTTCTTCCGGCGAGTGGCGCGGGTCCAGAATGAAGTCCTTCCATTTGGCGAATTCCTGGCTGTCGCAACGCTGGTCGATAAAAGCTTCGTCGTACAAACCTTCGCCGACAACAACGTGCGCCAGTGCATTCGCCATCGCCACGTTGGTGCCGGGGCGCAGTTTGAGATGGAAATCCGCCTTGATGTGGGCGGAGTCGACCAGATTGATTTCGCGCGGATCGACGACAACCAGTTTGGCACCTTGGCGCAGGCGGCGCTTCAATTGCGAGCCGAACACCGGATGGCCGTCGGTCGGGTTGACGCCGATCAGCATCACCACGTCGGCATCCATCACCGAATCGAAGCTCTGGGTGCCGGCCGAGGTACCGAAGGTCGCGCTCAAGCCATAACCGGTCGGCGAATGGCACACTCGCGCGCAAGTGTCGACGTTGTTATTGCCGAACGCTGCCCGCACCAGTTTCTGTACCAGATAATCCTCTTCGTTGGTACAGCGGGACGATACCAGGCCGCCAATCGCGTTTTTGCCGTATTTGGCCTGGATGGCTTTGAATTTTTCCGCCGCAAACTGAATGGCCTGTTCCCAACTGGCTTCCCGCCACGGATCAGTGATTTTCTCGCGAATCATCGGCTTGGTCAGCCGGTCGGGATGATTGGCGTAACCCCAGGCGAAGCGGCCCTTGACGCAGGCGTGGCCGTGGTTGGCGTGGCCGTTCTTATTCGGAAACAGGTTGACGACCTGGTCGCCCTTGACCTCGGCGACCAGCGAACAGCCGACGCCGCAATAAGCGCAAGTCGTGACGATGTGATCGTCGGTCTGGCCGTGTTCGATCAGCGTCTTTTCCATCAAGGTCGCGGTCGGGCAGGACAATACGCAGGCGCCGCAGGATACGCATTCCGAATCCAGAAACGGTTGATTCTGTCCCGCCGATACCCGCGATTCGAAACCGCGTCCGTCTATCGTCAATGCAAATGTGCCCTGGATTTGTTCGCAGGCACGCACGCAACGGTTGCAGACGATGCATTTGGACGGGTCGTAACTGAAATAGGGGTTGGATTCGTCCTTGGTCAGCGATAAATGGTTGTGGCCTTCGTAGCCGTAACGTACTTCGCGCAAGCCGACCCGGCCGGCCATGGTTTGCAATTCGCAGTGGCCGTTGGCCGGACATATCAGGCAATCCAGCGGGTGGTCGGAAATATACAGTTCCATCACACCGCGCCGAATGTTGGCGAGTTGCGGCGTTTGAGTCTTGATCACCATGCCGGCTTCGGCCGGCGTGGTGCAAGATGCCGGATAGCCGCGCCGGCCTTCGACCTGCACCAGGCAGAGGCGGCAGGAGCCGAACGGTTCCAGGCTTTCGGTCGCGCATAACTTGGGAATTTCGATACCGGCCATCGCGGCGGCGCGCAATAGAGAGGTGCCTTGCGGCACGTTGATTTTGACCAGATCGATTTCCAGTTCCACCAGCGTGTCCGAGATTTTTGCCGGCGTGCCGAAATCGCCGCCGCAGCCGCAATTGCCGCATTGATGCGTCATCGAGTGTTCTCCAAAGCGTTTTCCGGACTGAGGTCCGGGTTATGTAGATCGAAATAGGTCGTTGCCCGCCGGATTCGAAACGAGCGAGACCGGCTGGGTGGGTGCTTATCCATAGAGCGAGGTGGGATGTGCTTATGGATATATCGTTTAGTATATATCGTATGATCGCGCGCATCTACGAATGGGCAGTTTTACTCGCAAATCGATCCGCTGAGCGCGGCTGCCGAGATTCACGCGGCGCCGATTAGTCCATGGAGGTGGATGGATTCTATAAAAATATATAAAAAATAATTATTTACTGTTGATTGTTTCCTGTTGTGAGCCTGTTTTTAGCCGACGATTTGTTGAAAGCTCGGACAGAAGTCTGTCGGGTTTCGGTCATTTTTTACTCGTTGCGAATAGTAAATTTCCTAAATGTAATGGCTGCATCCCAATGTATTCTCTGGTTCGGTTGGTCTGAGTATGCGTATAATCGCCTAACGATATATCTTAATTGATATAAAGACTTGTAGTCGCACACGCCGGGAGGATAGAAAACCATGCAACATCGCATCTACGAACGGTTGATTTCGGCGCCGGCGCCGACGAAAACGCTGGAGCAACTACTCAACAATCTGAACGACGTGGGCCGGTTTTACGAAGCCTATCCGGAAGAAGAGGCCGTTCAGGGATTGGTGTCGCACATGAGGGAGTTCATGGCGCCCAGTTTGCGCCGCCAAGTCGTCGCGCATCTGAGTCATGGTGGCGTCGGGATGAAAACGATCGTGCGCACGGCGGTCAGACGACTGAAGGAATTGACTTGATGCATGTGACGTACGTTTTCGATGTGAGCCCCTGCTAATCAACCGCGCGCGATCGGGTTGGCAAACTGCGACATCGATAGCGGGCAAAGCACGCAGCCGGATCGCCGACTCGAACGCCGCGAGTCGGGTTTACCCTGTCGTTTGGAAAGCGGTTCCAGGGCCAGCCTTGCTTCAAGACATCGCGTCGCGAAGCGCCCCGCCGTTAAGGTTACCGTTCGAGAGCCGACGATTTTGCCGAACAGGGAATTGTCTTCTATGCTGCATGCGGAGCAATCAGTCGTTGCATTCTTCATCAGCCCACCACTCGGTGACCGGGAGTCAGTCCATGCGGAACAGAACTTATCAAATTTGGGGACGGCTGTTTGCCGTTTTGTGCTTAAGCGGCGCGTTGCAGGATGTGTTGGCGGATGCCGGCGCGACGCCGATTCCGCCGGAAATCGGCGGCAATAGAGACCGTGGCTATTTGCCGACCAACGCGATCCCGGACAGCTTGGGTTTGTTGCCGCTACCGCCGGCGGACGGGTCGGCGAGTTTTGCGTTGGATTTGATCTACGCCCAGAAAAGCTTTGCGTTGCGCAATACGCCTGCCTGGGCGTTGGCGATACAGGATGCCGACCTGAGTTTCCCGAATGCCGCGAGCGCCTATGCCTGCGCGCTGGGCGTGCCGGTGGACGAGCAACATACCCCCCATTTGGTGAAGCTGTTGAAGAAGGTCAAGCAGGACGCGGGCGCGGCCACCGGCGCGGCAAAGGATAGATACAAACGTCCTCGGCCGTTCATGGTCAACGACGCCCGGTTTTGCACGCCGGACGATCGTGCCCGTCTGGAGGCCGGCGGTTCCTATCCGTCCGGACACAATGCCATCGGCATGGCTTGGGGCTTGATTTTGGCCGAACTGGTTCCCGCGCGGGCCGATGCGATTCTAGCCCGCGCCCAGGCTTTCGGATTAAGTCGGGTGGTCTGTAACGTACATTGGTATAGCGATACTGTATGGGGACGCTACCTGGGCGCGTATACGGTCGCTAAGCTCCATGCCGACCGTCATTTTCAGGACGATTTGAGTCAGGCGAAAGACGAATTGGACGATTTGAGCGAGGAGGCCGTGGCGCCGAACCGCGATTGCGTCGCGGAACGGGCCGGCATCGAAGCGCAGAAGCCGTTGACTCAGTAAGATTCGGACGACTTGGTTTGCGGCTCCCAGATCGGCCAATCCTTACCGTGCTGAGTTTGGATTTCGCTGCCCGGCCGGTGGCGAATCGGCCGACACTCGCCCCACCACAGGGCCGTCCGGTTTCAGCGTTACGCTAAAGGCTTCCTTGAGGGTAATGTCGGTTTCGAAGCGGAATGCCCGAAAGAAGCTGGCGATGATCAGCAACATTTCCAGTTCGGCGAAATGCTTGCCGATGCAATTGTGCAGGCCGCCGCCGAACGGAAAGAACGCAAATTTGTGGCGTTGCGCAACGCTATCGTCCAGAAATCGGTTCGGGTCGAATTCGTCGGGGCGAGGCCATAGGCGCGGATTGTGGTGGGTGGCGTGCATCGTCAACAGGAGGATGGTGTCCTTGGCGATGGCGTAGTCGCCAAGCTCGATGTCCGCCAGCGCCTGCGTGGTCAGCGCCGAGGTGGGCGGATACAGGCGCAGGGTTTCGTTTAAGGCCGCCTTGGTGTAGCTCAGTTGGGCCAGATGGCCGGCCTGGAGCGGTTCGTTCGGCAAGCTGGCGATTTCGGCGGCGATTTTTTCGCGCACCGCCGGATGCTTGCCGGTCAGATAAAAAAACCATAACAGCGTGTTGATCGTGGTTTCCTGGCCGGCAAAAAACAGCGTGACCGATTCGTCGCGCAGCAAGTCGTTCGGCATCGTATAGCCGGTGCTTCGGTCCTGGGCTTGCAGCAACAGTGAAATCAGGTCTTGTCCTGGATTCGCGCGTTTTTGTTCGATTTCGGCGTAGAGAAAGGTTTTCAGATACTCAACCGCCGCGCGGTAGTTCTTGCTTCGTAGCGGTATCCAGCGCTTCAGCCGCTGGCCGAAGATCAGATGTACGCCCAGTTGCAGCGGCAATTCCCGGCTGAGTACGTCGATGACGTTGATCAGTTGCGCGCCGTTGCTGAGCTGGTCCACCGATTTGCCGAGCAGGACTTGCAGAAAGATGCGCTGAATCAGACCGCGGAGCTCGGCGCTTAAATCAACGTCGCCGCCCGCCGCGAGCTTCACGCGTTCGGCGGTAGCGGCCGCTTCGGCGACGATCAGTTGTTCCCACGTTTTGACGGCATCCTTGGTGAACATCGGCTGCATCAGGCGGCGTTGCTTGCTCCAGACCTCGGATTCGCTGTTAATCAGGCCGTTGCCGAACAGCGCTTGCTTGGCGTCGTACATGAAGTCGCGGTTCAGCAAGCCCTTGCCTTCCAGATTAAAAATTTGCTCGATGTATTCCGGTGCGCGGACGAACAGTATCTTCTTCTTGAAGACCGTTCCCAGCGCCAAATCGCCGTATTTGGCGTGTATGCCGGCCATCGTCGTTAGCGGTTGGACGATTATGCGCAGCATCGAAACGATCATCGAATGTTCGGGTAGGGCGGGTTTGCTGGCGGGATTGGCGATTGTCGAGTTGTCCATCAGTTTTCGTCTATTCGGTTAAGTGCCGACATTATCGACCGATTGGGCCGAAACGGTATAGTCGGGCAGTCTTCGAGTCGCGGCGCGATGTGGGCGCTTTTAACAGGTTGGCAAAGCGGTCTTTCGGTCGGATGAAGGAATGTCGGGTTTGCGACAAATGTGGGTGAGCCTGTCCGACGACGCATTGGCCGAGCAACTCGTTGGCTGGGGAAAATCCGCCGCCGACGACGCGCGCCGGGTATGGTGCGATTTTTGCTGAACTGTAGTCAAATTCATCAGCATAGGCCTCGACATGCGCTACGATCCCCATCCCGAAGAAATCGCCGCCGTTCCGGATATGAGTGACGAAGAACGATTGGAATATTTTCTGTATCGAATCTTCGAGACCGACGAAGTCTGGGGGCTGAAGGAGGGGCCGCAGCCTTTGATTCGGGAGCTCGATGGCCGGAATACGCTGCCGGTTTGGCCTTACAAGCGCTACGCGGCCGATGCCGTCGCCGGTGAATGGGCGCATCTGGCGCCGGGTGTGGAATCGGTCGATTTCTTTACCTATCAGACCTTGAACAAGCTGGCGCGCGAGGAAGTCACGGTGGAAATCATGCCCAGACCGGGAGCGGCCGGGTGTTTGATTACGCCGCAACGCCTGTTCGGCATGCTGGAAAATATGATGGAGTCTAGGGATTACACGGTCGGGGATTAACGCAGTCGCGGGTTCTCGTTGGACGGGTTTCTAAAGACGGTTGGCCGAGCCTTAAGGCCAACCGTACGGGACTTGTCGGCCATTACCGGCAATCGAACTGCTTGGGCCAGTCGCGGTAGTTAAACACTTGGCCTTCCCGGCGCACGGTTTCGACGGCGGCTAGATCCAGGTCGGCGTAAACCCATTGGGCTTGGTTGTACTCGCCGATCGCCAGAATGCCGTTGTTCGGAAAGCCGCGATCCACCGGCGTGTAAATGGCTGCCGCGCCGCGATTGACATCGACCGCTTCGGACCAGGCGGCGTCGCCGACCAGCGAGGATTGCACGACGTAGCATTGGTTTTCCAGCGCGCGGGCCTGGCAGCCGATCCGTACCCGATAATAACCGGCTTCGGTGTCGGTGCAACTGGGCACCAAGATCAACGTGGCGCCGCGTTCGGCTTGTTGGCGGGCGTAGTGGGGAAATTCACTGTCGTAGCAGATGTTGATCGCGATCTTGCCGAATACGGTGTCGAACACTTTGATGTCCAGACCGCGCGAGATATGCCATTGCTCGTTCTCGAAACGGGTCATGGTCAGCTTTTCCTGATAGTCCACGTCGCCCTGCGGCGTGAAGAAATAGGCGTGATTGCGGAATTCGCCGTTTTCGTGTTTGACAGGAAACGTGCCGGCCTGGATATACACCCGGTGCTCGGCGGCCAGGGTTTTGAACAAATCCAGGTATGGCGGCAGCAGGGTTTGCAATGCATCCAGTTGGCCGTTCAAGGACGAATAAACATCCTTCGGAAACAAGGATGCCAGTTCCATGCACGCGTATTCGGGGAACAGCAGGATGTCGGCTTTGTTGTCGGCCGCGTCTTGTACCCAGCGGCGGGCTTTGGCTGCGAAGTTTTCCCAGGTTTCCAGGAAACTGATGTCGTATTGGGCGCTGGCGATTTTAGGCACGGTCTTCTCTCAACCAAAAAGTCATCGGTTTGGGGGTTTCGGTCTCGTCGTCGAGATCTTTCCAGGTATAGGTGGTTTTCAGTTCCGGATGCTTGAAATAACCGCGTTTGTTCCAGAAGGCGTCCAGCGGCACATAGTCGGCCGGCCGGCGCGGATGATCGGCCGGGCGCTCGACGCAACAGAACGTGATGTGCCTGAAGCCGCCCAAATCGGCGGCATGGGCTTCGCGTTGCTCGAAAAATTTCACGCCGATGCCCAGGCCGCGATAGGCCGTGTTCAGCACCGATTCGCCGCAGTAAAACACCTGCTCCGGATCGTAACGGTGGTCCACGAACGGCTTTTTGACTTCGGCGGTTTCGTATTTCAACGGGATCGCGGTCGAGGCGCCGATGATGGCGTCGCCGTCGAAGGCCAGCACGATCACGCTGTCCGGGCAGTCGATATAGGTTTGCAGGTATTTTTTCTCGTACTCGTAATCGCCGTCGTACAAGTAGGGGAAGTCGCGGAACACCTCGATGCGCAGCCGCGCCAGTTCGGGAATGTATTGAATCAAGGCCGCGCCGCTCAGGCGCTGAATGCGGATGTCTTTGCTCATGCTGGTTGCGGATGAATGGATAAACAAAATATCGGCCGCCGGCAGGACGGTCGGGGCCGATATTGTATTGCAGGCACGCTGCGATTGCCTATCGGGAACGCTTGGCGCGACCGGGTTGTTTGACGTAAACAAGTTTTTCGATGACGAAAGGTACGCAAGTCGCGGCCTGCCATCGACAGTCCCGCGCTTGACGTGGGGTAACCGGGAATTCGGCCTTGCTGGCCGGGTTGACCAGGCTTTTAAGCAATCCCGCCTAAAAGCCGTTGATTGAAGACTAACCAAACTGGAGGAGTATTTATGGCAAAAGACTTGAACGAATTGCGCGCGGTATTGAACAAGATGGAAGAGATCGTTAACAGCATGACCGAAATGGACGCGGAAATATTGGATTTTGTCGATGCGAATTATCCCGATGCGCTGAACGAACAAAAGCTGATACAAACCTTCAAAACCGTCGGTGACGCCGAAGACGAATTGCAAAGACAGATCGGTTTGCTGCGCAAGCATCTGGCCGCCGGTATTCCGGATTTGAATGCCTAAGTCCGAAAAAACGGCAGGTCATTTAACTCAAGCAGTCAAGGGATCATGAAACCGCAGGCATCGCTCCGGCAAATGAAAGTCAGTGGCGTAGGTGCGGCTTTAGCCGCGATTGACAGCGTTCCGACACCGGATTGGGTGGCGGCCGTCCGGTAACTTTCATAGGAGGGTGTCGTAAAAGTCGAAACAGAACCCCCTCCTCGCGGGAGAGGGCAGGGTGAGGGGGATAAAATCAATGCCTTACCGTGAATTTCCCCTCACCCCAACCCCTCTCCCGCCAGGAGAGGGGCTTTTACGACCCCCTCATAGTAAGGATTCCCAACGAATTTTGGGAATTCGATATTCGAAGCTACCGGGTTGAGATGCGCGGATTGACCATCCGGTAGCCATCGGGTTTGCGGTTGGGCACGGCTTTATACCTGCAATTCGTCGATGCCATTGGCTCGAAATGCTCGGCAAGTGCGGCGATCAATAGTTGCATCGGTTCCGTAGTTTGACGACGATGTTATTGGTCGTCATGCGTTAAGGCTTGGCAAGAATTGTTCCGCCGTCAGAATCGGGCAGATAAAGGGCTCGGAAATCGTCAATAACTCCTGGTCGCCAGTTATCAGAGCATCGGCTTGCCCGGCTATGGCGAGCTGCAGGAAAGGCAGATCAAACGCATCGCGGCATTCGGGTGTAACGGGTGGCGGTTCAGGGATGACGATGGTTTGGCAATACGGCAAATAATCGGCCAGCAGTTCCTGTTGGTCAGAGGTACTGAGTTTAAATTTGGGATAATTTAGTACTCGGATCAATTCCGCTACGGTGATTTTGGACAGCAAGGGAAGAATCTGCTGGCTTTTCCAGGCTTGGCGCAAGGGTGTCAAACGGCTTTGGGCAAATACCAAGGCAGACAGCACCAGATTGGTGTCGATGACCACACGCGGCGCATGGGTTGTGCTGCTCATTTATCGTGGGTGGATGTTGCATCGGCAGCCTGTCTTGCCCAAACCACCGCATCGTTAATATCTTGTTCCTGGAGATTTAACTCAGCTAATTTTGCGCGCACCGCATCGCCGCGCTGAATACGCACTGGGGTCAGGATGATCTGGCCGTTGCGGGTTTCCACGTCAAAGTATTCCTCGGCGCCGACGGCAGCGGTAATGCTTTTGGGGAGTGTGAGTTGGTTTTTTGAGGTCATTTTGGCAAGCATGGCAACGTCCGAGCTATAAAGTAAGGATTCCTTACTTTATGCTTTTGACTAACAAATTTCAAGCCGCGGCCGCACCGGTTTGTCGGAGCGGATCGTCGAAGGTTTACAGTACTTGCCGAAACGGCCGTAACCGCCGTCGAAATAGTCCTTTTCCAAACGATATCTGCTGCTGCGACACAGCGGGTCACAAACCCCGAATGGCCGAGTCCGGATATTCAACCCGGCACTTCGCAACCCGTTCGAAGACTTGGCAAAGCCGTCCGCTTGGCGCCCGTGCCACCGACCCGGCAAATTGCCGACCGGCGTGCTCTCCGAAGAGCATACGCCGAATCCCGTCGTCACGATGGCGATCCGCGCGATAACCCGTTAGCAAATCACGATCGATATGCCGGTTTAACCATACGCCATACGTTTTTCTGTTCGGAGCGTTGCGCACAAGGTTTTTAGTGTTGAGGGAATCACTATTTGCGTTGCGCGCAAGACTTTTAGCGTTGCCCGCAAGGCTCGGAGCCTTACGTTGATTGCTCGGAGAGTTGCGAGCAAGTCTTTTAGTGTCGCGAGAGTCGCTTTTTGCCTTGCGCGCAAGGCTTTTAGCGTTGCCCGCAAGGCTCCGAGCCTTGCGTTGATTGCTCGGAGAGTTGCGCGCAAGGCTTTTAGTGTTGCGAGAATTGCTTTTTGCCTTGCGCTCAGGGTTTTTAGCGTTGCCCGCAAGGCTCGGAGCCTTACGTTGATTGCTCGGAGAGTTGCGCGCAAGGCTTTTAGTGTTGCGAGAATTGCTTTTTGCCTTGCGCTCAGGGTTTTTAGCGTTGCCCGCAAGGCTTGGAGTCTCGCGTTAATTGCTCGGAGAGTTGCGTACAAGTCATTTAGCGCTGCGAAAGTTTCTTTTGCCTTGCGCGCAAGGCTTTTAGCGTTGCCCGCAAGGCTCGGAGTCTGGCGTTAATTGCTCGGAGCGTTGCGTACAAGTCTTTCAGTGCTGCGGGAATGTCCCTTTTGAGCGAAAATCAAGGCTAGGAATATCACGAATCGGCCAATTGCTGACGGCACTATAAATTTTTGATCGTTCGGTAACGTGCCTTTAGCAGACGTAGGGTGGGCAAATTTGCCCACCGTTGACCGTTAAATCCGCGTGGGCACTAAATCGTGCCCACCGGGCTGTTTGAGATTGCACGAACGGGGCAGGTCTTGCGTAGCCTCGATGCAGCGTTGGCGGAATCTAGGGTTTCGGCCATCCGTCATCAGACTAACATCGGCAAATTGTAAGGGTGTTGGCCTTCGAATCCTCGATTCCATCGAGGCTACTTGCTAAATCGTGCCCACCGTAGCGGGGTACTTGCTTTTTCAACAGAATCGACCCGAGCGTTGCAGACTGTCGCTCGATCTGATTCAATGGCAGCAGACTGGCCGTTACCGGTCATTATTTCTCCGCCGAATGATATACGGAAAGAAAGAGCATATGCAGATCAACAAATTATCATGTTGACGATCATTTTTCGGTAGATATACAGATCGATTTAATAACTAGTTAACCCGGACAGAGGAAAAAGAAAAGTCCATGTATAGCCTTATCGTTTCTGGTCTCGTAGAAGATGACTTCAGTTTCGCGATCAAAATCGACCGCGGGCGATTTCTGGAATACACAAGCACGTCCATCCGAGATCAGCTGGAGAACTTATCCGCCGAGGCAATTGATTTCCTGAAATCTTGGCCGTGCCTACTGATGCAGGAGGGGCGTGGAGAAGAGGTCGTACATCTTGCTAGGATAATGAATATCGAGGGTGATAATGGAAGGATAGGCCTAGTACTAGCTCCAGTAACCACGGAAACGTCCTTGGTTAACGATGATGTCTGGAAGCTTAGGCAGGAGCTTGATATTGGGGAATTTGAATTCAATAGAAATCATTGGGCTGTTAAGGAACGCAGCCTACTATCGATTCTCCGCAATGAGGGATACCTGACCGCAGAATCCGAAGCATGGAAATTCGGAAACTGCCCGTTACCGGCTCCGGCCCGAAGGGAACTACTGCGGAGTCGTGATGTAATTGCAGAATGGAGTAATACCGAAATCGATGACTTTTTGCTTGAGGCAGGGGTTGGCGGTTTAGAAGCTGGTCGTGGTGTCGGGAGTCGTCGGGCCAGAGCAAACGCAATTATCGAATTTTCTTTTGGTAATCCTCAAGCAACGACTGCTGAGAACTCACTGTTTTCTGCTTTCATCGTTCGGTCCGCCGCGCATAGAACAAATGACGAAGAAGTTAGCTCTGATGACGTTGTAAGCGAGCGCAATGGAAAAGCGCTTGAGCCAGAGCGAATCGGAAAACCGATGAGCGATCGCGAGCCAAATCGAGTGTTTGTGGTCCACGGACAAAATGAAGCAGCTCGGGTAGCCGTAGTCGAGGAACTTCGTGGCTTGGGTCTTGACGCGATAGTTCTTCACGAACAACCGAACATGGGACGCCATTTACTCACGAAGTTTATCGAGGAAGCCGAACTTGTTACGTTTGCAGTTGTGCTAATGACTGATGATGACATCGGAGGAAATAGGGAAGGACCTCAGGCGCCTCGAGCACGTCAAAACGTTGTCTTGGAACTAGGCTACTTCCTCGCCCACCTCGGCCAACCAAGAGTCTGTGCTTTAATCACTCCGGGGTTGGAGACGCCGTCTGACTTTGATGGCATTGTCTACATCCGAATGGATGAACGCGGGACGTGGAAATCTGAGCTAACGCGCGAATTACGCGCCGCTGGAATGCCCGTTTCCGAGGAAAATAGTTGAAGGGCTAGGGCTAACCATGCGTTCAATCCGACCAACCTCCGCTGCGCTCCGGCTGGCGGTTTAACGCAACGTTATGCATAAAATCTAGAGACAGAGAACCTAACTTGTCACTGCTTCATCAAATTCAAGAATCCGTCGTTCAAGAAGGAGCGGACTTAGGCTCTGTCCTCTTGAAGCTACGCCTGTTGGCATCGCGCCTTGGAAGTAACGTTTTGGAAGAGTGGGTAAAACATGAATCCGAAGGATACCCAAAAGACGCGGAGGTTCCGTCATATCGAATTGTAGGAATTAGCTACAAAGGCACGTTCTCAGGCCCGTTTGGATCAGGCATTAACAATGCCCAAATTCCTGGCTATCTAGTCGAAAAGCACGCTGGAGAAGGATGGATTAAATATGAAGTACGAGAAAGTATTGCTGCAGTGGGCGAACTGTTAAAAATGAGCGCTGAAAAGGGGGCTTTAGGAATCGATGCATCAAACTTAATTCTCTTATTGTAAGGAAAGGTATATGAAAATTACGCATGTAACGATATAACTGCCTCAATATCTCGCACAGCTATTGCAGAGATTCAACAATCAGTTCGTTCTAGAATCCTTGAACTCACCTTAGAATTGGAAAAGTCCATTCCAGCCGCTTCTCTTGTGACATTTGGAGCAGCCTCCAAGAACACCGAAACAAATCATGAAAGAGTACAGCAAATCTCGCAACAAATAATCTATGGCAACGTTACGACAGCTGTTGCTAGTGGTGGGCATTCAAGTATTTCAGTCGAGGTTGGCTTGCGTGACGCTGACTCCTTGATTGAACATCTTGTTAAATCAGGGATACCACGAGAAGATGCAACTGAGCTTGCTGACATAGTTCAGTCAGAGGAGCCGACTAGCGCAGAAGAGCCTTTTGGTCAAAACGCCAAAAATTGGTTGGTGTCCAACCTAAAAAAAGCGGTCGAAGGCTCATGGAATATTGGAATCTCAGTTGCCACAAAAGTGCTAACTGAAGCAGCGCTCAAATACTATGGGCTCAAATAAGAAGCATAACCAGCGGGTAAACTTGACCGGCAAAAGCTCGTCGCTACACTTTCGCCGTCAAGTTACCCTTATCGTTGGGCGTCATAGCTTATGCTTCGCCTCATCGCCATCGCTGTAGTCTGCACAATGCTGTTGATCCCCATCGCGGGGTACTCCAGCAACATCATCACCAATGGCCCGCTCCTTATTGCTGTCTCCTGCGGCCTTGCCTACGTCGTCATTCCTGTCTTTCTCCTTTGTCTCTGGCCCGCGCAAAAGGCTAAGCAATCGAAGTCAATGCAAGATGCCCTCTACGATGGAGACCTTCTCACCGTTGAACACGAAGTGCAGGACGTCGTGCAAATTGAAGAAATTGAAGACGAAGGCTTGCACTTTCTTCTTGCGATCGAGACTGGCGACACGCTGTCTCTGTCGGGCCAGTACCTCTATGGGCCTGTTGAGCGCAACGAATTTCCGTCCCGGCGAGTTCGATTGTTCACCAACAAGACCACTGGGCTCCTGTATGGCATAGAGCCGATCGGTGAGCGAATCCCACACTGGGCCCTCTATGATTCATTTACGGACGAAGCGCCTAACTCTGACCTCACGATTGAAGACGGAAAGCTGTATTCCCAGCCCATCGCTGAAATCGTTTCCCAGTGTCGGTGGCAGTTGGCAACTCAACCCACTCCGCATGATGGGTCGGCCAAATGACGCCCAACTCCTCGGTCAACCGGACCGCCGAGAAGCTGCGCTTCTCGGTGCCCTCCGCCCTTCGGGCTCCGGCAGCAGGTTACCTTAGACGTTATGTTTTACCAGAGTAAGTGCATGAGAGATGCAGTTTCAATTGAGTGGGTTGATCGTGAAACATTTGCTTACATCGCAGGCAATGAAAAGGTGCTAGTCTGGGTAGATTATGAGCCTGGCTTCTTCTCTCGAGGCCGTATCATTCACAAAGATTCAATAAAATCATGGGTCTCAGGGGTCGGCACTGAACTTCGTCCTGTATCAGAACCCGAAAAGGCATTAGTTATTTCGGCCATCATTGAGAGCCTTCGCTTAAAGAAACGTCCATGTCGTGTAGAAAAATAGCCAGCAAGTTGAAGATGTTTTCAAGACATAACCGTGCGCTCAAGTGTGACGGTCGCTATCGCGCCCGCCCCTTAGCTCCACGTTAGCAGTCATGACACTTGACCTCAGCACATCTCAAGAACTTCAACTGCGCCTTGATCCAGTTGCGTCCGAGGATAGATTTCCTTCTGTTGCGTTCGATGTCGAAGCCAAATTCATTATGCCATTTCAGCAGACCACCATCTCCATCAAAGAGTGTTGGTTTTCGCATGCTGACCTCAATAGGTTTGAGGAAGAGCTTGGCAATCTGTGCCGGGAAGAAACGGGTACCGCCGTTCTTCTCAATATGAGCGGGGTTCCAATTGTTGCCGTGGAACGATGTAATGAAGAAATCACAACCCGAGTTCAAGCCACTGACACCGTAGGTATCGGGAAGGTTGTTCTTGAGGTCACCGGGTATCCCAGCGAAGTACCGGTCATGCTAGAGAAAGTTCGGGAGTATCCCAAGTGGTGGTGATCCGACTGCTAACCCATCAATCCACCGGACGCTGCGCGATGAAGCCGCGCAACGCCGGTGATTTCAAACATGTGTGTCGGGCGTGGCACGTTACTATGTCGGTGAAAGTCCGGCAGCCAGGTTTTCGTAGAGCCGAAGGCTAGGGAAACGGCAAGGGCGTTGTCGCGAGGCAGGGTCTGGAAGAAGCCGAATCCAAAGCTGCGGGGCGATGAACAAGAACCGGATATGAGGCGTGATACATCCGGGGCGAGCACGTGACCGCGAAGCCCTCGGCTTTGGCATCCTGCGTCGCCCTACCTCCTGCATCCCTGCAGTCGTCCATCTACGACTGGGATGTATTTTGTAAATCCGGCGTTCGCGTAGCCCGTAGGATGCGCCAACCAACGGGCGGCGCATCTTTCGAGTTATTCAAGCCTTCAATATCCAAGGGCATAACGCTACCCCAGTTTTCGGGATAAATTCCTTGCTTGACGTAATTTTGAAAACTCGAATAAGGCCAGTCCTTTACCGAATTTGCCCATTGATGCTTTACCGGATTCCAATGGATGTAATCCATGTGGCGGCTGTAATCTTCTTGATCGCGCAAGCCATGTTCCCAAAATCGCCGCTGCCAAATGCCACGTTCCCTTCGAGATTTTCGACTGGCTGAAACTCGCTCCCCTTTTTCGAGACTTTTGGAAAAGGCTCCTTTCAAAATATTCCAGCGGGTTGAGAAATCGGAATCCCCTTCAGGTAAAGTCCAAATACAATGAATGTGGTTCGGTAAAACAACTACGGCGTCTATTTTGAAAGGATGTCGGCGTTTGGTATAGGCAAATGCCTTGCGCAATAAATCGATATTATCAATCAATAATCGGTTTCCCTTTCGTTGTGCCAAATTTACGGTAAAAAACCATGATGCGCCTGGGATATAGAGCCTACGATAATCCGTCATATTAAATCGATGGTTTGTGTCATTATTATCTCGAACGATGCGCCGCCCGTTGGTTGGCACATCCTACCCGAGTTTCAAATTTAATCACCATTTATCGGCAATTTTAAATGCCAGGTATGTATCGAATAGCTAACATACAACGTTGCATAGTGAATGGCTACTCTGGGGCGTTTTCCGCCGAACGAGGATGAAGCCGGCGAGTGGTGTTCTCGGAAAATCCGAAAGGACAGTGTCGTGAGAAGGGAGTTTGTCCTTACACAGGCAGGGCCCGCGCGATGGTTTTCAGCGGACTCTTGCAAACGACAATTCGCCCGGACTTTCGCGCCGCAACGGTCGGTTTTTAGCTTCGGTCTGCTAGGGTTGAGTCGGCCGATATTTTCCGCCGGCTCCGTTCGGGAATCTCGTCAGTTGTTCCTTGTGGCGGCGAAGGAAATTTAGTCATCACCAAGCCTGTTCGACCGAACTTAATCCCAAAAAGCGCGGATGGGTGGTTTCGCGGGGGTTATTGCTTAGATCGTTGTCGCCGCGCATCCATCGGATTTTGTTTCAGCGGCCGATAAATCTCCACCCGGTCGCCGTCGGTCAAAGTTAAGTTGGGTTTGGCGACGATGCCGAAAATGCCGAACTTTTGAACGGTCAAATCGATTTCCGGATGCCGGGCCAAGATGCCTGATGCCTGGATGGCTTGTTCGGCGGTGGCGTCCGGCGGTAGGGTTAGCGCGATCAGGGTTTGCCGCTCGGGCGTCGCGTAGGCGACTTCGATGCGGATGTCAGCCATACACCGCTTTGGCGCGCTGGGTGAAGGCGCCGACCATGGTGTTGCAGATTTGATTGAAGACCGGGCCGAAGGCCAGGCTGGCGAAGGTGCTGGCGATTTCGAACTCCAAATCCAGCGAAATCTTGCTGGCGTCTTCGCGGAGCGGCATGAAACTCCAAAAGCCTTCCAGCGATTTGAACGGCCCGTCCAGCAGGCTGATTTGAATCTTGCCGCCTTGATCGGATTTGTTGCGGGTCGTGAACGATTTATGGAAACCGGCCTTGGCGATGTCGATTTGGCCTTCGACGATGTTGCCCTCGCGTTTCAGCACCTTGCTGCCGGCGCACCAGGGCAAGAATTTGGGGTAGGACTCGATGTCGTCTACGAGATCGAACATCTGTTTGGCCGAGAATTTGACCAGGGCGCTTTTTTGCACGACGGTGATCATTACAAAACTCCCAGCACGTGCAGGAATACCAGGAATACCGAAGCCGGCGCGACGTAGCGGATCAGAAATTGCCAAGCTTGAAAACCTTGCGGCGGCAGTTCCAGTTCCTGTTCGGCGTGGGCCGGTTTCATTTTCCAGCCGGCGAATACCGCGATCGCCAAACCGCCGAGCGGCAGCATCAGGTTGGCGGTCAAATAATCGAGCAGCTCGAACAGATTCTTGTCGAACCATTTATGTTCCGACCAGATATTAAACGAAAACACCACCGCCACGCCCAGCGCCCAGCAGGCGCCGCCGGCCCACAGACAGGCTTCGCGGCGTTGCAGATCCTTGTTTTCCACCAGCCAGGCCACGGCGGGTTCGATGATCGAAATCGACGAGGTCAGCGCGGCGAAGAACAGCAGCACAAAAAACAACAGCCCGAACAGCCAGCCGCCGCCCATGTGGCCGAAAGCCAGCGGCAGGGTCTGGAAGATCAGGCCGGGGCCGGCGGCGGCTTCCAGGTGATTGGCGAACACCAGCGGAAAGATGGCGATACCGGCCAGTAGCGCGACGATGGTATCGGCGCCGGCGATGTAAAAGGTGGTTTTGGCGATGGATACATGGCCGGGCAGATAGGAACCGTAGACCATGATCGCGCCCATGCCCAGGCTCAGTGTGAAGAAGGCATGGCCCATCGCGGTCAGGATTGCGTCGGCGTCGATTTTACTGAAGTCGGGGTTGAACAAAAATTCGATGCCTTGTTCGTAACCGCCCGAGCTCATCGCATAGGCGACCAGGATCAGCAGCAGGAAAAATAAGGCCGGCATCAGAAATCGCACCGATTTTTCCAGGCCGCCCTGGACGCCGCGCATGACGACTTGCATCGTCGCCAGCATGAATACGGTGTGCCAGAAAATTTGCTGGATCGGGCTGGCCATCAAGTCGTCGAACAGGGCCTTGATGTCGCCGGCGTCCGAGCTAAAAAATTGGCCGGTGAAGGATTTGACGATGTAGGCCATGGACCAGCCGGCGATGACGCTGTAGTAACCCAGGATCAGGAATCCGCCGAGCATGCCCAGCCAGCCCATGTATTGCCAGCGCGGGTCGGCGCCGGCTTCGACGGCCAGACTCTGCATGGTGTTGATCGGGTTTTGCCGGCCGCGCCGGCCCAGCATGATTTCGGCGATCATGATCGGCACGCCGATCGCCGCCACGCAAAACAGGTAAACCATCACAAAGGCGCCGCCGCCGTTTTGGCCGGTGATGTAGGGAAATTTCCAGATGTTGCCCAAACCGACCGCCGACCCGGTGGCCGCCAAAATAAAGGCGAAGCGGGACGACCATGCGCCGTGGATGGATTGGGTTTTGTCGCTCATTGCTGCTGGCCCTGTTATTTAAAGTGTTATTTGATGGGGGTGCGGGTAAAATATCAAAATTACAGTTTACAGTCAGTTTAATCATCGTCGCTAGTCATGGCCGCCAAGAAAAAAAGGACAATAAAGCCACCGATAACACTATCGCCGTCAATCGCCAAGCGACTCACGAGTACACGATAGAGGAGCAGTTCGAAGCCGGTTTGGTCTTGGAAGGCTGGGAAGTCAAGAGCTTGCGCGACGGCCGCATCCAGCTCAAGGAAAGCTATATCGAGATTCGCCGCGGCGAGGCTTGGTTGTGCGGCGCACACATTTCGCCGATGCTGTCGGCGTCCACTCATGTCAATCCGGATGCGGTACGCCGCAAGAAATTGCTGCTGCATGCCCGAGAATTGGCCAAATTGATCGGTTCGGTCGAGCGCAAGGGCTATACCTTGATTCCGCTGTCGATGTACTGGATACGCGGTCGCGCCAAGCTGAAATTGGGTTTGGCCAAGGGCAAGAAATTGCACGACAAGCGCGTCGCCTCCAAGGAAAAGGATTGGCAACGCGAGAAAGCCCGCATCATGAAGCACGCTTAAGCGATGGCGCCCCATCCCGATTTGGCCGATTGCGCCGATAGCGCGCTGGTCGTCGTCGATTTGCAGGGCCGCTTGAGCGCGGCCATGCCGGCCGACGAGGCCGAGAGGGTCGCTAAGGCGACGCTTCGCTTGCTAAAGGCTGCCGATTGTTTGGGCGTGCCGGTGCTGGCGACCGAACAATATCCGCAAGGTCTCGGGCCGACTCAGGCCGAAATCGCCGCTGCTTGGCCTTCCGCGACGTCGGTCTTCGCCAAGACCGGATTTTCCTGTTGCCGGGCTCCCGGTTTCGTCGAGGCGCTGGCCGAGAGCGGCCGCCGACAAGTACTGCTGGTCGGGCAGGAAGCCCACGTCTGCGTCTTGCAATCGGCCTACGACTTATTGCAATTGGGTTACCGGGTGCAGGTGGTCGGCGATGCGGTCTGTTCCAGAAATCCCGAGCATAAAGCATCGGCGCTGCGGCGTTTGCAGTCTCGGCAAGTGATCGTCACCAATCATGAATCGGTCTTGTTCGAATGGTTGGGCGATGCCGCTCATCCGCAATTCAAAGCAGTGTCGGCGCTTTTGCGCGAAAAAATTTAATAATAATCGTCACGGATAAACGAAAAGGGGGATGCATGCGGTACGTGTGGATGGTGGGGCTGCTGGAAGCGTTGATGTTGGTGGGCTGCCAGGAGCCGTTACCACCAATCGAAAAATTGAGCGGCTTCGCGCAAGGCACGACCTATAACATCAGCTATTGGTCGCCCGAGCCGGTCGACTTCAAGCAAGTAGAGGCTGAGGTCAATCAAGCGTTTGCCGACCTGGATAAAGTCTTATCCAATTACCGGCCGGATTCGTCGATAGAACAATTTAACGCCAATCCCTCCACAGAAAGTCAAACGGTCGATCCGCAAGTCGTCACGCTGGTCAAAATCGCACGTACCGTCAGCGAGCTGAGTCACGGCTGTTACGACTTGACCATCAAGCCGCTGTTCGATTTATGGGGTTTTAAGGACGACAAATTGGTCATCCCCGAGGATGCCGCGATTCACGACGCAATGGTTAACGTCGGCATGGACAAGCTTGCGGTGGTCGACGACAACCACATCCGTAAGCATTTGGCGAAGGTCAGGGTAGACTTGTCGTCGATCGCCCAAGGCTATAGCGTCGGCAAAATCAGTCAGGTCATGGAACAATTGGGCGTGGAAAATTATCTGGTGGAAATCGGCGGCGAATTGAAAACCCACGGTCACAAACCGGACGGCAAATCCTGGCGCATCGCGGTGGAAAAGCCGTTGCCGGGCGAGCGCGAGTTGCACAAGGTGGTGACCTTGCCCAAGGACGAGGCGATGGCGGTAATGACCTCCGGCACTTACCGGCACTTTTTCGATGTGAAGGGGCAGCGATACAGCCATATTTTGGACGCTCGCACCGGCCGGCCGGTCAATCATGATCTGGTTGCGGTCAGCGTGTTTCACGCCGACCCGACGATCGCGGATGCCTGGTCCACCGCCTTGTTGTGCTTGGGGCACGAAGAGGGCATGAAAGTAGCCGACGAAGAAAAATTGCAAGCGCTGTTCGTGCGCCAGCAAGGCACCGAATTTACCGAAAGCAAGACTCGGGCATTAACGACATCGGCGCAAATCGCAATCAACTGACGATTCGGGCGGGAAAGCCCGGATCGATATAGGCTCAACGAAAACGGGGGACGTATGTTGGGATGGCAACAGCATTTGACGATGGCGGTGCACGGCGGCGCCGATAGTAGCGGCGGGTTTGCGGGCAGCGTGGCCGGCTGGCTGGCCGCGATTGAGAGTGCGGCGGGGCGATCGCCCGGCGAGAATTTCGCCGATTTGCTGCCTGGCATTGCCGCTATGGAGAACTGGCATCCGTTGCTGGTGCATTTTCCGATTGCGCTGTTGCTCTTGTTCGTCGCGATCGACATCGTGGCCAGTTTGGCGGGCAAGCCGGCTTGGCGCGGCGCGGCGAGCTGGTTCCTGTATGCCGGTACGCTATTCGCGGCGGCGACCGTCGCGGCAGGTCTGATCGCGGCGGCCAATGTCGCGCACGGCGGCAATGTCCATGAAATCATGGAAAAACACGAACACTTGGGAATTTCGGTATTGGTCTTGGCAGCGCTGTTGTCGGTCTGGCGTATCGCGGTTAAAGGGGTGATCGGCGGGCCGGCCAATCAAGTGTTTGGTTTATTGGCCATGCTACTTGCCGGTTTGTTGGTGTTTACCGCCGACTTGGGCGGCTTGATGGTTTATAAGTTCGGCGTTGCGGTGCGGGCCGCCGACCCAATCAACCAAGGCGCCGCCCAGCAGCACCGGCACGAGGGCGGGGCGGAGGACGCGGACGATCATTCCGCCGAAGACCACGGCGGTCATGCCCATTGACGGTACGTAGGCAAGAACGCGGGTTAGGGGCTAAGCGGCCCCGGCCTTTTTTGATTTCGCCTAGCCCGACTCGGCGGGCAGTTGTGTTATCCTACGCCGCTTTTTTTCAGAGACGTTTCGATGCGGACCCGCGTTAAAATTTGCGGATTTACCAGGGTAGACGACGCGCTTGACGCGGCTGGATTGGGGGTCGATGCGATCGGCTTGGTGTTTTATCCACCCAGCCCTCGCCACGTCGAGATCGGGGCGGCCGCCGCGATAGCCAGAGCCTTGCCGGCCTTCGTTTCGGTGGTCGGCTTGTTTGTCGACGCGGAACCTGACTGGATTCGAAGCGTATTGGGCCAAGTTCGGATCGACTGCCTGCAATTTCACGGCGACGAAACGCCGGAGGCTTGCCGAATCTACGACAAATCCTACATCAAGGCAGTGCGGATGAGGCCTGAAATCGATCTCGACGGCTTGCAGCGCCAATATCCGGATGCGGCCGGGCTGTTGTTGGATGCTTATCATCCGGGTTTGCCGGGCGGCAGCGGCCAGCGCTTCGATTGGGAGTTGATCCCGACGGCCAGACAACTGCCTGTGATTCTGGCCGGCGGTTTGACGCCGGACAATGCCGGCGACGCGGTGCGCGCGGTGCGGCCTTATGCGCTGGATGTCAGCAGCGGCGTCGAGGCGGGTAAGGGTGTCAAGGACGCGGCGAAAATGGCTGACTTTATAAGAACGACCAACCTAGCGACATTAGAATTATGACAGACAAGTACCAAATGCCGGACGCCCGGGGCCATTTCGGGCCTTACGGCGGTATTTTCGTGGCGGAAACGCTGATGCCGGCGATTACCGAGCTGAACGAAGCCTATCAACGCTATATTCAAGACCCGGAATTCGTTGCCGAGCTCGATGCGGACTTGCGCGATTACGTCGGCCGGCCGTCGCCGCTGTACCATGCCCAGCGCTGGAGCCAACATCTGGGCGGCGCTCAAATTTATCTGAAGCGCGAAGATCTGAACCACACCGGCGCTCATAAGGTCAACAATACCGTCGGCCAGGCCTTGCTGGCTAAGCGCATGGGCAAGACCCGCATCATCGCCGAAACCGGCGCCGGCCAGCATGGCGTGGCGACCGCGACCGTCGCGGCGCGGTTGGGTTTGGAATGCGTGGTCTATATGGGCGCCGTCGATGTCGCCCGCCAAGCCTTGAACGTGTATCGGATGAAATTGCTCGGAGCCACCGTGGTGCCGGTCGAATCAGGCTCGAAAACCCTGAAGGACGCCTTGAACGAAGCCCTGCGCGATTGGGTGACCAATATCGACAATACCTTCTATATCATCGGCACCGTGGCGGGTCCTCACCCGTATCCGGCGATGGTTAGAGACTTTCAGGCCGTGATCGGCCGCGAAGCCCGTCAACAATGTCTCGCCCAAGCCGGTAAATTGCCGGACGCCTTGGTGGCTTGCGTTGGAGGCGGTTCCAATGCGATCGGCTTGTTTTATCACTTTATCGACGATGCCGGCGTCAAAATGTACGGTGTCGAGGCGGCCGGCGACGGCATCGCCACCGGTCGCCACTCCGCGCCGTTGTCGGCCGGACGGCCCGGCGTGTTGCACGGTAACCGCACCTATCTAATGGCCGACGACGACGGCGAAATCATCGAAACCCATTCGATTTCGGCCGGTCTGGACTATCCCGGCGTCGGACCCGAGCATGCTTGGCTGAAGGACACCGGTCGCGCCGAATATCCCAACATCACCGACGACGAAGCCTTGGAGGGCTTCCACGCCTTGACCCGGATGGAAGGCATCATTCCGGCATTGGAGTCCAGCCACGCACTGGCCTACACGATGAAATTGGCGCCGACGATGGCTAAGGACCAAGTGATCATCGTCAATTTGTCCGGCCGCGGCGACAAGGACATGCACACCATCATGCAACGCGAAGGAATTAGCTTATGAGCCGTTTAGCCGCCAAATTCGCCGAACTGAAGGCGTCCGGCCGCAAGGCCTTGATTCCGTTCATTACCGCCGGCGATCCTTATCCCGAATTCACCGTGCCCTTGCTGCACGAGATGGTCGCCGCCGGTGCCGACGTGATCGAACTGGGCGTGCCGTTTTCCGATCCGATGGCCGACGGTCCGGTGATACAGCGAGCCAGCGAACGCGCCTTGGCCCACCATGTCGGTTTACGCAAGGTATTGACGATGGCGATGGAATTTCGCAAAACCAATCAAGTCACGCCGCTGGTGTTGATGGGCTATTTGAATCCTATCGAAATCATGGGCTACGAAGGCTTTGCCAACGCGGTACAGCGTGCCGACGTGGACGGTGTTTTGACCGTCGATTTGCCGCCGGAGGAGTCCGATGAGTGCGTCAAACTGTTGCGCGAGCGGGGCGTCGATCAAATCTTTTTGTTGGCGCCGAATACCACCGCCGAGCGCATTCAAAAGATGCACGCGGTCGGTAGCGGTTATTTGTATTACGTATCGTTGAAAGGCGTGACCGGCGCCGGCCATCTGGATACCGCCGACGTCGAGGATAAATTGCAATTGATCAAAGCCAACACCGACCTGCCGGTTGGCGTCGGCTTCGGCGTTAAGGATGCCGAAACCGCGAAAACCATCGCCAATATCGCCGACGGCGTGGTGGTCGGCAGCGCGTTGATCAGTAAGATCGAGGCGAATCTCGACGATCCCGAGCAGGCCCGGCGTGAAATCATCGGCTTGTTGAAGTCCATGCGCCAAGCGATGGACAGTTAAACAGTGGTTAGCGGAGTAGTTTACGCATGAGTTGGTTTGAAAAATTAGTTCCCTCGGTGATTAGGACCGAAAGTACCCCGAAACGTACCTCGGTGCCCGAAGGCTTGTGGAGTAAGTGTCCGCGTTGCGATGCAATTTTGTTCAACGCCGAATTGGTCAAGAATTTCCATGTGTGCCCGAAATGCAGCCACCATCTGCGCATTTCGGCGCGTGCCCGCCTGGATATCTTTTTGGATGAAGGCGAGCGCGTCGAAATCGGTGCCGGCCTGAAACCCAGCGATCCTCTGAAATTCAAGGACAGCAAGAGTTACAAGGACCGCATCAAACAGGCGCAAAAACAAAGTAACGAAAACGATGCATTGGTGACGATGCGCGGCAAACTGATGGGCGAGGGCATCGTCGCGGCGGCTTTCGACTTCGGTTTCATGGGCGGCTCGATGGGTTCGGTGGTCGGCGAGCGTTTCGTGCGAGGCATTAACGAAAGCTTGCGCACCGGTTTTCCGTTCATCGTGTTTACCGCCAGCGGCGGGGCGCGGATGCAGGAGTCGCTGTATTCGTTGTTTCAGATGACTAAAACCAGCGCGGCGTTGACCAAATTGGCCGAGGCCGGGATTCCCTATATCTCGTTCATGACCGATCCGACGATGGGTGGCGTGTCGGCCAGTCTGGCCATGCTCGGTGATATCAACGCGGCCGAACCGGAAGCTTTGATCGGTTTCGCCGGTCCTCGCGTGATCGAACAGACCGTTCGGGAAAAACTGCCGGAAGGATTTCAGCGTAGCGAATTCTTGCGCGAGCACGGCGCAATCGACATGATTATCGACCGACGGGAGATGCGCGAAAAAATTGCATCGATACTGGCGATGCTATGCGTCGGCCGTTCGACTGGGGCGGCGCAGGGCGGCGAAAGTTATGCCGATTCCGGAGACGCCGGAGCGGGCCAGGGGTAGTCGCGGTCGCAATGGCGCGCTTCGAGACGCTTCAGGCATGGCTAAACTGGCAGGAACAACTACACCCCAAGTCTATCGATCTGGGACTGGCGAGAGTCGCCGGCGTGTATGCCCGGCTTCGATCAGACCGTCCGGCGCCGCTGACCGTGACCGTGGCCGGGACCAACGGCAAGGGTTCCTGCGTGGCGTTTTTGGAAGCGATCTACCGAGCGCAGGGTTATAAAGTCGGGGCCTACACCTCGCCGCACATTCTGCGGTATAACGAACGTATTCGCATCGCCGGGCGATCGGCCGGCGATGCGGAGATTTGCGATGCTTTCGCCCGCATCGATGCCGCACGGGGCGAGACCAGTCTGAGTTATTTCGAATTCGGTACGCTGGCGGCCCTGGATTTGTTTGCCCGCGCCGATGTCGATGTGCAGTTGCTGGAAGTAGGGCTTGGCGGCCGACTCGATGCGGTCAACATCGTCGACCCGGACGCGACTTTAGTGACGACGATCGCGCTGGACCATGTCGATTGGTTGGGCAACACTGTCGAAGCTATCGCTCGGGAGAAGGCCGGGATTTTTCGGCCGGGTGTTCCGGCCGTCATCGGCGACCAACAACCGCCGGCTTCGCTATTGGCGACCGCAGCGGAAATCGGCGCCGTGACCTTGCGCATCGGCGCCGCCTACCGTTATCGCAAACGGGGCGAAGTCTGGGATTGGCTGGGCGAATCCGCCGAACTGCTGGGATTGCCGGTGCCAGCCTTGCAGGGCGAACATCAGTACCGCAACGCTTCGGCGGTCATCGCCACCGTCCAGGCGTCGAACGGGCGGCTGCCGGTCGGGGCGGAGGCGATACGGAGGGGCGTGGCCGAGGCCCGCTTGAATGGGCGGTTTCAGCTCATTGATGGCAGCCATCCGGTGTTGCTGGATGTCGGTCATAATCCGCAGGCGGTGGGGACCTTGCTGGAGTATCTCAGCGAAAGCTTCCCCAATGCCAAGATACGCGCGGTGTTCGCGATGATGAAGGACAAGGACATTGCCGGCGTGATTCGGATCATGGCCGATCGGGTCGCCGAGTGGCATCTCGCGCCGCTGGCCAATCCGCGCGCCGCGCCGCCCGAAACGATTGCGGCACTGTTTCCGCCCGAACTGCGCGACCGCGTTCGCGACGGCTATCCGGATTTTTCCGCCGCCTACCGAGCGGCCAGCGGGCAGGCCGGGCCCGGCGAACTGACGCTGATTTTCGGTTCTTTTTTCTGGTATCCGAATATTTATCTAATTTTCCCAGAGGTGCTTGAGTATGGATCAGGAGTTAAAGCAACGATTGATTGGCGCCGCGGTAATTACCGCGTTGGCCGCCATCTTCGTGCCGATGTTGTTCGACGACCCAATCGACGAAACCGGTAAAACCATCAACGAATTGAAAATCCCGGAAGTGCCGGCCAAGACTCAGGATGTAGAATTCATGCCGCTGCCCGATAAGCCGGAAGCGGTGGCCGAAACCGCGCCGGCTGGCGAGCCGCCGGTCGGCGAAGTCCCGGCGCCGAGAGCGGTGGCGGAGGAAGGTGAAGGGGAAGCGGCGCTCGAGGCGCCGAAACCGCAATTGAAACTGGGCGCTCGGGAAACCTTGCCGCTTCCCAAGAAAGCGGCGCCGGCTCCGACGCGCGCGCCGACGCCTGTCGTGGGTGACGACGAAGAACCGGTGGTGGCCGAGGCCGAAGACGTACCGCCGCCGCGTCCGACCAAATTGCCGGCGCCGACCGCGGCACCGGCCGTACAGCCCTTGGCTCAGGTCGCGCCCAGTGCCATCGCCAAGCCGAAGCCGACAAAATTACCGGAAACCAAACCCGAGACGGTCGTTGCACCGGCGACCGCGCCGGCCGTTAAGGCGCCGGTCGGCGGAGAGGAAAGCAACCGCTGGTATTTGCAGGTCGGTACGTTTAGTCAGAAACCGAACGCGGCCGCATTGCAAGAAAGTCTGAAACAACAAGGTTTCGCCGCGTCGGTCAAGGAGTTCGCCAGCGATAAGGGGTCGGTGTTCAAAGTCCGGATCGGCCCTATCGTCGATAAGGCCAAGGCTCAAGCGATCAAGGCTAAACTGGCGCAAATCAACGTAAACAGTTTTGTTTCGCCGGACGAGTAAGCTAACGATCCCGGTTTAAGCGATGCTGGATTTTGTGCCTTGGCAGCAAATGCTATGGGTCGATTACCTGATTATCGTCATCGTGGGCGGTTCGGCCCTGATGGGTTTGTTTCGCGGCTTCGTCAAGGAGGCGTTCGCGCTGACGATATGGTCGGTCGCGGTCTGGGTCGGTGTGCACTACAGCCGCGATGTGGCGGTATTGTTGCAGTCGACGATCAGTTATCCGTCGGCCCGCGCCGCCGCGGCGTTTGCGCTGCTGTTTTTCGCGACCTTGATTCTGGGCAGTTTGATCAGCTTTTTATTAAGTCAGTTGATCGAATCCACCGGATTGACCGGTAGCGATCGCTTGTTAGGCATGCTGTTCGGCATCGTGCGCGGTTCGGTGCTGGTGGCCTTGCTGGTGATGATGGCCGGCGTGACGCCGCTGCCGGAAGACCCTTGGTGGAAACAGTCGGTTCTCATTCCGCCGTTCCAGGCGCTGGCCTTGTGGTTGAAAAACCATATGCCGGCAGGTTTGGCGGATTACATTCATTATCGTTAAATCGGATCAGCTATGTGTGGTATTGCGGCAATCGTTTCTCATCAAAGCGTTAATCAGGATCTCTACGACGCCCTGACGGTGTTGCAGCATCGCGGCCAGGATGCCGCCGGCATCGTCACCTGCGACGGCGGGCGCTTGCATTTGCGTAAGGATAACGGGCTGGCGCGCGACGTGTTTTCAACCGAGCAAATGATGAAGCTGAAAGGCAATATGGGGATCGCCCACGTGCGTTACCCGACGGCCGGTTGCACCAGTTCGGCCGAAGCCCAACCGTTTTACGTCAACTCGCCGTTCGGCCTGACGCTGGCGCACAACGGCAACTTGACCAATACCGAGGAATTGAAGCGGCAGGTGTTCGTCGACGATCAGCGCCATATCAACACCGACTCGGACTCCGAGGTGTTGTTGAACGTGTTCGCCCACGAGCTGCAACAGTTCGGCAAGCTGCGTTTGACCGTCGACGACGTGTTCCAGGCGGTCAGCGCGGTCCACAAACGTTGCCGAGGCGCTTACGCGGTGGTCGTGATGATCGCCGGTTTCGGCGTGTTGGGTTTTCGCGATCCGCACGGCATTCGGCCGATCGTGTATGGCGAACGCAAATCGGATGAAGGCATCGAATACATGATCGCTTCGGAAAGCGTGGCCTTGGACGTGTTGGATTTTCGCTTGATTCGCGATTTAGCGCCCGGCGAAGCGGTGTTTATCGAGGCTTCCGGCAAACTGCATACCCGGCAGTGTGCCGAAACCACCGATCATTGTCCGTGTATTTTCGAATACGTCTATTTCGCCCGGCCCGATTCCATTATCGACAACATTTCGGTGTACAAAGCCCGGATGCGAATGGGTAAGAAACTGGCCGAAAAAATTCAGCGGGAATGGCCGGATCACGATATCGACGTCGTGATTCCGATTCCGGATACCAGCCGCACCGCCGCCTCGCAGATCGCCCACGATCTGGGCGTCAAGTTTCGCGAAGGCTTCATGAAAAATCGCTATATCGGCCGGACCTTCATCATGCCCGGCCAGAAGATGCGGAAGAAGTCGGTCAAGCAAAAGCTGAATGCGATTTCGCTGGAATTCGACGGCAAGAACGTGTTGTTGGTCGACGATTCGATCGTGCGCGGCACCACCTCCGAGCAGATCATTCAAATGGCCCGTGATGCCGGTGCCAAGAAAGTCTACTTCGCATCGGCCGCGCCGCCGGTGCGCTATCCCAACGTTTACGGCATCGACATGCCGGCCGCGCGCGAGTTGATCGCCCACGACCGGAGCGAGGAGGACGTTTGCAAGGCCTTGGGCGCCGATAAATTGATATTCCAAGATCTGAGCGATTTGATCGAAGCGGTCGGCAGGGGTAATCCCAATATTAAGCATTTCGATACTTCGTGTTTTAGCAGCGAATACATCACCGGCGACATCGACATGGCGTATCTGGCGCGTATCGAGGCCCTGCGCAACGATCACGCGCAGTCGCAGCGCAATGGCAGCAACTTCATCATCGATATGCAGGTGGCGAAATAATGAGCGAATTCGATTGGCAAGACTTCGGGCCGGAGACCCAGGCGATTCGGGCAGGCCAGCGCCGAACCCACGAAGACGAACATAGCATGCCGATTTTCGCGACCTCCAGCTACGTGTTTCAGTCCGCCGAACAAGCGGCTTTGCGCTTTACCGGTCAGCAAGCGGGCAATATTTATTCACGCTTCACCAACCCGACGGTCGCCGCCTTCCAGGCGCGTTTGGCGCTGTTGGAACAGGGCGAACGCTGTTTGGCGTTTGCGTCAGGGATGGCGGCCATCATGGCGGTCGGGATGGCTTTGCTGAAGGCCGGTGACCACGTGGTTTGCTCGCGCAGCGTGTTCGGCAACACCGTGTTGGCGTTTCAAAATTACTTCGGCAAATTCGGGGTCGAAACCGACTTCGTGGCCTTGACCGATCCGGCGGCCTGGGAGGCGGCCATCAAGCCGAATACTCGGCTTTTGTTCCTGGAAACGCCATCGAATCCGCTGATCGAGATCGCCGACATTCGCGTGTTGGCCGACATCGCCCACCGCCACGGCGCCTTGTTGGTGGTGGACAACGTGTTTTGCACGCCGATCCTGCAGAAGCCGTTGTTGCTGGGTGCGGATCTGGTCGTGCATTCCGCGACCAAATACATCGACGGACAGGGCCGTTGCGTCGGCGGCGCGGTGGTCGGCAGCGAAGCCTTGATCGAAAAACAGGTCTATCCCTATCTGCGGACCGGCGGCGCGACGATGAGTCCGTTCAACGCCTGGGTGTTTTTGTCCGGTCTGGAAACCTTGGCCGTGCGAATGCAGGCGCATTGCGACCGAGCTTTCGAACTGGCTCAATGGCTGGAAAGCCAGCCGGCGGTCGCCAAGGTGCATTATCCGGGTCTTAGCTCACACGCCCAGCACGAACTGGCTAAACGCCAGCAAACCCATTTCGGCGCGGTCGTCAGTTTCGAATTGCGCGGAGGCAAGGACGAGGCCTGGCGGCTGATCGATTCTACTCGGATGCTGTCGATTACCGCCAATCTGGGTGACGTCAAAACCACGATCACCCATCCCGCGACCACCACGCATGGCCGCCTGTCGCCGGAGGCTCGCGCCGAAGCCGGCATCAAGGACAGCTTGGTGCGGATTTCGGTCGGTTTGGAGAATCTCGACGATATCAAAGCCGACTTGCTGGCGGGTTTATCGGCCGCGAACGTCGAGAACGCTGGTCGCGCGACGGTCGCCGATTCGGCGTAGTGCGAAATATCGGCTATCTTTGTCCGAACTATCACCTGGATTTTCAGTATGTTTCAAGACCGCAAGGAATACCGGAAAAACTTTAGCGCCGAAGGTTTTTTATATGTCGGCGGCGAGGTATTGAAACTCGGTTGTTACGATGTCTCGTTGAAAGGCGCGATGATCGAGGTGGAACCCGGCGAACTGCTGAGCGGTATTGCCGAGTTCGAAAGCCTGCTGGCCGAGGACCGCCGCGCCGAGATCTTCGTCGAGGCCCTGTCGCTGGCCGGCGAAGTCGATATCGTCTGGGTCAAGCGCGAACGCCAACGGATCATGATGGGCTTGGAGTTTCGCGATGTGGTCCACAACGCCCAAAAACTTTGGCGGCGGAGGCGGGGCTATCGGAAAACGGAAAGCTTCGAGGTCGATCTGTTCATCGATAAGGATCGCTACAGCGCGGAAGGTATCAACCGTTCTACCGAAGGCATGTGCTTGCGCGTCCAGGCGCCGGCTTCGGCGAAGATCGGCGCCCCGGTCAAGCTACAAGTCAATCAATTGGGTTTTAGCGCGCTCGGCAAAGTGGTTTGGGTGGAAGCCAACGATTTGGCTTGCCGATTCGGCGTGCAATTGGTGATCGTTAAATAGTCGAGGCCTTCAAGCCTGCAACAAAGGGTCGAGTTCGCGGCCCACATCCAATGCATAGAGATCGTCGAAGCCGCCGATGTGGCGGTCGCCGATGTATATTTGCGGCACGGTGCGGCGGCGGGTCTTCTCCATGACTTCCTCGCGCAAACCCGGTTCGCTGTCGACGTCGATTTCGGTGTAACTCGCGCCTTTCTTGTCGAACAAACGCTTGGCCATCGTGCAATACGGGCAGAGTTTCGCGGTATAGATGATGATTTCCGGCATGATAAAATTAATAAATACTAATGAATGCTGCATTTTAGCGGGCTGGCGGGCATTGCTCAATAGCGATCGCTCGGCTCAATTGGCAAAGCAGCTGGCAAGCGGCGTCGGCCAAGCTGGTTCCGAAGGCGACGACACCGTCGAGATGGCCCAGCATTGTAAATAACGGTAGGGCCTGCAAGTCGCCGTTGGCGAACAGTTCGGCGACAGCCTCCGCCATTCGCGGCGTGCCGTACGGAATGTCGGCGCCGGTGTGGGGCAAGGCCAGCGCGGCGGTTTGCCGCCAAATTTCCGGGCTGTGCACATGGATGACGGCTTGCGCGTCCGGGCATTCGCGGTACACGCCGGCATGGGTCAGCGCTTCCGACGACGGTTGGCAGGCGCCGCGCGAACACAGCCGATTTTGTTCGGGAACGGCCTCGACGACCCAGACGAATTGCCGGGCCTCGAGTTGCGGCAAGTGACCGGTTTGGGTGCCGGAGATGATAAATTCGTCGCGGCCGGGAACCAGTCGCCGGCTGATGTTGCCGAAACCCAAGCCATCGTAACGGTCGGGGACCCGGCCGATCAGACCCAAACGATGCATGATCGATCGCCAGGCGTTCAGTTCGGCGAAGCCGAAGTCGACCGGCAAATCGGCGAGCTGATGCTCGAGCCGGTATTTGATCACGCCTTCGCGGTCGCTCATGATGTTTTTCCGTTTATTTTCACGTTTTCCCAAGCGCGCATGAAGCCACATTCGTTCAAAATCGGCCTGGTTTGGCCGCTGTTATTATTGTTTTTCAGTGTAACGCTTGCTCATGCCGCAAATCAAAAGGCGGCGATCAAGCCGGCGTCGATCGCAGACATCAAACAGCGGATTCAGTTCGTCAAGGATAAGCAGAACCTGGGCGAGGACTTGAAAAATCGCATCTTGTCCGCTTATTACGAAAGCGAGGATAACCTTAACGAAACCGAAGCTCAGGACGCTCAAGCCGAGTCGTTCAAACAGGCTTTGAACAGCTTGCCGCTGGAAACCAAGCGCATTGCCAAGCAGATCGAAGAAGCCGAAGCCAACCTGAAGAATCGCCGGCCGGAACGTTGGTCGCTGTTTCCGACCGACGAGTTGGAGCAGCGTTTAATCATCGAGAAAACCAAACTTAGCGATTTGGATGCCGAAATCAGCCGAGTCGAAGCGCAGATCGGCGAGTTGATGAATCGGCCGCAATTGCTCAGGGAAAAGGTTTCGGAACTGAAGGGCAAGCAGGCCAGCAGCCAACAGGAACAGCAATTGCTCGCCAGCCGGGGCGGGGACAATCTTTACGAGAAAGAAGCCAGCCAAATTCAGTTGGAAACTCGCGTCAAGTTGCTGAACAGTACCTTGAAGACGCTGGAACTGGAAAACATCAGCAATCCGCTGCGCTTACAGGCGCAAAAGGACAGGATGCATTTGTTGAATTTGCAGCGAGAGCAACTGGCCATGCTGATCGCCGATCTGGACAATCACTTGCTCGACCGTCGTCAGCAATTGATCGACAAGGAGCGTGACGAGTTGTTGCAGGCGGAGAAGGACGCCGAGGGCAAGCATCCGTTGATCCGCGAAGCGACTAAGGAAAACATGCGCTACAACCGCAGTTTGCAGGCGGTCAATAAGAACATGGAGCAGTACCTGATTCAAAAAAACGAGATGGATGCCCGATACAAGCAGTTGGAAAAGGACTACCAGAGCGCCGAGCAAAAAATCTCGCTGGCCGGCTTGAGTCCGGCGCTGGGCAATCTGTTGCGCGAGCAGCGTCGTAACATTCCGCAACATAAGCAGTTCGGCGCGCTGAACGACGAGATTCAAGATCAGATCGCGCTGACCAGTCTGGAAAGCTTCAAGCTCGACGAAGCCAAGAAAAATCTGTCCGATATCAATCAGACCTTACTGAACCGGGTGGCCCAATTGCCGGCCGATACCGACGACGCCGAGAAACTCCGAATCCGTGCCGAGTTGCGCCTGTTATTGAACGACCAGAAGGATTTGGTGGTTCGCTTGGCCGGGGTTAACACCGAATACGCCCGCGTGTTGGGCGACGTCGATTTCAGCTTGCAGCAAATGCTGGGTATCGCCGATAAATTCGGCGCCTACCTCGATCAGCGTTTGCTATGGGTGCCGAGTGCGCCGGTCATCGATCAGCAGTATCTAAAAGATATTGTGCACTCGGTCTTTGGTTTTTTGACCCCGGTAATTGGCGGCAAGTCGCTCAGGGATTTTGGGATGGCCTGGTTCATAATCCGGTATCGGTGCTGGTCGGCTTGGCGATCGTTTTGCTGCACTGGCGGTTTCGCAAGTCGGTCAAACTTCGGCTGGAAACCTTGCTGCGCGGCAATGCCGCCAACGCCAGTGTCGGTGAAACTTTGTCGGCACTGGTTTACCTGGGGCTGCTGTCCTTGTACGGTGCGTTGCTGATGGCGTGGATAGGCGGCGTGCTGGCATTGAACGCCCGTGCCGATTTTTTCAGCCGCTCGTTTGCCGAAGGATTGCTTTCCACTGCGTCGGCCTTGTGCGTGGTGCAATTTTCGTTTCGCTTGTTCAAGCCGTCCGGGGTCGCGGAAACCTTGTTTCAATGGCCCAACCAAGTTGCGCAGTTGCTGTACCGCCAGATCAAATGGTTGCGTTTTTTGCTGGTGCCCAGCGTTTTCGTGACCGCGATGACCGGTAGCGATTTGTTTTCGGAGCACAGCTATGCGTTGGGACGCACCGCGCTGATTGTGCTGATGCTGGCGTTTACCTATGTTTTTCATTGCCTGGCCCATCCGCAAACCGGTTTGGCCAAGAGTTTTTACCGGCTGTCGCACGGCTGGCTGAGCCGCTTGCGCTTCGTTTGGTACGCGATCGCGGTATTGACACCGTTGGTCATCGTCGGTTTCGCGGTGGCGGGTTATTACCAAAGCGCGCTGGAACTTTACGAAAAACTGGTTTACAGCCTGCGGTTGATGTTCGCGACCGCGTTGTTGTATGCGCTGATCTTGCGCTGGTTTCGGCACACCGAGCGCCAACTGGCCTTGCGCAACGCCAAGCAAAAGCGCAAGCAGGCCGAGCAAGTGCAAACCAGTAGCGCCGCCGACGAGGCTTTCTCGCCCGACAAGGACTTATTGGACATCACCAAAATCAATCAGCAGGGACGCAAACTGCTGACGACGCTGGTCATGGCGACGATGTTGGTCGGCTTCTGGGCGATCTGGAGCGATATTTTGCCGGCCTTTTCGGTGTTCGATAACGTCGTGCTCTGGCAATACGGGCAGATGATCGACGGCAAGGACGCGCAGCAACCGGTGACGTTGATTAATTTGTTGATCTGCTTGCTCTACGGCGGTTTGGCGTTTGTGTTTGCCAGCAATTTTCCCGCTTTGGTAGATCTGTTGACGGTCGGCAAATTCGCGATGACGGCCGGCAGCCGCTACGCCCTGATTCAACTGGTGCGTTACACGTTGACCGCGATTACCTTTCTGGCCGTGGCCAATGAACTTGGCGGCAGTTGGTCGCAAGTGCAATGGCTGGTGGCGGCGCTGTCGGTGGGGCTGGGTTTTGGCTTGCAGGAGATTTTCGCCAACATGGTATCGGGTATCATCTTGCTGTTCGAGCGGCCCATCCGGGTTGGCGATACCGTCACGGTTGGCGATGTGACCGGTCGGGTCAGCCGCATTCAAATGCGCGCGACCCATATCGTCGATTGGGATCGCAAGGAATTGGTGGTGCCGAACAAAACCTTCATCACCGACCGATTGATCAACTGGACTTTGTCCGATACCGTGACGCGGGTGATGGTTCCGGTCAGCGTCGCCTACGGCAGCGACATCGAGATCGTCGAGCGGATTTTGCGTGAGGCCATCAAGGCAACCGAGCTGGTGTTGCCTGAGCCGGAGCCTGCAGTGAATTTCGTCGGTTTCGGCGAAAGTTCGCTGGATTTCAAAATCCAAGTGTTTGTCAGCGAACTCGCCGAGCGGGCAACGGTGACCCATCAACTGCACGTCGGCATTTACAACGCGTTGCAATCCCATCATATCGAGATTCCTTATCCGCAACGCGACGTACATATCCGCTCGATCGCCGACGGAATTCTGCCGGATCGCGGGGTGTCTTGAGCGAACGATTTCGAGATAACCCCGTTCTGTAATAGAATGGCCGACTTTTAGCCTAGATAGTTTGCCGATATGCGTTGTCCGTTTTGTGCCGCGCAGGATACCCGCGTCATCGATACCCGCCTGGCGGACGATGGCGATCAGGTCAAGCGCCGCCGCGAGTGCGTGGCTTGCAAGGAGCGCTTTACCACCTTCGAAGTGGTCGAATTGGCCCTGCCACGCATCGTCAAGCGCAGCGGAGCTAGGCAGAGTTTCGACGAAAATAAATTGCGGGCCGGCATGCTACGCGCTTTGGAAAAGCGGCCGGTTCAAGTCGATGCGGTCGAAGCGGCGATCAGCCGGATCAAGAAAGTACTGGTTACCCGCGGCGAGCGGGAAATACCGGCGCTGGCGCTGGGCGAACTGGTGATGCAGGAACTCAGTCAACTGGATCATGTCGCCTTCGTGCGCTTCGCCTCGGTCTATCGCAGTTTTCAGGATGTCAGCGAATTCACCCGGATGATAGAGACACTGCAGCAACATGATCCAGGCTAGTTCGGACGCCTATTTCATGGCGCGCGCGGTCAAATTGGCCGAGCGCGGGCTGTATACCACCGATCCGAATCCTCACGTCGGTTGCGTACTGGTCAGGGGCGGCGAAATCCTTGGCGAAGGCTGGACACAACGCGCCGGATTTGCTCATGCCGAAGTCGACGCGCTGAATAAAACCCCCGATGCGCGCGGCGCGACCGCTTACGTGACCTTGGAGCCATGTAGCCATCACGGTAAGACCGGCCCGTGTACCGAAGCCTTGTTGGCCGCCGGCATTGCCAGGGTCGTCGTGGCGATGGTGGATCCCAATCCGCTGGTGGCCGGACGCGGCCTGCAAAAATTGCGCGACGCCGGCGTCGAAGTCGTTTGCGGCGTGCTGCAACAGGAAGCCGAAAAGCTCAATCCAGGCTTTTTCAAACGGATGCGGCTCGGTTTGCCGTGGATACGCAGTAAACTGGCGATGAGTTTGGATGGCCGCACCGCGATGGCCAGCGGCGAAAGTCAATGGATCACGTCTCCGCAAGCTCGCGCCGACGTCCAGCGCTGGCGGGCCGCTAGCAGCGCCATCGTTACCGGCATAGCGACGGTGCTGGCCGACGACCCGCGCATGAGCGCCCGTGTGGATTTCGATGCGGAACAGCCGATCAAGGTGGTGTTGGATTCCGGCTTGCGTTTGCCGCCGACTGCCAAGCTGTTCGATGCCGGCGCCGAGGTCTGGGTATTGACTTGCAGCCAAGACACCGAGAAGGCCGATGGCTTGCGCGCGGTCGGTTGCCGGATTTTTCAAATCGGCGCCAGCGGTGGACACGTCGATTTGCCGCAAGCCTTTCGTTGCTTGGCCGAGCAGCAAATCAACAGCGTCTGGGTCGAAGCCGGCGCGACCCTGAATGGCGCCTTGTTGGACAGCGGACTGGTCGACGAATGGTTGTTTTACCTAGCGCCCTGCGTGTTGGGTAGCGAGGGTTTGGGCTTGTTTCATTTGCCCGGCCTACAGCGTCTGGCGGACAAAAAGTCCTTACGTTTGCAGGAAACTCGCCAAGTGGGTCCCGATCTGCGGCTACGTTATCGTTACGAAGCCTGATATAGTCATTTCTTAAGCAAACCGGAATTTCATCATGTTTACCGGAATCATCCTGGCGGTCGGCCGAATCTCGGCGATTCAGTCTCGCGGCGGAGACTGCCGTCTGCAAATACACACCGGCAAATTGTCGCTGGCGGGTGCCGCGCTCGGCGACAGCATTGCCGTCAATGGCGTCTGCCTGACCGCGGTTGAATTGGGCGAACACCATTTCGTCGCCGACGTGTCCAACGAAACCTTGTCGCGAACCACCTTGAGAAATGCCGTGGCCGGCACCCCGGTCAACCTGGAACTGGCGCTGATGCCGTCCAGCCGCCTTGGCGGTCACATCGTCAGCGGCCACGTGGACGGCATCGGCGGCGTCGTCGAAAAGCAGCCTGACGGCCGGTCGATCCGCTTCAAGTTTAAGGCGCCCGATGAGCTGGCTAAATATATCGCCGAGAAAGGTTCGATTTGCATCGACGGCATCAGTCTGACCGTCAACAGCGTCGACGGCGCGTTTTTTTCGGTCAACATCGTGCCGCATACCTTGGCCGAAACCACGCTCGGCCAGATTGAAGTCGGCGGCAACGTTAACCTGGAAGTCGATTTGCTGGCCCGTTACCTGGAGCGACTGATGAAGGGCGAAGCGGCGGCTCGTTGCGGCGGTGGCGTCACCGAAGCTTTGTTACATAACGCAGGATTCATGCAATGAACACAACCGAAGAGATTATCGAAGACCTGCGACGCGGCAAAATGGTCATCATCATGGACGACGAGGATAGGGAAAACGAGGGCGATTTATTGATGGCCGCCGCGTTTGCCCGCCCGGAGGACATCAATTTCATGGCCAAATACGGCCGGGGCTTGATCTGTCTGACCTTGACCCGCGAGCGCTGCCAACAATTGCGCTTGCCGCTGATGGTCAACGATAACAAAACCCCGTACACGACCAATTTTACGGTATCGATCGAGGCGGCCGAGGGCGTGACCACCGGCATATCCGCCGCCGATCGGGCCTTGACCGTGCAACGCGCCGTCGCGCCGAACGCTCAGCCCGGCGACTTGGTGCAACCCGGCCATATTTTTCCGTTGATGGCCCAAGCCGGCGGCGTGTTGAATCGAGCCGGTCATACCGAGGCCGGTTGCGATCTGGCGCGCTTGGCCGGCGTCGAGCCGGCGGCGGTCATCGTCGAAATTCTGAACGACGACGGTTCGATGGCGCGTCGTCCCGATCTGGAGGCCTTCGCCGAGCAGCACAATCTGAAAATCGGCACGATCGCCGATTTGATCCATTATCGGATCAAGCACGAAAACACCTTGGAGCGGATTGCCGAATGCGCGTATCCGACCGAGTTCGGCGATTTTCGACTCTACGCTTATCAAGATCGTAACGACGACAACGTGCATCTGGCTCTGGTGCTGGGTGAGGTCGCCGGCGAGGAACCGGTCCTGGTCAGAGTGCATGCCCGCAACGTCGTCGACGATTTGTTTTGCTCCAAGCGTAGCGATTGCAGTCTGCCGATCCGCGAGGCCATGCGGCGGATCGCCGAAGCCGGGCGCGGCGTGCTGGTATTGATTCGCCAGAACGAGAACAACAAGGCACTGGTCGAATTGATCCATGCTTACCAGATGCAGGACAACGGCATCAAAAGCCAAGCCAGCGCCGAAGTCGGCTGGCGCACCACCGGTACCGGTTCGCGAATCTTGGCCGATTTGGGCGTGCGTCGCCTGAAGGTGATGGGTGCCAAGAAAAATTACATCGGTCTGGCTGGTTTCGATCTGGAGATCGTCGAACAAGTCGAGTTCGGCGTTTGATCGCGATTTTTCGGGGCGCCGCACGCCGAAACCGCGTAAAATTAGCGGCCTTTTTATTTGCGCGGCGGCCGGTGTTTCGGTGCCGACCGCCGCGTCGTCATCGCTCAACTCTATTGGATAAGTTATGTCAGTCAGTATCGTAGAAGGTCATTTGTCGGCCCAGGGCGGCAAGTTTTGCATCGTTTCCTCGCGTTTCAACAGCTTCATCGTCGGCCAATTGGAAGCCGGCGCCATCGACGCGTTGGTCCGCCACGGCGCCGCCGAAGCCGACATCAAGTTGATCAAAGTGCCGGGCGCTTTCGAATTGCCGGTGGCGGTGCAACGCATCGCGGCCGCGAAAAAATACGATGCGATCATCGTACTGGGCGCGGTGATTCGCGGCGGTACTCCGCATTTCGAATACGTGGCCGGCGAATGCGTCAAGGGCATCGCCCAAGTTGCGTTGCAGTACGACGTACCGGTCAGCTTCGGCGTGTTGACGGTCGACAGCATCGAACAAGCCATCGAGCGCGCCGGCACCAAGGCCGGCAACAAGGGCGCCGAAGCGGCGATGTCAGCCATCGAAATGGTCAGCCTGTTCAACAACCTGAGCCTTTAATGAGTCAAGCCAAAACCAACGCCAGAAAATGCGCGGTTCAGGCGCTGTATCAATGGCAGATGTCGGGCGATAGCCTGAGCCGCATCGAAACCTATTTCCTGGAAGAAGAGCATCTGAAGGGCGCGCAAAAAAGCTATTTCAGCGAGATTTTTCACGGCGTGCCCAAGCAACTGGATATCGTCGATGCGGCGTTGGCCGGTTTTGTCGATCGGCCCATCGAAAAAATCGATCCGGTCGAGCGGGCGATACTGCGGATAGGCGCTTACGAGTTGATTTACCGGTTGGAAACGCCGTTCAAAGTGATCATCAACGAAGCCGTCAACTTGGCCAAGTGTTTCGGCGCGGAAGGTAGCCACAAATACGTCAACGGCATTCTTGACAAAGTCTCCCAGACTCAGCGAGCGGTCGAAATCGCCGCTAAGCAGAAGCAAGGGTTGCCGAAAATCTGACGGGCGGCGCGGTGGCGATTTCTTGGGTGGCTCATGCCTGAACGACTAGGCGAATTCGATCTGATTCGCCGTTATTTCGCGGCGGACGCGCCGCGCCATCCTCACAACAAACTCGGAATCGGCGACGACTGCGCGCTGATGAGTCTGCCGCCCGGCCAGCACTTGGCGATCACCGCCGACACCATGGTCGAAAACGTGCATTTCTTCGCCGATGCCGCGCCCGAGGATTTGGGTCACAAGTTGCTGGCCGTGAACCTCAGCGATTTGGCGGCGATGGGTGCAGAGCCGTTTGCGGTGACCTTGGCCTTAACCCTGCCTAAAGTGGAGCCGACTTGGTTGGAAGCGTTTTCGCGCGGTTTTTTGACGCTGGCTCGCCGCTTTAACGTCGATTTGATCGGCGGCGACACGACATCGGGACCGTTGACGCTGACCGTGCAGGCGATGGGCACGGTGCCGAGCGGGGCGGCGTTGACCCGCTCGGCGGCCAACGTCGGCGATTTTGTGTATCTGAGCGGACCTGTCGGCGATGCCGGGTTGGGTTTGAAGATCAAGCAAGGTTATCGCTGCGCGTTCCTGAAATCCCACTACGCTGTTTTCATCGGCCCGAGCCTAGAGTCGAACTGGGGTTGGCGTTGCGGGGCATCGCTCACGCCTGTATCGATATTTCCGACGGATTGGCCGCCGATTTGGGGCATATTTTGACGCAAAGCCGGGTCGGCGCCTGTCTGGACTGGTCGGCCTTGGTGTTTTCCGATGCGATGGACGCCTATTTGGCCGAATCCGACGACTGGCGGCTACCGCTCACCGCCGGCGACGACTACCAACTCTGTTTTACGGTGCCTCCGGATCGGTCCGCCGCGCTACCGGCCGGTTGCCGGAAAATCGGCGTCATCGAAGTCGAACCCGGTCTCCGTCTGCGCCGCGACGGGTCTATCGAATTGTTGGAGTTTACCGGTTATGAGCATTTTCTTTAGAGCGTCCTACGGTAAGGCTGGCTTATCGGCCGGCGACATATTGCGCGATGTCAGGCTGTGGCTGGCGTTCGGTTTTGGCGCCGGCTTGGTCAAGCGCGCGCCGGGTACCTTCGGCACGTTGGCGGCCTTGCCGGTTTACGCGGCCTTGTTGCAAAGCGGTTTCTGGGGCTACTGGTTGGCGACTGCGGTAGTCATCGCGGTCGGTATTCATTTGTGCGATTACGCCGCCGCGCGCCTGCAAGTTCACGATTTCGGCGGCATCGTTTGGGACGAAATCGCCGGCTTGTTATTGGCGATGGCCTGGGTGCCGTTTTCGTGGCGGAACTTGGCGCTGGGTTTTGCGTTGTTCAGATTTTTCGACATCGTCAAGCCTTGGCCGATCGGCTGGCTGGATCGTCGCGTCCACGGTGGTTTGGGCATCATGTTGGACGATGTCGTCGCCGGGTTGTTCGCGGCGCTAGTATTGGTGTTGTGCGCGCCGTGGATGTCGCAATATTAGCGCCAGCTAAACCGTTAGACAGGATGGCGGGCCTTTGCTATAAATAAATTCCCGCTCAACGCGCGGGGCCATTCCAGAATAATCAAATAACGAGAGAAGCAACTATGAAAACAAAAAAACTGTTGGCCTTAAGCCTGGGTAGCGCCGCGCTGGTATTGTCCGCGCAAACCGTTTCCGCGGCTTGCAGCGACGTTTCGCGCTCGGCGTTGACCGACGCGATCAGTGCCGCGGAAGCCGCAAGCACTGGAGGTTATGGACTGAATATGTGGGTGACCGTGGTCGACGAGACCGGAAAGGTGTGCCACGTCGCCACCAGCGGCACTACCGGCTCGGCGGCAGGTAACTCCGAATGGCTGGGCAGTCGGGTCATTTCGGCTCAAAAAGCCTTTACCGCCAACGCCTTCAGTCTGGACGGCTATGCCATTTCCACCGGTAACTTGTACTCGGCGGTGCAGCCTGGCGGCAGTCTGTACGGTCTACAGCACAGCAATCCGGTTGATGCCAGCCGGGCTTACGCGGGCAGTCCGAATGCCTACGGTACTAACAGCGATCCTTTGAAAAACAAACGGGTCGGCGGCGTGAACGTATTCGGCGGCGGATTGGCTATCTATAGTGGTGGCCATAAAGTCGGCGCAATCGGCGTCTCCGGCGATACCTCCTGCCGCGATCATGCCTACGCTTGGCGGGTTCGCGAAGCATTGGGCATGCATCCGGCCGGTACCGGCATCACCACGTCCAACATGAATGCCGCCGGTACCGCGCAAACGGCGTTGACCGGCGCGGCCAAGGGCGACGAATTGATTCTGACTGGAACCGGCGGCTATTGGGACGCCTGGTCGCAGCCGGCTTGCCCGAATTCCACGCCGACGGCAACGACGGCCAACGGCACTTTGCAAGCGCCTTGATTGCTTGAGGCAGGTGCCGCGCGACCTGCCGCCATCGGCGTGAGAGTGTCGCTAGTCCTGGTTGGGGCGTTGCTTATGGCGCCTTATCTCGCATTGGGCCTGTTGCCGATTTGGCAACAGGTCCGCGTCGTTCGGCCTTGCCCGGCGGCGGGAGGGGTTCCAATTCAGGCGTCCCGGTCCATGCCGGACTTGCACCAGCTTGCTTCGTCAGCCGAATCCGGCGGTGGAGCGTCTACCCCGGAGCAGATCGCCGAAGAAGAGAGTGTCGACCTCGAACAGGTGGAAACCGCCAGACAGTGGCTCGGCGATCACGATCCCGCGCAACGTATCGCAGGCGCTCAACAACTGGCGGCCTATCCGACTCCGGAGGCCGGTCGTTACCTTTTGGTGGCCTTGCGGCAAGATCGAGTCGGGGAGGTCCGTGCGGCGGCGGCGGAAAGTCTGGGTTATTTCGATCAACCAGCGCTGCCGGTCTACGATGCCTTGATAACGGCGTTGCGCGACCCCGAGGAAGCGGTTCGATTCAATGCCTTCAGCGCCCTACAAACACTGATGGATAAGCTGGTGGACCAGCCCAGGTTGCTGGCGCGACTGCAGGCAAAATTAAAACAAACCTTGAAGTCCAAGAAACTGCCGGCCGATAGCCGTGTAGCGGTCGACAGCTATTTGCAAGATCAGTCGCCTTGACAGCCGTGTTGTCCGGCTGTCTGGCGGGGCGAGAGGTGCGAGTATTTCGGCCGAATTAGGTCAAGCAAAATACGTAGTAACTGTAGTAAAACACGATAAAAAACAACAGTACGTTCAACAGTCTCTCGACGGCCAAATGCCCGGCCGATACTTTGGATGTTTTAGTTTTCAAGACTCCCTCCCGAACTTTAGTGCCGCGAACGCGGTTTTGATCTATCAAGGCTTAGCGGCCGATGCCGTTGCCTATCCACGCGCCGGCGGCAGCGCCCAAACCCGCGCCCAGCGGGTCACCCTTGCTGATTTCGTAGCCGACCGCGCTACCGAGCGCGCCGCCAACCAAGCCTTCGGTCGAACGTCGATCATTGCTTGGATTAGTGCCGGGCATTTGCGCGTAACGCGGTTGTAATGCGGGAGCCGGGCGGTAAACGTGCTCCACGACGACCGGCTCGCGATGATGGTGACCGTGTTTGCGGTGCCCGTGCCCGTGCCCGTGGTCGTCGGCCATCGCAAAATTAGGAAAAACGAATCCGACGCAGACTACCAGCGTGGTTTTCAACATGATGACTCCATTTCAAGATTGTTAAGGAAAAGTCTAGTCACGCAAGCTGAATCCCGAATGAATAAACCATTAGGAATCGATTAAAACTAAAGAGGCTTGGCCGATAGGTCGGGACTGTTTACCGAATTTCGCTTCAATGTACACGAAAGTCAAAAAACGTGTTAGCATTTTTGCTCAGTTGACAGGTGGCTGTTCAACGCCATCATTTTCAGCGATGTCAAACGGTGCGACCGATTTTTTGGCGGGCTTGATGGTAGCGAATCGATTATACTGCAACTGTTCCGGTGCCTCGTTTTTTGCGGCGGCCAAGCTGCTGCGTAAACGTTTGGTTTTCAATGATTTCTAGGAGCTGTTCATGTTGATAAGTAGTCGAAATCGAGTAGTTGCGGGAATTAGCCGGGTAGTGCTAGTGGTGGCGGGTGTCTTATTGATATCACTAGGTTTGTCTCCCAGTATTCGGGCCGATAATCTATCGGAGCCGCCATTCGGCGGGGCGGGAGTCGGGTGTCCAACCAGTTTCCGGTAAGGCGATACGCTGAGCAAGGAGACTAGCGTAGTTCTCGGCTCGTAGAGGTGATTCTACTTGAACAGTTCGGCCATCGAAATCACGTTCTTCGCCATTTCGCCGATTGCCATGTTGCGGTCCATCGCCAATTTACGCAAGGCATGGTAAGCCTGTTCTTCGCTAAAGCCCTGCGATTTCATCAGGATCGCTTTTGCGCGGTCCACCAGCTTGCGATCTTCCAATTGGGTCTTGGTTTTTTTTAATTCGTCCTTGAGCGCCTGATGTTCCTTGAAACGGGCGATTGCGATATCGACGATGGATTTGATGCGTTTCGCTTCCAGGCCGTCCACAATGTAAGCGCTGACGCCGGCCTTGATGACTTTGTTGATGGTTTCGGTTTGCTGGTCCTCGGCAAACATCACCACCGGCAACGAATAGCTCTGATTGATTTCGACGATGGTTTTCAGAATCGGCTCGGTAGGGGTGTAAAGATTGAGTACCACCACGTCCGGGTGCAAGGTTTGCACGATGCGCAGCATATCCAACTCCTGCAGCTTCAACGTGGCGACTTCGCAGCCGTGTTGGCGTAGCGTGCGTTCCAGTACGCGGTCGCTGTCGAATTCGTCCACGACTAAGACATTCAACGCTGTCATCGTCAATCCAGCTCGATTTGTACCAAGCTGCCGTCCGGCATGATTTCGGTGATAAAGTTTTTGGTTCCCTCAGAAAATAAATCAACCCGAGTAGGATCGCGCACGCGCCGCCCAACATCAGAAAAAAGCTGAATGTGGAGACGAAAGTCAGCAAGATTAGAAACACGATGGCGCCGGCATTACCGTAAGCACCGACGATGCCGGCGACTTCGCCGGTGATCGAACGCTTGATCAACGGCACGAACGCAAAGATGGCGCCTTCGGCCGCTTGCATGAACACCGAACAAATCAACGTGACGGCCACGCTCAAGGCGATGGACCAGTCCGGCGAAATCCAGGCCATCGCCAGATAGCCGACCGCAAGTCCGGCCACGAACAGCGTCAACGAGAGTTTGCGGCCGATCTTGTCGCTGAGCCAGCCGCCAGCCGGCCGGGCGACGACATTGGTCACCACGAAGCTGGAGGCCAGCAGGCCGGCATCCAACATGTCTATGCCCTGGGTCTCGTGAAAGGTATGGAAAAAAACATCGGTAACATCGATAGCACCGCCAATTTGGACCCGAACGTGACCAGATACGCGATCGCTAGTATGAACACTTGCTGGTAGCGGTAATGGTGGATGCTGGGAATGGGGGCGCTCAGTTTGTCGGCGTTGTTGTTGACGAGTTGATGAGCATGAGCCAGAAACAGCAGCCACACCGTCAACTGGATTCCCAGATGCCAAGTTAAGCTTAACACCGGCGTTGCCGGTGTCGCCAGCTTCCAGGCCAGCAGCGAAATCGTCGCGTACAACGGTATCAGGCTGAACATGTACAAAAACAGATCGCGGATGCTGGAGACTTCCATCGCCAGAGGTCGGCGGGTTTTCAGGCCGGCCAATTCCGGAGGCAAATTCTCCACGCTAAAGTAATAAACGATCGAGTAAAGCAGCGCGATTGCGCCGGTTAGCGCCACCGCGTAGCGCCAGCCGTGCTCGGCGCCGAAATAAAACGCCAGGCCCGGCAGAAAAATGGCCGCGAATGCCGAGCCGAAATTGCCCCAGCCGGCATAAATACCTTCGGCGGTGCCGACCTGGCTGGCCGGAAACCAGTCGCCGATGATACGCACGCCAACCACGAAACCGGCACCGATAAACCCTAGCAAGAATCGCGACCAAGCCAATTCGGCGAAATTGTCGGCGGCGGCGAACATAAAGCACGGGATGCTACAAACCGCCAATAACACGCTGTAGCTGATTTTTGCACCAAACCGGTCCACCAGCATGCCGGTCGCGACTCTGGCGGGAATCGTCAGCGCCACGTTCAGTAGCAACAAAATGTCGATTTCGGTTTGACTGATGCCCAGGTCTTGCTGAATCAAAACCAGCAGCGAAGCATGGTTAAACCAGACCACGAAGCTGATGAAAAAGGCCATCCAGCTCATGTGTAGCACTTTGGCCTTGCCTTGTAGCGACAGTAACTTGAACGGCGTAAAAGTCATGAAAGATCCGAACGATTGAATTTGGGTAAGCGGAAAGCAGATTGCATGCCAGCGACTTCAACGAGTCAAGACGGTTGCGGTGTTGATACGGCCGCGCGACCGTGTGCTCAAGCGATAGACGGAGAGGGAAGCGTTGGACGTTGGGCATGGGTCTTGGTCAATCGTGGGCCAGTTTGGTGCGAATATTTTGTTGGTTTGCATTGTTTGGGTGCGCTGATCGTCGCGGTCGAGCGCCGTGAATTTTATAAAATCGTTGTAAATCAATAGAAAGAGAGTTGTGGCATGGAATTTGATTGATACTAGTCAAGTCTCGTCGTTGGACTTGCCCCCGTATTAGACCTGGACAAAGGCGTCCTGCGCGAATGATGTTAATCATTCGCCAGGGCGCCTTTTTTTGGCCTGAACAAAAGTTTCCACGACGACTGTACCCGAGTTCGTTCGCAAAGTGAGCGGATTCGGAGCAATTCAGCCCAATTAACAGGAGTCGCGGATGAGCACGCAACAAACCTTGGTCGTGATCGGTAACGGTATGGTCGGCCAGCATTTTTTAACCGGCTTGGTCGAAAGCGAAATCGCTGGCCGCTATCGCGTGGTGACGTTTTGCGAGGAGCCGAGGCCGGCTTACGATCGGGTGCATTTATCGGCCTTCTTCGCCGGTAAGACCGCCGACGATTTGTCGCTGGTCGAGGCGGGCTTTTTCGAACGGCACGGTATCGAGATCCATTTGGGCGACAGAGCGATCGGTATCGATCGCCAGCGGAAACACGTGATTTCCGCAAACGGCCAGATCATCCAATACGACAAACTGGTCTTGGCGACCGGTTCCTATCCGTTCGTACCGCTGATCGCCGGCCGGGATCGCCCGCGTTGTCTGGTGTATCGCACGATAGAAGATTTGGAGGCCATCAAGGCCGCCGCCGCCGAATCCCGAATCGGTGCCGTGATCGGCGGCGGGTTGTTGGGATTGGAAGCGGCCAAGGCTTTGAAGGATTTGGGCTTGGAAACCCATGTCGTCGAATTCGCCTCGCGGCTGATGGCGGTGCAACTCGACGATGGCGGTGCCGCGATGTTGAAGCGGAAAATCGAGGCCTTGGGCGTCGTTACCCATTTGAATAAAAACACCACCGCGATCATCGACGGGGAAACGGCCTTGCACCGGATGACCTTTGTCGACGGCAGTCATCTGGAAACCGATATCGTGTTGTTTTCCGCCGGGATTCGGCCGCGCGATGAGATCGCCAGTGCCTGCGGTCTGGCGGCCGGGTCGCGCGGCGGGATTGCGATAGACAATCAGTGCCGGACTTCCGATCCGGATATTTACGCGATCGGCGAATGCGCGTGCTGGAATGGCCAGATCTTCGGTTTGGTCGCGCCGGGTTACGCGATGGCCAGAACCGTGTTGGCCGACTTAGCCGAGGCTGACGCGGCCTTTACCGGTGCCGACATGAGTACCAAATTGAAGCTGATGGGTGTCGATGTCGCGAGCATCGGCGACGCTCAGGCCCGGACGCCCGGTGCGCTGGTCTACAGTTATCAGGACGGCGCCGGCGAAATCTATAAACGGTTGGTAGTCAGCGCGGATAACCGGCACTTGCTGGGGGCGGTGCTGGTCGGCGACGCGGCCGATTACGGCACCTTGCTGCAATATTGTTTGAACGGTATCGAACTGCCGGCGCAACCGGATACGCTGATTTTACCGGCGCGCGGCGATGCGCCGGCCGGACTCGGCGCGGATGCCTTGCCGGCCAGCGCCCAAATCTGTTCCTGTCACGACGTTAGCAAGGGCCAAATTTGCGACGCCGTCGCCGCCGGTTGCGTCAGCATCGGCGATTTAAAAGCCGCCACCAAGGCAGCCACCGGCTGCGGCGGTTGCAGTGCCTTGTTGAAGTCGGTGCTGGATAGCGAACTGACCAAACTCGGCGTCGCGGTCAGCACCGATCTTTGCGAGCATTTTCCGCATACTCGCCAGGACTTGTACCATTTGGTGATGGTCGGCCAGATCAAGACCTTCGACGAGTTGTTGGACCGGCACGGACACGGCTTGGGATGCGATGTCTGCAAGCAAGCGGTCGGCTCGATCTTGGCCTCGTATTGGAACGACTACATATTGGAAAAACCGCATGTGGGTTTGCAGGATACCAACGATACCTTTTTGGCCAACATCCAAAAAGACGGCACTTATTCGGTGGTTCCGCGCATCGCCGGCGGCGAAATTACCCCGGAAATGTTGATCGTGCTCGGTCAAATCGCTAAAAAATACCGTTTGTATACCAAAATCACCGGCGGTCAGCGCGTCGATTTGTTTGGTGCCAGGGTCGAGCAATTGCCGGCGATTTGGCGGGAGTTGATCGCGGCCGGCTTCGAGTCCGGTCACGCCTACGGCAAATCGCTACGCACCGTGAAGTCCTGCGTTGGCAGCACTTGGTGCCGCTACGGCGTCGACGACAGTGTAGGGCTGGCGATCGAATTGGAAAATCGCTACAAAGGCTTGCGGGCGCCGCATAAAATCAAAATGGCGGTGTCCGGTTGCACCCGCGAATGCGCCGAAGCGCAGGGTAAGGACATCGGCGTGATAGCCACCGAGAACGGCTGGAACTTGTATGTGTGCGGTAACGGGGGGATGAAACCGCGCCACGCCGATCTGTTCGCGACCAATCTGGACAGGGAAACCTTGATTCGCTATATCGACCGGTTGCTGATTTTTTACGTGCGCACCGCCGCGCGTTTGCAGCGTACCTCGGTGTGGCTGGAAAACCTGGACGGTGGCTTGGCTTACTTAAAAGAGGTGGTGATGGCCGACAAGCTCGGGATCGCCGCCGATCTGGAGCGGCAAATGCAGCATGTCGTCGACACGTATCAATGCGAGTGGAAAACCACGCTGGCCGACGAAAGCCACTTGAAACGCTTCCGGCACTTCGTCAACAGTGATTTGGGCGACGACGATGTCGTGTTTGTCGAGGAACGAGGTCAAATTCGGCCGGCCGATCCTGACGAACGCAAGCATTTTAAACTGATCGAGGAGGCTGCCTGATGAGCCGTTGGACAGAAGTATGCCGAGTCGAGGATTTGCAAGCGGACTCCGGCATTTGCGCCCGCTTGGCCGACCAGCAAGTCGCGTTGTTTTTTCTGCCCCGTTTGAACGCGGTGTTCGCGATCGGCAACCGCGATCCCTTCAGCCAAGCCAACGTATTGTCGCGCGGGATGGTGGGCGACATCGGCGGTGAGCCGATGGTGGCCTCGCCGATGTACAAGCAGCATTTCAGTCTGCGGAGCGGGATTTGTTTCGAGGACGCCGCAGTGCGGGTACCGGTATTTCAGGCCCGCATCGAACAAGGCCGGGTTGAAGTCAACAGTTCGGCGGACTGACCGGGGGGAGGTCGGTCCGCCGCTGGGGTCATTCCTGCGGTTTGGCGCGTTTCGACGGCGAACCGACCCGCTTTTTGCTTTTAGCCTTCTTGATGGCTGCCGGGTCGAAGTGGGAGATATTCAGCGGCTTGCCGACGACCCGGACCTTTTTCAGCGCTTGAAACAAGTCCTTGGGCATGCCGGCCGGCAATTCGACGGTGCTATACGTTTCCTCGATTTTAATCCGGGCGATATGTTCGCCGTCGATGCCGGTTTCGTTCGCGATCGCACCGACAATATTGCCCGGTTTGACGCCGTCGTTACGGCCGATTTCAATTCGGAACAATTCCATTTCGACTTGACTGGCGCCACGGCCGCGTTCGCGCTGCGGGCCGCGCTCGCCTCGTTCGCGCGGTTTGTCGTCGGTCGGCCGGGCCGGTTTTTTTCCGGAGTCCTTGAGTAGCAGCGGGGTGTCGCCCTGCAGCAATTGCGCCAGCGCGGCGGCAATGTCGATGGCCGGCACGTCGTGTTCGACTTGGTACTGATTGATCAGTTGGTGGAAAAAGCTCAGTTCCGCCGACGCGAGTGTGTCGGTGATCCGCTGTTTAAAGCGGATGACGCGGGCATTATTGATAAACTCGGTGGACGGCAACTGCATTTCCGCGACTTTCTGGCGGGTGGCTTGTTCGATGTTGGCCAGCAAACGTTTTTCGCGCGGCGAAACGAATAGTATCGCATCCCCGGCGCGGCCGGCGCGGCCGGTGCGGCCGATCCGATGCACATAGGATTCGGTGTCGTAAGGAATGTCGTAGTTGACGACGTGAGTGATCCGGTCCACGTCCAAACCGCGCGCGGCCACGTCCGTGGCAATCAATATGTCCAGCTTGCCGCTTTTCAAATGATCGATAGCCCGTTCACGCAAGGCCTGTGACATATCGCCATTGATCGCGGCGGCGGAAAAGCCGCGCGCTTCCAATTTTTCGGCGACTTCGACCGTGGCGGTCTTGGTGCGGACGAAGATGATCATACCGTCGAAATTCTCGGCTTCCAGAATCCGGGTCAAGGCATCCATTTTGTGTTGGCCGTTGACGAAGCAATAGCGCTGGCGGATGTTCTCGGCGGTCGTGGTTTTGACCTTGATCGTAATTTGTTCGGGCTGATTCAGATAGCGCTGGGCGATTTTGCGGATTTCGGCCGGCATCGTCGCGGAGAACAGCGCGGTTTGTCGGGTCGGCGGGGTTTGCTCCAGAATCCATTCGACGTCGTCGATGAAGCCCATGCGTAGCATTTCGTCCGCTTCGTCGAGCACCAGCGTCGTCAATTGGTCCAGCTTTAAGGTACCGCGCCGCATATGATCCATGACCCGGCCCGGCGTGCCGACGATGACATGCGCGCCGCGATTCAGTTGCCGCAATTGGCTGGTGTAGTCCTGACCGCCGTAAATCGGCAATACGTGAAAGCCCTTGATATGCGCCGCGTAGCTTTGAAAGGCTTCGGCGACCTGGATGGCCAGTTCTCGGGTCGGCGCTAGCACCAAGGCTTGCGGGTCTTTTTGTTTCAGATCGATTCGGGTAAGAATCGGTAAAGCGAAGGCGGCGGTCTTGCCGGTACCGGTTTGGGCCTGGCCCAACACGTCGCGGCCGGACATCACGAAGGGGATAATTTGGGCCTGAATCGGCGAGGGGGTTTCGTAACCGATGCCCTCTAGAGCTTTAAGAATGGGGTCGGATAGCGCTAGATCTTTGAAGGAAGGCGTGGCGGCGGGGGTTTCGGACATTAAATTTACCTGTGGAAAAAAGAGATCGCCCCGGTTGATACCGGGTCACTCGACCATTGTACCTCAGTTTGCCGGGTTTATTTTTAACTTATTGATAATTTGGATAAAACGTCCACGGATTAGGCCGGGCGCCCAGAGGCGTATTTCAGACAAATCCAAATGAAAAATTGAGCGCCGAAAATCAGATTCGCCATCAGCAAATGTAGCGGTTGGGCGGCCGCCGGAAAACCCAGGCGATCTAGGCTCACGCCGGCCAGAATCGCGGTTACGATCAGAACGCACAGGGCATAGGCCATGCGCCGCAACAGACTGCCGGGCGAGGTGTGCGCGACGATTTGCCAGGCCAACCACAGATTGGTGAACAGGATGACCGACGAGAACGAGCGGTGTACGTAAAAAATGATGGGAAAGCTATCCCGCCAGAATTGGCGATCGATATAGCTGTGCTGGTGCGCGATGAAATCCACCGATTCCCTGACTTGGGTTCCCATCGCAACCTGTATTAAGGTCATGCCGATCGCGATTTTCAGCAAGAGCGCGAATCGCGGGGTTTGCCACCCGCCGTCCAATTGCGCCAACAGCGGTTGTTGCGAGCGGGCGATGGCGTAGATCAACAATGCGACAATGCCCAGCGCTAACAACATGTGCAGGGTGATCATCAACGGCTTTAAATTGCTGGCGACGACGGCCGATCCCAACCAACCCTGGAAGCCCACCAGCAGCAACACCGTCACCGCCAGATAGAAGATCCCCTTGTCGCCTTTCAGGTAAATGCGCGAAGCCCAGGCGGTCAGCAATATCAGCAGGCCGGTGCTGGCGCCGATCAAGCGATTGGTGTATTCGGTCCAGGTTTTTACCGGGTTGAAAGTGGTGTTCTCGTAGCCGCGTTGGGCATAGATTTCGTGATAATTGGCGGGTAACTGTGCTTCGTCGGTCGGCGGTACCCATTGGCCGAAGCAAGTCGGCCAGTCCGGGCAGCCCATGCCGGCACCCGAGGCGCGAACGATGCCGCCGACCAGAATCACGAAGTAGACGGCAAAAATGGTTAATGTGCCCAAGCGGCGAAAGCGGGCGGCGGCAAGCGGGTCTATCATCGTGATTTAAAAAATAGGGATTGAGCTAATTCGATTTCTTCGGACACGCCTTCGATTTCGAGAATTTCGGCATCGCCGGCCAGTCCGAGCTTGGCGAAGGCCGGTACGGAATGCCAATCGACCCGGCAGGCCGGGTGGTCGGTGCCGGCCACGCTTTGCAGAAACGCGACTTGCACTAAATCGACGTAATCGGCTTTCGGACCCGCGTCGCGTTGAAAGTCGACGTATTCGGAAGGCACCGGTTTAAGTTCCTCGGGAAAATGCCAGGTGTCCATGATGATTTTGCCGACATGGGGGTGGGCTTTTTCCAATAACTTGTCGAGGCGGGACGGACTGTCGCGAAATTCGGGGATATTCTCGACCAGACTGAGTATCGGCAACTTGCCGATTTGGTGTATCAAGCCGGCCAGCATGGCTTCGTCGGCGTTCAGATGCGGGGCAAAACCGGCCAGTGCCCGGCAGATCGCCGACACGTTGACGCCTTGCTCCCAGATCGTTCGGAAGTAACTTTCCAGCAAGGCCGATTTGGGGGCGAACATTTGTTGCATGATCAGGCTGGTGACTAAAGTTCGGATGGTGTTGTTACCCAGGCGAGTCACCGCCATCTGGATATTTTTGATTTCCATCGCCCCGCGATAGAGCGGGCTGTTGGCGACTTGTATCAAACGCGCGGAAATCGCCGCGTCGGTAGCAATGATCTCGGCCAGACTTTGCGCGGTCACGTCGCCCTTGCTGACGGCGTCGCGAACCTTGATCGCCACGTCCGGCAGGGTTGGCAGCACCAAACGATTGGCGTCCAGTTCCGCTTGGACATGGGCTAAAAAGTCGTTGACGGATTTGAATTGCATGATGCTGTGCCCTATTCGGCGAGGATTAAACTAAGCGGCGTCTGATGTTCGTCGCCAAGTATAAAGCGTTTTGATTCGCCTTCAAGCGCGTGTAATACCAGTAGCAAGCGGGTGTCGCCGTCGTGAGCGGAGCTCAGCACGCTGCCGACGGTTTGACCTGTGTCGCCATCCAACACCGGTGTACCCGGTGCGATCGTCAATTCGCCGGCACAGCCGCCAACAAGCAATTGCCGTTTCACCTTACCAAGATAATGGCTTCTGGCGACGATTTCCTGGCCGGTGTAACAGCCTTTGGTGAAGCTGATGCCGCCGAGGCCGTCGATGTTGAGCATTTGCGGCAAGTGTTGTTCGGATTGAGACGCATCGAACCAAGGCAAACCGTCAAGCATATCCTGGTAGCGCCAATCGGTTTCAGGTCGGCTAATTAAGTCTGTTAGTATGGCGCTATCGTGCTTTGCCAAGATCAAAAACCGGCGGTGGCCGGGCAGTTTGACTATCGTTAGCGGTGCGTGGCCGACCGACCAATCCTTCTCCGGCAACGGAAGCGAGTGGAATTCGTGGCCGGCTGCAATCGTCAGCCCGGCGACGCTTAGACGGTCGCTGGCGTCGCCGAGAGTCACGGCGGCGCGCAACACGTATTTGCGCAGTTTTTCGATAACCGGGGTGACTAGCGAGGTTGGCATTACCAACCAATAGCCGTTGGTTTTTTTATCGCCAGCAAGGTACTGATGACCCGACCCTTCGCGTTGCAAAAAGCCGCGATACTGGCTTGGGTTTCGCTGATCTGCTGAATGTCGCACGTCAGCTGACCTTGCAAAAACCGGGCGCTGTCGGCGCCGATGACCTCGATCGCGGCTAGCCCGGTGGCCGGGTAAAGAGTGGCATGCTCGTCACGCGGATCAAGATTGTCGGGCAGTTTGTCGATCGTATCGGTGTTCATGTTTAAGTTTAAAGGTGGCTTCCGCTATTAGTTTACCGTAGCCTGATCGCGAGATCGTTTTAATGAAGCGAAATTTCGAACCTCCGTTGCAGTTTGCCGTCCGCGAGTCGCGATCGGCGCTCAAGTTGTTGTGTGGCCTGCACGCCGCGGCACTGTACGCTTGCTTTGAGAACGGCATGCCGTTGGTCTATCGGTTGGCGGCGGCCGGCTTATTGATTTTGACGGCGGTTAACAGCGGGGTGTTTCGAAAAACACGGCCATTTTTTCTGCGCTATACTCCGGGCGGCGGCTGGGAAATATCGGCGGACCTTGAAGCATTTCAGCCGATACGAATCGAATCAACTACGGTGACAACTCGGATGCTGACAATTTTGCATTATCGGACGGATGGCGGAAGTGTCGAGAGGTTGCCGATTTTTCGGGATGCACTGCCCGAGAACGACTATCGCAGATTGGTCGTCAGTCTAAAAATTTCCGGCTTTTCGCGAGATAGACGCTAGTGAATGCGATGGAAACCTTGCAGTTGCAAGTCGGGGCGCTAAAAAATTTGCCGGTATTGCCCCAAGCCAGTTTGCAAATTTTGCAGGCGATTAACACGCCGGATATTTCCATTGACCGCCTGGTCGCGGCGCTTTCGACGTCGCCGAGTTTAGTGGCCCGCCTGTTGGGATTGGCTAATTCCGCGTATTTTTCGCGAGGTAAGACGACTACCGACATTCGGAGCGCGGTGTTTCAGGTTTTGGGGCTGGATTTAGTCAAGGGCTTGGCGTTAGGGGTCATTTTTAACGTCCAGTTCGATACCGGTAAATGTCAAACTTTCGAAAGCGACTATTTTTGGATGCGTTCCCTGGTCACGGCGGTCGCCGCGCAAAAGCTGGCCTCGGAAATAGGCGCGCTGCAACATTTGGCGCCGTCTACCGTATATACCAGCGGCTTGTTATTGGACATCGGTATATTGGCCTTGGGATTTCTGGCGCCGGATCAACTTAACCAGATCTTTATCGCCGCCGAGCGTGGTCCGGAACGAGTGACCGATTTGGTCAGCGGTCAGTTTGGTCTCAGTCATTTTCAAATTGGCGAGGCCTTATTAAAAAAATGGCATTTGCCGGAGTTGTATCAGTCGGTTTTGTCTCAGTATCAACGCCACGATGATGTCGGGCAGGAGCAGTCGTTGTTGGATTTGTTACGTCTTTGTCGACGGTTCAGCGCGGAGTTCGCCTCTGGCGTCGAATTCGAGCCGGCCGCTTATTTGCAGAATTGTCAGGCGTTGCGGTTGCCGATCGAGACGTTGAACGCGATAGCCGAGCAGTTGCTGGAAAGCCGGGTGGCAATGCAGCAATTGGCCTACGTGATGGGGAACTGATGGCCGACAATAGTTATGGTTCCGGGACGAACGGCGGTGCTTACGGATTCGGCATGCACGATCTGGTGGTGGACTTGTTCAACGCGCTTTCGACCGTTAAAGAACTGTCGGAAGTCAGCTATCAGGCCGACGATGAAAAACAATTGATTCGCCGGGCCTTGGCCAGTTTGATCCAAAATCAGGACATGGAACGTTGTTCTTTTTTTGCGGTGGACGGCGATGGCTGGTTAACCAATGTGGTCGGCCTGAGTTTTGTCGAGCTGAACTTGCCGGAGGTGCCGGCCGGCGACACGACCCGATTCAAGGTCGGGGACGGCGTGATCGGTTTGGCCGCTTCGACCGGGCAATTGCAGTATTGTCAGAACTGCCTCGAGGACGAACGCTTCAGCTCGGAAAGCGACAGCGCCGCGATGCCGGGTTCGTTGATCAGTGTGCCGGTGTTTACTTGCGACGAGCAATTGATCGGGGTCTTGAACGTTTCGCATCCGCTGCCGTATTTCTTCACCGATTGGCATATGCGCTTGCTGGAAATCTACAAGAACATGTTGGGCCAATTGATAACGACTCGGCGATTGCTGCGACAAATGGATCAGCAGATTGCGCTAAGAACCTCGCAATTGGAGTCATTGGTTGCCGAGACCAAGCAACTCAAAGACCATTTCGCCAGTATGTCGATGCTCGACCAACTGACGGGATTGCACAATCGCCGCTACTTTTACGACCAAGTGGAAATCGCAATTTCGCATCACAAGCGCTACCGGAACAGCTTCTGCCTGCTGGTAATGGATATCGATTTCTTCAAGCGCATCAACGATCTCTACGGGCACTTGTTTGGGGATGAAGTTCTGGTAGGGGTGTCCGAAGCACTCAAAAAACTGGTCAGGGCTAGCGATATCCTGGTTCGGTTTGGCGGGGAAGAATTCGTGCTGGTATTCACCAATACTTGCTGCGAGGGCGGCTACGCGTTGGCGGAACGTATCCGGCAGGAAATCAAGACCTTGCGCTGGCATGTCGGGCTGGAATCGGTCAACGTGACCTTGAGCGTGGGTTTGCATTGCGTCGATAGCGGTTACCACGATACCCACGAAGCCATCGATATCGACGACATCATTCATTGCGCCGACTTGGCGCTTTATCAAGCCAAAACCAGCGGCCGGGACCGTATCGTGGTGTACTCCAACGGTTTGACCAAAGACGGTTGAATTCGCCGCGGCAATAAAAAAGGCGCCGGTTAAGCGCCTTTAACGAGTGCCGGCCTGGCGCTATTTTACTTTCAACGAACCGCCGGTACCCAAACCGTCTTGTACGTCTTGCGCTTTATAGTTGCGTACGGCGATGACCATATTGTTGTAAGCGTCGAAGAATGCCGCCGCGATGGCTTGGCCTTCCGGCGTGCGCGAGAAGGAACTGACACCGCCGCCGACCCCGCCTCCGAGCAGATAACCCCAGCCGCCGATACCGGCGGCCGCGGAAAAATTGGTATTGTTGGCGGTCGCGCTGCCAGAGGAAATCGCGACTTGTACCGTCGAACGGATATCCGTCAAGGTCAATGCCACATCCGAGGTTCTGGTCTCCACCGAGTTCGACAAGGCGCCAGCGGCCGCGCCCAGCGCGCCCAGGCCGGCCGCGCTCAGACCAATGCCGACCAGACCGGCGCCGATGTTGTTGCTATTGCCGCTCGTGGCTTCGTTGGCGACAATGACTTGCGGATCGAGCAGATAATCGGCGGCGACGCGTTGGCCTTTGTGTTGCTTGGAGCCTGAGCGGTATTCGCCGGAGTCGCGCTGTTCGCCGGTGATTTCATTGATCAGCGCTCGGGTGGCCCTATTACCGATAGAGGTCAAAACAAAGCAATTCGATTGTTGCACCGCCAGCCGAATCAACGGCTCGACCGTAGTGACGTTGCTGGAGCCGCTGAAACGGCCGTCGGCGACGGCCAAGGTTCCCAGCGGGGTAGTGCAACGCTCCAAGGATTTATTCGCATTCACACTGGTTGCTCCCCCGCGGAACCGGTTACCATTTGGCTGCTGCCGCCCGTTTGCAATCCCGCTTGTTGCGTGGCGCAGCCGCTTAGGGTCGCCATGACAGCCGATAGCCAGATTTTGTTAGTGGGCCGTTTGCTCATAAAAACTCCTCAGTTGTGTGGGTCAATTCTCTTTGAAAATACACGGGGGTGAACGTGAAAACCAGTTGTCTAACGCGCCGATTAGCAAATAAGATAGGCCGGCATGATAGCTCAAGTTAGAAACTAACGCGATAACGAGACCGACAAATATGAAAGCATCGTTCTGGATAGCAATTCTATGGGAAATCGCGACTTTGCCGGGGTGTACACAGACGCCGCCGCCGGTTGCAAACGTCAACACCGTTACCATTTGCGACGAAAGCGGTTGCGCCGACCGGCCCAGGAATTACGCAAGCTTCGACCCGGCCAAACGCAGTCCGGAGGAGGAAGCCGCCAATCAGCGGATGGCCGATCTGGAAGCCCTCGCGGAAAAAGACCCTTCCGCCGCCTACGATTTAGCATTACGGCTATTTCGCGGTGACGGCATCAAGCAAAATACGCATAAATCCGTGGAATGGATGCGCAGCGCCGGCGAGCGCGGGCATTTCGAAGCCCAGAAAGCGCTGGGACGTTTGTACTTGACCGGCTTGGGCGAAATGGGGTCGGACCCCGGCGAGGCCGAAAAATGGCTGAGCATGACCGCGAGCAAGGGCGACAAAGAGGCGCGTACGCTGCTAAAGGAAGCTACCCACGCTCGGCAAACCTTGCAAAGCAACTACCGCTATTGGGATCGCTGGCGTTCGACCTTCTATAACTATTGGTCTAGCGGATATAACTATCACTGGCGCTGGGACACCGGGCGTTGGTATTACAACTACTAAGCGTTATAGGCGGCTATTGCCGTCATTGTTTTCGTGGCGACCGCTTAAATCCAGTGGCTTTCATCCGGAGACTTGGCATCGAGATACCGCGTTTGTTCTGGTGTTTGCTGGCCCATTCCTTGCTATAATTCCGGGTTTTTCGTACTCCGGCCCCGCCGGGTTTCATCGACTCTCATCACTGCTGAATTATTGCCATGGCACTTCATTGCGGAATCGTTGGCTTGCCCAACGTCGGTAAATCGACTTTATTCAATGCGTTGACCAAAGCCACGATCGCCGCCGAAAACTATCCCTTTTGCACCATCGATCCCAACGTCGGCGTGGTCCCGGTCCCCGATCCGCGCATGGATAAACTGGCGGAAATCGTCAAACCCGAGCGCATACTGCCGACGACGATAGAATTCGTCGATATTGCCGGACTGGTGGCCGGTGCGTCCAAGGGCGAAGGCTTGGGTAACCAATTTCTGGGAAATATCCGCGAAACCGATGCCATTGTTCATGTCGTCAGATGTTTTGAAGACGACAACGTTATTCACGTGGCGGGCAAGGTCGATCCGATCGGCGATATTGAGGTGATCAATACCGAATTGGCATTGGCCGATATGGCATCGGTCGAAAAAGCATTGCAGAAAGCGGCGAAAATCGCCAAGTCCGGAAACAAGGACGAATTGGCCCGAAAAGAAGTGTTGGAGCGGGTGTTGGAACAATTGAATCGGGGTGAGCCGGTCCGCACGCTCGGCTTGAGTGACGATGAAGTCAAGTTGATCAAGGAGTTATGCTTGATCACCATCAAGCCGACTCTATACGTCGCCAACGTACAGGACGACGGTTTCGACGATAACCCGATGCTGGATCAAGTCAGGGCATTCGCGGAAAAGGAAGGCTCCTCGGTTGTCGCGGTCTGCGCAGCAATCGAAGCCGAGATCGCTCAGCTCGAAGACGAAGAGAAAAAGGAGTTTTTGCAGGATCTGGGTTTGGATGAACCAGGGCTGGATCGCGTCGTTCGCGCCGCCTATCAGTTGTTGAATTTGTCCACTTATTTCACAGCCGGCGTCAAGGAAGTCCGCGCTTGGACGATTCCCGTGAACGCGACCGCGCCGCAAGCCGCGGGCGTTATCCACTCCGATTTCGAAAAAGGCTTCATCCGGGCCGAAGTGATCTCTTATCAAGATTTTGTCAGCTACAATGGCGAACAGGGCGCTAAGGATGCTGGAAAATGGCGTTTGGAAGGTAAAGAGTACAAGGTGCAAGACGGCGATGTCATGCATTTCCGTTTCAACGTTTGACACAAAAACCAGCTTGTCATACACTATGCGGCTCTTGAGTTGATGTCAGTGGCGACATAGCTCAACCGGTTAGAGCGCGGGATTCATAACCCCGAGGTTCCAGGTTCGATTCCCGGTGTCGCCACCATTCTTTTCAAGGGTTTAGCGTATTTTCGAGATCGTTGCTTTTTTGGGCTGCAACTCGTTTGCAACGATCCCGTTAATATTGCTGGCGAATTCCTGCAAGTGGTCCGGCGCTAGGTGTGCATAGCGTAGCACCATGTCATAACTCGCCCAGCCGCCCAGTTCTTGCAGCACGTTTAACGGCGTCCCGGCTTGGACGTGCCAGCTTGCCCAGGTGTGGCGCAAGCCGTGCCAAGTAAAGCCTTCTATCCCCGCGCGTTTCAGCGCTTCTCGCCAAAATTTCGTGCCGGCTTTTTCGACCGGCTGTCCACGATAGGTAAACACCCGCGTGGTGTGTTTGCCGATCTGCTCGCGCAGGACGTTGATCGCGTCTTGATTGAGCGGCACGCGGATGGTTTTGCCGGCCTTGGCTTGGTCCGCGTGTATCCAGGCGATTTTGCGCTGCATGTCGATTTGCGACCATTCCAAGTGCGTGACGTTGCTTTCGCGCAGGCCGGTGGCTAGCGTGAACTGCGCCATCGACCGCTGATGCGGCAACAGTTCCGCCATCAGTCGCGCGGCTTCTTCGTGCGTTAACCAGCGTAGCCGCCCGGTGCGCTCTTTGAAGCGCGGGATGTGCGGCACGCTGTCTATCCACTTCCACTCTGTCATTGCTTTACGTAGCACCGCTCGGACTAGTTCCGTGGTGCGATTGACGCGCACCTTGCTGGCGACTTTCAGCTTGGCCTGGATAATGCCTTCAATCACAGTTTCGTCAATTTCGTCCAGATACAGCGCTCCGAGGTGGCTATCCAGCCACTTGAAGTGGTAGCGGTCGGTATTGATCGACTTTTTTCTGATTCGTTCAGCCATTTCAAGACGGCTTCTTGCCAAGTCCGGCGCGGCCGGTGGCCGGGCGCGGTAACGTCGTAGGCATTCGCTCGGGCTTTGTCGGCGATTTCTTGCGCCTGCCGTTTGTCTTGGGTGCCAGTGCTTCGATATATAATCTTTCCGTTAATGCTGAATTTGTAATACCAGTTGTCTGATCCGGTTTTTTTAAAGAGCTTGACCATACGGCCTCCTTTTTTAGTTCGCTTGCATCCTGCCGGGGCGCAGTGTACAGCCCGCGCAGGTAGGCGATCAAATCGTCGTCGATGAACACCCAAGCTTTGCCGGGTTTGGCGGCCGGAATGTCGCCAGCGCGGGCTTTGGCTAGCACGGTGCTTGGGTGCATGTGGAGCAGATCGGCGGCGGTGTGGAGGTCAAGGGTTTTCATGGTGCAGGGCGCCAAACATAGTCGCCTTTCTCTTCAATCATTGCCGGTTCGCTATCTTTACAGGGGCATTGATAGCCCGAAAGCTTGTCAGCAACCGGTCGCCAATAATTTCTTACTTTTCCGTTCGGAACGTGATTGTCCTCTTCGGCATCTTCAAGTCTAAACTGTTTTAAAACCCACTTTGCCTCGCTGCTTGAGCAGCGTTCGCCGTGCTTGCTAATACTTAAATGATATTCTGGGCCAAGCGGTTCGGCGCCAAGTTCTGTCGCTGCTACCTCAACAGCGCTAATTGCTGTTAAACCTGATTCGTGATGTATAAATAGATAGGCTTCAAAGCCAAAATTATCAAACTGTCTTGGTAATAGCGCCTGCCGCCATCCTGGTCCGGTTGGGGTTTTAGGCTTGATAATTGATTGTGTGGTTATCATTATTCAATCTCCGCCAAAGACCTGGCCATTGCGTCGATTTCTTCGCGGGTGGCGGTCAGTAAAAGTTCGTAAATCCGCAGCAGTAAGCCGGGTTTGGCGGCGGGGATTTCACCGGCGCGGGCTTTGGCTAGCACGGTGCTGGGGTGCATGTGGAGCATATCGGCGGAGGCATGGAGGTCTAGGGTTTTCATTTGTCCCCCAGCGCCGCTTTTATGGCTTCTTCTGCTTTCTTGTATTCTTTAGAGCCACGATACATTTCAGCAAGCGGTAAAAGCCCAATCAATGACTCCAGCAAATATCGCGCTGAGGCAATCAAGCATGCGTTTGCCATAACCTCTGATTCTTCCCTGCACAATCGATTCTCCCCATACCGGCATGCAAGTGCGACAACATCGCCATTGGAATCGACAATAGAATCCAAGTTTTGCCCACTAACCATCCACGGCCCCGGCGTGCCTTTGAACTCAGTCATTGCCGCATCCTGATACTGAATTGATCTTTCATGCCATCACCTCTGGATACCCATTGTGCTCAACGCTCATTTGAGTCTCCGCCTATCGCCCACCGTGCCAGCGGCCAATTTAATTTCTCGGCGTTGCCAGGCGCGCCGCTGCCATGCGTAAATCCAGCGGATTAATCGGCACATGTCGCATTCTCCGGCAGAAACTCCTCGGCTCGGCGTACCCATCCGCTGATGAAAGCCGATTGGCTGGGATCGTGTTTGACGATGGCGTGATAAAACGCGATGCGGCGCTCGACTATGTGTCGTATCAAGTCGTTGCCCAGCTCGTCAAACGAGGTTTGGCAGGCGAGCGCGGTGGTTGGGCCGATGCGGCCGTCTACTTTGGTGGCTTTGCCGTGGGCCAATAACACTTCTTGCAAAAGCTTGACCGCGCCGCTCGGGCCGTGGTTTACCGCCATGTCGAACAGTAGCGGCTGGAGTGCTGGCGGTAAATCGCAAACCCGTGCATTTATGTAGTAGTTTTTTTCGTAGATTTCAAAGGCTTCGCCGCGCGTGAGTTGCTGGATGTCGGCCACCGTGACTTCGCGCCCGCGATAGTATTTGAGGGTGTTGAGGGTAATGCCGTAGTTAGTCGGGCCGCCGCGATCGGCGGGGTGGTTGACGTAGCCGCCTTCGCGGTTGAGGGTATCTTTGATCAGCGATTGAATAGTGTGCATTACACGTCCTCCAGTTGATTAAGGTCTTCTGCGATTTCCAGATAGAGGTTTTTTGTGGCCACCGGCAGCAGCGGCGAGGCGGCCGATTGCTCTAATAGCTGGACTTTGTCGGCGCGGTTGGCGATGGTCGGCGTGTTAGCATCCAGGCAGACGGACAACAGGTTAATTATTGCTGCGTCAATGGGTTTGGATGGGTCTAGCACTTTCACTCTCGGTGCAATAATGTTACTGTCGTCGATTTGTTCGATGCTGATACACGCTGCGCCAATGACGGGCTCCGGTTTCTCTTCGGTCGGTTGCGGGTGCGACATCGGCGATGGAAAATTGGCATTCGCCCGAATGCCGCTCTCGGTATTCGTATCGTCCAACCCATCGATTTCGTCCGCCTCGGTGGGGTCGGTGGGCGAAATGCCCAGGCCGGCGTAGTAGCTGCGGCCTTGGGGTGTCAGTGCCCAGCGCAGCGAGCCATGCAGGTCGCTGCCAAGTCGTTCGGCGTGGCCCGACTTTGCCATTCTAGCGCTGGTCACATGCGCATTATTTTCGGCTATGCCGGTTATTTTCGCCAATTCGGCGTTGGTCAAGCCAACACGGCTGGCCGCTAATGCGGCGGCCACGCGTTCTTTGTAGGTTGCCATTAGCTGAGTACCTGTTCGGAGGTCATCATGCTGTCCAGCGTCTGGATACGCGCGATGAGTTGATCGATAGCGCTGTCGGACTGCTGTTGTTTCGATAGCTGTTTTGCCTCTGTCCGGCAAATCTCGTAGGCTTGCTGGTGTGTCATGCCGTCGGCAATTTTGCGGGTCATCATGCCGATCAGCTGATCGACCATGCCTGGGTTATTGATGCCGTTGGCCTGTGCCAGTTGGCATGCGGTGGCGGTGATTCGGTTTGGGTCGATCATGATGCGTCCTCGTGTAGTGTGTTGTAGCGATCGCGCGTCTCATTGCAGATTTGCAGCGCTTCGGCAATAGTTAGCTCGGTCGCGGCTTTTCCGGTATTTTTAATGGCAAATGCCAGCATGGCGGTAAATCCGCTATTTCCGCTCGCGGCTAGTCCCAAATCTTGCAGTGGCTCGACGTACACTTTCCAGCTGTCAAAGTCGGTTTGATAAGTCATCATCCTGTCCTCCTGAATAAAAACGCGCGGCCGTGGGAGTTAGCACCCACCCCGCGGGTTATGAGCCCGCTCGCCACTGGGTCAGCACCGCGCGGTGCTTAGTTTTCGCATCGGGGCAAACGTCTTCGTCGGCGGACCCCGATTCAGCGGCGGGTGAACTTGCAGGGCGCCCGCCGCCGTGATGCGTCATTTCGGCCGCTATGCCGGCCGCTTATTACCACCGATGCCATTGTTGATCGGTTTGCCGGCAGGCGGCCGGCGCGCGTGGTTGCCTGACTTACGGCTTAGGCTTACGTTAATTCCTGTGCTAGTCTCGATGCTGTTAAGCTTTTTGGAGATCAGCATGTCCTATACATTTATCGTCAACGACGCCGATACGGCGTTGGCTAAAACATCCGGTTTGCCGGCGAATGAAATCGTTGAGCCGTGTCCGTTCATGCCCGGCGACCTGGTATCAGGTTCAGCAGGTATCGCATGGCGCGTGACGCAACGCTGGTATCGTGGTGCTGACAGCAATGCAGGCAAGCCGGCCATTTGGTACGTGATGCTGGAGCCATACGGAGACCCGCTACGTGTTCCAGCTGCTCGTGCTGCCGAACTTGGCTGACGCTTAAAATCACTTTGCTGGCTGTGTCCATGTTTAATTCCAGTTAATGCTGCTGTTCTGTTAAAAAAGACCCGCTGTCGGAGCCGGGTCAGGGTTCTGCAAGGAGGTTGCTTGCGTTGAGTAGTAAAATACTGCTAAATAAAGATTTAGGCAAGTGAAATTTTACTAAACCAGTTAAAATTTTTTCCGTGACATTGTTTTTTAGCGGGGGCTGGCAATGTTGGGCGAATTGATAGCGCTTAGGGGCGGGATCGATTTCGGGTTTGGTGAGTTGCAAAACGTGGCGCTGAAGGTTTCGGCGCGTGAAGACGAGGGTTTGGTATGAACGAAGAATTAGAGGGTTGGCGAGGAATGCGGCAACCGGAGGCGGTTAGTACGCTGGAAATGTACGGCGGGGACGCGTTGGTTGATTATTTGGTTGAGCGAGGTCTGCAAGCCAGGCACGCGGCGGCGGCGGCCTGTTTTGTCGATGCGGTTAGTTTAGCCGTGGCCGAGCCGGAGCAATACGGGGCGGCTTTTATGATGGTCAATGAGGGATTACGTTATCTGGAGTTGGTCAATGACGGTTCGCAAGCATCGCAAATTAAGCATTTGCCGCTGCTGGGTATCGTGGATGAGCGAGTGATCGGTCTGGTTAGCGGCTTTACGATGGAGGAGTTTGAAATCCTGACGGATGGCGTTAAGAAACGGCAGCGCTCGTGGAAAATCAGACAGGCGGCTGTCCAGGGGCTCGATATGCATAGCCAGCGCGGTTTTACAGGTTTCAAGAACGGGGTATGGAAATGGATTGCCAATCAGTTTTTCAAGTTCCGCCAAGTGATAGGCCAATCCTTCAAATGGAAACGGGCTTAGCGATTCATCGTCCAAGAGTTAGTCCTTTTTCCGGAGTGTAAATTCCAATAAATTTACCGGTTTCGTCATCGTTAAAGGTGACGGCTTTAGTTTCAGGATAAATTGATTTGCTTTCCATGAACATGCATTGCGCTACCAATTCACGTTCATCGAATTTTAGTGAGTAAAATGGCACCGATAGATAGATAACGGTTACCAATTCTGTTTTTTCGACTTTGTAAAAGTATTTTCGTTGTGTCGATATTTTATTTACTAACTTGCATTTTTCCAGGTCACTTAATTTTGATAGATCAACATCTTTTTTAGGCTTGCTTTCCGCTTCGGCGCTAAAAAATATCGCAAATAATAGACATGCAGCTTTAAGCTTCACTCATTCTCCGTTGATACGTCCTGTTTTTTGCTCTTCAAAATACTGAGCCCTAATCTCAGAAACTGAGAGGGTTGCATTTCGGCCTTTGGCGTCATTATGAATATAGTTTTCAACAAGCTTTTCTAGCGAGTGATTAAACAACAATTCATCAGGACAGTTTGGCATCAATAAATGCCAAGTGGCTATTTTAAAACAATCGTTGGCAATCGCGCCTATCTGTCCAATGCTGGCACCAAGTTTGGCATTTTGCGTGAGGATGTCTGAAACTTGTTTTTGCGATACTTTGGCTCTGATGGCAACATCCGTTTGCGTGTATTCGTAATGATCCATCAGGCGCCGAAGATTGTTCGCCAGTGTCTCGGAATCTTTCATGGTAAAAAGCATAAAACAATCGGTTAGTAAAATGCTGCTTGTTCTTTTAGTGATATTTCACTAGAATCGCGTCATGAACATCATTCAGCGTGTCAGTCAGATTCAGCAAAAGGTTGCCGAGCGCGGCGATTATCGGATCGTCGCGCAAGAAAGCGGCGTGACCTTTCATTGGCTTCAGAAGTTTGCGATTGGCAAGATTCCCAATCCTGGCGTCCGTAACGTCGCCAAGCTGGAGCGTTATTTTTTAGGTGTAGGTGGCGACGATGATCAGCGCGCGGCCTAACGCTTTTTTACGTGCTGTACCTCCTGGGGCGGTTCGCCGCCAACTCGCCCGGTTTCAGTTGTCAAGATTTTCTTGACAACTGGCCGGGCATTTTTTTGAGGGTTGATGACGATGAGCGGCGTTTGGGTATTTGGGTTTAACAAGGCATTCGCCGGCGCGGTGGCGTCGGGTGCCAAGCGGCAAACCATCCGCGCGGAGCGTAATGACGGCCGCCGGCCGGTGGTGGGTCAGGTGGCGCGGTGTTACACCGGGTTGCGGACGGCTGGTTGTCGGCATTTGCTGGATGCGCCGATCGTGCGGGTGGCGGACGTGGTGATTGGGCATCGGTATATCGAGGTCGACGGCGTGGCGTTGTCCGAGTCGGTATGGCCGGCGTTTGCCAGGGCCGATGGGTTTGCCGACGTCGATGCGTTGTTTAAGTTTTTTGAGGTGGGGCATGGCGGCGGGTTTTTTCGGGGTTATTTGGCGATGTGGTGAGCATTGTGGCCGAGGTCCGGTTTTTCCTGACAACTGGCCGGGTATTTTTTTGAGGGTTGATGACGATGTTTTTTATTAATTGTGGCGGTAAGCGTTACCCGGTCACGGCGTTGGAGTGGTTGATGTGTCGGTCGCCGGCGGTGCGGTTTTTTCGTTGGGGTATTGGTTTTCATGATCGACTCGTTTCTAGGGTTTGGGACAGTGTTTGCCCTAATTCGAACGGCGATTGAGCCAGGTTTTAGCGACGTTGAAGCCGTTTTCGCTGACGTCTGCGGCGAGTTCGATCACGAGTATTTTGTCGCCGTTGGCAAACCCGGTCGGCATCATCGGTTTGCTGTTGGTGTTTGGTGAGTGGTTGCCGTCTATGGCCATGCGGATTTGGTTGGCGGTTTTTTCGGATTGCACGAAGTAGCCGAGCAGGTGTTTGTCCGGTGTGGCGTAAGCCAGTTGGTGATTGGTTGATAGCGTGTTGAGTATTTGTGCCAGCGCTATGCCGAAGCGTTCGATGTCTTGGCGTTGGCGGGGCATAAGTTGGATGTGGATCAAATGAATTTTCATGGTTTCGGCTCCAGGCTGTGTTGATGTTGTGGTGACTGAATTGTGGCACAGGGGCCATTTTTTTGAATTGGGGCTATTCCGTAGTCCTTTTGGGCAATTGCGAGGGTAAACAGATGACAAACGGGGTGCAGACGAGGGCCATTGTGGGCCGAGGTACAAAACAGGAGCGGGTTTTTGTGTTGCTGGATGAGCGGGACCCAGCGGTCTACGTGCAGCCAGGCAACGTGGAAGTCGGGGTGGATTACATCAAAGGGCAGCCGGTGCGGCGGTTTGAGCCGCGCACGATTAGCCGGGATGCCCTGGCCGCGTGGGCTAAGTCGCAAAGGTTGGTATTCGAGGTGCTGGATAAGTACCAGACTGCGTTGCGCGTGGGTGCGGCGTGATCCGCGCGGAGTTGCGGGACGCGGGCGAGCTGACGCCGCGCGAAGCGGAGGTGTTGCGGGCGGTGGCGGAGGGTGCGCCGGACAAGGTGATTGCCCAGTTGCTGGGGATTTCGATTAAGACGGTGGGCGCGCATCTTGACAGGGTCTACATCAAGCTGAAGGTTCAGGACGCGCGGATCAACGCCCGGTGCGCGGCCATTTCGGTGGCGGTTGCGCGGGGCATGATTGCGCTTTCGACGCGGGCGCTGTGTTTGATGCTGGCAGTGGGGTTGTCGCATCTGGACGGCCATGCTTTGCGGTCCAGGACGCGGTTGGCTCGGGTTCGGGTGGGTTCGGTGCAGGTTAGGGAGGCGTGATGGTGTGGTTCTTGGTGTTGTTTTGCGCGTGGTTTGCGTTGCGGTGGCCGGTGTCCGGCGTGGTGATGTGGCGGCTGGCGTGGTTGGCGGTGGGTTTGGTGTTGCTGGCGGTGCTGGCGATGGCGTTGGCTGGGTGTTGGGTTATCGATCGCGGATTGAAGCCGTTGGCTGACTGGATCGCGGAACAGGCGGAGGTGTTGGAATGAGTATCAGGGGCGATGAGTGGCTGGCGTTTGCTCAGGTGGTTCACGGTCATATTGAGTCCTATACGGTGCCGCAGTACGGCGATAAGGGTAAGGATTTGGCGACGGCGTACACGCCTGAGCATTGCATAGCGCAGATCAAGAAATATGCGGCGCGGGCCGGCAGCAATCAACGCGACGGCCAAGAGGCGCTGGATTTGCTGAAAATTGCGCATTACGCGCAGATGGCGCACCGGTTGTTGACGGTTTCCGAGGTCGGCTGATGAACGATATTTTTGCGATCGTGCCGCTTGAAGCGGTGAAGGATAAGCGGATGACGTTGGAAACGTTGCGGGTGCTGATCACGCTGTTGTCGTTTCGGGCGAAGAATACCGATTTGGTTTGGCCGAAGCGGTCGCAAATGGCGGAGCGGTGCGGCATGCACGAATCGAACATCAGCAAGGCGACCAGGCGTTTAGTCGAGCTTGGTTGGCTGGAAAAACCGGGGTCGGCGGTTGTTCGCGGTCCAGTTTGTATCGGGTGGTCGTGCCGGATTTTGAGGCGATATCGCCGGTTGAAAATCCGGAAACCCTAGCCCATTCGGCTACCGTAGCCCATTCGGCTACCGTAGCCCATTCGGCTACCAAAACCCTAGCCCAATCGGCTACCAAAACCCTAGCCCAATCGGCTAGGGGCATAAAACAGACAAAGGAACAGACAAAGGAACAGACCATACCAAACACACACTCTTTCCCCAACACAGAGGCCGCGGGCGATTTGTCGGCGGCGACGGTGTGCGCGCTGTGGATGCGGTTGGGGATGGTGCATGTGAGTCACAGTCATCCCGATTTGCTGGACGCGATCGACGGCGGTGTGGCGTTGGCGGAATTCGATTACGCTGGGCGAAGGGCCGTTGAGTGCGGCAAGGGGTTTGGCTATGCGCTGGGCATTGTCAAGAGCCGGCTAGCCGAGAAGGCAAGGCCGGTAGTGGGGCGTGGTGGTGTGAAGAATTTTGACGGAGCGGACGATGAAATCAATGCGAGATTTGCTGAGCAGTATCCCTGGCTGTGCGATGCCGGCGCTTAGTGCTGAGGAGTTGGCGCTGGCAGCCCTGGAGATCAGTCGGCGCGATAGCGATGCCCTGGCGGTCGAGCGGCAGCGCACTCGGCAGCGGCGGGTTGAGTCTAGTTTGGCTCGGTCGGCGGTGCCGGTGCGCTACCGGGATGCGGTATTGCGGCCGTTGACGAGGGAGCAGGCGCCTGCCTATCGGGCGGCGGTTGAGTTTGTGACGGGGTTTTCGGATCGGTTGCGGTCTGGAGCCGGGATGGTAATTACTGGCCCGGTCGGTACCGGCAAGACGCATTTGGCGTGCGCGGTGGCGAATGCGCTGATCGGGCAGTTGCGGCCGGTGATGTATTGCACGGCGCTGGAAGCGGTGGCCTTGGTGCGGTCGAGTTGGCGGCGGGACGGCGACTTGAGCGAGTTCGATGTGTATGCCCGGTTCGGCGATCCGCAGTTGCTGATCATCGACGAAATTGGCGTGCAGCTAGGCAGCGACTTTGAGCGGATGGTGTTGACTACTGTCGCGGATATTCGCAGTCGCAATTGTTTGCCAACGGTGGTGGTGTCGAATTTGTCGCCGATGGAGTTGCACGGCTTGCTGGGCGAGCGTTTGTTCGATCGGCTGGTTGGGTTTGGTGCGGATGTGGTGACGGTGCCGGGTCGATCGTTGCGAGGCGTCGGTGTCTGATCTAGGCGGCCGCGTGGCGCGGATCGGTCGTCGAGCGGTGGCGCGGTCGGCTGAGCAGCGGTCGGAGCGGGCCGCCAGGATTGCGGCGGAGGATTTGGAGCGCGAGCAAAGGACGGCGGCGCGCCGGGCCGAGGCGCGGGAGCGTGCACCTGACGTGGCGGCATTTGTGGATCGATTGACCGAGGTGTTTGGGCCGGTGCGTGTGTTGGCGGTGCGCTCCAGGGATTATTTTGTGATGAATGCCGAGGCGATGCGGCGGGCGGGGATCGATGTCGAGACGTGGTAGTTGGCGCGATAGGCCGTTTATTGAGAAATCGGCGGTGCAGGTGTTGATCGAGAAATTTGGGCAGATCGATGCGTATCGGCGGTGGTTTTATTCAAATTTTCGCGAGTCGGCCGCGAATGATGCGTTCAAGCGGGATTGGGCGTTGTCACTGGGTGCGGCGCGGATCGGGCCGGATGAGGTAGTGGAGGCGTTGGCTGCTTGGCGGGCCGCGCACGGCGATGAGCCGCCGGCGGATGCGGCTGAGTTTGTGCGATGTTGGCGGGCGCCGTCTGAAGGCGCTCGTAGCGGTTTGCAAGCGGCGCGGGCGGCGTTGGGTGGTAGCCGATGAGCGAGTCGGCGGCAATGCCGCGTTGGATGTACGGCGATCCGGCGTTGATTGTGGATAGGCAGGAGCAGCGGACATGCAAGGGTTGCTTGTGGGAGATGCGGTTATTCGGGCTGCCCCATTGCGAGAAGGGGCGGGATCATGGGCGGCGATGTCAGCAATATAGCGAGGTGGGTCATGGCAAGGGTTGAGGTGTTGGGCGGGTTGTGTGGTGCATCTGTCAATTATGGCGGGGTGCGCGGGACTGGCGCGGCGGCGTTGCAGGGTGTGGAGTTGGCGGGGTATTTGGCGGGGCTGGGGCCGGAGGCGACAGCGCTGGCCATGGCTAAATACATGGGCGACGAGGCGTCGTTGGTAAAACTGCGTCGGGCGGTAGGCTTCTGGGTTGATGGAGTGGCGATGCGTGAGGGTTGGTATGGAAAGGGTTCGTTTCGGCCGGCGTTGGTTCATGTAGCGGTTAATGAAGTTGTGTCGCCGTCGATTTGTAAGCGCTGCTCCGGTGTTGGTTTTTTAGCCGCTAGGGTGTGTGTTAAATGCAACGGTTCTGGTCATGTGTGCATGTCGGATAGGTCTGTGTCTGAGTCATTGCAGTTGCCGTTCGAATCGTTTCGACGGAAGTGGCGGGAGCGCTATGGCCGGGTACTGTGCCTGGTGCAATCGTTTGATGCTGACGTTCAGCTAGCGGTGAGTCGGCAGGTTTGCGCGGATATGCACATCGGTTTTTAAAAATAGTTGACAGTGGGTCAAAATTAGGCTGTAATTTCCCACAATTGCAAAAGGCTTGCCCGGAAACGGCGCGAGCCTTTTTTTATGCCCGATAGTGCGGTTTGGGTGTCATGGCGTCAAGCGAGAGTTGCGTGGATATTCATCACCCTGGGTCGGCCGTCGCATCGGCTGTGAGCTATGTGACCAGCGCCGGTCTGCTGGTCAATCAAGCGTGGCAGTTTTTGAATGAATACGCCGCCGGGGTAGGTGCTGCAATTGCGATTTTGTCGTATCTGACCAACCTGTATTTCAACATCAGAAATAGCAGGGCGATTGCGGCGCGTTCGCGGCTTGAGAATCAATAATGCCGGTCGCGGCTAAGCGGCCGTGTCGGCACAGCGGGTGCCGGATGCTGGTTAGCGGGCGCGATGGGTTCTGTGATTTGCACAGGGCCGAATCGCATCGGCAGCAAAAGCAGACGGTAACTATCGATTACAAAGAGCGTAATCGTTTTTATCAGCGCAAGGCGTGGAAAGAATTGAGGGCTCGGCGGCTGTCTATCGAGCCGTTGTGCCGCAAGTGCGCGTCGCGCGGCGTGGTGGTTGAGGGTTCCGTGGTTGACCACGTCGAGCCGTTCGATTCGATCAACGATCCGAGAGCGCTTGATCTTGGTAATACACAAACGCTATGCGAGTCATGCCACAACAGCAAGACCAGGTACGATAGACCCAGGGGCGGGTAAAAAGTCTAGGCCGTCCCGCTTCCTTTGCGTCTCCCTAACTAAATTTTTGTTGGAGTGGTTTTGGAAATACAAAAAGCCACAAGGTTGATAGTGGTGTTATGGCTAAGATGAAGATGATTTTGCGCTTCACAGCTGCCGACTTAACATACGAAGATTTTTTAGAGGCCACACGGCTCCGTCCTGATGACAGGCTAGAGCCGGAAGAGCTTGCAATCTGGGATCGCATAGCGCCGCTGCTAGCCGCCCATGATTACTTGAACGATCTGTTTTTAGATTCACTGGTCGAATACTGCCGTGTCGTCCATTCGATAGACAAGGTCGTCCGCTATCTCCGTCAACACGGCGAAACCTATTCGACCGAAACCCGCAACGGCCTGCAAATCAAAAGCCGCCCGCAAGTTGGACAGCTCAACGAACTACGCCGTATGCTTCGCAGCTACGTCAGTGACTTCGGCCTGAGTCCGCAAGCGCGCAAAGCACTGGAAGCGGTGCAGACGGACATATTTGAAGACGATGGCAGCGACGAAAATTCATTCACGCGCGACCAGGCGGCGGCAGACGCGCACATCGCGGCCAACGGCACCACCAGACACTAAACGCTTTAGTGAAGGCGCCGATTGGTTTCGGCTGATGATGGGTTACGCAGAGGACGTAACCCAAGGCCGAAAACTGGCCAACCGCTACGAAATACTGGCGTGCCAGCGATTTATAGACGAGTACAACCGGCAAAAGACCGACGCAGATTACCCGTTTACTTTTAGCTTTGCCAAGGCTTGGAAAGTCATCTCGTTTATCGAGAAGCTGCCGCACGTCAAAGGTCCGCTGGCCAATAAACCAGGACCGGAGCGGTTGCTAAAATTATGCGGTTTTGAAATATTTATAGTCGCGAATATTTTTGGTTGGGTTGCTAAGTCGACTGGATTGCGTCGATTTTCAATTGCTTATTTGCGTAAGCCGCGAAAAAATAACAAATCAACGCTAGCTGCTGGAATTGGTTTATATATGCTCTGCGCCGATGGGGAAGCCGGCGCTGAAGTGCTTTGCGGTGCCACCACGCTGGATCAAGCGCGTAAGGTATTTGACCCAGCAAAACAAATGGCCCGCAATACGCCTGACTTGCGTGACGCCTACAAGCTAGAGGCAAAAGAACAGTTTATTCGCCGCCCCGATGGTTCGCAAATGCAGCCACTAATCGGCGACCCAGGCGACGGCGGAAACCCGTCATGCGCGATTGTCGACGAATACCACGAGCACGACAGCGACACGCTGTACGAAACCATGATTACCGGTATGGTCGCTCGGTTACAGCCGTTAATTTTGGTGATTACCACGGCTGGCGAAAACCTATTTTCGCCGTGTTACGCCATGGACAACATGATGCGCGACATCCTCGACGGCGTCATGACCGGCATGGATCATATTTTTACGATCCTGTACGGCATCGATCCTGACGATGATTGGACCGATCCGCAAATGCTGATCAAAGCCAACCCAAATTATGGCCGATCAGTTAACCCGGTTGAAGTGGAAAAGGCGCGCAAGCTGGCCGTGCAAAATCCCGGCAAGCAGACTGCCTACAAAACCAAGCATTTAAACATCTGGTGTAACGAGAAAAACGCCTATTTTAATGTTTTGGTCTGGCAAAGTCGCCACGCGAAAACCATGAGCAGTGATGATTTTCATGGCAAGACGTGTTGGATTGGGCTGGATTTAGCAAAAGTTCATGACATGTCGGCCAAAGTGCTTGTGTTCCGCGAATGGTTTGATGGTGGTGAGGATGTTTACGGGAGCGTAGCAGTAAAAGGGTGGCACTATTTTTTGTTTACCCGTTTTTATATTTGCGAGGCTCAAATTTATGACAGCGACAATAAAGCATTACAAATGCTATTTACGCAGTGGCGTGAGTCTGGTTTTTTGCATGTATGCGACGGAAATGAGCAAGATTTTGGTCTAATTCGTGACGAAATATTGGCAGATTCAGCGTTATTTAGTGTTGTAGAAGTTCCTCACGATCCGCACGGGTCGATCCATCTTACGCACGAATTAACCGACGCTGGTCTGCTGCCGGTAAAAATTAACCAGCATGGCAGTCAGCTAACTGAGCCGCTAACAGAGTTATGGGCCGCGATAGAAAGCGGACGCATTCATCATGACGGAAACCCCGTTATGTCGTGGTGTATTGGTAATGTCATCGTTAAAGAATTTCCAGGCGGCAACAAAATGCCAAAAAAGAAAATGAAGAGTCAAAAATTGACGGCGTTTCGGCTTTGTTAGCCGCGTTGAATCGTTGCATAGTGCCGGCGGTTGATGATAGGCCAGTCCCTGAGTTCTATTTCGGATAATGATGAATCTATTCAGCTTCGGAGCCAAGCCAAAACGCAACCGCTACGACATTGCCTTACCGCCTGAGCCGGCGCCGGGCGTCAACAATGCGGCCTATGGCGGCCCCTACACGCCAACTGAATTTAGCGATTGGATGCGCGGCATCAATGCGGCGGCGGGTGTATCGGTCAACGATACCAGTGCCATGTCGATCAGTGCCGTTTATGCCTGCGTGGCGCTGATCGGCGGCACCGTGGCATCGATACCGCTGCAAATTTACGAGCGGCAAAACGGCGCCCGGGTGCCGGTGGATCATGATTACTGGTGGTTGTTTAACGAGCAACCAAACCCGGATTACTCGGCATCGGTATTGTGGGAGTCTGCCGTGGCCAACCTGCTATTAAATGGCGACGGCATTATGGCCATTCGTCGGCCAAAGTACGGCATGGCCATCAACGGCATAGAATGGTTCAACCGTCGTGGCGTAACGCCTTACAAATCGACTAAAGGCCTGGGCTTGCAATACCGTTGCACGCATCTTGACGGCGCGATTGAAGATTTTGGCTACGAAGATATTTTGCACATGGCCGGCCCCGGCTTCAACGGCCTGCACGGTATGAGCCAGATTAGGCACGTATTACGCCATAGCGCCGGCATTGCCCTGGCCGCCGATACCTTCAGCGCCAAATATTTCGAAAATGGCGCCCGTCCGGATTACGCCTTGGTGCATCCCGGCAGCGTAACCCCTGAGCAAAAAAATCAAATTCTTGATTATTGGGAAGAGAGGCACAAAGGCGTAAACAACGCGCACAGGCCAGCATTTTTATCTGGCGGTGCTGATGTTAAAGAGCTAAGCATGAACGCCGAAGATGCCCAGCTGATCGCCACCCGCCAATTCCAAATCGAAGATATTGCCCGCGGCTTTGGTGTGCCACCGCATATGATCGGCCACACCCAAGCGGCTACCAGCTGGGGGACCGGGATCGAGCAGCTTTCGCTAGGCTTCCTAAAGTTCACCATGCTGCGGCATCTGAAAAAGATCGAACGCGAGATTAACCGAAAAATATGGCCAAACCGCGTTAAATATTTCGCGGAGTTCAATACGGCGGCGTTGGAACGGGGCGACTACAAAACCCGCATGGAAGGCTACCGCGTCGCGCTGGGTCGCGCCGGCGAGCCGGCATTTATGCGCGTTAGCGAAATCCGCAAATTCGAAAACCTGCCGCCTGATGCCGAATTGGATCATCTGGCCATGACAATCACACAAGGGGCAAGCAATGCATCCGTCACTGATCAAACTGCTAGCGCTTAACAAACAGCGCGGCACCTTTCGCGCTGAGCAAACCGCAGAATCCGCTACGGTCTATCTATACGATGTCATCGTATCGGATGATTATTGGGGTGGCGTGGCGCCGTTGACCTTTATCAAAGAACTGCTGGCTATCGATGCTCCGGTTATTCATCTTCGCATCAACAGCCCTGGCGGCGATGTATTTGCGGCGCGGGCCATGGAACAAGCCATCCGCGAACACAAAAGCCAAATCATTGCCCATATAGATGGCTATGCGGCCAGCGCGGCCAGTTACCTGGCGTTGGCGGCTGATACCGTCGAGATGGCGCCCGGTGGTTTTTACATGATCCACAAAGCCTGGACCGTGGCCTTTGGTAATAGTAAGGACTTAACTGATACCGCCAAGCTGTTGGATAAAATCGACGAATCTTTGGTGACAACCTACGCCACGGAAACGGGACAAGATCCGGAGCAGATTCGGCAGTGGATGGCGGATGAAACCTGGTTTACCGCCGAAGAGGCTGTGCAATATGGCTTTGCCGACAGCATCAACCAAGGTGCTGATAAATCGGCCAGCAATTCGATTAATTGGGATTTGTCAGCCTATGCCAAGGCGCCAAACAAGGAAAGCAGGAAAAACGAACAACAATCTGCTGATAAATATCAGCAAAACCAGCATAACCAACCCGAGAGCGAAGCCAGAAATAATGGATTGACTGGGGATGATGCGGCTGAAGGATCAGATACTAGTACCGCCTCCCCGGTGGCCAATGCGGCCGCTAATCGCAATCGATTAAGACTGGCCACAGCCAAAGCTGCTTAACCAACTTAACCCCAACCGGCCCGCGCAAGCGGGTTTTTTTATGCCCGCTATTTGGCGGATCAATCGCCGACAACGGCACGGAGTAACCATGAAAAACCTTAATTGGATACGCGGCTGGCTAACGCTGGCACTCGTCATCTGCGCATCACTGTTTGCTATCCCGGCTGCGTTTGCTGCTACCGGTCCGGCCTTGCAGTTGTCCGGCATCGCCGTCGAAAAATTTAAACCAAAAGAGCAGCCTAATTTCTGGCTGGCCGGCTTGGGTATCGTCGGTGCGGCGAGCGGTTCAAAATTAAACCAGTTGCGCGAGCAGCATACCGAGCTGGTTAATCAAGCCAACAACCTGTTGGAGCAAACCGGCAGTGCGTCATGGTCGAAAGAGAAGCAAGCCGAATTTGACAGCGTTATGGATCAAGCTGACTCGGTAAAAAATCAGATTGATGCGCACCGTCGTATGCAAGAAGAGGATCGCGAGAATAATTTTAAAGATATAGACGATTTTAAAGTCAAAGGAAAATCCGAAAAATCGGAAGCCAGAATGGCCGTCGACGCATTTTTTCGCAAAAAACTGGAAGATCGCAGCCCTGAGGAAATTGCAGCCATCCGCAACACCATGTCGACCACAACGGGCAGCCAAGGCGGTTATACCGTGCAAACCGAAATTGCATCGGTGTTGATTGATGCACTCAAAGATTTTGGCGGTATGCGTAGGGAGGCGTCACAGGTTACAACGGCGGGCGGTAACGATATGAGCTACCCCAGCAGCGACGGCACTGCGGAAGTCGGGGAGTTGTTGACACAAAATGCATCTAGCACCAGTCTCGATCCATCATTCGGTACCGTGCCGGTCAACGCCTATAAATTCGGCTCAAAAATCATTGCAATCCCGATGGAGTTGTTACAAGACAGCGCCATTGATGTCGAGGGATTCGTGTTTAACCGCATTCGTAACCGCATCGGGCGCGTTGAAAACCAGTATTTTACGACGGGTACCGGCACCAGCCAGCCAAATGGCATCGTGACCGCAGCCAGTGTTGGCAAAATCGGCACAACCGGACAAACCACATCGATTATTTACGATGACTTGGTAGACCTGGAGGAAAGTATCGATTACGCCTATCAGGAGGGCGGCAATCGGGCGTGCTGGTTAATCTCTCAAGCGCTACGCAAAGTCGTCCGCAAAATCAAAGACACCACCGGTCGGCCGATTTGGACGCCGTCTTATGATGCCGGCATAGCGGGTACTAAAGCCGAACAGTTGATGGGCTATGACATCTGCATCAACAACGACATGCCAACTCCAGCCGCCAATGCAAAATCCTTAGCCTTTGGCGATTTAAGTAAGTACCAGATTCGTGATGCCCTGGACGTGGTGCTTTACCGCTGGGACGATTCCGCGTTTACGTCAAAAGGCCAAATCGGATTCATGGGCATCGCCCGCGCCGGCGGGAATTTACTGGATACCGCTGCCGTCAAGCTGTATCAACATTCTGCAACCTAACCCGTCGCGTTAAATCAGGCAAGGGATTGCCCCTTTTTTTGGTGATATATGACAAAAGAAATCAGAAATGAAGATCAAGCGCCAGTCAGTGTGCGGTTGCTGGTCGATTATGCGCTGGATAGCGACCGCAAAATTCTGGCCGGTCATGTGCTAGTCGGTTCCGCCGAGCAAGTTGATGGCCTGGTCGCTTCTGGAATTGCCGATCCAAATCCGGATGCTGTGGATTACGCAACGAAAAACGGCGCTCAAATAGCTAAAATATAGGTCAATATCATGGGTACTGTGCTATTGCTGGCGGATTATAATTTTCCGATTACACATAACGGCGTTAATCATAGCCAGATAATTGCGGCTGGAAACTTGGTGTCTGTTTCTTCGGCGGACGCATCATCCATGGTTTCCGCGAAGATTGCCGATAATTCAACGGCGGCTATTGCCGCCGCGCAAGCGGCAGGGAAATCTGTAATTGATCCGATATATTTATGGTTGATTAATAACGGCGGAGATGTTTATGAATCGACTGTACTGATATTCGACAGTAACCAAGAATATCTTGCTGCCGGCGGATTACCCAGATGCAAAAATAGGCTAGTGCTGATAGACGGCCGCCTGAGTTGGTGTGATGGCATATCGCTAATCAATATTAGCGGTAGCGGTGGCATGAGCTCGGTCGGCCTGGCGCAGCAATCGGCCGGGCTGCTGCTGCCGTGCGGCGAAATGAGTAATCTCGGCTCTGTTACATCTTCACAAAGTTGGCGTTTAGTGCAGACTGTTCCAGAACACTATTCGGCCGTTCGGGCGCATATCTTTAATGCTAGTACTACATTGACGCAGGCCAACGTTAAATGCAATTTTTCAGTTGCCGACAGTTATGCAAATGTACTAAAACCGACAATAGCCGGAGCCGTCGACAATAGTCGATGGACGAATTTTACTTGGTCTGGAGCGGCAACGGTTACGAGACCGGTGGCTTCGGCTGCCGAAATACCGTCGCATATTGTATCCGACTGGTTGCCTGTAAAAAGTTTGGACAGGTTGGACGGCGGCGCACTTCCGTTGGCTTACGCTACCATGTATCATCCAGATAATACCGGGGTTGGCTACACAAATATTTCCGGAGCACAAGCATTTTTTAATGGGTTATCTGGAAATAATCATATTTTTTCTATGGGCAACCAAACGACAGATGCGATAGCCACTCCAGATAACTGGACAAATTCTAATACACAATCCCCCGTATTTATTCCATTTGGACTGGAGTTTCTATTCAATAAACAGGTTATTAGTATTGCTTGTTTCGGTGATTCTACAACCGCCGGTGCAGGTAATACTGTCAACATGTCTTTTTGTATGCAAGCGGCAGCTGAATTAGATAATTTAGGAATTGCCGTCAATATATGGATGCAGGCACAAACCGGAGAAGACCAGATTAATTATTTTGCTAGATTAATGAATTTGCTGGCATTGACAAAACCAAAAGTTATTTATTTCCAATCCTGGTCGGTCAATGGAAGTTCAAATTATACATTTTTGTCGGAAAATCAAATGAGCCGACTTTTGCAATTAGTCAGCTATTGCGAGCAAAACAATATTATTTTGATTACAGATACGCCACAGCCATACGTAGCAGCGGGAGGCGCCGCTTTGTCGAATAGCGAGTTATTAAGCTATAATAAAATGCTAAACCTAATTCTAAATATTAATTCTCCAAATGTAATTGTGATGAATTTCACAGGGCTGCACGACCCAGAAAAACCAGGCGTTTGGAATGCTACTTATGGGTATGATCAATATCATCCTAATCCTGCTGGGCATATTTTTAAACGTGACAAGCTTGTCAACGCAATCACGTCATTGATATAGCCTTAATGCCCATCAAAACCCCACCCACCGCCGAGCCGCTCACGCTCGACGAACTACGCGCGCACCTCGGCATGAACACCGTCGATTTCACCGCCGCACAGGATAACCTGGAAGTCTTGCTGACGACGGCGCGCTTACTGGCCGAGTCCAACGAGGGCGCGAATTTCGCAATTGTCAGCCAAACCTGGGTCGGCCATTTCGATCAGTTTCCGGGCCGCGCCTGCGGTGCCTATCCGCGCGACACGCTCGGCGGGCGGGTGCCGTATCAAATCGACCTGCGTTCGCCGCTGCAATCGGTCACCAGCATTACTTATTTGGATACCAACGGCACCCGGCAAACCCTGGAGAGCAGCGAATACGCGGTGGATGTTGTCATGTGCCGGGTGATACCGGCCTACGGCAAGACCTGGCCCGATGCGCGGACGTTTCCCGGATCGGTGCAGGTCGAATATGTTTGCGGTTTCGGCAATCAGTCAGCGGTGCCGGAAGACATTAAAAGCGCGATCAAGCTGATGGTCGGCCAAAATTGGCGCTATCAAAGCACGATCGAAAGTGGATTTCGGCCGCTGGATATGCCCAACGCCTCTAAGCAGTTGCTGAGCGGCTACAAGGATTACAGGCCGCTGCATGCATAAGCGCCGCGCGATACTCACCGCGCTGAAAGCACAAATCGACGCGATTGCCGCCACGCCGTTTGGCGCGGCGTGCAAGATTCAGCGGGTGCCGCCAGCTCAGAATGCCATGCCGACAGTCACGCTGTTTTCGGAATCTGAAACCGTCGAGCATACCACGATAGATGCCGCGCCCAGGCCGCAAAGCCGCGCGTTGACCATATCGGTCAATGTGTGGCTGCGCGGCGGATCGGACCCGGCCGACGGCCAGGATGCCGAAATCAAAATGGACGATTACGCCGAGCTGGTCGAGCAAACCCTGGCTAAGCCCGCCGGGGTCGACGATCTGCGTTTGGTCTCAACCGAATACCGCGAAGACGACGCTGATCCGGATACCTACGTCGTGGCGTTAACCTATGTCGTCGATTACCGCACTACCGAACGAAATCCGTTTTAAGGAGCGCAGATGGAATACGTTGAGTTTGTAGATGTAACGACAATCCATGATCAAGTAAGGCGAGTGGTTCCTGCTCAGGTTGTCAAGATTGTAGATGATCCCATTCCGTCTAGTCGTGTCAGTTATCCTGGCACAGTAGAAGCAATTGAGCCAAAAATTAAGTCAGTTAAGTTAGAGGCGGTTGCGGGGTTGCCTGGCGTAATCCGAATAGGGTGGCAGTGAATATTGCAGCGCAACAGTCGTCGATTACCGCACTGCCGAACGAAATCCAGTTTAAAAAGGCGTTTGGCGCCTGCTTGTAATTGCGCACGGATCGTAATTACTAAGCTCAATACGATAACTCAAGCGGCAAATACCCATGCGCCAGCAGTTATCCGCCAGCAGCCCGCATGCGCGGGTTATTACGCCCCGATATATTCGGGGGGTTTTCATGGCACGTCGTGATGATGTTGCCGCCACCGCGTGAGCGGTGTCTCTTAGCGAGAAACCACTATGTCCCAAGCTCCCATCTGGACAGGCGTCAGCGTGTTCATGCAAAGCGCGATCGCCGGCGCAAAAACCGTCACCGGCATCACAAAGGCCAACCCCGGCGTCGCCGCCGCCACTGCCAACGGCTATAGCAATGGCGATTATGTCTTGCTGCTTGCGCAAGGCATGAAAGAAGTCAATAACAGGATGTTTCGCGTTAGCGGCGCGGCAACCGATTCGTTTAGTCTGGAGGGCGAAGACACCACCGGCTACTCGACGTTTTCCAGCGGATCGGCGCAAAAAGTCACGTTCGGCAACACCTTCAGCAACTTCGCCAGTGTCTCGGTCAGCGGTGGCGAGCCGGATAAAATCGACGCCACTACCATTCACGACACGATCAAAAAAATCAGGTACGGCATGTTTTCAGCGATCGAGTTCGCGATTCAAGCGCAATGGAATTTGAGCGACGCCGGCTTTCAGGCCGCAATCGCCGCGTCCAAGCTTAAAGCCGAGCGCGCCTTCATGTTTGTGTTCGAGTCCGGCGAACGGATGGTGTTCAACGGCACCGTTTCGGCGTCCGGCGTGCCGACCGGTTCCACCGGTCAAATCGCGGTGTCGCCAATCGGCATTTCCGTTAATGGCGTGCCAACCTATTACAGTAGCTAAGCTATGGCCGACATCCTACAAAAAATGCGTGCCGCCCGGCAGCGGGTGGTGGACATCGACGGCCACAAAATCACCATCCGCCGGCCGACGCCGATGGAATGGCTGGCGGTGCCGGATTATGCCTCGGCCGAATTTCCGGACACGGCCGGCATGGATGACGACCAAGCGCGAGCGGCGCGACAAGCCTGGTTTTCCCAACAAATCGACCTCAATTTGAGTGCCTGGCGCGAGTTTGCCTGGCATGTCGCGCTGGGTTTTGCCGACGCCTGGGATTTGCGGGAAATCGATTTGATCCCCGGCGGTGTGCCGGAGCCGGTCGCGTTATCGCCGGACGTGCTGCGGGAATGGTTATCGGATCGGCCGGCGGCGCTGAATGCGCTGGCCGTGGCAGTGCTTAGCGCGTGGTGGGAGTATCAAGGCCAGCGCGAGGCCGACCAAAAAAGTAGCCGCTTGGTTTGGGGCGCAAGCCCTGGCCAAGCTGACCAAACAAGCCGCGCAACCGCCGCCGGCGGAACTGATCATCATCGGCGAGGCGCTGGCGCTGATGGGCGGCGTCATCGACTGGGACGCGTTGCCGATCGTCTGCGGCATGCTAGGCCTGGACGACATCGAGCGGGCGATATATCAATTGCGGGCCGTCATTGATGCCCGCCAAAAATAGGGGAAAGTCATGGAGTTAGCCATTTTCATCGTCACCGGCTTTGCCGGGCTTACCGCGCATTGGTTCAAGCGCTGGGCGCGCGGCCAAACCGAGGCCGGCTTTGCCGATTACATGCTGACCCACAAGCGCTACACCGTCGCGTCGGTGTGCAGCATGATCGGTGCGATTGCCGGGCTGTATCTGGCCGGGGATGTCGAGCTGTCGCAATCCAGCGCCGCGCTGGCCTTCATGGCCGGCTACAACATCGATTCGGCCGTCAATAAATCGCCGGAGGATATTTAATGTTGCAACTATACATTGTCGCCGGCCTGGCCGCGTTAATCCTCGGCCTGTTGGGCTTGGTCAAGGTCAAATCGGCGCAACGCGCCGCCGAAGCCGCCAGCCGCCAGGCCGCCGAACAGCGGGCCGCTATCGCCGAGCAAGCCGTCGCGCAAACCGATAAGACCGCCAGCGCCGTGCAGCGGATGGGCGAAGCGTTGGCCGAGCAACATCGCGCCGAACAAGTCGCGGTCGCCGCCGGCCGCCGCGACCAGTTTGATACGGATGGGTTTTAGCATGCGCTGGTTATGCCTGGCGCTATTGCTGACCGGCTGCGCGCCGGAAATCCGCACCGTCACCGTGCCGGCGGTGTTGCACCGGCCGGCCCGGCCGGTATTGCCCAAAGTGTCCGCCGCCGAGCTGGAGTGTGTGGCGGTGGATGTGTACCAACGCTTGTACGATCGACAGCGCTTAATCACGGATTACGCGGTCACGCTGGAAACCATTATCGACAGCACCCAGCCGGAGCCGGCGCATGAATAGCGCGATCGAAGTCAAGGGGCTGGCTGAAGTCAAGGCCGCGCTGTCGCAATTAACGCCTAAGCTCGCCGAGCGATTAACCCGCATTGCATTGCGCCAGGGTGCCAACTACATGGCCAAGCAAATCCGCGCGGCGGCACCGATCAAGACCGGCCGGCTGCGCAAAGCGGTGAAAGTGCGCACCTCAAAAATCAACCGGCTGCAAAAAAATGGCCGGGTTGGGGTGTTTGTGTCGGTGTATCCCGGCAAATCGCGCAAGGACCCCAAAGGCGCGTGGTATGGCAAGTTTGTCGAGAATGGCTACAACCGGGGCAGCCAGCAAGTCACCGGTCGGCAGGCGGTCACGCTGGGCGTGATAACTAAAAAGCAGCTCGATCAAAAAAAGGCATTGGTCGCCAGCCGCCGCCGCTTCGGCCGGGTTAAGCAAGGCATCCGTTACCGCTACGGCGGCCAAGCGGTCGCCGGACAACATTTCGTGCGGGACACGTTTAACGCCCGCGCCGAGCAAGCCGCCGATTTAATTGTGCAGTCCGCGAATGTCGTCATGGACAGCATCACCCGCGAACTTAAGCTAAGGAGATAACATGGCACAAGGGATAACGGTCGATATGACCGCCAATTTAGTTAAATTTGAGGGACAGATAGACAAAGGCTTGGAGTTGTTGGACAAATTCCAATCCAAGGCGGAACGGATTGGCACGAAGATCGACCGATCATTATCGGCGATCGGCGTGGGGTTGTCGGTGGGCGGGCTGGCGGCATTTGTCAAAACCGGGCTAGACGCGGTCGATGCGCTCAATGATCTGTCCGACCGGACCGGGATCGCCGTTGAAAAGCTGGCTGGTTTTGACTACGCGGCTAAGCTGGGTGATACCTCGGTCGAGGCGATGGCGACATCGCTGAATAAATTGTCCGTGAACATTGGCAAAAATGGCGATGATTTCAAAAAAATAGGTATTGATGCCAAAGACCCGCTGGATGCGTTCGCGCAATTGGCTGATCAATATGTCGCGATTCAGGACCAGCAAACCAGGGCTGCTTTTGGCGCCGCCGCGCTGGGTAAGGCTTATGCGGAAATGGCACCGCTATTGATGCGCGGCGGCGATGGGTTTCGAGCGCTGATTAAAGACGGACAAGAAATGTCGCGTGTCACGGCTGAGCAGGCCAAGCAGGCGGGCGACTTTAACGACACGCTGGATGAGTTAGCCGCGCGATCGGTGGGTTTTCGTAGCAAAGCAGCGGTATCAATATTAGAGCCGTTGGTATCGATTGGCGATGCGTTGGAAAAAGACATCGCAAAATTCGGTTTGCTTGAGGGCGCGCTGAGAGGGGTAAGTGACGGGTACAAAAATTTTGCATTGTCCGGCACCGGTAGCGGATTATCGCAGGGCTTGGATGACATCAATCGGAAAATCGCCGAACAAAAAATTAAATTATCTGAGCTGCGGCGTGGTGAGCTGCAAGGTGGTGCCGCGCGTGAAATTGCCGAAAACGATACGCTAAACCGCTTGCTGGCCGAGCGCGTGGGCATCGAAGAAAAGCTCAGCGCGTCTCGTCGTCAACAAAGCGTTGATCCGGCGGCGAAAGCATTCGATGAAGCGCTGGCCCGGCAATTTATCGCTAAATTTCAAGACGAAAGCCATGCCGCAAAGTCCGCCGAATCCGCTGCCAAACAAGCCGCCAAGGCCGAGAAAACCCGGAGTAAATCGGTAGCGGAAACCATTGCCGCATTGGAACTCGATATCGCCATTTCCAAACTGTCCGCCGACCAGCAGCGCCAGGCGATAGAACTGTCCAACGTACTGAAAAACGCCAAAGGCGGCGAAGTCGATATTCTCACCAACCTAGTCGAGGCTAAATACGCGAATATCGCGGTGGACAAGCGTCAACAAGAGCAGTGGGATCAAATGATCGACGATGCGAATGCATACTACGACTTGCGCAAAGCGATTGGCGAGTTCGAGCGATCCAACAGCATCGGCACCGACGGATTGAATAATCTAATCGGCCAAACCCAGGACTTATTAAAATTCGGCGCGATCGACGAAAAACAAGCGAAAGCAGCTTACGATCAACTTGGCAAGGCTTACAACGACGGCTTTATCGATCCGGCCCTGTCCGGCACCGACCAATTGAGCCAATTCGCCGTGCAAGCCGCGCATAACATCGAGTCATCGTTTGCATCGTTCATCAGAAATACCGGAAATGGCTTCGATGATTTAGAAGCGAGTTTTGCCGACACGTTGGCCACGATGGCGTCCAACTGGGCTGCATCCAGACTTGGCGATTTATTGCTTGGCAAGAACTTCGGCACCGATAAAGCCAGTGGCGATGGATTGATTCAAGCGGGCGCTGCAATTGTCGGTAGCTTATTCCACGACGGCGGTCTTGTCGGCGCCGGCGGCAGAGCCATCGACGTGCCGGCCTCGGCCTTTGCCGGCGCGCCGCGCTTGCATGGCGGCGGCTATCTCCAGCCCGGCGAAGTGCCGGCGATTCTGCAAACCGGCGAAATGGTCCTCAGCCGTCGCCAAGTCGCCGCCATGTCCAGCGGCGGCGGTGGTGGCGACGTGCAAATCAGCACGGTGGTCAACGTAACCGGCAACGGTAGCGCGGACAACGCCCAAGCCCTGGGCGGTCTGATCAATTCCCGAGTCCGCGAGGTTATCGCTACCGAAAAACGCCCTGGCGGGCTACTGGCATAAGCATGGCCGATATACCCTATCCCGATTTAGTCCACGTCAGTTCCGCCGCCGATTTCGGCGATGCGGTCGAGGTGCTGGAGCTGGGCGATAACTACCAGCAAACTGTCGAGACCGGCTTAAATCCGGTGTTCGAGCGCTGGGCGCTGACCTGGAATGCGCTCGACGACGATCAAATCCAAGCCGCGCTGGGCGTGTTGAATGCGGCCCGCTGTATCACTGCTATGACCTGGACTTCGCCAATCGACGGCGTGCAGCGCAAATACAAAGCCGTGCCGAATACCCGAAAGGTCGATAAGTCACAAGGCCTGTGGCGGTTGTCGGTCACCGTGCGCCAGGTGTTCGAGCCATGAGCTTAGTCGCCGAAGTCCATAAGCTCGCGCCGTCCGGCCGGGTTGATCTGTATTCGCTGGACCTGAACAGCATCGGCGTCGGCGCGGTGTATTATTTTTACGCCGGCCAGGATACCGACTACACGCCGATCGTCTACCAGGGCGACACCTACCAGCCCTGGTATGTGGTCATCACCGGTATCGAAAAGCGCGGAAACGGCGCCAGCCCTAGGCCAATGGCCGAGGTCGGCAACCCTGGCCGGTTTATCACCGATCTGTGCCGCGCGCATCAAGACCTAGTCGGTGCCACGATCCGCCGCCGCCGCACCCTTGCACAATATGTGGTCGCCAACGAAGCGGCCTATCGCGATGAGTTTTATCTGATAGAACGCCGCGCCGAGGAATCCTGGTCAGCGGTTAAGTTCGAATTGGGTAGTCCGGCGGATTTACCGGAAAAGCAATTGCCCGGCATGATCGCCATCGCCACCGGCTGCCCGCATCGCTACAAGTCCACCGCAGGCGGTTCCGGGTGCAGCTGGCCGGGCACTAATCCGGCCAAGTGGTTCGATCGCAACGGCGATCCAGTCGGCAGCTCGGCGCTGGATGTGTGCGGTAAGCGTCTGAGCGACTGCAAACTGAGATTCGGCGCGAATAGCCCGCTCGATTACGGCGGAAATCCTGGCCTGGGGCGGAGCAATACATGAATTTGACACCCTATCTTGAATCAATGTTAGACAGATTGCGGATCGCCCGGAATCGATTGCCGTTTGGTCGCCGTCGAAAAATGTTAAACCTGATTTGCGATCGATTGGACGTGGCGTTGTCAAAATTAGCCAATTTCGGACGGCGTTTGTCATGATCGCTCCCGCTATTCTCGATGACATCCTGGCCCACGCCGCCGCCGAATTCCCGCGCGAAGCCTGCGGCCTGCTGATCGATACCGGCGTCGGTATCAGCGTGATTCGCGCCGAAAACACACACCCGGACCCAACGCGGGCGTTTCTGATCAACCCCTTGCTGTATGCGCGCCATGCGCGGCAAATTCGCGCGGTGTATCACAGCCACCCGAACCGAAGCCCGGAACCCAGCGCCGCCGACATTGCCAGCGCCGAGCGTAGCAATTTGCCGTTTATGATCGTCAGCTATCCGGGCGGCGAGCTGCATACCTACACGCCGCGCGGCGTGCTGCCGGCGGCTTATGAAGGTAGGCCGTTCGTGTACGGCGTCCTGGATTGCTTGAATCTGGTCGCGGATTACTACCGCCACGAACTCGATATCGACATCCGCGACGGCGAGCGCAAACAATGGGGCTGGTGGGACGATCCGGCTAACGCCAACGCCTTCGTCAATGGCTTTCTCGCGCGCAGCTTCCAGCGTGTCGATGTCCCGCAAGCAAACGACATCATCATCATGCAGCTCAACGGCGCCGCCTGCCCGGCTCACGCCGCGATTTATCTGGGCGATAGCCGCATCCTGCACCATCCTAGCGCCAGTTGCCGGAGCCGCGTCGAGATGTTTGGTCAGTATTGGCGGCAGGCGACCGTGGTTTATCTGCGGTTCTGCGGAGACGCTGCCGAGTTGAGCGCGCCACGTACCCAGTCGGAAAGCTTTTGACCATTTGCCGCATGCACCCATGCAGCCTTTTCGGCAGGGGTGCAGCGGATTTGCAGATGACTAGTTGCCGGCTGCTCACTAGCTAGGGCGTTGGTATTGCCCGGCTGGGCGCCGGGCTTTGTTTTTTGTTGGTTTTGATCTATCATAACTGGGCCGGTATTTTGACGCTGCATAAGTGGATTAATCGGTAAAAAGCCGTCGAGGGAAACCAAGACGGCTTTTTTTATGGTTATCTATTTTTGTTTACTAGATCAGCTAACTTTCCTGATTCGAAATTTTCTAGCGCCATCCCTAGTGTCATGTTTTTTATAAGCCAGTCGTCAGTGCCGCGAATAACGTATTTATAAGCTTTGCCGCCGTTTATGGTCATTGTTTGCTCTTTTAAAGTGCAGCCTAGTTTTTTAGCTTCTGCTTTTAAATAGCTGAGCGTTTGTTTGTTGTTCATTGAGTAATTCATGAGTCTCTCCGTTTGTTCCTGGTTCCGCCGGGTCGGTCCGTTGTCTCTCAACGTGGGTATAGTCTCTCACACTAATAATTGTTTGTCAATACAAACGAATAAATATTTTTTGCTATGCTGAAAACCATTCGCCTATTCGGCGACCTTGAGCAGTTCAAACCCGTCTGGACCCTGGACGTAGCTACGCCGGCCGAAGCGTTGCGGGCTATCGCCGTGCAGCGGACCGGATTCCTGGCGGCTTGCGATGCCGGGGAATATGTCGCGGTGCTGTACAACGCCGCCGATCCGGCCGCTTCGCGGCAAGTGTTGAACGACAGCGCGTGCGATCCCTGGGCCGACGAAGAGCTGTGGGTCATGCCGGTGGTGGGCGGCGAGTTGCCGGTAGCCTTTGTAGCGGCGGCATTTTCAGCCATCGGCGTGACCGCCGCAAACTTCACCTTGATCACGATGGTCGTTAATACCGCGCTGTCGCTCGCGATTTCCGCCGTGGCTAATATGATCACCGGCAAAAAAGCCAACCGATCGCCGGCCAGTTTGGAACGGCCGGAAAGCAAGCCCAGCTATATCAGCAACGGCGCGGTCAACGTCACGGCCGCCGGCCATCCGTACCCGATCCTAGTCGGCCGGGTCCGCGATGCCGGCTCTATCGTGTTGTCGTCGAATTATTGGGTTGAGGATTTGCCGACATGACGCAAGCATTGGCCCTGCTGGGCGGGGCAATGGGCGGCGGCGGCGGCGGCAGTGCTCGCACGCCGGTCTATAAAGCGGATACCGTGCGCTCGCGCGGCATTGTCGAGATTGTCGAGGCGTGGGCCTGGGGCGAAATCGCCGGCTTCCCGGACGCGGACCCGCTCAAGTGCATCAAGCTCGACGGTACGCCAATCAAGGCCGCCGACGGCTCGCTAAACTTCGAGGGCGTTTCGTTCGATTACCGGACTGGCACTCAGTCGCAAGACTACATCCAAGGCAGCGTCGAAGACGCCATCGGCACCCCGGTCAGCGTCGGCGTGCCGGTCACTCACTCAACCCCGGTAGTTAGGACCATCACCGATCCGGCCGTCGATGCGGTGCGGGTGATACTCACTTTTGCCGGCTTGTATCGCAACAACCCGGACAACGGCGACAAGACCGGCACCACGGTGGACTTGCAGATCGAGGTCAAGCCGGCCGGCGGCTCGTGGGTGGCCGCCGATCTGGGCGGGCGCGGCACGATCAAAGACAAGCAAGACGGCGCGTATCAGCGCGGCTATGTCGTCAACCTTCGCGCGATCGACGCCGACGCCACCAGTTTCGACATCCGCGTGACGCGCATCACCGCCGACCCGGACGCTAACACCGTCAACGCCTTCAGCTGGGATAGCTACGTCGCGTTGACGTACGCCAAGCTCCGCCGGCCAAACGTGGCGCACTGCCGGCTGACGTTCGATACCCGCTACTTTTCCAGCATTCCAGTCCGTAGTTATGACTTGCTCGGCTGGCTGTGTTTTGTACCGCACGCCGCCGTTTACAATCCCACCGCGCGCACCTACACCGGCGCGGACTGGGACGGCACGCTGATCAGGGCGTGGACGCGTAGCCCGCCCTGGGTGCTGTATACTTTACTCGTTACCGGCGGCCATGGCCTTGGCGATCATATCGACCCGGCCTATCAAGACAAGTGGGCGCTGTACCAAATCGCCCAGCGTTGCGATGAGCTGGTCTCCGACGGCAACGGCGGTACCGAGCATCGTTATTCAATCGACGCTCAAATCATGGAGGGCGTCCCGGCTCACGACATGATTAGCCAGATTGCCGGGGTTTTTGACGCCCAGGCGTTGTGGTCCGGGACGTCGGTCTATGTCACGCAAGACGCTCCTAAGTCGAAAGCCAACTTGTATGTGCCGGCTAATGTGCGTAAAGGCCAATTTGTCTACTCCGGCAGCGGCCGCCAGGTGCGCTACACCGCCGCTCAAATCCAATACAACGACATCACCGACCAAAGCCGCCTTACCACCGAATATATCGAGGATATTGACGGCATCGAACGCTACGGCTACAACCTAAGAGCCGAAACCATGCTCGGCTGTACGTCGCGGGCCGAGGCGCACCGGCGCGGCAAACGCTTGCTGGTCACCAGCCGCCGCGAAATCGATAGCGTAAGTTTTGGCCCCAGCCTGGCCGGATTCAACGACAAGCCCGGCGATGTGATTCGGGTGGCCGATCCGCTGCGCAACAGTGGCCAGCGCTACGGCGGCCGCTGCTCGGTCGGTTGTACGGTGTCAAGCGTGGTGCTGGATGCACCGGTCACGCTGGCGGCCGGCGTGACCTATCGACTAGCGGTGATAGGCGGCGCCGGCGAAGTCATGGATAGTGTCGTCACCAGCGCCGCCGGCACGCATAGTGCGTTGACGGTCGCGCCGGATTTTGACAGCGCGCCGGCCCATGAAATGGAGTTCATCGTGTACGATCCGGATGCGATCGGCCAGTTGTATCGCATCCTGCAAATCGCCGAATCTGACGACCCGAAAAACGGCTTTTACACGGTTTCGGCGATTCAGTACGACCCGGATAAATACGCCGAAATCGACGAAATCGGCGACTTGGAACCCAGGCCGAATAACCCCTATATCGCGGCCGGCGTAGTGCCGCCGTCCGGGCTGATCAGCACCGAGGGCACGTTCGTTGATTTGACCGGCATTCATCGCTATCTGGATGTTGCCTGGAGCGCGTCCACCGATACTTTGCTACGCGGCTATCATCTGCTGGTGCGCTACGCCGGCGCGACGGTAGTCGATACCGAGATCGTCGGGCTGTCGTATCGGCTCAACAATCCGGCGACCGGCGAATATGAAATCACCCTGGCCGCCGTCAACATCGCCGGGCGCTTGTCGTCGTCGATTAGCATCACTCACACGCTCGGTGAGTTTTACGCGATCAGCGCCGTGCATGTTACCGGCCTGGCCATGCCGTCCGGTACGACCGAATTTACCGGGCGAACCGCGTTATTCAGCTGGGGGACCGATGCCGCCAGCGTGCTGGGTAATGCAGTTTATGCAGCTGGACAGGGCGGGCAGACGCCGTGGTTCCGGGATTTTGAAATCCGCGTGTACACCGCCGGCGGGGCGTTGCTGCGCACCGATTACGTCACCGAGAACGCATACGCTTACAGTTACGATAAAAACGTCGAAGACGGCGGTCCGCGCCGAACGTTTAAAGTCAACGTCCGGGCTCGCGACTTCTACGGCAACTACAGCAACTCGGCGGAGCTGACAGTCAGCAACCCGGAATCCGTGGACTTCACCGGCGTTGAACTCACACCGGGCCTTGGCCAGGTGTTCGTCAAATTCACCGAGCCCGGTGATCCGGACTACGAAAACACCAACGTCTACGCCAGCCAGACAAGCGGTTTTACACCGGGGCCAGCCAATCTAGTCGGACCCGGCGTTGGCCGGCTGTCGGCCTTCGCCGTGGCGGCCGACGGCGCGTGGTATGTGCGCTTGCAGGGCGTCGATGCCTTTGGCCCGGCCGCGACGTATACCGCCGAGTTATCGGTAACAGTCGCCGGGCTGGACGTCACGGCCATGGTCGATGACATCCTGGCCGATCCAGGTCGGGCCGGGGATGTGGTGGTCGAGGCCGACCGCTTCCTGGTCGTCAAGCCGGGCACCACCGCGCCGCAAGAAGCCTTGTTTGCGGTCGGCTACATCAACGGCGTTATCAAGGCCGGCTTGCGCGGCGACATGGTCGTCGACGGCACGATCTACGGCCGCTCGCTGGTTGCAGGCACGGTGACGGCGGATAAATTGACCGTCGCGCAGTTGTCGGCCATCGTCGCCGATTTGGGCACCGTCACGGCAGGTACCCTGAAAACCTCGGCCGGTACCGGCTGGCGGGTGGAAGTGTCCGACAGCGGCTTGTTCCCGATCTGGTACGGCACCGGGTCGAAAACCGCCGGAAACGGGTTGTTCTACCTGGATTCGTCCGGTAATGCCGTGTTCAAGGGCCAATTGTCCGGCGTGACCGGCACTTTCTCCGGCGCGCTGTCCGGCGGCACGATTAATTGCGGCGGCGGGCAGTTTACCGTCGATGCCGGCGGCAGTGCCGTCGCGAAGGCGATCACGGTCTACGATCCAGTCGGCAACGTGGTGTTTCAATCTGCGGCCGGCGGGATCGATTACAGTAAGGTGCTGAACAAGGCCGGCGACAATTTGCTGCCCAATCCTGATTTATCGGGCGCGGTGCATGCTGGGGCTATCTGCCCGGACTGGGCTGTATCGACAAGCGGCTCGCCGGCCTGGGGAGCGTTTTACAAAGACACCGCCAACGGGCCGCCATGGGACGTGACCGCGCCATTTTTGCGCGCGTACTGCGACAGCGCTGGCGACGTCGTGCAAATGATCAGTGTGAGTCGGATTGCCATCGATACCGCTCAGCCGATAACTTTGGCATGCTGGCTAACTCGGGCTGGCGGGTCCGGAACCTGTTTGTTGCGTTGCTATTGCTATGATGCCGGCGGTGCGCTGATCGACGCCTCCGATGTGGCGGTTGATATTAACGCTGTCGGCGCGTGGACGCGTTTAAGTGCGGTCTTCGGCCCCGGTGGAACGGCTTATCGAAGCGGTACTAAGTCGGTCGCGTTTGGCATTCGCGTTGAAACGTCCGGCGCGATCGATGTGCGCGCTGCCAGGTTTACCCTCAACATCGGGCCAACGCCCTGCGCGACCGTCGCGCCTTACGATCCAACGGCCATCACCAAAACCAACCCGATCACCGGCAGCAATCGCACGACGTATATCGCGGCAGCGGCGATTGGCGACGCGGAAATCGATCGGGCGTCTGTCAACAAACTGAAAGTAGTCGAGGCCGACATCGTCGATCTGAATGTGACGACGATCAAGATTGAGGACGAAGCCGTGACGGTGCCGCGCTATGGATCGGGTGATGATCTTGTGACGCTCACGGTCACGCTGCCGATCGGCACATCGGTTAATTTGATCGCGACCTGTCAGGCCACGGTCTGGGACCTGGACGGCAGCCAAACGCTGTACATCAATCTCGACAGCTCCAGCGGGACTCAGATTGCCAAGAACAAGTTTGAAAGCTACGCCGGCGGGCGATTTTCAGCGACCATTGTCGTCTCCGCTCAGTACGTAACCACGGCCGCGACAACAACGTTTGTGGCCTATGCCAACGGCGGTACGCGCACGAAGGACACAACGTTGCTTTTGTTGGGAACTAAAAAATGATCGATTATGCTGTTTATGAGGCTGAGACCGGTCGGATCGTGCAAACCGGACTGACCATTGAGGCTGAGCTAAATCTAGTGCTAACCGGATGGGGCGATGGTTATGCTATTTATGCGGGTGTCGCCGACCGGTCTACCGATTACATGGTCGATGGCGAACCGGTCGTGCGGCCGGCACAGGCAACGGCAATTGATAAGACGGCCATCGCGGCCGATGGCGTCGACCAAGCGACAATCAGCGGCGCGCCTGCCGATTCCGATCTGACTGCCGTCAATTTGACCACCGGCGACGCGGTGAGCGGGCCCATCAACGAAATAGGTCAATTTGCGACGGCCATCGCCGGCACCATTCTTTTGACGGTCTCTAAGTGGCCGTATCTTGATTGGTCTGCAACCGTGGAGGCTGTGTAATGGCGCTGGTCATGACCAAGGGAATCGTCGAATTGCGCGCCGCCGCCGCCGCACGCGTGGATGATTCCGCCGGCGCGATCCGAGCAAAGTACATCACGATTGCGCCTGGCCAGGAAGCCACTTATGCGCTCAAGCTGGCCGACGCCAAGTCGTACCAAGCCGCCGCGAATCCGGCAGACGCTAGCGCATATCCGTGGATCGCCGCCGAGGCGGCGGCAACCGGAAAAACCCCGGCACAAACGGCCGCGCGCATTGTCGCCACGGCGCAAGCCTGGATTGTCATCGGCGCGCAAATCGAGGGCGCCCGGCAAGCGGCTAAACTATCTATAGCTGTCTCGCAAACCGCAGCCGAACTGTATGCCGCCGAGCAGTCATTTGCCGCTGCCGTCGCTGAGCTATGACCGTCCACGCCGAGCGCATTAACGGGCCTATCGACGTGCTGCGGTTTTACCCGCCAGGCTTGGATTATGCGACCGGCGACGATTACGACGGCGTCGTGATCGTGCGCTGGCTGTCGCCGCATGCCGCCGAGCTGCTGGCCGCCGCCGGCCGCCGTGGCGCGAGCGGATTAAGCGAAGCCGTGGCGCATTGCGTCGCGGCTGGCGCTCGCGAGATCACGGCCCTGCGCGGTCCTGGTCATGAAATGCCGCCGCCGTGGGCGATGGTGGGGCAATCAGGCGCGTTTTCCCGGTGGCGGCTTGAGGTGTGCGGTAGTTGAGTGCCTAAAAACCCGGCTAATATCAGCTTATGCAGGCAGATTTGCCTGATAATCAGTTGTTAGGCCGCTAGGCGCAGCATCATTGCCGCCCGTAGTTGCCATCCTAAAAACTCGGTGTAGGCTGGAGGTATTGCCTCGCTCAGTTCGCCGAGCGTCATCCAGTCAATCCCGAGCGCCTTCGATGCGGCAGCTTTGTGGCCTCCGTCCCAAACATCCTTTGTCCCACGCCCGCCGTGCTTTGAGCTTCGGTTTCTTGCATGACCGCCATACACCCCAATTACCGGGCGTTCCGTGTGACTGCATTGCGGCTGCGCAACCGGGAAAGTCGTTTCAAAAAGCCTGTGCCTTTGCAGGTCGTGGCCTTGCGCTCCAAGGTCAAACATCGTGCCGCACAGCAGCACGGGGAGTCGCATTTCGCCCGCTGCCGCTTCCACATTCTCAATCACCCAAGGCAGTCCAGTCGCTTGCAGTAGTTCCCGCGTTTGCCCAATCAGGCGCGGCGCACCCTTCGCGCCCGGCGCGTGGCGCATCGTGGTGTATCCTTGGCACGGCGGCGAGGCATGCACGGCGTCAAAGTTCTCCGCTATCCATGCCGGGTCAAGCGTCAGAGCGTCAGCCACAATCACCGCATGGGGGTTGTTCTGGTGGCGCACGACATCAACGCCGGTAATCTCAAACCCGGCGCGGGCGTAACCCATTCCAGCGCCACCAGCGCAGCAAAACAAATCCAGCAGTCTCGGTTTTTTCATATTCTTGTCCCTTGCAATCGCGGCCTAACCCATCGGTGCAGGCGACCTTGCGCAAACAGCCGCGCAAGGCTCCTGACCTAGTGCGTTATACGTCTTTATACCCAGACGCTATTCTGTCGGCAATTTTGCCCAGTTCATATCCCGCTTCGGACATCCAATTATTGTCAGCCCGGCTTACGACCATTGCACGCTGCACATTCCTGCCGCGAATAATTTTTGCCGCAATTCGTATTAACCATGCCTCGAATATCGCTTTCATTTTAGCCTCAACGTATAACCCGGCGCTCAAGTTGACGCTTCGCGTTGCTCAGCGCAACTTAGCTCTGCGTTATAATTCTTGTTCAATCTAGCAAGAAGCGCACAATTTGCAATTTCTACCATATTTTCTAGTGATAGATCGGCAGTAGTAAAACAACCGTATAATCTAAAAGCAACTTGTGAAAATTCTTCCTCTGTTATTGAGCCATCTCTCTTGTAATTTTGCTCTTCGCAAAAATCAATAACCGATTGTGTAAAATTGTTTTGCATAGCAATCTCCTGACTTATAACCCGCCGCTCAACAGCGACCTCCGCTGCGCTACGGCGCGTTAGCTTTTGGCGTTATACATCATACTCAATATCAATTTTTTCACCGGTATCTCGATCAATATAGGCCACGTTAACATTGTCGCCATTAATTTCACCTTTGATTCCATCGCAAATATGCTCTTGTATTTGAGCGTGTAGGAATAGCCAGTTTTCTATTTCTGTAGAATTTTTAATTTTCATAATTTACCCAAGTTAAAATGAATAACCCGGCAGTCAACCCGACTCCGCGTTGCTACGCGGGTTACTTGTTGCGTTAGCAGTCATGTTACTCACCGCAATGCGGGCAATGCCACGTCCCCATTCCATCCTCATTGGGGTCTGGCTCAAATTCTGGTGGCCACTGCTCTTTCGGCAAAAACCGTGTGCTGCCAATAATCGAACTCCCAACGTGTTCATGTGGGGCAAGTCCGTAAATTGGCAAGCATGGCAATCCGTCTTCATCTGTGCAAAATTCGCAACTCATTACATTACCCTGCTAACCCGTCAGTCAACCCGACGCTATCGCGCGGGTTACTTTTTGCGTTATGCGTCAATGCTGTCTTTGCTATATTTGCGCACGTAAAACCTCTACCGTATCCAACCCCATGCCCAAATTTCTCTATTTCTTTTAGGGCTATTTCAAGTCGTTCTATTTCCTCGGCGGCCCACATGGCGGTTTCACTGCCATTTTTTAATTTTTCAATTCGTTCTTCGCGGTTCATGCCGACTCCAGCCGCATAACACGGCACTCAAGGCGACGCCGGTTAAGCGTCGCGGTTTGTTTAAAGTTCATCGGCGGCGCGCCTTAGTTTGGCGTTATGCGTCACTACACCTTGTTCGGCAGAATGCCAAATAGCCAGTGCAGCGCCCGCTCCTTCATGGTTGCGAAGCGCGCTTTCCCTATGCCATTCACCAGCAGTAAGCCGTCGGCCTTCTTGTGTGCGCGTACGTCAAACGTATCGAGTCGGTGCGCCATCTCAAGCAGCATGTGCTTTGCGGCGGCTTGGTGCTCGTCGTCGTTGTAAGTGAGGCATTGTGCTATGCCACGTGCTTTGTCAGTCAATTCACTTATGTTCATCTCAATCTCCAAAAACCAGCCCAACTCAACGGTCAACAACACCGCCGCAATGAGCGTTGCTTGTCATTGTTTGTTCTCGTCCGCATAACCCGCCGCTCAACGGCGACCTCCGCTACGCTACGGCGCGTTAGCTATTGCGTTATACGTCAAAAAGGTAAACATTCTGAGTGGTCTCCAAATCGCTTGCCGCAATCACTGCATGGCGCGGGCCACCACCGCCGAAAGCACTGGTAACGCAGCCGCTTTACCAGCCGGTTGTGCCTTGTGTCGCCAACCATATCGGAGTAGTCTGTGTCGTGTGCGCCGCAGCGCTTGCACGGCACCGCATAATTATTGCTAAGTTCGTAGTCTGGATCGCAGCCAAACCACCAACAAAGCAGCCGTATAACCCGGCGCTCAACCGGACCCGCAACAGCGGGCGAGTTTTGTTCAGTTTTCATAGTCTTGATCTAGCTGTTGCGGTCCGGTTAGCTCTGCGTTATGCCCCAAAAATTCTTCTCTCGTCATTTCGCCCAGATATGAAACAGCTATTAGAGCCGAGTCTCCGGTTACTCCAGCGACCTTTTTGTTTTTATCTATCATTGGCGCTGTAACTTCCCGGCCAGGATAGCCAACATAAGCACTTGCCGTCGCTTGTCTGCCAGTTTCATTACACTGTCCGTAGTATGAAAAGCAAAACCAGTGCATAACCCGGCGCTCAACTTGACCCGCCTGGGCGGGATGGTTTTTTTCGTTATTCATAATTCTCCGCGCCCAGTCGGGCAAGTTAGCTCTGCGTTAGGCATACGGTTTTGCGGTTCAACGCTGCAAAGATTCTGCAACGCCTGTCTAGTTTTTGCACAAATCGAATGCGCTTTGTAACGCTTTTTAACAAAATCAGCAGCCCGCGTAGCTCCGATTACGCTTCGCTAACTCGGACCTACGATCCTAACACCCAGCACCTTTGAGCGCATCTTGGGCACCAATATGTCGGCTTGAATCCAGGCGCCGGCTCTTCTCGTCGAGTTTCGCCTCCGCACTTAGGGCATGTCATTTTTCCTCCTATTGTGTTTAATTAGTGCAACGATTTTGCAACGCTGCGCCAGTTTTTGTACAAATCGAATGCGCTTTGTAACGCTTTTTAATAAAACCAGCAGAACGCAAGCGATTGATTTTATTAAAAGTATTTAACTAACTTAGGATTCATAACCCCGAGGTTCCAGGTTCGATTCCCGGTGTCGCCACCATTTCTCGATTCAGAGAAACTCAAGGAAGATCAGAAACCCGCAAGCTGTAAGGCTTGGCGGGTTTTTTATTGCGTTATCGGAAAATTACCGGCCAGTCCCAGAACTGCACCAATGGCGCGGACGGTGTATGCGCTGTTGCTAATGGGCAGATATATAAGCTCCTGTAATCTCTACCCTTGGCGCTAAAACGGTGACGATGCCGCGCACCAAGATCATTCACTGTAAGTTTGAGCGTTAACCTGAAGGAAGCGATCAAAACCGACGTCAGTTCGAAAGGGCGTTACGCCATGTCGCGGACACCAATTACGCAGATGGCAATGAATAACCCGTGGTTAATGTCGGAGGGATTAGTGTCGATCAAAGACCAGTGGGTACGTTGTCATTACCGTGTTTCATCTACTTGCGCAGCGGACCCGCATAGGTCTTGTGGGGAGGATCCGAGAGAAACTCGCCCTGACCCGATTGGGCATGGAATTACCAGCTTTCATACCAATACCACCATCGTCCATAAATATGTTTATAAGAATCTTCGCCCAGCTTCAGTGGTGGATTATTTGGTGAATTAGCAAAACCAGCTTTATCCATAACCGAATGTGAAGATGTAATCATTCTTACCGTTCCATCAGCCAGTAAATCTGTGACCGTCACCGTGTATAAGCCGACTTGACGCGGCGGGTGTTGAAACTCAAAAGCAAGATCAACTTTTCCGGCACGCACATGCTCCGCATAGTTTGTAAGAGCCTGTTCGCTTGCCATAAATCGAATATAAGAAAAAACGCCAAAATTCGATAAAACCAAAGACATTATTAGCGTGGCTGGTTCTAATGCCCAATAAATCCAAGTATATTTCGTGCCGATATTTTTATTTTTAGCCTGGTATTGGCGGGACCGATAAATCATTAATCGCACGAACCAAACCATCCACCATATACCGGCAATTGGTAAAGCAATAAGAAAAAAATATTAAAGCCCGCATTGCTAAATGCAACAGCACAAAGTGCAAACCAAAGTATGCAGGCTATGGCAGTTTTCTTTGAGGTACTCAAGTCTTTATCCATTTTAGCGCATGCCTAACGAATGAAATGGACTTTCCTAACCCTGCCAGAGAGAAATATGTTAGATCGAAGGTAAGTAACTCGTTCAATCAACAAACAACTCGCCAGATGAAAGTCGGCCACACTGCGGATAAAACTTCGGATCTCGCGAAATTGATTGAACTGACCCCAGTGGGTATTGGGGTCCCAGATCAGCGGTTGGCCAATGTTGTTGTAGAGGATACCGTCTATGGGGATGTTAGTTTGGATTCCAATTTTTTGATTTTGGTAGGCTTGATATGTATCTATTAACTCCGGCGTATAGGCTGAATCGATATGCTGGTTGATTTGATATTCCAAGCGGAGTTGCAGGCGTTGGGCTTCGAATAGAGCGGGAGAGTCGCCTTTAGAATAAATTTTTATTGTGTTGTTAACGCTAATATAGTTCTGACGTAATTGGTTGTATTGATTTGTCCATTGTTGAACGGTTTGACCTGCCATATCCAGTTCCTTGTATAAATATTTAATCAGTTAGTCAGTTTGGTTTCACACCATTGCTTTGGGTCGTAATGTTCCGAAATATCGATGCCTTTTCCTTGCGCCTGTTGAGTTAACCAAATCAAATTGGATTTTTCTTTCAGAGTTCCACCCGTATCTGCTTGTTCTGCCAAGCTAAGCCAACACGTTGCTTTACCAATATTTAATGGATAACCTTGAATCCCCTGTGAAAAAAACTCACCAGATATAATTGTGCTGTTTCTACCCCCATCTTTGCAGCCAATAGCTTTAATTCTCTGCCTTTGAGATCATTCTGGGGAATCGTTTGCCAATAAGATGTTGGTATAGGCTCTTGTGGGCCAATATGTATGGTCAACAACCCACTCAATATATTGGTGCAATACGGCTGCCCGGCATTCGCCGCCTGCACGACATAACGTTCGTAATTCCGCATGTCCAAATCCCAGCGGGCGATCACCAACGCCGCCAAACATTGCGCCGATGGGTCGCCGGCGTCGGCCAGCCTGCGCAAATGGTGGTAAGCCGAGCGCTCCCACGGCATCAGCCAATGCCGACCGGAATTAACGGTGGGGCCGATATTCAACAGTTGATACGCCAGATCGGCTACTTCGAAGCCTTGCTTGGCCATGTCCAGGATCAGTTGCCGGCGCCTTTCGACCGTGTAATGCGGCGGCCTTGAACCGTTGACCGCCAGTTCGTTGAACAACTGCAAATCCATGCGTTGCCGATCGGCTTCCGCTAGCGGCGGATACTCGCGCGGTGAATGGTAAGGCGGCGTGTAGATGTACCAACCCAGTACCGACAGGGCCATAACGCTAAGAACGAGCAGTATTTTTTCGAGGGGCATGTTGGCGCGAATAAGCGAACCGAATGAAGATGTGCAAAAGAGCGTATTTTATAAAAATGACAAATCATGACATCGGCTGAAGTCAGCTGATTCAGACATTGGTCTATTCGCTAGTCGTTGATTTATAAGTCTTTTACGTCAGTGCTCGTCCCGGGGCGAATAGGATTAAATCCTTCCTGCTTACCCACGGCCGTGGCGTGAACCGAATGGTCGTGGGTATCGACGAAATGGGCGCTTTGATTGCCGATTAAATCGGGATGGTTCAAATCAGCGGCTTGCCGGCCGACGGCGAATTGGTCGCTGGGCTCCAGTACCAAGACATTGACGCCTTGTCCGCGATTGCCGTTTATTCCAATACGCAACTGCCCGTCGGCGTCAGGATCGCGTCGTTGGGGTCCAGGTCCAGGAAGGTGGGCAGCGGGTGGTGGGAGCCGCTCGCGCCGACCGCGCCGATTCTCGCCAGCGGTTGGTAGGGGCGGCCGTCGATCGGCAGACGCAGTTCCGGATGGTCGAACGGCGCTTTTTGGTAGCGTACGCGCTGGTCGGTCAGCGACACCAGAAAGGCGACCAGTTCTTCCTCCTGCCGGTCGGTCAAGCCCAACGGTTTGATGTTGGGGGCGAGATCCGGCGCGTTGAAGTGGCAAAAGTTGCCGCCGCGATTGTAAAACTGTACCACCTGCCGTAACGTCGCGACGCCGCCGTTGTGAAAGTAGGGGCCGGTCAATTGGCTGTTGCGCAGGCCGGGGGTTTTGAAAGCGCCATCGACCGCCGCCCGTTTAAAGTCCCGGTTAAGGATTTCGTCGGGATCGCAGATCTGATTATGGTTGGCATCCGTGCAGACCGCGCTGTTGCCGTCTTCGCTCAGCGCTGGAATCGCATCGTTACCCAGAATTGGGAACGGAATCGGGTCGGGTTTTCGCGGCTCGCCGGCCGGCAAGGCTTGATTGGCTTCGAAATTCCGCCGCTGCATCAGGGCCTGACGAGCAAAGGCCAGCGGTAGATTGGCATTGTCCGAGCCTCCTCGGCCCAAGTCGTCGGTGGTCGGCGTCACCGCGATATTGTAGAAGCCGCTATCGTAAAGGGCGCTGCCGTCGGCCATAGTCATCGGCCGAATCAGGTTTTTACCCTGGTTGGCGGCGCGGATGGAGGCTTTGGTCAGTTCCGGACCGGCGTGGCATTGCACGCACTGGCCCTGGTTGACGAACAGATTCAAGCCGGCCAGTTCCTTGTCGCCGAAGCCTGCGTTAAAGCGGCCGGTTTCCATCCAGACGTCGAAATAACTGCGGTCGGCGACCAACGTCGATTCGTACAGCGACACCGCCAGCCCGAAAAATAGGCTGAAGTTGTATTCCATTTGGTTGAAGACGATGCCGGGCGCTTCGATGGCTTCGTCGGATTCCCAATATTGGTCGTTAAACGCGGCCTTGATCAAATCGGCGTAAGTCGTATCCAGGCCGCGATAGGGCGCCTTGGCGAGGCCGCCCAGCACCGAATCCTCGGGATGCACGACTTGTTGTCCCAGCGGCGTCAAGGGTTTGCCGGACGCGGCGGACGCCGCCAACAGCTTTTTGCCAATTTCCGGAAAGCTGCGGCCATTCGGCAGGCTGGGATCGGACGTGGATTTTTGATGCGGGTCGCCGAACGACATTTCCGCGAAGCTGACGGTCGGGTCCATCGCCTGCGACGCCAAGCTGGCCTGGGCCAGGGAGATTTGTTCCAGGGCCAATCCGTCCGGCGTGTTGACGACGATGGCGGCGTTGGGATTTTGGTCTCCGAAACCGTCCTGGCCGTTGAAATGCGGATTGGCGCGGCCGTCCCAGAAGTTGCTGAAGTTGAACACCGCGTTGATCACCGACGGCGCGTTGCGCGGGACCGAGCGGCGCACGTTCTTCTTGCCGAACAGGTTCCAGACCGGGTCCTGGACCGGCGTGCCGCTATCGACGGCGAGGCCGGGGTTTACGTGGTCGAAAAAGGTGTACAACATGCCCATCGAGCCGGCGATGTCGTTGCTGTTACCGGTGCTGGGATCGATGGCGCTATTGGCGCCTTGGACCACGCTGTCGATGGTCTTGACGAACGGGAAGTCCTGGCGGGTTAACCTGGCGTTCGGACCCTTGATTTCGAAATCGGCGGCATTGATTTTGTTTGCGTTGGCAAAACCGTCGATCGGATTGGTTTTAGCATTGGCTACCGCGAGAAAGCCGGGGTTGAGTTGATTTTTAGCGCGACTGTCGGCACCGGCGTGAAAATGGCAACTGGCGCAGGCCTGCACGCCGTCGCTGCCGATTTGGCTGTCCCAGAACAGCGCCTTGCCCAGTTGCAGGGCCGCTTCGCGGTTCTTGACGAAGCGGTCCAGTCCTTCCGGCAGCGGCGCGCCGCCGTCTTGTCGCACGGCCAGACGCAAGGATTCCAAGCCAAAGGAGCGAGCGTCGGCCGGCGCTTGCACGATGGTGGTATTGGCGGAGACGCCGGCACCGGCCAGCAGGCCGGTTATCAAGGCGGTGTTCAGAAAAATCCTGGCGGCTCGGGAATGGGCGGCCGGTTCGATGGTGCGTGCGCTAAACAGGTGGCGGTACATGACAGTCCTCTTGATGTTTATTCGATCATGTCCCGGAATGCTTGGATTGCAACCCCTGCGAGACCGGGTTGCCGTGACGAAGGATGGCTTGCAATCTCGCCGTTGATTCCGCGGTTTGGGTTTGGAGAAACCGGTCCGGGCGTTATTAGTTTTTCAAAATAAGGTTGGCGCGGCCGGCTGGTGGCCGGCCGAGCCAAGAAGCGAGGGACGTCCTTTTCCCTCTAGGGTTTTGGCTTAGGCCAGTACGATGCCGCCGCTGCAACGACCGCCGACTGAACTGCCCAATTTGACAGCCAAACCAGCACGAATGTTGGATTTTACTTTCATGACACTCTCCTCTTTATACCCGTGCCCATCGCACGTCGATTCGCCGGCCCCATGCCGACTGATCCGGTTCGAGTTTGACCGCCCGCAATCCGCTGCGCAGGCGCGGTCCGACTATCCTCTAAATTCAAAATCGCTGGCGCCACGCCGGAATAGGGTTGACGCCCCGTTAAACCATTCGGCCAGATCGTCCGGCCCCAACGCGATAGGCCGACCCGAAAGGCTATGTTCGCGTTAATCTTCGCCGTCGCCCCGGTATCGATCGCTCAGGCCCGGTAGCCGCGGATGGCGATGGCTAAGCGTCCTGCCAGCCGAGTCCTGGCTAAGCGATGCCAGAGGCGACGGTCGCGCATCCCTGTCGTGATTAACGCGAACATAATCGTTAAAGGCGCTCGGCCATCCCTAGCCGAGGCCGCGTGCCGGGCTAGCCGTGCTCGCGAATGTCGATGTTGCTCTTGGTCACCCGTATCTCAACGTGGAACAATTGCTCGAAGACTTCGCCGATGTGCGGAATACGCTGGACTTCGCCGAGCAGCAGGTTGTAGATATTCAAATCCGCCGCCGAGAATTCGCGCTCGGGTTGCGGGCGGCCGAGCAGCCGATTGATCGCTTGCTGGGTTTGTTCGGCGGCGGCCAAAATGCCTTGCTCACGGCGGAAATATTTCATCAAGCAGCGAATCAAGCGCTCGAACGCCGCCGCTTCGTAGGCCGGTCGGCCGAATTGCGTACTCAAGATGCCGCGCAATTGCGCCTCGGCGATCCGGTGATAGGCACTAACCGCCGGCGGCGCGATGCGTTCGGCCAAGCTGTCGGCATTCGTCGTCAGTCCCAAACCTTCGCAGGTTTTTTGATACATGTCGGCGTAGACCTTTTCCCGATCGGCCCGCCATGCTTCGCTAGCGATCAGCGATTTGGATTGCAACTGTTTGATCTGAGTTTGCACCAGCGCCTTGAACGCGTTAAATCGTTCGGAATCGACGTTCGGCCAAGTATCCAAAATCGTCCACAGCTCTTCGTAATGGCGGCTCATCAGCGACCACACCGAGAAGGCGATGGCGTGGGCCTGCAAGCCGTACAGACCGTAATCCAGCGCGGCCGGCAATGCGTCCAGCGCGGCCGCGACCTCCGGGGCTTGCGGAACGTCGTCCATGCCGGCCAGCGTCGTGCCGTCGACCAGCACGCCCAAAAATTCTTCGATCATCTTGCGCGGTCCGGCGCAAACGCCGTGCGCGGACTGAAACACGTAGTTGCGTTCGGCGTAGTCGTAAATGCCTTGGGCTGTCATCGGCGCGTCGGGGGCGAGCGTGGTTTCGACGACCGGCAGGAACAGCATTTGATGGGTGGTCATCCGCACACCGTCGGTGACGCGGTACATAGATGACAACACCGGATGCAACTCGCCGTTCGCGACGCGGGGCGCGGTTTTCATCAGTTGGTAGGCCGGAACCGCCAGCACCAGCGCCGACAAGCGCTCCAAATGACCGACGGTCCAGCCGGCGCGGGCTTCCGGAAAACGCCGCAGATAGGCTTCGCGGATTTGCAGCAAGGCGGCCATCGCCGGCAACCAATGCTGGCCCATGCTTTTCAGCGCGGTCAAATTCATCGGCCGCTCGTTTTGGTAGCGGCTGCCGGGGTAGGGGCAGGTCGTCCATTCGGTCGGCACTTCGACACGCAACGGTTTCGGGAAGACGTTGGATTCGCCGACCTGGCGACCTTCGTTATCCATCGCGATATGAGCCACCCGAAATACCGGGATCATCAATTCCAGATAGCCCAATTCCACCGGTCGGCCGGTCAGTTCGGCCATGATGGCCTCGCATTCGAACCAAGTGCGCGGCGATTGGCCGGGAGCCGTTGGTAGTAGGTGGTTGGCGCCGGTTTGCGCCATTTTAGGGGCGGGTGCCGGGTTGGTGGTTTGCAGGATGCCTTGTAGAATCAACTCTTCGAGCAGATCCTTAACCACCGGCCAATCGTAGCCCTGGCCCCAACCGGTGGCGCTTATGGCTGGAAAGCTGGCTTGCTTGGCCAGGTTTTCGCCGAATGCGAACAACTCGGGTTCGTCGAAGCTGATTTCCTTGTCTTCGTAATACAGGCGTAGTTCGGTGGCGCCGGTCTCGTTGGTGACGTATTGGGCGATCGTGCGTTTATGCATCGGCAGAAACAGCCAATCGTCCTGGCTCAGTTCCGCCAGTTCCGGCGTTTCGGTCAAGTCGGCGTGAAACGGGCAGCCGCCGCTGTGTTGGGTGTCGTCGGTCCGAGACCTTTCCAAAATCGGCTGGCTCATCGCGCATGTCTCCGGAATGGGTTGAGTTCGAATGGCACGCTTGGTAACGACGCGCCGGCTCTAAGGACTGGAATCCCGTGCCGCCGGTCATTTCTACTGATATCCGCAACCGTGTCGGCGTGATGAAACAATAAATCCAGCGCCGGTTGGTGTCTGTGAATAACGGCATCGGTGCGTTGCGAGATAACTCACTTGACACCGGAAAGTGGGCGTACAGTGTTCGTCAGACCGTGTGGCGTAAGTCGTTCCGCTGCTTTGCGTAGCTCGAGGGGGAGGCGACTGCTTGGGTGTGGTGAAACTGGTTCGGATCAACCAATTGCGCCGGTTGAAATCAACCAAAAGTTTCGCTGGAGCGTCGATTAAGCGCACGACGATGATGCGGTCGCTTGTTTTGTAAGGGCGTTAACGCGATTGGCTCGGGTATTGCCTGAGCGCATCTGTCGTAACACAAGATCGGCGAGGTGTGGCAATGAGCGATTCGGTAGCGAATCTGGCTGAAAACGGAGAGATAGCCTCATGGTGTTGATATTGGCCTATGCCGCGGTGCTGTTGAGTTTTGCGTCCGGGCTGCTGGCGCTGCTGGTCAACCGCCGCGCCGGTTTGCTTCGGCTAGGCCACGCCGCGTTCCGGCGTTGGCCGGCCGGCAGGCGATGTTGGACTAGCGCCGATGCCTGGCTGGAAGAAAGCCGATACGCGGCGTTACTGAAAACCACGGTATTCAGGTTGCTGGGTGCGGCGGGCGTCGCCGCGATTCTGGCCGGTTTGTGGGTGCTGTTGGGTCAAACCTCGGTGGTCACCGACCGAATTGGCTTGGGCTTGCCGTGGTTGCCTTGGCATGTACGTTTCGACGGTCTGTCCGGTTTCTTCTACTTGATAATCGGCATCGCCGTTGGCGCGGTCAGCCTGTACGGGCCGGGTTATGTGGCGGCCTATCAAGAAGAAAAACATCCGTTCGCGGTGTTGGGCTTGTTCACCGGTCTGTTCGTTGCCGGTATGTTGTTGGTTCTACTGGCGGACGACGCCTTCTTTTTCATGATCGCCTGGGAGCTGATGTCGGTCGCCAGTTATTTCCTGGTGGCGTTTCAGCACGAACACCCGGCCAACCGCCGCGCCGCTTTTCTGTATTTGCTGATGGCCGAGGTCGGCGCGCTCGCCATCATTCTGGGATTTGGGGTGTTGGCGGCCTTTACCGACGGCTTTACCTTCGACGCCTTGCGTCAAGCGCAACTGTCCTCGAATTGGGCGACCTTGGCTTTCGTGCTGGCCTTGTTGGGTTTCGGCATGAAGGCCGGCATCGTGCCGATTCACGTTTGGTTGCCGGAAGCGCATCCGGTCGCGCCGTCGCATATTTCCGCGCTGATGAGCGGCGTCATGCTGAAGGTGGCCGTCTACGGACTGATCCGGTTTTGCTTCGATTTGCTGGGCGACGTGCATTGGCAATGGGGCGTCGTGCTGTTGGTGCTGGGCACGTTCTCGGCCTTGGGCGGCATTCTGTACGCGATGATGCAGCCTAACCTGAAACGCCTGCTGGCGTACAGTTCGGTGGAAAACATCGGCATTATCTTCATGGTGCTGGGCTTGGCGGTGATCTTCATGGCCAACGGCTTTCCGCAGCTGGCGGCCTTAGGCTTATTGGCGGCCTTATTTCACGCCTTCAATCACGCCTTGTTCAAAAACCTGCTGTTTTTAGGGGCCGGCATACTGCAGCATCAGGTTCACGATTTGAATATCGATACCATGGGCGGCTTGATCCAACGCTTGCCCAAGACCAGTTTCCTGTTCCTGATTGGCTGCATGAGTATCTCGTCGTTGCCGCTGTTCAACGGCTTTGTGTCGGAGTGGCTGGCCTTCCAGACCGCACTGCAGGTGGACGCGCTGGAAAACGGCGTGCTGCGGAGTCTGATACCGGTGTCGGCGGCGGCCCTGGCCTTGACCGCCGCCTTGGCGGCGGCTTGCTTCGTCAAAGTGTTCGGCATGATTTTCTTAGGGTTGCCGCGTTCGCGCAACGCCGAAAAAGCCCAGGAAGTGGACGATCGCGGCATGCTGTTGGCCTTGAAATTGTTGGCTGGCTTGTGTTTTTTCATCGGGATTTTTCCGGCTTTCATCATTGACTTACTCAATCAGGTGGCCCGGCAATTGTTGGGGCAAGCCTTGCCCAACGACACCGCGCTGAGCTGGTTGCGGCTGGCGCCGGTGTCGCATCAACAGGCATCCTACGCGCCGCTGTTGGTGTTGATCAGCGTTTTGTTGGCGTCCGGCGCGGCGTTCTGGTATCTGCGCCGCAATCCGGAAACTAAAACCATGCGCCGCGCGCCGGCTTGGGATTGCGGCTTCGGCGGTTTGAACGCGCGCATGCAATACAGTTGCAGCGCGTTTACGATGCCGTTCCGGCGCATTTTCGCCAAGGTCTGGTTGATCGACGAGCAAATCGATAAAGACCTGCACGGTGCCGGGGACATCGAAGTCGCGGCGATTCATTACCGCCTGCAAGTGCAGGATCACAGCTGGCCCAGGCTCTATCTACCCATTGCCCATGGCATCAATCAACTGGCCAGGCTGGTTGGCCGCATCCAGACCGGTAATATCCGGGTTTATCTCGGTTACTCGTTTGCTACGTTAATTCTGATGTTGTGGGTGGTCAGTCTATGAACTGGTTCGTTGCCGTGCTCCAAACCTCGCTGTTCGTGGCCTTGGCGCCGTTGTTGAGTGGTTGGTTGAAATGGTGCAAATGCCATTTGCAAAATCGCCGGGCGCCGTCCTTGCTGCAACCCTATCGCGATTTGCTTAAGTTAACCCGTAAACAGCCGGTGGTGGCCGAACATGCTTCGTGGCTATTCATCTACACGCCGTACATCGTGTTTTCGGCGATGGTGCTGGCCGCATCGGTGGTGCCGTTGATAGCGGTGGACTTGCCGACCTCGGCCAGCGCCGACGTCATCGTATTGGTCGGATTTTTTGCGTTTGCCCGGTTTTTCTGGCGCTGGCCGCGCTCGACATTGGGACCGCATTCGGCGGCATGGGCGCGTCGCGGGAAATGACGATTTCGTCGCTGGCCGAACCGGCGATGCTGATGGCGGTGTTCACGCTGACGATGACCGCATCGACCACCAACCTATCGCTGGCGATCGAACATGTACTCTACGAAGGCTTGGTGCTAAGGCCGTCCTTCGTGTTCGCGATGTTCGCGCTGATGCTGGTGGCGATCGCCGAGACCGGCCGGATTCCGGTCGACAACCCGACCACTCACCTGGAGCTGACGATGATCCACGAAGCGATGATCCTGGAATACAGCGGCCGCCATTTGGCGTTGATCGAGTGGGCCAGTCAGTTGAAGTTGGCGTTGTACGGGGTGTTGCTTGCCAATATCTTCGCGCCTTGGGGTATCGCGCGGGAATTGACGTTGCCGGCGCTTGGCTACGGTTTGCTGGCGATTGCGGGCAAGTTGGCGGTGTTGGCGGTGTGCTTGGCGATTTCGGAAACCCTGGTGGCGAAGATGCGCTTGTTTCGGGTGCAGGAATATCTCAGCTTCGCCTACTTGCTGGGTTTGCTGGGCATGTTGAGTCACATCATCTTGGAGGCGGCGCGCTGATGAATCTCGAACAACAGGATTTTTACACCCAGGCGATTTTGTCGATGGCCGCGCTGGTCGGTTTGACCTCGTTTCTGATGCTGGGGCAGGGGCGTTTGTTGCGGCTGATCTTCGTGTTCGCGCTGCAAGGTTTGCTGCTGACGCTGACCACGGCCTTGGCGGCTTACAGTCTGGATAGCCATCATCTCTACATTTCCGCGCTGTTGACCTTGGTGCTGAAGGTGTTGTTCATTCCGTGGATGCTGCGGCGGCAGGTGCTGTTGCTGAATTTGCACCGCGACGTGGAGGCTTTGAAAAACAACACTTTCGTGATGCTGGGCGGCGCGGCGCTGATGGTGTTCAGCTATTACGTGCTACATCCCATCGTGCAGACCTCGTCGGCGGTGATGTTGAATGCATTGGCGGTCAGCCTGTCGGTGGTGCTGCTGGGCATGTTGTTGATGATTTCGCATCGGCAGGCGATTGCTCACGTGGTGGGCTTCATGTCCATCGAAAACGGCTTGTTTTTCGCCGCGATTGTGGCGACTCGCGGGATGCCGATGGTCGTCGAATTGGGGATAGCCTTCGACGTGTTGGTCGCGGCGGTGTTGTTCGGGATCTTTTTCTTTCATATCAGCACCAGCATCGACTCGCTGGATGTCGATCGCATGAACCGTTTGCACGAGGTGGACCGATGATCGCCGCTTATCTGGTCATGCTGATTCCGCTGATCGGCATCCTGTTTTTCGCGTTTGTCGGTCACCAGCGCGAAACCGGCCAACTCAACGTGCGCTTCAATGCCGTCACGTTGCTGGCGACGATTTGGTTGGCGGTCAATGTGCTGAACAACGGCACCATCCTGTCGGCCGGCAAGGCCTTCATCGTCGATTCGTTCAACGTGTATCTGATCGTGTTGACCGCCTTTGTCGGCTTGACCACCTCGATTTTTTCCGCGCCTTACATGGAGCACGAAAAGCAGCGGGGTAAATTGACCGAGAAGCGGCTGAAGCTTTACTACTCGATGTATCAGGGCTTTATGCTGGCAATGTATCTGGTATTGACCACCAACAACATGGGGGTGATGTGGGTGGCGATGGAGGGGGCGACGCTGGCGACCGTATTATTGGTCAGCCTTTACCGCACACCGGAATCGATAGAAGCCGCCTGGAAATATTTCATTCTGTGCGGGGTCGGTATCGCTCAGGCCTTGTTCGGCACGATCTTGCTGTATTACGCGGCGGTGCAGATCGGCGACGGCGATAACGCCTTGCTGTGGTCGGTGCTGTTCGACAACGCCGCGCGCTTGAATCCGGAAATTTTGGAGCTGGCCTTCGTGTTCATGTTGATCGGCTACGGCACCAAGATCGGTCTGGTGCCCTTGCATAACTGGTTGCCGGACGCCCATTCCGAAGGCCCGACGCCGATGTCGGCGGTGTTGTCCGGATTGTTGCTCAACGATGCCCTGTACGCGGTGGTGCGCAATAAGATGCTGGTGGACGGCGCCACCCACACCAACATGGCCGGTTTGTTGATGATGGGATTCGGCTTGCTGTCGTTTTTGGTGGCCGCCTTGTTTTTGCACCGGCAAAAAGACATCAAGCGCTTGTTCAGTTACTCGTCGATAGAGCACATGGGCGTGATGACCTTTGCCTTCGGCATGGGCGGCGCATCGGCGACCTTCGCGGCGCTGCTGCACATGACGGTGCATTCGTTGACCAAATCGGCGATCTTCGTGACAGTGGGCCATGCCGCGCAACTGGCGGGCACCCAGCAGATGGAGAAAATTCGCGGTTTGATCAAAACTCAACCCGAGATCGGTTGGGGGCTGTTGATCGGTACCGTGGCGATTGCCGGCTTTCCGCCGTTCGGCGTGTTCACCAGCGAATTTTTGGTATTGGTGGCGACGATGCATAGTTATCCGTGGCTGGCGCCGGTATTGTTGCTGGGAATAGGCGTCGCCTTCGCCGGGCTGTTTCGCCACATTCAACCCATCGTCTACGGCGAGCGCCCCGAGGGCCAGCAGCCGATTAAAGCCAATCTGTGGCCGGTGATGATTCATCTGGCGCTGGTATTGTGGTTGGGTCTGGCAATTCCCGATTTTCTGGCGAATTGGTTTTCGCAAGCCACGCAGTTGATTTCCGGGAGCGTGCCGCTATGAGCGATTCGAACTGGACCGAAGTCTTACGCTCGTCCCTGTCGGCGGCCGGTGTCGCCGTCGAATCGGATGCCGCCGGCGACGCCATTTTCCGTTGGCGGGTGGCTTCCGAACATTGGCGCACGTTGGCCGAGTTGGCGCTAGCCGATAGCGTGCGCTGGTCGGCCGGCTGGGCCGAACAACGCGCGGCCGGTTTTGTCGTGCATGTATTGCTGGAAAAACACGGCGTTTATCTTTGGGCGCAAACCGAGCTGGGTCCGGCAAAGCCGGAAGTGCCCAGTCAGGCCGGCGTGTATCCGGCCGCCAATCGCAGCGAGCGCCACACCCAGGATATGTTCGGCATCCAGTTCGTCGGCCATCCGGATAACCGGCCGTGGACGCGCCACAAGGCGTGGGACAAACACCAACATCCGTTGCGCAAGGACTTTCCGGTCGAAGGCCGCCCGGAAACCGTGACGCCGCCGGACATGGATTATGCCTTCGTGAAATCGCACGGCGCCGGCACCTACGAAATCCCGGTCGGTCCGGTCCATGCCGGCATCATCGAACCCGGCCATTTTCGGTTTCAGGCGGTCGGCGAATTGATACTGAATTTGGAAGAACGCCTGGGTTACGTGCATAAAGGCATCGAAAAAATCGCCGAGGGCCGCGATCCGCCGGGCTTGGCCAGGCTGGCCGGCCGGGTGTCGGGCGATACGACCGTCGGACACGCCTGGGCCGCCTGCATGGCGATGGAGCGGGCGGCCGGTGTCGAAATTCCGCCGCGCGCGGCGCTGATACGCGGCATTCTGGCCGAACGCGAGCGGGTCGCCAATCATCTGGGCGACATCGGCGCGATCTGCAACGACGTGGCGTTTACGTTCGCGCAAATCCAATTTACCCGATTGCGCGAAGACTGGTTGCGCACCCAGGCCGCGATGTTCGGGCATCGGCTGATGATGGATTGCGTCGTTCCGGGCGGCGTGACATCGGACTTGTCGGCTAAGCAATGCCAAGCCATGCGCGTCGGTATCGTCAAGCTCAGAGACGAATTGGCCGACCTAATGACCACGCTGGATTTGAATTCGTCGCTGGAAGACCGGCTATATACCGCCGGATTTTTGTCCGAGGATATCGCCGCCGCCTACGGCACGGTCGGCTATGTCGGTAGGGCCAGCGGTCAGGATTTCGATGTGCGCCGCGATGCGGCCTATCCGCCCTACGACGCGGTCGGTTTCAAGGTAGCGCTGGAAAATCAGGGCGATATCGCCTCGCGTTTTTGGGTGCGTTATAAGGAAATCATCGCCTCGATGAAGCTGATCGAACAGTTTATCGACCGGCTGGCGCCGGGCGCGTTGGTCGGCGAGTGGCTCATCCCGGCGGCCGGCAGCCGCGGCCTGGGCATCGTCGACGGCTGGCGCGGCGAGATCGTGAGTTTTGTGGCTTTCGAAGCCGGCAACCGCATCGCCCGGTTCTACCCGCGCGATCCCAGTCAGTTGAACTGGCCGGCACTGGAAAAATTGGTGTTGAACAACATCGTGCCGGATTTTCCGGTGTGCAACAAATCCGTGAACGGCTCCTATTCCGGTAATGACTTATAGGTAGCGGCCATGCTGAAACAGTTTAAGAAAATCCTGACCACCGGCATCGTCACCGAGCGGGTGAGCGTGCCCAAGGACGCGGAGTTGGAGGCCCTGGGCATTGAAATCAAGCGGCACGTCGACCGCAAGTTTTCCGGCAGCATCGCGATTCGTCAGGTGGACGCCGGTTCCTGCAACGGCTGCGAGTTGGAAATTCACGCACTGAACAATCCTTATTACGACATCGAGCGCTTCGGGATTCACTTCGTGGCTTCGCCGCGCCACGCCGATGTATTGTTGGTGACCGGGCCGGTATCGCGGCACATGCAGACCGCGTTGATCCGGACCTACCAGGCCACGCCGGATCCTAAGTGGGTAGTGGCGGTCGGCGATTGCGCGACTTGCGGCGGCGAGTTCGGCGTGTCCTACGCCAGTTGCGGCGCGGTGGCGAATGTAATTCCGGTCGATGCGACGATTCCCGGCTGTCCGCCGACGCCGTTGGCGTTGATGCAAGGCTTGTTGGTGTTGATGACGCGCTAGTCCCGGCCTTGCAATGCCTGTGCCCGACCTGGGCTGTTCGCGCGGCACGGCGAAGCCGGCTCTTCGTGGCTTAACCGTCGCCCGACTTCTCGTAGCCGATCAAAATCGGCGCCGTTCAATGCCAAACTCGGGAAAATCGCCGCCTGAATAATTGACCCGGCCCGCGCCGGATGGGTTAAGCTTAACCGGTTGCCGTCCGAGTCGTCGCGGCCGTTTGGCCGCTGCTACGTCGCCGGGCAACGTTGAAGTTTGGTTAGCCATATTCCTCCCTATAACAACGACAGGAGACAACATGAGAATCGGCGTACCCAAAGAAATTCACGACGGCGAAAAACGCGTCGCTACCACGCCGGAAGCGGCGGAAAAAATCATCAAGCTGGGCTTTACAGTCTGCGTGGAATCGGGCGCCGGCGCGGCGGCCAATATCAGCGACGAAGCCTACCAGGAAGTCGGCGTCAAGATTTTGCCCGACGCCAAGGCGGTCTGGCAGGAGTCCGACATTGTCATGAAGGTCCGGGCGCCGGAACGTCACCCGGAACTGGCGATAGACGAGGCGGAATTGCTGAAAGACGGCCAGACCCTGATCAGCTTTATTTGGCCGGCCCAAAACGACGCGCTGATGCAGCAATTGGCGGCCAAAAACGCCACTGTGTTGGCGATGGATAGCGTGCCGCGCATGTCGCGAGCTCAAAAAATGGACGCGCTGAGCTCGATGGCCAATATCGCCGGCTATCGGGCGGTGATCGAAGCCGCCCAGCATTTCGGTCGTTTTTTCACCGGTCAGATCACCGCCGCTGGTAAGATACCGCCGGCCAAGGTCTTGGTCATCGGTGCCGGCGTGGCCGGTTTGGCGGCGATTGGCGCCGCCAAGGGCATGGGCGCCATCGTCCGCGCCTTCGACACTCGCCCCGAGGTCAAGGAACAGATCGAAAGCATGGACGCCGAATTTCTGATGCTGGATTTTCATGAAGACGGTTCCGGCAGCGGCGGTTACGCCAAAACCATGTCCAAGGAGTTCATCGAAGCCGAGATGGCGCTGTTCGCCCGCCAGGCGATGGAAGTGGACATCATCACCACCACCGCGCTGATTCCCGGCAAACCCGCGCCGGAACTGATTACCGCCGGCATGGTGAAATCGATGAAGCCCGGTAGCGTCATCGTCGATTTGGCCGCCGAGCAAGGCGGCAACTGCGCGCTGACCGAAAAAGACCGGGTGGTGGTCAAGCACGACGTCACCATCATCGGCTACACCAATCTGCCCAGTAGGCTGGCTAATCAATCCAGCCAACTGTATGCCACTAACTTGCGCCACTTGCTGACCGACTTGTGTCCGACCAAGGACGGCACGCTCAACGTCAATTTCGACGACGAAGTGATCCGCGGCGCCACCGTGATCAAGGAAGGCAAGATCACCTGGCCGCCACCGCCGCCGAAACTCTCGGCCAGCCCGAAACCGCTGACCGAATCGCCGGCGGTAGCGCCCAAGGAAGAGAAACCCCAATCGGCGCTGGCGCAATTGCTGCCGATGCTGCTGGCGGGCGCCGCCTTGTTCGGCATGGGCGCGGTCGCGCCGGCGTCGTTCCTGTCGCATTTCACGGTGTTCGTGCTGGCCTGCTTTGTCGGTTATCAAGTGATCTGGAACGTCACCGCTTCGCTGCATACGCCGTTGATGAGCGTGACCAACGCGATCAGCGGCATCATCGTCATCGGTGCCTTGCTGCAAGTGTCGACGCCGAATAATTTGGTGATTACGGTATTGTCCGGCGTGGCCATCCTGATCGCGTCCATCAACATCGCCGGCGGCTTTCTGGTCACCCGGCGCATGCTCGAAATGTTCAGAAAATAAGGAGTAGGCAACATGGCACAAGGTTTAGTTACGATGTCTTACATCTCGGCATCGATTCTGTTCATTTTAAGCTTGAGCGGTCTCAGCCGGCAGGACACTTCCCGGCGCGGCAACTATTTCGGCATGTTGGGCATGGCGATCGCAATTGTCGCGACGGTGTTCGGCGGTCACGTCACCGCGTTCGGCATCCTGGCCGGCGCGCTGTTGATCGGCGGCTCGATCGGCGCCTTCGCGGCGGCGCGGGTGGAAATGACGCAAATGCCGGAACTGGTCGCGCTGATGCACAGCCTGGTCGGTATGGCGGCGGTGTTGGTCGGTTACGCCAGTTTCCTCGATCATAATTCCACGTTGGTCGGCGTCGAAAAAACCATACACGAGCTGGAAATCTACATCGGCGTGTTCATCGGCGCGGTGACCTTCTCCGGTTCGGTAATCGCCTTCGGTAAACTGTGCGGCAAGGTCACCGGCAAACCGGTATTGCTGCCGGCCCGGCATTGGTTAAATCTGGCGCTGTTCGTCGCCACCTTCATTCTGGGCCGCCAGTTCTTGGCTAACGCCGAAGCCGGCGACGCGTTGATGCCGCTGCTGATCATGACCGGCATCGCGCTGGTGTTCGGCGTGCACATGGTGATGGCGATCGGCGGTGCCGACATGCCGGTGGTGGTGTCGATGCTGAACAGCTACTCGGGCTGGGCGGCGGCGGCGACCGGTTTCATGCTCAGCAACGACTTGCTGATCGTCACCGGCGCGCTGGTGGGTTCCAGCGGCGCGATTCTGAGTTACATCATGTGCCGGGCGATGAATCGTCACTTCCTCAGCGTCATCGCGGGCGGTTTCGGTACCGCCGGCGGCGGAGAGGCGGCGGAAATCGAAGGCGAAGTTCAGCCGATCGAAGCCGAGGAAACCGCGCAACTGCTGCGCGAATCCAAGAACATCGTCATCATTCCCGGTTACGGCATGGCGGTCGCTCAAGCCCAGCATACCGTCAACGAAATCACCAAGTTGCTGGTCGGACAGGGCAAGAAGGTACGCTTCGCGATCCACCCGGTCGCCGGCCGGATGCCCGGCCACATGAACGTGTTGCTGGCCGAAGCCAAGGTGCCCTACGACATCGTGCTGGAAATGGACGAGATCAACGACGACTTCCCGGAAGTCGATGTGTCTATCGTGATCGGCGCCAACGACATCGTCAATCCGTCGGCCTTGAACGACCCCAACAGCCCGATCGCCGGCATGCCGGTGCTGGAATGCTGGAAGGGCGGCACCACCATCGTCATGAAACGCAGCATGGCCTCGGGCTACGCCGGCGTCGGCAATCCGTTGTTCGTGCTGGAGAACACCCGCATGCTGTTCGGCGACGCCAACGACCGGTTACAAGCTTTGTTGAAAGCCTTGCAGGCTTAATCTGAACGGCCGCTGTCCGGACCGCGCTGATCGGCGGGCGGGCGCGACATTCGGTAGTAGTCCCGACCGGCACCGGTGCCGGTCGGGACTATCGTCATTCCTTCTCTTCAATGCGAGCCGCAATCCGTGCCAAATACGGTCTGCGGCTTACTCCCGCCTTAGTCGGCAGGCGCTGCCCCAGTCGAATGGGTTGATTTAGGGCGCGGCGGCGAGCTGTTGGTGCGGCGCGCAGGCCGGACAACTGACTTCCGCCAATTGGCCGCTATGGCGATGGCGCAAGGGTCGGGCAAGACCATCTTCTTGGTTCATGGACCGGTACAACCGGTTTTCCTCGGCTATGACTTCCCGCTCGTGTTCGAAAGGGTAAAGATTTTGCGCCATGCCGCCGCCGGCGATGAAATGGCCGCTATCCAACAGCATCAGTTTGGCGTGCAGCAGTTCGTGCAGCAGCGCGTCGGCCGGCGATACGCCGCAGGCCGGGTTGGCGTCGCAGCCCGGTTCGGCCAGTAATTGCGCGCCTAGTCGGGTATCGAAATAAATCGTCACGCTATCGACCCGGTATTGGTTGCCCCAGGCTTGCGCCTGCCAGGTGTTCTTGCGGTATTTCAGCAGCACTTTTTGTTGGTCCAGATCCCTGATTAGTGCCGCGACCGCCGGATAATGGGCGTAGTATGCCGCGATGCTCTCGAAATCGGCGGCGACGTTGGCCGGTTCGCCAAGTTCGGGGCGATAGGCGGTTTTCAGAAAATCCAGTATCGCGGCTGCCGCGTCGGCCGGCGCCGGTTGCGGATTCGCGACCTGTTGATAGGCGTTGGCGATGTCGGCGGCGCTCGGCGGTTGGGTTCTTCGCAACTTGATCAACGTATGGTTGGCTTCGTCTCGGCTGGCGATCGCCTGCATCGCGCCGGCCGGCGGCGCCACCAACTGCGCGGCGGGGCTTGGCGGAGGCGCGAGCAAGTCGTCGGCGCAGACCGCCCGCGACCACCCCAGCAAGCCGATGCAAAACGTCAATACCAAGCCGACCTCGCGGCGGCGGTTGCCGTGAGCCGGTGGAAAGTCCAACGAACGCCGGTCTTCTTTCAGGTATACGCCGTGCGCCTCGGCGATCGCCAGCAGTTCGCGATAAGCGTCCGCCGCCGAGACGCTCAAGTCGGCTCGACAAACCAGGGCGGCCTTGCCGTCGATGACGCAGGGATGCAGAAAATTGTGCGTCGGCCAGCGCTGGTACCAGTCGTTGAGTGCTTGGGCTAGGCGCTCGGGGTCGCGCGGCGGCCGGACGGCGGTTTGGTAGGCTTGTTGCAGCGTGCGGGTTTCGCTCATCGTGACCGTGGCATTGCTCGAATATTCAAGGGACAGCGCATTATAAAAATTTCCATAGACTCGCCACAAAATAAATGACCGTGAACGACGGCGCGGATTTGCCGTCGTTTGGCGGAGTCGTGCTTAAGGATTGCAAGTATCCGATTCGAGCCACTGCTCAGTGCCGACTTGCCAAACCCGAAAAAATATTTAGACTATACAATAATTATTGAATAGTTAAATCGATGGATAAGGAATCAGCCGCTAAATTGTTCGAATCTCTGGCTTCCGGTGTGCGTTTGGACGTGTTCCGGTTGTTGGTTAAACACGCGCCGCAAGGTTTGGTTGCCGGCGAAATCGCCGCAGAACTGGGTTTGCCGCCGACCAATCTATCGTTTCATTTAAAAGCCCTGACCCATGCCGGGCTGGTTGACGCCACCCAGGAAGGCCGCTTTCAACGCTATCGGGCTGATTTGAACCTGATCCGCGAGTTGATCGGGTATCTGACCGAGGAGTGTTGCGCCGGCAGCCCGACCGCCTGCTTCGGACCGGAGCAAATGGCGTGCGGCGACGGCGAGTCTTGAATCAAACCCATAACATGGTCATCCGTATGAACGTTTTATTTCTATGCACCGGCAACTCCTGCCGCTCGCTGATGGGCGAAGCGATCTTCAATCAATTGGCGCCCGAGGGCTGGCACGCGATCAGCGCCGGCAGCCGGCCGATCGGCCGGTTGAACGACGGTGCGGTGGCGATACTCGAAGAAAAAGGGATATCCACGGCCGGTTATTTCAGCAAATCCTGGAACGATTTGCCGGTGACCCCGGATATCGTGATCAGCGTCTGCGCCAATGCCGCCAACGAAACTTGTCCTGCTTATCTCGGCCCGGCCTTGCGTAGCCATTGGGGCGTGGACGATCCGGCGCATGCCGAGGGCAGCCCGGAGGAAATCAAAGCGGCTTTCGAAACCGTGTACGGCATTGTGCGTTACCGAATCGAGCGGTTTCTGGACTTGCCGTTGAATGAATTGAAAAACGATCCCGAGCGCTTCAAGGCCGAACTGGATCGCATCGGCGCCTTGTTACCTTAATCCCTCTCGCGGAGAAAACAGCCTTATGAAACGTTTCCATATTCACCTTGCCGTCGACGATCTGCAACGGAACATCGAATTTTACAGCGCGCTGTTCCAAGCCGAACCCAGCGTCGTCCACGACGACTACGCCAAATGGATGCTGGACGATCCGCGCATCAACTTCGCGATCTCCAACCGGGGCCGAGCAGCGGGCGTGGATCATCTCGGCATTCAAGTCGAATCGGAGCAGGCCTTGACCGAAATTCAGCAGGTGCTGCAACAAGCGGCGTTGCCCGTCATCGAGCAAAAACAGGCCGCCTGCTGCTACACCGAGTCGGACAAATACTGGACGGTCGATCCGCAAGGCGTCCCCTGGGAAGCTTTTCATTCGTTGAAAAGCATTCCGATATTCGGTAAAGACGCCGATTTGCCGACCGATAGCGCTGCGAGTTGCTGCGGTCCTTCGTCGAATTGCAGCCCTATCTGATCGAACAGTTCGAGGTTTTCCACGATGAATTTGCCAATCTGCCCGCAGCCGCGCTTGTCGTTTTTGGACCGCTTCCTAACCTTGTGGATATTTCTCGCGATGTTGCTGGGTGTGGGCATCGGCTTTGCGTTTCCGGAACAGGTGAATCGCCTGAACACCCAGGCTTCGGTCGGCACCACCAACGTCCCGATTGCGATCGGTTTGATTCTGATGATGTATCCGCCGCTGGCGAAAGTGCGTTACGAGGAACTCGGCGACGTGTTTCGTAACGGCCGGGTGTTGGCGCTGTCGCTGGTGCAAAACTGGCTGATCGGTCCGCTGTTGATGTTCGGCTTGGCGATCGGATTTTTAGCCGACTATCCGGAATACATGACCGGCTTGATCCTGATTGGCCTGGCCCGTTGCATTGCGATGGTGATCGTCTGGAACGAACTGGCGCGCGGCGATAACGACTACTGCGCCGGGCTAGTGGCCTTTAACAGTGTGTTTCAAGTGCTGTTTTTCGGGGTTTATGCCTGGTTGTTCGTCACCGTGTTGCCGCCGCTGTTCGGTTCGCCGGGCAGTTTGGTGGCGGTGACGATCGCCGATATTGCCCAAAGCGTGTTTATTTATCTGGGGATTCCGTTTATCGGCGGCTTCGCGACGCGTTGGCTGTTGGTCAGAGCCAATGGCAAGGACTGGTACCAGCAGCGCTTCGTACCCAAAATCAGCCCGCTGACGCTGATCGCGTTACTGTTTACGATCGTGACGATGTTCTCGTTGAAGGGCGAATTGATCGTGCAATTGCCGCTGGACGTGTTGCGTATCGCGTTACCGCTGCTGATTTATTTCGTCGCGATGTTTCTGGTCAGTTTCGCGATGGGCAAACTGATCGGCGCCGACTACGGCCAAACCACGACATTGGCCTTTACCGCCGCCAGCAACAACTTCGAATTGGCGATCGCGGTGGCGGTGGCGGTGTTCGGCATCGACAGCGGCGCAGCTTTCGCGGCGGTGATTGGGCCGCTGATCGAAGTGCCGGTCATGGTCGGCTTGGTGAACGTCGCGTTCGCGATTCAAAAGCGCTGGTTTGTTGGGCGCTAGTCCCGGCAGGCTTCGGCGTTCTCGCCAGCACCGGCTTTTTCGAACGATCGATCCCCCTGGAACCTCGGTTTCGGTCAATTTCTCGCAATTCGGCGTCAGCCGCCGCATGCCCTCTACATCCGGCCCTATTTCTCACTGGTGTTTCTCGGGCTGAGCTCGTCTAAGCCCGGACCGGCGTGCCCTTCGACAGGGCGAACGATATTACAAGAGCCGGGTTAATAGGTCCCGCTCCGGCGGGGAAGCACAAACACGCCATTCCCAATGCCACGGGCATCCTGACTTTGCAAGCTATAGTTTTCCCGTTTGGGAAACTCCGGTAGGCGGCGTTTTAGCGGCGACCGAGTGTTTAGCCGCGAATCGCCGATAACTGCGGTTAGCGCGTTTGCAACGCCGGGCAAAGTCAGTCCATCAGTGCTTGGTCCCCGCGACAGCGTCTAACGATTAGCACAGTTGCCCTCTCGCCGATATTCGTTTCCGGCCAATGTTAAGTCCTCCAATCGTTGGGCGGGCGGCCGATGCCGCACGCCAAATTCGACAGTCCATGTCGGATGCGCCCAATTTAGCCTGTTAGGTACGCGGTCCGTGGCGGCAACGATTCGCCCTTGAAAAACAACGTGCTGCGGCATTCGGCGATGTTTCGGCGTATCACGCATGTAATACATTTCACGATTCTTTAACAGAGCTGTAACGGAAACTTATTGATTTGTTTGGAATAATTCGCCGCAACTGAGATGGCAGGGAGCCGCGGATCTTGGTTGATGCGGAATTACAGGGAACAGGGAAGACCAGCGAAGGGAGCGGCAAGAGGAAGAAGGTAGGGAGTAGGTTGCAATACGGACACATGGTAGCGGGGATAGCGACACCACTCGAGGTGTTAGAAGTTTAGTGAGCAGGTAAGCGTGTAAAAGCCAAACTCGCCGCGAGGCGGGGACGGAAAGTTTCAGGTCTTGGCTTGGGTCGGTCGCCGGGGATGGCGGCGGGCGGTAGGAAGCCGACAAGCCAAGACGGCTGGGCTGTCACCTTATGTATTTTTTAAATCTTAAACATAAGGAAACCATTATGAAATCTTTAAACAAAGCCTTGTTGGCGGCGGCGATGTTTGCTGCCACCGGCGCGGCGAATGCGTCTATCAACAACACTAGCGCGGCTACGGTCGAAGCGTATTTGTCGGTATACGACAAAAGCCAAACCTTGACGTTCACGCTGGATTTGGGCGTGTTGATGAGCGATCTGATCGCCAACGTCGCCAACGACAGTTATACGCTGAGCTACAACCTGGCCGACAACGATATGTGGAACACTTTTGCCAGCGGTATGGACGCTTCGCAAACCAAGTTCGCGGTTGCCGTCGGTTACGGTTCCAAGCAGATGATTACCGGTATGGTCGAGATCCCCAAATTCACGAATTTGACTGTGTCGGCAAACACCGGAACGGCAATTAAAAATCACGCGAATGAAATTAACGGTGGACAAGTTGCGGATAACCCCGGTGCTACCGCAGCCGACTATGCGGCCAATCTGAGTTCGTTGGTGTACGACTCCGATACCCCGAAAACCGGGCAGCACAACCAATTCAACACCATCTTCACCGCAGTCAGCTTGGCTCAAGCCAATATAGCCTACGGCACCTCCGGCGATTTCTGGTACTACAACGGCATTCAGCCTCACACTCTGGCCGCCGGTAAATGGACCCTGGCCGGCGATCTGCTGACCTACGCTCCGGTCCAAGCCAATGTGCCGCTGCCGGCCGCGGTTTGGATGTTCGGCGCCGGCCTGATGGGCATGTTGCGCGCGACCCGCCGTAAATACGCCGCCGCGTAAGCGGTATTCGGAGCGGCGTTGGCGCCGCTCCGGTTTTCACGATTGATAACTCGAGGAACTACCCATGAAAAACTTAGTATTAGGCACCGCGATCAGTGCCTTGCTGGCCGCATCAGGTGTGCAAGCCGCCACCATCAATGATCCGATTCCGGTCGACGGCAATAACCTGCCGATCATCGACGCCAGCCAAACCAACGTGTTGTATCTGTCCGGCGCCTCCGCGGCGGTCAACTTTATCGAAAAGCTGATCACCGATTCATCGGTACCGGCCGCCGATAAAGTCTGCGACACCACTAAAAAAGTTTGGAAATACAAAGACAGCCTGACCGGTTCCGACCAAAACGCTTATTTGTGCACCCGCGCTACTACCAACAGCAATGTACCGACCAACAAGCCTTACATCTTGGTCTACAAACGCAGCGCCGGCGGTTCCGCGTTCGGCGTTAGCCCTATCATCGCCGAAGCCAACGGCGATACCGCCAATGCTACGATCGAGTTTTTGAAAATCAGCTCGGCTTGCACCTCCAACACCTTGCCGGTCGCCGGTTCGACGCTGGGCTTGATCACCTGCCCTTACGACTTGGCCGATGCTAGCAAATACAGCACCCACATCTCCGACTTCGGCATTTCCGACGTCGATCCGGGGCAATTTACCGGAAACAACGCCCCAACCGGCTATCTGAATGTGACTTCCGACGATGTCGCTAAATTGACCGTGAAAAGCGCTTCGGCGGTGACCTTCGGCGTGCCGGTCACCAAAAAACTGTATTTTGCATTGCAAGCCGCTCAAATCGCCAACGGTTCCTTGGCGGGCTGCGCGGTCGGTGCCGAAACCGAGGCCTGCATGCCTAGCCTGAGTTCGGCGCAAATCGCATCGATTCATGCCGGCAGCTGGGCGGACTGGAATCAATTGAAAGTGACCGGTTCCACCGGTTTGTACGATTGGGTCCAAGCTAATGCCGCAGCTTATTTGCCGGGTTCTTCGTTGTTGCACACCTGCCGCCGCGAAAACGGTTCCGGTACCCAGGCCCAATCCAACATTAAATTCCTGCACGATCCTTGCACCGAAGCGGCAGTCGCTACTTCACCGGCCGCAGACGCAGTGTCCTTGGGTTTCAGTGAAGGCGACGGCTATCCGATGATCCACGAGAACAACACCTCGGGTTCGGTCGGCAACTGCTTGGACGAGCTGAACGACGGCAGCAACGCCGCCAACGGTTTCAATAACACCTACGGTGTGCGCTGGGCGGTCGGTATCCAGTCTCTGGAGAAAAAGACCGCCGTATCCAGCAACTTCCGTTTTGTTAAAGTCGATGGCGTGGCGCCGACCCTGGCTAACGTGGTCAACGGCAAATACAAGGACTGGGCGGAAAACACTTTCCAATATTGGACCGACCACTTTTCCGACGCCAACCTGAAAAAACTGACCAACGCGATCATTACTTCAGCCGGCGCGCCGGAAGTGATGGCGGCGCTGAATGCCGGTTTCACCCACACCTTTACCGCTACTCCAGGTGCATTCTTGGCCGTACCGACCAGCTTTGCTCCCGAAGCCAACGGTGCGTTTAACGCCAGCCGTCCGGTCAATCCATACAGTCATGCGACAGCAGCCGCATCGACTAATGCCTGCCGCGCACCAACCATTTACAACAACGGCGATGCCAAACTGTAATGGTTGATTAGGGGCAATCCCGAACCAGGTCAGGGACGACCGCCTTAAAAAGTGACCGGGGCAGTCGCGGCAACGCGGCTGACCCGGCCGCTTTTTCGGTTTTAACGCGATTGCCATTTTCGGGGCGACGCGGTCGATTCGTAGCAGGCCGGTTGCCGGTGCGAATGCCCGCCGCGCGTCACCGGTTTGTCATAAAAGCTTAACCTGGGCTACCTAAAATGGCGGCTCGCAGGCCTTCATAACGAAGGCCGTTTAGGTTTCATCGGAATTCAATGAGTTTGAACACTGTCCGCTTCTGCCGGGTCTGGCGCGAAGTATTGATGGCTGCATTGCTGGCTAGCGGCTCGCTGTCCGCGCTCGCGGCCGACCAGGTCTCTACGCCTGCAAACGGCAGCCAGACCGACCAAGCCGGCGCGCCGGCCAAGTTCGATTTGCTGGAATTGCGGGTCAAGGGCAATACGCTGTTGGACAAAAAACAGCTCGAGCGGACGGTGTATCGGTTTCTGGGGCCGGACAAAAGCATCGATAACGTCGAATTGGCCAGGGCCGCGCTGGAAAGTCTGTATCAAGCCAACGGTTTTCAAACTGTTTCGGTGGATATTCCCGAACAGGACGTTAAAAACGGCGTGGTTTATCTGCAGGTCGTCGAAGGCAAGGTATCCAAGTTGCGGGTCAAGGACTCGCGCTATTTCGCGTTGGGCAAAATCAAGGCCGCCGTGCCGGAGCTAGCCGAAGGCAACGTTCCCAACATGCCGAAAATGCAGCAACAACTGGCCGAGTTGGCCGGCCAATCGCCGGATCGCCAGATTCAGCCGATTCTGCGGGCCGGCGAAACGCCCGGTACCCTGGAAGTGGATTTAAAGGTCAAGGACGAAATGCCCTTGCACGGCCGCGTCGAACTCAACGGCCGTAATACCTCGACCACCTCGCGGCTGCGGCTGGTCTCGTCGTTGCGTTACGACAACCTTTGGCAGGCCTTTCACAGCGCCTCGCTGATGTATCAAGTATCCCCGGAAAACAACGCCGAAGTGGACGTTTGGGCGGGAACCTACGCGCTACCGCTGTTCGACAGTCCGACCCGGTTGGCCTTCTACGCGGTCAGTTCGTCGTCGAACGCGCAAATCGCCAGTGCCGGCGCCTTGTCGGTGATCGGTATCGGTAACATTTACGGCGCCCGGTTGGTGCATCCGTTTAAAGCCTTGCCCGACTATTACCACAGCGGCACCTTGGGCGTGGACTACAAGGACTTTAAGGAAGATTTGAATTTGATAGGCGCCGACGCGATCAAGACTCCGATCAGTTACACCCCATTCATGGCTCAGTACAGTGGCACGCTGAACGGCGACGGTCGCCAGACCAGCTTCGAATTGGGCGCGCACTGGTCGTTTCGCGGCTTGGGCAACAGCCAGGCCGAGTTCGAGAACAAGCGTTACCTGGCCAAGGCAAACTACATGTACCTGACCGGCGACTTGAAGCATCAGCAAGACCTGCCGTGGGGTATGAGCTTGGTCGGCCATTTTGCCGGCCAGGCGGCCGATACCCCGCTGATCAGCAACGAGCAATTTTCGCTCGGCGGCGCGCAAAGCGTGCGCGGTTATTTCGAAACCCAGGCCTTGGCCGACGACGCGGTGTTCGGTTCGTTGGAATTGCATAGCCCGCATTTGGGTTTGGCCGATTGGGAAGCCGTCGATGAGTTGAAGCTGTTGGCGTTTCTCGACGCCGGCAAGGGCTGGGTCAAGAACCCTTTGAAAGGCAACGCCAAGGGCAATTTCTTGAGCAGCGCCGGCGTCGGTTTACGCTTTCAGGTGTGGAAGCATTTGAGCGGGGCTTTCGACGTAGGCATACCGTTCAGCGGGTTGGCGCCGGTCAGTAGCGGCGATCCGCGCGTGCATTTCAATATCGCCACCGATTTTTAAAGGCTGTTCCGTGTTCCGCTATGCGAAGCGCGACGCTCTATTTGACGAGTCGCGGAGAAACTCGCGGATTTTTTCGATTGTTGAAGGGAGTACAAACCTAGGTTTGTACTCCGGCTGGTTTCTGGAGTCGATAAATAGATGCGTTTAAACGGTATTTAAAACATCGGCTTGAACGTATGGAAATTCGGCGTATTTATAGATTTTGTTTGAACGGCGGCGCGCGAACGACGAAATCGGAAATGTTGGTTGTTACGATAATATGACCTAATTTTTATACTATTAATTTTCAAGATTATCCCGGCGATTTATTTGCTATAACCAATTAATTAATAAGGCATTTAATTGGATGTTTTTTGTTCGGCGATGAGTTTGGATTTTGGGTGTAATAGACTCGTCATATTCCGAATGGCTAAATAATTTGATTGCTACTTTAGTACAGTTTTTGGCGACCGTTAGTCGGATAGATTAATAAATAGTCACTATTCGCCGGGCATTTGGAAAAGGGTGGTTTATTCCTTCTCCGCGGGAAAGAAATTCGTGCCGCGCGCTGAATGGTTGCAATCAATAGAAGATTAATTCGGCGAAGTCGCTGTTTGCGCTTATTTGGTTAATTCCCCGCCGGCGCGTTATTTTATTTGAAGGGCTAATTCCATGACCAACAAACCATCGGCTAAATCCCAGGACGTTCAATTTCGATTGAAACCGCTCGCGGCTCGCGTGCGCTACGCATTGGCCGGCGGCCTGTTGGTGGGTAACGGCGCCGCGTTGGCCGAATTACCGATACCGGCGGCCGCTTGGATCAGTAGCGGTAGTGCGCAAGCACCGGTCGTGGACGGGAATACGATGGTGATCAAGCAGCTTTCGGACAAAGCAGTCTTGAATTGGCAAAAATTCAACGTCGGCAAGGAAAATACCGTCAAGTTCGAGCAGCCCGGCACCTCGTCGATCGCATTGAACAAGATAAACGATCCAGATCAAGATCCCAGCAGGATCATGGGTCAGATCGTCGCCAACGGCCAAATCTATCTGTACAACAAAAACGGCTTTATCTTCGACAAAGACTCGGTGGTGAACGTCAACAGCTTCATCGCCACCACTTTAAAAGTTACCGACGAAGCCTGGGCGCGCGGCATCACCCGTGTCTACGACGAAAGCAAGGGCGCGGCCTTGGAAATCGAGCCTAAATCGCCGGACGACAAACTCGATCCTAAAACCGCCGAGATACTGATTAACGCCGGCGCCAAGATCACCACCGACAAGGCCGGCCGCATTATCATCGCCGCGCCGAAAATTACTAACGATGGGACGGTGACCGCCGGCACTCAAGGCCAAATTATCATGGCGGCCAGCGAAGACAAGGTGTATCTGCAGGCCGCCGCCGACAAAGGTCCGTTCTCCGGTTTGCTGGTCGAAGTGGGTACCGGCGGCAAGGTGACCAACACCGGCGATATCGCCGTGCGGCAGGGCAATGTGACTTTGGCCGGTTTCGCGGTCAACCAGGAAGGCCGCGTTAGCGCGACGACTTCGGTGAACGTCAACGGTTCCATTCGTTTGATCGCCAGGGAGAAAATCAAGGAGAACAATCCGGTATTGCTCGCTACGCAGACCGTCCGCGACAATGCCGGCGACGGGGCCGAAACCAACGCTAAGGTTCGCTTGGGTGACGGCAGCGTCACCGAAGTGGTGGCCGATAGCGACGGCGGTAGCGCGATCGACGAACAGACGCAACCGGTGTCTTATATCGAGATCGGTGCCCACACGGTGGCCTTGGAGTCGGGTTCGACGATACACGCGCCCGGCGCGACCGTTGCCGTTAACGCGACCGACACTCCGGAAAACGCCGACCTTGGCAAGTCCGGCCGAATACTGATCGATAAAAACGCCAAAATCGACGTCGCCGGCTATAAAAACGTCAAGGTGGGGATGGAGCGCAATGTCGGCGAGATTTCGGTGCAGAGCTACGACTTGCGCGATTCGCCGCTGCAGCGCGGCGGGATTCTAAAAGGCAAAACAGTGTATGTCGATTTGCGCAAGGGTACCGATCTTGTCGATGACGACGGCGCCTTGGCCAGGATCGGCCGAACGGTGGAAGAGCGATTGGGCACGGGCGGTAAAATCACGTTGACGTCCGGCGGCGACGTGATCGCCAACGACGGCTCGCAATTCGATATTTCCGGCGGCTCGCTGCAATATCAGGATGGTTACATCAAGACCACCAAGCTGCTGACCAGCTACGGTGAGGTTGTCGATATTAGCGATGCCGATCCTACGGCAAAGTATGCCGGCGTTTTCGGTAGCGTCGAGGAAAATCATGTCAAATGGGGGGTCAGTAAAACGTGGAACTTGCTGGGGACGTTCGGCAAAGGCGTTTTTGAAAAAGGCTATACCGAGGGTCTGGCCGCCGGCAGTTTGAAAATCTCCGCGCCTCGGCTGGCGTGGGGCGGCACTCTGACCGCTGGTTCCGCGGTCGGTGTTTACCAGCGAGCTTCGGCGAGTGCCGCCGCGAACGGCAGCTTTGAGATCGATTTGGCGACGTTTCAGGACGCTCAAAAAACTCTGCAGAACGTTCAGTTCGTCGATCGTGCCGACGCATTGAACTTTGCGTTGAACGACGAATTCCCCAAGAACGGCGAGACCGATATCGATTTGAAAATCGCGGCCGCCACGCTAACCCGCTCCGGCGTCGGCAACGTGTCGGTGAAGACCCGCGGCGACGCTTCCCTAGACACCGACTTGGCGATGGGGCCGGGCGGCAAATTGAGCGTCGAGGCGACCAACATCGCCGTCAACGGCGATTTCAAAGCGGCCGGCGGCGCTCTAAATTTGCAAACCGATATTTCAGCGGTGGCGGATGGCGTCGATCTAGCGCAACAGGGGCGGATAGTCGTGGCGTCCGGAGTCAAAGTGGATGTATCCGGCGCATGGGTCAACGATTTGCGTAGTGGTCTGCATGGAACCCCGACCGATCCGTTGCTGATCGACGGCGGTAAAGTGGTGTTTCGCGCCAACGGCGACGTGCTTGTAAACAAGGGTGCCAAAATTTTGGCCGACGGTGGCGCATGGTTACCGGTCAACGGCAACGTGCGGTCCGGTCGCGGCGGCGAGATTACGTTGGCCGCCGAAGGCAGTACCGGCGACTTGATTTCGACGCTGACCTTGGCCGGCGAAATCTCCGCCTACGGTTTGGAACAAAACGGCGTTCTCAATCTGACGAGCGGCAAAATCCTGGTGGGATTGCCCGACGCCGCCGACGACGTTAGCGATGCGCTAGTGTTGGGTACTTCAGCCGGATCGTTCGACCTGTCCAAGCAGTTGGCCTTTCGCGAAATCAATCTGAGTGCCGACTTCGGCGGATTGACGGTAAAAAGCAACGTGGACTTGAACTTGAGCCAGCGCAATCTGGTATTGACCGCCGGTTACCAGAACGCGGCGACCGGCAGTTCGATACGCGGGTTTAGCCGGACCGTCCAATTGGCCGACCATTTGCGCCAGTCGGTCACGCTGACGTTAAAAGGCTATGCCGGCGTCGTGTTGGAAACCGGCAGTCGCATCGTCGCCGATACCGGTTCCACGATCGGATTGACCGCGACGGCCGGTAGCGTCTTTGTCGATGGCATATTGAAGGCGGCGGCCGGAAAAATCGATTTGCTGATCGACCCGGCCGCTGGCTTGCAATACGATCCTACTCAAACCATTTGGCTGGGCAACCATGCCAGCCTGGACGCGCGCGGCGTCGCGGTGAAGGAACTGGCGGACGCTTACGGGAACCGGGGCGGTCAAGTGCTGGACGGGGGCACGATCGCTTTCGATGCCAAACGCGGCGCCGTGGTGATCGCCGAAGGGGCGGTCCTGGATGTTTCCGGTACCGTGGCGACCGTCGATGTCGAGCGTTCCGATACGGTTTCGGCGGCGGCCTTCGTCAAGCGAACCTTCGCCTCCAATGCCGGCAACATATCGATCAAAGCGGCCGACGGTATCGTTATCGATGGTGAAATGCGAGCCTATGCCGGTTCGGCCAGCATGCACGGCGGGCGATTGTCGCTGCGCCTCGATCGTTCGGAATTAAACCGTCCGGAAATTCCGGTCGTGCCGTTTCCCGACGGACCGTTGGTCATTAACGTCAGTCAGAGCGGCAAGCGCCAATCCGAAGAGGATCTGAAGTTCGGCGACGCCTACCCGGAAGACGGCATCGGCTTCGCAAGTATCGGCGCGGATCAGATTAGCGCCGGCGGTTTCACCGACCTGAGTCTGGCCGTGAACGGGACGCTAGGCGACGCGGCGGTGGCCTTCGTCGGCGACGTCAATCTGACCGCGGCGGAACGCATCCACATCGATGCCGCCGAGCTGCGCGCGGTCGGATCGAACGGCGCCGACGCCGGCTCGGTTGTGTTGAATACCACTTTTCTAGAGCTCGGTTCCGATAAGCTACGCACTATTGCCGACAGCGCCGAAACCGGTACCGGACAGTTCGCCGGCAATGCGCAATGGATACAACTGACCGGCGCTAGTCTCTGGAACGGCTTCCAGAAGGTCACGCTATACAGCGCCCACGATATACGCACGATAGGCGTCCGCGAGGAAAGCGACGAGCAACGCGATTATGTCGGTGCCCTGGTGACGGCCGGCGATTTGTATTTGCACGCCAGCCAAGTATATCCCAGCACACTGACCGACTTCACGTTCGCGGTGCGCGGCAATCCGGACGGAAAAATCGTTATCTCCGGCACTAACACCGATGCGACGCCGTTGTCGGCGGCCGGTTCGTTGACTTTCGAGGCGCCCTTAATTAGCCAGCAAGGCGTGGTCAAGGCGCCGCTCGGGAAGATTACGTTCCAGGCCGGCGATACGCTAACGCTGGCCTCCGGTAGCGTGACTTCAGTCTCGGGTATCGATCGGCTGACGGCTACGGAGTTATTGATTCCATTCGGTGTTGTTCAGGGCGGAACCGACTGGTTATATACCTTGGATAATGTTCGAAACCTGGTTTGGGGCGCCGCGCCGGAAAAACGCATCGTCATGGACGCGCCGGAGATCGATGTCGCCAGCGGCAGTCTTGTGGATTTGGCTGGCGGAGGCGATTTGCTGGCCTACGAATTCATACCGGGTGCCGGCGGCTCCTACGATTATTTAACGTCCGGTAGCGGCAGCTATCAGGGCGGCTTCGCGATTTTGCCGACCTTGGGGTCGTTGCTGAGTCCGTACGACCACTATCAAAGTAGTAGCTTCGATTATTCGCTCGGCGCCACGATTCATTTGGAAGCGAGCGGCGATCTGCCGGCCGGCGATTACGCGATTTTGCCGGCGCATTATGCATTGCTGCCGGGCGCCTATCTGATCACACCGGTCGCCGACACTCAGGACCAAGTCGTCACCCAATACACGCCTGACGGTAGAACCATCGTGTCCGGTTATTTCGCCCAGGCCGGCGGCAGTATTCGCGATGCGCGTTCCAGAGGTTTTCTAATCGAAACCGGCGCCGACGTTCGTAAGTACTCGGAATATCAAACCTACACTGCCAACAGCTTTTACCAGGAGCAAGCTAAAACCAACGAAACCGCAACGCCCAATTTACCGATGGACGGCGGCCAGGTTTCGTTGATCGCGCAAACCCGGTTGGTGATGGAAGGGGAGTTCATGCTGCAAGCCTTGCAAGGCGGCCGCGGCGCTCGAATGGATATCGCCGCCAATAACATCCGCATCGTCGCCGACCGCTCCGGCGAGGCTGCCGGCACCGGCGTCTTGGAAATTCTGGCCGACGACTTGAGCGCGCTGAATGTGGAAAGCCTGTTGCTCGGCGGCGCGCGAGACCGCGATGTCGAGACTGGCGAGACCGCGGTTGATGTCAGTGCCGATAGCGTGGTGTTCGCCGAGGGCGTCGATCTGCGCGGCGGCGAGATTATCGCGGCGGCCAAAAACCTGGTCGAAGTGCGTACCAATGTGAGCTTGGATGCCGATCGCCGTGTGGTCGGCGGGGACAGTGTGTTCAATCTGGTCGGTAACGGGGCCTTGCTACGCTTGTCCGGCGGCGATCAAATCGAACTGAACCGTACCGAAACCGACGGTTCGGCCGGCGATTTGTTGGTCGCCAAGGATGCGTTGTTGCACGCCGCCGCTTCGATGTTATTGGATGCTTCGCACTCGACCGAGTTGCAGGGCGATATTCGGATGGAGGGAGGTTCGTTGAATCTGGCGGCCAATAGCGTCAATCTCGGTGCCGTGGATGGCTTGGCCGGCGGCGCATTGAATCTGACCAACGCCAAATTGGCCCAGTTAAACGTGGACGAATTAGTGCTGACCGCGCGTGATAGCCTCGGCTTCTACGGCAATGTGGATTGGCGGGGCGAGCGTTTGGCGATTAACGCCGCGGGTATGACCGGTCACGGCGCGGCCGGCGACGTGGCGTCGATCAGCGCCGGAACGCTGGTCTTGGCGAACAGCGGAGCGGCGGAAAATCTACAGACTGTTGACGGCGGCGGTCGATTGGCTATCGTTGCCGATAGACTGGAAACCGGTGCCGGCCGGTTTTCGATACTGGGTTTCGACGCGGTCGATGTCAACGCGAGCGAGCAAGTCCGCGCCACCGGTGACGGCGAATTGCGCGTCGCGGCCGATTTGCGGCTGGCGACCGGCGGTTTCGGCGCCGACGGCGGCGCCAGCTTGAACATCGACGCGAGCGGGCATGCGGCGGAATTCGCCGGTCTAACCGGTAACGCGGCTATCGTCAGCGGATACGGCGCCGAATTGGCCGTTACCGCCGACAATATCGACTTCGATAGTCGGGTGGTGTTGCCGTCCGGCGCGTTGAGCCTGCACGCGTTGAGCGGTGACGTGAGCTTGGGCGAACATGCCCAGCTCGATTTGGCGGGGCGGGCCGTCAAGTTCGGTGATGTCGACCAATACAGTCCGGGCGGCCACTTCACGGCGGTGGCGGATCACGGCGGCATCGCCGCCAAGGCTGGGTCATTGATCGACGTGGATAGCGGCGGTGGCGATGCCGAGGGCGGAAATGTCGAAATCCGGGCGCTGGAAAAATCGGCTTCGTTGCAAGGCGAACTGCAAGCCAAGTCCGGCAGCGCGACGGTCGAGGTCGGCGACTTCGCCGCCGGTCAGGGTTTCGACGCGTTAACGCAAAAATTGAACGGCGCCGGTATCGATCGTTCGATATACATCCGAGTCGGACAAGCCGATATCGTGCAAAGCCAGTCCGGCTCGGTCCGCGCCGAACAAGTGACGCTGGTCGCCGATACCGGTTCGATCGAACTGGCCGGCACCGTGAACGCCGACGCCGCCGACGCCGGCGGTAGCATCAAATTGTATGCCGGCGACGATGTGGTTCTGAACGCTGGCGCGAAGTTGTCGGCGCGCGGTACCGGCGACGGCGCCAAGGGCGGTTCCGTGTTGTTGTCCAGCGTCGATAGCGACGGCGACGGGATCTCCGGCGTCGCGGTGGGCGAAGGTAGTCAAATCGACGTGCACGGCACCGGCGCGGAAGGCGGCGACGTGACGCTACGAGCCTTGCGGGACGGCATCGGGGTGCGGATACAGCCGGTCGCCGGCTCGATCAGCGGTTACAAGACGTTTTATGCCGAGGGCGTCGCCAAATATGCCAACGCCGATTTGGGCGACGACGGCCGAATCGACGCCGCCGACATCGCCAAAATCAAGGCCGATACCGCCGCCTACATGACCGAAGCCAACATGGCGGCGGTCGCCGACCGGTTGGGCCAAGGCATCCGGTTGCTGGCCGGCGTCGAGATCGATTACAGCGGCGACCTGACCTTAAAGGACAAGTGGGATCTGGCCGACTGGCGCTACGACGAAAACAGCGACGACAATGTTTGGGACGACGTGCCGGGGCGCTTGGTGATTAGGGCCAGCGGCGATTTCACGCTGGATCAGTCGTTGAGCGACGGGTTTAAAAACGTCACGTTTCAATTCGACAATTTCGACGGCACTACCAGGTCGGTCGAGATTATCGACAAATTGCAGAGCGGCGCGTCCTGGTCCTACCAACTGACCGCCGGCGGCGATTTGACCAGCGCCGATTCGGACAAAACCTCGGGTGCCGGCGATTTGACGTTAACCAGCAACGTCAAGGTAAGAACCGGCACCGGCGACATTCAGTTGAATGCCGGCGGCGATATTGTGATTTCCGCTGGGGAAAGCATCGATAACGAGCTGGCTGCGGTCGCCGCGAAAAGCAGCACGGTTTTGGCGGTCAGCGATGCGTCGGCCTGGAAAGCCGGCGGGTACCTATCGGGTTCCGGAATTGTCGCCGGGACCTATATTACCGAGGTCGACGCCGGAGGAATCACGCATGCGACGTCGGCTTCCGCCGTCATTCGCAGCCTATCGTTACGGCTGGACGACACTGAAGCGTCCGGTTGGCGGGTTGGTTATTATTTGACCGGTAACGGCATTGCGCCGGGTACCACCATTACCTCTATTAATTTGGCCGGCGTCGCGGCGCAAACCACGGCCTTGGCCGCCAAGAACAGCAAGAGTCTGAAAGTTGCGGATGACGTCAATTGGGTGGTCGGTGATTACCTGACCGGCAACGGTGTCGCGGCCGGGACTCAGATCACCGCGATCAACGTCAACGCCAACACCAAGATTAAGACTGTCACAATCAACAACGCGCTGACCGGAGCAGTATCGGCCAACTCGACCTTGACGACCCTGCCATCGGTGCATTTAAGCACCGCGACGACTAAAATTATAACCGCCGACACGGCCATTTCGACGCTGCCGTCGGTGACGCTCAGTTTGGCCACGACAGCGCAGATATCCAAAGATACTAACAAGAAAGCCGAATATACGCCGGCATCCGTCTATAGCGCCGGCACGACGACGCAAACCAACCCTTACGGTTCGCTCAGCGATCGGGCGGTTGCGCAGTTATTCTACAGTGAGTATCCGGTGGATGGCGGTGATGTGGGTCTGACGGCGGCCGGCAATATCCAAGGGACGGTCAGCAATAATAGCTACAACGATTGGATGCTGCGCGTCGGAGGTTTGAATGCTCAGAGGCAATCGCAACCGACCGCATGGGGGTGGGGTTAGGCTATATTCCCGGCGTGAAAAACCAATTGAAACCCTTTGTGGTACCGCAGCCGTTGTTCCAACAAAACGTTGGGGCCTTCGGCGGCGGCGCGGTTAATGTCAAGGCGGGTGGCGATATTTCCGATCTGGAAGTGGTCATGCCGACCACTGGCAAGCAGGTCGGCGACGCCAATGGTAGTCCGAATCTGACCGGATTTAACAGTAACGAAGTCGTGGTCGGCGGCGGCGGTACCCTGGCGATCGAGGCCGGTGGCAATGTCAACGGCGGCGTGTTTTATTTGGGCCAAGGCGAAGGCTCGATCAGCGCCGGCGGAGCCATAGGCGGCGGCGGCCAATTTGCCGGCGGTCCGGTACTGTTGATGGGGGATACTCGTTTCGACATATCGGCTGGAAACGACTTGTCGCTGGCCGGCGTCACCGATCCGATGATAGCGGACGACGGCGAAGTGAATTTTTTCAGCTACGGCGCCGACAGTGGTTTGACCTTGGCCAGTCTGGCCGGCGACATTGGCTTGCACAGCAGTGCTTCGAAATTGATTTCCGTGTTGCTTCCCAATACTAGCTCAACGGATCAGCAAAAGTTGCTGGCGGCCTTATATCCGGGTTCCTTGAATGCCACCGCGTTTGGCGGAGACATAGAGTTGAACGAAGAAATCATCCTGTTTCCGGCGGCAACCGGCAGCTTGAATTTGTTGGCGGAAGGCGACATCAGCGCGGCCGACCTGACCTACCGCCTGGGTGTATCCGATGCCGACCCGGCGCTGGCGCCCGGCGCCACCGCACCGCTGGCGCGGACGGCGATGGCGGATTTGGCTGGCGCCTTCAATGCGCTCGGGGATTCGCCGTTGGCGCATGCCACCACGCCAATCCACGCCGGCGACAAGCAACCAGCGCGCTTGGTGACTCGTAGCGGGGACATAAAAAACATCGAATTGGTGTTGGCGACCAAAGTCTTGGTGGATTCGGGGCATGACATTCTGAATTTGGCGGTGTCCGCGCAACACGCCAACGTCAGCGACACCAGTTTAATCAAGGCCGCCCGGGATATTCGCTTCAGCAGCGCTCGCAATGCGAACGGTAAGCTATTGGATAACAGTGCCAGTATCGAGATCGGCGGCAGCGGTGAGGTACTGGTAAAAGCCGGCCGCGACATCGATTTGGGGGCGTCCAAGGGTATATCGACGGTCGGCGACGTGAACAATGCCAATCTGCCGGACCAGGGTGCCAATCTTACGGTGCTGGCCGGCGCAAACGGCGAACTGAACTATGCTGGCTTTATCAACGCCTACATGATGGGCGACGACGCGCAGTCGTTGAAAGCCAGGGAATTGATTACCACCTTTATGCGCGAACGTTCCGGGAATACCGCGCTTGGCGAAGCAGACGCCTTGGCGGCTTTCGCTAAACTGAACAGTTGGGATTTTGTGGCGATTCAGCCGAAGTTGAACGCCGCCTTACTGCCGGTATTTTTCGATTTGATTCGCACGTCGGGCAGCGCGTCGGCTTCGGATAAGTCGGCTGGAAACGAGGGGGCTTACTCCGCGATCGACACGCTGTTTCCGGGTGGCGAATGGCAAGGCAACCTAACAATGGTTTATAGCAAAATTTACACAGTGGACGGTGGCGATATCAATCTGCTGGTACCTGGTGGAGGTGCTAACGTGGGTTTGGCGGTTTCGCCGAACGATAACAAGACCTCGGACTCATCAGCAGAAGATGAAGAAGCGAACAAGGACTTGCCGGGGATCTTGGTCCAGCGCACCGGCAACATCAACGCCTTCGTGCGCGACAATTTCAATGTGAATACCTCCAGGGTATTCGCACTGGATGGTGGTGACATCATGCTGTGGTCTTCCAACGGTGACATTGACGCCGGCCGCGGCGCCAAATCGGCCATCTCGGCGCCGGCACCGAAAATCAGCTTCGACGAAAAAGGCAACATGAAGATTGAATTTCCGGCTGTCGTGTCCGGCAGTGGTATTCGCACCGCCGCCAGCTCGGAGGGCGTGGTCGGTGGCGACGTGTTTTTGTTCGCGCCGAAAGGGGTGGTCGATGCCGGCGAGGCCGGGATCGGCGGGACCAACGTGACCATTTCGGCGACGGCGGTATTGGGCGCGCAAAACATCCAGGTCAGCGGAATTTCCACCGGCGTGCCGGTGGCTTCGGTCGGCAGTGTCGCCGCCGGCTTGACCGGTTCCAGCAATTTGACCGCCGGCGTCAGCCAAATGGCGGAAAGCTCGGTCGGCGGCGATGTGGCCAGTAAGAACAGTGCCGCCGCCATTGCCAAGGCGATCCTCGGCATACTCAGCGTAGAAATCCTCGGTTTCGGCGATTGATATAGCGGTGCCGGCGCGGCGGCGGCGAGCCGCCGCTGGTTGGCTCGGCGGGAGGCACCCCGTCCGAGTCTTTGGCGTCATTCCCAAGGTGTCATAAAAATGTAAGATTTGGCGGGGATAATTCGCGATATGTTTTGATTTGAGGGTAAACATGAAGCGGATAGTCCTTGCAGTATTGACCTTGTTGAGTTTATCGCAGCCGGCCCTGGCGTGGTGGAACGACGATTGGGGTTACCGGAAGAAAATCACCCTGGATGCCAAGCAGTTGCAACAGGAGGGCGTGAAACCGGCCGGCGAGGCTTTGATACCGGTGCGGCTGCATACCGGCAACTTCGGCTTCTTTACCGATCTGGGCGAAAACGGCAAGGATGTGCGCTTTATCGCCGGCGACGACAAAACTCCGCTGAAGTTTTTCATCGAGAAAATCGATGCCGTCAACGAGATGGCGCTGATCTGGGTGAAATTGCCCAAGGACATCGCCAATGCCGACGAGCCGGCGATCTGGATGTATTACGGCAATCCCAAGGCCGTGGACGGCCAGGACGGCGTCGGCTTGTTCGATGTCGCCCAAGGTCTGGCCTTCCACTTCGAGGCCGATGCGGTCAAGGATGCCACCGCCTACGCCAGCCAACCGAGTAGCGCCGGCTCCAGCAGGATCGAGGGCGGCGCGATCGGCGACGCGGCGGGGTTTAACGGCGGAGCGGTCATCAAAGTACCGGCCACGCCGGCGATCCAAACAGCGACCGATCCGGGCTGGACGCTGTCGATGTGGGTCAAGATCGATCAGGCCCAGTCCGACGCGGTGTTGTTTCAACGCGATAAGTTGACTTTGTCCGTTAGAGGTCAGGCGCCGGTCCTGCAAGTGGCTGGCAAGGAATTCGTCAGTCCGGCCGGTTTGAATCTGGCCGCGTGGCAGTTGTTGGCGGTGACCGGCAACGCTGGCGGTTACACCTTATATGTCGACGGCAAGGCGGTCGGCAACGTACCAGCGACGGTGACCGCGCTGGACGGCGAGCTGGCGATCGGCGCCGCGTTGGACGGTAGCCGCGGCTTCGTAGGCGCGCTCGACGAATTCGGCATCGCCAAAACCGTGCGCGACGGTAACGCCTTGCGCTTTGCCGCCTTGTTGCAGGGCCAGAATTCCACGTTGTTGACTTACGGTGAGGACAGCACGCCTGACAGCGAGGAGGGCGGCGAGTCGTATTTTACCGCGACGCTGAACAACGTGACCGTGGACGGCTGGGTGGTGATCGGCATTCTGATGGTGATGTTCGTGATCAGTTGGCTGGTGATGATCGCTAAGGCCATCGTGCTGGGCCGGACTCAGTCCGAAAACAAAAAGTTCGAAGCGGCCTTCAGCCGTTTAGGCCAGCGCGATATCGCCACCTTGGACCACGCGGACGAAGACGGTCAAAGCGATTTCGACGAGTCGCCGCTGCTGCTGTCGTTGACCGGCCATCACGCTGCCTTTGCCGGGTCGTCGATCTACCGGGTCTATCACGTCGGCGTACAGGAAATGAACAAGCGTCTGGCCAAGGCGGTTGGCGCCGACGTCGCGGACCGTAGCTTGTCGGCGCAGGCGCTGAATGCGGTCAAGGCTTCGATGGACGGCGCGTTGGTCCGCGAACTGCAAAAACTCAATTCGCAAATGGTGTTGTTGACCATCGCCATCTCCGGCGGACCGTTTCTGGGGCTGCTCGGAACCGTGGTCGGGGTGATGATTACCTTCGCGGCGATCGCGGTCAGCGGCGAAGTTAACGTCAACGCCATCGCGCCAGGTATCGCGGCGGCGCTGACCGCGACGGTCGCCGGGCTGGGCGTCGCGATTCCGGCCTTGTTCGGATACAACTATTTAGGTAGCCAGATTAAGGTGATTACCGCCGATATGCAGGTGTTCGTCGACGAGTTCGTCGCCAAATTGGCCGAACAGCATAGCTGACGACCCATTCGTAGGGTACGCATTGCGTACCTTGCAATTTAGCCGGTACGCAATGCGTACCCTACGAAAACGCGAGAAGTTTCCATGAAAGTTCAAGAAGAAAATGCCGCTTACGACGAGATCAACATCACGCCGATGCTCGATCTGGCTTATGTGCTGTTGGTGGTGTTTATTTTGATGACCACCGCGGCGGTGCAAGGTGTGCAAGTTAACCTGCCTAAGGCCAGTAATACGCCCAGCCTGTCCAAGCCGCAAACCAAGGCGATCACGGTCACCGCCGACGGCACGATATTTCTGGATACCTTTCCGGTGACGATGGAGCAGTTGGAATCGACGCTGCTGCAGTACAAGGCCGCCAATCCGGAACTGCCGGTCGTGGTCAAGGGCGACGCGACGGTGCAATACCAAAGCGTCGTGGATATCTTAGCCTTGTTGGGCCGCTTGGAAATCACCCAGGTCGGCTTGGTGACGCAGAGCTTGGTCAAGTAACGCCTTATGTCCGGCAACAAACGCTGGCGGGTGTATATCCCGCGCCTGATTGGTTTTGCACTGGCGGCCCTGGCGATTTATTACATCGTTAAGGTCATCGGCGAATTCATCAATGAAAAACCGGCGCGCGGCGAAAAGAAAATTCAGCCGATTACCTTGCTGAAGCCGCCGCCTCCACCCCCGCCACCGCCCAAGGTCGAAAAGCCGCCCGAGCCGGAGATCAAGGAAAAAATCGAAGAGCCGGAGCCCGAGCCGGAAGCCAAACCCGAGGAAGCGCCGCCCGACGAAGCGCCGGCCCGCGATCTGGGTCTGGACGCCGAAGGTACGGCGGGTTCGGACGGGTTTGGTCTGGCGGCGCGTAAGGGCGGCACCGGGCTGTTCGGCGGAGGCAGTCCCTACGCCTGGTACGGTGGCTTGATCAAGAACGACATCACCAACTTGCTGAGTAGCCACGACGATTTACGGCGCAAGGGTTATACCGCCATCGTCAAAATCTGGCTGAAGTCGGATGGATCGGTCGAACGCTTGGAATTGGCGAAAGGCAGTAACGACGCGGAGATCGACGAATTGCTGACACGCTCGCTGGAGAAATTCAAGCGCGTCGCCGAGCCGCCGCCGCCGGGCATGCAGCAACCGATCAAGTTAAAAATTTCATCACGACTATAAATCTAAACAGGTAGATCCATGGCGAACAAAAAACGGCTGATGGCCCTGGCATTGTCCGGGCTGATCGGCACGGCGCAGGCCGGCGAAAAGGAGGAGTTGCTGAAGCTGCGAAACACCACCACCAATTTGATCAAGCAATTGGTCAAGCAGGGCGTGATTACCGATAAGATGGCCAATGAGATGATCAAGCAGGCCGAGGTCGACGCGGAGCAGCAGGTGGCGCAAGCCAAGGCGGCCGGCGCCAAGGAAGCCGTGCCGGCCGACGAGGTCAGGGTGGCCTACGTGCCCGACTTCGTCAAGGATGAGATTCGCCAGCAGGTGCGTAGCGAACTGCGCGAGGAAGTCGTCGGCGACGTGATGCAAAAAGCCAAGAACGAACAATGGGGCTTGCCGAACGCATTGCCGGAATGGACTAAGCGTTTCAAGCTGTCCGGCGACATTCGCTTGCGTTCGCAGCATGAGTATATGGCCCAGGACAATATCGCCGACTCTTATGTCAATTACCAAGCATTGAACGACGCCGGTGGGTTTACTAACGCCCAAGACAATTTTACGTTGTATCAGAACACCACGCATGATAGACAACGCTTTCGTGAACGCCTACGCTTGGGGATAGACGCCAGTATTACTGACAGCGTCAAGGCTGGCGTGCGCTTGGCGACCGGTAACCAGCGCGATCCGGTTTCAACCAACCAGACCTTGGCCAATTTTGGTAATCGTTACGAATTCACGGTCGATAGAGCTTATCTGCAGTACGACGGGGTTGACGACAACAAATTCAAGTGGTTGACCTTGAGCGGTGGCCGGATCAAGAATCCCTGGTATACCGGCGGCGGCGAATTTAGCGGCGGTAGCGAATTGGTGTGGGATACCGATTTGTCGTTCGAGGGTTTTGCTGGCACGGTCAGGCAGCGCTTGGGTGGCTCGGACAGTTTGCTGGAGAATACCGATCATTCGGATTCGGTGTTTATAACGGCAGGTGCGTTTCCGTTGCAGGAAACCGCGTTCAGTAGCGACAAATGGCTGTTCGGCGGTCAAGTAGGTCTGGAATTGGGCTTTGATAACCAGGATAGTTTGAAAATCGCCGGCGCTTACTTCGATTATGTCAACGTCGAGGCAAGTCAGAACACCTCGTTGACAGGCACTTGCGACAATAATACTGTCACCAACAACGCTTCTCGCCCTTCATTCCTGCAAGGCGGTAACTCCTACGCGACGATCTGCGCCGAAGGTAACCGCAACGATCTGGCGTCGCGCACTGGGTTGCCTGCCATGGTCGGCTTGGCCTCGGACTTCAACATAGTCAATATCAACGCGTCCTACGACATGGCGGTGTTTGCGCCATATCATCTACGGTTTAGCGGCGACTACGCCGAAAACATCGGCTTCGATTATGCAGCCGTTAGCGCCAAAGTCGGCCAGCTGGTCGATGATAAAACCAACGCTTGGCAATTTCGCGCCGACTTCGGCTGGCCGAAAGTGGAAGTGGCCGGCAATTGGAACGTGTTCGCGGCTTACAAATACGTTGGGCGCGACGCGGTGCTGGATGCCTTCACCGATTCGGACTTCCATTTGGGCGGTACCAACGTCAAGGGCTGGTTCGTTGGCGGCAATTACGGCCTGATGAAAAACGTCTGGCTGACCGGCCGCTGGCTCAGCGCCGATATGATCAGCGGTCCGCCCTGGGGTATTGACGTGTTGCAGATGGACATCAATACCCAATTTTAGGAGGCTGGCATGGGATCGGCAATGAAAACGGGTTTGATGGCGGCCATTCTAGCCACGACGGTCGTTGGCGCAGCGCAGGCGGCACCGCGCGAAGCCAAGGGGGATAGCGCGGCGGTGTTGAAGTTGCAGGCGCTGGTTAAAAGCTTGACAGGCGAACGCGACGCCGCGCAAGCCGATGCGGCCAAACTTTCCCAGGAAATCGACCGTTTGAAAAAGGAGAAATTGGCGGCGCAGGCGGCCAAGGACGAATTGAGCGGTGCATTAGCGGCCCAACGCAGTGCCGCCGGCGATGTCAAACAACGTTTGGATAGGTCCCAAGCCGCTTTACAGGACTGGCAAGACAAACATCGTCAGCTCAGCCAGACTCAGGCAGACTTGACCAAACAGTTGAACGTTTCGCGCGGCAAGCAGCGGGATGTCGAGCAGCATCTGCAAGAATGCGCCAGGCGTAACGTTAAACTTTACCAAGCCGCCAGCGAGTTGCTGGAGCGCTATCAAAATCGCGGTACCTTGACCGCGCTGGTCGGCGACGAACCTCTCTTGCAATTCGACAAAGTCGAAATGGAAAGTCTGGTACAAGATTACCAAGACAAGTTCGACGCGGAAAAGCTGAATTCTGACGAGTCGCAGTCCGGGCGTTAGTCCCGACGGCAATACTTTCGGGCCGGTTTTATCCTGTAGCGATAGCGGCTCGCGAGGAATTGCATTTATTCTCAGGTCAGCCGCTTATGCTGGCTAGGCGCCGGCACGGGTGGTGATGAGCGACGGTATGGCTTGGCGTTTGATACCGTCGGTTTGCCGACTTTGGCGCCAAAATCACTCATGCAAATCCCCTGCCGCTTTACGCCGTTACTGGGTGCGTCATCATGTCGCACCCAGCAACGCACGGTTTTTGCCGATTCCGGCACTGCTTGACCTTGCAAATACGTTAAAATTTGAACAGGCACCTTCACTTGCCGGCAGTTATTCATCAAACGCAGGAACTAGCGAGATACGCAATGACGACAAAAACAACCTTTTTAAAGACTCTGGGCATTGCGGTGCTGACCACGGGCTTGGTAGCCTGTAACGGCGCCGAAGAGCGTAAAGCCAAATACATGGACGAAGGTAAGCAGTTGCTGCAGGCCGGCGATTTCGAGAAAGCCCAGCTTGCTTTCAAAAATGTGTTGCAAATCGATCCCAAGGATTGGGAAAGCCGTTATCAAATGGCCGAGGCTCTGAGCAAGCAAGGGAAAATTGAAAACGCTTTCAAGGAATATAGTACCGTTGTCGCCAATAGTGAAAATCATGTAATGGCGCGTGTTAGGGTTGGCCAGCTGTTATTGTTGAATCGGGCGGTGGACGAAGCTGAAAAAATGGCCGGCGAAGCCCTGGCGAAGCAACCGGACAATGTCGAGGCCTTGGTGTTGTTGGCGGGCGTTCAGGCGGCGAAAAACAATGACGACACCGCGATTGCCACGATCGAGCGCGCCTTGAAACAGAGCCCGGACGACGTGTCGGCCACACTGATGATGGCCTCGATTCAAACCAAATTGAATCAAGTCGATAAAGCCATTGGTTTGCTCAAGCAAGCCAGTGAAAAGAAGGCCGACAGCGTGCCGTTGCGCAGCATGTTGGCCGGCCTTTACGCCAAATCCGGCCAACTCGGCGAAGCCGAGACCTTGCTGGCTTCATTGATCAAACTTGAGCCGCAACAACTGCAGCATTACCGAACCTTGGCTTTGTTCCAAGTCAGTACTCAGCAACTGGATAAAGCCGAGGCGACATTGCGCGACGCGGTTCAACAGCTCCCGGACAACGATACCGCCAAATCCTATTTGGTGGATTTCTTGCTTGAAAAGCGCAGTCCGGAAGTGGCAACCGCCGAGTTGTTGCCGATGATCGAAAAGAAACCGGACGCTTACGATTTGCGCTTCAAACTGGCCAACATCCAGCTAGGGCAGAAGCAAGTCGATAAGGCCGAAGCCACGTTAAAAGAGGTGGTCGAGCTCGATAAACTGGGAGCCAGCGGTATCAGTGCCCGCAACAAGTTGGCCGCGTTGTATTCGATGACCAAGCGCGTCGATGAAGCGAAGGTCTTGAACAAGGAGGTGTTGGACAACAATCCGCGTGATGCCGAGGCGTTGACCTTGCGGGGCCAATTCGCGCTGAACGACAACAAAATGCCGGAAGCGATTTCCGATTTCCGTTCGGTACTGGTAGATCAGCCCAACAATATTGCGGTCTTGAAATTGCTGGCCGCGGCACATCTGCGTAACAATGAAGATGAACTGGCTAGGGAAAATATGGAAAAAGTCGTCGCGGCGGCTCCCGCCGACGAGGTCGCGCGCATGGATTTGGCGGGCTTGTTCATGAAGGCGGGTCGGCAGGATCAAGCCAAGCAGCAGTTGGAAGCGTTGATCAAGGCCAACCCTAAAAGTTTGAAAGGTTTGGAAGCATTGTTTAAGTTCGAACTCAGTCAAAAGCACTGGGATAAAGCCCAGGATGTCGCGACCCAGGTACAGCAACTATCCGATAAGGATGCCACCGGTTTTTATATGTCGGGATTGGGTTATCAGGCTGAAAACAAGCTGGAGGCCAGTGTCGAGGCCTTTCAAAAAGCCTTGGACCGCAAACCCGATGCGATCGAGCCGCTAACCGAGATGGTCAAAAGTTTGTTGGTGTTGAAGCAGCCCGAGAAGGCGGTCGCCAAACTGCAACAAGTCATCAAACAGCAGCCCGACCATTTCGTCGCCTACAATTTGCTTGGTGGCGTTTATTTGAACCAACAAAAATTTGCCGACGCCAAAGCCATCTATCAAAAGGCGTTGACAATCAAACCCGAATGGTACAGCCCGTATCGGAACTTGGCGTTGATCGAACTCGCGCAGAAGAATCAGCCCGAAGCTGAAGCAATCTACCGCAAAGGCATCGAAAAAACCAATGGCGCACTGGAGCTGGTCGACGACTTGGCGCGGCTGATACACCGTAGCGGTAATCACGAGAAAGTTCTGGCTCTTTACGAAGAGTCCTATAAAGCTCATCCGGATTCGGCGGTGGCGGTCAACAATTTGGCTAGCTACATTTCCGATTTCGCGGCAACGCCCGAGAATTTGGCGCGAGCCGAGAAAATGGCCGAACCCTTGGCTAAGGCGAACAACGCGAACTTGCTGGATACCGTCGGTTGGATTGCTTACAAACAGGGCAAGTTCGATAGAGCCAAGGAGTTGTTGCTACAGGTTGTCGAGAAAGCACCGAATGCCGCGATCAGTCGCTACCACCTAGGAATGGTGTATTTCAAACTGAACGATACCGTTAATGCCAAGGAGCAATTGCAAAAGGCGGTGGACGGTAAGGTTGAATTCGACGGCTTAGCGGAAGCCAAGGAAACGTTGGCGAAGCTTTAAACCGGCAAGTCGCCAAACTAAAAAGGCTAGTTCCGTTGGGAACTAGCCTTTTTTATTGTTTGATGGTCTGCTAGCGAAAGTTTCTTTAGCCGATCGGGTTTAAAGTGTCGGAGCGGTAAGTTGCGCCTAAAACCGTAATCGACTCGAAAGTCATTTCAACGAGCTTTAAAGCGCGGCATTCAGACTTGTTCGAAAGAGAGTTTGTCGTCGGTGGCTTTATTGAATACGCTGCCGAGCAAGTCTATGCCTTTCAGCAAATTTGCGGCGTGTTTTAGCTCCTCGGTTTTGGTATGTCCTTCGTCAACGACCAGCAACACGCAATCGACGTAGGGCGAGAAACCCAAGGTGTCGTCGTGCGACAGTATCGGTGGCATGTCGAATATGATAATCCGCGACGGATAGCGGCTTTTCAGTTCGTTAACCAGACGAACCATTTTCGGAGAACGCAACATCTCGGTCGAATTGAACAGCGGTTTGCCGGCCGGCAAAACCACTAGGCGTTCGATACCGGGGTTGACTAGCATCGTGCTCAATTCGCTGTCGTTGAGGAGATAGTCGCTGAGGCCAGCGCCTTGTGGAAAGCCGAACAACTGATGCTGACTGGGATTTTGCAAATTGGCGTCCACCAATAATGCGGTGCGGTCCAACTCCATCGCCATGCTGATGGCTAGATTGGCGGCGGTGAGGCTATTGCCGGTTCCGGAGCCTGTGCTGGTGATGGCTACGGTTTTCCATTCCATCGCATCCATTTGCTGCAAGCAACGGGTGCGCAGCATGCGATAGGACTCCAGCCATTTGCCCTGAGGGAAGGCGGATATGATCCGATTTTGCTTGAGCAGGCGCTCGTCGGCTTTTTGTACCTTGGTTTGGGTGTAGGCGATGTTGACTTTATCGCTAGGCAGCCCGGCGGCCGGGTTTGCGGTATTTTTATCCGCTAAATTTTCGATGGAGTTCATGGCGGGTTCCCTGGTGTTTTAAGCGTTGCCCGCGACGCGCAGCAGTTTGTACCAAAATACGTCGAGCGGCATGACGATGAAATGAAATGCGATTAACGCGGCAAGACCGGCGCCGATCGCCGCGATAATCAGAATTAACCGATGCTTGCTTTGCTGTTGTTTCTCCTGCTGGCTTTCCAAATACGGTATCGTAGCCAGCGGCTCCGCGCCTAGAATCGCGGCAACGGCCTTTGGGCTATTGATTGTGGAATCCACCATTTCAGTCAGCGCAACGGCGCCGAAACCGCAGGCACCGGCGAAGACTACGCCCAGCACCAAGATTGCAATGCGGTTGGGGCTAAAGGGCTCCAGCGGCTCTTGCGGCGGGTCGATCAGGGTAAAGCGCTCGCCCTTGCGTTCTAATTCCAATTGTTGCGAGATTTGCGCTTCCATCTCGCGGGCACTCACTTCGCGGTAGCGCAGATTGGTGTTGTCCAGTTCTTGGATCAAATCGCTGTATTCCTTTTCGACCAAAGGCGCTTGGCGCAGGCTACTACGCAGATCCTCCATTTTAGTTTGGATTTTTCCGCGAGTGTAATTAAGCGATTCGATTTCGGTATTGACCGAATCAAGCTGCGATTTCAATGTGATATAGGCCGGATTGTCCGGTTTTAGCGAAACATTGCTGTAGCCCGACGATTTCGCTTCCACCAGGCTTTGTTGCAACGCGGTGATCTGCTTCTGCAATTTTTGTACATCCGGGTGTTTCTCGGAGTATTGCTTCAATAGCAGGGCTTGCTCGGCTTTTTTGTCGGTCAGCTCGGCGTTCAATTTGTTAAGGTCGTCGTTGGAGCCGATTTCTTTCTGTAAGGAATCGATTTCGCGCTTGATTTTAATGACGTCCGGATGGCTTGCGGAATGGGTCGATAAAACCGAGGGATATTGCGATTGCAGTTCCTTCAAACGGTCTTTCATATCGAAAACCCGGTTGCCGGTGGCATTGACCGCCAGCGCATTGGGATCGAGTTGAGCCAGTTCGCCCTCCAGATAAAAACGCCGGTCCTGCAGCGAGCGCTCCTGACTGTCCAGCGACAACAGTTGGTTGCTTAGGGACGTCAGTTCTTGTTGGTTCAAGGCGCTAATTTGCGGCAATTGATTCAGGTTTTTTTCCTTGAAGTTGGCTAACGCATTTTGAATTTCCTGGATCTTGACCTTCAGGCGCTTGGATTCCTCACTGAGGAACATCGCGGCATTTTCAGCGGATTCGGTACGCGCTTTGATGTTTTCTTTCAAGAACAACGACGTCAGTTCGTTGGCGACTTTTTGCGCCAAAACCGGCGAACGATCATCGAATGTCAGCGTAAAGGCGATCGTCGCTTGAGTGGGTTTACCATTACGTTGGTCGGCCACGTCGGCGCTGATGGTTTCGACCTTAATTCGGCTGCGCATTTTCTCCAGGATTTTTTCTTCTGGTTCGCTCTTGCGGTTGTCGGCATAGAGATCGTACTTTCTAATGATTTCCGACAGGTTGGGCCGGGTCATGATGCGCTGGCTGATAATTTGAATCCGCTGATCGGCGAAGGTTGTCACAGTCGAGCGTACCAAGTCGACCGGAATTTCCTGGGCTTCGATCAAAATCGTGGAAGTCGAGCGATAGGTGGCCGGCAAGGCTACGGCGAGAACGGCGGCGATACATGCAATGATCAGGAAGGGAATATATAAAAACCGCCTGCGCCGCTTGATGATTTTTAGGTAGTCCTTGATGTCGAGGGTTTGATTGTCCACGCTATTTCACCTGACGATTGATTTGCGGTTGATAAGAAAATTGTAGTTGTACGCTGTTGCCTATCGAAGTCTGATTTTCGGACGCGAAGGAGCGGTCTCGATAGGTATAAGACAAATCAAGGTCGATATCCTCGGTCCAGCGCCAGCGTAAATTCGGGGAGATGGTTAAATAGGTTCGGCTAGTATTGGTGTTTGCCGAGCTCAGAGTCGACTGAGACTCCGAGATCAAGTAGTTCGCGTTAAATCCGGTGCTGAGGCGCTCAGTTAAGTTGTATTTGCTTCGCAACCCGAATGTAGTCGATTGTTGTTGGGTGCCGCTGCTGGCCGGGTTCAATTGCTGGCCGGCCGATAGGTTAAAGTTGCCCCAATCTTCTGCATGAGTCAGGTTGGCGGAGAACACATGCCCGATTTTGCTGGAAGATTGCGAGAACGCGCTGCCGGGGATGGTTAATCCGCGGAGCTGATTTGCGCTCGACGTTTGAGTATTGGTGTCCCTCAGACCGGCCGACAGCGAGACTTGAGTGGCTTCGTCAAAGGTGTATTGCATGCCCATTTGATAGGTAAGCGTTTGAGACCCTTGTGAGTACGCTCGAGTGAAGGTGGGTAACAGTGGGTTTATCGGCGAATTGCTGCTCGACTTGAAGTCCGCGTAGCTCGTGGACACGTTGGCGGAGAGCCGCTCGCTAAAATTGTGCACGGCAGTTAACGAATATTGAGTATTATCGTAATCCGAATACCGAATCGCGTTGGTCAGATTTGGCTTGCGATCGAAGGCCACTTCTACGTAAGCGAAACTGAACTGTAGTGTGTCTTTCTCTGTCAGGCTGTAGCTAATGTTAGGGGCGATTGATTTGGTATTACGCGGCACTTGAGTTTGTACATCGCCGGAGCCGGTTAGGTCTAACTGGGTGTTGATTGACGACTCTTCGGCATAATTGGCCGAGATGTCGGTTTTAAAGCGCTCGCCCTTGAACAAGTGATTGATGTCCGCAATCTTTTCGGAAAAGTCCAACTCCGAGTTGCCGTGGTAAATTAACTCATTCCATCTGAAGCTGGATTTCAATTCGTTGTCGTCGGCCAAATACCCAAAGGTCAGGCTGGGCGAAACGGTGCTAATCCAATTGTCGCGGCTAGGCTTGGGCTGCATGCGCAAGTTGTCTTCGTAGCGTTCCTTGAGCCTGAAATCGGGTTGCAGCAGTAATTCGAGAGCATAACTGCCGGCTGGACAAAGCGCCATCGCAGTTACCAGTAAATCCTTTTTGATAGTCATAGATAGTCGTTTCTATCTAGGTCCTTAAGGTACGGTAACAGTGTCTCCGGGCTCCAGCAATATGTTCTGTTCCAGATCTTCGCCATCGATGACATCGCCGTAGTCAAAAGGAAACACTTGGATTTCATTGCCGTTTCTGCGCAAGATACTGATAGAGCCTTCCTTCGCAAAAATCGACAAACCGCCCGCCAAACTGAGTGCTTGCAGAACGTCCAGGCGCCGGCCGGAAAACACTTGACCGGGTTTGTTGACCTTGCCGATAACGAACACTGAATTACCTTGATTGTTCAGCAGCTTGACGCTGACCGACGGGTCGGAGATGTAATCGGCCAGACGAGCCGTCAGATTGTCCTTCAATTCGGAGATGGTTTTGCCGGACGCGGCGACGGTGCCGATCAGCGGGAATACGATGGTCCCGTCGGGAGCGATCAGGATCTGCAATTGTTGCAAGCCTTCTTCCTTCCACACCGTGACTTCCAGGGCATCGCCCGGAGACAATTGGTAAGCCGCGTAGTTGGTGGTCTCGACGATGACGTTGGGTGCTGGCGGCGGGGTTGGGCTAACGGCCGGTTCGCTCGGAATCGCGGTGGCTTGGAGTTCGGGCTCGGCGCGGGTTACCGCCGGAAAAAGCAGACAAAACGACAAAAGAGTAATTACCTGTTTCAAAATGTTTCCCTTATGATGTTATTGAGGTTGCGATCCGTACGGTCCTGACAATTCTACGCCGCCGTCGCGGATTGTATGGACAAAATGTAACAGCAATGCGTCTTGGATAAATTTAGCCGGTTGCAGCGCGAATGGCTAGATATTTCATTCAATTATAATCTTTTATGCCTGCGTTTTGGGCGATATGGTCTCTAATTGTCTCAACTATAAAGGAGTTTCATGAGTAAGCCAATGATGCTTAACGAATTTTTACTGAAGATTCGAGATGGCCAGCCGGTGGCATTTCAAGATTCGGTCACCGTGATTTCGGAAAATTACCACTACCGGCCGACCGAATTCAGTAACGGCTTATCCGAGCCATTGCTCAATCGCGCCGGACAAAACGAGGGATCGTGCAAGCTGTTTGCGTTCGGCGTGTTACACGATTTAACGGTAGAGCAGACCCTGAGTTTGTTCGGCGATTATTATCGCAAGGACGTACTCGAACACCCGGATGGCGACGATCATCAAAATATTCGCCGTTTCATGCGCGACGGTTGGGACGGCATCCGCTTTAGCGGTGAGGTCTTGACGGCCAAATAAGTGAAAATCGACGTTTTGATCGTCGGTCAGGGTTTGGCCGGTAGCCTGCTAGCCTGGACTTTACTGCGGCGCCGGCTGCGCGTCGTGTTGGTTGACGACGGCCGGGAGAGCGCGTCGAAAGTCGCGGCGGGTTTGATTAACCCGATCACCGGTCGGCGCTGGGTAAAGGCGGCATATTTGTCGCAGATGTTGCCGGCGGCGATGTCTTGCTACCAGGCGTTGGCGAACCACTTTGGGCAAGCGTTTTTCGTCGAAATGCCGATGCTGCGGCTGTTGCGGGATGAGCGCGATCGTCAGCGGGTGATCGCTCGGCTGGAAGACCCAATATACGAAGGCTTTCTGACCTTCGACGCACCTTTGCCGGTAGGCTTGCGATCGCCGTTCGGCGCGGTTCTGCAGACTGGCACCGGATTTTTACGGACTGAGGCCTTGCTGGTGCGAATTCGCGAAACCCTGCTGGCGATGGGTGTTTATCGTGCCGCCGAGCTCGATTGCCGGCAAATCACATTGGAACCCGAGCTTCGCTGGCGAGAGCTGGCTCCGCGCTGCATCGTATTCTGCGAGGGACATCGCGCCCGTTTTAACCCGTGGTTCGGCGGTTTGCCGTTTCAGCCGGCCAAAGGCGAAATTCTGACCGGCGTAACGACAGGGCCACTGCCGGAGACCATGTTGCATTACCGGCATTGGTTGGTGCCGGTGGGCGATGGACGTTTTAAAACCGGCGCGACCTACGATACCACGCAACTGGACGCGGTTCCGACCGAAGCCGGCAAGCAAGCGCTGCTGGCTGATTTAAGGGCTGTGTACCCCGCGTCGGTCGACATTCGAATCGAACAGCATCGGGCCGGTATTCGCCCGACCACGTTGGACAAGCAGCCATTTCTGGGGTGTCATCCGCGCCACCCGAATCTCTATATATTCAACGGTTTTGGCAGCAAGGGTAGTTTGACCATTCCCTGGCTGGCCGAACGCTTTGCCGATTTTTTGCAGCAGCGGGCGGATTTGCCGGCTTGGTGCGACGTGTCTCGATACCATGACTCGCATTTCCCTGGTTGAGCGCGCGCACGCCCTGGTGGGCGAATGCGTTAAGCCCGGCGACGTCGTCGTCGACGCAACGTTGGGTAACGGTCATGATGCCGCATTTCTGGCGCAATGCGTCGGAGCGGGCGGCACGCTGTTCGGATTTGATGTGCAAGCGCGCGCTTTGGAAAACACTCGGTCGCGCTTGCGCGAGGACGGTTTTCAAGGGCGGGCGGCGTTGACGCTGGCGAGTCACGCCGAAATGGCGGTTCACATTCCGCCACAATGGCACGGCAAGTTGGCGGCGGTGATGTTCAATCTCGGTTATCTGCCGGGCGGCGACAAAGCGGTCGTCACGACGGCGGCAGCGACGTTAACCGCCTTGGAAACGGCTTGTCGCTTGTTAGCCTCCACCGGGATCTTGACGGTATTGGCTTATCCCGGTCATCCGGGCGGGGATATCGAAACCGAACGGCTGACAACGTGGTGCCATGCGCTGGACCCGGCCGGTTTTGCCGTCGAACGGGTTGCCAGTGGATCGGACAAACCGACTGCTCCCCGGCTTTTTGCGATTCGAAAGCGAGTCGATCTGATATGATTGCGCTCCTTTTTTACCCACGGACTCGTAATATGACCGAATTCAACAACGTATCCATCGTCAAGCAAGCCAACGTCTATTTCGACGGTAAGGTTAACAGCCGGACCATTCTGTTTGCCGACGGCAGCCGCAAAACCCTGGGCTTTATGCAGCCCGGCGAATATACCTTCAACACCGGTGCGCCGGAGTTGATGGAAATTCTGGCCGGCGAACTGGATGTGCGCTTGCCGGGCAGCGATGCTTGGCAAACCGTCAAGGGCGGCGAGTCGTTTAACGTGGCCGGCAATGCCGAGTTTACGATGAAGGTTCGGGTGGCCAGCGACTATTGCTGTTCGTTTCTGGGCTGAGCCGGATGGAGAAGATAGCGATATTTGTCGATGTTCAAAACATTTACTACACGACTCGGCAACGCTATCAACGTCACTTCGATTACACCGCGTTTTGGCGTTTGGCGACCTCCGATGCGCAAGTCGTTGTCGCCATCGCCTACGCGATCGAGCGCGGGGACGGCAAGCAGCAGGCGTTTCAAAACATACTGAGAAATATCGGTTTCACGGTAAAACTAAAACCCTACATCTTGCGTCGCGACGGGAGCAGCAAGGGCGACTGGGATGTCGGCATCACGTTGGATGTGTTGGATTACGCCGCCGAAGTGGATCGGGTGATTTTACTGTCCGGCGACGGGGATTTCGAACCTCTGTTGCAGAAAATTCGTCGGGATCACGGTACGGCCAGCGACGTTTACGGCATTTACGGATTGACCGCGCCGGCGCTGATCAAGGCCGCCGACAATTTCATCGCGATCGCCGGTGGTTTGTTGAAAGCCGACGACAATCGCAAATCCTGAGTCGCTCGGCTTATTGTTCGACGTCCTCTTCGAGGATTTCCTTGCCTTTTTCCGCCGCCGCTGGCTCGGGTTTGGCGTCGGTGGAGTTCGCGGCGCCGGTCCGGCGCGGCAAGGTATCCGGCTCGTCGCTAAACATGCCGCTGATTTTTTCCCACATCGACCGGTCCAGTTCGCGCTTGGGTAAATCCACGCTGGTTTCGGTCGATTCCTTGACGACCGGCAGGGAACTGGGGCGGAAGTCGCCTTGGACACCCATCAGATTCTCGCCGTTGAAAAATAGCGAAATGCGTTTTTGCACACGATCTTCGCCGCTGGGTTGTTCCGAGTATAAGTAATCCCAACGCCGCTCGTGAAAGGCGTCGGCCAGCATCGGCGAACCCATGATGTAAAGCACTTGGCGTTTGGTCATGTTTGGGCGAAGTTGATCGACCATGCTTTGGTCGATGATGTTGCCTTGCTCTATATCCAAAGAGTAAACGCCGGGGAGGTTGTTCAAAATGGTGGAGCAACCCGGCAGCGCCAGGCCGGCGGCGAGCAAAACGGCCAGTTTTTTCATTGCATCATCCAGTGAATTCGGTCGGAAACGGACGACTATTATCCCATAATTCACCCAGCGCCTGACCGTAAAAAACGATACAATGCCGGGATTGACTGTTAGACGGGGATAGGCTTGTGGAAACTAAGGATTTGCGTAACGCCGGGTTAAAAGTGACGTTGCCCAGACTGAAAATTCTGGAAATACTCGAAAAACAGCAAGACGACCACCATCTATCCGCCGAAAAACTCTACAAAATTTTGCTCGCCGAAGGCGAGGAAATCGGTCTCGCCACCGTATATCGGGTTCTGACCCAATTCGAGGCAGCCGGGTTGGTCAATCGCCACCATTTCGAAGGCGGCAACTCGATATTCGAATTGAACAGCGGCAGCCATCACGACCACGTCGTCTGCATGAAATGCGGCAGGGTCGACGAGTTTACCGATGAAGTCATCGAAAAGCAGCAGGACGCAATCGCTCGCCGTCTGGGCTATACCTTGACCGACCACAGCTTGTACCTCTACGGCTATTGCGCCGAGTGCAGTAAAAATCCCTGATTCCCCACTTATGTTCAAACCCCTGATCCTGTACATCGGGTTGCGCTACACCCGTGCCAAGAAGCGTACCCAATTCATTTCATTCATCACTTTGACCTCGGTGCTCGGCATTGCTCTCGGGGTTACCGCGTTGATCACGGTGCTGTCGGTGATGAACGGGTTCGAGGCTGAACTGCGCGAGCGGATCCTGGGCATGACCGCCCATAGCACGATCACCGGCCGCTACGGGCAATTGGACGATTGGCGGTTGTTGGAAAACCGCACCCACGGTCTGCCGCATGTCTTGGGGGCGGCGCCGTTCATTCACGGTCAAGTGATGATCAACGCGGATCGCCAAGTCAGCGGAACGTTGTTGCAAGGCGTGTTGCCGGAATTCGAAAGCAAGGTTTCCGAAGTCGCCGCGAATATGAAATTCGGCGCGTTAACCGATCTGAAGCCAGGCGAATTCGGCATCATACTCGGCGCGGAACTCGCCAGTTATTTGGGCGTGATGATGGGCGATAAAGTCACTGTGATTACTCCGCAGATCAATTCGACGCCAGCCGGGATTTTGCCCAGGATGAAGCGCTTCACCGTGGTTGGCGTGTTTCAGGTAGGGATGTACGAATACGACCGCAACATGGCCTTGATGCATCTGGACGACGCCGGCAAGTTGTTCCGAATCGAGCCGGCGGTGTCGGGCCTGCGCCTGAAGCTTGACGATTTGTTCAATGCGCCGCGCATTACTCAAAGCTTGGCCGATGCCTTGGGCGACGACTACCGGGTCAGCGATTGGACGCGCGCCCACAGCAATTTCTTTAAAGCGGTGCAGACCGAAAAACGCGCGATGTTCGTGATCCTATTACTGATTGTCGCGGTGGCGGCTTTCAACATCGTCTCGACCTTGGTGATGGTGGTTACCGACAAACGCGGCGATATCGCCATTTTGAAAACCCAGGGTCTGAGCAACGGATCGGTCATGGGTATCTTTATCGTATTGGGCTGCGTGATCGGCAGTATAGGAACTTTGTTAGGAACCGTCGGCGGCGTGTCGCTGGCCTTGAACGTCGAAACGATAGTGCCGGCCATCGAAAAAACCTTCGGTGTCAATTTCATGCCTTCGGACGTCTATTACATCAGCGAGGTGCCGTCCAAACTGATTTGGGGCGATGTGTATTGGATCGCTTGCGCGGCATTTTTGTTGTCGTTGCTGGCGACCTTGTATCCGGCCTGGCAGGCCGCCAAAGTGAATCCGGCCGAGGTGCTTCGGTATGAGTAATCCCGTGATTTTGCAATGTGCCGGTCTGACCAAGCGTTACGTGCAGGGCGATTTGAATGTCGAAGTGTTGAAGGGTGTCGATCTGTCGATAGCCGCTGGCGAGCGCGTGGCGATCATGGGGGCGTCGGGATCGGGCAAGAGCACCTTGTTGCACTTGCTGGGCGGTTTGGAAAAGCCCAGTGCCGGTTCGGTGGTACTCGACGGGGCCGATTTAAATAAGATCGGCGCCGGCAAACTCAGTCAATTGCGTAATCGAGCCCTCGGCTTTATTTATCAGTTTCACCATCTGCTGGGCGAATTTACGATCCTCGAAAACGTGGCGATGCCGCTGCTGATCGGAAATCAGTCGATTAAACACGCTAGACAGCAAGCGGCAGAACTGTTGAAAAGAGTGGGGTTGGGGCATCGTTTGGCTCATAAGCCCGGCGAGTTGTCCGGCGGCGAACGCCAGCGCGCCGCCGTGGCGCGAGCATTGATCAATAAACCGAAATGCGTGTTGGCCGATGAGCCGACCGGTAATCTGGACAGCAAAACCGCCGAACAGATCTATCAACTGATGCTGGAGTTGAATCGGGAGCTGCAAGTCAGCTTTTTGGTGGTCACTCACGACCCCGATTTGGCCGCGCGCATGGATCACGTGCTGTACATGGAAGACGGTTTGATCGTGTCCGAGCGCAGCCATCATGAGCAGGGTTAGCGCTGGAACGATTTTCGACGGCGACCGGTAAGTTAAACGGTTACCGTCCTTGTAAGCCGCTGGCTGAGCGGAGTCGAAGCCAGCGGCATAACGGACATTGAGGTTTATCCCCCTCCGTAGGGAGAGGGATTTTTTTACTTTGAGTTGTATCGTTGCAGCGGATTAACCCTTCACGATAGTATTGCGGTTACGACGCCCAAATATCGCCAATAAACCGGGCGCAAACAAAAAAGCGGCAGCCGGCACAGGTACCGGTGCGGGATCTTGAGCGGGGATAATGGTCACATTCGCGCCGCGCAACGAACCGGCCAGCGAAGTACCGTCGAATGAATACACAATTGGGTTGGTAATATTCAGCGGGTTATTCAGCGCGGCGTTTAGCGCTTTGAATTTGACGGTGCCTAGTAATGTCGGAGCGGTAATGTTTAAACCCGCTTCCAGCGTGGAAGTCGCCGAAATAGCTTCCGCGAAATGAATTTTGCCGCCGCCGACCGTCGAGATGGAATTGGCGAAGGTTTCGGTATCCGCGCCGAAAATACTGGCGCTGGTCAGTAATTCGGCGGACAGGTTAGCGCTGTTATACGTTAGATTGAAATCGAATCCGCCGAAGTCCGCCAGACCATCGACATAAATATTCGCATCGAAAAACGAGCCTACCTCGGCTGTGTAAAGATCGGTATTGCCAGGTAATTCGATGGTCAAGGTTGTCGCGTTCGCGTTGGAAACGAAGGCCGCGAATCCAAGTGCAAGCACTTTAGAGAAAAGGTGTTTGTGCATCATCATAAAAGAGTCCGTCGTTAAATTGGCCGGGAGGAATGTTCCCGGCCTTGGCTGAATGAGTGTTAGCGATTAGGGTGTTGGCGTGACCAAGGCGCATTGCGGTTTGGTGCAAAGCGACGCGGCTTTCCGATAGTCGGCGATATTAACCTTGCGGTCGTTGTTTAAATCTGCCGGGTCATTTGCCGCGACCGCCGCGCCGTACTTGGCTTTGATCGTTGCCAAATCGGCGGAGTCGATGTCGTTGTCGGCGTCGGTATCGCCGGGGCCGGTCACTTTAACGGTGTAGTTTTTGTTAACGATGCTGCCGTCAGCATCGGTGGATTCAACAAAAAAGTTAAATACGCCGACTTTGGATGGGGTGCCGGACAATACGCCGGTACTGGAAGCGATCGTCAAACCGTTAGGCAGGGTACCGCCGGTCGTCGTCACGTATGGTGTGTTGCCGCCAAAAACGACCGCACGTTGCGGGAAGGCTTGGCCAACGTTGCCGCTTTGAATTTCGTTAATCGTCGAAAGCGGTGCGGCTGCGTTGAATTCGCCCATTTGCGCACCACGGTATGCGCCGACGATGGCCACGCTAGCGCAGTCGAATTCGGTGTCGTTACCGTTCGCGTCGGTAACGGTCACAACGTCAACACCGCTGACATTGTCGGCACCCACCGCATCGCACATGGCTTCGCCGCTTTCGCCGTCTATCGAAGCGGCCGGACCCACATATTCATAGAACTCGTAGCGTCGGGTCACGACATCCCGTCCGTCCTTCATGTCCTCGGCCTTGCCGGCCAGTTCGGATTTGTTTTTATTGTTTTTATTGTTGGTTTGCAACAGATACCATTCCGACTCTACTTCGTCGGGTTCGCCATTGGTCCAATCGGAATGACCGTCGTTATCTTTGTCGTCGCCTACCAATTCTTCCAAGGCCAATACCCGGACTTTATGCGTTTTGGTTTTGATGACCTTCACCCAGCTCGGCTCGCCGAATTGCTTTGCCGGCGGAATAGGCGCTACCGGTGCCGGAATCGCCGCGACGACTTGCGCCGGAAATTGCACGACGGCCGGAACTTCGACGATGGGCGGTTGATTCGGAACCGGATTCGGTTTGATCACCGGCGGTTGTACGAAAACCGGCGGCTGATAAGTGTATGTCGGGGTGCCGACGTTCACCGCGGGACCGAGGACGACTTTGCCGGTGGCGTCCTTGACCAGCCAGTTATATTTGATCGTGCTGTAAGAGCCGTAGATCCCAACGCCAAAATGCTCGCAACCCTGGTTGACCGAGGGATTGGTGCACATATGGCCATTGGTCGGAGAAATGGCGCCCGGCGTGGCCGGGTTGGTAAAACCTGTCGTGGTGCCGCTCGCTGTCGGGGCTTCGTAGCGCACGAAGACTTTTGGGTGGTTGGGGTCGCTATTGTCTTCCCGAATCTTCGGTATGCCGTAATGATTCCATGAGTAAGTGCCGCCGATACTGGTGCTGTGGATGTCGTCAATTTCGATCTCGAAGCCATGGCAGGTTTCGCCGGTATCGTTGACCGCGTCGAAATTGCCGAGCGAACCGTATGCAGTCGACGCGCCGGCGTCGTGAGTGCTCAGCAAAAAGATTGCCGGCAAGATCAGTTTTCTCATGAGTGGATCCTTGGGAGTGGGTTGCAGTAGAAAATGCTCAATTGAGTGTTTAAAGCGGACCGTATTGAAGCACAGGAAGATAAGTTTTCAATTAAAATGTGATTAAGATAACACTATGGGAAAATAATCCGCGCTTCGGCTTTTGACGCGAGCCTCGGGTTTGGTATCCCTGTCCGAGGCGAGTTCGGGAACATCCATGCCGGCGGCAGACCGAGTTTGGCTGGGCGCCTGTCAAGGTGATAATATCCCGAATTGTTCAATACTGAATCAATCAATGCCTCTCACACTCTTTCCCCACGCGTTCGTTCGACTGATTTGTTTTCGATGTGGCCTCGGTGTGGAAATCACTTCGAGATGCGGCGCACCTAGTCCACTATAAAATCCACATGCTACCCAACGATTCCAGCGCGACCGGTCCGGACGCGGATTTCGCGGAGACCTTTTTGAAGCTAATGGTCGATCAAGGTGTTATCGACGCGGCCAAACTCAAATACGCTTTGCGCGTGCAAAGTAAATTGGAATCCGCCAAGCCGATTTTGGTCGTGCTTTGCGATTTGGGTTATGTGACCCAGCCTCAATTGGCCGAGTTGTTCCGTCGCTATCCGGTTAAAGTCAAACTTGGGCGTTTCCTGGTCGAATTCGGCTATATCGGCAACACCGACTTGCAACTGGCATTGGCCGCGCAACAGCAGGAGTTGGGCCGCAAGCGATTGGGCGAAATTCTGGTCGAGCGCAATCTGATCGCCGAATCCAAAATGCTGGAAGTGTTGGCGGACTTGATGGGGATTTCGGTCATCGATCTCAGCGTTGCCAATGTCGATCAAACCTTGATGTCCAGGCAGATGCTTAAGTCGGCCAACAAACACTGCTTCTTGCCGATCGAAAAACAGGAAGACGGCGTTTTGGTAGCGTTTGGAGATCCCCTGGACCACGCGGCCATTGAAATGGCTAGACATGTGCTCGGCAGCGAGATTATCCCGGCGGTCGGGCGCTATTTGCAGATCATGCGTTTTTTGTTGAATTTCGAGCGCAACGCCGGCGCCGAGAAAGTTTCGGTTTCCGAACAATCGGTGGTGGCGATCGTCAATGGCATATTCGACGAAGCGATCCGCCAGGAGGCCAGCGATATCCACATCGAGCCGCTGGAGCACAAATTGCGGGTTCGTTTCCGGATCGATGGCATGATGGTGCATTATCGCGATTTCTCGTCGAAGCTGGTTCAGTCCTTAATCAGCCGGATCAAGGTGATGGCCGGTGCCGACATCGCCGAAAAGCGGCGCCACCAGGACGGCCGCGTCCAGTTCGAACAAGCCGGGACGAGTCATGTCATCGACATGCGGGCCTCGTTTTTCAGCACGCTCAACGGCGAGAAAATCGTTTTGCGGCTATTGAACCGCAAGACCGAATTGCTGGATATACACGAAGTCGGCATGGCACCGCTGATGTTGGAGCGCTTTGTCCAGGATTCGCTGGACGTGCCAACCGGCGTCGTGATCATCACCGGTCCGACCGGCTCCGGCAAAACCACGACCTTGTACAGTGCCGTGGATTATTTGAATGCGCCGGAAGTCAGTATCGTTACCGCCGAAGATCCGGTCGAGTACGTCATCGACGGCGTCGCTCAGTGCTCGATCAATCCGAAGATCAATTTGACCTACGAAGAAACCTTGCGCCATATTGTGCGTCAGGATCCGGATATCATTGTACTCGGAGAGATTCGCGACCGGTTTTCCGCCGATACCGCGATACAAGCGGCGCTGACCGGTCACAAGGTATTGACCACGTTTCATACCGAAGATAGCATTGGCGGCCTATTGCGTTTGCTCAATATGGAAATCGAAGCATTCTTGATCTCGTCGACCGTGGTATCGGTGGTGGCTCAGCGTCTGTTGCGACGGGTCTGCCGTCACTGCGCTGAACCCTTCCGTCCCGATCCGGCCTTGTTGCGACGTTTGAACATCACGCTCGACGATTTGACAGGCGGAGCCTTCATGTTGGGTAGGGGCTGCGAAAAATGCCGTTATACCGGTTATGCCGGCCGGGTTTGCGTCTTCGAATTGTTGTCGATGAACGAAATGGTCAAGGATGCGATCCTGCAACGCAAAACCTCCTACGAAATTCGCCGGATTAGTCTGGAGACGGCCGGTTTGGTGACGCTGGTCGAGGACGGCTTGGTTAAGGCCGCGGCTGGCGCGACCTCGTTGCAGGAAGTCATTCATAATTTGCCGCGTTTCGGCAAACCCCGTCCACTTTACGAATTGCGGCGCCTGCTAGGCAGCCGTTGATGCCGAATACTACTAAAAATGAGCGATAAGTCCCTCGCGGAGTTGATAGACGAAGCCATCGCGTCCGGAACTGCCGGCTTGCCGGTATTTCCACGCGCGGTCACCGAACTGCGGCTGGCACTAAAAGACGAGAATCGCTCGCTGGACGCTATCGCCAAGCAAATTGCGATGGATGCCAGTCTGGCCAGTCAAATTTTGAGGGTTGCCAACTCGTCGTTTTATGCCAGTCTGAGCAAAATTAATACGGTTAAGGATGCCATTGTCCGATTGGGCTTACCAAAGATTGTGCAAATAGCCACTTTGGTGATGCAAAAGGGGCTATTCACGACCAAGGATCTGGCCACCACGCAATTCATGACCAAACTGTGGCAGCACAGTGTCGCGGTGGCGTTGGGTAGCGAATGGTTGGCGAAACGCCTGGCTTTTCAGGCTCAGGCCGAAGAGGCCTTCATGGCCGGTTTGTTTCACGATATCGGTGAGTTGTTACTGATACGCTGCTTGGAAGACCTCCGTCTAAAGGAGCCCGATCTAAACTTGCCGGACGACTTAATACAAGAAGTTATTTCGCGCCAACACGAAGCAAAAGGCGCTTGGTTATTGCGATCCTGGAATTTGCCGGAAATTTACTGCAAGGTCGCCGGTTCTCATCACCATGCCGAATGCGCCGATAGCGGCACGGTCGAGTTGATCGTCAGAGTGGTCGATATGGTCTGCTACAAGCTTGGTATCGCACCGCGCGCGCAACCGGACTTAATGGTTTCGAGCAGCGAGGAAGCCGCGCGCTTGGGCTTGTCCGAGATTACGCTGGCCGAATTGGAGATTGCGTTGGAAGATTCGTTGGCCTTGTCGGCCTAGCGTTTGGATGGGGCTGCCTTTGCGTTCGAACTGATCGCATGCCGCGCGGCGAGGGCTTGAGCGTCGATCGAGGCCTACGTTCACGAACTTGCCGGGTACTTGGAATGTCGGTTGCCGCGCCAACCGCAAGCGGCGCGGCAACCGGTTTGCTTAGACCGCCTCGATTAAACTCGGGTCGTAGTCGTCCGGCGCTTCGAAGCCCAACAAATTCAGGATGGTCGCGGCCGAATTCGACAAGCCCGGCGCCGCGATGTCGCCGCGCAATCTGTAGCCGGGATTCTCCCCTGACACCAACACGAACGGCACCGGATTCAAGGTGTGAGAGGTTTTGGCCTTGGTGCGGCCCTCGGCATTACGCACCACATTACCTTTTTTGTCCAGCTCGTACATTTCGTCGGCGTTGCCGTGATCGGCGGTGATGATCGCGGTACCGTTCATTTCCAGAATCACCGGAATCAAACGCGCCAATTGCAAATCCAGACCTTGCATAGCGGTGACCGCCGCTTCGAAATTGCCGGTGTGGCCGACCATGTCGCCGTTGGCGTAATTGACCCGCAGGTATTGATACTTACCGCTGCGCACCGCGGCTATCAACGTATCGGTAATCTCGGCGCACTTCATCCACGGCCGTTGTTCGAACGGCACCACGTCGCTGGGGATTTCGACGTAGGTTTCCAAGGAATCGTCGAATTTGCCGGAGCGGTTGCCGTTCCAGAAATAAGTCACATGACCGAATTTTTGGGTTTCGCTGATCGCGTATTGGCTGATGCCGTTCTTGGCGAGATATTCGCCCAGTGTGCGATCAATGGTGGGCGGCTCGACCAAAAAGCGCGGCGGTAGTTTGGTGTCGCCGTCGTATTGCATCATACCGGCGTAAGTCACTTTCGGCAGCGGGCCGCGCTCGAACGGGCTGAATGACTCTTCGGTAAAGGCGCGGGAAATCTCGATGGCGCGGTCGCCGCGAAAGTTGAAGAACACTACCGCGTCGCCGTCCACGATGGTACCCAGCGGTTTGCCATCCTTGGCGATCACGAAGCCCGGTAAGTCCTGGTCGATGACATTGGCTTCGTTGCGGAAAGTTTCGATGGCTTCGTGGGCGCTGGCAAACTGCCGGCCTAAACCCAATACATGAATGTCCCAGCCGCGCTTGACCATGGACCAATCCGCTTCGTAGCGGTCCATCGTGATTTGCATCCGCCCGCCGCCGGACGCAATCGCCACGTCGAAATCCGCGCCGCGCAAGCCGTCCAGATAAGCTTCGAACGGATCGACGTACTCCAAAGCCGAGGTTTCGCCGACATCGCGGCCGTCAAGTAGGATATGCAGGCGCACTTTCGCAACACCTTCTTGCTTGGCACGCTCGATCATCGCTTTCAAATGGTCGATGTGCGAATGCACATTGCCGTCGGAAAACAATCCCAGGAAATGTAAAGTGCCGCCTTGTTTGGCGGTGGCGACCACGTCGTGCCAGGCATGACCTTGCCAGAGATGGCCGCTGGCGATGGATTCGGCAACCAATTTGGCACCCTGGGCAAACACCCGGCCGGCACCGAAGGCATTATGGCCGACTTCGCTATTGCCCATATCCTCGTCGCTGGGCATGCCGACCGCAGTGCCGTGCGCGCGTAGCGCAATCATCGGATAACTGGCCATCAGCTTATCCAGGGTTGGGGTACGGGCGGTTTTGACCGCATCGCCGTCCTCGCGCGGCGAAATACCGACGCCGTCCAGTACGATGGTGACCACGGGGCCGGGACAGGCGGAAAAGCGGGAAGATTTTTCGAGTTTCATAAGGTTTCGATAGTGTGGAAAATCAGCGAATGGAGGAATTTGCGCCTTGGCGGCAATCGGATCTTATTTTATCAGTTGTGCCGCTCGCCGGGATAACCGGCAAGGGCTAAGTACCGGCCGGGTTGGCAATTCATCCCATTTGGCGGAGGCCGTGTACGCCGCGAACCGCTTTGTCGTTGAATTGGGTTACGCGGTGCTGGCGAATTCTCGGCAATGCCATTACGATGGCGCGCCGCGTCCGCCGGATGGGCGCGGCGACATTTACGACAAAAGTTTAAGGAGCGCCCGATGGCATTAGCGTCGTTACGACAAATTCTGGATTACGCGGCCGAGCACGGTTTCGCGGTGCCGGCCTTCAACGTCAGCAATATGGAACAAGTGCTGGCCATCATGGCGGCGGCGCATGCTTGCGACAGCCCGGTCATCATGCAAGGCTCGGCCGGTGCCAACCGTTATGCCGGCGAAGTATTCCTGCGCCATTTGGTTTTGGCCGCCGTCGAACAATATCCGCATATCCCGGTCGTCATGCATCGCGACCACGCGCCGGCGCCGGCGATTTGCGCGCAAGCGATCCAGTCGGGCTTTAGCTCGGTGATGATGGACGGCTCGCTGTTGGAGGATATGAAAACGCCCGCTTCGTTCGAGTACAACGTCGAGGTCACCCGGCAGGTCGTCGCGATGGCGCACGCCTGCGGGGTGTCGGTGGAAGGCGAGATCGGTTGTCTGGGGGCGCTGGAAAACCGTCCGGACGATGAACACAGCCGTTTGCTGACCGATCCCGACGAGGCGGTCGAGTTCGTCGCGCGTACCGGGGTTGACGCACTGGCGGTTGCCATCGGCACCAGTCACGGCGCTTATAAGTTCAGCAAGCCGCCCACTGGCGAGGTATTGGTGATCAGCCGTCTGAAGGTATTGCAACAACGCTTGCCGAACCTGCATTTCGTCATGCACGGTTCCAGTTCGGTGCCGGGGGAATGGTTGCAAGTTATCAACGAATACGGAGGCGCGATTCCCGAGACCTATGGCGTGCCGGTCGCGGAGATCGTCGAAGGTATTCGATACGGCGTCCGCAAAGTCAATATCGATACCGATCTGCGGATGGCGTCCACCGGCGCGATGCGCCGGTTTCTGGCTCAGCCCGAACACGCCGCCGAACTGGATGCCCGCAAGACCTACCAAGCCGCCAGGGATGCGATGCAGGCCTTGTGTCAATCCCGTTACGAAGCGTTCGGCTCGGCCGGGCACGCCGGAAAAATCAAGGTCGTGCCGCTAAGTGCCATGGCAGAGCGGTACCGGCTGATTAAGGCTTAGCCAGGATGATCGCTGGCCGGCGTCCTCGGACATTCGGCCAGCGGCTCGTTGATGCCGGCGACGACCACGGTCCATCACTTTCCGATTGGCGAACACTGATGAACGATTCATACCGCAACGCCAAAACCTTCGACACGCAAGGCTATTTGCTGGTCCGAAGCCTGTTTTCCCAAACGCAGATCGCGGAGCTGAAAGCGATAGTCGAACGGATTTATCGAGCGTGGTTGGCTGAAAACCGGGCGTTGATGATCGCCAATCGCTTGGTGAATATGTATGGTTTGACCGACACTCGCTATTTTCTCGGAGAACCGGAACAGCGCTTAGCCTTGTTTGACTGGATCGCTCAGCCTTGCCTTGCGCTCTGGCTGGAAAGCCTATTCGGCGACACGCTCTACTTTCACAATACCCAGTTGTTTTTCAATCCCCACGATCCCGGCCAGGCGCCGTACTGGCACCGGGATCTGCAATACAGCGACGTGGACGATAGCACGCAACGCGCGGAGCAGGGCAGGTTATTGGCCTTGCATGTGCGGGTACCGTTGATCGCGGAACGCGGCGTGGCGTTGGTGCCCGGCAGTCATTGCCGTTGGGACAGCGAGCTGGAGCGGAATGTGCGCTTCGAAACTAACGGTTATCGTCAAGGCGACGATCTGCCCGGCAGCCTATTGATCGGGCTGGAGCCCGGCGATGCCTTGCTATTCGATGCGCAAATGCTGCATCGGGGACATTACCGGGACAGTGCCGAGCGCTTGGCCTTCGACATTTGTATTGGTCGTTATCATCCGGCCACTGCTTCGTTTTTGGATGCGGCGGTTTTACCCAGCGAAGCCGAGATGGCGCGGCTGGTCGATGATCGTTGGTATCGCCGAGCTTGGCGGGTGGCCGCCGGTATGGACTGAGTTCGAATTTTGGCGGGTTTGGGGGATGAGTGCGCGTGGCCCTAGGACCGGAGAGGCTAGGGCGAGACGATCGATTGGTACCCGGCCGATGGCTTCGAGCATCAAACCCACCGCCGAGGGCTCTCGAAAACCGGCAAAACGTTCAAGCCGTTATACCGGTGCTAAAGCAGTTGGGGAGGCGGCTGAGCTTGTATTAAATCCCCGTGACGGAGATACGTCTGATGACAGCTCGCCTCGCGCCTAGGGTGTATTAAAGCGATTTATACAGCGCTATCGCTTTGTTTAATTCTTCAGTGGCTTTTTGGATGTCGCCTTTCTTGGCTTGAATTTGTCCTTGCATTAAGGTTGCGTGGGCTTTCTTAGCGGTTTCGGAGCTGCCGGCAATCGCTTCTGAGGCAAAGCGCGCGGCTTTTAACTGAACTTGAGCGGCCGAGAAATCGCTTTTGCTGACTTCGACCAAGCCTTTTTCGATCCGCGAAATGATTTCGGCGGTGGCCGCCGCCGGGCTGCCGGTGGTTTCTTCGGCAAGCGCCGCGGTGCTGCTCGCCGCGAATGAGGTTGCGAAAACGAAAATGAGTGCTGCAATTTTGAGTAGATTCATGATGTATGCGTTTTATGAAAAGTAGGAAGGAGCCAATGACTAAAAATTGCGCCGTTTCAGCATATAGGCTGAAGCATGGACACCATGAGTGGCAATGGGGTTCACGTCCGTGCGAATGGGATAGGCGTTCTGCCCGAGCGTCGATGAAGACCCTGAGAACGTAAAGCGAATCCGTGCTGCTTGAAGGTTTGGTTTATCGCATTGGGTTAGGTAAGGTGTCTGCCCTACCGAGACCCATCATATAGGAAAACTCGATGCGCGGTACGGACAATTTGACAGTCCCTGGAGCGAATTTGATGTTGTGGAGGGGTAGGGTGGTTTCATTGGCAAATTCGGCCAAATCCCCTTTAGGTCGAGCAAAAACGTTTCTTGGTGTTTGCCGAGATTTTTGATGTTAGAGGTCAAGGCGTTTATGCTAAACCTTCGTTGCCTACCCTTGGGAGAACCGCCTTGAAGCTCTACGATATGCTGCTGTCCGGCAATTGTTACAAAATCCGCCTATTTTGCGGTTTGCTGGGACTCGAATACGAAACGGTGCCTATCGATTTGGCTAGGCAAGAAAATCGAAGCCCGGAATTCTTGCAACTCAATCCGCGCGGTCAGATTCCGGTTTTGCAGGACGGCGAGATCAGGCTTTGGGATTCGACGGCCATTTTGGTCTATTTGGCCAGGCAATACGGCGCGCCGCATTGGTTGCCCCTGGAGCCTTCTGCCTTAGCCGAAGTCATGCAGTGGTTAGCGCTCGCTCAAAACGAGCTGCTATACGGCTTGGCGCGGGCCCGGGCGGCTAATTTGTTCGGTAGGCCGTGGGACATCGGCCAATGCCAAGAACTGGGCAAGCGTGGTTTGGCGGTGTTGGAGCAACGGTTGGAAAACCGCGAGTGGCTGGCGAACGGCCGCATCAGTATCGCCGATGTGGCTTGCTATCCTTATGTCGCGCTGGCTTCGCAGGCCGGCATAGCGTTAGACGAATACCGGCATATTGGCGCGTGGTTGCAGCGAATCGGCCGTCAACCGGGTTATGTCGGCATGCCGGGGCTTTAACCGTCCGCCGGTTACAGTGGCGCGCACCCTACAGGCTGATGTTTCCGATGGGTGGATGGGCTGAGGTCGGCGAGGGCCTGACCGAATTCGCCGTCCACATCTGGCAATCGCGGATTTCCCGGAAACCCATGCGCCGCGGACCGGCTTGGTCGCTTGAAATGCTTGCGGGACGCCGACTGAATTAGCCTTGAAGGACGATGCCTCGACCAAAACGAGCAGGCTAGGCCACGGTATCGATATTGCCGCCGACACCGGTTGCCGAAGTATCGCCGGCCGTCGTCGTCAAACCCGACGCCGAATAGGTCGCTGGCTGAACTTCGGCTTCGTTGACGATTTTGGTCGCTTGCTCGCCGGCTTGGCGGAAAGCGTTGCTCAGCGTCAAACGGTTATTCAGGTCGTCCGATTTGACTTGCGCCTGATTGGCTCGGCTATCCAACGCCAGCGCTTTTTCCTCGTATTTATCCGCCATGGCTTGAGCGGAATCGGCTTGTTTCCTTAAGGATTGGGCCAGCTGTTCGGCTTGCTCGGCATTTCGTTTGGCCGAGACCGAACTCAGCTGTTGAAAGCCGGATTGCAGCGCGCTGGTAACGGACAAATCGCTCATGAGGAGACTCGAAATGACTAGGGAAACCCGAAAATCCAACGGTTGAAACCAAGATCAACCGACTGAATTACTCCCGCTTGTTACGCCGATTTGTTGGTTAAGTCAAGTCGATTGTTTGTCCGCTGCCACTCGGGGGCCAATCTTGGTTTTATCCGGGTTTCTCCATGGAGGACAGCGCCCGGTGGGAGATGTCGTCGGGCGCTCGGATCGCTGGTTTCGGCTTAAAACTCGTACTTCAACGAACCCATCACATTGACCGGATAACCGGGAATCGCGCCCAGACTGCTGCCGTCGGAGTTGGCGTAATAGCGTTTGTCCAACAGGTTGTTGACATTTAACTGAGCCGTCAAGCGTTGTTGGCCGAAACGTTGGGTATATGCGGCCATTGCATCCAAACGGACATAGCCGGGCATGTAGTAAGAATTATCCGAATCGCCTGGTCGCTTGCCGACCGTTACGACGCCCAGGCCCGCTTTAAACGCGTCGTTAAATTGCCACGTGCCCCACAAACTGCCTTGGTGCCTGGGTACGTTTTCCAGGCGTTTGCCTTGCAGTCCGTCGAAGTCCTCAATGTAATTGGCTTGCGTATACGCATATGTGCCAAGCAGATGCAGTTGGTCGGTAATCTGTCCGGCCAAATCCAGTTCTATGCCTTTACTACGGATCTTGCCAGCCAGAATCTGAAAATTGGGATCGGCTTGATGGGGATCGTCGGTCAGCAGATTGCTTTTGGTCAAATGGAAAAACGCCAAGGTCGACGAAAATTTCCGATCGGCAGATTCGGTCTTGATGCCGACTTCGTACTGTTGGCCTTGCTGCGGATCGAAGCGTTGGCCAGTGCCGGAGAGGCCGTTATTGGCGCTAAAGGATTCGGTATAGCTGCCGTACAGCGATAACCAGTCCTGAGCCCGGTAGACGACGCCGGCGCGGGGGCTGAAGGCGTTGTCTTCCTGCTTGACCCGGCCGGCTTGGGCGGCCGCCAGCGAGACCGGCGAAAACCGGCCGCCGGTGCTGACGTTGTCGTATCGGCCGCCGAGCAGGATGTGCAGCCGGTCGAACAGCGTGATTTGGTCTTGAACGTAAGCGCCTATCCAGGATTCCTTACGGTAGAAGAACGCGTTGTCGGCGGGCAGGGCGTTGAAATCGACTTGGCCGTAAACCGGCGCGAAGATGTCGATTCCCGCGACCGCCGCTCGCGCCGAATTCGACTCGGTTGTCGCATGAAAACCGTCGACGCCGATCAGCAGGTTATGCCGGCTGCCCAGGATTTCGAATTTGCCGTTCAAGTCGATATTACCGGAATGGGTCATGATGTCCTGCACGCCTTTGGAGGCGGTACGGTCTAAAAACAAGTGCCCGTCTTCCTCGCGCAGACCGCCGAAATTGAACAGGGTCGGTCCGCTCAAAGACCAATCCTTGAATAAATAACGCTGGGTGATTTTCCAATCGTCGTTGAAATGATAGGTCCAGTCGAAGCCGACTAGCTTGCTTTCCATCAACTGGCGTTGCGCGCCGTCCTTCAGCGTGCGGGTGATCGGAATCGGCGCCGGGCGATGGTCGATGGCCGGAATCCCGAAGTCGGCGTTGAAGCGGTCGCGCTTGTATTCCAGCTCCAGATTGGTTTCGAATTTTTCATTGGGCCGCCAGCTGAGTTTCGGCGCCACGAAATAGCGTTCGTTACCGACAAACTCCCGGAACGATTGGCTGTCCAGGTAGGAGCCATTGAGGCGGTACAGCACGGTTTTGTCGGCATCCAGCGGGCCGGTCGCGTCGATCAGCGTGCGGTATTGATCGTAACTGCCGAATTGTTGCTGGACCGAATAATACGCGGTATCCAACGGCTTTTTGGTCACGTAATTGACCAGGCCGCCGGGTTCGATGCGTCCGTACAATACCGCCGCCGGCCCTTTGACGATTTCCACCTGCTCGATATTGGCGATGTCGTAAACGTCCTGGCGGTTGAACAAGCCGTTGCGGTAGGCATCGCCGAATCCCGAGCCGGCTAGGCCGCGGATGATGAAATTGTCGTACAGATAGCCGCCTCCGGTGCGGCCCAGCACGCCGCTGACGTGGCCGTTGACCGCATCGGGCAGGGTGATGGATTGTTTGTCGGCCAGCACGGCCTTGGGTACCACCTGGATCGACACCGGCGTGTCCATGATGGGCGTGTCGGTCTTGGTCGCGGTGGTGGCGTTGGGTAGACGGTAATCGGTGTTGTAGGGATCGCTGGAATCGTAAGCGGCTTTACCGACGACATTGACCGGCGCCATCATCGTCGCATCGCCGCCGAGCGGCTTAATCGCCAGCGAGCCGTCCCCGGCAACCGAAGAGCTCAGGCCGGTGCCGGCCAGTAATTTGGCGGCGGCCTCGGGCAAGCTCATGGAGCCTTGCAAGGCGGGCGCGCGGCGACCGGCGACACTGTCGTGAGCGTAAAAGATTTGCTTGCCGGATTGCGCGGCCAGTTTTTGCAGCGCGCCCGCCAGATCTTGCGCCGGGATGTCGAAAGCGTAGCTCGGGTCGGCGGCGCGCACTTCGCAAGCCAGCAACGCGGCGGTCAATAAGAGCGGATGTTTTAGCGATGCGGTCATAGGGTCTCCTTGGGTTTAGGGTTTCCTATGAAACGCACCAGCGTCGAAAAGACGCCAAACCGTCGCGATTTATTTTGACAAGCGCTTACGTGGCTTGTTGGTGCGGACTTTAGGGGGTGTATTGTGTTTTCGGATAACCATTGCGGCTTGGTCAGCGGGATTAGATACGTCTGGTCGATTCTCCTGCGAATCCTGAGACGCCTCTAATCCAATTTCGGGTTAGAGGGTGGTTGCCCCCTGAATTCATAAGTTCCCGTTGGACTGCTTGTCGACGCGATATTAGGCGCGTGACGATGCAAAAAAATCGAATGGAGTTGGGGGATTTTCGTTTCTCAATCGTCTTACAAAATGTGCGCCGCTGATTAAACGTGTTAATACGGGTGCTGCCGTTTGGATAAATACTGATTAAGGAGACAACATGCTTGCTACCCTGTCTAGTCGATTGCTGATAATAGTCGTTGGAATGTGCTTGCTTTCGGCTAACGCGTATCCCGATCCCGGTTTGCCTTACGAGCAATTGGCGGGACAGATGCAAGTCGAACAATCGGACAAGAACCGCGTACCTCAAGTGGAATTTCAAACCGAGCCGCTGTATGGCGCGACACTGCTGAAGGAAACAGACTATCGGGGCGAAGGCCAGTTTCCATTGGAGTTTACCCGGTTCATCACCTCGCCGCGAAGCATCACGGCGGAAGACTGCGACAATCAAGCCGCCATGAACGGGGAGTGGCCTCATAGCTACTCCAGTTGTCTGATAGACCATCTCAACTATGGTGGATCCTCCGGCAATCGAACTATCAGTGTTTGCACGATGGGGATTTGCACCAAGTTCATGGAGAACCTGAAGCCTTATGCCAGAGACATACACGATACTCTGGTTAAAAACGGGTCTGTTAACGGCGTCACCTACAAATGGGTATATACCAATTTTAAAACCGGGATTCGCGAAGCTTACGATAGCAAAAACCGCTTGGTAGCTCGTTTCAACCGGGCGGGTATAGAACATCGCCTTACGTACCAAACCAATTCGCCGTACAGATTGACTGAAGTGACTCACATACCGAGCGGCCGCCGCTTAAGTTTTCAATATACCTCCGCCGTGCTGTCGTCGGTCACCGATCCGGACAATCAGGTTTACCGTTACAACTTCACCGCTAGCCCGCGAACCATTACATTGCCCGCCGCCGATGGGGCTTCGGCGGCGCTCGTCAGGACTTATGCCACGGTGACGACCGTCGATTGTAACGGGATACCTAACGCGTTTTCTTATCTGAGCAAAGTTCAAGAAGCCGGGCAAACAGTCTTGGATGTCAAATTTGATTGGCTCTGCGGGACTCTTTTTCCAACCTACTCTCAAATCACCCGTGCCGGCCATAACGCGAAGAACTTGCTACAAAAGCGCGGTTTAGTTCTTAACTCGAGTCCCACCAAATACAAACTGACCGAGCAATTTACCGATTCAGATTCGAGTGCCTATCGCTCGGTACCCTATTTCCGATCCTTCAAATGCATCAATTGTACCGACACCGACGCGGCTTTTCTTTATAGACCGGTCGCCGTCAGCACCCGTTGCGCCGGCTGCGACGCCGACTACCAAGGCTACACCTGGCAGAAAAACGGCGACATGCTGACCCGCACCGATTACCTCAACCGGGTCACCCGCTTTACCTACAACAGCAACGGCCTGCCCCTGACCGAAACCGAAGCCGACGGCACCGCCGAAGCCCGCACCACCACCCGTACCTGGGACAGCCGCTTCCCGCTGAAAACCTCGGAAGTGGTTGGCGAAGTCGCCAAGGACTGGCGCTATAACGACCAAGGCCACCTCACCCGCGAAATAGTGCGCCCCGCCTCGGAAGCCTTGGTCAACGACGCCTGTCCGGCCAACTCCAAAACCTGTCATCAAACCGATGTCAGCTACAACTACGACCCCAACACCCACGTCACGCTGCGCGTCGTCAAAACCGGGCCGCGCCCGGAAAACGGCGCCAGCGTCACCGACTACCGCAGCAACGGCGACCTGTGGAAAACCACCGACGCGCTGGATCACGTGAGTGAAGTCGTAAGCGTCAACGCCCACGGCCAAGTTACCGATCAGTCCGACATCAACGGCGTTCACACCGTCACGGCGTACAACGCGCTACGTCAACCCAAGACCGTCACGGTCGGCAACGACGTGACCCGTTACGACTACTACACCGACGGCCGTTTGAAAACCCTGACCCGGCCGGACAACAGCGTACTCCACTACACCTATACCCCGGCCGGTTCGGTCAAGACCGTCAGCCTGACCCACGACGGCATTACCGACAGCGTCGAATATCAACGCGATAGCCGGGGCAAGGTCCTGCACACCATCGCCAGCCGTAGCGGCGACAACCCACAGACCTGGCACCAATCCTTCGACGACAAAGGCCTGCTGTTGACCGCCTCGGACGGCAGCGGCGGCTGGAACCGGGAACTGAAACACAACGCCAACAACCTGCTGGAACGCAGTTGCCTGAGCGGCGAAATCTGCGACCTGAGCTTCTACACCGGTCTGGATCAGATCAGCGACCGGGCCAGGGCGCCGCTGCTGAGCAACGGCACGCTGGGCGCGCAAACCCCGCTATTCAGCCTGGACTACGACGTGGCTGGCCGGGTCAAGCAAGTCGTCGATCCGGTGAACGCCACCACGCTATTAAGCAACAACGAACTCGGCAAGCACACCGACGAAGACTCGCCGGACTTCGGCAACCGCGGTTCGGAATACGACAAGGCCGGCAACGAAACCTACCGGGCGGACAGCGACGGCCATAGCGCGGTCAAACAATACGATGCGCTGGACCGCTTGACCCGGATTGACTATTCCGATGGCACCAGCTTGGTCCAAACGTGGGATATTCCCACCATTTCCACTGACCCTGGCGCATCGACCAATTATGTCAATCGTGTCGCCAGTAGAAACCGAAGTTCGGTGGTTACCGGCGCCCGACAGGTGGTTGATAATCTCAAATACAACGGTCGTGGCGATATTGTCGCGGCGGAACAATTGATCACTGGCTTTAATACCTTAAAAACCGCCGCTCAATTCGGGGCCGGGCCAGGCGACTCGGGACGTTTAGAGCGCCTGACCTATCCCGGTGGCCTGGCCGTCGCTTACGGCTACGGTAGCGACGGACGGATTGTCGACGTGAAAGGCTATTTGCCGAACGGCTGGGCGGATACCTTGGCGGCGGATATCAGTTATCAGCCGTTGATCGGTCGCTTGCGAAAACTAATGTTCGGCAATGGTTTGGTGTATTCCCGCGAACGCGACGCCGGTGGGCGTTTGTCGGCGGTTAAGTTGGTCAAGCAAGACCAATCGGTGCTTTACAACAACGAGGTTCGCTACGACGAGCGAGATCGAGTAAGCGGTTACGGTGAATACGGCTTCGGTTACGACGACCTGGATCATTTGTCGTCCCAAACCACCACCCAAAGCCAACAGCGCACTGAGCTGACCCACAATAACAACGGCAATTTAACCCTGTTGCAAAACTTCAGCGCTTCGGGCGGGTTAGCCCGCACCGACACGTTCAGTTATCTCGACAACCGATTGGTCTCCGAAAATATGACCCCCGCTCCGCCAGCGAACGGCTCCGGTGGTTGGAATGCAGCTTACGGTTTCGATCTGTCGGGTTTCGTGACCAAATACGGCGGTTTCAGCTTTGGTTACGACGCCAGCCGGGCGATGGCCTACTTCAGCAAAGCCGGCGTCGGCAGCGAATCCTACCTATACGACGGCTTACGGCGGCGCGTCTTAAAAAGCGGCGTGGCCGGCGAGACTCGGTTTGTCTACGATCAGGCCGACCATCTGATTTTCGAAGTCGCCGCCAACGGCAAAATGCGCAATTATGTTTGGTTGGGGGATATCCCTCTGGCGGTGATCGACCAAAATGCCGATGGTAGTGCCGCCGCGCTGTACTACATCGAAACCGACTTCACCAACACCCCGCGCTATTTGCGCCGGGCGGCCGGCGACCTGACCCAACCGATCTGGGCTTGGCCGATCGCCCCCTATGGCGACACCCCGGCCCTGGAAGACCCGGACGGCGACGGCGTGAAGACCGCCTTCAACCTGCGCTACCCCGGCCAATACTACGACGCCTACTCCGGCCTGCACTACAACCACACCCGCTACTTCTCGCCCCGCGCCGGCCGCTACCTGCAACCCGACCTGATCGGCCTGGAAGGTGGCACCAATGTGTATACTTACGCCAACGGCAATCCGGTCAGCTATACCGATCCGACGGGGACTGAAAGCGAAAGCTGTGGTTGTTTCATGACGTTATTCAATTTTCTAAATTTCGCTTGGTCAGCCGAGATGGCTATGATTAGCGAGATGACGGAACCTTCTCAGTCGGATCAGAAACAGAGCGAAACTGATGTCGGCGATAAGCATCCATCGACTCCGACCGGTCAACGCGGGGCTCCAATGGATGTCCCTAAAGGTACAAATCAGCCGACGACTATTGGTGAGAGGGAATACGGCGGGCACTCACTCGACCAAATGCAAGGTCGGGGTGTTCCTCCAAGTGCAGTTGAGGATGCGATTACGAACGGAACTTCTGTCCCAGATAAAACATACCCAGATTCGAGAATTCAAAATACAAGCGTAGATGGGGGGCTCGTAGTTATTACGGATAGAGATACTGGTCGAGTCATTACGGTTATTACTAAATAACGAGGTAATAAAATGAGCGAATATTTAATCCGACAAATAAATCAACTTAGGTTTTCAATATCTGATTTCCATAATGGAAAGCTTGACTTTAATAGTTTTATTCGTCGCATGGAGATGATTGGTACTGTAATTGGAGGTGGTTTTTGGGAAGATTGTTTGTTTCCATTAATTCTGGATTTAGAAATAATAAATAGCGAGCTTATTGATAAAAGTCGTAATATTGACTCTGAAGAAAATAAGCAAATAAACTCTATTCTCGATAAATTGGAAGAAGTATTAATTCATGAGGAGGATTCGTTGTTATGTAAGGACCGTAGGTCCGATTAGCGAAGCGTAATCGGACGAATGGTTGGTATGTCTCCGATTACGCTTCGCTAATCGGAGACAGTTGGGCGGCAACCCTCTCGCGGTGATCGACCAACGGCCGGATGGCGGTCTGGTCAACCACGCCTAACTCGAAACCGACTTCACCAACACCCCGCGCTATTTGCGCCGGGTGGCCGGCGATCTGACCCAACCGATCTCGGCCTGGCCAATCGCCCCCTACGGCGATACCCCGGCCCTGGAAGACCCGGACGGCGACGGCGCGAAGACCACCTTCAACCTGCGTTACCCCGGCCAATACTACGACGCCTTCTCCGGCCTGCACTACAACCACACCCGCTATTTCTCCCCACACGTCGGCCGCTACCTGCAACCCGACCTGATCGGCCTGGAAGGCGGCACCAACGTCTATACTTACGCCAACGGCAATCCGGTCAGCTATACCGATCCGACCGGGACGTATGCGACGGGGACGTATGTACTCGAAGCTGTTCCGCCCCTTTTTGAATCGTTTGGCTTAGCTTCGATGATTAGCGATTTCACATCAGCAATCGGGAACGCTTTCAGTTCGATTGGATCGTTTGGTGCCACGATGGGATTGGGATTGCATTCGCCCGGACTCAATCTAGGCGAACAAGAGCAATTGGGGTATTGGCGGTCTACTTATACCTTAACTAAATATCGTTAAGGAACGGGGCGAAACTAAGGACGAAGGCGATGCAACTCACCACATCGTGGCGTGGGGAGCTAAAAGAGCAGAAGATTCGCGCGCCATTTTGGCGAAGGTAGGGATGAGTATTGACGATGCCAACAATGGCTTATTCGTGCATGGCATGTATCATGACTATCTTCATACTAGAGCCTATCATGAAGCGGTATATGATTCCTTACGAGGAGCGGCAACCTATGGTGAAGTTGCGGATTCTTTGGCTGGTATCCGTGCAAGAATCCAAGCCGGAACCTTCCCTTTTAAATGGTTAGAACACATCATTTATGAAAATCTATCAAATTAGATGCGATAACCGTTATAGAGTACCTTTGCTCGTGGATTCTAAAGCCAGTGAATCTTATCTGGAAGGCAAGGAGTGGATTTCATTGTTGGATAGTTGGCAACCGTTGCCGTTTTATTTTTATTCAGATCCAAAAGACATCAGAAAAGGCTGGGACAAGCGAGCGGATATATGTGCCTATCTTGAAGGGCTTTTTATACCTCAAAGCCTGCTAGATACTATTTTTCCTGCAAAGCCTCCGGAACTGGAGTTTTCGCCGGTCTTGATCGACGGGGAGGACTGGCTGTTGCTGAATTGCCTGAAAACCACCAAGGACTATGATCCGGAGCGATCGAAATTTCATCGAGATAACGATGACCGTCGGCAAATCTATATGATCGATTATGTCGTTATCCACGATCCCACCGTTGAGTCGGTCGGTTTGTTTACGCTCGAAGATTCCAATAGGTCAACCCTGTTTGCCACCCAGACATTTGTCGATCACATTCATCAACTTGGTTTGAAAGGCATCAGCTTTCGGGAAATCGGCATACTCGAACCACGTTAGCGAGTTGCCGATATAAACGCCATAGGACCGTAGCCATGTGGACGCGGATTTTAACGGTGGGCAAATTTGCCTACGCTTCATCTGCTCGTAACACTCGTTGATTCAGGGTGCCGGTAAGGCTGGGCGGCATCCCTATGGCGGTGATTGACCAAAATCAGATAGGCGTTTTTACTTCGCGCTAAATAGTTATAAAAGCCCGAATCAATCGTTGCCGCGCTTGTCGAGCACGGCTTGCCGCGGATTGGGTCGGCGAATGTCGATGGGCAGCGTCATCGCGATGATGTTCAAGGCGCTGTCGAGATTGTCGGTATGAAACGTGCCGCTGACCTTGAGTTTGGCCAAGGCCGGGTCGGCCAAGGTCAGGCGGATGTCGTGATAACGCTCCAGCTCGGCCAAAACCTCGTCAAGCCGGCGGTTTTCGAAGATCAACCGGCCTTCGCGCCAAGCGGTCTGCATCGCGATTTGGTTGGCGGGCAATTCGCGAAACCGGCCCTTACGGTCGAAACTCAACGCTTGGTTGGCGTGGATTTCCCGATTTTCGATGTGATCGACTCGAACCGCGCCTTCGACGACCGCGACCGTCACTTCGTCGTTATGCAGACGCACGTCGAAGCGGGTGCCTAAATCGACGACGCTAGCGCCACCGACTTCGATTTGGAACGGGCGGTCCCGGTCGTGCGCGACGTCGAAGTAAGCCTCGCCCTTGATCAGCACCAGCGAGCGACGCCAGCGGTCGAGGTGTACCGTCAATTCGCTGTCCGGACTCAATTCCAGCCGGGAGCCGTCCGCCAATTGAACCGTCCGGCTGGCGCCGCGCTCGGTCGCGTAAACCGCGTTGCGCCCGTACCAGCCTCGTTCGGAGAAGGTCGCCACGCCCAGACCCAACATCAGACAGGCCGCCAACGCCGATTCGGCGAGCCGGCGGCGCGGGCGCCGGTAGATCAGCGCGGCGGCGCGGACCGGAAAGTCCTGGCCCTTAAAGCCGTCAAGTTGTCGCCAGCGCCGCGCTATTTGCCGGTAGATCCGTTCGTGACCTTCGTCCCGCGCCAGCCACGCTTCGAAAGCCGCGCGCTCGGCCGGCGTGCAGTCGGCCGATTCCAGACGCAGCAGCCAGTCGATCGCTTGTTGCTGCAAGGTGGGCGGAGATTCGGGCATGCGCTTCAAGACGGTTGGCGAGTCGGGTAGGAAGGGCATTGTAAACCCTTGGGTTGAGCCATCGCGACCATGCTCGCGCCTTGAAAAACGCCAAATCCGCTCGGGAGAGTGGCTTCGACGCCAATTTCTCTCGGTCCTGCGCGGTATCGACGCAAGGGCGGGTAAAACCCGTTGCCGCCTTGATTTCCAGGCTGTACGCAGCGGACGTTCAATATGTCACGATTCGGTTTGCCAATGGTGTCGCGACAATCGACTCGCGGTTCGTCGCGCCGGACTAAGCTACTGGAGGTACCGCGCAAGCTAGTCGCGGCACACTGACCGCGACCGGAGTCTTGGCGCCCGGCGAAGGGCTCGGGGGAGGCGGGAAAGGTCATTGTTCGCTCCAGTCGGTAAAGCGCGTCAGTACGTGATGAGCGGCGATGCCCACCAGCCGGACCGAGTTACGTTCCGAGATGCCGAGGCGCCGGCCGATTTCCCGATGCGGTAGTCCTTCCAGGCGATACAGCACGAAGGCGTGGCGGGTGTTTTCCGGGAGCTCCAGCAAAATGTCGTTCAGGGTTTGCAAGGCTTGGCGGCTGGTCAGGCGGTCTTCGGGTAGCGGCTCCGCGTCGGCGATTTGTGCCAATAGCGCGTCATCGGCGCCGGCATCGTGGTGAAAACGCTCGCGGACCGACTGACGGCGGTGTTGATCGATACTTAGGTTGGCTATAGTCCGGTACAGAAAAGCCCTGGCGTTATCGATCGATTGCGGGTCGGGACATTGCAGCAGCCGTAAATAAGCCTCCTGCACCAAGTCCTCGGCGCTGTCCTGCCCGCCGCGCTGCCCGGCAAACACCCGCAACTCTTGACTGTGGCGTTGAAATAATCTGTCGAACAGCGATCGTTTGGATTTTGGCACGCGGCGGTCCGGAAGGGCAGGGTCGGCGGTCGACTTTGGGTTAAAGTCCCGTTTCAAGCAAGGTTCGTACCCCAATTGGATCGCTGTCGCGGATTGAGTTACTGTTGTTTAACAAATCCAACGGTTTGGCGGAGTTTGACGAGGGCGATTTTTCGAACCGGCGACGTTCGCGGCGGAGAGCAAGTGCGGCATATCCCGCAACAGCGGTCGCGCGTTACGGCAAGTCGCGCGTTTGGGATGGCCGGGCGGCGAACGCCATTTGAATACCGATGCGGGCGCTTTATCGCCAACCGATCCGGTCGTTACAGCTTGTCAGACGCCTCGACGACGATTTCCCGCTCGCCGAGACGCTTGATTTTCACCGGCAGCAGCGTGGCGACGGCATTTAACAAGTTGTCGAGTTGCTCGGTGCGGAAATTGCCGTTCACCCTTAGGCCGGCCAGTTTGGGATCGCGCAGCCGGATGACCACGTTGTGGTAGCGGCCGATTTCGGCCATCACTTCGCCGAGCGGCCGGCCGCGAAACAGCAATTGGCCCCGGCGCCAGGCGGTAGCGGCGGCGATGTCGGTTTGGCCGGCGGCCACGAAGCGGTCGTCGCTGTCGTAGGCCAGTTGTTCGCCGGCGCTCAACTCGCGCCGTTGTTGGCCGCCGGCCATTTCGACCTTGCCTTCTTGCACCGCTACGCTGACCCGGCCGGGTTGTTGGTAAACGTCGAACGCGGTGCCGATGTCGCGCACCGTTAGATTGCCGGCGGTCACGCTAAACGGCCGAGTCGTGTCGTGGCGTACTTCGAAGAATGCCTCGCCGCGTACCAGATCGACGTGGCGCCGGTTGCGGTTGTAGCGTACTCGAACTTCGGTATCGGTATTCAATTCCAAATGGGAGTCGTCGGACAAGGTCACCGTCAGCCGCTGGCCCTTGCCGGCGCTGTAGGTGCTGGACCAACCATACCAGCCTTGCGGCGAAAACACGGCCCAGCCCAGCCCCAGCAATACGGTCGCTGCCATGGCCCAAACGGCCGGCCGGCGGCGGCGAACGTCGTTCCGGGCCGCGCGGTAGCGCAACGCGGCGTCGCGAGCCGCAAAGGACTGCCGGGTAAAGGGTTCCATCCAAGCCCACTGCGCCTCGGCTTCGCGATAAGCGTCCGGATGGGCCGGATCGGCGGCCAGCCAAGCCGTAAAGGCCTGGCGCAGCGCCGGGTCGGCCGGCGTTTCGCGCAGTCGCAACAGCCAAGCGATCGCTTGGTCGCGTTGAGCTTGAGTACAGGCCGAAGACTGGGTCACGCGGATGTCGGAGTCGAAGTTGGAAGGGAGCAGTTTAACCAAAGTCGGGCGGGGACGGTCGGCTGGGATTAGAGTCGCGCCGCGTCGGCGGCCAGCCGGGCGCTGATGTGCTGCATCGCCAGCATCACGTATCGTTCCGAGCCTCGCACCGAAATGCCCAGCCGGTCGGCGATTTCTCGGTGCGAACAACCTTCGATCCGATACAACACAAAGGCGTGGCGTTGCAATTCCGGCAACTCGTCCAGCCAGGCCGAGAAGCGTTCGAGCTGCTGGTGGGCCTGCCAGTAATGTTCCGGGGACAAGCCTCGATCGGGAATCAGCTCCGGCTCGGCGTCGGCGTCGGCCAAGCGTTCGCGTATCTCGCGGCGGCGATGCCGATCGACGGTCAGATTGGCGGCGGTTTGCAGCAGAAAGGCTTTCGGATTGCGGATGGTCTCCGGCGCCGGATATTGCGACAGTCGCAAAAAGGTTTCCTGCACGATGTCGCCGACGTCCGGTTCCTTAGGCCAGCGGCCGCGCACGAAGGCGCCGATTTCGTCGGCGTGCCTCAAGAACAGAGTTTGTAAAAAACCGGAAGATGCGTCGGACATGGACGGCTTGGCTGGATTTTAGGATGGTCGAGCGCCTTAGGCAGCAAGAAACACGCCACGGGTTAGCGTTGGCCGGGAAGACTGCATTGTCGTGTCGGCAGCCGGTCAGAGTCGAAAGGCTTGGCGAGCGGAGCGAATCGCCCGGTGCCGGTTGGCGACGGGGCGTGATAACTCGCTGGGGCCGGCTTTCACCGCGCTTGAGGGCGTTTAGCCGAGAATCGGCGCAACGATTCGAGTGGCACCCAAGACGTGCGGGGGAGCAGGCGTCGGTCGAATCATTTCTCGGCATACCCTTGGAACTAAAGTGCGTGATATGCCGTATTTTTTGGAAAAATGCGGCATATCACGCATAGGGGCGCGCCGGCCAGACACGGCGGGCGACCGGGTTCGCCGTGAATTCACGGTTTGGCGGCAAGTAGCGTGGCTGGCGACTTTCGCGCCACCGGAAAGTCAGGCATCCGCTCAGGCTGCGACCGGTAGCTTCCGTTTTTTCAGTTCCATGCGTAAATCAGCTGTCGATGCGGCGGGAACATGCCGGATGTTCAAATTCGTTAATCCTCGGAGGGGCACGGACTCCGGCCGAACCCATCCGTACCAGTACAAATGTACTGTTGCATATCGCCTATGATTGGACGATCATCGCCAACGCAACGGTGTCGATGCCGGCGGTCGCCGGCATCGGAAACTCGCTACCCATCGCGCGAAACGACCGGCGTCCCTCGGTCCGCCATTCAAGTGAGGTTTAGCCATGCCTGTCTCGAGAACCAGCGTCAATTTGCCCGGCTTTGTCGGCGGCGTTTTCGCCACCGTCTTTTTGACCAAGGCGGCCAGCTATCTGACGCCTTACAAACTGTATTTTTCGTTCTCTTCGTTTATGTACAGCGAGAACGGCGCTTTTCGTTGGGAGTCGTTGACGATAAAGCTAGCCATTCCTTGTTTAGTGGGCTTTCTGCTGTTCTATTTGCCGTTCAAATGGATGCAAGTCACCAAGGGTAGCCGGATCAATTACCGAAACATCTACCGTTATTTGGCTCAACAAGCGGCATTGACCGCGCGTACCGCCGGATTTTTCGCGGCGCTGTTATTGGCTTGGCCGTTCATTGTGTTTTGGGACGTGTTGCAGCAGCCGGTTCTGCATCATCTGCAATTTCAATACGCCTGCGTGTATTTTTTGTACTTCGTGTCCTTCTCATACTTTGCCGGTTTGGGGGTCGATCTGGCCAAGCTATTATTGCGCGAGCAATTGCCGCAACCGGCGACCCACGATGTGGCGGGAAATCTCGCTTGGCTGGAAACCGTTCGTACATCTTTCATGGGGATTGTCACCAGTGGGATCGCTACTTATTTCGCCGCTATCTTGGGCCGCGCTACTTAAAAAAACCGGGCGCGAATTGCTGCTGTTCGCCGGTTTGGGCGGCTTATTCGCCGCCGCGGCTTTTTTCGAGCCCTTCAACAACGAAAAACCCTATACCGGCCAAACACCGGATCAAGTGGTTCGCGATCATTTGACCATGCCGGAGCGCTTGGGTTACGCAATTCTGTTGCGGTCCGGCTATGCTCAAGTTCAGTTGTACGACGAGGGCGAAGGAACGGCCATTTCGCTGTCGGAACAGAAAAACAGACAGAATATCGCGCTTCACCTCAGTATCGCCTCGTCGCATCCGGAGCTGGCCTGCTTGCGTCCGGATTACACGGTTGCGGTGGCCGACATCGGCGGCATCGATATTCATAATTTAACGATCGCGATCTTGGCGGCGGAAAAATACAACCGTTCCGCATTCGAGCGGCGCATCGAATTCGGTTTGGCCGACATCATCTTGCGATTGACGGGGCGACTGCCGAATTTCTCCTACGGATTAGCGCAACTACGTCCGGAAGTCGCCAGGCAGGTCCTGCGGAACGAGTTGGGGGACGCGCTATCGGACCGGGATTTGCTGGCCTTATTGGACAATCCCTGCCAGAACGCCAGACTGGCATCGCAATACCTAGAAATATTGGTCAAACAGGCCGGCGCGGCGAAAACCCTGGAAGCGTTGATTGCCCAAGTGGCTCGGACCTACAACGGTGCGGTGACACCGACGATACAAGGTCTCCGTTACGCGGACGCGGTTTTCGGCGCATACGGCCTGATACCTTCCGATTACGTCGGTGACCCGGCGCCCAGCGTTGCCGCCGATGTCGACATCCATTGTTTGACGTACGAACCGGGCGCGGTCGCGTTCAGCGACGCCACGATGCTGAAGTCGGCGATGCTGGGCTCCGGCGATGCAGCAGAATCCGAGCAGGATAAGAATGCTCCGGTGTCTAAGAAACCGGTAGTGCCGCCGGCGGAGCGAGACATTCAACTGAAATTTTCGACCACCGATCCGGGACCCGGCGCTTATACGGAATTATTAGCTCAGCGCCGCAAGCTATGGTTGGTCGAGCAATTGACGGCGTTGGGTTATAACAGACAACGGATCTCTATCGCCGACATCCGGCCGGAGGAATCGTTGTCGGCCGCGTGCGGCGATTCCGAATCGAAGTCCGATTTGGAGCCGAGCGTCGAAATCGATGTTTCCAAACCGGTTTCCGAGGCGGCAGCGGAATAGCCGTGGCGAATGCCATCGACATGGCGGGTCGCGAGTAGCACGATAAGACCTCAAGTTCGCCAGCGCTTTGGGTTTTCCGCAAACAGTGCTTAGCGGCTTGATTCGACACTGACGGGGATACTTATGCAGATGCTCGGGGCGATTCCTATCGGCATTTGGGCACCGTTGCTGGGCTTGGGCTTGGCGGTATGCGCCGGGGTGTGGCTCGGAGAACGGAAGGCATTTGCTCGGCGCGGCAAAGTCGCGGCCTGGCGCTGGGTCCGGCTGGCGACCCTGCCGATCTTGGCGGCGACCGCCGCGGTCGCCTGGCTGCCGGCGCAAGCGGTCGGAGGCCCGGAAGCCTTGGCGGTGTTTTACCTGTGTTTGTTGTTCGTTTGCCCGGTCGTGTATTTTGGCTTGCATGTCTGGCTGGGACGATGGGTTTCACCGGCACTGATCGGCGGCGAAGCCTTGGGCATCGCCGCCACCGGATTACTGCCGATCGCGGTGCCGGTCGCCGCCGCTCATCTGTTGCAACCCTGGTATTTCGAAGCACGCGCGGCGGTTGCCGAGGCCGGCCGATTGCGAGCGCCGGTGCGGCCCAGGCCGCATCGCATTGTCGACGAGCGTCGGTTTTTACTGCCGGAAATAGGCGAAGTGTGGGCCGAACATTGGCTGGCGCCGGGCGGGGTTCGGGTCGAACGTATCGAGTCGCGGCACGGCGGCGAGTTTTCGCGAGCCGACGATAGCAGCGGCGGCGGCTTGTGCCGGGCGGGCGATGACGTGTATCTGTTTTGGTCCGCCGCCGCGCCGACGCCGCATTGGCGAATGTTTTGGCGCGACGAGAGCAGCGAGTTGTTGCAATCGGAATGGACTTCGCAGCCGGCCGCCGGGCCGGCCGAGCATTTTGAGTTGCGTTGGTCGGACGCCGGCTTGCGTTTGCCGGCGCGGATTCCGTTGGGCATGGTTGCTTTGGCGCGTGTCCCGGACGGCGGGGCGGAGTCTTTCGACGGTTTGTTGGGACTCGGGGCGGTTTACGATCCTCTCGACAATTGTCTGCCGCTGGATTTGCGCTGGCCGGCCAAGCCGGGTTGGTCGGCGCCGCAAGCATTGCGGATCGCGCAGTGGCGCATCGACTTGCAAACGATGCGTTTCGCGACCTTCCGCCGACCCTAGCCCAAATCCCGGACAACCCCAACACCACCCCAGCCGACCGTGGCTGCGGTGGTTAGCGTCGAGGTATGCCGTGGCAAGCGTAAGGCGCTTGTCCGGCGCAGATGCCCCAATAGCGGCCGAACAAACCTTCGTTGCCCGGTTTCCAATTTTCGGCGAAGGCTTCGAAGACCACGCCGGACCAGCCTTTTTCGGCCAGTTTCGCCAAGGTCGACGTCACCACCAGGGCCTGATTGGCGGGACTGGCCACGCCGCAGTGCTGACCGGTATGGGCGTTGACTTCGGTGCCGTTTTCCGGGCCGCTGGGCCAGCCGAATTCGGTGACGACCACCGGTTTGTCGGGATAGGTCTTACGCAATTGGTTCAGGCGAGCGATATGAAAGTCGGCGGCTTGTTCGGCGCTGGTGCAAGGATACAGGCCGGAAAACTTGTTCTCCCACCACGGAAAGATGTTCGCGCCTATCCAATCGACCTTGGCCGCGAACTCGGTGGGCTGACACTCGGCCGCGCGGTCGCACCATTCCCACCAGGTATCGATCGTCGTCAGCGGCTGACGGACGCCGGCCTCGCGGAAGGCGTCCAGGCAACGCAGGATCTCGCCGTCCAGGGCCTTGGCGTGGCGGGTGCGCACTTCCGAGCCGCAAGCCAACTTGACGATGGTGTCCGAATACGTTCGGGCGGCGGCGATGCCCTCCGAAATCGACTGAGAGTTCATCGCAATATCCCGGTCCAGCCAGATAATGGCAATCACCTTGAGTCCGCGAGCGCGGGCGGCGGCGAAGGTGTGCTCCAAGCCGTTGGTGACGCCGTAGGTCATGATGCAGCGAAACGGGGTTTGCGCGATCAGGCGGTCCAGCAAATTGTCTATCAATTCCGGGCTGGGATGGGCGCCCCAGTCCGGGTTCAATTGGCCGACGTAGGGACTGAAGGCCGCGCAGTGCATCATGTCCGCGCTAACGGTCGAAGTCGGAGTAGGACTATCGGCGGCGCGGCCGGAGCCGGCGGACAGGCTTAGAATCAGGATCAACCACATCCAACGTGACATGAGAACTCCTCGGCTGCAAGGTCAGCCGCTGTTTAAAGAGGGATTGCCGTTAGCTTGAGCGCCCGAACGGCTGCCTGGGATGCGGGAGGTTCGCGTGCATCCGGAGTGCAGGTTAAGCCTATCAGCGCACCGCTTAACGCCGAATTAACGCGGTTTTCGGCGGTCGCTCCGCCGGCGGCGTTGTAACTATTCAGAGGGCGTTTGGGGGAGGGGTTACCTGTGGCGTTAAGTTAAACCTAAAAAGGGCAGTTGGTATGTATTGCGGGCCGTTCGTGCTGAGTCCTTCGGCTGCGTTCAGGAGAGCCTTGTCGAAGCATGATGACGGCTCGGAATACACTCGCCAAATGGATGAATGAAAAATCCCGCGCGCCCTTCGACAAACTCAGGACGAACGGGATTTTTCATCGCCAAACTGCTCTTTTTAAGTTAAACGGTTACAGTCAATGTAAGCCGCAGGCTGAGCGGAGCCGAAATAAGGCGCTGGCCGGGCGGAGCCGAAATAATGCGGTGGCCGGGCGGAGCCGACATAAGGCGGTGGCTGAGCGGAGCCGAAGCCAGCGATTTCGCTTCGACGCCGCTCAGCGAACGGCATAGCCGACATTGAGGTGTTCATCCCCCGCTCTGTTGGGAGAGGGTATTTTTACTTCGCGCTGAATAGTCATGCGGCGTTTTCGGCCTAAAACGCCACTTGCAGTTTCGCCAACAGCGGCTTGAGTTCCGGATTGGCGGCGTTCGGCGCTGGATAAATCGCCGAGACGGTCCGACGAATGTCCGGGTCGGACAAATAGCGCCATTTCAAGCGCTCCGCTTGCTTGGGCACGCTGAATTCCGGCAGCAGCGCAACGCCGATGCCGGCGCTAGCCATCGCCAGAATCCAGTCTTCGCTGTTGCTGCGATAAGCGGCGTAGAGATCGATTTGCCGGCCCAGGCACACGCCGCGCAAGGTTTCGCGCAACTCGCAATTCAGCCGGTCCAGATAGGGTTCGGCTTGTATCGCCGCTAGATCGATGGCCGGCAATTGATTGAAACGGTGCCGGTCGTTAAACACGACGACGTAACGCTCCTGGTACAAGCTCAAGGTCTGGAAAGGCGCGGGCGGCGGCAGGGTGGGGGCGCTAATCACCAGGTCCAAGGTTTGTTCGTCCAGTTGCCGCAGTAACTGGGCCTCGCCGTCCACGACCAATTCCAGTTCCAAATGCGGGTGTTCTCGCTGGAAATCGGCAAAGAAAGGACTCAAATGCCGGGCGGCGATGGTCGTCATCACGCCGAGCCGCAGCGGCACGGTATTCAAGCGGCTGAAACGAATAGCCTCGGCTTTGACGGCTTGGGCCTCGCGGAAAATCTGACGCAAGGTCGGTTCCACCAAGCGGCCCAACGAGGTCGGTCGGCAACCGCTGCGTTCCCGGCTGAACAGCTCGCCGCCCAACTCGTCTTCCAATTTTTTGATGGCTTGCGTCAACGATGGTTGGGCGACGTAGCTGGACTGGGCGGCGCGGGTAAACGAGCCCTTGTCGCAAACCGCCAGGAAATAGCGGATTTGTTGCATTTCCATGTTCGCTCTCCGGATAATGAATAGGTAATACCTATTGTTTCATAGGTAGTCGGTATTTTACTACTGGCATAAAAAGGCGTTTCATATGTGCTCCCATTCATCAAAACATTGGAGTTACCTATGAAAGCAGCAAAATTAATCGTGATGTACCCAGTCCCGACCGATCTGGAAACCTTCGAGCGTCTTTATGCCGACGAGCACGTGCCGATGGCCGTCGAAAAATTGGCCGGGAAAACCCGTTTCGTGGCCTCGCTGATCCTGTCCAACGCCGACCAAAGTCCGGCGGCCTTCCACCGGATCGCTGAAGTTTATTTCCCCAGTCTGGCGGATTTGCAAGCCTGCTTGAGCTCGCCCGGCGGTCAGGAAACCGCCGCGCACGCGGTAGCGATCTCCAGCGGAGGCGCGCCGGTATTCATGATTTCAGAAGTGGAAACGTTCGACTTTTAATCGAAACAACCGGCCGGAAAGCGCCGAACCGGCTTATCCTCGATTGAGCGGGATAGGGCGGCGGCGTTTTTCGGTGCCGGATTCGAAACCCAACGGAGGAATCGAATGAATACCCGCTACCGCAAATATCCCTGGCGCCGCCGGCTGAAAAGCCGATGGCCGCCCCGCCTGCTATTGCTGGCGCTGGCCGGCTTGCTGAGCGGCTTGGTCTACGCCCGGCGCGGAGAGGTTCAAGTAGAGCCGGTTTGCGAGCCCGGCGCCGGCTTACCTGCGGATGGCGGCAACGCTTACGTCACGCCGCCGCCGGTTAACGCGGCGGCGGTGATCGACGCGGTTTACCGGGCCGAACCCGGCCAAACCGCTTGCCGGACTCAGCGGTCGGACGGGGCGGCTGCCTGGACGTATTAAGATAGATTCGGCCCAAGATGGATGTTGGTCATGTCGGCTCGCGTCGCTGCGACGCTGGCTAGCCGTTACGCGGGCTGCGGGGACAGTTCGTTTCGGGAGCCTCGCACTGTAAAGCCGGGTGGTAGATTCGGCCTGCAGCCATTCTAGGTTCCTTTCGGCCCCGTTCGGGGAACAAATCGGCCGGTTATCACCCAAACGCCGCCTCTCTAACGGCGGCGTTCGAAGGGTCAGGAATCGGTGCGGATGTCGGTGGCGCGGGGCGTTGATTGCGGCGCCTCGGCCGCGGGAGCGATCGATTGTTTGGCCGAGTTCAGCCAGGCAGTCCAAACCGCGTCCAACGAGCGGGTGGTCAGCCATTCGTAAAACCGGTCGGCCGGCATCGGCCGGGCGATGCCGTAACCTTGCGCCAGTTCGCAACCGTTTTCCAGCAGCACTTCGGCGTGAGCCAGGGTTTCCACGCCCTCGGCAATCACCAGACGCTTAAACGCGGTGGCCAGACCGATCACGCCCTTGACGATGGTGAGGTCGTCCGGGTCCTCGAGCATGTCGCGGACGAAGCTTTGGTCGATTTTCAGAATTTCGGCCGGAAATCGGCGCAAATAGGTCAACGACGAGAAGCCGGTACCGAAATCGTCCAACGCAAATTGTACGCCGAGCCGGCGGCAGGCGTGCATCGTGTCGATGACCGCCGCCATATCGTGCAAGGCGCTGGTTTCCAGGATTTCCAGTTCCAGCGCGGTCGGCGAAACATCCGGAAATGCCGACAATAGCGCCGCCAGCCGCGCCGGAAAGTCCGCTTGTTGCAAGTGGAAGGCGTCGATATTCACGCTGACCGTCAAATGCACGCCGACCGCCGCCCAGGCCCTGATTTGCGACAGCGCGGCGGTCACGACCCATTCGCCCAGCGCCACGCACAGCGGATGGTTGTCGATGTGCGGCAAAAACAGGGCGGGCGCCAACAAGCCTTGCTCGGGGTGCCGCCAGCGGATCAGCGCTTCGGCGCCGACCACCTCGCCGCCGCGCAAATTCACCTTCGGTTGGTAGTGCAGGCAAAATTCGCCTTGATCCAAGGCCAGACGAATCCGCTCGATATTTTCGAAGCGCACCTTGACCGCCGCATCCCGGCCGACGTCGAACACGTGATAGCGGTTCTTGCCGGCTTGCTTGGCGATGTACATGGCCTGATCGGCGTGGCGCAAGAGTTGGTCGGTATCGGCTTGATCGTCCGGATACAGTGTGATGCCGACGCTGGCGGATACTTGCAGCGGGATTTGGTCGATCGTCACCGGATTGGAGGTGGCCCGCAGCAGACGCTCGACCACCGCTTCGAAATCGCCGGCCTGGTTTAAGTCGACCAGCACCGCGATGAATTCATCGCCGCCGATACGCGATAACGAGTCGCCCTCCCGTAACGTATCCTTTAAGCGGTTGGCGACCGCGATCAGCAGTTGATCGCCCAGGTCGTGACCGTAGCGGTCGTTGACCGCCTTGAAACCGTCCAGGTCGATATACAGCACCGCCAGCGAGGTCGCATGCCGTTCGCATTGCAGCATCGCTTGCTGAAGCCGGTCGGTCAATAACACCCGATTGGGCAGCCCGGTCAGCACGTCGTAATGGGCGATATGCTCGAGTTGTTGTTGGTGCTCCTTGATCGCGGTGATGTCGGTAAACAGCGCCACGTAATTCTGAATCCGGCCGTCGCCGTCGTGAACCGCGCTGATCGTCAGCATTTCGGCAAACTCCCGGCCGTCCTTGCGCCGGTTCCAGATCTCGCCCGACCAATAGCCCTTGGAGATCAGCTCGGCCCACATCATCGCGTAGAAGGCTTGCCCCTGCCGGCCGCTATGTAAAAAACTGGGTTTTTTACCCAGGGCTTCGGTGTTGCTGTAGCCGGTGATATGGCTGAAGGTATCGTTGACTTCGACGATGACGCCGGCGGCGTTGGTAATTATGATGCCTTCGCGGGCATGGCTGAACACGCTGGCGGCCAATTGCAATTTGGCCTCGCCATGCTTGCGCTTGGAAATGTCCTCGACGATGGACCAAATATATTCCCGGCCGTCCGGGCCGTGCACCAGCCGGCCGTTCAGATTGATCGGCACCAAACTACCGTCCTTGCGCCGGTAGTGTTTTTCGTAAGGTCCGTAGCGGCCGGAATGTTTTAGCGACTCCAGTTGCAAGGATTCCTCGTGCCGGTACTCCTTGGGCGTCAGCGTCCAGTAATCGATATCCGTCAATTCGTCGGCCGGATAGCCGCAGATGACGCGAAACGCCTCGTTGAACTCGATGTAGCGGCCGTCCATGTCGGTCAAGGCGATGCCTAGCGGCGCTAGTTCGTACAGGCCGCGCAATTTTTCCTCGCTGGCGCGTAGCGATTCCTCGGCGAGCTTACGCTCGGTGATGTCGGTGTCCATGCACACGTAGCCCAGCCGATTGTCCTCCAACGGTATCGTAAACAACGTGGAAAGCATCCAGCGCATTTGGCCGTCGCGGGTGTGCAACCGCACTTCGTAAGGACCTTGCGGGCAACGCTGTAAATGGGCCAGCAACATTCGGCGGCGAAAATCGGCGGTGGCTTCCGGCGTGAAGATCAATTGATCCAGGGTCTTGCCGAGCGCCTCCTCGGAACGCCAACCGTACAGCTTCTCGGACGCGGGATTCCAGTAAGTGACCCGGCCGGCGGCGTCGTACCATTGCACCGCGATATTCGGGGTATTGTCCAGCGTGGCGCGCAATTGCGCCTCGCTGCGAATCAGTTCGGCGGTGCGCGCCGACACCCGGTCTTCGAGCGCCGAGATCCGGGTCCGCGCCTGTTTGCGCAGCAAGCGATGCCAAATTAAGAACGCCGCCATCAACGACAGCGCTACCAACGCGACTTGGCCGGGGGTAAACAACACGTCGGGTTGAACGGCGTTGCCTGAAGCTGAGCCGCTAAGCTCCGACGGGTTGCCTTGGTCGGTTAACGTATTGCCGAGCCGGATAGTGGGATGGTCGGGTAGGCTGCCGGGGAGCGGCACGGCGTCGGCTCGGCCGAGGGTCAGTAAGGCCAGCGTAACCATCCAGCGCCGGGCGGCCGGCTTGCCGGGGCGGGCGGAGGACCGCAACCGGGAGATCAACATGAACGAAGACGGTTTGGTAATGGGCGGCTGGATTTTTCCATTCTCAAGTCGGGTGCCGATGAACGCGTTTCCCCGAATTTTTACAGGAAACCCTTGCAAATTGATAGGGGGAATTTTCCGCGCGGCGACGATCAACGCGCAATTCGCCGCGCGGGAAATGGTGGCTGGTTTCGCGCCGTGAGAACCGGACGACAGGCGTTCGCGCGGTGTTTACCACGATCAGCCGCGAGCCGGCACCAAGGCTACGGCCTCCAATATCCGCAGCCCAACGCTCAGCAAACGAACTCTGCCTAGCAGCGGAAAACTCTGCCGTGGAACCGCTGCAGCCGCGTTAGGCCGCGTCCCGCACGGTATTGAATTGTGCGCGGCCGACCCTACCAATATTTCGGTCCACCGCACGGGATTCTCGTCCGACCGCGCCAACATTTCGGTCCACCGTACGGGATTTTCATCCGACCGCGCCCACGCTTCGGTCCACCGCGCGGGATTTTCGTCCCACCGCGCCCACATTTCGGTTTACCGTACGGGACTCTCGCCCGACCGCGCCCACGGTTCGGTCCACCGCAGCGGATTTTCGACCGACCGCGCCAACTGTTCGGTTCACCGCACTGGATTTTCGTCCGACCGCGCCAATTTTTCCACCCACGGCCCGGCCGTTGCCGAGCTCCAAGCCCTATTGGCCGACAACGTCCCCGATTTTGCCGTCCACGGCGGGGCGGATCGCGAAAACCGTCGAATATTGGGCGGGGTTTATGCTAGCCGGCGCGAAGTTGTTGGGCTATTCGCAAATTAGGGTTGGAAACAACCCGCTGATCGATGTCATGGAGTCGAATCAACTGCTTGGAATTCGGTTATCGGGAAGTCATCGGCGTGGTTAGGTAGGGCACGATCGTCTTGTCTCGACCCTAAGCGGTCGGATTATGTGTGATTTTGATTGGCTGCTCAGTTTCGTATTGCAGACCCAGAGAAGATAGCCCAACAATGTTCCTGATTTTATTGCCTAGCGTCTGGTTATCATGGAAGATATTGCCGTTTTTGGGCTTCGGTCAGAATGTCGTTTTTATCAACACCAGTTGGGGCGTTGAAATCCGGGACTGGCTTCAAATCAATTACTTAAAATTTATCACTTGAGTTATGCGACATACGAACCGAATTATAAGACATCAAATGTCGTATATATTACGTTGGGCATCATGAGCGCGCTACCGACCGATCGCCGCATTCTTGAATGCATCTACGAGATGTATCAAAACGCTTATCCCGGAAGGGAACTTGGGGAGGCTCGTGGAAAATATGACCCCTATCTCCCAATTAACGTCACAGACGTTGCAACACGTCTTGGCTGTCTTCCGGAACTACTGTTTGGACGTCTGTACTACCACCTCGACGCTAAGTACCGCTACGAACAAGACGGCGGAGCGAAGGTCCATCTCTTCTCGTTGCAGGTCGGGTCGGAGCGGCACTGCGTAAACTTTCCCTACCTTGCGGCGGTTCTCGCGGAGAAAGACGAAGAGCATTCTCGACAGCTTTGGTCTTTGTGGCTGTCTATCGCTGCTTTAGTTCTTTCTGTCGCGGCCATCGTCGCGCAGGTGGCGACCGCAAAGTGAGCCGAAGACTGATGCCCAACCCCTCCGTCAACCGGACCGCCTGCAAGCTGCGCTTGCAGGTTCGCTCCGGCCTTCGGCCTCCGTCGGCCGGTTATGTTGAACGTTAGATACCGCTATGAATGAAGAAAACTTCAGGCTTTACGTGGATAGGGAAATATCTCACTATTAAACAATGGAAGAGGCAAAAGAAGCGGCAAAGTTATTTATGCCCAAAAAGGCTGAGCTGCGAATTGAGATATTGATGGAGATAAATATAAGTGAAGCAGGTTGGTGGGCATACAACTATGAAACAAAGGAATGGAGTTATGTCAGAAGAAGATAGCTGGGAGGAGCTTTGGGACGCCCGAGTCAAAGGAATGGAGCAATCTTTCGGGCCACATGATGAAACTGTGCTGCATGGAACCATTCCATTTCATCTGGGGCAAGACCTTGGTGGAAACCCAGATGTGGTGATGTTTTCAAAATACACAGATGGAAGGCTCTATGTAACGGCTGATCTAATAGGCTCAGAGCAGGCTCCAAACTCCGCTGGTAACTATGAACTAGCCGTAGTTCATAAAGGCGATGAAAGCTGGGGAGTGAACATCATCTGTCAACTGGCTTATTACACCCTTGAGAACCCAATAGACGATGGAGAAACAATGAGTATCGGATCAGCTACGCCTGAAGGTTCGTCAATTGAGGCGTTTCTTTTTCGCCGAATTGCAGAGTTTAATGTTCAAGACATCAAAGCCAATGTAATTTGCTGCATCGGCATCACCAGCCCCGAACTAGCTTATAAGCAAAAAAATGGCTCTGCGGCTCTTGTAAAGAAACTCGGTAACGAGTTTCTTCTTACCGATCTCTATCGTGCATCAAAAATATGATGCATAACCCTGCAGTCAACCGGACTACCTGCAAGCTGCGCTTGCTGATTCGCTGCGGGCTTCGCCCGCCGCCGCCCTACTTCAACTCAAACGTTACGCATCATGTCTGAGTCACGCGAGCCCACATCGAAAGTCCTCTTTCGAGTGCCAAACGAAAACGGGACGGCCGAAGTGGAATCGCTTTGGGCCTATGACCTTGGCAACGACCGGTATAAGATCGACAACTTGCCTTTCTTTGCGTATTCGGTTTCTCTACACGACATCGTCTTGGCTCCACTCAACTCTGTGGAAGGCATGGCAACGTTTGAGCGCGTCTTGTCGAAATCCGGCAACCGTACCATTCGAGTCATCTTCAATCCACCAGTATCCGAAGGCAATGAATCAAAAGCATTGCTTGATACTCTTATCTCGCTTGGCGTTGAGTACGAGGGCGCAAACCCCACCTACATTGTCCTCAACCTTCCACCCGCAGTCGACTTTGACGTCGTAGTGCAGCGCCTTACGGCTGCTGATGTCCAGTGGGAACACGCTGACCCTACTTATGACGAGTTGCATCCAAATGCCGCATAACCTTGCAGTCGAGCGGACCTGCGCAAAAAGCCGCGCAGGCCGCCTACTTCCACGCTAGAACAACACACTATGCACCTTATAAAGTTTGCACTGATCTGCTTTATTGCTGTGGCTCTGGGTGGCTGCTTTGGCTTGGTTCCAGGTTCGCGGGAGTATCAGCCTCTACTACAGTGGGAGGCAGGCTTCTATCAACAGGCACGGCGTGATGTTTTCCCGAAACAAGTCCGAGAACAGCCAACTCTCTTCCGCGACGCACTTGTTGCTTGGACAGGTGTAATCACTGCAATCGAATACAAAGGGGACGGCGCTTCAAAGGCCGTCCGCATCACGGCACAGCACCATTACTTTGACTGGATTGAGGATGCAGGGGCTCAACGGGAGAGATTCTTCCTCTCCCCTAGGAGCCTGTCGGACTTAACTTACCGGCACTTCTGTTGTCATCCAGCTCAGCGAAGACGGCGGTCGAAGGAAGGATTTGCCACTGGTTAGGCGAGCGTTTTGGCGTTGGATTCCGATAACGCCAATCGAGCCTTTTGCTGGCCAATCGTTTCGACCATTAGACGACCCTCGCCAAGATATGCATCCGTTTCAAGTTGAAGGCCATGGCCACCAGTTTCCACTCACCGGTGACCGCATCCAGACCGCGTAAGGAGAATTGGCGAAAGCCGAGTACCTGTTTGATGATCCCGAACACGGGTTCCACCGTGCATTTGCGCTTGGCATAACGGGCTTTGCCTTCGCGGGTTTTCAAGTACCAAGCCATCTTTTCCAGCGGATCGTCGCCAGTCGGTTCCGGCGCATCCGGGGCTAAACGTTCCGCCAACGGCCGATGATGACTGTCACGGCCCATGGCGATTAAAGGTTCGATCCGGTTTCGTTCGCAAGCCTGGACGTTGGCGGCACTGAAGTAGCCGGTGTCCGCCAGTAGGGCTTCGGCTTGGCCCAAGGCGTCGGGCAGTTTTTTCAGTTCGGCCAGCATCGGCTCAACTTGTTGTTTGTCGTTGGTCTGCTGCGTGACCGTGGTGGCCACGATCAGCATCGTATCGACATCGACGGCGGCCTGACTGTTGTAGCCTTGCACAAAGCCTTCGTGACTCGGCAGGATGCGCGATTCCTCGTCGGTCAGGTTGATTTGATCGTCGGGCTTGGGGCCGGCTACCGGCGCCTTGGGTTCCGGGCCTCGCGGCTTTTGGCCAGCTTGCCGCTGGGCTTCCCGGCGGGACACCTTGTCCTCGTATGCCTGTTCGGCTTGCGCGTCGCGCGGTTTGGCCCGCTCGGCGATCTTGGCTTTCGCTTCACGCAAGGCTTTCAGCCGGTCTTCCCGCCGCGCCAATTCGTCCGGCAGATCAAGGCCGTCCCGGTCGTCCACCGCGTCGGTTTCGTCGGCCTTTTGCAGTAAGGCCTGAACTTCGTCTCGTAGCTGTGCTTCGAGCTTTTCGATATGGCTGTGGGACAAGGCCTTGTGCTTGGAGGCATTCGCTTTGAGCTTGGTGCCGTCCAACGCGATTTGCCCCAGCTTCACCAACTTCATCGCTTGCGCCAGACTCAGCACTTGGACGAACAGGTCTTCCAACTCGACCAGGAACGTCTTGCGGAAGTGAGCCAGGGTATCGTGATCGGGATGGGTATCACCAGACAAGAAACGAAACGCCACCGAATCGTAGGTGGCTCGTTCGATCTTCCGGCTGGAAAACACGCCGGTGGCGTACCCATAGACCAGCAGTGCCAATAATATCGCCGGATGGTGCGCCGCCGAACCCCGACCTTGATAGCGGCTCGTCAACCGGCTTAAATCCAACTGCTCGATGACTTCGACGACAAAACGCGCCAAGTGATCCTCCGGCAACCATTCGTCCACCGAGGGGGTAATAGATAGATTTGATGGCGGTTGACAGGAATGAATCGACTCATCAAGGGCTCTCCCGGTTGCTGGTTCTTTCTATACCACCTATTTTATCTAACCAAGTTACCGAATGGACTATTGGCTTTTAAGTCCGACAGGCTCCTAGGGGAGAGGGAAAGTTCGCGGTGTTTTGGGGAGTTGGAAATCTTTCAGATCAAAAATTCATTGATCAGTTTTCCGTAGGTGACATGCTTGTTGCGTACGGAAGCCCTAGCTTCATTGAGCAGGACTTTATCGGCCTGAACCCCACCAAAAACATTCGCGGGATCAAACCCAATTGGTTTCGAATGGATATTCTCGACTACGGCAGGCCGGGTGAGCCAGTCAAGACACTGAAGGTTCCATTTTGAGTAAAACAAGAGCGTGTACCCACGCGGGTTGCAATGGTGGGCAAATTTGGCCACCTTACATCTGCTAAAAGCACTTAACCGGACGATCAAAATATAAAGGGCCGTGGGTTGAGGTAACGAACCCCAACATGTTGGCTAAGCATAACATTGATGCCCTTCAAGCCATCAGTCACTTGGATGTTTCGGCACCGACGGCGTGCGGATGGCTTTGCGGCTGTCTACGCTCTTGGCCTTGTTGGAATTGGGCGAAGCGGATGCTTGACGGTTTTATCGGCGGATGACGCTTCGCTTATCCGCCCAGTCATGAAAAAACCCAATATTAGTATTTGGTGCAATACAGGTCATATCACCTAAATTTCGATAGATTTAAGTGATTTCACGCAGTCCTTCCAGCTCAGCCCAGCCCAGTTCAAGGAATTATCCATGATACTGTAAGGTTTTAGGGCGTCATTTGATTTTGGCATATTTTCTGCCTCACCACTTAAGACAACTTAAGTCTAATTTTGCTAATTGTTTGGGGTATAGAAAATATGAAATTTAAAAACTCGGCACAGTCAATCGCCGCCGCACTCGTTTTTGGAGGGCTTTCATTCTCAGCGGAGGCTGCCTTAGTAGATATGGGGGGTGGTTTATTGTACGACAACATCCTGGATGTGACATGGCTACAGGATGCCAATTACGCACACACCACGGGATATTCTGCAACCGGTGTTGATACGACGACGGGTCGAATGACCTGGGATGCGGCAAACACCTGGGCAACTAACCTTGTGTATCACGATTCCGTGCGAAATGTCGATTATGGCGGTTGGCAGTTGGCTTCCGCCCTACCTGTGAATGGAGTCAGCTACAACATGACCAGAGCATTTGATGGCAGTACCGATAACGGTTTTAACATTACCAGTCAGAACTCGATGTTGATGTATATGCTTTATGTCAACTTGGGTCTGATTGGCGTGGTCGATACCTCTGGCAATTTTACGTATCACGATGGGCCATATGGAAACGGCACGTATCCCGCCAATTTCAATGTCCCGGTTATAGGTTTAGTGCACGACTTGATGACCAAACCTTATTGGTCCAGTGAATACGATGCAACCACTGCCTTCATTGGCAATATGAGTGGCGGCGGCCAGGCGACGAATCCAAAAACCAATCAATACTTCGCTTGGGCGGTACATCAAGGCAATATTGCCGCTGTTCCAGTGCCCGGTGCGGTATGGCTATTTGGCACTGGGCTTTTGGGTTTATTAGGTTTGCGCCGTAAATAATGCCTGTTTCTAATTTGGTATTTGGAAAGAGCACAAGGAGTTTTTATGAAAACAAAATTGGATAGAGCGATTGTTAGTATTTTAGGTGTTGCTGCATTGTCGGCAGTATCTGCTGAATCATTTGCATTCGGTTCAACAAATTTGGGCGTTTTTACGGGGACGACGATTACCCAGACCGACTCAACCCCTCTGAGATCTTGGTCGGATTACGGTACTAGCTTTAACCTCGGTTGGGTACACACGGCTGATTGGTTCACAATTCAGGTTGGTAGCGCGTCCGATATCGCCGCAGGCAATCGCTTAAACGTCGAGTTCAAACTCACCGCTGGTTTCACCGACCCTTTAAGCTATGGCGGCTTTTCGATTTGGACCAGCGGATCAAACCCCATCGTCAACGGCAGCGGTTTTCATAAATATAATCAGGTACGCGGCCCTAACGATGGTGGCGTACACACTAACGATAAGTTAGCGTCGCCAGGTAACATTATTTCCGGTCATAACGGTTGGGTTGGGTACGCGCAGAACGGTTTGACCTTTACCAATTCGGACGGTGATTTAGTCGCTAATGGCGGCGCGTGGAACACGACATCACCTTACTTAAATGGCGGTGCCGCCAGTTCGGTGGATGGTTCTACTCTGGATTTGTACGGATTAAAAGCCGGGTATTACTTGATCGGCTTGGGTGGCGTCTGTCCGGATAATGCCGCGTGCATGAGCCAATCGCCGACCACCCGAAATTATGTGTTCACCGCATCAACAGCACCAGTCCCCATACCCGGTGCTGTTTGGTTATTCGGTACTGCAATTTCGGGTTTGATCGGTTTCGGTCGACGTAAATCAGCCTAATTTAGCGCACTCATCAAGGAAAAAGGCCACGGAAGGTTTTTTCTATTGTAAATTTTGGGAGTCTTGACAATATGACATTTAAACAATCAACGAAATCAGTAGCCATGGCACTGGTTTTTGGCGCGTTTTTTCCTCCGCCAATGCTGCGCTGATAGACCGTGGAAATGGGCTGTTATATGACACGGTTTTAGATGTAACCTGGCTGCAAAATGCCAATCTTGCCGCAACCAATACTTTCGGCGTATCCGGCATTAATGCCAATGGCACCATGTCTTGGACAACTGCCCAAGATTGGATTTCTGCAATGAACTCTGCAAACTACCTTGGTTACAATCAATGGCGACTACCAGCGATCAAGCCGATCGACGGTAGCGCGACCAACTACAATCTAACCTATGCGACTAACGGTAGTTCGGATAACGGTTTCAGCATAGATAGCCCGTATTCGGAACTCAGTTATATGTATTACGTCAATTTGGGTTTGAAACCTGCTTTTGATGTCAACGGCAACTTTACTTCCGACTTTGGGATATTTGGTAATGGAACTTACAGTAGCTCAGCGCCGTATCTGCAAAATAACGTAGGACTGGTTCAAAATCTCCAAGCTTATGCTTATTGGTCAGGTTCACCGGATTTGTCAAACCCTGTATATGCATGGTGGGTGAATTTCGGGAACGGTCGGCAAGGCAGATATTTCCAGACTGATAAATACGAGGCATGGGCCGTTATTTCTGGTGATGTTGCTGCAGTACCGGTTCCGGGTGCGTTATGGCTATTTGGCTCTGCAATTGCCAGCCTAGTTGGATTGAGCCGTCGTCAATCTGCGTAAATTTGATTATGGACTTACTGCTATGGAAGGCTTTCATCATGCTAATAAGTTCCAAAGAGTGCTTGGGAACCTCGTAACGCAACGATAGTGTTAATTTGCTCGCCGAATACCGGCCAGTCGCCTGGGCAAAAAAATGTCCTAAATGTCGACATTGGATAGTTACCCCGACTGGCCGGGTTAGGCGGCTTTCCATTCCAATGCGGTCACTGAAACCAAGGCTCGATGATGGTCGGCTAATGGCCGGTAACGAGCATAACTCCCTAGCAAATTTGCACATAGCCGCTCACTGGAAACACTAATAATCCAACCAGGTTTGCTCAATGCGGAGTGATTTAAAACTTGGGTTAGCGCTAATTTCCAAGCCTAGAATGCAAATAGCCGGTTTTTGAAGGAAATCCGTGTTTGCAATGTAGTCGTTCGCGGCTAAAGCCCTCGGCCGTCAATTTTGAGTAGCGCGTAGCGATCGGCGTCGCTCGGTGACGGCTTCGAACAGGCCACTTTGCGACTTTACGCCCGCCAAACATACGTCGCCACGGTCCCGGCCGCCAGGCTGGCGGGGGCGTCGAGGTCGCGGTAGCGAATCCGGAAGTCGCGGGTCTCGGCGGTGTCGTTTAGGACGATCAACACGATGCGGTCGTCCGGAGTCAGGAAGGCGACGTTGGGCAGCGCGTCGGCGTCGGTTTCCAGGCGCAGCGAGCCGGGCCGGACCCATTTGGCGGCGTGGGCGATGATGTAGTAAGCGACATTGCGGGTGATCTGGTCGCCGTCTATCGTCAGCGCGCCGACGCAGCGGGCTTCGCCGCCGGCGGTGTGCGGCCGGCAGTGCGGGTCGGAGGCCAGATTCCATTCCAGCACGACGCTAGCCCAGTGGCGGGTGGCGCCGATCAGCACGTGTTTGACGTGCCAGAGCAGGTCGCCGCCGAATTGGCCGTCCGAGCCTACCCATTGTTCGGTGAAATACAGTTTTTTGTCCGGGTGGGCGGCGTGGATTTGCGACAGCACCGCGATGTCGCCGCCGTACAAATGCCAGGCCGATCCGCTGAAATAGGCGCGGGCCTGGTCGTCGGCCAACACGGTCAACGGGTATTCGGGGACGTCGCAATTATGGTCCCAGCAAAATACCTCGACCTCGGCCAGACCTGCGTCGGCCAGGGCCGGCCCCAGATGCAGCCTGACGAAGTCGGCCTGTTCCTCGGCGCTCATGACCATGCTGGGGTCGTTTTTGTAATTTTGCGGTTCGTTTTGCGGGGTGACGGCGTGGATGGCGATGCCGCGCGCCCGCATTGCCAACAGGTATTTGACGAAGTAGGCGGCGTAGACTGGTTGGCATTCCGGTTTGAGGCTGCCGCCGACCCAGGCGGCGTTGGTTTTCATCCAGCGCGGCGCGGACCAGGGCGTGGCGATGATTTTGATGGCCGGATTCAAGGCCAGAATGGCTTGCAGCAAGGGCACGACTTCGCGGTCGCCGGCTTGCAAGTCGAATCGGGCCAGTTCGAAATCGGTTTCGTCGTCGGCCAGATCGTCGTAGGAGTAGCTGCGCTCGCTCAAGTCCGACGCGCCGATGCTCAGGCGCAGAAAGCTGACCCCGATGCCGTCGCCGTCCGGCAAAAACAGTTCTTCCAGCAAGGCTTGCCGGACGGCGGCCGGTAGCCGGCTGATCAGCAGGGCGCTGCCGCCGGTCAGCGTGTAGCCGAAACCTTCGATGGTTTGGCGTTGCTGTTCCGGGTTGATGGTGATAGTCGACTGCCCGATGTCGTCGCCTTCGCTCTGGAAGGCCAGGGTCTCGAATTGCGGTTCGAATAGCCAGGTTTGGTCGGCGCTGGTTTGCCAGACTGTCGCTGCGAGTGGGATGTCCGTTAATGTGTCGCTTGCCTGCATCTGCTGTCCTCCTGCTCGGTCAGAGCCGGCAGTCTACCGAAGCGGCGCGGGATGTCCAGCGGCAAGGTGAAGTCGGTCGCTTCGGCTTGACGCCGGCGCCGGCAGCGAACGCAGGCTGAGCGGAGCCGAAGCAGGGCTGGTTCCTTTCCGCGCCCAACGACTTACCTAGCAACGATCATGAAACCGCCGTATCGTCCCAAGCGATGGCTTGCAGTCGGTGGGAGCGGCGTCCTGGTCGCGACGAAGGCGCCGCTCCTAACATGACTGTCACTGTAAAAACTGTTCTTGCGGCAAACACGCCATGCCGAAAGCGTCGGCGATGCCGGGGTAGGTAACGTGGCCGGCTACGACGTTCAGGCCTTTCAGCAAGGCCGGATTGTCGCGCAACGCGGTTTGCCAACCCTTGTTGGCCAGTTGCAGCACGTAGGGGAGGGTGGCGTTGGTCAGGGCCAGCGTCGAGGTGCGCGGCACGCCGCCCGGCATGTTGGCGACCGCGTAATGAACGATGCCGTCCACCAGATAGACCGGATCGGCGTGAGTAGTGGGGTGGGTGGTTTCCACGCAGCCGCCTTGATCCACCGCGACGTCGACGATGACCGCGCCGGGCTGCATCGTCGCCAAGTCTTCGCGGCGGATCAGTTTGGGGGCGGCGGCGCCGGTGACCAGTACGCCGCCGATGACCAGGTCGGCTTGGGCGATGTGTTCCAGAATCGCGTGGCGGCTGGAATACAGCAGTTGCACGTTGGGCGGCAGAATGTCGGCGAGGTGGCGCAGGCGGTCCAGCGACAGGTCCAGTATCGTGACTTGCGCTCCCAGGCCAGCGGCCATTTTGGCGGCATGGGTGCCGACCACACCGCCGCCGAGGATGACGACCTTGGCCGGCGCCACGCCGGGCACGCCGCCCAACAGCACGCCGCGCCCGCCGTAGAGCTTTTCCAGATAATGCGCGCCTTCCTGCACCGCCAAGCGGCCGGCCACTTCAGACATTGGGGTCAATAGCGGCAACTCGCCATGCGGCAATTGCACGGTTTCGTAGGCGATGCAGGTGGCGCCGGAGGCCAGATGCGCTTCGGTCAAGCGGCGGTTGGCGGCGAAGTGAAAGTAGGTAAACACGGTCAGGTCAGGACGTAACAGCGACCATTCCGGCTCAATCGGCTCCTTGACCTTGACGACCAGGTCGGCGCTGTCCCACACCGGCGCGGCGGCCGGGGCCAGTTCGGCGCCGGCCGCGACATAGAGTTCGTCGGCAAAGCCGGCGCCGGCGCCGGCGCCGGTCTCGATCACGACCTGGTGGCCGGCGCTTACCAGTGCGGCCGCGCCGGACGGCACCAGCGCGACCCGGTTTTCGTTGGGTTTGATTTCCTTGGGAATGCCGATTTTCATGTTGACCTCATCGAAGTGGTTGATGCAGGGTTTAAGCCCATTTCAGCGTGCTGCCGGCGGAGATTCACCCGGCCTGTCACTATTTGGCTGGGCTTCTCCAGCGGCCTTAATTCCGGTGTCCCCGTTTGGAGGGTGTCGGAAAAGCCCCTTGTCCTCGCGGGAGAGGGCGCGCGGTGAGGGGGAATTACAAGGTAACGCATTGGTTTTTATCTCCGCTCATTCTGTCCCTCACTTAATTCAACTTGGTTAGATTTCAGGCTTCCCCTTACCGAAGGCTGTCATTCCGGCATGGATTGCCGGACCCGTTAGCGCGCGGAGCGAATCTAGCCGCCATGGAGGGTTCGAAGCTCGCCATCCATGGCACTGGATACCCGCTTCCCGGCGGGTATGACGGTCTTTCTTCCAATCTGACAAGAACTACCCCCTCTTTCTCAAAGCGGGGAACAGATCGCTGAGCGCTTGCCGTCTACCGACCCCGGCCTTTACATTTCCGAATGGTGGACCGGATTTGCCGGTCGGCAATGGGGCCGAGTTAAGCATACCTACTATAGGTCAAGCAATATCCGCGCCCGGCGCCGTTCGGCGCCGAAGCGCCGGGAATCCGCGAGCTCCGGCGTTTCCGGCCGTCGGTCGGTTCCGGCATTGTCGGCAATGTCGATCCGGTTTGGCGTATCGCCGACAGAGCCGGCGGCGTCGGCGGAAAATTTTCGGCTAAGCTTAGCCCAGCTTGTTCCGCAGCCGAGATTGCCATGAGTGACACCACCGACAACATCCTGATCGCCTATTTGACCGAGGTGCGCGCCGACGGCATGGACGCCCGCATCGTCGAAGAGCATGCCACCGCGGCGCCGATCATCCGGTTGGGCGATGAAGAGATTCTGGCCGGCCATTTGGGTTCCTACGTGGTGATTCGCCAATCGCATATCGGGGTGCTGGCGTTGGTCTTCAAGATGTGGGAGCGCGACCGCTTCGATCAGGCCGGCAACCGCGCCACCGACCGCTTTATCGCGTTGATTCCGGTCGGCGAGCTTAACGAAAGCAATGTGTTCATCCGCGGCGTACGCCATTATCCGACGCCCGGCGCGGCGGTGTATGCGGTGGGCTTGGCCGAGATCAACGCGATTTTTTCCAAGTTCCGAGACTACCAATTTTTCATCGGCCAGCTCGCCAGTCACAAGGATTACCATCTCAGCCTCGATCCGCGCGCCTTGTTCGGCCGGCATTTCGCGATCGTCGGCCAGTCCGGTTCCGGCAAATCGTGGACCGTGACCAGTCTGATCCAACACACGATCGCGGCGATGCCGAAGACCCATTTGATCATGCTGGACCTGCACGGCGAATATTGCTGGAAGACGCCGGACGGCCGTATCGAGTCGGCCTTCCCCAGCGAGCGCGTCAATTACGTCGACGCGATGGAATTGGAAATGCCGTATTGGATGATGACCTACGCCGAACTGGTGGATTTGTTCATCGACCGCGACGATCCCGGCTCGTCGATTCAAATGGCCTTCATGCGCGAGATTTTGCAGCAGCTCAAGCGTAAGGAAGCCAAGAATGTCGGCTTGGGCGTGGTGTCCATCGATACGCCGATTTTCTTTTCGCTGGCCGAGCTCTACATGCAGTTCAAGGCCGCCAACGAGGAACGCAAGGACTTCGGCAAGACCAAGGGCGCCTTGTTCGGCCAGTTCGACGAATTTTTGGTGCGCATGCAAAGCCGCTTCAACGACGTGCGCTACGACTTTTTATTGAAACCGAAAAAGCGCAACACCTCGGACAGCATGGCCGAATTGCTGCGCGAGTTCGTCGGTCTGGGCCGTAAGAAGGCCAATATCACCGTCGTCGATCTCAGCTCGGTGCCGACCGACGTGCGGCCGGCTGTGTCGGCGCAAGTCGGCCGGCTGGCTTACGAATTCAATTATTGGAATCCGCGCCGCCGCGAATTCCCGATCACGTTGATTTGCGAGGAAGCTCACGCCTACATCCCGCGTGAAAAAAGCAGTCAGTTCGAAGGCACCCGCAAAATGATGGAGCGTATCGCCAAGGAAGGCCGCAAATACGGGGTGTCGATCGGCGTGGTCAGCCAACGGCCGACCGAATTATCGGAAACCATGCTGGCGCAATGCAGTTCGTATATCTGTTTACGCACCACCAATCCGGACGATCAGCAATACATTCGCGGCCTAGTGCCGGAAGCCGAGGGCGATCTGGCCGATATTTTGAGTTCGTTGGGGCGCGGCGAGGCCCTGGTGCTAGGCGAGGCCGCGCCGCTGCCGACCCGGGTGCAAATCTACCGGCCCAATCCCGAACCCAAAAGTAACGACGTCGATTACTTCACCGCTTGGCGGGAAGGCCCGGACGATTTGGATGTGGAAGGCATCGTCGATAACTGGCGCAATCAAAACCGCCACTAGGCCGGACGGGAGTCAAGCGCCGCCCGGATACCAAACCAGCAAGGCGTGGCTGTCGCTGGTTCTAGCCAGCCCGAAGCCCAGCTTGGCGTAAAACGCCAAGGCGCCGGGGTTGTCCAGCGCGGCGACCAACGTCAACGGCGCATGGGCCTGTCCGGCCGCCTGCTGTAAGGCGCGAATCACCGCCCGACCGTGGCCGCGATTTCGGGCGGCCGGCAGCAAGGCTAAATCGATCAAACGCACTTCGTTGTGGCCGAAATCGACGGCGACCCGGCCGACAGCTTGGCTATGTATTTCGATGATGAAATACATCGCATTCGGAAATTGTTGACCGTAGCCTTCGCGCTGGGCGCGAAACTGCATTTCGATCAGTTCCTCGACGAAATCGCGCTCGGCGTCGAGCAGGCGCAAGTCGTCGCGCAAGCTGTGGTACAGGCCGGCTAGAAAGGTCGCGTCATTGTCGCGTTGCGGCCTCAGATTCAAGCCGGCCGGCGATGGCGCTAGCGCCATCGCCGTCGCCGCTGGGGTTGAACCGAGCTTTTTCGCCGTTCGCGTCGGTAGGTATGCGCGCTCATGTCAGTTAAACACTGCTTGAAACAACGCCGCCGGTTGCGGGCCGGCGTTCAAGACCCGGCTCAGGTAAATGCCGGGAACCTCGAACGCTTGGGCGATGCGCATCGTAAACACACCGTCCAGATACGGACAATCGGCGTCGCCTTTCAGTAGCAGCGCGAACGGCATGCGGCTGTCCCGGTCGCCGCTCGGCGAGCGGGCGCCGGGTTTTTCGTCGACGCGCGCCAGGACCGTGGAGATCGTCACCGCGCCGCTTTCCAACAGACAGGTTTGGCCGAGATAGGGCAGGAAATGCCCGCTACTCAAGTCGGCGATCGGTGCATTTTTTGGATCAGGATTCGCGGTACTCATTGCTGCATCGGGAAAATGCCGTTCAGCGCGATGCAGAAGTTCAGCGCCAGATAGGGAGACATCGCGGCCGGGACGCTGAAGTTCAGGGGTGCGCTGACCGGGGCGCCGGCGCCGGTATTACCGACCGTGACCGTGCCGTTGCCGCTCAACGTGGTCGTCACTCCGCCCAGCGTGATCGGGTTGGATTGCGGCGTGGCGGCCGGCAGAAACACCGCGGCCGAGGTCTGGCCGTTTGGGGCGTTAGTCAGCGTGGCGTTGGCATCGGGATTAACGCCGCCGCCGGCGCCGGTAGAGACCTTGACGGCCGTGGCGGCGTTGATGCCGGCTAGCGATAGATCGGCGGAGTGGGTATGGGACGGCAAATTGGCGGTCGTCAAACTAAAGGCGGTTTGGGTTTGGACCGTGGCGCCAGAGGTGCCGCCGGTTTGCGCCATCTGGTAAGGTTGCGAAGCGGACAGCGGATTGGCGCCGAAATGAATCGGCGCCCGGCCTTGCAGATTGGGTAAATTGAAGAAGCTACGGCCATCGCCGCCGAATCTTGTACCAAGCAGCGCGTACAGTGCATTTTGTTGTTGTATCGCCATTTGCTGGCCGTTGCAGAACGCCCAATCTTGCGGGGCATATGCAAAACCGAAGATGTGGATTTCGCCTAAAAATGGATCAGCCATGATGGACCTCCTGGGGTCTTTGCGAAAAATAGCCGGGAAAAAGCCGCCAAGCTTGTTCTCCGGGCGAACGCCGAAGTTTTGTAAAGCGTAAGCGACATTAAGCATAATCGTTCCTAACGGAAAAGCTAGGCTACTGTGAGATCCGATACCGATGTTCGGCTTGAATGCGCCGCGCGGTTGACAAGGTCGCGGTCTGCGACTATTTTTCGAACCCATTACCCGTTCGCGAACTTGTTACCGACACTGTGCTGATGAAAAATATCGATATGCCGCGGGTTGTCGACGCGACGGCCCGCGCCTTGGCGCTGGGTTCGCAATGAGTCATCGTTACCACTTTATTTCCGGCCTGCCGCGCTCCGGTTCGACGCTGCTGGCCGCTATTCTGAAACAGAATCCGCGCTTTCAAGCCGGTATGACCAGTCCGGTCGGCGCATTTTTTTCGGGTTTGCTCGATCAGGTCAGCGCCGGTAGCGAGTGGGGGCCGGTCGTGACCACCGCGCAACGCCGCCGCCTACTGCGCGGTTTGTTCGACAGTTATTACGCCGAGGAGACCGGCAAGGATGTGGTGTTCGATACCAACCGGGCTTGGTGCGGCCGCCTGCCGGCACTGCTGGATTTGTTCCCGGACGCCAAGATCATTGCCTGCGTCCGCAACGTGGCCTGGGTCATGGACAGTCTGGAACGGCTGTACCGGGCCAGCCCCTATGAAAACAGCCGCTTGTTCGCCGACGACGTCGAGCGCAATACCGTGTATAGCCGGGTGGAAACCTTGGCGCAGCGCAATCGCCTGGTCGGTTTTGCCTGGTCGGCGCTGAAGGAAGCGTTTTACGGCGAGCAGGCCGCTTCGCTGCTGGTCGTCGACTACGATTTGCTGGCTCTGGCGCCCGAGAAGGTGATGCCGTTGATTTACGATTTTCTCGGCGAGCCCGCGTATCCGCACGATTTCGCGAATCTGCAGTACGACGCGCCGGCCTTCGACAACAATTTGGGCTTGTCCGGCCTGCACAGCATTCGACCTCGAGTGACCTTGGAGAACCGGGCGACCATTCTGCCGCCGGATCTGTTCGAGCAATACGCCGATATGGCGTTCTGGCGCGACGGACGCGGCAGTCGCGCCCACGTTGTTTCCGCGCAACCGGCCGCCGCCCGGCCGCTGGCGACATCCGTTTGATTGACCGTCGATTTTGGGGAGCAAGACCATGAAACTATTCCAGCGTATTCGCCCCGCCGGGACTCGCCATCGTTCCAAGGCGGCACCGCTACGTGCCTGGGCCTTGGAACCGCGCATCCTGTTCGACGGCGCGGCGGCGGTCAGCGCCGACGCCGCTCAAGCGGACGCGCCGCCGACCGCCGATCAGCCGCCGTCGGCGCTGGACGCTCAACATTTGCTGGATGCGGCGGCCGCCTGCCAATTCCCGGAAGCGCCGGCCGCCCGGCCTACCGCCGTCATCTTCGTCGACAGCCGGGTCAGGGACGCCGAAACCTTGTTGGCCGGCGCCGATCCGCGCGCCGAAGTCGTAATGTTGGAGGCCGGCCGCGACGGCGTGCAACAGATGGCCGACTATTTGGCGGATCGCCGGGACATTTCGGCGATTTCCATTGTCGCCGAGGGCGGCGAGGCCAACGTTTGGTTGGGCAATGCCTGGCTGAACAATGATTCAATCGGCGGCTACGCCGCTCAACTCGATACGATAGGCCAAGCGCTGGCGGCCGACGGCGATCTGCAAGTCTATTCCTGCAACCTGGGCCGGGGCGCCGACGGCGCTACGTTTGCCCGGACCCTGGCCGATCTGACCGGGGCCGACGTGGCGGTGTCCGACGACCGCACCGGCGCCGGCGGCGATTGGGACTTGGAAGTGCGGACCGGCGACATCTCGGCGCCCGCGGCGTTTTCCGCTTCGGCCATGGCCGACTACGATTACGCGCTGGCGACGGTCACCGTGACCAACAATAACGATAGCGGTGCCGGGTCGTTGCGCGCGGCGATTGCGTCGGCGTCGTCCGGCGACACGATTACATTCAACGCTGGGATGACGATTACCTTGTCCAGCGGCCAGTTAAGTATCAGCCAAAATTTGACGATAGACGGCGATCTGGACGACAACGGTAGTGCCGATGTTACCGTCGATGCCAATTACCACAGCCGGGTGCTGTCGATTACCAGCGGCAACGTGACCGTGGACGGTTTGACGATCACCCACGGTTTGGTTTCGGGCGACGGCGGTGCGTATAACAGCGTCAACGGCGGCGATGCGTTGGGCGCCGGAATCTCGGTGACCGGCGCGGGCACCACGGCCACATTTTTGCATTCGACAATCACCGGCAACGTCGCGGCCGGCGGCGGCGGCAACGGCGGTAGCGACGACGGGTCTTACGGTTACGGCGGCGGCGGCGGCGCAGGTTGGGGGACGACTGTCGGCGGGTCGGGAGGCGCATTCAATGCCTCTACGTCAGGGGCTTCAGGTTCGGCGGGCACGGGTGGCGACGGTGGCTTCGCCTCGGTCTCCAGCGCAAAAGGCATTGGCGGTAGCAGTGGCGTCAGTGGCGCCGGCGGCGCCGGCGGAACCAGTGGTAGTAACAACGCGGGCGGAACCGGTGGAACCGCCGGCTCGGGCGGACTGGGTTTTATCGGCGGCGGTGGTGGCGGATACGGTTCCGGCAGCGGCAGCGCGGTGGTTGGCCGGGGAGGGATCGGCGCCGGCGCTTTAGCAATTGGTTCCGGCGCAACGGTGTACATGGCTTCGACCTCGATCACCAATAATCTCGGCGCCGGCGGCGGCGGCGCGGGTGGTTACGATGTCGATGGTGGTGACGGCGGAGCCGGCGTCGGCGGAATCTACAACAATGGTGCGTTCAAATACGAAAACGCCACCATTACCCACACCTCGAATTACGGAGGCGGCGGTGCCGGCGGAACGTCCTCGGGCGGTAACCCCGGCGCCTCCGGGTCGGGCGGTAACGCCGGCACCGAATGGCTGGACGGGCCGGGCAGCACGGCCGCCTGGACGCCGCCCTCGCCGACGGCGTCGATTACTTCGGCTACCTACGACGCTAGCACCAACGTGCTGACCGTCACCGGCGCTAATATGACCACCGGCGACACCATCGATACCACCAAGCTGACGCTGACCGGCGAGGGCGGCAATACCTATACCTTGGCCGGCAGTTACACGGTGACCGCCAGTAGTTCCACCAGTTTTAGCATTACTTTGGATGCCACCGATCAGCTCAACGTCGAAGGCCTGCTGAATAAGGACGGGACCGCGTCCGCCGGCGCGACCACCTACAATCTAGCCGGCGCGGCGAATTGGGACAGCACCGCCGCGGCATCCGCAGATACCACCGGCAACGGCGTTACCGTCAGCAGTACCCAAACGCCGACCTTGACCTCGGCGACCTACGACACCACGACCGGCTTGTTGGTCGTGACCGGTACCCATCTGGTCAAGCAAAGCGGCGCGACCAACGATATCGACGCTTCGTTGTTCACGTTGACCGGCCAAGGCGGCAGCTACACCTTGACCGACACCAGCGATGTGGAGATCACTTCGGCGACTGCGTTCACGTTGACGTTGTCGGCCACCGACCAGGCCCAGGTCAACACCCTGCTCGATAAAAACGGCACCAGTTCCAGCGGCAGCACGACTTACAATCTGGCGGGCGCCGATAATTGGAACGGCCCAATCACCGGCGGTAGTATTGCCGATACCAGTGGCAACGGCATCACTGTTTCCGGCATCAATTCGGCGGCGGTGATTAGCGGTTTGAACGGCGATAGCGTGGCCTTGTCCGGCACCGTGACGCTCGATGCCGGCGGCAATTTGACCGTTTCCGACGCCGAAAACGACGTAGGAGACTGGAACGGCGCTTCGTTGACCGTGCAGCGCGGCAAGATCGGCGATGCCAGTATCGCCGATGCCAGCGGCAACGACGTCTACAGCTTCAATGCCAGCGGTTTCAGCGATACCGGTTCGGCGTTGCAAACCGGCGGCGCGACCACCTTCGCTACCTACACCAATACCGGCGGGGTGTTGACGATCAACTTCAACGCCAATGCCACCACCGCGTTGGTGCAAGCAGTGATGCGCGGCATTCAATACGCCAACAGCACCCCGTTCGGCGATGCCACGATCCGTTTCGCGTTGAGCGACGGTGCCGCGACGACGAATGCCGACGTCAGTGTGACCAGTTCCAACATTTACGTGACCCAGACCAGCGACGACAGTGGCAACGACGCCGCCGACGGCTTCGGTTTGCGTGAAGCGTTGGCGCGCTCGGCGGCCCAGGCCGGCGCGGATAGCGTGATTCTGAGCAATTTGACCAGCGGCACCACGCTGACCTTGACCGGCTCCACCGCAAGCTTGGGTGCCGACGATACGGTGACCTTGCAAGGGGCAAAGACCGTGACGATAGCCGGTAGCGGCGGTGGCGGTCTGGTACTGGCCGGGTCCGGCACCCTGAACTTGATCGGCGCCAGCGCCGCCTTGACCGTGTCCGCCGATATATCCGGCGCCAGCGGCAGTCTCGGTAAAACCAACGGCGGCGCCTTGACGCTGTCCGGTAGCAATACTTACGGCGGCACGACGTCGTTCAGCAACGGCGCCGTGACCCTGAACGGCGGCGCGGCGATCCCCAATGCCAGCGCGCTGACCTTGGGCAACGGCGCAGGTCTGGCCGTCACGCTGGGGGCCAACGAAACCATAGGTTCGTTGAGCGGCAGCGGCGTGATAGGCAGTTTCGATCTCGGTTCGTTCACGTTGACGACCGGAGGCGACGCCACCTCGACCGGTTTCGACGGGGTGTTAAGCGGTTCCGGCGGCTTAACCAAAGCCGGCAGCGGCACCTTCACGCTGAGCGGCGCCAACACCTATACCGGCGCGACTACCGTGTCGGCCGGCACGCTGGCTTTGAGCGGCGGTAGCGCCTTGGCCGACACCAGCGCGGTCAGCGTGGCCGGCACCTTGAGTCTCAACGCATCCGAGACGATCGGTTCGTTGGCCGGGGCCGGTAGCGTCGTTCTGGGCGCCAATACCTTGACCGCCGGCGGCGACAATTCGTCAACCACGTTTTCCGGCGGAATCTCCGGTAGCGGCGGATTGACCAAAGCCGGCAGCGGCACCCTGATTTTGTCGGGTAGCAACACCTTCAGCGGCGCGCTGACCTTGTCCGGCGGCACGTTGCAAACCGCCAGTCTGGGTAGCGCCGGTTCGCTGGTCATGGACGGCGGTACCTTGGCGGCTAGCGCCGGGGGTATTACCTCCTCGGTTGGGGTATCGGTCACCGCCAACGGCGGCGCGTTCAATACCACGGCCGGCAACATCACGCTGAACGGTAATCTGACCGGTACCGGTGGCATCTCGGTCGGCGGGGGCGCGGGCAACGTGCTGAAGCTAGCGGGTACCAACACCGGTTACAGCGGCACCATTACGTTGAACAACACGATCATCGACATCGCGTCGGACAGCGCGCTGGGGACCGGCGCGCTGGCCTGGAACGGCGGCAAGCTGCGTTCGACCACCACGGCGCGCAGCATAGCCAACGCGATCACGCTCGGCGGCGATGTGACGATGTCGGGATCGTTTGCGTTGACCTTTACCGGCAACGTCGATTTCGGCAACGCGGCACGGACCATCAACAGCGGCGTGGATACGACGTTCTCGGGTGTCTTGAGTAATAGCAGCGGTCTGTTCACCAAGACCGGCGGCGGCACGATGACGCTGTCGGGCGCGAATACCTTGACCGGCGCCGTCACGCTGTCGCTAGGCGGGTTAACGTTAAATAACGCGAGTGCCATCGCCAACAATACCGCGGTTTCGGTGGGTGCCGGGACGACGTTGACGCTGGGTGCCGCCAAAACCATCGGTTCATTGGCGGGCGCCGGCAACGTTGCGCTCGGGGCTTTTACGTTGACGGCCGGGAATGGCTCCAACACCAGTTTTACCGGCGTCATCAGCGGTAGCGGCGGTTTGACCAAGACCGGTTCCGGTACCTTGACCTTGGGCGGCACCAACACCTATACCGGTGCGACCACAATTTCGGCCGGTACCTTGACCACCAGCGGCAACAACCGAATCGCCGACAGTTCGGCGGTGACGGTGGCCAGCGGCGCCAGCTTGACGCTGTCGTCGGCCAGCGACAGGATCGGTTCGTTGGCCGGCGCCGGCACGGTGTCCTTGACCTCCAGCACTTTGGAAATCGGCGGCGACAACACCAGCACCAGTTTTACCGGCACGATCACCGGTAGCGGCGCGACCGTCGACAAAGTAGGCAGCGGAACGCTGACCCTGGCCCTGTCCGGGACGAATGCCTTGACCGCCACGTCGCGTCTCCAAGCGTCCGGCGGTACGGTGGTGTTGTCCGGTACGCTGAGCGGCACGCCCGAACTGGCGCTGAACGGCGGCTCCTACCAGTTGGCGTCGGATGTCAGCGTCGGCCAAATCAATAGCTACAGCAGCGGTAATATCGATCTGCAATCCTTCACGCTGACTAGCGATTCGGCATCGTCAGGGGCGTTTTCCGGGGTAATCAGCGGCAGCGGCGGCCTGACCAAGCTGGGTAGCGGCGAATTGGACTTGTCCGGCACCAATACTTACACGGGGGCCACGACGATTTCGGCGGGCACGCTGACCTTGTCCGGCAGCGGCTCGGTGCTGGCCGATACCACCGCCGTCACCGTGGCTTCAGGCGCCATTCTGAATCTGCACGCCATCGACGACACGATAGGCTCGCTGGCCGGAGCCGGCACCGTGACACTGAACAGCGGCACGCTGACGCTGGCCGGTAATGCTTCGACCACGTTCTCCGGTATTTTGCAGGACGGCGGAAATAGCGGCGGCTTTGCTAAAGCCGGCAGCGGTAGCTTGACCTTGTCCGGCGCCAATACCTATACAGGTTCGACCGCGATCGACGCCGGTACCTTACTGGTCACCGGCAGCTTGAACGGCGCCGGAGCCGGCGCGGTTAACGTGGCCAGCGGCGCCACGCTGGCCGGCACCGGTAGCGTCAACGGCGGCCTGACGATCGCTTCGGGCGGGACCTTGGCGCCGGGCGTGGCCGGCAGCAACGACGGCGTCGGCACGCTGACCGTGACCGGCGGTTTAACTATCGCCTCCGGCGGCAGCTTGGCGGCCGACATTGCCGGTTCGGCCAGCTACGATAGCGTGGCGGTTACCGGCGCGGTCAATGTCAGCGGCGCCGCGCTGAGCTTGTCCGGCGCCCATGTCGCCACCAAATCGGCGAGCGGCGAAGCCTTCACATTGATTTCCAACGACGGTTCGGACGCGATCACCGGCAATTTTAGCGGTTTGGCGGCGGCCGGCACCGTGACGTTTAACGCCGTGGCGTTGACCGCCAGTTACACGGCCGGCAGCAACAGTAACGACTTTCGCTTGACCGGACCGGTCAACCAGGGGCCGGCCCTGGGCGGTACCTTTACTACCGCCGGCAGCGTCAACGACAATGCCACGACCACGCCGTTCGCCAACGTGACCTACACCGACGCCGACGACAGTTCGGGCACGTTCACGCTGACCATCAGCTACACCGGCGCCAACGGCACCTTGAGCAGCGCCGGCGGCGGTTTGACCGGTTCGGCCGGCAGCTACACCTTGACCGCGAACAGTCCCGGCGCGCTGCAAACCCTGCTGCAAGCGCTGGTGTTTACACCGACCGACAACCAAGCCGTGCCGGCTGGCACCGTCCAGACCACGTTTACGTTGACCGGCAACGACGGCACTAGCAGCGGCTCCGCCGACAGCTCGACCATGATCACCGCGACCTCGATTAACGACGCGCCGACCGATTTGCAACTTTCCAACAACGCGATCAGCGTGTTCGACGGGCTCAACGCCACGGTCGGCACGCTGTCGGCGTCCGACGTCGATACCGGCCAGACCTTGACTTATAGCTTGGTCAGCGGCAGTGGCGACACCGACAACGCCAGTTTTACAATCAGCGGCACCACGTTGAGCGTCGACAACGCGGCTTTGACCGCCGGTCAGACGTATTCGGTTCGTATCGGCGCCAGCGACGGCACCGATTCGGTCGAACAGGTATTCTCGATCACGGTATCTAATGATCTGACAGTGACCGTCACCGCGATAGACGGCAACGCGGTCAGTAGCTTTAATGCCGACGTCGCCGACGGCGGCGGTCTGGATCTGCGGGAAGCGCTGTATTACGCCGGTACCATTGCCGGGCCGACCACGATCAACTTCGCCGAAACCTTGAGCGGCACCATCACGTTGGGCGGGGCCTATACCGTGGCCGACGGCGTGACCTTGGCGATGGATAGCGACACCGACAGCCGCTCGCTGACGATCACCAGCCAGTCCTTGAATTTGGCCGGCGCGATTGGGGTCAGCGTCGGCAGCGGCGATACGCTGACCATCAATTCCGCGCTAGCCGACGACGGTAGCGTGGTTTCTAATTTGACCAAAAGCGGCGCCGGCAAACTGGTGCTCGGCGGCACCAACAATACCTCGACCGGCGGCACCAGCGGCACCGGCTTGAATACCGCCAGCATCGCCGGCGGCACGTTGGCGGTGGCCGGCGACGCCAATCTGGGAACCGGCGACCTGATCTTGAGCGGCGGTACCTTGCAGACGACCGGCGGCTATCCGAACGCGATCGACAACAATATCGTGCTGGCGGCGGACAGCGGCATTCTGGTCGATACCGGCGCTTACCTGCAACATACCGGCGTGCTGAGCGGCAGCGGCGTACTGACCAAACTGGGCGGCTCCACGCTGGAGCTGGCCGGCTCTTCGGCCAACACCTACAGCGGCGGCACCGCGATCGGCGCCGGTTATCTGCTGACCAGCAAGAGCGGCGCGCTGGGCAGCGGCGGGGTGGTTATCGCCAACGGCGCCTCGTTACACTTGCAAAGCGCGGCGAACTACAGCAACACGATCTCCGCCGCCGGCGTCGGCGCGGACACTAACGGCGCGATCCGCGCCATCGGCGGCGACAATACCTTGAGCGGCCAAATCACGCTGACCGGCAACACCAAGATCGACACCGGCGGCAACGCCTTGACGCTATCCGGCGGCATCACCGACGGCGCCAACAGCTATGCGCTGACTCAGTTCTGGACCGGCACGCTGCTACTGTCCGGTACCGGCGATTGGGACGGCGGTCTGGCCGTGACCGGCGGCACCGTGCAGGCTGAAGGAGGCGCGGCGATCAAGGACAGTTGCGCGGTGACCTTATCCGGTGCCGGAGCGCTAAGCATCAGCGCTAGCGAGACGATAGGCACGCTGTCCGGCGGCAGTTCGGCGGTCGCCGGCATTAGCTTGGATAGCGGCGCGGTATTGACCGTCAATCAAGCGACCGGCAGCAGTTTTTCCGGCGCGATCGCAGGTGCCGGCGGTTTGACCAAGGCCGGCGCGAACGAGTTGGAACTGTCCGGAACCAATACCTACAGCGGCGCGACCACGGTAACGGCCGGCATGTTGTCGGTCTCGGGCGGCGACGCCATCGGCGACGATAGCGCGCTCGACATCGCCGGCGGCGCCACGCTGTTTTTATACGACAACGAAACCGCCGGCTCACTGTCCGGCGCCGGCAGCGTGACCTTGAACAGCGGCAGCCTGACCGTCGGCGGCAATAATGCCTCGACCGGCTTTTCCGGGGTGGTCGAAGACGGCGCCATTGGCGGGAATTTGATTAAAACCGGCACCGGCACTTTGACCCTGTCAGGCAATAACAGCTATAGCGGAGAAACCACGGTGCGTGGCGGCGGTACCTTGGCGATAGCCTCCGACGCCAATCTCGGCGGCGGCGATCTGACCTTGAACGCCGGCACGCTGTCGATTAGCGCCGCCACGACCATCGATAACGATGTGACCCTGATCGGCGCGGCGACCGTTTCGAACAGCGCGGCCGCGACGCTGTCCGGCGTGTTGTCCGGCAGCGGATCGTTGACCAAGCAAGGCGGCGCGGCGTTGACGCTGTCCGGCAATAATACTTATAGCGGCGTGACGACCGTATCGGCCGGCACGCTGGCGGTGACCGGCGCGCTGGGCGGGACCGGCGGCGTTTCGGTGCAATCCGGGGCGACCTTGGCCGGCAGCGGCAGTATTTTCGCGGTCAGTTCGACCAATCAATTGACGATACTCGACGGAGCGACATTGGCTCCCGGAGTGGCCGGCACCAATAACGGCATCGGCGTGCTGACCGTCAACGGCAATCTGCGGCTCAGCGGCGACATGGCCGCTGAAGTCGGCGGCGACGGCGGCGTGGCCGGCACCGACTTCGACCAAGTCGTCGTCAACGGCGTCGTCAGTTTGAACGGCGGATCGTTGAGCGTGAGCCGGGTCGGCGCTTACAGTGCCAGCAACGGTGCCACGTATCGGATCATCGACAACGACGGCGCCGACGCGGTGTCCGGCAGCGCCGGCACTTTCAACGGCATACCCGAGGGTAGCGACGCGACGTTGAACGGCGACATTTATACCGTGCGTTACGCCAGCGGCACCGGCAACGACGTGGTGCTGACCGCGTTGGTCAACCCACTGGTAACCGAAGTTTCGGCTTCGACCGCCAGCGGCAGTTACAAAGCCGGTGACACCGTCACCATTACCGTGACCTTTAACCGTGCCGTCACGGTGACCGGCACGCCGACCTTGGCGCTGAATACCGGCCGCAACGCCAGTTTCAGCGGCGGCTCGGGCACGACCACGTTGAGTTTCAGCTATGTCGTGCAAGCCGGTGACACCAGCGCCGACCTGGACTACGCGGCCACCACCGCGTTGGCCTTGAGCGGCGGCGCGATACTGGATAGCTCGACCAGTCTACCGGCGATATTGACCTTGGCCGCGCCCGGCGATCCCGACTCCTTGGGTGCCAACCGCGACATCGTGGTCGATACCTCTGCGCCGGCCGCGCCGAGCTTGAGTTTGACCACCGACAGCGGCACCAGTAACAGCGACGCCATCACCAACAGCGGCGCGGTGACGGTGTCCGGTCTGGAAGGCGGCGCGAGCTGGCAATACAGCAGCGACGGCGGCACGAGCTGGACGACGGGCAACGGCACCAGCTTTAACGTCAGCGGCGATGGGGCCAAGTCGCTGTTGGTTCGGCAGATCGATATTGCCGGCAATGTCTCGGCCAATTCCGCCGCGCTAGCCTTTACCCTGGATACAGTCTCCGCCGCGCCGAGCTTGGCCTTGGCCGAGGATAGCGGCGCCAGTGCCGTCGATGGCTTGACCAACAATGGTGTCGTCAACGCGGCCGGTCTAGAAAGCGGCGCCAGTTGGGAATACAGCATCGACGGCGGTACGACTTGGGTCGCCGGCAGCGGCGACAGTTTTAGCGTGGCCGGCGACGGCGCCAAGTCGGTGTTGGCGCGGCAGACCGACTTGGCCGGCAATGCATCGGCTGAGTCGGTCGCATTGACCTTCACGTTGGACACCGCCGCGCCGGCCGAGGCGAGCGGAAGCTTGAGCGTGGCCGAAAATGCCGCGAACGGCACGGCGGTCGGTAGTGTGACGGCCAGCGATCTGCATGCGGTGGTTTACAGTCTGGTTGACGACGCTAACGGCCGCTTCGCGATCGACGCCGCGACCGGCGCGGTCACCGTCGCCGATGGCGGCCAACTAAATTACGAAGCCGCCGCCAGCCACTCGATCACCGTGCGCGCCACCGACGCGGCCGGCAACAGCCGCGACACCGAACTGAGCGTGACGCTGACCAATGCCAACGACGCGCCGACCGGCACCTTGTCGATACGCGGTACGCCGACCGCCGGCGAAACCCTGACGGTCGTCGATGCGCTGAGCGACGCCGACGGCAAGGGTAGCGTGGTATATACCTGGAAGGACGGCGACGGCAATGTCCTGGGGACCGGCTCTCGCTTGTTGCTGACCCAAGCTTTCGTCGATAAAACCATCAGTGTGACAGCCAGTTACACCGACGGCTTGGACAACGCCGAGGAAGTCACTTCCAGCCCTACCGCGGCGGTGGCGATAGGCATCGTCACCAACGCCACGCAAACCGTGGACTTTAACGCGGGAACCGGCGGTGGACTGGGCGGTTTCGGTGGTTTGGGCGGCTCGCCCGCTGGTGGCGCCGGCGGCAATACTCAAACCTCGGTCAACGCGATTGCGCCGCTTGCGGTCGGTCCAGGCGTTGGCGGCGCTGGTGGTGTCGGAGCGACCGGCGCCGGCGGCACGGTTGGTTCGGGCGGCTCTACTGGCGGCGGTTTGGGTGGCGGCATCGGCGCTGGCGCCGCCGGCGGTTTAGGCGGGGGTTCCGGATTTGGCGGAGCCGGCTTAAGCGGCGGGCTCGGCGCCGGTGGCGGCGCGGGTTTCGGCACCTCACTGTTTTCCAGCACCGTTGGCGACGGCGGTTTGTCTTCGACCAGTGGGCAAACCACCTCCTTGCAAATGCAGGCCAGCGTGTCGGCGGATGGCGGCAATGCGTTTACGATGCCGGCTCAAGCACTGTCCAGCCTGGATACCAGCTCGGGCGTCAGTTTTCAGGCGACCCAGGCCAATGGCGCCAGCCTGCCGAGTTGGGTACGTTTCGATCCCGCGACCGGCGGCTTGAGCGTGCGAGAAGGACAGGGCGGCGATAACACCGTCGTCAAAATCACCGCGACCGACGGACGGGGCAACCAGACCGTCGTGACCGTGGTGCTGAAACCGCAGAACCGGCCAGGCCAGGGTACGGGCGGCGAAGGTCGGAGCGGAGGCGAAGGCCAGAACGGGGCCGGCGAAGGCCGGCCGGGCCAAGGCCAAGGCGGCGGACGCCCCGCTTCCGGCCGTGGCGGAGAGCCGCGCGCCGAGCTTGGCAAGACGCCGCTAAGCACCCAATTGCAAGCGTTCGGCAGCCAACGCACCCTACGGGATGCCGACACCCTATTGAACCATCTGGCGCGAGCGTTCCGCGATCCACGGGACGCCGCATGACTTTATCGACACAGGAATTCGCTATGGCTGAAAACCATTCCCGACCGACCCCTCGGTTTAATCCCGGCCTGTTGGCGGCGGCGATCGGTGCCGTATGGCTGACCGGTTGTTCGCTGACGCCTTCGCCGCTAACCCAGCAAGAGCGGCAGAGCCAGATCGGTCTCGATCAGAGTCAGTTGTTCAAGCAACAAGAACCGCTGACCGCGCCGTTGACCTTGTATCAGGCGATGTCGCGGGCACTCAAATATAACCTGGACCATCGGGTCAAGATGATGGAACGGGCGGTCGCGGAAGGCCAGGCGACCTTGGCCCGCTTCGATTTGTTGCCGGAAGTGGTGGCTTCGGCCGGCTATCGCAGCCGCGACAATTTCAACGCCTCGGCCAGCCGCTCGATTTCGACCGGCCGGCAATCGCTGGAAACCTCGACCTCGCAGGACCGCAGCCGCTACCTGGGCGATTTGAGTCTGCGCTGGAATATTCTGGACTTCGGCGTCAGTTATTTCCGGGCTCAGCAGGAAGGCAACAAGGCCTTGGTGACCGCAGAAAGCCGGCGCAAGGTCAGCCACAATTTGATGAAGGACGTACGTAGCGCCTATTGGCGAGCCTTGAGCGCGCAGCGAATGACCGCCAAGATTCAACCGGTGCTGGCCGAAGCCCGCCGCGCCTTGGAACTCGCCAGCCAGGCCGAGGCGGAAAAACTGCGGGCGCCTCTGGAAGCCTTGCGCTATCGAAAAAGCCTGTTGGAAATCGTTCGCCGCTTGGAAGGCTTATTGGAACAACAGCAATTGGCTAAAGCCGAATTGACCGGCTTGATCAATCTGCCGCCGAATCAGGACTATCAATTGGCCGATGTCGCGGCCGGCGCTTGGCCCGGCATCGCCACGCCGCAGTTGAGTCAGGAACAACTGGACGAATTGGCCTTGCAATTGCGTCCGGAATTGCGTCAGGAAATGTATCAAACTCGGATCGGCTCGGCCGAAGTCAAAAAAGCCATGCTGCGCTTGCTGCCCGGCGTCGAGGTGCAATTGGGCGGCAATTACGATTCCAACTCCTATTTGCTGAATCAAAGCTGGGGCGAAATCGGCACGCAGATTTCCAAGAATCTGTTCGAGCTATTGTCGGCGCCGCAAGCCATCGCCACCGCCGAGACGCAGGAGTCGCTGGCCAACTCGCGGCGTTTGGCCGCGCACATGGCGATTTTGACCCAGGTGCGGCTGGCCCGGCAGCAATTGGCGCTGAGCGAAAACCAATTGAAATTGACGTCCGAGCTCGACGACATCAATCAGCAGATCCACCATCACGTGTTGAACAGCGAGTTGACCGAAGCGATGAGTTCGCTGGAGCGGATACGCACGTCGGTCGATTCGGTCTTGTCCGAGTTGCAACGCCACCAAAGTTACGCGGATTCGCAGGATGCGCTGGGTAAATTGTATGTATCCCTGGGCTTCGACCCGTTGCCGGCGACGATGGCCGACGACAGCGTCGATACGCTGGCGCGGGCGATCGAAGCGATCGATCAGGATTGGGTGCAAGGCCGCTTTCCATCGCAAGCCACCGACGATCCGACGCCGGAAACCGCCAACGCCGGCCAGGGAGAACATTCCTGATGGGCAAAGCTTGGTTTTTGTTGGTCGGTCTGGCATTGGCGCCGATTTTGCACGCCGAGCCGGCCGCCGAGACCGAAATCCGCGCGCAGCTGACCGCGCGCAACGCCACCACGCTGTCGGCGGAACTGGCGGCGGTGATTAAGGAATTGACGGTGCGCGACGGCGAGCGCTTCAAAAAGGCCAATTACTGGTCGCTTTCGACTGCTCCATCCAACAAGCGCAATTGGAAAAAGCCCGCGCCACCGCGCAGGGCGCCGCCAAGACCTATGAAGTCGATCAACGCCTGGCTAAGCTGGAATCGATCAGCGTGCTGGAAGTCGAGGTCGCCGCCGCCAAATTGGGCGAAGCCAAGGCCGACGTGGCCTTGACCCAGGCCGGTTTGGAAAAGTGCAAGATCGCCGCGCCATTCGACGGCCGGGTCGCCGAACTGAAAGCCCAGCGTCATCAACATTTGAAAGTCGGCGATCCGATCATGGATGTGTTGGACGACGGCCAACTGGAAGTCAAACTGATCGTGCCGTCGCCGTGGCTGCGCTGGCTGAAAGCCGGTCAAGCCTTTTCGGTACATATCGACGAATTGGACCGGGATTTCCCGGCCGAAGTCGTCACATTGGGCGCCCGTATCGATCCGGTCAGCCAAACCGTTGCCATTTTGGGGCGTATTACCGGCAAACATACCGAATTACTGGCCGGCATGAGCGGCCGGGCAGCCTTTCCCAATCAAACGCACTAATTCATGGGCGAGACCGAGGACGCCCGCTACCGTCAGGCGCGGGGCCTGGCGCTGCTGCTGCAACTGCAACGTCGGGCGCGGGCCGCCGAGGACTTGGCCGCGCTCGGCTTCGTGGCGGTCAACGAAACCCGCGGCTTGGTCGAGTATCGGCAAGCCGCGTTATGGTTGGATCGGCCGTTGCGGCCGATCGCGGCCTTGTCCGGCGTCGCCGATGCCGATCCGCAAGCGCCGTATGCGGTCTGGTTGGCGGCGGTGTGCCGCTGGCTGCACGGCGCCGACCGCGCGCAGGCTTACCGCTGTATGCACCTGGACGAACTGCCGGAATCGCTGCGCGGCGATTGGCGGCAATGGTTGCCGGCTCAGGCCTTATGGTTGCCGTTGACGGCGCGCGGCCAGCGCCTCGGCGGTTTGTTGCTGGCCAGGGAATCGGCCTGGCTGGACGCCGAAGCGCAACTGCTGGCCGAATTGGCCGACGCTTACGCTCACGCCTGGCAAGCGCTGGCGCCGAAACCGGCTTGGTATCGGCGCGGGTTCGGGCGGCGCTCGGTCAAGCTGTGGGCGTTCGGCGTCCTGCTGGCGTTGATGTGGCCGGTGCGCTTGTCGGTGCTGGCGCCGGCCGAGATCGTCCCGGCTCGGCCCACGCTGATCCGCGCGCCGCTGGCCGGGGTGGTCGCCGCGTTTCACGTCCAGCCCAATCAAAGCGTCGCGGCCGGTGAACCGCTGCTGAGCCTGGAAAATACCGATATCGCCAACCGCTTGGAAGTGTCGCGCAAAGCGCTGGCGGTGGCCGAGGCGGAATATCGCAAGACCGCGCAGCAAGCCATGTTCGATGCCGACAGCAAGGCGGAAGTCGCGGTGCTGAAGGCGCGGATGGATCAGCATGCCGCCGAGGTGGCGTTCATGCAAGGCCAGTTGGCGCGGGCCGAGGTCGCGGCGCCGCATGCCGGCGTGGCGATCTTCGCCGACGTGCACGACTGGCTGGGCAGGCCGGTGGAATTGGGCGAGCGGATTTTAATGGTGGCCGATGCCAACCAAGTGGAGCTGGATATTCGTCTGCCGATCGGCGATTTCATCGAATTGGCGGAGGGAGGCCCCGCGACGGTGTTTTTGAACGTCGACCCTCAGCATCCGATGGAGGCCGAGGTGTATAGCGTCAGTTACCAAACCTCGGCCGAGGCTGGCGACGCACTGGTGTACCGCGTCAAGGCGCGTCTGACTGACAGCGAGCGGCCGCCGCGCATCGGTTTGAAGGGGACGGCCAAGCTTTACGGCGAACGGGTGACGCTGTTTTATTACTTGTTTCGGCGGCCGTTGGCGGCCGCGCGTTTATGGTTGGGATGGTAGCCGATCCGACGGCCTTGCCGCCGTTGCGGGAAGAAATTCATTGTCTGGCCGGGCCCGCCGGATTTGACGGCGCACCGACCTGGACCCTGCACGATCCGGCCAACAACCGTTTTTACCGTATCGGCTGGCCGGAATTTGAAATCCTCAGTCGCTGGCGGTTGGCGGTTCCGCAGGCGATCGCAGACGCGATCGGGCGGGAAACCACGCTGGCGGTGAGCGCCGAGCAAGTCGCCGATCTGGGCAAGTTTCTAATGGCGCACAATCTGCTGCGCGCGGAAGGGCCGGCCGGTTTGGAAGGGCTGCGCCGGCAAGCGGCGGCTCGCCGAATCGGTGTCGGCGAATGGCTGTTGCACAATTATCTGTTTTTTAAGATTCCGTTGCTTCGCCCGGACGCCTGGCTGGCGCGCTGCTATCCGCGATTGGCTTGGGTTTACAGCGGGCGTTGCGCCGCGCTGTTCGGACTGTGCGCGTTACTGGCGCTGTTTTTGTTGTCGAGGCAGTGGGACGCCTTCCTGAACACCTTTCCGTATTTCTTTAACTGGCTGGGTCTGGCCCAGTGGTTTCTGGCCCTGGCTCTGGCGAAAACCTTGCACGAGTTCGGCCACGCCCTGACCGCCCATCGCTACGGTTGCCGGGTACCGACGATGGGGGTTGCCTTCATGGTGATGTACCCGATGTTGTACACCGATGCCAGCGAGGCCTGGAAATTGGTGTCGCGCCGGCAACGCCTGGCGATCGCCGGGGCCGGTGTCGCCGCCGAACTGGGCTTGGCCGTGGTCGCGGCTCTGGCCTGGAGTTTTTTGCCGGACGGGCCGGCCCGTGGCGGCGTGTTTTTGTTGGCGACTTCGACCTGGATCGTCACGCTGGCGATCAATCTTAGCCCATTCATGCGCTTTGACGGCTATTACCTGCTGGCTGACTGGTTGGGCGTCGATAATCTGCAGCCGCGCGCGTTTGCCTACGCCCGCTGGCGGATGCGGACTTGGCTGTTCGGTTTGGACTGGCCGGCCCCGGAAATCTTGCCGCCGCGCATGGCGCGGTTTTTCGCGGTCTATGCTTGGGGAACCTGGCTGTACCGCTTCTTCCTGTTTTTGGGGATCGCGGTACTGGTTTACCACTTCAGCTTTAAATTGCTGGGTTTGTTGTTGATGGCGGTTGAAATTGGTTGGTTTATTGTCCGGCCCATCGTTTCCGAATTGCGGGTCTGGTGGAGCTTGTCCGGCCACGACATCGGCCGGGGCCGGCGTTTGACCGGACTGGCCGCGCTGCTCGGCGTAGCCGCCCTGCTGCTGTTGCCGTGGCAGGGGTATACGACCGCGCCGGCCATGATCCGCGCCGAACAGTATGCCGAGATTGTCCTGCCCAGAGCAGGGCGCTTGGAGAGTTTTCCGATCGCCGCCGGTCAGACCGTCAAACGCGGTGAATTATTGGCGCGCCTGAGTTCACCGGAGCTGGATTACCAAGCCTCGGACGCTGGCAGTCAGGGTCGCGCGCTGGCTTGGCAATTGGCCTATCAAGGCCTGCGCCAGGATTTGTTGCAGCGGCGGCGAGTGTTATTGAAGGAATTGGAGTCTGCTGCCGCCAAGCAGGCCGGCACCCAGGAGCAACAAGCCGAACTGACGTTGTCGGCACCGTTCGACGGCGTGGCGCTGGACGTTAACGATGCACTTCAGGTCGGTCAATGGTTGCCGGCCGGCGAGGCGATGCTGATTGTCGCCGATCCCGGCGCTTGGTTGGTCGAGGCCTATCTGGCCGAAGAGGATTTGCTGCCCGCCGAGCAAGCAGTGTCCGGCTGGTTTTACCCGGACGATCCGGACGCGGCCCCGGTCGCGTGTCGGGTGGAACGCATCGATCGCGGCGGCTCGACTCGAATTCCCGATGCGCTGGCCTCCAGTTACGGCGGGGATCTGGCGGCGCGTCCGGACCGGCAGGGCCTGCAGATACCGGAAAGGGCGGTGTATCGGATCGTATTGCGGCCGATTCAAACCCCAAGCCGCAACGCCTTTCCCGGCGTACGCCGAGGTAGCGTGCGCTTGGATACGCCGGCCGTCAGTCTGCTCAGTAAAGCCTGGCGAAGGGTTGCCACCGTGGCGGTCCGCGAATCGGGGTTTTAGACGTTTACTCATTCCGAAGATAACGTTCACGAAACCGTCGGGTCGTCCCAGCCAATCAAAGCGCCGGCGTGGGAGCGGCTTTAGCCGGGATCGGTGTCGTTCCCACGTTGGCACGCCGTGATTTGCCTCCTGACTTTCAGAAAGATGATCAGCTAAACGGCACTGCGAGGACAAAGCCGAGCGCAACTACGGCCTTGGCTAGGCAAGGTGTCCCTATTTCCCCGCACTACGCGGGTTGTTCCAGACTTCTTCTCCCGCGTCTCGTCCAGCGGCGCGCCATTACGGTATACCGTGTCGCGCACGAAATATCGTGGCGCTTAGACGGTGCCAGTGAATTTGCTTACGGCCGACCTCCAATTTATAGTGCTTTATTATCAATGGCTTAATTTCGATTTGGCATGGCTTGCATGATTTGGCATCCAATTTGCCCTTATCGATTCAAGTCCATCAAGTTTCTCGGTGATTTTTTAAATCAAATTTGGTGACTTTCAGCGATATCACACTATCGGATTATTCGACCTTGTAAAAGGCAAATCAGAATAGTTTTAACTTAATTCACTTTGTTGGGGATATATCATGAAAAAAATAACCGGTATTTTAAGCGTTATATTAGGTGTCATCGCATCGTCGGCAAACGCCGCGGGCTCGGCCGTCGCGGAGGACCCGAATGCCAATAGCGGCCCGGCTACCTACTTTGAATTCAGCGCCGGCGCGATTACGACCTATTTCACCGACTGCAAGGGCATGGGTTCGCAAAACGAGGTTGTCGAATCCAAGGTCGTTAGCGGGCGGGGGGAAATGGGTGCGGTTAAAGTGCCAGGGCGAATGTCGGTTAGAAATCTAACTTGCAGCAAAGCCTTGGGTAAATCGCTGGAGTTATGGAATTGGCGGCAACAGGTCGCGGACGGAAATATCGGCAGGGCACGTTACGATGCGACTTTGATTGCCTACGATGCGTCGATGACACCTATTGCGGAATGGTCTTTTAGTCGCGCATGGCCGGTATCGGTGGATTACAACGAAACCACGCCCGGAAAAGAAACCCTGATATTCGCCGCCGAACGTGTCCAGCGGGTGAAGTGATCGAGTCCCGGCCCGGCCATCGCCGGATTGTGGAGCGTTGACGGTCGCGGTTTCAAATCCGTTTAAGCCGAGCGGATCGATAGACAATAAGTTTGGCCCCCCAATGCTTCGTGTAGCTAGGCCACGCTGGGGGGGGGGCGGGTTTCGTCGCGGACCTTTTTATAACAGGTGGGGTGCCTGTTACTGTCTCCAGCGCTTGTTGCGGCGCGGGTGTTTATTCACGATGGTTTTGTAAGATGTCCAGCGCCAATGCCGCCGCCAAGCGGCCGGTTTGGGCGCCGCCTTCCATGAAACCGTAATTGGCGTCGCTCAAATGCTCGCCGGCAAAAATCAATTTGTCGAAAGCCACTTGTTGGGTCGCGGAGCCGTCGCCCTCGACCCAAAAGAATTCGGCGAATGTGCTTAGCTGTCCAGGCGCAAAGTTAGCGTAGCCGCCGCCGGCATAAGGATTGTTCCCCCAGGCGCTTTTTGCCAAGCCCCCGCTCGCCGAGGCTTTCGCGCCAGGGATAAATTTGTCCAGATCGGTGATGAATTGTTTCGCCAGCGGTTTGATATTGCCGGTGTTATTCAGTTGTCTGGCCTGATCGCCGCCCAAGAAAAATTCAACGCGCCGCCGCGACGATGCGGTTGGCGCTGAGTTTCGTCCCAGACCTCCGAGTAGCCGAAGTCCGTCCAGGCCGCCAAACTAAAACCGGCGGGGCTATGCCAGAAGCGTTGCTTAAAACCGGCGATCAATTTTTCATTGGCGCCGGGATTGGCTTCGGCGACGAAACGGCGAAACAAAGCGGGTAACGGGGCATCGAGCTCCACGTTGCGCAAGGCCGGAAAGGGTGTCGCAATGATGACGATGTCGGCTTCAACCCGGCTTCCGTCGCCGAAGGTCAGATGGTATTCGTCGTTGCGCAGCTTGAGCGCTCGCAAAGCTTTACGCAGATGAATTTGCCCCGCCAAGGCGCGCGCCAGCGCATCGGTGATCCGCGCCGAACCGCCGACCACGGCGTAAACCTCATCGCTGTAGCTGAGCAAATCGACGGCTTGACCGTCGACCACCGGCAAAATATCGATTAGTTGTAATGCCGACGCTTGTGAGGTTTCCGCGCCGAATTCGGTTCGCAGCATATTTCCCAGTAGGCTGCGCACATAAGGCGCGCCGATTTTATCGGCGTGTCGGTGCAAGTAATCGCTGACCGACCTTTGATCGAACAGCGGCGCATGCGTTTCCCAGTCCTGGTCCAGCAAGCCGGCATCTTCGTGAATCTGCGCGGCAATGGCGCGCAAATCGTCGGCCAGCTGCGCTTCGCTAAAGCGTTCGCCGTTGAAGAAATAGACTTCTTTCGGATAAGGTAAGCGCGCCGCATCCTGGCGTTTATCGAACAGCTTAATCCCGAAGTCCTTGGCCAACCCCAGCATGTCCGGATGATTGGTATTGATCAGCTCCGCGCCCAAATCGATCGTCAAGCCGTCGTCGAGGCTGGCGGACAACATACGGCCGCCCACCCGAGATCGCGCTTCGAAGACTGTCGCCGCAACGCCGGCTTTTTTAGCCGGTAAGCGGCATTCAGGCCGGCAATACCGGCCCCGATGATCGCCACTCGCGCATCGCCGCGATCTTTCGCCCAAGCCGGCGGCGCCAGGCTTGAGCTCACCGCGCCGGCAAATCCGGCCGCTGCGGAAGTCTTGATAAAACGGCGTCTGCTCCAGCCCGCCTGGCTAGCGGGAATCGGGTCGGGCAAGTGATTGGCTTTAAGATGGTCCCGTCTGGCAGCCTGTAAAATCAGAACCAGCCGCCGAAATAAAGTGCTATGCGTCATCAGCAAATCTCCCGTATTCGAAAATCGCATTATAGAATTAAAATCCGCCGCGGCTGAGGTCTCGCGCTGGAATAAACGTGTTGCCCGCTACCGCGATACCAGGGGGAGGACGGCGCTTTGGCGGGGAAATCGTCAAATCCGGCGTACGGTCGAATGGAGTCAGGCGGCCATCGGCTGTGTTTCTTCAGCTTTCTCCGTTTGCAAGATGACAGCGATACCGCTCTGAAAACGAATACCTCCATTGGAACGCCCTCGATCGCGGCTAAAGACGCTCCGGCCCGGTTTTTGTGCTGCGGGCGAAAACCCTTTCACGATCGTTAGATTGAAGCAAGTCGCGATGTTGCGAGCGAAAACCGCTATCTAGGCAAACGGAAGGTCGCAGGCGTTGTGCGGTTGGGTTCGCCCGGTTTCGGGCTTCGCCGCCGGAACCGGGCATTGGGCTGCCTGTTCCTGACGGCGAATCCGCGCCTATCCGATTAGGCGCTTCTTACTCGGTCGGCCCGCCGATAAAACGATATGCCAAAGCGCCCAATATCGCGCCGATAAACGGTGCGACCCAAAACAGCCACAGTTGCGCCAGGGCCCAATCGCCGACGTACAGCGCGACGCCGAGGCTGCGGGCCGGATTGACCGAGGTATTGGTGACCGGAATGCTGATCAAATGAATCAAGGTCAGGCACAGACCGATCGCGATCGGCGCCAGACCTTGCGGGGCGCGCGCGTCGGTGGCGCCGAGTATCACCAGCAGAAACATCATCGTCATCACGACTTCGGTGATCAGCGCCGCCAGTAGCGAATAGCCGCCCGGCGAATGTTCGCCGTAGCCGTTGGAGGCAAAGCCGGCGGATACATCGAAACCGGCCTTGCCGCTGGCGATCAGATACAGGACGCCGCCGGCAATCACCGCGCCGACGACTTGCGATGCAATGTACGGCAACAATTGTTTGGCCGGAAACCGACCGCCCATCCACAAGCCGACCGATACCGCCGGATTGAGATGGCAGCCCGAGATATGACCGATCGCGTAAGCCATCGTCAGCACCGTCAATCCGAAGGCCAGCGAGACGCCGAGCAGGCCGATACCGACTTGCGGAAACGCGGCGGCCAATACGGCGCTGCCGCAGCCGCCCAATACCAACCAGAAAGTCCCAAAGGACTCGGCTACATAATTTTTCATCTGATTCTCCCGTGTATAGTTATTGTGGTGCCGATTTTGGGACTTTGTTTTTGTTTGTGAATCAATCGGCTAGCAGACTCTAGCCCCGCCCCGCACGGGCTGTCAATCACAAAAATTCGTGCTGACCACTAACCGGGGCGATGGTCGGATTTGGCGACGGGATTTTCCGGCTGGGTGGGCGTTTAGGCGAGGAAACCGAAGGCCGGTAACGGCGGTTTGGCAAAACCGGGTTATCGATGTGAAAATATTCGGTTAACGATCATTCCCAAGGTAGCCGACCCGACTATGCCCGACATTTCCCGTCACGGACACAGTACCAACTTGATCGGCGTGGCGACGGAGTGCATCGCGAGCCACTTGTTCAACGAATACCCCAAATCCCTGAGCATTGCCGGTACCCGCGAGGCGGCGCACGGCCTGTTCGACAAATTGGCCGAGCAAACCACGCTGGAGCAATGCGGTCAGGTATTTCAGGATTATATGTGCGTGGTGTTCGGCTTCGAAACCGAGCAACGCTTGAGCGACGACGCTCTAGGCCGGCGGCGCTACCGCAACAGTTATTTGCGGCTGATTCAGGATTGGGGACTGGATTCCAACAACGCTCAGGGGGCGGTGTTGAAGGGGTGGGTGGAAAGTCGATTCGGCTTGTTTCCCAATTATCATAAGACCCGTATCACCAGTTTCATGAGCTACGACTGGCTGGCCTATGTCGAAGAAAAGATGAACAGTCGTTATCACAACAACTGCATCTTCATGCAGCTGGATTTGCTGTACGAGTTTTGCCAATGGGTGGTCGCCCGCTTTCAGCGGCCGGCGGCCACGCACAAGACGCTGTATCGAGGGGTCAACGATTTGGGGGATTGGGTTGTCGAAGGCGTGGGTGATCACCATGAAAAAATCGTCCGCTTCAACAGCATCGTGTCGTTCACGGATAAGTGCGGTATCGCCGGCGAGTTCGGTAGCTACATTTTGGAAGTCGAGGTGCCGATGGTAAAACTGGTGTTTTTCAGCGATCTGCTGCCGCACCATGCCTTGCGCGGCGAGGCTGAATATTTGGTGATCGGCGGCGATTACCGAGTTACCGTGAGGCGTTGATGAACGAAGCTTTGCTGAACCGCGCACTGGGCGCGTATCTGGGTTTTGCCTGCGGCGATGCGCTGGGTGCGACGGTGGAGTTTATGTCGCCCAAACGCATACAAAAACGCTACGGCGTGCATCGCGAGATGATAGGTGGGGGCTGGTTGGATTTGGCGCCGGGACAAGTTACCGACGATACCCAGATGTCGCTGGCCTTGGGCGCGGCGATACTGGCTAGACCGGACTGGGATTTGGCGACGGTGGCCGACCATTTCGTGGCTTGGCTGGAAACCGAGCCGCCCGATGTCGGCATGACTTGCCGGCGCGGCATCGTCCGCTACCGCGACGACGGCGAATTGATCGGCTTGCCGCGCGAGGACGAGGCGGGCAACGGCGCCTGCATGCGCAATTTACCGGTGGTGTTGGCGACCTTGAATCGTCCGCTCGAATTCGATCGTTGGAGTCTGGAGCAGGGCAGGATTACCCACCACAACCCATTATCCGACGCCGCGACTCTGACGCTGGGGCGGATGACGCAGAGCTTGTTGTTGGGCGAGGAGGTCGCGGTTTGCCGAGCCCTGGCCGCCGGTTTGGTCGAACAATTCGAGCTATTCGGGTTCGATCCGTATCCGGGGAAGTCGTCCGGCTATATCGTCGATACGCTGCAGACCGTGTTGCACTATTTTTTCACGACCGACGATTTCGAGTCCTGTCTGGTGGCGACGGTCAATCAAGGCGGCGATGCCGATACGACGGGCGCTTTGGCCGGTATGTTGGCGGGTGCGCGCTATGGCTTGGCGGCCATTCCGCCGCGTTGGCTGGAAAACCTGGACGGCAAGGTTGCCGCCGAAATTCGCCGCCAAACCGAGAAATTACTGGGTCTAGCCGCTTAGCTGCGCCGAACGGCGGTCGCGGTCAGACGCGCGCGGCCAGCTTCAGCAACAAACCGGCGACCAATGCGGTCTGCAACAAGCCGACGCCAACGACCGCGCGGATCGGTTCGGCCTGATGCTCGGTAAAGCCGTCGGCTTTGAGCTTATTGGCGAATTCGAGCGTATCGAGAATGATGCTGCTCATGGTGGGTAGACTCCGGATGCGGGACACTGACCGTAGAGTCGGCCCAAATTCAGCGCCACCGACAAAATGCCTGTTGTCTCAAGCGCAAAACGCCTCGATGCTGGCCAACAGGCCTTTGGCGTCGAGTCCGCACAAGCCGAGCAGTTGTTCTCTGGAGCCCTGCTCGACGAAGCGGTCGGGCAGGCCGAGGGTCAGGACCGGCATCAGTATCCGCTGCGCTTGCAGGAATTCCAGTACCGCACTACCGGCCCCGCCGGCAATGACGTTTTCCTCGACCGTGACGAACACGTCGTGGGTTTTGGCGAGTTCCAGAATCAAGCTTTCATCAAGGGGCTTGACGAAGCGCATGTTGGCGACCGTGGCACCCAGTTGCTTGCCGGCTTCGACGGCCGGGGCGACCATCGCCCCCCAGGCCAGGATGGCAATCCGGTCGCCCTGGTGGCGAATCTCGCCCTGGCCGATCTCAAGGTCGGTCAGGCGCGGATCGATCGCCGCGCCGGGCCCCTTGCCGCGCGGATAGCGCACCGAGGCTGGGCCGTGGTAATGGAAGCCGGTGGTCAGCATCTGCCGGCACTCGTTCTCGTCGGCCGGGGCCATCACTAGCATGTTCGGAATGCAGCGTAGATAGCTGTAGTCGAAGGCGCCGGCATGGGTCGGGCCGTCCGGGCCGACCAGACCGGCTCGATCCAGCGCAAACAACACGTCCAGATTCTGCAAGGCCACGTCGTGGATCAACTGGTCGTAACCGCGTTGTAAAAAGGTCGAATAAATCGCCACCACTGGCTTGGCGCCTTGGCAGGCCTGGCCGGCGGCCAGGGTCACCGCGTGCTGCTCGGCGATGGCCACGTCGAAATAGCGTTGCGGGTATTGCTGGGAAAACTCGACCAACCCCGAGCCTTCGCGCATGGCCGGGGTAATCCCCAGCAGCCGCTCGTCCTCGGCCGCCATGTCGCACAACCAACGGCTGAACACCTCGGTATAGGTTGGATGTGGCGACGGCGCCGCCTTGGGCAGAAAATCCTGGGTCGGATCGAAGGCCGGCACGCCGTGGTAAGCCAAGGGGTCCTTCTCGGCCGGCGCATAGCCCTTGCCCTTCTTGGTGACCACGTGCAAAAACACCGGTCCGCGCAAATCCTTGAGCTTGTCCAGGGTCGACACCAGGATCTCCAGATCGTGGCCGTCGATCGGTCCGAAATAATTAAAGCCCAACTCCTCGAACAAGGTCCCCGGCACGATCATGCCCTTGACGTGTTCTTCCGCCTTGCGCGCCAACTCCCAAACGCTGGGCATGCTGGACAAGGCCTTCTTGCTTTCCTGGCGGACCGAGGAATACAGCTTGCTGGACAAAATCTTGGTCAGATAATTGTTCATCGCCCCGACCGGCGGCGAAATCGACATCTCGTTGTCGTTCAGAATCACCAACAGATTGGCATTGACGTCGCCGGCATGATTCATCGCCTCGAAGGCCATGCCGCCGGTGATCGAACCGTCGCCGATGATGGCCACCATCTTCTTGTCCTCGCCGCGCAACTGCGAAGCGATCGCCATGCCCAAGGCCGCGCTGATCGAAGTCGAGGAATGGCCGACGCCGAAGGCATCGTATTCGCTCTCGGCCCGGCACGGAAAGGCCGACACCCCGCCCAGGGTACGGATCGTGGTCATCCTATCCTTGCGGCCGGTCAGAATCTTGTGCGGATAGGCCTGATGGCCGACATCCCAAACCAATTGATCGACCGGGGTGTTGAATACGTAATGCAGCGCCACGGTCAATTCCACGGTGCCCAGGCCGGCCGCGAAATGGCCGCCGGAAATACTGACGGTGTGGGTCAGAAACCGGCGCACCTCGTCGGCCAACGCCTGGAGCTGCTCGGGCGCCAGCGCGCGGATGTCGGTCGGGCTGGCGATGGTGGCTAGCAGCGGAAATTCGTTAGTCTGTTTCATATTAGTACAGGGGTTCGCGGTAGAACATCAGAATCACGCCGATTTGGAATAGCGCAAAAACCGAGATAAAGCCGGCCACGTTTTTGCCCGGCGCGTCCAATTTCAGCTCCAGCCAACGGCCGCAAGCCAGGATTAGCGCGAACACGCCCATCAGGGTGTGGCCGACCTGGATTAGAAACGCGGTTTTAGCCTCGAAGCCGACATGCGAGTGCGCTAGCAGCATCATGCCGCCGAAGGCCGACATCAGCGGAAACAAATAGGGCAGAATACCGGGGTCGGCCTTGACGCGGGCGCGGGTCTCGTACAAGCCCAGCATGAACACCAGAAAGGTGGCGATCCGGTGTTGCAAAATCTCGCCGTTGTTGAAAGTGCTATCCCAAAAGCCGATCGGACCCAACGGCCAGCTCTCGGCGTCGGAACGGAAGAACAGGAATATCCCGAGTCCCATGAAGCCGATCGGCCAGTAGCGCGCCCAGTTGTGAAAGCGCTCCGAGTAGGACAGCATCGCGAAAAAACTCATCGCGGTCAGGAATATACCGGAGATGTTGTGGTTGTAATCCGACCAGGCGGTGGCGGCTTCCGACGGGATTTGGCCGACGATGGCGACTCGGCCGGCCTCGCCGGCGAGCAGGGCTTCGTGGGTTGGCGATTCCCAACGCGGTATGCGCGGGTGAAACATGTTCAACACTTCTTCCCAGGTTGCGGTCAGGTGCGGAATATCGACCGACGGCGGTTGCGAGGCCAGACTAGCGGCGGTGAACAGAATGGTCAACAGAATCAGGGTTTCCGCTTCGATGTAGTAGGGCACCCGGGCGGTCAGCACGTACTGGCTGCGGCTGGTGAAGTACTCTCGGACGGCGGATTTGTTCATCCAGGCAAAGCCCAATGCCAGTCCCATCATCATGATTTTCACGGTTAGCAGGTTGCCGTAACCGGCGCCGATAAAACCCTGGAAGGTGCGAATGTAATACCAGGCTAGCGGCGTACCGGTCACCAGCAGCAAGCCGACCGCGCCTATCCCCAGGCCGGAGAAACGCTTCAACAGCAGCGGCCAGACTTCCTCGGCGATGGCGTTTTGCTTGCGCAAGCCCCACAGAGCCAGTATTTGGAAAATGCCGCCGACCCAGGCCGCCGCTGCGATCTGATGGCTGACGGTCAAGGTCATTAGCAAACCGCGGTCTTCCAGGCGACTGGCTCCGTGGACCAGCCAGGCGGCGGCTATCACTAGCGGCACGATAATGGCGATCGCGATTTGCCAGTGCCGTTTGGAACGTAAGTGGTGTTTCAGGCCGAATTTGATGAATAAATACAGCGCAAAGGCAAATAGTGCGCGGGCCACGCCGGCGTTGAATTGCACGGTGTGAAAAAACGCCGGGAACGGCGATTTGCCCAATGTAACGGCCATTAGCCAAATTTTCAGACCGATTTTCGACAATTGGGTGATGACCACGGCTTTGCTGCCGAAGTGGATCAGATTGACGGTTCTGTCCAGTAACGCGCTATTGTAATTGGCGGTTTCGTCCCAGGGGCGCAAAACGAACAAGCCCCACAGCAAGCCGCCAATGGCGATGGAGTAGAAGGTCAGATCGACGCCGCCGATCAACGAGTCTAAATAATTGGCAATGCCTTCCATAAGGATTTATTTGGGTTCTTTAACGAAAAAGCGCAGCAGGTCTTCACTGAGATGACCGTCCGCGGCGAAAATCTTCAGTTTGATCGCATACTCGCCGGGCGCCAAGGCCGGCAGGTCGAGCAGCACTTGGCCGGGTTTGGCGCCGAGCGAGGCGCTGACCGGCGTCATCACGTCGCCGGCGCTGACCAGAAACACTTCCGACAAATCGAGCTCCACTTTCGAATTGAACGACAATTCGACCTGGCTGGCTTGATTGACCGGCACCGGTTTCAATTTCAACGAGTTATGGGTAACGACGGCGTGACCGAACGCAATGTTGCTGGTAGCCAGCGTTAAAATCAAAAGTATCCGTTGTAACGAGTGCATAACAATCTCCTTATTTCTTGTTTTTCAGAGCATGACTGGCTAGGTTTTTGCCCAGCGTCCAGATCGAGCCGGTGACGTTGTGGGTATCGGCGATGGTTTTTTCCATCGCGTCGACGATCCAGTCGCGGTCTTTTTGCGTCAGGTTAAGCGGCGGCAACAGCTTGACGACATTCATGCCGTGGCCCGCAACCTGACTGAGCACCCGATGTTCCTTGAACAGCGGGATCGTAATCATCTGACAGAACAGACCTTTGTTGGCCGCTTCCAGCATCGCCCAGGCGGCTTTTAGCCCCAGGCTCTTCGGCGACTGGAATTCGATCGCGATCATCGAGCCCTTGCCGCGCGCTTCCTTCAGGAATTCGTACTTCGGACTCATCGCATTCAACGTGGCGATGATGTCTTCGCCAATCTTGGCGCTGTTTTCCACCAGTTTTTCGTCGTGGATCACATGCAGGCTGGCCAGGCCGGCGGCCATCGCCATATTGTTTTTCGAGAAGGTCGAACCGTGGACGACGGCACGGTCCATCCGGTTGAACACCGTGTCCATGATTTTGGCGGTCATCGCCACGCCGCCGACCGGCACGAAGCCGCCGGACAGTGCTTTAGCCATCAAAATCATATCGGGCTTGACGCCCCAATGTTCAATCGCCCAGAACTTGCCGGTGCGGCCGATGCCGGTCTGGATTTCGTCTGCGACGAACAGCGTGCCGTATTTTTTACACAGGCGTTCGACTTCCGGCAGGTAGTCGTCGGACGGCAGGTTGACGCCCTTGCCTTGGATCGGCTCGACGATGAAGGCGGCGACGTCCTTGCCGCTAAGTGCTTGTTCCAGCGCGGCCAGATCGTTGAACGGCACCGCCGAACAGTTCGGCAATAAGGGGCCGAAGCCCTCGCGGAATATTTCCTCGCCGTTCAGCGACAAGGCACCCATGGTCAGACCGTGATAGCCGTGTTCGCAATAAACGATGCGCGGCCGCTTGGTGGTGTAACGGGCGAATTTGATGGCGGCTTCGACCGCCTCGGTGCCTGAGTTGCAGAAAAACATTTTTTCCAAATTGTCCGGACAGGTGGCGATGATTTCCTTCGCCAGTAAGCCGCTCAATAAGGAAACGTCCATTTGCACCAGATTCGGTAATTCCAGCGTCAAGGTTTCTTGCAAGGCCTTGACGATGGTTGGGTGATTGCGGCCCATCGCGAATACGCCGAAACCGCTCAGCAAATCCAAGTACTCGTTGCCTGCATCGTCGTACAGGTATTGGCCGATCGCTCGCTGGTATTTGCGGTCGTAACCGATGGTGCGCAGGACTCGCACCATTTGGTTGTTAAGGTATTGCTCGTGCAGATCGAATTTTTCATCGAAGTGCTGAGCAAACAGATCGGCAATGCTGAAGGACATGTAATACCTCTTAAGGATGCGCCAGCGCCGCAATCGGCGGCGTCGGCGTGGATTTTTCTAATAAATAACGATTTCGTTTAAGTGTTTGGCGATGGTTTTCAGCGTCTTTTGGGCGGCGCCGAAATGTCGGCCGAGTTTGATCAATCCTGGAAGCTCCCAAGGATGATTCAGCAAGTGGCGCAGTAATTTAGCCATCTCGACGCGGCCTTGATCGTTCAAGGCACCGACCACCGCGCGCGGCAGGTCCATCGCGGCCGGATCGGCGATCGCGCGCAATACCAGGAATGGTAAATTGGCTTGACTGGCGACTTTGGCAATCGCGCCGCTTTCCATGTCCAACGCTACCGCGCCGGTTTCGCGGTGAATCAGTTGTTTGTCGCTACTCAGCGCGACGATACGCGCTTCGGTGGAGAGATTGCCGCTCCCCACCGTCAGGCGTTCGCTGAGTCGGTTGCGCATTTTGTGCGACCAACGTTTGTCGGTTTCGTAACTTTGACGGTCGAAAAAAATCTGGTCCGCGACTACCAGAACGCCGGGCCGCAACTGCGGCGCCAATGCCGCCGCGCAACCCCAGCTGATCAGCCGATCGGCGCCCTTGGCGATGAGCAGGCGAGCGGCGCTAGCGGCATTGTTGGGACCGGCGCCGGCATAAGCGACCAGGATGTCGGCGCTTATTCGGCAACATTCGCCGCGCGCCAATTTCCGGGAAGTCAGCGTGGCAAGTTCTTCTGGCAGGGCAACGACGATTCCGCAACTCACGTTACTGTTTATTCAGTTCGTTGCGGTATCGGGCCAAAGCCCACAACGGGAAGAACTTGTCGTAGCCGTGATATTTCAAATAAAACACCTTAGGAAAGCCGGGTGCGGTAAAGCAGGGGTCGTTCCAGACGCCGTCGGCTTGTTGGGTCCGCATCAGGAAGTCGATGCCGGCCTTGACTTCCGCGCTACGCGCTTCGCCGGCCGCGATCAGGCCCAATATCGCCCAAGCGGTTTGGAACGCGGTGCTGAAGTGGTAGCTGCCGCGATACTGAATGTCGTCGTGATAACTCAAGTTATCCTCGCCCCAGCCGCCGTCCTCGCGTTGCACGCTCTTTAGCCAAGCGGCCGCCTTGACGAACATCGGGTCGGTTTTCGGCACATCGGTTTGTTCCAGACCCAATAGGGTCGACCAAGTACCGTAGATGAAGTTGGTACCCCAGCGGCCGAACCAGGAGCCGTCGGCTTCCTGTTCGCCACGGATGTATTCGATCGTGCGTTGCAAGGCCGGACGGTATTCGTCGTGGTCCTTGGCGACGCGCGCCATCAACATGGCGCAACGGGCGCTGACGTCGACGGTCGGCGGATCGAGCAAGGCGCCGTGATCGGCGAACGGAATTTCGTTCAGGTAGTAATAGGTATTGTCGACGTCGAAGGCACCGTAGCCGCCGTTTTCCGATTGCATGCCGACGATCCAGCGCGTGGCGCGGTGGATGGATTCGTCCAGGTCGTCCAGGCCGGATTCGGCCATCGCGAAACCGACGATCGCGGTATCGTCCACATCGGGGTAATGCGGGTTGGCGAACTGGAAGGCCCAACCGCCGCCGGCTAAGTCGGGTTTCCGGACCCGCCAATCGCCGGGTTCGTCCGACAATTGCACGCTTTTCAACCAGTCGTAGGCATGGGACAGGGCCGCGGCGTTACCGCGTTTGTCGGCTTCGATCAATGCCATGCTGGCCAATGCGGTGTCCCAAACCGGCGACAAACAGGGTTGGCAATAGGCGTCTTTTTCGTTGACGACTAATAGTTTATCGATGGCTTGCCGGCAGATAGTCACATTCGGGTGGTCGTGCGGCATGCCGAGCAACAGCATCGCCTCGTAGGCGTTGACCATAGCCGGGAAGATGCCGCCCAGGCCGTCCTCGCCGTTCAAGCGTTCGGTGAACCAAGTCACGGCTTGGTCTATCGCGCGTTGGCGCATGCGGTTTGGGATCAAGGGTTCGGTGACTCGGCCCAGTTTATCCAGGGCCAGAAAGCATTTGTTCAACAACGTGCGTTCCGGGAAGTAGTGCTTCTCTTCGTCGGGGTGGACGACGAACAGTTCCAGGATGTCGATATTACGCGGATTCTTGGCCTTGGCTTTCAGCGTGCACAGGATGAACAGCGGCACCATCACGGTCCGCGACCAATAAGAAACCTTGTCCAAATGGAAAGGAAACCACTTAGGCAACAGCATGATTTCGACCGGGATGTAGGGTACGCCGCGCCAGGGCAATTGTTCGAATATGGCCAGAGCGATCCGGGTAAACACGTTGGCGCGCGCCGCGCCGCCTTGGGCCAGAATCCAGGTCCGTAGTTTGACCATGTGCGGCGCGTCGATGGCATCGCCGGCCATCTTCAGTGCGTAGTAGACCTTGACGCTGCAGCTGATGTCGCCGGGACCGCCCGTGAACAACGGATAACTGCCGTCGGGATTTTGCCGCCCGCGCAGGTAAACGGCGATCTTGGCTTGCAATTCTTCGTTAATGTCGTCCAGGTAATGCATCATCATGATGTATTCGGACGGGATGGTGCAGTCGGCTTCGAGTTCGAACACCCAATAACCCTTGGGATTTTGCAGGCTGAGCAATCGGGTTTGGGCGCGCTCGATGGCGATATTCAGCGCGCTTGACGCGTTGGATGTCGCCGAGCTGCTGGGTGAAAAGTCGTGGTTGCTCTCTACGGGGGCTTCAGTAAACATGGCGATTCCTTATTGTCCGGAGTGAGATACGGGTAAATACTGCCAGTCAGGCGTCTTCAGGCCACGGCTGGACAGATTGAATAAAAGCGACAAAAGCCAGTTGCTGCGAGCCGCTAATTTACTGGCGACTATCGTGGCCTTGACGCTGTTGCGGCTGATCTTGACCTGACTCGAATCATTGAAATCAAGGTGTTGCTTGATTTTTTTCAAGGTCAGTACCGCCATGCCCAGCGCCCACAGGCAAAAATTGCGAATGCCGGTTTCGTGGCTGGGCAGAAGTTGGGTGTAAGTCAGTGCGTTTTGCAGATGGCCGTGGGCAATGTCGATCAAATGTTCCAGGCCTTTCCGAAAGCGTTGGTCGTTGGTGGTCGGCGTCAGTTCGGTCAGTTTGAAACCGGTCTCGTCGAAAATATCTTGCGGCAGCCAGCACACGCCGCGTTTGGCGTCGTCCCAAATGTCCTTGAGAATGTTGGTCATTTGCAGGCCTTGACCGAAGGAAACCGACAGCTTCAATAGTTCCTCCCGATGGGCGGCGATTTCCGGAGAATAGTGACAGAACAGTTTTGCCAACATCTCGCCGACGCAGCCGGCGACGTAGTAGCAATAGTCGTCCATGTCCTTCATTGTTTTCAGGCCGGCGTGTAGATCCAGCGCCTGGTAAATAGGCATGCCGTTGGCCATCGTTTGCACGCATTCGGCTAGCGCTTGAATTTGCGCCGCGTCAAGACTGTGGGTGATCGCGATGACCCTTGGAATCACCCGGATCAAGCTGTGTTCGGCCGGAATGGTTTGTTCGGAAAGCAGTGGCGCCAATTCGGCGGCAAACGAGTCAGCGTGGGCGCCGGTCTTGACGACTTCGATAAAGCCGCGGCAGAAGTACTTTTTTTGCTCTGCATCCAGAGACACTTCGTCTTCGATGGTATCGACAATGCGGCACAGTAAGTAGGCATTGGCCACGGCCGTGTAGAGCGCGCCGGGCAATTGCGGAATGGTCAGGGCGAAAGTGCGCGACACGCCTTCAAGCAATACGGCTTGAAACCCGCTGTCCGGGAGCCGGTTGAGTTCGGCTATGTCGGTGATTGGCGATCGAGGTCCTTTCATGGTTTTACGGTCTATTGAAGATGTGTCAATGATAGTCGGTTTGTTGGTGATTTGCAAAGCGGTGTTGTTTTAGGGCAAATTTTTCGACGCCTTGCTTAAGGTAGGTCGTGAGTTAGTTGAGATTGTTTAAGTAAGTATATGATTTATAAATGTACTGATTTGTTGTGTTGGATCGGTTTTCCTATGGCGCGGCTGTTCAATTGAATAGATTTACCGCAAGCAATTTGCCGGCGTTGTTGCTTTTTCTTCATTCTTACTGGAGCGAATCCAGAAAAAGTAGTATTCTAGCGACATCTGCTTGTATCGCCGCACTGTATTTCACTAGTATTTCTCAGGTTTTATGGGGCCTCGGCGGCATACGGAAGGTTGGCTTGGGTTGTTGTTTTTTTTAACAACAAATCGATGTCAGTGTCTTGATAGATTTTGGAGAAAACGCTGTGAGTGTTCCTTTACGTCAGCAATGGGCTGTAGGTAGTTATCTGGTTAAGCAAAAACTCAAGGGTGTGAAAAAATACCCGTTGGTGTTGATGCTGGAGCCGTTGTTTAGATGCAACTTGGCTTGCGCCGGCTGCGGTAAAATCGATTACCCGGACGATATTCTCGACAAGCGCTTGTCGGTGCAAGAATGTCTGGATGCCGTGGACGAGTGCGGTGCGCCGATGGTCTCGATTCCGGGCGGCGAGCCTTTAATACACAAGGAAATGCCGCAAATCGTCGAAGGTATCGTCGCTAGAAAGAAATTCGTCTATCTTTGCACCAATGCGTTGTTGTTGCGCAAGCGCATCAACGATTACAAGCCTTCCCCGTATTTGACTTTTTCGGTACACCTGGATGGTTTGAAGCATCGCCACGATGCCTCCGTTTGTCAGGACGGCGTGTTCGACATTGCGATCGAGGCCATCAAGCTGGCCTTGGGCAAGGGCTTCCGAGTCACGATCAACTGTACGTTGTTCCAAGGCGAAACCCCTGAAGAAGTAGCCGAGTTCCTGGATTATGCGATGGACCTGGGCGTCGAAGGCGTGACGATCGCGCCGGGTTTCAGTTACGAGCGGGCGCCGCGTCAGGATGTGTTTATCCGCGGCGTGGATACCAAGAACCTGTTCCGGGGTATCTTCAAACTGGGCAAAAAACGCAAATGGAAGCTTAACCACTCGGCGCTCTATTTGGATTATCTGGCCGGCAATCAAAGTTACGATTGTACGCCGTGGGGTAACCCGACCCGGAATGTGTTTGGTTGGCAGAAGCCTTGCTATTTGCTGGCTGACGAAGGCAACGCCACGTCTTTTAAAGAGCTGCTGGAAGATACGCCCTGGGATAAATACGGCACCGTGAAAAATCCCAAATGCGCGAATTGCATGGCTCATTGCGGTTACGAGGCGACAGCGGTCGAAGATATGTTGGCGAATCCGTTGAAAGGACTTTGGGTGTCGTTACGCGGGCCGAAAACCTCCGGAGATATGGTTGCCGAGACGCAGCCTAACTATACCGGCGGTCGTAAAACCTCGATTTCGGAAATTCCGGTGAAAATCGAGTCTTAATGTAAATCACCGAGAGTGTAACTTGAATTGGCGCTGTAAACCGAACAGTTTGGATGGCAAGGCAATGATGTTGAGAAAGATCTTATTGGGTATTGGTTTTCTGGCGCTATTATGCGTTTCTTCGGCGGGCATTGCCGGCGAAATGACGGCACGGCAGGTCGTCGAGGGCTTTCAGAACGAGCTGTTGGACGTGATGAAGCAAGGTAAAGCGCTTGGTTTTCAGGGGCGATACGAAAAATTGGATGTTGCCGTCAAGAAAAGCCACGACTTGCCGAAAATTGCTCGTATTGTCGTCGGCAAGCAGTGGGAGGAGTTGGCACCCGAGCAGCAATCCAAGCTGGAAGAAGTATTCAGCAAATTAAGCGTGTCGGCTTACGCGCATAATTTCAAGGATTATTCGGGGGAATCGTTTAACTTCGTGTCAGAAGAGGAAACCGGTCGGGGTGGCGTGGTTATTCACACTAATCTGTTGATTCCAGGTGAAAAAGACGTCAAGTTCGATTACATGATGAAGAAAAAAGACGATGGTTGGCAGATTATCAATATAATAGCCGACGGCGTTAGCGATTTGGCTCTGAAGCGGTCCGACTACACAAGTGTGCTGAGTCGGGAAGGTTTCGATGCCTTGATCGCTAAAATTAACGAAAAGATCGATAGTTACGCGAAACAATAAGTCTGTTTTAGGAATTTCTGTAATGTTTAACCCCAGTTTTCAAGCGAAAAGTCAGGCTCCCCTGCTTTGGGCGCTGTTGGTTTCAGGCGCCTTGGTCGGTGGCGGATGCGCGACGACGGAGTCGCGTAGCGACCAAGCCGCCGGCAAGAGTAAGGATGTGTCTGGTTCTTCGAACTCCGTCGATCCGTACGAAGGATTCAACCGTTCGATGTATGGCTTCAACATGGGATTGGACAGGTATTTGCTCAAACCGGTCGCGGACGGTTACAAATACGTCACGCCGGATTTCATGGAAACCGGCGTCAGTAACTTTTTCAATAACCTTAAAGGCATCAACGTCGTGTTGAATGATGTTTTGCAAGGTAAGTTCGAACAAAGCGCGTCGGATACCGGCCGTTTTCTGGCGAATACCACATTCGGCGTCGCGGGTTTGTTCGATGTCGCCAGCGATTTGGGTTTGCAAAATAATGTCGAGGACTTTGGTCAAACCTTGGCGGTTTGGGGTGTCGATCAAGGCGCTTATTTGGTACTTCCGGTGCTGGGTCCTACCACGGTTCGCGACGGTGGGGCAGTCATTATCGATAAAGCCGCCAATCCGGGTACTTATGTGCCGGGCAGCGGCATCGTCGAAGGCATTAACGACCGCGCGAATGCCGAAGGCGCGCTGAATTTCATCGATGAAGCGGCGCTCGATCCTTATGTATTCACCCGCGAGTCATTCCTGCAGTATCGGAAAAACCTGATCAACGACGGTAAAGCCGATACCAGTAGTTACGATTTGGATGTCGACGCGGCGCTTGAAGAGACTTCGGGTTCAGAAGTCGAAAAAAAACAGTTCAGGAAAGCCGGCGCCGGCCGATAGCAGCAAAGTCGACCAACCGGTAGCCGCACCGGTCAAGTCCAGCGCCGTAGCAACGGCAGCGAGCCCGGCCTTCGAAAAAATGCTCAAATCCTTTGAGGAGGCCTCGGCTAAAATGGATAGGATTAGTAAAAAAAACCAGACACAAGCGTTAGTCTGAGCTGATTAGGTGTTTGCTAATAACAAAAAAGGCCGGTTTTACCGGCCTTTTTTGTTGGAAAGCACTCGAATTAATAGTGCAGCAAGGAATGAATTTCGTACCCTTGCAAATTCCCTCTCCCGTTCAGAAAATCCAATTCGACGACGAAAGCGCATGCCACCACGCTGGCGCCGAGTTTTTCGATCAATTCGCAACTGGCCTTCGCCGTACCGCCGGTTGCCAACAAGTCGTCTATCAGCAGCACTTTATCTTTGCTATCGACGGCATCGATATGTACCTCAAGTTCCGCGGAGCCATATTCCAGATCGTAAGACACGCTTTGTACGTCGTAGGGCAACTTGCCGGGCTTTCGTAGCGGGACGAACGGAATACCCAGTTCCCAGGCAACTAGAGAGCCGAAAATGAAGCCGCGGGCTTCCATGCCGGCTACCGCAGTAATGTCGCGGCCGAGAAACGGATGTAACAGTTGATGTACAGCCAGCCGTAGCGTGGCCGGGTCCTTGACCAGTGGCGTGATGTCCTTGAAGACGATACCGGGTTTTGGGAAATCGGGAATGTCGCGAATTTTGTTTCTGAGTCTGTCCATTGTTGCCTCTTGTCTCAAGCGCAAAACGCCTCAATGCTGGCCAACAGGCCCTTGGCGTCGAGTCCGCACAAGCCGAGCAGTTGTTCTCTGGAGCCCTGCTCGACGAAGCGGTCGGGCAAGCCGAGGGTCAGGACCGGCATCAGTATCCGCTGCGCTTGCAGGAATTCCAGTACCGCACTACCGGCCCCGCCGGCAATGACGTTTTCCTCGACCGTGACGAACACGTCGTGGGTTTTGGCGAGTTCCAGAATCAAGCTTTCATCAAGGGGCTTGACGAAGCGCATGTTGGCGACCGTGGCACCCAGTTGCTTGCCGGCTTCGACGGCCGGGGCGACCATCGCCCCCCAGGCCAGGATGGCAATCCGGCCGCCCTGGTGGCGAATCTCGCCCTGGCCGATCTCGATGTCGGTCAGGCGCGGATCGATCGCCGCGCCGGGCCCCTTGCCGCGCGGATAGCGCACCGAGGCTGGGCCGTGGTAATGGAAGCCGGTGGTCAGCATCTGCCGGCACTCGTTCTCGTCGGCCGGGGCCATCACTAGCATGTTCGGAATGCAGCGTAGATAGCTGTAGTCGAAGGCGCCGGCATGGGTCGGGCCGTCCGGGCCGACCAGACCGGCTCGATCCAGCGCAAACAACACGTCCAGATTCTGCAAGGCCACGTCGTGGATCAACTGGTCGTAACCGCGTTGTAAAAAGGTCGAATAAATCGCCACCACTGGCTTGGCGCCTTGGCAGGCCTGGCCGGCGGCCAGGGTCACCGCGTGCTGCTCGGCGATGGCCACGTCGAAATAGCGTTGCGGGTATTGCTGGGAAAACTCGACCAACCCCGAGCCTTCGCGCATGGCCGGGGTAATCCCCAGCAGCCGCTCGTCCTCGGCCGCCATGTCGCACAACCAACGGCTGAACACCTCGGTATAGGTTGGATGTGGCGACGGCGCCGCCTTGGGCAGAAAATCCTGGGTCGGATCGAAGGCCGGCACGCCGTGGTAAGCCAAGGGGTCCTTCTCGGCCGGCGCATAGCCCTTGCCCTTCTTGGTGACCACGTGCAAAAACACCGGTCCGCGCAAATCCTTGAGCTTGTCCAGGGTCGACACCAGGATCTCCAGATCGTGGCCGTCGATCGGTCCGAAATAATTAAAGCCCAACTCCTCGAACAAGGTCCCCGGCACGATCATGCCCTTGACGTGTTCTTCCGCCTTGCGCGCCAACTCCCAAACGCTGGGCATGCTGGACAAGGCCTTCTTGCTTTCCTGGCGGACCGAGGAATACAGCTTGCTGGACAAAATCTTGGTCAGATAATTGTTCATCGCCCCGACCGGCGGCGAAATCGACATCTCGTTGTCGTTCAGAATCACCAACAGATTGGCATTGACGTCGCCGGCATGATTCATCGCCTCGAAGGCCATGCCGCCGGTGATCGAACCGTCGCCGATGATGGCCACCATCTTCTTGTCCTCGCCGCGCAACTGCGAAGCGATCGCCATGCCCAAGGCCGCGCTGATCGAAGTCGAGGAATGGCCGACGCCGAAGGCATCGTATTCGCTCTCGGCCCGGCACGGAAAGGCCGACACCCCGCCCAAGGTGCGGATCGTGGTCATTCTGTCCTTGCGGCCGGTCAGAATCTTGTGCGGATAGGCCTGATGGCCGACATCCCAAACCAATTGATCGACCGGGGTATTGAATACGTAATGCAGCGCCACGGTCAATTCCACGGTGCCCAGGCCGGCCGCGAAATGGCCGCCGGAAATGCTGACGGTATGGGTCAGAAACCGGCGCACCTCGTCGGCCAAGGCCTGGAGCTGCTCGGGCGCCAGCGCGCGGATGTCGGTCGGGCTGGCGATGGTGTTCAGTAACGGGAATGTTCCGGAAAGCGTCATGTCGTGATTGGGTTTCTTCGGATTACCGATGGCGGTCGTGTTGCGGTTCGATTAATGGGTGCGCTCGATAATGTATAAAGACAGCTCGCGCAGCAGATCGGCTTCGTCACCGAAACCGGCCAAACTTTCGACGGCTTGCTCGTGCAGCTCTTGGGCTTTTTGTTTGGCGCCGGCCATGCCCAGCAACGCGGGGTAGGTCGGTTTATCATTGTTCACATCCTTACCTTGGGTTTTGCCCAAGGTGGCGGTGTCGGCCTCGATGTCGAGTATGTCGTCCTTGACCTGAAACGACAGGCCTATGCATTTAGCGTAATGATCCAGTTTTTTGGCGGCATCGGTCGCTAAATCCGGTTTGGAGAGCGCGGCCAGATTGACGCTCGCGCGAATCAGCGCCCCGGTTTTATGGATGTGCATGTTCTCCAGCTCGGGTAACGTCAGTTTACGGCCTACCGATCCCAAATCAATGGCTTGGCCGCCCACCATGCCTTGCGAACCGCTGGCGCGAGTCAACGCCGCGATCATCTTGACTCGGGCTTCCGCGCCGACCTTGATGGCGGCGTCGTTGGCCAACACGTCGAAGGCCAGCGCCTGCAAGGCGTCGCCGGCCAAAATCGCGGTGGCTTCGTCGAAGGCTTTATGGCAGGTCGGTTTGCCGCGGCGCAGGTCGTCGTCGTCCATGGCCGGCAGGTCGTCGTGAATTAGCGAATAAACGTGGATGAACTCGACCGCGCAAGCTTGGGCGTCCAAAGCGTCCTCGGCAATGCCCAATGCTTGACCGGTTGCGTAAGTTAATAGCGGGCGGGTCCGTTTGCCGCCATCCAACACGGAATAACGCATGGCTTGATGCAAAGTTTGCGGCAGAATATTTTCGCCCGGTAGTCGAACGTCCAGAGCGCGTTCCACGCGATTTTGACAGGCGGTCAGGTAGTCTTTCAGTTTACTCATCGGTGAATGGCTCCAGGGTTTGTTGGCCGTTTTTTTCTAATAGGATGTGCACTTTTTGCTCGGCGTCCTGCAAGGCTTGCTGGCAGGTGCGGGTGAGCTTGATGCCGCGCTCGAACGACTTTAACGATTCTTCCAAAGAGATGTCGCCGCGCTCCATTTGCTCGACCAATTTCTCCAGTTCTTCCATCGCTTCCTCAAATTGGGATGCGCTTTTGCGTCTCGACATATAATGCGCTGATGTGCTCGAAAAAATGACCGAGCATTATAGTATGAATTAACCGCCATTTGATGAGTAACGATGACCCAAGAATATAACGCCGCCGCGATTGAGGTGCTGAGCGGCTTGGACCCGGTGCGCAAACGCCCCGGCATGTACACCGATACCACCCGGCCCAACCATCTGGTGCAGGAGGTGGTCGATAACAGCGTCGACGAGGCTCTAGCCGGACACGCCGACAGTATCGAAGTATCCCTATACAAAGACGGTTCGGTTAAGGTGATCGACAACGGTCGCGGCATGCCGGTCGATATTCACCCAGAGCAAGGCATGCCGGGCGTGGAGGTGATCCTGACTCAGTTACATGCCGGCGGTAAGTTTTCCAATAAGAATTACCAGTTCTCCGGCGGCTTGCACGGGGTCGGCGTTTCGGTGGTCAACGCGCTGTCCGAGAAATTGTTGGTCGAGATCAAGCGCGGCGGCGGTATCTATCAAATGGAATTCGCCGGCGGCGACAAGGTCGGCGAACTGCAGCAGACCGGTACGGTCGGCAAGAACAATACCGGCACCAGCGTACACTTTTGGCCGGACGGCAAATATTTCGATTCCAACCGAGTCTCGGTCAGCAAGTTAAAGCACGTATTGCGGGCGAAGGCGGTGCTGTGTCCGGGGCTGAAAATCGTGTTGGTGTCCGAGCTCAGCGATGAACGCATCGAATGGTGTTACCAGAACGGTTTGCAAGAGTATTTGTTGGACAGGGTCGGCGACGCCGAGATCTTTCCCCAACCGCCGTTCATGGCTAAGATGGCCGCCAGCACCGAAGCGGTGGAATGGGGTATCGTCTGGACGCCCGACAGCCTGCCGGAAGCCGTTGCCGAGAGTTATGTCAATCTGGTGCCGACCGCGCAAGGCGGTACCCACGTCAACGGATTACGCGCCGGTCTGACCGAGGCGATCCGTGAGTTTCTGGATTTTCGTAATTTGCTGCCGCGCGGCGTCAAAGTCGCGCCTGAAGACGTCTGGGAAAATTGTCATTTTGTGTTGTCGGTAAAACTCGAAGACCCGCAGTTTTCCGGCCAGACCAAGGAACGCTTGAGCTCGCGCGAGTGCGTGACCTTCGTTTCCGGCGTCGCCAAGGATACTTTCAGCTTGTGGCTAAACCAGCATCCCCAGGAAGGCGAGAAAATCGCCGAGATCATTCTCGCCAGCGCCCAGAAGCGCTTGCGAGCCGGCAAGAAGATCGTCCGCAAGAAAATCACCAGCGGTCCGGCCTTGCCCGGTAAATTGGCCGATTGTTCGGGGCAGGATCTCAGTCGAACCGAACTGTTTCTGGTCGAGGGCGATTCGGCCGGCGGCTCGGCCAAACAAGCTCGCGACCGCGAGTTTCAGGCCATCATGCCGTTGCGCGGCAAGATTCTAAATACTTGGGAGGTCGATTCCGGCGAAGTGATGGCTTCTCAAGAAGTCCACGATATCGCCGTCGCCTTGGGTATAGAGCCGGACAGTAACGATTTGCAAAACTTGCGCTACGGCAAGGTCTGTATATTGGCGGACGCCGATTCCGACGGCAACCACATCGCGACCTTGATCTGCGCGCTGTTTTATCAGCATTTTAGGGCCTTGGTCGATGCCGGTCACGTATTCGTGGCGATGCCGCCGCTTTACCGGATCGACGTTGGTAAAAAGGTGTTTTATGCATTGGACGAATCCGAACGCCTGGGGGTATTGGCGCGCATCGAAGCCGAAAAATTGACCGGCAAGGTCAATATTCAGCGCTTCAAGGGCTTGGGCGAAATGAACCCGTCCCAATTGCGGGAAACCACGATGAATCCCGACACTCGCCGACTAGTACAGTTGACCGTCGCGGAAAACGACAATACCCGCGAGCAGATGGATTTGCTGTTAGCCAAAAAACGTGCCAGCGACCGTAAGAGTTGGCTGGAAGACAAAGGCAATTTGGCTGACGTATAACCGTGCCCAACAGGACTGAAATCATGATAGAACTCGGCAAACTCAATACTTTAAGCATCGTTAGCCATCGCGACGATCAATGCTATCTCGATGGCGGCGAATGGGGCGAAATCGCGTTGGCCGACTCCGGCGGGGCGGCTGGTAAGCCGGTCGGTGATCGCCTAACGGTTTTCGTCTATATAGACGGCAAGAATCAAGTCGTTGCCACCTCGCAAACGCCTAAGGCGCAAGCCGGCGAAGTCGCTTGGCTGAAAGTGGTATCGCTGAGTCACGCCGGCGCGTTTTTGGATTGGGGTTTGCCCAAGGATTTGCTGTTACCGTTCAGCGAGCAAAAAGGTAAGGTGATCGAAGGGCGTTTCTGCCTGGTGCGGCTGTTTCTGGATGAAGATAATCGGATTGCGGCGTCGATGCGTCTGGACGATTTTATCCAAGATGAGGCGTTTTATTATCAGGACGGCCAGGCCGTGGAGTTGATCATCGCCGAGCATACCGAACTGGGTTTTAAGGCCGTTGTCGATCACAAATACTGGGGTGTGTTATATAAAAGCGAGGTGTTCCAGCCGTTGAAAAAAGGCCAGAAGCTGGCCGGCTTCATCAAAAAGATACGGCCGGATCGACGGTTGGATCTGATTTTGACGCAAGCGAAATACGGCGAGAAAGTCGATAGCACCTCGCAAAAAATCTTGGATATCTTGGCGGAGCGCGGCGGTTATATCGCGTTGACCGACAAAAGCGACCCGCAATTGATTTACGACACCTTTGGCGTCAGTAAGAAGGTGTTCAAGCAGGCTATCGGCGGCTTGTACAAGCAACGCCGAATAGTGCTGGAGTCGGATGGGATCAGGCTAACGTGAGGCCTGCTCGAAGGGCGTGAGTCCGGACGGTTGATGCGCCCCGTCCGGCGGCAAACAGAGATGGTGTTCCGTGGGACCGACTTAAGCAGCGCTCGCGGTTCTTAGGCTTAGGTCGAAGGATGGGCGGTTTCTACGATGATCTTGAGTTTAGTGCCGGGTTTTATATCGGCCTTGTTTTTAGGGACATTGTTCCACTTGCGCAGCTCGGTGACGGCGACGTTAAATTTCTTGGAAATTTGCGCCAGGGTGTCGCCGGATTTAACCGTGTAGCTGATTTGCTTGAACGCCGGTGCCGCCGAAGCGACAGTAATGTCGCCGCCTTTTTTGACGGTGATTTTTTGACCAGGCTTCAGAACCGCTTTTTTCGGCAGTTTGTTCCAATTGACGATGTCGTCTCTATCCACGCCTAAATGTTGCGCGACGCTCCACAGCGTATCGCCTTTTTTGACCGTGTAGATTTGCTTGCTAGGCGCGGCTTGGGTTGGCGCCGAAGGTTGCGCGGCGGCTAGGTTGCCGGTCGGTTCGTCGCGCAAGGCTTTGTAAGAGGTCGGTATCAGCAATACCTTGCCGTCGGCGACTGTTTCGCCGTCCAGGTGATTGACTTGCATGATCTCGTCCACCGACGTGTTGTGTTTCTTGGCGATGACTTTCAAGCTTTCGCGGTGGCCCACGGTATGGTGCATCCATTTGATGCGCTCTTCGTGGGGCAATTCCGCCAGCTTTTCCTTGAAGGCCGGGGCTTTGTCGACCGGAATCAGTAAACGGTGCGGACCTTCCGGATCGGTGCTCCAGCGGTTGAACCCCGGATTCAGCTTGAAGAAATGGTCCATCGGCAATTGCGCCAGTTCGGCGGCCTTGCCCAAATCCAGTTGCGATTTGATATCGACCAGTTCGAAGTAGGGTTCGTTGGGGAATTGCTGCAAACTGACGTTGTATTTCTCGGGGTTGGCGAAGATCTTGGCGATGGCCAGAAGCCGGGGCACGTAGGCGGAGGTTTCGTTGTTCAGGTCCAGCGACCAGAAGTCGGTGGGTTGGCCTCGATCGAGATTGCGATCTATCGCGTTTTTGATATTGCCTTTGCCGGCGTTATACGAGGCCAGTGCCAATAGCCAATCGTTGTTGAACCATTCGCTGAGCTCCTTCAGGAAGGTCGCGGCAGCTTGGGTGGATTCTATGACGTCGCGGCGGCCGTCGAACCAGCTGTTTTGTTTCAGGCCGTAGAGTTTGCCGGTGGGCGGAATGAATTGCCACAGGCCCGAGGCTTGGGCCGGCGACATGGCGTCCGGTCGGAATGCGCTTTCGACGGCCGGTAACAGCGCCAGCTCGCCGGGAATGTTTTTGGCTTCGAGTTCGTTCAGGATGAAGTACAGATAAGGCTCGGCGCGCTGTTGTACCCTGGTCAGGTATTCCGGATTTCTCAGGTACCAGTTAACCTCGCGATCGATTCGGGCGTTATCGATTTCCGGTAACGCGTACAATGACAGCATCCGGTCCCAGATAGTCGAAAACTCCTTGGTTTCGCTCGGTGATTTTTCGTTACGGTTGGCTTGGCCGTTGCGGGTAAATATCGAGAACTTGCTGCCGACGGCCTGGCCCAAATGGTCTTTTTTGGTGGACTGGCTACAGCCGGACAACAGCAGTATCGGCAGAATCAAAGACAGATGACAGGCTGTTTTTTTCGAAAATGAGCAGGGCATTGTCTGTACTCGCTAAAATAAAAAAATTAGATGCTAGCATGGCTTTCCCGATTAGCCAAAAAAACATGCTCTAAAACGGTTGGGGTAAATGAAGAGAGACTTTTTGTTCGCACTGTATCAGACGCCTAGGGGCAAGCTGTTGCAAAGCATGGAGGCGAGTTATTTGAAACGCTCGATCACGGTCAGTTGCAAGCAGACGCAATTGCAGATCGGCGGATTGGGTTGGGAACGGGACTTCGTGGATTGCTCGCTCTACCAAAATTATTTAATTCTGGATGCCAAGCGTCTTGGTAGCGCCGAGGCGTTAAAGGTAACCGCCAAGGCCTACAGCTTGCCGATACAGACAGAGTCGATGGACTTGGTGATATTGCCTCATTTGTTGGAATTCGATGCCCAGCGTTTTCGAACCCTGCGGGAAGTGAATAGAGTGCTAAAACCGGGCGGTGAGTTGGTAATGCTGAATTTCAATCCGTTCAGCCCGTCGGTGCGCTTTCAATTCGTTTGGGACCGCAAACTGGCCGATTCCTGGCGCGCCCATTTCATCAGCCGCGCCCGGCTGTTGGACTGGCTGAAACTGCTGAATTTCGAGGTTTTGAACACCGTGGAATTTGGCTTAGACCGTTTTACGATCACCCACGGCCAATTTCGGACCGGTTATCCTTCGTTGCTGACGATGGCTTACGGTGTCAAGGTTGTGAAGCGTCAGTATTCGCTGATTCCGTTGGCGGCGGAATTTAAGCGCAAAGCCGGTTTGGCGACCGCCGGAGTGGGCGTCGAAAATCGATTACCGAATTACTAAAACAAATTAAATCATGAGCGAGTTAGTTGAAATCTATACCGACGGCGCTTGTCGCGGCAATCCCGGTCCGGGCGGTTGGGGGGTTTGTCTCCACTACAAAGGCAAGCAGAAACTGCTGCACGGCGGCGACCCGGAAACCACCAATAACCGGATGGAGTTGATGGCGGCGATTCAGGCCCTGGAAGCGTTGACGCACGCTTGCAACGTGCGTTTGCATACCGATTCCAAATACGTGTTGCAGGGTATTACCGAATGGATGGTCAATTGGAAGAAGCGGTCCTGGAAAACCTCGGCCAATCAAGCGGTCAAAAACGAGGATTTGTGGCGGAGGCTCGACGCGGCGATCCAACGCCATCGCATCGATTGGGTATGGGTGAAGGGCCACTCCGGCAACGACGGCAACGAGCGGGCGGACCGCTTGGCCAACCAAGGCATCGACGAACTCAAGCGCCGATGAATGCCGTCAGGCTATCGGATGCGGTGGGCTTGGTGGCCGGCGACGATGGCCGGCATACGGCCCCCGATGCGGAAGTCGTGTCCGTCGCTTGGTCGGTTTACATTGTGTTGTGCCAGGACGGCAGTTTGTATACCGGAATCAGCACCGACGTGGCGCGCCGCTTCGACGAACATCGGAGCGGGCGCGGCGCTAAGTTTTTTCGGAGTCGAATTCCGCTCGCGGTTGCCTATCGCGAAGCCGGACACGACCGCGCCTCGGCGTCTCGGCGGGAGGCCGAGATCAAGAAGCTGTCCAAGCGGCGGAAGCTGGCACTGATCGAAGCGGCGGGCGGGCGTGAAACGCTGTAAACCGCTGGGATTGGTAGCCTAGCCGATACCTGGTCCGGTTGCCGGTCGTTATTTAGGCGCCTTGTACGGCCACGGCGATTCGGATTTGTAGCCGTCGGTCAAAGTCTTCAAAAACGCCACCAAATCGTCGACTTCCTTTTTCTTCAGGTTCAATGCGCCGAGCTCGGCATGGTTGACGTTGGTATTTTCCTCGGGAGCCGGCCAACACTTTTTCGACAAGGCGGTCGCTTCCAGCGTTAACGTATTCCCGCAACGTTTTTTGATGTCGCGGTTGCTGTACAACTCAACCGCGCCTCGCAGGGTTTTGAAATAGCCGTTGTGCATATAGGGTCCGGTGACCGCGACATTGCGCAGGGTCGGCACTTTGATTTTGCCGAGTTCGGCGTTGAGGTGCAGGCGGCCGCCCAGGCCCTCGTCGATGAAGGTCGCGCCTTCCGGGTTCAATTCCGCGCCCAAGGTATAAAACAAGTTCGCCGGGTTCTTCGGCACGCCGAGGTTATCGTAACTGTGGTCGGTGAATAGCGGCGGAGTGCCGTCGGCCAGTGGGCGATTGGGGTGGCAGGCCGCGCAATTGCCTTTGTTGCCGGCTTCAAAGAGTTGCAAGCCGCGTTTTTCCTGAGCAGTGAATTTGGCTTTGCCGAATAAGTAAAAGTCGTACTTGGACGTAAAGCGGTTGAATACCGGACTGCGCTCGAACTCGGCAATCGCGTCGGCGATCCTGTCGTAGGCGAGGTCGACGTCGTCCAGCGCGCCGTTGCCGTAAACGGTGTCGAACATCGCGGCATACGCGGCGGAGCGGACCTTGGACACGACCGTAGCGCTATCGGGGTTGGCCATTTCCACGGGGTTTAAAAACGGCCCCTTGGCTTGGTCTTCCAGCGTCGCGGCTCGGCCGTCCAGGAATTGGCCGCCGAGGTAAAGACCCGAGGCGCGGTCGTAATAAAACGCCGGGGCGTAACCGGAATACATCGCGGTCGGCGTGTTCCGGTTGCCCTGCAAATTGCTCAGTACGCCTTGCGATGTCGGCGAGTTTTTGTCCGGGTCGGTAAAGGCGAACGCCGGATCGTGGCAGGTAGCGCAGGCCTGGCCGGCCGGTTCGGATAGATTGGTGTCGAAAAATAACTGTTGGCCCAGTTGCGCCTTGGTACTGAGATTGCCGGCACCGGGCAGAACCGGAACGTCGGCCCCGGCAGTCGCGGCGAAGCAAGCGGCGGCGAGGGTAGTAAGCAGCGAAAATAATTTCATGATCGTATCTCGTGGGGACCGTTTCGCGCGAGGCGAGTGCACCCGAGGCGGGGCGGATGTTGCTCAGGTCGCCGCCTCGTCGCTGTGGTTATTATTAATAGATAAAGCCGAAGCCTAGATTGAACTCGTCCCCGAACGGTACGCCGGCCGGGACCAGTTTTCGATCGCGGATGTTGCGGTAGTCGGCCTTGATGACGATATTGTCTATCGGTTTGTAGCTGAGGCCGGCTTGATAAATCCAACGATCGAGGCCGCTGCCTTTCTCGAAACCGCTAGCGACGGCGGCGACGGTGTCGTAACGCTCGACCCGGACGAATGGTGCGAGGTATTGGCTGCTTTCCTTCCAGACGAAGGGCATGATGTCGTGAGCGGCTTCCACATACCAGCCGAAGCTTTCCTTACCGATTGGGCCGTCGCCAGCGATAATCGGATTCAAGAATTCGGTGTTCTCGATACGGCTCCACGCCCCCAAGGCGCGCAGTTCCAGGCCGCGGTATTTGTATTGCAGATGGCCTTCGTAGAGTTGGGTGTAAAAATCCACGCCCTTGCCGTCGAAGTCGACCAAATTCTTTTGACTGCTGTTGCCTTGAAACGTCGATGCACCCACCATCAAGCCCGGCACAAAATTCGGCGAATAGTCCAGGCGGGCGGTGAAGGCAAAATCCTCGGCCTGGGCGTTGCTGCCGCCGCCTCTACCTTCCTTGATACCGATATTGGAGAAATTCGCGGCATTCAGGCCGTTGACGGCGTAGGCCCGATATTCCAGGCCCGGCAAGATCTCGCCGAACAGGCCGGCGCCCATTTCTCGCCAAGTGGACGGGATGATGTAGCGCTCGACGTCCGGGCGGTGATTGCCATGGTAGGTGGTCGGTTCGTGCATTTCGTTGATAAAGCCCATCGGCATCAACATCAATCCGGCACGGACGTTGTATTTGGGATTGAGCAGGAAATCGAGTTGCGAGAACTCGACGGAAATTTCGCCTTTTTCCTCGGCGCCCTCGCCGGTCGAGGCGTGTTCGAATTCGAATTCGTTGTTCAGCACGATCCAATCGTTGAATTTGTAGCCCAGGTAAATGACGGCGCGTTCCAGGTCGGCGGTGTCTTTATTAGTGGCACTGTCGCCGCGCGGATCGGCGTAATTGGTGTACATTGCTTCGCCGTAACCGCCGATTGAAATACCCCGATTGACACGGTAGACATTGGATGCGGCCGGACCCAGACCGTATTGGCTCTTATATTCGCGGGACTCCGGTATGAACAATTGGGTTTTCAGGCGTTCGACTTCGGTTGCCAGCACATCGGTTTTGCGTTCCAGCTCGCCGTTTTGTCCGGTCTTTCCGTTAACCGCCGGTGCGGAGTGCACTGCCACTAGGGTGGTTTTTTGTTGTTCCTTCAATGTGTTGACTTCCTGCTGCAAGGCCTCGTTTTGGGCGGTTTTGGCCTTCAGCGCCTCGATTTCCTTTTGCTGTTGCTGAACGATTTTCCACATCTCCTCCATCGTGTTCGGTATTGGCGGAGCGGCATCGGCGGAACCGAGCGCCAAGCTGATTGCCCCAGCGAGGCATGCGGACGGTTTGAATTGTTTGCAAATGATCATCGGATAACCCCTTGATAGGATGTTGAGCAATAAGGTGAGTTTTCAAATAATAAATGCCAAGCATTCTCATTTGCAAGGAATATTACTAGGCCCCCTGTGGTAATTTACGAGCTACACTGGTTTGTCCGAGCGGGAAATGAGGCAAAAAAGATGGAGTAGGCTGACCGCTGGTGGACGATAAGGTTGGAAATGGTATCGGGAAAGGTTTGGCAAATCGGTTAGCTGTCTCTATCATAGCCACCCTTTATTTGCAGGAACCGTAGTGAATATTTTTAGCCTGATCAGATCATCAATAGCGTTGATTGCCCTGTTGACCGCCGCAAGTTCGGCGCTGGCGACGGTGTATTACAGCAAGGCGGAAGCGCTGAAGCTGGCCTTTGCGGAGGACGTCGGTGTCGAAGTGCTCTCGCTGTTTCCGACGCCGGAGCAGGTTACGGAAATCGAACGACTGGCTAAAGTTAAGCTCGATTCCAATCTGATTAGTCTGCATGTCGGTAAAAAACAGGGCCAGATTGTCGGGTACGCATTGATTGAGTCCCACACCGTAAGAACGCAGCCGGAAACTCTGTTACTGGTCTTGAACCCCGATGGCCGCTTACGCAACGTGTATACTCTGGCCTTCCATGAGCCGACCGAATACCAGCCGCCTGAACGTTGGTTCGCGCTATTGACTAACCGCAGCCTGGAAGATTTGAGCTTCGACAAAGAAGTTCAGGCCGTGGCCGGCGCCACCTTGAGCTCGCGGGCGGCGTTAAATAGCGCCAGAAAACTGGTCGCCATCTTCGAAGTCCTGTTGAAACCAGCAAAACCCTAATGCGATTTTTTGTGACCGGCGAACAAAACCGCCAATTGTTGATCAATTCCTTGATCCTGATGTTTTTGGCCTACGTGGCGCTGTTGTGGGTCAGTAACGGCTTGATGTATTTTCATAAGATGAGTTTGACCACCGACTCCGTCGTTACTTTCTATCTGGGTTCGGAAGAAGCCTTCACCCAGCCCAGAAGCTATCAAAGTCTGCTCGAAGTCACCCACTTTCATCTTTTTGCGATGGGCATGCTGGTGCTGACCTTAACGCATCTGATGCTGATGACCTCGTTACCGACTTTGTTGAAAGTGTGGTTAAGCGGCATCATTTACGCGGCGGCTTTGGCCGACGAAGCGGCCGGTTGGCTGGTCAGGTTTGTTGACCCACGTTTCGCCTATTTTAAGATTGCCGCGTTTCTTACCCTGGAAGCGTCGCTGCTGGCGCTGATCGTCATAGTCTCGATTTCGTTGATCCAGTCCCGACAGCGTATTCAGTAACGCGGAACGAATCCGGCCGGCTCAATCCACGCGCATTCTAAATTTCATTAACAGCGGGTAACTATGAACAAGCATTTACAATTGGTTAAGGAATTTCATCGTCAATTCGGCATTTCCCAACCCGATGACGGCGATTTAGCGCATCTGTCGGACATGGATATCGTCATGCGCCAGGCGCTGTTGTTGGATTGTGCCAGCCACACCTTCAAAGCGGTCGCTGGCGGTGACTTGCTGAAAATACTGGCGGGTTTGGTCGATTTGGCGTTCAATGCCTTGGCGGCGATTGCCTGCCGGGGTGACGAGGTGGTCACGGTGTCGGTCAATTGGCGCCAGGACGGCTCGGTATTGTCGTTGGTACGAGCCTTATCCGATAAAGTCCACCAGTGCGTCTCCGGTGAAACCGTGGACTACTCGGCCTTGTATGCGTTATGCGGGCATTTGGCGCAACGCTTCGTGAATGCCGATTTCGATCAGGCGTTTCAGTTGGTCCACGGTCATCTGATGGCCGGCCTGGACGATAGCCAACCGATCGATCTGAGTCCGGCATTGTTCGAATAAGGTAGAAGAGGGCCGCGATGCGCTATACATTGGGATTTGTCGGCATCGGCTTGATGGGTAGGCCGATGACCTTGCGCTTGCTGGATGCGGGGTTTACCGTGCGCGTCTGGAATCGCAGCCCGGAAAAGCTGAGCGACGTTGCCGCCGCCGGTGCGGCCGTGTGTGCCAGCGTTGCTGAGTTGGTCGCCAATTCCGATGTGATCTTGCTGTGTCTGGCCGATAGTGCCGCCGTGGAAAGCGTCGTGGCCCAAGGCGTCATCGCCGCCGGCAACGCCCAGAAATTGTTGATCGACCTGTCCAGCATTCATCCGGATGTTACCCGGCGCTTGGCCGCCGCGGTCAAGGCCGGTTGCGGCATGCGTTGGGTGGATGCGCCGGTGTCCGGCGGTACGGTCGGTGCCGAGGAGGGCAGTCTGGCGATCATGGCGGGCGGCGAAGCGGACGATATCGATGTCGCCCGGCAGGTGTTGCGACCACTTTACAGTCGCTTAACCCACATGGGGCCGGTCGGCAGCGGTCAGATTACCAAAATCTGTAATCAGATGATCGTCAGTTGCAACGTGCTGGTCATCGCCGAAATGATGGCGCTGGCTCGGGCGGCCGGGGTCGACGCCGAGCGGATTCCGCAAGCGCTGGCCGGCGGCTTCGCCGATTCCAAACCGCTGCAAATTGTCGGTCCGGAAATGGCGGAGAATCGTTTCGAGCCGGTGAAATGGCGGGTAGGCACGCTATTGAAAGACCTGACGATGGCGGCGGATATTGCCGGCCAAGCGGGTTCTGCGGTGCCGATGTCCGGTCTGGCCGCGCAACTGCTGCGGCTCCACGCCGGTCGCGGCTTTCTGAATCAAGATCCGGCGACCTTGATCAAACTTTACCGCGAGACTTGATTGGCGATGTTGCGTTTTTCGGCCAATCTCAGTTTGTTGTTCGACGAATACCCACTGCTCGAACGGTTCCAGGCCGCGCGCCGCGCCGGTTTCGACGCGGTCGAAATCCAGTTTCCCTACGATTTGCCGGCCGAAGCGATCGCCGACCAATTGCAGTATCATGATTTGCGCCTGGTGCTGTTCAATGTCGACGCGGCCACTTTGTTGCAGGGCGGCGAAGGCCTCGCGGCTGTACCGGAGCGCGTCGCCGAGTTTCGGCGAGCGGTGGCGCAAGCCTACCGTTACGCCCAAGTGTTGCGACCGGCGTTCGTCAACGTGTTGCCGGGCCGATGCTTGACGGCCGCGTGTCGTCCGGCGTATTGGCAAACCTTGCTGGATAATTTGCGATTCGCGGCCGACCAGTTTGCCGAATTGGGCGTCGAGACAGTGTTCGAGGCGATCAACACCTTCGACATGCCGGGCTTTTTGGTCGATAGCGGTCGGCAAATGTTGGACATCCTCGATCAAATCGGCCATTCGCATTTAAAAATGCAGTACGACATTTATCACATGACCCGGATGGGCGAGGATTGCGCGGCGTTTATCGCGGAACATGCCGAGCGTATCGGCCACATTCAGTTTGCCGACGTGCCGGGGCGCGCCGAGCCGGGGAGCGGAGCTATCGATTTTTCCGCCATGTTCGGCGCGATCGCCGGATCGGCCTATCGCGGTTGGCTCGGCGCCGAATACCGCCCGTCCGGCGCCACGGCCGACAGTTTAGCTTGGCTGCCGGCATCGACGGTATAATCGATGGGATTTTCAATCCGGGGCAGCGCCATGACCGCACACAATTTTACGTTACATCATGCCAGTCTATTGGTGTCCGATACCGAACAGTCCTTGCGGTTTTACCGCGACGTTTTGGGTATGCCGCAGACCGAGCGACCGGACTTGCCGTTTCCGGGTGCATGGCTGCAGATCGGTGCCCAACAAATTCATCTACTGGAGCTGCCCAATCCCGATCCCATCAGCGGACGTGCGGCGCATGGCGGCCGAGATCGGCATGTGGCGATGCATGTCGATTCCATCGATGCCCTCAGGGAAAGTTTAGAGCGGGGCGGTATAGAATTCACATTGAGTATCTCTGGGCGTAAAGCCTTGTTTTGCCGGGACCGGGACGGCAACGCCCTGGAGTTTATCGAGCGTCCGTAACGATGTCCGGACGTTTGGTGTGGGCGGCGTTGTTGCTCTGTGGCTTGGCAATGCTATCGTTGTTGGCCGGTTTTTTGGCGATGCAAGCGGGCTTGGCTTTGCTAACCGGCTTGCTTTATCTGATAGGCGCCAAAATTTTATTGGTGGCCTTGGGCTTATGGGGTGGCCTAGGGCTATTCGGTTTGATTAGAGAGGTCAGTCGCGATCTGCGGGCTTTTTGCAGCGAAACCGCGGCGGCTTTGCGGCGCGTCGCCGCGCTGGAACTGGCCAGGCGCGCAGCCGCGACTCGCCGGGCTTTGGAGTTCAAGCAGTTGCAATACCGGGCGGCCATGCGGCGCCGGCGCATCCTGGCGGCCGACGATCGCAAGCAGTTGCGGGAGTTGTCGGCGGCTGTCGAGTCGGAATTGTTGGCGGGCAAGGCTCTGTTGCCGGCCAAGCGTTTCAAAACGCTTAGGCGCGAATTGAAACATTGTCTACGCAGCGGCGACGTCGCGGGCATCCTTGCGGTCCGCGAGCAAGTCTGATGGCGGCGATCGGGCGCTGGCTGAGCGCGGCGCTTTCATTTTGGCGGCGGGCTAGCGACGATCAGCTTGATTGGCGTTTGGCGCGCCAAGACTTGGCCGCCGAATTGCGCCGAAATCAAGCCGTCGCGGAGCAGGCGCTAGCCGCCCAGCTGCGCAAACAGGCTCAGCAATTGGCCCACGAGTTGGCAGTGAACAAAGCGCGCAACGCCAACGAACTGGCGATGGTCAAGGTTCAATGCCAGCAGGATTTAAAGGACTACCGGCAATATCTGGAATCGTTGGACAAATTGAAAAACTCGCTACGCGCCAGTTACGCGCATTTGCCGGAGGCCGTGGCATTTACGATACATCACCACGCCAAGCAGTTGTTGAACCGGATGTGGGATAGTGACGAACCGGAGGAAAAATTGCGGATGGAGATGGCCTTGTTGCAATTCATGGCGGCGGTGCACGAGGACAGCCGCGCCGCGTTGCAGCAGGAGACCAGCACCGCCGGCATGCCGCAACGCGCGTTGGCGTTTATCGATGCGGATCGCGAAGGTAAGCCGCTGTCGGATTGATGCCTTCGACGGGTGGTGCGCTCAGATCGGTTGGAAATATTCCTCGATATCCTTGACGTGCTTCTTGTTCAACGCAAACATCACCACATGATCGCCTTCCGCGAACACGGTGTCGTGATGTACCGGAATCACTTCCTTCTCGCGAATCAGCGCGCCCAGAATCACGCCGTCGGGCAGATTGACCTGATCGACCCGTAGACCGACCACCGAAGAGGCGTTTTTGCTGCGATGGGCGATCGCTTCGATGGCCTCGGCGCTGCCTCCGCAAACCGAGCTGACGCCGACCACGTCGCCTTTGCGAACGTGTTTCAAGATGCCGCCTAGGGTTTCCAGCTTGGGTTGTATCGCCAAATCGATGTCGCTGCCGTCCAGCAATTTCAGGTAGGAGTTATTGTTGACCAAGCAGATGGCTTTCTTGGCGCCGAGCTTTTTCGCCAGCCCCGCCGAAATCAGGTTGATGCCGTCGTTATTGGTGATGGCGCAGAACAGATCGGTATCCTCGATCATTTCTTCCAGCAGCAGCGATTCGTCGGTGCAGTCGCCGTGCAAAATCATTGTGTTGCGCAAATCGTTGGCGATGTCCTTGGCGCGCTCGATGTTGTGTTCGATCACCTTGACGTGATAGTTGTTTTCCAGCGCTAACGCCAGACGTTTGCCGATGTGGCCGCCGCCGGCCAGCATGATGGATTTGATCGGCGATTCCAGTTTGTGTAAATCGATCAGTGTCTTACGGACCTTGTCGCGCGGGCAGACGAAAAACACCTCGTCGCCGGTGGCGATGACCGCTTCGCCGTTGACCGGAATCGCCTTGCCGTCACGAAAGATCGCGGCAACGCGGATCATACCGTCGGCCAGTTTTTCCTTGACCGCCTGGATGCGTTTGCCGGTCAAAAAGCCGGTGGCGACTACCTTGATCGAAAACAACCGCACCAAACCGTCGGCGAATTCGGAGACGTGCAGCGCGCCCGGAAATTTGATCAGGTTGCGAATGGCTTCGGTGACCACTTGTTCCGGACTGATGACGATATCGATAGGAATACCGTTAGGTTGGAACAGTTCGGGGTGGGTCAGAAAATCGATGGCCCTTACCCTGGCGATGGTTTTCGGCTTGCTGTACAGCGTATTGATAACCTGGCAGGCCAGCATATTGGTTTCGTCGCGGTCGGTCACCGCGATGACCATGTCGGCGTCGCGAATCCCGGATTGCTCCAAAACGCTGGGATGCGTGGCGTTGCCTTCGACAGTGGCGATGTCCAGGCGCGCTTTAAGGGCCGTCAGCAAGTGCGATTTTTGATCGATGACCACGATGTCGTTTTCTTCGCTGGCGAGAGCGCCGGCTACCGATGAGCCGGTGACGCCGGCGCCGAGTATCACAATTTTCATACGGAGGAGGCGTGCCGGAAAATGGGTGGCGAGGTGGGAAAGTGAAGGAGAGAAATTATACCTGCATTGCCTGGCTTGTCCATGTTCCAGCGGTTTTGGCGTCGGTGGCATGGGCTTGTTTTCTAGTCAGCGCCCCCCCATAACGTTATAATCGCAAACTTTGGTTCACTCTAATACTGGAATTATCATGCTGGGGAAGCTGGTTAAAATGGTAGTTGGCAGCCGGAACGACAGGCTGATCAAGAAAAAGCGCAGAATAGTCAAGAAGATTAATGCGTTGGCCGCCGAATACGAAACACTGTCCGATGCCGCGTTAACCGCTAAGACTCAGGAATTCCGCGATCGCCTGGCACGGGGCGAAAAACTGGACCAACTATTGCCGGAAGCCTTCGCCACGGTGCGCGAAGCGTCCTCCCGGGTGTTCGGTATGCGCCATTTCGACGTGCAGTTGATCGGCGGTATGGTGTTGAATTCCGGCAAGATCGCCGAGATGAAAACCGGTGAAGGTAAAACCCTGATGGCCACGCTCGCGGCCTATCTTAACGCCTTGCCCGGCCGCGGCGTTCACGTCGTGACCGTCAACGACTATCTGGCGCGCCGCGACGCCGAATGGATGGGTAAGCTCTACGGTTTCCTGGGTTTAACCACCGGCGTGATCGTTAGCGACTTAAACCACGAACAACGCCAAGCCGCATACGCCGCCGATATTACCTACGGTACCAATAACGAATTCGGCTTCGACTACTTGCGCGACAACATGTCGTTCAGTCTGGAGCAAAAAGTTCAGCGCGACCTGAATTTCGCGATCGTCGACGAGGTCGATTCGATCCTGATCGACGAAGCCAGAACGCCGCTGATCATCTCCGGGCAGGCCGAGGGCAATACCGACGTCTATTTGAAGACCAACGCGATCATCCCGCTGCTGACCAAGCAGGAAAAATCCGAAGATCCGGAATTGCAAGACAAAATGCCGGGCGATTATGCGGTGGACGAGAAATCGCGGCAGATACACCTGACTGAAGCCGGCTACGAAAAAGTCGAGCGTTTGTTGGTTGAACACGGCTTGATCGAGGCCGGTTCCTCGTTGTACGACGCGGCCAACATTCGTTTGATGCACTACCTGAATGCCTCGTTGCGGGCGCATATTTTGTTTCAGCGCGATGTCGATTACGTCGTTAAAAACGATCAAGTCATCATTGTCGACGAATTCACCGGGCGCATGATGACCGGCCGGCGCTGGTCGGACGGCTTGCATCAAGCGGTCGAAGCCAAGGAACGCGTTACCATTCAAAACGAGAACCAGACACTGGCCTCGATTACCTTCCAAAACTATTTCCGCCTGTACAACAAGCTGTCCGGGATGACCGGTACCGCGGACACGGAAGCCTTCGAGCTGAACAAAATTTACGGTTTGGAAGTTGTCGTTATCCCGACCCATAGACCGATGATCCGTAAAGACATGGGCGATTTGGTGTACTTGTCGGCGCGGGAAAAATACAACGCGGTCATCGAAGACATTAAGGATTGCGTCAAACGCGGTCAGCCGGTGCTGGTCGGCACCACGTCGATCGAAAACTCCGAGCGGATTTCGGCGATGCTGAAGCAACAAGGCATCCAGCACGAAGTCTTGAATGCCAAACAGCATGAGCGCGAGGCCCATATCATCGAGTTGGCCGGTATGCCGGGCGCGGTGACGATTGCCACCAACATGGCCGGTCGCGGTACCGACATCGTGTTGGGCGGTAATTTGAACGCCGAGCTGGCGACCTTGGGCGAAGACGCCAGCGACGATGCCAAGGAACAGGTGCGAGGTGCGTGGTTGGATCGCCATGAAAAAGTGTTGGCGTCCGGCGGTTTACACGTGATCGGTTCCGAACGCCACGAGTCGCGGCGGATCGATAACCAGTTGCGCGGTCGTTCCGGTCGGCAGGGCGATCCGGGTTCAACCCGGTTTTATTTGTCGTTGGAAGACGATTTGATGCGGATTTTCGCATCTGAGCGGGTAGCTGGCCTGATGCAGAAGTTGGGCATGCAGGAAGGCGAAGCGATCGAGCATCCCTGGGTGACTCGGTCGATCGAGAGCGCCCAGCGCAAGGTGGAAAACCGCAACTTCGATATTCGTAAGGAAATTTTGGCCTACGACGATGTCGCCAACGATCAACGCAAAGTGATCTATTCGCAGCGCAACGAGTTGATGGCCGCCGAGGATATCAGCGACATCGTGGCGGCGATACGCGCGGATGTGCTCAACGACGCGGTGACCCAGTTCGTCCCGCCGAAAACGATGGAAGAACAATGGGATATTCGCGGTCTGGAACAGCATTTGTCGCAGGATTTTAACCTGAGCATGCCGTTGGTCGAGATGATGGCGCGGGACAAAACTTTGAACGAAGCCAAGCTGCGGCATTTGGTCGTCGAGAAAGCCGAGCAGGAAGCCAAGGCCAAGGAAGACAGTATCGGTGCTTCCGTGATGCGTCACTTCGAAAAATCGGTGATGCTGCAAGTCCTCGACAACAGTTGGAAGGAGCATTTGGCGGCGATGGACCAACTGCGCCAAGGCATACATTTCCGCGGTTACGCGCAAAAGGACCCCAAGCAGGAGTACAAGCGCGAGTCATTCCAAATGTTTACCAGCTTGTTGAATCACATCAAACAGGAAGTCGTGACTATACTCTGCAAGGTGCAGGTCAGTCGCGAGGAAGATGTCGAAGCGATCGATCAACAACGCCAAGCGCCGCAGGAAATGCATTACGAACATGCCGAGGCTTCGTCGCTTTTCGAATCCGGCGACGAAACGGCCGAGCCGGCCGACGAGAATGGGGTACCGTTTGTACGCGGCGATCGTAAGGTCGGTCGTAACGATCCGTGCCCTTGCGGTTCGGGTAAAAAGTACAAGCAGTGTCACGGTAAGCTGAGCTGATCGGGTTGACGGGCGGCTCCGCCAGTCGCCCGACTCAAGTCGTCCGGTTTTGAGCGGATCGGATTGTTTGCCCGGCTTGCCGGGAGTGTATCGTCATCCATGTTTGCGCTATGGCTTCCAGAGATTCATTGTTTTACAGGGTAATCACGATGCCGCATAGAGTTTTTCATAAGAGCAATCCCGCTTCCGACATCACCAAGCTGCCCAAGTTGGGGATGGAAAAGAAGCATTTCATCTCCGATTTCAAACACTATTACAGCCATCGGTTGGGGCGAGACGAAAATTGCCGTTCGCCGCACTATGCCTACGAGGCTTTGTCGTTGACCATCAGCGACAGGTTGGTCGAGCGCTGGAAAAAAACTTACAACGTCTACCGCGATTCGGATTGCAAGAAGGCCTTTTATCTGTCGATGGAGTTTCTGATCGGCCGGTCCCTGAGCAACGCGATGCTGAATTTGGGCGTGGACGACGTGGTTACTCAAGCGCTATACGATCTCGGTTTGGAAGCCGAGGAACTGGTGGAGAGCGAGCCGGACGCCGGTTTGGGTAACGGGGGCTTGGGTCGGCTGGCGGCCTGTTTCATCGACAGTTGCGCGACTTTACAGTTGCCGGTCACCGGTTACGGGCTGCGTTACGAATACGGGATGTTTACCCAACAGATCGTCAATGGCGAGCAGGTCGAGCGGCCGGACCACTGGCTGCGGATGGGCAACGTTTGGGAGATCGAACGTCCGGAATACATGCATCGGATCAAATTCGGCGGCCGGACTCAAAGTCACATTGACGAACACGGCAATCGGCGTACCAGTTGGATAGAAACGCACGATATTCTGGCCATGCCTTACGACACGCCGGTACCTGGCTACAAGAACGGTACCGTCAATACTTTGCGGCTTTGGAAGGCAATCGCCACCGAAGAGTTTAATCTGCAGGAATTCAACGCCGGCGACTATGCCGAGGCGGTCGCTCAGAAGGTCACCGCCGAGAACATCACGATGGTGTTGTACCCCAACGATGCCAACGAAAACGGCAAGGCGCTACGCCTGCAACAACAATATTTGCTGGCATCCGCCAGTTTGCAGGACGTGATCGCAAACTGGGTCGGGCGGCACGGCAACAATTTCTCGAAGTTTTCCGAAAAGAATTGTTTTCAGTTGAACGACACCCATCCCAGTATCGCGGTTGCCGAATTGATGCGTCTGCTGATGGATATCCATGGGTTGTCCTGGCGCGATGCCTGGAATATCACCCGCAACACGATGGCCTACACCAATCACACGCTGTTGCCGGAAGCCTTGGAAAAATGGTCGGTCAATCTGATGCAAAGTTTGTTGCCGAGGTTGTTGGAGATCATCTACGAGATCAACGCGCATTTCCTGGCCGAAGTGTCGGCGCGTTGGCCGGGCGACGGCGAGCGCATGGCGAGAATGTCCATCATCGAAGAAGGCCCGACGAAAATGGTGCGCATGGCCTATTTGGCGATCGTCGGGAGTTTTTCAGTCAACGGTGTGGCCGAATTGCATTCCAAATTGCTGAAGGAAGGCTTGTTCCGGGATTTCTACGAACTGTGGCCAGGCAAATTCAACAACAAAACCAACGGCGTCACACCGAGGCGTTGGCTGGCCGGTTGCAATCCCGAACTGGCGGAATTCATTACCGAAACTATCGGCGATGCCTGGATTACCGATTTGTCTCAATTGGCCGAGCTCAAACCCTATGCCGACGATGCGGCATTCCGCAAGAAATGGTACGAGCTGAACCGGGCCAGCAAGCAACGCTTGGTGGATTTCAAGAAATTCGAGTACGACATCGATATCAACGTCGATGCCTTGTTCGACGTGCAGGTCAAGCGGATCCACGAGTACAAGCGGCAAGTCCTGAACGTGCTGCATGTGATTCATCTCTACGACCGGATCAAGCGCGGCGATACCGACAACTGGGTGCCGCGTTGCGTGTTGATCGGCGGCAAGGCGGCGCCGGGCTATGCGATGGCGAAGAAAATCATCAAGTTCATCAACAATGTCTCGCATGTGATCAACAACGATCCGGATGTCGGCGACAAGTTGAAACTGGTGTTTTTGCCGAATTACTGCGTCTCGGCGATGGAAAAGATTTGTCCCGGCGCGGACTTGTCCGAGCAAATTTCGACGGCCGGCAAAGAAGCATCCGGTACCGGCAATATGAAGTTCATGATGAACGGTGCGCTGACGATAGGCACGTTGGATGGCGCGAACATTGAAATCCGCGAGGAAGTCGGCGAGGAGAACTTTTTTCTGTTCGGCTTGACCGAAGCCGAGGTGGAAGCGTTGCGGGGTCATTACGACCCGGAGGCGTACATCCGCGACGATAACGATCTGCAGCGGGTCATGTATTTATTGGAATGCGGCCATTTCAATCGCTTCGAACCGGGTATGTTCGACGACATTATCGCGTCGATTAAAAGCCCCAACGACCCCTGGATGACCCTTGCCGATTTCCGCAGCTACCTGGAAGCGCAGAAACGCGTCGACGCCGCGTACCGGGATCAAGAGCATTGGACGCGGATGAGCATTATCAACACCGCCGCCAGCGGCAAGTTTTCGACCGACCGGACCATCAGCGAATACAATCACGACATTTGGCACTTGACGCCGATCCAAGTCGAGGGATAGCCGGGCGGGCGATGCTGGATATCGTGCTGTTCGAACCGGAGATTCCCGCGAACACCGGTAATATTATCCGGCTATGCGCCAATACCGGTGCGCATCTGCACCTGATTCGTCCGCTGGGTTTTGAGCTGGACGACAAGCGCTTGCGCAGAGCCGGTTTGGATTATCATGAGTGGGTCAATATTCGTCAGCACGGCTCGTTGGCCGATTACTTGGAGCGCGGAAAGCCCAAACGTTTGTTCGCGTTTACGACCAAGGGCACCAATGTGTTTAGCCAAGTGGGCTATCAAGCCGGCGATGCCCTGTTGTTCGGGCCGGAAACGCGCGGATTGCCTCAGGAATTCCTGGAGAGTTTGCCGCCCGAGCAAAAGCTCTACTTGCCGATGCGGGCAGAGAGCCGTAGCCTGAATTTATCGAATACTGTCGCCGTGGCTTTGTATGAGGCCTGGCGACAATTGGGCTATCCGGAGGCCTTGCCGAAGGCACGTTGAAACGCCTCCATGTCAACCCTTCGCTAGTGGGCGATTACGGTCCCGGATCCATTCGCTCCACGAGCCGGCATACAGCCGAGAACCGCCTAGTCCGGCGATTTCCATTGCCAACAGGTTGTGGCAAGCGGTCACGCCGGAGCCGCACATATGGACGACTTGTCGGGGCTCGATCGGACCGAGAATATCCTGGAATTGCGCTTTCAGATAATTGGCCGGTAAAAAAAGCCTTTGCTATCCAGATTGGCCTGAAACGGCCTATTCCGCGCGCCCGGTACATGGCCAGCGACCGGGTCGATCGGTTCCTGCCGGCCCGCGAAGCGCTCAGGGGTTCTAGCGTCGATTAAAACGATTTCATGTTTGGCCAGACCGTCCCGAACCTTGTTCGCATTCAGCCAACGGCTATCGTCAAGATAGCAACGAAACGTGCCGGAAATCGGTTTCGGCAATATCGTCGTTACCGGTTTGCCCAGGCGCCGCCAGTTTCGGTAATCGCCATCCAGCACCGCAACCCGGTCGTGTCCCATTGCGCGCAACAGCCACCACAACCGTCCGGCAAAGGCGCCGGAAGCGTCGTCATAAACCACGACTTGATGGCGGGCACTGACTCCCCAGGCAATCAGCTTTGCGGTGAGTGCCCGAAAGTCCGGTAATGGATGGCGGCCGGTATAATCTCGGATGGGCGCGGAGAGGTCTTGATTGAGATCCGCATAGCGGGCGCCTGGGATATGATGCTGGCGATAGGCCCGATGTCCAGCTTCCGGCTCGGCCAGCGAGAAGCGGCAGTCGACGATCAGCCAATTCGGGTCGTCTAGGTGGGTGCTTAGGGTGTCGGCCGAGACTAGCGTAGTGCAAGACATCGTTATACCTCCAGGATAATTTTTCCGATATGTTGAGAGCTTTCCATTCTGGCGTGGGCTTCCGCGGCGTTTGCCAGAGGATAGAGTGAATCGATGACGGGTTTGATTCGGCCCGATTCAAGCAAGGGCCAGACTTGGCTCAGCAATTGTTGGGCAATCGCGGCCTTGAATGTATCGTCCCTTGCGCGTAAGGTGGAGCCGGTGATAGTCAGCCGCTTCATTAAGACCGCCGCCAAGTTGATCTCGGCCTTGGCGCCGGTTTGAATCGCGATCTGCAACAGGCGGCCGTCAGGCGCCAGCGCTTTCAGATTACGCGGAAAATAGTCGCCGCCAACGATGTCCAGTACCATGTCCACGCCCCGCCCCACGGTCAATTGCTTGCAGGTCTCGACAAAGTCGTGGTCACGATAATTGATTGCCGCTTCGGCGCCGAGTGTCATGCAAAAATCGCATTTCTCTCGGCTGCCGGCGGTGACGATCACTCTGGCACCAAGCGCACTGGCGAGTTGGATAGCTGTCGTGCCGATGCCGCTGCTACCGCCGTGGACCAATAAACATTCGCCGGAGCATAACTTGGCTCGGTCGAATAGATTGCTCCAGACCGTGAAAAAGGTTTCGGGAATCGCGGCGGCCTGCACATAGTCAAAGCCGGCTGGTATCGGTAGACAACAGATCGCACTGGCTATTGCGTATTCAGCGTAGCCGCCGCCGGTCAACAAGGCGCAAACGCTGTCCCCCGGTTTGGGAGAGACGACGTCCGAGCCGGTTTCAATCACCGTGCCGGCGACTTCCAGGCCTAAAATGGGGGATGCGCCTTCCGGTGGGGGGTATAAGCCGGCGCGCTGCGCGAGATCCGGGCGATTGACGCCGGCGGCGGAGACCTTGATCAGGACTTGGCCGTTGTCTGGCTTGGGCGTCGGCAATTCGGTTAAAGCGAGTTGACGAGCTTCGCCGGGAAGAATGGTGATCGCGCGCATCGGCGTCTGCGGTTGGGGAAGAGTGTCGTATTATATGCGGCCATTTCGAGTATTAGCGGATTTTCAGCGAGATCAACATGATAAAAGCGGGCATCGTAGGCGGCACCGGATATACAGGGGTCGAATTGTTAAGAATCCTGACATTGCATCCCGAGGTCGAGGTCGCGGCGGTGACATCGCGGGCCGATGCGGGCACGCGGGTCGACAAAGTCTATCCTAGTCTGCGCGGCTATTGCGATGTGGTCTTCACGCGACCGGAAATAGAAAACCTTCGCGACTGCGATGTAGTGTTTTTCGCGACGCCAAACGGAATCGCGATGACCATGGCAGAGGCTTTGCTCGCACTGGGCATCAAAGTGATCGATTTATCCGCCGACTTTCGACTGCAGGATAGTGCGGAATGGGAGCATTGGTACGGCGTCGAGCACGCCTGTCCGGAGCTGATCGGCGAAGCAGTTTACGCGCTGCCGGAAGTGAATCGCGCGGCGATACGCGCCGCCAGATTAATTGCCTGTCCGGGTTGTTATCCGACGGCCGTGCAGCTGGGATTTTTGCCGTTGCTGGAGCATGGGCTGGTTGATGTCGGTAATCTGATCGCCGACTGTAAATCCGGCGTTAGCGGTGCCGGTCGCAAGGCCGAGCTGTCCTCGCTGATGAGCGAGGCCGGCGAGAGCTTCAAAGCTTACGGCGTGGCGGGTCATCGGCATTTGCCGGAGATTCGTCAAGGCTTGCGGCGCGCCACGACCGAACGGGTCGGCCTGACCTTCGTACCGCATCTGACGCCGATGATTCGCGGCATACACGCGACCTTGTACGCCAGATTGACCAAGTCGGTCGATTTGCAGAGCCTGTACGAAACTCGGTATCAAGATGAAAAATTTGTCGATGTGCTGCCGGCCGGCAGTCATGCCGATACGCGTAACGTCAGAGGCAGTAATCGCTGCCAGATCGCGGTTCATCAGCCACGGGGTGGCGATGTCGTCGTGATTCTGTCGGTCATCGATAACCTGGTTAAGGGCGCCTCCGGTCAGGCGGTGCAAGCGATGAATTTGACGATGGGTTTGGATGAGTTTATCGGATTGGAGTTGGTGCCGCTTTATCCGTAGTCTGTATGCCATGACAAACAAAAAGGCCCGTCCCAGCGGTTACTGGGGCGGGCCTTTTTGTTTCGGTGCCGAGCAGCGATGGACCGGCTTAGGCTATTAGCAAATTTCCGCGAGTGTCTCTCATCCTGGCTCTAAAACCCAGCAAGCCCAGCGCAATCAATAGGGCGCTGGCGGGTTCCGGCACGCTGCCCGTAGTGGTGCTGACGATGCCTGAAACGGCGGACAATTTAAAGTAGTCGTTGCCGAAGCTTAATAATGAAGTCGAATCGCCTTTACCGGTTCCCGCGCTGGTCGTATAAGCGCTGATCAGCCAGTAACTGGAGGACACATTATCGGAATTGATCGCTTTAGCGGTGTTGGTCGAACCCATATTGTAATTACCGATGAAAGACCAACCGGCGCTGAGTAACTGAGCAAAGGTATGGTTGGCGATTGCGGCCGCCGCAGGCAAGGCGCCACCTACTAGAGAACCAGTGTAGGCCAGCACTGAAATGTCGGCATCTCCATTGATGTAGCCAACACTCAGGCTGTCGATATCGACACCGTTGGGGCCAAAATACAGCAACGCCGCGTCGACGTTTCCGTCAGGCGCGTAGTCGGTATATGACGACGCGCTGCCATCATTGTCGAACGCATGGTCCGGCTGGCTGCCGAGTGTTCCGTCGTTACTAGCGGCGGTCGCCCCTAAGCCGTAACCGGAATACAAAGCCAGGGTTGCCGCGGCAAAAGTTGATGCGGGTGTGGCTGAGGTGGACGACGTTGAAAATGCCGATACCGTTAGGTTAGGCGCGCCAGCCGTGGATGATGAGAATGCCTGACTGTTGCCAGAGGTCGGAGAGTAAGTTGGGTAGTTTGCCGTACAGCCATTTAAACAATTCGCAGTATTTAACAAATTCCAGGCGGTAGCGTGCGCGGAAAGTGGCGAAAGAATGAAGGCTGCCAGCACTAAGTATGTTCTAGTCATTTGGGGATCTCCGTATTTAGCAGGTGTGCTCGCCCGGTATTCTCTATAATTTCCGATATAGAAACACTGTACTGAAGGATTAAAGCGGGAAGCGTCAATATTTTTACAGCAAGAAATGTGCGTATATTTGATTTATATGCAATTTCAATTGCTTGGTGTTGCTTGTGAGGGGCGGGGGACTGCGCGTGTAAAATAAGCCGACATGAGAGTTAGCGGTTGAGTTTTTCCAATAAAATCTTTGCTTTGTCGATCCCGTTAAATGATTGGCCACTATTCAAGGCTTCTTGCAACTCGGCCTTGGCTTCGTCATTCCGCTGCAGCATTTCTAACGCCGCGGCAATATGGTAGCGAATTTCCGGGTCGCCGGATAAGCGAGAGTGTGCGTCGCGTAGGTAGCGAAGGCCTTTTTCCGGGTTCCCGGTATTGGCCAGAATCCATCCTAATGTGTCGTTTGCCGAAGGATGCTCGGGCGCCAATTTGACGGCGTTTTCCGCTAAAACCAGAGCTTTGGGATTGCCCAGATTGAAGTATACGTATGCGAGATTGTTTAAAAACTGTGGTTCGTCCGGGAATTTTTTCAAGAGCTTATCGTACTGTTTTTCGGCGGCGGCAAATCTGCCGGCACGCATGTTTTCTTCAGCCAACGCAGCCAGCGGTACGCTATCTTCGGGGTGTTTTTCGATCCAGTTGCTCAGCAGACCGTAAGCTTCCGGGTTCCGGTCGGCTTGCTTCAACGCATCGAACAACTTCATCAATACTTGCGAGTTAGGCTCCAGATTGAAGCCTTCTTGAAAGTGGTTTACGGCTAATGCGTAATTTTTGTCATGCATCGCGATATCGCCCAACAAGGTGCGGGCGAAACTTCGGTTTGGGTACTGCTGACGTAAATTTTCGGCGCGGCTAAGCGCAAAAACCGGCTTGCCGTAGTTCAGCTCGGTTTCCACCAGCGCGATCTGCGATGGCAGATGTTTAGGGTCGGCCAGGACCGCTTTCTTTAACGTTTTGATGGCTTCATATTGGTCTTCGGCGTCCAATTGACGACGGGCGACTTTGTAGAGCAGTTTCGCGCTCAGTCTGGCTTGATCCGCCATGCGGATGTAAATTGCCAGCGCTCGATCTCGGCTATTGTTCGCCAAGTAGCAGCGCGCAAGCGCGTCCAGCACTTTATGGTCGTTTTTATCGATGAGTTCGGCGGCTTCGGCGATACTGACGGCTTCCGTGGTTTTGCCAGTGTGTAATTTGACTTCGATCAGCGCCAGTAGAACCGGTATGGACTTTTGATCGACTTTGCGGGCCTTGGCCAGCCAGGACTCCGCGCGTTCGTGATTCCCGGCGGCCAGTTCGATCAGCGCCAACTCCGTCATCAGCGTCACATTATCGGTTTGTTTATTTAGCAGGTTTTCCAGTCTGGATTTTGCAGCATCGAGTTTATTCTCGGCTGCATCCAATCGGCCCAAATTCACATAAGCGGCTACAAAATTAGGTTCCAGTTCGATCGCGCGTTCAAAACTTTGTCTGGCCTGTTTGTATTGTTTCGCGCTGACTTGGGCGGTGCCCATTAAGTTGATCAGTGTAATATTTTTCGGCGCTTGTTCAACCATGGCCTTTGCAACGCGTAGCGCGTTTGCGGATTCGCCCCGGCTGATGTAAATCGACACTAAATGGGTTCCGGCCTGAGTATTGCTGGGGTTGTTTTTGAATGACGCTTCCAACTCTTCGGCGGCCATCTGCTCTTGCCCCATCGACAGCAGGTTTAAGCCGATTTCGGTGTGGATTTGCTCACCATCCGCGCTTAAAGCCGAAGCCTTCTCCAACATAGTGCTGGCCAAATCGTGTCTGCCGGTGCGCATATAGGCGCTTCCCAGTAAAAACATCAGGCGATAGTCCCGAGGATTTCGGACTAATACCGGTTTGAGTAGGGTAATCACTTGTTCCGGTTCGTTTTTCGCAAGCAGTGCCGATGCCAGCAATTTATAGCCACCGATTTGTTCCGGAAATTGGCGGACGTACAGCTGCAAATGGTTTATCGCGATATCGTAGCGCTGCAGGCCGAAGTTTACCAAGCCTGACAACATCAAGGTCTGCGCGTGGGCGGTTACTAGTTCCGGCTTTAGATTGACTAACGTATCCGCCGCGGTATTGAGTTCCTTGACCGACTCGTCGATTCGATTGTTGCGCGCCAGAATGACCGATCTTAGATAGTTGCCTCTTGGGTCGAACGAATAATGTTCCTTGACGTAGTCCAAATCTTGCAGGGCCTGATCGTCACGATGCTGATCCATCAGTATCCCTATGCGGGCCAGGCGGGCGTCAAGATGTTCCGGTTGGGCCGCCAAGGTGGCGTCGTATTCCGTCAACGCCCCATTTAGGTCTCCTTGAGAATGCTTGATCGAGCCTATAACGAAGCGTACGCCGGGATCGTCGGGCTTCATCTGCAGTGCCTTGTCCGTGGCGGTCCGCGCGCCGTCGATATCGCCGCGACGTAATAAGGTATTGGCGCGCCCAATCAGCGAGTCGATTTGTCCCGGATTGATTTGGCTGGCCATATCGTATTCGTTAAGGGCGGCGCTGAGTTCTCCCAATTGCACATAAGCGTGGCCTCGAAACAAGTGAAGGGTGGGTTGCAGATCCCGGCTGAATCGGCTGGGATCGATTTCCTTAATCAATTGATCGTATTTGAGCTGATACAAGTACAACTGCGCCAGTGGCTTAATGAGCAGGGCTTGATCGGCGCCCAATTGCTTGGCCTGAGTCAGTTGCACCTCGGCTTCCGACAGCGACTGTTGTTTGAGGTAGATTTCGCCCAATAAAATATGCGCGGCGACATAGTTGGGGTTTTCTTGCAGCGCATTTTTTAGATCAATGATCGCTTCCGGTAAATTTTGATTCTGCTGTGCCTGAATCGCTTGCTCGTAAAATTGACCGGCTCGAATTTCGTCGGAAATAGCGGCTTGAAACGGCGACAAGGTCGAAGCAAGCAACAACGCGGCGGGAATCCGGCGTAACGGTGGGCGAATTTCGGGCGGATGCTTGTGCATGGCGTTATGACGGTGATTGGTTAGCTCCGATAGCATAGCCTGAAAGAGGTCCCGCCACCAGCCGTATCGCGCGATTGAATCGATACCCGTTCTGTCCAGCTTGCTAGACTGCGGAAGATCGGCGCCAAAATCTTGGCGTTATGATCTAAATATTTGAAAATATAATGAAATTATTCATGGTCCGGTTTTTGCTGATTGCCTGGCGTAACCACTAGGCGTCAAGATTATGGAGACTTTCAGCTATCACCAACAACGGCAAGCCGAACGTTTGACCGATGCGTTTCGGGCCTTCAATGCCTTGTCCGAAAATCTAGCCCAGTCCTATCACGGGTTGGAAGAGCAAGTGACCGCTCTGAATCGCGAACTGGCGGCGGCGCGCGACGAACGCGTGAACACCTTGATCGAAAAGGAAAGACTGGCCAGCCGTTTGCAACAAATTCTGGCGGCGCTGCCTGCCGCGGTGATCGTGCTGAACCGAGAAGGGGTGGTGATCGATTGCAACGGCTACGCAGTCGATTTCCTCGGCGAGCCCTTATTGGGCGAGAGTTGGTGGCAAGTCGTTGGTCGCAGTCTGCAGCCGGTGTTCGATTCCCCGCACGAGAGGCAACTGCGTGACGGCCGTACCGTCAACATCACCTACAGCGCCTTGGGTAACGGCGCGGAGCAGCTGATTTTATTGTCCGACGTTACCGAATTGCGTTCCCTGCAGAATTTATTGGCCCGTCAAAAGCAATTGAGCGCGATGGGTGAGATGGTGGCCGGATTGGCCCATCAGGTGCGCACGCCACTGTCGACCGCCATTCTTTACGCCTCGCAAATCAATACGCCGGGCTTGAGTGGCGAAAAGCGCCTGCAATTCTCCGCCAAGATACTCGAACGTCTGCATTACCTGGAACGGCAGGTTAACGATATGCTGATTTTCGCCAAGCAAGGCCGCATGGCCATGCAGGACTTCGAGTTGCAAACCTTGTGGCTATTGTTGGCGGATAGTGCCGATGCGCTGACTTGCGATTTTACGCTCGACGACCGATCCGGTATCGCACGTTTGACCGGGAACCAGGATGCATTGCTCGGCGCGTTGCTGAATTTGCTGACCAACGCCGTAGAGGCCGGAGCCCGGCGTGTCATTTTGACCGCGACGGCCGGCGAGGTGGGCGATTTGTTCATCGAAGTGGTCGACGATGGGCCGGGCGTGCCCGAACCGCGACGGGAGCGCTTGTTCGAACCGTTTTTCACAACTAAGGCTAACGGTACCGGTCTCGGACTGGCGGTTGTCGATAGCGTGGCCAAGGCGCATGGCGGCCGGGCGACTTATCGGCCCTTGCCCGAACGCGGCAGCCGTTTTACGTTAATTTTGCCATCAACCCGTTACGAACCCAGTTTATCGGCCGGTGTCGCCGGCCGCGGAGAATGCTATGAAACCGTGTGACGTATTGATCGTCGAAGACGACCCGGCTTTGGCCGAAGCCTTGTGCGACACGTTGGAACTGGCCGGCTATCAGGTCAAGTCAGCGAAAAACGGCGCCGACGCGTTGGGCTTGTTGTCCCGGCAAACGGCGCGGCTAATCGTCAGCGACGTGCAGATGCCGGTAATGGACGGCTATCAATTATTGCAAAACCTCCAGCAAAAGCCCGAGGCGCCGCCGGTATTGCTGATGACGGCTTACGGCACGATTCCGAAAGCGGTCGAAGCGATGCAGGCCGGCGCCGCCGATTATCTGATCAAACCCTTCGAAGCCGGGGTTCTGCTCGACAAGGTGGCGGGATTTATTCAAGGTCCGCAACCCCAGCAATGCGAAAGAGTCGTCGCCGACGCATCGATGAAAAAGCTGTACGCGTTAGCGGCCAAGGTCGCGAAGACCGATGTGACCATGTTGCTGGAAGGCGAGAGCGGCACCGGCAAGGAAGTGTTGGCGCGGTACATACACCGAAACTCTCATTTTCATCAAGGTCCGTTCGAAGCGATCAACTGCGCGGCAATCCCTGAAAACATGCTGGAGGCGATGTTGTTCGGATACGAAAAAGGCGCGTTTACCGGCGCGGTGCAGTCGATGCCCGGCAAATTCGAGCTCGCTCACGGCGGCACGTTATTGCTCGATGAAATTTCCGAGATGGATTTGGCCTTGCAGGCTAAATTGCTCAGAGTCTTACAGGAAAAAGAAGTTGAACGGCTGGGCAGTCACCGCAAGATTGCATTGAACGTCAGAATTTTGGCGACTACCAACCGGAAATTGAAGTCCTATGTTAACGAAGGCCGGTTTCGCGAGGATCTGTATTTCCGATTGAGCGTGTTTCCGTTACGCATTCCGCCCTTGCGCGAGCGGCCGGGTGACGTGCTGCCGCTGGCCTACGAATTGTTGGCGAAACACAGCCCGCATGGCCGGCCGGCCTGCACGATAGAGCCGGAAGCCGCCGTTCGCTTGCAACAATACCGCTGGCCGGGCAATGTGCGCGAACTGGAGAACGTGATACAGCGTGCGCTGATTCTGCAAAACAACGGTCGAATCGGTTGCGGCGAGTTGATATTCGAAGAGGGCTGCGAAATCTTGCCGGAATTGCCGGCCGAACTGCAAAGCCTTGCCTCGCCGAGCGATGGGGCTGCCGAGGTGGCGGGGGCTCTTTGCAGTGCCAGTCTCGATGAAGGCGTGCGTTCGGCCGAGGAAAAGATCATCCTGCAGATGCTGCATGAGGCCAGCGGCAGCCGCAAGGCTACGGCCGAGCGGTTGGGAATCAGCCCGCGCACCTTGCGTTATAAAATTGCCCGGATGAAGGAGGCCGGGGTGTTGGTTCCTTGTTAAAAATTGGCTTGAAATCTGCTTGTCCGATATAAAATCACCAGCGAGTCATTTTTATGTCAGATATGAATATCAACCAAGTCCTGGCTCAAATGCGGACCATGTCCATCGAAGCCGGCGGCAAACCGCCGGTTGGCGACAATTCCGGCGATTTCGCCGCGATGTTGAAGCAATCGATCGACTCGGTGAACCGCACTCAGCAAACCGCCAACGACATGGCGCAATCCTTCGAAATGGGCAAGCCGGACGTTAGTCTGGCCGAGGTGATGATCGCCTCGCAAAAAGCCAGCGTATCGTTCCAGGCCATGCTGCAAGTCCGCAACAAACTGGTCGATGCCTACAAGGACGTTATGGGCATGTCCATGTAAGCTGCTATGCTGTGAGCCATGAGCGAAATAGACCGAAACCTACCGATGGAAAGCGCGTTGCCGATGGTGACGACGGACAAGGGCAGAATGCAGACGGCGTTGAGAAGCCTGAGCAAACTGCCGCTGTCCAACCAATTGGGCTTGATGTTGGGCCTGGCCTTAAGCGTCGCTATTGGGGTTGCCGTCGTGCTCTGGTCGCAGGAGCAACATTACGACTTATTGTTTCCGGCAGTCGCCGAAAAAGATGCCACCGAAATCCTCGATGCGTTGACCAAGCTAGGCGTCGAGTATAAGGTCGAGACCGGTACCGGAACGATCATGGTGCCGGCCGAAAAAGTCCGCGAAGTCAAGCTCAAGCTGGCCGCGCAAGGTCTGCCGCGCAGCACCAGCCTCGGTTACGAGTTGCTCGACAAGGACAACGGTTTCGGCGCCAGCAAAAACGTCGAACAGATGCGCTTTCAGCGGGCCTTGGAAGGCGAGATTGCGTTGACCGTGCAAACCATCCAAAACGTCAAATCCGCCAAAGTGTTGTTGGCGATTCCGGTACAGTCGGTCTTCGTCCGCGAACGTAAAAAACCCAGCGCTTCGGTCGTGGTCGAGCTGTATCAGGGCCGCAGCTTGGAAAAGGAACAAATCGAAGCCATCGTCCACTTGGTATCGTCCAGCGTGCCTTTGATGGAGCCGGGCCAAGTCACCGTCGTCGATCAAAAAGGCCGTTTGCTGAACAGCAAGGAAACCTCGGAGGACATGTCTCTGTCTAGTAAACAGTTCGATTACAAGCGCAATCTCGAGGAGCATCTGCGCGGGCGGATCGAGAATATTCTGACGCCGCTGGTTGGCGGCGACGGCATGCGGGCGCAGATTTCCGCCGACGTCGATTTTACGGTGACCGAAAAAACCCAGGAAATGTTCAACCCCGATTTGCCGGCGCTACGCAGCGAGCAAACCCAGGAAGACAAAAACTCGCAATCCAAGGTGCAAGGCGTTCCGGGCGCGTTATCCAACCAGCCGCCGCCGACAGGCGTGGCGCCGGAAGTCGCCAGCGGCCAGGAGAAAACCGAAACCAGCGGAGAAACCGGTTCCACCAGCAAAAGCGCGACCCGCAACTACGAACTCGATAAAACCATTACCCACACGCGGCTCGCGACCGGCGCGTTGCGGCGACTGTCGGTGGCGGTCGTCGTCGATAACAAAAAGATCGCTCAGGCGGACGGACAATTCGGCCAACTGCCGTATTCCCAGGAAGAACTCAACCAATTACGCGATTTGGTCAAGCAGGCGGTGGGCTTCGACAACAGTCGCGGCGATCAGGTCACTGTGACCAACGTGGCTTTCAAAATGCCGGAAGCGCTGGAAGAAGTGCCCAGCGAACCGTTCTGGCAACAAGCTTGGTTTGGCGGTAGCATGCGGCAATTGGCGGCCGTGCTGGTGGTGCTGATGTTGATTTTGGGTGTGCTGAGGCCGGCGGTGCGGACCTTGATCGCCAAGGAAGCGCAGATCGAAGCGTTGGAAGAGGCCAAGGCCATTGCCGAGGCGTCCGGGGGTATCGTGCGCTTCGACGAAGAAGGCCGGCCGGTGCCGGTCGCCGTCAAGGTCGATGAAGAAACCGGCGAGGTGCGGACGATCACGACCGGCGCCGAGGATTTGTTGCTGCTGGAAGCCCCGCAAAGCTACGAAAAAAGGCTGGAATACGTGCAAAAACTGATAGACGAAGATCCCAAACTGGTCGCCCAAGTCATCAAAACCTGGTTGAAGGACAATGGCTGAGGATCCCAATGACCTATCCCATGCCCAGCGCGCCTCGCTGCTGCTGCTGGCCGTCGGTCAGGACCGGGCGGCGACGGTACTGCGCCACATGGGACCCAAGGAAGTGCAATTGATCGGCTCGACGATGGCGCAACTGGGACCCATCAGCTCGGGGATGGTGGATCAGGTCTTGGAAGAGTTCATTATTCAGATCAAGAACGAAACCGGCCTGGGTTTGGATTCCGACGAATACATCCGGGCGATGCTGACCAACGCATTGGGTGCCGACAAGGCCGGCAGTATCATCGACCGGATTTTGTTGGGCGCCAACAGCAAGGGTATCGAGCAGCTCAAATGGATGGATACCCGCTCGATCGCCGACTTGATCCGTCTCGAACATCCGCAAATCATCTCGATCATTTTGTCCTTGTTGGACGCCGATCAGGCGGCCGATGTGCTGACGATGCTGCCGGAAAACATGCGTTCCGACATTCTGATGCGCATCGCCACGCTGGAAGGCGTGCAGCCTGCGGCATTGCGCGAGCTGGACGACATCATGGAAAAACAATTGACCGGCAGCGAAGGCGTCAAGTCGTCGCAAATCGGCGGTATCGACGCTGCCGCCAATATTCTCAACTTCATCGAAAGCACTGTCAGCGATCCGATGATGCAAGACATCAACGAAGCCAATTCCGATCTGGCTCAACGCATTCAGGACAAAATGTTCGTATTCGGCGATTTGGTCAACGTCGACGACCGCGGCATTCAAACCCTGCTACGCGAAGTTTCCACCGACCAATTGCTGTTGGCTTTGCGCGGCGTGGACGGCGCCTTACGCGACAAGATTTTCGCCAACATGTCCCGCCGCGCGGCGGAAATGCTGCGCGACGACCTCGAAGCCGCGCCGCCGGCTCGCCTCAGCGAAGTCGAAGCCGCGCAAAAAGACATCCTGGCGATCGCCAAACGCTTGTCCGACGCCGGGGAAATTTCGTTAGGCGGCGGCGGCGGCGATGAATTCGTCTAAGGGCAATAAATTCTCCGACGCCGAGCTGCAAGCGCTGAATCGCTGGACCGATTTGCAGGATTTCAGCGCGCCGCGCTCCGAACCCGTCGATGTCAAGGAAGCCACGGAAACCTTGACGGTCGATCAAATCGAAGCGATCCAAAAACAGGCTTACGCGGAAGCCTACGCGCAAGGTCGGCAACAGGGCATGGAAGAAGGGCGCGAGATTGGCTTGGAAGAGGGACGGCGGCAGGGTTACGAAGAAAGCCTGCACTTGCTGCAAAAGCAGGCCGCCGAACTGAATGTGCTGCTCGAAGCCTTGAGCGAGCCGTTTCGAACGCTCGACGCCGCCGTCGAAGAAGAATTGGTCAAACTGGCCTGCGCGATAGCCGGCCAATTAGTCCGCCGCGAACTGAAAACCGAACCCGGCGAAGTCGTCGCGGTGGTGCGCGAAGCCGTCAAGGCCTTACCGCTGGCCTCGCAAAAAATTACCGTCAATCTGCATCCCGAAGACGCGGCGTTGGTCAGAACCGCGCTGAGTCTGGACGAAAGCATGCCGCCTTGGTGTTTGCGGGAAGACCCCTTGCTTAGCCGCGGCGGTTGTACCGTCGAAACCGAAGTGTCCAGCGTCGATGCCAGCGTCGAAACCCGCTTGGCCGCCGTGATCGCCACGGTCTTGGGCGGCGAACGCCGCCAAGACACTCAGCGATGATTCCCACGCCGGACCGTGGACGGTTGTGGTTGGCACGTTTGCAACCATATCGGCAACGTTTGCTCGAGCCGCCGCCGTTAATCGTCGAAGGCCGCTTGACCCGAATGGTGGGGCTGACTTTGGAAGCCGAGGGTTGCCGAGCCTCGATCGGCTCGCTGTGCCGGGTCGTCACCAAGTCCGGCAAAGTCATTTCCGCCGAAGTCGTCGGCTTTTCCGGAGCCCGCTTGTTTTTGATGCCAACCGGCGATACCCATGGCCTGGAGCCGGGTTGCCGGGTGATTCCGCTCGGGCAGGACAGCCTGGTCGGCGTCGGTTTCGGCTTACTTGGCCGGGTGCTGGACGGCGCTGGTCAGGCGCTGGACAACAAGGGACCTTTGATCACCGATGCCAAGGCCTCGCTATCCGGCGTGCCGATCAATCCGCTGACCCGCAAACCGATCCGCGAAGCCTTGGATGTCGGCGTCAGAGCCATCAACTCAATTCTCAGCGTCGGCCGCGGTCAGCGGATGGGCTTGTTTGCCGGCACCGGTGTCGGTAAGAGCATCCTGCTGGGCATGATGACTAAATTCACCAATGCCGACATCGTCGTCGTTGGCCTGATCGGCGAGCGCGGCCGGGAGGTGAACGAATTTGTGTTGAAGATCCTGGGCGAGGAAGGCTTGAGCCGCGCGGTGGTGGTGGCGTCGCCGGCCGACGATTCGCCGCTGATGCGCGTGCACGGCGCGCTATTGGCGACGGCGATCGCCGAATATTTTCGCGACCAGGGCTTGAACGTGCTGCTGTTGATGGATTCCTTGACCCGCTATGCCCAGGCTTACCGCGAAATCGCGCTGGCCATCGACGAGCCGCCGGCCACCAAGGGTTATCCGCCGTCGGTATTTGCTAAATTACCGCAATTGGTGGAGCGGGCCGGCAACGGCGACGAAGGCGGCGGCTCGATCACCGCGTTTTATACCGTGCTGGCCGAGGGCGACGACACCAACGACCCGATCGCCGACGCGGCTCGCGGCGTGTTGGACGGGCATATCGTTTTGTCGCGGGCGCTGGCGGACTCGGGCCATTATCCCGCCATCGACGTCGAAGCGTCGGTTAGCCGGGTGATGCCGGATATTGTGGATAACGAGCACATGCGCATGGCTCGCGATTTGCGGCGTTTGTATTCCACTTACCAGCAAAACCGCGACTTGATCAGCGTCGGTGCTTACCGGCCCGGCGCCGATCCGCGCATCGATCAGGCGATCGAGCGAAATCCGGCCATCATGGCGTTTCTGCGGCAGGACATGGACGAATCGGTCGATTTGAGTCGTAGCATCGACGAGCTGGCGCAATTGCTGGGCGGCCGATGAAAAAATCTCAGCGCCTGAATGTCATAGTCGATTTATACGTTCGCCAGGAACGCGAAGCGTTGGAGGCGATGGGCACCAGCCAGCAACGGCTCGCCGATCAGCAAAATCAGCTCGATCAACTGGTTCAATATCGGTTGGAGTATTTGCAGCGTTTCGAGGCACGTCAGCGGGCCGGGATTAACGTTGGTCAGTTGCTGGAGTTTCGAGCGTTCGCCGACAAGCTGGACGGGGCGATCGAAGGTCAGCGCCGCCAGGTGCTGCAATGCGAAAGGGATTTGCAAAAAGCCCGTGGACTTTGGGAACAATGCCATCAGCGCACTAAAAGTTTGAAGCGCGTCAAGGAATTGGCGGCCGTCGACGAAGCGAAAACCGAACAAAAACGCGAGCAAGCCGAGCAAGACGACCGGGCAGCTCGCTCGCGCCGCGACGATGGCACGGGACGTGCTTAGATCGATGATATAGTCCGAGGAGTGGCGCCATGAATATTCAAGGTTTCAATTTGGTTTCGTTGTTGGCCGGCACCGAAAATGCCGCCGGTTTGAACGGTTTGAACGGTTTGAACGGTTTGAACGGTTTATTTTCCGGCGAAGGCGGTGCGGCCGGGTTTTCCGATACGCTGATGCGGCAGTTGACGGCCTTGCAGCAGGCCATGGCATCCGATGGCGCAAGCACCGCTGGCGATTTGTCGTTGCCGAGCCAAGTTTCGGGCAGCGAAGGCCAGGTGATCGACGGGCAAACCCTGCAAAACTTTGCCGCGTTATTCGGCAAACGCTTGCCGGCTACCACGGTCGGTCAAGCCGGCGGAGCGGATTCGGCCAAATCCGAAATCGATCTGGACGACACCTTGCAGGCTTTGGCCGAGGTGCTGCAATCGTTGCAAAGCCTTGAGGCCGCTGCGCCGGAAGGCGCTCAAGCAACGCCGGTCGCCGAGATCGACACGTCTACCGAGCAAAGCCACGATTTCGAGATCCGTAACTTGACCGAGCAGTTACAAGCCGCGCTGGACGCCGCTGGCCTTACCAAGGTGCCGGCGGCTAAGGTGGCGGAGCTTGGTTCTCAAACCTCGGCGGAGGTTTCTATCCAGACCGCCGCGACGGTTTCCGCCCAGTCTGATGAGCAAGTGGCCAGCGCCTTGCAAACCGCTTCGGCGATAGGTCAGGAACGCCAGCCCGCCAAATTGCAAACCGCGGCCGGCCGGGATGCGTTGCTGGCAAACTTGACCGGTGACGACGCCAAGAATTTGACGGCCTCGGCGGCGACCAGCATCGGTTCCAGCGCGGGCACTGAAACCGCGACCGGTAACGCCGGCGGGCAGACCGGCAACAACGAGCAAGCGCCCCAGCAACCGTCGTCGGACAGCGGTCTGTCCGCCGTTAAAGTGTCCGCCGAAAGTGGCGATAGCGCTGACAGTCGCTGGTCGCGGGTCGCGGCGGATGTGGGCCAATTGAATAGAGTCGCGGCCAATGCAGGCCCGCAGCCTGAAGCCGCTGTGATCGGACGGCCGGTCAACCACCCGGAATGGAATGCCGAGCTCGGTCAGAAATTGTTGTGGATGCACAATCAGGCGGTACCGTCGGCGGAAATTCGCTTGAATCCCGAATATTTAGGACCGATTTCGATCAAAATCGATGTCAATCAAGATCAGGCCAACGTCACGTTTACCACCCAGCACGCGGTGGTCAAGGAGGCGATCGAGGCGGCGATTCCCAAGCTCAGGGAGATGCTGGGCGGTCAAAACTTGAATCTGGCCGATGTCAACGTGTCGCAGCAACAGTCCGAGCAACGCTCGGGCCGCGAGGGTTTTCAAATGGCCGGCGACCAACAGCGCGGGCGGCAGGGTCAAGCTTCCGGGCAGGAGGTGTCGGTTGCCGACCCGGTCATCGACGAAATCGAGACCGGGCGAGCGATCGCCAGCAATGGCTTGCTGAGCTTGTTTGCCTAAGCCAATACGGTAAACCGCTGGCAGAGGATGCGCCAGCCGAGCCGCGAGCAGGGATACCCCTTTACTAATTAACCAACGCTGGACCGCGAACTGGTCGTTCCTCGCGGATCTATTCCGATCGCCGCGCCGCCTGATTGCCTATCGAGTGGCCGAGAAAGAAACCGGCGCGCTGCTGGGGCCGGCCAAGCTCTGCTTGATTTTGCGGGCCAGCGCGGCAATCGCGTGTTCGGTGACGCTGGAGTGGTTGCCTTTCAGTTCGATGTCGTAGCGGGCCAAAATTTGCCGGTTGCGAGTATCGACCAGATATGCCCAAAGATAGGACACCAAAAAGCTGGGTTTGCTGTGTTGGGCGACGACGATCCAGTCCGCGCCTTGGGCTTTGCCCAGATCGGCGGCCAGATCCGGATGGTGGAATAAATAGCCGAAGCCGGCGTTCGCCGAGGTCAAGGCCGCGTCCGCGACGCGCTCGCCGAGGTAGGCGCCGTCGTGGGACAGCGCGGCGATCAACAGCGGCGCCATCGACGCGGTACGCTGTTTTTCTTGCGGCGTATTCGGCAGCGACGTAATGTCGTTTAGCTCGAAAGCGGGGATCGCGATGCGCGGCGCGGCTGGGGCTGGGCCGGCGATCAACCCGACTAGAACCAATACTGGTTTCAGCAATGTTTTAGTCATGATTATCTCCTAGTGATCAATTACTTCGGTTGACCCTCGGGCATGAAAATCGGCGATTCGGCAGCAGCTCTAGCCGCGATTGGCGGCATGCCGACATCGGCGGCAGCGCTACCGGCCTCGATTTCCACCCACCGGACGATTTGGCTACCGCCGCCAGCGAGGAGGCGATCGTCTTTCGCGAAGGTGGTGCCAGATTACGCCGCCCGGCCCAGCGGATCAGCCGAGATTTGCCCGGCCGATTCGGGCAATTTGCCCGCCGGGCGGTACTTGCTAGGCAGCTCGGGACGGGCTGCTTACAATGAGGCCATCCGTTTTTCCAGGCATGCTCGATGAATTTGAAGTGGCATTTGTTATCCCGCATCGCCGTCGCGGCGGTACTCTGCTTGTCCGCGATGTCGTATTACGCGTTGCAACGCAGTGCCAAGCAAGTCAATGCGTTAGTCGTCGCGAGCGCCGATTCGCTGGCTCGCCAACTGGATTACCAATTATTGATGGAGCGTTCAGGCTATCCGTCGGCAGCCGGGTTTCCGGATTTCGAGTTGTGGAAGCAAACCAGCCGCGTGCCGGGCTTGTGCGTCGGCTTTGAAGCACCGGACGGCCGCGTGATGCGCCATGTCTGCACCGGTGCCGCGTTGGCGGCGGCGCCTTGGCCGGTCTGGTTCGACGTGCTGTACCGGCACGGTTTCGGCGCGGAGCCGGTCGGCCGTCGCGATGTTGGTTTAAACAGCGCCTCGAAAGGCACGGTGGTTGTAGAAGCAGGCGCGGAGTTGACCGTGGCGCGTGCTTGGGCGACCTTGACCGATCTGGCCGAATTGTCGGCGCTGACGGTGCTGACGATTTCCGGACTGGTCTATCTGGCGGTTGGCCGGGCGTTGCGGCCGGCCGGTGACGTGGCGGCCGGTTTGGCGAGACTGGCGCGCGGCGAGCTGGACTATCGCTTGCCGGAATACGCCTTGCTGGAATGGCGTTTGATTGGCGCGGCGATCAACCGCTTGGCGGACAGTCAGCAACGTTTGCTGAGCGAGCGCCAGCGCTTGGCGGCGCGCTTGCTGCAAGTGCAGGAGGATGAGCGCCGTCATCTGGCCCGCGAACTGCACGACGATTTCGGCCAAGCCCTGGCCGCGATTAACGCGGTCAATGCGGCGATCGCCCAAACCGCTAAGCGCGACTGTCCGGAGCTGTTGGCCGAAACCGAACGCATTGCTCGCTACACACGGGGGTTACATGAAGGGTTGCGCGGCTTGACGACCCGGCTGCGGCCGGCGGAATTGGACGAGCTGGGTTTGGCGGCCGCGCTGGATGGTTTGGTGCAATCCTGGCAACGGCCGGCCGCCAACCACACCCGCTACGCGCTAAAAATAGACGGCGACTGCCGGCTTTTGTCGGCGGACGCCGCCACTGCGATTTACCGCTTGGTGCAGGAGGGGATCAACAATATCGCCAAGCATTCGGGCGCCGGTCTGGCCGAGATTTGCTTGACGATCGCCGAGCGCGCCGAATTGACGATTAGCGACGACGGATGTGCCGAAGGCCTACCGTTTGCGGACGGCCCAGGCATTGGCTTGGTAGGCATGCGCGAGCGGGTGACCGCGCTGGGCGGTCGGTTCGAGTTGGTCGTGCGCCAACCGCGCGGACTGCGGGTGCGGGTCAGTCTGCCCTTGCCGGAACAGGCGGTCGAATGAACGGCGCGGCGATTCGCATCCTGCTGGTCGATGATCACGCCATCGTTCGCGAGGGGTATCGCGCCTTGCTGGCCAAGCAGCCCGATATGTTGTTGGTGGCCGAAGCCGGCGATGCGGCGACGGCTTACGGCTTATTCCGGGATGTCGATCCCGACGTGGTCGTCACCGATTGGAGCTTGCCCGGCCAAAGCGGCTTGGAATTGATCGGCCGGATTCGCCAGCGCGATGCCCGCGCCAAAATCCTGGTATTCAGCATGCATCAGAATCCGGCGTTCGCTTGGCAGGCCTGTCGGGCCGGCGCGTTGGGCTATATCGGTAAAAACGAGGACCCGGAAACGCTGTTGCAAGCCATCCGCGATGTGCGGCGGGGCCGTCACGTATTGAGCGGCACCGTGGTCCAAGCGTTGGCGATGGAAAAACTCGGCGGCGAGGGCTGGGCCTTGGAAGCCTTGACACCGCGCGAATTCGAAATTTTGCGTTTATTGGTCGCGGCGCGAACGCCGGCACAGATCGCGAAACTGCTCAATATCAGCGTCAAGACCGTTTGCAATAGCCATTACCTGATCAAGCGTAAATTGGGCGTCGGCAGCGACATCGAGCTGACCCGGCTGGCGATCAAGCTCAATGTCGTCGATTTGCTGGAGTTGACCGATCCCAACGAACCGGAACGCGACACCTAGCGGATTTGGCCCGGTGCGATCAGTCTAGCGCTTGACCGGCTTCGTCGAAGCTCAGTACCGTGATCTCACCGTCCACGTCGGTGATTTCCGCTTGGCTCAACGTGCCGTTACCGTGATAGCTATATTGATGGCGCAGTTCTACGTCGCCGTAAACCAGTTTTTCCAGCAGCAATAGCCGTTCGTCGCCGTCGAAAAAGCCGCGAAAGTAGGTGTTGCGGTTTTCCAGATGGCTTGCGTCGGGCAGTTCGTTAACCAGTTTCAGCGGCAGCTTGACGCCGCTGTAGCTGATGAAATAGCGACAGGCGCAGTTTTCCAATTCCACGGTGGGTTTCCTCGTTATTTTTTGAAAGCCTAATTTCCGCAAGTTTTGTGCCGAAATTAATCCGGCGCATAGACGAGTCCACGCGCTAAGCCGGGTTGGCGGGTAAAACCGCGCTTACGCCAAGGGCTTGATCGTTGAGTTGTCGCTATTCCAACGGCTCTCGCCGGATTAAGCCCGTAAAGTCTGTGGTAAATCGTTCGCGCCGGCCATTGATTGTCGGTTTTGCGACAATCGGCGCCGGCCCAGCCGCGTTGCGTTCGCCGCTAACCAGCGATTTCGGCCGGCGGAGCAGGGTGGCTTCGTTTTTGCTTGATGCTGGTTTTCACTCGTTCAGCATTTATGAAGTTGTTATTGGACTGGTCGTCCTACCGCAATGCCGGCATGGGCGATGCCTACGCCGACATCCCCAAGCACGGTGCCGATTTTGCCAAGGCGATCGCGGTTTGCATCGGCAGCAAGCAATGCCAGCAGCAGGCCGACAAGGGCGTGATGTGCCCGAGCTTTCGGGTTAGCGGCAATCCGGATTTGTCGCCGGGCGGACGGGTCAAGTTGCTGAAAGCCGCGCTGAACGCCGACGACGCGGAAGCGCTGTTCGATCCTGCCTTGGTCGCCGCGATGGATCTGTGCGTGGCCTGCAAGGGTTGCAGGCGCGAATGCGAAAACGAAGTGGACATGGCGGCGATCAAGGCCGAATTCCTGGCTCAGCAAGCGGCCCGGCGCGGCCTGCCGTTGCGCCGCCAATTGTGGGGGCATCTGCCCAAATTACTGAAGTGGTCGGTGCTGCGTCGGTTGATCGCGTGGCGCAACCGTTCGCCGCTGCTGGCCAAACTGGCGCAATCGGTGTTGGGCATTAGCGCAAAGGCGGAATTGCCGCTGCCGGCTGAGCGCCCATTTCAAGTGCCGCGACAATCCAGTTTGGTTCTGCACCCGGAGTTGAGCGACCGGCAAGTTGTGCTGCTGGTCGATACTTTCAATTACTACTTCAACCCGGCCTCGGCCGAGGCGGCAAAAAATTTGCTAACGGCGGCCGGCTACCACGTCCATGTCGCGGCGGCGTCCCCCACCGACAAAGACCAGCGGCCGCTATGTTGCGGGCGCACCTATTTTTCCAACGGCATGCTCGACCAAGCTCGCGCCGAGGCTCGCCGGATGCTGGCCGCGTTGACCGAGCATATCGACGCCGGCCGCGCCATCGTCGGTCTGGAGCCGTCCTGTATTCTGAGTTTACGCGACGAGTACCTGAAACTGGGTTTGGGCGAATCGGCCCGTAACTTGGCCGAAAAAGTCGTGCTGCTGGAAGAGTTTATCGTCCGCGAACAAAGCGCCAAGCGCTGGAATCTGGTTTTTCAAGCGATCCCGAGTCAATCGCGGGTGCTGCTGCACGGTCATTGCCACCAGAAAGCGGTCGGCTCGATCAAGTCGGTCCGCAAAATTTTGAAGCAAATTCCCGGCTTGTCGTTCGAACTGATCGAGTCGTCCTGTTGCGGCATGGCCGGTAACTTCGGCGTCGAAGCCGAACATTACGACGATGCCCAGGCGATGGCCGAACTGGCCTTGTTCCCGGCGCTACGCGCAGAGCCCGATGCGCTATTGGTCGGCAGCGGATTTTCCTGCCGCGAACAAATTGTTGGCGGCGGCTTCGCCAAGCCGCTGCATTTGGCCGAATTGCTGTGTTTGGCGTTACCCCAACCGGACGGAGAGGCTAGCACCGGTTGAGTGGAGCAGAAGCCGGCTAATGTTTGTGAAAGAGCTTGCGTTCGGGAGATTGAAAAAGGTGGGTGTAAGCGCGGCTTTAACCGCGATCGAAGTCCGTCCGACACAGAGATGTCTCGCTCACCGGTGTTCAGAGTAACCAGCGTTGATTTTGCCTCGACCGCGAGTCCACGCTCGCTAACCCATTTTGTTTTTCGCCGCTTTGATAAGGAATCGTTCGATGAAACTGTCCATAGATAAACCGCATCTTCAGCAACTGTTGACCGCTCACCCGCGCCTGACCGGCTTGAACGAGCAACTGCGTTTCGGCAATAAAGCCCAGGTGTTTTACGATCAACTCAGCGGCGTCGAGATGGAAACGTTGGCCGGCATTTACGCCCAACAAGGCGAGAGTTATCAGCAACAGGCCGCGCTGCTGACGGCGTTGCGGCAAGCCTTAACCGACGATCACCGCCGCTACGGACCGGACGATCTGGAAAAACTGCTGCCGGACATCGCGAGCTACTTGTTGGACGGCGCGATTCACGGCTGGTTGTTTCACGTCGAGCATGGCGGCCGAACCCTGGCTTATTTAGTTACCCGCGTCGATTACACGCCGCCGGGCGAGGAAGAAGCCGGGCGCATCCTGATTGAATTAAAAGCCAACAGCAAGGGCAAGATCGCGATCGAAACTCTGGTAATCCGCGGCAAGGATCTGGACCACAAAACCATTCCCGAAATCTTTGCCGGCAAGGGTTATTTGAAGGAGACCGCCGAGTTGACGGCCAGTTACGATGACGCGGCTGCCCGCTATTTCGATTGGCGCGGCCGCTACGGCGAGCAATTCTCCGGTTGGGGTACCGGCATCTACGCCGAAGACCCGACCGCCAGCCACCGCAGCAACGACTGGACCCGCAAAAATACCGTGGTGCTGTCGTCCGGCGGCGGCGCGTGCCGGCTGGTCAACGACGAAAATATCCTCAGCGACCGGGTGCTGACGCTGGAAGCCTCCGGCGACATCTTCGGCACCTATTTGCGCAAGGCTGGCAAAAGCATGCGCTACGACAGCAAGACCGAGAGCCAGATGGAGCAAGCCAAGGCCGAGGTCGGCAAGGGCTTGTTCACCGAACTGCCGGTACACGGCTACATCCTGCTGTTTCATCTGGAGTTGCACCACCACGTCTGGGTCCATGTCGACGATATGCAGCCCTACGTCTACCAGCCGGAACTGAAACAAAAGCTGATCCTGCCACCCGAGCAAACCGATTTGATCGACATCTTGACCGCCGAAATGGACATGCTGATGGACGACATCGTCGAAGGCAAATCCGGCGGCACCACCGTGCTGTGCGCCGGGCCGGCCGGGGTCGGCAAGACCCTGACCGCCGAGGTGTATTCGGAAATCATCAAGCGGCCGTTGTACCGGGTGCATTCCGGCCAGCTCGGCTTGAACGTCGCCGAAATGGAGAAAACCCTGAAGGAAACCCTGATCCGCGCCCAGCGCTGGGGCGCGGTGATGCTGATCGACGAGGCCGACGTGTACATTAAGAAGCGCGCCGACAACCTGGCCTCCAATGCCGTGGTCGGCGTGTTCCTGCGGGTGCTGGAATACTTCAACGGCCTGTTGTTTCTGACCACCAACCGGGTCGACGACATCGACGAAGCCATCATCTCCCGCTGCATCGCGATGATCCGTTATCACTCGCCCAATAGCGCCGACCGCCGCAAAATCTGGAAGGTGATGACCGAACAGTTCTCGCTGCCGATCTCGGACGAACTGATCGAGCAACTGGTGGAGTTGTTCCCCGGCGCCTCCGGCCGCGATATCAAGGGTCTGACCAAACTGGTCGCCAAGTTCTGTATGCAAAAACAACTGGCGCCGACCTTGGATGTATTTATTCGCTGCTCGGTGTTTAGGGGCTTGGAGTTGGTGGGGGAGGCGGCTTGAAACGCTGAACAGGACACTGGCCCGAAACGCCATCGGCGAAACAGATCGGAGACTTAGCGGTCGCTGGTGGCGTGGTCCAAGTGCGCGTCGGCTTAGAAACTTAGGTTTGTATCTCGGCTGAGTCTTGAATGTATCGAGTTTTCTCGCGGCGGTAATCCTTTGATTTGAGCCGAATGCTTGGGTATGAGACCTTCGGCCGCCGTGGTTGCGTGTATCGAGCAGAATCTACTGATTTAACGACATTGTATGAAGAATAGTCCAGACATCTTGTTCTACGGATTCAAGAAGGGCCTCATTCCCGGCGTCCACGGCGCATTCGGCCGCTATAAAAAATTTCGGCGAATTGTTCTTGGCTTGGTTCGAACCGATTATCACGGTAATAGTTAATGCCGCCGATCTATCAGCCGTATCCTTGCCGAACCAATGTTTGTGCGTGGTTTGCCAGCCGTTGTATTGGCCATTCAGTTTAATAGCCTTGAAAGCAATTCGTATCGCCCGGTCGGAACGTTTGGAATCGCAGCAAGGAACCGATAGGCCGTATTCCAGATAGTGATTGATACCGTAACCCATCAGGACTCGATTTCTGACGTAAGCAATCTCAGACGCCAGTTTGGCAAAATCCCAAGCGTTACCAGTACGTGGTTTTTGGTAATTCTGGGTAACGCCCAAACCCATTTGATTCATGGCCCAAATTGTCTTGTGCTCGTTTGTCGCTGGATTCCGCCAGAGGGCTTGCTATTAAAATCCTTACAACCCGGATTTATCGGTGTCGGACAAGCTGTTAAGACGATTTGGAGCGCATTTGACTGTCGAATTGACAGTTTGCGTTTGGGCTGGAGTTAAAGCAACGACGTCGTAAATAAAATCAAGCTGTTATCTGCTGTTTTTTGCGTTGGATTTCGCAATGTTGATGTTTGCGTTTGAAATTCAAAGGTAAAGCAAAATCCCGGCCAGCATTAACGATGATTTACTTTTCAACGCACTAGAATGGTGGGCACGCGTGTTACAATCGCCGCCATTTATACATCTTGGTTGAGTGCGTGAAGAAAAATCCGCTATTTCAAATACTGTTGCTGAGTGCCTTGGCCGGCAAATTGGCCCACGCCGGCAGCTTCGTAGTTGATGACATCCAGGTCAAGGGATTGCAACGGATTTCGGCGGGTACGGTATACAACTATCTGCCGGTATCGGTTGGCGAAACCTTCACCGACGAAAAACAAGCCTCGGCGATCCGCTCCTTGTTCAATACCGGTTTTTTCAAGGACATCACGCTGGAGCGCGACGGCAATACCTTGATCGTGACCGTGGTCGAACGGCCGTCGGTCGCCAAAATTGTCATCGAAGGCAACAAGGACATCAAGAAGGAAGACTTGACCGAAGCCTTGAAGAAAATCGGTCTGGCGGAAGGCAAGGTTTACAACAAGCAAGTGTTGGACAAGGTCGAGCAGGAGATGCGCCGCCAATATTTCAGCCACGGTAAATACGGCTTGAAGATCAAGACCGAGGTCACCGATCTGACCCGCAACCGGGTCGGCATACGCATCGAGATTTCCGAGGGCCGGGTAGCCAAGATCAAGCAGATCAACATCGTCGGCAATAAAACCTTCGCCAGCGATGCCTTACGCAAGGAATTCGAACTCAGCACCACCAATTTTCTGTCCTTCTATTCCAAGGACGACCAGTACTCCAAGCAAAAGTTATCGGCCGATTTGGAAAAGCTGCGTTCGTATTATCTGGATCGCGGCTACATCAATTTTTCGATCGAATCGACCCAGGTCGATATCACCGCCGATAAGAAGGAAATCTACATTACGATCAACGTCAAGGAAGGCGAGGTGTATACGCTGGAAAAGGTCAAATTGTCCGGCGAGTTGATCGTGTCGCCCGAGGACTTGATCAAACTGGTTAAGGTCGGACCTGGGGAAATTTTCTCTCGTAAAAACGCCACCGAGACCTCGAAGGCGATTTCCGACCGGCTGGGCGACGAAGGTTATACCTTCGCCAACGTCAATATGGTCCCGGAAATCAACGAGCAATCCAAAACGGTGGCGATGACTTTTTCGTCGATCCGGGTAAACGGGTTTACGTCAGGCGGATTAACGTGAAGGGCAACACCAAGACCCGCGACGAAGTGATCCGCCGCGAGGCCCGGCAAATGGAGTCCAGTTGGGCGGCCAGCAGTAAGATCGAGCGCACCAAGACTCGTCTGGACCGCTTGGGCTATTTCGAGGAAGTCGGCGTGGAAACGCCGCCGGTGACCGGTGTGGCCGACCAGATCGACGTCAATTACACCGTCAAGGAAAAAGCCTCCGGTAACTTGCAGGCCGGTATCGGTTACTCGCAGGTGCAGGGCATCATCTTCAACGCCAACGTGTCGCAGGACAACATCTTCGGTACCGGTAAGCGGCTGGATTTCGCGTTCAACAACAGTAGCATCTTGACGCGTTACAACTTGGGTTTCACCGATCCTTACTACACGCTGGACGGTGTGTCGCTCGGTTACAATTTGGGCTATACTTCGCGTAACGCCTATGCCGCCAACTTGGCTGCGTATAACACGACGATCACCAATGCCGGCGTCAACTTCGGCATTCCGCTAAACGAATTCGACAGGGTGGGTTTCGACCTGGAATTGAAACGGACCGAAATCGAAAATACCGCGTATTCGTCCGATACCATTCTGAAGTTTCTCGGTTACACCAAATATACCAGCGGTCAAATTCGCTCGAAAAGCTTTACCAGTTTGTCGACCTCGGCCGGCTGGACCCACGATACGCTGGATCGGGCTACCTTCGCGCATAGCGGCGGCCAGCAGCGGATTTCGGCGTTGGCGACGATACCGGGTAGCGATCTCGAGTATTACAAGGTCGGCTATAAGCACCAACACTACTTTCCGCTATCCAACGATTTCACGTTCCGCTTATTGGGCGAGGTGGCTCACGGTGGCGGCTACGGCAGCACCGACGGCTTGCCGTTCTTCGAAAACTATTTCGCCGGCGGTACCGGCGACGTGCGCGGCTTCATGCAGAATACGCTGGGTGTGATCGACGCGACCACGCTCAACAAGAACGCCTACACCAATCGTCCGATCGGCGGCGCGACCAAGCTGATCGGTAAGGCCGAATTGTTTTTCCCGATTCCGTTTTTGAGCGACGTCAAGTCGGTGCGGATCGGCTCGTTCGTCGATGCCGGTACCTTGTCGCCGGGCTTGAGCACCGGCGATCTCCGCAAATATTTCCGCTACTCGGTGGGCTTGTCCGGGGAATGGCTGTCGCCGTTCGGCGCGTTGGCGGTCAGCGTGGCTCAACCGCTCAATTCCGAGTCTGGAGATAGAACTCAGGCCTTCCAGTTCACGTTCGGCTCGGGATTTTAGTTCAGTTCAAGGCAGTTTTACCCTATAATCGGGCTTGCGTTCTGTCTTAACACAATTTAACCGGAGATGGTTATTACCATGAAAAAAAGTATTGCTTTATTCTTAACGCTGATGGTGTTTGCTGGCGTTAGTCACGCGGAACTGAAGATCGGTTTCGTCAACGTGGCAAAAGTATTGGAGAAGGCCCCGCAGGCAGCGAAAGCAAAAACGCGTTTGGAAACCGAATTTTCGCCTCGGGATAAAGCTTTGGTTTCTCAGCAAAAAGAAATCAAAACCTTGGAAGACAAACTCGGCAGGGATTCCGCTGTGATGGGGGAAGAAGAACGCCACCGTTTGGAAAAAGACATTTTGGATAAAAAACGCGATGCGGCCAGAGCTCAGCAAGAGTTCAGCGAAGACTTCAATATGCGCCGCAACGAAGAACTGGGTAACCTGCAAAAACGTATCGTCGAAGCAGTAAGAGCGTTAGCTAAGGAGGAGTCGTTCGACCTGCTGCTGACCGACGGCGTCATTTACGCTAACGACCAAATCGACGTCACCGCGCGGGTACAACAAAAGCTGGAAACGCTGTCGCAATAATTCAAGAGCGTTTCCGTCGGAAACGCCGACTTCAAAGCGAGGGAGACGGCCCGCCGGCTGGCTCCCTTTTTCGTTTACCTCCACCGACTCCGGACCATCATGACAGGTACGCTAGACATATTGCAAATTCAGGCACTTCTCCCGCACCGTTATCCCTTTTTGTTGGTCGATAGAGTCGTCGAGTGCGAACCCGGCGCGAAATTGGTCGGTATTAAAAACGTCAGTTTCAACGAGCCGTTTTTCCAAGGTCATTTTCCGGCGCAACCCATCATGCCCGGCGTGCTGATCCTGGAAGCGCTGGCGCAAGCTACCGCGCTACTGACCGCGAAAAGCGACGACAAATTGGGGCAGGGCAATACCACTTTCTTCTTGGCCGGCATCGACAACGCCCGCTTCAAAAAGCAGGTCGTGCCCGGCGACCAGTTGCGCCTGGAAGTGACCTATCTGAAACACAAACGCCATCTATGGTCTTTCGACTGCCGCGCTGAAGTCGATGGCGAACTGGCGGCCGGCGCACAAATCATGTGCGCGGTCGCGACGAGCTAAGTCATGATAGATTCCAGAGCGGTAGTCCATCCCAAGGCCGAATTGGCCGAAGACGTTTCGGTCGGTCCGTTCAGCGTCATCGGTCCCGAAGTGCAAATCGACGCCGGCACCGAAATCGGGCCGCACGTGGTTATTCGAGGTCCAACCGCGATCGGCCGCGACAACAAGATTTACCAATTCTCGTCGATAGGCGAAGACCCGCAAGACAAAAAGTACGCCGACGAAGTGACTCGGTTGGAAATCGGCGACCGCAACGTGATCCGCGAATTCTGCACGATGCATCGCGGCACGCTGCAGGATAAAGGCTTGACGTTGATCGGCAGCGATAATCTGTTCATGGCCTATACCCATGTGGCTCACGATTGCGAGATTGGCGACCACGTGATCATGGCGAACGGCGCATCGATCGCCGGCCACGTACACATCGGCGATCATGCCATTTTGGGCGGTTTTACGCTGGTCCATCAATTCACCCAGATCGGCGAGTACAGCTTCTCGGCGATGGGTAGCGCGATTACTCAGGACATTCCTCCGTTCGTGATGGTTGGCGGCCGGCCGACCCGGCCGCACGGCATCAATTCGGTCGGCATGGAACGCAACGGTAAATCGCCGGAAGTGATACGCCAGATTCGTCAGGCCTACAAAATCTTGTACAAGAACAACTTGCGCCTGGAAGACGCCATCGAAGAGATGGAAGGCATGGCCGGCGAAAGCAACGAACTTTCCAATATGGTCAGTTTCTTGCGCAATGTCACCCGCGGCATCCTCCGTTAATCCTTCACGCCTGATCGCCGGCATCGACGAAGTGGGGCGAGGCTGTCTCGTCGGTCCGGTCGTCGCGGCGGCGGTGATCCTCGATCCGGCCAAGCCGATTGCCGGTTTGACCGACTCCAAAAAACTCAGCGAAAAACGCCGCGCCGCGCTGGCCGACGAAATCAAGGTCAAGGCACTGGCGTGGGCGGTCGGCCGCGCCGAAGCCAGCGAAATCGACCGCATCAACATCTTGCAAGCCACCTTCGTCGCGATGCGCAGAGCTTTCAGCCAATTGGCGATCAAACCCGATTACATCATGGTCGACGGCAACCGGTTGCCCGGCATAGCTTGCCCCGGCGAAGCGGTGGTCGGCGGCGACGCCTTGGTCGCCGAAATTTCCGCCGCGTCCATCCTGGCTAAGGTCGCGCGCGACACGGAAATGGACGTGCTGGATAGACTCTATCCCGGTTACCAATTTGCCGTTCACAAAGGTTATCCGACCAAAACCCATCTGAGCGCATTGGCGGAATTGGGCGTATCGCCGCAACATCGCCGCTCCTACGCGCCGGTCAAAAAATTCCTGGGTTGACCGCGATGAATCCCCGCTTCGTCCACCTCCGCATCCACACCGAATTCTCACTGGTTGACGGTATCGTCCGCATCAAGCCGCTGGTCAAAAAGCTCGGCGAATTCAATATGCCAGCGGCGGCGATTACCGAGCAGAGCAATCTGTTCTCGTTGGTCAAATTCTACAAAGCCGCGCAAGGCGCCGGCATCAAGCCGATCGCCGGCGCCGATGTGCTGATTTACAACGACGACGAACCGGCCGCGCCGCACCGCCTGACTTTGTTGGCTCGCAATCAACGGGGTTATGTGACCTTGACCGAACTGGTGTCGAGGGGTTACCAGGAAGGCCAGCATCAAGGCATTCCGATGCTGCAAAAAGCCTGGATAGCCGAAAACCACGAAGGTCTGATCGCCTTGTCCGGCGCAATGCAGGGCGATGTTGGCGCGGCCCTGTTGTCGGAAAATTTTGCCCTGGCTAAGGCTTGCGCCGAATTCTGGGCCGGTTTGTTCCCGGACAGTTTTTACCTAGAAGTCCAGCGCGTCGGCAAACCGGACGAGGAGCGTTACATCAAGCTGGCGGCGGATTTGGCCGCCGAATTGGACTTGCCGGTCGTCGCGACCAACGATGTGCGCTTTTTGAATCGGAGCGATTTCGACGCTCACGAAGTGCGGGTCTGCATCCATCAAGGTCGGGTTTTGGACGACAGCCGCCGGCCGAAGGATTACACCGAGCAGCAATATTTGCGCAGCGCCGAGGAAATGCTGGCGCTGTTCGCCGACTTGCCGGAAGCCTTGCAAAACAGCGTCGAAATCGCCAAGCGTTGCAATGTCGAGTTGCGCTTGGGCGAAAATTTCCTGCCCGATTTCGAAGTCCCCGAGGGGATGACGCTGGCCGACTATTTCAAGCAGGCCTCGCGCGAGGGATTGGAAGAACGCTTGCAGCAGCACGCGCCGGTCGGCAATGGCTCGTTCGAGGACAATCGCAAGGTCTACGACGAGCGGCTGGAAACCGAATTGAGCGTGATCGTGCAGATGGGTTTTCCCGGCTACTTTATGATCGTCGCCGACTTCATCCAGTGGGCCAAGAATAACGACATTCCGGTCGGGCCGGGCCGGGGTTCGGGCGCCGGCTCGCTGGTGGCTTATGCGCTAAAAATTACCGACCTCGATCCTATCGAATTCGACCTGCTGTTCGAGCGCTTCCTGAATCCGGAGCGGGTGTCGATGCCCGACTTCGATATCGACTTTTGCATGGAACGCCGCGACGAAGTGATCGACTACGTGGCGCGTCATTACGGCCGCGATCACGTGTCGCAGATCATCACCTACGGTTCGATGGCGGCCAAGGCGGTGATTCGCGACGTCGGCCGGGTGATGGGCCATGCCTACGGTTTCGTCGATAGGCTAGCCAAGCTGATTCCGTTCGAAATCGGCATGACCTTGGACAAGGCCTTGAAGGAAAGCCCGGAACTCAAGGACTTGTACGAGGCCGAGGAAGAGGTCAAGCAGTTGATTGACATGGCCCGCGCGCTGGAAGGCATCTCGCGTAACGCCGGCAAGCATGCGGGCGGCGTGGTGATCTCGCCGACCAAACTGACCGACTTTTCGCCACTGTATTGCGAGCAGGGCGGCGGCAACTTGGTGACCCAGTTCGACAAGGACGACGTCGAGGCGGTCGGCCTGGTCAAGTTCGACTTTTTGGGGCTGCGGACCCTGACCATCATAGCCTGGGCGCTGGAAACGATTAACCGCCAGCGCGCCGCGAAGGGCGAGCCGCCGGTGGACATTGCTCAAATCCCGCGCGACGACCTGCCCAGTTACGAGCTGTTGAAGAAGGCCCAGACCACGGCGGTGTTCCAGCTGGAGTCCAGCGGCATGAAGGCGCTGATCAAAAAGCTTAAACCCGACTGCTTCGACGACATCATTGCGTTGGTGGCGCTGTTCCGGCCCGGTCCGTTGGAATCGGGCATGGTCGACGACTACATCAACGTCAAGCACGGCGCCAAGGCCGAATACGCCCATCCGCTGCTGGAACCTATCCTGAAGCCGACCAACGGCGTCATTCTCTATCAGGAACAGGTGATGCAGATCGCCCGCGAACTGGCAAGCTACACGCTGGGCGGCGCCGACATGCTGCGGCGGGCGATGGGTAAGAAGAAGCCCGAGGAAATGGCCAAGGAACGGGAGAAGTTCATGTCTGGTGCGGTCGCCAACCAGATCGACGCGGGCATCGCCACCTACGTGTTCGACTTGATGGAGAAATTCGCCGGCTACGGTTTCAACAAGTCGCACTCGGCGGCTTATGCATTGGTTGCTTACCAGACAGCTTGGCTGAAGGCGCATTATCCGGCGGCCTTCATGGCGGCGGTGATGTCCTCCGATATGGACAACACCGACAAGGTGGTGGTGTTGATCGAGGAATGCCGGGAGATGAAATTGCAAATCCGGCCACCCGACGTCAATCTGTCCGATTTTCGCTTCACGGTCAACGACCAGGGCCAGATCGTCTACGGCATCGGCGCGATCAAGGGTGTCGGTGAAAACGCGATCGAGGATTTACTGAAGGAGCGCAACGCCAACGGGCCGTATTCGGGTTTGTACGATTTATGCAAGCGCGTCGATCTGCGCAAGGTCAACCGACGAGTGCTGGAAGCGCTGATCAAGGCCGGCGCCTTGGATACCATCGACCCGAACCGTGCCGCTCACATGGCCGAACTGACCACCGCGCTCAGAGTGGCCGAGCAACATGGCAAAATGGCGCTGGCCGGCCAAAACGACTTGTTCGGCTTGGGCGTCGAAGTCGAGGAAAGCGATAACGAGGCCGACGCCTACTCCACCGCCGTCGAACCGTGGACCGAAAAAGAAAAACTGGAAGCCGAGAAGCAAACCCTGGGTTTGTTCCTGTCCGGCCATCCGATCGCCGAATATCTGCCGGAGCTCAAACACATCACCCACGGTACGCTGGGCAGCTTGGAAGTCGATGCCGGCCGGGCGCGCGGCAAGATGGAGGCGCGGGTCGCCGGGCTGATTGTGGAAATGCGTACCCGTCAGACCAAGCAGGGCAAGATGATGGGCTTCGCGACGCTGGACGACCGCACCGGCCGTTTGGAAGTCGCCGCGTTCAGCGGCATCTTCGACAAATACCGCAACCTGCTGAGCAAGGACACGATCCTGGTCGCCGAAGGCTCGTTGGCGATGGACGACTTTACCAACGGCCTACGAATGACCGCCGAAAAGTTGTACGGCATCGAGGAAGCCCGCGAGCTATTCGCGCGCGGTATTCAGCTGACGATAGACACCGCCAATCTCGAAGCGAACGGCGACTGGCTGGCGCGTCTGCAAGAGATACTGGCGCCGTTTCGCGGCGGCAATTGCCCGGTCCAGATCGACTATCGCACCGCCCGTGACAAGGCAGCGTTGCAACTTGGCGAAGAGTGGCGGGTCCGGCCGACCGATGAGCTGTTGATTCGCTTGCGCCGTTTGTTGTCCAACGAGAACGTGTTGGTTAGGTATTGAGCCGTTAGGCGGTCTTGCTTGGCACGCCGGGCGCTTCGGCGCGAATTCGGCGGCGGCCGGTCGCTCCGGGCTATAATGAGCCGACTTCATCAACTTAACGGATTGAACATGGATTGGCTGCATTTCTTGCTCGACGTATTGCTGCATATCGATAAACACTTGGCCGATTTGATCGGCGAGTACGGCACTTTGACTTACGCGATTTTGTTTGCGGTGATCTTTATCGAAACCGGTTTTGTCGTGATGCCGTTCCTGCCCGGCGATTCCTTGTTGTTCGCGGCCGGCGCGTTCGCGGCGCTGGAGTCTTTCGAGATGCCGACTTTATTGAGCCTGTTGGCGCTGGCGGCGGTGCTGGGCGATACCGTTAATTATTGGATAGGACGGAGCATCGGTCACAAAGCCTTTACGCTGAGTTGGGTCAACCACCAGCATTTGTTGAAGGCCCAAGCTTTTTACGATACCTACGGCGGTAAAACGATTGTGTTGGCGCGCTTTGTACCCATCGTTCGCACCTTCGCGCCGTTTGTGGCCGGTATCGGTCGAATGCGCTATCGGGACTTCTTGCTGTTTAATCTGATCGGCGGCTTGGCGTGGGTACTGATTTGCGTCTTCGCCGGCTATTTTTTCGGCAATATTCCGGTCGTCAAGAAAAACTTCGAACTGGCGATCCTGGCCATCATCGTGATTTCAATTCTACCTATCGTCATCGAAGTCTGGAAAGCCCGGCGGCAACCCGCCGAATAGGAGAGGACGATGGGAGATCTCAGCGATTCGCAAAAATGGTTAGTGCTGGCTTTTCTGATTGGTGCTTCCGCATTGATTTACTTGCTGTCGCCGGTGCTGATGCCGTTCGCGGTGGCGGCAGTGCTGGCTTATCTTGGCGACCCGCTGGTTGACAGATTGGAAGCGCTGGACTTTAAAGGACGAAGCTTGAGTCGCACGGTCGCGGTGGTTCTGGTGTTTTCCGGCATTTCGCTGGCGATCGCCGCACTGCTGATCGTGGTTATCCCGGCCTTGGAATACCAAATCGGCGAGTTCATCGACAAACTGCCGGCCTATTTGAATTGGCTGAATCGTACCGTGATTCCGGTGCTGCAAAAATATTTGGGCCGCGGCGTCCGGCCCTTGCACATCGAGCAGCTGAGCACCTTGATCAAAAACCAGTGGCAGGACGGCGGCGGGGTATTCGAAAACTTCATGCAGTCGGTATCGCACTCCGGTGCGGTGATCATCGGCTGGTTGATGAATCTGGTGCTGATACCGGTCATCACCTTTTATTTGTTGCGCGACTGGGATGTGTTGGTCGAGCGCGTTCACGATCTGTTTCCGCGACGTTACGCCGCTACGGTCGGCGCGCTGGCCGCCGAGGCCGACGATGTCCTCGGCGCCTTCTTGCGCGGCCAGTTTTACGTGATGTTGGCCCTGGGCGGCATTTACAGCATCGGTTTATGGCTGGTCGATTTGGAATTGGCGCTGGTGATCGGTATGACGGCCGGTTTGATCAGTTTCATTCCTTACATGGGGGCTTTGGTCGGCATTGTGTTTTCCTGCATTGCCGCGCTGCTGCAATTTCAAGACGCGGTACATTTATTACCGGTGCTGATGGTATTCGCGGTGGGGCAGAGCTTGGAGGGCATGGTGTTGACGCCCTGGCTGGTCGGCAACAAGATCGGCTTGCACCCGGTCGCGGTGATGTTCGCGGTGATGGCCGGTGGCCGTTTGTTTGGCTTTCTGGGCGTGTTGCTGGCCTTGCCGGTGGCTTCTGTGATTATGGTCTTGCTGCGGCATTTGCACGAGCGTTACACCTTCAGCGGTTTTTACAGCAAGGGTTGAGCGATGCGTCTGGCGATCGCGTTTTGCGGTGTTTGCTTGGCGTTTTCGGCATTGGCGGGCGATCCGGCCCGCGAGCAGGCCTATGCCGATGCGATTCAGCAGCAACCGGCCATCGGCGAAGCGATTTGGCTGCAAACCGGAGAGGGGGGCGTTTCCTGGCGCTGTTCGTCGATGCCGAAAAATCCGCTAACGAGCAGGTGGTCATCGTTCTGCACGACGCGGATAGTCATCCCGATCAGCAACCGCTGATCCGCGAACTACGCACGGTGTTGCCGCGGCACCGCTGGGCGAGCTTGGCGATACAGTTGCCGTTGCGCGAAGCCGGCGCGGCGCTGGAAGATTATTACCCGTTGGTTGGCGAGGCCGACGCCCGGATTCAAGCGGCCATCGATCATGCGATCAAAATCGGCGCCAAGCAAATTGCGATGGTCGGTTACGGCATCGGCGCGGCGATGGCGGCCGCCCGCCTCAGCCGGAACCCGGTCAATGTCGTCGCGTTTGCCGCGATCAGTTTGCCGGTGCCGGATAGCAGTCAGGCCGGCGTGCAAACCCTAAGCTTCGTGAAGAATATCAATCTGCCGTTGCTCGACGTTTACGCCGAAGCCGACTGGCCGGACGTGACGGAAACCGCCGCCAAGCGCCGCGTCGCCGGTAAGGAGAATCCGGTTTACCGGCAGATCCGCATCGACGGCGACGATCACGCTTATCGGCAAAATTACCCGTTGCTGGTCAAACGCGTCTATAGTTGGCTGGCAACGACCATCATGGAAAATCAACAATAACAGAGGGGAGACTTTATGCCATTGAACGAAGACTTATATGCCGAGATTCGGCTGCTGGCGCTGTACAACCTGGAGTCGATTCAGGAGGGGGTCAAGGTGCACGGTAACGCCGAGCCGGCCTTGATCGCGGCCGCGCGACGTTTGCACGACAAAGGCTTGGTCAGCCAGGCCGACGGCGGTTACTTGACCGACTTGGGCGTCGAAGCCGCCGAGCACGCCCAAAAACTGCTAACCATCCTGAAAACGCGTTAAGCCGTTTTCAGTGTCGCCGGTCCGACGCGGAAAGCGCCGGTCCGGCGGCGCTTCACAGTCCCAAATCGAACAACCATTTCACCGAGGCGTAGCCGACCGCGGCGATCAATGCGCTGTAACTGAGAAAATGTAAGGGTTGGCCGAGGTTATGCCGCCAAAAACCGGTGTGTTGGCCTTGCAGTTTGCGTAGCCGATACAGCTCGCGCTGGGTTTCGGCGCGTTCGGCTTGGTAGGCGTCGCACAGCGCGCGGGCCTGCTCCAGGTCGTCGGCATCGTAAAGCCAGATGGCTGCGGTTGAAATGCCCCAATTGCCGGCCGAGGTTTCGTAAAAGCCGATCTCGTGTTCGGTCAGCAGTTGGCGGATGTCGTCGGCTTCGTCGAACGGAACGTCTCTTAAATTGAAAAATAACACGGCCATGGAAGATCTATTGCTGGCAAGTGGGACAGAAATAGCTGGCGCGCTGGCCGATTTTCAGGTGTTGGACCGGTTCCCGGCAGCTTAAACAGGGTTCGCCGCCCCGGCCGTAAACCCGCAACGATTGTTTGAAGTAGCCGGGTTTGCCTTGCGCGTCGGTAAAGTCGCGCAACGTGGTGCCGCCTTGGGCGATGGCTTGCTCCAGCACGGTTTTGATCGAGGCGCTCAGCCGGGCGCAATCGTCGGCGTCGAGGCCTCCGGCCGGCCGGGTTGGTAGTATGCTGGCCAGAAACAAGGATTCGTTGGCGTAGATATTGCCGACCCCGACGACGATGTGGCTGTCCATGATCAGCTGTTTGATCGGCACTTGCCGGCCGGCGAGACGTCCGGCAAGATAGGCGGGATCGAAGTCGGCGGATAATGGTTCCGGACCGAGTTTGGCCAACAGCGGATGCGCATGGGGGACTTCCGCCGTCCACAACACCGCGCCGAACTTGCGTTGATCGTTATAGCGCAGCAAAGTGTTGTCGTCGAACACGAAATCGAGATGGTCGTGCTTGCCGTGGGCCAGCCCGGCCTGACCGATGCGCAAATTGCCGGACATGCCGAGATGAATTAGCAGCGTACCGTTTTCGAGGTCGAACAGAAGATACTTGCCTCGCCGGTCGATGCGGCGCAGCCGGCGGCCGGTCAGCAGAGCGGCCAGATCGGCGGGAACCGGCCAGCGCAAGCGGGATTCGCGAACAACCACCGAGGCAAAGGTTTTGCCTTCGATGTGCGGCGAAATACCGCGTCGGCTGGTTTCGACTTCGGGAAGCTCTGGCATCGCGGACCTTAAATTTGCGTCAGCAGAAATCGGGCTTCGTCCTGAATTTTTCGGCGCGACCATAACAAGGTCCAGCGCGTGCCTCCGCACTGCCGCCACAACAAGGTCGAGCGGATGCCTGCCAGCAACAAGGCCCGTATTTTATTGACGATGGCTTGGTTGCCCAGATATTGGGGGTCGCCCGCCACCATGATGCGCGGTTGCAGGGTACTGATGGAGCTGTGATAGATGTCGGCTAAATTGGCCAGGACGTTTTCGTGCAGGATGCCGAAATGCTCGGACTGGGCTTGCGCTCTGGCGATGCCTGCCCGGATGTTATCCTGCATCTCGGTTTTGCCGGACAGTTTTTTTGAAGATAGACCAGTTGGGCGGCGTAGCGGGTCTGTTCCGCGCTGGCCTGTTCTCGATTTGCCAATTGTCGCTGCAACTGCTCGAGTCCGTGAGTGACGCCAGCAATGCCGCCGTAAACCTCGGCAACGCTGTCCGAGTCGATTTTCAGAAGGCTGCCGATGCTGCTCTGCATCGCCGGGGACGGGCAAGCGCCGGCGGTGGCCAATTGGTGTACGAGCGAGCAGGCCTGGGCGATACCGGCCAGCGCGATCGTCTGGTTGCTCAGCGTCTGTATCGTCATTTCAGTTGCAAGCGACCGTCGCGCAACTGGGTTTGACCGGTTTGCCGGATTTGATCCAGCCTTGAATGCCGCTGGACAGGTGGTAGATGTGGTTCATGCCTTTTTGCTCAGCCAACCATTTGCCGAGTTTGGCGCTGCGGTTGCCGGACCGGCATACCAGAATCACCGGCTGATCCGGTGACGTTTTCAATTTCTCGACTTGGCTGCTCCAGGCCTCCTGGTCGATTTGGCCGTTTGCGTCGAACGATTGCAACAAGCGGCTTTGCGGGATCACGCCGGACGCCTGCCATTCCTGTTCGGTACGCACATCAATCACCAGTGCGTTTTGGTTTTTTTGCATGTCCAGCAATTGCTCGGCGCCGACTTCCGCCAATTCTCCGGCCGTTAACCGAAAGCTGACCACCAGGGTCGACAGAGCCAAGAATATCGATTTTTTCATAAACCACCGGTAACGGGACATTTAAGTACTTAACAGCGGAAACACGCATTTGGCCCACCAATCGATGCTTTCCAAATACAGTTGGCCGATTCGAGTATGCGAAACGCCCCGATACGACCCCAAGGACGGTTCCCAACGCTCGTGAGCGACGCAAAACTTGAGCGCTTCGCCGGGGCCGCCCGCGTATTCCAGCACGGCTTGCATTATATCGTCGGACAGCGGCAGCTGTTCGATAACTTTCGGTAACGGCATGTCCAGCAAGGCATCCAGGCCGGACAGCATGCCGACGAAGAAAAACAGCTCCCTGTCCTGGCCGGTTTCCTGCGCCAGCAGTTCGCAGAGCTTGGCGCGGACTAATACGTTTTGTAGAACCGACGAGGGCTTGTCGCTGAGCGACGACAGCGTCAGGATGTTGACCCAGCGTTTGACCTCGATCAGCCCCAGGCAGACGATGGCGTGCTGAATCGATTCGATCTTGCGCGGCAACGCGAAAAACGCCGAATTGATGTAATGCAGCAGCTTAAAACTCAGACCGACATCTTGAGAGACGATGCGGCCGATCTCCGAAAACTCGACATCGGGCTGGTTGATGGCCGACATTAGCCGGATAGCGGAGGCCTGGCTGACGCCGAGGCGCTTGCCTTCGACCAAATTGGGTTTGCTGAAGAAAAACCCCTGGAACAGTTCGCAGCCCCATTCCTTCAAGGCTTGAAATTCCTCGTGGGTTTCGACTTTCTCGGCCAGTAGGCTCAGCCCGTAACCTTTGAGCTCGGTGATCAAGGCGTGGGATTTCTCGAGGCCGTCGGCCATGACGTCCAGTTTGACGATGTCCGCGATTTCCAGCAACGGCCGCCATTCCGGCGTCAACACGAAGTCGTCCAGCGCGATGGTGTAGCCTAATTCGGACAGGGCCTTCAAATTGGCGACGATGGCGTCGTCGACCGCGACCGATTCCAGGACTTCGATGACGATGCGGTCCTTGGGCAAGTGTAGCGGTATGTTGTCCAGCAAGTTCCGGCCGGTAAAGTTGATGAAGGCCTTATGCGGACCGACCAATTCGTTCAGGCCGATTTCCAGGATGGTGTCGGTAATGACTTGGCGGGTCGCGTTGGCTGCCCCATCCTGTTGACTCAAATCGAAGTCCTTGCCCCGAAACAGAATTTCGTAAGCGAAGGTGCTTAAATCCCGGTCCAATATCGGCTGTCGGCCGATTAGAAAATCTGTCATGCGTTGCGGCTCCCCCCGTGCATCCTCTATCATGAAGCTTGGTGGGGTTTTATACACGAGCGTGCCGCGCTCGTCGAGTGACCCGCCGATTCGGATTTCAACAACTTTGGGAGAACTCTATGTCGGAAACAGCGTCTTTAGCGGTAACGGGTATGAAATGCGGCGGTTGCGAGAATAACATCGTCGGAAAACTGTCGGCGGTGCCGGGCGTGATAGCCGTAAAAGCCTCGCATACTGAAAAACGGGTGGACGTCGAGTACGATCCGACCCAGACCGACCTCGATGAAATCGAGGACACCATCGTCGAAGCCGGTTTCAAAGTCGAATAAATCGCGATGCGCGCGTACCTGGCCAAGGTGCCGACCGCCGGTGCCAACGATCAAGTCGCAACAACGGCAAATGCCGGGGATATTCAATGACCACTGACCAAGTTCAAACCGCCGAAACCCGCCTGTCGATTCTGGGCATGCGTTGCGCGGGCTGTATTGCCGCCGTCGAAACCGCGTTGCAACAAGTGCAGGGCGTCGAATCGGTCGCCGTTAATTTCGCCGACCATTCCGCGACCGTCACCGGTGCCGCCGACCATGAAGCGATGAAGCGTTCGCTACGGGAAGCCGGCTACGACGCGGCGGTGATGGAAGGTCTGGAAGACCCGCGCGAGGAGGAAGAGCAGGAAGAACGGCGCTATCGCGATTTGATGAACAAGGCCAAGGTCGCCGGCGCGCTGGGCGTGCCGCTGATGTTGGGTGCCCATATGGACTGGTTTCCGGCGATGGGTACCGCCGCCGGCGCCGACTTTTGGTCCATCGTCGCCTTGCTGACGCTGGCGGTGATGTTTTATTCCGGCGGACATTTTTTCGTCAGCGCGGTGAAGCTGCTGCAAGTTCGGCAAAGCAATATGGACACGCTGATCGCGCTGGGCACCGGCTCGGCCTGGTTGTATTCTTGCGTCGTCATCGATTTTTCCGGGCAATTGCCGTCGTTGTCGGCGCACGCCTACTTCGAAGCCTCGGCGGTGATTTTGGCCTTCATCAATTTGGGCAGTGCCTTGGAAACCCGCGCGCGCGGTAAAACCTCCGCGGCGATACGTGCCCTGATCGGTCTGCAACCGCGAACCGCCCGCGTGGTTCGCGACGGCGCCGAAATCGACGTGCCGATCGAGCAGGTCGGTTTGGGCGAAACCTTGCGGGTCAGGCCCGGCGAAAAAATTCCGGTGGACGGCGTGGTGCTGGAAGGCCATTCCAGCGTCGACGAAGCGATGTTGACCGGCGAGTCGATTCCGGTCGAAAAGCAGGTCGGTTCCAATGTGGCTTCCGGCACGATGAACTTGCACGGCAGCTTTTTGTTCAGCGCCACCCGAATCGGCCGCGATACCGCACTGGCACAGATCATCCAAAGCGTGCGTCAGGCGCAGAACAGCAAGCCGGCCATCGCCAAGCTGGCCGACCGTATTTCGGCGGTATTCGTGCCGACCGTGGTCGGCATTTCCGCGTTCACCTTTTTGGTTTGGCTGATATTCGGACCGGCGCCGTCGCTGGGTTACGCCTTCGTCACGGCGATGACGGTGCTGGTCATCGCCTGCCCGTGCGCGCTGGGTTTGGCCACCCCGATTTCGGTGATGGTCGCGGTCGGCCGCGCCGCGCAAACCGGCATATTGATCCGGCGCGGCGAAGCCTTACAGAGCGCCGGCAACATCAGTTGTTTGGTGCTGGATAAGACCGGTACCGTGACCACCGGCAAGCCGAGTCTGGCCGACGTGGTGGCGTTCGGCGAATACTCGGTCGAGCAAGTGTTGCAGCGTGCGGCCAGCCTGGAATCCGGCTCCGAGCATCCGTTGGCGGCGGCCATTTTGGCCGGCGCGGCCGATCGCGGCTTGACGCTGGATAAAGTCAGACGCTTTCAGGCGGTGGCCGGCCACGGCATCAGCGGCCGGATCGCGGATCGCCTCTGGCTGTTCGGCAACGCCGCGTTGATGGCGGAAAACGGCATTGACGACACGCCCTATCGGGAAAAAATGGCCGAACTGTCGGCCAAGGGACAGACGGCGATGCTGTTGGCCGAAGAGCGGACCGTCGCCGGCATCGTTGCCGTCGCCGACCCGATCAAGGCCGATTCGGCCGAGGCGGTGCGTCGGCTGCAAGCCGCCGGCGTTAGGGTGCTGATGGTGACCGGCGACAACGAAATCACCGCCAAGGCCATCGCCGCGCAAGCCGGTATCGGCGAAGTTCGCGCTCAGGTTTTGCCGCAAGACAAGGCGGCCGTGGTGCAAGCCCTGCAACAGCAAGGGGAAGTGGTCGGCATGGTCGGCGACGGTATCAACGATGCGCCGGCGCTGGCTCAGGCGGATGTCGGTCTGGCGATAGGCACCGGCACCGATGTCGCGATCGAAAGTGCCGACATCGTGTTGTTGCAAGGCTCGCTGCTGAAAGTGCCGGAAGCGATGGCGCTGTCGCGGCTGACCGTCACCAATATCCAGCAAAATCTGTTCGGCGCCTTTATCTACAACACGATAGGCATTCCGGTCGCGGCCGGGTTGTTGTACCCGCTGTTCGGCGTGTTGCTGAACCCGATGATCGCCGGCGCGGCGATGGCAATGTCGTCGGTCACCGTGGTCAGCAACGCCAACCGGCTGCGCTGGATGAAGTTGGAGTAAACCAGGCCGCCGGCCGGCAAGCCGTTACAGCTTGAACTGCGAAATCGTGGTGCGCAGGTTGCCGGAAATCCGCTGCAGGGTACTGGCCTCGCCGGCGGTTTGCTTGGCGTCGTCGGCGGTATTGGCGGTGACTTCGTTGATCGCGATGACGTTTTGATTAATGTGGTCGACGACCAGGGTTTGTTCGCGGACCGCGTTGGAGATGTGGGCGTTCATTTCCGAGATTTGTTCAGCCATCCCGGAAATATTGTCCAGCAATACGCCGGTGTTTTCGATGACGGTGACGGTTTGCTTGGCTTGGTTTTGACTGTCGAACATGGCTTTGACCGCTTCCCTGGAGCCGCCTTGCAAGCGTTCTATCATCGCCTGAATTTCGTGGGTCGAAGCCTGAGTGCGGCTGGCCAGGGTGCGGACTTCATCGGCGACCACCGCGAAGCCGCGTCCTTGCTCGCCGGCCCTGGCGGCTTCGATCGCCGCGTTCAGCGCCAGTAGATTGGTCTGGTCGGCGATGCCCTGAATCACATCCAACACCGAACTGACGTTGACGCAGTCTTGCTCGACGTTGCCGATCACATGGCTGGCACTATCGATGTAGGCCGACAGTGCATGGATGGCTTGCACGGTCTCGGTAACCACGCGCTTGCCGTTGTTGGCGTCGGCGCTGCTTCTTTGCGCGGCTTGGGCGGCGCTGCCGGTGTTGCGGGACACTTCGGCGGCGGTCGATGACAGTTCGATCACCGTGGTAGCCACCTGATCGGTACCCTGTTGCTGTTTGACCATGTCGAGTTGTACCCGTTCGGCCAATTGGCTCAGTCGGCTCGACGAGCCGGTGAGTTGTTCGGATTCCATCGCGACCTGCCGCATCAGCGCGTGCAGCGTCGTTAAAAATTCGTTGAATAATTTGACGATGGTCCCGATCTCGTCCTCTCCGTCGTAGGGAATCCGCCGGGTCAGGTCGCCGCCGCCTTGTTTCAGCGCTTGCAACGACTGCCGCAATGCGGTCAGCGGCGGCTCGATTTTAAAATAGAGCATCAACAAGCAGATCACGACGAACATCAGCAAGGCGATCGAAAACGCGATGCGGGTAGTTCCGTAGTCGGTCAGCGTTTGGCCGAGCAACTGTTTGGAGCGGGCCACTTCGTCGTCTATCTGGGTGCTCAGGGTTTGCAGTTTTTCGGTCAGGCGGGCGGCCGAGTCGTCCAGCCCCGTGCCTGCGGCCTTCATCGTGGCGGTGCCGGCTTCGTTGCCGAACTTGATGTAGTCCCAACCCATTTTGACGCCGGTATCGTGCATGGCCTGGACATGGGTTTTCAATACGTCGATTTGCGGCGATAGATTGGGTTCGATTTGACGGGCTTTTTCCAGATTCTCCAGGGCCGAAGCCAGGTTTTGCTTGGCCTCGGCGAAGCCGTCGTCGGAATGGGTCGCGCCGACGTCCGTCAGAAATTGCTGGATTTGCACGACATGAAAGCGAACGTGCGACAACGCGTCGGACACGTCTTGCTTGCGGGTGGCTTCCGCCAGCGTGCGATCGATCGACTGAAATGCCTGCCACAGCGAAATCACGAAGAGTAGATTGGCTAAAGCCAGTATCGAGGCGATGGCGATCAGATAGGTTTTAATGGATGTCGATTTAAACATTAAGTGGGTAAGTGATTTTGAGTGGGTTAAACGGGTTGTTTCGGCGCACGGCGAGTTCTAAGGTAGCCGATTGCTGAAGGCCGGCCGCATACGACTTATAATTTTTCCAGTTCGTCGGCCAACTTTGCCAGCGAGGCGAGGGCGTCTTGCTGGCTTTTCGACAACGTTTCGGGGTTTTCCGCGACGCAGCGCTCGATTTGCCGGCGTTGCTCGGCAATCAGATGCAGGCGCCGTTCACGGCTGCCGCGCAGTTTACCGACCATGTCGCTGAACGCGCCGGCCAGTTCCTGCAATTGATCGTTTTCCCTCAGCTGAGTGACGGTGTCCAGATTGCCGTCGCCGACTTCCCGGCACAAGGTCTCGAACCGGTACAACGGCCCCGCGATCTTGTGCGACGCGTACAGCACGCCACCGACCGCAATCCCGCCGGCCAGCAAAATAGCCACCACGTTGCCGATCAAAATCGATACGCCCAGGCGCTCGGCAGCGTTGACGATACTGACGTGCGCCGATTGCGCTTGTGCCTGCAAATCGCCGCCGGTCATCCAGTAAATCAGCAGCGCCGAGCATAGGCCGGCCAACAATATCAGCGCGAACACGCCGAGGATGAATCGACCCTGGAACGCTTTTTTAATGAAAACGCGGCTGCGTTTGGATTCGGTGTTGTTCATTTTCGGAAACCTTAGTTGACGTTGTGACAGGTTAGGCAAAGCTCGCCGTCGCTATTGTTGCGGCGTAATAAAAAGCTTTTTTTCAAGCGTTCGGCGTTCATCAGCTTGTCCATGAAACTGTGGCTGGCTTGCGGCCGATCGCTGTCCAACCTGCCGTGGGTGTAATGGCAGGTCAGGCAAGTCATATCGTGTTCTTCGTTCAGAGGCAGGTCGGCCGGTACCGGGAAATCGATATTCAAACCGACTTTATGGCCTTGATTAGGGTTGTGGCATGAGGAACACATCGCCACCCCGTCCTTGGCGAAAGCCGCCAGATCCACCGTGTGATTCTTGGTGGTGAGTATCCCGTCATCCTTGACGTCGGCGGCGGTGTTATGACATTCGCCGCAACCGGATTGCGGCGTTTGCCGGGAGATTTCGTGCGGATTTTCGGCGGCGGTACGGGCGCCGCCGACGAACAGCAGCATCGCTAGGCTGCCGCCAACTACCAAACTTTGTATAAGACGCTTTTTCATGGCTAGAAAGACATCACGATTTGGGCGATACCCAGGCGGCGGTCGAAGTAACGCTCGTAGGTGCGAGTGCCCAACGAATCGTCGTACTCGAACTTGATCCGCAAGTGATCGCTGAATTTGTAATTGAAGCCCAGCGTCAGCATCGACAAATCGTTGACGGCGACGGTACTGCCGTCGAAATCCAAAGCCAGGTCTTGCGACGGCTGCCAGCGGCTATAGCGGGCAAACAGCGTGACCGGCTGCTTGACTAGGCTTTCCAGGTCGGCGGTTAATGTGGAGTGGTAACCCAGTTGGTGGCCCTTGCCGAAAGGGTTTCGATCCGGATTGGGCACGATGTTGCCGCCGCTATCCAAAAATACCTGTTGATGAGCATTCAGCAGCATGAATTCGTTTTGCAAGCGCCACGGACCGTAGCCTACGCTCAAATCCGCACCGTAAACGGTGTTGCGGATGCGATTTTCGCCGTCGAGTTCGCTAAGGTGGGATACGCCGAGTTCGATGCCTTCCGGGTTGGCGCTGTGGATTTTGTAGGTATTTTGCCCCAAGGCCAGACCCAAGCGCCCACCGATCGCGTGACCGTCGTTGGCGTACAGCGCATCGGTCCAGAACACCGAATAATTGAACCCGTCCCAGGCGCCGTAGGACCGAACGCCGTCTGAGTTGTAACCGCCCAACTGCATGCGCGAGGTAGTCAGCGGCGCGGTCACGGTGATCCGGTCCTTGTTGGCGAAGTTTTGGTAATCGTTACCGAAGGGCAAGTCGAAACGGCCGGCTTGAATATGCAGACCCTTGTTGTTGAAGATACGGCCGCGCGGAGGGATGCGGTCGTTAAATAAATGGTAGTCGACCAATGCGACGGCGATGCCGGCCATCGTACTGCCGCCGCTCAATGCACCTGGGCCGCTGTTACCGCAAAAAATCGCGCCCGGCGCGCCGTAATCGGCATTCGACGAATTGCCGCACAGCACCAAGGCCGAGCTGGCACCGAAATGGTCGTCGTGCACATAATCCAAATCCAGTTCCACCGAGCCGACGCTAAAGGTCTGGTCGGTGGAATTGCCGGTCTTGGCGTTGATGTCGAAAAATCCGCTGATTTCCAGGCCGCTGGCCGATGCGGCTTGGCGGAGTTCGCTGACTTTTTTATCCAGAGCCTGCAACTTGCGGGCAACCGAGCCATCGTCGCCGGCGGGCGCCGGCTTAGCGGCCGCAACCGGGGGGGCGGCACTGGTTGCCCTGGTGCGGTGGCGACCGGCGGCGCGCGTTCTTGCTCGAGTTGCTTAATGCGAGCCTCGAGTTGTTCGATCTTTTGATCTTTTTCCTTGAGCATGGTCTGCACAATTCGGCGGATGTGCTCGTCATCGGCTGGAGCCGCGATGGCCGATGTGGGCGCGGCGCTGAGTACTACCACCGATAATAACGATAAACTTCGACGCATATACAGGTTTGAATATCTGAGTTTGGAAATTAACCGGACTGTCATGTCGAAAATCAGCCTAGTCGGTTTTTTTGTGAATACAACCAAGTGATTTGCAGGGAAAATGTGCGCAAAAATTCGCGTGACTTGAGCCGCACGCATGCTTAGTCTCGGTGAATTTAGGAAATCCTCCTAGTTGCGGATATTTTTAGGTGTTAGTCGTTTTCCGCCGGTTTTGACAAGCCAAGCGCGTTGGCAAGACACTCGCGCATATCCGGCGATTGGGAACACTAGTGTCGACGAGGCTCGCCGGCCAATCGGCGCCACCTTTCTGGCTGTAATGCGCTGGCGTGATGCTGGCTTGGAGATTGGGCCGTGCGGGCCGGGTTTGTTTGAAGCCGCTAAGCGTTTAGCTGAAAGCGAAGAGGACAGGCCGGATTCAGCCCCCAGGCATCGCCATCCGGCACCCAGCAGCGCCGCCGCGACAATAACCGGGATGACGCCCAGGCGGTATCGACCGAGCGCCAGTAGTGAAGCCGCACTCAGTGATACCGCAAAGCCGTCGATAGGGCCGTCCCAGCCGTTCGGCCAGCCGACGTGGTAGGCGAAAAATACCGCCAAGTCTACGATGACGCCGACCACGGCGGCAGTGACCGCCGTTAGCGGCGCCGTGAATCCGACATTGCCGTGGCTGGTTTCGATCAGTGGCCCGCCGGCCAGGATGAACAAAAAACTGGGTAGAAAGGTAAAGTAGGTAACGACGGTCGCCGCCAGCGCGCCAGCCGCGAACAAGCGTTCCGGTCCGAATAGCGCCTGGCCCCAACCAGCCACGAAGCCGACAAAGGTATTGACCATGATCAGCGGTCCCGGCGTGGTTTCGCCGAGTGCCAGCGCGTCCATCATTTGTTGAGCGCTCAGCCAGCGAAATTCCTCGACCGCGCCCTGATACACATAGGGTAGAACCGCATAGGCGCCCCCGAACGTCAGCAACGCGGCTTTGGTAAAGAACCAGCCCATTTGCGTCAGCGCGCCGTTCCAGCCGAATAGCAACCACAGCAGCCCCAACGCGCCGGCCCACAGTAAACCGCCGACCGCCGACAGTTTAACCAGGCGCGGCCAACTGAAAAGCGCGTGCGTCGGTATCGGTGTCGCGTCGTCGATCAGCGCCGGACCGAAATCGGCGCGGGGTTTGCCGCGACCGCCGCCGACCGCGAAAACCTGCGGAGCGAGTTTGCTGCCTACCGCGCCAATCAGCGCGGCGCCGATTAGGATCAATGGAAACGGTGCCCGCAGCAAAAAGATCGCGCCGAAGGCGGCGGCGGCCAGTGCCGCTAGCCAGCGGTTTTGCAAAATCCGCGAACCGATCCGGTAAGCAGCAAACCAGACGATCGCGGTGACCGCAGGCTTGACGCCGTAAAGCAAAGCAGTCACCGCCGACAGATCGCCGAAACTCAAATACAACCAGCCCAGAACGATCAGCATCAGCATGGCCGGCAGAAAGAACAAGCTACCGGCGACCAAGGCCCCAGGCGTTTTATGCAGCAGCCAACCCAGATAGGTTGCCAGTTGCTGGGCCTCCGGCCCCGGCAATACCATGCAAAAGTTCAGCGCGTGCAGAAAGCGACGCTCGCTGATCCAGCGGCGCCGCTCGACCAGTTCCCGGTGCATGATCGCGATCTGTCCGGCCGGGCCGCCGAAGCTGATCAAGCCCAGCTTTAGCCAGAATCGGCAGGCTTCGCTAAAACTGGGGTGCGGCGGGGGCAGGGTTGGTGGCATATTCAATTTCCCGAAATAGTTGTTGGCCGAACATCGTTGACGCGCTATCAGCACTAAAGATCGCGGCTGGGGCGAGTTCGTGGCATCCGGTTCGGTGCGGAGCGGAAGCGAACGAGGCCAAGCGGGGTACTCGCTAAAACCATGAAAGAATAGCCGCCTGTCCAATAATTCCCCCCGGCGCGCCGACGAGACACTGGAGCGGCTTCAGCAGCGATGGACGACGGTCACGGATTCGTCGATCGGTAAACCGCACTCCAGCCACTCTCTCGCTACGCGCGTCCGCCATCCTACCTCGAATCGGCGCCCGTTCGACAAGCCGATCCCAGTCCGCTTTGCGGATACGGCAACACCGTGACGACCGGCTGTTGCTGATTAGGCAGCGAGTCAGCAGTTCCTGGCTCGCAGTCAGCAGGCGATCGCCGTGCCCCGCTTTCCGGCAGTGTCTTTACTCGCGGAGTTTGACGGGATTTTCTGTCTTTAACCAATAGAAATCAATTGTTTATCGAGGATGGTGCGGTTGGCGTCGGTCGCTAACCGCATTCATGGCATATCGGTTGCACTACAGGGCTTAGGCCGGTTTGCGCGCCGACGCTGTCGGCCGGGCAAACCGGTTCGAATTTTCGAAATTGACATTCGACTGGGTGAGACAGTGAAACAGTACTTAGATAGCGCCGATGCGCCAGGTGTCGGCCTTCGGGCCGGCGTTCCCAAAACTTTAGGTCGCAACACCTTGTCGGCTTGCGTGAGCTTGGCATTAGCGGGGGCGCCACTGATGGTCGTCTCGGACGCCGACGCCGCGCCGCCGAAAAAGTCGGTCAAAAAAGTCGCCGCGCCCGACAAATCGGTGTCCGATTTGGAAGAGAAAGTAGCCAGACTGACTGCGGAATTGGAAGCGTCCAAACGCCGCGAGCAGGATTTGCTCCGGAAAAATGCCGCGAGCGCCTCGGCGGCGGCCGGTGCGGCCGTCGCGACCGGCGCTGCCGCCGAAGTTGGCGCGGCCGGCGAAGCGGCCGCTCTGGCGGCGGCCGAGCCCGAACCCGAACCCGAACCCGAACCGGTTGTCGACGAAGAAAAACCGAAAAATCTGTCCGAAGTGTCGGTCACCGCTCGACGCAAGGAAGAGAAATTGCAGGAAGTGCCGATTCCGATCGCGGTCATCAACCGGGAAACCCTGGAGCGCGACAACGTGGTGTCGGTGCAGGACTTCTCCCGTCGCGCGCCCAACCTGGGCGTCACGTCCGCCAATGCCAGGCAAACCAGTATTGCCCTGCGCGGTTTGGGGAAAAACAGCGGCAACGAATCGATGGAGTCCAGCGTCGGCGTGATGGTGGACAACGTCTGGCGGGCTTGGGTCGGTTCGGCATGGGCCAACTTCGCCGACCTGGATCAGGTCGAGGTGTTGCGCGGCCCCCAAGGCACCCTGCAAGGCAAGAACAGCAACCTGGGTTTGCTTAACATCACCACCAAGGCGCCGTCGTTCAAGGACAGTTACTACGTCGACGGCTTTGCCGGCGACCGCGATACCTTGCAAGGCAAGTTCGGCGCCACCGGTACGATACTGCCTGGGCTGTTGGCGTACCGGGCAAGCGGTTTTATCGACAAGCGCGACGGTTACATCAAAAATTACGACATTCACCGTAGCGAGGGCGATCTGGGTGAAACCAATGCGTTGGGCGGGCGCTTGCAATTTTTATTGACGCCCAGCGACGTGTTGAGTGCGAAGGTCATCGTCGATAAAACCGCGTCTACCCAAACCATGAGCGTACAGCCGCTAATCGCCGATCCGTCAACTTTCGCAAACGGCGCTTCTAGGGGGACGACGTTTAGCACCCGCTTGGCTCGAAACTGGTTTGACCCGGTGCGCAGCAATGGTCAACCTTTAGCGATCATCGGAGATCCGCGAGCGATGGCGAACAATGAGCGCCGTCAATCGCGCGGTGACGGTTCGGGCGTGTCCGCGGAAATCAACTACGACGCCCTGGGGCATCGCTTTACATCGATTACCGCTTGGCGCGACGCCTTGTTTGAACCGAATCACGACGGAGAGAGCAGTACCGCCGACATTGAGCGTATTAGCGGTTGGACCGTAAAAAACGAACAATGGTCTCAGGAACTGCGCATAAGCTCGAAGGAGAAAGGGCCGATCGATTATCAGGCCGGCGTGTTTGCGATGCGCACCATTGCGGACACGTTTAACCAGCGTTTGTTTGGGAGTGACGCCGGGGCTTTTTATGCTAGCAACTCGCAATACTCAACCTTGAACAGCAATGCGATCGGGCGGCAAATGATGCTGGCGTCCCTTAACAACGTCATGTACCGGCAAAGCGTTGTGCCCGCGACCGACAGTTACGCGGCGTATGGGCAGGTCAACTGGCATGTGACGGACGACGCGACATTGACCGTGGGTTTGCGGGATACCTTTGAACGGCGGGAAAACACCGGTTGGAGCCATCCGATTGGCGGAGTCGACTTAGACGTGCTCGGCGCCCAAATCGGCGCTTCGGCAAATCAGATTGCCGCCGCCAAGGCGGTTCGGAGTGGCCGTTTGGGAACCGAGTGGGATGCGCCGCGCCAAGGATTCGACCAAAACTCGCAAAACTGGCTGGTCAATCCCAGCTACAAAATCAACAAGGATCTGATGGTTTATGGCTCGGTATCGGGAGGCAACAAATCCGGCGCGGCACAATTTAACTTGAACACGGGTAAGGTAGAAAACGTCAATCCGGAGAACGTGATGGATTACGAATTCGGCATCAAGAGCACTTGGCTGGATCGCAAGCTGGTGGCCAACGTCAACTTCTACCAAACCGACATCGAAGGTTTCCAATCGCAATTGGTTATTCCCTGCACGATTGGCGTGGACGGATGCACCACCGGTAACCGAACGACCTTGGGTAACATCAAGGGCATCCAATTGCGCGGTATCGAATTGGAGACCAACTACGATATTACACCGGGCTTGAGCGTGTTCCTGAACGGATCATTCAATAGGGCGATTTATACCGACTTTGCCAACGCCCCGTGTCCGCCGGAAGCAAATTCGGTGATTTGCGACCAAACCGGACGGACCTTGCCGAATGCGCCGACCTTCACCGCCAACTACGGTGTGGACTACCGCGCGCCGTTGACTTTCGGCTTGGGTAACGACTACGGCTTGCAATGGCATGCCTATTTGATCGACAGCTATAAATCGGCGGCTAATTACAACGCCAGTCTGTCGGTGTACGGCAAACAGGCGGCCTACCACGTCACCGACGGCGGTATCGGTATCGGCACCAAGAACGGCAAATATAACTTGGACTTGGTCGGTCGCAACCTCTTCGACACGATTTATTTTACGAACGCCGGAAACTATTCGAGTACCAGCGCCGCAAGTGCCTCTTTTGGGGACGCGCGGTATTACGGCGTGCATTTCCGGGCCAAATTTTAATGCGAGCCGGCCGGGCGGCTTAACGGTCGCCCGGCCGGATGTTTCACTCATATCGATAGAGGAATGTTATGTCAGTCAAGTATTCGACCTTGTTGTTGAGTATCAGCGCTTTGTTGGCGGCCGGCGGCGCGCACGCCGACGACCCGGTGACGCCGGCGATTTCCGGCGTCGCGGCCGGCGGCCTCGTGCTGGAACTAATCAAGGATGGTTTTAACGGTACCGAAGGACCGATAGGGTACAGCGACGGAAGCTTGCTGTTCACCGAGACCAATGCCAATAAAATCGTGCGGATCGGGCCGGACGATAAAGTGTCCACGTTTTTGGAAAACTCCAACGGCGCCAATGGCTTGGCCCTGACCCCGGACGGCAAGATCATCGCCGTGCAAACCAAGGATACCCAGGTCGGCGCGGTTTATCCGGTCAAGGAAAAAACCGTGCTGGCCAAGGATTACCAGGGCGTCAAATTTCAACGGCCCAACGACTTGGTACGCGCCAGCAACGGCGGTATTTATTTCACCGACAGCGGCACCCGGCCGACCAAGGAAAATCCCAATCCGGAACCGTCGCATCCCGGCGTGTTTTATATCAGCCCGGCCGGTGAACTCAAGCAACTGGCCAACGACATCGAGCGGCCCAACGGCATCCAGCTCAGCAAGGACGAAAAGACCTTGTACGTCGCCAATACCCAAGGCGAACACATTCTGGCTTACGACATCGCCGCCGACGGCTCGATTGCCAACCGCCGCAATTTCGCCAAGCTGGAAGGCTGGCAAAAAGGCGAGGACGGCACGTGGTCCAGCGGCGCGGACGGTTTGGCGCTGGATGACGAAGGCCGGCTGTTCGTGGCTTCGAATGCCGGCATTGAGGTGTTAAGTGCCAAGGGCGAAGCGCTGGGTACGATTCCGGTGCCGAAAAAGCCGCAGAATTTGGCCTTCGCCGGCATCAACAAAAATACCTTGTATGTCGTCGGTCGCGGCGCCGCGTACAAGGTGCCGTTATTGACCAAGGGCATTTCCAGCCGGCCCAAATAATAGCGAGCGGAATACGAAATGCCAGGCGGCTGGGGCGGGAGCCGCACGTTACAACGGTTTGGACTTGATCGCCCGGAATAGCCATCCGGTTTTTACGCGCGGCTTTAGCCGCGATCGACAGCGCCTTCAATTTCCGCAAACGCGTGCTCGGAACACATGGGGTTTGGTTTATCGATTTAGGCATCGTGGTGGCCTCTTAACGGGACGAGGAATTTCCTCGGCCCGTTTTTTTGCCTGTCGCTCGCTGCCGACAGCAGCGCCAGCATCGATGCTAGCCGAGCAGCACTGCCTGTTGCCAGGGTGCTGCAAATTCATCAGTCGCTAGCGGAATCTCGTGCAAGATTCGATTTTTCAAAAGAGTTTTACTTTAAAAGTCTTTTATAAACAGTATCTTGAATTGTTTTTGATTCGATATTTCCGATTGGCATACTACTTGCTCTATCACTAGAGAATTAACCCTTGATGCGTCGAACGACGCTTGTTGAAAAATGAAACGAGAAAACACAATCATGAAACGACCCCTCTCATTCGTGCTGTTGGCGATGTTGCTGGCTGCACCGGCTATCGCATCGGCGGCCGAGAAAGACGCGCACGTCCACGCCGATGCCAAACCTGCGGCGCAGGCGCCCAGGCCTTACGAGTATAAAACCCCCAAGCTGAATCGCGCCCAAGTCGATGCCTTACTGGCTAAACCGAGCGAATTGCTGTTCATCGATACCCGCCGCCCGGACGAAATCAGCAAGATCGGTTCGTTTCCGGTTTATCTGAACGTACAGGTCGATGGTATCGAGGCGGCGCTGCCCTTCATTCCCAAGGACAGGTCTATCGTCACGGTATCCAATCACGCCGGCCGCGCCGGCAAGATTGCCGATTTGCTGGCCGCGAAAGGTTTCAAAGTGGTCGGCGCGGTCGGTTCGCAGAATTACGAAGAAGAAGGCGGCAAGATCGTTAGGATCGTGCCGCCGGAACCTAAAACTAACTGATCGTAACCGTGGATTGCCGGAGTGGCGGCGATCCGCGTTATTCCGCACGGGGCGTTCCGGTGCTTGAGTTTTTGGAGTGGTGAAATGAATAAGAAAAAATTAACGATCGCAATCGCCTGGGCCTTGTCCGTGGCGATGGTGGGCGAGGCCGGTGGGGCCGATGAAAAATCCGCCGGCGATGCCGCGCCGGCGGCGCAAGGCAAGGCGAAATTATGGTCGTATCAACCGGTCAAGTCACCGGCAATCCCGGCGGTCCGGCATCAGGATTGGGTCAGGACGCCTATCGATGCCTTCATCCTCGCCAAACAGGAAGAAAAAGGCCTGACCCCGTCGCCGGACACCGATAGAGCCGCCTTTATTCGCCGAGCCACGCTGGACGTGTGGGGCATCATTCCCAGCCCGGAAGACGTGGACGCCTTCGTCAACGACGAATCCGAAAACGCTTACGAAAAGCTGGCCGACCGCTTGCTGGCCTCACCCAAATACGGCGAACGCCAGGGCCGCAAATGGTTGGACTTGGCGCGCTACGCCGATAGTACCGGGTTCCAGAACGATAACGACCGGTTGAACAACTGGCGCTATCGCGATTACGTAATCAATTCATTCAATCAGGACAAGCCTTACAGCCGCTTCATTCAGGAACAGTTGGCCGGCGACGAATTGTGGCCCGGCGACGAACAAGCTCTGATCGCGACCGGCTTCATGGCGCAATTCCCGGACAACTCCAACTCGCGCGACTTGGTGCAACGTAAATACCAAATCACCACCGATATTACCGATACGGTCGGGAAAGTGGTGTTGGGCCAAACCTTGGAATGCGCCCGTTGCCACAACCACAAGTTCGACAAGATCAGTCAGAAAGACTATTTCTCGTTCCAGTCCTTCTTCGCCAACGTGGCCCCGGTGGACAACATTCCGGCCAAGAAAGGCCCGATCGAAGTGGCCTACGACCAGCAATACGCCAAGTGGCAGGAAGCCACCAAGGACATCCGCGCCAAGCAAAAAGCCATTATCGATACCCATCGGGAAGAGGCGCTCAAGTATCACAAGGAACGTTATCTGACCGACTCGCGCGAGGCGATTTTCAAACCCAAGGAAAAATGGACCGCCCAGGACCGCTGGGTCAATCATCGCTTGGCTAACGTCACCAACGAAGCCAGCATGCAATCCTACTTCCAGGAAAAAGGCGAAAGTACCGACGCTAAAACCCGCGATCCGAAGATTGCCGAGCAATGGGCCGAATTGGAGAAGCTGAACAAGGAATTGCGTAAATTCGACGATTTGAAACCGGCGACGTTCTCGAATGAAATTTCGGCGATGACCGAGCTGGGCCATCCGGATGCGCCGCCTAGCTTCGTATTTGCGGTCGGCGACCATGAGAAACCATTGGAAGAGGTGCAGCCGGCGTTCCCGGCGGCGATTACCGACGAAAAACCGGACATCAAACCGTTGCCGTTCTCGTCCGGCCGTCGTTCGGCCTTGGTCAAGTGGATCACCAGCGCCAGCAATCCGCTGACGGCTCGCGTTTACGTGAACCGGATTTGGGATCAGTATTTCGGCAAGGGTATCGTCGCCACCGTCAGCGATTTCGGCAAGGCCGGCGAAAAGCCGATCAACCCTGAACTGCTGGATTATCTGGCCGACAAATTCGTCAAGGACGGTTGGAGCGTCAAGAAACTGCACCGCGAGATTCTGTTGTCCAGCGTCTACCGGCAGTCGTCCGATTACCGCGAAGACGTGCATCAGGCCGATGCCGAAAACCAGTTGCTGGCGGTATTCCCCAGACAGCGTCTGGAAGCCGAACAAGTCCGGGATTCGCTATTGGTCGCTTCCGGCAAGCTGGAGGACAAGGTCGGCGGTCCCAGCGTATATCCGCCGTTGCCGTCGGCGATCAACACCAACTACGGGGTCAACAACGCCAATTTCAACGACAAAATGTGGCGGACTTCGAAGGACGAGAAGGACCATAACCGCCGCAGCTTGTACGTGTTCACCCGCCGCAGCATTCCGTATCCGATTCTGGATTCGTTCAACATGGCGTCGCCGCAGGAAGCCCACAGCAAGCGCGAGGTGACCACCACGCCGTTGCAAGCCTTGACGCTGTACAACAGCGAATTGATCTTCGACTGGTCCAAATCGCTGGCCGGCCGGGTCATCAACGAGGCCGGCGAGAGCGAGGAAGAACGGATTGCCCGACTCTACCAAATCCTGTTTGCCCGCCAGCCGAACGACCAGGAGAAAGAGGAGTTGCAGGCCTTCTTGAACGAACAGGAGGGCGTGATTCGCGCCAAGGCCGCCAACGGTAAATTCGAAGTCAACGTGCCGGCCGGCGTCAAGGATAAACCGATCGGCGACCCGGTGCGGGCTGCCGCCTTCGTGGATTTGGTACACGTGGTCGCCAATTCCAACGAATTCATCTACCGGTTCTAACGATCAGTGCAAGCCTGGGGGCGCCTGTGGTGCCCCGATCAAGCAATTGCCGACAACTAAATTTAAGAGGTTTACCCATGAATAACAAATCGCGACGTGATTTTTTAGTAAAAACCGGTTACGGCCTTGGCGGCTTGGCCGTTAGCGCCTTTTTGCCGGGCGGCGGCGTTATTGCCAGCGCCTTGGCCGAAGACGCCGCTTTGAACGCGCTGACCGGCGGCAACCCGCTGGCGCCGAAAGCGCCGCATTTCCCGGCGAAAGCCAAAACCGTGATCTGGCTGCACATGGCCGGCGCACCCAGTACGCTGGATTTGTACGACTACAAACCGGAGTTGGTGAAACTGGCCGGCACCGGCATACCGGCTTCGTACTTGAAAGGCATCAAGACCAGCACCCAGGGCGGTATTACCAAACTGATCGCGACCAAGCGCACCTGGAAGCAACACGGCCAAAGCGGCGCCTGGTTCTCCGACTGGTTGCCCCATCTGGCCGAGCAAGCCGACGATCTGGCTTTCATCAAATCCAGCGTGACCATCGGCGCGACCCACGATATTTCTATCATGAAAATGAATACCGGCGGTCTGAATCCGGGCCGGCCGACCTTGGGCGCCTGGATTCAATATGCGTTGGGTTCCAACAACCCCAACCTGCCGGCTTACGTGGTGTTGTACAACGACAAGCGCGAGCCGCGCGGCGGCGTTACCAACTGGGAGTCCGGCTTCCTGCCGGCGGTTTACCAAGGCACGCCGTTCCGGCCGGGCAACTCGCCGATTCTGCATTTGAACAATCCGCAATACGTCGTGGATACCGAAAAACGCAAGGCCCTGGATTTGTTGAAACGTTTGAACGAAGCCCATGCCGGCCGCTACCCGACCGATACCGAGCTGCAAGCCCGCACCGAATCTTACGATTTGGCCTACCGGATGCAGGAAACCGCGCCGGAAGCCGTCGATTTCAGCAAGGAATCCGAAGCCACCAAAAAGCTGTACGGCCTGGACGAGGACATCACCAAACCTTACGGCGAATTGCTGCTGCGCGCCAGACGTTTGGCCGAGCGCGGGGTGCGCTTCATTCAAGTGGTGTCCGGTCCGACCGACATCAAAGGCGACAGCCGCGACTGGGACGCGCATCAAAACATCGAAGACAACCATGGCAAGCACAGCAAAATCATCGACAAACCGATCGCCGGTCTGTTGAAGGATTTGAAAGCCAAGGGCATGTTGGACGAAACCCTGGTGGTGTGGACCTCCGAATTCGGCCGCACGCCGTGGAGCGAATCCGGCGACGGCCGCGACCACAATCCCTGGGGTTATACCCAATGGATGGCGGGCGGCGGCGTTAAAGCCGGTTACACCCACGGCGGCACCGACGATCTGGGCGTGCAAGCGATCAAGGGCACCGAAGTCGATACCTACGACCTGCACGCCACGGTACTTAACCAGCTCGGTTTGGACCACTTGAAGCTGATTTACAAATATCAAGGTCGATCCGAAAGGCCGACCGTGGTTTACGGCAAGGTGATTAAGGAGCTGATCGCCTAGGGACGCCGCCGTAGTTCGCTGCCACGCCAGCCGATCGATGCCGCGGGTCCGGTGTGGGACATGCGGCGGCTGGTTCGGGCGGCAGGGATTTTTTAAAGGGGGAATTTTTAGCATGATACGCAAGACCTTGCGGTTACTGGCCTGGACCTGGATCTTGGCGCCGGGAGCCGCGCTCGCCGAAGCCGAATTCGACTTCGAAGAATTGATGAAGGACGTCGAAACCAAGATCCAGAACGTGCAGAACAACATTTCAGCGCAGGATACCGCCACCGCCAGCGCCGAAACCAAACAATTGCAAGAGGCTTTTAAACTGGTGGAAGGCTATTTCGCCAAGCGCGGCGATGCCGCCGATGCGGTGGCCGACGCCCAGGATTACCAAAACAAGGCGGTATCGATCCAACACGCGTTGGGCGTCGGCGATTTGAACAGCGCCGCTAGCGCCGCCAACGACTTTTCCAAACAATGCCGTGGCGCCTGCCACGACAAGTACAAACCACTTTGACCGGAAATCCACTATGAAACCCGTTTTTTGACCGGCCTGGCCTTGGCTTGGCTGTCCGCGCCGGCCCAGGCCGCCCTGCCGGAAGGCCATCCGGCTCCGGCGATCGAGACCCAGGCATCGCAAGCCGGCAAGGCGTTCGCCTACTCGCTGGGCGACGCTTTAAAGAAAGGTCCGGTCGTCGTTTATTTTTATCCATCCGCCTATACCGGCGGCTGCAATATCCAGGCGCACAGCTTCGCGGTGAACCACGACAAATTCGCCGCCGCCGGCGCGACCATTGTTGGCGTGTCGCTGGACAGCATCGAGCGTCTCAACGAATTTTCCGCCGACCCCAATTTCTGCGCCGGCAAGTTTCCGGTGGCGTCAGATGCCGGCGGCGCGATTTCGAAGGCCTACGATTTGGCGGTGCGCGATCCGCAACCCGGCAAGACCGACAGTCGCGGTCAGGCTATCGATCACGGTTTCGCCGAGCGCACCACTTTCGTCGTGACGCCGGACGGCAAGATTGCCGCGACCCTGGGTGGTTTGAAACCCGAAGAAAACGTCGCGCAAGCGCTGGCCACCGTCGAGCGCTTGGCCGGCCAGCGCCACGCCGCCCAGTGAGCGCGGCGCGAAGGCCACGGGAATTTACCGCGAAAACCGCGATTCGTCGGCGCCGCCGTTTGGGCCGACGTTGGCTGGCGCTCGGCGCGATGGCTCTGTTGACCGCCGTGCCGCAGGTTTCGGCCGAGCGGGCCGGCGACGCTGCTGTCGGCCGGCTGACTTCCGAGACCGAGCGCTGTCAGGAATGCCACGGCAGCGAGGGTATCAGCGTCGCCGACAAGATTCCCAACCACGCCGGCCAACCGGCGGATTACCTGGTCAAACAGCTGCGGGATTTTCAATCCGGCGCCAGGCAACACGAGACGATGACGGTGATGGCGGCCGATTTGGCGCCGGCCGACATCGTAGATATCGCTGCGTATTTTTCCGGGCGCCCGGCGCCGGCCGGCACTCTGAACGGCGAGCGATCGGCGGTTAAGATACTGGTCGAACAAGGCGACGACAGTCGCAAGGTTCCGGCCTGCTTCAGTTGCCACGGTCCGGCCGGGAAGGGCCGAGTCGCCGACGGCATCGCCTATCCGCTGCTCGGCGGCCAACGCTTGATTTATCTGCGTTCGCAATTGCGCAATTGGAAGTCCGGCGACCGCCGCAATAGCCCGGACGGGGTGATGAACCGGATTGCCGGCGCATTGAGCGACGACGAAATCGACGGGCTGGCGGCCTATTTGGCGACTTTGTAAAGATTGAGTACTGCCGCGATTATTCGCTAAGACAAGGAGATGGAAATGAAGAAATCGTTGAACTGGTTGCTATACGAAACCCACCGCTGGCTGGGCGTGGTCCTGGCGTTGTTCATGTTCGTCTGGTTTGCGACCGGACTAGTGATTATGTATTCGACGCCGACCGCGCAAAGCCGCGCTCAACAGTTGGCGCACGCCGAAGTGCTTCAGCCCGAAACCGGCTGGCTTAGTCTAGGAGAAGTCTGGCAACACAGTGCGGAGCAACGCAAGGCCGCCGCCGAACAGCGCAAAGCCAAGCCGGCCGGCGGCGAGGCCGCGCCCGGCAAACCCGCCGGCGAGCCGGCGCTGGCCGATGCCCGGTTGCTGCGTAGCGTTGGCGAGCCGGTATGGCTGGTCGAGGATACTCAGGGTTTGCGTTACGCCTTGTCGGCCGTTGACGGCGGATTGCGGGAAACCGATCGAACCCAAGCGTTGCGAATCGCGCAAAACTGGTTTGTGGCCGAGGGCCGCAATCCGGCCGAGCTGATTTATCTGGAAAGCGTCGAGGCACCGGCGATCTTGCGTAACCGCGACACTTTGCGGCCGTTTCACCGCATCGCCAGCAACGAGGGCGACGAGTTGTTGATTTCGGCGCGGACCGGCGAGGTGCTGCACGCCTCCAGCCGCTGGCAGCGCGGCCTGTTTTGGGCCGGCAACTGGATACATTTATTCAAACCGCTGGATTTGCTGGGGCTGGGCGATATTCGTCATGATGTACAGCTGTGGTCTGGTGCCGGCGCCACGATCGCCTGCATCACCGGTTTGATTATCGGCTGGTTGCGCTGGCGGCCAGGTTTTGGCGGCAAGCCGACCTATTCGCAAGGCCGAACCCAGCCTTACCGCGAATTCTGGTTCAAATGGCACTTTTGGACCGGTTTGATCGGCGGAACCGTGGCCCTGAGCTGGGCGCTGAGCGGATTTGTCGATACCAATCCCGGCAAAATCTTTTCCAACGGTGAATACAGCAAGGCGGAGTTAAAGCGCTACCTGGGCGCCGAAGTGCCGGCGACAATGTTGGACTGGCGACCGGCGCCGTTGCGGCTGGCCGGTAACGGTATTGAGGTGGTCGAGCTGAACTGGCGGCGTCTGGGCGGCGAAACGGTCTTGTTGGCGCAAGGCCGCGACGGCTTGCGTTTGCCGCTGACGCCCAGCGGGGCCGGCCCGCGTTTCAGCGAAAACGCGATCGGCGATGCGGTCCAGCGCTTGGCGGGTGACACCAAGGTCGCGGCAGTCAAAATATTGGACGACTACGACAGTTATTACTACCCGCGCCACCATCAAGGCTTGGTCGAAAAACCGCTGCCGGTGGTGCTGGCCGAACTGGACGATGCAGCCGGCAGCCGGGTTTATCTCGATCCGCAGGACGGCCAATTGCTGGCCAAGCTGGACCAAAGTCGCCGGGTGTTCCGCTGGCTGTATTCCGGTTTGCATCATTGGGATTTCGGCTGGCTGTATTACCGGCCGTTGTGGGACATCTGGATGCTGACCTGGGTCGGATTCGGCTTAATGCTGGGGGCCAGCTCGCTGGTGATCGGTTGGAAGCGTTTGGTGAAAACCTTTGCGCCGAAGAAGCGCCGGGCCAACGCGGCAGCGCCGAGCGGCAATACGGCGCCGAGTCGCGGCGCGACCCTGGCAACCGAAGCGGCCGATTGAGCCGGCTGATGACGTAACCGCGCGAGCGGGGTTTTGTGATTGGGGTTCAGCCGTTTGGCCCAGACCCGGCTATCGAATTTTATTAATTGAGGTGAAACATGGGTTTGAGCGTACCGCATTTATTGGTGGTGTTGGCCATCGTGGTCTTGGTGTTCGGCACCAAGCATTTGAAAACCGTCGGCGCCGATTTGGGCGATGCGATCAAAGGCTTCCGCAGGGCGGTCAAGGACGCCGAAACCGACCAAGCCGAGCCGGCCGGTGGCTTGTTGAGCTCGGCGGGGGCCGAAGAGCGCGAGTCGGTTCGGTAAGTGAGCGGTAACGGCGGCGGATTTGGCGTATCAGGCGTCGCGCGATCCCCTCGGAACGTCGAAATAGGCGAAATACCGCCGTTTGCTCTATCCGACTCGATACGAATCGTTCCGTACGCCTACCGGGCCGCGTTGCACTGGGCTTACGGAATCCGGCGCACGGAACTGTCGGCGTGATGGGGTCTTACTACAATGGCTGACGCGGATTGCCACCACCCCCGCGGCCGCCACCGGTGCCGGTACAGGTCGATACCGATAATTTTACCGCCGTACCCGGCGCTACGACCGCACCGCTGGATGGGCTTGTACTTTGAACCGTACCGGGATCGAGACAGGTGTTTACGTAGGTGATTTCGCCGGAAGCGAGGCCGGCGGCATTGATGGCATCCATGGCCGAGGAAGCATCCCACGAACGTACATTGGGTACGGTGACGGCACCTAGGGACACGGTGATGTCGATCGGCGTTCTTGTTGCCACCGTGCTTCCGCTTGCCAGACTTTGGGCTATCACCGAACCCACTGATGTGAAGTTGACCTCGCGCGACACATTGCCCACGCGTAAACCGGAATCCGATATTGTCCTACGCGCGGCATCTTCGGATAAGCCCGTGACGTTGGGAACATTGGAGCCGACGGTCCAGGTGAAGGTGATGGTGTCGGATTGATGGTTGGCTGAGGTGACCATCGCGGTGATCTTCGAAGACGTTATCGAGTAGTCGGACGGCGTACCCAATATCCGCCCGTCGGATGTTGCGTAGAGGCCGCCGGGGAGGCCCGACACCACCCAGGAATAGGGCGCAGTCCCGCCGTCCGCCGTCAACGTTTGGTTTACCGGCGTCCCTGCGATAGTCGTGACATCGCCTGGTGATTGTATGAGGGGGCGGCTGCCATCGCCACCGGCACTGTGCACCGCTCCGCTCGTCAGTACATCGCAGCGACCGTCGCCGTCGGCGTCCTCTAGCGTGACATCGGCTAAGCGGCTTGGCGACTGTTCCAAAAACACCCAGCGACCGCCAAGCCGCGTCGAGCGATACCACCAAGCCACGCCGGTGGCTATGAAGTCGTCGTCCTGGCCGTCGGCGTCGAAATCGCAACGTTTACGTGCGTCGAACGTGTTGAGCCCGTATAGGTTGTCCGCCGCCTGCAGTCCCGTTTCCTCCTGGCTCATCGCACCCGGCGATACGCCTCCATTGATCCACTCCCATTGGTCTTGATGCGCGAACACGTTATGTTTCACGTCCATTCCAACCGAGAAGGAGCTTGGCGACTCGGATGCAAGAGCTGGCGTACCGCGCAGCTTGATACCGGTGCCGGCCGTGTAAAGGATGGTGTTGAACTGGATGTCCATCCATTCGCCCGCCAAGCTGCCGAAGCCGTTGTCGCCCCTGCCGTGCATATCGATCTGGTGTGTATGGTAAATATGGTCGTCGTCCACCACACCGAGTTCGTTAAGCGGGAAGGTTAGCACGCCAAAAACAATGTCCCAGACATTCACGCAATGGAAGTGGACGCCGCCGTGCTGAAGGACTAGATTGCGATAAGCCTTATAGCCCGAACCGTCACGGCCGTCGCCGGCGATGGCGTGGCGGTTCCAATCGAATACGTTAGAGTCGATCAGCGCGTAGGCGCCGTAAGACACTTCCACGCCATAGCCGGCCGCATGACTGCCTCCGTCGATCAGACACATATTGCCGTTGGGGTGCTGATTATGATGAATGTAATTGTCGTTTACCCGCACCGTGTCGGCATTGTCCTGGGCGATGCGGTTGTCGGGGTCGCGGATGCTGATACCTTTGCCCCGCCAGTGGTCGATTTCGTTGTGATCGATCTCGACGTTTCGGCTGGAACGGACAACTATCGCGGTAGCCTCGGGCTTGCCTACGGCTGTGAACGGGTCGTCGCTCATTCCGCCATCGAGACGGATGCCGGTGATGCGCACACCGTCACTTGGACCGTGGGCCTCGTCGCCGACGTGCAGCAGTTCGGAAGGAAACGTCCTGGTGTACAGACGGGGGCCCGCATCCCGGACGCTACGATCGCCGATTATCTGTACGCCTGGGGCGACATAAACGCCATCCAGACCGCTCAGGTCCATGTCGCCCTTGATAATCACGGTTTCGTTCGGTGTCCGTAGGGCCCGCACAAACAGGCGCCGTGAAACCGGATCGTTGCCGAGCAAGGTAATGGTTGGGCGCAATTCGCTGTCGTCGGGTAATGGCTCGGGGTTCCATGGTTCGACCGCTAACGGAAGCGAAGCCAAGGTACGCGAGCCGGCGCCGTTTACGGCAACCAACGCGACCGTGGTAGTCGCAGCCGGAGTCACACTGACGTGGCCTTGAGTACTCGTGTACGATGCAGTGTTAGCCTGCAGTTGGCCGTCGGCTTGAATCTGGAGGGTTACGCCCATTCCGACACAATAGCTCGAAAGATTGGCCATCCATGAGACTTCTACGGACTCTCCCCAGACTACGCTAGGCCGAGACAACGTTACCGAGCCGCCGGATAGCCTCAGGCACTCGTTCATGTCGAGGGCTTGGTCGGCGCGGGTTTGCTGCCAGTTTGCGAGTGTACCAATCGCCAAGAGCGTTACTGCGGCGGCACGCCAGGGATTTGGCCTCTTCGTTCTCGAGGTAAACATTTTTATGACGCTCGTCCCGCCGAATTTAAGCTTGCTCAACCGGAAATTATTTCCTTTCACCAGGACTTCTTCAGGTCGATCGGTTGGACAGACTGAATTAACAGGTAGCGGCCACACTCTAACGTAGAGCGGGATAAACCTTGGATGGAAGTAAATCATGACTCCTCCTTCAAAAAAATAGGGGGTAATGCCCTATGCCGCCCGGACCGTTCTAACTAGTCCAGGATTAAAAACTGTCATTCGATATGAAAGGTCGTTTGTTCGCGAGCAAGTCCGGCTGCTAACAGAGCTGTACACAGCTTGTCTAATGTTCGAACACGCTTATTAAAAACGTAGTAGCGGCGGCTTTAAGGCAAGCGCCGTAACTCAGTGTGCTCTAGCTTACACAAGGTGTTGTTTGTTAAATATCCTCTGTGTGGGGGGTATTTAATCGTGGGGCCGGCAAGGGTTTTAGGTATTTGAATGGCCTTTGTCGGCCGATGGGGGAGCAGGAACGCAACATTTCCGACTTGTTTTGTCGCGGAACTAAAAATTCGCTAAAACCGGGGAAATATGTCGATTCAACTCAACGTTGTGGTGAATTTCGGCGGGTAGAAAGGAGCATTACGCCGCAGGTCATGTAGTTGTTGAATTTGATAGCCAAATTACGATTGAAGGTTGCCGGGTGACGCCGCTGAATCGCGATGACGCTCGAATAAGCAAGGGTTCGCACGGCGGTACAGCGGATAAATCGCGCGGTGACGTGTCGTAAGGTGGATTCGCGAAGCAATCCACCATTGATGGCTTTTAATTTGCTTGCGCCCTTGCTATGCGGTTGGCTTGGGTTTTGGCGGATTGTCGCTGCGCTCCGAATCCGCCCCACGCCATTCCCATGGAGTTTTGCATGGCGGTGCACTTCGTGGATTGATTTTGGGAGGGGTTGTGCCGAACTATCGACGGAATTTTGTGGCAGGCGGCTGCTATTTCTTCACGATGAACTTGCTGGAACGCCACGGCCGTACCGTGGATCGATTTTATGGTGAGGTCAGGCGTGGCGGAACGCATCGCGGTTCAGCCGTTACCGCTGTAAATCCTCCGGCTTGAAATGTCGCCGTCTATGAATGACGCCGTGGATGTAGATCGTGTCGCCGATCAATTCATATAGGAATACAAACCGATTTCCCGCACATTCTCTTCGCCGATTTCCGGCACCATCCGGCCTAATTTGGGCAACTCCCGCAGCACTTCGATTTTCTCGGTGATGTCCTGTACCACGCGGGCGGCGCAGTGTTTGGAATCGTGGGCAATATACTGGTGGATCAGACGCAAGTCTTCGCGGGCTGGTTTTGACCATACGATCACCACTGCTCGATCTCGCGTTTCAGTTCCTCGTGGCTGATGACCTCGCCTTTTTCGACGGTCTCGCGGCTCTTGCGCAGTTTGTCGATCACGTAGAGGCGATGCATGATTTCGTCGATGTCGGCATCGTCGGGCAGATGTCGCAGGGACTCCAAGGCTTCCTGTTTAAGCGATTGCGTTTGCATGATCGGTCTCCTCAGTAAGTGGTAGTGGCTGGCTCGTCGGAACAGGCGAGCTGCTGAAAGCGGCTCTTGAAAGTGAAAAATCCAATCAACTCCGAACAACGAAATCCATTTGGAGGAAAGAAGGCGATAAATTCGTCCGATTACATTTTGCTAATCGGGCATAGCTCTAATAACAACGTCATAGAGTTTACGAATAATCCATTGCCGAATGCAAATACGCCATAACCCCAGGGGCGTCCAAGGAAGTGGTTTAGAAGCAAAAATCACTCAACGAATAACACTATCGCCAATGCGCCTGCGGACTGATGTTCCATTTCCAAGTCCCCCGGCCAGACGGCAGGCATGGTGCGCGTGATCGGCCGAACGGCAACGTCATGCAGTTCGAGTATTACGCCAACGGCAAGACCTTCCGCCGCACCGACAGCCAGGGCCATAGCTACACCTTCCGCTACAACAAATTCCGCCGGGAAACCACCACCGTGGATGAGCGCGGGAATAGCCAGACCCATTTATTCAACGAATACGGCCAGCCGCTGCAGCAATTGCAAGGCGACGGTTCGCGGCTGGTCTACGAGTACCAGGATACCGCCAACCCGCTCAGCGAAACCCGGCGCCGCGACGCCCTCGGCCACGCGGTGCAATATACTTAATCGGCACCAGCCTGGCCGGCTTCGATGCCCAGGGCAATTACCGCCTGCTGCAACAACAAGTCGCCGAATACGACAACCTCGACCGGCCCATCACCCAGCGCGACACGGCCGGCAACGCCACCCGCACCGTCTACGACGCCACCGGCAACGTGGTCAAAATCACCAACCCCGACGGCTACAGTGTCGGTTTCGAATACGACGCCGCGAATCGGCCGACCCGCGCCTTCGACGCCCAAGGCAACGCCGTCGCCACCGAATACGACCAAGCCGGCCGCCCGGTGAAAACCACCGACCCCAACGGCCTTGTCACCCAATACGCTTATTACGATAAAACCGGTAACGGCCGTCTGCGACGCCTCACCACCCCCGATCGCCGTTACACCGACTTTTACTACGACCATAACGGCAATGTCACCCGTAGCGTCGATAACGGCGGCCGCGAAACCCTGACCGACTACGACGCCCTGGGCCGCCCGGTTAAAACCGTCGGCCCCGTCCACGATGCCTTAGGGTTGGCCGGTATTCGCCAGGTCACCGAAACCCAATACACCGCCCTGGGCGATGTCCAAAAAATCCGCGCCGGCTATCGCAGCGCCACCGGCGTCGAAACCCTGACCGATCAGGCCATCTACGCCTACGACGACTTCGGCCGGGTTATCGAACAAACCGACGCTCTCGGCCACACCACCCGCTGGGTCTACGACGCCCACGGCCAGCCCGTCCGCCGCGAGTCCGCCAACGGCCATATCGTCGAATGGGAGTATGACCATAGCCGCAACGGCCTGTTGACCCGGCAAACCGCCAAGCTCAACGCCACCGACCCCGCGCCCCACGTCACCGACTACCGCTACGACGAACTCGGCCAAGTCACCGGCGTCGACGCCCCCGAAGTCAGCTACGACTACAGCTACGACAACGCGCAGCGTCTGGCATCGGTCACCGACAGCCGCGGCGGCAAGACCATTACCTATCGCCACAGCCCCGGCGGCTTGCTCGACAGCCTGGAAGACAACGAAGGCGGGCGGCAAGACTACCTCTACGACGCCGTCGGCCGCCTCAGCGCCATCCAAAGTGCCGGCGAGCGCATCGATTTCCTGTTCGACGCCGGCGGCCGGCTCCAGGAAACCGCCATGGCCAACGGCTACCGTAGTCTTTACCGTTATAGCGCTGACGGCAACCTCCAAGAACTCATCAACCGCACCGCCGGCGACAACCCCGTCAGCCGCCACCAGTACGGCTACGACAGCCTGGGCCGGCGCAATAGCCACCTGGAAACTATCGCCGGCACGGTCACCGACTACCGCTACCAGTACGATACCCTGGACCGGCTACGCACCGTCTCCACTCAAAACGGTACCACCCTGACGCAGGTCGAAGCCTACGCCTACGACGCCTACGGCAACCGCCGCCAGCGTACCGCCCAGGACAGCAGCGTCCGTCGTTACCTGTACGACACCGCCCAGCAGCTGACCCAAGTTCGCAGCGGTAGCGACACCGGCACGTTGCTGACCAGCTATAGCTACGACAACGCCGGCAACCAAACCCAACGCAGCGGCGGCGTCAATCTCACCCTGGCCTACGACGCGCTGGACCGCCTGGCCTCCGCCAGCGGTGCCGGCCTCGCCGAAAGCTACCGCTACGACCACCAGGGCCGGCGCATCGAAACCGTCAGCAACGGCACCCCGACCCGCTTCGTCTACAGCGGTCGGGACATCCTCAGCGAATACGGCGCCAACTGGAACGCCGCCCAGGCCCACTACGCCTACGCCGGCCTCGACCAGCCGCTATTGAGAAACACGCCCAGCGGCAACGCCTACTACCATGCCGACGGCTTGGGTTCGGTGGTCGCCACCAGCAACGCCGCGGGCGCCGTGACCGCCAGTGCGCGATACGACGCCTTCGGCCAGACGATCAACAAAACCGGCACGATTCCCCGCTACGGCTACGCCGGCCGCGAACCGGACGCAACGGGTCTGATCCACTACCGCGCCAGAAGCTACGACCCCAGCCTCGGCCGCTTCGGCCAACGCGACCCGGCGGGCTTTGCCGATGGGATTAATCCTTATGCGTATGTGGGGAATAATCCGATTAGTTTTAGTGATCCGTTGGGGTTGATGAAGTCGGTGCCGAGTATTTGGACTGCGCCGTCGTATCCGGGGAGTGGTCAGGTTGTTAGCGTGAATGCACCATCGGGATTAAGTTCAACGAAAGCAGGCGGGATTGCCGGTTCAGGTTCGGCGCTTGCTATTGCGGGGGCAATTGCTAGATCACCCACAAGTGGGCCTGGTGATTATCTGCTTGCGGGAGGTGTAGCGGCTTATGGCGTATATAACGCTGCAATGAATAATTCGGCGTTAATGGATAAAATGGCGAAGGAAGTAGAGAAGATTACGCAACGTCCAACAGGGCCGGATACAGAGCAATATTCGCTACGAGCTGTCTTTTCGGGTAGTTATCCCAACGTTCGTGGAGGCACCGTATATTTAAATGCTGGTGATGTTTGGAAATATGGACAAACATCTAATCCAGAAAGTAGATATCCTGCAAAGCAGTTAGCTAAAGCTGGATTGGAGTATGTTCCTGAGTTCCGTGGCAGCAAAGTTACTGCGTTAATTCAAGAGAAATTGAAAATATACAGTTATGCGATTGAAAATGGCGAATTGCCGCCCGGGAATAAGATATTTAGGTGATTTTAAGATGAATGTTGGATTGGCTATTGAAAGAGATGCATCGTTAGAAAACTATGCTCACTTAATTAGGGAATTTTATTCAAAAATAAAAGAATATTTTTCTGATAAAGACTACGGGGAAGATTTAAAAGACTTGGCGATAGGTCTTGTTCTTACAGGGCCTGGCTCTGAAAGGCTTCATCCCGTTCGGCTATTTAAATATGAAAAGGAATCATCTTATAAAGATTTATTTACGAATAAACGGGTCACAATAAGAAATGCCGCCTCCTACGATATTAAGCCGGATTTCGACAAATTTTCTCAAATGACCTTAGAAGATGCACAAAATTACTTGGCAAAACTTCTATATGAATCAACTGAGGTTTTAGAATGCCATCATGAAAAATTCCCAAATTTTGATGTTAAACAATTTCGTGAGGATTTTGCCGTTTGTGTGAACTATCGGCTATAAGCCAAGTAGGGCACGCACGCCGACGACCCAGCGCCCCACGTCACCGACTATGCCTACGACGCCCCGGAATGGCCGTATGGCGGATACGGCCGTACAGCGGATAAATCGCGCGGTGACGTGTCGTAAGGTGGATTCGCGAAGCAATCCACCATTTTGATGGCTTTTAATTTGCTCGCGCCCTTGCTATGCGGTTGGCTTGGGTTTTGGCGGATTGTCGCTGCGCTCCGAATCCGCCCTACGCCATTCCCATGGAGTTGCATGGCGGTGCACTTCATGGATTGATTTTGGGAGGGGGCGTGCCGAACTATCGACGGAATTTTGTGGCAGGCGGCTGCTATTTCTTCACGGTGAACCTGAGCGGGACGGGGTTTGCACCCCGTCCTGAACGTTTCGACAATGTGGACAGGCAGGATGAAACGTTAGGAGCGGGTTTCCCCTCGTTCCCACGCGCCGTGTTGGAACGCCGGGCTTGACCGCGCGGCGGTCATTATCATAACGAGCCAACGGCCGTATGGCGGGTCATTTTTTCTGGGCGTAAGGTGGATTCGCCGATAGGCAATCCACCATCGATTGCTTCCCTACGACGATAGCCTGTCCTATTGCGATGATTTTTGGGTCGTGGGCGGGGTGTTTGGCGGATTGTCGCTGCGCTCCGAATCCGCCCTACGCCATTCCCATGGCGTTGCATGGCGGTGCACTTCATGGATTGATTTTGGGAGGGGGCGTGCCGAACTATCGACGGAATTTTGTGGCAGGCGGCTGCTATTTCTTCACGGTGAACTTGCTGGAACGCCAACGGACGTTGTTAACCGATCACATCGATTTGCTACGCGACGCGGTGCGTAGGGTCAAAAGGCGGTATCCGTTTCATATCGACGCCTGGGTGGTGCTTCCGGACCATATGACCTTGCCGCCCGATACCGACGATTTTCCCGTGCGTTTGCGCTTGATGAAATTGTTGTTTGCCAAAGGATTGCCGCGCACCGAACGTCTATCGGCCACGCGCCGTAAACGTCGCGAGCGCGGTGTTTGGCAAAGACGCTATTGGGAACATACCGTCATCGACGAATTGGACTATGTCCGGCATATTGATTACGTGCACGTCAACGCATAAGGCGGAACACAACATGGTTTCGCCGGATGCCGGCTTCGATTGCGAATGACGGTTGAATTGGCCGGCTTTCGCGTCGGTTTGGCGGAACGCCTACCGGCTACGCGGGCTAAAACGGCGCACAACACCACCCCAGGCTAAGCCGCTTAACAAAAGCAACCACGCTGCGGGCGCGGGAACCGGCATCACACCGTAAGTGATGCGAGACACATCCCAACCCGACCATGCCTTCACGGTGCCGCCCATGTATCTATTACCTCCGGTCAAAGTTACGCTGGAAAAGGGGGTGTCCGAAACCAAGCCCAGAAATGCGCGTTGGTTCGAGCCGGTCAAATCTCCATACGAATTTATGCCATTTGTCGAAGCGGAAACACCGGCCACATCAGTGCTGATATTGAAGGTTGAATTCAAGGCAATTACTACACTGACTCCGAATGAATTAATCGGGGTTGAAAATGTGAGTGTGACGGAATCGTTGCGTTGAGTTAAGCCGCCCGGTTGGAATGCCGTGCCGTCGCCTGGAGGGGTCAATACAGGGTTGAAACCCGACCAGGCATTGTTGACAACCTGCCCCGTCGTATCGTTTGGCAAGTTAGGATTGGCACGATTAAAAATACTAAAGGCATAGGTAATGCCATTGATGATGTCACCTGAATGAATAGTGCCAACCGGCATATTGGCTAATTCATTGACGACCATGGTTTGATTGGCGGTGGCATCGGTGAATCTGGCGCTGACGGGTAGGTAAGGATTATTAGAGACTATGTTGTAGTTTGAGAACGTTGTCACTGCTGCCGTTGCGGTATCACTAATGGCAACAACCGCGACTGCCATTGAAAATAAAATTCCTGTTTTCATAAATTCTCCTAGCGTTGATTTTCAGGCGTTAAATCCGTATTTAGCCTATCAATTGCCCTGATCTCTTAGCTTCACATTAGATTAGGAAGGCATTGATGAAGCAATTTGTGATCCACTTTGCCCTGTCGGCGGTGCTAGATTTCGAAGTTTGAATATTCATGTTTCATTGACCTCGCAAGCACATTTCCAAGCATAAATTTGCTGGAAAGTGCTTGAACGGTATCAAAGAAATGTAAATTTAAGCTTAAAGTACCTTACTCTTTACGAGGTAATTTTTCGATGGCAAGTAACCCTTGGATCAATCGCAAACCCGATGTCGGTTTAATATCAATTTTTGGACATAAGCAAAACTGGAGGAGGTGTTACCGATGGGCCGGAATCCTCTCTTCACCGCCACCCCGAAACCACAAACCGTAATTTCCCGGTAATACCCGGCGCTTTTTTGGCGACGGTGGGAATCGGGATTTCGACGGTCAGCGAGCCGCCGGTCTCGACAGCTTCGTGTTCGTCTTGGGTGATAAGCCGAACGTCGGTCGGTTTGGATTTGGCTTGGCTCCAGTGCCATTCGATTTGTTTGGCGGGAGTGATGGCGATGATCGCGGTGTCGCTGAACAGGCGGGCGCCTTCGACGTGGGAGTCGAACAGCCAGCCGTCCACCAGGTATTCCTGCACGCCGATGCCCAGTGTGACGGCATAGGTCAGCGTGTTGTCGGTTTGATCGACCTTGGCCCAGTTGGCCAGGAACACGCTAGACAGATACACGCTACGTTTCTGGTGTTTGACGATCTCGCGGTGGCCGCGAATTGCCGCCGAATCCTCCTCGGCGGTGCGGCGGGTCAGCAGGCCGCGCATTTTACGCGGGGCGGCTTGCAGTTCGAAGTAGTAGTCGGCCTCGACTTTATCCGCCTGACCTTGCAAGGATTCGGGCAGCGTGACGCCGGCGACGTCGAACCAGATATCGACCCGCAGATTGCCGAACAGGAAGCGGGTGAGGTTTTGAAACGCTTCCTCGGAATTGACGATGCCGAAATAGCCGGAATGCGAGCGGTAGGTGTAGGCCTTGGGGCAGGGCAAGGTTTGGCCGGCGCGGTCTTGACCGGTCAACACCGCGTTGGCGACCTTGACCAGGCCGTCGCTGCCGTGGCCGGAAAACATCCGCGACAAGCCGGCGGCGACGTTGTAATCGGCGCGGTTGCTGCCGACCATGCAGAAAAAGCGGTCCGGCGGAAAGTGCCGGAGCAGATCGACGCGTTCTTCAGCCAGGTACTCGCTATCCTTGTCGAGATTGAGATATTCGGCCATGCGCGGACGGCTGAAATTGTTCATGTCCGCCGTTTTCAACCAGTCGGGTACGTTGACGCCGGCCAGTTCGATGCCGTTGTGCGGGGTAGCGTAGGTGAAGACTTTATCCACCCAGGCGCGGGTTTGGGCATCGCCCAGCGCCGGATTCTGCAAGAAGGCCCGGCACACCAGACCGCCCATCGAGTGGGCAACCAAATAGCATTTGAAGTCGGTGTCCGCGATCGCTTGGCCGGCTTCGTCGCGCGCCAGGTCTCGGACGCGCTGGATCAGTTTCCCCAGGCCCTCGGCATAGGTTTCGATCGGCGAGGATTTACCGCTACCCAGCAGGCTGGAGCCGTCGTCGTAGTAGCGGTACACCACTACCGAGCGGTAGGGGATGGTTTTGTCTTTCGGCCAGTCCCGGTCCATGATGTCCAAGCCTTCGTCGTAGACGTCGGCGTAACCAAAATCCGAAATCAAGCGGACCACCGGCGATTCGAAAATGAATTTCCGGGCCTTGGTATCTTTATCGCCAGTACCGGCGCGGACCACGGTGGAGCCGGCGTTGAAACCGCAAAACGGATCGGCGGCGGTTTCGTCGCGTTCGGATTCGGACATCGCATAGCCGCGCACATAGATGATCGGATGGGCGGCGGGGGCGACGGCTTGTTGCAGGGCTTTGGCGGTGTCGGACATGGTTGAGGCTCCGTGATTCAATGTCGGGTGGTGGTCGTTGGCTTCGAGTTTCGGTTTATTGTTCCCTCGCCCCTCCGAGGCTGTCGTATTAGTCAAAATACAACCCTCTCCTCGCGGGAGAGGGCAGGGTGAGGAATTAAAACAATGCGTTACCGGGCAGACCGGCTTTCCTGGCCTCAGTGCCCGCCGGCACAGTCGTCGCGCTTGCCCAACAACTGCATCGCTATCAATTTGCGGTAGCTGGTGGCGTGGTGTTGCAACAGGATGTCCGGGCGGTCGCCGATGGTGTAACAATCGCCGCCCTTGGTCAGGCCGAACACCGGGATCAGTTGGCCAGCCAGCGTGTAGTTCAGCGACTTGGGTTTTAGATCCGGCAGCTCGATCGCGGTATCGCCAAAGTAGCGCTCAACGGAGGCGGCGATGCCGGTTTCCTCGAAATCGTCGGCCAGGTGGCCGGTAAACACTTCGGCTATCGATCCGCGGATGGCGTTTTTGGCGCTGGTGACGGCATCGATGACATGGTCCAGCGGCCCGCCGACGCTGACGTTGTCTTCTTCGACGAATTCGGCGACTTCCGAGACAGTTTCCAGACTGAGAGGCACTTGCGGGACCGGGTCTCTGTCGTTGTTGATGACATAAGCGGTTTCGGCGGCGATACGGGCGAAATCCTGGGCAAACTGCAGATTGCCGGGCTTGGGCTGGGCAAACAGATAGGATTTCAGTGCCGGCTTGGCAGTGAACGCCAGTTGGTAGGGATTGCGCTCGTCGTTGGTGGCGTAATACAAAAAGGCGTGAATCAGCGTGGCGACCGCCGCGCCCTGACTGTGGCCGGTCACCGTGATTTTGGTAATCGCTTGTTGCGCCAGTCGCTGTTGTAGTTGCGTCAGGATACCTCGCTCGGGATCGAACAACAGCGAAAACGCGGCGTAACCGAAACCCAGGTGAACTTCGGCGTCCGGGGTGGCGGCGAACACGATGGGTAGTGGTTTATTCTCGGGGTACTCGACGCCGGCGTAGGCGGGGATGGTCGTCGCGTAAGCGTCCGCCAAGATGCTGCGCCGTTCGCCGACCGTGCCGCGTATCGCAATCGCGATATGGCCGGGATCGCTGGTCGATTGCGCCAACAGCCAAGCGTTGTTCAACGGTTTCAGACCGTTGGTCTTGATGTCGTTGGGGTTGTCGCCGTGCCCGTCCCACGGCCAGATCCGGTTCCATTCGGTGTTGCCGGGCTGGCGGCTGTCGTAGGCCAGTTGCCAGCCGGCCGGCTTGGCTTGGTATTGATGGTTGGGGTCGGGCAAATTGGGATTGTTGCGGTCGTCCTGGTTGTTCAGTTCTATGCAAAGCTCCAGCAACGAAGCGGCTTCGGTGGCGTCGAAGCCGCCCCAGGCCGGCCTTACCGGCGGCAGGCCGCTGTCTCGGAGTTGTTGATAGGCTTCTAGCGAATAATTTGTCGGCATCGTCGTGCATCCGGTAATGATGAATGGAATCAGGGCCAAACCCAGCTTGTGGGCAGTGCAGGCGTTATGGCGTCGTGGCATGGGCTTCTCCGGCTTGGGCTTTTACGCACCATTGGGCGCGCTCGGTGACGTGGCGGGCGACGACGCCGGCGGCGGTTTCCACCAGTTTGGCGACCGCTTCGTTGTTCAACGCGCCCCAGGACCCGCCGCGAATGGCCTTGCCGACCGCGCCGGCCACACTGGCTTCGGCTTTACGGGCATGGGCCTCGATTTCTTGGAAGCCGGCTTCGTCGATGCTGACGTCGGCGGATGTACCGGCGCGGCGGTCGTAAACCCAGTGCACCGGTTTGCTGAAATCAATGACGTAATCGGTCAAGCTGGCGGCGGCGTTGGTATTCGGCAGAACCGGTAACGGCGCGTAATGGTCGCGGACGGCTTCCAGGGCGATGCGCAAGGTGTCGGCGGCGACTTGGCTGTGGTCGATGCTGACGTGTGTGCCGGTTTCGACGATGCCCGGAAAGCCGTATTGGGTGCCGTCGCGACCGACGAAGCCGGGACTTTTTTGGCCAGTTTGCTCGCGGCTTTGCCGAGTTGCTTGTCGAACAAAACCAGCACTTGCTCCAGCTTGGGGTCGTCGGCTTTCAGCTTCAACAGCGACGCGGCTTGCCGCTGCAATTCGGTTTGCTCGGCGGGGTCTTGGATGATTTGCGAAACCAGTTGCGCGCCGCCTTTTTTAAAATAGGCCTTTAGATATTCTTCTTCGAGCTTCAGGGCTTGCCGGGTGTCGGCTTTCAGAAATTCCTTTTCTGTATTGACCCGCTGTTTAAAGTGTTTGCGATGTTCGGCCAGATCGTCCTTGATTTTTTGGGCCAGACCGGCCGGGCCTTCCAGGTGCGGCGAGGTCGTCAGCTTGTCCAGCAGATCGGCTATCAGCGATTGCTTGCCCAGCAGATTGCGGTCGTCCAAGCCGCCCAGTGTGTCGAGTTTGGTTTTGAGTTCGTCGGTTTTGTCTTCAACTTCGCCGAGTACCTTGGCCAAGCCGGGTTCGAGGCGCGACGTCAACGGCGCCATGCAGCCCACGAAGCGGGCGGCGTCGATATTGAATTCCGGCTTGGGCAGCGTCAGGTTCAAGGCCTCTAGTTTGTCCTTGATTTTCTCGAACGCCGGCAATTGGCCTAACGTGGTCAGTGGCGCCTTCGGCGCATCGGCACAGCCGGCGATCAGGCCGGTGGACAGGGCCAGCAGCCAGGGTAGCAGTCGTGAAGCGTTGATGTTTGAGTGGTCCATGGTTTGTCCTCATTGGCGTGAGTCATTTTTATGTTCGGCAACCGTTCAGGCCGTTGCCGTGTCCGTTCCGGCGCGCTTGCACCTTGTGTCATCAACCGCGCCACGTCCCGATTCCGCGCGGATCGAGTATAGAAGCAATATCAAAAACTGTTAGGTGGCTCACATTTAAATTGGTGCGCCGGTCAGAGTCGCGGCTCATCGGGAAGCGCCACCACCAAGCTGGAGTCGCAAACCTAGGTTTGCACTCCGGAGCGAGCCTTACAGGCGCTTTCCCTGGTCTGGCTGTTGCCTAGGGTGCATGTTGCCGAGACTCTTTTGTCGCAATTCCGGCGCCGGACACCTTTGATTGCACCTGCTATAAGCGCCGAAAGTAGGTGCTTCTCCGGCAAACTGGAGTTGCAAACCTAGGTTTGCACTCCGGCGCGTGCGTTACAGGCGCTCCCAGACCTGTTTCGATTAAACCCGCGTTGGTGGGCGCCGTCGCTTAAATCCATGGTGGGAGGCGCTTTAGCGGAGGCTGCAAGCATATGCTCCGCCGGAAGCCCTCGATCGAGATGGAAGCCGCCTATAGTCGCTGATGTAACAAGTGTTGGCCGAGACTGGGTGAAAACCGAGATTTAACCTCACCAACCGTTCGCTGAGCGAAGCCGAAGCGGATTTTGGTTTCGCTCGGTCCACCGGCTCATGGCTGCGATGCCGACCGGGGTTTGCCGCCGAAGGCATCGAACAGCCCGGCTCGCCGAGTGGGCGAGCCACGCGCCATGCAATTTTTCGCCTATTGCACCAACGGCTTGATGGTCCGATACAACGCCAGGCGATCTTGCAAGCCGGCGGTGCCGCCGTTGATTTTCTTGGTGATCGCGGTGAAGTCCTCGATGTCGTTGTCGTCGGTTTGGTCGTCGGCCAAGGCATTTAAACCGTGACCGAACCAAAAGTAGGCGGCGCTCAAAGCCGCCCATTTCGGTTCGATCAACAATTCCGGTTGCGCGAGCAAATCCACGCCCAAGGCCTTGCCGACATCGGCGTAATTGCTGCGGCCGGTGATTTGAATCAAGCCCCGGCCGCGAAACCGGTAGCCGTCGCCGGAGCTTTCCGGGCCGTTGCCGATCCGGTTGGCGTAAATGTAATTGGCTAGCTTTTCTTCGTTGGCGACATAGGGCGCGGCGACGGCTTCGGTCGGAAAGCGCTTGGGCCACACTGCTACCAGCCGCGCGGCGGTTTTGTAGAACAGGCCTTCCGTCAAGCGGTTGAATTGACCGGATTCGTGGCCGGTCTGGGCCAGAAAGCAGGCGATGCGGCCGGGATTGTTGATTTGAAATTGCTCCATCGCCGGGTTCAACGCCGCCGCCCAGATATCGGGCGACTTACATTGCGGCAGCGCGGATTTGATTAGGTTGGCATCTATCATGGGTCACCTCCGTACGAGTATTCTTGGCTGGGACTTCACGGTTGAGCGCTGTTTTTTTGCGCCGTGAGGACGAGTTTTATCAAGGTCGCCATGTCCTGGCAGGTTTGATCCAGTTTATTGAGCAAGGAATTGCGCCGGTAATACAGCGCCGCCAACGTGCCGAGCATCAGCAGAGAAATCCAGCCGTGGACTTCCACCACGTAGCGGATAAAGTTTTCGAAGAATACCGGTGTCAGATAACGCAGCAAATCCGAAATCGAGCCGCTGAAGCCGCCGCTGGTCAGGTTGGTTACCGAATCGGGCGGATAGACCCACATAAACCACGACGCTAGGATGATCGCCATCGTCAGTTCCGAGAACCAGACGTACAAGTGTTTTCTGGCGTTAATGACGGCGTCGGCCTCGGCGCTAAGTTGCTGCCAAGCGGCGGATTTTGCCGAGGTATCCACGGTCAGTACCACCTTGGAGGCCGCCGCCGCAGGCGGATTGTTTGCGTCGAACTTGTGGTCTACCACATTGAATTTAGGCGGCAGGCCATCGGGTGCATAGGCCTCGCTGACTTCCAGGATTTTTCGGAACGCACTGCGGTGAATGGCAATGTCGGCGTCGTTTTTAAGCAGCCACTTGCCGGTTTTGGAATCTTTGGATAACTCGGCCAAATTGCGCGGTCCGTAGCGGTAATACATCGCCAAGCCGTCGCGCGAATCGTAGAGTTTGTCGTAAATGTTGGCGCCGTCCCGATAGCTTGCCAACACGTCGTCGTAGATAACCAAGCCGTGGGCCATGGCTTTTTCCAGCATCCAGACCAAGGCCACGTCGGACATGCCGGTGCGCGGGTAGCCGCCGCCGACGTTGGAATGCACTCCGGCAAACCAGACTTGCTCGACGTAATGGTCGTAGTCGCGCTCGTCCCAAACCAAGGGATGAAAGGTTTCCCGATCGTCGTCGATGGCGATCGCGTGATAGGCGTTTTGGATGGCGTTATTCAGTTTGTAATCGTAAAAGCTATGCTTCCACCACGGGCTATGATCGGTTAACCAGTCCATGCTTCGACCGAAGCCTTGCAGCAGAACGCTGAAGTCCTTGGGAAAGCCCAACGCCGACACGGTATCCCAAACGCCGACGAAATGGATCTTCAGGTTGCCGTCGGGTGCGTGGTTTGGATCTTGGAACGCGAATTGTTTTTTGAACTGCTGGTGTTGGTTCGGATTACCGGTGCCGTAGCAGGTCATGGCTTGCTTGACCAAGCCCGATAGCACCGCGGAATCGATCGAGCCGTCGGTCTTTAAGAAGTGTTTGGGATCGATCAAGCCGCAAGCGTTTAAAAATCCGGCAAAGGCGCGCACGGTCGCCGCGCCGCGGCTGAAACCGAATAAAAAGATGTTGTCGCCGGGTACGTAGCATCTGGCCAGGAAGTGGTACAGATGGAGCACGTTTTTTTGAAAACCGAAACCGAATGCGCCGGACATCGCGGTCCAGTATTTGTTTTTGCTGGTGTCGCTCTTGTCGGTGCCGACCCCTTGGTCGTAAAACGTGAATTGATGAGCCTTGCCGCTGGTGACGTCCACGGCCTTATAGGTTTTGTACACGTTGCTGTCGCTACCATACCCGCCTTTGTTGCCAGTGCCGTCCGAGCACAGCACGATATTTTTATTGCTCATGGAATACCTCTCTTGAAATTGGCGAAGAGTTTGTTCTTATTATTTAAACACCGAGATAAATGGCTCTCGGCCCTAACGCTTGTTACCTCGGCAGTTTAGTTCAGCGCGGAAAAAACGCCTTGTCGGGCCGATGATCGGAATGCCGATTTTTCATTCGGCCGCAACGTAAGCCGACAGCTATTTTTTAAGTTCAAGGTTTATTTAGGGTTATCACTTCTACTTTGTCAGATTTACGCAACGCCGTCATGCCCGCCGGGAAGCGGGCATCCAGTGCCATGGATGGCAAGCTTCGATCCGTCCGTGGAGTCTGGATTTCGGCAATCCCTGCCGAAATGACGAGCACTACCGATTATCTGGCAAGGTAGAATTAACCCGGCCCTTGAATAGCGTTCGCCCTGAGTCCTTCGGCTGCGCTCAGGAGAGCCCTGTCGAAGGGCATGCCAGCCTGGGCTTAGCCGAGCTCGGCCCGAACGGATTACCAGTGATAAATAGCGCCGGGTTAATAACGCCGACCGGCCCCGCCTTATAAATTCTTCTCGATGTTTTGAATATAGTGATCGATAAAATGATGCTCGATAAAGGATGGAATTAAATCCAGTTTCTGGTTTAGCGAGCCTTTAATCCGCTCCATGAATTTAAACCAGTAACCGACATCCTCGTGTAATTTGCCTTCCGAATCGAAGAAGCGAATGCTGCCGCCTTCCTGGTATTGGTTGAGCCGGTCCGGCACGCGCGGCACGATGTCGTTATCGTTAACGAAGCGGAAATAGCGCGGCTTCAAGGCTTGGTCAAGCTCGCCGACAAAGCGGCGATCGCCGACCCGAGGTTGGCCGAAGGTGTACAAGCCGTTGATGGATTTGTAGATGCGCCGGTCGATGTCCAGCGTCAGACGCGCCGCCGCCAGCACCGCCAACGCGCCGCCCAGGCTATGCCCGGTCAGCCATAGCGATTGCCCGTACTGGTGCACGTTTTCCAGCGTTTCGATCAAGGTATCCCAAATCACGTCGAGGGCATCGTCGAAGCCGGTGTGAATGTGGCCGTGCGGCGTCACGCGAAACGCCATCTTGGCGTCGGTACACCAGTCGTCCGGCACTTTCTCGGTGCCGCGAAACGCGATCACGATCGCACTGCCGCTGTGGGCGATAAAAGCTTGCGTATCCTGGTGCGAACCGGGAATCTTGCTGCCGTCGATGAAGCGGCCGTTAAAGCCTTGTACCGACAGTTTGTTCAAGACTTCGGCTTCGCCGGCATAGGCCAGCTTCGACGCCAGGGCCAGAGCATAGGCGTTCGGCAGCGAAAATTGGGTGTTGTTGGGTTCGATGCTGAGTTGTTTCATCTGATGTCCTCCGTTTGATTACAAAAAAGCCAGTGGCCTTGTCGGCGTGAGCTATTGGGTACCGACGCTGGCCGGGAGGCGGGTGGCTGAACTGGGCATCCTGCCCTTTATTCGCGCTACCCCAAGCCGTTGCAGCTAGGATAAAGCGTCGTCGCGCGAGCCAAAGTGACCAAATCAACTTGATTTTCCCTTAACGCGCTTGGATTTACCGGCCGGGCCAGCCGCCGCGATTGCCGACAAGTTCCGACTCGGGTGCGCGAATACTAGCTCAATGCCAAACGACACCAGTGTGCCGATGTCTCGGGGCGCCTTGTCCTCGATGTGCAAGGTCCAATTTCCCGAGCAATCCTTGCCTAACAACTTGGCCAGATCCGGAGCGGTGCTTCTGTCGTAGGTCTTCTTTAGATTTTTTGCCGCGCCGCCGGCTCGATTGTGCAACACGATCGGTTTCACGCCGGTGCCGGCCGGCGGCAGCACCGCGACTAGCAGATCGCCGATGTAGCTATGCTTGATGTCCACCGATACCGCGATGGCTTCCACCGGCAAGTTGTCGGCGACCGCCAGCGTGAACTCAACCGTTCGCAGGTCCGGTATCGGCGCGTCGAAGACTCGGCTGACCTTGACGCTATTACGGGGTTGCGGCTTCGCCAGATTGACGGCGGTCAGCGCGTTCAAGCGGCCGTAGCCGTATTTCGGACTATGGCCGTTGGCGTCGTAGTTGCCTTGTTGCGGATCGATCCGGTCGCAGGCGCGTTTGAACAACTCCTTGACCTCGAACCACTTTAGATTGGGATTGACCGCCAGTACCAAAGCCGCGACGCCGGCCGCACCGGGGCAGGCGCTGGAAGTACCGCCGAAGCTGTTGGTGAAACTGCCGCCGGCATCGCCGTCCGCGACGTTGCCGGCGTTGTAACCTTTGGCGCCGAGCCGGTCGGTGGTCCAAATGCCCGGCGTCAGCGGTTCCGGATGGCTTAATTGCGCCAGCCCCAAGTCGCTGCTCGGGAAAGCGCACCACACCGCGTTGCCGAAATCGCTGTAAACGCTGCGTTTGCCTTGGTCGTTGCAGGCCGCGACGGCCATCAGTTTGTCGTAACTGGCATAACCGTCGTTATCGACCGACTCGTTGCCGTTGCCGGCGGCGAACAGAATCACGCAGCCCTTGCCGCCGCGGCCGTTGGTCACGGCGTAGTCGATCGCCAATTTGGTACTGGCCGGCAGGCGAGTGATTTGCTGGTGCGCCGGATCGCCGAGGTTCCACCACTCGCCGTCGGCCGGTCCCCAACTGCAAGAAATCACGTCCGCGCCGTGATCGGCGGCCCATTTGAAGGCGTTGGCCTCCTCGATCGAGCCCAGGCCGGACGCCAGCCGAATCGGCATCAACCGGGCGTTGGGGGCAACGCCCGACGCGCCGAGCGTGCCGTTCGCGCAGGCGACGCCGGCGCAGGCGGTGCCGTGGTCGTCCGGAAAGCCCTTGTCCTTGGGCCTGGGGTCGCCGGTCTTGCTGGTGACATCCCTGGGCGCCACCACTTTACCGGTGCCGGAAAACTCCGGGTGGTCAATGTCCACGCCGTCGTCGATCAGGGCAATTGTCACGCCGTCGCCGAGGGTCATGGCATGAGCGGCCTCGACATTGGCATGGGCGTCGATGCCGACGCCATTCACCACGGTTTTCTTTAAATGCCACTGCTGCGGGAAAATACTCTTGCGGGTGCGCGGCCGGATCAGTTCCGGATGGCAATATTCGACATCGTCGCGTTGCAACAGCTCGTTGGCAATATCGAATACCTTCTGCCCGGTGCCTTCGACAGCGCCGACGAAGTAGGCGTTGGTGGCGTAGCTGACTTGTTCCTTGATCCGCAAACCGAGGCCGGTCAAAAGCGCGCTACAGTCGTCCGGGTCGGCGCTATCGACGAATTTGACGAACAAGTTTTCGGTGTACAACACCGGCTCGCGGGTGCCGGGATCGATCAACACCCCACCGGCGAAGCGCACGTCCGGCGCCGCGCGCAGGGCGGCTTTCCGCTCGCCGAGCGAGCGCGTCGGCGGCACTCGATACACCTCGACGCCGACGTCGGGGTAGGCCGCCACCAACACGCCATCATTCAACTGAGCCGAATTGGGGTTGGGCACGGCGCCTCTGCTTTGAGTGATCGATCGGCCGCTCCGGGTCCGCACCGCGATTAAATCGTCGCCGGCTTCCAGATCGAATCCGGGCTCGTTTTTACTGCCGAAGTGGATGGTAGGCATGATGGACTCCTCGAAAAGAAGTTTGCGTTAACGTATTGCTACGGCTGACACCGAGAGAATTTTTGATTGCTTATCGAAACGCAGCCTTTGGAAAGGTAAAGCGGGCGGCGATGGGCGTTCCGCCGGTTCATCAATCGAATCGCGCGGTGGAAACGGTAGCCGCTGAAGTATTCCGTTTTGCCAGAGCTGGTTTTTTTGTTACTTCGACACAAACTCCACCGTGTTCAGATCAACTTGTATCCTAATCTGATTATTGACCTGCTCCAGCACCTGACTGAGCCGGCTCTTGAGTCGGCCGCCGTGGCTGATATGAGCAATTAACTGGTCGTCCTCTCTCGGTAACTCCGCCAGAAAATCGTCAAGGTCGCGGCCCGGCTCGAATTCGCCGCCGGCCCAGCGCAAGGCGTCTACGCAGCGCCGGAAAATCTTCGGATAAACCAAACTGCCTTGCTCGGGCTCCAGATCATCCAGACGGGTAACGGTAAACCGCTTGGTTCGGTCCAATTTCCAGAGCCCTAATTTGGCAGTCTTGGCTTTCTTATAAGTGGCGATCAACTTGGACTGAATATCGAACGATAGTCCGCCCGAATACAGACCCAAGTATGTAAGTCCGGTTTTGACGGCGTGATAGTTGTAGGTTTTGCCGAGCAGGGCTTCGGTGAGTTTTATATCGGCGCCGTCATCGTCGTCCAGTTCACGCAGCACGAAGGCGATAGGTCTGCCGTGGCCTTCGAAGCCGTCGCACAGTATGGCCGCCTCGGTTTCCCACGCGAAGCCGCTGGGCGCGACACTCCAGTTCCATTCCGCTGGATCGACACCCAGCCACCTCAAAAGCCCGTTGCGGCTCTCGATGCCATGCGGTTGCGCCGCACCGCCGTAATGCAGCTCCGGCGTATCGATGGCCTGAAAACGGAGTTGATAACTCTCCTCGCCGCCGGCCACACTGGGCGGCGAGAAGTGCGGCAGTCCCTCGAACAGCGACATGTCGTTGGCAATAAAACGCATGCTGTCCCCATCCGGCGACTGCCGCTGCCGAACAACCAGAAGGCCTTTGATTAAACGATAGAAACCTAATGACATGATGAGCCTCTTTGTAGTTGGTTAGCATGGCCGTAGGGCGGATACCGACAGGCGGTCCGCTAATGTGTGGAACGTATCGTTTGGTGGAACCGCTGACGCGTTCCGTCTTACGGGTTGCGTAATGGGCCCGTTGCGGGTGCGCACTGCAATCAGATAGTCGCTGGCTTCCAGATCGAATCCGGTTTCGTTTTTGGTGCCGTAACGGATGGTGGGCATGGTGGACTCCAAAATGAGAGTTTAATAATGCTGAGAATAACCGGTTTTGGTGAAAGTTAACATAAATGAGTATTTAATTATAAAATCTTGAATAAAATAAGGGGGAAGGTCGTGAAAATATTATTATGATTGCTCGGTTTTTAGTATGTTTCAAATGCCATCTAAAAAATTCGATTTCGTAAAATTTAGAAGAAAATTAAATGTATAGTCTCTTTTTTCTAGTTTAGGCTCATTCCAACAGTTACCCTCATTAGGGAAAACAACATCTCTCAGGTCACTATGAGCCCCAACAGGTGGCATTGTAGAATCATAGACCTTACTAGCATCAAAAGAATAAAACTTATCCTTGTAACTGATCAGCTTGTCAGGCGATGTGTCGGTAATTAAATTTAATGGTGCTGAACTCAATTGACAAAACTTATCTGCGTTAATGTTGATTGCAGTTTTGTTGTCGTCGTTGTAATCTGCTAATCCCCATAGATTAAGAGCTTCAATGCGTCCCTCGGTTAAATGATTCAAACCGGTTTTACCCAAACCAGGCCTGTTTAATCTGAATAAGCCCTGTTGGGCTTCATCACGTTGAAAAACCAAAGGTGAGTTCAGGCTGAAACCTTGGCTAGGATTTCCAAATGCTCGTGTCAGTTTTATAGGTAAAAAATAATCCATCCCGTTGAAAAATCCTTTGAATATAGGATCGGTCGAATCATCAGTCCAACCATCAAGTTTCCCAGTCTTAACATGATGTATAAAGTCGAAAGGGATATTAATTACGGATGAAACAGCGTAACCTACTAGACTAAGAGCGGATGCATATCCCAAACTTCCGGCACCAGAACTAGCTTGTACTAATTGTTTTGGTCCATATCTTCCAATTGGAGTTAACATCTCATTATCAAATAGTGTGGAAATTTCGTTTCCGATTGATTGATAGTATTGGCTAAGCTGACCGTTTAGTATTGTATCCCTGATACCATAGAGAGCGCCATTTGCATAGTCTGAATTGCTATAAACAATCGCTTTTCTGGGAATAAATCTAAGTGTATAGGCAGGTGCGGTAGTTAGACCCTCAACAGGATAAGATAATTCGCCAGGACTAAAGGCAGGGTTAAATAAAACCAATGAATCAATTAGAGATTGATTTTGTTGTTTTTTACCCCAATCAGCTAGCAAAGTTTGTTTGTTTTTTTGAAAAAATAATAACAATTCTCCAAAAGGGGGTAGATGGCCGGTTTCCAAAGATGTAGACAAACATTCAAGATAGCTGGCTTTGCCCTTGTCTGTAAGATTGCCATCGACAATGTAATCTTTTTTTAGGCAATTATCATCTCTTATATCAGCATTTGAATAAGAATCGACAATTCCATTTAACATCCAGCGCCGCAAGGCTTCCATGCCCGATAACGCTACCAGTTTCGCGCCATAACTATGCCCAACAAGGTGAATTTTGGTATTGGTTAGTGGTACGCAGGCATCATCCTCGGCACTCAACGGATCGGCTACAACGCATTCTTTTTTCGGTCTGAGTTTTTGTTGAATTAACTTATAAATCAATCCTGATACCGGCAAGTCTTCTCCCATTGTAGCGTCGTCATCTACGATTGGATTTGTGCCTAAATAGCCATAAGGTGTTTCACTCCAGTCTTTTAATAGGTAATAATTAGGGTTATGAGCCCCAAGTGCGTTATGGGCAGCGTTAAGGCTTTGTTTCCAAGCTGTTAAAATATGTAGGGGCACTTTATCAATTGTTTGTGTAAGTGGCTCTATTGCTGTGTCAATACCGAAAGGCAAAACTGCCTTGGTTAAATCAGAAGTTGGCCGTGTAGTCGATGTCCAGGTGATAAAAATAAAATATGGCTGGAAGTATTTCTTATCTGTTTGTTTGCTCATGAAAGTATCGACTCGTTCCATATAATTATGGTAATTAGCGATAGCCACCGGTAATGTGTAATTCCAACCATGAGAAACCACGTATATATCTGTAATGTCATCTTTTATTGCATTCTTTCGATATTTCATTTCAGAGAGCAGATCTTCAATCGGATGAGTTAGCAAATTATGTTCGCCGTTATAAACTGCAAAACTATAATTATGTCCGCGTATCGTGTAGGATTTTTCTTTGTGCGGCATATAGTCGTGTTTTATGGTAATATCATCTTTTGCGCAACCCGTAACTAGGCTAAGGAATCCTAGCATATAAATTAAGACTATATATTGATAAATTATTTTCATTATGATTGTCCGTTAATTTACAAGTTTAGGGTTTTAGGGTTTTAGGGTTTTAGGGTTTTAGGTTTTAGGGTTTTAGGTTTTAGGGTTTTAGGTTTTAGGGTTTTAGGGTTTTAGGGTTTTAGGTTTTAGGGTTTTAGGGTTTTAGGGTTTTAGGGTTTTAGGGTTTTAGGGTTTTAGGGTGAATGGGATGTCAATAAGTGATTCACCAATTCGTAGAGAATATTATGACTGCTTATGGCTTATGGCTTATGGCTTTTAAACATTTTCAAAAATTTCCGGTTTTTTGCTATTATTTTGGTGTCAGTGCATCAAGCCTTTTTTTGTATTGTTCAAACCCTATCTCGTAATTCATTATCTTGCTCACATGCTCTACACCTTTCGCTATTGTGCATGCACCGTGATATCGAATGGCATCGGCGATTGCTTTTTCTATAGGATAGGCAAGATAATTTGTTCCACCATCAACGCCTCTACCGGCATCGCCTTCAATTTCATTAATAATAGATTTACGTGCATCAGTAATACCGGTAAGGATAATGTTTACAGTTTGATTATAAAAATAATCTTGATTAACTTCAGCCTGAGTGCCGCTGAGTACTGCGGCGGCACCAGAAAGAGCTCGAGCTGCCATTGCTCCCGAGACTATGGAACCTGCTCCACCAGCTGCAGTGGTCAAAAAACCCAGCATGAAATTAGTATCAGAGTAGCTTATCTGTAAATAATTGAGATATGCATTGCAGCGTTGGTTTGAGGCTGCAATAATTTTATTTTGAATGGCGTTGCGTTCTAATAATAGATTCAATGTCGAACCATATACATTTTTCTTGGATGATAATAGTGTTGCTTTTGCTTGATCTAGGTCGAATTTTTTGGTGTTAACTTTTAAATCGGCGCTATCTTTGTCGGCTTGTGCTTTATCTAAGTTATTTTTATTTTCACCGGTTTTGCTTTTTTTATAAATAGTTTTCGCGTTTTCTAGTTGTTTTTCAATATTGCTCTGATCTTCAATAGATTTGTCGTATTCAGCTTTAGCTTCAGACACTTTTTTTCTTCATCTCGCATATCCAGCATTGCGACTGATGCTGTTCCCGTTTGTTGGGTCATTACTTTCTTTGAATTGAAATAATGTAATGCGATATCAATTTTACAGCCATCGATGATTTCGCGGCTGCGTGACGTTATTCCATTCGATTTTTCATCGCACATTTCGTACGAATTGGCGTTAATATTTTCCGGATCGAGTAAACTTACCAAATCTATTTTCTCGAAACCAGGGTCTATTAGTTGAACAGCGCCAGCAGAGCTAACTCGATTTGAGCCGCCTATTCCCCAGGAAGATTCTGGGTTAACGTTGATTGGGTTAAGTGTCGCACAGCCGGAAATAACTGAGAATAGCGTCGCAGTGACGGTTAAGTAATTTGTGTTAGATGTTTTTTTATGCATGTCGTTAAAAGGTTTCGTTATGGTTTTTTGATTTATCAATGATTTTTTATATATGATTCATATTCACTGCATAATTATTTTACTTTTAAGGAACCTCTGATTAATTCGTGTCTTCAAATTTCATATCGAATTAAATCAATGGCTTATGCATAAACTTATCTTGAAAAACTGAATTAATCAGAGGTTCCTTAGGGTTATGGCAATGTCAAATTATTTCTTATCTGCATTTCATATATATGATGATGTACCATGTTGTTCTAGGGTTGGCGAGTGTATGCGAATTGCAATCCGCTAATTGCGTGGTTCATAATTTGAGGGAATTGGCGATTTATTCGTTGAGGATTTAGTATTTCTATTTAAACGAACGAAAATTATGGCCAAGCTAATCTCGACATATGTATAACGCAACAAGCCATAACCATTTTCATCCAAGTTTCTCCCCAGGAGTTTCTAATTAATAATGCGCCTTTGGTTTTGCCGATTTTCTTGGCGTCGTCGTAGCCGATGTCGACGACGGCGTGGCCGCCGACGACTTTGTCGCCGGGGCCGGGATAGGGGATTTCGCCGGGTTTATTGGTCGCGTCGTAAATCGCGCTGTACACGGTAAAGCCAAATATGGACGGCAGGTTGGCCGCCAGATTGGTTTTGATGATGTTCAGGCGTTTGGATAGCGGGGTGCCGGGCGGATCGAGCCGGTAATATTGCACGGCTTTATAGCGTTGGGCGAAGGCGTAACAAAATGCCGAGGGTTCCTGGTCGAATTGGGCGATGTCGTACGGGTGATATTGTTCTGGCGTTACGCCGAATAACATCAGGGCTTTCATGGTGTCGCGCAGTTGGGAGCCGCTGTTGCCTTTGTCGCCGGCTAGAGCGCGGCTAGCTTTGTTTAGAAATACGCGGGAGGTATTCAGACGCTTGCCTAAGTCAAGGAGCTCGAAGTGTTTGATAGCGCCGACACTGGCATTGTCGGTATCGAAATCCTGACGGCTATGATTCCAGTCGGGAGTAGGACGGAGGCCCGGAATGAAGGGCTTGAGCTTTTGCTTGGCGATGATGTTTAGTTGCCGCGATGCGCGCGGCTGAGCTGTAGCCGCGTCTCCTGATTCCAAAGAATCGCGCGCAACGATTACATCCCGTCGCCTGCCGAGTTGAGTTTTTGAAGTCGCCATGTTTGTCTTCTAATCGGGTCTGCACGGATTCTGCCGTAACGCCATTGCCCCTACCACTTGTTTTCCGTACTAGTACAAATGTACTGGGTCTATTGCGTGTTGTCCGGGGTTACAATCGGCCAATCAGGCTTGCCATGGGGATGAAGACTGTGAATATTTTGTTGATCGACGACCACTTTTGCGCGCGCGAAGGGGTGGCGTGTTTGTTGAAGCAGATTTATCCGGACGTGCAAGTGTTCGAGGCGGAGAGTTTCGCGGCTGGCCTAACCATCGCCAACGCCCAGCCGTTGAATTTGGTGTTGTTGGATTTGCAACTGCCGGATTGCAGCGGTTTGGAGGGCTTGGCGAAGCTGAAGGCGGATTTTCCGGAGCTGTGCGTGGTGATGTTTTCCGGAGTCGGCGATCGGGATTTGGTGTTTCAGGCTTTAAAGGCCGGAGCGATGGGCTTCGTGGTCAAGACGATTTCCCGGCAGGGGTTTGTCGAAGCCTTGCGCGATTTGTTGTCCGGCCGAGTGTATCTGCCGGCGACGGTGACCGGCGAGGTGCCGGCCGGCGATGTGCAAACGGCCAACGGCCTGGCGACGGTGACCGATCCGGCCAGCCTAGGTCTGACGCCACGCGAATTCGATATTTTGCGCTGGATCGCGCGCGGCTACAGCAATAAGCAAATCGCGCTGCAATTGGCGATTCAGGAGCAAACCGTCCGCAACCACCTGCGGCCGATTTTTTTGAAGTTCGGCGTGACTCGGCGCACCGAGTTGCTGGTCAAGCTGTTTGTGCGAGGGATTGTGTTTGGTAAGCCGGGAGTGGGCAATAGCTAGGTTGATTCGGCGTCTCGCCCATCGTGCGCAGCATGGCTTCCATCAGCATCTTGGGACTGGCCGGTTTGCGCAACAAGCCGGTACGGGCCGGCCACAGTGCCTTGTCTTGCTCGGAGATACCGTCGGCCGAGAGCACCAGAACCGGCACCGGGCCGCAGTCGGCGTGGACGGCGGCGATGACGTCGTGAGCAGTTTCGTGTTGTTTCAAGTAAAAGTCGGTAATTAGCAGGTCCGGAATCGCCAGATTGTCGGCCAGTGTCATGCGGGTGTCGGCCAACGACAAGGCGGTTTGCACTTCACAACCCCAACTTTGCAACTGGCAGGCCAGGCCGTCCAGGGCTTTGGCGTCGTCGTCCACGATCAAGACGTAGCGGCCGCTGAAGTCGCCGGTGACGGCCGGCTCGCCGGTGCTGGCGTCTTGTTGGTGCGCGATCGGTAGATAGACTTGAAAGTCGCTGCCCCGGCCTGGGCGCGAATCGAGGTTCATCGTGTGGTTGGGCAAGTGTTGTACCATCGTTGACGCATAGTACAAGCCGATGCCCAGGCCCGGCGTCGTGGCGTCGGTTTCGCGTCCGAGTTTACCGCGCACCGCGTCTTCGAAGATTTTGTCGCGCAGTTCGGCCGGAATTCCGGCGCCGCTGTCGCGGATGTGCAGTTTTAGCCGGCCGGCGCCGATGTTGACCGCCGCCACGCTGATCCAGCCCGAGCGGGTGTATTTGATGGCGTTGTCGATCAGATTGCCGACGATTTGCGCCAAGATGCTGGGATCGGTATGTACGTTGTAAGGCGGTTTGCGGCGCAAGCGGACCTTTAGGCGCAGGCCGCGCGCGGCGGTTTGCGGGGCGAATTGGGTTTCCAGACTCGCCAGAAACACATTGATATCGACGTTGGCGAGTTGCGGGATTTGCTTGCCGTTTTCGACGTTGGCGATCTGAAAGATATGGTTGATGGTGCGGCTTAGTTCGTCGATGGCCAAACCCATGCGGTTGGCCAGCGGTTTTAAATGTGCCTGAGTCGGCTCGCCGCAGGCGGTTTCCATCACCGAGGCGTAACAATTCAAGGCTTGTAGAGGTTGGCGCAAGTTGTGACCGATTTGTGCTAGGAAGCGCGCCTTGTCGTCGGCGTTTTGCTGGGCATTGCGTTTTTCCCGGAAGGATTTGCGGGCGTAGGCTTCAAGTTGGCAACGGGTGCAGACGCCGAACAGGTTGACGATGGTCAGATTAATCATCGACGAGATCAGGTCCGCCGCGCCGACACCTAAGGCATGGCCGGCCAACGGCATCGCGATCGACGTGGCCCAGCCGAAGCCGATCGTCGCGCGCAAGGACATGAACATTTGTCCGTAACTAAAAAAGTACATCGGCAGTAAACAGGGCCAGGTCGATGGGTAATCGGCCGCTTTGCCGTCGATGACGAACAGGATAAGCAAATTTGCGGCCGACAGGCCGGCGCTCCATTTAGCGATGGTATTAATCTGGCGGACGGCATCCCCATGAGTTTGCAAATATGCGAACAAGCCGACCAGTACCGCGATGATGGGCATTCGCGGCAGGGCATTGCCGATCGAGTCGGCGCCAGTGTGTAAATCCAGCAGGATGTAGGCCAGGAAGGCGCCGGCACCGAGTAATAACGCCCATTTCAGAGGAGCCAGCAATACTTGGTAACGTTCCCGCCAAAACGCCTGTTCGGACGCGGCGTCGAATTTGGGTATCGCGAATAAATGACCGGGACTTATAGCGTCGCAACAGGCCTTGAAGACCGCGGAAAAATCGGGTTTGGCCGGCGCTCTGAAAAAAGCGAGGTTGGCTAGATTGGCGTAAGGACTGAAGTTTTGCATGCCGCGATATCCGAGTGCTCGGCGGCATTTGCTGACGAATGAGGAAGCCGGCTAGCCGCGCTGATTGTTATTTTTCATGCGAGCGGCATTGTCCCTAGTCCGGACGGATTTGGCAATTGTGAAAATCTAACAGGGAAACTATAGCATTCCTCGGCTACACTTAACGGCTGGCTTTTGCAGCGCGACACCGATGTCGCCGGTAAACGTGGTGTGCTGGCTGACGGACGAGGGGACGCGCGCGGATCGTGGTTGCCGAAACGTGCCTCGGGTGGGCGACAACGACTTTCTCACCCCCGCAAAAAACCTAACGTAACGGTTCAATGTTACTCTCGTAACACGAACCTCACCGCCCGCAATCGCGGCTGAAGCCGTTCCGACAATCGCCAAAGCGTTTTTCCGAGCCAACGCGCCGAATGTGGATTGAATTTTCAAAGGTGCCTGTCAGAGCGGCTCGTACCGCTCCAACACTACCAATTTTCTACAGCACGTCGGCGGCCGTCAAAAATTACAGCGGCCGAACTTGCCGCGTCAGCCGGCGTTTTCCTCGGCGGCCTTGGCAAGTTTCTTCAGTACGCTTTTGCCTATCTTAGCCACGAAGTCTTCCGGATTGTCGTATTGCTGTTGTTGCACGAATTCGACAATGGATTTGACCAGTTTCTTGGTGTCGGCGATTTCCTGGTGCGAACGGCCGCAGCCTTGGCAATGGCTGCCGTCGCTGGTGCATTGGTCGATACAAGGGCTGTATTTCATGGTCTGTCCTGTTCAAAGAGTGAAGGTTGGTGAATCGAGTTCCGGGATTAGGGTACTTTTACGGCGCTCGGGGTCGCGTCCGTGGCGGTTATCGAGCACGCGTTCATACGAACAAAGGCGGTCCGCGATCGCTACCAAGCAAGGCGTCCCCCGAAATCCGGTGTGAAAGCGCTGTCGATCGCGGCTAAAGTCGCTCCGATGCGGTTGACGTTCATTGGCTGGGCGGAGGCAACCGTTTCATGATCGTTAGGGTGTTAACGCGCGTCGGCTTCCGGTGTATGCAAAGTGACCGGCCAACTGACGATGTGCGCCAAGCCGCCTTGAATTTCCAAGTGGGCTAGGATAGCGCCAACCCGCTCGGGGCGGTCGTAAAACTCGACCACCAGCGGCAGGTCCAGCGCCAGATCGGCCAGTGCGGCGGTGCGGATTTCCCGGTCGGCGCCGAAGCCGGCGATGCCGCGCAGCACCGTGACGCCGCGCACGCGTTCGTCGCGTAAAGTATCCAACAACCGGGCCAGCAGATGCTCGCCCTCGCGCAGATAAATCCGCGCCAACGTTACGGTTTCCATTGCCATAGCCAATTCCCCAAGCGCGAACCCAACCAGACCGTCGCGACGCCGAGCATCGCATTGACGACAAACAAACTCAACAAGCCCTGGAACTCCAGGCGAATCTCAGGCAATCCCAACGTCAGCCTCAGCGTCGAGACCACGGTCAATAGCCCTAGCAGCACGACGTAAATAGAGGCTCGCCATTCGGCCGAATATGCGCCCCTTTGCAACAACCATTCGGTGGCGGCGGCGATCAGCAAGGCCAACAAAAGCGCCAGCGCCATTTCGCCGTAGCGCAGACCGTGGCCGAGCCAGGGGTATAAGGTGTCGGCGAACAAGGTGCGGCCCCAAATCAGTCCCACCCAGCAGGCCACCAGGCATAACACCGTGCTCAGTAAAATATTCAAAAAAGCCTTCAGTAAACTGCCGGCCTCGAACAGATACAGGGTTTCGATGGCGAAGGTCGAAAACGTGGTGTAGGCACCCAGGAATCCGACCAGGATGGCCGCCCGCCATTCCACCGCCAGCGCAAAACGTTGCAGCATCAATTCGGTCAGAAACCCCATCAAAAACGAGCCGGACACGTTGATGAACAAGGTGCCGTGCGGAAAGCCGCGCCCGAGCAGCGCGTAGATCGCGTTCGCCAGTAAAAACCGGCTGACCGCGCCGATCGATCCGCCCAGGGCAATGGCCAGGATTTGCTGCATCGCCGCGCCGTCAGTTCGCTTCGTCGCCGCCGGCCGGCGGTAACACCCGGTCCACGTACACGGTCGCGGCGATCACCGCGGTCTGGCCCATCACCAGATTGACGATGGGCAGCGTCAGGCCCAGGCCGGTCAGCGCGCCGAAGCTCAACATGCTCCAGCGCCGCTGTTGCATGAAGCGCTTTTGCGCGTCGAAGGTTTGGCCGCGCATTTCCAGCGGATAGGCGATGAATTCCATCGCGATGCCCCAGGCCGCGAACGCCGCCCACAGCACCGGCGCGATCAGATTCACCACCGGAATCAGAAACAGCACCAATAGCGGCAGCACCCGCAGCAACAGATAGCCAATGCGCTTCAGTTCGCCGAAAAACACCCGGTCCCAGCCGGCGTCGGCAGCGACCGGCGCGTGGCCGTGCAACAGAGACAAGGTTTTGGCGGCCAGGCGGCTGTAATAGGGCGCGGCGATCAAATTGGCGACCAGCGTGAATGTGAAGAAGCCGATCAGCAAGAAGCTGATAAAAAACAATGGCCATAGTATCCAGCTCAACCAGGATAGCCAGTCGGGAATCGCTTGGTGGATCAGCGCGGACACCGAGTGATAGCCGAGGATGAAGGCGCCGGTATACAGCACCGTATTAATCAACAGCGGAATCAGCAAATACTGGCGCAGTTCGGCGCGGGTTAGTAATTTCAGGCCGTCCAGCAAACAGCCGACGGCCAGCAGCGGGCTGTTAGCGTCACGGATAGCGTTCATGGCGCCAAACTCCTTACCCCGTGCAGGCTGGGATCGACGACGACACCGCGTTCGGTGACGATGGCGGTGATCAATTCGGCCGGCGTTACGTCGAATACCGGATTCCAGGCGCCGACTAGCGAATCGCCACCCAAATAGCAATCGGCCAGCAATTCGTTGGGATTGCGTTCTTCGATTTCGATGGCGTCGCCGGTTGCCAGACTCAGGTCCAGCGTGGAGGAGGGCGCGGCCACCATCAACTTGACGCCGTGGCGTTTGGCCAGCACCGCCAGCGAATAGGTGCCGATTTTGTTGGCGACGTCGCCGTTGGCGGTGATCCGGTCGGCGCCGACCACAATCCAGTCGATTTTGCCTGACTTCATCAACCAGGCCGCCGCCGAGTCGGCGATCAGCGTGGCCGGGATGCCGTCCTGGGCCAGTTCCCAAACCGTCAACCGGGCGCCTTGCAGCCAGGGGCGGGTTTCGTCGGCGTAGACTTTGTTAATCTGACCGCGCCGGTGCAGGCTACGGATCACGCCCAGCGCGGTGCCGTAACCGCCGGTGGCCAACGCGCCGGCATTGCAATGGGTCAGTACCGAGCAAGCCCCGCCGATTAAATCGGCGCCGCGTTCGCCCATCGCATAATTGGCGGCGATGTCGTCGGCATGGATGGCTTCGGCTTTGGCGGCGAGCGCCGCGAGCGGGTCGGCGGGTGCGGCGGCCAGCACGTCGCGCATTTGCGCCAGCGCCCAGAACAGATTGACGGCGGTCGGCCGCGATGCGGCCAGCAGGTCGATGTCGCGGGCGACTTTGTCTTGCCAGGTCGGGTCCGGGTAGTGATATTTGGCCGACAGTACGACGCCGTAGGCGGCGGCGATGCCGATGGCCGGCGCGCCGCGTACCCGCATCGACACGATCGCGTCGGCCACGCCGGCGGCATCGCGGTATTCGTCGTAACGGATATGCGCCGGTAAGGCCCGTTGATCCAAGACGTTCAGACTGGAGCCGGTCCACTGTAGGGCTTGTACCGATAATTGAGAGCTCATGCGTAAGATGTATGTTGTCGGAAAAGGGGCTTGGCTTAGATCTACTTCGTCAGATTATTCAATAAGCATTGTCATTCCGGCATGGATTGCCGGACGCGTTAGAGCGCGGAGCGAACCCGGACTCCATGAATGGATTTAAGCCTACCCTCCATGTCACTGGATGCCCGTTTCCCGGCGGGCATGACGGTGTTGAACAAATCCGACAAAGCAGAATTTAGTCGCTGTCGTCAGGCAACGGTTCGGGAAGTCGAAGATTTTACCTGAGCGTTTCGACTATTTTAAGCCGATTCCGGCCCGCTTCGATAGGCCGGCGTTCGGCTTGACCGGGCGCGGAGGGCCCACTTTAACCGCTTTCGTCGTCCAGGCCGGGATATTGCGCTATTAAACCTCGTAAATAGTGCAAGGCCCGCGGCAGGTCGTATTTTTCGACCAATGGGTCCATGGTTTGGATTGCTTCGGCCGCGACCACGCGGGCCAGCGCCGGCTTGAGGTCGCGCCAAGCGTCGGCGGCTTTCAAATTGCCGCCCGCCAGCAATATCGCCAGTTCCCGCAGCCGCTCGCGTAAGGTGTCGAGCGAAATCGGCGCGGCCGCCGCCGGCGGATCGATGTCGCGGGCGCTGGTGCCGGCGGCGGGAATCCAGCGCCGCAACACATCGAACAACAGGTCCGGATCGAAGGGCTTGGCCAGAAAATCGTTCATGCCGGCGTCGCGGCAGGCTTGGCGGTCTTCCTCGAAGGCGTTGGCGGTCATCGCCACGATGGGTAGCTCGCGGCCGTGGTCGGTGTTCCGAATCAAGCGGGTGGCTTGCAGGCCGTCCATAACCGGCATCTGCATGTCCATTAAAATAAGGTCGTAGCGGCGTAGCTCGACCATTTCCAATGCTTGTTGGCCGTGCTCGGCCACGTCGACTCGCAAGCCGACGCTTTCCAGCAAGGCCTTGGCGACTTCTTGGTTGATATCGTTGTCCTCGACCAACAAAATCTCGGCCGAGCGACGGAAATCGGGCGCCGGCACTTGGGCGATCGGCGCGGCCGGGTTTAGCTCGCGTTGCAGCGGGACGTCGAACCAAAAGGTGCTGCCCAGGCCCGGCTGGCTGTCGACGCCGACGTTGCCGGCCATCATCCGCGCCAAGTGGCGGCTGATGGCCAAGCCCAAGCCGCTGCCGCCGTAGCGGCGGGTGGTCGAGGATTGGCCCTGCTCGAAAGCGTTGAACACCCGCGCGCACTGTTCCGGCGTCATGCCGATACCGCTGTCCTCGACTTCGAAACGCACCCAGCATTGGTGCTCGTCGCACGATTGTAGGCGGCTGCGCAGCACGATCCGGCCCTGTTCGGTGAATTTGACGGCATTACTCAGATAGTTGATTAAGATCTGGCAGATGCGCAGCGGATCGCCGAGCAGAATCAAGGTGTTCAGCGGCGGATCGGTTTCGTGGGTCAAGCTCAGGCGCTTGGCGGCGGCGCGCTCGCCGACGATGCTGCAGGCGTGATCGGCGATGGCGGCGATATTCAGCGAGGTTTTCTCCAAGGTCATGCGTTCGGCCTCGATTTTCGACAGATCGAGGATATCGTTGATCAAACCGAGCAAGTGCTTGCCGGCCACGCTGATTTTTTCCAGCTTATCGCGTTGGCTGGGTTGGGTTATCTCCATGCGCAGCAAGTGAGCCATGCCCAGAATCGCGTTCATCGGGGTACGGATTTCGTGGCTCATATTGGCCAGGAAAGCGCTCTTGGCGCGATTGGCGCTTTCGGCTTCCTCGCGGGCGAGTTCCAGTTCGGCGGTACGCGAACGCACCAAGTCGGCCAGATGATCGCGGTAATTACGCAGCTCGGTTTCGGCCCGCTTGAGTTCGCCGATGTCGGTAATCACCACGACTCGACAGCTATGGTGGGCGAAGATGATGTCGTGCGAACTGACCACGACCGGTACCGCGCTGCCGTCCTTGCGCAGATGTTGCCATTCGCCGGTATTGGCGAACCCGCGCAGTTTGGCGGCCAGCTCGATGATCTTGGGTCTCTGCGTGGCGTCGAACAAGTCGGTCAGCAGCAGGTGTTGCGCTTCGTCGGCTCGGTAGCCGTACAGCGCGGTGAAGGCGTCGTTGACCGCCACCAGCTTTAACGTGCCGCGCTCGTAAATCAGCATCGGCGCCGGGTTGTGCTCGAACAAATTGCGAAATTGCGCTTCTATCGATTTGCGTTCGGTAATGTCCGACCAGATCAGCGATAACATCGGCCGATTTTCGATTTGAATCGCTTGGACGCTGACGTGAACATCGCGCGGACTGCCGTCCTTGCAACGGCTGAGCGTGTCGAATTGCCGGGCGTCCCGGCCCTCGGTCGGGGCTAGCCTTTCCAGCATTGGCGCGGCGTCGGCTTGGATATCCGGCAGGCGCAGTTTGGCGAATTCGTCGCGGCTGTAACCGAGGTTTTCGCAGGCGGCGTCGTTGAATTCGACGAAAGCCAGCGTCTCGGCATCGATCAGCATGATGGCGTCCGAGGCTTGCGAAACGATGGCCCGAAAGATTTTCTCGCGCTTACGCGATTTTTCCTCGATTTGGCGGCGTTCTATCGTCGAAGCGAGCCGCTCGGCGACCGCATTCAGCAACTGTTGCTCTTCGGCCAGCATCGCCGGGGCGTCGGCCGGGGTGGGCGGCGGTATCGCATAGGCGACGCTAACTTCGCCGTCGTTCAACGTCCCGACGCGGATCGGGGCGCTGATCCAAGCTGCGTCGGCCGAGCACTCGCCACTGCGAAACGTGAGATCTCGCCAGCGTATCGCCGCGACCGCGAAATCGGGGTAAGGCCAACCGGCCGGTAGTTCCTGGACAGCCGCTTGCAGCACGTCCGGCAAAGGCAGGTTCAAATTTTCGGTGGCGCGAAACACCGCGTGTAAGCAGGCTTGCTCTTGAATGCGCCGGTCCAGGGCCCGTTGCGCTTGGTACAACTGAGTGATGTCGCGCGCCATGCCCAATACGCCGAGCAGCTTGCCGTCGGCGGTCGTCACCGGGGTTTTGATGGTTTCGTATAGCCCGGTGTGGCTGGCGTCGGCCAGGGTCAGCCATTCCTGGTTGATCATCGGTTTGCCGGCGGCGACGGCTTTGAAGTCGTGTTCCCGAAAAAAGTCGGCGAGTTCGACGTCGACGAAATCGTAGTCGGTCTTGCCGACGATGCTGGCTTCGTCGGCGCCGAATAGGGCTTCGAAACTGGCGTTGCAGAGTAGATAGGTGCCGTTGGGGTCCTTGAACCAGACTTTGTCCGGCATGGCCCTGAGTAGGGTGCGCAGTAGTTCGCGGTGTTCGGCCAAGGCATCGAGCACCCGTTGGCGTTCGGAAAAATAACTGGCCAAGGCCATGCCGATCACCGACAGTACCGACATGAACAGCCAGTAATTGATTTCCGGTTGGCCGATCGGCCGGTTTTGGTAAATTTCCCAATGGTGTCCGTTCATGCCGACCATGGCTTGCATCGCGATGACCGCGAGAATCAGGGTCGTGGTTCTCGGTCCGACCCTGACCGCCGCCCAACTAACCAACAAGTAAATCCACGGCGTTTTGGCGTATTCGCCCAAGTTGTCCTGAAACCAGTTTAAAAATACGATTTGGCCGGCCAGCGCGCTCAAGCCCAGAATCAGGCAGGCTTCGGCGACCGGCTTGAAGCGGCGCGGTAGGCGAAGACCGTCCCGCCAGACCAGAATCAGCGGCGCGACCAGTATCGTGCCTAGTGTGTCGCCCAACCACCAGTGCAACAACGCGATCCGGAAACCGGCCGTATCGACTACGCCGTTGATCAATAGGCAGCTAGCGCCGACTAGCGCCGACAGCGTACACGCCAGTCCGCCGAAGCCGATCAATAACAAATAATCGGCGAGGTTGAGGATGCGGCGGTCGAATCCGTCGATTCGCCGCGGCAGATAAGCGCCCAAGCCGGCGCTGGCAATGCTACCGGCCGAGATGGCCAGCGCGATAGCCGGCGGTTGGCCTTGCCACAGATTTAAACTCAGCGCACCGAGCCCGAGCGCCCACAAATAACGGTGGCCGCCGAGAAGTATCGTCGCCAGCGCCAGACCGCTGGGCAAAAACAGCACGCTGGCGACGCTGACGGTGGAGAAATACAGCAGGGACAGTCGGCCGCTCAACGCATAAAGCCCCGCGATGCCGAAACCGATCAAACAGTCCGACAGCCTTACCGCTTTCATATCCCACTCACCAGAGCGCCGAGTGGATTGCGGCGCGGCCAGGTTTCGCCGCGCCCGGCCGGGAATATCCGAGGCGGGACGGCGCTAGAGAAACCGATTGGCTGCGAGGAAATGGGGTCTGACATGTTGTTTGACGCTTCTCGATTGGCGGGGACTGGTCTCGGCCCTACGGCGGCGCGGTATAATCATCGCCTTTTCAGCTCGGGAGTACCCATGCAGGTCGACCTTTTGATACAGGCCCGATGGATTATACCGGTGGAACCGGCCTCGGTAGTTTACGATAACTATAGTCTAGCGATAGACGGCGGCAGAATTGTCGATTTGTTGCCTAGCGACCTTGCCCTGCGAAAGTATCGTCCCAGGGTGCTGGAGATACGCGACCGGCATGCGCTAATTCCGGGATTGATCAATTGCCATACGCATGCGGCGATGACTTTGCTGCGCGGCTTTGCCGACGATCTGCCGTTAATGGATTGGTTACAGAACCACATTTGGCCCGCCGAACAGCAATGGGCTAGCGAGGCCTTTGTGCGCGACGGTACCGATTTAGCCATCGCTGAAATGTTGCGTGGCGGTACTACCTGTTTCAACGATATGTATTTCTTTCCGGAAATCACCGCGCAACAAGCGCTGCAACACGGAATTCGCGCCAATATCGGCTTGATCGTGTTCGATTTTCCGACTCTGTGGGCTGAAAACGCCGACGCTTATCTGGCCAAGGGTTTGGCCCTGCACGAACAATTGCGCCACGAAAGCCTGCTCAGCCTGTCGTTCGCGCCGCACGCGCCGTATACGGTGTCCGACGCGCCGCTGAGCCGGGCGCTGACCTATGCCGACGAGATGAATTTGACGCTGCATATGCATGTGCACGAGACGGCCCACGAGGTCGAACAACAATTGGCCAACACCGGCCAGACCCCGTTGCAACGTTTGCGCGATCTGGGTTTGCTGACTTCCTCGTTCATTGCCGTGCACATGACCCAGATGTCCGCCGAGCAAATCGCCGAATTCGCCGAGACCGGCGCGCATATTGTCCATTGCCCGGAATCCAACTTGAAACTGGCCAGCGGATTCTGTCCGGTGGCGGACTGCTTGGCGGCCGGTATCAACGTGGCGTTGGGGACAGACGGCGCCGCGAGCAATAACGATCTGGATATGCTGGGCGAAATGCGCACCGCGGCCTTATTGGCCAAGGGCGTCGCCGGCGACGCCAGTGTGGTGTCGGCCTGGACGGCGCTGGAGATGGCGACGATCAACGGCGCGAAAGCGCTGGGCTTGGACACCGAGATCGGTTCGCTGGTGCTCGGCAAGGCAGCCGATGTCGTGGCCATCGATTTAAGCGCCCCGGAAACTCAGCCGTGCTTTCATCCGGTCGCACAAATCGTCTACGCGGCCGGCCGGCATCAAGTCAGCGACGCGTGGGTAGCCGGCAAGCCCTTACTAAGTCAACGCCGTCTGACGACGCTAGATCTCGACGAACTGACGCAACGCGTCGAGCAGTGGCGCCAAAGGATGAACGCCGGGCCGAGCTAGAAGGAATATTGCCAGCGGTCGGCGCCGAAGGAAACACGGTGTTGATGGTCCTGACCGGTTGGCTACCTGCCGAGCCTCGATAGCGCGCCGGACAAGTTTTTGTTGAGGGCGCGCGTTGGCTGAAACGAAGTCATGGCTTCGGCTTCGCTGCTCTCAAGTTTCCCGCCCCAGCGCTCACCGCTTGGCTGCCGAGAACCAGAACGGCGCTTACCGGTCGCCGGGCGTAGGGATGTTCCGCCAAATCAAGACGGCACGCTTACAGTTTCAAATTATCCAAGGCCGTAACAGAGACGGCATCTCCTAAAATTGTCTATAGAAAACTTCTGCAATAGGCTATATTTCAACCGGAACTGAAAAGTCTAAGCGGGAAAGCTAGCTTATCCGAGGTGTTGAAATCAGCTGGCGGGCCGCTTTAGATGGAATGGGTATATTTATTTAAAATTAAGCCTGATATTTTTTAAATTAAAAATATTCAATTGCATATTCGAATTCATATTCGAATTTCGGCAGGGCTCTGTCGATGTTTGAACTTAGCTTCCAGGCACTATAGAGTAACTGAGCGTTTTATGAGTCAATCGGATTTCGAAGAGTATTCCCAAAAATCGATACATTTTTTTAGTCGCCACGTTCCGCCGTTATTGGTAAAAGCGCTGAGTTTAATTCAATCAAATCCCACCGTGGTGGATGTGGGTTGCGGCGATGGGCATTTGGTTTGGTCGTTGTCCGAGAATAGTCATATCGCTGTCAATAGCCGAGTAATCGGCGTCGATATGTCGCCTATTCGCGTTCGACGATTCAGCGAATTAACCGGCTATCCTGGCATTGTGGCCGAAGGACACCATATTCCGGGATTGGCCGACGAAAGTGTCGATCTGACGATCAGTACCATGGTTTTGGAGCACGTACCGGACGAACTCGAATATCTGGCCGAATTGGCGAGAATCACCCGTCGGGGCGGTTGGTTGTATCTCAGTACCGTCATTAGAAAATCGGGCGCATGGTATTTTCGCAAGGCGCCGGACGGGCGGCGCGTACTCGATTCCACGCATCTTCGAGAATATCCTTCGGTGGATTCGGTGGTTAAATTATTAGAAGCCAGTGGTTTTACCGTAAATGATCAATGCCTTACCCGTTTGATTTTTCCGATTGCTCATCCTGTCGTCAGGCTTTTGCATGCCTGGAGACCGATTAAAGAGGTTCAGAGAATTTTCCTAAACCCGGCGTATGCGTGGATAGAGAAACTTGCGTTGCCAATTCCGCGTTATCGTTCGATTGAGCTTTTAGCGACGCGTCGCGATATCTGAGGCTCTCAAGATTCGAATGCTGTTTGATTCAGTCAACAAAATAATAAGGTTTTAGTAAAAATACCCATTGTAGGAAATCAGTTAGTGACATCTGAAAATATCGAGTTATCCCGTATTTTGATTGTGATACCAACCTTAGGCGAGCGGCTTGACACGCTGCGAAGAACGCTGTCGTCTATTAAAGACCAGGCAGGTGTTTTAGTGGATACCGTGTTGGTATCTACCGCTCAAACACCGGAGCTTTCAGAGATTGCAACTGCTTTTGGTGCAAGAGTCCTGGTGCATCCAGGAAAAATTTCAGCGGCGGTGAACGCCGGATTCTCGGAAGCGTTGCCGGTGCATCGCTATGCGGGCTGGCTGGGCGACGACGATATGCTGCGTCCTGGGGCGCTGGCCACCGCGAGCGCTTTGCTGGGCAGCGATGCTTCCGCCGTCGTTGCTTATGGCGCTTGCGATTATGTTGATAGCAGCGGGAGTTTGCTTTTTACCCGCCGTCCGCCGTTCGCGGCGCCGTTTTTATTGCAGTTTGTTCCTGGTTTGATTAAGCAAGAAGCCTGCCTGTTTCGGCGTAGCGCGTTAACCGAGGTTGGCGGATTGGATGAAACATTAAAGTACACGATGGACTTGGACCTGCTGCTGAAATTACGGCGAGTAGGTGCGTTCGTTAAAACAGAACAGGTCTTGGCGGCGTTTTGTTGGCATGCCGGGTCGTTAACGATAGCCAACCGCCGGGCGTCGCTAGACGAAGCACAAGCCGTCCAGTGTCGGCATGTTCGCGGAATTTTCAAAATCTTCAGCCCGGTTTGGATGTATCCCGTCAGGTATCTTATTTTCTTGCTGAATTGGAAAATCAACAAAGGATTAGCAAGCGCTCGTGAACAGCAATCATAAAATCTTATCCGTGTTATAGGATGTGGGTTTGTCGGCTGGCCTAATACAATTTTCAGCTTAATCAGAGCTGCAAATAATAAAATAAAATTCATTCTAAAAATTTCAGCGTTGAGCTATGACAAAGCGAAAAAAGTACAATCAGACTCGTCAGCTTGAAAATTCAACTCAAGCGGATCTGAATAAAAGGAGTTCGGGTGCTGGCCGCTCATTCAAGCTATTTAATGCACAGTTTTTTCGTTTCTTAGTTGTTGGTACGATCAATACCGGGTTCAGCTACTCCGTTTATGCTCTACTATTATTCTTTGGATTAAACTATAAGTTAGCCAATTTGGCGGCTTTGATTCTTGGTATTATCTTCAGCTTTATTACTCAGGGGCGTTTCGTATTTCGGAATACGAATGGCAAGTTATTTTTCCGTTTCGCATTTTGTTGGGCCTTGCTTTATATTTTTAACATTCGTCTGATCGAGTTTTTTATTAACCAAGGCTTCGATGCCTACCAAGCGGGCGCTATCGCGGTGCCACCAATGACGGTGCTTTCTTACTTTATTCAAAAAATAGTCATTTTTAGGAAACGCGCGGTTCAACCCGAGACGTCAACGATAGAAAATATCGTTAAGCCTAAACTATCTTTTAAGAATACTAAATTGTCGATAGTGCTGCCTTGTTACAACGAAGAAGAAGTATTACCCGAAACGAATAGCCGGTTGCTTGAGTTAATGAAGGAGATGCAAGAGCTTGGCTTGGTGTCGCAGGATAGCTTTATCTATTACGTTGATGACGGTAGCAAAGATAAAACCTGGGAACTGATTTCGAAATTTAATCAACAGAATGCGTGTATTCGAGGGATTAAGTTGTCTAGAAATCGCGGTCATCAGAATGCATTAATTGCCGGACTTTTTAATGCGGATGGCGAAGCAATTGTATCGATCGATGCGGACCTGCAGGACGATATTCAGGTTATTAAAGAAATGATTTATAAATTTAACGAAGGTTGCGAAATCGTGTATGGCGTCCGATCCTCGCGAGAGACCGATAGTTTCTTTAAGCGAATGACCGCGCAACTTTATTACAAGTTGTTGAAAACGATGGGTGTCGATATTATTTATAACCATGCCGATTATCGATTAATGAGCAAACGAGTGATCGATTGCTTAAAAGACTTCAACGAAGTTAACTTGTTTTTGCGAGGCATCATTCCACAGCTCGGGTTTAACACCGCGACAGTCTATTACGAACGCGGCGAACGGTTTGCCGGCGAGTCCAAGTATCCGCTAAGTAAAATGTTGGCACTGGCGGCCGACGGCGTCACTTCGTTCAGCGTGGTGCCGTTGCGGATGATTACTTGGATTGGTCTTGGCGTCAGTTTGGCGAGTTTAGCGATGGTCGTTTGGATTTTTGTGGCTAAATTCGCTCTGGAAGCGACAATTCCAGGTTGGGCCTCTACTGTTTTGCCCATTTATTTTATCGGTGGAATACAGTTGTTGAGCATAGGCATCTTAGGTGAATATTTATCCAAGGTTTACATGGAAACCAAGCAACGGCCAAGATTCTTTATCGAAGAGATTCGTTGATAATGATTGCAAACTTTCCCATCGCTTATTTGGACCGGCGATACCGCTTTTCTCTATACCTGTTTATTATCCTGTCGATTGCGTTGACGACAAGGTTGGTGTTTTTTAACGGGCCTTTCGGTTCCGACGATCTGGTTTATCTCCGCCGCTCGCTTGATGTTACCTACGGCGAATGGGCTAGCGCGAATTACAACGGCGCATTACGCTACGGTTACAATATTCCGTCCGGTTTCATTCTCTATCTGTTTGGAGTGAATCTTTTTACAGCCAATTTATGGCCTCTGCTATGTTCGTTAATTGAGATAGCTTTGGTATTTCGATTTGTTTGGAACGGGATCAACCACAAAACGGCGATTTATTCGGCACTTTTTCTGGCGTTGATGCCCTTGCATGTGGCCGTTTCTACACGGCTACATGCCGATCCCGTGGTGTCGATGTTTTTGACCTCTAGCTTCATTGCGTTTTTTAAGGCCGAAACAACCGGGAATAAATTGGCTTATTTTCTGACCGGTATCGCGTTAGGTTGTGTATTTTGGGTCAAGGAGTTGGCGGTATTAACTTTTAGTGCATTTCTTTTATACCCGCTGATTTTTCGTTGTTGGAAGTTTGGCTGGATTTATTTGGTTTTTGGCGGACTGGTGATGCTGTTGGCTCACTTTGCGCTGATGACAATGATTGCGGGCGATCCGCTGCACGCTTTTAAAACCGTCATCGGTCAGCTTAATCGTAGCTTTATTGGCGGAAACCAAGGCGAAGATAGTCCCTGGTACTATTTTTATTATTTGTTTTTCGATATTAAACATACCTGGTTAATACCGGTATTGGCGTTGTACGGTATCTGCGCGACTATCAAAACAATATTTTCCGAACGGTCCGTTAGCGCCGTTGCGTATGCCGCTTATTGGCTAGTTTCCTTGTTATTGGTGCTCTCGTTTTTTCCGGTGTCGTTGGCACCGCTAAAGTTTGCAATGAAACAATCCAATTATTTAACTTTGTTTCTAGCGCCGATCGCGGTTTTCGCCGGTATCGCGATTCAGCGTTTGCCACGCAAACTGGGCCATTTCTTGGTTTTTTTAGCATTGGCCGGGGGCATCGGTTTGTCGTTTTTGGAACAGCAGGCTTACCAAGTGTTTACCGCGAATAGTCGAGCGCTGGTGGCGTTCGCGGAACAACATCCCCAAAGGCTTGTTTTAGGTTCGGTCAATAATCGGAACATCGCCTGCGTCTACGCATTGTTGGGCGGCGACACCTGTGATCGACTGCGAATAAACGATTTCGCCGATATTACCGCCGAACTCACATCCTCGAATTCCGAGGAAGCCTACGCAGTTATTGATCGCGAAACCTTGGGATGGAGTCCCAGGGATATTAAACTGGACAAAGCCCCCAACTGTTGGCGGGACGGAACGCTTTTAAGCCCGGCGGATAGCGGAAATAGTCAAGCTTTACTCACGCTCGTTTTAAATTCGGCGACATTCTTGCCGGCAAGCCTGAAGAATAAATTGCAGAGTTTGCAGACACCACAGCCCGCAACACTTTACCGGGTCGATTTGAACAATCTCTGGTGCGAAGGCTAACACCGGACTTGGCGAGGTTTTCGTAGAACTCGGCGCTGTTAAAAACCCAAGCCTGTGTCCATCTTGGTCCACGCACAGGCCGACGGACGCATCCGTCACGGCGCGTGCATCAAACCTATTTCGCCGGTTTCGTTGCGACTTATCCAGCGTTCGATCAGCGGCGCGATCGCTTCCGGCGCCAGCTTTTGCAATTCCGCGGCCGTGGGCGCCACCAAATCCAGCAAATGGCGGTCGCGGCCCAGATCGGCGATTTTGAATTGGATCTGGCCGGTTTGACGGCTGCCCATCACTTCGCCGGGACCGCGCAATTCCAGGTCTTTTTCGGCAATCACGAAGCCGTCGTGGCTTTCCTTCAAAATGCCTAGGCGCTGCTTACCCAGTAGCGATAACGGAGCTTGATACATCAAGACGCAGAAGCTTTCCTGGTCGCCGCGGCCGACTCGGCCGCGCAATTGATGCAATTGCGATAGACCCAAGCGCTCGGCATTTTCGATGATCATCAAGCCGGCGTTGGGTACGTCCACGCCGACTTCGATGACCGTGGTCGCCACCAACAAGTCGCATTCGTGACGCTTGAAGGCCTGCATCGCGGCGTCCTTGTCCGCCGTTTTCATGCGGCCGTGTACCAAGGCGATGCGTACGGCCGGCAGCGCTTGTGTCAATAACACCGCGGTTTTCTCGGCGGCTTCGCATTGCATTTGCTCGGATTCTTCGATCAAGGTGCACACCCAATAGGCTTGGCGGCCCTGAACGACCCAGTGACCGATGCGGGCGATGATTTGCTCGCGCCGCTCGGCGGGTAGGACGCTAGTCGTCACCGGCCGGCGGCCGGGTGGCAGCTCGTCGATGATCGAAATATCCAGATCGGAGTATTGCAGCATCGCCAACGTGCGCGGAATCGGCGTCGCGGTCATCACTAATTGGTGAGGCCGCATGCCGGTGTTGCTGCCTTTTTCCCGCAGGGCCAAGCGCTGATGCACGCCGAAACGGTGCTGTTCGTCGATGACGATCAGTCCCAGTTTGTGAAATTGCACCTGGTCCTGAAACAGCGCGTGGGTGCCGACCGCGATGCCGGCGCCGCCGTCGGCCAGCGCTTGCAGGGTGGCTTGTCTGGCCTTGCCCTTGAGCTGGCCGGTCAAGAAATGCACTGGATAGCCGGTGTCGGCAAACCAGGTCGAGAAATTGCGGAAATGCTGCTCTGCCAGCAACTCGGTTGGCGCCATCACCGCGACCTGATAGCCGCTGTGCAGCGCCATCAAGGCCGCCAGCGCGGCAACCACGGTCTTGCCAGAGCCGACGTCGCCTTGTACCAGCCGCAGCATCGGTTGGGCCTGCTCGCAGTCGGCCTGAATTTCCGCGCTAACCCGTTGCTGGGCGCCGGTCAGCCGAAACGGCAGTCGTTCGATAAAGGCTTGCTTGGCTGAGTTTTCGAAATGAAATTCCGGCGCTTGCCAGCGTTTAAAGCTTTGTTTGCCTTGTAGGAGCGCTAGGTGATGAGCCAGAAATTCTTCGAACGCCAATCGCCTTAGGGCTGGGGATTGACCGTCGCTGAGCTCGGCAATGTTTAAGTGCGGCGGCGGATTGTGTAGGGTTTGCAAGGCCTCGGCTAACGGCGGAAAACCATTACGGCTCAACACGGCGGCCGGCAGCCAGTCGCGGATACCGCCGCCTTCGCTTAAACATAAAGTCAGCGCTTGTTTGACCGCCTTGCGTAGCGTGGTTTGCGGCACGCCTTCAGTCAATGGATAGACCGGTGTCAGCGTCGGTTCGCAAAGTTGCTCCGGGGACTGGACGATCCGGTATTCCGGATGCACCATTTCCAAACCGGAGTAGCCGTAACGCAATTCGCCGTAACAACCGATCAGGGTACCGGGTTTGAGCTGTTGGCTTTGTTGCACCGAGAAATGAAAAAACCGTAACGATAAGCTGCCGCTGGCATCGCCGATCCGGCAAATCAGGCTGGGCCGGCCGCGTTGGATGGCGTCTATAAACTCCACCGTGCCGCAGACTAACGCCGACGTGCCGGGCAATAATTCGCCGATCGGCGTGATTCGGCTGCGGTCCTGATAGCGCAAGGGCAGATGGAATAGCAAATCCTGAAGCGTGCGAATGCCAAGCTTTTCCAGGCGCGCGGCCGATTGCGCGCCGATGCCGCTCAACTTGGTGACCGGTTGTTGGGTGGGTTCCAGCGGAACGGATGATGATTTAAGCATGCCGCCAATTTGGCATGCTTGGTGCGGAATGGCAATGCCCGGCTGTTACAAGTCTTGTTGGTCCCCGCGAACCAAGCTAGTCAGGCCAAAGCGGCGCTGACCGAGTAATAGCAATACAGCAGGCCCGCGATACCGATCAGCAGCGAACCGAGTCGTTGTGAAGTGCTGGGTGCCGGTACCGCCACGCCGCGACTACCAACCAAAGCCAGCCCGTAATATAAAGGTATCACGACACTCAAATGGCCCAGCTCCACGCCCAGGCTGAACGCGGCGACGGCCCAGGCCACTTGCTCGGCCGATAGCGCGGCGATGCTGTCCAACAAGCCGCCGGCAAATCCCAAACCGTGAAACAAGCCGAAGCCGAATGCAATCGCTTGCCTGGGTTTGCCGTGGCTGAGACGGGGCCAGACGATGTTTTGCATCGACACCGCGACGATGCTGAACGCAATCATAGGCTCGACCAATCGCGGCGATACCCGCCACCAATCCAGTACCGCCAGCGTCATCGTCAATCCGTGGGCCAGCGTGAACAGCAACACGATGATCGCCAATTCGCGCAGCGAACCGACCGCCAGCACCAGGCCGGCGACGAACAGCAAGTGGTCGTAGCCGTGCAGGATGTGCAGCCAGCCCTGAACCGTGTAATCCCAGCCCAAGCTACTGTCGAAGCCGGCCGCGTCCAACGATAGTCTCAGTATTTCTTGGTAAGCCAGCAACGCTTGATTAATCAAGTGCCCGTCTCGATAAACGCTCAAGCGGTAGCTGACTTCCCACGGATTGCCCGGCGCAAACTCGATTTCCCGCAGCAGGTTTTGGCCGATCGCCACGACGCCGGGCTTTTCGGCGGGCAGCGGATAGGCTAGCCGATAGACCAACGCCTGGTTGACCGCGGCGGGTGCCGACACGGCTTTCCCGGTCAACGGTACGGAATCGGCGGTAAGGTGCAGGTGGGCCAGCAGATAGTCGCCATGTCGATCCAGCGCTTGAGCGTCGATGCCGCTGTCGGCCGGCGCGCCTCGGTTGGCGATAACGATTTGCTCCAGCGGCACCGTCATCTCCAACAAGATTTGCTCGGTGCCGATATGCAAGGTTGCCGAACCTTGCGCAATCGGATGGGAAAAGCTAGGCCGGCCCGCCAAGCCGCCGGCCACTTGCAGACAGAAGCACAACAAGCAAAGCCGGCAAAGGCTAGCGATGCGCATGGAAATCGTCGTAATGCGGATTGATTTGCCGGGCGCGTTCCAACGCCGCCCGGCCTTCGGCGTCGAATCCGGCCGCCAGCAGAATCATGCCGGCATGGCCGTATAGATGGGCGTCTTCCCAGCGGTAGCTCAGCGCGGCACGGGCGTGAACGACCGCCGCCTGGATTTGTCCGTCGCGGAACAGCGCCCAGGCCAACGCATCGTGGCTCACGGCGTTCGGCCGCTGTTCGAGATCAAGTCGCGCCCAAGCGCTGGCGTTGGTGCCGTCCAGATAAGCGTCGGCGTACAAGGCCGCCAGATGATGGTAGTACTGGGTTTGGCCATTGCGGGTGGCATCCAGGTAAAAATCCAAAGCCTTGTCGTGCCAGTATTTCGCCGGCTCGGATTGGCCCAGGAATTGGTAAAGATCGCCCAGGCTTTGATAAAACTCCGGCTTGCGGGTGCAGAGCGCCAATTGCCGATAAACCGCCACGGCTTCGGCGTAACGCCGTTGCGCCGCCATCCATTCGCCCCAGTAATCGGCGGCCAACCAATAGCCGGAATAGGCGCGTAGCGCCAGCCGGTAATGCGCCTCGGCCGCGCCGGCATCGCCGTGGCTCAATGCCAGGTAGCCGCGCTGCAATTCCAGCCAGGCAAAATCGCGCATTGCCTTGGAGGACAGCAAATCCTCGGCATCTTGATAGGCTCGATCGGCCAGTTCGGTTTGCCCGGTTTTGTCCATCAGCAACGCGTATTGGGCCAACAGCGCCCAGTCGGTTTGCCGCGCCGATTCGTTCAGCAAGTGTTGGGCATCTTCGATGCGGCCTTGCTGCAAGGCGATGTCGATCGCCAAGCCGAGCCGGCTCGGCGCGTCGTCCCAATTGGCCTGTGCGGCCAGTTCGGCCAGATGAACCGCTGCTTCGGCGGGTTTATGGTGGTGAGCGGCCCAGCGGGCCTCCAGCATCCGTAGCGCCGGGCTATCCGGCGCCGCGCGCCGCGCCGCCGTCAAGCGTTGTTCGACGGTGGCGCTGTCGCCGGGGGTGGCGCTCAGCCAGTAGCGTTGGGCGGCCAACATCGCCTGATTGACCGGGCTTTCGCCCGAAGTACCGGCCGCTAAATCGGTCAGCTTCGACCAATCGCGACGATAATCGGTGGTTTCGAAAGCGCCGAACAGTGCCAATGCCAGCCCCGCCCAGGCGGCCAGCATCCAGCCCGCCACCGCGAGAGCCATTCTCGTGGCTGACCGGGTTCGCGAGCGGACGCGGTCGCCACGCGGCGCGCCTGCCGGTCGGTGCATGGCTTCGGTAACGGCTTACCAGGGCTCGGCCAGATACGGGAATTCGGTTAAAAACGGCTTGTCGTTTTTGACCGGATTCGGCGTGGTTTTGGGCTCGATTGGGGCGGAAGCCCATAGCGCCGGGTTGTTCAAGGATTCCACGCTGCAGGGTTTGCCGCCGCAACCGTTTTCCATGTCCAGAAACAAGGACAAAAACCGCGTCGCCACCTGATCTTCCAGACGCCGGCCGAAGGGCCATGAGCCGTTGGTATCCATATCTATCGACGCGACGTTCGGAATAAAGATTTCGAAGGTGCGCGGCGGTTTGATGTCCAGGCCTTTGACGTTCCAGCTGTTGTCCGGCATGTTGACCCGTTGGAAAAAACACTTTTTGGAGCGCTTGAAGGCCTCGATCGCCAGATCGTAGGTCTTGAACACCGAGACCGGCGCGTTGGAATGGTCGAAGCAACTGTTCAGCCCCAGTGCGTTGATCGACGGCCCGAAGCCCCAGCCCAAGTGGGCAAAGCGCTTGACGTAGACCTCGCCGAGTTTGACGTTGTCGGCCAGTTGCTTTTCGTCTTCCCGCAGATTCAGCGCGGCATCCAGGAAGGGTACGCCGTCTACGTCGACTTTTTTGTAATCGCTCAGACGGTTGTTGAAGCCGGCCACCGGCGCCGGCGATTCGTGCGCGCCACCGAGCTTGGCCAGCAACGACCATTGCGAATGTTCCGGAATCGCCTTGGCCTTCGCCGATGCGCGCAGCATCCAACTTTCGCCCCATGTCCGGACAATGCGTTCGGTTTCCGGGGTTTTGGTCAAAAACTTCAGCGGCAGTTCCAGCACAATCGCGTTGACGTTGCCGCCGGCGCGGGCGTCCTGGCCGGTATAAACGAAGCGGAAATTACCGTTGGCATCCTTGTAAAACCGGTCGCCGTTCCAGTTCATTGGCTGCTTCGGTAGGTCTTTTTTGACCGTGATGCCCCAGTCAGGCAGGTTTTTGTCGTAATTGAAAAAGCTGTTGCCTTCCAGTTCAAGCAAGGTCTTAGGAATCCTGGCCTCGGCGGATTTTTTGTCCTTGACCGGCACGTGGTAATACTGCGGCGCGTAGTTGATCGATCGGAAAAAACCGGGCAAATCGTTGAAGAAAGCATCGTCGCGGCCGCCTACGAAGGTCTTGATCGCGAATCCGTTCGGCGTTTTCAGTTCGACGACTTTGTTGGTGTCGATCACCTGCGAGAAATCGCCGTCTGGAAAGCCCAGGAAATCCAGTTTCGCCTGGTTTTGTTGATTGAACGTGACCCTCACCTCGCCGGGTTTGAAATTAATGTATTTCTTGCCGACCGCTTCGGCGTAATTCAGCAGGTTTTTCAAATCGATTTGGTCGCCCATGCCCAGCGCTGCGCGCGGATCGGGATCGAATTGGATCCGGTAGAGCAGGTCGGTATCGAATACCCCGGCCTTGGGAATGGACGCGAAGGTCAAGGCCACGACGACTTGTTCGCCCTGACCTTGGTCGGCACTGGGGTAGCCGAACAAATCGTACAAATCGGCGGCGCTCGGCGGGATGTCGGCGAAAATCGAGTTGATCGCGTTAGGGTCGTTGTGGTCGGCGGCTTGACCGAAGTGCGGAATCAGGCATAGGCCGAGTGTCGCTAGACCGATTCGGCAGGTACGTGCGGTGCGAAACGAACGGAAGATGTGCATGGCTGTGATCCCCTTCTGTAGTTGTTGTAGGGAAAGCGCCGTTCGGCGAGGACGCGGGCCGGACCGGATTCGGCTGGGGCGCGAGTGTCGAAACGGAGTCTGCAAGCTAACTCCAGACCCGAATAAAGTCAACGTTACGAAATGTAGGCTTATTTCATGGAACGGGAGTCGGAACATTTTGCAATGTCCCATAGGCGTAATTGAGTGAAAAAATTCACCGCTTAAAAAAAAATTTTGGTCTACGATTCACATTATTGGCAACCTACTAACGCCTTCCAAGGGGGTAGACCGTGGTGACAGGCGCGAAATCCTTAGCTCTCGCTGGTAACGCACTCCGCGAAACTCCTACCATCTTTACTAAGCCGCCGCTAGGCGCAACGCTTGCTCGCCGTCTGTTTTCGAATCGGCGCACCTCCGAACTTGCCCGCTTACCGACCGGCCTCCGTCCTCCGGCCGGCGGTTTTTTTGCGCCTGGATACGGCAGCAAGGCGAGCCGACTTCGGTTTCGGCCGCGCGGATACCGCTCGCTCGGATTTTTCCGGCCCTAGTTCCGATTATCGATGTCGTCTTGACTCGCCGCCGCTTGGCTGAGCGCGACTTCGATCGAATCCCGTACCGGGCGGCGCCAAGGCGCGGCTCGGTTTAACTCACGGCTTGCCGAGCGGCGCGTCATCGCGCGCCACCGCTCGAGAAGCCGCGCGAAAAACGCAGCGGCGCGGGATGGCCCGCCCAGGCACAAGCCGCTGTCGGCGTTATCGAGCAAATGCCAATAACCATAACAAGGCGTTGCCCGCTGAATCTATCTATCCGGAGGAAATCATGAACTCACAACTACCCAAGTTATTGGCGCTGGTGGCGATACTGGTATCGTCGTCAACGGCGCACGCGACGTTTTGGTCCAAGGCCGGCAAGGTCAAGGACGAAGCCCTGCAAGCCGGCCGCGGCGCGGAAACCCTGAAGGGTGCCGACGACGATTACTTCAAGGACATGGACTACGGCGCCAGCAAGGACCCCGAGGCCTTGGCGCGCGCGCTGAGCCCCTACGTGCCGGGCATTTCCGCCAAGGATGCCCACGACGCGGTGGTACGCGGCCGCAACAACTGGATTGTCTGGACCGCCGGCAACGACCGCTTCTGGAACGACATCGGCAAGACCAGCGTCGGCACGCTGGATTTTTTAAAAATGCTGTCCAGCCACGACACCTTGAAATTCAGCCGCGACAATCGCTGGAATTATTTGGGCTTGGTCAACGAACCCTGCTTTAAAAAACCGAGCGCGCCGCGCCAGGACCGCTACGGCCTGTGGCTGGACGAACGGACCGGCGATTGCCCGGCCGACCCGTTCGAGGACGAAACGAAATATCCCGGCGTTAAAATCGGCGCGCGCGGTAAAACCGTGCCGGTCGGCTCCTACTACGGTTACGCGACCGGCGTGGTCGGCTTGCGTTTGTTTCCGAATCCGGATTTCGACGAGAAAGCCGCCAGGGCGTGGAACCCGGAAAAGTTCTATAACGATCCCAGCTATTACAATAACAAAGACCTGATCCGGCCTTACCGGGTCGGCATGTCTTGCGGCTTTTGCCATGTCGGCCCCAATCCGGCCAATCCGCCGGCCGATCCGGAAAATCCCAAATGGGAGAATCTCAATTCCAATCCCGGCGCTCAGTATTTTTGGATAGACCGGATTTTCTCCTACGAAGCCGATCCATCCAGTTTCCCGTTCCAGTTGTTCCATACCTCGCGGCCCGGCGCGCTGGATACCTCGCTGGTTTCGACCGATTACATCAACAATCCGCGCACGATGAACGCGGTTTATAACTTGGGCGCGCGGATGAAAAACGCGCTGAAATTCGGTCAGGAACGCATCGCCGGCGGCGGTCTGAACAATCGTCAGTTCAACGATTTGAAACTGCCGGCCGAAAGCCCGCTCAACAGCTTTTTCAAACAACCGGATACGGTGTGGACGCCGCGCGTGCTCAAGGACGGTGCCGATTCGGTCGGCGCGCTGGGTGCGTTGAACCGGGTGTTCGTCAACATCGGCCTGTTCAGCGAGGAATGGACCGAACACTTTAGGCCGTTGATCGGCGGCGAAAAAATCTCGCCGTTCCCGATCGCCACCGCTCGGAAAAACTCGTCCTACTGGAATGCCACCGAGCAACAAACCCCCGACTTGGCGCTGTTCTTCCTGGCCACCGCCCAGCCGGACTATCTGAGCAAGGCTCCCGGCGGCGAACAACATCTGAAAGCCTCGGCCGAGGTGTTGACACGCGGCAAGGAGGTGTTCGCCGAAACGTGCGCCCGTTGCCATTCCAGCAAACTGCCGGAAAAAGCCTATAGCTTCTTCCCCAACGGTTGCGTCGGTTCGGATTACCTAAGCTGCTGGAACAACTACTGGAAGTGGAGCAAGACCGACGAGTTCAAAACCGAGATGAAGGCCATCGTCGCCAAGCCGGACTTCCTGCAAGACAACTTCCTGTCCACCGAATTGCGGGTACCGGTGACCTTGCTGCAAACCAACGCCTGCAGCCCGTTGGCCACCAACGGCTTGGCCAACAACATCTGGGATAACTTCACCTCGCAAAGCTACAAGGATCTGCCGTCGGTCGGCAAATACACGGTGCATCATCCGATCACCGGCGCCGCCTACGACTACGACATGCCGGGCGGCGGCCGCGGCTACACCCGGCCGGCCTCGCTGGTCAGTCTGTGGTCGACCGCGCCGTATTTGCTGAACAACTCGGTCGGCAAGTTTTATCCCAGCGGCTCGGTCGAAGACCGGCTCAAATCCTTCGACGACTCGATCCGGCAAATCCTGTGGCCCGAAAAACGCAGCGGCAACCGCGACATTGTGGTGGTCGATTCCGCCAATCCGGCCGAACGCAAGGTCTTGAAAGGCCAAGTCGATGTCACGACCGCCAGCAGCTATCTGCGGGTGCCGAAAGGCTATCTGCCGGACTTGCTGCAACCGCTGGTCGAGCCGTTCAGCCTGTTGAAACCTTGGGCCTTCGATAAGTCCGGCGTGGAACTGGGGCCGATTCCGAAAGGCACGCCGGTCAATCTGGTGTCCAACATGAACCTCGATCCCAGCGATCCCAAGCACGTGTTTCACTTAATCAAAGTGCTGAAGGACGTCAAAAAGGCCTTGAAAGCGATTCCGCAAGGCGCTAGCGACGAAGAGGCGATCAAGGTTTTCGACGACAGAAAAATCGTCGACGACATGTTGAGCGTCAGCAAATGTCCGGACTTTGTCGTCAATCGCGGTCATTACTTTGGTACCGATTATTTGGCCGAGGAAAAAGACCGGGCCTTGAGCGACGCCGACAAGGAAGCCTTGATCGAATTGTTGAAAACCTTCTGATCGGGGAAGCCACTATGAGCGATAGCACAAAATATGACTATATCGTGGTGGGGTCGGGTGCCGGGGGCGGCACCCTGGCCGCTCGATTGGCGGAAAACGGCCGCAAGGTGTTGGTGTTGGAAGCCGGCGGCGATCCGCTAAAGATGCAGGGCGGCAACGCGATTTCCGACGCCAACCGCCTGCCGGAAGACTACCAGGTGCCGGTATTTCACGCCCTGTCCAACGAGAACAAAGCCATGCGTTGGGATTTTTGGGTGCGCCATTGGGGCGATACCCAGTTGCAACGCCGCGACGAGAAATATCGCGATGTGTGGGACGGCGAAAAGGTGGACGGCGTGCTGTATCCGCGCGCCGGCTGCCTGGGCGGCTGTACCGCGCACAATGCGATGATCACCGTGTACCCGCATAACGACGACTGGAATCACATCGCCGATCTGACCGGCGACGCCAGCTGGCACGCCGACAACATGCGCGGTTATTTCGAGAAAATGGAAGACTGCCACCATCGTCTGCCGAGCTACCGCTGGGCCGCCAAATTGGGTATCAATCCGACTCGGCACGGCTTCGGCGGCTGGCTGCAAACCGAAAAAGCCATCCCGTTGGAAGCCCTGGGCGACAAAACCCTGGTGCAAACCCTGAAAGAATCGGTCGAGGAAGTTTGGAAAAACATCGATACCGATCCTATCGAGGGCGCCGAATGGTTCGGCGAAAGCCTGGGCGATCCCAACGACTGGCGGCTGGTCGAGAAAAACGCTACCGGCTTACGTTATCCGCCGTTGATGACCCGTAACCACGCCCGTCTGAGTACCCGCGATCGTTTGTTGGAAGTACAACGACAGCATCCCGACCGGCTGCATATCGAGTTGGACGCGCTGGTGACTCAGGTGTTGTTCGACAATGACAACCGGGCCATCGGCGTTGAATATCAAAAAGGCGAAAAGCTCTACCAAGCCCATTATCAGCCGGCGACGCAATCGGGCGAAACCCACCAAGTATTCGCCGCCAAGGAGGTGATCCTGGCCGGCGGCGCCTTCAACACCCCGCAGTTGCTGATGCTGTCCGGCATCGGCCCGAAAGCGGACCTGGAGCGCTTGCGTATCCAGGTCCGCGTCGATCTACCCGGCGTCGGCAGCAATTTGCAGGACCGCTACGAAGTCGGCGTCGTCAACAAGATGAAACAGGACTGGGAAGTATTGAAGGGCGCCCGCTACGCCAAGGGCGATCCGCAATACACCGAATGGGAAACCCAACGCAAGGGCGTGTACACCACCAACGGCGCGGTGCTGGCGGTGATCAAGCGTTCTCTGAAACAGCGCAAGTTGCCCGATCTGTTCTGTTTTGCGTTGTTGGCCCGCTTTCAGGGTTACTTCCCCAACTTCTCGCAATGGATACCGGAGTTGAATTACCTGACCTGGGCGGTATTGAAGGCGCACACCAACAATCGGGGCGGCGAAGTGAAATTGAAATCGGCCGATCCGCGCGAGCGGCCGTACATCAATTTCAAGTATTTCGAGGAAGGCACGCCGGACGGCGGCGAAGACCTGGAGTCGGTGGTGGCCGGCGTCAAATTCGTGCGTAGCCTGACCGCGCCGCTAATCGCCAAGGGCATCATCGAGGAAGAAGCTTTTCCGGGCGCGGCGGTCCAAACCGACGACGAAATCCGCGACTTCATCCGCTACCAGTCCTGGGGCCACCACGCCTCCTGCACCTGCCCGATCGGCGCCGACGGCGACCCAATGGCGGTGCTGGACAGCCGGTTTCGGGTGCGCGGCGTGAAAGGCTTGCGGGTCGTGGACGCCTCGGTCTTCCCGAGGATTCCGGGTTTCTTCATCGTCTGTGCGATTTACATGATCGCCGAAAAAGCCGCCGATGTCATTCTGTCGGAGGCTTGATTCGCAAACCGTCACCCGGCGAGTAACCGCTAGTTTGCGGCTACTCGCCGGCTTATTGAGCCTGCTTTTCTAGGGTTTAACCGTAAGTGCTCCGGCGAACGGACATTAAAGCGGTAATTTACCTTCTAAGGATGGAACGAAAGCCGCTGCGATTTGATGGTGAGTCCGGTTATTTGGGATTTTAGTTCTTGGAAAATTCTCTGTTTGGTAGGGCTAGATATGATTGTATTGTCCCGACCCCTAGCTGCCATTAAGCCCAAGCGCCCATCAATGTATTATGATCGTCATTAAAAAGTCATATGAATTTAAATTTGCTGTAGATTGTCCCGTGCCGTTCAGGAAATTAAATTCCTTCAATAATTCTGAATCGGATAGTAAGCTTTAACTGTTCGAATCGTTCAAAAAAATCTAAATATTATAAGGAGCATAGGATGACGATGCATGAATCCAATTTTGGTCAACAACGCACTGCCATCCCTTTCGGTAAATTCGATAATCGATCAGAAGACATATTTCCCTGCAACGAATCAATGATAGGTCGTGAAGGGGCAAGAGCAAAACTCATTGACTTTCTCACAAATGCCGGTACTCGCAAGGCAATATTAATCACTGGACGCAGAGGCATGGGTAAAACCAGCTTCGTCAATTATTGCTTAAATGAATACGAACAGGCCAGAATCGAACGTTATTGGCGTAGCGACATCGGCAGAACTATGTTTTCCTTAGTTTGGTTGCTATTTCTCAGCATTTTAGGAGGATTGGCTTTTGTATGTGGCAGCGAATTACTACAAACATTGTTGCACAACGCGATAGATCGAGGAAAAAATTTTTATTGGCTACCGATATTATTGCTAATGTTTTTCTTGTGTTATCCGATACTTCATGCGTACAAGATCATCTGCGCTGCGTTGACGAATAGGTTTCCAGCGCAAGCTATTTTCGGAGTGCTTACGATTATTACATTTGTCTGCATTTTTTTAAACACAGGTGGAAACGGCTCACCTAATCTCATATTAAGCCGAATGGCTATCGGTGTCGCAACAGCTTATTTGGTTGGAGAATGGATTTATTTAGCTTTAAAATGGCTCCCACTACATAAACCAAGAAAAACAATTCTAAATAAAATATATATAGCTATAATAATATGTACAAGCTACGTAACAAGTAGTTTTGATTTCGGCGTAATCAATTATCTCGGCAATAGTGAAAAAGCCATTAGTTCACAATACAACAACCTTCTGATTGGCGTTATAATATTTTCTATAGCACTCATAAATACTGCCATACGTTTAGAAAAAAACCAGTCCATATAGGTATATATCAGATTTATATATCTATGAATAGGGCGAAGCATATATATATATGTATCGGATTTCTCATTCTTGCCTCGCACTGGGTGATTGCATTTTTATCTTGGTGGAATTACAAATTAATCATATATTCATTATTGTGCATGGTTTTAGTGTTAATAATTGTTTACTTGAGTGAAAATAAATTAGAAATAGATAGTAAGAATAGCAATCTGTCCATATTATGTTTTGCTATATTAGCTATCCTGGCGCTGTATATTTTATTGCAGAAAATCGAGGCTTACCTTGACGATAATTCCAAAAATCAAGCAGTATGGCCAATTATATTGGCGTTATTTCTGCTAGTAACAGCCGTACGATTTATTTTTCAGTCTAAAGAAACGAAAAAAAGATCCTGATAATGATGACTATGAAAAACATAATGCATTTCCAAGTGCGTTACTCGCTATAAAGGCTTTCATATTAGTTATAATAAGCCTTTATGCAATACATCCGTTGGTTTCTCGTTTCGATGCCGATTTATGCAAAAGTGAGTGGACAAACACGGAATGTGAACAGGCATTCTCGGAAAAGCACAACCTCAACAAAGACCGTTCTTATACTTCCAACCTGCTAAACGCATTCAACAATCTGTTCGAAAACCATATTTTAGAAAAACCTACACCTGTAAATGAAAAAAAGAAAAATAGCTATATTTCATTAGACTCGCAGAGTGAATCAAAACTATCATATGTGGTAATACTTGCTGTAATCGCAGCAATGATTTTTTGGATTGAGTACGAATGGATTATTCGTCCGGATCAATTTCACAGGCATGATAAGTCTTTAAGTCCACGCCACAACAAACCTGGCTATTACAATTTTTTTGAGCCGGAGCAATACAAGTTTGATAGATTTGTAGTAAAACATAAAGACGATAACGACAGAAAACGTATTCGCCGGGAAATTCAGGAATATTTGTTAACTTGTGCGCAGGATAGAGAGCGTAGGCGAGAGTTCGAAAAACTAACGTTTCTAGGTTATTTTAACAGCTTTCATCTTTCTACATTAATTAGCACTATAAACCTTGGCTTTGAAGAATTAAATCACCGGGGCGTCATTCATGCTATGTTGCTGGATATCCGACAACAATACTACGACAAATTCGTTTCTTTACGCAGTCCGTGTGTTGTAATGCGCTCGGTTTTCGGTGTAATAATTGCGATGTTACTGGTTACTGCTATATGTAGGGAACACTTTAATATCGTCGATCAAAAACGCACATTATCCTCATCGGTATCAAATAATGGTCATCGTGAAGTATCTAGATATACTGTTGATATTTCCCCTGTCGATGATATTGAAATATCTGTGGATGGCCTTAGTTTTAAAGAAAATGGCAAGCAGAATATAGAAGTCAAGCAACCGATCAACCGCTTACTGGGTGACAAATATTGTCAGCGCGACCAAAACTCCAAGTTCGATAGCCTGCCAACATTTCCCAAATTAGCCTGTGAATTAGGCGGGTTTTATGCGGAAAAGCTATTGCCATTGTTATATTTTGAAATATTGTCAATTGAGTCGCCTCAGCATACATCTTCCCAATCACTTCTGTTATATTGGCTGTTTGACGCCAGAAAGCCTTATTATTGTCACGCGGACGACTCCCAGTGCAATATAAATATTGCATTTTGCATTTATCATCTTCTGTTATTTGCATTGGTTCTTTACACTTATCGTCGATTAAACAAGCTTCTAGAATTATCGCCGTATCCAATTAATTTGGAGCGGATAGATAATTTATTAAACGACTTGACCTCCAGCTCAACAACCAAAAATGCTAAGGAAATATTGCCTATTTCACGCATAGGCGCAGGACTATCTGGGCTTTATCAAGAGCGAGAAAAAGTTTACATCGCGACAGATTGGATTCGCGCCAAGTTGAGTTATTATTCATGCAAATATTGGACAAAATAAGCCATTCCCATCCCATTTATTTCAAGCCTCTACAATCGGGAAAGCGTTCACCTTCAATAGAAATCACCTTCGTATTTGACGAATTGGATAAATTAGCGACGGATATTAGTACTCAGCTAGAAAAAGGCAATCCCGACGGTAACGATAACGAATTGCATCGCCTCAATTTAATGAAGGGCTTGCTATCTAACATGAAGCGGATCATTACATCTTCCGAAGCCCGTTTTATTTTTTTAGGGGGCAGATTATTGCATGACGACTGGCTAGCAGATGGCGCACGCCGCCAGCCACTGCTATCCAGCATATTTAATGATGAAATTTATTTGTCGTCATTATTGACGGATCACGGTATCAGCCAATATCAACATGACAAACCCTGTTTCGATAAAATAGGTAATATTGCTGTTAAAATGGAAGATACTCTAAATAATAGAATAGAAGAATATTTTGTATGGCAATTTTATTTGGCCAGAATTCGTTTTTCGGATTGGGCTAACCGTATCTGGGCGCCGGTAATTGGACTTCGGGAATTGGATGCGCGCCAACGCGGCTTTATTCAAATTTATTACAACGATCTCAAAGACCAGCTATTGAAGACGGTAGATTTTTTGCCAGATGACATAACTAAGCCTTTACACACTTTAGCTATCCGATATACTGACAATGGCAAACATTTAGATGAAGGAAATTTTGAACGAGAACAAAGCCGATTGGAAGCTTTTGTCGATTTTTTAGCCTACCGAAGTGCCGGCAACCCCAAAAAACTGAATGAGCTTTTGGCGAGTTTTGTAGTCAGTAGCGATAGGGCAATCGATACAAAAGTTGCTAGGGACGATGGTTTTATGTGTCAGGATGTATTGTATCTTCCCGACCATAAAGTCATGCGTATTCAATTGATTGCCCGCGTTTATAAACAACTCAGAAAAAGCTTTGAAACTAAGATTCGCGGAAGGGACGATAAAACCATCGTATCGTTAATTTATCTGTGCGATTTTTTATTTAAGTTCCATCAAAGGGCCTTTTCCTGGGAAAACTTGGAGTTAATAGACGAATTGATTCATATGCATCGGGGCCACGATATGCGCGTTCTCCTTCAGGAACTGGTGGAAGGGTTTGGAGATCGCTATTTACACAGGATCATCAATGGCATGTATAGCTATCGATTTCGCAGCTACTTTTCTAACGAATTGGAATATCTATCTCGTCATTCGGAAGAGGAAATGGCCGCGTTTAACTTTACCTTGGATGAAGCGCAGGCCTTACGAGACCATCTTGAACGGCAATTGGGGGATGGGGATGACTTAGACAAAGTCGATTTTCTGGGAATGCTGGGCGAATTGCACGAGTTTTATCAAGAGTACGAAAAAGCTAGACAATATTACCGGCGCTGCATTATCGCGCGGCAGAATAGTTTCAAAAACTTGTTGGGCGAAAAGATCGGAAATAACAGCGATGAAATGACAGTACTTCGTGCGATTTATACCGCTACCAACGCCGGAAGCGATGCTTTGCTGGCCATTCAGCATTGGTGCCCTTCCACGTTGCGATTATTTTTGAAAATCATTATGACTTACGAGCGGGAACATAATGATACCGAGGCGTTGATTCGCTGCGAACGGTGTATGACATTTGCGGAAAGCATACTGAAATCTTTTTTATCGTTAAAGCCGGAACAACTTTCTCCGCAAAACTGGAATCCAGTAAAAATCAATAAAGGTGAGTTGGCAGAACACGCTTATAAATTGGAGTATCTTGGCTTATTATTCGAACCGATGTTTGCCCATGCTTGGCTGCTTGAGAAGAACCCGTACACTAGTAGCAATTCGTATGAGGTGCTCAACAAAAATATTTCTAAACTCTTGCAGCTTCTGAGTAATGACAGCGATTTCTCGCTGTTATTCGTGCAGGCGCAATGGTTTAAAAAAATGGGTGCTTTATGCTTTTACAAGGGATTGGCCAGAACTAAGAGTCTCGACAACACAGAAAAGCCCCGTTTTATTCAAGATGCCAATAAGCATTATAGATTCAGTGCAATTTGTTTATCGTACTACTTTAGTTTTCATGTGCGTAACGCACCTAACACTGAAGACTTTCTGTCCATCGAAGCAGCATTATATAGCAAACTATTTCCAGCGGATCACTGTTTATGTATTGCGGAATGCTTAGGCGATTTGTCTGAAAGTATTCTGGCCGGAATCGAACCAAAAAAATTGTTTGTCACTAGCAAAACAGCCAAAAAGCAACGCTTTCAAACTTACGAAAATGAGCTTGTCGAGCTAATAAAATATACAGATAAGTGGTTTTATAATCGCGGCGAAATTGACAAAAATATTGAATCATTACTTTCTCAAAAACAAGAATTTAACAAATATTCATGTTTATTGAGCTTGCTAAGTCAAAACTTTTATAATGGATCAGAGTTCGAATCATCGAATACATTAGATAAATTCGATCTCGCATTGAATTTAGCACTTTTAAGTGCGTTTTATCAACTTCGCGCGGGAAACACTGAATCCGCCGCTCGAGAAGCCATGCATGCCGTTGAAGTTATCGTTCAATACCTAAATTGGTATTGGGCCGATTTTATAATAAGCAGCACTTTCGGTGATCATCAACAACAATTGCCATTAATCATATTAATATTTATTAAGATAAAATGGTATTTCGGCTTCATTGAAAAACTATTTAATTCGGTTCGCCTAAAACCAAAAAGGAAATACAAGATGGGTGATTTAATTCCTAGCTCGGCATTAACATCATGTTGCTCCATCGGAATATATGTGCTTTATTTTTTACATTATGAAAAAAATGCAGCAAGGAAAAGTTATCTTTTAGCTAAATTGACAGAATTGAAAAAAATAATCGAAGAATGGGCACCGATCAGTAACGCACAAAAAATTGAATCTACTAAACCAACCACCTGTGTCATCGAAAATTGGCACGATTATTTTATATATAAGATAATATTTTCGTTGCGCCGCCATCGTTATCCTGTTCTAAATCAATTAAACGCAATTAAAACCCTAGTAGATGGCAGTTTAATGCGATTTTATTCTCAAGGGACCGCGTTAAACGATAATGTAGCAGTATGGTTGGAAGAGCTCTATTATATTAATGAAAAATATAGTCATCCCATGCACTTTACTCCGATGCAGATAGGTTCCAGTTTTTATCTTTATCTTAGTGTAAATAATTTTGAATTACCCGAACAATCAGAGTTTGACTTTAACCTTCGTGGGGAAACCAGACGATTTTTGATTCAGAGCCTCGATATGTGTCATATGGGGAAGGGATATTATGAAGCAATCGGAAAAATGTATTATTTATATGATGACTTCAATGATAACCAAATCCATAGAAACCACGCCATGCAAATAGCTGGAGCTGAACTAACAAAAAAAATGTTAATAGAATTAGAACAGCATGCGAGCAATTGATTTTACCCACTTTCCACCGCACTTTGCGGGATGTGCGTGATACTTGAACAAAACCAAAGTCAGCTCCAGATCTAATACCGGCCACAGGTGGATAATGTCTTTTAGCGATCTGAGAGTCGCAAATTGGCCGATACCAAGCATTGCTCTCAACCAACTTTTGCACATAACAAGCTATCGCACCTAGCTAGAATCCAACAGTGTTTTACTCACTTCATAAGGTCGGATGAATAGTCACGCAACCATCCGCTTCGGCGGATGCGACGCACCGACCGAGCCCTCGCGGCCGCCGCATCTGTTTTGATTGAGGTGTTGCCCGCCGGGCAATATCTTCCGGCTACGCGACTTGACCGTAAACTTGCCGAACCACCTGGTAAAACCAGTGCGGCCTGCTCAGGATAATGGCGAAGGCGATGACCGGTGTGACCGGGACCGGCGCGATGTCGATCAGGAACAGCGTAAACAGGCTGGCGAAGGTTTTAATTCTGGCTGCCCGGGTTTGCGCGGTAGTGATGAAGTCGGTATCGCGCGCTTTATCTCGATACATGGCCTCGATCAATAAGCGGAACCAGTCCGGGCGCTTGACGACAATATACATTCCGATCAAACAGCCGGGCGAGATAGGCCCGAAGCCTATGATCGCGAATATCGAGAATACCGAGAGACATTTTATCTGGGTGGCGTTGAGCATGGGCTGAATAGTGTGTATGGCGATCTGAAATAGCAAACTAGGCTAGGGCTTGAGGTCTAAAGCGGCTATCGTAACGGCAAACCGGCGCGTTGTGGGTAACGGCGTCGATTCGGCCGTCGGCGTTAGAGTTCTACTTTGTCAGATGACTAAATAAGCATCGTCATTCCGGCCTGGATGACCGGACCCGTTAGAGCGCGGAGCGAATCCGAACGCCATGGACGGATTTAAGCCTACCCTCCATGGCGCTGGATGCATGTTTCCCGGCGGGCATGACGGTCTTGAACAAATCCGACAAAGTATAGAATTAGCGCCATGCTAAGTCGGCACGACCGGCCCATTGCAGAGGCTTTGACGCCGGTCGGTCCTTGAGGCGGTTGTCAGCCCAAGGTCTGAATAAAATCGGCCAGATCGGTCAGCGTCTTGCCGCTGGCGTCGGCGGCCACGCCGAGGTGTTCTCGAGGCGCTTGCACGCGATTGACCCAAAAGGTCGGATAGCCGAAGGCCTTGGCGCCGGCCGCGTCCCAGCCGCCGAATGCGGCGAAGACGATTTGCTCGCGCGGTAGACCGAATGCTTCCGTACCCATCCGATACGCGCGCGGGTCCGGTTTGTAGGCCTTGACCCGGTCGGTGCTCAGGTGCTCCTCGAAAATCCCTTCCAGACCGGCCTGTTTGACGCAGGCGTCCAACATGGACGCGGTGAAGTTAGACAAAAACGCCAAGCGCAAGCCCGATGCCTTCAAGCGGAGCAAGGCCGGCTTCGCGTCCGGCCAGGCGTCCAGCGACATAAACGCTTGCATCAAGCGCTCGCGCTTCTCGCCGGTCAATTCCAGAGCGTGTTGTTGAGCGGCAAAGATCAAGGCCTCTTCGGTGACCTGCCAGAAGTCGGCATAATTGCCCATCAAGGTGCGCAGCCAAGCGTACTCGAATTGACGCGTCCGCCAGGATTGCGCCAGGGTTTGGCCTTGGCCGGGAAACAAGGTTTCCGCCAGCGCGGCGATCGGTTGGGGATCGAAAGTCGTAAAGCCGTCGAAGGCGACCGCCTTGATGCGGTTTGCTGCCTTGGCTTGGGTAACCGGTAGCAGCAGGCCTGCGCTGGCGGCACCGGACAGGCGTAGAAATTCGCGGCGGGTCAGTGGCATGGCAACTCCAAAGTGAATAGGACGAAAGGAAAGCCGGCCGCGCGGCGCAAACCGAGCGGCCGGCTTCGATTTAGCGGACCACCAAGCCGGTAACGCCGGCCGGTAAGGTGTTCAAATGGGTCACGGATTGCAATTCGCCGTCCGCGCCGATTCGATATACGCCTATGCTGTGGTCGCCGTTACTCAAGCTGTACAGCCGGCCGCCGTCGTCGGACACCGCCAAATCGTTGGGGCGGCTTTCTTCGGCGGCGCGGGCTTGCAGCAATTCCAACTGGCCGTGGCGGCCTATCGCAAACGATGCAATCGAGCCGGCCGGCGTATTCGCGGTGAACGCAAGTTTACCGTTCGGCGTGGTTGCCAGCCAGCAAGCGGCGGTTTGTTCCACGGCGACCGCGCCGTCCAGCAATTGCAAGCTACCGTCTTCTTGTAAGCGGTAGGCCGACACGGTGGCGCCGTTGGCCGCGCCGCCCTGCGCCTCGGAAACGAAGAATTGGTTGTGCTTGCCGAAGGCAAAACCGAACGGCGTGTTGCCGGCCGAGGCCAAGCTGTGCTTCTCGTCCGGCAAGCCGCGATTATCCAGGGTAAAACTGACAATTTTGTTACCGGCTTTCTCGGTCACCACCAGCGCGTCGCCGTCGCGGTCGAAACTGATCTGCGCCGGCCCGCTGGCGTCGTCGCCCAGTTTACGGTAAGACTGTTCCAGCGGATAGAGTCGGCCGCTACGGGCATCGAATCGGTAACCGAAAATCGAATCGTCGCCGGCGTTGACCACGTAAACCCGGTCGTGGGCGACGGTCAGGCTAACCGGCGTCACACCGGGTTCGGCGGCGCGGTGCACTAATTCCAGGCCGTTGTCGCGCACTCTAAACACCGACACGTCATTACTGCCGGCGTTGATCGCAAACAGAAAACGCTGGTTTTCGCTGAAGGCCAACGCGCCTTGATTACCCAAGCCGGCACCGGTGCCGGCGCCGCCGGTTGCGTAACTGCCGGCCGGTTGCATTTTGCCGGCGGCGTTCAAACGGAAGGCGAGTACCGAGTTACTCGCGGCGTTCGACAGCGTATAAGCGGTTTCCCGGTACGTCTCGGGCCAGGCCTGAGCGGTTAACGGTAATAATAACGGTATGGCGGCAGCCAGCGTCTTAAGGGTGTTGTTCATGTAGACCTCGAAATTAAATGGAAGGGAATACCCCGCGATGGGGCGAAACGAATATTGCGCCCCGGCCGGTCACCGAATCCTCACGACGAAATCAAATCTTTGTCACTTGCTCGCTAGGCCATTTCAGGCAACCGGACCCGGTCGTTTCGGCGGCTGACATGTCCGCGGCCGCTTGCAGCCAGCCGTTACGGGGCGGCGTGGCGATGAACCACACCCTGGACATCGAGGAATCGCGCGGTACGCTGGGTTTGGATTCGCGGTGCCGGTCAACGGCGCCGTAGAAGCGGATTTTCTGAAATTTGCGGGGAGAGAACGATGGGACCGTATTACCGTGGAACGTCGCAAGGCGTCGGCAATTTTTTCGAGTTGTTTTACCAGCATCCGGTGCTGATGCTTTTGGTCGTCGCGGCTAGCGCGGCGGCGGGATATTTTGTCTGGAAGCGGAAGAAAGACAGCCAAGCTAGCGACGGCTGATAATTTGAGGCGCCGGTGTCTTAGGATAGGCGCTTGCGTAGCGGCGATAACAAGCCCTTCGAATGCCCGAAGGCGTCGATTTCAACGGTGGCGAGCCATCGATTGAAACCAACGCGTTCGCGACGGGATTAACGTCTAGGCGATCAAGCGGCCTTCGCGGTGGCGGCCGGCAGGCAATGTGGGCACGGTGTGACCATTTTCAAAAACTCGCTGGCTTTCTTGGCGGCGCTAGTCGGGTTCGAAATGGCCCCCAGGTAACGCAAAGTGTCTTTTGCAGGTAATGCCGTGCATTCGGCTCTGTGCAGAAAGCGTTCGCCAGTGTCTTGCGCGTTTAGTTCAACGTAAAATTCAGCCATGGTAAGTACCTCATTGTTCCGGTTAATAAGGATAAGGAGAACGGCCCGAAAAACGGACGGTTTGGTGATGGCGCTTGTGTCGGGCCTCGCACATTAGTGACGGGTAATGTGGAGGAAACGATACAAAAACCGGCCGAATCGCCCGTTTTTCGTGCTCGATTGGCTGTTCGCAAGTTCTGTTCCAGCAATTTTTATGTGGTTACTTGTCGCTGTGTAGTAAACGCGACAGTCGAACGATCAGCAACAGACCGAGAATTGCCGCGAACGTCAGCGGGCGCGTCAGGTCTTTTTTGACCAACCAGATAAAATGCGCCACGCCGCCGCAAGCCGCAACGTAAACCCAGCGGTGCAAGGCTTGCCAGCGTTTGCCGCCCAGCCTGCGGACCATCGCGTTGGTCGAGGTTGCGGCCAAGGCCAGCAGAATTAAAAACACCGAAAAGCCGACCGTGATGTAGGGGCGCTTGAACACGTCCTCGGCAATCGCCGGCCAGTCGAAGAATTGGTCCAGCACCAGATATGTCAAGACATGCAGCAGCGCGTAAAAGAACGCGAACAAGCCCAGCATGCGCCGCAAGCGCAACCACCAGGACCAGCCGGTCAACAACCGCAACGGCGTCGCGCTCAACGTGATCAACAACAAGGTCAATGCCCAGTAACCGGTCACGTGAGTGATTTTCTCGATCGGATTGGCGCCCAATCGCTCGGCGTAGCCGGCATAACCCAGCTTGACCAAAGGTATTAAGGCCGTCGCGAAAACCAGCGTTTTTAACGCGGCGATTTGGCGGCGGCTCGGATTTTTCCAGCTCATCGCGTTAAAAGTTCTCCCGCAGGTCCATACCGGCATATAGCCCGGCGACTTGTTCGGCATAGCCGTTGAAGGGCAGGGTCTTGCGCTTTAAAAATTCGCCGAGCCGGCGTTCCTTGGCCTGGCTCCAGCGCGGATGATCGACGTCCGGGTTGACGTTAGCGTAAAAGCCGTATTCGCTGGGCCCGGCCTTCATCCAACTGGTCAGCGGCGGCTTTTCCACCAAGCGAATTTTGACGATGGATTTCGCGCTCTTAAAGCCGTATTTCCAAGGGACGACCACCCGAATCGGCGCGCCGTTCTGCTTGGGCAGTAGTTCGCCGTACAGGCCGAAGGTCAGCAAGGTTAACGGGTGCATGGCTTCGTCGATGCGCAGGCCTTCGCGGTAAGGCCAATCCAGTACCGGATATTTTTGCCCCGGCATTTGCGCCGTATCGTGCAGACTGACGAATTCAACGTATTTGGCGTTGCCGGTCGGCTCCACCCGTTTCAGTAATTCGGCCAGCGAATATCCCAGCCACGGCACCACCATCGACCAGGCTTCCACGCAGCGCAGCCGATAAATCCGTTCTTCCTGCGGCGCCAATTTCAGTAACTCGGCTATGTCGAAAACTTTGGGCTTGCGGACCTCGCCCTCGACCGCGACGGTCCAGGGCCGGATATTCAGGCTCGCGGCCCGAGCCGCCGGGTCGTCCTTGCTGGTGCCGAATTCGTAAAAATTGTTGTATTCGGTGACCGACTTATAAGGCGTCAATTCTTCGTCCAATTTATAGGCCGACGCCTTCACGTCCGGCCATTTTTCGCCGGCGCTCAGCCAGCCCGGCCACAAGGCGGCCAACAACGCGCCGCCGGCGCCGCGCATAAAGTCGCGGCGGGCTTCGAACACGGCCTTGGGGGTAATTTCGGAAGGTTTGATCGGCATCATGCGGGGCGCTCCTATTTATGGGCGGATTCGGGTGGTCGCTGGGTAGAGCCTGGACCGGCGGTTTCGGTTCCTGGCGCCGACAGCGTCGGGTAAGCTTGCAGATAGACGCCGTCGGTGGCCTTGGCCGGCAAATGGCAGTTTTGGCAGGATACCTGGTAACCTTGCGAAATGTTGGCTTGCGGGCTTTTGGCATCGAACAAGGCCCAACCCCAGCCGTCGGCCCAATCCCGGTGGCCCGGAAAACGCCGTTTGGCATCCTTGACCATGACAAAGCGAAGCTTGATCGCGCTGGCATAGTCGGCTTGGCCGGTACTCAAGGCTTGGCGGCCGATTGCGCGAATCTCCTTGACCAGCACCGTACCGTCCGGAAAACGGCCGCCGCGACGAAATTCGGCCGCTGCATCGGCTTGGGTGTAGACGTCGTGGAATCCGTATCCGGGGGCCTGCGGATCGGACACCAGCCAAGATCCCAAATGCACCCAGCGGCCGCGAACATCGTCCGGCGCGCGGATCGTGCCGTTGGCTGAAACCAGCGTGGTGAAGGTGTCGGCGATGCCGTCGCCGGCCAACGCCGTAGCGCTGGCGGCCAACAGGACGAACCCGATTGCGCCGTGCGATCTCATGTTGTCTCCCGCCGAGTCAGCCGCCGCCAAGCGTCCACCGACCAAGCGCCGGGGCCGCGCGCCGCCAGCGACAGCAATACCAAACCCCAGGCCAAATGCTGTTCCAGCCCGGCCGGCCCCAAATCCGGGTAGGACAACACCGCCGCGGCGTTGAACAAGGCCAACAGCGTCGCCGTTACTCGGCCGTAACAGCCCAAAACCAAGCACACCGGTAACACCAATTCGACGGCTGTCGCCAGATAGGCGGCCCATTCCGGCGCGAGCAGCGGCACCCGGTATTCGTATTCGAACAAATACAGAGTGCCGGCCCAACTGGCCAATTTTTGTTGGCCGGATACCCAGAATGCGTGGGCCAGCCAAAGCCTCAGCGCGAAATCGCTTGCGGCGGCGGTCCGGTTGGTCAGGGTTTCGAATATCGCCGGTTTCGGCGTCTTGGTGGTTGGATGAAAATAGATACTGTGCATCGCAAATCTCTGTCAACGGATAAAAAAGCCGGTTAGCAAACCCATGCGCAACCAGCGCGGTAGATAAAGGTCTAGCGGCGGCGCGGTGGTTTCGCCGCTTGGCCGGTCCATCGCTTGACTCAGCGTCAATCCGGCCGCCAACGCGGACAGCAGCCGGAACTCGCCGCGTTCGATTTCGCTGGCGTTCACCTCGAAACCGTTGCGATGCACCACGACATGGCTGGCACCTTCGGCCAGCGAAATCGGCGTGGCGGCGTCGGCGTCCGGCAAATTGGCTTGCCAGATCGCGAAAACCGGGTAAGGCGACGCCAACAAACGCAACGACGGATGGAAGCGCAGACGCAGCGCCGGATAAAGGCTGGCCGGCACCGCCGCCAGGCCGCGCGCGTCCAGCAGCGCGGCGTCGGCGGCGTGATAGGCGCCGTGCCAGTACCATTCCACGCGGGCGACGTCGGCTAGATAGTCCAGCCCGTGGGTCGGCGGAAAATCGGTCAAAAAATCGGCCAGTGCCTCGCCGTAATGCAGCAAGGCTGCTTGCGCCGGCGGATGAGCTTCGATGAAAAACCGCGCCAGATAATTGAAAAATTGCTCGCCGACCAGGCGTTCGACGACCGGATATACCTCGCGCAAGGCTTGGGTCAGGCCCAGGCGAGTATTGTTGCGATATAGCGCCAAGCGTTTTTCGGCGGCGATTTCGCCGCTGACGATAGCCGCCGGCACCCGTTCGGCCAGGCCGAACGCGTAGTCCGCCATGTCTTGTTGCAAATCACGCAATGCATGCATCGTTGGTCTCCAATAACTCGTCGGCCTTGGCGGCCTCGTTTAGCAACACCGGCCAGGCCGGCAAATCCGCATCCCATTCGATCAAGGTCGGCCGCCGGCCGAAGCGTTGCAACACTTGCCGGAACAGTTGCCAGACCGATGCCGCCACCGGCCCGGCGTGGGTGTCCAGCAGCAGGCTCGCGGTATCGATAGTACGCAACGCATGGCCGGCCAGATGCAATTCGCCTACCCGCTCGCCGTCCAACTCGGCCAGATAATCGGCCGCGTTCCAATGCAGGTTATGGCTGGACACGTACAGATTGTTGACGTCCAGCAGAATTCCGCAGCCGCTACGCCGGGCCAGTTCGTTCAAAAACCCGCTTTCGCTGTAGTCGGCTTCCCGGTATTGCAGATAGCCGGCCGGGTTTTCGATCAGCAGCGTCCGTCCCAGAAAATCCTGGACCCGGTTTAGCCGGTCGCACAGGTGGAGCAGCGTGGCTTCGGTATAAGGCAGCGGCAGCAAGTCGTTCAGATAGCGGCCGCCTTGCGAACTCCAACTCAAATGTTCCGAGACCAGACCGGGCTCGACGCGGCCGATCAAATGCTTGAGTTGGCGTAAATGCTCGCTGTCCAGCGGGTCTGTCGAACCCAGCGACAGACCGACGCCGTGTAGACTGATCGGCAACGCGTCTCGCAAGGTTTCCAGGTAGCGCAGCGGCGGACCGCCGGCGCCGAAATAGTTTTCGCTGTGGACTTCCAGCCAGCCGACCGGCACTGGGCCGGCCAAGGCGTCGCCGTGATGGGCCGAACGCAGGCCGACTCCGGCGCAAGCCGGAATCGGCGCGGCGACCCGCCGCGAAAGTTGTGAGGATCGTGGCGTCGTCATCGCGGCGGCTTACATGCCGGGCATCTGGGTTTGGCCGCCGACGATGCGTTCGCAAGTGCCGGCCGGCACGGCGATGAAGGCGTCTTTTTGGCCGTCGCTGGTGGAATGACCGGCGCAGGCGTTGGACAAGGTCTTGCAATCGTTCTTGCCGGCCTTGGCGACGCCGTAGCATTTCTCCATGTCCATCTTGTCGGCGGCCACCGCCGTGCTTTGCGCGCCGATCGCGGCCAAGGCTAACAACGAGGCGACAGCGCTGGTAATGATAGTGTTCGAGTTTTTCATGGTGGTATCTCCAATTAAGTGGTTTGGTTTGAGTGATGTCGGCGGCGCTCGCCGCGACGTATTAGGTATTACAAACGCCGTGCCAACTGGGGTTTGTTGAAAATAATCAAACGAATTCAATCTATTAGAGGATATTCGGCCGCAATCAACCGCCGCAACGACACCCATATGCCCGCCACTATTCGCGGCGGCCGCCAATAGTGGTGGGTTGGGGCGCGAGCCGGGCATCGAGAAAAATGTGTTGGAGCGGCTTTAGCCGCGATTGACAGCCTTCCGACACCGGATTGGGCGCGGCATCCGGCGACTTTCATAGTAAAAGCCACCAGTTGTTTAGGCATTTCAATGGATTATCCGGCGGGTAAGCGTAACGGACTAAGGTCTGCCGCCGAATCGCAACCTACAATAGCTCGCGGAGCCGGCGAGCGCGGGCTATCAATTAAGCCGAACTCGATGGCGTGCGTCTTGGGCTGCCGGCGGCACAAAAGACTCTATACTTTGGGCGAGCTCCGCTCGACGCTGTTGCCCCGATAAAAATTCTAAACGAGACGCCCCATGCCAAACATCAATAGCGGTATTGCCTTCGATACCATCAAAACCTTAGCTAAAAGTTACGGAAAAGCCACGCCGCAAATGGTCAGCACCAACTTCAACGCGATGCCGATTGCGGTCTTTAACAATAATTTACTGAAATACGATCCGCTGGAGAACGTCGCGCAGATTACTTCGGACAAAAAGGTGGTTTCCCTGTTGCGAGAAACCAATGCGGGGGTAAAAACGCCGATTCGGTTTCTAAAATGGGGTCAAAATTGTTGCACGGGCATGGAACTCGATCCGGGCGCGCGCGTTGTGATCAGCGGTCCGTTCTCGGGCTGTTCCTTTTTGATCGCGAAGGATATGCACAGCGGCCGGACCGTCATGCTGCATTCCAACGACAACACCAATCAAGGGGCGATGAATCGAGCCAACACCCTGGCGACTCAAATGGCCAGGGCCAATCAGTATCTGCAAGTGTTTCATAACGGTGTTCAGCCGCTGTACCACTGCAGCTACGAGGAAATGGGCATGGTGCCCAGTTGGATTATCGCGGTTGACGAACACGGCGATAGCCGCAGTTGGTTGATTTACTGCGTGAATTTGCTGGCGAGTCAACGGGGTGAAAGCGTGTTTCAATTGGGCGGGTGTTTCGTATTATGAAGTGCCACGGCCATCGACAGGCTTAATTTGGCGGGTCGGATTAAACCCTCGGCGTTTGCCGACTGAAAGCGGATTTGGCGAATTCTACTTTGTCGGATTTGTTCAAGACCGTCATGCCCGCCGGGAAGCGGGCATCCAATGTCATGGATGGTTGGCTAAAATCCATTTATGGCGTTTGGATTCGCTCCGCGCTCTAACCGGTCCGGCAATCCATGCCGGGATGACGATGTTGATTTCCTAATCGGACAAAGCGGAACTAATTTAGCCCTGCCAAATCCGTCGGGTTTCAACGCGCCGGCACGGGTAGATTGGGTGCCTCAACGCAAGGGTCTCGATCGATCTAGCGGAGCGCGGCTGGCGGCATTGCCAGGTCGGCGGGTGGTTCATCGGTCCGGCGGGCGCTTAATATTGGCTCAACGTCCAGTATTCCGACAGTTGTTGAAACAACACCAGTAGCGCGCCGGTGCCGCCGAAGGCTTGCAGCAAGGGCCATTCGTACCAGGGCCGGAAGGCGCCCTCGCGCAGGGCGCGGGCGCTTTCGATCTCGGATTCGATCCGATCGATTTCCGCGCTCGTCGCGTTACCTGAGTGTCGCAATTCCCTTACCTTAAAGCTCCATTGCTCGATCGCTCGGCGCCGGGTGGTTCTGGCGCCGCGCTGCAACAGCCATTCCGCCGAAAACGCATAGATAAACATCAAGATAAACACCGCGCGCAGGCCCCAGGGCAAATTCCAGTCGTCGATGGCCGGATTGCGCGCCAGCACCATCAATCCAATCACCGCGACCGGGCCCCAGATCAACGGCTGCATGGCTTTGGTCAGCTCCTTGACCAACTGGATTTTCAACCATTCCGAAACGCAGGGTTCGGCGACCGCGTTGGCTTGGGCATGCTCGATGGCCCGCCGGTTCCAGCCATCGCTCTGTTGGGTGAGATTGGCGATCAAGCGTTCGCACAGCCGCGCGTGCTCGACCACCCACATGGTCAGCATCACGGTGGACAGAACCGACAGCAGCAACAAGGCGGCATTCACCGCGACCACCGAGGTACCGCGCGCCGGAATATTAGGAAGTTGCCCGAAGCGCATCGTAATGCCGGCGACGACGATGAAGGCCAGACTATGAATCAATACCCGGAGCAGGTTGCCGGGAATGCCCAGTTTGGTGTTATCCAGATAACCTAGATAGTGTTGCCAGAGCCGGGCGGTGGCTGCCGCCGGCGTGGCGAGTTTGCGCTGGATCGCGTCCGCGCCAAGTCGGATGCCGATCGCGCACGCGGAATTCATGACTAACAGGGTCAAGCCGACAAAGCTCAAGATGCTCAGGCCAAGGTATAGCTTAGTTTGCAGCGGCAGCGCCATCGGGGTTTGCGGCACGCAGGTTTGGGAATAGTAGTAAATCAACCACGCAAGCGTCGCGATCAGCAACAGATCTTTCACCAGCCAGTCGGAGAACGGCGGCACGCGTTGAGTCAACATTCGCCGGAGCGTATCCCTGCGGCCAGGCTGGGGGCGATTTTCCGCGACTTCCCAGCTGCCGACAAACATCAGCTTGCATTCCTTGATCGACGCATCGGCATGGTTCGGCAAACCGAACGTTTCGGAAACGGTTACGCGCATTTGGGCTAGCCGGCGTTGTCCCCAGCAAAAAAAGGCCACAGCAACCAGGTAGGAAACCAAGCGCAGGCCCTCGGTCGGCCAGATGCTGGCGCCTTCCAGCCAGTAAAACGGTTCGGCCATCGGGCTGGCAAGATATTCGTTAAAAACCACAAAAATGCCCAGCGCCGATAACGCCACCGCCGTGGCGATGCAGGCCATGAGTCCGCTGTCTAAAACCCGGCAAACGGCCGACAATGCCCATTTGCGAATTTGCCAACTGACCAGACAGGCCATGCAGATCAGGCTAAGGCTTAAAAACAGCAGGTTTTTGAATTCAAAACTGAAGCGGCTCGATTTGACGGCCGGCTGAATGCCTTGATCTGCTTGCTCCCAGTTCGGCCACATGCAGTGCTCGGGATTGGGCGAAAGGCCGCGCGAGTCATCGCAGCGCGGCACCGCCAACGGAATCGGCCGGCTACGGCCGATTTCGAACAGCGTCGGTATGATGGGCTTGATGTTAAGCGGTGGGGGCGTGACGGCCAGCTGCGTGGACAGGAACAGCGCGGTCTGATAATTGTCGCGAAACGGCGGGATGCTGCCTTGCCACTGGTCGTCAAGATATAGGCCGTAGGGCGCCGCTACCAACAAATTATGGGTTTGCAGCCATTTGCTCGGATGATTGTAAATGGCGTCCAAATCGGTGGTAAAAAACAAGGTATGCGGGAAGTACTGGCGCAAGGCCTGTAAAATCATCAGCTTGTCGTAGACATCCGATCCCAGGATGCCGATCGCGGCAATCCCGCCGTCGGGGCTGCTCTGGATCAGGCACGCGTCCAGTTCGGCGATATTGCCGGCCAGTCGCCGCAGATAGTCTTTTTGGCTTTGGCCTTCGGGCGTTTCGATGTTGGCGTTTTCGGTTGGTTTGTCCTTGTTCGCGCCGGATGCCTTGGCATCCGCGCTCTTATCGCCGGATTTCGGCAATTTGCCGTCCAGGCCGCGCATATAGCTGTAGCTATGCACGGTTTTCTGACCGCATTGGCTGCCGGGAGGCGTCGTCTTGGGTTTGGACGGCCAGGTTTTGACAAAGGTGTCGCGCATGGCGCGGCCGTAAAACGTGTCCCACTCCGACAGTATTACGATGTGCGCGTCGGCGGTGATTCGCCGCAACGCCAATTCGCTGACCAAGGCCTTCATCAAGTCGTCATCGCTGGACGTGGTACGCAGCAAACGGATGTTTTTCTGCTTGAAAAGCTCTTCCAGACAATGCGCGTCCTTGTTTTTGCATAGACCGCTCAATTCGAAGTCGGCGGCGGTGGCCGCCGCCGCGTAAAAACCGATGTCGAGTCTGCAATCGGCGTCGAGGGCATCGCCAAGTTTGGGCGATGCCGGGCAGGGGGATGCGCGAATGCCGGGTTTTCGGTTTCCGCCAGCATCGTGCGCAGGGTCGCCGAACTGTTGGGGCCGATCACCCGATAGCTGGCCTGGTCTTGCTCGGGCATGACCAGTTTCAGCAAGCGGTTGATTTTGGCGAACGGGGTTTCGGTCAGACTGGCTTCATCCAGCCATAGCACCAGGATCGGCGACTTCTGATTTCCGTCGCGCGGCAACCACCATTCGAACGGGACTAGTTTTTGCAAATCGTCTTGGCCCGGTTCGAACACGCCAAGATGTTGTTCGTCGCTCGGTATCCAATCTTGATTGGCCAAGCCGGACAGTACGGCATAGCGGCGGCGCATCCGCTGTTCGGCTTCTTCGGGATACGGGCCGCCGGGCAAGGTGACCGCCAGCACCGTGATTGCCTGGTTCGAGTGATTCAGCGCATCCGGCACGATGGCTTTCTTTTCCGGCAACGGCGGAGCGGTCGGCGACGGGCGAATTTCAACATTCGCGGGACGGCCGTCTACAAACAGCGCGAACGATTTCGCGTCGGCTACGGACTTGCCGGCCGCGTTGGCGGCATTTTCGACAGTGGAAAACGGATCTTGCCAAAGTCGGGCGTCGATATTCTGCAGCGACGGATGGCTGGATTTCAGCGGGTCGGCCGAAGGCCGTTCGTCCTGATAGGGCAGGGAATGGCCGATCAACAAACTCGCCAACATGGTCATGATCAATGCGATCGGCAACGGCGATCCGTAGCCGCCGCTTTCGGGTTTTCTATCCTCCGCCATGGTCCGTATCCTGCAAATTAAACACTGCCGGCATGCTGGCGCAGTTTGGCGGCTTTTGGCAATAACGCATTTGTGCCGGTACAAACGTACTGGGTTGGAATGATCGATGCGTTGCCGGATTCGCAAGCGTCAGAGCCTTGCGCACAAGTAAATTAGAGTCGCGCGCAAGCTTATTTGCCTTGCGGGCAAGGTTTTTTTCGTTGCGCGCAAGCCAAATATGCTTGTGGTTGGACTTTAAAGCCTTGCGCTCAAGGCTTTTAGGCTTATGCCCATAGAAAATTGCCTTGCCCGCAAAGTCATTTACCTTGCGGGCAAGGCTTGGAACCTTGCGAGTGCTGCGAATAAGCTTGCGGGGTTAGCGGCAAAGCTTGCGAGCCTTGCCTTTATCTATTCCGCTATGGACTTGAGCTTAGTTGGTGTGCCGGAAGGCCGAGCCGGGCGGCTGACCTACTTATCTTGTTTAGCCGACAGGCTGGCCGGTTTAGGTTTTTGGCTTGGCGCCGCGGTTAAATCGAACCGACATCGCCTGCCGCAGCGTTTCCAATCCCGCGCCTTTACCGGCGATTTTCAACGAAGCGTAAGCATCCAGACTAAAACTATAAATATCGCTGCCCAGTGCCATGTCGGTATCTTCGGCTCTGCTCAATAAATCGCGCAGCCGATGCAGGCGAGGGCGGAGTCTATCGAGCGTCGCCAGATCGGCTTCCGCCGAGGCGGTATCCAGACCGGGCGGAATGGCGGACGTATTTTGGCTGGACACCGTCAGCGTCTGACGGCAAAACGCTTCGGTTTTATCGCCCATCTTGGGGATGGCGCGACGCTCTTCCGGGGTTAAGACCAGAAAGCCGGCGAAGCGGTCTTCCAATATTTTCAGGGCGGCATCTATATCCGCGAGATCGTTGTCGGAAAGGCTTAAAGAAATCAGATGCTGGTTCATGTCGGGCTCCTTTTGGCGTGGCTGATACGGCGGACGATGGGGCAGTGCGCAGATGAAAAGCGTAGGCTAAATTCAGAGACACGCGCTACATTGTTTACTAGAGCGCTAACAGGCGTTGGATGGCATCCGAGCGCCAAGCGCTGGCTGGCAACCGGCGTTATTCGAACAGGGCTATAGGCAAGGGATGCGCGCTAACCGGCGTTCTTTGTTACAGAGCCTGCGATTGTTGAAATCGGACGGCGGTAGCCGACTAAAACGGGCTTATAAACCGTTGAAATAGGCCGCCGCCGATCGGCGAAGCTCGGCCATGCCGTCCAACCAAGGCCATTGCACCGCTAACACGTCGCGATACAAAAACAGAATGGCCGACAAAGCCTGATTTTGCGTGGAACTGGAGACATGCCGCTTGGTTGCCAGATAGGTCTAGAACTGTTCGACTTCGGCCGCGCCCATTTCCGTCGGATGACGCTTGGCGTTAAACAAAATAAATTGCTTAATCCAGGACACGTAGGTATCCTCGGTACTCAGGCTGTAGTGCTTGAAACGAATTTTATCGCGTACCTGATCCAGTCGTTTTTTTGGCGGTGCCGATGTCGTATTTGTTTCCATAACATGTCCCCTTTGCCCGAGCCAATTCGTTCACAAACAATAACTTGCCATCATGAAAAAAGGATTATACGACATAATGCTCTGGATTATAGGACAAGCGATGTCGTATACATTACGTTGGGCATTTAGGTTCGGACAGTAATGAATCCCGATACTCTTGAATGGTTACTGGAACGCTCTATTGAATCTTATGAGGCGGAAGACAAAAGCACAGATAAGATTAGAGAACGAATCAATTTCATTTTAAGTCTAGCCATTACCCCCTTGCTTTGCTATTGCCGCCTACCTAATTAGCAGCTTAAGAGGTGAGCTTTTCCTGACATGGAACATCTATCTTTTTTGGTTACCACTATCGATTGCCATCTTGATCCTACTTGTTTCTACTGGCTATGTTGCATATGTCTTGCTCTGGCCATTTAAATACTCAAGATTGCCGTCCCCGTCAAAGATCATTGAGTATGTTAATGCTCATCCAGAACCCGACACTGTCTTGCTTGATGCGCGAAACGGTCTCTTAAATGAAATCGCAAATTCGGTTGATCATAACTTCACACAAAATCAACATAGAAAGTCAAAATTATTGACCGCTCAACGATTGGCTTTTTGTACTTTCTCTTTACTAATCCTTGTTTGCGTACCTCGATGGGGGTACGTTTTTACTAACGTAGAACCCGAAGCTCAATCCGTTAAAATTGTTTCACCTATCCAAGTTATTCAGGAGCCAAAAATGACGCAACCGACACAAAAGCAGCCAGCCGCACCGCAACAGCCCGCACCCTCAACAACTCAAAATCAACAACAAACAACAAGCCAGATTAATGTCCAACAGGCAAAACCTACTTTTCCGAAAAGCGTCATGACTTTTGATTCTGTTAGCTCTGGTAGCAAACCTGAGTTCCCCAAAAGCTCCTTGGCACTAGAATCGTTTGACCCTAAGAACAGTAACAATAAATCAGGAAAATAATGCCCAACCCGGCGCTCAACCTCGCTCCCTTCGGTCGCTGGACTCGCCAAAGCTACGCTTTGGCGAGCCGGTTAGCTCCACGTTAGAAGTCCTCGAAAACATGTATCCCACACAACCATCCGTTCCGACGCCGCAGCCGAGCCCGTTTGTCTACATTGTCGATTCTCCTTCCGCTTCGGACTTGATCGACGGATACAGTATCGGAATGGCGCTTAGAGACGCTTTGCGGGCTATTCGAATACCGCACTTCTACACTCTCGCCGTAAACGGAGAAACGTTTGGTTCCGCTCTTCGCGAGCGATTGCAAAACTGCGTTGCACAGATGCAGCCATTCAATTTCCCTACCGACGCTATTCCGTTAATTCACTTATGTATGCACGGTGCGAATGAGGGTATTGCGCTAAGCGATAACACATTTATCAGCTGGCCAGAACTCAGAAATTTGCTTGCCTCGCACAACCACATTAAGGGATACGACCCGTTTGTATGCATGGCATCTTGCAACGGAATTCAAGCATCGAGCATGGCTCATGCTTACGGTAGCGTATTCAGCTTCCTAATCGGCAATACGGGCACGGTGCTCCAGTCTGATCTCACCGTCGCATACTTAGCGTTCTACAACCATCTTTACTGGAAACGCGCATCCGTCGATCAAGCCGTGGCAGCAATGAAATCTGCATCTGGTGATCATAATTTTTACTTCTCGGACGGTAAGCAATTGCAGGCACAACGTTTCAATGAACTCTTTTCGTCGCCGCAAAATGCATTCTCTCGCCCGGTTTTCTAACCCTGCGCTCAACCCGACCGCCCTGACGGGCGTCGGGTTAGCTACACGTTCGCCGTCACCACAATGAAGCGCAGATTCCTTATGGCCAGTTTCTTCTCTTTCATTGCTGGGCTCCTTTCACCGGGGGCCAGCGCTGTCGGCTATAAGGTGGCGGACGTATATTCTGGGCTGCGCAACATGGTGCTCAGCGCGAAGCCAGATACCATTGGCGTTGAGCTGAAAGATGCCAACGAAGTGTGGGGCGTCGTAATGGAAACTGGCTATCCGGAGGCTGTTGCTTCCCTTGTGGCATTAGCCGACGGGACGGTCAGTCTCTATTTCAGCAATGGCGGCGGCATCATCGGGCTTGGCCCACATGCTGGTCCTCATCGTGCGGCTCAGTCTTTTCTCGCAACCTCACAGCAATTTTCTAAGCAGGTACAGCCGACCAAGAGCTACCCCTTGCCCAAGCCTTCATACACGCGCTTCTATTTGCTCACTGGCAATGGGGTACTGACAGCCGAAGCCAAAGAAGATGACCTTGGCAACAATCGCCTCCCTCTCTCACTACTCTTTTACAAAGGGCATGAGCTAATTTCAGAAGTCCGGGCGGTTGATCAACAACTTCGCGCCGAACAAGGCGCTCCAGAGGGACGCTCCGCCGGCAAGCCGGCTACGCGCCCCTGAGCTCTACGTTGGGCGTCAATAGTGGCACGCTGAGAGAACAAACAATGGGCATTTCAAAGTACGACGTCGAAGTACGAGATAGAGCTATCACTGAGGCAAAAAACCCCGCCAGTTTTCTCGACGCAGTGTTCTGTATCCATTACTACAACTACGAGACAAAGCACTGGGGGCCGCTACCGAAACTCCCGGACATCACACCCGAAGAAGTGTTCGGAGAGTTTGATCAGGCTGCGTACCAGACTTGCCTAGAGAAGTCGAAAGCGTTGCTGCTCAGTACGGCTTATGTTGGCGAATCTGCTCATAAATATCCGGGGGCCATGCCATACGAAGCGGCATTGGAACGTATGCGAAAGGAAAATCCCGGATTCAGTCCTGTTGCTTATGAGCGAACGGCCTATCGCGCGATGGTGGCTATGAGATGAAATACGACTCCATCGACGCCCAACCCATCCATCAACACGGACGCTACGCGATGAAGCCGCGCAGCGCCGGTTATGTCAAACGTTAGGGGTCATTGGTGCGCGCATTTTTCGCCTCGCTCTGCATGTTTGTCATTGTTGCCATTTCCTCTTCAGCTTCGGCCGCGGAGACCAGCTTCAATGGCACGTGGTCTATTGATCTGCGCTCAAAAACAGAACAAGAGAGTCGTGTTGAGTGTGGGTTAGCCACATTCGTACTTGTGCAAAACGGAAACAGAATCTCCGGTGACCACACATTTTCAACGCCAGGCTGTGGCCGGCTAAACGAGGGCGGCGAACGTACGGTCAAAGGTGTGGTGGTTGGCAATACAGCAGTTCTTGTTGTCACCAGCGGGCGCAACGGTGCCGTTGTCATGGGCAAGGCCACTAAAGACGGTACGTTTTTGCTTTGGCAAACGCTGGAAGAGATAAGACAAGGTGAGCCTGAGGGTGATTCACCGCTCATTCTAGGAAAAGGGCGACTGGCTCGGCAGCAAGCGCATGAAAACAACCCCTAACATGGCGCTCAACCCCGTTCGCTTCGCTCTCTGGACGCTGCGCGATGAAGCTGCGCAGCGCCGGTTAGCTCTACGTTGGGCGTCATGCCATGTATGAACTAACCGGCACGGACAAGATTTGGAATCGCGCATGTCAAGGTGGAGGGGAATCTCCTCGCCCCGGCGACACTGCTTTGGCTGGGTTGCTGCTCTTTCACGGCCCGACCATGAATGGCGGAGTCCTTAACGCAGTCGAATGCCTTTCCGCAGAGCAACTCGTTGCCGCCCAAGCCGGTTACACGTACTTTGGCTTTGGAGGTATCGCCGACCTTATTGGCGCTGCTCAAAAGGCTATTCGCCAAGGCGATGACTTGGAGCCTCTTGAAGCTGAGTTCGATCAACGCTATTGGGCTCTGGTCCCAGACGATGGGGTGTTGGTTGAGAGCTTCGAGCGGCGCCAACAGCAACACCCGCTGGATTATTCACCGATTGTCGAATAACTAAATGCCCTCGTTTGCTGAAATCACGCCCAACCCGGCGCTCAACCACGCTCCTTTCAGTCGCTGGACGCTGCGCGATAAAGCCGCGCAGCGCCGGTTAGCTCTACGTTAGACATGCGCGAACGAACTGCAAATCTCTCGACTGCGGCCAATGGTCATCTTCAACTTTGTTTTGAGCGCGCGTCCCCACTGTTCGCTCTCTGGTTGCGGCTCAAGCTACAATTTGTTCATGGTTTTCGGCGGGAAGGTCATCGCGTGCGCGGCTTGGACGAGGTTATCGTTCCTGACTTCGTACGGGGCAACACTAGGCTGCTCGCTGGATGGGACAACTGGTCTGGGTATTACCTTCTTTCAGAAAGCGCGGCAGGTGATGATTTTCTCAGTGTTTATGCCAAGGACTATGTCTAACCCTACGCTCAAGTTCGCTCTCTTTGGTCGCTGGGACCCCGCGCCTGCGGCGCGCCCCTTAGCGTAAGCGATCTTTGAAGGACGCACTAGAACTGAAACGGACAATGACTTAACCGTTGGCGTGCGATTAGTCCGTTAGGGCGTCGAGATTCCAAGGCAACAGCGCTTCGAACTCTTCGACAGTTTTTGCGGTGGGAAGCTTTCGGAACAGATCGACCAGATAGGTGTAAGGGTCGACGCTATTGGCCTTGCAGGTTTCGATCAACGAGTAAAGATTAGCGCTGGCACGGGCGCCGGCCACCGTATCGCAAAACAACCAATTGCGGAGGCCCACCACGAAGGGGCGTATGGCGTTTTCGCAGAGGTTGTTGTCGATGGGCCAAGCGCCGTTGTCGACGAAGCGGATCAGTTTGGACCACTGCGATGACAAGTAATGCAAAGCCTTGCCCAGCAAACTACCGGGGATTACCGCATGCAGATGTTGTAGCAGCAGGGCTTCGATTTTGACCAAAACCGGTCGGCTTTGCTCCTGGCGCCGCTGCCCACGCTGTTCGACGCTCAGGTCTTTCGTCTGAGTTTCAATCGCGTACAGTTCACCCATCGCCGCGATAAACTGCGTCGCCAGTTGCTCCGGGCCGCGCGCGGCTTTAGGAATGGCGGCTTCGGCCTCGACAAAATAACGCCGCGCATGCGCCCAACAGCCGAGGTGAATCGCGCCCCGGCTGGCGGCAATGGCGTTATACACCTCATAGCCGTCGCTCATCAGTACCGCGCCGGGTTTGATGCCGTCATACAACGGCTGCGCATGCGTTCCGCCGCGCCCCGGCGTGTAGCTGAACAGCCGAATCGGCGGTCCGGAGCCGGTCATTTGTGCCCACAGATAGCTTTTGCTTTGCGCGGCTCGGCCGGATTCTTTGAGCACTTGAACCACGGTTTCGTCGCCCAGGATCAGATCGGCATCGAGTAGATGGTCGCGCAGCAAGTTGATGATGGGTTGCACTGCGTCGCCAACCCGCACCATGCTAGCCGCCAGCGTGTTGCGCGACAGATCGCCGCCGAAACGGCTCAACAGCGCGGCTTGCCGATACAGCGGCAGGCTATCCTGGTATTTGGCGGTGACGACCCAGGCTAATGCCGTTTCGGTGAGTAAGCCTTTGGGGATGATGCGAACCGGTGCCGGCGTCACGCGAATGCTTTCATCGCAGCACGGGCAGGCATATTTGACGCGGTGATGTTGAATGACTCGCACCTGTTGCGGCACGATGTCGAGCTGCTCGCTGATTTCAGCGCCGATTTCCACCAGACGAGTACCGTCATGCGCACAGATGCGTTCGGCTTCCGCTAATTCATGGCGCACGATCTCACGCGGCAGATGCGGATCGAGCGGTTTGCGACCGCGTTTCTTGCGGCGGTGACCGGCCACCTCGACCGCTTCGGGCGTGGCTTCCTCGGCGATTGGAGCACCGTTCGGCGCCAACACTTCGGCTTCGTTAGGAACAGGTCGCGCTGGGCCGGATTGGCCCGCGCCTCGGATTTTGCGGCATACAGCCTATGCAGAAAGGCATCCACACGTTCTTTCAATAAATCCCGCTCGACCGTCACCAACCGCAGTTGACTCGCCAGCCGTTGCTGCTCGGCCAGCAAGGCTTGGTAGTCTTCGGTGGACAGCGTGATGGTGGGCGTCATGCTGTTATTTTACCGGCTTTACATCCGCGTTTCAGCCTACTTGGGTATAGGTTCGTGCCGGATGCGGCCGCATCGCGGCCAAGTCAATACCGGCTAACAACCAGTGGAGTTGCTCGACCGTCAACGTCACAACTGCTGCCTCTTTCGGCCAGTGAAAACGGTCGGCTTCCAGCCGCTTGAGCATCAACCAAAAACCGGTGCGGTCCCACAACAGCAGTTTGATCCGATCCCGCCGGCGATTGCTGAACACGTAGATGGCCGGCTCGAACGGATTCAAGCCTAATGCCTGCTCAACCAGCAGCGCTAAACCATTGATGGCCTTGCGGCCGTCGACCGGCTCGCGGTGCAGGTAGACCTTCAATCCTGCGTCGAAACGAAACATGGCAGCTCGGCCAACGCCTTCAAAATCACCGGCAGGTCGCTCAGTGCGACAGGCTGTAACGCGAGTTTAACGCCGTTGGGCAACTCCGCACTGAGCGCTGACTCAGCCGGTTTCTCTGCGCTCAGCGACTGAACGGGCACAAAAGCCGGCAACGTTAATGGACTGTTCGGATTCGGATGTCCTGTTTCTCGGTAATGCCCCATCCACTTGCGCAGCAGATTGGCATTGATACCGTATTGCAGAGCGATCTTGGCAACCGATGTGCCCGAATGCAAGCAAACTTTCACTAGCTCCCGCTTGGCTTCCGGATCATAAAGGCAACGGCCGTCTCGCCCGTGCCCCACGATTAATGGCCGCGATAATCGCGTGTTATGCTCCTTCATAGGTGTCCACCTGATTATAAGTGGACACTATCTTCGTTCCTTTCGAGCTGTTTATACAGATGCTGTTAAAGGACCGCTTACCCCTTAGCTTCACGTTAGGTTTCTCAACATGCCTTCAATCGTCCTAAGAGACTCAATTGCAGACGCTGGCTTCCTACTGGTGGCGGGCGATGATCCCCTATCCAAGGAGGGGCTGCGCGACGTAATCCTTATGAGTCTGCCTCTTCCAAATAACTCAGAGTTGGCAGCCTTCATACGCCAGCACAAGCACACCGAATTCACGGCCGGCATTACGTCTAGCGCGGGTGGCTATGATCTCGCGTTTTCGGTTACACACGAACTGAAGGTCTCGCTGCATCTTGAATCTGATGGCAACGGCTACTGGTCTGTGGCCTGCATTGGTCAAGGCACTTGTAAAGTTCTCGCCAGTGAAACCTAACCCGGCGCTCAACCTCGCTCCTTTCAGTCGCTGGACGCTACGCGATAAAGCCGCGCAGCGCCGGTTAGCTCTACGTTAGCTATACAAGGAAAATCCCCTTGAAAGTTATCAGAAATGACTCCGATTCAAGCACCCCACCAACCGACCGGGGAAAATCCTTCACACAAATTGCATTAGCATTTTGGTTGCCTATTTCGTTAGGAGCGGGTATGGGGTTCGACGCGCCCGGATCGACGAAAAGCATATTGTTATGGATCGCAGTGCTCCCCATATTTACTTATCCTCTTTGGGGGATTATCGCCTTAAGAACCAAACAATACAGATATGCCTATATTCCATTCATTATTTTTTCTTGGCAGGAAGTCTTCATGATTATTTTAGCTAACCCTGCGCTCAAGCGGGACGGCGCAAAAGCGCGCCGCCCCTTAGCTCCACATTATAAGATTTGGGGCACCCGTGGATAATGACCAAAAAGCTGCTGAGTTAAAGAAAATTACGAAAAAAGGGAAATATTGCTATATCCCTGTTGTGCTAGCGTTTTTTGTAGCAGTAATATCAATAAACACAGGTGCGAATCCTGATATATTCAATCTTATGGTCATTCCAGGCTTATGTCTTTCATGGGGGCTAATGGCTTATCATATTTTTTCAGCCAAATTCCCAATTTGTAATCAAAGGTTTTATAGCTTGTGGGATTTAGTTGTCTCGGGTACTTTTAGAAAATATTCCTGTTGTAATTGTAAGTTCTCATTGAAACCAAACAATCAGTCAAAACCTTATCCAAATGATCGATCACGTGATTTTTGAAAGATTGCGAGACCTTGGCGCTGGGGAGTTTGAGCATTTGAATGGAACCCTACTCAGTCATCTGATAGGAACCCACGAGTTGTTACATCGTTGGGGAGCAAATGAAGTTCTATGCAAGGCGGGTCTCTATCATGCCGTGTATGGAACTGATGGCTATGATGGGAAATTACTTGCCCTAAATGAGCGCTTGCAAATACAGAAGTTGGTCGGCTCGGAATCTGAAGAGGTTATTTATATGTATTGTGCTTGCGATAGAGACTTCTTCTGGCCCCAGTTCGGGATAGTTAATAATCCAGTTTTTCGAAACAGATTTTCTTGCGAAGAATATGTGCTAGCGAATGATGCGCTCAAGAAATTCTGCGAATTGACAGCTGCCAATGAATTAGAGATTGCTGGCGGAAGCACTCAATTTATTGACCAATATGGGGCTGGCTTACGGTCTCTTTTTATGCGAATGAAACCATATTTAAGCAACCCAGCTTACGATTTTTTCATACAGACACTAGGTGAAGCAAATGGATAATACGTCGCTCAAAGGGACGCTCCCCTTAGCTTGGCGTTATACATCAATAGACATTAGGACTTGAGTTTAGAGAGAACCAAAGAATGAATGCGTACCTGATATTGGACTTATCAATCAACAATTTTGAGAGCTTTCGAGAATATATCGAAAAAATACCTCTTTTTATAAAAAAACATGGTGGTAGATATATCGTGCAAGGAGTGGAGCCTGAGGTAATGGAAGGTGACTGGTGCCCGGAGCGTGTTGTAATTCTTGAGTTCCCCTCAAAAGAAAACGCAAAGGAATTTTTAGGGGATACTGAGGCTCAACCGTTATTCTCAATACGACATAAATCTACAACCAGTAAGCTAATCCTAGCTGAGGGATGTTCTTAAACTATGCCGCAAAAATGTATAACATGGCGCTCAAGCGGCACGGCCGCAATCGTGCCAGCCCCTTAGCTTTACGTTGGGCCACTATCTCTGATCGGACTTTTCCATGAAACTGTTTCCGCTACTCGTCGGCGGTGTTGTCGCTGGACTCATAATTGTTGCCGGTGAGGCAGTCCTGAATTTGGTCGTTCTCGCTGACGAATGGGTCTATCTGTTCTCGCGCTTTTCCCTTCCTCAACCAACCCCACTCGTCGCAGTACAGGGACTACTTAAGCTGCTTCTCCTTGGCATCTTTTCTGTCTGGCTGGCGGCTACTCTTAAGTCTGCGTTTCCTAACCCCTGTCGTGCGGGTGTCGTATCGGGCCTTTGCGTTTGGTTTCTGGTCTGGGCCTGGGTACAGTGGGGAATGTTGCTCGCCGGTTACGTTACGACATACGTTGCTGCAATTACGGTCGCGTGGGGTTTTGTCGAATTGCCTTTTGCTATATGGGCAGGCACATGGGTGCACTGGCGACTAAACGGCGGGTTGCGGTGAAAGTGCTTTCGTGTGTTTTCGGCAAGTGGCCCCCGGCAGTCGAGCGGGCCTGCGCAAAAGGCTGCGCTGGCCGCTCACTTCTGCATTAAGCAATATTGGAGAACTTATGACTAAAAAACTTGAAGGCTCTTGCCACTGCGGTGCGGTACATTGGATATTCGATGGAGTACCCGAGTCGGCTACTGCCTGCAACTGCACAGTCTGCCGACGTTATGGCGTATTGTGGGCATATGACTTCGAAAATGAAGGCATAATTGTTTCAGGCCAAACTAAAATTTACGCTCGTGGAAAGTCCATCGAATTCCATTTCTGCCCTAACTGTGGCTGTGTTGCGTACTGGCGAGCACAAGCAATTGACAAGGAAGGTCGCCGCAGAATTGCCGTCAACTTGCGTCTAACCGAACCAGAACCTATTGCCAAGCTACCTATTGACCACTTTGATGGACTGGATTCATTCGATGACTTGCCACGGGATGGGAAATGTATAGGCGACTATTGGTTTTAGCGAGTAGGATGGGTAGAGGCGGTAGCCGAAACCCATCGACAATTGCCGGAATATGACTAACTATCATCGCCACAAACGCAAAGGCGGGATTTACTTTTTTACCGTCAACATTGCGGACAGGCGGAAAACGCTGTTGACCGAACGAATCGATGTATTGCGAGACGCGTTTCGGCAGGTAAAAGCGCTTCATCCGTTTACTATGGATGCCATCGTGATTTTGCCGGACCATCTTCACACCATTTGGACATTACCGAAAGGCGACGACGACTTTAACTTACGCTGGCGCCAAATCAAATCGGCATGTCATCGTTCCCACGCGGGAGCGTGGGAACGTAACAGCACCGCTCCAGCGGTGCGTATCGGGACGCAGGAGTGTCCGCCTCAGCATTCCCACGCCGGAGCGTGGGAACGATAACAAAGCTGATTTTTGAAGCCAATAATGTTGGCTTATAAGCTTTTCATGATTTCCCGATGTCGCAATTTGTCATAGATATGCCTTAACCGGATTCTCCAGCTATATTTCGAGCTACGAATATTGCCTGACGAAGAAGGGCGTTAGAATGACGAGTCTAAATATTGCGAGTTTGCTTCACTACGGCATATGGCGCTGCATTGGCTATCTGGCATTCAGTCGAATAAGAGTCATCGGCAAAGAGCGGCTAACGTTAGTCGGTCCTGTCGTGTTTGTAGCCACTCACCGCAATGGCGCACTCGATGCCGCACCCTATTCGTTTGCTGTTCCTTTGGCCATGCCGATGGTATCGGCGCAGCTGCAGCGTTTACCGTTGGGCAGATTTTTGTTCCGTGGTATCGCGGTAGCCCGTGCCAAGGATAAGGCTCGCGGAATTAAGGCCAATAACGGCAAGGCCTTGGCGGAATGTATAGAGTTACTGAAAGTGGGTGGACAACTGTTCATCATGCCGGAAGGCACTAGTTCCCTCGGTTGCCGACATTTACCGTTTAATCGTGGTGCCGCGCGTATCGTTGCCCGAGCCATGGCCGCTGGAGTCAGGCCCATTATCCAGCCCTTGGCTGTTCACTACGAAGACCCTACTCACTGGCAAAGCCGTGTTGAGGTGTTAATAGGCGTACCCATCATTCCGCAAAACGCCGACGAGATAGCGATACACCAGTCGATTACCGATGGTCTGGAGGCTGTTGGGGCTAATTTTGTCGATACCGAAGCTCAGCAAATGGCAGAAAAATTGGCTTATGCCCGTATTTTAGGTGCCGATCTTTCTTATGCTGAACACTTAAAAAAACTCGAGGGGCTGATTACGCCAGGTTTGTCCGAGTCGCTACGGGCGTTGGAGGCAGTTGCCAAGGATAAAGGTCTTTTTCTTCATCAAGGCCTACCTTTAATGCCGCTCCGCTTGTGGCAATCGGATTTAATTAAGTGGTTACTGCTGGCGCCTATCATCGCTTGTTTCAGCATATTGAATTTCCCGGTACTGGCTGCCGGGCATATCGCTAGTCAACTTCTGCCGGACGAGCCGAATGTCATCTCCTTTTGGCGCATGGTCGTCGGTTTGCCGGTAGGATTATTTTGGGTCGTGGCCGTTTGCGTGGGTTTGTTTGTATGTGCCGGACCAAGTTGGTTTGTTCTTTACGGCGCGATCAGTACCGTTGGCCTATTGGCTTGGTACCGATTCCGTAAATTGACGGTAGCACTCGGTAACGCGGTTTTTCATCCCGAGGTGAGGGCGGTATTGGTAACAGCCTATCGGAATTTGGCGGAGCGCAAAGCGCATGAATAAACTTCTCGACCCGCCCTTACGCTATTTCAGTATCTATCTGGGCGCTGTTTCAGCCATCGAAATCGCGCACCTGACGGTTTGGAGTCTATTGTTTTGTCCGATGTTGGCCGGCATGGCCGGATTGGCGCGCAGGTATTCCAGGCAACGCAGTTGGGGGCTATTGGCTGCCATTTGCGTCAGTCTGGCCGTGGGTATGAATGTGTCATATCAAGCCATGGCCGGGGCTATCCCCGCTGTCAGGAGCGTACGCTTCGATGCCCAGTTGTTGGCATTGGATCGGCTATTGATAGGCGAAACGCCGTCGGTATGGTTGGAACGATGGATTAGCCCACCGCTCACCGAACTAATGAGCGCTTGCTACTTGTTATTGATGCCATTGTTGCTCGTCAGTCTGCTGCGTTATTTTTTCCGGCGCCGGGAGTTGCTCGGCGAATTTTACACCGGCCTATTCGCGGTTTACGGCTTGGGGTTTCTCGGTTATCTGCTGGTGCCGGCTGCCGGGCCTTGGCTGGCCTATCCGGAGTTGTTCAACGTGAAATTGAGTGGCGGCGCGGTCACTGCATTTAATCACGCGATGGTTGAGCAAGGCAGTAATAAAGTCGATGTCTGGCCGAGTCTGCACGTGGCTGTGACGCTTTATATACTGGGATTTGCCGGACGGCATCATCGCCTTGAGTTCTGGGTTTTGTTGTTGCCGATATTGGGTTTATGGATCGCAACTTTTTATTTGCGTTATCACTATTTTGTCGATGTCCTCAGCGGCTTGGCGTTGGCAGGCTTTGGTTTATACGAAGCTCGCCGTCATGCCGCTCACCCCGCCATCAACCCCAACAAGAAGGATACCTATGCCAACGCTGTTTGATTTTCATCATCCGTCTGCTCTGGATTCCGCCATATCCGGCGGTAAGGGCGCCAACCTTGCCCGCTTGACGCAGGCTGGGTTTGCCGTTCCATCAGGCTTTGTGTTGCCGCAGGAGGGATACTATTCGTTCATTGAGCAATACGATGCATTGCCGGATTTGCTTCGGAATTTGCCTATAGACGAACCCCTGGCCTTGGAACAAGCGTGCACAAGTTTATGCGAGCAGTTGACCCAGCTATCGGTGCCAGAAAGCCTGAAGCAGGCAATTGCGGAGGTGTTGGCTGAGTTTTCGGACGACACGGCGTTCTCCGTGCGTAGTTCCGCCACTGCCGAGGACTTGGGCGGCGCAGCATTCGCCGGGCAGCATGAGACGTATCTGAATTGCATCGGCATCGACGACATTGTTTCGCGTATCCGGGATTGTTGGGTGTCGCTGTGGAGTGCCCGCGCCATTGCTTACCGCTTGCAGGCCGGTATCGGCTTGTCGAACACAGCGATGGCGGTGGTGGTGCAAAAAATGGCCTTCAATCGGGTCGCCGGCGTGGGGTTTTGCATCAATCCGGTTACCGGCGATCCAGCACAACAGTCGGTGGATGCCAATTATGGCTTGGGTGAATCGGTGGTGGGCGGTGAGCATCAGGTTGATCATTGGTTGCTGGAGAAGTCGTCCGGCCGAGTGTTGGAGGCGGTGCTGGCGCATAAATCCTCATGCATCGTCGCCGACCGCACCGGTACGCGCAGCGAGAACTTATCAGATGATCGAGCTAATTTACCTTGTCTCAGCGAACTGGAGTTGGCTGAGTTATCCGATTTGATGCGGCGCGTCGAAAAGTTTTACGGTTATCCGCAGGATATAGAGTGGGGTTTTGAGGGTGAACAATTATGGCTGTTGCAAGCGCGACCGATTACCCGCATCCCTCCGCGCTGGACCCGTGACGAATCCGCCGAGCGATTTCCCTCGGTGATTACGCCGCTGGCTTGGGATTTGGTGGCGGAGGGTTTTCACCAATCGCTGTCGCATTCTTTCGAATTGATGGGCTTGCCGCCGTTTCACGGCAAGTGGTTCGCCTTGTTCGATAATTATGTATACGGCAACCAGAATGCCGTCGAAGTTTATGCCGAAGGCACTGCAAATTCATTGAACGTGCGTTCGGTTGCCGAACTGATGTCTGCTTTACCGACACTGCGCAAACGCTATGCCTGGGTGCAGGAATTACCGATGGCGTGGTCGCGCGATTTGGATCGCTATTTACTCGGCCTCGGCGAATTAATGGCCGAGCCGCTGACAGGACGCTCTATTCCCGAGTTGTGGGATTTTGTACTGCGGGTGAAACAGCTCGGTGCAGAATATTTTCTGCCAAATATTGCTATTTCCATTACTCAGCGCACGCTATACAAACTGGTGTACAGCATCGTCGGAGCGGCGGTCGGCGACGCGGATGCGCCGGCGACCTTTGATCGCTTGTTGGCGTACTGCGAAACCAAAACAGGCTTCGTCAATAAGGAACTTTACCGGCTGGCACGGCGGATCGCCGAGTACCCCAAACTCGTGCAAGCGTTGCGCACCCAAACGGGTCAGCAATTTCTGGCTTCCGGCGGATTCATACAGGAAGCAGATATTGCAGCCGCTTTCCAGCGTTTTTTACTGGATCATGGGCATCGGGAAGTAGAGTTCGATCCCTATCATCCGACCTGGTTGGAAGCGCCATGGCTGGTGATTGAAAATCTGAAAATGATGTTGGACTCGGCCGTGGAAGACCCTGCCGAAAAGGAACGTACTTTGAAAATCCGGATGTTGGAAACCGAGCGGCAATTGATAGTCGGGTTGCCGGAGGATTTGCGGTTTCCGGTTCAGGAGCTGTTGCGCTTGACGCGGTTTTATACCGCATTGGACGACATAGAGCATTACCAGACGACACGATTGACATTGCCGTTCCGCAAGGGTTTACGGGCCTTGGGCCTAGCCTTGCAGGCTAGGGGCATCATTACGGAAGCGATGGATGTGTTCTTTGCCAGAGCCGAACAGCTCTCGGAAACAATCCGCCTTAACGACGCCGAGTCGTGGCGTTGTTTGGCCGATAGCATAGTCCGGGAAAAACAGGCGTATCAAAACCATAGGCAGCATTCTCCGGAATGGGAATTGGGTAAGTCACAAGCCTATACCGCTAAAGACGGGGACTTTGTTGGTTTGCCCGGTAGCCCCGGTATCGCCAGCGGCACGGTATTTAAGGTGTTGTCGCAGGACGATTTCGCCGATTTTCCAGTCAACGCGGTACTGGTGGCTCGTACCACCAATCCGGCTTGGACGCCTTTATTTTATAAGGCGGCGGCCGTGATCACCGAAAGTGGCGGACCTTTGTCGCACGGCGCAGTGACTGCGCGGGAAGTGGGGTTACCTGCGGTAATGAGCGTCAGAGGTGTGTTGGATGCTTTGACGAACGGCGACAAAGTGACAGTCGATGGTACTGCGGGCCGGGTAAGACTGGATTGAAGCAAGTCTTCGTAAGCAGGTCGGTCGGTCCACTTTGCAAAAATTCGGGATACCCCCGGTTTGTGCCATAAGCGCAAGATTCAGAGCTTTGGCTTGGCGCCGCGGTTAAATCGAACCGACATGGCCTGCCGCAGCGTTTCCAATCCCGCGCCTTTACCGGCGATTTTCAACGAAGCGTAAGCATCCAGACTAAAACTATAAATATCGCTGGCCGGCGCCATATTGGTATCTTCGCCTCGGCTCAATTATTTGCGCAGTCGGTACAGGCAAGGGTAGAGATTAGGGCCGCATTCGCCGATGCGATTCTGCCTCCCAAGCCGCGCGTACGCCCCCGCGTGGGGACTTAGTAGCGCGCGTCTAGCGGGGAATGGCACCTCTGCGGCGAGACGGGTTGGCGCGTGGGATCGATAAAAAAATCACAGGATGCCTCAGGCTGAATGATCTCAACAGGTGGGCGGGATAGAGCCTTACATATTTCCCGCCACCAGGGGCGGGATAATCCATTTTATTCGTTAGGCAACAAGAGAAACCAGAATATGAATTTATCCTCCCCAAACCGTTTCAATTCCATCGCTTGTGGCGTAGCCGCCAGCGAGGTTCACGCAGGCAGCCCAACCCTCGACCGCCTGCACGAGCTCCTGCCGAACGTCGATTCGGTTTGTGATATCGCCAGCGGCGCGGGGCATATGGGCCGGGAACACGGAGTCGCTGAGCAAAGCGTTCTTCTCACGTGAGAGCATTTTGTTTTGGGCTTTGACAACCTACGGCAAGAACAAGACGAAGTACGCCCAATTGAGGTTTGACGCCTCGCTTGCCCACCTGCGCTGGCACGAACTCCGGAGCAACAAGGATGCAGAGCGTCTTCTTCAGGCAGTAATCAGCGATGCCTAACCCCTCGGTCGAGGCGAGGCCCAACGACGGGCCACCAGTCCGCGTAGGATGGTGGCCGATAGGCGTTCCGCCATTCTGGGAACGGTTCACCGGGTTCCGCCGAATGATGTTTTGGGGGCTTTGGACGAATGACTTTCGGATTTGGCATGTCTTCAGTCGCTAGTGCGCCTTTTGCAGGCTAAGTCCGTATAATCGGCGCTTTTTAACATACCGTTCTGATGTCCGCTTCCGAAACCCTCAAACAACTCGCCAAAAATCTCCAAAACTGCATCGGCAGTGACCGCCACGGTTTGAAGCGGCAATTGGATAGATTGCGCGGCGAGGCGGGGAAGGGCAAGGATGTAGCCGGGCAGTTGCAACAACTGGCTGACAAGATCGAGCGTTCGGTGAGTCGCTGCAACCAGCGCCGGGCCTCGGTGCCGGTGATTAACTATCCGGATTTGCCGGTCAGCGGTAAGAAGGACGAGATTGCCGAGCTGATTAAAAACCACCAGGTCACCATCGTCTGCGGCGAGACCGGTTCCGGTAAGACCACCCAGTTGCCGAAGATATGCCTGGACATCGGTCGCGGCATCGGCGGCATGATCGGCCACACTCAGCCCAGAAGGATTGCCGCGCGCACCGTGGCCGACCGTATCGCCGAGGAACTGGGTCAGGCCATCGGCAACACGGTCGGTTATAAGGTGCGCTTTCACGACCAGACCGCACCGAATTCGCTGGTCAAACTGATGACCGACGGTATTTTGCTGGCCGAAACCCAGAACGACCGCTATCTGAATCAGTACGACACGCTGATTATTGACGAGGCCCACGAGCGCAGCCTGAACATCGACTTTCTGTTGGGTTATCTGCGCTGGCTGCTGCCGAAACGGCCGGATTTAAAAGTGGTGATTACTTCCGCGACCATCGACCCGGAGCGTTTCGCCAAGCATTTTAACGGCGCGCCTATCGTTAACGTGTCCGGCCGCACCTATCCGGTGGATGTGCGTTACCGGCCGATCGAATTGATCGAGGAAGACGACGAAACTTCCGCCGATTTGCAGCAAGCGATACTGGATGCGGTGGACGAACTGTACCGCGATTTGCGCGGCGACATTCTGATCTTTCTGAGCGGCGAGCACGAAATCCGCGAGACCACCGAATCCTTGCGCAAGTCGCATAACAACGGCCGTTACGAAGTGTTGCCGCTGTATTCCAAACTCAGCGTGGCCGAACAGGAGCGGGTGTTCAAACCGTCCGGCAACAAACCGCGTATCGTGCTGGCCACCAACGTCGCCGAAACCTCGCTGACCGTGCCGGGCATTCGTTGCGTGATCGATTCCGGCCACGCCCGCATCAGCCGCTACAGCGCCAAGAGCAAGATTCAGCGCTTGCCTATCGAGCGTATTTCCCAAGCCAGCGCCAACCAACGGGCCGGGCGTTGCGGCCGGGTCGCCGAGGGCATCTGCATTCGGCTGTATTCGAAAGAGGATTATCTGGCGCGGCCGGAATTCACCGATCCCGAGATTCTGCGCACCAATCTGTCGTCGGTGATCTTGCAGATGGCGGCGTTGAAGCTCGGCGACATCGAAGAATTCCCGTTCGTCGAACCACCCGACGAAAAAATGGTGCGCGACGGCAAGACTTCGTTGTTCGAAGTCGATGCCTTGGATAAGCAAGGCAACTTGACCGACACCGGCCGCCAGTTGGCGAAGATTCCGACCGACCCGAAGCTGGCGCGCATGCTGCTGGCGGCGGCGCAATTGGGTTCCTTGCACGAGGTCGCGATCATTGTCTCGGCCTTGAGTATTCAAGACCCGCGCGACAAGCCGGCCGACAAGTTGCCTCAGGCCGAGGCCAAGCATGCGCAATTCAAGGCCGAAGATTCGGACTTCCTGACCCTGCTGAATCTGTGGAATGCCTTCGAGGAACAGAAGAAACACCTGACCAACAGCAAGTTGCGTAAATACTGCCAGGACAACTTTTTGTCCTACATCCGCATGCGCGAATGGCACGACATTCACACCCAGATCATGCAGGTGGCGCGTGGCGATTTGGGCTTAAAGACCGCCGGCAATCCGGCCAATTACGAGCAAATCCACATGGCGCTGTTGCCGGGCTTGCTGTCCAACATCGGCTTTCGCCACGAGCAATACGAGTATTTGGGCGCGCGCGGCCTGAAGTTTTTCATCTTCCCCGGTTCCGGCCAGCATAAGGCGCGGCCGAAGTGGATCATGGCCGCCGAGCAGGTCGAGACCAGCAAGGTTTACGCCCGCACCGTCGCCAAGATCGAGCCGGAATGGATAGAAGCCTGTGCCCAGCATTTGGTCAAACGCAATTATTACGACCCGCATTGGGAGAAGAACGCCGGCCGCTGCGGCGTGTTCGAACGGACCTTGCTGTACGGCTTGACGCTGACCGCCAAGCGCAAAGTGCCGTACGAAAACGTCGATCCCAAGGCGGCGCGGGAGATGTTCATCCGCCATGCGCTGGTTAATCAGGATTACCACTCCAACGCGCCGTTTTTTAAAGCCAACGAAAAACTGCTGGAGGAGGTCGGTTACATTCAGCACAAGGGCCGCCGCGTCGATTTGATCGAGGATGAGGAATGGCTGTACCAGTTTTACGATAAAAAGCTGCCGGCCGAAGTCGTCAGCGGCATCACGCTGGATCAATGGCGCAAGAAGGTCGAGCGCGACAATCCGAAGATTCTGTTTTTGACCAAGGAAGACCTGACCCGCAACGACGACAACCAGATTAACGACTGGGATTTTCCGGACAGCAAGAAGATCGGCGACTTGACCATCGAACTGCATTACCGCTTCGAACCGGGGCATGACGAGGACGGCGTTACCGCGATCATTCCGGTGCACCAGCTCAATCAGATTCGGCAGATGCCGTTCGACTGGCTGGTGCCCGGCATGCTGGAGGAAAAAGTTACGGCGCTGATCAAGTCGCTGCCAAAACATTTACGCAAGCACTTCGTGCCGGTGCCGAACACCGCCAAGGCCTGTCTGGAAATCGAGCCGGATTTCAAGGGTTCGGTCTACGAATGGCTGAGCAATCGTTTGCGCAAGCTGACCGGCGAAGCGATCCCGCTCAACGAATGGCAGCCGGATCAACTGCCGGAACATTTGAAGATGAACTTCCGCGTCGTCGACGATGCCGGTCGGGCCATCGGTTACGGCCGCAATCTGGCCAAGCTGCAAGCCGAACACGCGACCAAGGCCGGCGACAGTTTCGACAAATTGGCGCAGGAAGAAATGAATCACACCGGCTGCATCGCCTGGGCCTTCGACGACTTGCCTGAAACCTGGCAGTTCATGCAAAAAGGCCAGAGCTTCATCGGCTTTCCGGCCATCGTCGATGAAGGCCAGACGGTCGGTGTGAAAATACTGGAAACCCAGCACAAGGCCGAACTGGCTCACTTCGACGGCTTGACTAAGCTGTATCAGTTGGTTTGTAAAAAAGATGCGCAATACCTATTAAAAAACCACGGCGTGTCGCCGGCCTTGCAACTGGCCTACAACCAGCTGCCGGCCCATCCCTTACTCAAAGACCGCGCCGGCGGCGACTTCAAGGACGATGTGTTGCACGCGATCTTCGCGGCGGTATTCGTCGAAGGCCAGGCCATCCGCACTCAGCAGCAATTCGAGGCGATTTTGGCGGCGAAAAAATCGACGCTAATGACGACGATGACTCAGGTCGGCAAGCAAATCGGCGACATCCTCGGCCAATACCAAACGCTGCGGAAGCGCTTGCAACAACCCGGCGTCGCGCCGGGCGTGCGACAGGACATCGAGCAGCAGTTGGAGTTATTACTCTACAAAGGTTTTTTGCGGCATACCCCGGCCGGGCAATTAGCGGCGATCGCTCGTTATTTGAAAGCCAGCGAATGCCGCTTGGATAAACAAAAGCCGGATTCGCCGGACGTACAAGGTCTGAACAGGTTGTGGCAGCATTACTGGCGGCATATCGAAAAACAGATGAAGACCTTGACGCCGACGCCCGAGCGGGAAAGCTTCCGCTGGGCCTTGGAAGAATTGCGAGTGTCGTTGTTCGCGCAACAGTTGAAGACGGCCTTTCCGGTATCGGTGCAGCGTCTGGAAAAGCAGTGGGATCAGGGGGTTAGGTCGGCCGGCGCCGCGCTTTGTCGGCTTAGGCTAATGTTCGCGAATCTCGATTTGCCACGAAGAAGGTTATTCGCGAGCCAGGAGCGGTTTCAGCGGCGAAGCGGCGGGTTTTTCGGTGTTCGATTTCGGCGCGCGAATGCGGCTCGGCTCGGGTTGCGACCGATCGTTTAACAAACTATGTTAAATAACGGAAATGAAATCCGGCAAATCCCTCGGCCCGGTTTGCGCTGAGCGCTGGCCGCGGCTTGCCCGGCAGCCGCCGGGTTCAATCAGAGGGTGTTGCCGGGCACGCGCGGATGCCTGCGGCCGGCGGTGCCCGGCAGGTGCGCCGGTTTAACCGCCCCGGCAGTATCGCTCGACTCGATTTGTGGCATGAAAATGGCTAGAGGTCCGGTTTGCCAATCGGATTCCGCCAGGTTCAGGCTCATGCGTTCATGACAGTCGACATCAGCAACTTGTATCAAAGTTACCGCAAGGAATTAATCAACCATTTGTCGCGCATCGTTAAATGCCCGGACACGGCTCAGGATTTGGTGCAGGACAGCTACATCATTTTGGCCAAAACTTCGATCGACACGCCTATCGAGCATCCGCGCGGCTTTCTGTACCGTATCGCCGGTAACTTGGCCTTGGATTATCTGCGGCATTCTAAGATCGTCGAACGCCACGTCGAAACCCATGTCGCCGACGAAGCGCAACATCCCAGCCCGGAGCAAGAAGTCGGCGCGGATCAGCGCCGAACCTTGCTGCATCTGGCGATCGCCGAACTGCCGCCGCGTTGCCGCGACGTGTTCATCCTGCACAAGTTACGAGGGCTGAGCTACCGGGAAATCGCGCAACGATTGGCGATTTCCGAAAGCGCGGTGGAAAAACATATCATCAAAGGCTTGCAGCATTGTCGGGACCGACTCGGTCCGCATTTTGGCCGGCCCGACTTCGACTGAGGATTCGGCGCCGATGGACGTCTTATCAGCGCCAGTCCCATGCCGTGCCCGCCGTTTTATAATGCCCCCATGACCGATTCAGTACCCGATAACGCCAAGGCTCAAGCCGTTGCCGACCAGGCCATGCATTGGTTCGCGCGCTTGCGGGGTGATTCGGCATCGTTGACCGAGCGGGATGCGTTCGCCGAGTGGTACGCCGCCGATTCCGCCCATCGCGCCGCCTACGACGATATTGCCCGATTTTGGCAAGACGACGATTTGGCCGGCGCCTTGGCCGACTTTTCGATAAGTGCCTCGGCGTTGCCCGCGAGGCGGCGGGTTCGCTATCGCATGCCGCTGTTGGCGGTGGCGGCCAGTTTGGCGTTGGCGGCGGTGGTTCTGCGTCCCGGTTTGAGTTGCCTGCGCGCCGATTTCTGTAGCGCCGTGGGCGAAGTCCGCAACGTGGAACTGGCGGACGGCAGCCGGATCACGTTGAATTCCGACACCGCGCTGTCGGTGGACTATCGGGCCAGCGAACGCCTGGTTCATTTGGCGTACGGCGAAGCCTATTTTGAGGTCAGCCACAATCCGGAACAGCCCTTCGTGGTCGACAGCAAGCATTGCCGGACCCGGGTGTTGGGTACCCGTTTCATTGTCCGCGACGGCGTTGGCCACGACGAAGTCTCGGTGCTCGGCGGCAGCGTCGAAGTGGGGCAAGGTCGGCAAGTCGCGGCGGTATTGAAAGCCAACGACAGCATCGCGGTCGGCGCCGACCAAGACGGCGGCCGCCGCAAACTGGCACCCGCCGCGATCGGCGCTTGGCTGAAAGGTAGCGCGGTGTTCGACAATGCCACGTTGGCCCAAGTCGTCGCCGAGCTGAGTCGCTATCGTCGCGGCCGTATTTTAATCAAGGACGCCGCCACTCGCGACCTAAAAGTCAGCGGCCGTTTCAATATCGCCGATACCGACCAGGCCCTCGAAGCCCTGCGGCAAACGCTGCCGATACGGCTATACAAACTGACGCCCTGGCTGGTCGTTATCGGTTGAATTGGCGAGGTAGGCACTGGCTTACGGCGCTTCATCGCGCGGGAATGCTCTCGGTCGCCGCTTTAGCGCCTACCACGGCGGCCTGGGAAGCCGCCGGCTGGTAGGCGCGGCTTCGGCCGCGATCGATGGCGCGGAATTTGGCCGGGCCGTTACTTGCCGCAAATACGCCGCGCGCCGCTCCGGCGTAAATAGCAATCACCGAGAATATGTTTGCGCGACCTGAGGGAAACTCGTCGCCGCCCGTCTTCCTGTCAACCTCGAGGTTTTCGAGGATCTTTCGACTACATCAGGAGACACGCATGGCAATTCCGACTTTTCGTCCTATCACCGCGAATTTCGGCACCTCGTTGGCGCTGGCCATCGCGGCGGCGCTGACCTCGCCGGTCGCCATCGCCGCCGAGCAGACGCTGGACTACGACATACCTCCGCAAGCGCTGAGCAGCGCGCTGAACGCCTACGCCGACATCGGGAACGTCCAGCTCAGCTACCCGGCCGGTTTGACCAGCGGTTTGCATTCGCCCGGCGTTTCCGGAAAATGGTCCCCGCGACAAGCGCTGGAAAAATTGTTAACCGGCACCGGGATCAGCGCCAAAACTACCGCCAACGGCACGATCACGCTGGAAAGCACGGCGGAGCCGCCAAAGCCGGGGTCCTCGGCGACCACGCCAACCTTGCCCAGCGTGACGGTGACCGGGCAGGCAGCTTACTTGAATAGCGATCCTTTTAATCCGGACTATCATCGGCGCACGGCGTCGACCGCGACCAAAACCGACACGCCGCTGATGGAAACGCCAACATCGATTCAAGTAGTGCCGCGCGCGGTGCTGGACGATCAACAAGCTATCCGGCTGGACGAAGCCACCAAGAACGTTAGCGGCGTGCAGGCTCCCAGGCAGTTGGGCGTGCTGTTCGACAACTTCATGATCCGCGGCTTTACGACGCCGTCGTTCAATGTTTATCGCGACGGTCTGCGCCTGGCATTGCAATCCTTCGAAACGGCTAACCTGGACCAAATCGAGATCTTCAAAGGTCCGCCGTCAACTTTGTTCGGCCGCAGCGCGCCGGGCGGCCTGGTCAACATGGTCACCAAAAAGCCGTTGTTCACGCCGTATTATTCGATCGGCCAGCAATTCGGTTCTTACGATTTGTACCGCACCACGCTGGATGCCACCGGTGCGCTTAACGACGATAAAACGCTGGCTTACCGAATGAATTTTTCGTATATGGATGCCAATTCCTTTCGGGATTTCGTCGGCAGGGATCGGGTGTTCGTGGCGCCGCAACTGACTTGGAAGCCGAACGACGCGTTTGAAATCAACCTGGGTTATGAATACAAAAAGGACAATATTATCGGGGATAGGGGAATCGCGGCGGTAGGCAACCGGCCGGCCAACGTGCCGATCAGCCGTTTTCTTGGCGAACCGAGTTTCTCTTCGCAGCAAGCCGAAAGCCATCTGGGTCACTTAAGTTGGACCTACCATTTTAATGACGACTGGAAGATTCAACAGCGCTTCGCGGTGAACATGCTCGATACCTTTAACCGTAACATCGTGCCGATTTCCATGGAAGCCGATAACCGGACTGTCAATCGCGGTCTGTTTTACGGTTTGACCGAACGGGCTACCTATACCCAAGATTTAAATCTCAACGGTAAGTTCGATACCTTCGGCATTGGCCACAACGTGCTGCTTGGTTTCGATTACTATCGCTTTGAGGAAAGTCGGGGGGTGACCTTTCTGCCTGGCGCGGCTTTTATTCCCCCAATCGATATCTTTAATCCGGTATACGGCAACGTCAAGCTTCCAAACGACTTGGCTAAAAACAATTTCGTTATCGAAAATCAAGAATGGTTCGGGTTATATTTTCAGGATCAGGTCGATCTAACCAAAAATCTGCATTTTTTGTTTAATGGACGGCACGATTGGTCTACCGCAATCGCGGGATTCTCTAACTCGGCGATGCCGGAGGCCACAGCAGTAGCGGCGGAAAAATTCAGCCCGCGCCTGGGCTTGGTTTATCAACCGGTTAAATGGCTTTCGTTGTTCGCTAACTGGACCGAGGCTTTGGGTGCGTCCAATGGCCGATCAGCCGCTGGCCTGCCCTTGCCGGCCGAACTTGCCGAACAATTCGAAGGCGGAATCAAAACCGAATTTTTTGATGGCCGCCTCATTGCATCGCTTGCCGCATATGAGTTGACCAAGCGCAATGCGCTCACTGACGATAGTTCTACACCCGATCCGTCTGACCAAATTGCGGTGGGCGTGGCCCGCAGCCACGGTTTGGAATTCGATTTTTCCGGCGAATTGACCGACCGATGGAAAGTCATCGGCAGCTATGCCTACACGGACGCTAGATATCTGCAAGACAATGGTCAGTTCGGCGATGCGCCGTTGGTCGGCAAGCGCTTGCCGAACTCCCCGGAACATTCCGCCAATTTATGGACGAGCTACCAAGTGACGGACGGTTTTAAAGTCGGTACCGGCGCCTATGTCGCGGGGAAGCGCCAAGCTAACGCGGCCAACAACTGGCAATTGCCGGGCTACGTGCGCTGGGACGCGATGGCGGCTTACCAATGGACGCTCGGCAAGTCTAGGATGACGGCGCAGGTCAACGTCAACAACATTCTCGACAAGCGTTACTATGCCTATGCCGACGAATTCGGGAATCCGCGCTTTGATGCGATGCCCGGCGAACCGACCACGATACTGGGCTCGCTGAAGGTTGAGTACTGAGACCTGGCTTGATCAATAACGGTCGTTTTAACTGGGGGAGGGCGGTCGTTTGTTCGTATGCGGCGGCCGGCCGACAACAAACGGGAGCATGGATTTATTGGTTTAGCGGTAGGTAAAACCCAAGTTAAAAACGTCTTATCAGTATAAGCTTGCCGCGCGAAAGGACTATAAAGCCATGAACTCACCCGCATCCGCCGTTACCGCCGCTCCAGTCAATGCCAACGCCAAAAGAACCGCGCGTTTGGAAGGGCTCAAGGCCCGCCGCAAACTCTGGCTGAAAGTCCATCTTTGGCTGGGTTTGAGTCTGGGTTTGTTTTTGGCGTTGATCGGCTTGACCGGCTCGGTCCTGGTATTTTGGCAGGAAATCGACCGGGCGCTGAATCCCGCATTGTACGTTTCGGCGCGCGCCGGCGGCGATCACCAGTCCCTGGACTCGATATTCGCGGCGGCCGAGCGCGTCGCGCCGCCGGCTTGGGAGTCGGCTTGGGCCGACGCGCCTACCGCGGCCAACGGCAATTATGTGTTCGGTTTTTATTACCCGAGCGGCAGCCAATCGCCCGAATCCGCGCAATCGTTGAATATCGCCATCGACCCCTACACGGCGGAGCCGGCCGGACGGCGGGTGTTTTATCACGCCAGCAATCCGCTGAAACACAGCTTGATGGGGTTTTTCTTTAAGCTGCATTATGCCTTGCTGTTGGGGGATACCGGCGTGACGGTGGTTGGGATATTCGGCGTGCTGTTTTTGGTTTCGGTTTTGTCCGGCCTGATTTTATGGTGGCCATTGACCGGAAAATGGCGGCGGGTCTTGACGATTAAGCGGCGGGCCAGTCGCGAACGCTTCAATCACGACCTGCACCAAAGCGCCGGCTTTTATAGCCTGGCGGTCATGCTGGCCTTGCTGGTATCCGGCATTTACTTCAATTTGCCGGAGCAGTTTCGCTGGCTGGTCGGACAGTTTTCCGAACTGAGTCCCGAGCCGCCAATGCCGGCGCATGCTTCGCCCGGTCAAGCCGGCGCGCTGGACCGGGCGATCGAGCGCGCCCGGCGCGATTTTCCGGGCGGCGTAGCGCAATATTATACTTGGGAAGGCGGAACTCACCGGCGTTTTCAAGCCTGTTATCGCGACGTCGAATCCTTGCGATACAAGGTGGTGAATGACCGCTGTCTGGTTTTCGACCCGGCTAGCGGCGAGTTGCTACAGGTTCAGGATGCCGAGCACGGTAGCGCCGGGGACGTTTTCATGCTGTGGCAATGGCCCTTGCATTCCGGCCGGGTGTTTGGCTGGACCGGTCGGATTCTGGTGTTCGTGACCGGTTTGCTTTGTCCCTTGTTATTCGCGACCGGTTTGATTCGGTGGCTGCAAAAGCGCAAATCCGCGAAAGCGAAACTTAGGGCTAGGATTGCGTGAAATAACATTGTTTAAATTCTGGCGATCCCGGTGGCTACCGGCGAATGCGCGCCGATAGGCTGGGGCGATGCCAAGTTCTTCTTTGGGCGGAGCGGATGCGGCGCGGTTTCCAGCCAAGCTGCTGAGCTGAACATCGTTGTTCGGCAAGTTTCGGCGTAAATTTTGCTGGCTAAATGCCACACCATGACCGCCCCACTTCTATCCTCTCAATGCTTGAACTGACCGCCGACGACATTGCCGATCTGATGCATAAGCATCGCCGCGAATTGCTACGCTTTCTGGCGCAACGCATCCGTTGCACGGACGCCGCTCAGGATATTTTCCAGGAAACCTTTATTCGTTACGCCGGTTACGGCGGTAAGGATCGCATCGACAATCCGCGCGCTTTCATTTTTCGTATCGCCGCCAATTTGGCCACCGATTATTTGCGCAGCCACCAGCGCCACGCCGGTTGGGACCAAGAGGCCGGGGATGGGGCGGAGGGCGACGGCGGCGAACCGGCGTCACTCTCCGCCGAACGTACCGTGATGTCGCAACAACAACTGGAACGCTTGATTGCCGCGCTGGACGAATTGTCGCCCAAGTGCCGGGAAGTGTTCGTCTTGCTCAAACTCCAGCATTGTAGCTACGCGGAAGTGGAACAAAAGCTGGGGATATCGCAGACGATGATCTTCAAGTACTTGACCCAGGCCATGCGCCATTGCCGGCGGACGGTCGGCGAGTTGGATTGATTTGGCTGTCGATGGCGTCCAACGCGGCAGCCCTTACCCTATCGTGGCTTTATAATCCGCTACTTGCACCAACAGCAGACCGGCCCTAGCGATGAATTCTCCCATTCCGCCATTTCCTCAAGGCAGCCCCGACGAACAAGCCGAGTATTGGCTGGCGTTGCGCGACTCGCCGTTTTACGACGGCGAGCAGGAACGGCGCTGGCAAGCTTGGTTGGCGGCGAGTGCCGACAACCGGGAAGCCTGGCGACGGGCCGAGGCGTTTTTCGGCCGAATAGAACGCATCGATCCGGCGCAGATCGTTGACATCCAAGCGGCGCTACGCGGCGTAACCGGTGCGCGGCTTGAAGTCGCCGACCGGCCGGCGCGGCGCGGGCATTCCTGGCTGGTGCCGATGGCCGCCTGTCTGCTACTGGCCGCGTGCTTGGGTTGGGCGATGGCTGCCGGTTGGTTGGCCGATTTCCGCACGGGCACCGGCGAGCAGCGCCGGATTCAACTGAGCGACGGCTCGACGGTAATTCTGAATACCGGCTCGTCATTGTCGGTGGATTTTTCCGAAACCCAAAGGGTGATTCGCTTGCACGGCGGCGAGGCCTACTTCAAGGTTGCCGCCGACGCAGGAAGGCCGTTCGAAGTAGTGAGCAGCGGCGGCCGGGTCAGGGCCTTGGGTACCGCGTTCGATGTCAAACATTGGCGGGACGATCTGGCGGTCACGGTATACGAACACAGCGTGCGGGTCGCGTTCGCCGACGGCGAAACCGTGGAAAGCCTACCGGAAGGCCAGCGTGTCGAGTCGGTCGGCGGCAAGGCCGGCCGGCCGGAAAGCGTGAATCTGAAGCAAGTCGGTGCCTGGCGGGAGCGGCGCCTGGTGTTTAAGGAACAAGCGCTGCAAGCCGTGGTCGACGACTTGAACCGTTACCGTTCCGGTCGGATCGTCATCGCAGACCCCGATTTGGCCCGGCATCGAGTGACCGGCGTGTTCGACGCCAACGACACTGAAGCGGCACTGGCCGTCATCGAGAAAACCTTGGCCGTCGCCGAATGGCGGCTGACCGACGCTTTGGTGATTTTGCGGCGCAGATGAGCAGTCTCGCCGCTCGAGCATGGTGGGGGTGTAATCGGAAACCGCCGTTGAGCATGGCAGTCTCGTTAACTCGCATTGAGGCTAGCCGCGGGAGGCGCTTTAGCGGCGACCGGCAGCTTATCCAGGTTCAAGCGGTCTTGAGTCGCGGCTAAAGCCCTTCCCGCAACGATTCTACTTTTACGGCCATGGTCCGCGCTCAGCGATGGTTGCACCTTTGGCTTTTGCAAACCAACGCTTTTTTCTGCCGAAAAATATTTTTTTGCAATGAGGTTATAAAACCTGCCGGCCCGGTCGTCTTTGGTTACGAACCCGCACGGATTGTCCGAAGCAGCATTCGCTATCGGCGATCCGCGACTTTCGTAACCGACGCCAGGAGGCCCGATGAACCGCCGTTTATCCCCGATCAACCCGTTTTGTTTGACACTGTTTGCCGCCACGCTGATGGCTAGCCCTTTGTGCGCGGCCGAGGCTGAAATCGATTTTGCCATTCCGGCCGCGCCGTTAGCCGATGCCTTGCTGCTGTTTTCCGAAACTAGCGGCGTCAAGGTGTTTTTCAGTTCGCAACTGGCCGGCAACCTGCGCGGCAACGCCGTGCAGGGCCGCCTTACAGCGCAACAGGCGCTGAAAAGATTGTTAAGCGGCACCGGTCTCGCCGCCAAAACCGCAGCGGACGGCACCGTGACGCTGGAAAAGTCGGCTAAAGCGGCCGAACCGCAATCGGCTGCGGGTACGACAACCTTGCCGACTATGACGGTGACGGGTAAAGCCTTAGCAAGCGAAAGCCCTAGCCTGACTACGCCATCGCTCCAAGAATCGCAAACCAAACTGAATCGTGTAGCGGGCGGCACGACGGTGATCGACGGCGAACGGATTAAGGAAGGCGCGCCATTGTCGGTCAGCGATGCCTTGGCGACGGCACCGGGGGTTTATGTGGGGGATATTAGCGCGGGCGCGACCGGTGGATCGCGCATCTCCATCCGCGGTTCGGACGGCAATTCGGATATTTCGCCGATTCGCGGAATAAAATTTCTGCGCAACGGCATGCCGTTTACTCACGCCAACGGGACGTTCGATGTCGAGGCGCTCAATCTTTATGCCATCGAGCATATCGAAGTCTATCGCGGCGCGAATGCCTTGGAATACGGCGGCAGCAATCTAGGCGGCGCTATCAATTACATCACGCCGACCGGGTACACCGCCAATGGGTTGAAAATCGGCATCGTCGGCGGCACCAAAGATTATTACCGACCTTATTTCAGCGGCGGTAAAGCGTTTGAAAACGGATTGGATGTTTTCGGCATGTTTTCCTACGTCAATACCGATACAACCCGGGAAAACAATCATCAAGAGCAGTTTTTGGGGCATGGCAATATCGGCTACCGCTGGAACGAAAATCACGAAACCCGTTTGTATTTCGATGCGCAAAACCATAATTTCTTGTGGCCGGCGTCGCTGAGCAAGCGGCAAATCCAACAAAATCCCCAACAAAACGCCAATGACTGGTCGTTGCCTAACGGCTTTTCATCCTACCGCTTCGATCTGAAGCATTCGGTAAAATTGCATGGCGGCGACCGCTTTGAGGTAGGCAGTTATTATTCGATCAATAACTATCGTTACGACTATACCGATAGCGGTAATCATGACCAGTGGCAGGATGTTGGCTTTAACTGGCGCCACGAAATCAACGGCCAATTACTGGGTTTAAAAAACCGGGTGGTCTGGGGCGGACTGACTCAGTGGCAATTTATCAACGATAAAAACTACGGCATCGTCGGCAGGCAACTGGGGCCGTTGTTGACGGCGGAGCGCGACCGCTGGCTGAATGTCGAAGCTTTTATGGAAGATCAATTGAGCTTGACCGACGCGTTTACCTTGATTGCCGGCATCCAATTGAATTATCGCGATGTGAATTACGAGCGGTACGAGGGTTATGTGGCTAGTGCCGCCAGACCCAGCAGCCAAGCCAATCAAGATTTTTTTAACGCCAATCCCAAATTGGGTTTTACCTGGCAAGCGACGGATGAGGCGCAAATTTACGGGAATCTCAGTCGAAGTTCGGAGCCGTCGCCGTTGATTGATCTAGCCACCGTCTATCTGAGTCCCAAAAGAGACATTCAGACTGCCAGCACCGTGGAAATCGGTACGCGCGGACAAACCGAGCGCTTGAAATGGGATTTGGCCTTCTACCAGTCCTGGGTTAACAACGACTATTTGATCATCGCCGATCCCAGAAATCCAACGGCCTTTTCCTCCACCAACGCCGATAGCACGACCTTGCATCGTGGTGTCGAACTCGGCTTGGAAACCACATTACCTTTAAATCTGGCGGTGGCGGGCGATAATGTCAGACTTGGCTGCAACTACACCTGGAATGACTTCACATTTGACAACGACCCTGCCCTTGGCAATAACCGCTTGCCCGGCATTCCCGAACATAATGCCTTCGTCGAAGCGCTTTACCAGCATCCCAGCGGCTTTTACATTGGCCCCAATGCCCGTATCGTCAGTTCCAACTGGGCGGACTTCGCCAACACCCTGGCCGCCAAGCCTTATGCCTTGCTGGGTGCACGCATGGGTTGGGATGACGGCAAGCATTGGAAATTATTCGTCGATGGCCGAAATTTGACCGACGAACACTACGCATCGTCGGTTTGGGTGTTGGGTAATGCGAATGGCGCGGACGCGGAGCAATTTAATCCCGGTGCAACCCGGTCGGTGTTTGGCGGGGTGGAATACCGGTTTTAAGCGCTTGCTGGTTGCCAATTAGTAGGCCTAAGCGTGGCTGGGCATGCCGCTCTGGCCCGAAATGACGGCAGGAATGGCACACAGTTCCCGCCAAACCCGGTCGATACGAAGAGGATTTCCTACGCCTAAACGTCTTATGCAAGAAAGGCAGCCAGCGCTCGATTCAGACAACGCCAGTATCTGGTTTCCTGGCCTGTTTTCGAATGTTGACGGTAACCGTACACGCCCATCATGAACAGTAATCTCTACCAGCCTGACACGCTTATCCAATCCAAACCGCAAAACCGAGAGCTGTCCCGCCTGAAAGCCCGCCGACAAAGGTGGTTGGCGGTGCATTTGTGGCTAGGCCTGGCCTTGGGTTTGCTGTTGGCGATTTACGGCATCACCGGCAGCATCCTGGTTTTCCACGCCGAAATCGACGAATGGCTGCATCCGGACGTGCTGTTGATAAAACACGCCGAGGCCGCGCCTTACCGGCCGTTGGCGGACATTGTCGCGGCTGGCAAGGCCGCGATGCCGGCGGCGGCCGTGCTGAACTTCGCGACTTACCCGCGTAACCCCGATGCGGCGTTCAAATTTCATTTCAAACTGCCCGGCGCCGCCGGCGACGAGCGCTGGTTAGTCGGCGTCGATCCCTACACCGCAACGGTGACCGGGAAATATCTGTTGGAACGCTCGACCGATTCGGTGCCCGCCACCTTGCTGGGATTCGTGTTCACATTGCATTACGACTTGCTGTTGCCGCCGGCCGTGGGCGACCCTGTGGTCGGCCTCTCGGCGGCGTTGCTAATGATTTCGACGCTGACCGGTCTGATCGTCTGGTGGCCGCTGACCGGGCAGTGGCGTAACGCGCTGACCTTCAAGCGCGGCGCCGGTAAGGTGCGTTTCAATTACGACCTGCACAAAACCAGTGGTTTTTACACGTTGCTGGTGATGCTGCCGGTACTGTTCTCCGGGGTTTACATGGTGTTGCCGCATCACGTGGTGCCGGTGCTGGAATTGTTTTCGCCGGCGACTTATCGCTATTGGTTCGAGTCCAAGCCGCCTTATCCGAATGCGCCGGCCATCGGCATGGATCAAGCGGTGGCAATCGCCGTGCAACAATATCCGCAAGGTCGGCCGCACTGGATTTACGGCGCGCCGAATCCCGCTCAAACCTACACCGTCTGCCAGGATGGCGTGGATGCGCCCGGAAGTCTCTTGCAACGCCGCTGCACCGTGATCGACCGCTACTCCGGCGTCATTTTGGATCGGGACGACCCCAGCCTGCCGACCGCCACGGCCGGCGAAATCTTGACCCATTGGCAATGGCCCTTGCATTCCGGACAGGCTTTCGGCATGTCCGGGCGGATTCTGGTGTTTGTTACCGGTCTGGCTTGCCCGGTGTTGTTTGTCACCGGTTTGATTCGCTGGTTGCAAAAACGGCGTTCCGCAATTCGATCGCGGCTGACTCGATTGCCGGAACGCACCGCTCGGTAAGCGTGTTTCCGGCTTTCGCCTAAGTTCCCCTCGATCCCCTCGACTCGCTGAGCGGGCGGTTTTTGGCTGCTCAAGATCGCTAGGCCAAGCAAGTTGCCAAATTCCTGGCAAACTAGCGTACGAACCTGAAACCGCCGCGTCGCCCCGGCATATCCAGTCGCGGCGTTAAACATCCCGAGCGACTAAGCTTATGTCGGCGTCGATGCGCCCGTTATTGGCGGCGATTCGGGAACGGTCCAAGCGGCGGAACCAAGCGCCGGGCTATTTGCCGAAGTGTTTAAAATACGCTGGCGGCATCGGCGTAGCGTTCGAAAGTGGGCATCGGCGCCCATCCCGTTGCGGACTGCGACATGATTCCGATTATTCAAGAGGCCAGACCATGATACCCATTCGAGATTCGATACCTTGCCAAACCAAGCCCTACGTGACGTGGGCCGTCATGGCGGTTTGCACGGCGGTCTATGTCGCAATGCTGTTCATGCCGGACGAGGTCGGTCAACACTTTGTCTATCTTTACGGCATGGTACCGATCCGCTACTCGAATCCGGATTGGGCGTATGCATTCGGCTTGCCGCCGGATCATTATTTGTCGTTTTTGACTAGTTTGTTTCTGCACGGCGGTTTTCTGCACTTGCTGATGAACATGGTGTTCTTGTGGATATTCGCCGACAACATCGAGGATTTGATGGGGCACTGGCGCTTCCTGGCGTTCTATCTCGTGTCCGGATTGCTAGCAACGGTCACGCAGTGGTATTTTTATCCGAATATCGCGATACCGGTGGTCGGCGCGTCCGGGGCGATTGCAGGGGTACTGGGGGCCTATTTCGTGAGGTTTCCGTATGCGACCGTCGTGATTATGGTGCCGATATTGTTCTATCCCTTGTTTTTTCAGGTGCCGGCCATCGCCTTTTTGGGTTTTTGGGTGATCGTACAAGTGGGCGACGTGTTCACCGCCGCGATGTTCGACAACGTCGCGGTCGATTCCGCCTGGTGGGCGCATTTGGGCGGTTTCGCGGTCGGTGCCTTGTTGCATCCGTTTTTCATCGACAAGCCGGCGCATCGGCGCGAATTGAGTCCGCCGGCCGAATGACGGCGCGACTTTCAGCCAAAAAGTTGAGGATTCCGTAGGGGTTTTATTTTATAATCTCGGCGTTCAAGGCTGGTCCGCCGGCCGAATCAGGCCGGTTGTCGGCGCTTACCGATTCTTTATTCATTCGAGACATTGAAAACCATGAAAAACCTAAATGTTGCTTTGGTCAGGCTGGTCCAGTTCGTCGTGTTCGTATTGTTTACGTTTATCGTACTGGTCTATTTCGGCACGATGATTTTGTTGCCGCTGGACATTGTGGTGCTGATCACCAAATTGTTAGGTGTTTTGGGTATCGGTAGCTTGTTCGGCGCTGTCGTCGCGGTGCCCTTGGTCGCTTATCTGGGTAAAATCGTCTACAGCACGCCGGGTTTGATCAAATTGGTGGTCGATAACGGTATCGAATTGGCCAACGCCGGCAAACAACGTGTCGAGGCCTTCAACGACATCGCCGCCGCCGTCAAATAAGCGCGCTGTGCCGCAAGCAAAAAGGGGCCGTTTCGGCCCCTTTTTTGTGTCTGGGGATTCGGGAATTGCCGGAGTGACTTGGCGTATTCAACGTAGTTTAATTATTGGCCCGCCCCGAGGACCATCCAAAGTCTTTGCGGTAGCGTGGGGAGGGCGCCTGCTGACTCTGCCCGGCTTTATCGGAGCGCGGGCGATATTCGAAACAGTCGTCGCGTGTTGTGCGGTCTTGGTTTTCCGGTGGCCTGGAACCGGATACCGGCACTCTAGCGCGATTTTCTCGGTATCGTACCCGCGCTCGGCATCGGAATTTAACCGCGAACTGTTCGTCCCTCAACGCGCCGGCGCCGGTTCGCGGTCCATCATCAATTGTTCAATCTCGCCGCCATCGCGTAAAATCCCGGCTAAAAACTTTCAAGCCAGGAGCCAAACCATGAAATATCTGTTGATCGCGTTGCTGCTGACCGCGAATTGGGCCGCCGCCGAAGAATCCGCCAAGGACGAGTGGAATGAAACCTCGCTCAGCGAAGACACCATCCAAAAAATCCAGCAAGCGCAATTCAAATATAAAAAGTGCGTCGTCGACGAGATGCGCAAGCCGGAAAACCAAAAACTGGAGAGCCGCAACGCCACCGACGCGATCGCCAAATACTGCGAGCCGACGTTGGGCGACATGCGTAAGGTCTACACCGACGTCGGCGTGCCGGGCGTCGTGGCCGACCGGCACTTGAAAAAACTGCGTATCCAGACCACCCGCAATATGTTGCAAGAATTGATGTACCTCGAAGCCGCCAAAAAGCCGGCGCTCAACCCTGATAATCCGTGCGGCGGCCGGCCGCCGCGATTGCCGCCTCCGGCGGCTTGTTCTCAACCAAGCCTTACACCATGAACACCTATACCATCGATTTATCGCTACGCCCGACTACGTTCGATTTGTGGCACGTTTGTCTGGCCGGCACCGCCGCGGTGCTGGCCTTGATCTTGATCGCCGTTTTGATTTCGGTGCTGCTGGGTCTGCGCCGCTGCAAAAAATCCGAACCGGTGGCCGCGCCGGCGCCGCCAATGCCGGCGCCGCAACCCGAGATCAAGATCGTCGAGAAAATCGTCGAAGTCGAAAAAATTGTCCAAGCCCCAGCGCCCGAACCGGTGATTCTGAAGGAAGCCACTCCTGATGCGGCTTTGCAATTGCTCAGCCTGTTGCAAAAGGAAGCCCGCTTTATCGATTTTATCAAGGAAGATGTCGGCGCGTTTTCCGATGCCGACATCGGCGCGGCGGCGCGGGTGGTGCATCAAGGTTGCGTCAAGGCGATCAACGAGCATTTCACGCTGGCGCCGGTCAGTTCGGATGCCGAAGGCAACCGCGTCACCTTGAATCCCGGCTTCGATGCCGCGTCGTTCCGCTTGACCGGCAATATCGTCGGCCAGGCTCCGTTCACCGGTACTTTGGTGCACAAAGGCTGGCAAGTTACCGATTTGCGCCTGCCCAAACTGACCGAAGGCCATAACGCCAAAATCGTCGCGCCGGCCGAGGTGGAATTATGAGTGCCCGTTATTCGGTCGGTATCGACTTGGGTACCACTCACTGCGTGCTGTCCTATGTCGATTTGCAGGCCGGCGACGATCAAGTGGCGATCGAAGTATTCGCGATCCCGCAATTGATCGGACCGGGCCAGATCGAGGACAAAGCGCAGCTGGCGTCGTTTACCTATCTGGCCCACCCGGCGGAATTGGCCGAAGGCTCGACCGCGTTGCCGTGGTCGGCCAAGCCGGACAAACTGGTCGGTGAAATCGCCCGCAATCTGGGTGGCAAGACGCCGATCCGGCTGGTCGCCAGCGCCAAGAGCTGGCTGTGCCATGCCGGCGTCGATTGCAAGCAGCCGATTCTGCCGGCCGAGGCGCCGGACGAGGTCGAGCGCATCTCGCCGTTCGCCGCGACCCTGGCCTATCTGCAACATTTGCGCGACGCCTGGAACCATCGCTTTGCCGAAGACCGGCTGGAATACCAGGATTTGACCATCACCGTACCGGCCTCGTTCGACCCGGCGGCGCGGGAATTGACTGTCGAAGCCGCGCGCGCGGTCGGCCTAGGACAAGCGGTGCTGCTGGAAGAGCCGCAAGCCGCGCTGTATAGCTGGATCGAAAACAGCGAAGGCGATTGGCGCAATCACGTCAAGGTCGGCGACGTGATTTTAGTCGTCGATGTCGGCGGCGGTACCACCGACTTGTCGTTGATCGCGGTCACCGAACAGGACGGCAATCTGCAATTGACCCGCGTCGCGGTCGGCGACCACATCCTGCTGGGTGGCGACAACATGGACCTCGCGCTCGCCTACACGGTCAAGGCCAAGCTGGAACAGGACAGCGGCAAGAAGCTGGAATCCTGGCAGGTTCAGTCCCTAACGCACGGTTGCCGCGAGGCCAAGGAAAAGCTGTTCAATCAGCCCGAGCTGGGCAGCATGCCGCTGGTAGTCGCCAGTCGGGGTTCGTCGCTGATCGGCGGCACCTTGCGCACTGAACTGACCCGCGACGAACTCAATCGGGTCTTGGTCGAAGGCTTTTTGCCCAATGCCCAAGCCGGCGACAAGCCGGTCAGCCGCCCGCGTAGCGGTCTGCGTAGCGCTGGTCTGCCGTATGCGCAAGACGCGGGCATTACTCGCCATCTGGCGGCGTTTTTGGCACGCCAACGCCAGGCGACCGAGGAATTCCAGGCGGTGAATCTTCCAGAGCATGCCAGCTTTTTGCATCCGACCGCCGTGTTGTTCAACGGGGGGTGTTGAAGGCCGGCGTGTTGGCCGAGCGCCTGATGCAAATCCTGAACGGCTGGCTGCAAGCCGAACAAGCTCCGGACGCGCGCTTGCTGCAAGGCGCCGATCTGGATTTGGCGGTGGCGCGCGGCGCGGCCTACTACGGCTTCGTTCGGCAAGGCAAGGGCGTGCGCATCAAGGGCGGCACGGCGGCGGCTTATTACGTTGGCGTCGAAAGCGCGATGCCGGCGGTGCCCGGTTTGGCGCCGGAAATCGAAGCGCTGTGCATCGCGCCGTTCGGCATGGAAGAGGGCACCGAGCAAAATCTGCCGAATGACGAGTTCGGCTTGATCGTCGGCGAACCGGTACGCTTTCGCTTCTTCGGTTCTAAAACCCGCCGCGAAGACCAGGTCGGCACCCGTCTGGAAAGCTGGCACGACGACGAGTTGGAAGAACTCGACGAAATCGAAATCACCCTGCCGGAAGAAGGCCGCGCCGCCGGCGACATCGTGCCGGTCTATCTGTCCTCGGCGGTTACCGAAGTCGGCACGCTGGAATTGCGCGCCGTGTCCCGGCGCGAGCAGCAGCAATGGAAAATCGAATTCGAGGTCAGAGCCGGGGAAAGTTGATTCCGCCGACACACGGGGATCATTTCCAGCGCATGTTTTCGAATCGCCGATCCCAGTGGGATCGGCGTTTTTGTGTAGTGTCGCTGGGTGTGGCGTACCGTTTGCGTAGAACCGGTAGTTAAGCCTAAAACTTAATCCCCGTCGAACCGTTTACGTAAAAACCAAACGACTTAACCGTTAATAAACCGGCCCAGGTCCGGAATCCCGCATTGACAACCGCTATCGACTGTTCTCGATCCGAAAATTCAGTCGATTGTCGCGTGGTCCATCAAAAGCCTGTTCTACAAATCGTTCCTAACGGTGGTTAAAGGGAGGCAATAAAAGAAAAAGATAGGCGTAGGAAGGGCTTTCGCCGCGATTGGTATTTTTGTCTCGCGGTTACGTGTTTTCACATGCTTTTCATCGTCAAAATAAGTCATATGACACAGTGCTCCCTAGAGTTTCTTGGTGGGCGGTCGTTGCTACGTGGTCTGCTTACACAATAAGCATCGTCATTCCGGCGTGGATGGCAGGATCCGTTAGAGCGTGGAACGAATCCAGTTTTCAAGGACGGATTTAAGCCTGCCCTCCATGGCACGGGATGTCCGCTTCCCGGCGGGCACGACGGTCTTGAACAAATCTGACAAAGTAGAGTTAGGACATTGTTGAAATATCGGCTTGGTTAGAATTTGTTATCAATGCCGAATTACATGTAAGTCGTATATTTCAACAATAAACCGCAATATAGAATACTGCGCGAAACATGCAGTGGAATAATTTTTGCTTGAATGGAAGGCTTTTGGTAAAAAACAAGCTCTCTTGAGGGCGACAAAATCAGCAATCTTACGGATGGAGCGAGGCAAGCAAAATTATGATCAACCGCCCGCATGATGCATTGAAGCCACATCTTTCAATCGTAGACAGGAGTGATTAATGGCGACGGAATTGCTGACGAATGAAGCCTTGTCCCTGCTTTATCGCGAGCACCACTCCTGGTTGCTGGGGTGGCTGAATAAGCGTGTGCAATGTCGCTTGCAAGCCGAAGATCATGCGCACGATACTTTTGTACGGGTGATGGCATCGGGCCGCACACCGGATTTGGACGAACCCAGGCCTTACCTCGCTACCATTGCCAAAAATTTACTGATAAACCATTGGCGGCGCGCCACCATTGAACAAGTGTATTTGGAACGCTTGTCGGCACTTCCTGAAGCCATTTCGCCGTCATTGGAAGAAAATGCCATCATTCTGGAAACGCTACAAGAAATCGATGGACTGCTTAATCGCTTACCGGTAAAGGCACGCAAGGCATTTTTTATGTCCCAGATCGATGGACTTACCTACGTCGAAATCGCCGAAAAACTTAGCGTCAGCGATCGTATGGTTAGAAAGTACATGGTACAAGCCATGGTGCTATGTCTGAGCGTGGAGTTCTAACCGAACATGTCGTCCGAAAATCGACAAAAAATCCATCCCCGCGTCGTGGCGGAGGCAGCTGAGTGGTTTATGGTTCTGAGCTCCGGCAACGTTCGTCCTGACGAAACCGCACAGTGGCAAGCCTGGTTGTCTTCGCACCCGGATCATCGAATGGCTTGGGCCAGAGTTGAGTTTTATACCGACAAATTTAAATCGCTGCCGCCACAAGCCGCCTTCGCCGCAACCGAAGCGTTAAATGCCCCCAATCTCAATCGAAGACGCCTGCTGTTGAGCATGGCCCTATTGGGTGTGGCCGGATTGTCAGGTTGGCAAATTTCTCGAGGCCGGTATTGGCAGGAATGGTCGGCCGATCAACATACGGCGCTCGGCGAAAGTAAAACCGTCAGCCTGGCCGACGGCTCCAGCGTCGTTCTGGATAGCGGCAGCGCGGTAAACGTCGATTTCTCGGTTAATTTGCGCAGGCTGCAGTTGGTTAAAGGGGAAATTTACATCGAAACAGCAGCCGATACCGTTGGTTGGAAACGGCCGTTTGTGGTGGATACGCTGGAAGGCAGGGTACAGGCGCTCGGCACGCGTTTCAGCGTCAGCCAGCAGCAAAACCGAACCCAGGTTGCCGTGTTTCAAGATGGTGTAGAAATCCAACCAGCCGATGCAATTTCCGCCAAACAAACCCTAGTTGCAGGTCAACAAGTTCAGTTTGCGTCAAGCCGCATCGAGCCGATACACCGACACAACCAGAATAAACCGGCTTGGACTGAAGGCTTCATCGTCGCCGACGATTTGCCGCTCAGCGAGTTTTTGCTGCAACTAAGCCGTTACCGGCCAGGCTATATTACCTGCGATCCCGAGATTGCCGATTTACGGATCATCGGCTCCTACCCGCTAAAAGATACCGATAGAATTCTGGCTTTTCTTGAGGCTAATCTGCCGGTCAAGCTCTCACATCCGCTACCTTTCTGGGTTAAAGTCCTGCCGCGTTAATCATCCCTGCACCTCATCTAATGAATAAACGCGTTCTTCACCTTTGCGTACGCGTTCCAACACGCCGGCGGCCAAGTAATAATCTTCCATATCGTTCAACCTAAAAAGGGCAGTTGGCGTGTATTGCGGGCCGTTCGTGCTGAGCAACGTCGAAGCATGGACGGCTCGCAATACACTCACCAAACGGGTGAATGAAAAATCCCGCGCGCCCTTCGACAAGCTCAGGACGAACGGGATTTTTCATCGCCAAACTGCTCTTTTTAGGTTCAATCCTTTTTCGATGATTTCTCGTAAATAAAATGCCTTCGTACGCCCGGTTTGGCCTGCCAAATAATCAAGCCGTTGTTCAATTTCCGGAGAAAGTCTTATTGAGGTAGCCATTTCAAATCCCCTTTGCGTCAACTATTGAATGCCCCCTGCGTCAGAATAGATGTCGCCTCAAATTTTTAGACCCCCTTAAATTTGAGATAAAAAATGAATCCTTCCAAGAAGCAGTATTCTGCTGAGTTCAAAGGTAAGGCTCTATCCCGCCCACCTGTTGAGATCATTCAGCCTGAGGCATCCTGTGATTTTTTGATCAGGAGTAGCGATGGGCGTTACATCGAAATGGCGTCAGCATATTGAAGAATGGCAAGGCAGTGGTTTGTCGCAGGTTGAGTATTGCGTGCAGGAAGGCATCAATGTACGGACATTTACTGCCAGACTGTGCGACTATCGCAAACGGCCTGCGGTAGAGTCGGTCGCTTTGGTGCCGGTGCAGATTGAACAGCCTGAGCCTGCTTCTGTGGTGACACCCGCAGCAGCGGCTATGGTCTTGACCGATGTCCACGGTTATAGGCTGGAGATTTCGTCTTCAGTATCGGCGGGCTGGGTAGCCGAGTTGTTACGATGTCTGGCTTGATCGATTATCCCGCGCAGATTTGGTTGGCGGTGGCGCCGGTGGACATGCGGCGTGGTTTGGATGGCTTGTCAGCGATTGTTCAACAGAGTCTGGGGCATGCCCCGTGTGCCGGATCGGCGTTTATCTTTCGTAATCGTGCGGGCAACCGGCTACGGTTGTTGGTGTGGGATGGCAATGGGGTTTGGCTGTGTCAGCGCCGTTTGCACCAAGGCAGTTTTGTCTGGCCCAGGGTGGGCGATGCGGTGTTTGCGCTGACGCAGGCGCAATGGCACTGGTTAATTGCTGGAGTCGATTGGCAACGCTTATCCGCCCAGCCCCAAGCAGACTGGCAGGTGTGAATCAGAGGTAAAACGCGGCGGTAAAAAAGTCATAAAATATCCTAATATCAAGGCATTGGATGGGGCATTGCGGTATAATTCACCCATGAATCCGCTGGCCAAACTCGACCAATTGAACCTGGAGCCGACTGCCAAAACCGAGGTGGCGGCCCTGCTTCAGGCACTGATGGATCAGGCAGCCCAGGATGCCCAAGTCATCCAAACCAAAGACGCCACGATTCACGCCAAAGACCTCAAAATCGGCGCGCTAACCCATGAGCTGGCGTATTACAAACGCATCCGCTTCAGTCGCAAGAACGAAAGTCTGGCCCCGTTGCAGCGGGATGTGTTCGAGGAAACCTGGAATTCCGATATCTCGGCGATTGATGAGGAAGTCGAACAACTCCGGGATGATCAGCCCTGCGATACCGTGGCCCGTCCCAAACGCCCACGTGCCGGTCGCCAACCGTTGCCTGAGCATCTGCCGCGCATTGAGCATCGCCATGAACCGGAATCCTGCGCTTGTGGCCACTGCGGTAAAGACCTGGTCAAAACCTGTACTGAGCTTGTCGAAGTATCGGCGAAGACATCAGCGAGCAACTGGACGTCGAACCGGCCAAGTTCTTTGTGCATCGACACATTCGTCCGCAATACGCCTGTCGGGCCTGCGAAACCATCACCGCAGCCGCCATTCCACCGGCGGTGATCGATGGCGGTATGGCTGCCGTCGGTTTGCTCACCTGGGTGCTGATCGGCAAGTACCTCGATCATTTGCCGCTGTACCGGTTGGAACAAATCGCCGCCCGTGACGGGGTGATCCTGTCCCGCTCCACGCTGGCGGACTGGGTCGGACGACTCGGTGTCGCTTTAGCGCCCTTAGCCGACCGCTTGGCTTGGCATTTGTTGCAAAGGGATAGCTTACATGCCGACGAGACGCCGGTGCCGCAACTGGATCCCGGCAGTGGTAAAACCAAGAAAGCCTATCTGTGGGCCTATCGCAGCAATGATCTGCAACCGGGACCGAAGCTTATCGTCTTCGATTATCAAGCCGGTCGCGGCGGCCGCTACGCGCAGCAGTTTCTGGGCGAATGGCGCGGCCACCTGATGGTGGATGACTATGCAGGCTATAAAGCCCTGTTTGCGGCAACCCGTGCACATCCGCAATCGCAACGCCTACTGGAGCCGTGTACCGAACTGGCCTGCCTGGCGCATGCGCGGCGCAAATTCTTCGACCTGTTGCAAACCAGTCAGAGCCCTATCGCACAAGCAGCACTGAATCGCATCGCCAAACTGTACGCCATTGAAACCGAGGGCCGCGAGATGACAGCTGACCAGCGCAAACAGCTACGCGCCGAAAAAAGCCTGCCGCTATTGACAGACTTGCAGGCTTGGTTACAGCAAACCCGTTTGCGCACCGCGCCCAATACCGCCACCGCCAAAGCCATCGACTACAGCCTGAAACGCTGGGTTGCCTTAAGCCGTTACGCCGAAACCGGCGATCTGCCTATCGACAATAATCCGGTCGAAAACAGCATTCGCCCCATTGCCTTGGGTAAAAAGAATTGGCTGTTCGCTGGTTCCGAACGCGCCGGCCAGCGCGCTGCGGTCATCCAAACCCTGCTAGGCACCGCCAAACTCAATGGCCTCGATCCGGCTGCCTGGCTAAAAGACACCCTGGAAAAACTCCCCACCTGGCCCAACAGCCGCATCGACGAGTTACTGCCATTTAGTCACAGGGATTAGATCAAAGCGGCAACTTGCCGACGATATGGTAGGGCTGGGCGCTTACGTTCAAAGAGCAAGCCCTGGCGAAAGTCTACAGTCGTGGCAAGCGGACGATTCAAACCATTGCCGACGAATCAAACCTCAGCATACATACCTTAAAAAACTGGATGAAAAGCACAGCAACCACCGATACGCCTAACGCCAACCCGGCCAAGCGTCCCCAAGATTGGCGCCCTGAAGAGCGCTTGTTGGCACTGCAAGAAAGCCATGGCTTGAGCGGCGAGGCGCTGAATGCCTGGTGCCGGGAGCGCGGCCTATTTGCCCATCAACTCGCCCAGTGGCAAAGCGATTTTTGTTCTGCCGCTCAGCCGCGTTCGAGTAGCGATGACCGCCAGACACTGCGCGCCCTGAAAGCCGAGAACCAGCGTTTGGAACGCGAACTCAACCGTAAGGATAAAGCCTTGGCTGAAGCCGCTGCTTTGCTGATCTTGCAAAAAAGGTCCGGGCGTTGTTGGGGGGCGAGGTCGAATGACATCCCTTCAGCAACGCCAAAATCTGATTGGTGCCATCACCGAGGCGACAACCGCCGGTGCCCGCCAGAACCAAGCCTGCGCCATGCTGGGCCTGAGTCCGCGCACCTTGCAGCGCTGGCAAGCCCGTGAAACCCTGGCTGAAGACCGGCGACCGCAACGTCAATACACGCCCGGGCATGCGCTAACCGAATCCGAGCGCGCCGAAGTCCTGGCGGTGGCCAATTCCGCTGAGTTTGCCGATTTGCCGCCCAGCCAAATCGTGCCGCGCCTGGCCGACCGGGGCATTTATCTGGCCTCCGAATCGACCTTCTACCGCATCCTGAGCCGCCCAGCAACTGAAACACCGCCGCAGCGAACGGCCCAGTCAGCCGCGCACCAAGCCCAAAGCCCTGAGCGCCACCGCACCCAATCAGCTCTACAGCTGGGATATTACCTACCTGCCCACAGCCATCAAAGGCCGGTTCTACTATCTCTACCTGTTTCTCGACCTGTTTAGTCGCCAGATCGTCGGCTGGCAGGTGTTCGAAGCAGAAAGCAGCCACTGGGCCAGCGAGCTGTTGCGCGACATCTATCGACGCGAGGGCCTGCGACCACAGCAAGTCGTCCTCCATTCGGACAACGGCAGCCCGATGAAGGGTGCCACCATGCTAGCCACCCTGCAGCGGCTGGGCGTCGTGCCGTCGTTTAGCCGCCCGGCGGTCAGCAACGACAACCCCTATTCGGAATCGCTGTTCAAAACCTTAAAATACCGGCCGTCCTATCCGTTGCAACCCTTTGCCGACTTGACGGCAGCCCGGCACTGGGTGGCCGATCTCGTGCAGTGGTACAACCACGAACACCGCCACAGCGCCATCGGCTTTGTCACGCCGGCGCAACGCCATGCCGGCCTGGACCAGGCGCTGCTGGCTCAACGCAAGGCGCTGTACGAACAAGCCAAGGCTCGACAGCCTCGGCGCTGGAGCCGGCAGACCCGCAACTGGAATAGAGTCCATACCGTGTATCTCAATCCCGACCGGGCCGATACGCAAAACATGCCCCATACCACAAACCAGGAGGCCGCCAATCAGGGCAATATCCCCGCATGACGTTTTACATTGAGGCGACAACTAGCTTGAAATCTTCCGAATGCGTGTAATCAATGTATCACGCAAGCTCGGAAGCATCTGGCATCGCCGTTCAAGTGGATGGGAAAGTTGTAGACGGTGCTCGACACTGGCTCGCCAAGCGCATTGTTGCTTAAAAAGCGGATTATTTTTCCATCTAAAAACAATCCGTTAAAAAATTTATTAAATTTTTTCCAATTCGCAGTTCCGGTTTTTCCACGCTCGTTTGTATTAGCTAATGAAAACACCACAAATGGAGAAAAACCGATGTCAAACACACACCATCGCTGCGATCCGGGCTTTCGTTCATCCCGATTGAGCCACGCTATACAGGGAATTTTATTGGCTTCAGCGCTGACCGCTTCAGTCGCAGCGCAGGGAGAAGAAATAACCAACAGGAAAAGCTACCACATCGGCGGTGGCTCCTTGGGACAAGCACTTAGCCGGTTTGCGCGCGATGCCGGCATTCTGTTTACCGGGGAATCCAAATTGACCGACGGCAAAACCAGCAAGGGACTGGACGGCGAGTACACCGTCGAAGAAGGCTTTAGAAAACTCCTGGCGGGAAGCGGTTTGACCTATACCATCACGGATGATAATTCCGTAGCAATCAAGGTTGCAGAGCCTGGAAGCGATGCCGCATCGACTTTGCCAGCGGTGAAGGTTACCGCTGCCGTGAGTCACGAACCGGAAATAGACACCAGCGAAACCTATAAAATCACCAATAGCCGTACTGCGACTAAGACCGATACACCATTGATCGAAACACCGTTTTCTCTACAAGCGGTGACTCAAGAAGTCATCAACGATCAACAAAGTATCCGCGTCGAAGATGCGTTAAGAAATGTCAGTAATATCATGACGCAGACGCCTAACGGCGGCCAATTCGACGGCTTTGTCGTGCGGGGGTTTCCGCAAGCGACTTTGTTCAAAGACGGCTTTCGTTTCCCAAGTAAAGATTATGCGGCTATCGGGCCGCGCGACCTCAGCAACATCGATCGCATCGAAGTCTTGAAAGGGCCGGCATCGTTAATGTACGGCAGGATAGAGCCGGGCGGCATGATAAATTTAGTTACTAAGCAGCCTTTAGAAACTGCCCATTATTCGTTGCAACAGCAAATCGGCTCGTTTGACCATTATCGTACCGTAGCCGATGCCACAGGCCCTTTAACTGATGATAAGTCGCTGCTTTATCGGATTAATTTAGGCTATGAAAGCACAAGTTCGTTTATCGATTTTAACGGTACGGATCGAGTGTCCGTTGCGCCACGATTACGTTGGAAGCCCAGCGACGATACGGTATTTGATTTGGAATACCAACACCTGCAAGGGGATGTGACAACTTTTACCGGTGTTCCGGCTATTACTTTGGCCTCAGGCGGTATTGTCGGCAATCGGCCGTTGCCGCTAAATAGAAGTTTTTTCAAAGGCGAACCATATAACGGCCTAGCTTTCAATGAAGATATGGTCGATTTTAATTGGTCGCATAATTTCAATAAGGATTGGAAGATTAATCAACGCTTTAGTTACGACCACAGTCGGACATCCGGCGAATTTACACTTGGTTTATTATTTAAAGATAATATGGCCGATTTGTTACGCCGAGAGTCGGAAGTCCAGACCGAGCAAGATACTTTTTCTACTGGTATTGATTTAACGGGTAATTTTAAGACTTTCGGTTACCAGCATACCTTATTGGCTGGTGCGGATTATTATCATACCGACATGCAGCAAGCCTATAATTCGATATATCCCGGCCAATTGGGTGGACGTTTATTGAATGTTTATAATCCAATCCATAATTCGGTCCAGCCTATTTTCGATCCCAATAAAGCCAAATTAAATAATGTAGTCAATGATTGGTTCGGCTTATATTTGCAGGATCAGTTTCAGTTGCCGTTCGATTTACAGTTGTTAACCGGTTTACGCTACGATGAAGCGCGAGTACAGCAGGTGGTTAATATTCGAAATCCCGTTGAACGTCCGCAAGGTATTACCGAAATGAAAAATACGACCGGTGTCGTAAAGCCTAGGGTTGGGTTAGTTTGGCATCCTATTAAAGAGTTTTCTCTCTACGGTAACTATGTCGAAAACTTAGGAAATACCCCGTTAACGACAGTAGGCTCTAGTTTAAAAGCCGAGCAAGCTCAACAATGGGAAGTTGGTGCTAAAACCGAATTGGCTGATGGTCGATTAACCGCTTCTTTGGCTTATTACGAGTTGACTAAGCAAAATACTCCGGTGCCATATTTGGATACGGGTTATATGATTCCGGTTGGAGAGGCAAGGAGCCAAGGCGTTGAACTCGATATTACCGGTGAAGTGTTGCAGAATTGGAAGATTATTGCCTCTTATGCGCATATGAATACGGAAATAACTAAAGATGCTTCCGGTTTGCAAGGTCACCAGTTGTCGAACGCCCCTAGAAATAGCGGCAGTTTATGGAATACTTATGCTTTTGACGATGATTTATTACGAGGATTTAAAGTGGGGGCCGGCGTGGTTGCCAGAAGCCAAAGGCAAGGCGATCCGGAAAATGATTTTCAATTGCCCGGCTATGCGATTTTCAATTTAATGGCTGGCTACGAATTGAAAATAGGCAAAACTAAGTTAAGCGCTCAATTCAATGTCGAAAACTTGCTGGATAAATATTATTTTAGTGAATCAGGAGGATTTCGCGGTGCTTCGATTTATGGAACGCCTCGTAGTTACATCGGAACACTTAGACTGGATTTTTAAGAGCCTTAAGTCGGTCGCAGCTCAACTTTTTTGAACGACCTAAACTACCCAAAATGACCAGTTAGGCTAAATACTAATAATGAATGATTGATACTTAGCCTATATCATCAATCGAATTAGATTTCCTGATGTTAAGACAATCAAATAACCAAATTAGCCCACATTTAATGCCTAACAAAAGATTTATATGGCTGAAGACACGACGCAGATTTTGGTTAAATGTGCATTTGACGTTGGCATTAACCGTGGGTTTTGTTTTTGTCATTCTGGGATTGACAGGCTCTTGTAATATTTTTTATTCCGAACTGAACGAACTGGGGTTGTCGGCGGTAAACCCAAGCAATCAAATACCACGCAGTTTGGATGATGTCATGCAAACCGTTAAGGCTGCTCACCCGCAAAGAACAGGTGCGTGGTCTATCGTCTTGCCGGGTTATTTAAGCGATTATCTTTGGGTAAATTACCGCGAACCCGAAGAAACTAAAAATGAGCTGTTTGCACCACTGCAAATACTGGTTGACCCTTATAGCGGAAAGATTACTGAAGAACACTTTTGGGGGCAAACAGTACTTAGTCTGATTTACGAACTGCATGCCGATTTTATACTGGGCAAAATCGGAAAGGAAATCGGCGAAGTTGCTTTTAAAGTGGTCTGCTTTTTCGGAGTTTTTCTATGTATTTCCTGCCTATCAGGCTTGTATTTATGGTGGCCGCGTGGCGGTAAGTTTAAACAAGCCTTGTCCATAAAACACAATGCCAGTCGAGAACGCTACTACTTTGATTTGCACAAAACGGTTGGATTTTATAGCGCAGCATTACTATTAATACTGGCTTTTACCGGCTTAGCTTTTAGTTATAAAGATTACATCACCCCGGTGGTTTCGGTGTTTTCGCCAATCAAAAAAGATCATTTAAAAAATCCACCGCTGAAATCCAGCGTGATTGATTCGGCTCGTTCTATTTCCATCACTCAAGCTGTAGCGATTGCCGACCAAGTTTTTCCCGGCGCGGAATTGCGCGGAGTGAATACGCCGGATGGCAAAGAAGGCTCGTATATGGTGGCCAAAAGGCAAGCGGGAGAAGCCAACCGCAAACGGCCTCGTAGTAAAGTCTGGATTGATCAGTACAGCGGCGCGGTGTTGGCGGTGCAAGACCCGAACCAGTTTACCGCCGGCGAGACGTTTATGAATATCTTGTGGCCTTTACATGACGGGCAGATTTTAGGACTTACAGGCCGTATCTTATGGTGTTTCGTCGGCTTTGCGCCGCTGATTTTATATATCACTGGCATTTTACGCTGGCTGCAAAAACGCCGCGTAGCGGACAAGAAGCTGGCCAAGGGGGCGTAGGTTGAGGTGACGATAGGAACCCCAACACGACAACCTTTAAGCCACTAGCCAAACAGAAAAGCGAGATCTCGCGACCAAATAAAACCATCGGCAAGCAGCAAAGGCCGAACCGGTTAAAAATGTTGGGGTTCGTTACCTTATCCCAGCCTAAGGTCCTAACCGGCTACTTGAACGGTTAATATTGGATATTGACCGACCCCATAAATGTACGTGGTGTGCCAAAATCGGCATTACCGGCGTTAAAACCGACTGGCGCGTTGTAATTGGTAAATAAATTCGAGGTGTAGTGATTGTCTAATAGGTTGTCGACATTCAACTGGGCGGTGATTTTGCTTTTGCCGACATCGATACTATAAGCCGCTAGTAAACCGACCGTGGCATAGCCGGGCAATTGGAAGGCGGGGAAGCTGCAACAAGCCGTCACTCCGTCGCGCACGGTCACTCCACCACCCAATTTAAAGCCGCGCATTGTCCCTGCTTGTAGTTCGTAAGTGCTCCACACGCTGCCAGTATTCCGGGGGACGTTCCAAAAACGCGTGCCGACCGCCTGATAACCGGTTTCCTCGGTTTTGATGATGCGGGCATCGGTATTTGCGTAAGTGCCAATGACCCTCCAACCTGGCAAAATTTCTCCGCTAATGTCCAGTTCCGGCCCACGGCTACGCACCGCTCCAGTCAAGATGGAAAAGCCGGGGTGGTTGGGGTCGGAGGTTGGGACGTTAGTTTTAGTCAAATCATAATAGGCCAACGTCGCCCGCAAGCGACCCTCGAAAAATTCGGTTTTGATGCCGCCTTCGTATTGTTCGCCTTCGGTCGGGGGTACCGGTTTATTGTCAGGCGTAAAAGTAAAAGCGGTGTTCACGCCAAAGCTTTCGACATAGTTGGCATACAAACTCAGCCAGTTTTTGGCTTGCCATAAAATACCGACGCGAGGCGTGACGGCATCATTGGACTGGACTGAAGGCAAGACAAAGTCAAAACTGGGGAAATTAGCGACATGATCCTGATGGAAATTTTGGTAGCGGATACCACCCATGACATGGACGTTATGCGGCAATTTGATTTGATCTTGGATATAAACGCCGTATTGGTCGGTGCGGCTGGAATTGATGACCAAAGGGTATAGCGGTTGGGTAAAAGGCGTACCGGGATGCACTGGATTGAGCAGATTTATATTAGACAGCGGATCGCTGACTGAATTTTTAAACACCGAATCAACCCGATAATAATCGCCGCCTATCAGTAACGTATGATGTAGCCCGGCAGTATCAAAATGGCCTGTCAAGTCCAAGCTGGTGGCGTACGTGTTGTTTTGGGTATCGTAGCTATTCAATTGTCTAGATACGTCAACGCCATCGGTGGCAATAGGGAAGACAAAATGCGGTTGCGCGATATTCTGCTGATTGACGGAAAAATGATGTTTGATAGACCAATCATCATTAAATTGGTGTGACCAATTAAAGCCGCCATAAACGGTTTCGGTGGTTGACGGCGAATAGCCGCCGTAATTACGGTTGCGCGGCACACTGAAGATTTTATCGTTATACAGCGGGACGAATCCGGTATCCAAGCCCAGATGTTGGTGGTCGTATTCCAGTTCAAGAGTCGCCTGCGTTTGGGAGCTGATGTTCCATTTCAACACGGGGGCCAGAAACACATCTTCTTTACCGTTAAATTCCCGAAATGTGTTGTTGTTTTGGTAAGACATATTCATCCGGTATAGCAAACGGTCCTGATTGCCGACCGGGCCGGTGGCGTCGATCGTGGTGCGATAGAGATCGTAGGAACCAAACTGTTGGCCCAGCGCGTAATACGGTGTCGCCAACGGTTGCTTGGTGACCACGTTGACCATGCCGCCCGGTTCTACTTGTCCGTATAAAATCGCCGCCGCGCCTTTCAGCACTTCAACGGATTCCACATTCGCCATTTGCCGGTTCGCCCCGCCTTGCTGCAAGCGAAAGCCATTGCGGAAAAAAGTCTCCGATTCAAAACCGCGGATAAAAAACGATTGGTTCGTGCCGCCGAAGGTGACGCTGCCACTGCCGTTAGAATTGCTCGTGATGCCGCTGACATTTTTCAAAGCCTGATCCAACGTAATCACCTGCTGATCCTTCAACACCTGCTTGGAAATCACCTGCACGTTCAGCGGCGTTTCCATGATCGGCGTGTCGGTCTTGGTGCCGGCGGTGGCATTGGGCAGCACGTAATTCGGGTTATAAGGATCGGTGGCATCGTATTCGGCCTTGCCGACCACCTTCACCGCCGGCAGCGTGCTGGAGTCGGCGGGTGCGGGCGGGTTGGTGTGTTCGGCTTTTTCCAGGGTGACGGTGTGGGCATCGACGAAGCGAAAGCGGTAACCCGTCTCTTGCAACAATTGCCGTAAGGCTTGTTCCGGCGTCAGATCGCCATCCAGGCCGCGCGTGTTGATGCCTCGGATTTGTTCGGAATTGAACAGCAGGATCAGTTTGGCTTCCGACGCGAATTTGGTCAGCGCATTGTTGAGCGATTGCGCGGGGATTTGATAATGCCTGGTTTCCTCGGCTAGCAAGGGTTGGCTGATCAGCATGCTGCCGATCAATAACGACACCCGGCCGGCGGCGGTAAACGGGTGTAGGGAATATGGCGATGGGCGTCCTTTAGCTAAGCATTGGTCTGGATAACCGCTGTTGTTCATCTTTCCTCCGGGTGAATGATATTAATCTCCTTATAAACAACGATTGGCCGAGCAAACCTAGCCAAAAAAAGTGTTGCCCGCATGCATTTGGCCGCTGATCACTACTCCTGTACGCTGGTCATGCCGCGGCGATTTTCTGCCGAGATTGAGTGCAGGGAACTAATGGCACGAGATGCCTAGCGCTGCAATACCACCCACGGGCCCAGATGGGTAGCACGGATGCCGAGGACTTTGTGCAAGGTTTCCAGCACCACATCCGGATTGTCCAGCGGGAATACGCCGGTGACATGTTGCTGTTTCAGCGTTTCATCGGCGATATAAATCCGCCCCAGGCGGTAGCGTTCCAGTTCGTTAACCAGATCCGCCAGCGGCCGGTCGCTGACGATCAATTGCCGTTGCTGCCAGGCTTGCGCCAATTCTAAATCGATCGTTGCCAATGCGCCTGTTTGACCGGGCCGATAGCTCAGTTGCTGGCCCTGCTCGATCCTGATGCCGTCGGCAGCCTGCCGGCCGGCAGGCAGGGCGAGTACGGCATGTTCTTCCACGATGACCTGAGTCTGGCCGCCGCTTCGGTAGACGTCGAAAACAGTGCCCAAGGCCCGCACGTTAAGTTCGCCGGCTTGTACCTGAAACGGATGCGCCGCATCGGCCGCCACCTGAAAACGAGCCTGGCCGTGGTGCAACACGATTTGCCGTACGTCGGCGTTGAAGTCGACCGAAATCGCGGTATTGGTATTGAGCAGCAGGCGGCTACCGTCCGCCAGTTCGAGTTGGCGCTGTTCGCCGGTGCCGGTATGGTAGTCGCTAAAATAGTCGGCAAGCAGATGGCTTTGTCTGGGCATAATCGTGAGCACGGCCAACAGCCAAACCGCCGCCATCGCTAGGCCGGCGCCAAACCAATATCGGCCCCGCGCAGCTTGCCGCGACAGCCGCTCGGGCGGATTTGTCGGTGACGCAGTCTGCGGCGGGGGCGTAACGGCCAATTTATCGGAATGGGTTGCGACAACGGCCATCTCGTTCAGGGTGTTTTCCGCCGCGGCGAAGGCTTCGGAATGGCGGTAATCCTGCGACAGCCACTCGGCGAATGCCAGCGTTTCCGCTTCGCTCAAATCGTCCGAACGCAGGCGCACCAGCCAGCGCACGGCTTGGCGTTTCAAGTCTAAGGCGCTCGGATCGTTGCGGGTCATCGGCGGCATTCGACCGCCGAAAAGGGCAGCAGGGACTCGATACCTGGCAGTAGGGTGTGACCTGTATCCATATCAATCGTCCAGCCGCAGCATGCAATGCAAAATCGCCTGTTCCAGCAGCCTGCCGACCGAGCGCTGCGAGATATTCAGGCGACCGGCGATTTCCGCGTAGGACAGGTTTTCGATTTTGTTCAGGATAAATGCGGTGCGGCAGTCGGCGGATAATTCGCTCAATGCAGCTTCCATCGTGCCGAAGCGTTCGCGCGACAGCAGAATCCGCAACGGATCGGTCTGGGCGTGGTCAGCCACGGTGTCGGCCAATAGTTCGTCGTCGACGTCGGCCAAAATTTGGCTTTTGACCTTGCAATGACGCTGATAATCGATCGCCAGATTGACCGCGATGCGAAACGCCAGGGCTCGGGCGTTGTCCGGCAGGTTGGTATGGGCGCTTTTGTAGAAACGCAAATAGGTTTCGTGAGCCAAGTCCTCGGCGGCTTCCGGGCATTTGACCCGGCCGGTCAAAAACGTCCGCAAGTCGTTTGCCAAGGCCTCTGTCCACAACTGGGCGATGAAATGGTCGGTTATGGTCGCATTCAAGGTGCGTATTTTGGTTTCAGTGTACTGGTAAGCAATTGGCATTTAACCGCAGTCGGCGATCGGCCGTGGGCTGACTCTTCTGTCATTAAGCTACCGGCGGATACGCCCCGTTGTCAAACGCAACGGATGCACGGGAGGTATTGGGCGGCGCTTAGGCAGGTGAAAATCGGCCAGAGACATAGGTTGAGAGTGAGGCAACGAACCCCAACAGGGATGATCTTTAAATCATCGCTGACTTGGATGTTTTGTTGTCGATGGCTTGCGGGATGGTTTTGCGGTTGTCGGGTTGGGGTTGCTGTCGTCTCGGCAAGGCAATTGCTCCAGGCATTGTGATCGTCGCGCCGAATCAATAGCATAATACCCGGCATACTAATCCCGACCAGAACCGTAATGACAGCCAAGCCCTTCTCGCAAGCCTGCGAAAACAACAAAGACCCGATATTGCAAGTGTTAAAGACCGCGTTTACCGAGCCGGCGACGGTGTGGGAGATCGGCAGCGGCACCGGTCAGCATGCTTGCCATTTTGCCAGGCATTTGCCGCATCTGGAATGGCAGCCCACCGACCGCGCCGAGCATTTGCCCGGTATCGCGCTGTGGCGCGACGAAGCCGGACTGGACAATCTGCGCCCGGCCCTGGCCTTGGACGTGACCGACGCGATCTGGCCTTGTAACGGCATTGATGCCTTGTTCTCCGCCAACACCTTGCACATCATGGGGCATGCCGAAGTCGAAATCTTGTTCGAAAAGCTGCGGACTTATCTAAGCCCGGTCGCGACCGCGTGCTTTTACGGCCCTTTCAATTACCAAGGCCGCTACACTAGCGACAGCAATGCCCGCTTCGACGAATGGCTAAAGCAGCGCGATCCGCGTAGCGGCATCAAGGATTACGAATGGATCGCCGACTTGGCGGCGTCGGCCGACTTGACCGTGACGGACGATGTAGAAATGCCGGCCAACAATCGGACCTTGGTGTTCCGGACCGGCTGATCGCTCAGGGGAGAGCCGAGTGCGGCTATCCGCCGGATATGCAATTGTTGGCTACAGAAACCGTGTTAAAGCAGGCTGAGATAATTGCAAGTGAGTTGGCTGCTGAATCCTAAAATGACAAATAACTAAGCGATGGAAACGGAAAAGGGCAAACTGGTTGGTTGGGTAGAAGAAAGAGGCTTCGGTTTCATAAAACCGGAGTCAGGCGGCGCCGATATTTTTATCCACATATCGGCTTTGAAAAGTATGAGCCGTTCTCCAGTTGTTGGAGACGTTATTTATTACGAAACAAATCTTGATGATAATGGCAAGCTACGCGCGATCAACGCAAAAATAGAAGGTGTGTCTCCGGTTTTAACAGTCGCTCCAATTGACAGAAAGCGTAAAACACCGAAATCCACTTTACCGGAACAAAGACCTCACGGAAGCCGCAACACCTATAGACCACCGTATAAGAAATCAGGATATAGATTTATTCCTGTGCTGCTTATAGTTGCCGCTGTTTCAATCTTCAGCAAGTTTGCGAATCAAAATGGCTCTAGTGGTCAGCCGGTATTGCCAATTGCTGAACCCGAAAAACCCATTCAACATTTTCAGTGTCAAGGTAAGGTGTATTGCTCGGAAATGGGGTCGTATGAGGAAGCTGTTTTTTATCTCCGGAATTGCCCTGATACGAAGATGGATGGTGACAATGACGGCATTCCTTGTGAGCAACAGTTTTAGCTTATTTGACGTGATAAGCTAGATGGTAGGTTGAAGGCAATCATATAACAGGAATAAGTTGAAAACATTCGAGAATATCGTCATCTGTGTTTTTTGCAGTATGGGACTATCCGGCTGCGCCACTTTCAAAAGCTTAAATGCCGAAGTTCCGTTGTACGAGCGCGTATTCATCTACTGCGGCACTCGGCTGGATTGGGCGGCGTTGGAAAACGACAATCCGACTATCCGAAAACTCAAGACCGAAGCTCCACGCTATCCGCTGGTCGATCTGCCGTTCAGCTTTGCGATGGATTCCGTGTTTTTACCGTTAGCGATCAGTGCGGAGATTTTTCACTGATGGCGGTTTTTCATTTGGGATTCCCGTACCGTCTTTAAAAGGCTCAATTCTACGTTGTCGGATTTTGCGCCAAATTTGATGCCGTTGTCTAACACTTGGGCATTTCCGAAATATAAGCTCGCTGCTTCCGTTAGGCGTAGTCCTGCCTAATTGCCAAGCCCAGACTGGCTAAATTGGCCGGTTTTCGACAAATCCGTCAGTAATTAAACTAACATAAAAAATCAGTCATTTTTTTAAATGTTGGCTAGGCTTTAATACGCGGAACGACAGCTTATTCCGCGCGTTTGGTAATCAGTTTAAGGAGATGACGATGAGTCAAAATTTGATTTCAATCAGTTTTACCGATAGCGCGCTCGCTGAAATCGATGCGGCGCTGAGTGTTTTGGAAAGTCATTTTTCCAGCTTTCTCAATCTATCGCCCAACGAACGGCATAGTCTGGCGAAGATGGGCGATAAGACCGAAGCGTTTTGCCGGCAGACGCTAATCGTCTCCGGTCAAAATCCGCAAGCGCTGCCGCCCAGCCTGGATGTCAACGAAGCCGTGGCCGATTTTACCGCGCTGGATCAATTACGCCCGCGCCTGCATCGCTTGCGGGATTTGTTGAGTCGCGGCGAGGATACCGACATGGCCCTGGGCAGCGATATTTACAATTTTAGTTTGGATGCCTATGCCTCGTTAAAGATTGCCGGCAAGGGCGCCGCGTTGGAAACGTTGCGGCAAGCAATGTCGGTCCGTTTTAATCGCGGCGCTAAACCGAAAGCGGCTACTTAAGGACTGCCGATCGCCGAAAATCCTGCATTACGCGGCGAGCCGGCCGGCCCGACTCGCCGCAAACCGTTTTAACCACGCCGCGACCGCTGATTGGGTATCGGGTTGGCCGCCGGAGCAGCGCTTTCAACGCGAATCCGGCAATTAACGCGGTTCCCAGTCTTGATCGCAACGCAAAAAGTCTATCCCGCAACACTAAAAGTGATTCTCGCAACGCTTCGAGCAATACACGCAAGGCTCCAAGCCTTGCGGGCAAGGCAAATAGTGATTCCCGTAATGCTAAAAGAGTTGCGCGCAACGCTCCGAGCAATACACGCAAGGCTCCGAGCCTTGTGCGCAAGGCAAAAAGTGATTCCCGCAACGCTAAAAGAGTTGCGCGCAATTCTCCGAGCAATATACGCAAGGCTCCGAGCCTTGTGCGTAACACTAAAAGCCTTGCGGGCAAGGCAAATAGTGATTCCCTTAATACTAAAAGAGTTGCGAGCAACGCTCCGAGCAATAAACGCAAGGCAAAAAGCGGGACGGACGGGGATTTTCATTTACAGCGGCAAGTATGTTGCCGTTCAGGCTTCGATAGGACTCTTGCATATTCCGATCGAACCCGCGAGCGATTCCGACTTCAAAACTGCCAGGCATTCCGGTCGCGGAACGGTCGCCGGTTCCGACCCAAAGTCGGCCAATGACCGGAGGTAAGCCAATGGCCGACAGTAGGATGGGTAGAGCGAAGCGAAACCCATCAATCGAAGCGCCGGTAAATGCGATATGACAGAATATCGCCGACATCGCCTCAAAGGCGGTTGTTATTTTTTCACAGTCAATTTGGCGGAACGAAACCGGATTTTGCTGACCGATAGGATTGAACTACTTTGCGAGTCTTTTCGTAACGAGAAAGAGCAACTCTTCGATCGATGCAGTTGCACGGATATCAGTGCAAACACCGCGGCGGCCGCGACGAGTGCAGGGCCAAAACGGAGCCAGTACTCGACGGGTGCGAAAAGTAGTGGCATGAACCAAAGAGCGTCTTTTGCGGTCTTCGGATTGTCGATAGCAATATATACGCCAAAGAAGAAGGACCCTGCGACGTTGAACAGCAAGATGGTCAATAGGAGGCTGGTTGTGGCTCGGTACGCGGATGGGCTTCTGTTTCGCTTTTCGCGGATGATCGATTGACCGATCGCGGCAATCGTGGCGAAAACCGGGAACGCAAGCGCGATTGCAGCCTTCATACGCGGCCTAACGTGAAGCTACCCGATTGGCCCTCACGGCGCAACAACTCACTTCGTGACTTTCAGTCGCGCTGTAACAGAAAGGACTCGGCCAGAAACTTTGTCTTTGACGGTCGCTGTGACCTTGTAGTCGCCAACAGGATCAGTCTTGTCGAAGCCTACAGTCATACTGGCTTGGCCGAGCTGTAAGAGGCGTTGCTGCATGGGCTTTCCAGACCAAACTGGGCCACCACCCGCCGTCATTTTGCTTCCATCTGGCCCTTCGAGGATGAAATCAGATACCACGTCGCAAACGCCACCGACATTCGGCGCACAGCCATGAAAGATGAGGAGTGCGGAGACCGTTTCGCCTAGGCGTACCGTGTTGGTAGTAGTCAGTTTCGGCGGGGGCGTGGATGAGTTCCATGTTTGGCGAAACTGACCTTCGTTCGCAGTAAGAACGATTTGAATGCCGAAGTCTTCAGCACTGCGCATGTTGTCAGAATCAGGAATGGGCTTTCCGCTCGGATCAATCCATCCGCTTTGAGCGGCAAGCGGAAGAAGCGCGACGAGTAAGGCTAGACACCATTTCATAAAAGAGGCTCCAATAGTGAGGGCCAACGTTTAAGGTAACGGGCGGCCAAACAGGCGGCGAAGCCGGCTGTTTGGGCGTCCCTGTTGACCGCATTGTGTACGCCCAGCATGGGCATGAACTTATGGGGTGCAAGTCCCCTGTCGGAGAATTCAACGTTAATCATGTTAGCGATCATAACGACTAGCCGAAGGCAAAGGCAAGCCCGTGAGGGATTGTCTGAAGGAAGCCTAAGTGCAAAACGACGAGCCGACGAACAGAAACTGGATATAAGGCTGAGCAGCAGGGCCGAGTTGGCACAGGACAACGAAGGCCATGAATTCGCGCTGTACAGTAAATCCGGCGGTTGTGTCGTGACAGTTCATGTTCTTATCTGGGGAGATCTGAAACGCCAGCGGCTCGTAAAGAGCAGCGCGCATCATAGCAATGTGAGGCGTGACGTTTCAGAAGTCAGCAGCGGTCATAGTAACTTTGGCGGCGGGAATGCCCTCAGCGCGAAGGACCAAAGAAATAGGACAGGGCAGCGCCTTGCCAAACTCGATATTGACGGAACCCGCGACCTGCGGGAAGTGACTACCGGCGTATGACAACCGTGCACGCCTTGGAACAACCACTACTGGAAACCATCGTCGCCCGCGACAACCTGCAACGTGCCTGGAAGCGCGTAAAGGCGAACAAGGGCGCGGCTGGGGTTGATGCGATTGCCGTGGCGGATTTTCCCGCCTGGGCGCAACAACACTGGCCGACCATCAAGACCCAATTGATGAGCGGTGACTACCAACCGGACCCGGTCCGGCGGGTGTGGATACCCAAACCCAACGGCGATAAACGGCCGCTGGGCATTCCCACAATCACCGACCGTGTCATCCAGCAAGCCATAGCGCAACAACTCGCGCCGCACTTCGAACGCGAGTTCAGCCACAACAGCTACGGCTTCCGTCCCGGACGTAACGCCCACCAAGCCATCCGGCAAGTGCGCGACTATATCCGGGCGAAATACCGGATGGTGGTGGACATCGATTTGGCCGCCTTCTTCGACAACGTCAATCACGACGTGTTGATGCGACTTCTCAGTAAACGCATTAGCGACAAGCGGGTGCTGCAACTGATCGGTCGTTATTTGCGCGCCGGCGTTATCGAAAACGGCCAATGGCAAGCGACCACTAAGGGCGTTCCCCAAGGCGGTCCGCTATCGCCGTTGCTGGCTAATATCGTGTTGCACGAGTTGGACGTTTACCTGCACCAGTGCGGCCATCGGTTTGCCCGATACGCCGACGACTTCGTCATCTGTGTGCGCAGCCTACGGGCGGCACAACGAGTGCAGGCCAACATCACCCGGTTTCTGGAGCAGCGGTTGAAACTACACGTCAATCTCAACAAAAGTCGTATCTGTACCAGCAACGAATTGGAGTTTCTCGGGTTTTGCTTCCGAGGCAACAAAATCGTCTGGAGCGACAAGGCGCTACACCGCTTTAAACGTCGTATCAAACAACTCACAGGGCGTTCGTGGAGCGTCAGCCTGGCTTACCGCTACCGCGAACTGCGCCGCTATATCGTGGGTTGGATGAACTACTTTGCGTTATCGGAATATTACCGGCCAGTCCCAGAGCTGGATGAATGGCTACGGCGGCGCATGCGCTGTTGCTACTGGACAGATATATGCTCCTGCAATATCTGCATTCACGCCATCCTTGGCGATCAAACAGTGGCGGTGGCCGCGCACCAAGATTAGCCATCTGGTCAGTCTGGGCGTCAGCTTAAAGGAAGCGATTAAAACCGGCGTCAGCTCGAAAGGGCCTTACGCCATGTCGCGGACACCGATCACGCAAATGGCGATGAACAACGAGTGGTTAAAAGCGCAGGGCTTGGTGTCGATCAAAGACCAGTGGGTACGTTTTCATTACCCTGTTTCAACCGCCTAGTGCGGACCCGCATGCTAGGTGGTGTGGGGAGGGCGGGAGAGATACTCGCCCTTACCCGATTAGGCCAAGCAAATGATGTTGTTTTAGGAATTTTCATCGTCCGCCAACAAAATCAATGTCTTTTCTGTAACTTTGACTTCAACATTAATTTCTTTTGGGGGAATAAATAAAACACACCCCGCGCCATGGCCGGACTGTACTTCTGGCAGGAAGTGCCCACCAGCCCAGCCATTTTGTTGAGCTTCCTGAGAAAACCACTGCTTGACCGGGTCGGTGATTCTTTTTTGATCTTTTCCAGTTGCTTGATTATACAAAGACAAAATGCGATCAGATGTGCATAAGACTGCGTTATCTTTTAATTTACAAGACTCGGGGGTTGGAAATTTAAAATTTCTTGCCACTTACTTTTCTCCTCATTAGTGTATTTTATTGCCGCCTAACGCCAGCCGTAACCGGGGCATTTGTAGTGAGCGCAGCGAGCGAAAAATGCGTCCGCGTTTACGGCCTTGTTATGCTTGCTTTTCAACTAAGTTGAAATTACCTCGCCTATCTAATGGTGTTTCTTTGGCATCGTATGAGCATCCCTTTCAATCCCCAACAGTTCCGCCAGACCGTCAAATTTCATTTCCTCTGGTGGTAGTATCCATTCCGCCAAGTTAGTTTCGCGTTGTTGATAGGCTGCGATGGCGGCTTTTCGGAGGCGTTTGATAGCCGTTTCAGCGTGAACATTAGAGATACCTTGAGCGCGAGCGAGTTCTTGGCTTGCTAAGAAATATTTTTTATCTTTTTCATTTAGAACACGCAAACTCAACCCTACTTGCGCGGCAGCCCCACAACCTTCAATAAAAGCCCTTTTGTTATAGCCTTCAAATAATTTAGAACAAGCTAACCCAAAACCGCCTAAATTCATTGCAGCCTGTTTATTATCAATGGGCTTTTGTGCTGTGTCATCTGCTAAAGATACTGCATCGAGCCAGACAGCAATGGCGAGATTTCCTTGGTTTCCTTCTGCTGTTGCCCATTCGTGAAAAAAACCTCGTAGTTCGGTTGTAGGTGCATCCCGAAATACCCGCAATGCCTGTTCCGGCTGCCCGGCTTTGCGGAAGAGTTGGGCTAGTTTGACGCGGAAATAAGAGTCTGTTCTCGCTTCTTGTAATAGAGCTTGAGCTAAGCGTATTGCTAATACAGTGTTTCCTTTTTCGTAAAAATAGTCGGATAAGTAACGCCATTCAGCTAAATTGGTAATAAAATGACCAGCTTGATAGAGCTGCTCTGCCGTTGCTACTAAGTCAACATAGGCATCATCGATATCAATATCATAATGCGCGGTGTTCCTTAGAATATCTATTGCGGTTTCAGCAATAGCTCTATGTCTGGTAAAAACCATTTCTCCAGCCACATCAGCGGCAGCTTCTTCCCTAATGGCCATAATACTTTTGAGCGCAACTGTCGCTGCTCTATATTCAGAATTTTGGCGAGAACTATTTTAGATAAAAACGGCTTATTTTCAGCATGCATCGCTGCAATGTAACAAAACGCATGCAATAAATTATTAGGGTTTTCTGGGGAGATTCTTCTCTTATTCTCATCCGCCAAATTATTTAACAACGTCCTAACATGGTCCTTGAGCCCCGCTCCAAACCTTAATCGTAGTAGCGCACCAAGAAAAGCGCCTTCTTCTAGAGATTGATCAGAACGACTTTCCTGTACCAGCCGTTCTATCGCATCTTGTTTCGATAACTCAGATAAACGACCTAAACCTTTATCTTCATAGACACTCCAGGCATCAACAACCAATTCGGCATCTTCTTTTTCTAAACCACGTAATTTCTCTTCAGAATACCCAGAAAAGTTTTCCCATTGCCGCTGATTAATTTTTGTATTTCGCCACTCTGAAAATCTGGCGCTAAGCAGGAAATGCACGTCACCGCGTCCATTGCTTTGCAAACCGAAAGCAATGTGATACACATCATCCGAAATCAAATCGGCGTCGTCCGAGGCAATCAGCCACTGGTGTCCGTCCTTGGGTAAGTCATCTACCATTCTCTTGCTTAACTTGGCGTTTTCGTTCCTGCGATAGACCACTTGCCAGTCTTCACCGGAATGCAACACGGCTTCAATGATTTGCAGAAACGCCGTGGTTTTGCCTTCTCCACCCGCGCCTAAAATCATATTGATGGTGGGGTGTCTGGCCTGAGTAGCCATGTTCAGGCGCTCGGTCATTTTCTGGACAATGGCGCGGCGCGGGATTTTCGGACACAAGGCCAATCCGAAGTTGGGCACACGCCCGTCGAAATAACTTAGAATCACCGCATCGTCGGGGTTGGTATCAAATTTTTCCAGCGATTCACGGGTAATTAAATCCCAGCCTTCAGGTGGCTTGAAATGATTCTCGGTTTTTGGCCGAGGAATATCGCAGGGAGTGGCGCGGCAGCTTGTATTCCGCCCAAAGGCAAGGCAAAGCGGGTGGTGTCGCCAATGCGGTAAGCATAGGGAAACGCCTCCATATCATGTATCCATTCCTGATGCTTTTTATTCCAACGATAGGGTTCTAATTCCAAGCAGTGTTCCGCCGGGTTCCATTCGCCCCACAGCAGGCCGTTGACCCACACATCGTCTTCCCGCGCCTGGAACGCCGCACCGCTTTGCACGTTGAGAAACAAATGCCCTGCTCCATCTTCGAAACGGGAACTGTTTTGGTGTAAATGACCGTGCAGGTAAATGACCCGGTGTTTGCTGAACAATGCACGGATGCTTTGCGTATCGTCGGGATGGAACCAGTGGAGCGGATGATGGCCGAGCACGATTTTGATATCGGCCTCGGCAATGGCTTCCAGGCCGGTTTCCACAATGGGCTTGCCAGGTGTAAGTTGGCCTTTGTCGTACTCGTCTTCGGCGAACCAGGCCGTGTTGAGGCCGAGAATACCGATGTGAACGCCTTTGACAGTAAGGTTATGGGTAAAATAGGCGGCGGACGAAGCCAACCAATTGTCGTTATCCAGATATAACTGATCGTGCTCCGCGTACGCCTGAAACCGCGACAAAATCGCCTGACGCTTAGTTTGTCCGTTGTCATCGGGGTCAAAAAATTCGGCGATCTTTGCCGAATGGCGTCGCGGGTCACGAATTCTTCTTTTTTCCGGTCTACGTCGTGATTGCCCGGCACGATAAAAATTTGGCATTTTTTGCCGGTGATACTTTTAAGCGATTCTAGAAAGTCCTCTCCGAATTTTTCGTATTCTTTCTCTTTCCCGGATTGCGCGATGTCACCGGTGATAAACACGAAATCCGGCTTCGGCATGTCTTGTACATGGCTCAGAATATACTTGAACAGCTGGCTCTGGCCGTAGCCGTCCTTGCCGATATGGAAATCGGATACATGCAGCCATCGAATATTGTTATTCATTCCACCCAAACCTTCATCTTCAAGGCGCTATTTCTGGAAAGCACAAACAAATTGAATAAAAAAACATTTTCAGCCAATTTAACACCAGTTCCTTAGCCTGGACGGCATAACGAATAGAGTTAACCTGCCAAAACGGAGCGAAGCGGAGTTTTGGTCAGGTTTAACGACTGGTTAAATGCCTTGATGACATTTCCAAACAATAATTTTGATTCAAGCAAAGAAACACGAATGACGCTGAAAATCATGGCTTAACCTGGAGGGAAAAACCTTGTCTGGTTGAACGCATGTTAACCTGCAAGGTTTTTCCTCCAGGTAATAACATATTTTCATGATTTCTTCAGCCATTATTTGCTATTTCTTTACGATAAATTAATTGCTTTCCAAGCCTTTCGAGATTGGCCCCGCATTTAACTATTGATTATTAGGCAAATCTGCCCGTATAACCTGATATTCCCCGCCTTTTCAGGCACTTTTGCCTGCGTATCCGTAAAAGTGGGCATGTTTGCCTCGATAACTTGATATTGGCGGCCAATTCAGGCAACCTTGCCTGCGTATTAAATTCGCCGCTGACTTTATCAGGTAGGTGTTTTGTGTCAAGCACCAAATTGCCAAGCTTATTGGACTGTGTGTCGCGTGATGCGGTTGAAACATTATTCCTTGCATACCGAACGTAGTTACTGCGATTGGGTCAAGCAAGGCCGTAAGGTGCAATCGTAGGGCGTCAATAGGCGTAGCCGTATTGCGCCGTATGTTGGTCTTTAATCATTCGGCGCATGACGCTACCACTAATGCGCCCTACGCGAGCTTCAACACCGCCAGGCATTCCGGTCGCGAAGCGGTCGCCGGTTCCAATCCAAATTCGGCCATCGATTCCGATGCCTTTACGCCGGCAGTGAATGACGGCGTTTGGGAATGGCGAATTGACGCAAACGACCCTTAGCCGCCTGTTACGTTTCTCCTAACCCGCTAGTCAACCGAATCCGGATTCCGCGAACTGTAAGTCCGTAAAGCGACCATTCGGAATCTAATAAACCAAGCACAACCGATTAATTAAAATGGTCATTGTGAGTTTTCCAGTCGCGCAATTCTTTCAGCATCTGCTCGATCATCTCGGCTAGCCGCCGAGCCAGACCAAAAGCCTCCTCCTTCTGTTTGCGAGCCATCGTCGTCAATTCAATTGCGACCTGCATGACGGCATTGGCCTGTAGGTTACCGGCTTCGCTCTTGAGTTCGTGGGCCAGAGATTCGATGGCGACATAATTTCCATCCGCCGCCAGGTAGCGCAATTGCGCCGAGGTACTGGTATGGGCGTCGAGAAATAATTGAACGATACGCCCGACCAAATTGGGGTATTTGCTGAAGTTTGTATGTAAAGCCGACCAGTCAATCAAACTCGGCGGATCTTCAATGCCTCGTTCGAGGACTGACTCTGCTGCCTTCGGGCATGTCGAAGCGGAAGCGCCGTTAACCTGTGCCAGGATGGTTTCCACCAGTTGGTCGATAGCGATGGGTTTGGTCACGGTAGCCACCATCCCGGCAGCCAAGCAATTGTCGTGTTCTACCTTCATTGCGTGGGCCGTCTGACCGATTACCGGCAGGTTGGGACGGATAGTCTTGATTCGTCGTGTGGCTTCCAGTCCATCCATGACAGGCATCTGCACGTCCATAAGCACGGCATCGAACGGCCGGGTCGCCTGCGCAACTGCATCGACAGCCGCCTGCCCATGCTCGACTATCAGCAGTTCCGCGCCTTCGTCCAAGAGCATACCTTCGATGACGACTCGGTTGATTTCGGTATCCTCAGCCACCAGCAGCCGCAAACCGGTCAATCGCCGGGTTCCCGTTATTGCCAGAGGGCTAACGGTCATGGGGAGTTCGGTTTCTGGCAGCGTTAGCCGCAAGGTAAAGGTGCTACCGATTCCAGGCGTACTCTCCACGGTCAACGAGCCGCCCATCAATTCTGCCAGACGGCGACTGATGACCAGGCCGAGGCCGGTTCCGCCGAATTTGCGGGTCGTGCTGCTGTCTGCCTGTTCGAAGGGCTGGAACAAGCGGGCGATCGTTTCCGGCTGAATGCCGATGCCGGTATCGCGAATCGCAAATACCCAGTCACCGCTATCCCGCCAAGCTGAGAGGCTGATTTCACCTTGCTCGGTGAATTTGACGGCGTTGGACAGCAAGTTGAGGAGAATTTGAGAAATGCGTGTCGGATCGCCCAGGCAGCGAACGGGCAGATCAATCTTCTCTACCGATAGCTTGAGGCCTTTGCTGGAAGCCACGGTAGCAAAGGACTGGATAGCTTCTGCCACGACTTCCGCCGGGTCGAAGGGCACGGTTTCGATATCGAGCTTACCGGCCTCAATTTTGGAAAAATCGAGGATATCATTGATGACGGTCAGCAGCAGTTTGCCCGAGTCGAGGATGCGCCCAAACGTCTCCTGCACTTTGGGACGGCCGGCATTATCGCGGTAGCCGATCTGGGCCAGGCCCAGCACACCGTTCAACGGCGTCCTGATCTCGTGGCTCATGTTGGCGAGAAATTCGGATTTGGCTAGAGCGGTTTGTTCGGCGGACTCTTTGGCCTGGTTCAGGGCTTCCTGCAAGGCCAGACGTTTACGAATGTCGAAGAAATAACCATATAAGTACTGCCGGCCGTCTCCCTGAAGAAGATTGATAGAGACCTCCACCGGTATCAGTTCGCCGGTGGCAACGCGATGGCGGGTCTGGATCGTTAAATGCTCCGCGGTTTTGATCTCGTTGAGGACTTCTTGGAGTTTTTCCGAACTAACATCCGGATCCCAATCCGGGACTCGCATCGTCAGAAGTTGCTGTTTGGGAAATCCATAATGTTTACAGGCAGCCTTGTTGGCAAAGATCAGGCGAAAACCATCGTCGGCATCCACAACATAAAAGGGGTCGGCACTATCCTCCACCATTGAATTGAGCAGTTGCAGATTTTCGTTGGCGCTTTTCAAAGCCTGCTGCTGTTGCTGCAGCGCCAATTCGAGTTGTTTCCGTTGACTAATGTCACGCCACGCCACCATCAAGGCCTTGCGGCCCGAATAATCGATAGGCGAAACGGTAATCTCGGCCCAGAAGTCTTCGCCATCAAAGCGGCGGTGTACCCATTCAAACCGGTTGTATTCTTGCTCGAGCGTCTTTTTGATTTTTTCGGGAACCGATTCCCGAGAGGTACGGCCATCAGGCTGTTGCGGCGGTGACACTTGATCCGGTGTCAGGCCGATAATCTCGGCTCTTGTGCCTCTCAGCATCTTCTCGGCGGCTTTATTACAGTCCGCGATCTTGCCGCCGTCGAGTTCCATGATGAGGTAGGCGTCGGGTGAGTCTGTAAATAAAATGCGCAGTTGGTGCTCGCTTGCCGCCAATTTTGATTCAGCGTTCTTGCGCGTGGTGATGTCCATCGCCACGCCTTGCAGGCCGATGGCGGCTCCACTGTCGTCTTTTACCAACTCGCCACAGGCAAATACCCAACCCCGACTGCCATCCGCGCGTTGAGTTTGCAGCTCAAGTTCGTACGCTTCGCCGGTCTCGCGGGTCCGATGCAATGCTTCGTTCAACCGCTCCCAGCTGTCCGAGGTAAAGATGGCTGCCTGTCTGGAATAGTCGGGTGCTTCGGCCGACGGCTCTATCTCGAACATCCGGTAAAGTTCCGGCGACCAGGCTACCTTGTCGGTCGCCAGGTCCAGCGTCCAGCTCCCAATCTTACCGATGCGTTGGGCTTCATTCAGTGCTCGGGTACGCCGCTCGACTTGTTCCTCCAAACGTTGATTGAGACTGGCCAGCGCTGCCTCGCTGGTCCGTAGAATGTCTTCAGCTTGCTTTTGGCTCTCGATGTCGGTACTGGAGCCGAACCATTTGATGATTTCCCCGGCATCATTCCTGACAGCCTGCGCGAGGGATTTGAACCAGCGATATTCGCCGTCATGCCGCCGGATGCGGTACTCGATCTCGAACGGTAGGCCTTGAGCTGCAGTCGCCATCCAACCATCGATAGTCCGCTGGCGGTCATCCGGGTGGATCTGATCGAGCCAGCCATAGGTCAGTTGTTCGGCCTGGCTCAGGCCGGTATAGGCTACCCATTGCGGGCTCAAGTAATCGCACGTGCCGTCGGGTGTGCAGGTCCAGACCAGCTGCGGTAAGGATTCGGTCACTTGCCGGTAGCGGCTTTCGCTCTCGCGCAGCTCAGTTTCCGCACGTTTGCGATCGGTGATGTCGAGGGCGATGCGGCAGATGTATTCGGCCCGGCCCGCGTCGTCGAGGATCGGGAAGATGTGGGATAAGTAGATGCGCGGTACACCGTCCACCGGTACGCTTTCCTCTATGGAGTGGCGGGCCATGCTCTCCAGAACCAGCTGGTCGTGGGCCTGGAGGACCCGGGCGGTCGCCTCCGGGTATAAGTCGAAGTCAGTCTTGCCGATGATCTGCGCCTCACTCAGATGGTGAATGCGTTGCAGGTTGGGGTTGGCCAGGGCGTAGCGGCCGTCCGGGTGTTTGAGCGATAGGACCGAAGGCGAGTATCTAACGATAGAGTCCAGCCGGTGTTCCCGTTCGCGCAGGGCTGCCTCGGCTTGTTTGAGGTTCTCGATGTCGGTATTGGAACCAAACCATTTAACGATGTCGCCGGCATCGTTTCTGACCGGCTGGGCGACGGTTTTGAACCAGCGATACTGACCGTCATGCCGGCGGATACGGAACTCGATCTCGAACGGCAGACCGTGTGCGGCGGTTGCCAGCCAATGGTCCATGGCTAGTTGACGATCATCGGGATGGAGCTGATTTAGCCAGCCATAGCCCAGTTGTTCGGCCTCGCTCGTGCCGGTATAGGTCAGCCACTGCGGGCTTAGATAATCGCAGGGACCATCCGGCCTGCAGGTCCAGACCAGTTGCGGTAAGGATTCGGTCACCTGACGGTAGCGACCTTCGCTCTCGCGCAGCCGCGCTTCCGATTGGCGTATCTCCTCGTTGGCCTGTCGAACGGAGGTAATGTCGGGCAGAGTAAGAACGACGCCGACAATCCGGCCATCGAGGTTTCTGTAGGGCAGGACCTTGCGCAAATACCAACGCCCCGCGGTACTACGAACTTCCACTTCGGGCGCAATGCCCCCTTGCATGATCAGCAGGCAATCCCGCGCTAGTTCCGGATCGTCGAAGTGGCGGACGATGTCGTCGAGGTGGCGGCCCAAGTCGCCCGGAATCACACGCATCAGTTGCGCGCAGGCGGGCGTGAAACGGCGGATACGCAATGCCTTGTCGAGCAGCAACGTGGGCGTATCGCTGTTATTCAAGAGGTTGCCGAGATCGGCATTAACGGTCTCGAGTTCGGAGACTTTGCCATCCAGCAGCGCATTGGTCGTCGACAACTCCTCATTTAGGGATTGCAGCTCTTCCTTGGAACTTTCCAGTTCTTCATTGGCCGACTGCAGTTCCTCGTTCATCGCCATCACTTCTTCGTTGGCGGTCTTGAGTTCTTCGCTGGAATGCCAAGATTGTTCGATGGTGCGGTGCAAATCCTCACGCACCGTATTCAATTCCCGGTCCAACTGCTGGGTAATCCAGGTTTCGCCGGCGCTGCCGGTTTGAACCACGGTATTTTGTTCGGTTCTTTCCTGCGGGCTCAACGCAATCAGCAGGACCTCGTCAGCTTCCGTCTGCTCCAGTGGTGTAACCTCGATTCGTATCAGGGCATCCCCCTCGGCGGGATCGATAGTGACCGCGACCTTGTCGTGTTGCTCTCTGGCTCGACCGATCGCGGAACGCAGTATCGTGACCAAAGATGGGCGTACCAGCTTGAATATCTCGAGGGAAGGCTCACCGACCGGCACGCCGAGATAAGAGGCCGTGTTCCCGGACGTGAAGAGGACTTCATTGTTACCATTGATCAGCAATTGGACTGTACCGAACCGGTCCAACAGGCTGCGGTAATATTGGGTATCTCCCCACGGGTTAGCTCCACTCCTGGCTTCCCGCAGGGAAGGGAAGCCGCGGCGCGGAGAGGCGGCGCCGGCAATCGGCAACTGGGGCGCCTTGCGAGTATCGCTCTCGGAGACAAGGTTGCGATAGATACGCCAAGGCTTTGATACTGAGCGGAAATAAGCGGGCTGATGGCCGATGCTCTCCGAGCTGCCCAGAAAAAGGTAGCCTTCCGGATTCAGCACGAAATGGAACAGCGCCAAGAGCTTCTTTTGGACCTCGGCATTTAGGTAGATCAGGACGTTGCGGCAGATGACCAAGTCGAGTTTGGAGAACGGCGGGTCGGCAATCAAGTTGTGCGAGGCGAAGACGATGGATTCGCGCACGCCTTTCTTGATCCGATAACCGTCCTTGCTGCTGTCGAAGAATTGCTCGATCTGGGCCGGGCTTAGGCCGCTCAGGCCGTCTTGGGGAAACTGCCGTTGCGGGCTGCCGCGAGGGCCGTTTCGTCGATGTCGGTTGCAAATATCTGGATCAGCGGCGGCTGTGCATGGGCGGCAAACCACTCAAAGAAAAGTATGGCTATTGAATAGGCTTCTTCGCCAGTGGAGCATCCGGCCACCCATATTCGGACCGGATCATTCGACGTTTTGGCTTGGCAGATGGCGGGAACCACCTCCTCTGCAAGGATGTGGAAGGCCTCCGGATCGCGAAAAAACTCCGTGACACCGATGAGCAGATCTTGGGCCAACCGATCAATTTCCTCGGCTTGCCGGTCTAGCAGGGTGAGATAGGAGGAAACATCTTGGATTCGCACCGAAGCCATGCGCCGGGCAATGCGGCGCCGGATAGTGGCGGGTTTGTAGCCACTCATGTCATTGCCCCAGCGATCACGGACCTTGCTAAGAATGCGATGAATAATATCCTCTTCCGGCTCTGGCCTGGGATCGGCAACGACCGGCGGAGTACTTGGCTTGCTAGCCCATGCCTGCAAGACGGTCGCGATGTCGATTACGGGCATGATCTGGTCGGCTATCCCCGACAGAATGGCACTGGTCGGCATGCCGTTAAAGTCAGCATCCACCGGGTCTTGGACGAGGACAATTCCACCCGCTTGTTTGATCGCTGTCCCCCCTTTGGTGCCATCGACGCCGGTACCGGATAACACGACGAGCGCCAAATCCATGCTGTTCTGCTCAACAACCGCTTGACAGAATTCGTCGATCGGATGGAATCGTTCATCGGGCGATGCGGGCGAGGTCAAGTGTAGTATGCCATCGCTGAAACTGAGCGACATGCCGGCAGCCGCGACATGAATTCGGCCCGCTTCAAGTTGCATGCCTTCCTTGATCTCTATTGCCGGAAGATGTGTCCAGACGGACAGGAGCGAGGCCAGCATGCTCTTGTGATCCGGGCTGCGATGCTGAATCAGCACAAAAGCAACCTCGGTCTCCGCGCCGACATCTCGGAATAGTTCTTTGATAGCCCTCAATGACCCCGCTGAACCGCCGATGATAGCGAGTTTTGGTCCTTTAACGGTGCTCACAAAAGACTCCAAATCATACCCACTAAAGTTTCTGGGTTATAGAACGTTGGTTCCAGTATAGGCTAATTGCTTTATGCGCCACTAGCGACCGAGAGAGGGGGCATCTTGTCGAGTTTAAGGGGAGTCATTAATTCTACTTTGTCAGATTCTCGGTAGTGCTCGTCATTTCGGCGGGGATTGCCGAAATCCAGACCCCACGGACGGATCCAAGCTTGCCATCCATGGCACTGGATACTCGCATCCCGGCGGGCATGACGGCGTTGCTTCAATCTGACAAAGTAGAATTAATCGTGACTGGAATATGCATGCCATCGCTGTCGCATTGGAAGGTAGCGACTGGGAAGCGTCTTTAGTCGTCGGCGCCAGTGGTGATTTTGTCATTGGAGTTCCCGACCGAATTGGATTGAAACCGGCGGTGGTTTTCAATCGGAATGGGTGGCTGGTTTGGGGTGTTATATGTCGCTCTCTCACCAACGGCCCGCAACACGCGCCAACGGCTCTTTCTGGGATCAAGGATGACCAATGGACCGCCGAGTCGGCGATAGTCGAATATGCGGCAATGCCGGCCCATAATCGGATCTTGCTGTTCCGGCCCGGCGGCGGTCGGCTGATCGCGCCGGATTTGGGCCGCGAGCACCGTCCTTGCATTCCTGAGCGCCGCGTAACCTGATACCATAAGCGGCTTTAGGACACCGCGCGAAGAGGAGTTGGGTTTGACACAGGTTCAGGATATTACCAGTCCGATGACGGCCATGGAGAAACGGGCGACCGTCTCGCTGGCCAGTATCTACGCGCTGAGGATGCTGGGTTTGTTCATGCTGCTGCCGGTGCTGTCGTTGTTCACCGAGCAAATGCCCGGTTCGACGCCGAAATTGGTCGGTTTGACGATGGGCATTTACGGTTTGAGCCAGGCGATTCTGCAAATCCCATTCGGTTTGTTGTCCGACCGCTTCAGCCGCAAGACCATCATTGTCGTCGGATTGTTGCTGTTCGTGGCCGGCAGTGTGGTGGCCGCGCTGGCGACCGATATTTACGGCGTGTTGATCGGCCGGGCCTTGCAGGGCTGCGGCGCGGTGTCGGCGGCGGTGATGGCTTTGTTGGCCGATTTGACTCAAGAGGTACACCGCACCAAGGCGATGGCGACGATAGGTGCCAGTATCGGCATTTCCTTCGGTGTGGCGATCACGGCCGGACCCATCATCGCCGACCATTGGGGCATCGCCGGTATTTTTTGGATAATCGCGCTGTTGGCGGCGCTCGCGATTCTGGTGGTGCTGTTCGTCGTTCCCAACCCGGAAAAAATCACCACGCACCGCGACGCCGAATACATTCCGTCCGAGCTGAGTTCGGTGATTACCAACCCGGATTTGCTGCGTTTGAATTACGGCATCTTCGCGTTGCATTTGATTTTGATGGCCAGCTTCGTGGTCGTGCCTTTGTTGATGCGCGACGCCGGCCTGGAAGGTGGCAAGCATTGGCTGGTGTATTTGCCGGTGTTGGTCACGTCGATGGCCGGCATCATTCCGTTTGTCATCATCGCCGAGAAAAAGCGCAAGATGAAGGGCGTGTTTCTGACGGCCATTTCGACCTTGCTGGTGGCGAATCTCGGCTTTGTGCTGCTGCACGGCGAGTTGATCGGCTTGATCGCTTGTTTGTGGATCTTTTTCTGCGGGTTCAATTTGTTGGAAGCGACCTTGCCGTCGCTGATTTCCAAAACCGCGCCCGGCGATTTAAAGGGCACGGCAATGGGCATTTATTCCAGTGCCCAATTCATCGGCGCCTTTTTAGGCGGCGCGGCCGGCGGCTGGCTGTACGGCGAATTCGGCCCGGCCTCGGTATTCTTGTTCTCGGCCGGCATCGCCGCCAGTTGGATAGCGATTGCCTGGTTCATGTCGCCGCCGCGCTATTGGGCCAATTTGCTGTTGCCATTGAAAAACGTGTCGCCGGAGCAAAGCGGCGAATTTTCCAAACAACTGCTGAACATCGTCGGTGTCGAGGAAGTTCGTCTGCATTTCGAGGAACAAGCCGCCTATCTGAAAGTCGATAGTCAGCGCCTGAACAAGGACGATTTGAACCAATTTTTACAGCAATGGCGTTGAGCCGCTGCTTAGTTTTTTTACGGAGAAAACCATGCTGAATAAAGTCATGCTGATCGGAAATCTCGGGGCCGACCCGGAGGTGCGTTATATGCCGAGCGGCGATGCCATTACCACGATACGATTAGCCACCACCCGCCGCTGGAAGGATCGCAATTCCGGCGACCGCAAGGAAGAGACCGAATGGCATCGGGTCGTGTTCTTCTCCGGCCTGGCAAAAACCGCCGGCGAGTATTTGAAAAAAGGCAGCCAGGTTTATGTCGAGGGCCGGATTCGTACCCAGAAATGGCAGGGGCAGGACGGCCAGGATCGTTACACCACCGAAATCGTCGCCGAATCGATGAACATGCTCGGTAGCCGCAGCGGCGGAACCGCTAATTATTCCGATAACAATACGCCGCCGCCGAGCAGTTACGATCAGCGTCCTTCAGCGCCGTCTTCGTCGTCCGGTCCGCAATCGGCGCCGGCGTCTTACGACGATTTCGACGACGATATCCCGTTTTAATCGGTTAAGGCATCCCTCGTCTCGGTGACAACCGCACCCGCTATTCCGCCGGTCAACGCCGCTGCTTCACGGCCGCCCTCGATCGCCGCGAACGTAACGTCGGCGGGCTTGGAAGTCGCCTTCGTCGGCGATTGGCTGTTGCAGTCCGATTCGGCCGACATCGAGCCGATCTTGGCGCGGGTCAAGGCGTTAGAAGCCGGCCAGCGATTGTGTTTCGCGACGGCCGAGCTGGGCCGCTGGGACAGCCTGCTGGTGACCGAGTTGATCAAAATTATCGACTGCGCGACCGGAAAACGGTTGGCGGTCGATAAAGCTACGCTGCCGGCACCGTTGCAAGGTTTGTTGGCGCTGGTTTACGCGGTGCCGGAACGCCTGGACGCCCAACGCGTTACCCGGAAAATGCGCTGGAGCGAGGCGCTGAGCGCCGAAACCGCCGCCGCGGTCCGGCATGCCAAGGAGATGCTGATCTTCGTCGGCGACATGACGCTTAGCACCTTGGCCGCCGTGCGTGGTCAGGCGCATTTCCGCCGTCAGGATTTGTGGTTGTATATCCAGGAATGCGGCCCGTCGGCCCTGCCCATCGTCACGTTGATCAGTCTGTTGGTCGGTTTGATTCTGGCCTTCGTCGGCGCGGTGCAGTTGTCGCTGTTCGGCGCGCAAATCTACATTGCCAATCTGGTCAGTCTGGGCATGACCCGCGAAATGGGCGGGCTGATGACCGCGATTATCATGTCCGGCCGCACCGGCGCCGCCTATGCGGCGCAGATCGGCACGATGCACGTCAATAGCGAAATCGACGCATTGAAAACGATGAATCTGGACCCGATGGCTTTTCTGGTACTACCCAGAATGCTGGCCTTGATTATCATCATGCCTTTGCTCTGCTTGTATGCCGATTTGATGGGTATCGTCGGCGGCGGCTTGGTCACCGTGAATTTTTTCGACGTGTCGTTGACCGAATATCTGGACCGCACCGCCAGCGCGGTCAAGATGAAGGACTTTATCATCGGTTTCGTCAAATGCTCGGTGTTCGGAATTTTGATTGCCTTGTCCGGCTGCATGCGCGGCATGCAATGCGGCCGAAGCGCGTCGGCGGTCGGCGATGCCGGAACCTCGGCGGTGGTGACTGCGATCGTATTCATCGTGGTCGCCGACTCGGTGATGACGATAATCTGTAATCGCCTGGGAATTTAGCGATGGCCGATGCCTGCATCACGATCAAGGATTTGACGATGACCTACGGCGATTTCGTGATTCAGCGCAACCTGAATTTCACGATCAATCGCGGCGACGTGTTTGTCGTGATGGGCGGCAACGGCTGCGGCAAGACCACGCTATTGCGGCACATGATAGGCCTGAAGGCGCCGGCCGCCGGTGACGTATTCTACGGCGATCAAGCCTTGTGGGCCGCCGATCCGGCCGGTCGCCAGCGCATTCTGCAGCGCACCGGTGTGTTGTTTCAGAGCGGCGCCTTGCTCAGTTCGATGACGTTGGCCGAAAACGTGGCGCTGCCGATTACCGAGGCGACCAGCCTGCCGGCCCGGAAGGTCCGCGACATCGTGTCGTACAAGTTGGCACTAGTGGGCTTGGCCGGTTTCGAGGATTATTATCCGTCCGAGTTGAGCGGGGGCATGCAAAAACGCGCCGGTTTGGCTAGAGCCATGGCCCTGGACCCGGAAATTTTGTTTTTCGACGAGCCGTCGGCCGGCCTGGACCCGATTACCGCCAAATTGCTCGACGACCTGATCCTTAGTTTGAGCCAAGCCTTGTCGGCGACCGTTGTCGTGGTCACCCACGACTTGGATAGTATTTTCCTGATCGGCAACAATTCGGTGTTTCTCGATGCCGAAACCCATACGATGATTGCCGGCGGTCCGCCCAAGCAATTGTTGGCGGAATCCAAAGATCCCAATATCGTGCGTTTCCTGACGCGCGGCGATGCCTCGGTATCCCGGCAAGCCGGTGGCCGTAATCGGAGTAGCCTGTGAGCAAGCAAGCCAATCCATTGGCGATCGGTTTGTTTTTGACCGGTGCGCTGACTTTGTTGACGATGGGCGTGATGATTTTCGGCGGCGGCGATTATTTTAAGGACAAAAATCGCTTCGTGATCTTCTTCGACTCGGCCTTGAACGGCTTGAACGTCGGCGCGCCGGTTAAGCTGCAGGGCGTGCAGATCGGCAACGTTAGCGAGATTTCGTTGGTGATGGAAACCGACACCGACCGAATCTACAAACCGGTGGTCATTGAAATCGACCCGGCCTTGCTGCGCAATACCTCGGGCGAAGAGAGCCACGGCCACACCAAAAAGCAGCAACAGGAAGCAGCGCAACGGATGATAGAAGCCGGCTTGAAGGCGCGATTGGAAACCCAGAGCTTGCTGACCGGCTTGCTGTATGTCGATTTGAATTTCTACAGCGACAAGCCGATCAATCTGGTCAAACTGGATTATAAAAATTTGCCGGAATTGCCCAGCGTGCCGACTACGGTCGACGAAATCCGCAACACCGCCGACGAAATCATCAATCGGGCCAAGCAATTGCCGGTCGAGGAAACCCTGAAAAATCTGTCCGATACCTTGACCGAAATCCGCAATCTGTTGCAGTCGGATAACACCAGGCAATCGATGACCGCCTTGGCGAAGTCCTTACAGGAAACCCAAAAGTTGATGGCGACGCTGAACCGGCAAACCGAACCCTTGCTGAGCAACGCCAACGGCGCGCTAACCGACACCCGCGCCACGCTGCGGGATTTCAACCGGGAATTGCTGCCGGTGTTGCGCGCCGCCGAACAAAGCCTGGCCGCCGCGACCCAGGTTCTGCAGGAATCGCGGCACGCGCTGAATGCGGTCGAGACGCTGGCCGACGCCGATGCGCCGCTGAACCAGGCCTTGCTGGAAGTGCGCAACGCCTCGCGTTCGCTCAAAGACTTGGCCGAGGGGCTGGAACGCCAGCCGCAAGCCTTGATTTACGGCAAATAACTTTCCCACTCTTTGCGGCACCCTCGTTTCGCCGGTCCCGCTGAAACGATGTTTTCCGGCGTCAGTCCGGTTTTAGGCATCAATTAATCTTAAATTTAATAAATTATGTTATACGCCGCGAAGTGCATTGGGCATTTGCGGTAGGAATATTAATTTTAATTTTGTTTCAATAACTTAGCTTATCTATAGTTGAGATTAATTGAGTGAAATCACTCAGCAAAAAATAGGCGAATGGGTTTGTCCGTTTGCTTTTCATGCGCCCCGTCGACCGCAGTCGACGATGTTCAGATTCTCTGTGTACCCCGGTTTTAGCAGTGATGACTCGGTTCTGGACTCCAATAGCGCCACCGACAGCCGGTCACCGTTTCCCGGTTTTAGCGAGGTATGGCTGGCACACTAACTGCTTGAGTCTGTTCGCCGCACCGGAAATTACTTTCGGAATCAGCTTCTGGACAGCGTGCCGGCAAGAGCGGATCAGGATAGGCCGCGAGAGTCGAGCCGAGTTTAAGGTGCGGTATCGACGGTAAATTTGCCACATCCGCCGCAAGACGGAGCCGGAAAGCCTTGGGTCTTGGTTCAAGACAGCCGGGTTGCCTCTCGAACGAGAGTAAGCGTCGGTTCGAAGCGTTCGAATCGGCTACCGAAAATCTATCTTTCAAGCCTATAGGAATTAAATATGCAATTTCATGGATCAAAAAAATGACCTTAGGAAAAACCTGGTTTGCCGCGGCGGCGCTTGCGGCGACCAATCTAGCCAACGCCGGTACCTTGAACGGCGGTGTGTTCAATATCGCATTCAACGACCCAAACGACTTATTGGCCGGCTTGAACTTGGGAGAAGGTTCGATTACCTCTTACTACGTCGCCAATTTTTTCGATAAGGCGGTGGCCGACACCTTGACCGCGAACGATATGGTCGCGACTCCGACGAATACCTATCCGGCGCCGAACATATTAAGTTACGACGTGAATCCAAGCAGTTTGGCGGGCACCGGGATACCGACCGGTTATATCGGCGGCAGCGGGCGCAGTAATCAAGCGACGACGTTGACTTGGGCGTCCGATCAAGACCATCTGCTGAACGCCTCCAGCTTGACCGCGAGCGGTCAGGTCGGTTTGGATGGCGTGTATATGACGCGCGGTAGCTTTACCGGCACGCTGCTGTCCGGCGACTACAAATTCTCTTATATCGCCGCGCGAAACAACGGCACCAACACCGGTTGGACCTTAACCAACAACGTCAGTTTTGCTTCCAATACCTTCGACACCCGTAATATCAGTATTACCACCGACGGCGATAGCCTGGCCTTTACCGGCGAGCTCTGGTGGTCGCCCAACACATCGGCCTTTTTATTCGGTGGCGACGGTTCCAATTCCGCCGGCATGGCCGGCACCTTCAGTCTGATTTCGCCGGTTCCCGCCGCCGTTCCATTGCCGGCCGCCGCGTGGTTGTTCGGTAGCGGTCTGTTCGGCGTGCTGGCATCGCGGCGTCGCAAGTCGGCACCGATCGCCGCGTAACCGGCAACCTTGACCCGGCCGAATATCCGGACGACTAAGTCGTTCGGGTATTTTGCGCATCGGCTCTCAACGGAAATGACTTCCTCTGGCAAATTTATGCATATTCAAATGATAGGGTCGCGCGCGCTCGTTGCCGCGGCACTGCTGGCCGCGTTATCGCCGCCTGTTTCCGCCGCCACGGTTTCCGGCGGTACCATGGTGGTGAATCTCGATCGAGACGCGCTCGCCGACGCAATCGCGATTGACGCGACCGCCGCGCCTTCGATGTACTTGGAGGAATTTTTCGACGCCCCGGCCGCGAATAGCCGCACCGCCACGCAAATTCTCGAAGATCATATCGTGCCGGGCGTCGCCGAAATTCCGGCTAAGAACCTGACGTTTTCAGTGAACGGCACGCATGTCGCCAATCTGACCGGGCGCCACGCAAAACCGACCACGATCGAATTCGATCCGGCCAATTTCGCCTCGACCGTTACCGGCGTCATTGGTTTATCCGGCGTGTTTCGGTTCCGGGTCGATACAGGATCAGAATTCAATCGCATTTTATCCGGCGACTACGCGCTGGAATACGACGCCGCCAATATGGATGGCGCATCCGGCCGTTCCGCATGGTCCTTGTACAATCATGTGTCGTTTCGCTCCCAATCCTATAATTTGTTCAATGTCGTGCTGGATATTCACGACGGTTCGCTGGATTTGAGCGGCGAACTGGGTTTGGGCGAAGGCTATGACCATTTGTTCGGCACCCGCGATGCTATCGTCGGAAATATCAGTTTGCATACTTCGGTGGTACCGGTTCCGGCCTCGATTTGGCTATTTGTTTCAGGTTTGGGCGGTTTGGCGCGCATTGGCATGCGGAGGCGCCATCTATGACGCGCGTTTCCGCGATGGCGTGGTTAAGTAGCGCGGCGTGGATCGCGGCGGCCGGCTCGAATGCGGTCGCGGCGAACGCGCCACACCGATTCGGTGCCTACGCCAGCATACAAATCAACGTCGATTCGGACGGCAATAATATTGTCGGCGACGCGGCTAACGAGCCCGCGCTGGCGATCAATCCACTCGATCCCACCAACCTTGTCGCGGCTTGGCGGCAATTCGACTCGGTGGCGTCGTCGTTTCGTCAAGCCGGTTGGGCCTACTCGGCCGATGGCGGGGCGAGTTGGCATTTTAGCGGCGCTATCACCCCGGGCGAGGGACGCAGCAATCCGACCTTGGATGTCGACGCGTTCGGCCATTTTTATTTCCAAAGTCTGCATTTCGATCCGACCTACACCTTTGTTCAAGACATTCAGGTGATTAAATCGCTGGACGGTGGCCGCGGTTGGGAGGCGCCGGTCCACGCTCATGGCGAAGGCGGCGATAAGGCACAGCTAGCGGTCGATCGTAGCGGCGGCCCCGGAGACGGGCACGTCTATCTGAACTGGCGCGACTGCCTAGACGGCAAATGTTTTAGCCGTTCGCTGGACCGCGCCGCCAGTTTCGAAGCGCCGATCGAACTGCCGGAGAATCCGACCTTCGGCACGATGCGGGTTGGTGGCGACGGTACCTTATATATGGCCGGGCGTTTGGAATACCCGTACTTCGACGAAGAAAACATGGATCGCAATCTGCACAAGCATATTTTCGTCAAATCGACGAATGCCGGCGATGCGAACCAAAAGCCGACGTTCGAAGTACGCGAGATCGATATGGGCGGCTTGGCGCCGCTGTTTTTGTTCAGACAAAACCCGAATCAATACGGGCCGGTCGGCGACGTGCAAATGGCGGTCAACTCCGCAATCGGCGCCCGGCAAGGCGAATTGTACGTGCTCGCCACCGTCGATCCGTCGGGACCGGACAACTTGGACGTTAACTTTATCCGCAGCAGCGACGGCGGCGAAACCTGGTCGGCACCGATTCGGGTCAACGACGATACGCCAGCGGCGAATCATTGGAACTGGTTCGGAATGATGGGAGTTGCGCCGAACGGCCGTATCGACGCGGTTTGGTACGACACTCGCGACAGCAATAGCTACCGGGTTTCGCAACTCTATTACAGCTACTCGTGGGACGGCGGCTCGACCTGGTCCAAGAATCAAGCCGTCAGCCAGAGTTTCGATACGACGATCGCCTCGCCGCACGGTTCGCTGAAAATCGGCGATGCCACCACGCTGGTTTCCCGTGCCGACGGCGCTAGCGTCGCCTACACCGCAACCTACAACGGCGAACAGGATGTTTACTACCTGAAGGTATTTCCGGACTGCAACGCCAACGGCTGGTCCGACGTCGCCGACGTCGCCGAGCGCCGCGTCGGCGATACCAATACCAATCACATTCCGGACGTTTGCGAGACGATCACGGTGGCGGGCGATCTGGACGGCGACCGCGATGTCGATCAAGCCGACGTCAATTTCGTCATCGCTAAACGCAATCGCCGCGTGGTGGACGCCGATCCGGCCGACATTGATCGCAACGGCGCCGTCAACGTATTGGATGCTCGCAAATTGGCGTTATCTTGCACTCGGCCGCGTTGCGCGCTCGAGTAAACTTTTTTCAACTTACTTCAAGGAGACCATTCGATGACACATGGGTTTAGACAGATTTTAGCCGGAGCGATGTTGTTGTCGGCCGCCGCCGCCGCGAACGCCGCGATCGAGCTTTCACTATTGCCAGTCTCGCAAAGCGCGGCCGAACTTAGCGTCGGCGTCGCGATATCCGGATTGAGCGACGGCGCGGCGCCAGCCTTGGGCGCTTACGATTTCGACGTCTTGTTCGATACGGCACACCTCGCCTATGTATCGGCCGATTTCGGCGATGCGGGGTTAGGCGATCAATTGGATGCGTTCGCTCTAGGAGTCAATCCGCAATCGGCGGCTTTAGCCGAAGCTGGAAAATTGAATGTGTTTGAATTATCGCTCGACGATCCGGCCGACTTGAACGCTTGGCAAGCTGACAATTTCACGTTGGCGGTTTTGCATTTCAACATTCTGCAAGCAGGTGATACGACGCTTAGTTTGGCGGTCAACGCGTTGGGCGACGCGGACGGCGACGCCTTAGCCGCTAGTACGACGCCGCTAACGGTCACCGCGGTACCTGTACCGCCGGCCTTCGTGCTGATGGCGGCTGGCCTGGGTTTGTTGTTCAAATCGCGCCGTTCGGCTTAACGAAGGCTCTGGCGCTAAGGTCAATAGCGGTTCCGAGCGCGCGGGTGAGCCCTTGCGCTCGGAAGCCGAGCCGTTTCACAAGCCGCATTGGCCGCGAACGGTTCAAATCGGAGGCTGTCGCGGCCTATTCCCCAGCGGTGATTCGGCGCTCCATGACGGAGCGCCAATTTCATGCAAGCTAACACGAGGTAAACAAAATGTTTAGACGAATTAACTACGCCCTAGCGTACTGTCTTATTTCGATAAGCGCGTTAGGCTTACCGACCACGGTCTCGGCGGGGAGTAAAAGCAATTTCACGTTGTTCGAAAGCGGACAGGTACGACCGTTGGCATTATCGGCAGACCGAGGCCGGTTGTTTGCCTTGAATACGCCGGATAATCGCCTGGAAATTTTTAAAGTAGGCGATCAGCGACTGACGCCCGTCGGGTCGGTACCGGTGGGTTTGGAGCCTGTCGCATTGGCAGTTAGAAACGACAAGGAAGTCTGGGTGGTTAACCATTTGTCGGATAGCATCAGTATCGTCAGCCTGGATGATAACGGCGGCGGTCGTGTCACTCGAACCCTACAGGTGGGCGACGAGCCGCGTGACATTGTATTTGCCAGCGGTAAGGCTTTCGTCACTAGCGCTCACCGCGGACAGAATACCGGCGTCGATCCGCAGTTGTCGGTACCTGGCGTGGGCCGAGCCGATGTGTGGGTGTTCGATGCCGGACAGCTAGGCGACGCGATGAACGGACCGCCTTTGACGGTGCTGACCTTATTCACCGACACGCCGCGTGCGCTAGCGGTGACGCCCGACGGCAAAACGGTTTACGCCGCCGGCTTTCACACCGGTAACGCCACGATGACGCTGAACGATGCTGTCGTCGAACGCGGCGTCGCGCCGCCATTCAATCGGGTTTATCCCGGACCGGCCACCAATCACGCAGGAGAAGCTCAACCCAAATCGGGCTTGATCGTCAAATACGACGGTAGCCATTGGCTAGACGAATTGGGGCAACAATGGGATGACATGGTGCCGTTCTCGTTGCCCGACCGCGACGTGTTCGCGATCGACGCCGCCGCCAATCCGCCGGTATTGCGGACGGATAAGGTCTACAGCGGTGTCGGTACCGTGTTGTTCAACATGCTGGTCAATCCCGCTAGTGGCAAAGTCTATGTGACCAACACCGAAGCGTTGAACCATAACCGCTTCGAGGGTGCCGGCGGTTACAGTAACGGTCAAACCGTACGCGGACATTTCAGCGAAAATCGCATCACCGTGCTGGGGGGCAATCCCACCGTGGCGCCCCGGCATCTGAACAAGCATATCGATTACAGCCAATGTTGCGAGCCGATTCCGAATCGGGAAAACGCCGACAGCGTGGCGCTACCGCTGGACATGGCAATTACCGGCGACGGTAAGACGCTATACGTAGCCGCGTTTGGAACCAGCGAAATCGCGCGTTACAACACCGAGGAATTGGAAAATGACAGTTTCGTTCCCAGCAGCGCGGCGCAGATTCCGGTCAGCGGCGGCGGGCCCAGCGGACTGGCGCTCGACGAAGCGAGAGGCTTGTTGTACGTGTTGACGCGATTTGATAATTCGATTTCGGTAATAGACGCCGTCAGCGGCCGGGAGGTCAAGCATGCGGCAATGTTCAATCCTGAACCCAAGCATATCGTCGAAGGCCGGCCCTTCCTGTACGATGCGGCGCGTAGTTCCAGCCACGGTGATTCGGCGTGCGCCAGTTGCCATGTATTCGGCGACTTCGATAGCTTGGCCTGGGATCTGGGCGATCCGGATGGCGATCAAGGCGAAAATACCGGCCCGTTCCGCAGTACCCCCGAGGTGGCCGCCCGCGTATTGGGCCATGAATACAATCCGCATTTTCGGCCTATGAAGGGACCGATGTCCACCCAAAGCTTGCGGGGCATGGATAACCACGGTGCCTTGCATTGGCGCGGAGACCGCACCGGCGGTAACGATGCCAATGCCTTGCCGAATTCCGGTCCCAATGTCCAACCCAATGGCGGTTCGTTCGACGAAGACGCGGCGTTTCGAAAATTTAATGTCGCCTTTCCCGGATTGGTTGGGCGAAATGCGATGTTAGGCGACGAACAAATGCAAAAATTCGCCGATTTCGTCATGGAGATTACCTATCCGCCCAATCCGATACGCAATTTGGACGACAGCTTGACCGCTCAGCAGTCGGCGGGTCGAGACTTTTATTTCAAGGCCCTGCCTTCGGATAGCTTCTTTTCCTGTAACGGTTGTCATGTACTCGATCGAGAAGGCAACGCCGAGTATGCCGACGTCAGCAAACCGGGCTTTTTCGGAACGGACGGCCATTACAGTTTCGATCACGTGCTGCAAATCTTCAAAATTCCGCACTTGCGCAATATGTATCAGAAGGTCGGTATGTTCGGGCTGGCGTCGCAATCGACGACCACCGAGTCCAATTACTTTTTACCCAAGGGCAATATCGGCAATATGGGATCGCAGATTCGCGGTTTCGGCTTCGGACCCGACGGCAGCGTCGATACCTTGTTTCGCTTCATGAGCGCGCAGATATTTTCCAAATCGTTTTTCTCGGCGGAACCCGATCCGAACGACGCTCGAACCCCAATCGAACGTTACTTGGCCGGTATTCCGATCGGAAACCCCGGTGGTTTCGGTTTCGGCGCGGACGGAAATACCGAGCGGCGTAACGTCGAAGCGTTTTTGTTCGCGTTCGACAGTAATTTGTTTCCGATTGTCGGCCAGCAAGTAACCTTGAGTGCCGCAAGCACCGAAGCGGTTGCCGCGAGAATCGACCTGTTGAAGGCGCAGGCTGATGCCGAGCATTGCGATCTGGTCGCGAAAAATCGCTACAGCGGGTTTTGGTATGTTGGTGGCGGTAAGTTTAGAGCGTCGGCACAAGGGATCGGCGACGTCGGCGATCAGGACTTGCGCGCGTCGGCGGGGTTAACCGGCGGCGAGCTTACCTACACCTGCGTGCCGCCAGGTTCCGGCGAACGCATCGGTATAGACCGCGACAACGACGGCGTTTTGGATAACGACGAATTGCGCGCCGGCGATCTGGACGGTGACGACGACGTCGATAAGGACGACTTAAAGCGGTTGTTGGCCGGGAAAAGTGCCGCGGTCGCGCCCGGCGATCCCAGGGATCTGGATTACGACGGCGGCGTGACGGCGCGGGACGGGCGTAAACTGGTTGCGTTGTGCACGAGGCCGCGTTGCACATCGAACTGAAGCGGTAGTGTAAAAGCGAGCGGCGCAAGGCTTAACCGCCGCTCGAATACTATCGGTCGCGAGGTATATACGCGATAATCGGCGTTTAGCCTCGACGTATTCGGTTGCCACGATGAATTTACTCAGCAAGCTTGTTCTAACGGTTTTCGCCGGGTTGGCCCTGTACGGATGCGCGGGCGAGCCCATCAGGTTTTATTTGCTGACTGCCGAGTCCGGCGCCGAGGCGGTCGCGCCGTTGCCGGCCGGGAGCGTTGTTGGTCTGGGGCCGATCCGTTTGCCGGCCTATCTTGATCGGCCGCAATTGGTGGTCGAGGTTGGACCGCATGAATATCAGCTCGAAGAATATCAGCGTTGGGCGGAGCGGTTGGACGACAACATCACCCGCGAGCTGATGCAATCCTTGGCGCATCGGCTGGGCGTGGCGCAGGTATTGCGCTTTCCCTGGCCGCAGCGGCAGAGCGTCGATTACCAAGTCAGCGCCGATCTGTTGGCGCTGCATCAGACCGCCGCCGGTGTCAGCCGGATGGCGGTGCAATGGCAATTCAAAAAAGCCGAGCAAGCCTGGCAGGGGCGGCGTTTCGAATGCGAAGAGCCGGCCGGCGGCGACGCGGAAAGCATTGTCGCCGCGCAAAGCCGTTGTTTGAGCCGGTTCGCGGCCGAGATTGCGCTAGCTTTGGCGCAAGCGCGGTGAATTTCGGCCGGGGAAGAACCGACCTTGCTTGCCGCGTGGCGGTAATTCCCCAGAAACTTACCCAAACCAACGCCGTTTGCCGTGACCGTTTGTCAGCGCGAAGCTAACAGGCGCGTATTGCTCGCTAAAACGCGAGCCGCCGCAAGTGCCGCCGGACAGGGTTGACAACCATTCACCGAGCCGGCCGGTTTGCAACGATGCCTGGCGCATTGCGCGGATCGCGGAACTTCGCTGGAATGTCTCCTGTTTTGCCGACATCGCCCGAGCGTATCGGCTTTGGCGGGCATGTTCAACGACCGGAGATTCGGCGCCGTCCGTACCTGTTGTCATAAAACCTTAACCCAGCCGCTTTAAAAACCGTAAATTCAGGACTCAACCAGCGTTCCCTAATTTGCGGGCGACTAGCCAGTGCAATACTCGGATTGCTAGGGTGGCGGGGTTGCGAACTTTAACCATTTCCGGGCGGGCTGTGCGTAGCGCCCGGAACATTCAGCGGATTGGAGCATTTTGTGGAGATTGGTATCGTAGGCGGCGGCGTTAACGGTTTGTGTTGCGCTTGGCAACTAGCCAAGCTCGGCCATCGGGTCAGCGTTTACGAGCGCGGCAAATTGATGCGCGCCACCAGTTGCGCCTCGTCTAAGTTGTTGCACGGCGGGCTGCGATATTTGGAAAACGGCGAATTGCGTCTGGTGCGCGAGTCGCTACGGGAGCGCGACGCCTGGTTGCGGCGCGCGCCGCATTTAACCGAAGCCTTGCGCTTGCGGATGCCGCTCTATCGGCAAGGCCGGCGAGGTCGCTTCACGGTCGGGGCCGGTTTGTTTATTTACGACCGTTTGGCCGGTCGGAGTCTGTTGCCCGGCGCGGTCTGGCTGGACGCCGCGCAAATGTTGGCGGAGGACCCTGGTTTGGATGGCGACGGCCTATTGGGCGGCTACGAGTTTTCGGACGGCCGGATGGACGACTACGCCTTGGGCGTCTGGGTCGCCGAGCAGGCTAGGACTGAGGGTGTCGAGATGTTCGAGGACGTCGAAGTGCTGAGACTGGATGCGGCCGGCCTCGTCGAAACTACCGCCGGCGTCGTTCGTTTCGACCGGGTGTTGAACGTCGCCGGCCCGTGGGCCGGTCGCTTGCTGGAACGCAGTGGCGTCGATTCGCCTTATCGGTTGGACTTGGTCAGAGGCAGCCATCTGGTATTGAATCAAGCTTGCCGGCAAGCTTATTTGTTGGAAGTGCCCGGCGAGCGGCGCATCTTTTTCGTGTTGCCTTGGAAAGGCCAAACCTTGCTCGGCACCACCGAGGTTCGCCAAGGCCTGGACGATGCGATTGCTTGCAGCGATGCCGAACGCGATTATTTATTGGCGGCGTATAGGCGCTACTTTCCGAATGCGGAGGCGACGATAGCCGGCCGTTTCGCCGGCGTGCGGCCGTTGATTTCCAGTGCCGCCGATCCGTCCCGCGCCACCCGCGAGTACGCGGTGCATCGCACCGGCCAACTCATCAGCGTATTCGGCGGTAAATGGACCACCGCGCTGGCCTTGGCCGAACAGGTGGCGGCAAGGCTCTAATCGGCGCTCAAATTTACCAAGCCGCCGGCGGTTTATTGACGATTTTCAGCGCTTTGCCGTCAACCACCACGTAACCGCCCTTGGTGAGTTCCTTCATGATCTTATTGATCATTTCTCGCGACGAACCCACCATGTTCGCCAACTCCTGTTGAGTGGGCTTGTGGGCGATGACCTGAATGTCGCCGTCCTTCTCGGCCATGTCCTGCAACACTTTGATCGTTCGTTCGTACACATTGGACAGCGCCAGTTGTTTCACTTTTTCGGTCAAGTGGCGGACTTTTTCGGCCAGAACGCCGAGCAAGGTGATCGCCACATCCGGATGGGCCTTTAACCACAATATGAAATCGCCTTTCGAGACAATGCCGCACACGGTGTTTTCGGTGGCTTGGACCGCCGCCGAGCGCGGTTCGTTGCTGAGTAGGGCCAATTCGCCGAAATAGCTGCCGGCTTCCTGAATCAACAGTGTGACTTCCTTATCCTTGTCGTCGGTCGAAAACACCCGCACGGCGCCCGACAACACGATATACAACGAACTGGTGTCGTCGCCCTCGTAAATGATCATGGCCCGTTTCGGAAATTTCACGGTTTTCACCTTGGCGGCCAGCGCCGCCAAGGCCTCTTCCTCGGCGTCGGCCAGAAACGGGATTTTCGCCAGATTGGCAAGGACTTCGCTTTGCATGGTGTTTCCTAGGTCAACGTTCGCCGTCCGGCTGTTTCCGCCGGTTGATTCCCGATGATTTTAGCGCTTTCCACTGTGAAAAGCGTCACGAATTCCCGGTGAAGCTTGTCACAGCCCCCGGTGCCGGGAGTTGCGTACAGTACAAGCACCCGCCGAGTTTCGGCGGGCGGCGCGGCAAACTCACTGTAAGTTTAGATTGCCGCGGAATCGGCGCTAGCGCCATTTTACGACGGAGAAACGCAATGAACACAAAACAACCCTTTCAAGAAACGTTAAGAACGCTGAGTGCCCAAGAAATCGAGGCGGTATCCGGCGGACTGGTGTCGTTCGACGGCGACTTGAACCAATTTCCGAAGAAATTTTGGCCGGTGATCAATCCGGGCGCGATCAATATCAAGAACATCGCCACCAAATTTGCCATCGGTTAATTCGTATTCACATTCATTGAGGAAGTAGTCATGTCAAAAAAAGCATCGCGTATCGCAACATCCGAATTGGCCCAATTCGCATCGCAAGGTTTAAACCGGGCTCTGGAAGTCAGGGAATTAGCCGGTCAAGAATTGAGTCCGGAACAATTGGCGCAAGTGAGCGGCGGGGTGGCGCTGTTGAACTGGAACGGCATTATCAACGGCGGCCGCTTGCTCCAACAGCTTCAAGTCGCGCCGCAACTGGACGCGGGCCTGACGCTGAATAAATTCGCCGCATTCTAGGGTTGATCGTGCCATGGCCTCGGAAACCTTAGTGTTGTGTCCCAGCGCCCAACCGGATTGGGAGGGTAGTCAGGTCATCGGGGTGATGACCGGTTCGGCCGAGCAGCCGGAACTGGCTTATCTGAAGGAAGCGCTGCCGGTCACCGACGAGATCCTGGAAATGGCCGGACCGGTCACGCCCGGCGAAGTGTTTCGCTTTTCGGCGCCGTGCGCTTGCAGCGGATGCGGTCACTATCGGTCCGAACAGTCGAAGTGCGGTTTGGTCGAAAAGGTCGTGCGCTGGACCCCGGTGGTCGTCGAGCAGTTACCGACCTGTTCGATACGCTCGAACTGCCGCTGGTGGCTGCAGGAGGGCAGGGACGCCTGCATGCACTGCCCGCAAGTGGTGACCAACGACCTGAACCCGAGCGAGGACATGCGGCGGGCTTCGGATCTGGATGTCGTCTGAGCGCCATGGTCTCGATCAGGCTATGCGAAGAGAAGGCGGTGATATGAACGAAACCGGATTGTTTCGAAGTCAGGCCCTGGCGTTCAAGCGCGACCGGCCGCTCGGCGAGGCGATAGGCATCGCGTCGCCGGCACTGCCTTTACTCACCGCATTGGCGTCGGCGGCGGCGCTGGCCTTGATCGCTTTCGCCTGCTGGGGCGAATATACCCGCAAGGCGCACGTCAGCGGGTATTTGGCGCCCAGCATGGGCTTGATCAAGGTTTACGCGCCGCAGTCCGGCACCATCGTCGAAAAGCAGGTTGCCGAAGGCCAACGCGTGAAGGCCGGCGATACGCTGTATGTACTGTCCACCGAAAGCGGCTCCATGGAAACCCCGCAAGTGCAGACTGCTGCGCTCGAACAACTGCGTCAGCGCCGCGACAGTCTTAACGCCGAATTGAATCAACGGGCCGAGCTCGATCGTATCGAATATCAAGCCTTGCTGGATCGCGAGCAAGGCTTGCGGCGCGAACTGCAACAACTGGACGGCGAGATCGCCACCCAGCAAGCCCGCGTCGAAGGCTCGGCCACTAGCGCCGAGCGGTTTCGGCAATTGGCCGGCAAGCATTTCGTGTCGCCGGTACAAATCCAGCAAAAACAGGACGAATGGCTGGATAACCAGGGCAAGTTGCAAGCCTTGCAACGCAGCCGACTCACCGCGCAGCGCGATTTGCAAGCCACTCAGACCGACATTGCCGGCGCCCGTTTGAAGTTCCAGAATCAGCGAGCCGCGATCGAACGTAACATTTCCGAATTGAACCAAAAAATCACCGAATCCGAATCCCGCCGCACCATCGTCATCAGCGCGCCGGGGGACGGCACGGTGACCGCGATTTTGGCCGAACGCGGACAAGTCGCCAATCCCGCCAATCCGTTGTTGTCGATCTTGCCGGCCGGCGCGGCCTTGCGGGCGCAATTGATGGTGCCGTCCAGCGCGATCGGCTTCGTCGAGACTGATCAAACCGTGTTGATCCGCTACCAGGCCTTTCCTTATCAACGCTTCGGCAGTTACAGCGGCCGGATTGTCGAAATCGCTAAGACGCTGATTAGTCCCAAGGATGCCGACCTGCCGATCGAGCTGCAAGAGCCGGCGTATCGGGTGACGGTGGCCTTGGACCGGCAAGCCGTGTCGGCTTACAAACAAGAAATGCCGCTGCAATCCGGCATGCGTCTGGATGCGGATATTTGCTTGGACACCCGCCGCTTGATCGATTGGGTGTTCGATCCGCTGTACAGCTTAACCGGGAGAGTCTAAATGAGTGCGCCTATCGGGCTAAATTTCTCCGGCGGCAAGCGCACGCCGCTGATCCTGCAGACCGAAGCCGCCGAGTGCGGTTTGGCCTGCTTGGCGATGGTGGCCTCGCACCACGGCCATCGAGTTGATCTGGCTAGTCTGCGCCACCGCTTCGCGCTGTCGCTGAAGGGCGTGACCTTGAATCAGTTGATCGGTATTGCAGACCAATTGCAGCTGGCGTCCCGGCCGGTGCGTATCGATTTGCCGGACTTGAGCCGTTTGATCTTGCCGGCCATCCTACACTGGGATTTCAATCATTTTGTGGTTCTGACTCGGGTCGATAGCGGCCGGCTGGATATTCTCGATCCGGCCCAGGGCGCGCGCCGTGTGACTTACGCCGACGTCTCCAAACATTTTACCGGTGTCGCGCTGGAACTGGCGCCGACCCGCGAATTCGTGCCGCGCGAGGAACGCCGGCAAATCCAATTATCCCGCCTCATAGGCCAGTTGGACGGTGCAGCTCGCGCTATCTGGCAAATCGTGACCTTGGCCTTGGCCATCGAAGTGTTTGCCATCGTAGCGCCTTTTTTTCTGCAACTGGTGGTCGATCAAGCGGTAGTGGCCGGCGACCGGCATTTGCTGACGGTGCTGGGATTGGGATTTTCGTTATTGATGCTGATTCGGGTCGCGGTCACGGCGCTACGGTCCTGGTGGGTGCTGATCTTGAGCAACTCGGCCAATTTGCAGTTATTGAGCAATCTGTTCGGCCATTTGCTGCGGCTACCGATGACGTATTTCGAGAAACGCCATTTGGGCGACATCGTGTCGCGCTTCGAATCGATGAACGCGATTCAACGCACGCTGACCGGCAGTTTTTTGGAGGCTATCCTCGACGGCATCATGGCGGCGGTCACACTGGGCATGATGTGGTTTTACAGCGGCCCGCTGGCTTTGGTCGTGGTGGCGGCGGCGGTCGGTTACGGCTTGCTGCGCTTGGCTTTGTTCAGACCGCTGAAAGAGGCGACCGAGGAGCAGATTCTGCGCGGCGCCAAGCAACAAAGCAATTTGTTGGAAACGGTGCGCGGCATGCAAAGCGTCAAGTTGTTCAATCGTCAATTGCAGCGCCGGGTGCAATATCAAAACCTGTTGGTCGAGCACTTTAATGCCGGCATTCGGGTCCAAAAGCTGGGTTTGTTGTATCGGACCTGCAACGGCTTGCTGTTTGGTATTGAGAATGTGGCGGTGATTTGGTTGGGCGCCTTGTTCATTCTCGACGGCGGATTTTCGGTGGGGATGCTGTTTGCGTTTATGTCGTTCAAGGACCAGTTTACCGACCGGGTCGGCGGCTTCATCGAAAAAGGCATCGAATTCAAGATGCTGGCGCTATATACCGAACGGGTCGCCGATATTGCGTTGCACGAAACCGAAGCCGAGCGCTTGGCGGCGATGCCCGCCGAGGACAGCCGGCTGCCGGCGATTAAAATTGAGAATCTGGAATTCCGTTACGCGCCGGGCGAACCGGCGGTCCTGCAAAATCTGAATCTGGAAATCGCCGCCGGCGAATCGGTGGCCATCGTCGGGCCGTCCGGTTACGGCAAAACCACGTTGGCGAAGCTGATCCTCGGCCTGTTGCAACCGGTGCAAGGCGAGATTTGGGTAGCCGGCACCCGTTTAAGCCAAATCGATACCCGCGTCTACCGCAACACGGTGGCGGCGGTGATGCAGGAAGATCAGTTGTTCGCCGGCTCCATCGCCGAGAATATCTGTTTCTTCGATGCCGCGCCCGACCAGGCCTGGATAGAGACGTGCGCGCAATTGGCGGCGGTGCATCACGACATTGCCGCGATGCCGATGGCCTATAACACCTTGATCGGCGACATGGGCACGGTCTTGTCGGGCGGCCAGAAACAACGGGTGTTGCTGGCCCGCGCGCTGTATAAACGCCCGAAAATTCTGATCCTCGACGAAGCCACCAGTCATTTGGATGTGGCCAGGGAAAAATCGGTCAACGCGGCGATTGGCCAACTCAAGTTAACCCGCATCATCATCGCTCACCGTCCGGAAACGATAGCGTCGGTGGATAGGGTGATCGACCTGCAAGCCTTGGCGCAAGCCGACGCTCCAGGGCCGAACAGAAAGCTAACGGCTTGATGGTTTCCGCTTCCGTGGGACTGTCCTCGAAGCAGCCGGTTGAAAGCAGCGGCGGCAGTCTCGGGCCGTCGGTCTTTGTTAAACGGCAAGTCCTCCGCGTCAGCCGAACTGGCTTGAATCGAGCGATTCCCGGTCAACCGAGATCACCGCTAAAACCTGGCTTGGCATTCAGTCCGAAATGATTCGCGGGCCGAGCTTGACTCTAACGCGCCAAGTTGGCTAAGTTAGTCCGGACCGCCGCGCCTTATACGGCGCCGCCGCTCGTCATCCAATGGAGATTCGCCCATGTCCGAAGCCATGTCGCTCGCCGAGCGACCCAGTGCCGCCGATAAAAAGGCCGCCCACGAATTCCTGACCGAACTGCGTACCCGCATCGCGACTCAAAGTCTGCCGTATCAATACGGTATCGAAGCCAGCGCCTTGCAAAGTCTGTTCGATTTGTTCGGCTTCGGCCGGACCGCGATCAAGGACAATCCCGGCTGCGAGCTGTTTGCCGCCAAAGTCACGCAGTTGCTTAATGTCGAGTTACGGCCGGTGACTTCGAAATGGCACCGGGCCAAGGAAGCCGGCGTATTGGATTCGCGCGACGGCGCCGACGCGTTTCGCGGCGAATTAAACCGGATAAAGGAGGTGCTGCGCCAATTCGCCGACGAGTTTCATCAAATGGCTTACGGGACCAGTTGGCGGGACCAGGATTGTCCGGGAGCCTTGGCACGGGAAGACGTCAAGGGCTTGTTCGAGTCGCTGCGGTTCGGCATTCCCGCCGCCTATTTCGACGAAGCGCCCGAGCGGGTCAATCGAGACGAGGCCGACGATATCGACCAGCGCCGGCAATATTATTTGATTGACACGCCGCAGGGCGAGGACGCGGTCGGACTGGCCCTGTCCGGTGGCGGCATTCGTTCGGCCACGTTTGGCCTCGGCATCGTGCAGGTGCTGGCCGACCATCGATTGCTGCATCAGGTGGATTATCTGTCCACGGTTTCCGGCGGCGGTTACACCGGCAGTTTCATCAGCAGCCGTTTGAGCGAAGGCGTTTCGGTGTGTGATTTAGGTAAGCCGCACGGGCCGGACCCCGATCCGATTCGCTATGTTCGGCAACGCGCCAAATTTTTGTCCGCCCAAAACCTGAAGCAAGCTTGGGGCATGGCCACAGCCACCTTGGGCGGTATGTTATTGAACTGGACGGCACCGCTGTTTGTGATTGCGGCGATTGTCGAGTTAACGCTGCTGACCCAACCCTTTTTAAAGGGCTATTGGCAAGAAGCATTAAATGTTCTAGCCGGGCTATCCGCGCTCAGTTTGATCGGCTGGGGCGTGGCGATGCGCTGGCGCCCCGATTACGCGAGCAAGGCCGGTTGGTTGTTCGGTACGCTCACCGGTTTCACGTTGTTGGCTTACTCCGCGCAAGCGATCGGCAACGGCTATAAAATCGCGCTGGATGTTTATGTTTGGTTGAAAGCCCACTGGACATTTCCGGCCGTCATCGGCGGCTTGATTACCGCGACGCCGGCGGCGATGCGATTTCTGCCTATCTTCAAGGAACCCAAACTGCGGCGTATCGTGTTGCAGGTCTTGTTATGGTCGGCGGGCTTGTTGATTCCAATCTTGGGCCTGTTGCTGGGTTACGCGCTTTGGCACTTGCGGACCATTAACGTGGCGGTACCGGTATTGGAATGCGTATCCGGTGATTGGGCGCTGCTGGCGATCCTGGCCGCCTCCGGCGTGATTGCCTTTCTGGTGCTGAACATCAATTTGACCGGTCCGCACCGCTTGTACCGGGACGGCTTGTCCCGGACCTTTATCGGCACGGTCGAGCAGCCTTATCGAATCGTCGAGTTGGCGAAACTGAATAGCGGAAACCAGGCGCCTTACCATCTGGTAAACACCGCGCTAAACCTGCCGTCCAGCGAACGCCCCAACCTGCAGGATAGACGTTGCGACTTCTTTTTGTTTTCCAAGTACTGGATAGGCGCGCCTTCGGTCGGTTACGCCGAAACAACCCGTTGGCGAGCCAACGGCAAACCGGTGGATCTGGCCACCGCGATGGCGACTTCGGGCGCCGCGCTCTCCGCTCACATGGGTTTGGGCGCGATGCCGACGCTGACAGCGTTGTTGGCGGTACTAAATTTACGATTGGGATTTTGGATCAAGAATCCGCGAATTTGGTCGCCGTTTTCGGAACCCGGTTTCTTGTGCTTGATTCGGGAAATGTTCGGTGTCGGGATGTCGGAACGCAAGGCTTGGCTGAATCTGTCCGACGGCGGTCATATCGAAAATATGGCAGTGTACGAATTGTTGCGGCGGCGCTGTAAATTCATCGTCTGCGTGGACGGTGAGGCCGATCCGGGATTTGGCTTCGGCGGTTTGATGACTTTGGTACGCCACGCCCAAATCGATTTCGGCGTGCGCATCGAACCGGCGTTGGACGACATCCGCCCGAATCCGGCCAGCGGTTTCAGCCGGAGCCACGCCCATTTTTGCGTGATTGACTATCCTGCCATCGATGCCACGCCGGCCGGTACCGGTTTCTTGTTGTACTTGAAACTGTCGGTCACCGGCAACGAGCCGGCGCTGATCGAACGCTACCGTCTGAACCACCCGGATTTCCCGCACCAAACCACGCTGGACCAATTCTTCGACGAAGAACAATTCGAAGCCTACCGGCAACTGGGTGTGCATGTCGCCGAAGGTTTGTTTTCCAGAGCGTTGGTTGGCGATACGCCACCCGAGACCATCGCCGCTTGGTTCGAACGCTTGGCGGCGAATTTGTTGCTACCAAGTCGAGCGCGGTAGCGCTTGGTTTGAACGGATTAACATCCTAACGTTCATGAAAAGATTTTCGCGCCGAAGAATGAAACCAATCGGCGTGGGAGCGGCTTTAGCCGCGATCGAGGGCGTTCCGACACCGGTATGTCCATACCACGCCCAACGACTTCCTTAAGTTACAAGCGAAGCGCCCAACCGCTGGCTGAGCGGAGCCCAACCGCCGGCTGAGCCAATGACGCGCCGGGTCTTCAACGCCACGGCCGAAGCTCGGTCGCCGCGACAGCAACCTAAGTTGCGACGAAACCTAGTCGGCGGCAAAACAATAGAAATAGCCGGCCCCGCCGGTAGCGACCAGGTTTTCCTGGCTGCAACCCCGGCTGTCGTGGGTTGAGTTCCACGACACGTTACCGCCGGTGCGGCCGCCGTTGGTGCGGTCGAAATGGCCGACGCGGACCGTGCCTTCGCCGCTGCTCGTGTAATTTTTGCAGGTGTGGTCGGCGGCATCGGTATAGGCCGTGCCGTCCGGTTTAGACCCGGTCAGGATATCGTGTTCGTTCGGCGTGTCGCCGACGCCTTTCAGCGCTTCGCCTTTCTCGGTGTAGGCGGTCTTTTTATGCAGATTGTTACCCAACTGCGCCAGTTCCAAGGTATCGCCGTGCAAATGCGCGACGTCGTTCGCGACGATGACGCCGGCGGCATTGGCCCAAGGTCCTTTACCGATGCGGTCGCGGGCATTGACGGCGGGCTGGCCGCCGCTGGGCTGGGTGCTGAGATACGCATGCCAGGTTCGGTGGCCGGCACCGACCGCGCCGGCCAGTTGTTGGCAATGAGCATCGGCGCCGGCTAAGCCGCCCAGGTCGGCGCCCTTGCCCAGTCCGGTACTGGTCACGAAAAAGCCCAAGGGCGGTTTGGCGGCTTCCGGCGCTTGTTGAGCAAGGGCGGCTTGACTGCCTAAAAGCCACAGGCCGGCAACGAAACAAGTTTTCTTCATGTGATGTTCTCTCAATTGGAATGAATACGGCAGGCTCACTGTTAAGCCTACAACCAGGCACGGCGGCAGTTATCGTGCCAACTGCTCGAATCGCGCGGTGACAGGCGGAAACCAGTTTCCGAGGGTGTTGGGCTGTTGTTACTCGAGCAGGTATTGCTGGCGACATGCTGAAAAATCAGCAGTGGTTGGCCGCGATCGAGCGTTGCCCGCCAACGTGCGTACAGGCGGAAACGCCGAGTGAAAACCCGGAGTCTGTACTAAGCTGGACAGCGTTTTCATCGCGACATCCGAGGTCATTCCGTTGAACCAGTCCGCTTATTTCTTCGACTCGGACGGCGCTTTCGTCGTCGAGCAATACAACGACCAAGCGCCGTTCGCCAGTTTCCTGCCGGGCATCGCCGGCGTTTCGGGCCGTCCGGCCTGGGCGTTTTACGTCAATCGCGGCCAGGCCATCGCCAGCTTCGGCGTTCGCAACAAAGACGGCGCGTTCCTGGAGTTTTTTCCGGCCGACAAGGCCTACCAACTGACTGCGTCGCGCGGTTTTCGCACCTTTCTAAAGATCGGCGACGGCCCGGCCGCGATTGGCCACGAGCCTTTTCAGCGTAACGCCGGCGCCGACGTTCGGCAACGTCTGTACGTGTCGGAGCACGAAGTCGGCGTCGAGGAATCTCATCCGCGCCTGGGCTTGCGGATCCGCGCCGATATGGCGACCTTGCCGGAAGCGGCGGTGGCCGGGTTGATGCGCCGAGTCGAAATCACCAACACCTCGCCGGTCGGTCTGTCTATCGAAGTCGTCGACGGCTTGCCGCAAGTGCTGCCTTACGCAATGAATCAATGGATACTTAAGTTCATGAGTCGTACCTCTGAAGCGTTTATGCGCGTCGAGGAGGCCGCCAGCCGGGTAGCGTTTTATCGGCTACGAGTGTGGCCGACCGACAGTCCGCAAGTCGAGCCGGTCGTGGCCGGCAACTTTTTTGCCGGATTCATGGATGGCGTGTTGAATACGGTCATCGTCGATCCGGAGCGGGTATTCGGCTTGGCTGGGGATTTCTCGAAGGCGGAACGGTTCTTCGCCGACTCGGCGCTGGACTTGGACCGCCAGGTGACCGGCAACCGCACGCCGTCGGCCTTCCAAACCCTGAGGCTGGACGTGCCGCCCGGTGCCAGCCGGGTGTTTTACGGCGTTTACGGCCATGCCGTTTCGCCCGAAGTTTGCCTATCCTTTGTCGCCGAGGCCGCCGAGGCCGGCTATTTTGAAGCCAAGCGCGAGGCCAACCGGCGTTTGCTGGATAGAATCGGTCAAAAAGCGTTTACCGCCACCGCCAAACCGTTGTTCGATGCACACGTTCGTCAGTGTTACCTGGACAACGGTTTGCGCGGCGGCTTCCCGACGCCGGTGCCGGGCGGCGCGTTGCTGTATTTGTTCGGCCGTAAACACGGCGATCTGGAGCGCGATTACAACGACTTTTTATTGCAGGACACGCCGTATTCCGAAGGGAACGGCGACTTCCGCGACGTGCTGCAAAACCGCCGCATCGATTTGTTCTTCGAGCCGGCGCTGGGCGCCCGCAACATTCGCTATTTTTTCAACCTGATTCAGTCCGACGGTTACAACCCCTGTGCGTTGCGCAACAGCCGTTTCGTGGTCGATGCGCCTGAGCGTCTGACGGAACGACTAAGCAGCTTGCCTAGCGTGGCGGCCTTGTTGGCTACCGAGTTCAAATACGCGGAACTTTGGCAAGCGCTGAGCGAGGCTGGCGCCGATGTCGAAGACTTGATCGCCGCGATCCTGGCCGAAGCCCGCGAAGTGGAGGATGCCGAGTTCGACCGCGGCTACTGGTCCGACCATTGGACTTATCTGGTCGATTTGTTGATCGCCTACCGGGCGATCTTTCCCGAGCGGCTGACCGGCTTGTTGCTGGAAACCGGCTATAGCTTTTTCGAGGCCAGCCACTTTGTCGCGCCGCGTACCCAAAAGAGCGTACTGACCGCCCACGGGGTTCGCCAATACGGCGCGGTGCGATTCAGCGCCGACAAGCAAGCGATCATCGCCGCGCGAGCTGCCGATAAGCATCGGGTTCGCGACCGGCACGGCTTGGGTGAAGTGGTCTATACCAGCTTGCTGGGCAAGATTTTGACCTTGGTCGCCAACAAGCTGGCAACACTGGACCCGGCCGGCATCGGCATCGAAATGGAGGCCGACCGGCCTGGCTGGTGCGACGCGTTGAACGGCTTGCCCGGCATTTTCGGTTCGGCGGTCAACGAGACGATAGAACTGCTGCGCTTGGCGGATTTCACCCGGCTGGCCTTGGACGGAGCGGCCGGCAGCTGCGATTTGCCGGCCGAACTGGCTGAATTCATCGCCGGACTACAAGGCTTGCTGGCGGCGCCGGATGCGAGCGCCGAGCGGTTCTGGCGCGACAGCGGCGAGCTAAAGGAAGGCTATCGGGCGCGCGTATTCATGGGCTTTGCCGGCGAACTCAGGACGGTAGGCTTGGCCGAATTGCGCGAGTTTCTGGCCGAGGCCAGCCGGCATCTGACCGCCGCGATCGAAAAAGCTCGGATGCCGCAAGGCATACACACTTATTACTCATACGAAGTCAGCGATTACCGAGCGCTGGAAGGCGACAAGGTCGAAGTGCTTGGCTTCGAACAGCATACCTTGCCCCTGTTCCTAGAAGGCTTCGTGCATGCGTTGCGGATCGCCGGGCCGGACGAGGCGCGCCGCTTGTACCAGGCCGCTCGCGCTTCCGCGCTGTTCGATCGCAAACTGGGCATGTACCGCTTGAATGCGCCGCTGGGCAACGATGCGTTGGCCTTGGGACGAATCGGCGTGTTCAATGACGGTTGGCTGGAAAACGGCTCGATTTTTCTGCACATGCACTATAAATTTGTGTTGGAAATGCTCAGGGCCGGGCTGGTCGACGAATTCTATGCCGACCTCGAAAAACTGCTGGTGGCCTTCCGCGATCCAGCGGAGTATCAGCGCAGTCCCATCGAAAACTCCAGCTTCCTGGTCTCCAGCGGCTTCGACGTCGATCCACGCCAACACGGTCGCGGCTGCGTGGCCCGCTTGTCCGGTTCGACCGTCGAATTATTGCATCTGTGGACGCACTTGTTTCTCGGTCCCCAGCCCTTTGCGTGTCGGAACGGGGAACTCTGTTTCGCGCCGGCGCCGCTACTGGCCGGGACGATGTTCGCCGCCGATTCGCGAACCGTGAGCCCATTTGGGTACGACGAGATTCTGCCGGCCGACAGCGCAGCTATGGTCTTGTTTAGAAGCACGCTGCTGGTATATATCAATCCAAGTCGGCGGGACAGTTTCGGAATCAGCGCCGTTCAGCCGCTACGCTATCGCTTGTATGACGGGAATCGGGGCTCGAGGATCGTCGAAGGCGGTAGCTTGCCGGCCGGTATGGCACAAGCGCTGCGGGATGGGCAATTTCGGCGAGTGGATGTCGAATTGGGCTAATGGAAAGTTCTCGGCCGATTCGAAATGCCGCCGCGTCGGGTTGCGTTGGCCGTCGCTACGGCCGGGCCTAAGCCTGACTGGCGTATCAAGGTCCGGCGTTTTCTGGCGAATTTGCCGGTTTTCGAAATCAGTTGCTTTCACTCAGCCAACCTATCTTACTCGGGCCGGGGCGCGCCGAGACGAATACGGTGGCCGACATGCTGTTCGCCAGCTCAGTAGACGTCGACATTCGGCGCTAGGGGCCAAAATCACCGCGAGTTCCGGAGCGCTAACCGATTAAAGTTGGCGGGCGTAAAGACGCCAGGAAAATTAAACCTTCCGACGCTATGGAGCCTGAGCAATTCTGGGGTTGGGATCGATTGCCGCATGCTGTTTAGACGGGGGCCGATGACGACTTGGCAATTAGGCTGCGGATGAAACGCCGATTGACAGCGTGGCTATTAAGCGCGGAACACGAAAGCAGCGTTGGTCGTCGATTACAAACAGCTAATTGAGATCAGCTTAATGCCGTTTTTGGCGGTTCTTTGGCTTTGTTCAATTGCGCTAGAAAATAGGTTTGGTAGTTCCAGTTGATTCTGGGTGGAGGCGGGGTTTTGATTTGAGGCATTGCATTACTTCATTTGTGGAAAGTTTGCAGTCTACACTAAAAACCCAGCCGACTGCAGGTTTCATTTACTGAGCGCGATGGTTTCAGGCGAAATATGCTCGAAATGACCGCGAATCGGAAAAAACTCCGTACTTGGAAGTGGGCTTCCCACGCACAATGCGCTCAAAGACTAAGCAAGGCTAAACCGGTTTTTCTGTGGTAACGACCAAGATGGTATCGCCGTCTTGATAACCGAGTACCGACGCAATCATCGTAATGTCCAGTATTTGCTTATTGCGTGTCAGGCGCTGGCTTTGCGTAACCTGATAGTTGGATTTGCCGGACGTGATACTTTGAAACATTTCGCGGGCTTCAGTGCGGAGATAATCCGGCACCAAGCTGTCAAACTTCATGCCAATGGCCTCCGATCGGCTCCATCCGTACAGCGATTCCGCGCCGGTATTCCAAGCGACGATACTCCCCTCGAAATCGATGACGATGATCGCTTCGTCAACATCCATCAGAAGCGTGGCCAATTTTTGGATGCAGCTGATGCAATGGCGTTTGTCTATTAAAAGATGGCTTCTGAGATCGCGTTCGGTCAATGCAAAGATTTGGCCGGTATCGTTTTGCGACGAAAGCAAGGTGGCCGACACCGAGACATCGATGACTTCTCCGTGGCGGTTCAGACGTTTGCTATCGAATTGGGCCATTTGTTCGCCCTGTTGGAGCTTATCGAAGACGCCACGCATGCGCGGACGTTCAGCCAACGGCACCAGACTTTCGAAACGCATTTGCAGCGCTTCCTGCGAACTCCAGCCGTATAAATTTTCCGCGCCGCGATTCCAGGTAATAAATTTGCCCGTATCGTCCAGCAGAGTAATCGCGTCCGCCGAATCATTGACAAAACTGGCCAAACGTTGGGTTTCCAATTCGGTCTGTTGGCGCAGACTCTGTTGAGTTTGCTTTAACAGATCGATATCGACAAAGGTCAGAATGACGCCGGAATAGATTCGGTCGGATACGGCGTAGGGAATGATCCGCATGAAGTACCAATTGCCGTGTTGATTTTGAACCTCGGATTCCAAAATAATCTTTTTTTCGACAACCTTGCCGATTAAATCCTCGAGGTCGATATCGCGAATCGAATGAGTCAGATGAAAGAACGGCCGGCCGATGTCGTTTTCGACAATATGGAACAGGCTTTGCAGCTTGTGGGTGAAGCGGCGAATATCCAGATTTTCGTCCAGAAACAAGATCCCGATATTGGTGCTATTGAACAAGTTGTCGAGATCGTTGTTCAGAATGGTCAATTCGGTAATTTTGCTCTGATGTTCGGCGTTGACCGTATACAACTCTTCGTTAACGGATTGCAGTTCTTCGTTGGTGCTCTGCAATTCTTCGTTACTGGCCAGCAATTCTTCGTTGGTCGCCTGCAATTCCTCGTTCGAGGTTTCCAACTCTTCAACGGTGGCTTGCAGGTTTTCGCGAGTCAGTTGCAGTTCATGCTCCAGATCGTTGATACGCTGGGCGGCATCCTGGTTAATATCGAAATTGTCGGCGACGAAACCTATATCCTGGGTGGCATGATGATCAGCCTCGAAGATCAGAATGGCAATCAGGGTTTCTTGGCTTTTGCGGCCGGGAAGCAACCTAATATGGATATTCAGCGTCCGAACTTTGTCTTTTTCGCGTAATTTGATGTTGGACATGTTGATGCTGTCGCCGCTTTTCAGCGCTTTCCGCACACCGGTCGCGATTGGAATCGACAAATCCTTGCTGACCAGTTTGGTAATATCGGTGACTAGCTTGCCGCTGGGATAGCTCAGGTAGCGCTGAGCGTCGCCAAAGATGTGGGATATTTCCATGTTTTCGTTCACTATCATCGTGAACGGCAGTATGTCTTTGGTCAGCGCGTTGAAAAAGCGTTCCAGAATCTTGTCGTCTTGGTAGCGATTGGCGAAGTTGCGACCCGATTGCGGCGAATTCGCGCGGAAAGAGGTCATCAGTGCCGGCGGCGGGTCGATGCTGCTAATGCCCAAGGTCCGATATTTACCTCGGGCCCGGTATATCTTGCCTTTCGGACTGATCATGTCGAAATAATCGACCATTTCGCCGATGGATTCGCTGGTGCCGAGCATCAACAGGCCGTCTTTGACCAGTGAAAAATTAAACAGCTCGAGTATCTTTTTTTGCAGGACCGGCTGTAGATAAATCAATAAGTTTCGGCAACTCAACAAATGAATATTCGTGAACGGCGGGTCCTTGATCAGGTTGTGTTGGGCAAATACCACCATTTCGCGGATCGATTGCGAAATTTGAAAGCTGTCTTCCTTGCGCGAAAAATATTTGACCAGCAAATGCGAAGGCACATCGGCGGCGATACTCTCGGGGTATAAACCGGTGCTGGCTTTTTCCACGGCTTTGGCATCGACATCGGTGGCAAATAATTTCATTCGGAAGAAATGCCCGGAATATTCTCGATACTCCGCCAACATAATCGCCAGCGAATAGGCTTCCTCGCCAGTCGAGCAGCCGGCGATCCAAACCCGAATTTCGTTGTTGGTCAGCGATTTGACCAAGGGCGTCAGCCATTTGCCGCGGATTTCTTCGAATACAAAGTCGTCGCGGAAGAAGTTGGTGACGCCGATCAGCAACTCTTGAAATAGCGCGGACACTTCTTGCGAATTATCTTCCAATAGATTGCGGTATTCCTTGAGGTCGCGGCATTGGTTGATCGAGATGCGGCGTTCAATGCGGCGGACTATGGTGTTGGGTTTATAAAACGTGAAATCGACTTTGTGCTTGTCGCGCAGCAACGCGAATATCCGCGTCAAATCGCTGTCTTCCGAGTGGATGGTGGCTTCTTGAACGGCATAGGGATGCTTGACGAATGCCATCAACTGTTTCGGCATGTCTTCGGGCGGCATTATAAAGTCGACCAGGCCGGTGGCGATGGCGTTGCGCGGCATACCGTCGAATTTAGCGCTCTCCTCATCCTGAACCATGACCATGCCGCCATGTTCCTTGATGGCGCGAATGCCGCGAGTGCCGTCGCTGCCGGTGCCGGAGAGAATGATGCCGACCGCGAATTCGGAAACATCCTCGGCCAACGAGCGCATGAAGATATCGATCGGAAGATTGAGTTCGTTGGTGTGGTTTTGATTGTTCAACAGCAGATGGCCGTGAAACATCGTCAGGTTTTTGCGCGGTGGAATCAGGTAAACATGATTCGGCTCCACCTTCATGCCTTCTTCGATTCTCAGCACCGGCATTAGGGTGTGCTTCGATAACAGCTCCACCATCAAACTTTTATAGTCGGGCGACAGATGTTGGACGACGATAAAGGCCATGCCGGTATCCGGCGGCATTTTTTTAAAGAAACTTTCGATGGCTTCCAAACCGCCGGCGGAGGCACCGATGCCTACGACGTATTGCGGCTCCTTCTTGTCATTGGGTGTCTTCATCGGTTCACGGCGCGGAGTAATCGGTGGCGGGAGTAGGTTTCCAAGGCTGGGCGGAAGGCGCGGTATTAGGCTTAGGTCGGGATTAGGAGACTCCGTCGGAACAGATTGCTAGTCATGGCTGCCAGGCGCGCCGCGCTGAGTCTATCGATGCTTAAACGACGTTTTCTTTCCAGCCTTGCTGGCGGAAAGCGGAATTCCAGCGGAAAGACAATGTGGTCGGCTTTTCACTGTCATCGAGGTAAATCATCACGGCAATTCGACTTTGCTTGTTCTCGGGCCGCAGAGTCTAAACGAAACCGAGAGCGCCGATGATGGAAAGCGTTGATTCGCAACGATACCTACGGTGGCGCCATGGACTAAGCCGCGCGAACAAGACGCTATAAATCGTTGACGTCCGCGACGGTGATGATCAATGTTTGGTCGGGTTGGTTCATTAGCGCGACCACATCGTCGCCGCCGATTTTTTTGCCCGACATTTTGACTTTCAACGCTACGTTTTTTCTGCCGTTCAAGCTCAACACCAGCGACTTGCCGTCAGGGTTCTTGAAAAAGCTGTCGAAGCGCGAATTGAAAAGCACTTTATCGTCTTCGAGTATGACCGATGACAAGTGTTTTTTAACAAGTCGCCCTTTTTCAATACCGAGCCATTCCAGGAGGGTGTCATTGACCTGTTCCACAAAGCCGGTCGAGTTCACAATCACAATGCCGACCGGGAGTTGATGGAACAAGTAGTGGTAATTGTTTCTTGAACGGGTAAGTTCTTCTTGAGCGGTACGCAATTCCTGATTTTGCATTTTGAGCTCGATCTGATGAATTTGCAGATCATAGAAAATGCGTTGAATTTCATCTGGCGTGATCTGGCTAATTTCTTCCGGCGTAAAATCGATGATGTCTTCGGCCCTGTCGTTAATCTTCAGCAAATAATCCGCCATGGCAATTCTCCTATTGAAGTAATACACGTTTTCCAGTTCGTGACTGATCCGAAAGCTTACCAGAAAGCAATAAAGTTACAACGACTGTTAATGAACGAACGAAGTCTGGAACGGGCGTGGGAGTAAGGACGGGTCGCTGAATATAACTGTGTTATTTAACATATATTGGGCCAAATCACGTATTTGTTACCCGAAACACGGGGCGGCGATTGACCAGAGAATGTTGATTTCTATTGAGTAATGCTTTCAGGTGCGACTTGTGCTTGCCGACAGCACGACCGGTAACTCACGCACCGCCATGGCAGACCATTCCGTTCCGACAAAATCATCGAAAACGTTAACGCATCAAACCAGCTTGACAGCCGCGCGGATTGCCGAATTTCTCGACCAGCATCGCGATCAGCTCAGCCGTTTTATCCTGCGCAAGCTGGGATCGGAAGAGATGTCGGCGGATATCCTGCAAGAAGCCTATCTGCGCCTAAGCCGGCACGGCGCGCCGGAACGCATCGAGAACCCGCGCGCTTTTGTGTATCGGGTCATCGGCAATTTGGTGATCGATTATCAGCGGCTGAGTGCAAATCGCTTGATGCAGGATATCGACGAAGTCAGTCTGCACGCTATCGCCGCTCCGGCACCGGGGCCGGAACTTAGATACGAACACCAGCAACGCTTGCAAGCGATGCAGCAAGCAATGGCCGAATTGCCCGACGATTGCCGCTTGGCGTTTTATTGGAATCGCGTCGAGGGCCTCGGTCATGCGGAAGTCGCCGCACGCCTGAATATCTCGGAAAGCATGGTGGCCAAGCACCTGGCCAGAGCCATGCGACATTGTCGGGACCGCCTGAAAGGCTATTAGACGCCTGCCGGCCACTGAACTCGAATTTTGCGGCAAGATGGCTAGGCAATCCCGTCATAATACTGTTCAAACCGCGATCCAGCACCGATGACTAAAGCGTCCGTTTCCGAAATCACCGTATTATCCGATCAAGCGATCGATTGGGTGATTCGCTTGCATGCCGGTAATGCCGGTGACCGCGAGCGACGGCTGGCCGCCGAGTGGTGCAATCGGAGCGCTGCCCATCTACGCGCATTTCGCGACGCTGAACGGTTATGGTTGGAAATGGGTCTGGCCGCGAGACCGGCGGAAGACTCGGCGCGCCCGCCGACGCGGCCGGATGACGTCAAACCAAGTACTTTCGGGGCTTTGCGGGTCTTGGCCGTCGCTGCGGTATTGGCATTCGTCGCCGTGCTTCCGTTCTTGGGCATGGCCGATGCCTGGTTTAGCGATTACCGCACCGGCGTCGGCGAGCAGCAAACCGTTACGTTGACAGACGGCAGCGTTGTGTTTTTGAACACCGATACCGCGTTGGATGTGCGCTATACCGCTAGCGGCCGCCAATTGACCTTGAAGCGCGGCCAAGCCTTGTTTCGGGTTGCCGCCGATGTCGGCAGGCCGTTCGAGGTGGCGACCGACTCGGCGGTGGTCAAGGCCTTGGGCACCGTGTTCGAAGTCTGGCAACAGGACGCCGCTACTCGGATTAGCGTAAGCGAACACGCCGTCGCGGTTAAAGGCTTGGCGGACGCCGATTACCGCGCCGATAGCCGCGTCGAGGCCGGAAATCAGGCGGTTTATCGCGCGCAAACCGGTCTGCAAGCGATGTTGGCTGTCGATGCCGGGCAAGTGTCTGCCTGGCAGCGCGGCAAGCTGGTGTTCAAAAACCGGAGCTTGGCCGAAGTAGTGGCGGAGTTGGATCGCTATTTTCCCGGCGCCATCCTGATCGCGGACGCCAAGCTAGCGCAATTTCGGGTCAGCGGCGTGTTCCCGCTGAACGATGCCGACGCCGCGCTGGGGATGATAGAGCACATCCTGGCGATTAAAGTCAGCCGATTGACGCCTTGGTTGGCGGTGTTGCACGGCTGAGCGCGGACTTTGCCATCGTTAAGATCGGGGCGATAGCCGGAACGTCCGATGCAGACGATCGATCGGCTCGCTAGTCAAACGCATCAACGCGCGGGGGCTGACGTTGCCGGCGATCGGCGGTATGGCCTGCCGCTTCTGCAACAGGCCGACGCGGCCCTCGCAAAAAATTTCGGTGTTCATTACAAGATCGTTCCGCTCGTCCGTCTTAACGAAGACGCGGCATAGGCGCCGCCTTAACGTTAAGGAATCGACATGAAACTTCATCCGCAAACCCTCACTGCCGCCGAGCGCGCGTTCCGGCTCCGTAGGACGGCCTCGGCCCTGATGGTCGGCTGCGTCAGCCTGGCGGCGCTGGCCGACGAGCTTCGGCAATTCGATATTCCGGCACAAGCCTTGGACGGCGCGTTGACCCAACTGGCCGATCAGGCCGACCTGCGTTTGCTGTATCCGGCCGAGTTGGTCGCCAAATTGCGTTCGCAGCCGCTGACCGGTCGCCATGCGCCGGAACAGGCGTTGCAAATCCTGCTGCACGCTTCGGGCTTGAGCGCTCGGAAGACCGCCGAACACACCTTTACCGTGGAAGCCGCGCCGGCCAAGCAGTCGGCCGAACCGCAATCGGCGGCGACGATGCCGGCGGTGTCGGTGGTCGGCGACGCGGTCTACGATCTTAACTCGCCGGACAATCGGGACTACGCCGTGCGCGCGGCCGCCAGCGCCACCAAAACCGATACACCGTTGATGGAAACGCCGGTCAACATCCAGATCATCCCGAAAGCGGTCTTGAACGATCAACAAATCATCCAGATGACCGATGCGTTGAAGAACGTGGCCGGCGCCACGGTCAGCCACGGGTCCGGCGGTTTGTCGGACGACATCTTTCTGCGCGGGTTTCGGAGCAGTACCTTTTTTCGCAACGGCTTTCGCATCGATAGCCAATTCGCGTCGATCGGTACCCGGCAAATGGCCAACGTCGAACGCCTGGAGGTCATCAAAGGCCCGGCCGCGATCATGTACGGGCGGATGGAGCCGGGCGGCATGGTCAACGTCGTCACCAAACAGCCGTTGGCGACACCGTATTACGCGCTGCAACAGCAGTTCGGATCCTTCGATTTATACCGCACTAGCTTGGACGCTACCGGCCCGCTGACCGACGACGACACTTTGCTGTACCGTTTCAACGGTTCGTTTGAAAGCAGCGCTTCGTTTCGAGATTTGGTCGACAGCGAGCGCGCCTTCATCGCGCCGATGCTGACCTGGAACGTCAGCCCGCGTACGCAAATCAGTCTGGAAATGGAATATCGCCACGACAATCTGATTGACGATAACAATACTTGGCCGTATTTGAACGGCGGTTTCATCAATATGCCGCGTTCCCGCAATTTGATGGAAGCGGGTAAAGTCCGGGTCGAGGAAAAACTGATCGGGCTGAATTGGTCGCACCAATTTAACGACGATTGGAGCATCAAGCAGCGCTTCGTCGCCGATTTGCTGGATAACGTTCAGCATTGGACCAGCGCGGCGGCCGATACGTTGTTACCCGGCAACTTGCTGCCGCGCAGCCAAACTTTGATAGACGGCACTCACAACACCTACTTTACGACCCTGGACTTGACCGGTCGGTTCGCGACCGGTCCGTTGGAGCATACCTTGTTGTTGGGCGGCGACTATTACCGCGTCGATCATATTAGCGACCCGTACTCGGCCGAGTTGGCGAACATCGATGTTTACCACCCCGTCCACAACGCCGATATTGTCAGCCCTTGGGTTTCCGCTGGCTGGGGTGGCAATAATAGCGCCGATTACATCGGGATTTACGCCCAGGATCAGATCAAGCTGCCGCACGGCCTGCATGTGCTGGGCGGATTTCGTTACCAGTACGTCAAGCAGTGGGATAATTTAAGCCACACCGCTCAACCGGTGGACGACGACGTGACGCCCAGGGTCGGCGTGCTTTGGCAAGCGCAAGATTGGTTGAGTTTTTACGGTAACTACATCGAAAACTTCGGGGTGTCCAATCAGTGGGCCATCTCGGCCAGCGGCAAACCGTTACCGCCAGAGAGTGCCCAGCAGTGGGAGATCGGCAGTAAGTTCGAATTTTTCGACGGTAAATTCAGCGCCACATTGGCGTATTACGACATCACCAAACAAAACGTCGTAACCCGCGACCCGAATTCTCCGTTCAACAGCAACTTCAGTATCGCCGCCGGCGAAGTGCGTAGTCGCGGGCCGGAAGTGGACATCCGCGGCGAATTGCTGCCCGGTTGGAACCTGATCGCCACCTATTCCAACTTCGATACTCGTGTGACCAAGGACAACAACGGTTTGCAGGGCAACCGCCTATACGCGGTGCCGCGTAATGTCGGTAGTTTGTGGTCAACCTACGACGTTCTGAGTGGCGAATTGCGAGGCGTGAAAGTCGGTGGCGGGGTGACCATGCGCGACGGCTCCACCGACGGCACCGGCGACAACTACCAGACCGCCGGCTACGCGACCGTGGACTTGCTGGCCGCTTATTCCTGGAAGGTCGATAAATCCAAATTGACCGCGCAGCTCAATGTTTACAATTTGCTTGATAAAAGCTATTTCACCGATGCTTATATCAGCGGGGCCAGTAGTAGCCGCACCATAGGCACGCCTAGGGCATTTTTGGGCTCGATCAAACTGGAATTTTAGCGCGGATAACGAGGAGGGGGGCATCGTGCGTCCATGACCGGTCGGCCATCGGGTAAGCACAGCGTTTCCTGTTTGCCGACTGCGTGCGGGCTTGTCTGGCTGAATTGGCTGCGGCGACCCGCTATATCGCGTTCAACAGGGCCAATTCCGCCGGGTGCGGCGACAGGTAAAACGATTGGTCGATGAACGGGTCGGGTTCGCGGCGGAAGTGGTGTTTCAGCAGCGTTAGCGGCACGATCAGCGGGAGCAGGCCGGTTCGATAGGCTTCGATAGTTTCGACCAGCTCCTGCTTGGCGTCGCTGTCCAGTTTCTGCTTCAAATAGCCCTGGATGTGCTGCAACACGTTGACGTGGTTGCCTCGGGTAGCGACGACCTTCAAACAGGCCATCAAGGCCGCCAGGTAGGCGTCGGCGATTTCGGTCAGATTCGCGGCATTGGCGTCGGCGACCAGCCGGCCCAGTGCGCGGGCCTGATTTTGGTCGTGGCTCATCGCGATCAGTTTATGCCGGCTGTGAAAGCTCATCAGGGCGTGTACACCGAGGCCGGCCTCTGTCAGCTCCCGCCAACGCCGCAACACGAATACCCGCTGAATAAAGTTCTCGCGCAAGGCCGGGTCGCCGAGCCGGCCTTCCTCTTCGATCGGCAAATAGGGAAACCGGCGTTGGATAAATCCGGCGAAAATGCCGGTACCGCAACGCGCCGGTATGTCGTTTTTGTAGACCTTGACCCGCTCCATGCCGCAACTCGGCGAATCCTTCTTCAATATATAGCCGCATAACTCGGCCAACCAGTCGGCCTGCTTTGCCGAGGCTTGTTCCAAACGCTCGGTGACGTCGAATCCGTGATCCTTGACGCCGACGCAACGTATCACGCCCGGCGCGGTTTCTCGCAGTTGCACGCAAGGGCGGGGGATGCCCAGGCCGGCTTCCATTTCCGGGCAGAAGGCGCGGAATTCGAAGTACTGGCCCAGCGTGCGTTCGATGTAGCTGTGATATTTGTGAGCGCCGTCGTAACGGACTTCGTGGCCCAATAGACAGCTGCTGATACCGACTGGAATTTTCGTCATGGGATTTGCTCGGATGGTGGGTGCCGGTCGTAAATCAGTTGATCGGTGGCAAAGCCCAGGGTTCGAGCTTGGTCCAGCAAGGCTTTTAGCGTCGCGGCGGGCAATTGCGGATCGCGGGCCAGTACCCACAAATAGTCTCGGTCCGGTCCGGCGATCATCGCGTAACGATAGCCCGGTTTATCCAAGGCGATGATGTTGTAGGCGCCGTAAAACGGCCCGAAAAACGACACTTGCAAGGGCCGACAGTGGGCGTCTCGACGAATTCGGCCTGGCCTTCGGCGCTCTCCCGCTCGCCGGCTTCCGCTGAATAACCGCTGTTTAACACCTTGACGCTGCCGTCGGAATTCAGAGTGTATTCGGCGCGAATGTCGCTCAGGCCGCGTTCGAAGCGGTGATCCAGCCGAGCGATTTCGTACCAGGTGCCGAGGTATTGGGACAATTCGAAATCCTCGACCGCGACGACGCCGTCCGGGATGCCGGTGCAGCCGGCGAGAGTCAGTAACAGTAAACAGGTTTTACGCATCGGAGTTCTCTTGGATCGGCAGCGTGGTTAGCGCCTTGAATTGGGCTTTGATTAACCGGCTTTGGGTGCCGTGCTCGACGATCGGTGGCGGATAAGCGCCGGCCAGCGGTTGGCTGGCCCATTGGTGTATGACTTTCGCCGAGTAAGTCCGCAATTCCGGCAACCAGGTTTTGATGTAGTTGCATTGCGGATCGAACTTCTGTTGTTGCAGCCAGGGGTTGAAGATCCGGAAATAGGGTTGGGCATCGCATCCGGTGGATGCCGCCCACTGCCAATTGCCGTTGTTGACGCAGGGATCGTAATCCAGCAGATGTTGGGCAAAGTAGCGTTCGCCCCAGCGCCAGGAAATATGTAAATCCTTGACCAGAAAGGACGCGACCACCATCCGCAAGCGGTTGTGCATCCAGCCGGTTTGCTTCAATTCGCGCATCGCCGCGTCGACGATCGGGAAGCCGGTCAAGCCCTTGGTCCAGGCCGTGAAGTCGTCAAGATTATTGCGCCAGGGCACGGCGTCGAAGCGGCGGTCGAAAGCCTGCCCGAACACGTGCGGAAAGTGATAAGCGATGTGGCTGAAAAAATCGCGCCAATACAATTGTCGCAGCAACGGATGTTCCGGCCCTAATTGATGCTGAATCGCGGCGTATGCCTCGCGGACCGAGCAGGTGCCGAATTTTAGGTGTACCGACAACCGGCTGGTTTGGGCCAGTGCCGGGAAATCGCGGTTTTGCGCGTAGTCGCGACAGCTCGACACGGCTTGCAGACTTTGCAACGCGCTGGCGCGGCCGCCGGCAATCGGGTTGCGATGCGGACGCCGGTAGCGTTCCGGTAAATCGGCATCGTCGCCGGCCAGAGTGTCGGTATACCAACCCCCGTAGGCCAGCGCGGCCGGCGCGGCGACCGGTATTTGCCGGGCTCGCCGGTAAAACGGGGTGAATACTTGAATGGGATTACCTTTAGCACTGGCGATTTGTTCCGGCTCGGTCAGCAGCAGGTCGTTGGTGATGTGCAAGGCCACGCCCAACGCATTGCAGCATTCGCGGATTTCGGCATCGCGACGCAGACTGAACGGCGTGTAATCGCGGTTGATGTAGACCGCATCGAGGCCGAGCGTTTCGCGGAGCCGGGCAATCAAATCGTGGGGCAGGGTTGCGAAACAGTACAGCTTGCCGCCGCGGTTAACTAAATCGCGTTGCAGACCGGCGACGGCCTCCAGCATGTATTGCAGGCCGGGCTGGCTTTGATAGGTATGGGCTTCGATTTGGCGCGGATCGAACGCGAAGGCCGTTATCACACGGTCCGCACCGCGCCGCGCGGCATTCAGCGCGGTATTGTCGTCCACGCGTAAGTCTCGCCGAAACAGGAACAGCGCAACGCGATAGGGTTTGTCGCTCATGGCTTAGCAGTCGCCGAACTGTGCGATCATCTGCTGGCAATTGAACAGAATGTTGGGGTAATACCGATAAATCACCCAGCGCAACGCCAGATCGGCAAATGCGGCGATCGTGGCCAGCCTGGCCAGCACTGCCCAATATCTTGCCGTGCAATGCGCCGAGCAGCGCCACACCGCGCCGGTCCAGTAAATCAACGGCATCAGGCAGATGAGGTGTATCGTGATCCAGCTGGCGGCCGTGAACGAACCTTCCTGAAGTCGATAATCGACGCCGAACAGGATCGGATTGTAAATCAGGAAGAACGGCCAGAACGCGCTACTTAGCCTGGTATAGCCCAGCCAACTCCATTGTAGGTAGAGGTATAACGTATTCGGCAGCTTGACTTCCCAGTAAGCGGGTGGCGGCGGCGTTAGCGAGTACAGCAGGATGGTCAGCGCAACGCCGACGGCGAGTGCCTCCCACCAAGCCATGAAGGTGGTGAATTCCAGTAATAAAGCCAGACTGTTGAAGAGCATAGACGGTCGGGATGGTCAGTGGCGGAGTAAAAGTTGGTTTAAAGCGTCGTCCAAACGCGGATAGCGAAAACCGAAGCCGTGATTCGATAAGCGGGTTGGTAACACGCGTTGTCCGCCCAGCAGCAGTTCGGCCATTTCGCCCATTAACGGCCGTAGCAGCCAGGCCGGCAGCGGCAACAGCATCGGCCGACGTAGCGTCCTGGCCAGCGCTTGGCTGAATTGACGATTGTCGACAGGCGTCGGCGCGGTGGCATTATACGGTCCGACCAGGTTGCTATCGTTCATTAAGGTTTCGACGATCGCCAGCCAATCCGTCAAATGTATCCAGGACATCCATTGCCTGCCGTCGCCGATCGTGCCGCCCAGCCCCAGGCGATAAACCGGCAACAGGCGTTGCAGCAGGCCGCCGCCGTTGCCCAATACCAAGCCGGTACGCAGCAAACAGACCCGGCAACCGGACGATCCGGCGACAATGGCCGCCGCCTCCCAATCGGCGCATAGCTGCTGCGCGAAGTCGGGATTGGGTGGGCTGGTCTCTTCCAATGGACGCTCGCCCTGGTCGCCGTATATGCCGATCGCCGAACCGCTAATCAGGACGCCCGGCGGCCGGGTCGAGGCATTAATCCAGTCGGCCAGTTGCCGGGTGGGGCCGATCCGGCTGTCGCGCAATTCCCGCTTGCGGTCCTGGCTCCAGCGCCGATCCAGAATGCCGGCACCGGCCAGATTGACGATGGCGCGGAATTCGCCGGCATCCGGCAAGTCTGTTAGCGTAACCACGGGCGCGACCCGATCGCCGAAGCGGGCGCGGACTTTTTCGGCGTCGCGGCTGAAGATGTGGACCGAATAGCCTTGCTTGAGCAGGACCTCGGTTAAGGCGCTGCCCAAAAAGCCGGTTCCGCCGGTGATTAATATCGCTGGATTTGCCATCTTCGTCGCCTCGTCGTCGGATCGTCAGTCGCGCTGGCCGGCGCCAAGCACCAAGGCTTGCCGCAGGCTCTTCAACCAGCCAACCAGTCTAAAGCCCAGCAGCAAACCGAGGATGACCAGATAAAAACCGGGTTCGGCCAGATTGCCCTTGAGTTGCCAATAGTAGTGCAGAATTACCAATACCGAGGCCAGATAGATGTAGCGGTGCAGCCGCTTCCACTGTTTGCCCATCCGTTTCATCGCCCATTTCGACGAGGTGATTGCCATCAGCAGGATCAGGCTGTACGCGATCAGTCCCATCCACAAATAGTTGCTTTGCAGGACATCCGGCACGATGGCGTCCCAGGCCAGCGCGTGATCGACCCACAAATAGGCCAATAAATGCAGGCTGGCGTAAAGGAAACTGTACAGTCCGAAAATCTGCCGGTAATCGGCCATGCCGCGCCATTTGGATATGCTTTGTACCGGGGTAATCGTCAACGTGATCCATAAAAACCGCATGGCCCAATCGCCGAGCCGAATGTGCACGGCCTGAATTGGATTGGCGCCCAAACGATCCAGTTCGATATCGGCGATCAGCCACAACAGCGGCAGCAAGCAGACCGCGAGCGTGATGGACTTTAAATGGCGGAGGATGAACGCGGACATTAGAAAAAATGCTTTAAGTCCATCTGGCTATAAAGTTGGCCGACTTGGTCGGCATAGCCGTTGAACAATTCGGTTTTGCGGCGCGGCGTGAAAAAATCCGAGCCGAGCACGCGCTCGCTGGTTTGGGTCCAGCGCGGATGGGCCACCGCCGGGTTGACGTTGGCGTAAAAGCCGTATTCGCTCGGCGCGTAGCGGCTCCAGGACGTCAACGGCGCTCGCCGGGTCAATTCGATTTTGACGATGGCTTTGATGCTTTTGAAGCCATATTTCCAGGGTACGACCAAGCGCAGCGGCGCGCCGTTTTGCTTGGGCAGATCTCGTCCGTACATGCCGCTGGCCAAAATCGTTAACGGATGCAACGCTTCGTCCAGGCGTAGTCCTTCGACATAAGGCCAGTCCAACATCGCGCCGGCCCGCAATTTGGGCATGGCCTCGGGTTGCGCGGCCGAGGTGAACTTGACGAAACGGGCGGCGGACAGCGGTTGAGCGCGTTTCAGCAAGTCCGCCAACGGAAAGCCCAGCCACGGAATTACCGCGGACCAACCTTCCACGCAGCGTAAGCGGTAGATGCGTTCCTGGCGGGGATGGTCGCGCAGTATGTCCTCGAGGCTGTAGACGCCGGGCTTTTCGACTTCGCCGGCGATTTCGATTTGCCAAGGCTCGACGGCGATATGTCTAGCCAATTGCGCGACGCTTTCCTTGTCGAAAGCTAGCTCGTAGTAGTTGTTGTATTGCTCGACCAGCCTGGCCGGGGTAACGGCGTTGGCGTCGGCTATCGATTGCCGGTCTTCGGTCGCGGCGGCCAAGGTCCACGGCGCGGCGGCAGCCAGCCCCATGGCTTTCAGAAGAACGCGGCGGGCTTGGAATACGGCTGGGTCGGTCACGTCGTGATCGCGAAACGCCGAGCGGGTTTTAATCAACATGGCCGGGACCTCACGGCTTTTTGCTGTTGGGTATCCAACGCAGCAACTTGCGAAACTGGCGTTCGGTAATGAAGGCCAGCGAAAACAATTGAATGAAATTTTCCGCTTCGATCAAATCCAGTCCGATCTGGGCCGGCGCCAATTCCAGCCGGGTGCCGAACAGCCGGTCCCATATTGCCAGCACGATGCCGTAGTTACTGTCGTGTTCGCTACGCAATTTAGAGTGGTGGGTGCGGTGCAGCGACGGGGTAATTATCAGTTGCGACAGGGTCTGCTCGTGCGGCACGCGCAGGTTGGCGTGGTGAAAAAAGATGAAAAACAGTTCGATGATTTCGATCGATAGCACTAGATAGGCATCCACCCCAATCAATACCACGAACACGCATTTGTAGAGGATTTCCAGCAACAGGTCGAAGACGTGGAAGCGAAAGCCGGTCGAGACGTTGAAACACTTGTCGCTATGGTGGATTTTGTGGAACCGCCACAGCCATTCGAAGCGATGACTGGCATAGTGCCAAGCGTAAATCGCCAAATCGAAAAAGGCGAACGCCAACAGCCATTTCACTGGACCGTTTTCCAACTTGCCAAGTAGACCGAAATCGGCGAATTGTTGCGCGACCAGAAATAGCGACGAGGCGCGCAATACCGTCAATATCAGATTGTTGATTAAAAAGGCGGCGGTGTTGGTTACCAGCGACTCTTTGTAGATTTTGGTCGAAAACGGCAAATGGGGCTGACGTTTTTCCAAAACCAGTAAAGCGACGAAGGCCAGAATGGCGAGCCCGAACAAGGCTTGGTTAAAAGCGATCGCGGCGGCGGGTTGGGTATCGATTGCGGCGTTCATTGGACACCTCCGTCGGATTAACCGGTTTGGCCGGGCGTGCTGCCTAGCAGGGCGGAGAGGGCTTGGATTTCGTGATCGGCGTTGACTTGCTGGGTAATGTCGTATTGCACGCCGAGGTAGTACATCACCCGTTGTTTGTTATCGAACAGCGGGATAATGCGTAGCCGATTGTGAAACAGGGTGCCGTCCTTCTTGTAATTCCGCAGTTCGACTTCGACCGATTCATGCTTACGCATCGCTTCCGCAATTTGGCGGCGGGCCGGCTGATCGCGGTCTTCACCTTGCAAAAACCGGCAATTGTGGCCGACGATTTCATCGCTACCGTATCCGGTCAGGCGCTCGAAGGCCTTGTTGGCGTAAACGATGGGGGCATCGTCGAGATCGGGATCGGCCAACGTCACGCCGTTGACGCATTCGTCGAGTATCGCCGATAGAATTTGCGGAATGATGCCGCTGTCTTTTTTGACTACGAAAGGCATGTTAGTTACTCCCGGTAAGCGTTTTATTTTTATGGTCGAACTTGACGCCAGACTAAGGCGACTCGGAGACGATCAGGTTGCGAATGTTTTCCACGGTATTTTCGGCGCCGTCTTCTATCGCCGCTCGGATCAGTTTCTCGAAGGGCCGCATGAACACGTCGAGATTGAGCAACTCGAAGCGAAAGGTCAGGCGAGTCGGGCTGCGGTCGTTGAGACCTTCGAGTAAATAACTATGCCGATACGGTGACGTCAAGCCGCGAAAAATCAGGGTGTCTTCGGGTTGGTATTCGGTGATTTCGAACACCGATTCGATGGGTTCGCCGTTTTCGAGTATGCATTGTCGAGCCTTGGCGCCGACGAACACTTCCTCGCCGTCCAGGGCTTGAAACGCCAATAACTCTTCGGCCCATTTCGGGTAATTGTCGAAAAAGCGGGTGCCGACGAAATCGAACACTTCAGTGATCGGTTTTTCGATCTCGACACTGGCTTGGCCGGCGACCGGCCTGGTGGCGTCGAACGGTAGCTTGATAGGCATGGAGTCCCCCTCTCTGAATGCAAGCTTGGTGAAGTCGGCCGGTTTGTCGTTATTGTGGTGCCGGCCGTTGGTCGATTAACTTTGCGTAGTCATCGGTTAATGTCCTCTCGAAGCGGAAGATCCGCCGTGTCGATCTTGGCGGAATGCCGCTAGACCGCCGTACACCAGGTGAGATGCGCCGGCGTACAGGAATAGCTCGGCGTATTTCTCGTCGATTTCGATCTGGTTGATCGAAGCGTAAAACCCCAACGACGCGGTCAACAATAATAAAAACACGCCCAGGCCGGCGACCGCGGCCGGGCTGTTGCCGTATAAATAAAAGCTGTAGACGGCAATCTGCACCAGACTCAAGTAAAACATCATCAAGCGCAGATTGTTGGCGAGCGGACCGTACAGGTCGCTGTTATCCTCGAAATAGATGGCACCGCCGAACATCGACAACGCCGAGCTGATCAGAACCAGCAACACTGCGGCGTTAAAGTTGACTTGCAGCAGCAATTCCACGATGTCGAGGGTTTTGCCCGCTAGGGTTTTGGTCTGCATCGCGACACCTCGAAAAAGATACCCTCCAAGAGTGTTGCAGGTTTGGAGGGTATATAGAGGAGGAAGGTTAAGACGCCAGGGCCGGTCCCGGTTCCAGGCTTTCGTCTATTGGGTTTGCGTCGGCGGGCTCCGCATCCGCATCCGCGTCCTCGGCAACCACCGGTTCCGGCTCGGGTTCCGGCGGTGCGATTTGGTGGCCGCGCATCAGTTGGTCGATTTGAAATTTATCCAGGGTTTCCCAGTCCAGCAGGGCGTGCGCCATGTTGTGCAGGATTTCAATGTTTTCCTTCAAAATGGTCTCCGCGCGGTTGTAATTCGTATCGACCACCGCACGAATCTCGTCGTCGATCACTTGCGCCATTTTTTCCGACATCGGTTTGGATTGCGGGCCCATGTAGCCGCCTTCGCTGTCGCCGTAGTCCATTGGCCCTAGTCGTTCCGACAAGCCCCATTTGGTCACCATATTCCGGGCCAGTTGGGTGGCGCGCATGATGTCGTTCGAAGCGCCGGTGGTGACCTTGTTTTTACCGTAGATCAACGCTTCGGCGACCCGGCCGCCGAACAGACTGGAGATTTGGCTTTCCAATTTATCCTTGCTGGCGCTGTACTGATCGCGCTCGGGCAGGAACATCGTGATGCCCAACGCGCCGCCGCGCGGCATGATGCTGACTTTGTAAACCGGGTCGTGCTCGGGCACCAAGCGGCCGACAATCGCGTGGCCGGCTTCGTGGTAGGCGGTCATCAGCAGATCGTCACGGCTCATCATCATCGTGCGTTTCTCGGCGCCCATGATCATTTTGTCGCGGGCCTTGTCGAGCTCGGCCATCGATACCACTTTTTTGTTGTTGCGAGCCGCGAACAGCGCGCCCTCGTTGATCAGGTTGGCCAGTTCGGCGCCGGAAAATCCCGGCGTGCCTCGAGCCAGATCGTTGATGTTGACGTCCTCGGCCAGCGGTACCCGCGCGCCGTGGACCTTGAGGATTTGCTCGCGGCCCTTGATGTCCGGCAAGCCGACTTGCACTTGACGGTCGAACCGGCCGGGACGCAGCAGCGCTTTATCCAGCACGTCGGCGCGGTTGGTGGCGGCGATGACGATGATGCCTTCGTTGCCGCTGAAACCGTCCATTTCCACCAGTAATTGATTTAGGGTTTGCTCGCGTTCGTCGTTGCCCAGATTGCCGCTGCCGCGCTGGCGGCCGACCGCGTCGATCTCGTCGATGAAGATGATGCAAGGCGCGCGCTTTTTGGCTTGCTCGAACATGTCGCGGACCCTGGCCGCGCCGACCCCGACGAACATTTCGACGAAATCGGAGCCGGAGATCGAGAAGAACGGCACGCCCGCTTCGCCGGCGATGGCTCTGGCCAGCAGAGTCTTACCGGTTCCGGGAGGGCCGACCATCAGCACGCCGCGCGGGATTTTGCCGCCCAGGGCTTCGTATTTGCTGGGGTCTTTCAGAAAGTCGACCATTTCCTTGACGTCTTCCTTGGCTTCCTCGACGCCGGCCACGTCGCCGAAGCGAACCTTGACCTGGTCTTCGGCCATCAATTTGGCGCGGCTTTTGCCGAAGCCCATTTGGCCGCCGGGACCCGCGCCTTGCTGACGGCGCATGAAATAAACCAGCACCGCGATCAATAGCAAGGTTGGCGCCCACGACATCAGTATTTGAAATAAGGTTGACGGCGGTTGCGGTTTTTCGACTTTGATCTTGACGCCGTATTCCAACAATTCGTCGATCATCCGGGCGTCATTCGGGTTATAGGTGACGAAGCGGGTGCCGTTCTGACGGCGGCCCTCGACGTCGTAACCGCTAATCACGACTTCGGTAACGACTTTGTTGCGGACATCCTCGATGAAATCCGAATAAGAGATTTCGTAATGCGGATCGTAATCGGGCAGGCTGCGGTTGAGCACCGCCGATACCACGATACCGATCGCCGCGATGATCGTAATGAAGATTAAGAATTTTTTCATGGCGCGGTTCCCCGTTTATTTTTCGCTGGAGAAGTATTTGAAAAAGTCCGAATCCGGTTTCAACACCAGGGTATCCTGAGTTTTCTCGAACGAGGTTTGGTACGCCTGCAGCGAGCGGTAAAAGGCGTAGAACTCCGGATTGCGTCCGAAACTTTTCGCATAGATTTCGGCGGAGCCGGCGTCGCCGCGGCCGCGAATGTTTTCGGCATCTCGCTGGGCGTTGGCTACGATGACTTGCCGCTGCTTGTCGGCCTCGGCGCTGATTTGTTCGGCGCTTTCGGCGCCTTGCGAACGGAATTCCCGGGCGACCCGTTCCCGTTCGGCGCGCATCCTTTGATAAACCGAGCTGCTGACTTCCGGTGGCAAATCGATGCGTTTGACGCGGATATCGATCAGCTCGATGCCGAACTTGGCCGCGGTCGGCGCCAGTTTTTGCAGCAAAGTGTTGCGCAACTCGCTGCGGTCTTCGGAGATCAGTTGTTTGATGGTCCTGACGCCGAACTCGCTACGCATCGCGTCCTTCATGATTTGGTCCAGGCGCAGGTTCGCTTGAAACTCGTCGCCGCCGACCGTGGTGTAAAAGACCCACATCACCGATTCGCCACTTGGCGAACGAGTCGACTATAACGTTCTTCTTTTCGGAGGTAAGAAAACGCTCGGACTTGGCGTCCAAGGTCAGCACGCGCGCATCAAACGTGCTGACGTTATTGATGATGGGGGTCTTAAAATGGAGTCCCGGCTTGTAATCGGCGCTAACCATTTCACCGAGACGGAACAGGATGGCTTTTTCATGTTCGCGGACGTAAAACACGGACATGTAGGCCAAAATCAGTAACAACAGACTGCTGGGAATCAGGACTTGGATTCGGCTGCTCATGGTTTGCTCCTGCTTGGGCGTAAATCGCTGCCGCTGCTTTTGCGGGCGGCATTTTTATCTTTTGCGGACGGTTCGATGTTATGCTCGGCTTCTACTCCGCCGGTGGTCGCCGAACTGGCCGGATGGCCGGCGGTTTGCGGTAGCGGCATGTACAGCATCGGGTTGGCGCCGTCGGCGCCCAACATGATTTTATTGGTACTGCTGTACAGTTTTTCCTTGGCTTCCAGATAGAGACGCTTGCGGGTAATCGCCGGGTTTTTCTCGTATTCCACCAATAACTGATCGAAACGTTCGGTTTCGCCCTTGGCTTTGGCGAGTTTCTCAGCCTCGTAAGCCTCGGCCTCCTGGATGATTCGAGACGCGGCACCGCGGGCCTTGGGGATAATCTCGTTGGAATAGGCTTCGGCTTCGTTGATCAAGCGTTGCTTGTCCTCCCGAGCCCGAATCGCGTCCTCGAACGCGCCTTGAACTTCTTCTGGCGGTTGAGCGTCTTGCAAGTTGACGCTGGCGATCGTGATGCCGGTGCGGTAGTCGTCCATCGCTTGTTGAATCTGTTCCTTTAGTTCGGCGACGATTTGGCTGCGTCCCTCGGTCAGTACGAAGTCCATGTTGTTACGGCCGATCACCCCGCGTTCGACGCTCTCGGTGACTTGCTTCAACGTGTTTTCGTTATCCTTGACGCTATACAAGTAGTTTCTGGCGTTGTTGACCTGATATTGCACCGCCAGACGGACATTGATGATGTTTTCGTCCGCGGTCAACATTAAGGATTCCGCCGGAATCAACGACGATTTGCTCAATCGGCTGGAATCGCGGTAGCCGATTTCGATGAAGCGTTGTTGCTCGACGTTGACGATGGTGACCTCTTCTATCGGCAGCGGAAAGTGCCAATGCGGGCCCGGTAGCGTCGTGTCTGCATAGGCGCCGAAACGAGCGACCACGCCGCGATTGCCTTCTCCAACGATGTAAAAGCCGCTGCCCAGCCAAGCGACGACCAGCGTGCCGCCGAGCATCGAAGCCACCTTGGACATGGAAAACAGGTGTTTGTGATCGTTATAAAAATCGTTGGCCTTGCCCGAAAACTGTCGCCATTGCTTATCCACCTCCAGCTTCCAGTCCGGCTGCGGCTCGTGTTTACCGGTATTTTGTTTTTCTGATGACATAATCACTCCTCTTGTTAAGTGTTAGCCTGACCTGCGTCGTTACTTGTTATAGTTAGCCGTCCCTCGGCTCGAGAAATAGCATAAGGTCAAAACCAAACTGTTGTTTCAGTTTTTTTAAGGCATCGTTCTGAATTTGCCGAACTCTTTCCCGGGTGACATGCAGTTGGTCCGCGACGGCCTGTAAGGTCATTTCGGTATGATCGCGCAATCCGAAACGCATCGTCAGAATGGCCGCTTGCTTCTCCGGTAAGGATGCCACCGCTTTGTCGACGTATTGAGCCAAATCCCTTTCTATTAGTTCATCCAGCGGTAAACTGAATTGGTGTTGTTGCATTTTCGCCATCAGATCCAGGCCGTCTTCGTCGTCGTTGACCGCCGCGTCCAGCGAATGAGTCGCTTGGTAGTAGCTGCTGATGGTCTTGATCTCCTGTTCCGACAGATCACAACCCGCTTTCAGTTCTTCAAGCGTCGGCCAACGTTCGTTCTTTAAATAACAGGTACGCATCGCGTCGAACACGGTGTTGGCTTTTTCGGCCAGCGCGACCGGCAGGCGAACGATGCGCTCCTGCTTGACGATCAAGCGGGAAATCGCTTGTTTGATCCAGTAAATCGCATACGTGGAAAAGCAGATACCCCGATCCGGATCGAAACGGTCGACCGCCTTGATGAGTCCCACCAGCCCCTCCTGCATCAAATCGTCGAAACTCAGATTGCTGGTTTTGTATTTGTGGGCGACGAAGGCCACCAGGCCGGTGTTGGCGCTGATCATTTGTTGACGGGCGGTTTTCAATTCCTTTCTGGCCGCCGTCAATCGCGCCTTGTACGCCGTATCCTCGATCAAGGCTTCGGCGCTGGCGGCGACGGCCAATAAAAATACGGGCATGAAGTGCAACTTGTCCAGCAGCGGTAATAGAGTTCGGATGGCGTCGCATTGATTGAGTCTTTGCGGTTCGAAAAGTTGTACAAAGTAATCTTCTTGTACAAGTTCTTCATCGACAGTGTCGTCGCTCTGATCCGGGCAGTGGCTGCAATCGACGTTCAAACCGATGGCGAGCGTATCCAACAAGGCCTTATAGTCTTGCTGGCTTCTGGAGGCCACCAGTTCGGAACAATCGCTGCCTTTTTGCAGTTGCCTTATCAATTGTTCGGCCAGGGCTTGTGCGGCGCTCCGGTCGTTCCGAATCAGGACGGACAGATGTTGCCGGGCCTGTTCCAGTTTGCCGGCCAGCCGAGAGGTTTCCGATTCTTGCGTCGGTTGAATCTCTTCGAATGCATTGGAAGCGGTGAGCTCTGACATAGCGTTTCTTTTTTTATTTTTAAGTTGGCAATAACGTTACTACCTTGTAGAATATTTGTCAAAGAAAATAATGTACAAAACGTGAACAATGTACTCAATCAAGGCCATTACCTCGTTGACCGGCTTGACCCCGAGACCCTTAGGGCCTGGGAGAGACGCTATTCGTGTATCACGCCGTCCCGCACCGGTACCGGTCGGCGCTATTATTCCCAGCAAGACTTGGAAAAACTGACCTTGCTGGTCAATCTGACTCGCAACGGCCATCCGATCAGTAAGATCGCCGGCATGGATTGCCCGCAATTACGGGCGTTCCAGGAACAAGCCGCGCCGACGGTGGCCGAGCCGCGCACTTTGCCGCTGATCGAGCAAATCGTCGATGCATTAGCCGAGTATCGGATCGAGCGTTGCGAGCAACTGTTGAAACGGGCGCTGTTGGCAAGCGAACCGTTGGACTACGCCAGAGACGTTTTGTTGCCGGCGTTGCATAAAGTCGGTTATTTGTGGGAGCAGGGCCGTTTGAACATCGCCCAGGAACATATGTTTTCGAGTTGCGTGCAGCGTATCGTGCTAACGATGGTCAACAATTTGCACCGACCCTCGCCTAACAACCCGTCCATCATGTTCGCGACCCCGAGCGGCGAGCCGCATGAATTCGGAATCCTGTTGTGTTGCCTGGTGGCTTCGGCTCAGCAATACCAATGTTATTACCTCGGCGCCGATTTGCCGGCGGCCGATATTGTCGCCGCCGCCGCGCATTTACGTCCGGACGCGTTGGTCATGGGGCTGGTGAAGACACCGCCGGAAACAGCGACGCTCTTGGAACTAAAACAGATACTCGGCGCCAGTCTCGACAGCAAGCTTTGGTTGGGCGGCAGCGGCGCGGATTACATCGCCTCACACGCCCTGGCGGATTTGTCCCGGTGCGAATTGATCGGCGACATCGATCATTTCGACGCCAAGATCAAACAGCAACGGGTACTGAGTTAGCGGGGCGCCAGACAGAAGATTGGTCCACGTTGCCGCACGAAGTTCTGGCGTTCACCAAGTGGAATCTAAGCGCATTTCCAGGCGCGTCACCATGACCTTTTCAACCGAGAGCTTCGCCGAGCCGATTTTGATTTAAAATTGCCGCCTTCCGCGTCATCGAGCGCACTCGGGTTTTTTAAAAACGCCACAGACCAGCGATGCACATTATCGATTTAGCGGCCGAGCCCGAGCATCTGCCAACCTTGGCTGCTTGGCACCATCAGCAGTGGGCCGACTTAAACCCCGGCTTCGTCCTGAGTGAGCGGGTCGCTCGAATGCAGGCTTATCTAGGCGCGGACTTGGTGCCGAGTACTTTTGTCGGCAAGTGGCAGGGTAGGCTGGCTGGCTCCGCCGCTATCATCGAATCCGACATGGATACCCGGCCGGAACTGAGTCCGTGGTTGGCCAGCGTCTACGTGGCGCCGGAATTTCGCGATCGCGGCGTCGGTTCGGCACTAGTGCGCCATGCGATGGCGCAAGTCGAGGCGGCCGGCGTCGGCGCTTTATATTTGTTCACGCCGGATCGCGCGAGTTTTTACCGCCGTCTAGGTTGGCGGAGCGTGGCCGAGGAATTTTACCGAGGCCACGCCGTGACGGTGATGCGGGTGGATTTTTGAATCGATTTATGTTGACAAGTCTTTGATATTTTTTATGAAAAACGAAACTGCTTGAGCGTATCGGTCATCCAGCCGTAAGCCGCTGCCCGATCCGTCAGCGGAGACCAGATGGCTTCGTTGTTGGAAACGAAGCCTTGCACTTGAGCCTGCGTGTCGAGTGTTTGAGTATGTATAGTCACGATCATGTCTCCACATCCCAACTTTTGCAGCATCAGGCGCATCTCGCACTGGACATACATCCCCTCGTCTAGGCTTATGTGTCATTGGACAAGGCTCCAAATCCCCGTTCGAGTCGCTATCCGTTAAAATACGCGCTTTTTGGGCGCTTGCCATGCGGATACACGCTTTACCTCCTCAACTGGTCAACCAGATCGCCGCCGGCGAGGTCGTCGAGCGTCCGGCGTCGGTGGTTAAGGAATTGGTCGAGAACTGCTTCGACGCTGGCGCCAACCAAGTCACGATAGACATCGAGCAGGGCGGTATCCGCCAAATTCGGATTCGCGACAACGGCTGCGGCATCGTCAAGGACGATCTGGCGCTGGCGTTATCTCGCCACGCCACCAGCAAAATCGCGTCGTTGGACGATCTGGAGCAGGTCGGGACCATGGGGTTTCGCGGCGAGGCCTTGCCCAGCATCAGTTCGGTGGCGCGGTTGACCTTGATTTCCCGCACCCCGGAGGCCGATTGCGCCTGGCTGGTCAGTGCGGACGGCACCGAAAAAACTTCGATCCGCAACCCGATCCGCATCCAGCCGGGACCACCGTGGATGTCCGCGATTTGTTCTATAACACCCCGGCCCGCCGCAAATTTCTAAAAGCCGAGAAAACCGAGTTTGCTCATATCGAAAGCCTGATCCAAAAACTCGCCTTGGCCCGTTTCGATGTCGGTTTCGTGTTGAACCACAATCAGCGCGAGATTCTGCATCTGAAGCCGGCCACCAGCCTGACCGAGCAGGAAAAACGCATCGCCGCGATCTGCGGCTCGGCGTTTATCGAGCAGTCGGTGAAGATCGATTACGCTGCCTCCGGTCTGCAGTTACACGGATGGGTAGGCTTGCCGACTTTTTCGCGCGGTCAGCAGGATCAGCAGTTTTTTTACGTCAACGGCCGCTTGATCAAGGACAGGCTGGTCGCGCACGCGGTCAAGCAAGCCTATCAGGACGTCCTGTATCACGGTCGCCACCCGGTGTTCGTGTTGTATTTAACGCTGGACCCGGCACTGGTCGATGTGAATGCGCATCCGACCAAACTGGAGGTGAGGTTTCGTGAGGGCCGGACGGTACACGATTTTTTGTTCCAGGCTTTGCATCGCAGTCTGGCGGCTCAGCGACCCGGTAGCGAGGGGGGCATCGCGATAGACCATCAAAGCTTGCCTGCTGCCCAAGTGCAAGTTCCGAATCCGGCTGCCGTGCCAGCGCCGTTGCAAGCCTCTTTACCGTTGGACTTGTCCGAGCCGCCGGCGCGGACCGGACAGCCGGCGCCAAGCGCTTACCGGCCAACGGCGCGGCCGGCGGTTAACGTGCCGGAGCAAATCCTGGCCTACGCCAAACTCTATCCGACCGACGATACGCCGCCCGCCGCCGCGCCGGCCTCGGCGATGCCGCCGCTGGGTTTCGCGTTGGCGCATATCCACAATATCTACATTCTGGCCGAAACGGCCGACGGCATAATTCTGGTCGATGCGCATGCCGCCCACGAGCGAGTGACTTACGAGCGCTTGAAGCAGCATTACCATCAGTCCGCCATCGTCTCCCAGCCTTTGTTGCTGCCGATCAAATTGCAGGTGACGGCCGCCGAGGCCGATCTTGCCGAACGCGAGCACGCGTTTTTTCAGAACTTGGGCTTCGAATTGACCCGCTCCGGACCGGAAACCGTGGTGCTGCGCGCGACCCCGGCCTTGCTGGCGAAGAGCGATGTCGATCAGCTGGTGCGCGATTTGTTGGCCGATTTGCTCAACGACGGCTTCAGTCGGCACGTCGAGGAGAAAATCAATGCTGTGTTGGCGACGATGGCTTGCCACGGTTCGGTCAGAGCCCGCCGCAAGCTCAGTATCGACGAAATGAATGCCTTGCTGCGCGACATGGAGCAAACCGAGCGTATTGGTCAATGCAATCACGGCAGACCGACTTGGGTACGCTTGAGTCACCAGGATCTGGACCGCTTTTTCATGCGCGGTCAATGATGGAGCAGCCGAACAAAGCCAAGGTGGTCTTGTTGATGGGGCCGACCGCATCCGGCAAGTCGGCGTTGGCGGTGGCCATGGCGCAAGCGATGAACAGCGAAATCGTCAGCGTCGATTCGGCGCTGGTGTATCGCGGCATGGACATAGGTACCGCTAAACCGACGCCGGCCGAGCGCGGCGGCGTCCCGCATCATTTGATCGACATCCTCGATCCGCTCGATAGCTTTTCGACCGGCCAATTCCGCGATCGAGCCCTGGCCGCGATCGACGACATCCTGCAACGCGGCCGGTTGCCGATTCTGGTCGGCGGCACGATGCTGTATTTCAGCGCGTTAACCCAAGGTTTGGCTCGATTGCCGGCCGCCGATGCCGACCTGCGGCGCCGGCTGGACAGCGAGTTGGCTGAATTCGGCAAGGCGGCGATGCACGCCCGCCTAGCGCAAATCGATCCGCAAGCGGCGGCGCGCATCCACGCCAACGATCCGCAACGGGTACAGCGGGCGCTGGAGGTTTACCAACTCAGCGGCCGGCCGCTGAGCAGTTTTTTCGGTGCGGCCGGCGAGGTCGAAACGCCTTACCGCTATGTCAAATTGATCGTGGCTCCGGAACACCGAGCTACCTTGCACGACAAGATCGCACGGCGTTTCGACGCAATGCTGGCCGGCGGGTTTATCGACGAAGTACGGGCGTTGCGCGCGCGCGGCGACCTGGATACGGCGATGCCGTCGGTGCGTTGTGTCGGCTATCGCCAGGCCTGGAGCTATCTGGACGGCGAATACGACTTCGCGACCTTTCGGGAGAAAGCCATCGTTGCCACCCGTCAACTTGCCAAGCGCCAATTCACTTGGCTGCGTAAGGAACAGGAGGCACTGCATTTGCTGAGCGAGGCACCGGATTTATTGGCGCAAGCGCTGGCGGCGGTTGAACATGACTAAAGTCGATCAGCGCCGGCAAGCGTATCGAGCCAGAGCGGCGCAAAGCGAGCCGGCTTTGCATAGCGCGGCAATCCAATGTCGCTTAATGAATCAGATCTGGTTTCAGACCGCCGTTACGGTGCTGTGGTATGTCGGTTGTCGTTCTGAAGTCCAGACCCATACGGCGATTAACGACACCTTGGCGCTGGAAAAGTCGGTGGTCGTGCCTTATTGCACCGAGGACGCCGGCGGCGCGCGCTGCTTGGGTTTGTGGCGCTTAAACGATTTAACCGAGTTGCGGCCCGGTACCTGGCGGATTCCGGAACCGCCGGTAGAAAGACGCTACCAACCCGAGCGGCAAGTGGCGGTCACCGATCTGGATTTGGTACTGGTGCCAGGCGTGGCTTTCGATAAGCGCGGCGGGCGTTTGGGCAACGGCGCCGGGTACTACGATCGTTTGTTGAGTCAGGTTCGAGCCGATTGTTTATTGGTCGGCATTTGCTACGAGTCTCAATTGGTATCCGACGTCGTGACCGAGCCGCACGATGTGTTTATGGATTATGTGATAACCGAAGCCGCGCTTTACCGTGGCAGGGGAGAGAGGGGTGACGATGTTTAGAGCGTGTTTGGAGAGCGTCGAGACGACGCCGGCTTTTGTGTTGGACATGGACAAAGTCGCCGAAAATTTGCGACCGTTGTTGGCCTTGCGGGATATGGCCGGCTGTCACGTGCTGTATTCGATCAAGGCCTTGCCCTTGGGCTTTTTAATGGAATCGTTGCGCGGGCGAATCGACGGTTTTTCGGTCAGTTCCTTGTTCGAGGCGCGATGGGCTTACGAAATTCTGGGCGGGTCCGGCACCGTGCATTTGACTTCACCAGGTCTACGCCCGGCCGAAATCGCCGAATTGCGCAAAATTTGCACTCATATCAGCTTCAACTCCTTGAGCCAGTATCAGCGCCTGGCCGATAACTCCTTGTATGCCTCCAAGGGATTGCGGATCAACCCGAAACTTTCGTTTATCGACGACCCGCGCTTCGACCCGTGTCGGCAGCATTCCAAGCTGGGCGTGGACGTCGCCGAATTGAGCGGCGGCTTGCCGCCGGGCGTTAAGGGTTTGCACTTTCATAACGTATTCGACAGCACGGATTTTACCCCGCTGATGAAAACCCTGGCCGTGATCCAGCCATTGCTGATGAAGGCGCCAACCTTACACTGGCTGAATCTGGGTGGCGGCTATCGTTACCGCGACGCACCCGGCCAGTTGGTTCAGGTCTTGCGACGCTTGCGCGAAAGCTTTGGATTGTCGGTGTTTTTGGAGCCGGGCAAGGCCTTGGTCGGCGACGCCGGTTATTTGGTGACTACAGTGCTGGATCGCTTCGACAGCGACGGCAAAACCGTGCTGATTGTGGATACGTCGATCAACCATCATCCGGAAGTCTTCGAGTACCAACGCCAACCCCGATTGTTGGATAGCGATGAATACGGCTTGCATTCGGCGATAGTGGCCGGGTCTACCTGTTTGGCCGGTGACGTATTCGGTACTTACCGTTTTCGGCGTGTGCCGGAGGTGGGCGAAAAATTGGTGTTCGCCGAGCTCGGCGCCTACAGTCTGATCAAGGCCAATCGTTTTAACGGCTATAACTTGCCGGATGTCTATTCATTGTCGGCCGGTAGCCTGCAAATTCGCCAGCAATATGCCTACGATGTCTATCGCGAACAATGGCATTCCGCCAATTGTGAGCCGTCTCTAAGACCCGCGGATTAATCGGCCGATTTTTCCGTGTATCCCGCTAAACCGGACCGGTTTCACAAATTCGGTCCGGTGAATTCCTACAATAACTTCGTGTTTCAAATAAAGGGAGTGTCCATCTTAAAAGATGATACTTATTGGTTGGGAGATTTCCGAATATAGCGGAAACTCTCGGATTCAGCAGAGTTGGCTCGGTTGGTGTGCCTGCTGATGATAATTTAAAAGGTGACCGAAATGAAAGCGACAGAATATAAAAAGATAAGAACACTTGCGACCGCGATTTTGGCCGTGGTGTCCGCCAATGCAATGGCCAGCCAAGCGCCATTGATTAAAGAATTGCCCCACAACGTTTATCACGTTATTCAAAACAAAACCTTACGGGATGCCGCCGATCAATTGGCCAACCGTACCGGTATAACCTTTAAAATCAATGCCGATCTCGAGAATGACGCCATTACGCATAAAATTGTTGGCGACGATTGGAATATGGGATTGCATCAATTACTCGCCGGCTATAATCACAGCATAATCGCCGAAAGTGGGATTATTAAAACCGTAGTCATTACCGGACGCAACGGTAGTGGTTTAAATAAATCCGCGGACAATTCACTGGGTACCGAAATGATCGTAGTCGCACCGGATTATGCGAATAATCTTCCGGAGCGATATAAAAATTTTAAACCAGGCTCGGTCATGAATGTTAATTTGCCGATGGATCAATTAGCTGAGGTACCGATCGGAAAAACCTTTACGCTGGATTTACCGATAGGCCAATACAACGTAGTTCACGATAATGCCGTAGAGCATGCGGATGGCAGTTCAACCTGGATCGGTTATTTGGACGACGAAGGTAAAGGCTATCGGGTTTATCTCTCCCAAGGCGATGCCGGTGTAATCGGCAATGTTTTCACACCGGATGGCGCCTACAATATCGAAACGGTCGACGGTAAAACGGTCGTGGTTGATTTGGATAAATCCGGCTTGCAAACCGCCGGTTTCGAGGGCGATCAACAGGAAGCCATGGCCGACGAATCGGTGACGATGAACGACGCTGTTGGAAACTCCAGCAATTTGGACGCGCTGCGGACTGCGGCCGAAACTGCCAGGGCAACGGCGAATGCCTTAACCGCCGAAGCCAACGCGTTGTATCAACAATATCTAGTTGCAAAATCTCAAGCCGACGCCGGAGCGCAAACCGTCGCTTCGCTAAGCAACGCATTAAATGCCGCCAAAACCGCTTTGGCAAATGCGAGAACCGCGTTGAACAAGGACAAAAAAATTCGGCTTTAAAAGCGGCGGTGAATTCGGCGCAAGCCAATGTCAACAACTTGACCGCTCAATTGAGTCAAGCTAATTCGACCAATAAAACGGCTCAATCCAATGCGACACAATTGAAGTCGTCTTACGATAAAAAATATGCGCTCGCGGTCGCTGCGGAAACCAAGGCGAAAACCGCCGAAGCCACGTATGCGGCGGCTAGCGTGCAAACGACGGCTAACGCTACGGTCAGTACCACGACAAGTTCCAGCAATGCGGTGGTCGATTTGATGGTGCTTTACACCACCGTCAACCAAACCGCAACGTACGCGAAACAACGGATTGCCTATTTGGTCGACGTATCCAACCAATCTTACAAAGATTCGGGAATTAATATGAGCTTGAGATTGGTACACGCGAGACCAACCACCTATGTGGAGAGTAATTCCAACTCGCAAGCCCTGTCCGATTTGGCGTACGACAAAGGCGCGTTTGCCGGCACTGCCGCGCTCCGTAACAAGTACGGCGCCGATTTGGTGATGCTATTTAGACCGCTCTACGCAAAAACCGCCGGCAGCTGCGGCACCACCTACGTCGGCTTTGCCAACGGCGGCGCGGCGAACGCCAAATTCGGTTTCGGAACTATTGGCGACGGCTACTCCAAAGACTCGATGACCAATTACTATTGCGGAGCCAATACCTTCACTCATGAAATCGGCCATACCTTAGGCAATGTCCACGATCGTACGTACAGCAGTTTCCAAGGTAAATTTTCATATTCCTATGCATGGGGTATCAGCGGCAAATTCGGTACCGTGATGAGCTACTACGGTCCGTCCGTGATGTTGTTCGCGACGCCAAATTTGAGCACGCAATGCGCCGGCAGCGCTTGCGGTTTCGCGGAAGGCGATACCAATTCGTCCGACCAAACCAGAACGACGAATTACACCGCGCCATTGGTCGCCAACTACCGCTCCACCACGACCACCGTACCGGTTATTCAATAAACGATTCGTCTCGGTCCAGGCCCCGTCGAGGACACTCGACGGGGCTTTTTGTTTTTCGGTTCGAGTTGAATATCGTCACGTCGGCTAATTATCGCTACGAGGCGGTTAGTGGCCAGCCAACGCTAAGCGGTTGGCGAGAAGGACCAATTGGTCATCGTCGATTTCGATGTCGAATTGCTCGTTTAGCAAGGCTTGTAAGTGCGAGGTGCCTTCCACCGCGGTACTGATTTGCTCGCCGCCGATGAATTGGGAAAACCGGGTATTGAACAACTGCACCCAACCTGCGCAGGTATTGCGGCAAACCAACAGATTTTGCGATAGCAGCGATTGGTCCCAAGTCGTACATACCAGATTGGCCGCTTCCAGGTCGCAACGTTGGACTCTGGACAGATCGAAACTATACAACGCAAACCAGCCGTCGTCTTGTAGCCGCTCCAGCACGGTTTCTCCGGAATCCGCTTCCCGGCGCAAGCGGAAGCGGTTATGGTCCTGTATTTGTTCCTGTTCGGTGTTCAACCGCAGCGGCCGATAGTGGCTGGGACCGCCGAAGCCGACATCCACCAACCAGGGTTCGCCTTCGGCTTCGACGATAAACGCCAGATGCAGACGCGGCCCGCCTTCGCTACGACCCATCCGCACCCGCGCCAGGATGGGGCGATAGGCGAATCTCAGTTCATCCAGCGCGTGCCCGAACAGACTGTTCAATTCGAAGCAATAACCGCCGCGCCGTTTGGCGATAATTTTGTCCATCAATGCAACGGTTTCTAAATCCGGAAGTAGACCCAACAGCGGATTGATGTTTTCGAACGGAATCGCACTGAGCTGCGCCTGTTGTAGTTCGCTAAGGCCGGCGAGGGTGGTTTCCGGTTTAGCGATGCCGATGCGGTTAAGGTAAGCGTTGAAGTCAAAACTCATGGTCGTTGGTTTTATCGCGGTTAGTCGAGATGAATAGGTTAGCTTGCGGGAAATGTGGCGTGGCAGCGTGTTGTCGCTTATGCGGCAGTGCTTAAAACAAAGTGCTTCAAATCCGCAGTGCGATGATTTCGGCCTTTACGGTTGGGGCGTCGACGATCAATTCGGCGACGGTGACCGGCAATTTAAATCGGTGCGGACCGGCGCTGCCGGGGTTTACATACCACACGCCGTTCCGTTCCGAAATCGACGGCTGGTGCGAATGGCCGGATATGACGACGCGAATTCCAGCTGCCGCCGGATCGACGTCAAGTTCGGCCAGATCGTGAATCAGGTAGATCCCGACTTGTCCCAGCTCGACGCGCGCGCATATCGGTAACTCGTCGGCCCAGACGCCTTTATCGTTATTGCCGCGTACCGCCGTCACCGGTGCCAACTCGTTCAGCGTATGCAATACTTCCGGCTTGCCGACATCACCGGCATGCAAAATTCGCTCGCAGCCGCGCAGCGCGGCCAGCGCTTGCGGTCGCAGCAGGCCGTGGGTGTCGGAGATGATGCCAAGGCGGGTAGGGCGCGCGGGTACGTTAGTCATGGTTCATTATGGCGCCGTTCGGCACCACGCGGAAATAACCGGGCTGATTGGCCTTTCACTGCCACTGGAAATATTGGCGGGCGATTGCCTATTCCACCATTTTCCGAACGACAAGGTTTCGAAAGTACCATGGTTTCAGCCACGTTAGCTACTTGACTTTGCGCCACCATCTTTATTGGAGATAAACTCCGCGCCGGCACACAAACCAAGGATGGTTTTCGTAGCGAAAGTATCGCGGTTGCCGGTCCGCGAACCGGCGTTAAATTAGGGTTCGCAACGCGGCACCTTAGAAACAAACGGTATTCGAGAAAATTTGAACCTCGTTTCGTAAGGTTCGTTAGCTCACCGCGCGCTACGGGCTACGCTGGCTCAATTCAATATTTCAAAATAAGGATTTTTATCAACAGTGGCGGCTTCGACTTTCCTTTTCAGAAACTCGATAAGATCATTCTGCTGCTCTAGCAATCGAACTATTTCGTGGAGAGAAATTAGCGCTATCGTTTTTTGCGCCAATGCTTCCCGGCAACTTGAGATTGCCGTGTCCGAATAGCCGTTAGCTGCAATGAATAAGCCTCTGACATCGTGCCGCCCATAAATTCTAACGAGGTGTTGCGCAAGCTTGTCAACCCCGATTGGCTCTTTAACCCACTTCATTTCGATGAGGTATATGTGCCCACTGAATTCGATGACGCCGTCAATTTGCTCAAGTACTCCAGCCCCTTCTGGATCAACGCGCCGAAAGTCCTCACGAATGAGGATGTCATAGGCTTGAAAGAAAGAATTCAAAACTTTCTCAAGTTGTTTTCCTCGTTTTTGAGGATCATTTTCCATCGAAAAAAGGGCATATAAATCATTTTTGACCTGCTCGATAGCATTGCCTTTTTTCTTTTTAGCTTCAATCTCTTGCTGCCGGATTTCGGAGTTAAACTGTTTTTCTCGCTCCCTCTCCTTCGCCATGCGGGTGAAAGAATCTTTAACATTTACAACTCGTCTGAGTTCTCCTACCAACCCTTTTGCCTTAAGTTGGTCATTTGGCCAACACGTGGAGAAATCTTCGAACTCAACAACGCGCTTTACAATTTCGCGGCGAGCTTTCAGGTGAGAATCACCTTTTTCATTGACCCGCTGTATCATCGTCCGCGTTATTTCGTATTTGTTTAAACTCTCGCGATTTGTTTTTAATTGGAGGGATAGATCAGACATTTCCCCATCGGACACACCAGCACCACGAAAAAACACAAGAATGTCATTTTTAGATCGACAGAGAAGCGGAATAGTATCGACTAATAGATTGAGAACGTCCGGTGGATAGTGATATATGTCAGCCATATTGGATTGTAACTTCGCTTTGTTGCGCTAAAGAGATAATCGAACAATTTTCGCATATCTTTGAGTAATAGCTAATATGCAGAGTTGTCTTGTCAATGCTGTTAACCAACAAAAAAGGCCGGTTTCCCGGCCTTTCTCAATTGATGGCTCGTTTGATCAACAAACCCTATCGAAAGCCAACGTGTTGGGTTACGGCTGGCGCCTAACCCAACCTACTTCAATAGGTTTTGCAACAAGCCATTCAACTTATGCACAAACGCCGCCGGGTCGTCCAATTGGCCGCCTTCGCTGAGGATGGCTTGGTCGAACAAAATATGGCTGATGTCGGCAAAGCGGGCGTCGTCCTGCTCGTTTTTCAAGGCCTGGACGATGGCGTGGTCCGGGTTGATTTCGAAGATCGGTTTGCTGTTGCCGCCCATGCCGAACATCCCGCCGGATTGGCCGGCTTCCTTCATGATCCGCTCCATGTGCAAACTCATGTCGTAGGCGCCGGTGACCAGGCAGGCCGGGGAGTCGGTCAGGCGGTGGCTGATCTTGACTTCGCTGACTTTGTCGTCCAGCACTTCCTGGATTTGCTTGACCACCGCTTCGAAGTCCTTGCTGACTTCTTCCTGGTGTTTTTTCTCTTCTTCGCTGTCGAATTTGTCCAGGTCCAGCTCACCCTTGGCAATCGATTGCATATGCTTGCCGTCGAATTCGGTCAGGCTGGATACCAGCCATTCGTCGATGCGGTCGGTCAGCAATAAGACTTCGATGCCTTTCTTGCGGAATACTTCCAGATGCGGGCTGCTTTTGGCGGCGGCGAAGCTGTCGGCGGTGATGTAGTAGATTTTTTCCTGGCCTTCCTTCATCCGGCTGACATAGTCGGCCAGCGACACGTTTTGGGTTTTGTCGTTGGTGTGGGTGGACGAGAAACGCAGCAAGCCGGCGACGCGGTCCTTGTTTTTGTGGTCTTCGATCGGGCCTTCCTTGATGACGTTGCCGAACATTTCCCAAAAGCTTTGGTATTTTTCGGCGTCGTTTTCGGCCAGGTCTTCCAGCAGGCCCAATACTTTTTTAACCGCGCCGGCTTTGATATTGCTGATTTGCTTGCTTTGTTGCAGGATTTCCCGCGACACGTTCAGCGGCAAACTGTCGGCGTCGATCACGCCGCGAACGAAGCGCAAATAGCGCGGCATCAGTTGTTCCGGATCGTCGGTGATGAAGACTTTCTTGATGTACAGTTTGACGCCGTGCTTGGCGTCTCGGTCCCACAAGTCAAACGGCGCGCGGCCGGGCACGAACAACAGTAGGCTGTATTCGTTGGTGCCTTCGACCTTGCTGTGGACGTGGACCAGCGGGTCCTGGAAGTCGTGGGCGACGTGTTTGTAGAATTCGTTGTATTGTTCTTCGGTGATGTCGTCCTTGGACTTGGTCCACAAGGCCGATGCGCTGTTGACGGTGTCGTCCTCGACGCGGGCCGGCGCGGTTTCGTTGCCGTCGTCGTCTTTCTCGGCCGGGACTTCCTTGCTCATGATGATGGGCAGGTTGATGTGATCCGAGTATTTTTTGATGATGGAGCGCAGTTTCCATTCGCTCAAGAATTCGTCTTCGCCGTCTTTCAGGTGCAGCACGATTTCGGTGCCGCGATCGGCTTTTTCGACCGAGGCGATGGTGTATTCGCCCAGGCCGTCTGATTCCCAGCGCACGCCTTGGTCGTGCGGCGCGCCGGCCTTGCGGGTGGTCAGCGTGACTTTGTCGGCGACGATGAACGAGGAATAAAAGCCGACGCCGAATTGGCCGATCAGTTCGCTGTCCTTGGCTTGGTCGCCGGTGAGTTTTTCGAAGAAGGCTTTGGTGCCGGACTTGGCGATCGTGCCGATATGGTCTTGGACTTCCTCGCGGGTCATGCCGATGCCGTTATCGGTGACGGTGATGGTCTTGGCTTTTTCGTCGAAATCGACGCGGATTTTCAATTCGGCGTCGCCTTCGTACAGGCCGTCGTTGGCCAGCGCCTCGAAGCGTAATTTGTCGGCGGCGTCGGAGCCGTTGGAGATCAGCTCGCGCAAAAAGATTTCCTTGTTGCTGTACAAGGAGTGAATCATCAAATGCAGCAGGTGTTTGACTTCGGTTTGGAAACCCAGGGTTTGTTTATTGGCTTCAACAGTGCTCATGTCTATACTCAATTAGGTTGTGAAACGGACTGGGGCGACTTGGGGATGCCGACGAATTTTTTCAAGACCCTAACGATAAAGTTTGACGGAGCGTGCGATTGAACTGTTTGTTGATGTTTAACCGGCAATGAAATTTAGTTTATTAGGTAAGGCGACCTTGCTCGTCGACGACAATCCGGTGATGCGTAAGGCGATCAGGGAGATGTTGTACGCGCTGGATGCCGATCAGGTCAGCGAGGCCGACAGCGGTCAGGCTGCGATCATGGCAATGACTAAAACCCGTTTCGATGTCGTCTTGTGCGATTACAACCTTGGACCCGGCAAGAACGGCCAGCAGGTGTTGGAGGAGGCGCGCTTCCGCCGCTTGATCGATTATCGCTGCGTGTTCGTGATGATCAGCGCCGAACAATCCACCGCCGCGGTCTTGGGGGCGATGGAAGGCAAGCCCGACGAATACCTAACCAAGCCGTTCAACGCGCAGCAATTGATCAGCCGGCTAAGCCGCAATTTCGCCCGCAAGGATTTTTTGGCGCCGGTCGAGCGAGCCATCGACAAGGGCAATCTGCCGCTGGCGATACAGCAGTGCGACCACTTGCTGGCCCAGAACGATAAGAAGATGCATCTGAATTTGCTGAAATTGCGCGCCGAATTGGCGATTTCCGTCGGCGATTTCGACAAGGCCAGGGCGATTTATCAGGAAGTGCTGCACCAGCGCGAGCTGTCCTGGGCCAGGATAGGCTTGGGTGTCATCGATTTTCAAAACAACAACATCGAACAGGCGATTGCCGGATTCCGTAGCTTGATGGCCGAAAATCCGATGCTGATGGAATGTTACGATTGGTTGGGCAAGGCCTACGAGGCGCTGGACCAGTACGGCGACGTCGAGAACGTGATGCATCAAGCCTTGGAGTTGTCGCCGCAATCGATACTGCGGCAGAAAAAATTGGCCGAAACCGCCGACAAAAACGGCAATCTGGAAACCGCCGAAAAAGCCTATAAAAACGTTGTTAAATTGGGGAAGCATTCGGTGCATCGTTCCAGCGCCGATTATGCCGGGTTGGCAAGGCTTTATGCGCGAAGCAATGCCGGTACTCAGGCCCTGCAAGTCCTGGAAGAAATGCGTAAGGAATACGCAAACCAGCCCGAGGCCGATTTGCGGGCTAGCGCGCTGGAAATCGAGGTGTTCAAGGCGCTGGGTAACGAGGACGCGGCGGACAAGGCATTGCAACGCACCGTCCAGCTGGCGGGCTTGCTTGGTAACAAGGCGCCCAGGGAATTGCAGTTGGAGGTGGTCAAGGCCTGTTTCCAGAACGACCAGCACGGCAAGGCCGAGGAAATTTTGTACGATTTGATCAAATACCACATCGACGACGACGCGTTTCTCAACGCCGTCCGCAAGATGCAGAGCGACATTGGTCTGCACAATCATTCGGAAATCCTGATTCAAAAAACCAAACAGGCGTTGATTGCCGCCAATAACCGCGGCGTGGCCTTGTACAAGCAGGGCAAGTTCAAGGAGGCCCTGGATTTGTTCGAGCAGGCCATCGTCAACTTGCCGGACAATAAAACCATCATCTTGAATATGCTGAAAATCATGATCCACGATCTGAAAGCCAACGATTTCGACGAGGAGAAAAATCGCCGCACCAAGGCCTTATTCAAGAAAGCCAAACAGGTCGGAGTGGACCCGCATAAATTGGGCATTTTGCAGATCGAGTACGCCAAGTTGCTGCACGCCCATTCGGAACGGATCTAATCGATGACGGCGCGGGCGGATCAGGCCGGGATGTTTCCGGCGGTGCTGGCGTCCACCGTCCACGATATTAAGAATTCGTTGGGCATTTTGTTGGAACTGACCCGGCAATTGGCCGTGAAGTATCAGGATCGGGCCGAGGACATCAACCAGTTGGAGTTCGAGGCGACCCATATCAATCACACGCTGATGCAGTTGTTGGTACTGTATAAAATCGATGCCGATAAGTTTTGCCTGATGATCGACGCCTATCCAGTCATCGATATTCTGAATGAGGCCAGAGACCAACAAAGCCGTTTGTCGCGCTTGAACCATGTCGAGGTGGTTATCGAATGTCCGGACGATCTGCTGTGTTTTTGCGATTACCCGCAGGTGACCAATGCGCTGGCGACGATTTTGAACAACGCGCTGCGTTATACGCGGGAGAAGATATTGGTCAGCGCCGTCGAGCAGGATGGCTATTTGCGGTTGGCGATTGAGGATGACGGCAAGGGGTATCCATCCGAGATACTCGACGCCGATCTGAGCGGCAGCGTCGATTTGGATTGGATCGGAGGTAATACCGGTCTGGGCTTGTTTTTTGTGTCGGTGATTGCCGCTTTACATAAAAACGGCGAGCAGAGTGGCTATGTCCGCGTCGATAACCGCAGTCGGCTCGGCGGAGCGCGGTTTTGTTTGTTTTTGCCTTAGTCCGGAAATTGTCAGCAGCTGGACAGCTAACAGTAGTTCTAAGGTACAATACCGACAAAACAGTTTTCTTATCCGTTAAGGACACCCTACTGATGTAGGGATGTAGCAAAGCGAACAATATTGTATCCTCGTTAGGAGCGTCGGTGGATTTTGCGTGGCGGTAGGCAATGCAAAGCGAACTTTCCGGTTTGGTTGGTCGGTTCGTAGTAGCTTGGGGAGCCGGCGGGTTCGGATAGGTTGACGTCTTTAATAACTTGCTGATTTGCAACTCATGACTTTATTAGTGACCGGCGGCGCCGGATTTATCGGTAGCAATTTCGTTTTGGATTGGTTGGCGCAACACGACGAAGCCGTCGTGAATCTGGACAAGCTGACCTATGCCGGTAACCCGGAAAATTTGGCGACGTTGCAAGGCGACGGCCGGCACGTCTTCGTCAGGGGCGACATCGGCGATTATGGCTTGGTGTTGGATTTGTTGAAGCAGTATCAAATCCGGGCCGTCGTCAATTTCGCCGCCGAATCGCACGTCGATCGTTCGATACACGGTCCGGAAGATTTCATTCAAACCAACGTGCTCGGCAGTTTCCGCCTGCTCGAAGCAATCAGGGCTTACTGGGGCGGGCTGGATGAAGCCGGCAAAAGCGGGTTTCGCTTGCTGCACGTGTCCACCGACGAGGTCTACGGATCGTTGGAAAAAATCGATCCGCCGTTTGCCGAGACCAACCAGTATCAACCTAACAGTCCCTATTCGGCCAGCAAGGCCGCCAGCGACCATTTAGTGCGCGCTTATCACCATACCTATGGCCTACCGGTGTTGACCACCAATTGTTCCAACAATTATGGCCCCTACCATTTTCCGGAAAAGCTGATTCCGCTGTGCATCCAGAATGCGTTGGCCGGCAAGCCTTTGCCGATCTATGGCGACGGCCAGCAAATTCGCGATTGGTTGTACGTCAAGGATCATTGCAGCGCGATTCGCCGAGTGCTGGAAGCCGGCAAGGTTGGCGAGGTGTATAACGTGGGTGGTTGGAACGAAAAGGCCAATCTCGACGTGGTCAACGTGCTGTGCGCGATACTCGACGAACTGCAAGCGCGCGCCGATGGCAAGTCCTATGCCGAGCAAATTACCTACGTCACCGATCGCCCCGGTCACGACCGCCGCTACGCGATCGACGCCGGCAAGCTGGAACGCGAACTGGGCTGGAAGCCGGCCGAATCTTTCGAAACCGGCATCCGCAAGACGGTGGAATGGTATTTGGCGAATCAGGATTGGGTGCAAAACGTCATGTCCGGCGAATACCAATCCTGGCTCGACAAAAACTACGCGGAGCGCCAAGCCTAATAGTATGAAGATTCTACTGTTTGGCAAAAACGGTCAAGTCGGCTGGGAACTACAGCGTAGCCTGGCACCGCTTGGCGAGCTGGTGGCCTTGGACAGACACAGCCGCGACTACTGCGGCGATTTGGCCGATGCGGCGGGCATCGCCGACACGATTCGCCGGCTCGCTCCGGACGCGATCGTCAACGCCGCTGCCTATACCGCCGTCGATAAAGCCGAGAGCGACGCCGAAACGGCCCAGTCGATTAACGCGTCAGCCCCGCAAGTCATCGCCGAACTGGCCCGTTTATGCGGCGCTTGGCTAGTGCACTACTCGACCGATTACGTCTTCGACGGCAGCGGCGAACGTCCTTGGCTAGAGGACGATGGCGTTAATCCGCTTAGTGTCTACGGCCGGACTAAACTCGCCGGCGAACAGGCGATTCAAGCGTCCGGCGCCAAGCATCTGATTTTTCGGACCAGTTGGGTGTACGCCGCGCGCGGTAACAATTTTGCAAAAACCATGTTGAGGCTAGCGCGGGAGCGCGAGCAACTGGCGGTGATTGCTGACCAGATCGGCGCGCCGACCGGCGCGGAATTGATCGCCGACGTGACTGCCCATGCGCTAAGAGCTACCGTCTGCAAACCCGATGTCTCCGGGGTTTATCATTTGGCCAGCGCTGGTGCTACCAGTTGGCATGCCTATGCCCAACACGTGTTTAGCGTTGCCCGCCAACACGGCGAAATCCTGAAAGCCGCCGAAGCCGACGTCAAGGCAATTGCGACTAGCGAATATCCAACGGCGGCCCAACGTCCGCTCAACTCGCGTTTGAACACCCAAAAACTGCAAACCACGTTCAATCTCCAAATGCCCGACTGGCAAATGGGTGTGGAGCGGATGTTGGCGGAAATTTTAGGAAATTAGTCATGGCAAATCGCAAAGGCATTATTCTCGCCGGCGGCTCAGGTACGCGGCTGTATCCGGTCACCAAGGCCGTCTCGAAACAGTTGTTGCCGATTTTCGATAAGCCGATGATTTACTACCCGCTCAGTACGTTGATGCTGGCCGGCATACGCGATATTCTGGTGATTTCCACGCCCCAGGACACGCCCCTGTTTCGGCAATTGCTGGGCGACGGCAGCGATTGGGGTATCAACCTGCAATACGCGGTGCAACCCAGTCCGGATGGTTTGGCGCAAGCCTTCATTATCGGTCGAGAATTCATCGGGACCAGTCCGAGTGCATTGGTGTTGGGCGACAATATTTTTTACGGTCACGATTTGCACGTTCAGCTAAGAGGCGCCACGGAACAGGCTAACGGAGCCACGGTGTTCGCCTACCACGTCAACGATCCGGAACGCTACGGCGTCGTTGCCTTCGATGCCGCCGGCAAGGCCACATCGTTGGAAGAAAAACCGATCAAGCCGCAAAGCAATTACGCCGTTACCGGCTTGTATTTCTACGACAATCGGGTTGTCGATATCGCCGCCGAATTAAAGCCGTCGCCGCGCGGCGAATTGGAAATCACCGACGTTAATAAAATCTATTTGGCCGAGCAGCAGTTGAGCGTCGAAATCATGGGACGGGGTTACGCTTGGCTGGATACCGGTACCCATGCCAGCCTTATTGAAGCCAGCAATTTCATCGAGACCATAGAAACCCGGCAAGGTCTGAAAGTCGCATGCCCGGAAGAAATTGCTTGGCGTAGTGGCTGGATTGGCGATGAAAAAATCGAAGAATTGGCGAAACCACTTGCTAAGAACGGCTATGGAAAATACCTGCTTGGACTGCTTGATAAGCAGGTGTTTTGAGGATTTGAGCGGGTTTGTCGAGGCTAAGCGGCGAGTATGAAAAATTCTAGTGCCGAAGAGTAGACCATCATGGCTGCGTAAGTCGATTTGGAAGAGCTCGCCAAACAACTGGACGAATGAATTATTGATGATTTGCGAAATGGGATTGCTCAAAAATATGGATATACACAGAGGGCATGTTGGAAAGCGATCAAGGTGTGTTTGAAGGCGTAAAATCGAATCGACGGAAGTTCGCCAAAAAAGTGGTAAAGGCTTATTGCTTGGAGGATTGTGTTCAAGAGAGTGATTTTGTAAAGTTAATCCAGGTAATTGAAGACCGTAACCGCTTAACAGGTTGTTGAAAAAAGAATCTCGGTGGAAAAATTTTACAAAATTCTCCAATTTGTCACTAAAAGGCATTTGGCTGCAATGAACAGTCAAGGGCTTACAAAATTTTATTTTGCGGGAAATACGTTTTTGGGGACAAAATTGGAGCAGATTTTTAAATTTCAGCAGCCTGTTAAGTCATAATCATGACGAACATTATTTCGCCAAATTTTGAGTCATTTAACCCACTATGTTTTGGTTTATAAATGTGTTCGGGAGGCATTTGTTATCGCCGCGGACGGGAAAGTACGCACGTTAAAATGTTTAAATATTTCCCTCTTCGAAATGCCAGTGAACTCAATCCAGCGAATTTTACAGTATGCGATTGGCCGAAAATCAGATTAGTCTGATATTAAATACCGTGAATCAAATCGGTGGAGCGGAAATTGAGGTTTTTTTGTTGGGTTTTCGGCTAAATAACTCCGTTAAAGACAGCGATATTGATTTATTAATCGAGACCTCGTCCACATTGCCTCTGCTTCAGCGTGCTAAGAGCTACAAATGCAACCGGAATCGCTGCTAAGTATGCCGGTTAACTTGGTTTGTAAGGCTACGAATCAAGACGCTACGCCTTTTCAAATTATCGCCTGCAATAATGCAGTAAAATTAACGCGTGAATCCAACTAGCCTCGACGCGGAAAAGCAGTATTTAGCTGAGTTGCTGGAAGCGATATAGCGTTCGTGTATTTTTTGCTCGCGTCTAGCTATAAAATCGCTTGGCCTTTAACGGCGATGCAGTTGGAAGTATACAGAAGGAATATCGTCTTGTTCGAAACGCTGGCTGCCATTAACGAGCGCTTCGCCAAATTACAAGATTTGCTTGCAGCAGCGATGCGCCACGCGTGTTTGCTTTCCGGTGAACCCAGCGATCGATTTTTGAAGTTGTTGAGTTTCTTTCAGAAAGTTGGCGTGATCATTTCGGTGGAAAATTGGCAGTTGTGTCGTGCCGCCAGAAGCTTTGCGGCACATGATTACGAAATCAATTACGCCATAATTGCCGAGCATTTCAATAATTTGAGTGATTTAGTATCCGAGCTTTTTGGAGTTTCGGCGCGTTCACTGTTTTGTGATGAATTAATAAGGGTTTCGCTAAAAGATAACGACTTTGCTTCCGATTTTATCGCAATAACTACGCAATAATTTTAATCTTAATATTCAATAAGTTCAGCCATGCAAGCGACCCGATTAACAATACCTGACGTCATCCTGTTCGAGCCTAAAGTCTTTGGCGACGACAGAGGTTTTTTCTTCGAAAGCTTTAACCAGAAAATTTTTGAGGCCGCGACCGGTCTATCCACATCTTTCGTTCAAGACAACCATTCCAAGTCACAAAAAGGCGTACTCCGAGGCTTACATTATCAATTGCCGCCAAATGCGCAAGGCAAATTAGTTCGAGTGATCCAGGGTGAGGTTTTTGACGTCGCGGTCGATATTCGTAAAAGCTCTCCGACTTTCGGGCAATGGGTTGGCGAGATACTGTCGGAGGAAAATAAACGGCAAATGTGGATACCGGCCGGTTTTGCTCACGGGTTTTTGACGCTGTCCGAGTCGGCGGAGTTTTTATATAAAACGACGGATTACTATGCGCCGGCGGCGGAGCGGGCCATTATTTGGAACGATCCCGAGATCGGCATTGAGTGGCCTCTAGGCGGTCAGTTGCCGATTTTGTCGGGCAAGGATCAGCAGGCAGGCGCTTTGGGTCTGGCTGAGATTTTTTCGTGAGTTCAATCTTTATCACTGCGACAGTCAACGGATGCAGTCCCAATCAGGTATCGGAACACTGTCAATCGCGTGAATCATGCTAACAACTTCGATTTGCCGGGGCGATGTGGCGTCTTTATGATCGTTAATCGCGAACGTTCGGTGTGAAACATCCGCCATTCGTTAGGTTCTTCAAGTAATAACGCGCCACACCGATCGATCGCCAAATGCAGTTTTCGGATTGCCCAAAAGTACAGTCGGATGGTATCATCCGCCGACTGATCTGGAGGGCTAATGTTTGGAAAAGAGAAACTGGGCGATAAGGCGTTTATCATTGCTGAAGTCGGTCAAAATCATCAAGGCGACTTGGAAGTTGCCAGGGAATACATCAGGGTTTTTGCGTCAGCCGGTGCCGACGCCATCAAGTTTCAAACTCGTAACAATCGATATTTATTTTCTCAAGACGCTTACGAAGCATCCTACGATAGCGAAAACGCATTTGCCGACACCTACGGCGAACATCGCGAAAAGCTGGAATTAAAACCGGAGTGGCTGTCGATCCTGAAACAGGATTGCGCGGAACATGGCGTTAAGTTCATGTCGACCCCGTTTGACGAGCCGAGCCTCGAATTGTTGGAAGACATTGGCGTCGATTTGATGAAAGTCGCGTCGTTTGACTTGGGCAATTTGCCGTTCATCAAACGTATTGCTCAAAAAGGCAAACCGGTCGTGATCAGTATCGGCGGAGGCAAAATCGATCAAATTCGCGCCAGCGTCAATTTGCTGTTGGAACACAACAGTCAAGTCGCGGTGTTGCATTGCGTTTCCGAATATCCTTGCGAATACGATCGCTTGGGGTTGGAAAACATCGAACTGTTGATTAAGGAATTTCCACAATGCGCGATTGGCTTGTCCGATCACTTTAACGGCACCTTGTCCGGTCCCATTGCATACATGAAGGGCAGCAGAGTGTTCGAAAAACACGTGACGCTGAATCGTGCCTGGCGAGGTACCGACCATAGTTTCGCGCTGGAGCACGAGGGTTTTCGTAAGTTCGTACGGGATATCCACCGGGTACCGGCGATGATGCCGCGCAAGGCTGAGGAGTCGCTGGGTCAGGAACGGGTGTTTAAAAAGCTAGGTAAGTCCTTGGTCGCCTACCGGGATATCAAGGCCGGCGAGGCCATCGATCTGGAAGCCCTGTCCGGGCGGATTTTTCGGACTCAATACATTCCGGTGCGGGAAGCCAATCGGGTCATCGGTTGCGTGGCCAAGCGGGATATCGCAAAGGGAGAGGCCTTACAGTATTCCGATATCGACGCGGCTTAAAGAGGGTGACGGTTGAATATTAGTCGACAACTGTTGAGCGCTGTCGAACTCGTCGTATTCGATTTCGACGGCGTGTTTACCGACAACACGGTTTTCGTCGATCAAGAGGGTAAGGAATCGGTCCGTTGCTGGCGTAGCGATGGGCTAGGCCTTTCCCGCTTGCGCGACAGTGGCGTCAAAACCTTCATTATTTCCACCGAGGCCAATCCGGTGGTGTCCGCGAGAGCGAAGAAGCTGAAAATCGATTGTCTGCAAGCGATCGAAGACAAGGCGGCGGCAATTCTTTCCACGTGCCGAAACCTGGGTGTCGATCCGGCGCAGACCCTGTTTGTCGGTAACGATATCAACGACATCCCCGCATTCAAAGTGGTCGGTTTACCGGTAGCGGTGGCCGATGCCTACCCTGACGTCTTGCCTTACGTCATTGCCAGTACCGCCAAACCCGGTGGTTTCGGCGCGGTTAGGGAAATCTGCGATGCCATTGTCCAAGCCAAGCAGGCCGAGTCCAAGGCTGAGGAGGATATGATTCATGTCAGCCGATAATTTGTTCGACGTCAGCCGGGAACTGGTATTGATTACCGGCGTATCCGGCCAACTCGGCTCGGAATACGCGCGGGCCTTCTTGGAACGGGGTGCCCGCGTGGTTGGTTTGGATGCCAGGACTTCGCCGGCCAGCGAGGCTTTGCTGGCCGAATTCCCAGAACATTTTGGATTTTACCCGGTGGACGTCACTGCCAAGGCCACTCTGGAACAAGCGGCCAGCGAGATTGCCGAGCGCTTTGGGGTTGCTAGCGTATTAATCAATAACGCCGCGATCGATTCGCCACCGTCGGCGCCACCGGAAGAAAACGGCCCGTTCGAAGACTACCCGGAAGCTTCCTGGGACAAGGTGATCGACGTCAATTTGAAAGGCGTCTATCTGTGCTGTCAAGTGTTTGGAGCTTTGATGGCGAAGGCCGGTCGTGGCTCCATCATCAATGTCAGCTCAATTTACGGCGTGGTGTCGCCGGATCAAAGTCTGTACGAATACCGTCGCCAACGCGGCGAGGTGTTTTTCAAACCGGTAGCCTATTCGGCGTCAAAGTCCGGCATTTTAAACCTGACCCGCTATTTGGCGGTTTATTGGGGCAAAGCGGGCGTCAGGGTCAATTCGTTGACGATAGCCGGCGTCTTCAACCAGCAGGAGCAGGCATTTTTGGACGCTTATTGCGGGCGGATTCCGGTCGGACGCATGGCAGACAAGCAGGAGTACAACGGTGCGGTGCTGTTTCTTGCCAGTCCCGCATCGCAATATATGACCGGATCTAACTTAGTGGTGGACGGCGGCTGGACCGCAATTTAAAGCATGAGCGAATCAGTCACGGACATCTTAAATTGGATAGCGGGACGCCCCGTTGTCGCGCAATCCCAGGCTTGGCTGGATAAGTTTAATCCGCATAACGGTCGTTTGTTGTATCGAGTATTGAGTTCCAGCGCTGCCGACGTCGATTATGCGGTGGTCGCCGCGAAGTCCGCTCTTGCCGAATGGTCGGGCCTGACACCGGTGCGGCGCGGCCAAGTCCTGACCGACATCGTGGCGTTGATGAAGCAACGCGCCAACGAACTGGCCGACTGCATCGCGGTCGAGACCGGCAAGCCGCCGCAAGACGCCAAGGGCGAGGTAGGCGGCGCTATCATGCAAGGCGAATTCTTTGCCGGCGAGGGCATGCGTTTGTATGCCCGCTCGTTGACTTCCGGCATGCCGGGCAAATACAGTCACACCGTGCGTCAGCCGCGCGGATGCGCGGGTTTGATCGTGCCGGCGAATACGCCGATCGCCAACATCGCCTGGAAAACCTTTCCGGCACTGATTTGCGGCAACAGTGTGGTGTTAAAAGCCGCCGAAGATTCGCCGCGTATTGCTTTACTGTTTGCCGAATTGACTAAAGAAGCCGGATTGCCGGACGGCGTATTCAACGTGATTCAAGGTCTGGGCCAGCCGGCCGGCGCGGCCTTGGTAGAGCATACTGGTGTGGACGTAATCAGTTTTACCGGTTCTACCGCGGTGGGTCGTTGGATAGCCGCGACCGCCGGTCAGCGGCTGGCGCGGGTTTCGCTGGAATTGGGCGGCAAAAATCCGTTTGTGGTTTGCGACGATGCCGACCTGGATCAAGCCGTGCATTGGGCGGCATTGTCGGCGTTCAGCAACGCCGGCCAACGTTGCGCCGCCGGCAGCCGCATCATCGTGTTTCGTTCGATTTACCCGGCCTTCGTCGAAAAACTGGTCGCCAAGGCCGAATCCCTGAAGTTGGGCGTCGAAGCCGGTTGCGATTTGGGCCCGCTGATCAATCCCCGCCAGCACGCGGCGGCCCTCGCGGCGATAACAGAGGCCGGCAACGCTGGTGCCAAGATTTTATGCGGCGGCGGGGCGCCGGATTCTGAAGCATTGGCAGGGGGCTATTACGTCAAGCCGACCCTGATCGAGGGTGTCGACCCAAATAGTGGCTTAAGTTGCCAAGAAATTTTCGCGCCGGTCGCGACTCTATATTCGGTCGATACCTTGCAGGAAGCCTTGGCCTTAGCGAACGCCGGTGAATACGGTTTGACTGCCGCGATCCACACCGGGAGCGTCGATCGGGCGATGTGGTTTGCCCAACGGGTCAGGGCCGGGGTGGTGAATATCAATATCGGGACTTACGGCAGCGAGCCGCACATGCCGTTCGGGGGCTTTGGCGCGTCGGGCAACGGCACTCGCGAGCCGGGCGTCGAGGCATTGGACGTGTATTCCGAGTTGAAGAATATTTCCTTTTTGGTTCGGAACGATCAGGTATGAACGTCTCCAAACCGCGCGTAGTGGCGTTCATTCCGGCCCGGTCCGGTTCCAAGCGGGTGCCGAACAAAAACGTGCTGGAATTGGCCGGTCATCCGATGTTGGCATATTCGGTACGCGCCGCTATAGACAGCGGTGTATTCGACGCGGTGATTTGCGCGACTGACAGCGAGCAGTATGCCGCGGTCGCCCGACATTATGGCGCCGAAGTGCCTTTCTTGCGGGATGCCGCAATTTCCGGCGATAAGTCGCCTGATATCGAATGGGTGGTTTGGATGCTGGAGCAACTAAATCAGCAAGGCCGAACATTCGATGCGTTCAGCATTCTGCGTCCGACCAGTCCGTTTCGTTTGCCGGATACCATTCGTCGTGCTTGGGAGACTTTTGTCGCCGATCCTCGTGCCGACTCGTTGCGCGCCATCGAAAAATGCAAGCAGCATCCGGGCAAAATGTGGGTGGTGCGCGGACAACGGATGTTGCCGCTGATGCCGTTCAGCAACGGCGACACGCCTTGGCACAGCAGCCAATACGCGGCATTGCCCGAGGTCTACGCGCAGGATGCCAGTCTGGAATTGGCCTGGACCCGCGTGCCGCTGGAACAACACAGTATCGCCGGCGAGGCGATCATTCCGTTTATCAGTCAAGGCCTGGAAGGCTATGACATCAACGAACCCGAAGATTGGTGGCTCGCAGAACGTTTGTTGGCGAACGGTCAAGCCATCCTACCGATGATCGACATAGCGCCGTACTCGGCCGACGCATAACAATTTGGAGTTTAGATGGGCGATTTAGCCGGACAAGCCGTAGACGGCACCCTGTATTATTTGGATTACTCGCAGTTCGAGCGTATACGCCGCACGGAATTGCCGGCAACCCAGCGCGTGGCGCTACTCGCCGACATGTGTCGGTTGAATACGCTGTACATGATCGCTCGCGCCGGTTCCGGCCATATCGGTAGCAGTTTCAGTAGCATGGAGATATTCAGCTGGTTGCTATTGGAAGAATTGGATATCGCCGACAACGTAAAAGCGGCGGGCGATTTGTTTTTCAGTTCCAAGGGTCACGATGCGCCGGGCTATTACTCAGTGCTGATGGCCTTAGGTAAACTGCCGTTCGAATTAATCCACAAATTGCGGCGCATTGACGGTTTGCCTGGCCATCCGGACGTCGGCACGCCTGGCATGATCACCAACACCGGCTCGCTGGGCATGGGCATTTCCAAGGCCAAGGGCATGGTGCAAGCCAACCGCTTACTGAAGCAAGAAGGTCGCGTCATGGTGTTGACCGGCGATGGCGAGTTGCAGGAAGGCCAGTTTTGGGAGTCGTTGGCCTCGGCGGTCAATCACGGCTTACACGAGATTACCGCGATCATTGATCACAACAAATTGCAGTCGGATACCTTTGTCAAAAATGTCTCGGACTTGGGCGATTTGGAAGCCAAGCTGAACGCCTTTGGCTGGCGAGTGGCGAGGTGCGACGGCAATGATGTCGGGGCGCTGGCGGCGACTCTGGCCGGGATTCGCGACGACGCCAGGCCGAAAGTGATCATCGCCGACACGGTAAAAGGCAAGGGTGTGTCCTTCATGGAGCACACCTCGCTGGATTCCGACGTGGCGATGTACCGTTTTCACAGCGGAGCGCCGGACGGCCCGTCTTACCGCCGCGCCGCGCAGGAGTTGATGGATCGATTGAAGCTCCGCGTCGCCGAATTGGGGCTGGAACCGCTAGAGTTCGAAGCCATCGAGCGAGAGCCTACCGCGCCGCCGCCGGACACCGCTCAACGTTTGATTCCGGCTTATTCGCGTGCGCTGCTGGAACAAGCCGCCAAACATCCCAATCTAGTCGCGCTGGACGCGGACTTGGTGTTGGACACCGGCCTGATCCCGTTTCGCGACCAATATCCAGAGCGTTTCTTCGAATGCGGCATCGCCGAGCAGGATATGGTGTCGATGGCCGGCGGCATGGCGCTGAAAGGCTTGTTGCCCATCGTGCATTCGTTCGCTTGCTTCCTATCGGCTCGTCCCAACGAGCAGATCTACAACAACGCCACCGAGCATACCAAGATCATTTACGTCGGTTCGCTGGCCGGCGTGGTACCCGGCGGTCCCGGCCATTCGCACCAAGCGGTGCGCGACATTTCCGCGCTGGCGGCGATCCCCGACCTGACCATCGTCGAACCGAGTTGCGAAGCCGAAGTCGGGCCGTTATTGGATTGGTGCATCAACGAGGCGCCGGGTAGTTGTTATATCCGCTTGGTGTCGTTGCCGTGGGAAACGCCATATGTCTTGCCTGCAAGTTATAGACTTGAGGTTGGATGCGGTGTTGCGTTGACGCCGGGCGAGCAGGTCGTTGTATTCGGTTATGGGCCGGTGTTGCTTAGTCAGGCGGTATTGGCGGCGCAAACCTTGGCCATGGAAGGCTTGGCGGTCAAAGTGATTAGCTTTCCTTGGTTGAATCGGGTCGATCCCACTTGGTTGACAGGGATCGTTAACGGTGCGAAACGGATTGTATGTTTGGATAATCAATATCTACCAGCGGGCGTTGGCTCGATGTTGCGGGCCGCTCTCGCCGGAGTGGTCAATGAGGATGTCGAACTGGCCATGGTGGGTTTAACTGGTGTACCGCCTAGTGGCAGTAACCCGCAAGTGTTGGCTGAGGTCGGGCTGGATGCTGCCGCGCTAGTTCCGATTTTTAGTTTTGGGTTAGTTGATGAGTAACAGCCGGTGGCGAGCGGTGAGCCCCAGTGAGTTGTGGGCTCGGCGCAATCTGATGCTCATGCTGGTTATGCGTGATATTCGCTTGCGTTACAAGCAATCCGCGCTTGGTGGCTTCTGGGCCGTGGCACGGCCCTTGGTGCTGATGGTGGTATTAGCTTATTTGTTTGGAGGTGTAGCCAATTTGTCTGCCAGTGGTATTCCTTACCCGATATTTGTGTTTGCGGCTTTAATTGCGTGGGACCTGTTTGCAAATGTCATTCAAGGTTGCGCAAGCAGTATTACGTCCAACAAAGTGTTGGTTGAGAAGCTTTACTGCCCACGGCTATTGTTTCCGCTGATAGCAGTTTGCGTTGCGATGTTTGATTTTTCGATAAGTTTGTTGGTATTTGCAGGGTTAGCTTTGTTTTACCAAGTTTATCCGCCAATTGAAGTTTGCTGGCTGCCTTTGTTGGTCGTGGCGGTTGTCGTGGTCGGGTTGTCGGTTGGGTTATGGTTAGCGGCAATTGCGGTTTGGTTGCGCGATGTTAAATTCGTGACGACGTATTTGATTCAGACTTTGTTGTTGTTAACGCCGGTCGGTTACGGCATGGCCGCGGTGCCGGAAAAATTTGTGTTTATTGTCAACCTCAACCCCATGGCGACGATTGTCGGCGCGTTTCGTTGGGCACTATTGGGGTTACCGGCTCCAAACACCGTTTTCGTATCGATGTCGGCGGCTGTCACGGTGCTGTTGTTGATCGGTGGGCTTTGGTTTTTCAATAATTTGGAAAGGTCTTTTGCCGATGTCATCTAATTCGGTGTTGCTCAAGGCTGACGGTGTCAGCAAACGTTTCCAAATGGGCGAGTTCGTTGGGTTAGTGCCGGCTCTACGCGCCATGAAACGAATGGTAGGCAATCCCTTACAATATTTTCGGGAGCGGAGGCAGGGGCGGGGCGCAATCAACCATGCTCGCTACGAGCAAAGTGGTTCGACTAAATTCTTGTGGGCTTTGCGAAATGTCAGTTTTGACCTGCGTCGTGGTGAGCGGGTTGCGATACTAGGACGTAACGGTGCCGGCAAAAGTACCTTGTTAAAGATTTTGGTTGGAATTATGGCACCCACCGAAGGTGAAGTGTCTTTTCATTGTCGGATTATCCCGTTAATGGGGGTTGGCGCTGGGTTTCACCCGGAGTTGACTGGTCGGGAGAATATTTTTGTCTATGGCGGATTGCTCGGTGTATCCGCTGACGAAATTAAGGCTATATACGACGATATTGTGGCGTTTACCGAGATTCCAGAGTTCATGGATACACCGGTCAAGCGATATTCAAAAGGAATGCGCGCACGCTTAGGCATGGCCATAGCATTGAATTTGCAACCGGAGATGTTGGTTGTCGATGAGGTGTTGGCGGTAGGCGACGTTCCATTTCGCGCTAAATGTATGGAGAAAATCGAAGCGATGTGCGATGCGGGTACGACTTTGCTGTTCGTTTCGCATAGCGTGGCTCGGGTGAAGGCTTTGTGCGACCGCGCGTTGCTACTGCGTGAGGGGAGGTTGATTGACGATGGAGATGTCAGTCGAGTATTGAATAGGTACATTGCCGAAGACTTGGCCGGAGAGAGTCCGCAGGAATCCGACATCGACGATGAGTCTATAACTGAGCGACATAGCTATCTCGGCCGGGTGGATTGGGAGCTTGAAAACGCGCCGGGCGACGAGGTGGTGAGAATTTGCATGGTGCGTGTTACCGATGCCAAGGGTGTTGAGAAACAGGAATTCGACATCGTTGAACCAATACACCTTGAAATGGAATATGTCGTTTATGAAGATGGTAGGACTTTGAGACCTCGCTTTCAGTGTTTTGATGAAAAACTGAATTTGTTGTTTGCCACAATTGACACATCGACACAATGGAGAGAACAGCGGCGCGAGGCTGGAATCTATAGAAGTAAAGCGATAATTCCCGGTAATGTACTCGGCGCGCAGACTTTCGTCGTCGGTGGCGCGGTGTTTACGCATGTTCCCTTGGAAAAGCATGCCATAACTGGTGAAGTAGTTTCGTTCAAAGTTAATGAAGTTTACGATCTAAACACAGCGCAGACAGACTTTTGTCGCCCATTGCATGGTTATTTTCGACCGCTATTAAATTGGCATACTGAAATTATTCATCTTGAATAACTTGGATAATAAAATGTTCGAAACGGTCAGGCGCGCAAATTTAATCGATCCGTGGAATAACGACAGCGTTATTTCGGAGCAAAGAACTCGCTTTGTTGTTCCGGTGAATCAACCGTTGGTATTGATATCTGAGGTCCAGCGTAGTGGGGGAACTTTGCTCACGCAATTGTTGGATCAACACCCGCAACTGCATGTTCATCCTTCTGAATTGCATATTGGTCGGCCAAATAAGCGTTTTTGGCCAAAGCTTAACTTGGAACTATCTGCTGACGATTGGTTCGATCAGCTTTGGGAACATCCCGCATTGCTTCACGCAAGGGATGGCTATTCGAAACCTGGAAAATATAGCCATGCAACCTTGCCCTTTCTGTTTTTGGGAACCTTGCAGAAACAGTTGTTTAAGCAATTGCTCGAAGAGAAGTCGGTACAGTCGCAGCGTGATATTTTAGATGCTTACGCCACGTCTTATTTCAACGCTTGGCTTGATTACGCGGGGTTATATCGCGATCCGAAAACAGTTAAGTATTGGGTAACATTTGTAGCGCGAGTAAGTTTCGATCCAGACAATATAACCGGTTTTTTTAGTGATTACCCTGATGGCTATTTTGTTAGCGTGGTGCGTGATCCAGTGTCCTGGTTTGCGTCTGCTTCCAGATATATGCCTGAAGTTTATGGAAATGTTGAAGAAGCATGTAATTTATGGCACCACTCAACTGAAAGAGCTTTAGCTGAGTTTCAGTCTCGCCCAGAAAAGGTTTTCTTAGTATCATTTGAGCAGCTAGTTGCCAACTCATTTGAAATAATTAACAACTTATGCGATTTTCTGAATATTTCTCCTATCGCATCAATTGACTGTATTAGGCCAACATTCAATGGGATGCCGATCAGCAGCAATAGTTCGTTTGATACTTCAAACTACACAGTTTTACAAAACTCACTTGATCGATCGAAGTATTTGGCAGACGATTTAATTTGCTATATTCGTCAATACTGTGGTGAGTTGCACGAAGATGCTATGGCGCTTATTGCTAGTTTAGGCTCGATAAGGAGAAAATGATTTTGGATATAGAAATTGTGGATTGGAAAGCTAGGCCAATAACTAACAAGCCGGAAATGTATTTTAGTGATGCAACACAGCAGCCACCGAGTGTCGATCATCTGTTGGAGACCCATCACCAATTTTATGGTCGACCTTGGGCGTTAGGCAAATGTTTGTTCGATACAGCCTTGGAATGTGGTATCAAACCGCAATTCAATGTATTAGATTTTGGGTGTGGTGCCGGGCGACTAGCTATATGGCTAGTCGGTTATCTAGAATATGGCCGTTATTTCGGTGTGGAGGCTCACTATAACTCTATCGACGCTTTGTTGCGATACGAGCTTCCGCTGTATGGTTTGTCTCATAAAAAGGCGAGAGTCTTACATGATTCGGAGATTAATTTAGATGTTTTTGGAGCTTCTTTCGATTTTGTGATCGATGCATATTCGTCAGTTCATCTGGATTCTGCAAGAGCAGCTGTTTATAGAGAGCGTTTGCCGACGGTCGTAAAAAAGGAGGGATGGTTTTGATTTCTCCAGTACCTGAGCGCTGTGATAATGCATTTTTTCCGGAATTTGAGGTGGTACGACGGTTCTCTTCGAGTTGCGAGTTAATACTGAACTCCGGAAAGGATAAAATTACGGAGTGGAGCCTCTTTAGGAAATTGAGCTGAATTTATGAAAGTATTATTTGTTGGGCGTTCGGTATTTCATTTTTCCTACTATGACTCGTTGTTGCTAGGTATATGCCGCAAGGGCTACCAAGTCGAGGCATTGTTCGATGAAAGATGGAGCCAAAACCAGCCCGATGCCGCGTTACAAAAGTTTGTCGCAGCAGGTCACGCTAATTTTTCTTGGCGTTGGGCAGTGCGCCGGGGCGGCATATTACGAGATTATATTTTCGGAATGCGTGAGTTGCGTTCTTACGCCAGCTATCTGCGCCGACCTAATCAATCCGATTTTTACTTAAATCGATGGGCAAATTATTTACCATCGGCGTTAAGGGGCTGGATAACCAGGTCGGTTGTACAAGCCTTGCTGAAACTCCCTCTTATTGATGGTTTATTTCGCTTGCTTGAGGCAGCGGCGCCGGCGGCGCTCGAGGTAGTCGCGGACATTCGCCGTTCCGCCCCGGATTTAATTGTGGTGTCTCCCGGAAATATGCGCTTCGACGAGGAAATCGAATACGTAAAGGCGGGAAAGGTACTCGGCGTACCTACGGCGATCGTGACATTGAGCTGGGACAATCTGACCACCAAGGGGCTATTTCACGTTAAGCCGGACCTGTTGTTTTGTTGGAATGACGCGCATGCGCGGGAAGCTGTCGAAGTTCACGGCATCCCTGCGTCAAACGTATTAAAAATTGGTTCGATGTTTTTCGATAAATGGTTTGCCGCGAAAAGTCACATATCGGATCGGCAAGCGTTCTGTCATAAAGTCGGACTCGACCCTCACCTACCGTTCTTTCTTTATTTGGGGTCGTCATCGAATATAGCTAACGACGAGTCCTGGCTGGTGGAAGATATCTTAAGTGCGTTGCAAAGCCATCCCAGCGCAGCGATAAATCAAGTCCAGCTTCTCGTGAGACCCCATCCGGCCAATTCAAAAAATTACTTGAGACTGGATGGCCGGCAAGGTTTGGCGTTGTGGCCGAAAGTTGGCGCATTACCTGAGTCGGACGAATCTCAAGCCGATTTCGTCGACTCGGTACGGCTTGCGGTTGCCGCGATTGGGATCAACACATCCGGAATGATCGATAACATTATTTTGGGCAAACCGTGTGTCGCTATCGTGACCGAGCGATACAAAAAGACCCAGGATCAAGCAATTCACTTTGGCCACTTATTCAGGTCTGGAGCGCTGGAAGTTGTTGGGGACGGTTCTCAATGTGTGGCGGCCATGGCCGCGCTACTGGACGGAGACGATAAGAAATGCGCGGCTCGCGAAGAGTTTGTACGTGCTTTTGCTCGCCCCTATGGTTTAGCACACGCTGCTGGCGACTTGGGAGCGGTGGCATTGGAAATATTGGCAAAAAATAAAAAATGGTCTCGGCAATCGCAAGATCAATTTCTTTCAGCATTGGAGAGGGTAAAAAGTGAATTTGAGTAGCTATGATCGCAATTTTGGTCAGGTTGTCGAGTCCGCCAAGCAGGAGTTCGGATATCAGAACTATTTGTTGGTCCGGGAATGCGTATTGCAAATGTTAGCCGAGTCTTCTGGCGAAGCCGCTTTGCCGAGCCATTATTGGGAAGAAGAGCTTGCCGGCTTTGATTATTTGTTGGATGCCTCTCCGTTAATTATTCGTAAATTACGCGAGCACAGCTACCATATAACCGGATTGAAATCTTACGAATACCGACACCATCATGCTCACAAGGCCGAACCCTATCGGCAAAAGCTTGCAGCTCTCAGAGCTGTCGACGCGAGTGATTTGTTCGTGGCCGAAGCTCCGCTTCTAGGTGGGTTTGGGCATGAAATCGACGGCGTGTTAGTAAACATCGATACTTTAAAATTTTACGAATCCTTGATTGCATTGGATCGCGCGGGCGCGCTCGTACCATTGAAAAATGCCGGAACCCGACCAGTGGTAGTTGAAATCGGCGGAGGGTGGGGTGGTTTTGGTTACCAATTTAAGAGGCTTTTGCCCAATACAACTTATGTCATCGTCGATTTGCCTCAGACAATGTTGTTCTCCGGGGTTTATTTGAAAACCCTGTTTCCTGAAGCAAAATGTTTTGTCTACGGCGAGGGTGGGCATAAGGTTCCTCCGTTGCCGTTGGAGCACTACGATTTCGTATTCATGCCGCATTTTTCTATAGACGATTTCAAGCCAGAACGCATCGACCTGGGTATTAATATGATTTCATTTCAGGAAATGACTTCCGAACAAGTGACTGGCTACGCCCGCTGGTTTTGGGAAAATGGTTGCGAATTCCTGTATAGCCATAATCGGGCTCGTTCCGCGCACAACAACCAATTGTCGGATGTGGCAGTGCTTCTCACGCAGGGATACCAACTAAAACCTTTTGAGGTGTTGTCCATGCCTTATACGGTCCTCAATGTGCCTAGCCAAATACCATGGGCCTCGGACCCCAAGAAAATGGCGCGGCAACTTTTGCAACGCATGTTAAAGCCGGTTAAGAAGGCGGCCGGCTCTCATCTAGATTATCGGCATTTGTTCGGGCGTCGCAAATCTCGTTTCGAGGGAGGTAACGCATGAGTCAGATCGCCAAATTAACTATCGTCACGGTTGCTGGTCCGGGTGACGAAGCGTTGGTGCTGCGTAACATCGAGTACATTCATCGTAAAAATCCGGACGCGTCCTACCATATCCACGTTTTAGACAATGGTAGATTTCATGGTTTTCCCGAACTGGAATTAAAGCTCCCGAACGTTACCGTTCACACTGGAGAACCTTCGGATTATCGTAAGCCAGACGCTTGTCGCGGTAGTTATCAGCACGCGACAGCCTTGAATCGGTTCTTACGTGAACAAGAGATCGATACCAGATATCTAATGATTTTAGATCCTGACTTTTACGTGGTGCGAGACAATTGGATTACGGATGCACTTCAACATATGGCAGAAGCCGGCCTTTGGTTTATGGGGGTTCCGTGGCATCCGAAATGGTATTCCAAGCATCGTTATTTTCCCTGTGTGCATTGTATGTTTGTCGACCTGAGTGTTATTAAACCCAACGAGCTGGATTTCACTCCAGATTTGATTGTGCGGGGTCAAAAAGCTGATCGGCGTAACGGTGTCGCTAAAGAGTTTGAAAAAAGTCAATAACGGCTGGCAATGGAGAAGTGGTTTTTGTTCCGCGAAATTGGATGCCGGTTTTATGGGAGATCGTTCGGAGTGCGTTGCAGGAACTTTGTCATTGCTACGCCGAGGCTCGGCAACCAATTCCGCGAGGTCTAAAGCTAACGATTCGAGCGGTTCAACATGCAACCAAAATTAAATCAAGGATGCGAGCGGTAGCGGTTCGCATGGTCGGGATGACTCTCAACAGAAGGATTATTGGGGCTGCTAACGACACCGGATATTTGGTTGAGAAACTTTACGCGTCTCAACGAGAAAGGCTGGAGATAATGCCTCCATCGGTATCCTTGGAGCGGGATTTCTCTAAACCCGAATTCCTTACTAAGGCTTGGGGGCGAAAAATCGAAAGTTTGGTGCCTGATCGTTGGAGCTACATTCCGAAAATGCCTGGTTATTTTACTGAAATGCGTTTCAAGAGTTTTGGTCTTCCTAATACAACGAAGTTGGGATGGGAAGAGTTTTTTTGGGGTAATTTACCCTGGGGTGTACACATGAGACGTTACAATAAGTCCAATCGCGACGTCAATGCGGAAACAGTGTTGTTGAACGATTTGTTGGGAAGATAGTCTCTACAAAGAGCGTTGGTCATAGAAGACCGGTTACCTATTTGATTATGCGGGAAAAATAATTGGATATTGCTTGAGTCGATTTTTTGTTTCGCATATTACATTCGGTAGACGTATCTGTTCGGGAGGACAACTGTGAATTTGGAAATATTCAAGGAGTTATTAGATAATATTCAACGGAAGGGACTCGCCTCGGATAGATCTATTAATGCTTTTTGGCGATATCAGCTAGAGAGGCTCGCGCCTTGCCTTTCGGATTTTGATAGTGATTTATCAAACATTACGAGCGAACAAATCGAATCTATTTTGCAAGCATTGGCTTATGATCAAGAGAGGGTTTCTCAGTCGCTAAATACCGAGATGCTGATTGATTTTGCTACCAATGTCTTGCCTAAACAGCAAAAAGTTTTCACGCGTCACTTCCTGGCGAAAAGCGAGACGTCGAGCACATTGGTGGTTTGTGGTTCTTGTGGCGAAAAAAATTGCTAGAGGAGTATCTTTCAGCTGTTAGGGAACACGGTTTGATTTCATCGATGACCACAATTCGCCATTGGTGGTATTACCGAAAACTTAAATCCTTTTTGCCTCATAAGCCCATTGTCTCGATCCTTGAAATCGGTGCTGGTTCGGGTTTTTTTGCACGATTACTTATTAACGACAATCCAAGTCTGCGTTACTTTGTCGTCGATCTTTCAGAGATGCTGTTAACTTCGTCGGCTAATTTAACCTCCAGCTTTCCCATGCTTCAGGCGTCTTTAAATTCTGTCGCTGACAATTCCGCCCCTGGACTTTTTTCTTGGAAACAACAGCGATAGAGTTCGTTTCGTCTGCCACTATTGACGTGGCATTGAATTTTAATTCAATGATGGAAATGAATATTGAAACCCGAAATTATTATTTGAATCAGATTTATCGAGTTTGTTCCGCAGGTGCGTTGTTTTACAATGTGAATCGGATGCAGAGAAAAATGTCGGACATTGGAGAAGCCAGTTATGTTAATAATCCCTTAACTTATCCCTATCGAAAAGAGGATGTTGTCATTGAATGGGAGCCTGACGAATTGCAGCAAGATTATCGTGCTCGGTTTGGTTATGGAGCAATCGAGAGTTTCGCAATTTCCAGTATTAGAAGAGTGAATCTGCCCCAATAGAAGTGGGACAGAGTTGTGGGAAATTTATTTAAATCAGTTTTGGCGCAGCGGTTGCTGCGTTCGCTTCGGCCTCATACCGGTATTCGGCCCAATTGGTCATGGTTGAACGATTTAGCCGAATGGAAAGCGGTTTTGAAAAGATCGTCTAGTGGTCCGACTGTGTTAGTAGCCACCAGTACCGGAGCCAACTGGCCGTGCAGTGGATTGGAAAGCGTTCTTGGTGTCGCTCTCACGCTACGAGGGGCCAAAGTGCGTTTTTTGCTCTGCGATGGCGTATTGCCGGCGTGCCAAGAGTGTGATAGCCAGTGGCTATCTGAAAAGCGGTTTGTCACAATGCGGGTAAATTCGGAAATTTGTCGAAGTTGCTATAAGCCCGCTAGATATATGCTTCAGCCGCTGGAATTACCGCTTGTGTACTACAGTCAGTACATGAACCCAGACGAAACTCTTCGCGCCATACCGGATTCTCCCGCGTTTGCCAAACACTCGCTTGCAGGAGCATTGCGTTTTTATGGACGGGGTACCTTGCCTGACGGTCTTGGCGCCGAGCGAGTCTTGGATAGGTATTTAAATGCTGCCAGAATTACATCTAGCGTATTAAATAGGTTGATCCTGGATAATAAACCCGACATCGCAGTATTCCATCACGGCATTTACGTGCCGCAAGGCATCGTTGGCGAGGTTTGCCGCGAAGCTGGCGTTAGGGTCGTTAATTGGGGGCCAGCATACCGCAAGTGCACAGTGTTGTTTAGCCACGGAGACACTTATCATTACACCATGATCGACGAGCCGGCCGAGTATTGGAATGATTTGGCTTGGTCCGAGGACAAGGAACAAGCAATCATGGGTTATTTGCATAGTCGTTGGACAGGCGGCAACGATTGGATCAGCTTCCAGTCAGACGCGGAGTTGGATAGCAGTCGGATTGCGGAACAACTGGGTTTGGAGCGCGGCAAGCCTATAGTCGGCTTGCTGACTAACGTGATTTGGGACGCGCAATTGCATTTTCGGCAGTCGGCGTTTCCATCCATGCTGGAATGGCTGTTCGCCAGTATCGACTACTTTATCTCGCGCCCGGATATGCAATGGGTCATTAGAGTTCATCCCGCCGAAGTCAAAGGTACCGTGCCGTCCAGGCAAAAAGTGGCTGACGAGATTGCGGCGCGCTACGGTTCGTTGCCCGATCATATCAAACTGGTGTTGCCCGAGGATAAGATCTCTACCTATGCGCTGATGTCGTTATGCGATAGCGCCTTGGTCTTTGGCACGAAAACGGCGCTGGAATTGGCTTGCACCGGCTTGCCGGTCGTCGTTGCCGGCGAAGCGTGGTGTCGCGGTAAAGGTTTTACAATCGACGTTTCCGATCCGGATCAGTATCGCCAAGTGTTGGAAAGCTTGCCGTTGGCCAGGCGCTTGCCGCCGGAACAAGTCGAATTGGCGCGCAAGTACGCATATCATTTCTTTTTCAGGCGAATGATACCGTTGAAGTGTCTGGCGCCGATCTCGCGTTTCGGTCCATATAAAGTCAATGTCACCAGGCTGGAGCAATTGATGCCGGGGGCCGATCCTGGACTTGACTTGATTTGCGATGGGATATTGAACGGAAAACCGTTTATTTACGACACATGAGTGGGCCGCTAGCGGAGCATACCCCGCGCCGATGGATTTTGCACGACTACATGCAGGTAAACGGTGGCGCCGAGCGTTTGGTGGTTGCGATGGCCAAAGGCTTGCCGGGTTTCGGTTTGGCGGTGTCGGCGCTATATCCGGATTACACGGACAGTGCCGACACCAGTGGTGTCGACATCCAAGTGCTTTCTTGCCAAACGCGTTGGCCAAGAATTGCGCAAGCCCTTTGGACTTTCGCGAGGCGGTTGCCGACGGTTCGACAGGCCGAGTTGGTTATTTATAGCGGGATTTACGCGCCGTTGGCGGTTCGTTCTCAGCGCGCGGGGCAACGGGTATATTATTGCCATACACCGCCGCGCTTCGCATTCGACCGCAAAGACGAGTATTTGCAGCGCGCACCCTCAGTTTTGCGTTGGGCGGTGAGTTTGCTGATAAACCTCTATCGTCAGGCGTATCTGCAGTCGGTCGCGCGGATGGATTTGATTCTGACCAACTCGGCGCATGTGCAACGGAGGATTTATCGGCAAACCGGACTCAAGGCCGAGATTTTGTATCCGCCGATTAACGTTGACGCTTTTCGTTGGCAGTCGGCCGGCGATTATTTTTTGTCGCTGGGTCGCTTGGAGCCGAACAAGCGGGTCGAGCGGGTAGTGCGGGCATTTATGGGTTTGCCGGGTCAGCGCCTGGTGGTTGCTTCCGGCGGATCGCAGTTGGCTTATTTGCAGCGGCTTGCTGAAGGTGCCGACAATATTCATTTCACCGGTTGGTTGAGCGAAGCGGGTTTGATCGAATTGATTGGCAACGCCAGGGCTTGTATTTACATTCCGTTGGATGAGGATTTTGGAATGTCGGCCGTCGAAGCGATGGCCGCCGGCAAGCCGGTCATTGGCGTTGCCGAAGGTGGCATGCTGGAAACTATTGTCAATAATGAAACCGGGTTTTTGCTGCCGGCCGACCCGAGTCCCGGGCAAATTGCCGATGCGGTCGTCGCGATGAGTCGCGAACGTGCGGCGTCGATGCGTGCAGCTTGCGAAGGACGGGCGGCGGGCTTTTCCGAAGAAAAGTTTCTCGAACGATTATGCTCGTTACTCGATAACGGTGCATAATTTACGGAATGAGAGTTTTACATTTTTACAAGACGGCGTTTCCGGACACGATGGGAGGGGTGGAACAACTCATCCACCAAATCGCCAGAGGCGCTAGTATGCGCGGTGTGCAGGTTGACGTATTGTCGTTAACGCCGGAGAAAGTGGATCGCACGGTTGTGATCGAAGGCTATTTGGCGCACCGGGCTCGAATGGATTTGCAAATTGCGTCGACCAGCATCTCGGTATCGGCCCTCCTACGGTTTGCCCAACTGGCCAGGAAGGCCGACATCGTTCATTATCACTTCCCTTGGCCGTTCATGGACGTTGTGCATTTTGCGACGGCCGTCAACAAACCCACTGTATTAACCTACCATTCAGACATCATTCGACAACGGAATCTGTTGAAGCTTTATCGCCCGCTCAAGCGGCGGTTTTTAGGGAGCGTCGACCGGATCATCGCGACGTCTCCGAATTACTTCGCGACCAGTGATGTGCTGGAAACGTTTGCCGATAAAGTTCGGGTCATTCCAATCGGCTTAGACAAAGCCAGCTATCCGGAACCCACCGCGGAAAATATACAGGCGTGGCGGGAGCGGTTGGGCGAGCGGTTTTTCATGTTCGTCGGCGTGTTGCGCTACTACAAGGGTTTACACATCTTGTTGGAAGCCATGCGGGGTGTCGATTATCCGGTGGTGATCGTCGGAGCGGGGCCGATCGAGCAAGAATTGAAGGCCCAAGCGGCGCGGTTGGGTTTGAGTAATGTGCACTTTCTGGGGCACTTGCCGGATGAGGATAAAGTGGCCTTGCTGGCTCTGTGCTATGCGGTGGTGTTCCCTTCCCATCTGCGCTCCGAGGCGTTCGGCATCTCTCTACTGGAAGGCGCGATGTTCGGCAAACCGATGATTTCCAGTGAAATCGGCACCGGCACGACCTTTATCAACATCGGTGGTGAAACCGGAATGGTCGTACCGCCCAGCGATCCGATAGCACTTAGACAGGCCATGACTTATCTGTGGGAGCATCCCGAGGAAGTCGCGAAAATGGGTGCCGCGGCCGAGGCTAGATATTGGCAACATTTCACTGCCGAGCGCATGGTTGAGGCCTATCTGGATATTTATCGCGAGTTGCTGGCAAACCGCAAAGCGTGATCCGCGTGGATTGTCGAGAACCCTCTTTGGGTGTGGGTTGGGATAATTTGTTAAAATGCGTCTCACCTGATTTTTGAGATGGACATGAAACACGTCGAACTTCTTTCCCCGGCCGGCACGATTCGGAACATGCGTTATGCGTTCGCGTTCGGCGCCGACGCGGTATACGCCGGCCAACCGCGTTACAGCTTGCGAGTGCGCAATAACGATTTCCTAGCGGACAATCTGGCCAAGGGGATAGCCGAGGCACATGCGATCGGCAAGAAATTTTACTTGGCCGCCAACGTCATTCCGCATAACGCCAAGGTGAAGACGTTCGTCAAGGACATGCAACCGATTATCGCGATGGGGCCGGACGCGCTGATCATGGCCGATCCAGGCCTGATCATGATGACCCGCGAACAATGGCCTGACATGCCGGTGCACTTGTCGGTCCAGGCAAATACCGTGAACTATGCCAGCGTCAAATTCTGGCAACGCATGGGGGTGGAGCGGATCATTCTATCGCGGGAATTGTCGTTGGACGAGATCGCCGAGATTCGCCAGCAATGTCCCGACATGGAGTTGGAGGTGTTCGTGCACGGTGCGTTGTGCATCGCCTATTCCGGGCGTTGCCTGTTGTCCGGCTATTTCAACCATCGAGACCCCAATCAGGGGACTTGTACCAATTCCTGCCGTTGGAAATACGACACCAAGCCGGCCGACGAAACCACCGAAGGCGATTACGTGTTGGCGGACAGGCCGGTGTTGTCGATGAACGATCTCAGCCAGGGCTTGAGTAGCGCTAGCTGCGGTGGTGCCGAGCGTCATCCGCTGGCCGATCAGATTTATTTTCTCGAGGAAGAAGGTCGGCCCGGCGAGTTGTTGCCGGTCATGGAGGACGAGAACGGCACTTACATCATGAACTCCAAGGACCTGCGCGCTATCGAACACGTGCAGCGTTTGGTGGAGATCGGCGTGGATAGCCTGAAAATCGAAGGGCGGACCAAATCGCATTTTTACGTGGCGCGTACTGCGCAGACTTACCGTCAGGCGATCGACGACGCGCTGGCCGGCCGGCCGTTTCAGCCGCAATTGCTGGGTGTTCTGGACAATCTGGCCAGTCGCGGTTACACCGATGGTTTTTATCAGCGTCATCATACGCACGAGCATCAGAATTATCTGTCCGGTTATTCCAAGAGCCATCAGCAACAGTTTTGCGGCGAAATCACCGCCTACGATTCCGACACCGGTCTGGCCGATGTCAGCGTCAAAAACAAATTCGCGGTTGGCGATCGGTTGGAAATGATTTTGCCGGGCGGCAATCGGGATATCGTTGTCGATCGGATGTTGGATAAATACGGCAATCCGATGCAAGAGGCCTTGGGCGGCGGTTACGAAGTGCGAATTCCCTTGCCTAGCGAAGACTGTCGCTACGGCTTGTTGGCGCGTTATTTTTGATGGACTTGGAGGCCGATTTGGCATTTCTGACCGCCGATTTATGCGATCGCTTCGGCGATGCGGAGAATTTCCAGGTCGCCGAACCCATGCTGCGCCATTTCGGCGGGCGCCAACGGTTTTGCGGGCGAATCGCCACGCTGAAGGTTTTCGAGGACAATTCCTTGGTGCGTAGCGCATTGGAGGAAGATGGCAACGAGAAGGTGTTGGTGATCGATGGCGGTGGCGGCAAGCGTTGTGCCTTGTTCGGTGATACCTTGGCAGCTCTGGCGATCGAAAACGGCTGGAGCGGCATCATCGTCTACGGTTGCGTGCGCGGCGCGGAACTGTTGGCGCAACTGCCGATCGGCGTAATGGCCCTGAATACCCATCCAATGCGTAGTCGTAAGCATGGTCAAGGCGACCGTGACGTGATGATCACGTTTGCCGGGGTCAATTTCAAAAAAGATCATTACCTCTATGCCGATAGCGATGGAATTATCGTCGCCGAGACAAAATTGGATTAGAATTCCAATGCCTTAACCTAGTAAAACACTCAAGAATATGCAAATCGTACTCGCAAACCCTCGTGGATTCTGTGCCGGCGTGGACCGGGCCATTGAAATCGTCGATCAAGCCATCGATACCTTCGGCGCACCAATTTATGTGCGTCATGAGGTCGTGCACAACCGGACCGTGGTCGACGGATTAAAGGAAAAAGGCGCGGTGTTTATCGAGGATTTGAGCGATGTGCCGGTCGGCTCCTATCTGGTGTTCAGCGCGCACGGGGTTTCCAAGCAGGTGCAGCGCGAAGCCGACGAGCGACAATTGACGGTGTTCGATGCCACCTGCCCGTTGGTGACCAAAGTTCACATGCAGGTCGCCAAGCATGCCAAGCAGGACCGGGAAGTGATTCTGATCGGCCACGCCGGACATCCGGAGGTGGAAGGCACGATGGGGCAGTACGAAAAATGCACCGAGCACGGCAATATCTATTTGGTGGAAACGCCGGATGACGTTAAAAACCTCAAAGTCAATAATCCGGATAATCTGGCCTATGTCACGCAAACGACGTTGTCGATGACCGACACCAAGGTGATGGTCGACGCGCTACGCGAGCATTTTCCGTCGATCAAGGAGCAGAAAAAAGACGACATATGCTATGCCACCCAAAACCGTCAGGATGCGGTGCATGATCTGGCGAAAATTTCCGATCTGATTTTGGTAGTTGGCTCCCCCAACAGTTCGAATTCCAACCGTTTGCGGGAAATCGCCGAACAGCTCGGCAAATCCGCGCACTTGATCGATACCTATCGCGACCTGAAACAGGAATGGTTGTCGGGCGTGGATGTCGTCGGCGTCACAGCCGGCGCGTCGGCGCCGGAAGTGTTGGTACAGGAAGTGATCGATCAATTGAAAGCCTGGGGCGGCGCCGACACCCTGGTCCGCGAGAATAAAGGTATAGAGGAAAAAGTGGTATTCTCTATTCCCAAGGAATTGAAGAAGCACATGGAAGCCTAACTTAATCAGCCCAACGAGGAACCGTATGGCTATTACCGCGCAAGATTTAGTCGCCGCCGCCAAGCAGCAGATTTCGGAGATCGACGTCGCCGCCGCTCGCGAACGCTTGACGACAAATTTGATTCTGGATGTCCGCGAGCCCAACGAATTTGCCGCCGGCCATTTGCCGGGCGCGGTCAATATTCCACGTGGCGTACTTGAATTCCAAATTTGCGGACATCCCGCTTTCCAAGGTCGGCAACAAGCCCCGACCGTGGTGTATTGCCAGGGAGGCGGCAGGTCGGCGTTGGCGACTCAGGTATTGCAGCAGATGGGTTATTCGGCGACGGTCAGCATGGCCGGCGGTTTCAAGGCTTGGGCGGAGAGCGGTTTGCCCGTTGAGTGAGCAAGACGAACTCCGTATCGATAAATGGCTATGGGCCGCACGGTTTTTCAAGACCCGCGGCTTGGCGTCCGACGCGGTCAGCGGCGGAAAGGTGCATGTCAACGGCCAGCGCTGCAAGCCCAGCCGGGATGTTCGGCTCGGCGATCGCATCAGCATCACCAAGGATCAGTATACCTGGGATATTCTTGTCACCGGTTTGAATCGGCAACGCCGTCCGGCCCAAGAGGCGGCCCAATTGTATGTCGAAGACGCGGCCAGCGCCGCCAAACGGCAACAATTGGTGGAATTGCACAAACAGCAGCAAGCCGCGTTCCCAGTCTCGGAGCGTCCCTTCAAACCCAACAAAAAGCAACGCCGGCAAATTCATCGTTTCAAAGAGGGTTCGGCTTGACCGGACCTCGTTCAACAAAACGATAGCCACACTTCCCGCAAGACTTTATTATTCCAGCGTTGTGCGCGCGCCGGAATAAGCCGGTGTTTGTCAAACGGCGGCCGGACCTTAAGTCCGGCCTAAGAACCGGCGTTTAGTTTTCCGGTACGCTTTCACCCACGCAAGATTCCAAAAGGTTTTTGAATGTCGCAACGCTGTTTTTTCATAATCGCGCAAGCGGTGCTGGCCAGTGGATTGCTGGTCGGTTGCGCCACCACTCGGCAATTGGCGGTGGATTATCCGAAAACCGAATCGGTAGCCGTCAAGCCGTTGCGAGGGCAAACGACGGTTTCCGGCGACGATTACTACGTGCAGTGGCTGTCTGAGTTCGAGTTCAAGGGCGACAGCGCATTGAAAGGCGGTTGCAATGAAATGGGCGGTCATTACGAAAACGGCGATTTGTCGGCCGCCGTCGTGTTCGCGGTGCATAACGACGCCTTGAAGCTGCAGCGCGAAGCCAGCGGATTTCTTTATCAGGCGACGACCGGGCGGTGCAATTTCAAACTGGAGACCAAAAAGGCCAATTTGACGCCGTGGTTACGCTTGGATTCGGCCAAGGACACCCAGATTGAATACCGCTTTCTGACCAGTAACAGCCACGAGTCTAATCTGTCGCAGCTGGTCGAGGATCTGAACACCGCCAGCGGTTTGTTTGCGTTGACCGGCGTCGGTACCGGCATGGCGGTGATGGGGAAATTGGCCGGCAACTGGGTGGAAAGCAATCCGCCCGTGGTCGCGAAAACGCCGACGCCGGCCGGCAAGCTCAGTTCCGAGACCCACACGCTGCCGGCCGGCGTCGTACTTAACGCCGACAGCGCAGGTCTCAACCAAACCCGCTTGCCGGTTTACGAAGTGCTCGAAGGCGGTTGGAACATTTGGTCGTCGGAAACCAAGATGCTGGGCGAATTGCGGATTTATCCGGAATTGGTGTCGTCCCTGCTGCTGAAAACCGTTGGCGACGCGACGCCGGACGCTCACGACCTGTCTCTGGAAGAACTGTGGCGGGCGCCGATACAAACCGCCAACGGCGAACAGCGTCTCCAGCAATTGCTGGCTCAAATCGATGCCGCCGATCGGCCGAATCTGCAACCGGATTGGCGGGATTACAGCGATGTCGAGACTCAGTGCCGGCGGCTGAAACTGGTCATGAAGGACTTGGGGTTCAATAAATTCGACCGCAACGCCTTGCTCTACTATTTTCTGAATAAATCGCCGGATTGGAAGAATTTCAATATCTCGATGCAGCGGGCGATGACCGATGAGATCCGGCCCAAATTGTTGGAGCAATACCGTTCCACCAACTTTTCCGGCTGTTTGGCGCCGGAAGATTATTGGGTCATGAAGAGCATGCGTCTGGCGGTCAATACCGAGCAGGACTGGGATGCGCTGGCCAGTTCCAGGCAAAAGAAGGAAGGCATCTTGAATCCGGTGCAGTCGGCGGGCCGACAATTGCTGGCGGCCCTGAAAAGCCCGGATAAGGATGAAGTGGCCCGTCAACTGTATCCGCTATTGAATACCGAAAAGGCCGGCAACGGTAGCGTATTGCTGCAAAACCATTTGAGTAATTTCGGCCTGGAAACCTTGCTGCAACTACCGCCGATTCCCGACGAAGGCGTGGTCGTTAGTGCCGCGCAATTGGCCGGCGTGTTCGCCGGTCTGAACGTCGATAGTTACAGTTGCGCTAGGCCGGCCCAGGAACAAGGTCAGCCGCTGGCCCATATCGGCATTCTATTGTTCGCCACCAAGCCGGGCAGTCCTCGCGACAAAGGCGGCGCGCTCGAATTCGAACTGGCTCAGGGCCGCATCGTGCGTTTGGCGTTTCAGCATCCGTCGTTTCGCGATTTCGAACAGAATCTGGCCGATTATCCCGATCTCGGCGGCTGTCGCATCGACGCCGAATTTCTGAATCGACTGCATTAACACGGGGGTGCCATGGTCCTGAAACGCTCCACCGGGTATTGGATAGGCGGCACGCTGGTCGGCTTGGTCGGTTTGTATGCGGTGGCCGGATACTATGTTTTGCCCTATTGGGCGAGAACCCGCTTGCCCGAAATCGTTCACCAGGCCACCGGCGCTCAGTTCGGCATCGAGACGGTGGCCTTCGATCCTTTCGAATGGCGGGCTGAGTTGCGGGGGATACGTTTGACGGGTGCCGACGGCAAGGATTTACTCGGTTTGGAGAGTCTGGTTCTGGATATTCAGGCGATGGAGTCGCTAGGCATGCGCGGTTTGGCGGTAACGGCGATCGAATTCGGCAAGCCTACGATCAGCCTGGAACGTCGCGCCGACGGCCGTCTGAATCTGGCCGATTTACAACCCGTCCAAGCCGAGCCGGACCCTTCGTCCGAGCCTGCTAAAGAAGACTCGCCGCCGCCACTGTTGATTCACCGGCTGGCGATCGATGCCGGCGAAATCCGTTGGCGCGACGCGTTGGCGGGCGAGGATGCCGCCGAAACGCTGATGCCGCTGCAGTTGGAAGTCGCCGAGCTGGGTACCGTCAACGCGAAGGACGGCGCAAGCGGGCGGCTGGCGGTGGGCTTGGCGTCCGGCGGTACCCTGAATTGGCAAGGACAACTAACCCTGATGCCGTTGGTCTCGACCGGCAGCCTAAGGCTGGAGGGTATTGTCGTCCCGAAATTGCTGAAATTGGCGCCGAAGGACGTGCTGCCGGTTACGATCGACGCCGGCCAGTTGTCGGTCACCGCCGATTATCATCTGAGCCAGCACGACGGCGGTGTCAATTTGGCGCTAAACAACGGAGTTATCGACCTTAAAAAGTGGGCGATCAGCGAGCCGGCCCAGCATCGCTCGTTACTGGACTTGCCGTCGTTGACGCTTAGCGGCGTGGCCGTCGATCTGCAGGACCGGCAGTTGACCATCGCTAAAGTCGCCGCCGACGATGCGGCGATCCAAGTTTGGCTGCAAGCCGATGGCGTGGTGAACTACCAAGCCTTGTTTGCCGAGCCCGGCCAATCAAGCGCCAACGCGTCCAATCCGGCCGCCGCTCCGCCGACGCCCGCTGAGCCCGCCAAACCTTGGCGAGTTAAGGTCGACGACATGGCATTAAGCAATCACCGCATCGAGTTCACCGATTACAGTCTGACTAAGCCGGTGACGCTGGAGTTGACCGAACTGGCCTTGGCGGTGCGCGGTTTCGATAGCGCCAATCCAGGCAAGTTACCGTTGACCTTCGCTACCCGTATTAACCAAAAGGCGTCCTTGAAACTGGCCGGCGATACCGTTTTGCAACCCTTCGGTGCCGCGTGGCAGGTAACGCTCGATAACTTGCTGATCAAGCCGTTTCAGGCTTATCTCGATCCCTATTTGAATCTGGAACTGGTGGATGGCGCCGTCAATCTGGACGGCAATCTGCAACTGACAACCACTGATCAATTTCAACTTACCTTTACCGGTAACGCCAACATCGACAATCTGGTAACCCGCGATCAAATCAAGAATAAGGATTTCTTGAAGTGGTCGGACCTGACCCTAGCCGGCATCGACATCGATCTGAACCAGCAGGATTTTAAAATCGACCGGGTGGTGTTCGAACGGCCCTATTTTCGCTTCAACATCAAGAAAGACGGTACGACCAATGTTGACGAACTCAGCGTCGTCAAGTCGCCGGCTCAGCAAAACGGGTCAAAAGTGGCGGAAGCACCGACCAAGCCGGACGTGAAATCCCCGGAACCGAAATTGGTCATCGGCAAAATCGAGATGAAAAACGGTCGCTCCGATTTCGCCGATTATTCGCTGATCTTGCCTTTCGTCGCGGAAATGAAACGCCTGAATGGCGAAGTCAGCGGTTTTTCGACCGAGAAAGACGCCTACGCGCAACTGGATTTGCAAGGCAAGGTTTACGATCTGGCGTCGGTCGATATCAAGGGCAAATACCAATTCCAAACCGGCAATACCGATGTCGGCCTGAAGTTTACCCACATGCCCTTGCCGCTGATTACGCCTTACATGGCCGAATTCGCCGGCTATAAAATCGAAAAAGGCCAGATGGCGCTGGATTTGCAGTACAAAATCAGCAAGGGCCAATTGGAGGTCCAGAACAAATTGTTCATCGATCAGTTGGCGCTGGGCGACCACGTCGAGAATCCGAAAGCGATGTCGCTACCCTTGCATCTGGCCATTGCGTTACTGAAAGACGCCGACGGTCGGATTAATCTGGATTTCCCGATTTCCGGCAGTCTGGAAGATCCGAAATTCAGCCTTGGGGCACTAGTTAGCGACGTATTGGTCAATCTGATTGCCAAGGCGGTGGCTTCGCCGTTCAAGATGTTTGGGGCACTGCTCGGCGAGGATAAGGATTACAGTGTCGTAAAGTTCGGTCCGGGTAGCGCCAAACTGGCGGCCGAGGAGTCCGCCAAACTCGATCAACTTGGGCAGGCCTTGACCACCAAACCGGAATTGACGCTGGAAATCAAGGGCAAGGCTTATGAAACCCAGGATTGGCCGGCGATGCGTTACGATGCGGTCAAGGATGTTCTGAAAAAAATGAAATCCGGCGAGTTGCGCGATCAGGGCCAGAAAATCCGCCATGAGTATCTCGAGTTGTCGGACGACGAATACCGGCGTCTGCTGGCCAAGTTTTTCGGCGAAGTGTTTCCCGAGGAATTGGATCGCGGCCTGTTCGGCAAGCCACGCTTGAAAAGCGATCCGAATGTAGATTTTTACAGCGTCGCTCAACAGCGCCTGGAAGGTATCTTTCATCCCGATCCGCAGCGCTTGACCGAGTTGGCGGTGGACCGGGCCAATCACATCGCCCAATACGTCACCATGCAGGGCAAGGTCGAACGAGGGCGGGTTTACATCTTGGCGCCGGAATTGAGTCAAGCGGAAACCGCCGACGGCCTGAACTCGGTGTTGTCGTTGGGGGCCTTGCCCTGACCGAGCGCGAAACGGCTTTGTACTATAATCGGCTGACTCGACGGCGGCTGGCCGGCTGGAAATTGGGGTTTAACACGTGGAGAAAACAATGAAAATCGGAACGTTCAACTATTTACCGCTAGTGCTTGGCATCGCATGCGCGGCGCTATCGGCCTCGGCCGCGGCGGGACCGCTGACCTCTTGCACGATGACCTACAAATTGAGCGGCTGGTCGCTGGTCTACAAACAATACGACGGTATCGGCAATATCAGTTGCAGCAACGGCCAGCGCGCCCAAGTCGCCTTGGCGTCCAAGAGCATCGGCTTCACGATAGGCAAATCGGAAATCGAAGGCACCGGGGTATTTTCGGAAGTCAAAAATCTCAATGAGATCTACGGCAACTTCGTGGCCTTGGAAGGGCACGCCGGCGCTACTAAATCCGTGGACGCGCAAGTCTTGACGCGCGGCGAAATTTCGCTGGCCTTATCCGGCAAGGGGCGAGGCATCGACATCGGCGTCACGCTGGGCGCGCTGACGATTTCGCCGCGCTAGGCCGTTTTTACCGGCACATGCCGTTCGTCACCCGAGACGCCGCCGGGGCGATCCGGCGCCTCGACGATACCGGGGCCGCTGGCGATTGGCTGGCGGATGACGATCCCGAACTGGCCGCGTTTTACCGCGACGCGGGCATGCGGGCCAAGCGCGCGCTGACCGAAACCGATGTCGATATGGTTAGGGTTATCGACGATCTGGTGGATGTTTTGGTGGCCAAACAATTGGTGATATTTACCGAGTTGCCGGACGCCGTGCAACAGAAGCTGCTGGCCCGTAAACAACTGAGAAGGGAAATCGGCGCGTTACAGAACTTAATGCTAGACGACGAAGGTTTGTTCTAATGAACCCATGTCGCGCCCGGTCGGCTTCGCGCTCGCCGCGATCGGCCCGCCTGGAATGGTGCTGATTGGTGCCGCCGGCGCGGCCGTCAGCAACCGCGGGCGGCCGGAGTTTCGCCGGACAACGGTTGGAAGCGCCGTTGTATTGAATTTGGACTTTGCGTGAAGAACTCTTTTTTCTGGTCATACCCGAACAAAAAAACGATCCCCGCTTGCTGGCGACTTTCTCGGAAACCGCCCTGCAACAATGGATCGCCGAGTTGCCCGCCGCCAATCCGGGTCTGGCCGCTCGTTTGTTTCAGGAATTGCTGTCCGAATTGATTTCGGTGGAAATGCCGGCTGCCAAGCGCTTGCAAGCGTTGGAGCAGCTCAGGGACAGTTTTTTCTGATCGACGATTATTTGCGGTCGCGTCTGATCAAATTCGGCTTTCCGAAAGGCGATATCGAGAAAAAAATTTTCGGGCTGGTGTGCGTCGTCGAGCGCCAGTTTACGATCGGTTATTGGAGCGTGGTCAGGGACCTGACCCGGCGCGATGTCGGCTGGCTGCAGGGCAAGACCGTGGCCTTGGCGATACAGCGGACCATCAAGGGATTGAGCCGCATCGTCGTCAGCCAGTACATGATGAGTTACCCGATTCCGGACTGGATTTGGATAGATCTGCATTCGCTGTACAAACTGGCGGTGAAGTTGGGTAAAGACGATACCAAGGTCGCCGACCAGCGCGGCCTGTTTACCAAGCATTCCTCGGTCGCCGACAGTTACAAGCAGATTTTGCTGCTCAGTCTGGCCTACCCGTCCGGCCTGATGCAGAAGGAATTCCAACTGGTTTACGAGTTCATCGATAAGATTAGCGATTTGGTGAACATAGAAGCCAAACCGGTTGCCGGACAAGCCGTGCAATGTCTGATTTCGATCGACGAAGACCTTGCCCCGGCCTTTCAGCCGGCCGCCAAGACGGCGGACCGACGCGGCGAGGCGGCCCTATTGTATTTGGATCTGACCAAATTGGCTAAGATCTACAAGTTGACCGATAAATACTGCGGCAAGGACGAAGCCAGATTCAGTTCGCTGGACATCGATCCAGGCAGCCATAACAAATTGTCGCCGGAACTGTTCGAGTATCTGATACAGCGCTGGCAGGGCAGGGAACCGCAAGGGACCGTGTATTTCGCCGATCGGCTGGATCGTTACGTAGTCATCGGCCTGGACGCGACGCACGATTTACTGGATACCGGCCGGATCGCCGCCGGCTATGAAGCGACACCGGAAATTCCGGCACACAGCGAATCCGAGCGGGCTTTGTCCTGCGTATTGCAACAGGAAGGCTTGTTGTCGATCGGCAGTTTGGTCAGTTTTAGAAAAACCGATAGCTTGCCGCATCTGCGGGCCTTGGGCGTGGTCTGCAAGATTCTGCTGCCCAAGCAAGACAGCAAAGTGGTGTTCGAGTTGGTCGTGATTGCCCATCAAGCGTTTCCGGTGGCTTATCACGCGCTGGATGCCGAACCTGACACCGAACGCAAAAAAGCCCTGATTTATGGTACAAAGGACCAAGAAGGCGAAAAAAGCTTTATTATCATGGATTCTTTCATGCTCAAGGATGGCGACTTGTTACGGATGTACATGGGGAGCGAGAATTTTCCAATTATTTTGAATGGCCGGAAGAATATAGGCTTGGGCTATTGGCAATTCGAATGTCGGCAGATACTTGAAAATATCCCGTCGGCCCACGGCAAGAAGAAAGGCTATGACTTTATTTGAAACATCCGTTTGCCGGGCGCCCCATGCGCGACCCCGGCCGCATGACCCGACACCGAAACGACTACTCAATGACATCCAATTCCGATCAGCCCACTGATTCCAAAACGTTCGTCGATCCTTACGCCGAGCGCGAAGCCGAAAAATACGAACATCCCATTCCCAGCCGCGAACTGATACTGCAGCTGGTTCAGCAAACCGGCAAGCCGTTGCGGCGTCAACAAATCGCCCAACAATTCGGGTTAGAGTCCGCCGACGCTCTCGAAGCTCTGCGCCGACGCTTGCGCGCGATGGAGCGCGACGGCCAGTTGGTATTCAACAGCCGGCAAAAATACATGATTGGTAACGGTCAAAACTTGATTAATGGCCGGGTACTCGGCCATCCCGAGGGTTTCGGCTTTTTGAAACCGGAAGACGGCAGCGACGATTTGTTTTTGTCGCCCAGGGAAATGAAGCCGCTGATGCACAACGACAGGGTCGCGGTCCGGGTGACCGGCATTGATCGCAAGGGGCGCCGCGAAGCCGCCGTCGTCGAGATTCTGGAACGCAATACCCACCAAGTGGTCGGCCGGTTCTTCACCGAGGGGCGCGTCGCTTACGTCGTGCCGGATAACAAGAAAATCATTCACGAGGTTCTGATCGCCAAGGAGGACGTCGGCGGCGCCAAAAACGGCCAGATCGTCGTCGCCGAAATCGTTCAGCAACCCAGCGCGCACTACCAGCCCTTGGGGCGGGTCGTCGAAGTGTTGGGCATGCATATGGCGCCCGGCATGGAAATCGAAATGGCGATCCGTTCGCACGAACTGCCCAACCATTGGCCGGAGGCTTTGCTGGCCGAGGTTGGCGGCTTGCACGCGGAAGTGCCGGAATCGGCCAAGCAGGGCAGGGAAGACGTCCGCCACCTGCCGTTGGTGACGATAGACGGCGAGGACGCCCGCGATTTCGACGACGCGGTGTATGCCCAAAAAACCAAGAAAGGCTGGAAGTTATTGGTGGCGATCGCCGACGTATCGCACTACGTCAAGGTGGGTACCGCGCTGGACGACGAAGCCAAAAACCGCAGCACCTCGGTGTATTTCCCGGAAAAAGTCATCCCGATGCTGCCGGAGATTTTGTCCAACGGCTTGTGTTCGCTGAATCCCAAGGTGGATCGGCTATGCATGGTTTGCGAGTTGCTGATCGGCGAGGACGGCCTAGTGGTGCGTTCGCGGTTTTTCGAGGCCGTGATGCGTTCCCATGCCCGGCTAACCTACAGCGAAGTCGCAAAAATACTGGTCGACGGCGATCAAAAACTGGCCAAGAAATACGCGGATTTGGTGCCGCATCTGCAAACGCTGTACAGCCTGTACCAGGCCATGCGCCGGCAACGGGAACTGCGCGGGGCGATGGATTTCGACACCCAGGAAACCAAGATCGTGTTCGGGCCCGAGCGCAAAATCGCCGAGATCGTGCCGCTGGTCCGCAACGACGCGCATAAATTGATCGAAGAATTCATGATTACCGCCAACACCGCGGCGGCCAAATTCCTAACCCGCAAAAAGTTGCCGCGCCTGCTGCGGATACACGACGGCCCAGGCCCAGAGAAATTACTAGCGCTGAAGACCTTTTTGAACGAGCTGGGTCTGCATCTCGGCGGCCACGCTCAACCGACCCCGCTGGATTACATGCACTTGCTGGAATCGGTGGCCGGCCGCACGGATGCCCATCTGATCCAGACCATCTTGCTGCGCTCGATGTCGCAAGCGGTGTACAGCCCGGAAACCAAGGGCCATTTCGGCCTGGCGCTGGACGCTTACGCGCATTTCACGTCGCCGATCCGCCGTTATCCGGATTTGCTGGTGCACCGGGCGATACGCCACGCACTGGCCGGCAAGGCGCCGGACAGTTTTGCCTACAACTATGCCGACATGATGGCGCTGGGCGAGCACTGTTCCGCCAACGAGCGCCGAGCCGACGACGCCACCCGCGACGTGATTAGTTGGTTGAAGTGCGAGTATATGATGGACAAGATCGGCGAGGAATTCGCCGGAGTGATTTCGTCGGTCACCGGTTTTGGGTTTTTCGTCGAATTGCAGACCGTTTACGTCGAAGGCCTGGTGCATATCGCCTCCTTGCACAACGACTATTTCCAGTTCGATTCCGGCAAGCATCAGCTTTACGGCGAACGCACCGGCGTGCGCTATCGGCTGGGCGACGCGGTGCGCATCCGTGTGGTACGGGTCAATTTGGACGACAAAAAGATCGACTTCGAATTGATTCAGGCCGGTAAGAAGGCCGAGAACGCCAAACCCAAAAAGGCCAAATCCAGCAAAGCCAAAACGACCGAGGGCAAAGGCAAGTCCGCCAAGTCCGAGCCCGCCAAAAAATCCACCCGATCCAGACGGCGCCGTAAATCATGAGTTTGACTCAGCTTTTCGGCGTGCACGCCGTGCAGGCCGCCTTGGAACATTCTCCAGACAAAATCCGCCGCGCCTGGATCGACGGCCAACGCCAGGATGCCCGCTTGAAACCGCTGCTCGACGCGTTGGCGGAGTTGGGTGTCAATCCCGAGAAAACCGAGCGCAAAAAGCTGGAGCGGATGGCCGACGGCAAAAATCACCAAGGCATCGTGGTCGCGGTCGAATTGCCGGCGATGCGCAGCGAAGATCAGCTAAAACAGGATTTCGACGCGCTGACCGAAACGCCGTTTTATTTGATTCTGGATCAAGTTCAGGACCCGCATAATCTCGGAGCGTGCTTGCGTACCGCCGACGCGGTGGGCGTGCATGGCGTTGTCGTTACCAAAGACAATGCCGCCGGCATCACGCCGACCGTGTGCAAGGTAGCCAGCGGCGCGGCCGAGACGGTGCCGGTCTATCAGGTCACCAATCTGGCTCGGGTGCTGCGTTGGTTCAAGGACCAAAATGTTTGGATCATGGGTGCGGCCGGCGAAGCCGAGCAAACCGTCTACCAGATGAAACTGGATATGCCGCTGGCCTTGGTGATGGGCGCGGAAGGCAGCGGTCTGCGCCATCTGACCCGCCAGCATTGCGACTTTCTGGTAAAGATACCGATGGTGGGCCAAGTGGAAAGCCTGAATGTATCGGTCGCGACCGGCGTGTTGCTGTACGAGGTTTTCCGGCAAAAAGCCGCGAACTAAGCGAATGCGGGCGGCTGTCGGCTTACTGCTGCTAATGTTGACAAGCGCCGCGCGCGCCGATTTCGCCGCCGAGGCGATCGCGGCCAATTGTACGATTTGCCATGCGCGAAAGGATGGCGATGTCGGCATGCCCGCGCTGGCGGACCTGTCGGCTGAAAAACTTCGTCAGTCTTTGCTGGATTTCAAATACGACCGCAAAACCGCGACTTTGATGAATCGGATCGCCAAAGGCTACAGCGACACCGAATTAGCGGTGGTGGCCGATTACCTGGGAAAACGCTAGATGGCGGACTGGTCGCGCCGACGATTTCTGCGAACCGGTGCCGTCGCGACGGCCGGCTCGCTGAGCGCCTGTCAAACATGGACGATCGGCGGCGCGGCACGGGCGCGCGTCGTGGTCGTGGGCGGCGGCTTTGCCGGCGCGACCGCCGCCAAGTTCATTCGCTGCTACGACCCGACGATCGACGTCACCTTAATCGAACCCAAATCCGCTTACATCACCTGTCCGGCCAGCAACTGGACTTTGGCCGGACTGTTGAAGCCGGCGCGGTTGCTCGTCGATTATCGGGACTTGGTCGATCGTTACCAAGTTCGCCTGATCGGCGATCGGGTGGCCGCGATCGACGCCGACCGGCGTAAACTGGTGCTGGCCGATGGCGATAGCTTGCGCTACGACCGGTTAGTGTTGGCGCCCGGCATCGATTTCGACTGGCAAGCCATCGCCGGTTACGATGCCGAAATGGCCGAGCGATTTCCGCACGCCTGGCAAGCGGGCCCGCAGACCGAATTGTTGATTCGCCAAATCCAGGCGATGCCCGACGGCGGCCGGGTGCTGATTTGCGCGCCGCCCGATCCCTACCGCTGTCCGCCAGGACCCTACGAGCGAGCCAGCCTGATCGCGTTCTGGCTGAAGCAATACAAGCCGCGCGCCAAGGTGGTGATACTCGATCCCAAGCCGAGCTTCTCCAAACAAAAATTGTTCGAATCCGGCTGGCGGCGGCATTTCGGCTACGGCACGCCGGCCGCGAGCATCGAGTGGCTGTCGATCGCCAACAATCCGGTGGTGCGCTTGGAGGCCGCCGGCCGAGCGGTGGTCACCGATTTCGGCGACCGCTTTACCGGCGACGTGCTGAACATCATTCCGCCGCAACGCGCCGGCCGCATCGCCGCCCAAGCCGGCTTGACCGACGCCGGCGGCTGGTGCCCGGTCGATCCTTGGACCAGCCGGTCGCGCTTCAACGAGTTCATTCACGTAATCGGCGATGCCGCCGATTACGCGCCGATACCCAAGTCAGCGTTCGCCGCCAATTCCGAAGCCAAGGTCTGCGCGCGCGCCGTGGTCGATCTGCTGAACGGCCGCCCGCCAACCGAGCCGCATTGGCTGAACACCTGCTACAGCCTGATCGCGCCGGACCACGGCATTTCGGTGGCGATGGTATACCGGCTGAACGCCGGCCGGATTGCCCCACTGCCCGGCGCCGGCGGCGTCAGCGCCGATAGCCCCGCGGCCGCCGCATTGGAAGCCGGCTATGCCGTCGCGGCCTACCGCAACCTCAGAAAGGACAGTTTCGAGTGAGCGGAGCGCCTGATCGCTCAACGGTTTTAGCTGCACGACCGCCAACGTGATGAAACCGACGCCGTTTACACCGGACACGCCGTTACTCCTTTACTGGTTAACATCGCCAACAACGTCAGTTACCGCGACTGAATGTAATCGCATTGATGCCGGCGATTTTATACTGAAGGTAAAATTGGACAATTTCGGATGGATGGTTTTTCTGACGAACGTCTGTTGCAGGGGAGTCGCTATTTTTGCGAAAGATTTTTCGGGTATCCTGGGCCGAAAAATCAGGTAAAAATGACGCGACCGCTTAGGCCTGCGACGGCCTCGATTCGTTCGTCGCGTCGTTTCGTTTCGACCCGACAAGGGGTCGAAACATAGGTTCTCGCATGACTTGACGGCGTTTCGCGAGGCGGCCTTGCAGGTTTTCTCCGCTTCATTGCGAAAACCCGCCTGATGCTATGCCTATTGAGAACTAAAAATCTTCACTTCGCCTTCGCTCCGTTTCCAAGATTTTCAGTGAATGATTTGCTGCTGCCAGCGGTAATCCCAAAATGTGCGACAGCCTGTAGATTACGTTGCCATTTTCTGCCTGTCCCCCGATACCAGTCGCCAATAATGCCAGGGTTCAGGCTTCCCGGCACTTCGATCCGCGTCCAAGTTCCGGCTATCCCTGCCGGAACGGTGTGCTTTTCAAAGCGGGGCGATCGGAAGTGGCTTTAGCCGGTTAGTTCGTCCAGGTATTTTTCGGCGTCCAGCGCGGCCATGCAGCCGGCACCGGCCGAGGTGATCGCCTGTTTGTAGTGCGAATCCATCACGTCGCCGGCCGCGAATACGCCCGGCACGTTGGTCGCGGTGGCGTTGCCGTGTATGCCGCTTTTGACGACGATGTAGCCGTGGTCCATCTCCAGTTGACCGGTAAAGATGTCGGTATTCGGCGTATGGCCGATCGCGATGAATACGCCGTGTACGTCGATATCCTTGGTGCTGCCGTCGGCCGTGCTTTTGATGCGAATGCCGGTGACGCCCATGTCGTCGCCCAGGACTTCGTCGAGCTGGTAATTCCATTCGATTTTGACGTTGCCGGATTTGGATTTCTCGATCAGTTTGTCCGACAGAATTTTCTCGGAGCGGAACTTGTCGCGACGGTGAACCACGATCACTTCCGAGGCGATGTTGGCCAGATACAAGGCTTCCTCGACCGCGGTATTGCCGCCGCCGATCACCGCGACCGGTTTGTTGCGGTAGAAGAAACCGTCGCAGGTCGCGCAGGCCGAGACGCCGCGGCCCTTGAAGTCTTCCTCGGACGGCAGGCCCAAATATTTTGCAGAGGCGCCGGTGGCGACGATCAGTGCGTCGCAGGTGTAAACGCCGGAGTCGCCGGTCAGCGTGTACGGTTTTTTCGACAGGTCGGCGGTGTGGATGTGGTCGAAGATCACTTCGGTATTAAAGCGTTCGGCATGGCGCAGCATCCGGTCCATCAATTCCGGTCCTTGCACGCCGTCTACGTCGCCGGGCCAGTTGTCGACCTCGGTGGTCGTGGTTAGCTGGCCGCCTTGTTGCATGCCGGTGATCATCACCGGATTCAGGTTGGCGCGGGCGGCGTAGACGGCGGCGGTGTAGCCGGCGGGGCCTGAGCCCAGGATTAACAATTTGCAATGTTTGGCTTCGGCCATGTTAACGGTCTCCATTGAGTCGGGTGAGGGATGATCGGATTATAAGGGTTATTGGCAGGTGGCGAAACCGCGGTTTTGCTGGGTTTGTGGCGGGCGGAACCGACGCGGGGTCAGCGGCGGCTATCGGCCGTTAGGGTTTCGCGAAACTCGGCGTATACTGAAATCGCTCGGAGAGACTTCCGCGTGGTTAGTCCGTTTCGGGGCCGATTGCTTGGGGCGGTTGCGGGCAATCTAATGTGGTCTCGACGTTTATCATCTATAATCCTGTTTTGGGACGCTTTTATTGAGAGCTTTTAGTCATGGTTGCCGTTGTTGAAGAAAAAGCCGCGCGAGGTTATCGCGAAATCGCCTTGCTGGGCTGCACCAGTTGCGCGTTGTTTTTCCTGATTGCACTATTGACGTTTAGTTCCAACGATCCCGGCTGGAGCCACAGCACGTCTTATCAACAAATCGCCAATGCCTGCGGCCTATTCGGCGCGTGGTTGGCCGATTTCGTGTTGAGTTTTCTCGGCTTGATGGCCTACCTGATTCCGGTGATGATTTTTTGGTACGGATTCATACTGTTTCACGGCGGCAAACAGCAGCCGGGCGGCCAGTGGCTGATTGCGATGCGCTGGAGCGGGTTTCTGGCGACAATGCTGTCCGGTTCGGCGATTTTATTCTTGCATCTGCATTTCCTGCGCACCAAGGTCGATCTGCCGGAAAGTCCCGGCGGTATTCTGGGCAGGGAAATCGGCGACGCGCTGGTGCATCTGCTAGGGAATTCCGGTTCGACCTTGTTGCTGCTGGCGATCTTCATGACCGGGGTGACCCTGTTCACCGGCTTGTCCTGGCTGATGATGATGACCTTGATCGGCAAGGGTGCGATGGCCGCTTGTTCGGTGGTGGGCCGTCAGGCGGTGGCCGCGCCCGGCCGTTATCGCGGCGAACGGCCGGCGACCGAGCGTCCGGATCGTCCGGAAATTCAGCGCAAAGCCAAACCCGCCGACGTCGGCAAAGCCGAAGAACGTACCGCCCGCAAACCGCAGATTCAGGTGGTCGAAACTCCGCCTACCGCGCCAGCGGCCGTCAAGCCGGCCCGCCGCAAGGACGCCAAGCCGCTGGAGAATTACGAACCCGGCGAGTTTTTGAACGCCTTGCCACCGCTATCCTTGCTGGAAAAACGCGACATCAAGGTTAAGCGCTATTCCAAAGTCGAGTTGGAAGAAATTTCCCGGCAGGTCGAAGATGTATTGCAGGATTACGGCATCGCCGCCGAGGTCGAGGCCGTGTTGCCCGGCCCGGTGATTACCCGTTTCGAACTGCGTTTGGCGGCCGGCGTTAAGGTCAGCCGGATCAGCAGTCTGGCCAAGGACTTGGCGCGTGGCCTGTCGGTGACCAGCGTGCGTATCGTCGAAGTGATCGAGGGCAAGTCGGTGATCGGTTTGGAAATTCCGAATCAGGAACGCGAGATGGTGTCATTGCGCGATTTGCTGGTGTCCGACGAATTCGACCGAGCTAAATCCAAATTGACGCTGGCGATGGGTAAGGATATTTCCGGCACGCCGGTGGTCGCCGATTTGGGCAAAATGCCGCATGCGCTGGTGGCCGGTACCACCGGTTCCGGTAAGTCGGTGGCGATCAATACCATGATTTTGAGCCTGGTCTACAAAGCCAAGCCGGAAGATGTGCGTTTGATTATGATCGACCCGAAAATGCTGGAATTGTCGGTTTACGAAGGCATTCCGCATTTGTTGACGCCGGTCGTCACCGATATGAAGGACGCGCAAAATGCATTGCGTTGGGCCGTGGCCGAGATGGAGCGCCGTTACAAATTGATGTCCAAGGTCGGCGTGCGCAATCTGGCCGGCTACAATCATGCGGTCAAGGAAGCCGACGCCGCCGGCCAACCGCTGCGCGATCCGCTGTTTTACCCGCAAACGCCGATTCCAGCCGACGACTATCCGTTGTTGACCACCTTGCCCAGCATCGTCATCGTCATTGACGAGCTGGCCGATATGATGATGGTGGTCGGTAAAAAGGTCGAGGAATTGATCGCCCGGCTGGCGCAAAAAGCTCGGGCCGCCGGTATTCATTTGATTCTGGCGACTCAGCGCCCGTCGGTGGACGTGTTGACCGGCTTGATCAAGGCCAACGTGCCGACCCGGATCTCGTTCCAGGTGTCGTCGCGGATCGATTCTCGGACCATCATCGACCAAGGCGGCGCCGAAGCCTTGCTGGGTAACGGCGACATGCTGTTCCTGCCGTCGGGTACCAGCATTCCGCTGCGGGCGCACGGCGCCTTCGTCGACGACCACGAAGTCCATGCCGTCGTCGAGTTTTTGAAGAAAACCGGGCCGACCAATTATCTGGACGAAATCACCCAGGAGCGCACCGACAGCGGCGAAATCGCCGGCGTGGACGGCGAGGGCGGCGAAACCGATCCGCTGTACGATGAAGCGGTGGCTTTTGTTACCGATTCGCGCAAGGCGTCGATTTCCAGCGTGCAACGCCGCTTCAAAATCGGTTACAACCGGGCGGCGCGGATTATCGAGGAGATGGAAAACGCCGGTGTGGTGACGCCGCCGGAAACCAACGGTAGCCGCGAAGTGCTGGCGCCGCCGCCGCGATGAGTCCCGCCATCGCCGGCTTTCTGGGCGTGGCCGGCTTTGCCGGTTTGGCGGGCTGGTTGATTGTCCGGCGCAAACCGGTCGAAACCGCCGTTAAAGTCATGATGTTTTTCGGCTATTTCTGGTTGGTGGCGTTTTCGCTGCTGGTGCTGCTGGCCGGTGCTTATTATCTCCGGGAATATCTGTAGTATTTTGCACGACCGGTTTTCAGTTCGTTTTCCGGCCGCCCATTTAAATTCAAGACCGTGGCCGCGGTGTTCGCGGTTTAAATTTACGCCCGAGTTTGTCTGTCCGTCGAAGGATTCAAGCCGCGTTTTCCAACCAACACTCCACTAAGTTCTCAACCGTAAGTTTCCATGGCATTTTCTTACGAATTCATCGGCTATTTGGCCGCGATGCTAACCACGCTGTCGTTTTTACCGCAAGCGATCATGACGATCAAAACCCGCGATACCGGTTCGCTATCGCTGGGCATGTACAGTATGTTCACGCTGGGGGTATTAATGTGGTTGATCTATGGTTTGTACTTGCGCAATGTGGCGATTATTGCCGCCAATGCGGTGACCTTGGTCTTGGCGGCGTCGATATTGTTGGTCAAAGTGCAAAACCTGCTAGGCAAGCGCTAAGTATCGGGAGGCTCGAACGGTGGCCATCGCGTCCAACGGCATCAGTACCGGTTCTTTGGCCGCCAACGACAGTGCGGCCTTCATCGAGAAAATTCGTCCGAATGCCGGCGTATCGGAGCCGGTATACAAGCAATTGCAAAAACGCATCGCCGACATGATTCAGTCCGGCGAATTGGCGGACGGCTTCAGTTTGCCGTCCGAGCGCGCGTTGGCCGAAGCCTTGGCGCTGAGTCGGACCACGGTCAGACGCTGCTATGAAGAATTGCGGGCGCAGGATCGCATCGCCAGCCACGGCCGTTCCGGCGCCAAAGTCAAGGCGCCGGCGCGTATCAATCCGGAGATGGGGAAGTTGAAAGGCTTTACCGAGGAAATGCGCGAGCTCGGCATCACGCCATCCACCCAAATCCTGGAGCACCGGGTCGTTGTCGATCGGACCATCGCCTCGCTATTCAATCGGCCGGCATCGGCGCGGTTTCTACGTTTGGTACGGGTGCGCCTCGGTGACGGCATGCCGCTGTCGCGCGAAGTGGCCTGGTACGATTTAACCGTGGCGCCGGCGCTGGCCGATTGGGATGGCGAAGGTTCGGCGTATCAGTATTTGGAGTCCGTTTGCGATTTGGGTTTGGTGCATGCCGAGCAAACCATTGAGGCGGTGCTTTGCGACGACGTCGAAGCAGCGGTGTTCGGGTTCGCCGAGCCGGCACCCTGTTTGCTGTTGAAACGGAAAACCCACGCCGACAACGGCCAGATCGTTGAATATGTCGAAGGCACTTTTCGCGGCGACGCCTACACCTATCGGGTCAATCTAAAAATTCGGCCGGACTAATTAGTTTATTGGTATTGGATTGGTCGCGATAAAGCGCTCGATCTGAGCGCCGGTCGGCAAACTCTTCAGGACGCCTGGGCGGGCCGCGACCCAAGCGCCGCACGCGCTAGCCTTGAACAGCGCGTCCTCCGCCCGATGCGTTTCCAACCAACCGATCGCCAATCCGGCATTGAAGGCGTCGCCGGCTCCGGTGGTATCCACTGCAACGATAGGCCAGGCCGCTTGCCGGTAGATGCGGCCGTCACTCAAAGCCACGCAACCCTGGTCGCCCAAGGTCACGATCAGCAACTTGCCGGACCAGCCGATTCGTTTTGCCCTGGTCGCCAATTCAAGTAGGCATTGCGCCGGCTCTATCCCGTCATTGTTGAGATTAAACAAATGGGCGGCTTCGGTTTGGTTCAGCACCAGAATGTCGGTCAACGCCAATATTTCAGGATCCAGCGCTCGCCACGGTGACGGATTCAACATCGTTGCCATGCCGCGTTGGCGGGCGATTTCGAATCCCGCGCGGATCGGCGCGTCCTGAATTTCGAATTGGGCATACATCAACGCCAAACCGGGCAGGGCGACGATGGCTTGCCGGACATGGCCGGCGTCCAACAGCGCGTTGGCGCCGGGATAGACCGCTAGAAAATTCTCGCCGCTCGGGCCGATAAAGCCCACGCCAAATCCGGATTGGTCGCCAATCCGCAATAGCCAGTCCACATTCATGCCTTCGGCCATCAAGCATCGCGACGCGCTGTCCGCTGCTGCGTCGCGCCCTAGCGGCAGTAGCAGACTTACTTCGGCGCCGAGTCTATGTAAGCCGACGCCGACGTTGAAACCCTTGCCGCCGTGTTCGGAAAGCAAGCTCTCGGCCGCCAGGGATTCGCCGGGCGCCGGCAAATGTTCGACGTTCAGGCAATGGGCCTGGACGTAACTGCCTAACACCAGGATGGACACGCTTACTCCCCAGCAGCAAAAGAATCCATGAAATATTACCGGATCGAAATCAATAATCCACGATTGACACCGAAATTTGTAACTGGTATTTCTATGGTATCTAAAATAGATACCAAATTGAGTGATAAAGTTGCGACGATATGTCAAATTCGTAGCGCTTAATCGCGCGGTGGCTTTTCGCTTCCATTCAACCGTTAACGGTTATACCAAGGGCAATACGATGAGACTCAAACAGACCGTACTCGCAATTTCCATCCTGAGTTTGATGGCCTTCAATCACGGTGCCTCGGCCGGCAGCGCCAGCTCGACCGCGGAGGTCAGCGTGGACTGGCGTAGTTTTCGCGTGACGTCCGGCACCGATGTCAACGCCGGAATCGCTTGGTACGACAAGTCGTCGCGCGTCGATACGCGCATGGAGACCCCTTACGGCGAAGGCACCTATTCATCCGATTGGGTGACGCCGTTAACCAGCCTGCAAACAGGGAGCGGGATTCGCTCGCTGATCTCGAAAGCCGATGTCGATCCGGACTTGCTGCATGCCTATTCCCAGGATAGCGATCCGGCCTATGGCGACGCGGTGACGACCGAGAGCTATCGCACCGGCAGTTTCACCGGGTCCGGAACGGGGACGACCACGTTCTCGGTCGATTACAGCATGAGTATCGGCTTGGTGCCGGGCAGCGGGATGAATGACGTCGCGGCGGCTTGGGTGTTGCTGGTGGTCAACGATTTCGGCGATCCCAACCAGGCTTTGTCCAGCCGTAAGGATCTATTCCTGAACGCCAATCTCGTCGGTAGCTTGCCTACCCAGGCGTCGGGGACCTTATCGGTCACCCTACCGACCACGAGTATCGGCCGCATCTCCTTTAAGGTGACTAGCCACGCCTATGCGAACGTCTCGGGCGTTTCTCAAGTGCCGCTACCGGCCTCGGCCTGGCTGTTCGGATCGGCACTATTGGCGCCGGGCTGGCTGCGTCTCCGGCAGCGTTCAACATCCGTGCGGATTTGATGCTCCCGAAATCGTTGCTCGCATAAGCCCTGTCGGCCATCCCATCTCCAATTACTAACCATCAATATCGAGGTATTTTATGAATAGCTTTGTGCTTTTGTTGCCGTTGTGCGCCCCATTCGTTTACGCGCCGGCCGCTAATGCCTACAACACTTCGTTAACCGTGACGGCTAGCGCCAACGCCGCCTATGGCAGCCCGTCCTACGATTCCGATTTCAAGGCGATAGACAACGTTAACGGCCCCTCCGCGTACGCGGTCGATGCGCTGTATCAAGTACCCGATCCGAGGAGCGGTCCAGGCACAAACCTTGAAACGTATCGCTCGTCCGCCAGCGGCTTCGTCAGCGCCGGTATCTTGAAAGCCACCGCCAGCGCCAGCGCGACCGCTTATGCCGCCAATGTCGCCAGCGGCAGCAGCAAGGTGTCGTTTTCCGATCATTTTAGCGTGGCGGGACCGAGCGGCCGCAATATCGATTTGACCTTGACGTATCTGGTATCCGGGGGATTGTCCGGCTCGGCGACCGCTCGCGGCAGCGTCCAACTCGGTACCGGCGATAGCATCTCGTTCTCCGAGAATGGATACACGCCGCGCAGTTTCAACTGCTCTTGGACGCCGTCTTGCACCGGCGTCGCGACGTTTTCGGTGCCGGTGAATACCTTGATTTCGCTGGATGCCTTCCTGGAAGTGGGCGCGAGCGCCAGCAGCTACTTCAAACCCACGGCGACCCAATCGTCCGCCAATTTCGGGAGCACCGGATTGGTGTATTTGGGGATTGCCGACAATCGTTATCAGTTGCTGACCGACAGCGGATACGGTTATGCGCCGGTGCCGCTACCGGCCGCGGCTTGGCTGTTTGCCGGCGGATTGGCGCTATTCGGAACCTTGGTCAGCGACAAACGACGAGTCACCCAGGCACTTTAGAGAGCGGGCGGTCGCTGGCTAGATGGGTTTCTCTGTCGGATGTTTGGCGTTGGTTTTGTTCGGTTTCCATTCGTGAGCAGCTCAAGCGTTAGCCGGTAGCTTAGTCCGTCCCGCGCCGTTTAATTGTTACAATGCACGTGAACCCTGGCGTCGCCGGGAGATCACGAAGCAGAGATCATGAAAACCAGAGATAGAAGACAGGGTGTGGTGTTGGTCCACACCGGCGAGGGCAAGGGCAAATCCTCCAGCGCGTTCGGGATGGTGTTCCGCGCGGCCGGTTGGGGCATGAAGGTTTGCGTGATTCAATTCATCAAGGGCCAATGGCAGACCGGAGAGCAACGCGCGGCCGAACGTTTCGACAATATCGAGTGGCACGCGTTGGGCGACGGCTTCACCTGGGATACCAAAAATCCGGAGCAGGACATCAAGACTAGCCGCGACATTTGGGAATTCGCCAAGCAAAAAATCCTTTCGGAAGCGTTCGATTTGGTCATTCTCGACGAAATCAATTATTGCTGCGGCTACGGCTGGATCGGCGGCCCGGAAATCGCCGATTTCATAAAAAACCAAAAACCGGCTTGGCTGCATTTGGTGTTGACCGGCCGCAACGCGGCCCCGGAAGTGATTGCGGTCGCCAATACCGTCACTGAAATGACTCGTATCAAGCATGCTTACGAAACCGGCATCAAAGCCGAGCAGGGCGTCGAATTTTAAGCTGAAAAAAAGCGGTTTTCTGGCAGAATCGCCGGCTTTTCAACACCTTTCCCGACGGGTAATGCCATGCAAAAGCAAGCGATCGAATTGATTCAGAACTACTACCAAGCGTTCAACAATGGCGACATGGACCGCTTTCTGAGCCTGCTGACCGACGATGTCGTGCATGACATCAACCAAGGCGATCGCGAAACCGGTAAGGAAGCCTTCGGTCAGTTCATGCAAAAAATGAATCACCACTACAAAGAGCAACTGGTGGACATGGTGGTGATGGCCAATGAAACGGGTACCCGCGGCGCGGCCGAGTTCGTCGTTTTGGGCGAATACCTGAACACCGACGAAGGTCTGCCGGAAGCCAACGGCCAGACCTATCGCTTGCCGGCCGGCGCATTTTTCGACATTCGCGACGGTAAGGTCGCCCGTATCACCAACTACTATAACCTGGGCAATTGGATAGAACAGGTCGACCCGCAATAACGGCGGTCGACTTCGATTGCCGCTGCCAGCCATTTAGCATAGAATCCGAAGGGCAATACTTCGGATTCGCCGAAAATAATTACAATAGAGAGAGGAGAGCTACAATGGGTGAGACACAGAAATTGATGATCGCTATGGTAGGCGTATTCGTGGTCGGCTTCATATTGGTCGGCGTCAGCAAGGATCAATCCAACGAAGAAAAAGAGGCGGCGGCGCAAATCCGCGCCCTGGTGGCGATGCAGGAAATGGCCAACCAAAAATGCCCGAAACTGATCGAGAACAAAACCGGCACGCAAGTGTTCTTTCCGTCCAAGACCTCCACGGATAAGGCTACTTACGTGACGATGGAATGGGTCGGCGAGAAAGACTCCAATTTTAAAACCGCGTCCTGCACCTTGCACTTGTCGCTGGGCGGCGTTTCCAAGCTGATTATCGACGACCAAGTCTTGATCGACAAAAAACTCTGATTCGTAACGTTGGCTGTCGAGCGCAGCTCGACGGCCAACATCATCGTTCCGCTTGTCTCTCGGTGAGTTGCGGTCTGTTTTCTTCCCAAGACGCGCCGGTTGCGGTGCGAATCGTCAGGCAGCCTAAGGTGTTGAATTCGCTGCAACCTCTTCCTTCGATCTGATCGGTAGACCGCCGCTTCGCTAAATTGCCGGAACCCGGAAGCGGAATCACTGGTCGATTGCCTTCCCAACCACTTTCCATCGAACCGATCCATGCCACGGACCTTGCCCAACATCCCGCCGCCGGAAGCCCAGTCCTCCAACGTTATCGTGGCCGTGCGCGGCGTCAATAAAGTCTATGCCGGGGGGTTTCAAGCCTTAAAGAATGTCGATCTGGATATCCGCCGCGGCGAAATATTCGCGTTGCTCGGTCCGAACGGGGCCGGCAAAACCACGCTGATCGGCATCATTTGCGGTATCGTTAAAGCCTCGGCCGGCAGCGTCGTCGCCGACGGTCACGATATCGCCCGCGATTATCGGGCGGCGCGGGCCAGTATTGGCCTGGTGCCGCAAGAACTGCATACCGATGCGTTCGAGTCGGTGTGGGCCACGGTCTCCTTCAGTCGCGGCTTGTTCGGCAAGCCCCCCGACCCCGGCTACATAGAAAAGATCTTGCGTGATCTGTCGTTGTGGGACAAGCGTAACGAAAAAATCATGGCCTTATCCGGCGGCATGAAGCGGCGGGTGCTGATCGCCAAGGCGCTGTCCCACGAACCGTCGATTCTGTTTCTGGACGAGCCTAGCGCCGGTGTCGATGTCGAGCTCAGGCACGATATGTGGCGCATGGTGCGCGCATTGCGCGAGCGCGGCACCACCATCATTTTGACCACCCATTACATCGAAGAGGCCGAAGACATGGCCGACCGCATTGGTGTTATCAGCAAGGGCGAACTGATCGTGGTCGAGGATAAAGCCGTCTTGATGCGCAAGCTCGGCAAAAAACAATTGACGTTAACGCTACGCTTGCCGATAGACGAGCTTCCCGCCGGCTTGAGTCACTGGCCGCTGGAAATCGCCGAGAGTGGCCTGGCTTTGGTTTACAGCTTCGATAGTCAGACCGAGGAGACCGGGATTGCCGAACTGCTCAACGCGTTGGCCGAGCACGGCATAGAATTCAGGGATCTGCGCTCCAGCGAAAGCTCGCTGGAAGATATCTTCGTCAGTCTGGTTCACCAGCCCAAGGAGGCTAGCGCATGAACGTTTACGGCATTCGCGCGATTTACCGTTTTGAAATGGCGCGCACGTTTCGCACACTGGCCCAGAGCGTCGCCGCGCCGGTGCTCACCACGTCGCTGTACTTCATCGTGTTTGGCAAGGCGATCGCGTCGCGGATGGGCGACATCGACAGCGTCAGTTACGCTGCCTTCATCATTCCGGGTCTGGTGATGCTGAATTTGCTGAACGAGAGCATTTCCAACGCTTCATTCGGTATTTTCATGCCTAAATGGGCGGGTACGATTTACGAATTGCTGTCGGCGCCGGTGTCCTGGATCGAAGTATTGCTCGGCTACGTCGGCGCGGCAGCGACCAAATCGGTGATGCTGGGTTTGCTGATTTTGGCGACGGCCCGTTGTTTCGTGCCTTACGACATCGCTCATCCGCTGTGGATGGTCGGATTTCTGTTACTGACGGCGATTACCTTTAGCTTGTTCGGCTTTATCATCGGTCTGTGGGCCGACAGTTTCCAGAAATTGCAAGTGGTGCCGATGTTGGTCGTCACGCCGTTGACCTTTCTGGGCGGGGCGTTTTACTCGATTAACATGCTGCCGCCGCTGTGGCAGAAGATTTCCTTGTTCAACCCCGTGGTCTACTTGATCAGCGGTTTTCGCTGGAGTTTCTATGGTGTTGCCGACCTTAACGTCGGCGTCAGTATCGGAATGATTTGCGGTTTACTGGTGATTTGTCTGAGCTTCGTCTGGTGGGTCTTCAAGAGCGGCTACAAAATCAGACATTAATCGCGGTGCCGAGATACGCCGGATGTAGGCTGAAAATAGCGAGTTTGTCTTAAACAAGTTATAGTCTGTGGTGAATCCGCTGGGGCGTTAGATGCGCGTTTGGCGACACGCATCTCTCGGTCCCGCTGGCGGCACGTGCCATTTGCCGGTCGGTTCAAATTGGAGCTTGAACGATGAAAACGACCTCGCTGGCCCATATGGCCGTCAAACACGGTTATAACCACTTGGCCGAGGCCTTGTACCTTTCGAGCGGCGCCGATTTGACCAAGCCCGTCAGCTTCTACGCGTTGATCAACGAACGCTGCAACGTGAAGTGTCGCTATTGCAAGTTTTGGCGTTTGCCCGAGTACAAACCGGAAATGACGATTGAACAATGGCAAACCGCCTTGCTGAGTATTCGGGCGTTCGTCGGCACCTACTCCATCAACTTCAGCGGCGGCGAACCCTTCTTAAAGCCTGGCTTTCTGGACTTGATGGATTTCTGCCGCAAAAACGGGATTCACAGCGGCGTAACCACTAACGGATCGACGCTGAACCGGAAGAACGCCGCCCGGTTGGTGGAAACCCAGCCGTTCAATTTGAATATCTCCTGCGACGCGCCGAGTGCGGAACTGCACGACTACTTGCGCGGCTATCCCTCGCTATTCGAGAGGCTGGTCAACGGTATTCGATGCGTTCGCGATGCCCGCGACAAGGCCGGGCTGAATTTTCCTATCGTCATTAAAACCACGGTGAATGCCAAAAACTTCCGCTTGTTGCCGGAAATGGTGAAATGGACCCAAGAAGTCGGCGCAACCGCGCTGAACCTTCAGCCCTTGGATCGCTGGACCCCGGAAACCTACGACGAACTGTGGATCGAAGAATCAGACTGGCCGGAACTCGAGCGGGTGCAGAACACGCTGATCGCGCTCAAGCGTGCCGGAGAACCGATCATGAACAGCGAAACGGTCATCAACCAGATGGTCAAACATTTTCGCGAGGAAAAAGCGCCACCCGAGGCCATGCCTTGCCGAGTCGGTATGCGCGACTTTTTTATTCGGACCAATGGCGATGTCCAAACCTGCTTCTACTTCCCGGTGATCGGAAATTTGACGCAACAGAGCGCCGAGCAGATCTGGCGCGGTCCGGCGGCCCGTGACATTCGGAAGGAAACCATCGCTTGCCAGAAGTTATGCCTACATACCTGTCTTAGTCAAAAGACGCTGCGCGATAAGGTGAAGATGGGCTTGATTTTGCTCCGTGGGCGCTGAGGCAACGCTATTTAGTTCGCGCTTTTCCCGCCGCTGCTTCGATATGGGTGGGGATTGCGCGGATGGCCCGCCGTTCACAGCTTACCGCGTGAATCTTTACGGCATTTTTATCCGCTAGTCCGTACACTGATTGCTGTCTCCCAAATCAAGATCCGCTACATTTTCAAATGAATCCAGAACGCCCGGATCCCGACCAATTGCTGGCCCGCGTTGCTCGGGACCGGGCCAAGGCCAAGCGAGGCCGATTGAAGATATTCTTCGGCGCGGCGGCCGGAGTTGGCAAGACTTACGCGATGCTGTTGGCGGCCAGGGAGCGGCGCGCGGAGCAGTTGGATGTGATCGTCGGCTTGGTGGAAAGCCACGGCCGTAAGGAAACCGAGGCCTTGCTGGACGGCTTGGAGTGTTTGCCGACCCGGCCGGTACCATACAAGGGCGCGGTTCTGCGCGAGTTCGATATCGACGCGGCCCTGAAGCGGCGACCGGCCATCATTCTGGTCGACGAGCTGGCCCACACCAACGCGCCCGGTTCCCGCCATCCGAAACGTTGGCAGGACATTCATGAATTGCTGGAAGCCGGCATCGACGTCTACACCGCGTTGAACGTGCAGCATCTGGAAAGCCTGAACGACGACATCGGTCAGATTTCCGGGATTCGGGTTTGGGAAACCGTGCCGGACACGGTATTCGAAGATGCCGACGAAGTCGAACTGGTGGATTTACCGCCGGACGAGCTATTGCTCCGATTGAAGGAAGGCAAAATTTATCTGCCGCAACAAGCGCAACAGGCAATACAGCATTTTTTCCGCAAAGGCAATTTGATTGCGTTGCGCGAACTGGCGCTCCGCCAGACCGCGAGCCGAGTCGATGCGCAGATGCTGGATTACCGAGAAGACAATGCGATCCGCGAAGTCTGGCAGGTTGGCGAGCGCTTGCTGGTGTGCATAGGGCCCAACCCGTTGGCCGAACGGCTGGTACGGGCCGGGAAGCGCCTGGCGGCCGGGTTGCGGGCCGAATGGATCGTCGCTTACGTCGAGACGCCCGAGCTGGCCCGGCTGCCGGCGGTCAAGCGCGACGGGGTGTTGCGGATCTTGCGACTAGCCGAGCAGTTGGGCGCGGAAACCGTCACGCTCAGTGCGCCGGCAATGAGCGAGGCGATCATCCGCTTTGCCCGGGAACGCAATATCAACAAAATCGTCGTGGGCAAGCCCAGTCGGCGCGGTTGGCGGCGCTGGTTATTGGGGTCGGTCGTCGATGTGTTGATCGCTCAAGCCCACAATATCAATATTTATCTGTTGGGTAGTCCGCGTCGCGGCGAGATGGATGCGCCGGAAGCCGAACCGTCGCTGTTCAGAAAAAGCCCGCTGCCGGGACTCAAGCAGCGCATCCCGGCCAAGACGCGCCGGCGCTATCTGGGTTACGCCTGGGCGGTCGGCGTGACGGCGTTCAGTACCGCGGTCGGTTATTTATTGTTCGGCAGCGTCGAACTGGCAAACTTGGTCATGGTGTTTCTATTGGGGGTGGTGTTCGTTGCCACGCGCTTCGGCCGGGGACCATCGATTTTGGCGTCGGTGCTGGGTGTCGGCGTGTTCGATATTTTGTTCGTTCAACCGTTTTACAGTTTTTCGGTATCGGACAGCCAATATTTGATTACTTTGCTGGCGATGCTGGTGGTCGGCATCGTGATCAGCAATCTGATGGTCAATGTGCGTTCGCAGGCTAAGGTGGCGGCGCACCGGGAACGGCGGGCCGCGGCCTTATACGCGATGAGCAAGGAATTATCCGGCGCCCAGAACGAAGAGGATATCGTCAAAATCGCGGTCCGCCAGTTGTATTCCGAATTCAGCAGCCGCAACGCGATTTTGTTTGCCAACGCCGAGGATAGAATCGAGCATCCGCGCGGCGCGGCATTGGCGGAGTCTCTGCCGGGCGCCGATCTGGGCATCGCGCAGTGGGTCTTCGATCACAACGAAATGGCCGGACAGGGCACCAACACCTTGGCGGGCGCCGAGGCGATTTATTTTCCGATTCAAAACGACGATAAAGTCGTCGGCGTGCTGGCGATGCGGCCGGTCAATCTGCGCCGGGTGTTTTTGCCGGAGCAGCAGAAATTGCTGGAAACCTTTTTACGCCAAATCGGCCAATCCGTGGCCCGCATTCGCTTCGCGGAAACGGCCCGCGTGACCCTGTTGCAAGTCGAGGCCGAACGTTTGCGCAACTCCTTGCTGAGCGCGATTTCCCACGATTTGCGCACGCCGCTGGCGACTATCATCGGCTCCGCGACCACATTGGCCGAAGACGCTGGCCAGTTGCAGCCGTCGGATAAATTGGAATTAAGCCGGGCCATCGTCGACGAAGCCGAACGGATGTCGACTTTGGTTAACAATATCCTGGACATGGCCCGCCTGGATTCCGGCGTGCTGGAACTGAACAGGCAATGGCATCCGTTAGAGGAAATCGTCGGCACCGCATTGACCGTGCTGCAAAAACGCCTGGCCGGCAGACCGGTGCGGGTATCGCTGCCGGCCGGTATTCCGATGGTTTACGCCGATGCGGTGATGATCGAGCAAGTGTTGATCAATCTGCTGGAAAACGCGGCGCGCTATACGCCGGTGGGTAGCGATTTGGATATCCGCGTGGAAACCAGCGATCAGGCTGTCGAGCTCAGCGTCGCCGATCGGGGGCCCGGTATTCCGGCCGGCAAGGAAGAGCGGCTGTTCGAAAAGTTCTTCCAGGTTCGCCACGAAGCCGCCCAGAGCGGAGCCGGCTTGGGTTTGGCGATTTGTCGAGCCATCGTCGAAGTCCATGGCGGCCGGATTTTCGCCCGCAATCGGTCTGGCGGCGGCGCGATTTTTACCTTTATACTGCCGCTGGACCAACCACCGCCCAGCCTGGAGTTAGAAGAATGATGGTCGAAGCGACCGTAAGCCGGCATGGCTAAAATCGAGCCGGTCATCATCGTCGTCGAGGACGATCCGTCGATACGGCGGTTTTTGCGCACCGGTTTGACCACGCACGGTTTCGCGGTGTTCGAGGCCGAGACCGGCAAGCAAGGCCTGATCGAGGCTGGCGTGCGCAAGCCGGATCTATTGATTTTGGACCTGGGCCTGCCGGATATGGACGGGGTTGACGTGATTCGCTCTTTGCGGGCTTGGTCGGCGGTGCCTATCATCGTATTGTCGGCGCGCAGCAACGAGCAACACAAGATCGACGCGTTGGACGCCGGCGCCGACGATTATCTGACCAAACCTTTCGGTTTCGGCGAGTTGCTGGCCAGGATTCGAGTCGCGCTCAGACACGCTAATCGCGGCGCGGAAGGTGCCGGCGAAGCAGTGTTTACGGCCGGCAACCTGCGGGTGGATTTGCAAAACCGTCTGGTTAGCGTCGCGGACGAGGACGTGCATCTGACGCCTATTCAGTACCGTTTACTGGCGGTATTGATCAAGCATGCCGGTAAAGTTCTGACTCATCGGCAGATATTAAAAGAGGTTTGGGGACCGTCCTCTCAAGAAAACGCGCATTACTTACGGATCTACATGAGTCAATTGCGCCAAAAACTGGAGGCCGATCCCACTCAGCCGCAACATCTGTTAACCGAATCGGGCGTCGGCTACCGATTCAAAGTTTGACGGTGAGCGATTCCGGCGCGGGCTAGCGACGCCAGCCCCAGCGGCCGCCGGCAATCCGGGCGGATTCGAGTGATGCGGGCCCGGCCCGCGAATGCAATAAGCCATGTTTTTTCCGCGATGGCTTTGCAAGTCGCGGCGTGCTGGCGGCCAGCGGGGCGGTTTGCAATCGCCGGCTCAATGGTTATCTTTCAGGCAATGTTGTTCATCATGGGCCGGGCCTTCGCTCAGCGTGCCGGCCAGATAGGCTGCCAAGGCTTGATCGGGCGACGTCTCGCCGGTGGTAAGCAACTCGGTAGAGCGGGTCGCCAGATTGCGGATCACGCCGTCGCCGGCCGAGCCGGCAATCGCGATATCGACAGTGTGCAAGGGGTGGCGATTGCCGTCGCCACGCACATGCCATTCGTGCAGACTGCCGATGTCGGTCAAATCCAGCGTCCAGGCCAGATCGGCGCGGGACTCCTTGGTAACGACGTAGACCAGCCAGCGCGACGCTCTGCCCGCGTGAGAAGCGACGCGGCCATCGGTGTCCACGGCGATGGCTATCAGTTTATCTGTCATAGTTTGAATGCCTCTGTTGATATCGAATCGAGTGCAACCATCGGAAAACGCACTCGGCGCACCTATTTCCCATAATAATTGCACGGTTAAAGGCAGTATCGCCGATTCGAATCTAAGCGGTCAATGGCTCGGCTAGCGAGGCTGGATCAGCGGGGAGGTTTACTGCCGATCCGGACCAGCGTGTTTGAACGGCAGATAGCCTTGGGCGGTGAGTTTGTAGCGCTGCATGCCGATCTTCTCCCGTTCCAGAAAACGTTCCACCGCGTCCGCGAAGCCGGGATCGCGCAGCCAATGGGCGGAATAGGTGGTAATCGGTTCGAAGCCTCTGGCAATCTTGTGTTCGCCCTGGGCGCCGGAATCGAAACGGCTCAGGCCGTTGGCGATGCAATAGTCGATGCCCTGGTAATAGCAGGCTTCGAAATGCAGTCCGCTGAATTCTTCGTCGCAACCCCAATAACGGCCGTATAAGGTATCGGCACCGATCAAGCTCAGCGCGGCGCCGACATAGCGGTCGCCGTTGATCGCCAGGATCAGCAATATTCGCTGCGGCATGGTCAGCGCGATTTCTCGAAAGAAATCCAGATTTAAATAGGGTTGCGAGTGGTGCTTGATGTAGGTCGCCGCGTAGAAGCGGTAAAAGGCTTGCCATTGCTCGTCGGTGACGTCGGCGCCGGCCACGCGTTGCATGACGATGCCTTGCTCTTCGACCTTACGGCGCTCGCGTTTGACCATCTTGCGCTTGGCGGCGGTCATCGTATCGAGAAAGTCGGCGAAATCGCGGTACTCGCGATTGAACCACTGAAATTGCACACCTTCTCGAATGCTCATGCCCAACGCACGCAATGTTTCGGCCTCGTCGGGCCGAGGGAACAAACAATGCCAAGACGAGATCGCTTCCCGTTTGGCTCGGTCTTGCAGGTATTCGAACCAGCTTGCCAGTACCGCATCGCTTGACGTGCCCGGCGCCACGGCCCAACGCGGCCCCTGGCAGGGCGTGAACGGAATCGCGGTCAACCATTTGGGATAATAGGCCAGCCCGTGTTGGCGATAGGCATCGGCCCACTGTTGGTCGAATACGTATTCGCCCCAGGAATGCGATTTGCGGTACAGCGGCAACAAGCCGACCGGCCGGCCATTCTCCAGCGCCAACAAATGCTGAGGCCACCAGCCGCCGCGCGGGCTGACCGAGCCGCTGTGTTCCAATGCCGCCAGAAACTCGTGGCGTAAAAACGGGTAGCCGTCGCCGGTCAGTTCGTTCCAGACCGCCCGGTCGATGCGATCCAGGTCGTCCAAGGGTGTTACGTCCATTTTAAAATTGGTTGAGAAACTGACTGATGGTGAAAATGGCAAATGGCGTACGCCTGATGCATAAAAAACGGAGCCGGAATCTTACCGGCATAGTTCGAAGCGAATCGTAAAAAGGCCGTCCGACCCTGATATGGTTTGGGAAATCAGGTCGGGCGCGATCATTTCAACCTTCCGAATCGGGTTTGTCCAGCTGCTGTTTACAGTGCAGAGCAGACTGTCGTGGTTGAAACGATTGGCGCGATCATCACCGTTGCTTGAATACTAAACCGATTCCAAGCCGCTTGCCAGCGGCTTCCAAGCCCGCGTTGCTAAAGCTGTCCTTGAGCCGTTCAAAAATTGGGCTTCGCGAACGGCTTGGCCGGCGGCCCGGCGTAGTGAATTCGGCCTTCTTGGCGGTGAATGCACAGCCGTTCGAGCAGACCGAATCCGAGCGGTTCAGACAGGGGTAGGTTCGGGGTAGCCAGAATGTCGAGACAGCCCGACTGGTTGGATGGCGAATCAAGCCCCTCCTCAAGCCCGTCTTCCGCAAAACAAGCAACCTAGGCATGGCTTGCCGTTAAGTTTGAGTTAAGAGCCCGATGCGATATTTTTCTCTAATAGAACCGAATTCAATTTTCTAACGATTAGAGGGATAAACCGAATGAAACAAAGTATCGAATTTGACTCGAATAATGCGTTTACTCAAGTCAGGTCAGCCATCGCGGACTTAATGACGTTTTCTTTCGCGGATAGGGAAGATGACATGCTGTATGCGGTGAATAAATTAAAGTCGGTATTAAGAGCCGTGCATGATAATTATCAGTGCTGGAATCGCGACACGATACGCGAATTCGTGCTTTGTAAAAACGATCCGTTGAGATTCGTTGATTTGAATTCCGACCAGTTCAATGCCCGAGTCCGCAACATCCAGCAAGATATGATCGCTAAATTCTCGTTGAATTAAAATTCAAAATTTCTAGCCTCTGTTTGGTCAGCAGTCTATTAACAGTGTCTATATCAATAGGTCGAAAGAAGCGAAGATAGTGCCCATTTATAATGAGGTGGACATCGAGCCGCGCATCTATCTTGTCGCGTTGTTCCGTCAATTGCCATTGGCAAAAAACATCGAAGACTTCGAAGCCCTGCTGCCTTGGCATCTCGTCAACCCAACGGTCTAATCAAGCTCGTACGGCTTTATTCAAAAAATCAACGACGTTGTTTAAAGGACGCTTACCATTAAACCACGCCATTTTCTTACAGCTCTAAAATCAGTGATCAGTTAGGGCTATCGGAATTTAGCTCGACGTCCCTAATCGATCGGTCCTAGACATTCTGAACCGAACTGCCCCGGCCGATGAACTGCACCGGTTCGGCGCATACGCGCTCGCCACTCCGAAAGGGAAACAGACTGACTGGCCGAGGGTGCGCGCGGCCGCGAATCGGATGCGCGTCTTGGCGTTGGTTGTCCTCTAGCCGGCATTTTTACCGTTCCCGACGGAAAAATAAATGCTTAAAACGTCGCGGGGGTCATTCCCGGAACTTCCAGGGAGATTCCCGGACGCACCGGGAACTTCCCCGGAAATCCCAGGAAGGTTCCTAAAACACTGGGGTCTACCCATCCGCCTTTGGGAGCTCCCCAAACGCCAAAATAAACACCCCCAGCGTCGCCATGAACGTTCCCAAAGCCGTTTTCCGCGTTGATGACGCCGGGTTAAACGTTCAATTTTGGGCTGGGAACGGCTATGCCGCGTCCGGGATCATGGCTGCTACAGTATTCACCGCCGAATTGCCCGGCTCTTACGGATAATCCGTTGCCACTGAGTTCATTTGTAAACAAGCGGGTTGATTTGGTAATCTTGCGGGCTGTTGGGCTGCTATCCGACCCGTTGCTGCCTGTCAACTAAAGTGATTCAACGACGGCCATATAACGGTTACCAGATCTCACCGATGATATACAGCTAACCAATCGGCTATTGCACAAATGAGCCTTTGTTCGGTGATATATGGGAACTACCCAATTATCAGTTGGGTAACTAGTAGAGTGCTCGTAAACTTTGCGTTTTTTCAATCATGGCGAATTGCCTCTGCATAGAGGGAAATATGTCTATCGAATTGACCACAACACCAGAACAGTACGCTCAGAAAGCTGAAAAGTTAGCCGCATTCGGTGGCCTCAATCTACTTCATATCAAGAGATAAGTGGCATTGCTCCTTGGTCAAATCGGTAAAGAGGGGATATTCGATCAATATACAAAACACGACATCTCCCATATTGATGAGATGTTAAAAAATCTGGATTGGATTATTCCTGAACAAACTAAAAAGATGATGAGCGATGCCGATTGGTTGATGATTGTACTTGCTGTCTACTTTCACGACATGGGGATGTTGGTCACCTAAAGATGAGTTCAATGCTAGAGTAAAACCTGAATCGGGGTTCACTGATTTTCGTGAGCAGGTGCTTTTCTCTGGGCAAAGCGGCCCTGACTACAAAGCCAAGGTCGCCAAACTTTCAGATCAGGATAAAGATCGCTTTCTTTATCAAGAATTCGTTCGCGCCAAGCACGCCGAAAGGATTCGCGCATGGATTATGGGGCAAACCAAAGATCAACTGGGTATCCGCGACTCGCCGCAAGCCGCTCTAACCCACCGCGACCGCTAATGGGATATCCGGCTGGCCGCCGGAGCAGCGCTTTCAACGCAAATCCGGCAATTAACGCGGTTCCCAGTCTCGATCGCAACGCAAAAAGTCTATCCCGCAACACTAAAAGTGATTCGTAAGGCTCTATCCCGCCCACCTGTTGAGATCATTCAGCCTGAGGCATCCTGTGATTTTTTGATCAGGAGTAGCGATGGGCGTTACATCGAAATGGCGTCAGCATATTGAAGAATGGCAAGGCAGTGGTTTGTCGCAGGTTGAGTATTGCGTGCAGGAAGGCATCAATGTACGGACATTTACTGCCAGACTGTGCGACTATCGCAAACGGCCTGCGGTAGAGTCGGTCGCTTTGGTGCCGGTGCAGATTGAACAGCCTGAGCCTGCTTCTGTGGTGACACCCGCAGCTGCGGCTATGGTCTTGACCGATGCCCACGGTTATAGGCTGGAGATTTCGTCTTCAGTATCGGCGGGCTGGGTAGCCGAGTTGTTACGATGTCTGGCTTGATCGATTATCCCGCGCAGATTTGGTTGGCGGTGGCGCCGGTGGACATGCGGCGTGGTTTGGATGGCTTGTCAGCGATTGTTCAACAGAGTCTGGGGCATGCCCCGTGTGCCGGATCGGCGTTTATCTTTCGTAATCGTGCGGGCAACCGGCTACGGTTGTTGGTGTGGGATGGCAATGGGGTTTGGCTGTGTCAGCGCCGTTTGCACCAAGGCAGTTTTGTCTGGCCCAGGGTGGGCGATGCGGTGTTTGCGCTGACGCAGGCGCAATGGCACTGGTTAATTGCTGGAGTCGATTGGCAACGCTTATCCGCCCAGCCCCAAGCAGACTGGCAGGTGTGAATCAGAGGTAAAACGCGGCGGTAAAAAAGTCCTAAAATGTCCTAATATCAAGGCATTGGATGGGGCATTGCGGTATAATTCACCCATGAATCCGCTGGCCAAACTCGACCAATTGAACCTGGAGCCGACTGCCAAAACCGAGGTGGCGGCCCTGCTTCAGGCACTGATGGATCAGGCAGCCCAGGATGCCCAAGTCATCCAAACCAAAGACGCCACGATTCACGCCAAAGACCTCAAAATCGGCGCGCTGACCCATGAGCTGGCGTATTACAAACGCATCCGCTTCAGTCGCAAGAACGAAAGTCTGGCCCCGTTGCAGCGGGATGTGTTCGAGGAAACCTGGAATTCCGATATCTCGGCGATTGATGAGGAAGTCGAACAACTCCGGGATGATCAGCCCTGCGATACCGTGGCCCGTCCCAAACGCCCACGTGCCGGTCGCCAACCGTTGCCTGAGCATCTGCCGCGCATTGAGCATCGCCATGAGCCTGAGTCCTGCGCTTGTGGTCAATGCGGTAAAGACCTGGTCAAAGTCGGCGACGACTGCAGGGATGCAGGAGATAGAGCAACGCAGGAGCAGTTGCCGAAGACATCAGCGAGCAACTGGACGTCGAACCGGCCAAGTTCTTTGTGCATCGACACATTCGTCCGCAATACGCCTGTCGGGCCTGCGAAACCATCACCGCAGCCGCCATTCCACCGGCGGTGATCGATGGCGGTATGGCTGCCGTCGGTTTGCTCACCTGGGTGCTGATCGGCAAGTACCTCGATCATTTGCCGCTGTACCGGTTGGAACAAATCGCCGCCCGTGACGGGGTGATCCTGTCCCGCTCCACGCTGGCGGACTGGGTCGGACGACTCGGTGTCGCTTTAGCGCCCTTAGCCGACCGCTTGGCTTGGCATTTGTTGCAAAGGGATAGCTTACATGCCGACGAGACGCCGGTGCCGCAACTGGATCCCGGCAGTGGTAAAACCAAGAGTAAGCGCTCAGCCGTTCCACATCGCCAGATGTTGCAGGTTATGATTTAATCCAGATCACCGAACGGCAGCAGTTCGTCGATGCGGCTGTTGGGCCAGATGGGGAGTTTTTCCAGGGTGTCTTTTAGCCAGGCAGCCGGATCGAGGCCATTGAGTTTGGCGGTGCCTAGCAGGGTTTGGATGACCGCAGCGCGCTGGCCGGCGCGTTCGGAACCAGCGAACAGCCAATTCTTTTTACCCAAGGCAATGGGGCGAATGCTGTTTTCGACCGGATTATTGTCGATAGGCAGATCGCCGGTTTCGGCGTAACGGCTTAAGGCAACCCAGCGTTTCAGGCTGTAGTCGATGGCTTTGGCGGTGGCGGTATTGGGCGCGGTGCGCAAACGGGTTTGCTGTAACCAAGCCTGCAAGTCTGTCAATAGCGGCAGGCTTTTTTCGGCGCGTAGCTGTTTGCGCTGGTCAGCTGTCATCTCGCGGCCCTCGGTTTCAATGGCGTACAGTTTGGCGATGCGATTCAGTGCTGCTTGTGCGATAGGGCTCTGACTGGTTTGCAACAGGTCGAAGAATTTGCGCCGCGCATGCGCCAGGCAGGCCAGTTCGGTACACGGCTCCAGTAGGCGTTGCGATTGCGGATGTGCACGGGTTGCCGCAAACAGGGCTTTATAGCCTGCATAGTCATCCACCATCAGGTGGCCGCGCCATTCGCCCAGAAACTGCTGCGCGTAGCGGCCGCCGCGACCGGCTTGATAATCGAAGACGATAAGCTTCGGTCCCGGTTGCAGATCATTGCTGCGATAGGCCCACAGATAGGCTTTCTTGGTTTTACCACTGCCGGGATCCAGTTGCGGCACCGGCGTCTCGTCGGCATGTAAGCTATCCCTTTGCAACAAATGCCAAGCCAAGCGGTCGGCTAAGGGCGCTAAAGCGACACCGAGTCGTCCGACCCAGTCCGCCAGCGTGGAGCGGGACAGGATCACCCCGTCACGGGCGGCGATTTGTTCCAACCGGTACAGCGGCAAATGATCGAGGTACTTGCCGATCAGCACCCAGGTGAGCAAACCGACGGCAGCCATACCGCCATCGATCACCGCCGGTGGAATGGCGGCTGCGGTGATGGTTTCGCAGGCCCGACAGGCGTATTGCGGACGAATGTGTCGATGCACAAAGAACTTGGCCGGTTCGACGTCCAGTTGCTCGCTGATGTCTTCGGCAACTGCTCCTGCGTTGCTCTATCTCCTGCATCCCTGCAGTCGTCGCCGACTTTGACCAGGTCTTTACCGCATTGACCACAAGCGCAGGACTCAGGCTCATGGCGATGCTCAATGCGCGGCAGATGCTCAGGCAACGGTTGGCGACCGGCACGTGGGCGTTTGGGACGGGCCACGGTATCGCAGGGCTGATCATCCCGGAGTTGTTCGACTTCCTCATCAATCGCCGAGATATCGGAATTCCAGGTTTCCTCGAACACATCCCGCTGCAACGGGGCCAGACTTTCGTTCTTGCGACTGAAGCGGATGCGTTTGTAATACGCCAGCTCATGGGTCAGCGCGCCGATTTTGAGGTCTTTGGCGTGAATCGTGGCGTCTTTGGTTTGGATGACTTGGGCATCCTGGGCTGCCTGATCCATCAGTGCCTGAAGCAGGGCCGCCACCTCGGTTTTGGCAGTCGGCTCCAGGTTCAATTGGTCGAGTTTGGCCAGCGGATTCATGGGTGAATTATACCGCAATGCCCCATCCAATGCCTTGATATTAGGACATTTTAGGACTTTTTTACCGCCGCGTTTTACCTCTGATTCACACCTGCCAGTCTGCTTGGGGCTGGGCGGATAAGCGTTGCCAATCGACTCCAGCAATTAACCAGTGCCATTGCGCCTGCGTCAGCGCAAACACCGCATCGCCCACCCTGGGCCAGACAAAACTGCCTTGGTGCAAACGGCGCTGACACAGCCAAACCCCATTGCCATCCCACACCAACAACCGTAGCCGGTTGCCCGCACGATTACGAAAGATAAACGCCGATCCGGCACACGGGGCATGCCCCAGACTCTGTTGAACAATCGCTGACAAGCCATCCAAACCACGCCGCATGTCCACCGGCGCCACCGCCAACCAAATCTGCGCGGGATAATCGATCAAGCCAGACATCGTAACAACTCGGCTACCCAGCCCGCCGATACTGAAGACGAAATCTCCAGCCTATAACCGTGGGCATCGGTCAAGACCATAGCCGCAGCTGCGGGTGTCACCACAGAAGCAGGCTCAGGCTGTTCAATCTGCACCGGCACCAAAGCGACCGGCTCTACCGCAGGCCGTTTGCGATAGTCGCACAGTCTGGCAGTAAATGTCCGTACATTGATGCCTTCCTGCACGCAATACTCAACCTGCGACAAACCACTGCCTTGCCATTCTTCAATATGCTGACGCCATTTCGATGTAACGCCCATCGCTACTCCTGATCAAAAAATCACAGGATGCCTCAGGCTGAATGATCTCAACAGGTGGGCGGGATAGAGCCTTACCTTCGAGCAATACACGCAAGGCTCCAAGCCTTGCGCATAACACTAAAAGCCTTGCGCGCAACGCTCTGAGCAATAAACCCAAGGCAAAAAGCGGGATGGATAGATTTTCACTTGCAGCGGCAAGTGTGTTGCCGTTCGATTCCGATACCATTACGCCCGTAGTGAATGGCGGCTTTTGGAAATGGCGAATTGACGCGAACGCCCCTTATTAGTTGCTTGTAACCGCATCCAGACAAAGACAACTTACTAGGCTAAGCGGTCAGACGCCTTTATTTATATTTTCATAATCAATGCGGAAAAAGCACCGTCGGAAGATGATTTCCGATATAACCGATTATGAAGTCGCGTTCATTTCTGTCTTCAATGAAATGAATACGGTGGCTCTTAGAAAAATCAGTATGTTTTTCGTATGTGCTAAATGTATTGCCATCTGGCATGCGGAATTTACGGGCGGCAAGGCAATCAGCGTTGCTCATGGTAGAAGCACTTTCTCCTCGCCATTGAAATAGATAACTAGGAGTAACTGATTCAACGTCACGCCAGTTTTTGGCTGTTTCGTTCATTTTGGCCAGTTTTGCCAACACTCGGGTAATATATCGCGATTCGATCTGCTCGATCTGATCAGTCACATCAGGTGAGAATCGTAGATTTGGAAAAAGATTTTCCTTCTCACAATTCAATTCCGCTGCTGTGGTAACTGAGTTGATATATCTTTTCTCGAACAGTTCCTGGAGCAAATAGCAGTGGCCTTCCCGGCTGGCATGGTCGACCACAACTTCTCGAATAATTGATAGGTCACTGCAAACATATGCTCGGAGCTGATGCGCGTCCCATATATGAGACGTGGGTAAGCTGACCACAACATCCCCACTGTAAATCGCGAACCCAACTGCAAAACAGTCTGGTCCTTCAGCCGTGGCTATGCGGTACTCTTGATCAATCAATGCGTCTTCAAGCTCTTTATCAAGTAATACGCCGTTTTCAATCGGTATCTTTGTATCAAGTGTCAATACGAAGGATCGCATTTCACGATCTATGGTGTTATCAAATAACCAATCTTCTACAGCCCATCTATCACCAGACTGTGTCGATATACGGACATCCTGAAGGCAGCATTGAGAGCGGACAACATTATTCGTGGCCCCGATGTCAATTAGTGTACCGATAACCGAAACAAACTCTTCGAAGGCTATACGCGCAGTTGCGGGGTCGGGGATGGAGCAACTTGTAACAGATGTCTCATTGAAAATGATATCTGGCGTATGCATACATCAGTTTTTCGATTTACGGACGAGTGCCGCGAGCATGCGCTCGTGTTCATCAAAAAAGCCGTCAGGCCAGAAGGAAAGTCTGCCGTTAGCGTCAATTTCCGGTGTTTCAATATGGGCATTTGTCCCTTCACGTTGGAAATAATGAAATGCAACGTTTTCAGGTGTCAATTCATCTCGTCGAACTGCCACACGCAATCCATTCATGACGTGGTCACTGTGAGTCTCTAAAATAACCTGCACATTTTGACCAACTAAAGCAATCAACCTTGCAAGTTCGGCTTGGCCTCGCGGATGTAAGTGAGCCTCAGGGTTTTCCAAAAGTAGAACGGTGCCTGGTTCAGCGGAAAGCAGAGCCACTAAGAGTGGCAAACAATACGTCAAGCCGAAGCCGACGTGAGTTGGCCTGTAGTAACGGGAGGCCACGTCACCTCGCCTTTCGAAACTGTAACTTAACAGAGAAACCCCAGCGTCGCGTATCAGTTTCACGTCTATGCGTACACCAGGGCTAAGCTCACCTAACCATGCCTCAACATGATGAATAAGGCTATCGCCTTTAGCAGCTGGATGGCGCGCGGCAATATTTTCTACAGGCGCTTCACCATGCTCGATTAGGTAGCGAATTGCATATTCACCATAGATACCTAACCCTTTGGTTTGCTCGACATCTTCATATGGATAAGTGAGCCGAGGTCCCCAGCGTTCCGCGCTCAGATACGAAAACCGTAACTGATCGAGAGTAGCCAAATCCTTACGCTCGAATACGTCTTCTGTAATAAGCCGGTGGGTCTGGGGATTGTATTTGAAACGCCACGAGTGCGAACGCAGAGATGTTTCACAGGCAATTAGTATCTCGTCAGTATCAGCAAACTCATATAACAACTCTCGACCGCTACCCTGAGATACGTAGTCGCCATTAGGAAATAATTCAGCATGATCAGTGCTTGGGTCTCTCTGATAATCGATCTGTTTCAAAAGCAAGAGCGCTTGGATTACCGAACTTTTACCCGCACTGTTCAATCCGGAAAGTAGTGTGACATTACGAAATGGAATTTCTAAAGTCTTAAATCCTTTGAAGTTTTCAAGATGCAGCTTTTTCAACATGCATAACCTCCTGAATCAGATTTCCAATTGTATTAAACCGTAGCCGTACATTTGAAACGGAACCTGTAGCGGCTGAAATTGACGATTGGAAATCCAAATCAAGCATCATAATGTCTGCGAATTTTTCCATTAGCGCTGCACGATGTTGCTCTAGGTAATCGATTTCATCGCTCGAAAGTTTTGACAGATTCACTGTCCACACTTCGAAAAGTGCCTTGTTAATTGGGCTTAATCTGTAATCGGAGCCGTAATATTTTCGAAACGCCCATTTGCCAAAAATTCGCTTCGCCGCATCCATCGTATTTTTGAAGGATTTGGTTAGCTTCTTGATTTTATTATCCGGCCACGAATTGAGTTCATCCATGGTTTGTATTAACAACGCATCGAGATCGCCGGTATTGTATTTATCAGGAGGGTTAATATAGAAAGCGCAAAATCTGAGCACGCACTCCCGATCGGCCATGCGTTCGTCACGAATACTGTTGCGAGTGGCCTCTTTAAAATTTTTGGATTCAGCCAATTCCTTTAGTAGTTTTGTCGCAGCCCCTTGTTTTATGGCATGACGAATTTCCTGCGCCGATAACGGCAATCCGCCGGTATTGATGCGCTTGAAGATATTAAACATAACCGGTGACGGAGTACCCGGCTGAATTATGTGAACGGTGACTTCGCTTTCCAAAATTCGGCGTTGCATCTGCCGATTAAGATCAACAAATTTTTTGCCGTTCAGCTTATGAAGAAATTCTAACCCTTGCAACACCAACACTTTGTCATGAATGAACTCTTTAAGTGTCGTGATACGTTGAAGGCCGTCAACTACAGACCAGCAATCATGTTGATTCGAAGCGACGTAAAAAACAGGTAAAGGAATCCTTAGCAGCAAAGATTCAATGAGGCGCGATTTTCTAGTCAAGTCCCAAATGCCGGCACGCCGCTGAAAATCGGGCATTAAGTCTATCTCTTCATCGCCACCTCGAATCCTTGCCATGATTAAATCAACCGTCATAGGTTTAGTTTTGACATCGATTTTCTCAGGGTCGAACGGCTCGACTATTGCCACAGAGTCATCAGAAGTTTTCTCAACCTCTACCCCAGTGCGCTGCTGATCAGAAGTCAATTCTTCCAATAACTCTCGTTCTTGTAGGTTTTCTTTATCCATACTTATCAAATCGATTCATTCTTCGCCTAACAAATTGCCCATCACCAAAAACAACAATTCCAAAGAGTTTCTTGAGAGCTATCGGAATCAGCTCATTATAAGTGTAAAAAATGTAAACAAAGCCAAGTTTTACGGATGACTCATTTCACTGGTAAGCAGGTGTTCAAGCGTCAGCTGGTAAGCAGGTGTTCAAGCGTCAGATTTAATGTGAGGGCGAAAGTCCGGTTTTGGCCGTTCTATCCCAAACGCCATCACCGCATGAATGAATAATCCCCGCCCTTCGACTCAAGGATGGCGGGTGAGCTTCTGGCTTGTTATCGCTCTTGCAACTTGTCGATTTTAGGAATTTCGTTGGCTAGGGCTGCATAGCCTAAGTGGTCTCGGGCGGCTCGGCTAGCCATAGGCAGTTGCCGGACACTTTGGCGATTTTGGCTAGGCGCTGCTCGTGGGCGGTTTGTTCTTCGTCGTTGCAGGCGATGACTTTCAGGCGCGGCCGGTCGGCGGAGAGCTGGACGATGGCTTGTTCGCCGCTACGCTCTGTTTCGGTGTCTTCCAGCAACGAAAACTGGCCGCCGGTCATCAATAGATAAACGTCGGCCAGAATCTCGGCGTCCAACAGCGCGCCGTGCAGTTCCCGGTGGCTGTTGTCGATGCCGTAGCGTTTGCACAGCGCGTCCAGGCTGGCGCGGGCGCCGGGATGTTTTTTGCGGGCGAAGGTCAGCGTATCGAACACGCTGCTGTTGGATTCGACGGTGCGGGTCTCGCCCGGCAGCAAACTCAGCTCGTGATTTAAAAAGCCGACGTCGAACGGCGCGTTGTGGATAATCAACTCGGCGCCGGCGGTAAAGGCCATGAAATCCTCGACGACGTCGGCGAAGCGCGGCTTGTCTCGCAAAAACTCGTTGGTGATGCCGTGGACTTCGATGGCGCCGGCGTCGATCTCCCGGTCCGGATTCAAATACACGTGAAAGTGGTTGCGGGTCAGGCGGCGGTTGAGCAATTCCACGCAACCGATTTCAATGATCTTGTGGCCTTCCTTGGGATTGATGCCGGTGGTCTCGGTATCCAGCACGATCTGCCGGTGTTGGCGTGGGCTCATCGTTGCTCCTTAGCCGCAGAAGGCTTTCAACAATTCGGTTTGCACTTGGTAAGCGGCTTGTTCGCCACGTTCGGCGCGCCGGTACTGGCCGTCGCTTTGCAGCAACCACGCTTGAGCCGTGTCGCTCAAATAGCCTTCCAGGTCGGCTAGAATCCGGTCGATGTTTTTACGGTCGCCGATCGGGAAACACACTTCCACTCGCCGGAACATGTTGCGGTTCATCAAATCCGCGCTGGAAGCGTATACCGCCCAATCGCCACCGTTGTAGAACGCGTAAATCCGGGTGTGTTCCAGAAAACGGCCGACGATGGAGCGGACTTCGATGTTCTCGGAAACCCCCGGCACGCCGGGCTTCAGGCAGCACATGCCGCGCACGATCATTTTGATTTCGACGCCAGCCTGGGAGGCGCGGTACAGCGCGCGGATCGCTTGTTCCTCGACCACGGCGTTGACCTTGATGATGATTTTGGCCGACTTGCCCTTCTTGGCCTGGTCTATCTCCTTTTCGATCATCTTCATCAGGCCCGGATGCAGCGTAAACGGCGATTGCAGCAGTTTGTTCAATTTGCTGACCTTGCCCAGGCTGGTCAGTTGCATGAACACCCGGCGCACGTCTTCGGCCAGTTCCTTGTCGCACGTGAATAAGCCGTAGTCGGTGTACAGCCGGGCGGTTTTCGGATGGTAGTTGCCGGTGCCCAGATGCACGTAGTTGCGCAGCGTGTTGTTTTCCTTGCGCAGCACCATGCACATCTTGGCGTGGGTCTTGTAGCCGACCACCCCGTATACGACGTGGGCGCCGGCTTCTTGCAATTTGGCGGCCAGGCCGATGTTGTCCTTCTCGTCGAAGCGGGCGCGCAGCTCGATGACCACGGTGACTTCCTTGCCGGCGCGAGCGCCCTTGATCAGCGCGGCAACGATCGGCGAATCGACACCGGTACGGTACAAGGTTTGCTTGATCGCCAACACGTCCGGATCGGCGGCCGCTTGCTTGATGAAGTCGACGACCGGCGTGAACGATTCGTAGGGGTGATGCAGCAGTACATCTTGTTTGCGGATGCTGGCGAAGAAATCCTTATTGCGGCCGAAGGCGCTGGGCACGCTGGGTTTGAACGGCGGAAACTTGAGTTCCGGCCGTTCGATCAGGCTATAAATCGCTTGAATCCGGCTCAGGTTGACCGGGCCGTTGGCCAGAAACAGCCGGTCGGCGGTCAGGTCGAAGCGGGCCATCAGGAAGTTGACGGTTTCTTCCGGGCAGTTGGCGTCGATCTCCAGGCGAACCTCGTCGCCGTAATTACGCATCGCCAATTCGCCTTCGACAGCCAGCATTAAGTCGTCGATGGCATCGTCGTCGACGAAGAAGTCGCTGTTGCGAGTGACCCGGAATTGATAACAACCCTTGACGGTCATGCCGTTGAACAAGTCGTTGACGAAGGCGTGGATAATCGAGGAAAGAAACACGAAATCGTGCGGACCGCTGTCGGTGTCGGCCGGCGGCAGTTGCACGATGCGGGGCAAGGCGCGCGGCGCCTGCAGCACGGCGCGGCCGCTATTCCGGCCGAAGGCGTCCTTGCCGGTCAGCGAGATGATGAAATTCAAACTCTTGTTGAGGATGCGCGGAAACGGATGGGCGGAATCCAGTCCGACCGGGGTCAGAATCGGCAGCAACTCCTCGTTAAAGTATTTTTCCAGCCAGGCTTTTTGCGAGGCGCTCCAGCGGTCGCGGCGTAGGAAGCGGATATGGTCGGCCTCCAAGCGGGGAATCAGGACTTCGTTGAGCACCCGGTATTGTTCGGCGACCAGATCGTGGGCCTTGACCGACAGCCGGTCCAGTTGCTCGTTGATCGTCAGTCCGTCCGGGCTGATGACGTTGGCGTCCATTTCGGCCATTTGCAGCAAGCTGGCCACTCGCACTTCGTAGAATTCGTCGAGATTGGAACAGGAAATGCATAAATAATTGAGGCGCTCCAGCAACGGCAGGCTGTCGTCCAGCGCTTGCGCCAAGACCCTGGCGTTGAATTCCAACAGGCTGAGTTCGCGGTTGATGTAAAGCTCCGGGCTATTAAGTTCGATTGGCTGCATGGCGGTCCTGGAAGGGGCGGTCTGGCGCCGATTATAAGGCAAATGCTTCGGCCTTAGGTTACGGCGGCGTTTAAGCGTCCGAAGTTGTTATAATCGCCGCCCAACGTTAATCGGATGTTTGATTCATGAATTTTCCAACGATAGAAGCTTTTGTCGGAAACACGCCATTGGTAAGGTTGCAACGATTGCCGGTGGCGAATGCTTGCACGATTTTGGTCAAGCTGGAGGGTAACAATCCGGCCGGCTCGGTCAAGGACAGACCGGCCTTGAGCATGATCCAGCATGCCGAAGCGCGCGGCGAGATCAAGCCGGGCGACCGCTTGATCGAAGCCACCAGCGGCAATACCGGCATCGCGCTGGCGATGGCGGCGGCGATCAAGGGGTACAAAATGACGCTGATCATGCCGGATAATATGAGCGCGGAAAGGATCGCATCGATGAAGGCGTACGGCGCCGAAATCATCCTGACTCCGGCCAAGGGCAGCATGGAGGGCGCGATAGACCTGGCGCGAGCCATGGAAGCGCGTGGCGAGGGCCGCATCCTCGATCAGTTCGCCAATCCGGACAATCCGCTGGCGCATTACGAAGGCACCGGTCCGGAAATCTGGCGCGATACCAACGGCAAAATCACCCATTTCGTTAGTTCGATGGGCACGACCGGCACCATCATGGGCACGTCCAAATATTTGAAGGAACAAAACCCTGCCATTGAAATCGTCGGCGTGCAACCGGAAGGCGAGTCCAAGATTCCCGGCATTCGCCGCTGGCCTAAGGAATACCTGCCGAAGATTTATGACGACAGCCGGGTGGATAGCATTATCGAAGTCAACCAAATCAACGCCGAGAACACCACCCGGGCGTTGGCCGCCGAGGAAGGCATTTTCGCCGGCGTGTCGTCCGGCGGCGCGGTTTACGCGGCGCTGCAATTGTCCCAGCAAGTAGAAAACGCGCTGATCGTGGCGATAGTCTGCGATCGAGGCGATCGTTATTTGTCCACAGGGATCTTCCCGACCTGAAATTCGCAAGGCGTCGGTTAAACCGCCCGACCTCAAAGTTCCCCGCCGTCCCGTCGGATCGCGATGCGCCGATCCGACCCAGGTTAATTGAATAATGGCTTACAAGAAAAAACTTCCGTTAGACCCGGTTACCGTTACCATCGAATCCTTGTCCCACGACGGCCGCGGCATCAGCCATGTCAACGGCAAGGTGGTGTTCATCGACGAAGCCTTGCCCGGCGAGAGCGTGGACTTCGTCTATACCGACAGCCGCCGCGATTACGCCGAAGGCAAGGTCGTGAAACTGCACGACCGCAATCCGCACCGTGTCGATCCGGCCTGTCCGCACTTCGGCAGTTGCGGCGGCTGCAGCTTCCAGCATGTCGACGACGCCGAGCAGATTCATTTCAAGGAAGATTTGCTGCGCGAGCAGTTTCGCCGCATCGGTAAGGTCGAGATTCCGCAAATATGGGAAGCGCTGACCGGGCCGCATTGGGGCTACCGCACCAAGGCGCGTATGGGGGTGAAATGGGTGGCCAAAAAGGGCAGGGTGCTGGTCGGTTTTCGCGAGCGCCGCAATCCCTATCTGGCTGAAATCGATGCCTGCAAGGTGATGTACCCTATCGTCGGCGAAAAGCTGACCCTGCTCGGCGACATGATCGCCGGCCTGACCATCAAGGACAAGATTCCGCAAATCGAGGTCGCGATCGGCGACCACGAATGCGTGCTGGCGTTTCGGGTGTTGGAAGCGCCGACCGCCGAGGACAAGCAGCGGATGCGCGAATTTGCTCATCGTCACCAGATCAGCATTTGCCTGCAACCCAAGGGACCGGACAGCATCGTACCGCTGGATGGCGAGCCGGAGGTGATTCCAAGCTATGCCTTGCCGGAATACGGCGTCAAATTCAACTTTCGGCCGGCGATGTTCACCCAGGTCAATTACGACATCAATCGGCAAATGATCGCCCGCGCGTTGGCCGCGCTGGAATTGACCAAGGCCGACCGGGTATTGGATTTGTTTTGCGGGCTGGGCAATTTCACGCTACCGTTGGCGACCCGCGCCGGTTACGTGGTCGGCATCGAAGGCGACACGCCGCTGGTCAATCATGCCCGCGAAAATGCCCGCTTGAACCGGCTGGACAATGTCGAATTTCACGTCGCCGATTTGACCAAGGACGTTCGGGATCAGCCCTGGAGCCAGCAAAAATTCACCAAGGTGTTGCTCGATCCGTCGCGGGCCGGCGCATCCGAGGTGTTGCACAACTTCAAGCATTGGCGGCCGGAGCGCATCGTCTACGTGTCCTGCAATCCATCGACATTGGCGCGCGATGCCGGTATTCTGGTCAACGAATTGGGTTACCAACTGGTCAAGGCGGGCGTGATGGATATGTTCCCGCAGACCGCCCACGTCGAGTCCATCGCATTATTCGTCAAACCATGAGTCCACATTGTTACATCGACGTATCGCTTGCCGACCAGCGTTTGCTGTTGATCGAAGACGACAGCGTGATGCGGGTGTTTGCGGTCTCCACCGCCAAGAATGGGCCCGGCGAGCTGAAAGGCAGCGAATGCACGCCGACCGGCTGGCACCGGATTCGCGCCAAAATCGGCGCCGAGGCCCCGGTCAACACCGTGTTCGTCGGCCGGCGACCGACCGGCGAAATCTATACGCCGGAACTGGCACTGACCCAACCCGAGCGCGACTGGATACTCAGCCGGATATTGTGGCTGGGCGGTCTGGAGCCGGGCAAGAACCGCTACGGCGAGGTCGATACCGCCTGGCGGTACATTTACATCCACGGCTGTCCGGACGAAGCGATGCAGGCGGTGCCGGCTTCGCACGGCTGCATCCGGATGCGCAATGCCGATATGATCGAATTGTTCGACATGGTGTCGCCCGGCTGCCGGGTGTTTATTCACGCCTGAGCGGCCGCGCGTGAGCCGCATCGTTCTCGGTGTCGAATACGACGGTAGCCGCTACGCCGGTTGGCAGATTCAGGCTGGTAAAGCCACCGTGCAAGGCGAGTTGGAACGGGCGCTGACCAACATCGCTGCCCAACCGGTGACGGTGTTGTGCGCCGGCCGCACCGACGCCGGCGTGCACGCCCTGGAGCAAGTCGTGCATTTCGATTGCCCGGTCGAGCGGGATTTGCGCGGCTGGGTCATGGGTGGCAACAGTCATCTGCCGGACGATATCCGCATTACCTGGGCCAAGCCGGCCGTCGATGATTTTCATGCCCGCTACAGCGCCATCGCCCGATTTTACCGCTACGTGATTCTGAACCGGGCGATGAAGTCGGCGTTGCTGCGCGACCAGGCGACCTGGTGCTACAACGCGCTTGATGCCGAGCGTATGCACCGCGCCGCTCAGCATCTGCTCGGCGAGCACGATTTTTCGTCGTTCCGTGCCCAAAGCTGCCAGTCGGTCAGTCCCAATCGACTGATGTATTTCATCGATGTCCACCGCGACGGCGATAAGGTGATTATCGACCTATGCGCCAACGCGTTTTTGCACCATATGGTCCGCAACATCGCGGGTGTGCTGATCGACATCGGCAGTGGTAAACAGCCCGAGGACTGGGTTTTGCATCTGTTGGAAATCAAGGACCGCGCCCAAGCCGCCAGCACCGCGCCGCCGCACGGTCTGCACCTGGCTGGCGTGTTTTATCCAGAGCGCTACGGCGTTCCCACTCATCCTGTCTTCTTGAAGTTGCCTAAAGACGCCAAACGTTTTGATTGACGGCGCCAGTTGTTACTCAGCTTTACTTAATGCTTCTGTAGATTAGGTTTTTTTGACGTTTTGAGTTTGCTTCGGCTTGGTCCGAACGGATTAGATTCTCTCTCGGAAGGTCGTCGTAAAACCCTATTTTTTCGACTGTCCTTCATAAACCGGCCGTATTTTTCGTGACCAACCGAAATCCGTGGCAGTTGGCGGGCAAATGCCAACTGTCGAATATTCGCACGTGTGTGTCGGCAATCCAGTAAAACCTGATCAAGAGGCAGCGGCATCTCGGTGCCTGGATAAGCGTATTGCCCTAATTCTGCCTACGTTAGCCAGAGCCGTACCGCCGTCTTATCCCGTTTGAGTTCCTCGCTAACCCGACCCATAGCTGACGATGGCCTACATGACGCGTTTGGCAGTACTTGTCATGCCATCGCTGGCTGATACCTCGTGCCGCAAATCTGTGATAGACCTCAATAAAATCCTCATTTATTTGATTTCCATCAAAAAAACGGAATTGGCACGGAAAGCGCTTTATTCCCGAAAAGACAGATGGTTTGGCTTCAATCTGCTTTGTCAGTCAACTCAATCAACTTAGGGGAATTACATTGAACACGTCAAAATCCAAATTCGGCTATTTCACCGCCATTTTGTTGTTGTCCGCAGCTATGCACAATGCATCGGCGGCAACGCTAATCGATAACTTTACCGACTTTCAAGTTGCCGAAAACGGTACCGACGGGCCGCTGCCGATATTTGGTACCGATTTGGTTAACGCTTACAGAACCTTGACTGCGGAAGCAAACCCCACCGACGCCGATACCGAAGTTGCGGTGGAAAGCGGGATGCTGACGATCAGCAACAGCACCGATTCCAACGGTACCGCAAGCATTTTATATAGCTTCGATCCGATTAACTTGATGTCGGTCGCCGACGCGCTGCTATTGAATATCGGCTTTATCGATTTGAGCTTTGAAATTCAAGTGATCGCAAACGGTTTGTCTGTGTTCGATTTTCACAATTTTGGCGGTACCGGTCAGCACGCCATTGCTTTTTCAGACTTCACCAACCCTTCCAGTTTCGGCAACCTGAGCAGCTTGCAGTTGAATTTTCGCGGCGTTGAAGCTTGGGACGCACAGATCGATTTGATGGCGGCCAATCGCACCGGCACGCAAACCAACACGGTTCCCGAGCCGACCACATGGGCGCTGTTGATTATCGGCATGTTTTATTTGCGTCAAATGTCGGTAAAACCTGCGCTGTCCAAATTGTCTTGAAGCTTTATCAACGAATTCGAACCTATCAGAGGAATCCAACATGCGTAACCATTTTCCATTGAAACTACTGAGCTCGCTGCTGTTTTCAGGCTTGCTCTCGATTGCGGGTCATGCTGACGCCAGTAACCTGACTATCGATAATTTCAACCAACTACAAAATGTGACGGACCGCGGCAATGGAAGGCCGGGAGAAGTCTATGTGCCGGGTGCCACGAGCAACAGCGTCGCTGAAATTTCCGGCAGCGATTTGGCGCACGTATCCAGGACCTTTTCCGCGACGGCTACCGAAGGACGTTATGCGAATAAGGAAGAGATTCAATCCGGCGCCGGCGCTTTGAAAATCTCCAATTCCGCTGGTTCCGCCGGTGCCGCGTCGATTTTATGGACGTTTGATCCTACGAACTTCACGTTATACGGCAGTGCGATATTGTTGGAAGTTCTGACCATCGATCTGGATGTGAATATTGAAATGGTCGTTAACGATATCGCCGTGGCGGGCAGCAAGACGGTTAGTCAAACCGAAGATTTCTGGTTCGATTTCAATCAGTTTTCCAATCCCAGCGTGTTTTCCAACGTCTCCAGTTTACGTTTGAATTTTACCGGCCCGCAGGCTTGGGATGGTCAATTTCGCTTGTTGACCGCTGGTACTCCGACTCAACCTGACATTATCGGTTCGGTACCGTTGCCACCCAGCTTTGTAATGATGGGAACGGTATTGTTCGGCTTCCTTGGGGCCAGCAGACTGCGTAAGGCAACGGCTTCGTCGATCTAGCGAGGCCACGTAATTGCAAACGCCCCTCCTTGCTGAAGTCCGCTGGCGAGGAGAGGCGATAGCGAAGATGGACCAAGTAGGGGCGGGCAGGTTTTTGACGGAAGCGCCGCATTAGGGATCGAGTTTCCCAGCCACGCTCGGATCGTCGGACTTATCCTCAGCCTGACCAGTGACTAGCAACCGGGATATGCGACTACCGAACTCTATTTACCTCTTCCGAACCCGGCTCAATTTTTCAATCGATTCTCCCTGCAAACCAAGGCAAAACCCGTTGCCGATTGAAGGTCCCCGCCGGTCAGCCCGTTTCGAAACCGCGATTCGCCGGAACTCTAATATTAACTCGCCGCTTCTTCGATAAAATCGCTGGCTTCGATCCCGGGTCAAGGGTTTTCTATCTCGGAACTAACCCAAGCGGATACCGGAGCCGAATCGACAAATTCGGTTTTTAGCAATCCGTATTAATCCTTCGTGGCTCTTCGCGCCGGAAGGGGCGCCCCGCTCAGCATGGCTGCTTCCGGCAAGCTCTTGTGGCAAACTTCCTGTTGTGCACATCGTTAGTCTGAGTAATTGCTAACGATTGAGGCTGAAGAGGGCTCCTTACGTTATCTCTTTTTCTCCGAAGCAAAAGCCCTGTAATGAACATGATTGGATTGATCGTCATCGTTTGCTGGTGCGGGACCTAGGCTTTTCCGGTAACGTAAAGGCCTATGTCAAAGAGTTTGCATGGGAGAGTTTTGTTGACCGGTCGCTTCAATTCCAAAAATACAGCTCTCGATTCGGCTATCGCGCAAAATTGGGCGAGTGGCAGACGATATCGTGGGCAGGCCGAACTATTGCAACCCGGTCTGGGTGTGTTGCATTTGTTGGCTCTGGGTGTCGGTGCCATTGTCGGTACAGGCATTTTGACGTTAATCGGTGTCGGCGTCGCCAAGGCTGGGCCGGCTGTTATTGTCGCCTTCGGATTCGCAGGTCTGGTTTGCGCTTGCGCGGCGCTGGCTTACGCGGAAATGGCGACCGCAATTCCCAAGGCTGGTGGCGCTTACACTTACGCGCGGGTTGTCATTGGTGAGGCAGCCGGTTGGATAGTGGGTTGGTGTTTGATTCTGGAATATTCGTTGGTGGTTAGCGCGGTTGCTGTGGGCTGGTCGGGTTACGCCGCGCCGATTTTACAGGACTGGCTGGGTATTTCGACGACTTGGTTGGTCGCTCCGGCGCGGGGCGGAATCGTCAACTTGCCTGCCGTCGCAATCATTGGGGCGGTTGCGGGCTTGTTGACGCTGGGCACCAAGGAAAGCGCGACCTGCAACGCGTGGTTGGTAGTGTTAAAAATCGGCGCCTTGCTGATGTTTGTAGCGCTGGCCGCCCGTGGTTTCGATGCGAGCCATTTGCAGCCGTTCATGCCTTACGGCTTCGCGAAAACGGTCGGCGCGGACGGTGTCGAACGCGGCGTTATGGTGGCGGCCGCGATTATTTTCTTCGCGTTTTACGGTTTCGATGCCATAGCGACCGCCGCAGAGGAAGCACGCCGTCCCGATCGTGATTTGGCGGTCGGCATCATCGGCTCGATGCTGATCTGCGTGGCGATCTATATCGCGGTGGCGTTGGCCGCGTTGGGCGCGCTGGACTATCGCCGGTTTGCCGACAGTGTTGAACCCTTGGCTCTGGTGCTGCGGGAGTTGGGTTCGCCGCTGGCCGCGAAATGCCTGGGATTTACGGCGGTGGCAGCGCTACCCACCGTGATTTTGGCCTTCTTCTACGGCCAAAGCCGAATTTTCTTTGCAATGGCTCGCGACGGATTGTTGCCGAACGGCTTGGCACGGGTATCTCGACGCGGTAATCCGGTGCGCACGACCTGGTTTACCGCCGCGCTGGTTGGCGGCGTAGCCGGTTTTTTCCCGCTAGCGGAGATTGCAGCATTGGCTAACGCTGGAACATTGCTGGCTTTCGCCACGGTCGCGCTGTGCATGCTGGTTGCCCGCCACCGGGCACCGGGTGCCGTTCGCAAATTCAGCGCGCCGTGGCCGTGGTTGACTGGGTCCGTAGCAATACTTGGATGCGGTTATTTGTTCGTCAGTTTGCCGACCAAAACGCAAATCGGTTTTTTCATCTGGAACGGATTTGGCTTGCTGATTTATCTGATTTTCCATTGCCCCCGTTTCTCGATGTTTGGGCGGCGTTGAGCGGCGAAATCGCAAGTGTGTCCGCTCGGCGCCGCTAAATAACGGCCTTGCATTTGGCTGGGTCACGGTATAATGCTTTTTTGTTTCCTTTCTTCCGAAAGCAATGGCGCAATACATATTTTCGATGAATCGGGTCGGCAAAATCGTGCCGCCGAAAAAGTATATCCTCAAGGACATCTCGTTATCGTTCTTTCCGGGCGCTAAAATCGGCGTCTTGGGTTTAAACGGTTCGGGTAAATCGACGCTGCTACGTATCATGGCCGGCGTCGATAAGGAAATCGAAGGCGAGGCGATTCCGCTGAAAGGCATCAACATCGGCTACTTGCCGCAAGAGCCGCAGCTCGATCCTAGCAAAACCGTGCGCGGCAACATTGAGGAAGCCGTGCAACACATCAAGGACGCTCTGGCCAAACTGGACGCGGTCTATGCCGCCTACGCCGATCCGGAAGCCGATTTCGACAAGTTGGCGGCCGAACAAGCGCATCTGGAAGACGTGATTAATGCTTGTGACGGTCACAATCTGGACCGGACCCTAGAAATTGCCGCCGATGCCTTGCGTTTGCCGGATTGGGAGGCTGACGTCAATAAATTGTCAGGCGGCGAGAAGCGTCGGGTGGCTTTATGCCGGCTGTTGCTGTCCAAACCCGACATGCTTTTGCTCGACGAGCCGACCAACCATTTGGATGCCGAGTCGGTTGCGTGGCTGGAGCGCTTCCTGCACGATTATACCGGCACCGTGGTAGCGGTGACTCACGATCGTTACTTCCTCGATAACGTTGCCGGCTGGATTTTGGAGCTGGATCGCGGTATGGGCATTCCTTGGGAAGGCAATTATTCGTCGTGGCTGGAACAAAAGGAAAAGCGCCTGGAGCTTGAGGATAAACAGGAGTCTTCCCGCCAGAAAGCGATGAAGGCCGAGCTGGAATGGGTGCGTTCCAATCCCAAGGGTCGTCACGCCAAGAGCAAGGCGAGGTTGGCGCGTTTTGAGGAATTGTCGTCGGTCGAGGTGCAAAAACGCAACGAGACTCAGGAGATCTATATTCCACCCGGACCGCGCCTGGGCGATGTAGTCATCGAAGCTGAAAATGTCGGTAAGGGTTTCGGCGATCGTTTGCTGATCAACGATTTGAGTTTCAAGTTACCGCCGGGCGGTATTGTCGGCATCATCGGTCCGAACGGGGCCGGTAAGACCACGTTGTTTAGAATGATGGCTGGTTTTGAAAAGCCCGATTCCGGTACGTTTACGATGGGGCAGACCGTTCAGCTGTCGTACGTCGAACAGTTTCGCGATAACATGGACGATAACAAAACGGTTTGGCAGGAGATTTCCGACGGTCTGGACATGATCACCGTCGGCAAGTACGAAACGCCGTCTCGGGCCTATTGCGGGCGCTTTAATTTCAAGGGCGCCGATCAACAAAAACGCATCGGCGATCTGTCCGGCGGCGAACGCAACCGGGTGCATTTGGCGAAGTTGCTGAAAAGCGGCGGAAACGTATTGCTGCTTGACGAGCCGACCAACGACTTGGACGTCGAAACCTTGCGGGCGCTTGAGGAAGCCTTGTTGGCTTTCCCCGGCTGCGCGGTGGTGATCTCGCACGACCGCTGGTTCCTGGACCGTGTCGCGACCCATATGCTGGCATTTGAGGGCGACAGCGAGGTGGTTTGGTTCGAGGGTAACTACGCCGACTACGAGGCCGACCGCCATCGTCGTCTGGGTATCGACGCCGATACGCCGCATAGGATCAAATACAAAAAAATCGGCTAAGCTGAACTTAAGCGTCCGTGCTTACTCTGACGGCGAGGGCGTGAGAGTTTACGTCCGAACAACTGGTTTTTTGATCCGGCTTGCGTTTAGGCCAGACCAGTTTAAATTTTATTCGCGCACCGCGTGTTGAAAATCACGGAGGTAGCGGGTAATGTATTAATCAGTACACCGAACAATAATAAGGAGAAATAGGATGTCGAAAGCACAAAACTTGCAGGATAATTTTTTGAATGCCCTGAGAAAAGAACACACTCCGGTGTCGATTTTCTTGGTTAATGGTATCAAGCTGCAAGGCCGTGTCGATTCTTTCGATCAATACGTGGTCATGCTTAAAAATACCGTGAATCAAATGGTTTATAAGCACGCCATATCCACCATCGTTCCCGGAAAAAACGTCAACATGCACCGCGAGCCGGAAGTTAGTGACGACAATTAAGGGGTGTTTTTTTGTTTGAACGTCCCGATGCAGGTGAACGAGCAATACTCGTTCACCTAAATTTGCAAGCCGGGCAAGAAGATCTCGACGAGTTAAAGGAACTGACCAAATCCGCCGGCGCCCTGCCGATACATGTGGTGACCGGCAGTCGGCACCGGCCCGACCCAAAGTATTTTGTCGGCATCGGCAAGTTGGATGAAATCAAGTTGGCGGTAACCGACGCTAGTGCCGATATCGTCATTTTCAATCATCCGCTGTCGCCTAGTCAGGAACGCAATCTGGAGAAAGCGCTGGAAGTGAGGGTCGTCGATAGAAACGGCCTGATTCTGGATATTTTCGCTCAGCGCGCTCAGACTTTCGAAGGCAAGTTGCAGGTTGAACTCGCCCAGCTTAAACATTTATCGACGCGCCTAATTCGCGGCTGGACTCACTTGGAGCGGCAAAAAGGCGGTATCGGTCTGCGCGGTCCCGGCGAAACCCAATTGGAGACCGATAGGCGTTTGCTGGGCGTTCGCATTAAGCAAATCCAGCAACGCTTGGAAAAAGTCGAGAAACAACGCCACCAGGGGCGCAGCAAACGCAAGAAGGCCGAGATTCCGGCGGTATCCTTGGTCGGCTATACCAATGCCGGTAAATCGACTTTATTCAACACCTTGACCGGTGCCGGTATTTACGCGGCAGATCAATTGTTCGCGACCCTCGATCCGACCTTGCGGCAGTTGTCGCTGAGCAACGGCAACGACATTATCCTGGCCGACACGGTCGGATTCATTCGCCATCTACCGCACGAACTGGTGGCGGCCTTCCGATCAACCTTGCAGGAAGCCAGCGAGGCGGATTTGTTGTTGCATGTGATAGACGCACATGCCGAAGATCGCGACGAGACAATTTTCCAGGTCAATCAAGTGTTGAACGATATCGAGGCTGGCAAAATTCCGCAGCTCAAGGTTTTCAACAAGATCGACCTGCTCGATAGCATCCAGCCGCACATCGATTACGGCGAAGACGGCAAGCCGACTGCGGTTTGGATCAGTGCGCGGACCGGACAAGGATGCGAATTGTTGCAGCAAGCTTTGTGCGAATTGTTTGCCAGCAGCAAAGTCGTCCGAAAATGTTATCTGCCGGCCGCGCAAGCCGGAGTCAAAGCCAAGCTGTTCGGTTATGTCCGGATACTCGACGAGGTTTGCAACGAAGCCGGCGATTGCGAATTGACCTTGGAGATCGATCAGAAGCATTTGGGCTTGCTAAAGGGTATCGAAACCTCGAGCCCGTTGGAAATGGCCTAATGCGTAACCGCGAACCGGATAAATTTGGCGCGCCGGTCTGACTTAGTTGTCCCGGTCGGAGTGATTTACGATAGAATGCCGCGTTCTTTGGCCTGTCGATACTGGTTTTTTTGAGTGGGATCGATCGGGTGAAATTGGTTCGGTGGTACGCGGTTTTTTAAGTTCTCAAATCCAATTTTTGGAGCATTTAGTATGTCTTGGAATGAGCCCGGCGGTGATAAAAAAGACCCCTGGAGTGGTCGCAACGACCAAAATAGTCCTCCCGATCTGGACGAGGTCGTGCGCAACTTGCAGGAAAAGCTGGGAGCTCTGTTTGGCGGCGGATCCAACGGTGGCGGTAACCGCACCTCGGGCTCATCAATGCGCGGTGCGGGTTGGGTTGCCGGCGGTGCATTGGTATTGTGGAGCTTGAGCGGGTTTTATACGGTTGACGAAGGGACTCGCGGCGTTGTTACGCGGTTCGGCGCCTATGTCGGCACGTCGCAACCCGGTCTGAATTGGCACGTGCCGGCACCGATCGAGCAAGTACAAGTCATCAATGTCGAGCAACAACGCTTTATAGAAGTTGGTTATCGTTCGGGCGGCGGTCAGGCGATGGGCTCGGTACCCAAGGAAGCGATGATGCTGACCAAGGATGAAAACATCGTCGATGTCCGTCTGGCCGTGCAATATCAGGTCAAGGACGCCAAGGATTATGCCTTCAACGTATTGGACCCGGCTTCGACTCTGAAGCAAGTCACCGAAAGCGTGCAACGCGGTGTGATCGGCCGTAGCGACATGGATTTCGTATTGACCGAAGGCCGCAGCGAAATCGTTCAAGAGATCAAGAGCGAGATTCAATCGGTGATGGATGCCTACCGCACAGGCATTTTGATCACTAGTGTCAATTTGCAGGACGCTCAGCCGCCCGAGCAAGTGCAGGGTGCTTTCGAAGACGCCATTAAGGCGCGCGAAGACAAACAGCGTTTGATCAACGAAGCCGAAGCTTATGCCAACGACGTGGTACCCAAGGCCCGCGGCGCTGCGTCTCGTATCGTGCAGGAATCCGAGGGCTATAAGGAAAAAGTCATTGCCAAGGCCAATGGCGATGTCAGTCGCTTCTCGCAACTGCTGACCGAGTACAAAAAGGCGCCTGGGGTGACCAAGCAGCGGATGTATATAGAAACGATGGAACAAGTCCTGGGGCGCGCCAGTAACGTGTTGGTGGACGTCAAGGATGGCGGTAACGTCATGTACTTGCCGCTGGATAAACTGGGCGTCGGTCGCACGGAAGCGGCGCCGGATTCGGTTACGAATCATGAGCCGGTTGCCCCTCAGCCGACCTTGCCGACAGTCAAAGAATCGAAAACCGATGTGCGGATTAACAGCCGCGAACGCGATGTGAGAGGACGTTACGATGGGAAATAAGATTTTAGTCGCGGTCGGCGCGCTGATTGTTGTGTTGTCGCTGTCGGTGTTCACGGTCGCCGAAACCGAGCGGGTGATTAAATTCCAGCTTGGCGAGATCGTCGGCGCCGATTTTCAGCCGGGTTTGCATTTCAAGCTGCCGTTCATCAATAACGTCAAGAAATTCGATGCGCGCATCCTGACCATGGATTCCACGCCGGAACGATTTTTGACCGCCGAAAAGAAAAACGTCATTGTCGATTCCTTCGTCAAATGGCGCATTGGCGATGTCAAAACCTTTTATACCACGGTGGCCGGCGATGTGAATCAGGCCAACATCCGGCTAGATCAAATCATCAAGGATTCGTTTCGTAGCGAGTTCAGCAAACGCGACATCAGGCAGTTGGTATCCAGCGATCGCAGCGCGATCCGCGAAGCGCTGATCACCAATGTTTCGCCCCATGCCGCCAAATTGGGTATCAATATTGTCGACGTACAAGTGAAGCGGATCGATCTGCCTAACGAGGTGAGTTCGTCGGTCTATCAACGGATGGAAGCCGAACGTGCCAGGGTCGCACGCGAATTCCGCTCGCAAGGCTCCGAGGCTGCCGAGCGTATCCGCGCCGACGCCGACAAGCAGCGCGAGATCATTTTGGCCAACGCCTACCGCGACTCCGAGATATTGCGCGGCGAAGGCGACGCCAGGGCCGCCGAAACCTTTGCCAAGGCTTACGGCGAAGACAGCGAGTTTTTCGCGTTTTACCGTAGCTTGATTGCCTACAAGGAAAGCTTGGGCAAACCGGGCAACGTAATGGTGTTGGAACCGAGTTCGGATTTCTTCAAATACTTCAAAACTCAAAAATAGTGGCCGCCGAGTTCGGCAAGACCATAACGCCCCGCTCTGCGGGGCGTTTGCTGTAACTGGAATAGACGACATGCAAAACAAAGACACCTGGCTGCTGCCCGAGGGCATCGGCGAAGTATTGCCGGAGCGGGCCGAGCATCTGGAGAGGCTGAGAGCCAAGTTGCTCGAGACCTTCGCCGCGTGGGGGTATCGCTTGGTGATCCCGCCGTTTGTGGATTTTCTCCGCTCCTTGCTCACCGGTTCGGCCCACGATCTGGAGTCGCAGACCTTTAAGCTGACGGATCCGCTTAGCGGCGAGACGCTCGGAGTAAGGGCCGATATGACGCCCCAGGTCGCCCGAATTGACGCTCACCATTTGCAACATCCGTGGCCGAACCGGCTGTGCTACGCCGGTACCGTATTGCATGCGGTGGGCGATCCGCTCGAAAAGAGCCGCAGCCCGATGCAAATTGGCGCGGAATTGTACGGCCACTCCGGACTCGAGAGCGACTACGAAGCCATACAGTTGATGTTGGAGATGTTGGCGATCAGCGGCATACAAAACCTGCATCTGGATTTGGGCCATGTGTCTATATACCGGGGCTTGGTTGAACTGGCCGGCTTGAATGTGGCGCAAGAAGCCGAGTTGTTCGATGTTTTGCAACGCAAGGCTGGCGCGGAGCTGGGCGAATTGGTCGAACGCTTTCCGGTCGGCGACGGATTTAAAACCATTTTTAACGCGCTGCCCAAACTGAACGGTGGTCAGGATGTGCTCGATCAAGCCGCGAAATTGCTGGCCGGTATCGACGCCAACGGCATTTTGGCGGCGGCACTGGCCGATTTGCGCGGGATTGCCGACCGGTTGCGTCGCGATTACTCAGCCCTGTCGCTCAGTTTCGATTTGGCCGAACTGCGCGGCTACCATTACCATACCGGCATCGTATTCGCCGCTTTCGTGCCGTCGTTGGGACGAGAAATTGCTCGCGGCGGACGCTACGACAACGTCGGTCAAGTGTTCGGCCGGGCGCGGGCGGCGACCGGTTTTAGCGCCGATTTGAAGGTACTGGCGACGTTTTACGACGTCAGCGCCGATACGCCGGTGCGGACAGTCTTCGCGCCCTATTGCGAGGATGCCGATCTGCGCGAGACCGTTCGCGATTTGCGGGCGTCCGGCGTTCAGGTAATTCAGCAATTGCCGGGGCAGCAGGGCGGGGCCGAAGACATGGGTTGCAACGCGATTTTAGAAAAACAGGCTCAGTGCTGGGTCGTTAAATCATTGGCTTAAGGTTAGAAAAAGTTATGGGAAAAAATGTTGTTGTCATCGGTACGCAGTGGGGCGATGAAGGTAAGGGTAAACTGGTCGATCTGTTGACCGAGCAGGCCGCCGCCGTCGTTCGGTTTCAGGGCGGACATAACGCCGGCCACACCTTGGTGATCAACGGCGAAAAAACCGTGCTGCATCTGATTCCGTCGGGCGTGCTTCGCGAAGGAGTACAGTGTTTGATCGGCAATGGTGTCGTGCTCAGCATGGAAGCCTTGCTAAAGGAAATCGAAATTCTGGAAAAGTCCGGGATCCCGGTGAAGAACCGGCTGCAAATCAGCGAGGCCTGCGCATTGATTTTGCCTATCCATGTGGCAATCGACCAAGCTCGCGAAAAGGCCAGGGGCGATAAAGCCATCGGCACCACCGGTCGCGGTATCGGTCCGGCTTATGAAGATAAGGTGGCGCGGCGCGGTCTACGGGTCGGCGATCTGCGTAATAGCGATGAATTCGCCGCGCGTCTGAAAGAACTGGTGGATTTTCATAATTTCATGCTGGTTCAGTATTACGGTGCCGAGCCGGTCGATTACGCCACGTTGTTGGCGGATACCCTAAGTCTGGGTGAAGTGATCAAGCCGATGCTGACCGATGTCGGCGAGGCACTCTACGCCCACCAGGCCCAAGGCCACAACGTATTGTTCGAAGGCGCGCAGGGCGCATTGTTGGACATCGACCACGGCACCTATCCTTACGTCACGTCCTCCAACACCACGGCAGGCGGCGCCGCCACCGGCAGCGGCGTCGGTCCGTTGGCGCTGGATTATGTGTTGGGGATCACCAAGGCCTACTCTACCCGAGTCGGCAACGGCCCGTTTCCGACCGAATTATTGGACGAATATGGCGATCACTTGGGTGTCAAGGGCCACGAGTTCGGCGCGACCACCGGCCGCAAGCGCCGTTGCGGTTGGTTCGACGCGGTCTCGATGCGTAAATCCGCGCAATTGAACAGTCTGACCGGCATCTGTTTGACCAAATTGGACGTGCTGGACGGCCTGGACAAAATCGGCATCTGTACCGCGTACAAAATCGACGGCGTCGTCACCGACACCGCGCCGCTCGGTGCCGATCAATATGCGGCTTGCGAAGCGGTGGTCGAAGAAATGCCGGGTTGGAGTGGCAGTACCGCCGGCATTACCGAATACGGGCAACTGCCGGCCAACGCCAAAGCGTATATCGCGCGCATCGAAGAGCTGGTCGGCGTAAAAGTGACCATTCTGTCCACTGGTCCCGACCGCAACGAAACTATCGTACTGGAACATCCGTTCGAGGCTTGAAACGCCTTAGCGAGCCCTCGTCAGCACCAAGCAATTCAAGGGCTGTCGAGGGCAACGGCATCTATTATAGGCGGGTAACTTACAGGCTAGACGTTGCTTCGCGAACAGTCCCGATCAGCTGTCGTTTCCGCGTCGGCAATAGAATTTGACGACTTTTTTCAATTGCACACTGCCCCGCTTTGGATATTGGCCTTCAACGTCGGTTTATCACCGGCCGGATCGGCAGGGTTTCTGCAGCCGATGGCTCACGGGCGGTAGGCGCGGAGTGCACTCCATGCTGATGCACAACCGAAAATCAATGGGTACGGAGGATTCGTCGCTGGGAGCTCGTCTGATCTCAGTGTCGGGCTGACGGCTCGTTTTGAACTCGCTCGCCGGCACTGAACCCGCTTGATACCGTTTCGATATTAAAGAACACCGAGTAAAGGCCAATATTCTGAAATTCTAACTTTGCCAGCCGCCACCCAAAGCCTTATACAAATCCACCATCGCGCTGATTTGTTTTTGTTTGGTTTCGATCAATTCTTTCCTGGCTTCCAGTGCGTCGCGCTGGGTCAATAAAACCTCCAAATAATCCGCTCTTGCCGAGATAAATAACTGGTTGGCGACTTCAATCGATTTGACCAACGAGTCCACTTGCTGGCGTTTTAACTGGTAGTTTTTGTCCAGGTTGTCGATATTGGATATTTGATTGGCCACTTCGGCGTAAGCAGTAATGATGCTTTGTTCGTATTCGTAGGCCGCCTGCACTTGCTTGGCGTTGGCGTTTTTGTATTCGGCGGTGATCGCGTTTTTGTTGACCAGCGGGGCTACCAGTTCGCCGGTCACCATCGCCGCCAACGATTCCGGCGTATTGATTAGGTATTTCAACGCAAACGCCTGAAAGCCGATGCCGGCCTTGATACCGAACGACGGATAGAAATTGGCCCTGGCGACGTCGATGTTCAAGTCGGCGGCTTTTAATTCCAATTCGGCCTTGCGAATGTCGGGCCGGTTTTGCAATAACTCGGATGGCACGCCGACACTCAAGGCTTTGGGTTTTATATCCATAAAGCCGCTCGACGCGCGGGCTATCGGCTGCGGCGTTCTTCCCAACAAGGTATTGATCCGATTCTCGACGACGGTGATCTGCTGTTCGATCTCGTATTGCCGGGCCTGGTTTTTTGCCACCTCGGCTTCGTATCGCTTGACCGCCAGGGTCGTGGTTCGGGCATAGGTCTGTAATTGCCTGACCATCAACAAGCCGTTTTGCTGTAATGCGATGTTTTGCCGCAAGTTCTCCAATTGATTGTCCAAGGCCAACAACTCGTAGTAGGCATGTGCCACTTCGGCGACCAAGTTGGTCAACAGGAAATTCCGGCCTTCGCCGGATGCCATGTAATCGTAGACTGCCACTTGGGTCGCGTTCCGGAGCTTTTTCCAGATGTCGATTTCCCAAGTCGAGAACAGGCCGAATTGGTAATCGCCGAGAAAGGCCGGAAACGGTTGGCCCTTGGCGATATTCAGACTGTCCTCGACGGCGCCGTTGCGGGTGTATTGCGCGGTCTTCTCGCCGCCCGCCGAGGCGCCGAGTTTGACGAAGGGCATATATTCCCCTTTACGCGCTTGGATTTCGTTCTCGGCGATGCTGATCCGTTGCGCCATGATGTTGATTTCCTTGTTATTGGCAACGGCGGTATCGATCAAGCTGCGCAGCTGCGGATCGTCGAAGAAGTCCTGCCATTTCACGGTCGCGGCACTCGTCTGCTCGTTTACGCCCGGTCTGAATTGCTCTGGCAACTGCGTATCCGCGGTTTTCTTGGTCATGTCCGGAATGCCGCAGGCTTGCAACACAGCCATCGCCAAAGCCGTTACTAGCAAAACATGGGTTTTATTCGTCAGCATCTTGGGTACCGTAATGATAGGTTTCGGTGAACGGATTGACGTCTTCGTCCTTGATCATGCGTTTGCCTTCGATCAGTTTGGCGAAGATGTAATACAAGCCTGGGATCAGCACCACGCCGAACACGGTGCCGAACAACATGCCGCCCAACGCCGAGGTGCCGATGGTACGGTTGCCGACCGCGCCGGCGCCGGTAGCGAAGGCAAGCGGGACCAGGCCGGCGATGAAGGCAAACGAAGTCATCAGAATCGGCCGGAACCTTGCCTTGGCGGCTTCGATGGCGGCTTCACGTACCGACATGCCTTGCTCCTGTTTTTGCACCGCGTATTCGACGATCAAAACCGCGTTTTTACCGAGCAAGCCGACCAACATCACCAAACCTACTTGGGAGTACACGTCGTTGGCCAAGCCCATGGTCTTCAGCAGTAAAAACGAACCGAAAATACCGGCCGGCAACGAGCAAATCACCACCAACGGCAACACAAAACTTTCATATTGCGCCGCCAACACCAAATACACAAACACCAGCACCACGACGAAAATCACCAGCGCCTCGTTGCCGCGTGCCGCTTCGTCGAAGGACAAACCCTCCCAGGCCACATCGAAACCTTGGGGCAGAGTCGCCTTGGCCACTTCCTTGATGGCTTTGATCGCGTCGCCAGAGGTATAGCCGGGCGCCGGTTCGGCGCGGATCGCCGCCGAGTTGTAGAGGTTGTAGCGGGTCAGTTCGTTCGGGCCTTGCTGTGGCTGCACGGTCATAAAGGCCGAGTAGGGCACCATTTCGCCGGCGTCGTTTTTGACGTAATAGTTCAAGACGTCGGTTGGGAAGCGGCGAAACTCCGGCAAGGCTTGCACATAGACTTTGAAAAAGTTGTTGAAGCGGATGAAGCCTTGTTCGTAGGTACTGCCGATCATGATGTCCAGGTTTTCCATGGCCTTATCGATATTCACGCCTTTTTGCATCGCCAATTTGTTGTCGATTTTCAACTCGTATTGCGGGTAGTTGGCGGCATAAAAGGTGAACAAGCCGGTCAATTCCGGGCGCTTGCGCAACGCGGCCATGAACTCCTGATTGAGTTTGTCGAATTGGAAGTAATCGGTGCCGGTGGTCTTATCCAACAAGCGGAAGGCCAAACCCGATGCCGCGCCGTAGCCCGGTACAGCGGGTGGTTGGAAGAACTCGATCACCGCCCCGAAGTCGTGGGTTTTTTCCTCTAGCTGGCGAATTACGTCCTCCACCGACACCTTGCGCTGGGTCCAATCCTTTAGATTGATGATGCAGGTGCCGGCGTTGGAACCGCGGCCCTCGGTCAAAACCTCGTAGCCGGCCAACGACGATACCGACTGCACGCCGTCGATTTTTTCGGCGACTTCTTCCAGTTGTCGTGCCACTTTGTTGGTGACTTCGATAGTCGAGCCGGGCGGAGTTTGAATGATCGCGTAGATCATGCCTTGGTCTTCGCCGGGGATGAAGCCGGCCGGCAAGGTTTTATCCACAGTGAAGATGCCGAAGGAGAATGCAGCCAACACCACCACAGTGACGATGCGGCGGGTAACCACGACGTCCAGCAACTTGACGTAGCGGCCGGTAACTTTTTCGAACAGATAGTTGAAGCCGTCGATGAACAGCGTAATCGGCGTCCGGCGCTTGGGTTGGCCGTGGGTGTTTTTCAAGATCATCGCGCACAACACCGGCGCCAAGGACAAGGCGACGACGGCGGAGATAATGATGGACGAAGCCATCGCAATCGAAAACTGCCGGTAAAACACGCCGACCGGGCCGTTCATGAAGGCGATAGGCACGAATACCGACACCATCACCAACGTGATCGCGACGATGGCGCCGCCGATTTCGCCCAGTACCTGCCGCGAAGCGGCGTAGGGGCTTAAGTGTTCGGCTTCCATTTTGGCGTGTACCGCCTCGACCACGACGATGGCATCGTCAACGACGACGCCAATCGCCAACACCAACGCGAATAGCGTGATCAAGTTGATCGATAAGCCGAAGGCCGACATCACCGCGAACGAACCGATCAACGACACCGGCACCGCCAGAATCGGAATCAAAGTCGAGCGCCAGTCGCCGAGGAACAGGAATACCACCAAGGTCACTAACACGAAGGCTTCGCCCAAGGTGTGCAAGACCTTGTGAATCGAGGCTTCGACGAAACGCGACACGTCGTAGTTGATCTCGTAATCCATGCCTTCCGGGAAGGATTTTTTCAATTCCTCCAACTTGGCTTTGACGTCTTCGATGACTTTGGTGGCGTTGGTGCCGTAGTTTTGCTTCAACACAATCGACGCCGAGGGGAAGGAGTCCTTGTCCGAATAGATGTTGTAAAACTCGCTGTCCAAATCCACCTTGGCGATGTCTTTTAAGCGCAGGATTTCGCCTTCCGAGTTGGCGCGGATGATGATGTCGGCGTACTGTTCCGGCGTGTTGTACCAGCCTTGGTAAATCAACACGTATTCCTTGGATTGTGCCGCCATGCCGGTACTTTGGCCGATCCGGCCGGGACGGCCGATGATGCTTTGCTTGGCGATGGCGTCCATCACTTCTTCGGTCGAAACGCTGTACGCGCGCATCCGGTCCGGATTCAACCAAATGCGCATCGCGTATTGGCGGGCGCCCAAAATCTGCGCTTGGGCGATACCGTAGATTCGCTGGATTTCCGGTATCACGTTGACGTAGGCGTAGTTGAACAGGAATTTCTGGTCGGCGTTTTTATCCTTGCTGTACAGGTTGACGTACATTAGCATGCTGGGTTGGACGAAGTTGACCACCACGCCTTCCAGCCGTACCAGATTCGGCAAACGGCTCATCACCTGATCGACCCGGGTTTTGACGTTGACCATCGCGATATTCGGGTCCACGCCTAACTCGAATAACACTTGAATCGTCGCTTCACCGGCGCTGGTGGCGTCGGAGACGATGTATTTCATGCCCGGCACGCCGTTGATCGCCCGTTCAATGGTAATCAACGACGACTTGACTAACACGTCCGCACTGGAGCCGGGAAAGGATAAGGATATCGTCACGCGCGGCGGGGCAATATCCGGAAACTGTGAAACGGGTAGGGTGCGGATTGCCAAGAATCCCATGAACAGGAAACTAAGCGACAATACGATCGCCATGACCGGTCTTTTAATAAAGATACTGAACATAGTTAATCTCTGCTTAAAGGATTATTCGGTATAGAGTTTTAATTCGGCGCGAACCTTTTCAGGTGCCAATAAATCGATGTCCACTTTATCGCCGGCATGGACTTTTCTTAAGCCTTCCAGCAGGATTTTTTCGCCGTCTTTCAAACCCTCTTTGATAATGAATAAATACGGTAATTCGGCTTCGATCTTTATCAGTCTTTGTTCTAGTTGTCCGTCTTCCTTGACAACATATACGTAGGTCTTGTCGAGTATTTCGAAGGTGGCTTTTTGCGGAATCAATAACGCATGCTTGTAGGGTTTTTTCATCAGTATCGTGCCGGTTTCGCCATGACGGAGCAATTTATCGGGGTTGGCGAATGTGGCGCGGAATTCGATATTGCCGGCAGTGTTATCGAAATCCGCCTCAATAGTTTCTATGGTGCCATCCGTATTATAAACCCTACCGTTAGCCATTCTTAATTTAACTTTGGTTATTGCCTCATCGGCTTTTTGAGATTTGAAATCAAGATATTCGCTTTCAGGTACGTTGAAATACACCCACAATTTACTAATGTCCGATAGCGTGGTTAATAAGGCGCCTTCCTCCACCAAACTGCCAGTCCTGACATTCAAATGGTCCATGATGCCTTCAAACGGCGCATTGATACTGGTGAAACCTAAATGAGTTTCGGCGAGTTTGACCTCTGCGTTAGCCTTGTCCAGCTTGGCCTTGGCCAATGCTAGTTCGTTTGGCGACACAATTTTTTGATCCGCTAAACCCTTGGTGTTTAGGTATTCGATATTCATCGTATTCGCGTCGGCCTGAGACTTTAGTAATTCGGCTTGATAGATGTTAGGCATGATTTTGAACATCGGCTGACCTTGATGGACTAACTGGCCTTCGTCGACGAAAATATTCTGCAAATACCCCCGTTCCAGCGCACGCACTTCAATATGCCGAAACGCGTGAATCTGGCAGACATATTCCTTGGTTACCTCGGTGTCTTCCCATAAGGGTGTGGTGGCTTCCAGTTTGGGAGGCGCTTCGTGAGTTTCCGTTTCGGTTGTTTGGCAGCCGGATAATAGAATTATAATTAAGCTAAGATAAGCACGTGTTTTAATAATCATCGGTTTTCTCTATGCGAAGCTCCGCAATCGCTGTTGACTTCGGTTTTATGGTGAGTTGCATTAAATCCAATAGCGAATAGCTTGGTATTGGGTGTAACGATTGAGTTAATATTTTGGTTTCCAGTTTTCCCTAAATTGCGACCGCTTATGAATGATTCGGCGAACTTCGCGCAAAAATGCGCGAATTGCGTTAGTTACGGGAAAGCAAGCAAAGTGCCAGTTTTTTTGGCTTAATATCAGTGGGTTATGCGGGCGAGGGGTGGATTGGGGAATATTCCCCGGTGCAAATCCACAACGTGGGGAATATTCCCCACTTTAAAATTCGATATGAGCGGTGAGCCGAGAAGGTCGCTTTATTTCAGGCTCGTAATTCTTGCGGCAGCGTTAACGTTTAGCCAAAACAGCGAGCTGGATTTCCTTTGTTTTCAACGAGTAGGCCCGATCACCGACGCTCTCCTCTTCGGTGGAAGGAATTGCTGGCATGGATATCGCTGTAATGGTTTGGAGCCAGACTGTTATCTGTCAAACGGCTCGTTTTCAGGTGAACTTGAGGAATGAATGATGAAAAATTATGTACACGAAATAGCCCAATGCACGGCAGCGATATTGATTTCCGCTATGCCGTTTTCGGTGAATGCCAGCGTCGATCCGTTACAGAGTATTAAACCGGCCGCCTTTGAAATCAGTGTGGATGGCGACGCCAGCGAGCCGCCTTTGGTTGGAGAGCAAGACGAGTAATCGGTGCTTTAATCTCTCCGCATAAGCAATTCCCCGGCATCGCCGGGGAAGAGGTGTCGGCCAGGCCGCTAACGCGCGAGTCGATGTTGCATTTGCGAAGGCAACCAAAAGCTAACGTTTGCGCAACATCATTTTCTAGTCATGAACGGTCGGTGCGGCGTGAGCCAAGCTTAAGTCAGCTAAGACTGTTACTCCCGACCGAAATTGTGTGCCGCTAGGCAATCCGCTACAACAGTCCCGCCTTACTTTTCAAACCTCGACCTTGCTCGCCCAGCTCCGGTTAATCCTTGTTTTTGGGATTGCCGCTAGACACCAATCCCACGAACAACAAGCCGAATAACAGCAATAGTGGCCACGAATACGGAACGATCAGGAAAACACCGAGAAGGGCAAATCCGAGGGCGGCGAAAAACAGCATCATCCCGACGCCAACTAGTGCCAATACGGCCAGTATCCCGAATAGCGCGAACACCGCCAACAGGGTGGGGATTGCCGCCAGGCGAAACAAGGGCGACGCCACGGGTTGGCCGTTGATGGTCAGGTTGAATTCGCCAACTTCTGGATGAAACGCATAGATCAAGCTGGCAAGTAATAGCCCAAGTAGCAGGGTTGCGAATAACAGATGGCGGTTGGGGGATCTGGGCATGCGATTTTCCTCGGGCTAAGATGTGGTTGACGACGTCGCCGTCGCCATAAAATAGGAGTTCGACGGGCTGGTTTCGTCGGTACGGTATTGATGGTTATTTTCCATGAAAACTTCGTGCCCGTTTTTGTTTCCGACGGATGGCGTTGCCTCGCGACGTATTCCGCGAGCGCGGAACACTGGCGATTCGCCCGGAGTCGTGGGTTTGGCGCGGTATTCGAGTCGGCCTTAAGTGTTGCCGACGGCAAAATCCGATACCGGCTATCATGCCACCCGTGGTTGCGTTGGTGATTTTCAACCAAATTAAACGGTGATTTTCCCCAAACCTCAATGGGCTAAGACCTTGGTGCGGCGACCGGACGGCTAACTGGACGTTCCGTTGAGCATAGGCGTCGATCTTGCATAAAAAGTTGATATCCGCTTGCCGCCACGACTAAGAACCAACAGTCGCGTTTCGGCCGCCGCAATGGGTGACGGTTTCACTCGCCCACCACCGCCTTTCGCCAACTTATGAACGACAGTATCCTGATCATCGAAGACGAAGCCTTGTTAGGTAGCGAGCTGCAGCGCTATTACGCCCGTATGGGGTTCGAGACCCTGCTGGCGGCCGACTGCGCTCAGGCCAGGGAGATACTCAGCAATCCGGATTTGCGGCCGTCGCTAATCTTGTCCGACCTCAGTCTGCCGGACGGCAGCGGCCTGGATTTGTTGGAAGAAACCCGCGGCAATTTGTCTGACAGCGAATGGGTGTTTCTGACCGGTTACGGCGACGTGCCGGATTCGGTGCGGGCCTTGCGTCTTGGCGCTTTCGATTTTTTGATCAAGCCCTGTCTGCAGGAGCAACTGGATATGGTGGTGCGTAGCGCGTTGCGTAGTGCCAAGGCCCAGCGGCGGATTCTGACCGACTCGGTCAACGCCGGCAAACGCTACGCGCCTGAAACTTTTCTCGGCAACAGCCCGGTCACCCGCCAGACCGGCGACATGCTGCGCCAGCTTAGCCAAGTGCCCTACAGTGCGCTGATTCTGACTGGCGAGACCGGCACCGGCAAGGGCTTGGCGGCCAGGATTCTGCATTACAACAGCGAGCGGGCCAAGGAGCCGCTGGTCGAACTCAACTGCGCGGCCTTGCCGAAGGATCTGCTCGAGTCGGAATTGTTCGGCCACGAAGCCGGCGCCTTCACCGGCGCCAAGGCCCGCCATCGCGGGCTGATCGAACAAGCGCATCGCGGCACTTTGTTTCTGGATGAAATCGGCGAAATGCCCTTGGATCTGCAGGCCAAATTACTGAAAGTGCTGGAGGATCGCAAGTTGCGCCGCCTGGGCGGAGAGAAGGAAATCGACGTGGACATCCGCGTTATCGCCGCTACCAACCGGAATTTACAGGACGAAGTCAAAAACGGCGGGTTTCGTTCCGACCTGTATTACCGGTTGAGTGTGTTCGAACTGCGCTTGCCCAGCTTGTGCGAGCGCATTGGCGACTTGGACGATTTGGTGCCGGCCTTGATCGCTGAATTCAATTTACTGGCCGGCAAGCGGGTCAGCCAAGTATCGCCGCGCGCCTGGCAATTATTGAAGCGTTATCGATGGCCGGGCAACGTGCGGGAGCTGAGAAATGTGTTGGAGCGTAGCGTGATTTTATCGTCGTCCCAGCAGTTGCCGGAACAATGGTTGCCGAACGAGGATAACGGCGTCGCGGCGATTGCGCAAGAATCGGTGCGTCCGGCTTGCGTTTCGGATGTCTCTGCCGCCGACGGCCTCGTCGCGCGCCTGGAACTGCAGTTTCCGACCGACGGCAGCATGGGCTTGGAGGATATGGAGAGCGAAATCGTCCGCAACATGCTGGACCTTTGCCACGGCAACGTCATGGAAGCCGCCCGTATCCTGAAAACCACCCGCGAAAAAATTCGCTACCGGATCGAGAAATACAAGCTCCGTTAAGTTGAGCGGCGGAGACTCAATACGGGCGGCCATCCTTGTGTAAAAACTGCCATTGGCCGGCTGCGTCCAACCGGGCCTGCAGGTCGTCGTCGGGATAAATGACCGTATCTCCGGGGGCGCGGTCGCCGATTTCCAGGTAAACCACGTCGGCATCGGTGCGGTTGAGTAAATGATGGGCGTCGCCGTCGCCGGCCGGGAAGCCGGCACACATGCCGGCGCATAGCCGGGTCTCGCCTTGATCGGTGACCAAGCTCGCTTCGCCCGACAAGACGTAAACGAATTCGTCCTGTTCGGCGTGAGCGTGCCGCAAGGCCGAGCGGGCGCCCGGCGCCAAGCGGGTCAGATTGACGCCGAAATTGACCAAGCCGAACGCATCGCCCAAGGCCCGTTTTTCCCGGCCGGCCATTAGCGATGCGAAGGGTTCCGGATAGAGCGAGCGACGGACTCGAGGCGGCACGTCCTCGGCGAAGATGGCGATAGGTTTTTGGCCGGTCATGGTTGTAAGGTCCTCGAATTAAATGGTTCGCGAAAGTATGGCCGGAAATTCGAAACCCACGGCGGCGAACCGAATAAGAACTTGGCGGCGGCGTCTTTCAGAATTTCGCTCGTCATGCGACGAGTCGCCGAAAAAATGGTCCGATCGCCTCGCCCGCGGCGGCCGGTGTCGCCGCGAGTTTACAACTCGATTCGTATCCCCAGTTCGATGACGCGATCGACTGGAATCTTGAAATATTCGATCGCGCTGGAGGCGTTATGGAATAAAAAGCGGAACAGCGGGCGTTGCCATTTGGGCATCGGGCAGCGGCGGCGGAACGAGAGTTTTTCGCTGGCGATGAAGAACGACGCATGTTTCTGATCAATGATCAAACCCTCGCGGGCGCAGAGTTGCAAGGCCCGGCGCACATCTTGTTCCTCTTGGAAACCGAAATACATTTTGACCCGGTAGAAACTGTTGTTTTCCCCAAATAGTCGGATTTTGATGCGTTGAGCCTCGTCTACGTAAGGAACGTCCTTGGTGACGATGGTCAATACGATCATTTGCTCGTGCAAGATGTGGTTGTGTTCCAGATTGTGCAGCAGGACCAGCGGTACGCCGTGCAGGGTTTTTGCCAGATAGATCGCGGTGCCGGGTACGGTTTTCAGTTTGCGGGTTTGCAGTCGGTTTTCCAATTCCTCGAACATCACCCGTTTTTCGTCCATGTGCCGGGCCAGTAACTGCCGGCCTTGGATCCAGGTGACGATGATGACGAACAGCGCCGCGCCGACTGTCAGCGGCAACCAGCCGCCTTCCGGAATCTTGATGCTGTTGGCTAGAAAGAACAACACGTCGAAACTTAAAAACAGCGATAGGAAACCGATGCTGGTGGCTTCGTTCCAACGCCACAACTCTTTGATGACGATGAAGGCCAGTATCGTCGTGGTAATCATCGTGCCGGTCACCGCTAGGCCGTAGGCCGAGGCCAGCGCCGAGGAGGAGCGAAATTCCAGTACCAGCACGAATACCGCCGCCATCAGCAACCAGTTGACCGCCGGGATATAGATTTGACCCATCTCGTCGCCGGAGGTGTGTAAAATCCGCATTCGCGGCGTGTAGCCCAGTTGTATCGCTTGGCGGGTCAGCGAAAACGCGCCGGAAATCACGGCCTGCGAAGCGATGACAGTCGCCAGCGTCGATAGCAACAGCAGCGGGTACAGCGCCCAATTCGGCGCCATCAGATAAAACGGATTTTCCACGGCGGCGGGATTTTCCAGTAGTAGCGCGCCTTGTCCGAAGTAGTTCAGTAACAATGCCGGAAAGACGAAACCAAACCAGGCGAACCGAATCGGTTTTAAGCCGAAATGCCCCATATCGGCATACAAGGCTTCGGCGCCGGTGATGACCAGCACGACCGATCCCATTACGACGAAACCCCGCCAACCAAGCTCGCTGAGCAGCGCTACGCCGTGGTAGGGATTAATCGCACCGAGGATTTGCGGATGGCTGGCGATGTTGACGATACCCAAGGCGGCCAAGCTGACAAACCAGACGCACATGACCGGAGCGAATAGCCGGCCGACGTGTTCGGTACCCTTGGCTTGCACCAAAAACAGCGCCGTCAGCACCGCTAGGGTAATCGGCAGTACGTAATGCTCCAGTTTGGGCGCGACGATCTGCAGGCCCTCGACCGCGCTGAGCACCGAAATCGCCGGGGTAATGATGCTGTCGCCGTAAAACAACACCGCGCCGATCAAGCCGGTGGTGATGATGAAGCCGGCCTTGCGCGGATCCTGTTTAGCGGTCTTCAGCGCCAGTGCCAGCAGGGCCATGATGCCGCCTTCGCCGTCGTTGTCTGCGCGCATGATGAAAATCGCGTATTTGGTGGTGACCACTAGCGCCAGCGACCAAAAGATCAATGACAGCGCGCCATGCACATGCGCGGTATCGGTCGATAGACCGGCATGGAACACTTCCTTGACCGCGTACAGCGGGCTGGTGCCGATATCGCCGAAAACCACGCCGATGGCGCTGAGTGTCAAGGTTTTCAGTTGCGACGGGTTGGGGTTTGCTGACATGAAGTATCCGGGCAAAAGGCTGGGGCGGGCGGAAATTGGGGTGCGCCTGCTAAAGGCAAAACGCCGGCCACTATAATGAATCGCGCATAAAAATGACGTAAAAAATCGCAGACTGGGCTACTAGCTGGCTCCAATTCCGTCCTGTCGAATCGTCGGCGACACAGCTTGTCTACGCGGTCGGATTCCATCGAGCCTACTCCTGTTCGCCGGCCGCTGCTTCGCAAACCAGGCGATAGCCGACGCCGACTTCGGTCAGTAAATAGCGCGGTCGGGCCGGATTGACTTCCAGTTTACGGCGTAATTGCCCCATGTAGATTCTCAAATAATGCTGGTCATGGACATGCTCGCCGCCCCAGACTTCCTGCAACAATTGGCGATGGGTGACCACCAGATCGGCGTGGCGGATCAACAAGCTTAGCAAGCGGAATTCTATCGGCGTCACCCTAACCTCGCTGCCGCGCATACAGACCCGGCGCCGCGCCATATCCACTTGCAGTTCCCCCGTCTCGAAAAGCTCTTGAGTCGCCGAGCCGCGCGCGATCCTTCGCAGCAAGGCTTGCAGGCGGGCATGCAATTCGCCGCTACCGAACGGTTTGGTCAAATAATCATCGGCGCCGGCGTCCAACGCGGCGATTTTATTGTGTTCCTGGCTACGAGCCGACAGGATCAGGATGGGCTGGTCCGACAGTTGGCGCAAGCGGCGGGTTACGGCGATGCCGTCCATATCCGGCAGTCCCAGATCGAGTATCACCAGATCGGCTTGGCCGGCCAACGTCAGCCCGGTCTTGCCACAATCGGCCTCGGCGATGCGCCAGCCGCGATTTTGCAGACTGGTCTTCAGAAATCTACGAGTTTGGGCGTCGTCTTCAATCAACAGAATGCGTGGGGCCGACTCGTTCATACTAGTTCCTCGAGCGCGGTCGGGAGTGCTTGTTCGGGTTGCGGCAAATCGATGACGAACACCGCGCCCTTACCTGGCTGATTTTCGGCCCGAATCCGCCCGCCGTGGGCCTCGACGATGGTGCGGCACAGGGCCAGTCCAAGACCGACTCCAGTGTGCTGGGTTTCGTGGGCGCCCCGGAAAAATTTCTCGAAAATCTTGTTCTCCAGGCCGCCGGGAATGCCGGGGCCATAGTCCGCGACACACAAGCGGATGCCGCCTTCGGCGCGTTCGGCGGATAAATCGACCGGCGTACCGGGCGGCGTGTGTTTGATCGCATTTTCGATCAGGTTGACTAACACTTGCTCCATCAGTACGGCGTCGATTCGCATCAGCGGCAAGTCGTCGGGAATCCGGGTGCGTACCGGACGCCCTTGCAAACCGCTGTCGAGCCGATGCAGCGCACTGCCGACCAGTTCCTCGATCGCATTCCATTCCCGGTGCAGGACCCATTCGCCGCAATTCAGCCGGGCCATGTCCAACAACTTGCCGGTCAAATCCGACATGCGCCGGGCTTCGTCGAGTATCGTTTTCTGGCAGTCGTCGCGGTCGGCGACGCTCAGACGGTCGCGATGGTCGATCAGCGCGCCGACCGCGCCGACAATACGCGTCAGCGGGGTACGCAAGTCGTGAGAGATCGAACTGAGCAAGGCATTGCGCAGGCCTTCGGCTTCGGCTTGCAAGCGGGCTTCCCGCGCTTGGCCGGCGAATTGCAGGCGTTCCAGATTCAGCGCGATCAGATTGCAAAACGTCTCAAGAAAGGTGTCCGCTTCGCGACTATCCGAATCGGCCCGCTTCAGTATTAGGACGCCTTGCCGCGATTCCGAGCCGCATAACGGAAAATAGCGGGCCGCGGCGGTGGTGACCGTCCGATTGTCCCGAAAGGCCAGCGTCGCGGCCGCCGGGTCGAGTTCGTCCGCGAGGCGAGGTGGGAGTTGGTCCAGATCGGCGGCCGCCACCAGCCTGCAAACCGTGCCGAAGACTTGGAGGATATGGCGCTCGGCGAGTTCGGTCACCCGTTCGCCGTTCTCGACGCCGGCCAAATCCCGGCTGAGTCGATACAAGGCGTCGCTGCGGGCTTCCCGTTGCCGGGCCAGTTCGGTCTGCTTTCGGGCTTGATTCTGCAATTTACTGGTGAGGTTGGCGACCACGACCATGACCGCCAAGCCGACCGCATTTTCCAGATCGGAAATCGCGAACGAAAAAATCGGCCGTGCGAAATAAAATGCAAACATTGGCGCGCTGATCAGCGATGCGAGCAAAGAGGCGTTGCGGCCATAGCGACTGGCGACCAGAAACACGCCCAGCAGATAGGTCATCAGAATGCTGGCCTCGCCGAGCAGATGACGTAGCGGCCAGGCCAACGCGGTACACAGCAAGGGCGCGGCGACGCCCCAAGCGTAGCCGGTCAGGCGTTGGCGGGATTGATGTGGGGCGGCGAGCGGGTTGCGATTCATCGATAGCTTGCGGTACCTGCCGGGTTGGGTTTAAGCCTACGGAGTTCGGCCCTAAAAGGTAGCGGCGTTGATCCAGAAATGTACGCCGATGCTGGCGAAGTAAGCCAGTAAAATCACCGGACACCATTTCATGTGACTGGCGAAGGTGTATTGGCCTTTGGCTTGGCCCAACAAGCCGATGCCCGGCGCCGAGCCTATCGCCAACAAACTGCCGCCGACGCCCAGCGTCAAGGTCAGCAGCAACCATTGGCCTTGCGGGATATCCGGATGCATCGTCAGTACCGCGAACATCAAGGTGCCGTTATCGACGAAGGCCGAGCAAAGTCCGATCATGACATTGGCCAGCGTCGGGCTGAATTGCCCATACAGTACCTGCGACACGGCATCCAAGTAGCCGATAAATCCCAAGCCGCCGATGCCCATCATCGCACCGTAAAAAAACAACAGGGTATCCCATTCCAGGCGGCCGACTTTGTCGAATATATCCAGACGGCGGGCTTCGAATGCGGATTGTTGCAGATCGCCGCCGCCGAAGAACAGCGAGAAATCCGATGGGATCGGTTTGGCGGGGTTGTCCGACTTTTGCAGGTAGAAGTAAAAGAATTGCAGCAGAGACAGTCCGGCCATCATGCCCGCCGCGGCCGGCAATTTCAGACTCATATCGAAACCCACCGCCAATGCGATCGTCACGCTGAACAAAAACAGAATCCGTTTGGCGCCGCGCGGCATCATCAATAACTCGGATGCCACGGCCGGCTTGGCGGTGGGTACCGCGAAGTGCATCGCCAGCGCCGGCACTAAGAAGTTGACCAGACAAGGCAGGAACAGTTTGAAGAATTCGGTGAAACCCAGCATGCCGTGCTGCCAGACGAATAGCGTCGAAATTCCGCCCAACGGACTGAAAGAGCCGCCGGCATTGGTTGCGATCACCACATTCAGACAGGCTAGGCTGACGAAGCGCGGGTTGTCCTTGCCGACCGCGACGACCACCGCGCCCATCAGCAATCCGGCGGTCAGACCGTTGACGACGCAAGACACCAAGAACACCAGCCCGCCGGTGATCCAGAACAACTGCCGGTAGCTCAGTTGCTTGTCAACCAGCCAAATTTTCAGGGCCTTGAATAGCCCCATATCCTCCATCGCATTCAGGTAGGTCATCGATACCATGATGAACAGCAGCAGTTCGATGTAGCTTTGCAAATTGCTCTTGAAGGCGGCAACCGCGACCGGTGCTTGGCCGAGTTGCCGGTAGGCCAGCACGATCAGAAACCAAATGAGTGTCGCGGCCAGCAACATCGGCTTGGATTTGCGCAATTGGGTGGTTTCTTCGAACATCGCGGCGATGTAGGCGGCGAGCATCAATACCAAGCTGGCGTAGCCGGCCCAATGTCCGGTCAAATTGATCGGTATCGGCGCCGTCACCGACTCGGCATGACCAGGAACTGGCCAAAACAGCAAGGCCAACGGCAGGGACGTCGCTAGTCCAGTTCCGCCAAGCGCCAATCGGATTGGGGGAGTTGAATCCGACATTGTGACATGCTGTTTTCGCGGCCTCTCGCAAGTGTGTGGGGCGCCGGCGCGGGCGGCGCGGCGTGGATGCGAGGATTCTAGCGGCAGGGGCGTAAAAATGGCGTAAAGGCGGTGGTTCGGCTAACGATGCGGCGAACGTCGATTCCGACAGTGGTTATCCGAATTGGGAGCCTAAACCGGCCGCGCTTGATGTTGCAAGTTGCGGCCGGAAATGGCGTCTGCCCTGTTGTCTCAAGCGGCCGCGCGGCGACGGGCTGAGAGGATGTTTAGCCCCAACAGGCCGAAGCCGAATAAGGCCGCCGCTCCCGGCAACGGAACGGCGCCCAGGCGCACGTTATCGAGGCCGGCGGTTTCGACGATCCCGTCGGTGTATTCGGCGTGGATGTACAAGCCACTCAAATTGGACAACACGGTGCTGAAGTCGCCGATCGTGGCGAATGCGCCGTCGGTAGTCGCTACTCGCCATTCGGAGGACGGTGCGAAATTGACGCTAACCCGCGTCCAGCCGCTGTTCGGGACAATCGCGGGATCGCGGCGCCATAGCAGGCGTTGGCCTCCGCCGACCAGCATCAGGTCGGTGGTTTGCCAGTTGACCGCGCCGTCCCGGTAGGTTAAATCGTAGGAAAGTGCTTGAGCGGCGGTCTGGTTGCCCAGAAACGCCGCCGGCGCCGAAAACGTAAAATCGCCGTTGTCGGGATCGGTCGCGGCAATGTAATTGCCGGGATGGCCGCCTCCCAGGATGTGGTTGACGGCGTAACGGCCTTTCTCGGTGTAGTCGTTTCGACTGAAGTCGGTAAAGCTGACGACTTCCCAGCCTTCGCTATCGGTTTCGAAATTGCTGACGACGGTCGCGTGAGCCGCCGCGCCGTAAAACGCGGCGGCAATCATTGATACCAGTATGGATCGAGTCATGGCATGCTCCTTTTCGGGGTGGATAAAAAACGTTAACCGGCAACAGCGCAGGCTTAGTTGCGGTAGTGATGTATCTCCGGCGGTCTACCCGGTATCAGCAGGCCTTGGTCGACCGCGATCGGCTTTTGGTCGCGCGGCGTTCGATAAATCCAGTAAGTAAAGTACAGCGAGCCGGGTGTGGCGACCGCGCGTTTCTCCAATTCGCGAAACGGGCCGACGTTGATTGCCCCTAACTGCGGGACCAGATTGATGTCGGTGGGACCGCCCAAGGTGTGCGGGATTGCGTGGCCGCGATGATAGAGCGGACCGGCGCTGAGCGGGTGGCCGGCCATCCGCGAGCGATCCCTGGGCTCGCCGTGGCGGCCCCGGCTGATGCCGAAGGCTGCTAACAGTCGCTCGGCGGCGATATCGAACAAATAGTTAAAGCCGCCGACTTCGGTTTCGACGACGTCGAATGCGATGCCGATTCGCCCGTAATCGTCCAGCCAGACCTTTATCAAGTACGGAATCACTTGGTCGTCGAAGACCCCTGGTCCACCGCTTGCCGCGGCCAGGAATTTCGTCAAGTCGGGATAGTTTGCCATTGGTGCTCCTGAAAAGCCCCGTTCGGAGGGTGCCGGGGACGGTTTGCCTAGCCGGGATTCTGATTCGACCACAGCCGACGCGCAAGTGGAATTTTACCGGAACCGACTAGATTGGTTTGCATCGGGGATGGCAGTCCGCAATACCGAATGGCTTTTGATGCTCATCGCTTGACGGGTACTTGATCGCTGGCAACAACGACACTCAGAGGGTACAAGCCGTTTTGCAATTCGAACTCGACTTGGAGTTCGAGAAATTCGGCTATCCAACCAGGTCTCGCGATGAGTGAGTATCTAAAATACAGATTTAGTTTTCTATTTATATCATTTCATCTGTTATTCGCAATTCTTTACCATTGGCTCCGACTATATCGTTTTACGCAATAACGGAGCGGAGAGGCGCGATGACGCAAAGCAAGATCATACCGGGCTTTAGGCCGGCGCTGGCCTACACGCTGTTTTATTTGGCGCTGGTGGTTTTGATTCCGCTGAGTACCTTGGTATTCAAGAGTTTGCAATTGGGATGGCAGGAATACCTGGACATCATCACGCATAAACGCGTGTTGGCTTCGTTTCAAGTCAGCTTCGGCACCGCGCTGCTGGCGGCCTTGGTGGCCGGCGGTTTTGGCGGCGTGATCGCATGGGTGTTGGTGCGCTATCCGTTTCCGGGTAAGCGCTTGCTGGATGCGTTGATCGATCTGCCGTTTGCGTTGCCGACCGCAGTGGCCGGGGTGGTGCTGGCGACGATTTATCAACCCAGCGGCTGGTTGGGCAAGTGGTTGAACGCCAATCTGGGGCTGCAGGTCGCTTACAAGCCGCTGGGTATCGTGGTGGCGTTGATCTTTATCGGCATTCCGTTCGTGGTTCGTACCGTCGAGCCGGTGTTGCAGGAATTCGATACCAATATGGAAGAAGCGGCGGCTAGCTTGGGGGCTTCGCGCCTGCAGGTGTTCGGCAAGGTGATATTTCCGAACATGTTTCCGGCGCTGCTAACCGGCGTGTCGCTGGCGTTCGCGCGCGGCATCGGCGAGTACGGCTCGGTGATTTTCATTGCCGGCAATCTGCCTTACGTCTCGGAAATCGTGCCGCTGCTGATCGTCACCAAACTCGAACAATTTCAATACGGCGCGGCGACCGCGATCGCGCTGACGATGCTGGTGGTGTCGTTCTTATTATTGCTTTTAGTGAATTTATTGCAGCTCTGGGTGCGGCGGCGCTCCGGGCAGATTTAGGAGTTAACCATGCATGCCACTGTACATGTCGTCGGCGACGGTGCCGGCCAAGCCGAGCGGAAAGCCTTGCAAGATCCAAGTTGGCTGCGTTGGAGCTTGGTCGCGGTTGCGGTCGGATTCATCGCGTTGTTTCTGTGCGCCCCGTTGATTCTGGTGCTGCTGCAGGCGTTCGCGAAAGGCTGGGACGCGTATTGGCAAGCCTTGGGTCAACCGGATGCGGTCGCGGCGTTGAAATTGACCTTGCTGGTCGCGGCAATCACGGTGCCGCTGAACACAATATTCGGCGTCGCCGCCGCCTGGACCATCACCCGTTTCGAGTTTCCCGGCAAAAGCTTGCTGACCACGCTGATCGATCTGCCGTTTTCGGTATCGCCGGTGATTTCCGGTCTGATCTTCGTATTGCTATTCGGCGCGCAAGGTTGGTTAGGCGATTGGTTGTCGGCACAACAGATCAAAATCATTTTCGCGGTACCCGGCATCGCGCTGGCGACGATATTTATTACCTTTCCGTTTGTGGCTCGCGAATTGATTCCGCTGATGCAGGAAATGGGCAGCGAGGAAGAGGAGGCCGCGTTGTCGTTGGGCGCGACCGGTTGGCAAACGTTCTTCAAAGTGACCCTGCCCAATATCAAATGGGCCTTGTTATACGGCGTATTGCTGTGCAACGCCAGGGCGATGGGCGAATTCGGCGCGGTATCGGTGGTGTCCGGCCATATTCGCGGCGTGACCAACACGCTGCCGTTGCACGTCGAGGTCAGCTACAACGATTACGACGCGGTCGGCGCCTTTGCCAGCGCGTCAATCCTGGCCGGCCTGGCGATTATCACGCTGGTATTGAAGAGTTTCCTGGAATGGAAGCAAGCCCGAGCCTAAAGCACTCTCGGCCAAGCTTAAGCCAGTTCCCGAGCACCTTATTGATTGGAGTTCCAACATGAGCATTCTATTAGCCGACATTAGTAAAACCTTCGGCGCATTTCACGCGCTGCACAACATCGACCTGGAGATTCCGGAAGGCGAGTTGGTTGCGCTGTTAGGGCCTTCCGGCTGCGGCAAGACCACTTTGCTGCGGATTATTGCCGGCCTGGAGTCGCCCGACAGCGGTCGAGTCTTGTTGAGCGGCGAGGACAAAACCGACCAACATGTTAGCCGACGCGGCATCGGCTTCGTGTTTCAACACTATGCCTTGTTCCGGCACATGACGGTGTTCGACAACGTGGCGTTCGGTTTGCGGGTCAAGCCGCGCAAGCAACGTCCCAGCGAAACCGACATCGCCAAGAAGGTCCACGCGCTGCTGGAGCTGGTACAACTGGATTGGCTGGGCGAGCGCTTTCCGGATCAGTTATCCGGCGGCCAGCGCCAACGGATCGCGTTAGCCAGAGCCTTGGCGGTCGAGCCCAACGTGCTGTTGCTGGACGAACCCTTCGGTGCGCTGGATGCCAGCGTCCGTAAGGATTTGCGGCAATGGCTGCGCAATCTGCACCAGGAACTGCACGTTACCAGTATTTTCGTGACTCACGATCAGGAAGAAGCGATGGAAGTCGCCAGTCGGGTGGTGGTGTTGAACCAGGGCCGGATCGAGCAGAGCGGCGCGCCGGCCCAGATTTACGACCACCCGGCCAATGCCTTCGTGTCGCGCTTCATCGGCCAGACCAACGTAATCCATTTGACGGAGCAAGATCAACACTGGTTGGCGCGGGCGGGGATCAGTTTGGACGAGCCGGACGGCTTGATCGCCCATATTCGCCCGCAGCATATCGACGTCGCCAAGGCCGGGGCCGCGTCGCCGTCGCAAATCACGTTGAAGGATTGGCAGCACCTGGGCTCGACGATACGAGTGGAATTGCTGAATCCGCAAGACAACGGTTCCGGGGCCAGGTTGTTTGCCGAGATGCCTAACGAACTGTTCACGCAACTTCAGTTGAACAAGGGCGATCGGGTCGATCTGCAAATACGGCAGGCACATTGGTTCAATTAACACGGTAGCCGAACTCAGCCGCTTCGTGGCGATTCGGCAAGGTAGGGAACTCTATGAATTTGAATCAACTGGAATTGCTGCGCGCGTTGCGGGAAACCAATTTCAACCAATCGAAGGCCGCCGAAAAGCTGCACGTGGTGCAGTCGGCCGCCAGCCGGCAATTGCAATTGCTGGAAGAGGAATTGGGCTCGCCGATCTACGAACGCCAGGGCAAAAAGCTGTTGCGGCTGACACCGTTCGGCGAACGTATCATGGAGCAGGTGGAACGCATCACCCAGGCCAAGAAAAACATTCAGGTGATGGCCGACGACTTTCGCGATAATCGCAACGGCGCGTTACATATCGCCACCACCCACACCCAGGCTAAATATCTGCTGCCGGGGCCGGTGCAGCGTTTTCGCGGCAAATATCCCGGCATCACGATTTACATGGTGCAATCGGCGCCCGAGCAACTGATTGAGCAGTTGTTCCAGCACAAGGCGGACATCGTCATTTGCACCGAAAAACTGGTGGAAGACGAAAAACTGGTGGTGCAGCCTTGTTACGACTGGCAGCATATTGCGGTGGTGCCGCGGCATCATCCGCTGGCGCAGGGGGATATCAGCTTGGGACGTCTGGCGGCGTTTCCGATATTGACCTATACCCACGGTTTTACCGGCCGTTCCAATATCGAAAAAGCGTTCAAAACCGCCGGCAAGCCGCTGGACATTACGTTGGCGGCCGCCGACTCCGATGTGATTAAAACCTATGTTCGGCTCGGTTTGGGTGTCGGCATCATCGCCGATATTTCCTATCAGCCCGAGGAAGACAGCGATCTGGTGGCGCTGAATCTGGCTCACTTGATTCCGCGTTCGGTCACTAAACTCGCTTATCTGAAGCAGCTCTATCTGCCGGCCTATCTACGCTACTTCATCAGCGAATTGCTGGAGGGCCGGCCAGCCGGGCGATTTCCGGGCTGATTGGGTTAAAGTTGAGTGCAATTTCGGTTAACTACCTGGCGCACGACGCGGTTTGACGGGCAACGATACCTTGTCGCCAACCTCGGCGAACAAAGGAGGGGTTGCGCGAAGTCGCGGGGCCCACGTGTTTCTGATTTAATACACGGGTTTTTTCCGGATTTAATACATGAACCTTTCGACGATTTTATCTTCACTAGCCGGCGGCGCGCTGATCGGGCTGTCGGCGGCGTTGCTGCTATACACCCACAAACATACCGCCGGAATTTCCGGAATTGCCGCTGGATTATGGCAACGCGATGCCGGCTGGCGCGCTTGGTTTCTGGGCGGTTTGTTGATCAGCGCGCCGCTGTATCGCTTGGGCGGCGGCGAGATTGCGATGACGCTCGATCATTCTCCGGCGTGGCTGGCGGTGGCCGGCTTGTTGGTCGGTTACGGTACCCGTCTGGGCAGCGGCTGCACCAGCGGCCACGGGGTATGCGGTATCGCCCGCTTGGCACCGCGTTCGCTGGCGGCGACCGCCACTTTCATGCTTTGCGCGGGCGCGACCGTTTACGTGGTTAGACATATCCTCGCGGCAGGACAATCGTTATGAAAGATAGGGTGTACTTATTTGGATACGGTTTGTTGTTCGGTTTTGGCTTGATCGTCGCGCAAATGACCAATCCGGCCAAAGTGTTGGCGTTTCTGGACGTCGCGGGCGCTTGGGATCCGAGCTTGGCGTTGGTCATGATCGGCGCTTTGGCGACCTTGGGGGGCGCGCGCTACTGGATGCATCGCGATAACAGCGTTGCCGATCACGAGTTGGAACTATCGGTCGGGACTCGGGAGTCGAATCAAATAGATCGCAAATTATTGATCGGCTCAGCCATTTTCGGTATCGGTTGGGGATTGTCCGGGTTTTGTCCAGGACCGGCCCTGGTCGGATTGACCGGTGGGGACGCCGGAAACTATGCTTTCGTCTCGGCGATGTTCGCCGGATTTTGGTTGTTCAAACGCTTAAACCGATCCTAGCCGTCGTTGCTGGTTCGGTCGATATACAGGAGCTTTCATGCAGGCGGAATTTTGGTTGGAACGTTGGGCGCAAAATCAAATCGGTTTTCACAATCCCGATTACCACCCTGGCTTGGCGGCCTATTGGGACGATTTGCAAGTGCCCGAAGCCAGTACGGTGTTTGTTCCATTGTGCGGAAAGAGTTTGGATTTGTTATGGCTGCGCCGACGAGGCTACCGGGTCGTGGCGGTGGAATTGAGCCGAGTCGCGGTGGAGGCGTTTTTTGCCGAAAACGATTTATCGGTTTCAGTTAGCCGGCAGGGCGAGCTAGCCGTGTTCGCGGCCGACGGATTGACCATCTATTGCGGCGATTTTTTCGCGCTGACCGCCGCCGAACTCGCCAATGTAGCCGGCGTTTACGACAGAGCCGCCTTAGTCGCCCTGCCGCCAGCGATGCGATCAGCGTATGCCGCAAAAATGCGCGAACTCCTGCCGGCGGGCTGCAGGACGCTGCTGGTGACCTTCGACTACGATCAGGCTGAAATGGCCGGGCCGCCTTTCGCGGTGCCGGCTGGGGAAGTCGCTACGCTATACGGGAGTTGGTGCGATGTGACTGAAAAGGCGGTGGCGGACATATTGGACGATGAACCTCGATTTCGCGAGCGAGGCGTCAGCCGAATCCAGGAATCGATTTATGCGCTGACCGTGCGTTGAGCCGGAATAAGGAGCCAGTTTAGCCGGAGTCTTTGGGCTGGCTTGCTGCGAGACCGGTTCGGGGATTGCCAGCGGACCCGGCCGAGTTTAGTTTCTGGAATAACTGATTTTACCGCTCTGGAGCAGGGCGCACTATACTAAGACTGTCGCTGGCTTCAGGCCCGCGGCTCATAATAATTCTTACAGCGAGGTGCGCCATGTTAGCCAAAATTGCCGCTGCCGATTACATGTCGGCTAACGTTATCACCGTTTCCGCACACACCGAAACCTCCATAGCCATCAAAAAATTGCTGGACCATAAGATTACCAGCATGCCGGTCGTCAATGAACACGGCAAATTGTTGGGAATATTTTCCGAACGCGACGGGATGCGCGTCGCGGTAGGTTCGGCCTATAACCAGAGCATGGAAGGCCGCGTCGAGGAATTCATGAATCTAAGCCCGGTCACTGTTAAGGCCAGCGACAGCTTGGTGGACATCGCCACCAAATTTCAGGATTCGCCGATGCGCAGTTTTCCGGTGTTCGAGAACGACTCGTTGGTCGGCATGATTAGCCGGGTGGATGTCCTTAGAGCCTTGCTGACGATTCGTTAACCCGATTCAGGCTTCCGGCCGTCGAAAACTTCGGTCGTCGGCGGCTAGGCGCGTTCCACGCTTTCCAGGCAGACGACCATCGTGTGACGGACGATGTAAAACGTCATGGACATCGGGTACAGCGCGTAATGGCGGGTAACCAACAAACCGACGATGACAAAGCCGATCACCGATCCGAAATTGAAGCGGGTGATTTTTTCCAAATATCGCAAATGCTCGATCGAGTCCAAATCAAAGCGTTCGGCACGGTTAATCAACGATAGCGTTACGAGGGTGGTCAGGGTCGCGAAATACACTGGAAAGAAGAAAAACATCGGCGCGTCGTCATTGAATTGCGGCTTCCAATAGGCGTACCAAACCAATAAGCCGGCACTCGCGAAGCCGTCGTGCCACACAATGGTCGGCAATTTTTTCAAGTAGCCGGCCAGTAGCGAGACACCCATCAAGGTCAGACCGATCGCCAGCGCGACCGGCGTTTCCAATAAAGCCAAGTAAGGATTGCCGTTCTGCACCAAGAAGGCCAGGCCAACGCAGCAAAAAATAAAGCCTATCATCGCAATGAACTCGTCCGGTGGCCCGGCGTTTTCTAGCCCGACCTGAAAAAATTTATGATCCACGCATTTCTGCGCGTGGCGGAAACTCAAAATATTCGTTGATCGGTTGAACAATTCCAGTTGATTATTCAACGGGTCATGGGTTAGTTAGCAAAGACCGGCCGATTGCGCCAACCGACGATTTAACGCTGATAGAATAAACCCTTTGACGGTGGCGGCGCGAGCGAATTACCTTTTGTATCATCGCCTCGAGCTTTTTGGCGGGCAACTCAGGTGTTGCGGCCAATGAGGTAGGCCGTCGGATTTATCGGAGTGTTCATGAGTTTTTTTGCGAAACAAACCATCGTTGCCCAACCGGGATTCAACCGTTGGCTGGTGCCCCCCGCCGCGCTTTCGGTACATTTGTGTATTGGCCAGGCCTACGCCTTCAGCGTGTTTAACGAGCCTTTGAGCCGTGCGGTCGGTATCGGCGCCGCGACACCGGAGGACTGGAAGCTGACGACGCTAGGTTGGATTTTCAGCTTGGCGATTGTGTTCTTAGGGTTGTCTGCGGCGGTGGGTGGCAAATGGTTGGAGAAAGTCGGGCCGCGTTTAACCATGTTCGTCGCCGCGTGCTGTTTCGGTGGCGGTTTCTGGGTTGCGGCCTTGGGTGTCCAATTGCACGAAATTGGCTTGCTGTATCTTGGCTACGGTGTGCTGGGGGGGATCGGTCTGGGCTTGGGTTACGTTTCACCGGTGTCGACCCTGATCAAATGGTTTCCGGATCGGCGTGGCATGGCGACCGGCATGGCAATCATGGGTTTCGGTGGTGGGGCCATGATAGGCGCGCCGTTGGCGGTTTGGTTGATGACGCATTTCAAGTCGGCGACTTCGGTGGGCGTGGCCGAGACGTTCATGACCATGGGGAGTGTGTATTTTCTGTCGATGACTATCGGCGCGTTGGCGATCCGAATTCCGCCGCCGGATTGGCGGCCGCCGGGTTGGACGCCGCCGGCGGTGCGCCACAAAATGATCACCGACAAACACGTGCATATCGACCAAGCGCTGAAAACACCGCAGTTCTATTTGTTGTGGCTGGTGCTGTGTCTGAACGTGACCGCCGGCATCGGCGTGCTTGGGCAAGCGTCGGTGATGATACAAGAGATGTTCAAGGGCCGGGTGGATGCGGCGGCGGCGGCCGGCTTCGTTGGTTTGCTCAGCTTGTTTAACATGGTCGGACGGTTTTTTTGGTCGTCGGCATCCGATTACCTCGGGCGCAAGCAGACCTATTTCGTGTTCTTTGCGATCGGCGCCTTGCTGTACGGGACGGTACCGACGTCGGGCGGCGCCGGTAATCTGCCGCTGTTCGTGGTGCTCTATGCCCTGATCATGAGCATGTATGGCGGCGGGTTCGCGACCATCCCCGCGTATCTGGCAGATATTTTCGGCACAATGTACGTCGGCGGCATACATGGCCGGTTGTTGACCGCTTGGTCCACCGCCGGTGTATTAGGGCCGGTGTTGGTAAATTATCTGCGCGAGTATCAAATCGGCCAAGGAGTGGCCAAAGGCGATGCTTATAACGTGACGATGTACATCATGGCGGGAATCTTGGTGTTGGGTTTTATCGCCAATCTGGCTATACGCCCGGTCCATGAAAAACATCATATGAAACACGACGAATTCGACGAGCTGGATGGGGTGTATCCGGCCGACGATCATTGAGCAACCTTGGAGCAGGCGTCATGATAGAGAGCAAACAACGCGGTATATCCCGCCTATTGATCGCAATCGTATTTTGGCTGTATGTGTTGATTCCATTGAGTTGGGGAGTGTGGTCAACCTTACAAAAAGCGCTGGCTTTGTTCGCTTAGGGCCCGCAAGCTATTGCCTGGATTAGCGGCGATCAATGGGGGGCGCCTGTGCGTGAGGTTGGTTGGCTCAAACGACTGCGTTTTCATGTCGGGCGATCGACTCCGTGATCGGCTAATTTTTGCCGATTTGGCCGCCTAGGTATTGATTGATCTGCTCGAGGTCCTGTTCGGCTAAGCTGCCGGCGGCTTCCTTCAGGCGAATGCCGTTGATCAAGTAATCGTAACGGCTGCGGGCGAAGTCGCTTTTGGCCTTGTAAAGATTGCGTTGCTCGGTCAGTACGTCGACCATTGTCCGGGTGCCGACTTCGAAACCGGCTTCGGCGGCTTCCACGGCGACTTCCGCGGATTTACTGGTGGCTTCCAGTGCTTTGACCCGGCTGATGCTGGAGACCACGCCGCGAAAAGCATCCTTGACGTTGCGGTTGACGCTGCGTTTGACTTTGACCAGATCCTCTTTCGCGGATTCGTATTCGTGCGCGGCTTGGCGGGTGCGAGAAACCGTGCCGCCGCCTTCGAATAGGGGGAGGTTGAGTTGCAGGCCGAAGCTTTCGGTGTTACCCAAGGTGCCGTATAGACTGCCGCTGCTATCCTGTTCGGAGTACTGAGCGACAATGTCTATTGTCGGTAAATGTTTGGATTGCTGCAGATCGACGTTTTTCCGAATGTATTCGGCTTGGTTTATCTGGGCGACGATAGAAAAGTTGCTGTTCTCGGCGGCATTGGCCCAACTAGCCATGTCTTCCGGTGTCGGGGGGCTGAGCGGTAATTGCGGGGCGAGCGTTGTCAAATCGGCGGCGTTTTCGCCGATGATTTCGCGTAATGCTTCCTTGGTGTTGTCCAGCTGATTTTGCGCCTCGATCTCGCTGGCCGACGCCCTGTCGTAACCGGCTTGAGCTTCATAAACGTCGGTGATGGCGATGATGCCAACCTCGAAACGCTGTTTGGCTTGCTCCAGTTGTTTTTCAATGGCTTTTTTCTCGGCAGTGCTATATTCGAGATTGTCTTGGGCGGCTAGTATGTTGAAATAGGCTTCCGCCGTGCGGCGCATCAGAGCTTGCTGTTTGGCCTGAAATTGTGCCTCCGCCTGGGCGATACGGTTATCGGCTTGGTCGAGTTGTATCCAGTGCTCCCAGTGGAACACGGGTTGGCGTAAATTGAAAGTCAGTCTGCTGTCCAGATAATGCTGTAGCGGCGTATTCGGTAAAAAGCTTTCGATTTCCAGGCGCGTGCGATTGCTGCCGGCGGTGAACGAGACATTCGGCAGCATTTGGGCGATACTTTGAGACTTTAGTTCCGCTGTCGTTAGCTTGTTGATATCCGAACTTCTGAATTCCGGGTCGTTTTGTAGCGCCAAGCGATAGGTTTCGAGCAAATCCTGCCCGTAGGCCGAATTTGTCGCCACGAAAGCCATCAATAGGGTACTCAACGGTTTTATCATTGCCATATCTCGCGGAAAGGGTAAAAATACTCGGGTATTATCGCTTAAAAGAACACTAAATGTTTAAGTTTGCCATAAGGTTAGGCAAACAATATAGAAACGTCAAAAACAATTCTTTAATTCATCAGAGTCTATATGAGCCAAAAAATCAGCAAAGCCGTCTTTCCGGTCGCCGGATTGGGAACTCGTTCGTTGCCCGCGACTAAGGCGGTTGCCAAGGAAATGCTGCCTATCGTCGATAAACCGTTGATTCAATACGGCGTCGAAGAAGCGATTGCAGCCGGTATCGATACGATGGTGTTTGTGATCGGTCGCAATAAGGAATCCATCGCCAACCATTTCGATAAATCCTACGAATTGGAAAAAGAATTGGAAAAGAGCGGTAAAACCGAATTGCTGAACATGTTGCGCGGATTGCTGCCGTCGCATGTATCTTGCGTTTTCGTTCGTCAAGCCGAGGCTTTAGGTCTTGGACACGCGGTGCATTGCGCCAAACCGGTGGTCGGCAACGAACCGTTCGCGGTGATCTTGCCGGACGATCTGATCGAAGACGGTGAGCGGGGTTGTATGAAACAGATGGTCGAGTTGTTCGAGCACGAGCAGAGCAGCGTACTCGGTGTCGAGCGGGTCGATCCGAAGGAAACTCATAAATACGGCATCGTCGAGCATAGGGAGACCGCGCCGCGCGTTGGTCGTTTGAGTTCCATCGTCGAGAAACCGAAACCTGAAGTGGCGCCGTCGAATATCGCGGTCGTCGGGCGGTATATTTTGACGCCAGCCATCTTCGACAAAATTGAAAATACCGGTCGCGGAGCCGGTGGCGAAATCCAATTGACCGACGCCATTGCATCGCTAATGAAGGACGAGCAAGTATTGTCTTACGAGTTCGAAGGAAACCGTTACGACTGCGGGTCTAAGTTCGGTTTTCTATTGGCGAATGTCGAATACGGTTTGCTGCATAAGGAAATCAATCGCGAATTTTCCGAGTATTTGCGCGACCGCGTCTCAAAGATCTAGTCTTGACTTAACAATGGTCGGCGCCGCCTTGGTGCCGACCAGTGATAATTAATTTGGCGCAAAAACCACGCAACCCTATTTATTATTTTTTTCAACTTGCTCATACGCCGCAACAGCATTTTGGAATCCGGTTTTTGTTCTAACCCATTCCGTAATATTTCGACCGCCTCGTCAGTCCGTCCCGATCTTGCCGCCAAGTCACTGAGGGCCGCATAGGCTAGGGCAAGTTTCGGGTTCAGCTTGATTGCACTTTGGTACTCTTGGATCGCTTCTTTGATCTGACCACTCTCTTCGTAAACTTGTCCTTTCTCGTAATGAATCCTCGGGCGCCAAGCAAAGTTTTTAGATGAGTGCTCTTCGACGTACATAAAGCCACCGATAGAGTTCTTATAAAGTTGCCTCTTCTCCATGGGGTCGCGCTCTACGCGTGCCAACATTGCCGAAAACAAGCCTTCACAATAGTGATGTATGTGCATTATGTCCGGGCCTATACGCTTCGCCCAGAGTTGGTACTCTGCGGTGTCTTTTCCTTTTAGTCTCACCCAGCAAAACCTGGGTAATCTGGCGAAGTCGTAATCTGTCGTTGGCCAAGCGCTTTGCGCTTGCGGGCAGATTCCGAATAGCGCAATTATCAACAATAAGCTTCTTAACAGCATGATCGATTGACCTCACATTGTTGTAATACCCCATTAGACAGTTTTTGGAGCATTTTTTGAAATTGATTGTTTAGAGGAATACAAATCGCCAACCTGATTTTCTTGGAGCTCAGCGTTGCTTCCTGGGTGCCAACAAGCGACGATAAACCGTTTCGACCTGAGCAACATGGCTGCGTATCGAAAATCGCTGCAATGCGGATGTACGAGCTTGCTCGCCTAAACGGATGCCCAGTTGGCGGTCTGAGTAAACTCGATAAATCTGCTCGGCCAAACTCTCGGCATCGCCGGGCCTAAACAACAAGCCGGTTTTTTCGTGCTCTATCATTTCAGCGGCGCCGCCATGCGCCGGACCGATCAATGGTCGCCCCATCGCCAAAGCTTCTATAACCACGGTGCCTAGGGGTTCTGGACTAGTGGACGCCGAGACGATGACATCCAAACCGTTATAAACCGTTTCCATTTTATTGATATGGCCGGTAAACGACACTGTCGCGTTCAAGCCTTCGTCCGCGACTCTGCGCACCAGATCAGCCTCGTAACCTTTACAGTCGTCCGGCGTGCCGCCGACGATGAGCATTTTCAAATTTGGGATTCGACTTTGCAAGCGTTTTGCCGCATCCAAAAACAGGTGTTGTCCTTTCCATGGGATCAGCAAGCCGATCAAGCCCACGACAAATTGGTCGCTTTGAATGCCGTATTGACGGCGGAAGACAGCACCATCGGCATACGTATCCAGCTGATCCAGCGCAATGCCGTCGTATATCACGCTGATTTTTTCGGCCGGTATCTTAAGTTTATCGCGCATACTAGCGGCTACCCAATGCGATACCGACACAAAATGGTCTGGCAGCGAATATGCCCAACGCATCGATCTTGAGCCTTGCTGATCGCCGCGCACGTGGCAAACCGCCGGAATGTTTAACACTTTGGCCACCAGTAACGCGGCGCGGTTGCAGAGCGGTTCGTTATTGGCGTGTATCAAATCGGCCTTGAAACGCCAGGCTTGCCAAAGCAAAGCCAGAAAGAACGGCAAAAAATTGGCTATGTCGTCGGCTCTCGCGAGTAGTTGGTTGCATAACACTCGCAATACCGGCTGGTTTTGGATCGCTTCGATATCGGAGATTCTTTGCCGCCAACCGACGATGTCGAACCGGCGGTCCGGAATATGTCGCCATAGGGTTTCGTCGGCTATTTCCCGATATGACGGCCCGTCTCTACCCGTAACTACCATCGCCGAGAATTCAGTTGTGTCTAGGTTTCTAACCAAATGGCGGAGGCAAATGATGGCCCCACCGTAGCCGATACCGTTTTCGACAAAGACGATGCGTTTAGGAACTGGTGCGGACATTGGAATAGGGGCGATGGGTTAAATGAATTAGCGGCCGATCAACCGCTGTTTAACGGCACGTACCGCTGCTATGGCACCCGGCGTTAGCTGGCTGGCGATCAGATAAAGTAAGGCCGGAGCATTTGCTTTGCGCGTTAAACTACTCCGGAAGGCGGAGCGAGCGTCAGTTCGAGCGCCGTTGTTGAAGTACCAATACCCCAATGTCCAAAACGCCCGAGAGACTAAATCATCCGGGGATACGCCTTGAGCGCGCAGCTCCGGGCCAATTTGCCGCGCCAACGAGTCCATCACCCGAGTCAGATCAACCAGCATGCGTTCGCTGGCTTGAGTGGCGTTATTGCCATGCTGGCGGCGCAGCATTAAAGTGTCCGGCAGGCAACTGATCGGATGTTTTGCGGCGATTTTGGCCCAAAGCTCCAGGTCTTCGCCGAAGCGTATCGTCGGGTTAAACAGGCCGGCTTCGTAAAGCGCGGCTTTACTGACTAATACGGTACCGGTCGGAATAAAGTTTTTCGCGACCAAGGCCGCCAACGCGTTAGGCACTGGAGCGCCGGCCAATTGCGAAAATTTTTCGGAAAGCCCGTGTTTGTCCAGCACCGAAGCAGTGAGTAATCGATTGTCGGTGTCGATTTCCGCCATGTCGCCGGCGATTAGGCGTAGCGCTGGATGGGTCTGTAGCGCCTGTAATTGTTTGGCGATTTTATCGGGTGTCCACTGATCGTCCGCGTCTAAAAACGCGATCCAATCGCCGTTGGCCAGTGAAATGCCTTGGTTGCGCGCGGCGGAGGGGCCTTGGTTGTCTTGACGGTGATAGACAATATCGCCACCTAGATCGGCGATAACCGTTTCGGTATTGTCAACCGAGCCGTCGTCCACCACTATGATTTCGTCGACCTGATGGCTCTGGTTGCGTACACTGGCGATGGCGTCCCGAAGAAATGCGGCGTTATTATAAGCGGGAATGACCGCGCTAATTTTCATCGAATTAAACGGTGTCAACTGTCGCGGGTGCTGGTTGCGCACACGAACCAAGCCGGGAAGATTAAACCGCTTAGATAGGCGATCCACGCCAGCTTCGGGTGTCGGTAATACAATCGGTACAGAAACGCACCAACCTTACGATATTGACTTGCTTGACTCAAACCTTGCCAAGTTTCCCCGTTAAACCGATTGGTGATTTCATTTCGGTTGCCGTTTAGCCATTCCGCCAATTCCGGCGAAGCCAGAAACCGGACGTGGGGTAGCGTCGTGCAAATTCGACTTAACAGCTGCTGCAATCCGGCGATCGAGTCTCGGCACTGTGTATCGCTACGGGTGAAATTGTATTTGTGCGTGGAAATGGTCAGCGGCAAGGCCTGGCGACGTGCGGCTAAGGCTTCGGCGTAGGCGCTGTCGGGCGTATGTTTGCCGTCGGTGGGTTCGAACATGACGTTTCGAACCAAATAGACTTGGTCGTATTGGTTGCGCTCGCCGCAGCGGATCAGGGTAGGGTCGGCAAAATATTTGCCGTTTCCATCGCGCCCGAGGCAACGATAACCGGCGGTTTGGATCGCCGTAATTCGCTGCTCGCGCCAACACGCTTCGATGGCGTCGCCCCAAAGATAACACGGTGCAACCGTGGTCAGCGTCGGTTGCCCGAACATTTCGATAAACAAACGGCCGGCTGTTTCTACGATGTCGCGCGCTTTATTTTCGGCTATCGGTGTCGTCGGCAACTGGCTGCCGTCGACATAGTGGCCTTGTAGCGGTGAATCCAGCGATTCCCAATCCCACCAGTCGGCATGGGCTCGAGCGTCGTTTAGGCGCGAGTCGCCATCGCCTAGCAGTTTGGCGAAAGCTTCACCGTTAAGATGTTCAAGGCCGTGTAGTTGCGGAACGAATGTACCTTGCGTCATGCCCGATCGCATCGCTTCAAAAATTTCCGGAAAGTCGGTATCTAGGCGTTTTCGGAAGTATCGGTTGTCGGCATCGTCTTGGATTTTGGCGACGTCGGGCACGGCTAACACCACGTCGGCGGTTAACACCGCACAACGCCCCCGAGAATCGCGCGTCGTGGCCAAAGAGCCCAGCAGATTTCTGAGTCTTTCAGCCTGATAATCTCCGCCAGGCCCCCAGTCGTCGCTTTCAATCAATACCGGCGTTTCGGCGAAGTAAGGTTCTCGCCAAGTGGCGATGAACAATGGCTTTTTCCAGAACCAAAGCACGGTCAACGCGGTTAACCATAGGCATAAAAAAACAAAATCACGATTAACATTGTTCGATAATACTCAGTTGAACGGATCTGGCGGAGTGGCGGATATACATCGTAGCAGAGAATCCGCTGGGAGAAGCAAGCGACAGTTCGACACCGTGAATTTTATCGCGACGCGGTATCGAATCGACAATCGCATGTCACATACCTATTCTAAAATGTATCCAGCCCGGTCGCGGGGCTTGCTGAGCTGTCATAAAACCAAAGTTGAGGAAGCGAATGTTGATTTTCGGGGCTTTGCCCATTCAGTGGCGGTATCCGGTCGCGGGTGTCGTTTTGGTTACCGTGGTCTGTGTCGGCGCTTTTTTTCGACTTGGGCATCCATTGTCGAGATTTGGTCGCGATCCGAGACATTTACTCACGGTTTTTTGGTGGCGCCGATCAGCCTTTGGTTGATCTGGTCCAGACGCCACTGTTACCGAAATCTGCAACCCGAGAGTGCCTGGCTGGGTTTGCTAGTGACGGCTATAGGCGGGTTCGTTTGGTTGGTGGCGAAATTGGTCCACGTGCTGGTTTTGGAGCAATGGGCTGTCGTAACGATTCTGATCGGCGGTTATTGGGGGCTATTGGGTGGATCGGTTATTAAAAAAATGCTGTTTCCCATCCTGTTTCTTTACTTGATGGTGCCTTTCGGGGAAGCGTTCATACCGTGGATGATGGAATATACGGCGTCATTTGTGGTGTGGATGATACGCCTCACAGGCATGAGCGTTTACCGTGACGGCATGTTTTTTATGCTGACTTCCGGGAGCTGGTCGGTAGTGGAGGGATGTAGTGGCTTACGCTACTTAATCGCTTCGTTGACCTTGGGTCTTGTCTACGCGTATTTGAATTTCCGTAACTTACGAAAACGAACCCTATTCATTATCGCATCGTTTTTAACGCCGATTCTGGCGAACGGTTTGCGTGCTTACATGATCGTGATGATTGGTCATTTTAGTGGCATGAAATTGGCTGTGGGTGTCGATCATATTATTTACGGTTGGTTGTTTTTCGGGCTGGTCATGCTATTGCTGTTTTATGCCGGTTCGTTTTGGGCCGATCAAGAAACAATCGTCGATACATCGTCCGAGCAAAGTATGCCGGAACCGATGACGAGGTATCAGGGGTTGTTGCCGATGATAGCCGTCGTCGTGATAGGTCTTATTGCTTGGCCTATCGTCTTTCGGAGTTTGGCCGCTCGGCAGGCGGTAGCGGCTGCCATACCTGACCAAATAGTCACGCTCCGAGGAAGTGGGGGCTGTTCAATCGCCGCCCGATTGGGGATGGCGGCCAACTTTCAATGGCGTCATGGCGGAGGTAATAAACGCGGTTGACGATCCATCTGGAACAGTGGCGATGTATTTTGCGAATTTCGGTGACGAATCGCAGGGCGGAGAATTGGTGAACTCCCAAAATTTTCTGGTGCCGCAAAAGCATAAAGTCTGGCGTATGGCTTCCGAAAGAGCGGTACAGGTAGATTGGCCTGATGGAACGTCGGGCGAAGTCGTCGAGTCGCTGTTGAAAAGCGAGGCCCGAAACTTGCTTGTGTATCGATGGTATCGTGTCGGCAACTTCAATACCGCGAGCGATTATCGGGCAAAATGGTGGCAATTGCTAAAACGATTAACTGGCGATGCCGATCCGGAAATGTTGATCGTATTGTATACCGAAGTGATCGGTGACGATCTGGTCGAAGGCCGGGCGAGATTGCAACGAGTTTTGGCGGTTTGTTGTCAATGAACCGAGGATGCTCTCTAGCGGTGAATTACCCGCTTCACGCGAAAATGCGTCCGCTTGCGATGCCCATCCTCAGGTTGACGCCCGATGCAAGCATGATGCTAGACTACCCCCATTGTTTTTTATTTCGATGCAAGGAAACCAAACTATGACACCGGTAATACTCTCAGGCGGTTCTGGAACGCGACTGTGGCCACTTTCGCGCGGTCAATATCCCAAGCAATTCTTACCGTTGGTCTCGGGTTATACGATGATTCAGGAAACGGTATTGCGGCTGGATGGTTTAGCTGGATTAAAAGCGCCGATCGCCGTATGTAACGAGGATCATCGTTTCATGATGGCCGAGCAATTGCGCGAAATCGGCGTCAGGCCAGCCGCGATTATTCTGGAGCCGGTCGGCAAAAATACCGCGCCGGCCGTGGCAATGGCCGCGTTGAGTGCCGCCGAGGACGACGTGTTGTTGGTACTGCCCGCCGACCACGTCGTTGCCGACCGAGCTGCATTCCACCATGCGGTGCTGGAGGCTCGTGCATTGGCGGAACAGGATTTGCTGGTGACCTTCGGAATCGTCGCGACCGAACCCGAAACGGGGTACGGCTATATCAAGCGCGGTTCGCTACGCTATGGCCCCGCTTACAAAGTCGATGCCTTTGTCGAGAAGCCCGATGCGCAAACCGCTCAGCGTTATCTGGATAGCGGCGAATTCTTTTGGAACAGCGGTATGTTTGCGTTTAAAGCCGGTGTTTTTCTGCGCGAGCTGGAGCGCTTCAATCCGGAAATGTTGGCGGTTTGCCGCGCTTCGCTGCAAGCCGCCAAACCCGACTTGGATTTTGTACGTTTGGACAAACAGACATTCTCGACCTGTCCCTCGGATTCTATCGATTATGCAGTCATGGAAAAAACCGACAAGGCTGCGGTGATACCGTTGGATGCCGGCTGGAATGACGTTGGTTCTTGGTCCGCGCTGTGGGACGTGACCGATAAGGACGGTTCCGGCAATGCGATCAAAGGCGACGTGTTGACCGTCGATACTCGCAATTCCTTTGTGCATTCCAGCAACAAGTTGGTTGCGGTGATTGGCGTTGACGACCTGATTGTCGTAGAAACCGACGACGCGGTCATGATCGCGGCAAAGGATCGAGTGCAAGATGTGAAGGAAGTCGTTGAACAATTGAAGACATTGAAGCGTAGCGAAGCCAACGTTCATCGTAAAGTCTATCGTCCCTGGGGACACTATGACTTGGTCGATTGCGGCGATCGGCATCAGACCAAGCGCATTGTCGTCAAACCAGGCGCGAAACTGTCGGTACAAAAGCACCATCATCGCGCCGAACATTGGGTGGTTGTTAAAGGAACCGCCTGGGTCGACAAGAATGGCGAAAAAATTCTAGTGTCGGAAAACGAATCCATTTACATCCCATTGGGTGTGATTCATAGCCTGGAGAACCCTGGCGTGATCCCCTTAGAAATGGTCGAAGTCCAGTCTGGCAGTTATTTGGGCGAGGATGACATCGTGCGCTACGAAGACCAGTACGGACGCATTTGACAGCGCGGGACGCACGCCGTTGCGTCCTTGTATTCCGCAACGACTCGGGAGGCTTAGGCCTCCCATTTTTTGAAAAATCCGCTCGATAAGTATGCTTCGAGTACATTCGACGATCATGCCACCCTGTAGACCTTATTCCCCTTGGAGTTGTCCTTGTCGCTACAAACCGTCAACGATTTGTTGAGAAAGCATAAGCTGGTCGAAGGTATGTTGAGCAATCAAACCATGCCTAGACGCAAGCTCGTTACCGCGTTGGTGCAGAAACAGCACATGGTGGAACTGCGTAGCGTGCTCGACAAATTGTCCGCGGTTGAAATCGGGCATATTTTGCAGTCCATAGATTTGGACGACGCCCGCTTGGTATGGGAACAAGTGGAAGACGCTCGTCAGGACGACGTACTCTGGGAGTTGTCGGATGCGTTGCGGGAAGCCTTGGTCGGCGACCGGGAGCCGCATTGCGGCGTCGGCCAAATGAGCGCCTTTGAATTGGTCGACGGACGTTTGTCGAAAGTCGCGATTACCTGTCGTCACGACTTGTTGGCGATTCAGCCGATCTGGGTCGATCTGTTGGCGCCGAGTAAGGCTCAACGCGCATTGATCGGCCAGCACTACGGCTTGGACCTTCCGGATCCGCTGGACTTGACCGACTTGGAGGCCAGCGCGCGCTTTTATGTCGAGGACCAACACGAGATTCACATTCACTCGGATTTTTTGTTGGATCGGGAGGGTAAATCGCGTAGCGTGCCGGTTGCCTTTATTTTGCGCGGTGAGATGTTGTTTTCGGTACGCAGCGAGGAGTTGCCGGTTTTTCGTTTGCAACGTTTACGTGCCAGAACCCAACCCGGCTTCGTATCGGACTGTAAGGATATGCTGCTGGATTTATACGGGGCGGAAGCGGAATATTCGGCCGATGCCTTGGAAAACGTCTATGCGCAGCTGGAAAATGTCAGCAAGCAGGTATTGAGTCAAAATATCAGCGATGAGGAGGCTGCGGCTATACTGGCAGACATTGCCGAGGAAGAGGATTTGAACGGCCGGATTCGTCGTAATATGCTCGATACGCAGCGCGCGGTGTCGTTCCTGATTCGCCGCAAATTGTTGAACACTACGCAACTGGATGACGCCCAGCAAATCTTGCGTGATATCGAATCGTTAAACAGTCATACCGCGTTTTTGTTCGATAAGATCAATTTTTTGATGGATGCGACGGTTGGTTTTATCAACATTAACCAAAACAAGGTCATCAAAATTTTCTCGGTTGCGTCTGTCGCGATGTTGCCGCCAACGCTGATCGCCAGCATATACGGTATGAATTTCGATAACATGCCGGAGTTGAAATGGGCGTTGGGGTATCCGTTCGCGCTGGTATTGATGACGATTTCGGTGGTAGCGCCTTTTGTTTTTTTTAAACGGAAGGGTTGGTTGAGATAATGTCGTCTCCAAACCGGGAGGCATTATGCTGCTGCGACAATATGCCACATTTTCAATCAGTATTGACTCGATTAATCTAACGCTAACTTTTTTGTTCGGTTAACAGTTAAAGTTGCGTTATATTTCTTCCTAATGCTTTGAGGCGGTAACTTTAGAGTTAGCGCCTTTTTTTTGCATTTCGCGTCAAACCAGCGAATGGCATTTTACGAGTTTGATCGTATTATCGTCTCGCTTGAGAATTTCCATGACATGTCCGTAGAGCTTGATGCTGGTTCCTGGCTCGGGAATGGTTTCCATGTATTCGATGATTAAGCCGTTTAAGGTTCTGGGGCCTTCGGTGGGTAATTGCCAATTGGTGAGCCGGTTGAGCTCGCGAACTGTCGTACCCGCATCGATCAAAAAGCTGCCGTCTTTTTGAACTTTGATGTCGGCTTCTTCGGCGATCAACTCTCCGAGGATTTCTTGCAGCAAATCGTCTAGCGTGACCAATCCCAATACGTCGCCGTATTCGTCGACAACTAGGCCGATCCGCAGTTTCTCGGATTTAAATATCTGCATTTGCTTCGAAATGGGCGTGCCGGCCGGTATGAAAAAAGGTTTGGCGAGGCTATTGACGATTTTTTGTTTATCGAAATCTGGTTGGCTAACTTGTGCCAACACGGTACGCAGATGCAAAAAGCCGATCACCCGGTCGATATGTTTTTTGTAGACCGGCATCCGGGTGTGGGGGCTTTTTTGCAGCTGGGCAATGATGTCCTCGAGTGGCTCCTCAATATCGATACCGACCACGTCATTACGGTGCGTCATAATATCGGCGACGCTGGCCGATTCCAGATCCAAGATACTGAGTAGCATGTTTTGATAGCGGGTCGGCATCGAATGATTAGCATCGGAGACGATGTTTTTTAACTCTTCCTTGTCTCGCGTCACCAAGTCGGCTTTGCTACTGTTGACGCCGAATATTCGTAGCAACAGCCTGGATAGTAAATTTAGAGTCCAAACCGCTGGATATAGTAGTTTCACTAGAGGGATGAAAAACCATGCGGAGAAAAATGCCAGTTTTTCAGGTCTGAAAGTCGCCAGGGTTTTGGGAATACTGACCGAAAAAATCAGTATCAAGCCGGTTAGCACTGCCACTGCCGGTAAAATCAATGGTTCCCCCCAAACGCAGCGCGATGACGGTGGTCAGTGAAGCAGTGAGCACAATTCCCAGGTGATAACCAAGGGCAATTAGCCCGTTCAGGCGCTCCGGTCGCTTTAACAGTGCCTGAGCCTTGACCGCGCCCTTGTGCTTTTTTTCGCTAGATGTTGCAGGCGGTAACGGTTTAGCGTCATCAGCGCGGTTTCCGAACCGGAGAAAAACGCGGAAATCAACAACAGTGCGGCCAGTATACCGAAGAGTATACTAAGGGAAATATCGTTCAAGGCAACGGTGCTCTTGGCAGTGGAACATCGGCTTAGTTTGTCTACTGGAGAGTTTTTGTCAAGCCTAAACGTCCTCCCAACGCGGTGGAATGACGTATGCTTCATTCAAACCACTTCAACAATTTATTGCAATAAATTGAAAAGCTAGCATTTTGACAATGTAGGGTTTCGGTGCTTAACTTAAAGCCCATTCCTACCCTAAATCGTACCGTCAGGCTATTCCAGAGAAACGAAGCATGGCTTTGCCAGAAATTTTACTCATTGACGACAACCCTGTTCGGGTCCAGCAAGTGGAAACCGTACTCAAGTTCTTGGAATATCGGGTATACACCCTTACAGTGAAGGAGTTCGAAACCGCATCGGACCGATGCCGAGAGGCGGACGTGGTGTTTGTTGGCGGCTCCAACGATAAATTGGCGATTCTGCTTAAGTCGGTCGCTGATGCCGCGAGTGGAGCGCCAATTGTGGTGTTGGTAGAGGCAGGAGGCCAGCAGCAGGCGTTAGCGACCCCTGTTCATCAATTGGTCACCAAGATTCTGGAATGGCCCACGGTCTATCCCGAGTTGATTCAACTGCTCGATAGTTTTCAGCCTGCCGAGTCGCCGAAAAAGTCGCGTTCCGATAAGGGCTTGGCCGGCATTAGCCGGGCGATCGCCCGGACGCGCGAACTGATCGATCAAGTGGCCAAATCCGATGCCACCGTACTGATTTTGGGCGAGTCGGGCACCGGTAAGGAGGTGGTTGCTCAAGCCTTGCATCGCGGCTCTTCCCGTCGGGACAAACCCTTTGTACCGGTCAATTGCGGCGCTATCCCCGGCGAGTTGCTCGAAAGCGAGCTGTTCGGTCATGAGAAAGGTGCGTTTACCGGTGCATTGACCGCTCGGCAAGGCCGATTCGAACTGGCCGAGGGCGGAACTTTGTTTCTCGATGAGATAGGCGATATGCCGATGCCCATGCAGGTCAAGCTATTGAGAGTATTGCAGGAACGCACTTTCGAGCGCGTCGGCAGTAATAAAACGATACATTGCGACGTCCGCATCGTAGCGGCAACTCACCGTCAACTGGAGCAGGAGATTGCCGAAAAACGGTTTAGAGAGGATTTGTTTTATCGCTTGAACGTATTCCCTATCGAAGTTCCGGCCTTGCGCGAACGCACCGAGGACATTCCTTATCTGGTAAGCGATCTAATTAGCCGTATGGAAGCGCAGAATCGCGGTTCCGTCAGATTGAGTCCTCGCGCGGTCGCGGTCTTATCTCAACACCATTGGCCGGGCAACGTCAGGGAATTGTCGAATTTGATCGAACGGCTGGCCATCATTAAGCCCGATGCGTTGGTCGATACCGGCGATTTGCCGGAAAAGTTTCAAGCTTACGAAATACCCGATCATCTTCCGGCGACTTTGCCGGACCAGGAAATTCACGTATACCGCCCAGCCGAGCATCAGGGTTTGGGTGCGGCAGTACCTGGTGGCGTCGGGGCGATACACTTGCCCGAACAAGGTATCGATCTAAAAGAATATCTGACTGAACTGGAGAACGAATTGATCCGCCAGGCGCTGGAAGAGTGTAACGGCGTCGTAGCTCACGCCGCCAAATTGCTGAATATGCGTCGAACGACATTGGTCGAGAAATTGCGTAAAGTGGATACGGCATAAGCGCCGATGACATCTTCAGCTCGCTGTTGTCCAGTGCAGTCTCGATATTATTGCGGTTTCATACGCGTTTTGCGTGCCGCAGCCCCGGTCGCGCCGCGATTGGGCCGGTGGCAATCATGCCTCGGTCGCTAAACCAACAGATTTTTGTCGCGGCACTGTTAGGGCTCGCGATTGGCTTGGGTTTCGGCGCAACCGGGCCGGATGCGCCCGGCGTGAAAGTCGGTTTGTATCTGGCTGGATTAGTCGGCAATGTATTTGTCGATTTGTTGAAAATGGTATTGGTCCCGCTGGTGTTCGCTTCGATCGCGGTCGGTGTTGCCAATCTCCGTCAGCATAGCCAGTTGCAACGGGTGTGGGTCGCAACATTATGTTTTTTTGTGTTCTCGATGGCGTTGGCGATCGCGCTGGGCTTGGCGGCCGCGCATCTGTTTCAGCCGGGTGCCGGTCAGTCGGGGACTTGGTTTCGCGACGCCACCGCCGGATTCGCCGCCAGGCAAATGACGCCGCTCGAATTCGCCGCCAGTTTCCTGCACGGCTTGTTCATGAATCCGTTCGCCGCGTTGGCGCAAGCCAATATCTTAGCGATCGTGGTATTTGCGTTATTACTCGGAATCGCATTGGTGGTCGGCGGAGAGCGCTACCGGAACATATTATTGCTGCTCCGTGAAACACTGGAGTTAATGCTGCGCTTGGTCGGGTGGATCATGCGTCTGGCGCCACTGGGCATCATGGCCTTGTTGATTCAGTTGGTCGCCACGCAAAATGCCGCCGTATTAGCAACCTTGGCCAAGTTTGTCGCGGTCGTGATCGGGACTACGCTGCTGCACGGCTTTGTGGTGTTGCCGCTGCTTTTGTATGGGGCGACCGGCATGGCGCCGTTGACCTTTTTTAACGGCGCGCGCGAAGCGTTGCTAACCGCGTTTGCGACCAGTTCCAGTTCGGCAACGATGCCGGTGACGCTACGCTGCGTCGAGCAGCACTTGCATGTGGATGCCGAAATCGCGGGATTCGTCGTGCCGTTGGGAGCGACTATGAATATGGACGGTACCGCGCTCTACGAAGCGGCGGCAGCCTTGTTCGTCGCCAATCTGGCCGGTATCGAGCTCGATTTGACACAGCAATTGATCGTGTGTTTCACGACGATGCTGGCGGCCATGGGAGCACCGGGCATACCCAGCGCGGGAATGGTGACGATGGTGATGGTATTGCAATCGGTGGGCTTGCCGGCGGAAGCGATAGCCATCTTGTTGCCGGTGGACAGGTTGCTCGATACGGTGCGCACCATGGTCAACGTCGAAGGCGATATGATCGGAAGCTTGGTTGTGCAGAGGTGGGTCGGCCGCCCCGGCTAATTCTCCACACAAGCTGTCAGTGCGAGTCTTAATCAATCGAGAATTTTTCCTATGGTCGATCGGGAGCGGGCCGAAGATAATAGCCGATTAATTCCGATGACCGCCTCGATGAGTTTAAGAAATCAGATCATTTCACGGATACTGCTGTCCTCGCTTTGCATCTTGCTGATCGGCGGCGCGATTGCGATTTGGCAGGCGCGGCAGGCCGTTAAGAAAGAGGTTGACGCCTCGATCAATATGGCGGTGCAGTTAATATCGCTGGGTTTGGATGCGCCGGTCGAAGATCTGTCGCGGTTCAGCGCATTACAACAAACCAGGCATCTGAGCATTCAGTTGCTAAAGCCGGACGGCCAATTGGTACATTTTTCCGGAGCGGGTCAACCGAGTCATCCCGAAGACATGCCGCCCGCATGGTTCGTGACCTGGGTGCGAAGCGATTATCCGAAGGTCGAACATCAGCTGCACACCAGGGACGGCAAACCGATGACCTTGGTCATTCAAGCCCAGCCGTTGGACGAGATTACCGAGGTGTGGGAGGAGAGTGTCGGTTTTTTCGCATCCCTGTCGCTACTGACTTTGCTGAGTTTTTTAGCGGTCAATTTGGTGTTGAGTAAATCGCTGAAAGCGATTGCCTCGATTGTGGAAGCCTTGCGTATCATCGAAACCGGCCAATATCGCTACCAATTGCCGCAATTTTCGACGATGGAGTTCGACAGTATCGCCAATGCCATCAATCATATGACCGTCGAATTGGAAAAGAGTCGTCAGGAAAATCGAGCATTGACGCAACACTCGTTAGCCATACAGGAAGAAGAGCGTCAACGGCTGTCGCAAGAATTACACGATGAACTGGGGCAGTCGTTAACCGCGATCAAGGTCATGGCGGTGACGGCGGCTCACCAGCGCGCGGATACGGCCAAGATTACCTCGGCCATCAGTGATATTTGCGATCACTTGATGACCGTCGTCCGTTCGATGATGCAGCAACTCCATCCCTTGGTTCTGACTGAGCTGGGTTTGAAAGCCACGTTGGAGGACTTGGTAAATCATTGGTCGGAGCGTAACCCCGATTTGAACCTAACCATCGATTGCGGCGATGAGGTCGACAGTTTGGACAAGGCGGTCACCATTCAGATTTTCCGGGTGATACAAGAGTGCCTGACCAATGTCGTGCGGCATTCTCAGGCTGGACGGGTCGCGATCGTTTTGCGTAAACTCAATCGGCCAGCCTTGTTGCAACTGCGCGTCGAAGACGACGGTCGAGGCTGCGATTTGACGACCGTCAATCGGGGGTTTGGATTGCGCGGCATCAAGGAGCGGATCAAGTCGCTTGACGGCGAGCTGGATATCCGGTCCGCACCCGATAGCGGGATGACCATACAAGCTAGGATACCTTTGGCATGAAACGCGCTGTCGGTATTTTGTTGGTGGACGATCACGCGGTAGTCAGAGCCGGATTTCGGATGTTGTTGTCGGCCAGTCCCGGCATTGAGGTGATCGGCGAAGCCGAACGGGGTGAACAAGCGATACAGTTATACCAAGAGGTAAAGCCCGACGTATTGGTCATGGATTTGTCGATGCCGGGCATTGGCGGTCTGGAAACGATTCGTCGCATCGTACAGCGTGACGCCGACGCGAAAATACTGGTATTCAGCGTCCACCAAGAGCAAGTCTACGTCAGTCGGGCCTTGGATGCCGGGGCCTTGGGGTATATCACCAAGAACAGCGCCCCTGGCATTTTAGCGGAAGCGATAGCTGCGGTCCTGCAAGGCGTCACTTACGTGGAGCGCGGCTTGATGAAGTCCTCCGGCGAGCACTTGTCCGGCAATCATCAGACGATTATTGCCGATTTTTCGCCTAGGGAATTTGACGTCTTCAGTTTACTTGCGCAAGGTTTGACGGTCCATAAAATTGCCGACCAACTGTGTTTGGGCCATAAAACGGTGGCCAATTATGCCACGCAGATAAAAAAGAAACTGCAAGTCGCGACGACGACCGAACTGGCGCACATTGCCGTCAATTTGGGGCTGATGCAGCGTTAATTTTACTCAATCGATCAATTCGTCCAAATCGCTGCCCAATTCCAGCATCTCGTGCAAGCGCGATTGAACGAAATCCACCGATAAACTCAAACCTTCGGCGACCGTTAGTGGAAAGGCTTTAATAATCTGGTCGGAGGATTGATTGGCTTCGAGAGCATTTGCGGTAAAACGACCTAAAAAGACCGCGCATGCCAAGCGATTTGGCGTTCCTGATGCCAACGGATCGGCCGATTGTTCGACGGCCTGGGTTAAGTCGTCGGGAAATTTCCAGCGGCGGCAGAGTTCCGCGGACGCAGTTGGCGTCACGAACCCCAGCCGGCGCAGCTCGATATCGGAACGCGAATTGCCGGCTTTGACGTGTTGATCGATCTCGTTAGCCTCGCTGGGTAGTCCTAAATGGATCAGCACGTTACCAAGGTCGGCTATCAAACCGGCCGTGTAGGCAATATCGGTTTGCAAGCCAGCTTGCGTGGCAAGCCAGCCGGCATGCGTAGCCGTTCGAAAGCTTGTTCGCCAAAATTGCTTGAGATCGAAATTGGCCAGCTTCGGAAACGAACCGACAAATCCGGAGGCAATGACCAAGGTTTTTAGTTGATTGGTGCCAAGCATCGTGACCGCTTCTTCTATCGAGCCCACTTTTCGGGATAGGCCGAAGTGGGCGGAATTGACCAGCCGCAATACCTTTAAGGTAATGACTTGTTCTTTTTCCACATCCTTGACGATTTGCGGCATGTGGAAATTAGGATCGTTGAGTTGTTTGACAATAGTTCGGACGACTTCGGGAATTTGCGGAAGTTGATGGATTTGATCGAATAGTTGGTTAATTGACGCTGGCATGGTTGCTCTCTTGTCCCTAAAAAAACCGCAAGCCCGGATGGCGTGGAGCGAGTCTGACGCTACCGGGACGCGGAGTGCGCGACGATCATCCGCGGCATTCGGCCATGGATGATTTTAAGTTCAACAAAAACGAATTTCTGTTTTTACGACGGCGCGAAGACACCGCTCACGATGTTTGGGCTCCGTGGTAAAAAGTATAGACGTCATTTGGCGACGCGATAACGGGGCGTAGCCTACCTAGGCTAGGTAGGCTGATTCGCTAGCCTAAGTTCTAAAGCTACCAACGGTCGTGCGAAGTTGATTGGCGAGTTCCAGCAATTCCCGGCAAGCGTCGGCGGTATTTTTCGCGCCAATCGAGGTTTCTTCGGACACGTGGCTGATGTTGCTGATATTCCGATTGATTTCCTCGGCCACCGCGGTTTGTTCTTCGGCGGCACTGGCAATCTGGTTGTTCATGTCATTGATCGTATCGATGCGCTGGCTGATCGAGGTGATCGATTCGCCGGCCGATGCCGCTTGATCCACGCTCGAAGCGGCACGTTTGCGGCCGTTCTCCATTACCGAGACGGCTTGTTTGGCGCGCCCTTGTAAACGTTCGATGGTTTGCTGAATTTCCAAGGTCGAATTTTGAGTCCGGCTGGCCAGCGTTCGGACTTCATCGGCGACGACCGCGAAACCGCGGCCTTGTTCGCCGGCCCGAGCCGCTTCGATGGCGGCGTTTAAAGCCAGCAAATTGGTTTGCTCGGCAATTCCTTGGATCACGCCAAGCACCTCGCCGATACTGTTGCTGTCGTTTTCCAATTCGTGAATCACATTCGCGGCATTTTCAACTTCGCTGGCCAAGCTGTTAATACCGTTGACCGCGTCCTTGACGATATTCTTGCCGGTCGAGGCTTCTTTATCGGCAATTTCGGCGGCCTCGGACGCTCGGACCGCGTTTTTAGCGACATCCTGAACCGTCGAGGTCATCTGCTTCATCGCGTTGGCGACCAGCGTGGTCTCGTGCAATTGCCTCTCGACGCCGCTTTGTGTCGTATTGGTGATGGTCGCCAATTTGTGCGAGGCGCTGGCCAGTTTTTCGCTAGTCGCGCTGATTTCATCGACGGTTTTGGCAATTTTACGGACAAAGGAATTAAAGCTATGAGCGACCCAGGCGAACTCCGATTTACCGGAGGCATCCAATCTAGCCCGCAAGTCGCCGTCGCCGCTGCATATGTCCTGCAGCTTGAGCGCCAACGCGGTTAGCGGACCGATGATGATTCTACTCATCATAAAGTAGCCGGTGAAGCCGATGATAAATAGCGTGGCAATTAAAAACCCGATGGCGTAATAGGTATCGGATTTTAACTGGGCCAATGCCACCGAGAACGGCGTAATGATTTCGAAGGCTCCGTGCAAATCGCCGGCATGCCGATTCTCCATCGTATAGCCGAGCAAGTCTTGGCCTTTGTCGTTACGCCAAAGCGACTGCGAGTTTTGCGGATCCCCGTGGCACAGTTCGCATTGTTTGGCCAATTTAACTGGCCGCAGATAGCGGATTTCCTGCTTGTCTTCATCGATGTAACTGTATTCGCTGGCGCTCGGATTATTCCGAAAATAATCCAATGCGGTGCGTTCGATTTCGTCGGCGGCGTTACGCGGGTTACGCGGATTGTTAGCGGGCGCCTTGAAACGGAAGCCGTATTCCTTGGCCTTGGTTTCTATGACATCCCAGGCGTTCGCGGTTGGCACGGTCGCTAGCACCAACTCTCTGGATTTCGCCAAGCCGAATTTATCGATGAGTTGATTGAGCTGTTCGGGAGAATAGACGCCGGTCTCCCATTTCTTGACGACATTGTCGCGAATCGACTCCGACAAAACCAATAACTGACGTGACGACTCGATCTCCCGATCGATCATCTTTTGCTTGCCGACATTGGCGTAGACAATCAGTATTAGGATGCCGACACCAGTGAGTACCGACATCGTAATCGCTACTACTTTCACACCTACGGAATGCCAGTTCATCATCAACATTCGAATCTCCAGAAATGCTTTGTATAGTTATTATTCGCTCTTGCGGCCGCGCGCCGTAAGGATAGGCGCCGTGAGTATAGCCTACAATTTAACGTCAACTAGCTGGAAAACTTTATTAGTTGTGCGGAAAATTCCAACGCCCTCTTTTCGCTACGCAGGATGTAATGTCTAAAAGTTTAGCGAAGTATCGAATACTCCATTCACTCTTACGGATCCGAGGCCATCGCGGCCGCCTATTTCAACCCGTTTTGGTGGGTTTCGCGTAATGAGAGTGCCGCACGTGCCAACGATCAATATGTCGAATTTGCGAACCAGTCCGCGTTGTGAATTGGCCTATCGCTAGGCGACTTCGGCAACTTTTCCAAGCGCAATGGCTATCAATTCAATAAGGTCCTGAGTTTGCGCTAGCACATCCGCAATTGGCGTTTTCGAACGGAGTTTATTCTATGTCGATCAACCCGTTACGCGTATAGGGATGTGATGTCGCTGACAGTATCCGGATTTGGTCGTGACGTCTTAGCGTACGGTGCGATCACCAAGCGATCGAACGGCGCTGGACTGTTTTAACGGTCTTTACCTAACGGAGGTTGCGCCGAACCGGTCTCGTGAATGACAACGGGCTGACCGACGCTAAGCAAGCCCGTCCGGTCGTGCAAGGCATTTTGACCGAAATAGACTTTGTTGTTCCATTTGCGTAGTCGATTTAACGTCGTTAAAGGCTCCTTACCGGGACGTGCGGTTTCCGGATCGATCGTCGGAATCGCGCAGCGCGAGCAGGGTTTGGGCAGGCGGAACACGATATCGTTGATGGAGATCCGGCGCCAAGTATCCTCGGCATAACTGTCGCATTCAGCGACCACCAGATTTGGCCTAAACCGGTTCATATCCAAGGGTAATTGCATTGCCATGTTCAATGCATTCAGCGAGTTTTCCGAGACCAGTAAAAATGGGAAGCCGTCGGAAAAACCGGTCTGATCGGTATCGAAGGCATAGTCTGGATCGACTTTGCGGACGTCGACGTCGGCCTGCCGGACCAAACGGCAATCGCGGTCCAGAAATCGACTCAACCACTCATCCGCCGCGGAGCCGCAGCCTATCCCGATGCAACGATCGTCCCAAACCGTGACTTCGATCGCTTCGCCGGCGACTTCGAGTAACGGTAGGCGCAAATCCGCTTGACCGGACGCTGACAGGATTAGCGCATCGCTCTCGATACGGGTTTTGATCAACGCCATTTTCGGCAGTCGCCGTTGGCTGAGAAATTGCCGGTCGGTATCGACCAACATCCATTTACGGTCGTATTGTAAGCCGCGCTGGTCGACCGGCCAGACGTTTACCTGAAAACCGGCCAGCGATTTGACAGGGTAAACGTGTATTTGACTAAGAACGGGCATAGATGCAATTAGCTGAAGTGCAAATCGGTTTGGGTGTGCAGCAGGTGTTCGGCCAGCTCGGCGTGGCGGCCGTCGAATTTTAGGCCGTAACGCTGCTTTTTATGATCGCAGTGTACCACCGTGGCGACGACGTCAAAGCGTTGGCCGTCCGGGAACATCAGGTACAGGCTAACCTTGCTTTTGCGGTTCAGTTTGTCGTTGCTGATGACTGCCGCGCCGCGGCTGCTGATGTCGTAGAGTACCACATGAAACAAGCGCGGAAATAACAGGCTATGCACCTTGATCGCCGCCCGCAGGTCGGTTCGCCGGTAACGTACAGCCATGCGCTGGTTCGGCTGATCGGTGTCCAGGTTGATCTCCCGGTCCCAATCGTCGTGATCGTGCAATGGGAAGTCTGACTCGGACATGGCACAGGCGCTGGTTTAGAAGGTGGCTAAGTATTGACGGGAAGCCTTGGAAATTCAATAGCGCCCGCTGGATTATTGCTGACGCCGCGGCACGAATTTTCGTTAAAATTCGGTTTTTACGAAAACAATTGGAAGGACATGAAGCTATTCTACCGCTGGAGTCGTTGGGGATTGATTGCCGCCTTGCTCACAGTACCGGCCATCGTGACCGCGAAGTCGGTCTCCAAAGCAACGAAAGCGCCGCCGGCCAAACAGGAATCCAAGCCAACACCAGCCGCCGCGCCGGCCAAGCAAATCGTCAAGATCGTCTATTTCAGTCAGGAAGTCGAGGCGCCGCCGGCCTTGTCCAATCTCGACCCCTTCATCCAAAACAAGGGCCTGGTCGGCGCCGAGTTGGCTGTAGCCGATAACAATACCACCGGTCAATTCACCGGCCAGCAATACGACCTGCAAAAAGTGATCGTGCCGGTGGGTGGCGACGCTTTGCAGGCCTTCAGCCATCTAGCCGGCGATAGCAGCCTGGTGGTGCTGAATCTGCCCGCCGAGACCCAGCTTAAATTGGCGGATTCGCCGGCCGCGCAAGGCAAGTTGCTGTTCGACGCCAGCAGCAGCGACGACGAACTGCGAGCCGGCCAGTGTCGGCGCAATTTGTTGCACCTTTTGCCGAGCCGGGCGATGCGCGCCGACGCGCTGGCCCAATACATGCTGAAAAAACGCTGGCAAAAATGGTTTTTGGTGACTGGCCGCGAGTCGGCCGACCAAGCCTTCGCGGCGGCGATCAAACGCGCGGCCAAACGTTTCGGCCTGAAACTGGTGGCCGAAAAGGCATGGAGCAACGATTTCGATGCGCGCCGTACCGCGCAATCGGACGTGCCGGTGTTCACCCAGATTGAAGATTACGACGTGCTGGTGGTGGCCGATGAACAGGGCCTGTTCGGCGAATATTTGGATTACCGCACCTGGCTGCCGCGTCCGGTGATCGGTACCCAGGGTTTAGTAGCCACGTCCTGGCACCGGACGCACGAACAATGGGGCGCGGTACAGTTGCAGAACCGCTTCAAGGACAATACCGGCCGTTGGATGGAAGAGGCCGACTACGGTGCCTATCTGGCGGTGCGGGCGATTGGCGAGGCGGCGGTGCGCAGCAAATCCAATCAGGTAGCGCCGATCCGCGACTACATGCTGTCCGACAAATTTGCGTTGCAGGGCTACAAAGGCATGCCGCTATCGTTCCGAGCTTGGGACGGCCAATTGCGTCAGCCGATATTGCTGGCGGCGCCGCGCGCGCTGGTGTCGGTCGCGCCGATCGAAGGTTTTTTGCATCCCAAGACCGAACTGGATACGCTGGGTTACGATCAGCCCGAAACCGGCTGTCATTTTCAATAGCATGCGGGAGTAAGGCTATGACCAGTAAACGGCGCATGGAATACAGTCAGGTGGCGATCAGCGGCGGACCGGAAGGTCTGGATCAGGTCGCCGAACTGGCCGGCGGCCATAAGCCGTTCAAAATCCGCAGCAACTACCAGCCGGCCGGCGATCAGCCGACCGCGATCACCCAACTGGTCGAGGGCCTGAACGACGGCGAACTGCATCAGACCTTGTTGGGCGTAACCGGCTCCGGCAAGACCTTCACGATAGCCAACGTGATCCAACGCACCCAACGGCCGGCGATGATCCTGGCGCCGAACAAGACCTTGGCCGCCCAGTTGTACGGCGAGATGAAGGAGTTTTTTCCGGAGAACAGCGTCGAGTACTTCGTATCCTATTACGACTATTACCAGCCGGAAGCCTATATTCCGTCGTCGGATACCTTCATCGACAAGGACGCCTCGCTGAACGATCATATCGAGCAAATGCGCTTGTCGGCCACCAAGGCGCTTTTGGAGCGCCGCGATACCGTGGTCGTTGCCACGGTGTCGGCGATCTACGGTTTGGGCGAGCCGGAGTCCTATTTCAAAATGGTACTGCATCTGGTGCGCGGCGACATGGTCAAACAGCGCGACGTGCTGCGCCGGCTCACCGAAATGCAATACACCCGCAACGACACCGAACTGCGTCGCGGTACCTACCGGGTGCGCGGCGAAGTGATCGACGTGTTTCCGGCCGAGTCCGAGGAACACGCGTTGCGCATCGAATTGTTCGATGACGAGGTGGAGCGGATGTCGATGTTCGATCCGCTGACCGGCGAAGTCGTGCAACGGGTGACGCGCTATACGATTTACCCGAAAAACCACTACGTGACGCCGCGCGACCAATTGCTCAGCGCGGTCGAGAAAATCAAGATAGAGCTGGCCGAACGCCTGGAGCAATTGCGCGATAACCATAAACTGGTCGAAGCGCAACGTCTGGAGCAACGTACCCTGTTCGACATCGAGATGATACTGGAAGTGGGCTATTGCTCCGGTATCGAGAACTACTCTCGCCATCTGTCGGATCGCAATTCCGGCGAATCGCCGCCGACCATGTTCGACTATTTACCGAACGATGCGTTGGTCATCATCGACGAAAGCCACGTCACGGTGCCGCAGATCGGCGCGATGTACAAAGGCGACCGCTCGCGCAAGGAAACCCTAGTCGAATACGGCTTTCGGCTGCCGTCGGCGCTGGACAACCGGCCGCTGATGTTCGACGAGTTCGAGCGTATCTGCGGCCAGCGCATCTACGTGTCGGCCACGCCGGGCGGTTACGAGAAAGAGCATTCCGGCGCGGTGGTCGAGCAGGTGGTCAGGCCGACCGGTCTGGTCGATCCTCAGGTCGAAGTCAGACCGGCCACGACTCAAGTCGACGATCTGTTGTCCGAGATCAATCTACGCATTGCCGTTCGGGAGCGAGTGTTGGTCACCACGCTGACCAAGCGCATGTCCGAGGATTTGACCGACTACCTGCTGGAACACGGCATCAAGGTGCGTTATCTGCATTCGGACATCGAGACCGTCGAGCGCGTGGAAATCATCCGCGACCTGCGTCTGGGCGTGTTCGATGTGCTGGTCGGCATCAACTTGCTGCGCGAGGGCCTGGACATTCCCGAGGTGTCGCTGGTGGCGATATTGGATGCCGACAAGGAAGGTTTCCTGCGCTCGCTGACCTCGTTGATCCAGACCATAGGCCGCGCCGCGCGCAACGCCAACGGCAAGGTAATTCTGTACGGCGACAAAATCACTCGTTCGATGCAGCAAGCGATCGACGAAACAGATCGCCGCCGCGACAAGCAGCTCGTTTTCAATGCCCGGCACGGCATCCAGCCGCGCACGGTATTCAAATCGGTGACTGATATCCTGGAGCTCTCGATTCCCGGTGCGGGCGGCTCGATCAGTCATGCTCGAGCGAAGGCCGCCGAACCGGCCGGCGAATACAAATCGCTGACGCCCAAGCAGGCCGCCAAAACCTTGAAGCAACTGGAAGAAAAAATGTTCCAGCACGCCAAAAACTTGGAATTCGAGGAAGCCGCGCGCATCCGCGACCAACTGCGCTTGCTGCAGGCGGAGATGACGATTTGATTTTAGCGTGATGGTACTGGGGAGCTTTGTTCGCGCGCGTGAGGATGCGTATGGCCACGGGGCGACAGCTGATCGGAAGGTGCAAACTCGTAAGCGCCCACATCCAGGGTGCCCGAGCCGAGCCGTTTTTCGATGCGCGCGGGGTGCCGGTATTGATAGGCGGGCGATAACAGAAAGCCGTTGGCGGCGACGCCGGGATCGATGCCTTGATCGATAGCGCTCGCTCCGGCCGATAGCCGGTAATCGAACGCGCCTCGGTTTCGAAAACCTTCGCTGTTCGCCACGATATTATGCTGTCGGTCGCTCGATTCCAAGCCGATCAAACTTGCACCGACCAGTAAATTGTTGATCAAAATAGGGCGGACGATGCTGTGGTTGTTCAGAAACATACCGTCCGGTTTATCGTTGACCAGCGTGTTGTTGATCAAAATCAGCGTTTGATGGGGCAAGGTCTGATTGTGTTCGGCGGCAAACGACAACATGGCGCGGTTCTCCGACGCGGCGCTTTGCCGGAATTGGTTGCCGATCAAGTAGGCCTCGCCACCGTCCGGGAAATCCACCAGATAGCTCGAGGCGCGGGTTTCATCGCCTATTCGGTTATAAAGTAGGTGGTTTTCGCGGGCTCGCGACTTAACGTTATGGCCGGTATTGGCGTCATGCACATAACAGTGATTAAGGGTAAAACGCTTGATGCCGCCAATATAGATGTTGTGACCGAGTTTGCCGAGCAAGCGATAATCGACCGTATTGTCGTTGAATTCGGAGCCTTCGATAGTAATTTCGCTGCTGGGGTTGGCGCCGGTCAGGATGCCCATTTGATTGTCGTGAAAATGACTATCGCGTATCGTTAAGTTGGTGCCTTCGAAACGAATGCCGGCACCGTTCAAGGCCTTGGCTCTGGCGCCGGAAAATTCGATGCTCTCTATCGTGACGTCGTCACCCTTGATAACCCAGGTGGCCTTGCCTTCGGCGTTGTTACCCATCGCCTCGAGATGCGCGCGGCCGCCGATTCCCCGCAGAATCAAGCGGTGCTGCGGCCAAGTCGCGACATCGTTAGGATACAGACCCGCGTCGATTTCGACGATGTCGTCATTCCCGGCCACTATCGCAGCCTGACTGGGTAGTTTCAGTTCTTGGGATGGTCCGACCTGCCAAGTGGCGCAATCGCCCGAACCCGCATACAGCAGCAATACCAGTCCCCAGCGACAATAAGCGAGAGCTTTGGCGTCAATTCCGATCATCAATAACCAGCAGCACCAAGTGAGTGGCGTTCAATTGGAATGAAACGGCGCATCGGAATCCGATCGGCAAGCAGGCAACGGCATTGTAAATGCGAGGTTAGGGTAGGGTATATCCGACTTTGATGGTGACCTGCCAGTGCGCCACCTTGCCGTTGTCGATGTGGCCGCGGGTTTCGACGACTTCAAACCAGCGTAAGGTCTTGATGGTTTCGCCGGCTTTGGCGACGGCGTTTTCGATGGCGGCTTCGATACTGACGGCTGACGAACCGGTCAATTCAATTTTTTGATAAACATGGTCAGGCATGGCGTTCTCCGTTGGCTTGAAACAATGCTTGAAAACGACGGGCGGCGGGCAAAGGCTCGGCGTCGAACAGGCCGCCGATCACCGCGAGCAAGTCTGCGCCGGCCGCCAACAACTGTCCAGCATTATCCGGTAGGATGCCGCCGATCGCGACGATGGGCACATTCAGCGTCTGTTTGGCTAGCGACAGCGTGGCAATGTCGGCCGGCGCCGCCAACGGCTTGGAGCCGGACGCGAAAAAGCGGCCGAAGGCGACGTAATCGGCGCCGGCTCTTTCCGCGCGCGTCGCGCGGTCCACGTCGTTGTAGCAGGACACGCCGATGATCGCGTGGCTGCCGAGCGCGGTTCTGGCGGCGGCGATGTCGCAGTCGTCGCGGCCCAGATGCACGCCGTCGGCACCGATTTCGGCCGCCAGCTCGACGCTGTCGTTGATTAGCAGCGGAACTTGATAGGCATGGCAAACGACGAGCAGTTCGCGCGCCAGCCGGGCGGCGTCCAGCGGCTGCTTCTCGCGGTATTGCACGACGGCCGCGCCGCCTTGCAGGGCCGCTTCGACTTCGGCCAGGACTTGGGCGATGGCTTTGCCTTCGGTCTGGGTGATCGCGTACAGGCCGCGCGGGGAAACTTCAGGAATCCAGCCAAAACCAGCGCTCCGGGTTGTGTTGCCCTTGGCCGGGGCGGTAGGCGGCTTGCAGGCTTTGCCACGTGAATTCCTGGGCCTCGTTGACGGCGCTGAACAGGTCCAAGCCTTGAGCCAGTAATGCGGCAACGGCGCTCGCCAAGGTGCAGCCGGAGCCGTGGTAGTGATACGGCAGGCGCTCCCAGTTGAAGGTTTCGTCCAGACTTTCCGGGCCGAACAAACGGTTGTGGACCAATGCGGAATCCTCGTGGGTGCCGGTGATCAGGACGTGTTCGGCGCCGAATTGTCGCAGTCTGGCGCCGCAGGCGGCCAAATCGTCAACACCGGCCAAACGGCGGGCTTCGATACTGTTGGGTGTTGCCAACGTCGTTAACGGCAATAGGTGTTCGACGATGGCGGCGATCAGTTCCGTGCCGGCCAAATCGGTGCCGCCGCCGGCGGCTAGCACCGGATCGAGTACGACCGGCACTTTGCCGGCTTGGCGGATCACGTCGGCGACCGCGACGGCGATTTCGGCCGAACCGAGCAGGCCGATCTTGATCGCGGCGACCTGGAAATCTTCCAGCAGGGTTTGCGCCTGATTGACGACGTCTTGCGGTCGTTGCGGCAAGACTTTTTTGACGTTGCGGCTGTCCTGTTCGGTCAACCCGGTGATGATGCTGGCGGCGTGGCAGCGGTGGCTGACGATGGTTTCGATGTCGGCTTGTACGCCGGCGCCGCCGCTGGGGTCGTGGCCGGAAAAGCACAACACGATGGGGCGGGTCATTCCACGTCTCCGTTTAACAGTTGCAGAAATTCCGCTTCGTTGATGACGGTCACGCCTTTGTCGCGGGCGGCGGCGGTTTTGTTGGCGCCGACGTTATCGCCGGCCACCAGGTAGTCGGTCTTGGCGGACACAGAGCTGCCGACCTTGGCGCCCTTGGCCTTGGCTTGCTTGGCGAGGTCGTCGCGGCTGCCGCTGTGCAGGGTGCCGGTGAAGACGAGGGTCTTGCCGGATAGCGGATGCGCCGACGAATCGCCTTTGCGTTGGCTGGCTTGGAGGTTGAAGCCAAGCCCGGTCAGCTTTTCGTACAAGTCCTTGATGTTGGCGAAGCCTTCGCTGATCACCGCCGCGGTTTTTTCGGCGAAACCCTCGATGGCGACGATGTCGGCTTCGGTTAGCCCGAAAATCTGGTCGAGCGGGTAGCGAGCCAGCAGCCGCTCGCAATTGCCCAAACCCATTCGAAACACGCCGAATGCGGCTAGAAAACGCCAATCCTCGACCGCTTCGCTACGGCTGCGCGACAGTTGCTCGACCAGATTTTGCGATTGTTTGGGGCCGAAGCCCATGCTTTCGAATTGTTCGGCGGTCAGCGCGTAGATTTCGTCAACGCGGCGGATGCCGTACTCGTATAGCTTTTTGATCGTCGCGGCGCCGAAGCCGTCGTTGTTTTTCAGCACCCGGAAAAAATGTTCCATGCTGTTGCTGATTTGGGCCGGACAACCGAGGTTATTCGGGCAGATCAGGTAATCGTTATCCCAAATCAGCTCGTGACCGCAACTGGGGCAGTGCGACGGCACTTCGGGTTCGGCGGGTTCCAGGACTTCTTCAATTTTGGGGATGACTTCGCCGGAGCGGGCCAAGCGAATCAAAGCGCCGGGACCTATACCTTTATCGACCACCATTTTGTAGTGGTGGGCCGTGGCGCGGGAGAGCAGGGCGCCGCTCAGGCGGGTTGGTTCCAGCTCGGCAACCGGCGTGATACGCCCGGAACGCGAGGTTTGCGGCGTTACGCTCACGACTTTGACGTTGGCTGTCGCCAAGTTTTCCTTGTAGGCGATCTGCCAGCGGTGATGATGGCGGGTCGCGCCGAGGTATTGCTTGAGTGGCTCGTCGGTGATTTCCAGAATCACGCCGTCGACGTCGTAATCGACTTTATGCCAGATGTCCTGAACGATAGCTTCGAAATCGGCGATCAGTTCGCTCCACGGACCGGACCAATGAGGCAGCAAGGCAAACGGAAAAAACACCGCCGCGTGGTCGGCGATGGCTTTTAAAGCATGTTCCTCAAGTTCTTTTTCCTTGATGACGCTGGCTTGAAAGTTCCGGGGGTTATCGAAGTGTTGAGCCAGATTCTCGTCGAAATAGCGGCGGCCGACGACGATTTCGCCGGCACCCAGGCCGCGCGCGCCTTGCCCGGCAACTTGCAAGCCGCGCTCGAACACCCGGGTGATGTCCTGACCCTTGCGGCCGTCACCCCGTGTATACAGCAATTGTCCGTCGTCGTAGGCGGCGTAGCCGTCCAATTTGGGCGTCACCTTGAAGGTCAGCGCGCGAAAGTCCTCGCCGATATCGGCGGCGGCTTTCTCTATCCGTGCCGCCCAGCGTTCGATGTCTTCGCGGCTGTAAGCCTTGTCGGTGGACAGCATCACCACCGGCAAATCGACGGTCTTGCCGGCGAATACCGGTTCAGGCTCGACTTCGTGAAGCAGGGGATGCTCGGGTTGGCGTCGCTTTAACTCGTTTAGATACACGAAATCGTAGTCGGCGTCGCTGACGATGGGGGCGCCCGCGCGGTAGAGGGCGTTGGCGACCTCAAGCGCGGCGATTAAATCTTCGTCGCCGGCGGCATTGATCAATGCTTGGTTGGCGAGTAGCTCAGTAACGCGGGCCAATTGGTCGGCGCTAAAGTTTAAGTTGGCTTGATCGAGAATTTGGCGGTGACTATCGGAAAACATGGTACCGGTCGGATTGGAGTCAAGCCGGGATTATAAAAGATAAGCGCTCGATGCAGGATCGGCGCATAAAAAAGGGCGGGAGTTTTGAGGCTCCCGCCCAGGCATCTATCTTTCAAGAGGATCATGTCAACGGTAGGAAAGCGTGTGACATGGGTTGTATCGTATCGATTTTCCGAAGATTGACGTTGATCTGGGTCAATGTTTGCTGGGTTTTACCAAAACGTGACTCATTGCGGGCGACAACTGCGACACAGTCCATGAATCTCGATAGTCTTGCGTTGGGGAGAAAACCCGGCGGTTTGCAATTCCTCGCTCAACGACTGGATCACGCTCGGCGCGCCGCGTTCTTCGACGGTGTGACACGCGGTGCAGATCAATAGCAACTGATCGTGCTGGGTGCCGGAACGGTGGCAGCCAACGAATGCGTTAAGGCTTTCCACCCGATGGATCAATCCTTGTTCCAACAGAAAATCCAAAGCTCGGTAGACGGTAGACGGCTTGGCGGCGTCGTTGACCGGTCGAAGTTGGTCGAGCAGGTCGTACGCTTTGACGGCTTTGTGGCTGTTCCAGATCAGTTCCAGGACTTTGTGGCGTATGGGCGTCAGTTGCACGCCGCGTGACAAGCAAAGTTGTTCGGCTACACTGATGGCATTGCGAATGCACAGATTGTGGTCGTGCTCAGGTTCCGGCGCATGATCTGGATCGAAGTCGGTCATCGGTAAAGGGTGAAAGGTTTCATTCATTTGCTACGAGTATTCCGTTATAGTGCCAGCATCATTCGCCTAATTCAATTCGGCCGAATCACGGCAGCTTTTGCTGGCATTCGCCATGTCTCCATAGTATGGTTGTTTGGCAGGCACCCGAAGAACTTTCACGATTACACAGGTAGTAATTTCGAGGCAATCAATTAATGAGAAGGATCACGTTCCTGGTTTATGCAGTCTTGTGGATGATGCTGATCAGCCTCAGCTACTACCAGCAGCTTAAGGATACGAAGCGTTATGCCGAGGACATCGCTATCCGCCAGGCGGCAATGTTTTTCGATCACATTGTGTTGATTCGGCAATGGAACAGTTCTCATGGCGGGGTGTACGCCGTTGACGACGGCCAAATTCGGGTGGACAGTACCGCCTCGCCGTTCGTGGAAACCAAGGACGGCCGCCGGCTGGCCTGGATAGGCCCCACCCAAATGGCCCGTGAATTGGCGGATGCCGCCAAGAGCAAGACCGTGATTCGTTTTCATGTCGCCAGCATCCGGCCCTCGTCGGCGGATAACAAGGCCGACGATTGGGAATTGCGCGCATTGCTGGCCTTTAGAAACGGCGAGACCAGCGTCAGGGGAATCGCGGTACTGGATAATCAGCCTTACTATCGGTATATCGCGCCGCTGCCGACGGCTGAAAATTGTTTGACTTGCGCAGGCCTGGACGATGATGGCGGCGGCGCGATCAGCGTCAGTATCCCGGTAGCGAGTATCGATGCGTTTATCAGCGAGCGTCTACGCCAATTAGGCGTCACGCATGGGATTATCGCCAGCGTTGGCGTTATCGTGCTGCTATTGTCCTACCTCGCGCAAGTTCGACTCAGTAAACGCTTGGACAAAGCGAAAAGCCGTTTGCAATTGGCCTATTTGGATTCGTTAACACTATTGCCCAACCGCCGATATTACGATGCCTTCGTCAAGCGGGAATGGAAACGGGCGATGCGGCATCAATATCCGATTTCGATGATCATGATCGATATCGATTACTTCAAAGCCTACAACGACAGCCTTGGGCATCCCGAAGGCGATCAATGTTTACGCCAAGTCGCGCGGACCTTGAAGCGTTTTTTTCGCCGGCCCGGCGATTTGATCGCCCGTTACGGTGGCGAGGAGTTTTGCGTTGTGGCCGCCTGCGACGCCAATCAAATTCTGGCATTGGCGGAAATTCTGAGAAAGGCCATCGAAAACATGCGTTTGCCTCACCCCAATTCAAAGATATCGGAGTTCGTGACGATTAGCTTGGGTGTTTCGACGATAGTACCTCGCGAACATCAGGAGTTCGAGCAGTTGTTGCACGCCGCCGATCAGGCCTTGTACAATGCCAAGGCCTCGGGACGTAATCGCGTCGGACGCTAACGGATCGGCGGGCTCGAGCCGATCGAGCGCTTGTTAACCGGTGGCCTCTTCCAACAATTTGGCGTGGGCGGCCGCTAAGCGAGCGATCGGTATCCGCGGTGCCGAGCAAGAGACGTAGTTCAAGCCGATGTTATGGCAAAAGCGGATCGAACGCGGATGTCCGCCATGTTCGCCGCAGATGCCGATCTTCAAATCCGGCCGTTGTTTGCGGCCCAATTCCACGGCCATTTTCATCAATCGGCCGACCCCTTCCACATCCAACGTTTCGAACGGATTGTCTTGCAGTAACCCGGATTCTTCGTACAAGGGCAGAAATTTGTTCTCGGCGTCTTCCCGCGAAAACGAGAATGTGGCTTGGGTCAGGTCGTTGGTGCCGAACGAAAAGAAAGCCGCCGTCGTGGCCAGTCTGTCGGCTCGGGTGCAGGCCCGGACCGTTTCGATCATCGTGCCGAATTTGAAGTTGAGCTTGAGTTTGTATTGACTTTCCACCTCCGCTTGAATTTCGTCGACATACTGTCTGACTTTGATCAGTTCCTGAGCGGTAATGACCTGCGGGACCATGATTTCCGGCTCCACCGGAGTCTTTTGTTTGACGCAACGCGCGGCGGCTTCCAGAATGGAGCGAATTTGCATCCGATAAATTTCCGGATAACTCATGCCCAACCTAACGCCACGGTGGCCGAGCATGGGGTTAACTTCGTAAAGCTCCAGTACTTTGTTCAACATCATCTGCTTTTTGGCCAACGCGTCAATCACCACTTCTTCGTTGAGGCGGTTGAACGGTGCGGGTAATTCATGCGGTTTGGCCAAGGTTTCCAGCGTGACGCGTTGGCCCTTGATAATCGTCAAGTAATGTTTCAAGGCGTCAATTTCGTCCAGCAGTTGATGCTCGTTGGGTAGAAATTCGTGCATAGGCGGATCGAGTAGGCGAACCGTGACCGGGTGCGGCGACATGGCTTCGAACAGTTGCTGGAAGTCGTCGCGCTGAATGGGAAACAACTTAGCGAGTGCCGCCTCCCTTTCCTCGGTGTTTTGGGCCAGAATCATATCGACGACCAGCGGCAGGCGATCGGCGGCGTTGAACATGCGTTCGGTACGGCATAGACCGACGCCCTTGGCGCCGTAACTGGCGGCCAGACGCGCGGTTTCCGGGGTGTCTACGTTGGCATGTACCCGTAATTTGGCAATGCTATCGGCCCAGCTTAATAAGGTTTTCAATTCCTCGGAGAATGAAGGCGGAATGGTCGGGATTCGACCGAGATAGATGTTGCCATTGCTCCCGTCTATCGTGATCAAGTCGCCTTCCTTGATTAAGATGTCTCCGACCATCGCGATGCGAGACCGGACATCGACCTTGATGTCCTCGGCGCCGGCCACGCAAGCCTTGCCCATGCCTCTGGCGACCACCGCCGCGTGCGAGGTTTTGCCGCCGCGACTGGTGAGGACCCCTTGAGCGGCGAAAAAGCCATGAATGTCTTCCGGCTTGGTTTCCTCTCTAACCAGAATCAGTTCTTCGCCGGTCTTGCCCAACCGCACAGCCGTGTCGGCATCGAACACGCATTTGCCGCAGGCGGCACCTGGCGAGGCTGGCAGACCTTGGGCGATCGGCTGATTGTGATGGTTTCGCGCTAGTTGCGGCAGCAGCAGTTGTTCCAAAAGTTCGGGATTGATGCGAAGCAGGGCGCGTTCCTTGTCGATCAAGCCTTCCTTGACCATGTCGATCGAACTTTTCACCATCGCCGCCGCGTTCATTTTGCCGTTGCGGGTTTGCAAGCAATACAGTACGCCGCGCTCTATCGTGTATTCGTAATCCTGGACTTCATGATAGTGGGCTTCCAGCTTGTTGCGCAGTTCTACCAGCTGCCGATATTGTTCCGGCATTTCCTGCGCCATTTCCTGCACCGGCTTGGGCGTGCGGATACCGGCAACCACGTCTTCGCCCTGTGCGTTGACCAGATATTCGCCGTACATTTCATTGGCGCCGGTACCGGGATTTCGCGTAAAACCGACGCCGGTCGCGCAGTCGTCGCCCATGTTGCCGAAGACCATGGTTACAATGTTGACCGCGGTTCCGTTGGCGACGTCTGGCGTGATGTGAAATTCCCTACGATAGTCGACGGCGCGCTTGCCGAGCCAGGAATTGAAGACCGCTTTAATCGCAATTTCCAGTTGTTCGTAAACGTCTTCCGGAAACGGTTTGCCGGTCTCCTCGTGGACAACTTTCAGAAAACGGTTGCTGATTTCCTGCAGTTGTTCGCTATTCAGTGCTACATCGGCCTTGATACCGGCTGCGCGCTTGACTTCGTTGAAATGCGAGTCGAATTTTTCGTCCTCAATCCCCAGCGCAACTTTACCGAACAATTGAATGAAGCGGCGGTAGGCGTCGTAAGCGAAGCGCGGATCGTCGGTCATTTCGATCAAGCCGGTCAACGTTTGCTTGTTCAAACCAAGGTTCAGGATAGTGTCCATCATACCCGGCATCGAAATCGCCGAGCCGGAGCGTACCGAAACCAGCAGGGGTTCGCTGGCGCCGCCGAAGGTTTTGCCGGTTGCCCGTTCGATGTCGGCGATCTGTTGGTGGACTTCGTCCAACAAACCGGCCGGCAATAACTTGTTTTCAAGGTAGAGCAGGCAGGTTTGGGTGGTAATGACGAATCCTGGCGGCACGTTGAGGCCTAATTGGGTCATTTCGCAAAGGTTGGCGCCTTTACCGCCCAGCAGTGCTTTGTTTTTACCGTCGCCTGAATTGAATGAATAACTATATTGCGGATTCATGGTGTCCTGTCCGGAAGGCAAGAGGTTGGGATTTTTGCTAAACGGCCGCGGTTGACACGGCCGTGGCTGTGCTTGGCTAGCGTTAGGATAGCGGTTTTTACCGGGTTTTGTAGGCTTTTACAAGCGACTGGATCCGGCTCGCGACATAATCGCCAATCCGATCGAATTTCATTCTTCGATTTCGAATCGGGAGCCGGCGCGTCTGTCCTGACAATCGTCGAATGTGCGAGCTTGTCGCCGGCTACATTCATTATCCTTGCTCATGTCGCAAAGGTTTGGACGATTCGCGTGCCTGTGTGATAATCCGAACCAATCCGTCAACTTTCGCGATCGAAAACTGAGGAAACCATGGCAAACGACACTTTGCTGGTCAGACATACCGGCACCGGAAGGGAAGTGGAGTATCCATTGTTGCGGGGGACGATGGGTGCGGATTCGGTCGATATTCGCGCATTACCGCGAGACTTGGGCTGTTTTACCTACGATCCCGGGTTTATCGCGACGTCCAGTTGCAAGAGCAAAATCACCTATATCGACGGCGAAAACGGTATTTTGTTATATCGCGGCTATCCGATAGAGCAGTTGGCCGAACACTGCGAATTCACCGAAGTCGCTTATCTACTGATGAACGGTGAATTACCGAATCAGACGGAGCTTCGCGATTTTAACGAAGAGATCAGCGATAGAGCCATAATCCACGAGTCTCTCCGCAAATTTTTCGACGGTTTTCATTATGACGCGCATCCGATGTCGATGTTGGTCGGCGTGGTGGGATCGTTGTCGGCGTTTTACCACAGCGAGTTGAATATCAAGGATTCGACGCACCGCAAGGTTTGCGCGGCTAGATTAATCGGCAAAATGCCGACTATTGCAGCGGCGTCCTATCGCCACTCGGTGGGACGTCCCTTCGTTTATCCTCGTATCGACCTGAGCTACTGCGAGAACTTTTTGAACATGATGTTTTCGCGTTCCTCGCAAAACTACATCGACCAAGACCATTACATCGACCCGTATTTGGTCAAGGCCCTGAATTTACTGTTTATCTTGCATGCCGACCACGAGCAGAACGCCAGTACCTCGACGGTACGACTGGCCGGCAGCACCGGCGCCAACCCGTATGCGTGCATCGCGGCCGGTATCGCGGCGCTCTGGGGACCGGCTCACGGTGGCGCGAACGAAGCGGTACTCACTATGTTGGCACAAATCGGCAGCGCTGATAACGTTCCAAAATTCATCGCCAAGGCCAAGGATCATGACGATCCCTTCCGTTTAATGGGGTTCGGGCATCGGGTCTATAAGAATTTCGACCCGCGCGCGACGATTATTCGCAAGACCTGTCACGACGTACTGGCGCGTACCCAAAAATCCGATCCGCTGTTCGATTTGGCCTTGGCCCTAGAAGAGCAGGCATTGAACGACGATTATTTTATCGAGAAAAAGCTTTATCCCAATGTGGATTTCTATTCGGGCATTATTTATAAAGCCTTGAACATCCCGGTCGATATGTTTACCGTGATGTTTGCAATTGCTAGGACGGCCGGCTGGGTTGCTCATTGGCTGGAGATGATGGAAGAGTCGGCGCCACCGATTGGTCGACCGCGACAGCTCTACATAGGCCCCGCTCGTCGCGATTTCCTGCCTAAAGGCCAACGATCAGGTGATACCCATGTCTGCAACGGATAAGCCGGAGTCCCCGCGACGTAATTCGACTGAGCGGGTCATCGAAATACTTACGCCGCCCGAGAAACAAGGCGAACGACGGGAAATCGGCGGTCCTAGAGGCCCGGAGCCGACTCGCTATGGCGATTGGGAACGCAAGGGCCGTTGCGTGGATTTTTAACCGATACGCCAAGCTTAACGAGGTCAATCATGGCAGTTCATAACCGGCCCTTGTCGCCGCATTTGCAAGTTTACCGTTTGCCTATTACAGGTTTGATTTCGATCACGCATCGAATTACTGGCGTGTTGTTGTCGGGTGCGTTGCTGTTCGCGGTCATAGCCTTATTTGCGATTGCGGCCGGACCTGAACAATACTCCAGTTTTCAAGCGTGCTTGGCTTGGCCGCCATCGCGGTTGGCTTATTGGGGTATTATTTTCGCGCTATATTTTCACCTGTGCCACGGAATTCGGCATTTGATATGGGATGTAGGAAAAACCTTTGAGAAAGCAGCTTTGACGCGTTATGCGGTTATCGAACTAGGTGTCGCTGTGTTGCTGTTTTTAATCACTTTTATTTCTTAATTTGACGAGTACCGCATGGATCAGTCTCTAAGGAACGGTGCCGCCGACTCGGCGGTAAAAAGCCATCCGGTTCGCCACTGGTTGCATCAACGCCTGACCGCGCTGTTGCTGATACCTTTGACGGTTTGGTTATTGCTCTGGTTCGACAAGTTACCGCACGCATCGCACGCCGAAACCAAAGCTTGGTTGCTACAACCGCTCAATGGGTTGGCAGTGTCGCTCTGGATGCTGCTGACGGTATACCATGCCGCGCTGGGCATACAGGTGGTGTTGGAAGATTACGTGTCGAATCCGAAGTTGCGCCGAACCGCGATCGGCGCTGTCCATGCGGTATTCGGGATTTTGGGATTGTTGGCTTTGGCTGCGATGGCCATAATTTGGACGGGAAACTGATTAATGGCTGCGGCTTACGAAATTATCGAGCATCAACACGACGTGGTCGTGGTGGGCGCCGGCGGAGCCGGTTTGCGGGCGACATTCGGCATGGTCGAAAAAGGCTTGAAGACGGCATGCATCACGAAAGTGTTTCCGACGCGCAGCCATACCGTGGCCGCGCAGGGCGGTATTAGTGCCGCGCTCGGCAATATGGGCGAGGATGATTGGCGCTTCCACATGTACGATACCGTGAAGGGCTCGGATTGGTTAGGCGATCAAGATGCGATCGAGTACATGTGCCGGGAAGCGATACCGGCGGTCATCGAATTGGAACGTTACGGCGTACCGTTCTCCCGGACCGCCGACGGCAAGATTTACCAACGGGCGTTCGGCGGCATGTCGGTCAATTACGGCAAGGGGCAAGCGCAGCGCACCTGTGCGGCCGCCGATGTCACCGGCCACGCGATCTTGCATACCTTGTATCAGCAAGCATTGAAGCACAAGGCGGAATTCTTCGTCGAATACATTGCGCTGGATTTGATTATGGAACACGGCGAATGTCGCGGGGTATTGGCCTGGTGTCTGGACGACGGTACGATTCATCTGTTTCGCGGTCATCAAACAGTACTGGCCACCGGCGGCTACGGTCGGGCTTACTTTTCGTGTACCTCCGCGCACACGGTGACTGGAGACGGCAACGGCATGGTGCTAAGAGCGGGATTGCCGCTACAGGATATGGAGTTCGTTCAGTTTCACCCGACCGGCATATACGGCGCCGGTTGCTTGATTACAGAAGGCGCGCGCGGCGAGGGCGGTTATTTGACCAACTCGGAAGGCGAACGCTTCATGCCGCGTTACGCGCCGCACGCACACGATTTGGCCTCGCGCGATGTGGTCAGCCGGGCGATCACCGTAGAAATCAATGCCGGTCGCGGGATAGGACCGAAAAAAGATCACGTTCATCTTCATCTGGAGCACCTCGATCCGGCCGTCGTCCACGAACGTTTGCCCGGCATCGCCGAGCTTTCCCGGATATTTGCCGGAGTGGATGTGACCAAGCAGCCGATTCCGGTGTTACCGACGGTACATTACAACATGGGCGGCATTCCGACCAATTATCGAGCCGAAGTCGTGACATTGAAGGATGGCGACCCGGATTACGTTGTTCCCGGTTTGATGGCTATCGGCGAGACCGCTTGCGTATCGGTGCACGGCGCCAATCGCCTTGGTTCCAACTCGCTGTTGGACTTGGTGGTATTCGGCCGAGCGGCGGCCATCCGCTGCACCGAACTGATTAAACCGGGTATGCCGCTGAAGCCGCTGGCGAAAGACGCTTGCGAGACGGCCCTGGCCCGATTCGATCGAATTCGCCATGGTAATGGTAGCCGGACGACAGCGGAAATCCGCATGGACATGCAAACCACGATGCAATCCAAGGCGGCGGTGTTTCGCACCCAGTCCACGCTCGATGAGGGCATCGCGGCAATGGCGGATATTTCCGAGTCGTTCGCGGACGTCAAGCTTGCCGATCGTTCATTGATCTGGAATACCGATCTGGTCGAAACCCTGGAGCTCGACAATTTATTGGGACAAGCTCAGGTGACGATGAACGCCGCGGGGAACCGCCACGAAAGTCGCGGCGGTCATGCGCGGGAAGACTATCCGCTACGGGACGATGAAAACTGGTTGAAACACACGTTGACTTGGCGAGAGAACAACCGGGTCAAAATCGATTATCGGCCGGTGCATCTGTACACGCTAACCGACGAAGTCGAAGTCGTCGCGCCGAAAGAGAGGGTCTATTAATGGTCGAGTTTGCGCTGCCGAAAAATTCTCAGCCGATGCCTGGCAAACACTTTTCCGCGCCGGGCGCGACGCATGTCCGAGTATTCGAAATTTATCGCTGGGACCCGGACAGCGGCGATAATCCGCGTATCGATCGTTATGAAATCGACATGGACCATTGCGGACCGATGGTGCTGGATGCCATCTTGAAAATCAAGAACGAAATCGACTCGACACTGGCTTTTCGCCGCTCTTGTCGGGAAGGCGTATGCGGTTCTTGCGCGATGAATATTAACGGCCGTAATACGCTAGCCTGCACCAAGGCGATTGCAGAATATTCGGGCACGATCAAGATTTTTCCTCTGCCGCACATGGCCGTGGTCAAGGATTTAGTGGCCGACATGACCCACTTCTTCGAGCAATATGCGTCGATCAATCCGTGGTTGACGAACAGCGCGGAAGCGCCGGTAGATCACGAACGGCTGCAAAGCCGAGACGAACGGGCTAAGCTCGACGGCCTTTACGAGTGTGTATTGTGCGCGTGTTGTTCGACCAGTTGCCCGAGCTATTGGTGGAACAGCGATCGCTACCTCGGGCCCGCGATACTGCTTCAAGCCTATCGTTGGCTGGCGGACAGCCGCGATGACAGTGACGCCGAGCGCTTGGCGCAACTCGACGACGCGTTTAAGGTGTACCGGTGCCACACCATCATGAATTGCACGGATACCTGCCCGAAAGGCTTGAATCCCGCGCAAGCGATTGCCGAAATTAAAAAGCTGTTGGTAGTGCGCGAACGTTAGATGGGCGAAATCGATAAACTGCGTTGGCGGTGTCGGCGCGGTACGCTGGAACTGGATTTGCTGCTGACTCGCTACTTGGATATTGCTTATTCTTCGGCGCCTTCGGAGCGACGCCAGGCCTTTTGGCGGCTTTTAGCCTGTGAAGATAGTTTGTTGCTGCGTCTATTCACTAGCGACACGCAGGCGGAAGATCCTGAACTACGGGCCATTATTGCCGAAATCCGCGCCCTGCCCAACTAGCTTCGCGGTACTTGGCGACCAGACCAGGTCGCCGTTCGATGCCGGTCGAGAGACCGGATGCCCGTGTAAAATCCCACATTTGATCTTTTCCGAGTTCGATCGCTCCTACGAGAGCCTTCGGCGTTCATTGATTATTGCGAATGAAAAAAAGCGACTTTTTCTACCACTTGCCCGACGATTTAATCGCCCAGCAACCTTTACCGGAGCGCTGTGCCAGCCGGATGTTGTGCCTGAATAGGTTAACTGGGGAGTTGGGCGATGCTCGATTCCTGAATATCGTCGACCGGCTGACACCGGACGATTTGTTGGTGTTCAACGATACCAAGGTCATACCAGCTCGCTTGTTTGCTGAAAAAGAAACCGGCGGCCGTGTCGAGATCTTGATCGAGCGCATCGAAAACGAACGGCAGGTATTGGCGCACGTCAAAGCGAGTAAATCGCCAAAATCCGGCGCACTGTTGTTGCTGAAAAACGGAGTTTTCTTCAGAGTCGTGGATCGCGAGGGTGACTTGTTTCGCTTGCGATTGGAAGCCGAAAATACCGTTCTGCAGGTGTTGGCCGACATTGGCCATATGCCGTTACCGCCGTATATTCATAGGGCCGACGACGCAAGCGATTTGGATCGGTACCAAACGGTGTTTGCCTGCCGCGCCGGTGCCGTCGCGGCGCCCACCGCCGGTCTGCATTTCGACGAAGCCGTTTTGCTCAGGTTAGCCGAAAAGGGAGTTCAACGCACCTTTGTTACGTTACATGTCGGCAGCGGTACCTTCCGGCCGGTGCGGGTGGAAAATCTCAGCGAACATACGATGCATAAAGAGTTTTTCGAGGTCACCAAGGAATGCGTGGCGGCGGTACGGTACACTCGCGCGCGCGGTGGGCGGGTCGTGGCGGTAGGGACTACCGCAGTCCGGGCTTTGGAGTCCGCGAGCATCAGCGGCGAACTACAAGCGGGAGTCGGCGAAACCGATTTATTCATTACACCGGGTTACGGTTTCAAATCGGTCGATGCCATGTTAACCAACTTTCATTTACCGGAATCGACTTTACTGATGCTGGTCTCCGCCTTCGCCGGATACGAAAACGTAATGGCGGCTTATCGCCATGCGATCACGCAACGTTATCGTTTCTTTAGTTACGGCGATGCGATGTGGCTTGCCTGAGTCCTATCAGCGATTCCAACAAGTTGCCGCATCCAGTGTGGCGCCAGATACGGTTTTCTGGTTCAGATTATCAAGAATCAACGTCCCGCATTTATCGCCGGCTTGCGTGCCTGTCGGTGCCGCTTGTATCGTGTAAGTAGTGGCGGTAGCGGCCGAGAGTGTCAGAAGATAATACGCAGTGCCTGTCGCCGGACTTTGCGAAGCGAACACGGTAGGCGACGGCGAGCCCGTATCGTTAACCGCGCTACTGCCGCAGGCATCGGCGCCGCCGCTGCCGCCGGCGTCGCAGTAACTATTATTGGTCGTGAAGTGTTTTTCCAGCGCGCTGGCCAAGCCCAATAGGGCACCCTTGGCATCGGCTCGATGCGACTTCATGACGCTATCCTGGTAGGCGGGGATGGCGATAGCCGCCAAAATGCCGACGATAGCGACGGCAATCATCAGTTCGATCAGGGTGAAGGCTTGTTGTCTGTTCATAAGTAGTTCGCTGGGTGAATGGTCCGATGAAAACGGCGGCTTGCCGTTTTCATCGGCAGTCGAGTTATTGAATTTGCAACCAATATTCTCGGTTTACGGTACCGGTGCCGGTGGTTGGGACCGCGCAACGGTTCCTGACGGTCATGATGTCGCCGGTGGTGCCGGACAGTTCCTTGAACGCCTTGCAATCGGTGGTGCCTGAGCCAGACTCGAGCCAAATCGGAACCTTGGCGATGCCCACCGTGGACTTGACTCCCGTCACGGTATAGTAATTGCCGTTGATCAGGATTTTGTCGCTGTTATTGAAAGTACTGTCGCTATTGATGTCAAACGATGAGTTCGTTGGCGCTCCTCCGGTTAGAAAATCGAGTTCCATTAGCCACGTGTCGCCTCCCGCGTCGCAGGGGTCCGATTTCGGTTGAGTGGTAGCAAAAACCGCTCTGTCGTACTTGATAATCGGCGTGGAGTTGCCACGTTCGCCAGCGGGAAAATCCAGGTGCCAACCACGCTTGCTACTCCAGTCCACGCTATTCGAGGTCGAAACTCTGACGTTAACGCCATAGGCCGTGGTAGTGTCCGTAATGCTCTGTTCCTGCAACTGGGCGCGAGTCACCGTGCCCGTCGTGGCACTCGGTTTGTCCCAGATGCCATAGGCTGACTGAACTTGAGTATTCGCCGTGTCGGTGGTGGTCAAATAACTGCCGGTATTGAATATCACTAATACGCCGCCATCCTGGTGGCCGGCGACCACCGGTGCGGAGGTGATAGGCTGTACTTGGCTGGACGGGTTTATAGCGGTAAACAGCGGTAACTGACTGTTGCTCAATCCCCACGCAGTCGAACTAGTGCTGCTCAAGTCGAATTTCCATAAGTTACCTTGTAAATCGCCAGCGTATACCGCGTCGACGATTTTGTCGTTATCGGAATCGTAAAGATAGGGTGTCGATAAACCATTGCTGGTCGCGGTGTTGGTCGCGATCTTTTTGATTAGGCTACCGTCGCTCAAATTGACGATATAGAGGTAGGCCTTGCCATTACTACTGTTATAGCCGTTTCCAAAAATCGCCGCCCATACGCCGTTATGCAACAAGCCGATTTGCGGCTGACTGAAGGTGTAACCGAGATCGGTCGCGACCGTCGCGTCTAAATCGATATTGCTGGCATTGGGAAATTCCCACATGACCTTGGTCTGATCGAAACTGGTCGGACTGGTAACGTCCAGCGCATAAATGGTTTTACCGCCCTTGCCCAATCCACCGACCAGCACGGTTTTCCATGCGCTGCTCAGATAGGCGTCTCCGGCCTTGGGCGCGCCGTCAACGTAATATTTGTGGACGTAATCCGGATCGGTGAGTTGGTATAAATTTGCGTATACGCCGGCCGGTATGTAGGCGAATAATTCCTTTCCGGAATTGGTTTGGCCTGTATCGGCTTGAAACGCATGCAACATGCCGTCGTTCGCTCCGACGTAGACGACCGGCGTGCGGCTGGCGTTAGTACTGATGTAGCTTGCGTAATTGGATTGCCCGGCAGTCGTGCTCGGTAAAGCGGTATAGCCGAAATCGGTATTTTTGACGTACATCGGATCGGAATTGACGATGTCGCCCAACAACGAGTTTTTTCGCTCGCGGAAGTCGCTGATCGTGGTTGAGCCTCTAAGCCAGTTAAGCCGGTCGGTGCAGCGGCTGTCGTCGCTGTCGAGCGCCGATTTTTGGCTGGCGCTTAGCGTGTCGCAACTGGTGAATTCCACGCCGGCGGTACCGGTATAGGTGTAAATGTCGCGTGCGCCGGCCTCGGGAATCAGGTCGCCGGCGTCCCAAATTTCACTACCGGGCACACCGGTTGTTACATCGATATTCTTGGTCAGAAAATGTCCGGACCAATCGGACGGATTGAACTGGGCCTGATAAAGTTGCGTCGATGTTTCCAGCGCCGTCGAGTTTGCGGCAAGCGCGGCGGCGGTCATACTTTCGTCGGCCACTTCTTCGAGGATGCTATTGAACGCGGTCACGATATCCGAGGAACTCTCGGTTCCGAAAAACTTGCCGCGACTGGCTATCGCCGCATGCCATAGATCGTAAACCTTGGCCGGTGTGGTGCCGACAAAGCCGCTACAGCTCTCGCCATTCTTGGTATAGGGCCAACAATAACGAGATGAGGTGCTGGTAGATGTGGTGCTCGTTGGGCAGGAAGTCCCCGCAACCAAATTATCATAGTCCCCCGCATAGGTACTTCCGCCCCAAATAGGGTAGGGCGACACCAAACTGCCGCTTAAACCTAGGCCGACGGTATAGGTATTTAAGTGCTGCCAAGTAGCGGGGTCATTTTTCGGGTTCAACCATTCGGCGGTAGCCTTAGCGGAAGCGTCGGTTAAACTGGACGGATCCGAGACAATTGGCGAGATTTTGTTGTCTATCCCGCTTTGCAAGTCGTTAGCCCAATAATAAAAGGCAATATCCGCCAAATTGGTGTTTTGACCATCACGGTAGGGTGCTAAAGGTGTCCAACTATAGTTGCTTGACCCATCCGGACCTTTGGGGACACTAGTGGCAGTACTATTGACGTCGGCTATTCCTGAATAGTCTGACGAAGTATCGCCGCACCAGTAGCCGTCGGTCATCATCACATGCGCGCTTCTCCGGCAGGCGTAGTGATTGCCGTCGGTAATTTGCGGATCCTCGGCGTAGGGGTGATGGATATCAACCGTACCCTGGAAATATTTGCCGGCATTGTTTGCCGATTTCAGCAAATAAGTGCCGCCGGAAGCTGGAAATCGCGACAGCCAATAATATAAATCTTGCCGGTGGGTGAGCTCTTCAGTGTCGTAAACCGTGGTCGTGGCGGTTTCGGTCCAGGTAACTACCACACTAGTAATCGTTTGGTCTGATGAAAACGATTGAGATATTGTGATTCGGTAAGATGTGTAGGAATCGTTGTAGGAAGTATCCTTCACGGTATAGTTTTTGCAATACGTCGAATTGCTGCAACTGACAGTAATTTGACTAGAGTTTGCGTTCAAAGGCGAACCCGTTCCGGTTAGCGGGGGGAACGTATTGTCTTGCGCGGAAGGCAGAGTCCGATTGCAGCTAGACAGCTCCAGACGATCATCGCCATCCCGCTGATTAAACTTGACTGTGCAAGTGTATGAATAATCGACCGACGTTTCAGTCTGGCTTAGCACAGTATTTGTGTTTATTGTTCGGGTGACTGCATTTAGGCGCCTGATGCGATTGTCGATATCCTGACCGGGCGAGCCCCAGCCGTCGCAGTTGGTTCCGAAACTATTACAAGAATTGATTGCCTGCCAAGCGACGCGGATATTCCCGCTCATACCCGCGAAACCGGACATGGCACCCGATACCGTCGCTAAGTTTCGGGTTCGGTAATACGAGTACCAATTGGCGAAATTTTGTTTGGCAACGGTGGCTTCGTTAACATCACTGGTGCTGGCGTCGTCGGTAATAGCCGTAACGTCGACATAGGTATAGCAGTCTTCGTCGGTTAGACCGCCATCCGTACCGGAAGTGACGCAGTTAGTATTGGTGGGAACGAATTTGTAGTAAAACGCCGCGCCTCCGGAAGATGGCGTCGAAACAAAACTCTGACTGCTCGAACTGGGATCATACTCCAGCGTAGGCCGGTAATTGGTGGATAGGTTGACCGTGCCTTTGCTGGTATCGAATCCGTTAATCGGCGCGGCGGTAAAGCTGACGTTTGGATAGCAGGTGCTGGGGTTTGACGAATCTAATTTGCAGTTGCCGCCGTTGTATTTCGGCGGGGGTAGGTATGTATTGGCCGGGTTGTAATACAGCGCGTTGAATGAAGAAGACTTGTAGCGTTTATTGCCGCCGGTTCCAGAAATACCGTCGGGAACGTAAGCCCAAGCCATACTGCCGGAATCGTCCAACGTTAAAACGATATTCGGCGGCATCGTGGCGGTGACAAATAACGGCAAGTCGGAAATGTCCAGGTCTACCGCTAAGGCATTGGCGCTCGCAACCAATAAGGCAACGCTCAAGACCGTTGGAGCGGATTCGAATTTGATTCGGTTCAAAGTATTCATGGCTGGCTCCTGTTCAGTGGGCGCGGCACTGTTGATTTAGGCGCGGAGCAAACCGCGTCGAAGTTATCTCGGGTTACGGCGGCGGAGTGTAGCTCAAGCCCGCCTGGAGGATTACCACTGCATTGGTGTCGCCGCCAACGCCGCGCGCGGTCACTCGGTATTGTTCAACGGTGCCGATGTCCGGCAGCTTTTCAATAATATACGTGGCGCTCGCGCCGCTGACGGTAGCGGTCTTATAACTGGCCCAGTTATCGACGTCGCCCCAGTAACTCACATCGTTGGTATGAGTGGGGTTGTTGGCCAAGCCGGCCGGTACCGTGCCAGTCCAGGGTCCGACCCGCCAGGTCGTCAGGGTATTTTCCGCTTGCTTAAGTGCCGCCTCCGCTGCTTGGAATGCTAGGTCGCGATTGCGAGTATTGCCGGCCATGCGTTCTTCCAGGCTGCTGGTTTGCATGGCACTACTACCTAACAACATCAACATGATTAAAAAAATCAGCGCGGTAAACAAAACCGCACCGGCTTGTCGTTTGTTGATATTCGGAAAGTCGACGTTCATGGCGATTCCTACAAACGGTTTCTGATCGCTATCGTAGTGGTGAACACCTTACGCAGCTTGGTATCGCTAGAGGTGTACGAACTGCCGTTGAAGGTATAGGTTTGTTGGCCGGATACACCCAACTCCTCCGACCGGGAGACCATCAACAGGCTAATTCGGATACCCAGGACCTTGGACCAATCGGTGACCGCATTGGCCGCGACGTAACCGTCGATATTCTGATCAGCGGTTGCCGAGGTATCCACACCATAGCTGATCTGCATGTCTTCGACGCCTTCCACCAACTCTTGCGCGGTTCCAGAGTAAGACTCGCGGTACAAGGACGGCTCTCCGGCCGGATTGCTGCCGATATAGTAGGTGTTGGCGCTGAACTCGAACACGCTGGAGTTTGCCGGATAAGTGATCACCGAACCCGTGGACGAACAATTGGCCGGTACTGTTCCGAGTTCGGCGGTGCAGTTGCCTGGACTACTGCCACCATCCGCGTGGGTGATGGTTTTCGAGGATTGATTGACTGCGCTGGCTTGAAAAATCGAGGTATTGCTGGCATTGCTGATAATCACGAGTTGCCCGGCGCTGATCGAATGCGCGTTGGTGAGTGTAATCACGGGCGGACTGGCCGCCGTATTGTGACTGGCGACGATGTATTCGTTGAACTTGTCCGCGCGTATCACCGAAAACGAATCGCCGGCGATGCGCGCGCTGGCGGTCATATCGGAGGGCAGACTAGCTTCGTAGCCTGCTAACGGTTGGGTCAGAAGCTTATGGTTCCACCAAGTTGTCGCAGTGTTCGTGACATCGTTACACTGCGAAGCCGTGCATGAGGCGTAACCAGAAAACCCGGTCATGCGGATATCGCGATCGATCAGTTCGAATGCAAAGCGGGCGTTTTCCTGCATCCTGGAGAGAACGTCCTGAGTCCGAAAGCTTTGCCGGCTAGCCAAAAATATCGCGCCAATCGCCGCCAGGATGATCAAACCTATAGTCAGTGAAACCATCAACTCAATCAATGTCGTACCGCGTTGATGTTCTGAAAAAGAGATCGGTATTCGGCTTGAATGCGGGTTCATATCAAACTATTGGTGCTAAAGCTGGTGACGACACCATCGCCGTCGTCGTCCCATTGAATGGTAATCGTGGCAGTGCCGCTGCTGCCAACCGACAGGCTGGCATCGCCTGCTGGGAGCGCTTGGCCGACCAAGGTTTTCCAATCACCCAGATCGGTGCGTAAGGTTGAGCTGCAGTTGGTGAGTTGATTCGGCGAATTGGGTGGAGCGGCACCGAATGCCACGTTACAGTTGCCGCTTATCGCAATCGTACGGCTGAGGCGTAAACGCTCCAGCACGTCATTTGCCAGAAACGTGGCTTGACTGCGCAAAAAAGCGGTGTGATTGTTTTTCAAGGTGGTCGTCAGCATCGCCGCGTAACCCAGTAACCCGATCGCGACTACCAGCATTGTAATCAACACCTCGATCAGGCTGCTGCCGGTGGTTGTCCTGGCGCGACGTATAATCCGTAGAGAAGCGCGATGAGTGGTCATGGACTGCTACAGCTATCCAAGTCGTCAGGGATATTGTTGTTGTCCAAGTCTTCACCTAGGCGAACTCGACCGACCATCGTGACAACGACCAACCGTGCAGTACCTGCTTCAGCGGTGTCGTTCCCGTCGGCGTTGTCGCAAATAGCAAACGAGCCGTTTTTCGATTCTCCGGACGCTTTAAAATAGATATAGTCGGCAACAGTGCCATTTCCACGCAGTGTAAAGCCGGTCGGTAAGGCATCGTAAACTCTTAACAGGCAATCTTCATCAGCCTCGCAAAGCGGGGCGGTATTATCGTCGTTAAAAACATTGGCGTTGGAGCCCGAGCGATCCACATCGACAAAGGTTTGCCAACCACTCTCCCAATTGGTGCCAGTCTTCCTGACGACGACATATTGGCCCCGTTTGATTGCTTCGCTGCGCGCATAATTCAACGCGGCGACAAATTGGTTGGTTGCGCCGGTAAGACGACTATTCCTTACCGCACTGATAAAGCTAGGTATCGCGATTGCACTCAATATACCGGCGATCGTCAGCGTGATCATGAGCTCGATCAACGTGAATCCTCGGTTGTTAGGGTGTGAATAGCGCATTTCGGAAATGGCTCCATGATATCGAGGCGACTCGTTCGGGGAATGGCAGATGGATTGAACGCGGTTGAAGATAGCACAGAATTAAACTTAGTTTTGCGAGTCTCACCGCATAGGAGTTGACTGCGGTGCCGACACCAGCGAGTGCTAGATTTGACTGGGATTCAGTTTAGTTCGGTTTAGATATTCATTTTTTTGTGGTGACTAGAGAGTAGTCTCCAGCGAAATGCCAGCTCCATGATCACGAGCGAGTTCAGTGGAGGCCAACAAAAACCGACGCTCTCACCGACTAAGAAAGTCACTCGCTTCACCAGGCTGTTTTTCGCACTGCGGCGAGAAAACAGCGGGCAACTAAAAAGTCTCTTCTGGGTTATCAATACCGCGACTTAGCAGACTAATATTTGTATACTCCAGCCTGGAAGATGTTGGGATTCTTCAAGTAAAATCAATCGCCTAATCGATTATTCCGGTCCAATTGCTTGGCGTCAGCACCGTGTTTTCTGGCGGACGGCTATTATCCAAATTCGGATAATCCTTGGTGTAATGCAGGCCGCGGCTTTCCTTGCGCTGTTGCGCGCAACGGATGATTAATTCGGCAACGGTGACCAAACTGCGCAGTTCCAATAGGTCGCTGGTCACGCGGAATTGACCGTAGTACTCGGCAATTTCTTCTTTCAGCAACACCAATCGGTTCATGGCGCGTTCGAGACGTTTATTGGTGCGAACGATGCCCACATAGTCCCACATAAAGCGCCTGAGCTCGTCCCAGTTATGGGCGATCACGACTTCCTCGTCGGAATCGCCGACTTGCGATTCGTCCCAATCCGGCAGGGCGGGCGGCATCGGAATAGCATCGAAGCAATGGCGAATATCCTGGTTGGCTTGCTCGGCGAAAACCAAGCACTCGAGCAGGGAGTTACTAGCCATCCGGTTAGCACCGTGCAAGCCGGTGCAAGCGACTTCGCCGACTGCGTATAGGCCTGGAATGTCGGTGCGGGCATGGGCATCCGTCAATATACCACCACAGGTGTAATGAGCGGCGGGGACTACCGGTATCGGTTGCTGACTGATGTCGATGTCCAGCTCCAGACATTGGGTATAAATTGTTGGGAAATGTTTTTGGATGAATTCCCGCGATTTATGACTGATGTCCAGATAAATGCAATCGATACCGTGTTTCTTGATTTCGTTATCAATGGCGCGGGCGACGATGTCGCGCGGCGCCAGTTCCAAGCGGGCGTCGTAACGTTGCATGAAACGCTCGCCATTCGGCAGAATTAAATGACCGCCTTCGCCGCGCACCGCTTCGCTGATTAGGAACGAACGTGCGCTGGGGTGATAGAGACAAGTCGGGTGAAATTGCATGAATTCCATGTTGGCGACCCGGCAGCCGGCCCGCCATGCCAGCGCGATGCCGTCGCCTGTGGAGATATGCGGATTGGTGGAATAGAGGTAGACTTTGTTTGCGCCGCCGGTGGCAAGTACCACCACTCTCGCGGCGATAGACAAAATATGGCCGGTTTGGCTGTTCAAAACATAGGCACCGCAGACCCGTCGCTCGGTTAGTCCCAATTTGTCAGTGGTGATCAGTTCGACGACATTATGATTTTCCAACAACGTCACGTTGGGATGCGCCTTGGCGCGGTCGATCAACGACAACGAGACGGCTTTGCCGGTAGCATCGTCACTGTGTACGATGCGACGGTGCGAATGGCCGCCTTCGCGGTTCAAATGCAATTGCTTTTCGCCGTTAGCGGTGTTTTCCTCGGTGAAGCTGACCCCTTGGCGGCATAGCCATTCAATGCTTTCTCGACCTTGGGAAACCGTCAATCGGACGATATCTTGATCGCAAAGACCGGCTCCGGCGATCAAGGTATCCTCGATATGAGACTCTATGGAATCATGCTGATCGTCGAACACCGCCGAAATACCGCCTTGAGCGTAATAAGTGCTACATTCGGTCAGTGCGAATTTGGCAAGAACGGCCACTTTATAAGTATCGGCAAGGCGGAGGGCCAAGCTTAAACCGGCGCCACCGCTGCCGGCGATCAGAATGTCGTAGTAGGGATGGCGGGAATTTCCTGGGCGTTGGTCTGTCAAGGCGGTCTATGTAAGCAAAAATGACGAGAGCGCGGCGGCGGAATCGGTGAAAATCCGGGCATTCCGGCGAGGCTGCGCATGAGCCGGAAAATCATATCTTGTTTTAAGGGTGCGGTAATTTTTTTTGTATTGCCAGAACTAATGATGTTTAATTCTGTCCACTTTTATATCAAAACAGAGCAGTGAACGAGCAAGTAAGGCAGACCGAGGATTTGGACCAAGATCTAGTGCAACGCGTGCAGCAAGGCGATAAATCCGCCTTCGATCTCTTGGTGATCAAATACCAACATAAAATCGTCCATCTGGTGAACCGTTACGTCAAAGATCCCAGCGAGGCGCAGGACGTAGCTCAGGATACCTTCATTAAGGCATATCGGGCGTTGGGCGATTTTCGCGGCGAAAGCGCTTTTTACACTTGGCTGTACCGGATCGCCATCAATACCGCGAAAAACTACCTGCTGTCCCGTTCCAGACGCCATTTTGACTATGAAGTCGATGTTCAAGATGCCGAGCAGGTTGAAAATGCTCCGCAATTGAAGGATATCGAAACGCCGGAAAGCGTCTTAGCCAACGAACAAATTGTTCGAGTAATACGCTCGGCGATCGAAAATTTGCCCGAGGAAATGCGGATCGCGATCACGCTACGCGAGTTCGAAGGCATGAGCTACGAGGAAATCGCCATCGCGATGGATTGCCCGATCGGTACGGTGCGATCCAGGATTTTCCGGGCGCGGGAAGCGATAGAACAAAAACTTAACCCATTGCTCGACTAAAGGTATTTCGATGCAAGACCAACTTAACGAAAAAATTTCTCAATTGGTGGACGACGATCTGGCCAACGGCGAAGCGTTGCGACTCCTGCAGCGCCTACGCCACGACGACGAACTCGGCGCGAAATTGCGACATTACCAGATCATCGGAGAGGCATTTCGTAGCGACGAATGTATCGTGCTGCGTAAAGATTTCGCCGACCGCATACATAGCGAAATCCGGGCCGAGCCCATTTATCTCTTACCTCGCAAAAAACCGGTCCTTAATTGGCGGAAAGCCTCGCTGGCGATAGCGGCTTCGGCCGTATTGGCGGTTGTTTGGATGGCCAGTTACATGAACTCAAACCAGCCTGCCAAATTTGGCGGCGTAGAAACGATCGCGCAACGCCAAATCCCCGCCGGCGAGATGCATGCCCGCTTCAAGGAATATCTGCAAGCTCACGATAACTCTTTGTATGTGAACAGCGAGCCGCGTCAGCAGCCCTATACCCGCGTTGTAGGCTACCAACAGGAATGATGGCGTGAAAGTAATAGCGGTGTTTCTGTTTTGGGTGGTTTGCCAAACCGTCCGAGCCGACGATGTGGCCGGCGGTGCCCTGAAATGGCTGGAAAATATGAGTCTCGCGATGAAGACCCTCAGTTTCCAAGGTACGATCATCTTCATGAAGAACGGCCAACTCGACACGATGAAGTACCATCATCTGGTTGAGAACGGGGTCGAGCAAGAACGTTTGACTTCCCTGAATTCGCCGATGCGGGAAGTCGTCCGAAAGTCCAACGAAGTGACCTGCATTTTTAAGGAAACCCAACAAAAAATCGTCAATCATCACCCGTTGGATAGTTCCTTTATTATCAACATGCCGCGGAATACCGCGGGCCTGGAAAAAAATTATCAACTAGGTTTGGAGGGGCAGGAAGCGGTTGCCATGCTCCCAACCCAAATCGTCACGATTCAACCCAAGGACGATCTGCGCTACATCCGTAAGATCTGGATCGACACCCAGTTCTACCTGCCGTTAAAAGTGGAAGTGTACAACCTGGACGGCACCACGCTGGAACAAGTGGTGTTTACCGATCTCAGCAGGGACGGTGTCGGCACGGCGGCCCCCGCTGCGGCCACCGGCGACGACAGTCGGTTCCACACCAAACATATCCATACCAGTCAGGCCGAGCCGCTGGAGCAAGCGCCTTTCGAACTCAAACAATGGCCACCCGGCTTCGAACCGGTGTTTTTCATCCGCAATTCAATCGAAAAGTCCGGCAAAGCGGTGGATCATTTGTTGATTAGCGACGGTTTCGCAACGGTTTCGGTTTATCGAGAAGCTAAGGAAGCGCAAGGCATCGAAGGTTTGCATACGCTCGGTTCCGTGAATTCGGTCAGTCGAATCCTTGGAGAACAACAAATCACCGTTCTCGGCGAAGTGCCCGCCAAAACCGTCGAAATGATCGCCGCCGGTATTGTGTTGCGGTAAACGCGCGAATTCGTTTTTCTTTGTAAATTTGGAGCTTACATGCTGAATAGGCTGTTTTTCGGAGTCTTGATCTACTATGCGTCGGCCTTTGCCGCCGCCCATGCGCAATTGCCGGACTTTACCGAGATGGTAAAAACCAACGGCGACGCTGTCGTCAACATCAGCACCACGCAAAAATCCACCGACCCGCAAGCCGACGGCGACCAACAGCCAATTCCGCAGGATGTGCCGCCTGAAATGGAAGAATTATTCCGGCGCTTCTTTCAGGGACCGGGACGCGGTTACACCCCCCGCGAAACCAATTCGCTGGGTTCCGGCTTCATCATATCCCGCGACGGTTATTTGCTGACGAATCACCACGTGGTTAATAACGCGTCGGAAATCGTCGTTAAGCTCAAGGATCGCCGCGAATTGATCGCGAAATTGATCGGCTCCGACGAAAGCACGGACGTCGCATTGCTGAAAGTCGATGCCAAGGATTTGCCTGTCGTCGAAATTGGTGCTCCGGAGCAACTACAGGTTGGCGAATGGGTCTTGGCGATCGGTACGCCGTTCGGCTTCGATCAATCGGTCACCGCGGGCATTGTCAGCGCCAAAGGGCGTAGCCTGCCAGACGGCAACTATGTGCCGTTCATTCAAACCGACGTGGCAATCAACCCAGGCAACTCCGGTGGACCGTTATTTAATATGCAGGGTAAGGTGGTCGGCATCAATTCGCAGATTTATAGCCGATCCGGCGGCTACATGGGATTGTCGTTCGCGATTCCGATCGATGTCGCGATGAACGTGGTCGAGCAAATCAAAAGCAAGGGTAAAGTCTCGCGCGGCTGGTTGGGCGTCCAGATTCAAGACGTCAACCGCCAGTTGGCTGAATCCTTCGGCATGGATAGACCGCACGGCGCGTTGGTCGCCAAGGTCGTGCCGGGCGGACCGGCGGAAAAAGCCGGCCTGCAAATCGGCGACATCATCGTCGAATTCAACGGCCACGTCATCGAAACCTCCGGCGAATTGCCGCCCCGCGTCGGCGTGACCCCTATTGACGAAAAGGCCAAGGTCAAGATCATTCGTCACGGCGAACAACAGGATATCAGCGTCAAAATCGGTTTATTGCCGGCGCAAAACACCGCTGCGTTATCGAACGCGCCGACAGCCGCCGAAACGCAAATCAACCGCTTGGGCATTGTGGTGGCCGACTTGACCAGCGAACAGCGTCAGCAAGCTCAGGTCGAAAAAAACGGTGTGTTGGTACAAAAGGTCAATAAAGGTATCGCGTTGGATGCCGGTATCCAGCCGGGCGACATTATTCTGCGAATCCAAAACACCGTCATCCGCGATTCGGCGGATTTCAACGGCGTGATCACCAAACTGCCGGCCGAGAAATCGATCGCGGTCCTTGTCCAACGTAACGGTAACCCGGTATTCTTAGCGTTTAAGATAGACAAGTGATCTGATTGAGGTGACTCAATGGCTACGGCAAGCAATGTGACGCAATTGATTGGCAACACGCCGCTGTTGAAGCTGCAAAAAGTCGTTGCGGAGCACTCCGCGACGGTTTACGTAAAGTTGGAGTCTCGTAACCCCGGCGGCTCGGTTAAGGACCGGATCGGCATGGCGATGATCCAGGCGGCCGAGCGATCGGGGCAATTGAAGACCGGCGGCACGATTGTCGAGCCCACCTCGGGTAATACCGGTATCGCGCTGGCCATGGTCGGCGCGGCGCGCGGCTATCGCTGCATTTTGACGATGCCGGAGACCATGTCGGTCGAACGTCGGCAGTTGCTGGCCTTGTACGGCGCCGAGATTGTCCTGACGCCGGGCAGTGAAGGCATGAAGGGCGCAATCGCTAAAGCCTGGGAAATCGTTGAACAAACGCCTGGCGCGTTTATGCCGCAGCAATTCGAAAATCCCGCCAACCCGGAAGTGCATCGACAAACCACCGCTCAGGAAATCTGGTCGGCGACCGACGGATTGGTTGATGCTTTCGTCTGTGGTGTCGGTACCGGCGGTACCATCTCCGGCGTTGCCGACGTCATCAAGAACCGGAATCCAAGGTTTTTGGCGATTGCGGTCGAGCCGGCCGAATCGCCGGTCATTTCCGGCGGCAGTCATAGTCCGCATAGAATTCAAGGCATTGGCGCCGGTTTCGTACCGAAGAACTTGGATGTCGATTTGCTGGACGGCATTGAGCTGGTTGGCACCGAACAGGCGATGGCCATGCGTAAACGTCTAATCGGCGAAGAGGGCATCATGGTCGGCATCTCCTCCGGTGCCAGTATTTGCGCGGCACTGCGGGTGGCCGAGCGCTTGGGGCCGAACAAATCCGTCGTCACTATCGCCCACGATACCGGCGAACGCTATCTGAGCATGGGCTGAACCGGTTCACCGGCCGCCGTTAATCCGTTTCCCGAGACCTATGGCGGACATCAAACTTAAATCGCGCTCCGGCGGTCTGGGCTATCTGATCAACCGCATCCAGACGCTGTTCGTCAGCATGTTGCGGATCTGGACGATACCCATCGTGTTGATGTTGAGCCTTTCGTCCGGATTCACCACTTACTACGGCCTGTCCCATTTTATTACGCCGTGGATCGCGTTGGTCATTACCATCGCGATTCAATCCATCATCGTCATCTGCTCGTTGGAAATCGCCGGTATCCATTGGAAAGCCAACCGGATGCGATTTTTCAGCGTCGTCGCGTCGTTGACGATAGCCTTGGCGGCGTCGGTGACGTTCTCTTATTTCAAGTTTTACGAGATTTCCGAAGCCGAAACCCTGCACATCAATCGTTTGCATCAGTTGCGCGAGCAAACCAAAACCTACCTGGATGCGGTATTGCAGCTCAAGGCCCGCGTACTACAACAGCAAAAACAGGCGCTGGACCAAGCGTCGCTGGACGTGTCGCAAGCTTATTTCGGCACGCACAATCAAATTGCCCCCGGCTATAAAAACCAAGTGGGTGAAGGTCCGTTTTGGCGGCATTACAACCAGCTCTACCAGGAGAAGAAACAGCGCTTCCAGCAACAGGAACAAGCATTTGCGGCGCTGGACGCACCTCTGCGAGAATTGCAAGTCCATTTGAACGAATTGGACGTGACACGCGACGTCGAAACTACCTACGGATTGTTCCTGAAAAGCTATCAGGACCTGCAAGCCGGAATCAACCAGATTGTTGGCGGTAGCGGCGAGGCCTTGCCGGATGCGCCGCTGGTGATGACTTACAAGCAGTTCACCGAGGAAGTCAAACCGTCGTTCGCGATGTGGCGCGGTTTCTCGTGGTTTGCCTTCGCTTGCGCGGCGATGGTGGATTTCTTCACGGTGTTGTTGTCCTATCGCCTGGAATTTACCGCGCCCGGTCCATTGACCGAACAGGAAGAAGAATTGGTGTTCGAATGCCTACGCCAGTTCAGCGAATTTCGGATCAACGAAAACGACGAACTGGAAATGATCATCGAAAGAACCGACCTGGAAAAGGCTCGGCGCTATTCGGATTGGTCGCGGATGTTCGTCGTCGGTTTATTGCTCAGCCGAGGCTTTCTGCGCAAGGTCGACGAGCGTACCGTGGAGTTTGCTCCCAACCTCTATCCGCTGATCGCCGAGAAAATGTCCGATAAAATCGCCGCGATCAAGCAAAAAGCCGCGGACACCAGTCGTGGAGCCGGCGATGCCTAACGAGCAGTCCGAACTCGACGCATGGTTGACCGGCGCCGATTTGGCCGACGGCGATCCCGCCGATGCGATGCCCTGGGTGGCCGATTTCGATCCCGATCGGCAAATGGTGTTGCGTCGCTTGGGGCCTTACCAAAAATATTACCCACGCCCCAAGCGCTTCATCAAACGTTTTTATCACCGTTTGTACCCGTTAGCGATTGCCTACTGGCCGCAGCGCAAACAGATCAAACTGTTCGACGAATTTTGCACGCTGGATTTACGTTTGGAGTTGCGCTTTCAGGCGACTTTCGACTACGCGATGAAGAATCTGGACCGTTTGGAGCATCTGAACGAGCATATCAAACAACGTTATGCCGACATCGTCGAAGATGTCGTACAACGTGAACTAACCAATCTGGCCGACGGCGCCTGGATACAAAACGGCCTGAACGCTGTCGAAGCGCGGATGGCGTTGGCGTTAGCCGAGACTTTCGTGCAACAAAGCCTACAAGCGCAGGCGATGTGCCGAATCGACGTCGAGTTTAGCGAATTCGAATCGGTGAAATTGGGTCGGGACAGCGTCTATCTGAACGTGCTGCGCAAGACCTACGAGTTCAACCGCGACCGAACCTTAGAACTGGCCCGTCAGCAACGCTTGCTGGAGCAAGAGGAAATCGTCGAACGCCGCCGCCAGTTGGAGCATCTGGCGCAAACGGCCGAATTGGACTTGCAAGCCCAGGCCATCGAAGCCGACAAACAATGCCGCTTGCTGGCGGCTCAACAAGGTCAATTGGCGGAACAATTGGCGCTGGAAAAACGCTTGCAAGTCGAACGCCTGCGCCACGAAATGGAACTGCAGGAAATGCGGCAGGAAGCCGAATTGCGCAGCCAGGAAAAACAAGCGGCGCGCCGGCGATTGGCCGAAAGTCTGCATCTGGCCGACCAATTGGCGCATCAGGCCGCGCAGCACGAAAAACAGGTCGCCGCCGACATTCAGCGGCGGCTGAGGGAGCAACATTTACGGCAAACCAGCCTACTTAACGACGAGGGATTGAATCATGACAACCAGACCGAATAAGCTCATTTTTACCCGCTTTCTAGCCCTGATATTGTTGGCTCTGACCGGCGCCTGTGCGACGACCCCGCAGCCGTTGCGGTTTCGTACCGAGATCGATGCCTTGACCGCCGCCGACGTACAGTCCGTCGCCGGCAAGCGTTACGTCATCCTGCCCGGCAATACCGACGGCAACCCGCAAGACTTACAATTCATCGAGTTCGCCGGGTATATAGAAAAAATCTTGAACAATCGCGGTTACCTCAAGGCCGATAAGCCGCAAAACAGCGATTTGGTGATGTTTTTAAGCTACGGCGTCGGATCGCCGGAGTCGCGGCAATTGGCATATGACGTGCCGATGTGGAACGACTTCTATCCTTACGGTCCCTACGGCATGGGCATGTACCGTTATTACCGGGGTTACTATCCCGGTTGGGGCGTCGGCGGTTATAGTCAGCGCGTGGAATCCTATACCACCTTCCGGCGCTATTTGTTGTTGGAAGCTTGCGAGACCGCCACGTATCTGCAAAGCGGGCAACGCAAACAAATCTGGCGCGCTAATGTGCAAAGCAGCGGTCTCAGCAACGACTTGCGGTTGGTTTTCCCTTATTTGGCGGCGGCAATGCAACCTTATCTCGGCACCAACACCGGCCATATGGTCACGGTCGACATCGACGAATCCGATCCCTTAGTCGGCAGTTTATTGGGGCCGTTTCGCGGCACCGGGATTACACCGCAACCCAACAGCGTCGGTCGTTAGCTCTTCGACCGGCTCCGGCTTGACTTCCCGATAGGCTAGCGCCAGACTTGTCAACCCCGGTGTAGGTAACATCGGGGTAATTCAGGGACTATCAAAAACGACAATCGGGAGCATACGATGAAGCTACTTACCGCCGTCTGGCTATTCGCCGCCGCACTGACCGCCGCAAACCCGGCCTGGGCCAAATATGAACTGGCGCCTGGCGACACCGTCCTGACCAACTGCCGCGACATCTACACCAAGGGCGTCATCAAGGCCAAGGTCGATGACGGCTACACCGTGCATTTTCCAAAGAACGCCGGCCCTATCCAATGCCCGCCGTTTCGGTGGCACGCCGAATTCGTATTGCCTTTCCAATCGGTGCCGGAATATCGGCTGAAGTTTTTGGGCGGCTTCAAAAAAGACATCGTGTTTCGGACCGGCGAAGCGGTGACGCTACGCTTCGAAGCCGATAAGCGTATCGTCAAGAGTCGGGCCGTCGTCGATATCGACGCCCAGATCACCGACATCAGCGCCAACGGCGCCATTGCCGTCAAATTGCTCAGTCAGGACCCCGAGGCGGCCGCGACCTTCTGGCAACAAGTCGGCAGCAATTATGTCGATGTGCGCCATAAAGCTCTGGAAGCCGAGCGCGACAAGCGCGCCCGCTGATCGACCGGTTTCAATCCCTGACCCAGTTCTCCACCAGCCGGCTGGGAATATGTGCCGACTCGCTGGAACGGGGGTAATCCTTGCCGGCAATCACGCAGTACACCACCCGCAAGGTATCGCCCAATAGCAGCCAGGTGATTAGCATGAACAAGCCGGTCAAGCCGGCGTTCAGGTAATCGTTGAAAATCAGATGCGGCGCCTTGCCGGCCATGTCCGCGCTGAGTGCGCCGGCCTGAAGTTTGGCCGACAGGTCTTCGGCGTGGCTTAAAAAACCGATTCGTAAATCCGCCGAAAACAGTTTCTCCCACGCCGCGCTACTGGTGACCACGATCAGCCAGAACAAGGGCAGGGCGGTGACCCAAACGTATTTCAATTTATCGGATTTCACCAAAATCGTGGTGCCGACGCACAGCGCGATCGCCGCCAGCATTTGATTGGCGATGCCGAACAAGGGCCACAAGCTATTGATGCCGCCCAGCGGATCGATGGTACCCATGTACAGGAAATAACCCCAGGCCGCGACCACCGCGCCGCTGGTCAAAATGATGCTAGCGTAATGATTGCTTTGGCCGGTGCCGATGCCGAAATTGCCCAACATGTCCTGCAACATAAAGCGGGCTACCCGGGTGCCGGCGTCCAACGTGGTCAGAATGAACAAGGCTTCGAACATGATCGCGAAGTGGTACCAGGCCGCCAGCATGTTTGCGCCGAACACTTGCGCAAACAAATTGGCCATGCCGACCGCCAACGACGGCGCGCCGCCGGTCCGGGCAAACAGCGTCGATTCGCCCATGGTTTGCGCCAATCGCTGCATTTGCTCGACACCGACCGGAAAGCCCCAACTGCTGATTTTGGCGACCGCATCGGCCGCATTCGCGCCGACGATGCCCGCCGGGCTGTTGATCGCGAAATACACGCCGGGTTCAAGCACGCTGGCGGCAATCATCGCCATGATCGCGACAAAGGATTCCATCATCATCGCCCCGTAGCCGATAAAGCGGGCATCTGTTTCGTTAGCCAGCAGCTTGGGCGTGGTACCGGACGCGATCAACGAATGAAAACCGGAAATCGCGCCGCAGGCTATCGTAATAAACACAAACGGAAATAACTTACCGCCGAAAATCGGCCCGCTGCCGTCCACGAACTGGGTTAAGGCCGGCATCTTCAAATCCGGGCGCAATACGACAATCGCCACCGCCAGCGCGGCGATCGTGCCCAGTTTCATGAAGGTAGACAAATAATCGCGCGGCGCCAACAACAACCAGACCGGCAACACCGCCGCCGCGAAGCCGTACAAGATCACTATCACCGCCAATTGCGGCGCGTCGTAATCGAACCAGGCGCGCAAGGTCGGATTCTCGTCTATCCAGCCTCCGCCGACTACTGCGAAGATCAACAACGACACGCCGATCAAGGTCGCCTCGGCGACCCTGCCGGGCCGCAGATTATGCAAATACAGCCCCATTAACACCGCGATCGGAATCGTCGCCGCCACCGTGGAAGTCGCCCAGGGGCTGTGCTTCATCGCATTAACCACCACCAAACCCAAGACCGCGATTAGGATCACCATGATCATCATCACCCCGACCATCGCCGCGCCGCCGCCGATGGCGCCGAGTTCGTCCTTCGCCATCTGGCCCAGCGAGCGCCCGTCGCGCCGCACCGAAAAAAACAAGGTCACGAAGTCCTGCACGCAGCCGCCCAACACCGCGCCGATCAAAATCCACAGTGTGCCGGGCAGATAGCCGAATTGCGCCGCCAGGGTCGGGCCGATCAACGGGCCGGGGCCGGCAATCGCCGCGAAATGATGGCCGAACACCACCCATTTGTGAGTCGGCATGAAGTCGCGGCCGTCGTCGAAACGTTCGGCCGGTGTGGCCCGGCCGGCATCCAGCATCAACACCTTGGCGGCGATGAACGCGCTGTAAAAACGGTAGCCCAAGGCGTAAACGCAGATCGCGGCGACGATGATCCACAAGCTATTAATGGTTTCGCCGCGTTGCAGGGCAATGCCGGCTACGGTAAAAGCGCCGATCGCGGCGATGACTATCCACGGTAAATGAACGGGTAAGCGTGAGCTTGAGCTCGGCATGACCAAATCCTTGATGGTGCAAATGAAAAATGTGAGGGCAATCATGGTATCACGACGGCGGAATCGCCTGAAACCGTGAAGCTTTCCGGATGGGCATCGTGCGGGGAGGGCGGGGCGGCGTAATCATGGAGGAAAACGCTTGAGTTGGCGATGGTGCCATCTCAATTGGTTCTAGCGGCGCCACTGGAAGCGATCTTGCGGGCCGATTATGATAGAGTCCAGTCTATACCAGACGCTTATGTAGAATGATTGAGCGTAAACGGTCTTCCCTTCGCTGGCTTGCGGCTTGGTCTGTTGTTTGTTCATGACGAGACCGGTAACGCCTTCTAACGATCATGAAACCGCTGCATCACCCCGGAACATGAAAGTCAGTGGCGTAGGAGCGGCTTTAGCCGCGATCGATGGCGTTCCGATACAGAATTGGGTGGCGGCGTCCGGCGACTTTCAGAGTAACTTATTTCTACTTTGCCAGACTCTCGGTAGTGCTCGTCATTTCGGCAAGGATTGCCGAAATCCAGACCCCACGGACGGAGCTAAGCTTGCCATCCACCAGGCATGACGGCGTTGCTTAAATCTGACAAAGTAGAATTATTTAGCCGAATGACACGATCGATGCGGTTCACTTCGTTCACCGCATCCTACGTGCTGGCTCGTGACTCGGTCGATTGTTTGCTCACGGACAGACTGGGAACGACCCTTTGTTGACTCAGGTTTGTGAAATTTATGTGACCGGAATTGGGTGCTAAGCGGTCCTTCAGGCTAACATGCCTCCCCAAAAAACGTCATCACGCTGAGAATTTTCTTGTCAATAGGTATTGAAATTATCGAGACCGACCCTAGATATACAGTTTAAGGCAAACTCAGGGAACATCGCATGGCTGACGTACATAAGCAATTCACCGAATTCCACGATAAAATTAAGCTGTCGGACGAAAATGAAATTCTCAGGGAGAAAAGAGGTAAGTTAAAAGAAAATCTTGAGGAAAAAATTTCTGAAGATGCACCTGCTATAGAAAGATACCTTTTACAAGGTAGCTACGCCATTTATACAGGCATCAACCCACCCAATCACGATTATGATATTGATGTAGGTGTTGTTTTCGATTGCACTCGCGACGACTACAAACCGATGAAGCTTAAAGAGATGGTTCGAGATGCGTTGGACCACTCAAGTCGCAATCCAGTCGTCAAAAACCCATGCGTTACGGTTCACTATAGGGAAAATGGCGACGATGCTTACCATGTCGACATGCCCGTATATGTAAAGCGGACAGATGGCATTGGCTATGATTTAGCATGGGGTAAAAGCGCATCTACAGAATGCTGGAAGCATTCAGATCCTGATGGCCTTATTGAGCACATTAATGATGTATCAACAGATGCCGCAGTTCGTGCGCAATATCGTCGAATTGTTAAATATCTTAAGTTTTGGAAAAGCAAAAAATTCACGAGTTTCAATGTGCCCAGCATAGGTCTTACACTTGCTGTACGGAATGATTTTGTACCCAGTCTTGGGATTTACGACGACAAACCAAATGATCTAGTTGCTCTACGCGATACCCTTACGAAGATGGTCAATCGTTTTTCTTGGGTCGGTCTTGATGAAAACAATAATCACCGCTATCGATGGAAAGTTGGTCTGCCAGTAGTTCCGTATGGCGATGTCTTTGAAAAAATGACCGACAATCAAATGACTCAATTAAAGACAAAGCTTGAAAGTCTTCAAAATGAGTTAGACAAAGCTATCGCTGAAGAACGGAGTGAAAAAGCCTGTGAAATCTTATCCAGACAATTTGACGGCTTTCCAATACCACCGCTACAGCAAACCGCAAGAGCTACTGTGAGAAGCATGAATAACACAGGATCTTCTTCTTAGTGTCCAAAGATATTTTTACAATATTGCAAGGCCTTCCTTGTGTTTCCTTGGTTGAGCCATCAACTAAGGACGTGGGTGCTGCTGGACAAGCATTTCACATTCATGCTCATAAAAATGGGCGTGAATGGAAGTTGATTATTCATGTAAGCGATACCTTTCCCTTTGACCTACCTAAAATTTCAATCGAGAATGCTGCCGATTATCAAGCAATGGGGCATATCGATTGGCATGGAGACGTTTGCTATATCGATAAGCAGGGATTAGTTATAGATTACAATAGAACTCAGGATTTAATATTGGATTGCGTTGATGAAGCACTAGAAACACTAGATGAAAATTTCAACGATCCACATAAAGTTGAGCTACAGAATGATTTTAAATCCTATTGGGAAAGCCTTCCGTCCCTCGGGTTTAAAACAACCTGCTTTGTATCCTATGATGGTAATGTAAAAGAACTCACCGCTTATCGCGATAGTCGAAATGAGCGTAAAACCAAAAAAACTACTTGCTTTGCAGTGGTTGAAGATAATCACGGTATTGTCAATTATTATTATCTTATCAATACGCTCAAAGGTAAAAAAACTGAAAAATCAATCTATATCCCATTGGATATGCCAGCAACTCCACCTTCACCAAAACAACACTGGAATGCTGCTGATATTGTCAACGTTTTTGAAGCATTAGCAAATACAAATATTAAAAAAATTGCTCTAAATCTAGCTAAAAAACAGAAGTGGTCTAATTATTTTACAATCATTTTCTCGCACCCTAGATCCGATAGTGGTCATATTTTTTGGGGTGTGCAATTTCATAGAAAAGATACCGCTCCACACCCTCTACTTGATCCAAAATCAGATTGGGACATATCCCCACTTCTTCTTGGTCTTCATAATAAAGAGCATTTACTTGAAAGATCAGCTAATACTGCCAATTTAGATAAAAATAGGGTTGCTATTGTAGGTTGCGGTTCAGTAGGTAGCGGCATCGCCGTTCAACTTGCAAAAGCTGGCATAGGCGAACTTCATTTAATTGATTTCGACAAAATGGAAGTTGAAAATATTTATCGGCATACCTTAGGCGCAACTGCGCTAAACAATGAATCAGATGGCTTTTATAAAACTGATGCATTGTTATTTAAAATTGCAACTGATATACCGTATACAAAAATAGTCAACTTTAATGATCATTTGCTGAATTTAACTGTGAAAAAAGGATTTTTCGAATATTTTGATGCCATTGTTATTGCAACTGGTGACTTTACTTGCGAGCTTTTTTTAATCGATTACATAAAACATTAAATAATATTTCAAAAATAGTTCCGGTTATTTATGCGTGGCAGGACGGATTTGGCATCGGTGGTCATTCGATTTGTGTGTCGAATAATAAAGTATCTGGATGTCTAGAATGCTTGTACACCGATGTAGATGGTTTTAAACCGCATCCAAAAACGAGTTTTATCAAATATGGGCAAACCATTAGTAAACACTTGGGTGGATGCTCTGGCGTATTTACGCCTTATTCGTTCTTAGACGCATCGGAAACAGCATTATTGGCAACCAGGATGACGCTAGATGCATTACAAGGGAAAGTGGTTAATGAAATTAGAAGTTGGAAAGGATCCGATGAACAACTTAAAGCAGAAGGTCATTTATCATCTATCTGGTACGAGAAAAGTCCTGGATACTTCATCAAAGACAGCAATAACTATATCTCATCAAACTGCTCTGTCTGTGGAAAATACCATCAGATTTGAAAAATCCGATGGATACCGATTAATAATTGATGGCTCCGTCGTAAACAAATTTATCGCTTACCAACAACATGGGATCAATGATAAAGAAGCCGGCGGTCTTTTGTTGGGAAGACATTTGAAAGATGGATCGCATCTGGCTGTTGATTATTTGTCAGAACCGCAACATGGCGACAAACGATCACGCTTTGGATTTTTCAGGGGTAAGGGTCATCAAAAAATCGCCCATCAATTTTGGGATGATCAAAATGGCACCTGCACCTACCTTGGTAATTGGCATACTCATCCAGAGCCATATCCAACTCCATCGATAACGGACAAAAATGACTGGACGAATGTGTTGCGAAACGATACCTATGAAGGAAATCACCTGTATTTTATCATTGTTGGCACAATTGAAATCGCTTGCTGGGAAGGTGCGAGAAACAGTCAGGTATATACTAAACTCACTGAGCACAAATAATGCCTAATAACGTTGAGTATATTAAATCATTTTTTTGGAAAATATTGACCTGGGTGGCTCGCCCTAAAAATGCAATTTTGACTGTGGGAGGATTATTTTTTACTGTTGGGCTGGGTGGTGGCTTATTTTTTAACAATTTCAATATCAAGTATTCTGCGGCGAATGGGGATAATACTGAAATTAGTTTTGGTGCTGACCAAACTCCTTATTACATTCAATACTTGCTTTGGGGAATTGGCGTTCTAGGTGTGTTCATATTGATTGCTGAAGTGATTTATATTGCGATTGGAAGATCTAAAATTAAGGTTATCGGCGTTGAACACATCGGTTTGAGAAAGCGGATTGCAACTTCACTTTCATCATCCATAAATAATGCATTCACAATTCCTATCGACTTAACTGACTGTTATGAAAATGATAAGATTTCAAGTCCAGAAAAAGCTTTAAACCTAACCAAATACGGCATTGAGGAAACATTAAGATTAAAAGCGACAGAAATTGGAAATCACGATGCTACCATAGCCTACGGTGGCACACCACCTGTTAGTCTTGGCTTTCTCGCTGGATATTTGATGTCAAATACCTATCATGTAGATGTATGGGATTACAATCGAAACGCTAAAAATGGCAAGAATTGGTATAAGGTTGAAGGCTATGCCGATGCTAATAGACCCATTATAGATCGCAGTAATTACGTGCCTGACCAGGACGTTTGTCTGTTGATGTCCATTAGCCATCCAATTTCCATCGATCAAGTTCGAGCTAAATTCGTCTATCCATCGTACATTGATATAAGACTATCTGAAATCAAATATGACAGCATGTCGAGTATAGAAAAGCTTAAAGACTTCGAAATGGAATTTGCAGAATTACTGAAAAATCTTGCCGCTGATGGTGTGGACAGAGTTCACATTTTTTGTGCCGCCCAATCTTCCTTTAATTTTTCTATGGGGCGCCAAGTTACTCGCAATCATCCAGCTATTATTGTGTATGAATACGACATTAGAGACCCTAAAAAATATCCTTGGGGGTGTTGTTTAATACAAAAGACAGTTCCTCGCCAGCAATTATTAATTAAAGATTTGTAATTATTCGAAATAATACTCTTGCTTGGATTTTATAAGATATGCAAAAAAGTAGAAATCAGATTTTAATTAAGAATTCTTTACTAAATGGCTGACTGGTTCATTCAACTGCGGTCATCGACAGTGGAAATACAGTCGGCGGCTTTTGGCCGATATGTGACTGTCAGCTGATATGATCTTCGATAGTCTAGCGGTCTTCATCGCGGGCAGCTCGGATGGGTAGAGGCAAAGCCGAAACCCATCACGAAGGCCTTAAATCATTTGACGGGTTTCGCTGTCGCTCTACCCATCCTTGATTAATCTGGCCAAGGTCCGGTAGTACGCACCGCGTAGCTTTTGGCGTTCGTTGTCAAGATGCCGTCTCAATGGTACGCGATGCGTACCCTACATATTCTCGAAAATTTAGATCATCGTTGTCATCCGGCGCCACTTCGATTGCGCCGCGTGCCGTTCCTGCCCATTGCCATAAGATCGATGGGTGTAGGCGGCTAGGTTTATCCGTAGTTCGCTGTTTTCCGAATCGTCAGGTTTTAAAGGAATTCGGTTTAAATTTAGACTAGCATAAAAACTCATTCATCTTTTCTGAAACTGTCTACGTTTTAACACTCGGAATGAGCTGTCGTTCCGAGTGTTTGACAATCCGTTTAAGGAGATTTCGATGACTCAAAATTTAATTTCGATCAGTTTTACCGACGGAGCGCTCGCTGAAATCGATACGGCGCTGAGTGTTTTGGAAAACCACTTCTCCGGTTTTCTTAGCCTGTCGCCCGACGAGCGGCGCAATCTGGCCAAGATGGGCGATAAGACCGAAGCCTTTTGCCGGCAGACGTTGATCGTCTCCAGTCAAAATCGGCAAGCCTTGCCGCCGAGTCTGGATATGGGGGAAGCCGTGGCCGACTTGACCGCGCTGGATCAATTGCGTCCGCGCCTGCACCGTTTGCGAGAGTTAATGACTCGCGGCGACGATACCGACATGGCGCTGGGTAGCGATATTTACAGTTTCTGCTTGGACGCCTATGCCTCGTTAAAGATCGCCGGCAAGGGCGCCGCGCTGGAAACCTTGCGCGAAGCCATGTCGGTGCGTTTTAATCGCGGCGCTAAAGCCAAAGCGGCCAGCTAAGCCCCGCCAACCGTCCCCATTCCCTTGCCCTGCGGTGCGCCGGCCGGCCCGGCTCGCCGCGATCGGCGCCGATTTTATCTTAAGTGTGTTTCGGCTATCGGCACGGTGCCCGGCGCCAGGTTTATCGGGCTTAGCGCTCGGTTCGCGAGCTTGGCGGGCCGTGTTGCTCGCTAGTAGACGATTGCCGCCGGATGCCCGGACCCAATCGAAAGGCATCTCGCCTTGCGCGCAAGGCAAAAAGCCATTCGCGCAAGCCTCCGAATCCCAATCGCAAGGCTACTCGCCTTGCACGCAACGCTAAAAGCCTTGCGTACAAGGCAAAAAGCCATTCTCGCAAGGCTCGGAATCCCAATCGCAAGGCTCCGAGCCTTGAACGCAACTCTAAAAGCCTTGCGCGCAAGGCAAAAAGCCATTCGCATAAGTCTCCGAGTCCCAATCGCAAGGCTACTAGCCTTGCGCGCAAGGCAAAAAGCTATTCGCGCAAGTCTCGGAATCCCAATCGCTAGGCTAAAAGTCTTTCGAGCAAGCGAACTAGAATCGCCGGCAGGGTATAAAACGATTAATCCAGTCCGAAATTGGGGTGTGTCCCAAATTTTGTGTAAACGGAGGTATTCACGGCAGTTGGAGTGTGGTTGCCTGCAATGCGTTGAGAATGCTTGGGTAGTCGAAATTTTCCGCCAACTTCGACAGGTTTTTGTAGAGGACTAAATCGTAAGGGAGAACTTGCTCGATCACCGTGTCGATATGTTCTTGTTCCAGGCTTTTTAACGCCTGGATGAGTTCGTTGCGTAATTCTTGGGGCAATACGGATAGTCTTTCAGTCGTCAATTGCAGGGTATCCGGTTCGGTCGGCTGCGAGTCGGTATAAATATATTGCACGCCTAATTGTCTGGTCAGACATTCGTAGATTTCGTTAAAGCGGTAGGGTTTGCGCACGAAGTCGTCCATCCCCGCATCCTGCATTTCTTGCTGCTGTTCCTTGAAGGCCGAGGCGGTGACGGCGACGATCTTTACCGTTTGACCATCTTGCAATTGACGCAGGCGTTTGGTGGCTTCTATGCCGTCCATGACCGGCATGCGCCTATCCATCCAGATCAAGTCGGGGCGCCATTCTTGGAACACGTCCAAACATTGTCGGCCGTTCTCTACTATTTTCACGACGAAGCCGAGGTCTGTCATCAGGCGGCGGAGCAGCAACTGATTCTCGCGCTGATCCTCGACAATCAGGATTCGATACCGAGGCGTTCCTGGTATCGGACTCACCACTTCGCCAGGTGTTCGAATTTCCGGTCCGTGAATATCGGCAGGGCTTGCCAGTTCCAGTGGCAAATCCACCCGGAACAGCGATCCCTTACCCGGGGTGCTCTCGACGGCGATGCTACCGCCCATCATCCGCACAAACTGGCGGGTGATGGTCAGCCCCAAGCCGGTACCGCGTTGTCCGCCACCTTCCGTCAGCTGTACGAAAGGTTCGAATAGGCGCTGATGATCTTCAGGCGCGATGCCGGGTCCGGTGTCCTCGACTTCGATCAATATGTGCTGGCGGGCGTTGTTCTTGACGCCCAAACGTAGCGTCACGCCGCCCTGCTCGGTGAATTTCACGGCGTTATTGATCAAATTAATGATGATTTGACGAATGCGGGCTTCATCGGCCTTGATATAGCGCGGGAACTCGGATGACTGATCCAGGGTCAGCGACAAGCCTTTTTCCCGAGCGCGGAGTTGCATCATTTCAGTGACTTCCCGCACTAGCCCGCCTAAATCGAAGGCGGTGGTTTCCAGTTGCAGCCGTCCGGCTTCGATCTTGGCGACTTCCAGTACGTCGTTGATCAGGGTCAAGAGATGCTCGCCGCTACGGTTGACGATATCGAGGTTTTCGCGTTGGTGTTCGGTCAGATGCGGATCGCGGCGCATGATATTGGAGAATCCGAGTATGGCATTCATCGGTGTACGTAGTTCATGGCTCATATTGGCCAGGAATATGCTTTTGGCCTTGTTAGCGGCTTCGGCAGCATCTCGTGCTAACAACAGTTCCGAGGTCCGTTGCCGCACGGTATCCTCCAACCGGTCCTTGTAGCTCAACAACTCTGCCTCGGCCAGTTTGCGCTCGGTAATATCCAATGAGGTGCCGATAAAACGCACCGGTCGCCCATCCTCGTCGAAATAAGGCTCGCCGCGTTCATGGATGTGTTTCACGCGGCCATCCGGGAATAGCAGTCTGTGCTCGACCTGATACAAGCTCTTATCGATGATCGCCTGGTTATAGGCTAATGTCACCTTGTCTCGGTCTTCGGGGTGCACCGTCGCTAAGAATGCGGCAAACGTCGCTTCAAATTGCGTCTTGTCGATCTCCCAAATACGGAATATTTCGTCGCTCCAAATCAACACATCGTTGATCATATCCACATCCCAGCTACCAATGTGGCCAATACGTTGCGCTTCTTCCAGCGCCGACTGACTGCGTTGCATCGCTTCCTGGATCCGCTTACGCTCGGTGATGTCCATGTTGGTGCCAATCATGCGCAGAGGCTTGCCTTCGCTATTCTGTATCGTCTGCGAGTCCGCCTTGATATAGCGGCAGGAGCCATCCGGATGAATGATGCGGAATTCAGGCGAGTACTCGCGCTCGCCCCGCAGGGCGGCCTGAATTTCTCCGTCTATATACGCCTTGTCCTCCGGATGAATGGTCCGTATCCAAGCGTCGTAATCGCCACTGAAGCCGCCTCGTTGAATACCGTAGAGTTGGTACATCGAGTCATCCCACACCAACTCGTTCTTGACGATATCCCAGTCCCATATGCCGATCTTGGCGACGCGTGTGGCCAGTTGCAAGCGCTCCGACGAAAGACTCAAAGCTTCGTCGGCCAGCTTACGCTCGGTGATGTCTATCGCCACGCCATCCCACACCGTTAGATCATTGACCAATCTGGGTCGGGAATTTATCTGAAACCAACGGTTTGTTCCATTAGCATGCAAAAACGGCAGTTCGATTGAGAAATCGCTTAATCTCCTGGCGCTGTCTGCTTCCGCTTCCTCAAGCAAAACCTTATATTGGGGGTCTAATTGAGTTAATAGCAATGCGGAATGCTTCAGAACTTGTTCCGCTTTTAGTCCATGCGCCTTTTCAACGCCGGCGCTGATAAATTTAAATTCATGCTCGCCATCCGTGGAGATTGTATATTGAAAAATATAGCCATTGGGTAAGTTGTTACCAATGGAACGCAGTTGCTCTTCGTTGGATTTAACGATTTGCAAAAGGTGAAAAGTCGAAACTTTCTCATTTTTTAACTTAATGTTCAGTATTTTTATTCTAACAGTCGTTACCAGCAATGCCAGTACAATGACGCCGAATACAATAATTTGCCAAGAATATTGCTTCAAAAAATCCAGCAGGGTGATTCGATCGATGCGATCGTACGGAGGGGCGTGTATTGCATGTAAAAGTTCGTACACCGGGGAATAATTGGCAGGCAGATCAAAGCCGCCAATAGTTAGCTTATCGATTAACTCCCGGTTGTTGTTCATGGAAAGCAGCGTGCTCACCAAATCGCGTTTTAACTGTGGGTCGATATTGCTGACGGACACTAGCGGCCACTCCGGGTACAATATCGTCGAATGTCGATAAGGGTAGCCGGGAGAATTCATGGCATGAATGATTTTAACGCGATTGAGATCGACTTTATTCTCCTCGGCCATATGCTCCAAAATACCGGAGCGGATAAACCCAACCTCCGCTCTGCCGGCGAGCACTTCTTCAACGACTTTATCCTGCGGCATGCCGGTAAAAACGATATCTTTCAGATTAGGTAAATCTAAGCCCTCCGCCTTAAACAAGTATAGCTGCGCCTGGTAACCCCCCAGCGAATCTTCAAAAACGGCTGCTATTTTGCGGTTTTTAATGTCGGCTAAAGAGTTAATATCCGTATGATCCTGAGTCGTGAATATGATGCCGCCAAAACTACTTAAACTGTAACTAGCTTCGCGATTAATTAAAGTTGCCAGCGGCTGAGTTAAGTTAAATTTATGCGAAAGCAATACATAATGCGAAGGGTTGGTCAACACAAACTCAAAACGGTTTTCTTCTATCGCCCGTACAAGTCCCGGATAATCGAGTACTTTTACCTCAAAATGATAACGTGGAAGCGATTTTGTCAAATATTCGGCCAAGTTATTCCATCTCGCCTGTTCCTGTGGGATGGGCCGAGGGGATAACATCCCGATGGTTACAAGCTCTTCTGCCGAAATAGCGGTGCAAAAAAGCAGTATGCAAAAAAATGAAATGACTTTTGCCGACATATTCTGTTTATAGGTATACGAGAGCTCAAGGAAATTGAATATGTTTATAAGCGTCTAGTAAAAATTTAACCGGAATTCGTGCTCCCAGTCGTCTAAACGCCACCGATTGCGCATAAGCGCTTTTTATCGGTCGTCCGGGCCATGAGCTCATTATTTTGCGCGGTCTACTGTCGAATTTTCCTCAAAAACCCCGGTATTTCCTTTCGCCGTCGCATGTTCTAGCTATTTGGCCGCTAATCGGCAACCGCAGATCGGGGGAAGGCGAGTGCTTTGATCGCGTCGCGTTCGTCGCGCTTATCCGCCCATCGACCACCGCTTCGATGTTGATGATGTCCAGGCATGTCCCACCAAGGCCAACGAGGAATACGAGGTGAATTCTGTTTTTAACGCCGTCGGTTTGAAGCGGGCCATGACCAGTACGGTTCAAGGAGCCAATGGTAATTGTCCTATATATATCGTTCTGATTACTCATAAGCCTCGGTCAATTTGAACAAACGCCCTGACTGGCATGGCGGAGTATTGGCCTCCGCGATGAAAAACCTGATCATCATAGTCTTTGCAGATCGAATAGGTGGTTGAATCGATGCCAACACTCGGCTAGATGGCGCGGCGAATCTTTGGACTTGGATCGCCAGAAGCCACACTGTCAGAGGCCGTTTGGTACCTTCAAACAGCGTCCCCGTTGGTCAGTGGCGCTGGGTGATGACAGGCCGTACATTGACAAAGTTTGCGGGTCTTGACCACGTTAAAACGATAACCACCATAACTTGGGTATTGAAAACCGGCGGTCATCGTGCCTGAAATAGGGTTTCGGCGTACTGGGCATCGGTAGTTTACAGCTTCAGAACATCCATCAAATCGAAGCCTTTTTGAAATTGGATCGGGTTCTTCTTAATGTCAGGATCCTGCAGTCTGACTAATACTTTCATCGGACTTATCGGAGGCTTCTAAGTTGTTGAGGCTTATCGATAATCAGCGTGGACTATGGCATATGCCGCAACAATTAATTAGAACTGTGTCAAATCCCGTAGAGCGGACGGTCGAATGAATTAACAGGGGTGTTGGGTTTTTAATAAGTATATGAAATTTATAGTGATTGTTCTTTGGTCTTTATATTGCTTTCCAGTAAGTGCTCTATTTTGAGCGCTAGCCAAACCTGTCGCGAGGCAGGGCCGGAAAGCCACGGGTCTTGTAGGCAAGATAGCCGGGTTGCTGTGTCACGGGTAGGGATGCCGGGAAAGACTGCTTTTGCCTTGAAGAGGGTTAAAGCAAGTGACGCACACACAGTTGAGAAGTTTATCCATTCAACCCTTCTTTTTTGAAACAAGGTAATTAAATGAATTTGGAAATTAACGCAATACGCAAAACTAAACTCGCGGGATTGGCTATGATGTTGGCCGCCGCGACTCTGGCCCCGCAAACCGCTAGCGCGGCCCTAGTCTCAGGAACAGCGACCATCTCGCTAAACGGTGTTTGGAACTCGGCGTTTCTCGCTTCAGGATGGGCTCCGACGACTTTTTTCGATTCGTCCTTTAATAACACGATGATAACCGGCTCTCTCGCCGGCGGAACCGCGATTAGCGGCTTTACCGGTGCTTTCGAGGCACCGATTAACACCAATACGACGACGATCGTCATCGGTGGTTTCGGTACCGCCGGCACCATTCAGGCGACGACGATGGATACCAGCGATTCGTCGGTCGGGGTTATCGGCCTTAGCGGTGCCTTTCGGTTTACCACCCCTTCGCTGTCAACCTATCTGTCGTCCGAGGATTGGACTTTGCAAAAAATCGGCGGTACATGGAACCTGGTGGACCACTCACCCGGCTTTCCGGATAACACCTTATTCCAACTGGTAAACGTCGTCGATAATCTGGCGACGACCGGCATGCTTGACGGAGACCTGCAGTTCTTGCCGGATCCGGCCCATCAAGCGGGTGGCTTTTCCTACTCGGGCTTTTTGGGTGCTACCGGAGCAAAACTCAGCACGACTATAGGTCATCTGAGCATCGCGCCGGTCGCGGCGGTACCTCTGCCAGCCGCGGCATGGTTGTTTGGCACCGCTTTGTTGAGTTTGTTCGGTATCAACCGCCGCAAAAACAGCATCAGCGCCTAAGTCGTTCATGGAATACGGCGTGGATTTAGCGCTAGATTGCCGCACGATGAGGCTTGCGGTATTCAAGATTAGAATTATTCCAATCGTTCTTGAAATTCATACATCGCCTGTGGTTGTCGTGACGGCGTAAACGTTGCGAGAGCACGTCCATGCTTCCCCCTGAGCAGGATTTGGGCCAGGGGTTGTTTTTTAGCGCTATCCTCCGTTTAAACCTTTTCGAAGATTTCTGATTTGATGGGCCCCTGCTTCAACTAAATGTCACAACCCTGTCAAATCAAACCAACTTAACCCAAATTTTAAGGGTCTCGCGCGGTGTTAGCGGAGAGGCTTTCCACGGCGCCCGACGCAAGATCGTGCCGCCATTGCCAAGGCGTTTATATCCAAAAGGACGTATATCGCCAAAATGGTCTACAACCAGACGACTCGGGTAATGCCGGACGGCCCGACGGATAGTGCCTCTAGGCGAATTTATGGTTGGGAGCGTAAGAATGTTTAGCGCCCGCGTGATACACCCACCAACAAGCGGCCGTGCCAATTGCCAAGACCCTATGCTTAGTTATTTTGGTCGCGCTCCGGGCCGTACGCTCTCATGAAAACGTCGACGGCGCGCTCGACCACGCCTTCGATCAAATCCGGCGTCAGTTCGTGAAGGATATTCAGCAACCAGGGTTCGAAGATCTCCGACTCCAGCAAACCGTGAAAATGCGCGGCCACCAGCTTCGGATCGGCCGGGCGCAGTCGACCCGCCGCGATGACTTCGCCAAAATACTGCTCTAAATATTTCATGCCTAATCCCGGCCCGCGTTCGTAATACAGACGACCGATTTGGCCCTTGCCGGATTCGGCAACAATCATGCGTTTTAACGCTAGCCGTTGCGGCGTGAAAAACACGCTCAATATTCGCTCGCCAAGCCGCTTTAAGGTGAAGGCCACATCTTCCGACGGTTGAAGCAGGGCGAGGGTCGAGCGAATTTCGTCGGGATCGAAATTGGTTTGTTCGCCGACGTAGATCGAGTGCATCTGATCCAAATGTTGATCTGCGGACGCTTCTATCAATTCCACGAATAATTCGTTTTTGGCACTGAAGTAGCTATACAAAGTTGCTTTCGATACGCCCGCCAGAGCGGCAATGTCCGCCATCGTGGCCCGTTCGAATCCCAATTTCTCGAAGGTGGTTTTTGCCGCATCCAAAATCGCTTGGCGACGCGCCGGGCTTTTCTTTCTCAAGTTCGACTCCTTAACTAGACCAATCGGTATATTTTTGTTTGACAAGCGCGCGGGGTCAAGCCTAATCTTAACTATACCGTTTAGTTTAGTTATTATTCAAAATCGCTGGTAAACGGTTGTAGCTCTTAAGCGGGGTTTTTACCAACTATTACACAGGCTTATATGAATATGCGAGTTGAGTTTGCTAGAACACTGATCTTGAACGGCACGTTCGCCTTGTTGAGCGCCTGCGCCGCCACGCCAGCGACGGATCCGAGAGATCCTTACGAAAACTACAATCGAAAAGTCCAGTCGTTCAACGACGGACTGGACGATTACTTGATGAAACCGGCGGCGGAGGCGTACCGGTCGGTGACGCCGGATTTCGCTAACCGCGGCATCAGCAATTTCTTTAGCAACGTGGACGATATTGGCGTGATCGCTAACGAGGCCTTACAAGGGAGTTTTTCGCAATCCGGCCTGGACGGCGCCAGATTGCTGATCAATTCCACGGTGGGGCTGGCGGGATTTGTGGATGTCGCCACGATGCTGGATTTTCCCAAGCATGAGGAAAGTTTTGACAAGACGCTGGCGATTTGGGGTGTCGAAACCGGACCGTATTTGGTGTTGCCGGTGCTGGGGCCGAGTTCGGTTCGAGGCTTGGGTAGCGCGGTCGGCGACGCGGCGCTGAATCCGGTCACCTATCTCGGCCTGCCGGTGGCCGCGTCGGTGGGTTCCGGTGCCTTAAGCGCGGTCGACAAACGCGCCGATCACTTAGCGATCGAAAAAATCGCCAGTGAAGCGGCAATCGACCGGTACGACTTTTTCAAGAACGCCTTCCTATCGCATCGGCGTTATGCGGTCGAAGTGGGCGACTTGCGGGAAGACGATCCGCTCGAGTCCGCCGATTCGGACGATAGTCAAACAAAGGAGGCCGGAAATTAACGGCCGCGCGTAGGCATCGAGAGGCTCGTCAAGTCGGTGCGGTTCAGCGCGGCGACGTGAGGCCGTCGGCAAGCCGCCGGCGGGTCGGACGCCTAGATCAGCGGGTTTTTGCGAAAAACGCCAATATTTTTTGCATTGGTACTTGTCGGGAGGCGATTCTTCGGGAATAATAAAAACGAAACATTTTATTTTTATTTCCCCGGAGCAAATTATGGCAGCGGAAACGATGAACAAACCCAAAGTAGGGCGGCCGAGAGCCGGTACCGAAACCGAGCGGAACGACTATCTGCTGGATCAGGCTCTGGCGCTGTTCATGCGCGAGGGCTATGCCAACACCAGTATCGCTAAAATTGCGGCGGCGGCCGGGGCTTCGACCCGAACTATTTACGAGCGCTATAAAAACAAAGCCGAATTGATGCTGGCTTCGGTGGACCGCTTGGTCGAAACCGATATTTCCGAACTGCAGCGTATCGATGGCTTGGCGACAATGTCTTGCAGCGAGGGTTTGACCGCGCTCGGCGAAACATTGCTGGCTAAAGTCATGCAGCCCGACATGATCTCGTTTTACCGCATGGGCGTTGCCGAGGCGCGGCAATTTCCAGAGCTGAGCGATTTGATCGAAACCAGCGGTCCTCAACGGATTTACCAGATGATTGCCGAATATTTGCGCGGCCACGACGAGATAAGCGGGTTATCCGCTTCAGAGCGTCAGCGCGCGGCGGCCCTGTTCTTGGAAATGTTGGTTGCCGAGCCGAGAAACAAGGCGCTATTCGGTTGCCTGGCTGCCGACTGGGATGCCCGCGCCCACGTCGAATTTGTCGTTAAGGTGTTTTTGTTCGGCATTGCCGACGGGAGGTCTGCGTGAGAGCGGCCTTATTGACTATTCTGGCCGGCGGCGCGTTGGCCGGATGCAGCGTGTTTCCCGACTATGTCCGGCCGAGCATCGACACGCCTGCCCAATGGCAAGCCCAAAGGACCGAAGCCGCCGGCGCGGCGGAGCGGCTGGACTGGTGGCGCCAGTTCAACGATCCGGTGTTGAGCCGTTTGCTCCAGGCCGCCGAACAGGATAATCCGACGCTGGAGCAAGCCGTGGCGAATATAGCGTCGGCGCGCGCCAGCCTGGCCGGCGCGGAGGCGGGCGGCATGCCCAGCTTGACCACCAAAGGGGCTTTCACTCGCTCCAAGGGTGGCACCTCCACCGGCACCAGCGCGCAAACCACCAGCGTTAGCGGCTCGAGTTTCAATACCGGCATTACTCAAATTTTGTCCGGCAGTCTCGATGCCAGTTGGGAGTTGGACTTATTCGGCAAGTTCGCCTTCAACCGGCAGGCCGAGCAGGCCCGACTGGCGGCGGCCGAATTGACGCTGCACAACGCTAAAGTGAGTTTGGCGGCCGAGGTAGCGAGCGATTACGTCAGTTACCGGGCCTGTCAACTGACGGCGACCGCCTATCAAAACGCGATCGCTTCCAAACAAGACACCGCGCGCTTGACCGGCGTGCTGGCCGGTGCGGGATTTTCGTCGCCGGCCGACGCGGTATTGGCCGACGCCAGCTTGCATGCCAGCGAATCCAGTCTGATCGCTCAACGCACGGAGTGCGACAACACCGTCAAGGCCTTGGTGGCATTGACCGGTCTGGCGGAAGCCGATTTACGCGCTTGGCTGGCGGCTGGCGGAGGCATACCGGTACCCGCGCAATTTCAAGTGGATAGTGTGCCGGCCGATTTGCTGACCCAGCGGCCGGATTTGGCCGCCGACGAGCGTAAGTTGGCGGCGGCCAGCGCCGACATTGGCAACGCGGTCGCCAAACGCTATCCCAGCGTCAGCCTGACCGGTTCTATCGGCAAGCGCAAAACCGAAACCACCGGATTGACCTTGAGCAGCAACACCTGGTCGATCGGACCGACCGTTACCTTGCCGATCTTCGACGGCGGCGAATTGCGTTCGAAGGTCGATAGCGCAGAAGCGGCTTATGCCAGCGCGCTGGCTACCTACCGGAGCGACATTCGCAGCGCGGTCAAGGAAGTCGAGCAAGCCCTGGTCAATCTGAGCGGTGCCGAGCAACGGGAACGCGTGGAAGGCCGTAGCGCCGAGCAATATCGCCAGTATTTTCGCGCGGCCGAGCTCAACTGGCGGTCAGGCGGTCTTAGTCTGCTGTCGCTGGAGGACGCGCGCGGCCAGATGATCACCCAAGAAATCAGTCACATCACCCAACAACAAAATCGCGTGCAGTACTGGATCGCGTTGTACAAGGCGCTGGGCGGCGGTTGGCGCGCCCAGGACACGCAATTGAGCGCCGGCGACACCCAGCGCGAGGAGTCATTATGAATATCAGCCAAACATTTTCGATACCGACCTGGATTGCCGGGTTAACCTTGGCCGGTCTAAGCATTGCGTTACCGGCTCTGACCAGCGCGCCGGCGCCGGCGGCGGTAGCCGCTAAATCCAAGGCGGTGCTGGCGGTCGAAACGCTGGTGCCGACTAGACAGGAGTGGCCGGTGGCTATTAAGGTCAACGGCGCGGTGGCGGCTTGGCAAGAAGCCAAAATCGGCGCCGAAATCGGCAGTCTGCGCATCAAGCAAATTTTGGTCGACGTCGGCAGCCGGGTTAAGCGCGGTCAGGACTTGGCGGTGTTGGCCGACGACACCGTCCTCGCCGAACTGCACAAGCAACAAGCGAGCGTCGACAAGAGTCGGGCCACTCTGGCTAAGGCTCAGGCCGACGCCGCCCGCGCCCGCGAAATTCAAGACAGTGGTGCCTTGTCGTCGCAGAAAATCGACGAATATTTAATCGCCGAGCAAACCGCCCGCGCCGATCTGGCCTTGGCGCAAGCGGAGCTGGAAAACCAGCGGATCCGCTTGAGCCAGACTCATATCGTCGCGCCGGACGACGGCGTGATTTCAGCGCGCGGCGCCGGCCTGGGTGACGTGGTCGCGGCCGGGACCGAGTTGTTCCGGCTGGTGCGCCAGGGCCGGGTGGAGTGGCGAGCCGAGGTCAATGCCCAACAGCTTGCGCAAATCCGCGTCGGCCAAGCGGTGGAATTGAGCTTGCCCGACGGCGGCAGCGTGATCGGCAATGTGCGGATGACCGCGCCGACCGTGGACGATACCACCCGCAACGCGCTGGTTTACGTCGATATTCCCAACGCCGGGGCCAAGCCGGGCATGTATTTGCAAGGCAGCATCGTCGTCGGCGCGCAAACCGCCTTGGTCGTGCCGCAGACCGCGTTGGTCTTGCGGGACGGCCGCGATTACCTGTTCGAAATCGCCAAGCCCTCCGGCACGGCGGACCAAACCGCCAGGTCGGTGATTCAACGTAGCGTCGTCACCGGCCGCAGAGTCGGCGACTGGGTGGAAATCCGCGAAGGCATCTCCGGCGATGCCAGTTTGATCGCCGGTGGCGGGGCGTTTTTGAAGGATGGCGACATCGTCAACGTAACGCCTAAAACCTGAACCGCGCCGAAGCAGTCCGCCCGGTAGCGCGCCGGCCTGACGCCGGACCGTCCGCCTGCCAACGGCGACTTTTTCAGCCGCGATGCCGAGCGCATCGTTATTTATCAATGTCCAAGCACCGCATCGCGGTCTTGGGCGTGGGAGCAAAATCATGAACTTTTCCGCATGGGCCATCCGCAAGCCGGTACCCAGTCTATTGTTGTTCGCGGTGCTGTCCATCCTGGGCGGCATGGGTCTCAAGCAACTGGGCAAACAAAACTTCCCGGACATCGAAGTGCCTATCATCACCGTCGCCGCCACGCTGGAAGGCGCGGCGCCGGCGCAATTGGAAACCGAAGTGGCGCGCAAGATCGAGGACAAGATCGCCGCCATCGGCGGCGTCGAGCACGTGCGCACCACGATCACCGACGGCTCGGTGGCGATTAAGGTGGAGTTCAACATCGACAAGAACTCCGAGGAGGCGTTGAACCAAGTGCGCAACGCGGTGGATGGCGTCCGCGCCGAATTGCCGTCGGCGATGGCCGCGCCCATCATTTCCAAGACCACGACGGCCGGTAACGCCATTCTGACTTATGTGGTCAGCGCCGAGAATATGGATGAAGCGGCACTGTCGTGGTTCGTCGATAACGATGTCAGCAAGCGTTTACTAGCGGTCAACGGCGTCGGCAGGGTGACGCGCACCGGCGGGGTCGATCGCGAGGTCCACGTCGATCTCGATCCGGTACGGATGGCCGGCTTGGGCGCCCAGGTCAGCGAAGTGGCGACGCAGCTGAAAAAAGTCCAGCAGGATGCGTCCGGCGGTCGCGGCGACATCGGCGGCGGCGTGCAGGCGGTGCGTACCTTGGGCCGGGTGGCGACGGCCGGCGAATTGCGTAACCTGGATATTCCGCTCGCCAACGGCAGCCACATCAAGCTGGATCAAATTGCCGACATCAGCGATACCATCGCCGAACGTTCCACCTACGCGACCCTCGACGGCCAGCCGGTTATCGGCTTCGATATCGTCCGCAACAAAGGCACTAGCGAAGTGACCGTGGCGGAAGCGGTGCGCGCGGCACTGGCCGAGTTTGCCGCCGATCATCCGCAAGTGAGCATCCGCGAGGCCTTCGACACCGTCCAGCCGGTCGAGGACAACTATACCGGCTCGATGCATTTGCTGTACGAAGGGGCCTTCCTGGCCGTGGTCGTGGTTTGGTGGTTTTTGCGGGACTGGCGGGCGACGCTGGTCGCGGCGGTCGCGTTGCCCCTGTCCATCCTGCCGACTTTCGCGGCGATGTGGTATTTCGGCTTCAGTCTGAACATTCTGTCGTTGCTGGCCTTGGCGCTGGTGGTGGGGATTTTGGTGGACGATGCCATCGTTGAAATCGAAAACATCGTGCGTCATTTAAGGATGGGTAAGACGCCGCTGCAGGCGGCAATGGACGCCGCCGACGAAATCGGCTTCGCGGTGATCGCCACTACCTTTACCTTGGTGGCGGTGTTCTTGCCGACCGCGTTCATGGGCGGGGTACCCGGCAAATTCTTTCGTCAATTCGGCATGACCGCGGCGGCGGCGGTATTGGCCTCGTTATTGGTGGCGCGCTTGCTGACGCCGATGATGGCGGCCTATTGGTTGAAACCGCATCCGGAACGCGACAGCGGCGATAATCCGGTTATGCGGGCCTATCTGAAGATAGTGAACTGGTGCCTAGGCCATCGCTGGATGGTTGGCGTCGGCGTGGTGGCGTTCGTGGCCGGTTCGCTGAGCCTGATGCCCTTGCTGCCCAAGGGCTTCGTGCCGGCTTCCGACAACAGTCAAACCAAGGTTTCGCTGGAATTGCCGCCGGGCAGCACGCTGGCGCAAACCCGCCGAATCGCCGCCGAGGCCGAACGCCGTTTGCGCGAGTTGCCGGACGTCACCCAAGTCTTTACGGCGGACGGCGTTTCCAGCAGTGGCGGCGGTGGTCCGGACGCCGCCACCACCAACTACGAGGTGCGCAAGGCCACCTTAACCCTAAGCCTGCGCGACCGTACCGAACGCCCGTATACTCAAACCACGATCGAGGCGGCGATACGCGACAAACTGGCCGATTTGCCCGGCGTGCGCGTGGCCGTCGGCAGCGGCGGTAGCGGCGAAAAGCTGCAACTGACGCTGGCTAGCGACGATCCACAAGCCTTGCGCCGGGCCGCCGACGCGGTCGAACTCGAACTGAGGCAAGTGCGCGGCCTGGGCAACATTACGTCGAGCGCTAGTTTGCAACGCCCGGAGATTCAGATTACCCCGGATTTCAACAAGGCCGCCGAATTGGGCGTCACGGTCGAGGCCTTGGCCGACGTGGTTAGGGTCGCCAGTTACGGCGACTATGCCAACGTGATGGCCAAGCTGAATCTGCCGCAACGGCAAATCCCGATTCGGGTGCGGCTGGCCGAGTCCGTGCGCCACAGTCTCGACGAAATCGGCCAACTGCGGGTGGCCGGACGCGCCGGCAGCGTCAGTTTGGCGACCTTGGCCGACATACGGTTGGCAGGCGGCTTACAGCAGATCGATCGCTTGGACCGGATGCGCAACACCACCTTCGAAATCGAGTTGGGCGAGCGCGTGGTCGGCGACGTGTTGGCCGAAGTCATGCAATTGCCGACCATGCAAAACCTACCGGCCGGCGTGCGCACGATAGAATCCGGCGATGCGCAACGGATGAACGAGTTGTTCGGCAGTTTTGGCGGGGCGATGGCGATTGGCGTGCTGTGCATTTACGTGGTTTTAGTGCTGTTGTTCGGCGACTTCAGCCAACCGGTGACGATACTCGGCGCGTTGCCGTTGTCGCTGGGCGGAGCCTTCCTGGCCTTGCTGATGACCGGCGGCAGCTTCGCGATGCCCAGCGTGATCGGGCTGTTGATGTTGATGGGCGTCGTCACCAAAAACTCGATACTGCTGGTCGAATACGCGATGATTGCCCGCCGCGAGCGCGGCATGAGCCGGCTGGACGCGGTAATCGACAGTTGCCGCAAGCGGGTGCAACCGATTTTGATGACGACGATCGCGATGGGTGCCGGCATGCTGCCGATCGCGATGGGGCTGGGCGCCGATCCGAGTTTCCGGGCGCCGATGGCGATTACCGTGATCGGCGGCTTGCTGACGTCGACCGCGCTGAGTCTGGTGGTGATTCCGGTGGCGTATACCGCGATCGACGATTTGATGAGCACGCTACGTCGCGGCTTGGTTTGGTTGGCGCGGTTACGGCTCCGGCCGGTTTGGCGGGGATCGCCGGCGCGTTGACGTCTCGCCAACGGTGCGCGGGCGGCGGCTATCGGCGAAGTCCGCGTGGCGTCGTTGGTGGCCGCTTAGACTATCCTTAGTCAACGTAGGGTATGGAAGACCGGCGTGAATTGAAACTCTTGGGGGGATCGGGATGCCAACCATGCTAAGTCGCATGTTAAGGCGCGGTAGATCGTGGCTATTGCTGTCGTTAACGGCGATGGCTTGTCAGCGCGCTGAAGAACCGGCTTATAGTCCTAGTCTGAGCGATGTGCCGACGGAAATCGTCGAATATGTCGTCGGCATCCATCCCTTGCATAATCCGCAACGCTTGATGGAAATATACGGCCCCATCGTAGATCATATGAACCGGTACCTGCCCGACGCCCGCTTCAAGCTGGAAGCTTCGCGCAATTACGAAGAATTCGACAAAAAACTGTATGCGGGCCATTTTTCGTTCGCGATGCCTAACCCCTATCAATCGGTCGAGGCCCTGCAACACGGCTATCGAATCTTCGCCAAAATGGCCGACGACGAGAATTTTCGTGGCATCATCCTGGTGCGCAAGGATGGCGGGATCCGGGAGCTAAGCGATTTGAAAGGCAAGGCGGTGGCTTATCCCGCTCCGACGGCGTTGGCGGCGACGATGTTACCGCAATATTTTTTGCAGACCCACGGTATCGACGTTAACCGCGACATCGAGAATCGCTACGTCGGATCGCAAGAGTCGGTGATTATCAACGTATTGCTCGGCCACGTCGCCGCCGGCGCGACTTGGCCGGTGCCTTGGGCCAGCTTTTCCAAACAGCGTCCGGAGCAGGCCGCCGAATTGGAAGTGAAATGGCGGACGGATACGCTACCGAATAACGCCTGGGTCGTTCGCGCGGATATTCCAGGTGGGCTGGCCGGACGCTTCGCCGAGGAATTGCTGGCATTGCAGGATAGCGAGGAGGGCAGAGCGATTCTGGCTGGTTTGCCGGTATCGCGTTTCGAAGTGGCCGACGCCGAGACCTACCGGCCGGTTCGCGATTTTCTGGTGAAATTTTCGAGCGCGGTGAGGCCGTTAGACTGAATGAACGACAAATTTCGATGAAAGGGCTACGCGAGTTGCTGGCCGGCGCGTACAGCTTTTGGGGGCGTTCTATCCGTCGCCAGATGGTTTGGTCGTTTTCGCTGGCGGCTTTGGCGACAGTCGCCGGTGCCGGAATATTACTGTTATCGGCGCAACGCGAATTTTTATATGAGCAAGGTCAGCGAAGCGCGTTCGAGTTGGCCAGGACGCTGGCCTTCGGTAGCGCTTCGTGGGTATTGGCCAACGACCTGGCCGGCTTGCAAGAAGTCTTGAAAGGGGCGGCGGAAACCACCGATTTGAGTTTTGCCGTCGTCATTTCGCCGCGCGGAGAAGTCTTGGCCTCCACTCGGCCTGAGTATATCGGCCGATATTTCACCGATCCGGTCAGTCTGAGTTTGTTAGGCCGGTCCGCGGAGCCGCAAGTCCTTTTGAATCGGGATGACTTGATCGATGTCGCGGTCCCGATCAAGGCCAACAACGCACCGATCGGTTGGCTGAGAGTCGAATTGAGCCGGGTCGGTAAAATCCGTGAACTGCGCTCGTTGGCCTTTGCCGGCTTGGGGATTGCCGGATTGTTGTTGCTGAGCATCGTCGTGATTGCAACCGCGCTGTCGAGGGGATTGACCCGCGGCCTGAATCACTTGATGACCGTCGCGATCGATGCCGAACATGGTCGGACCTTTCGGCGCGAGGCGCTGACCCGTCGAGACGAGGTTGGCGTTTTGGCGCGCCATCTCTATCGTATGCTGGATGCGATCGAGTCCGAAAAAGCCGCCAAATTCGCCAGCGAGGCGCGTTTTCGCCGTTTGGTGCAAGTCATGCCGATACCATTGGGTTCGGCCGACAAGGACGGTGTGATCCGGGAGTTCAACGATTGCTTCGCGGAATTGTTCGGATACTCGCGCGCCGACATTCCGACGCTGGATGATTGGTTCCAAAAGGCCTACCCGGATCCGGACTACCGAATCTGGGCTATCGCTACCTGGGATGCGGCCGTTCAAGAAGCCATGGAGAGCGGCGAAAGTATTCGTCCGCGCGAATACCGGGTGACTTGCAAAAACGGTGACGTGCGGGTCATGGATATTGCCGGCGTGGTGTTGGGCGATGACGTGTTGGCGATCTTCATCGACATGACCGAGCGGATGCGGAATGCCGAGCAACTCCGGCGTTATAAAGACCATCTCGAGGACGAAGTGCAGCAGCGCACCGCGGATTTGGTGTTGGCCCGCAATGCCGCCGAAACCGCCAACAAGGCCAAGAGCACTTTTCTGGCAAATATGAGCCACGAGTTGCGCACGCCGCTGAACGCCATTATGGGCTTTTCCAATGTGATGCGCGGCGATCCGCAATTGCGCGACGATCAGCGTATGAATTTGGACATTATTAACCGCAGCGGCGAACATTTGCTAAATCTAATCAACGACGTACTGGAAATGGCCAAGATCGAGGCCGGTCGGTTTCAATTGGAAAACGTCGCTTTCGATTTGGGTGGTTTGATTCGCGATATCACCGAGATGCTGGACATTCGCGCCAAGGAAAAGGGCTTGCGCTTGTTGGTCGATCAGTCGTCGCGGTTTCCGCGTTACGTGGTTGGCGATCAGGCGCATTTGCGCCAAGTGTTGATTAACTTGGTCGGGAATGCGGTTAAATTCACCGAGCAAGGCGGGGTGATCTTGCGCTTGGGTGTGCGGGAGAACAGTACCTCGCACCTAGTGATCGAAATCGAAGACACCGGTCCCGGTATCGAGCCGCGCGACCAGCAACGGGTGTTCGAGCCGTTCGAACAATTGGGCGAGCAGGGCGCCAACAAGGGCACGGGATTGGGTTTGACGATCACCCGTCAGTTCGTGCGGTTGATGGGCGGCAAATTGGAATTGCGCAGCAGCCCTGGGGTGGGTTCTATATTCGCAGTCGATCTGCCGCTGATCGAGGCGGACGAAGCCGACGTACTCAGTTCGCCGCGCCGAGAGCCGGCCAACGTGGTCGGCTTGGTACCCGGACAGCCGAATTATCGTATCTTGATCGTCGAGGACCAGATCGAAAATCAATTGTTGTTGAGCAAGCTCATGGAGTCGGTCGGTTTGCCGGTCCGGGTTGCCGAGAACGGCGAGCGCGGGGTAGCGCTATTTCGCGAATGGCGGCCGGATTTAATCTGGATGGACCGGCGTATGCCGGTCATGGACGGTCAGGAAGCGACCCGAATCATTCGCGGCCTGCCGGGCGGCGAGCTTGTCAAAATAGTGGCAGTCACCGCGTCGGTATTCGTCGAACAGCGCGAGGAGTTATTGCGATCGGGAATGGACGACTTTGTCCGCAAGCCCTACCGGTTCAGCGAAATTTACGATTGTTTGTCTCGGCAATTAGGCATCCGGTTTATTTACGAGGGTTCGTTCCGGCCGGAACAGCAAACCGCCGTTTTGACGCCCGGCAGTTTACTGGTGTTGCCGGCGTCGCTACGCGAAGAGTTGGCACAAGCCTTGGAGAGTCTGGAGGCGGAACGGATCGCCGATGTGATCGGCCGCATCACCGCGAGCGATCCGGGTTTGGGTAAAACCTTGACTCAATTCGCCGAGGATTTCGACTATCCAGCCATTTTGAAAGCCTTGCAGGCCTTGAATTAAACGGCGGCCGCTGTTCGCGGGAATTTGGCCGGCGGCGGGCTGGGTTGATCCAAGTTTGAGAATCCGAGCCGCCAACGCTCAATCCGGTTCCAGTACCCGGTAGAGCATTTCCTTGACCGTGTGCGGATCGAAGGGTTTGTCGCAAATCGCCGACACGCCGGCCTTGTGGACGTTGCTGAGGCGGGTTTGGTTATCTTCGCTGGTGACCATCAGAATCGGCACGATGGAATTGCCCAGGACCTGACGGATGTGTTTGATCAACTGCTGACCATCCATGATCGGCATGTTGTAGTCGGTGACGATCAATTCGAAACCATCCTGATTTTGCTCGAACAGTTCGACGCCTTCCTTGCCGTCTCGGGCTTCGGTGATTTTTACGATGCCCATGTTGTTCAATACCCGGCAAATATGCTTACGGGCCAAATTGCTGTCGTCGACGACCAGGACCCTGACATTCTCGATGTCGTAATGCTCCAGGCTAATTTCCTGCGGATCGATGAATTCTATCGTCGCCCGTAGCGCATTTTTTAAGTCCTCGTGGGCGAAAGGTTTGGGCAGAATCGCGACCACGCCGGCTTGGCGGATAGCGTCCAGGACCGAGAAACTCGATTCGCTGGAGATCAGCATAAACGGAATGGTGTGTAGTTTAGGATCGTGACGGAGTTGTTCGACCAGTTCGACCGCCGTCATATCGGGTAAATACAGACTGCTGATGATTAAATCCGGCGGACTGCCGGTTTGCAGCAGTTTCAACGCGTCGGCGGCGCTTCCGACGCCTTCGATGGTGCTGACGCCCTCGCCGCGTAAATGCTGGACGATGACTTTCAGTTGAGTCGTGGAGGGCTCAATGAGTAGAATCGATAAGTCGGCTATGTTGATCGCATGCATGATGTCATTGCTTGAATAGTGACGCGAGGCGACGGCGATAAATAAATTACCCCCAAGAGTGGGCGTCGCGATTAGAATTGCGCGCTCGCCGGCCGATGGACTGGTGATTATTTCCCGATTCAGAATAGACCTTATTCCCTATGATTCAAGAAACCGTGGTGACGACGGTCAACCGCCAGGGTCGTCCGCATATCGCACCGATGGGTATTCACGTCGCGGAAGGCGGCTTGGCGATTCTGCCGTTCAAGCCGTCGACGACACTGGACAACATCCTGGAAACCGGGGTGGCCGTCGTCAATTATTGCGACGACATACGGATTTTCGCCGGTTGCGTTACCGGTCGCCGCGATTGGCCGCTAACACCGGCCGAGCAAGTCGCGGGCATGTATTTGACCGACGCGCTGGCGCATAGCGAAGTGCGCTTGAGCCGTCTGGAAGAGGATGAACATCGCCCAAAGCTGTTTTGCGAGGCGATATACACCGCCAATCACAAACCGTTTCGCGGCTTTAACCGGGCGCAATATGCGGTGTTGGAAGCGGCGATTTTGATTAGCCGTCTGGGTATGCTGCCGTGGGAAAAAATCGATGCGGAGCTAAGTTATTTGCGGATAGGTCTCGATAAGACAGCCGGCCCGGTCGAGCGCGAAGCCTGGGCTTGGTTGATGGCGGCAATAGCCGATTTTCGCGGCAAGGAGGCTTCATGACCGGGATGTTGGCTAGCGTCGATTGCTTGGACGAAGCGTTGCTGATCGAAGCGCTGGATGTCGATATCATCGATTTGAAGCAACCGGCCAGGGGGCATTGGGTGCATTGGACGTGGCCGACGTGGCGGCGATCGTTGCAGCGCTACGAGCGGACACGGTGGTCAGTGCGACAATCGGCGATTTGCCGATGCGGCCGGATCTGGTCGGCGCGGCGGTGGCCGGGATGGCGGCCACCGGCGTCGATTACGTTAAGATCGGCCTGTTTCCGGGTGGCGACTGGTCGGGTAGCATTGCCGCCGCCGGTCGATTCGCCGATAAGCAATCCCTGATAGCGGTCCTGTTTGCCGACACTCGGCCGGATTTTTCGGTGGTTCCGCTGCTGGCGCGCGCCGGCTTTCGTGGGGTGATGCTGGACACGATGGATAAGAGCGCCGGTTCGCTGACCGATTGGCAGAGCCTCGAGCGACTCGAGCGGTTTTTGAGCTTGGCGCGCGAGCACGCGCTGCTGACGGGCTTGGCCGGATCGTTGCGATTGGCGGACGTGCCCGGTTTATTGCCGTTGGCGGCGGACTATCTGGGCTTCCGCGGCGCCTTATGCCGGCAACACAACCGGGTGGCGGCGTTGGATCCGGCTCGTATTGATGCAATACGCGCGCTATTTTCCGGAGTCTAGGTTGGCGGATGCGTCGATTGCGGTCCGGCTTGAGTGGTCGTTATCGGTGTACCGCGAGTCCTAGCCGAACGTTTTTGCTGGTGTAATCAACCACCAAGACGCTATTTCGCGGATCGGAGTTGCGTTTACAGGTCGGTCGTATCGGCGATGTTTTTATGGATGAGTTTGGTGCCGATCGCGATGATCACCAGAATAAACGGAATGGCGGCCGCTTCGACCAGCGCCGGGTCGATAGGCCAGCCGGCGGCGTGCAAACCTTCGGCGATTTTACCGGTCAGGCTGGCGGCGTAGTAGGCGATCGCGACGATGGAAATGCTTTCGACCGTTTGTTGTAAGCGCAATTGCATTTTAGCGCGTAGGGCCATCGACGACAGCAATCCTTGATTTTGCCGCTCGATGATAATGTCGACCTTGGTGCGCAACAACTGGCTGGCGTTGCTGACCCGCTCCGAGACCAGGTTGAAGCGGTGCGAGAGCGAGTTGCACGTCGTCATCGCCGGATCGAGTCGCCGCTTTAAAAATTCTCCCAAGGTTTGAATGCCTTGAATTCGTACTTCGCGCAGGTCGGTCAGGCGTTGGCCGACTAGCTGGTGATAAGCGCTGGCGGCGGCGAAGCGGAACTGGTGGCTGGAAATTTGGTTTTCGACCTCCGCCGCCAAAGCGGTCAGTTCGTCCAGCAGTTTCGCGTCGTCGGCGTCGGGTTGGGTCATCGAGTTGGTGATCGCGTAGAGCTGGCGATCGGCCTTTTTAAGTTCCGGGTATTGCTTGCGGGCTATCGGGAAGGCCAACAGCGCCAGGACCCGATACACTTCAATATCGAACAAACGGTGCAGCAAGCGGCCGGCTTGCGCGGTCTTCAATTCGTGGTTGACCACCAAAAAGCGGCTGAAGCCGTCGACGTGAATTCTAAAATCGGTAAATACCGACGCGGCTCCGCCGGTCACTTTCGATCCGGCGACGGCATTGCCGACGAAGTAAGCGGTCAGTGGCGACAAGTCCGTTTCGTCTTGATACCGAATTTCTTCCGCCGAGACCACGGCGGCGTGCGCGGCGACGATGGTTTGGCCGCCGATTCGGGCCAGCCAGTCCACCGGCACTTTACTCAAAGCCGGGTCCTCGAAGGGTTCATCGGTGGCATCGTAAGCGTAAAACGTATACGTGCTGAATTCGCCGTGCTGCTCCCAACTCATCTGAAAAGCATCGAAACTGGCGCTGAAATGATCGGCGTCGTTGCCTGGCGGAATGACGCCGAAACGTTCGCACAGCGCTTTCAGGTGCGGGCGTTCCAGGATTTTTTCGTCGTTCGACAAGGTCAGCGCTAGGTAACTGGCCCTCACCGGCAGGCGCGGAATCGACGATGCCCGGGCATGGACTTCGTTGTGCAGCACGAAGCGTTGCGGATGGTTTTGCGGGATTTGAAATAGCTTGGCCACGAGATCTGTAATAAAAGTCGAAGTGTTTAGGCAAGGTTGGTAGCCATTTTACTCGGAATTCGCCGGCTCAATGCGTTCAGCCTAACCGGCTGGCCCTTTGAGGGAACTGAGCTGCGTCAACAAGCAATCTGGCGCTGGCAATTTGCTTGAGCTGAATATTCTCAGTACATGCAAGCGAGCCGTTGTAGTTCGGTGTCGGTTTTGCCGAATGGCAGCAGGGAGATGCCAGCCAAATTTCACGCGCACATCGATTGATTGCGTGAAGCAAAGCTCGGATGCCGAAACAAGCATGCCCTAATATTAAGCCTATACTGCTTATTGTTACTTTTGCGGAAACAATTAATCAATATCCAGCGGTATTGTGTAATTTTCTATCGGCGATATAGTGGAATCGTATTCACTCATCGACCGAAATACGGTTTAGGAGGCAAAATGACAATTCCGAAAATTGGAAAACCCGGCCCGGCTATCGGACTTTTGGCATCGGCAGGCGTATTAGCGGGTTTACCTTTAGAGTTCGTAGTGTCCGCGTTGTTATTTGCTGCGGTTATTCGCGGTAGCGTCTACATGATCGATCGGGCGATTCAAGGCGACCCGAACACCTAAAGAGCGTTATCGGCTCAAATCCAAGTGGTTTAGGTCTTGTTTTACAGCGGATTCGGTTGATCCGCTGTAAAACGCCGTAAGTTTGCGTTCCGAGTTTTACCTTTGGAACGATTTCGAAAAGTCAATCGGCCAATTCCAATGCCGGCGCGTCGTTTTGAGGACCTCCGCAATCAATATCAGTTGAGCGCTTAATTGCGGCATCGCCGGGACTTTCCAGGTCGTACTGATCAATTTGGCTAGCAAATTGCGCAGCCACCGTTCGTCCGAGCACGCGTGGCAAATAATGAAGCGGTAAGGCTCTCCGTCATGAAATACTGAAAAATCCTCCAGACACAGCTCCAGCGAGTCTTTTTCGCCATATGGGCGCTTCTTAAGGCGGATTGTTCCGCCAACTAAATCGAGCTTGAATTCGGCTAATCCGACGATACCTTTTAGCATCTAGTTGGCGGCCATACCGGCAACAGATTGGGAGGCGTTGGCCGTTCGTATTAAAAGGGATTTTAGGCCTGTACTCGGATTTTTAGGGGAGTCAAAAATACCGAATCCTCCTGGTTTTGCTTGCGGGTCTGCGATTCGGCTCAACCTAACCACCGAGCCTATATCCGGGGGCACTCGGCTCGCTACGCCAGGATTAAATTCTTGAAATTTAAGATAGCTTTATCTCTCGCCAATTCGACGCGTCGTCGAGATCGCAGCGTTGTGTTTGTATTGCTTATCTAAAAAACGCTAGGCAAGGTCGTCCGATTTGGGTAGAATGGGCGCTTTAAGTTTGGCTGCGGTTAATCAGATTCGAAAGTTCGGCTGGTTCTTACGTATCTCAAATCTTATGGCCGAAAACATTGCCCAGGTAGCTCAGTCGGTAGAGCAGAGGACTGAAAATCCTCGTGTCGACAGTTCGATTCTGTCCCTGGGCACCACGTTCCGGTTGGTGGATCTCGAAAGCCCCTTTTAGGGGTTTTTTGTTTTGTGGGTCTTCGAAATGGCGAAGCTCGCAAGTTCTTGGTTGTTTATGGAAGAGCCTGAGGCTCTTTTTTTTGGGTTTGAAAAGGTTAGGCGGTCATGAAGCAAGCTCCCGAACATTTGGTCGAGTTGATAGAGCCGATTGTCGAAGGTCTTGGCTACGAGTGCGTGGGCATCGAATACAATCCGCATCCTCAGCACGGCATGCTGCGCATCTACATTGATAGCGAAAACGGGATTTTATTGGACGATTGCAGCAAAGTCAGTCATCAGGTCAGCGGCGCATTGGATGTCGAGGACCCGATACAAGGCAATTATCAATTGGAAGTTTCGTCGCCCGGCGCGGATCGGCCGTTTTTCAAGCTAAATCAATTCGAGCGCTACATCGGCAGCAGCGTTCAGGTCGCATTGTTCAAGCCGATAGACAAACGCCGCCGGATCACCGGGGAAATCAAGGCGGTCGAGGGCGACGCTGTCGTGTTACGGGAAGGCGAACGTTTAATCGCCATTCCGTTTCACACGATGAGTAAGGCGCGCTTGGTACCCGAATATTTACTGAATAAAGGAGGTCGCAATGGCAAATAAAGAAATTTTACTGGTGGCGGATGTTTTCGCTAACGAAAAAGACATAGACAAGGAGTTGATCTTTCAAGCCATTGAATCCGCTCTGGAAGCGGCGACCGTCAAACGTTACGAAAACCCGGTCAAGGCGCGGGTGGAAATCAATCGCCACACCGGCGACTATACGACTTACCGGCGTTGGCAGGTGGTCGAGGCGAACCCGGATATTAACGGCGACGTCGAGCATCCGGGCTGGCAAATCCTGTTGGAAGCCGCTCAGATCGAAGAGCCGAATATACAAATTGGCGACTACGTCGAGGAAGAAGTCGAATCGGTGGAGTTCTGCCGGATCGCCGCGCAGACCGCCAAACAGGTCATTATTCAAAAAGTTCGCGAAGCCGAGCGCCGCAAGATCGTCGAAGCCTACGAAGACCGGGTTGGGGAATTGGTGACCGGCATTGTCAAACGCGTCGAAAAAGGCAGCGTTTACTTGGACTTGGGCGGTCACGTCGAAGCCTATATTGCCCGCGAAGACATGATTCCCAAGGAACCGGTCCGAATGGGCGACCGGGTGCGCGGTTACTTGAAGGCCGTTCGTTCCGAACAGCGCGGTCCGCAATTGTTTGTTAGCCGTACCGCGCCGGAGTTGTTGATTGCGCTATTCCGGCTGGAAGTGCCGGAAGTCAGCGAAGGCTTGATCGACATTTTGGCGGCCGCCCGCGATCCGGGATCGCGGGCCAAAATCGCGGTCCGCGCCAACGACCCGCGGCTGGACCCGGTTGGTGCCTGCGTCGGCATGCGCGGCTCTCGGGTACAGGCTATTTCCAACGAATTGGCCGGCGAACGGGTCGATATCATTCTCTGGAACGCCAACGAGGCTCAATTCGTCATCAACGCCATGGCACCGGCCGAGATTCAATCGATCGTCGTCGACGAGGATAAACACAGCATGGATGTGGCGGTCGCCACCGACAGCCTGTCGCAGGCTATCGGGCGCGGCGGCCAGAATGTGCGCTTGGCCTCCGAGTTGACTGGCTGGGAGCTGAACATTATCGACGCCGCTCAGTTCGGCAAAAGCCACGACGAAGAAGCGGCCAAATCCAAGCAATTGTTTATGGAGCAACTGGATGTGGACGAAGAGATCGCCACGGTTTTGGTCGAAGTCGGTTTGAACAACATCGAAGAGATTGCCTACATCCCGGTCGAGGAAATGTTGGAAATCGACGGTTTCGACGAAGAATTGGTCGAGGCGCTGCGCAGTCGGGCCAAGGACGCCTTGTTGATCAGCGCGATCGCGTCGGAAGAAAAAATCGAAACCGCCGAGCCTAGCGAGGAATTGCTGGCGATGGAGGGCATGGACGAAGAGTTGGCTCGCGAAATGGCGGCCAAGGGCATTGTCACGTTGGACGATCTGGCCGAACAGGCCATCGACGATATCATCGGCTTTGCCGGCATGGACGAAGAACGTGCTGGTAAACTAATCATGAAGGCCCGCGAATCTTGGTTCGCAGAGGACAAGGGCTGAGACGGGAGGACACTATGAGCGATAAAACAGTTAGAGAGTTGGCGGAGGTTGTCGGCATACCTCTGGAGCGTTTCTTGGAACAGCTTAAGGAAGCCGGATTGAGCGCCAGTGATCCCGACGACGTGATAGACGACCAGGAAAAATTCAAGTTGCTGGCTCATTTACGCAAACGCCACGGTAAAGCGGAAACCGATCCGGAGGCCGCCGCGCCTAAGCGCATCACCCTGAAGCGCAGCACCAAAACCGAATTGAAGCAGGCTTCGCCGCCGGGCAGTGCCGTAAAGACCGTCAGCGTGGAGGTCCGTAAGCAAAAAACTTACATTAAGCGCAGCGAAGCGCATGTCAGCGATGACCAAAAAGAGGCCGAACGCGCCAAACTGGCGTTGGATGAGCAGAAAAAGCGCTTGGCGGAGGAAGAAGAGCGTCGTCGCCAGCAGCAGGCCTTAAAAGCCCAACCGGCCGGCGACGCCAGTCAGCCGGTGGAAGTCGCGCCGACTATCGTCGAGGAAGCCGCTCCGGTGGTTGCCGTCTCGCCCGCCATCGAGGTGTCCGCCGAAAAACCGGAAGCGGAAATCGTCGTCGAGCCTGTTCAACCGAAAGCCGAAAGCCCGGTCGTTGAATTGACCGAGGAACAGCGTCTGGAAAAAGAGAAGAAAGAGCGTCTCGAAGCGGCGGTGCAGCGCAACGCCGAAAAGGTCAAGAAAAAGGCCGAAGCCAAGCAGCAACAAACACTGCACAAGAAAAAGGCCGAATTCAAGCCGACCCGCGGCACCGTTCCGGAAGTCGATGTCGATAGCGCGCGTAGCGGCGATCCGCGACGCGGCAAGGGTAAAAAGGCCAAGCCGCAACCCAAGCGCGACAAATCCGATTTCGAGCCGGATATTCAGGCTCGCCATAAGTTCGAAAAACCGGTGGCGCCGACGGTCTACGAAGTGACAATTCCCGAGACTATCATCGTGTCCGATCTGGCGCAAAAGATGAACGTCAAGGCGGCCGAAGTCATCAAGCATTTGATGAAATTGGGCATCATGACCACGATCAACCAAACCATCGATCAGGAAACGGCGGTGATCTTGGTTGAGGAAATGGGGCATAAGCCGATCATGCAAAGCGAGGACGATTTCGAGAAAGAAATGCTCGCGGAAGTGATGGCCGAGTCCGACGAAGTCAAAGTGGTCGGCAGGGCGCCCATCGTTACCATCATGGGCCACGTAGACCACGGTAAAACGTCGTTGCTCGATTACATTCGGAAAACCCGCGTCGCCGCCGGCGAAGCGGGCGGTATCACTCAGCATATCGGTGCTTATCAGGTTAGAACCGATCACGGCGCGGTCACCTTCCTGGATACGCCGGGCCATGCCGCGTTCACCGCGATGCGGGCGCGCGGCGCCGAAGTCACCGACATCGTGATCGTGGTGGTGGCCGCCGACGACGGCGTGATGCCGCAAACCAAGGAAGCGATCGAGCATGCTCGCGCCGCTAACGTGCCTATTATCGTGGCACTGAATAAGATCGATAAAAACGAAGCCAACCCGGATCGGGTCATGCAAGAGTTGGCGACGCTGAACGTGGTGCCGGAAGAGTGGGGCGGCGACGTGCAGTTCCTGAAAGTATCGGCAAAAACCGGGGTCGGTATCGACGATTTGATCGAAGCCTTAATCGTGCAAGCCGAGGTGCTGGAATTAACGGCGCCTAAAGAAGGCGTTGCGTCCGGGGTTTGTATCGAATCGCGGCTGGATAAGGGGCGCGGCGCGGTGGCGACGGTGCTGATCCAGAAAGGTACGCTGAATAAAGGCGACTTCGTGCTGTGCGGTCACGAATACGGCCGGATTCGGGCCATGTTCGACGAAAACGCCCACGCCATCAAAACCGCCGGACCGAGTACGCCGGTTGAGATTCTGGGTCTTTCCGGAACGCCGGATGCCGGCGACGAGTTGCTGGTTGTGCAAAACGAACGGGTGGCCCGCGAATTGGCGGCCCACCGCGAGGAACGCAAGAAATCCAGCCGCCACGCGGCGATGGGTGCTTCCAAGCTGGACGACGTATTCTCACGGATGACCGCCGGCGAAACGTCGACATTGAACGTGGTGATCAAAACCGACGTGCAGGGCAGTTTGGAAGCGTTGCGCGAATCGTTGGTAGGTTTGTCGACCGACGAAGTTCAAGTCAAATGCATCTTCGGCGGCGTTGGCGGCATCAACGAGGGCGATGCCAATTTGGCGCTGGCGTCCAATGCGATTCTGATCGGTTTCAACGTGCGGGCGGATGCGGTGGCGCGTAAGCTGATCGAAGAAAAAGACATCGATCTGCATTACTACAGCATCATTTACGAAGCGATCGACGAAGTGAAACGCGCGATCAGCGGCATGCTGGCGCCGGATATTCAAGAGAAAATCGTCGGCTTGGCCGAAGTGCGCGACGTGTTCCGCTCGCCGAAATTCGGCGCGGTCGCCGGATGTATGGTCATCGACGGTTTCGTCAAGCGCAATCTGCCGATTCGGGTGTTGCGGAACAACGTGGTCATTTACGAAGGCCAGTTGGAATCTTTGCGCCGCTTCAAGGACGACGTCACTGAAGTCAAGATGGGCATGGAATGCGGCATCGGCGTGAAAAACTACAATGATGTGCAAAACGGCGATCAGATCGAAGTGTTCGAGCGTATCGAAGTCAGACGGGAAATCTAAATGGCGAGAGAATACGGCCGCAGCCAGCGGGTTGCCTCGGAAATGCAGAAGGAACTGGCGGCGATTTTGCAGCGCGACGTCAAGGATACTCGCCTGGGTTTCGTGACGATCAACGATGTCGAGCTGTCCAAGGATCTGGCGGTGGCTAAAGTGTATATCACGGTGTTGAACGGCGACGACGCGGCCAAGCTCGCCAACGTCAAGGTATTGAATGAAATCTCGCCGTTCATTCGCCACGAGTTGGCGAAGCGGATGCGGCTCAGGCATATATCCGAGCTGCATTTTTATTACGATCATTCCTTCGACACCGGTATGCGCGTCGCGGAATTGCTGCATGATCTGGAAGGGCGGCAGGACGAGGGCGATGCGCCTGTCGTCGGCAAGCCTGGGGACGAGTAATGGCAAAACGCAAGTCCGGGCGCGACGTGCACGGCATCGTCTTGCTCGATAAACGCCAGGGCGTGTCGTCGAATAAGGCCTTGCAGGAAGTCCGGCATTTGTTGAATGCCAACAAGGCTGGCCACACCGGCGCGCTGGACCCGTTGGCGACCGGATTGTTGCCGCTTTGTTTCGGCGAAGCCACCAAGGTGTCCGGCATGCTTCTCGACGACGACAAACGCTATACGGTATCGATGCGGCTGGGCGTGATGACCGACACCGGCGACAGCGACGGTAACATCGTTGCCGAAATGCCGGTTCCGGTGTTTAGCGAAGCGGTGTTACAAGCCGCCTTGCTCCGCTTTACCGGTGCGATAGACCAGGTCCCGCCGATGTATTCGGCGTTGAAGCATAACGGTCGGAAGCTTTACGAGCTGGCGCGCGAAGGCTTGACGATAGAACGCAAGGCGCGGCCGGTTTCGATTTATGCGCTGACACTATTGGCGGCTAGCGATCGGGAATTGACATTGGACGTGGTTTGCTCGAAGGGAACTTACATTCGTTCCTTGGTCGAGGATCTGGGGCAAGAGTTAGGCAGCTGCGCGACCGTGATTGCATTGCGCCGAACCGAAGCCGGATTGTTTCGTTTGGCGCAAGCCTACACGTTTGAGCAATTGCAGGCCATGAGCAGCGAGCAGCTTCAAGCGGTTTTGATCGCGCCGGACGAGCCATTGCGCGGCGTGCCGGCGCTAGCCTTGGCCGCTGAGGAGGCTGGTCGGATACGGCAGGGACAACAAATAGAAGTCGGCGGCGGCCAGCCGGGGCCGGTGAGAATCTACGGTCCCGAAACCTTTTTGGGGTTGGGCGAAATTCTATTGAATGGTAAACTAGCGCCTAGAAAACTGTTTCTGATGGATGATCGAAATGCTTGATTATCCTCGAAAACCGCGTACGCTCCTACACCCTATTGTGGAAGCGGCGCATCTTCGCCATCGTCCGATGGCATTCTTTTAATTGATTAATCGATAGGGATTAAAATGGCATTAACCGCAGAACAAAAGAAAGCAGTCGTCGAAGAATATCGTTTGTCGGATTCCGACACCGGTTCCACCGAAGTTCAGGTGGCTTTGTTGACCGCGAACATCAACCAGTTGACACCGCACTTTGCCGCTCACAAAAAAGACAACCATTCGCGTCGCGGTCTGTTGCGCATGGTTAACCAACGCCGCAAATTGCTGGATTATCTGAAAGAAACCGATGTGGCCCGCTACCGCTCCTTGATCGAGCGTCTGGGCATTCGTAAGTAATACCGCCCGGAAGAAACGGCGTGTCGAACGCCGTTTCTTTTTTAGGCACATTTCAGCACAACCTTTAAAAAAAGGAACCTTATAGTGAATCCTATCAGGAAACAATTTCAGTACGGGGATCGTCTCGTCACGCTAGAAACCGGCGAAATCGCCCGCCAAGCCAACGGCGCGGTGATCATTGATGTAGAGGGCACCACCCTGCTGGTGACTGTGGTCGGTAAAAAGGAAAGTAGCGGCGGCGACTTTTTTCCATTGACAGTGGACTACCAAGAGAAAGCCTTTGCCGCGGGCAAAATTCCCGGCGGCTTTTTCAAACGCGAAGGCCGTCCCAGCGAAAACGAAACCCTGATCTCGCGCTTGATCGATCGACCGATTCGCCCATTGTTTCCCGAAGGCTTTACTAACGAAGTACAAATCATCGCGACGGTATTGTCGCTGAACCCGGAGATAGACACCGAAGCGCCGGCGATTATCGGCGCATCCGCCGCGTTGGCGGTTTCGGGCCTACCGTTCAACGGCCCGCTGGGTGCCGCGACTATCGGCTATATCGACGGTCAATACGTGTTGAACCCGACCTTGCCGCAACTGAAGGAATCGCGCTTGCGTCTGATGGTGGCCGGCACCCAAAAAGCCGTGTTGATGGTGGAATCGGAAGCCGATTTGTTGCCGGAAGACGTGATGCTGGGCGCGGTATTGTTCGGTCATGAGCAAATGCAGGTCGCGATTAATGCGATCAACGAACTGGCCGCCGAAGTCGCTACGCCGGCCATGAACTGGGCGGCGCCCGCCGACAACGAGGCCTTGAAAGCCGCCGTTGCCGCCGAAGCCGAAGCGCAAATCAAAGCCGCCTACCAAATTCCCGAGAAACTAGTCAGACAAGACGCCTTGAGCGCGATCCGCGCGGCCGTCGTCGAAAAATTGACCGCCGACGCTCTGTTTGCCGAAAAAGACATACGCGACGTTATCGAGACCTTGGAATACAACGTCGTTCGCGGAGCGATTCTGAACGACCGCACCCGTATCGACGGCCGCGATTTGACCACGGTCAGACCGATCACGATTCGTACCAGCGTATTGCCGAGAACCCACGGTTCGGCACTGTTCACCCGCGGCGAAACCCAAGCCTTGGTCGTCGCGACCCTGGGTACCGAGCGCGACGCGCAAATCATCGACGCACTCGCGGGCGAATACAAGGATACCTTCCTGTTCCACTACAACTTTCCGCCGTTCAGCGTTGGCGAGACCGGCCGCACCGGTTCGCCCAAACGCCGCGAAATCGGTCACGGCCGCCTGGCCAAGCGCGGCGTGCAAGCCGTGACGCCCACGATCGGCGAATTCCCCTACGTGATTCGCGTGGTTTCGGAAATCACCGAATCGAACGGCTCCAGCTCGATGGCGTCGGTGTGCGGTAGCAGTTTGGCGCTGATGGACGCTGGCGTCCCATTGAAAGCCCCGGTCGCCGGTATCGCGATGGGTTTGATCAAGGAAGGCGATCAATTCGCCGTGTTGTCCGATATTCTGGGCGACGAAGATCATTTGGGCGACATGGACTTTAAAGTGGCCGGTTCCGAAACCGGCATTACCGCGCTGCAAATGGACATCAAGATCGACGGCATTACCCCGGAAATCATGAAAGTCGCGCTGGATCAAGCCAAGCAAGGCCGCCTGCACATCTTGGGCGAAATGAACAAAGCCTTGTCCACTTCGCGCACCCAAATGTCGGACTTCGCGCCGCGCATCATCACCTTCAAGATCGATCCGTCCAAAATCCGCGAAGTGATCGGTAAGGGCGGCGTGACGATACGGGCGATCACCGAGCAAACCGGCGCTAGCGTCGATTTGACCGACGACGGTACCGTGAATATCGCTTCGGTCGATAAAGCCGCCGGTGAAGAAGCCAAGCGCATGATCGAGGAAATCACCGCCGAGGTCGAAGTCGGTAAGACTTACGAAGGTAAAGTCGTTCGGTTGATGGATTTCGGCGCATTCGTGACGATACTGCCCGGTAAGGACGGCTTGGTACACATCTCGCAAATTTCGGAAGAACGCGTCGAAAAAGTCAGCGACAAATTGTCGGAAGGCGATGTAGTAAAAGTCAAAGTGCTGGAAATCGACCGCCAAGGCCGGGTGCGTTTGAGCATGAAAGAAGTCGATAACGCTTGATCTTCACGCGTTAAACGATAAGAAAAGGGCCGCGAGGCCCTTTTTTGTGCTCCGAGACCGGCGTGCGTTCACCTGTATTCGGACACTAAAGCTTACTCGGCGATGGCAGCATTCAGGTTGACCGTTCAGGTTTAGAATTGCCGAACATATTCGCCGCGCGACTCCTAAGACGGCGAATGACCAGGGCCGCCCCCGCGTTAGCCGGTAAACTGAACGCTTAGGGTCCTAGCGTGGTTGGAACGCGTTATTCTGGATTATCCGGCGGCGCGGCACGCTAGATAGTGTTACGGTGTTAACCGCGATTGCGTCAGTCGGTAGGCCTTGAGTGAGTATTCCAATTAATACCGCCGCTGATTCCGAGTTGAAAACCGCAGTCGTTCCGTTCGCCATGCCGCCACCGGTTCCGATTCATACCCGACCAGATTTTGAATGCCTTGGATTGGCCAAAACCTGTCATTGACTAGTCGCAATTCCAAGGGCAAATTTTGGAACTAAAGCGGACCGTCGCCTTTACTGCCATGCACCTCTTCAGACCGAACAACTGATTGGCATTGCTTAGCCAACTTATCCCTAGCTACCGATACTACAGGACTTAACTAAAATTGGCCGGCACATTCACATCGACCTTATATAATTATGTGCGACTGATTTCGTTCACTAAGGAGAGTCAAGCCATGCTAGAGCGCAGCGGACAATTAAGACGCAGAGAATCAGATCGCGTCGAGGACGATCTTTACAAGACATTTTCCACCCCGCATTGCCATCATTGTCTGCAAAGCTGGGATGAAAATGAACTGTTACTGGATAGCCAAAGACAACTGATTTATATCTCGCCACAAGCCATCGACATCATCAAACAACACCCCAAGCTATTTACCCTGTCACCGGGATTTAGACTACTCAACCCGCAACACGCCGCCAAACTGGAAAACTTCGGTACCGGCAAAACCCACGAATCCGAGCCGCTTTGTCTGTTGCTGGAAAATGACCAGGAACCGCAAAGAATCCTGTTGAGCTGCCACCAATTACCCAAGCCGTCAACCAGTATTCCCCACGCCGCCCGCTATCTGCTTAAGCTGCATTATTTCTGTCATTTTCAATCCCTGAAATGGCAGCAGTTCATTCGCCAATACACCCTGACCCGCGCCGAAATCCGCCTATGTAAAAGTCTGGTGGAAGGATTAACGCTGACTGAGTACAGCGCCCAGTGGAATATCACCACTGGTACGGCGCGTAGCCAATTGCATGGCGTGTTAGGGAAAACTGGGACGAGACGGCAGGCGGATTTGTTACGGGTGATTTATTTGTTTACTCAGGGGTAGGTGACTGGTTTTGTCTATCAGTTGGTAGATGTGGCGGTTTAAGCTCACTGATAACCTGAAATTGCGGTTTGTGGACGGTAGGTGTGATTAGTTTAACGTAATCAGACGAACGAATCAGTTCGGGGGCTTAAACCGGGTGGTCTATTCAACCCGCTCATTAGGTTTGTATTAACTTAAAACAGGTTTGAAAGGTTCGGAACGGGGAATATTCCCCTTTCTGCTCAGGAGTAAATTCTATCGGAGGGTAATCTATGATCAAGCGAGAATGCAGTTTTTTCTTATCGGCTATTTTTCTTTTGATTGCATTAACGAGTCAAGCGCATGCGCTGGAGGCTGTGGGCCCAGTAGCTAAAGGCACTGATGTGCCGCTCCCTATTGTGGAGGGTTTCGAGTGTACCGTAAAGGCACCGGGTGGTTTTGAATGTTCAATAAAAGCAGAAAAAGTATGGGGCTTTAAGCTGACTCCAACAGAGGTTGAGGACTTTACTAAATGGATCACATCAACTCTGAAGGGATTTGGTCTGTTGTCTGACAATTCTAAGATACCTGGCGACTTTAAAAGCTTTGAGGTGGATTCGCCATTAATCAGTACGATAAATCAAGACGGTACGGTAACCGTTGCTCCTATATCTCCAATTGATACCCCGCAAGATTTACTGGTATTCGGAGGGTTTTCAATCGAACTTCCAAGTGGATATAGTTACACTGGTATTCAAATTGAAGGGACGGCCCAGGGTTCTTCAGGTTTCACAGAAGCTCTAGGTTTTAGTTCCATTCCCGTCCCAACGGCAGTGCCATTACCTGGCGCGATGTGGTTATTTAGCGCAGGAGTACTAGGTTTATTTCGCCTTTCTCGCCGTAAATTCGTAAGCGCCTTATAAACTCCATCATTGATTTCACAAACAGAGCGTTACGGGTTTGTTAGGTTATTGAATTGTTGAAAGTCCGTAAGCCCGTAAGTCGGATTCGCTTCAGGTAATCCAACATAGTTTTACAGTTTTCTTCGGGAAACCTACAAGGTTAGAGCTGGAGGTATTCCCCATCCCGCTCAGGAGCTCCTAACAGGCTGTTGAAATTTGCCGATATACCTTCGGTTTCGACGCCATTTTCCGAAGCACCGGGTGGTCTGGAAGCCTGATTGGGCCTCAAAAACCGGTTTTAGCCGGTTATATTCACCCCGAAGGGGGTCAATTCCGCCTTTGGGCGGATTTCAGGCGTACTAGCGCCTAGGCGGTCGTGTAACGCCAGCCGAAAATGGCGCCCATCCGCGTTAGGTTATAGGCCGCAAACGTAAAAATCGTTTGCGCGGCGACTTTCTTCAAACCCCGGAACTTGGTTTGCCGTAGCGGACCGACGGTCTTGGCCCAGCCGAAGACCTCTTCGATCCGCTTGCGGATTTTGAGGCTTTTGCGGTAGCCGTCGTGTCGGGTGGTGCGGCCGTCGATGGCCGAGCCTTTGTCCTTGCTGGCGACATGCGGGGTCACCTTGCGCTGGCGTAGATTGGCGACAAAGTCTTGGGTGTCATAGTTTTTATCGGCACCCAAGGTCGCGCCCGGCTTGTGGATCGTACGCTTGACCATGGTTTGAGCCGCTTCGCGTTCCGCTGTTCCCTTGGCCTGAGTGACTTCGACATCGACCACCAGGCCGTTACGGTTTTCCATCAAAGCATGACCAAGAAATGCCAACTGCGATTTGTCGCCCTCGCTCTTTTTGTACAGCCGCGCATCGGGATCGGTACGTGATACGTGAGTCTCGTTACTGCGCTTCTCGCCCTTGAAGTTGACCGTGGGATTACGGCCGCCGTCTTCCGGCGGAGGGGTCGAGCCGTCTTTTTTGACGAAACTCTTGTGCGAGGCCCAGGCCTGAATCAGCGTACCGTCCACGGAAAAATGTTCGTCGGACAGCAACTTTTGCCAGTCCGCCAAGGCCAACACCCGTTCGAAAAACAAACGACTGATGCGCTCGTTCAGCAAGCGGTCGCGGTTGGCGCTGAAGGTGGAGTGGTCCCACACGGCGTCATCCATGGTCAAGCCAACGAACCAGCGGTAAAGCAGATTGAAGTCGATATGCTCCACTAACTGCCGCTCCGAGCGGATGGACAACAAGACTTGCAGCAGGCTGGCGCGTAACAGGCGCTCCGGCGGGGAATCCCGGCCGCGACGGGCGTAGAGCGCATCGAACTCGTCATCCAATGTGGCCAGCAACAGATCGACCACTTTGCGCAGCTTGCGGAGCGGATGTTTTTTGGAATCCGTTCTTCCAGGGTTCGGTAACTGAACAGTTCTTCTTGGGTAATGTCGGCGCCGCGCATGGATTCGATGGAATATGTGGAAAACAAAAGCATTTTGCCATTTATAACAACGTGTTATGAATATATCCAGCACCTAACTCAACGAATCAATGCGGCTTGCGGGGGAGATAAAATCAACAGCCTGTTAACGGATTGAAATGCGTGGAGTAGATGCGGTTTGCCAAGCGCTTACACAAGATCGTCAACGTCAGCCAGATCGAAACCTATCATCCGGTGATTTGGGGTGGCGACAAGGTCAAGCTGCATTACGCCAAGGCCGAGGATTTGCGGGAATATTTGAATCTGGTGGCTATCCGGGGCGAGGTGGTGGTGCAGTTTTGGCTGAGGCCGGGGGATGAGGCGGTGGAGTTGAAGTTTGAAGGTGGTGGAAAAGCATCAACTCCGAAGATGTTAGAGCGAATTTTTAACTAAACTAATGGGTAAAAAATGTACTTTTTGGATATGTAATTTCTATAAATTTGTCGATATCTTCAATAGTCGGATTCTTTTCGGTGACCCAGTCGACAATTTTATTAGCGTCTGCACTGGTTATTTCTGGAATATTTACCACTCTATGCTGTCTATCTTGCTTGTAATGTGGGTCGATGTCATGACAACTATAACAATTTGAGTGATCAGATCCCCATTTAGGACCACCAACTCGAACAGCTGCGTAAAGAATCTTTGCTTTAGTTTCTGATATGCCTGAAGCTCGATTAGCATAGTAAAAAATACGATGCACATCTTTCCAAGGCTCAGTTTTAATATCGCAGTACTGGTCATGAATTACTGCGGCCTCTCGGTATTGTCCATCAAATGGACCACCAACAATGGACCAAAATACTTTGGGTATAGATGCCCCATCTGTTTCATAACCTTTAGGAGCAATCCATTGTTTACCGCTTGGATCAACATATACAAAATCCTCCAATAACTTCATTCTCCTTTCCGATTCATCTCCTCTTACCCATTCAACTTTTATACTATTTTCGAAGTGTCCAAAGTTCATTGGTTTTGAACAGCCTACCAACAGAAACAAAATTAACGAAAAACGGATCAACATATTTCGCCACCAGTAAAAAATTTACTTAAATAATTTTTTATTCAGGACGATACACAGGCAATTTTAAGCCATCAAAAATGTATAAGTCTGACACGTCTGTTTTTACTGATTTTTTTTGCTTGTTTGGATCTATTATATTAGATTGAGAACAATTTTTTCCATCAATATCACAACCACTAGCTAAATATAGAGTTTGAAACTTAAACTTATTTACTTCTTTCAGATGGTTGAAGCAAAATTGTTTTAAATCTGGTAAATCGACTGGAGCAAGTCCAGAATTTCCAACATTGCCATGAAATAAAAATGATAAACACTCATCGGTTGTAAACGTTTGATGAAGATGAGTTGTTTGCATTTCTTGAATTGTGTTAGCAATAGTGGCTGCTGCGTTTGCATCAGCTCCAGGCGTAATTAAAGCCCCGCCAAACTGGGCTGTTGCCCCTTGGCTACCCGATGCTGTTTCGGTCAGCGCTTTATCCCTGACAGACTCAAGGTTTGTGCGATTATTGGTAGCCTCGGTCCATGCGCTCTTATAGCTAGCAGCGTCTTTTTTTGCCGCCGTTAATTCGTCGTTAGCTTTAGTAGTGGCATCCTGCTTGGCCTTGTCCGCCGGCGCCGCGTCGCTGGTCGCCTTGGCCGTATCATAAGCCGTTTGTTTATCGTCTTGGATTTTCTTTTTTTGCTCAAAATCGGTTTTGAGTTTGCTTTCATTCGCCCTGGCAGAATCTAGCGATGCTTGAATTGATGCTAGATCTTTGGCTGATCCTGTTCCTGCACTACCTCCACCTAACGCAACAATACTTGGTTTCGCATACCCGGTCAGTTGCTCAATAGCTAGCATGGTGACCATAGTATTTTGATAGCGGTGTAGTTCTGTAGCTAATTGGTCTGGTCGGAGAGTACCATTTAGAGAATTAACGCAAAGCTGATACAGCAATTCATTTTGAGTGTCGGTTAACTGAGTATGTAAGCGATAAGATGCGGCGGCTTCGGAACTTGAGCCAGCTCCGGCCATTTTAGCGGCAATTTGATTAGCTTCCTCAACGCTTAAAGAGCCATTAAAAGCCGTACTTAATGCTTGGAAAACATCAGGGCTCTTAGCGGCGCAAGCTTGCATGACACCGTTACGATCAACTTTGACAACAGTGGCGGCCTGTTTTGCATCGGTAAAAATGATTTGATTTCCATCACCATTTTCTGATCGGTAAATGGAATTGAAATTTGCCCCACAACCAGTTAATAAAATTGCACAGGTTATAGTATTCACATAAAGGCTTAAACATTTCATCAGTCTTTCTCTTTATTATTGTTATTAGTTTCTAAGTCAACTAATCTTGAATTCTAGTTCATCTGTCAGATCTTGTCTATTGTTTGACGTAATTCACTTTTTGGTTTCAAGCCTTAGGGGTCGATTGCAACAATTCATCACTTCCGAAAGCTGTCATTCAACGCTGGCGCAATCATTTCGGAATCGATGGCTGGGTTTGCATCGGAACCGGTGGCGGTTTTCAAGCGGAATGGCTAGCTGATTTTGGTCGGAATACGGACTTGAGTCTTCGCAGCGATCCGATTCGTTCGGATTCGTTTGACTTGTCTCGGACCAAGCCGGTTAAAACTCCCAACGCAATCCGCCTTCCAGCGCGTGGTTGTAGGAGCCGGACATAATCAAGGCCTGATAGCCCAAATTCGCGGCCAAGCCGTTCGGCAGATTGAGTTGCAAGCCGGCGCCCATGTTGCCCCAATCGCGTTCGGCGGCGTTGGAGACGATGCTCGCCGCCAAGCCGGAGCGGGTAAAGGCGCGGGTGACTCGCGGATCGTTGGCGTATTCGCGCACCCACTCGCCGTTGACGCGTGGCGTCAGCACGCCGAACGGCAGGCTCCACGCATAGGTCAATTCGACGCCGAAGGTGCTGGTGACCGAGACCACGTATTGCTCCGGTACCGTCAGCAGGCCGCTGCCTGCACCCAGCAGGCCCTGTTCGCGGTAGCCGCCGATATTCATGTAAATCGTCGAGGCTTGACCGTAGCCGCGCAGGCTCCAGGCGCCGATGTTGTGGGTATAGCCGGTGCCGGCCAAAATGTTGAATTCGTCGGTTTCGAACTGGGCTTTGGCCCCGCCGCCGCAAGTCAGGCATTGGCGGTTCGCCGCGTTATCGTGTTTGGCGTAACCGGCCGCCAGATCGATATAGGTGTTCTCGGTGGGCGTTAAGGTTGCGAAGGGCGAGAATCGAAAAATGTTGGCATCGAAACGGCCTTGCCCGCGGTCCAGCTCGGCGGCGGAACTGGTATAGCCGAACAGAATGCCGGTCGCGAAACGCTCGCTGATTTTAAAATCGAGCGCGGCGTTGAAATTGCGGTTGTACAACGCAAAGCCGGCACTGCCGGTGTTGCCGTCCACGTGGCCCCAGGAGCCGCCGGCGTTGACGAAAAGTCCGAACGGTCCGACCATGCTGTACAGGTCGTCGCCGGCACCGCCGCCTTTCGCGGTGGAATGATCGATGCGCAGATGACGGAGCGACTGTAATGAGCTGGAAATCTGGGTGGTGCTACGGTTGAGTTGCAAACCGATCGTGGTGGCGTCGTTGACGGCATTTAGGCTTTTCTGCTCTTGAGGAGTGGTGCCGGTCGCGAAATTGCCGGTCGCATAGGCGGTAAGACTGGCACAGTCCTCGATTGAAGTGGCGGTACGGCCTTGGTAGTAACAAGTCAGTAAACCGCCCAGCGTGGCTTCCAGGGTAAAGACATCGTCGGTGACGACGATTTTTGCGGTAGACAAGTCTAGATTGTTGCTGGTTTCGTAGTTCAGTAACTGAGTGTAGGCGGTTTCGATCAGCGAAGCCGACGAAAAGTCGTTAATCGAGTAGCTTTGCAGCGAATCGGAACTGATCAGACTGCCGGTGATCGTCGCGTGGGCGGAAATGCTCAATCCTAAACCGGCCAGGGCCAATAGTGTTTTCACGGTTCAACTCCATGGTGTTGAGATGGTAAACCCTCGGGATTATAAGGCCTTAGGCAACTTTGTCACGGTCTAGTCGCCTTGAAACCGCGCGGACTCTGGATGCCCGGTTTGGGCACGTCTCCCCAAGCGACTTAGTTCAGGATGGAAGTGCCCTTGATTTGTGCGTAGACCAGCATGCCGGTTTTTAAGCCCAACACGACGGCGGATTTTTGACTGACGTGCGCCAGCAGCGGCAACGGGCCGACTTGCAAGCCGACCACGCATAGGCCGTCGCACTCGGCGGCAAGCCCGGTGACCGTCGCCGGCAATACGTTGAGGATGCTGGTCGCCGCCGGTTTTTCCAGCGCGATGCTGACATCCCGCGCCTGAATTTGCAGGCGTAGCGGCGTGCCCGCGGCGGCGGGTAAAGCCGCCAAGCTCAGCGAGCCGGCGGCGGTTTCCACTCGGGTTAGATGGTAATCGGATTCATGACTCTGAATGAGGCCTTGCCAAACCGTGGCTGCTTCGCGGTCCTGAGCTAGCGGCATGTCCAGTCGGCTCTGGGTTTCGGCGAGCGGGCCAGCGGCTAAAACGTGGCCGTTGGCCATTATTACCAGATGGTCGGCGAGTTGAGCGACTTCCTGTTGCGAATGCGTGACGTAGACCACCGGGATTTTCAGTTCCCGGTGCAGGCGGGACAGGTAGGGTAGGATTTCCTGCTTGCGTTTGAAATCCAGTGCGGCCAGCGGCTCGTCCATCAGCAGTACTTTAGGGTTCAGGGCCAATGCCCGCGCTATGGCGACCCGTTGGCGCTCGCCGCCGGACAGCGCGTCCGGCATGCGTGCCAACAAATGGTCTATGCCCAGCAGTTCCAGAATGTGGGTCAGGTCGACGCCGGCTTGGCCGGTGCGTTTCAAACCGAATTGCAGATTACCCTTGACCGACAGGTGCGGAAATAGATTGGCTTCCTGAAATACGTAGCCCAACGAACGTTGGTGGGTTGGTAAAAACAGCCCGCGTTCGCTGTCCTGCCAGACTTCGCCGTTGATCTGCAAAAAGCCGCTGCTGGATTTTTGCAAACCGGCGATGCAGCGCAGCAGCGTGGTCTTACCGGAGCCGGAATGTCCAAACAGCACCGAGACGCCGCTGCCGGGCAACACCAAATCTACATTCAGTCGAAATTCGCCGTAGTCGAGGTCGAATTCGGCGCGGATGGGTGCGGTCATTTAAGTTGATGGGCGACGGGGTGGGTTTTCAACGCGCTGTACAACGCCATTAGAACGGTAAAGGAAAACAATAGCAGGCCGCCGGCTAACCAGTGGGCTTGTTCGTACTCCATGGCCTCGACGTGGTTATAAATCTGTACCGATACTACTCGGGTCCGGTCCGGGATATTACCGCCGACCATCAACACCACGCCGAATTCGCCGACGGTATGCGCGAAACCTAAAATCGTCGCGGTCATGAATCCGGGTTTCGCCAAAGGCAGCACGACGCTGAAAAAGGTATCCAACGGTCCGGCCCGTAGCGTCGCGGCGGCTTCCAAGGGTTGCCGTCCGATCGCGGCAAACGAGGCTTGTAGGGGTTGAACGACGAAGGGCAGTGAATAAAACACCGAGGCCACGACCAAACCCGGAAACGTGAAAGGCAAGGTACCCAGTCCTAATTCGCCGGTCAGTTTGCCGATGGGGCCTTTCGGCCCCAGCGTCACCAACAAATAGAAGCCCAATACAGAGGGCGGCAATACCAGCGGCAAGGCCACCAACGCGTTGCAGAATCCTTTGAAACGGGAGTGGGTGCGCGCCAGCCACCACGCCAACGGGGTACCCAGGATCAGCATGATCAGGGTGGCCAGGCAAGCGACTTTAAACGTCAGCCACAAGGTGGCGATATCGGCGGAGTTGAGCATGCTTAGGGTTGGCTGGGCAGGCTGTAGCCGTATTTCAAAATGATGGTCGAGGCCGCTGGCCCTTTTAGGAATTCCAGCAATGCTTGCGCGGCGGGATTCTCGTCTCCCTTGTTAAGCAGAATTGCATCTTGCCGGATAGGGTTGTAGCTATCGCTGGGCACGATCCAGCCCGAGCCGCTGCCGATCTTGCCGTTATCGATGACTTGAGACAAGGCGACGAAGCCCAGTTCGGCATTGCCGGTACTGACGAATTGATGGGTTTGCGAGATATTTTCGCCTTGAACGATCAGCGGCTGCAATTTCTCCCGCAAGCCGAGTTTTTTCAAAACGTCAATCGCCGCGGCACCGTAAGGCGCCAGTTTGGGATCGGCCAGCGCCAGATGTTTGAAACCGCCCTTGGCGAGGATTTCGCCTTGCTCGTCGACCAAGCCCGGCGTTGCCGACCACAACACCAGCTTGCCCAATGCATAAGTAAAACGAGTGTCGGCGACCGCCAACTCGGCGTTGACCAATTTGACCGCGCTTTCCTGATCGGCGGCCAAGAAGACTTCGAACGGCGCGCCGTTTTCGATCTGCGACACGAATTTGCCCGAGGAGCCGAACGACAGCTTGGCCTCGTGACCGGTGGCTTTTTGGAATTCGGCGGCGATTTGTTCCATTGGTTTGGTGAAGTTGGCGGCGACCGCGACCAGCGTGGTTGCGGCCCAGGCCGACGACGCAGGCAATAGCGAGGCCGCCAGAACGATGGCGCGAAGGGTAAGGCGATGTATCATAGGGTTCTCCTAAAGGTTTAAAACAGCAGGTTCAAAATTCAAACTGACGTAAACGGGTGCCGGCACGAATCGGCACGGCGAAAGCCTCGCCGATCAGGGATAGGGTTTCGGTCATCAACGTGCTTGGTACAAAGTCGAGCCTACCGATCATTAATGGCTACCGGAGTTCGTGAATGCCGAATCATTTCATGCCGAGCAATTTCGGGTTTGACGCTGCCGCCCCCAAGTCAGGAATCCGTTACCGATCATCTTACTAACTGGCCTTCTAAAAACCCTTGACCTATCGGATCAGTCGCGACGTGAGGTGGCGCGTTAAAACCGAAACAAACTTTGCACATAGAAGTAATCGATGTCCTGAGGTGCGGGTGCGTTGGTCGCCGTTTTGGCAAACGTCCCTTTAAATAAGTGAGTCCAGCCGGTTTCGAAATTCAGACTGCTGTTAAAGTCCCAGCGCGCGGTCAATTCGAGTTGCTGGCCGATGAAGTTTTTGGTCTTCCCGGTTCTGTCGCGCAGCATGGTGGTCGCGGTGCCGGAAGTTGTCCAGCCGTCTTTATCCTCGGCCAGCCAGAAAAAACGATGGCTCAGGCCGAGCTGGACTGCCGAAGTCGGCGCAAGATTGATGCGGTAGCCCGGCGAGTTGATGTTGCTGCGAGCGAAGGCGCCATAGATGCCGGTCGCGCCGAAGTCTCCCCGTCTGACGCCGTATAAGGTATCGAAGCGTTGATCTTTGTTGTCGTTGGGATCGTGGTCGCCGCTGGCGTAATCGTATTCCAGACCCAGTCGCGGAGACCAAGGGATTCCCAGGGTATAGCCGACATCCAGATGTTGGAACCAGGCGGAGTGTTCTTGATCTAGGCTGGCGGAGGCGGCGGTCGATGCGCGAACCGTCCCGAATTGGCCGATGGTTTCGGTTTGGAAGTCGAATTTGTCCTTGCCGGGTTTTCGGTAAAAACGCATGCCCGGCGTAAAATAACGGCGATTGCGAGTTTGATTGCGAATGCTGTCGCCCTCGTCGAGGTTGTACAGGTATACCTCGCTGTTGACGCCCCAGCCGATGTCGAAAACCTCTAAAAAGCCGCCGGAAAACCAAGTATGGGTGTCTTCCTCATCGAATTCGTGGGTCTCGTCGAGGATATCGACGGCAGTGTTCGGGTAGCGAAGCACCGGCATCGTCACAAAACTGGTGAATTGCCATTTGTCGTAATCCAGAACCCGCAGTTTTACCCCGGTGAAGGTGTTCATGGTGTTGCGCATCGCGTTACGGGCGACCAGGCGGCGGCTCCCCAAATTCAGGGTTTGCCGGCCGACGACCACTTCGGTGCCTAAGCCGCTGTAAAACACGTTTTGGTCCGCCCAGGCAATATAACCTTGTAGAAAATCCGCGGTATCGGCGTGAGTGTTGTTAACGCCGGAGCCGCTGTCGGCGCCTAAGGCCCGCGAATCCACGAATTCGGTCGCGAAACGGAATTGACCGAGGTGCGCTTGCAACCACAAGTCGGTTTGCAATGGAATTTGCTGGTCGCCTCCCTTGGCGTTTGCTGTGAAGCGTCCATCCAGGCTTTCGTAGCGGGTGCGCTGTTCAATCGATATGTCCAACCATTTGGGTAACTGCAACGCATCGTGCAGATTCCAGACCGGCTTTTCGAATTTACCGCCACCCAACAACGCATCGTCCATTTGACTGGAGAAGGCTGTGACGGCGGGTTTGGTGTAGGTTTTTGCTTCGGCGCAGTCTGCCGGATTTGCGTTAACTCCAGCCAGCGCCATCGCAATCAGGTAGCGGCCGGAAGTGGGGGTGGAGAATGGGCAATTAATCATCACGGTATCCCTGGTTAGTTTGTCGGACGACGGCTCCTTCCGGCGGTCCGGTTTCGGAGTCTCGTGGTTAACCGGCAAAGACTGGGCTCAAAGTATATCAGCCGTTATGTATCATTGATAATAACGTAGAGCAAATACACTATTGCCGGTCAGTTAATTTTAGTCGAGGCTGCGCAAATGGCTGACTAGGGCGCGTTGCTAGGATTTTCAGGCGTTGGAGCCGTGTTCCGGGCGTAGCGGCGACCTCGATTGGGAGCGTCGTTTCCAAAACGTCGCCGGAACTGACGAGGCGGAGTAAGATGGCTGGCGCCTGTCGAGAAGTTCGGAAAGGTTGCGTGACCGAGAGCTGGATTTAGACGCTAGTCGATTTGGATTCTAGATGAATGGCCAGCCAGACGGTTTCGGTATCGGGATCGGTCCAATCGACCCGATGCCGGCAGTGCGCCGGAATCAGCAAATAGTCGCCGGCCCGCATCTCCAATACCGCCCGGTCCGCGAACGCGAGTCTGGCCCGACCTTGCAGAACGATGACCCATTCGTCTTCGGTTTGATCGTACCAAGCGTCCGGGTCGCTGGCATGGCCCCGAGAGACGATGCGCTCGATGCGGGCGGTAGGCGAGGCATGCAAGGTTTGGCATAATTCGGCCGGCAATCGGCTGGGAATGTCGGCGAAGATCGAAGAACAGCCAGTCATGATAAAAACGAACATTTCGAGGGGGAGAGCATGAATAATACGACGTTTGCCACGTTAATGAACATCGCGGCCGAAAAGGTGCCGGTCGCGGCGCGTTGGTGCCGAAAGGCTTGCGACACCGCCAGGTGTCTGGATTTTCTGGCGCCGCTGCTGATCCGGCTATATTTGGCGCCGGTATTTTGGATGGCCGGAACCAAGAAATTCGCCAACTTTACCGACACCGCCGCATGGTTCGGCAATGCGGAATGGGGCTTGGGCTTGCCAGCACCGTATGTGCTGGTGTTTCTGGTGGCCTTCGTCGAGACCTTCGGCGCCTTGTTTTTAGTGTTCGGTTTTGCAACGCGGGTGATCAGCCTGCCGTTGTCGGTCATCATGGTGGTGGCGGCCGTGACCGCGCATTGGCAAAACGGTTGGCTGGCCATCGCCACCGGTAGCGGTCTATTCGCGACCGATCGTACCGTGGCGGCGATCGAACGATTGGACAAGGCCAAGGAGATTTTGCAGGCTCAGGGCGATTACGCCTATTTGACCGAATTCGGCAGTCTGGCGATGCTGAACAACGGGATCGAATTCGCGGCGACCTATTTCGTGCTATTGGTTGCGTTGTTTTTTCTGGGCGGCGGCCGTTACGTCAGCGCCGATTACTGGCTTAAACGCAAATACCTGATCGATTGAGCACTCAGCGCGCTTGTACCAGCACCCACGGTTTGACGACGACGGCCCAAACCAGGCTGTCGTCGGCATACCAGCGTCCGGCTTGCTCGTCGCTAACATGGCCGATACGGCCGCTATTCAGCCATTGCTCGACTTGGGCCTTGTTGTCTTGGGAGAATTGCCAAGCCACGTCTACTAAATCCAAATCGGCGGCGACGGCAATCGCCAGTCCGGCCGCGAAGAAACGTTGCAATTCCCGCCAGGCGATGGCGGAGGTTTCCAGATTGATTTTGGCGAATTCGGTAGGGTTGGCGGTGTCGGTCATTAACATTTTCCGGCGGCTGGGCGATGGTGTAGTATGCACGGCTATTTTAACGCAACCCGATCGGTTAACCATCAGCGAGGATTTTAGATGTCGTTATTGAGTTCCATTAAAAAACGTTCGACGTTGGATGCGGCGATCAAGCAAGTTGCCCAAGCCCGCAAAGCCGACGGCGGTAGGGCCGAGCAATTGTTCAAGGGCGCTTATCAAGGTTTCGCCAGCGTGGTATCCGACCAGCCCCTGGTGGCGGACGGCTTGTATCATTGGGGTTTTGCGTTATTGCACGAAGCCAAGACCAAGCAAGGTCAGGAGGCGGTCGAAATCTACGAGGACGCGATTTCCAAGTTTTCGTTTTGTCTGTTGATCGCGACCAATTATCTGGGGGCCGCCATCGACGGCGGCGTGGCATTTATGGAATTGGCCCGGATCAGTCCGGACGAGAGCAAGCCCGGCTTGTATCAATTGGCCGAGAGTTTTTTCGAAAAAGCGTGCGACATTCAAACAGGTAGCGCCGCTTATAACTTGGCTTGCATTTTTGCGTTACGAGGCGACCAAGAGACTTGCCTGGCGGCTTTGCGGACGGCCCGCGATTACGGCAGCCTGCCTGACGAGCCCAACATACTGCAAGACGAGGACATGGCGGACGTGATCGACCAGGCTTGGTTCAAGGATTTTCTGGAAGAAGTCCGAGCCAAGGTAGCCGAACCCAAGGAAAAGCTTAAAGACGTTCAAATCGATGTCGAGCCGAATTTTAAGTTGAAAAAGACCGAAGATTTCGACTACTACTCCAAATCCTGAAAGCAACCGGCAAGGATGTCGCGTAATTTCTCCACCCCCATTCGCCGGGTCAACGCAATATTGCGTTCCGGGATCGTTTCGGGATGGGCGTAATGGGCCAGGGCCGCCGCGATGCTGGCTTCTCGGATCAGATGCAGCATCGGGAACGGCGCGCGATTGGTGTAATTGGCGGCATCCTCGGCATCGACGCGGTCGAAGCAATAGTCGGGATGAAAGCTGGCAAGCTGGTAAATACCTTCGTAGTCCTGATCGCTAAGCAACTGTTCGGCAATCGCCAACAGGTCCAGGAAATCGTCGAAATTCTGAAAGTCCTCGTTAAAAATCAACAAGGTGGTTTCGGTTTCCGGTTCGGCGTCCAGATGCAGGCACTCGCTAATCAAGGTTTCCAACGCGAATTCCAGGCTGTTGCCGGCGACGAGCCGGTATCGGATACTGCCGCGTTGATGCTCGCGCCGGGCGAAAGGGCAGATGTCGTAGGCAATCACAAAGTGTTCCAGCCAACGGCGGGTGGCGGTAATCGCAGGGTGTTCAGTCATGGTTAGTGGTTGGTAATGACGAAGCGGTGGGTATTATGCGCGTTGGGCATGCTGCTTGTCTCGGCGGCTCAGGGCGGCGACGTTTATCGTTGGACCGATGCGCAAGGGCGGCGGCATTATTCGGATCGGGGTACCGAAAGCGCCGAGGTTTTGAGCGTCGATCCCGGCATCGCGCTGGTCGAAGTCGAGAGGGTCTACGACGGAGACACTATTTTATTGGCAAACGGTGAAAAAATCCGATTTCTGGGAGTTAATACCCCGGAAGTTGCCGGTCGCAACAAGTCCGCCGAAGCGGGCGGAGAACAAGCCAAGGCTTGGCTGAGAGCCAAATTGGAGCGCCAAAAAGTGTATTTGGAAGGCGACGTCGAGAAACAGGACAAATATCAACGCCGATTGGCTTACGTGTTTACCGAGTCGCGTGAATTCGTCAATCTGGAGTTGGTCCGGGCTGGCTTGGCGATGGTCAACATATTCCCGCCGAATCTGAAATATGTCGATAGCTTGTTGGCGGCTCAGCGCGACGCAGAACGAGCCGGTTTGGGTATTTGGGGCCGGTCCGAGTACGCGGCGCAACCCTATGCCAGCTTGAACGCCGAAAATTATCACGGTTGGAAGCGGTTGACGGGCCGAATTAGCGGTATCAAACGCACCGCGAAATATAGCTATCTGCAATTTTCCGACGGGGTGGCCGTCGCGGTGGAAAATCGCTATGCGTCTTTGTTTCCGCCGCTTGCGTCCTATGTCGGCCGGCAAGTCGAGGCCAGAGGTTGGGTCCGGCGCAGCAAGGACAAATTCGCGTTGCAAGCGCGCCACGGCGGCGACATCCTGCTCGGCGACTAATCGTCGTCCGCGAACAGCTCGCGGATCATCTGTTTTTCGTCGTCGTTGAGCAGATCGTCGGCGGACAGCAGGCGAACCCGGCGGAAAGCGTGTTCGGTGGCGGCGGAGCGCAACGAGGCGCGCCTGTCCATCGCACGGCGTTCGGACTGACGCCGATCGCCCGCTCGCCGGTCGAATTTCGGCCAGAGCAGATATTGTTCCCGCATCATCGCAATCCATTCCTCGCTGTTGAAAGCATAGGGATTGGTTCTGCGTTCTGCTTGGCGACGTACGACGCTACGGCGCGCCGAGAGCTTGCTATCCATTAATGGCCGTTTTCCAGGCTGCTCCTACCCTGCTTGCTATTTGATCCGGCCGATTAAGGAACGACCGGATGGGTAGGCAATTGGTTTCGAATGCTGCTTTTTAGCGCGATTACCCTGGTAAATAGAGGTTTTTTCGCCTAAAAAAGCAACGGGCACCTTGATTTTATCTGGAAATCGACTAGCGGGCGAGACCTTCGGTCTCGGCGTTTTGAGGAGGAGCGTCCCGAGTCGCTTGGCGGCGGAACTGGAAAGTTATCCAGTAAGGGCGCAAGATTATGTTCCTAGGCCATTATTCGTGGGTTGGTCGCGCGTTCGAGTTGTACTGCCTTTAAAATGCAAAATTTGGTAAATTCCGCCGAAGCACAACGATTTCGACCGTGAAAGCGGTTGAAATCGTGGTTGCTCCTTAAGAAAGCGTTGCGAATTCGGCTGATCAGGCTTTGGAGAGAGCTGCCAGCGCTGCCGCGTAATCGGGTTCGTCGGCAATTTCGGCGACCAGTTCGGCATGAATCACGGTATCGGTTTCATCGAGTACCAAGACCGCGCGTGCGGTCAGGCCGGCCAGGATGCTGTCCAGCAATTCGACGCCGTAATCTTGCGCGAAGCTGGAGCGGAATGTCGAAAGCGCACCGACATGTTTGATACCTTCGATTTCGCAGAAGCGCACCTGGGCGAACGGCAGGTCGGCCGAGATCACCAAGACTTCGGTATTGTGCAGATGGGCCGCCTTCTCGTTGAACTTGCGGGTCGAGGTGGCGCAGGTTGGGGTATCCAAACTGGGGACGATATTCAGTAATTTACGCTTGCCGGCAAAGTTGGTCAGGCCGACATCTTGCATCTTTCGATTGGTCAGCTTGAAATCCGGGGCTTGGGAGCCGATAGTCGGTAAATCGCCGCAGGTATTGATCGGTTTGCCTTGGAAGGTGATGGTGGCCATGAAGTTCTCCGGGAATGGCTGAACACAACAGCCGGGCGTCGTACCTCGGCTCTGTTCGCGGGTTTGCTATTTGTGACGCTTGCTGAAATCGATCAGCCGCTTGCGTTTCTTGACTTGGCGGTCGCTAAGCTGGTTTTTCTGGCCGTGGAACGGATTCTCCGGCGATTTGAACACCAGCCTGACCGGTGTGCCGGCCAAGCGCAATTGCTCGCGGAAATAGTTCATCAGATAGCGCTTGTAGGCGCCGGGCAGCACATCGGTTTGCACGCCGTGAATCACGACGACAGGCGGATTGCGTCCGCCTTGGTGCGCGTATTTGAGCTTGATGCGTCGGCCGCCGACCAGCGGCGGTTGGTGGGCCGCAACCGCGTCGCTAAGAATGCGGGTCAACAGCGGCGTGGACATGTCCACCATCGCCGAGTCGTACAAGGTATGTACCACGTCGAACAGTTTGCCGACGCCGCTGCCGTGTAGCGCCGAAATCGGATGTTTTTCGGCGAAATCGAGGAAGGACAATTTCATCTCGATCTGCTTCTTGACGAAGTCCTTGTGTTCGGCGTTCAGGCCGTCCCATTTGTTCAAGCCGATAATCAGTGCCCGGCCGGCTTCCAACACCAAGCCCAAAATGTGGGCGTCCTGATCGGTGATGCCTTCGCGGGCGTCGATCAGGTAAATCACCACGTGGGCTTTTTCGATGGCTTGCAGCGACTTGATGATGCTGAATTTCTCGACGGTCAGCGATACCCGCGAGCGGCGGCGCATGCCGGCGGTATCGATCAGCGTGAATTTTTTGCCGTCGCGTTCGAACGGAATGTAAATGCTGTCGCGGGTGGTGCCGGCTTCGTCGAACACCACGACCCGTTCCTCGCCGAGCAGGCGATTGACCAGCGTGGACTTGCCGACGTTGGGCCGACCGACGACCGCAATGGCAATGCCGGGATCGACTTCCTGAAACTCATCGGCCTGAGGCGGGAGCAAAGTGTCGATTTGGCCCAGCAATTCGTGAACGTTGCGGCCGTGGACGGCGGCGATCGCCACCGGTTCGCCCAGACCCAAGCCGTAGAAATCGTTGGCGACGGTGTTGCTGTCGATGCCGTCGATTTTGTTGACGACCAGCACCACCGGTTTGCCCAACTTGCGCAGCATGTCGGCGATGGCTTCGTCCGACGCGTTGACGCCGTCGCGGGCGTCCACTAAAAAGAACACCACGTCGGCTTCTTGCAGCGCGATTTCGACCTGCTTCTTGGCGAACACGTCAATGCCGTCGCGCTCGTCGGTAATACCGCCGGTATCGACGACCAGGCAGTCGCGCTCGCCGCGCTTGACTCGGCCGTACTGGCGGTCGCGGGTCAGGCCGGGATAGTCGGCGACCAGCGCTTCGCGGCTGCGGGTCAGATAATTGAACAGCGTGGATTTGCCGACATTGGGGCGGCCGACCAGGGCGATGACGGGTAGCATGATTTAGTGGACTCTCAACGCGGCCAAGGTGCCGTCTTTAGCGTAAACGTAAACGGTATCGTCCACGACGACCGGCTTGGCCTCTATCGCGGCCTTGCCGACCTGAATGCGGCCCAGCTGGCGGCCGTCGGTAATAGACAGCCAGTGCACATAGCCCTCGTAATCGCCGACCACCACATAGTTTTGGTAGGCAACCGCGGCGGTCAATTGCCGATTGTGCAAATCCTTTTGTTTCCACAGCGACGCGCCGCTACGTTGATCCAACTGCCAGACCTCGCTTTTGGTATCGCTGACGTAGAGATAACGGTAATCCAGACTCAAGCCGCTATACGACGACACGGCTTCGTTGCGCCACAGCACATCGCCGTCGACTTCCGACACCGACGAGGTGCCGCCTTGAAAGCTGGCGATATAAATCGCCCCGCGGGCGGCGACCGGATCGACGTCCAGATCGACCAAGCGTTCGACTTCGGAACGTCCGCTCGGAATCGCGATCGTTGCTTCCCACAAGGCCTTGCCGTCCTTGAGCTGCAATGCCTGCAATTTACCGTTGGCCGAGCCGATGACGACGCTGTCGTCGATGACTATCGGCGCGCCGGTACCGCGTATGCTCAGGGCCGGCACGCTGTGCTCGAACGACCACAACACGCCGCCGCCGTTTTCCTGCAAGCCGAGGACCTTGCCGTCGGTGGTGCGGACCAAGACGATGCCGTGGCTGACCACCGGCGTCGCAAGTACTTCGCTGGGAACGTCGGTTCGCCAGCGTTGCTCGCCGGTGCCCTTGTCGAAGGCTACCACTTCGCCGGTGCTGGTGCCCATGATGACGCTGTGCAGCCCCAGACCGGGGCCGGCCGAAAAGCTGTACTCGCTATTGTTTTCCCAGGTCAAACTGCCGTTGCCGGCGCCGCGCGCTTGCAAATGGCCCTTGTGGTCGCCGACGTAGACGCTGCCCTCGGCGGCGGCCGGGATCAGCTTCAGATATTTTTCGTCGGCGCCGCTACCGATCGATTCCTTCCAGACGATTTCGGGCTGGACTTCCATCGTATATTCTTGCAACGTCGCCGGCGGGTCGGCGTTATCGTCGTCGCCGGTAATGTATTCGGTGATGCCGGAGATGAAGTCGCGGCCGGCATCCAGACCGGCGCAACCGCCGAGTAACGGCAGGCAGACGATCAGAGCGGCCAGCGGGTGAAGTCGATAAATCCTGGTCGGCATGTGCATTGAATGAGGGTTAATTGGCCGCTGGCGGCGCTAACGGTGTTTCGGTGCTCAGATCGTCCAGCTTGAATTGAGTCAGCGGCGTGGCCTGCCCGGTGCGGATCGCGCTTTGATAAGCGTTGCGGGCCTCGTCCGGCCGCTCCAGGGCGACGTAAAAGTCGCCTTGCAGTTCGTCGTAGGCGGCGGCAAAGCCTTCCGATTTGGCGGGATCCACCGACGCGATCATCTGTAGGCCTTGTTCGAATTCGCGGCTGGCCAGCAGCAACTGGAGCAGACGCAGGCGAGCGACATGGCGCAGTTCGTCGCTGGTGGTGGTTTCGACGGTTTTTTTCAACAGGGTTTTCGCGCCTTCCAGATCGCCTTGTTCGACCTTGGATTTCGCCAATTCCAGGCCGGCGAACTCGGCGTAAGCGGTTGACGGAAACTCGCTAGGCAGGCGCTCGGCCAGTTTTTCGGTCGATTCGCGGTTGCCGGAATTCGCGCTTTCCAGCATCTGCTGAAACATCAGGGAAGCTTGGCTGTTTTTATCGGTTTGATGGTTTTGCCACAGATTCCAACCGGTCACCAGGACCAGCGCGGTGACGACGCCGGCAATCACGGCTGTCTGATTGGCTTCCCACCATTTTTTCAACTGTTCCAGTTGTTCTTCTTCGGTATCGTAAATTGCCACGGTAATTCTCTACTTAGTTTGCGGTTGTGTGAAATCGTTGCAGTTGCCAGGCGCGCAAGGTTTCGATGAGCGCCTGATGGTCCAGCGTGGTTTGTTCCTGTTCAAGGCGCAACGGCTTTAGCGCCGCGACCTGGTTTTGGGCTTCGTCGTCGCCGATGATAATCGCGTATTCGGCGCCGGATTTGTCGGCCTTTTTGAATTGGCTCTTGAAGCTGCCGCCGCCGCAATTGACCTGGATTTTTAAGCCGGGCAGGGCGTCTCTCAGCTGCTCCGCCAATCGCATGCCGACGGTTTCGGCCTGTTCGCCGACCCGGATCAGATAAACGTCGACGCCGGCCGGAATGTCGACGTGTTCCAATTGCTCGATCAGCGCCAGAATACGTTCCATGCCCATCGCGAAGCCGATCGCATGATTGGCCTTGCCGCCGAGTTGCTCGATCAGGCCGTCGTAACGGCCGCCGGCGCAAATCGTGCCTTGCGAACCTAGGCGTTCGGTGACCCATTCGAACACGGTTTTGCCGTAGTAATCCAGGCCGCGTACCAGACGGGTGTTGATCGCGTACTTCAGCCCCAAGTCGTCCAACGTGGCTTTCAGACGGTCGAAATGCGCTAGGCTGTCTGTGCCCAGATGATCGAGCAGAACCGGCGCGCCGCGCAGCATCGCCTGCATGTCGGGGTTTTTGCTGTCCAGAATGCGCAGCGGATTGGTGTCCAGGCGGCGGCGGCTGTCTTCGTCCAGGCAATCCAGGTGTTGATTGAAGTATTCGACCAGCGTGCCTCGGTAGGCCAGCCGTTCTTCGGCGGTACCCAGCGAGTTGATTTGCAGTTCGACCATGTCGCGGATACCGAGGCGTTTCCAAAGCCGATCGGTTAACAAAATCATTTCAGCATCGATGTCGGGGCCAGCCATGCCGTAGGTTTCGACGCCCAACTGGTAAAACTGGCGGTAACGGCCTTTTTGCGGACGTTCATGGCGGAACATCGGTCCGTAATACCAGAGCCGATGGCTTTGATTGTGCAACAAACCGTGTTCCAGACAGGCGCGCAGACAGCCGGCGGTGCCTTCCGGACGCAAGGTCAGCGAGTCGCCGTTACGGTCGTCGAAGGTGTACATTTCCTTCTCGACAATATCTGTGACTTCGCCGATCGAACGTTTGAACAGCTCGGTTTTTTCGACGATGGGCAGCCGAATTTCCTGATAACCGTAGGCGCCGAGCACGTCGCGGGCATGACCTTCCAGCCATTGCCAGTGCGGCGATTGCTCGGGAAGAATATCGTGCATGCCTCGGATGGCCTGTATGGCCTGCTGTTGTTTTGCCATGTTGGGTTTACTTGCTGATCGCGGATTTAACGAGTTGAGCTTCCTTCGAAGCCGGGAAAGCGGATAGGAGTTTGTCGCGGTACTCTTCGGCCAGTTTGCCGTTGCCCAGCGAGCGTTCGGTTTGAAAAGCCAGCCACAGGGTTTCCGGGGTGTGATTGGCAACGGCCAGATAGCGTTCCAGGAAGCCGCGCGCCGACAGATATTGGCGGTTCTGATAACTGATTTTCTGCATCTCCAGCAAGGCCGGAGCGTATTCGCTTTGGGCTTGCAAGGCTTGGCGGAAATAGCCTTCGGCCTGCTGCGCGTCGTTTTGCTTGAGCGCGCAAGCGCCGAGATTGGTCAGTGCGAACCACGGCCGGGTGTTCATTGCCGAGTCCAGCGCTTGCTTCAATAGTTCCACGCCTTGGTCGACCCGGTCGCGTTCGCATTGAAAGCGGCCGTAATTGTTCAAGGTGCTGAAATTGGCGGGGTCGCGGCTTAAGGCGCTACGGTAGCTGTCGTCGGCGGCGTCGTAGTCCTTGACCCGCTCGTAAAACACCGCCAATGTGTTATGGATTTCGGCATTGCCGGAGTCCAGGCTGAGCGCGGTTTGCAATTTTTCGCGGGCGGCGTCCAACATGCCCATGTCCAGATAGCGAGCGCCCATTTGCAGATTGAGCGTGGCCTTTTCGGCATTGCTCATCGACGGCTTGATGTCTGGCAGCAAGCCGCATGCGCCGGTCAGAAGACCGGCGATGCCGCAGATAGCCCAGTATCGTATCGGTTTACGCGACATTGCCGCTGCCGTGCGCCTGCATCGCTTGGAGTTTTAGATGGCGGCGACTTTTATCCTGGACTTGGCCGACCAGTTGGCCGCAGGCGGCGTCGATATCTTCGCCGCGCGTTTTGCGTATCGTGGTGACTAGTCCCGCGTCCTGCAGAATGTCGCGAAAGCGCAGGATGTTGGCGCTGCTGGAGCAACGGTACGACGACTGCGGGAATGGATTGAACGGAATCAGGTTGAGCTTGGACGGGACGTTCTTCAACAGTTTGACCAGCGCGCGCGCGTGTTCGGCGCCGTCGTTGATGCCGTCCAGCATCACGTATTCGAAGGTAATGTGCTTGCGCGGACCGGTCTTGGCGTAGTCGCGGCAAGCGTCCATCAGTTCGGCGAGCGGGTATTTGACGTTGATCGGCACCAATTGGTCGCGCAGTTCGTCGTACGGCGCGTGCAACGATACCGCCATGCTGACGTCGCAGACGTCGCCCAGTCTTTTCATCGCCGGCACGACGCCGGAGGTGCTGATGGTGACCCGGCGTTTCGACAAGCCGTAGGCGAAGTCGTCCATCATCAGATTCATCGCCGCGACGACATTATCGAAGTTCAGCAGCGGTTCGCCCATGCCCATCATCACGACATTGGTGATGCGGCGCTCGGGCCCGAGGCGTTGTTGGGCCAGATAAAGCTGGCCGACGATCTCGGCGGTACTTAGATTGCGGTTGAAGCCTTGCTGGGCGGTCGAGCAGAAACTGCAGGCCAGCGCGCAGCCGACTTGCGACGACACGCACAAGGTCGCGCGCCGATCTTCCGGAATATAGACCGTCTCGACCCGATTGCCGCAGCGCATTTGCATCGCCCATTTGCAGGTGCCGTCGCTTGCCAATTGTTCCGTGACGATGTCCGGCGCCCTGACTTCGCAATGTTCCCGTAAGTACTGGCGCAACGATTTGCTCAGGTTGGTCATTTGCTCGAAATCGGCAACGCCTTCCTGATAAATCCACTTCAGTAATTGGGTGGCGCGAAACGGCTTTTCGCCGAGTTCGACAAAAAAGGCTTGCAGACCTTTTCTGTCGAAATCCAGCAAATTGACCAATGCCGGTTTAGCGGATGCGGTCGCAGAGTTCATTAGCGCTGAAGAAGTAAGCGATTTCTCTGGCGGCCGATTCCGGAGCGTCGGAGCCGTGAACGGCGTTTTCGTCGATGCTGACCGCGAAATCGGCGCGGATCGTGCCCGGCGCGGCTTCTTTAGGGTTGGTCGCGCCCATCAGTTCGCGATTTTTCAGAACGGCGTTTTCACCTTCCAACACTTGTACGACGACCGGACCGGAAGTCATGAAGCTGACCAAGTCTTTAAAAAAGCCGCGTTCCTTGTGTTCCGCGTAAAAGCCTTCGGCTTGGTCTTGGGTCAATTGCAGCATTTTCGATGCAACGACGCGCAGTCCGTTTTTTTCGAAGCGGCTGACGATTTCTCCAATCACGTTTTTTGCGACGGCGTCGGGCTTGATGATGGAGAAAGTACGTTCGATGGCCATTGATTTAACTCCCGTAGGTTTATGATTAAAAAATAGAATAGGGCATTATAACCCGTTCGCCGGGGTGATGAGAAACCCGGCCAAGCATATGGAGCGCCTGTGCCGGAGTAGCCCAGCGTATCGGCCGGGCTTCCGGACAGCGGCGCGGGCGGATTAGATCGACAGCCTGCTGGGGTCGCTGTTGCTGCCGTAGAACCAATTGACCAGCATCCGGGTGCTGGTGACCGCGGTAAACACCGAAGTGGCGATACCGATCACCAGAACCAGCGCGAAGCCCTTGACAGGGCCGGTACCGAAACCGAACAGCAGGATCGCGACGATGAAGTGGGTCACGTTGGAGTCCAAAATAGTCGCGAAGGCTTTTTCGTAACCCATGTAGATACTGGTTTGCAAGCTGTTGCCGTGGCGCAGCTCCTCGCGGATCCGTTCGTTGATCAAGACGTTGGCGTCCACCGCCATACCCACCGTCAATACGATACCGGCCATGCCCGGCAGAGTCAGCGTCGCTTGTAGCACCGACATGATCGAAATCAGCAGTACCACGTTGAACAGCAGCGCAAAGTTGGCGATTAGGCCGAAGGCTCGGTAGTAAATCACCATGAAGACCACGACCAGCAAGAAGCCGGCGACGATGGAGTTCATGCCTTGGTCGATGTTTTCCTGACCCAGGCTGGGACCGACCGTGCGTTCCTCGACGATTTCGACCGGCGCGGCCAGGGCGCCGGCGCGCAGCAACAAGGCCAAGGTGCGGGCTTCCTCGGGGCTGTCCAGACCGGTGGTTTGAAAGCGTTTGCTGAAACTGTCGCGAATGGTCGCGACGCTGATGACTTTTTCGACTTTTTCCTTGTGTTGAACTTTCTCGCCGTTGACGACGCGGGTCTCGGATTTGTATTCGATGAAGACGACCGCCATCGGCTTGCCGATATTTTCCTGGGTCAATTTGCCCATTTTTTTGGCGCCGGCGCCGTCCAAGGTGATGAAGACCGCCGATTGGCCGTCCTGATCCATGCCGGACGAAGCGTCGGTAATTTGGTCGCCGGTGACGATGACCGAGCGTTTCAACAAAATCGGATTGCCGTTTTTGTCTTTGTAAAGGCGCGCGCCGGCCGGTTCATGTCCGGACAGGGCCGATTGCACGTCGTGTTCGACGTCGACCAAGCGGTATTCCAGCGTCGCGGTGGTGCCGAGCAGTTCCTTGGCGCGAGTCGTGTCCTGTACGCCGGGCAGTTGGACGACGATACGGCTGTCGCCTTGCTGCTGGATAATCGGTTCGGCCACGCCCAGCTCGTTGACCCGGTTACGCAACGTCGTGATGTTTTGGCCCAGCGCCGATTTTTTAATGTCGCGCAATTCGCGCTCGGTGATCGACAACGTGAATTCGTTGGGGCCGGTTTCCTTCAGGTCCAGATTGCGGAAATCCTTGTTCAATACCGCCGCCGCCGCGACCCTGGCCTCTTCGTTCGGCAACACCACCTTGATGCCGTTCGCTTCCTTGCTGACCGACTGATAACGGACCTTGGCGTCGCGGAAGGCGGTGCGGATGTCGTTGTTATAGCGTTCTTCGGTTTGCTTCAACGCGGAGTCCATGTCGACTTCCAGCAGGAAATGCACGCCGCCCCGCAAGTCCAGACCCAGATGCATCGGCTCCGCGCCGATCATGCGCAACCAATCCGGCGTGGCCGGCGCCAGATTGAGCGCGACCGTGGCTTGCTCGGCCAGCTTGTCGCGCAACAGGTCGGCGACTTTCATTTGTTCGTCGGTATTGTTGAAACGGGCCAGCACCTTGCCGTCGGTAAATTCGAAGGCCTTGGTCGTGAAACCGGCGTCGCGGATGCTGGCGGCGACATCGTCCGCTTGGCGTTGTTGCAACGGCGTGGCGGAGGACGAAGCCACTTGCACCGCCGGATCGTTGCCGTACAGATTCGGCAATGAGTAGAGCGTGCCGATCACCAAAAGGGTCAGAACCATCAGGTTCTTCCAGACTGGAAAATGATTTTGCATAGGTTTCCGTTAATAGCTGCGCGAGCTAGGCCGCCGGAGGGGCGAGCGGATTGAGGGCGGCGTTGTGAGCAGTCGTTAGGCTTTTTTGTTCAGGGTTTTGTACGTGCCTTTTGGCATCATCGTCGCGACGGCGTGGCGTTGGACTTGGATGAAGGTGTTGTCCGAGACTTCCAATTTGACGAAATTGTCGTCCAGATCGACGACTTTACCCAGTATCCCGCCGCTGGTGACCACTTCCGAACCCTTGCCGAGCGCGGCCAACATTTGTTTTTGTTCCTTGTTGCGCTTGGATTGCGGGCGAATGAACAGGAAGTAGAAAAAGATCAGGATGCCAAGCGGAAACAGCATGCCTTCGATGCCGGGTTGTTGGGCGGCGGGTGCGGTTTGCGCAATCGCGTCTGAAATCAAGAAACTCATTGTTGTCCTCTAATTGTTATCGTTTTGTTAGCGGTCCGGCCGGGCGGACAGGCGCGCATTATGCCATAGCCCGCCGCCGATCGCATTTTAAGGGTGTTAAACCAAATGCCTACCGATGCTTTCGCCCAGCCGGACCGCCCGGCCGGCGGTCAGATCGGCATGCCAGGCGACTTGCTCGGGGCCGAACAGGACGATGATCGTCGAACCCATGTTGAAGCGGCCCATCTCGGCGCCTTTAGCTAGCGTCGGTGCGTCGGCGCCGTATTGCCAAACCCGCGCTTGGCTGACGGTTGGTGGCGTGACGACGCCGTGCCATACCGTTTCGACGCTGGACACGAAGATGGCGCCGACCAAAATCAAGGCCATCGGCCCGGCTTCGGTGTCGAAAATGCATGCCACCCGCTCGTTACGCGCGAACAGATTCGGCACCGCGCCGACCGTGGTGTTATTGACGCTGAACAGCCGGCCGGGTACGTGGATCATCTCTTTCAGCGTGCCGGCCAACGGCATGTGCAGGCGGTGGTAATCCTTGGGCGACAAATAAATCGTGGCAAACCGACCATCACTGAAAGCAGCTGCGCGTTCCGCGTCTCCTCCCAGCAACTCCAGCACGCTGTAGTCGTGGCCCTTGGCTTGGAAAATCCGCCCGGCCTCGATCGTGCCGGCTTGACTGACTTCGCCGTCCGCCGGGCAAGCCAGCTCGTCGCGGCCCGACGCAAAAGTGCGGGCGCCGTCTTGCAATTCGCGGGTGAAGAATTCGTTGAAACTGGCGTAACTGTCCGGGTCTGGATATTTGGCTTCCGCCATGTTCACGCCGTACAGGCGGACGATGGTCTTGATGAACAGGTTTTTCCAGGTCGGGTTTCGGCAATGGGTCAGCTTGGCCATCAGATTCGACAGCGCGTGATGGGGCAAGCCGTATTGCGGCAGGACGGTTAACAATTCTTTTAAATTCATGGATTACAGGTCGGGCGTTTTGCCGGCGATCAGATAGGCGAAGGCGATGACTTCCGCGACGGCGACGTAGAGTTGTTCGGGTATCTCGTCGCCGAGCGGCACCTGGGCCAGAATGCGCGCCAGTTCGGGTTGATTTTGTAGCGGAATGTCGTGTTTTTCGGCAATCGCCAGAATTTGTTGAGCGGTAAAACCTTCGCCCTTGGCGGTGACCTTGGGCGCGTTCTTGCCGTCGTATTTCAGAGCGACGGCGATGTCGGCGTTGTAGAAGGTTCTACCGCTCATCATCGGACGGATCGGATCAGGGCAACTGGACCGGCGTCGGCGCTTGCCAAGCCGGGTTGCGATGTTCGACGACCACCGTCGTATAGATCCCGCCGCGCACATTGAAGTCGGCGCGCAAGCGCATGAAATTCGGTTGGGTCGCCGCGGCGATGTGATCGAGAATTTCGTTGGTGACCGCTTCGTGGAAGGCGCCGCGCTCGCGGAAGGTCCACATATACAGTTTTAGCGATTTCAATTCGACGCACAGCCGATCCGGCACGTATTCGAGCGTCAATTTAGCGAAATCCGGCTGGCCGGTCATCGGGCACAGACAGGTGAACTCCGGAATGTCGATACGGATCGTGAAATCGCGCGCCGGTCTGGGATTTTCGAAAGTGGTCAGGTCGGAACTGGGTTGGGTACTCATGATGGACTTATTAGAATTGATCGCTCGAAATGCCGCCGAATGTCGGCGATCCGACAATTTTACCAGCTATCGGTTCGCAATGACGGCCGATTGTCGCGCGCGGGCGATCTTCGCTAGTTTCAGTTTAAATGCCTATGGTCGAACGGCGTTGTCTTATTGCCGTCATCCGGGCATGGTATCAATTGGAGGATTCTTCGCGAGCGGCTGTGCGGAAAGTGTTGGCCCGTGGGCGGATCAGCCGCCGAACGATCCCGTGAGGCTTATTGCCCCGAGAAATGGAATATAGAACATGTCGTTAGTCGCGATTGTCCGCCCCGCGCACGGGTTTAAATGGGGTTGTGTCCGATGACATTGACAGACTCTCGTTGGGTGTGGGTGTCACGTCGCGTTGATGAACGGACCTGGTCGGCAGAGAAACAACCAGTCGTACCCGCACGAGTTCTCCAGAGTGATACGGCTAGGGATTTATTCGAAGATGGCGGTTTTGTGATAATAAAAAAATATGCTTTGGCGTTGTTATTTATTTTGTTTTTGGCAGTTTCAATCTATTATGCCGACAATTTGACGCTGGAAACGGTGAAAACTAATAAAGTTTGGTTAAGTCGGTTTATTCAAGATCATTACTCGTTTTCGGTGGTTTTGTTTTTTCTGGCTTGTGTCGTTTTCGTCAACTCCCCGGTACCGGCCGCCGCGGCGATCAAAGTGTTGGGCGGCTATTGTTTCGGGTTTTATCTGGGAGCTATCTATAATGTCGGGGCGACTATTTTAGCCTGTTTGGTCGGGTTCGCCATTAGCCGCTATGCGTTAAAAGGGTGGTTTGAAAAAAGCTATTACGATCGAATAAAAAATATCGATACCGAGTTGGAACATAATGGCTTTTATTATTTCCTGAGTTTACGACTGGTCATGGTGGTGCCATATTTTATCATCAATATCACCGCCGGGATTTCCAGAGTATCGTTTCGGCAATATTGTCTGAGTACGATATTGGGCGTGTTGCCGACTTCGTTGATTTACGCCAACGGCGGCGAAAAACTGGAGCGGATCGCGTCGTTTAACCAGTTGTTGGAGCCGCCGGTACTTGCGGCTATTTTATTGGTCGCGGCACTGTCGCTGGTGCCGGTGCTGTTAAACAAGAAACATCCGAGCCGTGGTTGACTCCGATCCGTCCGGTCGAGGTACTCGGGACGGATGATGTCGGTAAAGCGCATCGTTCTCCGCCGATGCGCCTCATCCGTGAATTAACGAGAATGGCTTAATCAGCTTTTGGCGCGGCGCTTAGCGAATGAACCGAGGATTGCGGTCCCGAACAACCAAGCGCTTGCCGGAACCGGAACGGCGGCAACCGTACCGAAAAGTCCGTGCGCCTCGTCGTTGGGACCGGCCGTGAAATAAAGCTCGTTGGCGCTGCCGGCTAGCGCGCCGTTGCCTATCGATAAAGCCCACAAACCGTCGATGGTCAGCGGATTGCCGTCGGTACCGGTCAATTGTCCGGCGAAGCTATGGTCCGATGCCTTGAACGCGCTGATGGTGCCGTCGCCGAAGTTGCCTACCAATAAATCGCCGGCGAATTCGCCGAACGATGCCGGCGCGATTGCCAATCCCCACGGTGCATTCAACGTCCCTTGGCTGGCGACGCGTTGCAGTAAATTGCCTTGTAGATCGAACGCATCGACAAAGCCCAAGCCGGCGCCGGCCACTTCGTCGGGCGAGTTTGCGTCTTGCAAGGCGTAAGTGACGTAGAGCGTTCCGTTCAGGTTTTGAATATTAAAGGGCGCGTAACCGTTCGGCAAATTGGGGTCGGTAAATTGACCGCTTAAGTCGTCCGCCGCCGGCGTGCCTTTGAAAACGTCGATACGACCGGATTTAAAATTGGCGGCATACAGGTAGCTGTTTCCGGACAAGGCCGCTTCCGCCACGCCTTTGTAAAGATTTTGCGAAGAGCCGGTGACCAGCGTTTCGGCCGAGGTGCCCAATGCGCCTCGCCAGCCCGATACCGTACCGTCTTCGTTAACGAAAATAAATCGGTTGCCGTTGAACGCGGCAAGGTTATCGTTGAATACCTGGCCGGTGACATTGCCCGCGCCTGGAATCGACACGGTTAAGCCGATTTTGGCGGTGGCGTTGGTATCCGGATTCACACTGTATAGCGTGGATAGTCCGGTACCGTTATCGGAAATCCAAAACGGGCCGGTAGGGGCATAAGAAATGCCCCACGCATTGACTAAGCCGGCGTCGGTCAGTTGCGCGGGATTCGCCGCTTGATCGTCAGTGACTAAATCGACGCGCGAGAATGAGGTTGCCGCCGCCGTTGACAGCGGACCGAAGCTCAGCGCGGCGGATAACGGTAAAGTCCAAAGTGTTCTGCGAGAAAAATAAGAAAGCTTGGATAAGGTACTCATAGCGATTTTCTCCAAAAATAACGTTAAAGACCTGCGATTGGATGACGGTATAGACGTGCGCGCAGCCGTTGCCCGGTCATTGATGCGATGGCAACACCGAAGGCCTAGGGGAGTTACATTGCTAGGGTAGACGCGAACGAACGGGTGGCAACCGTTAATACGATTAGTCGGCCAAAAGTTCAATTGCTCCCAAAAATCTTTCTTGATAGGGCGTACGAGCAGTTGTAAACGGTCGGCGACGACATGCGTCAACCCGCATACACCTCGTCCTGCTCGATCAAAAACAGTACCCAGGAAAACTGGCCGGTGCTGATCTTGCTGCCGCAATAACCGCATTCGCCGCTTTGGCCCATGTTGTCGGCCGGGGCCCCGCAACTGGGGCATTGGTTTAGCGCGTAGGGCTGGTCGCGGCGTTCGGCGGCGGTACGGCGGACGAAGGTCCAGTATTCGGAATAGCGCCGCAACTTGGATTTGGAGCCTCCGACCAGTTTGCCGTTGCCGTCTTCGGTGTAATCGTTGCAGGCGGCGAAGATGCGTACGGTGACGGCTTCGTAAAACAGGTCGCTATCGATTTTCGCCAAAACGACTTGCTCGATCCGCAGATTGTCCAACCGGTTGAACCAGCCGCGCGCGACGTACATTTTTTGCCAAAAGGCGTTGGTTTCGTAGAGTCGGTCCGACAGCAAATGCCGGGCCGCTTGCCAGTCGCGCCGGCTCCAGCAAGCATAAATAGTCAAGAAATACGGGCGCACCACGTCGTTCTGAAACGGCGTCCAGAACGGCGTCCAATCGGCGAGGCCGTATCGTTGCTGCCAAGCATTGATCTGTTCGATCAGATCGCTTTGTTTGATCGTGACGGCTTGCGTGCCTTGCTCATCGGCGTAGGCCGCCAAGCCTTCGTCCGCCGGCACCGCGTGGGTACCGACCACGACGCGCTTGCCCAGACACCATTGCTCGCCGCCTTTTTGTACGGTCGCGCCGCAATAGCCGCACACGCCGGTATCGGTAAAATGCGCGGGTCCGCCGCATTGTGGGCAGCTCAGGGTCTGCATTTTTTCAGGTTCCGCCGACAGCAAGCCCTTGCGGCGGTATAGCCGCCAACGCTCGACGACGGCGTAGCGCGAATGCGCGTCTTGCAGGTCCAAGCTGTAGTTGGCGTCGATCTCGATGTCGATACTGTCGCCGTCGGCGCCGGTCGTGTCGACGGCGAGCCAGCGCATGCCGTTGACGACGATTTCGCTGACGGTCCAGGGCTGGGCTTTGCTGAAATGGCCTTGTAGCTCGGCGCTCAAAAATGGCGACAAGTACTCGAATTCCGGCTTGGTCGAGTATTCGTAAAATTTGCAATACAGGGAATGCACGAATTCCAGAAACACGATCGCCGAAAAGTGGCGGTCCAGCCGCTTCAGCGCGGCGATTTGCTCGGCAATGCCGTTTTGTCGGCGGACGCGGACTTCCGGCGGCGGAGTGGCGGGGATGGCGCGGGTTTGCGATTGTTGGTGGATGATGTAAATGACGATCGCGGCGATAATTAAAAATAGGACCAACGCTTCCAGCGTCGACATCGGATGAGCGGCCGACGATCCGCCGCTGTGGGTGCTCCAACCGGAACTCGAATGCGAGCCGCCGCTAAAACTGTGCGAACTCGATGAGCTGTGCGAACTGCTGGAATGCCCGCCGCCCGGCCGGGCCGGCAGCGCTTGGGAAACGGTCAAGCCGACCAACGCCAGTATCGCGAGCCACTTTTTCATAAATCGACGTCCAGCCGGTCCGGCAATTCGTTGAGGTCGCCGGCGCGCACCGGCAGGTAGCGGGCGCAGGCGTCGGCGGCGTTAGCCAAGGCCGCCAGCAAAGCCTGCTCGGGCCGGCCGGTGGCGAAGACCGCATCGAACTCGGCTTGCAGCGTCCGCCAAACCGGTTGCGGAATCGCCTGCTCCAGTCCCCGATCCGCCAACAGAAACACTCGCCGCTCCAACAGCGAGCAATACGCTAGCAAGCCGGTCTTGCCGCTCGTATGCTGAATGCCGGCTTTTTGAAAGATCGCCCGAGCCAGGATTTCCACCGCCTTGTCCAGACGGGCCCGGCGTACGCTAAAGCGCTTGATGATCGGCAACGTGGCGACGGCGTAAGCAAAAGCGAAAGCCAGCAGCGGGGCGTAGTAGATTAGCCAGTTTTCGAACTCGACCGGCGCGTACATCAGCAGCGTAAAACACAGCCAGGCCGCAGCCAATCCCCAGACCAACGGCACCGAGCCGTATTCGGCCGAGCGCGCCCGGAACACCACCACGACTTCGGCTTGCGAACCGCGTTCGATATGCTTGATCGCCTCCCATAACCGGGCCTGATAGTCTGCCGCCAAATATCGTTTCATCGCTTTTTCACCGCCGTGCTCTATAGTTGGTTTCCAAGTTTTATTCTCAGGGGACAATCATGGGACTTTTCGACGGTTTGCAACGCCAACTGCGCTCGGTTATCGAATGGCAACAGCCGGCGCCGAACGCCTTGTTCGAACAATGGACCGACAACGGCGACGAAATCAAAAACGCTTCGACCTTGATCGTCGGCCCCGGCCAGGGTTGCATCTTCGTCTATCGCGGCAAAGTGCAGGCGGTGTTCGACACCGAAGGCTCCTACAACCTGCAGACCGACAACATCCCGTTTTGGACCACGATTGCCAGCTTCATGCAGTTTTTCGAAAGCCAGTACAAGGTCGGCATTTATTTCTACCGCAAGACCGTGATTTTAGATCAGAAGTGGGGTACCACTTCGATGATCAAATATCTGGACCCAACCTATAAATTTCCGGTCGGTCTGCGCGCCTACGGCAATTATAGTTACCGTCTCGCCGAGCCCGCCGAGTTTTTCGTCAACGTGGTCGGAGAGCAAAAGGCCTTTACCACCGATCAATTGCGTACCGTGATCGTCGCGCGGCTCGGCCAGCCGCTGGCCGATTTTCTGGCCACCAGCCGCTTCGGTTATCTGGATATCGATACCAATCGCGAAGAAATCGCCGCCGGCGTGCTGCAAAAGTTGCTGCCGATGTTCGCGGAACTGGGCTTCGCGATCACCGACTTCAGAATCGAAGGCACCGACTTCGACGAAGACACCCTGAAACGCATCAACCGCATCGCCGACATGACCGCCGAAGCCCAGGCCGCCAAGGAAGTCGGTCTGGATTATGCCCGTATCCAGCAATTGGAGGCGATGCGCGAAGCCGCCCGCAACGAAGGCGGCGGTGCCGGGATGGGCATGGGCTTGGGCGCCGGCATCAGTTTCGGTCAGAACATCGCGCAAGCGATGAACAATCCCGCGGCCGGCGGAGCCGCGCCCGCGCCGGTCGCCGCCGATCCGATGGAAAAACTCGCGCAACTGAAAAAAATGTTCGAAGCCGAGTTAATCACCGCCGAGGAGTACGCGGAAAAGAAGAAGAGTATTTTGGACGGGATGTAACGGCGCGTTGTTTAAGCTCGAGTAGATGATTGCGGGGCGGGCAGTCGGGACGGAACCGAGCGCGATACTGCACGAATTGCACGCAAGAAGCCGTAAATCACGCTAACACGGCCGCTCGAGTGCCGGCGTTTACGCCAATGCCAGGTAGATATCCGTGATCTGTTCATGCTCCGGCGTTTCCGGCACGCGCTTGATATAGTGAAAAAACAGCGGGAAGTCCCGCAACTCCTCGCCGCTGTCGGGCAGCCAGTCGCGGAACAGGTAATACACGCTATCGCTGATTCGGTCGGTCGAACCGGTATGGCGCACCACGGCATAGCGGCCCGCCGCGATGCGTTTATTGACCACGCCTTGCGGGTTTTCCGGCACGGCTTGCTCGACCTCGCCGCAGACATCGAAGCGAAACTCGTCCGGCGGTGTCACGGCCGGGTCGTCGTAGGCGATACCGAAGGTCCGACTCGTCGCAATCGGCGACAGGCCGCTCCGCTTGCGCCAATCGATGAAGGTTCGAACCGTGTCCATTACCAAGCCGGGCGCACCGCGGTGTTCCAGCACGGCGATCAAAGTTTCGGAAAATTCGATGATGTTGACTTGCATAAAGCGACTCCTGATACGTTGGGGTAAGCGCATGCGCTGGTTCCACGGCTGCCATGCGGGTTGGGTTCTGAATTGAGTCGGCGTTTGTCCGAAGCATTTTTTGAAGGCGCGAGAGAACGATTCCGCGTTACCGAATCCGGTTTCCAACGCAATATCGGTAATCGGCCGCCGTTCCTGAAACACCAGTTGATACGAGGCCTTGCGCAAGCGTAATAGCTGCACGTAGCGGGTCGTGCTCAGCCCGGTATAGGCGGAAAACTGCCGTTGAAAATGGAAGCGGGAAAAATGTGCCTGCCGGCTCAGTTCGTCAACCGACAGCGGCTCGAACAAGTGCCGGTCGATATACTCGAAAACCCGATCGAAGCGCGCCGCATAGGCCGCGTTCGCTACTGTGTCTGTCACGGTCATACCTCCTGATTCGGGGCTTACTGTAACAAGCGCCGAAACTCGCCGCCTGACCGAACGTGCTCAGATCGCGGCGTGTTGGGCCGGTACTAATATCGTTGATGTTTCCGATGGACCCGGGATTGACGGATCGCGCATTCAAAGGCCGTATCGCCGAGAGCGGAAAAGCATGGCGCTGTCCTCCAATGGATATTACGCGGGTTCTCAAGCCGAGTTTGGAGATAAGTAATGGCTAGAATAATAAGCCCGATGTATAAACGAGTTTTTTAAAATGGTATAGGGTAGGCTTAAGTTAATCTTAAAGGCCGATCAAATTATTTGTTAGACTTTTCTTCGGTGGCTGTTATAGACTGCGCTCGCCCGGCCCGGAATTCAATGTTAATTGGCCGGCCTGAAAATATGTTTTATTCTGGTCGCGGGCATCTTCTATTAACCGTGTTGAAAAGGAGTTTTTATGTCACACCGTCAAAATCCGATTAAACTGCTATCAATCGGAGTTTGCATTGCAAACTTTGCTGGTTTTAATACCGCCGAAGCAGCATTATTTACCGAAACCGGTTCAATTGCGTCGGTTGGAGGTATTAATGAAATTATTTATGCTCCAAATTATAATTTTCTGATTACTCGCAACTCAGGCAGCGCTGTTAAAGCTTTTGATTTATCCGATAACAGCCGGAAAACTTGGTTAAGCCAATCCTCGATTACCGATTTGGATTTGAGTCCTAGCGGCCGATTCGTATATGCGGCGGATTACGGCGGCGAAAATATCGGCTACGGTACGCCGGCATCTCAACACTATGTTTATCGCTTCGATTTAGGGACCAAAACCGTACAAGCCAAAACGACCGATCAAGTGGCCGGCCATATCGAAGCCATATCCGACAATCAATTTGTATTAAGTTCTCTCGATCAGTGGATTACGCTAACAGCCAATACTTGGGGCAGCGCTAGCAATACTCAAACGAATGCGGTCTCCGGTTGGACGTTTTATCGTGGAGATATCGAATATGACGCCAATAGCCATAGAATCTTGTATGGAGACTCAGGCTCAAGCTCGCAAGAGGTTGGAGCAGTGACATTGACCAGCGCCGGTTTTAAAGTGGTGGATAGCTCTGGTCTATACGGCTCCGCGCAAAATCACGGCGGTAGCGTTGTATTATCGACGGACGGTAGTTCGCTGTATTATGGGGATTTGCAAGTCGATGCGCTTGATGTGTCGCATAACCAACGGGTGTTTCCGGAAATTATTTATGCGGCGACCAGCCATTTCGCTTTCGGCGCCAATCATTTTTACGATGCGGTGACTGGGGCGGAATTAGGTTCGCTGGGCTTTTCGACGTCGGTTTTCGGTTTGAATCCGAATGGCGACGACTTTTGGGCTTTCGACAGTTCAAGTAATGCCTTGCGGCATTTCGATATAGCGGCAGTTCCGCTGCCGGGCGGGTTTGTGTTGTTCAATTCCGCCCTATTAGGGCTGGCTTGGCTCAATCGTCGAAATAGTCGAGCAAGTCTGTAGTCTAAAACTATCGTTTTCCTGTCAGCGGAACAGGGCGATTTTCTTGTTCCGCGCTTTGGAATAGATTGAATCCTCGTTAAAGGCTTGAGAAAAATTAGAACAAACGAGGTGCCGTCTAAATCGCAGGCGCTTTTTTGAAAAAATAATCCAGTATGCCAGGCAGCGACCGGTTTTATTGTCGGTAGAAAGAGTTGACTGGACTAATTCATATTGAGCAAGAGCTGGGTATCGCTTAGCTTTACCCAGCCTCTGTTTCGTTAGCGGTTAACGGTTACCGCCTGTGTTACTGGTTACATTTTTGACGATTCCGTTATCATCAAACTGGATGCCCAAGGTCGTCATTTTTACGCCGACCGCGGATTCTCCGGTTAAGTTGGCAAACGGTACAAAAGCTTTTGCGCCAATATCGGTTTGGCTATAATTGTAATTCCAGGTTTCGGTGCCATGCATTCTCATAATATTGGTTGTTTCGCCAAACAACGCTTTGACTTCCGCCTTGGTGGTTTTTCCAATTTTTATCTGATCCACTAGGTTTTGATCCGTTGCTTTAACATTGCCAGAGTGTTTAGAGCAGGCAGTTAGGGTTGTTGCGATGATGATTGCGGAAAAAATGACTGGTAATTTGCTTTTCATTGGAATCCATATCCTGATTTAATATTAAAATTTTCATAAAAATACCGGTTTCATTGCCGCTATATTGAAACGGATTAGGGTTAAAGCCTATCAGCCTGATAGTCATGATCCGCCGGCGGCAATTGAATTCACAATCAACCATAACTGACTAAGTTGATTGAATAGCGCTAGGAGCCTGTCGGACTTAACTTACCAGCACTTCTGTTGTCATCCAACTCAGCGAAGACGGCGGTCGAAGGAAGGATTTGCCACTGGTTAGGCGAGCGTTTTGGCGTTGGATTCCGATAACGCCAATCGAGCCTTTTGCTGACCAATCGTTTCGACCATTAGACGACCCTCGCCAAGATATGCATCCGTTTCAAGTTGAAGGCCATGGTCACCAGTTTCCACTCACCGGTGACCGCATCCAGACCGCGTAAGGAGAATTGGCGAAAGCCGAGTACCTGTTTGATGATCCCGAACACGGGTTCCACCGTGCATTTGCGCTTGGCATAACGGGCTTTGCCTTCGCGGGTTTTCAAGTACCAAGCCATCTTTTCCAGCGGATCGTCGCCAGTCGGTTCCGGCGCATCCGGGGCTAAACGTTCCGCCAACGGCCGATGATGACTGTCACGGCCCATGGCGATTAAAGGTTCGATCCGGTTTCGTTCGCAAGCCTGGACGTTGGCGGCACTGAAGTAGCCGGTGTCCGCCAGTAGGGCTTCGGCTTGGCCCAAGGCGTCGGGCAGTTTTTTCAGTTCGGCCAGCATCGGCTCAACTTGTTGTTTGTCGTTGGTCTGCTGCGTGACCGTGGTGGCCACGATCAGCATCGTATCGACATCGACGGCGGCCTGACTGTTGTAGCCTTGCACAAAGCCTTCGTGACTCGGCAGGATGCGCGATTCCTCGTCGGTCAGGTTGATTTGATCGTCGGGCTTGGGGCCGGCTACCGGCGCCTTGGGTTCCGGGCCTCGCGGCTTTTGGCCAGCTTGCCGCTGGGCTTCCCGGCGGGACACCTTGTCCTCGTATGCCTGTTCGGCTTGCGCGTCGCGCGGTTTGGCCCGCTCGGCGATCTTGGCTTTCGCTTCACGCAAGGCTTTCAGCCGGTCTTCCCGCCGCGCCAATTCGTCCGGCAGATCAAGGCCGTCCCGGTCGTCCACCGCGTCGGTTTCGTCGGCCTTTTGCAGTAAGGCCTGAACTTCGTCTCGTAGCTGTGCTTCGAGCTTTTCGATATGGCTGTGGGACAAGGCCTTGTGCTTGGAGGCATTCGCTTTGAGCTTGGTGCCGTCCAACGCGATTTGCCCCAGCTTCACCAACTTCATCGCTTGCGCCAGACTCAGCACTTGGACGAACAGGTCTTCCAACTCGACCAGGAACGTCTTGCGGAAGTGAGCCAGGGTATCGTGATCGGGATGGGTATCACCAGACAAGAAACGAAACGCCACCGAATCGTAGGTGGCCCGTTCGATCTTCCGGCTGGAAAACACGCCGGTGGCGTACCCATAGACCAGCAGTGCCAATAATATCGCCGGATGGTGCGCCGCCGAACCCCGACCTTGATAGCGGCTCGTCAACCGGCTTAAATCCAACTGCTCGATGACTTCGACGACAAAACGCGCCAAGTGATCCTCCGGCAACCATTCGTCCACCGAGGGGGTAATAGATAGACTTGATGGCGGTTGACAGGAATGAATCGACTCATCAAGGGCTCTCCCGGTTGCTGGTTCTTTCTATACCACCTATTTTATCTAACCAAGTTACCGAATGGACTATTGGCTTTTAAGTCCGACAGGCTCCTAGATAGAAATTAACAAGGACAATTCAGGTTAACTCTCAGCCTAAGTCATCCTCTATGCGGTGCGATTGAGCGAGATTTTTGATCTCGCGGGTACGCGAGGCGAATTATCCCATAAGTTATCCTGGACAGACAGGGTACGCCAAAAAACCAACTTATCGCGCGGCCCGATTGCCAATCGACAGCCGAATTTGCGCTTGTCTACGCCCGGCGTTCGTGTTTGGGAACTCGCTTATCGAAAGCGGCGGAATCGAAAGTCAGGAACCGCCGCTATCAAACATCCCGGCGGCATGATTTCCAGGGTCGGCATTTAAATCCACTGGGTGGCTGTTTACCGGATTCCGGTGGCGGCAATCCAGCTTTTACCGCATCACCGCTTCGCGTTCGCCCAACTACGGATGACTGTCTGGTCCGGTTTTTAGGAATCGGGCCGGTTCCGGTCGGAACCCGATAGGTCAAGGGCGGGAAGGGGCTATTCGACCGCTCGCCGTTGAACCGCTGCCTAAATGAAAAAGCCCCGAACGCCGGGTGGCGCTCGGGGCTCCTCTTAACGGTTCGTGGCCGGTTACCCGGCCGATCGGGCCGCTTATTTCAGGATTTCAGCGGCCGCCGTTTTCAACTTGGCGGTGTCGGCCTGCATCGGCTTCATCATGTCGTTTTTCGAGGCTTTCGCCCCGGCGACCAACTCGTCGGCCGTTTTGAACTTGCCTTTCAAGGTTTCGAAGCTGGGCGCTACCGAACCGTTGTGGCAACCCTTGCAAGTATCGGCGTCGCCGGCGTGCGACAACGACGGCAGCCAAGCGAGAAACAGCGATGCGATAGTGGTGAATAGAGCTTTCTTCATAACTCGGACTCCTCGGTTTTATAGTAATTATTGAGTTGAGAATCGGCGTTCGTTCCGATCGAATTTTCTCGACGGTCGGACACCGAGCGCAGTCGGATTTTCTCCGATTGCCAAAAAATTTCTATCACACGACCCATCGCAATGCAAATCGCGGCGGCATAAAAGCGCGAGCGGACCGGAACCAGACCGGTGCGGCGCTTTGTTTAACGATGCGGATTCCAGCCTTTGGCCAAGCGTCGAGCTTGGATTTCCAGGGCAATGGCGGTAACAGACCTGAACCACGAGGGTATTAAACCATCGGCCCGATCAGCCAGCCGGCGAACCCGGCCCTTCAATGCCGTTCGCTGTCGAAGGGCGCGTCAGCCTGGGTTTAGGCGAGCCCAGTCCGAACGAAATGCCGGCGATACACGGGGCCGGGTTAACCACTCGATCCTATTCTACCGGCGCGCCCGGTAGAGAGAGTCGCCAACCCCAGCGCCGCTAATCCTGTACAGAATGCCGCTGAAACGCTCGGCTTGAACGGGCGTCCGCCGGAGCGCGCCGCGTGGACGCGAATGCCATCGGCAAATCCGGCCTGAGCACCGGCGATACTCGACGCAGAGTCTTTTTTTCCGACGGCGAGCCGGCGATATGCGACGCCGAGTCTTTTTTGCCCGGTGTCGAGCTGGCGATATGCGACGCCGAGTATTTTTTGCCCGGCGGCGAGCCGACGATATGCGACGCCGAGTCTTTTTTGCCCGGCGTCGAGCCGGCGATATGCGACGCCGAGTATTTTTTGCTCGGCGTCGAGCCGGCGATACTCGACGTCGAGTCTATTTTGCCCGACGTCGACCCGGCGATATGCGACGCCGAGTCTTTTTGCCCGGCGCAGAGCCGGCTATATGCGGCGTCGAGTCTTTTTTGCCCGGCGTCGAGCCGGCGATATGCGACGCCGAGTCTTTTTGCTCGGCGCCGAGCCGGCGATATGCGGCGTCGAGTATTTTTCGCTCGGCCGAACCCCAGCTATACCCGATGCTGAGGCTTTCGTCGGAATTCGGCGTAGGTTTCATTCAACGTTGTTAGATGACTCAACAAGCATCGTGTTTCGGGATGGATGGCCGGACCCGTTAGAGCTAGGAGCGAATCCGGACGCCGGACGGACTTAAGCCATACCGCCATGGCACTGGGTGCTCGCTTTCCGGCGGGCATGGCGGTCTTGAAACAAATCCGGGACGATGGCGCCGGATCGCGCTTTCGCTAAATCGATGTAGGCCGCCTTTCGAACCCCGCCTCGGAAGCGCCAGCTTCCCAAATTCTCGCCAGTCTTTGATCGCGTCGACCAATCCCTCCGCGCCCGTATAATGCCGCGAACCGGAATAACGCCAATGCTCCGGCAAATCCACATAGCCGCGTTTGACCGGGTCAAGGTGGATGTAAACCGGCTTCCGCCGCATCGCCGCCTCGGATTCGATCCGCCGCATCGCCGCCTCGGATTCGATCCGCCGCGGATGACTACCTTCCTCCCAAACCCGATATTCGCTCTCGATCTTATGCGGCCGCTTCAACAACGCCAAGAATTCCAGCACCCGCGCCGAACCGCTTTATTGCAAATGACCGACGATTTGCTTGGCGGTATAAGCCTTAAACCGCCGCATGTCCCGGCTCAAATCCGCCGATGCGGCAATCAAATGTACGTGATTTTCCAGGATCACGTAACCGTAAAGATGAAACCCGCTGCCGCGCCGTAAAAACCGTCGGGAATCCAGCATGATATGCAAGCTTTTCCGAGGACGAATAGGTTTGCTCAGGCTTCCTCGAGACCGAAAGTCTGAACCAAAATTTGCCGTTCTTCTTGGTTCAGGTCCAGCAAAACGCTACGGTCCTGAGCGCCGGATTTCAGAAAGTCGATGCCGGTGCGCAACAGGCGTAGCGGCAATTTCAGAGCTTCGCTGTTTGTGCCGGAGGCTTCCCAAGCCGAATACCATTGTTCCAGATTCTCGGAGCTAGGTGTTTCGTCGGGATCGCGGTGGATACTACCCAAATGGCGTATTAGGGCTTCGCCGAGGTAATTCGAGGCGTGGTGTTGTTCGAAAACTTGCGCCAATTCGGCGATGTGTTGTTTGCGGGCTGCTGTTGAGAAGCTGCTTGTATAGACAAAAGCGACCATGGCTGTAAATTGCGCTTCTTCCGGTTGAATGTCTGCTGTTAATTTACCTAAACCGTCGGCAAGTCTCACTATCCCTTTCATCCAACGGCCTGACATGAAATGCATTAATGCCAGCGTGAATTGAGTATCTACTGTTAATTCTTCAGGTAGATTTTGGATAGATAAAACCATATTAAAATCGCGGACAGCGCCTTCAAGCTTATTCTCCACGGAATAGAGTAGGCCTCGGCCAAAAAAACCATTCGCCATTGCCACTGGCGATTGCTCAGGAGTTTCGATCCCTAATGTGTAAGCAGAAATCGCCCCACTAAAGTCGCCCAGTTGCCATAGCGTAAAACCTCGGTTGTAATACGCACTTGCTATCAAATCAGGCGAAATGTCATGCAATTCGACAACACTATCGAAATCTCTCAAGGCCTCTTCGATTTCGCCCAATTCACCTCTTATTCTGCCGCGCTGAATAAGCGCTTTTGCAGTTTGTTCCGGCGCCACATCGAAGAATTCGATTACCCTACTATAGTCATCAAGCGCTTTTGTAGTCTCACCTGATTCTTTGTAAACCGTTCCTCGAAGGTTAACAATTGTTAAAAATAGCTTATTTGGCGTTTTTGACCATTCAAGCATACTATCTACCATTCGAATGCCCGCTTCGATTTGGCCGAATTTAAAATTTTCTCTGGCTGCGATGGCAAATGCTATTTCAACGAGCCGCTGAGGATATTTGTCGGTTTCCCGGCATATTTCTTCTAAGATGTTCATTCCTAGCTCGTGATTTCCCTTGGCTAACTCTCCGCAAGCAAGCGCCAACTCTTCTGAAACATCTACTGAATCCTCAATTAATGACATCCATTCTTCGCGTTGCTCGTCGTTTAATTCGTTCCGGAAATCCTCCACTAACAATTGAGCCCGCAAATTCCCCAAAACCGAATTTCTATCGATTGCCGCCTGCAAATAATTACGCGCCAAACTGCCTTCGCCACAGGCCGACAAACGTTCGTCGAGTTGCACGCCGTCGTACCAAACTCGTAAAAAATCCACCAGTAGCCGCAACGGACCAGGTGACTGGTTTTCCTTGATTTCCACGCATATCCGCATCAAAGGCTCGGCGATTTCGTACAGCGACTCGCGGCCGCGCTGGGCCGATTGCACGTAGCCCTTTGCACGCAAATCCTTAAGCTGGCTGGAGATGGTTTGCTGGCTGGCGAACAGGTGGCGGGCCATGTCCTTGACCGGCGTTGGCCGCTCCCGGCTGCATAATAATTCGACGATCTTGCGTTGTTGCGGCGGCAGCCAGCGGATGCGTTCCTGATAATAGGGCGTCATTTCATCGACCATTTTCGCGAAGGGTTCGACCAAAGCATTGATGTTATCGCCGGTAATGAACTGCGACAGCACCAGATAAACCCGGTGGTTGCCGCCGGACAAATGATGCAGAGCTCGAACCCGCGAACGGCCGGTGGGGCTGCGTAAAAAGGCGGCGGCTTTGTCCAGGCGGTTGAGTGCGGCGATTTTGCTCAGCAATTCGGCGGCTTCTTCCACCGACAACATCGCCAACATTTCGGTCTGAAAAAAGCCGAAGAAGGTGCTGTTACGCTTGGACACATCGTCTACCAAACGTTGGGCGGTGGCGACGATAGTCATCACGGGATGTTCCTGAATGAAGGCGCGCAAGCGTTGTTGGCCGGCTTTGCCCAGGCCTTCGAACAAGGCGTCCAGATTTTCCAATGCAACCAGCAGCGTTTTGCCTCTCAGTTTTTCCAACAATAACCCGGCCAGCAAGCGTTCGGCGGCCTCGGCCTCCAAATCGTAAATGGGTTCCAAATCGTTTGCGCGGTAGTCGTCGGGGTAGCGCTTAGTCAGCGCCAAATAAATGCGGCGCAACAGTTCGAGCAGCGTGGTACTGGTTTCGTCCTCGTTCAACCAAGCAATCCGCAGCGACTCTTGCAAGCTGTCGTCCAGGCCGACGCGGTGAACCAGTAACGTCAAAAAATGGCTTTTTCCGGTGCCGCGCGGGCCAACGAACAGCAAATGATGTTTATGGCCGCTGTCGGCGCTTTCCCTAACCCGTTCCACCGCGTCAGCCAGCAGCGCATGGCGCTGGACGAAGATGGCTTCCAAATCTTCCGGCGCGGTCCGGCTCGGCGTGAATACCGACAAAAAGGCTGATTCGCTCATCTTTCGCCTCCTAAAGTCCGCGCGACAAGCGCCACCAGCGTTTCAACAACGGGAAACGAAACTGGTAGCCTTGTTCGTCTTTGGCGAGGTAGTGGTCTTGTTCGACCGCTTTCAGCAGTTTCAGCAATGCTTCCCTGTCCACGGCCAAGCCTTGGCTTTTCAGCTCATGGAGTATGGTGTTGACCGCCGTTGTGTCGTCGCGCACCGCGATGCTATCCAACAGTGCTAAAACGGCTGCTTCGAAACCGGCCCCGTAATAAGTCGAGATTCGGTCGCGGTAATGCGTCAGCTCCCAGGGATCGTTGCTATCCAACATTTGTTTGCTGACTTGCTTGTCGATTACCTCGGCGGTCGCTTCTTGTCCGGATAATTTCACCGCCTTGACGATGTGGTGGATGTAAAACGGAAACCCGTCGGCTCGTTCAGCGACGGTTTGGGCGGACATGGCCGCATCGGACGTGGCGATGTTTTCGCCCGCGATCAATTTTTCTGCCAATTCCCGCGCGAAATTGGGTTCCAAAACCGGCAATTCGAAGGCATATAAATCGTTCAACGGCGAATTGGCATAGCCTTGTTGTCTCAGGCTGTCGATGACGTGGTGAAAGCCGATCGATCCGGTCAAGATCATGCGCAAGCCCTGGCCGCCTAATTCCTGGCGTAGTGCCCTCAAGGTATCCAATACTTCCATCGCGGCGGCTTGGCCCTCGCGAGCGGCGATGCTTTGCAACATCAGCGGCACTTCGTCCCAAAGCAACAAAGGCCGCTCGTTTTGCTGGTGTTGGGATTCGACCAAATCTTCGATCGATTTGCTCAGCAACGTCTTCCAAGGCGTTTGGTCGTTAAAAGCGGGCAACTTGAGCACACCTTTGATTTCCGTGCCGCCGATGGCTTTTAAAAAATCCTTTGCCCGACGCGCGGTTTGTTGCCGTGCAGATAGGTAAGCATCGACTTCCCGATAAACGGCTTGGGCGAAATCCATGGCGCTATGGCATTGCTCCAAATCCTGGAAAATCGGTACCCAACCGGCATTAGGCGATGCGCAAAGTTTTTTGATGACGGTGGTTTTACCGATGCGGCGTTCGGCGTTGATGCGTATCGATTGCTGCTCCAAGGTTTCCCACAGCTGTTCGATGACGCGATCGCGGCCTATGATTTCGTTTAAATCGATCTGGCCGCCGGGATTGGCTTTCATAAGCGCCTCGTTGATAGATGTATTTGATACGTTAAAAATAACGTGCGTTAATTTTAACGTATTTTTAGCGCTATAGCCAAACACATAGACTGGGCAAAACAAAGAGACCCCTATCCATCCAAACTCCCAAGCGGAGATTGGAGAAATCCGTTCGTTTGCGATATCGGCACAGGGAGAGTTTGGGATGACTCCACTCTAACCTTAACAATCCAGAGGGATCACCCCCGAACCCATCTGAATAATCCGATTCAAGCGCTCGCAAACCTGAGCGAACAAATCGCCGGGCAAGGATTTGAGCGGATGCGGTTTGACCTGGCACAAGCGCCAGTTGAACGATTTGGGTTGGTGGCACGGTACATAGCTGGTTTGTTCGGCTTTGCGGCCAACGGCTTTATCGACTGCCACCGCAAACGGATTGTCGGCGTTGTAGGCAGCGGTGGTCATCGGCAGGCCGATCACCAGCTAGGTTTTTTCGTTGAAGATGCGCGGAGAGAGCACCAAAAACGGATGGATGTCGCGCATTTCCTGGCCGACCTGCGGATTGCAATCGATCCAGATGATGTCTTGCCGTTCCGGCACCCAGGCCGTTGTTTGCTGTCGGCTTACCAACGTTCGGCACCGATTTCTTCCGCGACCGCCATCGCTTCGCCACCGTGCCGCTCGGGATCGAAGCGAGCCAAGCGCTGCTCCAACGTCAAGGCTTCATTGGCTATCGGCGTGATAATCACCCTGTCGTCTTCAACGGAAATTCGCACTCGTTGATGGTTATGCAAATGGGCGGCTTTGGCAATGGCCGCGGGTAGGCGCACGCCCAGGTTATTACCCCATTGTTTGATATCGAGTATGGCTTCGGTCATGATGCTTCCCTTGAATGTTTAAACGTGAGTATAAACATCGTTTTATATTTGGGTCAGTTTTGTGAATTTCTCTGGTTCCCAAGCCGGAGCTTGGGAGCCAGACCGACCGGCTGGTCGTTAGCTCAATCCAACTCATCATCCATCCCCAACGCCCGCATCTCCAAGCCTTCGATTTCTTGTAACGATTTACCGGCGATGCCTTGCAAGTCGCCGTACATGCCGACCGTGGCGTTCATCACCCGCTCGATTTGCGCCTCGCGTTTGGCCCATTGTTTGGTGATGGCTTTGCGTTCCTTGTCCAGGTCTTCCTGCATGGTGGAGAAGGCTTCGACGATGGCTTCCACCCGGTGACGGAAGCGCGGGCCGGTCAGGTATTGGTAGACCATCTCGGTTTTTCCGTGTTGGCCTTCGGCGGCGAGGCGGGCCATGCCCACTTCCAGCAGGGTGTGGCGTAGCACGGTGGCGACCGGCAGGGCGGCGCGTGGGGCGGTGACCCAGATGCCGTCGATCACTTCGAAGCTGTCCACACCTTTGGGCAGAGCCTGGCTGACCAGCACGGCGATGTCGGCCTTGGCGTTGCGCTGGTCTTCGCGCAGTTTCACCAACCAGCCGTCGCTCCAGTTTTTGGTACGCTTGGCTTCCCAGAGGATGCTGCCTGCTGACTGACCGGAGCCACCGACCACGCGTTGCAGCAGGTCGCCGCCGAATTCGCCCTTGGCGACCGGTTCGATGTTGTCGAACGGAAACTTGGCGCGCAACAGGTTTTCCAGCTCCAGTTCCTGTACTTCACCTTGCAATTGCTGTGAGCCTTGTTCGGCTTTTTGTTTCAGCTCTTCGATTTTTTGCTGCATGGAAGCGATGGTCTGGTCTTTTTCCATTACCCGCAGTTTCAGGCCTTCCTCGGCTTCGCGTTTGGCCTGGTTGCGCACTTCGGCCAGATTGGTTTGTACGCGTTTTTCGATGGTCAGTTCCAGCTCGCGCTTGGCGTCGTCCAGTTCGCGTTGTTTCTTGATCAGCTCGGCTTGGGCTTGTTGGGCTTCGGCGAGTTTGGCGTCGCGGACTTTCAATACTTCGTTCAGTTCGGCCAGCTCCCGGCTTTTGTGCTCCAGTTCGGCGGCGGCAGCCTGTTTGGCTTTGCGGGTTTCCTCCTCGATTACGCGCTGACGCTCGGCTTGCAATTGTTTGGCGACTTGCTGCGCGACTTGATCGTCCAGGCCGCGCTTGGCTTCGGCCAGTTGTTTCTCCTGGTCCTTGATGCCTTGTTCGCGCAGGGCGATGGCTTGGTCTTTTTGCTGTAACTGCTGCTCGAACTGTTTGCGGGTGGCGGCGAGCAGCGGCGCGGCCAGCGATTCGGTCAACGGTACTTGCGTGCTGCAATTGGGGCAGGTGATGGTGGCTTCGGTCATGTGGGTTGGAAAGTCGGCGGATTTGGGAGCGGCATGATACCGGCACGGATTGGTTTCGTCTAACGGGAACACTACTTAGGTGTGCCGGTCCAGCTCGGCCAGGTCCAGTGCGGTATTCACGTTGGCGAAGATGCCAGGCCGATCCGAGAAATCTACTAGGACTGGGTTGTGCTCGGCAAACCACAGTTGCAATTTGCGTTCGCCGCGGTCCAGATAGGCTTGCAGATCGGCGGCAAGGTGGGTGCGCAACGCGGCGACGGTCGGATGCCAGCGTTCGCCGTCGTGGGCGGCGGCAATCGCTGGCTCGTCGCTTAACGCGGTTAGCAGTCGCTGTAAATCGGCGGTTTCGATCAACGGCGTATCGCAGGGTAAGATCAGCAGAATCTCGCTATCGCAGGCTCGCATGCCGGCCAGAATACCGGCCAGCGGGCCGTCGAAGTCGGTGTTGGCGTCGGCAATTACCGGATAGCCGAGTTGACGGTAGGCGTCGCGATTGCGGTTGGCGCTGATCCAGGTAGCGCCCACCAAGGGTTGCAACGCGGCTAAACCGTAAGCGGCCAGCGGCAAGCCTCGGAAGGGCAGCAAGCCTTTGTCGCGGCCGTCCATGCGTCTGGCGCGGCCGCCCGCCAGGACCAAGCCGGCGACTGTGTTTTGCCCGTTCATGATGATAAACTTTGCCGATGTTGAAGAGAGCCGTCATTGTCGCAAGCCTGCCGCTGTTTGCAAGCTGCGCGGGGCTGCCGCCGAATACCGAGTTGGTGCCGTATTACCAAGTCGAAACCGTCAAGCCCTACGATGAGGTGCTGGCCGAACTGGAGGTGGCGATAGCCGAACACAATTTCCGCATCACAGGTCACAGCCGGGTCGGCAAGGTGATTCGCGATCGCGGCGCGATCGGCTTTCCCGAGTACGACACGGTCCAGTTTTGCAATCTGACGCTGGCGAAGGTGGTGTTGGAGATTACGCCGCACGCGATTGGTTTCATGCCGTGCAACGTGGTGACCTACCAGTTCGAAGGCAAGACCCGGATCAAAACCCATTTACTGCCCGAGGACACCGATAATTCGGCCTTGAACGCGTTTGCCAAGGAAATGAATCCGCAATTGCGGCAAATCGTCGATTTCGCCGCCCAACCCTGATTTCACTTAACCCCATCCGAAATACACCATGAAAAAAACCTTGTTTTCGACCGTTGTCATGTTCGCGTTGCTAACCGGCTGCGCCGCTCAGCAGGAAAATACCCAGGCCGAGGCGCCGGCCGCCGAAACACAACTGACCAGGGTCAACGACTTTCCGACCCGCGACCGGGTGGAGTACGTGTTGGAATGCATGGCCAAGCGCGGCGGCAGCGGTAGTTACATCACCCAATACGCCTGCGGCTGCAAGGTGGATAAGATCGCCGAGAAACTGACTTTTGCCGAATACGAGGCGGCGCGCACCTATACGCAAATGCAGAAAGCTCCCGGCGAATCCGGCGCGGCCTTCCGCGATGCCAAACAGAGCAAGGACTTGCGCGCCAAATTGAAGGAAGCCGATGCCGAGGCCGAAAAAGCCTGCTTCGTGAAATAAGCTGTTGTCGCCAACCGATACGTGGACGGGCTTGCGTTCAGCGGCGGTTCCGCGTTCCGCTCGGTGGTCGCGTCGCCGGCAAAAGGGCTATCGGCCGGTTTGCCGGCGTCGCTGAATTGAATACCGGAAACCCGGACAGTCCGCCCTCATCACTTATTGACCTGGCCCCTTGAATATCGTTCGCCCGACCGTCGAAGCACCCACCAGCCTAGGCTTCGACGAGCTCAGCCCAAATGAAATACCTGTGATCAATAGGGCCGGGTTAATAGTTCCGTCTTGTTCCGATGATGCGGTGTTTGATCGCCGGTCACCGCTGACGGCGCGCTATTGCGGATCGCTTTTTGTCGTGGATGGTGTCGATTTCTCCGTCTCAAACGCCGTTGAAGGCCAAAATGCTTAAATTACTGGGCTGGCTGTTGTTGGCCGCGCCGCTGGCATTGAAAGGGCTGTACGTCGATCGCTTTATTTACGACTACACCGGCACCCGCTGGCTGGGTCTGGGGCAGGTGATTGCCAACGACGCGGTACTGTTTTTCGCGATCTTGTTATTGGGATATGTGTCGCTGTCGCCACGCTTGCCGCGTCCGGCGGTAGCGCTGTTACGCCTGACGGCCTTGGCGATATGGGCGGTGTATTGGATCGATTACGCGATCATCGTTAATTTCAATACCCATCTAGCGCTCGGCGATGCTATTAAATACACCGATTATTCGCTGAAATACATTCGGCAAATTTACGGCTTGAGCGATGCCGGGCTGGCCTTGCTGGGCGCGGCGCTGGCGATATTGCCGGCTTACTGGGTTCTGGCGCGGTTTCCGGCCGTCGCGACCCGCCGGAAGTGGCCGCTGGCACTGATTTGCAGTCTGCCGCTGGCTACCGCCTTCGCGGAAAACGAGCGCTACGCCCACGCCTGGATTTACAAAAACGTCATTGACTACAACCTGACGATCCTGTCGGAAGCCTCGCCTTACAGTCCGGCTTTCCGGCATGCGCTGCGGTATCGCGAAACCTTGAGTTGTCAAACGGCGGTGCCGGTCGCGCCCAACGTCATTGTCCTGATGGTCGAGTCGCTGTCGGCCTACCAGAGTCGATTCTTTTCCGGTATCGAGGACTGGACGCCGAATTTGGACGCGATTGCCGCCGAACAACGGGCCTACACCCAGTTTTACGCCAACGGCTTTATTACCGAGGACGGCGAAATTGCGTTATTGACCGGGATTTTGCCGCTGTATCCGCCGTCCAGCTACAGCGACGACGGCGGCACGTCATTCCATAGTTTTTACGATTTGCCGGCCTTGCCGCGTGTGTTAAAACCGCTCGGTTACCGTAGCGAGTTCCTGACCACCGCCGATCTGGAGTTCGGCAATACCGGCGATTGGGCGCGGCGCGCCGGTTTCGATGGTGTCGAAGGCCACGATCATCCGGAATACGACCGCTGGGAGCGCTTTCATTTTCAGGCCGCGCCGGACGAAGCCTTGTATCGGCGCCTGCTGGAGCGCGTTGGCGCGCAACGCGGACCGTATTTACTGTTCGCCAAGACCGTCAGCAGTCACCATCCCTACATCAATCCCGAGACCAAGGAAAAATCCGAGTCGGCGGCGATTCGTTATACCGACCAACAATTGGGCCGGTTTTACCGGCAATTGCGGGCCTCGGGATTTTTCGACAACGGGGTGTTGGTCATTGTCGGCGATCATCATTCGATGACGCCGCTGAAAAAAGCCGAGGGCGAGCGCTTCGGGCCGTTCAAGGCCTCGGCCAGAGTGCCGTTGGTACTGGCCGGCCGCGGCATCCCGCCCGGTGTGGAAGCTCGGCCGTTTCAGCAAATCGACGTGTATCACAGCCTGCGCGGCCTGATCGAAGGCCGGCAATGCCACGGCGATTGGATCGGCGATTTGCTGGCCGGCGCCCCGCCGCGTTTCATTTTGCATCGGCGCGGCGACAATCGCGATATGGTCAGTTTGTTTAGCGAGGACGCCGATTATCTGATCAAGCTGGATGGCGATGCGACCCGCTTAGCCGGCAAGGCGCCGGCCGATCCGAATTTGGCGCGCGAGTGGCTGGACAAGGTCAATTCGGCACGGATTGCCCGAGCGGACTGGGCGGCGCGGCAATCCGCCGAAAGGTCAAATTGATGCGCGCTTGCTTGGCTAGACGGGTTTTCGGCAATTCGTGACGCCAATGGTGTTGTAGGCTGCCGGCCATGATCAGCAAGTCGCCGTGCGCCAAATCGATGTCCAGGGTTTCGCGGCCGCGCTTGTGCCTAAAACGTAGTAGCCGGCTGTCGCCGAAACTCAGCGAAGCGATCAGCGGATTGCGGCCCAATTCGGGTTCGTCGTCGGCGTGGAGGCCCATCGAGTCGCGGCCGTCGCGGTACAGATTGGCCAACACGCTATTGAAGGGATGGTCGCAAGCCGTCTCCAGCTCGCCGCGCAGGGCTTGCAAGTGGGCGGTCCACGGCAGAGGAGGGTGATCGACGCCGGAATAGCGGTAATGGGCGTCGGCGTCGCCGTACCAGGCCATCAAGCGCGGCACGGTCACCCAGCGGCCGAACAGGTGGATTTGTTCGGATTGCCAGGCCAGTTCGGTTAACAAGCGCGCGAAATGATCGTCGGCCACCGACGGCTGATAAAAACCGCGTAGCCAATACAGTTCGCCGTCGAACGGCGCCAGGTTGTCGGCGGTATGGGTCAATGGACCAGCAGGACCAACATTTGCGCCGCGACGATGCGCAGGATCATGACGAGCGGATACACGCTGGCGTAGGCCACCGACACAGCCGGCGACGGGCTGAAGCTGTTGGCGAAGGCCAGCGCCGGCGGATCGGTCATGCTGCCGGCCAGCAAACCGCATAGCGACAGAAAGTTCATCCTGTAAACCAGCCGGGCAATGCCGGCGACGATTAACAGCGGCAATAAGGTAATCGCCGCCGCGCAGGCCATCCAGTAAACGCCGTCGCCGTGCACCAGCGTGGCGACGAATTGGTCGCCGGAGTTCAGGCCGACGCAGGCCAGGAACAGTACGATGCCGATGTCCTTCAAAATGATGTTCGAGCTTTTCGGCAAGTGCCAGGTGACCGTGCCCCAATTGCCGATGCGGCTCAACACGATGGCGACCAACAGCGGGCCGCCGGCCATGCCGAGTTTGATCGCCGACGGTACGCCGGGCACGTACAACGGAATGCTGCCCAGCAAAATACCCAGAGTCAGGCCGATAAAGATTGGGATGATTTGCGGGTGGTCCAGCGTCTCCAGCGAGTTGCCCAAGGCCGCCGCGATGTTCGTCAGCGCCTGTTTACTGCCAACCACGTGCAACTCGTCGCCGTATTGCACCTGCACGTTGCTGGCCGGCGAGAATTCCACGTCTGGGCGATGTACCCTGGAGATCGTCACGCCGTAGAGCAGGCAAAGCTCGCCTATGGTAACGCCGATCGCCGAGCGGTCGGTCACGACCATGCGCTTGCTGTCCAGATGGCTGGGGATTTGTTTCAGGTCGACGTCGGATTCCGGTCCGATTAGCATTTTGAGCTGTTCCAACGGCTCGCGCGGACCGACCAGGCGCAGGATGTCGCCGACCGCCAGTTGGCTTTGGCGCTTGGCCAACTGGACTTGGCCTTCGTGCAGAATCCGGGTGGTCACCACGTTATGCTCGTGAATAAACGGAATCTCTTCCAGCGTCTTGCCGTGCAAGTTCAGGTTTTCGACGCGCAAGTCCTTCCAGATCGGCACATCGTTTTTTTGTTGGCTTTCGGCGTACTGTTGGGTTTCGGCGTCGATGTCCACCTGGCAGAGTTTTCGATAGATCAGCATGGTCAGGATGATGCCGATGATGCCGAACGGGTAGGCCACCGCGTAACCCAGGCCGGGCATTTTCAAGGTTTCCGGGTTGATGCCCGGCGTGCCGCCGAGCACTTGCTGAGCCGCCGCCAGCGACGGCGTATTGGTGGTGGCGCCGGAAAACAGGCCGACCGCGACCGGCATCGGAATCTCGCCGAAGTGCGCGATCGCCACCACCAACAGCGCGCCCAAGCCGACGATGGCGGCGGCCAGCCCGTTCAACCGCAAGCCGTAACGCATGAACGAGTTGGCAAAGCCGGGCCCGACTTGCAGGCCGATCGCATACACGAACAAAACCAGGCCGAAATCGCGTAAAAAGTGCATCACTTCCGGATTGATCGTTAATCGGTAATGACCGAACAGCAAGCCGGAGAACAGCACGCCGGCGATACCGAGCTGAATGCCCGCCAACGACAGCCGGCCGAGTATCAACCCGCTGGCGACGACCAGCGCGATGATCAGCAGCGTATGCGGCACCGAATCTTGTTCGATCAGAGTCAGCAGCCAGTTCATCGGCGCTCTGCTCCAATCTGGATTCGGCCGGTTTGTCGGGCAAATCGATACCTGTTACCTAAGCGGCGCGGCCGCGCCATGCGGGCGGGTTTGCCTAGCCGGCCGAGGCTGACTATGATGGTCGCGCGCAGGGTAGCGGCAACGTCAAAAACCAATCGGGATGCCATCATTTAATTCGCGAGTCCATTATCCAAACCGGGAGAAGTCTATGAAGCGATCTTACAATATCAAAATTCAATGGCTGGCGTTATTCGCCTTGTTCGCGGGCGCCGCGCAGGCCGCCGATGTCGGGGCAGGCAAGGCAAAGTCGGCCGCCTGCCAAGCCTGTCACGGTCCGGTTGGCGTGAGTAGCGGGCCGCTGTGGCCGAGCTTGGCCGGTCTGAATGCCGGTTACATTGAAGGTCAGCTGGTCAAGTTTCGCTCCGGCATGCGCGATGACCCGGTCATGCGGCCGATTGCCGAGGAACTTAGCGATGCCGATATGCAAAATTTGGCCGCCTATTTTTCCAGCTTGCAAGGCAAATCGGCCGGCGGCGATCCGGCATTGGCCAAACTTGGCAAGGATAAGGCCGGCATGTGCCTGGGTTGTCACGGCAATAACGCTCAAGGCGTCGGCATGGCGCCGAAACTGGCCGGCCAGCTACCCAAATACCTAGTCAAACAATTGACCGATTTCAAGAAAGGCGCCCGTAAAGCACCGCAAATGAATGCGATGGCTCAGTCGCTTTCAGACGACGACATCAAAGCGCTGGCGGCCTATTTGGCGTCCTTGTAAGCTAGGTCCGCGCGGGGTGGCAAAGACTTGCCGGCCGGCGGCAAACCGACTTGCCACCGGCCGGTTTTTTGTTGCAAATCGGCGAATTCATTCGATTTCGAGGCTTCTTCCTCGACATTTCTTAACCAGCTTTTACTCATCTTTACCAAAACTGTCGTCCAGAACGGCGGATTTAGGCCGATAGTTTGCACTAGCTCTAGTGCGGCGCGGCCAGACAGGCCGATTTCCGCGTTAATCGGCGGCAACCTTGGCAGGTTGCCCGGTCACTACCTAGTAAAGATGAGGATACAGCGATGAGTAGCATCAGCAGCATTAACGGTTCCGGCGCGGGAGCGATGTACGGCGGCATGAAAGCCTTGCAAAAACCCGATACCGCCAAAATGGCCGAGGACTTGTTTTCCAAGCTGGACACCAAGGGCCAGGGCTATATCGAAAAGAGCGATTTACAAGCAGCGTTGAGCAATGTGTCCGGTTCGGATTCGAGCTCGAATAGCAGCGCCGACGACCTGTTTGCTAAGTTGGATGGCGATGGCGACGGCAAGGTAACCCAATCGGAAATGCAGGCAACCCTGGAAAAATTGGCATCGGAGTTAGACGGCCCGTTTCCGAGGATGCGGATGCAAGGGCAGGGCGACATGCCGCCGCCACCGCCGGGCGGCGAGGACGATTCAGGTTTGACCAAGGATCAATTATCCAGTATGTCGGAGAAATTGAGTGCCACCGACAGCGAAGGTTCGCAAACGCTAAGCGATATCGCCGCCAACTTTGACGCCGCCGACAGCAACGGCGACGGCAAGGTCAGCGCCAGCGAGGCCAAAGCTTACGAAGACGCCAAAAACACATCGGGGTCGGATAGCGCTTCGGCCGATTCGGCCACGACAACAGCGTCCGCCGGCACTTCCAGCCTCGACCAACAATTCATGAAACAAATGATGCAACTGATTCATGCCTATGGCGGCGGAGGCGATAGAGACCGCAATGGCGCCGGGATTTCGACGACCGCTTGAGGCATCCGCCCATGCAGGCGGCAAGCGGCTTGGTCGGCACGCGCCGGTCTTTACGCCGCGTTGCCGCCAATCGCACGGTTGATGGGCACGCAGACTGTTCGGTCGTGCTCCCGACCGAGGCCGGTTTGGTCGGTGGGTCAAGTGTGGGGGCTTGCCGGGCTTGGGGCGCCGAGCGGAAATTCCAGGATGATTTTCAAGCCGCCGCGTGGCCGGTTGACCGCATGGATGCTGCCGCGGTGGGCCGCCACGGCCCGTAATGCAATCGTCAAACCCAGGCCGGTACTGCCTGCCTTGTTGTGATTGCGGCTACGGAAAAATGGCTGAAATATCATTTCCAGTTCGGCTTCCGGCACGCCGGGGCCGTCGTCTTCGACCGAGACGGTGGCGAGCTTGCCGTCCGAGTTGAGCGCGATCGCGACCGCGCCGTCGGTACGACAATGCTGAACCGCGTTGCGGATGACGTTCTCGAAGGCGCGGTGCAGCAACTCGGCGTCGCCGCGCAACAGGATTTCGCCGCCCGCCCGGTAGACTAGGCGGATGCGGCCGGCCGCTTCCAGTTCGGCGTCGGCGACGATGTCGCCTAGCAATTCGTCGAGGTCGACGGTTTCGGTCGGTTTCGCCGACACGCCGCTTTCCAAGCGCGATAGCATCAATAGTTCGCCGATCAAATCGCTCATGCGCTGCGATTCGCGTTCGATGCGCTCCAATGTGGCCGGCAATTTGGCGGGCATTTGCTGTACCAGACCGATCGCGGCCTGGATGCGGGCCAGCGGCGAGCGTAGCTCATGGGAGACGTCGTGCAACAAGCGCTGTTGAGCGTGGACCAAGTCGCCGATTTGTCCGGCCATGTGATCGAAGTCGCGGCCCAGATCGGATAATTCGTCGTGGCGATGTCCCATGCGATCGGCGATGCGGGTGTCCAGCTTGCCTTGGGCCAGCGCGGCGAACGCCGCGCGCAGGGTGCGGATCGGTTTGGCGAAGTACCAAGCCAACAGGCTGCTGAACAGCAGACCGGCCAGGGTGCCGGCGGCGATAGGCAACACCGGGGGCGGGGGCTCGCGAGACGGCGGTCCGCCGTCGCCGAATTCCGGCGGCGGACCGCCTCGATGTAGTAGACCGTCGCGCGGCGGCGGGCCTGAATCGGCGAAGTCGGGTTTTGGTCCGCGACCGTTATGACGATCGAAGTCGGGAGGGCGCGGCGGCGGATCGTCGAAAAAATGCGGTTCGCCGGCGCGTAGCAACGGTTTCAGGACGTCTGCCAGACCGAATTCGCGCGCCGGAATAAACAGCAGATATTGCCGACCATCCCCGGCGGAAATTTCTCGCAACGCGTCGGGATAAGTGCCTTTGTCGTGCAATTCGCGCGCTTGCTTCAAGACCTCCGGTGACAGCTCGCGATTCAACACGTCGCGGCCGTCGTTATCCACCGCGAAAATTGCCGGAAATCGGGTTTGGCTCAAGGCGCCGAGAAACTCGCGTAACGCGTCGGAGCCGCCGTGAGTCAGAATCCGCGCGGCGACTTCGATCAACGCCGCGCGGCGGACGTCGATCGTTTGGTTGCGCGCTTGATTCTCGGCCGCGTGTTGGGCGTTATGGCGCAACCAGACCACGCTGCCGACACCGAAGCCGGCGGTCAGCAAGGCCAGCCAGAAGGCGAAAAAAACTTCCAGAACAAACGGTCCATCGGGTCAGGCTTTAATCATTTGATAGCCCTGGCCGCGCACGGTCTGGATATAGGAGCGGCCGTCCTGTTGGGTGCCGAGTTTCTGGCGAATACTGCTCATGTGTACGTCGATGCTGCGGTCGAAGCGCGCCAGCGGCCGGCCCAGGGCTTTCTCCGACAACTCGTTTTTACTGACGATATGGCCGACGTGGCTGGCCAGGGTTTCCAGCAAATTGAACTCAGTGCTGGTCAGTTCCAAGTCGCGCTCGAACCACAGCGCTTTGCGTTTCTCGCTCCAGATCTTCAGCGGTCCGGCAACGATAGGGCCGGATGAGGTCGCGATATCGCGCTGAACCCGCCGCAAAATCGCACGTATCCGCGCCACCAATTCGCGGGGCGTACACGGTTTGGGGACGTAGTCGTCGGCACCGGACTCCAGGCCGATGATTCGGTCGACGTCGTCGCCCTTGGCGGTAAACATCAGAATCGGCAAACGGCTTTCGGCGCGAATTTTTGCGAGGACTTCGGTGCCTTTGATGTCGGGGAGCATGATGTCCAAGATCGCTAGTTGATACCCGCCGGACAGGGCTTTTGCCAGGCCGGTGGCGCCGTCGTTGGCAATGTCCACGCCAAACCCTTCCTGTTGCAGGTATTCGCCGAACAGCGCGGCCAGTTCGGTGTCGTCGTCGATAATCAGTACAGTGTTCATAACGGGGAATCTCTAAGCTAGACCGGTTCATGATAACGGCCGGCGTCGGCGCGCGCCAGCGTCGGATCGCCGCATTTACCTGAATTTACATCGCTCTAACGCCACTTAACTTAGCGATTGGCATACTGGATTCCGACGCCGCCCGCTAGGCGATGTCGAATTCTTAATCGACTTCGAGGAAACTCTATGAACAAACCATTTTCTTATTTAGCACTGATGTTGGCGCTACCGATCGCCGCCCAGGCTCAACCGACGTTCGGCTCCGCGCCGCGCGACTGGGCGGTCATGTACGCCAATAACGATGTTGATCCTGAATTGGAGGGGCCCGCGCACGGTGGGCGGCCGCCGCATCATCAGGCTAAACATCCCGGTGGTGAGTTGCCGCCTTATTTGGCCAAGTTGGAGCTGTCCGAGCAGCAGAAAACCGCGATTAAGGCGCTGATCAAGACTACGCTCGGCGAACCCGGCGCCAAGCGCGACGAATTTCGGGACGCGGTGCGCGAACAGCATAAACTGTCGTTTTCCAGCGAATTTTCCGAGGACGCCGCCGCGAAGTTAATCGACAATCAATTGGCCGAACAACGTCGTGCCATGCTGCAAAAAGCCAAATTGGATAACGGTATTTTCAAGCTGTTGACCAGCGAACAACAGCAAGCGATGTTGGCCGACATGGCCAAGCGCGATCATTGAACAGATCTGCTGATCGCTCATAGCCCAACCCTCTGGATTGGCGCTACGGCGATCGAATTCGATTGACCGTCCGCCGCATCGGGATTTTCCTCAATGCACCAAAATAGAAAATTATTAATGACCAAACTGGCATAATTTCGTAAAATTGGCCTGTTTTTATCTCTCTGGAACGGGATGAGTCGCAAGACTTATCCCGTTTTCTACATCTAAGGTGGCCAATCTTGAATAAACCTGCATTACTGGTATTGGAAGACGGGACGGTGTTTCACGGGGCGTCGATCGGCGCCGACGGTTGTTCCGTGGGGGAAGTGGTATTTAACACGGCACTGACCGGTTATCAGGAAATACTCAGCGATCCGTCCTACGCCAAACAGATCGTCACTTTGACCTATCCGCATATCGGTAACGTCGGCACCAACGCCGAAGACGACGAATCGGCCAAGGTCTACGCCAGCGGTCTGGTCGTGCGTGATTTGCCGCAATTGGCCAGCAACTGGCGTATCGAAAAAACCTTGCCGCAATACTTGCGCGAACAAAACGTTGTCGCGATCGCCGACATCGATACCCGGCAATTGACCCGTCTGCTGCGCGATAAAGGCGCGCAACGCGGCTGCATCATGGCCGGCGATGCCGTCGACGTCGAGGTTGCCAAGGCCGCCATCGACGGTTTTCCAGGCTTGCAGGGTATGGATCTGGCTAAGGAAGTCACGACCGCGCGAGCCTACGAATGGACCGAGACGGTCTGGAAATTGGGCGAAGGCCACGCGCAAGCGTCGAATTTAACCAAGCACGTGGTGGCTTACGATTTCGGCGTCAAACGCAACATTCTCCGCTTGTTGGCCAGTCGCGGATGCCGGGTCACCGTCGTTCCGGCCCAAACGCCGGCCGAGCAGGTGTTGGCGATGAATCCCGACGGCGTGTTCTTGTCGAACGGCCCTGGCGATCCGGAGCCGTGCGATTACGCAATCGCCGCGATCCGAGCCATCATCGAGAAAAAATTGCCGGTGTTCGGCATCTGCCTGGGACACCAATTGCTGGCTTTGGCCAGCGGCGCTAAAACCGAGAAGATGAAATTTGGTCATCACGGCGCCAACCATCCGGTGCAGGAGTTGGCGAGCGGTCGGGTCATGATCAGCAGTCAAAACCACGGTTTCGCGGTCAGCGCCGACAGCCTGCCGGCTAACTTAAAGCCTACCTATGTGTCGTTGTTCGACGGCAGTTTGCAAGGCATTGCCCGTACCGACGTGCCGGCCTTCAGTTTTCAAGGTCATCCGGAAGCCAGCCCCGGCCCGCACGATGTCGAGTCCTTGTTCGACGTTTTTCTGGAAATGATGAACCAGCCTCGTTCCGCTTAAAGATTTCCCTAGAGTGATATGCCAAAAAGAACCGACATAAAATCGATTTTGTTACTGGGCGCCGGACCGATCGTGATCGGTCAGGCTTGCGAGTTCGACTACTCCGGCACCCAGGCCTGCAAAGCCTTGCGCGAAGAAGGCTACCGGGTAATCCTGGTCAACTCCAATCCGGCGACGATCATGACCGATCCGGACATGGCCGACGCGATTTACATCGAGCCTATCGACTGGCAAACCGTCGAGAAAATCATCGAAAAAGAGCGTCCCGACGCGGTGCTGCCGACGATGGGCGGCCAAACCGCGCTGAATTGCGCGTTGGCCTTGGATAAGCATGGCGTTCTGGCCAAATACGGCGTCGAAATGATCGGCGCCACCAAGGAAGCCATCAACAAGGCCGAGGATCGCGATCTGTTCAACCAGGCGATGCGCAAGATCGGCCTGGAAGTAGCGCGCTCGCAAGTCGCTCATAGCATGGAGGAAGCTTTCGCGGCTCAGGAAAAAGTCGGCTATCCGACCATCATCCGGCCGTCGTTTACGATGGGCGGTAGCGGTGGCGGTATTGCCTACAATCGCGAGGAATTCATTGAGATTTGCGAGCGCGGCTTGTATTTGTCGCCGACCAATGAACTATTGATCGAAGAATCGGTTTTGGGCTGGAAAGAGTTCGAGATGGAGGTGGTCCGCGATTCCAAGGATAACTGCATCATCATTTGCTCTATCGAGAATTTCGACCCGATGGGCGTGCATACCGGCGATTCGATTACCGTCGCGCCTGCGCAAACCCTGACCGACAAGGAATATCAGATTCTGCGTAACGCTTCGCTGGCGGTATTGCGGGAGATCGGGGTCGATACCGGCGGTTCCAACGTGCAGTTCGCGATCAACCCCGACAATGGTCGTTTGATTGTCATCGAGATGAATCCGCGCGTGTCGCGCTCGTCGGCATTGGCTTCCAAAGCCACCGGCTTTCCGATTGCCAAGGTTGCCGCCAAATTGGCGGTCGGTTTTACGTTGGACGAACTCAAAAACGAGATCACCGGCGGTAAGACGCCGGCGTCGTTCGAGCCGACTATCGACTACGTCGTCACGAAAGTACCGCGCTTTGCGTTCGAAAAGTTTCCGCAAGCCAACGATCGGTTGACCACTCAGATGAAATCGGTCGGCGAGGTGATGGCGATAGGCCGCACCTTTCAGGAATCGCTGCAAAAAGCCTTGCGCGGCTTGGAAGTCGGAGTTGACGGTCTCGACGAAATTGCCGATCTTGGCGACGCTAACAGCGAAGACATCATCCTGCGGGAATTGCGCTATCCCGGCCCGCAACGCTTATGGTATTTGGCCGACGCTTTTCGGAGCGGTTTGAGCTTCCAAGAAATTCATCAAGCATCGAAAATCGACCCTTGGTTCCTGGCGCAAGTCGAGGATTTGATCAATACCGAAAAAACCTTGGCCACCAAAACCCTGGCGACTTTGGAGCCCGGCGAATTGCTACGGCTCAAACGCAAGGGGTTTTCCGACAAACGATTGGCGAAGCTGCTGGAAACCAAGGAATCGGAAGTGCGCAACGTGCGTCACAAGAAAGGGGTGCGTCCGGTCTACAAGCGCATCGATTCCTGCGCGGCTGAATTTGCATCGGATACCGCCTACCTGTATTCGACTTACGAACAAGAGTGCGAGGCGAATCCATCCTCTCGGGAAAAAATCGTTATTTTGGGCGGCGGTCCTAACCGGATCGGGCAGGGTATTGAATTCGACTATTGTTGTGTACATGCGGCGCTGGCCCTGCGGGAAGACGGTTACGAAACCATCATGATCAACTGCAATCCGGAGACGGTATCCACCGACTTCGATACGTCGGATCGCTTGTATTTCGAGCCGCTAACGCTGGAGGACGTGCTGGAAATCATCGATCTGGAAAAGCCCAAGGGCGTCATCGTCCAGTACGGCGGACAAACGCCGCTGAAACTGGCGCGAGCGTTGGAAGCGGCCGGCGCGCCGATTATCGGTACTTCGCCTGATTCAATTGACTTGGCCGAAGATCGCGAACGCTTCCAGAAGTTGCTGGAACGCTTGAATTTGCTGCAGCCGCCCAATGCTACCGCCCGTTCGGTCGAACAGGCCGTCGCGTCGGCGAAGGAAATCGGCTACCCGTTGGTGGTAAGGCCGTCCTACGTATTGGGCGGTCGGGCGATGGAAATCGTGTTCAACGAGGAAGGCCTGCGCCGTTACATGAAGGAAGCGGTTAGCGTTTCCAACGATTCGCCAGTGTTGCTGGATAGATTTTTGGACGATGCCGTGGAAATGGATGTCGACGCGATTTACGACGGCGAAACCGTTCTGATCGGCGGCTTGATGGAGCATATCGAGCAAGCGGGCGTGCATTCCGGCGATTCGGCCTGTTCTTTGCCGCCTTACGATTTGCCGCTGCATATCCAGGATCAGTTGCGGGCGCAGGTTGCGAAAATGGCCGAAGCGTTAGGCGTTCGCGGCTTGATGAATACCCAGTTTGCGATTCAAGGCGAGACAATCTTTGTGCTGGAGGTCAATCCGCGAGCTTCGCGGACCGCGCCGTTCGTGTCCAAGGCGACCGGCTATCCATTGGCGAAAATCGCCGCGCGCTGCATGGCCGGTAAATCCTTGAAAGAGCAAGGGGTTACCGAAGAGCGTATTCCCGAATATTTCTCGGTCAAGGAAGCCGTGTTTCCTTTCATTAAATTCCCCGGCGTCGACCCGTTGTTGGGGCCGGAGATGAAATCTACCGGCGAGGTAATGGGCGTCGGCAAGACCTTTGGAGAAGCCTTCGCCAAGTCGCAAAGGGCTTCAGGCGTGGATTTGAGCCATAGTGGTAAGGTGCTGATCAGTATCCGCGACGCCGACAAGGCAAAATTGCCGGAATTGGCGCGCATGTTGATCGCCAAGAACTACGAGATCGTCGCGACGCGCGGTACCGCGCGGGTTCTGAGGGAAGCCGGCATCGCCTGCCAGGAAGTGTTCAAGGTGAACGAAGGCCGGCCGCATACCGTGGATATGATTAAAAACGGAGAAATCCAATTAGTCGTCAATACCACCGAAGGGGTCAAGGCGGTGGCGGATTCGTTCACGATGCGGCGTGAGGCCTTGCAGCGCAGGGTCACCTATTACACGACGATGGCCGGCGCTCGCGCCGCGTGCTACGCCTTGGGCGAACTCGAAGCCGGCGATGTTAATTGCCTGCGGGATTTACATCAAACCTTTAACGGATGAATTGAAGAGGGGAAGAGGAAATGCAGAAATTTCCGTTGACCGTGGTCGGCGCCAATAAATTGCGCGCCGAACTGGAAGAGTTGAAAACCGTGGTTCGACCGCGCATTATTCAGGCGATCGCCGAAGCGCGCGAGCACGGCGATTTGAAGGAGAACGCCGAATATCATGCCGCGCGCGAACAGCAAAGTTTTGCCGAGGGTCGAATCGCCGAGATCGAAGGCAAGTTGTCGAATGCCAATATTATCGATGTGACCAAAACCGATGCCAACGGTAAGGTGGTGTTCGGCGCTACCGTCGAAATCGAGGATACCGGTTCCGGTAAGGTGGTTGTCTATCAAATCGTTGGCGAGGACGAAGCCAATATTAAGGAAGGGAGAATTTCGGTCGGCTCGCCGATAGCCAGAGCTTTGATCGGCAAGGAAGTCGAGGATGTAGTAGTCGTCAAGGCGCCGGGCGGCGATATCGAGTACGAAATTATTTCAGTAAAATATATTTAGCCGGCGTTCGCCGTTGAGAGGGGGCTGGCTTTCTCAACGGCTGCTAGGCCGGGGTTACTTCTTAGGATTGGGCCTGAACAACACCGCGATTTGGCCTATCGATTGCACCAGTTCGGCACCGGTTTCCCCACAGATTTGTTCGCTGATCGCGGCGCGATCGTGTCTTTCGGCGCGGATTTTGACTTTAATCAGTTCGTGGGCGAGTAGCGCTTGATCGACTTCTTTCACTACGGCGGGCGTCAAGCCGGCTTGTCCGACCATCACTACCGGGTTGAGGGCGTGCGCCTGGGCTTTCAGTTGTTTTTTTGGATCGGATTCACTCTGTTTCCTTCTGTGGTATTTCCGCAAATTTTACATGAATCGGGCATATGGCACGCAGCAAAAGTAGTCAACAATGGATGCAGGAACATTTTCAAGACGAGTATGTCAAGAAGGCCCAAGCTTTGGGATATCGTTCCCGTGCCGTCTTCAAACTGGTTGAAATTCAAGAAAAGGACAAGATTTTACGGCCGGGAATGAATGTCGTCGATTTGGGCGCCGCTCCCGGCGGCTGGTCGGAGTACGCTCGCAAGATGCTCGCGAAAAGCGACAAGGTGGTCGCGCTGGATTTACTGGCCATCGAGCCGATTGCCGGCGTTGACTTTATCGAAGGCGATTTTCGCGAGGACGAGGTGTTGCAACAACTTTATCAAGTGCTCGATGGTCGACCGGTACACTTGTTATTGTCGGACATGGCCCCCAATATGAGTGGTAGCCGGGAGACCGACCAACCGCGGGCCATCTACTTAGGCGAGCTGGCATTGGATGCCGCCGAGCAGTTTCTAATCCAAGGCGGGACCTTTTTAATAAAAATGTTTCAAGGCGCTGGTTTCGACGAGTACTATAATCAGGTGCGGCTACGCTTCAACAGCGTGGCAATCCGTAAGCCGAAAGCGTCGCGACCCAGGAGTAACGAGGTCTATATCCTGGCGAAAGGATTTAAAAAATAAGGAAAGTCCCCGCTGATCGAGCTATGATGGGCGGCGAGCTACGAGTATACCTGATACAATTACTCGGTTTATAAACGTTTGGAGCCATTCCTGGCCGGAGCGCGTACTTTGAGCGATATGATTAAAAATTTGGTTTTGTGGGTGGTTATCGCCGTTGTATTGATGGCCGTATTCAACAATTTCGGCGCGCGCTCGGCGCGTAGCGATTCGAACTTGTCGTATTCGCAGCTGATTGATGCGGTAAAAGCCGGACAAGTCCAGCAAGTAGTGATAGCCGACAACACGGTTAAGGGACGGATGCAGACCGGCGATAAGTTCAAGACTTATATGCCCAACGATCCGCATTTGATCGATGATCTGTTGGGCAACGGCGTCGAAATCAATGTGCAGCCCCCCGAAGAACCTTCGATGCTAATGCAGGTGTTCGTGTCTTTTGGACCCATCCTGCTGTTGATTGCGGTTTGGGTGTTCTTCATGCGTCAAATGCAAGGCGGCGGAGTCGGTGGTCGCGGCGGTGCTATGGGCTTTGGTAAGAGCAAGGCCCGCATGCTGGATCAAGACCAGAACAAAGTGACCTTCGCCGACGTTGCCGGGTGCGACGAGGCCAAGGAAGAAGTTCAGGAAATGGTCGACTTCTTGAAAGATCCCGCCAAATATCAACGTCTCGGCGGTAAAGTACCGCGCGGCGCATTGATGGTCGGACCTCCGGGTACCGGTAAGACCTTGCTGGCTCGTGCGATTGCCGGCGAAGCCAAAGTGCCGTTCTTCACGATTTCCGGTTCGGATTTCGTTGAGATGTTTGTCGGTGTCGGTGCTTCTCGGGTCAGGGATATGTTCGATCAAGCCAAGAAACATGCGCCTTGCATCATTTTCATTGATGAGATCGATGCGGTTGGTCGTTCCCGCGGTGCCGGTTTGGGTGGCGGTAACGACGAGCGCGAACAAACCTTGAACCAGTTGCTGGTCGAAATGGACGGTTTCGAGGGGCACGAGGGTATTATTGTCATCGCGGCCACCAACCGTGCAGACGTCCTCGATAAAGCATTGTTGCGTCCCGGTCGTTTCGACCGTCAAGTGGTCGTCGGTTTGCCCGATGTCAAAGGCCGCGAACAGATACTGAACGTGCATTTGAAGAAAGTGCCGGCCGCCGAAGATGTCAAGATCAAATACATCGCGCAAGGCACGCCAGGGTTTTCCGGGGCTGATTTGGCTAACTTGGTCAACGAAGCGGCTTTGTTCGCGGCGCGTTTGAACAAGCGTCTGGTCAGCATGATGGACTTGGAAAAAGCCAAGGACAAATTGATCATGGGCGCCGAGCGGCGCTCGATGGTAATGGACGAGAAAGAAAAGAAAATGACTGCCTACCACGAAGCCGGTCATGCGATTGTCGGCCGCTTGGTTCCGGAGCACGACCCGGTGTACAAAGTCAGTATCATGCCGCGCGGACGCGCATTGGGCGTGACGATGTTCTTGCCGGAGCGCGACCAATACAGCGCCAGCAAATGCAAGTTGGACAGCATGATCTCCAGTTTATATGGCGGTCGGATTGCCGAAGAACTGATTTTTGGCTGGGAACAGGTGTCGACCGGTGCGTCCAACGACATCGAGAGAGCGACCGAGTTGGCCCGCAATATGGTTACCAAATGGGGCTTGTCGCAGCGCTTGGGGCCGTTAGCATACAGTGAGGAAGAAGGCGAGATTTTTCTGGGTCGTTCGGTGACTCAACATAAGTCCGTCGCGGAAGAAACCTCCCATACGATAGACGAGGAAATTCGCTCCATCATCGACCGCAATTACGAGCGTGCCGAGAAGATCTTGAAGGATAATATGGATATCCTGCACGCGATGGCCGACGCGTTGATGAAATACGAAACGATCGACAAATATCAAATCGACGACTTGATGGAAAGACGGCCGGTACGGGAGCCAAAGGGTTGGGATGATACTCCGTCCTCCAACACCGACGCGCAAACCGGCCCTTGGGATCAAAAAACGCCCGATTCTTCGATCGGCGGCGCCGCAGAACAAGGCTAAGTAATTTTCGGCAAAACCAAGAGAGGCTTCGGCCTCTCTTTTTTTGGTCATATCAAGGTAGAACTAGCACTATGGCAAAAAAATATTTCGGAACCGATGGCATCAGGGGCAAGGTGGGCGAGCCGCCGATTACCGCGGATTTTTTACTCAAGTTAGGTTGGGCCGCCGGTAAGGTGTTTGCCAAGGAGAGCAACGGATTCGTATTGGTAGGTAAAGATACCCGGATCTCGGGTTATATGTTCGAATCGGCGCTGGAAGCCGGTTTGTCCGCCGCAGGCGTCGATACTCGCTTATTAGGGCCCATGCCGACGCCGGGAATCGCTTACCTGACTCGAACCTTTCGTGCCAGCGCCGGCATCGTTATTAGCGCCTCACACAATCCCTACTACGATAATGGCATTAAGTTCTTCTCGGTTGACGGTACCAAGTTGCCGGACGATGTAGAACAGCAGATTGAGCAATATCTCGACATGCCGATGACAACCGTGGAGTCGTCTAGATTAGGTAAGGCCAAGCGGGTTAACGACGCGGCCGGCCGGTATATCGAGTTTTGCAAGGCCTCGGTGCCGGCTCATCTGGACTTCAAGGGCATTCGTATTGTGATCGACTGCGCGAACGGCGCCACCTATCACATCGCGCCGCATGTTTTCAGCGAGTTGGGTGCGGAAGTCGTAACGATCGCCGCCGAGCCGGACGGCTTGAACATCAACGACGAATGCGGCGCCACCAAGCCGGAACTTTTGGCAGCCAAAGTCATGGAGTTTCGCGCCGATGTCGGAATTGCCTTGGACGGCGACGGCGATCGCATCATCATGGTCGACCACAAGGGCGAAATCGTCGATGGCGACGAATTAATTTATATCATCGCCCGTTCCCGTCAGGCTGAAGGTAAATTGGTCGGTCCAGTGGTAGGTACCCTGATGTCCAATCTTGGCATGGAGCACGCGCTAAAATCCGTGGGCGTGCCGCTGCTCCGCGCCAAAGTCGGCGACCGCTACGTCATGGAAATGCTGACCGAAAATAAGGGTATGCTGGGGGAGAAGGTTCCGGCCACATCATTTGTCTGGATAAGACCACGACCGGCGACGGTATCGTCTCGGCGTTGCAAGTACTGGCGGAAATGCAGAAGTCGGGCCAGAACTTGCATGAACTCAAATCCGGCATGAAAAAGTACCCGCAGGTTTTGATTAACGTCAAAACCGATAAAAAAGTCAAGATCGATGAAATTGCCAGCCTGAAACAGGCCGTCGAAAACGTGGAAAAGAAGCTCGGGGAAAAAGGCCGGGTATTGCTGCGATCTTCGGGAACGGAGCCGCTAATTCGTGTGATGGTCGAAGGCGTGGATGAAGACGACGTCAATAAATATGCCAATCAACTGGCGAACGATGTCAAGAAAGCTATCCCGGCTTGAACAAAAACACGTTAGCCGATATGATATGCGGTCTTATTTAGCTCGGAGGAAGTAATGCGTCGGTCTTTGATTATGGGAAATTGGAAAATGAACGGCACTAGGGAAGACGGCCAAAAACTCGCGAAAGCCTTGGCCGACGGTTTGGGCGATGTCGCGCAGGAAGTCGCGGTCTGCGTCCCGTTCGTTTACTTATCCGATATCCGCGCAACTTTGGCAGGTTCACCCATCGCTCTGGGTGCCCAAAACGTTGCCGACCAAGCCTCCGGCGCCTACACCGGCGAAGTATCGGCGGCGATGCTGGCCGAATGCGGCGTTAAATACGCGCTGGTTGGCCACTCCGAACGGCGTAGTTATTACGGCGACAGCAACGAGTCGGTTGCCAAGCGTTTTTGTCAGGCGCTGAGCCAAAACGTTCTACCGGTACTCTGCGTTGGCGAAACGCTGGAAGAGCGCGAGCAAGACAGAACCTTCCAAGTCGTCGACGAGCAGCTTGATGCCGTCATCGCCGCCGCCGGCATCGAAGCATTCGAGCGAGCCGTTATCGCATATGAGCCGGTTTGGGCCATCGGTACCGGTAAAGTCGCTAGCGACGAGCAAGCGCAGGAAGTTCACCAATATATTCGGAAACGGATTGCCGATAGAAGCCCGGCCATTGCCGAGAAAGTGCAAATTCTGTACGGCGGCAGTGTTAAGCCGGACAACGCGAAAGGCTTATTTGCAATGCCCGACATCGACGGCGGTTTGGTGGGCGGCGCATCGCTGGATGCCAAAGGCTTCCTGCAAATCTGCCATTCGGTCTAGTCCAACCCTTTAAAGGTTTTTATGTTGTACCAAATTATAATAATTATTCATATATTTCTGGGAATAGGCATCGTCGGTTTGGTGCTGATGCAGCACGGTAAAGGTGCCGATGCCGGTGCCGCCTTCGGTAGCGGTGCATCGGGCTCTGTCTTCGGTGCTCAAGGCTCCGCATCGTTTTTATCCAGGACCACCGCGATATTCGCGACCTTGTTTTTCATGACCAGTTTGGGTTTGGCCGCGTTAAGCGGTTATCAAGGCAAAAAAACCGACGTGATGGACGTAGCGCCTGTCGTAGCGCCGGTTAAATCGGACGTGCCTCTGTCGCAAGTCGCCCCTGGCTCCGATAGTGCTCCTGTCGTCGATGGCAAATTGCCGGAAGCGCCGGCAATCAAAGAGGTTGAGAAGCCGGCCGGAGCCGCTCAATAAAAGGCTTGGCACTTAAAGTTATGCCGACGTGGTGAAATTGGTAGACACGCCATCTTGAGGGGGTGGTGACGCAAGTCGTGCCGGTTCAAGTCCGGCCGTCGGTACCATTTGAGAATGCACGGAAGTGCAAAGAAGTACAAAAACCCGCGAATCTTCTGGGCTCGCGGGTTTTTTATTGTGCAAAGAAGTGCAACGAAATGCAGGGACATGCGCTTAAAAGTGTGTCCTTCATTGTGTCCTTTCATATAATGCCGTTCAGAAGGACACACTCGAGGACACAATATGGCCTTAAACCTCAATAAAGATACGGTCTACAGAACGGCCAAGCCGAAAGATAAGGAGTACTTCATCAACGATGGCGGTGGCCTCAATCTCGTGGTTGGAAAAAACGGTACAAAGATATGGAAGTTCATTTTCACCTTCGACGGAAAACGGAAAAAACTGTCGTTTGGTGTTTATCCGGACACGACCCTAGAGGCAGCTAGGCGTAAAGCGGAAGATGCCAGACAAAGCATTGCCAACAGGGTCGATCCCAGCGAAGCCAGGAAGGAAATACAAGCGGCAAGGCGGGCCACAAAACTTAACGACGAACGGATTAGCGCCGGCCTTCCGATAATTGATAGCTTCGCCGATATTACCCGGCAATGGCTTCTGTCTACCGCCCATTTGACCAGCGAGACCACGCACACAAAAAAACCAGTCGAATCGAACGCTTGGCGTTTCCAATCTTGGGCGACATTCCGCTAAAGGAAGTCAAATCCGGCGATATTCTGGCGGTTTTAAAGCCGCTAATAGACAAACACCAACTTGAAACAGCCCACCGGTTACACGCGGAAATTGGCTCGATATTCGCTTATGGAATCGTTCACGGATTTACCGACTACGACCCATCGCAACCGGTTGCCAAGCAGATACCGGCGCAAAAAGTTAAGCATCGAGCGGCGATAATAGAGCCAAAATCGGTGGGGCAATTGCTTAGAGACATTTATAACTACCAAGGCACATTCGTTGTGCAGTCGGCCTTCAGATTGTCGCCGTTGCTGTTCCAGCGCCCAGGGGAAATCAGGCAAATGCTTTGGGAAGACGTAGACCTCGAATCACGCGAATGGCGCCCGTACATCTCCAAAACCGACTTTGACCATATCGTGCCGCTATCCAGGCAGGCCATTAATCTCTTGGAAGGAATCAGACCCTTAACGGGAAGCGGAAAATACGTGTTTCCGTCTAGTCGCGGCGACGGCCGGCCAATGTCAGATAACACTATTCGAACCGCGCTCAAGTCTCTCGGCTACGATTCAGAGGTGATGACCGCTCACGGATTCAGAACTACGGCGTCGACATTGCTGAACGAGCAAGGCTGGAGTCCGGATGCGATCGAGCGACAGTTGGCACACTCACCGCGCGATCAAGTCCGTGCCGCCTACAACCGCGCGCAATATCTGGACGAACGTCGGCGGATGATGCAGGCCTGGGCCGATTACCTGGACGCCCTAAAAAACGGCGCGCAGGTGATTCAGTTCCCGCGCCAGGCTTAAAGCCAGATTGGCGATCAGCCGGGCGGCATGCCTTGCAACAGCGCAGCGCGTTCGGCCTTGGTGAGAGTATTCAACAAGTTGGCCGCCAATTGCAGCGTGGACTGAGCCGGCGGGTTGAGGTAGTGCTTAAAGCCTAATGTGGCGACGAACGTCGCGCCACATTCCTTGACATTGAGGCACTGGCAATACAAATCGGCGACGGTTTTTTCGTCGTTCAGATTATTGCGGGACGTGATGCGGGCTTTTGATTGGCAGTTTGGGCAATAAACAGTCATGGCGGCCTGGATTCCTGGAACGATGCCGACATTATGCCGCGCCGGCGCAATAGTTTTGCGGTTGTCGAAAATTTGATTATCATCCAATCAACCGGATAGCCCGACGGGGCGAAAAGCGGGTGTCGCTAGCCTGTTTCCGGTCATCCTTTCTTAGCGGCTTTCACTTTTAGCGGAGTGGGCAAATGAAACCCAATAAACTAGATACAAGCTGGTTTGATCTAAATAATTACGACGCCCTTAAAACCATGCAAATCGGTGGTTGGATTGAAGTCATAGAAACCAGAATAATGGCGAGCAATCCACATTATGACTTTTTCACTAAAGACTTTGTTAAACAGGTCAAATCTGGTAATCCGATAATTGATAGTTCAAATTATCAGGCATATTTACAAGAGGAGCTTGCGAAAAGCCGGGCCTTTCAAAAACCGTATTCAACCGCTTCAGTAAACAGTATTTCGACTTACAATTTATGGCATTTAACCAGGGAATTACATCACCCAAACCCAAACGAAGAACATATCTCACAACTTAGCTATCTGTGTCAGCTAAAGTCCAAGATGGGCCGTACACACGACAAGATGAACCTTACGCTGAATCCTTATGAAATCAACATCCATGAGGCCTATTATCCAGATCAGCCAGTCGGTGAGGCATATGTAAAGATAAACCTTATGGCAACTGACGATCAGATAAAGAAGGACTTTAGTCATTGGCTAAAATACTATCGTTCTCGAGCTGGTTCGTCAGTCATTCAGTCAAAGAACCAGAAGGCAAAGAAAGTTGAAAAAGTATTTGATAGCGTAGATTTCAAGAAATGGATTGAATATCAAGTTATTCCATATGCCGACTTAATTATTGTTTCACAATTTGAAGAAAATGAGTTAACAGTTCAAGATATTGGAGACTTATTATTTCCTTATTCGCATTTTGACAGGTCTGGAAAAATAAAAGGTAAAAGCGGAACTAAGAAAAAATTTGAAGAAATGAAAAAAGAAAAATGGCATGAAACGCTTAAATCTCAACTTTTAAAAGAAAAAATAGTCGAAAGGCGAATTACTGATAATTGTTGAAAACACAAGATTTTCGACTTGTCAAGATGTAACCTTTAGATGAATTTTGCTTCTAGCCGGTGCGTCCCTCAGTGCATAGCATTTATATGCACTATTCAGCAATTGAGGGCATCACATGGCAGAAACAGAACCGCTTTTAAATTCTCAGAACCAGGCTTTTTACCGCATAGACCATATCTGTGGTAATCCAAAAAAGTCCCCGCCAGTAGCGCCCATCATTCCCATTGGCAAACGTACATTTCTAAAGCGCGTTGCTGAAGGCAAGTATCCAAAACCCGTAAAGGCCGGCCGCTGTTCACTCTGGCGCAAAAGCGACATCGACAAACTGATCGACGAAATCAGCGGTGAGGTGACGGCATGACCGACCTAAACCTGAAACTCAAAATCGCTGGCGATTCCGCCCAGGCCGAACAAAGCGCCGGACGGGTCGATAAAGCCTTGCGCGGCTTGGAATCGACCGGGTCCAGAATCAACAACGTGCTGAGCGGGCTGGGCGTGGGGATTTCCGTCGCCGGCCTGGCCTCGTTCGTCAAGGAAGGCATCAACGCTGCCGACGCGCTGAATGACATGGCCGATCGTTCGGGCATCGCGGTCGAGAAATTGGCTGGGTTGGAATACGCGGTCAAGATCGGCGATACCACGCTGGAAGCGTTTGTTGCGTCTTCTAACAAGCTGTCGATCAACATCGCCAAGAACGCCGACGACTTCGCTAAGCTGGGCGTGACGGCAAAAGACCCGGTCGAGGCGTTTAAGCAGTTTTCCGACGTTTTCAGCAAAATCGAGGACCCGCAACAACGCGCCGCCCTCGGCGCGGCGGCGCTAGGCAAATCCTACGCTGAAATGGCACCGTTGCTGATGATGGGCGCTAACGGTGTGCAAGCATTGATCGACAAGGGACGACAGCATAACCCGATTACCGCCGAACAAGCGCAAAATGCCGGCCGGCTTAACGATAGGCTCACGGAACTTGGCAGCCGATCGCAGTATGCGGCACTGGTTTTATCGGGGCCCGTGGTAAATTCGTTGAATGAGTTCGGTGATGCACTGGATTTCGCGATAGAAAAATCCAGTGGCTTCCATCCATTGGACTTCCTCACAGACTATGCGAACGGGGATAGCGCCGCCGCGAAGCTGGGTCGGCTAAATCTACAGATCGGCGAAATCACCCAAAGCATTATCGACTTGAAAGCCGCCGGCGTGCGCGGTGGACGTGGGTTCGTGGCCAGCAACCTCGGCGAGATGGAAGCCGAACTGGACAAGCTGCAAAAAATGCGCGAGGCGCTGCAACCGAAGCCCGAGCCCAGTTCGGCTGTCGTGGCATTCGACGCGGCGTTGGCTCAGAGGTTTATCGACAACTTTCACGATGAAGAGACGGCAGCCAGTTCAGCGGAATCCGCCGTCAAAGCCTTGGACAACGCCTACCAATCCGCCGCGCAAACCTTGCGCCAGCAGATCGCCCTGCACGGCGACACCAGCGCCGCCGCGCAAATGGAGTTCGAGGTGCAATACGGTGCGCTGTCCAAACTTGACGACGCCCGCAAACTGATTTTGCTGAATCTGGCCGCCGAAAAAGACGCGGTGATGGCCAACATCGAGGCTTACAAAGAATACGATGGCATCATCGAACAAGGCCTGGCGCTGGCCGGCAAGCAGCGCGCCGCGCAGTCCGATCAATACGCCCGCTTGTTCGACCGCTTCAACCCCGGTTACAGCACGCTGACCCAAGGCATCGCCGACGTGGACCAGGCCAAGGCCCTGGGCCTGATAGACGCCGGCCGGGCTAAGGCGGAATACGACAAGTTGGGCAAGGCTTACAACGACGGCTTTATCGATCCGGCGCTGTCCGGTACCGACCAACTCAGCCAGTTCGGCGTGCAGGCCGCGCATAACATCGAGTCGTCTTTTGCGTTATTCATCCGAAATACCGGCAATGGCTTTGATGATTTGGAAGCGAGTTTTGCCGACACCGTTGCCACGATGGCGTCCAACTGGGCAGCGTCCGGCCTTGGCGATTTATTGCTCGGCAAGAACTTCGGCACCGATAAAGCTAGCGGCGACGGCTTGATCCAAGCCGGATTTTCGGCGGTCGGCAGTTTGTTTGGTTTCGCCGACGGCGGCGTTATGACCGGTTCCGGGCCAGTACCCCTACGCAAATATGTCGGGGGCGGCGTGGCCAGATCGCCGCAATTGGCGATGTTCGGCGAAGGCGATATGGATGAGGCCTTCGTACCGCTGCCGGATGGCAGATCAATACCGGTGACGATGAGCGGCAGCGGCGGCAGCCCGCTAACAGTCATCGTCAACAACAATACCGATGCCGGCGTGCAAGTGTCGGAGCGCCAAACCGGCAACGGCCGCGAGCTGGAAATCCTGGTCGATAAACGCATCGACCAGAAATTGTCCGACGCCAAGCGGCAAGGCGGGTTGTTTGCATGATCTTCTTGACTCGAAAAACCAGCAGCGCTATTCTGAACCCGCTTTCGAAAAAACGAAAGTCGGGATTGGAACCCCGTTTAGATATGGCGAAAAATCGCCGCGCCTTCATGCGGCTTTTTTATGTCCCCCGTTTAGCACGGCCTTATTCCGTGCCTATTCTGTTATGGCGGGATTGTTTGGGCAGCCCTTGCGGCTGGCCGCACCATATCGCGGTAGTTCCAACCCACTCAATCCCGTCGCCCAAAGTTTGGAACCTTTTGGCGGCGGTTGTTTCCTGCTAGATATGGAGTCACCGTTATGACCACCCAAGCCACGGGCCAATTGCGCCCAGAATCCACCCAACAACCCGAAGCCGTAAACGATTTCTTCCGGCAAATGGCCGATCTGGAAACCGAACGCCAAGCCGCCACTAAGGCCGGACTTCCGGCACTTGAGCGCCTGGCCGGAGTTGCCGAGCGCGATACCGGCCAAGCCGAAACTGTCCGCCTGTTCCTGTTGAGTTTTTATAACGGTTACCGTTTTCCGTTTAATCTGACCAGGCTGCGCGGTCTCGATAAACCCTTATTCAACGATGCCGTAGCCGTTCTAACACTCGACGCCAGAGTGACCGCGCAGGAAATCCATCACTACCTTGAAAATGGCAGCGAGATGTTTGAGCGCTGGGCGCAATTGCAAGGAGTTGAGTCATGAGAGAACAACACGCCAGTCAAACCATTTCCGCCAGGTCGATTACGTTGGCGGCTCGCGTTAAGTTGCCTTCCGGCCTAAAGCCAAGAAAATCCGGATGGGGAGAACCTCGCAAAATTCAGCTATCGACTGCCGAGGTCAGAGCATTACGCAGCAAATATTTTGCTGGCCCGATTGATCAGTTTTTGTCTATCAAGCAAAACCTATGCGAAACCAGCAACATCGAGGATGTCATCGCATCACTAAGAGGCGTTAAAAAGGCGATTGTCGATTATGCCAATACCTCGATACGTGATGTTTTGACCACCAAACTTGGCACCGTGTTTGTGCGTTCGCCGGGTGATTTTGGCGAAAGTTTCAATCTCAAGCCCAATATGAAGCGCTTGGAAAGCGCGATGGATGGTTCGATTTTTAACTTGGCTAGTATCGAAGCGGATTTTCACCAAAATGATGGGTATGTTGAGACGATAAGAATCGTGATGTTTTTGCAAATAATTTGGCGTCTTATAGATTTTGTCGACCGTGAAATTCGAGAGTTTGAGGCTAAGGAGGAAGCCGGTTTACGTGCCACCGAATTTACGAGCCGGAAACCTCAGACGGTTGATTTAATTGTGTCGAGATTAGCGCCTGATAAGAAAAAGCCGGGTAAGTCAAAAAAGTTATTAGAAATGGAGGTCGCGATGAATAAAACAAACAATATCAAAATTGTTGTCGATCGGCTTCAAGCCGCTTGGCCGGAGCTAAACCGTAAGTTTTCAGCCAGGCATGTTCTGGCGGATAACCTATTCTCGGCCGCCAATCGATTCGACGAAGTTGCTGGCGAGGTATGGGAAAACACTTCCGGCATCGAATTGCCGGCGATTGATTATCGCCCCACATGCACCGCGCCGTCGTTCAATGAAATCAAACGTTGCTTTGGTGAATTGGCCAAGCACATGGACACCTTGGGCAAACCGCCGGCGTGTTACGCCCGGTTCAATCGCCAGTGGCTTTTGGATCTGTGCAAGCATTCGGCGAACCTGCTCGGCGCCGTCGATTGGTTGGTCACCGAATCCGCCAAAGATGACGCGGACGGCGACACGCCCGCGCCTTCGACCACGCCGGACTTCAGCCATCGGCTTTCGCCTGTTGGTCTTGAAACTGGCACGCTGGGTTTGCTGGATACCGTGAACATGGCCGCCGACAAGCTTTTGGCGATTGCCACCATGCTGTCAGACCACTTCGCGATCGACGATGACGAAAACCGGCCGAGTGACGAAACGGTGTTTTTTGCGCTGCAATCAATCAAACACGAGGCGCAAGACATTAAGGCCGTTGTGGACGGGTTTCATCGAGAACGGCAAAACCAACACGCATAAAAAAACCGGCGACCCGCCAAGATACGCCGGTTTCTTGCAAAGTTTCCTCAAGCACGGGCATTTTAACCCGTGGGAATTGCTTTGCAAGGCCGGCAAGGATGCACTATGACCGATTATCACAACATCATCGACCAGTTCCGCGCCGACATGGCTGCGGCCGGAATGGTCGTCAAAGAACCGATCGTCGCCGACAGCGTGTTGCACCGGGTGTACGTCGACGGCGACAAGTCCGGCACCCAGAACGGCGCGTATATTCTGCACGCCAATCAACACCCGGCCGGTTATTTCGAACACTTTCCACAGGGATTGAAAGTCACTTGGCGTTTGGATGGCGCCGGCGACAAGCCGTTGTCGCTGGCCATGCGCCGCCAGATCGAGGAAGAACGCAAGCGGCGCCAAGTTGAGAGGAAGGAACGCCAAAACGAGACCGCCGAGAAAGCTCGCTGGATCTGGCAAAACGCCAAACCGGTGTTCGACGAGGCCAAACATCCCTACTTGCGGCGGAAGTCGGTCAAAGCTTACGGACTGCGCACCAGCCGCGGCGCTTTGGTCGTGCCGTTTTTCGACGATACCCGCCAGCTCGTAAATCTGCAATTTATCGACGTCGACGGCAACAAGCGGTTTATGGCCGGCGGGCGGAAAAAAGGTTGTTTCTCGCTGATCGGCGAACCGGCCGGCGCCGAGCGCGTACTGATTTGCGAAGGCTGGGCCACCGGCGCCAGTTTGCATGAAGCCTTGGGCGCATTGGTGATGGTCGCGGGCGATGCCGGCAACCTGGAACCGGTGGCAATCGCCGCCAGGCGCTGGCATCCGAACGCGGAAATTATTGTCGCCGGCGACAACGACGAAAGCGGCGTCGGCCAGACTGCCGCGAAAAAGGCAGCCTTAGCGGTACGCGGAAAGTATTTGATCCCCGAGCAAACCGGCGCCGACTGGAACGACGTGATCGCGGCGGGAGGCTCTCTCTGATGGACGCCGCCGCGCCAAGCCATGACTTAGCCGCTAACCCGCCAGAACAGAGCGAAATGCCGGCTGTCGAGCCATCTGCACCCCCGATAACGGGGGTGCAGGCGTCCCCATCGGCCGCGTTGCCGACCCAAACCGCGCCGAATTTGGCGGCCGCCGTCGATCCCCTCGTTAACGATCCGGATCTGATCGATACGCTGCCGGACCACACGTTCTTGGAACAGGACGAAATAGCCACGCTAAAGGCAATGAATGCCACGTATTGCCACGCCACGGTCGGCGGAAAACATGCCATCGTCGGCCAGCGGCCGTGCCAAGTGCAGGGTAGTGTTCTGACCTTCGAGGCGCCGGGCGAATTCAAAAACGGTTTTTGCACTCGAGGCTGATCGGCCGGCGCGATTCGGCAGGCCGAGGTCGGCCTAAAAATCAGGGTCAGGCTTGGTTGGAATGGCCGGGAAAGAACTTTAAGCCTGGCGGTACCGGGTTTTTTCCAGACCCTAAAAAATGCCCGGCCGACACGCTGAACTTTTATCGGGGTTTGCAGGCGGAGCCGATGGCCGGCGATGTGAAACCCTACTTGGACCATTTGCGCTACGTGATTTGCGCCGGCCACGAGCCGTCGTTTCGCTATCTGGTGGGTTGGATGGCGCACCTGTTCCAAAAGCCGGACGTCAAGCCCAGCGTGGCGATCGTGTTGAAGTCGGTGGAAGGCACCGGCAAAGGCACGATGGCCGAACCCTTGCTGCGCATCTTGGGTTCGCACGGCAACAAGACCAACGGCGCTTATGCCATTGCCGGTCGCTTCAACGGCTTGGTAGCCAATCGGCTGTTGATCTTCGCCGACGAAGTGGACTTGACCGACAAGCACGTCGCCGACCGCTTGAAAGGCATCATTTCGGAAACCACGGTCAACATGGAACGCAAAGGCCTGGAGATCGAGCCGCTGCCGAACTATTGCCGGCTGATCTTCGCCAGCAATCACGCCAGGGTATTGAGTGCCGGCATCCGCGAACGCCGCTATCTGGTATTGGAGCCGTCCGACGGCTTTGCCCAAGACCCCGGTTATTTCCGCCGGTTGTGGCATTGGATAGACCACGACGGGCCGGCCAAACTGCTGAACTATCTGTTGATTGTGAACATTGCCGACTTCGACCCGTACCGCTGCCCGCAAACGCCAGGATTGATTGCCGAGAAGCTGGGCAACCTGAGCGGCGTGAACCAGTTTTTCTACCATCAGATCGCCAAGGATGAACCGTTTGGCGGCCGGGCGCGGATTTTGGCCGCCGAGCTGGTGGATGACTTTGTGAATTGGAGCGCCGAGGAGGGTGACAAAGTCTCCAAGGCGGCATCGGCCAATTTGACCGGCCGTACGATGGCGAAGCTGGGCATTGAAGTTAAAGGGCGCTCGGATCGTGGTGTCGGCAAATTCTACGAGTTGCCGGAGCGGGAGGTTTTGGTACAGCGATTTGCTTTATTGCTGGATGTTCCGGTCGAGGAGCTGGAGCCATGAACTTTCGCCTAATCGCTTTTTTGCTGTACCAACTGTACCACCAAGGAAAATCATCTTATTTTCAATTGGTTAAGTGGTATAGCAATTATTTATCTATCTGTACCATAACTAAACCAACTATACCGAAATCGACGATAAAAGCGGGAAACGGGATTAGTGGTTCAATTGCTGTACCACCTATTTTTTTAACTGTACCCCACCTGAAAGCCGCGCCATTCGTGGGCTTGAGTGGGGGTGGTACAGTTGGTATGGCAAAAATCGCGTTTTTTTTGTTTTTTATTTTCGTGGCGATATGTCGCGCCAATCCGTCTTTTTGGCGAGCGAGGGCGGCGCCGTGAAGACGGCAAACTGATCGACCGTTAATCCCGTTGGACTGGCCAGGGCTTGAGGAGACAACCAACCACTGACGAGGATTTAGACATGACTGAGTTACACCCCTTGGCGGAACTCCGCCGGCAAGGCTTGGATGCCGACATATTTAAAGGCCGCTTGCGCGTGTATCCGCGCCGACGGATGACTAAGGCGCTGTGCCAATACGTGACTGAACATTTACCGGCTATTGTCGACGGCTTGATTGCCGAGCAGGCAGCCAGGGCCGGCGACTACGAATTTCTATGGGATCTGCCGATCAAGGTCGGCGTTGAGAATTTTGGCTTCGAAGTGGATATGCGCGAGGTGATACCGCGCCACGTCAACGGCCAATTGTTCGCCGGCGTGCCGGCACCTTCGGTTTAGTAAACCTTAATACGCGGAGTAACTATGAAAACAATTCGACTATTTGGTGATATTCAAAGGCATAAGGCGGAATGGCGATTAGACGTTAAAACCGTTTCCGAAGCACTGCGCGCTATTGATGTGCAGAGAGACGGTTTTCTGGCCGAATGCGATGCCGGACGGTATGTCGCTCTGTTGATCGATTTGGACGATAACCAGATGTCCAGGGCGGTTACGACGGAGACCGCATACCATCCGTGGGCGCATGAAGAACTGTGGATCTTGCCGACCGTCGGCGGCGAGCTGCCGGTTCCGGTCATAGCGGCGGCTTTCGTCGCGATTACCGGAGTTACGGTCGCTAACTTCACGCTGATCGCGACCTTGGTTAACACCGCGTTGTCTATGGCGTTTTCGGCCGTTGCCAATGTGATCACCGCTAAAAAACAGAACGTCACCGCATCTCAACAAGAGCGTCCGGAAGCCAAGCCATCGTTTATCGCCGACGGCGTCGTTAATTTGACCGCTGCCGGCCACGCGCATCCGATTTTGTTCGGAGAAGTGCGCGATTGCGGCTGCATGATTCTATCGTCCGATTATTGGGTAGAGGATATCCCCGTTTAAATTTTGCGATACGACAGTTTGGGCTTGAGGAGAAACCGCCGGCCGCCATGATGCGCGGTCGGCATCTATAACCGATTTGGAGAACGAACATGGCTTTAACCGCATTACCCGTCAATTCCCCGCTGACCCAGCTGCGCGCGCAAGGCTTGGGAGCCGAACTCGATCGCGCCCGGTTGGTGGTGTATCCCAGGCCCAAGATTACCAACACCCTTCGGGCGTTTGTCGTCACTAACCTGGAGTCCATCGTCAACGAACTGAACCTGGAGGGCTATTACACCAAGAACCCCGATCCGCTGGGTTATGAGGCCAGAACCATCGGCGACGGACGCCGTCACCAGGGCATGTTGATCTGGTCGCTGGACAGCACGATGCGTACCGCGTTGGGCGCAAAACCGGTCGATGCTTCGATAGACAGCGTGCCGGATTCGATGAATGGCTACTTGTCGTTTTGAAGTATGCAGGCTGGGGCTTGAGGAGGCTGGGCCGGCCAGTTGAAAACCGGTTTTATTCAACAGACGATAGGAAACCATCATGAATACCTTGAACGACATGCAAAAACAATATCTCAGAGAGACAGCCACGAAACTGAGCGGCGCCATTGGAAAAATCAAGTTCACCAAAGCCATGTCTCACGATGAAACCGCTGCGATCCGCAAGGAACTGGATGCGGTGCAAGGCGAGCTTGCGTCGTTTGCCGACATCAATCCGGAGGTCAAACAGATCGAGCTGTTTAAAAAGACAGCGGATTTGTCTGAAGCGGCGCTGGAAATGCTGGTTGGCGGCGGCCACTTGGAATAAACCTGACCGCGCCGCGCGGCCTGGATCGCGCGGCGCTTTACTCACCGATTTGGAGTACCGACATGACTGAATTATCGATGGCCGAACAAAGCTATTTGGCCTTGAAATCCGATTTACAGACCGCCCGGGAGGACGAAGCCCACAAGCGCCGCGAGATCGCAACACTCACACAGCGTAAACAAGCGTTGGATGCGGAACTGGCCGGCTTAAACCAGCGCTTGGCTGAAGCTGGCTTTGCCATGGCCAACGGCGACATGACCAGCGACGACTATATCGCGCTGAAGCGCTCAATTGCCGAACAATCGCTAGACCGCGAATCGCTCGCTGAAGTGATTGACATGCAAAGCGACGCCTTGCAAAGGCTGGTCGACCATTCGCGCTATGTCGCCGACCAGTTGGGGCGGCAATTGACCGCGACCGCCGGCGAGATAAAACAGCGGATGTTGGGGGCTTGTGTGGAGGCCGGCTCTCAACATTTGCAAGCGTTTGCCCTGGCGGTGGCCGCGCACCACTTCAACCAGCACCCGTTCTCGAGCCAGGAAAAAACCGAGCAAGCCCAGTTGGCTTATCGGATCATCGGCGAAGAACTGTGCAAAGCCGTGTTTGCCGACAAGACCGAAGCCTGGCTGGTGATGGTCGAGCCGTCGCGCGCGAAAAGCGCGATCGAGGCGATGATCGGCCAAGCGGCTTGATAACGGTGGCAGGTCGGCATTTGCCGGCCTGCGCTTTCAATTCAGGTGAGCATAAGCCCACCTTTCATTCGAACAGGACGCAGATGACAGTTAAAGCAGATAGCGACGGCACCTGGCGCGTGCAGATCGACCGGAAAGGCATGCCGCGTAGTCGGCGGGGCGGATTTGCCTGCCGAGCGGACGCGGAGCTGTTCGAGCGCAATTATCTGGCCGAACATCGCGAGAGCCACGATCAGGCGATGGACGACCGCACCTTGGTGGAGTTGATCAACGCTTGGCACGTGTACCACGGCATTAACTTGGCGGACGGCGAACGCCGGCATCGGGCTTTATTGCAAATGGCCGCCGATCTGCAAAATCCGATCGCCAGCCAATTGACTGCGGAACAGTTTGTGTTGTACCGCTATAACCTGATGTACAACGACCGATCGGTTTGCGCCAAGACCATGAATAACCGGCACGGCTACTTGGCGGCGGTGTTCAACCGCTTGCGCAAGCTGAAGGTGATTAAGTACCAGTCGCCGGTTTGCGAGGTCGATTTTTTGAAGATCCAGGAACGCCAGCTGAGTTACTTCAGCCGGGACCAGATCGATATTTTGCTGGAAACCATTCAGCAGAATTCGAAGAATCTCGATACCTGGTGGGTCACTCAAATCTGTTTGCGGACCGGCGCCCGCTGGAGCGAGGCCGAGAAGTTGAAACGCAAGCAGTTGCACAACGGACGGATTACCTTCGAGTTCACCAAATCCAAGAAGACTCGAACCGTGCCTCTGGAGCCGGCGTTCTTTCATGCGCTCGATCAGTACGCCGGCTATAAGCATCCGGATGATCGCTTGTTCCGCAATTGCATCGGCGCCTTCCGGCGAGCGGCCAAGCGTAGCGAGCTGGCATTCCCACGCGGACAGGCCACCCATATATTGCGGCATTCATTTGCCAGCCATTTCGTGATGAACGGCGGCAACGTCTTGAGCCTGCAAAAAATCCTTGGCCATGCCGACATCAGCATGACGATGCGCTACGCCCACTTGGCGCCGGATCATCTGAAGGATGCGGTGTTGCTCAACCCTATGTCCAGTTCATCCACCAACCACCCAGCTCGAGGGCTTTCCCAAGTGGCGTAACGTCTCGACGTCCTGAGTTCGCGACCTGGATCTGATGGCGGCTTGCTCGGTACCGGTATAGTCTTCGCAAAGCCGCCGCACTACCCAAAATTCACTCCTCCTCACCTGCGCGGTTTTTGCACAAAAAATTGCACGCGAATTTCGTTTTGAAGGGCTTAAACCGGGATAAATTGCCGGAAAGTTAGGAAAATCGCGGCATTCAGGCACCAAAGCGGACCAGCTTTACCCGATTTGCAAAATTCACAAAGTGCCGATCATTTACGGTTTGCGCCATTTCAACAGGCCAAACGGCACGCCAAAAAACCCGGCAATTTTTCTTATATCATTGATATTTATGGCTTTAAGTGCCGAAATGTTTTTTTCGTGGATTTGCGTCGATTCGCCACCAAAAGGCTGTAAGCCGCGTGGCGTCTGGAAATGGCAAGCATTTCAATGGCGCAAATTGGCAGATTTCAGGAATTCGAGAGATCAAGGTTTCTGGATCGGGAAGGCGATAAATCAGGGCAAATTTCGCTATCAGCAAATGGTCTGGATTTGACCTCTTTTGGTCTAAAACTACCGTATAAGATTTCGGATTGTGTCCTTGAGTGTGTCCTTACGGAGGTTGTTTAAAAAAAATACAAAATAAATCATATATTTACGACTTATTCGGGTCCGGCCGTCGTACCAAATTAGGGTTTGAAGAAGCCCAAAGAAGTACAGAAACCCGCAAGCCGCCTAGCTTAGCGGGTTTTTTATTGTTCAACGAAATACAGCGACATACACTCAAAAATGTGTCATCAAGTGTGCATTCTGAAAATGGCGGATCAGAATGGCAGGTAGTGGCTGAGAAACTCAATAAAGACGCGGTCTACAGGATGGCCACGCCGAAGGAAAAGGACTATTTCATCAATGATGGCGGTAGCCTGTTTCTTTTGGTTAAAACCAGGGGTGCCAAGCGGCGGCATTTTGTATTTTCGTTCGATGGCAAGCGGAACCGCGTGTCTCTGGATATCTGCGTGGCGTCACTCTGGAAGCTGCCAGACGCAAGTTCGAAGAGGCTGGAACGCATAATTGCCGGCGGCATCAAGCCGACAGGTTTATGAGACGAGGCGAACGCCGTCATGCAAATGGCAAAGTAAAACGGCGGCCACGCAAACAAGGACTACCCATTCTCGACAGCTTTGCCGACATCACCCTCCATTAGTTGGCGTCCAGCCAACCACTAGCACCATTCGTGTCGCGCTAAAATCGCTCAATTACGATTCTGACGTAATGGCTGCCCACGGATTTAGGATCACAGTATCGACGTTATTTAACGAACTAGGTGGCTCCGAATGCGATCGCGCGAATAGGCTCATTCTCCGCGTGATCAAGTCAAAGTCACCTATATATAACCGGGCGTAATATTTGGGAGAACGCCGGGAATGATGCGAGCCTGGGCGGACTTTTTGGGCTCATTACGCAATCAGTAGGACGACGGTTATCCCGTTTCCGCACCAAGCTTATTCATATGCTACGGTCAGTGATAGTCGTTTGGTTGGATGATTGGGCGATGGCCGGAACCATGCTCGATGAAGTGGTGGGCGTGCGGCCGGATTTTATCGAACACCAACTCGCCACACGGTCCGCGATTCAAGCGGCTGCGCCTACAACCGGATGGTTCATTTGCCGGAACTGCACAAGATGATGCAGCAATGGGCGGATTATTTGGAGATCTTGAGAGACAGCACCCTTTCAGCGCTTATTTCGCAGCACGCGCGGCGTCCCTTAGATTGATCTATGGATTAAAGTGACATCTGGATGTAAAAATAATTGTATTGTGTTGCGCGACACAATACAAGTTGCTAGCATGTATACTTCCAAACTAAACGTCTAGCCAGGCAGAGTTATTCATGTCGAAATCCACTCGTATGCAGCACCCCGGCATTCGCATCAAATCGGAAGTCATTCCACCCAAAATGTCGGTTACCAAAGCAGCCCAGATAATTGGGGTCGGGCGTCCAGCCTTATCAAACCTCCTAAACGGGAAGGCGGCATTGTCTCCGGATATGGCTGCTCGGTTGTCAAAAGCGTTTAATTTCCCATTGACTGCGCTCATGGATATGCAAGCTGCGTACGATTCGGTGCAAGCAACGCAAGCAGCAATCCCAGTCAATACCAAAAAACATATACCGCCATTTTTGGCAATCAAAGCTAACGAAATAGTTGACTGGGGGCTGCTGGCATACTTCCTCGGAGTCGATTAGCCGTTTTTTTACGGACATTAGTAAATTCAACAGGACATCAACTGGTCAAAGTTGACTTTCCTGGAAACGATGATTCTGAGAGACCTGGATGGGATGGATATATTGAGGCTAGTGCAGGCTCGCCCTGGATTCCCTTTGGAAAATCAGGTTGGGAATTCGGCACAAACAATGATCCGAAAAAAGCAAACAAAGATTTCGACAAAAGCGTGGACGCTTACAACGACAATGATGAACGCACTGAAATAACATTTGTGTTTGTTACTCCTCGTCGCTGGCCTGCAAAGGACGCTTGGATTAAAGAAAAAACCGCGCTTAATTTATGGAAGGAAGTTCGTGTTTATGACGCAAGCGATCTTGAACAATGGTTGGATCAATCCTTACCTGGACAAGCCTGGTTTGCTAATGAAACGAAAAAAACATACCAGTTCGCTCACTCGATCAGTGCTGGTATGACTGGTCAAATGTCTGCGAACCACCAATTAGCCCCACACTCTTTGGCCCTGCAATAGAAGCAACCAAGCGTAAGACAAAGTCATTGCTGTCGAAACCAGCTGAGAGGCCGATTCAGATTGCCGCAGATTCAATTGACGAAGCATTGGCATATCTATCGCAGTTGCTAAGTGAGCATGGCGACGAAGCACTTGCTTCCTATCGTGATCGTGTTTTGGTATTTGATAAGGCGGGCTGTTTCCCAAAACTGGCAATGGGAGCCGAATCGTTTATTGCTGTGGCCTATAAGCAAGAAGTGATTCGCGAGTTTGCCGCCTATTCAAAAACACTACATACATTCGCTATTTTTCCACGCAACTTGATCTCAGAACCCGATATTGTTCTGGAACCTGTGAACTCTCTAGTCTTCAGCAAAGCGCTCGAAGAAATGGGAATGGACAAAGACAATGTCGCGCGGTATGCCATTGAGTCTGGTAGGTCACTGACAGTTTTGCGACGCCGTTTATCAGAAAATACAGCCGTTAGAACTCCCGAGTGGGCTGAAAAACCAGAGACTGCAAAGCAGTTAATCCCGTTTATGTTGGTTGGCACGTGGGATAGCCGGAATGAAAACGATAAACGCATACTCTCAAAACTCGCGGGTGATCGGCCTTATGATGAGTTAGAACAAGAATTTCAAATTCTTACTCAACTAGATGACGCACCCGTTTGGTCAATAGATTCAATCCGAGGCGTCATTTCAAAAATTGATCTTATTTATGCAATTAAAGGCGTAGTAACTAGCGCAGATTTATCAAGGTATTTTGAAGTCGCACGACTAGTGCTTGGCGAAGACGATCCGTCATTAGATTTGGAAGAAAGCAAAAGATGGATCGCCAATATATATGGTAAAACTCGAGTATTTTCTAGTATATTAAGAAAAAGTATCTCAGAAACTTTGGTTTTACTGTCTGTTAATGCATCTTTATTTAATAAGCGGCTTGGCTTTGATGCCGAAATGGAAGCGGCAAAAGTGGTGCGTGACTTAATGTCTACACCACTCACAGCACGCACTCTTGAAGCTAATAATTACGATCTTTCTACCTACGCAGAAGCTGCACCGGATACGTTTTTATCCATTTTAGAGAGTGATTTAAAATCAGGAAAACCGGCTGCATTGGAACTCATGCGCCCAGTTGCGTCGGGAATATTTGGAAACACTCCCAGTCGCTCAGGATTACTTTGGGCGCTTGAAAGCTTGGCTTGGAATCCTGAGACATTGTTACGCACAACTCGTATCCTTGCCAGACTTGCCCAAATTCAAATAAACGACAACTGGAGCAACAAGCCAATTAATTCGCTGAAGTCGATTTATCGATCTTGGATGCCGCAAACTGCGGCTAATCATCAACAACGATTTGGTTGTATTAGAAAACTAGTAAAAGAATTTCAAGATATTGCATGGGAACTTTGTTTAGATCAATTCGGGCAATTTTACGGAACTGGAGAATACACTCAAAAACCACGCTGGAGACATGATGGTTATGGCTTTGGCGAGCCGTTGTCGAATACAAATGAAATTAATGCTTTCGTTAAAGATATAGTTGAAATGGCTTTGACTTGGCAAAACTATTCGCTGGAAATGCTGCGCGAATTGGTGACGCGTCTTTATGGTTTAAGTCCTCAAGACCAAGATCGTGCATGGGAGCTGATTGTGAAATGGGCCAAAACCAAAGCTACAGACGATGAAAAAGCTGCGCTGCGCGAACACATTCGAGTTTCCACGTTGTCCAGAACCGCAGCTATGCGCGCTAAAAGAATGGGCCATACAGTAGGATTAACTTCCAATGGTTCAGCGGCCTACCAAGCACTTGAGCCCAGAGATATTCTGAACAAGCACGCTTGGTTATTTCGTGAAACTTGGGTTGCCGAGTCGGCAGACGAGATTGAAGAAATTGATGATCTCGATATAGTTAAACGTAATATGCGCATTAACAAATTGAGAAGCGATGCATTACGACAAATTTTAGCGGAGCGAGGAATAGACGGAATTTTAACGCTTGCAGCACGCGGCAAAGCTGATTTAGTGATTGGTGATATTTTGGTTACTCAAGCAATTGTTTCAGAACAGTCACTGCTAGAGATAATACAGCTTGCATTTCAGAAGATTACTAATGCTAAGCATGATAGTGTTAGCGCTAAAAACCTAATAAGAGGTGCATTACACGCTATATCTGACGAACATACTCGAGAAGCACTGATTTGTGCATTTATGACAAATCATGGGGAAAAAGAAGCAATCCAACTTTTTTTGTTGGCTCCATTTTGTCATAGCACATGGAAAATGATTGATAAACTAAGTGAAACATCAATTCCACAATATTGGGCGGAAGTGACGCCACAAAATATAAGTAACAATGAAATGGAAGCCCGCGAAGCCGTTGAACGACTTTTAAAAGCCGAACGCCCTCGCGCTGCATTTTGGTATATTCAATATCATCCAGAGCAATTAGAGACAATTACGCTGTTTAAATTACTGACAAAAATAACTCAAGGCGGTAAAGACAAGTCTGGGGAGTATATGCTCGATGAATATCGTCTTGAAGAAGCATTTAAACTATTGAACAATTGTTCGGAATTAACTATAGAGCAAAAAGCTAGTTTAGAGTTTTATTATATAGATGCCCTGGGAAAACCAATCGGACTAAGAAGCGGTTATGGTATCCCAAACCTTGAACGTTACATTCAAGAGCATCCTGAGTTTTTTGCACATGCCGTTGCCTTTATCTATAAGCGCAAAGACGAAAAACCTGACCCTGCAGAATTACAGATTCCAGCAGATCAAGTAACAGCAATGGCGGAGCGGTGTTATAAGCTGTTGGAGGCAATTGAAAGAATACCAGGACGGAATGAATTCGATGAATTGAACACAAATTATCTTGCAAAATGGATAGCCACCGTGCGTCAGTTGGGCAGAGAGTTAGGGCGGGCGGATATTACCGATGATTGGATTGGCAGGTTATTATCGCAAGCACCTTTAGGAAAGGATGACGTATGGCCTTGCGAACAAGTACGAGAAGTATTGGAAGAAATTCAATCGATTCCGATGATTGAGGGTATGCGCGTAGGGGTTTACAACGCAAGAGGTGCACATTGGCGTGCTGAAGGAGGCAGTCAGGAACGCGTACTTGCCGAGAAATACCACAAATGGGGTAATGCACTTCGGGTAAGTCATCAATTTGTAGCGACTAGCTTATTGTTTGCCTTAGCTAAAGATTATGAACGAGATGCAAATAGAGAAGATACCGAAGCAGATATTAATAGGCGTATTTCTTGAAATCTATTGGAAGTTATTTGTACACACCATCCTAGTAAATATCCACCGGCAAAGCCGGGGGCTTTATGTTGTGAACCGCTCAAAGCGGTAAATAGGGTCGCTAACGCGGCCCTTTAACTTTAGCCGCCAATAGGCGGCGACTCATTGCCAAAGGTTCATTTGTTCGATTCGTTGGTCTTCCTGTTCTTGATGACGGATATACTCCCGTATCATCCTTTCGTCCCGGCCCACCGTCGAAACAAAATACCCTCGCGCCCAGAAATGTTGACCGACAAAGTTACGCTTCTTTTCACCATAAACACGGGCCAAGTGAATCGCACTCTTCCCTTTGACGTAGCCAATCACCTGCGACACCGCATATTTCGGTGGAATCGATATCAACATATGCACATGATCCGGCATCAAATGCCCTTCCAATATTCGGCTTTCTTTCTGGCTCGCTAACCTTCGAAACACCTCGCCCAAATGCTTGCGCAACGCCCTATACAGCGTTCGGCGACGGCACTTGGGAATAAACACAACGTGATATTTGCACCCCCATTTCGAGTGGCTTAAGCTTTCGTTCTCGTCCATCAGGTTCTCCTCTTGCGTTTACTTGGCGGCTCACGCTCTCGAGTTTCCTGATGGACTCCTCTAAATGTCAAACTCCTGCTGTCTCCCCGGCAGAGCCGGGGATTTCTCATTTTTGGTTAATTGGTTAAGAAAATAATATTTTCTTTATGTAAAATTTTTCAATAAGGCCACCCTTTCAGCCCTAGTTAAAGTGCCAATCAAACTGGCAGCTAGTTGTAAAGTGTTGGTGACGGGTGGATTGATCCAGCGTTGGAAGCCGAGTTTCATGACGAAGCGCGGGATGCAGGCAAGTTTGCATGTTGGTCGTTGATTTGTTTATGATCTTTCCGACCGGATACCCCGACGGGGCAAAAAGCGGGTTTCGTCAGCTCGTTTCCGGTTTTCCATCCTGACAGCTTCACTTTGACGGAGTAGCAATGCTGCTGGCGTATTTTTTCCGGATACTGCAATTGGTATCTTGCCGGCGCAACGGGCGTTTCGAAATCAGAAAACCGGGGTGAGCATCGAGAATCTTTGGGATGGAATTTGCGTTTAGCTTCAAACCGATTCAGCATACAGCGAAACGTATAAGGAACATCTGTTAAAGCAACTAGCTTTTTTGTTGCTTAACTCCCCGAGCTTGACAGCATATGTTGTGGTTGAAGACTTCTTGGGGCGAATGTTTTCCATAGCCCGAGGAACGGCAAAAATTCGATTCCAATTCTACTTTGTCAGATTTGTGCAAGATCGGCATGTCTGTCGGGAAACGGGCATTCGGTGCCATGATGGGTAGGCTTAAATCCGTCCATGGCGTCCGGATTCGCTCCGCGCTCTAACGGGGCCTGCGATCCAGGCCGGAATCACGAGGTTTATTCAGTCATCCGACAACGTAGAATTGGTGTCAGACCCTATCAGACCACGGTAAAGCCGGACACGATACTTTCCAAGTTGCGAGCCAACGCCGCCAATTCCTGAGCCGAGCGCGCGGCGCCGCCGGCGGTTCGGCTATTTTCGGCGGCGCTATCGGCGATCAGTTTAATCCGGTGAGCCATTTCTCGGGTCGCGGCGGATTGCTCAGCTAGAATCCGAGTCATGTCGCCGATCGCTTCGGCCACCTGTTGGCTGCTATCGCGGATTTCCGAAATCGAGTCGGCGGCCTGGTTCGCCAAGTCAACGCCGTCGCCGACCCGACTGACGCCGGCTTCGATTTCCTTGGCCGCGCGTTGCGTGTTGACTTGGATTTTTCCGACCATATCGGTGATTTCCTGCGTTGAACTGGCCGTGCGTTTCGCCAACTCCCGGACCTCTTCGGCCACCACGGCAAAGCCGCGGCCTTGTTCGCCGGCGCGAGCGGCCTCGATCGCGGCATTTAGGGCCAGCATGTTGGTCTGATCGGCTATACCGCTAATGATGTTGACGATGCCGTAAATTTGCCGGGAAAAGTCTTCCAATTCCTGTATGGTCGTGGCAGTGGATTTGACCGCCGCCGCGACGTTCCCCATTTCGCTGGAGGTCTGATGTATGATGCGGCCGCTGGCGAGCGATAGGTTGCCGGACTCTTCGGCGATCTTGTGCACCTGTTTGGCTTGCTGGCCGATTTGCTCGAAGGACACCGACAGCTCTTCAACCGCGCTGGTCATCATTTCCGACGATTCCGCCTCGACTATACTGGCGCGCTCGCTTTGAACCGCGGCGGTCGCCAGCGAGTCGGCGGATAAATTCAAGGTCTTGGTGTTATTGACGATGACGCCTATGATCTCCAACAACCGCAAACGCATGCTATCCAACGTTCTGACCAGTTGGGCAATTTCGTCGCCTCCGGTCGTATCGGATGTCTTGGTTAAATCGCCGGTTTGGATGCGCTCGGCGATCTCCACACATTGCCGCAACGGCGTGGTAATTGAAATGGTCGCTATTCTTCCCAGCAATAATCCTAGGACTAACGCAGCGCCTATCAGCGCAATCAATATCAATTTACTTTCCGCGTCGGTGGCTTTGAGGTTTTGCAACGATAGTTTAACGTCGCCTTGAATCGCCGTTTCCAGCTTGTCGATTTCCTCGATAAAATCATCGAACGCCGCATCGAATTGGGCGTCCAGTTGATGAAACTCGGTCTCTCCCAGGTTTTGGCCCAAGGTCGCGTACCGGTTTTCCAGTGCCGTACGTAAAGTCCAGAGCTTTTCGTTTGAAATACTTAATTGGGCCAGCGTCGCGGGATTATCCACCGGGAAGTATTTGCCTTCGGCATTTTCGCCGCCCTTGCCGATCACGTTTAGATACCATTCGGCCTGATCCATTTTACTCTTAACGACAGTTATGGATTCATTCGCATCGCCACCCATGATTTCTTCGAATTTCAAATGCGCCTCGGTCGCGAGCAATTTGGATTCCATTACCGCATCGACCAAGGGTGCGGCGGATTCGCCGACGTAAATCCCGGTATTACCTACCTTGTCTACAAAGTAAATGCCGAACAGCCCGGTGGCCAAGGTAATCAGGGTGCTTACCAAAAATGCGCCGGTTAGCCGTGTGCCGATACCGATATTCTGAAACATATTCACCTCTAACTAACACGCTTTGCAATTAGTATTGCCGATAAACGGAATTTGCCAATGATAAGGCGGGTGATCGCCTTGGATTTTCCTGAACCACTCTACAATCGCAGCTGGAGCTTGGCTGATAGCCCTAGCCTAGTGGAATAGACGCTAGAATTGAGGCGAAGTCAGGGCAAGCGGTTTCGCATATGCCCAACTTCTGTTTAACACGCCAACCTGGGGAGCAAGTATGAGTACGACAATCGCTCCGATACCGCTGGCCGAGCATGGTGGAGGCAATTGTGGGCTTTTGGCCGGATTTTTTGCCGAAACTGTTGGAAGCCGCAACAGCTCGTGCCTGGTCCGGGTTGGAGAACAGCTTAGCCGAGAATTGACAAACCACCGTCAGACATGGCCGGTTCCGGGCGTTGCATGTCGTGCTTGGAGTCAACGAATCGGATCGAGAAATGGCAAATAATTGGAACATACCCGCTTGGCTGGAAGCGGAAGTCAGAGCAAGAGACAAGACTTGTGTTTACTGCGGCATTGAATTTACACCGGCCAAGGTGTCTTATAAATCCGCGGCCAGCTGGGAACACATCGTTAACGATGCGACGATTGTCACCAGAGAAAATATCGTTCTTTGTTGCCGTGGCTGCAATGCCAGCAAGGGACCGAAGAGACTGGCCGTATGGTTGCAGTCTAAATATTGCACGGAGCGAGGTATCACGTCGGCTTCGGTGAGTCCAATAGTCCAACAGGCAATTGCCAATGGTCAATAAGGCCACGGGTTACCCGGCGCTCAAAGGACGCTCCCCTCGGTTATTTACCCTTGGCTTTGAGGTGGGTCGCTTGCGAAATCCGATGAATCTTATCCTTGAACTTACCGGGGTGCGGGCGGTACCGTTTGAGCAATTGTCGCCTCCACGAAGCGGTCAACAGCGGTGCTAACGTTTTCCAAAGCTATCGGCGAACCATCGATCCAGCATCGCCTTTTCGTAACGCAAGGGATCGTTGTTTGGGTAGCGTGCCGAGTCCTGTAGCATCAGGTAATTCAGATCGCTGATCTGTTCCTGCTTCTCGGCTTTGATTTGGCCGTCCGGGCCGTACCAGCGGTAGTTCAATTTGATGCGCGGATAGTATAGGTCGCGGATGAAGCGGGTATTGGTGGCATTGGGCGTTTGCCAGGGTTCGAAGGCGCCGGCCATGTCGATGTCCTCGACCGCCAAATCCAGGCTGTCGCCGGCCGGCAAATATTGCCCCGCCAATTTGCGAAAATGCGCTTCGAATTGCTGGAGTAAATCCGCCTGTACTCTTGGGGTAGCGGCGCCGGACAGGGCTAAGTCGGTGTAGTGTTCGGCATTCTCGAAGCGGATGCTGATGTCCGCGCACGCTGCTTGAGCCATGACCAGCATAGCTATTGCCAGCAAGGTAAGTTTTGGCATGGAATTCCCCCGTCATATTGCGGTTATCGTAGCGCCGCCGCACACATGATTCACCCGGCCCTTAAATACCGCTCGCCTGTCGAAGGGCTGGCCAGCCTGGGCTTCGGCCAGCTCGGCCTGAACGGAATACCCGTAATAAATAGGACCGGGTTAATAGGCCAATGTGCCTATCGGTTGCTACTTGCGCGATATCGACCCGGAAATCCGATAAAAATTTCGTCGATGCGCAAATCCAGCCGGGAATTAGCGTTCTAAAGCCGAATACCAATGTCCGCGCGGCTGGTTGGAAGACGCTAGTCAGTCGCCGGAAACTTAAAACAGCCGGCTTCCGCCCGATCATGACCGCCACCAAATGGGCGGGGGCTTGGCAAGGCCATCGTCATAATACCCAAGAGTATTGGCATGCCGGGGTTGGAAATCAACACGCTCCATGGTTCCGATCTGAGCCGAGTCACGCAAGAGTTGGTTGGGCTGGCAATCGGCCACTTTGGGACATTCGAATATTTCAGCGAATTTCGGCAGTAACGCCTGAATCTCACAGGTTAACCCGTACGCTGGAACAAACCGGAGGGAATTCTTATCCCGAACTGATCGAATGAAAGCACGGTTTTGGCAAGATTAAATACTCAAATCGTCATCAATGTATTGAATGATGCGTGATTAAATTATGTCATTTAACAATGGTTTAACGATCCAGTATGGTGTTGTCCAACCCAACAACATACCGGAGAGGGTAGTGAATCTTGCAACTCTATTTTGCGCGGCCATGGTGTTTGCGACCAGTGACGCCTTGGCTGAAGGCAACTCTCATTTTGATGTATTCGCCAACCTCGATACCGGACCGGGCAATGTCACGGCGACGGCCAACGGCCGGATCATCATGAGCCAGCATCAGTTTTATCAACCGCAATACACCGTGGTGGAATACAAGGATCAAACCTTGGTCCCTTTTCCGAATAAGGAACTGTCCGCAGCCGATTCGACCGCGCCGATTAAGCTCGACTCGGTGCTAGGTATCCGCTCCGATAGCAACGGCATCGTCTGGATGCTGGACAACGGCATGCGTAGCGGGGTGACGCCCAAGCTGGTTGGTTGGAATACCAAAACCAACAAACTGCAGCGGCTGATTTACCTGCCGGCCCCGATTGCCCCGAAAGATGCGTTCGTTAACGACTTTGCGTTGGACACCCTTCACAATCATGCCTTCATCAGTGACCCGGCCGGTGGCGCGAATGCCGGCTTGATCGTGGTCAACCTATCGACAGGCGCGGCGCGGCGGGTGCTGGAAGGCCATAAAAGTGTGGTGCCGGAAAACGTCGATTTGGTCATCGACAATGTACCGATTCAGGTGAAAACCCCGTCGGGCGAACTCGTCAAACCGCATATAGGTGTGAATCCGATTACCGAGGATTTGGCCAACGAATGGGTCTATTTCGGGCCGATGCACGGCCTCAGCCTTTACAGGATTAAAGCCGCCGACCTGATCAACGAGTCGTTAACACCTGAAGAACTCGCAAAACAGGTTGAACGCTACAGCGACAAACCGATTTCGGACGGCATCAGCATTGACGAGAACAACAACATTTATCTGGGGGACTTGGCCAATAACGCGATTGGCGTGATCGCGCCTAACCGACAATACCGGCAATTGGCGCAATGCCCAAGATTGTCTTGGGTCGATTCCTTCAGTTTTGGCGCTAACGGACAACTCTTTGCCGTCGTTAATCGCTTACATCGTTCGGCCACACTGAACGGCGGCGACAATCAATCCAAACCGCCTTACTTTTTGTTGAAAGTCAAAGCCTTAGCCGCAGGCTTGCCAGGACGTTAAAGACTGATTTGGGATGCGCTTATTTTCCGGCCTATGCTGCTGATTTGCTCGCGCAACCAGCCATGAGCCGGGTCTTTTTCCCACAACGGATGCCAAATCATCGCCAAATCGTAGTCCGGCAAACTCACCGGCACCGGCAACACTTGCAGTGGCACTAGTTTCTGAAAGGCGATGGCCAAACGATAGGGTAAGGACAAAATCATATTGGACTGGGCCACGATCAAGGGCGCCGATAAAAAATGCGGCACGATGAAATTAATGCGCCGCTCCAAGCCCAACTCGGTCAATTTCTCGTCTATCACCCCCAATTTATCACCGGTTCTGGAGATCAGCATGTGCGTGGCGGCCAAATACGTCTCCAGCGACGGTGGCGCTTTTATGCTGGGATGATCCTGCCTAACCACGCACGCCATGCGATCCATGAATAAATGTTGGCAGTACAAATGCGCCGGCGGATTCAATACCGAGGCAAAGCCCAACACCACATCCAGGCTACCGTTTTCCAACTGCGCCAACGGAAACGCAGATTCCGTGCGTTTGACATGAATATCCACGCCCGGCGCCGACTGCTCAAGCAATTGCGACAACTCGGGCAAGATCAAAAACTCCATGTAATCGGTCGCGGCGATGGTGAAACGGCGCTGACTGGACGCCGGATCGAAGGCTTGTGGTGCCTCGAGCAAGCGTTCCATTTCCTGCAAAAGGCTACGTACCGGCTCCACCAATGCCAGCGCCAGCGCGGTCGGTTGCATGCCGGCGGGCGACTTAACCAAGACCGGATCGTTCAATTGCTGACGTAAGCGATGCAGGGTATGACTCATCGCCGACTGGGTGACGAACATGCATTCCGCCGCGCGGGTGACATTGCGCTCCCGCATCAATACATCGAAAGCCAGTAACAGGTTTAAGTCGAAAGTACGCAGATTGGCCATGTGGATATTTCCCCTAAAGAAACTGGCTGCATACTAAACAAAATCGCTGCTGGCCGGCATGAACAGTCTTGATGATAACGGATGAAATTTGACCATTTCACAGCTCATCAAATTCTCCTTACCTTATATCGCGAGCGTGTCGTTCAACCTATATGACGTTACTCCCCCAAGGGTAGCTTTCGGTTGGCGACACGCCCAGTTTCGATGGCTATCGCCGTCATTCACTATAAAACGTTACGGGGGAAGCACACATGTCCGCACAAATTCCAATTTCCACGTTCAAACCCTACCGCGGCGAGAAAGCTCGGTTGGCAAGAGCCTACGACTATTTGATACTGGTCCTGGCTTTATTTCTGTTCATCGGCTCGTTCCATCTACATTTTGCCCTGACCGTCGGCGACTGGGATTTCTGGGTCGATTGGAAAGATCGGCAATGGTGGCCGTTGGTCACGCCATTGATCGGCATCACCTTTCCAGCCGCCGTGCAGGCGGTGTTGTGGGACAAGTTCCGACTGCCTTTGGGCGCCACGCTGTGCGTTGCTGCCTTATTGCTCGGCACCTGGGTCACCCGCGTGTTTGCCTACCACTACTGGAACTTCTTCCCCATCAACATGGTGTTGCCGGCGACCATGGTGCCGGGCGCATTGGTATTGGATACCTTGCTGATGCTCACCAACAGCCTGACCATCACCTCCATTTTTGGCGGCGGCGCGTTTGCCTTGTTGTTTTACCCCACCAACTGGCCGATCTTCGGCATGTTCCACCAAGCGGTCGAATACCACAACAGCCAGCTGACTGTCGCCGATTTATTCGGTTTCCAATACATCCGCACCGGCATGCCGGAATATTTGCGCATCATCGAGCGCGGCACCTTACGCACCTACGGCCAGTACGCCACACCGTTGGCGGCGTTTTGTTCAGCGTTGTTATGTTCATTGATGTATCCGCTCTGGTGGTACATCGGCAAATGGTTCGCCAATACCAGCTATCTGAAAAAAATCTAAGGAGGAACGGTCATGAAATCACTATTTAAACCTTGGCTGTTGGCAGTGCTTTGCATCAACGTCTTGTCGATATTTGCAGTACCGACTGCGCAGGCGCATGGCGAAAAAGCCCTGGAGCCGTTCATTCGCATGCGCACCATCCAGTGGTACGACGTGCAATGGTCCACACAAACATTCAACGTCAACGATGAAGTCAGCGTCAGCGGCAAGTTTCATGTCGCCGAAGACTGGCCGATCAGCGTGCCGAAACCGGAAGCCAGCTTCTTGAATATCTCCACCCCAGGACCGGTGCTGATTCGTACTGAGCGCTACCTGAACGGTAAGCCTTGGACCAACTCGGTATCGCTGGAGCCGGGCGGCGACTACGAGTTCAAGGTGGTCATGAAAGGCCGTTTGCCGGGGCGTTATCACATTCACCCGTTTTTTAATTTAAAAGACGCAGGTCAGGTGATGGGGCCGGGCGTGTGGCTGGAAATCGGCGGCGATCCCGGCGATTTCAGCAATACCATTCAAACCATCAACGGTGAATTGATCGACATGGAAAGCTTCGGCTTTGCCAATGGTGTGTTTTGGCATCTGTTCTGGGGCGCATTGGCGGCTGCCTGGCTGTTGTGGTGGGTACGTCGGCCATTGTTCATCAGCCGTTACCGCATGCTGGATGCCGGTTTGGAACATGAACTGATCACCGATCAGGACAAACTGATCGCTAAGGCGGTGCTAGTCGGTGTGCCGGTATTGGTGTTGGCGCTAAATGCCGTCACCGCCAACCAGTATCCGGACGCCATCCCATTACAGGCAGGCTTGGATCGGATTTTACCTTTACCGGCGCAAGTCAATGCCGGGATGGTTAATGTCGACACGCTAAAAGCGGAATACAACGTGGCTCAGCGTGCCATGCTGTTCCAGCTCAGCGTCGACAATCGCAGCCAAGGGGCCGTCAGGATAGGCGAATTTTCCAGCTCTAACGTGCATTTCATGAATGCCGACTTGGCCGATGTTAGGAACATGCCCGGCAAGGGTGACGTCAGCAATAACGGCCTGACTCTGGATAACAATGCACCTATCGAGCCTGGCGAACAACGCACCGTCACGATTGAAGTGCGCGACGCCGCCTGGGAGTCGGAAAAGCTGGATGGACTGATCAAAGACGCGGATAGCCGAGTGGGTGGTTTGCTGTTTCTTTACGACGACGTGATGGGGAAACGCTATATCTCCAGCATTTCCGCCGCCGTCATTCCCAAATTCAATTAATTCAGGAGAAAAATCATGGCTACCACGACAGAACACGTGCGCTTAAGCACCGAAAACCCCAAAACCTTGCCTTGGTATTTGATCGACTTACCCAAATATTTAAAGGGCTTTGGCTTTTTAACCGTTATGTACATCAGTTTACGATTGTATCAGGGCGCTTTTGCCATAGCGCACGGTTTGGATTCCACGGAACCGGCGTTCGAACAATACTGGATGCGGTTGTTTTATATCGAACTGGCGGTGATTGCCGCCGTCGCCAGCGGCTTCTGGGGGTACTTATGGACCACCCGCGACCGGAACCTGGATCAATTGGCCCCCAAGGAAGAAATCCGCCGCTATTTCACCTTGACGATGTGGATCAGCATCTACACCTTTGCCGTGTACTGGGCCGGCAGTTATTTTGCCGAACAGGACAACTCCTGGCACCAGGTGGCGATCCGCGATACGCCGTTTACCGCTAATCACATCATCGAGTTTTATTTCAACTTCCCGCTGTATGTGATCTTGGGCGGCTGTGCCTGGCTATACGCCAGAACCCGCTTGCCCTTGTATGCCAAAGGCATCTCGCTGCCATTGACCTTGGCGGTATTCGGGCCCTTCATGATTCTGGTCAGCGTCGGTTTCAACGAGTGGGGACATACCTTCTGGTTTAGAGAAGAATTCTTCGCCGCGCCGATTCATTGGGGCTTTGTGATCGGGGTTTGGTTTGCGTTGGGCGTCGGGGGCATTTTGTTACAAGGCGTGACTCGGCTGATCGAGTTACTCGATCGGATTCCGGACGCCGAATAACACTATTTTTCTCTACATCTACACGACCATGTTTCAGCCAAAGTCCGATGTCATCATGCCCAAGAGTCGTTCCGATTCAGTTCACTATGCCTGGGTAGTTCTCGCGGTTACGTTTCTGTGCTTGTTTGTTGCATCGGCACTGCGCTCCGTTCCAGGGATCATCATGCTGTCCCTGGAACAGGAGTTTGCCTGGAACCGGGAAACCATTAGCGGCGCGATTTCACTCAATCTGCTGTTATTCGGCCTTGCAGGGCCATTTTTAGGCCGATTGATGGATGTCTACGGCGCTAAACGGATCAGTGTTATCACGTTGATTTTGTCGGTAGCAGGCGCCGGTGGCAGCGTTTTTATGCAGGAATCCTGGCAACTGTATGTGTTTTGGGGATTGCTGATTGGCGCGGGTTCGGGCGGCACTTCGATGATTATGGGGTCGGCATTGATCAATCGCTGGTTCCATAAACACCGGGGGTTGGCATTAGGCATATTGGGGGCCGCCTTCTCCTCCGGCCAGTTGGTGTTCACCCCGCTGCTCATGCAAATCAATGTTCATGAAGGCTGGCGAGCGGCGACGCTGTTTATCGCCGTAGGCTTAGGCCTGGTGGCCTTACCTTTGGTCCTGAAATTGTTGAGAGACGATCCCGTATCAAAAGGCTTGTTGCCTTATGGTGACCATGGCGTTCATGGAACAGTACTTAAGCCCGATCGACATCCCATGCGATCGGCCATGAGCAGTCCGCAATTCTGGCTGTTGGCTTCGAGTTTTGGCATTTGCGGATTAACCACCTCCGGATTGTTTCAAACCCATTTGATTCCGCACGGCATCGAACACGGCTTTACCGAAATGACCATGGCCATGTCCTTAGGGGTCATGGGCGCGGCCGATGTGTTCGGCACTATTTTATCCGGCTGGTTATGCGACCGGTACGGCAAGCGCTGGCCGCTGGCGTTCTATTATGTCGTCAGAGGCGCGACGCTGATCGTTCTGCCCAGCATAGCTACCACCGGACAGTTGATGCTGTTCTCGATTATTTACGGCATGAATTGGTTGTCCACTATTCCGGCAACCTCGGCCTTGACAGCGGATTTATTCGGGAAACAAAACGTTGGCGTGGTGTTCGGCTGGATCTGTTTTGCCCATCAAATCGGGGCGGCCATTGCCGCCTACAGTGCAGGGTACGTCCATAGTCTGATGGGCGACTACCACCTGGCTTTTGTGGCGTCCGGCCTGTTTGCTTTTGTCGCAACCGGCATCGTTGTTTTTATTAAAGAACCCGGCGGCTAAAAATGAAAATATTGCTGACATAGGCTCAAATGAGGTGACTGGCAGCAAGGCTCGTAACAAGACGCTCAAGTGCTGTTGCGATTTCCCGCCGGCGGTCGGTGTTTCTTGTAAGCGAGCGTTTAAAACGATGGTGGAGAGGCGGGGACGGGTTAGATGGGGCAATGCGAGCGGATCGGACGGTGCCATCGTTTGAGGGTGGCGGGCGGCCAACCCTCGAATGCAAATAGCCCGGAAAGCCGCCCGTCTGGGCTGATTTCCGGGCGAGGCGGTTTTATTCTCTGACCCGAATCAAGTCGTGGCAACCTTTGCACGACGCGCCGAGTTTACCGAATTGCGCTTTGATATCCGCAACATCGCCGTCGTCGGCGACCTTTTGCAATTCGTTGGCTTCCTTAATAAAAGTGGCTTCCAGTTCTTTGACTTCCGCTTGTTTTTGAAAATATTCCGGCTTTAGACGGGTGGGTTTCCAGCCGGTGCCTTGATCGGTGCCGGGGCCGTACAACTGGTCTAGGATGCCGGAATTGGCGGCGGCCGCGATGGCGTTGGCGGCGGCTATCACTTGGTCCTTGTTGAAGGTTTCCGGGTGATCGACGGCCTGAGCCTTGATTTTCGCGGTGTTCCAGCCCAGGAAGGAATAGGCGGATTGGCGGAAACGGATTTGTTCTTCTATCGGCCCGGCCAGTGCCGCCGTGGTGACGGCGCTCAGCGCCAGTGCGATAGTCAGTTGGGATTTCATGCGTTGCTCCTATGGGTGATAAAAACTCGGTGTGGGGTTTCGTTCGGTGAAGCCGGGCCTGCGCCTCAGCGGCCGCCGGCTTGCGCCGACCGCACGCTGGCCAACGGCGGCAAATAGCGCAAGGGGTCGCCGCCCCAGACGCTCCAGACCACCGTCGCGGCGATCAGCAAACTGGCGGTCAGCCGCAAGACGCCGGCCGGACGTGCGTCGGCCGGGGCCAGCGAGCGGGGCAGGCGCTTCTTGCCGGTCAGCATCGGCACGACCAGATCGGCCTTTTTGACGCGTTGGTAAAACGCAATGGCCGCGATGTGGGCGCCGACTAAAAACAGCAGGACGTTAACGCTACGGATATGCCAGCCGCTGAGTTTGTCGCTGAAATCCTTGTCGATCAGATCGAACAGCGGGCCTTCGAAAGCGATGTCGTCGTTGGCGAACAAACCGGTACCGACCAGCACCGCCAACACCGTCAGCAACGCGAACACCGCCAGCGCGCCGGCCGGATTGTGACCGACGCCTTGCCAGTCGCCCCGGACGTAAGCCAGCAGGCGGGACAGCGTCGGGAAAAAGTTGACGAAGCGGGCGTGGGTATTGCCGACAAAGCCCCACAGCAGGCGGAACACCACCAGGCCGAGGGTCAGGCTGCCGAAGCGGCCGTGCCAGTCGGTCCATTCGCCGCCGGCCTTGCCGGTCAAATAGGCACCGGTGACCGCCAATACCAACAGCCAATGAAACAGCCGTAATGGCCAATCCCAGACATGTACTTCCACTTTCACGGTAACCTCCGCGCGTTAGCTGTCGCGTAAATAAGCGTTGAAGAAGGCGACAGTGCGGTCCCAGGCCAGTTTGGCGGTACCGGCGTCGTAGCGCGGCGGCGTGTCGTTGTTGAAGCCGTGCTGGACGCCGGCATAGGTGTGGGCTTCGTAATTGGTGCCGGCTTTTTGCAGGGCCGCTTCGAAGGCCGGCCAACCGGCGTTGATGCGGTCGTCGACGCCCGCGTAATGAATCAGCAAGGCGCCCTTGATCTTGGCGACATCCTCGGCCGGCGGCTGGGCGCCGTAGAACGGCACGCCGGCGGCCAAGTCGGGCAGGTGGGTCGCCAGGAAGTTGACGATGCCGCCGCCGTAACAAAACCCGACCGCGCCGAGCTTGCCGTTGCCGCCCGGCAGCTTTTTCAGGGCTTGCGCGGCGGCCAGAAAATCGTTTTGGGTTTTGGCTTTGTCCAGTTTCTGGAACAGTTCCCTGGCCTTGTCTTCGTCGCCCGGATAGCCGCCCAGTGTGAACAGTGCGTCGGGCGCGAAGGCAATGAAGTTTTCCAGCGCCAGCCGGCGGGCGATGTCTTCGATATGCGGGTTCAGCCCGCGATTTTCGTGAATCACCAACACGACCGGCAGTTTGCCCTTGGCGTTGGCCGGTTGCGCCAGATAGCCGCGCACCTTGCCGTTGCCCTGCGGCGACGGATATTCCAGGTAACTGGTTTTGATGCGCGGATCGTTGCCGGCCACCTGCTGAGCCAGGGCGAAGCGCGGGTTCAGCGCATCCAGCAAGGCCTCGGCGGTCAGGCCGAGCAGCGCGTATTTGGGGACCGAGGACAGGAACTCGCGGCGGGAAATATCGCCGTGTACGTATTCGTCGAATTTTTTCAAGGCTTCCGGGTGGAAGTCGTTGGCGGTTTGGCGCGCCATGCAGCGTCTCCTAAAAACAAAAGCCATCCCGGCGCCGGCCCAGTGTCGTTAAGTTAAGCCGTTCGTGGTGAGCTTGTCGAACCATGAACGGCTTAACCATTCGCCCTTCGACAAGCTCAGGACGAACGGTCAAACGGCATTAGGGGCTGGCCGGGGTGGGAGGTACGGTTATTGGGGAGCGGTCAGTACCGCCAGTTTGGTGACGCCGGCCCGTTCGATCGCGGCCATTACCTTGGCGACGATGCCGTATTGCACGCCGTCGTCGGCATTCAGGTTCAGCGCCAGTTCCGGATCGGCGGCCTTGCGGTTTTTCAATTCGGTTTCGACCGCATCGACCGCGTATTCCTGTTTATCGATGAAGACTTTGCCGGTGGCGTCCACGCTCAGGTAGACGGCGGCTTTTTCCTCGGGCGGCGCGGTTTCGGTGGTCTTGGGCAGATTCACGTGGACCGCGTTGGTCAACAGCGGGGCGGTGACGATGAACACCACCAGCAGCACCAGCATCACGTCCACCAGCGGGGTGACGTTGATTTCACCCATCACGTCGTCGTCGCCGCCGTTGTCTTTGGTATTGATGGCCATCAGGCGTGCGCCTCCTTCGCGATTAAGTCTTCATGAGCGGCATCGCGGGTTTTTTTGCCGCCGCCGATTTCAGTCAGTTTGGCGGGCTTCGCGGCGCTGGCGCGCTCGATGACGAAGGCGTTTTTCAGGGCCAGATGCACGAAGTCGATCGCGAAGTCGTCCAGGAAGGCCCAGATCACTTTATTGCGGCGAATGAAGAAGTTGTAGCCGACCACCGCCGGTACCGCGACCGCGATACCGACCGCCGTGGCCACCAAGGCCTCGCCGATCGGGCCGGCGACCACTTCCAGACTGGCCGAGCCGCTTTTGCTGATGTTGGTCAGCGCGCCCATGATGCCCCACACCGTACCGAACAGTCCGACGAACGGCGAGATGCTGCCGATGGTGGCCAGCACGGCCAGGCCGCTTTCCAGCGAGCCGCGTTCTTTTTGCATTTGCTGGCGCAGACGCCGATCCAGCAACTCCTGACGATCCCAGGTATGTTCCAAGTCGTGGGTCGAGGCGCCGCTGTCGGTTTCGATCAAGGTCGAAAAGCCGATGCCCGCCACGCGGGCCGCCGGACCTTGCTGGTCCTGCAATTGGGCGGCGGCCTGAATGTCCGGTGCGCCCCAGAAGCGCTTGCTGAAATTGCGGTTATGGTAGGAAATCCGGATGTGCTGGATGCCCTTGATCAGGATCAGCGCCCAGGTGATCGCGGAAGCGCCGATCAGAGTGTTTAGTGTGCCGTCGACGATGACGGAGGTGGCGATATCGGACATGAAGTACCTCAAGATAAGTTAAAAGTAATCGGAACGGTCACGTAGCCGGCGACCGGCGTCTCGCCGCGCTTGGCCGGTACGAAGGACCATTTGGAAACGGTTTTGACCGCCGCGTCGTCCAGTACCGCTTGGCCGCTGGATTTGACGACGCTGACGCTATCCGGCTTGCCGTTGGGTTGAACGTGGACCTTCATCAGCACTTTGCCTTCCCAACCGCGCTCCTGAGCGATTTCCGGGTATTCGGGCGGCGGGTTGTTCAGGTAATCGGCGCCGGCCGTCGGCGGCGTGATTTTTCCTCGACCACCGGCGCCGGCGGTGCCGGTGGGGCGGGCGTCGGCGCGGCGTCGACGATCGGCGCCGGCGTTGGATCGGGTACCGGCGCTTGCTCGACGACCGGCTTCAACACCGGCTTGGGTTTTTCCTTGGGCGGCTTGAGCGGCACGACCTTGGGCTTGGGCGGCGGCGCTTGCACGATCGGCGGCGGCACCACCGGGCGCGGCCGGCTCAAGGTAATTTGCACCTTGGGTTCCGGTTTGGGCGATTCCACGAAATCCTGCTCCAGCGACGCGCCGCGAAATTGGTCCATCGCCGCGCTGTGAATCAGCACCGACAGCACGCCCAGCAAGACATAGTCGAACCATTTGTGGTCGCTGCTCGCGCTACGGTATTGAAAGCCTTGCAAAGCGCCGGCCAGCGGATTCAGCGCCAGCTCGCCGGCCGCCGCGCCGGTTGGCTCCAGCGGTAACAAACCGCCGGCCTGCCAGTTCGACCCGGCCGCGAGCGGCTGGAAATGGTGGCGTGTCGCGAAAAGATTGCTCATGTCGATATTCCTCGTTCATCGGTACGCATTGCTGTGAAAGTCGGCGCGGGGCTGGGTTCTCTGGCGGAGACCTTGCCGGTACCCGACTCGCCGGGTGTCAGCTCGATCGACGCGGTGTGTATCACTCGCCACCGCATCGGCGCGGATTTCGGCCGACTTCGCAACGACTTTCGCACGAGGCGTGCCAGCTTGCGCGAATCGCCGCCGAGAGGACGGGTTTTGTTCGGCGGGTTTGGCGACAAGATATTGATTGTTAATGGATACTTTATCCTTGGCCGCCGCCGCGCCCACGGGATCGGGCGACGCGGTGGCGCGTATCGCGGCTGGGTTCGGTGCTGAACAGGCACCAGATTTTGGGTCTTTCTGTTTGTAGGGTGTTGCTGGATCAACAGTTGTTCGGATCGGGGCTGTTTGACCGAATGAGGCTGGGTCGGTCGCGAATTTAAGCGCCCGGCGCGGGACAGGTTTGGTCGCCGCTAAAGCGCCGCCCATCTGAAAATGTCGGAAATATGCCCGCCAAGCGGTATTGCCCAATCGTCCGCTATTTAGCTAAAACACAAATTCGCTCGCGGGAGCGGCTTCAGCCGCGACTGAGGCCGGCCGGCGTTGGGCAAGGACTTAAAGCACCTCGCGCGCGGCAAGCCAAACATGGGCAACGCATCGGTCCGCCATCCCCGCGCTGTAAGCTATTTATCTGTAAATTCGATTTAATTTTCGAAAATTAACGTTTTATTCGCTATATGACCGGCTTGTATATTGATCCCGGAACAAGAATCACCGTTTCGCGGGTTTCGAACTGTTGCTCGAAAGTGCCGCGAAATTGGTACCGAGGCTTGCGCGAAGGCGCGATTCGGACGACTTGTGAACTATTTGATATGCGATGCAACGCTAGCCGGAATCCGGGGGACTTATGACTTTATTGGCTTTTGACGAACAACAATCGCGCTCGCTGGCCTTGTCGGTCCGGGCTAGCGCGTTGGTCTTCGAAGACCCGGTGTCGCGGCGCTTGCTGGAACAAATCGAACGGATCGCGCCCAGCGACGCCACGGTATTGATCATCGGCGAAACCGGCACCGGCAAGGAGCTGGTGGCCCGGCATATCCACGCCTTGAGCAAACGCCACCGGGAAACCTTCGGCGCGTTGAATTGCGCGGCCTTGAGCGAAAACCTGATCGAGAGCGAATTGTTCGGCCACGAGCGCGGCTCGTTTACCGGCGCGCTGTCCACCAAGTTGGGCTGGTTCGAGACCGCCAACAAAGGTAGCTTGTTTCTGGACGAAGTCGGCGACTTGCCGCTGGGTTTGCAAGCCAAATTGCTTAGGGTCCTGCAGGAACGGGAAGTGGTCAAGGTCGGCTCGCGCCATCCGGTGCCAGTGGACGTACGCATCATCGCCGCCACTAACGTCAATCTGGAAGACGCGGTCGCCGCCCAGCATTTTCGGGCGGACCTTTATTACCGCTTCAACGTGGCTGCGATCCAGTTGGCGCCGCTGCGGGAAAGGCCGGGCGATATCTTGCCGCTGACTGAACATTTCCTGAAAATCTACGCCGACCGCCTGGGCTACGGCGACGTCAAACTGACGCCGGCCGCCGAGGTCGCGCTGTTGAATTACGACTGGCCCGGCAATATCCGCGAACTGGAAAACGCCGTGCACAGAGCCTTGTTGGTGTGCCCAGGCAATCGGCTGCGGCCGGAGGATTTCAAGTTGTCGGGTGTTCGGGTGTCTGAACAGAGCCCGTCGATTTCGACGGTGTCGTTGGAAAACGCGCTGCAGCGATTGTTCGATCAAACCCCGCCCAAGTTATTTGAAATCATCGAGGAAACCGTGATTCGCTCGGCTTTCGAATACTGCGAGCGGAATCAGGTGCAAACCGCCAAAATGCTGGATATCAGCCGCAACGTGCTGCGCCACAAATTGGGCTTGTACGGCATGCTGGCCGCCAGCCGTCGGGTCAGCGAGCAGGAAGTCGCTTAAGTCATTTTCCCCGGTTCGACGCCGGTGGCGAGCCCGTACATCCCGGACCGATCAACTTCAAAGGTGTTGGCTGGCGCGTTGACTTCCGGCGTGCGGGTCTACGGTTGAGAGTATGTCGGTCGGCATTTTGCGCGGCAGGTCGGGCCTAGATAACACAATCAGAAGCGCGGCGACGATGACGGCATATCGGCGGTGGAGAGCTATTTGGACGATCCGCACGGCGCTTGGGTTTGAGCGCAGGCCGGCGGTGGTGGAGGGCCTCGGTCGGTGGGCAGTCGCTCAGCACGTGCTGCCGATACGGCAGCAGGCGGCGGGTCAGCGGCTGCGGTCGTCGAGATCCGCGTAGAGAGTGTCCACCAGCGTCTTAAACCAACGCGGGCGAAACAGCGATACGTACAAACCGATCGAACTGGCGATCGGAATCGGGCCGATGCTGAAGACCATGAACAGGATGAAGACCAGCGCGCATTTGATCCGGGCCGAGGTGGATGGGGTCATCGGCGTTCTCCGCAGTGGTCGACGTGACCGGGACACTACGCCGGACGCCAGCGAATAGCAAGCGGCGCTTGGTTTCAGACCTCGGCCCACATTCTGAGCAGGTTGTGGTAACAGCCGGTCAGATTGACGGCGGGCGCGGTATCGCCGCGGGTGGCGCGCAGTTCCAGGATGGCCATATCCATCTCGAACAGCAAGCGGCGCTTTTCGGTCTCGCGCACCATGCTTTCTATCCAGAAGAAACTGGCAATACGCGCGCCGCGAGTTACCGGTTCGACCCGGTGCAGGCTGGAGCCGGGGTATAGCACCATGTCGCCGGCGGCCAGTTTCACGGTGTGTCGGCCGTAAGTATCTTCGATGACCAGTTCGCCGCCGTCGTAACTGTCCGGATCGGTCAAAAACAGCGTGGCCGACAAGTCGGTGCGCACCCGTTGGCCGGTGACCGGACAATGGCGGATCGCATTGTCGATGTGGTCGCCGAAGGTATTGCGCTCGCCGGCGTAGCGGTTGAACAGCGGCGGGAAAATTTGCTTGGGCAGGGCCGCCGACAGAAACAGCGGGCTTTGGTTGAGAGCGTCCCGCACGATGGTCCGCAGCGCCTGGCTTTGCGGACTTTGTTCCGGTAGCTGATCGTTGTTTTTAACTTGAGCCGATTGGCTGCCGGCGGTAATCCGGCCGTCGGTCCACGGCGCGTCGGCCAACAGTTCTCGGCATTGTTGCAAGGCCTGGGCCGACAGCACTTCCGGAATTTCGATCAGCATCGCTTAGCCGCCTATCGCTTGCAGGATAAAAAACGTCGCGAGGGTTAACGAGCCGAAACCCAGCCCGGCGGCGGCCAAGCGGCTGCCGTGCAGGCGGGTCCACAGCAGCGTGCCAGTCACGCTCAGCAAGATCAGGCCGCCGGCCAAGGTATCGATCAACAATACCCAACCGACCCCCATGCCGGTACCTTTGTGCAGATTGTTCAAGGTTTGCAACAGGTTCGCGTCGCTTTGCTTGACGGTGACGAAGGCGTTGCCTTCCCAATAGTCCGCCGACAACAGGTGCTGTGGGTTGCGGATGTTGATTTGCCAGGACGCCGGTTGTTGAACCGGCTGATCTTGCCAAATCAGGGTTCGGGCCGGTTCGCGGCGGATTCGGGCGTGGCGGGTGTCCACGCTCAAGGTTTGCCCCAACCACGCGGCCAGCGCCTTCGGGTCGGCGGGGCGGGGATCGGGCAGCGCCAACTGGATTTCCCGAGGCTCCATGCGGCCGATCGGAATTTTCATCACGTCGCGGTGGTTCAGCAGGATGCCGGTAAAGCCGAACAATAGCCCCAGCGAGGCGCCCCACAGGCCGAACCAGGCGTGGGTGCGGCGCAGCCATTTTAAAAAGCGCCGCGCGAGAGCGAGTGGGGCAGGAATAAATAGCCGCCGTTCGGCTTATGTTGCGGGCGGCGAGCTGGCGTTGCGGTGGTGTCGGCGGTGGTATTCATGGGCGGGTCGTCGTTAAATTGGAAAGGTTTGCGGATGCCGCCGCCGAACTCGGTGCTTGAGCATTCGGGGCGGCAATCCGTCGTATCTTGCGCCAGTCGGGCTGAATTAATACTTAAAACCGACCGTCAATTGTCCGGATACCGGCGTGCCGGGTAAGGCCGAGTTGGTTTGACCGGATTCGTAATAGACCGTATCCGTCAGGTTAAACACGTTGAGCTGCACGTCGTAATGCTTTTGATGGTAGGCGACCACGGCATCCAGGCGAGCGTATCCGGGTAAAACCGCTTCGTTGACCGAGTCTGCGTAGCGGTGGCTGGCGTAATAGACACCGCCGCCGATTTCCCAGTTGTCGGTCAGGTGGTAGGTGGTCCAGGCCACGCCGCTGTGTTCCGGGACGTTCGTCGCGGTCATGCCCTCATAGGATTTCACTTGGCCGCTGACCGAGCCGGTGGCGGTGGTGTTGGATTTGATGATTTTCGCATCCAAATAGGCGTAGGTCAGCGACACGTCCCATTTCGGCAGGATTTCGCCGGCCAGGCCGGCTTCGAAGCCGTCGGTACGCTGTTCGCCGGCCAGGACTTGTAAAGTCGAGTCGACCGGAGATGTAGTGCGGGCGTTGGACTTTTCCAGTCGGAACAGCGCGGCGGTGGCCGACAGCTTGCCGTCGAACAAATCGAATTTGGCGCCGATCTCGTAATTGTTGTTCTGCTCGGGCGGCAGGTTGGCATTGTTGGCCGCCAGGCTCAGGCTTTCCGCCGACGGGTTGAAGGATTTGCCGTAGCTGAAATAGTAAGACTGCCAGCCAGTCGGTTGCCACAACAGGCCGCCACGCGGGCTGAATTGACTATCGCTACGGCTAAAATCCAGCGGGCCGATTTTATCGTCCTGCTGGGCTTCAAAAACATCGTAACGGGTGCCGCCCAGCAATTTGATTTCCGGGGTGATGTCGAATTGATCCAGCACGTAGCCAGCGTAGGTTTGAGTATGCGTCAGCCGGTTGGTCGCCAGGGTTCCGCTGAAATCGACCGCCGTCAGCGGCGTACTGGCCGTCAATATTGGGTCGAAAATCGAGATTGGAAACGTGGTTGTGGTGCCGTTGGCGCGCGTCGAGTTTTTCGACTTGAAATCGTATTCCTCCCAGCCGAATTCGCTGCCGAACATCAGAATATTGTTATGACCGAACAGCGGTTTTTTGTAGACGAAGTCGGTCTGGTTGTAAACGTTCTCTTGCGTGTTGAGGCGCAAGGCTTGAGTGCGGTTTATCGTCGGCGCCGCGCCGGCCGAGGCATTGCCGTTATACAGGTGCGTCAGATAGTTGCGCTCGTAATCGCCGTAGCGGACGGTGTTTTTGACCGAAAAATCGCTGGAAAAACGATGAGTCAGCGCCACGGTGGCCACATTGACATCGGTGTCCAACATTCGGTTGTTTATGAAGCCGTAATAGGTGTTGACCGGAACGCCGGCCGGACGGCCTTTGTACATCGGCACGCCGTAGTCGAAAACGCCGTCTTCCTGTTGATGGAGCAAATTCAAGGTCAGGTCGGTATCGGCGCTGATGTCCCATTTGAAGGACGGCGCGATGCCCCAGCGGTTGCTGTAGTTGTAGTCGCGGTAGGAATCGGCGTCCTGATACATCACGTTCAAGCGCGCGGCCAGGTCTTGATACTTGGTTTCGGCGTCGATCGCGGTCCGCTTGAAGTCGTACAAACCATAGGTGAAGCTGCCGCTGACGCCGGTCTTGCCGGTCGGTTTCTTGAACACCTGATTGATCACGCCGCCGGTGGCGCCCGGCCGAACAAGATCGACGAAGCGCCTTTCAGCACTTCGGCGCGCTCGATGAAAAAGGTATCGCGGTTGTATTGGCCGTTGTCTTTCACGCCGTCCAAATATTGGTCGGAATTGGCGGCGAAGCCGCGCAGCGTGATCGAGTCGCCGGTGCGGCCGCCTTCGCCGGCGGCGATCGTCAAACCGCTGACGTTGCGTAGCGCGTCGCGCAAGTTAAAGGCGTTCTGCGATTCGATCAATTCTTTCTTGACGACGCTGATCGATTGCGGAATGTCGCGGATCGCCATTTCGGTTTTGCTGCCGGTGGTCGAGGTATCGGCCTTGAAGCGGCTCGTCGGTTTGTCGCGTCCGGCTTTGACCTTGACGTCGTCGAGGACGATTTCCTGCTCGCTATCGGCGGTCTGGCCGGCAGGCGGTTCGGCTAGCGCCATGCCGCTCAAGGCCGCGCCAAGTGGCAACAAGGCGCCCAGTCGCCATTTGGCGGCACTGGGCTGGTTTCGGTTTGGATGAGTATCGGGCATAAGTTCCTCTGCAATTGGCATCAAAGTGGTTGGCTGCCTGGCGAGGAACGCTGGGTGGCTAGAGTATTCGCGGCCCGAATCGGCGTATCGTCTCAAGGTCGGTCCGGGCAAAACTTTCATCGCAATTTCACCCGAGAACATCGGAAATCAATTGCTTTCAAATAATAACGATTCTCATTTTATGGGGTTTTCCCGGCTTGTCAACCGACTTAGGCAGGTGCCTTCCGGGCTAATACGACGGCTGGAATACGGCGAATGAGCTTGGCGGGGGAGGTCAAAGCGTCCTTGACCGGATCCCTGTCAACTGTATTGGGGGTCGTGTTTGGGTTGACCAAAACCGTAACATTCCGAGTGTTTTTCCCTATTCCCAAGGGATTTTTCCACATCGAACGTCGAATATCGCCAACCTGAGTAATGGCTATTCTTTCAGCGGACTGGCTTCGCACTTTGCGAGCCGCAACGGCATTGCTTATTGAACGCGAATAGACCGTTTCATTAGAGGAGGCAAAAAAATGTCTTTACGTCTTAAATGAGAATAATTATTATCTAGTCAACTTCTCAAATTGCCCTGTCACCGTGAAAAGATTTTTCTCATTTTTCAGCAAGACGGAAAGCGTCAAGCTCGCGATAGCGCCAGATGTGTTGGCGGTATTGGTGGAGAAGGGCGAATTGCACGCTACCGATTTCCGCTGTCTGGATTTGGGCTCGAAACAAATCGTCTGGAAGATGTTTTTATCGCTGGCGGTCGCCAAACTTTGCGACCGGCAAACCCGCCACATCTGATTTTTATCAAACCCGAGGAACGACCGATGAGCAAGAAACCCTGTAATCACGAATACCTGGCCGCCACCGAATTCGGCAAGGCGCAAATTTGCCGGGAATGCGGCGTCGTACACTTGCACGTGCAGAATTTGACAATGCGCTTCGAAGTCGCCGATTTTCTTGGATTGGCCGATACGCTGGCCGATGCAGCAATCCAGGCTAGAACCGGCGGAGACAAGGATAAGGCCAAGCTCTCGGCATTTACCGTCGTCAAATCAAGCCAGCGCTTGAATTAGGCCTGGCTGATGCGCTACCACCCGCAAGCGTTGATCGTCGCGGCCTTGTCCGCGGCAATCGGCTCCAGCTTCGTCGTTAACATTCTGTTCCCGGAAACCCGCGCGAAGATCCTTGCCGCATTGGCTAGCGATGCCGCGCCCATTGTCTGGCTGGCCTTGCTGTCCGCGCTGATTGCATTGGTGTTTTTCGTGAAAGCCAACAAATCCATCATAGACAAGGTCTTGAGCGGCCGGGCGACGCCAGCCGAAGTCTGGCGTTCGTTCGTCAAGCCCGGCGCCACCCAATTCCGCAAGCGCGATTAGATTATCCCGGCGGACCTCGCCCGCCGGAATTGCTGCCTACCAGTTATAACGCAAACCCGCCAACACGTTGCGGCGGTCGCCGTAGTAGCATGAGCCTTCGCCGCAAGTCGCGACGTACTCGCGGTCGAACAAATTGCTGATATTCACGCCCAGCCGGGCGCCGCGCAGGCGGCGGTCCAGTTTGCCCAATTCGTAATGCACAGAAGCGTCGATCAGCGTGTATGACGGCGCTTTTTGGCTGTTGCTCAAATCACCGTAATTGCTGCCGGTATAGCGCACGCCGCCGCCCAGGCCCAATCCTGCCAGCGCACCGCTCGGCTGGGTGTAATCCAGCCATAGCGAGCCTTGAGTTTCCGGCGTGTAGCTAAGTTTCTTGCCGAGTTGGTTGGCCTCGTTGGTTTTGGTGACTTGGCTTTCGATCAGCGCCAAGGCCGCCGTAACGTCCAGGCCCATCTCCAAGCGGGCCTTGCCTTCCAGCTCGATGCCGCGCGAACGCGCCGCGCCGGTCTGGATGCTGAAGCCGACGTGCGCCGGGTCTGGGTCCGGCGTCACCACGTTTTGCTGGGTCAACTCGAATGCGGCCAGCGTAATCAAGGCGTTGACGCCGGGCGGTTGGTATTTGACGCCGATTTCGAATTGCTGACCGGTGGTGGGTTTGAACGGCGTGCCGGCGAAGGTGCTGCCGGCGGTGGGCTCGAAAGACTCGGAATAATTGAAGTAGGGGGCGACGCCGCTGTCGAACAAATAGCTTAGACCGGTGCGGTAGGTAAACGCGGCGTCGTCCTGGCGGGCGCCGGAGTAGCGGGGTTTGGCGTAATCGATGCGATCAGTATCAGAATCGTAATAGTCGGTGCGCAAACTGGTGTTGCTGGCCCAGTCGTAGCGTACCCCTATCGTCGCGATCCATTGCTTCCATTGGATTTGGTCCTGGCCGTACAAGCCGATCTGGTCCTGCTGCTGGTTGACCAAGGTCTCGATTTGCGGCGCGGTAAACGGCTGGCCGTACACCGGGCTGTACATATCCAGGTCGCTGGGAGAACCGAAACCGCGCTGGCGGTCGCCATTGATTTGGCGAAAATCCAAACCCAACAACGCCGTATGCCGCACATCGCCGATGGCGAAATCGGCTTGCGCGTGGTTGTCCAGGGTGAAAGTTCCGGCCTGGTCGCGGTACAGCCCCGCCAGCCGGCTGACCGTGCGGTAATCGACCGGCACGCTGTCGTTGTCGGTGACAAAACCCAGCGCAAACGTCACCGGATAGTCGCTTTTGACGTCGGCGTAGCGCAGATTTTGCCGCACGGCCCAGTGTCGATTGAAGCGGTGTTCGAAGGCATAACCGACCGCGAATTGCTCGCGCCGGTAGTGGTCGAAACCGGGCTCGCCGAGGAAGGTGCCGGTCGGCAGTCGGCCGTTGGGATTGCCGGCTACGCTGCCTTGGTAAGGCAGAAACTGCATGGTGTTGCCGGCGTCGTCTTTTTGATAATGGCTCAGAAAAGTCAACGAGGTGTTGGCGTCTGGCTGCCAAGTAAAACTGGGCGCGACGAAATAGCGGTCGTCCTTGCTGAAATCGACCTGGCTGTCGCTGCCGCGGCCAGCGCAGTCAAGCGGTATAAAAATTGGCCTTGATCGTCGAGCGGACCGCTGAAATCCAATGCTCCCTGCACCCGGCCGAAGCTGCCGCCCAACATTTGCAGTTCGTGAAACGGCTGCGCGGTCGGCCGTTTGCTGACCATATTGATCAAACCGCCCGGCGGATTTTGGCCGTACAACACCGATGCCGGCCCGCGCAGCACTTCGATGCGTTCCAGGCTGTAGGGGTCTATGCGCAGATTGGCGTAGTTGGCTCCGGCCAGCCGGGTACCGTCCAAATATTGCGGGGCGTCGAAGCCGCGCAGATTGAAATAATCGTCGCGGGTGCTGGGCCCGAACATGCCGGTCAACAAGCCCGGCGTATACGCCACCGCTTGGGTGATGTTCTGCGCGGCGCGGGCCGTGAATTCGGCATTGTCGATCACGCTGATCGCCTGCGGCGTTTCGACCAGCGGCGTATCGGTTTTCGAACCGGCCGTACTGCGCTTGGCGACGTAACCGTTATCCGCCTCGGTTTCCGCTTGCGCTTTAACTTCAATGGCCGGCAGGGTCGTGTCGCTATCGGTATCGGCGGCGTATACGCCGGGTTGACTGTGTAAAAAAGGAGCGTCGCGGCAACTGCCGGCGCGGCACCGTGTGCTTTGGTCAATGACATGGCTTGCTTCACCTTTGGTCGATTTAATAGGTTAGGCTGCCTGGCACGCGGCTGGGTGGCGGTGGCTTGTTGTTACATCGTTTTATTTTCTGTTATTTATGGCTGGATGCTAAACCGCGCCGGGTTTTCTGCTTCCCGGTCGTGGTTCGCAAGCTTACCGTCAGCGCATGTTATCACCAGAGGCAGGGTGGTCAAAATTGTTCACCATTTAAATCCAGTGGGCTCAAAAATCGTGTCCCTCCAGACTTTCCGTCGAAGGTATTCGCTTAGCCATATTCACACAATGTCGATTTTAGTTTCACCGGCTTTTGATGACATGCGTCGTCGGATCGGAAGGGAAGAACCGTAGCGCGGTATTATTGTTGGAACCCGGCTGCTTGGAAATCGATGCCCAGTTCCGGCTTGCCGGGCCGATGGTCGGGAAGCCGGGCGGGGTTGGTGCAATGGCGCTGAATCTTGCTTTGTAAGCGATTGGAAAATCCAAGGCTGCCCGTGTGGGAACGGCTTCCGTCGCGGCGAAAGCCCCTCCTACGGCCGGTATTGTTCTGCGTCGGGGCGAATTACGGTTGGTGGTCGCTAAGACGCGGAATACACCGGAAACCGCTTGCACAAAGCCGAGACTTTTTCCCGCACCGAGGCAATCACGCTGTCGTCTTCCAGGTTGTCCATCACGTCGCACATCCATTGGGCGATTTCGCGGACTTCGGCTTCCTTGAAGCCGCGGGTGGTTGGGGCCGGGGTGCCAACGCGGATGCCGCTGGTGACGAACGGCGATTGCGGGTCGTTGGGTACCGCGTTTTTGTTGACGGTAATGTGGGCGCGGCCCAGCGCGGCGTCGGCGGCTTTGCCGGTAATGCCCTTGGGGATCAGCGACACCAGCATCAAATGGTTGTCGGTGCCCCCGGATACCACGTCGTAGCCGCGTTCGATAAACACCGCAGCCATGACGCGGGCGTTTTTGACCACTTGTTCCTGATAGGCTTTGAATTCCGGCGTCAAGGCTTCCTTGAAGGCCACGGCTTTGGCGGCGATGACGTGCATCAGCGGGCCGCCCTGAATGCCGGGGAAAATGTTGGAGTTGAGTTTTTTCTCCAGTTCCGGATTGGATTTGCACAAAATCAAACCGCCGCGCGGGCCGCGCAACGATTTATGGGTGGTGCTGGTGACCACGTCGGCGATCGGTACCGGATTGGGATACAGGCCGGCGGCGACCAGGCCGGCGACATGAGCCATGTCCACCACCAAGTACGCACCAACCTTGTCGGCGATGTCGCGGAAACGCTGCCAGTCCCAGATACGGGAATACGCCGAGAAGCCTGCGATGATCATTTTCGGCTTGTGTTCCAAGGCCAGGGCTTCGACTTGCTCATAGTCGATTTCGCCGGTGGCTGGGTTTAGGCCGTATTGAATCGCGTTGTAGATCTTGCCGGAAAAATTGGGTTTGGCGCCGTGGGTCAAATGGCCGCCGTCGGCCAGACTCAAGCCCAGGATGGTGTCGCCGGGTTGCACCAAGGACATGAAGACCGCCATATTGGCTTGCGAACCGGAGTGCGGCTGGACGTTGGCGTAATCGGCGCCGAACAAGGCCTTGGCGCGGTCTATGGCCAGTTGCTCGACGACGTCGACATATTCGCAGCCGCCGTAATAGCGTTTTTCCGGATAACCTTCGGCGTACTTGTTGGTCAGCAAGGTGCCTTGAGCCTCCAGCACCCGTGGGCTGGCGTAGTTCTCGGAAGCGATCAATTCGATGTGGTCTTCCTGGCGGCGGCGTTCGTTTGCGATTGCCTGGTTCAGCTCGTCGTCAAAGCCGGCAATGGTCATCGATGCGTTAAACATGGTTTTCTCCTAATCAGGTTCGAGTTATTCGTTGGGATGCAGCAGCAGGATTTGCAGGTCCGCCACATTGGTGCCGGTAGCACCGGTAATCAGCAAATCGTCGGCCGCTTGCAGCGCGGGGTATGAGTCATTATCGGCTAGCCGTGCCGCCGGGTCGAGACCCGCCGCGCGAATTCTGGTCAAGGTGCCGCCGTCGACGATGGCGCCTGCGGCATCGGTCGGGCCGTCGCGGCCGTCGCTGCCGCCGCTCAACAGCGTCCAGCCGGCTGCCAGACCGATACGCTCGGCGCTAATCGCGAACGCCAGCGCCAGTTCCTGGTTGCGGCCGCCCTTGCCGCTGCCTTGCAAGGTGACCGTGGTTTCGCCGCCGGCGATCAGCGCGGTCGGTTGGCGGATTTCCGTCATCATGGCTTTAGCTTTCAATGCCCATTGCTCGGCGACGGCGCTGGCTTCTCCGCACAATTGCGTGCTGTAAAGCTGGGTTCGATAGCCCAGTTCCGCGGCTCTCTGCATTGCCGCGTTCACGCTGATTGTGTTGCCGCCGATCAAGGCGTGGCTGGTGCGAATAAACAGTGGGTCGCCGCTTTTCGGGGTTTTCGGGTGCAAGCCTTGCGCGCCTTGTCGTAAATGGTTTTGGACCGCGAGCGGTATTTGCCGGCCGATGCCGAACGAGTCCAGGATTGCAATCGCATCGGCATAGGTGCTGTCGTCGGGGACGGTCGGGCCGCTGGCGATCGCGCTCAAATCGTCGCCCAGCACATCGGAGAGTATCAAGGCATGCAAGTCGGCCGGCGCGGCGAGTCTGGCTAGGCCGCCGCCCTTGAGTCTGGAAAGATGTTTGCGCACGCAATTGATTTGGCGGATGTCGGCGCCGCAGGCCAATAGCGCTTGAGTGGTGGTGATTTTGTCGGCCAGCGTAAGCGATTCGGCCGGGTAGGGTAGCAAGGCAGAGCCGCCGCCGGACACCATGACCAGCACCAGTTCGCCGGCCTGGGCTTGGGCCAGTCGTCCGGCGACGGTTTTGGCCGCATGCAGGCCCGACGCGTCCGGTAATGGATGGCCGGCACCGAACACCTGGCAGTTTTTCACCAGATCGACGTTATCGTAGTTGGTGACAACGATGCCTTTCTCGGCCAGCCAGGCGTGGGGGATGATTTCCTGGGCGGCATCGGTCATCGCGCAGGCGGCTTTACCGAAGCCGATCAAATGAATGTGCCGCCAATTGCCGCTACGCAGACCTAAGAATAAGCGCTCGCCGTCGGTTTGCAGATGGCGCTGAATCGCTAGCCGGGGATCGGCGGCGATCACGCCGGCCTGAAAAATTTCGGAGGCTTGCGCGCGAAAGCGGTTGGCAAGAGCCGGCATGGGCTGGCGGCGCCTGCTTACGCCATCGCTTTGGCGAGGTCGAAAATAATTTCGGCGTCGAAGACCTGTTTGTTGCTTTCGAATAGTTTGGCGATGCAAGCGCGGTGCAACGCCAGTTTCAAGGTGCCGAAGCCGATGGCGCCCCAGATGATCTTGCCGTGGCGCAATTCGCCTCGGTCCATGACTTCGGTGCCGCCGATACCGACCGGCGGGGTGGCGTTGGCGTCGGCGAGGATTTCCAGGTGCGGATTGTCTTGCCAATGCTCGGGCTTGAGCAGTTCGACGCCGGCCGCGCCGGTGGCCAGCACGATATTCGCATCCTTGACCGCCTCGGCGCGGGCGTCCAGGTCGGCAGCCTCGACCGGCGTCAGGTCAACGTCGAAACGCTCCTTCATCGCGAAGCAGGCTTTTTCGGCGTTGAAAATATGCCGGGAGGTAATCGATACTTGCGCGCCTTCCAGAGCCATCATCGCCGCCGCACGTTGGCCGACCGGGCCGGTGCCGGCCAGAACGACAGCTTTCTTGCCTTTCAGGCTGCCGCTACTGGCGATTTTGGCCACAGCCGCCGCCGCCGTGGTGTTGCTGCCGTTGCTGTCCAGCATCACCGATACCTGAAAGCCGGGGAAAAAGTGCTGTTGCACGGCCGCCAACAAGTTCTGTCCCGCTTCCATATTGCTGCCGCCGATGAAAATCGCGGTGTATTTTTTGTCTTTAGGGGCGCGGGTAAAAATGCAGCCGTCCACCAAGGCGCCGACGTTTTCCGGGGTGAGGCCGCCGTGGCCGATGACATGATCGGCGCCGCCGTCGTATGCGACAACGGTATCGAAAACGGAGGGATGGGTATCGGTATCGAATTGAAATAACAACTTTTTCATTAACCTGCCTGTGTATCGGGAATGAGAGACGCGGCGCGGCGCGGAATCCGGCGGGCCATTATACAGAAAGTTGGCGGTGCCGCTCGAAAACGGCGACGGCGGCTAGGGGCGGGGAATTGCAGTTGTTTGCCCAAATACTTTATGTCATATTGAAAAGTCGAAAGTCGCCCTCCGGCGCGTGGATGACAGTCTAATAATAACGAGGACCGCGGATGAAAACCCCCATCGATATTGCCGTAACCGGGGCGGCAGGCCAAATCAGTTACTCTCTGTTGTTTCGGTTGGCGTCCGGCGAATTGCTGGGGCCGGAGCAACCCATCGTGTTGCGCTTGCTGGAAGTGCCTCAGGCCATGCAAACCTTGCAAGGTGTAGTCATGGAGCTGAACGACTGCGCCTATCCCTTGCTGCAAAAAATTGTCATGACCGACGATCCGAAGGTCGCGTTCGATAATATCGATTATGCGTTTCTGGTGGGCGCCAAACCGCGCGGTCCAGGCATGTTGCGCGCCGATCTGTTGAAGGACAATGCCGAGATTTTCCGCGTGCAGGGGAAGGCGCTTAACGAATACGCCAGTCGCCGCGTGAAAGTCTTGGTGACCGGCAATCCGGCCAATACCAACGCGCTGATCGCGATCAGCAATGCGCCGGACTTGGGGCCGGATTGCTTTACCGCGATGGCGATGCTGGATCATAAGCGAGCGATAGGGCAATTAGCCGAAAAGTGCGGTGTGATCAGCCGCGACATCAAAAACGTCATGGTCTGGGGCAATCATTCCTGCACGCAGTATCCGGATTTGCATCACGCCAAGGTCAAGGGGTTGGATGCGTTGTCGCTGGTGGAACGCGAGTGGTTTGTTAACGAGTTCATTCCGACCGTGCAACATCGCGGCACGGAAGTGATAAAAGTACGAGGTCAGTCCAGCGCGGCTTCCGCTGCACATGCGGCGATCGAACACATGCGGATTTGGGCGCACGGTACCGAGATTGACGACTGGGTCAGCATGGCGGTGGCCTCCGACGGCAGTTACGGTATCGAGGAAGGCTTGGTGTATTCGTTTCCGGTGACCGTCGCGGACGGCCGGATTAGCATCGTCAAGGCTCTTGATCTCAACGAATTTAGTTTGGAGCGCTTGCGCTTGAACGAAGCGGAGCTAAAAGAGGAGAGACAGGCTGTCAAACACTTGCTGTAAATTTGGAGTCGGCCGGGGCCGGCTTCCGATCCGGCCGGGCGGCCGCCCGCTGAAGGTGCCGCCATCCGTGGCGGCTTTTGTTAACGCGGTGTTCGGGTGGCGTGACCCTAGGCGCTACCGTTAACTGCAACGCCTATAGAGAACTCAAGCGGCCGACAGGCGACGGCGGTTGACGCCGATCATGCCGGCGATCGCGCTGCCGAACAGCCAGACGGCGCCGGGGACTGGTACCGGCGATGTCGCAAGATCCAATTTGTAGCCCGCGACACCGCTATTCCAGCGGTCGAAACCCACGCCGCCCAGATACAGCGAATAGACTTTGCCGGCTTCGGCGGTAAAGGTGTAGCCGATGGTATCGGTGACGTTGTCGCTATGACCGATATTGGTCAGGCCGGTGGTGCCGAACGGGTTTTCGGCGGTAAACGGTTTTGCCGGAGTGCAACCTGGGCAGTTCCAGGAGCCGTGGTGGCTGTAGTTACCGGTATTGGTATCCATGCCTTCAAATACGGTGACGCCGAAGCGGCTGAACAAACTATTGGTCGTGGACAAGTTGATCGTAACTTTTTGGGTAACGTCGGAGCTGATCAGGCCGATGTCGGTTTGATGTCTCCAACCGGTTGGGCCATTGACAGTGGCTTGGCCTTGCGCATTCAAGCCGTTGTCGTTCCAGGCACCGCCGCCGGTGTCGATTTCAGCTTGCGTGAAGCCGGTAACGGTACCCGCGTACTTGGCGGAATCGGCGGCGGAAATCACCGCGCTGTCGCCCGCTCCGCTCAATTGCACGGCCCAGTTCAAGTGAGAGGAGCCGCTGTAACTATACGGCAGCGCATTGCCGGTGGTGCCCACCCAAGGTACCAACGTGCCTTTGTTGCCCTGGCTTTCCGGACCGGTCGCCACGCTGTCAACGTCGGCGCCGTCGAACGTGCGAGTCCAGCCATCGGTCGCGGAAGTATCGGTGGTGGTAAAGGTGTTGTACATCGTTGTGGACGCGGCTGCCGAGCCGCTCAGAGCAGTGCCGGCGATGACCAATCCAATGGCTTTGGCTAATACGGATTTCATAAGACTTACCCTTGTTTTTTGCAAAATAAATTTAAGCGAATCTTGGTTGTCAAGGATCGGCTGATCGGAGCCTTGGCGTTGTTTCGCTTAATACATTAGGCAATCCTTATGCCAACCCCGGAAAGCCATGTAAGACGCGGCTTACAAGCGATCGGGGGTTGCCAAAAATTTTGAAACTGCGGCATATCACGCAGTCATGGCGTGATATGCCGCACTTTTTTAGAGGTAGTTCTCGTAATGAATTGCTGACTCATGTTAGCTGGCCGCTGGTTTTCATCAGGGACAAGGTTACAGGGTATCAGCAAGGACGGCGGCCGAGGGTGCGTTCGAGTCCTTGGGTCGCCGATGGGGGACGTCGATCTACCGGTCGCGCCGCCGGCAAGGCGTTAGAAGTCGCTCGGCCGGTCGTTCGTAGCATGGAACGGGAGAACGCCGTCAACCTTGGAAGGTCGATTTCGCAGCCATCGTGTCAGCACAGGCTTACCGATCGTTTGCCGTTGCGTCGGCCGGCCGATTCGCGAGAGCGCTTTATCGCGCGGTTGTTCGCGGCGCGGCTTCGGTTTGAGCTTGTGCGTCCGGCACGATCTGCCAACCGCCGCCCAGTGCCTTATAGACCGCCGCCAGTGCGGTCGCGGTGGCGGTTTGGCTTTGCGCCAGCAGGTCTTGGTTTGCCAGCAGTTGTCGGTCGGCTTCCAACACCGTCAAAAAGTCGGAGACGCCCTCGCGGTAACGCAAGCGCGCCAACTCGACGGCTTTTTCGCTGGCTTTGGCGGCGGTGGTCAATTCGGCGCGGCGGACCCGCTCCTGGTTATACGAGACCAACGCATTCTCGGTTTCCTCCAGGGCCAGCAACACGGTTTGCTGATATTGCGCCAGACTGGCTTCGCTACTGGCATCCGCGGCCTTGATCCGCGCGTAGACTCGGCCTAGGTCGAAGGCCGCCCAACTGATTTTCGGGCCGACCGAATACGATTCCGACCCCGGCGCGACGACATTGGACAAGGTACTGGCTTCCAGCGAAAGATTGCCGACGAAGGTTACGCGCGGGAACAGGTCGGCGGTGGCGACGCCGATTTGCGCGGTCGCCGCCGCCAGATTGCGTTCGGCGACCCGGATGTCGGGCCGACGTTGCAGCAACTGGCCGGGGTCGCCGATCTGAATCGTCTCGGGCGCCGTCGGTAGCGGCTTGTCCGGCGACAGTTCGCCGGTCAACGCATCGGGTAGGCGTCCAGTCAACACGCTCAAGCGGTGGATAGTCCGGCTGATCGCGGCTTCCAGATTGGGTATCGCCGCTCGGGTGTTGGCTAATTGCGCTTCGGCTTGGTTGGTATCCAGTTCGGTGCCGCGGCCGTTGATCAGTCTAACCTGAGTCAATTCCAGTGTTTGGCGTTGGTTTTCGGCGTTGTCGCGGTTGATGGCTAGCTGGTGCTGCAAGCCGCGCAACTCGAAATAATTGCGCGCCACTTCGGCGATTAGACTGACGCCGACATCGCGTAGCGTGGCTTGCTCCGCCTCGGTTTGGTCGTTGCTGGCCTCGACGCCGCGCCGCACCCGGCCGAACACGTCCAGCTCCCAGGACGCGTCGAAACCCATGTTGTACAGCTTCAGCTCGCGAGGTACGAAGGCCCGGTTGTTCAGCGCCGAGGTGCTGCGCTTTTGCTCGGTGTAATTGGCGTGGGAAGTCACGGTCGGCAACAGATTTAGGCCGGATTCCAAGTACAAAGCCCTGGCTTGTCCCAGATTGGCGCGGGCGGCCGCCAGGTCGTAATTGTGTTCAACCGCGGTATTGACCAAGTCCTGTAACTGGCTGTCGCCGAACAAGGTCCACCAGTGGACTTCGACATCGCCGGCGGCGAACTGCGGACCCTGGGCATTGGCGAAGCCGGCCGGCAGTTCGGTGGTCGGCGTTTGGTAATCCGGGCCGACCGCGCAGCCTGGCAAATAGGCGGCGAATAGCAAAGCGGGTAGCGGTCGCAAGACTATTGAGAAAATCGCTTTAGGCATCGTGTTCTCCCTGCGCGGGGCTAGAGGGGTGGGTCGGTTTCAAACGCTGGGCGATCGCTTGCACCGTCACGTAAAACACCGGCGTTAGCAGCAGGCCGAACACGGTCACGCCTATCATGCCGCTGAATACCGCGGTCCCCAACAGGCGCCGGGATTCCGCGCCGGCGCCGCTGGCGACGACCAGCGGAAACACGCCCATGATGAAGGCGAACGAGGTCATCAAGATCGGCCGCAAACGGATCCGGGCGGCCTCGACTGCCGCGTCGAAACGGTTAAGTCCCGATTCTTGCCGGTGCTTGGCGAATTCGACGATCAAAATCGCGTTCTTGCTGGCCAGGCCCACCAGCACGATGAAACCGATCTGGGTGAAGATGTTGTTATCCATGCCGGCCAACCAGACGCCGGTCATCGACGACAGGATACACATCGGTACGATCAAAATGACCGCGAACGGCAAGGACCAACTTTCGTACTGGGCCGCCAGCGCCAGGAATACGAAGACGACGCTGAGCGGAAACACCAGCAGCGCCACGTTGCCGGCCAAGACTTGCTGTAGGCTCAGCTCGGTCCATTCGAAGTCGAAGCCGGGCGGCAGCGAGGACTTTAGCAATTGGCTCATCACCGAGATGGCCTGGCCGGAACTGACGCCGGGCAAGGTAGCGCCGTTGATTTCGGCGGCCGGATACATGTTGTAGCGGGTGATCTTGTCCGGACCGCTGATTTCCTCGACCTTGGCCAATGCGCCGAGCGGCACCATGCCGCCGGTCTGGTTGCGAGTTTTCAGTTCGGCGATGTCCTTGGGTTTCATTCGAAACTCGGCGTCGGCTTGGGCGACTACTTGGTAGGTGCGGCCGAAGGCGTTGAAATCGTTAACATACAGCGAACCCAGATAAATTTGCAGCGTATTGAAAATATCGCTTAGCGGCACATCCATTGATTTGGCGCGGGCGCGATCGACATCGACGAACAATTGCGGCACGCCGGCCCTGAAGGTGGTGAACAAGCCCACCAAACCCGGTTGCTGATTGCCTTGGCCTATCATTTCGTTGGCGGTTTGCTGCAATGCGGCTATGCCGGCGTTGTTACGGTCCTGGATTTGCAATTTAAAGCCGCCGACCGAACTCATGCCGCGAATCGGCGGCGGCTCGAACACCGCGATGTAGGCGTCGCCGATGCCGGACAAGCGTTGACCCAAGGTTTTGACCAATTTGCTGGCGTGCAGGTCGGGCCGGCCGGCACGGGCGTCGAAACCGTCCAGCCGGGCGAACATCGTCGCGACGTTGGACTGGTTGGCGCCGGTCAGAATCGACCAACCGGCGTAGGCGTTGACGTGAGCGACGCCCTCGGTTTCCAACATGATTTTGGTGGCTTTTTGCACGACGTCCTGGGTGCGGCCGAGCGCCGCCGCATCCGGCAACTGCGCGTACAGAATCAGATAGCCTTGATCCTGCTGGGGAATAAAGCCGGTCGGCACTTTTTCGAAGGCCAGGAAGTTCAAGCCGTTCAGGCCGACGTATAGGATCAGCACCACCGCCGTGGTCCGGATCATTCGGCTGACCAGTTTGGAATAGCCGACGCTGATCCGATCGAAAAAGCGGTTGAACGGTACGAAAAACCAGCCGAAGGTTTTATCCACCAAACGGGTAAACCAGTCTTTGTCGCCGTGGGCGCGGTCGAGCAACAGCGCACACAAGGCCGGACTTAAGGTCAGCGAGTTAAACGCGGAAATCACCGTCGAGACCGCGATCGTCAGCGCGAACTGCTTGTAAAACGCCCCGGACACGCCGGTGATGAAGGCGGTCGGCACGAATACCGCCACCAATACCAACGCGGTGGCGATAATCGGCCCAACCACTTCGCGCATCGCCAGTTTGGTGGCTTCGCGGGCGCGCAGGCCTTCGGCGATATGGCGCTCGACGTTTTCGACGACGACGATGGCATCGTCGACGACGATACCGATCGCCAACACCAAACCGAACAACGACAAGGTATTCAGCGATAAGCCCAGCGCGGCCATCACGCCGAAGGTGCCGATCAGCGACACCGGCACCGCCAGCAGCGGAATCACCGCCGCTCGCCAGTTTTGCAGGAACACGATCACGACCAACACCACCAGCAGCAAGGCCTCGAACAAGGTTTTGACCACGGCGTCTATCGATTGCTGCACGAACACCACGGTGTCGTAAACCAGGATGTAATCCAGGCCCTCGGGGAAGCGGGTTTTCAACTCTTCCATCGCCTTGACCACCGCTGCCTTGGTTTCCAGCGCGTTGGAGCCGGGCAGTTGGAACATCGCCAGACCGACGGTGGGTTCGCCGTCCAGATACAGGCCGGCGTTATAATCTTTAGCGCCCAACTCGATGCGGGCCACGTCTTTCAGACGGGTGATCTCGCCGTTCTTGTCCTGCTTGATGACGATGTCGCCGAACTGTTCGGGTTCGGTCAAGCGACCCAGGGTACTGATCGTATATTGGTAAGCGGTCTCGCCGGCCGCCGGTTGTTGGCCGACCACGCCGGCCGCGACTTGGACGTTCTGCTCGCGGACCGCACTGACTACGTCGTTGGCAGTCAGGTTGCGGGCGGCGATTTGCTCGGGATTCAGCCACAGACGCATGCTGTAATCGCGAGCGCCGAACACCAAAATATCGCCGACACCCGGTAAACGCGCCAGCGTGTCGCGGATTTGCAGCAGGGCGTAGTTGCTCAGATAGACGCTGTCGTAGCGTTTGTCCGGCGAGACCAGATTGACGACCAGACTCAAATCGGGGCTGCGCTTTTTAACGCTGATGCCTTGCCGGCGCACTTCTTCCGGCAAGCGCGGCTCGGCCAACGCAACCCGGTTTTGGACCAGCACCTGAGCCTTGTCCAGATTGGTGCCGGGTTTGAAAGTGATGGTCAGAGACAAGTTGCCGCTGTTGGTCGAGTTCGACGACATATACAACATATCCTCGACGCCGTTGACCTCTTGTTCGATCGGCGTCGCCACCGTTTCGGCGACGACGCTGGCGTTGGCGCCGGGGTAGCTGGTGCTGACCACGACCGTCGGCGGGGCGATTTCCGGATATTGGGCGATCGGCAGGCCGATCAGCGCCAAGCCGCCGACCAACACGATCAAGATCGAAAGTACCGACGCGAATATCGGCCGGTCGATGAAAAAGCGGGTGAAATTTCCCATGGCTTAGGTTCCTTGTCCCGAGTTCAGGGCGATGCGTTCCGGATTAACCTTGGCGCCGGGCCGCAGCTTTTGCTGGCCTTCGACGACGACCCACTCGCCGGCCCGCAAGCCGTCGCTGATCACGCGCATTTCGCCGATCCGCGCGCCCGGCGTGACCTTGCGGTATTCGACTTGTTGTTCCTGATTCATCACCCATACGAAGCGCTGGGCTTGGTCGGTGCCGACGGCTCTATCGGGTATCAGCAACGCGTCGTAGGGCGCGCCGCCTTGCACGCGCATCCGGGCGAACAAGCCCGGACTGAGCAGTTCGTCGGGATTGGCGAATACGCCGCGCAGGGCGATCGTGCCGGTGGCGCGGTTCTCCTGCGGCGCCACGTAATCGAGCTGGCCGCGATGCGGGAAGCCGGATTCGTCAGCTACCGCCACTTCGGCCGGCGTGCCTTTCAGTTCGGCCGCGCCGGGCTTGCGTTGCAAGGCCTGGCGCCGGTATTTCAATAAGGATTGCTCGTCGGCATCGACATAGACATAGACCGGATCGATCGAGGTCACGTTGGTCAACACCGTCACGTCGCCGCCGGTGACCAGATTGCCTGCGGTCAGCATTTCCCGGCCCACCCGGCCGGCGATCGGCGCGCGGATCTCGCAGTATTCGACGTTGAGGCGGGCGGCGTAGACGTTAGCTTCGGCCGATTGCACCGCACCGTCCGCTTCGCGCCAGCCTTTGGCGCGGGTGTCGTATTCTTCGGTGGAAATCGCCTTGGCCTTGACCAGGTTTTCGGCGCGGCTCCAGTCGTTCTTGGCCAGTTCTCGCTTGGACTTGGCGCGCTCCAGTTCGGCGATGGCGTAGTTTAGTTGGGCCTTATAGGGCCGGGCATCGATGACGAACAGCAAGTCGCCCTTGTTGACCTTGGCGCCGGCCGTGAAATTGACCTTTTCCAGATAACCGCCAACTCGGGCACGGACTTCCACCGAGCTGATCGCTTCGACCCGGCCGGTATACTCGTCCCACTCGGTGACGCTCTGGGCCAGCGGCTGAGCGGCTTTGACGGCGGCCGGCGGCGGCGCGCCATTGGCGGCATTGCCGGTTTCGCCGCAACCGCTGAGTAAAAACTGCAGCAAGGCCAGTAGCGCCAGCACGCCAGGCGTGAACGGTGTCGAGAAAAATACGGCGGATTTTGCCGGCGGGACCGAGGGCTGATTTATTCGTGTCATGGCGGTTAACGCTCCTGCGCTATCTAAAACGGTAATACATATTACCGTTAAGTCTAGGGTATCATCTTGGTTCGAGTCAACTGAATTTATTGGGTTTTACCGATGGTGAAATGCGGACGCCCTCCCAAGGGCGCTGAGCAACAAAGCCGCGACCGCGTATTGGACGCGGCGCTGCAATTATTCCTGGAACACGGCTACGGCAACTTGGCCATGGAAACCATTGCTCGTGACGCCAGGGTATCGCTACGCACCATCTATAACGAATTCGGCGGCAAGGCCGGCTTGTTCGGAGCCTTGATCAAGCGTTGCAGCGACCGCATTATCGACACGTTGGCCGGCGACATAGTTCCGGAGGTGGCGCTGGTCGAATTCGGCACGCAATTCTTGTTTCGGGTATCGCGCCCGGAAGTGGTCAGGATGCGGGCCATTCTGATCGGCGAATCGCCGCGCTTTCCCGATCTCGCCATTCAATTCTACGAGCATGGCCCGCGCCGCACGTTGGACTTGTTGAGCCGTTACTTTTCCACGCAGCAGCAGCTGGGCCGAATTCGGCCGGGCGACCCGGAGTTTTTGGCCGGCCAGTTCGTCAGTGCCTTGCGCAACGAGCGCTTTCAGCGCCTACAACTCGGTCTGGAACCGACGCCGGACGAGGCGCAGGTCGAAGCTTGGGTCCGGCAATCCTGCGAATTGTTTTTGCGCGGTTGCGCGACCGGCTCCGGATAAGTCTAACGCATCTTGCGAGGCGGGCCGGGGTGCTGGACGGTTTGAGGTTAAAAACAATGAAATAAACCTGATAAAACTCAGGATATGTTCCCGAGTCTGACCAGGTCGCCGCCGTCGATAATGCCGGGCTTTTATCCACTACCGGTCATTAAGATGCAAAAATTGCTACTCTCCTTCGGTGCGCTGCTACTGTCCAATTCCGTTCTGGCGCACGGTCCGACCCCGCAAAAAGCCAAGGAAAGCGTCACTATTCAGGCGCCGGTCGCCAAGGTTTGGGAAGCGGTCAAAAATTTCGACGACATCGGCCAATGGCATCCCGATTTGAAAGCCGCCGAAGGCGACGGCAAAAATGCTAGCGGCGGCACCCGCAAACTCACCTTTCGAAACGGTGAAAGCGTCGTCGAGGAACTGGATTACTATAGCGAGCCCGAGCACGAATACAGCTATCGCTTGAAAGCCGAAAACGTCAAGGCCTTCCCGACCAGTTCGCACACCGTCGATTTGAAAGTCGCCCCCGGCGATGGCGCCGACAGTAGCGTGGTGACCGTGAAAAGCCGGTTTTATCGCGGCGACACCGGCAACACCCCGCCGGAAAACCTCAGCGACGAAGCCGCCGTCAGGGCCATGACCCAATTTATCAAGGACGGTTTGAGCGGGTTGAAGGCCAAGCTCGAGAAATAGTCGTTCCGCGACTGCGGCGGCACTTCGTGGTATCGAAAGCGGTGCCGCGAGACTTGGTTACACATGCCGGCGAACCGGGGCGTTGCCGGTTTGCCGAAAGCATTGCCTCGTCCCTCCCTACAACGATGGTTGCTTAGTGCTACGTCGTTCCGGCATGGATTGCCGGACCCGTTGGAGCGCGGAGCGAATCCAGACGCCAAGGACGGATTTAAGCCATACCATCCATGGAACTGGATGCCCGATTCCCGGCGGGCATGACGGTCTTGAACAAATCTGACAAAGTAGAATTACGTCGTTTTTAAAAACCAGAGTAAGGACACTTTGCTGGCGATACGCCCGGAGTCGCACAAAAATCGCGTGTTCCGGGGAGTCGAGAATGGAGCCGGATCGATTTGCGGCGAGTCGGTCGAAAGAACGTGGCTCGGTCGAGCGATTTTAAGTTTGCCATCACATTAGAATACCGGTTGCGGGGCATGGTTAAAATTCAACCTTAAGCGAGCCCAGGAACGTGCGCGGCGCTCCCGGAATGATGTCCGCGCGCGGAATCGCCGAATCGATAGCGTCGGTACCGACGTAATAAATCTTGTCCAGCAGATTGTTGACGTTGAATTGCGCGGTCATCGTCGATCCCATCGCGCGAAAGCGGTAACTGATCGCGCTATCCACCCGCACATACCCCGGCAGTTGCACGCTGTTTTCCTTGTCGCCCTGTCGCACGCCCGCCAGGAAAGCGCCGGCTGCCAAGCTCAGACCGCGCAGTGGTTCGGCATCCACTTCGTAACGAGTCCAGATACTGCCGGAATGGCGCGGCGCCAGCGGCAGTTGATGGCCTTGATTGCCGTCGTTGTCCTGGGTGATCTTAGTGTCGGTCCAGGCGTAGGCGGCGTTGATGCTGAGATTGTCGGTCAGTTTGCCGTTCAGATCGAACTCCAAACCTCGGCTGCGCGCGGCGCCGATCGCGGACTGATCGGTCAAATCGGTGACGGTTTGGGTGTTGGCGGTGAGTACGTTGCGTTTTTCCAAGTGATAAAACGCCAAATTCGCCGTTAGGCGGCCGTCCCAAAATTCGCTTTTGATACCGGTTTCGAATTGCGAGGAGGTTTCCGGCGCAAAAGGCCGGCCGTCCGCCGAGCGGCCGTTGTTGGTACCGAAGGCCTCGTTAAAATTGCCGAAGACCGACAACCATGACAACGGTTTGTACAAGATGCCGACGCGGGGACTGAAACGTTCGGTACGGTTGTAACTGAAATTGGCCTGCGCCGCGCTGAGCGAATCCGCAAAATTGTCGCCCCGCCCAGTCTCGGCCCAATCGTGGCGGCCGCCGCCGGTCAGAAACAGGTTGTTCAGCAACTGAATCTGATCTTGAAAATACACGCCGTGCCAGCGGTCCCTCATGACGCTGACTTGGCGAAAATCGCCCCAACCCGCAAAATCCACTAAGTCGACCGGTAATGCCGGAAATACCGGATTGAAAATATCCACCGCCGCGAACGGCGAGGTATCGAAGGCGTGGAAGCGGTAGAGGCTTTCCTTTTGGAAATAGTCGTACCCCAACAATACCTCATGTTTTAACCCGCCAGTCCGGAATTTGCCGGTCAGCGACAAGTCCGATGCGTAAAACGCCTGATCGTCGGTCTGGCCGACGCCGTTCCGGAACACGCGACGGTTGTCGTCCAGCAAAAATACTGGCTTGATGGCCCGGTCCATATAGGTTTTGTGCGGTACCGCCATGAAATGATGGCGGACGGTCCAGTTGTCGTCGAATTGATGATGCCAATTCAGATTGATCGCCAACTGGTCCTGATTGTCCAGCGGGTCTTTAGGATCGTTGAGAAAGCGACTAATGGGAATGTTGGCGGGGCGATTAAGCACGGCAGGTATGCCGTCGTCGCGTTGGAAGTCGTCGTTTTGAAACTCCAGACCGAGACTAAGCTCGGTGCGGTCTGACGGCCGCCAAGTCAAAGTCGGCGCCACCAATACCCGTTCCATCGACACGTAATCGCGAAACGAATTGTTGTCCTGATAGGCGATGTTCAAGCGGTAAAGCAAGGTTTTGTCGGCGTTTAGCGGACCGCCGAAATCCAAATGGGTGCGATAGAAATCGTAGGAACCGAATTGCTGTTCGATGGAATGGTAGTCGCGGTCCAAGGCTTGTTTGGTGACTATATTGACCAAACCGCCAGGCTGGCCACGGCCGTACAACATCGCCGACGGCCCTTTCAACACCTCGATCCGCTCCAGATTGGCGGTGTCGAAGTTAAATCCCTCCAAGCGCATACCGTTCCGGAAAACCGCCGAATCGCCGACAAAGCCGCGTAGCACGAATACGTTGTAAACGCCACCGTCGACCGGCATGAAACCCACGCCGCTGACGGTTTCCACCGCTTGCTGCAGCGAATTGGCTTTTCGGTCGTTCATGACGGCGCGCGGAACCACTTGTACCGAGAACGGCGTATCGATGATCGGCGTATCGGTTTTGGTGGCGGTTTGAGTGTTGGGTAAGCCGTAGTCCGGATTGTGGGGATCGTCCGCGGCATAAACCGGCGTGCCCAATACGGTTACCGGTGGCATCGCGGCGGGCGCTAAATCTAAGTGGCTGGCGCCGGGCTTATGGCGCGCATCCTGGCTCAACACCACCGCCTGTGGTGTCGTAAACCGAAAGTTCAGTCCGCTACCGCTCAGCAATTGTTTCAAGGCTGGTTCCGGTTCTAGGCGGCCGGCGAGGGCTGGGGCGTGCAAACCGTGCGTCAGTTCTTCGTTGAATGCGATGCGGATTCCGGTGGCTTGCGAATAGGCCAACAAGGATTGCGACAGGCTCTGCGCGGGGATGGCGAATTCCACCGGTTCGGCGGCGGCCGGTCGCGCGGCGAGAACGGCGGCCACGGCGAGGCTTAACGGCAGGCGGGGCGAAAAATCCATAAAAACTCCTTTTGCGAAATTCGTGGTTATTTAGAGCCGGTCTTGGCCCTTGAGAAATAAGACGAAACGCAAAATCGGAATTTTCAAATTATTTTTGCTCGATCGATTCGGCTGGGTTTGGGAGACGGCTCTAGCGGGATGTGTTTGGGTTGAGATGCGGATTACGCGGATGCGGCCGGGTCTACGCTTCGGCTCCGCTCAGCGAACGGTTCGGCTCCGCTCAGCGAACGGTTCGGCTCCGCTCACCGAACGGTTTGGCTCCGCTCACCGAACGGTTTGGCTCCGCTCACCGAACGGTTTGGCTCCGCTCAGCGAACGGTTTGGCTCCGATCAATGAACTGTTTGGTTAGGCTCAGGGAACGGTTCGACGTTTCGGTTCAACGCGGCGAGGAAGTTGGCGGTGACGGGACGTATTCGATCGGATCAGACCGTGTACTCGCGCGCTGTTCGAGTTTGGATGAGTCGCAAGTTACTCGATCCAGGAGACGCACAGGCTGATTGATAGGGCCGCCGGCTCAACTGAGCCGCCGCGCGGGCTGAGAAGGCTTGCCGTTGGCTGAATGTAGTCGCTACGGGCTGAGAGGGCTTGCCGTTGGCCGAGCGTAGTCACTGCGGGCTGACAGGGGTTACCGGTGGCTGAGCGCCGTCGCCGCAGGCTGACAGAGGTTACCGGTGGCTGAGCGGAGTCGAAGCCCCGGTCCTTAGGCGCTGCTCGGCGAGAGAGAAAACCTCGTAACCGGCGTTTTGGTGGAAGACTTATCCGCGCCGCAAGAATACCCAGCGTCCGGCAAGTTGGTAGGCGTGCAAGCCCAAGCTTTCGGTGATTAGAGCCAGGGCTTCGTCCGGACGGCTGGTGTCGAAAATGCCGCTCAGGCGAAGTTGTTCCAAATCCCGTTCGGCCAGAAAAATCCGGCCGCGCCGGTAGCGGTTGAGTTCGGCCACCACTTCCGAAAGCGGCCGGTTGAAATACTGTAGTTGTTGTCGGTGCCAGGCCGATGCGGTAGTGGTGTCGGCCTTGGCGTTAACCGGTTCCAAATCCTCCCCGAAGCCGACGGCGGTGCCTTCCGCCAACATCGGCAGGTGCGCGCCGTTTGCCAAGTCTATGCGCACCGCATGTTCGTAAACCGTGACCTCGGTGCGGTCGTCTTGTTCGGCGACGTCAAAGGCGGTGCCCAGCGCGCGCACCGTGCCTTGCCCAGTACTTACCTCGAACGGCCGGTCGGCGTTGGCGGCGACCCGGCACCAGATCTTGCCGCGGTGCAGCTCCAGTAGCCGGCGGGTGTCGCTGTAATGCACCGAAACGGCGGTATCGGTATCCAGCAACAGTTGCGAGCCGTCCGCTAACGCCACGGCCAACTGTTGGCCAGGCGCGGTGCGATGATCGGCCAGCCAGAGGCCAAGCTGGTTGCTCGACAAGACCGCCGCGACCAGAACGCCGGCCGCCAGCCCCAAGTGTTGAATTCCGAATCTGCGAGGCGAACGGTGGGCGTCGCTGATCGTAGCTGTAGCCATCGGCGCGGCCACGCCCAGTTGGGCGATGTCCCGCCACAAGGCTTGCGCCCGCCGCCAAGCTTCGTGATGCGTGGGATCGGCGCGCAGCCAGTCTTGAAACGCGGCCCGGTGACCGGCGTTCGCCTCGCCGGAGCTGATCAAGGTCAACCAATACAAGGCTTGTTCGTCGGCCGGGCCGGCCGGCAGCTCCGGGAAACCGTTCGCACCGGTGAGGCGGGCATCCGTTGGATCGGTGTGTTCTGATTCGGCCGACATCGTGGCTTAATCCGGCATGCGTTTCTGGCAGAACGATAGGGCTTCGTTCAGATACTTGAAGATGCTGTTATAGGCCAGTCCGGTGACTTGGCTGATTTCGGTGAACGATAAATGCCGGATGTGGCGCATCACGAAAATCTGGCGATTTTTCTCTGGCATTTCGGCAATGATGCGTTCCAACATCGCCATACGCTGGCGGGCGGCGATCGTGTCCTCCGGCGATGGCGCCGGATCGATCAATTCCGGCCACGCCTCGAACTCGATCCGCCGGTCGTCGGCGCGGCGTTGCTGGCGGATGTGGTCTATGGTTTGGTTGGCCGCCATTTTGTACAAAAACGCCCGTGGGTTTTGCACCTGATGACGCTCCAGGTAGTTGGAAAAGCGCATGAAGCAATCGTGCAAGATATCCAATGCCGTTTCCGGGCAATCGATCCGTTGCTTGATGAAACGCAGCAATTCGTCTCGGTGCAGGGCCAACAATTCGGCGGCGATCGGCTTGGACATGGGCATCTTCCTGATTCGTGGTTTTTTAGCTTATCCCGTTTGTCGGGAAGCTTTCAAGTGGGTAGCGCTTTTCCCCAATTCCCTCAAACTTAACGTCGGGTTCAAAAGGGTGGCGGGAATTCAAGATGGCATAGGGTGAGACTGAACGGCTTTTGGCTATTAGCCGCGACAGAAGGCGTCTTGCGCGGAGGTATTTCTATCGCACGTCTATCGGGATCGAGCCCGAGTGGAGACAGGCCAGCGGCCCCTTCGGCCGAGCGCCGAAGGGGTCGCGCGGGACTTAGGCGTAATACAGTTTGCGCAACTCCAACATCGACGGGGCGCTGAGTTCCTTGCCATCGCTGGCGCGGGTGACGCTGTACACGGTTTTCAGCAACGTGATTTCCTCGCCGGCGGCGGCGTATCCGACCACGTGGTGGGCGACGTCCAGATTCCGGCGTTGCAGGCCGCCGTTCAGACTGTTGAAGTCGGCAATCATGCCGGCGTGAGGCGGATTCGTCACCGCACCCCACCAGGGCAACTGTCCGACGTCGTGCGCCCAGGTGTCGCCGATGGATTCCGGCGGCAGGCAGCGTTCGACCAGCAAGTCGCCGATCACCGCGTATTGTTTGCGACTGATTTTCGCGGGTTCTTCGCCCACGGTGTCGCGGCATTCCAGAACCTCGCCATTAACGAAGCTGTCGGTTGCCGGAATGGTTTTGTTCCATTGGCCGTCTAAATTTTTGTGTTCGAACATATTGCCTCTCTCTAGGTTTAATGGAATGAAGAGCTGGCCCGGTTTGGGGGATTGCCCTTTGCCGGTAAGAAAACCGACAATTTGGCGGCGAGCCGGGTGTTTACAGATCGAAATTAGCAAAATCGCGGCCAATTTTCGCGAGCGGCTGGATGGTTTTTTTGGAATTTAAGTGATTGAAATTAAAGTGTTTACTTTCTAAATCCGCGTAAATGTTGCGGTTTTTAGGCGGGATTTAGACGTTCCCGCTGCGATGTGGGGTAGCCGATGGCTGCGACAAATTGGCGGTTTTGCGACAAGCGGCGATTGCTTTATCGAACCCGAGCGCATCGAGGTCAGCGCAACAAATTGACTTGTACGTTGACCAACATCCGAGTCGAGATTTGTCTGGGGCCGATGAAACTGCCCGATACCGGCGGGACGGTTTCCGGATTGCGGGCCACGGCGACCGCGATATGGCGGTTTCCGGTCATTTGGCCGACGGTCGGGTCGAAGCCTTGCCAACCTATCCCCGGAAAATAAACTTCGGCCCAGGCGTGGGTCGAGGCATTGCCGGCTTCTGTCGCCGGAGCGTGCAGATAGCCGCTGACGAAGCGGCTGGCCAGACCCAGCGAGCGGCAGGCTTCGATAAACAGCGTGGCGTAGTCGCGGCACGAGCCGCTGCCCAGATGCAGCGTGCGGAGCGGCGATTGCACGCCGGCTTCCTCACGGATTCGGTATTGGAATTTGTCGTGTATGGCCCGGTTCAAGGTGGTTTGCAAGTTCAGCGCGTTCAGCGTCTGGACTTTCAGACCGATTTCGCGCAGCCAACATTGCAACGCGGGCTGGTCCTGCTGAAAAATCGGCCGCTGGTAGGCCGCCAAGTCCGCTAATTCGCCTGCCTCGTAGCCAAAAGGGCCGGCGAGAGGAAAGTCGTCGGCACCGATGTCGCGTACCGGATCTTCGTAGTGCTGGATGACGACGTCGCTGCCGATGCGCAGCCGGTTGGAGGTTTGCTGAAAACGCACCAAAGCCAGCGAGTTGTCGAACACGTCGCGGTACCACTGGATGGCGTAAGTGGGGCTGATGTCCAGCCGCGACGATTCGATGCGCACGTCGTGGCCTTCGCGTGGCCGCAGCAACAGCCGATGACAGTTTAGCGTGACCGGCTGCGAAAACAGATATTCGGTAACGTGCTGTATCCGTAGCCGTTGCACGCCGTCATTCCCGCGCGTTGGCTAAACGCTCGACGCCGACCGCCATCCGGGTTGGAAATAGCGGCGGGCCGAATTGAGTGAATACGGCCACGTCGGCGGCATCGTGACCGTAGGCAACGATCACGCGGCCGCCGCGCGGTTCCCGCTGGGTTGGATCGAAGGCATACCAACGGCCGCCCACATAGGCTTCGAACCAGGCGTGAAAATCCATCGGCCGCAAGCCGTACAGGTAACCGACCACCATCCGCGCCGGGATGCACAGAGCTCGACACAAGGCAATGCCCAGATGCGCTAAATCCCGGCAGACGCCTTCGCCGGCCAGATTGACTTCCACCGCCGAAAGTTGGGACAGGCCGGCCGCCGGATTGAAGCGAATATTGGCGCGCAGCCAGCCATTGACGGCGTCCACTTGGTCGTAGCCCGGCGTGTAACCTCGGACGATCTCTTGCGCTAGGTCGATGAAGCGGTCCGATTCGCAATAGCGCGACGGCAGCAAATAGGTCAAGACCGTGTCGGGCAAGGTTTGCACTTCCTCGAACGGCGCGCCGGGCGCGACGTCGACTTGTTCGGAGGTGCGAATGTCGGCGTTGGTATGGATAGACAGAATCCCCGGCGGCGCGATCAAGCGCTGGCAAAGATTACCGTAACCGTCGGTGTATTCCAGAACCTGAACCGTCGGCTTGATCGTGTAGAACTCGCTGGAAATCCATTGATTCGCGCCGCTACGTGGCCGCAACATTAGAATAAACGGCGTGGGAACGCCAACTTCAAAACAGATGTCGCAACTGGTTCGCAGCCACATGATTCTCGCCCCGTTGGAAATCAATTGAGTCCGCAGTTTACGTGAATGTGCCCGGCACGGATATAGAAACCGATCGGATGACGGTCGAGCGTGCTTAGGCCCCGCGGCAAGCTCCGCGTTTTCAGGTCGTGCGGATAGGGAATCGCCGCGCGTCGATTTTAACGGCGGCTGGCCGTACAATTTCGGTTTTTGGGCTGTTGGATAGCGATGATCGAAACCCTTTTAATCGAGCGGCAAAGTGCTCAGCGGTACAGGCGCAGTCCGGCCGACTCATTTACCTCTAGAAGCAAATCGGCGAGATCGCCAGCGGCGCTCGAAGGGCAGTCGGTATCGCATCGACCCGGCGGGCGCCGATGAGCGGCGGCTTCGTTGACGTTTGGCAGGGTTGTTTGGATTTGCCCGAAGCGGTCACGACTCGGTTGGCCGAGGTCTTAAGCGCGGACGAGCGCGCCAGAGCCGCCGCGTTCAAGTTTGCGCATTTGCGCGATCGCTACGTGGTCGGGCGCGGTTTGCTCCGGCAAACCCTGGCCAGCTATACCGGTAGCGATCCGGCCGGATTGCGCTTCCGGGTCGGCGAATTCGGCAAGCCGGCCTTGTCCGGCGGGCCGGGCTTCAATGTCTCGCATACCGCCGACGCCTTATTAATCGCGGTCGCCGACGCGGCCGATATCGGTATCGACATCGAGGCGGTCAAGCCAACCAGAGATTTGTCCGGCTTGGCGGAACGCTGTTTTTCGGTAGACGAGTATGCGGTTTGGCTGAGCTTGGCGGAGTCCGAGCGCGTCGCGGCGTTTTACCGTTTATGGACCAAGAAAGAAGCCTTCGTCAAGGCAGTCGGTCGCGGAATCGCGCTGGGCGTGGAGCTCTGCGAGTTCGATGTAACGGCCGGCGGCGGGCTGCGCAAGGTGCCGGACGAATACGGACCGGTCGAAGCCTGGCGGGTCGAGGAGCTGGACGCCGGTGCTGATTTTAGCGCGGCGCTGGTCGGCCCGGCCCGGGCCTACCGCTTGCGACGACTGTTGCTGGCCGACGGGTATGGCGGCGGCATTTAATGCGACAACGTCGAACGGGGTGTTATACACAAAACTTGTGGATAACTCTGTAGGCAAGCCGTTAAGTGTGAGGCTAATTTTCTGAAAAATAAAAGAAATGATCAAATTGATCGAATATTGGTCAGCGCCAGGGCTTAAGGCGGAGGGTTTTTAATAAGTCGCTGAAATTTAAAGACTGAAATTGGCCTGTAACCTAGGCCGTATGGCAGATTCGAGTAAGGAGTCGCGATTTTTCCCAGCTTGTGCTCAACATCCTTGGATAAGCGCGAGAAATTCACAAAACTTGTGGATAACGCTGTCGCTAAGTCGTTTATGACGGTGATAAGTCACTGATGCGTATGATTTTCCGTTAAATTGGTTATTTTTTAGACAACTGGTTCATCGGCGGCTATGGTTGTTGACGTGTTCACGGAGGGCTGTGGGGCGTATTCCGATCAATCGCGCCCCCTGTCCCGATACAAATCCGGCCGGATTTTGTCGTTGCGTGCGGTGAGGTAAGGAAGCGCCCGGAACAATTGCACCGCGTCTCGAACGGTGTTAAGCGCCCAAGCATACCGCTGGTTTAATTCCGCTAGAGGCAATCCATGCCGCCAAAAAGCAATGGCTCGTCGATGCGGCTGTCGGGCCGAGAGGGGGCAAAGTGTCTTTTAGCCTGGCGCTAGGATCGACACCATTGAGTTTGACGGTGCCGAGCAGGGTTTTAATGTCGGCGGCACGTTGGCCGGCATCGACGCAAAACGTCACGATATTTTCATCGCAAGATGGCTATTGGATTCGATCGGGTCCTCGGCATGGACCTTAACCGGACGGCAGCGCAACATCTGTTTGCACACTTCGGAAGATGCCAGCGGATGAATCCGGGACGCGGTTGGGATGAACGGCTTTTCCCAACCGCGTTTTGGTTTAGTGACGTCCGACGGCCGTCGCCGGGCGGGGCCGGTTATTCGCAGCTCAGCGACGGATCGTTGCAATACGCCACGTTTTCCCACTGGAATGGCTGGGACTTTCTCGGATCGATGGTTAGGCGCAACCACTCCGACGGCGCGGTAGTGGAGCCTTGCACGGTAATACGGGTCAAGTTGGGCACCGCTTGGGTGTGGTGAATCACGCCGGTGGCGCTGCTGGGGTCGGCAAGCGGCCGGTCGGAACCGTAGACGTGCGAATCGCCGTTCAATAACAATACCTGACCACGAAAATCATCCGTTAAGTCGGCCAGTTTTTGCACGATCGGCGTGTAGGCGGAGAGTTCGTTGGTCGTGGCGGTGATGGCGGCCGGGTCCCACATGTCGGCTTGAATCGCGATGACGACGGCGCGGGCATGGTCTTTTTTCGCTTTCTTGAAGGTCGCTTCCAGCCAGCGCAAGTCGGCGGCGGTGCGTTCGGCCACTTCCTGATCCTGAGCGGCTTGATTGGCGAAAGTGCCGGCCCACGGCAGAGTGTCGTTATTCGAGCCAGGTACGTTCAAGGTGGCGAACACGACTTTGCCTTGTTGCCACATCGCGTTTTCGACAAATTGCGCGTCGCTTGGAAAGCTTGGGTCGAAGGCGCGCGCCTGACTGACGACTTGGGCTTCTTTACCTAAGGTAACACCCGGTTTCGCAAAAAACAGTCCGCGCACGCTGGCCAGTTCTTTTAAAGGGTCGCCGCTTTTGAATTGCTTGGATTTTTGGCAATCGGTCCATTCGTTGTCGCCTGGCGTATAGACGACGGGCTTATCGAATTGCTGAAATTGATAATAGATCTTTTGGTTGTAGCCCGGATTGGACAGCGGAATCGGCGGCAGGATGTCGGCGCTGGTGCAGGGCATGCTGCCGGCGTGAATGTCGCCCACGTGGATCAAGCGGCTGACCGCCGGGTCGGCGTTCACCGAGTCGATCAGCAAATGTGCATTGTCCAGCAGTAACGGGTTGTACGGCCAATCGCCGATGACCGCGATCGTGACCGGCCGGTCGGCGTTTTCGTCATCGCGTCGGTCGCTGTCGGCGTTGGCCGACGCGGCAAACACCAGGCTGGCGGCAGATAGCGCGGTAGCCCATGTCAGTTGGTTGAGGGTCAAAAATCGAGCATTCATCTGGGGGGGGCCTTTATTAATGGTTTTCGACGGGGACCGAGCGCGCGCTTGAAGCAGAAAGCCATGTCGGCGTCTGGCCAACAATAGGCCAATCGATTTGGCGGGCGAACGGGGCCGGAATCCGTTCACGAGACGGATGGCTTAGATGGTAGGGCGGGCATATTGCAAACAGATGACAAGGTCCGCCGAAGGAGGGGGCCGCGCTCGACCGGGGATTTGCGGGGGATAGGGCACGCCGCTGAATTTTACGGCGCGTTCGTCGGACTTAGGCCGCGCCGAATCCGCCGCCGCCCGGCGTTTCGATGACTAAGTTGTCGCCGGCTTGGACCTGGACTTCGGCTCGGCCGGGCAGGATTTGTTCGCCGCCGTCGGCGCGTAACAAACGGTTGATGCCAAGGGCGCCCGGTGCGCCGCCGTGCAGCCCGAACGGCGGCAGGCGCCGATGGCTGGACAGCAGTGAAACCCGCATCGCTTCGCGAAATTCGATGCGGCGAATCGCGCCGTTGCCGCCGCGATATCGTCCGTCGCCGCCGCTGCCGGGGCGTATCGCGAATGCTTGCAGTACCACCGGAAACCGTTGCTCCAAGATTTCCGGGTCGGTGATGCGCGAGTTGGTCATGTGGGTATGCACGGCGTCGGCGCCGTGAAAGCCGGCCCCGGCCCCGGCGCCGCCGCACAAGGTTTCATAATATTGATAATCCTGGTTGCCGAAGGTCAGATTGTTCATCGTGCCTTGCGAGCCGGCCAGCACGCCGAGCGCGCCGTACAGCGCATCGACCACGTATTGCGAAGTTTCGACGTTGCCGGCGACCACGGCGGCCGGTGGACGCGGATTCAGCAGGCAGCCCTCCGGAATCACGATGTCCAACGGCTTCAGACAACCGGCGTTGAGCGGGATGTCGTCGCGCAGCAGGGTACGAAACACATACAGCACGGCGGCCTTGCACACCGCCGCCGGCGCATTGAAATTGTCCGCCAGTTGCGGCGAGGTGCCGCTGAAATCGATGCGGGCGGTGCGCGCCGTCTGGTCTACCGTGATCGCGACCGCGATTTTCGCGCCCTGATCCAGTTCGTATTCGAAACGGCCGTCGGTTAGCGTTGCCAACAGCGCGCGGACGCAGGCTTCGGCGTGGTCTCGCGCATGGCGCATGTAGGCGTTGACTACAGGCAGGCCATAGCCGGGGATCAGCGCGGCCAATTCCTCGGCGCCCTTGCGGTTGGCGGCGATCTGGGCTCGCAGGTCGGCCAGGTTTTGCTCGGGATTGCGGGCCGGATGGCGATGGTCGCACAGCCATGTACGGATCGCGGCTTCCTGAAACTCGCCGCGCGCCAGGATTTTCAGGCCGGCGCTGCAGACGCCTTCATCGTCGATATCGCGGCTGTGGGCCGGCATCGAACCGGGCGAAATGCCGCCGACGTCGGCATGGTGGCCGCGCGAGGCGACGAAAAACAGTAGCTCGCGGCCGGCGGCGTCGAACACCGGCGTGACCACGGTGATGTCGGGCAAGTGGGTGCCGCCGGCGTAGGGCGAATTCAGCAAATACGCCTCGTCCGGTTCGAAGCGGCCGGCCCGGTTTCGTAACAGCGCAAGCACGCTTTCGCCCATCGAACCCAGATGCACCGGAATGTGGGGCGCGTTGGCGATCAGGTTGGCGTCGGCGTCGAACAGCGCGCAGGAAAAGTCCAGGCGTTCCTTGATGTTGACCGAATGCGCGGTGTTTTGCAGTACGAAGCCCATCTGTTCGGCGACCGACATGAAGCGCTGGTTGAATATCGCCAGCAGCACCGGATCGGGGCGGGCTGCCGCGTCGGATATTTTTGCCGCGTCGCGGCCGGATAACGGCTGGTCGCCGGCCGCGGCCGGGCCGCGTTGCAAGAGCAGATCGCCGCCGGCCAGCCGTTGCGCTTGCCAACCGGCTTCGACGACGATGGTCGAGGTCGGCTCCAGCACGATCGCCGGGCCGGCTAGGGTTTGGCCGGCCGCCAAATTCGCGCGGCGATAGACCGGCGCGGCGCGCCACTTGTCTCGGCTGAATATCCGGGTGAAACTCTCCGGCCGGCCATCGCGCGGTTCGGCGTCGGCCGGTGCGGCCGCGCTGATCTGTTCGGCGGCGGCAATGCATTCGACTTCGATCGTGGCGATGCAAATCGGCCGATCCGCGTAACAAAAGCCGAAGCGGCGGCGGTAATGTTGTTCGAAATTCGCCAGCACCGCCGGCGCCGGGCCGTATTCGACGCTTAACGCGGTGTCGGTGCCTTGGTAACGCAAGCTTAGGCGTTTTTCGCGGATCGGCTCCGAGTCGGCAACGCCTTGCTCGCGCAGCTCGGCCAGGGCTTGACCTTCCAGGGCCAGAAAAAGTCGATCCAGTTCGGCGGCGTCGATGTCGTCCCAGCGTCGTTCCAACGCCCGTTGTTTCAAGACCCGAAAATCCGCTAAACCCATGCCGTAGGCCGACAATACTCCGGCCAGCGGATGCAGCAACACGCGCGGCATGCCCAGGCGTTCGGCCAGCAAACAGGCGTGTTGGGCGCCGGCGGCGCCGTAGCAACACAAGGCGTATTCGCCGAGGTGATAACCCTTTTGCACCGAGATTTTCTTGATCGCCTCGGCCATGTTTTCGATCGCGACGCTGAGAAAGCCGGCCGCGACTTGTTCCGGGCCGCGCCGGTCGCCGGTTTCGCGGTGTATGCGTTCGGCCAATTCGGCAAATAAAGTCTTGACCAAGTCGAGGTCTGGCGGCATATCGCCGTTCGGACCGAACACCGCCGGAAAGTCGGGGAGTTTGCCGAGCAGCAGATGGGCGTCGGTGACGGTTAGCGGACCGCCGCGCCGATAGCAGGCCGGACCGGGATTGGCGCCGGCCGAGTCCGGGCCGACCCGGTAGCGTTGGCCGTCGAAATGCAGAATCGAGCCGCCGCCGGCGGCGACGGTATGGATTGCCATCATCGGCACCCGGATGCGCACGCCGGCAATTTCGCTGTCGCAGCTTCGCTCCAGCTCGCCGGCATAGTGCGCCACGTCGGTCGAGGTGCCGCCCATGTCGAAGGCGATGATCTTCGGCAAACCGGCCCGGCGCGCCACCGCGACCGCGCCGATCAGGCCGCCGGCCGGGCCGGACAACATGCAGTCCTTGCCTTGAAAATCGGCGGCGCGCACCAGACCGCCGTTGGATTGCATGAACCACAGCCGGGTGTTGGGGTCGTGGTCGGCCAGACCGTGTTCGACTTGTTCGACGTAACGGCGCAGCACCGGCGACAAGTAAGCGTCCACCACGGTGGTATCGCCGCGAGCGACCAACTTCGGCAAGGGGCTGACTTGGTGAGACAGCGAGATCTGCTTAAAGCCGACGGCCGCGGCGAGTTCGCCCAGCGCCAACTCATGCGCCGGATAACGCCAGGCGTGCATCAACACGATCGCGATCGCGCGTAGGCCTTGCCGGTAAAGCGCTTGCAATTGCTCCCTGGCCCGGTCGCGATCCAGCGCCTGCAACTCGCTGCCGTCGGCGGCCATACGGGCCTCGATTTCGACGACGCAAGCGTATAACGGCTCCGGGCGGCGGATGTCGAGCGCGAAAATATCCGGCCGGTTCTGGTAAGCGATGCGCAAACAGTCGCGGTAGCCTTGGTTGACCAGCAAGGCCAGCGGTTCGCCTCGGCGTTCCAACAAAGCGTTGGTACCGACCGTCGTGCCCATTTTGACATTGGCGATGCGGCGATCGGCGGCGCCGTCCAAAATATCGCGAATACCTTGCAAGGCCGCGTCCCGATAGCGCTCCGGATGGTCCGACAGCAGTTTGCGGGTGACGATGTCGCCGTCGGCCGAGCAGGCTACGATGTCGGTAAAGGTGCCGCCTCTATCGATCCAGAATTGCCAGCCCCTAGTCATTGAAAACCGCCAAGAAGAAATTGCCGATCAAAAATTGCGTCACTTTATGTGATGATAGTCGGTTTAAGAAAGGGTCCGTCGGCCGGATTCGTCAACGATATGCGGCGAATCCGGCCGGCAGGCGCAATAATAATCACTGGAGAGGGGAGTGCGTGGAAACTTTGTTCGATATCGCTTTGCTGGCCATTGCGGCGTATGCCGCCAGAGCTTATTTGCTGTTGCCGGAGACGGTGCAGGATAGAGACATCTTTCCGAGCCGGGCGGCGACTTTCGTGACCCGCTTGGTGCGCGAGCAAAATGTCCGCGATGTGGTTGCCGATCGTGCCAAACCGATTGCGATCGCCGGTTCGGCCGCGGAGGCCGACGCGGTGGAGGCTGTCGAAAACCCGGCCGCCGAGTTGACAACGGCGATCGAGGAAGCAGCCCTTGTCGAGACGCCGGCCAAGTCGGCGACAGTAACCGATGATGTCGAAACGGTGGCCGAAGCGGCGCCGCGCGTGCCGGAAGACTCCATCCTGAGCCGCCATTATTTCGCGCGACTGCTGGCTGAAAAAGCCGCGTTGGCCAATCCGTATCCGACCGAGTCGGTGCTGCGCCGGCACTATCGGCAACGTTTGGACGCGTTGCTTGATCTGCAATTGTCGGATTCCGAGAGCGCTAGCGACCGTGACGGAATCGAAGCGGCGTCCGACTTCGCCGATTCATCGGCGAATCTTGAGCTTGCCGATGGCGACGAGCGGATCGAAAGCGGCGCCGATAGTAGCGCCAGCGTTTCGGTCGTCGTCCCAACCGATTCGGTGTTGAGACGGCATTTTCTGGCGCAGCTACAGCGGGAACTCGAGGCCGAATGGCCGGATTGCCCGACCGATTCGGTTTTAAAACGTCATCGCCAACAGTGGTTGGAAGCGAAAATCGCCGCCCAACTTGGCGAATAATTCGAGCTGATTCGATAGGCCCGCCGGCGCTAGCCGGCGATTAAACCGCTTGCGGCGCGGTTTGTTTACGCTTGCCGGTGCCGAGCAGGCCCAACAAACCGCTCAAAAATAGCCAGGTGGCGCCCGGCAGCGGGACCGCGGAAACGCCGGTCAATGAAAAAGCTTGGTTGAACGGGGTGCCGCCGACAATATCGGTGCCGATCCGCAGCCAGTCGGGGGCCAGGTTTTCATCGCGTATCCAGGATTGCAGATCCGGCGAGAAGGGACCGCTGCCGCCAACGATGGGTTTGGCCGCCGACAACCACAGAAAATTGCCGTTCTTCAATTCCACCTGCGGCACGAAAAAGTAGTGATCGGCGTCCAGCGTAATGGCTCGGCTGAAATCGATACTAACGTTGATTTCTCGACCGCTGACGGTGCCTTCGCCGCCGGTGGTTTGGTTCGGTAGCGGGTGAATGCCGTTCAACACCGAGTTGGCGGCGGTGGCGACATCGCCGAGCACGCTGACGCTGTAGCTCAGCGTGTTATCGGCCGAACCGCGCGATTCGAATGCCACGTCGGCGGGTGAATTGACCCGGGTCGGGACCCGGCCGGACGGCGGATTGACCGAGTCTTTATCGAAAACCCGGTAAATTTCCACATTGACGTTGGCAATGTCGGCCAAGGTGGCGCCGTTGGCCAGCAAGCCGGTGAAACTGGCCTGGCGAAGTTGGGTTTTCTCGGCCAGGATGAAATCGTCGGCCGATTCGATCTCCAGGGCTCCGGCTTGGGCGCCGACAGCGATTCTAAAGTCGGGGTCGCCGGTGCTGAAGCTAAAGGCCGAGGCTTCGTAAGACGTCGCGAACAAAGCGAACAAGGTCAGGACGGGAATAAATTTGTGTTGCATGGTCGTTCTCCTAAATTGTAATGAGTCATGATGAGACGGAGTCTCCGATACCGAAACTGCTGACAGCTTCTGGCAATGACTATTGCGAGCAGCGTGCCAAGTCTGCTTTCGAAAATTAATTTTCGATTTTCATTGGTTTAGCCGAGACTGGCCTTGGATTTTTCCTGGCCGAGTCCGCGACGAAAGTTGCGGCGTTTTAGCCGAAATCCGCGGCGGACGCCGGTCGACGCCGGCTGACCTCATGCGTCGGCAAGGTGGACACGGCAACTTTTGTCGCAGGGGTGTCCGTGGCGGTTTAATAGTCGAGGGGTAGGGGCAGTGCCGATTCAAGCTAACCATTCATTCGCCGCATCCGGAAAAGCCAGCGGAGCGGCAAGCGTGAACCGGAAACGGTATCCGGGTATTTTGGCGATAGGCTGGCTCAGTCTCGCTTGCGCGGCTCTGGCGCGGGCGGAAGTACCGCCGACATTGCTGCCGCTGCCGACGACGGTTGGCGGAGATCCAAACCGTATTGCGCTGGGACAGCGTTTGTTTCACGAGCCCAAGCTGTCCGATCAAGCCGCTCGCTCCTGCGCTAGTTGCCACCCGCTCGACCGGGGCGGCATGGACGGCAAGGCTCGCGCGGTATCGGCCGATGGGGCGGCGGTTCTGCGCAATACGCCCAGTTTGTTCAACGTGGCGTTCAATTACTTTTTCAATTGGGACGGCGTCGTGACGACGCTGGAGGCGCATACCGAAAAAGTCATGCTGAATCCCAACATTATGAAAGCCAATTGGCCGGGGGTGATCGCCCGCTTGGCCGGCGAGGCCGATTATGTCGTGGCCTTCGCCAACGCGTATCCGGACGGATTGACGCCGGCCAACGTCGTCGATGCCGTGACCAGTTTCGAGCGCAGTCTGGTGACGCCGAACGCCCGTTTCGATCGGTTTCTGCGCGGCGACAGCACGGCGTTGAGCGCCGAAGAACAACAGGGTTACCGTTTGTTCAACGATCTGGGCTGCGTGGCCTGCCATCAAGGTATCAATCTGGGCGGCAATTTGTTTCAAAAGTTCGGCGTGTTTGGCAGGCCGCCCAGCGCGGCTGAACTCATAGACGCCGGTCGCTATCTGGTCACCGGTAATCCTAGGGACAGCGGCGTGTTTCGCGTGCCCAGTTTGCGTAATGTCGCCGCCACTGCGCCGTATTTTCACGACGGGCGAGCCGCCGATCTGGAGACCGCGGTCAGCACGATGGCCAAATACCAGCTCGGCAAGCCTTTGGCCGAGCGGCAACGCGATTTGTTGGTCAAGTTTCTACATAGTTTGACCGGCGAATATCGGGGCAAATCGTTGCTCGCCGAGCCTTCCGCCAAGCCATGACCGGCTTTTCCTGGAAACCCAGGTTGATCGTCGCCGCCTTGGTCGGTGCGATTACGTATCTTTGGATACAGAGTGCCAACCCGGAATTGGAACGGCGCAATCGCTTGCAGGCGACGCTGCGGATCATCGAATTGCGCGACGCGGAATTGATGCGCGACATCTTGCTGACTAGGGCCGGATTGCTGACCAATTACGACGCATTGACCCGGACCGGCCAATCTCTGCTGAATTTGTCTCGAGGTCTGCGCGACGAGCTGGCGGCTTCGGTAAGCCCCGAGCCGCGCCGGATGGGTGATCTGGCCGGCGCTTTATCGGCCGCGCTGCAAGACCGGCTGACGCAAATCGAATATCTGAAATCCGACAATGCCTTGTTGCGTAATTCGGTGATGTCCTTCAACGAGATCGGTAGAAACCTACAGCTAAGCGCCAAGCCGGCCGACAGCGCCAGGCTCACCAATTTGTGGCGGTTGATGGCCGGCTTTTGGAAAATGCCGGGCCTGAGTCGGCGCGGGAGCTTGAACAGGAGCTGGAGCGTTTATCCGGGCTGAATTCTCAGTCCGACGATTATCAGGTGTTAATTGCCCATGGCCGATTGATTGTCGAGGTTTTGCCCAAGGTCGACGCGGCGTTGCAATCCATCATCGGCCAGCCGATTTTAAGCCGGATCGACGACTTGCAACACGCTTTGCGCCTTTACGGCGACGGCGCCGAACGGCGCGCTGAACACTTTCGCTTGGCGTTGTATCTCGTGGCGGTGCTGTTGGCGGCGTATCTGTTGTATCAGTTCGCGTTGTTAAGGTCGCATACCTTGGCGTTGCGTAGGGCGCACGCCAGTTTGAAACAGGAGATAGGCGAACGCTTGCAGGCGGAGTCCTGGTTGCGGGAAAGCGAAGCCCGCTTGCGGGCTATTACCGATTCGGCGCGCGAAGCGATCGTTTCGGTGGATGCCGGCGGCAACCTCGTTTCCTGGAACCGGGGCGCGGCGTTAATGTTCGGGGAGGCTGCCGAAGAGGCCCTCGGGACGTCGAGCCAGCGTTTCTGGATGGCGATACAAGGGAAATTGCAAGCGGAAGCCGATGCGACCGACCGGATGATAAATCCAATCACCGAATCGCTTGGAATACGTCGGGACGGTGAGACGTTTCCGATCGAAGTCTCACTCTCCCATTGGACCCGAGGCGAGGAGCGCTTTTCGACCGCGATTATTCGGGACATCAGCGCACGCAGACAATTGGAAGCGGTGGCCAGACAACAGGAGCTGCAACTGATACAAGCCAACAAAATGACCGCTTTGGGCACTTTGGTATCCGGGGTCGCGCACGAAATCAACAATCCAAATCAACTGATTTTGTTGAACGCCGGTTTGCTGGCCGATATTTGGAGCGACGCGCTGGAGATTTTGGACGATCGCTACCGGGCCGGCGGCGAGTTCTCGTTGGCCGGTTTGCCGTATACCGAGTTGCGCGCTAGCGCCGGCGTCTTGATAGACGACATCGGAGACGGTGCCAAACGCATCGAGCGCATCGTGGCCGACCTGAAACATTACGCTCGTCCGCAAACCGAACAGGCCGACGCCGCATTTTCGCTGAACGAGGCGGTGGAGCGCGCGGTTCGTTTGGTTAGACACGTGATTGCTCGTAAAACCGATCACTTCGAAATCCGGTTGGATTCGGCGCTACCGCCGCTGCAAGGCGACCCGCGGCAGGTGGAACAAGTTATCGTGAATTTATTGATTAACGGGCTGGACGCTCTCACCGATACCGACCAGACGCTCGGCGTGACAACCCGCCGGCTGGACGACGAGGGCGAGGTCTGCGTCGAGGTCACGGATCAGGGGGGCGGGATTTCCCCAGAACACATTCAGCAACTGTGCGACCCGTTCTTTACGACCAAGCAAGCGTGCGGCGGTACCGGATTGGGTCTTGCGATCAGCGCTTCGCTGATGCGCTCCCACGGCGGCCGCTTGAACTTTTCGTCCGAACCGGGGCGGGGCACGGTGGCTCAAGCTATTTTTCCGGTTAACTCCAAACCCTGGTCGGCGGCCGAACATGCGGACTAAAGCGTTAAACCCGTTACCGATTTTATTGGTCGACGACGAATCCCAGATACTGCATAGCGCCAGTTTGGTCTTGCGCGGCGCCGGCCATGCCGAGGTATTGACGCTGGACGACAGCCGAGCGGTTTTACCGTTGTTGGCCGAACGGCCGGTTGGTGTGATCGTGCTGGACTTGACGATGCCGCATCTGTCCGGGTTGGCGTTGCTGGCCTCGATTGCCGCCGAATACCCGGAGATCGCCGTGATCGTGATGACCGCCACCAACGATTTGCCGACTGCGGTGGAATGCATGCGTAACGGCGCCAGCGACTATTTGCTGAAACCGGTCGAGCGCGATTGTCTGGTTGCCGCGGTACGCCGAGCCGTCGAAGCGCGGTTGCTGCGGGCCGAGTTGCTGTCGTTGAAGGACTGCTTGCTGGCCAACCAGCCGCATCAACCGGGCCGGTTCGAAGAAATCGTCACCCAAAGTTCGGCGATGTTTGCGATTTTTCGTTACATCGAAGCCGTCGCCGCGTCGCCGCAACCGGTGTTGATCAGCGGCGAAACCGGCACCGGCAAGGAATTGATCGCCCGCGCCCTGCATCGGCAGTCCGGCCGGTCCGGCGAATTGGTGGCGGTGAACGTTGCCGGATTGGACGACAACCTGTTTGCCGACACCTTGTTCGGTCACGCCAAGGGTTCGTTTACCGGAGCGGAGCGCGCGCGGGACGGTTTGATCGCCAATACCGGCGACGGCACGCTGTTTCTGGATGAAATCGGCGACTTGAGCATCGCGTCGCAGGTCAAATTGTTACGCGTGCTGCAGGATGGCTCTTACTATCCGATTGGCGCGGACCGGCCGCGCCAGAGCCGGGCGCGCATCGTGGTCGCCACGCATTGCGACGTCAAGCGCCAAGCCGAACAGGGCGGGTTTCGCAAGGATTTGTACTTCCGGCTGCGCACCCATCATATTCAATTGCCGCCGCTCCGCGAACGCCGCGAGGATTTGCCGCAACTGGCCTTGCATTTTGTCGAGAAAGCGGCGGCCAGTCTGGGCAGACCAGCGCCGAACGTGCCGCCGGCACTGTTTCAATGGTTGGAGAATTACCGTTTTCCGGGCAATATCCGCGAGTTGGAAGGCTTGATGTTCGATGCGGTCGCTCGCAGTCAGGGTTCGGTGCTATCGTTGCAAAGCGTGAAGGACGCGATCGCCGACGAAGGCTTCGGCAATCGGTCGGGCGACGCCGCCGGGGAATTTGCCGCGCCGGCCGCCGAATTTCCGGAGCGCTTGCCGACCTTGAAAGAAGCCGAGGAAGCCTTGATCGGCGAGGCCTTGCGCCGTGCCCAGGGTAATCAGGGCGTTGCCGCCGGCTTGCTGGGTATTAGCCGGCAAGCGCTGAACAAACGTTTGACTCGGCGCGACGCGGATGGCTTTTGACCGGCCGGTTGCCCCGAATGGCGAACCGGCGCGGCGCGGACAAAAAGGGAGGCCTAGGCCTCCCTCGTTTTACTCCGCCTGGCGGCGCGAATTAACGGTCGGTGCGTTTGTAGACGACGCGGCGGTTGTAAGCGCGGCCCTCGTCGGTTTCGTTGGTATCGACCGGTTGCGATTTGCCGAAACCTTCCGCGGTCAAACGTTTGCCGTCGACGCCTTGTTTGATCAACTCGTTTCTGACCGCGTTGGCGCGGCGTTGCGACAGTTTTTCGTTATAGGCGTCGCTGCCGTAGCTGTCGGTATGACCTTGAATCTCGACCGTCAGGCCCGGATTCAGCTTCATCACTTCGACCGCGTTTTGGATCAGCGGATGGTATTTGGATTTGATGTCGGATTTGTCGAAGTCGAACAATACGCCGCGGAACGCCCAGCAACCGTCTTTATCGACGATCGCGCCTTTCGGGGTGTCGGGGCATTTGTCGGCGCAGTTGTTCACGCCGTCCTTATCGTCGTCCTGCTTCGAGCAGTCGGCGACGGCTGGCGGATTGCCGGCTTTCAGGAATACGTTTTTAACGAAGTCGCTCATGCCTTTCGGCGAGCTGATTGCATCGGCCGTGGTCGAAAAGCCGCAACCGCCGGCATCGGCGATTTGTTGCAATTCGGCTTGCCCGGCAGCGTCTTCGTCGTTACCGACCCACACCGTGTAGATGCATAAGCGGTCGCCGTACTGAGCTTTCAGGGCGGCGGCGGCCGGGGCGGGCGAGGACTCTTCGATGCCGTCGCTCAATACGATCAGCGCCAAATTGCCGGTGCCGCCGGCCAGGTCTTGGTTGGTCGCTTCCAACGCGGTTGCCAACGGGGTACCGCCGCTGGAACAGGTCAACGAACTTAGCGAGCTTTCGAAACCGGCTTGAGTGTAGCTTTGCAGCGGCTGGTTCAACTTAGTCGCGCTCCAATCCAGGCAAGGGCCGAAACCGAAGCTGCGCAGGCCGGAAGTCAACGGGATGCTGGGAATGGATTTGTTGAATTTGTTGAGCAGGTTTTTCTCGACATCGAGTTTGGTACCGCTGTATTCGGCAGAATTGACGAAGGTGCGGCTCATCGAAGAGGACGAATCGTTGACGACCAGGAAGCTATTGGTTTTCTGAACCAGTTTTCCGGATTTGACCAAGGCGTTCAGGTCTTCGGGTTGGAATGCCTGGAAGGTATTGCTCGATTGAGTCGCGCAACCGGACAAAATAGCGCCCGCCAAGCCGGCCGTAACGAGTAAGGTTTTTTTCATGGTGGAATTCTCCTGTTGTTATTCTTGGTAGCGGCAAGGCCGAGTTTGGATGCCTTGGGTGCTTAAGTCTAACATCAAACCCTTAATTTTTTGTAGTACGTTCACCTGGATGCGGGGCCATGAAATAATGTAGGTTTGCGAATGGCCTTTTGGGGGGAATAATGGGCAGATTGATAGGGTTATGTTTGATATTGCTGCAACTGTCGTCAGCTTGGGCGGACGAGGTTCTGCAAGCCGCCGAACAAGGCAATCCACAGGCGCAAGCCAAGCTGGCATCCTTGTATTTATTGGGCCGGGACGGTTATGAGAAGAACGAGAAACTTGCCGCCGAATGGATGGAAAAGGCCGCCAAGCAGGGTGTCGTCGACGCGCAGGTGGTCATGGGGGCATTGTACGATCGCGGCCTGGGTGTGACCGGCGATACCGATAAGGCGACCCAGTGGTACGAAAAAGCCGCCGCGCAGGGCCATGCGACTTCGTTGGCGATCTTGGGTCGCAACGACGCCGCCAAGGGCAGCGTGCAATTCAATTATCAGGCGATGCGCTTGAATGCCGCGCGATCGATACCGACCGAATACGCTAAAAGATTTTTAACCAGTAAATAAGTGAAGATGAGTATTAGAACCCGATTTGCACCGAGTCCGACCGGTTACCTGCACGTGGGCGGCGCCCGAACCGCGCTGTTTTCCTGGTTGTACGCCCGCAAGCATGGGGGCAAGTTTATCTTGCGGATCGAAGACACCGATTTGGAGCGCTCCAGCCAGGAATCGGTCAATGCGATTCTGGAAGGCATGACCTGGCTGGGACTGGAATACGACGAGGGGCCGTTTTACCAAACCCATCGCTTCGATCGCTACAAGGAAGTCATTCAACAATTGCTCGATCAGGGCGATGCCTATTATTGCTATTGCAGCCGTGAAGAACTGGATGCGTTGCGAGAGCAACAAATGGCGGATAAGGAAAAGCCGCGCTACAACGGCAGATGTCGGAATAGCGCCGATCAGCCGGAACGGGAAAGAGTGGTGCGGTTTCGCAATCCGGATCACGGCGACGTGGTGATCGAAGATTTGGTCAAGGGCCGGATTGTGGTTGCCAACAAGGAGCTGGATGACTTAATCATCGCCCGTTCCGACGGCACGCCGACCTACAATCTGACCGTCGTCGTCGACGACATGGATATGGGCGTGACTCATGTGATTCGCGGCGACGACCACGTCAACAACACCCCCCGGCAAATCAATATTCTAAAGGCGCTTGGCGCAACCTTGCCGGTCTACGCGCACGTACCGATGATTTTGGGTTCCGACGGCGCGCGCTTGTCGAAACGTCACGGCGCGGTCAGCGTGATGCAATACCGCAACGACGGTTATCTGCCGGAAGCCTTGCTGAATTATCTGGTGCGCTTGGGCTGGTCGCACGGCGATCAGGAGTTGTTTTCGATCGACGAGATGATTGCCTTGTTCGAACTGGAAAAGGTCAATGTCTCCGCGTCGACCTTCAATACCGACAAGCTAATTTGGTTAAATCATCAGTACATCATGAACAGCGACCCGGCCCATGTCGCTCGGCATCTGGCTTGGCACATGGGCGAGCGGGGTATCGATCCGGTAACCGGCCCGGCCTTGATCGACGTCGTCAAGTTGCAACGGGAGCGTTGCAAGACGTTGGTGCAGATGGCCGATGAGAGTCTGTATTTTTATCGGGACTTCGATAGTTACGACGACAAGGCTGTCAAAAAGAACTTCAAGCTCGGCGTCGAGGACGTGTTACAGGCGGTGTGGTCCGGTTTCGACGCCTTGGCGGATTGGTCGGCCGAGCCCTTGCATCAAGTGGTGCTGGATACCGCCGAAAAGTTGCAACTGAATCTCGGCAAGGTCGCGCAACCTTTGCGCGTCGCGGTTTGCGGCGGCGCGGTGTCGCCGGCCATTGATGCGACGCTGGCCTTGCTGGGCCGCGAAAAAACCCTGGATCGGATTGCGCGCGCGATCAAATTTATCGAAGATCACGAAAATTGATAGACAGAGATTTTTAAGTCTGTATAATAGTCGGAATCAGCTACGGGGCCATAGCTCAGCTGGGAGAGCGCTTGCATGGCATGCAAGAGGTCAGGAGTTCGATCCTCCTTGGCTCCACCAATAGTTGATTTCGTCTTAGTCCCCATCGTCTAGTGGCCTAGGACACCGCCCTTTCACGGCGGTAACCGGGGTTCGAACCCCCGTGGGGACGCCAACGCACTCGGTGTGTTGTTCGAAAAGCAATTCTAAAATCCGCAGTAAAAATGTTCTTGGTCCCCATCGTCTAGTGGCCTAGGACACCGCCCTTTCACGGCGGTAACCGGGGTTCGAACCCCCGTGGGGACGCCACTTCTTGCAAACCTCGCTGGTACGCGTGAGAACGGTCTAAACCCGGTTCCGGGCTGAGTTGTCGCGAGCGACCACCCCATTCGCTATTTGCTCGTGCGTTTCTACAAACACCCACTTCCAGAAATTCCGGTAACCGATAGACGCTAGCTGGCGGATGTGTGGCGACCGGTTCGGTGTGGGGCCTAGGGATTCAGCGCGGATTGGAGTAGTGACACTAGGGGTCTTGGGAGCTAGGCGTTTCCAGTTTGGATAAGCCTAACTGCGGTACCGCCCATTCCGATCCTGCTACCGATAAGTGCCCGCCGTCTTTGTAAATCGACGTGCCGTCCGCCAACCGCGTCCGACAGTATCCATCCTCGCATAAAATATCGTCGAAGCGCAGTAAACTACTCCGACTGCGTTGTTGGACTTCGGTCAAGCTGTCGATAATGCCGCGCTGATAGACTTGGTGTTCTTCGAAGCGAAAATTGCAGTCGTTACGGCCAAGCACCAGCAAGCCGCTTTGCTTGTGTCGCCAACATTCGCCGACATCGAACCCAGGTCTGGGGGCGGGGCGATCAATACCGGTATTTTGCCGCTAGCGGTCAGTCTGGCGAGTGTGGTCAACATTTGTTCTACCGCGAGCGCGCGGTTGCCGACGATTTTTTTGCCTTGATAAAATTGCGTCAGTTCGCCTTCGTCGAAATAGCCGGAGTAGGGCGAACTCATGATCACGTAACGGATCGACGGACTGGATTCGATAAAGCGGATGGCTTTTTCATTGAAAGCCATACAGCGTTCGGCCCAAGTTTCATCGTAATTTTTGTCTAGCGAAGCCAGACCCAGGATTGGCGCGCAGGCTGCCATCGTAATCTGGATCATCGATTCGGCGATCGGTTTTTCGTTTTGCAAGCCGGGTATCAAATGCATCGTGTAACTATCGCCCCACAGCGCGTAGACCGGTTGCGCGGCGGAGCTGCATTGTTCCGGGTGCTCGAACACCAAACTGCCCGCGGAGCAAGCCTGCTTTAAGCCCCAATTCGGCGTCCTCGAGGTAGGTTTGGCGGCGGAGCCATTCCATGACCTGAGTAAATCGGCGGATAGCGGTGTTATAACCACCAACAGCGACGCGGCGGCCAGCCGTTTAAAGGTCTTATTTCGATTGACTTGCCAGCCGTAGCGGAAGCGCTGTTCCACGTATTCGAATTGTAGATAAGCCAGCACCAGTGCGGCGAGCAACAGCAGGTATTTGACGTATAACGGGACGGCGTCGAGATAGGCGGTTCTGGCCAATGCAAATAGCGGCCAATGTACCAGATAGAGCGAATACGACCAGTCGCCCAGTTTTTCGACGGCGCGGGTCAGTAAATTTTGTGCTAGCCAGTCACTATTGCCGGCAATCAGCAAGGCCGTGGCCATCACCACTAGCAGCGCATCAATACGGGGATGGGCGCTATCGATAGGCGCGGCGCATAAATAGCCAATCAGCAGCAAGGCCGGTAGTTTGACACGCTTGGTTACGTTTAAGGCAGGGGCTTTCAACATGCGCCAAGCCAGCAGCGATCCGGTCAGCATCTCCCAAGCGCGGGTGGGTAGGAAAAAAAGGCGGCAGTCGGCGAGTCGAGTTCGGGCAAGCGCCAATAACTCAGCCTAAAACTGACGAAAATCAAGCACAGGCTCAGACTGAGCAAGGTCGCGACTGCCAGTGCCGGAAAACGCCAGCGGGGCCTGATCAAATAAAGCATCAGTGGAATGCACAAGTAATATTGTTCTTCGACCGACAACGACCAGGTATGCAGTAGCGGCTTACTTTCCGCCGCGGTTTCGAAATAACCGGACTGAAACGGCAATACAATATTGGCGGTAAAGGTGACGGTCCCGATCAGTTGCTTAACGAAGTCGTCCCACTGTTCAGCGCTCAGCACCGTCGCGCCGAGCAGGCTGGTAAAAATCAACGTGCAATAGGCGGCGGGCAACAGCCTTTTGGCGCGTCTGGCATAAAAGCGCGGGAAGGAAAAGCGGTCGGCGGCCAGGTCCCGCAGGATAATCGACGTGATTAAATAGCCGGAAATCACGAAAAACACGTCCACGCCCAGATAGCCGCCGCTGAGCGGAACGACTTCCGAGTGGAAAATCAGCACGGCGAGGATCGCGATGCCGCGCAAAAACTGTATGTCGGGACGCACGGACGTGGTTTTCATGGCCGGCAAAGCTGGAGCAATGATTATAGGAATCCTGGGATTGGCTTACTCAGGCGTCTTGACGTTTCCTCCGTGCAAGCCGCATTCTTTCTTGGTGGCTTCTTCCCACCACCAGCGGCCGGCGCGTTCATGCTGATTGGGCAAAACCGGCCGGGTACAGGGCTCGCATCCGATACTGATATAGCCGTGTTGGTGCAAGTCGTTGAACGGCACCTGATAAGCCTCGATGTAATCCCAAACCTGTGCCGACGACCAATTCAGCAGCGGATTGAATTTGATTAGCTGCTTGCCCGGTCCGGAAAAGCCGGCGTCCAGTTGCACTTCCGGAATATCGCCGCGCGTGTCCACGCTTTGATCCTTGCGTTGGCCGGTGATCCAGGCATCCAAGCTAGCCAACTTGCGTTTCAACGGTTCGACCTTGCGGATGCCGCAGCATTGCTGGTGGCCCTCATCGTAAAAACTGAACAAGCCTTTTTCCTTGATGAAGGCTTCCAGACTGACGTAATCGGGGCTGAGAATCTCGATCGCGATGCCGTAATGTTTGCGTACCCGGTCGATAAAGCGGTAAGTCTCGGGATGCAGCCGGCCGGTATCCAGCGAAAACACCTGTATGTCTTTTCTGATTTGCAGGGCCAGATCGATCAATACCACATCCTCGGCACCGCTGAATGAAATGGCGATATTGTCGAAATGGGCCAGCGCGGTTTTCAGGATGGTGCGGGGATTCTTGCCTTGTAGTTCGGATTCAGCGGTAATAAGGTCGAATGCGGTCATCGGTTCAGCTCTGGGCGAAATAACGGGATAAATATTCGTCGAAGTCCAACGTGTCCGAGGCTTCGATGTCGCGTTGTTTTTGTAGCGAAGCGGCGGCCATCGCCTCGAATTGTTGCTGGGTCGCATCGTCCAGCGGCTCGGCGTTGAAATAATGCTTGTGCAGCGCCGATGTGTTGCTGGCGAAACAGCCGAATTCCTGGCCGTTCTCGCGCATGCAGGCCAGGATGCGCGCCGATGGCGTCAAGGCCGGATTGTCCACCACCGCCAGTTGCTGTTGCAAGGCCAATTGATAGGGTCTATCCAGGCTGCCTCGGTCCAGCACCGCGCAGATTGCTTGCATCGCGTAGAGAATATCGTGGGCCCATTGTTGCAAGGTCAGGGTTTGGCCGTTGCGGCTCAGCTCCAGTCCGGGGCGGCGGCCTTGATTGGCTACCAACAACTGGTTGCTATTGTTGACCTGAAACTCGTCCGGGCATTGCGGTGGGCTGTCTTGGAGCAGACAGTACAGCAAAAACGCTTCCACGAAGCGGGCGGTGCTTTCGTCGATGCCGATCGGATTCAGCAGATTCAAATCCAGCGAGCGCATTTCCACGTAAAGCACCCCGCGTCGCTTCAGCGCCAGCGTCGGTTTTTCGCCGGATTGGGCGATTTGCTTGGGCCGCATCGTGCTGTAAAACTCGTTCTCGATTTGCAGGATGTTGGCGTTCAGTTGTTGATATTCGCCGTCGACCTTGACGCCGATTTTTTCGTAATCCGGGTAAGGGGTGCTGATCGCGGCCGTCAAACTGTCGACGTAACCGTCCAGCGAGTTGTAGTCGATTTTCAAGCCCGCCTGGTTTTTGCTCTTGTAGCCGATGTCGCTCATCCGCAGCGAGGTGGCGTAGGGATGAAATAGTGTGTGTTCGTCGAATTCCTTGAATTGCTCCATCAACTGCGGGCGGCTTTTAAAGAAGCTTTTGCAGATGGCCGGCGATGCGCCGAACAAGTATAAAATCAGCCAGCCCTGGCGGTGGAAATTGCGGATCAGCCCGAAATAGGCCTTGGAAATAAACTCTTCCAACGTGGCGCCGTTGCCGGCGTAGCTATATAAGGCCGGCCACAGGGCTTCCGGAACCGAATAATTGAAATGAATGCCGGCGATGGCTTGCATCGTCCGGCCGTAACGGTGCCATAAACCCTTGCGGTATACGTGCTTCATCTTGCCGATGTTGGAGCGGCCGTATTCGGCGATCGGGATACTCAAGTCGCCGTCGATACCGCAGGGCATGCTGGTGGCCAGCAACATCTCGTCGCCCAGATGCGGATAGACGAACTGGTGCAACTGGTGCATGTAATGCAAGGTTTGCTTGATGTCGGAGAACGGCGGCGTGATGAATTCCAGCAGCGCTTCCGAATAATCGGTGGTCAGGTAAGGATGGGTCAGCGCCGAACCCAAGGCCTGCGGATGCGGGGTTTGGGCAATCACACCGTGCTCGGTAATGCGCAGGCTTTCCTTCTCTATGCCTTTCAGCCCCTGTTTTAGTAGATATTGTTGATCGTTGTCGATCAGGTACTTCAGGCGGTCGGGTAACTCGCAATAGGTGATGTTCATCGAATCAGTGATTAAGCGCCGAGGCGTCTCCAAGAAGCCCGGCATTATATAGGGGAGGGGGATTTGTTGAAATCGGTCGACCGTTCGGCGCGAATTGCTGTTTGGGATCGGAGGCGCGTGCCGGGCGGCCGCCGGCGCCAACTATGTTTTAATATGCGATGCTTTCGTTCCGATCTATCCATTTCTAATATCGATTCATGACCGCCAATCCCGCCCTGGACGTCCTGCGCAACGTGTTCGGCTATGCCAGTTTTCGCGGCCCGCAGCAGGCCATCATCGATAGCGTCGTCGCCGGGCAAGATGCGTTGGTGCTGATGCCGACCGGCGGCGGCAAGTCGCTGTGTTACCAGGTGCCGGCCTTGGTCAGGGACGGCGTCGGCATCGTCATTTCGCCGCTGATCGCGTTGATGCAGGATCAAGTCAGCGCCTTGCACCAGCTCGGCGTGCGCGCGGCGTATTTGAATTCGACGCTGGATTTGGAACAGGTTCGCGCCACCGAGCAGGCTTTGCTGAACGGCGAACTGGATTTGCTGTACATCGCGCCGGAGCGGCTGGCGAATGCCCGAACCCAGGCCTTGTTCGGCCGTTGCCGGATTGCGTTGTTCGCGATCGACGAAGCGCATTGCGTCTCGCAATGGGGCCACGATTTTCGCGCCGATTATCTGCTGCTGTCGGTGTTGCACCAACAATTTCCGCAAGTACCGCGCATCGCGCTGACCGCTACCGCCGACGAGCGCACCCGCCAGGAAATCATCGTCCGTTTGGGTCTGGAGCAGGCGCGGGTCTTCGTCAGCGGCTTCGACCGGCCCAATATTCGCTACCGCATCGTTCAAAAAGACAACGCCCGTCAGCAACTGCTGAACTTCATCCGCACCGAACATCCCGGCGATACCGGCATCGTTTATTGTTTGTCGCGCAAAAAAGTCGAGGAAACCGCCGATTGGCTGAATCAAAAAGGTTTGCGGGCCTTGCCTTACCACGCCGGCATGGATCATGCTCAGCGCCAGAAAAACCAGCATCAGTTTTTGATGGAGGATGGCCTGATTATCGTCGCGACCATCGCTTTCGGCATGGGCATAGACAAACCCAACGTGCGCTTTGTCGCTCATCTGGACTTGCCTAAAAGCGTCGAAGCCTACTATCAGGAAACCGGTCGGGCCGGCCGCGACGGCCTGCCGGCCAACGCGTGGATGGCTTACGGCTTGCAAGACGTGTTGACGTTGCGGCAAATGTTGGCGTCGTCGAACGCCGACGAGGCGCATAAGCGGGTCGAGTACCACAAACTGGATGCGATGTTGGCTTTATGCGAGATGGTCAGCTGCCGGCGCCAGGCGCTGCTTGGCTATTTTGGCGACGAACTGGAGCAGGGTTGCGGAAACTGTGATACTTGCCTGGAGCCGGTGGCGACCTGGGATGGCAGCGTGGCCGCCCAGCAGGCTTTGTCCTGCATTTACCGCACCGGCCAACGCTTTGGCGCGACATATTTGATCGACGTATTATTGGGTAAGAGCGACGAGCGAATTCGCAACAACGGCCACGACCGGCAATCGACCTTCGGCATCGGTAAGGCGCTGGACGAAAAAACCTGGCGCTCGGTGTTTCGCCAGTTGGTCGCCAAGTCGTTGGTCGAAATCGACTTCGAGGGCCACGGCAGCCTGAAACTGACCGAAGCGTGCCGGCCGGTATTGCGCGGCGAACAAACCTTGATGCTGCGTAAGGATGTACAAACCGCGAAGGTTGGCCGCGACCGGGTCGAAAAACGCCAGCCCGGCGGCGCGGCCGACAGCGCGCTGTGGGAAGCCTTGCGCGCCAAGCGCCGCGAACTGGCCGATGCGCAGGACGTGCCGCCCTATTTCATCTTCAACGACGCGAGCTTGATGGCGATGGTCGAAAACCGGCCGCGCGATCACCAGCAATTCGCGCGCATCTCCGGCGTCGGCCAGCGCAAATTGGCATTGTACGGCGACGATTTTCTGGCCGTGTTGGCCGAGTTCGACGACCGTCCGTCAGGCGACACCGTTGGCGAAAGTTTGGCCTTGTTCCGCTTGGGCTACAGCGTCGAGCAGGTAGCCGGCCAGCGCGGTCTGACGGCGGAAACCGTGTACAGCCACATGGCCAAGGCGCTGGAAGCGGGGCTCGTCGAGCTGAATGAAGTATTGAGTTTAGGCTCGAACGAAATCGCCGAAATCGAGCAAGCGATATTGGCTCTGCCGGAGGCGCAACGCAATGCGTTAAAACCGGTTTACGAACAATTGGGCGGGGCTTACGGTTATGGCGTGCTGCGCTGCGTGCGGGCCGCCTTGCAGCGTCAGACGGCGTGAGGCCTGGAATCGAAGCGGTATTCGGTTTTCAGGCAGTGGTCCAGCCACTTTTCCAGGAAGTAATTCAAGCGCCATTTGTAATTCTGGATTTCCAGTAAACGGCCCGGATTGGGGAATACCTGATCGACGGCTGGCCGTTCGTGATCGCGGATTGCTTCGGCCAGTTTGGCGTCCAGGTAAATGCGGATCTTGACCGCCGGTACCATCAACTCGCTCAAATGGGCGCCGAAGCAGTGGCTGAGTTCTATCGTCAAGGTATAAGGATTGCGCTCCAGCACTTCCAGATGCAGGGCCGGCTTGTTGCCGGTGATGCCGACCGCGGTCTTATCGAAGGCACTCAGATTGGGGATTAGCCGGAACAATTTCTGGTAGTTGGATTCGCACAGCTTTTCCAGGCACAACGAGGTATTGACCGGGTGAACCAGGCTCATGTCAGTCTTCCCGGTAACAGGCGCAGGCGCTGGCGGTTTCCCACAGTACCACCTGATCGACGTCGAAGCCGCGTTGCTTGACGTATTGGTAAATCATTTTACTCAGCACTTCGGCGGTAGGATGCTCGTCCAGCGCTAGAAATTGCTCGTTGTGTGCCGTCAGAGCCGGAATCAGCGGATCGTCCTTGTGTAACAGAAAATTGTGGTCCAGCACGTCGTCGATGAAAGTTTCCACGCAGGCCTTGACGTCGGAAAAGTCGCAGACCATGGCTTGCTCGTTCAAACTGTCGCTACGGATCGAGATGCTGGCCTTGACGCTATGGCCGTGCAGGTTGCGGCACTTGCCCGGATGGTTCATCAACCGGTGGCCGTAGCAAAAATAAACTTCTTTGGTGATGACGAACATAGATTTGAGTTTACTTCCCTGTCGAGGGTGGCGGGTCAATTACCCTTGATGCTTTTAATCGAGGCGGCGATTTCATAGCTGGCATCGGCTTGCCGAACGCTACGCACCACCTCGATGAAGGCCGTCATCGGCGGGGTGATCGAGGTTTTCGGGATAATGCTGACTTCCATCGCCGCGCCGATGTCGAAGGACCGTTCCGCGATAAACGACACGCCGGCTCCGCTCAAGGTCAAGCAACGGCCCACCTTGATTTCGTCGGAATCCGCCGCCCGGTAAGTGATGTCACAGTCCACATCCATCCGGATGTAATCGCGTTTTTCGTCATGAGTCAGCATGGGCCCTCCGCGTGGTTCCAGCAGTGATAGTAAATAAACCGGATTGAGTGTACATAAAAACGGGCGATTCTGCTTGGCAAATAGCCCTGAGTTCGCGGCCGCGCCCGGCCTTTTTGTCCGGCTTGTGACGGCTCCGACAAGCCGACGCGTAACGGCTTAGCCCGCGTTTTGCGCCTGACGCGGCGGGGCGATTTGTGTAAAATCCCGCCACTTTTCTCGACAGTCTTTAGGCATACGCATGAGCAAATCCATCGTTCTGACCGGCATCACCACCACCGGCACGCCGCATCTGGGCAATTACGCCGGGGCGATTCGGCCGGCCATCCAGGCCAGCAAGGACGAGCAGGTCCGGCCGTTTTATTTTCTGGCCGACTATCACGCGCTGATCAAATGCAACGAGCCGGCCAGGGTCAAGCAATCCAGCCTGGAAATCGCCGCCACCTGGCTGGCGCTGGGCCTGGATACCGCCAACGCGGTGTTCTATCGCCAATCGGACGTGCCGGAAATTCTGGAACTGACCTGGATGCTGACTTGCGTGACCGCCAAGGGCTTGATGAACCGCGCGCATGCGTATAAGGCCGCCGTCGCCGAAAACGAGGAAACCGAGGGCAACGATCCGGACAAGGGTATTACGATGGGCTTGTTCAGCTACCCGATCCTGATGGCGGCCGACATCTTGATGTTCAACGCCAACAAGGTGCCGGTCGGCAAGGATCAAATCCAGCACATCGAAATGGCCCGCGACATCGCCAGCCGCTTTAATCATATCTACGGCGAGCACTTCGCGTTGCCGGAAGCGGTATTGGACGACAACGCCGCGACCTTGCTGGGTCTGGACGGCCGCAAGATGAGTAAAAGCTACAACAACACGATACCGCTGTTCGAGCCGGAAAAGAAACTGCGCAAGCTGATCAACAAGATCAAGACCAATTCGCTCGAGCCTGGCGAACCCAAGGACACCGAAGGCTGCACGCTGTTCGGCATCTACCAGGCCTTCGCCAACCCGCACGAAGTCGAGGCGATACGCCAGCGCTACGCCGAAGGCATAGGCTGGGGCGAAATGAAGCAAGTACTGTTCGAAAAAATCAACGACGAGATCGCCCCGGCCCGCGAACGCTACGAAGCCTTGCTGGAAGCGCCCGAGCATATCGAACAGCAATTGCGGGAAGGCGCCGAAAAAGCCCGCGCCATCAGCCGGCCGTTTATCGAAACCTTGCGCGAAGCGGTGGGGATTTCCCGGCTGCACGGCTAAGCGCGCCGTCGGCGGTGGCGGGTTAACGGACACCGGCGCCGATGTCGTTCATCGCGCTCTATATCGCCAAAGCGTTGTTGTTGCCGCCTATGGGCTTGCTGTTGGCGGCGATCCTGGCGCTGGCCGGCAAACGCAAATCCGGAGGATGCGTGGCGCTGATTTGTCTGATCTTGCTGTTGCTGTTGAGCTTGCCGGCGGTCGTCAATCGCCTGGCGCTGGCTTGGGAACGCTTTCCGCCGTTGGCACGGGATGCTTACTCGCAAGTTCAACCCCAAGCCCTGGTGGTGATCGGCGGCGGCTTGCTGTACGGCGAAAGCGAATACCCCGACGGCGTGACCCTGCATCCGCGCAGCCTGATTCGGGCGCGGTACGCCGCCAAATTGGCGCTGGCCTTGAATCTGCCGGTGTTGGCCTCCGGCGGCGGCAGTCCGGAAGCGCCGGAGATCAGCGAAGCCGGCTTGATCGCGGAGATGCTGGAAAACGAATACGGCGTCCCACAACCCTGGCGGGAAACCGCCAGCCGCAACACCGCCGAAAATGCCCGTTTCAGTTACGCGCTGTTGCACGAGCTCGGCATCGACAGCATCGTGCTGGTCACCCAGGCCTACCACATGCCGCGCGCCGAGCTGGAGTTTCGCAAGGCCGGTTTTCAAGTAGTGCCGGCGCCCACCGCCTTCATCGGCCACCAAGGTCCGTTGAGTTGGGCCGATTGGGTGCCGTCGTTGTCGGCCTGGCCGAACGTGTTCTTGCTGGCCCACGAAGCGGTCGGCATGTTCTGGTACCGTTTACGGTACTGATTCGAATCCCGCCAACCGGGCGCGGGTCGGCCGATTCGTTATAATGGCCCTTGCTTCGTTCCCCGTTTCCGTCATGCTCAAATCCCAGTCTCCGGCGGACTTGCGCCGTTCCGCCGACGCGCCCGCGCTGCCCACCGGCTTGTTTCGTTTCGTATTGTTTTGTCTGCGGCCCTACCGTTGGTTACTGTTGCTGATGTTGATCCTGGAGACCGGTCAGGCGGCCGGCGGCATCCTGGTGCCTTACGCGGTGAAGGCCTTGATGGATGCGGTGGCCGCCGCGCCGCCGGGCGGCGATTGGTGGGCGGTGTTCCGCGAACCCTTGATTCTGCTGGCGGCGCTGAATCTCGGCGAAATCGTTTCCAGCCGGGCCAGCGGCGCGGTGCTGATTCTGATCGGTCCGCGTTTGCGCCAAAACACCACCCGGATGCTGTTTGCTTATCTGCAATGCCACGCGCCGCGCTACTTCGCCAACCACTTCGCTGGCGGCCTGGCGCACCGGATCAGCGAAACCGCGATCAGCGTCAATCACACCACTTGGTCCGTCATTTGCGATTTCTGGCCGATCGGCGTGACCTTCGCGGTATCGATCGGCCTGTTGCTCAACGCCCATCAAGGTTTGGGCGGCTATGTCGCCGGCTGGGTCGGCGTGTACGTGCTGATTTCCTATTGGCTGGCGACCCGTTGCCAGCCTTACGCCCAAAACTACGCGGCCACCCGCAGCCTGGTTAACGGCAAGATCGTCGATGCCGTGACCAATATCCTCAACGCCAAGTTGTTCGCCCGCCTCGGCGCCGAGCGCGAATACCTGGACGGCTATCTGGATACCGAATTGAAAACCGCCCGCCGCACCTTCTGGTACATGGAGCGGGTGCGCTGGTTTCAATTCACCGCCGCCGCGATCCTGAAGATCGGCACGATCGCCTATGCCTTGCAATTGTGGCGCGACGGCGCGATCGGCGTCGGCGACTTCGCGATGGCGACCGGTTTGGCCTTGCTGATCATCAACGACGCCCGCAACCTGAGCCGGCGCTTTCTGGAGTTCTTCGAATACGTCGGCAACGTCGCCAACGGCGTCGAAACCATCGTGCAAAGCCACGAAATCGTCGATGCGCCGGACGCGCAAGCCTTGCAAGTCAGCCAGGGACGGATCGAGTTTCGCCAGGTCTGTTTCGGATACGAGCCCGAGCGCCGTGTGTTCGACCGGCTTAACGTCACGATAGAACCGGGCCAGCGGGTCGGGCTGGTGGGCTTCTCCGGCTCCGGTAAATCGACGTTCGTCAACCTGATCCTGCGCAACTTCGAGCCGCAATCCGGGCAAATCCTGATCGACGGCCAGGACATCGTCGCGGTGACCCAGGCATCCTTGCACAGCCAGGTCAGCTTGATCCCGCAAGACCCCAGCCTGTTCCACCGCAGCCTGCGTGAAAATATCGGCTACGGCCGGCCGGATGCCGACAGCGCAGCCATCGCCGCCGCCGCCCGCCTGGCCCACGCCGATGGCTTCATCGACGCGATGCCGGAAGGCTACGAGTCGCTGGTCGGCGAGCGCGGCGTCAAACTCTCCGGCGGCCAGCGTCAACGCATCGCCATCGCCCGCGTCATGCTCAAGGACGCGCCGATTCTGATCCTGGACGAAGCCACCTCCAGCCTGGACTCGGTCACCGAAAAAACCATCCAGGAAAACCTGGAGCGGGTGATGGGCCAAAAGACCGTCATCGCGATTGCCCACCGTCTTTCCACGATCGCCCATCTGGACCGCATTCTGGTATTCGATCAGGGCCGCATCGTCGAAGACGGCAGCCATCAGGAATTGCTGGACCGGCAAGGCTTTTACCACCGCTTGTGGACGATGCAAGCCGGCGGGTTTTTGCCGGAGGACGTGGTTTAGCCGCGCGATCAGGCCGGTTTGCGCGCTTGGTTTTTCGGGTGCGCGAGTGACGGACGGCCAGCCGATGCCGATACAGGCCGAGGTTTGGTGGATGAGGTTACGCTAAGCCGATCGGCGAACTTCTCGTCCGGGCCTCGGAACTCGACCAATGCCTTGCCGGCACAAATGCCTAAACAGCTCGCCGGATCGGCGGTCACCTCTAGCGGCAACAAGCCGAGCGCCAGCTGCAACGCCTGCATTTTGCCAAAGCCGCACAGAAACGGGATCGCGAATACCAGCCCTGTAGGGTGGGCACGGTTTTTGTGCCCACACGGATTTCTTCGTCCCCCATCAATTGAAAAAATGTCTCGTTTGATGGGTGCCGAAAATCGGCCCGCCGACGCCAACTTTTTGGTCCATCGCGTGTGATTTTCGACGGTAGTCGCCAACGGTCGGATGGTTGGTGCGTTCCGGTGAGCCGTTGGCGCCAACGGCCGGATTGGTGGCGCGTTCCGGTGAGCCGCTGGCGGCAACGGCTGAATTATCATCGTTCCCACGCTCCGCGTGGGAATGCAGCCCCGGACGCTCGGGCGTCTTTATGAATCAAGTAAAGCATGGGAAGAAGCCGTTATCTCATCACCGAAGCCGACAAACCCCATTTCATGACTTGCACCGTCGTGGAATGGCTGGCCGTGTTTACCCGCCCGGAAACCGTGCAAATCGTCCTCGACAGTTGGCAATACCGACGCCAACACACAGATTTAAAACTCTACGGTTACGTGGTTTATCATCGTTCCCACGCTCCGCGTGGGAATGCAGCCCCGGACGCTCGGGCGTCTTTATGAATCAAGGTAAAGCGTGGGAAGAAGCCGTTATCTCATCACCGAAGCCGACAAATCCCATTTCATGACTTGCACCGTCGTGGAATGGCTGGCTGTGTTTACCCGCCCGGAAACCGTGCAAATCATCCTCGACAGTTGGCAATACCGACGCCAACACACAGATTTAAAACTCTACGGTTACGTGGTTTATCATCGTTCCCACGCTCCGCGTGGGAATGCAGCCCCGGACGCTCGGGCGTCTTTATGAATCAAGGTAAAGTATGGGAAGAAGCCGTTATCTCATCACCGAAGCCGACAAACCCCATTTCATGACTTGCACCGTCGTGGAATGGCTGGCCGTGTTTACCCGCCCGGAAACCGTGCAAATCATCCTCGACAGTTGGCAATACCGACGCCAACACACAGATTTAAAACTCTACGGTTACGTGGTTTATCATCGTTCCCACGCTCCGCGTGGGAATGCAGCCCGGACGCTCGGGCGTCTTTATGAATCAAGGTAAAGCATGGGAAGAAGCCGTTATCTCATCACCGAAGCCGACAAACCCCATTTCATGACTTGCACCGTCGTGGAATGGCTGGCCGTGTTTACCCGCCCGGAAACCGTGCAAATCGTCCTCGACAGTTGGCAATACCAACGCCAACACACAGGTTTAAAACTCTACGGTTACGTGATTTTGGAAAACCATCTGCACTTTATCGCCCAAGCCCCGGAACTCGACAAATGCGTTGCCAGCTTCAAAGCTTATACCGCCCGCCGGATCATCGACCACCTCCAGCGGCAACACGCCGAGCGCCTGCTGCAACGCCTGCATTTTGCCAAAGTCGCACATAAACGGGATCGCGAATACCAGTTCTGGCAAGAGGGCGTACATGCCGAAATGATTTTGAACGAAGCAATGATGCGGCAGAAGCTGGACTACATCCACGCCAACCCGGTCAAGCGCGGTTATGTCAACTTACCGCAGCATTGGCGTTATTCCAGTGCCGCCAACTATCAAGGCTCGGCGGGGGTGATGGAGATAGACGTTTGGTGATGGACGCTGGAGCGTCTTTATGAATCAAGTAAAGCATGGGAAGAAGCCGTTATCTCATCACCGAAGCCGACAAACCCCATTTCATGACTTGCACCGTCGTGGAATGGCTGGCCGTGTTTACCCGCCCGGAAACCGTGCAAATCGTCCTCGACAGTTGGCAATACCGACGCCAACACACAGATTTAAAACTCTACGGTTACGTGGTTTATCATCGTTCCCACGCTCCGCGTGGGAATGCAGCCCGGACGCTCGGGCGTCTTTATGAATCAAGGTAAAGCGTGGGAAGAAGCCGTTATCTCATCACCGAAGCCGACAAACCCCATTTCATGACTTGCACCGTCGTGGAATGGCTGGCCGTGTTTACCCGCCCGGAAACCGTGCAAATCGTCCTCGACAGTTGGCAATACCAACGCCAACAAACAGGTTTAAAACTCTACGGCTACGTGATTTTGGAAAACCATCTGCACTTTATCGCCCAAGCCCCGGAACTCGACAAATGCGTTGCCAGCTTTAAAGCTTATACCGCCCGCCGGATCATCGACCACCTCCAGCAACAACAAGCCGAGCGCCTGCTGCAACGCCTGCATTTTGCCAAAGTCGCACATAAACGGGATCGCGAATACCAGTTCTGGCAAGAGGGCGTACATGCCGAAATGATTTTGAACGAAGCAATGATGCGGCAGAAGCTGGACTACATCCACGCCAACCCGGTCAAGCGCGGTTATGTCAACTTACCGCAGCATTGGCGTTATTCCAGTGCCGCCAACTATCAAGGCTTGGCGGGGGTGATGGAGATAGACGTTTGGTGATGGACGCTGGAGCGTCCGAGGCTGCGTTCCCACGCGGAGCGTGGGAACGATTAAAAATATTTGATACAGTACATCATCAGAATTGATGTCGAGAAAACACCATGAGAACCACCGTAACCATTGACGACACCTTGTATCAAAAAGCCCTGGAAATGGCCGATCCGGACATGGACAAGGCCGAAATCTTCCGGGAAGCGATGAAAACCTTCGTGCGGATTCAGGCCGCCAAGCGCTTGGCTGCGTTAGGTGGAACCATGCCGGAGATGGCGGATATTCCCGAGATCGCCGACAAACCGAACCGTCTGCATGATATTGGTCGATACCTCGGTTTGGGTTGACCATTTCAAAAATCGCAACGAAGACCTGGTGCGTTTGCTTGTTTCCGATTCGGCGTTGATTCACCCGCTGATCGTTGCCGAATTGGCTTGCGGTACGCCGCCCGCGCCGAGAACCCAAACCCTGAACAACCTGCGTCAGCTAAGGTATTGCAATCAAGCTGGTTTGCAGGAAGTGGAAGACTTTATCGAACGTGAAGCGCTATATGGCTTGGGTTGCGGGCTAATCGATTTGCAGTTGCTAGCCTCGGTTTTGATCACGCCCGGCGCCAAGCTGTGGACGTTGGACAAGCAGTTGGCGAAACTTGCCGAGCGGTTTGGTGTGGCTTATCAAGCTTCGCCGACTACGAATTGATTTACATGTTCCGTGCGGTTCGTTACCTCACCGCACGCCACGAAATACTGGGCTTCGCTATGTGGCTACGAATTTTTTGGACTCATTCAATAATTCAACATTGCACCTTATTGCAAGACGTAATTTAATATTTATATTTGTGGCTTTAGATTTGGTAATAGTTCTGAAGCGTGTTAATAGAAGCGGTAATAAATAATCTTTTGCAGATACATAAACATATAAGCTGTCATGATTAATAGGAACTATCGACTCGATTTTCTTTCTTACAGCATCAATTTTCTCATGACTTACTTTTCTTGATACTTCATTTCCTAAATATTTTATTCTTTTTTCTATCTTGTCTTTATCCACAATCCCTTTGTCTGAAGAGACTAACTTTGTTATTGGGTAACTGACAGTTTGTAACTCTGGAGTCAAGGTAAAGCTTATTCCATATTCAATAAAAAGATAAAGAAGATGAGTGTAATTGTCCTCAAGCCACTCGGTATAATTAAACTTGTGTATTAATTCATCTCGATCAATTACGTGGCTTTCTTCGTTCAATAATTGATAGATTTGGTCGATGTCCAGTAAAATATTCTCAACGCAATAACATGGCAATACAAACAGACCTCTTTCGCTTCTTAATCTATTTTCTTGCATTAAAAATAGGTCGCCATCAACAACAAAGAGAGTTGGTCTTTTTAAATTGCTGCATTGCTTGCGATGCTCCCTGACTACTGCACATCTATCTCCTAAAGGAAATACTTTTGAAACTTTGTAATGTCCTTGGAAGACTCGACTGAAGAGTTCTTTGAATATTTTTTCGTATCCTTCAGCGGTGTCTTCAATATATATATCAATATCGTTAAAATCTTCGAATAATACTGACTTGGCTGACTTAGCAGCGAGACTACGTTCTGGAAGCATTTTGTTGCCTACATTTAATGGCTTTATTTTTGTTAATTCCAATTATCTCTGGGGAGTGAGTGGCAAGTAAAAACTGAGAAGATGGTCCTATTTTTAAAATGGTTTCTGCAAATTTTTCTTGCCAAACTAAGTGTAGAGAGAGTTCGGGTTCGTCAATAATAAATACAGTATTCTTACGGCCATATTGGTTAAAAAAGGCATGAGCAAATATTACTAGTAATTGCCTCTCCCCTGAGGAAAGTCCCTCAATACTGCAATGCTTGCCATCTGGTCTTTCTACATCTAAGCGGCCTACAGTATCTATAGAAAGCTTTTTATTTGAGTCTTCATAGAATTCGTTAACAGTAGATAAAAAGTCATTAATTGGTTTGAAAAGGGCGTCAATTTTTGATTTGTGCTCATCGATTACTTCAACTACCTTTGATATACGGTCAATCTGAGCTTTGTTTGTAAGCCATTCTATAGTTACGCCACCTTCATCTTTTGTTAATTGCATAGTTTCGAACAATGATGTTAATCGGTCAAAAAATGTATCAACTTCGGTTATTAATCGATTATCTCGAGTGCCAATTTTTGAAAGAGCGTCTTTAATTTCTTTACGCCTAGCCAGCAAACTTGTTTTTTCAGACCAGAAATCTTCTTTGTTAGGTGTCAAACTGAAGTCAAATTCTGTATATTGAAATGATGATGACAGAATGCTATCTCTTAGTTTATCGGCTTGCTTTTCTTCACTGTTTTTGAGCTCTCGATACGCATTTTGAACTAGAAACTCTGTTTCCATAAGGCTAATACCTAAGGAGCCTCTAATCAATCTTTTAGCAGAGACCGCTCTACTATTTAATGAATTCTTTAGCCATAATTCTCTTTCCACATAATAGCTTCTATTCTCCGTTTCTCCGTTTTCTCGGCGTCGCTCTAGGCCAAGAAATATTGGCGAGGGAAGTTTCGATATTTTTTTAATTATCTGGTGGTCAGCATACTTTCTATTGGTTTCGTTGATTAGCTCATCCATTCCTTCCTTTTTTGCGGCATAAAACTCAAATTCTTCTTTAGAATAATTGGGCAGATCTAGTTTTTCATCAACATCATTGATTGACAGCTCGACGTATTCGCTATTAGCTTTGGCTTGGATATTGACAATCTGTTCATTGTGATCAATAGTTAGTTCTATCGAATCAAAAGATATGGTAAGTAATTCTTTAAAGTTCGGAACTAAAAGCGCATTTATCAACTTTAACGCAGTTGTTTTTCCTGTGCCATTTCCACCAACTAAAAAATTTATATCCTTGTTAAAAGAAATATCAAAATCAAGATAACCATAGACATTTATTGCCTTGAATGTTTTTAAGAACATTAGATTTAATCCTATAATTAATATTTAACGAATAATCAATACGCCTGTGCCCCAAACTTCAAGGCCATAAGCCGCAATAACCAACGGGCATTGCGCCGTATTGGGCCATGTTGTTTTGGTGATGTTCTTATTGGGCTGACGAGTCGTATCTGCCCGGTTTATTGAAAGGGCATTGCCGTTGGACATATGTCAGCGCTTCAAATCGGTAAAACCCGCACTTCCGGCGTGATACCGGCCTCGCGCGCTGACTTGCAAAACTCGCGATCGAAGGTATGCATCACGGCTTTACCGCAAGCCGCCAGATGCAACGCATCGGCAAAATCGGCGCCTTGCGCGTACCATTCCAGCGCATGACTGACGGCTTCGGCATCCTCGACCACCGTGTTGTCTACTTCCAGCAATGCCGAGAAAAATGCGCTGAGTTGGTCGCGGGTTTTCTTGTAGCGAGCGCGCAGCACCCATTCGGTTTCCAGCAGAACGGTGCGCGAGATAAAAATACTATTGCTGGCAATCAATTGGCGAACCACGGCGACCTGTTCCGGATGATCGTCCACCAGCGCCCGCACCAGCAGGTTGGTGTCAAAGGCGATCATGAGGCATCCGAACGGTCTTCTTCGTTGAGGTCTACCGGCTGGCATAAGGCTTCAGTGGAAAGCGCCGGACCGTCATGCTTGAGCATGCCGATCAAGTCAGACAAATTGCTGCCGGTTTTCTTCGGCACTGCTTTAAGGGTAACGCCTGAGGCATTGGCGATCAGCGTCAACTCCGTGCCGGCTTCCCAATGCAGTTCGTCGCGTATTTCCTTGGGGATAACAACCTGGCCCTTGCTGGATAGGGTAATCGTGGCGGTAGACACTGGCATACTCCTTCGAGTAAGACAAAAAGTAAGCCGGATTATCCGCTGGCGATGGCTCGTTGACAAGTTTGGGGTGGTGTCTATATCTGGATAGCTTTTGCGGCTCCATGTTGCTTGATGGAAACGGATTTCGACATCGACACCCCGATAATGATCTAGGAAAGACACCTCAATGAATAATCTGCACAATTTTCAGATCCGTTCCAAGGCTTCCTGGCCACAGTGTGTACTTGGCTAATTTTCGTTGGATGGCGCCGAACAATAAAAAACCCGCGAAGCCAGTAAACTTGCGGGTTTTTGAATTGGGTTGCATCCGTTTGGATGCATAAATGGTGCTCAGACCGGACTAGAAATATAGCTAATCATATGAAATAAAACGTAAATTATTTGATAAAAATCGGAAGTACACGATCGAGTACACGATTTTAGGTTTTGCTCTTTGCCTCGGTTTTACCGTCTCCATCAAAGTAGTAAACTTTTTATCAACTTTCGAAAATGCTACGGGTTCAATTCTCAAATGACCAATCGAATTCGAATGCTTGTTGATCAGCTTGGGGCAGCCATTCGGTAGCCCATTGCCCGATATCCGCGTTGACGTTTGTCCCACATACGCAGTAGAGCCGGGTGGCCTGTGTCGACAAAATCGATAATCCGAACATCGGTTTTGGTGGCGTGTTCTCGGTGTAAGCGTCCGGCGTATTGTTGCAGAGTTCCTTTCCATGAGATCGGCATGGCCAGAACCAAGGTATCCAGTGGTGGGTGATCAAAACCTTCGCCTACCAATTTACCAGTTGCTAACAATACCCGGGGTGCGTCAGGCGGCAACCCTTCGAGCTTCGTGATCAAAGTTGCTCGTTGCTTTTTCGATATTCGACCGTGAAGCACAAAAGGCGGCGGTAGCTTGTTATCCAGTGCTACCAAAATAGCATCCAGATGTTCGGTGCGCTCAGTCAGTACCAGCACTTTTCGCCCCTGATCAAAAGCCGCGATGATCTCTTTGGCAATCGCTGCAGTGCGTTCCACATCATTGGCAATGTGACGAAATAAATCTTGAATGGGGGATTCCTGAGGCAGATCGATTGCCTTGTAAATCATCTGCGGAATAACTTCCAGATCACTTGGCGCATTATCAGGTTTGGCAGCGGTATAGCGGATGGGTCCGCACTGCATGAAAATGATGGGCTGTTGTCCGTCGCGGCGCACAGGGGTGGCAGTAAGCCCCAACACATATTTTGCTTTAACCCGTTTCAAGATGGCATCAAATGAAACGGCGCCGATGTGATGACATTCGTCGACGATCACGTGTCCATAATTCTCTACCAATGGATTGACTTCACCTTGCCGCGACAAGGACTGCATCACCGCAATATCGATTTTTCCTGTTGGTTTGGCTTTGCCGCCACCAATGGTTCCAACCACGCCTTTGCCAACACCGAGGAAAGATTGCAAACGCTCCTGCCATTGTTTGAGCAGTTCGGTTCGATGGACCAGAATCAGGGTATTGATGCCTCGCCGAGCGATAATCGCGGCCGCAGTCACCGTCTTACCAAATGCGGTAGGCGCACAGAGCACACCCGCGTGGTGTTGCAACATTTCACTGACTGCCAGTTCTTGATCCGATCGCAGAGTACCGGCGAATGCAATGTCGATTGCTTGTCCATCAAAGCGTTCATCCTTTAAATCATAGCGAATACCATTTTCCTTCAATAAATTAAAGGCGCCATCCAGGCAGCCGCGCGGTAATGCAATATGGTTCGGATAGTTTTCGGCACACCCAATGACACGTGGCTTATCCCAAACCGGGAAGCGCATAGCCTGTGCTTTATAAAACTCAGGATTCTGAAAGGCCGCGAGACGTATCAGTCGATTTGCCAAAGGTTGTGGCAGCTCGGATTTCTCAAAATAGATCAGGTTAGCCAGAGTAATAGACAGTGAATCAGGCAACGGCCCGGCAAGTTTGGCATTTTTGCTATCAGACCGCTTCCAAGGTTCTTTGTGATCTTCCTCATCGATAAAAGTGACATCCAATGGATGTGCATTGCCCGTGGCCCGCAAAATAGTTGGCTCAATATCCACGGTAGCCATCGGCAGAATACTGGCTAAAAAGCCCCACTGGTCGGGATAGGGCTGTAAGTGTTTGTCGACAAACACGCTAAACCCATTCTCCCGTGGTTTTTTCTGCAAGGGCAATGCGATCAAATTGCCAAAACCACCTTTGGGCATGGTGTCTTGATTAGGAAATAGGCGATCGTAGGAAGTCAGCTTCAGTTGCCGAGTCCGAGAGCAGGTATGGCTGATGATGGCAGTGCCAAGTCGTCTGGCATCACGCGCGGAAACCTTGCTCGCGAAGAAAATCCAAGCATGAGCACCATTGCCGGAACGCGATATTTCCAGTGCTGCCGGTACCCCTAGCCCTAGTTCAGAGCATGACTGGACAAATGCCCGTGCATCTTCCTTCCAATCGGCCTCGTCGAAATCGACTGCCAGAAAATAACAACTGTCGTCAGCCAGCAACGGATAAACGCCAATCGTGTGTTCGCTGGAAAGATGGCTATAAATGACCGCGTCGGACAAAGTGCTCAGTTGCCGGACGCCACAATCGGAACATTTGATGCGAGGCTTGTGGCAAATACCGGGCCGCCATTCATTCGCGCAGGCTGGCGCATAGCCAGATTTTCCGGTGGTTTTGCTTTCCCAGCGAACGGGATATACGTCGGACCTGCCGCGAAACAAGCGGCGAAATAACGCAACTTTTTCGATTGTTGAAAGAGCTGATAATTCCGGTTCAATTGAGACAGTATTGGGTGGAGGTTCTGGCGGTACTCGCCACTCGATGTTATGCGCTTCGAGTAAAGCAATCAGCCTTGCGTTTTCAGCTTGGAGATCGGCTAAAAACTCATTGCTAGTCATCGATGCCATATTCGGCTAACAATATTTCCATGTCGTCGCCAACACCCCAGCCGACGTTTGGGCCTTGCAGCGCAACTTGCTCGAGTCTGTCTATAAACGGTGGGCGTTTGGCTTCCGGCAATGCGATGACATATTTCAATGCTTGTTCGAACATTCGTACCAAGGCATCAAAATACCCTTCATCGTCCATGCCGCAGTAACCCAAGAAAACAAATACTTCTTCGCAATAGAAAATTGACAGTTCGGCCAGTCCTTCAGGTTGACCGACTGCTTTTTTGTAATCAGTAATCGCTTTCTTCGCTTTGGCCACTGAAATAGGTTGATTACGCATGACATCCGGACAAATCCAGCGGGAAATCGTGTCCTTATAGGGTTTAAGAATATCCTCGCCCAACCCGAATCGGGCATGTAGAAACGTTTGATTATCTTTATTGGCTGCGTATAGATCTTGTATCAGACCGATCAGGCCAACACGATCGACGTCAGCCAATTTGGATTTAACGTCGCTCCAGGTTGCTTTGGATTTTTTCTGTTTGCTAGTCATTTGCTGTCGGTTGTTTTCACTTGGTTCGTTTTTGCAATTACCCTAAGTTATATCATCAGCATTCAGCGCTAACCATCAAAGTCAGATAGACTTGACACAGAAAGGGGCTATTTTTCCCGAACGGGAACTTCGATGCTTGTCTCTCGTAAATTCTAAATTAATTTTCCCGTACGGGAAATTAAACTTGAATATTAATTGTTTTCGCCTAATAATTTCCCGAACGGGAAGAACACTATGATCAACATCCAATCGACCCAACAACTTGGCCAAGCGCTACGCTCTGCCCGCAAACAACTCGAATTAACTCAATCCGAATTAGCGTTGGCGGCAGGTGTTGGCGTTCGCTTTATCGTCGACCTCGAAGCAGGCAAGCCGACCGCGCGTCTGGAAACAGTGATGCGCGTGATTGAAGCACTGGGTGGGCAGGTCATGCTCGATGGCCTGCCGGACATAACCGAAGCACCATGAGCCATTTGCTTGCAGTATATTTATTCGAACGCCGGGTGGGAGATTTGGCGCTAGTTGAGGGTAGTCTGCAATTTAGCTATAGCGCCGACTGGTTGCAACAAGCCGATGCGATCCCGCTCTCCTGTTCGCTGCCGTTGCAAGTTGAGCCGTTCAACGATCAGCAAACGCGGCCGTTCTTTGCTGGATTGTTACCGGAAGGCAAGTTACGGCAATTGATAGCCCGCCAGTTTCAGGTTTCGAAACAAAACGACTTTGCCTTGCTCGACCATATTGGTGGCGAATGCGCCGGTGCCGTTTCGCTATTGTCGCCAGACCAATTACCCACTGTATCTGAACCAGCGAACGAGATCGACTGGTTATCCGACTCTGACGTAGTTACCTTGTTGGATGAATTGCCGCAGCGGCCGATGCTGGCTGGTCGCGATGGCTTGCGCCTGTCCTTGGCGGGCGCACAGGATAAGTTGCCGGTGGTGTTTGATGGTCAACGAATAGGCTTGCCCCGCAATGGCACGCCCAGTACCCACATTCTCAAACCGACCATCGCTGCCGTGAAAGACAGTGTGATCAACGAAGCTTTTTGCATGACCTTGGCCAGAGCAATGCAACTTGATACCGCACAGTCGCAAATTGGCAGCATTGGCGAGCGCCAATTTCTGTTGGTTGAGCGTTACGACAGAACACTGGCTGCAAATGGCCGACGCGTGAGACTGCATCAGGAAGATTTCTGCCAGGCACTTGGCATAGTGCCCGAATTGAAATACCAGAACGAGGGTGGGCCGGGGTTGGATCAGTGCTTTGACTTAGTCCGCCGCGTGACCCGACCGAGTGCGCCGCAGGTGTTGCGTCTGCTGGATGCGGTCATTTTCAATGCTTTAATCGGCAACCACGACGCCCATGCCAAGAACTTTTCTATCTTGTATGCCGACAAGTGCGCCGTTCTGGCGCCGCTCTACGACGTATTGTCAACCGCCGTTTATCCCAGCCTGACGCCCAAGATGGCGATGCAGTTGGGTGGCAAATACAAATTCAGCGAAGTGCAAGCCCGACATTGGGATCGCTTTGCCCAAGCGGCGGGCTTATCGGTAGCGCAAACCCGAAAACGTATCCTCGGCTTGTGCCAACGGCTACCGCTTGTCGCGCGCACTTTGCAAGCATCGGCGGATCATGACTTTGTCGGAAATCCGGCGGTTGAACGAATCGTACAGCTGATCGAGCAACGCGCGGCGCTGACGGTCAGGCGGTTGAATGATAAGACCTAAAGCCAATCGGCTGGCGTTGATTTTGGCATCGCTTCTAAGTGTGTGCTGGACTCGTTTTCGTTGGATGGCGCCGGACAATAAAAAACCCGCTAAGCCAGTAAACTTGCGGGTTTTTGGATTGGGTTGCACCCTGTTGGATGCATAAATGGTGCCTCAGACCGGAATCGAACCGGTACGACCTTTCGGTCGCGAGATTTTAAGTCTCGTGCGTCTACCTATTTCGCCACCGAGGCCCGGTGCTGTCGCGGAGACAGTAGCCGGCGAATTCTAAAGCAAAGCGCCGAATTGTCAACGTAAAGTTGGCCGTCCGGCGCGGCTTGCTCAGACCGCTTGCTTGATGCGGGCCAAAGCGTTTTCCAGATTGGCCATGCTGGTGGCGATCGAGATGCGGATGTGGCCTGGGCAGCCGAAGGCCGAGCCGGGCACCAGCGCGACGCCGGCTTTTTCGATCAGGTATTCGGCGAATTCCAGGTCGTCGTTGATGCCGTCCAGGCGGGCGATCAGTTTGTCCACATTGGGGAAGACGTAAAAAGTACCGTCGGTCGCCAGGCATTCGATGCCGTCTATCGTGTTCAACTCGGCGACGACGAAGTCGTGGCGTTTCTTGAACTCGACCATCATCGCGTCGATGCAGCCTTGATCGCCGTTCAGCGCGGCTTCGGCGGCGACTTGCGAGATCGAGGTCGGGTTGGATGTGCTTTGAGATTGAATGATGCACATTGCGTCGATCAAGTCGGCAGGTCCAGCGCAATAGCCGATCCGCCAGCCGGTCATCGAATAGGCTTTGGAGACGCCGTTCAACACGATGGTACGGTCGTAGAAGCCGGGGTGGGCGTTCAGAATGTTGACGAATTCGCCCTTGTTCCACAGGATGTGTTCGTACATGTCGTCGGTGGCGATCAACACGTCCGGGAAATCCACCAACACGTCGCCCAGCGCTTTCAGTTCATCCAAACTATAGGCGGCTCCGGTCGGGTTGGACGGGCTGTTGATCACCAGCAAGCGGGTTTTGGCGGTGATCGCGGCGCGCAACTGGGCCGGCGTGATCTTGAAACCTTGCGATTGGCCGGCTTCGACGATGACCGGCACGCCGTCGGCCAGCAACACCATGTCCGGATAGGACACCCAGTACGGGGCCGGGATGATGACTTCGTCGCCGGGGTTCAGCAGCGCTTGAGCCAGATTGTAAAAACTTTGCTTGCCGCCGCAGGACACCAGGATTTGCTTGGGCTCGTAATCCAGACCGTTGTCGCGCTTGAATTTGGCGATGACGGCTTTCTTCAGGCCGGCGGTGCCGTCCACGGCGGTGTATTTGGTGAAGCCCGAGTTGATCGCATTGATGCCGGCGGTTTTAATGTGTTCCGGCGTGTCGAAGTCCGGTTCGCCGGCGCCCAGGCCGATGATGTCTTTACCGGCGGCGCGCATGGCGGCGGCTCTGGCGGTGATGGCCAGGGTAGGGGACGGTTTGACTGCTTTAACGCGGTCGGACAATGTGATGCTCATGCTTCCTCGGTCGAAATTTACTCAAATGGCCGGCATTATACGGTAATTTGCCGGTTACGCTTGGTTTGGCGCGCTAAAACCGATTATTTTTTAGGGTTTGCCAATTTTGCGGCCAGTTCGTCGGCATACGCCAGCAGTTGCGCCAGTATCGCCGGATCTTGCTTGTCGGTATCGGGCGACAGGGCGGCGATGCTGGCTTTAAAACTTTCCAGCGCGCTGGGCCGGTCGGGCGCCGGTTCCAGCAGGCGCCGCCGGCAATGCGCCGACCAAAGCTCTCGCTCTTCGGCGGTCAGGGTTTCCGGATAATTGCGAGCCCGGTAGCGAAACAGCATTTCCGGCAAGCGGGCATCGTCGAAGCCCGGATCGAAGTCGGCCAGTTCGGCTGGCGGCAATTGGCGGATTCGATTCATCGCGGCTTTGTCGCCGGCACTGAAGAAGCCGCCGCTGTAGATCATCAAGTCCGGATCGTCGGGAGCGTCGGCGTAGTCGCGGCGAAACACCGCGCCCAGTTTGTCGGCCAACGGCGGCGCGGCTTGCAGTTGTTGCAGATGTATCTGGCAACAGCCCAAATCCAGTTGCAATCGCTCGGCGTCGGCCGGCCGGATCACCGACAGCGGCGCCAGCACCGGCGCTTTGTTGACGTGCACGGTTTTCAACGGGATGCGGGTGACGCCCTCCGGTAAGTCGTCGTTGGCAACAAATAGGCGCTCGCGGATTTGTTCGGCCGAAAGATCGAGCAAGGGTCCGGGATCGGCGGACAGATCGTAAACGATGATTTCGTTGGCGTTGACCGGGTGCTGGGCCAGCGCGACGACCACCGCCAGACAGTGGTTGCGAGCCGGGTAGCGGGCGGAAATATGCACCAGCGGCGTGAAACTGCCGAGTTTCAACAAGCCGAGCGCTTGGCTTTTTAGGCGGTGCTCGAACAAGTAGTTGAAAAGCTTGGGTTGGTGTTGCTTAATCAGCTTGGCGACCGCGATGGTGGCACGGACGTCGGCCAGCGCGTCGTGGGCGTCGGCGTGGCCGATGCCGTTGGCGCGGGTCAGTTCTTCCAAACGAAAGCTGGCGACGCCTTCGGCATTGTCCGGCCAGTGAATACCGTCCGGGCGCAATGCGCGGGCGGCGCGGGCGATGTCGATCAAATCCCAGCGCGAGTTGCCGTTTTGCCATTCGCGGGCGTAGGGATCGTAAAAATTGCGGTACAGCAGATTGCGGGTGACTTCGTCGTCGAAACGCAAGGTGTTGTAACCCAGCGCGCAAGTGCCGGGTTGGGCGAGTTGGGCATGGATGCGCGCGGCGAATTCGGCTTCGCACACGCCGCGCTGGCGGGCCACTTGCGGGGTAATGCCGGTGATCAAGCAAGCTTCCGGGTGGGGCAGGTAGTCGTCCGGCGGTCGGCAATAGACCATCAGCGGTTCGCCGACGATATTAAATTCGTAGTCGGTGCGCAGTCCGGCGAACTGGCAGGGCCAGTCGCGGCGCGGATCGGCGCCAAAGGTTTCGTAGTCGTGCCAGAAAAAGCTGGGTGTGGTCATGGTGGCTCGGGTGACGGGAAAAATTCCGCAAACTTGCGTTTGCGGCGACTAGCCGGCGGATTTTATCTTATAATCGCCGCCTTATTTTTACGCGACCACCATAGGAAACCGTTTATGAAAAAAACCTCGCTACTCGTTTCAGCGGCTCTGATGTTGTTTACCGGCTTGGCCAACGCGCACGGCCCGGTCAGAGCTAAACTGACCGCGACCCTGACCATCGATGCGCCGGCTGCGAAAGTTTGGGACTTAATTAAGAATTACAACGATATGTCCTGGCATCCATCGATTAAGAGCGTCGAAGGCGGCGACAACACCAAAGGTTCGGTGCGTACCTTGCATCTGCAAAGCGGCGGCACTATCAAGGAAGAGTTGAAATCCTACGAAGACGCCAAAATGGCCTACAAATATAAAATCATCGACATGAGCTCGACCGGCACCATTAAACACGCCGGCCAAGACGAGCCGCTGCCGGTACTGCCGGTCGGCAACTACGCCGCCGAATTGTCGGTGGCCGATAAAGGCGGCAAGGCCGAAATCGAGTGGGTGGCGACTTACTACCGCGCCTACGTCAACAACAATCCGCCGGCCGAGTTGAACGAAGAAGCGGCCGACAAAGCCGTCACCGAAGTACTGACCACCGGTCTGGAAAACGTTTCGCGCAAATTGACCGGCCACGCTGGCAAGGTCGAAATCGAGATGAAACGCTAAACCATGCTCTCAGGATAGAGACGCGCGCTAGCGTCTCTATCGCCTCGGCCGGGTTTCGCTCGGTCCACTTGTTGCTTTCTCGTCATCATGACTCATTTCCGCAAGCCCGTATTGATCGCGACGTTAATGCTGAGTGCCTGGAATGTCCGGGCCGCGCCGGCCGCGTTCATCACCAATCAACTCGACAATTCGGTGTCGGTGATCGATACCGACAAGCAGAGCGTCGTCGAAACCGTCAAGGTGGAAGGCAAGCCGGCCGGCGTCGCGGTGAATTCGGTATTGAAGCAGATTTACATCAGCACGCCGGAAGGCGGCGGTTTCGCGGTGTTGGATAGCGAGCGGCTCAAGGTGCTCAAAGTCGTCAAGGTCGGCGGCGCCTCGCTGGGCATCGCGGCCGACCGCAAGGGCGAGCTGGTGTTCGTGGCCGATTGGTACGAGAACTCGGTCGCGGTTTTCGACGCCAAGACCTTCGCGAAAATTAAGACTATCACGGTCGGCAAATCGCCGTCGGGCATGACGGTCAGTCCCGATAACCGTTGGCTGTACGTGGCCAATCGGATCGACGATTCGATTTCTCAAATCGATCTGGCCAAATTGACGATCCGCAATACCACCAAGGTTGGCGAGCATCCGTTCGGCATCGCGGTGGACGGCAAGGGCAAACGCTTGTATTCGGCCAATGTCGAGAGCGACGACGTTAGCGTGTTGGACGCCCACAGTTTAAAACGCTTGGCGACGATCAAGGTTGGCTCCCGGCCTTACGCGGTGGCGCTGGCCTTGAACGATAGCCTGCTGTTCGTGACCAACCAGGACGACGGCACGGTCACCGCGATCGACACCGCGGCCTTGAAGCCGGTCGCGGTGATCCCGGTCGGCGACAAGCCCGAGGGCATCTGCACCCATCCCAACGACAGTCAGGTCTACGTCGCCAATTGGTTTGACAACAACGTGTCGGTCATCGACGCCAAGACGCTCAAAGTGGTCAACACCATCGGCACCGGCGAGGGTAGCCGGGCCTTCGGCGAGTTCTTCAGCCGCTAAGCGTCGTATTTTGCGGCCGCTGTGCTAGACTGCGCGCCGCTTACACCATTTTTGAGAAGGCTATGGCTGAAAACGTTGAAGATTTGACCATCCGTTACGAAGACGGCGGCGTCGAAACCGTGAAGGAACTGGATAAAAAAATATTGAGCAAAGGCGCTTGGGCGACGGTGCTCTACCGCTATCAGGATTGGGAGCCGGCTAAGAATCAATACAGCGCCGACCGCTTCAGCATCCGCCGCTATCAAAAGCGCAACGGCGAGTATCAGCAAAAATCCAAATTCAATATTTCCAGCGAAAAGCAGGCCTTGGAATTGATCGAAGCCTTGCAAGGCTGGCTGAAACCGTAAGCGGTTTTGCCGCCGGACTGAATCGGTCTGGCGGAAATGACGCCGGCGATTTCTCGCCGGCGGTGCTCCGTGTTTTTAACACGCCTCTTCGTGGCCCGGCGCCGCGCCGTCCGCCTTTCGGCGAAGGTTTAGTGAAAATCCCTCGATTTGGCCGCCAGTTCGCTGATCCAGTCGCTCCAATCTTCCAATTTGCCGGCGATCAAATGCAGCACGCCGTCCTGCTGCTGGACGATGCCGGCCACGCCCAGCAAGCGCGCCTTCAGCAAGGGTTTGCGCTGGGCCAGCGCGGTTTTCGGCCAGACGATCAAGTTGACTTGGCCGGTTTCGTCTTCCAGGGTCACGAAGGTCACCCCGGCGGCGGTCATCGGCCGCTGCCGGCAAATCACCAGGCCGGCGACCTGGGCGATGCTGCCGTTGCGGCGTTGCCATAGGCTTTGCGCGGTGATGACGCCTTTCGCGCCTAGCTGTTGTCTTAGCAACGCCAGCGGATGCTCGCGCAAGGTCAGGCCGACGCTGGCGTAGTCGGCAATCGTGTCCTGTACCGGCTGCGGCGCTTTCAGCAGCGGCGTGGCTTCGATGATGCGCGGCACGCCGAATACCGGTAGCGGCGCTTCGACGCCGCCGGCCGCCCAAAACGCTTGATGGCGATTGCCGGCCAGCGCCTGCAAGGCATCGGCGGCGGCCAGGGCTTCCAGGTCGCGTTTATCCAGCTTGGCGCGTTCGGCCAGATCGGCGACGCTGTCGAAGCCGCGTTCGGCGCGGGCCGCGCCTATCCGTGCCGCCGCAACGGCGGACAAACCCTTGACTTGATTGAAGCCCAGTCTTAACGCCGGCGGATTTATTAGTCCGGCTTTATCGTTTGTTGGTATGCCGCTCGAGATGCGCTCTTTGGCTGTGTTCATAACAGGCTTGTCGCAACCTGATGTGCTTCGTCCTTTGACAAGCTCGGGGCGAACGGTATTTAACGGCCGGCGGTCGTGCTCCAAGCCGCAATCCCAAGCGCTATGCCGCACATCGACAGCCCGCACCTCGACGCCGTGGCGGCGGGCGTCCTGTACCAGTTGCGCCGGCGCGTAAAAGCCCATCGGCTGGCTGTTCAGCAAGGCGCAGCAAAATGCCGCCGGATGATGGCACTTCAACCAGGCCGACACGTAGGCCAGCAACGCGAAGCTGGCCGAATGCGATTCCGGAAAGCCGTAATCGCCGAAGCCCTTGATTTGTTGAAAGATGCGCTGGGCGAAGTCGTCGCGGTAGCCGCGTTCGCGCATGCCGGCCAGCAATTTTTGTTCGAAGGGTTCTAGGCCGCCCTTGCGCTTCCAGGCTGCCATCGCCCGGCGCAATTCGTCGGCCTCGCCGGGGGTAAAGCCGGCGGCGACCATCGCGATTTGCATCACCTGTTCCTGAAAAATCGGAATCCCCAGCGTGCGCTCCAACACTTGTTTGATTTCTGGGCTGGGGTAGTCGATAGCTTCCAGACCGTTGCGCCGCGCCAGATAGGGGTGGACCATTTCGCCTTGAATCGGGCCGGGGCGGACGATGGCGATTTCGATGACCAGATCGTAATAATTGGCCGGCTTCAAACGCGGCAGCATGCTCATCTGCGCCCGCGATTCGACCTGGAACACGCCGATGCTGTCGGCTTGTTGCAGCATCGCGTACACGGCTGGGTCCTCGGCCGGAATGTCGGCCAGATTCCAGGCACGGCCGGTGTATTCGCCAAGATAGGCTAGCGTCTTGCGGATCGCGCTGAGCATGCCCAAGGCCAGCACGTCCACTTTCAGCAAGCCCATCGCTTCCAGATCGTCTTTTTCCCACTGAATCACGGTCCGCTCGGCCATCGCCGCATTTTCGACCGGCACCAGCCGGGTCAGCTCGTCGCGGGCGATCACGAAGCCGCCGACATGCTGCGACAAATGCCTTGGAAAACCACGGATTTGCTCGACCAAGGCGCTCAACTGGCGGATCACCGGGCTGGCGGGATCGAAACCGCAATCGCGCAAGGCCTCCGGCATCAGTTTATAACCGTCCCAGCGATCGACGTTGCCGGCCAGCCGGTCCAGTTGGCCGGCGTTCAAACCCAACGCCTTGCCGACGTCGCGCACCGCGCTGCGGCTGCGATAGGTAATCACCGTCGCCGCCAGCGCGGCACGGTGGCGGCCGTATTTGCGGTAGATATATTGAATGACTTCCTCGCGGCGCTCATGCTCGAAATCGACGTCGATGTCCGGCGGCTCGTTGCGTTCCCGCGATAGAAAACGTTCGAACAGCAGATTCATCCGGCCGGGATCGACTTCGGTAATCCCCAGGCAATAGCAAACTGCCGAATTCGCCGCCGAGCCGCGACCTTGGCAAAGAATGTTTTGGCTTTTGGCAAAGGCGACAATGTCGTGGACGGTCAAAAAGTAGGGTTCGTAGGCCAGATCGGCAATCAAGGCCAACTCGTGCTCGACTTGTTGCCTGACCTTGGCCGGCTCGCCGTCCGGCCAGCGCTTTTTCAGGCCGGCTTCGGTCAAATGCCTGAGCCACGAGGCCGGCGTGTGGCCGTCCGGCACCAGTTCGCGCGGGTATTCGTAGCGCAGTTCGTCCAGCGAGAATCGGCAGCAGGCGGCGAGTTTGACGGTTTCGTCCAGCCAGGCTTGCGGATAAATCTCTGCCAGCCGTTGCACGGGCCTGAGATGGCGCTCGCCGTTGGCGAACAAGGCATAGCCCAGCTCGGTCAATGGCCGGCTAAGGCGGATCGCGGTCAAGGTATCCTGCAAGCATTGCCGGGAACGAAGGTGCATGTGGACGTCGTTGCAGGCGACGATGGGAATATCCAAACCGCCGGCCAAATTTTCGGCGGCGGCGATCCATTTCCGGTCGCGACCGGACAAAAATAGCCCGGAGCCTAGCCATAGATCGGTGCCGAATAGACTTTGCAGCCAGCAACCGTCTGATGGTTGCGGGTTTGCCAAGTCCGGCAGCCAGATCGCCAGACAGCGGGCCGGAAAGTGTTGCTGAAAATCGCTGCGGCTCAGCCGGTAGCTGCCTTTGTCGGCTTGACGGCGGGCGACGCTGATCAGATGCGACAAGTTGCCGTAAGCGATGCGGTCGGTTGCCAACAGCAGCAGTTTCAAGCCGTCGTCCAAGCGCATTTGGCTGCCGACGATCAAATCGATGCCGTGCTTTTGGGCCGCCAGATGGGCGCGGACGATGCCGGCCAGCGAACATTCGTCGGTCAAGGCCAGCGCCCGGTAACCCAGGCGGGCGGCTTCGGCGACCAATTCTTCCGGGTGCGAGGCGCCGCGCAAAAAGCTGAAATTGGACAAACAATGCAGCTCGGCGAAGGCCGGTGCATCAGCCGAACAGGCCATGACAATACCAGCCGCCGTTCGGCTTCAAGTCTTGAAACACCCACAGTTTGCGGCCGGCGCGGTCGTGGGCGATGCGGTAATCGCGGCGGACCGGCGCGCCGTCCCACCAGCCGGATGCGATGCGTTCGCGGTCCTGCGCGAAATGCAGCTCGGCCGGATTTAGCGGCTTGGGGATGCTCAATAGCCACAGCGGGCGCGGCGGCAGTTCGGCTTGCTCGGCTGCCGATTCTAGACCAAACACGCCGGCCCGTTCCGGCCGATGTTCGGCGGCGGCGGTCGGATATTGCAAGGCTTGATGGCCCAGCCGGCTTTGCAATTGCTCCAGCGCGCTTTGCCAGTCCTGTTCGCGGATTTCGTCGTCGAACAAACTAAAGCTGCGCGGCTGGAACGGTACGACGGCTTCGCTGAACAATTTGACCGCCAATACCGGTGCCGGCAGCGGCGTGCGTTCCAGTTTTTCCCGCAGCAAGCGGGCGCAATGCAGCGGGTCGCGGCTGGCGTGGCGCAAGCTTAATTCGACCGGCGTGGCCGGACGCCGGTAATGCTGCAAGCGCAGTTCGACGGCCTGGACGGCGGCGTCGCGCCGGCGCAGAAACTCGGCCAGTTGCTCGAGCAGTTGTTCGACCGCCGGGAAGAAGTGATCGAGTTTGTCCAGTTCGGCCGGCAGTTCGCGGCCGGCGGTGAAACGCGGCGGGCGGTGGAACTGCTTGGGTAGGCGCGAGTCGTGGCCGGCCAGTGCGTCGAGCCGGGCTAGCAGTTCGGGGCCGTAACGCCGAGCCAAGCCATCGCGCGGCAGCCGCCAGACGTCGGCCAGGGTTTGCACGCCGGTCCGCGCCAGACGTTGCGACAGCTTGGCGTCGAATCCCGCCGCCGCCAGCGGCAACGGGCCGAGCAGGGAGCGCAGTTTGGCCGGTTGCGCGACGACGACTTCCAGATTCAAACGTGCCAGCATTTCGGCGGCCGCCGGCGACGGCGCCAAGGCCAGATGGGCGCGATGGCCGATGCCGGCCAGGGTTTGGCGCAGTTGTTCGCGTAGTGATTCGGCGCCGCCGAACAAACGCAAGCAGCTCGATACTTCCAGCAGCAGGGCTTGCGGCAGGTCGCGGCTGACCCACGGGCTAAAGTCCAACCCGGCGTCGGCCAGAAGGTCTAGCGCGATGTGCTCCAATTGCGGGTCGCGGTTTTGTATCTGCAAACCGGGGCAGAGCGCCAGCGCGGCGGCGGGCGTCATGCTGGGTTCGACGCCGGCTAGCCGGGCCGCTTGCGAAACCGCGTACAGCGAGGGCCGGCCCTTGACGGTTTCCTGCAGCGCGCAAGCTAGTCTTGAATCCAGACCGGCGGCAGTCAAGGCCAGATCGGGGAAATAGGCGCACACCCAGAGTTTGGGTCGATGGGCGGCGGGCGCGACTTCGCTGTGCCGGGGCGGTAAATATCTGGGCGCTAGGGCGCGGGCGGTGGCGGCCATCAGATTGCCAACAGCAAATCCAGTTGGCGCAGACTGCCGCGCGCCTTGGCTATCCGCAGTCGCAAGCCGCCGCTTTCGCGCCGCAAGGCCAGTTGCAATGCGGCGTGGCGGGCTTGCGCGGCGTGACCGACCGCGAACAGCACCGCCAGCGCGTTACCGGCCTCGGCGGCTAATTGTAAGCGGCGAGTTTGGTGCGCGGCCAGCGGCCGTTTGGGCCAGGCCAAGGCCATGCCGCAGCCGCCGCTACGGAGTAGGACTTCCAAGGCCCACGGCAGATCGGCGGCTTCGGGGCAGGCGACGACCAGCAATTGCCCGAGCTCGACGCCGGCTTGCTGCAAGCCCGGTGCGTAAGCTTGGTAGGGCGGCGCCAACCAGACGATACGCCGGCCTTGTCGGCTCAGCGAGGCCATCGCCGGCAGCAGCAACGGCAATTCGCCGACGCCGACCTGGGGCAGCTGCCAATGCATTAACGCGCCGCTCGGCCAGCCGCCGCCGGGCAGCAGCGCGTCCAGTTCGGTAAAACCGCTGGCGATGCCGCTGGCCGAGTCGGTTTGCAGGCCGCGCCAGACTTGGTCTTGGCCGCGCAGTAGTTGTTCCAGTGCCGGCTTCATGGCAAGTCGCGGCGGATCACGCCGACGACCACGCCTTCGATGCTCAGCGTGTCGCGTTCCAGATCGACGGTCAGTACCGCGAAGTCGGGGTTGGCCGGCTCCAAAAAGGCTTTATTGCCGTCCAGGCGCAGGCGTTTGACGGTGGCTTCGTCGCCGATGCGGGCGACGACGATTTGGCCGTTGTCGGCAGTCGGCGTCCGCCGCACCGCCAGCAGGTCGCCGTCGAGGATGCCGGCGTCGCGCATGCTCATGCCATGCACCCGCAACAGGTAGTCGGCGCGGTCGCGAAACAGCTCCGGGCCGAGCCGGCAATAGTCTTCGATATGCTCCTCGGCCAGTATCGGTTTACCGGCGGCGACCCTGCCCACCAGCGGCAGGCCGGCTTCGACTGTCGGCTTCAATAAACGAATGCCGCGCGACGCCGACGGCACCAGTTCGATCGCGCCCTTACGCGCCAGGGCCTGTAAGTGGCCGCGGATGCTATTGGTCGAGCGCACGCCGAACGCGGCGGCGATCTCGGCGATGGTCGGCGGAAAGCCGTCCTCGCCGAGGCGGTGCTCGATGAAGTCGAGGATGGTTTGCTGGCGGTCGGTTAATGGTTTCATGCTGTTTTTATATTCACTGCTTTTATAAGCAGTATAGTGGTTTTTTATCAGCGGATTCAAGTCGGCAAATCGGGTTAGCGGGGTCGATCGGGATTGGCCGGTATGCTCGAGCCAGAGCCGAGTCGCGGCGGGAAAACGTTTCGGTAGATGCGGATTTCCGGGCGTTTACGCCGGCGTTGTCCAGTTGAGCGGCGACTGCCGGCCCGAGGCACCCATGTCGGGCCGGCGACTTTAAAAGCATAGAGTGGTTGGGAAATCGACGCTAAAGGCTAAGCTTATGTAAACCGGCAAATCGCGCCCATTTATTTCTCCAACCGTTTTATTGCATGTTTTGTCCGAATAGAAGCCCAAAAAGCCGTACCCTGTTGATGCTGTGCTATTTGGCGATTTTATTGGCTTTGCAAATCGTCGTCGCGTTGGCGCCGTTGCCGGATGGCTGGAAGGGAATCGCCAATTACGCGCCGCTGCATACGCTGTTGGAAACCTTATCCATCGTCGTGTCGGCGCTGGTGTTCGCGGTCGGCTGGAGCGTTTACCAGCGCGAGCGCTCCGGCAATTTGATGTTGCTGGCGTGTTGTTTTGCCGGTGTCGCGCTGTTGGACATGCTGCATACCTTGTCGTATCAGGGCATGCCCGATTTTGTGACGCCGAGCGATCCGCAAAAGGCGATCGATTTTTGGCTGGCGGCGCGCGGCTTGGCCGCGCTGGCCTTATGCTCGGTCACCGTTTTACCGAATTGGGACTTACAACAAACCAACGGGCGTTGGTGGATGTTGGCCGGCGTGCTCGCCGCGGTGGCCGGGGCGGCTTGGGTGGTGCTGTTCCACGCCGATTGGGTACCGGAAACCTTCGTGCCCGGCGTCGGCCTGACCGGGTTCAAGCGGATCAGCGAATACGGTTTGATAACGGTTTATCTGGCGCTGGCCTTGGGTTTGTACCGGCGCGGTCTGTATCCGCAGAGTTACGACGTGCAGGGCTTGGCCGGCGCGGCCGTGGTGATGGCGCTCAGCGAAATTTTCTTCACGCTGTATGCCGACGTGACCGACATCTTCAACTTATTCGGCCACCTCTATAAAACCGTTGCCTACGGCATGATTTATCGCGCGGTTTTCATGAATTGCGTCGAAATTCCCTACCACCGTCTTTATCAATCCAAGCAAGCCCTGGCGGCCAGCGAAGCCAAGTTCCACGCCATCATCGACGCATCGCCGATTGCATATTTGTTATACGACGGTCGGAACCATATTGCTTACTTGAATCCGGCTTTCGTCGAAACCTTCGGTTACAGCCGAACTGAGTTGCTGGAATGGGAAGATTGGTGGCGGAAGGCGTTTCCGGATGCCGAATACCGGCGGATGGTCCGGAGCGATTGGGAAGAACGCGCCCAGTTGGTTCTGAGTGGCGGTCACGGGTTTCCGTCGATGGAACTGGACGTCGTCTGCAAAAACGGCGCTAAAAAAATCGTGTTAGTCAATTTGGTGGCATTGAGCGCGGATCTGGCCGGGCATCAGGTCGTCATATTGTCCGACATCACCGAACGGGTCCGGGCGCTCGACGTGATCTGGAAACAAGCCCATTTGGACCCGTTGACCGAATTGCCTAACCGCAGTCTGTTTTTGAGCAAATTGGCGCAAGAGTCGGCGGCGGCCGCCAAATCGGGTTTGCGGATGGCCTTGTTGTTTATCGATTTGGACCGGTTTAAGGACGTCAACGACACGCTGGGCCATTTCATGGGCGACATTTTGTTGCGGGAAGCCGCGCGGCGCCTGCGGCAAGCCTTGCCCGAGGCGTTGACGCTGTCCCGCATCGGTGGCGACGAATTTACCGTGATCATTGGCGGTATGAAGGAAAAACCGGAGGTCGAGGCGATTGCCCGGATCGTGTTGCGCGGTCTGGCCGAACCGTTTCGTTTGGGCGACGACACCGTCTATTTGTCGGCCAGTATCGGGATCGCGTTTTATCCGGACGATGCCAGGAAAAGCGACGAGTTGTTGAAAAATGCCGATCAGGCGCTTTACGAAGCCAAAAAGCGCGGCCGGGACCGTTTCAGTTATTTCACCAGCGAATTGCAGCAACGCGCCCAAGTACGCTTGCGCTTATTGAGCGAATTGCACGCGGCCTTGCGCAAAGACCAATTCGAGGTTTACTACCAACCTATCGTCGATATGGCGACGCTAAAAATCGTCAAGGCGGAAGCCTTGTTGCGCTGGCGTCATCCGGCGTTGGGGATGGTGAGCCCGGCCGAATTCATCCCGCTGGCCGAGGAAACCGGCTTGATTGTGGACATTGGCGAATGGGTGTTCGACACCGTGTTGCAACAAGCGGCGATCTGGCGAAGGCTTTACCATCCCGAGTTTCAAGTCAGCATCAACAAATCGCCGGTTCAGTTTCTCAGTGCCCGTTACGATTACAAGCGCTGGCCGGAAGATTTAGCGCGGATGGGCATCAGCGGCGCGGCGATGGTCGTCGAAATCACCGAAAGCCTTTTGCTCGACGCCAACGATATCGTGCGCGAACAGCTGCAAGCGTTTCATGCCGCCGGCATTCAGGTGGCCTTGGACGATTTCGGTACCGGCTACTCGTCGTTGACCTATTTGAAGAAATTCGACATCGACTATATCAAGATCGATCAAGCCTTCGTCCGAACCTTGCCCGTGAATGCCAGCGACATGGCGGTTTGCGAGGCCATCGTCGCGATGGCGCATAAATTGGGGATACTGGTGGTCGCGGAAGGCATAGAAACCGGCGAGCAGCTGGCGCTGTTGCAAAAAATCGGCTGCGATTTCGGTCAAGGTTACCACTTCGCCAAGCCGATGCCGGCCGCTGGCCTGACGGCGATATTCGAACAAGCGCTGGGTGTAGCGGTTTGCAATTGAAAACGCGCAAACCTGCAATCAGCGCAATTTTCGACCAGGAATAAATGCAACTGACGGGTGCTCAAACCGAGATTATTTGCAACTGACACCCGTTCCAGAAACTCCTCGCCAAGGAAACAATATGGACGTTGATTCATTGACGAGATAGTTGGACTATCAAGGTCTGATTCGGCGTGAAGGGCATCTTGGCAAGACAAACGTCCGGAAAACGGACGTATTCTGGACTGGTCATTTTTCGAAGTAGGTGTCAGCAGCGACTTGGCCGACAAAAACCGACCCCTATGTATAGTGCCGAACTATGGGTAGAAGCGATTTATTTCGACTTGCAACCCACGCCGGGCCAGACATTACTGACATTGCGCTATACATAGTTTTGACGCTTGGAGAAGCCTCATCAATTTCTCACCAACCGGAAGACAACAATCAATCCTATTGATATACGGCGACAGCCAACCAATGCGACGTGAAAGCATTAACATAGAGTCCCAATTGGCTCTCAGGAACCCAGATTAATTTGGGTGGTAGGCGGATTTCATTAAAATCTCTTGAGGCAAGTGAATTTCAGCTTTAGAACAACGGCAAAACTATGTAAAGCTTATTGACTGATAGTTGGCTCACATGTCAGAGAAACCAAGCTTTACCGCCGATAGCAATTTACAGCTATACATAGTTGGGCACTATACATAGGGGGCGCTATGGATAGCTATCCATAGCGACCCATCTGAGACATAGAACGGGTTCCAGCAAACGACCGCTGAAATCCAGTTTGCAGTCATTTAACTAGTGCGATTTGGTTACAAAATCATAAATTTCCATACTCAGTTTTCGCCGAGCGTGCCACGGCAAAGATAAGCGACACAAGCTAATCTACCGTCATGTTTTTTCCAAGATCAATTTCCATTTAATCTACCTTATTCATGTCAACCAAAGCGAGCGGGAAAAGTAAAAAGAAGCAACCGCTGGAAAATCTCCGTAATCAACTCTTAAAGTTAGAGCCTGCTGGACCAAACGGCTTTGAGGGTTTAGTTGCGACAGCATTGTCCGACTTAACCGGATTAACCTTTCGCCTCGCAAAGAGTGGATCGCAATTTGGACGAGATGCCAGCACGCCTCGCAGTCGTTTTGCAATCGCAATGGAAGCAAAGCGTTACACGGAGTCGCTCCGACTCGAAGATGTTGCCGGAAAAATTTGGCTTGCTTCCAATGAACTGGCGTCGGATGTTGATCTGTGGGTACTCTGCGCCACTTCCGAAATGGGGGACGGAGTTCTTCAGAAGCTTGAAGAGATGCTGGAAGAAAAAGGCATTACTCTGCTGATGCTCGATTGGACGGAGGCACCGTTACCTCGTTTGGCGGTACTCTTGGCAGCCACGCGATCAACGGTCATACAATGGTTCATCAATCATACGTCAAAGGAAATTGCTGAAACTATTGATGCAGAACTGAATACCCTTCAAGCGGATAACAACTTTATCCCCGCTTGTGATCAACTAATCAGAGATACAAGTGCTAGTTATTGCGGACTGGCGGCGCTCAGGAAGATCAACCAGGATTGGAGTAATCGAGTATTTTCTAATCGAATTAATTCCCGAACCGCATTTGGACAATACCTTACGGTATTGGATGATCAGAATCGGGCAATTACCCGTCCCCAGCTTAATGCGGCCCTCACCGAGGCTATTAACGAATCTTCGTGTGTTGCCATTATTGGCCCGGAGGGGGCAGGAAAATCCTGGTTAGTCGCCAATTGGTGGGCCGCTTGTGATGACAAGCCTATCCTGGTGATGGGAGGCGCCTGGATGGCGGATCGGATCGATTCAAGAGATCCTTCACTAACATTGGCTAGGTTGTTGGCTGCTCAAAGCGAAGATGGAATAATCGATTCGATCGATCGTTGGTTAAGGCGTTTGAAACGCTGGCGAGAACAGGGACCAGTTTCGAACGCAGAACAACTCAGATTCTTGGTCGTTCTTGACGGACTCAACGAAAGAAGTGGAATGTCTTGGGCAAACACCATTTTTCTTCTAAAAGCGGAAGTTGAAAAACTCGGCGGTTGCCTAGTTACAACCTGCCGTGAAGGATTTTGGGATAGGGAGATTGCGCCTCGGTTAACCGGAGGCACGGTTAAGATCGTCCGAGTGGACGGTTATACGCTGGATGAATTATCTGATTTGCTCAAGCAGCGTGGCATAGCAATTGAAACAATCCCCGGTCAAGTGCGTGACTTTATCCTTAATCCGCGTATTTGTTCGATTGCCATCGATTTTCTGGAAAACCTTTCTCTGCAGGTTGATGCATTAACCGTTGAACGGCTTCTTCTGGAATACTGGCGGCGGCGACTTGAGGAACGAGGCGACTTGACCGGCCATAGCATTCCAGATTTCGAAAAATTGCTTAGGTCCCACGCTAAGTGCTTTCGCGAAGCGCCAGGCGTTCAATTCGATCGCGATGATTGGCGTGAGCATTCAGGCGCCGCAAAACGCGCTGACGGTCGATCGGTTGAAAACGACTTAACCGATATTGAAGAAGGCGCATTTTTGCGAATCGCCCCTGACCGGGACGGATTTTACGAGTTCAAACCGGATACAGTCCCTTTTGCATTGGGATTGCTGATAGTGCAAGAATTACAAGACGAACTTCGAAAACCGAACCAAGAACCCAGGGAACTAATTGATCGCATTGTTGATGAGATTCGCGGTTTTGATTTAGTCGGAGAAGCAATACGCGCAGCCGCTGGTATTGGTTGTTTTAAAGAAAATTATCCGGCGTGGGGACGAGCAGCTCTCATTTCGGCTTGGCTTGAGTTGCAAAATATTGACGATTCAGCGTATGACGCTCTTGTTGCCTATGTTTCCGCGTGTCCAGAAGCCGTTCTGGATACCGTCGAAATCCAATTCGATGAACGTTCTTACGGTAGTCGGAGAGATTGGCTTGTAGCAGCGCTATTACAGAAGCGCAGTCAACAAAATATCCAATCAGCAATAAGTGCTCGGATTAATCGATGGCTTGGTCGTTGGTCTCGAGTGCCACAAATCTGGGGAGCACGAGACGAGCAAACACAATCTCAGCTTAGTGAGAAAGCCAAGCCTATTTTGGATAAATTGGAGAAACTGACTCAGATTGAAAATGACTTCTTAACAAAGGTATGCAATGAAGTCGATTCACCAGAAGCAGCTCAACTCGATTCGGTCGCCGCCAAGTTGATGGCTGGCATCTCTCAAGCGGGGTATGCCGAAGGGGTTTTAGCTTGGGCTTTCACTTGGGCTATCACCGGTGGTTACCGGTACGGTGAAGCTGATTTGTGCTGGAGTGTCCGGTTGAATACTACCGATTTTGAAGCGTTTGAACTCACACTCAGGCAAGCTATTGACCGACTACTTACCAAGTCGCACTCCGATGTCAGCAAAAAAGGCGTAGCGATTGTGCTACGTCTGATCGGTACTGTAAATGGTACCCTGGAAGCTGAACAATTAAACCCTCGTGAATATCGAAAGGGATGGAGGGCTAGGGCTGTCGAAAATTATTGCGCGACTGATCCATATGATCCTGATTCTGATCGACCGGAAAATTTAGAAAACGCAATTAATTTGGCAAAGACTTTAAATCCTGAGATTCTTTGGACGCAATTCTCTGTATCCCAGGAAAACCATGAGCTGGAATTGATAACTCCTGCTTTAGTTCGTTTCCAACCGGATCTGATTGTTCATATTGTTCGCGAAGTATGCAAAACAATTGAAACTCGAAGTGAACTCCCATTGCGCCAACTTAGTTGGAATCTACCAAGATTCAGCCCCTTTTTGACGAAGATACGCTTAAATCCGTTGTAACAGGCTATGAACGGATAGTAGCGCAGCCCGATCTTGTGGATGAAAACGATAAAACATTCGTTACTGGATTTATTCTACTAAGTCTATTGCCGCACTATTCTGCGAACGAACAATTAGCGCTGTTTCTGAGACTGCCCGCTGAAGTTGGCGAAATGTATGCGTTTCGCGATGTGTTCAAGGCACTTGATGAGACGGAAATTGAAATGGCTTTAATTGTTGCTCAGTCGGATCCGGGGAAATTGAGACGAACTTGTTTTTTTATATCAGCCCATCGTCCAACGTTAACAAATCGCAGTCGTGAAATTTTGGGTTTGGCTCTCACAGATAATGATCCTCTTGTCGTTACTTGCGCTTCCGATGTTGCCTTTATCGCACAGGATAAATTCCTTGATAAATTGGTGATTACAGCAGTTAAGCAGCGAGGCACCAGCAACAATACTAGAGAAACATTTCACCGAGACAGGGCTATTGCCGACGCTGTAGTGTCACTCGATCTCCGCGAAGAGATATATTTAATTGCGCCGCGTTTTTTGGGTCTAGCAGCTTCGAAGCTCAACGGCGAACTGGCCGACAGAGTTGAAGATGAAATTGAACATGCAGTTAATCGTTTGTTAAAACCTGTTCGGGCTAACGTACCTAGTTTGGGGACGTTAAATCTCGATATTGATCAAACCGCACGAGATCCTATGATTCGTGTCGAGGAACGTGTCCGAGATTTTACGGGCAGTGCAAATAACGATTTGCAAACCTTAGCAGAGTCTTTTTCTTTGGATCAGCACTCAGAGAGACTGCGACTCCGAGACCTGGAAATCAGAAGCTACATCGAGCAGCTTGAAATGGAAGGGGCTCTATGCCTTATCCAAGAACCTGACCGAATGGCTTTAACGCAACTTAGCAGACGAAATCCGAGTAAAACCATAGCCTTGGCGAATCGAATTCTCGAAGAAACAAATCCTGAAAGGTTGAATGCAATTCGAAGTTTTGCCCTAGCTCTTGCGGAATCATTGGCAGATACCAATCCGACCACTACGTCTGATTTATTCAACCATCTTTCCAGTGTCGACAGTCTAGTAAATATCAACATTGGTGACGCCAAAGTACCTCAAGAAGCAATCACTTTGTTTGCAGGGCCAGACCATGAGGTTTTATCTAAATTAAGAAAAAAAGCGCTGGTACAAGCAAAAACTGATGCCGAGCTACAAACTCTGATTTATGCAGCCGAACGAGCCGAGCATATTGACTGGCTTGAACGCTGGATAGCGAAAGAAGTAGCAACAGAAGTACCGGGCCGCATTGCAAGAGGATTGATGGCTGAAGGTCTTCGAAATTTCGGCTCCGTAACATCGCCACTTCTATCGCGTGATTGGGGTCCCGGATTTTTGGGCGAGGTTGCAAAACAAGCTCGCCATGCGCATGAACGAAATGTTTGGGCTCAAACTTGGGCGAGTAAAGTATTTCAAGCAACGAGCCCTTTAGATTTTTGGCGTTGGGGCGAACTTACTTTAGGTGTTGCCGACGTTCGGGCTTTTCATTGGTTCAACCTAAAATTAGATAGCCCGCTGGTAAAACAATTTGGCAAAGAGCTTTTCGGACGGATCCGAAGTGAGTCTGAAAAAAGAACCAAAAAAAGAGAAGAGACGCTATTTGGCCTCAAAAAACCGAACAGAATACTTATCGAATCCCAAAAGCTAACTAGTTAAATTAGCGCTATCTATTTGAAAATGAATGGCTGAAAACTGCTAATGCTAGTCATTCAAAGCATCAATTTGACTGTCTTAATTTGGCCGATTGCCGCCAATGGTCAACGACATATGTTCATATGTTAGTTGCAAATAATCTCGGTTTGAGCGCCCGTCAGTTGCATTTATTCTTGGTCGAAAATTGCGCTGATTGCAGGTTTGCGCGTTTTCGATTGCAAGCCGCTATAGCTAGGCGCGCCGAGCAACGCCGTGGATGCGGCAGGCGCTGCATGGCTTGAGCAAAACGCTACCGGAGAATGTGATCGCGAGCCATGAGGGCGCGTTAACGGCCCTGGCCCGACGAGAACCGTGAAGCAGCTGGATTGCAGCCGGCGACGGCGCGGGCCGGAATTGAATGGCGTGCGCCTAGATCGGAGCAGGTTCCCAGGACTGGCCGAAGCGCGTGACGCGATTGCGGCCGTTGGCTTTGGATGCGTATAGCGCGCTGTCGGCCGCCTCGATCAATTCGCCGCCGGATTGGGCATCCTCGGGATAGCTGGCGACACCGAAGGAGGCGGTCAGCGCTATCGGCGTGCTTTTCCAGGCCACGCGTTGCTCGGCCAGGCATTGTCTCAGGTACTCGGCGCGCTCGCGGGCCACTTCGACGGGCGTGTCGGGCATCAACAATAAAAACTCTTCGCCGCCGTAACGGCAGATGATGTCGCTAGATCTGGCGTGTTGCCGCATCAGATCGGCCAGATGTTTTAACGCGGCATCGCCGCCGGGATGGCCGTAACGGTCGTTGACCGATTTGAAAAAATCCAGATCGGCAATCACCGCGCTGACCGGATAGCCGTGCCGGGCGGCCAGCGCGATGGTCCGGTCCAGGTTTTCGGCTAAAAACAAACGATTGTAAAGCCCGGTCAGCGCATCGTGCAGGGCTTGGTCGCGCAGCCGCGTTTGCAATGCCTCGATTTCCCGCTCCGCTCCGAGCCGCTCGGTAATGTCCGCCCAAACCGCGATCAGCGCCGGACGGCCGCCAATATCCAGCGGCGCCTTCCCCGACATTTCGACGTTGATGATCCGACCATCCTTGCGTACGGCCCGAGTCGTAAAGGTCAGTTGCTGGAATTCCCCGTTCAATGCGCGGCGAATCACGTCCAAAACCTGGGGCAAGTCTTCGGCCGGGGTAATGTCGGCCGGACCGAGTTTCAGAATTTCCTCGACGCTATAGCCCAGAATTTCGGCGAACTTCGGGTTGGCGTAGTGAAAGCGTTGGTCGATCGTCATTGAAATGCCGACCAAGGATTGATCGAGCACGCAGTGAAATTTTTGTTCCGCTTCGCTCAGCGCGCGGTTGATGGCCCGGTTTTCTGCCAGCGCCGCTTCCAATTCCTGAGTGCGGCGTCGTACCAAGTCTTCCAGCATCACCGTTGCCTGGACTTGATCGAAATAGGAGTTTCCCAAATCGCCGCTGTGTTCGACACGGTCCATCAAGACTTGGACGACTTTGTTCAAGCGGGCGATTTCAGCCTGCAAAGCCGGGAGGCTGGGATTGGCGTTTGGGTCAGTCATGTTCGGATGCCGTAGCCGGAGCGCCGATCGCCACGGCCGCGAAGGTTTGGTTGATGTGGATGCCGCGAAACTGTTCGCCGTAGGTGTGAAAGCCGACCACGCGGTTGTCGGTCATCAAGCGGTTCAAGTCATCGAGCTGATCGGCGGCGGCAACTTCCAGTTTTCGCAGGATGCAATCGCAGCCGAGCGTCACCAGCGGCTGGCCAATGACTTGACGGACGCGACCGAAGGCCGCCGCCAAATTTTCCAGCAAGTTTTCGCCTTGAGCGATGCGCAACACCAAGCCTTCCTCGATCGCGCAGTAAAAGGTCAAGCTGCCGTCCGGATTGGCGCGTTGCAGGCCGCGCACGTAATAACTGCCGTCGATCTTGACGACGACCGGATATGCGGCGAACAACGCCGGCGTGAGTTGGTCTAGCGGATAGCCGATCAGTCGCGCGTACTCCTCGGCGGCCGGCAGACCGTTGATTTCGTGGACGGTGCGCCGGCCGATGTCGGCGGCGGTGACCACCATCCTGTGCTCGGACGGTAAGAAGTGTTGAGTCCGGTAAGCGTACACCGGCAGCGTGGTGCTGATTAACAGCATGACCGCGTGGTTCGGGTGGAACGCACCTCCCCAATAAACCCACGTATCCTGAAACCTCAAACCGTCGCCGGCCGAACCGCCGACCAGCGGAATGTTGCCGAGCATCCGTTGAATGTCCAGGGCGACCGGTTCTTCTTTCAAAGACAGACCGTCTATCAATAAAAAACCGAAACTGTTGGACGAACAGGCGTACGGCGCCAAATCCAATAGCGCGTTCAACCGAGATTGGGCGAAGTCCTTGGTTTGCTCGGCGGACAGACTCCGTAAGTCGCCGAGCAGGCCGCCGACGGCGCTGCACACCGATGCAGAGAAGCCGACGCCGACCAGACTGCGTTCGCAAAGCCCGGCTGGTCCGATTTCGCCGGCCGTCGTACAACCGACGACCGGCAGGTCCTTAAACGCCAACGATAATGCGGCTGCCAGCGCCGTTAGGTCGTAATCGGCCGAACAAAAAAATATCACGGCGGCCAGCCGTTCCTGAACCAGGCCGGCATGTAGCTCGTTGACCGCCGTTGTCGGGTCGACGGCACTCGAATGGGCGATACGAATAGGCATGGCTGGGCTGGGCATGGAGCGATTTCGTGTGTCTGTGATGGCTTACAAGCGAATTTTATCGTATCGCCGCCGACGAAGCTCGATACAGCTATCGAGAGGGCGACGGCTGTCGTAAAAGACCTTGAAATTTTGGGCCGTAAGTCCGTTTATAGGCTAAGGCGAATTCCAGTATAACGTTGCGCATTCCGGCCACCGTAACCGAATGGATAGTCGGAGAAGAGGTTTTTTGGAACTTGCCGTTCCAGGGATCCAGTTGCGGCACGGCGGGGGCGTGCGGACTGGCGCGTTAACGCAGGCGCCAAGTCAAGAGGTCGACCAAGGGCGCTACAACACCGTGGCCGAAGCGGCGCTCCGAATTGGTAGTCGTTAACGGTTTTTGGGTGGGGTTTTAGCCAAACTAACGCCATCGTTAACGACAAAGAGGTGACGCTGATGTGTGGAAAATTCGGTGGCAACGAAGTGGAAAGCCTGCAAAACATGATGTCGATGGCCGTACAGCTGGTCATCGCCGATACCTTCGATTTGGATGTGGACGACGTTTCTTTGGATAGCGATCTACAAAACGATCTGGGTATGGATGCCGACTTGCGGGATAAGCTGGATAGCTCGATCATGGAAATGTTTAACGAACTTCATCTGGACTTCAGCCGTATCAAAACGGTGGCTGACGTGGTAAAGCAAGTCGTCACGCTACATTGAGTTCGCTGCTAGTTCGTAAAAAAGCCGGGGAACCCCGGCTTTTTTGGGCAGAAAATGGCCGGCGATGGTTCCAAGATGTATCTCAGACGGGCAGGCTTTTGACAATATCCAGTACCGCTTGCGCGTGTCCATCCGGGCTAACGCCGTACATGGCTTCGAGCAACTTGCCGTCCTTGCCGATAATGAAGGTCGAGCGGACGATCTTCCACTTCTTGACGCCGTCTTTTTCGACTTCCTGCCAGGTACCGTAACTGTCGCACAGCGCACCGTCGGTATCGGCCAATAATTGCACGTTCAGCCCGTATTTGGCGATGAAGGCCCGGTGGCTCTCGCAGTCGTCCTTGCTGACGCCGACGATGACGGTATTAGCCGCCGCAAACTCGGCGGCAAGCGCGGTGAAGTCGTTGGCTTCTATCGTGCAGCCTGGCGTATCGTCCTTGGGGTAAAAATACAGCACCACAGTCTTTTCGCCCTGGTAATCCGACAGATAGATCATTTTATTGTCTTGATTCACGGCACGGAAAAACGGCGCTTCCTGGTTTTTTTCTAATAATTGCGACATGGGTTTTCTCCTGTTGTACGGGGCGAATTCGAACTGGCGGATTGGATTGGTCTGGCTATCGGGACCAACGCCGGCCGCGCCGGCCGGAAAGCCAATCCCGGCGACCCGCGGCTGGCGGCGATTATGGACCAAGCGCCGGACGAGCTTCTACCACAAAATTGCTGGGACTAAGTGCCGCGGCTGCTTGCCGGCCAAAGGCTAAGCCGCGCCGAGCACGCCGGCCGCTAAGCCCAAAGTTCGTCCACTTGTCCGTCGTGGCCGCAAAATACCGCACCAGTCAAGCCGTTGAATATGCCGTGTTCGACGATACCGGGAATGCCGTTCAGCCGTTCGTTCAGGGTTTTGGCGTCCAGCGTGGAATCGAACACCACATCCAACACCAGGCTGCCGTATGAGGTGACGACCAAGCCGTCGCCGTTGGCGGTTTGCCGCAAGCTACCGTGCCCGCCGATCGCCGCCACGCTGCGTTGTACCAGCTTCCAGGCGAACGGCATCACTTCGATGGGAATCGGAAAGTTCTCGCCGATGCGTTTGACGCGCTTGCTGGCGTCGATCAATACCAGAAACGAATCGCAGGCCTTGGCCAGTAACTTTTCGCGTACCAAATCGTAGCCGCGGCCTTTCAGCAGCGTCAGATCGGGCGCGACTTCGTCGGCGCCATCCACGTACAAGTCCAGGTGTTCCAGATGGTCGATCGCGATCAGCGGCAAATCGAGTTGACGGGCCTTGATCGTGCTGACCGTCGAACTGGCCACGGCGCTGAATTTCAGGCCTTCCTGGGTGCGGCGCCGCGCGAGTTCCTCGATGAACAGATTGGCGGTGGAGCCGGTGCCCAGGCCGACGATCATGCCGTTTTGCACGTGTTGAGCAGCATGTTGGGCGACGCGTTGTTTGTCGTTCATGGTTCTGCCTTTGCGATGGTCGAAAAACGGGGTGACGCGAAAACCGGCCGTCAAGTTCCGGGGCCGAATTATTCTTCCAGCTTATGGACTCGGGCTTCCAGCGCTTTGAATTTTTGCAGCAATTCCGGCAGTTTGGCCAGGGCCGCCAATTCCTTCCAGGCGACCTTGCGATCCTTGGCCGGACTGCCGAATACTTGGGCGCCCGGCTCGATGTCGCCGGAGATGCCGCTACGGGCCATCACGACGGCGCGGGCGCCGATTTTGACGTGATCGGCGACGCCGGTGCTGCCGGCCAGGATCGCGCCGTCTTCTATCGTGCAGGAACCGGAAATGCCGGATTGTCCGCAGATGATGACGTTGCGGCCGACGATGTTGTTATGGCCGAGCTGGACCAAGTTGTCGATTTTGCTGCCGGCGCCGATTCGGGTCGGCCCCAAGGCGCCCCGGTCGATACAGGTGTTGGCGCCGATTTCGACGTGGTCCTCGATTTCGACGTGACCTACATGAGGCACCTTGACGTGTTGGTTGTCGCGGAATTTATAGCCGAATCCGTCGGCGCCGATCACCGCGCCGGCGTGAATAATCACGTGATTGCCGATGACGCTGTTGTCGTAAATCACCGCGTTGGGGTGGATATGGCAGTGTTTGCCGATCGCCACGTGATTGCCGATGCGGGCGCCGGCTTCGACGGTACTGCTGTCGCCGACGCTGCTGTTTTGGCCTATCGTCGCAAACGGACCGACGTGGACGTTGTAACCCAGGGTCGCGGTGTCGGCCAGCACGGCGTGTTCGGACACCTGGCGTTTGAATACCGGCTCGGGATGCAGCAGCTTGACGGCGTTCAGAAAGCTGATTTCCGGGTCCTGGCAAACCAGCAGGGTCAAGCCGGCCGGCATTTCGGCGTCGATCAGGGCTTCGGCGATGAAGCAGGCCGAGGCCTGGGTGTCCTTTAAATGTTTCTTGTATTTGCCGTCGCTGAGGACGGTGACTTGGTGAGCTTGAGCCGACATGATGTCGGCGGCGGAATGGATGGATTGAGTGGCATCGCCGCCTTGCGCTCGAGCGTCGCAACGACTGGCCAGTTCCGTGATAAGCATGCGTTTTCCTATTTCCAAATGCCAATGATATGAGTGAAGTCGTCGGTCCAGGGTTGCAAGCCGAACGACAGCGGCAATTTCTGCCAATGCCCGAGCCGGCTTTGTTGCAGTTTTGCCAAGCGCTCGGGATGTTTCGCGATCACCACCCAGTCGGTGGCAATCACCAGAGGGACATCGGTTTCCGGCTGAAATTCCTGGAGCAGGCCGGCCAGATGCAGTTGGTTAACGTGATCGGCCAGGACTTTCTTCAGGGCCAAATGACGGTTGGTGATGTGAAATGCCAGCAAACCGTCGTCCTTCAGCTTGCTGAAGTATAGCTGTAAAGCCTCGCGGGTCAGCAAGTGGGTAGGTACCGCGTCGGAACTGAAGGCGTCCATGATCAGCAGGTCGAAGCTGGCGTCGGCTTCCTTGGCCAGCGACAAACGGGCGTCGCCGACAACCATCGCCGCCTGCTTGGCGCAACGTTCCAAGTAATGAAACCAGGTCGAGTCTTGTGCGACCGAAACCACCAGCGGGTCGATTTCGTAGAACGACCAACTTTGGCCTTCCTTGGCGTAGCAGGCCAGCGCGCCGGCGCCCAGGCCGACCGCGCCGATCCGCCAGCGCGGATTTTCGGCGTCGAATTCGGCGAATACCTGGCCGATCGGGCCGGGCCGGCTGTAGTAGGTCAGCGGCGTGGTAATTTGCGCCGGAATCAAGCGTTCGGCGCCGTGTTTGGTGGTGCCGTGGTAAAGTTCGCGGACTTTTTCCGGCTTTTGGTTTTCGTCGGGGATCACGGTATCGCGCACCGACAGCACGCCGAAAAACGTCCGTTCCTGATACAACACGTTCGATGCCATGCCGTGCAGGCCCAGCGTGAACAGCAGCAGTACCGCCGTCAGCGTGCCCAGCGCCAACGGGCTGTGGCGCAACGCGTAACTGATGCCGGCCAGCAGAATCAGCGCGCCGCCGATCAGGTCCAGATAGTCGAACAATTGTTCGGTCGAAAAATAGACGGCCAGCCCGGCAACCAGAATCAGTACCGGGAACAGCAGTTGCAAGGGCCAGCGGCCGTTCAACAAGCCGGGCCGCAATAGTAGCGCCGCGACGATCATGATCGGGTATTCGTAAACCGCATCGAACAAAAACGGCGCGACGAAGGTGTTGAACAAGCCGCCCAGCATGCCGGCGAAGGACATCACCAGATAAAATCGGGTCAGGAATTGGGGGTGGGGCCGGCTGCGCGCCAATTCGCCGTGGCAGACCATCACCGCCAGGAAGAATGCGATCAGGTGCAGAATCAAATCCAGCCAATAAGGCAGCGTGGCCGGATTGATAAACGAATAGGCGATGAACACCGTCAACACCGCCGGTTGCGCGGCCAGCATCCACGGCCGGATGCGCTCCGCCCAGCTACCGAATACCAGGATGAAGGACAGCAAATACAGGGTTAGCGGGACGATCCACAGCAACGGCACCGCGGCGATGTCGGTACTGATGAACTGAGTCAGACCCAGCAATAGGCTGGAAGGCACCAAGGCCAGGGCGGCCCAATGCAGTTGTTGCCAGCGGCTAGGCGGCGTCAGGGTTTCGTCGATGCTGGGCGCTTCCAGTTGGTCTTCGGATTGGTTGCGCCAATAGCCGGCCGCGCAGAACAGGATGCAGGCGCACAGCAGCAGATAGCCGCCGCTCCAAACCAGGCGTTGGTTGGCCAGGCCGATGTTGGGTTCGATTAAAAACGGATAGCTCAGCAAGGCCAACAAACTGCCGGCGTTGCTGGCGGCGTAAAGATAATACGGATCGCCGCTGCTGCGATGACCGCAGCGGGAAAACCAACTTTGCAGCAACGGCGCGGTCGCCGAGATCACGAAAAACGGCAGGCCGATCGCCAGAAACAAGGTCCAGACCAACCACCAGGCCGGATTGCCGGCGGTGGGCGGGCTGGGGTTGTCCGGCAGCGCCACCGGCAGCGCGAACGCGCTGAAGATCATCAAGGCGGTATGGATCTGAATCTGGCGCTGCGCGCCTTGCCGGGCCGTCAGCCAATGCGCGTAGAGGTAGCCGCAGAACAGCAGGGTTTGGTAAAACACCATGCAGGTGTTCCACACCGCAGGCGTGCCGCCGAGCAAGGGCAACAACAGTTTGCCGAACATCGGCTGCAGCACGAACATCAGCAATGCGCTGATAAATAGCGTCGCGGCGAAGGCGATAACCGGCGAAATGAGGGTGGGGCGGGTGGTTTGAGGCGCTGAGTTCATCGTTATTATTGTCGGGGTTGGCCGAACCGGGCGGGGCAATGATAAAGCATTTGCGCCGGCTTGTGGCTCGCGCTTGGACTCCGCTCGACAGGAGACGCCGAGCCTGCGCGCGGCTTTTTACCCGAATTTACATTATATTGACTGGGATTTACCGATGCCGTCGGCATACTGTTGTTTACCCGTATTTAAATTTTGGCTGTTGTATGTTGCTATCAAATGAATAGGAAATTCGCTGCGATGAAACCAAATTCACGGCGGTCGATAGGCTGGTTCGAACCCTCCGCGACCGGTTTACGAATCGCGGTTTGCCTGCTGTTGTGTGTGTTACTGGTCGCCTGCGGTTCGCGGCCGTTGCCGCCCAGCCAGATCGAGCAAGCCGAAAAACTGGAAAAAGTTTTGCTGGACGGCGGCTACCGGCCGGCGCGACGGTTCGAGATCGAAACCGGCCGCGAAGTCTGGCATCACGATGGCCGCGATTTGGACGTATCGATTACGGTACCCACCGCGCCGGGCCGTTACCCGCTGATCGTGTACCTGCCGGCCTTGGGCGAGTATGCCGGCGGCGGCCGCTTATGGCGCGAATTCTGGGCCAAAGCTGGTTACGCGGTATTTTGCATGCAGCCGGTGGCGATAGGGCAAGCCTTGCGCGAATTGAACCGGCCGCGCGGCGGACCGCGTCCCGGCACCGCCAACGATATGGGCCCGCCGGATGACGAGGACGGCGAGGCAGCGGGGATGTTCGGCGGCTGGTTTGGCGGCGGACCCGATCCGGAAGATGGTACCCAGCCCGACGACGAGGACGACAGCGATCGGCCGGAGGACAAACGCCGTCCGTCCAAGGCGGCTCGCAGCAGCGAATTACGTTATCTCGGCCACGAGTATTTCGCCGCCGAACATTTGCCCGGTCGAGTCGCCGACTTGGCCTGGGCTTACCAGCAGCTACGGACCCGGGCCGGTTTGGGGCAGCGTCTGTACGCGGCCGCCGACGTCGATAAACTGGTGTTGGCCGGATACGATTTGGGCGCGCAAACCGTCAGCGCGGTACTCGGCGAAAATTTCGGCGTCGAGTTGCCGGGTAGGCAAGAGTTACGGCCCGTGGCCGGGATACTCTTGAGTCCTTCGGTGGATTTGGCGACCGGCAATGTCCGTAGCCGTTTTCAACCAATTTCCTCGCCGTTGCTGGCAGTCACCGGCAGCGAGGATGACGACTCCTATGCCATCGGCGCGGCCGGTGCTCGGCTATCGGTGTGGGAGCACGCGCCGCCGGGCGGCAAGTACTTGTTAGTGTTGACCGAGGCTAGCCATCAATTGCTGGCCGGCGCCGGCATAGGCACCGGCCGGGGCCAGCGCGGCGGTTCGGGCGGCGGACCCGAAATGGGGATGGGTGGCGGCGGGCCGGGCGGTCGGTTGTTGCTGAATCCGGTCAATCGCGTCGGCGGCGGTGGGGGCGGCATGGGCGGAGGCGGCGGACCGCCGATGGGCGGCGGCCCCGGCTACGGCTTGCGCGGCGAAGACCTGGAAAAAATGCGGATAGAACGCGCGTACAAACAAGTTGCGGCGGTGCAAAGCGCGAGCACCGCTTTTTGGATTTGCTCGTCAAAAACGACGAATTCGCCAAAGCCTGGTTGTTGGAGAAATTCAATCCCTGGTTGGGCAAGGCCGGTGTGTTCAAAGGACGTTAGCGCCAGCCAGGGTGGGCGGGCCTAGGCTGGTTCTGGCTGCTCCCGCTCGGCCGGACTCGCCGCCCAGCGCGCCCGCAAGCGGTCGCGGTGCATATACAGCCACTGCAAGGCCAGAATTGGAATTCCGGATTCTATAGAGCCGTCTTCCAGCATATCGAAAGCTTGTTCGGTCTTGACCGCGAAGACGCGGATGTCTTCGTCCTCGTGGTCCAGGCCGTGAACGCCGCCGATGCCGCGGCTATCGACTCGGCCGCAGAACAGGGTGATCAATTCCGACGAGCCGCCCGGCGTCGTGTAGAAACGTTTGACTTCGATCAGATCCAGAATTTCGCAGCCGGCTTCTTCGAGCGCTTCGCGGTAGGCGACGTCCTCGGCGGTCTCGCCGTCCTCGATCGCGCCGGCGACGATTTCGATTTGCCAAGCATGGTTCGGCCTCAGGATGGCGCCGACCCGAAATTGCTCGATCAACACCACTTCATCCCGGTCCGGGTCGTAAAGCAAAACCGCCACGCAGTTGCCGCGCCGAAACAACTCGCGTTGCAAGGGCCGGCTCCAGCCGCCCTGATACAGCGTGTGCCTTACGCGGTATTGTTCCAGCCGAAAAAATCCCTCGTAGACGGTTTTGACGTCCAGCACTTCGAATTGATGTTTGCTCATCGGCCGTAGCTCACCCGGTAGATGACGCCCAGCTTGTCGTCGCTAATCAGCAAGCTGCCGTCGCGGCCGACGATAACGTCGTTCGGCCGGCCCAGCACTTCGCCCGACGCGGTCAGCCAACCACTAATAAAGGCTTGTTCGTTATAAGGATGACCGCCGCTGAATTTGACGACGTCGATCTGGTAGCCTTGCGGTTGAGTTCGGTTCCATGAACCGTGTTGGGCGACGAACAATTGCCGGAAATACTGGTCGGGGAACTGTTTGCCGGTGTAAAAGCGCATGCCCAGCGGCGCGATATGGGCTTTGTATTTCCAGGCCGGCGCGATAAAACTGTTGCATTTTTTGTCGCCGGCCAGTTGCGGATCCGGGATGGTGCCGGCGTGGCAGTAAGGGTAGCCGAAGTGTTCGCCGGGCCGGCTCCATTCGTTGAGTTCGTCGGGCGGCAGGTCGTCGCCCAAATAGTCGCGGCCGTTATCGTTAAAGAACAAATGATTGGTGCGGGTTTCCCAGTCGAAGCCGACCGTGTTGCGAATGCCGCGCGCCAGGATTTCGAAGTCGCTGCCGTCCGGGTTCAAGCGAACCAGCGAGCCGTAGATCGGCTTGCCGGGATCGCAGATATTGCACGGCGCGCCGACGGCGGTGTACAACTTGCCGTCCGGGCCGAAGCGCAAATACTTCCAGCCGTGGTGGCGGTCTTCCGGGAAATCGTTGTAGACCACTTCGGGTTTGGGCGGGTTGCTCAAGCGCTGTTCGATATTGTCGAAGCGGATGATGCGTTGTATCTCCGCGACGTATAACGAGCCGTTTTTAAACGCCACGCCGTTCGGCAGGTTTAATTGTTGGGCAATTTGGAATTTTTGCTCGGCCACTCCGTCGCCGTCTCGGTCTTGCACCGCGAATACATTGCCGTCGCGGCTGCCGACGAACACCGTGCCGTTGTCGCCGAGCGCCAATTGCCGGGCATTGGGTACGCCGTCGGCAAAAATGCTAATCTTGAAGCCGGCCGGCAACTTGAGCTGGCTGAGTACCGACTCGTAGCCGCGATCGGCGGCGTGGGCGGCGCCGATCGTCGCCAAAACCAGCCATAGCGCTTGGATTATTTTCATTTTTATACCCCAAAATAAACTTTTCGCAGATGGTAACACTCTATAAGCTTGAATTTAATTTTTAGGCGCCCCACATTAATCACCACTCAACAACGATAAAGGAAAGTCACACCATGACGAGAATACTGCTGTTTTTGGCCACCAACGTGGCCATCATGATCGCGATCAGTATCATTTTTAGCGTCCTCGGCCTGAAGGGCGCGTTGGATGCCCAAGGCGTCGACCTGAATCTGGAAGGCTTGCTGGCGATGTCGGCGGTGTTTGGCATGACCGGTTCCGTTATTTCGTTGTTCATGTCCAAATGGTCGGCTAAAAACGCGATGGGCGTGCATGTGATCGATCGTCCGCAAAACCAGACCGAACAATGGCTGCTGGAGGTCGTTTCCCGCCAAGCGCAAAAGGCCGGTATCGGCATGCCCGAAGTGGGTATTTTCGACGCGCCTGAACCCAACGCCTTCGCGACCGGCGCCAACCGCAACGACGCGTTGGTGGCGGTCAGCACCGGCTTGCTGAGAGCGATGAGCGCGGACGAGGTGGAAGCCGTGGTCGGCCACGAGATCAGTCACGTCGCCAACGGCGATATGGTGACGATGGCCTTGATGCAAGGCGTGGTCAACACCTTCGTGTACTTTTTCGCGACCATCATCGGCTACGTCGTCGACCGGGCCGTGTTCAAGACCGAACGCGGCTACGGTCCGGCCTATTACATCACCCAGATGATCGCGCAGATTGCGTTGTCTATCCTGGCGTCGATGCTGGTGATGTGGTTCTCGCGTTACCGCGAATTCCGGGCCGATGCCGGCGGCGCCAATTTGGCCGGACGGCAGAAGATGATAGGCGCGTTGCGAGCCTTGCAACGTTCGCACGAGCCGGCGCAGTTGCCGGGCGAACTGGCCGCGTTCGGCATTAACGGCGGCGGGGTGCAGCGCTTGTTCATGAGCCATCCGCCGCTCGAAGAGCGCATCGAAGCCTTGCAAAACATGCGTTAACCGAAGGGAGGCCGCGCCGGCTAGCCGGCGCGGCTTTTTAATGTCCAATCGCCGCTATATCCGCTTCCGTTTAAACCTGAGTTACGATCAATACTTGGCGGTTTACCAGGGCCACGCCAAAACCGTCACCACCTTGAGCGACGACGGCCGCCGGGTGGTATTTCCGGCCGGCAATGTGCAACGCTATCTAACCAAATCCGGCATTCAGGGCCATTTCGAAATGGAACTGACCGAGGCCAATAAGTTCGTTTCAATCAAAAAACTCGCTTAATTCTACTTTGTCAAAATTTAAGCAACGCCGTCATGCCCGCCGGGAAGCGGGCATCCAGTGTCATGGATGGCAAGCTTCGATCCGTCCGTGGGGGCTGGATTTCGGCAATCCCTGCCGAAATGACGAGCACTACCGAGAATCTGACAAGGTCGAATTAAGCCGAGCGGGCGTAAACCGGTGCCGGCACGTCCGTTGCCTCGAAATGTTCGCCCTGCACCAGACCGAAGCCGGTTTGACGGGCCAGTGCGGCGTTCTGTTTGTCGGCGATGTCGAGCAAAATGCCGCGACCGCCTATCGACTCGACCAAGCCGTTCAATTGGCGCAGTTTTTCCAATAGGCGGTTGTCGCGAATCCGTTCCAGTTCGCCGGCCGACAAGCACACGAAGTCGGCGGCGGCCCGGGCCAGTAAATCCAGCGCCGCCTGATCCAGGGTTGGATAATCGAATTTCAACGCCACCCGATAACCGCGCGTTTGATAGTTTTGCAAGCCTTTCAGCAGGGTTTGGTAATAGCGGGCGTATATCCGGTTCACGGTCATCACGATAGCGACATTGCGGGTTTGCAGGCCGCATTTGGCGATGACTTCCTCGAAATACGCGCCGTGGTCGGTTTTGACGCCGAGGATGTGGCGGGGATCGACATCCAGAAACAGAATCTCGTCCAAATGCGCTTCGGGCAAATAATTCAGCATGTGTACCGCGCGCGACAGCCGGTCGAAATTGACGATGCTTTGCGGCGGCGGCTCCGGATTCAGTAGCGCGTCGACCGCGGCCGGCGGCGGGCTTGAAGCCGGATTGGCGCTGATTTGCAGTTGGGCCATGTGGCCGACGCGTCGCGCGCTACGCAAGGTTTCCCGAATTGGTTTTAATCGGCTTGCCAGTCGAATCGGTCCGAACGAGGCTTCCACCCGGCCGTCCCGCAGCACAAACGGCCGAAACCCGCTGTTGTGTTCCTGTTCCAGCCGGTCGTTGAAATATTCCACCAGTTGCTGTAATGGCATGGTTGTCTCCTGACTATGGGGGCAAAATGGCGTACTCGATGGGTTTTGTTCGGTGAGAACGGTTAGCGCGACCGGCGATGCCGATCCGCATTAACGGCGTCCGAATCTCCGACGCATCGGTTGAAATGGCGTTTAGCGACACGCCACGGAACCGACAGCGGCCAAGCGTCCATCGAATAGGTGGCTTAGCGTAGCGGCGGTTTTGAATTAAATAAAACGATATGTTTTGATGAGTTCATCTGTATATTCGATAAACTTGGGCGGGCTACCGGGGCCGGTGCGGGAGGCGACCGTGCAATATCCAATATCGATGCCGAGACCGGCCGTGGCGTCAGCGGCGCTGGCCCGGCGCGCCGGGGTCCAGCAATTCGATCCAGTGGCGAACCGGAAGCGTCGCCCGCTCGCGCAAGTGCAGCCAGCAGCCGATGTTGGCGGTGACGATGACGTCCGCCGCGCCGGCTTGCAAGGTCGTTAGCTTGGCGTCGCGCAAGCGTTCGGCGATGGCCGGTTGTAGCAGACTGTAGCTGCCGGCCGAGCCGCAGCACAGATCGGCGTCGGCGACCGTCGCCAATTCGAAGCCCAGGCCGTTCAGCAAGGACTCGACGATACCGGGCAGGCCTTGGCCGTGTTGCAGCGTGCAGGGTGAATGCACCGCTACCCGGCAAGTCCGGATCGCCAAGCGGCTCAGGTCTTCTCCGCTGAGCAGCTCGGCGATGTCGCGGGTCTTGGCCGCGACCGCCGCCGCCTTCGCGGCGTAATCCGGGTCGTCGCCCAACAGGCGGCCGTAATCCTTGAGCGTGACACCGCAACCGCTGGCCGTGGAGACCACGGCTTCGGCACCGGCTTGCAATTCGCACCAACAGCGTTCCACGGTTTCAAGCATCATGGTCAGACCCTCGGCCTGGCGGTCCAGATGATAGGGTAGGGCACCGCAGCAACCGGCCGGCAACGAAACGGCGCTGATGCCGAGACTATCCAGCACCCGAGCCGTCGCGGCGTCGATGCGCGGCGCCAAGGCCGGTTGCAGGCAACCTTGCGGGATCAACACCCGCCGTTGATGGCGCGGTGCCGGCCACGTTTCGGCGGCTTGCCGGTCCGGCAGTTTCGCGCGCAGAAATCCGGGTAACCACGGCTTGAGCCGCCGCGCCGCGCCGATTAACCAAGCCGCCCGGCGCGGATAGGCCAGCGCCGCGACCAGCCAGCGTCTTAGCCAGCGCTGGCGCCGTGAACGTATGCCTGGTTTAGCCATCAGCTCGCGGCCAATGTCCAACAATTGGCCGTATTCCACACCGGAGGGACAGGCGGTTTCGCAAGACCGGCAAGTCAGGCAACGGTCAAGATGGGTCAGACCGGCGGCGTCCGCGTCGCCGGTTTCCAGCGTTTGCTTGATCAGATAAATCCGGCCGCGCGGCCCGTCCAATTCGTCGCCCAGCAGGCGGTAAGTCGGACAAACCGCGTTGCAAAATCCGCAATGCACGCAAGCGCGCAGCAGTTGTTCGGCGACGGCGCCTTGCGGCGTGTATTTCAGCGGTTCGGCGATAACGGTTTGCATGGGCTAAAACGGCATTCGGCCGGGGTTGAACAGGCTAAGGGGATCGAATGCGGCGCGCAAGCGGGATTGCAAGCCGGCCAATGCCGGTTCGGCGTTCAGCCAGGCGGTTTTGTCGGCACCGCGCCAAAGGATGGCGTGCCCGCCGACCGCTCGGGCGGCCGCATGTACCGCGTCGGCGGACGCATCGGTTTTTAGCCAGCGCAACGCGCCGCCCCATTCCAGCAATTGCCGGCCGGGCGCGGCGGACAACGGTGCCGCCGGCGTGACGCTTAGCCGCCACAGGTCGCCGGTTTCGGCGAAGAATGCCAGTGTCTGTTCACGCAACGCGTGCCAATAGTCGCGACCGTCGCCAACGATTTCGCCGCCGATTCGGGCGGCCGCCGCCGCGACGGCTGCTTCTGCGCCGCTCAAGCGCACGCGCAACAGTCCGTCGTGATGACTGAGCGCCGATAGCGGCAGGGACTGGCCTTGCAGTCGGTTCATCGCGGCCAAGGCTTGGTCCTCGGCGAGGCTTTGCGCTAACGTGAGTTCGGCTTCCGGCATCGGCAAGACTCTCAACGACGCCTCCAGTAACACCCCCAGCGTGCCCAAGGCGCCGACCATCAGCCGGGAGACGTCGAAGCCGGCCACGTTTTTGATGACCTGGCCGCCGAAGTTTAGGGTTTCGGCGCGGCCGTTGACGATGCGACAGCCCAGCATAAAGTCGCGGGCGCTGCCGGTGAACGGGCGACGCGGCCCGGAAAAACCGCAAGCCATCGTACCGCCCACCGTCGCGCGCGTGCCGAATGCCGGCGGCTCGAAGCCGAGTATTTGCCGGCGTTCGGCCAGAAGGTGATTGATTTCGGCCAACGGCGTGCCGGCGCGGGCGGTGATGACCAACTCGCTGGGTTCGTAGGCGATGATGCCGCGATGTTCGGCGAGCGATAACACGGTGTCGGCCGTATCGGCGCCGCCGTAGAAGGCTTTGCTATTCCCACCGACAATGCGTAACGGCCGCCGCTCGGCACCGGCTTGCCGGATGTGCCCGACGACGACATCGCTCATATCCGCGTTCGTCATCAAAACCGCTCCAGTTCCGGATGCGGTAAGCGGCCGCCGTGGACGTGCATCTTGCCCAGCTCCGCGCAACGGTGCAGGGTCGGCACCGCCTTGCCAGGATTCAACAAGCCGTTCGGATCGAAAGCCTGTTTCAGCGCGTGAAATTGCTCAAGCTCGGCGGCCTGAAACTGCACGCACATCTGCGGCAATTTTTCGCGGCCGACGCCGTGTTCGCCGGTGATGGTGCCGCCGACCCGCACGCACAATTCCAGAATGTCACCGCCCAGCGCCTCGGCTTTGTCGAAGTCGCCGGGCCGGCCGGCGTCGTACAAAATCAACGGATGCAGATTGCCGTCGCCGGCGTGGAATACATTGACCACGCTCAAGCCGTAACGCTCGGCCACCGCGGCGATTTCGGCGAGTACGGCCGCTAGATGCCGGCGCGGAATGGTGCCGTCCATGCAGTAATAATCGCTGGCGATGCGGCCGACCGCCGGAAACGCGGCCTTGCGGCCGGCCCAGAAGCGCTGGCGCTGGGCGGCGTCGGCGGCCACCCGAATTTCGCTGGCGCCGGCTGCCCTTAGAAGCGCCTCGGCGCGGGCCAAATCGGCATCGACCTGCTCCGGCTGGCCGTCCAGTTCGCATAGCAAGATCGCCGCCGCCTCCACCGGATAGCCGGCGTGGACGAAGGCCTCGGTGGCGCGGATCGCGGCGTTGTCCATCAATTCCAGGCCGGCGGGAATCAGGCCGGCGCCGATAATATCGGCCACCGCCGCGCCGGCCTGTTCGATGGTCGCGAACCCGGCCAACAATACTTGCACCCGCGGCGGCGTCGGCAACAGCCGCAGCGTGGCCTCGACAACCACGCCCAACAAGCCTTCCGAGCCGATCGCCAAGGCCAGCAGATCGTAACCGGCGCCATCCAAGCCGCTGCCGCCCAGGGTCAGCAATTCGCCGGTGATCGTCGCCAATTTGATTTGCAGTACGTTATGCACGGTCAGGCCGTATTTCAGGCAATGCACGCCGCCGGCGTTTTCGGCGATATTGCCGCCGATGCTGCAAGCGATTTGCGAGGAGGGGTCCGGCGGGTAATACAAACCGTGCGGACGGGCCGCTTCGGAAATAGCCAGATTACGCACGCCGGGTTGCACGGTCGCGGTGCGGTTGATGGGATCGACGCCTAAGATGCGATTGAGTTTGGCCAGCCCCAGCACGATACCTCCGGGCACCGGCAGCGCGCCGCCCGACAGACCGGTGCCGGCGCCGCGCGCGACGACCGGAATTCGGTGGGTGTGGCACAATCGCAGCAGTGCCGGTATCTGTTCGACGCTGTCCGGCAGCACCACCAAGTCGGGCAATTGCGTGTAGGCCGCCAGGGCGTCGCACTCGTATACCCTCAGCAAGGCCGGATCGGCGATGACGTTGGCGTCGCCGACGATTTGTCGGCAAAGCCGGATAAACGACGATGCGATAGTCACGAGGCGGCCTCGGGGATAAAGCGGCTATCGTACAACAATTGCCCGATCGGCCGTTTCGTTTCTCTCGCGCTTTCGAGTGCCGGCGCAGGCGGCTCGTTGAAATTTCCGCCTTGCTCCGCGCTGTTGCCCGCCAAACTGCCAAGTGCCTGGAGCGACATCACGGCGAATAAACCGTCCCGTTGGTATGGGCTAGAATAAACCGCCAACGAAGTACTCTCTAAAAACCGCGTAAGAGGCGCGAACGATTTTCTGATTTTTCAGCGAACGGATGCGCTTTTACCAATATACTCACGGCGATATGAAAAATACCTAGGGCCAATGCGAGTCACGATTTTACGGGTCGCGGCTCTGTGACAGTAGCTGAATGCTTGTGGGCGTTTTAGTTTTTATACCTGGTTTAGAACAGAGTTTTCGACAACGCTAATAGGAATTAAATTAATATGAAAGAATCGCCTTATATTATACAAATCCATCATGTTGGGGGGCGGGATGGAGAACTCGGCGAGTTTCCTAGAAACCCGAATTTCAACGAAGACATTGTCTATCATATTTACGATCCGGATGAATCTTGCCTACCGCAGATTTCCGTAATCAGTCAAAAGCGCGGTCTGAACTTTAAGTTACATCCTTATGTGGTGGATAAGGAAGAGGGAAATATTGAATTTCAATTAAATCATTGTCCCTGCACGAGTTCGCTATTACCACCCGCCGATTATCGACCGGAGCAATATTCGCCATCGGCATTAATGGGCGATTATGTTTATAAAGAGGCATTTCGACCGGTGGCGTCGATTTCGGCACCAAGCGTGACATTGGATCAGTTGGCGAAACGGGAGCAATTTACCGTCGATTTTCTGTCAGTCGATACGCAGGGCGGAGAGGAGCGTGTATTTTTAGGTGCCGAGGAACAATTATCGAATAATACAATAGGTGTGTTATGCGAGGTTGAGTTTCATGAGTTATATAAAGACCAACCATTGTTCGGCGATATTCATGCCAGAATGCGTGCAATGGGATTTCACTTTATTCGGTTTTTCGGGCGAGAAGCGCAGGTTAACTTTTTCCGAGCAGGTATCGGTTTTCGAGGCGAAGGCATGCAGATGGCTGCGGACGCTTTGTTTCTCAAGGACCCGGAAAGCTTGGAAAAAACAGCACGGAATCCCAAGATAAGCTTGATTAAGTTGGCGTTTATTGCTTTATCGTTCGGCTATTTGGAATATGCGCTCGATTGTTTGCGGCGGGTTGTAGACAGTTCTGGAAGTTTCGGTATCGATTCTGAAAAGTCGCCAGTTTATGTTGGATTTTTAGAAAACCTATGGAAAATATATCAGTCAACGCCGTATATTCCGCAACCTTCGTTTGCCGAGCTATACAACGTTGAAGAAGCGCAACGTCGATTCCATCCGTCAAATCCGCATGCCTGGACTACATTCGACCGGGACCGCGTTATTAAAAATTATTTAGCTAAGTTGGATGTGGCGGCGTTCGAACTTTATATTTCAAATATGTTGAAACCCGATGACACGGAAATCGAAGCGTTATTTCGCGTTTATGGCATAGTGAGTGTGTTAAATACTGTCAAGGAGAAAAGAATCAAGCATGCGACCATGGTAGTTGAAAGTCTAAAACTCGGAAGCAAAGTGGATGGTGAATTTCAGCTAAGAATTAATGAAGAACTGAAAAGACTGAAGATTGTTTAGTTTCATAGGTATTTGTTTCTCGGCGCTGAAAGCGCTTTTGCAACCCTCTTTCATCAGCTAAATACAGGTAATAAAGCCCATCCTTTCAGCGCATTCCAGCTTACCGTCGCTAGTTTTTGGCATTGATATAGTTGCTCTGGCTGATGACCTATGCCTGCTGCTTGCGGATTCCGAGGGGTACAGCAAGTTCTCGCGGCATTACCAAATCGTGGTTCGCGGGGCGGCCGAATTTACGCTGGTGGTCTTGTTCAACTAAGGTGTTCGAAGCCTGGCCTTCGAATCGCCGGCATGGGCCTGCGGGGAATGGCGAGCGGCGGCGTTGCTAATCCGACGGGGTTTCGATTGCCCCGTTCGACCGGGATTTGCGCAAACCAGGCATGGGTAGGTTCTAACACTGATCAGTGTCATGGCACCGGTGGGTGGCGCATCGGTGTAGCGTACGCCGAAGTCCGCGCCACGGTAGAGGAACGTTGGTATCGCCGGCCGCTGACTCGCTAGCGATCCGATGCCAGCCAATAAAGGTAGGTTAGCTCCGCTATCAAGGTGGTGTCAGCGGGGTCTGATTGATCGGGTTGGTCGTGGAAGGCGTCGGCCAATCGGTATTCGGCGCCGGGCCGGCGGTTCGATGCGCTCGGTAAGTAAGGCGGTTTGGAGCGGGTTTCAGTTTCGCGGAACATGGGCGACCTCTGGAGTGGGTGAGCGTGCCGACATTATGCGGCGCTATCCGGTAAAGGAATGCCAAGCAAGGTAAATCCGGGTAAAGCGTAGTCAGCATTTTAGTTATTGCATAAGGGTCGGCTATCGGCCAAACTCCTTTGAGAATCGTAGCCGAGACTATGGAGGTCCGCCGTGAACGATGCCAAAGTGATATTCGAGCGTTTTCCCAGCGAATGGCCGGTGCCGCCGTTGGTGTTGGCTGTAGCGGCCGTGCTGCTGATCGGGGCAATGATGTCGTTCTATACGATACCGGCCGAATCCGAAGGCATCGTGCTGCGCTTTGGGCAGTATATCGATAAAGTCCCGTCCGGTTTGCACGCCAAACTGCCGTTCGGCGTCGATCAAGTGATTACGGTACCGACCCAGCGCCAACAAAAACTGGAGTTCGGTTTCGCGACGCCGGGCTATTCCAACCCCGATCAGGCTGGCGATCAGCCGGCGCTGGAAAAATCGATGGTGACCGGCGATCTGAATTCGGCGTTGGTCGAGTGGATTGTCCAATATCGGATTACCGATCCGGTGAAATATTTGTTCGACGTGCGCGATCCCGGTCAAACCTTGCGCGATTTGTCCGAAGCGGTGATGCGCGAGGTGGTGGGCGACCGTACCGTCGACGAAATCATCACAATCGGTCGCCAGGAAATCGAGGAAACGGTGCTGAACCGCACTCGGGAATTGGCCGACCGCTATCAACTCGGCGTGTCGATCAATCAGGTGCAACTGAAAAACGTCAACCCGCCGGTGCCGGTGCAACCGTCGTTCAACGAGGTCAATCGCGCTCAACAGGACCGGGAAAACGCGATCAATCTGGCCAACGGCGAGTACAACAAGGCCGTGCCGAGGGCGCGCGGCGAGGCGGACCAAGCGATACGCGCCGCCGAGGGTTACCGCTTCAAGCGGATCAACGAGGCGGAAGGCGACGTTGCCGCGTTTAACCAAGTGCTGGAACAGTATCTTAAGGCGCCGGAGGTGACGCGCACCCGGATTTACCTGGAAACCTTGGGCGACGTACTGCCCCAGTCGCGCCAGCAGATCATCGTCGATGACAGCGTCCAGCAAATCCTGCCGATGCTGCCGTTCGCCGAGGCCAAGGCGGCGCCGGCCGCCGCCACGGGCGAGGTGGCGCCATGATGTCGCGCGTGCTGGCGATACTGTTGGCGGTGCTGGGTTTTGTGTCGACCTTTCGGGTCGATCAGACCGAGCAAGTCATACTGACCCAATTCGGCAGCCCGGTCGGCGAGCCCATCGCCAAGCCCGGACTGCACTTCAAATTGCCGTTCGTGCAGCAAGTCAACAGCTTCGATAAACGCTATCTGGGTTGGGACGGGCCGATGGTGGAAATGTCCACCAAGGACAAGACCTATGTGCAGGTGCATACTTTCGCACGTTGGCGTATCGCCGACCCGTTGCGCTACTACTTGCGGCTACGCGACGAACGTAGCGCGCAGTCGCGGCTGGAGGACATTCTTGGCGGCGAAACCCGCACCGCGATCGCCCGTCACGAGTTGATCGAAGTGGTGCGTTCGGACAAGGACCGCAAGCCCTTGCAGGACGAGTCCTTCACCGGGCCGTTGACCGGCGAGGGCACGTTGGGCGTGCTGCGTCCGATTCGGGTCGGCCGGGCGGCGATCGAGAAGGATGTGTTCGAGGCCGCCGCGCCGAAACTGGCCGAATTCGGCATCGAGTTACTGGACGTGCGCTTCAAGCGCATTAACTACAACCAGCAAGTGCTGGAACGGATTCATCAACGCATGATCAGCGAGCGTTTACAAATTGCTCAGCGTTTCCGTTCGGAAGGCGAGGGTGAGGCGGCGCGGATCAAGGGTAACAAGGAACGCGACATCAACGAAATTCAGTCCGCCGCCTATAAGCTGGTGCAGCAAATTCAAGGCGAGGCGGACGCCAAGGCCACCGAAATCTATGCGAAAGCTTACGGCCAACGCCCGGAAGCGGCCGAGTTTTACAAGTTCTCGAAAACGATGGAAACCTACCGCAAGGTCATCGACGGCGATGCCAGCCTAGTGCTATCGACCGGCGGCGATTTGTACGGGCTACTGAAACGGCCGGATAAGGGGCGTTAGATTACTCGGGCAGTCCATTGTCGATATGCCCTCTATACCATCTGCTGGGTTTGCCGCTCGACCCGGCCTTTAAAAAAGCCGTTCGTCTGTCGAAGGGCGCGCCAGCCTGAGCTTGGCCGAACTCGGCCGAACGAAATACCCGTGGTCGATTGGGCTGGGCTGATAGACAAAATCCCTCGGCTGAACCCTGCGTGCGGACCGCGGATTTAGCGGCCGCAGCAACGCTTGAATTTTTTGCCGCTGCCGCAAGCGCAGGGCGCGTTACGGCCGGTGTCGGTCGTGATGCCGACTCGGCCGGCCGCCTTGATTTTGCCGTCCAGGTAATACCAGCGGCCGCCGGTTTTCACGAAGCGGCTGATTTCGTGCATGAAATGGTCGTTATCGTCCTGGCGGTAAAACGCCTTGAATTCGACGATGCCCTTGGCGTCGAGTTCGCCGCCTTTCTTGGTGTCCACTATCGTCAGACTTTGCCAATGGGCGCTTTCCTTGGAGAAGTCGATGTCGGGCGGCCGAGTTTCGGCGGCCCAGGTGTCCAGCAAATAGGCGGCGTTTTGGCCGGCGTAGGCGGTAAAGCGGGAGCGCATCAGCGCGGCGGCGGTTTTGGGCATTTGCCGGCCGTCGTGGAAGGGCTGGCAACAGTCGGCATAGCTCAAGCCGGAGCCGCACAGGCAAGTGGAATTCTCGGTGTTCAATGTGATCATGGCCTGATTTTACCCGAGTTTACCGGCGCCGGCCGATGCTCGATGCGCGACGCGCGGTGGATCAGCCGTTGGCGCGCAGCGCGTTGCGCAATGCGTAATAGGCCTCCTGCCCCCTGCGTCAGAATAGTTGTCGCCTCAAATTTTTAGATCCCTTTAAATTTGAGATAAAACATGCTAGGGCACGATTAACGCATCCAGATCAATTTCGCCTGCGCCATTACGTCCCGTTTGGCCCACCACCGTGGTGTCGAATAAATCCAATAACGGAGAAGACGCTTCCAAGCGACCGGGCGAATCATGATTGCCGGCAATCATTACCACCCGCAAGTGAGGCGCCGCTTCGCGTGCCACCTGCAGAAACCGGTATAACTGCTTCTGTGCCGCCGCCGACGGGTTGGCGTTATCGAAAATGTCGCCAGTCACCAGCAACGCATCGACGTCTTGCTCGCGCAGTTGCACGAGTAGCCAATCGAGAAAGCATTGGTGTTCAAAATGTCGGTCAAAGCCTTTGAGCGAATGGCCTAAATGCCAATCGGAGGTGTGGAGAATTTTCATAGAGGGCCTAGCAATCAAGCAAAACCAGGCTTGATATATTTAACCAAAAATGAGAAATCCCCCGGCTTAGCCGAGGAGACAGCAGGAGTTTGACATTTAGAGGAGTCCATCAGGAAACTCGAGAGCGTGAGCCGCCAAGCAAACGCAAGAGGAGAACCTGATGGACGAGAACGAAAGCTTAAGCCACTCGAAATGGGAGTGCAAATATCACGTTGTGTTTATTCCGAAATGCCGTCGCCGAACGCTGTATAGGGCGTTGCGCAAGCATTTGGGCGAGGTGTTTCGAAGGTTAGCGAGCCAGAAAGAAAGCCGAATATTGGAAGGGCATTTGATGCCGGATCATGTGCATATGTCCGATGTTGATATCGATTCCACCGAAATATGCGGTGTCGCAGGTGATTGGCTACGTCAAAGGGAAGAGTGCGATTCACTTGGCCCGTGTTTATGGTGAAAAGAAGCGGAACTTTGTCGGTCAACATTTCTGGGCGCGAGGGTATTTTGTTTCGACGGTGGGCCGGGACGAAAGGATGATACGGGAGTATATCCGTCATCAAGAACAGGAAGACCAACGAATCGAACAAATGAACCTTTGGCAATGAGTCGCCGCCTATTGGCGGCTAAAGTTAAAGGGCCGCGTTAGCGACCCTATTTACCGCTTTGAGCGGTTCACAACATAAAGCCCCCGGCTTTGCCGGGGGATATTTACTGTTTTGCCGAAGATTGCCTGGTGCAGCACCGTTTCGTTCAGCCAATAATTTCGGATCTTTACACCGACTGGCGCCGCCAATTCCACCAAGTCACGTTTCGCGGCTTGCTCCGGGTTGGGATTGCCGTAAACTACTTCGAGCTTGACGCTTTCCCGCGCCAGGTTTTCCGCCAACAGTTCGAATAACCTGAGCCGGTAGTGCGGCATCGTCGGGACGGCGATAACCACGTGGTAGCGGTGCGAGTCGGGCATGATCGGTAATCCGTGGCGGAGAAGCATGGGGTTCGTCGAACTGATCGGTCGAACCAATTCGACCGCAATAATAGTGCTGTTCAATAGAGTCGTAAAATATGAGCGAAAATCTTCCGCCGTTAGCCAGCACCGTTCCGGAAGGGGCGATTCCCGAGATCGTCGCTGCGTTGGACCGGATTCAGAGTTGGCGCCGCGACATTCACGCCCACCCGGAATTGTGTTTCGAGGAGAGGCGTACCGCCGAGCTGGTGGCGGCCAAGTTGAGTGAATGGGGCATTCCGGTGTATCGGGGTTTGGGTAAGACCGGTGTGGTCGGCGTTATCCAATCGGGCAGCGGCGATAGTGCGATCGGCCTGCGGGCCGACATGGATGCTCTGCCGATGCAAGAGCTCAATGGCTTTGCCCACGCCTCGCAATATCCAGGCAAGATGCACGCCTGCGGCCACGACGGCCATACTGCGATGTTGCTGGCCGCCGCGGAATATCTGGCGCGGCACCGCGATTTCGACGGCACCGTCTATCTGATTTTTCAGCCCGCCGAAGAAGGCGGCGGCGGTGCCGATGCGATGATCAAGGACGGCGTGTTCGAGCGCTTTCCGATGCGGGCGGTGTTCGGCATGCACAATTGGCCGGGCTTGGCGGTCGGCGAGTTCGCGGTCGGCGCGGGTCCGGTAATGGCGTCGATGAGCCGCTTTAAAATCGTCGTGCACGGCAAGGGCTGCCACGCGGCAATGCCGCATTTGGGGCTGGACCCGGTTCCGGTCGCGGCCCAGTTGATTACCGCCTTCCAGACCATACTGACCCGCAACGCCAACCCGCTCGACAGCGGCGTGATTTCGGTGACGATGTTGAACGCCGGCGAGGCTACCAACATCATTGCCGACCGTTGCGAACTGGCCGGTACGGTCAGGACTTTTTCCGCCGACTTGCTGGACTTGATCGAGGCGCGGATGGCGCAATTGGTCGAGCATACTTGTTTGGCCCACGGAATGACCGGCGACTTCGAATTTCAGCGGCTATATCCGGCCACGGTCAACGAACCGGAGGCGGTCGAGCAAGTCAGGCAAGTCATGATTGATATGGTCGGCGAGCGGCGGGTATTGCCGCAGGTGCCGACGATGGGCGCCGAAGATTTCGCCTTCATGTTGCAAGTCTTGCCCGGTTGTTATTGCTTTCTGGGTAACGGCGACGGCAATCATCGCAGCGCCGGTCACGGCGCGGGACCTTGCACGCTGCACAACGCCAGTTACGATTTCAACGACGACATACTTGCGCTTGGCGCCAGTTATTGGGTTAGGCTGGCGCAGGCGCAATTGGGCTGACTCTATCGCTTTTAAATTTGGGAGATTTTATGCAAACCGTGTTGATTACCGGCGCCAATCGCGGCTTGGGATTGGAGTTTTGTAAACAGTATTCGGCGGCCGGTTGGCGGGTGCTCGCGGTTTGCCGATGCCCTGACGATGCCGAGGCATTATTGACGCTGGCAGCCGATTCGGATCGAGTGAAAGTGCTGGCGGCGGACATCGCGGACTTTGGGCAAATCGACGCGTTGGCCGCCGAACTACGTGGCACGCCGATCGATGTATTGTTGAACAATGCCGGCGTCTACGGCGACCGAAGCGGCCATGGATTCGGCAATCTGGATTATTCCACCTGGCTCGATACGTTGACGATCAACACGCTGGCACCGGTCAAATTGGCCGAGGCGCTGTTGCCCAATCTGCAAGAGGGACAGCGCAAACTGATCGTCACGGTCAGTAGTCTGATGGGCAGCATGACGGACAACACCAGCGGCGGCAGTATTTTGTACCGCTCCAGCAAGGCCGGCGTCAACGCGGCGATGAAAAGCCTGTCGATCGACTTGGCGCCGCAAGGTATCGGTGTGTTGATTCTACATCCGGGATGGGTCAGAACCGATATGGGCGGACCAAACGCATTGATCGATGCCGACGAAAGCGTTTCCGGCATGATCAACGTTATCGACGGATACACGCCGGCCCAATCCGGTAGCTTTCTGCGTTTTGGCGACGGTAAGGTCATGCCTTGGTAAGGCCGGATCAACGCCCCACAAAAAAGCCGGCTTTCGCCGGCTTTTTTGTGGGTGCGGGTGGTTTGTCGGCTGGCGTTACATGTCGCACTTGTGAGCGTCGCCGCAGCAATCCGCCATGTTACCGCCGTGGGCCGCGCAATGCTCCGTGCCGCATTGATGAGCGGCGGCGCCCTTGTGATGCGCGCAGTGCCCGGTATCGCAGGTTTTCGCGGCGGCCGAGGCGTGGTGGTCGCAATGTTCGGTATGGCATTGGTGGGCCGGGGCGTTTGCGTCTTGGGCGCAGTGTTCGGCGCAGGCTTTGTCTTTTTCAGCGGGATGATCGGCGCAATGTTTGGCGCAATCGTGATGAGGCGCTACATGGCTTTTGCAATGTTTGATGCAGGCTTTGTTTTTCTTGCCCTTGCTTTTGGCGCAATGAGCGATGCAGTCGTGTTCGTCGGTTGCGGCGTGGTGTTTATCGCAATGTTTGGGTTCGACGGCGGGCGTCGGTGTTGCGACCGGCGCCGCCTCGGTGGCCGCGGCGGGCGCTGCGACAACGGGTTGAGCGTTGGCTTCGGTGGCCGGTTTGCTGGCTTCGCAACCGGTCAATAACGTGGCCGCGGCCAAATTAACCAGCAATACGACATGGCTTATTTTCATTATTTTTTCCCTTTGGTGTGGTGTTAAAAGTGGCGACATTGTAGGCAGGGGAGGCAGAGTTGGCAAATTAAAGTATGTTATTTAACACAGTTTTATTTATGGCGGCGAAATTCCCAGTTGCGGCTACACGGTGCGGGGCGGGAGAGTGGGGGCAGTTTCGTATTGAGGTTATAGGTCTATGCGACTTTCATCCTTTTGCATGTTGTCCAACGCGGCTAAAGCCGCTCACACGCCGATCGGCGATATTCGCCGGGGCAAAAGTGGTCTCTGGCATTGGCTTGCCAATTGGCGCTATTGTCTGAGGATATGGTCGTTTGACGGGCTTTGGGTGGCCGCGAGTCTGGCGGACCAGGACCGATTTTGCTAGCATTCGATCCGAGTCCGCATTAACCGTCAACTCATCCGGCATCGCCGTCGGACCAAGCAAACACAACCGACAAAGGATTGGTACTTGGATCAACAAACCGCGCCCAAGGTATTCATCAGTTACAGCCATGATTCGCCCGGTCATGCGGCGGATGTGCTGGCTCTGGCTAACCAGCTATGCGAAGAGGGTATCGATTGCGAAATCGACCAATACCTAAACGGTGCGCCAGCCGAGGGCTGGATACGCTGGATGGAGCGGCAAATCGCATGGGCGGATTTTGTTTTGGTGATTTGTACCGAGACTTATCTGAAACGTTTCAAAGGCGACGACAGATTAGGTGGCAGGGGCGTGAATTTCGAAGGTTTGCTGATCAGCCAAACGCTGTACGATCAATTTCTGGAAAACACCAAGTTTTTGCCGCTGATACCGGACAACGGCAGCATCGATCACGTGCCGCTGATACTCAAAGGCGGCACGACTTATAGAATCCCGGCGGATTATCAAAAGCTCTATCGGGTATTGACCAATCAACCGGCGAACGTGAAGCCGGCCATTGGCCCGCGCATTGTATTAGCCCCTCAAAATGATCTTCCAAACGATTCTGTAAGGATGATCGCCCCGGATAACGAAACCACTCGGCGGAGCGGCTTCGGCCGCGATTCGGACAACTCCGATACCGGTAGTGCCGACGACTCTCAAAGTCAAAACGGCCAGCCGCCGAAAGCCGATCGAATTCGCGAAGCCGCGCAAGCAAACAATCACGACGTTCCACACCAGCGGCAAGCGCTCATCGACTTGCTGGCCGAGCAATTGCGGCGCCACGATTTGCAATCGTTGGTTGCCGATTACGCGGCTCGCATCAATGCAGGATTCAAAACATCCTTTTTCGATGCTAACACATCACGGGACTGCAAAGACTTCGCGGCCTATTTGGTCAACCAAGCGGACGACGAAGGCCGTCGGCGGCAAGTGTTGCATCTGCTGGACGCCCTACAAGATAGGACCGATCGCCAGGATGCGGAAGAGTTATTGGCCTATCTGCTACACACGTTGGTGCGCAAAGACGAGGCCAACGCCGACGCGATCAACCGCGTACCGTTCAAATTTACCCAAACCCTGGATTTGTTGGCCGCCAGCCGTCACAACCAAGCGACGATTCCCGATTATGCGCATGGCGAATTCAGCAACGGCTGTCGGAAATCCGATATTTTCGATCACAGCCATTATCAACCGCCGAGCGGCACCTGGAACATAGAACGCGAATGCCGGGAAATCGCCAAGGCTTTGTTGCGTAAACTGGCCGATCCGGCCGCGGAAAGCGAAGATGCCATGGGTTTGTTGCTTGGACGCTTGCGCCGGTATGACACATCCCCCAAGGACCGTCCTCTGAAAGGCATTTGCATCGATCAACAGTACTTGGACAAACACCCTTTCAGTAACGCCGATGTCGCCGAATATTTTCTGAAGCAGTTTGGTCGATACCTGCCGGTTTTTGTTTACGGCGACGGCAGGTCCGGCGACGAAAAAGAGTACCTGCACGTCAGCGAAAACGATATTCGCGGCATGTTGTTCGACCATGCAAAAGCCCATCAAAACAGTCAGGCCCCTGAACCAACCCCGCCACGGGAAACCAACATGAGCAATCCAGCGAATCCGATTAACGTCACGGTAGTCAACGCCAGCCCCGGAACGATTGTCGGCGACCATAACAGCCAAGTGATCGATAACAGTACCAAGCAAGCATTGACTGATGAGCTAGCCAATCTCAAAACGATAGCCGACCAGGACGATAGTATCGGCAAAAAACACTATGCCGAAATCGCCGCCGCCGCCGATGCGGTCAAATCCGAAATCGCCAAACCGCAAGGCGCCAATAAGACAGTGCTGGCCGCCGCCGCAAAAACCTTGGAGGGCTTTAAAAATATCGCCAGCATTACCGGCAGCATCGAAAAAATCAGTCAAATCCTTATTCCCCTGCTCAGTTAACAACTCATGACCGACATCAAGCGCCCCGACCCCGTCACCTATTATCTCCCGGCCGTCGGGACATGGCCCGAAAGCCATTATCTGCTGGACGGTCGCTGCCAGGACGCCATCCGCCTGGCCGAGGCCAGCGGCCGGCCATTGCTGGTGCGCGGTTTGCCGGGTACCGGCAAAAGCGATCTGGCGCGGGCGGCGGCGCAAATGTTCGAGCGCGCCTTCGTCTACGAAGTCGTTACCGCCCGTAGCGAGCCGCAGGAATTGTTGTGGCGCTTCGATGCGGTCGCGCGCTTGGCCGATGCCCAGGCCCAAGAACCCCGCGCCAAGGTCATCAGCCATTACATAGCCCCCGGCCCGCTATGGTGGTCTATCGATTGGCGGGGCGCTGAACAATGGCTAAGCGAACATGAAGTCCATGCGCAGCGGCCGGATGCGGAACTGACCGATCAATCAGGCCAAGTGTCTCAGCAAGCTCAACGCGCCCAAACGAAGGGCTGCGTGTTGCTGTTGGATGAAATTGATAAAGCCGACAGCGAATTGCCCAACAGTCTTTTAGAAGTGCTGGCCAACAGCGGATTCCGCTTGCCGTGTGCAGACGGTTACGAGGTCAAAGCCCGTCAGCACAAACCATTGATCATCATCACCACCAACGAAGACCGGGAATTGCCGGCGGCCTTCGTGCGCCGTTGCCTGGTGTTGCCGTTGGCGGCGGATGCCGATTTCAAGCAATGGCTCATCGCTAGGGCGCGCAGCCATTACCGCGATCCCGACGATACGTCCCAGGCCGGCGACGGCCGGCCGGCGATGGCACAAACCCTCCTCGAGCAAGCCGCGCAACGACTGATGGACGACAGAGCGCAATTGCGCGGCGAAGCCCATTTGCCGGGATTGGCGGAGTACCTGGATTTGTTGCGCGGTCTGGATAGCCTGGCGCGCAATGATCCCGCGCAACAACAACAGTGGTTGGATCGGGTCTGCGACTTTGCCTACCGCAAGAGCGCCTCGCTAAGCGCTTAGGATGTGGTTATAAATAACTCCCCTGTTTCGGGTTACAAGGATTTTCCCGTTCGTCCTGAGCTTGTCGAAGGATGGACGGGAAAATCCAGGCATCCACCGCGCCAAACCGTTCATGCTTCGACTAGGCTCAGCACGAACGGTTTGGCGGGAAAATTCATTTCGGGAAGTTATTTTTAGCGGAATCCTTAGCACCATGCGGATAGACATCGCCAACCAATCCGCGCTCGGCCGCGCCGATTTGCTGCAAATGCTGGCGGACCATAAGCACGCGGATAACGAACGTTTGCTGGCGCTGGCGGAGGTGCTGGGTTTCGAGTTTTCGCCGAAAAGCGTCAATGTAGATCCCGGTGTTGGGACTCTGACCGGAACCGGCTTTGAGAGTCACTTAATCTCAGACGGCGGGACGGCCCGATTACCGCGCGGCCTGTTCCGGCCCATGCATGCGCAACGCTTGGAACTCGTCGCCAGTTCCGAAGACTGGCAAAAGCCGGCGGCGGCCACCGACTACGGCGTATTGAGCGATGCCGACCAAGCGCCCTGGAACGCGGACGCGACCGCGCCGCCGTTTCAGCCCTTGGTGCCGTGGACCCGGCTGTGGCCGCGTCTGCATCAAACCGTCAGCTGGCGCCATTCGGCCGGCTTGGACGTGGTCAGCCTGACCCGGCAACTGGCGCAAGCCAAACCGGTCAGCCGCTTGCCTAGGCAAATCCGCCAATGCTGGCCGGCCAAACTGCATTTGATTCTGGATTTTTCCGACCGGCTGACGCCCTACTGGGACGACTGGCGCTGGCTGGCCGGCCATCTGCAGCCATTGTTGAGAGGGCGGTTAAGCGTGTCGCTGCTATACCGCGCGGACGCGGAACGGCTACACGCCTGGCCGGCGAGCGGCGGCAGGCAAACCCGGCCCTGGCCGAGCGCCGACAGCGGCGAAACCCTGTTGATCGCCAGCGATCTGGGCATGCTCGACGCTATCCGGCCCTCGGCCCGGTACCACTGGCAGCGGCGCTTGCAAGGCTTGCGCCGTCAAGACATCGCCTGTTTGATCGCCGCGCCGCTGGCGCACGGCCAATTGGTCGCGGAAACCGCCAATCTGATGCCCTTGCTTCGCCTCGGCCCCGATAACAGTCTGCGGCCTATCGCCAAATTGTCGCCGCAGCATCAAGCCGGCGCGCCGGACGACACCGACTCGGCTTACCGGCTATTGCTGATCTGGCTGGCAATGGCGACCCGCGCCGAACCGGCCTTGCTCAGGGCATTGCGGCTCAGTCTGCCGATGCAGGCCGATAACGCCGGCCTGGAAGGCGCGGTCTGGCTGGACGCCCGCTTGAACACCGCCGCCACCGCCTGCGCGGTCAACGAAATCGCGGCGGCCGAGCTGCAACGGCAGTTTTCCGGGCGTGAACCGGCGTTACAGCAACGCTTGCTGGACTGCCTGCGCGATTACCATGCCGGCTTGCCGCAAATGATTCATCATGAAGAAACCCTGTTGTGGTGCGGCCTGGTGAATGCGGAGTCGGCGGTACCCGAAACCGAGCACGCCCAAAATGCCCGGCGGTTTTTTCGTAAACTCACCCAAAGCCTGCAAACGCCGGATGGCGACCAGTACCAGCCGGCCGAACGGCATTTGCTGCTGAACATCGCCGACCATCATTTGCAGCACGCCGCCGCCAGCCTGGCCGGCGAGGATTACCTGAATCACTTATCGGTGGCGGTCAGCCGCCACCGGCCTTTGGATCGCCGGCCCTTGCCGGCTGTTTTGAATGGCGCGGATTGGCTGCAACGTCAACCGCCGATAGCCCCGCTAACCGTCGATCTGCTGTGGCGTCATGACGGCACGCTGGCGATGCTGGAGCGGACGACCGATGCCCCGGCCGAACCGGGCCGGCAACGCCTGTTAACCCTGAAACTGGATAGACCGGTTGTGCTCTGGTCGCTGCAATCGGCCGGCCAAACCCGGCACTATCGGCCGTGGTATTGGTTTGAGCAGCCTGTATTGGCCGATCCGCTGTTACAAGCGGCCGCGATACCATTCAGCGACCCAAGCGACCAACAACTTTGGCTGCATACCGGCCGCCGGGAAATCGCGATCAACCGTTTCGTCGCGCCGGCCTGGGCCAGCGAATGGGGCGTGGACGGCTACGGTTTGTATGCCGATTTACAGTTCGCATGGGTAACGCAGCGTTTCCGCTGGATAGAGCCGGGTAGTCTTTTGATGGGTTCTCCGGCATCCGAGCCGGAACGAGACGATAGTGAAACACAGCATTTGTTGACCTTGAGCCAAGGCTACTGGCTGGCCGACACCGCCTGCACCCAAGCCCTTTGGCAGGCGGTGATGGGCAAGAATCCCAGCCGTTTTAACGATGATCCTATCAAGCCGGTCGAAAGGGTCAGTTGGCACGATGTACAAAGTTTCATCGAACGGTTAAACCGGCAAGTCGGCGGACTGCAAGCACGGCTGCCCAGCGAAGCCGAATGGGAATACGCTTGCCGGGCCGGCACCGAAACCCCGTTCAGTTTCGGTGATAACATTACTCCACTGCAAGTCAACTACAACGGTGGCTACCCGTATGCCGGCGCTGAAAAAGGTGAATTCCGGGCAACCACGGTGGCCGTAAAAAGCCTGCCGGCCAATGCCTGGGGCTTGCATGAAATGCACGGCAATGTCTGGGAATGGTGCCGGGACGGCTGGCGATGGGATTTTGGCAGCGACGATGCCACCGACCCGCAGTTCGATCCGCCTGATCGGTACGATGCCCGAGTGTGGCGCGGCGGCAGTTGGCGCAGCCTAGGCGGGTTCGTGCGATCCTCGCGCCGTAACTGGAGCCAGCCAGACTCCGGTAACTTTGAGCTCGGTTTCCGTCTTGCCCTAGGTTGAAGGCGCTGTCCGGCCGCTACGCTAGCCACCAGTTACTCGAACAGACCGTATGAGCAACGACCACCACTTATTGCCCGCCAACTTTCCGCCGCCTTGGGCCAGCGCCTGGGGCGAAGATGGGTTCGGCTTGTTTGCCGAGTTGCATTATTCAGGCGTCATTCAGCGTTTCCGCTGGCTGTTGCCGGGCAGTTTTTGGATGGGATCGCCGCCGGACGAGCCGGAGCGCGAGCCTTGGGGTGACCGTAAAGAAACCCGGCACCGGGTGGGCTTGAGCCAAGGCTACTGGTTGGCCGACACCGCCTGCACCCAAGCCCTTTGGCAGGCGGTGATGGGCGAGAATCCCAGCATTTTTAACGACGATCTCGTCAAGCCGGTCGAAATGGTTAGTTGGCACGAGGTGCAAAGTTTCATAGAACAGTTAAACCGGCAAATCGGCGGATTGCAAGCACGGCTGCCCAGCGAAGCCGAATGGGAATACGCGTGCCGTGCCGGCACCGAAACCCCGTTCAGTTTCGGCGACGCTATCAGCCCAAGACTAGTCAACTACAACGGCAATTACCCCTTCAATAACGGCGAAAAGGGCGAATATCGGGCAGCCACCGTGGCGGTAAAACGCCTGCCGGCCAACGCCTGGGGCTTGTACGAAATGCATGGCAATGTCTGGGAATGGTGCCGGGACGGCTGGCGGGAGGATTTGGGCTGCGACGATGTTACCGACCCGCTGTTCGATCCGACGGATCGGGACGTTGCGCGCGTGTTGCGCGGTGGTGGTTGGTACGACGACGGAGGGGACGTGCGTTCCGCAGTCCGTAGCGGGGACCAGCCTTTCGATCGTGACCACGGCATTGGTTTCCGGCTTGCCCTAGGTTGAAGGCGCTGCCCGGCCGGGTGGCGGTAACGCTGGAGCGGGCGTGATCGTTATCGGTCGGACTTATCCGCGCTGCGTAATGTAAAGGTCACCGGGCCGTCGTTGGTCAGCGAGACTTGCATGTCGGCGCCGAAGCGGCCAAATTGCGCGCCGGGATGGAGGTCGCGCGCGCGACCTTGCAGATAGGCGAACAAGTCGCGGCCCAGTTCCGGTGGCGCGGCGGCGGTAAAGCTGGGCCGGTTGCCGCTATCGGTGTCGGCCGCCAGCGTGAATTGCGGCACCAGCAGCAGGCCGCCGTCGATGTCGCGCAGGCTCAGGTTCATCTTGCCCTGGGCGTCGGCGAAGATCCGGTAGCTTAAAATGCGTTCCAGCAGCCGGTCGGCGCTTTTTCGGGTGTCGGGCTTTTCGACGCCGACCAAGGCCAGGATGCCTGGGCCGATCCGGCCGATTTCGATGCCGTCCACGACCACTTCGGCGTGGCGGACGCGTTGGATCACGGTAATCATGGATTTAATAGGGTCAAATATTGACGGTAGTCGCCGGATTCGATGCGGGGCAGCCCGTGGGTTGGCCGGTTGTACAAATAGGCCCAGGCCGGGCGGAGGCGATGATGTTGAGCGACTTCGACGATTTCGCGGCGGTACTCGCGCGGTTCTGGAAATTCGGCGGAACATTCCTCGTAGGCATCCAGGCGGGCTAGCAGATCGGTATCGCCGCGCAAATCGTAAAGTTCGCCGTGGATCAGGTATTGGCCGTCGCCGGCGACAGCGGCCGGGTAGCCGCCTACATCGTAAAGCGCGCCAATCAGGCTCGCCGGGCCTAAAGCCGTGGCGGCGCTTAAAAAATCGTGGTGGGCGCGGCCGCAGCCGGCGCGCAGGGTGCCGTAGACGAATAGCGGGAGATCGGTTTTAGGCATGGCTCAGGTCTCGTAAACCCGGTCCAGCAAGGTTTTGAACCAACGCGGCCGAAACGCGATGATCCAGATCATCAATATTCCGAACAGCGGCACCGGGCCGATGTCCAGCACGGTCAATATGGCGGCGGCGAGCAACAACTTGAAACGTAACCAAGCGGCGCGAGCGCTCATGGGCCTTAGTAACGAATTTCGGTAATGTAGTAGCGGGTTTCTTGCTCGGCATGGCGCACCACGACCTCGTCGTCCAGCAGCTTTTTCAGCAGCGCGCGGGCCAGTGGCGAATCCAGGCTGATCAAGCCGCCGGACGTGTCGATTTCGTCGGCGCCGACGATGCGATAAGTCATTTCTTCCCCCTCCATTGTTTCCAAGGTGACCCAGGCGCCGAAAAACACTTGGTCTTGGCGGGCGGGTTTTTCGGCGACCACGGTCAGGCCGGGCAGGCGCTTTTGTAGATAATGTATGCGTCTATCGATTTCACGCAGTTCCTTCTTGCGGTAGATGTACTCCGCGTTCTCCGAGCGATCCCCTTCGGCGGCGGCGGCGGCCAGCGCGGCGGTCACATGCTTGCGCCGTTCCCAAAGCTGTTTGAGTTCCAGTTCCAAGGTTTGATAGCCGGCGGCGGTGATATACGGCGACGATTTAGGGCGAGGAGGTCTCCAGCGCGACATGTATTTTCGGGGAAAAGGTTATATTATGGCGCCTTCAAATTTTTCTCTATCAAGGCGCTTTATGCAGATTACCAATAATACCGCAGTCTCCTTTCATTATACCTTAACCAACCGGGACGGCGAGCAGCTGGACAGTTCGCGCGGCGAAGCACCGTTGGTTTATTTGCACGGCGCCGGCAACATCATTGCCGGCTTGGAAGCGGCGTTGGCCGGCAAGCAAATCGGCGATAAATTCAACGTCACGATAGCACCGGATCAGGCTTACGGCGAAATTCAAGAAGAAATGAAGCAAGTCGTGTCGAAAACCATGTTCGGCGACATGGAGGTCGAAGTGGGCATGCAATTTCACGCCGACGTCAATTACGGTTCCGGCGTCATCACCGTGACCGAAATCAACGGCGACGACGTGACGATAGACGGCAATCACCCGCTGGCGGGCGAGGCCTTGACCTTTGACGTCGAAGTGGTCGATGTGCGTCCGGCCACCGCCGACGAAATGTCTCACGGCCATGTTCACGGTGCCGGTTGCAGTCACTAAGTCCATCTTCCAGATAGGCGCCGAGCGATAACACGGGCTTGGCGCCAGTATCCGAATCCTGCCGATCGGCCGGGGTACTTGGTACAGGCTAATTCCCGGTCTCGTGTTCCCGTAACAGTGTCGGTCGGCGATATTTCCCGGCCGGCTTGATGACCCTCTATTCAGTCAACGCGCTTCACGAAACCACGCTTTCGCTTGTTGTCTATACTTCCCTGACACTCATCGTCTTGATAAGGGAGAAGCAGATATGTTGGCGAATTTGAAAATTGCCACGTTATTGGCCTGGAGTCTCAGCGGAGTCGTGATTTTGAACGTCGCGATGGTCGGCGTGACGCATTTCAAGAGCAGCGAAGTGGGCGACGGCGCCAAGTTTATCTCGGAGACGGTGTATCCGACCACGGCGCATGCCAACAACATTCGCATGAACGTGTTGCGCAACTGGGCCAATACCCTGTTACTGGGTGAAACCAGCGATCCCGGCGAGATCGAAGCGATTACCCACGAGATGACCGCCAATAGCGCGAGTATCACCGCCAGCTTCGAGTTTTTGAACGCTGCCGTCGCCGATCCGGCGGACAAGCAATTGCTGGCCGAGACCCTCGCCGCTCGTAAAACCTATACCGACAATCGCAAACAGTACGTCGAGTTGGTGAAGTCCGGAATGGCGGACGAGGCCAAGCGGTATCTGGTCAACACGCTACGCGGCAACATTAGCGAATACGTTCGATTGATCGGCAAACTCGGCGACGCCCAGACCGACAAGATGGATAGGCAAATCGCGGACATGTTGGCGCAATTTGCCGGGTTGAAATGGACTAACCTGGGCTTGGGTTTGGTGGTGGTGTTGTTCTCCCTGACCACGGCAGTGTTCATTGTACGCGGGGTGCTCGGCAAGCTGGGCGGCGAAGCATTCGAGGTCAGCGACATCGCCAGTCAAATCGCCGCCGGCAATTTAAAGGTCAAGATTCCGGTCAAGCCGGGAGATGCCGCTAGCGTGGTCGCGTCGATGGCCAGCATGCGCGATAAATTGCGCGATATTGTCGGTGCGATCGAGCAAGGTTCGCATCGGGCCGCGCTGGCGGCGCATCGATTGGCGGAGACCGCCGATGAAGTATCGAAGGCTTCTTACGTTCAGAGCGAAGCCGCCAACACGACCGCCGCCGCCGTGCAACAGATGACGGCCAGTATCAGCGAAGTCGCCAACAGCGCCAGTTCCGCCCGCGAAATCAGCCGCCAAACCGAGCAAATTTCCAGCGCGGGCCGCGAGGTGATTTTGCGGGCGGCCTCCGGAATGGCCAACATCGCCGCCGCCGTCGCCGATTCGGCCGCGGCTATCGCCAGCCTGGAACAGCAGTCCAATGAAGTGACTGCCATCGTCAACGTGATTCGCGGCATTGCCGATCAAACCAATTTGCTGGCCTTGAATGCCGCGATTGAAGCGGCTCGGGCCGGCGAGCAGGGGCGGGGGTTCGCGGTGGTCGCCGACGAAGTACGCAAGTTGGCCGAACGCACCTCGCGTTCGACGTTGGAAATCGCCCAAACCATCGCGAAAATCCAAAGCGGCACCCAAAGCGCGGTGACCACGATGTCGGCGGGAGTGGCGCAGGTGGATGCCGGCGCGGACTTGGCTAGACAGGCGGGTTTGTCGATCGACGAGATCGAAAATAGCTCCGCGAACGTTGCGCTACACATTCAACAAATCACCGCCGCAATCCATGAGCAAAACATCGCTTGTTCCGAAATTGCCCGTAACGTCGAGCGCATCGCCCAAATGACGGTAGACAACTCGACGGCCGTCCACAAAACTTCGGATGCCGCTCGGGAGTTGGAGGGTATTTCCGGCGCGCTCGAGAAAACCATTGCCTATTTCCACCTCTAACCGCGATCGTCTGTCCTTAGCGGGCGCCGAGCGCGGCGCTATCCGTTAAAATCTCCGGTTTGACCGCTTTTAGGGCCGATTTCCGGTCTTCGAAAACCGGCGGTACCGGAGAGACATTGGAAAATTTATTCGAGATTGCCGAACGTTGTTTGTTCGACGGCGATATCGCCGCCAAGTTAAACCACACACGGCGCGCAAAGCAGCTTTGCGACGCCGGGGCGCTGGCCTTTGACGATACCGGCCGAGTTCGAGCGATGGCCGATACCGAATTTCCGGCGCGGCCGATATCGGCGATGCCGCGCGACATGCCGCGGCGGCGCTTGGATTCCGATGCGGGCAAGGCGGCATTCTTTCATGCGTTGGCGCATATCGAATTCGTCGCGATTTATCTGGCTTGGGACATGGTCTACCGATTTCGCGGCCTGCCGGCCGATTTTTATCGGGATTGGCTGGCCGTCGCCGCCGAGGAGGCCGAACATTTCGCGATGATTCGCGAGCACATGCGCCGCTATTCGGTGGATTACGGCGATTTGCCCGCCCACCGGGGCTTGTGGACGCATGCGGAGGATACCGTCGGCGATGTGCTGGCCCGTCTAGCCGTGGTGCCGCGTTGCATGGAGGCGCGCGGCCTGGATGTGACGCCGGGCATGATCGCCAAGCTTCAGGCATTGGGCGATGTGGCGGGGGTTGCCGTTCTGACGCGGATTTACCAGGATGAAATCGGCCATGTCGAGCGGGGTTCCTATTGGTTCAAGCGCTTGTCGGCCGAACGCGGACTAAATCCGGAACAGCACTACCAAACCTTGTTATTGACGCATTACCAAGGCAAGCCCAAGGGCCCGTTTAACCGAGAAGTGCGTATAATCGCCGGATTCTCGGATCACGAAATCGATTGGCTGGAGGAGCGCTTGCATGAATAACAAACCGGTTTTTGATTATCCGCTGTTCGCGATGGGCTTTCGGGCGTTTTTCGCGTTGGCGGGTTTATCGGCGCTGGCTTTGATTGGGCTTTGGAACGCGATGTCCAACGGCAATCTGCATGTCGACCACTATTTTCCAGGCACGCTCTGGCATGCTCACGAAATGTTGCTGGGTTACACCTCGGCAGTGATCGCCGGATTTTTGTTGACCGCCGTCGCCAACTGGACCTCGCGGCCGACGGTCAGCCCGGATCAATTGGCATCCTTGAGTTTTCTGTGGTTGTACGGCAGGGTGCTGCCGTTTTATTCCGAATGGCTGCCGGACGTGTTAATCGCGGCGGTCGATTGGAGTTTTCTACCGGCTTTGACTTACTTCGTTGCCCGACCGATTTTGCAAACCGGACAATATAAACACGGGGTGTTCGTCGCGTTGCTGCTGCTGATGGCATTGGCGAATGCCTGGATACACGGCGAAGTGCTGGGCTGGTCTGTCGCCGGAGCCGCGCAGGGTCTGAATTTGATGGCCGGGCTGGTGGTCGTGATGATTTTAGTGATCGCCGGCCGGGTGTTCCCGTTTTTTACCGAACGGGGTTTGTCGGGGGTTATCTGCATTCGTAGCCCGGCCTTGGACATCGCGGCGATCTTGGCCGGCGCGGCGGTATTTTTATTATTGTTAATCGGCGTTTCCGGTCTGTTTCTGGCGGCGGCGGCGTTTGCGGCAGCGGTTTTGAGCCTGTTGCGCATCGCCGGTTGGTACAACCCGCGTATCTGGTATGTACCGCTGCTGTGGGTGCTCTACATCGGCTACGCTTGGGTGATTGTCGGTTTCGTTCTGGTGGCGCTGTCGGCGTTTGAATGGGTGGCCCCGGCCTTGGCCTTGCATGCATTCACGGTTGGCGGGATCGGGATTTTGACCTTGGGCATGATGGCGAGGGTCGCGCTCGGCCATACCGGACGCGCCTTGAAAGCCTCCAACGTGATTGCGATCGCCTTTATCGCCGTCAATCTGGCGGCCTTGTTCCGGGTGCTGGTCCCTGCACTGGTGCCGACCTGGTACGGCGGCCTGGTGATGGCATCAGCCTATTGTTGGCTGGCGGCGTTTTCGCTGTTTGCGTTTTACTATGCGCCAATATTGACCGCGCCGCGCCTGGACGGCCAGCCGGGTTGAGTGTCGGCGCGCAAGGTTCTTCTTAGTTCGCCGCGCTCGAATTAGGCTATATCAACATCGGCCAGCGAATCGTCGATGTCGTTAGAGTGTAATCCGCTAACCGAGCTTTACCGGGACCCGTGGCTGTTGGCCGTACACAAGCCGGCTGGCTTACTGGTGCATCGCAGTCCCATCGATAAGCACGAAACCGAGTTCGCTCTGCAATATGCACGAGCGATGAACGGCGGCGAGCACGTCTACCCGGTGCATCGGCTGGATCGTCCCACTTCCGGTCTATTAGTGTTCGCTCGCGACCCGAGTACCGCGAGTGTCTTAGGCAAAACGCTGATGGCGGGTCAGGTTTCCAAAACCTATCTGGCGATGGTACGCGGCTGGTTGCCGGAACAAGGCTTGATCGATCACCCTTTACGCGACGAGCCGGAAGACCGGCGGCGGAAAGGCGAGTCGCAGCCCGAGCGTGAAGCCCGCACCCGTTACCGGCGCCTGGCGACGACGGAAATCCCGGTTGAGATCGAAGGCCATTCGACGAGTCGCTACAGTCTGGTCGAGTTGTGCCCGGAAACCGGTCGCAAGCATCAATTGCGCCGGCATATGAAACATATCAGTCACCCTATCATCGGCGACGCCAATCACGGCCGAGGCCGCCACAACCGTTATTTCGCCGAGCGTTTCGGTCAAGGGCGATTAATGCTCGCGGCCACCGCGTTGGATTTTCCGCACCCGATTACCGGCGAGCGTCTGCATTTGCAGGCTTCGCCCGAACCGAGCTTTTTGCAAGTGCTGTCGGTGTTTCAAACTTAGGGTACGGATCGGCAGGCCTTTGCTGGAGGCATCGACGGTGGCGATCCGATTCCTTGAAAGAGATCGGTAAAACCGAGGTCTCTCGCACCGAATTGTTTCTGGAGTCCTCGCCTGGATTCCTTTGATAAAGCCTGGTCTTGGATTGGCCTAAGCGGAAAGCGTAAGACCGAGGGGAAGGCCCGCGCCTGCAAGTCGGCACCGAGTTCGCGCGCCGGATGTGGTAGCGCGGCGATGAATGATCAGTTAGCCAAGACCATCACGCCATCCATTTCAACACCGACGCCTCTGGGTAGAGAAGCCACGCCGACAGCGGCGCGGGCGGGGTAGGGTTGGCTGAAATATTCGGCCATGATTTCGTTGACGGTGGCGAAGTTGCCGAGGTCGGTCAAAAAGATGTTGAGTTTGACGATGTCGCCGAGATCGCCGCCGGCGGCTTGGGCGACGGCTTGCAGATTATCGAACACGCGGCGGATTTGGACGGCGACGTCGCCTTCGACCACTTGCATCGTGGCCGGGTCGAGAGCGATCTGGCCGGACAGGTAAACGGTATCGCCGACTTTGACGGCTTGAGAATAGGTGCCGATCGCTTGCGGGGCATTCGGGGTGGAGATGATTTCCTTGCTCATGTTAGGCCTTGATGCGGGTGATTTTTAAAACGATGGAAAGTTTTTTCAGTTTGCGGATGATGTTGGCCAGATGGACCCGGTCGCGCACCGCCAGGATCAGCAGGTCGACCGACACTCGATCGTCCTGGCTGACGACGGTGATGTTTTCGATGTTCGAGTCCATCCCTGATATCGTCGAGGCGATCGTCGCTAGCGAACCGCGTTGGTTCAATAACTCGATGCGGATCTCGGCCGGGAATTCGCCGCTGGCTTCCGGGCTCCATTCCACGTCCAGCCAACTGGTTTGTTTTTTCTGACTTCGTTGCTGTTGCGGCATTCGTGGTGATGAACGACGATGCCCTTGCCAGGATTGAAGAAGCCGATGATCGGATCGCCGGGGATTGGCCGGCAACATTTGGCCAGGCTGACGACAATGCCTTCGGTGCCTTTGATGATCAGCGGCGTACTGGCCTTGGGCACGTTGTCGTGCAGCTTGACCGCGGCGTTGACGTCGGTTTGGGCGATGTGTTTCGCGACCAGGAACGGCATTTTGTTGCCGAGACCGATGTCTTCCAGCAAGTCGTTCAACGAGTGCTTTTTCAAGACTTGCAACACTTGCAGAATTCGGCTGTTATCGACCTGTTCGAGCTGGATGCCGATGCTTTGCAGTTCTTTTTCCAGCAGGCGGCGACCGAGGTTGATCGCTTCCTGTTGTTTGAAGTTCTTCAGATAGGCGCGAATACAACTGCGGGCCTTGGCCGTGGTGACGTAGTTCAGCCACAACGGATTGGGGCGGGCCCAGGCGGCGGTGATGACTTCGATGGTCATGCCGTTTTCCAGCTTGGTTTGCAGCGGTACCAGCTTTTTGTCGATCCGGGCCGAGATGCAGGCATTGCCGACGTCGGTATGCACCATATAGGCGAAATCGACGATGGTTGCGCCGCGCGGCAGTTTGATGATCTTGCCCTTGGGCGTAAACACGAAGACTTCTTGCGGAAACAGATCGACCTTGAGGTTGTCGATGAACTCCAGCGAATCGCCGGCGGACTTTTGAATTTCCAGCAAATCGCGCAACCATTCGTTGGCGCGGGCTTGAATCGTCTCGCTTTTGTCCTTATCCGACTTGTACAGCCAATGCGCGGCGATCCCGGATTCGGACATGCGGTGCATGTCGTGGGTGCGAATCTGAATCTCGATCGGCACACCGTAGGGTCCTATTAAAATCGTGTGCAACGATTGGTAGCCGTTGGCCTTGGGTAGGGCGATATAGTCCTTGAAGCGGCCGGGCACCGGTTTGTAAAGGTTGTGCACGCAGCCCAACGCCCGATAGCAGTCGTCGACTTGGGCGCAATAAATCCGGAAGGCGTAGACATCGAACACATCGGTGAAGGAGATGCGCTTGTTCAGCATTTTTTGGTAAATGCTGGCGATATTTTTTTCGCGGCCCGCCACGGTGGCGCTAAGACTGCTTTCGTTTAAGCGATTTTGGATCGCGTTTTGGATCGTGTCGATGATTTCCTTACGATTGCCGCGCGATTTTTTGACGGCATTGGAAATCACCGAATAACGGTAAGGGTGGAGCGCCTTGAACCCCAGCGATTCAAGCTGATGGCGGATCTCGTTCATCCCGAGTCGGTTGGCGATCGGGGCGTAGATTTCCAGGGTTTCCTTGGCGATCCGGCGTTTCTTGTCGGAGGGCATATTGCCCATGGTCTGCATGTTATGCAGCCGGTCGGCAAGCTTGACGACAATGACGCGCAAATCCTGAGCCATTGCCAGAAACATTTTGCGGACGTTTTCGGCTTGAGCTTCGGCACGCGAGCGGCTATCGATTTTGGACAATTTGGTGACGCCGTCCACCAGTTCGGCGACTTCGACGCCGAATTGTAGACCGAGTTGTTCCTTGCTGATCGGCGTGTCTTCGATGACATCGTGCAGGATCGCCGCCATGATGCCGTGGACATCCATGTGCATGCTCGCCAGCGTGATCGCCACCGAAACCGGATGACAAATATAGGCTTCGCCGCTACGGCGAAATTGTCCGGAATGTGCCGCCGCACCGTAATGGTAGGCGCGGACGACGTCGTTGACTTGGTCGGCATCGAGATAGCCGCGTAGGCCCTCGCAGAGCTGGTGAAGCAGTTTCTCTTCGGGATGCTCTATCGCGGGTAGGGCCGGGGCGGGTTTGGCGGCTGTCTCGGGCATGGACTTTAGATTTCGATATGGGTTTCCGAAACGTAGCCGGCGCGATGCAGACTGTCGACATTGCTTTCGGATACAAAACCGGCTGCGATCTCGCGCAGGGCCACGACGGTATCCTTGTCTTTACCGCGCGGGACGAACTCGTCCGCGCCTTTTTCCAATTGTCTGGCCCGTTTACTGGCCAGTAATACCAGTTTGAAACGGTTTTCGACATTTTCTAAACAATCTTCAACGGTAACGCGTGCCATGTTTTAACCTTGGTGAGTTTTGTGAGGATGCCTGAGCACTGAGGACGGCTCGATCTTAGGGCCGCGGCCCAAGCGGGGCTTCGATTATAAGATAAAAGGCCGACTTAGCCAATTGTCGAACAGAGTCGCGTAGGCGGGGAAATTCGATAGGCAATAAAAAAGCCCGCTAACGCGGGCCCGTCCTGTTGTTGTAATTATTGTTGTTATGGTTGTGGACGCCTGTCTCGAAGACAGTTTAGTTAAGCAGTTACACTCATTATTATTGTTGTTCAGCCTTTATACAGGCCGCTTCCCTCCCCCTAAAGCTACGACCGCCTTGGGTCGCATGCACTCCGTAAAAGGTGGGCGAAGTGTAGTGAAAAAGTTCCGACTGTCCAACAAAAAATGCGCGATTTCGGGACGGTTGTTTTGCCTCGAAATTATTTGAGAATTACAAGGGTTTGCGATAGATAAGTGCCTGTTAACATTGCTGTTTAGCGTTCTGCTTTGCGAGACTCCTCCTCGCTGATGAAGAAATTCAGGCGTTCGTTGAGGATGGCTTGTAGTTGAAAGCTGAGATCGGTTTCTTGTCTGGCGAGTTTGATTTGGGTCATCGCGGCTTCAGTATCGCCGCTGGCGAAATAATATTCGGCCATGTAGCGGTGGGATTCGGCCGGTTGTTTTAAATCGGCATGGATTTGCGCCAGTAGCTCGTAATAGAAGGGTTGCTGTTTTTGATAATCCGACATTGATTGCAAGACTTGTCGCGCTCTCTCGGGCTGGCTGTTTTTGATCAACGCCCGGGTGAGTTCGATTTTGATCGCGTCGTTGCTGGGAAAGCGCTCGCTGGTTTTGCTTAATAGGTTGCTGGCTTTTTGATAGTCGTGGCTGTCCATTGCGGTTCTAGCCAGCGCGAACGGGTATTGCGGTTGATTCGGGTATTGATCGGTCAATTGCTGAAAGATCTCTGAGGCCTGGGCGAATTCTTGAGCGCCCTGGTGGATCAAGCCGATGCCATAGCGCGCTACCGCCCGCTGTTCCGTCGTGCCCTGCAGTTCCAAGGTCGCGAAGTGCTTTAGCGCCGATTTTTTATCGCTCGCGGTGGAGACCATCAGCTTGGCTTTCGTCAATAGGTAGCCGAGCGAGTCGGGGATTTGCCGATAGGCATAGGTTTCAGCCCGGCCGCGGGTGTCGGCGATCCGGCTTTCGGAGACCGGGTGGGTACGTAAAAACTCAGGTACGCCCTTGCCGTAATAGCGGGTCGATTGCATTAGTTTTTCGAAGAATACCGGCATTGCGCGCGGATCGAAATTGGAATCGGCCAACGTCTGCATGCCGACCCGATCGGCTTCTTTTTCGTGTTCGCGGGTAAAATCGATCTGAAACTGAATATTACCGGCCTGGACCGCCATCAGGGCCGCCTGGCCCATGTTCGGCGATTGAGTGGCGACCAGAATGGCCGCTAACGTCGCGGCGACGGTCGGTATCGACATTTTGCTGGCTTTCTCGATCGAGCGGTATAAATGACGTTGAGTGACGTGGCCGATCTCGTGAGCCATGACCGACGCCAATTCGCTTTCGGATTCGGTCAAAAGTATCAAGCCGGAATTGACGCCGATGTAGCCGCCGGGACCGGCAAAGGCGTTGATATCCGGTTCCATGACCACGAAAAAATGGAACGGCGTTGCCGGATTGTCGCTGTGCGCCGCCAATTGCCTGCCGATGTTTTGAATGTACTGCTCGATTTCCAGGTCTTGACTGATTTCGGCCTGAGTGTGCAGATTGCGGAAAAATGCCTCGCCGAATTCCCGTTCCTGGACCGGCGAGATCAGCGCGCCCGCGGAATCACCCATGTCCGGTAGTTGCATTTTTTCGATTTCGATGGCTCCGCCAGAGGCGGTGAACAAAGTCAGGCTTAAGCCGAGAATTAGGGCAGTCAATTTCATGAAGGCTGGGACAGCAAACGGCGGTCAAGGGTTCAATCGCGTAAGGATTCGCGGCAAAGTCGTTAGAGCCGTATTAAAATGCGGCTTATGGTTGAATTTGCCCGGTACATTTTACAGCGTGATGAAATTTGCAGTACAGGTTAATGGTAGTCCTTATTTGACCAATGCCGGTTTGCACGCATTTCGGTTTGTGGAAGCGGCATTGGCCCAAGGTCACGAGGTCGTTCGGGTATTTTTTTATCGGGATGGTGTCTACCACGCGTTCCGCTACGCCAGTCCGCCCGATGATGAGCGAGCACCGGTCGCGGACTGGAGTCGATTGGCGGAACTGAATGGCATCGATTTGGTGGTTTGCATATCGGCGGCGCAACGGCGTGGCCTGTTGTGCGCGGACGAGGCGCGGCGCCAGGGTAAAAACGACGATGATGTGGCGCCCGGTTTTCGGATTGCCGGCTTGGGGCAATGGCTGGAAGCGACTTTGGTCGCGGACCGTTATTTGACGTTCTAATCGCGATGAAAAAACGTTACTTGTTTATGTTGTCCCAGGCCCCGCATTGCGGTAACGGTGTCCAGGAAGCCTTGGACTTGATCTTAACGACCGCCGCATTCGATCAGACCGTTGGTGTGTTGTTCGTCGATGATGGCGTCTGGCAGGTGGTCGAGGGGCAGCGAGCGAGTGGGCTAGGGCTAGGGCTAAAAGATACGGCGGGAATGTTCGAAGCGCTGGCTTTTTATGGGGTCTCCGACGTGTTTGTCGAACATGAGTCCCTGATCGAGCGCGGTGTGGAGGTCTTTGTGTCGATAATACCTCTGAAGCCGCTTGGGCGCCGCGATTTGCCCGCGCTTTTCAGCGGCTACGATGTGGTCGTGGGCGGCTAAGGTTCACGTTTCCGATCGTGGATACGCTAGAATTGCTGGAATATCGATTGAATCCTATCTAAAAATTTGAGGACAGAGCGGCCATGGCGGACGAAATTACAGAAAAAAGGCGATATTTTCGGGTCAACGACACGATTAACTTGTTGCACAAAGTCATCGACAAAAATCACGTCAAGGTATTGAGCCATGTGTCCGACGATGTGCTCAGCAACTGTTCGCTCGCGTCCGCGTTGGAAGTGCTTAATCAAGAGGCCAGATTATTGGCGCCGAGATTGGAACGGCGCGATCCGGATCTGTTCGAATATTTGAAGTTGCTGGATACCAAAATCAATTTGATCGCCCAGGTGTTGACCAGCCAGTCCGAGCAATTTTCGGAACACGATACCCGGGAAGTCAGCCTGAGCGCCACCGGTTTGGCGTTTAGCAACGAAACGCCGGTGTCGGAAGGTGAAGTTCTGGAACTGAGAATGTTGCTGACGTCCTGCATGGCGGTCATTGTCGCTTACGCCAGAGTCGTGCACTGCAAGGATATTTCGGCGGATAATCCCGAGCGGCCGTACGCGGTTTGCGTGGAATACATCAACATGAAAGAAGACGACAGGGAGTTATTGATCAAGCATGTGGTTAAAAAACAGCTGCAACAACTACGCGATAAAAACGAAACTTGAAACGGCCTGGGCCCTTAGTTGCGGGACGGTTCATTGATTTCTCCGGTCGATAGACAACTCATTGCCCTTTTGGTCGACGGGCGATTTCATTCAGGTACCGAATTGGCGGGAGCGCTCGGCGTCAGTCGCTCGGCGGTCTGGAAGCATTTGCAAGGGTTGAGCGAGCTGGGTATTGAAATATTGGCCGTGTCGGGTAAGGGTTACCGTTTGGCTACACCTATGGATCTGTTGGACAGTGAGCGAATTTTCGCTTATTTGCACCATCGCGCTTCCGGTCTCTTGACTGGATTGGAGGTCCACGGCCTTATTGCTTCCACCAATACCTACTTACACGAACTTGCCGAACAAGGTGTGCCTGGCGGCCTGGTTTGCCTCGCCGAACGCCAAACAGCCGGCAAGGGGCGGCGTGGTCGGCAATGGGTTTCGCCGTTTGGGCGGAATATTTATTTGTCGATACTATGGCGTTTTCAAGGCGGTCCCGCCGCCATCGCCGGACTGAGTCTGGCGCTGGGCGTAGCGACAATCCAAGCGTTGCGTCAGTTGGGCGCTCACGACGTCGGATTGAAATGGCCTAACGACATCTATTGGCGACAGCGGAAATTGGGCGGTATTTTGATTGAAGTTTCCGGTGAAAGCGATGGACCCTGCCATGCGGTGGCCGGACTAGGATTGAATGTCGATATGTCGGCCAAGCAAGGTGAGGCTATCGATCAGGACTGGGCGGATTTGGTGGCGGTCTTGGGCGGCTCCGCTCGTCCCGATCGCAATCGGGTCAGCGGCGTGTTACTAAATCATTGGCTTCCGGTGTTGGCGGAGTTCGAGCAGCGTACCCTGGTCGATTACATCGAAGACTGGCGTGAGGTCGATTGCATGGTGGGAAAAACGGTGGATATTTCAATAGGGAGCCTTGCGCATCGCGGAACTGTGGCCGGCATCGACGACCAAGGTTTTCTGTTGCTAACGGATGCGAACGGTGAGCTACGCCGCTTCGCGTCCGGCGAGGTGAGTTTTAGCAAATCGTGATTTTATTGGTCGACCTGGGTAACAGCCGTTTGAAATGGGCATTGGCGGTCGACGGTAAAGTCGGCGACCTCCACGCGGTCGATTATCGACAAGCCGGATTCGCAGCTTGGTTACGGCGGCAATGGCAAACATATGCCACACCCGAGTGTATCGGCGTCGCTGCGGTCGGTGCGCCGGCAGTCCTCGACGATGTCCTGAGGGTGGCGCAATCGTTGTGGCCGGGGGTGGCGATTGTGAAGCCGTTATCGACGGCGAGCTCAGCGGGAGTCGTTAATGCTTACCGCTTTCCCGATAAGCTTGGAATTGATCGATGGCTGGCTTTGCTGGCGGCTCGCCGCGATTATCCGGGGCAATGGTGTATCGTTGACTGCGGGACCGCAATCACGTTGGACTTGCTTTCCGAAGATGGTCGGCACCAGGGTGGTCTGATAGCTCCTGGCGTTAGCCTGATGAAGGGGATGTTGGCGTCTGGTACGGAGGTGCTGCCGCTGGTCGAACGGCAAGCGGACTTTGGGCTTGGAATGACTACCGAAGCGGCCATCGATAGTGGTGTGTTGTCCGCTGCAATCGGGTTGATAGAGGCGACTTTGATCAGGCATCCGCATTACCGATTATTAATGTGCGGCGGCGATGCTGAGCTGTTACAGGGGCTGTTGACGGTGGAGGCCGTCGTCGATGTCAAATTAGTATTAAAGGGTTTGCTGATCTGTTGCGAGGCGGGCCGGAGATGAGGTTTTTTTTCTGCTATTGTGCTTAGCAAATGCTGTGTGGTTTTTTTGGGAGCTGCACTCCGGTGTTTTCAATGCGCCAACGTCCGGCGATTCGACCGCGCCGCCGATACTACTGGTTTCCGAACGCGAGAATGCCCGGCGGGGAGCGGCGATTTCGGCAATCGTCGACCGCTATTCGCAGCGCTCGCTTGCTTCCGCCACCCAAGAGGTTTCAGCGTTTTTCAGCCAACCGCACGATTTGCAAATCACGCAGCGTGATCCCCAAGCGGAGGACAGCAAGGCTCGAGAAAACCGCGACCGTTCCGGCTGTCTGCGAATCGGACCCTTTGCCGATCGCCTGGAGATGAGGCGTTGGCTGGCTGCGAAATCCTTGACAGCGGTCGATTCCTACAGTGACGAATTCACCGTTCCCGGCGATTTTCAAGTGTACTTTCCGCCTGCTAGGGACGCCGAGCAATTACGCATCAACAAAATGATGCTTAGAGCTAAAGGCTTGACGGATTTTTGGCCGATTCCATCCGGCGATTTGAAAAGCGCATTGTCTCTGGGCGTATTCACCGAAAAATCGCGGGCGATTCTTTACCGCGACCAGCTTGTCAAACTGGGTATTGTGGCGGCCGTACGTCAGCGCAACCGCATTCGGCCGGTTTGGTACGCTCTGATCCGGCAAGGTGTTGTCGATAGGCTTCAAGACGATGCCGTTACCGTTACTGATGCGGATTGCCGTTCGCACCGGATTGGTGAATAAACGGCCTGTTGAACACTAACGTGCGAAATTCTGTTGGTTTTTTTACATAATCGAATCCTAATGTTTTTAAGTTTTTGATTTTTAACATGTTGAATACATGGTATGCATATTGCAGTAATAAAATTGACATGAGCATTTGGCACGAAGTCACTTGCGCATGTCTCTCTTATGATCGGCATTGTGGATCAATATCGGTTCTAGGAAAGGTTGGCTATTAGGATGGCCTTTTGTTAACGTTAACTATGGGGAAAATCAATGAAGATGATTTTATCTTTCAAAAAATGTTTGGCGGTGTGCCTGTTGATGGTTGCCAACGCTGCTTCTGCAAGCGTTGTGTGGGAACCTACCGACGGTGACATCAATTTTATTACCCTTGCTTCTGTGTTGGGTTTTTCGGGTGCAGAATTCGGCATTTTCGAAGATTCCGCCACATCAAGCAGTGCAATGCCTGTTTTGACATTCACTGGCGGCGCTACTGTTAGCTTTGCGGCTGCTAGCGGTTCCGATTGGACCGTGAGCTTGCTCAGCGATCCTAGCGTTACCGGCACATTGAAAGGCTCAAGTCATTTTCAATTTGGTATGAAAACCAGCGGTGGTACTTGGACCAATGTTAAGAAAGGCTTGGAATTGGTTGACAATTCCTACTTGCTGGCGTTCGGTAGCAAACTGCTGACCGACATCGCATTGGTTACCGACATCGCTCCGTCAACCGTCGTTGACGACAATCCAGTCTCTCAAGTTCCGCTGCCGGCTTCCATTTGGATGCTGACCAGCGCATTGTTGGGCTTGTTGTACACTGGCCGCCGTAAATCGGTCGTGAATGCCTAATTAGCTAATTTTTAGGTAGGATTGGAAACCGGGGCCGCGTTAGCGGCCCCGGTTTTTTTCGCGCGTCGGTTTTTGGATTTTGCAATTCGAACGGGTAGACTGGCACGGTCAGCCCTTTGATGCAGTGCTAATGCCGCCATGATCAGGCTGGTGCCGACGACGGTTTTCATCGTGATCGGTTCGCGGTTGGCCAGATAACCCAGTAATAGCGACAATACCGGTGTCATCAGGTTCATCATGGCCACGTCGGTGGCCGGCAGTTGTCCAAGCACGTAGTAATACAACGCAAATCCCAGCGTCGTTGCCACGACACCGAGATAGACGATCGCATATAGAGTTTGCGGCTGAATTTGTGTCGGTAGGGCGCCGTCGTCCAATATTAGCCAGGTCAACCAGTATAAAGGCACCGAAATCAGCAATCCGCCGGTGATCTGCTGCACCGACGGTAGTTTGGCGTCGATTTGCTTAACCCAGACCGCGCTAGCCGCGTGAATAAAGGTTGCCAGCAATATGCCGAGCGTGCCTTGAATGGCCATTGGATGCAATTCCCTGGCCGAGCTGAACATCACGGCCAAACCAAAAGCGCCTAGGCTGTAAGCCGCTAGTTTTCGCCAACCTAGGCTGCGCTCCTTTAGGTAAGCGGCAGCCATGAACGCCGTCATGAATGGGCCGAGGCCGAAAATGACCGAGATCCAGCCTGACGGTACGAAACGCGCCGACCAATAGGTGATCAACATACTGGCATAAATCTGCATCGAAACGGCTAAATAGGTGCGTAGCGCTAGCCGGTGACAAGGCAAGCCTTTCCGACGCAGTAATAGCAGAACCAGCAGGCAGGCCAAACCAATGGACATCCGGCCGGTCGCGCCAAACACGTAGCTGACACCAATGCTGCTCCATTTTATCGCCAGTGGTGTCGTGGTCCAGATCAGGACGACCCCGAAATAGGCTAGCGCGAGCTGTGGCTTCAACTCGGATGCTGTCGGTTGGCGACCAGCTGCTCAACGACAGCCGGATCGGCTAGCGTGGAGGTGTCGCCCAAATCGCTGAACTCGTTGGCGGCAATCTTGCGCAATATGCGCCGCATGATCTTTCCGGAGCGCGTTTTGGGCAGTCCCGGCGACCATTGAATCGCATCGGGTAGTGCAATCGCGCTGACTTCTTCGCGGACCAAATTCTTCAGTTCCGCTTTCAGGGTCTCGTTGCCTTCGACGCCGACATTCAACGTCACGTAAGCGTATATGCCTTGACCCTTGATTGGATGCGGAAAACCGACGACCGCCGCTTCGGCGACCTGGTCGTGCAGGACCAGCGCGCTTTCGATTTCGGCAGTGCCCAGGCGGTGGCCGGAAACGTTTAATACGTCGTCGATACGGCCGGTAATCCAGTAATAGCCGTCGGCGTCGCGGCGGGCGCCGTCGCCGGCGAAATAGTAACCGGGAAATTTGCTGAAATAGGTATCGACGAAGCGTTGATGGTCGCCGTAGACGCTACGGGCTTGACCCGGCCATGGAAAGGTCAATACCAGTATGCCTTCCGCTTCGCCGTCCAGCGGATGGCCTTCGGGATCCAAGATGGCTGGTTGAATACCAAAGAACGGGAGGGTTGCCGAACCGGGTTTCAATGCGGTCGCGCCGGGCAGAGGCGTAATCAGAATGCCGCCCGTCTCGGTTTGCCACCAAGTGTCGACGACGGGGCAGCGTTGATCGCCGACTACGCGGTAATACCATTCCCAGGCTTCGGGGTTGATGGGTTCGCCGACGCTGCCCAGTACACGCAAGGAGTCGCGGCCAGTACGCTGAACGTAGGCATCGCCTTGCGCCATCAGTGCGCGTATCGCGGTCGGCGCGGTATAAAAAATGTTGACCCGGTGCTTATCGATGACTTGCCAGAAGCGATCGGGTTCGGGGTAGGTCGGGACCCCCTCGAACATCAACGTGGTCGCGCCGTTGCAAAGTGGGCCGTACAGTACGTAGGAATGCCCGGTGATCCAGCCTATGTCGGCCGTACACCAATAAACGTCGCCTTCCCGATAGTCGAACACATACTTGTGGGTCATCGCGGCATACAGTAAATAACCGCCGGTTGTGTGCAAAACGCCCTTGGGCAGGCCGGTCGATCCAGACGTATAGAGAATAAACAACGGATCCTCGGCGTCCATTAACTCCGGCTCGCAGGTCTCGTCGGCGCTCTGCATCGCTTCGTGGTAGCAGATGTCGCGGCCGTCGCTCCACGGAATATCGTGACCGGTATGCTTGATGACGACGACGGTTTGCAGGTTCGGGCACTGCTTGGCGGCCTTGTCGACGTTCAGTTTGGAATGGACTATTTTGCCGCCCCGGTAGCTCTCGTCGGCACAGACCAAAAACCGGCAGTCGGCGTCGAGTATGCGGTCGCGCAGGGCGTCGGCGGAGAAGCCGCCGAACACAATGGAATGAATCGCGCCGATCCGGGCGCAGGCCAAAATCACGACTGCGGCCTCGGCGATCATCGGCAGGTAAATACAAACCCGGTCGCCTTTACCGACCCCCTGTGATTTCATTACGTTTGCAAATTTGCAGACCTGGCGGTGCAGTTCCCGATAGGTCAGCGTCGTGTCGTGGGTCGGATCGTCGCCTTCCCAGATGATGGCGATTTGGTCGCCGCGAGTGGCTAGATGCCGATCCAGGCAATTGACGGTGACATTCAGCTTGCCGCCGATGAACCACTGAATTTCGCCGCGCGGGTAATCGTGAGCCAGTACCCTATCCCAACGGCGCTCCCAGTCCAAAAATTGTTCCGCCTGCTCGGACCAGAAAGCTTCCGGATCGTCTATCGACCGACGATACATTTCATGGTAGCGGTCGGTGTCGATATGGGCGCCGGCGGCGATGGCCGGGATCACCGGATACAGTTTCTGGTCGGACATCTTCATCTCCTTTTTTAATAATCGTGGGCGACAGGTTGGCTAATTCGGGCGACGCCGCTGAGTTGCGCCGGTTGCCAATGGCGGATTCCCCAGTCGAGTAAATCCGCGATCGAAGCATTACGCAACGACGGGGGTGGTGCTTGGTTCAGCAAGCATAGCAAGCGATATAAGGTGCGAGCGGCCGAATGGACGCTGACGGCGGCGGCACGGCTTTGCTTACTGAGTTTTTGGCCGTTATCGTCGACGATGACGGGGATGTGCGCGTACGTTGGCGGAGCTTGCCCGAATAGCTGGTACAAATAACACTGCCTGGGCGTGGAGTCCAATAAATCGTAACCCCGCACGACATGGTTGACCCCTTGCCGACAATCATCGACGATCACCGCCAATTGATAGGCGAAAATCCGGTCCTTACGTAGGACGACGAAATCGCCGACCTGTTCGACCAGATTTTGCCGCATCGGCCCTTGCAAGCGATCGATAAAGCGGACGTCTTGGTTCGGGCAGGCGAGCCTCAACGCATGAGCTTGGCTGGGATCGGGATTCTGATTTCGACAATAGCCTGGATAGCGATCCGGCGAGTCGGCCAATTTGGCGCGACTGCAAATGCAGCGATAAATCAGGCCTCGCTCGCGGAGCCGTTCGATCGCGGCGGCGTATTCGTCCAGATGTTGGCTCTGGAAGTCGATATCGTCGTCCCATTGCAGCCCGAACCCGAATAATGTGTCGATGATACGTTCGGCGGCACCGGCGACGTTACGCGGTGTATCGAGATCGTCGATTCGCAGCAACCAGCGACCGCCGTGGCTGCGGGCATCCAGAAAGCTGGCCAGCGCGGTGTAGAGCGAGCCGAGATGAAGTGGGCCGGTGGGCGAGGGCGCGAACCGGCCGATGTAGCGTACCGAATCGGGTTGTGCAATCAACCCAGTTGTTTCTCGCGGATTTCGTCCAGGGTTTTGCAATCGATGCACAGTGTCGCGGTCGGGCGGGCTTCCAGACGGCGGATGCCGATCTCAATGCCGCAGGTTTCGCAATAACCGTAATTGCCGGATTCGATTTCCTTCAAGGCTTCATCGATCTTCTTAATTAATTTGCGCTCTCGGTCGCGGGTGCGCAATTCCAGGCTGAATTCGGATTCCTGGGTCGCTCTATCGTTGGGATCGGGGAAATTGGCGGCTTCGTCCTGCATATGCGTGACCGTGCGGTCAACTTCCTTCATCAGGTCGGATTTCCATTTGTTCAAAATCGCAGCAAAGTGCTTGAGCTGCGCTTCGTTCATGTACTCTTCGCCATCTTTTTCCTCGTAAGGTTTAAAAGAATATTCTGACGTAGCAGGTTGAGAATTGTTCATCCAATGACTCCTGGCGGACTGAAAAAATCGGGGCTTTTTATCAGAATAGCCAGGGGCAAGCAAGAAGTTTGTTATGATGCGGCTCTTTTGGTTTCTGGGTCGGCGGGAATGAAGCAACATATTGCGGAACGGATGCACGGGATCAGCGCGTTTTACGTGATGGAACTTTTGCAGCGCGCCAAGCAATTGGAAGCTCGGGGGCGCGACGTGATTCACATGGAAATCGGCGAGCCCGATTTTCCGACGCCGCCGGCGGTGATCGCTGCCGGGAACCGGTTTCTGCGGACCGGCGAAGTTAAATACACCCCAGCAGCAGGATTACCGGCGCTGCGCGAGGCTATCGCCGATTATTATCATGCGGCCGGTATCAACGTCGATGCCCGGCGAATTTTCGTGACACCAGGTGCTTCCGGTGCGTTTTTGTTGGCTTTCGGTATCAGCATCAATCCTGGCGAGCGGATTCTGATGGCCGATCCTTGCTACCCCTGTAACGACAACTTTGTTCGTCTGTTCGGCGGTCGTAGCGGATTAATTCCGGTCGGCGCGGACGACGATTACCAGCTCAATGCCGACCTGATCGCCGAACACTGGCGAAGGGAATGCAAAGGCGCGCTGATTGCGTCGCCGTCGAATCCGACCGGTACCGTGATTGGCCGGGAGGCGCTACGTCAAGCCATCGCCAAGGTTGCCGAGTTGGGCGGTTGCTTTTATTCGGACGAAATCTATCACGGCCTTGTCTACGACGATGCGGTGTCCAGCGCATTGGCCTTTAGCGACAAAGTCTTCGTTATCAACAGTTTCTCCAAATTTTTCGGCATGACCGGTTGGCGGGTCGGCTGGTTGGTGGTGCCCGAAGAATTTATCGATGCGGCGGAGCGCTTGGCGCAAAACATCTTTATAGCCACCTCGACCCAATCGCAGTATGCCGCGCTGGCGAGCTTTACCCCGGAAAACTTGGCGGAACTCGAAGCGCGGCGGCAGGAGTTTCAGCGGCGCCGCGACTTTCTGTGCGAAAATTTGCCGAAACTGGGGTTTCGCATTGCCCGCAAACCGCAAGGCGCTTTTTACGTCTACGCAGACAGCAGCGATTTGGCGGACGATAGTTTCGAATTCGCCAAAGAGTTGTTGGAAACCCAGGCCGTGGCCGTGACGCCTGGCAGGGATTTTGGCGTTTATCGCGCCGATCGGCACATTCGTTTTGCATATACCGCTTCTGTCGATAGAATGGCCGCCGCGCTGACCCGATTGGAAACCTTTTATGCCGATAACCCAATATACCCCACAACAACTTAAACAACGCCTGGAAGCCGAGCCGGCGCCGCTACTGCTGGATGTTCGCGAACCCCACGAGTTCGCCTATGCCCGTATCGAAGGCAGCCAGTTGATTCCGTTGCAACAGATTTCGCAACGACTGGACGAGCTGGATACCGAGCGCGATATTGTCGTGATTTGCCATCACGGCATGCGTAGCCAGCAAGCCTGTTTCTTTTTACAACACCATGGCTATAGTCGTCTATACAACTTGCAGGGCGGTATAGACGCTTGGTCGCTGGCATGCGATTCCGGCGTTCCGCGATACTAATAGACACAGAGCGTTATCGGCCGCTGTTGTTTGCGAATGGCTACGATCGCGGCGTTGCTAAGATCTCCGCGATGGGGGCTGTATCCGGACGCCGCGGCGTCCGGACTCGCAAGATTTTGATCCGCAATATTAAAAATAAAAAATCGCCATGTTTTTGAAAGAGTTTTATGAAGTTCGCGACGGTGGTATCGCCATCAGCGCCGAGCAGGCCAGCATGTTTGCCAAGGAAGTGGCGCACGACTTTAATCCTTTGCACGATGCCGATGCCAAGCGCTTTTGCGTACCCGGCGATTTATTGTTTTCGCTTGTATTGGAAAAGTACGGGCTCAGCCAGAACATGCACTTTATCTTTTCCGGCATGGTGGGTCACAACGTCCTGTTGAATTTCCCGGAGACCGATGCCGAGCGCTTCGATGTGACCGACAGTCAACAAGATAAGACCTATCTACAAATCGAGCGCTCCGGCGATGTGATCCGCGATCCGAACCTGATCGAGGCCCTGATCCGCGATTACGTGGCGTTTTCCGGGCAGAATTTTCCGTACGTGCTAGTGCCGCTGCTAGCCAAGGAAAATGTGATGTTCAACATCGACCGGCCGTTGGTCATCTACGAAAGCATGACGCTACATCTGGATTGCATGCAATTCAGCGAGCCGCGTCTGGAAATGTTGGAACCCAAGATGGAGGTCAACGGCAAACGTGCGACGGCTTATCTGCACTTTCAGATTTGCTGCGGTGACGCGGTGGTCGGTTCCGGCTTCAAGAAGCTGGCCGTCAGCGGCTTGCGGGATTACGAAGTCGAGCCGATGCAAGCCTTCGTCGAAGAGTATCTGGCGCGCAAGCACGGATATCTGAGCAATCTGGCGGTCGCCGAGGTTGGCTGAGGTCTGATTACTGGTAGCCGCGAACACGTGCCGCCCAAACCGCAGCGGTTAAGGATTCAAGTGGGTGGCAGCCTAACCGTGGCCGCCAAACCACCCAGTTCGGCGGATCGGCTCAAGGCTAGGCTGCCGCCGTAGTAGCCGGCAATGTCGTGGACGATGGCTAGTCCCAGCCCGTGGCCGGGTGTGGCTTCGTCCAGACGCAACCCTCGCTGCACCATTTGCCGCAGTTGCTGCTTGTCGCAACCGGGGCCGTCGTCCGCGATTCGTAACGTCAAACCTTCCCGTTCCGCGACGTCGATGACAATTCGCGATTTGGCCCACTTGCAGGCGTTATCGAGCAGGTTGCCTATCATTTCCAGCATGTCCTCGCGGTCCAGATGCAATAACTGATCGGGCGCTCGTATCTCGAAAGACAAGGCCTTTTCCGCGTAAATGACCTGCATCAGCTCGCACAGCGCCGTTAATTCCACATGGGGATTGAAGGTCGCGCCGGGTTGGGCGTTTCCGGAAATCCGCGCTCGTTTCAATTCACGGTCTATCCGTTTCAATATCGTTTGGTTCTGTTGTTCCAACTGTCGTTTCAATTCCGGCAAGTCGCGTAGCGCCGGATTTTCGGCCAGCCGAAACAGCATCGCCAACGGCGTTTTCAAGGCGTGCGCCAGATTGCCGATCGCGGTCCGCGATTGGTGAAGGCGGCGTTCAACCAACATCAATAGCCGGTTGACTTCCTTGACCAGCGGTCGGATTTCGAACGGAACCTCGGCTTCGATCTGACGCTGCTGACCGTGGGCGATGGCCGCCAGTTCGCCGGTAACCGCGCGTAGCGGTCGTAACGATCGTTTAACGTCGGCGGTTTGCAGCGCGATCGCCGCGACCAGCACCGTCAGACTCAATGCCAGATAGCCGATTCGGATCGCGGTGATGTCTCGACCGATGTCGGTCAAGTCCTCGGCGGTACTGATGCTGATGGTGTGGCCGGCTTTGGCGAATCCGCGGCTTAAGACTAATAACAGTTGGTCGTGGGGACCGGACTTGAAATGGAATTGTCTGGTAGTATCGACGGCCATGGCCTCGAAAGGTAGCGTCGTGCCGGCGAGTGAGCGCGAATAAATCGGCTTGCCGTCGATGTGTAGCACGAAATAGTGGCCCGAATAGGCTTGGCCGTAAACCGAGCCGGCGTGGCTGGTATCGAAGCTGGGCTGGCCGTCGGCGTCGAAGTCGAGGGTGTCCAGTATCGAGTCGCTGTCGTGAGTCAGGCGGGTCAACATCTGTTTTTCGGCAACCGAGCGTATCACCCAGTCGGCCGCCAGCCAATGCAATGCAAATATCACGCATAAGATAGCCGCTAGCCCGCGATTCAAGCGTAAGCGCAATGAAATCACGCGGTTTGCCCAAATACGTAACCTTGGCCGCGCCGAGTAGCGATCAAATCCTTGCCGAGTTTGCGGCGTAAACGGTTGACGTAGACTTCGATGACATTGCTGTCCGGATCGCCGTCCATTTCATAGACATGCTCCATCAAATCGGTTTTCGTCAAAATTTGGCCGGAGTGCAGCATGAAATAGCGTAACAGACGAAACTCCAGCGAGGTTAACTGAGCGGATGGCTGACCTTCCATCGTAACGGTTTGCAATTCTTCATCCAAAGTAACGCCGGCGCAGGTCAGACCGGTGTTGGTGATTCCATGGCAGCGTTTTAACAACGCCCGGATGCGCGCCTGCAATTCTTCGATGTGAAAGGGCTTGCCCAGGTAATCGTCCGCGCCGGCTTTAAAACCGTCGACTTTTTCGTGCCAGGCGTCGCGCGCGGTCAGCACGATGACCGGCATGGCGTTACCGGCGTCCCGCCATTTCTTAAGGACTGCCAGACCCGACAGCTTGGGCAGCCCCAAATCCAAGACCGCGATGTCGTAATTCTCCGTGGCGCCCAGGAATTCGCCTTGTTCGCCGTCGTAGGCCAAGTCGACCGCGAATCCGGCAATTTCAAGTTCGACCTGGATCGAGCGGGCCAGGTCGGTGTCGTCTTCTATCAGCAGCAGTCTCATCGCAAATGGGCAAACGGTAAAATAGGGATATTGTAGTGCAGCGACGTAGGCAAGGGATTAACACACGCATGACGAAGCGTTTCTAAGCGCCGTGCCTGGCGATGATTTAATCTGTTTTTAATCGCCTATTCAGAACCGGTTTATCTGAATTTGGTCTGATACCTCGCGCTTACCGTGCTTGGCCCAGTCCCTCTGGTCGGCCGGGAGTCGCCGGTGAACACGGTTGCGGACGTTTTAGTGGCGCCCCTTCCGAGTTCCCGTTGCACTTCTGCGTTCGTAGTGCGTTCGGAGCCACTTAATCTCATCGGCTTTGTTTATCGTTCATCGATCGATGGACGACGATTTCTCCTCTAATTTTACTGACCTCGTGTCTGGCATGGTCCGTGGGCGCCGATAGCCTCGGGGTATTCTCGCTACACGGCTTTTCCGCCGAATCAAGGATCGGTATTTTGTCCGCGCAAAAAAAGCCCCCGTCCACAAGTGACGGAGGCTATGTAGTATTGCTAGCTTCGGAGGGGTTGCTAGCTTAACAACGAGGGAGGTACAACGAGGAACTAAGCACGCAGGTTCCGATGCAAGTCCAGGTTGCTGGACAGCGACGCCGCGCCGAACAGCAGTGTGGAGAAAATGAACTCGCCGGAAACGAAACCGAATACGCCAGCGGTAAAAAACAGGCCGGTTAATACGTCTCTATAAAATAAAAGGGGTTTGTTCATGTCGGACTCCTAAGACAGCATCGGTTGATTCGTGAAGACGGTTCTATGATAACAATTGTGAAAATATTTACAATAATGCTGATAGTGCATGATTTGTTTTTATATAGGAAACAATTGCGGTCTGGCTCGTTAGCGGCCGTGTTGTAGCCTGGAGCATTTACGGCGTATGCTGTCGGCTCACTTGTAGGGAGAATCCCGCGATGAGTCATCACGCCAATGTATTACGAGCTATCTTTCATGATCCCATCAGCGCCAACATCCATTGGCGGGAAGTCGAATCGTTGCTGCATCACTTGGGCGCCACGATAGAGTCCGGTCACGGCGCCAAGTTTCGAGTGGTGTTAAACCAATTCGAAGGTTTTTTGCATCATCCGCACCACGGCGGTGTCTTCGCCAAGCAGGATGTCAAACACGTCCGGGAACTGCTGGAGCGAGCCGGCGTCACTCCTTCCTCTTACGACGAGCAGCACGGGAAGTGACCAGTGCTGTCGTAAACCGATACCCGACATGATCACCCACGAATTGAGCAATCCGACGATGACCGACTTAAATGCCGTTTTTCAACGTTTCCTGACTACGCCGCTGGATGATTTGTTGGGCGGGCAAGACGTCAAGCCCGAGGAGAAATTGCTGGCGCTGTTTCGGCGTTGCGCCGCCGAAGTGCCGGCCTACCACCAGTTTCTGGCCGAGCGCGGCGTCAGCCCCGAGCAAGTGGTCGACTATGCCGAATACTCCCGCTTACCGTTGATGAGCAAACAAGATTACATGCGGGCCTACCCGCTGGCTCAACGTTGCTTCGGCGGCAGTTTGGCCGGAGCCGACCGGGTCGCGGTATCTTCCGGTTCGACCGGCCAGCCGACGTTCTGGCCGCGCTCCGCCGCTGACGAATTGGATGTGGCCCTGCGTTTCGAGCAGGTCTTCAAGGACAGCTTCGCCGCCGATCGCCGTAAGACCCTGGCCGTGGTGTGTTTTGCGCTGGGCAACTGGGTTGGTGGTTTATTCACGACCTCATGCTGCTGGCATTTGGCGCGCAAGGGCTACCCGCTAATGGTCGCGACGCCGGGTAACAACAAGGCCGAAATCTTTCGGGTGGTGCGCGAGCTGGCGCCGCAATTCGAGCAAACCGTGTTATTGGGTTATCCGCCTTTCATCAAGGATGTTATCGATGCCGGTAGCGCCGAGGGCATCGTTTGGTCGGACTTCAACCCAAAATTGGTGTTTGCCGGCGAGGTGTTTAGCGAGGAATGGCGGGCCTTGGTCGGCGAACGCATCGGTGCCGAGCGAGCGGCATTCGATTCGGCGTCGCTGTACGGTACCGCCGACGGCGGGGTGTTGGGCAACGAAACACCGCTGAGCATCGCGATTCGGCGCTGGTTGGCCCGTCATCCCGACGAGGCCCGCGCATGGTTCGGCGAGTCGCGCTTGCCGACGCTGGTGCAATACGACCCGGCGAGCCGCTTCTTCGAAGTCGAAGCCGATACCTTGGTGGTATCGGGCGAGAACGGCGTGCCGCTGGTGCGCTACCACATCGCCGACAAAGGCGGCGTCATCCCGTATCGGCAAATCTGGGAGCGCTTGCGTGCCGCCGGTATCGAATCGGTGACCGATCTGGGCTTGCCTAGCGATTTTAAACCGCGCGAGCTGCCGTTCGTGTTCGTGTTTGGCCGGGCGGATTTCACGGTGTCCTATTACGGCGCCAATATTTATCCGGAGAATGTCACGGTAGGATTGGAACAACCGGAGTTGACCGGCTGGTTGACCGGCAAATTCGTGTTGCAAGTCAGGGAAAACGTCGCCGGCGACAGCGAGTTGCACGTCGCGGTGGAAGTCTTGCCGGATGTCGATCCCGAACACGTTGATGCGGGGCGGGTCGCCGAATCGATCAAAGTCCAGCTATTGCGGCTCAACAGCGAATTTGCCCACTACACGCCGGCCGAACGGCAAACGCCGATGGTGACCTTGCACCGTTTCGCCGATCCCGAATATTTTCCGGCCGGCGTCAAGCATCGCTACACTCGCAAATAGCAGAATCGCGGCCCTTGTTCATGCCAAAATTAGAACATATCATCGAAATATTAGATAAGCGACGGTTTTTATTAGCAATTTTTCTTGACAATCTGTCGCCCGCCGCCTTAAGTTAACCGGCAAGTCACGTTACGCTGACCGGACCGCCGGAAGCCAGTGCGTCCCGCACGGGGCCGCTGGCTTTTTTGTATCTAAATTTCAAGGATTTAAACATGGCACATTGGTATCCCGACAACTCGCAGTCCATCGGCAACACGCCCCTGGTGCGTTTGAACCGCATCGCCGACGGCGCGCCGGTAACTTTGCTGGCTAAGGTGGAAGGGCGCAACCCGGCGTATTCGGTAAAATGCCGGATCGGCGCGGCGATGATTAACGACGCTCAGCGCCGCGGCGTTTTGGGACCCGGTAAGGAAATCATCGAACCGACCAGCGGTAATACCGGTATCGCGCTGGCCTTCGTCGCGGCGGCGCGCGGCATTCCGTTGACGTTGACGATGCCGGAAACGATGAGTTTGGAACGCCGCAAATTGCTGGTGGCCTACGGCGCCAAACTGATTTTGACCGAAGGCGCCAAAGGCATGAAAGGCGCGATAGCCAAGGCGGAGGAAATCGCCGCGTCCGAACCTGAGCGTTATGTGTTGTTGCAACAGTTTAAGAATCCCGCCAACCCGGAAATTCACGAACTGACCACCGGCCCGGAAATCTGGAACGACAGCGACGGCGCGATCGATATTTTCGTGTCCGGGGTCGGCACCGGCGGCACGATTACCGGCGTGTCGCGCTACATCAAGTTAAAGCAAGGCAAGCCCATTCATACCGTGGCCGTCGAGCCGGAAGCCAGTCCCATTCTGACTCAATTCCGCGCCGGACAAGAGTTGCAACCGGCACCGCACAAAATCCAGGGTATAGGCGCCGGTTTCGTGCCGGACGTTCTGGACTTATCGTTGGTGGATCAGATCGAACTGGTCAGCAATGACGAAGCCATCGACTACGCGCGCCGCTTGGCCAGGGAGGAGGGCATTCTGGCCGGCATTTCCTGCGGGGCGGCGGTGGCGGCGGCGGTCAGACTCGCTAAACAGCCGGAAAACGTCGGCAAGACCATTGTCGTGGTATTGCCGGATTCCGGCGAGCGCTATCTGAGTTCGGCGCTGTTCGAAGGTTTGTTCGACGCCCAAGGCTCGGCGCTATGAACGAAGCGGCGTTGGCGATTGCCTCTCCCTTTTGGGGAATAGATGATCTGGTCGCGGAACTGCGGGCAATACGTTTGCATTCGCTCGAGGAACGCCATCGCCGCGAACATCCGCCCAAATTGCCGGCCCGCAAGGTGTTGGCGCAAATCGTCGAGCAATTGGGGGCGGTCTTGTTCCCCAATCGTCTCGGTCGCCCGGACCTGACCGACGAAGGCATCGATTATTTCGTCGGTCAGACCCTGGATAGCCTGCTACGGGATTTAAGCCGGCAGATTGCGCTGGAACTGCAATTCGTCGCCGAGCAAAACGGCGAAACCATCGACGTCTGGTGGCGGGCAAGCGAACTGACCCGAGAGTTTGCCGCCAAACTGCCCGGCGTCCGACTGTTGATCGACAGCGACATCCGCGCCGCCTACGAAGGCGATCCGGCGGCCCGTTGTCCCGACGAAGTGCTGGCCTGTTATCCCGGCATCACCGCCGTGATACATCATCGGGTGGCCCACCTGTTATACGGCTTGGGCTTACCGCTGGTGGCGCGAATCGTCAGTGAAATCGCGCATTCGGCCACCGGCATCGATATTCATCCCGGCGCGCGAATCGCCGACAGTTTTTTTATCGATCACGGTACCGGCGTCGTGATTGGCGAAACCGCGATTATCGGTCGGCGCGTGCGCTTGTATCAGGCCGTCACGTTGGGGGCCAAGCGCTTTGCCAAGGACGAAAACGGCCTGTTGGTCAAGGGTAACGCCCGCCATCCTATCGTCGAGGACGATGTGGTGATTTACGCCGGCGCGACCATTTTGGGTCGAATCACGATAGGCCAGGGTTCGACGATAGGCGGCAACGTCTGGCTAACGCACAGCGTTCCGCCCGGTAGTCAGGTCAGTCAGGCGCAAGTACGCAGCGAAATGTACGAATCCGGCGCCGGGATTTGAATGAATACGTGCAATGCCTTGAAATTTCAGTGAAATATTTTGACCTTGTCCCGGTCTAGGTCGGGGAGTTGTCAGAACGGCCGATACGCCAACCAAACTTTCTTCGAAAAATATCATACAGCCCGATGTCGTAGAACGCGGAGTAGGCGCGGCTAAAAAATAAGTGATTAGTAACAATGGCTTAGATGAGATTTTTTGTTGCCGAATTGCCGCTGGAATCGAGGTATACGATATTTTTAGATATTCATATCGCGAATAGACATAAGTAAGTTTCGCCATGGACCTGCCAGTATTGACAGGTTTAGTCTGCTATCGGTATCTTGAACTTAAGTCAATCGCTGACCGGACCGCCGGAAGCCAATGCGCTCGTCAGAGCCATTGGCTTTTTTATGCCTATCGGAAACCCGGTCCAAGCGATAGGCGTTCTCCAAGCCATCAACCAGAACAGTAAGGAAAACCTATGTCGGACATTCATCAAGCCCATACCGCGTTAGGCGACGTCGCCGCGCGCACTTTATCCAATGCGACTAAAACCGTGCCGATGATGGGCACGATCACGCCGCGTTGGCTGGTTCATCTGCTGCCTTGGATCCCGGTCGAAGCGGGTATTTACCGGGTCAACAAAGTCAAAAGCGAGACCAGTATCGCCGTCGATTGCTCGAGTCTGGACGAGAAGGTGCTGCCGCAAACCTTCGTCGATTACGAAGAATGGGGCCGCGAATACCGTCTGAATGCGGTCAACACCGTGCTGGACGTACATACCCGCGTCGCCGACTTATACAGCAGCCCGCACAACCAAATTCACGAGCAATTGCGGCTGACCATCGAAACCGTCAAGGAGCGTCAGGAGAGCGAGTTAATCAACAATACCGAATACGGTCTGTTGAACAACGTCGTCGAGTCGCAAAAAGTCAAGACCCGCAAAGGTTCGCCGACGCCGGATGATTTGGACGAACTGATCGCGCGGGTCTGGAAGGAGCCGGCATTTTTTCTGGCCCATCCGCGGGCGATTGCCGCCTTCGGCCGCGAAGCCACCCGCCGCGGCACGCCACCGCCGACCTTGTCCTTGTTTGGTTCGCAATTCATCACTTGGCGCGGATTGCCTTTGATCCCGACCGACAAGCTGAAAATCGTCAACGGCAAAACCAACATACTACTGCTGCGCACCGGAGAAAGCCGGCAAGGCGTGGTCGGTTTGTATCAACCGAACCTGACCGACGAACTTAGCATGGGACTGTCGGTGCGTTTCATGGGCATCAACCACAAAGCCATCGCTTCCTATTTGGTCTCGTTGTATTGCTCGCTGGCGATACTGACCGACGACGCGATCGGCGTACTCGAAAACGTCGAAGTGGACAATTACTATGACTACGCCTAATCCGGATCTGGCCGGGCTCGCGCGACAAGCGTTGAACGGCGGTCCGGTGCCGGCCGGCTTACCCGATACCGCCGAATTGAGCCGCTTGGCCAACCTGTACTACAGCGATATGCCGACTAGCGATGGCCAAGCCATCGACAACGTACCGGCCTCGGCGGCGAGCTCGGTGCCGTATCACGCGGTGCCTAACGGTTTCGCGAATCGGCCGGGTATCGATAGCAGTGCCGTCGCCGGTCTGACCGGACCCGGCGCCGGCTTGCCGGGCTTGTCGGAGTTGCAACGCTTGGTGGACACCAGTAGTCGGCCGCCAGTCGGGCCAGGTGCCGGCTCCAGCGGCGCGCCGTTTTATTTTCTCAATGAACTGTCCGGCCTAGCCCGCGCCGCGCAAATTCCCGGCCTGGGTTCGGCTCATCCGCCGTTCGACGTGAACGCGGTGCGCCGCGACTTTCCAATTCTGGAGGAGCGGGTCAACGGCTATCCGTTGGCCTGGTTGGACAACGCCGCGACCACCCAAAAACCGCAGTGCGTCATCGATCGGATATCCGAGTTTTATCGCCATGAAAACTCCAATATTCACCGGGCCGCCCACGAACTGGCGGCGCGCGCCACCGACGCCTACGAAGGCGCGCGCGCTACCGTGGCGGGGTTCATTAACGCGTCGTCGGCTGACGATATCGTGTTCGTGCGCGGTGCTACCGAGGCGATCAATTTGGTCGCGCAAAGTTGGGGTCGGCAATTTATCGGCGAAGGCGACGAAATCGTCATCAGTTGGCTGGAGCATCACGCCAACATCGTGCCTTGGCAGCAGTTGTGCCGGGAAACCGGGGCGCTCTTGCGGGTGATTCCGGTCGACGACGACGGTCAGGTGATTCTGGCCGAGTACCAAAAACTGCTGAATGCCAAAACCAAGCTGGTATCGTTTACCCAGGTGTCCAATGCCTTGGGTACCGTGACGCCGGCGGCGGAGATGATAGCCCTGGCTCACCAGGCCGGCGCCAAGGTGTTGTTGGACGGCGCGCAATCGGTGTCGCATTTGCGGGTGGATGTGCAAAGCCTGGATTGCGATTGGTTGGTGTTTTCCGGACACAAGATTTTCGGCCCGACCGGTATCGGCGTGTTGTACGGCAAGCCGGAACTGCTGGCAATCACCCAGCCTTGGCAAGGCGGCGGTAACATGATCGAAGACGTTACGTTCGAGAAAACCGTGTATCAACCGGCGCCTGCCAAATTCGAAGCCGGCACCGGCAATATCGCCGATGCGGTGGGCTTGGGGGCGGCGTTGGAGTATCTGAGTCGGATCGGCATCGAAAACGTCGCCCGCTACGAACACGAGTTGCTGGAATACGGCATGCACATATTGCGCGGGATTCCCGGCGTGCGTTTGATCGGCACCGCGCCCGACAAAACCAGCGTGCTATCCTTCGTGATGGCCGGGCACTCCACCCAGGAGGTCGGTAAGGCACTGAACGACGCCGGCATCGCGGTCCGCTCCGGCCATCATTGCGCGCAGCCCATCCTGCGTCGCTTTGGCTTGGAAGCCACGGTGCGGCCGTCGCTGGCGTTTTACAACACCTACGATGAAATCGACCGCTTGGCCGCCGTCCTGAAAAAGCTGCAATGCGCCAAGCGTAATTTTTAGGGTTGGCACCCGCGACTCCGGCTGTTCCGGCCGGCGTTTGCGTTGTTTGGTTTTCTCTCCGGGCTTGGGGCGTTGGAATGGTCATTCCGGCGTTCCCAAGCACCGATTTCGCCTTTCCAAGCTCGCCAGGATTCGGCGTTCACCGGGGTGTTTCCCGTTAAGCCAGTCCGGTCTTCGCCAGGCCATGCGCTGGTGCAACTAGCGTTGTTTAGCCTCTATGTTCGTCAACGAACAGACCTCGCCCTCTTGCCTGCCTAGAATCCGAAGCTGTTTCCATCCCTCGATGTGTCGACCGGATGCGAAGTGTCCATCACGCGCCCAAGAGCTCAATAGGCTTTCCAGGTCGCCCGTCACTCGGCTTCTTTTCAGGAACCCATATGAACATTCTATTCAAATACTCCAATCGGCCCTGGTTCAATCGTTTATTAACCACGGTTTGTTTATCCGCCGTTGCCGGACTCAGCGCATGCCAGCCGGAAGGGCAGGCGGAAAAGACTGGGCAAAAAATCGATAAGGCGGTGGAAAACGTCGGTCAACAGATGGAACAAGGCGCGGACAAAGCCGGCGCCTACATCGAGAAATCCGCGCAATCGTCCGAGGATGCGCTGGATAAAGCCAGCAAGCAAATCGATCAAGCCATCAGCAATTCTGAAAAACGCATCGACTCCGCCAAGGAGGCGGTAGTGGACAGCGCTAAAGCCGGCGGCGTCTATCTGGACGACTCGGCCATCACCGCGAAGATCAAGGCCGCGCTGATGAGCGACGAATTACTGAAAGACGCGCGCATCGAAGTGACGACCGTCAACGGCGGCGTGACCTTGAGCGGCGTTTTGGATAACGAGAAGATGGTCGGTAGAGCGATCGGCTTGGCCAATAGCCAGGAACACGTCAAATCGGTGCAAAGCCAACTGGCGGTGACTGCCGGCGAACTCGGTAAGCCATGATGTTGACGCGTAGATTGGTTACATTCACGGGCTGTTGGCTGCTGACCGCGCCATTCGCCAACGCCACGAACGCCGACGACGCTTATATCGCCGGATATGCCGCCGCTGAGTTGAAGTACAAACTACAGCTCGAACCGCCGGCCCTGCCGGTAAAAGACGGGGTCATCACCTTCGCTGAAAATCTTGGAAACGGAGCCTTAGCGAAGTGACAATTTTTAGTCTCCGATAGGCGTAGCGCCAGGCGGGTTTTCGCAGAGAGGCGGAGAAAATCTGCAAGGCCTCGCGACACGGCGTTAAGTCATGCGAGAACCCATGTTTCGCCCCCTTGTTGGGACGAAACGAGGCAACGCGGACGATTCGGGGCTGCAGGAGGCGTAAGGGAACGTGTCATTTTTGCCGATTTTTCGGGCAAGGGATTGCCGAAAAATCTTTTGCAAAAATAGCGACTCCTGGGTCCCCGCGTCCTTCGTATCCTCGATTTCATCGCGGCTTGCAGGCAAATCCGGTAACAAAGGTCGCAGGCTTCTATACAGGATTGCGTGGCGTGTTCGGCATTGGATGGTCGATGCATGGGGTTCGCCAGCGTGACGGAAACCACAATGAGGCTCCGAGGCCGACCGCTTCGGCCTTGCGTAAATGCAAGCTCGAACCAGCTGGATGTCGGAGAGCAGCTAGCCGGTCGATGCCATCGCCGAGGGGACGGGGACGAAACTCGAACCCACTAGCCGCCGTCACTTACTTGCCTTTTTGTATGTCCTGCTTAAGATCGCCGTAGCCTTTTTGGGCTTTGCCGAGGTTTTTCTGGACATTGCCTTCCACTTCCATCCCTTTGTCGTCGATGATCTTGCCGGTGACTTCCTTGACCTTACCCTTGGTTTCTTCGATCCGGCCTTCTACCTGATCCTTGTTCATCGGCGCGTCGTCTTCATGGCCGGCGGAGAAGGCGCCCAATGAGCAAACCGTGGCGAGTACGCCTATCCATAATTGGTGGCCCTTGATTTTTGGTGATTTCATGATGGTGCCCTCGAGAGTCGAGTTTCGCTTGGTGACGTCATCGCGACCGCGAGTGCTATCAGTCGTCTGCGGCTTTCTCGATGTCGTTCTTCACATCGCCGATTACCGACTGGACCTTCCCGATATTTTTCTGGACATTGCCTTCCAGCTCCATTTCGTCGTCGTTGATTAGTTTGCCGGCGACTTCTTTCACTTTGCCTTTGGCTTCTTCGACACGGCCTGTTACTTGATCTTTGTTCATGATGATTTCCAATGGTGTTTTAGTCGTATGGGAACGAGTACCGATGTTTTTCAGCACTCACGGCAGACCATACTCGCAACGCCCGGCACGGTCGGTACGTCAACGCACATAGATGTCGGGGGGCCGATGCATGGAGGGTATCGGCGAATCCGCCGATGGCCGTTACGGTACCACGCGATAAAACTGACTGAGCGCCTCGCGTTGCTCTTCCCATTTCTCGGAACTTTCCGGCCAATGTCTTTTATCGAAACCGGGTGCCGTTTTTAAGGTCTCCTTATCCAGGTCCAGGATGTAATAATCCCTGGGGCTGGTCCAACGTAGCGCTCGCCAGGGGATGGCAAACAGCTTGTCGCCCATGCCCATCAGGCCGCCGAAGGAAACCACCGCATATACCACTTGACCGTTTTGCGGGTCGATCACCAAGTCCTTGATGTCGCCGAGACTGTCGCCGGTGGTGTTTTTTACCTTGGCGCCGGTAATCTTGCTGGCCCGGCTAATTTGCTGCATCGACTTATTGGCCTCCCGTCCGCGCTCGATCGAGACTTCCTGGTTGGCTTGATTGAGTTCGACCTGTTTTTCATGGACTTCTTCTTGTTTTTTGGTCAGTTCTTGTTGTTTTTCGATGAGGTCTTTTTGTTTGTCTTTAACCTCGTCCGCGTGGACAGGGCTTAGCGCTAGCGCGCTCAGAAACGATAGGGCTACCATGGATAGGACTGTTTTCATAAGATACTCCGGCTTTGAAAATTGATCGGTGCGTTCCAGTTTGGCCGGACGTTTCGTCAGGCTTGCCAAACTCGGCAACGACTTTATTCAATGCGGCGGGCGCTGTCGGTACGCTGTCGAACACATTTGCCGTTCGAGGTGGTAGGCGCCAAACAACTGGGCTTGGCAATGCGCCGCCATTTAGCGGACTGCCAAGTTCCGCAGATCAGCGGCGACTGGCCCGGCGCGATTTGCCGTAATTGGCATGCCAGCGATAAAAACCTCGTTTGGCTAGCTCGACGACCAATAAATACGCCGCTGCCAGCGCCGCCAGAATGAAATAAAACTGGGCCGGCGGCGGCACGAAGCCGAAATAATGGCCTATCGGCGTAAACGGCAGGACGGCGCCGATCAGCGCAATCGACAGCGAGGTGGCAACCAACACCGGATGCGCCCGGCTTTTGAAAGGATTGCCTCGGGTGCGGATGATGAAGATCACCAGGACTTGGGTACACAGAGATTCGACGAACCAACCGGTTTGGAATAAGGCCTCGTCGGCTTTTAATACCGTTAACAGGATGTAAAAGGTCAAAAAATCGAATGCCGAGCTAATCGGACCGATCACCAACATGAAATTGCGGATAAAGTTCATGTCCAGAACCCGAGGTTGGCGCAGTTCTTCGGAATCGACCTGATCCAGCGGAATCGGTACTTCGGACACGTCGTACAGTATGTTGTTGAGCAGAATCTGGGTCGGCAACATCGGCAGGAAAGGTAGGAATAGCGCGGCGCCGGCCATGCTGAACATATTGCCGAAGTTGGAACTGGTGCCCATCATGATGTATTTCAAAATATTGCCGAAGGTGCGCCGGCCTTCGAGTACGCCGTCGTGCAGCACCTGCAAATCCTGATCCAGCAGAATCATATCGGCTGCTTCCTTGGCCACATCCACCGCCGAATCCACCGACAGGCCGACATCCGCCGAATGCAGCGACGGCGCGTCGTTGATGCCGTCGCCCAGATAGCCGACCACATGGCCGCGCGCTTTCAACGCCCGAATTACCCGGTCTTTTTGAGATGGATTCACCCGGCAAAACAGATTGGCTTTTTCGACGCGGATGCGCAAGGCGTGGTCGTCCATTTCGGCGATGTCCTTGCCGGTCAACACGCCGAGCACCGGAATATTTAATTGGGCGCAGACGTGTTGGGTTACCAAATCGCTGTCGCCGGTGACGATCTTTACCGTTACGCCGCTGTCCTTCAATGCCGCCAATGCCGCGCCGGCGCTTTGTTTGGGCGGGTCGAGAAAGCCGGCAAAGCCGGCGAAAATTAGCTCGCTTTCGTCGCTGACCACCGCGTGCGGATGATTTTGCGGCACTTCGCGCCAGGCGATGCCCAACACCCTGAAGCCTTCTCGCTCCAGTGCATTATGCTGTTCGTGGATGCGGGCTCGACTGGCCGGATCGAGCGGCAGTTGCGCGTCGCTACCTTGTTGTTCGTAATGGGTGCAAAGGGTGATGATTTCCTCGGAGGCGCCTTTCACGACTAGCAAGCGGCCGTTGCCTTTATCCAGCAACACCGACACCCGCCGCCGCTCGAAATCGAACGGCACTTCGTCGATCTTTTGCCAGGCACTGATATTGATGTTTTGATGAGCCAAAATCGCCTCGTCGAGCGGGCTTTTCAAGCCGGTTTCGAAGAAGCTGTTCAGATAAGCCAGCTCCAGCACTCGCTCACTGGGCTGGCCTTGCGGGTCGACATGCTGTTCCAGTCGGATCTTGGCTTCGGTCAAGGTGCCGGTCTTGTCGGTGCACAGCACGTCCATCGAGCCCAGATTCTGAATGGCCGACAGACGTTTGACGATCACTCGTTTTGCCGCCATATGCATCGCGCCGCGCGACAGCGTCACCGACACCACCATCGGCAGCAGTTCCGGCGTCAAGCCCACCGCCAGCGCCACCGCAAACAGAAAGGATTCCAACCAGGGTTTGCCCAAAAATGCGTTGACCAACAACACGAATAGCACCAGCAGTACCGTCAAGCGCATGATCAGCAAACCGAAACGGTGGGTGCCCACCTCGAAGGCGGTCGGCGGGGGTTGCCGGGTCAGGCTGTCGGCAATCGCGCCGATCGCGGTGGCGGTGCCGGTTTTGACGACGCGCATCTTGGCGCTACCGCTGATGACGGTGGTCCCCATGAACACGGCGTTGTCGGCGTCCTGCAAGTCTGTGGCGTCGGCCGGCAAATCGCCCGGACGTTTTTCGATCGGGTAGGCTTCCCCGGTCAATAGTGCCTGCTTGACGAACAGATCGCAGGCTTCGATTAGCAAGCCGTCCGCCGGCACCATGTCGCCAGCGCAGAGCAGGGCGACATCGCCCGGCACTACGTCGGTCACCGGTACGTCCATAGGTTTGCCGTCGCGCATCACCCGGGCCTTGACCGAAACCGAATGGCGCAGGCTTTCCGCCGCCTTGCCGGCTCGGTGTTCCTGGACAAAATCCAGGGTCACGCTGAACAGCACCATGACGCTGATAATCACGAAATTGGTGATCTCGCCGGTGAACGCCGAAATCGCGCTGGCAACCAGCAGCAGAATCACCAGCGGATTCTTGAAGCGCGATAGAAACTGCAGTAGCAGGGCTTGGCGCTGGCGATCCCGGAACAGGTTGGGGCCGACTTCGGCCAGCTTGGCGCCGGCTTCGACGGCGGATAAGCCCAAGGGCTTGGCGTCCGAAGGGCTGGGCGTCAGCCACCAAGCGGCTTGCTCGGCCGCGGCTGTGGTTACGGTATTGGTTTTTTTCATAAATCACTCTCAAATATTTGCGTGGACGCCGCGCTTGCGTGTTGGCGCTTAGCCGGTCGCTACCGCCTATCGCGGCTTCAAACCATCGAACTAATCGTAACCAATAGATGTTCGATCGTGCCGTGCTCGCGCTCGCGGATCAGCGCCGCGCCGGTCAGTATGACGGACAGAGTGGTGATGCGAAACCAAGCGTTGAATTTCGATACCTAACGAGGTGTTGTCGCTATCCACGGTTGGATCCCGTGCGCAGAGTATGGCGTTTCAGACGCATGAACCTAAAAAGAGCAGTTTGGCGATGAAAAATCCCGTTCGTCCTGAGCTTGTCGAAGGGCGCGCGGGATTTTTCATTCACCCGTTTGGTGAGTGTATTGCGAGCCGTCCATGCTTCGACGTTGCTCAGCACGAACGGCCCGCAATACACGCCAACTGCCCTTTTTAGGATGAAACGCGTTGGTGTTGTCGCGTAACGCCGCGCCGCGAGCACAGGCAAGGCTAACCAGTCGGGTGTATTCGGTCTGTGGGCTAGCGTACCAAGCCGGACCGGCGCTGGCCCGAATCGGCGTGCGCTAGCGCACCGACAACCGAGGATTTAAAGGCTAGATTTCAGAGTGCGAGTTCGGCGTTGCCGAACAGGGTTTCGCCGGGCGATGTCAGCCTTACGGAACGATAGAAGGGTTTTTAACGACGAGGTAAGCCACCATGAACACCACCATCACGCACGACCATCCCTCCGAGGACTTTGCCGCGCTCAAAAAAATCACCGCCACCGTCTACCTCTGCCAGGTGTTGACGTTCGCACTCGCCGGCTTTCCGTTGCTGGCCGGCGTGGCCATCAACTTTTTCTATCGGAACAACGTCAAGGGAACCTGGTTGGAATCGCATTTCAATTGGCAGATTAAAACCGTATGGGTCACCCTGGCCGGCTTTGCGCTGTCCGGTCTGGTATTGATGATCGATATTCAATTGAGTTTGGTGGTCTTGATTCCGACCTTGCTGCTGCTGATCTATCGAATCGTGATCGGTTGGAGCAATTTGACGGCCGATAAGCCGCTGAAAGAACTCAGCTAAGATTCTCGGATTCGGTTTGGCCGACGCCGATTGGCCGATTGGGTGAGGGCGTTGGTCAAGCCGGGCTTCAAGCACCCCCAAGATGCGCCGGTAGGTTTCGGTCTCGATGCGATAGCAGTCGCAAGCGGCGGCCTCCAGGCCGCTTCTATCCAAAATCGTGATGTCGCCGCGCCGATAGCGAATCAAGGCCTGTTCTTGCAGGGACAGCGCGGCCTTGGTGATGCCGACCCGGCGCACGCCCAAAATATAAGCCAGAAAGATGTGAGTGACGTGAAAAGTGTCGGTATGGGCGCGGTCGTGGGTCATCAACAACCAGCGGGCCAGACGGGCCTCCACTTGGTGAAACCGGTTGCAAGCCGCGGTTTGCGCCAACTGGCTCATCGAGACGTACAAATAGCGTTTCGTGGCTATTTGCAAGGAATGACTGCGCGCCAACTCCGCCAAAAACGCCGTGGCCGGCATGCGCAACGCGGAACCCGCCCCTTGCACCAGCGCTTGAAATGGCGCGATATCGACATCCAACATCAGCGTAATCCCCAACATGCCTTCGTAGCCGATCAAGCCGACTTCCAAACCGCTACCGTCGCCCATCGGCGTAACCAGCGAAACAAAACCGCCGGTCGGAAAATATACATGCGGTATGCGCGCGCCGGCCAGATACAGCACTTCGGCAAAGGCCAAATGGACCGGTTCGCAGTGGCGTAGTACCAGATTGCGATCGGTCACGGGTAGGGAATCCAACAGCCGGTTGGGAGCGGTAACCGCGAGTATCGTGGACAAAGCGTGCTCCGGGGGTGATTTGAGGACGCCCGATTTTGGGTTCGGGACCGCGAGGACAGGTAACGGTGGGAGTCGGCGATATTGGGCGACGGGCCGACAGGTTGGCGGCCAGAATAGCCTTAAGGCCGAGGGTTGTCTGTATGTTAGCGTACGGACCGGCCGATGCGCGGTTTGCGTCGCGAGCAGCCGCCTATGTGCTTTAGCGTACAGACTTCGGCACGGAGCCGCCGTATTCTGGTCGCAGCTGAGGTGAAGCCCAGCGACCGAACGCAGACATCCGGTGACAAGTTTGATCTTCGCGGTTTCAGAGCGCCAGGACGGATTTCGCGAAGGTTCTCATGCCTGACCGATTCGCCGGTGGCGCCAATAACAAACACAACGACACAGGCAAATTTATGAAAATCACACACAATTTAATCGCGTTGCTGCTAACGCTCGCTTCGCTGCAGGCTGTCGCCGCCGGCAGTCCGATGAACGAAAGTTTCACCAAATTGATTGCGCTATCCAACAGCGCGATCGAGGTGGGCAAGACCGGCAATCAACAGGCCTTCGTCGAGAGCGCCACGGTCGCCTGGGAAGCCTTGAAGCAACAAAACGAGCAAGGCAGCTCGATTCGGCTGCAACGGGCCAACGCCAAACTGAAAGCCGCGATCAAAGCCGGAAAGGCCGGTAACTTGTCGGAAGGTATCAGCGAATTGGAACAGGGTATCGTGGAAATGCAGTTGGAAAAATAATCCCGCCGACAGGGCTGCCGAGCGTCGGCATGCCGCTGAATGCAATCAGGAAGCAAAGCCGGCTAACCCCGGCTTTTTCGGCCCCTCGTGAATGTCGGTCCGGCGGCGGGCTTAGCCGGGCTTAGACCGATCCACGCTTAAGCCAGCCGGCAATCCGCGGTCTGTTGGTGCCTCGGGAGCAGTCTGTCGGACTCGGCTTTCACCACCCGGTAGCATTCGCAAACCCGCTCTTCCAGGCCGGGCCTGTCCAACACGGTAATCCGGCCCCGGCTATAGTGAATCAAGCCGGCTTGCTGCAATTTTCCGGCCGCCTCGGTGACGCCTTCGCGGCGCACGCCCAGCATATTGGCGATCAGTTCCTGAGTCATCGTCAATTCGTTGGACGGCAATCGGTCCAGACTCAACAACAACCAGCGGCACAGCTGTTGGTCCACCGAATGATGGCGGTTGCAGACCGCGGTTTGCGCCATTTGGGTAATCAAGGCTTGGGTGTAGCGCAGCAGCAGGTGCAACATCGCATCGTAGCGATTGAATTCCCGCATCAACAAGTTTCCGCGCAAGCGGTAGGCGTGCCCGGCGCTTTGCACGACCGCCCGATTCGGCATGCTGCCGCCGCCCATGAACATCGCCACGCCGACCATGCCGTCGTTGCCGACCACCGCGATTTCCGCCGAGGCGCCGTTCTCCATCACGTACAGCAAGGAAATGATGCAGTTGGTAGGGAAGTAGACATAACGCAACTCGCCGCCGGACTCGTAAATCACTTGGCCGAGCGGCGTATCGACGAGTTCCAGATGCGGCAACAGCCGTTCGTATTCCTCCGGCGGCAGCGCGTTCAGCAAATGGTTCTGTTGCGGATAGTTAAGAACGGTCATCGGCGGCCTGTTTAATGGGCGGATAAATTAACGGATTCCTGTCATTCGGTTGGTGTAAGCGCCCATCGTACAGGAAAATCGACTTTCCCTACGTGCGTTAAAGAACAGAGCGAGCCAGCGGAGTTCTGTTAAGCGCGGCAAACCCGCGCGCCGCGCTAAGTGCGCTAGCGTACAGACTGCGTTCGGGCCGAACCGTAAACTGCATTTTCCCGATGCGGGCGAAAACGGTTTGGCGGTTTCGCCGGCGGCGATCGCGATCGGCCGGATTCAAGAATGTTCGTCGCTCCACGCACTCCGGACCCTTTCCGGATTTGGCGCGGAATGGCGGAAGTTCCGGGGCCAGCGAATGGCGGCGCGCGGGGCGTAATACTCAAAGTGCCTCGAGCCGCGGCAACGTATTTTAGTTGCGGCGGTTTTTTTGAGGGTCGTCAATCGACCCGAACCTCGCAAACGCCAGCCTCACCAAACCCGAGTATGCAGAGACCGAAATCATGCTGACAGAAAACGTGACAACGCCCGATGCGGAACTTCGCGATGGCTGCTCCGACGGCGAGTCGGCGGGCTTGGATCGGGCGATCGCCAACGCCAAACGCCGTCTATTGGCCCTGCAAAATCCGGCCGGCTATTGGGTGTTCGAGCTGGAAGCCGATTGCACCATACCCGCGGAATACATTCTGATGATGCATTTCATGGCCGAAATCGACCAAGGGCTGGAAGCTAAGATTGCCCGGTTTTTGCGCGCACAGGCCGGCCCGGACGGCAGCTATCCGCTGTTCAAGGGCGGCGCCGGCGACCTGAGTTGCACCGTTAAAGTCTATTACGCGTTAAAACTGGCCGGCGACGCGGCCGATGCGCCGCACATGCGCCGCGCGCGGCATTGGGTGCTGCGTCACGGCGGCGCGGCCAAGTCCAATGTGTTTACCCGCATCATGCTGGCGATGTTCCAGCAAGTTCCGTGGCGCGCGATACCGTTTATTCCGGTGGAAATCATGTTGCTGCCAAAATGGTTTCCGTTTCATCTCGACAAAGTGGCGTATTGGTCGCGGACCGTGATGGTGCCGCTGTCGATACTGTGCAGCTACCGGGTCAAGGCCCGCAATCCGCGCGGAATCGACGTCGCCGAATTGTTCTCGACCCCGCCCAACTTGGAAAGAGACTATTTTTCGCAGGTTAAAACGCCGCTGGGCAAAGCGATTTTGCTGCTGGACCGCTGTGGTCGCTTACTGGAGCCGCTGATTCCCGGATTTGTCCGCCGCAAGGCAACCGCCCAAGCCACCGCTTGGTTTACGGCCCGCTTGAATGGATACGACGGCTTGGGTGCGATATTTACCGCGATGGTCAACGCCTACGAAGCGATGGATTACCTGGGTATCCCGGCCGATAACGCCGAACGGCGCATCGCCAGGGCGGCGATCGACGGCTTGCTGGTCGTCAAGGCGGATAAGGCGTATTGCCAGCCCTGCGTATCGCCGGTCTGGGATACCGGTCTGGCCGTGTTGGCCTTGCAGGAAGTCGATAGGCATGACCACGAGCAGTCGAGCCGGCGCGCCACCGATACTGCCTTGCGCTGGCTGGCCGGCAAACAATTGCGCGATCAGCCGGGCGATTGGCAAACCCAGCGCCCCGGCCTGGCCGGCGGCGGTTGGGCCTTTCAGTTCGGCAATAGTTATTATCCGGATGTCGACGATACCGCCGTCGTCGCTTATGCGATGAGCCAAGCCGAGGCGCCGGCGTTCGCCGAGCCGATTCGGCGGGCGGCGGACTGGATAGCCGGCATGCAGTCGCGCAACGGCGGTTACGGCGCGTTCGATGCCGACAACGACCATTATTTTTTAAATCAAATTCCGTTTGCCGACCACGGCGCGCTGCTCGATCCGCCGAGCGCCGACGTCAGCGCGCGTTGCATCATGCTGCTGGGTCGGCTCGATGGCGCGCACCCGGAGTATAACGCCACGATCGCGCGATGCGTCGCCTACTTGCGCGCCGAGCAGGAGGCCGATGGTTCCTGGTTCGGGCGCTGGGGTACCAATTATTTGTACGGGACCTGGTCGGTATTGCTCGGTTTCGCGGAAGCGGGCGTCTCCGCCAACGACGCTAGCGTGCGCCGAGCGGTGGCTTGGCTGAAATCCAAGCAGCGCGCCGACGGTGGCTGGGGCGAAAGCAATATCAGCTATCATGCTCCGAACAGCCGCGGCGAATTCGATACCAGCACCGCGTTTCATACCGCTCTGGCGGTACTGGCCTTGCTGGCCGCCGACGAAACCGGCGCGCCGGAAGTCGCGGCCGGCGTCGGCTATTTGCTGAACACTCAACAAGCGGACGGCGGATGGCAAGACGACTGTTTTAACGCGCCGGGCTTTCCCAAGTTCTTCTACCTGAAATACCACGGCTACGATACGTACTTCCCATTGTGGGCCTTGGCGCGCTACCGAAACCGTCAAAACGGTTTGGCCCGCGCCCGCTGAGGTCGAAAAGCGATTCCGCCGGCCCGCCTCCGCCTTGTTGAACCCGATTGTGTGCAGTGCCGTACAGACGCGGAGGCCATCCGATCGCATGCTGAACCCCAATACGTCAAGCCTTGTTATCGACCGCGCCAGCGACTTGCTGTCGCCGTTATTGGAGTGGATACGAAAATGAACGACCGTGAATTTCGCAGTGAACCGCGTCGGTTGTTAGCGGATCGGCGTCTTGCCGACCGACGGATAATTGCCGACCCGTATGGTTCTGCGGCTTGGATCGAAAACATCGAAAACGCCTATCTGGCTTGGCCCAGGCAAGATAGACGCACCGAAACCCGGCGTTGCGAAGAACGGCGGGTATCCGATCGGCGGTTGGGACGGATAACGGGGAACGTCCGTTCGTCGCGGAATTACTCGAAGCAATTGTTGACGCGCGACGAACGGCTGTTGATCGAAAGTCTCCATCTCGGCGACGCGGAATAGTGGGCGATTGCCAGCGATTCCGTTCCGGACCAGCCGAATCCCAACTCGCGGTTGCGGCAGCCGACAGCCTCGCGCATGAGCGCTTGGATATTTAACGCTATTCGGGCGTGGTTTTGGCGGTTGGCGCCGAAAAAGCCGTCACCCGCGTGGGCCGCGTTCCTGGACGGCGCAAAACTACTGATGTTGGCCTGGCGGGGCTTTGCCGACGATCTTGGCTCGTTGAGAGCCGCCGCGTTAACCCTGTATACGCTATTTTCGATCGTTCCGATGATTGCGGTGGTATTCGGCATTGCCAAGGGCTTCGGCTTCGACGGCGCGACCGTGCGGCATCTGCTGGGGCGCGGTTTGAACTCGGATGCGTTGGCCGCGCAATTGATCGATTTCGCGGGAAAACTTCTGGAAAGCACGCAGGGCGAATTAGTGGCCGGGATAGGAATAGCCCTACTGTTTTGGACCGTGATTGGCTTGATCGGCAATATCGAGGAAGCGTTTAACGCCATCTGGAAAATCGCGAAGGGCCGAACCCCGGCTCGCAGATTCGCCGATTATTTAGCGTGGATGTTGTTGGCGCCGGTGGTCTTGATCACCGCCAGCAGTTTGATCGTATTCGTCAAAATCCGGATAAGCTGGCTGATGGCCGAATTGGCGTTGCCGGCGTTCGGCACTTGGCTGATCGTCGGCGCGTTAAGTTTCTCGCCGATCGTGCTGATGAGCGGCTTGTTCGCGGTACTGTTTATCGTCATGCCGAACACTAACATCAGCTATCGCGCCGGTATCATCGCCGGCATGGTGACCGGCGCCGTGTATTCCTTATCGCAATGGGTCTATTTGAGTTTGCAAATCGGCGTATCGAGCTATAACGCCATTTACGGCAGTTTTGCCGCCTTGCCGTTATTCGTGGTGTGGCTGCAAGGCGGCTGGATGATTGTGTTATACGGGTGCGAGTTGGGATTTTATATTCAGCATCGCCGGAGCGATCGAAATTGGGTCCAGCCCGCTGGTTTTAGTATTCAGCTGAACAAGCTGATCGCGCTGCACGTCCTGCGCCTGATCGTCAAGAATTTAGCGTCCTTGAATACGCCGTTAAGCGCCGCTCAAATTGCCGAAAGCTTGGCAATTCCGGTCGAAATCGCCGAAGACCTGTTATCCAGGCTGGTCGCCGGCCGGCTGATTGTCGAACTGAAAAGCCGCGACGACGGCGCCCGGACTTACTTGCCGGCCATGGATATCAATGCCTTAACGATAGGCGCGGCACTGACTGCACTCGAACGATGCGGGCAAAACCAATGGCCGGATTGCCGTTTGGAGCCGGCGATCGTCGAAGCCGTCGATGAGTTCGAGAAAGCCATGACGGCGTCCCCATGCAACCGCTTGCTAAAAGATCTTTAGCCGTTCAGCCGGGCCCGACTTCGGCCAATAAAACAAACAGCTTGGGCGGCGTGTCCGGACGATCGTGGCGCAGACAATCGAGATGGGCCACGAAGGGCGTGCCGTCGGATCGGATCATCGAAATATCGAAGGCCAGTCGTTTCGCCTTCGGAGAATCCATCAGATAGCGAAAATGCCGGTACCAGTCGTCGCGTTGATCGTCGGCGACCAACTTCGAGAAACGCAAGCCGGTCAACCGGCTCTCCACCGCTCCGAACAGATCGACGCCGGTCAGATTGATGTCGCCGATTTGATCATTGGCGTCGATCACCACATAGGCGCTTGGGGCAAACTCGAACAACGCCTGATAATGATCTTGCAATTCCGCCTGCGCCCGATAGGTGCGCTGCCACTCGTCGTTCTGCATCTCGAGCTCGATTTTATGCACCAGCAGTTCGTGCATCAGCACGTCGGCCGGTTTGGAATCGGCTTTCTCCGGCGACAAACTCACCACCAGGGCTTCGGCCCTGGCTCTGAGCGACTGCCGCCGCTCGACTCCATCCCAAACTTGGTCCATGCCTTACCGACTCCCGCTATTCGCATCGGCGCTTCGCGCCATGTACGCGATTGGGCTTATGTACGTTAGCGAACTGTGTTGAATCGCACAAAGGCGTTTAATCAAGTCCGACGCTTTCCCGAATCGCTCCCATCACCATCCTACCATCCGCGTTAGTACCGAGCGTAAAAATCTCCCACGCCGACGCGGAGTTCGAAGCAACGGTAGCGCCGGGAAAGCCGGGCAGCGATGCCATTCGATATTTCATTCACCGGACAAAAGTCATGACACCCATAAAAAACCCCGGAACCGCCGTCGCGCTTGCGAGCCTCGCCATGGCAATGGCAACCTTGATTGCCGGATGCGCCAGCGTGGCGCCGCCGACCGAACAATTGGCCGTGTCCAAGGCGGCGCTCAATAGCGCCACTAGTGCCGGCGGCAATGAATACGCGCCGATCTCGCTAAGATCGGCCGTGTTGAAAATGGACGCCGCCGAGCGGGCGATGACGCAGCAGGAATATTTACAGGCCCGCCAACTCGCCGAACAGGCCCAGGTCGATGCCCAATTGGCCGCCGCCACCGCCCGCGCCGCCAAGGCTCAAAAAGCCGCGAGCGAATTGCAGGAAAGCAATCGCGTGCTGCGCGAAGAAATCGACCGTAAAGCCCAGTAATCCCAATGGAGAGAATGATGCAAACCTACCGAATGTTTCCACTGACGTTGTTAACCGCCGCGATCCTGTCCGGCTGCGGCACGGTGCCCAACCTGGCATTGACCGATGCTCATAACGCTTACAACAACGCCCGCGTCAATACCCAAGTCGGTACGCTGGCCGAACTGGAAATGAAGCAGGCCGACGACAGCTTGAAAAAAGCCGACCGGGCCTACGCCGAAGACGACGAGGATGAAGCCGTCAATCACTTTGCCTATGTCGCGACGCAACAGGTGGCCATCGCCCAAGCCACCGCGATCCGCAAAGTCGCCGAAACCGCGGTCAGTAACGCCGAAGGCAAACGTAACCAAGTGCGCTTGGATGCCAGAACCGCCGAAGCCGATGCCGCCAAGCGCCAAGCGGCGCTCAGTCAGCAAACCGTGGATAGACAAAACACCGAATTGGCGGTGGCCGGCGCCAACAGCGAGCGCGATCAGGCGCTGCTGGCTCAACAGGACATCTTGATCAACCAATTGAACGCCAAGAAAACTGCGCGCGGTTTGGTGATCACGCTGGGCGACGTGCTGTTTCGCAGTAACAAGGCACGCTTGCAGAGCGGCGGACTGCGCAACGTCGATAAACTAGCCGACTTTCTGAAACGGTATTCCGGCTACAAGGTCTTGATCGAGGGTTACACAGACAGCAAGGGCAGCGCCGAATTTAACGAAGAACTTTCCGACCGGCGCGCCTACGCAGTGCGCACCGCGTTAGTTGACGGCGGCGTGAACAGCGATCGAATCATGACCCGAGGTTACGGCGAAGAATATCCGGTGGCGGACAACGACACGGCTGCCAACCGGCAATTGAATCGCCGGGTGGAAATCATTTTGTCGGACGAAAATGGCAATCTAGCCAGCCGCTGACCGGTCGAAATGGCCGTCAAATTGCCTCAAGCGAAGACCGGCCGGCACCCGGTCGGCTTCGGTGGCCGAACCGTGTTCCAATCCTTAACGCGCCACTACTCGGAGTCACGATCATGAACAGACCTTATCCGGCCTTAATGTTAGCGTGCTTGCTGTACGCCGTACCCGCCCACGCCGAGTTGATCGAGGAACGCAGTCAAGGTCAGGTCAGCTTTATCAGCGGCGGTATCGGCGAGGACGAGCGAGCGGCCTTGAAAAAGGTCCGCACCGACTACAACCTCGGCCTGCTGTTTTCAACGCAAGGCAGCGGCGAGTATTTGAGCGATGTCACGGTCAGGATCAGCGACGGCAACGGCGCAATCGTGCTGGATACCGTTTCCGAAGGCCCGATGCTGTTCGCCAAACTGAAGCCGGGTCGCTATCAGGTCAGTGCCGAGCATGCCGGCCAAGCGATTCGCAAACCGGTCACGGTCGACGCCAAACACCGTTCGCCGTTGTCGTTTACGTGGTCGAACCCCTAAATCGAACGGCGAACGGGCCAAGGGCCATTCGATATCGCAGCCGTCGAATTGTCGTTCAAACTCCCATCATCAGCGAGACATCCATGAAAACCAAAAACGAATACATCGAAATATTGGCGACTCAGCTCAGAGAGTGGAGCGCGGATATCGATCAGTTATCCGAAAAAACCGAGAAAGCCGCAGCACTGGTAAAACTGAATTACATCGAGGAACTCAATGCGCTGCGCGCCAAGCAACTGGCCGCCGAAGCAAAAATGACCGAACTGGAGGCGTCCGGTCATGAGGGTTGGGATGCGATGAAACTGACGGCCGACCGGGTGTGGGATGATTTAAGAAGCAGTTTGGCCGATGTCGCCGCCAAACTGAAATAGCGGCGGCAAATTGGCGGCGACCCCGCGAACCGTGGCTGCCCGGCGTCGGCCGCTGAAAACGCCGCACGTATGTGCGACAGCGTACAGACTCCCGCCGGGGCCAAGCGCTAAGCTACAAGCTCGACTTTACGCGGAGATAAGCAATGCATCCGGCAATTGAACCTGTATTGGCGCTGGTGATTGGCCTATTGATTTTGATGGTGCCCCGGTTTCTGAATTATTTCGTGGCGGTGTATTTGATTGTCGTCGGCGTATTGGGGCTGATACACCGTTGAATGGGCAAAGCGTTTCCGGTTGGCAAGGCTAGATCGTCGGTCGCGCCGGTTTTGGCGAGGATTTACCGAGCGACTTAGCGCCCTGGGAAATCCGCTGGGTAACGGTTAACGCCGCTTGGTTTCCGCGAAAGGTTTTGCCGCGTTATTCCTATCACAGCCTCGCCTCAATTGGAGAACCATCATGTCACTGAGCACCATTCTGCTTGTCCTGTTAATCCTGATGTTGTTGGGCGTTATTCCGGTCTGGCCGCATAGCCGGTCGTGGGGATACGGACCCAGTGGCGGCTTAGGCTTGATATTAGTCATCATCCTGATTTTGGTGGTGCTCGGCAGGATTTAGCCTGCCGACTTTTGGTAAACCTTGGGCTGGTCGGCGTCCGGCCCAAGCCGTTCTTCGTCTCAATCGTCTGGCGGGAACCCTATCGACCTCGCCGGCCCGGCCGCGCGACCACCCCATTCCACTCGGAGCGATTATTCATGGCCAAACGGCGAGAACAGCGGCGGCATGTCAGAAGCGAACATCCCGGCGGCGAGGAAGCGCCGATTCGTTTTGAATTGTTCAACACGGAACGGCTGGAACAGCATGCGGTCAGTCTGGCGCGCGCCCAAAAAGTCACGCATTTAAAGAAAGGCCGCAAGCTGATTCCGCGCGTTCGCGAGAATGCCTTGGTATTGTTGGAGGCCTATAAAGCCGTGGCGCGCGCGGTCAAGCAACAGCATGCCATCACGCCGGCGGCGGAATGGTTGCTGGACAATTTTCACGTCATCGAAGAGCAGATCAGCGACATTCACGTCGATTTGCCGGAAAGCTATTCGCGGGAATTGCCCAAACTGGCCGAAGGCGTGTTGGCCGGCTATCCGCGGGTATACGGTATAGCCTGGGCCTTGGTGGCCCACACAGACAGCCGGTTTTCGCCGGAATTACTGTCTCTGTTCGTGAATGCTTACCAAAGCGTCGAGCCGCTGACGCTGGGCGAATTGTGGGCCATTCCGATCACGTTGCGGGTGTTGCTGGTCGAGAATCTGCGCCGACTGGCCGTGAACATCATGCGTTCGCAAAACGGCCGGCGCTTGGCCGACCAGTTTGTCGATGAAGTCGAACAAATCGTCGCGCGTAGCGACAGCCCGGAGCTGGCGATTCCGGTCGGCGTGCTGCCGTCCGAGCCGTTGCGGCAAGCGTACGCGGTCCAAATCCTGCAGCGCTCGCACGACCCGCATCCGGCGGTGGTGCTGTCCCTGGCGTTTCTGACCGACTGGCTCGCCGAACAGGGACTGAGTCTGGACGACATCGTGCATCAAGAGCATGCCGCGCAAATCGCCGACAATCTGACGGTGCGCAACATCATTACCAGCATGCGGGCGATTTCCGCGTTCGAATGGCCGCAATTCGTCGAAGACGTTAGTCTGGTGGATGCTTGTTTGCGCGGACACGCAGGCTATCTGGCGATGGACTTTCTGACCCGCGACCGCTATCGCCATGCGATAGAGGACTTGGCCAAGCGCTCGCCGGCCTCGGAAGTCGAGATTGCCAGACTGGCGATCGCCGAAGTGCAAATTGCAGTTGCCCAGGATAGTGACGACGAACGTCAAACCGAACCGGGTTATTACTTAATCGGTGCCGGCCGTTACCGGTTCGAAACCAAGGTCGGTTATCGGCCGGGCCTGAAACAACGCCTGTTACGCTGTTACGTCAGCCACGCCGGTACCGCCTATGTGGTCAGTTTGGCGGTATTGACCTTGCTGCTGTTGCTGTTGCCGTTGAGCGCATCGGCGAGTGCCGGCTTGCCCGGCTGGCAGTTATGCGCGTTGGCGTTGGCGTTCGCGTTTCCGGCTTCGGACATCGCCATCGGCTGGATGAATCATTTTATCGTGGCCGGCTTGCCGCCCAATCACCTGCCGCGCCTGGAACTCAAGGACGGCGTGCCCGAGGCCTTAAGTACCTTCGTGGTGGTGCCGACGTTGTTCGTCAACGCCGCCGGGGTGCTGCAGCAAATCGAGCAAATGGAAATTCGCTATCTTGCCAATCCGGACGGCGCGGTACGCTTTGCGCTGTTGTCGGACTGGGCGGATGCCGAACAGGAAAGTCAGCCGGACGACGCGGCACTGCTGGCGGTGGCGGTCGAGGCCATCGCCGCGTTGAATCTGAAATACGCTCGGCAACGGTTTTATGTGTTTCACCGCAAGCGGCTCTGGAATCCCAGCGAAGGCAAGTGGATGGGTTGGGAACGCAAGCGCGGCAAGCTTCAGGAATTCAATCGCCTGCTGCGCGGCGCGACCGACACTTCGTTTCTGCCGATAGCCGGCGTGCCGGCCAGCGCGCCGCCGGGCGTGTGTTACGTCATTACCCTGGATGCCGATACCAAGCTGCCGATGGGCGTGGTCGCGCAACTGGTGGGCGTCGCGGCGCACCCGTTGAATCGGCCGGTATTCGATGCGCGCCGTCAAACCGTCGTCGACGGCTACGGCATTCTGCAACCGCGCGTCACGCCGACCCTGCCGCAACGTCAGGAGCGCTCGATGTTTCATCAGATCTTTGCCGGCGCTTCCGGTACCGATGCCTATGCCAGCTCGGTCTCCGAGCTGTATCAGGATCTGTTCGGCCTGGGTACCTACAGCGGCAAGGGTCTTTACCACGTGGACAGTTTTGCGGCGGCATTGGCCGGGCGGGTGCCCGACAATACTCAGCTCAGCCACGATTTGTTCGAGAGCGTCTACGTGCGTTGCGGTTTGGTCAGCGATATCGAATTTTTCGAGGAATTTCCGTCGCATACCGAGGTGGCGGCTTCGCGCGAACATCGCTGGGTGCGCGGCGATTGGCAGCTGTTGCCCTGGATCTTCGGCGCGCTGGGCAAGGGCATGCCGATGATCGGTCGCTGGAAAATGTTGGACAATCTCCGGCGTTCGCTGTCTGCACCGGCGGCGTTCTCGGCGCTAGTGCTCGGCTGGAGTTTGCCGAACGCGCCGCTGCTGGCCTTGACCGCCTTCGTACTGATCGCGCTGGCCTTTCCGGCGGTGTTGGCGGTAACCGCCGGTTTTAGCGCGCCCCGGCGCGGCATCTCGATCGCCACTCATCTGCGCGGCACCGGCGAAAACGTCGCGTGGGCATTGTGCAACAGCCTAGTGGCGCTGACCTTATTGGCTCAGCAAGCTTGGCTGATGGCCGACGCCATCTCGACCACGCTGGTCAGGCTATTCATTACCCGCCGCAAACTGTTGAAGTGGGTGACGGCCTTGCAGGCCAAGGCCGGCGCCGGGCACGCCTTGAAAAATCTGATTAGGCCGTTGAGTCATTCCTCGTCGGTGGTGTTTGGCGCCGGCGCGCTGGTGGTGGTGTTCAATCCGGACGCAATCGTCGCGGCCACGCCGTTTTTATTGTTGTGGTGGTTGGCGCCGGTGGTGGCGCGGGCCTTGAGTTTGCCGCCCAAGATCGATAGCGCGGAAGTGCTGTTGCCGGCCGACAGTGCCCGATTGCGTTGCCACGGCCGGCGCATCTGGCGGTTTTTCACCACCTTCGTGACCGCCGAGGAACACTTTTTGCCGCCGGACAATTTTCAGGAAGACCCTTGGCCGGTGATCGCCCATCGCAGTTCGCCGACCAATTTCGGTTTGTATTTGTTGTCGATCGTGGCGGCGCGGGATTTTGGCTGGCTGGGTTTGACCGATGCCATCGAACGGTTGGAGGCCACGGTTGCGACGCTGGCCGGATTGCCGCGCCTGCACGGCCATTTCTACAACTGGTACGACACCCGCGATTTACAGACGCTGGAGCCGCGCTACGTGTCCACCGTGGATAGCGGCAATCTGGCCGGCCACTTGTTGACGCTGGCTCAGGCCTGCCGGGAAATGGCGAATCGGCCGTTGGATTTGTCCAACGCCTTGATCGGCTTGGCCGATACCCACGCTTTATTGAACGACGCGTTAGTCAAACTCAGCGACGATCGGCGCACGCTGACGGTGAGCTTGGCGGAGTTGCGTCATAAAGTCGCCGATCTGGGCGAATTGCTCGACGCGCGCCCCGCCGATGCCGAGGAATGGGGTCGATTGTGGCGGCGCCTGACCGATTGCGTCGGCGCCTTGCACGATCTGGCCAACGCCCATGCCGTTGAGCGCGGCGATAGCCAGGGCAACGAAGTGCTGTTGTGGGCCGGTTTGCTGCGAGACGACATCCGCTCGCATGCGCGTGACGTGGCGACTTTGATGCCGTGGATTCATTTTCCGGCGCGCTACCACCCCGCATCCGACCCGCCAAGCCATCGATTCGATCTGGACACGCCGCTGTGCCATCTGCCGGAGCGCTACGCGCTGTGGGCGAATCGTCAGGCGTGCGCCGAATCGGAGCCGGCGAGCTCCGAGATTACCGCAATGCGGGTGTTGCTGTGCCGGGCCGGCGAACAGGCCGATACCTTGAGCCAACGCCTCGATCTGCTCGCCGAGCAGTTGGAAAGCTGGTTCCGCGAGATGGACTTTCGATTCTTGTACGATACCAGTCGCCACATGTTCGCGATCGGCTACCGCGTCGCCCAAGGTGTCATCGATTCCAGTTACTACGATCTATTGGCCTCGGAGGCCCGCTTGGCGAGCATTATCGCGATCGCCAAACGCGACGTGCCGAGCAGTCATTGGTTTCATCTGGGCCGGCGGGTGACGCGGGTCGCCCACGGTACGGTGTTGCTGTCCTGGTCCGGCTCGATGTTCGAATATTTGATGCCGTCGCTGGTGACCTTTACCCCGCGCTACAGCCTGCTGGATCAGACCTGCCGGCTGGTCGTGAAGCGGCAGATCGCCTATGGCCGGGAGCGCGGCGTCCCCTGGGGCGTGTCCGAATCGGCGTTTAACGGCCGAGACATGTATTTGACCTATCAATACTCGGCGTTCGGCGTGCCCGGCTTGGGCATGAAGCGCGGCTTGGGCGAGGAGCTGGTGATCGCGCCCTACGCGACCGCCCTGGCGGCGATGTATTTGCCGCACGCCGCCGCGGAAAACTTCGCGCGTCTGGAGCAAGAAGGCGGCGTGGGGCGCTACGGTTTCTACGAAGCCTTGGACTACACACCGATTCGGCTGGCGGAAGGCCAGCGGGTGGCTCTGGTACGTTGCTATATGGCGCATCATCAAGGCATGTCGCTGGTGGCCTTCGCTAATGTGGTGCACGACGGGACGATGCGCCACCGCTTCCACCGCGCGGCGTTGATCCAGTCCGCGCATTTGCTGCTACAGGAACGCATTCCGCACGGCGCCGACACCAGCGTGCCGCCGCTGTTGCAAGAGCTGTCCGATGTTAAGGAAACCGTACAGCCGCCGGTGCGGCGCTTGTGTTCGCCGATGTCGGCGGTACCGTCCACTCAACTCCTGTCCAACGGCCGTTACGCGGTGATGATCACCGCCGCCGGCTCCGGCTACAGCCTGTGGCGCAACCAGGCCGTAACCCGTTGGCGGGAAGATCCCACCCGCGACGCCTGGGGTAGTTATCTGTATTTGCGCGATGTAGAAACCGGCAAAGTCTGGTCGGCCGGCTATCAGCCGACGGCGGCCTGCCCGGACCATTACGAGGTGGTGTTTGTCGAGGACAGGGCGCGGATTACCCGCACCGACGGTTTGATCGTCGCCACGCTGGAAATCGTGGTGTCGCCGGAAGACGATGCCGAAATTCGCCGGTTGAGCTTGACCAACAACAGCGCATACTCGCGCGAAATCGAGGTCACCTCGTATGCGGAAATCGTGTTGACCACCCCGGCCGCGGATATTGCCCATCCGGCCTTTTCCAATCTGTTCGTGCAAACCGAATACTGGCCGCAGACCCGTGCCTTACTGGCGCATCGGCGTCCGCGCGCGCCGGACGATGCGCCGGTTTGGGCCGCGCACGTACTGGCCGATCGGCAAAGCGGCGACGGGCTGCAATACGAAACCGACCGGGCCCGTTTTATCGGCCGGGGCCAAACGGCGCGCGCGCCGCTGGCGGTGATGGACGGCAGGCCGTTGAGCAATACGGTGGGCTGCGTATTGGACCCGATATTCAGTCTGCGTACCCGTGTGAAAGTGGCGGCCGGCGCGACCGAGCATCTGACCTTTACCACGCTGGTGGCGGCCTCGCGCCAAGCGGCGGCGGATTTGGCCGACAAATACCACAATCCGGTGGCTTGGGAGCGGGTCTCGGCCTTGGCCTGGACGCACGCGCACGTGCAATTGCACCATTTGCGCACCAAGCCCGATGAAGCGCAATTGTTTCAAATGCTGGCTAACCGCTTGATTTACGCCGATCCGTCGCTGCGACCGGCCGGTAAGTTGTCGCAGACCAATACGCTGAACGTCGGCGGACTTTGGCGACACGGGATTTCCGGCGACCGGCCCATCGTGTTGTTGCGGGTCGGCGAACCGGAAGAGCGCGGCATCGTCGAGCAATTGTTGCGCGCGCACGAATATTGGCGCATCAAGGGATTGGCCGTGGATTTGCTGATCTTGAACGAGAAGGAAGTGTCCTACGTCGAGGACTTGCAGGCCTTGCTGGAAAGTCTGGTGCGGGAGAATCAGGCCCGCGCCGCCGCCGATCAGGGTCAACAGGGTGCGATTTTCGCATTGCAAGCCAGCGTGCTGGCGTTGGAAGAGCGGCGCTTGTTGCAAACGGCGGCTCGGGCGGTGTTGGTCGGCCATCGCGGCACCTTGGCCGAACAGTTGCTGCGCCATCCGCGGCCGGCCTTGCCGTTCATCGTCCCTCGGGCCGCGCGGGCGGCGGAAGTCGCGCCGGCCATGACGGTGCCGGACCTGGAGTTCTTCAACGGCCTCGGCGGCTTCGCCGAAGACGGCAGCGAATATGTGATCGTGCTGGATAAAGGCCAATGGACGCCGGCGCCTTGGATTAACGTGATCGCCAATCCGGGGTTCGGTTTTACCGTTTCGGAGCTGGGTAGCGGTTGCACCTGGGCCGGCAATAGCCGGGAAAACCAACTGACGCCCTGGTCCAACGATCCGGTCGGTGATGCGCCCGGCGAAGTGTTTTATTTGCGCGACGACGAAACGCAGGAATTATGGACCCCGACCGTGTTGCCGATTCGGGTCGAGAATGCCGGCTATCTGATCAGGCACGGCCAGGGTTACAGCCGGTTCGAGCACGTCTCGCACGGCATCCGTGCCGAACTGCTGCAATTCGTCGATCCAGACGATCCAATCAAGCTGTCGTCGTTGATTCTGACCAACCAGTCCGGCCGCCACCGTCGCCTGACCGTGACGGCCTATCTGGAATGGGTGCTGGGTGCCTCGCGCAGCGTGACGGCACCGCATATCGTCACCGAACTGGACTCGGATACCGGCGCTTTGCTGGCCTATAACCCCTGGGATCCCGAATTCGGTCAACGCGTCGCGTTTGCCGATATGGCCGGCCGGCAGACGGCTTGGACCGCGAATCGCGGCGAATTCCTCGGCCGTAACGGCAGTTTGGACGCGCCGGCCGGCTTGTCGAGTCGCAAACCGCTCAAGAACCGGGTCGGCGCCGGCTTGGACCCGTGCGCGGCCTTGCAAACGACGCTGGAAATGGCGCCTAAGCAACGCATCGAGATCGTGTTTTTGCTGGGACAGGGTCGCGACAAAACCCATGCCGTCGAGTTGATCCGCCGCCATCGGGCTTTCGACATGGCAAGTCGCTTCGCCGTGGTGAAGCAAGCTTGGCAAGGCGTTACGCACCAGGTCCAAGTCGAAACGCCGGACCGCGAGCTGGACATTCTGTTAAACGGCTGGTTGCTGTATCAGACCCTGAGTTGCCGGATGTGGGCGAGGGCGGCGTTTTATCAGGTGGGCGGCGCCTTCGGTTTCCGCGATCAATTACAGGACGGCATGGCCTTGGCGGTGAGCCGGCCGGATTTGACGCGGGAACATCTGTTGCGCGCCGCCGGCCGCCAGTTCGAGCCGGGCGACGTGCAGCATTGGTGGCATCCGCCCACCGGTCGCGGCGTGCGTACCCGGTTTTCCGACGACCGGGTCTGGTTGCCGTTTGCGGTGCGGCATTATTTGCAGGTCAGTGGCGATACGCCGGTGCTGGACGAATTGATCCCGTTTCTGGATGGACCGCTGTTGGCGGCCGACCAGGACGATGCGTATTTTCAACCGGGCCAAAGTCAGCGTTCGGCCAGTTTGTTCGAGCATTGCGCCCGAGCGTTGGACTTGAGTTTGACGACCGGCGCGCACGGCTTGCCGTTGATCGGCAGCGGCGACTGGAACGACGGCATGAATCGGGTCGGCAATCGGGGCCAGGGCGAGAGCGTCTGGCTGGCCTGGTTCCTGATTGCGACGCTGTCCGTCTTCGCCGAGATTGCCGAGGCGCGCGGTGAATCCGAACGGGCAGGCCGCTGGCGCGAGCACGCCGAGCGGCTGCAAGTCGCGCTGGAAGCGGAAGCTTGGGACGGCGCCTGGTACCGGCGCGCGTATTTCGACGACGGTTCGCCGCTGGGTTCGGCGACCAACGCCGAATGTCGCATCGATGCCATTGCCCAGAGCTGGGCCGTCATCTCCGGCGCCGCCGAGCCGGAACGGGCGCGGCGGGCGATGGCTTCGGTGCGCGAGTATTTGGTGCGTTACGGCGACGACCTGGTGCTGTTGTTCACGCCGCCGTTCGACAAGACCGAACGCGATCCCGGTTATATCAAAAGCTATCCGCCCGGCATCCGCGAGAACGGCGGGCAATATACCCACGCGGCGATTTGGTCGGTGATTGCCTATGCGCTGCTCGGCGACGGCGATCAAGCCGGCGAATTGCTGCGCATGCTTAACCCGATCAAGCGCACCGCCAGCCGCACCGGCGTGTATGCCTATAAGGTTGAGCCCTATGTGCTGGCGGCGGACATTTATTCCGAAGCCCCGCATGCCCGGCGCGGCGGTTGGACCTGGTACACCGGCGCGGCCGGCTGGTTCTATCGGGCCGGATTGGAGACCGTGCTGGGTTTGCAAAGGCGCGGCGACCGGCTGCTGTTCGTGCCCTGTATTCCGAAAGGCTGGCCTGCTTACCGGATGGAGTATCGGCATGGCGACAGCGTTTACGACATCCGCGTGGACAATCCGGACGGCGTCTCGCGCGGCGTGGTCGGTCTGGAGTTGGACGGGGTTGCGCAATCAATTGCCGACGGGATTGCGCTGCTGGACGACCGGCAACGGCATCAAGTGTCGGTCGTATTGGGCAACCTATAGCGCTAGCAGAGCTTAGTGGCGCGAGCCATCTGTGCGGCGCCGTACCGACCGGCGCGGGAGAAACCGCTATCTTGATGACTGAGCGTGGAAACTGAATATTCTCCGCTTTGACCCTGGCCAATTCGGCTTGGGTCGGCCATTCAGGAGTTCGACATGAATAAAGTTCCCAACCAACACCCGGCGCAAGCCGACGAAATCATGGTCGTCGAGATTCGCGGTAATCGCCGTCACGACATCGCCGAGGATTACGAAGACGATATGCAGATGACTGCCGGCCGAGACCGGGGCGGGTTTATCCCGGTCAGGCGCAACGCAAAAAAAGCCGAAAAAAGCGACCGTTATTGAGATCGCCGATGTTGATGCCGGAATCGGCGCGCGGCAATGCCTAAACCCATACAAGGAAACCCTTATGAAGATTGTTTCGAACCCATTGATCGGACTCGGCGGCGCCATGCTGTTGAGCGTTTACACCTGCAACGTCCAAGCGGCCGATAGTCACTTCGCGTTGGCGCTGGAGCATGCCAACGCCGCCGGCAGTGCCGGCGACGTCAAAAGCATCGTGGATCATGCCGATGAAGCCAAGGTGCATATCATCGTCATAGAGGAGCATATGAAAGCCAGTCTCAAAAGTCTGGATGCGGCGATCGGGCATGCAAAACAAGGCCATGCCGACTTGGCGAAAAAATCCTCGGAAGACGCGGTGTCGCATTTGAACTCCGCTAAATAAGGCCGGACGGTTTTCGATGCCGATGACAACGGCGGGCTAATCCCCGCCGTTTTTTTATGCGTGGCGGATCGTGAGTCGCTGACCTTACCCCGGTATACCAACATATAGCTTTCGCGCTTCAAATTTCGGCACATCCGCTCCCTGTCGCCCGCCGGGTGATGGATAGGGCGAGGGGATAAAAAACCGAAATTTTAAGTGCGATGGCTATAGCGCGCGGTTAGAGGCTTCAGCCGCAAACCAGGGAGTTGCGAGGATAGACGCTTGGGGGAGGCTAGGGAATGGAATGGCGCGATCAGCTCAGCTTATGAGTCAGCGGCACCGGAAGAGCCAGCCAAAAAAGCCGGCGCGAGCATCAAGCTCGCGCCGGCTATCCCTAACTAGAACTTAGGAAACCTTCGATTTAGCTCGGCCGGTGTACAACAAGCCCAGTAAGGCGCTGGTCATCATCCACACCGAAGCGGGTAGCGGTACGGTGGCGGGGCCGTCGTCCGTAGCTTTCGAAGGACTAATGTCGAACGCGTACAGAAAGTGCAAATTATCGAATTCCTCCGTGTCGGCGAAAGCCAACATCACCGCATCCGAACCCAAATTGGCGTTGCCGAATGCGGCGCTCCAAACGCCACCGGACAACATGCCGACTTGGAAATTGTTGGAGCCCAGCAAGGTGCCGGAAGCGGTCGCGGTGCCGATATGGTAATTGGCTCCGCTGGCAACGAACGATACCGCGCCGACACCGGTAAAGGAGAGGACGGGCGCGGCCGCGCCGATCATCGCCGTGTCTTCGAAAATTCCGAAGGTATCGGTCAGCGAAGGGAACGGAAACGATGACGTGCTAAACGACATAAAGTTGACGTCGCCGTCGTTCGGTGCCCAAACGCTAGCGGAACTAGCGCCGGAAACCGCCAATAGGCACGCGGCGAGCGAGGTCTTTAAATAGGGGATCTTTTTCATAGGTATTTCTCGATAGGTTTAAGTGAACAAATTGCCATCCAATGGCGCTTACCCCTCGGCCGGTTTTGCCTGGCAAGACCGGCTTTGACAGAGTTCTTGCGACCGTGCGTTTCGCGGAGCGCTAGCCCCGCTCGGTCTTTGTGTCAGGCGCGCGCCACGGGCAGCCAAGGCAATAGCGACGCGCCGGTTGGATCGTGGACGTTAAGAAAAGGGGTGCCGGTGCGCGTGGGCAAGCAAACCTACGCTTCAACGCTAGGTGTGGTGGAACTAAGGGTGGGGCGACAGCGGTTTGCTTGCCGCTGATTACCAATACTTGGGAGCGTTGAACCCGCTGTCCGGCAAATCGGAAACATGCAATCCAATGATCGCGATCCGTGCTAAGAACTTGAATTTGATTGGGTTGGGTATTGATTTCGGTAAAGTCATGTTGCCAGTTTAAGCACTTGTAGTGGCTGCGTCGGTACGTTATCCAACATTGCGATCAGCGCGATTCGCCGGCGCGGTCATGTGCCAATTGATGTTTGAGGTACTCGTGCCGACCGCGAATCAGTTGCTGAGGTTGGTCACTTAAAATCGCTTTGAGCCATTTTTAGTTGTCAATCTAGTCGGTTGTCGGGATCGCCTTGTCTGATTGTCGAGAACAACGATGACATAACGCAGTAACCTTACCCCTGCGGGGCTACTTCAGCCGCCAGCGGCGGATGGTACGGCCAGTTTTTCGAACGGACGGTAATTTTCAAGTGGCTCCGTACTATGATTAAGTAAACCGAATTTTGGAAAATACACGAAAAGAAATAAAGTAGGGGCGGTTTGAAACTACCCATTTATTGGGTATTGCGAAGTACTCGATCGCACTGAATGATCGGAAGCATGGGCAAGGTAGATTGCGCATTTTTTCAGTAGCGGCAATCGCTTGTGCGCGTCAGGGGGCATGATGAAAAGTTTGACCGTATCTCTTGTGATCGCCGCGCCATTATTGATTTGGGCGACGGTCTCGCTGGCCGCATCTTCTACCGAGGAAGAAGACTTGGCGCAGGTTTACGGCGGCGAGGAAATGGGCAGCGCCACCGGTACTCGGCAGCCGGTCGGCAAGGCGCCGGCGGTGGCGTCCGTGGTCACCGCGGCGGACATCAAGGCCATGGGCGCGACGGACATCGACGAGGTGTTGGAAACCGCACGTGGCACGCAGCTATCTTGGATACAACCCGATTTATACGTTTCGCGGTGTTTATTCCGGCTTCAACCCGCAGGTGCTGATGTTGATCAACGGCGTCCCCATCACCTCCTACACGGGTGATAGGAACTTGAGTTGGGGCGGCATGCCGGTGCAGGCCATTTCCCGCATCGAAGTGGTACGCGGACCGGGCTCGGCCGTATATGGTGCAGATGTTTTCGCCGGTGTGATCAACATCATCACCAAGACCAAGGACGAGATCAACGGCACGGAGGTAGGCGGGCGGGTCGGCAGTTTCGATACCTATGACGGTTGGGCCTTGCACGGTGCCGAATGGGCGGGCTTCGACGTGGCGGCCATGGTGGAATATCACAACACTGCCGGTCAAAAATCCATCCTCGACGCCGACGCGCAGACCGGATTCGATCGGCTGTTCGGCACTCATGCCTCGCTGGCTCCGGGCCCGGTCAATCTGTCGCGAGACAATATGGATGCACGATTGGATCTTTCCCGCGGACACTGGCGCTTCCGTGGCGGCCTGCAGCATCGCGACAATTACGGCAGCGGGGCCGGCGTGATACAGACCCTAGATCCGGTGACCATGATAGGAAACGATCGTTGGAATGCCGATCTCACCTACCAGAACGCTGACTTCGCCGAGAATTGGGAGATGATGGCGCAACTCAGTTATTTGGATGGCGACCAGCATAATACCGGGGCTTTTCCTCCAGGCGCTCGCTTACCCATAGGTGCCAACGGTCTGATCGATTTCGCCAATCCGGTGCAATACGTCACGTTTGCCAACGGTTTCAGAGGCGTTCCGGAAAACTGGGAACGTCACGCTCGCACAAACCTTGCCGCCGTTTATCGAGGCTTTTCGGCGCATACCTTGCGTCTGGGTGCCGGCTTCAACTACGACAGCATTTACAAGGTACGGGAGCAGAAAAATTTCGGTCTGGATCCGGTCACGGGAACCCCAATTCCCTTGCTGCCGGGCACCCCGCTGGTGGATGTCTCGAACACGCCGCTAGTTTATCTGCCGACCAAGGATCGCACGGACGCGTTTTTCCTGATCCAGGACGAATGGGCATTCGCTAGAGACCGGCAGTTGACTGCCGGTATGCGTTACGACCGCTACTCGGACTTTGGCGAGACGGTCAATCCACGAGCGGCCCTGGTTTGGGAGACCCGTTACGATCTGACCACTAAGCTGATGTACGGGTAGTGCCTTCCGCGCACCGGCCTTCATTGAGCTCTATAACGTCAACAATCCCGGAGCCAACGGTAATCCGCGCCTGAAACCGGAAACCATGGATAGTCTCGAGCTGGCGTTCGACTATCGCCCCTTGGACAAACTGCGCTTGGGCGTCAATTTCTTCCATGATTGGTGGAAGGATATTATTCGTTTCGTGCCGGACATCGGCTCAACCACCATAACGGCCCAAAATACCGGCAGCCAAAACGGCTATGGCGGCTAGCTGGAGGCCGAATGGAAAGCCCTAGACACCCTCAAACTGGCGGGAAACTATTCCTACCAAAAGTCCACGGACAGTACTACCCATCAAGATGCCGGCTACGCGCCTCATCATCAGGTTTATCTACGCGCTCAGTGGGAATTTTTGCCCGACTGGCAATTCACCCCCAGGTTAAATGGATCATCGACCGCGACCGGGCCGCCGGCGACACTCGCCCGGCCATGGACGATTACACCTGGGTCGATTTGACTCTCCGCCGCAAGAATATCCACGATCAATTCGAAGTGGCCTTCTCGGTGCGCAATCTGTTTGATGTGAATGCCCGCGAGCCTAGTCCGGGAGCGGCCATCCCCAACGACCTGCCCTTGGCGGGGCGGGGAAATCAGAGTTAATTTTTAGCCATAACTATAATTAAACCCAATTTTAGACGTGACACTAAATGAAACATGGCATGGAAGAGTTCAGGGCTAACTACTTAAAACCGGCAATGTGTCAAATTTGATCGGCCAAAAAGGTCGGGTAAAGGCAACGAGGGCACGATCGTTATTTTCCAATTGCGGCACAAATGATTGCTCAAAAGGAGGCGTCATGAAAAATACGGTCGCAAGTCTCGCCGCCACGGTGCCGACATTGCTTTGGATCACGGTCTCGCTGGCCGCGCCGAATGCCGAGGAAGAAGACTTGGCGCTGGTTTACGGCGACAAAAACACCGTCAGTATCGCCACCGGCAGTCCGCAGCCGTTGCAACGCGCACCCTCGACCGCGACGGTGATCACCGCCGAAGACATCGCGGCGATGGGCGCCAAGGATCTGGACGAGGTGCTGGAAACCGTGCCGGGCGTGCATGTCGAGCGGTCCTACATCGAATACACACCGATGTATCAATTTCGCGGCATCGTCGGCAACCCCACCAATCCTCAGGTCTTGATGCTGCAGAACGGCATTTCGATAAATACCCTGTTTCGTGGCGACAGGGGCAAGCCTGGGGGGGCTGCCGCTGGACAACATCGCCCGCATCGAGGTGATTCGCGGCCCCGGCTCGGCCCTATATGGCGCCGATGCTTATGCCGGGGTCATCAACATCATCACCAAGACCGCCAAGGACATCGACGGCACCCAACTCGGGGCGCGCGGCGGCTCGTTCGATACCTGGAACACCTGGGCGCAACACGGCGGCAAATGGGGCGAGGTGGAGGTCGCGGCCTACGTCAATGTCGGCGCCACCGACGGTTTCAAGAAAACCATCATCGAGGATTCCCAAACGTCGCGCGACAAGTTTTTCGGCACTGATGTCTCCGAAGCGCCGGGGCCGGTCAACACCGGCTACGATAGCGTAGACGCCAACCTCGATCTGGCTTACGACAAATGGCGCTTACGCTCCGGCTATAAGCTGCGAGACAATCTCGGCATGGGGGTCGGTCAGACGGCGACGCTCGATCCCATCGGCACCGAAACCAGCGAACGCATCAACGCCGATTTGTCCTGGAACGACGCGCAATTCGCCAAAAACTGGGGGCTGGGCTTCATGGCCAGTTTCCTGCACTACAAGGAAGATGCCAGCAACTATCACATGTTCCCTGCCGGGACCCGACTCGGCCCGTTTAATTATCCGGACGGCATGATAGGCTCGCCGGGACGCTGGGAGCGGCAAATCCGGATTTCGGCCTTCGCCAACTATACCGGCTTTACCGACCACAACCTGCGCATAGGCTGGGGCCACGACGACCTGAACCTTTATAAAACCCGGACCTTGAAGAATTTCTTTTTATTGCCTAACGGCTTACCCATGCCGACGGGTGCCGTTACCGACTATGGCAGCATCCAACCGCATATTTTGCCCCATACCCGCATCGACGATTATTTTTACCTGCAGGACGAATGGAGTTTCGCCCCGGATTGGACCTTGACCGCAGGGGTGCGCTACGACAGTTATTCCGATTTCGGCGTTACCGTCAATCCGCGACTGGCGATGGTCTGGAACGTCGATCTGGACCTGACCGCCAAATTCCTCTGGGGCCGGGCCTTTCGCGCGCCGTCTTTCAACGAGCAGTACGGCATCAATCCGTCCGGGGAGGCAATCCCGGTCTGCAACCCGAAACCATGGACACCTACGAGGTCGATATCAGTTGGCAGGCACGCCGCGATACCGAAGTAAACCTGAGCTTTTTTCAATACGATTTGGCTCAGATCATTTCTGCCGTCGCCAATCCAGCGCCGGCGCCAGGACTCGCTTTTCAAAACACCGGCAAACAATATGGTCGCGGCCTGGAACTGGAAACCACCTGGGATGCCACGTCTTCACTGAGACTGACCGGCAATTATTCCTTTCAAACCTCGATCGACGAAACCCATCATCAGGACGCCGGTTACATGCCTCATCACCATGTCTATGCGCGTAGCGACTGGCGTTTCATGCAGCCCTGGTTGGCCAGCGTTCAAGTCAACTGGGTGGGTGACCGCAAGCGTGCCTACGGCGATACCCGGCCGCCGATACGCGATTACACCACCTTCGACCTGACGCTACGCACCGATAATAGTAAAAAGGGCTGGGTTGTTGCGGCTTCAATCCGCAATCTGTTCGATGCCGCAGTACTGGAGCCCAGTCTGGCGCCGGGCACGGCTATTCCCTACGATTTGCCGATGCCGGGGCGGTCGTTTTATCTGCAAGCGACTTTTTCGTTTTGAAGCCGATGACCAGATTCCTCTATAGCCGACAGCGGCACAACGGCTTAATAGCGGCGCTGATGAGTCTTTTACTGCTGACCCCTATCCCAACGGCCGTCGCCTTTCAGACGGGGAAAACAGCCGTTGCGATCATTTATCCCGACATCGCCGAGCCCTACCGCACCGTGTTCGAACAGATTATTAGCGGTATCGATTCCACAACCCAGACTGTCAAATATGCCGTAGCGCCGGACGTGAACATCAATGACCTGAAAAACGGTTTACGCCAACAAAATATCAAGGTGGTCATCGCGCTTGGGCGACAGGGCATGGGCATCGCCGCCAGCCTGGATCGAGACATCGGCGTGGTGATGGGCGGCGTCATCACTGCGCCGGACAATGGCATCCGCGATTTGCCGTTACACAGCCTGTCGCCGGACCCGGCCTTGTTGTTTGAGTTGCTCAAAAAACTGTTGCCAGCCACGCGTCGCGTGTTCGCGGTTTATAACCCAAAGCAAAATGCCTGGCTGATACGCCAGGCAAAAATGTCGGCGCGCAGTCTAGGCTTGGAACTGGTGACGTACGAAGCGCAGGATTTGCATAGCGCGGTGCAAGGTTATCAGGACTTTTTCAACAACGCCGACAGTCGCCAAGATGCGTTGTGGCTACTTCAGGATTCCACCACGGTCGAGGAAAGTTCGGCACTGCCCTTGGTGTTGCAGGAGTCCTGGAACCGGAACCTGGCGGTTTTTTCCAGCAATTTCGGCCATGTCCGGCGCGGGGTGTTGTTCTCGCTTTATCCCGATAATGGCAAAATGGGCGGCCATCTGGCCGATATGGCGTTAAGGTTTCTGGCGTCCGGCGACTACGGAGAGCACGGCGTGATTTTGCTACGAGAGGTGCTGACGGCCATCAACCTACGCACCGCCAAACACCTTGATATCAATACCAGTCGACAGCAAGATTTCGATGTGGCATTTCCCGATGAATAATCTTCCCGGACCATGAAACCACAGTTCGCTTCTTTCCTGGACAAATACACATTCCAACGCCAGCTTGGCGTTACGATTGCTGTCGGTATTTTTTTGCTGGCGTTGTTCGCTTCCGTTGTCGGATCGTGGCTCGGCAATCAACGGGTGCGCGGCAACTTGCTGGATCAGGGGCGGGGTATCACCGCCAGCCTTGCGCGTCAAAGTGCGCTGGCTCTGGTTTACGCTTCCGGCGATAACGCGACGGAAGCCGTCAACACCACCTTGGCGTTTCCCGGTGTCGTCGGCTTGGAAATCCGCGATGCCAACCGGCAAGTATTGTTAAAACGCGGAACGACCGATTCCAGCGAGCTTTTCCAAGCGCCTGCCGCGGCCGATATCGGCAAGGCCGACCCGGCGCAAGCCGTGTTTCTCGACGCCGAAAGCCCAAATTCATGGCGCTTTATCGCGCCGGTGTATTCTCAACCTGCCAGTTCGCCCTTCAATGAAATCGTCGCGCCGGAGTTGCTCGGCGAAGTAATCGTCGTGGTAAGTAAGGCGGCACTGATGCAGACGACCGCCAGCATTTTCGTCGCCAATTTGACGACATCCTTTTCTTTTGCGCTGCTGTTTCTGGCCCTGATCCGCATGTTGACCAAGCGGATGACGCAACCGCTGATTCGGCTATCGGCGGTCATGAGACGTGCCGAAGCCGGCAAATCGTTGGTACGGGCCGCGTTGGCCGGGCCGAGGGATATTGTCGACATGGCTCAAGCGTTCAACGGCATGATGTCGGTACTGGAGGCTCATGCCGCGGAAAATGCCCAAATCTACGCAGAGTTACAGCAAAGCGAAGCCCAATACCGTCGGATCGTGGACACGGCGAACGAGGGCATATGGGTGTTGGGGCCGAGCGCCAGAACCAGCTTCGCCAATCCTAGAATGGCCGATATGCTCGGCTACACTTGTGAAGAAATGCATGGCCGGCCAATCACAGACTTCATGTTCGAGAAGGATGTGCCGGATCACTTTATAAAAATGGAGAACCGGCGACTAGGTCTTGCGGAGCATTACGAACGCCGCTTCCGCCGTAAAAACGGGCAGGCGGTGTGGACGGTTGTTTCTGCCGCTCCCATTCTTGACGACGAACAGCGCTTTCAGGGTTCTTTTGCGATGTTCACCGACATTACCCAACGCAAACAAGCGGAAGACGAACTGAGACAATACAAGGACCAACTGGAGGAGACAGTACGGCAACGCACGGCGGAGCTGTTGCTGGCGCGCGATGCCGCCGATGCGGCCAACAAGGCCAAGAGTATGTTCCTGGCCAATATGAGCCATGAATTGCGCACCCCCATGAACGCCATTCTCGGCTTTTCCAGCATGATGCGCCGCGACCCGCAACTCACCAGCCAGCAAGCCGAAAACTTGGAAATCATCAACCGTAGCGGCGAACATCTGTTGAACCTGATCAACGACGTGCTGGAAATGGCCAAGATCGAATCGGGCCGCCTGCAACTGGAAATAGCCCCGTTCGACCTCGGTGCCATGGTGCGGGACGTCGTCGAAATGATGCAAATCCGCGCCAGGGAGAAAGCCTTGCAGCTGCTGCTCGACCAGTCGTCCGAGTTCCCACGCTATATCCATAGCGACGAAGCGAGGATACGGCAAATTCTCATCAATCTGATCAACAATGCGGTGAAATTCACCGAACACGGCGGCGTGACGATGCGTCTGGGCGCCAAGAACAATGCCCGGTATCATCTGCTGATCGAGGTCGAGGATACAGGTCCCGGTATCGCGCCGGAAGACCGAAGCCGTTTGTTCGAGCCCTTTGTACAACTGGGCGAGGCGGACGCGCAGCACGGTACCGGCCTGGGTTTGGCTATCACCCGCCAACTCGTGCAGATGATGGGCGGCAGTATCAGCGTCGAGAGCAGCGTGGGTAAGGGATCTCTGTTCCGTGTCGATCTACCGGTAGAAACGGCGAGCGGCACCGACATTTTGGGCTCGGAACCCCGGAAACCGGGCGAAGTGGTAGGACTTGCCCCAGGCCAACCCCGATATCGGATCATGATCGTCGAGGATCAGCACGAAAATCGGCTATTGCTCAGCCGGCTGATGACGGGCCTAGGACTGGAAGTCAAAATTGCCGGTAACGGCGCGCAATGTCTGGAACTGTTCCAGTCTTGGCAACCCGATTTGATCTGGATGGATAGGCGCATGCCGGTAATGGACGGTATCGAAACAACGCAGCGACTTCGCCAGTTACCGGACGGCCAGACGGTCAAAATTGTCGCCGTCACCGCCTCGGCGTTCAAGGAACAGCAGCAGGAAATGCTGAACGCCGGCATGGACGACTTCGTGCGTAAACCTTACCGCTTCGAGGAAATCTACGACTGTCTGGCGCGGCAACTGGACATAAAATTCATTTACCACGAGAGTGCGGCCGAAGAGCAGCCCGAGCCAGTCGCTTTAACCGCTATGATGCTGAAGGTTTTGCCGGCTGAATTGTGTAACGATCTGAGAGAGGCGCTGGTGAGCCTGAACATCGAACGCATCTCAGCCATCATCCAACAAATCGGCGAGATCGACCCAAAACTAGGTCTTGCCCTATCCCGGCTTGCGAATGTTTTCGATTACCCGAGCATACTGTCGGCGTTGAACGGGTTAGGGAGGCTGGCGACCGTAATTGACCGGAATCCTTACTTTCATTGGCGCACCTTTGGGGGCCGTCGATAAGGCTTTCGCTTGATTTTTATAACTATTCAGCGCGAAGTAAAAACGCCCTCTCCCAACGGAGCGGGGGGATGAGCACCTCAATGTCAGCTATGCCGTTCGCTGAGCGGCGTCGAAGCGAAATGGCTTCGGCTCCGCTCAGCCACCGCCTTATTTCGGTTCCGTTCAGCCAGCGGCTTACATTGACTGTAACCGGTTAACTTAACGCCACGGGTAACGACCCTCCCCCAAACGCCCTCTGAATGGTTACGAATTTTTCAGGCTACAGCATTGGATTCGTTGGTCAAGATTGCGGTTACCACCTCAAAAGATCTGCCGCTCGTGACGGGTGGTAACGTCGGTTTTTTCGAACGGATGGTAATTTTGCAAGAGGCTCTAACGTAAAAATTTATGTGGCTTGACGATTTTCTGATGGGAGTTTGTTGGAAACCCTAGCGGATAGGATGCTATCGATTGCGACTAGGGACGGGGCGGGGTTGGATCGCTACCCGAGCTTGCGAGCTTATCGGGTGCGGTCGGCGGCATCGAACGCCTAGCTCGGCGCAATGCGGCGCTTGTCCGGATTCGGGATGAGTGCAGGTGCTTTGCCAGCCAGGCGATCGGTAAGGCTTTGTACAAGGCATGGGCCGAGAGCAACAGGCTCAGCGCGGCGCTCAGGGTGGTTCGGCTGTGGGGTTCGCGTTGACCGAGCCGGCCGGATGATGGCGCGGAACTCGGTGGCGCCGGGCAGTGACTCAGTTCGCCGGCGACAAAGCCGATGCCGCCGGCCAACAACAAGCTGGCGGGCGCGGTCATTTGTTTGTACAGGCTGCTGAGTAGCACTGCGCCGTCCGTTTTGATGGAGCGACGCCGCTCGGCCAGTTGCCGTTCGGCATGGCTGATTTGCGCATCCAAAGAGGGGCCGGCGGGTTTGGATAGTGGCCGGAACCGCATCAGCGTTTGTCCCGATCGGCAGGGCGGTCGGCCAGGGGCTTGAGACTGCGTTGCGTGGCAGGGAATTGCAAAAAGCGGGCGCGGCGACGGATGATGCCGAACAGGCTCAACGCCAGCACTAAATTGCAGGCGACCGCCAACCAGATTGCGCTGCTGGCCCGCAACTCATGTTCGATTAGCCATTGCACGCCGGCTGCCAGCGAACCCAGCCAAGCCGCGCTGAGCAGCAAGCCCAGCATGACCGCGGCAATCAACATCGTCACCAGACTTTGGCCGGCCCGCCGCGTTTCCAGCGCGGCGAGCCGAAAGCGATCGTGACTCAAATCCTGGTATTCCGCCCACAGCGAGTCCATCTGAGCCAGCAAGCCGGCGTCGGCCGGCGATTCGGCGGGCATCGCCGAAAAAGCGCCGGAGTCGCCGCCCGAGTTGGCGGAAGTTTTCGGGGCCATGCCGGGCAGCGCGGTTTAGCGGCTGCTCAACAGACGGCTGAGCAAAAAGCCGCCCGCCACCGCGATGCCCAATGCCGTTACCGGATTGTCGCGGATATAAACCTGGCAGTTTTTTACGATGCGCTGCTCGGCCGTTTTCAGCTGTTCGCCTTTTTGGTCCAGCGTTTCGGCCGCTTGGTTGGAGGCGTTGGCGATCATATCGACCGCTTCGTGGGCGTAATTGGATGCTTTATCGATGGTTTCCATAATGGTTTTCCTGTTTATTTAAGGCGCATGTCGTTCTTGACCGATTCCACGCCCTTGACGCTGCGGGCAATCGATACGGCTTTGTCGATGTCGGACCGCGTGCCGACGAAACCACTCAATTGCACGATGCCCTTGAAGGTTTCCACGTTGATTTGACCCGAACGGAGGTTGGGTTCGTCGAACAGCTGCGCTTTAACCTTGGTCGTGATCACGCTGTCGTCGATGTATTCGCCGGTTCCTTCGTGTTTATTGGTGGACGCGCACCCGGCGCTTAAAAGTAGTGTCAGTGCCACCAGCAGGGCGGAAGCGGATTTAGTCAGTGTTTTCATTGGTATGCACCTAAGAGGAAATGAATCGGGCCGCTTCGAATCGGTTCCGGATGATTCCAACGCCTGGGGTCTGGGTTGGATAGAACGAGTGAAGCCGTGGAGTCACTGTAACCGGGGCGCGTCGGATAGTCGGTGTGCTAGCGAACATAGTTTGCAAGGCGATTGAATGATCGAATGCGTAGGGCGCCGGCCGCCCATGGTTCGGCAAATCCGGCGCTATCTGGCTATGTGCGATACCGCACCGACAGCCGCTCTCTGTTGCGAATAAGCTACTTAACAGCTTTTTTACAACACGGCGCCGTACGCTTCTGTCCGCTCGTGGCAATACCGGACACAGAGCAGCTCGGAGGCCACACCGGTCAGTTTGGCCGGGCGGCGCGGCGAGTTTTGAATCCCCATTTTTACTCAAAGGAACGATTATGCTGAAAAAACACTTATTGCCGTTCGCGCCCTTGGTCGGTTTCGCGATCCTACCTAGCGCTCACGCGGTGGAGCCCTATCAAGATAACCGCTGGTACGTCGCGCCGTTCGCGACCTTCATCAATAGCGGCGGCGATCGGCGGGCCGCCGACGGTTGGGGCGGTGGGGTCGGTGTCGGTAAAATCATCGATCAGCACTTTACGTCGAGTTAAAAGGTTTTTATCAAGGCTTTGGCGGGTCGAACGGACCTTGGGATTTGGTCGGCGGCAGCGCCGACCTGCAATATTATTTGTTCCGCGACAAATTCTCGCCTTACGCGGTCGTTGGCTTGGGCGGCATGAACACCTGCGCGTCCGCCAACTGCGGTATCGGATTCATCGGCGAAGCGGGCGTCGGCGCCAGTTACGAGGTCAACGACCATTTGCTGATACGCAGCGACGTACGTTATCGCTACAACAACAATTTTAATGCCCAGGTGCAACCCGGCACCGACGAATTCCACGACATGACCGTCAATTTAGGCGTGGTGATTCCGTTCGGCGACAAACCCAAATACGCGGCGAAGACCGACACGCGCGCCGCGCCGGCGCCGTTTGCGGTGGCGCCCAAACCCGATTGCAGCACCTTGGATTCCGACGGCGACGGCGTGAACGATTGCCTGGATAAATGTCCCGGCACCATCAAGGGCGCTATCGTCGATGCCAAGGGCTGCGCGGTTCGGCTGATATTGAAAGGTCAACATTTCAAATACGACTCGGCCGAGCTGAGCTTGAATGCCAAGGAACTGTTGGACGGCGTTGCCAAGGACTTGATCGCGTTTCCGCAGAAAAACGACATCCAGGTGCAAGGCCACGCCAGCAGCGAAGGCAGCGATTCCTACAACATGAAACTGTCGCAACGTCGGGCTCATTCGGTCGTCGACTATTTGAAAATGAAAGGCGTGACCAACAAACTATCCGCGCAAGGTTACGGCGAAACTCAACCGATCGCCGACAACGAGACCGAAGCCGGCAAGGCCGAGAATCGCCGGGTCGAACTGATCTGGATCGAATAGCGGCGATACCGGTAGTCGCCGGTCCGTGAGGTTCGGGCAATCCGAGCGCCGCGGACCGGCGAGCGCGCGTTGCAACGACCGACGCTAACGGCTTGGGCAAGACCGTCGTGCGGTCTCTAAGCCAGACGTTGCCTAGGTGTTGATCTTCAATGCGCGATGGGCGCCTAGCCTCCCGCCGCGTGAAAATCCGTCCGACGCCGACGGGGGCTTTGGCATCGAATCGGTGCCTTGTTTCCCGCTCGAGGCTCGCTTCGTGTATCCTTGTCGCCGCCCTGCCGCTACCTAGTCGAAATTTCCTCGGTCCGGCGCCGCACACAAACCTCGGCGTAGACCAAACGGAACGAAGTCCCCAACTCGACTGTCCATCTTCCTGCGGCGCGTTACTTCTCGGTACGCGCGCGGACCTCGCCACGCCAAATTCGATTTCGCAAAACCCAAGGAACCTAAAACGTGTTGGACCCGCAAAACCGAATGTCCAGCCGCCATCGGAGTGATCCGATCGGGTACGGACTGGAGAATGTCTTAAGACAGGCGGGTGGTGCGCGCTTCGGAAGGCATGTTCCGAATGGCGCCGCATGCTTCGTTGGGCTCGGTTCGCTACCCGCGTCAAGCGGTCAGTTTCACGATACAGACTTTAAACCGGCGATGTTCCGCTCATTGCCACCCCCTCAATCAGGAGAATCATCCCATGGGCTCATCAAGCCAATACCGTTCCGTCTTTTCCGCCGCGACCAGGCAGGAACGGCTGGATAACTTTGACAATTACTGGACGTTTACCCAACAACACGGTGGGGAGTTATTGGAAGCGGAGCGCGATTTAGCTAAAAAACGCGCACGCTTGCAGTATTTTCAAGAGCACCCGGTGCGCTTGCGCAAACCCTTGTCCGATCCGGACGCGTTTTACCGGAACTACGTAACGATGCAAGACGATCCCCGCGCCTTGGATAGACTCACGTTAATGCTGACGAGTATTTACAAATTTGCCCGGCATGAATGGGTCGGCATCAAGGCAGCCTGGGAAGTGGTGCCGACGATGGCCGATTCGCACAGTGTCGAGGATAAAATCAGCCGGGTGCATTTGGCCGAGGAATTTTGCCATTGGCGCTTGTTCGACGAAATGCTCAAGACCTGCGGCCTGGACCGCGTGGAATGGGCGCCGTTGAGCCCCGGCAAGGAATGGTTTTATCGCCAGTTCCCTAAATTGCCCGGCTATTTAATGGATACCCCGGCCTTCGTTACCGAACTGATGGGTGTGACTTACTATTGCCACTTACACCGTCTGTTCGACGACGTGCTGGCCGAAGAGCCGGAAGTGCGAGACCGTTTAAAGGCTTTACTCGACGAAATCACGATAGACGAGATCGCCCACGTTGGGCAGCGCCGAAACTTTATCGGTCCGATCGGAATTCGGATTTCCCGAATTTTGGTGAAACCGTTTTACAAACTGTTTTTCAACGATATTCCGGAAGTGGCGTTGTTATTCGACGTCGAGCAAATGATAAAACACGGCGAAAGCTTTGATTACAACGATTTGCCGGAGTATATGAGGGCCCGCAGTTGGATACCGTCTTACTGCAAAGCCTAGGGAAGCGCAGAGCAAATCCTTAGTTAGGCCGAATCACCCGCGAAAATGAACCTGCCGGTGTCTTGTAAAGTACACCGGCATTTTGCGCATCAGCCCGAGAATATCCCACGTCGTAAGCCCGCATCGGAAAATCCGCGGATGTTTGCCGGTGAATGGCTGCTCGCGATGAGCGGTTTTGACGGGCTGAATCCGGCGCATTCCATACACCCCCTAAAAACCGTTCTGTTTGTGTTACAAATAAGCGCCCCGGTATGGTCACCGGTTTTGGTGGGGAAGTCGTTTGTATCGTCCTCTTGGTCTTAGGAGAAATGTATGAAAACTCTGTTTGCTGGTTCTTTAGTGCTCGGATTATTGGCCGGTATCGGTTCCGCCCGTGCCGACGTGGTGTTAACCAGCTCGATCGCGATACCTAGCTTTTCGGGTAGCGGTTTGAGCGGCAGTTATTATGCTTTTAATTCATGGCCGGGAAATCTGGCGACTACCGAAACGTTGATTGGCCAGAGCAGTGGTCCGACCGCGACGTTTACCGCGACTTCGATTTGCTTCCCCACTTGCAATACGACCATCGGCGACGATTCGACACTGGCGCAATATCTTGGCGGGAATGCGGTGAACCTGTCGCCGAATAGTGTGAGCAATCTGTCCGATCACGGACTGGTGTTAACCGGTTATTTAGCCATCGCCACTCCAGGGACTTATCAATTCAGCTTGGCGTCGGACGACGGAGCGAGATTGCAGATCGGCGGCACCACCGTCATCGATGCCGATGGCGACCACAGCCTGAGCGGCGGTTCCGCCAACGTCGAATTCACCAACAGCGGCTTGTATGCCTTCAAGGTGCTGGCGTTCGAAGACGGCGGCGTTACCGGGCTGACGGTATTGCAAAACGGCAACAGTTTGGTCGCCAGCCAGCTCTACGCCTCGGCGGTACCGATCTCCGGCGCCGTTTGGCTGTTTGTTTCGGCGATCGGCGGCATCGGTTTAGCTTCGCGCTGTGGGCGTACCAAAATCTGAAGCATCCATCATTTGAAACAGGGACGGCTCTGCAATTAAATGGATTCAAGGTTGCCGGCCCTCGGTGGACGCGGGGCCGGCTCAAGCCTATGCCTGGCCAGCGCTTTTCGCGCGGCTTATCCGGCCGCGTCTAACTCGACCTGATAGGCAGCCGAGCACCAGCCTCGGAGCGCCAACTCGATTAGTCGCTGCAATACCTCGGGCTTGCCGATGTAGCCGGCGTGCAAAATCCACTCGCAGCGGTGAAGCGCCGCCAGCGCTTCCGGTCGCAGCAGGCCGTGGGTGTCGGAGATAATGCCGAGGCGGTGGGACACAATGGTGACGGTTAGAATGAGGGACTATCAAAACGGAATCATTCCAAAACTGGTCTTTTACCCATCGGTTCGACTAGACGGCGTTGCGTTGCTCGGTACTTGCTTCAAGTGCTCTGGTGCATCGTCGCCAATGGCAAATGGTGCATTGCCGTCCCACTGCACCACGTATTGACCGAGACGCCGCTTGCGTTCCAGGGCTTTATTGACGGCAAGTTGCAAACAATCCAGCATCGCCTGCGTGTCGGAGTTTAGGATGGGTTTGGATGGTTCGTTCATGGCTGGGCCTGCTGCTGTAATAAAGCAAAAAAATCGAGGCTTAGTATTTCGCGGCTTGTGCCGCATTGCTGGAAAACCAGTTCCGGAATGCCGGCGCCGTTCATAAAGCAGCGAGTTTGATCGGTTTTGGCCGCGAAAAGATGCAACAAATTGTACAGACTACGGGGAAAGCGTCGTGCAATATCCGCTTCGGGGATGTTGTGGCCGCCGTGAGTAACCCGTTCCGCCACCCGCAGACGCGACATTTCGGCACTGGGTAAGGCCAAATAGATCAATTCCACTCGCCAGCCATCCGCTTGCAAGCGGTCGATCAGTTTCAAATAACCGCGCCCGGCCAGCGTGGTTTCAAATGCAAAATCTTGGCGCGCTGCAATGCAATCCTCGATCTCGCGCAGAAACAAACGGCTGGCAGCCGCCAAATGTTGTTCCGGCGCCAGCGGCGACAGGCCTGCGGCGATCAAATCGGCGTTGACGAAACGCCGGCAGCCCGCCACCGAAGGCAGGTATTCCAGCGCGAAAGTGGTTTTGCCCGCGCCGTTGGGACCGGCGATTATCCAGCAGGTGGGCATAGAATGAACCTCTCGGCTAATTTAGCTAATTTTACTGGACGTTTACCTTAAGCCTTAGTAATTCAGGCTTCAGCTTTTTCATTAGCTCTATCATGTAATGCTGCCGGTTGGAGTTTGGAATTGGTTGACCATCTGTTTCGCGGAATTTCACTAAATCGGTATAAGCGAATTTAGCGCCTTTTTGTGCCTGATCGAACTGATCCCCATGTGGCTTAAAAAATTGCAATCTTGCTAGTTCTTCGTCGGAATTAAATTCACATGGGGCAAAATAAATAGGTGTAATTAACAGCTGATTACGAGTATCAGACTTCAGGCGCCCAACAGCGACACTGAATTCTTTTTCCTGTATGTATTGCGAATTCATGAACTCCTGACTGACTAACAGAATCATTACGTCGCATTTGGCAACCCTGCCTTGCAGAAAATGATCCCAATCAGCGCCGATTGGTATTTCTTGATCAGCAAAAACTTCTACATTTAACTCTGGTAAACGAATATATTGTTCAAAATCTCCCTTGAAGATGGAGACATATTCTCTCTGGGCATGCGAATACGAAATAAATATTTTTAAAGGTTTGTTAATTGAGTTAGTTTCCTCTGCCCACGCAGGTAGACGGTCTGAGCGGATGCCATCCAGCAACTCTAATACATCTGCTTCTTCGTAACTGGCGGGACATTCTACTTTCAGCTTTTTATCGCGTTTACGTTGCAAAAGTCGTTTTAAATCGAAAGATTCCGGCCTAGTCTGTTCGCGGCATTTTTTACAATTGCATGGCACGAGCTTTTCGACTTTTTCATTATGTTTTTCGTCGTTCAAATGAAAGCTGTCGTTTAATGCATCTAAATCGGTCGAGATGACCGTTAGCAATTCCTTACGTTCCGGGCCTCGTGCGCGTAAGATAATTTCCCCACCCTTTGGCGCAATTTCAACGAGAATTTCGCTGCTATCGTGTTCAAACAACATACCAGTAACCCAGCCTAATTCCGGATGTGATACGAAACGATGTTGACGTACCATCAAGCGGCTAACCAAACCTTTAGGCATAAATTCATACCGGTAGCGCAATACTAAATCGCCTGGCTGTTCCCAAGACGCTAGCGCGGCAGGTTTTGATGGGGGCAGCAGTTGTGGAGTAAGCCATGTCTCGGTGCCTGTGTCAGGTAGCTGATAACAAAGTTCAAACTTCTGCATTAGGGCCAGTAGTTCAGCGTGCATGTCGGCATATTGAGAATCTTGCCAAACTCTTTGGCAATCTTGCAGACTGAAATGTCCCAACGCAGTCTTAACAACTTCATCGTCCAGCATTTTGAATACTGCTTCTGTGGCCCAAGTATTTTGCAGAATGATTGTTTTTAGTAAGTTCCTATCGTCCTGAAAATGTAAAAACACGCCAAGATCGTGTAGATAACGGCTTAAAAACAGGGCTTTATCGCGATCGAATGGTAAATGTTTAGAGTAAAGGTCGAAGTATTCTTGCAACGTAATATGAGGTTTGTGTTCAGCCAACGTTTCAATATCTGCTCGGATAGAAACCCAACGGGCTGGAAGCACTTCGCCTATGTGTGGAAGATTTCGAGCGTAGTATTCAAGTGCACCTTTTAGCCTATCTGCGGCGTTAATGTTTTCGAGGTTACCCCGAAATACGTCTTTAACGTTATCAAATCGGCCTTTAATGCCGGCTTCGTCAATTTTCTTGCTGCGTCCTCCTTTCTCATTTTGGAATATTAAAAGCGGACTATGATCGGACAATTGATCAACTACTTCCAGCCAGTATTTGAAACCTTCGTCTTGAACGGTTTTATTATCTTTTCTGGTATCGTCTAGTAATACGTATAAGGAGCGTCTTGTCAGGAAAAACTGATGAGTAGAGTGGTAGATTTCCTGGCCACCAAAATCCCAAACATTTAGACGAAAAATCCGGTCATTATCGAGTTTAAATTCGTGTCGATGAATGGCTATTCCCTTGGTGGTTTCCGCTTCCTCGGGAAGTGGCTTATTGGTTTGATAAAGCCTTCTCAATAAACTGGTTTTTCCAGCCCCACCTTCGCCAACAATTAATAATTTTGCTTCGTATAAGTGATCGATGCCTTGATTTTGTTTTTCATCAAAGTAATTCAGGATGGCTTTGGCACCCTGCTTGACAATCTCAGCAGGTGGAATCGTAAGATGATCACTATCAACTGTAATGCTGTTATAACCATGAGAACTTTGCCATAACGAGGAGAGAGATTTTATTTTTATGGGAATTCCTGATCTAATCCAAGGAATAAAGGGGGATAGATCGCTGATAGGGATAGATATGGCTGCAATGTGATTAAGGCTTTCTAGCCCGAGTATAGGTGTCAGATCAACCTCCTTCGAACCTTTTATTCGCAATACTTTAAGTGCGATTAAGTTTTTTAATGGCTCTAAATCAGTACCAACCGAAAAACCATTCTTTCGGCCAATATCTAATGTCTCTAAATTTGATAGTTGTTTCAAAGCAGTTAAGTCTGCATGCCTCGTTCCAGAAATATCAAGACTTCTCAACTCAATAAGATTCGCTAACGGGTTTATATCAACGATGTTGTTATCGCTGATGTCGACTTTTACTAGATTTGTTAATTGAGTTAATGGACTTAAATCAATGATTTTCGTATTATGCGCATTTAGCTCTTTAAGTGTATTTGATTTTGCCAAATGGCTTAAAGTGTCAACCGCTGTTCCACCGCAATAAAGTTTTTCGATGTTATTCATGCCAGCGATAGGCGATAAATCTTGTACTTTTGTGCGAGTGATAAAAAGTGATTTTATGTTTTTTAAGTTTTTTAGAGGATTTAAATCAGCGACTTTGGTGCCTGATATGTCAAGTACCTGTAAATTCACAAGATTAGAAATTGGGTATATGCTGGATAATTTTGTATTGGAAAGATCAAGCCACTCTAATTTTTTTAATTGTGATAGGGAAGAAATGTCCGAAACTCTAGTGTTAGAAAAATCCAGCCACTCCAGGTTTTTTAGGTTCGTTAACGAGGAAAGGCTTTCAGGACTATAAGAAGTTTGTCCATCGAAACAATTAAACCAGAGCTTCTTAAGATTGGTAAGTTTTAAAAATGGGTTGTTCCTGCCCTTTTTCTTGAAGTAACTAATTTTATTTACAGGGCCATTGTTCCGGTTTTTCTCTCAAATCCATAGACTTCATTTAAATTAGAAAACGATAGTTCCTCCAGCCAGACTAACTCGGAAATTTCCATTGGGACTTCAGTTAAACCACAATTACCCAAATCTAAAATTGTAGCGCGGGTAAGCTTGTTTTCTTCGATGAGTTTCAAAGCAAGTTCAGACATCAGGCTGATTCCTTCAAATAATGATGTTGTGGCTGACACGACACGCGTCAATTTCGTCGTTTCAGTGCGCCGAGGTTATTATCGCACCGCAGCGCGGAGCTTTCTGATTACCACGCAGCGCGTGGTAATCAGAGGGAATTTAAGTCCCTTGAGCTTTAAAGACTCAGTTACTTAGCACGCGCTTGCTAAGCATCATAAGCAATTAATTTACCCAATTCTCAACCCGCAATCCCGGAACCCCGAGAAATTCGCCTTCATTCTTAGTCACTAGTATCCAGTCTTGCGACCGGGCATGAGCGGCCAGCCACAAGTTGTTGTTGCTCATCGTCTGTCCGGTTTTGAGGTCGGCGCGGATTTGTCCGTAGTGCTCGCCGGCTAGTTCGGGCAAGTCGTAGACCGGAATCAGGCCGGTCAATTCTTCAATCGCCGCAATCGCGCGGTTCCGCACCTGGCTTTTCTCGGCGCGGAAGCACAATGCGCCCAGGTTAATCACCGACATAGCCAGTTCGCTGGCCGAGTGGCGGGCGAATCGCTCGCGCACGGCGGGTGGGCGATATTTGGCAATGTAGATGCAGATGTTGGTATCGAGCAGGTAGCGCGCTGGCATCAAAAGGCTTCGCGCGCTTGGGGTTGGCTGTCGTCGCGGCCTTCGGCCATGAAGTCTTCGGGTAAGGCGCTGAGTGCGTCGAATATTGCCGCCGCGTTGATGGGGGTTTCGCGCAACACGATTTCGTCGCCGCGACGAAAGATTTCCACGCGGTCGGCGTTAAACCTAAAAAGAGCAGTTTGGTGATGAAAAATCCCGTTCGTCCTGAGCTTGTCGAAGGGCGCGCGGGATTTTTCATTCACCCGTTTGGTGAGTGTATTGCGAGCCGTCCATGCTTTGACGTTGCTCAGCACGAACGGCCCGCAATACACGCCAACTGCCCTTTTTAGGTTAAAGCGAAATTCCTTGGGTAAGCGCACGGCCTGGCTGTTGCCGGATTGAAAAATACGGGCGTAGGTCATCGTCGTACTCCGTGAATGTCGTTACGGCGAGTGTATACGTATTAGGCAAATCAAATCCAGTAACCGGTGAATTTGCCTGCTTTACGGTCCGAGGTAACGATGCGCTTGCCATGGTTTTTAAACACCTTCGGCATGCTGGCGCAGTTTGGCGGCCGAAGGCAATAACGCATTTGTGCCGGTACAAACGTACTGGGTCGGCATGATCGATGCGTTGCCAACTTCGCAAACTTCATAGCCTTGCGCACAAGTAAATTAGAGTCGCGCGCAAGCTTATTTGGCTTGCGGGCAAGGTTTTTTTCGTTGCGCGCAAGCCAAATATGCTTGTGGTTGGACTTTAAAGCCTTGCGCTCAAGGCTTTTAGGCTTACGCCCATAGAAAATTGCCTTGCCCGCAAAGTCATTTACCTTGCGGACAAGGCTTGGAACCTTGCGAGTGGTGCGAATAAGCTTGCGGGGGTAGCGGCAAAGCTTGCGAGCCTTGCCTTTATCTATTCCGCTATGGGCTGGAGCTTGGTTGGTGTGCCGGAAGGCCGAGCCGGGCGGCTGACCTACTTATCATGTTTAGCCGACAGGCTGGCCGGCTTAGGTTTTTGGCTTGGCGCCGCGGTTAAATCGAACCGACATGGCCTGCCGTAGCGTTTCCAATCCCGCGCCTTTACCGGCGATTTTCAACGAGGCATAAGCATCCAGACTAAAACTATAAATATCGCTGCCCAGCGCCATGTCGGTATCTTCGGCTCTGCTCAATAAATCGCGCAGCCGATGCAGGCGAGGGCGGAGTCTATCGAGCGTCGCCAGATCGGCTTCCGCCGAGGCGGTATCCAGACCGGGCGGAATGGCGGACGTATTTTGGCTGGACACCGTCAGCGTCTGACGGCAGAATGCTTCGGTTTTATCGCCCATCTTGGGGATGGCGCGACGCTCTTCCGGGGTTAAGACCAGAAAGCCGGCGAAGCGGTCTTCCAATGTCTTCAGGGCGGCGTCTATATCCGCGAGATCGTTGTCGGAAAGGCTTAAAGAAATCAGATGCTGGTTCATGTCGGGCTCCTTTTGGCGTGGCTGATACGGCGGACGATGGAGCAGTGCGCAGATGAAAAGCGTAGGCTAAATTCAGAAACACGCGTTACATTGTTTACTAGAGCACTAACAGGCGTTGGATGGCATCCGAGTGCCAAGCGCTGGCTGGCAACCGGCGTTATTCGAACAAGACTATAGGCAAGGGATGCGCGCTAACCACCATTCGTTGTTACGGAGCCTGCGATTGTTGAAATCGGGCGGCGGTAGCCGACTAAAATGGGCTTATAAACCGTTGAAATAGGCCGCCGCCGATCGGCGAAGCTCGGCCATTACATGAGCCGCGATTATCATCCAATCTCAATCGATCAGGTGACCTGCGGCTCAGTTGACGGTTAGGTCTTTGGCGAGCAAAATGGCAGCGTTAATGCGTGGTGACTGGCGATATTCCGTCAATATTCTGGGTTGATATGTTCTTCGAGTATGGGGGGCGGTATCGCGCAATATTTGAATATGTCAAAGCAGAGAGCGCCAAAGGGTAGATGGTGAATACCCCAATGCCGTTATTGACGAATATACTCTGGCCTGATGAAATTAAAATAACGTTATTGAGCACTGGAATAGTCATAGTATGAACGAGCTGATTGAGAGCCGAATTACTCACAACCCGCTGCAATGCGGTGGCAAGCCTTGTATTCGCGGTATGAGAATACGGGTCAGTGACATCTTGCAAATGCTGGCGGAGGGCGTCAGCAATGAGACCATTCTGCAAGACTACCCGGACCTAGAACTCGCTGACATCCAGGCCTGTCTTTTCTACGCGGCCCGACGAGCCAACCTTGAACGACTGGTCGCATGATTTTTTGGGTTGACGCCCAACTACCGCCTAATCTGGCCGAGTGGCTACGCTGGACATTCAAGGTTGAGGCGTACGCCCTACGTGAACTGGGGTTGCGCGATGCCGACGATCTGGAGATTTTCGAGCGCGCTCGGCAAGAGGGTATCGTTTTAATCAGCAAGGACAGTGATTTTGTAGAATTACTATTGCGTCAACCACCCCCACCGCAATTACTTTGGGTCACCTGCGGTAATACGACTAATCAGCGGTTACAAGCATTGTTCAACGAAGTTTTTCCACAAGCCCTGCAATTGTTGGTTGAAGGTCATGCGATTGTGGAATTGGCTGATAAGTCCTGAAGTTATATTGGTTTTATGAATGCTCGGTATCGGCTAAAAGCCAACAAAATGTTGATTGCTGCTGTATTCCGCGTGTTTGAGCAGTTGCCGCACTTCGGCCGTCGTCAACACCACCGGCAATCTGCGCGGCTTTTTCGAGCGATCAAAGCCATCCAACCAAGGCCATTGCACCGCTAGCACGTCGCGATACAAAAACAGAATGGCCGACAAAGCCTGATTTTGCGTGGAACTGGAGACATGCCGCTCGGTTGCCAGATAGGTCAAGAACCGTTCGACTTCGGCCGCGCCCATCTCCGTCGGATGACGCTTGGCGTTAAACAAAATAAATTGCTTAGTTCAGGACACTTAGGTACCCTCGGTATTCAGACTGTAGTGCTTGAAACGAATTTTATCGCGTACCTGATCCAGTCGTTTTTTTAGCGGTGCCGATGTCGTATTTGTTTCCATAACATGTCCCGTTAGCCCGAGCGAATTCTTTCACAAACAATAACTTGCCATCATGAAAAATGGATTATACGACATTATGCCCTGGATTATAGGACAAGCGATGTCGTATACATTACGTTATGGCTTTATATGAGTTACGTCCGAAAAAACCTATGGACTTATGTTGTAGCACTTGTGCTAACTGAGTCGGTTATATTTTTATTTTGGTACCAACTTGGTAAGACCGAATGTGTCGGCAGGCATTGTTTGGGTTACGGGCCTCTACTCGTTATTTATTCATTATTTTTGTTTGTTTATTCGGTATTGTATTGCTTTTGTCATTCAAGAAAGGCAGTCTCAGCTCAATCTATTAGCTATCTTAGCCTCGTTAAGAGTCCGTTGGCCAAATCTCTATTAATAATATTCTTATGGCTTCCTATTTCTTACTTTTGGCAAAACCCAAATATATTTGCTGGCCCACCATTCGAGGTCTGGTTGTTCGGTACTTTTATAGTGCTTAGTTTTCTGGTGGTAGTATTGTTGTTCAAGTCTATATGGTTTTTCGCAATAAAAATTCCATAACATGGCGCTCAAACCGACTCGCTTCCGCTATGCTCCAGCGGTCTGCTTAGCTCTACGTTAAATGCCGAAGGAGTTTCGTGGATATTTTTAACAATCGAGAAGTTGCAAAAGGGTTATGGCTGTTAGCGATTTCAGTTTATGTCTTTCTGTCTCCCAAGATGGTTGAGGCCAGAAGCTCGTTTAGACACTTATTGTCCGCATTCTTTGTAAAACAGATTATGTCAATACTCGGCTTGATGGTCGTGTATATGGCTCTTGTTGTTTACTTCCTATCTGAAATGGATTTATGGAATGCTGAGCAGATCAAAAACACCGTATTTTGGTGTGGATCCGTGGGTTTTATGTCTCTTTTTAAGATTGAATCGATTAAAAAAGATAAAAGCTTCTTTAAACACTCAGTAATTGATAATTTGAAGTTATTGGCAATTCTTCAATTTGTAGTTGGTGTGTACACTTTTCCAAGTTGGATTGAGCTTTTGCTAGCCCGCGTAGCTCCGATTAGCGATAGCGTAATCGGAGGGATGTTGACCTCGAAATGTGCGATTACGCAAGCTAATCGCACCTACATTTTCAATGGCAGCTCGGTAGGTCATGCAGTCGAGTCTCTCCGACCACACCATCAAACGCGGCGGACATTTCCGCGATCGACGGCCGATACGCTCGGCTCATTCCGGTTCATCGGAATTTAATCCTTCGTTCAGCTTCAATTTAACTCGCTTGTTGTAGGGTTTTATAGGTTTCGGGCAACTCGGTTGGGGAAACAGCCATGCGAGCGTCGTCTTGCAAGAAGCATTTTTCGCCGGATTTAAGTTCGCTAACGATATCGGTGTACCGCGCGGAGTTTCGAGTTCGATTTGGAAGATATGTGCATCGCCGACGTTAGCGATACCGTAACCGAGCCGGTTAATCGGGCGGAGAACGGACCGAAAGTCGCTGTCTAGGTCCGGTTTTAAAGATCAAGAGACTCGTTTAAGAGTCCATCATTTGTCACTTAGGCTTCGCGGCCGGAGGTCACCATGGATATTCGTTACGTTAGTTTAAATGTGTTGCTGATGCTGGTCGGCTGTATGCTGGCCGGGCGCGTGAGCGCATTGGACATTTCGTCGGCCGCGTTAAGCTTGAGCGCCGGGCAATCGAGCGTGGTTTCGATTGACGAGCGGCGCGGCAAAGTGACGGTTAAATCGAGCAATGCTTCGATTGCCAGCGCCAAATATGGCGATGAGCGCATCAACATTAAAGCGCGTAAGGCGGGCAACGCGACGATTACCGTCAAGGACGGCAACGGCGCGCAATCGATAGCCGTCACGGTATCCGCCGCGCCGGTATTGACCATATCGCCCAGCGAGCTGGAAATTGGAGTCGGCGACACCGCGACGATCAACGTCGCCAATCCGAACGGGAAGGTGAGCGTCAAGTCGTCCAAGGCCGCTGTCGCCAGCGCGGTTTACGGCAACGCTGTCGTCACGGTCAAAGGCTTGAAGACCGGCGACACTACGGTAACCGTCAAGGATGCCAAATCCAATAAAAAGGCCAAGATTAAGGTGGTGTCGCGGTCTAGCAGTTCGTTAAGCGTCAGTCCCGGCAATATATCGCTGAATGTCGGTGCCACCGCCAATATCACGGTCGGCAATGCCAGCGGTAACGTCAGTGCTGTAACCGGGGATGCTTCGGTCGCCGGCGTTAGTTACAGCAACGGTATCGCGGTGGTAACCGGGGTGAAGGCCGGCGCCACCACGATCACGATTCGGGATAGCAAGACCGAGAAATCGGTCGCGGTGACCGTATTGAATGCCACGGTCTCGGGCGAGTATTCGCTGATGGCCTGGAACGATTTGGGCATGCACTGCATGGACGGCACCGACTTCTCGGTGTTTTCCATCCTGCCGCCTTACAATACGCTCCATGCGCAACTCAAGAATAAAAGCGGTAAGTTGGTGAGCACCAATGTCACGCTGACCTACCAAGCGGTTGCCGATACCAGCGGTTCTATCAATACCAGCAGTGCCGACAAAACCAACTTTTGGTCATGGGTGGACGACTTGTTCGGCCTAAGTCCGGCGGAGAATGTGGGTGTGAACCTGGACGGCCTGGCTAGCGGTACGCCGATGGCGGGTAATAAAACGCCTTCGTTGACGCCAGCGCCGATGACCTACAACGCCGCCTACGCTTGGTTCGAGGCCGAGGGTATTCCGGTGACGCCGTTCGACGATGCCGGAAATAAAAACTTTTATCCGACCGTCAAGGTGGTCGCCAAGGATACGGCAAGCGGCAAGGTTCTGGCCACGACGACGACGACGTTACCGGTCAGCGACGAAATGACTTGCAAAGGTTGCCACGCATCGACCGACGCCGGCGATCCGGCGCGTAGCAATGCCAAACCCGCCGGCGGCTGGGTTTTCGACAACGATGTCGAGAAAGACTGGAAACGCAATATTCTGAAGTTACACGATGATCGGCATAAAACCGGCGCGGCGTTTCAAGCCGCTGCCGTCCAAGTTGGCTATTCCGCCAGCGGCTTGTTGCCTCAGGTGGACGATAATCACAAACCGGTGTTGTGCGTGGCTTGTCATGCCAGCAATGCCTATTTCGACAAGGAAAACAAAGTCAGCGTGATGGGCGGCGTTCCGGGTATTGCGCCGTTTACCCAAGCTCTGCATCTCAAGCATGCCGGCGATTCGGTACTCGATCCGCTCAGCCAAACGCCGCTGAACAGCATCGCGAATCGCGAATCTTGTTATCAATGCCACCCCGGTTCGAAAACTCAATGTCTACGTGGCGCGATGGGTAAAGCCGTCGATAGCAGCGGTAATTCGCTGATGAGCTGTCAAAGTTGCCACGGCGATCTGAAAGCGGTAGGTAGCAGCGCAAGACAAGGTTGGTTCGAGGAGCCCACTTGCGAGTCCTGCCATAACAATGCCGCAACCGGCAGACGGGCTACGATCGGCGTTGACGCCAACGGCAAGGTCATTGTGCCGGCCGACCACACGTTTGCGACGAATGCCAATACGCCGGTGCCGGGTCTGAATCTGTATCGGTTCAGCAAGGGTCACGGCGGCTTGCAGTGCGAGGCATGCCACGGCGCCACTCATGCGGAGTATCCGTCCAGTCACACCGACGAAAATCTGCAAAGCATCGCTTTGCAAGGCCATGCCGGTCCCATTGCCGAATGCAGCGCTTGTCATACCACGGTGCCGAATACGGCGAACGGCGGTCCGCACGGTATGCACACCATCGGCAATGCTTGGGTCAATCAGCACGAAGATGCCGGCAAAAGCGGTTGCAGCTATTGTCACGGCACGACCAGTGCCGGGACGCCGCTGAGCGAAGTCAAGGTGGCTAAAACCATTAACGCGGGCGAGTTTGGCACTAAAAATTGGCCGGCCGGTTATCGGGTCAGTTGTTATAGCTGTCACAACGGTCCGAATCCCTAGGGTGCTGCTGGCGTCGCGGAGGCCGGCCGGGGTGACGGCCGGCCTCCAATAGTATCGACTACGGCATCCGGTAGCACCAATGCCAAGGTTCGTAGATATATCCGTAGCGATTGCCGCGCGGGAACGACAGCGTGAATCCAAATCGGCCGGCGTGCTTGGACAGCCAGGCGAAGGCGGCGGTGTTTTCGAAGTCTTCGTCCAGGCCGGGGCAGCCGGGCGTGCCAACGTCTACCGCGCAGCCGCTATGGTGCTCGCTATAACCGGGTGGGGCCAATATTTTAAGAACGACTTCCAGCGTCCGACTTTGCGCTAACTGGCGGCGGATCAGTTGCGCTTGAAAATCCAGCCCTCGAAAGCCGGATAGCAATCTTAGTTCCACGCCATCATCGGTCGCGGCCGTTTGCAGGATCGTCCAGGCCGCGGCGGCCTCCGGGCCTAATTGAAACGGCTTGGCGGCGCCAGGCGACATCACATCCACCAAGCGCTCCGGTTCTCGCCACAACTGCAGCCCGCGCGTGTCGGGCAAGTCAGCGGGAATGCCCAGCTCTAAAAAAATCGCCCTAACACGGCTGATGTAGGGGTCGGTCGAGTCGTCTTCCATGTTCGATAGTTGCCGGGATTTAGCCTAAATGTTGAGTCGTTGTAGTGCTTGGGCTGGGGCGCGGCCTTGATGGCTAGTCGAGGTAACCGTAGCCGATAATTCTTCGAACGGATACCCCCAAATCTCCCCTCCGGTTTGTGATCGAGCTTGCCCAACCCGAACAGCAATGGGCCGAAAATACTCATCGGACTGCCATGTTTATTGGTATGGCGCTACCGACGCATGTCTGGCCGGTAGCTGTGCCGTTAAAATCAGACCTCCGCGCCGTTCAACCAGGTGTCGTGCTTGTTGCATACGCTGAGCGCGTAGAGCGCGCCGCTGTAGCCTTCCAGCGGAAAGGTCGATACCGGCACCGTGTCCTTGGCCGGATCCAGCATGTGTTCGGCGAGGAATTTAAAGTTTTTGTCGAGCAGTATGTGTTTGACGATGTAGTGCTCGTAACCCTTCATTTCGTGCGGCGTGGTGACTTTAACCAGCGTTTTGCCGCCTTCCTTGCTGATTTCGATGACGGGTAGGTGGGTAGCGGCTTTGCCGGCCCAACGACCTTGCGACTCTTGGGTGTAGAACAGCTCGCCCTGCGGCGTGGGTAGTTTGGTTTCGGCGTGACCTAGCGCGGGGACGGCGAGGCCGGCGACCGAAGCGGCGGTACTCAGTTTTAGAAAATCGCGACGTTCCATAGTGGGCTTCCTGTGTGAGTGGCTGAGTGAAATGTCGGTGAGAACCGACGGAGATACAACGATAATCGATAAAGTCGAAGCGGTAAAACGGATTTAGCCTGCCTCCACCGATGCGCCGCGCAAGCGACCGTACGACCAGTAGGCCGCGCATGCGCCTTCCGACGACACCATACACGACCCCATCGGGTTCTCGGGCGTGCAGACGGTGCCAAGCAGTTTACAATCTTGCGGTTTTTTGGCGCCGCGCAGGATTGCCGGGCATTCGCAGCCCTTGACGTCGCTGGCGCGAATTTCCGGTATCGGGTAGCGGCGCTCGGCGTCGAAATCGGCATATTCGGCGCGGATTTGCAAGGCGCTGTCGGCGATCAATCCCAGGCCGCGCCATTCGAAGGTCGCGCGCGGCTCGAACACTTCGGCGCTCAAGATTTGCGCCTTGAGGTTCCCGTCGCGGCTGACGGCTCGGCTATATTCGTTTTCGACGGTGTGTTGGCCGGCATTAAGTTGGCGGATCAGCATCAGCGCCGATTGCATCACGTCGAGAGGCTCGAAGCCGGCGATTACAATCGGTTTATCGTATTGCTCGGCAAAGACCTCGTAAGGCCGGCTACCGATCACGCTACTGACGTGCGAAGGGCCGAGAAAGGCATCGATCGCCACCGGCTGCGGCGCGTCCAAAATCGCCCGCATCGCCGCCGGCGTCAGCACGTGGTTACAGAACACCGAGAAATTGGCTAGGCCCTCGGCCCGCGCTTGTTGGATCGCGACCGCGGTCGGCGGCGTGGTGGTCTCGAAGCCGATCGCAAAAAACACCACCGGCCGGCGCGGATTCTCCCGAGCGATTCGCAACGCATCTTGCGTCGAATACACCATCCGGATATCGCCGCCGGCGGCTTTGGCTTTCAGCAGGCTGTTATGGCCGCTGGCCGGCACGCGCATTAAGTCGGCGTAGGTGCAAAGGATGACATCGTGTTGTTCGACCAACTGAATGGCGTTATCGATACGGCCGGTTGGCAGTACGCAAACCGGGCAACCCGGACCGTGCACGAACTCGACGTTGGCGGGCATCAAATCTTGAACGCCGTAACGAAAAATGGCGTGGGTATGGCCCCCGCAAAATTCCATCAATCGGTAATGCCGCCCTGGATCGACGGTTGCGGCAATCGCACCGGCCAATTGCTTGGCCAAGTCTTGTTGGCGGAATTCGTCGATGTATTTCATGACGCGGTCAGACCAGCCTCGGCAAATAATGCCAATGTTTTCAGAGCCTCCGCTTCGTCTATCTTATTAAGCGCATAGCCGACATGTACCAACACGTAATCGCCGACTACAACGTCGTCTACCAAGGCCAGCGACACTTCCACTTTGACGCCGTCCACGGATGCCGTTGCCATCTGTTGATCGGATTGGATTTCTATGATCTGGGCGGGTAGAGCTAGGCACATGGTGAGTTTGAACGACAGACTAGTTAAAAAAATATAGCCGGCTAGAGCGGCTATTTGCAACGGGTATTTTGCCGACAATCGCCGGAATTAGCGAGTAACGCGATATAAGAATTCATCGAGTTTTCGGCCGCAAGGGTTTGTGTTGGCGCGAGCTACTGGCAAAAAGTTCCGTACTTTCATCTGATTTTAATCTTGAAAGTGAATTAATACCTTGATATTGCGACTCATATCACACTATGATCGGTCAACAACAATAATTCACCAAATCCGGATCCACTATGCGTGCTTTGATTTTGCTAATCATGGCCTTATTCGCGGGAGAAAGTTATTCCGAGACTGAAATTGCCGGCGCCGAATGCGAAGAGGCACGGGCGGCTCGCTTAGTTTCGTTGCAAGGGTCGGTTTCGGTCGAGTTCAATCACCGATGGCGCGCCGCCGTATTGGACGAGCGCCTGTGCGAGGGTAGTCGGGTCAAGGTCGAGGCGAATAGCCGTGTTTCTCTACAACTCCCCAATGACGAAATCTTACGCCTGGATAAAGAGACGGTTCTGTCCTTAAACGGTATCAGTCAGGATCAACCGACGGTATTGGATTTGGTGAAAGGCTTTGTCCATTTTCTGAGTCGTACGCCCAAACGACTGACCGTGACCACGCCGATCGCCAATGCCGGTCCGGAAGGCACCGAGTTCGCGTTGCGTGTCGACGACACCCAAGCCGCGCTCTGGGTTTACGAAGGCGGCGTCCGCTTTTTTAACGCTCAAGGCAGCGTCAGTTTACAGCCGGGTCAAAGCGCCGAAGCCGGCCTGGGCCAGGCACCTCGCGCGGTCATCGACTTGCGGCCCGCCGACGCTGTCAGCTGGGCGCTCTATTACCCGCCGCTGGTCTCGGCCAATGCGTCGTCGCTGTCTCCGTCATTGCAGTCGGCGTTGCTGGATTATCGGCAAGGCCGCATCGACGCCGCCTTAAAAAACCTGGACGCGTTGCCGGAGAGTCGGGACAGCTTGAAAATTAGGGCAGCGTTGCGCCTGATCGTCGGCCGGGTTGAGGCGGCCAAGCAGGATGTCGCGGCCTTGTTGGCGGCCGATCCGAACGATGCCGATGCGCTGGCCTTGCAATCGGTGGCTGCGTTGACCCTGAATGCCAAGGACGACGCATTGGCACTGGCGCGGCGCGCGGTGGCTGCAAGTCCGCAATCCGTACCGGCCCAGAGCGCGCTGTCTTATGCCGAACAGAGCCGCTTCGAACTGAGCAACGCCTTGCAAGCCGCCGTGCGCGCCACCGAATTGGCGCCGGAAGATGCGTTGGCGTGGGCGCGCCGCGCCGAACTGGAAATGGCCAATGGCTTGACCGACGCAAGTCTGGCTTCGGCGCAAAAGGCGTCCGCACTGGACCCGAACCTGGAGCGCACTCAAAGCGTGATCGGTTTTGCCGAACTGGCGCGCGTCAACATCGATGCCGCTAGGCAGCACTTCGAGAATGCGGTGAAGTTGGATTCGACGGCGCCATTGGCTCGTCTGGGGCTGGGCTTGGCGAAGATTCGAGCCGGCGAACTGGAAGAAGGCCGCGCGGACCTGGAGATCGCCGCGACGCTGGACCCCGGCAATTCGCTGATCCGCAGCTATCTCGGCAAAGCCTATTACGAAGAACGCCGCGATCCGCTGGCCCGCGATCAGTTCGATTTGGCCAAACAGCGCGATCCCAAAGACCCGACGCCTTACTTCTACGACGCAATTCGCAAGCAAACCACCAATCGTCCGGTAGAAGCCTTGCACGACATGCAGCAAGCGATTGAGCTGAATGACAATCGGGCGGTGTATCGGTCGGAGTTGCAGTTGGACCAGGATTCCGCGGCGCGAACGGCAAATATGGCAAGGATCTACAACGATTTGGGGTTTGGTAGGGTAGCCCTGAAAGAGGCATGGAAGTCGCTTGCAAGTGATGCGACAAATCCTTCGGCGCATCGATTTTTATCTGATACCTACCGCGAACCTCGCTTCCGAGTTGCTAGAGCCAGCGAATTGTTACAAGCCCAGTTATTGCAACCCATCAACATTACCCCGGTACAGCCGCAATTGACCGATGAAAACATCGGTTTTTTGAATAACACCGGGTCGGGGTCTATATCGAACAATGAATACGATCCTCTATATACCTCAAATGGGGCTCATTTAGTCCTTAACGGTGCATACGGCAGTAGAAACACCAAATCCGATACGGCGGTGGTATCTGGTGTTTACGATCATTTGTCGATGAGTTTCGGGCAATTCCATTATCAGACCGATGGATTCAGGGAAAATGACGATTATCGGCAAGATGTATATGACGTCTTTGCCCAATACGCTTTAACCGAGCGATTTAATATCCAGTTAGAGCTGAAGAGCGAAGACATTCGTTCTGGCGATGTGCCGTTGCGATTAGACGGTTATCATGCCCAAAATCTAAGGCAAGCGATTGAGCAAGATACGGCCAGAGTGGGCGCGCATTATAAAATTGATAACAAGCAAGACCTCGTATTCTCGTCTTTTTACACCACGAGAAACGATGTCTCGACTGATTTTGCCTTTGTGCAGGGTGCCACGCCGTCGACCAGCTTTAACAAGTCAACTTTCGTGGGTTCCGAGAACAACAATTTTCAGACCGAGTTTCAATATCTATACAATGCGCAAAAGCTCGATATTCTGTCAGGTGTCGGCTATTTGGCTTCGCAGTCCGATGATCTGATTAAAAGTTTATCAAGGCGCGCGGTGTTCCCTTTTGATGTAAGACGAAATAAAAGGTTTACCTATTTTATTCCTGGGCAGAGTGCCGAAAGTTATTTTAATTGGTACGGCTATTCGAAGCAGCGGCTTTTACCCGGTGTATTGTCCACGCTTGGTCTGAGTTTGGACTTATATAGGGACACGCATGTTGAGCTGCATCAGCTAAACCCGAAGTTCGGTTTGACGTGGGAGCCAATCAACGACTTGCTATTGCGAGGAGCATTTTTTAGAACGCTCAAAAGACCTCTCGCCGCAAATCAAACTATCGAACCTACCCAGGTTGCTGGCTTTAATCAATTCTACGATGGTATTAATGGAAGCTCGGCGTGGCAATATTCGGTTGGATTGGATTACAAGTTCAACCGTTTTGTATATGCCGGTGGAGAGGCGATCTGGCGGGATATTTCGCAAATTCAGTCGTCATTTTCAAGCAATGTTTTTACTCGGCAAAATCGAGACGAGCAATCGTATATAGCTTACGTGTATGCCACGCCCACGGATATGCTTTCGTTAAAAGCGGAATATCGATATTTGCGTTTTGATTCAAGTTTTATTGTCAACCAAAGCGTCTCTTCGGATCCAAGTGCTGTTGCCACTCATCAGGTACCGATTTCTTTAAACATTTATCATCCTAACGGTATATACGGCCGTTTTACCGCCACTTGGGTAAACCAGCAAGTGAATTATGTGACCGATCTTGACATCGCGCCGGCAGGCACATCGCCGATTACTAAGAAGTATGAGGATTTTTGGACATTTGATGCATCGGTCGGATTTAGAATGCCGAAACGCCTTGGAACGGTAAGTTTCGAAGTAAGAAACCTATTCGATAACAGGTTCGGATTTCAGAGTGAGTTCGATGCCAGTGGTCCTCAGCTCAGCGCCTTTATCCCCGAACGGCAAATGTTTGCTAAATTGACACTATTTTATTGATTTTAACTGAGATGGAATGGAGAGTAATAATGAAAAATAGAAATTTAATGTTTGGAGCTTTTCTTGTCATTAGCCTTGTTTCGCTAGCTTCGTGCTCGATGAGCGAGAGGATTGCTAGCCTGACTAAGAAAAATGTGCCGATGGCAAGCGGCGTCGATTTTAAATCCAACCGCTTTGTGGTAGTAAATTCCTTGGACGGTAAGGAAGTAGCCTCTTGTGGAGATAGTGAAATACCTTCAGGTCGCGACGCTTACAAGAATAATGAAAGCGGTAAAGGTGACAGTTGCGGTGTTAAAATCATCCAAGTCGATGACGCTGTATTAAACGCATTGAAAGTTACCGCACCAGTTGAAGGGCGCATATCAAAAGACGGAAAAGAAGTAAATGCTAAGTTTTTCGTATCGGTTTTAGCTATCTACGAAGGTTCCGTGTGTACTGTTTATTACAATAATGGAAAAAAATATAAAGTATGCGTTCCTGAAGACTCAGCTGAGTGGTAGACGTATTTATCTCTGATTGGTACACGATTTTTCGTTTACTGTTATTTAGGAGGTGGTTAGTTTGTAACGAGAAAGTGTTGTACTTTTACAAATGCGATTTTTAATTTTCTCGATTTTATCGTTTGGCATAGCGGTAGCTATTAATTTTTGCTTTGGTAAATTTACGTATATTGGTGATGGTTATTTTTATCGGATAAGAGGAAACGTTCCGCTTAGTTCGAAGTTGCTCGTGGTTGCCATGGACGAAACCTCCGAAGCCGATTTAGGCGTCGGCAACGACTTGACTCGCTGGCGCCGCTACCACGCCGGATTGATTCGGGAGTTGCATCGTCAGGGCGTTGCGTTGGTCGTGTTTGATTTGCAGTTCATTCGCGCCGATCCCGAGGTCGATTCCGACCTCGCGGACGCGATGCTAGAGGCCGGCAACGTGCTTGCCAGCGACTGCATACAGATGTTTCGACGCGCGACCGAGGACTTTTTCGGGCGGGAAGAGTGCTCCGAAAGCAATAAGGATTCGGCACTTTCAAAAACAGGGGGTGCGGGCGGTGAGCTGGCGGAGCCACTCGTGGCGCTAAGAAGAATTTCCGCTAATCCACGGTTGGAGCCCGCGCTTCTAGGTCATGCGCCGTTTGTGTTGGCCAACGATGCCGAAGACGCGACGATACGCGAAACGTGGTTGTATCTGGACGAATTGGGGGAAATGCCAAGCTTGCCGGTCGTAGCGTGGGCGGCGTATCTGGATCGGATGCAAGGGTTTGAACAGTCCAAGCCTCGGGACGCTTCCTACATGGATTGGCTCGCCGAGCTACGCCGAACCTGTTTGGCGGCGAACGGTGACCGCGCCAGTCAGAAATTCGATCAGCGCCTAGCCGGCATAGTCTGCGACGACGAATCTCGGTTCATCAATTTTTACGGGCCGCCGCAAACCTTGCGGATGGCGTCCTACAGTCAGGTATTACAAGGCAAGGTGGGAGACTTGCGCGACAAAGTGGTCTTTGTCGGCAAAGCCAATCGGCAATACGCGGCCGGTAAGACCGATTTCTTTCAAACTCCGTTGACCGATGCGCGTACCGGTAAGATGGCCGGCGTGGAGATCATGGCGACGGTGTTTGCCAATTTGCTGGAAGACCGCTTTCTCCGAACGCCGCTGCCTCACGGCGCGGTCTGTGCGGGACTCGCATTGACGTTGGCGCTATTGCTGTCAGTCTTACCCGCTTGGACAGGCTACGCGGCTACCGCCTTGTTTACAGTCAGTTACGTGCTGATGGCGCTTTGGCTGTTCGCTCGTCACGCCGTTTGGTTGCCGATCATGACCCCTGTGTTCGTGATGCTGCCGACCGCCTGGTTGACCAGTTTGGTGATGGCGCGCCGCGAGTTGTTGATTGAGCGACGGCGCATGCTGGCCTTTGTGCGTCGAGTGTTTCCGCAATGGGCCGGCACTTTGCCGTTTGCGGAGTCGGGTAATCGGAAAGCAACATTCGCCGCGATGACCCATCGGGAAATTCGCGGCGTATGCCTGGCCACCGACATCGAAGGCTATACCGCGCTCGCGGCGGGTCGTAGCGCGGAACAGATGTGGGAGTTATTGAACGCCTATTACCAAGTGCTCGGTCGTCCGGTCGGCGCGCGCGGCGGCGCGGTCGCGGACGTGACCGGCGATTCGATGATGGCGGTTTGGTTCGAGTTATCCGAATCCGAACGGCACACAGCCGCGTGTTTGGCGGCCCTGGACATGCAGGCGGCGGTTACCCAATTTAATCAAACCTCGGGGCTGGAGCCGATTCGTACCCGAATCGGCTTGTACGTCGGTGAAATGATACTGGGCGGGTTGGAAAGCGGTCAGGCGAATCATTACCGAGCGATAGGCGATACCGTGAATACTGCATCGCGTATTCAGGGGATCAACAAATTCTTGGGTACTCAAATACTCGCGTGTCGGGAATTGGTCGATACCACTGCCATCGGTTACCGGGCGGTTGGGCGATTTCGGGTGGTTGGCCGTGCCGAACCGGTCGATCTGGCGGAGATCGTAGCACCCGAAATGGGACCAATTGATGGCGGTTTCGCGGTCGCGCTTTCGGCGTTTCAGCGAGGAGACTGGCAAGTGGCGATAGAGGGATTTCAATCAGTCCTTAAAAGAGGTACCGATGGTCCGGCGAATTTCTATTTGGCCTTAGCCCAAGGCTATCAGAATCAACCACCGATCGATTGGGATGGCGTTGTTACCCTGGATGCTAAGTAATCGATTGCTTTCACTGTTAACGAAACCGGTACGCAATCTTCCGCTCGTAGTCCTTTTCTCCCTGTTTGGCGGCACGATCCAAAACGCTAGGCCGATCTGAAGTGCGTGCTGTAGTTTGCTCCGCTTGGCGCCTAGCACCGTCACAAGCCATGCTGGGCCGCTAGTTTGCGTAAACCTTTTCCTCTCGTTCCGATTTAAAGCCCAAATCCGGAATCTCTAGTTCATCTCGTCCTTCCGTTTTGATTAGCCATCAGTGTATTGAAAGGGCTTGTCGTCGCCGTATCGTGGTGAGTAGGGCATATCCCCTGATCTATCGTTAAATAACACAGTTAAATTATTTTGCGGTTGGGCAATCACAGCAAATACGCGGATTTCCGAAAAGGCGCGGTATTTGCTTTATAGCAAGAATGCTAAGTCTTAATTGCCGTAAAAATTCGTCGTGCCACAGGCGAAATTGGCCGCGCCAGTCTAGCCGGATTAGCGGCGCGGAGGAATTTTTGGGGAAAAACGTCCGGCATGATTGTTTGATTTCGCTGGTTTCGGTCGGCGTGTTCGTAGGGTTTATCGATAACAACGAATTATTTTAATTTCCGTATGTTCCGATTTCCGACCAGTATTCTCGAAAAGCCTTCCGCTCGATTCTCCTCGGGGCGAGCGCCGTCACCCTCCTTCGTGGAGGACTTGCGCCGAGGGACCGTCGCGCCGGTATTCACAACTCCTCGGATTAATATACCCGGAGCAGGAAAATCCCGAAATCGTGACGTATTGTTCGCAATCGCCGTCACGGTTTCCGGGATTCACTTGCTAGGCGTGAAGTGCTTGTTTGTTCCTGAGCAACGTTCTCCGGAACCTGAGCCGCTGGCCATTCAGGTTTCAACGATTACGATCCCCGCTGCTAAACAGACGCCCGTACCGCCGGCTAAACCGCCGCAAGCTTCAAAGCCTCCGCGTAAGCGTGTGCAACCCAAACCGAAATTAATAAAAACCGAACAAGCGCGAGCCGCTGATTTTTCCGAGCTCGAACAATTGTTGAAGCAACAATTGCAGCCTGTTAGCGATGTGTTACCCACGCCTAATCAGCCTGAGAAGCCCGTGTTCGAAAACGAGGCTCGGCCGTATACCGAGGCTTATATGAGCGCGGCGTACGATAAAAATCCTAAGCCAGACTATCCGTCGGTAGCCAGGAGTCGCGGTTGGCAAGGCAGGGTCGTGTTAAAAGTTCTGGTCAGCGAAGCAGGGCAAGTGGAAACGATCGGTATTGAACAAAGCAGCGGTCATGAGACTTTGGACGAAGCTGCACTAGAAGCCGTAAAGAATTGGCAGTTTGTTCCGGCCAAGCGTGGGGAGATCAATGAGGCGTGCTCAGTGCTTGTGCCGATTATTTTTAGTCTTAAAGACCAAGAGAACGCTTAATACAATGGAGGCGATGCTGTGGTCTAGCGTATAAAATCGGTTTTTGGATATTAGCTACAAGAACCGTAGCAAAGCTCTATCGAAAGGAATGGATATAAAACTTCACACCATATTTCACTGAGAAATGATGGTGCCGAGGAGAGGACTTGAACCTCCACAGGGTTACCCCTACTAGCACCTGAAGCTAGCGCGTCTACCAATTTCACCACCTCGGCTTAACTTGGCTGGCAAGTTAAGTGCGCATTATATTGTCAAATTAAGTATCTGTCAACTAATTCCCGTCTATTATATTTTTCGATCAAGTTCCAAGTGGATTCGTTCTGGCTTCAGGATGAATGAGCCACTTCGGGGAAGGCGACAATTCCTATCACGTCATGCTGAAAAGGGGTAATGCCGGGCTAGCCGCAAAAAAACGGCGGACCGAGGTCCGCCATAAGACATCCGTGTCGCTAGGAGGAGATTGCCCGGCGTTTTACATGCGACGAATCCGGATTAGATGTCGATGTTGGCGCCGGAAACCCCTAAAATGAAGCGATAGCTTTCGATGCGGCTGCCGATTTTACGGACGCCTACCGAACGCACGATCAGTATAGTGGGATTTTCCGAAATTGCTTGACGTTAGAACAAGGTTAGCTGCATGAATCTAAACCAACTTGAGTTGTTGCGCACGCTGCATGAGACCGGCTTCAATCTGAGCCGGGCGGCGGATAAGATGCACGTGGTGCAATCGGCGGTAAGCAGGCAATTACAATTATTCGAAGCCGAGTTGGGTTCGCCATTATTTGCCCGGCAGGGTAAAAAGTTGATCGGCCTAACGCCGTTGGGCGAGCGCATCATGGCGGAAGTGGATTTGATTAATCAGGCCAAGAAAAATATCCAACTGATTGCCGACGATTTCCTCGACAGCAGTAGCGGCACGCTGCATATAGCAACTACCCATACTCAGGCCAAGTATCTGCTGCCTGGGCCGATTGCCCGGTTCCGTTTACGTTACCCGGGCATTAAGATTTACATGGTGCAATCGTCACCCGACAACCTGATCGATTTACTCCATCAGCACAAGGCGGATATTGCGATTTGTACCGAAAGACTGGCGGAAGACGACAAATTGGTGGTCAAGCCCTGTTATCACTGGCACCATGTTGCGGTGGTGCCTAAAGGCCATCCGTTGGCCGAAGGCGATATCACCTTGCAACGACTGTCGGCCGAACCTATTTTGACCTATACGCCGGGGTTTACCGGACGGTCGGCGATCGAGAAAGCCTTCGTTAACGCGCATTTGCCGTTGGACATCAACTTGGCCGCGGCCGACTCCGACGTCATCAAGACTTACGTGCGGCTGGGCATGGGCGTCGGTATCATCGCCGGCACGTCCTACGAGCCCGTCAAGGACGCGGATTTGGTGGCTCGCAGTCTGATGGATTTGATCCCGAGTTCGACCACTAAGATTGCGTATTTGCGGCAATTGTATTTGCCGTCGTATTGTCAGTATTTCATAGACGAGTTACTGGCGGAGGCCGCGACCAAATCCGATTGAGGGTTGGTTATAGAGGGTCGGTTATATCTATTAAACTTTGTTAAATAACTCGGATAAGATGAGTGAAATGCCGCATTCCGCGTTAAGAGCATGCGGTTAGAGCGCGGTGTTTTCGACTCAAGGCATTGATTGCGCGGGGCTGACAATAAAACGGCATCGAATTTGTTGTTAGGGGCCAACTCTCTTTCCCTGCTGTTTTCGATGACTGATACCCTGGATATTCAGCACTTAATCGTCCGCTACGACGCAGAGCTGCGGCGCGTTATGTTCAGGCGCTGCGGTTGCTGGGACATGGCGGCCGACATCGTTCAAGAAACCTATCAGCGCATGCTGAGCGGCGACCTATGGCGTGCGGCCGACAATCCGCGAGCGCTAATGCATCGGATCGCGGCCAATCTTGCGACCGATTACGAGCGGCGCGATGCGGTGCGCGACCGATACTTGGCTAAATCCGACGAATTACCGGATTGGGTAGCGGAGACCGAAGCGCGCCAGCCGGACCGTCTGTTAGCGGCCCGCCAACGCTTAGGGCGCTTGGCGGCTGCAGTGGAAGGCTTACCGCCGAAATGCCGAAGAGTCTTCGAGATGCGAAAATTCGAAGAGTTGAGTCAGGCGGAAATCGCCGAGCGTTTGGGCATTTCGCGTAACATGGTCGAAAAACATTTGCGCAATGCCTTGCTGGCGCTGCAGCAAGTCGATGATGATTAGTGTTCCCGGTGTTGCCGCTTATCGCCTATTGAATTTCGGGTTTTAACCTTTCTAACCATGCCCGCACCCGCCCAAAACTCCGCGACAATTCGTGAACAGGCTGCCGATTGGTGGGCGCGTCTGGATGGCGGAAGCATGGACGAAAACGAGCTTAAGGAATTTCAGCGCTGGTTGAATGCGTCTTTGGAGCATCGTTTGGCCTATAGCGAACTTGAAAATTTGTGGGGCGAACTGGATGGTTTGGCAAAGGTTGAGACGTCGGTGGCGCCGAAGTCGAAACCGCCGGCTAAGCGGGCTCTCGCTCCGCTGATTTTCGGATTGGCGTTGGCCGCAAGCTTGGCGGCGATCTGGCTCAGTCCTTACTTACAACTCTGGAACGCCGATTTGCAGACCGGTCGCGGTGAGATTCGCAGCTTCACGCTCAGTGACGGTTCCACGGTGCATTTGAACCGCGCATCCGCCGTCGATGTTCAAATCGATGAAACGCGCCGTGAATTGCACCTGCTGCGGGGCGAGGCAGCGTTCGAAGTCAGTCCGGACCGTAACCGGCCGTTTCGAGTATACGCAGCCGGCGGCAGCGTCACCGCGTTGGGCACCGCGTTCAACGTCAAATTGGCCGAGGAGGGCGCCGAAGTCACGGTGACCGAACACCGCGTGTGGGTGGAATTTGGCAACGGCCGACAAACGGCCGAGATCGACGAAGGCCTGGCGGCCGGTTACGATGCAGAACACGGGCTGAGTCAAGCAAAAGCGGCCGACATCGGCGCCGCGACCGCTTGGCGCCGCCACCGATTGGTTTTTCAGAATCGTCCGCTCGACGAAGTCGTCGCCGAACTGGCTCATTATTACCCCGGCGTCTTGCTGATTCAGGACGCCGACCTTCGCCAACGCCGGGTCAACGGCGTGTTTCGGATCGACGATCCACTCGCCGCGATTGCCGCGCTGGAAACCGCGCTGCAATTGCATACTACCCACTTCGGCGACTATCTGATTTTGCTGCATCGTTAAAAAATTTCCCGACCTCCTGTTTTGGCTGACTAGTGCGTCATAGCTGTTACTAATCGTTAAAACACTTGGAGAGGGAACACAATGTCAGTGCACGATACCTTTAAAACCGCCAGCGTGCTGTTGGTTGTCGGCTCGGCGGTAGCCGGAGGCGCCGTTGCCGAATCAGCGGTCCGGGAATACCGGATCGCGGCGGGGCCGCTTGCGGTTGCGTTGAATCAACTGGCCGAAGTCGGCGGCCTGCAACTGATTTACGATGCGGAAATCGCCAACGGTTTACGCAGCGGCGGATTATCCGGTCAATTTTCGCCGGAGGCGGCATTGTCAAAGCTGTTGTCCGGAAGCGGCTTGACTTACCGTTTGACCGCCGACGGCAACGTGCTGATTCAACGCCAGGCGCTCAACCAGCGCGATGAGCCGACCGCGTTACCGGCGATTAACGTCGTCGGTAAATCCAGCAATCCGTTTTTCGAGGGCGAAGATCCTTATAACATCGACTATAACCGCCACAACGCCACCACCGCGACCAAGACCGACACGCCGTTGATGCAAACGCCGCTGTCGGTCAAAGTCGTGCCGAATGCAGTACTGAAAGACCAACAGGCCATCACGATCGATCAGGCACTGAGAAATGTCAGCGGCGTCAGCAACGGCTTGGGCGGCAGCGGCACTTTCTTCATCCGTGGTTTCGGCAGTTATATTAACTATCGCGACGGGGTGTTGAGTCAGGGCGAGTACGCTCACACCGAGGATTTGGAAAACGTCGAGCGCGTGGAAGTGCTGAAAGGTCCGGGCTCGATACTTTACGGCCGGACCGAACCCGGCGGCATCGTCAACTTCGTCACCAAGCAACCGCTGGATACACCGTATTACAGCCTGCGCCAGCAATTCGGTTCGTTCGACATGTACCGGACCAGCGTCGATGCGACCGGGCCGCTGAACGCCGATAAGACGCTCGCCTACCGTTTCAATCTGGGCTATCAAAGCAACCATACCTTTCAGGAATTCGGCGGCAACGAACGTTTGATGGTCGCGCCGACCTTGCGCTGGAATATCAGCGACAACACGGTGTCGACGATCAAGCTCGAATATAGCGACATCAAGGAATTCGGCAATGGCACGGTACCAGTAATGGGTAATCGACCCGCGCCAATCGCTCGCGAGCGGAATCTGGGCGATGCCTGGAACTATCAGCAAGACGAATACGTGATGCTGGCGCTGCACACCGAGCACGCCTTCAACGACCGCTGGAGTCTACGGCACCGCTTCAATTTCAAGAATTACAATCTGACCATGTCGGCGATTCACGGATCGGTCGCCGATCCGGCGACCGGCGATGTCGGCCGGGCATTTTTCGGTCAGAATACCGACGGTCAGGACTATCAGTACAATTTTTTCAATGCGCTGGAATTGAACGGCAAATTCGATACGGCGTTTTTGAAGCACAATCTGCTGATTGGCGGCGATTACTATCGCACCGATTATCGGGTTTCGATGGCCGGGTTCGGGTTTAACGGCGATTTGTACGACATCAGCAATATCTACCGGCCGACTCACCGCGCCACTCCACCGACACTGTTGCCGAGCGACGTGACCTATTCGAACTCAACCGTACCCTGGTTCGGCTTGTACGCCCAGGACCAAATCGAATTGCCTTACCATTTTCATGTGATGGCCGGCCTGCGCTATGACAATGCCAATGTGATTTACAGCAGCTACGGGGAGTTTGGTTCGGGCCAGTCGCCCGAACAAACGTCGGAGCGGGTATCGCCGCGCGGCGGCGTGGTCTGGCAACCGATACCGGAGTTTTCGCTTTACGGCAGTTACACCGAAAATTTCGGGGCGCCGAATTTTGGGGGCGCGACGGTAAGCCGCTACCGGCCCAAACCGCCGATCAATGGGAAGTCGGTGCAAAAACCGAATTGTTCGACGGCCGTTTCAGCGCGACGCTGGCTTACTACGACTTGACCAAGCGCAACGCACCTATCGCGACCTATCTGGCCTTATCGCGCGCGGTGGGCGAAGCGGAAACCCGCGGCATCGAATTCGACGTCAGCGGGGAGATCGTTCCTGGCTGGAATGTGATCGGCGCCTATTCCTACATGCCGTTCGCCAAAAGCATCAAGGACGAAACCGATCCGACCGTGGTCGGCAACCGCTTGAACAACGCGCCCAAGCACAACGGCAGTTTGTGGACGACCTACGAGTTTCAGCAAGGCGAGTATTTGAAGGGACTGAAATTCGGTGCCGGCATGCAGGCCGTCAGTCAACGGGAAATCGGTTATTACGAGGGCGCCCAGGCGCCGGGCTACGTGACGATGAATCTGATGACCAGCAAGGCCTGGCAGGTCGGTAAAACCAAACTGACCGCACAGCTCAATGTCGACAACTTGCTGGATAAAACCTATTACCAGTCGATTTACAGCTACGGCCCAACCTATTACGGCAATCCGCGTACCTTCATGGGGGCGGTAAAGATCGAGTATTAAGCGGAGATCGGCCAGCCGGGCGGATTCGCTGCCCGGCTGGTGGCGCGTTAAAGCTCTCTGGTCGCGCTGAAATGAATGTCCGGCCAGCGCTCCTCGGTCAGTTGCAGGTTGACCCGGCTGGTCGCCAGGTACACCAAATAACCGCCGCCGTCCTCGGCTAGATTTTCGAAGGCCTTGTTCTTGAATTCTTCCAGTTTGGCCGGATTGTTCGAGCTGATCCAGCGCACGGTGTTGATCGGCGAGGCGTCGTAGACGCATTCGACATTGTATTCGTGCTTCAAACGGTGGGCCGTGACGTCGAATTGCAGGATGCCGACCGCGCCGAGAATCAAGTCGTTGTTTTTCAATGGTTTGAATAGCTGGGTCGCGCCTTCCTCGGTCAATTGCACCAAACCTTTTTGCAGCGCCTTAGCCCGCAAGGGATCCTTCAACACCACGCGGCGGAACAGTTCCGGCGCGAAGTAGGGGATGCCGCCGAATTTCAAGTTTTCGCCCTGGGTGAAGGTGTCGCCGACCTGAATGGTGCCGTGGTTATGCAAGCCGATGATATCGCCGGGATAGGCTTCCTCGACGTTCTTGCGGCTGTCGGCTTGAAAAGTGATCGCATTGGCAACCTGGATGCTCTTGCCGATGCGCACGTGATGCATCTTCATGCCTTTGTCGAACTTGCCTGAGCTGATGCGCATGAAGGCAACCCGGTCGCGGTGAGCCGGGTCCATATTGGCCTGGATCTTGAACACGAAGCCGGTGAATTTATCTTCGCTCGGCTCCACCAAGCGTTGCTCGGCTTGGCGCGGGCGCGGCGGCGGCGCGTATTCGGCGAAGGCGTCCAGCAATTCGACGATGCCGAAGTTATTGATCGCCGATCCGAAAAACACCGGCGTCTGCTCGCCGCGCAAATATTTGGCGTGGTCGAATTCGTGGCTGGCGCCCTTGACCAGATCGATTTCGTCGCGCAATTCGTCGGCCTGCAGGCCGAGCAACTCGTCCAGATGCGGATTGTTCAAGCCCTTGATCAGCGTGGAATCGGCGATCCTGCCGCCATGCTGCGGGTTGAACAGCAAAATCTCGTCTTTGTATAGCTGATAAACGCCCTTGAAACGTTTGCCCATGCCGATAGGCCAGGTCATCGGCGCGCATTCGATCTTCAACACGCTTTCCACTTCGTCCAATAGCTCGATCGGCTCGCGACCCTCGCGGTCCAGCTTGTTGATGAAGGTCAGGATAGGCGTATCGCGCAAGCGGCAGACTTCCATCAGCTTGATGGTCCTGTCCTCGACACCCTTGGCGACGTCGATGACCATCAGCGCCGAATCGACCGCGGTCAGCGTGCGGTAAGTGTCTTCCGAGAAGTCTTCGTGGCCCGGCGTATCCAGCAGATTGACGATGGCGCCGTTGTGTTCGAACTGCATGACCGACGTGGTGACCGAAATGCCGCGTTCCTTTTCCATCTCCATCCAGTCCGAAGTCGCATGCCGCGCGGCCTTGCGGCCCTTGACCGAACCGGCCAGCTGAATGGCGCCGCCGAACAGCAGCAGTTTTTCGGTGATGGTGGTTTTGCCGGCGTCGGGGTGGGAGATGATGGCAAAAGTGCGTCTACGCTTGTATTCGGTGGCTTGCATGCGGTTTTAGGTCGGAAAAATCAATAACGTTCGCTGGAGGTCGTGCGACACAGTGGCCAGAAACCTCCGCGCGTAACAGCGTATTGTATCTTAATTTGCAGCAAGCCCGGTTCGAGCGCGGCGGTTTCGACGCTGAGAGGCCGTGAAATGTGACGTTTGCTCGGGATTCGGTTTCCGTTTGATTGAACCTGGGTCGGGGATTCGCAAAGATGCGGAGGATGGATAATCAGCAGAGGGATGAGCGCGTCCTGGGAGCGGTTGCGCTATGCGCGTAGCGTTCAGCGCTGAGTCGACCTCAGTCTACCCATTCGTAAATTTCGGTCAGTAGCGGATCGCATTTACAGCAATTGCCGCTGGCACAGTTCGAGCCGTTGCCGCTCAGTCTGACCTTGCCTTTACTGATCCATTTTCCGAGCATGCCGCGTAATGCGTCTGCGTCCATATGGAAATGCAGGACCATGTCGTTCAGCGTGGCGCGTTGCCGCTGCTGTAAATAACCGCGCAGGTCGGACAGGATCATGGCGGAACTCCTTCGGTTTGGTGATTGCCGACGTAGCGCAGGCCGGCCAGTATGCTCAGGAAGACCAGTGTCAATCCGGACAACCAGCTTAACGTAGCCTGCGGATGCTGGTCGTAAGTCATGATTTGGTAAAACAACGTCGCGGAAAGATAGGCGATGAAGGTAGTCCAGCATACGGTAAACAGGGCCCACCCGCCGTTGGTTTCTTTGTAGATCGCCGCCGTCGCGGCGACGCAGGGTGCGTAAAGCAGGATGAATACCAAGTAGGCGAACGCGCCGATCTTACCGTCGAAATGACTTTGCATGACCGCGAAGGTATCCAGTTTAACCTGTTGTTTCTCGGCGGCTTCGGCTTGGTCGGCACTGGTCGCGATACCGAGGCCCAACGGGTCCAGCAAGCGATCGGCGACCGCGGCCAAATTGTCCGGGACGGTTTGCAACGCTTCGCGCAATGCGGTGCCGAGGTCGAATTCGGCATCCTCGCTGTTATCCGCGCCGGCCGCCATTTGGCTGTAGAGAGCGTCCAAGGTGCCGACCACGGCTTCCTTGGCCAACACGCCGGTAAAAATACCGACCGTCGCAGGCCAGTTGTCTTCGGCGATGCCGAGCGGGCCGAACAGCGGCGTCAGCGACTTGCCGATACCGCTCAGTATCGATTGGTCGCTGTTTTCGCGGCCGAAACTGCCGTCGCTACCGAGCGAATTCAGTACGTTCAGCACCAGAACCATCGGCACGATGATTTTGCCGGCGTTGACGATGAAGGTTTTCAGACGCTCCCAGGTTTTGGTGTAAATACCTTGTAGCGTCGGCAGGTGATACGCGGGCAGTTCCATCAGAAACGGGGTGGGGGCACCGCGCAACAAGGTATGGCGCATGATCAGGCCGGTCGCGACCGCGACGGCGATGCCGAATAAGTAAAGTCCGAAGACTAAATTTTGGCCGCCGACCGGAAAAAAGCCGCAGCGAACAGCGCATACACCGGCAGTCTGGCGCCGCAAGACATGAACGGGTTCATCAAATTGGTCAGAACCCGGTCGCGTTGGTTGTCCAGCGTTCGGGTAGCGATTATGGCCGGCACGTTGCAACCGAAACCGACAATCATTGGCACGAAGGATTTACCGGGCAGACCGAGGATGCACATAAAACGGTCCATTACGAAGGCGGCGCGCGACATGTAGCCGGAGTCTTCCAACGCCGACAGGAAAATGAACAGAAAGCCGACGATGGGAATAAAGGTCGACACAACTTGGATGCCGCCACCGATGCCGTTGCAAATCAAAACCACCAACCAGGCCGGCCACTGCCAGCCGGTGAGTTGCGCGCCGAGGCCGTCCACCAGCAACGCACCGACCGCTTTATCGAAAAAATCGACAAAGGCGCTGCCGATATTGATCGTGAACATAAACATCGCGTACATCACCAGTAGAAACACCGGGATGCCAAGAAAGCGATTGAGCACCACGCTGTCGATTTTGTCGGTGGTACTGCGCGAGACTTCGTTGAGTTTGCAAACCGCGGCCTGCACCAGTTGATTGACTAGACCGTAGCGCGCGTCGGCGGCGAGGATGTCGATTTCGTCGCCGGTTTCGGCTTCGATCCGCTCGCGTAGCCGATTGACCAAGGGCAACATATCGGGGCCGGCGAAGCGTTTTGCCAGCGTGTCGTTTTCCAACAGCCGTAATGCCAACCAGCGGCTGTCGCATTCCGGATGGATCGGCAATTGGGCTTGCAATTCGGCGACCGCGCTTTCCAGTTCGGCTTGGTATTGGACTTGCAGGTTCGGGGTTGGCGCATCGAGACAGGCCGCGCTGACGATGTCGCGCAACTCTTTGATGCCGCTGCCGGACGCGGCGGTGACCGGCACCACCGGACAGCCCAGGCGCTGGCTCAGTGTTTCAATGTCAATTTTGATGCCGCGCTTCTTGACCGCGTCCATCATATTCAACACGACGATCATCGGTACTCGCATCTCCAGCAATTGCGAGGTCAGATACAGGTTGCGTTCGATATTGGCGGCGTCGATGATGTTGATGACTAAGTGCGCCTGACGCGACGCGACATAGTCGCGCGCGACTTTTTCGTCGAGAGAGATACTGTCGTCGTCGGATTCCAGAGAGTAGGTGCCCGGCAAATCCACCAGTTCGATGCGCTTACCTTGGTGGCGGTATTCGCCGGTCTTTTTCTCGACGGTCACGCCGGGCCAGTTGCCGACTTGTTGGCGCGAGCCGGTTAGAACGTTAAATAGCGTGGTCTTGCCGCAGTTGGGATTACCGACGACGCCGACGATGAAATCCGCGCTCATAATTTCTCGATCAATAATACCGAGGCTTCGTTTTTGCGGAGCGACAGCGAGAAGCCGCGAATTTTAATCTCGACCGGGTCGCCCATCGGCGCGAAGCGGGTAATGGTAAATTCGGTGCCCGGCGTCAAGCCCATGGCCAGCAGCTTTTTGCGGTAGACCCCGCCTGACTGGTCGAATCCGACGATGCGGCCCGTATCGCCGGCCGCGAGCGCTTTCAGATAGGTCGACATGTTATAAGCTTATTAATAACTGTTCTCATTAAGCCGCAATATAACACACGGTCACGGCAATGTAACAAGCGGATGTCGATAATTCAGATTAACTTGCGGGCCGCGGTCTTGGGCGCCGAGAAAATGGCCGAAATGTCCTTGACGAATTCCAGGCTGGCGCCACGCCGGCGGTCGGCCACTCGTTTATCCGCCAACGCCTGTGTGGCTTGGTAAGTCTGGCGGCGATCATTGTGCCAATTGCGATTGTGATATTCCCGCACCAATACCAACTTGTTCTTAAAGCGTTGGCCCTTCAAGGATTTGATGGCTCTCAAGCCGACCTTGTCCGAGTCGATATGAACCAAACCATGGTATTCCAGCGTGTGGGTGGTTTTATCCAGAATGACCAGGATTTCCGCTTTCAGAATGCGCCCTCCGCCGAACAAAAAACGTCGTTTCAAGGCTGGAGCCACGTAGGCTTCCAGTTCCGATAAATGCGTGCTGGCCGGCACGTTACGGATAAACAATATCATCGCTAGCGTTTCACGATGGCTTTCGGACACGGGCCGACAGTTCGGCTCGCCCCAGCGGCTCGGTGGCGGACAGGCCGCGGATTTCGCATCGTCCGCCTTGCGCGATGTAATCTTCCCGGTACTGAGCGATGAATTCCATGACGGTATGATCGATCAACTCGGCTTCGGAAAGGTCGAAGATCAGCGCTCGGCCGTCTTGGATTTCGGTCAGCCAGCTTTTCAGGGCTAGAAAGTTCGAGAACAAGGCCGCGCCGCTGACCTTGACGGTCCAGGTGCCGTCCGTTGCGGTTTCGATATGGTAAGACATCGACAGCAAGCGGCGTAGCGAGACTCCGCGTCCGACATGCAAGGCCACTTTCGCGGCGATACCGGCCAACGCGCCGGCCAACAAATTGCTGACCAGAATCGCGGCGATCGTCAGTAGAAATAACAGCAACTGTTCTTTTCCCAAGTCCATGCTTTTCGCGAAGGCTTTCGGCGACGCCAAGCGGAAACCGGTGTAGACCAACAACGCCGCCAGCGACGCCAACGGTATCGTCGCGATCACGCTCGGAAACAGCGCGACGAAGACCAAAAGGCAGACGCCATGGCAAAAATTGGCCCAGCTGGTTTGCGCCCCGGCCTCGATATTCGCCGAACTGCGGACGATTTCGGCGATCATCGGCAGGCCGCCCATGAGTCCGGACAAGGTATTGGCGATGCCGATCGCTCGCAATTCGCGGTTCAAGTCCGAGTAACGACGCAATGGGTCCAACTTGTCGACGGCGGCGGCGCTCAACAGGCTTTCCAGGCTGCCAACCAGGCAAATCGAAATCACGCTTTGCCAAAATGCCAAGCTGGCGATTTTGCCGAAGTCCGGCCAACTGAAGGCCTGGCTGAAATCGGCCGGAATATTCACCAGAAAATCGCTGACGACATCGACATCCTCGGGCATGCGGAAGTCGAGCGGCGCCGGGTGGGCGAGACCGAACACTTGTCCCAGTAAAATCCCGGAGGCGATCACGACGATGGGTGCCGGCAATTTATGCAGCCAGCCATGCTTAAGGTGCGGCCATCCGATCAGGATAGCGATGCCGGCCAGCGCGATCAGTCCGATTTGCGGTACAAAAAAGATTAGTTGGCGGGGTAGTTCGCCGATTCCCGTCAAAATATCTGGCGCGTGGTTTTGCACGCCGGCCATCACCGGCAACTGCTTGGCGATGATAATGATGCCGATCGCCGCCAACATACCGTGAATGACCGACGCGGGAAACAGAGCCGCGTAACGGCCGGCCTTCAAATAACCCAGCGCGATTTGCAACAAACCGGCGCAAACGATGGCCGCCAAGGTGTAACGGTACCCGGCCGCCGGATCGCCGTCGCCCAAGTTGACCGCCGCATCGAGTATCACCACGATCAACCCGGCCGCCGGCCCGGTAATCGTCAGCGGGGCCCCGCCGATCCGCGATACCAGCAAGCCGCCGACGATCGCCGAAATAACCCCGGACAGCGGCGGAAAACCGGAAGCCAGGGCAATGCCGAGGCAAAGCGGAAGCGCGATCAAAAACACTTGAAAGCCGGCGCTGATGTCGGCCGGCCAATGATTGCGGCTGCCTGCCGCGGTTGGTGTGGTCATGAGTTCTCCATGCGATAAATGGCGGTGAGCGTGGGCGGCGCGAACCGCTGGCGCCGTTCAGTGGGGGATGATAACCACAATTGCGGTCGGGCCGCACGTTTGAATCGATTTCGGACTGGAGTCCATCTACAACGGCATTTACGCCCAACCGGTCGGCCCCCGGCAAGACTGGGGGGATTGACTATCGAGGTGTTGCACTTTTGTTTTGAATCCGCCTCCCACAAAAAAGCCGCCGGCCCTGTCGGGAACGGAGGCTGAATGTCTAAAGTCGAGTACGATAAAATGATCGAATCGAAATACTTCGCTAGTCTACTCGTTTTTTATCGAATCACAGGGGCTTTATGGGATTGCCAAACCAATCACTGCCAACAAGGAATATCCAGCTGGACTTTTTAGGGGCTTGGCGTTGCTGGTGATATTCATCAACCACATGCCCGATAACCCATGGTTTTGGTATACCCCATCTCGCTTTAGCCTCTGCGACGCCGCCGATGTGTTTGTATTCCTATCAGGTTTTGCTTCCGCGTTGGCTTATGGCCGCTGCTTCGAACGCGCTGGACTTTGGCTAGGGTCGATTCGCATCTTGCACCGTTGCGTACAGATTTATAGCGCGCATCTCGCGTCATTCGTTTTGCTGGCCTTGATTTGCGTGATTGGTAATCGTTGGGTGCCTGAAATGAATGACATTCAACGTCTGAATATCGTCTATTTTTTCGAGTCGACCGAACAAGCACTCTACGACTTGTTTACCTTGGCCTATGTGCCTAACTATTTCGACATTCTGCCCATGTATCTGGTGATGATGGCGTGGCTGCCAATATTTTGGGCTTTATCGCGCTTGCACATCGCCGTGGCCTTGGGTTGCTCGCTGGGATTGTATTGGGCAAGCTGGCAATATGGCTGGGAACTGACCGCCAACCCATCGACCGGCCGCCCCTGGTACTTCAATCCCATGAATTGGCAATTGATGTTTTTCACCGGCTTTGCTTTCGGTGCCGGCTGGCTAAGCGTCGGCGTCAGGCATCGGTGGTTGGCGAGTTTGTGCCTTTCGTTGGTATTGCTGTCCATTCCGTTGGGACATGAAGCCACCTACACTAAAGTCTTATTCTGGGGCGAACTGCGCGCAAAATTAGAGCCGTGGCTAAACAAAAGCCACCTCGGCTTATTGCGTTGGGTGCACTTACTCGCGCTGGCTTACCTGATGCACCGACTATGCAACTGGCGTCCGCAATGGCTGTCGACTGCATTGCCTCTTGCCATCGCTACGATGGGGCAACAATCCTTACCCATTTTTCTAACCTCGATGGTGTTGTCTTACGCTGGCGGCATCGTTCTGGACCAGTTCGGTCGAGAAACGCCTATGGCCGTAGCATTGGTCAACTTGGGCGGTATGGCGTTGTTGCTCCTAATCGGGCAAGTGATGGCTTGGCTGGATACCAAGCCCTGGAAGTACTTAACGTCCGAGGGTCTGCCGCAACGCGAATTTCACGGTGACTCGGGGCCGTTCGAGGGGCGTTATCGCTGGGCCGGCCAAGTATTGGCGCTGCCTTTCCTGATTGGTCTGGCGGTACTTCCGGCATTATTGATAAATCGACAACACCTTGGGCCAGTCGGTTCTGATCTGGTCGCTCAGACAACGATTCCTAAGGACCAGTCAATACAACCCGTCGAAGTCCTCGTGCCAGAAACTGAGGCCGATAAGCTGATCGATAGTCGGCAGAAGCTTTAACGGTCTATCGGCTCATGGAAGCCCACACTGTCCATCAATTTTTCCTTCAGTTGATGATTATTTTGCTGACCACTCGACTGTTGGGCGAATTGTTTACACACCTACAAAGTCCGGCTGTAGTGGGTGAGTGACTGGCTGGGGTGATCCTAGGTCCTAGTTTATTGGCATGGCTGGAGTCGAGTCAGGTCGTCAAGTTACTGGCCGAGAGCGGCAGCATTTTACGGTCGTTCTAAGTGGGCTTGGATACCGACATCCGCCAACTGTCTGTTCGAGATCGCGATTTTCGGAAAACTTATTGATGCGTGATTTCCGAGTAGCGATGGGTCGGTGCATTTGGCGATAGCAATTATCATGATTCCACGCGGAGAATTGGGGAGGAACTGGGGGATAATGATATATGCGCCGCATTGGTTATTGCCATAGCCATGACATTTCTGTCAGCTAACTTGTTGAAGAGTTATTACCGCTACATTAACTAAGCCCATTGCTCTATTTAGGTAAGCATTAGTCTTGGGCGACGCGATAGACGCATGCCGTTCATGGAGCAAAACCATGCAGGAATATGAAAAATCCGAATCCTTGTACATCGTCTTGATCAGCATACACGGCTTGATCCGCGGTCACGATTTGGAGCTGGGGCGCGACGCCGATACCGGCGGACAGACCAAATACGTCGTGGAACTGGCCAAGGCGTTGGCAAAACAGCCGAATGTCGAGCAGGTGGATTTGGTGACGCGGCGGATCGTCGACGTTGAAGTCGGCGGCGATTACGCCGAATCCGTCGAGGCTTTGGCGGAAAACGCGCAAATCGTTCGTATCGATGCCGGCCCGGAAGGCTACATCCGCAAGGAAGAGCTCTGGGATCACCTCGACAGCTTTGCCGATAATCTGTTGAGTTGGCTACATGGACAACCGCGCTGGCCGAATGTGTTGCACAGCCATTATGCCGACGCCGGCTATGTTGGCGTGCGGCTTTCGCATCTGACGGGGTTGCCGTTGATTCACACCGGCCATTCCTTGGGACGCGACAAGTGCCGCAGGTTGCTGGCGCGGGGTTTGACAATGGAGGAGATCGAGCAGCGTTACCACATTTCGCGGCGCATCAATGCCGAAGAGGAGACGCTGAGCAATGCCGATTTGATCATCACCAGTACCGGTAACGAAATCGAAGACCAATACGAACTTTACGATTGCTACACGCCGGAAAAGATGGCCGTCATACCGCCCGGTACTGATCTCGACCAATTTCACCCGCCCGCCGCCAGTAATGCTAGCTCCGCGTTTGCAGCGTCGCTCAAGAATTTCCTGTCTCAACCGGATATGCCGATGATATTGGCGTTGTCGCGACCGGACGAACGGAAAAATATCGTCACCTTATTGGAAGCCTACGGCGAATCGCCGCGTTTGCAAGCTAAGGCCAATCTGGTGATCGTCGCCGGCAACCGCGACGACATTCGGGAGATGGACGACGGAGCGCAGGGCGTGTTGACCGAGTTGTTGCTGGTCATGGATTGTTATGACCTGTACGGTCGGGTCGCCCTACCCAAGCACCACAAGGCGGACGACGTCGCGGACATTTATCGTCTGGCGGCGGCGTCCAAGGGGTGTTTATTAATCCCGCTTTGACCGAACCCTTCGGTTTGACGCTGTTGGAAGCGGCCGCCAGCGGCCTGCCGCTGGTGGCCACCGAAAACGGCGGTCCGGTCGACATCATCGGCAACTGCCAAAACGGCGTGTTGGTGGACCCGCTGGATAAATCCGCAATCGCCGAGGCCTTGCTGAGCATACTCGACAATGACGAGTACTGGCGGACCTTATCGGCTAACGGCCTGGCGAATGTCGTCCGTCATTACTCGTGGGAAGCGCACGCCCAAGCCTATCTCCAAAAAGTGCCGCCGTTGTTGCAGCATTTCGACCGTCTGCCAAAGACACCGCTGGTCGCCACAACCGGTCGGCTGCGGTCGCAGGCTATTTTTACCGCGCTGGATAATACGTTACTGGGGGACGACGAGGGACTGGCGCAATTTGTCAGCCTGATTCGCAAAAAGCGAAAAAAATGCCTGTTCGGCATTGCTACCGGACGACGGCTGGATTCAGTTTTAGCCATTTTTAAGAAACATCGTATTCCAGTACCGGATATTCTGATTACCAGCCTCGGTACCGAAGTCTATTTCACGCCGCAACTGATCGCGGACATAGCCTGGAGCTACCATATCGACCATCTGTGGACGCCCCAGGTCTTACGCCGGGTACTAGGCACGCTACCCGGCTTGACGCCGCAACCCAAGCGAGAACAGAGCCGCTTCAAGATTTCCTATTATTACGATAGCGAGCTTGCGCCGCCGATGGAAGAGATTCTGACTTTGTTGCGCCAAAAGGAACTGTCGGTGAATCCCACGCTGTCGTTCGGGCAATTCTTGGACATCGTGCCGGCTCGCGCTTCCAAGGGACAGGCATTGCGTTATGTCGCCCGGCAATGGGATATTCCCTTGGAGCGGATCCTGGCGACGGGCGGTTCCGGCGGCGATTCCGATATGGTGGCGGGCAATACGCTGGGCGTCGTGGTGGCAAACCGCCACCGCGAGGAATTGTCGAATTTATCGGACATGGAACAGGTCTATTTCGCCGAACACTCCAACGCCTGGGGCATACTGGAGGCCATCGAACATTACGATTTTTTCCATCTTTAGCGGAGCGTCAGCGCCATGATGAAACGTCTTCTGATTTGTACCGATTTGGATCGCACCTTGTTGCCCAACGGCTGTCAACCGGAGTCGCCAGGGGCGAGAGCGGCTTTCGCGCGTTTGGTTTCCCGCCCCGAGGTGACTTTGGCCTATGTGAGCGGCCGGCATCGCGAATTGGTGGAAGACGCGATCCGTGAGTACGGTCTGCCATTAGCCGATTGGGTGATTGGCGACGTCGGCACCACGATTTATAAAACCAGCCCCGGAGAATGGGAACCTTGGGTCGCTTGGGAAGAGGATATCGCCGGCGACTGGCGCGGTCTGGCGGCAAAGGATCTGCGGCCTTTGTTTGACGATTTGCCGAATTTGCGCTTGCAGGAAGAGGCGAAGCAAAACCGTTTCAAGCTCAGCTACTATCTGGCCACGCTCAGCGATATAGAAGCCTTGCGCCAGGAAATGGCGAACCGACTGCACGCACAAAACCTGGCGGCCAGCCTTATTTACAGCGTGGACGAAGCCGCAGCCACCGGATTGCTGGATGTGTTGCCCGCCCATGCCACGAAACTACATGCCGTGGAGTTTTTGATGCAGCATCAGAATTTCGATGTCGGCAATACGGTATTTGCCGGTGACAGCGGCAACGATCTGCCCGTGCTAATCAGCGGTATCAATGCGATTCTGGTTGCCAACGCGCATGGCGATGTCGTCGCGCAATCCACGGCGCTCGCCGAGCAAAATGGAACCGGTGCAAGGTTGTATTTGGCTAAAGGAAATTTTTTAGGCATGAACGGCAACTACAGTGCGGGAATTCTTGAGGGCGTTTCGCACTTTTTCCCTTGCACGCGGGGTTGGATGGAACAAGCTAATGAGTAATTGGCGCTTTATCCAAAACGACAACAAAACCCCCATTATTTGGTTAATTATTAGTTTTTTAATCAATATTGGTATCGGCATTATTGATTTTAAACTAGGCAGGGAATTCAGTTTCTCAATATTCTACTTGATACCCATCGTATTGGTCACCTTGGCATTTGGTAGGCAGGTGGGTTTAGTATTCTGTGTCTTTGCTACCGGAACCTGGTTTACTGTCGATCAACTGAACAACGCTTCATACTCGCATCCGATGATTGGCTACTGGAACGCCATCATGCGTTTTGGTTTCTTTGTAATGATCACCTGGCTTTTACCTGTATTACAAGAGCTGGAGCGCGAAAAACAAACTTCTCGCATGGACTATTTGACCGGCATTGCCAACCGTCGCTATTTTTTCGAGTTACTGCAAGCCGAGCTTAATCGTTCTCGACGCTATAAACATGTATTCACGATTGCGTATATCGACCTCGATGGATTTAAATGGGTAAACGATCAATATGGGCACTTGATTGGTGACAGGCTTCTATGTGCTTTCGTAAGTCGGGCAAAAAACATGTTGCGTAATACCGATATCATGGCACGATTGGGCGGTGATGAATTTATATTGTTGTTGCCCGAAATGGGGCAAGATGCTGCAAAGTTTACCGTTGAAAAAATTCAGGCCGGATTATTGAACGAGATGCGTAAAAATAAATGGCCAGTCACTTTTTCCATCGGTGTATTAAGCTACCAAAGCGGCGAAATTTCGGCCGATGAGTTAGTAAAACGCGCGGATAAATTAATGTATACAGTAAAAAACAATAGCAAGAACGCAATCGCATATGGGGTTTTTGACCAATAGAATCTTTACCGATAGCGTGGCAACCTAATTTATTAGTGAGTTTTTACATCATCCCAACCATGGATTCCGCAACGACATGTATGAACAAGTCTCCCATTCGCTATTGAACGCCATTCTGGATGATCTGAAACCGGAGATTCGTCGCCAGGATCTTCGGCACTTTTACACCCGGCTGGGCGCCAATTTTTATGCGATTTATTCGCTATTTTTCACGCTGTACGGTCAGCGGGAGGATTTTAAACCGCAAATACTGCGGCTGGTGGAAACCATGGCCAAGGGCTATATCGATCGGTCCGCCGAGTTGGAGCGCATCGACATGGAGCGCGAACAGGATCACAACTGGTTTCTGTCGCAGAAATGGGTCGGCATGGCCTTGTATACCAACGGCTTCGCGGAAAATCTGGCCGATCTGGTAAGCAAGACGCCTTATTTCCAGGAACTCGGCATCAATTTGGTGCATATCATGCCGATTCTGATGTGTCCCGCGGGCAAGAGCGACGGTGGCTATGCGGTCAGCGATTTTAGACAGATCGACGACAGGCTGGGCGATCTGAATGATCTGCGGCGGGTGGCTCAGGAACTCAGAAAACGCGAAATCCTGCTGGTACTGGACATCGTGATGAATCATACCTCCGACGAACACGAATGGGCGAAGAAGGCGGCCCAAGGCGAAGGAGGCTATCAGGATTATTACTTCGTCTTCGATAACCGGGAAATTCCCGATATGTTCGAGCAGACCATGCCGCAAGTTTTCCCGGAGTCGGCACCGGGCAACTTCACCTGGAATGAGAACATGCAAAAATGGGTGATGACAGTCTTCAACGATTACCAATGGGATTTGAATTACAGTAACCCCGAGGTGTTCATCGAAATGTTGGATATTATCTTGTTCTGGGCTAACCAGGGAGTTGATATCTTACGCCTGGATGCCGTTGCCTTCCTGTGGAAAAAAATCGGCTCCACCTGCCAGAATGAACGCAATGCCCATCTGATCCTGCAATTGATGAAGGATTGCTGTCAGGTCACCGCGCCGGGTGTGCTGTTCATCGCTGAAGCCATTGTCACGCCGCTCGAAGTCATCAAATATTTTGGCGAGGATGCAATCATCGCCAAGGAATGCGAAATTGCTTACAACGCTACTTTGATGGCCTTGCTATGGGATGCTATAGCCACTCAAAATGCCAAACTGCTCTGTCAAGGGATAAAAAACTTGCCGGCGAAACTGGAGCGCGCCACTTGGTTGAATTATGTGCGCTGCCACGACGATATCGGCTTTGGCTTCGACGACAACGATATTCGCGCCGCGGGATACGACCCTCACGCACATCGGCAATTTCTAGTCCATTATTTCAGCGGTCAATTCGAAGGATCTCCGGCCAGAGGCATGGTGTTCATGCGTAACGAAACCACGGGCGACGCCCGTATCAGCGGTTCGCTGGCTTCCCTGACGGGGCTGGAAGCGGGCCGGGAAAACAATGACCAGGGCTTGATCGATTCCGCAATCCAAAAGATTCTGTTATTGCAGAGCCTGATATTGTCCTTCGGCGGTATTCCATTGCTATACAACGGTGACGCGCTCGGCGTCATCAACGATTACAGTTACCGCGACGACCCCGGTAAAAGCGACGACAACCGCTGGATACATCGACCCAAGATTAATTGGGACAGGGCCGAATTGCGCAAAAAACAAGGCACCACCGAATTTGTCCTGTTCAATGCAATGAAGAAAATGATCGCGATCCGTAAGGAAATCTCCGCGTTCGCCGACTTCAACAACCGGGAACTGGTCGACGTCGATAACGCGCATTTATTGTGTTTCATTCGTTTCGATCACCTGCGTCCTTCCGAGCGGGTGATAGTCGTCGCCAATTTCGATGCCAATCCGCAATACCTGGATCTTTACTTGCTCAAAAGCAAAGGCATCAATCCCTACGGGCAATTCGTCGATGTTTACAGCGGCGGCAAGCCGGAGCAATACGACAGACGGGTCGTATTGCAGGGTTTTCAGTTCTATTGGTTGTCGGAAATATAAGGTGCTAGTTAAGTCGGCTTCGAATATTTCATCACCATATCGAGTATATTGACCGAGCAGGCTGAAGGCGTTCTTCACAATACTGTCGACGCTTTACCGATTGTTCGACGATGGAAAATCCTAAGCTTGTTTTGTCCTGCAACCCCTGTACCGAGACCACGTTATTTAAAGTGATATTTATGAAACCGAAACCTGTTAGTCACCCAAGCGTACTGAGATTGTCCGCGTTACTCTGGACAATCGTGATGGGTTCTCCTTCATGCTACGCCGCTTCGGATTTTCTTAAAGTGGATGGAGCGGATATCAAAGATAACTATGGATTGGGTCGAAAGGTTCATTTATACGGCACTAATCTGGGCGGTTGGAGGGGGCATGAACCTTGGATGTCCCCGTTAGCTGGAGCATCAAACGAATGGGATGCGCGAAGTGTTTTAACCGAGCGTTTTGGCAAGGATGCCGTGTGGGAACTTTACAATTCTTACTGGGATACTTGGATCACGGAACAGGATTTCAAGAACATCGCAGAAGCCGGTCTCAACTGTATCCGTTTGCCGGTATATGCGTTTAACCATATGGATGATGAGGGCAATTGGAGGCGGGACGATACAGGCGCCATTGATTTATCCAGAATCGAGTGGACCGTCAACAAAGCTCGGGAATATGGGCTCTACACCGTTCTTGATCTTCACGGAGCGCCAGGATCGCAGAACGGAGCCCATCACTCAGGCCGGCAAAACGGCGCTTTGCTGTATTCTACCCCGCTCTATCAGAATCAACTGGTTGAGCTTTGGGAAACGCTCGCCACGCGCTTTAAGGATAATGCCGCCGTGGCGGGGTATGACCTACTGAATGAACCTTCCGAGACGTTTCCCGGCCGGATGGGATCTGGGGTGGTTAGCCTTTACAACCGTCTGTATCATGCCATCCGAGCGATTGATCCAGACCATATCATTATTATGGAAGCTATTTGGTGGTGGAACACGCTTCCCAATCCCCAAGAGAAAAACTGGGAGAACGTCGTCTATTCCTTGCATTATTACCAATGGCAAAACAATAACGATTTCGCGGTGATGAAAAACGCTGTGGATGGGTGGATACAAGACGCGCGGAAATGGGGCACCGAATATAACGTGCCGCATTTTATTGGAGAATTTACACTATTCGAAAATGCCGAATCATGGGATTACGGACTTCAGCAATTTACAGAAACCGGCAGCCATTGGACCACTTGGTCTTATAAGGTAGTAGGTCGTAATAACTGGGGTATGTACAACACAACTGAACAAAATAGCAATGTTGCCAATATTGCCACGGATGATTTCAACACGATCAAACACAAATGGAGTCAGTGGAACACGCCGGAATATTTTTCACCCAACCCGATAGTCATCAACGCCATGAAAAAAGCTACCTTAGGCAGAAACCTGAAGCGGCCCACGCAAACTGTCACCGCTAAATCAGAGAATCAGGCGGAACAAGACATTGTTGGCATGGCTAATTAAGTGTCAATGTAACGGCTGACGCTTGAAACTGGTTTGGTTGGCAATTGTACGGGCATAGGACTTTACGAATGCTGTCTTATTCTTTCGGCCAGTAGAGGAAACAGCAAAACGGAAATCATCCCGGCACTGACCAGAACTGCTGCTCGATCCGGGGCCATCAGGCCGGACGAGACCCCGATTTCGGAGATAATGACGATCATGGGCAGGCCTGTCGCGGAATAGAGTGCAAAAGGCAATCTGTCGTTTGACGCTAAAACTGGGTAGTAAAGGATTACCGGCACGCCACGAATTAGAATCAACAAACCCAATAGGCAGATGATCTGGACTGGAACCAGCGGATTCGCCCACAGTGCGCTGACGTCAAATTTCATGCCGGCGACGATAAAGAAAATGGGGATTAAGAAACCATAACCGATGGCATCCAGTTTCTGCCGAAGAATCATGCCGCCTTCGCCTTTGCTGGCAAGGCCCACCACCATGCCCGCCGCGAATGCGCCGACCACCACATTCAACCCAAACTCGCCGGCTAAAACCACCAGTAGGGCCTGGAGCGCAATACAGATTCTCACCGGCAGTTGGCCACTACTTTGCATGGTTTGGGCCAGGAGATCGATTAAAGTGGAGGAACGGGCGTTGATCGCCGTATCCGCTATCACAAAAGTAATCCCCACAAAGGCCAAGATGAAAACGGTATGCAAAAAGGTACTATGGGTCGGGATGATCAGCATGGAGACCACCATCAGCGGGCCGAATTCACCCATTGCCGCCGCCGACAGCAGCATTTTGCCGAAGTCCGTATTCAGAATGCCTTCATCTCGCAGAATCGGGGCCAATACGCCGAGTGCGGTGGTCGATAAGGCTACCGCTGCTAAAAGCGGCGGTGCCTGAATCAGGCCGATGGCATGCACGACGGACATGCAAGCCATGGCCACCGTAAACGAAAGAAACCACCCGCCAATGGCCAGCGTCAAGGGTTTGCCTTGAATTTCGCCGAGATTGATTTCCATGCCCACCATGAACAGCAAAAACGTCAAGCCCAGCTCACCTAGCATACCGACTAAACCGTCTGGTGATACCCAGTTGAAAATATGAGGGCCGATTATCATGCCAAGAAGCATTTCCGTCGCCACGACTGGCATGCGGAAGCGTGTTGGAATTCTGGCAAGCAAGGGAGAGAAAGCCGCCGCCAAGGCGATGACAAATAATGCGATACGGTAAGATTCCATAACTGTGTCTCCTAAGAGGTGCTGGCTAGAATATCAGGCGGTTTCAGTGAAATTATTACTGAATTCGTTTTTGTCGCAATTCGTTTTCCAGCAAGGCTTCATAAACGGGAGGACATCCTAACCAATTCACGATGAGCAAAGCGGTAAAACAGGCGATGAATAGCGGCAAAATCAATGCGTAATCACTGGTCATCTCGATGATTAACACGATGCCCGTTAAAGGCGCTTGTACCACTCCGCTAAAATATGCAGCCATCCCGATAACGGCAAATAGCCTAGGATCTGCATTTAATTCGGGAAAAAACAATTGTGTGGTCGCACCGACACCCCAACCCAGCAATGCGCCCAAAACCAAGATCGGCATAAAAATCCCCCGGCCGCGCCCGAGCAGGAACTACCGATAGTCAACACGAATCGGCTGACAAAGAATAGCGCTATCGTTCCCAGTGTGAGTTCCCGGCCTACGAGAATTTCATTTACGAAATCATAGCCGCCGCCCAATAATTCGGGCGCATACCAAGCTGTGGCTGTCAGCCAGGTTGCCAAAGTCAGCCACCACATCGTTTTCGGCCAAACACTCAGGGTAATCAATCGTTGTCCCCGCAACAAGGCATGCGTGAACAAACTACCCAATAGGGCGGATAGTAAACCCAAAGGAACGAATGCAATAAGAAGACTCAGCGGCGGAGCGGTGAAATTTACGAAATGAAAGGCGGGTTGTTGGCCGAGCGCCGCGCGGCACACCATATCCGCTGTCAGACAGGCCATGGCGGCGGTCACGAATTCGAGCGAAGAGCATCGCCGTTCAAGTTCTTCCAATACAAAGGTCAAGCCGGAGAGAGGGGCGTTGAATGCCGCCGTGAGTCCGGCGCCGCCGCCGGCAGCAATCAATATCGTATGCTCGGGGTTACCGTTTTTAGGCCAGATATTGGCTAGCCCTTGCCCTATGGAACTTCCCATATGTACACAGGGACCGGCGCGACCAACGACAAGGCCGCCAATGCCGCCAATGACCATGCTGATAAACTTGGTAATCAGCACCCGAAACCAGCGGAAATGCCGGTGCCCAATCAATACGCCCTTAATGTGGGGAATGCCGCTGCCGCTTGCCTCGGGTGCAAATTGTCTGACGATTCCGGCGGAGATGATCAGGGTGATTAACGCTAATCCCAGAATCATTCCAACGCCGAAGTCGGGGTTCTGATGTGATAAGTCTAAAAACTTTTTCGAAATGCTTCTGCGCTATTCATTGCTAAATGGAATGCTACCGAAGTTGCGCCGGTCGTCAATCCGAGCACAAGCGCTTGGGGTATCAAATGGTTCCGCTGCCGATTAAATTCTACCTTTGAAGCGGATTGGTGTTCTGATGGATCACGTTGCAACAAATTTCCCCCGGAGGCAGGTGATTGGCCTTCACAATCGACGATTACAGCCAAGTTACGTTTCCCGACAAAGTTAGCGATTTGAAATCGCCAGCCATATATTCGGTTGCAGCCTTACCAAACGAACCGACAATGGCTAGAGCTTCACCGAATACCTTTCTTTCTTAACGCATTCAGTCGTTTTAATCTATTGGGTTATTTGCGTTACTGACCGCATTCTAGTGATGAGGTAATGTTGAAGCAAACAATGTTTGTAGAAACGCATTGTTGCAAAGAGGGGCAGGTTCTAACGGGTTGATTTCTCGATAACATTGTTTGCGTCAGGAGGCGGCTAAGCGTGAATCGTCGCAGTTAGACGATTCGCGATTTGTGAGGGTATCCTTACAAGAGGATATTTTGCCGCCTATTTGGGAGTATTGGGATGTCGACCCAAGCGACCTTGGTTGTAATAATAAATGTCTGAGCAAGACACTCTATTCGGATCCGTTTGGAAATCGTGTCCGCGGATACTTCTGGTTGAATTTTCAGAGCTTACAATGTATGAGCGGGACTTAAGGCACTGTATAACCGCTTGCCTTGTACTTTCAGCAAACCGCTTCGATTGGCTCGATTGAGCGCCTGGCTCCGGATTGTGTTGCTCGCAACCGAAGATACATAGCAAACTGACAATAAATATCACAGCTGTGCAACGCGTGAAGCTCATAAAAACCCCAATGGCCCTGACGATGTTTGTATTAGTCGAGTAATCACGACACGGAGTGCGCGATTAAAAATGACTAAACCCGGATGCCGTTACGCTTCGATACTTTCCGACGCCTCATGCGTTAACAACTCCACTAAGTCGCTGAATTCACTGATAAGCGTGATGCCCGGTTCCTCAAGCAGTTTAGGCGACTTGGGATCGATGACGAAGGCGTTATCTGCTAGCCGCAACATTTCCAAATCATTAAGGTTATCGCCGACAGCCCAAATCAGTTCGATCGGAGGTTGTGATTTATCTGTCAAGAAGCATCGCATCGCGTTGCTTTTACAAATCGGGGTAACTGAATTAACGTCGTCGGGCAAGAAAGCCGGATTGATTTGTAACTGGCCGTTGCAGACCTCCCCATCGAAAGTCAGGGTATGAGCCAGCGCGAAATCAGCAAATATGCGACGTCTTATAATATCGGCAGCAACAAAATAGCTGTCGCTGACGACACCGACCATGAAACCGGCTCGCCTTGCCTGCTTGACGAATTCGATGACGCCTGGACGGATTTCCAGCGTACGAGCCACCTGTTCGAATTGCTGCTTGTGAATGAAGCGAAACAACTCGGCAATCCGCTCGCTGCGGGTTATAGCATCGTCGTGAGGCGTATCCAGTAGTTGCACCAAAGCCGCTTCGTTTCCGGTGTTGCGTGCCAGTTCCAGCGCAAATCGCGATGGGGTTACCGTGCCGTCCATGTCCAGCAAAAGTAAGCATCGGCGTCCCCTGCGAAGAGACAGCACATAATCGATACCGGCAGCCACTTGGCGTTGGTTCTCGTACATGGCCGTGACCTGTTCCACATGCAGGCGTCCAGCTTTTTTGGCGCGATCGAAAATGGCGCGGCTGACCTCGTTGGCCATCAGCGATAAATCTTGCAGCGGCTGGCTATCATGTTCCAACAAGCCAATGTCAACTTCCGCCAGCTTGGCGCCGGCCAAATGAGCGTCAAGCAACAGCCCGGCATCGACACCATAATCATCTTCGAATCTAATGGTTTGCAACAGGCGTTTGCGTGCGGCAATGATTCCGCCCAACGGCTGAGCCAGATGCGCCAGTTCGGGGAAGAACACTTTCAGCATCGGTTTGGCGGTGAGTTCGGTAACCCGGCCGCCACCGCGTCCGAAGCGGGCTTTGACGAAGTCCGCCCCCTCGTTAAGCAGCGGCAAGCAGAGGCTGGTGACGATGCCGGGACGTAAATTGGTCAGATCGCCGTCCAGATAAACGACCAAATCATGAGTAGCCGCCGCCGCGCCGTCGCGCATCGAGACGCCTTTGCCCAACATGCTACTGGTCATGACCTTGGCACCGGCCTGTCTTGCCAGCATCGCTGTATCGTCGATGGAGCTATCGTCGACGACAATCACTTCGGCGGTAGCCGAATCTGCCAAGGCGTAAGCAACGACTTCCTGGATGCGTTTGGCTTCGTTCAAAGCCGGTATCACGACGGTCGCACAGGCGTTCGAATCGCGTTGTTGATGAGTCCGTCTGTTTTTCTTTCTCTTGACGAATACCCAGTGTCGATATTTCGATTTCATGCGCTATTCCTAGTCATTTGCAGTCCCGAAGTCGGTCCCACGGTTTCAAGTGGGCCCAATTCTGCGAGTTTCGGCTGCTAAGGTGACATCCCGGATAGTTGGAATGTTTGTCGGCTTACGCCGTTGTCGACGAAGATTGATCGATAGGGACTGGGGTGTTTTGACCGCAACACGATGCCAGCAATATGACAGAGGAGAGCCAAACCAGGCAAATCAACAATCTAACGTAAATATTTGAAAACATTTTAATTTCGTCATTTTGGCGCTTTGTTTTGGGTATCGCTGTTGGACAGAGAGCGTCTAGCGGTCGTGAAAGCGTCTTTGCTAATTCCGTTACTTGTAAGCAGTATGCGTCGGAGGCAAGTTAAGGAGCGGATTTCGTTGCGCTGTCAATTTTTGAAACCACATCAAACCATTCCAAGGCAGGTAATCCGCTCTTAGACTTGCCGAGAGCATTATAATGACCCAACAATGTTGACGCAAACATTGTTTGTGTCAACATATATATCGAGACGCCGATCTGCCAGATCTTCCGCATACTGTACGGAGCCAGCGGAAAAATTCTGAGTTCGTTATGCCCGAAGCAAGCGGGCCACATTGGCTGTCAGGTGGGTAATAATGTTTTTGACACCTTAATTTTGCCGACTATAAACCGTAACCCCATGAACAAATCAGCACTGCCAACCACCAACACCGACGGCTCCAAACAATGGCCACATGAAGTCTTGAAACAATTTCGAATGATTTTTAAGGCCGTTCAGCAACACTCCCAATGGGTAGAAACGCATTGCGGCGTTACCAGCGCTCAACTGTGGGCACTCTGGGAGTTATCAAAAAATCCGGGATTGAAAGTCACCGAACTAGCTAAAGCGATGTCGATCCATCATTCCACCGCCAGCAATATGCTCGACAAACTGGCCAAGAAGGGATTAATCATGCGGGAGCGCGTTAGTCAGGACCAACGGGTTGTTACCGTGATGTTGACTCAGGACGGTATTGAACTATTAAACCAAGTAAGCTCGCCGCCGCAGGGGATTTTGCAACATGCACTATTTGCCTTGCCGGAAAATGTTCTGAAGTCTCTGGCCAAGAATCTCGATGTGCTTGTTAAAGAAATGCAAATTAAGGACGACGAAGCCGCGATGCAGCCTATTAATCCGCTGCCTAAAAAATCGCCTTCAGCCAAAAATCAAGGGTGAACGTTTAGGCCAACCCAAGCATGTTGCGGGTATGGACAATGAGAACGTGATCGACTCAAAAAGTCGATCGTTGAACGACAGAAATGGAAGAATGTATGAACGAACTAAACAAGTTTTTGCTCGGCTCATTAGCAGCTGCCGGACTAATGTTATTTTCAACCAACGTGCTTGCTGAAACTTTTTCTCAAGTCTTGGATTTGAGCGGACATTGGGTCGGATACCTCTGTGTAGGCCTGTTTGCGATCGCGTACCTCTTTGTGGTCCTTGAAGAAGTATTGGAATTACGAAAATCCAAGCCGATGATGTTGGCGGCGGCGCTGATATGGGTGGCGATTGCCCTGGTTTATAAGAACCAAGGCTTATCGTCGGTCGCCGAAACGGCGATTCGGCACGATGTTTTGGACTACGGCGAGTTATTACTATTCCTGATTGTTTCCATCGCTTACATCAATGCGATGGAAGAGAGACGCGTCTTCGACAGCCTGCGGGCTTGGCTGGTTAATCGGGGTTCGAGTTATCGTCAGTTGTTTTGGGTGACCGGGGGCTTGGCTTTTTCATTTCCTCGGTGTCCAATAACATGACTACCGCGATGTTGATGTGCGCGGTGGTCATGGCGGTAGGCAAGGACAACCCCAAATTCGTCGGCGTATCCTGTGTCAATACCGTGGTGGCTGCCAATGCAGGTGGGGCGTTTTGTCCGTTCGGCGACATCACCACCTTGATGGTCTGGCAAAAGGGCATCATCGAATTCTGGACCTTCTTCAAATTGTTTGTGCCCTCGGTGGTTAACTTCCTGATCCCCGCCGCGATCATGCATTTCGCGATTCCCAAAACCCAGCCGGCGCCTATTCATGCCAAGGTCATGACTCGCCGGGGCGCTAAACGTATCGTAGTGTTATTTCTGCTCACCGTACTCACGGCGGTGACTTTCCAAAACAGCCTGCAACTGCCGGCGGCGGTCGGCATGATGGCCGGTCTGACTTATCTGCAATTGTTCGGCTATTTCCTGCACGTCACCCATCGCGACGAGCCGGAACTAGGGCTCGATCCAATGTCCGGCGAGGAAGTCAAGGGTAGCGCCGATGCAGATAGTTTGCGCTTTGACGTCTTTCATCATCTGGCGCGCATGGAATGGGATACCTTGCTGTTTTTCTATGGTGTCGTGCTGTGTGTGGGCGGTATGAACTTCCTCGGCTATCTACAACATTTGTCCGGTTTTCTCTATGGTGAACTGGGTGCTACCCCAGCCAACATACTGGTTGGCGTCATCTCGGCACTGATCGACAATATCCCGGTTATGTTCGCCATCCTGGCCATGCATCCCGAAATGTCGGAAGGCCAATGGTTGTTGGTAACGCTGACCGCCGGTGTTGGTGGCAGTCTGCTCTCGGTTGGCTCTGCCGCGGGCGTGGCTTTGATGGGCCAAGCCAAGGGCGCGTACACATTCCTAACTCATCTGAAATGGGCGCCGGTGATTGCGCTAGGTTATTTTGGCGGTATCGGTGCGCACTTTTTAATGAATGCCGAGCTGTTTTGATCGCATAGAGTGCTTTAACTAGTCGCAACATCATTAGGCAATAAAAGTGAAATAACCTGTTCGAAAATTTTTCGATTATTTCTTGGTGGGGAGGGGGCGAAGTCTGGCGATCGTTCAAATCGTCTTTTCCATTGAGCGTGAGTTTCCCAAGCTGTTCTCGGAAACGACGACTTCTCCTGCCCGGTTGCGAAGATCGGCGGACGCGGAAGAGAGCGCCGCTTCGGCTCCCTCCGAAATGGCGGTAAAGCCCCGAGATCGGCAACATTCGCGCAAGGCGTTTCTGATTCGACTTGCGAAAGCGAGGGTCGATTCTCCCGAGCGATTAAGCTTTTTCAGATATCACGCAGTTGCCGGCTTTCCAGGCCGTATTCGGCTCGATCCATTCGGCGCTGCGTGCCGGGTTGGTCTAAACCTTCCCGCTGGTATAAAATCACGTCCTTTGCCGATTCGGTCGTTATGATCGGTTTTGGTGCTTCATCGAGAATTCCCCCGTTTAATGCCCCCAATTCAGCCCGTTAAAATACGCCTGCCGTATGTTTCGGATAGTGCAGCGCTATTTGCGCCATGGGCCGACCGGCCCTGGGCGATGTTTCTGGATAGCGGCCGGCCCGCCGATTCGCAAGGTCGCTTCGATATCCTCGCCGCCGAGCCGGAAGCCACCCTGCAGACGTTCGGAGAACTTACCCGGATCAGCCGTGGCGGCGAAATTCGCTACAGTGCCGACGATCCATTCGATCTGTTGAAGGTGGAGCTGGGTGAGCATCAGCCTGGAATCGAGGGCTTGCCGTTCTGCGGCGGGGCTATCGGATATATAGGTTACGATCTGGCCCGTCGTATCGAGCGCTTGCCGGCCGCGGCTTGGGATTGCGAAAACCTGCCGGAATTGGCGGTTGGGATTTATCGGTGGGCTGTCGTCGTCGACCATGAATCGCAAGCCAGTTGGTTGACCGGATACGGTTTGAGCGATGTGGAAATTCTTGACTTGACGGTTCGGTTCAGCCGGATGCCGGAACCGGAACCGGAGACCGGCTTTGAAATTTTAAGCGAGCCGCGCTCCAATATGACCGCGTCTGACTATGCTCAGGCCCTCGCGAAAATCAAACACTACCTGAAGGAAGGCGACTGCTACCAAATCAATCTGGCGCAACGTTTCGAGAGCACGTGCCGAGGTCGGCCTTGGATCGCTTATCGGGCCTTGCGGCAAATCAATCCGGCACCGTTTAGTGCGTATTTAAATACGCCGGACGCGCAAGTGCTCAGTTCTTCTCCCGAGCGTTTCTTGCGGGTCAACGGCGGCTGCGTGGAAACCAAGCCGATCAAAGGGACTCGTCCGCGCGGCCACGATGCCGATGAAGATCGGGCTCGGATGGCCGAGTTGCTCAATAGTCCGAAAGACCGTGCCGAGAATGTGATGATTGTCGATCTGCTGCGCAACGACTTGGGCAAAAGCTGCCAAAAAGGTTCGGTCAGCGTGCCGACCTTGTTCGAGATCGAGAGCTATGCCACCGTGCATCATTTGGTCAGTACCGTGACCGGCCGGTTGGCCGAAGATCAGCAGGCGATCGATCTGTTGCGGAGTTGTTTTCCCGGCGGATCGATTACCGGCGCGCCCAAGGTGCGTGCTATGGAAATCATTGAAGAGCTGGAGCCGCATCGGCGTGGCGTGTATTGCGGCGCGATCGGTTATATCGGTTTTAACGGCGACATGGATACCAATATCGCGATTCGCACGCTGGTCCACAATCGCGACACGATACGCTTTTGGGCGGGCGGCGGCATTGTTAACGACTCGCGCATGGAAGAAGAATATCAGGAGTGCTTCGATAAGGCGGCGGCCTTGCTAAAAGTGTTGGAGAAATTTCGGCGATGACACGGGTCGTCAAGCTGGGCGGCAGTTTGCTGAGCGCCGGCGTATTGCCGGCTTGCTTGGATGCGCTCGGCGGATGGGGCGAATCGTTGGTCATCGTACCGGGCGGCGGCGAGTTTGCCGATCAGGTGCGCCGGTCCCAAGCAATCTGGAACTTCGACGATGTTACCGCGCATCGCATGGCACTCTTGGCGATGCGGCAAATGGGTTGGTTGATGCACGCTCGCCGTCCGCAATTTCAGACCGCCGATTCGGTCGCGGTCCTCGCGGAAGTTTTGTCCGCAAAACGGTCGGCCATCTGGATGCCTGATCACGCCGAGTTGGATGCCGCCGGCGTTGAAGCCAGTTGGGAAGTGACCTCGGACAGTCTGGCCGCTTGGTTGGCCGGCCGCTTGGACGCCGGCGAATTGATCTTGGTCAAGTCGGCCGAAGTCGCCGACGACACGGACATCGGCCGATTGATCGGCCAGGGTATAGTGGATTCGGCGTTCGGCCGCTACAGTCGCGACGCCGGATATCGAATCCGCGTCATTCACCAAGCGTCATTTATCAACGCATGATTCATTTCATCCGATCTCTACTGAACAAGCGCTTGCGCAAGGCCTATTACCAAAGCCGGGAATCGCTGTTGGGTCATCAAAAACGCGATATCGTCGTGACCCAAGTAGAACAGGCGTGCGTGGGCTTAAAAGAGAGCCGCGATCAATTTGTCGATGCTCTGGACAAATTCAAAAGCATCGTCAATCTGCCGGAACATTCGCTGGAACAGCGCTACCAGCAACTCAAACGCCGTTACGATTTGTGTCGGAGCAAGGCCGACCAAGTCAGTCAGCGAATTCAAGCGGTGGAGGAAATCAGCGAAGCCTTGTTCGCGGAATGGGAGTCGGAATTGCTACTGTATAGCAATCGGGTTTTGCGTTCCCGCAGTCAGCAGCAATTGAAAAAATCCCGGCAGCAATATGCGCGGCTGCTGAAATCCCTACAAAACGCGGAAAGCCGGATGCAACCGGTGTTGGCGGCGTTTCAGGATCAAGTGTTGTTCCTGAAACACAATCTGAATGCCCATGCCATTGCCGCGCTGCGTCACGAGTTTGTCGAAATGGGTCTGGATATTTCCCGGTTGATCGACGTGATGGAAAAGACGATAGGCGAGGCCAGCCAGTTCGTTGCGGTGCTCGTCGAGCAAAAACAACTGCCGGCGCCGGCCTCGATATCCAAACGATAATTACATCGAGTGCATTTTGTAATCCACGCGGTGAGGGTACTGCTTATCACGCGGATCGGGGGCTTTTTTCCGGTTTTGATCGATACGTTCTTGCGAATATTGGGCAATCATCTGATCCCAGTTGGCGTATTCTTCGTAATCCTTGCTGCCGGCTGCCTTGCGTTTGGCAAATAGCTCCTTACCCTTTTCGATCAACTGCTCCGGCGTTTTGCCGTCGATCTCGTTCAAAAACTCGCCGTTATCGCGGATTTCGTCGCGCAAGGTCCAAAAAGACACTTCGAATTCGATGCGTTGGTCGAGCGGCAGTTTTTCCTTGATATGGCTGATCGAACGGTTGACGGTTTTCATGCTGCTACCGTTGATCTGGTTGCTTTTGTTGCAACCGCTCGCCACGGCGCCCAGCAATAAAACGAAAAGAATCGACGCGATTTTCATGATGTAGCCCCCCAACGGCTAAATGAACAAACCCGGATTTTGTATTTATAATGGTTCCGGTTACCCAACAAACTTATTTACTCGGAAATTTTAACGGCACAAGCTTACCACATGCTGGAATTTATCCAACACCTCAAACAGCGCTATCAGATCGTGCTAGGTCGGATGGATAAACGAAGTCCTCGTTATCTGGATTACCAGCAACGCGCCGACCAGCTGCTGTTCGCCGAGGCTTTTATCCGGAAGGGACGCCTGATTGCGGAGCATCCGGATTTGCCGATGCAGATCGCGGTGATCGGGCCGACCCAGTCCGGTAAAAGCTCCACCGTGAACTTGTTGCTGAACAGTCATCAAGCCGGCGTCAGCCCTTTAGCGGGTTACACCGTGCAGGCCCAGGGCTTCTGTCATGCGGTGTCCGCCGAGGCCATGCCGGGTTTGCAAACCTACTTCGGTCGTTTCGAGCGGGTGGCGGTCGGCGAATTGGCGCCGGGCCGCTTGGATTGTTACGCGATCGGCACCAGTCCGTTACGTTCGCCGTTATTACCGCCCTGTGTATGCTGGGACACGCCCGACTTCGACTCCATCGATGCCGCCGACTACCGCGAGGGGCTGGTGCGAGCCATCGCACTGGCGGACGCGGTGATTTTGTTGGTCAGCAAGGAAAAATACGCGGATCAGTCGGTCTGGGACATCATGAGCATTTTGGAGTCGCTGCGGCAGCCGACTTTGATCGTCGTCAACAAGTTGGGCGAAGGTCAGGAAGCCGTCATTATCGACTCGCTGGCCGAAAAATGGCGCGCCGCGCGCCGCGACCCGGTACCGAATGTCGTGCCACTGCATTTTCGAAGATTGCCGGACCAGCCGAGTTGGCCGAGGGCTGCGGAGCAGGCGGTATTGGAACTGGTTAAATCGGTCTCGCGCCGTAAACACAGTCAATACCAACAACAGCTTTTGACGCGTTTCTGGCCGCACTGGCTGGAGCCGGTGTATGCCGAGCATCAATCGCAACGTCACTGGCGGACGTTGGTCGATCAGTGTCTGGCGCGGGCACTCAAGGACTATCAACGCGATTATCTGAACCATCCGCATCATTACGAAACCTTTCAACAGGCCGTATTGAACCTGTTGACCTTGCTGGAAATCCCCGGTTTGGCGGGATTGTTGGCCAAAACCCGCCGGGCGATGACTTGGCCGATGCGCAAATTGTTCGGTTCAAAATCCGCTGCCGTCAGCGCCAGCCAGGAAATCGCTGTGTTAACGCAGATCGGCGATCACGTGATGATCCAATTGGCGGACCGCCTGCTGGAAATCGCCGAAACAGAGGCGGACGATGCCCGCTGGTGGAAGGAAACCAGCGGCGCGTTGCGGCAACAGCGCGGCGACATTTCCAGCGCTTATCAACGGGCTGTGCTGAATTACCACGGCGATTTTCAGCAAGACGTCGAAGCCGCCGCCCAGCGCCTGTATCGCAAATTGCAAGAACAGCCGCTGATTCTCAACAGTTTGCGCGCCACGCGGGCGACCACCGACGCCGGTGCGGTGCTATTGACTATCCAGGCCGGCGGCATTGGTCTGCATGATTTGGTGCTGATGCCGTTGATGCTGACCGCGACCTCGCTGCTGGCGGAAAGTACGCTGGGCGGTTATATGGCGCGCGTCGAGGCGGATTTAAAGCAACATCAACTCCATACCGTCAACGCCGCGCTGTTCGAACACTGTTTGCAACGGCGTCTTTATGCGCTGCCTGGGCAAATTGCCAGCAACAGCCGGTTCGATATCGACGAAACCGAATGTCGGCAAGCCGAACAAGCCTTGCAAGATAAAAAGCATGGATTACGAATACTCTGAATTACTGGGTCGCGCTCGCCGGTGGAGCGAAGCGGCCGTCGCGGCGCAGCGCCTGCCGCTCGAACAGGCGGACTGGTTGGCGCAACTGGATAGCCCAATCGCGTCCAGCTTGTTCCCGCAAGCCCAAGGCGACGCAGGCCGGCCGATGATCGTTGCCTTCATGGGGGGTACCGGTGTCGGCAAAAGCAGTTTGCTGAATCGATTGGCGGGCCGGGCGATCGCCAAGGCCGGCATCGAAAGGCCGACCTCGCGCGAGGTCACGCTGTATCATCACCTCGGCCTGACATTGAATGAACTGCCGGACGGGTTGCCGTTGGACCGCATCAAGATCGATCACCACGACGACGACGCGCGGCGCCATATTGTTTGGATAGACATGCCCGATTTCGACAGTGTCGAAGCCGCCAACCAAAAACTGGTGTTGAATTGGCTGCCGCATATCGATGTGCTGTTGTACGTGGTCAGCCCCGAGCGCTATCGCGACGGCAAGGCCTGGCGCCTGTTATTGGCCGAGGGCGCCAAGCATGCCTGGTTGTTCGTGATGAATCAGTGGGATCGCGGCCAAGCGGCGCAATACGAGGACTTGCGGCGCCAACTGGCATTGGCGGGTTTTGCCGACCCCTTGCTGTTTCGCACCAGCTGTGCGCAACCGGACGGCGACGAATTTCCGGCGCTGCTGGTCAAACTGGCGGAGCTTGCGGGTGGGCATGCGATGCAGCAAATGCAGCGTCGCGGCGAACGCCAGCGAAAACAAGCGTTGTCGACGACCTTGCGTCGCCTGGAAACACTGCTGGCCGAACGCGATTACCCGGCTCTGCAACGGCAATTGGAAACGCGCTGGCAGCGCGCGGAAACCGACCTCGCTGCCGGACTGGCCTGGCCGCTGACGCAACTGGCCAAGGCACGGGCCGAACCGGGCGGTCAAACCGCCGATATTAAGCTTTGGGACGATTGGGCGCAGACGCTGTTCGGCGATTTTTTGGACGACGTGGCGCTGCAGGCGTCGCAAGCCGGCATTCCACCCCGGCCGTTGCGAGCGGCGCTGCAAGATTTGCGCGACACGGCAGGCGCCAAGGTGGTCGCGCAAACCGAGCTGGCCGGCCGGATGGCGCTGCTAAACCCCGGCAATCGCCCGCAGCGGATAGTTTTGCGGATCGCCACGGTCGCCGCGACCGCGTTACCGTTGGCGGCAATGACCGCCGTGGGATACCAGGTCTACTTCGGTTACTACCGAGGCGCGACTGGTCTCGGCGCGTATTTAGGTAGCGACTTCGCGATACATAGCGGCTTGCTAATCGGTTTAAGCTGGTTGATCCCCTATTTTTTGCAGCGACAATTGCAACCATCGCTGCAAAAAGCCGCCCAACGCGGCCTACAAAAAGGCTTGCAACAAGCCTTGGCCGGCGTGTGGGCGGAAATCGCCGCCAGCTTGCGGCGCGAACAACAGGAAAATCAGCGGCTTTTGGAACAGCTTGGCGAAATCGCCCAGGATTGCGCACCGGGCGAGGAAGAACATATCGCCAAACAGAGCCTGCTGGGCAGGGCCTTGCCGGACCGCGAACCGGCGTGATAGAACACGGTTTCGACGACTCAGGAGTCGTCTGTGGCCAGCGCCAAATCGGCCAATTGTTGTAAGGCCTCACGATAGCGGTCGGCGGAATCCGCTCTGACCGTCGCGTGCGCGACCTTGCGGCCCTTGCGCGGTGCTTTGTCGTAGAGGTGCAGATGAGCGTCGGCGATGCCGAGCACTTGCGCGTCGCCGGCGACGCCGCCGATAAAATTCACCATGCCAGCGTGGCCTCTGGCGCGGGTCGAACCTAGCGGCAAATCCAGAATCGCCCGCAAATGATTTTCGAATTGACTGGTTTCCGCGCCTTCGATGGTCCAATGGCCTGAATTGTGTACCCGAGGGCGAACTCGTTCGCCAGCAATTCGTTGCCGACCGCAAATAACTCCAAGGCCACCACGCCGACGTAATCGAGTTTTTCCAGTAAGCGGGTCACGTAATCTTCGGCCAAGGTCTGCAATGGATCGTCGCTACGACATTCGGCGATACGCAGGATGCCGCCGCGATGCCGGTTTTCGGACAGCGGGTAAAACGCGATGTCGCCCGTCGGGCGGCGGGCGGCGATGATCGACACTTCGCGCTCGAAACCGACGAAGCCTTCGACGATGGAGGGTGCCTCCTGCATCGCCAACCAAGCAGTTTCGAGTTGTTCGGCCGAATGGATCAAGACTTGGCCCTTGCCGTCGTAACCCATGCGCCGACTCTTCAAAATCGCCGGGTAACCGATGTCGGCCACGGCCCTAACCAAATCGTCCAGGCAGTCCACGGGCGCGAACGGCGCTGTGCGCATGCCCAAATCCCGGAAAAATTTTTTTCCAGCAGCCTGTCCTGGGCGACGGCCAGCGCGCCGGCCGGCGGATAAACCGTGGTGTGACTGGATAGATATTCGGCGACGTGAGCCGGCACGTTCTCGAACTCGTAAGTGACGATGTCGGCTTTTTCGGCCAGTTGCGCCAGCAAGGCGGGGTCGTCGTAGGCGCCCAGCAAATGTTCGCTCAAGCCGCCGGCACCGGCGTTGGTGTCGGGATCGAGCACGACGAATTGCAAACCGAGCGGATAACCGGCCAGCGCGATCATCCGGGCGAGTTGGCCGCCACCCAAGATACCGATTTTCATCCGGCCACCTGTCTCGGGTCGGGCGTGGCGATCACGCTGTCGGTTTGTTGGCGGCGATAGGCGTCCAGCGCCGGCCGATACTGCGAGTGTTTGTTGCTGATAATCGCCGCAGCCAACAGTGCGGCATTAATTGCGCCGGCCTTGCCGATCGCCAAAGTGCCGACCGGAATGCCAGCCGGCATTTGTACGATGGACAATAGGGAGTCCATGCCGTTGAGTGCTTTGGATTGCACCGGTACCCCGAGTACCGGCAACGCGGTCTTCGCGGCTGTCATGCCCGGCAGGTGGGCGGCGCCGCCGGCGCCGGCGATGATGACTTCCAGGCCCTTGGCCTCGGCGGATTCGGCATACTGAAACAATTTGTCGGGCGTGCGATGGGCGGATACCACTTCGACCTCGTGTGGAATGTCCAGATGTTCCAGGGTTTGCGCGGCATGTTGCATGGTTTCCCAATCCGACGTGGAACCCATGATGATGCCTATCAATGCAGTCATGCAAAATCTCCGGTGCTTGCAATCAATCAAGGCGGGCGATTATCGCACAATCGAGCGTTTTTCCGTGTCGGCGAATTGCGGATTCCGGCGGCCTTAATGTTAAGATAGCGCCCCTCGTAAACCTGGAGCCTTGCGCCGAACATGGAAAATTCGCAAACCGTCATGCTGGAAGCCCGGGGATTAGCGTGTTCGCGTGACGATCGCCTACTGTTTTCCGGTTTGAGTTTCGAATTGGCGGCCGGGCAGGCCTTGCTGTTGGAGGGCGCCAACGGTTGCGGCAAGACTTCGCTATTGCGGATTCTTTGCGGTTTTCGCGAACCTGACGCCGGCGATATTTTTTGGACCGGCGAGCGTCTGGAAGACGGCGCCTACCATCGCGACATGGCCTACGTCGGCCACGCCGACGGTACCAAGAAGGAATTGACCGTGTTGGAAAACCTGCGTTTTGCGTTGGCGATGAAGGCCGATGGTGCCTATCGGATAGACGACGCCCTGACAAAAGTCCAACTGGCCGGTTTCGACGATAACCCGGTGCACACTTTGTCGGCCGGGCAAAAACGCCGTTTGTCGCTAGCGCGCTTGTTGATCACCGCCAATCGGTTGTGGATACTCGACGAGCCTTTTACGTCGCTAGATCGTCAGGGCATACGCTTAATCGAATCTCTGATCGCGGAACATGTCGCCGGCGGCGGCTTGGCGGTATTGACTTCGCACCACGATCTCAGGCTGCCCGACATCGAATTGAAAACCATCCATCTGCAAGCATGCCATTGATTCAAGCTTTCTGGGCCATCGTCCGCCGGGATTTGATGCTGGCCTTTCGACGCCGCGCCGAAATGGCCAATCCGTTAATGTTCTTTGTGTTGGTGGTGACCTTATTTCCGTTGGCGATCGGCGCCCAGCCGAATTTATTGCAAGCGGTGGCGCCTGGCGTGATTTGGGTCTCGGCGCTATTGGCAACCCTGCTGTCGCTGGACGGCTTGTTTCGCAGCGACTTCGAGGACGGCTCGCTGGAGCAAATGCTGATCAGTCCGCAACCGCTCTCGGTATTGGTGCTGGGCAAAATCGCCGCGCACTGGCTGGTTACCGGTTTGCCGTTGTTGCTGGTGGCGCCGTTGCTGGCGGTGTTTTTGGGCCTGCCGGAACGGGCGATGGGAACTTTGTGGCTGAGCTTGATCATAGCTACTCCATTATTGAGCCTAATCGGCGCGGTTGGCGTGGCTCTGACTGTCGGTTTGCGGCGCGGCGGCATGCTGTTGTCGTTGTTGGTGTTGCCGTTGTACGTGCCGGTGCTGATTTTTGCCAGCGGCGCGGTAGACCGGGCCGCCGGCGGTTTGCCGGTTTCGGCGCAATTGAATATTTTGTTGGCGATGTTGTTGGCGGCGCTCGTGTTAGTCCCGCTGCCGACCGCCGCCGCGTTAAAAATGAGTGTGAATTGAGTAATGTCCGTGATTCCCGTGCCGGTTAGCCGGTTTTTTCATCGAACCTCGTCGCCGCCGCATTTTTATGCGTTGGCCGACCGCTTCATTCCGTGGCTGACCGCGATCTTTCTGGTGTTGTTGGGTGCCGGCCTTTACGGCGGCTTGATACTGGCGCCCACCGATTACCAACAAGGCGAGAGTTACCGCATCATGTATATCCACGTGCCGGCCGCTTGGATGTCCTTATTCATCTATGTGTTGATGGCGGTCATGGGTGCCATCGCGCTGGTTTGGCGCATGAAATTGGCGGAAGTGATGTTGATCGGCAGCGCGCCGATTGGCGCCGGTTTTACCTTCGTGGCGTTGGTCACCGGCTCGTTGTGGGGCAAACCGATGTGGGGCACCTGGTGGGTTTGGGATGCGCGATTGACGTCGGAGTTGATCCTGCTGTTTCTTTATTTGGGCTTGATCGGCTTGTACGGCGCGATCGAAGACAAACGCAGCGCGGCCCGCGCCGTTTCGATCCTAGCCTTGGTCGGCGTCGTCAATATTCCGATCATTCATTATTCGGTGGAATGGTGGAATACCTTGCACCAACCGGCGACGGTCGGCAAGATGGGTAAACCGTCCATCCATGTTTCGATGTTGATTCCGCTGTTACTGATGGCGGTGGCTTTCAAGTTTTATTATCTGATTGCGGTGTTGCAAGCCGCCAAACTCGAATTGCTAAAGCGCGAGCCCAATTCGCAATGGGTTAGGGCCTTGATGGAGAAGCAATCATGACGTTGCAAAGCTTTTTGGAGATGGGCGGTTATGCCTGGTATGTCTGGCCGTCCTACGGCATTACCTTCTTGGTGTTGCTGATCAATGTGTTGTGGCCGATCGTGCAGCGCAAGCAGTTTTTCCGCCAGTTGTGGCTCAAGCAAAAGCGCGGTCAACAACGATGAAGCCGATTCGAAAACAACGCTTGCTGCTGATCGGTTTGATGTTGGCGGGACTGGGTTTGGCCGCCACTTTCGCGCTGAAAGCCTTCAACGAAAATCTGATGTATTTTTTCTCGACCTCGGACGTCAAGGCCGGCAAGGCTCCGGATAATGCCGCGTTTCGCTTGGGTGGCATGGTGGTCAAGGGCAGCGTCGAACGACCGGGCAAGGATTTGCTGGTGCGCTTCAAACTCAGCGATTTTAGCCAGGAAGTCGTCGTCGAATACAGCGGCATCTTGCCCGACCTGTTTCGGGAAGGGCAGGGCATCGTCGCCAAGGGCCGACTGGACCTGAATGGCGTATTCGTCGCCGAGGAAGTGTTGGCCAAGCACGACGAAAACTATATGCCGCCGGAAGTGGCCGGTAGCTTGAAAAAACCGGCGGGGCAACCATGATTCCGGAAATCGGCCATTTTTCATTGATACTGGCGCTGGGCATGGCGATCGTGTTGGGTCTGCTGCCGATTGTCGGCGCCGGCCGTAACATCGCCGGCTGGGTGCATGTCGCCAAACCGGCGGCCTTCGGGCAACTGCTGTTCATGGCATTGGCCTACGCTTGTCTGACTTATAGCTTTGTTGTGCACGATTTTAGCGTCGCCTACGTCGCGCAAAACTCCAATACCGCATTGCCGTTTTTGTACTTGATCTCCGGTGTGTGGGGCGCTCACGAAGGCTCGTTGTTGCTTTGGGCCTTGACCTTGGCGATTTGGACCGGCTTGGTCGCGGCTTTTAGCGCCAAGATTCCCGATACCACGCGCGCCAGGGTGTTGGGCGTGATGGGCTTGGTCAGCATCGGTTTTCTGTTGTTTCTATTGTTGACCTCCAATCCGTTCGACCGGTTGTTCCCGGCCCCGGCCGAAGGCCGCGACCTAAATCCGCTATTGCAGGACCCCGGCTTGGCGGTGCATCCGCCGATGTTGTACATGGGCTATGTCGGTTTCTCGGTGGCGTTCGCGTTTTCGATCGCCGCGTTGTTGGAGGGGCGATTGGACGCCGCCTGGGCGCGTTGGTCGAGGCCGTGGACTAACGTTGCCTGGATGTTTCTGACGCTGGGCATCACCTTGGGCAGTTGGTGGGCCTATTACGAGCTGGGGTGGGGAGGCTGGTGGTTTTGGGACCCGGTCGAGAATGCCTCCTTCATGCCCTGGCTGGTCGGTACCGCGCTGATTCACTCTTTGGCCGCCACCGAAAAACGCGGTGTGTTCAAAACCTGGACTGTGTTGTTGGCGATTTTCGCGTTTTCGTTGAGCTTGCTCGGTACCTTTTTGGTTCGGTCCGGAGTGTTGACCTCGGTGCATGCCTTTGCCAGCGATCCGGCGCGCGGGGTATTCATTTTGGTGTTTTTGGCGACCGTGGTGGGCGGTTCCTTACTGTTGTATGCGATCAAGGCCCCCAACGTGAAAAGCTCGGCGAGCTTCGATTGGGTGTCCCGGGAAACCGTGTTGTTGGTCAATAACGTGCTGTTGGTGGTGACCGCCGCCAGCATTCTGCTCGGCACCTTGTATCCGTTGGTGATAGACGCGCTCGGCTTGGGTAAGCTGTCGGTTGGTCCGCCGTATTTCAACGCGGTGTTCATTCCGCTGATGGCGCCGCTGGCATTGGTGGTCGGCTTGGGGGTTTTGCTGCGCTGGAAATCCGACGACTTCAAGAGCTTGACCGTTAAGCTGCGCGGCTTGGCGGCGGCATGTCTGCTATTGGCCGTTGCCGCCCCGCTGGCGATGCCGTTCTATTCCTGGGCGGCGGCAGTGGGCAGCGCCCTGGCGCTGTGGACCTTGGCGGTGTCGGGTGCCGCTTTCCAACACCGCATCCAAACCTGGTCCTGGGAGCGTTTGAAACAAATTCCGGCCGGTTTTTACGGCATGACGGTGGCCCATTTGGGTATCGCCGTATTCGCGATCGGCATCACCTATACCTCGGTGTACAGCATCGAACGCGACGTGCGTTTGGCGCCGGAAGAAACCCTGGATTTGTTCGGCTACGTGTTTCAGTTCCATGGGGTCAAACAGACTCAGGGTCCAAATTATCAAGCCGAGCAAGGCTTTCTGACCGTCAGCCATGAAGGCCAAATCGTCGCCGAATTGGCGCCGCAAAAGCGGGTTTATCGTGTCCAAAAAATGCCGATGACCGAAGCCGCAATCGATGCCGGCGCGTTTCGCGATCTGTTCGTCGCGTTGGGCGAGCCCTTGGACCAGCAGGGAGCCTGGAGTTTGCGGGTTTATTATAAGGCCTTCATCCGTTGGATTTGGATGGGCGGCGTGTTAATGGCAGTGGGCGGCTTATTGGCGGCCTGCGACCGTCGCTATCGCATGGCGGGTATCAAGACTCAGGAGAGCCGATGAAATACGTTTTACCGCTATTGCTGTTCATTGGCTTATCGGTATTTTTGGCGATCGGTTTGAAACTGAATCCTCGGGAAATTCCGTCGCCGCTGATCGACAAACCGGCACCGGCATTCAACTTGCCGGTATTGGCCGAGCCAAGTAAGACCCTGACTCCCAATGATTTGAAAGGCAAGGTTTGGTTGCTGAACGTTTGGGCGTCGTGGTGCATTTCCTGCCGCGAAGAACATCCGCTGCTGGTCGAGCTGGCCAAGCAAAACCGAGTCACGCTGATTGGATTAAATTACAAGGACGAAGCTCAGGCCGCCGAACTTTGGCTGGGCAAACACGGTAACCCTTATAACGCCAGCGTCATGGACAGCGACGGCCGCATCGGCATCGACTACGGCGTTTACGGTGTGCCGGAAACCTTCGTAATCGACAAGCGCGGCGTCGTGAGGCATAAACACACCGGACCGATTCAACCGGCCGATCTCGAACAAGTGTTATTGCCGATGATAGAACGTCTGGAAGGGGAGCCTTCATGAAACGCGCGGCCCTGCTGAGTCTGATGCTGATGGCCTCAACGACCTTCGCCGCCGTGGAGTATCGGGATTTTTCCCAACCCGAGCAAGAACAGGTCTATCAGACCTTGATTTCGGAATTACGCTGCCTGGTTTGCCAAAATCAAACTATCGCCGATTCCAACGCCGATTTGGCCAAGGATTTGCGCGAACAGGTTTATCAAATGCTGCGCCAGGGTAAATCCCGCGCCGATGTGGTCAATTTTATGACCGAGCGTTACGGCGATTTCGTGATGTACAAACCCGCTTTCAATCTTAAAACCGTATTGCTTTGGCTAGGGCCTGCGTTATTCTTGGGTGGTGGTTTGATCACGGTAATACTGGTGGCGCGCCGCAAGCGGACCGGGCGAGCAACCGAACTTGACGCCGCGCAAAAAGCCCGGCTGGAAAAACTATTGGGCGAGGGCGAAGACGCGTGACGACTGAATTCTGGCTTTGGATAGCCGCGCTTTGCGCCGTGGCGCTAGCGATTTTGCTGCCACCGTTGTTTCGAAGAGCGCCGATTTCATCGGCCGACGGCGCGCAGCGCAACACCGACATCGCTCGCCAACAACTGGCCGAACTCAAGCAACAATTGCAAAGCGGCGCGTTGTCGCCGACGCAGTACGAAGCCCAATACAATGATTTGCAGTTGTCCGTGCTCGACACCTTGGACGACCAAGGCCGGGGGACCGCGATTGGCTCTGCCGGTCGCTGGATTGCCGTGCCGATTGCAATATTGCTGCCGGTGGGCGGCTTGTTGTTGTACGGCATGCTCGGCGAACCCGAGGCGATGAAGAAGGCCGAATGGCAAGCAACCAATCAAAAGCTGGCCGACAACGTGCAGACCATGGTGCAGCGCTTGGTTGATCGCTTGCAACAACATCCGGACGATCTGGAAGGCTGGATGATGCTGGGCCGATCCTTCGTATACATGCAGGAGTATCAAAAAGCGGCCGAGGCCTTCGGCGAGCTTAATCGGCGCAAGCCGGGCGATCCGGCGGTGATGCTGCGCTACGCCGACGCCTTGTCGATGGCGCGCAACGGCCGTATGAGCGGCGAACCGGCCGACTTGGTCTTCAAGGCCCTGGAGCAAGTCCCGGAAGATCACACCGCGCTGTGGCTGGCCGGGATGGCCAAGGCGGAGTCCGGCGATTTTCGCGAGGCTATCGCTTATTGGCAAAAGCTTTCTAAATTATTGCCGGCCGATGACGAGGCTCAACAACAGTTGGCCAATATGATGCGGATGGCCGAAGCGGAAATGGTCAAAGCACCGCCTTCTAACGCAGCATCCGCGCCGAACGTCGAAATTTCGGTGCGCGCGTCATTGGCGAACGGCCGAACCGCGCCGGCGGATAGCACGGTATTTATCTACGCCCAAGCGGCCAACGGCCCAAAAATGCCGTTGGCCATCGTCCGCAAGCAGGTCGCCGACTTGCCGATTGACGTGGTGTTAAACGACAGCATGGCGATGCAACCGCAATTGCATTTGGCCGACTTTCCGAAATTGCGCATCGTTGCCAGAGTCTCCAAGTCCGGCAATGCGATGCCGGCCGCCGGCGACTTGATCGGCAGCGCCGAACTGAACTTGGCCGATGCCAACCGGCGGGTCAATGTCACCATCGACCAAGAAGTGAAGTAATGGATCAATCCATCCAATTCGACCTGGACCTGATTCACCGCTACGACAAATCCGGTCCGCGCTATACCTCGTACCCGACCGCGTTGGAATTGCACGAGGGCTTCGGCGAGGCGGAATATCTCAAGCATATCGAAAAATCCAATGCGGCCGGCGGGCCGCTATCGCTGTATTTCCACATCCCGTTCTGCGACACGGTATGTTTTTATTGCGCCTGTAACAAGATTGTGACCAAAAACCGGGCACATTCGGTACCGTATCTGGACAATCTGGTCCGGGAAATCGAAATGCAGGGCGACTTATTCGACGGGTCCCGTCCGGTCAACCAATTGCACTGGGGCGGCGGCACGCCGACCTTTTTGAATTTCGAACAAATGCAACGGTTGATGGACGCCACCCGCCAGCATTTTAATCTGCGTAGCGACGACGGCGGCGAATACTCGATCGAAGTCGATCCGCGCGAAACCAACGATAGAACCATCGCGCAGTTGCGAGAATTGGGTTTTAACCGCATTAGCCTGGGATTGCAGGATTTCGACCCTGCGGTCCAAGCCGCGGTCAACCGTTTGCAGAGCAAGGAACAGACCTTTGCGGTGCTGGAAGCGGCTCGGACGGAAGGGTTTCGTTCCACCAACATCGATTTGATCTACGGTTTGCCGTTGCAAACCGAGGCCAGCTTCGCGGATACCTTGGATCAAGTACTGGCTTACGCGCCGGACCGCTTCTCGATCTTCAATTACGCTCACATGCCCAGCCGCTTTAAAACCCAGCGGCAGATCAACGAAGCCGATTTACCGCCGCCATCGGTCAAGCTCGATATTTTGCAAATGATCGGCAGGAAACTAACCGACGCCGGTTACGTATACATCGGCATGGATCATTTCGCCAAGCCAGACGATTTGCTGGCGGTAGCGCAACGCGAAGGCAAGTTGTATCGAAACTTTCAAGGTTACTCGACCCACTCGGACTGCGATCTGATCGGATTCGGTATTACGTCAATCGGCCGGGTCGGCGATGCGTATATCCAGAACGTTAAGGAACTGGACCCATACGTCGCGCGGATTTCCCAAGGACGGCTAGCGGTGTTTCGCGGCGTCGAATTGGATGACGACGACAAGTTGCGGCGCGCCGTGATCACTCAGTTAATCTGCCACTTCGAATTGTCTTTCGCGGTTATCGAACGGGAATTCTCGATCCGCTTCGCCCATTATTTCGCGCCGGAATTGGAACATTTGCGGGTCATGCAAGGTGACGGGCTGTTGAGTCTCGACGACGCTGGCGTCCAGGTCTTGCCCGCCGGCCGCTTGTTGATTCGGAACATTTGCATGGTATTCGACAAGTACCTTGTCCAAAAACAACAGCAATTTTCCAGGGTAATTTAAGCGCCGCGTCGGGTTGAATCTCGGACTCCACGGCTTGTTTGTGTATGGGGATTTCCGCCGGTCTCGCCTTACCGACAGGGATAGGTGCAATGCAAAAGTTATCCCCGGCTACCCGACCCGTTACTAACTGCGGCAGGTGCCCGCTGACTGAGTTCGCCGCTAATTTTGCCAGCTAGACTTGGGTTTTCGGCTACGCTTGTAGGCCACATACCATTGTAAAAGGAGCTGGAGCGTATGTCGGCACAACCTCTATCGCTGCGTTTCACCGGAAACGGGAGCGAATATTTTCGAATCTGGATCGTCAATCTGTTGCTCAGTATCGTGACTTTGGGTATTTATTCGCCGTGGGCCAAGGTCAGGCGCAACCAGTATTTTTACCGGCATACCTTACTCGCCGACAGCGGCTTCGATTATCACGGCGACCCGAAGTCGATATTGAAGGGTCGAGTAATCACGGTGCTGCTGTTTGGTTCCTATTCTTTTTTCAGCCGTTTCGACCCGACCATCGCGGCCGTGATTTTTCTGGCGATTTTAGCGGTGCTGCCGTGGTTGCTGGTGCGGTCCTTGCGGTTTCGCTTGCATAACACCAGCTATAGGGGTTTGCGGTTCGGTTTTCACGGCCAGACGGGCCCCGCCTATTGGTATCTGTTGGGAGCACCTTTTTTAGGCGGCGCCACGCTGGGCTTGCTCTGGCCGTGGGCGCAACAGCGCATGACGGTTTACACCCGTGATCACAGCAGTTTCGGCTCTGCGCGCTTCAAGTTCGAAGCCACCGCCGGAGCGTTTTACAAAATCTATTTCTGGGTATTCTTGTTGGCGGTGCTGATGTTTGCCGGCGCGGCCGCGGCCATGACGCTGGTTCTGTCGTCCGGCACTTTTCCGCTGGAAGGCCAGAATCAGGCTGGCGTGATTGGCGGCGCGGCGGCAGTGTTGACGTATTTTGGCCTAGTGGTGATTGTCTATCCCTTCGTGTCGGCGCGGATGCAAAATTTAGTGTGGGGGCACACCCGGCTCGGTGCGCACCGCTTCACCGCGCGGGCCAGAGCGCGCGACTTGTTGTGGATCATGATCAGCAATGTGTTACTGATCGGCTTGTCGTTGGGGCTTTTCAAACCGTTCGCCGATATCCGCCTGGCTCACTATCGTCTCGAATGCACGAGTTTGTTACCGGGCGGCAGCCTTGCCGATTTCGTCGGCGGACTGCAAAGCCAGGCCGGCGCGGCTGGCGAGGAAATCGCCGATATTTTCGATTTCGATATCGCGTTGTGAAGACGGTCGCCGGCATTTATTTCGACGGCCGGCAGGCGATAGCCCATCGGGTCGTTCTCAGCGTCGAAGCCGGCCGCTTGCAATTGCGAGGCGAAACTGTAAATCGCGACGCGCCGCTGGCCGCGCTAACGATACCGGCACCGCTCGGCCGTTCGCCGCGTTTGATTCTATTCTCCGACGGAGCCCGCTGCGAAGTGGCGGATTCGGTCGGTTTCGCCGACTTGCTGCCGGAGCGGGCCGACGGTTGGTTATCAACCTTGGAAAGTCATATCGTCGCGGCAATAACCGCCGTATTGTTATTACTGGGATTGGCGATTGCCGGCTATCGTTGGGGCTTGCCTTATGCGGCCAAGACAGTCGCGGAAAGGTTGCCGGCCGAGATGTTGACGGAAATGGACCATCAGTTGTTCGCCAGCCTCGACCAACATTGGTTGCAGCCCAGCGGCGTGCCGGAATCGCGCCGCGCCGACATCCAGGCGAAAGTATTTAGTTTGGCGCCGCATGCCGAGGTTCGGCTGGCGTTCCGCGCCAGCCGTCAGCTTGGCGCCAACGCCTTTGCGCTGCCCGGAGGAACGGTGTTGGTGCTGGACGATTTGGTCGACCTTACAGCCAACGACGACGAGATCGTGGCGGTGCTGGCGCACGAATTCGGCCATGTTCGCGAGAAGCACGCCTTGCGGCAGATGTTACAAGCCACCGTGGTTGGCTTGGCATTGGCGGCCTATCTGGGCGACATCAGTAGTCTATTGGCGGCGGCTCCCGCGGTATTGCTGGAGACCGGATATTCGCGCGATTTCGAGCGTTCCGCCGACCGCTATGCCGCCGATTTGCTGATTGGCCATCACCAATCGCCGACCTTGTTGGCCGATATGCTAGACAAGTTGGACGCTTACTGGCGAGAAAGAGACCGCCTGCAACTTGGTGATCGAATGGGGGAGTTCGGCGAATATTGGTCCACGCATCCCGACAATGCCGAGCGCATCGCTTTTTTGCGGGGGCAGCGCTAGCGAAGCGAATTGGGTTAAAGCCGCTAAGCACGTGATCGCTTGATTTGCATCGGCAAGCGCCCGGTTAGTGTTTAGTCTGGTAAAAGCATGTCGTGGCTCGTGTTCAGCGAAATCGTCGTTCGTTTGACGTCGAAGGCGTTCTATCCGGACTTTGTGCATCGGTGCTGAAGCACGGTGTCTCAATCGGAATTTATATGGTCGTCGGGCCGCTATCTCGTGATCGGTTGTTTGTAGGTCGACTAACCACTCGATCAAGCCCATGCACCAAAATGCAGCGCGATCTCGATTAGCTTGGTGCGGCCGCTCGCTTTAGAGAGCGGCATTCTGCCAGTATCGGCTAGCGATCGGTTCACCAACGATGTCGGCATAGTACGCCGAAACATGAAGACACTATTTTCAAAGGTCTGGCGACGCCGAGATCGGCCATGATTTGGCCGTCTCGGCTCCGGTAGTCGCGCGATGGCTACAAGCCGGCCGAAGCCCCGCCAGTTTGTGCCACCGGCGCGTATGCCGCGGGCCGTCGTAGCCCCCTAGGAGTCTGCCAGGACTGCGGTTTCCAATCTATAGGCGCACAGTACCCTCAGTCGTCGCCTCGGCTAAAGGCCCCTTAGGCTGCAATTGGTGCGAGTTTTGCTTTCTGATCTGCAGGACGCTAAGATCGGCCTTGGGTTTCAGCGGGTTTGTTGCCCGGTCTGTGCTGACTGCCCGATGTTTGAAATTGATATGATAAACCACGGATTATGCCAAACATGCAATGCTCGACCAGATCCTAAGCAAAATCCGCCTGGAAGGCGATCATGCGCTCGGTCATCACCAGAATGTCGAGTTAAGTAGTGCTTTTCAGGCGATTGTCAGTTTGCCGCACCAGCGCGCGGTAGGTTACGAGGCGTTAATCCGGGGCAGGGCGCTCGACGGAAGTGTGGTGGCGCCTCCGCAATTGTTCGAGAGTGCAAAGTCCTTGCAGGATTTGGTTTATCTGGACCGTTTATGTAGAGCCCTGCATTTGCAGAATTTTAAGCGGGCGGATTCCCGCGACAACTGGTTGTTTCTGAATATTGCGCCCGAAGTCATCGTACACGGCTGGCGTTTCGGTATTTTCTTCGCGGAGTTGCTGAAACTGATAGAAATTCGGCCCGAGCGGGTCGTGATCGAAATCATGGAAAGTCCGTTGTTGGAAGAGCGGCAATTGAATCGGTCGGTCGATTTTTACCGCGAGTTGGGCTGTTTGATTGCGATTGACGATTTCGGCGCGGGACATTCCAATTTTCAGCGGATCTGGCGCATAAAACCACATATCGTTAAGTTGGACCAGTCGATCGTCCGCCATGCGGTAAATAACCCGGTCGCGCGGCGCATGCTGCCCAATATCGTCGCCACGCTGCACGAAGCCGGAAGTCTGGTGTTGATCGAAGGTGTCGAAACGCATGAGGAAGCGATGATCGCGATGCATGCGAATATCGATTTGGTACAAGGCTATTATTTCGGCACCCCGCGCATGGGGGTGCAAGACGCCGAAGAAGCGCGCCCGGTGGTTGCTGAATTATTCGGCCAGTACGCGCTCGATATTGCCAAGCGGAGCGGTCGCTCGCGTTATCCGCATCATATTCAAGCGATGCTGGTGGCTAAACAGGCTCTACAAACCGGTGCCGAAGACCTCGAGAGTCTTGATTGCATTCGCCAATTGTTGGCGCTACCGGGCGCCGATCGCTGTTACTTGTTGGGCAGCGACGGCGTGCAGATCGGCGGTAGCGTGCTTGCCGATCACCGCTACGGAACAGCCTCAGGCCGGTTCGCGCCGTTGGCGGCCGGGAATCGGGCGAGTTGGCTACGCCGACCGTATCTTTTACGAGCCTTGCAAGGTTCCGAGGACGTGCATTTGACCCGGCCCTATTTGTCGGTGGCAACCGGACGCTTGTGCGTGACCTTGTCGGTGGCCTATCCGTTCGGCGGATCGCCGCGAATTCTTTGTTACGATCTCGATCACGAAACCCTGGAGGCTGCACCGATCGACGATGCCATGGTTATCGAATCGGCCGCTGCACTTTGAGTCTCGGCGGTTTCGCGTCGTTAATCGAAACTGTGTATGATTGTTTATCCCTTAAATATTGAGTCAGGAGAGTTTGAATGCATAACGTCACGTTGATCAAAGGCGATGGTATCGGTCCCTCGATCATGGAAGCGGCCGTCGCGGTGATTAACGCCGCCGGCGCGAAAATCCATTGGCACGAGGCCGATGCCGGCATGTCGGCCTACGAACGTACCGGTACGCCCCTGCCCGACGCAACGATGGAATCCATAGCGCAAACCAGGGTGGCCTTCAAAGGTCCGTTGACGACGATGGTCGGCGAGGGCTTTCGCAGCATTAACGTCGAATTGCGCAAGCAATACGATCTTTACGCCAACGTGCGACCGGCCAAAAGTTGGCATGGCGTTAAAACCCGCTACGACGATGTCGATATCGTCATCGTGCGGGAAAATACCGAAGGCTTGTACGTGGGCCTGGAGCATTATCTGACACCGGCCAAGGATATTGCCGAAAGCTTGGCCGTCGTGACCAAAGCGGGGTCCGAGCGCATTGCCGAATATGCCTTCAAATACGCGATCGACAACCATCGCAAGAAGGTCACGGTTTGTCACAAGGCCAATATTTTGAAATTCACCCAAGGCTTATTCTTGAAAACCGCTCGCGAAGTGGCGGCCAAGTATCCCAATATAGAATTCGACGAAAAAATCGTCGATGCGGCCTGCATGCACATGGTCATGAAACCCGAACAGTTCGATGTGGTGGTGACCACCAACATGTTCGGCGACATCCTGTCCGATTTAACCGCCGGTTTGGTGGGTGGTTTGGGGCTCATTCCCGGCGCCAATATCGGCGAGGACGCAGCCCTGTTCGAAGCCGTGCATGGTAGCGCGCCGGACATCGCCGGCAAAAATATCGCCAACCCGACTGCCGTGATGATGGGCGGCGTGATGATGCTGAATCACTTGGGGGAACATGATGCAGCGATCCGCATGCAAAACGCCATTGAAAAAGTCGTGAACGGCGGCGTCTATGTAACCCCGGATTTGAACCCGGGCAGCAAATACGGCACCAAGGAAATGGGGCAGGCCATTGTCGATGCGATGGAGTGATTAATCGGCGACGGAGGCGGATATGAGCGCGCAATCTGAATTTGATAAACCGTGGATGTCCGTTGAGGACTATCTTGCGGCGGAATTGCTCAGCGACACCAAGCATGAGTATGACGACGGGGAAGTCGTGGCAATGTCGTGCGTCAGCAAGAATCACGATAGGATTAAGATGAACTTGTCACGTAACTTCGGCAACCATTTGCAGGACCAACCCTGCGAGCCGTTTAGCTCCGATGTCAAAGTCAAGATCGGCCAGTATTTGTTCTACCCCGATGCGATGGTGGTTTGCGAGGATACCTCGACCCACGACTATTACGCCGAGACTCCGGTATTGGTCGTCGAGGTGTTATCCAAATCCACCCGCCGCCGCGACGAAACCATCAAACGCCGCCTATATCAAACCATTCCGACTTTGCAGGAATACGTGCTGATCGAGCAAGACATCGTCGATGTCGAAGTTTGTCGGCGTAGCGAAGGTTGGGTCTCCAATCACTATTTTCTCGGCGACGACATGCCTTTCGAATCGATTGGCTTGAACCTCGGCGTCGCCGAAATCTATGCCCGAGTCGACAACGACGACATGCGGACCTTCATCGCCGTGCAAACGCTGGCTCAAGAAAATGCCAACGCCAACGCATCCCAAGCCTAATTTTTTTACCGGAAATCATCATGCTAGAACAATACCGAAAACACGTAGCCGAACGTGCCGCTGAGGGCATCGTTCCCAAACCCTTGGATGCCGAGCAAGTCGCGGCCTTGGTCGAATTATTGAAGCAGCCGCCGGCTGGCGAAGAAGCGTTTTTGCTGGATTTGCTGGCCAACCGCATTCCCGCCGGCGTCGACGAAGCCGCTTATGTCAAAGCCGGTTTCCTGACTGCCGTCGCTAAGGGCGGGGCGACTTCGCCGTTGTTGACGCCCGAAAAAGCCACCGAGTTGCTCGGTACCATGCTCGGCGGCTACAACGTCGCGCCGTTGATCGAATTGCTGGACAACGCCGCGTTGGCACCGATTGCCGCGAAAGCCTTGTCGCAAATCCTGCTGATCTTCGATGCCTTCCACGATGTGCAAGAAAAAGCCGAAGCCGGCAACGCTTACGCCAAGCAAGTGCTGCAATCCTGGGCCGATGCCGAATGGTTTACTGCTAAACCGGAAGTGCCGGAAAAACTGACCGTCACCGTGTTCAAAGTCACCGGCGAAACCAATACCGACGATCTGTCGCCGGCGCCGGACGCCTGGTCGCGGCCGGATATTCCCTTGCACGCTAAAGCCATGCTGAAAATGCCGCGCGATGGCATCACCAACGCCGAACAGCAAATTACCGAGCTAAAAGCCAAGGGCTTTCCGGTGGCCTATGTCGGCGACGTGGTCGGCACCGGCTCGTCACGTAAATCCGCGACTAACTCAGTGCTGTGGTTCATGGGTGACGACATTCCGTTCATTCCTAATAAGCGTGGCTGCGGCGTTTGTATCGGCGGTAAGATTGCCCCCATTTTTTTCAACACCATGGAAGATTCCGGGGCATTGCCGATCGAATGCGATGTGACTGGCATGGCGATGGGCGATATGATCGATATTTTTCCTTATCAAGGTGTCGTCAAACGCCACGGCAGCGAAGAAATCATCTGCGAATTTGCGTTAAAAACCGAAGTGATTTTCGACGAAGTCCGTGCCGGCGGTCGTATTCCGTTAATCATCGGTCGCGGTTTGACCGATAAGGCCCGACTAGCCTTGGGCTTGCCGGCTTCAACCGTGTTCCGCCGCTTAGGAGAAGCTACGGACACCGGCAAAGGCTACACGCTGGCGCAAAAAATAGTGGGCAAGGCTTGCGGTGTGGTCGGTGTCAGACCCGGCAGTTACTGCGAACCGAAAATGACCACTGTCGGTTCGCAAGACACCACCGGACCAATGACCCGCGACGAATTGAAAGACCTGGCGTGTTTAGGTTTTTCGGCGGACTTGGTGATGCAGTCCTTCTGCCACACGGCCGCTTATCCGAAACCGGTCGATGTGCAAATGCAGCATACCTTGCCGGACTTTATCATGACCCGTGGTGGGGTATCGCTGCGTCCCGGTGACGGCGTGATTCACTCCTGGCTGAACCGGATGCTGTTGCCCGATACCGTCGGCACGGGCGGTGATTCGCACACTCGATTCCCGATTGGTATCTCGTTTCCGCGGGTTCCGGTTTGGTGGCGTTTGCGGCTGCGACCGGCGTGATGCCTCTGGATATGCCGGAATCGGTGTTAGTGCGCTTCAAAGGCCAGATGCAACCCGGCATTACCTTGCGAGATTTAGTCAACGCGATTCCGTATGCGGCTCTGAAAAGCGGCTCGCTGACCGTGGCCAAACAGGGCAAGAAAAACGTATTTTCCGGCCGAATCCTGGAAATCGAAGGCTTGCCGGATTTGAAAGTCGAGCAAGCATTCGAGTTGTCCGACGCGTCAGCCGAACGTTCTGCCGGCGGTTGCACCATCAAGCTCAATGAAGCGCCGATTCGCGAATATCTGAACTCCAATATCACCTTGCTGAAGTGGATGATTGCCGAAGGTTACGGCGATGTACGGACTATCCAACGCCGGATTAAAGCCATGCAGGATTGGTTGGCGAACCCGGTATTGATGGAAGCCGACGAGGACGCCGAATATGCGGAAATTATCGAAATCGATTTGAACGAAATCACCGAGCCGCTATTGGCGTGCCCGAACGATCCGGACGACATCAAACCCTTGTCGGAAGTGGCTGGGACCAAAATCGATGAAGTCTTCATTGGCTCCTGCATGACCAACATCGGTCATTTCCGCGCTGCCGGTAAATTGCTGGAAAAAGCCGGGGCCTTGCCCACGCGCTTATGGGTGGCGCCGCCGACTAAGATGGATCAAAACCAGTTAGTGGAGGAGGGCTATTACGGTACTTTCGGCAAAGTCGGCGCGCGCACTGAAATGCCGGGTTGCTCGTTATGCATGGGCAACCAGGCGAGGGTGGCGGAAGGCTCGACTGTCGTTTCAACTTCGACGCGTAATTTCCCCAATCGTTTGGGGAATGGCGCCAATGTCTATTTGTCTTCGGCGGAATTGGCGGCGGTGTGTTCTTTATTGGGGAAAATCCCGACGCCGGAGGAATACATGCAATATGCGACGTTGATCGACCAAAGCAGCGCCGATACTTATCGGTATCTGAACTTCAATCAAATCGACAGCTATCAAACGAAGGCGGATCAAGTCGCCTAATGGCATTTTCTAAGCGGCGGGGTTATGCCTCATCGCGCCGGTTGTTCGCCGCGAAACCGAGCGGGTAACCGGCCTCAAACACGTCGGGTTGAGCCCGAGGCGACCGGATGAAGCCTCGTGTGTCAGGCCCGCGCATTTTCGACAAACCCTGCTAGGATTATCGGCTGGGTCGTCGCGCGCGGTGGGGGCAAGATTGGAAGAAGATATAACAGCTGAATTGTCGGTGCTGGAGAGCCATTTGGATGGCATGCTGAATCGCGTTCAACATAACAGTCTGACTCTGAAGCGCCTGCAGGCTTTCGAAATGCGTTTGTTGGCGCTGAACACCCTGGCGGAGATGATTGAATTCATCATAGACGAGACCCGCTTGTTTTTTAATCTCGATGCGGTTTGCTTGTCCTTGATCGACGCCCAAGGCGAAATTGCCAGTTGTCTCGAGGCAGATCACTATGCGTTTCGCGAGCGGCCCGATTTGGTGCTGTTGGAGCAAGACGGGGTATTTCTACAAAGTTTCGGTACGGCCGGCCAGCCATTGGTGGGTATCCATCGCGATGAGCGCTGGAGCCGCTTCTTTCCAGGCGTCGAGAAACAGCCGGCTTCGGTTGTGATCATCCCGCTAATCCGCCGCGGCAAAATTCTGGGTTCATTAAATTTGGGCAGTCACCAGCGCGACCGTTTTATCAACGGCATGGCGACCGATTTTATCGAGCACATTGCATCCGTGATCGGGATTTGTCTCGAAAACAACTTGAATGTCGAGACAATGCGTCGCACCAGCCTGATAGACCCGCTGACCGGCGTCAATAACCGGCGCTTTCTGGAACAGCGCATCGTCGAGGAATTGACCGAAGTCAACGCAGCCGTGAACCCCTGTCCTGTCTGTTTCTGGATATCGACTATTTCAAACGAATTAACGACGGCTTCGGTCATCAAGCCGGCGATCAAGTACTCTCGTTGGTGGCGTGTACTATCAAACGGCAGCTACGTAGCAACGATGTATTGGTCCGATACGGCGGCGAAGAATTCGTCGCACTGTTGTCGCAGGCTGACGAAACGATGAACGGTGAGATTGCCGAGCGGATCCGCATCGGCATTTCCGATTTGACGATCAAATACGCCGATCAAGTTATTCCGGTCACAATCTCGATCGGTGCCGCCACCTACCACCCTAACCTCAGCAGGAAATTGGCGGTGCCTCAAATCGCGCTGGAACTGGTGCAAGCGGCGGATGTAGCCTTGTACGAGGCCAAGCGTAGCGGCAGAAACCGGGTTGAAAACGCCGGGTTGGTGCTGGAGCCGAGGGCTGTTCAGTCGTAACCGTTGGGGTTTTGTGTTTGCCAATGCCAGGTATCGGCCAGCATCCGGGCCAACTCTCGCTCGGCCTTCCAGCCAATTTTTTCGGCGGCCAGGCCGGGGTCCGCGTAACAGGCCGCCACGTCGCCGGGCCGGCGCGGCGCAATACGGTAGGGTACGGCTTGTCCGGTGACTTCAATAAAGGTTTCGATCATCTGTAAGACGCTGTAACCGTTACCGGTGCCGAGATTGATGGCGTCGCACACGCTATCCTTGGCATCCTGTTTTAGAAGGTATTCCAAGGCCTTGATGTGGCCGACCGCCAAATCGACCACGTGGATGTAGTCGCGGACGCCGGTGCCGTCCGGCGTCGAATAGTCGTTGCCGAATACCGACAGCATCGGTAATTTGCCGATCGCGACTTGCGACAGGAAGGGCATCAAATTATTGGGGATGCCGTTCGGGTCTTCGCCGATGAGCCCGCTGGCGTGCGCGCCGATCGGGTTGAAGTAGCGCAATATCGTGATTTGCCAAGGTGTGGCGCTATGGCTTAGCGGATCGGACTGGCTAAGGTCGCGCAGGATTTCTTCGATAAACAGCTTGGTGCGGCCGTAAGGGTTGGTGGCTTGCAGCGGAAAATGTTCCAGAATAGGCACGCTGTGCGGATCGCCGTAAACGGTGGCCGAAGAGCTGAACACCAGGCGTTTGATCCCGAACTCCGCCATCGTCTCCAGCAGTACCAAGGTGCCGTAAATATTGTTGTGATAGTAGTTCAGCGGCATCTGGCAGGATTCGCCGACCGCTTTCAGTCCCGCGAAATGCACGACGGCGGCAATGTTGTGCTGGGCCATGATGGCTTGCAACGCCGCTTTGTCGGTAATGTCGGCTTGATGAAAAGCTATTGTTTTGCCGGTGATACGTTCTACCCGGCGAATGGCTTCGATTTTGCTGTTGCTAAGATTGTCGACGACGACAATATCGAATCCTGCGTGTAACAGCTCGACGCAAGTATGGCTGCCGATATATCCAGCGCCGCCGGTGACCAAAATGGTTGGGTTCATGTCCGGATTTCCGTTGGGTTAACGTTCGAGTATGTCCAGTCCGGCGCCGTAGGCAACGACGGCCGATTGGTCGGTGCCAACGTCGCCGCAAGCGCTAGCGGCCGGCAGTGGGTTAGTATCGCGGGTCAGGCCGGCAAAGTCGAATAGGCCGGCGTCGAGCATTTGCGACGGCGCGATATTTTGCAGCCCGGCGAAAATGGTTTCGATACGACCCGGAAACTGCTTATCCCAACCGTTCAGCATCACCTTCATGGCTTTGCGTTGCAGGTTTTCCTGCGAGCCGCACAAATTACACGGAATGATCGGAAATTGCTTGAAGGCCGCGAAGCGATTGATGTCTTTTTCCCGGCAGTAGGCTAACGGCCGAATCACGATGTTCTGTTTGTCGTCGCTGAGCAATTTCGGCGGCATTGCCTTCAGTTTGCCTGCATAAAACAAATTCAGGAAGAAGGTTTCGACGATGTCGTCTCGGTGGTGACCCAGCGCGATTTTGGTGACCCGATGTTCTCTGGCAAAGCCGTACAGTGTGCCTCGCCGCAGCCTTGAACACAGACTGCAGGTGGTTTGGCCTTCCGGAATGATGCGTTTGACGATGCTGTAGGTATCGTGCTCGATGATATGAAACGGCACGCCGATAGAGCTCAGGTATTCCGGCAATACGTGCTCCGGAAAACCGGGCTGCTTTTGATCCAAATTGACGGCCAGTATGTCGAAATCCACCGGCGCGGTCTTTTGTAAGTTCAGCAGAATGTCCAGCATCGTGTAGGAGTCCTTGCCGCCGGACAGGCAAACCATGACTTTGTCGCCATGCTCGATCATATTGAAGTCGGCGATAGCCTCGCCGACGCTACGGCGCAAACGCTTCTGCAGTTTGTTGAATTGGGTACGGGATTTTTGGCTGGAATCGGACATGGGCGCTAGGCGAGCGGCTAAAGCAAGGCTTCAGCCGCTTAAGGATTTAGCCGTTGAAACGTTGGAAGATCAGCGTGGCATTGGTGCCGCCGAAGCCGAAACTATTGGACATCACGGTGTTCAAGCTGACGTTGTCCCAGTATTCGCGAACGATGGGAATGCCCGCCGCGCCAGGGTCGAGTTGGGTAATGTTGGCAGATGCGCTCAAGAAACGTTCCTGCATCATCAGCAACGAATAAATGGCTTCATTGACGCCGGCCGCGCCCAAGGCATGGCCGGTCAGTGATTTGGTGGAACTCACCGGCGGCACCGAATCGGCGCCGAACACCGCGCGCATCGCTTCCAGTTCGCGGGTATCGCCCACCGGCGTACTGGTGCCGTGCGCATTGATGTAGTCGATATTGCCGTCAACGGTCGCCAACGCCATTTGCATGCAGCGCACCGCGCCTTCGCCGGACGGCTGCACCATGTCGTAACCGTCGGACGTGGCGCCGTAGCCGACCAGTTCCGCGTAAATTTTCGCGCCGCGCGCCTTGGCATGTTCCAGTTCTTCGACAACCAGTACGCCGCCGCCGCCGGAAATCACGAAGCCGTCGCGGGTTTCGTCGTAAGGTCTAGACGCGCTTTCCGGCGTATCGTTGTATTTGGAGGATAGCGCGCCCATCGCGTCGAACAAGACCGACATAGACCAATGCAACTCCTCGCCGCCGCCGGCGAATACAACGTCTTGCTTGCCGAGTTGGATCAACTCCATCGCATGACCGATACAGTGGGCGCTGGTCGCGCAGGCTGAGCTGATCGTGTAATTGACGCCCTTGATTTTGAACGGCGTGGCCAGACAGGCGGTATTCGTGCTGGACATCGCGCGAGTCACCATATAGGGACCGACTTTCTTGACGCCCTTGGAGCGTAGTATGTCGGCCGCATCGACCAAGTTAGACGTAGACGGTCCGCCGGAACCCATCACCAGACCGGTGCGGACATTGGACACTTCGTCGTCGGCCAGACCGGAGTCGGCAATGGCTTGTTCCATCGCCAAATAATTGTAAGCCGCACCATCGCCCATGAAGCGTTTGACTTTGCGGTCTATCGCTTCGTCGAGGTTGATCTTGATCGGACCGTGGATTTGGCTGCGAAAGCCCAGTTCACGATAATCTTCGCAAAAACCAATGCCGGAACGCCCCTGGCGGAGCGACTCGACCACTTCGTCGCGATTATTGCCAATGCTGGAAACGATGCCCAGACCGGTTACTACTGCTCGTCTCATGGCTAGACCTTCTTCAGAAATCCTGGGTGGAGGTAAACAGACCGACTCTCAGGTCGGTGGCTTCATAAATTTGCTTGCCGTCGACTTCCATCACCGCGTCGGCAATGCCCATGACCAGTTTGCGCAAGATCACCCGTTTCAAATCGATTTTATAAGTGACTTTTTTCGCGCTGGGCAAGACTTGGCCGGTGAACTTGACTTCGCCGCAGCCTAACGCCCGACCTTTACCTGGTCCGCCCATCCAACACAAATAAAAGCCAACCAATTGCCACATCGCATCTAAACCCAGGCAGCCGGGCATCACCGGGTCACCTTGAAAATGACAGGCAAAAAACCAAAGATCGGGGGTAATGTCCAATTCGGCAATGATTTCGCCCTTGCCATATTTACCGCCTTCGTCGGAGATGTGGACAATTCGATCCATCATCAGCATATTGGGAAGCGGTAGCTGCGCGTTTTCCGGGCCGTAGAGCTCGCCCCGACCGGACATCAACAATTCTTCGCGCGTAAAACTGTGCGGCTTCTCCATTCAATACTTACCTGATAAATTGGGTTCAAAACACCCGACATTATCCAATAATTAGCCTAAAAAATCAGCCCTAAATTTCATCCAGGCCTCACGTCACGCATCAAATCCTCCGAACGAGGTGTCTCGGCGTTCAGGCGTTCCCGGTAGATCAGACTATACATCAACACCGATGCCACGTAGCCGCGGGTCTCCTTGTAGGGGATGGTCTCCACCCAAATATCGGCCGGCAGCGGTTTATCGCTCGGCAGCCAGCGCTTCACTCGATTAGCGCCGGCGTTGTACGCCGCGGCGGCCAGAGCCGGGTGGTGATCAAAACGGTCCAGCAACTGCTTGAAGTGCCAGGCGCCGAATTGGATGTTAGTATCCGGTTTAAGCAGGTCGTTTCCGCCGCTCCAGGGCTCCCCCAGGTTTTTCGCGATTTCCTGGCCGGTGTTCGGCATGATTTGCATCAAACCCTTCGCCCCGGCCGGCGAGTCGGCCTGCGGGTCGAAGGCGCTTTCCTGGCGGATCAGCCCGAAGATCAGCGCCGGCGCCAATTGGCGGGCGCCGGCGGCTTGCCTCACACTGTCGGCGTAAGCGATGGGGAAGCGCAGTCCAATGTCGTCCCATTCGTTAGCCTTGGCAACCGTGGCGATCGCTTGCGCCGACCAGCCCCAGCGCTGCGCCAACTTGGCGGCGGCCGCCAAGCGCGGTTTATCGAGTTTGGCGATGGCGAAGCCCCATTGTCGCTTAGCTTCCAATGGTCGATCCAAGGCTAAAAACTCGGAAACTTCCAAAAATTCCGAGCGCGATTGCAAGTCTTCCAGCTCCGACTCCGGAACGGCCAGCGGCTTGTCGACCAGCTTCACCGTCCGTCCGAGCTTGCCGGCCGCCAGAAAACCGTAGTAACTGCGATGTTCGGCAATTTGCCGGTAAAGGCTCAAAGCCGGTTCGCGCAGTCCGGATAGTTCCTGGCTGCGCGCCAACCAATATTGCCATTTGTCCTGGTTTCGTTCTTCGTTGTTCAATCGAGACAATGCCAGATCGACCTCCGGCCAGGACTGGTGTTGCAACGCGGCACGCACCCGCCATTCGCGGATCGAGTCGTCGCTATCGTCTAGCGCCGCCAATCGGGCATAGGCGCGGCGGTCGCGTTGCGTAGCCAGCGCCAACCCGATTTGTTTTTCCACTCGCTGGCTGGATTCGGCCGGAATCGGCAAGCCCGCTTTTTCGCGATCCCAGAACATCAGCGCGGCGTCCAGGTCTTGTTCGAGCCAAAGCACCGTGGCGAAAACCAAGCACTCGGCGCGGGTTTCGGCCGGATATTCGCGCCAGGCCACTGTATTGGCGAGGCGCTCGGGGTGGCGTTGCAAGTCTAGCCATAGATTCGCCAGCCTGAGTTCGTCTTCCGCGAATGCCGGCAGCAAGCGCTGAGCCAGCCCAATATTGCCTCGTTTCAGAGCCGCCTTGAAGCGCAGCCACAGCAGGTCTCGGTTGAAATAAGGCGAGGCCTGGTACGTCGAAAACAAGCTTATGCAGGGTTCCGCCGGCTCGCCGCCGCTCAGCCAAAGCGGTCTGGCTATTCCAAACGCTTCGTCGGTCCGGCCTGACTGTAAATAGGCCAGGCCGGCGTAGCATTGCAGTTCGGGGTCTTCAGCGCCGCGGTATTGGCTTAATAACTCCGACCAGCGTTGCCGCTTGCCAAGTTGTATCAGCCATTTGGTGCGTAATGGCGCCGCGTAGCGGGTATTGGCATAAGTGTCGAGAAATCGACGTACGGCCTGATCGTCGTCCAGATGCGATTTAGCCCAAAGGTAGCGCAAATAAGGCAGTAACGGATAATCGGTCAATTCGGCGCTCAGCCGTTGATAATCGCCAAGCCGATTCTCGGCGACAGCGCGTTCGGCTTGCAGGAAAGCCGTGCGCTGGGACGAAGCGGGCTGAGCAGCGACGCAACAACCGGCCGCCGTCAGCCAGAGGACCGTACCCAATGTCCTTAGAAATCGCGAAAAGCCGCGCGGAAATAACAAGTGTTCAGTAAAGATCGCCACGCTATTATAATTTGCTATTAAGCCACCGGATTTAGTCATATTCCCTTGAACGCACCCCAAGCCGTAACACCTCAGGAGTATTCCTGGCATTATATCTATCGCATCGCACTGCAACACAAAAAGCAATTGGTGACCGGTCATATCATCGCCTTGCTGGCGACGGTCGCCAGCGTACCGGTGCCGCTGTTGATGCCGCTGCTAGTGGATGAAGTGCTATTACATCATCCCGGTACGGTACTCAATACTCTGGACCCATTGATTCCAACAGAGTGGCGGGTGCCGATTTTCTACATCGGCGTGATCTTGCTGGTCAGCTTGTTGATGCGACTGTTCGCGTTGGTATTGAACATTATTCAAACCCGGCAATTTTCCAATATCGCCAAGGATGTGATTTTTCGGATACGCGAGGGCCTGGTCGGCCATTTGCAGCGAGTGTCGATGTCGGAATACGAGAGCCTGGGCAGCGGCACGGTCAGCGCCCACATGGTGACCGACCTGGATACGCTGGATACTTTTATCGGCACGACGATCAGCAAGTTGTTGGTGGCGGTATTGACAGTATTCGGCACCGCGTTGATTTTACTGTGGATGCACTGGCAGTTGGGCTTGTTCATCATCTTTTTGAACCCGCTGGTGATCTACCTAGCCAAGGCTATCGGCTCGAAGGTGAAGGATCTGAAAGCGAACGAAAACAAAGCCTATGCGGTGTTTCAGCAAGCCTTGAGCGAAACCTTGGATGCGATACACCAGATACGCGCCAGCAACCGAGAGGCGCATTATTGCCGGCAGTTGGTCGCCAGTGCCGAGGCGGTTAAGAACCACTCGACGGTATTCGCCTGGAAAAGCGATGCGGCGATTCGCCTTAGCTTTCTGACATTTTTGTTCGGCTTCGATATTTTTCGCGCCACCGCGATGCTGATGGTGCTGTATTCCAACCTCAGTATTGGCGAAATGCTGGCTGTGTTTGGCTACCTGTGGTTCATGATGGCGCCGGTGCAGGAGATTTTGAGCATACAGCAATCGTTTTACGCCGCGAAGGCGGCTTTGGCACGGGTTAACCAATTGACCCACTTGCAGCGGGAACCCGATTATCCGCACGCCGAGAATCCGTTTGCCGGTCGGAAAACGGTGTCGGTCGGCGTGCGCGATTTACACTTCAGCTACCGCGACGAGCCGGTTTTGAACGGCATCAACCTGGACATACCGGCCGGCGAGAAAATCGCATTGGTCGGTGCCAGCGGCGGCGGCAAATCCACGTTGGCGCAGACTTTGATCGGCTTGTATCCGCCCGGCCGAGGAATGATTTATTTTGACGGCGTTCCGCTGAATCGGATTGGTTTGGATGTGGTGCGCGAGCATGTCGCCACGGTATTACAGCATCCGGCCTTGCTCAACGATACGATAAGGGCCAATCTGACCTTGGGCCGCGACGTCGCCGATAGCGACCTGTGGCGGGCCTTATCGATGGCGCAACTAGCGGACGCGGTGCGCGAGCAGCCGCTTGGCCTGCACACCGTGGTCGGTCGACAAGGCATGCGTTTGTCCGGCGGGCAACGCCAGCGTCTGGCCATTGCCCGGATGATCGTCAGTAATCCGGCGGTCGTCATTCTGGACGAGGCCACCTCGGCGCTGGATACCGAGACCGAATTCAAGTTGCATCAAGCCTTAGCGGAGTTTTTGGAGGGCCGCACCACACTGATTATCGCTCACCGGCTGAGCGCGGTAAAACAAGCCGACCACGTATACGTCTTCGAGCAAGGCAAAATTTGCGAGCAGGGCAAGCACGATGTCTTGATTCAGCAAAACGGGTTGTACGCCAAGCTTTACGGCGACTACCAATGAGCGCCGCCATCTACGATTTGCATAGTCACTCCAATGCTTCGGATGGCGTATTGACGCCGGGCCAGTTAGTACGCCGGGCGCATGCCCGCGGCGTTACCGCCTTGGCGTTGACCGATCACGATACGACAGCCGGTTTGGCCGAGGCGCGGGTTGTCGCGGCGGAATTGGGCCTGCGCTTGATTCCAGGTATCGAATTGTCGGCGAGTTTCGAAAGCCATTGTTTGCACGTGGTCGGATTGAATATCGATCCAAGCCACCCAGTGCTGGTCGACGGCGTTGCCAGACAGCAGGATTTGCGTGTCGAGCGGGCCAGGAAAATCGCCGATAAATTGGCTAGAAAAGGCATAGACGGTGCTTTTCAGGCAGTCGCGCGGGCGGCGCGCGGCGGCGAAATTACCCGCTTGCATTTCGCCGATTTTTTGGTCGGGGTGGGCCGCGCCAGGACTCAACAGGACGCTTTCGACTATTACTTGAGCAAGGGCAAACCGGCCTATGTCGCCACGCAATGGGCCGGGTTAGCCGAAGTTATCGGTTGGATAAACGCCGCCGGCGGTTTGGCGGTACTGGCGCACCCGTTGCGCTACAAATTGAGCAATAAATGGATCAATAAAGCGTTGGCGGCATTCAAAGTGGCGGGCGGGCAGGGCGTCGAAGTGGTCACCGGGCGGGCCAGCGGCGACGATATTCGCTTCAGTCAAGAATTGGCCACCAAGCATCAGTTACGCGCGTCGATCGGTTCCGATTTTCATGCCCCCGAAAACCAATACTTGGAACTGGGCCGCTTGGCGCCGCTGCCGGTCGGCGCCCAGCCGATTTGGGAATTGTTCTAGGGTTATCGCCCGCTGTTAGACAGCGTCGCTTGGTTGAAATGGGCGACGAAATCGAAGAACTCGTCGGCCGGGGCCGGCTTGTGATACAAAAAACCCTGGGCAATATGGCAACCGCCGGCCATCAGAAATTCGGCCTGCGCTTGATTCTCGACGCCCTCGGCAATCACATCCAGGCTTAAGGCCCGGGCTAGCGCCAATATCGCGGTTGTAATGGCTACGTCGTCTTCGTTATCCGGCAAGTCGCGGACGAAGCAGCGGTCGATTTTCAATTCCGAGATCGGCAATTTTTTCAAATACGACAACGACGAATAGCCGGTGCCGAAGTCATCGATGCTGGTCTTCACCCCCAACGCGCGCAATTCGCGCAACGTGACCAGCGCTTCATCGACATGGTCGAGCAACATGCTTTCGGTCAATTCCAGTTTCAAGCATTCCGGTGCGATGCCGGCCTGGGTCAAGGCGTTGCGGACATGGCCGACAAAGCCCGGTTGATGCAATTGATTGGCCGAGACGTTAGCGGATATCACCATGGCCGGACTAATGCCACGATCTTGCCATTCGCGGATTTGCAGGCACACCGTTTCCAGCACCCAATTGCTGATAGGCACGATCAGCCCGGATTCTTCGGCGATGGGAATGAACTGCGACGGCGCGACCAGTGCCAGATCCGGATGGCGCCAACGGATCAAGGCTTCGCCGCCAACCACGCGCTGACGATGCATATCGATCTTGGCTTGATAAAACAACAGCAATTCGTCCCGGTCCAGCGCCCGCCGCAAGCTGTTTTCCATGGCCAGTTTCTGGAACGCGACCGCATTCAACGATTTGCTGAAATATTGATAGGTGTTTTGGCCTTGTTCGCGGGCATGGTGCATCGCGAACTCGCCGTTTTTAATGTAAGCGTCTTCGTCGCTACCGTCGCCCGGATAAACCGCGATGCCGATGTTGATGCCCAGGAATAACTCGATCGCGTCGATTTGGAAGGCGGGTTCCAGGGTTCTGAGAATTTGGCGGGCCACGCGCACGCCGGTTTGATCGTCGTCGGCGTGTTTAAGCAATATCGTGAACTCATTTCCGCCTAAACGCGACACGGTGGATTCGCCGCCAAAGGCGCCGCCTCCCTTGCCGTGGCTGTCGCGAACTTCGGCGACCAAGCGGTCGGCAAACATTTTCAAGACGTGATCGCCGGCTCTTGGGCCCAATGTTTCATTGATGCGGCTGAAGCGGTCTATGCAAACGAACAAGGTCGTAATCCGGCTATTTTGATGATTGCATTGCGCCATCGCCTCGGCCAGAATTTCCCGAAATAGTGCCCGGTTCGGAAGTCCGGTCAACGGGTCGTAGTACGATAAAAATCTGACTCTTTCCTCGATATGGCGGCGCTCGGTAATGTCTTGCAGCGTGCCTTGTATCCGGGTCGCCGATTCGCCGTCGACGATCAATTCGCCCTGGATGTGAACGATACGCTCCCCGCCGTCGCGGTGGACAACCGGGAGGTCGAGCCGAAATTGGCGGCGATTTTTCAAGCACAGGTCGATGGCCTGCCGCAAGATCCCCACTTCGCTGGGATGCACCGCCGCGTACAAGTCTTGACAACTAGCCTGAAAGTGCTCGGGAGAGACGCCAAGTAAATTGAACACTTCGCGCGACCAGATCATTTTGTCGGTATCGACCCACCATTCCCAACTACCCAGCTGGGCGATTTTCTGCGCCTTACGCAGTTCCGCCTCGCTTTTGGCCAGTTGGGCCAAGGCTGCGGATGAGCGCAGCAGATAACGCAAACGGTGCGGGAGGGTGGCCCAGCTGATGGGTTTAGCGACGAAATCGGTGGCGCCAAGCTGAAACGCGCGATTGACCGACTCCAGATCGTCGACGCCGGTCAGCATGACGATCGGCAGCAAGCGTTTTTCAGGCTGGGCGCGAATGCTTTGCAGGCAGTCGAAGCCGCTAATGCCGGGCATCATCACGTCTAACAACACCAGATCGGGTTGGTCCGCCGCCAAACGCTCCAAACCGGTTTCGCCGTCGCTGGCGCCGATCACCGCGAAGCCCTCCCGGTCCAGGATGTTCGTCAACATCAGACGTATCATGTCGTCGTCGTCGATGACTAATATCAGACTACGGGAGGATGGCGGGGAGGTCATTCGGGATCCAGATTAGCAAGCTTTGCAAGCACTCGTTTATAGCTGTTTTGCAAGGTCAGGGCAAGCCGGTCGTCGAAATCCAGCGTATTGTCGCGGGCCGCATGCTCGATGGCTTTCGCTTGTTCGGACAAGCCTCGCGCGCCGATATTCGCGGCCGCCGACTTCAACGCGTGCGCGGCGAAACGCACGGCTTGGGGGTTTTGCTCGCGTAGTCCGGTGGCGATTAAGTCGATTTGTTCGAGCGCATTCTGACGGAACAGGTCGACGACTTCCGTGACCAACTGGTCGCCGCCGATCTGCCGTAAAGTGTCCAGGGCGTTGTTGTCCAATTTGTCCAGGTCCTTGTCGATGGGCGGACGGGCCGGTGATTCGTTGTTGCCGGAATGCGGTAGAAAGCGGCCGATTTTACTCGCCAGCGCTTGCTGTAAAAACGGCTTGCTGACGTAGTCGTCCATGCCGGCGTCCAGACATTTTTGCTGATCGCCCTCCATGGCGTTGGCGGTCAGCGCGATGATCGGAATTCGCGTGCCGCCTTGTTGGCGTTCGCTGTCTCGAATTAGCCGGGCGGCCGAATAGCCGTCCATCTCCGGCATCATACAGTCCATCAAGATTAAGTCTATCGGTTCGGATTCGTAAATGTGCAGCGCGGACTTGCCGTTATCGGCAATTCTGACCCGATACCCCAATTGATCGAGCATGGCCTTGGCGACTTTTTGATTGACCGGATTATCCTCCGCCAACAATATTCGTCGCCGATCGCAACGGACTGCCACCAAGTCGGCGATGCTGGGTTTACCGTCTACTCCCAGCAATAATACTTCCCTGAGCGCTTGGCGCTGAATCGGCTGGTATAAAACCGGCCAGTCCGGCGGCGGTCGTTTAGGGTCGGGGCCGCTGGCGCCACTGATTTCGACGGCGCGAATCGAGGCTAGGCGCGGCAAGGTTTGAAGACGTTCGTTTAACACGCCGACGTCCAAGGTCGCCGCGTCGAACAAAATGAAATCGTAATAGATGCCGGATTTCGCACCCTCTTCCAGCCGTAGCAGGGCCGATGCTTCGTTTGCGGCGAGCTTGAAATGCACGCCGAGTTCTGAGAGTTCCAAGCACAAGCATTCAATGTCCAGCTGGCCGTTGGCAACCACTAGCGCGCGTCGTCCCCGCAAAATCGGGTCGACGTTGACCGGCGGCAGGAGAGCGCCGGCCGGGGCGAGCGGCAAATAGACCGTGAACTGCGAGCCGACGCCCAACTGGCTGCGCACTTCGATCCGCCCGTCCATCAAACTGGACAATTCCTTGCAGATGGCCAATCCCAGGCCGGTACCGCCGTATTTGCGGGTGGTCGATCCGTCGGCTTGGTTGAAGGGCTTGAACAGCTTAGGCAAGATTTCTTCGGCGATACCGATGCCGCTATCGACCACCCGAAACACCAAGGGTAGCCGCCGTTCCGGTGCGGCCGGATCGGCTTCCGCCGCCGAGACGTACAAACCCACCGAGCCGCGTTCGGTGAATTTGATGGCGTTCGACAACAAGTTAGTCAGAATTTGCCGCAAACGGTGCGGATCGCCTCGGACCGCGTCGGCGACGCTGGCGTCGATTCTGCAATCCAGCTCGATATGCTTGGCGCGCGCCCGCTCCCAGAACAACGCCGACAGTTGCTCGATGAGTTCGTAGAGGCTGAAATCGATGGTTTCCAGTTGCAATTTGCCGGCTTCGATTTTCGAAAAATCGAGAATATCGTTAATAATGGTCAATAGCGATTCCGCGGAGCTGAATACGGTTTCCGCATATTGGCGTTGAGTGTCGTCCAGCCGGGTTCCCAACAATAATTCGGTCATGCCCAATACACCGTTCATCGGCGTGCGGATTTCGTGGCTCATCGTCGCTAGAAACTGTGACTTAGCGACGTTGGCGGCCTGCGCCTCCGCGACGGCTCGGCGCAAGTCGACGGTACGCAGATCGACTTGCCTTTCTAGATTTTCGCGTTGCTTGGCCAACTCGGCGTCCCGTTGTTGCAGGCGTTCTATCATCGAATTGAAGCTGGCGACCAATTGGCCGACCTCGTCGTCTCCGCCGCCGCCGGCCCGCACCATGTAGTCGTTATCTTGCGAAACCTTGCGCGCCAACGACGACAAGGCGGTTAGCGGCGCGGCGATCGATTTGGCCAAATTACGGCCGAATAATACCGCGAGCACCACCGCGGTCAGCAACGCGCCGAACAGTTGCGCCATATTGATTAACACCGTCCGCCACATCGGCCGTAAATCGACGGCCATTCGCAGATGTCCGATGATTTCGGGACCCTCGCCGCTAACCGGGTATATCAAGACTTGTTCGGTCAGTCGCCAGCCGTTGCTCGCGATTTCCAAGCGCGCGTCGCTCAAGTCGCGCGGGACATCCGGTGTCGTATCGCTTGAGGGATATTGCGCGAACAACAAGCCTTCCCTGCTATAGAGTTGCGCCGACAAGATCTCCGGTTTACCGCGCAAGGTCGCCAGCACGCCGTTCGCGGTCTTAACGTCGTCGAACAACAGCGCGGCGCTGGCACTAAAACCCACCATGGTGCTCAATGAACGGGTTTCGGTTTCCAAACGGCTCCGCTCCTGATGAATTTGCGTCAGACTGGTGATCGGTAACGTAAACAGCAAGGCCAGCGCCACGGTCAGCTCCTGCAAGTACAAAAGCTTTTGCTTCATCGGCAAATCGGGCAGTTTGCGTCGCGCCATGGTCCGCCAAGCCTCCTCGTGGAATTAAGCCGGTCAACCGTCGCCGAATAGGCGTTCGTCACATACTCTATCGTTTTGGTTAGGCTGTCCTAGGCCTTGCTCGCGACTCTTTCACGGGTCTTAGCACGGCGTACTTTAGTCTAAAGATTACCAATATAGCTTTATTTTGTGAATCCGCCAGCAAAACGGCGGATGGTGCCCGATAGCGCGATCCGCGTAGCGTGAGGGCTAGGCGTTCCAGCAACGGCCCCGCTTGCACAAGCACAAACGAATCGAGCCGTTCGCGCGATGGTATTTTGTCGGATTCTCGGTAATGCTCGCCGTTTCGGAGGGGATTTGGGTTGGCGCTGTCGCGGGTGTCGAGATCCAGGCTGGCGAGCTTGCCCGTTCGTGCTATCGCGAGGCGTAATAACCAGGAACATAGGGTAGGACTCCGTCCGAACGCTTTGTCGTCATGCGGGCGATCCAGCAGGTAGTGCGCTTATTTCCCTGGTGCGAGCAAACGTTTCCTGGACGATCAGCGCATCGCTACTGGCGCGATGGCGTTGTAACGCCAGCGTCTCTATCACTTCGTGCTTGATCTCGCTCCAGATCGCCATCTGGCTTTCCTTCAAAATGTTTTCCAACGGACTTAAATAAAAACTGGGTTGAGCATGGGCGTCGTAATACAGTCTGGAAAGCCAGGGTTTGTCGACGACCCAACCGTCGCTATACACTACGCGGTTACCGAGAAAGGCGTTTAACTCGCCAACCACCACCTGGATCGGCTTGCCGTGCGCCAACAGCAGCTCACGGCTAAGGCCGTGAACTCGTTCGGCTTCGCCGTCCCAAAACCGCCAGCTTTGAGCCGGTTTGATTAAAGCGCAATATTTTTGACCGTCGGCCAAGACGACCCCGACTTCAATGGGATAGCTGTCGACACCAAACCCGGAGGCTTCAAAATCGATCACGTTGGGTCTGCGGTTTTCCAACTCGATATTCCTTAGTTTTCGCCAAATTCCTAAGACTAGCCGAGTTTTTGCGTTTGGTAGGGGACCTTAGGCGAGCCGAAACCCACCTGAATCGGTTTTCGATGCAAAAAATAAAAACCAACACCCTGGATCTCGTCGGGCCGGTCGCCGGTGGGTTCAGTCCAATCGGCGCGCGGTCAGCGCCAACCAAGGTTGCTCGTGGCGCGGCTTGCCCGGCGGTCGGTAGTAGTGATCGAGGATTTCGAATCGGGCCGCGGCCAAAAACGTTCGGCTCGCGTCAATTTCCATGAAATGGCCGTAACGTTGTCCGGACCAACCTTCACCGTTGCCGCGAGGATTGGAGATAAACAAGACCCCAGCGGATCTTAGTGCGGCATGTAACTGGTCTAGCACACGCGGCAACTCGCGGCTAGGTATATGAAACAGCGAGGCGTTAGCGAAAATGCCATCGAAACCCTGAGTCGGCAAATCCAGACTTAGAAAATTTTGCCGCAATACCGGACCGCCGCTGTGAGCGCGCGCCATCTCGCAAAATCTCGCGCTACCGTCCAGTCCGACCGGTCTGTGGCCTAAGGTTTTAAAATAGAACAGATCCCGGCCGGGCCCACATCCAAGATCCAAAATATCCAGCGCTCGATCTCCCGGTAACGCCCGTAAAAATGCCGCATAATTCTGGCTGACGTCATGATCCTTGGTGCCTTCCCAAAAAGATTCGGCATTGAGGTCGTAATGATTCAAAGTGGCGGCTTCGATTTCGGTCAGTTGTTCGCTGTCGGTTTCCATGAAGTTTGCTCTGCAATCGAAGGTTGTCAGTATCGCGTGAAGTCGCCGGCTCGCCAAATGTAAGGTCTATCCAGCAACGTTGTTCAGCCAGATGTTGCCAGCGTAAGGATTCCCCCAAACTCTTCTGTTCCTCGAAATCCGGCTGCGGTCGTTAGCTCATCCGCCGCTTGGGTACGACGTGGCTAAAACTGATTATGCTCTAAGCGAAGACCATGGCACATAAGCCATCCGGCGGTGTGCGGACGGGCCTCGAACCTGGGCTGGCACGCAAACTAATCGAAAGCTTCGGGTTGGGGAGCCGACATCTTGTAAAGAGGTTAGGAATCGGCGAGCGTATTCGATGGTAAAACTAAGACAGGCTCGAACTGGAAATTCAAACAACAAAAAAGGCATTGATAAACTGGAGTTTATCAAGGCCTTAAAATATTCGGTGGCGGAGAGAAAGGGATTCGAACCCTTGATACGTTGCCGTATACACACTTTCCAGGCGTGCGCCTTCGACCGCTCGGCCATCTCTCCAGGTGTGAATCAGTCGGAAGAAACATGCTAAGGTTGTTCAACCCCTCGGCGATAGCCGGAAGGCTTTTTTAAAAAGCGGTGACTGATTTATCCTCGGTAGGATACTCGATACACCCAGCAAATGCAAGGTGGATCGAGGTGAGCGCGGGTTCGACAGGACTGCGAGGCAAGCGTTGATGTTTGTCTCGAATCAAACCGCGGAACCGGCTTGTGCCGATTCGGCAATCAGTAGGCCATTGAATTCACTAAAGACATTATTTCAGCCGTTGGGAGGCGGCGTCCATGCCCGACACATATAGCGCCGGCGACAAATCCAGGATTTTGATCGTCGACGATGTTCACGAGAACTTGCACACCCTATTGAACATACTCCGCGGCGAGTATGCGATTCTGGCGGCAACCTCCGGCGAGAAAGCCTTGGAGATCGCCCAGCGCCAACCCGTGCCGGATTTGATTCTGCTGGACGTGGTGATGCCGGAAATGGATGGCTACCAGGTGTTGGAATGCTTGCAGGCCTCGGACGCCACTGCCGACATCCCGGTGATCTTCGTAACCGCCGCATCGGAGTCGGGCGACGAAGCCAAGGGATTTCAGATGGGTGCGGCGGATTATTTGACCAAGCCGGTCGTGCCGGAAACCTTGCTGGCCAGAGTCCGAACCCACTTGGCCCTAGCCGCCTATCGTAAACGCTATGGCCGACTATAATTGGCTTCACTGCCCGAGTCTTACGAATTCATGAGTAAAAATGCCAATTTTGTCAGCAAGTCCCGACCAACCATTTTGGTTGTCGACGATTTACCGGAGAACATTCATGGTCTGCTGGAAGCCTTGAAGGGCGACTACGGCATACTGGTTGCCACCGATGGCCAAAAAGCTCTGGACTTGGTATTCGGCCCCACCCCGCCGGATTTATTGTTGCTGGACGTGATGATGCCGGGCATGGACGGTTATGAAGTCTGCCAGCGTATCAAGGAAAATCCAGCCACCGAAGCGATTCCGATTTTGTTCGTGTCGGTGGTTGACGCCGCGATCGAAAAAATCCGCGGCTTTTCGTTGGGGGCTGGGGACTACATCACCAAACCCTTCGATATCGACGAAGTTCGCGCCAGAGTCAAAACGCACCTGGAACTGAGTCGCCTGCGGCGCGCGCTGGAAGGTCGCCTGCACCGGCTCAACGAGTATACTCGGGCAACCGATGCCGCCAACATCGTCTCGCGTACCGATGCGGCCGGCGTGATCACCTTCGTCAACGATGCCTTTGTCGATACCTACGGTTACAGCCGCGACGAAGTCATCGGAAAAACGCATAAACTCATCGCCGATCCGGATACGCCATGCAGTTTGTTTCGGGAAATGTGGCAGACCATCGCCGGCGGCGATGTTTGGCGCGGGATTTATTGCAATCGCCGCAAGAATGGCGACACGGTTTACATCAACAATACCATCGTACCGGTAGTCGGCGCCGACGGCCGCCCCAGCGAATACATGTCTTGCAGCGTGGACGTCACTTGCTTGATACACCAAGAAGAACTGATCCGCGAACAAGCCACCGACAAATTGACCGGACTGCCCAACCGCGTCAAATTGATGCAGGACCTGGAAGCCGCCACCCGTCCTTTGCTCGGCATGATCAATATCGACCAATTCAAGGCCATCAATGACTTTTACGGCTTGGCCAACGGCGACAAGGTTTTATTGGAAATCGGCCGACGTTTGGACCGGATGGGCGGCGGCTGGGTCGAAGCCTACCGCATTGGCGGCGATTTGTTCGCGATGCTGGCGGTTGGCGACGATTGCACGCTGGAGCAGTTCGCGTCCTTGATAGCCCGCATCATGCGGCACTTGGAGGAAGAACCGGTCGATTGCGACGAGGACCGTATTTTCATTCAAGTCACTGCCGGGATTTGCCAGGGTACCGACAACTGTTATACCCATGCCGCGCTGGCGTTGGCCAGGGCCAGGGCCGAACAACGCGATTACCTGATCTACGATGAGGAAATGGAGGTCAAATCGCATTACCGCGACAACATCCGCTGGAGCCAAAAGATTCGCTCGGCGTTAGCCAGCGGCCGGATCGTGCCCTACTACCAGCCCATCGTCGACAATGCCACCGGCCGGATTGTCGAATACGAAGCCTTGATGCGGATGATAGACGAGGACGGCACGGTGATTCCACCTACCTTTCTCGGCGTGGCCAAACGCTCCCGCCAATATACGGCGCTGACCAAAACCATGGTCAACAAAGTGATCGAGGCCTTGCCCCATTGTAGCGGTTTGATGGCGCTGAATTTAACCGTCGAAGACATCATCGACGCCGATACCGCCGCGTTTCTGTACGATCGCCTGTCGCCGCCGGAGGTTGGGCCGCGCATCGTCTTGGAAATCACCGAGACCGAAGGTATCGAAAATTACGGCGAGATCGCCGAGTTTATTGAAAAGCTGAAGGCCCGAGGTTGCCGTTTCGCGATCGACGATTTCGGCAGCGGCTATTCCAATTTCGCGCATTTGTTACGGCTGAAGATCGATTATTTAAAAATCGACGGTTCCATCATCATGAACATCATCGATAGCCGCGATTCGCAAGCGATCGCTCACGTCATCGTCGATGCGGCGCGGCGCCTGGGGATGAAGACGATCGCTGAATTCGTCGGCAGTCCGCGTATCCAGGCCAAGGTCAAGGAACTGGGTATCGATTATTCCCAGGGCTATTACATTGGCCAGCCCTCGCCGGTGGCGGCCGCCAGCTATACCGAATCGGACGCGTGAAGGCATGCCGGACCAAAGCTCAGCTCCGTTCAAATGGCTTCGGTCGATGCCAGCGCAGGCTGGCCGGCTGGCCGGTATCGGCCTGTTGAGCGTGGCGTGGTGGCTGCCGGCTCGGGCCGACCCCAGCATGGCGACGCTACGCGGGCGGGTCGAAATGCCCGGCTTAGCCGATCAAGCGGGCGCCCAAATCATCGTCACCCATTTGGGTCGCGGCTTTTCGACCCGCACCGTGTCGCGCGAGGGCGGCAGCTATGTGTTGATGGCATTGCGGCCCGGCCGCTATTCGTTGAAAGTATTGGCGCCGGATGGCCGCAGCATCGAGCAGGCGCTGACCTTGCAAGTCGGACAGGCCATGACGCTGGACTTGGCGGTCGGTGCCGAAGCCGGCACCGAATCCGCTTCAACCGCATCGGAAATCCGCAACCCGGAGCTGGCGACCTACCTGACGCCGGAACAAATGCAACGCTTGCCGCAGATCAACCGCAACTTCCTGAACTACGCCGATCTGGCGCCCGGCGTCAACGTGGTAACCGATCAGGACGGCAGTACCCGCTTGCAAAGCGGCGGTCAGCGTCCGGACAGCGTCAATCTCTATATCGACGGCGTCAGCCAAAAAAATTACGTGGTGCGCGGCGGCGTGGCCGGCCAGGATTCCAGTCGGGGGAACGTGTTTCCGGAATCGGCGGTCGCCGAATACAAAGTGATTAGTCAAAACTACAAAGCCGAGTTCGATCAAGCCAGCGGCGCGGTGATTTCGGTGCAGACCAAATCCGGCGGCAATCAGTTTCACGGCGAGACCTTTTACGACCACACCAATCAAGATTTGCGCGCCGCCACGCCCAGCGAAACGCTGAACGGACGCTACGACAATATGCAGGCCCAATACGGCGTGACCTTGAGCGGACCGATCGCCCGCGACGTGGCGCATTTTTTCGTCGCTTACGAGCGCAAACAAAACGACGATTTCGCCGGCGTGCGCACTGCGGACGGTGGGGCGCTGCCGGCCCGCTACCAATCCCTGCTCGGCGAGGCGAATCGGCCGTTCGAAGCCGATCTGTTCTTCGCCAAACTGGATTGGGCGCTGGACGAGCGCAACTCGCTAGAGGCTTCGTTTAAATTGCGCGACGAAACCCAAATACTGGGTATCGGCGGCGGCAATGCCGAACCGAACGCGCTGGACAAGGGCAACGCCGAAAAGCGCCTGGACTTCAAATATCAATACACCGCCGAACACTGGGTTAACGAAGCGCGCTTCACCTACGAGGATAGCCATTGGCGGCAACAGCCGGCGCATTTGAATGCCGGACAGTTGCTACAGCGTTTGGATGGTAGCCTAAGCGGCGGCAATTTAAGCAGCGTCACGGTTCTGAACGGCGGCGGCGCCGGTAACTTTCAAGACAAAGGCCAACGCGGTCCTGGCTTGCAAGACGATTTGACCTTCAGCGGCTTGAATTGGCACGGTTCGCACGTCGTCAAAGTCGGCGCAAAGCTGAAGTACATCGAATTGAACGCACTGGAACGCGATCCCTACAATCCGCAATTCAGCTACAACCTGAACAACCCGGACGGGACGCCCTACCGGGTCACTTGGGCCGCGCCGATGGCCGGACTGGGCGACGGCAACGGCGCGACATCGACCGACGTCAGTCAAGTCGGACTCTATCTACAAGACGACTGGGAATTGAATCGACATCTAAGTTTAAGTTTGGGCGCGCGCTGGGATTACGAATACAACCCCGGCTACTTGAATTTCGTCACGCCGACAGGCGTGGCGAGCGCGTTGCGCGACTGGAGCAATATCGCCGGCGGCCGCGGCGGCTACAATCTCGAGGATTATCTCAGCAACGGCCATAACCGCCGAGCCGACGCCGACAACATCGCGCCGCGCCTGGGTTTTGCCTACGACTTCGACGGCGATCAGCGCCACGTCGTGTTCGGCGGTTATGGGAGAGCCTACGACCGCAACATTTACGACGTGTTGCAGTTGGAGCGCACTAAAGGCAGTTACCCGTCGTTCAGCGTGGCGTTTCAAGGCGATCCGAACTACGATTGCGGCGCGGCGGCCGACTGCATCGCCTGGGATCCGGCCTATTTGAATTACAACGGCGAGCAACTCAGCGCATTGACCGGCGCCACCCCGGCCAGCCGGGAAATCAACTTAATGCGCAACAACCTGAAAACGCCGTTCGCCGATCAATTCAGCCTTGGCATCCGCAACCGTATCGGCGATTGGTATACCGAACTGGCGGTGTCGCACGTGCATAGCTACGATGGTTTGGTGGGCGTGCTGGGCGGACGTAATGCCGACGGCAGCTTTTACCGGGCCGGCAGCGACCTTGGCGGTACTTTTCAAGCGGTTCCGGGCTACGGTCAGTTGATCCTGTTCGACAACGGCGTGCAAACCAAAACCAATTCGGTGTATTTAAAAGCCGAGAAGCCTTACGTCAAAGAAAGCGGTTGGGGGGCTAGTTTTGCTTATACCTATACCGACTCTCAGGAAAACAAGCCGCAATCCTTCGTGGATAACAGCAGCTATTTATTTGAAAAGCCGGATACTCACAGCGTCGGTTGGCTCGATACCTCTGGAGTACGCGCCCATAAAATCGTAACCACCGCAAGCGTCGATTTACCGTGGGATGTGGTCTTCGCCGCCAAATTGACGCTGGCCACGCCCGAAACCCGCTACGGCATCAATTGCACCAGCGGTGCCTGCCGTTTCGATACCTACACGCCGCGTGGTTACGACTTTATTTTTCCCGGCGAATGGTGGGGCTATCGGCAATTCGATATTGCGTTAATCAAAAATTTCGACACTCCGCGAGATACGCGATTTAAGTTACGTTTGGACGTCTTGAACTTGTTCGACTTCAAAAATTACGGCGCTTTTAATAGCAACTTCGCCTCGACCGACTTCGGCGCGCCGACGTCGATTTTGGCCGGTCCGCCGCTGACGCTGAAATTGACGGCGCGGCTGGAGTTCTAATGCGCGCTGCCCGCATTTCGGCGATCCGTTGTCGCCTTATCGCCTTGTGGGCGATGTGTTGGTTGGCTTGGCCGGTGGCGGCGGATAGTGCCGACGCGAAAATCAAGGCCGGATATTTGTTTAATTTCACCCGGCTGGTCGAATGGCCGACACCCGGCGACGAACCCTTGCATGTTTGCGTGGTCGGCGCCGACGCGGTGGTCGAACAACTCGGCGAATTGGCCAGCCGCGATAGTAAGGGTAGAGCCTTGCAAATCTGGTCGGGAACCGAGGAGTTGCAGATATGCCAATTGCTGTACATCGATGGGGATTCGGCGATGTTGCCGGGACTGTTACAGCAAACGAAGAGCAGGGCGGTGCTGACCGTCAGCGACCAACACGGATTCGCGGCGCGCGGCGGCGGGATAGGCTTTTACCGCGAACAAGATCAGATTAAAGTCGAAATCAACCCCCAAACGGTCAGCGGCGCTCAACTCAAGGTTAATGCCTTGTTGATGGAAATTGCCCGTATCGTCGTTCCCTCCAAACCTTGAAAACCATGCCGGTCCGCTCACTCGACGTCAATATCAAAACTAAATTGGTGCTGATTATCTTGGTAACCAGCCTGGTCGCGCTGTTACTGGCCGGAACCGGTTTCGTCGTGCACGAGCGCATGCGTCTGAAAGAAGATATGGCCAAGGACTTGCAGTCGTTGGCGCGGATTGTGTCCGGCCGCAGCACCGTCGCCTTGTCCTTCGGGGATCCGGGCGTCGCCGAAGCCAATCTTAGCGCGTTGGGCGTCAAGCCCGCGGTGGTGTCCGCCTGTATTTACAACGCCGAGGGCGGCTTATTCGCCGAATATCGGCGGGGCGAATCTTGTCCGGCCTCGTGGCCGGCGCGGCAACAGGTCGGACTGGCGGTTTTCGGTGAGCAATTTTGTCGAATGGCCGAGGATATCGAATTGGACGGTCAGCATGTCGGACGGGTGTTGATCGTGGCCAGTTTGGCGGAACTGAATAATCTCTGGCGGGGTTCGTTGATCGCGGCATCGCTAATCGTGGTATTGGCGGGTGCCATCGCATTTTTGATGGCTTCGCGCTTGCAAAGGGTGATCTCGGCGCCGTTGGTTAAGCTAAAAAAACCGTCGAGACCATCAACCGCAGCCAGGATTACACGCTGCGCGCCGAGCGCCACAGCAACGACGAACTCGGCGCATTGATTTCAGCGTTTAACACCATGATCGCGACGATCGAAAACCGCGATCGCCAGTTGGCGGAAAGCCGCCATCAACTGGCGGCGGTCAATGAGGATCTGGAACGCCGAGTGGCGGCGCGGACCGCCGAGCTGGCCGAAACCAACGTCAAACTGGCGCACAACGGCGCGATATTGACGACGGTGCTGGACAGCATGTCGCAAGGCTTGATTGCCTTCGACGCCAATTTGAAATTGCTGGTGTGGAACAAGCAATTGGCGCTCGTGCGCGGCTATCCGGAAGAATTGTTGCAAACCGGCCGCGATCACAGCGATTTCGAACGTTTTGATTTACATGGCGATGCCTTGCGTTACGCCGAAACCAAGGCCGAGTTGCGCGAGGCCCTGGAAAGAATCAGTCGCTTTCAACCACACCGCTACGTGTGGACGCGGGCCGACGGCAAGGTGTTGGAAATCAGCGGCGGGCCGATTTCCGACGGTGGTTTCGTCAGTACCTACGAAGACGTCACGTTACGCAAACAATACGAAACCGCGCTGAAGGAAGCTCGCGATGCTGCCGAATCGGCCACTCAAACCAAAAGTCAATTTCTCGCCAATATGTCGCACGAGATCCGCACGCCGATGAACGGCGTGCTGGGCATGCTGCATCTTGCGCTGCAAACCGAACTCAGCGCGTCGCAGCGCAACTATTTGGCCAAAGCATATAGCTCGGCTAGGGCCTTGTTAGGCATCCTTAACGACATTCTGGATTTTTCCAAGATCGAGGCCGGTAAACTGACGTTGGAGCAAGCCGAATTCCGATTCGATGCGGTCGTCGATCAATTGGCCGATGTCATCGGGTATCAAGCCGGCTTAAAAAATATCGAGTTTTTGATTCGGCACGACCCGGAAATTCCGTCGCTGTTAATCGGCGATCCGTTGCGTCTTGGGCAGGTGTTGACCAATTTGTGTAGCAACGCGTTGAAATTTACCGAGCGCGGCGAATTGGAACTGGCGTTTCACGGCCGCGTCGTCGCGCCGACCGAAATGGAGTTGCTGGTCACGGTGCGGGATACCGGCATCGGCATGTCGCGAACCGACCGCGATAAATTGTTCACCGAATTTACTCAGGCCGACCAAGGCACTAGTCGGCGCTTTGGCGGTACCGGCTTGGGACTGGCCATTTCCAAGAAACTGGTGGAAATGATGCGAGGCCGAATCTGGATCGATTGGTCGGAGCCGGGTCTGGGGACGACGTTTTGCTTTACCGCACGTTTGGGTATTGTCGGTGACGGCGCGCTGCGGCCGCAATCGCTCGAGGACAAGGTTGGCCGGCTGTTGACCGACGTCCGGGTGTTGGTGGTGGACGACAACGAAGCGTCGCGGGAAATCATTGCCGATATGCTCAGGCCGTTCGGCGTACGCATTGGGGTTGCCGCCAGCGGTGCCGAAGCCTTGACCGAATTGCGCCAAGCGACCGCAACTCAATCCTACGAACTGGTGTTGGTGGACTGGCACATGCCGGGTATGAACGGCGATGAAGTGGTGGAACAAATGCGCGCCGACCCTCGCTTGGCCGGGCTTAAGGCGATCATGGTCACCGCTTACGGCAACGAGGACGTCATGCGCCTGGCGGACAAGGTCGGCATCGACGGTTTCTTGATCAAACCTGTCTCGCCGTCGTCTTTGCTGGATGCCATCCTGTCGGCCTTGGGACGTGGCCGTATCCAGGGCATGGCCGACAAATTCAAGCCGCGCCTGACAGGTGGCGTGGAAACCGGACCATTACACGGTCGCCACATCTTGCTGGTTGAGGATAACGAAATCAACCGTGAGTTTGCCGGCGAATTATTGCGCGGACACGGCCTGGAGGTAGACGAGGCAGTGAATGGCGAGGAGGCGGTGCGGAAAGTCTGTCAGACAGCTTACGACGCGGTGTTAATGGATATTCAGATGCCGGTGCTGGACGGCTTGGAAGCGGTACGGCAAATCCGGTCGCTAACCCAAGCCGACGGCGCCGACCGCTTCGGTGCGATGCCGATTATCGCGATGACGGCGCACGCCATGGCGCAAGACGTCGAAAAAAGTCTGCAAGCCGGCATGAACGACCATATCACCAAACCGATCGATCCCGAGCGTTTGCTGGCTTCGTTGACCACCTGGATCGCCGGCACCGGGAGCCAGACTCCCCAGCCTCGGCAACGGCTAGCGTCGCATACCCGGCGGATCTGCAGTGTTTACGGCATATCGATGTCGCGCAGGGCATTCGGCGCATCGGCGGCAATTCGGAGGCTTATCGGCGGCAATTGCTGCGATTTTTGGCGCATTACGCCGACTCGGTGACAGAACTGCGTGCTTCGATCGAAGCGGGGCGTTTCGAAGAAGCGGAAGCGCATTGCCACGCGCTGAAAGGCGTCAGCGGCAACCTGGGCGCGCAAGCCTTGTTCGAAGCGGCCTCCTCTGTTGACGCGGTGTTAAAGCAAAGCCACCCGCCGGCCGAAGCGCAACTCGCCGACTTGGAGCAATGCTTGGCGCGGATTATCCTCGAATTGACCGATTTGGCGGCGAAACAGCCGGAAAACGTGGTGGAGCCGAAACCCGTCGTCAATACCCAGGAAGTCGCCAAGGCCGCCGAGCGTTTGGCGAGGATCTTGGACACCGATCTTGGCGCGGTAGAATCGGCGCTCGCGGAGCTGCGGGCGCTGGCGGCAGGGGGGATGGCAGGCGGAACTTGACGCGATCGCCAAATCAATCGATCGCTTTGCAATCGACGAAGCCCAGCTACAATTAGCGCGGTTGCGCGATGGCTTGCAGCCGGAAAACCCATGAAGATGTCGAGCTACCACGGATAGGCGGGGAATGGAGAACATTCAGTACTCTAAAACACGAACTCCTCTGTCTTTTTTCAACTTCAAGCATGGGCCAAGTCGTAGCAGTGGCGACCGTGCATTTAGATTTACCTGCCGCGCGGCAATATCTTACAATTCGGCAGCCTTGAGCTAACAATAATTACTTTTAGGAGGATGGTTATGTTAAAAATTCGTTTGCTGGTCGCCGCGTTGGCGATGACCGGTTCCTTGTCCGCATCAGCCGCGGAATCCTTGCCGGCCAGCGCTCCGGCACCGGAAAACAATCCCACCACAGCCGAAAAAGTCTCGTTGGGAAAAATGCTTTACCACGATCCGCGATTGTCGTCGACCGGCACCGTGGCTTGCGCCTCTTGCCACAACACCATGCTGGGCGGCGAAGATAATCGACCCAACTCGATGGGCGTGAACGGTCAAACCGGTGGACGTAGCGCGCCGACGGTCTGGAATGCGGCTTTCAACGCAGTGCAATTTTGGGATGGCCGCGCGGCCAGCCTGGAAGAGCAAGCCGCCGGTCCAGTCACCAACCCGATTGAAATGGGCATGAAAAGCTGGGACGACGTGGTAGCTCGCCTGAAAACCATCGAAGGCTACCAAGATGCGTTCGAAAAAGCCTTCGGCAAGGACTCGATCAGTAAGGATAATGCGACCAAGGCTATCGCGGCTTACGAACGTACGCTAATTACGCCTAACAGTGCTTACGACAAATATGTCGAAGGCGGTACCAACGCCATGACCGAACAACAAGTACGCGGCATGAAAAAAGCCGTCGAAATCGGTTGCACCAGTTGCCACAGCGGTCCAGCCTTTAACGGTGCCGGCATGTTCCAAAAATTCCCAGTGAATTCCAACGGATATTTCGAAGCGCAATACCATTTCCAAAAAGATTTGGGCCGCGCCGAAGTCACCAAAAGCGATGCCGACAAGCATTTCTGGAAAGTGCCTACGTTACGGAATGTCGCTCTGACCGCACCGTATTTTCACAACGGCTCCGTGAAAACCTTGGACAGAGCCGTATGGTTGATGGCAAAACTGCAATTGAATAAGGAATTGTCCGACGCCGAAGTAGCCGACATCGTCGCATTTTTGAACGCACTGAGCGGCGAATTTCCGACACAAAGCATGCCGCATCTCCCCGGCACGCCAGGCAAGGCTTTCAACTAATCCGGGCTGTAAGTCAAACAAGGGGCCGGAAGGCCCCTTTTTTATTGTCACCGACGATGGTCCTTGCCTCAGCAAATGCGCCACGCCAATTAAAGTCTCCGACGAGTACTATCAGCTCGAAAGCCGGGGCTGATTGGGTCTATTGTGCGATTTTTATAGCGATGGTGGCGTTTTATCCTAAAAAGGGCAGTTGGCGTGTATTGCGGGCCGTTCGTGCTGAGCAACGTCGAAGCATGGACGGCTCGCAATACACTCACCAAACGGGTGAATGAAAAATCCCGCGCGCCCTTCGACAAGCTCAGGACGAACGGGATTTTTCATCGCCAAACTGCTCTTTTTAGGTTTATGGAGCAAGCACAGGGAACGAGTAGGCTCTTCCCCGAGCGAGCGTATCGGTTGCGGGTTCTTGTCGACCAAAGGCCGCATCTCTACCCTAAAATCCCGCCGGACGACTAAAATAGGCGCGCTAGCTTTGTTGTCAAAGACTCAAGGTTGGCGATTCTAGAAGCGATCTTGCAGCGATTAATTTAGTAAGTAATTGACCTATATGAATAAAATTAAAGTACTCTTTGTCTGCATGGGCAATATTTGCCGATCGCCGACGGCGGAAGGCGTGTTTTCCAATTTGATCGAAAGTCAAAATTTGGCTGATCGCTTTCAGATCGATTCCGCTGGCACGCATGCCTATCACGTCGGCGACGCGCCGGATTTACGCGCGCAAAAAGCCGCTCGCGATCGCGGCGTGGAATTGAAACACCTGCGCGCACGCAAGGTATCGGCAGCGGATTTTGCCCATTTCGACCATATTTTGGCGATGGATAGCGAAAACCGGGAGAGTCTGACCGAGCTTTGTCCGCCGGATCATCGGCATAAAATCCGTTTGTTTTTGGAGTATGCGCCGCATCTACTGGAGCATGAGGTCCCCGATCCGTACTATGGCGGCAGTTACGGCTTCGAACGGGTATTGGATTTGGTCGAACAAGCCTCCGAAGCCTTTCTGGAGTCCCTGCGTCAGACCGGTCGTTTGTAACCATCCAAAGGAGTTAGGACATGGCCATAGTGGCAAACACGGTTGCTTATCTGGATCAAGAGACCTTGCTGGAAGGGTATTTCGCGTACGACGACGCGGTTAGCGGCCAGCGCCCGCTGGTATTGATTCATCACGCTTGGGGTGGGCGGGACGAATTTGTCGCCGGCAAGGCTCGAAAATTGGCTGAATTGGGCTACTTGGGGTTTGCGGTCGATATGTACGGAAAAGGCGTGTTAGGCAGCGGCCCCGATGAAAATGCCAAGTTGATGCAGCCCTTCATGGCCGATCGCGCCTTGTTGCAGCGTAGGACGCTGGCAGCGCTGGCGGCGGCCAAATTATTGCCGTGGGCCGATAATCGCAAAATTGCGGCGATCGGCTTTTGCTTCGGCGGTTTGTGCGCGTTGGATTTAGCCAGGACCGGCGCCGATATTCAAGGCGTGGTGGCCTTCCACGGTCTATTCTCGCCGCCCGCCAACATTCCGGAGCCCATGATAAAAGCCAAGGTTTTGGCCTTGCACGGTCACGACGATCCGATGGTGCCGATGGAGCAGGTTATCGCGCTGCAAGCCGAATTAACCAAAGCCGGTGCCGATTGGCAACTGCATAGCTACGGTCACACCCTGCACGCGTTTACCAACCCGGTGGCCAATAATCCGGGGTTCGGCACGGTGTACCAGCCGCTCGCCGACCGGCGTTCGTGGCAAGCGATGCAAAACTTTTTGGCGGAGATTTTTGCCTGACGTGGCAGGGGGCGTTTGCTATAATTGCCGGCTTTACAAACCTGTCGGTACTGAGTAAATGGAATTGACAACTCAGGCCCACCCGTCGATGCGCTTGCCGTCGACCGCTATGGAATCACGGACCCATGTCAGACTTCGCTAAAGAAATCATTCCTGTCAATCTCGAAGACGAGATGAAACAGTCCTATCTCGATTACGCGATGAGCGTCATCGTCGGTAGGGCGCTTCCCGATGTCAGAGACGGCCTGAAGCCGGTGCACCGCCGCGTACTGTACGCGATGAGCGAACTGGGCAACGATTGGAACAAACCGTATAAAAAATCCGCCCGCGTCGTCGGTGACGTGATCGGTAAATACCACCCGCACGGCGATACCGCGGTTTACGACACCATCGTCCGAATGGCGCAACCGTTTTCGCTGCGTTACATGTTGATCGACGGTCAGGGCAACTTCGGCTCGGTGGACGGCGATTCGCCGGCGGCCATGCGGTACACCGAAGTGCGGATGGCAAAGATCTCCCACGAGTTACTGGCCGACCTGGACAAGGAAACCGTCGATTTCGTCGCCAACTACGACGAGTCAGAATCCGAACCCACGGTGCTGCCGACTAGGGTACCCAATCTACTGGTCAACGGCTCTTCCGGCATCGCGGTCGGCATGGCCACCAATATCCCGCCGCACAACCTCGGCGAAGTGGTCGGCGCCTGTTTGGCCTTGATCGAAAATCCCGATTTAACGATCCCCGAGCTGATGGGGATCGTACCCGGCCCGGATTTTCCGACCGCCGGCATCATCAACGGCGCGTCCGGCATACACGAAGCGTATGCCACCGGTCGAGGCCGAATTTATCTGCGCGCCCGTTGCCATTTTGAGGACATCGGCGACAGCGGTCGGCAGGCCATCGTCACGACGGAACTGCCGTACCAAGTCAACAAAGCCCGCTTGCTGGAAAAAATCGCCGAATTGGTCAAGGAAGGCAAGCTGGAGGGCATTTCCGGATTGCGCGACGAATCGGATAAGGACGGCATGCGGATGGTCGTCGAATTGCGGCGCGGCGAAGTGGCCGACGTGGTGTTGAACAATCTCTACAAGCAAACCCAGTTGCAGACCGTATTCGGCATCAACATGGTGGCTTTGTACGACGGTCGGCCACATTGCATGAATTTAAAGGACATTCTGGCCGCCTTCATCGACCATAGACGCGAAATCGTGACGCGCCGGACGATCTTCAATCTACGCAAGGCGCGCGAGCGGGCGCATATCTTGGAAGGTCTGGCGGTAGCACTGGCCAATATCGACGAGATGATCGAGCTGATCAAAACCTCGCCGAATCCGCAGGAAGCTAAAGTCGGGTTGTTGGGACGATCCTGGAATGCCGGTCTGGTGGCGTCGCTACTGGACCGCGCCGATGCGGATCGCTCGCGCCCGGAAGACTTGCCGGCGGAATTCGGCTTGGCGAACGGCCTATATCGGCTGTCCGAAAATCAGGCTCAAGCCATTCTGGATTTGCGCCTGCATCGCTTGACCGGGCTGGAGCAGGAAAAAATCGTCAACGAATATCGGCAATTGCTGGAATTGATCGACGAATATTTGTTCATCTTGGGCAGCGACGTGCGCTTGATGGAAGTCATCAAGGAAGAATTGGAAGAAATCAAAAGCCAATATGCCGATGCGCGCCGAACCGAAATCGTTCAGGATTATTCCAACCTGACCGCTGAAGATCTGATCACCGAGGAAGACATGGTGGTGACCATGTCGCACGAGGGTTACGTCAAAACCCAGCCGCTGACCGATTACAAAGCGCAACGGCGCGGCGGTCGCGGTAAATCGGCGACGGCTACCAAGGAAAACGATTTCATCGAAAAACTGATCATCGCCAACACCCACGACACCATCCTGTGCTTCTCGTCGCGCGGCAAGGTCTATTGGCTGAAAGTGTACGAGTTGCCGGTAGCCAGCCGAGCCTCGCGCGGTAAGCCTTTCGTCAATTTGTTGCCGCTGGAAGAGGGCGAACGCATCAACGCGATGCTGTCGGTTCGCGAGTACAGCGAGGACAAATACGTGTTTATGGCGACGATGGCCGGTACGGTCAAGAAAACCCCGCTGACTGAATTCGCGTTCCAATTGGCGAAAGGCAAAATCGCGATCGATTTGCGCGATAACGATACCCTGGTCGGCGTCGCGCTGACCGACGGCCGTCAAAACGTGATGTTATTCAGCAGCGACGGTAAGGCGGTCTGTTTCAACGAAAGCGACGTACGTTCGATGGGCCGGGTTGCGGCCGGTGTGCGGGGTATCCGCTTGCAGGAAGGCCAAAAAGTGATTTCGCTGATCGTCGCCAGCGAGGGGACGGTATTGAATATCACCGAAAACGGCTACGGCAAACGCACCAAGCTCGAAGAGTTTACCCAGCACAAGCGCGGCGGTCAGGGACTGATCGCGATTCAAACCTCGGAACGCAACGGCGCGGTGGTCGGGGCGGTGCTGGTCAACGACACCGACGAGATCATGCTGATTACCGACGGCGGTACCTTGGTCCGAACCCGCGTCAACGAAATTTCGGTGGTGGGTCGCAATACTCAGGGCGTCACGGTGATTCGCCTCGATAAAGGCGAGAAAGTGGTTGGCGTCGACCGCATCGAAGCGCTGGGCGACGAAGAAGGTGATCTCGACGACGAAAGTCCGGATAGCGACGCGGCACCGTCGACAGGAGAGGAAGAATAATGGCCAGGATCTACAATTTCAGCGCCGGTCCGTCGATGTTGCCGGAACCGGTATTGCAACAAGCCCAACAGGAAATGTTGGATTGGCGGGGCAGCGGTATGTCGGTGATGGAAATGAGCCATCGCGGTCCGCACTTCATGGCCATTGCCGAGCAAATGAAGAACGATCTGATCGAACTGCTGGCGGTACCGGCCAATTATCGGGTGTTCTTTCTACAGGCCGGCGCCAGCGCGCAATTCGCGATGATTCCGCAAAACATCCTGAACGGCAAAACCAAAGCCTGTTACGTTAATACCGGCGCTTGGTCCACCGCGGCGATCAAGGAAGCCGGCAAATATTGCGAAGTCCAGGTGGCGGCCAGCGGCGAATCGACCGCGTTCACGACAATCCCAGCCTACGCGGACTGGCGAGTCGATCCGGCAGCCGCCTACTTGCACTACACTTCCAACGAAACGATACACGGCGTCGAATTTAACGATATTCCGGACGCCGGCGACCTGCCGCTGGTTTGCGATATGTCGTCGAATATCCTGTCCAGACGGGTCGATATCGGCCGCTATGGCTTAATCTACGCCGGCGCGCAGAAAAACATGGGGCCGTCAGGCGTGACGGTAGTCATCGTCCGCGACGATTTGGTGGGCTTGGAGGCCAAGAATACGCCGGCCGTGTTCAGCTATGCTCAGCAGGCCAAGGCCGATTCGATGTTGAACACGCCGGCCACCTACAACTGGTATTTGTTGGGTTTGACGCTGCAATGGCTGAAAGGCGAGGGCGGCGTCGTCGCGATCGAACAACGTAACATCCGCAAAGCCAACAAACTTTACCAAGCCATCGACGATTCCAGTCTGTACCGCAATCCGGTCGATCCGGCCTGCCGGTCACGGATGAATGTGCCATTCGTATTGGCCGATGCAACGCTGGACAAAGCCTTCTTGGAGCAAGCCGAACAACAAGGCTTGAGCACGCTGGCAGGCCATCGTTCGGTGGGCGGCATGCGCGCCAGCATCTATAATGCGATGCCGGAAGCCGGCGTCGAGGCCTTGATCGAATTCATGGCCGAGTTCGAGCGTACTCATTAAGGCTTATGACCGCGATCATTCCTTTGTCCGAACTGCGCCAGCGTATCGATGCCATAGATCGGCAAATTCTCGACTTGATCAATCAGCGCGCCAGTTGCGCGCTGGAAGTCGCGCGTACCAAGCAGGCCGAAGGCGAGACCGGCAGTTTCTACCGCCCTGATCGCGAGGCGCAGGTGTTGCGGCGCATCATGGAGATCAATCCTGGCCCGTTAGGCGATCAGTCCGCCGCGCATTTGTTCCGGGAGTTGATGTCGGCTTGCCTCGCTCTGGAAAAACCGCTGGAAGTCGCCTTCCTCGGCCCTGCCGGCACCTTCTCGCAACAGGCGACGTTTAAGCATTTCGGACACGCGGTCCAGGATACTCCGGTCCCGACGATTCATGAAATCTTCCAGGCGGTCGAGACCGGTCATTGCCAGTTCGGCGTCGTGCCGGTCGAAAACTCCACCGAAGGGGTCATCGCCCATACGCTGGACCGCTTCATGGACAGCCCCCTGCAAATCTGCGGCGAGGTCGAAATCCGCGTCCATCAGAATTTGCTCGGCAAGATGGAGGGCTTGGTCGGGATTGGCGAAGTGTTTTCCCATCAACAATCGCTGGCCCAGTGCCGGCAATGGTTGACCGCCAATCTGCCCGGCGTGCCGTGCACCGCGGTTAGCAGCAACGCCGAAGCCGCGCGCTTGGCATCGCTGGACCACGGTAAAGCGGCGATCGCCGGCTTGACGGCGGCGGAATTGTACGACTTGAACGTGATCGCCAGACACATTGAAGACGAAGCCAACAACACCACACGTTTCATCGTCGTCGGACGCTTGCAACCGGTTTCGACCGGTTTCGATAAAACCTCGATTCTGGTTTCGACCGGCAACCAACCGGGGGCATTGCATCGGATTTTGGAGCCGTTCGCGGAGTATGGCATCAGCATGACCCACATCGAATCCCGGCCGTCCCGCCAGGGTTTGTGGGAATATGTGTTTTTTATCGATATCGAAGGGCATCGCGATGACGACGATGTCGCCAAGGCACTGAAAACCTTGGAGAACAACGTCAAAATGCTGAAAGTGCTCGGCTCGTATCCCAAGGCAGTCATTTAATCTTTTTGCTTCATGAATTTATTTTTATCTCTTGCTTTAGACGGCGTTCAACAACTGATGCCTTATGTGCCGGGTAAACCGGCGGAAGAATTACAGCGCGAGCTGGGTTTGGCCGAGGTCATCAAGTTGGCATCCAACGAGAATCCGTTGGGAACCGGCCGGAAAGTCGCCGAGGCCATTCGTAACACCTTGCCGGAAATAAGCCGTTATCCGGACGGCAGCGGTTTTGCGCTGAAGGCGGCATTATCGGCCCGCTGGGGCGTGGACGCGGCGCAAATCACGCTTGGTAACGGTTCCAGCGAGATTCTGGAATTGGTGATGCGCACCTTCGTCGCACCCGAGCATGAAGTCGTATTCGCCCGGCACGCCTTTGCTTTATATCCCATCCTGACTCAAGCAGTCGGTGCCAAAGCCGTGGTCGTGCCGGCCAAGGCTTACGGCCACGATTTGGTGGCGATGCGGGCGGCGGTGACCGATCTTACCCGCGTAGTGTTCATCGCCAATCCGAATAATCCGACCGGCACCTTGTTGGCTGCGCAAGCCGTCGAAGAGTTTATCGCCTCGTTGCCGAAGTCGGTGTTATGCGTGCTCGACGAAGCCTATTACGAGTTCGTCGATCCAGCCGTGCGCACCGAATCCATGCACTGGCCGGATAAGTACCCGAATTTGATCATCGCTCGCACCTTTTCCAAGGCCTACGGATTGGCCGGCTTGCGCATAGGCTTCGGCGTATCGTCGCCGGAAGTGGCCGATTTGCTGAATCGGGTGCGCCAGCCGTTTAACGGTAATATGTTGGCGTTGGCGGCTGCGGAAGCCGCCCTGACGGATGCCGATTATTTGACCGAGACCATTGCTGTCAACAATGCCGGTATGGCGCAATTGACATCAGCCTTCGAAGCCTTGGGTTTGCCTTGGATTCCATCTTCCGGCAACTTCGTCTCGGTCGATATGCGGCAGCCGGCGATGCCGCTCTACCAGGCCTTGCTGAGAAAAGGCGTGATCGTGCGCCCGGTCGGCAATTACGAAATGCCCAATCATTTGCGAGTCAGCATCGGTACCGAACGCGAAAACCGAATCTTCATCGACGCGTTGTCCCAGGTATTGCAAGGTGTTTGAGCGCCTGTGCATCATCGGGATTGGCTTGATTGGCGGCTCGATCGCCAAGGCCGCCCGCGCCGAGGGTTTGTGCAAACAGGTAGTGGCGCTGGGCCGGGAGAAGAATCTGCCCAACATGCAGCGCGCGGTCGAGTTGGGCGTCATCGACGCGTTTTATACCGATCCGGCCCAAGCGATGGCCGGTACCGATTGCGTGATCATTTGCACGCCGGTCGGCAGCATGCAAGCCATCTTCGAGCAACTCAAGCCGTATTGGAATTCGCAAACGCTTTATAGCGACGCCGGCAGTACCAAGGGCAGCGTGGTCGAGGCCGCGCGTGCGGTGTTCGGCAAGGTGCCGAGCAATTTCGTGCCGGCACATCCGATCGCCGGCGCCGAGCGCAGCGGGGTCGAAGCGGCGAAAGTCGATTTATACAAAAACCGCCGGCTGATTTTGACGCCGTTGCCGTCCACCGACCCGCGGGCCGTGGATCAATTCAGCGCATTCTGGCGGCGGATCGGTTCCAGCGTGGCCATCATGAGCGTGGAGCACCACGATACCGTGCTCGCCGCTACCAGCCATCTGCCGCATATTCTGGCCTTTGCGTTGGTCGGCATGTTGGGCCGCAAGGACGAGCAGCGCGAAATCTTCAAATACGCGGCCGGCGGGTTTCGCGATTTCAGCCGTATCGCGTCCAGCGACCCCACCATGTGGCAAGACATTTGTCTGGCCAATAAACAGGAAATCATTCCGCTGATTCAACAATTTCAAGCCGAACTTAGCCAAGTCGAGCACCTGCTGCAAAACGACGACGCTTCCGCGTTGTTCGAAACGTTCAGTTACGCCAAGCAAGCCCGGCAACGTTTTCTCGAAACTTTTGACGATCCAACTTAACCACTATGTCCTCATCCACTAACGTCATTTTCCAAGTCCAACCCGGCGGCAGCCTGAACGGCGAGATTCGCGTGCCCGGCGATAAATCGATGTCGCACCGCTCCATCATGCTCGGCTCGCTGGCCGAGGGCGTTACCCACGTCACCGGATTTTTGAATGCCGAAGATGCGATGTGCACCTTGGAGGCCTTTCGGGCGATGGGCGTTTCTATCGAGGGGCCGGCCAACGGCGAAGTGACCGTGCACGGCGTCGGCAAGCATGGCTTGAAAGCGCCGGAAAAGCCACTGTACCTGGGCAACTCCGGCACCTCGATGCGGCTATTGTCCGGGCTGTTGGCCGGACAGCCGTTCGACAGTGTGTTGACCGGCGACAAGTCGCTGGAATCCCGGCCGATGAAGCGGGTGACCGCGCCTTTGGCGCAAATGGGTGCGGAGATCGTTACCCAAGAAAACGGTACCGCGCCGTTGCATATCAAAGGCAAGGCCGGCAAATTGCAAGGCATGCATTACGACATGCCGATCGCTAGCGCCCAGGTCAAATCCTGTTTGTTGCTGGCGGGCATGTATGCGGAAGGCGAAACCAGCGTCACCGAACCCGCGCCGACCCGCGATCATACCGAACGGATGCTGGCCGGCTTCGGTTATCCGGTCACTCGCGACGGCGCGACCGCGAGAATCACCAGCAACGGCAAATTGACCGCGACGAATATCGACGTGCCTAGCGACATTTCCTCTGCGGCGTTCTTTTTAGTCGGTGCCAGTATCGCGCCGAATTCCGATGTCACCTTGAAACACGTCGGCATCAATCCGACTCGCACCGGCGTCATCGACATTCTGCGCCTGATGGGCGCCAACATCGAAGTGCTGAACGAGCGCGAAGTCGGCGGAGAACCGGTCGCCGATTTGCGGGTGCGTTCCGCGCAATTGCAAGGTATCAATATTCCCGAGCATCTGGTGCCGCTGGCGATCGACGAATTTCCAGTGCTGTTCGTCGCGGCAAGCTGCGCCGAAGGCCAAACGGTGCTGACCGGCGCCGAAGAATTGCGGGTCAAGGAATCCGATCGGATTCAGGTGATGGCGGACGGCTTGCAAATCCTGGGTATTGACGCTCAAGCCACCAAAGACGGCATGGTGATCAACGGCGGTCAAATCGGTGGCGGCGAAGTTGATTCACACGGCGATCACCGCACCGCTATGTCGTTCTCGATCGCCGGATTGCGTGCCTCCGGACCGATTACGATCAAGGATTGCGCGAATGTGAATACCTCGTTCCCGGAGTTCCGCGACTTAGCGGTCAAGCTGGGACTCGATGTTAGCGTGATTTAATATGACGGCACCGGTTTTAACGATAGACGGGCCTAGCGGCGCGGGAAAAGGCACGGTCAGTCGTGCCGTCGCCAAGCTTTTGGGCTGGAATTATCTGGATAGCGGTTCGATATACCGGTCTCTAGCGGTAGCGGTGCTCAACGCAGGATTGAATTTGGACGATGTGCCGGCTATTTGCGAGGTCGCTCAAGCCATGCTGTTAGAATTCGACTGCGGTGACGCATTGATCGTCAAACTGAACGGTGTGGACATCACGGCGCGTCTGGCGACAGAAACCACCGGCAATACGGCGTCCATCATTGCGGCCTACCCCGATGTCAGAGCGGTTCTTTTGCAAAAACAAAAGGATTTTCAACAGCTTCCCGGCCTGGTTGCCGACGGGCGGGACATGGGCAGCGTGGTGTTCAGCGATGCCCGTTACAAGGTCTACTTGACCGCCAGCGCCGAAGAGCGAGCATTAAGACGATATAAACAGTTGATTGAAAAGGGGATTGATGCTAATCTTCCGCAAATCACCCGTGAGATAGAAGAACGTGATCGTCGCGATAGTCAGCGAACGTCCGCGCCGCTTACCGTTCCGGAAGGCGCGTTGTACATCGACTCCTCGAATTTGACAATTCAAGAAGTCATCGATCAGGTGGTTAATTTAGTCGTATGAGACTTTTTGGCGGTTGTCGGCGGTTGTCGGCGGCTTTTTATTAATTTTTGATAAATGTGAAAACTTGTTCGTGTTTTAACAAGTTTGGGAAAGAAAAGATGGGCGAAAGCTTTGCAGAGTTGTTTGAAGAGAGTTATGCCAAGACCGAAATGCGTCCTGGCGCGATGTTGATCGGTACCGTTGTCGACATCGAAAACGAATTTGTCATCGTCAGTACACAGGCGAAATCCGAAGGTGTCATTCCAAAATGGCAGTTTCTGAATGCCGACGGCGACTTGGAAGTCAATATCGGTGACGAAATCGAAGTTGCTCTCGATTTGTTCGAAGATGGTCTGGGCGCCACTCTTCTTTCCCGCGACAAAGCCAAGAAAAGTAAAGCGTGGGCTGAACTGGAAAAAGCCTTCGAGACTCAAGAAACCATTGTCGGTCGTATCAACGGCAAGGTACGCGGCGGCTTCACCGTGGCGGTCGGCGCGTTGCGCGCGTTCCTGCCGGGTTCTCTGGTCGATGTGCGCCCGATTCGCGACACTACCTTCCTGGAAAACCGCGATCTGGAATTTAAAGTCATCAAAATCGACCAAAAACGCAACAATGTCGTGTTGTCGCGCCGCGCCGTCGTCGAAAGCGAATACAGCGCCGAGCGCGAAGAATTGGTCAAAACCTTGCAAGACGGCGCGATCGTTACCGGTATCGTCAAAAACCTCACCGATTACGGTGCGTTTATCGATCTGGGCGGCGTCGACGGTCTGTTGCACATCACCGACATGGCATGGCGCCGCGTACGTCATCCATCCGAATGCGTAGAGATCGGTCAGGAAGTTAAAGTTAAAGTCCTGAAATTCGACAAAGACAAAACTCGCGTATCGCTGGGCATGAAACAAATGGATGAAGATCCATGGCAAAACATCGCTCGCCGTTACCCTGCCGGCACTCGCGTGTTCGGTAAGGTCAATAACCTGACCGACTACGGTTGTTTCGTGGAAATCGAGGAAGGCGTCGAAGGTTTGGTACACGTTTCCGAAATGGACTGGACCAATAAAAACGTCAACCCATCCAAGGTCGTACAACTGGGTGATGAGTGCGAAGTCATGGTTCTGGAAATCGACGAAGAACGCCGTCGTATTTCGCTGGGCATGAAGCAATGCCGCTCCAACCCTTGGGATGAATTCGCGGCTACGCACAACAAAGGCGACAAAATCTCCGGCAAAATCAAATCGATTACCGATTTCGGCATCTTCATCGGTTTGGATGGCGGTATCGACGGTCTGGTGCATATGTCCGATATCTCCTGGAACGAGAACGACGAAGAAGCGATTCGCGCCTACAAGAAAGGCGACGAAGTCGAAACGGTTATTCTGGCCGTGGACTCCGAACGTGAGCGTATTTCGTTGGGTATCAAACAGCTGGAACAAGACCCCTTCCAAAACTATATCGCGCTGCATGAAAAAGGCAGCTTGGTGAAAGGTACCATTAAGGAAGTCGATGCCAAAGGCGCTGTGATTACCCTGGCCGATAACGTCGAAGGCTATTTGCGCGCTTCCGAGATTCAACGCGATCGCGTCGAAGATGCCCGCACTTTGCTGAAAGAAGGCGATGAAGTCGAAGCTAAATTTATCGGCGTCGACAAAAAAACCAAATCCATTTCATTGTCGATCAAGGCTAAGGATATGGAAGAAGAATCCAACGCTATTAAGGATTACTCGTCACAAAATGCCGGTACCGCGACATTAGGCGACATCTTTAAACAAATCGACAAATAACTCGTCGACTTCGGGGGTGGCGTGGGCGTAAACCTCATGCCGCCCCTTTTTGATTATTCAGGGTTGGATGTGACAAAATCAGAATTGATAGAGGTGCTGGCTAGAAAACAGCCGCATCTTGCGCTTAAAGACGTGGAGCTCGCTGTCAGATGTGTTGTCGATCACTTGAGCGATACGCTGGCTAGCGGCGATAGAATAGAAATCAGGGGTTTTGGCAGTTTTTCGTTGCATCATCGTTCGGCTAGATTGGGACGCAATCCCAAAACCGGCGAATCGGTTTCGTTAACCGAAAAACATGTTCCCCACTTCAAACCCGGCAAGGAGCTTCGGGATATGGTCGACGCTTCCAGGGAGAAATACAAAATCGTCGATTGATCAGGCACCCCGCCTGCTTCAAGTTTTTTACGATATTTGCCATAGCCGCCGATGAGTCTGTTTGAGCATCCTTACAACTACGACCCAGGCTATGGCTACACTCTCGAACGATTGCTCGGCGTCGATGCGCCGACCGAGCCCGCCGATTTTGAGGACTTTTGGTCCACCCGTTATCGGCAAGTCCTGCAGCAATCGCCACGCTTCCAAATCGGTAACCCGACCCTGGTCGACGGTTATCGGGTCAACGATATTTCCTACCAGTCCACGGACGGTATCACGATCGCCGGTTGGTTACTGGAACCGCACGGTCAAACGGTCACGCAGGCTATCGTTGTGGGACACGGATATGGCGGCCGGGAAGGCCCGGACTTTCATTTGAGCTTTCCCAATACCGCGCTCTTGTTTCCGTGCTTTCGTGGCATTTCCCGGAGCCGTTGTACGTCTATCCCGGAGCGGCCTGATTGGCATGTCGTGCAGAATATCCTGGATAAAGATCGTTATGTGATCGGCGGTTGCGTGGACGATCTGTGGCTGGCGGTATCGGTATTGTGGACGATTTATCCGCAGGCCCGGGAACGGATCGGTTATATGGGAATCAGTTTCGGCGGCGGGATTGGGGCTTTAGCGGTGCCTTGGGACGGCAGAATTCGTCGCGTTCACCTAAACGTACCGACATTCGGTAACCAGCCGTTGCGTTTAAGTCTGCCCAGTTGCGGTAGTGCCGACGCATTGCGAGCCTATAGTCAGCATCTGGGTCATATTCCCGACACATTGACCTATTACGATGCCGCTACCGCCGTGCGCCATGCCAATCAACCCCTGCATGCCGCATTGGCCTTGTTCGATCCGGTAGTCGCTCCACCGGGTCAGTTTGCGATTTACAATGCCTGGCACGGTGAGAAACGCCTGTTCACACTGGATGCCGGCCATTTCGAATATCCGGCGCAACGTCTACAAGAGCAGCAGTTGTTGGCGGAACTCAAGCTATTTTTCTCGCCCAACTGACAAGCTTGCGATGAAACGGGAATATCATCATTGGTTCAGCCCGCGTTTAGAACGCGATATGGAGTTTTTGGTATTCGGTCATGCCGGCGCCAAAGTGCTGGTCTTTCCGACTCGGGACGGCCGTTTTTACGAATACGAGAACCTGCGAATTGTTGATAGCTTGGCCGACAAGATCAACGCGGGCCACATGCAATTGTATTGTCTGGACAGCATCGACCACGAAAGCTTTTATTGTTTTTGGTGTCAACCGGGCGATCGCATCAAGCGCCACATGCAATTCGAAGATTATGTGTTGAATGAAATTCTGCCGTTCATTGCACTGAAGAACCCGCATCCGTGCTTAATTTCGCATGGCTGCAGTCTGGGCGCCTATCATGCCGCCAATATCGCATTTCGCCACCCGCATTTATTCAAAAAGCTGGTGGCGTTTTCCGGACGCTTCGATCTAACCCTGGAGGTGGAATGCTTCAAGGATTTATTCGAAGGACACTATAACGACGATATTTATTTTCATACGCCAACGCATTTTTTGCCGAATTTGACCTGCGAATCCCAATTGGCGGCCATTCGGGCGCTGGACATCACCTTGGTGATCGGCAGAGCAGATCCATTTTTACAAAACAATCACGACCTGAGCCATATTCTGACCCAGAAGCAGGTGCCGCACAGGCTCTACGAATGGGATGGCCGCGCGCATCAAGGCCATTCCTGGCGGCGCATGGCTCCATTATACCTTTGACCGAATCGCCATCGATGATCAAGCGCAGCCTGCTAGTACTATTGTTGACCTTACTTGCGCTGGGTGCGATTTTCGGACTCAAGTTTTACCGGATGCGCCAAGCGGCCAGCCAAGTGCCTGCAGTATCTCCGGCCGTCGTTGCCTTCGCCGAGGTCAAAAGCGAACACTGGGACTCTTCGTTAAGCACTGTCGGCAGCTTTCGCGCCGTCGCCGGTATCGATATCAGCAACGAAATTGCCGGGATGGTCCAAGCCATTCATTTCAACTCCGGCCAAACTGTAAAAGCCGGACAGTTGTTGCTAGAACTGGATAGCGCTACCGACCGAGCGGAACTCGACGGCCTGCTCGCCGAACAAAAATTGGCCGGCTTACGGTATCAGCGAGGCCAGAGCATGTTGGAGCGAAAATTCATCGCCGCCGCCGATCAGGATCAAAATCGAGCGCAGCTCGATCAAGCCGCGGCGGCGGTTGCCGGCAAGCAGATCCAAATCGCTAAGAAGCACATCAAGGCGCCGTTTGCCGGCGAGTTGGGCATACGTCGCGTCGATCTTGGGCAGTACTTGCCGGTTGGTTCGGCGATCGTGATGCTTGAACAACTCGATCCGATGTATTTGGATTTCACGTTGCCGGAACGCGATCTTGGCCGGATTGGCAAGGGCCAAAAGGTGATCGCCAGCGTACCTGCCTTTCCAGACCAGTATTTTGAAGGAGAGGTCACTGCGTCGAATCCCGCCGTCGACACCGATAGTCGAACCATCAAAGTACAGGCACTGTTTAGAAACCCAGGGAAATTGCTTCGGCCAGGGATGTTCGCCCAGATCAAACTGTCCGCCGAGGCCGACCAAACCGTGTCGACCTTGCCGGATACCGCCATCAGCTACAACCCCTACGGCAATTCCGTGTTTGCGGTTCAGCGCGGTCCGGCCGGATGGATCGTGCAAAGTCGCCAAGTCAAAACCGGCGACAGTCGGGGAGGGCGAGTCGAAATTTTGGAAGGGCTGCGGCTCGGCGATAAAGTCGTTGCCGCCGGACAAATGAAGCTGCGTAACGGCATGGCCGTCACGCCGGACAGCCAACCCGCGCCCGGCGAACGCGAGCAGGCTCCGTGAAGTTGACCGATTTATTCATTGTACGGCCGGTCCTAGCCAGTGTCGTCAGTTTGCTGATCCTGCTTCTCGGCTTAAGAGCCTTGGACGTCTTGGAATTGCGCCAATACCCGAAAACCGAGAATACCGTCGTGACCATCACGACCGCCTATCCCGGCGCGGACAGCGACTTGATTAAAGGCTTTATTACAACGCCGCTGCAACAGGCCATAGCCGAAGCCAACGGCATTGATTATCTGTCTTCCAATAGCCGCCAGGGCAGCTCGGTCATCGAGGCTCACATGCGGCTGAATTACGATCCTAACGCCGCGGTCGCCGAGATTCAGGCCAAGGTGGCCGGTAAGCGTAATCAATTGCCGGCCGAAGCCGAGGATCCGGTGATTAGTTCGCAAACCGGCGACGACACCGCACTCATGTATATAGCGCTGTACAGCGACACCTTGCAGGACTCGCAGATTAGCGATTATCTGCTTCGGGTCGTGCAGCCGAAGTTGCAGGCGGTCCCCGGCGTCGGCAAGGCCGCGATGTTGGGCAACAAGACCTTCGCGATGCGTATCTGGCTAGACCCCGCGCGCATGGCGGCCTTAAGCGTAACCGCCAACGACGTCGCCGGCGTGCTGAAAGCCAATAACTATTTATCCGGTATCGGCGCTACCAAGGGTAATTTCGTTAAAATCGATTTGGGTGCCACGACCGACGCGGTGTCGAAACGGGAATTCGAACAATTGGTGGTTGCCAATCGTCGCGGCGCGCTGGTTCGATTAAACGACATCGCCGACATCGAGTTGGGCAGCGAAGACTACGACACGGTTAATTGGTACAAAGGCAAGACCGCGATTTTCATGGGCATCGAGCAGGCGCCGAGCGCCAATCCGTTGAAGGTTGCGAAATCGGTTAAAGCCTTGTTGAAAGAGATCGAGCGCGACTTGCCCATCGAAATGCATATCTTGCTGCCTTACGACGCCAGCCAGTTCATCGAGGATTCGATCCACGAAGTCTTCGCAACCTTGTTGGAAGCCGTCGCGATCGTGTTAGGCGTGATTTTTTTGTCGCTCGGTTCGTTCCGCGCGGCGCTGATCCCGGCGGTCACGGTGCCGCTATCGCTGGTCGGCGCCTGCTTTTTCATGCTGGCAATGGGCTTTTCGATCAACTTGCTGACGATGTTGGCAATGGTACTGGCGATAGGTTTGGTAGTGGACGACGCGATTGTCGTCGTCGAAAACATCCACCGACACATCGAACAGGGTCACGGCCGTTTGCAAGCCGCACTGGCCGGCGCCCGCGAACTGGGACTGCCTATCATCGCGATGACCACGACGCTGGTAGCGGTGTACGTGCCGATCGGTTTCATGGGGGGCTTGGTCGGCACGCTGTTTACCGAATTCGCTTTTTCTCTGGCCGGCGCGGTACTGATTTCCGGGATTGTCGCGTTGACGTTGTCGCCGATGATGAGCGCGCGCATCTTGCCGGAAGCCGGGCGCGGCGGACGTTTCGAAGCCATGGTCGAACATTTTTTCGAAGGCTTGGCCAGCGGGTACCGGTCCGTGTTGCGCCGAATTTTGGAATTTCCGTACACGGTGCTGATCTTCGCGCTGTTGGTGTTGCCCAGTATCTATTGGATGTACGATTGGTCGGGCAAGGAACTGGCGCCGACCGAGGATCAAAGTTTTTTGTTCGCGATCGCCAGTAGCCCGCAAACCGCGACGCTGCAATACAATCAGACCTACTCCCGCGAATTGATCCGGCATTTCGAAAGCCTGCCGGAGCACGAAGAAAGCTTTTTGATCATGGGCTTCGGCGGGGATACCAATACCGTATTCGCCGGTATGAAAATGCCGTCGAGTTTCGAGCGCCAGCGCTCCCAACAAGCCGTCGTTCCGGAACTGCAAGCCAAGGTAGACAGTATCGCCGGCTTTCAGACCGCCGTCGTATCGCCGCCCAGCTTACCGGGCTCGGGTGGCGGATTGCCCTGCAGTTCGTCGTGACCAGCGACGCCGATTACGCCAAGCTGGATCAGGTGGCCGAGCAAGTGCTGGCGCAAGCGATGCAAAGCGGTCAATTTGCATTTTTGGTCAAGGACGTTCGCTTCGACCGGCCGAAATCGACGTTGGTGATCGACCGGGACCGTGCCGCCGATTTAGGTATCACGATGGAAGACATCGGCGCCAACTTGGCCGGTTGGCTGGGCGGACAGTACGTCAACCGATTCGGCTTGCAAGGCCGCAGCTACAAGGTAATTCCGCAAGTCGGCGACGCAGACCGCCAGGATTTGGCTAAATTGGACGGCTATTACTTGCGAGGCAGCTCCGGCGCCCAAGTACCGCTGTCGGCCTTGATTAAAGTCGTCGATAGCGTCGAACCCGGCAAACGCAGTCAGTTCCAACAACTCAACAGCATCACGCTAAGCGGGATTCCGGCGCCGGGTATCGGTCTCGGCGATGCGATGGCCGCGCTGGATGACATTGCCGAAGAAATCTTTCCGCGCGGGTTCGCCGCGGACTACACCGGCGAGTCGCGCCAATACCGTCAGCAGGGCAACGTGCTGATTCTGACCTTCTTCATGGCCCTGCTCATTATATACTTGGTGTTGGCCGCGCAATTCGAGAGTTGGCGCGATCCGTTGATTATCTTAATTTCAGTGCCGCTATCGATCGCCAGCGCATTGGCATTTTTGATGCTCGATTTCGCGACCGTCAACATCTATACCCAGGTGGGCCTGATTACGCTGATCGGCTTGGTTGCCAAAAACGGTATTTTGATCGTCGAATTTGCCAACCAACTGCAACAGCGTGACGGCTTGAACAAGCCGGCGGCCATCGAACAGGCAGCCGGGATCCGGCTTCGGCCTATTCTGATGACCACGGTCGCGATGATCGTCGCGATGCTGCCGCTGTTGACCGCCACCGGCCCCGGCGCCGCCAGCCGCTTTGCGATCGGTCTGGTGATCGCTTCCGGCTTGGGTATCGGTACCGTATTGACGCTGTTCGTCGTGCCGCCGTTTTACGTAATTTTGGCGAAAGATCGCAGTGCTGAGCAAACGTCCCCGCCCGTCGACGACAATAAAACACGGTAACGGTCATTCGGGCCTCCGCTGTGGCACAATATCCGGATCGGACCGATAAACAGGTCCTGACACCTTGCCATAAACCATAGAATTTGCTCGGGAGCAAACATGCGCATTGTTCGATTGAAAGTGTTGTTAACCAGTCTTGCACTCGGTATCGCGTTCGGCGGCCCGGTTCAGGCGGAAAATGCCGGGCCGCAAGATCATGCCGGCCATCACGGATCCGACAGTTTCGAGTGGCCGGGGATCTACAACGGTTTTCTGCCTTGCACCGATTGCGCCGGCATTAAGACTTCGCTGGCGCTGAACAAAAACAGCAGCTATATGTTGATGACTCAATTCGCCGGCAAGTCGGATCGCGAATTTGTCGAGAAGGGTAAATACAGCTGGGACGACAAGAGTAAAACCATCACGTTGACCCCGAAAAACGGCGGACCCAGCCATGTCTATCTGGTCGGCGAGAACGTGCTGACCCAGCTTGACGAACACGGCAATCGCATTTCCGGCAAGCAAGCTGAACGCTATCAATTGCGCAGGACCGACTTTACCCAGCAAGCGCCGTCTCACGGTGGACATTAAGCCGACTGCCGGGTTGCGGGTGCAGGTGGCGGCAACAATGGGCCGGTCTAGGAGATTCGCTTGACCCATCGATAGCGCACTTCGGAGCGACCGCTCATTCCAAGACAAGATTGCCATTGCAACTTTAGGAATCAGGGATATGCAACTGACTGCTCATACGGATTACGCGCTCAGAGTGTTGATTTATTTGAGCCGTAATACCGATAAATTGGTGACGATTAGCGAATTGGCGGAGTTTTTCGGTATCTCCAGAAATCACTTGGTCAAAGTGGTGCACAAATTGGGACTCAAGGGATTTGTGCGAACCGTGCGCGGCAAGGGCGGCGGCATCCGTTTATCCAGGCCCGCTGCCGAAATCAATATCGGCGCGGTGGTGCGGGAAGTGGAAGGCCGGTTTCAGATGGCTGAATGTTTCAACCCGCAAAAACAAGGGGTTTGCGCACTTCAAAACGGTTGCCGCTTGACCGGTTTATTGAGCGACGCGGTCGAACAATTTCTGGCGGTACTCGACGGCGCGGCGCTGAGCGATATGGCGCTGGAACCCTAAATCCCACTCGGTTAGCGGTAATGATCGCCGACGTATGGGTTGCTTTTGCGCTCCGCGCCGAACGTCGACATCGGCCCATGTCCCGGGATGAATTTTACGTCGTCGCCGAGCGGCCAAAGTTTCAGACGTATCGAGTCCAACAACGCCTGATGGTCGCCGCGCGGAAAATCGGTACGGCCGATCGAGCCCTTGAACAATACGTCACCGACAATGGCCAAACGCGCGTCGCTATCGTAAAAAACCACATGACCCGGCGTGTGGCCGGGGCAATGTAGGACTTGTAAGGTATTGAGTCCAACCTGAACGCTATCGCCGTCCCGCAACCAGCGGTCCGGTTTAAATATCTTGGTTGGCGGAAAACCGAACATCCGGCATTGCTCCGGCAACAGCTGTATCCAGAAATCGTCGTCTTGATGGGGACCGGCGATCGGCAGGCTCAGCTTTTCCGCTAGCGCCGCAACCCCGCCGACGTGGTCGAGATGACCGTGAGTGACCAATATCGATTCCAACTCGGCGTCGTGTTGCGCAACGGCCGCCAAGAGCAGTTCCAGGTCGCCGCCCGGATCGACCAAAGCGGCCTTGCGGCTGCGTTCGCAGACCAGCAGCGTGCAGTTTTGCTGGTAAGCGGTGACCGGGATAATCTGATATCGCATCGTTAAATGTTCAGTAACAAATGCGCCGGAGCCTCCAGGCATTCCTTAATGATGCCGAGAAATTGCACGGCTTCCTTACCATCCACCAAGCGGTGGTCGTAGGACAGGGCCAAGTACATGATGGGCCGGATCACGATTTCGCCGTTCTCCACGATCGGCCTGTCCTTGATCGCGTGCATGCCTAAAATCGCGCATTGGGGCGGATTCAGGATGGGCGTGGACAGCATCGAACCAAATATCCCGCCGTTGGTGATTGTAAACGTACCGCCGCTGAGATCCTCGACACTGATGGAGCCATTGCGGGCTTTTTGTCCAAAGTCGTGTATGCCTTTTTCGATGCCGGAAAAATCGAGTTGATCGGCGTCGCGCAGAATTGGAACGATCAGCCCGCGCGGGGTGGTGACGGCGATACCGATGTCGTAATAGCCGTGGTAGATGATGTCGTTCCCGTCTATCGAGGCGTTGATGGCCGGGAAACGCTTCAAGGCTTCTATCGAGGCTTTGACGAAGAAGGACATGAAGCCGAGCTTGATATTGTGCTTGGCTTCGAAACGGTCCTTGTATTGGTTACGCAAATCGATGACGGCTTTCAGATTGACTTCGTTGAAGGTCGTCAACATCGCCGCGTTTTGCTGGGCGTGCAGCAAGCGTTCGGCGATTTTGGCGCGCAACCGGGTCATCGGTACCCGTTGTTCCGGACGTAGACTGGCCACCGCCGACGTCGACAGCGGGGCGGGGGAGGCTTCGACGGCGGCGTCGACCGGCTTGCTTGGCTGTTGATCCTGCAAATAGTCCATTACGTCGCTCTTCAATATCCGCCCATGTTTGCCGGATGCTGGAATGGCCTGTGGGTCGAGTTCGCGTTCGGCGACGATTTTGCGGACCGACGGGCTCAGAACCGGCTCGACGCCACTAGCCGTCAGCGATCCGCCGGGTTTGTCGGCTTGTTCGTCCAGTAGCGCCAGGACCTGACCGGCGACAACCGTCGAATCGTTCGGGATCAAAATTTCCTTCAGGACACCCGATCGAGGTGCAGGCACCTCGAGAATGACCTTGTCGGTTTCCAGATCGGCCAGGTTCTCGCCGGCCTCGGCCCAGTCCCCGGCTTGCTTGTGCCAAGCGACCAAATTGGCATCGGAGATGGATTCGGGGAGGCTGGGGACCAATATTTCAAAGCTCATGAGTTGTTCCTTCGTTGCTACCGTAAAGTGCAGTGTGAACCACCGCTTTTTGTTCGTTGAGATGGGTTTTGTAATTGCCAACCGCCGGTGCGGCGGAAGCTACTCGGCCGGCATAGCCGATCGTAATCTCCGGGGAAACGTGTTCGATGAAATGGTGTCGGCTTTGGTACCAGGCGCCCTGGTTTTTCGGCTCTTCTTGACACCAAACGATGTGTTCGACGTTGGGGTATTTGTCCAGTTCCTGCTTGAATCGCTCATTCGGGAACGGATAAAGCTGTTCGATCCGGACGATGGCCACGTGATTCAGACTGTCTTGGCGCCGGGTTTCCAGCAGATCGTAATAGACCTTGCCGGCACACAGTATTAGTCGAGTCACATGAAACGGATCGATATCGTCGATTTCCCCGATAACGGTCTGAAACCCGCCGCTGGTCAATTCGTCCAGCGTCGATACCGCCAATCTATGGCGCAGCAGGCTTTTCGGACTCATCACGATCAACGGTTTGCGGTATTGGCGCAGCATTTGCCGCCGCAATAAATGAAAAATTTGCGCCGGCGTCGTCGGCACGCAGACCTGGATGTTTTGGTCCGCGCACAACTGTAAATAGCGTTCCAGACGCGCCGAGGAATGCTCCGGCCCCTGACCTTCGAAACCGTGTGGGAGCAGCATCACTAAGCCGCTGAGCTTGCCCCATTTGGTTTCGCCCGATGCGATAAACTGATCGATCACGACTTGCGCGCCGTTGGCGAAATCGCCGAATTGCGCTTCCCAAATCACCAATTTGTCCGGCTGCGTGGAACTGTAACCGTATTCGAAACCCAGCACCCCGGCTTCCGACAGTAGCGAATTGAAAATTTGCGGCCGGCCTTGCCGATCGCTCAAGTGTTTAAGCGGGATATAGTTCTCGCCGTTGGCCTGATTCAATAAAATAGCGTGGCGATGGGAAAACGTGCCGCGGCCGATGTCCTGGCCGGTCAAGCGAATGTCGTAACCGTCCATCAACAACGTGGCGTAGGCCATATTTTCCGCGAAGCCCCAGTCCATAGGCAAATCTCCGTCGGTCATTTTTTGGCGATCGTCCATCACCTTGGCGACCCGTGGATGCAATTCGAAACCGGGCGGCAAACTTTGCAGCCGTAAATTGCAGAAGCGGATGCGTTCGATGCTGACCGTGGTGTCGATCGGGATATCCCAATGTTTATTCAAGTAGGGTTCCCAACGTGCCGAGTAGGAATACACCTTGTTTTCGATGATCGGCCGGGAAACCGGCTTGCCTTCGTTCAACAACTGCATGTAATTCTGTTCGAGTTGCTGAATGCCGGCCTCGTCGATCACGCCTTCCTGCACGAGTCTTTGACCGTAGATTTGCGGCGGCGTGGCGTGTTGGTGGATGGCTTTATACATCATCGGCTGAGTCGCCGCCGGCTCGTCGGCTTCGTTGTGGCCATGACGGCGGTAGCAGATCAAGTCGATGACGACGTCCTTGTGGAAGGTCATTCGATAATCCAGCGCCAATTGGGTGATGAAGACCACGGCTTCGGGATCGTCGCCGTTGACGTGGAACACCGGCGCCTGAATCATGTTGGCGACATCGGTGCAATACAGTGTCGAACGGGCGTCGAACGGATTGCTGGTCGTGAAGCCTATCTGGTTGTTGATGACGACGTGCACGGTACCGCCGGTCGAAAATGCCCGAGTCTCCGCCATGTTCAAGGTTTCCATGACGATGCCTTGCCCGGCGAAGGCGGCATCGCCATGTATCAACACCGGTAGGATGACGTCGATACCGCCAATGCCGTGCCTATCTTGGCGAGCCTTGACCGAACCCTCGACCACCGGATTAATGATTTCCAGATGAGACGGGTTGAAGGCTAGCGTCAAATGTATCGGACCACCCGGAGTGGCGATATTCGACGAAAACCCCATGTGATATTTAACGTCGCCGGTGAGCGCGCCGGGCATTGAGGTGTGAGTGCCTTCGAATTCGCCGAATAATACCGCCGGACTTTTACCGAGTATGTTGACCAACACGTTAAGACGGCCGCGGTGAGCCATGCCGATCACGATTTCCGTGACCTTGCTTTCGCCGGCGCGCTGGATCAATTCGTCGAGTATCAAAATCAGCGATTCGCCGCCCTCCAGCGAAAAGCGTTTTTGACCGACATATTTACGATGCAGAAACTTTTCCAGGCCCTCGGCGGCAATCAGTTGTTTTAACAACCATTGGCGTTTTTCCGGGTGACTGGAGAAATCCGGTTTGGCACCTTCCAATTTGTTTTTGATCCAGCGTTTGGATTCGTCATCGACGATATGCATGAATTCGCTGCCGATGCTGCCGCAATAGATTTGCTGCAAAGTCTGGATGATCTCCCGCAACGGCAAACGATCCACCCCGCACAAACCGCCGGTATCGAACAGCGTGCTCATATCCGCGTCGGTCAATCCGTAATAAATCGGCTCCAAATCGGCGGGCATCGCCGCGAGTTTGCCCAAAGGATTATTACGGGCGATTTGGTGTCCCTTGACGCGGTAATGGTTGATTAAGCGAGCAACCGCGGATTGCTTTTTGACGCTTTGTTCGGTAAACCCGCGCATTTTGGCGAGGCGACCGGGTTCGGCGATCGCCAGCTTCTCGAAACGCTCGACGATGATGCTGTGCGGCGTATCCTCGGTGGAGCCGCGATGAATATCGTCGAAGCGCCGCCGCCAGACTTCAGAGACCGTACTGGGATCGTGCAGGTATTGTTCGTATAGGGATTCGACGTAAACGGCGTTGCCACCGTAAAGCGAAGATGATTCTTCGAACAGTTTCAAGAGGCTAGTCATATCCGGGGCGGCTGGAATCACAAGTAAGGAGCATTATGGTAGAGCTAAAATGATATATTACCAAGCAGTAAGTGCGGAACCGCGCCGGTCGATATTCCGGCTCGAGCGGTATTTCAGCCCTGGGAAACGTCGGTAAACACATGTCTGAAAATAAAGTCGTTATCAAAATAAACTACGATAAATCCAGAAGCGGTCAAGCACCCCAAACACCGAAGATGGTAACTGTTTGGCATACCGGGCGAATTGCCGCGGTAGCCGGGTTAATTGCGGCGGCTATCATGCTATCCGCGTGGTTACTCATCGACAATAGCGAGCAAACCCCGGCTAATCTTACGCCGAAAACCTTGCCAATGGCCCCGGAAACTAGTATGCGGTCCGACAACTCAATTGTGGCGCCGCAAGTTGAAACGTCGCCGTTGGCGGCGCGAAAATCTCCCGGAGAAACTCCGGTTTCTCCAAGCTCAATCTCGGAACAGAAACGTCAACCGGCCATCATTTACTCAAGGAAAGTGATCCGGGCATCGTTAACCTACGGTATAAAGGATACCGAGCCGACCGAGCAAGTCAAATCGGCTTCCGTTCAGATCAGGAAGGAGCCAATCGAGTTATATTACTTCAACGAGGTGAAAAACTTGAAAGGTAAGACCTTGTTTCATCAATGGTTCAAGGACGGCCAGCCGGTACTCAAAAAGACAATCGAGGTAAAAGATAATAAAGCCAAGGTTTGGACTGCTAAAAACTTGTCGTCCAGGGATAAAGGTCAGTGGCGAGTACAGTTGCTTGGAAAAAAGGCGAACTATACTCAGAGACGGGATTCGATGTAATCCAATGACGGTATTTTATTTATTACAAGTTGATGATAGAATCCGTTGCGTCATTTAATTATCTGAGGAATATATGACTGATTTAACTACTTTATCCGAATCTGAATTGCAAGCAGTTATCGAAAACGCCGAGAAAGTCTTGAAAGACAGACAATCCAGCAAACGCAAGGAAGTAATTGCACAAATCAAGGACTTGGCGACTTCTATCGGCGTTGGCGTTGAAATACACGAACTCGACAAAAAAGCCGAAAGAAAAATCGGTAAAGTTGCCGCGCGTTATCGTAATCCGGCGGACGCCAACCAAACTTGGTCCGGTCGCGGATTAGCACCAAAATGGATGCAGGAATTACTGGCCGCGGGTCGCGACAAAGCGGAATTTGAGATCGCTTAATCGATCGCTTCTGTTCCCTGATTTGCTATCCAGGTCCGCAACCGATTAACTAGCCAGTCAGGGTCGTCCAGCGGTAAGTCGTGGCCAGCCCACGGATGGCTATCATTGGATAATTGCCAGCGTTGGCTAACGGCACTAGAGCAGGCCGGAGCGACCAGTCGGTCGCCGAGGCCGCTCAATACCAACCAAGGCTTGCCATCGGGCGGGGTTTTCGGCCGAAATCGAGCCGCCGCGATCAATTGCTTGGCGGCGTTGCTCGGATTTACCGGGCGTTCGCTTTGAATATCGAGCCAAACCTTACTCAATTCCTCGATATTTCGAGTTTGATTCGAGACCAGCTCCAAAATTCGCCGTTCGCGGCGACCGATTTCCCGCTCCAGTAAAATATTTGCCAACGCCCCATAGCTTTGCCAGCGTAGCCGTCGATAAAACGGACTCACGCCCGCGAAACTCGTATTGATCAAGCACCCTGCGGCTATGTCTGCGGGATAGCGACACGCCCACTCCCAGGCCACCATACCGCCCAGCGACAACGCCAACAGTGTGACGGGGCGTTCAAGCGCGCCGGCTCGATAGGCTCGCTCACGGGTTAGTTCCAGGATGCTGCCTATCGAAGTCGGGCAGGCCTCACGAAAATGACTACCGGTACCGGGTAAATCCACACAGGTGACCGTGGAGGCTGGGAAGGCTGACCGCAGGCGTAAGGGAAAGTCGCCCCAATGCGCGGTTTCCCTCGCTAGACCGCGCAGTAGCAACCAACGACGACCGGCCTCACCCATACCAATTCGCCAAGGCTTGGCCGCGCAAGATTTGCTGCCGTTCCGGGTCCAGAATCGCCCAAGCGCCGGGATGCAGCAAACACCGGTATAAAAAATCGAACAATGTCAAGTGGCGGCGCATGATGCGTTGTTGACGATGCGGTAGTAACGGATGGAATAAGCCATGGCGTTGGAATAAATGGGTCGGATTTTTGCGCAACCACAACCAGGACCCCATTTCCAAGGTCAACGGTAAAAACAATTTGCCTCTGGCACGGCGCGTGACATGGTCGTCGTAAAGGTAATCCCATAAATCGCCGCTGATCACGTATTCCTGACTCATCGGTTCGATTTTGTAAACGTGATGAGGGTAGCAGGCGTCGAACAGTTGCTTCAATGCGCAGGCCTCGGCGATGTCCGGGTACGGGGTATGGTTGGAGGCATACGGAAACCACAGCCGGTCCTGGATCCCGAAGCCGGAATGCAGGTCCACGGCGATCGCTAGCGGAGCAGGAAACAGCTCGTCGTGGACGACTCGGCACAGTGCCTGGGCTTCCTTCTCCATCCGCGATTCGTCGCCTCGATACCAAGGCAAGCGCGCGCTTAGTCGCTGCCCGCTGTATAAGCGGGTTTTGCCGACGCTTTCGATCGGCGAATTGCGCATCAAATCGACCCCGTTCCCGTTGCAGCGCGTACCCCGGAATACGCCGACCGGATTTACGATCGGCATAAACACCAGCCGCGACTTGGTCAAGCGAGTGTTGAATTCCTCGTCCCAGTCCAGCAAAGCCGCTATGGTCTGCATGTAGGCCAGGATTACTTCGGTGCCGATTTTCTCCAGGCCGTGGATGCCGCCAAAAAAGGCCAGTACCGGAGCATCCGGGCGTTCGGAACCGAGGCTGATGCAGTGAATCGGGAATTCTCTACCCTTACAGGCTACGGTTTCGACAACGCGGCATCTGGCACGAGAGCCCAGGCGCGCGACAACCGTCTCGAGTTCGTCGAGTTCGGAAAAAGCACGTTGCATGATTGGCGTTACCCCGCCAAGGATCGCTCTATATAACGTTGGCGCTTTTTCGGCGCAATTTTGTCCACTTCGACCATGATCAGGCTGTCTATGCAGTTATTGAAGTCCGGATCGATATTGAAGTCGATGAAATGACAGCCGTTATCCACGCATAATTCCACGTATTGCTTGTATAAGGTTGGCACCTTGACGCCCAGCTTTTTCAGTTCGGAATTGAGAATCTTGAAGCTGGTTGAATAGTCGCCGGCGAATTCGGCGGCCGCGAAATTCTGACCGGTCTCGGAAATCGTGAACGGCATCCTGGCAATCGCGTGGGGAAGGGTGGCACCGAATTGCTGGCGGTAAAATCCCACGATTAACTCCTTGGCGGCGTAAGGATAGGCGTTACTGATACTGACCGGCCCGAACAAATATTTAATATCGGGACGTTCGCGCAAATATGCGCCGATGCCATACCAAAGATACTCCAGACTATGCTGCCCCCAATAACGCGGTTGCACGAAGCTGCGGCCCAGTTCGAGGCTGTTGGGCAGATAGTCGGCGAACTCGCTTTTCAAGTCGAACAAGGTTTGACTGTAAAAGCCCTCGACGCCATGATTGGCCAAAATGCGCGGACCGTCGCCGACCCGGTAGGCGCCGACAATTTCCAGATCGTTGTCGTCCCACAATACGATATGGCTGTAATACACGTCGAACTTATCCAGGTCCAGCGCCAACCCGGTACCTTCCTCGACAGTGCGGAAGGTCAGCTCGCGCAAGCGGGCGATCTCTCGCATCACCGGACAGTCGTCGCGAAATTCATATAGAAAGATCTTTTTGCCATCGCGGGTTTCGCCCAGCAGACGCGCTTGGAACAAGGCTTTTTTAATCGCCTTGGTATCGGACGGATGCACGACGGTCGCCACCGTGTCGAACAAGGCCAGTTGGTTTTTCTTGCCAAGATTCTGCACGTGCTTGCGAAAGCGCTGGCTCAGTTGTTTATTGGTTTGCTCGGTTTCGGCGTAAGCCGGGTAGGGGATAGGCGCTCCGACCCGAAAGCTGATTTCCTGGCCTTTCTTATTGAACATTTCCTTGACCAACAGAAAGGTACCGAGCGGTTTGTACAGCGTGGACATGCTGTAAAACAACGCGGAATTCTTGGCCTTGATATGGATGGGTAAGATCGGGCATTGGGCTTTGCGAGCCAGCTTCAAGAAACCGGTTTGCCATTTGCCGTCGCGTATGCCCTTGGGCGTGATCCGCGATACTTCGCCGGCCGGGAAGAAGATGATCGCTTCCTCGTTTTCCAATGCATCCAGCATAATTTTGTAGGTATTTTTCAGATTCTTTTGTTCGGACAGTACGTCCACCGGCAAGAATATCGATTGCAGCGGCTCCATGTGGTACAGCACGCGATTGGCAACGATACGCACGTCTGGTCGCACCGAGCGGATCAATTTCACCAGCGCCAAGCCGTCCAAGGTGCCGATCGGATGATTGGCGACGATCAGCAGCCGCCCCTCGGCAGGGATGTTGTTGTAGGATTCGTTACCGACTTGGTAGCTGAACTTAAAATAATTCAGCAATTTATCGAGAAACGCGAAGCCACGCAGATGTTGGTTTTTGCGAATGACGTCGTTGAAGTCGTCTTCATGTATCAGTTTTTTCAATGCCTTCAGCAGCAGTTTGTTGTCCTTGCCGAGTTTCAGGTCGGGGTAAGTCTCGTGCAAAATGCGTTCGGCATCGATCATGGGCGAATATCCTGGTCAAAACGGTAGTTGCCGGGATTCTAATGACAGAATATGTCAGAAATATGTCAACGCTTGGCGCGGCGGAAGCGCGCCGATTTGGATAGACTTGCTACTCGAGCGCGTTTTTCGCGCGCTCGAGTAGCGTGATCGCTTAGGTTTAATTTATTGAATGGCGCATTGCGTTCTGGTGCAGAGCAGGGCCTGGCGGCGGGCGTCCAGCAGGTTGATCACGCCGTTCCGGTCCAGATCGGCTGGGTCTTCGCTACCGCGCGCCGGTCGGTTACGTAACGCGAGCAGGGCGTTCAGATCCTGCTTGTCCACATCCTTGTCGGCGTCCAGGTCACCGGGTACGACCACGTTCTCGCAGCTATCGGGCAGATGATTGGCGTTGGTGTCGCCGGTTAGACGCAACTTGATGTCGCTGACATCGGAGACGCCGTTATCGTTACAGTCCGGATACACATTTAAATAATAGACGTCCTGTTCGCCGTTATAGGTCGCCGAGTACGCCACGTGAGCACCCAATGCGTCCGAAACCAAGTGAGTGTAATCACCCAGTTTTTGCGCTCCCAGCGGATAGGCGATGTGGGTGTTGAACACCGGCGTCACCGGCCGATTCTTGCTCCAGGTCAGGCCGCCGTCCCAGGAGTAGGAATAATACAAGCGCGACAGCGCCGGCCGCAGATTGTCGCGGGTGTCGTACCAGACCGCGTCTATCCGGCCGTTCGGCGCCACGCCTTGCATTGCGAACCACTGGTAGGCGTCCTTGTGCGGCGTGTCGTCGTTGATTTTCACCGGCACGGACCAAGTCAGACCGCCGTCGCTGCTGCGAATGAATTTGACATCCTGGTTATCGGCGCCGGCCGGATCGACCGAGGACATCAAATAAATATTGCCGCGCAGCGGCCCGTCGGATTGATCGACATTTACTTGGAGATCTCCCGGCGGACCGTATTGATTGGGATTGTTCTGAAACTGGAACATCACCGGCGAGCCGCCCATATCGACGGTTTGAGTCGTGAAGCTCGGCAACGCGCCGGGATCGCGGGCGTTCAGCGAGGTCGCCAACAGATACTTGCCGAATACCAATTTGGCGCCGACCAGTTCGCCATCCTCGCTACGGCCGCTGACATAGGTTTGACCCGCGGGGCCCACCGCGATCGTGCCGAACGCCGGACTCTCCGGAATGGCGACCGGCGCCTCGAAGCTGATGCCCCCATTGCTGGAACGCGTAAAACGGCGGTCGTCCAGGCCCTCGCGCCAGACCAGATAGACGTGGCCGTCGCTGGAGGTGCCGCTGCGATCGATGCCGATCCGGCCTTTATCGGCGCCTTCGCCGTAAGCGTGGATCGGTACGCCCCAGCTGATGCCGCCGTCCGTGGACTTAAGGACCTGAACGTCTTGAGCGTAGCTGCCGGTTGCATCGTAGTGGAGGTTTTGATAGTAGAAATCGCCGGCCGAATCGACGTCCACCATGATATTGGTGCGCTGTTCGCCCGGCGTGACAACGCCGGGGAAATGCCAGGATAGCCCACCGTCGTCGCTGTAAGCCCAACCACCTTGGCGGTTACCGGACGCGACCGTCGCAAACTGCTTCCAGCCGGCGACCAATCGTTTGGGGTTATTCGGGTCTTGGGCGATGGTCGGCTCGTGCGCGGCGTCGCCGGTAACATTGCGGCCGCCGGCATCGACGTTCATTTGCACACTAACGAACTGTTGGTAAGTCACGGCGTTTGCATTCGCCAGCGGCGCTTGCGCGCCCAGCAGCAGCAAGCACGCGGCCGCGATCGGATCGAGACGGCCGCCGGTCATCGTTTGACTCCACGCCGGCGGATGCCGGTCAAGCCAATCAATCCCGTGCCGAACAACCAAAACGCCGCCGGCACCGGCACGGCGGCCACTTGACCGCAACCGGCGAAACTGCCGACACCCAAACAAAAGTCACCGACATCGGCTTGGCGGGTACCGCCTAAAAAATCGGCATTCTCCGGGCTCATCAACAAGTCGCCGCTCAATTGCCAGTTATTAGCGTCGGCGATTATCAGACTCAAATTCGCCAAATCGAACAACACCATGCTAAAGCTGATGTTGTTTTGCAGGTACCAGCCGCCCGGTGTGCCGGCCTGTCCCAAGTCGTCCCAAGCGGCTTGCCGGTTGGCGACGCTGTAACGCAAGCTGAAGTCGCCAGTCACCAGCGAACCGTTGTAGTTGCCGCGAAACAATTCCACGCCGGTCATGCCCAGGCTACCTGTTCCGGTCAGAGTTTCGCTATCGATGGCGAAATTGGGCGTCGTCGCTTTTACGTAGCGATTTTGGGCCTGACCACTCGGATTGGCGACACTGATGGGCGTGATGTCGTGAACCAGATTCACCGCCGGAATTTCGGTTCTGCTGGTATTGCCGAGATAGAAGTAGGAATCGCTGAACTGGGTGTAGTCGGATTGCGTCGTGTCGAAGTAAGCGACCAGAAACTCACCCGGCGCGCTGGAGCTGCCGCCCACCAGCACCGCCAAGGCCTCTCGGTCGTATTGGGTCGTAAACGTGCCGCCCAAGTTGGCGTGCAGCGCGGTTGCGTTGGCCAGCGCCGGCATGCCGGCGCTCAACGCGGCTATCGCCGCCGCGCTATACCAGCGCGCTACTGACTGCTCGATGCGCTTAAACATGGCTAGCCTCCGAACCGAATATGGTCATTCGGCGGCCCTTGCCACCCAGAACCGCCAAGCCAGTGCCGAACAACCAAATGGCACCGGGTAGCGGAACCGCGCTCACTTGACCGCATCCGGCAAAGCTGCCCGTGCCTAAACAAAAGTCGCCGACATCGGTCAGTGCGCTGCCCAGCAGCATGCCGGCATTTTCCGGCGACATCGCCAGCTCGCCGCTAAATTGCCAGTTATCGGCATCAATCCAGCTAGTACTTAGGTTTATGAAGTCGTAAATCGCCATCGTGAAATAAATATTGTTGTCCAGATACCAACCGCTGCCACCATGGTTTTGGCGAGCGGCATCGAAACGTACCGCGAAATCACCGTTGACCAAGCCGGCGCCGTTGGGTGGGTAGTTTGGCGCGAAGAAGCCTTGGACGCCCGCCAAACCGACTTGACCGGCGGTGCCGCCGGCCAGATTTTCGGTATCGATGTGAAAGTCGGCCGACGTGGCTTGTTGAAAGCGTTGCGCGGCTTGACCGGCAATATCGCCGCCGATCGCGGTAATCGCGAAGGTTTGGTTCAGCGCCGGAATTTCGGCGGTAGCGACTTGGCCGACCAGGGCGCCGCCACTAGTGGCGGGATCGGTCGGGTCGGCCGCCACCGCGTCCCAATATGTGCTGAGGTAATAGCCACCAGCGTAAGGTGCCAGCGCGACAGTGTCCAGATTCATCGTAAACGTGCCGGAGTTCGGCGCGTTTAGAACCAAGGCCATCGCATTCGGCGACAGCGCCAACGCGGCAACCAAGGGTAGCCCGAGGCGGATTCGGTAAAAAGGCAAAATAGGCATCGCGATTCCTGTAAAAAACGGTGAGCAAGCGCCGCGCCGGCACAATCTGTCGCGGCGCTCTGATCGAACCAGCAAAAAGGTTGGCTTAAACCGCAAGGTTCTTACGGCGCGTCGCACCGACCAAGCCAATCAGACCACTACCGAACAACCAGACGGCGGTCGGCACGGGTACCGCCGCCGGAAGGTTCATCGAGAGGCTGCCGACGACCGTATCGGTGGCGGAAATCCCCAGGAACGATCCCCAGGTCAGGCCGAACGGGCTGGGATACTTATTGCTGCCGCTTCCAAAAATCAGGTCACCGCTCAAAGTCAGTTCGCCGCCGGCGTTCACGGTTTCGCTGGCATTGGTCAGTTGCAAAAAGGTGGTGCCCGAGAAAAATTGGTCGTAAGTCACCAGATTCCACACGCCACCGATTTTTTGCAGACGAAAATCGTAAGGTGTTAATGAGCCGCTACTGGTGCCGGGTACCGACATGCGCATGCCGCCGCTGAGACCGATTTGGCCACTGGCGGTGTTACCGACCTCCATCGTGGTCGCTTGTAGCGTGCGGTTGACGGCGGCGTAACTGACCGTCGTAAGATTGGTGTTAATCGCTAGCGTCATGTCGATGGCCGATGCAATGCCGCCGACGGTATCGGCGGTAATGGCGATCTGGTTGTAGCTGGCATCAAAGAAGCTATCGATCCGCCAACCACCGGTGACGGCGGCTAACGCCGCGTTGTCGATTGAAATGCCGACGCTGCCGGTAACGAGCGCGGCTTCAGCGCTGGCAGGCGCGAGAAATCCGCCCAACATCGCGATGGAAAGAGCACCGGCGGTGGCTAGTTGCAATCGGTAACTGTGTTTTTGTGTCATGGCATGTCCTTAAAGGGTCGAAATAATGAAAATGTCTGGCCGCAAGGCGCACGTTTCCCGTAACGCCGGACCGAGTTTTCGGTCCGGCGCTGGAAGCGAACATGGCAGTACGGGCAACCCGGCGGTCTTTTGGTCCAAAGATCCGTGGTTTTCCGGCTCCGTCTCGCGGCGGATGTGGCGTTTTTGCCGCCGGTCCCGGCGGCTTCACTCTAGTTCCTTAAGTGATCCGTCCTTTAGCTCCGTGTGTTCAGGCGACCTAATAGCGGTACGCGATGTTGAAATACAGTTCGGTATCCGCGCCGGGTGCGACCCGGCCGTCGAAATAATCGAAAGGTCGATAATAATGTTCGCCGCTAAGGTTTTTGACGGTGGCCGCCAATTTCCATGCCGACGTTTCGTACCCCAGACTGGCGTCCACACAGTGGTAGCCGGAGGTCTTGAAGCGGTTGTCCTTGGATAAATAGGCGCCCGCGCTTAAATTCACGCCAACCCCGATTCGCCAACCGGGCAGTAAGGAGGCCGGCAGTTGGTAATTCAACCACAGCCGCCCGGCCTGGTCGGGCACCTGAGGCAAACGGTTACCGGCCGGAACGCCGGCTTTATCGTCCTGGTAGCGCGCCAACGTGTACGCATAATTGCCAAGCAAATCCAGCCCTTCCGATAACCGCCAATTCAAGTCCGCTTCCACGCCCTCGGCGCGTTGACCGCCGGAGGCGGTCGAGCGTAGCAAGGTGTCGTTCCCATCGGTTACCGCTACCCGTTCGCGGTCGATTCGGAATACGGCAAATTGACCGCGCCAGATACCGTCGATATCGAATTTCAAACCGGTCTCGACGTGGCGCGCCAATTCCGGCAACGGCGTATCGGCAAACTCGACGAAGGGCTGGCCGCGCATACCTTCGCTGTAACCGGCAAACCAGGTCCAGGCTGAACCGATGTCGACGGCGACGCCCAACCGGGGCAACCATTTCTCGGTGTCGGTGCTGTTCGAGCGGCCGCTCGCGGTGTTTCGAAAATCGATGGCCACCTTCCCTCTACGCAAGCCGGCCAGCAAATGTAGCCGATTGTAAAAACTGCCCTGCCATTGCAGATAGCCGCCGTAGGTCAGATTACCGATAAACTGGTTTGGCTGCGCCGGTTCGGGGACGGCATACCTTAACCCGAAGTTGGGTTGGGCAAGATCCACCAAACCGGTATTCGCCAAATCGGCGCCGACGAAGCCAATATCGTCGAGTTCGCCGCGGTCGGCACCGATGACCAACGTGTGCTCGCTGTTTTCCGAGGCGAACTTTCCGGTCAGATAGCCGAGCACGCTGAACTCGCGTTGGCCTTGATACAACTCGGCGTTAACCAGCCCCCATGCCGACGCTCCCAATGCGCTCAGCGGCCGATCGGCTATAAAGCCATCGTCGCCGAATAGCGTTTGCACCCGCTGATCGAAACTGGCTCGAGACACCCGGCTTTTCAGCGTGATCGTCCAGTGCTTATCCCAACGATGCTCGAACTCGCCCCAAATCGCTTGGCTGTCCGAACGGCTTTGGGGCGCATCGGCCGGGCCGATAAAGCTGTCCGGTGGGAGCCGAAACCGGCCGGCTAAGGTGCCGGTGGCCGGCAAGCCTTGATACTCGGTTTGCCGCCAATGCGACAATTTCCCGCGCAAGGTAAGCTTGTTACGATGGTTGTCGGTGAAGGTCAGGGCCGGATTCAAGTTGTAACGCTGGGTCTCGACCGCATCGACGCGGTTGCCGGCATCGGTAAATTCACCGGTCATCCGCAGCCAAACCCGGCTATGCAAAGGCTGATTGATATCGAAATTCGGTTGAAAGTAGTCGTGAGATCCCGTTCGGAAGCCGAATTCGCCGAAAGCCTCGGGTCGAGCTTGCTTGGAAATCAAATTCACGACACCGCCGACCGGGGCGCCCGAGCCGCCGGCGTAGAGCAGGGCGTTGCTGCCCTTGAGCACTTCCAGGCTGGCAACGTTAATCGTGCTTTCCCGGTCGCCGGGATTGTAATACTGGGTAAAGCCGTCCAGCAGTTGCTCGGAGGGAAAGCCGCGAATGAGCGTCCCTTCCAGGACCGGCGAATACAAGGGATTGCGCGCCACCACGCCGCTGACGTTGCTTAAGGCCTCGCTAACCGTGACGGCTTGCTGGTCGTCCAGCAGGTCGCGGGTGACGCTGGCGACCGTTTGCGGAATCCGTCGCACCGGCGTGTCGGTCAATGTGGCGCTCTGCATTTGGTCGAGGGTATACGAGGCGACATCGTCGGCCGGTTCGGCAATCGGTTTGCCGATGACCGTGACTGGCGGCAACGCAACCGGAGCCCGTTGCGGGTTAGGGCTGCGCTCCCCGGCCTCGAGCGTGACCGTACGGGCGCCCAGAAAGCGGAACGTCAACCGGCTGTTTTGCAACAGGACGCGTAGCCCTTGTTCCACGCTCATGCGTCCCTTCAGTGCGGGAGCGTTCAGACTGCGTAAGTCGTCAACCGGAAATACCAATTCAAGGTTAGACTTGGCGGCGAATTCGATCAGCGCGTCGTTCAACGACTGAGCGGGTATGTTGTAGTCGAATCCAACCGGCTCGGCCAAAACCGGTATCCAAACCATCGTGCCGCTCAGTGAAGTGACCACGCACAGCAACGCGACTTTGTCGACGCCTGTGGCCGGCGTGGCGACTTGGGCTGAGTGGTAACGGCGGCTGGGTACGGGTCGGTGTTTCAAACGTCTTCCTGTTTTGACAATGACTGTCTTCAATAAGGAAGTCGTTCGAGCGAGAAAATCGACTACGAAAAAAACAAAAAAATATCCGAGAGCAACACAAGCGCCAAGATGAACAGGATTTCGCCGACTCACTATTCGAAACATTGCAGTCATGGCTTAAGTGCAAGCGGGAACGTAATCGTGGTGATCGGGCGGGGGCCGGGCCCGGCGGCAAGCGGGAGAGTAAGCGGGTTAACGATGTAAAACCGTCCAAAACGGTCCTAGCCGAGACGATTTCAAATTCAAGGCCAAGGTTAGCGTTTTCAGCGCGCTATCCGGATCGTCCAAGGCAAACACGCCGCTGACGCGTTGCCTGGCCAATTCGGTATCGCTAAGAAAAATCCTGCCGTAACGATAACGTTCCAATTCGGCAACCAATTCCGCTAAGGGCTTGTCGTTGATGATTAGGCGACGCTGCTGCCACGCGCCGGATTGATCCAGCCGCTCAGGGGCGGGTGCCGCCAAGGGCCGGCCCTCTCGTAGTTCGACGGCCTGACCGGCCGCGACTTCGAGTTTGGTCTCGCGGCCGGCGCTGACCGCGACGGCGTGTTCCTTGACTTCGATTCGGGTCAAGCCGGCGTCGGTTTTATAGACGTCGAATATCGTTCCCAGGGCGCGCACGGTCACATCGGCGGCCGCTACTTCGAACGGTCGCGTGCTGTCCGGGGCCACGCTGAAACTGGCCTGACCGTGATGCAATACAATACGGCGCAGCCCAGCATCGAACTGGACCGAAATCGCGCTGTCGGTGTTCAACATCAGCCGGCTACCGTCGCTTAAGCGGATATCGCGCAATTCGCCGGTTTGGGTACGATAGTCGCTAAGCAGCGCGTCCAGCCAGTGGGCCTGACGCGGCAGAATCAACTGCGTTGCCAGTAACCAGGCCGCGGCGATGGCCGCGGCGCCTAGTAACCGGCGCCAACGGTGTTTGCGAGGTTTGGGAGCGACCGAGCGCATCAAAGGACGTATACTCGAAATTGGGGCGGCACTGCTCGGTCGTGGCTGTTCACGTCCCGCTAGAACCATATCGTGGAAAAGCGCTTCCGCTAGGTTATACGCGTCGGCGTGAGCGGGGTCGCTGGCTAACCAAATCGCGAAGTCTTCCAGATCGGCGTCGGTCAATTGGTCGTCGCGCAATCTGACCAGCCAATTCAAGGCTTGTTGTTTAGGCGAAGTATCGGGGAGCGCGTCGGAGGAATCGGACATGCTGAGTTTAGAAGAGGTGGGTGGTATATGCGGCGTGGCCGATCACTCGGCCATGCGGTCTGCGCAGTGATGCATCGCTTGAGCCAACAGTTTATTAACCAAGGACTTGGATATGCCCAAGCGCTCGGCGATTTGCGAATAGGTGAGGCCTTCGACACCATGCAGCAGAAAGACCGTTCGACATTGTAACGGCAGCTCGGCTAATGAGCTATGAAGCGCTTGCAGACGCTCGCGCCCGATCAGAACACGTTCGGTACTGGAGGCGGGGCAAGCGACGGTTTCGGCGATTGTGTCGAACGCCTCCTCGGCGGTGTGACGGTCACGCACCATCATTTTACGCTGATAATCGACCGCCAGATTCATGGCGATTCTAAATGCCATGGCCCGCGTATTCTCCGGTGCTTGCTGCTCGACGACTCGCCGCAAGCCAAGATAGGTATCGTGAGTCAATTCGGCCGCGATGTCCGGACACTTGATCCGACCAGTCAAAAATCGCAGCAGTTCCGCGGCTAGCGAGTCGCTCCAATACGCATTGCTATCGGTTAGGTTTCTTACAGTCATGGATTTTAAGTAGCGGCGGCATTGGCTCTCGCCAATCCCGGTATCGGTGGCGGGGCATCACCGTCCAGCAAAAATGGGGCCGCTTAATTTAAAAGCCGCAAGATTCGGCCGTTTGCCGTTGTTGTGGAGCCGACAGACTTGCAAAAAACAAGGCAAATCACGGAACCAGGATCTGTCACATAACACAGATTAATTAACGGTAAAAAGTGCGGTGCCTATTTTGCCGCATAGCCAATCCGGTAGCGTTGAAATTGGCCTATACTTTGCCACTTTAAAGCTCAGGAGATCGCTAATGAAAAGCGTGTATTTTGTTCTTATTCCAACCTTAGTAATTGTGTTGCCGAACTTAGCGGTCGCCGAACTGTACAAGTGTAGCGAGAACGGTAAGATCACCTATCAAGCCAAACCTTGTCGGAACAAGTCCGCCGAAAAACAAGTGGATATTGAAATCAGCAATCCCGAGCGTAACGCCAAAGCGTTGGAAAGGCTGAAAGAAGTAGAAGCCGATTACCAAGCTAAAAAGGAACAAGAAGCCTTGCGGGAAAAAGCCCAACACGAGGCCGCGCTTAGGGCCGCCGAAGTGAAGGCACTGGAGCGCAACGCCAACGCCCAGGTCGATCAATCGGAAGCAATGCGCAAACAGGTCAAGGAACTTGACAGCGCCGAGAACGTGCGCGGCTCCATCGTCGGCGAAAAACTGCGCTGAATTCTTCCCGGCCGGACAGCCGCGCGGTTTGACCAGAGAGGCGGCGGGTTTACGCGTATTCGATATGTTGCAAGGTCAATTCGGCCTGTAGCCATTTCAACCAACCGTCCATGCCTTCGCCGGTTTTCGCGGAAACGGCCAACACTTTGATTTTCGGATTAACTTGCTTGGCGTAGCGTATGCACTGCTCGCTGTCGAAATCCAGGTAGGGCAGTAGGTCGATCTTGTTCAATAGCATTAAGTCGGCCGCGTAAAACATATCAGGGTACTTAATCGGCTTATCCTCGCCCTCGGTCACCGACAAAATTACCACCTTGTGAGCTTCGCCGAGGTCGAAGGCCGCCGGGCAAACCAGATTCCCGACATTTTCGATGAACAACAGACTGTGCCGCTCGAGTTGCAAGTGCTCGAAAGCGTGACCAACTCGGTGAGCATCGAGATGGCAACCTTTACCGGTATTGATTTGCAAAGCCTTGACGCCGGTGGCGCGTATCCGTTCGGCGTCTCGCGCGGTTTGCTGGTCGCCCTCGATGACCGCGATAGCGAATTGGCTTTTCAGGCGTTCTATCGTTTCGGTCAACAGCGTGGTTTTGCCTGAACCGGGGCTGGATACCAAATTCAACGCTAAGATGCCGCGCTCAGCCAAATAGTTGCGGTTTTCCGCGGCGTAGCGGTTGTTGCCCGCCAGAATATCCTGTTCGATCTGTACCATCCGCGCCGGCGTTAAGCCGCTGGCGTGCGCGTGCTCCGGACTCTCCGCGGGATGATGCGAGTGATGATGGTCGTGGTTGTGATCGTCTCCGTGACCGTGGCCGTGTGTATGAGAATGCTCGTGATGATCGTGGTCATGCGAGTGATTTAGGCCCTCGCCGCAGCCGCAGACGCCGCACATTATTCTACCTCCAGTTCTTTGATGCGCATTTGATGACCGTCGGTCACCTGTAATTGATGACTGCCGCAAAAAGGGCATTCGTCGTAAAGTTGCTGAACTTCGACGGTTCGGCCGCAGGGCAGACACCAAGCCATTCCGGGTACCGTCACTATTTCCAACCCGGCACCTTCCGCTAAAGAGCCTCGGACTACCAAGTCGAAACTAAATCGCAAGGCTTCGATTTCTACCCCGGCCAGCGCGCCAATTTCCAGCCAAACGGCTTTCACCTTGCGGTACTGTTGAATGGGCGCTTGCTGTTCAAGGGTTTGCAAAATGCTCTCGCAAAGCGACATTTCATGCATGTGTTAATCCGTTGAAATCTCGAACAACTAAAAATAAAGGATTCCGAAACCCGACCATGATTCATTCGTACGACAGGACAGGGCTTCGACCGGAGAACTTCTGCGACAGCCGATCAAGCGGGGCATACGGCAAACGGCTTAACAAGCGTCGGTATCGTAATCCCATTCCAATCGATATTCCACGCACGGATCGATGGCTGCTATCCAAAGTGAGGCTTGACGTTTAAGCGTCTCACTATCGCCGTGCAAACGATACAGTCCCTGGGCGACGACGCCGTCCGGATGAAAATTCCATTCGGTCGGCGCCACGATCCGGTAATCGTATACCCGGCCTTGGCGCAGATCCAATCGATGCAGCAACAATCCACGCGCGGCAACTACTTGGCTCAAGGCCAAGCCATCGGCCACCGGGAAAGGCGGTGGAACGATGCTGGTATCGTCCAACTGTTGAGTCAATGCCGACATTCGAATCGGCAATTCCGCCAGCTCGCGCAATCTGGCTGCGATTCGTACCAGCAAACCATTGCCGTAATGTTGAGATAAGCCGGCAATCGCCGGGCTGGCGGATTGCCGGTTCAGCACCGTGGTTTCCCAGCAACGGGCTTGCCACCGTGGCGCTCGGCAAAATTCCGACGGCGCTTCACCGATCTCCGTCGCCAGCTTGGCCGCAGGCAAGGGCGGTAGAAGTTCGACTGAATTTCGCCCCAAATCCGCCCATCCAAAATCGACGATCTCGCGCATTAGCCGAGCGGCGGGGGCCTGACAGTACCGCCACCAGTCTTTCCAGTCCTCGAAGTCGGCGATTTGCAAAACAGTTGCCAAACTGCCGGCGAATACGGCCTTATCCAGCGTGTATCGCAGATCATCGAGTAGTTCGATGACGTCTCCACTTGCGATGGCCGTGCTGCTTAAACTAAAGGCGTCGCCGTCCTTGAACAGTATGCGCTTCAGTTGGTCGTCGCTCCGCAACAGGGTTGCCATCGCTGCCTTCTCGGCTTTTTCGGCCAAGACCTCTGGCCAATCCAGCAAAATTCGCCAAGCCAGTTCCCGCATGCATTCGGCGAGAACCAATATTTGGCGGGCCGATTCGCTGGCTATGGTCTCTGGGTGATCCAAAACGGCCCGACAAACTTGTCGGGCCGCATAAGCCTGAGCATTGCCGCACACCGAAAACAACACTGGTAGCGTATGCAACAACTCCCGCGCCGACAGGCCGTGTAGAATCTGAGTTGCCGCAATCGGGCGGCTGGATGCTAAGCGAACGCCGCTTATGCTCTCGCCAGTAACGGTTAAATGAATATCGATGCGGCCGGCGGGTGTCACGACGCCGCGTTCTCCGACCATGCGCCACGCAACCAGTCGCGCCGACTCAGAGACGGCGGCTTCGGGCCGGCAAGCAAGGCTAGCAATGCCGATTCGGCGGTTGCTTGCGCGGCGGCTTGATCGGCAAATTCGAACATTGGGGAAAACAACGAGCATAACGCATAAGGGCCAACGCCGTCGGCATGGCTAACCAAAAAGCGGTAATTGCCGTAGGGGAACCGGCGTTCGAACGCAGCGCCCGGTAGGTAATCCCAGTCGTCGCAACTGATCGGCAGCATTGTCAAATTCATGCTCCACGGCGTGATTAATATACCGAGCCACTCGTTGCCGTAACGTTGCAATGCCGAGGTTTGCACGCTTAATAGCGGATTTATAATCGGTAATTCCCGCATTCGGCTTGCTAGTATATTCTCGAACGTTGCGGTCAGCGCGCAACGGATCGATTCTCCGTCTGGGGTAAGCATTTATTCGGCCAGTAATAGAAACCCTTGCTTAGGACTGTCGCATTGGGGGCAGGTCCAATGTGCCGGCAAATCGGCAAAGGCCGTGCCGGGAGGCGTTTGCGACTCCGGATCGCCGTCGGCAGGATCGTAAACGTGCCAGCAGATTTTGCATTCCAGTCGGGCGTCGGCGGGCAGGGTGCCGCAATCGCCGCCGTAGGCTCCACCGAAAAATGAGGCGTTCACGAATATGCTCCGACGATTTCCCGCAAGCGTTGACTGCTATCGGCAATATCTTCGGCTGAGGCTTGGGCCACGCTAGGAATGTCGCAAATTTCCAAGGTATTGAGTATCAGAGTATCTTGCGAATTGTAGTATTGCACCCACCAGACGTAAGTCGTAGCAGTAGCGGTTATTCGACAATTGCCGTAGCCGCGCGACAGTATCGTCACTTTACCGCGGCCGAGACTCTGGTCAAGAAAGACCAGGTCCTGTTCGGTTTGCGGTAGCAAACTCAGGTTGATTACATGCGCGTCATGGCCGGATTGGTAGCTCGCGATGTGAGCGTTGAGTTCGGCGATCAATGGCGGCGCGTTCATGACGCCTTCCGGCAAAGCGGTCATGTTTACATCGAGCGATGGAGCGGCGCCGGCGAAAGCCGTTTCCGCCACCGATGGTGGGAATGCGCCAACTTCGAGACTATCCTTGACCAGTTCGCCAAGTGAGTCGCGATGCTGTAAGCGCCAAACGCCGGCCAATATCGATTCCTGCACCCGGCCGTTGGCGCCTCCGTCAATCAACACCGCGACCTCGCCCTCACCAAGCAGTTCGTCGATGAATTGGCGATTTTCGTCATCCAAGCTCAGTAAATCGATGGTATTTCCGGCAGCCGGAAAGTTGTCCAAGTTCGCTTGAAGTTGTATGGAGAGTTGTCGCGCCGCTGAGAGAGCTGGCGAATTGAGGCTGGTTGAAATCCGCGGCATTGCATACGTCAGCATCTCATTCGGCATGGACAAATAGTCGAATTCAGCGCCGTCCGGTTCTGACGGTTGACTGCCGCGACCGAAAATAGGGAGAGTGTCTGTGGTCATGGATAAATAGGAATAGGACGGACGAAGCCAGTCGTTTAATTTTTGAATACACGCGAGAGACGATTATTCCCGCAGTAGCGCTAAGGTTGTCAGCTAACTTTGCCATAATAGCTGCCGAAGTCAAACTGTTTTTGCCAACCCAGTGACGTCTTTTCCACCGGAATTGGCGACTTAACGAGGGCAGCGCGAAACTGGCTCGACCACAAATGTCATTCATCTGACAAAAGACTTGTCATGTCTGTAAATACCTGTATAATTGCTCAAATCAATCGCGGGGTGGAGCAGCTTGGTAGCTCGTCGGGCTCATAACCCGAAGGTCGTAGGTTCAAATCCTGCCCCCGCTACCAGACAGATTAAAGGCCTAGGTTTAACGACTTAGGCTTTTTTTTGCACGAATTATTGCGTCATCATTGCCTTTAAAAGCAGGATAACGGCTAATAAACTATCGGAAAAACCGCTGATTTAAAAATTACTGGCCACTACAACGAATTCCGTTTCCGTGTTTTTTACTGATCGCCTCGGTTTAAATGAGTTGTGAATGCGCTATATTTGAAGACTGGCCGAAGGAGGAGCATTAGACCATCTGGTCTTCGTCTGAATACAGATTAGCAGCATCAAAAAAACTCAACTGTACAACACTGACGGTTTTGTCATCACTCCGTTTTAGGAAATCCTATGTATTCGTCATCCGATGAAATTGGCATTATCACAGCCTACGTTGAGCAACTGGAAAAGGAGTCGATTCCATATGCTTTGACCATCAAAAAGCGGGTTTCTGCTGGCGACACATTAAATGAAATCGAGATTATGCATTTCGAGCAACTATTATCCGAGGCGCGAATGATGATGCCGATGTTAAAGCACCATTCAGAGTATCAAAAATTAATAGCGGAACTCGCCAGCCTATATCATGAAATCTCGGAAGAAGCCTTGCGAAACGAACTCAACAAGAAAAATAACTAATCGTTGTATTCCACAGATATGGGATGCGGAACTGAATAGTTATTATTTAACATAATATACACACTATAGCGCCGGAAATGCTAGGCGTTAGGATTTTTGCGCTAAGTAATACGCTCGCGGCAATTCCCATGCGCCGCGCCGCCGCCGTCCAGGCTTCTTTCGTTTCTCCGTCGCTTCTCGCCATCGCTGCTGCGATTAGTAGCTCTGCTCTGTCCAGACCAAGATAATCGGCGATTTTTATCGCCGTTTCGTCGCTCATAAGTTCCCTTGAACGTATTTGCGCTATTGCGCCGCTTGATAGTTTTAGCTGTTTAGCGGTTTTGTAGTCGCTTCCTGTTTTTTCCTTTAGCAGGTCGAAAAACTGTGATGGGGTTCTCATAAATTCACCTATCTTACGCGTTGTGAGTGTTTTTGGTTGCTTACATCATGTGAGTTGTTCTAGCCTATGTCAACGACTTACGATTTGTAAGTGATTCTCGACACATAGGGCGACGCTATGACCATTCCAAGACACAAGCGGGCATTTTGGACCCGATCAATTCCAAAGCTCCTACAGCGCTTCCATCGCGAGAATTCGGCGAACCGTCGCCGCCACCCTGCCGGCGTCGCCGTCTTAGCTCCCATAGCGGGGCAGGGTGGCAACCATGCTTAACGACTGCCAAGCCGCCTTGGATACCCTTGCCTCTGCCGAGCAAAGACGAGGGCAGCAACACATGGAAAAGATCATTCACACATTTTCCGAAGTGACCGAAGCCGTTTTCCCGCCCGAGATATTGGCCGCCACGCATTACTGGTTCGTGCCGCTCGTCTGGGTCGGCTTCCTGTTCGCCTTGGTCTTATCGGCCGGCAATCGTCGCGACTAACACCGCAACCCGAGAGGTACTCATGATCGTCTCCGAACGCAACCTAAAAGACACCTGCGAATTCCTGGTGAACGAATACCGCGCCGGCCGTTCCGGCTACCAAGACGCCCGCCAAGCCTTTCGCGGTTTGTCGCTACTACTCGTTGGCCACCGCGAAAAGCGCCATATACAAGCCGCGTTAGACCTTATCGACAACCATCACGCCAAAACACCCAAACCGGAGACGGCTCATGCCTAACGACTGCCAACAAGCCATAGAAACCATTCTGAACGCCGATGTGTTCCTGACGGTGTTCCTTGCAATGTTCGTCTACGACGGTTTGTGTTTTATCGCGCATCGCTTGATTCGTTACGTTGAGCACCGTTCCTGGGGTGCAGCACCGGCTTCCGAGGATTCCGATCATGGCGCATAAACCCCGCAAACAACCCCGTGCCATCGGCCTAACCCATTGGACCCCCGAAGAGCATTGCTTCGTACTTTCCCTGGTCCGCATCGAACTGGCCAGCTTTGAAATCACCCCGTCCGCCAATGCCGGCGAGCGAGCCATTCAAATCATGTTGACCGGCATCGAACACAAGCTGACTTCGACACTACACGCCATGGGGGTGAAAGGATGATTCCTACTTGGACGATCAACAGCCCGTTACCGGTCAACCTCACCAGCTGCGTGCGCTGCCGCGCGTTGGTTGTTCAATCCGATTATCACTGCAAAGGCGCCGGCCATCCGGTCGGCAGTCCCGGCCGCCATGTGCGCCGGGCCGTTTGCCTCTGCCGTTGCTATGCCGTCGATACCTTCTTCATTTTCGACGCCGACAAAATCCGCCCACGAATTACGACCTCCCTCCTGTTCTTGCCCGCCTACGATTGGCGGGCACCTTTTGAAGGTTCGAAACATGGTTACGCTTGATCCCCGCGACTGTATCGCTCACTTAACGCCGCTGATCGACGACTTGGCGAAAGTGCGTTTGTTAATGCAATGGTACGGCGTTCCACTACCCAAGGCCAAAACCGAACAGGGACTCAAGCTGCGGCTGCTATGCCCGATCTGGTGGCGCCGGATGCTAAAGCGCCTGCAAAACCGTGCCGAGGAAAAGCAACAGATCGACAAGGGCCATGTTCGCAAGGGCCGGCAAATCTACGTCAGCGACCGCAGTCAACGCAAAGCCCAGCGGGCCTATCTGCAAGCGCTGACCTTCATGCAACAGATGAGCATGGTTAGCCACGTTGGCGACGTCATCGACATGGAAACCCTGATCGCCCGATCTCTGGCGAATCCCAACAACCGCCGCGCCGAGTTAATGATTCGCATGGCCGGCTTCGAAATCTTTGCCCAAGCCCTTGGCTGGGTCGGCGAATTCGTCACGCTGACGTGCCCGTCCGCCTACCATCGCTACAGCAACGGCCAACTCAACACCCGTTATAACCCGGCCTACACGCCACGCGTTGCCCAGGAATATCTGGTCGACCTGTGGGCCAAAGTCCGAGCCAAGCTGGCCCGCGACGGGATCAAAGTCTTCGGCTTCCGCGTGGCCGAGCCGCATCACGACGGCTGCCCGCATTGGCACATGCTGCTATTCGTGGCACCCGAACACGTCGAAGCACTCCGCGACATCATCCGGCATTATGCCCTGGAGCAAGACGGCGATGAACCCGGCGCCGCTGAGTTTCGCTGCAACTTCAAGGCTATCGATACCGACATTGGTAGCGCCACCGGCTATATCGCCAAGTACATCAGCAAAAACCTGGGTTTCAGCATCGACGACCCGGAACACGACCAAAACGACGACAGCCGCCACTACGGCAAACGCGTCAAAGCCTGGGCCTCGTTGTGGGGTATTCGCCAGTTTCAGCAGATCGGCGGGGCACCGGTCACGGTCTGGCGGCAACTGCGCAAGCTCGGCGAAGGCCAAGCCGACCCCATCTTGGAGCAAGCTCGCCAAGCCGCCGATCAATCCCGTTGGGCCGATTACCTACAGATCATGACCGGCGGCGACCTCCAGATTAAGCGGGTCGATATGGCGGTCCAGCTACTCAAGTTCGAAGAGGTCGGCACTGCCACTGGCGAACTGAAAGCCAACCGCTATGCCGAGATACAAACCGTCATCTACGGCGTATGCACGCTGGCGGCGATGGCGATCACCAAAACGAAATGCTGGACCCTTCAATCCAGCAAATCGGCACTTTCCGAGGTGGCGGGCCAAGTCCGCGGCGGCGAAGCCGCGCGGGCGCCCGCCATCCCTTGGAGTCCTGTCAATAACTGTACGCGGCCCCTAGCCGCGTGATGGCTCAACCACTACCCAACCACGACCCGAGGGGGTTTATATGTCCATGATTACCATGCAAGGCAAGCTTATCAATACCTATCAGGCTAACAGCCGGGTAGACCAGGCCACCGGCCTTGTAACCCAGGGCAAACACAAGATCCAGATCATGGGTCATATGCCCATGGAATCCGGTGAAAGTCGTCTGGAAATGCACGATTTGACCTGCAACGATCTCGAAACCTTCAAGCCCTTGCAGGGCAAAACCATCCGCTTCGCGCTCGGCATCATGTCCAGCGGCGACAACACCATCCTCTTCATCCCGCGCGGCACCAAACCGGAAGTGATTACCGAAGCGCCGCGCGGCGATAAGAACGCCGCCTAAACCATGTCCGCCGCCGTCTTTCAGCCGACCGACCAGGGCAGCAGTTACACGCTTCGCCCCGATCCGGTCCATTACACCGTCAACCCAAGGGAGAAACGCCATGATCGAGCGCCCCGACCATTGTCCCGAGTGTGGCTCGGACGACTTCGCCTTTACTGCCGATCGCTATCGCGGCGGCACGCAATACGCTTTTCACTGTTACGCCTGCGAGCATGAAACGGACGAAAACGTGGACGATGACGACGCCTCGGACGACGGCAATCCCTGGCATGCGGATTGGTACTGAAGTATGGCCAGTTATCTGATCGCCTGCGATCAACCCTTTACCAGCTCGGGCGCCTGCCTGGGCAACCTATCAACGGTGCAGCAAGCTGCGCCCTTTGATCCGACGCTAATCGATCCGGCGTTAGCGTTGGAATATTTTTCAGCCGGACTAACCGTAATTGGCGGCCCGCTCCTGTTCGTCTGGTGTTGCCGCCAGTTGTATTCAAGCCTTTTTCCTTAATAGGTGATTTATGAAAGTAGGACAAAAACACGCGGCCGCCCTGGGTGTGGCCTTGATGATCGTTTCCGGTTTCGCCGGTGCAACCAGTACCTTTGACTCGCTGACGGCGGTCGTGTCCTTCTCGGACTTCGTGACCGCACTGTCCGTGGTCTACGCCGGGATGATAACCACCGGCCTGTTCCTGAAGGGCGGCAACATGATCGCCCGCAAACTGGGCTTCCGTTAATCGGGGCATTGGGGGAGGCGCCGCCCCCCATTCCGATAGGGCTACTCGTTTCCAACCCCTCGTATTCCTGAGGCACTCGTCATGCTCGAACTCTATTACTGGACCTTTTTCGCGGCCGGCATCGTCGTGGCCTACGCCGCCTTCAAACCGCACCGCTAGCCATGAGCGTTTATGCAATCACCGGCAACACCGGCGGCGGTAAAAGCTACATGGCCGCCAAACTGATCGCCGACCAGATTAAGCGGGGCAGGGAAGTCGTGACTAATATCCCGATGCTGATTGAATCGCCCAAGCTCAAGCCGTTTAGCTGGGACGACATCAAAGACCCTAGCAAAGCCTTTGCCGCTGGCGCCCTGTACGTTATCGATGAAGTGTGGAAAGAAATTCCAGGCGGCACCGCCGTTAATAAGATTCACCTGCGGATCATGCACTTCTTCAAGGAACACCGCCACTACAAAGCCCCGGACGGCCAAACCATCGACATCTATTTGGTCACGCAAGATGCCGGCACCGACATTGCCAAAGGCATTCGCCAACTGATCAAACAAACCTGTCTTTGTCACGAGCCGCTTGACCTCGGCCAAAAAGACTTACGCGTGCGCTATTTCTACACCGGGGCCGTTGAAGGCGTGAATCCCGAACTTATCCGGGTCAAGTCCACCAAAACCGAACGCTTCAAGCTCGATTCGGCGGTATTCAAGCTGTATAAGTCCCACACCCAAGCCGAGGCCGCCATCACCGGCGACGTCATTGAACAAACCGGCACCGCCACCATTTGGCAAAGCTGGGAAGCCAAAGGCTGGGCGGCTGCGGTGGTGTCGGCCATTCTCATCGGTGGCTGGGGCATTTATCGTTCGGTGACGGTCATCGCGCCGAAATACCAACAGACGGCGGCTCAACAATTGAATGGTGACGCGGCCACCGATCCGACGGGCAACCTAACGCAATCAGCCAACCCTGTGCCATCGGCAAGCTCGCCAGCGGTCGCCGCCGCGCCGGCCAAGAAAAACGATTCGTTGAAATGGCGGCTGGTCGGCGATCTGACCATTAACGGCCAGCGCTGGGCCTTTATGGCCGACAAAACCGGGCGGGCTAGGCGGCTGCCTATGGAACAGTGCCGCGACGAATGGGACTATCTCGTCTGCGAATACGATGGCGAAACCGTGTCGATGAACACCGGGCCGTTGCCCAACGACAATACTGGGCAAATACCGACCGCCGCAGTATCGGGGTTTAAGTCATGATGGCCCGGTATAGGCCATTTGGCCTAATACTGTTCGGTTTGGTAATGGCATCGAATGCGAGTGCAGGCGCATCGGTAGTGCCAGGTGGCATGACGCCTACCGACTTGGCTTGGTTGAATTCTGCGATCGCTTCTGCAGGTTCGGCGGGTGATGCAATTTTGTCTCGTAGCGTGGATGGTTCGTTGTTGACGAATCAAGGTAAGAAGATTCCGCTCCCCGCGAACTGGTCGGCCGCCATCCCTCGCGCGACCGCTGCCCAAGCCGCCGGCAAGCTCTTGGCTCGCGCGACGCCGATAGGGTTGGCTGGACTTGCGCTTTATGAGCTGTTGCATAACGACGTCGGTCTTAATTCGGACGGCACTCGGACGGTTCAAGCAGATAATTACACGTATTCACAGGCCCCGTTCGGTATATTCAGCTGTCCGACGCATTCCTTCGGTCCCGGCACTACTGCGTCGGTCGGTTCCGCTTATCTCTCTTGGTTGCAGTCGTGCCATCCGGGTTATTCCGACACCGTTTCTGGTAATGTGGTGTCTCAAGGCTCGTATCATGTCAAACTGATGCTTGGTAGCACCAATACCGGCGAATTTACCGTTAATTTTTCGCCAGTGTCCGGTTCTACGACTACTGTTACTCCGACCGAGGCCGATCTCGGCACGGCAATACAGAACTCTTCGGTCCCGACTGCTGACATAGCGAAAGACGTTATTGCAGACGCGAAAACAGCGAATATCGACTTTGGCGGCCTCGGCCTTTTGACTCCTGTTCAGCCGACCACCATCACCGCCAGCCCTGTCGTTGCTGGGGAGGAAACGATAGCGACCGAAATAATCCCGAACGCCGATGGTACAACCTCTACGCGAACAACCAAGGTTCAGACCACCGCAACGCCGAAAGTTACCGGGACGACGGTCGGCGACCAAGCCCTAGAGTGGGAAACGTCCGATAAGCAAACTCGGACGACGACCAACAACGCAACCGGCGTGACGACGACGGAAACCACAACCACCAGCTACGGCACTACCACTACGCAACAAAAGCCGGACTATGGCACCTTCGCCGGCACCGATCCCGGTGACGGATTTACCGATGGCCGTAACAAAGTGAAAACTGCGCTTTGCGGCGGCAACTGTAACCAATCGTTTAACTGTGCCGCAGGTACATGCAGCGTTTCCGAGCGCATGGCAACGCTTAGGACGAAATACTCGCTAGCGCCCACCGCCTCCGGCACGTGTCCCGCCATCACGATGGACCTTAGCGCGGTCGGTTATGGTTCGCACAGTTCGACCGAACACTGTGATCTCATGGAAAGCGTCCGCGTTCAAGTGGGCATCATCATGTCGATTATGATCGCGCTCGGCGTTTTCACGATCATATTGGGGGCGTAAATGGGCGCGATACTCACCAGCTTTTTCAGCTACTTAACCAAGTGGCTGATGTACTGCGCCGCCTATGGCGCCGGTGTGGTCGCCGGCTTAGCTGACGGCATTCTGTATTACCTGCAACTGGTGTTTCTCAAAATTGTCAATGGTGTTATCGATGTTATTACGTCCACGTTGGATGCCTCCGGCGTTGCGTCGGCCATTACCACGATCAATGGCGCCTTCTCCGGCGCTCTGGGGTTCTATGCCGACTTCTTCCATGTCCCGCAAGCCGCCGCTGCAATGGGATCGGCCTATATGATCCGATTCGTCATTCGCCGGTTGCCGGTTGTGGGCTAACAACCGTGAACCGTTACCGACCAGGTAGCTCAAGTCCAGGCGCAGTAACGCCAACCGTTACGCTCCGGACTCAAAAGACGCCGGCGGGGTAACGTGCTGGTACTCTCGTTGTTTCCGGGGATCGGTTTATTGGATCGCGGCTTCGAAGATGCCGGCTTCTGCGTAGTGCGCGGCCCCGACCTGATCTTCGGCGGCGACATTCGCCGCTTTCGCGTGCCGGCCGGCCGCTTCGAAGGGATTATCGGCGGTCCGCCTTGTCAGGATTTCAGCAAGGCCCGCCGTTCGGCACAGACCGGGGAGGGCGGGGAAATGCTCCGGGAGTTCGTCCGCGTGGTCCACGAAGCCAAGCCGCAATGGTGGCTTGCCGAAAACGTCCCCGGCGTGCCGGATATTCGCATCGAAGGCTATAGTTGGCAACGTCTCGATCTGAACGCTGCCGAATTCGGACACGACCAACGCCGTTTGCGTCATGTGCAGTTCGGCTCATTGGACGGCGCCCCGTTACGCATCGATCGCAGAAAAACGCCGGCGAATAACGCCACCGTCTTAGCCAACGACGACCGGCCCTTAGCTGAAATGGCCGTCCTTCAAGGCTTGCCGCCCGATTTCGACATACCGGCGTTTACCCGTGGCGCACTCGCGCGGGCCATCGGCAACGGCGTGCCTTACGGTATGGCCTATGCCCTGGCGCAAGCGGTACGCAACCGAGCGCCCGGTGTTACCCTGTGCGGTTGTTCCTGCGGACGTCCGGTAACGGGGCGGCGCGTTTACTATGACGGCGCCTGCCGAAAACGAGTATTCGACCGAATGCTTAGGCGGATTAAAAACGTGTAATGCGTTACCGAAAATAAATAAGGTAACGTTACCGATAATGCTTGACTTATATATAGTAACGCGTTGCCATATATCCAACGTAACCCGCTGGATTCAAAGCCATGATCGACCAAGCCGATACCCAAACCGTTGACCTGTTCGCGCCGCAAAAACGGGGCAGGGGCCGTCCGTCCACCGGCAAAGCGATGACGCCGGCTGAAAAGCAACGGGCCTACCGGGAGCGCCTAAAATCCCGTAACGTTACCGAAAATAAAAACGGTAACGTTACGGATACAGAGATTAACGCGCATGCGGAAAAGGGAGCCTTGATGGCTCGCTGTCGCCTTCTCGAGACTGAGTGTGCCAAGCTGCAATCGCAGGTCACGGACTGGCGGGACAGGTATTATCAAAGGGACATTGACTATAATCGCGATCTTGAAGCTGTCATAAAGCAAAAGAACCAAGCCGTGGCCGCTCAAAAAGGCCTTGTGACCAAGTTCAAGAACGAGCGCAATGACGCGCGTAACCGCGTCGAATCCCTTGAGCGGCAACTCGCAAGCGCCTTTAAGGTCAAGCCTTTACGGTAACGTTACTGTAAGTTGTATAATATTGATCCATGAAAATAAGCGATATACTTAAACGATTGCATGACGATGGTTGGCGCCTTGATCGCACTAAAGGCAGTCATCGGCAATTCGTTCACCCGGAAAAGCCCGGCGTTGTGACTGTATCCGGAAAGCCAAGCGATGACGTGGCGCCAGGCACTTTAAACAGCATCTTTAAGCAGGCAGGTCTGAAATGAAATACCTCATCATCATTGAGCCGACAGATACCGGGTTTTCGGCCTACAGCCCGGATATTGCCGGCTGTATTGCGACTGGCGAGACGCAAGACGAAGTAAGATCGAATCTAATTGACGCAATTGAGTTCCACCTGGAAGGAATGGCCGCCCAGGGCGAAACAATCCCGAAAGCAACGTCGATAGCCGACTACGTCGAAATCGCCGCCTAAATTCGTAACGTTACCAAAAATCGCTTCTCGCAGACTGCTAGCGATAGCCAGCAGTCGCCCGCGCGGATCGCCGTTCCAGCTCCACCCATCACGCCACCTAACAAACCAACCTGGCCGCACCGGCTCCATGTGCCAGGATCGTCACCGAACCGCATAGAATCGCCTTGAGCATTCTCTACCGTTAACCCGGAAAATAAGCGGCGCTCACAGCGACACAACACAGCGGGAGACCATAACCGCCGCGCAACACGTGAGCCGGAAGGCGAAACGGCTACGCCATTGCTTTGCGGTCCTCGTTGTATTCAAGTCGTGATGTCGTTCTAATAGCAGCGCCCCGAGGCGCCTTTCAAGTCGGATAGGGAGCCGATCAAAAAAAGTGAAGCGATAGCGGAACGGTTCGCGAAGCGATTTTTTGATATTAGGCGACCGCCATCAATAGGGAGCGAAGCGACACACCTACAAACAAGACTGACAACACCAACGGCGCTAGCCGGCGAAGCCGAGGTTTTCGCATACTAGAGCTTTTCTGTTGAAGGAAATATGTAATCTAGCTCTCATTAATTGAAGTTGTTTCGTGCGTTTTATTGCAAAAAATTGCCTCCTTGCAATGGCATAATTACGGCCGTTAGATAAAAGGAGCAACTATGGGTATTCAAGACCGTGATTATTATTGGGAACGACACAGGGAGAACGCGCGTGCGTCGAATTTTGATCAATATGCAAGAAAGATTAATAGAGCGAACGCGACGCTTCCTTCTAACAACGGCTTCTTCAAAACTTTATGGAGTGTAATCTGTATTCTTCTTTCCTTTTACGTGTTCTTTTTTATAACGGGAAAAATACAAGATCGTTATAACGCCAAGTTTCCTTTTCAAGCTCCATCTCAAGGTGCTTTGCCGTTTACTCCGACGAAATTAATTGAAGGGGGTATAGAGATTAAGGCAGATGTTCAAGGCCATTATCGAGGAACTGTTGAAATTAATGGCGTTTCTATGCCGTTTATGATTGATACTGGTGCAACTGCTGTAACATTGCCGGTAAACCTCGCGATTAATGCAGGCGTGCCGATTGGCTCTCCTGTGGTAGCCAATACCGCTGGAGGGCAGGTGGTGCAAAACTCAGCGACTGTTCATACTCTTAAAATCGGTAACGCTGTGTTGCACGATGTTCAGGCAAGCACGAACCCTCATATAAATGAAGTGCTTATAGGAATGAGTGCATTAAAATATTTTAACGTAACTCATTCTAATAACACGATGACATTGGTAGGTAATGGCTCAAGTTCTAAGTTAATCGAACGGCCAAGCCCGGACTTTGCGTCAATAAGGCCACCGTCTGCGCCGGTTTTAATGGCACCTCAAATTAGCCCTGCGATTGCGTCGTTAATTCCATCGGTAGCGGCCCCAGTGGAAAAGGCGCGTGAGAAAAGGCCGCTTATTGTTCATAAGACAGTGACTTGTGACGCGAACAAGATTTGCACTACAAAATATAGCGATAAACCATAGTCGAGTTCAGAAAGTAGGCCGGCTAGCGCCGGCGGTGTTTGAATTTTGCGGTTAAGGTTTCGGCCATTCCGGATAGCGTTTTCAGCCGTTTGATTTCGGTTTCAAGTCGTTCTATCTGTTCGGCCTGGTCACGCCATAACAGTAAGGATCTTGGCGTCCATCGGTGTGACTTATATTTGAGTTTGCCGCGTGTAAAGATGAATCCTTCCCATCCTTCAACACCAACGTGTTTTTGATCCCATAACAACAGATGACGCTCGGCCAGCTCGTTTCCTTCCTGGTCCCATCGTTCGATGGTGTCCACGTCGACGCCCAGCACCTCGGCGGCTCGCTCTTGATTTAGTCCGACTTTATTCCAGCGAACGTGATAAAACCGGGCCTTGCTTGGCCGGCCGCGGCTACGGTTTGACATTTTTTCGACTCCATTTCTGAAAAATAGAATCATTAGCAGGAATCATTCCGACCGTTGTTATTTTACATAATATACATTATGCGAAGTCTCGGTCTTAGGAGGCGGGCGGCCGCGAGGCCGCTGGTTCGGCTCGGGTTTCGCGGCCGCTGGCAGCCTGGGCAACGCTGGCCGGCGTATCGCGGTAAGGATCGAACCGACCGTATTTGATATAAGCGCGGCATTGATCGGGGCTGACAAAGTAAGGCGTGGCTTGTTGCGTATAACACAGACAGCCTTCCGGCCGGCGGCGATCGACGACACAACTGGACAAACGCGGGAACGTGACCGGCTTTGCCAGGTCGGCAAACGCCGGCGCGGACTCGGGGACGTTCGCAAGCTTGGGGTTGTGTAGTCAAACTTGGCCAGGTCGTCACCGTCACGATGATCTGGCTGATCGAAAAATGGCCACCCGACGCCTGACCATCGCTTCCGGTGTTTCGTACACGTTCTGCACCTCGTTAAAGAACAACACGGCCTCGTCAGGCGCCCATTCATGCCAGGTTTTCGCAAAATCAAAAACCATCAGCGGTGATCCGACTGCCTTCCGGCTCCGGTGCTTCGCGTCCGGACAGTCTCCCAATGTAGCTACACGTCACGACGCGCTTCTGCCTTATCGAGGTTCGAGCCTTGTTGAAACGCGGAACGCGTGAAGCCCTGCGGTGTTGTAGATCCGGCTATCTGGTAATTGGCGTAGCGGACATGTTCGAGGCGCTTTCCCGTGCGGGCGTTCCTATGGCTGCGCTGGCCGGACAGCATTGAAGTTTGGCTGGTTTATCGTGACAGGTGACGATTATTCCGGATAGTAGGCAGAATCGGTGATTTGCGACCAATCCCAAGGGCAAATCACCGTAAAGACATCAATATCGATACCGGTTTCTTGAAAGGCTTCGCATCCACGCTCAGAGCCCCCACCCAAAAAACTAACGCCTAATCGGGCGGACAGTTATCATGAGCGACCATCGCGATAAACGCGCCGCTCTGCCCCAATAATCGACCCATTGTGAATACACCTGAATTTTGTTCCCTGTCGTTAAAGCCGGCTCTGCTGGAAAACATCGAATCCCTGGGTTATACCCGCATGACAGCCATCCAGGCCGAAACTCTACCGCATATACTTGAAAACAAGGACGTCATCGCCCAGGCAAAAACAGGTAGCGGCAAGACCGCCGCGTTCGGCATTGGCTTGTTATCGCGACTGGATTCGAACAGTTTTAAAGTCCAGGCAATGGTGATTTGCCCTACGCGCGAGCTAGCCGATCAAGTTTGTAAGGAAATCCGCCAGCTGGCCCGCCTTACCCAAAACATCAAGGTACTCGTATTGTGTGGCGGAGCGCCGTTTACGACACAACGTGCCTCGCTGGAACACGGCGCGCATGTGGTGGTCGGCACGCCGGGCCGCTTATGGGAGCATCTGCAAAAACACAGCTTACGGCTGGAGCACCTGAAAGTGTTGGTGCTGGACGAAGCCGACCGCATGCTGGACATGGGTTTCGCCGATATCATCACCGATGTGATTTCCCACGCGCCTAGCCACCGCCAAACCCTGTTGTTTTCGGCAACGTATTCAGAGGCCGTGCGAGCCTTGAGCCAACGATTTCAGTTCAGACCGGTGTCCGTCAGTGTCGAAGCCAGCCACCGTGACAACGACATCGAACAGCGTTTTCACCGGATCGACAAGAACAATCGGCTAAATGCCTTGGGTTATATGCTGGCCTATCATCGCCCCGAATCGACGGTGGTGTTTTGCAACACCAAACGCGAGTGCCAGGACGTAGCCGACACCTTGGCTCACTGCGGTTTTTCGGTACAAGCCCTACACGGCGACCTGGAGCAAAAGGATAGAGATCAGGTATTGGTGCGCTTCGCCAACAAAAGTTGCTCGATCTTGGTCGCCACAGACGTGGCGGCCAGGGGCTTGGATATTAAAGACATGCAAGCGGTGATTAATTACGAGCTGCCGTTCGATCCGGAAGTCTACGTGCATCGCATCGGTCGCACCGGCCGGGCCGGCGCCAAGGGGCTGGCGTTGAGTCTGGTCGGCGATGCCGAGTTAAACCGGGTCAAGGCCATCGAAGACTATATGAATGTCGGCGCGCGGTGGGACGAAGTCGCGCCGTTCCGACTCGACCGCGAGGAACGCTACGAGCCGCCGATGGTGACTTTGTGGATAGACGGCGGCCGCAAGGACAAGATGCGGCCCGGCGACATTCTGGGCGCCCTAACCGGCGCCGGCGGCATAGCCGGCCGCGAAGTCGGCAAAATCGACGTGTTCGATAAGCAGGCTTACGTCGCGATCAAACGCGACCGTGCCGACCTGGCATTGGCCTGTTTACGCAAAGGCAAGATCAAGGGCCATCGTTTTAACGTGCGCCTATCGCAATGGTAATCTGACACCGATCTTCATCCAGGCCTACCCTCGCGGCTTGACCGGCCGTAAGATTGTGCTCGAAAACCGCGATTGGGTAACGCCAATTTTCCGTTTCATAAACTCGGCGGACGTCGTCTCACCGGATACAAACGCCACCGGGCCAACAATTGAACATCCAATCGCCCGACGCCGTTGTTTCGGCGTTTGCTTTGCGATATGCTGCGAACCCAAGCAGTTTCGAGGCTTGCACTCGCCGTAGGCTTAGCCCTGGGATCGATATCGAACCACGACTAAACCCTTCGCCATACTCAAACATGGCGATATTCTCGTTTCCGGAATAATAACGGTAACTCGCGACAACACCCCAAAACCGGTGCCATCCAACCGAATAGGACAACCACATGACTCATTCCACAGCCGAGCTAGAAGAGCTGCTGATGCAGCGATCTCTCTCCGATCCGCAACTGTTGGCGGCGGCCGAGGCCGCCCCGGATTTTCGCATCCTGCCGGATGCCACCGTCATCAAAATCGGCGGCCAAAGCGTGATCGATCGCGGCCGCGCCGCCGTTTATCCATTGGTGGACGAAATCGTCGCCGCCCGCAAACACCACAAGATGCTGATCGGCACCGGCGCGGGCACCCGCGCCCGCCATCTGTATTCGATCGCGGCCGGCGTCGGCCTGCCGGCCGGCGTACTTTCGCAACTCGGCGCCTCGGTTGCCGACCAAAATGCGGTGATGCTGGGACAACTGCTGGCGAAATACGGTATTTCAGCGGTTGACGGCGCCGGCCTGTCGGCGGTGCCGCTGTACTTGGCCGAGGTCAATGCCGTCGTGTTCAGCGGCATGCCGCCCTACAACTTGTGGATGCGCCCAGCCCCCGAAGGCGTGATTCCGCCCTACCGTACCGACGCCGGCTGCTTCCTGCTCGCCGAGCAATTCGGTTGCAAAGCCATGATTTACGTCAAGGACGAAAACGGTCTCTACACCGCAAATCCCAAGACCTCCAAGGACGCCACGTTCATCCCGAAGATTTCGGTGGACGAGATGAAGGCCAAGGGCTTGCACGACTCCATCCTCGAATTCCCGGTGCTCGACCTGTTGAAAACCGCGCGCCACATTCGCGAAATCCAGGTGATCAACGGACTGGTCCCCGGCAACCTATCCCGCGCGCTCGCCGGCGAGCACGTCGGCACCATCATTACCGCGAGCTGAGAATACGACAATGGCTGAACATACTAATACCATCAAACACGTTGCTTCGCCGCTGGCCCGCCAGACCTTGCTGGACGGCGATCTTACCCGTCCGGTCGCCGGCAGGCGCCCTATCCGATTACTGCCTTGGCTGCAAGTCGTCAAGATCGGCGGCCGTTCCATCATGGATCGCGGCGCCGACGCCATCCTGCCCATCGTCGACGAATTGCGTAAAATCCTGCCGGAACACCGCCTGCTGATCCTGACCGGAGCCGGAATCCGCGCTCGCCACCTATACGGCGTCGGACTCGATCTCGGTTTGCCGGTCGGTTCGCTCGCGCCGCTCGCCGCCAGCGAAGCGGGCCAGAACGGCCACATTCTGGCTTCGTTATTGGCACCGGAAGGCGTGTCTTACGTCGAACATCCGACCATCGCCAGTCAGTTGGCCATCCACCTCGCCGCCGCCCGCGCGGTGGTCGGCAGCGCCTTTCCGCCCTACCACCACCATGAGTTTCCAACCTCGCGGCTACCGTATCATAGGGCGGATACCGGCGCCTTCCTGCTGGCCGACGCGCTTGGCGCGGCCGGCTTGACCATCGTCGAGGACGTGGATGGCGTCTACACTGCCGACCCCAAGGCCGACGGCGAGCAAGCGCAATGGATCCGCGAAACCAGCGCCGCCGAATTGGCCAAGCAGGCGGGTCCTCTGCCCTTCGATCCCGCCCTGCTCGAAGTGATGGCGACCGCGCGTCACCTGGAACACATTCAGATCGTGAATGGCCTGGTGCCGGGCCGACTGACCGCCGCTTTGCGCGGCGAGCACGTCGGCACCATCATTCATAGCGGCGCGAACCCGCGTTAAAGTCGCAATCAGCGATTCCCGCGCTTTCCGCCATGCGGAAAAACACGCGTTAATACCAGCCGGGCAACGCTTGCCCGGCCAACCTAGCCAGCCACCGCCACTGATTCCGATACAGTCTGCCGTATTTTGAACGCCGGAGATCGGCCAATTGACGACTATCGTGCTTTTCACGTCAATGGCAGTTGAAAGTCCCTGATCAGCCATTCAACTTAAAGCTAACTGGACACGGCCTGCGAAAGCATGAAATAAACAAAGCACTAAATGGCCGTGTTCTAGTTGATCGTTTTAGTTAGGCTATGAAGCTACCCTTTTTCTTATTCCAAGAAGAGCTAATAGACTAGAGCCAAATAACCAAATTGCAGCAGGAACTGGAACTGGAACAAGAGCTCATCCAACAAAAATATTACCACCATCATATGGAACAACAGGGAGATCAAACGAGTGTAAAGAGCCATCCTTTAAATCATACTTTGCCTCTCCTAATCCCGCCTTCATCGCACCTGGCACCTCAAATGAGAAAATTAATATTCCGCTAACTTTGGCGATTGTGCTGTCTTTAACTACCCAATCATACTTACCACCACCCATCCCATCAATGCCAGAAGTAAATCCCCAGCCATCTGGTATGCCACTAATGGTGGCAAGTTGACCAACCCCTCCAGAAATGTGAAGACTATTTACATCAATCCCCTTGGTATCTACTGTGTAAGTGAATATTGTAGTTAACCCATTGTATGCTGGGCCACTTACAAATCTACTAGATGTTTGGATAGTTTGAGAGAACGTTATAGAACTAAAAAGAAGTCCAGATAATATAATAATAAAATTATGAAGTTTCATTGAGTAATTCTCCAAAAGCTAAAAAAGATCACAAATAACAATGTTTGATCATCTTATTTCTCCTGCGACCCGATGATAAAGATTAACTAGCGAATGGGCGCAAAAAAGTTTAACGACAATTATATTGTTACTGTATTTCTAACACGAAAGTTGCTTCACAGCCAGTATAATCTTATAAGATGTTGGGCTTTTTTCTTTATGCATATCATTGAAAGCGTGATAACTGGTGGCTTCTTAGGCCAAATTGCTGCCGTTCACTTGTGATATGTCATCGGCAGCAACGGGTCGATTCCGGCATTTCACCACTTCGATGAACGGTTGCCAACATTGGCGCGATCTTATCGGAATCGATGGCCTGGTTTGCGTCGGAACCGATGGCGGTTTTCAAGAGGTAGGTTGGCGTTGCCGGGGACAAACACGCGTTCGCCGCGCTCAAGGATGAGCGATGACCAACAAGGTGTCGGCTCTGGCGAGCGCGCAACTCAAGCATTGTTCCATCGTCTCCGGATCGAGTGCCGCGAAACTCTCGTCCAATACTGTCAACGCGGTGTTCCGCAGCAACGCGCGCGCCAGGAAAATCCGGCTCCGTTCGCCGTGGGAAAGTTGCCAACCGGTTTCGCCGACCCGCTGATGAATACCGGACGGCATGCGCTGTAACAAGGGTTCCAGCCCCAACGCGACACACAATTCCTCGGCCTCCAGAAGATCCGGCTTGTCGGCGGGCCAATGGCGGCCCATCAGTAGGTTGAAAGCCAGCGTGCCGGTCAGGATGTGGTTCTCGTGAAATTGCGGCGCCTCGCCAGCCAGCTTGTGCCAGTTATCCCCCAAGGTGTATCGGTCCAAGCCGTTCAGCAGCAACAAACCTGACTCCGGTTGGCGTAATCCGACCAGCAAGGCCGCCAAGGTCGATTTTCCACCGCCGGACGCACCTTCGAGCAAGCAACGTTCGCCGCGCCGAATCGTCAGATTGACACCGCGCAAGACCGGCTCGCCGCCCGCCCGATACCGGTAGCTCAAATCGCTGGCATCCACCAGTTTGCCGGACCCGGAGGCACCGACTGCGCCGCGCAAATCGGCGGCCGATAAAAACGGCTGGCAGGGCGGCTCTCGATAGGCAGCATGAAACAAAACCGCCACCTGTTGCCAGGCAATAAAGGCCCTGGCAAGCACCGCCAAGCCGGTTGCGACGTTCGAGAAAGCCCGGCCGGCCAATAAAATGCCGCCCAAACTGATCGCCAAACCGATCGATGCGGTATCGCCGCTGACGAAAGCCGGCGACAGACCCAGCAAGGCCAGCACCAGCCAGCCCCTTGCCAGCGAGCCGATCAGCGGTATTAGCGCGGCGTCGGTTTCGCTGGCGCTAAGCAAATAGTCGTTGAGCAGGCTGTCATCGTCGGCATCGCGGCGTTCGGGTGATTCCTGGGCCAGACAGGTACGATGACCGACCATGCGCTCGACCAACTGCTCGGTCATGGTCATCCGCTGAACGGTGGTGTGTTTCAGCCGGCGCAGATAGCGTCCGGTCAGCCACAAGGCCAAAACCGTCCAGCCGGCCAGCATCAACAAGTGGCCGAAGCCTGCGACGCCGGCGCTCAAGATCCATGCGGCGAACAGCCACTCGACCAGGCCGATCACCGTCGAAAAACCGCCGTTCAAGGACAGCGACTCCAGTGCCTGCGATTCCATGACCCGTCCTAACAATTGTCCGCTGCCCTGCTGTTTAACCGCCTCCAGATCCAAACGCAACGCACCGGCCAGCAAGCGTTGCTTCAGCAAGGTTCCGACATCCAATGCAAAACCGGCGTCGAGCCAGCCGCTGATCCAATGCAGCGGAATCAGCGAAAACACCGCCAAGCCCCAAGCCGACAGCCAACCGAAATCCAGCCGACCGTTCAACGCCGCTTCGCCGATCAGGCGCCAACCGGCAATTTCCAATGCATAGACCAGGGCTAGCACGACCAGCAGGCCGAATGCCCGTCTCGGTAAACCCGATTCGGCCAATTGGCTGCGCAGACCGGCCGTCGCCGGCTGACGCAACAACCAGCAGTTTTCAATCTTTTGGGTTGCCAGGCGTTGGTCCAGCAGCAGCGCCGTCACCGCCGACCGCCGCCGGTTCGGCACTTTGGCCAGGGTCAGCAAGCCTTCGATTTCCGCTTGCAACGGCGCTTCGAACTCCGCGCACAGCGCATTGCGCAAACCGGTAACCGAGCACATCGACCAGTGTAAATCCGGCCCCAGCACTTGCAGGCGACCGAGGCGCGAGGTTGATAAAAACAGGAAGCGCGCTTCGCCGCCAGTATCGATTTGTAAGATCGCCGGCCCGATGTCGCGCAACCAGTCAGCGACCTGGGGGACGAAAGTTTCGATCGGCTCGGCTTCCAAACCCAAGCGTTCGCCAGCCCAACCGATCCAAGAGCCAATCTCGGCCTGGTCGTCGGGAGGTGAAGCAGCGGCGACCGGATTCCGAGAGCCGGCGGCCAGTAATTTGGCACCGCGCGCCAGTTCTTCAATACCCTCGCCCAAGCGTACGGCCGGCCAGCTCAGGGCCAAAATGGCCGGATTCACGCGCTGCTCCCGGCCCGATCGCACGACAAGCGACCATCGGCAAGTGCCAAACGTCGCCAATGCTTGCCTTGCCAAAGCCGGTCGTGCAAACGGCGTTCGCTGTTCAACATCTCGCGATACCGGCTATCCCGACCGGCCAGAACCCGCGGCGCGGCGTCCTCCACGATGGCACCGTTTTCGACGACCAACACCCGCTCGAAACTCAGGGTTTCCTCGACATCGTGCGTCACGCACAACAGCGTCGCGGCGCGCCACCATTGTCTGGCTTCCATCAGCAATTGTCGGCGCTGAGTGCGGTCCATGCCGCGAAACGGCTCGTCCAGCAAGGCTAGCCGCACCTCGGTTTGCATCAACGCCCTGGCCAGCCGGACGCGCTGGCCTTCGCCGCCGGACAACAAGGCGCCGCTTTCGCCCAAGTGAGCCTGCAAGCCGGCCGGCAAGTTTTGCAACACCGGGCGCAAGGTCGCCGCGTCGATGGCCTCGCCTATCCGGCCGAATCCGCCATGCTGGACACCGAAAGTCAGGTTTTCCAAAAACGAACGGTTCCAAAGCTGCACGGCCGGGTCCAGCCAGGCGGTTTGCCGGCGCAACGCGGCAAGATACTTGCCGCTCAACGGCTTGCCGTCGACCAACAACCTGCCGGCCGCCAATCGGTGCCAGCCCAACAACAAACCGACCAAACTGGACTTACCGGCGCCGGAAGGACCGACTATCGCGATATGCTCGCCGGGAGCGATGCTTAAATCGACGTTCAGCAAGATATCGTGACCGGCCGCGACCACGTGGCCTTCGTTGATGCGGATGGCGGGCGGCCGCGTAAAGCCGCCTAGCCGATGCGTCCGAATTTTGTCGGGGCTCCGCTTGTTGATTCCGGGCTGCTCGCCCCCAAGTCTGGCGAAGGAAGGCCGGGATGCGTCCGCACTCCTCCGCGCCTTGCCAAATCGGCGTTTGCCCGGCCGGCCGACACCGTAAATGAAGTGTCCATCAAGCGAAATGCCCGATTCGTTACCCGAAAGCGCGCCGTCCGCCAAGCCGAAGGGCCAACCCAGGACCGAGTCGAAGCGCGTGCCCTGAGCGGAGCCGAAGGGGCTGCCCCCGCCGCTGTCGCTGCCGCTGCCGCCAATAACCTCACTCGCCGACTGCGGCCGCGAGCCGACCACGGCGTCGAGGGTATCGAACGACGGAGACACTTCCGTATCATCCGCTTCTTCCGGCGTGGCTAACGGTTCCAGCAAACGCAACAGACTATTGCGCTGGGCCGGATATTGATGCGCCAACGTCGTCAATTTTTGACCCAGCGCCGGCAATTTCAAAGCCCAATATACCAATAACAAGTCAGAACCGGTGACGCTGCCGGTCCGAATAAAATGTTGGCACAGCATCACACCGATCGCGCTCAAACTGGCCGCTCCCTGCACCGCTTCTATCGTCAACGCCGAACGAATTAAACCGCGACTGGCGAGCGCCCAATCCACCAACAGTCCTTCATGTTCGCGGCGCACCGCCGGTTCGGCTCGGTGAGTGCGTATCGGCACCAAGCCCAGCAAGGCGTCGAGATAAAAGCCGATCATTGCGCCGGTGTGATTGCGCACCCGTAAATCGCGCTCGTTCAACCAGGCTTGACCAATTAAAGGCACTGCCACCGCCAGCCCCGCGGCGAGCGCCGCCCAAGCGAATCCGGCGCGATCCAGCAATAGAATGCCGATCAACGTCAAGCATAAGTCGCACAGGGTTTGCATGAATTGAATCGCCAAGCCCGGAATCTGTCGGGTTAGCGCAATGGCGTGGCTGCGTTCGGCCATGTCGGACACCGGCCGACTTTGAAAATAACGATCGGGTAAACGCGGCAGTTTACGCAGCAATGCCATACGCAGTTGAATTTCCAGATGCCGGCCGTAACGTAGCGTTTCCATCGCAATCGGCACTTCGATCGACAACAGCAACGTGACAAAGACCAATAAGCTACATAACGCCCCCAGACGTTGTTCGGCGGCTTTCAGTTCCCAGGCAATATCGAACACGCCCCGGAACAACAAGGTCTCCAGCAGTACCGCGGCCACCGCCACGCTCAAGGCCCCCAGCAAGGCTAGCGGCGACAGCAAGCCGTCGGCTTTCAACAAGTCGAAAACAGTTCGTTCCGGATTCACGGGGCGCTGATTCAGCGCGGTTGTCAATTCGGCTTCCAGCGCATCTTGCACCGGCGGATCGGCTTCCAACGCGGGTTGCCGACCTCGGATTTGCAACAACACCGCGCCGTGCAGCAGCAATAGGGCTTCGTCGGTCCCGGCATCGTACGGCGCCACCGACCAATACGCCGCCGGAACGGTACGGGTTAAATCCTGGCTGGAAACCGCGCCGAGCACGGTCCGCAGCAAGCGAACCGCCACCGCGCCGGCACCAATACCGCCGACGGATTGCAGTGTGGACGCCAGCCGCAAACCGGCGTCCAATTTGGCGAAACCTAACCAATCGGGGTCTTGTTCCGCCTGGTCTATGATCGCATCGACCACTGCCCTTCCGGCCCCAAGCGCGGCCAGGCGCTGTCTGAGTGGATTCACAAACTCCGCGGAGGCGGCCCAAGCCCGCCAGTTGTCCGCCGAAACCGGCAGTTTATGCTGCAATATCTCCTCGGCGAATGACTTGCAACGCAGCCAGCGCCGGCCCACCGCCGGGTCCATCACTTGCAGCCAATCGCCGTGCCGGCGCCAAACGACGACAAAGTGCGTCGATCCGTCGGCCCGGTGCGCCACGACCATCGCCGGCAAGACGGCGGCCTCGGACAAAAACACATGATCGACCGGCACCATCACTTGCTCGGCTTGCAGGCCCAAGCGATTGGCGACCAGTTCCAACATGTCGATCGAAGTGCCGTCCACATTAGTTTGGCAGGCTTCCCGCAAGCGCCCGTAACTGACCGGAATTCGAAACCCTTCGAGCAGAGATTTCAGCGCCGCCGGCCCGCAATCCATCGCCGAGGTTTGTACCACCTCTGGCACCAGCCAACACCGCTCGCCGAACCAACTCATGACTCGGGCGCACCAGCGGACGAACGCGGTTGGCGAATGCCGTCGTCAAACAATTGTCCAGCCTTGCGCAATACCAGTAGCGCCGGGCTGAGTTGTTCGATGACGACTTCGACCGAGCCCGGCAAGCCGTGTTGCAACACGATAGCGGAGTTCGCCGCCGGCTCCGGCGCGAATTCAACCCGCACCCGGTTGTCGCGAATCTCCGATCCGACCGTGTTCACTGTCGCCGCCAACGTACCGAATTGCGCCCACGGGAATCCGTCCAGCCGCATCGTCGCGGTTTGACCGGGTTTAATCCGCCCGATCACCGCCGCCGGCGGGAATTCGGCGACGATACGCAATTCGCTGTGCGGTACCACCGAACCCAGCTTGTCGCCGATCGCCACATAGCCGCCGACCTGCAACGGCGCGATATCGCCGATTTGCCCGGCGGCCGGCGCGCGGATCCGATGTTTTTCGATCTCTTCGCGTAAGCGGTCTATCGTGATGCGGCAGGTTGCCTGTTCGCCGCTCAATTTGGCGGCATCCTGTTTTAACTCTTCGATTTCGGCCAGTTTTTGGTGGGAATGGGTTTGTGCATCCATTTGCAAGCGCTGAATGTCGGCGGACAGCGCGGAGCGGGCGGAACTGAGTTTTTGCACTTCGGTGCCGGCTCGGAGTGTATCGATCAAAGCGCCCTTGCCGGCTCCCTTCAACTCGCTCAAGCGCCGCTCGTAATCCTTGGCGAACGACACCGCCGCGTTGGCCTCGCGCTGCCGGGAGCGAGCGCTGTCGATAGCCGCCAACGCCGCTTGCTGGTCGTCCAGCCTGGACTGCTCCAATGCAGCGATTTGCTTATGCAACGCCTCTATTTGCGGCGGCAAGGCCGTCAATCTCGCCTGTTCTTCTTGCAAACGCAAGGTTTCACTGACCGTGTCCAATGTTGCCAACACCTGACCGGCCTCGACTTGCTGACCTAACGAAAAGTCGATCGAGACGATTTTGCCGGCGACCGGTGCAGCGATCGGATGTACCGAGCGATTGACCTCAAGACGGGCTTGCGAGCTGATCTCGTAAATTGTCAACCGCGCCATGCAAAACCAAAACAGCCAAGCCACCAGCAAAACGCCTGCCAGCGACCAGACGAGAATGGCATGCCGCGCGGAATCGCGCGCCAGGGAGCGGGTGGTGCGAGAGAAACGGGTAGGCAAACGAATTCTCCGGTAACAGTCGTTGAATGCCCGGAGATTTCGAACGTTTTGCCGGCCCGACGCAATGAACTAATTCACAGCGGGGTAGGATTTGCTTGTGGTGTCGGTAAGGTTCTGTGCCGGCCACGACCGTCGGCGCCGTTCCCCCGGTTATTAAAGGTCCGCCGCTGCCGCGAGCTTACGGATCGACTGAGCGGAAGCTAGGAGTGCCGAGTTGGCGTTTATTACTGCGAGTCGCTATCGAAGCGTTTCAAAGTCTCGGAAGACTAGCGTTTCTCTGGACGATTTTGCGGAACATGCGGTAGCGCGCTGGCCCGTCTTGTACTGGAACTTGGCGGCGTGGTTATTTCCGCCGGCGCGCGGGCCCAAAACGATACACCAACGCCGAGCCTATCCGCCCAAATACTCGATAGTGACCTCAGCGGTACCGCGCATGCCGATTCGCTCGGCGGCCGCCTTGGACAAATCGATCAAACGATCTTCCGCAAACGGCCCCCGATCGGTGATCACCACGTCAACCTGGCGACCGTTACGTAGATTGGTAACTCTAACCTTGCAGGGTATCGGCAAGGTCTTGTGCGCGGCCGTCAAGCCGCGCGGATCGAAGCGTATCCCGCTCGCGGTCCGCGGGCCGGATTCGGCGCCGTACCAGGACGCCCTGCCCCGTTCCTTATAACCCACCGCGCTTTGCAACGGTACGTAGGTTTTACCCTTAACCCGATAGGGCCTGTTGTAGCGGGCACCACTACCGGCCGGCCTGTTCGCGCTATCATCGCTTTCTTCCAAATCGGGCAATAGCGAACAACCGGCGAACGCCAGTACCGTTAAGGCTAATACGCAGCGTCGCAACATCAGGCCGGGCCGAGTTAGCCGCTTCGATATAGACCTAGCGAGATTCGCACGGTGAAATCCCGCGCGACCAATCCTTAAACCGATGTCGGCGCGGGATAGCACGCGCGAACGGTCGCCGTGGGCTTCGACGACGGCTACGCGATGTTTGAACATGCTATTTCGGGCTATGACGATTCGCGGTAGCTGAAGACTTCCCAACCAGACAAAACGCACAAACTGGCAATCAGTTTAGTTGACAACGGTATGTCCGCGCTGCCGCAAACAACTGTTGTAAGCATTTTTGAAGCGGTCTTCGGATTGGATGCCTTGCTTGGCGCCGCCGCCGATACCGCCCGCCGCCGCGCCTATCGCCGCTCCGGTACCCGGATTTCCGATAATCGCACCCAAGGCCGCGCCGCCCGCGGCACCGATTAAACCACCGACGCCGGCGCCGATCGCGGCTTCCTTGGCGGTACCGCCAGAGGCTTGTTCAGCAAGTTGCCGGCATTCCTGCATGTCTTGATTCAGACGATAGCTGTTCCGGTCGTTATAGGTATCGACGGTTGGGGTCCATCCGGTTTGGGTAGCGCAGCCGGACGCGCCGAGCGCGACGATGATCAAGCACGAAAACGAACGTAATGTCATCATCTGTTCATCCCATTGCCCAGCCAGGAACCCGCCGCCGCGCCAATCCCGGCGGCCAGCGGATCTCCGCCGCCCATTCCGTATCCCAAGGCACTGCCGACCATGCCGCCGACCAAGCCGGATGGGTAGCGCTGATCGTAATATCCGTAGCGCACCGGTGGAGGTGGCGGAGCGTAATAAACCGGAGGCGCCGGTACGTATTGCACGACAGGCGCCGGCACATATACTCGTTCCACCGGATACGCCGGAAAATAGTCGCGCTGATAATGATGGTGGTGATGGCGGTGGTGATGCTCACCCCAACCGTCGTCGGCGCTGACGGTCGACGAAAACGCGATACCCAATATTGCTAAGCTTGTTAATCTGAACATTGCACTCCCTCTTTGGATAATTATTCAGTTGCGGAAAATTCTAAAGACGGGGGCTTAAAGCAAAATTAAGGCGGGATTATGAAACGATTAAGACGGCGAAACCGAGCTCCGCTCGGGACTAACGATCCTCCTCGGGAACGGCTGGTGCTTGCCAGCTTCCGCGCTCGCGGGCATCCATGACGGTTTTCCAGCCATCGGCAACATCTTGCCGGGTCAAACCGAAGCGTTCCAATATCGAATCCAACATACCGGGTGTCTCCAAACCGGGCAAGCCCGGTAATGTCGGAGCAGCCGCCTTGGCTTTCGGCGCGATAATCACATTCCCGGCTATCGGCAGTTTGTCGGCATTCCGGCAACGCGCCGCGTCGTCGGTATACAACATTTTACCGTCAACCAGACATTTAACCGGCGGCGCGGCGGATGCCGCGACGGCGATCAGGCTCAAGACCGGCGTTAAAAACCTATTTATCCGCATACGTCCTCCCACCGGCAATAAGCGCGTCAGGTCTCGTCATTCGCCAGCCACTGCTTGGTCGGTGGGGCTTGATACGCGGCATAGCGCGTCAACAGCGTTTCGGGATCGCCGGCGACCATCAACAACTCGCGTTGCTCGGGCTTGACGAATTGTTCGGCGCGAACATGATCCAGAAACCCGAGCAGACCGTCGTAATAACCGGCGACGTTCAATAAACCGCAAGGTTTGCGGTGAAAACCCAATTGCGCCCAGGTCCAGATTTCGAACAATTCTTCCAAGGTACCGATACCGCCCGGCAACGCGACGAAGCCGTCGGCCAATTCCGCCATCCGCATCTTGCGTTCATGCATCGACGCGGTCACGTAAAGTTCAGTCAAGCCGGCGTGCGCGACTTCCTTATGAGCCAGTGCCTTGGGAATCACGCCGACCGCTTCGCCGCCCAGCGCCAGGACCCGATCCGCCACCGCTCCCATGATGCCGATGCCGGCGCCACCGTAAATCAAGCGAACGCCCCGCCGCACCATCGCCTCGGCCAGCGCGTTGGCCGAGGCGGTATAGGCCGGTAAGCGGCCCGGACTGGAACCGCAATAGACGCAAAGACTGCGAAAGGACATCGTGACCCCAAGTGATCGGCAACGGTACTTGAAAGTGTAGTGCAAAGTCGCTTGCTCGCCGGCGCCAGGGCGCCGGCTAAATGGGATCGAACGATACACGCCGTTCCGTTATTTGTGGTAAAACCGGTCCAAGGCAAAGGCCTCGGCGACTCGACGCGAATCCGCCCGCGAGTGGCCCCGGCTGGCGTGGACCGGGGCAACACTAACCTAATAATAATGAACGTAACCCGCGGCTTATTTTTTCGTTTGATCTGGGGCATTGTCCTGATCGATATCCTCGCCGTTTCGGTAACCGCTATAGCCTTGCGCCACAGCTATACCGCCTATCGGCAGCGCGCCGAAGTGGCCACCGAAAACCTGGCCAGCGTCATTGCCCAAACGATCGAAAGCACGATCGACCAAGTCGATTTGGGTTTGCAACTGGCGGCCGAACGGATAGAACAGCAGCTTGCCACCGGCCATCCAGATTCGGCGGGTTTATCGGCGCACATGGCGTGGCTGCAGACCAAGCTGCCATGGGTTATCGGACTGCGGGCCACCGACGCGCGCGGCACGGTAGCGTTCGGTACCGACATTCCCAAGGAATCGCCACCGAGCATGGCCGATCGCCGATATTTTACCGAGCTGCGCGATCGCCCCGAGTTGGGTCTGTTTATCAATCAACCGGTCATGTCGCGGATCAACCGGACCTGGGTGATCAATTTCGCGCGCCGCTTGCGGATACCGAACGGCGATTTTGCCGGCGTGGTCTTCGCCAATATTTCGCTGGACAATTTCAACAAAATGCTCAGTCGGGTCGATGTCGGTCGGCGCGGCGCGATCAATTTGCGCGACGCCGACCTACGCTTGATCGCGCGCCTGCCGTTTTCCGGCGACATTGCTAGCACGATTGGTCGACAAGATATTTCCGAGGAATTCAAACACCAACTTGCCAAGGATTCCAGGCAAGGCACTTTTCACAGCCCACTCAGTTTCGACGGGATGGCCCGGATCGTGTCGTTTCGACGGGTCAATTTCTACCCGCTCTACGTCAGCGTCGGTCTCGCCGAAATCGATTATTTGGCGGAGTGGTATAACGAAGTCTGGCAAATCGCCGGCTTGGTGTGTTTGTTCATCGCAATATCCTGGATTGGCGCCTGGTTAATCGTCCGGGCTTGGCGCCAACAGCAACGCATCATCGAACGTCTGGCCGCCGAAGAAGAAAAATTCCATATCGTTGCCGACTATCCCTACGACTGGGAATATTGGCTAAACGAAAACGGTACGTTGAATTACATGTCGCCCTCTTGCAAACGGATTACCGGTTACCCGCCGGAACACTTCATGGAAGATCCCGTTCGATTGCACGACGTCGTGCATGCCGACGACCGCGAAAGCTATCATCTGCATCGTCACGACGCCGGACATGCCAGGCCGGCTGAGCTGGATTTCCGCATCGTGCGCCGGGACGGAGAAATCCGCTGGATTTCACATTGCTGCCAAGCGGCGTTCAGCCGCGACGGCCGTTACATCGGTCACCGGGTGTCTAACCGCGACATCACCGATCGACGCTTATTCGAACATGAGATCAACCGCTTGGCCCAAGCCGCCGATCAAAATCCGGTCGGTATTCTGATTACCGAGCGCAACGGCACCGCCATCTATACCAACGCCGCCTACACCCGCATCACCGGCTATCGATTCGGCGAAATCTACGGCAAAAGTCACCGCGAACTGATCGCCTCCGAGATGACCGAAGCCGAATTCGCCGACAGCCTAAAAACGGTCAAGGCCGGCCGGCTCTGGCAAGCCGAACTGGTCAACCGTCACAAAAACGGCGAAGCGCGCTGGGAGCAAATCATCGCCTCGCCTATCTTCGACAGCGAGTTTAAAGTCGCTAACTTTCTCTACCTGCGCACCGATATTTCCGAGCAAAAAACCCTCCGCCAGCAACTGCAGTTGCTGAACGACGCGATGGATCAAGTCGGCGAAACCGTGTTCTTGATGGCCGAAAACGCCGCCGACTTTTTGTACGTTAACCAAAGCGCCACCAGCGTGCTGGGTTACAGCCGCGAAGAGATGCTAGGCCACGTCACGGTATTCGACATCGATCCGAATTGGTCGCCGGCCAGACTGACCGAATTTTGGCCGCGATTGCGCAACGAACGCCGAATTCGTTTCGAAACCCGCCACCTGACCAAGGACGGCCTAAGCATCCCGGTCGAAATTACCGCCAATTTTGTCGAATACGCCGGCCAAGGCTACAACTTGGCGATCTGCCGGGACATCAGCGAACGCCAGCGTAACGAAGATGAATTGCGGCGCTTGAATCGGGAGCTGCAAGCAATCGGCAGTTGCAATCAAATCTTGCTGCGCGCGGACACCGAACAAACCCTGCTCGACGAAGTGTGCCGGATCGTCTGCGAACAGGCCGGTTACCGAATGGCTTGGGTCGGGTTTTTGATGCGCGACGCCGAGCAAACCGTCCAACCGGTGGCTTGGGCCGGTGCGGAACTTGGCTATTTGCGCAACGCCAAATTGTCCTGGGGCGATAACGAACGAGGACAAGGGCCTTGCGGTTTAGCCGTTCGCTCCGGACAAGTGGTGTATGTAGAGGACATTGCCGGCGATCCGCTGATGGCGACTTGGCGGCAAGCGTGTTTGCGTCGCGACTATCGATCCTGCATCGCGTTGCCGCTGAAGGACACCGGTAATGTCGTCTTCGGGATCGTGTTGATTTATGCCGACCGGGTGGGCAGTATCACCTCGGCCGAAATACGTCTGTTAGGCGAATTGGCCAACGATTTGGCGTTCGGGATCAGCGTGCTGCGGGCCAGGTCGGAACGTCAACAGATCGAATCCAAATTGCACGATTCCGAAGAGCGCCTGAGGCTGACGCTGGAAGCGACTCAAATCGGCATTTGGGATTGGGATATCGAGAACGACCTCTGGTACGCTTCGCCCGCCTATTTCACGATGCTGGGTTATCAGCCCGAGACCGGTCCCGGCGATCGCCAGGAATGGATAGCGCGGCTACACCCCGACGATCGCGCCCGAGTCCTCGGTAAAATCGAAAGCGTGCTGATCGACGGCTTCCTGGAATATCAATACGAAGCCCGCCTCCGTCATGCCGACGGTCAATACCGTTGGCAGCAAGTGCGCGGTTTCGGAATACGCCGAGACAGTCACGGCAAGGTCACCCGTGTGCTCGGCACGCGGATGGACATACACGAACGCAAACTGGCCGAACAGGCCATGCGCGAAAGCGAAGCCAAATACCGGCGCATTGTCGATACCGCCACCGAAGGCATCTGGGTGGTGGGCCCGGACGGCCTGACCAACTTCGTCAACGGCCGGATGGCGGAACTGGTCGGTTACCGGGCCGAAGAACTGAACGGCCGGCCGATGAGCGATTTCATGCCGGCCGAAGACGCCGACGATCACTTGGAAAACTTCGCCGCCGGCGCGCCGGTATCACCGAGAACTACGAGCGGCGTTTCCTGACGCGGCGGGGCCAGTTCATTTGGGCGCAAGTGTCGGCGGCCCCAATTTTCGACGACGACGGCGTATTCCAAGGTTCGTTGGCAATGGTCACCGACATTAGCGAGCGTAAGCGTAACGAGGAAGAACTGCGGCGCTATAAAGACCATCTCGAAGACACGGTTCTGCAACGCACCGCCGAGTTATTGGAAGCCCGCGATGCCGCCGAAGCCGCGAATAAAGCCAAAAGCGTGTTTCTGGCGAATATGAGCCACGAGCTGCGCACGCCGCTCAACGCGATCCTGGGCTTTTCCGGACTGATGCGTACCGACGCGCAATTGACCGACAATCAACGGGACAACCTGGACATCATCAACCGCAGCGGCGCGCATTTATTGAACTTGATCAACGATGTGTTGGAAATGGCCAAAATCGAGGCGGGCCACTTGCAAGTCGAAATAGCCCCATTCGATTTAGGCGGCTTGGTTCGCGATGTGACCGAACTGATGCAAGTTCGCGCCGAGGAAAAAGGTCTGCGCCTGACGCTGGATCAATCGTCGGAATTTCCGCGTTACATCAAGAGCGACGAATCGCGCTTGCGGCAAATCCTGATCAACTTGATCAATAACGCCATCAAATTCACCGAACAAGGCGGCGTCACGGTGAGGCTAGGGGTCAAGGAAAACGCTCGCCACCATCTGATCATCGAGGTGGAAGACTCCGGGGCCGGCATCGCGCCGCAAGATCGCCAGCGCCTATTCGAACCCTTCGTCCAGCTCGCCGACAGCCGCTTGCCGCAGAGCGGCACGGGCCTCGGTTTGGCGATCACCCGGCAATTCGTCGAAATGCTGCACGGCCGGATCGAGGTCGACAGCCAACCCGGCAAAGGTTCGCTATTTCGGATCGAATTACCGGTCGAGTTGTCGGATACCGTCGACATACCCAGCCAACACGCCGACAAGCTCGGACCGATCGTCGGCTTAGAGCCAGGGCAGCCGCGCTACCGCATCCTAATCGTCGAAGACCAACCGGAAAACCAGTCCTTGCTCAGTCGCTTGATGCACACCCTGGATTTGCCGGTCAAAATAGCCGAAAACGGCAAGCAAGGCGTCGAGCTATTCGAAACCTGGCAGCCGGATTTGATCTGGATGGATAGACGCATGCCGGAAATGGACGGTATCGAGGCGACGCTACGCATCCGCCGCTTACCGGGCGGCGATAAAGTGAAAATCGTGGCCGTGACCGCCTCGGCCTTCAAGGAACAACAGCGGGAAATGCTGGACGCCGGCATGGACGACTTCATCCGCAAGCCCTACCGGTTCGAGGAAATTTACGACTGCCTAGCCAGGCAATTGGGGGTGAAATACGTTTACCTCGGCGCGCCACCGCGAAACACGCCAATCGACAACGAACCCGACCTCGAACGCTTGGCGGCGCTGCCGGCACCGCTAAGACTCGATCTGCGCGCGGCCGTGGAAAGCCTGGATGCCGCGCGTATCGCCGCCGCGATCGGCGAAATCGCCGAAGTCGCTCCCGACTTGGCGCAAACTCTGAGTCGATGCGCCGACTATTTCGAGTATCCGACGATATTGACCGCGCTGGATCGCTGCACGGCCTTAATCCGGGCGCCTAACAGCTAGCCGAGTGGCTTTCCCTAACATTCCGGTATTGAAACAACCCGTGACCGATAAATGTGTCGGATCGCCGCGATGCTCAAACCGGCGCGTCGCGCCATCACCGCTGCGGCGCGATGGCGCAAAGGCTACAATTGCAGCCGAGTCCAAGTTGTCGCAAAGCGGACAGGTACCCCATAACGCTAAACCGTCGCCACCAGGACCGCTGAAGCCAACGCCGACCCTAGTCCGCCGCGACCGGCCGGCGACGGCGATTTCAGTATTAACCCGAAATGGGCAACGCCCAGACGGAGGATATTTAACAATGTTTGCGCCAAGCTTACGATGGGTCGGTGCCTGGGTTTTGGGGCTGAGCTGCGCCTGCCTGCCCTGCACGCCGTCAATAGCCGACGACAAGCCTGCAACGACTGAAGCGGAATCAGCATCGAACGCCTCGTCGTTCGACACCGCATGGGGCGGCGCCCGGAACGGCCCGCCGGCGCGCATCGGGGCGCGGGTGGCGATCGTCTGCGAAGACTTGCGCAATGGCGGGGTACTCGGCGTCACCCGGGGCATCCGCGAGGCGGCGGGCGAAATCGGCTGGCAAACGAAAATATTCGACGCGGGCGGCAACCCGGCCGGACGCGACCGGGCCTTGACCGCCGCCAACGCGCAGCAGCCGGACGGCGTGATCGTGGTCGGCACCGACGCCCGCGCCATCGGCGCCGGACTGGCGCCATTCGCCGAGCGCGGTATCCCGGTGGTCGGCTGGCACGTCGATCTCAAGGCCGGCGCGCTGGATAAAGGCCCTATCGCGATAAACGTGTCCAGCGACCCGCTGGAAGTTGCCCGCGTGACCGCCGCGGCCGCCGTTTCGGACGCGCGCGGCGCCGGTGTGGTGATCGTCACCGACAGCAACTTCGACATTGCCCTAGCCAAGGCCGAAGCAATGGCCATCGTTGTGCGACGTTGCGCGGAATGCAAGTTGCTGGAAATCCGGGACATCGCGATTTCCACGGCTGCTGAAACGATGCCGAAAATCACCCGCGAATGGTTGGCGCGCCACGGCACCGGCCTGACTCACCTATTGGCGATCAACGATATTTATTTCGACTACGCGGTGCCGGAACTCACCCAATCCGGTCGGTCCAGTGCCAGTATCGCCTTGCTGTCGGCCGGCGACGGCAGCCCCGCCGCCTTTCTGCGTATCCGCGCCGGCGCCTTTCAAACCGCCACCGCCGCTGAGCCGCTAAATCTGCAAGGCTGGCAGCTAATCGACGAATTGAACCGGCTACTGTCCGGTCAAGCGGTCACCGGCTACGTGGTTCCGGTACATCTGGTCACGGCCGCGAATATCGCGTCGGAAGGCGCGCCCGACCTGCTGTATGATCCGAACAATGGTTACCGGGAAATTTTCCGGCACATTTGGAAACCTTGAAACCGACATGAGCCTGTCACGCCGTTATCTGCCCCGTACGCTACGCCGGCAATTTCTGTTCACATTGGCCGCGCTGGCGGCCTTAATTCTGGCCGGCGGCCTGACTGCGGTCCATGCCTTGCGCGGCTCGGCGAACACCGTCGCCTGGCTGGCGGAGGAGCGCTTGGAAAGCCTGCGGCAAGCGCAACAGATGGTCGACCAGACCTTGCAGATCGAACGCGCCTCCTACCAATTGGCAAGGACCGGCGCACTCGCCCCAATGCGGGCAAGTTACGCCGATATTGCCAAGCGCATGGAAATCTTCGATGTATTGGTGGACAAACTGGCCGCCGGCGGCGAAGACGCCGCCTTGTTGGATTTGCGGCAAGCCAGTCAATTGTTTCGCAATACCGCGAATGTCGTCCCGCAGTTGCGGGAAAGCGCCGTGCGCGAATCCCTGGCGCCCCAAGACGCAGCCGACAGCGCCGCCCGCCATCGCGTGCAACAGGAATTCGACGAGGAACTGCGCCGCCAGGCGAATGCGATGGTGGATGCCGCGCGAACCCTGAACGATCAATACACCGAGGCCTACCGCAACAGCGTGCGCGAACTGCGGCAAACCGCCCGCGACAAGGAACATTGGGTGGAAATCCTACTGGCCGGCAGCTTGCTGCTGGCTTGGATGATCGCCCAAGTTTTCGTCGGCCGGCACGTGCTGGCGCGTCTGCAACACATTAGTCGCCAATTACGCGAAGACCATCCCGACAACGCGACCGGGAGTACGCCGCGATCCGACCTCGACGAAATCGATGAGATGGCCCAGGCCGTGGCGCAATTTCGCGAGGATAGGCGACAACTGGCGCTACGCACCGAGGAATTGGCGCGCGCCCGCGACGCGGCCGAATCGGCCAACAAAGCCAAGAGCGCGTTTCTCGCCAATATGAGCCACGAACTGCGTACGCCCTTGAGCGCGATTTTGGGCTTTTCCAGCATGTTGCGCGACGATCCCGAACTGAGCGAAAGCCAGCTGGAAAGTCTGGACATCATTAATCGTAGCGGCGAGCACCTGCTGGATTTGATCAACGATGTGCTGGAAATCGCCAAGATCGAGGCTGGTCAACTTAAATTGACGGTCGCGCCGTTCGACCTCGGCGGCCTGGTCAGAGACGTGACCGACATGATGCAAGCACGGGCGTCAGCCAAAGGTTTACGGCTCGGCGTGGATCAATCTTCCGAGTTTCCCCGTTTCATCAAGGCCGACCAAGCTCGGCTCCGCCAGATATTGGTGAATCTGATCGGCAACGCGCTGAAGTTCACCCCAGCAGGCGGTGTGACGGTAAGGCTGGCGACGCTGGAAAACCACCGCCAGCACTTGCTGATGACGGTCGAAGACACCGGACCCGGCATTGCCCCGGAGGATCAACAACGCTTGTTCGAACCGTTCGTGCAGTTGGCGGATAACGGCGATCAAAAAGGCACCGGACTTGGCTTGGCCATTACCCGACAATTCGTCGAATTGATGGGAGGCCGAATCTCGGTGACCAGCACGCCCGGCAAGGGCTCGCTATTTTCCGTCGACGTGCCGGTCGAACTAGTGGCGGATGAGGCATTTCCGGTAAGCATTACCCCCAGATCGGGGTCGGCGATCCGCCTGGCGCCTGGCCAACCGACTTATCGAATCTTGATCGCCGACGACCAAATCGAAAACCAGATTCTACTCCGGCAATTGATGAACCGTCTTGGCCTGGAAACCCGAATTGCGGGCAACGGCCAACAGTGTTTGGATCTCTGTCGGGACTGGCAACCCGATCTGATTTGGATGGATAGACGGATGCCGGTGCTGGACGGCGTCGAGGCGACCCGGCAAATCCGCCGCCTGCCGGGCGGCAACCGGATCAAGATTATCGCCGTTACCGCCTCCGCCTTCCGGGAAGAGCAGCAGGAAATGCTGGACGCCGGCATGGACGACTTCATTCCCAAACCTTATCGCTTTCAGGAGATCTACGATTGCTTGGCCAGGCATTTGGGTGTCGAGTTCGTTGACGACCGTTTATCGAATAGCGTCGAACCTCCCGCCAACGCTCCGGTCGCGGACTCGCTGGCCGACTTGCCGGCGCCGTTGCGCCTATCGCTGCGGCAGGCACTGGAGAGCCTGGACGCCGCCCAAATAGCGACGGCGATACGTCAAATCGGCGTCGGACACGCCGCGCTGGCGGAGCGGCTGGCCGCGTTGGCGGCGAATTTCGACTATCCGGGCATTTTGAAACTCCTAGACACCGCTGACCTCGACTAACCGGCGGCACGCTACGCAACCGCGTCGCCGCCAGCTCGGCTAGCCTAACTTGAATATTCGCGTGGTTTTCGACCTATCGGCTATGCTTATCGGCTAACGTAAGTGGCGTGGTGACGCTGAAAATCCGTATGCGGTTTAACGAATTTTCCGGGGGCTTCGAATGAAAGCAGGTAAGCATGACGCCGACTTAACGGCGATTGCCAAACTGGCGTTAGCGCTGAGTTTGTCGCAGTTGGCTTCGCTTGCGAGCGCGAACGAACCCGAGGACACCGCAATCTCGCCTGCTAAACCGGCCAGCGCCACCCAGCCCAATTCGGCCCCCTCAAACTCCAACGCTCTCGAAAGCCTAAGCGAAGCGCTAGCCGCCGTCGACGAATTCAACGGCCCGTTAAAGGATGTCGCGGACATGGACATCGACGAGCTGGTCAAGGTCAAGGTCTCGCCGTTCGAAGTGTCCAGCGAGCTCGATAGCGGTTACCGGGCTTCCAACTCGGTGTCCGGCTCGCGTTTCGACGCGCCGATTCGCGAATTGCCTTTCGCGATCCAAAGCTTTACCGAAGCCTTTATCAAGGATCAACGGCCTCGCGAGATTTTCGACATCGCCCGCTATTCTCCCGGCGTCACCTATCGGAGCAACGATTTCAACGAAGGTAACGCGAATCTGGCGATCCGCGGCTTTACCGTTGGCTCGTTGGCCGGCGGCAATATTCAGACCTTGCGGGACGGAGTGCATGGTCCGTCGATTCTGGATTTCACGAATGTGTCGCGAGTGGAAGTCGTCAAGGGGCCGGCCTCGTTTCTGTACGGGCAAGTCGCGCCGGGCGGTATCGTCAACGTCATCACCAAAACACCCCAGCGCGAATTCGCGGCGAATGCCGCCGCCCGTTACGGTTCCTACGGCCAATACCGCTTCGAAACCGACGTGACCGGGCCGGCCTCGAAAACTCTGTTTTACCGAATGGCGGCCGCTTACGACCAAGATCTGCACTATTGGGAGCCTTACGACGCCCATGCCTGGAATATTTCGCCATCCCTGCTTTGGCAGCCCATCGACCGCTTCAGCCTATCGCTGAAATACGAGCGGTTCGAAAAGATCGAAGCGCCGCAACTCATGCAAAAGCCCGGTTACGGTACTTGGACCGGCATCATGCCCAGTGCAACCGATCCCAACCGATCCGGCGTCGACGTGCCGGGCCTGCCTGACACCTGGAACGGCATGGCCTACAGCGATTATCGCCATAGCAATACCGATAACCTCAGCACCTGGTTAGACTTCAAAGCCGACGAACACTGGAATTTGCGGGCAGGCTATTCCCATATGGAATACGACGTGGATGCATTGGCCACCGGCAATTTCGGCATGGCGAACAACGTCACGACCTTACAGGGGCGGCGGGTTCGCCATCAGGTTTACAGCAACCGCGACGACACGATCGAACTGCAAGGCGTCGGCCGCTACGATTTTGGCTTCGCCAGTCTGCGCCTGTTGTTCGGTGGGCAGTACGTGGACCGCAATTTTCACCGTTGGGCCGGTCAGGCGCCCAACGATCCAAGCCTCGGCGGCAATCCGACCGCGTCGCCGCTGCCGCTATGGGATTTGAGCGATCCCTCGACCTGGAATCGCCACACCTCGATCGGCTTGTCGGGATTGACCGCTTCCCGGTTCGACCAAAACCTCAACGCGGCGGATAAGTCGGTTTACGGCGGCTCGACCTTCGGATTTTTCGAAGATCGCTTACTGGTGCTGACCGGCTGGCGTTGGACCGAGACCGAAAGCCGGCTTAGCGACGTCTTGAACCAGCGGTCGCAGCCGCGGGTTAGCACCAGCCGGGTGACGCCACAATACGGGCTGTTGTACAAATTGACGCCGGAATGGTCCTGGTTCGCCAGCTATGCCGAATCCTTCGTCCCCGGCACATTTTCCACCAACCGTCTTGACGGCGGCACAGCCATTCCGGACCCCAGCGAGGGCCGGGGCTACGACGTCGGCATCAAAGCGGAATGGCTCGACGGCCGCCTGTCCAGCACCTTGAGCTACTTCGACATCGAAAATAAAAACATCGTCAACGACTTGGCCGTTACCGACGCCAACGGCGTCGTGACGATCTACGGCGTACAGACCGGCAAGCAAACTTCGCGCGGCATTGAATGGGATGCCACCGCCCAATTGACCGAGCAATGGCAGCTCTATCTATCCTATACCTATATGGATGCCAAGATTACCGAGTTCACCGGCCGGGACGATGCCATCCTGGCCCGGAACCCCGATACGCTGGACGCCACCGGCCTAGCGTATTACAAGAATGCGCTGCGATTTCATAACGCGCCGCTGCAAATGAGCGCGCCGCATCTTGCCAATCTGTGGACGCGTTACGACTTCAAGGCCGACGCCTGGCGCGGCTTGCATATCGGTGGCGGCTTCAATTTCGTCTACGATCAAACCTTGTTATCGGATACCCCAAGCTCGGACCGGCAAACCTATCTGCTGTTGAACGCGTTGATCGGCTATAGCTGGCGAGTCGGCGAACACGAACTGAGCGTGGATTTCATGGGGAAAAATCTGCTCGACGAACAATATCGTCCCTCGCAAAGCAGCCGCGGCCGGCCGCGCGAGCTGACGATCAGTTTCTCCGTCAAGTTTTGATGGCGGCACCTGAACCATGAAACACGCCGACCTCGCCTGTTTCGACGCCACCCCGCGACTCAATCGGCGTTCCCGGCGCCGCTTGGGCATCGCGGCACTGTTGCTGGGTATGTTGGTTCCGGCGGTGAATGCCGACCCGACGCCGGGGCAGAGCAGCGCGATTCGCGTCAAAGCCGCGTTTTTACGCAATTTCGCCCGCTACGTCACTTGGCCGGAGCCGGCTTCCCCCAGCGTCGATAGGCCTTGGTGCATCGCGGTGTTGGGCCCGGACCCGTTCGGCGAGGTACTGGAAACCAGCGTCAAGGATAGAAGCGAGCAAGGTCACGCGTTTGAAATCGTTCGAGCGGAACGCACGGTGGATTTGCCGATCTGCCATATCGTCTTTGTTGCGTACACCGACATCGCGCTTCGCCACGCCGCTTTGGCCGAGCTGAAACGAAAACCGGTACTGACGGTCGGCGATGCGGAAGACTTTATTGCGGATGGCGGCGTTATCCGCTTTAAAGTCGACGAGCGGGTCGGCATGACCATTAATCTCGATCAAGCCCGCGCCGTTTCGCTGACGATTCAAACCAAGCTGCTGGAAGTCTCCAACGAAATCTTGATCAACGGCAATTTTCGCCGGGTACGATAAGCGATGACGATGCCATCCAACATCCAAGGCCGGCTGGTACTGATTCTGTGGGGCAGCGCCCTGCTGGCGTTTCTGTTGGCAGGCGCCGGCTTGGCAATGTTTCAAAACCTGACGCGGGAGCAAAGAGCCGCGCAAATCATCGAACCCTATGCGCGCATGATCGCGGTTGGCACCGATACAGCCATCGCCTTCGAAGATCCGACGCGTGCGCAGGAAATCCTCGACACCTTAAAATCCAATCCCCAAATTCAAGCGGCGGCCATCGTTTTGGACAACGGCCGGGTGTTGGCGAGTTTCGAGCGTTTGCCGCAAAGCTCTCTAGCGCGGGCACTTCCAGAAAAGGACGGGATTTTCGTGAATCGCGAGCGCGCCGACTGGTTGCAAACCTTATCCAGCGGCGCCAGGCTGTATCTGGCCATGAGTATGGCGGCCATCGAGCAGCAAACCCGCGAAATCTTCGCTTTATTCGGCGGCGGCGTGCTGGTGCTGCTGATCGCCACGATAGGCCAACAACTGATGCTGAAGCGCGCCATCGTCGCGCCGATCGCCGCACTGACCGACGCTAGCGAACGGGTGAGGTTCTCGGCCGATTACCACCACCGCGTGCCGGCCGGCGGCGCCGAGGAACTGGCTCGCTTGGGACAAAACTTCAACGCGATGATGGCGGCAATCCAGGAACGCGAGCAGGCATTGCGCCATGCCAACGTGTTCCAACACACGATATTGCAAAACATCGCCCACGGTATCATCTCCACATCCCCGGACGGCACCGTCACCAGTTTCAATCCGGCCGCCGAGCGTTTACTGGGTTATGCCGCAAGCGAAGTCGTCGGCCGCGCGACACCCGCGCTTTGGCACGACGGCGAGGAAATCGTCCGCTACGCTCGCGAGCTTTCCGCGGAACTCGGAGTAACCCTATCGCCGGGCTTCGAGGTATTCACCGCCAAGCCGATGCGTCATCAACCGGAGGAACGCGAATGGACCTTCATCCGTAAGAACGGGCAACGAATTCCGGTGTCTTTGTCGATTACCGCGCTACGCGACGATGCCGGGCGGATAAGCGGCTTCGTCGGCCTGACCTACGACCTTTCCGAACGAAAACAGACCCAGCAACGCCTGCACTTGCTCAGCTTCGCGCTGGATCGAGTCGAGGAGACGATATTGTTGATGGGCGAGAACGACCCGCGTTTTTTGTATGCCAATCTAAGTACGGTGCGCACCCTAGGCTATAGCCGCGAAGAACTCACCGGCGGCATGAGCCTATTCGACATCATCCCGGATTGGACCGACGCGATGTGGGCGAGCTTCCGGCGGGAACTGAGCGAGCGGCGGCGCGCGCAATTCGAAACCCAGCATCAACGCCGGGACGGCCGACGCTTTCCGGTGGAGATCACGGCCAATGTGTTCGAATTCGCCGGCCAAATCTACAACTTGGTCATTTGCCGGGACGTTAGCGAATGCAAGCAAGCCGAGGCGGCCCTGGCGAAAAGGGTGCGCGAGTTTCGCACGCTGACCGAGAACCATCCAGACGGCATCGTACGCTTCGACACCCTGGGTCGCCATCTGTACATCAATGCGTCGGCCGCGCGCAGCTCGGGAACGGCCGACATGTCGCCGATCGGCAAGACCGTATGCGAATTGCCGATACCGGGCAATCCGGACCTGACGCAACCATTGCTGAACGCCGTGTTGGGGGTTGTCAGCAGCGGCGCGCCGAATTTGATGGAATTTACCTGGCCGACCGGACGTACCACCGAAATTCGCCATATTCCGGAACTCGGCGAACATGGCGAGGTAGCCAGCGTGCTGGCGATCGCCCGCGATGTTACCGAGCGCAAGCGTATCGAGGCGGAGCTGGACCAATATAAGCTACAACTGGAAGACACCGTGCGGCGCCGCACCGACGAATTGCGGCTGGCCCGCGACGCGGCGGAAGCCGCCAACAAGGCCAAAAGCGTGTTCCTAGCCAATATGAGCCACGAATTGCGGACGCCGCTCAACGCGATCTTGGGTTTCTCCGGCATGATGCGCCACGACCCGCAGATCACCGAGCATCAGGCGGAGAGCTTGGATATCATCAATCGTAGCGGCGAGCATTTGCTCAATCTGATCAACGACGTACTGGAAGTCGCGAAAATAGAAGCGGGCCGTCTGCAACTGGACATCGCCGCGTTCGATTTATACGCGCTGGTCAAGGACGTCACCGAGATGATGCGCATCCGGGCTCGCGAAAAAGGTTTGTCGCTGGTGCTCGAGCAAGCCGACGAATGCCCTCGCTACGTCAGTTCCGACGAAGCCCGCATCCGCCAGATACTAATCAATCTGATCAACAACGCCGTGAAATTTACCGAGCACGGACACGTCACGCTGCGGATGGGGATCAAACACAACGCCAAACATCATTTGCTGATCGAGGTGGAGGACAGCGGCCCCGGCATCGCGGCGGAAGATCAATCGCGCTTGTTCGAACCCTTCGTACAGTTGGCCGACGGCGTCTCTCAACAAGGGACCGGCTTGGGACTGACGATTACCCGCCAATTCGTCCGGATGCTGGGCGGCGACATTCGCGTTAAAAGCGAATTGGGCCAAGGCTCGCTGTTTCGAGTGGAGTTACCGGTGGCGCTGGCCGGCGCGGAGGGTATTACCGAGTTATCCTCCGCTTCCGGCGGCAAGGTGATCGGCCTGGCCGGCGGTCAACCCCGTTACCGGATACTGATCGCCGAGGATCAGCACGAAAACCGCTTGCTGCTGGGACGCTTGATGACCGGCTTGGGCCTGGACACGAAATTCGCAGAGAATGGCCGGGATTGTGTAACGCTATTCGAAAACTGGCATCCGGACTTGATTTGGATGGACCGGCGCATGCCGGTGATGGACGGCATCGAGGCCACCCAGCGGATTCGGCAAGCGCCGGGAGGACGACACGTTAAAATTATCGCGGTCACCGCGTCGGCGTTTCAGGAACAGCAGCAGGAAATGTTGGACGCCGGCATGGACGACGTGATCCGTAAGCCTTACCAGTTCGCGGAAATATACGACTGCCTGGCTCGGCAGCTGGGACTGAGCTATCGCTACGCCAGCGAGGCGCCAGCCACCGCCGCGCCGGCCGTGGATACCGACGCGCTGGCGGCGCTTCCGGCCGAATTGCGCAATCGGCTGACCGACGCCTTGGAAAACCTGAACAGCGAAGCGGTCGCCGCGCTGATCGCCGAAATCGCCTTGCTAGACCCAAGCCTGGCGGTCGCGTTGTCCGGCGTGGCCGACCAATTCAATTATCAAGCGTTGCTCGGATATCTGGATGCCGCTAAGCGGAAGAACGGCTAGATCGGCGCCGGTCTACCAATGGCTATATTCCGGCTATTCAACGATCGCTCGACGCAAGATGGCGCACTATGATTAACGATCCAGCGTGACGCGATGCTCAAAACCTTAGCTTAAAAAGGGAAGCCGCTCGTGCAGGGCAAGACAACTCGGCATACAATAACCGGTTGTATAAGACCGATGCGGCGCTGATTCAGGAGCGTTGACAACCAAGGAAGCGCCTGTCGGCAGAATCGGCGAATTCCTCCGCCGGCAGCCAAAGATGGCGGCTCCCGGCGGAGGAATTCGAGTACCCCAACCCATCGGCCGCGCTAATCCAAGTAGCCGCCGCGCAACCGGAGGAGGCCCGCCTTGACCAGGGAAAACCCAATGATTGATGAACAATCCGGTTCGACTTCGTCCAAAGGCCTGATCTTGGCGGTGGACGATACGCCGGCCTCGCTCAGGCTGCTGACCGACGTGCTCAAGGCCGAGGGCTACGAAGTACGCTCGGCGATCAGCGGCGAACTGGCGCTGCACGCCGCCGAGATCCAGGCACCGGAACTGGCCTTGCTTGACGTCAGCATGCCGGGCATGGACGGCTTCGAAGTCTGCAGACGGCTTAAGCAAATTCCCGGTTCCAGCGACGTGCCGGTCATTTTCGTCAGTGCAATGTCCGACACCCAGGAAAAACTGCGCGGCTTCGAATTAGGCGCGGTCGATTACGTGACCAAACCGTTCCAGCGCGAGGAGCTGCTGGCCCGCGTCCACACCCACCTGGAACTCAACCGGCTGCGCCACCATTTGGGCGACATGGTCGAGGAGCGTACCCAGTCGCTGAAACGCAGCGAATTGAAGTTGAGGGCCAATTTACTGGAATCCATCACCGCAATCGCCGCTACCGTCGAGATGCGCGATCCGTATACCGCGGGTCACCAGCGCCGGGTCGCCCAGGTCGCCACCGAAATTGCCCGAGAAATGGGCCTGCCGGATAATCGCATCGAAGGCATGCATCTGGCCGCTGTCGTCCACGATGTCGGCAAGGTCAAGATTCCGGCGGAAATTCTGTGCAAGCCGGGCCGGCTGACCGAACTGGAATTCTCGCTGATCAAATTGCATGCCCAGGACGGCTACGACATCCTGAAAGCCATCGATTTCCCGTGGCCGATCGCCGAGTTTGTCGGTCAACACCATGAACGGCTGGACGGTTCCGGCTACCCGCAAGGCTTAAAGGGCGAGGAAATTCACCTGGAGGCCAGGATCATAGCGGTTGCCGACGTCATCGAAGCGATGGCCTCCCATCGCCCTTACCGGCCTGGTTTGGGCATAGACACCGCTTTGGCGGAAATCGAAAGTAAGCGGGGGATCATGTTCGACCCGCAGGTCGCCGACGCCGCGCTTCGGCTGTTTCGGGACAAGGGCTACCAGCTGGAGAGTTAACCGCGGACCCGCCGGGTCCGCTTAGGCGCCGTAACGATAGATCGGCGGAATCTCGGCGGTATGATCCAGCTCTATCAATTGCTCGATGATCCCGTCGTTCAATCCGTACACCCAACCGTGCAAGGTCGGCTGGTGGCCGTGTTTCCAAGCTGTCTGCACGATGGAGGTATGCGACAAACGGTGTACCTGCTCCAGGATATTCAGCTCTATCATCCGATCGACTTTTTTGTCTTCGCTCAAATAAGCGAGCTCGTCCTGATGCAGCCGATAAACATCCTTGATGTGCATCAACCACTTATTGGTAATCGTCAGATCGCCGCGTTGCGGCTGCATCGCCGCCTTGACGCCGCCGCAACCGTAATGGCCGCAAACGACGATATGTTTTACCTTCAAAACCGCGATGGCATATTGCAAGACACTCAGGCAATTGAAATCGGTGGTAATCACCTGATTGGCGATGTTGCGATGCACGAAGATTTCGCCGGGCTGAGCATTGACCACTGTTTCGGCCGGCACCCGACTATCGGAACAACCGATCCATAAAAAATCCGGGCGCTGTTCCTTGGCCAACTCGATGAAATAACCGGGATCCTTGGCGACCATGTCCTGCGACCAGGCGCGGTTTTCCAACAGCAGTTTAGAGGGTGTATGCATGGGCCGACCTATCGGGTTGAGTTGTTTGCAAACCGAGACTCAGTGTCGCCGCACCCCGCCAGACTCGACGCCGTCCGCCAGGCCGGGTAGCACCCGAATCTCAAACCGCCCATTATCCCCGATAGCGCCGGCGTTTTCGACCGCTAGCTTTGCATCGGGTATAGATCTAGTACTCGACCTTGATAGAACCGATAAAACTGATCGGCGCACCGGGCATATTGCCATAGTAGCGCTGGCTGGCGTCGAAGGTATCCGCCCCGGTGAAATAGCGCTTATCCAACAGATTATAAGCGTTGAGTTGCGCGGTCATCCGAGTCGGCCCCACCTTGAATTTGTAAGCCGCCGAAGCGTCCCAGGTCGCATAGCCCGGCAATTGATAGCTGTTTTGCGGATCGCCCTGGCGCTGGCTGGTCACGCGGATACCGCTGCCCAAGCTGAGGCCGGCGAAGGCCGGATCGGTGAATTCGTATTTCAACCAGACATTAGCCGAATGGCGCGGTGCGTTGGGAAAACGCTTGCCCAGCAGGCTGACGCCACCGTAGACGTCCTGCTCGGTAAACTTAGTAATGCGGGTATCCAAATAGGTGTAATTGGCGATCAAACTCCAATTCTCGGATAGCTCCCCGGCCAAGTCGAACTCAACGCCCCGACTGCGTGCCGCGCCCACGGTGGTCGTATAGCCAAGTAAAGCCAACGTTGGATCGGGATTGCCGGTGGCCAAATTGGTTTTGACGATATCGAAATAAGCCAGACTGGCGGTCAATTTTTGATCGAACAGTTCGGTCTTGATGCCGCCTTCGAATTGTCTGGCTTCTTGCGGCTTTAACGGCGTGCCGTCCGTATTGCGGGCGCTGTAGGAATTATTGGTACCCAGCGATTCGGTGTAGTTGCCGTACAAGGACAGCCACGGAAAGGCCCTATACAACACGCCGACCCGCGGACTGAATTTTCCGGCCGACACATGGTTTGCGTTCATGGCGGCCTCGGCGGCGGCATAGGAACTGCCGGAGCTGCCGACGCCGTAGTCGGCCCAGTCATAGCGGCCGCCGCCCAATAAATGCAGCCTGTCCCAGAACACCATTTGATCCTGAAAATACACGCCGTTCCATTCCTGATGGTAATGCCCGTAATTCAACGGTAGCAGCGCCAAGTTGCCGGTAAAGGGCTGCGGGTTATAGATGTCGATACTATCGACGCTGGCGCAGCAGCGATTCTGGCTTTCGTCGGTGTACGCGTAATAGTCGTGACCCACCAACAAGGTATGTTTGACGCCCCAGGTATTCAGATGGCCCAACAGATTGGTATTGAACGAATAGGTTTGCGAACTTTTGACATTGTTGTCCCAATTGTAGCGATCGACGGTGCGCTGGTCGGCATGAATGCCGTACGGAAAAATGTCGTATTGAATCCGGCTGCCGAGAAAGGCCGAAAATTGCTGACTGATTTTCCAATCGTCGTTAAAAGCATGCGACCAGTTCAGGTCGGCGACATTGCGCTCCTGATTGGCGTGCGCCGACTGGTCGCTTAACGCGGTGTTGATCGGCAAATTGGCCGGTCGAGTCGCTCCATTCAGCACCGGAAGCCCGTCGTCCCAGCGAAAGTCGTCGCGTTGATATTCCATACCGAAATTGACCTCGGTCCGATCGCTGACCTTCCAGGTAAATTGCGGGGCGATGAAGATACGGTCGCGGTAAAACAAATCCCGAAACGACTTGGTGTCCTGGTAAGCCAGATTGAAGCGGTAGGCGAAGGTTTTATCCTGGTTCAACGCGCTGGTGGCGTCCAACGTGGTCCGATAGTTATCGAACGAACCGAACTGTTGCTGCAGCGCGTAATACGGCGTGAACAGCGGCTTTTTCAAGACCCGGTTGATCATCCCGCCCGGCTCGATCCGCCCATACAGCATCGCGCCGGGACCTTTCAGCACTTCCAAACGCTCGACATTGGCGGTTTCCGCCGCCCAGGAGGCTTCGCGAATGCCGTTACGGTAGGTCGCGCCGTTCATGTCGAAGCCGCGCACGGTAAAGTTTTCGTAAGTCGGCGACGGGCTGATTTGCACACCGCTGACGTTGCGCAAGCCGTCGGCCAATGTAATCGCTTGCTGATCCTTCAAGACTTGTTGCGGCACGACTTGTATCGAAGCCGGGGTTTCCATCAACGGCGTATCGGTGCGGGTCGCGGTACTGGCGTTGGTGCGATGATAGCTAGGATTATAGGGATCATCGGCCAAGTAAGCCGTTTGAGCGGTCACCGTCACCGCGCCCAGCGTCTCGACGCGTTCGCCCGCCGCGCCCGCGGGTTTGATCGCGACGGTGTTGGCTGCGGTAAAACTGAACACTAGACCGCTACCGGCCAACAACTGCTGTAAGGCCTGCGCCACACTGAAGCGGCCGTTGACCGCCGGCGCGGTTTTGCCGGCCACCGCGCCATCGGCGTAAAACGGTTGCACGCCGGTCTGCCGCGACAAAGCATCCAACGCGCGGGCCAGCGGTTGGGCGGGAATGTTGATCGCGAAAGTCTGGTCTTCCGCCCGCGCGGCGCTGGAGGCCAGCAGCAACGGGGCAACGAAAATATACAGCGGCATGTTTGACATCGGTTCTCCTTATCGTGGTTTGGGTTCCGTTCGATAAGACCGTTTCAAAAATAAAACACCGCCACATTCGCCGATTTAGCAAGCATTGCCGGTATGCCGGAACACGCTGCGCGGAGTCTTTAAGCCCGTACGACCAAACTTACCGTCTGGCCAGGATGCCGATTCGGTTACCGTCCAAATACGCGATCCTGACCGGCAATGCGTTGGCGATGGTATTCAGGGCCAGTGGCAGATTGTCGGTCGGAAAGCGGCCGCTGACCGACAATTGCCGCAAGTCAGCGTCGGCGATTTCAATCGACACCGCATGATAGCGCTCCAGCTCCCGCGCCACGTCCGCCAGCGTCAGATTTTTCAAAACCAGCACCCCGTCCCGCCACGCGGCAATGGCTGCTAGATCGCCGGCCCGCACCGGCGCGGCATGCCCTTGTCGATCGAAGTTGGTTTGCTGCCCGGCGGTCAAATGCAGTACCTCGGGGTTCGTGGCAACCTGAATCGCGACTTCGCCCTCTTGAACGGCAACATCGACGTTCGCCGGATCCCGGCGCACATTGAATTGAGTGCCGATATCCTCTATCCACCCCTCGCCGACGCGAACCTCGAACCGGGTTAAGTTATTGTGGGCCACGTTAAACCAGGCCTCTCCTCGCTCCAGCCAGACCCGGCGGGCCCGCGCAGAGTAATTGACCCGAATCGCCGTGTCGGTATTCAATTCAATACTGGAACCGTCACTCAACGTCACGGTTTCCCGTTCGCCCTTGCCTGTCGTAAAGCGCTCGGCGGTCAGCCACTGCCAGATCGGCGGATTGACGATCAATACGCCGGCCAGCAATGTGGCGGCGGCCAATCCGGCCATCGGCCAACGTCGCTTGCGGCGAGCGTGCCGGTAAACCGCTTGAGCCTGTTTAAGTTGCGGCCGCGCCAATTCGCCCAGACCGGCCAACTCGCGCCATAAACGCTTCGCGCGGCGAAAGGCGTCCGCGTGGCGAGTATCCATGGCCAACCAGGCCTCGAAGCCGGCACGATCGTCGGTGGAGCAGTCGCCGGAATTCAGGCGCGCCAGCCAGGCCGACGCTTCCCTGCGTATCCGGGCGTCTCGCTCGTCGCTATTCGTCGAGTTCATGGGCATTCGGGCGGCCACGCGATCAATCCCTATCCCAATCGGCGGCGTCCACTGCCGTCAGGAATAGTTCCAATGCTTTCGCGCAATGCCGCTCGACCGTGCGTCGCGGCAGATTCAGGGTTTCGGCGATTTCCCGGTGACTGTAGCCTTCGATGCGGTGCAACAGAAAAATATGCCGTTGGATTTCCGGCAATTCCTGCAACACCTGCATGCACAAGCGCAGGGTTTGTTGATCGGCCGATATGGCTTCAGGCGTTGCTACCGGACTGCTGATTTGATCGAAATCTTCGATTTCGCCGTCGTACAGTTCGCGTACTTGCCGCTTGCGGCGCAAATCCACCGCCGCATTGGCGGTTACCCGATACAAATAAGCCCGCGGGTTCAAGATCGCATCCGGCGCGTGGTGTTCCAACAAGCGCAGATACGCATCCTGCACCAGGTCTTCGGCGGCATCGTCCAAGCGCTGCCCGGCAAATCCCAGCAACTCCTGCCGGTGCAGTCTGAACAAGCGTTCCAGCCAATTTTGTTTTCGGGCCATCACTGATGCGGGGACAAAAATCGCCTTTATAACAAATACTCCGGCGCTGCGTTATCAATAATCAAGGCCGATCGCCGCAAAGCGATCGGCCTTAGCGCGACCAAACACCACGCAAACCAACCGCCCCAGACTTATCATAAGTTGCCGCGCCGTCTATTCAGTTAAAACTCCAATTTCATCGACCCAATCACCGTCAACGGATCGCCGGGCATATTCCAGGCGCGATACGCGGCCCGAGGACTGAATTTTCCGACCGAGATGGGATTTGTGTTCATGGCGGCCTCGGCGGCGGCATAAAACCGCCGGAACTGCCGATGCCATAATCCGCCCAGTCATAGAGCGGCCGCCACCCAATAAATGCAGCTTGTCCCAGAACACAGTTTGGTCCTGGAAATAAACGCCGTTCCATTCCTGATGATAGCGGCCGGAACTCAACGGTAGCAGCACCAAGTTGCCGGTAAAGGGTTGCGGATGGTAGATATACGTTGGCGCGGCAGCGATTCCGGCTTTCGCCGGAGTACGCTTAATAAGCGTGACCCTCCAACCGTTAACGCCTGAAAATATCGGTTATTCCCGATTTAAACTCTACCCTCACGTGATCAATCTCCATTATGATTTCACGCGAATCACAAATAACCAGAGCGTAGCCATGGCCACAGAAGCATTTACCGTTAGAACCGAATCAGACATTGTGCATCAACTTGATAGCATGGCCGGGGCATTGGACCGTTCTCGCAATTATTTGGTCAACCAAGCCTTGCGCGAATATCTGAAAGCTCACGCATGGAGAATTGAGAAAATCACCCAGGGCATAGCCGCTGCGGATCGTGGCGAAGTCATCGAGCATGAGGACGTGATCAAGGAAATAGAAGCCATCGCGCAACCGGCATCCGGCGACGATTTCTTTAACTGTGCCGGCATTTGGGAAGATCGAGAAATCAACCAAGCGGCCATTCGTGCCAAAGCCTGGCCGGATCGGCGCGGATGATTCTGTGTGATACCAATATTCTGATTGAATTTTACAAAGGCAATTCGGAGATCATCGAAACCCTCAGAACCATAGGACCGGTCAATATCGCGGTCAGCGTCATCACCAAAGCTGAACTGTTTTACGGCGCTAGAGATAAACAAGAACTGGTCAAAATCGAACGCCATCTTGGGCTGTGCCATTGCTACGGCCTGAATCCAGCCATTTCCAGCTTGTTTATCGACTTGATGCGGCGCTATTCGCTCAGCCATAAAGCGTCGGTCCCGGATATGCTGATTGCAGCGACCGCGCTTAGCCATGATGTGACGCTTTACACCCTGAATACCAAGGACTTCAAATTCATTCCCGACTTGAATTTGTATCCCTCAAATTGACAAGGCATTAACGCCAATTGATATGGAAAGTGAAAGCGAGCAATGTCGCGACTGACTGATTTAATTGCACGGACTAAAGCTAGGGACCCTCAGTTAGGTGCGGACTTAGAAAGGGAGCCATATAAGATTTTTAGTCCCGACAGGCATAGCGCCCGGCGGGTTTTCGTAGCGACGCGGACGAATCGGGGGGCACTGTGGGCGTCGGCGGGCGCTTCATTTTTGCCGATTTTTCCGGCACGGGATTGCAGAAAAATCTTTCGCAAAAATAGCAACGCCCCGGACTGTCGATAGTGACTGACTATCACCAAGCCGAGTTTGACATCGTCGGCCTTAGCGCGACCAAACACCACGCAAACCAACCGCCCTGCCGTGCCGTCTATCCGGTTTAAAACTCCAACTTCATCGACCCAATCACCGTCAACGGATCGCCGGGCATATTCCAGGCGCGATTGGCGTTATAGGGTTCGCCCGCCACGAAATAGCGCTTATCGAAAATATTGTAAACGTTCAATTGGGTGGTGAGTTTGCTGGCACCCAGGCGCAAACTGTAACCGACCGAGGTATCGACCCGTACATAGCCGGGCAACTGGTAACTGTTGGCGTTGTCGCCTTCTCGCTTACCGGCCAGATAGGCGCCGATGCCCAGATTTAAACCGGACAGCGTCGGATTTTGAAAGGCGTATTTCAGCCAGGTGCTACCGGAGTGTTCGGCGACGTTCGGCAAGCGGTGGCCGATGTTGCCGGACAACGCGCCGTCCTGGGTGATACGGGCGTCGGTGAACGCATAGCTTGCGATCAGGCTAAAGCCGCCGCCCAATTGCCCGGCGACGTCCATTTCGATACCTTGGCTGCGCGCGGCGCCGATGGTCTCGGAAATGCCTTCCCGAACCAGGGTTGCCACATTTTGTTTATCGATATGAAAATAGGCCAGATTAGCGGTCAAATCGCCTTTAAACCATTCGCCTTTCAAGCCGGCTTCGTACTGTTCGGCGGTTTCGGGTTTCAACGGTTGTCCGCTCTCGGAGCGGCCGTTGTTCGTCCCGAATCCCTCCACTCGGTTGCCGTACAGTGACAGCCAATTCCATGGGCGGTACAGAATACCGACTCGGGGGCTAAAAACCCCTCGCTTTGGGCCGCGAGATTGACGTTGCCGAAACTGGGAATGTAGCCGTTGTAGTTGTCGTTCTGATCGGCGGAGTTTTGATAAGAAGTCGAGGCGCCCGTAGCCTGGTGGGCCCAGTCGTAGCGGCCGCCGCCCAGAATTTGCAATTTGCCGTCGAAAAATGCCAGATGATCTTGGAAGTAAAGGCCGTACCAGGAGGTTTGGTTGATCGAGAAATCGTTGGGATGGTTGATGCGTTGAAATTCGTAGGCGTTGTAATCCAAATTCGCGTAAACCGGGTTGTAAAGGTTGACCCGGGTAAAGGCGAAATTGCCGCCGCCGAAATCGGCGGGAAAATGATAAGGACTGTTGGCCGGCGCGTTGACGGCATTGAAACCGAAGAAGCCGGATTGGCGCACCTCGTCGTAAAAGTAATCCCCGCCCACCAAAACGTTGTGGTTGACCGGACCGGTCGCGAATTTGCCGTTTAAATTAAAAAACGCGTTATAGGATTCCTCGGTGCGATCTTCGAATTGCGAGCCGCGACGAACGACCTGCGGATTGCTGTCGGTTGCCAACAAAGGCTGAAATACAGCGACCAACAATTCGCGGTAATGCTGGGTGGTCCAGTTGGCGACGAAACCGTTCTTGAAGGTCCAATGATCGTTGAATGCGTGCGACCAATTGAAATCCAACAGCGTGCTATCGGACGGATCCTGATTGAACTGACCGCCGGGCTGACCGTAGTTGGTATTGATCGGTACGTTGGCCACTCGCGTACCGACGGCGGGAATACCGGTATCGTAAGGCAAGTTACGATCCATATATTCCAGGCTCAGATTGAATTCGGTCGCATCGCTGGCTTGCCAATGCAACGACGGCGCCACGAATACTTGAGTTTGGCTGACGAAATCGCGAAAGGAGTTTCGGTCGGTGTAACCGAAATCCAGGCGGTAAGCCAAGCTCTTGTCGTCGTTCAGCGGTCCGGTGGCCTCCGCGACGGTGCGGTATAAATCGTAACTGCCGAATTGTTGTTGCAGCGAATAATGCGCTTCGCTTAGCGGCTTTTTGGTGACGACGTTGACCATGCCGCCCGGCTGAACCCGGCCGAACAACATCGCCGCCGGACCTTTCAAGACTTCCACTTGTTCGATGTTGGCCAAGTCGGCATTGAAGTTGGATATACGTTGACCGTTGCGAAATCGGGAATAGTTGGTGCCGAAGCCGCGAATCACGAAGTCCTGGCCTTGCCCGCCCGATGTCCATACCGGCTGCACGCCGCTGACGTTTTTGACCGCGTCTTCCAGGCGGATGGCCTGCTGATCGCTCAAGACCTGCCGGGGCACGACCTGCACCGTCATCGGCGTATCCATTAACGGCGTATCGGTCTTGGTCGACGCCGACGCGAACGCGCGATTGTAGTTGACGTTGTTGGGATCGAACAGCTCGGCGTTCGCCTTGGCAACCACCGTCACCGCCGCCAAGGTCGCGGCGGAATTGGCATCCGGTTGGGTAATCGCCACCGCATGATCGCCGTTGAATTTGAAACTCAAGCCGGTACCCGACAAAAGTTGCTGCAAAGCCTGCGCGGCGGTCAGATTGCCGGATACCGCATGGCCGGTTTTGCCGGAGACGACCTGGTCGGAATAAAACGGTTTGATGCCGGTCTGGGCCGCCAGCGCGTCCAACGCCGCCGGCAACGGCTGGACCGGAATGTTGAAGTGGAAGGTTTGTTCCTCGGCCTGCGCGGAAGCCAGGCAAACGGCCAACGGCGCGGCGGCCAGCAAATCTCGTAGCGGATTCATCGGTTCTCCTGAAAATGAATGAGTCACCGATAAGAGCGTTTTAGCGTGGGCAAACACCTCAATTTATTTTGTTTCGAAACCAAAAGTCGCAACGTACCGAAATAGCCTCAACAAGGCAGACCGAGATAAGCGCCGGACATGGATTAACGGTTCGTAAAACCGGGTGAGGTTTCGGGGAAGGATTTCGACGCGGCATTTTGCAAGCGCTCCAAATAGTTCAAGATTTGCTCGTCCAGCAAGAAGCGCAATTCCCATTCCATCGCCAGGTCGGCCGGCAGGCTGCCGATATCGTGATACCGGATGTAACTCTGCCGCAGTAATTGGCCAATCGCATCGGCGTCGTATAAATCGACGGCTTTTTCGCCGGCAACGACGTCGGCGGTGTGGGCCAGGGTCTTGGCCAGCTCGGCGTCGAAGTCGCGACTGTGGCGTTGCAAAGCCTCGGGAAAACGGTCGAATTGCTGGCCGCTCAGCAAACGATAGCGCTTGCGGACCTGAAGCAATGCCGACAGATTGCTCGCGTCCCGAATGATCGCGCGCAATACGCCGCGTTCGCGCATCTTGCCGGCTTGGCGGGCATCCGGTTCCAGCACCGCATGTGCCAGCAAGTCTTGCGCCGCGCCAAATCCTTTTCCGCCGCCAGCCGCAGCGGCAGCGTATAGCTCATCAGATGGCCGGGATCCGGCAGTCGCACCGTCAGTTTGGCCAGCGTACGCAACGCGGCGATGCAATGGTGACGCGCCAACGCCGCGGACCGGCGCGGCCACAACGCATAATCGAGTGCGCCCATCACCGTCAGACCCAGCAAAATACCGATGACGCGGTCGCGCGGCAAAAATAGATCCTCGACCGCGCCGAAGTCGTGCAGTACGAACAACGCAAACGAAAAACCCAACTGGCGGCCGAGGTAGGCGATGCGCTCGCTGCCGGCGGTGATCCAGGCCGACAAAGCCCAAAACGGCGCGGTCGCCAGCATGAAGCCGATGATGGAATCGAACTGCGACTGAAACACCCACACGTACACATAGGCGCACGCTCCGCCTAACGCGGCGCCGCCGACCCTGAGCAGCGACAGCCGGTAATCGGCGCCAAGACTGGTCTGCGCGGCCACCAGGCAAGTCGGTATCGCGGTGTTGATGTCCGGCCAATCTAGGCTTTGCACGATCAGCATGCAAAGGATGGCGCCCAACGAAAACTTGATGCCGAATTGCAGACTGTCGGCGTGTCGCTGCCAAAATTCGTAGCCCAGCCAGGCCGGATAGTCGGCTTGCGGCTCGGTTTCCGTTTCGGCCGGGTCCGAGTCCGTCGCCGGCTGATGCAAACGTTTCATCAGCGCGGCAATGCGTTGCAAGGCTTGCCAAAATGCGGTTAGCACCGTCGGTTGACCAGTCCCTGCGTAACGCCGCAATACCTCGTCGTCCAATAACGCGGCCACGGCGTCGCTGAGGTCTTGCCGGTTGGTGAAACCCTGTCTCAAGATCGCGCAAGCTTGCTGTAAGGCCGCGTAGACGGCGCGCTTTTCCGCTGTCAGCGGCTGAGCGCGATAATCTTCGGTCAGCGATTGCTCCAGCCACAGCGCGATTTGACGCAAACCGTCGATTTCCTGCAGCAACTCCAGATACGCCGCATGCCGGCGCCGTATCGACACATGCAGCAATTCGCTGTTGGCCAACAAGGTTTGCAATTTGCCGAACAGACCGATCGATGACGGTTTGACCGAAGCGCGGCGCGGTCGGCGGGCTTCGCTGTCGGACAAGCGGCCGAGAAATATCGTCTCCGCCGCTTTCAGTTGATCGGCGATGCCGGCAATCAGCAAAGTGCGCGGGTCGCGCGGCGCGATACTGAGATGGACCAGCGTCCAACTACCCAAGCCGAGCACGCCGATCACCGGAATGTTCCAGAGTGCGTGATATAGGTTTTCGTCGGGCGTGGTCGGACTGTACAACACCGGAATCGAATACCACAGCGCGATGCCGGTCGGCCAGGCGATGAGTCGGGCGTGAAACAAGGCCAGCGCCATGATCGCGAACGATAGGCTCAACATCAGCCAGGGATCGTTGCCGGCCAACATCAACGCCAACACCGAGATCAGTACCGTCACGAACAGATAAAACAACTGGCGCAAGCCGAATGCCAGCGATTGGCCGGCGTTGGCGTAAGCGTCGTAGCTCAGGCAAACCAACAGCGATAGCGCGCCCAGCGGCGGCACGTGCAGGCTTTGGCTGACCGTCGCGATAATCAACGACACCGCGAACAGCCGCGCCGCGGCAATCCGCCGCTCCGGGGAGTCCTTCAGCTCGGCGGCCAGGAATTCGGCCAGACCGGTGCCGAACCAAAACCGGCCGTGGCGTTCCCGCCTGGCGCGGCGGTTCGAATCAGTCATGTTGCCGATCGCCGTCCGCCGATGCGACGCTATCGTCCGGAATCGGCAACGTGCGATCCAGTACCGTGACGAAGGCGGTCATCCCCATGCGTAGCGGACGCTCCGGATCGCGGTCGAGGATTTCGATTCTGACCGGAAAACGCGACGCCAGCACCACCCAGTTCAGCGTACGTTGTACCTCCGGCAATCCGCCTTGCTGTTTGACGTTGTCCGGTGCATTGGCCCAAGCGATGCCGGTCACCACGCCGCGAAAGCGCTTGCCGGGATAGCCGACCAGAAACACGTCCGCTTCCTGGCCGGGGCGTATCGATTGCAAATAGGTTTCCTTGTAATTGGCGACGGCGTACCAATGGCGGTCGTCGACCAGCGCGAACAACTGGCCGCCGGCCTTGGCATATTCGCCTTCGCGGGTATTCAAATTGGTCACGTAGGCATCGAACGGCGCGCGGACTTCGCAATATTCCAGCTCCAGCTCGGCGGCTGTCACGGTGGCGCGGGCCGCTTCGACGCGCGCATTGACGTCGCCGACCTGAGCGATCAGGGATTGCGCGCGCCGGCTATCGCTCTCCGCTTCGGAGACCGCACTCCCGACCGACAGCGCCTTGGCCTTGGCATCGGCCAACGCCGCCCGGGAGGCCGAGTAACGGGCGCGTGCCTGCCGAAGTTGATCGCCGGTCACGTATTGCTTTGCCGCCAGCGGCTCCAGTTGTTCGAGGTACTGTTCCAGATAGTCGTCGTCGGCCGCGATGCGTTTAATTTCGGCCAGCGCGGCCGCGTGCTGATGTTCCAGGCGCGCGACCGCGCTGACGGCGGAACTTTTCGACGCCCGCAGCGATTCGACCTCTTGTTCCGCCAACATCAGTTCGGCCTTGGCGCGATCCAGTTTGGCTTGATAAGGCCTGGGATCGATGACGTAGAGCAACTCGCCCTTGCGTACGAACTGATTGTCGCGCACGTGCAGTCGCACGATGCGGCCGGAGACTTCGGGCGCGATGCCGACGATGTCGGCGCGGATCATCGCGTCGTTGGTACGCGGATGGCGGAAATTGATTTGCCATACCCAAGCGCCGGTCGTAACCGCCGCCAACACGATCGCCATGCCGAGAATGCGGCCGATGCGCACCCGGCGCCGATAGTCGAGTTTAGGGTCGTTTGCCATGCCGGACCTCAACTTGCGTAAAACAACAACCAAATCACGAAGGTGCATAATGCCCACAGGCTGGGAGCGATCAACAACGGCGGTCCCAGATGCGGCGCCAAGCCGACACGCGCCAATTGCCACATCAACGCCACGCTGGCGGCCAAACCGGTCAAAATGCAGATGATCCAGGCCGGCCAAAACGAACCGTGCAGGCTCAACATCGGATCGCAGCCGGCCAGCAATAGCGGCGCCGAATACGCCAGCGGGAATGATCTAAACAAACGAAACGGAGTCATGACGGCCCTCAATGCGAAACGTTGGCGTTATGGAAAAAACGGACTATCGCGAACGCGGCTGTTGTAAAACCCCCGATAGGCTGTTAGCCGTGCCCGGCGCAACCACCGATACGATTTCAAACATCGTTATTGTAAAGCGCTACAATCGGTTTGATACAACGATATTGTTCAATATTCGTTGGCAATTTGTTGCCACATTCGCAGTGGCGCTTCCGTTACTATATAAGCATTTCCTTCTAATGGTGGCGAATTTTTTGACTCAGTCAGTTTCCGCGTTTCCGCCTGTACCGCACATTCGGCCCGCCGATTTTAGTCCCGGCCGCCCGTTGCGATTTAAATGCTGCCTGCCGTTGCTGTTGTCGATAAGCACCGCCTGTACGCCGCCCGTCGCGCACCGGCACCCCGACGCCGGCGAGCCGCAACAAGCGCCGGTGGTGCGCTGGTCCGAATACCGTGTTAGCCATCCGCTGCCGTCCGTGGAGAAGGCGCCCAGCCCATCCGCCGCGCCGAATGTGCGGCAACGTTACGATCTGCCGGCTCTAATCGACATGGCGTTGCAAAACCATCCGGAAACCCGGCTCAGCTGGGAAGACGCCAAAGCGGCCGCCGCCAGAGTCGAACGGGAAGCCGCCAGTTGGTACCCGAAACTGACCGCGTTGGCCTTCGGCCAATATTTCAAGACCAGCATCCCGATTCCGCAAAGCACGCTGGTCAGCACCGGCGTCGGGAGTTTCGGCGGCGCCGAATTGGCCTGGACGCTGTTCGACTTCGGCCGCCGCGAGGCCTTGGACGAAGCCAGTCTGGAGCGCTTCGAAGCGGCTCAATTCGGCTTCGGCCGCAAACACCAGGAGATCGCCTACCGCGTCGCCGACAGTTTCTTCGCCTATCAGGCGGCAATCGCCAAAGTCGCGGCGGCGGAGCAAACATTTACCGCCGCCAAGGCCAACGCTGAAGCGGTCAACGCCAAACTGTCGCAAGGTTTCGCGACGCGGCCCGATTTGCTGCTGGCCCTGCAGGAACAAGCCAAGGCCAATTACGATTGGCAGGATGCGCGCGGCGCCGTGACTCAGACCAGAGCGGCCCTGACCACCAGCGCCGGTTTGTCGCCGTCGGTCGAACTGTCTCTGATCGATCTGAGTCAGGTGCCGTTGCCCGACGCCCTGGCGCCGTCGGTGGAAAAAATCGTCGACCAGGCCCTGGAACAGCGCCCGGATTTGCAGGCCAAACTGGCCGAACTGCGCGCCCGCGAAGCGGAGGTGAGAAAAGCCCGCGCCGAGTATTGGCCCAAGCTGTCGTTGAAAGGCAGCATCGGCAATCAGTATTGGGGCGACGTGCAGACCGATCCGCCAAGCCGGCGGCATTATTCGTCGGACAATCTGGTCGGCAGCGCGATGCTGAATCTGGAATGGAATTTGTTCGACGGCTTCGAACGCCGCGGCGCGGTGGACGAGGCCGAAGCCAAACGCCGGGCCGGCGAAGCGCAGATCGACAGCTTGCGTCTGGAGATCATGCGCCATATCTGGCAAACCTACGCCGACACCAAAACCGCGTTGGAAAAACGCGAATTCGCGCTGGCCCTGCTACGCGCCGCCGAGGAGTCCTACGCGGCGACCCAGGAATCCTACCGGCACGGCTTTTCCACCGTCATCGAGCTGCTGTCCGCGCAAAAGGATCTGGCCCGAGCCCGCTACACCGAAATCGACAGCCGGGCCGATTTGCTGAAATCGGCCGCCGCGTTGGTATATGCGGCCGGCGGGGGCGAGTCGCCTTAAAGCGATCGACAATATTGCGTCCCGTCAGTCGGCGGCCAACACCGGATAATCCGTATAGCCCTTGCTCGGACCTTCGTCGCCGTACAGATAGAAGGTCGCGGCGTCGAACGGGGTCAACGGCGCGCCGAGTGCTATGCGGCGCGGTAGGTCCGGATTGGCGATGAAGTGTTTGCCGAACGACACCGCGTCGGCATCGCCATTGGCGATGGCTTGTACCGCGCTTTCGGCCGTGAAATTTTCGTTGGCGATCAGCGCGCCGCCGAAACGGCGTTTCAACGCCGGACTGATCGCGTCGGGACCTTGCGCTTCGCGGGTGAAAATGAAGGCAAGTTTGCGTTGGCCCAATTGTTCGGCGACGTAAGCGAAGGTCGCCAGCGGGTTGGCGTCGCCCATGCCGTGCATGTCGCAACGCGGCGACAGATGCACGCCAACCCGGCCGGCGCCCCACACCGAAATCGCCGCGTCGGCCGCTTCCAGCAGCAAACGGGCGCGATTTTCCACCGGACCGCCGTAGGCATCTTCGCGGCGATTGGTGCTGTCTTGCAGGAATTGATCGAGCAAATAACCGTTGGCGGCGTGAATTTCGACACCGTCGAAACCGGCCAGTTTAGCGTTGGCCGCGCCTTGGCGAAACGCTTCGATAATGTCGGGAATTTCGTCCAACGCCAAGGCCCGCGGCGTCACGTAATCGCGCATCGGCCGTAGCAGGCTGACGTGACCTGGCGCGGCAATCGCGCTGGGCGCGACCGGCAAGGCGCCGTCCAGATAATACGGATCGGAAATCCGGCCGACATGCCACAGTTGCAACAACATGCGCCCGCCGGCGGCGTGTACCGCGTCGGTCACGCCGCGCCAGCCGTCGATTTGTTCCGGCGACCAGATGCCCGGCGTATCCGGGTAGCCGACGCCTTGCGGGCTAACGCAAGTGGCTTCGCTGATGATCAGGCCGGCACTCGCTCGTTGAGCGTAATAGTCCGCCATCAGCGCATTCGGCACGCGGCCGGCGCTGGCGCGGCAGCGGGTCAGCGGCGCCATCACGATGCGGTTGGGCAATTCAATGTCGCCGATACGGATGGGATCGAACAAGGGATTCATGCGCGGCTCCTGAGCGGTTAAATCCCGCATGATACCAGGGCCGCCGCGAAGCGAAGCACTAGACTGGTCCGTCATTGCTTGGCGCTGATTAGGATCGTGCCATCCCCATCCCTGACAATCCGCGCCGCCAAACCGTTTTGCAAGGTGCTTAAACTCTCGTTCAAATCGGACGTGGAAAAGCGGCCGCTAACCGTCACGGTTTGCAATTGGCTGTCCGTCAGCTTGAATTGGACCGCGTGATAGCGCGACAGTTGGCGCAACACTTCCGGCAAGGGTTGGCGTTTGAAGATCAGCGTACCGTCGCGCCAAGCGCCGCTGGCGGCGTCGGCGACACTGGGCGCCCGCAGATTTCCGTCGGCGCTAAAACCGGCTTGCAGACCGGCCGTCAGCGCCAGCGCCGGCTTACCGGGCACGCTCAACGCCACTTCGCCTTCGACCACCGCGACCGTCGTGTTCTCGCGGTCGATCGCGACGTTGAATTGCGTGCCGACGTCGCGGATGCGCCCGGCGCCCACCCGCACTTCGAAAGGGTGCTCGGCATCGTGAGCGACGCTGAACCAGGCTTCGCCCTGCTCCAGCCAGACCGTGCGCGCGCCGAAACGGTCGATCCGCAATCGCGTCGCGGTATTCAGTTCGATGCGGCCGCCATCGGCCAAGGCCAGGGTCCGGCGCTGGCCAATGTCGGTTTGGTAACGAGCGGCCGCCAATTTTTGTAAGGGTTCCGGGTACTGAAAACCCAACGCAACGGCGAACCCGACGGCGATCAAAGCGGCATTGCGCCGTCGGCGGGCCAACTGGCTATGGCGAACGAAGCCACGCGCGGCGTCTAGCTGCTTGCCGGCCACCTCCGGTAAATCGCCGAGCTGTTGCCAGAATTGTTGAACTTGTTGGTAAGCCTCGGCATGTTCCGGCGAACCGCCGAGCCAATCTTCGAATTGCCGGCGTTCGGTTTCGTCCGCGTCGCCGCGCAAGCGCGACAACCATTGCAGAGCTTGGCGTTGAGATTCGGTCAGACTGGCGAGGCTCATGACGGCACAACCTAAGAATTCAACGTTTGCCGGCCAACGCGGCCGCAAAGCAGTGTTCCAGCGCCGCGTAAAATTGGCGTTCGACGTTGCTGCGCGACATCCTGAGCAGTTTGCCGATTTGCAGGTAGGTCAGTCCGTCGACGCGATGCAACAGGAAGATGCTGCGTTGCAGCGGCGGCAGGTCGTCCAACGCGCGCATGACGCCCTGCAGAATTTGTTGGTGGTGCAGGCTGACATCCGGACCCGGCGCATCCGCCGGCAGGCTATCCAAGTCCTCGACTTCGCCGTGGTAACGTTCGCGGACCGCGAGCTTGCGCTGGTAATCGATCAGCGCATTGCCGGTCAATTTGTAAAGATACGCGCGATGATTTTCGATGGTTTGCGGCTCGGGATGCTGCATCAATCTTAGAAACGACTCCTGCACCACATCTTCCGCCACCTCGGCGGCGCGCTGACCGGCGAAGTACACCAATTCCTTGGAATGACTGTGAAACAATTGCTCGAAAAGGCTTTTGATAGTCATGGTCGGCGAGAAGATCGGAGAAACCAGGCGGATAATATAGCAAAAGCCAAGCCACTCACCCGCTTCGATGCCGACATCAATCCCTCGGCCCACGATAATCCGTGGTTACCGGCTAACCGAGTTTTTTGGCCGGTCCGGTTTGGTCGGCCGGAGGCCCGATCCTAAATAAAAAAATACGGCATATCACACACTCGATACGTCATATGCCGCACTTTTTTGTTTGCAACGCTCCAGCTGATCTCCGGGTATAGGCTCTATCTGGCGCTCGCCGACCGCAAAAAAGTGGCCTGTAATTTGCTGAAAGCGACCATTCCATTGCCGATTCGAACTGCATGTCCACGGTTAGCGAACCCCTATTGCTGGACGCGTTTTTACGCCACCAAAGCGAAATCCGCCAATTCTTGGCCCGCAAAGTCAGTTGTCCGACCGCGGCGGACGACTTGACTCAGGAAACCTATTTGCGTATCGCCAGATACCGCGGCGGTGAAGAAATTCTGGATTTGCGGGCGTTTTTGTTCCGGATAGCCAATAATCTGGCTCTGGATTATTTGCGCGGCCTGGCCCGCTCCGAAGCCCGCGACTACGGACCTGTCGAAGACTCGATCGCTTGCTGGGCGCCGCAACCGGATTCCGCCGTCGCCGCGCAACAGCAACTGGCCAGGATGGAACGCTTTATCTACGCGCTGCCGCAACAATGCCGGACCGTGTTTCTAGCCTGTCGGGTCGACGGCAAGAGCTACGCCGAAATCGCCGACGAACTAAACATTTCGCCGCGCACGGTCGAAGCTCACATGTACAAAGCGATCAAATTATTAAAGGAACGCATGGATTGGTTGTGAGCTGCCGCCGTCCGTTTCCGCTTGCCGAGTAAAACTGGCATTATTTCGTTACCGTCATTTCCGAGCCGCCCAGCGCATGTCCGACCAACACCCGCGATCGATCGCCGACCAAGCCGATGCCTGGTTCGCCCGCCTGCAAGACGCCGACGCCAGCGACGACGAGCGCCGCCGATTTCAGGCCTGGTATGCGGCGGATCAACGCCATGCGCAGGCCTACGAGCGCACCCGCCAATTGTGGAGTTTGCTGCAATTGCCGGCGGAACGGGTGGCCGAACGCCTGCAAGCGGAATCCCGCCCTGCCCCATCGCCGCCCCCGAGAGCCGCAATCCCATTCCGCCGCTATCTGGCCGGCGCGAGCGCGGCGCTGCTCATGATGGCCTGGCTGTTGCCGGCGCGGATTCAGGATTGGCGCAGCGACTACCGCACCGGCCCCGGACAGCAAACCAATGTGACGCTGGCGGACGGCTCGCGAATCATGTTGAATACCGACACCGCGCTAGCGATCCGGTTCGGCGCCCGCGAACGACGCGTCGTGTTGCTGCGCGGCGAAGCGTTTTTCGAAGTGGCGCCCGACCCGGCCAAACCCTTTATCGTGGACGGCGGCCATGCCGAAGCCCGCGCGGTCGGCACCGCCTATGGCGTGAAAAAGTCCGGCGCGGACTTGGCCGTGACCGTCGCCGAAGGCACCGTGGAAGTCGGCGACGGCGTTGCCGCGCAAGCGGTGCGCGCGATGCAGCGCACCGAATTCAAGCAAGGCCGCTTGCAAGCCCCGCAACACCTGACCAACGACGACAGCCTGGCCTGGCGCCGCCGCCAAGTGGTATTCCAGCAGCAGCCGTTGAGCGAGGTGTTGGCCGAAGTCAACCGCTACCGCGCGGGCCGCATCGTCGCGGTCAGCAGCGAACTGGGCGGACGCATCGTCAGCGGCGTGTTCAACCTCGGCGACCCGCAAGCCATCGTCGACGCCTTGCAAGCCACTCTCAACGCGCAAGCCGCGCATTTACCGGGCGATTGGGTGTTGCTGTATTACTAACCCGGCCTTTAAATACCGTTCTCCCTGAGCCTGTCGATGGGCGCGCTACAGGGCTTCGCCCGACAAGCTCAGCCCAACGGATACCAGTGATAAATAGGGCCGGGTTAATAAATGCCCCGGCGCTCACGGCGCGCAATTCACCACCAGTTCCTGACTGTACTGACCAACTTCCTGGTCCTTGGACATGAACACGGCGGTGTAGCGGCGCAGTTCCGGCTTGCCGGGCGTCAGCAGCGGCCGGCGATCGACGAAGGGCGAAACGGTGGCGCGGCCCAACAACACCCAGTCGGTGTCGATGTCGCGCTGGCAATAGAGATTCACGCCATCGCTACGGTGCTTCACAAAACTCAGTACCACCACCCCACCGGTTTGATCGTTGCCGCTCAATTTGGGATTGGCCGTGGACAGATCGCCGGCCCGGCTGCTGCTGTCGATACCCAATTGCGCACCGATACCGTCGGTGTAATTGGCGCGCGCCTTGATGCGCCGCACTTCCGCCCGAATCAGGTTTTCGGACGCTTTACGACTGTCGCTCTTGTCGGCGGTGGCCTGCTTGGCGAGCGCGGCGGCATTGCCGGCCAGCCGCGACTTATCGTGAAAATCGGCGTTCGCCGCCGTTAGCGCCGCCAAGTCGGCGTCCGCCACGCCGTGTTCGGGTTTCAGATTGGCCAGGAAATGGTCGAACCAGGCCAGAAAGTCGTGATCGGCGTTCGGGATAAACGTGGATTTGGGCATGTTAAATTCCTCGATGAATGAATTGAATCCGCCCACCTACTCCAATTTCGCCACCGGCAACGCCCGCGACGAGGGTATCGGCGTTTCCATGCCGTGTTTTTATGTTGGAAACACGTCCTTCCGCTGTCCAGTGACGTGCTTCCAAAGTTCCGTGTCGTGCTTCCAGGCTTCCGTGACATGCTTCCAAAGTTCCGTGACGTCCTTCCAACCTTCCGTGTCGTCCTTCCAGCCTTCCGTGTCGTCCTTCCAGCCTTCCGTGACGTCCTTCCAACGTTCCGTGTCGTGTTTCTACGGCTCCGTGAACGGCAAATCGCCGGAAGCCTTGCCAGCCGTGGTCTGCAGCGGTTGCCCCCCAACGTTGGAAACACGTGTAAAAACCGTTCAGGGACGGGCAAGCAAAGCGGCTTACCGCCAGCCGCGTTGAGATGCGCGCCTATTCGCTCGCCAGCGAGCTAACTTAAGCGGAAAAGCTAGTGGATTAGCAGAGGCGCGCCCTCCTTGAGCGTTGGAAAGGATAGTCTATAAATTGAAAACAGCATAGAATAGCCGCTAACGACTTCGCGCGGACATTTTTCCATGCACTATGATTGCGGCTCGTTGCGTTTAGGAACTTTAGTTGTAACGACCCATAGGAGACGGTTATCCAATAACCGGGGGTGAGCCAATGGCCGACAGTAGGATGGGTAGAGCGAAGCGAAACCCATCAATCGAAGCCCCGATAAATCAGATATGACAGAATATCGCCGACATCGCCTCAAAGGCGGTTGTTATTTTTTCACAGTCAATATTGGCGGAACGAAATCGGACTTTGCTGACCGATAGGATTGAACGGCTTCGTGAGTCTTTTCGTCACGTAAAAGAGCAACACCCGTTTAATATCGACACGATTGTTGTGTTACCGGAACATCTCCATACCATTTGGACTTTGCCGGAAGATGACGATGATTTTAGTTGTCGCTGGCGGCTGATCAAGACCCGCTTTACCAAACAGGTCGAAAAAGGCGAACGAATTTCCAAAAGCCGCGAACGCAAACAGGAACGCGGTATTTACCCAAAGGGCACAAGTGGCAAAGACGGTTTTGGGAGCATCGAATTAGAAACGAGGACGACTTCGTCAAGCATGTCGACTATATTCATTACAATCCGGTAAAACACGGCTATGTCCGTTGTGTTGCCGATTGGCGATATTCTTCATTTCATGATTTCGTCAAACGCGGCATCCTCCCGGCAAATTGGGCGGGCGGCATATATCCTGAATTGGATTTGGCGTAATCAATGGTGTTTTTGATGGGTTTCGGCTAGCGCCTCTACCCATCCTACGAGCTACGTTATATGTGTGGATGACATGGAACAAATTTTAAGTAATCTAGCCGATCCATCATGGTGGTTCACAGGGGTGTTTTTTTGCGTTATTGGGTTGTTGCTCGCCGCGATAGTAAAACACGTGCCTTTGGGTTTAAGAAAGCTATATCGAAATAGAAAGGCAATCAAGTTGCGCAAAATTAAATCATTGAGAACATGTCAATCGGTAATAAATTATGAAATAGCAAAATCAAATTCATATTTCATTTTGTTTGTCTTAGTTGTGTGTTTGTTTTTGTTTTGGTTTGTATCTGGTCCGCTTAATCAAATTGCTAAATCCAGCATAGTTGCTGCGCTTATTTTAAGTTCACCAATTTATATTTTTGAATTCTTGTGGCTAATTCAAGATAAGTTCACAAGGGACTTAATTGCATGTAGCCGCAAATTACGTATACCCCGTCAGTCAACTTGACGTGCTACCGCACGCAAGTTACTTTTTACATTGAATGTCAGCTAGCTGTGATGCAGCAGCAAATCTTGAATGTCGCAGAGGGCTGTCGGTTGGGGTGAGGTAACGAACCCCCAACATGCAGGCTAAATGCTCTTCAAGCCATCAGTAACTTGAATGTTTCGGCAACGACGGCGTCCTATTACACTGCGTTAATCGGACCTACAGCCCTATGATTGCGGCTAGTTATGTTTAGGAAGTTTAACGGGTGGCTTACGTCCCGTTCCGGTTCTGTCATTCCATCTGGTCGATTGGTAGCAATTTGATCGTTTCCAATCATAGCTACCTATCGGCGATGATATACAGAACTTTCTAATCACTAATTTAGCTAGAAAAATAATATGTTTGAACCAATCGACTTCACGAATTTGAATGAAACGGATGTCCGTGAAGAAATCGTTGCGCCGCTGGTAAGGTATTTAGGTTATCGGTCAGGCACTACGAACAATGTCATTCGAGAACAGTCACTTCGATATCCTAGGGCGTTTCTTGGGCGGAAAATACCCAGAAATGACCCTCTGTTGAGAGGAAAGGCAGACTACATTCTTGTTGCTCAAAACACGACTAGGTGGGTAATCGAAGCAAAAGCGCCGGATGTTGATATTGATTTTAACGCAATAGAGCAAGCGTACACGTATGCAAACCATCCAGAAATTCGTGCGGTTTATTTTTCATTATCTAATGGGAGGCGATTCGTCGTATATCAAACAAATAAAGGACCCGAACAACAGCCAATATTTGATGTTTCCTACAGCGAACTAAATACCTCCCTGTCTCAGCTCATGAATCTTCTTGGTCCTGATGCGATACTGAGAGATCATCCCAATATAGAGCCAGATACGGGGACGCCATTAGGTCCGGGCCTAAGATCGGTTGTTCGCATAGCAAATGGATTGATCAGATACACAGACAATACACTTGGAAGCTCTGTGCTAACAGAAATGCTGGTTGGGATTTCTGAGGGCGCAGTAGAGCGAGATGAAGAAGGGCGAATGGTCGCTTATCTAAAAACAACGGGGCCATGCCGTTCTTTGCACGAGCTGAATGAGCGCCTTGGGTTGGCAGCATTTGAAATGGTAAGTGATGACAAGTCAATTTCTACAGACCCATCGCAACCAACAAAATTCACCTACAAAAACACTATTGTCTTTCCTGCGGGTGAAAAACTGATTGATTTAAATACTTGGACTGAATTCATGATGCCAATAAATCTATCGTGCAAAGTGACATTGGTTGCAAGCGGCTATTTAAATGGGGTAGTTTTTGTGGGCATATTTAAATCAGATATGAATTTCCTGGAATCCAAAATGGCTGTAAGTCTAAACGGCGACTTCAAGATACATTTGGCATGAAGGCCCAACAAGGCGCTTAGGCGCTGCATGAGCAGTCTTCGACATTAACCAGACGTCAAACGCCTATCCTATGGTCAGCTCTTGGCCGAATTAGTCCATCTCTCAATAGGAGCAACTTATGAGCGAGTATCAAAGTGGAACCACGCAAACTACTACGATTGGCTACATCAATCGAAACAATCAACGTTGCTGCGGCCATCGCCGAATAGCAGGAACAGATCACCGCCAGTTCGCGTATAAAATTGAATGCCTGGAACCAAACTGTGGTCATTTTTATGGCGCAAACGGAACTGATATATTTCAACGTAAATGCCCTTCTTGCCAATGCGGCGCAGATGGAATTTCATACTAAAAAGCCCTGTAGGGTGGGCACGGCTTTTGTGTACACGCGGGTTGCAATGGTGGGCAAATTTACCCACCCTTCATCTGCTAGAAGTACTTACCGGACGATCAAAATTTAAAAGGCCATAAGGTGCGCAGAATATAGGGTGCTGCCGTTAGGCGCACCGTTCGCGATCGTTGCGCCTCGCATGGCTCGGCACAACCTATAGGCGGTCGCACTTTTTTGGGATTACGGCTGGCGGCTGTAGATCAATCAACAGACCTTCGTCAGAAAAACTATCCGTCCGCAATTGGCCGAACCCAGTCCCCTAACCCAGCGAACCCGCGCGGTTTCCGCCGGCTTGCCCACTTTACCGCTATGTAACCCTTTGGCCGGATCGGCTCGGGCCTTTCCTCGTAGCAGCTTTCCAGCCCCAACCGATAGACCACTACCCTGTCGCGCTTGATGCCCGCCCTACTTCGAGTGTCGGCGTAGCCCATCTACCGCGTGCGGCCGAAACTTTTTACATCCGCCGCTAAGGGTACAGACGCAGTCCCGGCGTCTTGGTAATCGATACCGTTCACTTATGGAGAATGCACGATGATTTACCAGGACTCATTGACCCGCGCCGTAGTATTGATTTCCGCCGTTACGATACCGGGGATTGCGACCGCCGAGACTACGACGCTGAGCTTCGACATAGCTTCGCAACCGTTGAGCAGCGCATTGATACGGTTTTCGGCGATCAGCGGCTTGCAGGTGCTTTACGAAGGTCGGCTCGCCGATCAAATTCAAGCGCCGGCGTTAAAAGGGAGTTTCAGCGCCGAACAGGCGTTGCGCCAATTGCTGCAAGGCTCTGGCTTGAGTTTCCGCTTCAGCAACGCCTCGACCGTAACGCTGGATAAAACCCCGGCGGCGCCGACGCCGCAGTCCAACGGCACCGCGACGATGCCGGCGGTGACGGTGACCGGCCAAGGCGTCTACGACACCGCTTCGCCCTACAACAAGGATTATGCACTGCCGAATGCCACCACCGGCACGAAAACCGATACGTTGCAGTTCGATACGCCGGTATCGGTACAAGTGATACCAAAAGCCGTCATCGAAGATCAACAGGCGATCGGCCTGGAAAACGTCTTGAAAAACGTCAGCGGCGTGGCGAAAAACTGGGGGTTCGGCGCGGACGCCAACGAAAACATTTATCTGCGAGGCTTTGCCAACGGCATCAACAGCGTCGGCAATATTTATCGCGACGGCGTACTGACGCCCAACATGCCGATCTCGCTGGCCAACGCCGAGCGCGTCGAAGTCTTGAAAGGCCCGGCCGCGATGCTATACGGGCGAGCGCAGCCCGGCGGCCTGGTCAACGTTGTGACCAAACGGCCGCGCGGCGACGCCTATTACTCGCTGCAGCAACAATTCGGCTCCTACGATACCTATCGGACACTGCTGGACGCGACCAACAAAATCACCGAAGACGGCGCGCTGGCTTATCGCGTGAATTACGAACATCTGGACAGCAATTCGTTCCGGACCAACATCTACAATCAACGCGACTTTCTGGCACCCAGCCTGACCTGGCATATCACCGATAAAACCCAGCTTGATCTGGACTTTATCTACCAGGACAGCCGCAGCATCGCCGACTCCGGCATCCCCTACGATCAGCAACTGTCCGGCGCGATTCCCGGCAAGATTCCGTTGAGTTTCAACGGCAACGAGCCAACCGACTACGGCAACAAGCGCTCCTACCAGCAAGGTATTACGCTGACCCATGCTTTCACCGACGACTGGAAGGTGCGGGCCAAGTTTTCCGCGCTGGTGCAAGACAGCGCCGCCGCGCAAACGCCGTCGAACGAAACGACCAACGGTTCCGGCGATATTGCCAGGGGCTTTTTGAAGAACGCCACGGATTTCGATAACAAATACGGCACGATAGACATCACCGGCCGGTTCGCGACCGGACCGATACAACACAACGTGTTGCTCGGCGCCGATTATTACAACTCGACCGATAAACACTTCAGCAGCCCTTACCGAACCTCGGTGCCGACCATCAACGTGTTCGACCCGCAATACGGTTTTACCGGCTTTCTGAACGATCCGCTAAGGCTGGGTAATATCGAACATAACGAGTGGTACGGCATTTATCTGCAGGACCAATTGGCTTGGAACGATACTTGGCATTTATTGCTCGGCGGCCGCTTCGACAACGCCACCTACCGCAATAGCTTCGGGGACAAGACCGACGACGATTATTTCAGCCCGCGTATCGGTTTGATGTACCACCCGTTGGACTGGCTGGGCGTTTACGTCAACTTCGTCAAAGGCTTTAACGCGTTCAACAGCGGCACCGCGCTGAACGGTTCGTCCTACGATCCGGAGCAATCCCGCGAAATGGAATTCGGCATGAAAGGAAACTGGTGGAGCGGCAAATTGCAAGCCAATTTGGCCTTTTTCGAACTGACCAAGAAGAACGTCAAATCGCCGCTGCCGGCGCCGTTCAGCGATTATTTCGTTACGATAGGCGCGCAGCGCAGTCGCGGCATCGAGTTCGATTTGCAAGGCCAATTGACCGACGCCTGGAACGTCATCGCCACCTATACCTACATCGGCGCGGTGGTCACCAAAGGCTTGACCGGCGACTTCACCGGGGTCGGCGGCACCGGCGACCGCTTGGAAAACATTCCGCGCAACACCGCCAGTTTGTGGTCGACTTACGATTTCAGCCACCTGGGCGCGGAAGGCTTGAGCGCCGGCGCCGGCGTATATTTGGTTGACAGCCGCGAAGGCAACGTCAACAACAGCTACGAAATCCCCGGCTATACCCGCGTCGATTCGATGCTGCGCTACCGGCGCAAGGTCGGCCCGTCCAACGTGACCTTCCAATTCAACGTCGAGAATCTGCTGGATAAGGAATACATCGCCTCGGCCAACGGCTATAGCCAATTCATCCACCAGGCGATGCCTGGCGCGCCCAGGACGTTTTTAGGTTCGGTGAAAGTGGAGTTTTAGCGCGAAGCGTTTTCTACAAAGCTCGGGCCGGGTGCCACGTTACCCGGCCCGAGTTGCGGCTCGTCGCGGCCCTTCATCGACCAATGCGTTTCGATACCGTCGCATTCTTATATCGTCCTTTCAATGCATACGGACACAATCCGATTCTGTTCAGGGTTAAATTGATGTCCACACCATCAGCTCCCAATAGCCTACGCCCAAAGGCCGTCAAAACGCCCGCCTTAAATTACAGCGACTTATCCGAAAAATAACTCAGCCAAACTATTCAACATTGGCAGACAAAAGACGTAATCCGTCAAGCAGTTTTACATCTTCTTTACAAGCGAACTATTAACTTTTACGATCTTTTTATTCGTGTTTCGGTAACTTAAGCCTTAGGCCATCAAGGACGGCTGAATGATCGGTGAAGGGATGGGGTTAACGGCTATCGAGTATTTATCGATAGCGACAGTCCTTTTGGGGGCAAAATGCGCAAATCGAAGAATTTAACTAGAGATATTTTTACCGCGATTACCTTTACGGCGGGAATGTTTGTATTTATGTCCGGCGAATTTATTCTATCTACCGTATTATTTTGCTTGGCGAGCATTTCCAGTAATATCGACTCAGATGCTAGGACCGGATTTAACGATCGTCGAGCGAAACATCGTTAATAACTACCTGATTTTTTCTATTATCGTGGCATTTTAAAAAAGGCGGCTTACTTCCTCGGCCTATGGAGAGCAGGTTTGTGCTGTGCGCTAAATCGTTACCGTTATTAAACTATCTCGGCATTTATCAGCGTACCCTATGGACTTTAATCAGCAGCAACATGGCTGATTAATTTCAGACCATCTTGTTACTATAAAAGTCGCTGGGCGCTGCAGACATACCGGTGTCCGGACACCCTTAATCCCGGCTAAAGCCGCGCCGATGCCCATTTTTAAGTCTCCGTGGCGTAACCCTTTCGCAATGGATTGGCAGTTATGATCGATAAGGCCGTTTCCTGCTTCCGGCACTCTGATTTTTATATTCCATTTATATCCGGCATGGCTATTTTTACGACTTTTTTATCGGTCGTTTTGTACATTGTTTAACAGGCGATCGCGGCTGATTGCAATCGTAGTTTTTTCAATTTTAACGAGGTAATCCAAATGGATATTGCGTATTTGCTGTTAACGGCGGTGTTCTTTGTGGCGACCGCATTATTGATCGGCGCGTGCGAAGCGTTGAGGGGGCAATCATGAGCTGGATTTATTTACTAAGCGGCGGCTTGACGCTGGCCGTGTTCGTTTATTTGGTCGTGGCATTGTTTTATCCGGAGAAATTCTGATGACAGGTCAAGGTTTTTTTCAGATTGCCGTTTACGTCTTTACGCTGTTGGCTTTAGCCAAACCTTTGGGCGCTTATATGGCACGGGTTTATCAAGACGAATCCGTCGGATTGAACCGCTGGTTTGGCGGCGTTGAAAGACTGTTTTACCGGCTGAGCAGCGTCGATCCGGAACAGGAAATGCGCTGGACTCAATATGCGCTGGCGATGCTGGCGTTCAATTTGTTCGGATTGCTGGCGGTTTACTGCTTACAACGTTTTCAGGACGTGTTGCCGCTGAATCCGCAAGCCTTAGCGGCAGTGACGCCCGATTCGGCGTTCAATACCGCAGTCAGCTTCGCCACCAACACCAACTGGCAAGGCTATGGCGGCGAAACCACGATGAGCTATCTGACCCAGATGTTGGGTTTGACGGTGCAAAATTTCGTTTCCGCCGCCAGCGGCATGGCGGTGCTGGTGGCGTTGATTCGCGGCTTTAACCGCCGTAACAGTAACAGCATCGGTAACTTCTGGGTGGACATGACTCGTAGCACCTTATACATCTTGCTGCCCTTGTCGTTTTTGCTGGCGATAGTATTGGTCGGTCAAGGCGTGGTGCAGACCTTCAATCCGTATCAGACCGTCAATTTGCAAGAAGCGGTCAGCTACTCCGCAGCGAAACTGGATGCCGATGGTAAAGCCATGGTCGATGCCGATGGCAAACCGGTGACCGAAACGGTGTCCACACAAACGCAAACCCTGGCGATGGGGCCGGCGGCTTCGCAAATTGCCATCAAACAATTGGGCACCAACGGCGGCGGATTTTTTAACGTCAACTCCGCTCATCCGTTCGAGAACCCGACGCCGCTGTCCAATTTCCTGGAAATGCTGGCCATCCTGCTGATCCCTGCCGCACTGTGCCATACCTTTGGCGCGATGGTCGGCGATACCCGTCAGGGCTGGGTAATCCTTGGGGCAATGACCTTGGTGTTTGTCGCGCTGATCTTTGTGACGGTGCCGGCCGAACAGCGCGGAACGCCGGCCCTGACTTTGCTGGGCGTCGATCAATCCGCCACCAACCAACAGGCCGGTGGCAATATGGAAGGCAAGGAAAGCCGTTTCGGCATCGTCAACTCCGGCCTATGGGCGGTGGCGACGACTGCGGCATCCAACGGCTCGGTCAACGCCATGCACGATTCTTTTACGCCGATCGGCGGCATGGTGCCGATGTGGCTGATGCAATTGGGCGAAGTGATTTTCGGCGGCGTCGGTTCCGGCTTGTACGGCATGATCGTGTTTGCGATCGTCGCGGTGTTCATCGCCGGCCTGATGATAGGCCGTACCCCGGAATATTTAGGCAAAAAAATCGAAGCCTATGAGATGAAAATGGCCGCCATCATTATCCTGATTCCGCCTTTGATGGTATTGGGCGGCACGGCGGTGAGCCTGATGCTGGAGGTCGGCAGAGCTTCGATCTTCAACCCCGGCGCTCACGGTTTCAGCGAAGTGCTGTATGCCTGGTCGTCGGCCGGTAATAACAACGGTAGCGCCTTCGGCGGTTTGTCGGCCAACGTGCCGTTCTACAACTTCATGCTGGGTCTGGCGATGCTGTTTTCCCGCTACTGGCTGATGATTCCGGTGTTGGCGATTGCAGGTTCCTTGGCAGCTAAAAAGACCGTGCCGGTCGGCCCCGGCACCCTGCCGACGCACACGCCGTTGTTTGCCGTTTTATTGATCGTCACCGTGCTGATGGTCGGCGCGCTGACCTTCGTCCCGGCCTTGGCCTTGGGGCCCGTCGTCGAGCATTTGCAGATGACGGCCACCAAATAAATGTAGGGTGGATTAGGTGCGCAAGGCAGAAAGTTCTCCGACAAACGATGATCTATATGCGCACCGTAACCCGCCATGGCAGCGCCGATTGCCCCCAAAGGCGCATCAGAATAGAGATAACACCATGACTAGCAAACCCGTTTCAACGTCCTTACTGGACCCGCAAATTCTGCAACAAGCCTTGTTCGATGCTTTTGCCAAACTGACGCCGCAACAACAATGGAAAAACCCGGTGATGTTCGTGGTCTACCTCGGCAGTTTGTTGACCACCGTGTTGTGGTTGCAAGCGCTGAACGGCGAAAGCGAAGAATCCGCGGGTTTTATAATGAGCATCACGCTGTGGCTGTGGTTTACCGTGCTGTTCGCCAACTTCGCCGAAGCGGTGGCGGAAGGCCGCAGCAAGGCCCAAGCCGCGTTTTTGCGCAGTGCCAAACGCGACATCGCCGCCAAAAAGCTCGACGAAGCCAAATACGGCAGCAACTACAGCAAAGTCGAAGGCTCCAGTCTGCGTAAAGGCGATGTAGTGCTGATCGAAGCCGGCGATTTCGTGCCCGGCGACGGCGATGTCATCGAAGGCGTGGCCTCGGTGGACGAAAGCGCGATCACCGGCGAATCGGCGCCCGTAATCCGCGAGTCTGGCGGCGATTTCAGCTCGGTGACCGGCGGCACCCGAGTGCTGTCCGACTGGCTAGTGGTGCGTATCAGCACCAATCCCGGCGAAACCTTTCTGGACCGCATGATAGGCATGGTGGAAAGCGCCAAACGCCAGAAAACCCCCAACGAGATTGCGTTGACCATTTTGTTGGTGGCGTTGACGCTGGTGTTCCTGATGGCGACCGTGACCTTGCTGCCGTTCTCGCTGTACAGCGTGCAGACCGCGGGCGCCGGCAGTCCGATCAGCGTCACCGTGTTGGTGGCCTTGCTGGTTTGCTTGATTCCCACCACCATCGGCGGTTTGCTGTCGGCGATCGGCGTGGCCGGCATCGGCCGGATGATGCAGAAAAACGTGATTGCCACCTCCGGCCGGGCCGTGGAAGCGGCCGGCGACGTCGATGTGCTGCTGTTGGACAAAACCGGCACTATTACGCTGGGTAACCGCCAGGCATCCGGTTTTTTTCCGGTCAAAGGCGTGACGGATCGCCAACTGGCCGATGCCGCGCAACTGGCATCCTTGGCGGACGAAACCCCCGAAGGTCGTAGCGTCGTGATACTGGCGAAGCAAAAATACAATATTCGCGAACGCGACATCCATTCCCTGGGTGCTACTTTCGTACATTTCAGCGCCCAGACCCGGATGAGCGGCGTCAACCTGGAAGGCCGGCAAATCCGCAAGGGCGCGGCCGATTCGATTCGCCAACATATCGAAGAACAAGGCGGCAAGGTGCCGCAAGAGCTTAAGAAAATGGTCGACGATGTCGCGCGCCGGGGCAGCACGCCGCTGGTGGTATCGGATGGCGCTAAAGCGCTGGGCGTCATCGAACTAAAGGACATCGTTAAGGGCGGCATCAAGGAACGTTTTATCGAACTTCGGCAGATGGGCATTAAAACCATCATGATCACCGGCGACAACCGCCTGACCGCCGCCGCGATTGCCGCCGAAGCCGGCGTCGACGACTTCCTGGCCGAAGCCACCCCGGAAGCCAAGCTGAATCTGATTCGTCAACATCAAACCGACGGCCGCTTGGTGGCGATGACCGGCGACGGTACCAACGACGCCCCGGCCCTCGCCCAAGCCGACGTGGCGGTGGCGATGAACAGCGGCACCCAGGCAGCCAAGGAAGCCGGCAACATGGTCGATCTGGATTCCAACCCGACCAAGCTGATCGAAATCGTCGAAACCGGCAAGCAAATGCTGATGACGCGCGGCGCGCTGACCACGTTTAGTATCGCCAACGATGTCGCCAAATATTTCGCGATCATCCCGGCGGCCTTTGCCACTACCTATCCGGCCTTGAACGTGCTGAACGTGATGGGTTTGGCGACGCCGGCCAGCGCGATTCTGTCGGCGGTTATCTTTAACGCCTTGATCATCATCGCGCTGATCCCGCTGGCTTTAAAAGGCATCAGCTATAAACCGGTCGGTGCGGAAAAACTGCTGCAAAACAATTTGCTGGTCTACGGCGTCGGCGGCTTGGTCGTGCCGTTTATCGGCATCAAGGCGATTGATTTAATTTTGGTTGCGATGAATCTGGTGTAAACCAGGCACAACAAATACCGGGAGCTTTGTTCCCTCTCCTGGTGGACGACTGCAAGGATGCAGGAGGTAGAGCAACGCCGGGAGCATTTGCCGAGAGAGCGTTTTTACAGAATTATTAGGGCATTAAATGATGACTACTTACTTAAAACCCGCAGCGATGATGCTGTTCCTGCTGACCCTGGTGACCGGTGCCGCTTATCCGGCCCTGGTGACGGTGCTGGCGCAAGCCTTGTTCAGCGAGCAAGCCAATGGCAGCCTGATCAAAAACCAGCAAGGCCAGCCGATCGGTTCGGAACTGATCGGCCAAACTTTTAGCGAGCCGAAATATTTCTGGAGCCGGCCGTCGGCCACGGGCCCCTATAGCTATAACGCCGCCGCTTCCAGCGGTTCCAACCTGGGGCCGACCAATCCGGCGTTGGCTGACGTGGTCGCCGCCAGGATACAAGCGCTGAAAGACGCCGATCACGGCAACCACTCGCCGGTGCCGGTGGATCTGGTCACCACATCCGGAAGTGGCCTGGATCCGCATATCAGCGTCGCCGCTGCCGAATATCAGATCAAACGGGTCGCAAAGGTCCGCAAAATTAACGAAGCCACGCTGCGCGAACTAGTGGATGCGCATACCGAAGGCCGGCAATGGCTAGTGTTTGGCGAACCCAGAGTCAATGTGTTGAGATTGAATCTGGCACTGGACCGGGCAAGCCGCTAGTGATACAGGGAAATGCGTGTAGGCTTGGTTGAAGGCGGCAAGAATAGGTCATTTCACACACTCCGCTTTATTCGCTCCGGAACCGTCCTCCAAGTTAAATACCTGAATTTCTTCAAGGAAATAACGAACGTATCAATACGGGTAATTTGTAAGTAAAAACGTACGTCGGCATTTTTGAGGATTTCCCAGATAAATTGGGTCGAATCCGAGCGAATTTGATTCGTTCTGTGTTATTTCACACACCACTAGGTCATATCCCCTATTTTTTGAATCGATGTCTATTTGACTTTTTTCATTATTCGTCTACGACACCCTGCTCCGATCTTTTTAAGCCGCCGCCTGAAGAAAAATAGCTGTAGGCTATTGACTTATATAGAGTATTTTTTCTGGAAAAAATCAACCGTCAATGTGGGCACGCCGATTGCTCCGCGAAAGCCGATGCCGCGCGGATTCGTCGATTCAGGTTGTCTGGAGCAGAAACACCCGGAATAGTGCTTTCTATCCGTTTCCATCGCCCCGCAGCCGCCGCATCGGACTATCACCCACGACAGGATACATTATGAGAAAAACCATCACACTTCCCTTGGCCTTTGCAGCCGCGCTGGCGCTGGGCTACAGCCTGATGCCGCGAATCGAGGCGCCTTATACCGGTGTCGGCAGCGTCGAAACGCTAGGCTCGGTTTACGAACGCTGGAAATCCGCGTTCGAAATACAGGGCCACCCGGAAACCGTCAACATCGGTCTCGGTTATTCCAAATCGCTTTCGCGCGAACTCAGCGACGGCCAAGGTCAGGCCGCCATCGATCTGATGAGCGGGCAAGTGCGCATTTCGGTTAAAGGCTTGTCGGCCGAGCGGCCCTACGATGTCTGGCTGATCGACAACCATCACAGCGGCAATGCGATCAAACTGGGTCCGATGTCCGCAAAAGCGGACAAACAGGTTTTCGCAACCATGCTCGATCGCGACCGTCTGAATGGCTTTACGTTGGACAGCGTTGCGATAACCTTGGCCGGCAAAACCCCAAGCGAAGGCGGTCTACTATTCGGTTCTCCCGGATTGCTGCAACGGGTTTACTATACTGAACGCTACTGGCCAGCGGCCAATCTGCGCACTGTCGGCCACGCGGAACCGGCGGATCAAGCCGAAGTCCCTTTCGGTTTTCTGCTGCCTAAAACGGCGCACGCCGCCACCGCGGCAACCACCGACCAACAATTGGCCGAATTAATCGCCAAGGGTCAAAAGCTGTTCACCGAAGAAACCTTCGGCGGTAACGGCCGAACCTGTTCCACCTGTCACCGTCCCGACCGCAATCACACTATCGATCCGGCGTATATCGCTAAATTACCGCCCAGCGATCCGCTGTTCGTCGCCGAAAACAACCCGGCCCTGGCCAATCTGGAAAAACCCGCGCTGTTACGTCAGTTCGGGCTATTCGTCGCCAACGTGGACGGCTTCGGCAAACCGCCGGTGATGCGGGCAGCGCCGCATTTGCTGGGGTTGTCGGCTTCGTTGAAATTCGAGACATCGGCGATGGGTGGTGAATTCACCGAAGACAACGATTATTTCGCGGAACACGATCCGATCGCGCAGCAAGACAATCGCCAAACCGAAGCCATCGGCTGGGGTGGCGACGGCGCGCCGGACGGCGGTTCGTTGCGCGATTTCGCCAAGGGTGCGGTCAAACAACACTTGCCCAAGCGTTTGGATCGGGTCGAGAATGTCGATTTCCGGCTGCCAACCGAAGACGAATTGGATGCGCTGGAAGCTTATATGCTGTCGCTGGGGCGTAGCGCCGACATCAATCTGGCGGCAATGACCTTCAAGTCGCCGCTGGTGCAACGCGGTCTGAAATTGTTCAATACCAAGAACAACCCCGGCGAGACCTTGAGCAACGGCTACCCGGTCGGCGGCACGCCGGTCTTCGGCACCTCGGCCAACTGCAATGGCTGCCATATGAACGCCGGCGCGATCAGTTCCACGACCGGCGGTAATCCGACCCGCGACACCGGCATCGAGCGCATGCGCGATCAATTGCATCACCTCGCCGACACTAGCGTGGCCTACGACGGCGGATTCGGCCAAGTTCTGCAAAGCGATTGCGGTCCGGACTACGATCAGCCTTGTTACAGCGACGGAAGCGTCGATCCGCGCAACATTCGGCCCGCGGATCATCCGCGCCTGAACCGTTTCAACACGCCCCCGTTGGTCGAAGCCGCCGATACCGCGCCGTTCTTTCATAATAACAGCGTCACAACGCTGGAAGAGACCGTCGCCTACTACAACACCGAATCCTTCAACCAGTCGCCGGGGGCGTTTACCTCCAAAGGCGTCAATCGTCAGGTGAAGCTCGACTCGTCGCAAGTTATCGCGGTTGCGCTGTTTCTGCGTTCGATCAATGTGCTGGAAAACATCCGCAGTTCGAATGCGCTGGATCAAAAAGCCATCGACCAGGCCAACGCCAACAGTGTGAAATCGGTAAAACTGGCCATCGCCGACACTCAGGATGCGATCAGGGTGCTATCCGAGGCGGTAATCAACCCGTATCCGGAAGCCCTGAACAAGTTGGAAAAAGCGTTGGATTATGAACATCGCGCCGTTAACGGGTGGTTCATGACCGGTGGACAACGCCTACGCTTGCTGCAACAGGCCATCGCACTGAAAAATCAGGCCAAGGCCTTGATCGTCACCGAAGGCTAAACGCCTTCTTTCCGAAAGCCCGCGCGCGGCAACGCGAGCGGGCTTTTTCATGCGGACGCGTTGCAAACAAGCCGATTGCCGGTCGATGATATATTTTCCCTCGTCTCGAGTCCTAAAGCTGGATTGCTGAGTTGTTCGACCTAGCGGTCCAGGTAATCAAGCTCCGCATTCTTAAGGTCCTGTCGGGCAATGCTGTTTTAAAGCGTAACCAAGCCCGCCGGCCGCGCCGGACCGGCTGCTAGCCTCACACCGTCGACTCTAAGCCTCGCTCATTCCGAACTGACGGAGGGAGGCGATTACGTTAATAATTGAACATTGTTTAATTATGTAATATATTGGCGCCCGGCAATTCGCTGACTGTCTGCTAATATGCGCGCACGGGAGGATATCTATGTTAAAGATTGTTTTACGCTGGCTAATGACGCTGGTCTTCAAGGTGAAGGTCAATGGTTTGGAGCACTACGCCCAAGCCGGCAAACGGGTGCTGATTATCTCCAATCACACTTCTTTTCTCGATCCGTTGTTACTTGGCGTGTTTTTGCCGGACGACATCACTTTCGCGATCAATACCCAAATTTCCCAACAATGGTGGCTGAAACCGTTTTTAAGGTTATCGACGGTCTTTCCGATGGACCCAACCCATCCGCTGTCGTTGAAGGCGCTGATTCATCATTTGCAAAACGACACCCGCACGGTCATTTTTCCTGAAGGCCGTATCACCGTGACCGGCTCGCTGATGAAAATCTACGACGGTACCGGCATGGTCGCCGACAAATCCGGCGCGACGATTTTGCCGATCCGAATCGACGGCGCCGAGTACACCCATTTTTCCAAGCTACGCAATATCGTGCGCTTGCGCTGGTTTCCGCGCATCACACTGCAAATTCTGCCGCCGACCCGGATAGACACCCACGGCGCGGTGACCGGCAAAGCCCGCCGAAAATACAGCGGCCATATTTTGGCCGACATCATGACCGAAATGATGTTCGCCAGCAGTCACTACCGACAAACCATTTTTTCGGCGTTGTTGGAGGCCAGAACGATACACGGTGGTAAACATCGGGTAGCCGAAGACCTGGATCGCAAACCGCTGAATTACGATGCCTTGGTGACCCGTAGCATTATTGTCGGCAAACTGTTGCGCAATATCAGCGCTAGCGGCGATCAGGTCGGTGTACTGCTGCCGAATTCGGCAAAAACCCTGTGCGTGATTCTAGGTTTACAACTGTATGGCCGAGTTCCGGCGATGTTGAATTACTCAATCGGCGCGACGGGTATGAAGTCGGCGTGCCGGACCGGGGTCGTCAAAACCGTGGTTAGCTCGCGGCGCTTTATCGAACTGGCCCACTTGCAAACCGAAGCACAGGTTTTGTCCGAGCAGGTGAATCTGGTGTATTTGGAAGATTTGGCGGCCGGCGTGAATGCCTTTGCCAAAATCATCGGTTTTATCCAAGCCAAGACCGCCGACTATTGGTACGAACGATCACCGCCGCTGCAGTCCGGACGATGCCGCCGTGGTCCTGTTTACGTCCGGTTCCGAGGGCGAGCCGAAAGGCGTTGTGTTGTCGCACGGCAATATTATCGCCAATCACAAACAGTTAAAGGCCAGGATCAATTTCAATCCGCAAGACGTGGTGTTGAATTTTCTGCCGATGTTTCATTCCTTCGGCTTCACGGTCGGCACCATGCTGCCGGTGTTGAACGGGATGACTACATTTTTCTATCCGTCGCCGCTGCATTACAGCGTGATTCCGGAAATCGCCTACGACATCGGTGCGACCATCATGTTCGGCACCAATACCTTTTTGGCGGCTTATGCCAAGAAAGCCCACGCCTATGATTTCTATAACATGCGTTACGTCGTGGCCGGCGCCGAAAAATTGCAGGAAAGCACCCGCCATTTGTGGATGGACAAATTCGGCATTCGGATATTGGAAGGCTACGGCGCCACCGAAACCGCGCCGGTGACCTCGGTCAACACGCCTATGGACTACAAAGCCGGTAGTGTCGGCCGTTTCATGCCCGACATGCTCTACAGGCTGGAGCCGGTGGAAGGCATAGAGCACGGCGGTAAACTGCATGTCAGCGGCCCCAACATCATGAAAGGCTATCTGCTATCGACCAATCCCGGCATCCTGGTACCACCGGCCTCGGTCTACGGCGACGGTTGGTACGATACCGGCGACATCGTGCAAGTGGACGACGAAGGCTTCATCCACATTCAAGGGCGCAGCAAACGTTTCGCCAAAATTAGCGGCGAGATGGTGTCGCTAACGGCGGTCGAGCAACTGGCCGGACAAGCCTGGCCGGACGGCCATCATGCCGTGGTCGCCCTGCCCGATCCGAAAAAAGGCGAGCAACTGGTATTGCTGACCAACGTCAAGCTGGCGACGCCCAAGGCCCTAGCGGCCGCCTCGCCCGGCGTGGCGGCAATCAATCTGCCGAAAAAAGTCATGATCGTCGAACACATTCCGATATTGGGAACCGGCAAAACCGATTACCCCGGCGCGACCCAATTGGCAGCCGAGTGGTTAAACGCCGCAAACACCGACGACGGCGACGACGCCTGACCCTAGCGACTTAATCCTAACGCCCCAAGGTTATGAATAAATCTATCTACCCGCTGTTGGTCGCCCAATTTTTGTCCGCGTTCGCCGACAACGCCATCTTGTTTACCGTTATCGCGTTGGTAATGCAAGCCGACCATCCGCCGCCGTGGTATGTCCCGGCGCTGCAAAGTGTGTTTCTGGTAGCGTTCGTGGTGCTGGCGCCCTGGGTCGGCGGCCTCGCCGACCGACATCCCAAGGCCAGAATCCTGATCGTTGCCAATCTGATTAAGGCTGGCGGAGCCGGTTTACTGTTATTGCAGGTCGAACCGCTGCTGGCCTATTGTCTGGTCGGAGTTGGCGCGGCGCTATACAGCCCCGCCAAATACGGGATATTGCCGGAACTGGCTGGCCACGCCGGTTTGGTCAAAGCCAACAGCTGGATAGAAGGTTCGACGATACTGGCGATTCTGACCGGTATGACGGTCGGCGCCAGACTGGCCGATTATTCGGTGTATTGGGCGCTGGCCTCGACGATCGCGCTGTTTATGGTCTCGGCCGCGACCACGTTATTTTTGCCGACCGGGCTGCGCAAGCCGATTCCGGAGGGATCGAAGATCTTGCTGTTTTTCCGCGAGGTCCGCGAGTTTCTGGCGTCGCCGCGTTCGCGCTTCGCGGTTCTCGGCGCTTCGCTATTCTGGGCCGCCGCCGCCGCGGTACGGGTGATCGTCATCGCCTGGGCGCCGGCGGTATTGCTGATGCATAACGCCAGCGACATCGCCGATTTGACCTTGTTTTTGGCAATCGGCATCGTTGCCGGCGCGGCCTTGGTACCGCGCCTGATTCCGCTGGAACATCTGCGCCGAGCCAGACTGCCGGCATACGCGATGGGTTTGCTGATCGTAGCCTTGAGCTTTACCGACGCAGTTTGGCCGGCACGCGCGGTGTTGTTTTTAATGGGTACCGCCGGCGGGATGTTCATTGTCCCGATCAACGCGGCTTTGCAGGAAATCGGTCAGCAAGGCATAGGCAGCGGCGGCGCGGTGGCGATGCAGAATTTCTTTCAGAACCTGGCGATGTTGATCGCGGTCGGCGGTTATACCGCCGCGGCGGCCGAAGCAAACCAGCCGGCCATTGCCCTGATCGTGCTCGGTGGCTTGTTGATGGCTGCTACCTTCGTCGTGGTCCGGCATTTGCCTGAGACTACGCCACCCGCCAACCCCGAATAAACGTCGACACCAACAGCGACACCGACGCCCGGGCCGAGTCGATCCCGGACGGTTGGCCATGCCCGGTCAGCGCCAATATACTGATGCCGTGGACCCCACTCCACAACGCGCGCGCCGCTCGCCGCTCGGATTCCGCGTCGGTACCGGCATGCAGTTGCCGTATCAAGCTTTCGACGATATCGAACATATACTCGATTTTTTGTTGATACCAATCCGGTGGCGCTTCTTCGCTCTGCATATCGAATATCATCCGCCAGCGGTTGAAATGCTTGGCGGCGAAATCCAAGTAAATATCCGCCAGTTTCATCAAACGTTCGCCAGGATCGCCGTCGGCCGGACAGGCCGCCAAATGCTCGGCCAACTCGTCCAGTGTCCTCGCTTTCAGGTGAATGATCAGATCGCTCATATTGGCGAACACCATGTAAATGCTGCCAACCGTGTAGCCTATCTCCATCGCGATTTTTCTGACCGTCAACGCATTGAAGCCGTCCTCCACGACGATGGTTTCGGCGGCGGCCAAAACCATTTCCTTGATTTGCTCCTGACTGTGTTCGCTTCTTCTAGCCATGTTTACCCTGCGGCAGCGTCAAAAAACCTTTAACATACACGACCTTGGATTGGGAATCGAGTCATGCATCACGAATTACTGGCGGTTGTCGACCAGGACGACCAAGTCGTCGACCATTTACCGCGCGGTGTGATTCACGCCCAAGGGCTACGCCACCGCGCGGTGCATATTTTAGTCTTTAACCGACAAGGCGAGCTGTTTTTGCAAAAACGCTCGATGTTGAAAGACTTGAACAAGGGACTCTGGGACAGTTCGGCGGCCGGCCATGTCGATGCCGGCGAGGACTACGAAACCGCCGCGCCGCGCGAGCTGATGGAAGAATTGGGCGTCAACGCCGACCTGCAAGCACTGTTCAAATTAATACCGACACAGGACTTGGGTATGGAATTCGTCCAGGTGTACCGTTGCCGTCACGACGGTCCATTCCAGTTGGCGGAAACCGAAATCGACGACGGCATCTGGCTAACGTCCGACGCCGTCAGCGAACGGGTCGAACGCGACGATCCGACCCTGACCGTCACGTTCAAAATTATCTGGCGCTGCTATCGCGGGCGGGGCCGCACGGCTTAGATCACTCTACCGTCAAGCGCTGGCCGCTTTTGGCCTTGCTTTTTACCAGGGTCAGTGTCAATACGCCGTTATCGTATTTGGCCTTGCTGGCGGTCTGATCGATATCGACCGGCAACTGAAAGCTGCGCGAAACCTGACCGTAATAGCGTTCGCTGCGCAGAAGCTTATCTTCGTTGGACTGACTGTCGATCTGACTGATGTCGGCGCTGATACCGACCACGTTACCTTCGATGCGGACGTGGATGTTGTCCTTGCTGGCGCCGGCCAGCTCGGCTTCGACGATGAATTCGTTCGGATTTTCCTTTATGTCGACTTTGATCTGGCTAGGCAGGGGATCGCCGTGCAAAGGCCGCACCAGATAGCCGGGACTAATATCCCGAAACAACTCGTCGAATAAACCGCGTTGACTGAATGAACTCAAACTGCTCATCACAATTCTCCTGCTGTTATTAGGGGAAAGCCAATGATACGGAATGAATCGCGGTTTGAAAACAACCGGCGGATAGCCTAAACGGCCTACTGAAAAACGAAGTTGGCGGAGCGGACGGGGCTCGAACCCGCGACCCCCGGCGTGACAGGCCGGTATTCTGACCAACTGAACTACCGCTCCGCTGTTAAGAGCGGCGCATTCTACAGTATATTTGCTAACCGTCAAGCAAAACCAATACCATTTATGCCAGATATTCCCTGCCCGCTTTGCGGCGCCGCATCTTCCGTCGAGTTTCATCGCGACCGTAACCGCGACTATCGGCGTTGCGGTCGATGTCGCCTGGTCTACGTGCCTGCCAGCCAGCATTTATCGCAGGATGCCGAGAAAGCGATTTACGATTTGCATCGGAACCAAACGGACGACCCCGGTTATCGTTGTTTCCTGTCGCGCTTGGCCGCGCCGTTGCAAGAACGCTTGGCGCCCGGCGCTAGCGGCCTGGACTTCGGCTGCGGCCCCGGTCCGGCCTTGGCGGCAATGCTAAGCGAAGCCGGCCACGCGGTGAAGCTATACGATCCGATTTACGCCGCGCACCCGGCCTTGTTGTTACGCCAATACGATTTCATTGTCTGCACCGAAGTGGTCGAACATTTTCGGCGGCCGGCACAGGAGTTCGAACGAATATTCGGCATGTTAAGGCCTGGCGGCTATCTGGGACTGATGACCAAACTGGTCATTGACGCCGCCGCCTTCGCGCGCTGGCACTATAAGAACGATCTCACCCATGTCGGCTTTTATTCCCGAGACACCTTGACTTGGTTGGCGGACCGTTATGACTGCGGCATCGAATTCGTGGCCGCCGACGCCATCATTCTGCGTCGCAATCCCGACCGTTACAGCGATTGACTTCGACCGTGACATGGTCCAATTGGGAGAAGCCGGCCAAGCGGGTTTTGTAATACGCTGGCGACTGGGGGAATTGCGTGACGACGCCGACAATGGCCGCGCAATGATTGGCGCTGAGTCGCCAAACGTGCAGATCGCTGACCTTGGTTTCGCCGTCGGCCTCCAGTTCACCGCGAATACTGTCCAAAAAACCGGTTGCCATACTCTGATCCAGCAACACCGGCGCCGTCTCGCCGACCAGTCCGTAAGACCAAATCAGGATGACCAACGCGCCGACGAAGCCCATCGCCGCATCCAGCCAGACCCAACCGTAGTATTTGCCGGCGAGCAGCGCGACCATCGCTAGCACCGACGTCAACGCGTCGGCCATCACATGCAGATAGGCGGCCCGTAGATTATGGTCTTGGTGGTGATCGTGAGAATGGCTGTGGTCGTGATCGTCATGATCGTGGTGGCGATGATCGTGGCCTTGGTCGGCATGACCATGGTGATGATCGTGGTGATCGCGCAGCAACAGCGCGCTCAACAAGTTGATACCCAGCCCCACCGCAGCCACGATAATGGCTTCGTCGAAGCGTATCGTTTGCGGCATCATCAGCCTTTCGACCGACTCGGCGGTCATCGCCAAGGCCACCATCGCCAACGCGATCGAACTGGCAAACCCCCCGAGCACCCCAACTTTCGCCGGACTGAACGCAAAGGTATTGTCGAATTGGTGCAGCCGGGTGTAACGATAGGCAAAGATGGTGATCATGAAAGCGACCACATGGGTTGCCATGTGCCAACCATCGGCCTGCAACGCGATCGAATGAAATTGCATGCCCGCGCCGATCTCAACCAACATCGTCGTAAACGTCAACAACAACACCCATTTGGTCCGCCGCTCACCCTTACGGTTGATTCTGGCGAAGTTGTGCGGATGCTCCCAACGACTTAATTGATGTACATGCATGACTGGCTTCCCGATTTCCCGATGCTGGCGCGAATTCAAAACCGCATTCTAGCTCAGCCGACCGGCAAACTCCCAGTACGTTCTCGGCGCCAATTCACGATTCGCTTTAAAATGCCGGTTCCGTTATACCCACCTAAATTCCGATGGCCAATCCGTCCGTTTTTACCGTCAGCCAGCTCAACCGCGAAGCCAAACGCTTGCTAGCGCAGCATTTCCTAACCGTACAAGTACAGGGCGAAATATCCAACCTCAGCCTGCCGGCTTCGGGTCACGCCTATTTCACGTTAAAAGACGCGCAGGCCCAGGTACGCTGCGCGATGTTCAAGGGCCAGCAATCGACGCTGCGGTTCAAGCCGGCCAACGGTCTGCAAGTGCTGGTGTCCGCCCAAGTCAGCCTGTACGAGCCGCGCGGCGATTACCAACTGGTCGTCGAACGGATGGAGGCGGCCGGTGAAGGTGCGTTGCGGCAGGCTTTCGAACAATTGAAAGTCAAGCTGTCGGCGGAAGGCTTGTTCGACAGCGTCCGTAAACAACCGTTACCGCTGATTCCAGCCCGGATAGGCGTTATCACTTCGCCGAGCGGCGCGGCGATCCGCGACATCCTGACGGTCCTGAAGCGGCGCTTTCCGGCGATTCCGGTGGTGATTTATCCGGTCGCGGTGCAAGGCGAGGCCGCGCAATTCGAAATCAGCGCCGCACTGGCGGCGGCCAATCGCGATGCGGCGGTGGACCTTGTGATTCTGGCGCGCGGCGGCGGTTCGCTGGAGGATTTGTGGGCGTTCAACGAAGAACGAGTGGCTAGGGCGATCGCCGCCAGCCGCTTACCGGTGATCGTCGGCGTCGGCCATGAAACCGACGTCACAATCGCCGACTTCGTTGCCGACCTGCGCGCACCGACACCGTCGGCCGCCGCCGAACACGCCGTACCGGAACAAGCCGCTTGGCTATATGCCTTTACCGACGCGGAACGGCGCTTGACGCGACTAATGCAACTGAAACTGAGCAGCTCTCGGCAACAGCTGGCTTGGCGCGAAAAAGCCTTGCAGGCTCAGCACCCCGGCGAAAAACTTCATCGCAACGCCCAACGCTTGGACGAACTGGAGCGCCGTCTGGCCCACGCTCAGCAGCGCCGGCTTAGCCAGCAGCGTCAACACTGGTTGCAAGTCGAGGCTCGCCTGAAACAGGCCCAGCCCACCGCCGCATTGGAACGCTATCGGAATCGCTTGGATTTTCTGGAGCAACGACTGGCTGCGGCGATGAACCGTAAACTGGCGGACCTGGCCCAACGCCAAGCGGCGGCGGGCGCCACCCTGCACGCGGTTAGCCCGCTGGCAACCTTGCAGCGCGGCTACGCGATCGTCCAACGTCACGGCGAAACGGCAATCATTAAATCGGCCGCGGATCTGGCGGTCGGCGATTGGTTGGACATCCGTCTGGCGAGCGGACAAGTGGTCAGCGAGGTCAAGCGGCTTACGCGGGGCGTGGCCTAGCGCAAGTCCAGCGCGGCGTAGCTGTCGTGGTCGTCGACGGCGGCGGATGCCCGGCGGATCATTTCCAGATTGGGTTCGGCGTCCATCAGACCGCCGATCGCCAAGGTCACGACCATCGCTTCGAAAGGATAGAGTAGATGGGCACGATAGCGTCGCAGCAAGCCCGATTCGTCGAGCTGATCGATGCCTTGTTCGGACAGCGCGCCGAGATAGCGCTGCAATAATGACCGTTCGTGCGCGCGTCGCACTTCGGGAGTCAGCGCGGTCGCCATAAAGTAGGCCAGATCGCCTATCCCTTCGCCGGCCCTGACCAACTGCCAGTCGAGGAACCCCGGACCCGACGAGGTCCAGAACAAGTTGCCTGGATGACAATCGTGGTGAATCAGGGTTTTGGTGCCGCTGCTGAGGGATTGCGTAATCCGGCGGCGATTCCGGGCATAGTTCAGCGCTGTGCCGTGCAAGCGGGTCGGCACCAATCCGCCGGCCCTCCGCAGTCCCCGCTTCATCAGCGGTACCGCCAGAACCGTACCCATTTGATGCTCGATTTGCTGACTGAAGCCGTTGAGCCAGCGGTGCTCCCGCAGCAAATGGGCGTTCCCCCAAAATCGTCCGTGAAAACGCGCCAGATTGTCGACGACTTGCACGGCCTGTTCCGCCGTCAAGGCCTCGCCGGATTGACCGGCCCTGTGGCCGAACTCGGCCAGATCCGCCATCACCAGCGTACTGCCGCCCCAGCGCGTTTGGGCGGCCAGGATTTTAGGCAATCTCACCGGCAAGGACGGCGCCAGCGCCTTATAAAAACTGACTTCCTTGTGCAACAACCGAGGCAGGGCGGTGATCAGCCTGGAACGCCAGGCCAGCGACGGCGTTTTGATAAACCAGCGCGACGGCACCTCCGCTTGGGCGTCGTGTTGCACGGTAATCCGCCAGCGGGTCGAGGTACCGACATTGACCGAATCGACGCAGACGTCGGCGACTCTGGCCGCCGACACGTGTTGATCAACGATTCGCTGCGCCCATTGTCGGGACAAATGTTCGGGCTTAGCCAGGACTATATTGGGCCGCGTGCTCACCACGCCCCCTGTTGCGCCGGCCGGCGCCACGAAGCCGCATCGGATCGGCCGCCTGAAAAAAATGGGTTCATCGTCGCCTGTCGAATGAAAATTGCGTTGACGCGCCGCCGCTCGAAGCTATCGATGAGGACCGGCGCAACCTAACATTTCTTAACAAAAGCGGCGCATTTTACTATTAGGGTGGTAAGTTACAACCACGAGCGCGCGCCGCGCATTTCGATTGCCCATATCGACCAACAACTTTTGCTAGAATCTGGAATGTTTACAAGCCCTTTTTCATCGCCTCCGGTATCCAATGCCTATCCCATCATCTACCCTAGCGCCGGCGCGTCTTGATGTGTTCGGCACCGAAGTGACGGCTGCCTATCGACTGAGAGGAAGCGGCCAACGTGGTTAAGGCTTTGCGTTCGCCAGGCTTCACGACCAGCCTGTGGTTGACATTGGCGGTTTTCGTTGGCTTTACCGCGATGTTCACCCTGTACGTCCGTTCGGAGAAAGCGATAGACCGAGCCAACGACATCCGTATTCAATCGGTGTTACTGGCTGGCGAATTGCGCCAGTCCTCGGATGATCTGACCCACATGGCGCGCAGCTACGTGGTCACCGGCCATCCGATTTACAAGCAACACTATCAAGAGATTCTGGATATTCGCGACGGTAAAGCGCCAAGGCCGGTCGACTATCAAAATGTCTATTGGGACTTGGTCTTGGCCGACGATCGACGGCCAAGACCTTCCGAAGACCGGGCCGCGCCATTGCTGGACTTAATGCGCACGGCCGGCTTCAGCGACACCGAAATGGCCGATCTAGCCTTGGCCAAGACCCGCTCCGACGCGTTGACCGCGATCGAAAGGGCCGCGATGGCTCTGGTCGATCAGGCGGAGCCGATCGCCGATCCGACCCGCATGCGAGCTAGCCAAATGGTGCACGATGCGGCCTACCACCAAGCCAAGGCGGCGATCATGGAACCGATCGGCTCCGCCTACCAAATGGTCGAAAACCGTACCCAACAAACAGTGAACGAAGCGATTTCCACCGCGATGACGATGCGGATCGGTCTAATCGCTCTGGCCGCGCTTCAGGTGCTGACCTTGCTGTTTGCGCTCCGCAATCTGAACCGAGCGTTGGGCGTTTCGGTGGAAGAACTACACAGTCATATGGTCCGCATCGGCGGCGGCGACTTTCGAACCGCGATTCCGCTGACCGCCAAGCAAGACAACAGCGTGATTGCCTGGCTGGCCGACATGCAATGTCGGCTGGCCAGCCTGGAGGCCGAGCAGCTTCAAGCCGAAATGCGGGCTCGGCGGCTGACTCAGTTGTACGCGGCGCTGAGTCAGTGCAATCAAGCCATCGTGCGCTGCGCCAATCAGGAAGAACTGTTTCCTATCATCTGCCGCGACGCGGTGTTGTTCGGCGGCATGACGATGGCCTGGATCGGTTTGGTGGACGAATCCGCCCGAACGGTCAAACCGGTTGCCGGGTACGGCGACAGCATGGACTATCTGAATCAGCTTGAAATCAGCATCGATCCGAATCTGCCTAGCGGGCGCGGCCCCACCGGGATTGCAATACGCGCGGATCGTCCCTACTGGTGCCAGGATTTTCAAAACGACCCCAATACCGCCACCTGGCGCGATCGAGCAACGGAGTGCTACGTCCAAGCGTCCGCCGCATTGCCCTTGCATCGCGACGGCCGGGTCATCGGCAGTTTTAATTTATATTCAGGCCAATTAAATGCCTTCGACGACGACGCCCGAAACCTGTTGCTGGAAATGGCGATGGATATCGACTACGCGTTGATGGGCTTCGACCGTGAGGAAGAACGCCGCCGTAACCAGCAAGCCGAGCAGTTTCGTGGCTTTATGTTGGAGAGCTTGAATAGCGGAGCGCCGCTGTCGGCGATATTGATCAATGTCGTCACCAAACTGGAGTCCATTATCGCCGACAGCCGTTGCTCGGTACTACTATTGGACGAAGCCACTCAACAATTGCGCTTAGCGGCCGCGCCCAATTTACCGGAATTTTATAATCAGGCGGTCGACGGCTTGCCTATCGGTGCCGGCGTTGGCGCTTGCGGCAATACCGCTTACACCGGCCAACGCACCATCGTTGCCGACATTCAAACTCATCCGTACTGGGCCGCGTACCGCGACATCGCCCGTCATGCCGACCTGGGCTGTTGTTGGTCGGAACCCATCCTCGCCAACGGCAACCGCGTACTGGGTACCTTCGCAATTTATCGAAGTTATCCGGCGGAGCCCGACCGCTATCATTTGCAACTGCTGCAAATGGCGGCGGATTTCGTGACGCTGGCGATAGAGCGTAAGAAAGCCGAGGACGACATTTATTTCCTGGCCAATTTCGATCCGTTGACCGGCTTGCCGAACCGGGCCAGGCTTAACGAACATCTGAAGCTGGCGATCGGCATCGCGAAACGCACTAACGGGCATCTGGCCCTGATGTTCCTGGATTTGGACCACTTCAAGGACATTAACGATACCTTGGGGCACACCATAGGCGACGCCTTGCTGATTGAATTGGCCGGCCGCCTGAAACAAGTATTGCGAGACGAAGATACCATCACGCGTCTGGGCGGCGACGAGTTCATCTTCCTGTTGCCGGGCACCGATGCCACCGGCGCGGCTTGGGTCGCTCAGAAATTGCTGGATACCATCGCCGCCGCGTACCGGATCGATCAGTACGATTTAACGTTGACCGCCTCTATCGGGATCGCCATCTATCCCGGCGACGGCGACGACCTGGAAGCGCTATCGCGGTGCGCGGATACCGCAATGTACCGCGCCAAACAGGAAGGCCGCCACGGCGCCCGATTCTTCACGCCGGAAATGCAGGCCAGTTCGGCCCGGAATCTGCAACTGTTGAATGCGTTACGATCGGCGTTGGAACGCGACGAATTGACCTTGCACTATCAACCCCAAATTGCCTCCGGCAGCCGGCGGCTTATCGGCGCCGAAGCCCTGTTGCGCTGGCGGCATCCGGAATTGGGTTTGGTGTCGCCGGCAGAATTCATTCCGTTGGCCGAAGAGAGCGGCTTGATCCTGAGCATAGGCGAATGGGTGATCCGAACCGCCGCCCGCCAAGCCGAAAGCTGGCGCCAAGCCGGCTTCCCGCCGTTCATCATGGCGGTGAACGTATCCGCCGCCCAATTCAAACAGCCTGAACTGCCCGAATTGGTCGCGGACATTCTGCATGAAGTCGGCCTGCCGGCCGAATACCTGGAACTGGAATTGACCGAAGGCGTGGCGATGCACAATCCGCAAGGCGTCATCGCGATGATGGCGCAGTTTCACGAGCGCGGCATCCGGATGTCGATAGACGACTTCGGGACCGGCTATTCGTCGCTGAGCTATTTGAAGAAATTCAAGGTTTACAAATTAAAAATCGACCAATCCTTCGTCCGCGATCTAACCAGCGACCAGGAAGATAAAGCCATCGTGGCGGCGGTGATCAGTTTGGCGAAGAGTCTGGGCCTGAAGACCATCGCCGAAGGCGTCGAGACGGTCGAACAACTGGACTACCTGCACCAGCAGGGCTGCGACGAAATGCAAGGCTATCTGTTCAGCAAGCCGCTCCCGGCCGAGGCCTTCACCGATTGGTTGCGAGCACATGCCGAACCGGCATCGTCCGGCGATTGATCCCGCGACAACGTTCACGCGCGGCCCAGGACTAACGAGATCGGAATGACGACACTTTATTACAGCCACGCGGACTGCTTAAACCACGACACCGGTCCCGCCCATCCGGAAACAGCGGCTCGTCTGCGAGCCATCGATAGCGCACTGTCGTCAGCGGACTTCGCCAAACTGGTGCGGGTCGCGGCGCCATTACCGAACGACATCGAAGACAAATTGGCCTTGATTCACTCAAAGGCCATGATTGCCAAGGTCGTTGAAGCCGTTCCGGCCGAGGGACTGGTAAAGTTTGACGCCGATACGGTCGGGTCGGCGGGTTCGCGTTCGGCGGCATTTCGGGCGGTCGGCGCGGTGTGCGATGCTATCGACAAGGTGTTGAGCGGTGCAGCGGATAACGCTTTTTGCGCAATTCGTCCACCAGGCCACCACGCGATGCCGGACTACCCGATGGGGTTCTGCCTATTCAACAATATCGCGATCGGCGCCGAATACGCCAGGACCCATTACGGGCTGACGCGCGTCGCCATCGTCGATTTCGACGTGCATCACGGTAACGGAACTCAAGCGGCGTTTTACGCGCAACCGCAAGTGTTGTATGCATCCAGCCATCAGTGGCCGCATTATCCAGGTAGCGGATTGGCGCGGGAAACCGGGGTCGGCAATATTATCAATCTCCCGCTTGCCGCGGGAACCGACGGCGCGACGTTCCGGACCCAATACCGGGAAACCCTACTACCGGCCGTCGCGGCCTTCCAGCCTGAATTGCTATTGATTTCGGCCGGCTTCGACGCTCACCGCGACGATCCGCTGGCCGGCTTGAACCTGCTGGAAGCCGATTTCCGATGGTTAACCGACCAACTCTGCGAGATTGCCCACGCCTGTTGCCGGGGGCGGATCGTTTCCAGCCTGGAGGGCGGCTATGATCCTCGAGCGCTGGGCGCCAGCGTGGCGGCGCATGTCGCCGCTCTAATGGCGAGCGGCGACGCCCAATGAGTGTTTATTGCAAATTGCTCAGCGTGTAGACGTAATCGCTGTCCTTCATCGGCGAATGACAAGCAAAACAGGTCGCGGATTTGTCGCTGTCCAGCATCTTCAAGGTTTTGCCTTCCCAAATGCCGAATCCCCAACCGCCGGTATTCGAGTATTTCCGGCTGTCCTTGACCATCGCTTCGGCGGCGGTGAATGCGCCGGGAACCGTGGCGGCTTCCCAATTCGGGTGTTTTCGTTGATCCCATTTGATTTTGGCGATCACCGTCCCGTCCGGCCAAGGCTTGGTTTTGCCAGCCCGCGCCGCCGCGATGGCGGCATCGTTACCAACGATGGCGCGCACGCTGTTCTTATCGTGGCGTAGCGATACGCCCAACAAGCGCCAGTCGCGGTATTCGCCATGCTCGATTTTGGCCGCGACGCCGGTCTCGGCCAAAGTTTCGCCGCCGACCAGCACTAATGCCGACGCGACCAGCACGCCGGCGTATTCGATAATTTTCATGAAATGCTCCGTTCCGTAAGATTGATTCGGGCCGATAGTCTAACCGCAAACCCAGGAATCGGCGCGATCGGTCAGCGAAACACCGGTATTCGCCTATCGCCGGCTGATGCCAGCGTGCAATACGCGAGGTGTATTGATCCTAAAAAGGGCAGTTGGCGTGTATTGCGGGCCGTTCGTGCTGAGCAACGTCGAAGCATGGACGGCTCGCAATACACTCACCAAACGGGTGAATGAAAAATCCCGCGCGCCCTTCGACAAGCTCAGGACGAACGGGATTTTTTATCGCCAAACTGCTCTTTTTAGGTTGATAGCTGTAGCGACTTGCCGGTTTCAGGGTAATAGTCCATCAGTTCGATGGCACGGCGCGTGGAAACATCGCGCCCCCTTCTTGTTATTCGTCCGCAGTTTCAATGCCGCGATGAGTTCGCAGTAGTGTTCCAGTTCTGCTTTCGGCAGCACCCGTGGTTTGCCACGGTCGCCGCGCTGGACGGCCTTGGGTTTGTGCAAATCCCGGAGTGCGCGATAAACCGTGTCGGTGGAAACGGCGTAGCGTTCGGCGATGGATTTGACCTGGGCAGATCGTTCCGGACTTTTTGGGAGCAATCGATCCAGCCGTTGGCGCAATGCCAACAGCGAGTCGGCGGGTATCGGGCTATGCCGCGTCGCGGGCATTGACACCCTGCTCCGCGGGATAGTTATACAGGGTGCTTTTGGAAATCCCCATGATTTGGCAGATTTTCACAATGCTGTGTTGGCGTTCTTTTAACTTGCCAAGTAATTGCGACTGGGCCAATGAACAAGGCTAAGGCCGGACGGATCATTTAATCCGTCCGTAACGTTTCTCTTACCTTCAAACTTGGTTTGAAACGTTCAGGACGGGGTATATACCCCGTCCCGCTCAAGGACGGGTTGCATACCCCGTCCCGCTCAAGTTGTTGGGGCTGGGCGAATTACCAAGACCAAGACTGGACGGATTATTTAATCCGTCCGTAACGTTTGCCTTACCTTCAAACTTGATTGAAACGTTCAGGACGGGATGCATACCCCGTCCCGCTCAGTTCTAAAATGGCGGAACGCCTGTCGTCTTCCGCCTTACGGCCTTACGGACTTATTGGGGGTTGGCCCGATTATTCAACTCGCTCGTAACGTTAGTCTCGCCTTCAAATTGGCTTCAAACGTTCGGAACGAGCCTTTGCCCGAAGCCGGACGGATTATTCAATCCGTTCGTAACATTTGTATTACCTTCAAACTTGGTTTGAAACGTTCAGGACGGGGTACATACCCCGTCCCGCTCAAGGCCAAATGCATGATTGCAAAATCTGACCCCAGGCTTTTCGTATTGCGGGTTATCACGTATTGTCGTGTTTATTTGAAATAAGTTATCTCAAAACTTTTTTCCACTCACCACTACCCCACTCATATTCCTTCCCTGTAAATCTAATATGCGAATCATCGACAGCGTCAATTATAAGTTCTTTTGGACCAGTGAAAAGTTGAAAATATTTTGATACGAAAGTAAAAAGAGTGGAACCCGGCCCTCCCTTTATCCGCGATTCTCGTAAATACAAGACTCCATTACTTACCCACCAATGCCCTTCAAATCTATCCCCGATAATTGAAAAAAGCACGTCTTCAGCTTTCTCTTTAGGCAATTGCTTAAAAACGTAGGTACCATCCGGCTGTAAATCAAGTACCAATGACTTGACTGAACCATCTTTCTTCCATGTTCCAATAATTTTTGTCTCAATGGTCATTATTTACTATCCCGATTTATTCATCTGGTGATTTGCCTGCGCCTAACACCTAAACTCAGCCACGCTACTTACAGCATCGGCTGGAGTACATTGTTATTCATTACTTTTTCGTGCAAATCCTAGCAAACCAAGCATGCCACTACCAAACAACAATGCTGCTGATGGAAGTGGAACTTCTGGCACATATTCAGTGTAACCATTTACTGCTAACACATTTGACATACCGTCTGGCGTGTAAAAACTGACCGAACTATTCATAACTATATCTTTAAATGCAAAACCGGCATACGATTGATTGCTAGCCACTAGATCTGCAACGTAGTTGGTTACATCAAAAATATACAAACCAAGATTATTTATTCCACCGGTTGTCAATATTAAATTATCTTGCAAAAGATCATCATAAGTAATAATGCCGTCTCCTGAATAACCATGTATTTCCAGTATGGGGGTTTCAGAAAAAACATCAGGGTACGCAGAATACCCAGTTGCAAGAAGGTATAACTCTGCTGACTGTACTTCTGTGACACCTTCTAATGAAAATTCAATGGCGCTCTTGGATTCATATGGAAGACCTAAAAAGTTATTCGCTAATGCTCCACCAACATGTGGCGCACCACATTCGAAGTCAATAGAATCCGGTCTCTCACAGAATGCTGCTTGGTCAGACGCATATATGCTTGCTGCAATTGATGATGAACAATAAAATAGTGCTAAATAAGGTATACAAACTAATTTTATTGTAAGCGCCTTACAAAAAGTTAGCATGTGTTTTCGGTGTCGCGTCCCTGGGTGGATGCTGGACTGAGAGCCATCTATACATTCAGACTTGTTGTTATTCGCTTATTAGACATTTTATTTCTCCTATAGTTAATAAAGGTTTATGCATAACGTGAAGCTAACCGGCGAGGGCAAGCGCAGCTTGACCGAGTCCATTGAGCGAAGCGAACGGGGTTGAGCGCAAGGTTATGCATATGATGCAAAAATTGCCTACTGGTTGGAAATTTACACCACTGCACAAGAATTGCCCTCAATGTGGATTTGACTTAAGCCAACAATCTGTAGAGGCCAAAGACAATAAGAATTGCGCCGAGAACATCGAATGCGACACCAACAAATCTGGGGTTTCTTGGATGACTGGTGATGACGCCGCCAGGGTGATAAGCAGTAGCGCTCATGAGCGCCGTTTGAAGTGGGTGGTTGATCCACTCTCCGAGACCGACGAAGAAACAGCCAAGAGAAATTACTGCGGTGGGAATGGTGGGAAAGGCGGAAAGAACACCAGCGCCTGCGGACAGAAACACAACGAAGCTCACGACCATAAGCACTTGGTACCAATAATCGAGCGCAAGTTTGGAAAGCGGATTATCCATTGGCTACTCGGGCGGAGTTGAAATATGCATAACGCCAAGCTAAGGGGCGCGCAGCGAAGCGGAGCGTCCCTTTGAGCGACGTGTTATGTTGCATTATTCGATTCCTGCTCATCATTGTAGAAAGCGATTCCTGGCTCAAGGGTTTCCAGTCCATCAAAATTTTCAATCTCGTACATTTCTTCTAGATAAAGCATTGGCGGATCATCTTCTGTATTTAAATGAGCCCCTTTTAACCGCTCTATATTCCTTACAAGATACACCGCTTTTAACTCGGCCTCTTCATGGTTGTCCGCCTCAACGTATCGCGTCACATAAAATCCCATGCGCTCAATTTTTCCATCCACTTCCATAAGGAAGTTCTGACCATTGATGATTACTTCATACTTATTCATGTACTTACAACATAACGTAGAATTCAGCCGATGCTTGAAGCGTAGCGGAAAGCGGTCGGCTGGAATGATAAGTTATGCATTGATTGTTACTTTGTTTCGGTTATCAACACGTTAGGATTTGCTGGGTCGTAAAAGAAATAGGTATAGAACTCAACCGGCTTGCCATTATCGAGTTTCGGTGAATACCCCTTATCAAGGATAAATTTCTTAGCCGCATCTACATATACTGGTGGAACAGACACATCAACTGGAGCTACGCCGCCAGATATTGGATCAGTGACGCGGGCAACCCGCACTGAACGAACAGACCCATTGACCTCCACCACAATACCAAAGATTACGCTATATAGTTTCTTGGCTTTTCCTGTAACGTAGCTCGGAGAATTGGACGACTTCGCTAGGACAGTACCGGCCAGAAGCATCGCAAGGATTCCCCAGAACTTTATCCAATTCGTCGTATTACGCCCCATTCGTGGCTCCATATTGGTTGACTGCATAACGAATAGAGTTAACCTGCCAAAGCGGAGCGAAGCGGAGTTTTGGTCAGGTTTAACGACTGGTTAAATGCCTTGATGACATTTCCAAACAATAATTTTGATTCAAGCAAAGAAACACGAATGACGCTGAAAATCATGGCTTAACCTGGAGGGAAAAACCTTGTCTGGTTGAACGCATGTTAACCTGCAAGGTTTTTCCTCCAGGTAATAACATATTTTCATGATTTCTTCAGCCATTATTTGCTATTTCTTTACGATAAATTAATTGCTTTCCAAGCCTTTCGAGATTGGCCCCGCATTTAACGAATAGAGTTAACCTGCCAAAGCGGAGCGAAGCGGAGTTTTGGTCAGGTTTAACGACTGGTTAAATGCCTTGATGACATTTCCAAACAATAATTTTGATTCAAGCAAAGAAACACGAATGACGCTGAAAATCATGGCTTAACCTGGAGGGAAAAACCTTGTCTGGTTGAACGCATGTTAACCTGCAAGGTTTTTCCTCCAGGTAATAACATATTTTCATGATTTCTTCAGCCATTATTTGCTATTTCTTTACGATAAATTAATTGCTTTCCAAGCCTTTCGAGATTGGCCCCGCATTTAACTATTGATTATCAGGCAAATCTGCCCGTATAACCTGATATTCACCGCCTTTTCAGGCACTTTTGCCTGCGTATCCGTAAAAGTGGGCATGTTTGCCTCGATAACTTGATATTGGCGGCCAATTCAGGCAACCTTGCCTGCGTATTAAATTCGCCGCTGACTTTATCAGGTAGGTGTTTTGTGTCAAGCACCAAATTGCCAAGCTTATTGGACGATGTGCGTCGCGTGATGCGGTTGAAACATTATTCCTTGCATACCGAACGTAGTTACTGCGATTGGATCAAGCCGTTCATTAAGTTTCACCGGATGACCTGAGCAGGCCGGGGTTTGTAACCCCGGCCTAAGCGTTTCAAACCAACCTTGCAACGGTTCAAACGTGATGGGCGGGTTTACAAAACCCGTCCGGTGCGAGGGCAGGGTTTACCTCGGATTAGGTATTGTTTAACCCATTCATCCCTGCTTCTGTTGTCAGATAGAAACGATGCGGCCGAAAAGATAATTTGCCGAGTAAATTACCTGGACAGCGGAGAAAATAACTCGGCCAATGCCGCTGAAAACCTCAGCGTTCTATTGCGGAAATAGACGAGGCTCCAGTAAACAGGCAAGGCGCTCTGTTGATAATGGACGGTTCGGTTTTTGATTGCCGGCAATCTCAGGTAATCAGGCAGCGTTCTGTTATGGAAGTCCGCAATTCTATTGCGGATATGGACTTTTCTATTTCCGAACTCCGGGTTTCCATGTTGAAAAAGCAATGGCCTCGAATTGCCAAGGAAAAGTTTGATTTGGAACTCGGCTGCCGCACATCAAAAACAGGACGTTGCACGTCCAAAAGAGAAACGTCCATATCCATCAGACAAGGCTGCTGAAATTGAGTCGGGCACTGGAGAAAAAACCGAGGACGCTGGAGAAAATATCTCGGTGCGTCCCAGGCAAAGACCGGCTCGCCGATATTCATCACAGACCGGCCGGGAAAATAAATCGGCCACTGCGTTTTGATGAATAAATAGTGTTGGATTGTATGCTTTCAGCAGCCCAACGTTCGACGCCAGGGCTTTTGATTGCAAGCCGCTACAGGTAGCGAACCGAAGCCGGCAAGGCCAGCTTGGGCGTTAAGTATTACTCCGGCTATTCAATCGGATATAGAATGGTACCGTGTGGACTTTACGGCAAAATTGGGCTCATCGAATGAACCCGAGGAGACAGAGCGCAACGGTTCGAACCCAACCGCCGCGCTCGGGAAAATTTAACGCAGCTCGTCGCTTTCTTCGCCGATTTCCCACTCTTCGGTCGCGGTTTCGATAATTTTGCCGGATGCGGCGTCGACTTCGACTTTAGTTTCCACGCCTTTGTCGCCGACGACATCGAATTCATAAGAAGACGCGCCGTTTTCCTCGACTTCGTATTCCACTTCCTGGATAGTACCGGGATGAGCTTTCAGTACCGTGGCAGCGGCATCTTCCTCGGTAACCTTGACGTTTTTCTTGAAGCTGCTGGTGTTAGGATCGGCGACTTCGGTTTCACGTTCGGTGATTTTGCCGCTATCGGCATCGCAAACAAACTCCCATTCGGTCCGATTGGCGTCGCGAACTTCGACTTCGTAAGCGCCTTTGCCGGCAATATTGAGTTTTTCCAGCTTCAACAATTCGCCTGCTTTGTCCTTTTTGACCGCCTGCAAACAATTTTCCAAGCCTTGGTCGAGCGCGGCGCTGGCACCTGCGAAAATCAGCAAAGCAACGGCGATTCCAATTTGTGACTTATTCATGACATCCTCCCAAAGGTTGTTAAAAAGGAATAATTCCCGATTTACGGGAATTATAGCCAATTTAACCCACGAGGCCATGTCTTTTTGCGCAGGCAACGATGGCCGGCCGGCCGGACAGTCCGAGCTTAAGTTTGATTTGGGTCTGCGTGTTCGAGACCGTCTTACGACTGACACCCAATTGAACCGCAATTTCAGCCAGCGATTTACCGTCGGCCAAGAGGCAAAAGACATCGTATTCGCGCGAACTCAACGCGCTGAACGGTTCGAGGATTTTTTTCAGCTGACGCAAGGCCAACATTTGCGCGATACGCTGATCGATAAAATAGCCGCCGGCCGCGATCTGAACCAGAATCCGCGCCAGTCTGTCGGCCGGCAGCGGCGCCAGCAGAACACCCAACGCACCGTTAGCCAAGCAACTCAAGGCGTCGTCGACCGACATCGCAATCACCGCCGCGATCTTGCAATCGGGATACGTGGATGCCAGAGTTCTAATCCGGGTCGGTAGTCCCGCGCCCGCCAATAATACGATGTCGGCATGGTCCGTCGTTATACCGTCCTCCGGCGACAGGGCGATGCCCCGCGCCGCCAACGCCGCGACATCGATGCCCAAAGCCTCGGCTTCGGCGCCGCTCAAGACCGCCCGCAATGTCACGGACATGCGCCGAACCGGCTAAGCGAACCCAACCAACCGAAACTAGCCGACCCAAACCCGCGCATTTCGAAACATTCGCAACCAGGCGCCGTCTTCGCGCCAGTCGGCCGGATGCCAGGAATTCTGCACCGCTCTAAAGCAGCGTTCGGGATGCGGCATCATGACGGTGAAGCGACCGTCACTAGACGTCAGGCCGGTAATGCCGAACGGCGATCCGTTCGGATTCGCGGGGAATGCTCCGGTTGCTTGGCCGGCGTTGTCCACATAGCGCACGGCGATCAGCCCGTCACATGGTTCCTGTTCGCCAAACACCGCCCTACCCTCGCCGTGCGCCACCACCACCGGCAGCCGGGAACCGGCCATGCCGTCGAAGAAAATCGACGGCGACGCGGCAATTTCGACCATCGCGACGCGAGCCTCGAACTGCTCCGACAAGTTACGTTTGAAGGCCGGCCAATGCGCCGCACCGGGGATAATGTCCTTCAAGCCCGACATCATCTGACAGCCGTTGCAGACGCCCAGGCCAAAGGTATCCGGGCGGGCGAAGAAGGCGGCGAATTCGTCGCGCGCCTTCGGATTGAACAATATCGATTTCGCCCAACCGCCGCCGGCGCCGAGTACGTCGCCGTAAGAAAAACCGCCGCAGGCCACTAAACCCTTGAAGTCACTCAGACTAAGCCGACCGGCGATAATGTCGGTCATGTGCACGTCGATCGCGGCAAAGCCGGCACGGTCGAAAGCCGCCGCCATTTCGACGTGGCCATTCACGCCTTGTTCGCGCAAGATGGCGACTTTGGGGCGCTCGGCATGCACGAATTGAGCGCTGATATCGTCGTTGATATCGTAGGTCAACACCGCCGACAAGCCGGGATCGCCGTCATCGGCAATACGTTCAAATTGCTGTTCGGCGCAATCCGGATTGTCGCGGAGCGCTTGCATCCGGTAGCTGACTTGCGACCAAGTTTGCTGCAATTCGGCGCGCGTCGCACCGTAAAGCTGTTGTCCCGCCTTGAATATCCGCAATTGCTGACCGTCGACGACGCGACCGACCACATGGCTGCAATCGTCCAGACCGGCTTGGTCCAGCAGGCGAGCAACGTGGTTATAGTCGCTATTTTTGACCTGTAATACCGCGCCCAATTCTTCGTTGAACAGCGCCGCTAACGCGTCGCCCGGCAAATCGGACAAATCCAGATCGACACCCTGGCGGCCGGCGAACAGCATTTCGGCGACTGTCGCCAACAGACCGCCGTCGGCGCGGTCGTGGTAGGCCAAGATCAGGCCTTTGTCGTTCAAGGTTTGGATCGTTTCGAAGAAACGTTTGAACAATACCGCATCGTCCAGATCCGGCGCTTGGTTGCCGAGCTGACAATAAACCTGAGCCAGAACCGAGCCGCCGAGACGATTTTTGCCGAATCCCAAGTCTATCAGCAACAGTACGCTATCTTCGGCCTTCAGTTCGGGGGTCAAGGTGGTACGGATGTCCGTGACCGGCGCGAACGCGGTAATGATCAACGACAGCGGCGCCGTCATGGAGTTATCCGTTTGACCGTCGTGCCAGACCGTCTTCATCGACAGCGAATCCTTGCCGACCGGAATCGCGATGCCCAGCTCCGGGCACAATTCCATGCCGACCGCCCTGACGGTATCGAACAATGCCGCGTCTTCGCCGGGGCTGCCGCAGGCTGCCATCCAGTTCGCGGATAATTTGACATCGCTCAGATTGGCTATGCGCGCGGCGGCCAGATTGGTCAGCGCTTCGCCGATCGCCATCCGGCCGGATGCCGGGCCGTCGATCAGCGCCAGCGGCGTGCGTTCGCCCATCGCCATCGCTTCGCCGGTATAAGCGTAAAAGCCCGACGCGGTGACCGCGACGTCGGCACACGGTACCTGCCAGGGACCGACCATTTGGTCGCGCGCCACCAGCCCGGTCACCGAGCGGTCGCCGATATGGATCAGGAAACTCTTGTCGGCCACGGCCGGGAAAGTCAGCACGCGCTTGATCGCGTCGGCCATTTCGACCTGTTCCAGCGATAAATCGGGCAGATTTTTACTGATACGTTGCACATCGCGATGCATTTTCGGCGGCTTACCGAACAGCACCGACATCGGCAGATCGATAGGTGTAGACGTTCCGAACCATTCGTCGCTCAAACTCAAATGTTCTTCGTCGGTGGCGTGGCCGATCACCGCGTACAAACAATGCTCGCGTTGGCAGAATGATTCGAACAAATCCAAAGATTCCGGTTTGATCGCCACCACGTAGCGTTCCTGGGCCTCGTTGCACCAGATTTGCATCGGCGACATGCCTTTGTCGGCATTCTGCACCTTGCGCAGCTCGAAGCGACCGCCGCGATCGCAGTCGTGGATGATCTCCGGCACCGCGTTGGACAAACCGCCGGCGCCGATGTCGTGAATCGAGACAATCGGAGTGCGCTCGCCCAGCGAATTGCAGTGGTTGATCACTTCCTGACAACGGCGCTGCATCTCCGGGTTTTCCCGTTGCACCGACGCGAAATCCAGTTCCGCCGCGCTGGCGCCGGAGCTTTGCGACGAGGCCGCGCCGCCGCCCAGGCCAATCAACATCGCCGGGCCACCCAAAATGACGATCAAGGCCCCGGTAGGGATCGCTTGCTTTTCGACCAGCATCGGCCGGATGTTACCCAAGCCGCCGGCGATCATGATCGGTTTATGATAGCCGCGATATTGTCCGGCTTGACCGGTTTCGGCCGGCTGCTCGAAGCTGCGGAAATAGCCGGCGATGTTGGGCCGGCCGAATTCGTTGTTGAACGCCGCGCCACCGATCGGGCCGTCCAGCATGATGTCGAGCGCCGAGGCGATGCGTTCCGGCTTGCCGAGGTCGGTCTCCCAGGGCTGCGGGAAACCGGGAATTTTCAAATGGGACACGCTAAAGCCGGTCAAACCGGCCTTGGGCGCGGAACCGCGGCCGGTGGCGCCTTCGTCGCGTATCTCGCCGCCGGAACCGGTCGCGGCGCCGGGGTGCGGCGAAATCGCGGTCGGGTGGTTATGGGTCTCGACCTTCATCAAAATATGCGCGGCTTCCTCGACATAGCCGTAACGATGGCTGTGCGCGTCGCGAATAAACACTTGCGCGCTAGGTCCTTCCAGCACCGAGGCATTATCCTTGTAAGCCGACAGTACGCCTTGCGGATGCAGATTGTGGGTGTTGCGGATCATCGCGAACAGCGATTTGGCCTGTTCTTCGCCGTCTATCGTCCAGCTGGCGTTGAAAATTTTGTGGCGGCAGTGCTCGGAGTTCGCCTGGGCAAACATCATCAGTTCCACGTCGGTCGGATTGCGGCCAAGCTTTGTGAAACTGTCGGTCAGATAATCGATTTCGTCGGCCGACAATGCCAGACCCAATTCGACGTTGGCTTGCTCCAGCGCGGCACGGCCGCGTTCGATTATCGCCACGGTTTGCAGCGGTTTGGGTTCGTGTTCGGCAAACAGAGTCAGTTCGGCAAGATTCGTGACGACTTGCTGGGTCATCCTGTCGTGCAGCGCGGCCGTCAACGCGGCTATGTCCGATTCGTCAAACGGTGAGCTAGTCGTGAACGCGTATTCGATACCGCGCTCAATCCGCTTGACCGAGGTCAATCCGCAGCGTTCGGCGATCTCCGAGGCTTTGCTGGACCATGGCGAAATAGTTCCCAGCCTGGGTACGACGCAAACCCGATTCATCGGCTCAGCCGGCCAAGCCTCATGACGATCGCCATAATCCAACAAGCGTTCCAGCATCGCCCGTTGGTCAGTATCCAGATCGGCCGCTAATTGCACGAAGTGCAGATAACGGGCCGCGACGGCGGTCACTTGGGGCTGCTGAGCTTGCAAGACGCTGAGTAGTTTTTCGATTCGAAAACGGGACAGTGCGGAGCTACCGGGTAGGGTCAACATGGGCATGTACTCGATATTAGGTGCGGCGTCGGCCGCGAGGCTGTTTGGATACGGTGAATTCAGGCGCGCGGGCGGCGCGGGGCGAACCCGTCAGGGTTGCGCGGCCGGCTCGCCATCCGCCGGCAAGTCCTGCTTGATACCGTCGGTGATCAAGCGCAATAACGAAGTCGCGGCGGTATTGGACAAACTTCGACCTTCGCTGTCTTGCACCGTCACTTCGGTGGCATCGGCCGATAAGGCCTGCAAGCTGATCCGGTACTCGAGTTCCTGGCTGGGATCGTCGCCGAACATGAAATTAAACTCGTCCAGAATAGAGCCGTCTTCGGGTTTGATCGCATTCGGATCGTATTTGACAAAGAAATAGCCTTTGTCCATGTTACGTTCGACGATCTCCAACTTCTGGCGGCTCAGCGATTTGCTGACCAACCACCAAGCTTGGATAATCGATTGATCGATTTCCAGACTGCTGACGCCGTCGCTAGCCTGGCGCTGGGGGCGTTCGCCGGCGGATTCGGCCGGCGAAACGCCGGGCGCCGGCTCTACCGGCGCCTTGGCGACTTCCGGTTTCGCGGCCGGCTCCCTTGGCTTGGCCGCGGCCGGCTCCGCTGCCGCGGACGAACTCGTCTCCGCCGTCTCGACCGGTACCGACGCGGTCGTGGCGACCGGCGCCGGGGTGTCGGTCCGAGTGGCGCGGGCGCGCGGGTCGGAAAGGTTTTGTTTTTCAAATCGTCCGGCACGACTAATTCGGGGATCTCTGTCGTAAACTGGTAATCCCGCTCTTTATCGGGAAACAGGCTTTTGACGTAACCGCAACCGCCCACCGCGCTCAGCACACCCGCCAGCAATAGCCAGCGACCTAACCGAATGGCGCGCATGTTAAAGCGCACCCGCCTGCCGCATCGCGGCTCTTACCGGGTCGTAACAATCCTCGGTCAGCCAAGTCAACGGCAAACGAATACCGGTACCGATCAGGCCCATTTCGGCGACGGCCCATTTCACCGGAATCGGATTGGACTGAATGAACAGCTTGGCATGCAATCCTTGCAATTTGGCGTCTATCGCTTCGGCCGCCGCCCGGTCGCCGCGCATCGCGGCCGTCAACATGTCGTGAACCAGGCGTGGCGCGACGTTGCCGGTCACGGTGATGCTGCCGTTGCCGCCCAATAGACAGAATTCCAGACTGGTGGCGTCGTCGCCAGTGTAAATCGCAAACTCGGCACCGGTGAGATCCCGGATTTGCCGGACTCTTTCCAATTTGCCGGTCGCCTCTTTAACGCCGACAATGTTTTCGACTTGCGCCAAACGGCCGACGGTTTCCGGCAACAAATCGCAACCGGTACGGCCTGGGACGTTGTAAAGGATCTGCGGGATGTCGACAGCTTCCGCGACGGCTTTGTAATGCAGATACAAGCCTTGTTGAGTCGGTTTATTGTAATAAGGCGTCACCAGCAAACAGGCATCCGCTCCGGCCGCCTTGGCCCGCCGAGTCAGCGCGATCGCTTCGCGGGTGCAATTGGCGCCGGTGCCGGCGATCACCGGTATCCGGCCGGCGACATATTCGACGCTTGCCTGGATGACTCGGCAATGCTCGTCTTCGTCCAGCGTCGCCGATTCGCCGGTCGTGCCGACCGCGACCAAAGCGTCGGTACCTTGCTCGATATGAAACTCCACCAAGCGCTTCAGAGCGGCGAAATCCACTGCGCCGTCATCCGTCATCGGGGTTACCAGAGCAACGATACTACCTTGAATCATGCAAATCTCTCGTCAGGAATTAATCAAAAACAGTCGGCATTATATCAAGCCAAGCGCTAAAGCCCAGTGCGCTTACCGATTTTAACCGTCGCGGCGGCGAAACCATTTAATCTCGAGAAACCAGCCGTAATACAGCGCGAACGCCACCAAAAACACCAGATACCCGGACCAAAGAATGTCCGATAAAAAATGGCCGCCCGCGGTCATCCGGGTGAACCCCAAGGTCCAACCCAGCGCCAAGGTCAATAGCAGATAAACTACCTTGTGATTTTGCGACAGAAAATACAGTACGAAAAAACTGTAGCCGACCGAACAATGACCGCAGACGAAAGACTTGTCCGGCGTTCCGCCGATCTTGCCGGGCGGAATATAGCGATGCTCGCCGCCGAACTCGGTTACGTGCACCGGCCGCGGCCGCCCCCAATGATCCTTGACAATCAAATTGACGACCACGCCCGGTCCTACCGCGATCACCAACAGAATGTAAAGCGCCCGCCGCCGGAAGCGGCGAGTGAAGTGGTGAAAATGGCTGGAGATATACACCGCCAGCGCAGCGACACCCGACCATACTGTAAACGGAAACGCGTAGTCGTAGAGCGGCTTAACCAACCACCAATGCCGATAAGGCCAAGCTTGTTCCGGGTCGTCGGGCCGATAAAACCAACCGGCGATCGTCAAATCCAGATCGGTCAACCAGAAAACCAAGGTCGTCGTGGTCGCGAGCAGAAACCAAATGGCCAATTCCAATCGGGCGCGGGCGAGTTTACGGTGAGGCATGACCTTCCTGATGCAGTGTTAGCGACGCTGGCCAGGCCTTCAATTTCTCGGCCCGATAAACATAGTATTTTGTCGACGGCTTGGCCGGATCGGCGACTTCACCCAGCAAAGTCAGGCCTTCCAGGCTGTCCGACCAGCGCTTGTCGAAGCGCGCGGCTTGAATGTCGGCGACCAGAAACGCCGGCCGGCCCAAGTGTTCAGTCGGACCGGGCCAGACCTCGTACTGCGAGGTCACGCCGCCGCTGGCTTCATAGCGGTAGACGCGAGGATGGTCCGGCAAATAAAACGCCAGCTGACTGGCCAAAAAGCGGTGTCCGACCGTGACGAAGACCGGCCGGTCCGAGCCGGATTCGGTCCGATAGGTGTCGATACGCTCCGCCAACACCCGCCATTGCTTGAAACGTTTCGTCGGATCGAGTTTGGAGTTTTGCAAATTCAAGGCTTGTAAAACCGCCGGTAACGCATAGGTCAGCAAGACCATCGCCAAGCCGACCGCCAAGCCGGCTTTCAACCAGCGGCCGGGAGCCGGCGCGGCGCCGGCCACTAGAATCAAGCCAGTGAAATAAAACGGCATCGGCCAGTTGCCCTGGACTTTTTGGCCGAAACTCAGCGCCAAGATCAACAACAACCAGGCCGGCCCCATCAGCCATAGAAAGCGCCGCTCGTCATCCCATTGCCGAAATCCTGACAACCCGCGTAGCGCGGTCGCCAACGTCAAAACAAACATCAGCGGATTCAACAGCAACAGTTGGTAAAACCAGAAATCCCGAACATCGCGCAGGCGTCGCCAAGCATCGAATTCACCCTCGTTGCCGAAATGACTCTTGCTATGACCGAACATGACCCAATCATGCTGGTCGTTCCAGACCAGAATAGGCACCGCGGCCAAAACGACCGGCGCCAGATAGCGCCAAAAGTCACCGCGAAAATGGCGGCGGCGCGCCGCGCTCGCACTCAGAAACACCGCCAACGCCAACGGCTGCAACAATGCGGCCTGCTTGCTCAGCAAGGCCAAGGCGGTCGCGCAACCGGCCCACAGCCAAGCCCGCTGGTGACCGTCGAACACGGCGCGGCGCAGATAATAAACCGCGGCGATCCAAAAACAATATAACGGCGGATCGATGGTCATCAGAAAATTGGCCAGCACATTGTTCGGCGTCGCCAATACCAGCAACAGCGTCAGCGCCGCCGCCCGCGTGCCGTAAAACGCCCAGGCCGTGGCGTGCAGATAGTAAAGAAAACCGGTGCCGAGCAACACCGCCGGCAGCCTTACCGCCCAAGCGGTATCGCCGAACGACCATGTGGAAGCGCCTATCAGCCAGGCTACCATCGGCGGTTTGCTGTAATAGCACCAGTCCGGTCGCCGCGACCAGTCCCAGTAATAACTCTCGTCGCCGATCAGATCCAGGCCGTTGAACGCCAAGAAGCCGATCCGTAGCGCGAGAATCGCCAGCAGCAACGGCCAGCGCCATCGGTGTACGCTGTCCAACCAGTGCTCGAAACCGGCCGCGCTCATTCCCATTTCTCCAAATAATGCACCAGCAATTGCAGACTGCGTTGTCCGCGAAATTCGTTGATATCCAGTTTAAAGGCCGCATTCACCTTGCGGCAACCCAGCCAATTTTCCGGCCTATCGGCAAAAAACGCGATGGCGTCGAACAATTGGCCGCCGAACGGTAATTTGAGCACCAGCTTCAGGTGCTGCTGCCCGACAATGCGACATTGGATGACATCGAACACGCCGTTAAACACTGGCTCCGGAAAAGCCTGCCCCCAAACGGCGGCTTGTTGCAAAGTTTCGGCAAAGGCCAGCGTCATGTGCGCCTCATCCAGTTCGCCGTCGCTATAGACTTTTTGTTCGAGATCCACCGCATCCAGACGCGCTTCGACCGCGCCGGCAAACGCCAACGCAAAGTGCGGGTAATCGTGCAATTTGATCGTCAATCCGGCCGCCATCGCGTGACCGCCGAATTTTTCCAACACCTGCGGATGAGCGGCCGCGACATCGGCCAACACGTCGCGGATATGCACGCCGGGTATAGACCGGGCCGAGCCCTTGATGTCGCCGTGGTCGGCCGGCGCGAATGCGATCACCGGCCGGTGCAATCTGTCCTTGATCCGCGAAGCCAGAATGCCGACCACGCCTTGATGCCAATTGGCGTCGTACAAGCAAACCCCGGCCGGGACGTGCTTTTCGTCCAGCGCCTTCATCTCGGCCAGCAAGGCCATCGCTTCGGATTTCATCTGGCCTTCGACGTCGCGGCGATCCTGATTCAGGGCGTGCAGCTGCTCGGCGATGTCGCGGGCCAGACCGGCGTCTTCCGTTAACAGGCATTGAATGCCCAAACTCATGTCGTCCATCCGACCGGCCGCGTTCAGGCGCGGCGCCAACGCAAAGCCAAGATCGGCGGCATGGATGCCGGCCAGCGTTTTGCCGGCCACTTCCGCGAGCGCTTTAATGCCCGGCTGACATTGTCCCGAGCGTATTCGCAACAAACCCTGGTGCACCAGTATCCGGTTGACCTGATCCAGCGCAACGACGTCGGCGACCGTACCGAGTGCGACATAATCCAGCAATTGCGCCAGATTCGGCTCGGCGATGCCGTTTTTCTCGAACCAATGCCGCTCGCGCAGCCGAATCCGCAAGGCCATTAGCACATAGAACATCACACCGACCCCGGCGATGTGGCGACTGGGAAACTTGTCGTCGGGCAGATTGGGATTGACGATGGCGTCGGCGTCCGGTAATTCTTGGCCGGGCAAATGATGATCGGTCACCAACACTTTAATGCCGGCCGCCTTGGCCACCGCCACCCCGGCAATGCTGGAAATGCCGTTATCGACGGTGACGATCAAATCTGGCTTCCGGCGTTTGACCAGTTCGACGATTTCCGGCGTCAAGCCGTAACCGAATTCGAAACGGTTGGGTACGACGAAATCCACCCCGCGAGCGCCCATCAACGCCAAACCCTTGATCGCCAATGCGCAACTGGTTGCGCCGTCGGCATCGAAATCCGCGACGATCGTAATCGCCAAGCGCTGCTCGACCGCGTTCACCAAGTGCTCGACCATCGACTTGATACCGGACAACAACCACGGCGACGGCAAACGCGCCAAACCGCGATCCAGTTCGTCGCTACCCTGCACGCCGCGACTGGCGAAGACGCGCTGCAACACCGGGTCCATCCCGTCGAAATGGCCGTGCTTGACCAGCACCGGCCGCGGCACGATCGCTTTCTTGCTGCCCTGTAAGTACATGTCTTCCAATAAAAAAGCCGGCTAAGCCGGCTTCGCCAAGTTCGCGGCGGCGATCACATGTTGTCCAGAATCGCTTTTTTTACGGCATCCAGCGTGGCTTCTATCGTGACCGGATGCGTGTCCTTACACTGAGCGATCGCGGTATCGGGGTCCTTGATGCCGTTACCGGTCAGCGTACAGACGATGGTACTGCCGTCCGGAATCTTGCCGCTACCAATATCGTGCAGCGCGCCGGCCAGCGAGGTGGCGGAGGCCGGCTCGCAGAAGATGCCTTCGAATTGCGACAACATCTTTTGCGCGGCCAGAATTTGTTCGTCGCCGAACGACGCAAACCAGCCGCCGGATTCTTTTTGGACGTTCCAAGCCAAATCCCAGGATTGCGGGTGGCCGATCCGAATCGCGGTCGCGACCGTTTCCGGGTTGTCGACCATTTTGCCGACCACGAACGGCGCCGCGCCGGCGGCTTGATATCCGCACATCACCGGACGCTTATCGATGACGGCCGCGTGGCCGGCGCTGTCGGAGGCGTATTCGCTGTAACCCTTCCAATACGCGGTGATGTTGCCCGCGTTGCCGACCGGCAGACAGTGAAAGTCCGGCGCCCGGCCCAGTTCGTCGACAATCTCGAACGCGGCGGTCTTTTGGCCTTCCAAACGAAACGGGTTGATCGAATTGACAATGGTAACCGGCGCGTGGTCGGCGACTTGTTTGACCAAGGCCATGCCGGCGTCGAAATTACCGTTGATCTGGATGATTTGCGCGCCGTACATCAGGGTCTGCGCCAATTTGCCCAACGCGATCTTGCCCTCCGGAATCAACACGAAGGCTTTGATGCCGGCCCGCACCGCGTAAGCGGCGGCGGCGGCCGAGGTATTGCCGGTCGAGGCGCAGATGATGGCCTGGCTACCGGCTTCGACAGCTTTGGTGACCGCCATCGTCATGCCGCGATCCTTGAACGAGCCGGTTGGATTCAGACCTTCGAACTTGACGTAAATATCGACATCCTTACCGATCAGGCGGGGGATGTTTTGCAATTGAATCAGCGGAGTGTTGCCCTCGCCCAAGCTGATCAGCCGAGTGGTGTCCGAGACCGGCAGGCGATCGCGGTAATGCTCTATCAAGCCGGTGTAGCGTGTGTGTTGTGCCATTGATTATCCTAAGGTTTCCAAGCGGATGCGCGCGACTTTACCGCTGACCGTGGTCAACGCTTCGATGTCGGCGATCGCCGCATTCATTTCTTTTTCCAAGGTTTGCTGGGTCAGCATGATGATAGCCACCGACGTTTCGCCTTGCGGCGGCTCTTTTTGAATCAAGGCTTCGATGCTGATGTTGTATTTGGCTAGAATCCGGGTCACATCGGCCAACACGCCGGGCTTGTCCTCCGCGGTCAAGCGCAGGTAGTAAGCCGTTCGAATCGCGTCGGCGGACAGGACCGGAATATCGGCGATGGCGTCGGCCTGAAAGGCCAGATGCGGTACTCGGTTTTCCGGATCGCTGGTCATCGCCCGCACCACATCCACCAAATCCGCCACCACCGCCGACGCGGTCGGCTCCGCGCCGGCGCCGGCGCCGTAATACAAGGTCGGCCCGACCGCATCGCCGCAAACCAATACCGCATTCATGACACCCTCCACGTTGGCGATCAAGCGGCGCTTCGGGATCAGCGTCGGATGCACGCGCAATTCGATGCCGGACTCGGTCTTGCGGGCAATACCCAGATTTTTGATTCGATAGCCCAAGGCCTCGGCGTATTCCACGTCGAGGCGGGTGATTTTGGTAATCCCCTCGGTGAAGACTTTGTCGAACTGCAACGGTATGCCGAACGCGATCGACGCCAAGATCGTCAATTTATGGCCGGCGTCGATGCCTTCGACGTCGAAAGTCGGATCGGCTTCGGCATAACCCAAGGCTTGGGCTTCGGCCAATACATCCGCGAAGTCGCGACCTTTGTCGCGCATCTCGGTCAGGATGAAATTGCCGGTGCCGTTAATGATGCCGGCCAACCATTGAATTTGATTGCCGGCCAGGCCTTCGCGGATGGCTTTGATAATAGGAATGCCACCGGCCACCGCCGCTTCGAACAACACCATCACGCCTTTCTTGCCGGCTTCGGCGAATACCTCGTTGCCGTGCAGCGCGATCAGGGCCTTGTTGGCGGTGACCACGTGCTTACCGTTGGCAATCGCGGTCAAAACCAATTGTTTGGCGAGGTCGTACCCGCCTATCAATTCGACGACGACGTCTATCTCGGGATCGTTGACGATTTCGAACGGGTCGGTGGTGAGGGCGATGCCTTGGGTGTCGCAAATGCGTGCCCGGTTCAGGTCCCGCGCCGAGGCGCGGGTCACGACGATTTCGCGGCCGGCACGGCGCGCGATTTCTTCCGCGTTGCGTTTCAAGACGTTGACGGTACCGCCGCCGACGGTCCCCAACCCCAGTACACCCACTCTAACCGGCTTCAAATCCGACTCCTAAACTTTGTCCAAAATGACGGCGATTATACAACGTTGTCTTTTTTCAGCATATTACGGATGCTGCGTAAGGCCTGCCGGGTGCGATGTTCGTTCTCGATCAAACTGAAGCGAATATGATCGTCGCCGTGTTGGCCGAAACCGATGCCGGGCGATACCGCCACCTTGGCATCGATGATCAATTTCTTGGCGAATTCGATCGAACCCATGCCTTGATAGGCGTCCGGGATCTTGGCCCAAACGAACATCGTCGCCTTGGGTTTTTCCACATGCCAACCCATCGCGTTCAGGCCGTCGCACAATACGTCTCGGCGCGCCTTGTACATATCGCGGATTTCCGCGACGCAATCCTGCGGACCTTCCAGCGCGGTAATCGCCGCGACCTGGATCGGCGTAAAGGTACCGTAATCCATGTAAGATTTGATCCGGGTCAGTGCCGCGACCAAGGTCGGATTACCGCACATGAAGCCGACCCGCCAGCCGGGCATGTTGTAACTTTTAGACAGCGAGAAAAACTCGACCGCGATGTCCTTGGCGCCTTCCACTTGCAGAATCGACGGTGCGACGTAGCCGTCGAATACGATGTCGGCGTAGGCAATATCGTGAACGATCCAGATATTGTGTTCCTTACAAATCGCGACGACTTTCTCGAAAAAATCCAGCTCTACACACTGGCAAGTCGGATTGCCGGGAAAGTTGAGGATCAGCATCTTAGGCTTGGGCCAGCATTCGGCGATGCCTTTGTGCAATTCCTCGAAGAAATCGGTACCGGGCGTCAGCGGCACGTGCCGAATGTCGGCGCCGGCGATGACGACGCCATAAGGATGGATCGGATAGGCTGGATTCGGCACCAACACCACGTCGCCGGGACCCAAGGTCGCTAGCGCCAGATGCGACAAGCCCTCCTTGGAGCCTATCGTGACAATGGCTTCGGTATTGAAATCCAAATCCACGTCGAAGCGTCTTTTATACCAACCGCAAATCGCCTTGCGCAGGCGCGGAATCCCTTTGGACACCGAATAACGGTGAGTATCGTCGCGCTGGGCGACTTCCAACATTTTGTTCAGGATGTGCGGCGGGGTCGGTTGATCCGGATTGCCCATGCCGAAGTCGATAATGTCCTCGCCGTCCGCTCGGGCTTTGGCTTTCAGTTCGTTGACGATGTTGAAGACGTAAGGCGGTAGGCGGCTGATGCGATGAAATTCTTCCATTAACGACTCTTGATCTGGTGCTGGTGAGGTTTTAAACAAGGCCGGCTAAGGTACTGGTGTTGCCTGGCAATGTCAATTGCCGGCCCAAATGCAACAGGCCGGCGGCGAGGCTTATGGCCCGCAGCTGTAGCCTAGCGGCCTAAACGTCGACCGGCGGACTGAGCGGCGAGCCGGCGGACTGAGCGGCGAGCCGGCGATAGCGATCAGCGGCCGGCCGAGGAGGATTTCTCCACGCCTTCGCTCGTGGGTTGGTTGAGATAGGAACCGCCCACCAAAAACACCAGTACTATCAGATACAGCACCGCCGCGATATTTTTTGCCCGTTTACTGCCGTCGTCCGGATTGATTTCAGTCATTGCCTCACTCGCTCTATCCTCTAATTCAAATACCGGCCAGCGCCGCCAACATATCATCGCGCTGGATCACCTCTTTTTCCTGCAGCAAGTCGGCAAGTCTGTCCAGCTGAGCGCGCCGGCCGGCCAGCACACCCGCCGCCCGATTTTCGGCCTCCTCCAGCAATGCGCCGATTTCGGCGTCGACCGCGCGAGCGGTCTCTTCGCTGTAATTGCGCTGCTCGCCGACATCGCCGGGCAGAAATTGCAATTGCTGGCGTTGGCCGTAGATCCTCGGTCCCAGTTTTTTGCTCATGCCCAAGTAGCACACCATGTTACGGGCGATTTCGCTGGCGCGCTCCAGGTCGTTTTGCGCCCCGGTCGAAACGCTACCCAGCGCCGATTGCTCGGCGGCGCGGCCGGCCAATAGGATGGCCAACTGATCTTTCAACTCAGCTTCGGTGGACAGATATTTTTCCTCGACCGGCAGTTGCAACGTGAAGCCCAGTGCCGAGACCCCGCGCGGAATAATGGAAATTTTATGCACCGGCTGGCCGGTCGGCAAGTTTTCCGCGACCAGGGCGTGCCCGGCCTCGTGGTAAGCCACCCGGCGTTTTTCGTCGGGACCCAAAATGCGATTTTTCTTTTCCGGACCGGCCATCACGCGATCGATAGCAGCTTCGAAATCGGCCATCGTCACGGTTTCTCGGCCGCCGCGGGCGGCCAGGATGGCCGCTTCGTTGGCGATATTCGACAAGTCCGCGCCGACGAAGCCCGGCGTGCGCTTGGCAACGGTCTGCAAATCCACGTCATCGGCCAAACGCATCGCCTTGCAATGCAGCGTCAAGATCGCCACCCGGTCGATCATATCGGGTTTATCGACGACGATTTGCCGATCGAAGCGTCCGGCGCGCAATAAGGCCTTGTCGAGGATCTCCGGCCGATTGGTCGCGGCCATCACCACGACGCCGGCAGTCGCGTCGAAGCCATCCATCTCGGTCAATAACTGGTTCAGGGTTTGTTCGCGTTCGTCGTTGCCGGGCATGGCCATCGGCCCGCCGCGACTGCGGCCGATCGCATCGAGCTCGTCGATAAAAATGATGCACGGTGCTTTTTGGCGGGCCTGCTCGAACAAATCCCGCACCCTGGCCGCGCCGATGCCGACGAACAGCTCGATGAATTCCGAAGCGCTGATGTTGAAAAACGGCACCCCCGCTTCGCCGGACACCGCCCTGGCCAACAGCGTCTTGCCGGTACCCGGCGCGCCGACCAACAACACCCCTTTCGGCATCCTGCCGCCGAGTTTTTGCAGTTTCTCCGGCGACTTTAAAAAGTCGATGGTTTCCTTCAGCTCCTGTTTGGCGCTTTCGGCCCCGGCCACGTCTTCGAAGGTGGTTTTGACCGCTTCTTGTTGGATTCTGACCTTGTTGCCGAGGTTCAGAAACGACCGCCCCGCCCCGCCGGTCATTTTCGGTAACAGCCACATCCAGATTCCGGCGAAAATCGCTAGCGGTATCACCCAGTTAAACAGCAGATTGCTCAGCCAATTGTCGCCGCTACGCACCACGTATTCGACCCGGTGTTCCTGAAGTTGCTTTCCCAAGGCGTCGTCCCACAGCGGCACGGTAAAAAACTGCTTGCCCAGAACCTTGTCTTCGGTTTTGAGGGTACCGTTGATAAAGCGTTGCGTCACCACGGCTTTTTCGACTTGGTTGTCGTTGACCAAGGCCAAGAATTGGCTGTAGGGAATTTCGCGGCCTTCGATACGCTCGCCACCGGCCAGTATCGACAGCAATAGCACGCCGACCAAGGCATACCAAAACCAGCGAGGCGACCTAGGCTTATCGCCGTCGGCGGCGGGCGCTTGCTGCTTCCAAGCCCGATAATGGTCTTGCAACCACGCCCAAGCCGCCGACCACAATTTCGCCAGCGCTTCGATTACTTGCTTACCCGTCATGACCACCCCCGGTTATTGGTTATTATCTCGGAAAAAATCGGTTCTTCGCCGCATCCCGTGCTCGATCAAGTCGACAGCCTACCAGACTTTCGGACCGGCGCGAGTTCGTCGTTACGCGCCGTTCGGATTCGCCGGCTTCGCTTTCCGAAAAACTCGGCGGTCGTACTGCCGAAACCAGGCGCGTGACAAATTCTTAGTCGATTTGTCGTCTCTCCGACACAAGCCGCCTCGGATATCTTAGGCTTACGGCCTCGGTAAGCCTTCCCTGATTTTACCCACATGTCAACAAGTTACGGCTTTCAGTCCGCAATGCCGCCACAAGCGGGACGCTTGGCCCCGATTTTGTATGGCCGAGTACATGACCAACCATTCGCAGCCGACAGCCGACCCCAGCGAACACATTTTTCCGCTGCCTGGACGCCAACTACCGCCGAAAGCCGGTATCCACCCGATGGCGGCGATTTCGCCAGGCCGGCGCTACCCGCTCAATCCGAATGTCGCGAACATTGCCGGCGGCATCGATGGCCTGATCGGCGGCTACCGTTTATCCCTGGACAGAGCCGAGATCCTGCCGATAGTTCCGAACCAAGGCGCTGCTCACGGCTTCGTCTGGGACGAGGGCCGCCTGCCGGTCGGCGTCGCGACGGAGTTGGCCGCGTCGCACGGCGGCGGCGGACTCAGCCGCCTGACCTTGCACGCGGCTACTCTGGAAGGACTCGAGGTCAAACTGATTCAGCAACTACCGGTGTTGAACATCACCCCGAGGTTTGCGGTGGAGTGGGAAACCCGCGGCCACGGCGCACAGCTCGGCGTGGTGCAGCTAGTCGAATCGGCCCGCACCGCCCATTTCGCCGACGGCGGCACGTTGAATCTGCTGAATACCGCGAACGCCAATGCCGGGCCGGTTTTATATCTGGACGACCCCGGTGCGCCTTCGCCAGTCATTCCGGTGTGCGGCTTTCAAAACGCCGATGAAACCAGCCGCTTCGAGTTCAGCGAGTCGGTGCGCCAGCCAATTTACGCCGAATTGGACGGCCAACCGGTCGCGTCTATCAGCGTCCTGGAGCAATACACGCTGTACTTCCTAGCCAACACCGCGCCCGACCGGCCGGATGATTTCATTTGGACGCCAGTGCATTTGCCGATCATTTGGGGCTGGAGCATACGAGTGCAACAACGCTTCGACGGCGTTTGGGACATTTTTCGGCGCAAGCTGATCATGCCGACACCGTCGACCGAAGCGCCGCCGCTACCGACCTGGACCGACAACAGCCTGCGTTGCCGGACTCCGTTGGATGTCTGAACTGTTGGAGGTTGCGATCGTCGGCGCCGGATTGTCCGGCTTGGCGCTGGCCGAACGGCTATCCGCCGACGGCCGCGCGGTCGGCGTATTCGAAGCCCGCGACCGCTGCGGCGGACGCATATTGTCGGTGCCGTTGGCGGACAATTTAACAGTCGATTTGGGCCCGACCTGGCTGTGGCCCGGTAGCCAACCACGCATTGCCGCGCTGTGCCGTCGACTGGGATTGACATTATTTCGCCAAGCCGACGCCGGGCAAAGTCTTTATAAAATCAGCGCGGACACCTTGCCGGTCGGCTATCACGACCGGCAAACCCACGCCGATGCCTGGCGCATTCAGGGCGGCTGCGCCGCATTGATCGATGCGCTGCTAGCCAAGCTCGCCGACATCGATATCCGCCTGAATCAAGCGTTATTGCGAATCGTCGACCGCGACGATCACGTCGAACTGAGCTTTTCGACCGTCAACGGGACCGACATCGTCCGAGCCAAACGCGCGGTCTTGACCGTTCCGCCGCGTTTGATGGCCGAACGAATCGCCTTCGTTCCGGCCCTGTCGGCCGACTTGTTCGAAGCATGCCGGGCCACCCCAACCTGGATGGCCGGCCACGCCAAGGCGGCAGTGGCCTATCCGAGCGCCTTTTGGCGCCAACAGGGCTGGTCCGGCAACGCGGTGTTGCCCTACCCCGGCGCGATTTTGTCGGAAATTTACGACGCCGAAGACCCGCGCGGTGAGTTCGGCGCCCTATTCGGCTTTTTTGGGATTCCGGCAGAATTTCGCGACCGTTATCGCGCTCAGTTACCCGGCTTGCTGACTCACCATTTGTCCGAGCTCTACGGTCCGGGCGCGGCCGAGCCGTTACGATCGACGATACAAGACTGGAGCATGGAGGCCTATACCGCCACCGCGCTGGACCGGCTGCCGCCGATAGGCCACCCCGATTACGGCCACCGTTGGTTGCAACTCGACCATTGGACCGACAAACTTTATTTCGGCGGCACCGAAACCGCCGCCGAGCACGGCGGCTATCTGGAAGGCGCGCTGGTCGCGGCGGAAAGAGTCTACGCCGCATTAACCTGAACCCTTCCGGAGTCACGATGACCGAACACCCCGTAAACACCGAAAGTCTGGCGCGTTTTGCCCGTCAGGCCGCCGAGATTAAAAGCGCCGCCCGCCCCAGTTACGACCGCCTGCTGGCGGCGGATTTATCGCGGCAACGTTGGGACGGCTGTTTTCAACGCAATGTGCTGGCGGTGCTGGCGCAAGTCTACGACCAGGCTGCAAACGTACTACAAACGTTGCCGTTTGCCCCGGACCCCACGCCATTGGATAGGGGCATGTCCGCGCTGACCAAATTGGTGCTGGCCGAGTTCGACGGCTTTATCGAGACATTCCTCGCCTATGTCGTGGATAAACACCGCACGTCCTGCGCGTTGTCTAACTTCCCCGACGAACACAAACCCGATCGGGATTATCTCGAGGTGGTGAAACGCGATATCGCCCAGTTATGGCGGGAGTTTGCGGTCAACGTCAACAACCGATTTCTCGCCTTAACGACGGAGTAAACCATGAAGTTTTACATGACCCCCGGCTCGTGTTCGACCGGTATCCACATTTTGTTGGAAGAATTGGAACTGGTCTTCGAAGTCTATCCGGTCAATTTGTTGGCCGGCGATCAACTAAAACCCGAATATCTAGCGATCAACCCCAAGGGGACGATTCCGACGCTGGTGCGCGACGACGGCGGGGCGTTGACCGAGTTCAGCGCAATCGCTTACTGGCTGGCACGCCGTTATCCCAAGGCCGGCTTGTTGCCCGGCGATGCCGACGGCGACGCCCGCGCGATAGAACTGATGGCACATGCGGTCGGCACCCTACACGGCGCCGGTTTTGCCCGGATTTTCACGCCGGAAAAATTCGCCATCCAATCCGCCGACATCGACGCCGTCAAAGCGCAAGGCCTGGAGATCGTCCGGCGCGGATTTGCGGTGTTGAACGACAGTTTGCCGACGGAAGACTACGCGCTGGGTCAATTCAGCATCGCCGACGCGGCCTTGTTCTACCCCTGTTTCTGGGCCGACAAAACCGCCATCGAACTGCCGGAGCGCTGCCTGAACCACTATCACCTGATGCTGACCCGGCCGGCGGTCAGGCAGGTCTTGATGGAAGAAGGATATCGGGTAAATTAAGCGCGTCGCCTGCAATTACTGGTGCCTCGGCGCTCCTCTGGGCGATCGAGCGGCTTTCGGCACCCGCGATTGTTGGCAATGTCGGCGACATTCTCCAGTCTTTCCTGAACCAATCTACGGATAAGCCAAGAGCCTCAACTCGGAACCCGATATTCTTGGAGTTGGCTTGGGCATCTCTCTCGAACGTCGCCAGGGCGATACCACAAGCTCTTCCGGCCGTAACACGAATTTCGCCTAACGATCATGAATCCGCCGCATCGCTCCTGCCAAGCAAGGCCACCAGTCAGAGCGACGCCTTCGTCACGACGAAAGCGCGCTCCCGCAATGGCTTTCGCAGTCAGCTCAGCCTCTGATTTTCATCGCATAGCCGCATTCCGTGCTCGGGCCGCGATCAGTCGGTACACACCACCCGCTCCGCCATCCGCAACAATTCGCAAGACAATCGCCGGTTTTTCAAGGAAAATACCGATGATTTTCAACGTTTCCGCGTTCCATGTACAAATACGACGGCCTGGTAGTCCACCAAAGCCACGACGACGAGGGCATCATCGAAGTCGTCGATAGCGACGGGGTGCGGGCCCTGCATTTTGGCTCGCACGCCCGGCAAAGCTCGATGTTGATCGCCGAACCCGACCGCCTACATTCCCTGTACGCCCGCGCAATGATGGCCGGCCTGCTGTTTCAACCGCCGCCCGAGGATGTGTTGATGATAGGCTTGGGCGGGGGCACGATCGCTAAATTCCTGTTGCACCAGTTTGCCGATTGCAAGGTGCGAGCGGTCGAGTTCCGCGGCAGCGTTTTGAAGGTGGCACGCAGCCATTTCGAACTGCCGTTCGACGCCCGATTGAAAATCAAGATCGGTTGCGGCGCCCACCACGTCAAACAATTCGCCCGCGAACACAGCGAATTTCACGACTTGATCATGATCGACGCCTACGACCACGACGGCATGGCGCCCGAAGTCAGTAGCGAGGCCTTTTTCGACGCCTGCCGAACCTTGCTGACACGCGACGGTCTGTTGGTCATTAACCTGTGGGGTACCGACAAACCATTGTTCCAGCAAGTTAGTTGGAATCTGGGCAGGGTGTTCAACTGGCGCATGTTGTTTTTGCCGGTGCGCGGTCGCGGCAACATCATTGGTTTTGCATTCGCCGATCAAGCCGCGAAACCCACTCTGAAAAGCCTGATAGACCGGGCCAAGCACCTGGAGCAACGCTATCAAATCGAATTTCCGACCTACTTGTTGGACTTAAAACGCCACAACCCCAACGTCTTCAACCGGATCATCAAACCGTGATACACAACGCCCCCAACCTGTTCGGCTACAAAAAATACTGGGCTCACCGCTTCGGTCCCGCCCCGGAATTGCCGATGAGCCGCGCGGAAATGGACGCCTTGGGTTGGGATGCCTGCGACGTGATCTTGGTGACCGGCGACGCCTACGTAGACCATCCCAGCTTCGGCATGGCGGTGATCGGCCGGGTACTGGAGGCGCAAGGTTTCCGGGTCGGCATCATTTCCCAGCCGAATTGGCACAGTGCCGACGAGTTTAAAACGCTCGGCCAGCCAACGTTATTCTTTGGCGTGACCGGCGGCAACATGGACTCGATGGTCAACCGCTATACCTCGGACAAGAAAATACGTTCCAACGATGCCTATACCGCCGATGGCGCCGCCGGCAAGCGGCCGGACCGGGCGGTCAACGTCTATGCCCACCGCTGCCGGGAAGCCTATAAGAACGTGCCGATCGTCATCGGCGGTATCGAAGCCAGCTTGCGCCGCATCGCCCACTACGATTATTGGTCGGACAAGGTACGCAAGTCGATATTGCTGGATTCCAAGGCCGACTTGCTGGTCTACGGAAATGCCGAACGCCAAGTCGTCGAAATTGCCCATCGGCTGGCCAAGGGCGAGAGCATCCATGACCTGAAAGGCATTCGCGGCACCGTGCATTTCGTCAAACAAGTGCCGCTGGGTTGGCTCGAAAAGGATTCGACCGACATCGACAAGCCCGGCGCGGTGATCGTGCATCAAAATCCGTATCAGGAGATGCCCGATTGCGAATCGGCTCCATCATCGGCCAGTGTCAGTCTGGCGGATAATGAACAAGTCATCCAATTCAAACCCATCGCCAACAAAAACCGCGCACAAACCGTGATTCGCCTGCCGGATTACGATGTGGTCAAGGACGATCCGATATTCTATGCCCATGCCTCGCGGGTCATGCACGGCGAAACCAACCCCGGTAACGCCCGCGCGTTGATTCAGCGTCATGGCAGTCGCGAGGTTTGGATCAATCCGCCGCCGCTGCCGTTGACCACCCCGGAAATGGACGGCGTGTTCGACTTGCCGTATTCGCGGCTGCCGCACCGATCTTATGGCAAGGCCAACATTCCGGCCTTCGAGATGATCCAGCATTCGGTGCTGATCATGCGCGGCTGTTTCGGCGGCTGTAGTTTTTGCTCAATCACCGAACACGAAGGCCGCATCATTCAAAACCGTTCGGAAGATTCGATCATCCGCGAAATCGAAGCCATCCGCGACACCTCGCCCAACTTCACCGGCCACATTTCCGACCTGGGCGGACCGACCGCCAACATGTGGAGGCTGGCCTGCAAGGACCCGAAAATCGAAGCATCGTGCCGTAAGCCGTCCTGCGTCTACCCCGGCATCTGCCACAACCTCAACACCGATCAAACTCCGCTGATCAAGCTCTACCGCCGCGCCCGCGCCTTGCCCGGCATCAAGAAAATCTTCATCGCCTCGGGTTTGCGTTACGACATTGCCGTCGAGACCCCGGCCTACGTTAAAGAACTGGTCACCCACCACGTTGGCGGCTATCTGAAAATAGCCCCGGAACACACCGAACAGGGGCCACTATCAAAAATGATGAAACCGGGCATGGGCAGTTACGACCGTTTCAAAGCCATGTTCGACAAGTATTCCAAGGAAGCCGGCAAGGAGCAGTATCTGATCCCCTACTTCATCGCCGCCCACCCCGGTACCACCGACCTAGACATGTTGAATCTGGCGCTGTGGTTGAAACGCAATGGCTTCCGCGCCGACCAAGTCCAGGCCTTTTTGCCCTCGCCAATGTCGATTGCTACTGCGATGTATCACTCCGGTAAAGACACCTTGCACAAAGTTGCCCGCAACAGCCCGGATATCGCCATCCCCAAAAGCATCAAACAACGGCGCTTACATAAGGCTTTTCTTCGCTACCACGACCCCAAAAACTGGCCATTGCTGCGGGACGCGTTGAAGGACATGGGGCGAGCCGATTTAATTGGTAACGGCAAACAGCATTTGGTGCCGAGTTTTCAGCCAAAAAGCGATGGTCAAGCCAATAAAACCAGAGGCAAAACCACACCGTTTAAGACCAAATATCGCCCATGATTCACTACGAATTTTACAATGCAACACAAACAATGTTAAAAAACATAACTTGAAATAAGATGAGCACGACAAGCTGAAATAAAAACCCAGCATATTGATTTAGTTTAATCTCTCTTAGAGTTAAACTATTTAAATTTCCGCTAATTATACAGCCCTTTATAGATAAAAATGAGGCCAAACAATGTATGCCATTGAATTTGAGACAGAAATAACAAACAAATATATTGAATTACAAGACTATGAAAAACTAATCAATAAGCATGCAAAAGTCATTGTGCTTGTAAAAGACCCCGTTATAGACACATCTCAAGCAGACAAAATTGAATATTTCAAAACGCTAATTAACACCAGAAAAAACTTACCCCCTGTAGAGAATAAAGTAGATATTATAAAACTGTGCAACGAGGCGGACAGTGATATTTTTTGACACTAATATTCTGATATATGCCTCTATCAATCAAGAAAGCGCAAGGCAACAAATCGCTGACGAGAGAATTTTATCAGCGTTAAAAAATAATAAAATCACCATATCTCCTTTGGTTTTTACAGAATATATTTTTGTCCTGTCCAAGTTAAAACAGATTGAACAGCAACAAAAGAATATCGAGTTTTTCAGAAGTCTATCAACCGACTCCATCAACACCGACATGGTTTATGCAGCTTACAAACTATGCTCATCAATAAATTGCTGTAAAAGTATCAACGACGTTATTCACCTTAAATTTGCTGAACAACACTGTAATAAACTGATTACTTTCGACAACAACTTCCAGACATTATTACCTCACACTGGCCTGGAAATAGAAATACTGGCTTAGAACCAAATGAATTAAGCGCAGAACAAATTCGAATCGATGGCTACCAGTAAAAATAAGCTGCCCCCGGATAATTTTCTACTACACTTATCCGACGCCCAAGCTTAGAACACACTAACTGAGGCAGACTGTCGCAAAACCGTTCAACAACAAGCCACCAGTTAATCATCAAGATCGAATGACGACCCGACAACAAACCATCATCACACCCAATAAAACCCTTGGCGACTCGGGGCGTGAATTATGGGAATACCGGGACTTGTTTTATTTTCTAGCCTGGCGGGACTTCAAAGTCCGCTACAAACAAACCGCGATTGGCGCGGTTTGGGCGGTAATTAGGCCATTGCTGACGATGCTGGTGTTCACCGTGATCTTCGGCAGAATCGCCAAACTCCCGACGGAAGGCGAAGCACCTTATGCCGTCATGGTGTTTACCGCGATGTTGCCCTGGTATTTTTTCTCGAATACGCTAAGCGAAAGTGCCAACGCCGTCGTGAATAATTCGGCGATGATCAGCAAAGTCTACTTCCCCAGAATTATCGCCCCTACTGCGCCATTGCTGGTAAATATTGTCGATTTCCTAATCTCATTCGTGCTGTTACTGGTGTTGATGGCTTGGTATCACTTCCAACCTTCAATTTATATTCTATTGATGCCGTTCTTCTTATTATTGGCGGCTATCGCCGCGCTTGGATTAGGTTATCTGATCTCGGCGCTAAACGTTAAATATCGTGATTTTCGTTATGTGATTCCCTTTATCGTACAGATAGGTCTGTATATATCACCTGTCGGTTTTAGCAGCCAGGTCGTACCAGATGAATGGAGGATTTGGTATTCGTTGAACCCAATGGTCGGTGTCATCGATGGCTTTCGCTGGATAATTATTGGTGATAATGCCCATATTTATTGGGATGGATTTTTGCTATCTAGTGCGGTATCACTGGGCTTACTATTAATAGGTTATCGATACTTCATCAACACTGAAAGGCAATTTGCCGATAGTCTGTAACCTCTATCAATAGCAACTGATGAGCACCGCAATTAAAGTCGAAAACCTCGGCAAAAAATATATTATTCAGCATCAACAGCAAAGCCGCTATCAGTATAACAGCCTGAGTGAATCGCTCAGTCGCGGCATTAAAAAACTAGGTAAAACTTTATTGCATCCATTGCAGAACAATGGCGGAGTCGAAATTACCGAAGAATTCTGGGCGCTTAAGGATATTAACTTCGAAATCAAACAAGGAGACCGAGTCGGCATTATTGGCAGAAATGGCGCAGGCAAATCAACACTATTAAAAATACTGAGTAGGATTACCCATCCCAGCACCGGAAAAATTACCATTAATGGCCGCGTATCGAGTTTGCTCGAAGTTGGAACCGGATTCCATCCAGAACTGACGGGTAGGGAGAATATATTCCTAAATGGCGCAATACTAGGCATGCGCAAACAAGAGATTCAGAAGAAGTTCGACGAAATAGTTGATTTTGCCGAGGTCGAAAAGTTTTTAGATACTCCGGTCAAGCATTACTCATCCGGCATGTATGTCAGATTGGCGTTTGCGGTGGCTGCGCACCTGGAGCCTGAGATATTAATTGTAGATGAAGTATTAGCGGTAGGAGATGCGCAGTTTCAAAAGAAATGTTTGGGACGAATGGAGGAAGTAGGACAGGAAGGAAGAGCTATTCTATTCGTTAGCCATCAAATGGCAGCAATTCAAAGATTATGCGACAAAGCATTGGTATTAGACAATGGACAAATTAAATGCATAGACAAAACGGAAACTGCAATTAATCTATACCTTGGCAATCTAAAAGAAGAAGCTAGTTGTGATTATATAAACAACTTAAAGCGAAGTGGCAGTGGCGATGTAATAATAACTTGGTTCTCGATTGAAAACGGCAACGGTGAAGTAATCGGCGCCGCATCAAGTGGTGAAACACTTGTATTGGTTTTCAGATATAAATGCAAAAATCCATACATCAAGCAAGATATTTCTCTTGGCTTTTCCATCCATAATAATGTGGGTGATACCTTGGTAGTTTTTTATAGTGATTACATGGGCGTCACTTTTGAGATCGTTAATTCGGAGGGATTAATAAAATGCCGAATTGAGCGATGGCCATTTTCGGTCGGCAACTATTATATCGGCGTTAGATTATTAGCCAATGGCGCAGAGATCGATTGGCCAAGAGGATTTATTGGCTCTTTTTATGTTGAATCAGGTGATTTTTATACCACCGGGAATTTTTTCGATTCAGGCCTTGGCCCATTTCTTTTAACAGGCGAATGGACTATTGAATAACATGTCGTTACTTAAATCAATACTCAAAATCTCGAGAAAAATTCGAGAGCCTTGGTTAGAATCAGCAAAGTGGGTTAACGTTAGCTACGCACAAGAGGGTGAAGACCTAGTCATTGATCGATTAATGGGCAACATTACTATTGGATTTTATGTAGAAGTTGGAGCTCACCACCCCTTCCGCTTCTCGAATACTTATCTATTTTATCGTCGCGGCTGGCGAGGGATATGTATTGACCCTTTACCACACTCAAAACTGTTATTCAACAAATGGCGCCCAAGAGACTTGGCAATTGAGATAGGAGTATCCAGGACGCCATCAAGTTTAAAATACTACGTATTTAATGAATCTGCGTTAAATACTTTCGACCCACTGCTTGCTAAGCAACGTGACGGACTACGTGAATTTAAGTTAATTGAAACTAAGCAAATTGAAACTTTGCCACTTGCAAATATCCTGGACAACAACCTACCTCCAAATCAAACAATCGATTTTCTATCAATTGATGCCGAAGGGTTTGACTTAGAGATACTGCAGTCTAATAACTGGTCCAAATATAGACCTAATTTTTTAATTATCGAACTCCTAAATACCGATTTAACGTCAACCATGAACAACCCAGCAAATATTTACCTTAACTCTATTGGCTATCAAGCTCATGCCAAAACAGGCAATAGTGTTATATTTGCAAAAAAGTAAAATTATTCACAAATAACGAGAAACACCGAATTTTCCGAGCAATCTTGATATAAAATAAACAATGACCGCCCCAATCGTTCTCTTCGCCTTCGCTCGTCCCGAGCACACTCGTATTACATTAGAAGCTCTCTCAGCCAATTCTCTCGCTAGTCAAAGTGATCTGATAGTTTATTCCGATGCAGCGCGAAGCCTGGAGGAGGAAATCAAAGTCACTAAAGTACGATCGCTGGCACACAATATTCGTGGTTTTCGCAGTGTATCGGTAATAGAAAGAGAAACCAACCTTGGCTTGGCTCGCAACATTATTGAAGGAGTCACTGATGTTTGCAACAGATACGGGCGCCTCATTGTTCTGGAAGATGACATGATTACCAGCCCATACTTCTTGACATTTATGAATTCTGCACTGGATAAATATTACGATAACAAGACAGTCTGGCATATCAATGGCTGGAATTATCCTATTAATCCAGAGGGACTTAGCGATACCTTTTTTTGCGCGTAATGAATTGTTGGGGATGGGCCACTTGGGAGGATCGATGGAGATTTTTGAGAAAAAACCTGAGCGGCTAATAGAAAACTGGAACCAAAACAAAATCAGACACTTCAACTTAGATGGAACTTGTGACTTTTGGAGCCAAGTCAAACTAAATGCGTCGAAAAGAATAAACACATGGGCTATCTTTTGGTACGCCACAATTTTTGAAAATAATGGGCTATGCTTAACCCCCAGGTATAGCTTGATTGAAAACATAGGCCTTGATGGCACTGGAGAAAATTGTGGCCACAACAATGCTTTCAAAGTTTATTTAGAAAATCAAAGTAATTTAAAATTGCCAGACATATTTGAGGAATCTCAAATTGCGATCAAGCAAATCCAAAGTTTCCACAAAAAGCTGAACAGCACTCGTTTTAGCAAAATCATTCGTTCAGTTAAATCTCTCTACAAAAAAACAACATTTTATTTTTTTGAAAAACACCACAAGAAATAATTTAATTATTATAGAAAATGGTTTTTTTAAAAAATTCAACATAATAAATTAAATTATACATATCATAGATAAATCGGCTATTAGATTGAATAAATCAAATCATCAACATATCAGGTATTTTTATGATTGACCGCATATTTTCAGACAATAAAGAACTCGCCATCATTATTCGCCATTCTTTTAAAAAAGAAGGCATCGAATTTTTTACGCCTGGCACCTATTCCCAACAGATTGGTTATATGAATCGACCGTCCGGGTACGTCATCCCACCTCACGTACACAACCCCGTAACACGGGAAGTCCACTACACTAACGAAGTATTGTTCATCAAGAGCGGCAAATTGCGAGTGGATTTTTATAGCGAACAACAAGTGTATATAGAAAGCACTGTCCTGGAAGCTGGCGACGTGATTTTATTGTCAATCGGTGGCCACGGATTCGAAATGCTCGAGCCGACAGAAATTATCGAGGTAAAACAAGGACCTTATGCTGGTGATCAGGACAAAACACGTTTCGATGCAATCGCCCAGAATCAAATCAAATTGAGAGATGTAAAATGATTCCCGTTAACGAGCCATTGCTGGACGGCAACGAAAAAAATACCTGTTGGAATGCATAGAAACCGGCTGGATTTCGTCCGAAGGACCTTTTGTCAAACGTTTTGAAGAGGAGTTTGCCAAACGAATCGGACGCAAACATGCCGTTGCAGTGACAAACGGTACAGCGGCACTTGATATTGCAGTCGAAGTGCTGAATATTGGAAAAGGTGATGAAGTGATTGTTCCAACTTTTACCATCATTTCGTGCCTTCATCAAATCATTAGGTCTGGCGCGACACCGGTGTTAGTAGATTGCGACCCCCTAACGTGGAACATGGATGTCAAACAAGTAGCCGATAAAATCACACCGCGTACGAAGGCGATCATGGCTGTCCATATTTACGGCTTACCAGTTGATATGCTGCCGTTACAGACTCTGGCGCAAGAACATGGACTCAAGATTATTGAAGATGCCGCCGAGGCCCTTGGACAGGCATATTGCAAAAAATCTTGTGGTAGTTTTGGGGACATCAGTACATTCAGCTTCTACCCGAATAAGCATATCACCACCGGGGAAGGCGGTATGGTGGTCACGGACGACGACCATACCGCCGAACAAGCACGCAGTTTACGCAATCTATGTTTTCAACCCGCAAAGCGTTTCGTACATGACAGCTTAGGTTGGAACTATCGCATGACCAATATGCAAGCCGCACTGGGCATTGCGCAATTGGAACGGCTTGACGGATTTATCAAACGCAAACGCGAAATAGGGCTGCTCTATAGCAACTTATTATCCGACGTAAAAGGATTACAATTGCCGCCAGTACAAACCGCTTATGCCGAGAATATTTTTTGGGTGTTTGGAGTGGTATTAGATAAATCTTTGGCGATTGATGCCGCACATGCCATGAAACAGCTTTCTACCAAAGGGATAGGAACACGACCGTTTTTTTATCCCATGCATATGCAGCCCGTATTCAGAAAGATGAATTTATTCAACAATGAAAGTTATTCAGTCGCAGAAACATTATGTAAGTATGGGTTTTATCTACCCAGTGGATTAGCCTTAACCGACGACCAAGCGCGGGAAGTTGTACAGGCGGTTTATGAGGTCGTGCGATGAGCTTCGTTTTTGATAGTTATGCCTGCTATTATGATTTACTCTACCTTGACAAGGATTATGCAGCAGAGGCGGCATATGTCGTCTCGCATATTCACCGTTATAAGCCACAGGCAAAAACGATCCTGGAACTTGGGTGCGGTACCGGAGCCCATGCCGTGCATTTAGCACGAAAGGGTTTTAATGTAGTTGGCGTAGACCTAAGTAATAGTATGCTGAAGCGCGCGGAGATACGAAAAGCGGAATTACCAAAAGAAATTTCATCTAGACTCACTTTTCTGCAAGCCGACGTACGTACTGTACGATTAGAAGAGTATTTTGACGCGGTAATTTCACTGTTTCATGTTATTAATTACCAAACTACAAATACCCATTTAGAAAATACTTTTACAACAGCCGCATCTCATTTAAAACCTGGCGGTGTTTTTTTATTTGATTTTTGGTATGGGCCAGCAGTATTAACTCAAAAACCCGAAGTGCGAGTTAAGCGTTTTGATGATGAAACCGTCAAAATCACCAGAATTGCGGAGCCCGTAATACATATCAATAAAAACGTAGTTGATGTTAACTATACTGTTTTTATCGAAAATAAATTATCGGGTGCAGTAGAGCAATTGCACGAAACCCATAAAATGCGATATTTGTTTTTACCAGAACTGCTAACGTTTCATAGTTCTAAGTTCCAGGAGTTGATGAGTTGTTCTTGGATGGATGATAAAGAACTCGATAGCCAAACTTGGTCTGGAATCCAGATTTTACTAGCTAAGCATTACGAATGAAATTAATAGCCTTTCTTGAGGACAAAATAGCCATAGGCGGAGGATTTAACCAGTCGTTAAATGCCATACTACAAATGAGCAAGATCGGCGAAGGTAATTTTGATTTTGAAATATATACCGTTCACCTTGATAACGCCGAGCATTTGGAAAAACTAGGATTAAGCGCCAAGTTATTGAAGCTTTCATTTATTGACCGAATTGTTTTTCGGGCCACGCGGAGTCATCTTGGCCAGACATTACTCGATTATACCAACTTCTGCTCTCCGTTTGAGAACACACTGATAAATAACAATGTTGACTTAGTTTATTTTTTAACCCAATCTTCAACTCCCGGAGTGTTGAAAAAATTAAACTATATATCAACAGTATTCGACTTGTGTCACAGAGACATGTTGGAATTTCCAGAAGTAGGATATTCTAACGAGTTTTTTAGCAGAGAAAACCACTTTAAAAGAAACTTGTCCCGTGCGTTTTTAATTATAACCGACTCAATTCAATTATCCAACTCCATAGAAATACGATATGGAATAGATAAAAAAAGAATATTATCGTCACCTTTCTCGCCATCTCCTTTCATAAAAAAAGAACATTCAATTGATACGGCTTCGGTATTAAAAATCTATAACTTAGAAGAAGGGTATTTCTTTTACCCCGCTCAATTTTGGCCACATAAAAATCACGCTCGCATTTTAGAAGCCTTGAGCCACCTTAATAGTATTGGAGTAAAATTCAATATTGTATTTTCCGGAACCGATAAAGGTAATAAGCAACACATTATCAATTTGGTGGAAAAATATTCACTCACCAAACAAGTGCATTTTGTAGACTTTGTCCCGCCTGAGAATATGAGAGGATTGTACGAAGGATGTTTAGCCGTGGTAATGCCAACCTACTTTGGCCCAACTAATTTACCGCCACTTGAAGCGTGGACACTCGGTAAACCACTAATTTATTCTTCTCATTTGGAGAGCCAGGCCAAAAATGCCGCCATCTATGTTAATCCAGATGACCCAAAACACTTAGCGGATGCCATGACTGCTTGCACCGATCCAAAAATATGCGCCACCCTTGTAGAAGCTGGGTATGAACGTCTAAATCAGATGCGGTGCGAACAAATTGAATCTGAAAACAGCCTAAAGAATCTATTGCTTGAATTCAAGCAAAGACGTAAATGCTGGTCTTAAAATGACAACCAATAAAACTATAATGATCAAATATGCCATCGAAAGAACAATACGTTTGGCATTTAATACTATTGGCTTAGACTTACATAGGATCAGACCAAATATTTCTTCAGCAGATAAATTGGCCAAAAGTCTATTCCATTTCAACATTGATACTGTATTTGATGTCGGCGCTAACATCGGTCAATTTGCAAGATCGCTTCGCCAGGCAGGTTATAAAGGAAGAATCATCAGTTTTGAACCATTATCGGAAGCACATGAAAAACTTCGCGAATATGCTAAAGACGATTCCGACTGGTTAATCCATCCTCGTGCAGCTTTGGGCGATAACAATGGCGAATTTAATATCAACATAGCCGGTAATTCGGTATCATCCAGCTTACTAGAAATGACTGCGTTGCATTTAAACTCAGCTCAAGACTCAGGCTATATTGGCACTGAAAAATGTACGATACAGACTTTGGATTCAATAGCATCTCAATATATAACCAGCAATAATAATATATTCTTGAAAATTGATACACAAGGTATGGAATGGGAGGTGTTGAATGGTGCCGTTAACACATTGCCATTTATTCAGGGCGTCATGCTGGAGGTGTCTTTTTTCGAACTTTATTCAGGCCAAAAATTATGGAAAGAAATGATCGAGCATCTTGAAATTGAGGGGTTCAGTATTTGGTCGATTGATCAAGAATTTACCGATCAAAAATCCGGCAAGACCTTACAATGCAATGTCGTCCTTTATCGACCATAAATAATTACATATCAATATCGATGAAGGCGCTACTGAAAGAACTTCCACTTCCTAATGAAAACAAGAAGGGTTGGCCATGGACACATGAATCTAAACTTATTCTTGATGTTCGCTCAAAAGACAGTCCTTGGCCAAAAATAAGTATTATTACACCGTCGTTAAATCAAGGAAGGTTTATTGAAGAAACAATACGCTCCATTCTATTACAAAACTACCCAAATTTGGAATATATTGTCATTGATGGTGGCAGCACTGATAATTCAATCGAAATAATAAAAAAATACGAAAATTGGATACACTACTGGGTTAGTGAGAAGGATGTAGGCCAAAGCCACGCTATCAACAAAGGATTGGACGCCTGTAACGGCGACATTATTGCGTGGATTAATTCCGACGACACGCTTGCAAACGATACATTATTTTACGTTGCCGATAAATTTAATTTGAACGATGCCAACTGGTTAATAGGCGTAGCCAACATTATCGATGAGTCAAGTAATCGTGTGGGTTTTCGCAATCCGCCGAATGATGTTACGCAAGAAACTTTTCTATGTTGGACTGGAAATTGGTTCCCGCAGCAATCTACGTTCTGGAACAGGAAAATGCTGGAGTTAGTAGGACATCTTGATATTTCTCTTAGTTATATTATGGATGTTGATTTATGGTGGAAAATGACGAAACGTACCGCGCCAATTATTGAAAATAAAGTGCTATCCAACTATCGAGTTCATAATAACTCAAAAACCGTTTTTGACAACGAAAAGTCCAACCAAGAACTCGCATCATGGATTTACAATAATTTTATATTAAACGCAACCAATAAATACGACAATTTCATTCATATCCTACATAGACAAATTTACCTTCAATCCTTAATTGATCGCCTTAAGAATCATATTATACTCGGTAATATCATTAAATTCTGGGGCCACTATATTAATTCTTACTTTAGCAAACTCTAACTCCCCTGACTATTGTAATATTTATATTATGAAAAATATTGCTGTTATCAGTAAATCGGACGCCACAGGCGGAGGCGCTAGCCGAATAGCCGGCGGCTTAGTTCAATTGCTAAATAACGATCATAAATTTGAAGTACATCATTGGGTTGGTCGCCCAGGTATTAATTCCGATTGGTACACGTTTAAACTACACGGCGGGCAATGGCTTTCACTGATACAAGGTGCTTTCTCAATTGCATCCAGGACTATTGGACTTCCGGACTTTATCACCCCAGAGCTTTGGATTCATTTACAGCGTAAAACGGTTGACTATGATCTTTATCATTTTCATGATATTTCATTTACATTTTCCCCTTTGGCGCTTTCTTGGCTTGTAAAACGCAAACCTATTATATGGACATTCCATGATTGCTCACCATTTACAGGTGGTTGTATATATCCCATGGATTGCAAAGCTCACTACGATCATTGCAATAATTGCCCACAATTAGATTTATTACCTTTGGGTACGTCAATTGATTTTACTGGCTATATGCAACAGTATAAACGGCGATTATTGCAACAACGGCCGATTGTGCCTATATTTCCGTCGAGATGGCTGGCCACCGAGGCAATGAAGGCCGTCGATTTCAAGATTACCCCGGTTGTAATTCCTAACTATGTAGATACAAATATCTATAAACCATTGGATAGAGGAATGGTTAAAACCATTCTTGGTCTGCCCCAGGATCGGTTTATTGTTTTATTAACTGCAACCAACTTATCAGAAGCTAGAAAAGGCTCGAATTTAGCTATTGAAGCATTAAAGCAAATGAATCCACCGCCGTTTATTTTAGCGATAGGAAAATCCGATAAAAATCAACTGGAGTTTTTTCAAGGATTGACTTTCTATAGCACAGGCTATATATACAACGACCAGCTTTTAGCCCAATATTATGCAGCAGCAGACGTATTTCTTTTCCCAACACTTGCTGATTCATTCGGTTGTGTTGCTATTGAAACCATGGCTTGCGGCACACCGGCTATTGCATTTGCAACTGGCGGCGTTCCGGAAATTATCGAACACAACAAAACAGGTTGGTTAGCGAAAACCGGCGATGTACAAGGTTTAGTCGATGGCTTAAATTATGCCGTTAATAATCTGAAACTATTAGCTGCATGGCGTACTGCCGGTCTGCAAAAAGTACAAGAACGCTACACGAAGGAACTATTCTTGGCGGCACATTTAAAAATTTATCAAAAAGTTCTAAATAACGATTATGCAGACCTCTAAAGTTGCAATTGTCATCGTAACCTGGAATAAGAAAGCATTCGTTTTAGAACTGCTCAATTCATTACAACATCTTAATTATCCAAATTACGATGTAATCGTGGTTGATAATTTCTCAAGCGATCATACTTTTGAAGCTATAGCCGAATACTTTCCAAATACTATTGTTATCAACAATCCGGAAAATACTGGCGGAGCTGGCGGTTTCAATATAGGTTTACAATACGCGCAAGATAACGGATATGAGTATTGTTGGCTGCTAGATAACGATGTGGTCGTTGAAAGCGACGCCTTGCTTCATTTGGTTAATACTTTGGAGAGCAGCCTTGAAACAAGTATCTGCGGATCTCAAATATTAATAGCTGGCACCGATATTATACAAGAATGCGGTGGCGATATTGATTGGAATAATTCTAAAGTTAGGTTAATTAGCCATGGTAAATCCAAAATTTCAAAGCGACCGGATAAAAACGTTTTAGAAGTTGATTACTGTGCAGCTTGCTCGATGCTCGTTAGAATGAGTGATATTATTGCTTTTGGCAAAATAGATCCAGATATGTTTATCTTCTGGGATGATATCGAATGGTCAACTCGAATAAAGACTTTTGGCAAGAAAATATTTTGCAATACAAATTCTGTTGTTTGGCATCATTTCAATGGTTACAAGCCATCCAATGTATGGCGTGTTTACTACAGAGTCAGGAACAAGCTATATTTTTTCAACAAATACTCAAAATCTAAAAGTGCCGTAGCCAAGCTTTTAGCAATTTACGAAGAACTGCAGGAATTTTACCACTACATGGGGATTGTCGATTATTCTTATTCTGTTGAATCAGCCATTACTGATTTTAAAAATGATATTCGAGGAAAATGGCCTTCCCAGGCTAACATCCCAACCACGGCCACACACTTTAAACCAGATATAATTCCCGATAACAATTATTTGGTAATTTATGATCATAATTATGGTCAACTAAGCTATTCAGCATTTGGCGATAATACAATACATTATGTCATAGACACCAATTTGTCCGCCACTAAGTTTTCGTTAGCATTATTAAAATCGATTATTAAGCCTTCTATCGCAGTTGGCAATCAGTTAAATATATTTATGCTATTTTCTAGCTTTGCTATTCTATTAACAGAAAACGGATCACGCGTCATTAAAAACAGCAAAATTAAAAACACAGCATTTATTATTTATCGCTGTATTTTTTTGCTGGAAAATATATCTCTCAATTTAAATGAGAATTGTTTTCTTATGCAAGCGCCACTATATGCAAAAGGACGTCATTGACGACCGTTATGCTAGGCTTTACGAACTGCCAAAACAATTAGCATTAATTGGGCATCATATCCAGGAATTTGTCTTGGCTACCATCGTTGCACTTCCGGTCATTTTATACACATAAACAATAATTCGAGTTCTTTAGAGTGGCATGGCTTCGATGCCGGCAGGTTAATTATCTCCGGCCTGCTGAATTATTTTGCAAACACATTTTTGCTTATCAAGCAATTTAAGCCGGATATTTTATTGGGTAGTTCCGACTGTCTTCATACCATTATAACCGCTCTGTTCGCTAAGTTATTTAATATCCCCTATTATCTCGACCTTTACGATAATTATGAGAGTTTCGGGCTAGCAAAATTACCGGGACTTTTGCCTTTATATCGTCTGGCGATAAGAAATGCCAAGGGCATTAGTTGTGTCAGCGAACCTCTTGCCGATTATATTCGGCAACGTTACCAGCATCGCAACATCATCACGTTGGAAAGCACGATCACTGGCAATGATTTTTTTCCACAGGATAAAGCTTTATGCAGACAACAACTTCATTTGCCTACTCATGCAAAACTAATTGGCTTGGCCGGTTCGCTGGACAGAAATCGCGGTGTCGATTTGCTCTACGCCGGCTTTTTGCAATTAGCCGATAACGACAGTTCGGTTCATTTAGTGTTGGCCGGACCAACTGACCCTAGCTGCCCTATCCCCAATCATCCGCGAGTTCATTATTTGGGTCTATTGCCGCATCGTCAAATTAACGGCTTTTATAGCGCGCTTGACTTGGCAATGATTTGTCTGCGCGATGGCGAGTTCGGCCGATACGCCTTTCCGCAGAAAACCTACGAAATTCTCGCCACCGAAACGCCGGTTTTAGCCACGAATGTCGGCGCGGTGGGACAAGTTTTTCGCGATCACCCGGAATGTTTATATACACAGGATGATCTGGCCGACTTCTGCAACAAGGCTAGTTATTTATTGAACTCCGGCTATACAGTTCGCCTGCCGATTCCGAGTTGGGCAGACCAAGCTCGTCGCCTTATCGAATGGATTAACTCATGATAGCGGATATTCTCATCGTTGGCGCCGGGTTTGCCGGCGCTGTGATCGCACGGCAGTTGGCCGATAGCGGGCGGTTTAACGTGAAAGTGATCGACCTACGCGACCATATTGCCGGCAATGCGCATGACCCGATTAATCCGGATTTGAATTTACGCGTTCACCAATACGGTCCGCATATTTTTCATACCAACGACCAGCGGATTTTCGATTATCTGTCGCGATTTACCGAGTGGCTACCTTATCGACATCAGGTTCAAGCCTGGGTCGATGACGTAGGTTATGTGCCTTTGCCGATTAATCGAACCACCATTAACCGTGTTTATTCGCAAAATTTCGCGAATGAAGGCGCGGTCAGAGCGTTTTTAAACTCGTTGCGGATTCCCTATGAAAACCCAAGTAACGCGCGACAAGTAGCGGAAAACGTATTCGGCCCGGATTTAACCGAGTTATTTTTCGGCCGTTACACGCGTAAGATGTGGGATTTGGATTTAACGGAATTACCGGCCGAAGTGTTGAAACGTTTGCCGATACGCTATGACGACAACGCAGATTACTTTAACGATAGTATTCAGGCTATGCCGGCGGATGGTTATATCGGCCTGTTCAAAAAGCTATTGGACCACCCGGCGATTTCCATTGTTTTAAATTGCGAATTCGATAAAGCTATGGAACACGAGTATTTCCACGTATTCAATTCGATGCCGATCGATGTTTATTTCGATGAATGTTTCGGGCGCTTGCCTTATCGGTCCATCAAGTTTGAGCATCAATTGGTAGCGAAACATCATCAACCGACACCCACCATAAATTTTACCGATGACGGATGTTATACCCGGCAAACCGACTGGCGTTTATATCCTGGTTGTAATTTAGGCGCCGAACAGGTGTTGCTGACCAAGGAAATGCCGTGCCGCGACGAGGACAATCGTTTCGAGCGCTATTATCCGGTTAAGACGGTATCCGGCGAGCCGCAACAGTTATATAAGCGCTATAAAGCTAAAGCGGAACAACTGAAGCATATGACCTTTATCGGCCGTTGCGGCCAATATATTTATTACGACATGCATCAAGTGGTCGCTAATAGTTTGAAAATCGCTCAAGTTTTCTTGGAGAGAGCTAGCTAACCGCATCCATACTTACAATCGGGAATGAGTTTCTGGTAAACGGTCGCAAACGTCTCGGAAACCGCTTTCCAATCGTATTTACTCGCGGTGATTTTCCCCGCGTCACTCAATCGTTGACGATATTGCCGATCTTGAATCAAGGTCGTCAGGGCTTCGGCCAATTGTTCCGGACAATTAGGCTCAACCAAAATACCGTTCACGGCGTGTTCGATCACTTCACCGATACCGCCGGTTCTGGTGCTGACCACAGGTACCCCAGCCGCCATGGCTTCCAGCAATATAACGCCCTGCCCTTCGGTATCGCCGCTCGAATCGACTATCGACGGGGCAACAAATATATCGGCATTTGCGTAGTGGTCCGGTAACTCGTGGTTCGCGATTCGTCCGAGAAATGTCACATGGTGCGAGATACCCAAGCGTAGGGCTTGCATTTCGAGCGCTTGCCGTTCCTCGCCATCACCAATAATCCTTAGCTCGACTCGCTCGTGTAACTCATTTGGCAGCCGGGCGCACGCCATGATTAAATCGGTCACGCCCTTCTTTTCGACTAAGCGACCGATGAACAACACCACGTATTTTTCGGGATGACTTTTATCGGTCACTATCGGTTTAGAAACCGCCGCGAAGCAGTCGAAGGGTATGCCCATCGGTAAAATAACCGCACCGCAATGCTTGCAAGCCACTGCTCCGGCCGTCGCCTGGGTATTGCTAGTCCAAGCCGATGCCTGCTGGACGGTCCAGCGCTTTATCGCCGCCAGCCCAGGCCCAGTTAATCCGAACGCATCCGCGCCATGCGCGGTGACTAACACCGGGATCTTAAACAGTTTGCCTAACACCACAGCCAGTGTGCCTTGCGGAAAAATCCAGTGGGCATGAAGCAACGTGGGTTTATCACGGACGATTTCTCTGGCGGCGCGGAAAAACATCGCCGCGACGAACCCAGGCACCTGAAAAATCAGCGTCGGTCTAACTCGCAGATTTGGCAATATGCCAGAACCGTACGCCAGCGCCTGTTTACGTCGATTGAAACTGTAACGAAAATGCTGGAGGGAAACGGCGGAGTCGTATGAACATTGATCCGGATGATCGGGTGCTAACACCCGAATATCGAAATTTTGTTTGGCAAGCGCTTCGGCCAAGTAGCGTAGAAAAACCGATGCACTATCGTTTTGGTAGCGCGGGTAGCTTGAGGTTAGCCAAAGAACACTCGGCTTTCGAGCCTCGGCTTCGGCTTCGGCTGTCATAAAATTGGTCAGACTATCAACGCACCAAACTCAACAAGACGCCGGCCGCAACCGCCGAGCCGATAACCCCGGCCACGTTCGGCCCCATTGCGTGCATCAGCAAGAAGTTATGTGGGTTGCTTTCCAGACCGATTTTGTTGGCGACCCTGGCCGCCATGGGTACCGCCGAGACGCCGGCGGCGCCGATCAACGGGTTGATCGGGGTACTACTGAAGCGGTTCATGATCTTGGCCATGATGACGCCGCTAGCGGTACCGATCGCGAACGCGATCGCCCCCAAACCCAGGATGCCCAAGGTCTGGACTTTCAAAAAGGCTTCGGCGCTGAGTTTGGATCCGACCGACAAGCCTAAAAAGATCGTGACGATATTAATCAATTCGTTCTGGGCGGTCTTGCTCAAGCGATCGACGACACCCGAGGCATTCATCAGGTTACCGAGACAAAACATTCCGACCAGCGGCGCGGCCGACGGCAGCAAGAAGGCGGTTAACACCAGCAACATCAAAGGGAACACAATTTTTTCGGTCTTGCCGACGTTACGCAATTGCTGCATTTCGATCCGGCGTTCGGCTTCACTGGTCAGCGCACGCATGATCGGCGGTTGAATCAACGGCACCAGCGCCATGTAGGAATAGGCGGCGACCGCGATGGCACCGAGTAATTCCGGCGCCAATTTAGACGCTACGTAAATCGCGGTCGGACCGTCGGCGCCGCCGATAATCGCGATCGCGGCGGCTTCCCGCAAGCTGAATTGCATGCCTGGGACCGCATTCAAAGCCAACGCGCCGAACAATGTGGCGAAGATGCCGAACTGGGCGGCGGCCCCCAAAAACAAGGTTTTCGGATTGGCCAACATCGGGCCGAAATCGGTCATCGCACCGACGCCCATGAAGATCAACAACGGAAACACGCCGGCTTTAATGCCGTAATACATGTAGTACAAGATACCGCCCTCGTCTATCATGCCGGCGGCTGGAATATTGCTCAGTACCGCGCCGAAACCGATAGGCAGCAACAACAGGGGTTCAAACCCTTTTTTAATGGCCAAATACAGCAATAGAAATCCGACCGCCATCATAGCGACCTGCGATCCGGTCGCGTTATAGATGCCGGTGTTTTCCCACAATAGTCTGATATTTTCCATGGAGCTCTTGATTGGTTCGATAAAGGCCTGACGAATATTTACAACGTGACCAGGATGTCGCCGACCGCCACCGAGTCGCCCTGCCTGACGTTGACGGCGCTAACGATGCCGGCCACCTTGGCGCGAATCTCGGTTTCCATTTTCATGGCTTCCATGATCAACACCACGTCGCCTTCCGACAAATGCGAACCGACGTTGACATTAACTCGCAATACCACGCCGGCCAGCGGCGACTCGACCACGCCCTTGCCGCTGACGATGGGCGCGGTAGCCGCCAACATCGGGCCGCTTTCGTCGATGACCAATTTGCTGGCAATCGGCTGTACAACGATCTCGGCCGCGCCGCCGCCCGGAGCGACCACCACGTGGAAATTCTTGCCGTCCACGTTGACGGTGTAACTCTCGGCCAGGCCTTCCGAGCAAACCGGTGCCGGCGCTGCGGCAACGACAGCCGCGGGCTCGGCGCCGGGAGCAGGTTCGAACGCGGCAGGGTTGCCTCGGTTTTGAATGAACTTCCAACCGACTTGAGCAAACAAACCGTCGATCAACGCATCTTCCTCGACATTCTCGGCCAATTTGACGTTATCGGCCGCCGCCTTGGCTTTAACCTCGGCGATCAACTTATCCATTTCCGGCTCCAACAAATCGGCCGGCCGGCACGTGATCGGCTCACCGCCATTCAACACTCTGGCCTGTAATGCCTTATCGACAGGCGCGGGCGTCGCACCGTACTCGCCTTTCAATACCCCGGCGGTTTCCTTGCTGATGGTTTTGTAACGTTCGCCGGACAACACGTTCAACACGGCCTGAGTACCGACAATTTGCGAGGTTGGCGTTACCAAGGGGATGTAACCGAGATCCTTGCGAACCTTGGGAATCTCGAGCAGTACCTCGTCGAAACGATCGGAAGCCCCCTGCTCCTTCAATTGACTTTCCATATTGGTCAGCATGCCACCGGGTACCTGCGAAATCAGGATGCGGCCGTCCACGCCTTTCAAACTGCCTTCGAATTGCGCGTATTTTTTACGGACTTCCCTGAAATAATCGGCGATACGTTCCAGCTTGACCAAATCCAGGCCGGTGTCGCGCTTTTGACCGGCCATCATCGCCACGACGGTTTCAGTGGGACTGTGGCCGTAAGTCATGCTCAGCGACGAGATCGCGGTATCGACGTTATCGACGCCGGCCTCTATCGCCTTGATATAGGTCCCGACACTCAGGCCGGTGGTGGCATGGCATTGCATATGGATAGGAACGGCCACCGCTCGTTTCAGCTTGCTGACCAATTCGTAGGCGTCATAAGGCGTCAACAGACCGGCCATGTCCTTGATACAGATGGAATGGGCCCCCATGTCCTCGATCTGTTTGCCGAGTTCGACCCACTTTTTAATGGTATGTACCGGGCTGGTGGTGTACGAAATCGTGCCTTGGGCGTGAGCGTCGGTATTTAAAACAGCTTTGACGGCACGTTCGATATTGCGCATGTCGTTCATCGCGTCGAATATCCGGAACACATCGATACCGTTTACGACGCAACGCTCGACAAATTTATCGACCACATCGTCGGCATAGTGCCGGTAACCCAAAATATTCTGGCCGCGAAACAACATCTGTTGCGGCGTGTTGGGCATGGCTTTTTTGAGCAAGCGCAAACGCTCCCAAGGATCTTCACCCAAATAGCGCACGCAAGCGTCGAAAGTGGCGCCGCCCCAAGACTCGAGCGACCAGTAGCCGATTTGATCCAACTGCGCGCAGATCGGCAGCATATCCTCGATACGCAACCGAGTTGCCAGAATCGACTGATGGGCGTCTCGCAACACCACCTCGGTGATTCCCAGGGGCTTGATAACCTTTTCCACTCTCTATCTCCTAATGACTTTTTTGGGTCGTATATCGATGCCTTTTGGGCAAGGCTTATGCTTTTCGATGTTTCTTGCGGTATTGATGTACCGCCGCCGCGATGGCGGCAACCACGGCTTTGTCACCGCTTTGAGCGACCGGAGCATCCGGATACTGAGCCGGCAGTTCCGGAAAATAGCGTTGGATAAACGCCGACATTAAGCTGATCGCGACGATCAGCATGGCCAAAAATGCGTAAACCATGCCCATGCCAATCAACATGACTTCAATTCCGGAGGTCAGCATTTCGTTCATGTTTGGTGTCCAAATGATTAATATGTCACGGCATTATCGCCAAAACCACCCGATTAAACAATCTTAAGCGGGCCGCGAGCTAGGACGGGCAATGGAACGAACGCTAGAGCGGGCGCGGCCTAGCGCTCGTAAGAAGTTGAAATCAGGCCGGAAAACCTATCGGGTATCGGGCGTTCCAACTAAGCGGCGGCAGATTGCTTTTTGGGCGGCAATCGCGCGAATTAACCCAACGGGGACTTCCCTAGCGATTCCTTAAACACCTAGGGAGGGCCGGCTCGACCGGGGAATCAGGCCAGACTTTCCAAATAGGCTAAGACTTCCGGGATATGAATTTTAACCTGAACCTTACGCCATTCCTTCAGCAATACCCCGTTTTCGTCGATGACGAAGGTACTACGCTCGATGCCTAATACTTGTTTGCCGTACATGTTCTTGGTCTTGATCACATCGAACAAACGACAAAGCGCCTCGTCCTGGTCGGCCAGCAGATCGAACGGAAATTGTTGCTTGGCTTTAAAGCCTTCGTGTACTTTAACGCTGTCGCGGGAAATCCCGAAGATCACCGCATTCAATTGAGAGAAGCGGTCTATATTATCGCGAAACGCAATACCTTCCTGAGTGCAGCCCGGCGTATTGTCTTTGGGGTAGAAATACAAAACCAGTTTCCTACCCCGGTAGTCGCCGAGACGAATGGTTTTATCGCCGGTGGCGGCAATTTCAAAATCAGGAACAGGGGCGCCAATAGAAAGAGTCATCACGTTACCTTTTGATAGGTTCCAAAATCGCATCGATATTCAAGGTGTCGCAGAAATCCAAAAACTCTTCCCGCAACGACAGAATCCGCACGTCCGGCGGAACCAGCAGAACGAAACGGCTGGACAGAACCGGATTGTTGAAGAATGGCGCTTGATGGCGGCTGGCACTGACTTCCTCGATCGTGATGCCCCGCTCCATCAAAAACGCACTGACCGCGAACAACACATCGTCCTTATCCACTGAAATGGTTTCCAGCGTATAAGGCACGCCCTCAATATCCAATTTGCCGTCCTCGGGCCTCAGATAACTGATTTGCAGGTTGAAACGCAGCTTGACGGCATCCAGCATGCCTTCCAATTTGGCGATATGATTCCAGTTGCCGGATATCAATAAATAGGCGGAACTCAGTTGGGTCAGATTAGCGGTACGCAACTCGATCACCGTGCACTGACAGGCACTCAATGCCGATAAAATTTCCACGATGAAGCCGCTAGCCTTGTTGCCTAGCGCCGAGATTGCAAGCTGCATGGTCATTGATCCTTAAAAACGGGTCTTTACAGTGTAGCATCAAGCCCTGTCCGGACAAAAGCCACCCGCGCCGGCTGGTCGATTCAAGGACCGTTGTTGATCCGGGTAATGACGGCGTGGTCGTCGAAATGCACGGTCAACTTATTACCCGTACGCGCTTTGCTCAACAGCTCGACGTCGACTTTGAAGGCGGTGGCCAACTGCAAGTCAGTCACCGGCGGCGGCCGATGCGGCGGACGATGCGCACGTAGCCAAGCCAGATAGACCGTCCACACCAACCAAAGCAGCGCGATGACCAATATAATTTCGGCATAGAGCTGCATCAGCTCCAACAGGGTTTTGTAGCCGCCGAACCAGCGGATTTCGTCGGACAGACTCTTCAAACCCATCAGCCAGGCCCCAAGCGTGAACAAGGGTGTTAAGAAATATAGCCACAACAGCCAACTCGCGAGCGCCAGCAGCGCCGAACCAAGCTTCTGCCGCACGCTTTGCAGGTGCGGCTGATTGATGATGATATCCTTCATTTGCTCCGCAAACCTCTGTCCAAGGTGACCCAGACCGCTCGTTGGCCGCGCTTCTTACGCAATGCGCTGATGCAGCCGCTGATGGTCGTGCCGACATTGATCAACCAATACACGATCGGATACCAAATCATCCAGTAGTAATGCTGCGCGGACTGGCCGTTCTGGCGCTCATAGCGCGCATCGATCGCCAGACTCACCCCAAATTGGATCAGGCAGGTCACGCACAACAGCATGCTGGTCCAATGCGGCGACAGGTCCTCCAGAGCCTCGGCCGGCTGCTGGGCGGAAACCCATTGCCAAGGCACCCAAGCCAACATTCCCACAACCAAAAACGCCCAGCTCAGACTAATGCAGCATTCCAGGTATAAAGGCCACATACCGCGGCTGCGCCAGTTAAACAGCGAGCGAAAATAGCGCAGCATCACCTCGACGCCGCCTTGCGCCCAGCGGCTACGCTGTTTCCACAAGCCCTTCAAGGTCTCCGGCATCAGCACCCAGCATAAGGCATTCGGCTCGAAGCGTATCATCCAGCCGGCCAGTTGCAACTTCCAACTGATGTCGATGTCCTCGGTCACCATGTCCGGACTCCAATAGCCGACATCGTGCAACGCGGACTTGCGAAAGCCCGCTATCACGCCGGAAATCGTAAAGATATGTCCGTAAGAGCGCTGCGCGCGCTTAATCATGCCGACGATTGCCGAAAATTCGCCGACCTGAATCTTGCCCAGCAGTGTCGAGCGATTACGGATGCGGGGATTGCCGGTCACCGCGCCGACGTTCGGATCTTCCAAAAATGCCTGACGATCCAGGCGGTCGCATTGGGCGCCAATAGCGCATCGCCGTCGATGCCGATCAGGATTTCGCTGTTGGCCAACAAGGCCGCCGTCCGCAAACCCACCGCCTTGCCTTGGTTACTGGCCAGATTCACGACGCGAAGCTTGGAATGTTGATCGGCCAACTCGTGCAGAATTTCCAAGGTATTGTCCTTGCTGCCGTCGTTAATCGCGATAATTTCGAAATTCGGGTATTTCTGGTGCAGTAAGTATTCGATGGTCTCGCGGACATTCTCGCCCTCGTTATAACAAGGGATCAGAATCGACACCGGCGGGTATTCGGCCAAATCCGGAACGTCCGACCAAACGCTACCGCGCTTGCGTTCCCAACGCCAGTAATACAGGATGCCGCCCAGCATCCAGACGTAGGCCATCAGCAACGGATAGTAAAATACGAAGCGCGACAACCATTCGTCGATGTGCTCCCAAGGTAAGTCTTGCAAACGTTCCTGCAACAGCAGTTTCCAGTCAATCAGCTGTTCGAACCACGGTTGAGACATGATGTCATCCATAAGGGCTTATTCCTTCCTGGCGACCGGAAAATACTTCTTCAATTCTTCCAACTTGGGCTGGTCGTGATACAGGTTATCCGGGTAATAGCCGATATGCTTGGCGCCGTTTTTTTTCAGAATCTGAAATTGTTCGCCGAATACCGCCATCGGGACGTCCTGCTGTTTTTTCCAATTCACCGTTTGCAGTTCGAACACCATTTTGTCTAAGCCGCCAGGCACTTGCGCGGTTTTCTGCACCAATTCCGTCAACCATTGCTTGGGATTCTCGGCATCTTCCATGAACGGCATCGCCTCGATCGCCACATAGTCGTAATGCTTCATAAAGGCCGGAAACGATTGGGCATACCACTCCTCGCTATACGGCTTCAACAAAGGCAGCGAATAAAAATTGCGCGCGGTCGAAATATAGGGGCGGTAAAAGCGCACTCGATCGGTCAAATAGTCGGTGAACTGGCCGATCAACTCGGTCTTGTGTTGCGCCCAGCGGAGACGCAGTTCGCTGGAAGCGTGGAGTTTGTCGAATTCGGCCGGCAATCCCCAAACGTCGCGGGCAAACTCCAATGACTGGGGCGACACATCCTCGAAATCGGACAGAATGCCGTCGTCATGAAACAAAATACCGTTGAAATCGCAATGCTTGGCCAAGTCCTCGTAAATTTCGCCGACGAATTGGCGAGCTTCCGGGTTGAACGGCGACAAGCGGGTGTAGACGTGCCGAGATAACTGCGGCTCGCCGTCCCGCCACTCCTTAACATACCACTTCAACGGCACGTCGGCCTTGTAGGCCATGATCGGCATCCAGGCGTAGACCTTGACGCCGGCACGCTTACGCAATTGAAACGCCACGTAATTAAACATATCCCGGCGTACCGGCAGGTGCCGATTCGGGAAATACAATTTATCGGCGTTGCCGTCGCCATCGGGATCGGAATAGGCTTGTAGATAAACAGTATTGGCGCCGCTCTGCGCGATCCGTTCGACCAACGCGCTCAAGTTTTTGGCGGTCTGCTCCTCGTCGTCGTCGTAGATATAGTCCATGTCTACATGCGCGACCCGCAACTCTCTCCCCACGCGTTTCTTGGTGACGATTTCCGCGAATTGTTGAACATTGGGATCGTCGGCCAACATCATCCGTTTCATCGCGTGAACGTTGGCCAGCGTGTTCACCCCGTCGTCCAAGCCCATCGTCAATGACATGCCGGCCATTTTGGCGGCTTCCAGCGCGATAGTGTTGTATTCGCCGTAGGGCCATACCATCACGCGGGGCCGCTGACCCAATACCTGCAACAGTCGCTCCGAACTCTTATTAAGCTCCTGAAACAGGCGTTTTCGATAATCCTCGTCTTTTTCGTACTCTTCGTATTCGCTACTGTAAAGTCTGGACGTGACGGCGCTTTCTTCACTACCTTGCGGATTGGCGACCACGCCATGATGCAGGTCGTAGCTATGCGAAGCGATCTCGACCAAACCGCTGGCCATCACTTCGCGAACCTGGGCCGCGCTCATCAGCGGAATATTGTTGTGCGAGGCTTTTTGATCCAACCACGAACCGACCACCGCCAACGTCGCCGGATACTTGTACTTTTTCAGCAAGGGCAAGGCTCTGGTATAAAAACTCAAATAGCCGTCGTCGAAGGTCAGAATCACCGCCTTGCTGGGCAGCGCCTTCTCACCGTGCTGGGCATCCACTAAATCCTGAATGCTGATGACATGGTAGTTGTTCTTTTTCAGCCAGGCGAAGTGGTCTTCCAGATGGGTTTTGTTGACCGCGATCCTGTCGAACGGCGGCACTCGCTCTTCCTCTTCCAGAATGTCGTGGTAATTCAAAATCAGAAAGCCGGCATTGTCGACATCGGCAGCTCGGCCGACCGCGGAATACAGGCAAAGCGCCAAAAAAATCACGCGAGCAAAAAAACTCATATCCATTTGATAACAAGAGGGAAATGTCAGAATAGCAGAGATTGCCGGCGGCGGGATCGCGCCGGATTTGGACTGCGGATTTTACCTGAAACGCAATTTTTAGCCTGTTTTAATTTAATAACAGAGGTTCCGCAGGTTCCGTCAGACAAAAAGAACATCAAGCTGAAAGTCGAGCTATCAGCCAGTGATCGTCAGAAGCTACTCGATTACTTGGCAGTCATTGGCGAAAACGATCCCAGCATCATCAATGAACTCCTCGGGTAGTGCAGTCAGGATGCGACAACCATGGCAGCGGCGCTAAGCCGTGCGGAATATGTTTTGAACGTAGAACACGAGGTCACAACCGGCTTAGTGCAATGTTCAAGCTGTAAACAATTAGCCGGCGATGCTTGTCAGTTTAGCAATTGGCACCTCGTGACCGATAAGTGGCGACGCTGTAGTGACTTTGCTCCACTACAGAAACCGGAAGCCTCGGGACTGAATGACCGGTTTTTCGTTTTTGTCTGCGATACCCCAATAGTGTTTGTAGCGTTGCCAAACTAGGCCAGGAGGCAGAAAGGCATCCAGTGCAAATTTGGTTTCTATATCGTCGCCGGTATTTGGCACCTTGTTATGGGCGGTAAAAGCGTCTCCGTTGGAGCTGAAAGCGCTGGGCACTTGCAGGATTTCGGCATAGCCCAACGCTTGTTGCAGACCGTGGCTGACGGTGTGGTTGTTGTCTTTGGCTTCGACGACAGCAACCGGCACGCCAGGTTCCCAGTACAGCACATAGTCTGCGAATTTTTTCTTTTTCTTGTTGCGGGAGGAAACGTTGCCGCGAACGACGATGGGGCCGGGGGTTAAAGTTACTTCGCGGCGGATTTGTCGGATGGCGTCCCAGCCGGCGTCGCGGATAGCTGGAGTAATGAAAAGGTCGCAGATGTCGGTTTCGCTGAGGGCCTTCTTTTCGTTTCTATCCGTAAATCAGGAGTCCTATCTAACGATTCGGTTGGCCGAATAGTATAACGTTAGAATCGCTGAACTTAGATATTGCCAGAAAATTTGGTAATCAGGCCGGGATTAGTTTGCAACTAATTTAGATGACCGGGATTTTAACCAAGTCCGGCTAGAGCAAAGAGATTAAGTAGCTTTCCAGTAACGATCAGTCGGCAAGCATTGAAAATTGTTGTACCGAAATGACAATTCTGAAACTTATAGCAACCACATGCTTTATAAGTAGTTGATTTAATTGGTCGGGACGGCGGGATTTGAACCCACGACCACTTGCCCCCCAGACAAGTGCGCTACCAGGCTGCGCTACGCCCCGAAAAGAAATGCTGATGAACTAAATTAGCCGGTTATTGTAGCACGGCTTTGCCGATTGATCACTTCAAAAGTTCTAAAATATCTTCCAGTTCGCTTATCATCTGGTGGATAAGCTGCTTGGTCCTTAGCGTGTCTTCCTTGGCGCTACCGCTGGCCAGATGCGCCCTGGCGCCGCCTATCGTGTAGCCTTGCTCGTACAACAGCGCTCTGATTTGCCGTATCAGTAATACGTCGTGTCGTTGGTAATAACGGCGGTTGCCGCGGCGTTTTACCGGACTGAGTTCGCTAAACTCCTGCTCCCAGTATCGCAATACGTGGGGCTTAACCCCGCATAGTTCGCTAACTTCGCCTATCGTGAAATAGCGCTTCGCCGGTATAACCGGCAACTCGTTGTTATTACTGGGTTCCAGCATAGGCTTCCACTCGGGCTTTCAGTTTCTGTCCGGTTCTGAACGTCACGACCCGGCGTGGAGTAATCGGGATTTCTTCTCCGGTTTTGGGGTTACGGCCCGGTCGGCCGTTTTTGTCTCTCAGCTCGAATTTGCCGAATCCGGAAATTTTCACTTGCTCCCCGGTCTCCAGGCAACGTTTAATTTCTTCGAAAAACAATTCGACAATTTCCTTGGCTTCTCGTTTGTTCAAGCCTAGGTCTTCGAAGAGTCTTTCCGCAATGTCTGCTTTGGTTAATGCCACAATCACTCCCTCAATTTTGCATTCAGATTGGTCGCCAAAGTATCGAGCACCCTGCGAAATATAGCATCAATTTCAGTGTCGGTCAGAGTTTGCTCGAAATCCTGTAATACCACGCTCAAGGCCACGCTTTTGTGACCCTCACTGACGCCTTGCCCTTGGTAGACGTCGAAAATCGCCGCTTCCCGAATAGCCGGTTCCCGACAGTCTAGGACACAACGGACGATATCGCCGGCGGCAACGGCCTGATCGACCACCAATGCTAAATCCCGACGTACCGACGGAAATTTAGACAGCGAGCTGAAACTGGGCACTTGCCGAATCGTTAAAGCATCGAGAGCCAATTCAAATAAAAATACCGGACTATCGAAACCCAACTGCTTTTCCAACAAAGGATGCAACATTCCCAGCCAACCGATACTGTCACCCTCTAAACCAACGATTTCAGCCGACTGACCAGGATGCAGGGCCGAATGTTGAGCACTGCGGAAACCGGCGGCTGACGCACCTAACGCGAGTAGAGCTTCGACATCAGCCTTTACATCGAAGAAATCGACCCTACGGGTCTTCTCAGCCCATTGTTCCGCATGAACGCTACCCAGGGCCAGCCCGGCGAGCATTTTTTGCTGCTGGATCTGACCATCGCGATATACGAAACGCAGGCCGGACTCGAACAAGCGAACTCGACTTTGTTGGCGATGAGTGTTGTAAAGCGCGGCGTTCAACAGACCGCACCAGAGCGTGGTACGCATGACCGCCAGTTCCGACGAAATCGGGTTTTGAATCCGTATAAATTCGGCACCGGGTGCGACGGCGTTTTGCATCGCTTCATCGACAAAGCTGTACGTGATAACTTCCTGATAGCCTCTATCCACCAATGCGTCTTGCAACCGCTCGAGCGTCAAGCGATTTTCCGGCGCTTTGCCCAGTTCGGCGCGCATGCGCAAATTGCTGCTGGGCAGGTTGTTATAACCATGGATGCGGCCGATTTCTTCCAATAGATCCGCTTCGATGGCTATATCGAAACGAAATCCCGGCGGGGTGATTTCCCAACCATCCGCGACTTGCGCAACCGTCATTCCCAAGCCCTGGAATAAGGTTGCGACCGCTTCGTTGGACAACTCGATTCCGAGTATCTTCGCAATTCGGTCGCTACGCAACTTGACCGGACTACGGGCCGGCAGCGCATCTTCGTCGACCGCTTCCGTGATCGGACCAGCGCTACCACCCGCAATCTCAAGTATCAATTGCGTCGCGCGCTCGAGGGCCCGATGTTGCAATCTGAAATCGACGCCGCGTTCGAAACGGTGGGACGAATCGGTATGCAAGCCATATTGCCGAGCCTTGCCGGCTACGCTAATCGGCGTGAAGAATGCGCATTCCAAGAAAATATCGCAAGTTTGGTCCGATACCGCGCTGTCCTTGCCGCCCATCACACCGGCCAACGCCAGGGATTGGCGTTGATCAGTAATAACCAGACTGCCGTCGTCCAACACGATGGTTTGGTCGTTTAACAGCGCTAGCGATTCGCCCGCGTTAGCGCGCCGAACGACAACGGGCGCGGCCAGCTTAGCCGCATCGAACGCATGCAAGGGCTGACCCAATTCCAGAAGCACGTAATTGGTGACATCGACGACCGCACTCAAGCCGCGGACGCCGCTACGACGCAAGCGTTCCAGCATCCAGAGCGGGGTTTTGGCACCCCGAGCGATCCCTTTAATCAAGCGCCCCAAATAAACCGGGCAAGCTTCCGGCGCTTCAACCTGAACTTCCAGCACGTCCGAGTGACCGATTTCGGCGGCGGCGGGTTCGGTTGGCGTAAACGCCTGCTTGTTCAATACCGCCATTTCCCTGGCAACGCCAACCGCACTAAGGCAATCGGCTCGATTAGGCGTCAATCCCAACTCGATAATATTGTCGTTCAACAACAGATATTCGCGAATATCGACGCCTACCGGCGCGTCGCTTTGCAACTCCATCAAACCGTCGGAAGTCGCCGCAAGGCCGAGTTCTTTTTCCGAACACAGCATGCCGAACGATAATTCACCGCGTAACTTGGATTCCTTGATTTTGAAGTCGCCGGGCAAGATCGCGCCAATCAGAGCGGCCGGCACCTTCAAACCAGGCCGGACATTGCTGGCACCGCAAACGATTTGCAGAGGCTCGGCTTGGCCGACATTGACTCGACAGACTCTTAACTTATCGGCGTTGGGGTGCTGCTCGGTCGACAGCACTTCCGCGACGACGACGCCGCTGAATTCCGCCGCGACCGGCGTGACCGCATCGACTTCCAAGCCGGCCATCGTCAGTTGAGCAACCAAGGCGGCGGTATCGATCGGCGGGTTAACCAGCTCCCTCAACCAGGCTTCGCTAACTTGCATGATTCAATCCACCGTTACCTAAACTGTTGCAAAAATTTCAAGTCGTTTTCGAAGAACATCCGCAGGTCGTTGATACCGTAACGCATCATTGCCAAGCGCTCAACACCGGTTCCGAAGGCGAAACCCGAGTATTGCTCGGGATCGATACCGACCGACTTGAAGACTTCCGGATGGATCATCCCGCATCCGCCAACTTCCAGCCAACCTGTCTGTTTACAGACGCGACAGCCCTGGCCGTCGCACATGACGCATGAAACGTCGAACTCCGCCGACGGCTCGGTGAACGGGAAATAAGACGGCCGAAACCTGACGTCGACTTCCTTCTCAAAAAAAGCCCGCAGGAATTCGAATATGACGCCCTTCAGGTCGCCGAAGCTGACGTCGGTATCGACCAGAAAGCCCTCAACCTGATGAAACATCGGCGAATGGGTCATATCGGAATCGCAACGGTAGACGCGGCCGGGCGCAATGACTTTCAGCGGCGGCTTCTCCGATTCCATGACCCGAATTTGTACCGGCGACGTATGGGTGCGCAGCACGGTATGCGCATCGAAATAAAAGGTATCGTGCATCGCCCTGGCCGGGTGATGCTCGGGTATGTTGAGCGCGCCGAAATTGTGGTAATCGTCTTCGATTTCCGGACCTTCGGCGATCGTAAAACCGGCGTCCGCGAAGATCTTGGCGATGCGTCGCTGGGTGACGGTTACCGGATGCAGTCCGGCGCTGGATTGCCCTCTACCGGGCAACGTGACGTCGATTCGCCCCGCAGCCAAACGAGCCTCGAGTTCGGCATTCTCCAGCAACTGCCTACGCGTTTCGAGCGCGTCCTGAAAGGCGGTTTTGGCATTATTGATAACTTGACCGACACTCCGTCTCTGCTCGGGGTCCAAACCGCCCAGGGCCTTCATGCGCTCCGTAAACAGGCCTTTTTTGCCCAAATAATGAACCCTGATCTGATCCAGCTGTTCCAGATCTTGTGCATTGGCAAGCGCTTGTAATGCCTGCGTAATAATATCTTCGATACCAGCCGACACGACTCAGCTCACTATAGTCTGACATTGAGGGGGTAACCGCTCCCTTTAGCGGATTCCCGGGAGCCCTCCCCGCCTTGGCGGAGAGGTAGCGACCGCGAGTCGTCCGCGCGGACGACTCGGATTTTGTTACGGTTTGCTTTGGTTGGCGATAGCGACTTTGGCTATCTCGCCAAACGCTTCGATGTCGCGCACGGCCAAATCGGCCAGGACTTTGCGATCGATGGCAACATTGGCTTTGTTCAAACCGTTGATCAAGCGACTGTAGGATATGCCGAACTGACGCGCGGCAGCGTTGATACGCACGATCCACAGAGCGCGGAATTGGCGTTTTTTAGCCTTACGGTCGCGGTAAGCGTACTGGCCGGCCTTAATGACCGCTTGCTTGGCGACGCGATAGACTCGGCTGCGGGCGCCATAATAGCCTTTAGCCAATTTCAGGATTTTTTTGTGTCTTGCTCTAGCGGTGACACCGCGTTTAACTCTAGCCATGTTTTAACTCTCTCTGCAAATGACGAATCGATCAACTATAAGGCAGCATGCGTGCTACCAATGGCGTATCCGATGGATGCAGGATGGCTGTTTTACGCAATTGTCTTTTACGTTTGGTGGTTTTTTTGGTCAGGATATGACGCTTATGCGATTGCTTGCATTTGAAACCGCCGGTGCCGGTTTTCTTGAAGCGCTTACCCGCGCCACTGTGGCTTTTCAGTTTTGGCATTTGTTTTCTCCAGTGAGTCAAAGTAATAATCCCTGAGAAAAAACCCAGTGAGGCAAAATGCTTGGCCCCATTGAATTTTTGGGCAAAACGCCCTTAAGACCGCACCATCCCGCGCGGACTACCGTTTATCGAAACGGCGAAATCTTAATTATTTCTTTCTTTTCGGGGCCATAACCATGACCATCTGCCGACCTTCCAACTTGGGGAATTGCTCGACGGAGGCCAGCTCTTCCAGGTCGGTTTCGATACGCTTCAACAAGTCCATACCCAACTCACGGTGAGTCAGTTCACGACCTTTAAAACGCACGGTAATCTTGGTTTTATCGCCCTCGTTGAGGAATTTGACCAAACTCCGAATCTTGACCTGGTAATCACCTTCTTCGGTGCCCGGTCGGAACTTGATTTCCTTAATCTGGATTTGCTTTTGTTTCTTCTTGGCAGCTTGCAGTTTTTTGTTCTGCTCAAACTGATACTTGCCAAAATCCATGATTTTACAAACGGGAGGATCGGCATTCGGCGAAATCTCGACAAGATCCAGATTTGCGTCGTAAGCAAGCTGTAAAGCTTCGTTTATTGAGACTACACCGACTTGTTCACCTTCTGCGCCTATCACCCGAACCCGTCTAGCGGTTATATCGGTGTTTAAGCGTGTTGCATCTTTTTTAGAGCTGATACCCTAATCCTCCACGTTGTTATTATTTCCTGTCGGCAATCTCATGTTTCAAGCGTTCAACCAACTCCGAAACCGCCAGACTTCCCAGATCGTCACCTTGCTGCGTACGCACCGCGACGGTCCTATTCTCCATCTCTTTGTCACCGATTACCAGTAAATACGGTACACGCTGCATGGAATGCTCGCGGATTTTAAAGCCTATCTTCTCGTTTCTCAAGTCAATTTTAACTCTAAGACCTTGTTTTTCCAGCTCCAGACGCACCTGTTCGGCGTAATCGGCCTGTTTGTCGGTAATATTCATCACGACGACCTGGACGGGCGCCAGCCACAACGGAAAATTTCCGGCGTATTGCTCGATCAGAATACCGATGAAACGCTCAAGCGAGCCCAACACCGCTCTGTGCAGCATCACCGGCACATGGCGAGCGCTGTCTTCGCCGATATAACTGGCATCCAAGCGGGCCGGCATCGAAAAATCCACCTGTATCGTGCCGCACTGCCAAACCCGGCCAATGCAATCTTTTAATGAAAATTCGATCTTCGGACCGTAAAAAGCCCCTTCCCCAGGTTGCAATTGCCAGTCCAGGCCTTTGTTGTTCAAGGCCAACTCAAGAGCGCCTTCCGCCTTATCCCAAACCGCGTCATCGCCGACGCGATTTTCGGGACGGGTGGATAATTTGATGATCACCTCGTCGAAGCCAAAGTCCTGATAAACCTCAAACAACAGGTCGATAAAAGTGGAAACTTCGGATTGAATCTGGTCTTCGGTACAGAAGATGTGCGCGTCGTCCTGAACGAAATTGCGCACCCGCATCAAGCCGTGCAGCGTGCCAGAAGGTTCGTTGCGATGACAGGAACCGAATTCGGCCAAGCGGACCGGCAAATCGCGATAGCTCTTGATGCCTTGGTTGTAAATCTGGATGTGGCACGGACAGTTCATCGGCTTGACCGCGTAATCGCGATTTTCCGAATTGGTCGTGAACATCATCGCACTGAATTTATCCCAGTGACCCGACCTTTCCCACAAGCTGCGATCGACGATCTGCGGAGTCTTGACTTCGCCGTAGCCGTTCAATCGCAATTTTTCGCGAATGTATTGCTCGATCTGTTGATAGATGGTCCAACCTTTGTCGTGCCAGAATACCATGCCCGGCGCTTCTTCCTGGGTATGAAACAAATCCAGGACCTTGCCGATTTTACGGTGATCGCGCTTTTCGGCCTCTTCCAGCCGATGCAGATACGCCGCCAATTCCTTGGCATCGCCCCAGGCGGTACCGTAGATGCGTTGCAGCATTTCGTTTTTGGAGTCGCCGCGCCAATAGGCGCCAGCGATCTTCATTAATTTGAACGCCTTTAGTTTGCCGGTGCTCGGCACATGCGGGCCGCGGCACAAATCGGTGAAATCGCCTTGCTTATAAAGCGACAGATCTTCGTTGGCCGGAATCGAAGCAATGATTTCCGCCTTGTATTTTTCGCCCAGACCCTCGAAAAAGCTAACCGCCTCGTCGCGCGACAACACCGACCGGCTAACCGCTATATCTTGCGAAGCCAGTTCTTGCATGCGCTTCTCGATAGCCGCCAAATCGTCGGGCGTAAACGAGCGTTCGAAAGCAAAATCGTAGTAAAAGCCGTTTTCGACGACCGGACCGATCGTGACTTGCGCTGAAGGAAATAACTGCTTAACGGCTTGAGCCAGCAAATGCGCGGTCGAATGGCGAATCACTTCAACGCCTTCATCGTCCTTGGCGGTAACAATTTGCAGAGTGGCATCGGTTTCAATCAACGTGGACGCATCGACTAATCGGCCATTGACCTTGCCCGCCAGGGTGGCTTTTGCCAAACCCGCGCCAATGGACGTGGCGACATCCATTACGGTAACCGCTTGGTCGAATTGGCGTTGAGAACCGTCTGGAAGTGTAATTACCGGCATTTTTCGATCCCACAATAAAAAAAGCACCGTCATGCGGTGCTTTATATTTGGTAGGCGCGAGTGGACTCGAACCACCGACCCCCACCATGTCAAGGTGGTGCTCTAACCAAACTGAGCTACGCGCCTAAAGTCTGTCATTCGATTTGGCCATTATAACGATGTTTTTTTTGTTGCAAGCTTTTTCCACTGACTTCCCTGTCGCGCTCCGCTCACTTGCGCGGTTTTCGAAGAGAATTGGCGCGCCGAAGCTAAAAATACCGAGTCGCTGCAAGCATCAAACCGCGCCTGAATCCGCTTCCGTCCAATCCAAAGGACAGCTACAGAACACGTGGCGATCACCGTAGACATTGTCTATGCGGCCGACCGGCGGCCAATACTTGTCGTCGTGCTGGTGGCTATCCGGAAACAGTGCTTGTTGCCGCGAATACGGCAAGTTCCATTCCTGCAGCAACAGCCTATGCGTATGTGGCGCGTTATGCAAAAGATTGTTGTCGATAGCCGCGCGCCCTGCTTCGATCTCGCGGATTTCATACCGAATCGCGATCATCGCATCGCAAAAGCGGTCGATTTCGGCCTGATTTTCGCTTTCGGTTGGCTCGATCATTAAAGTATCGGCGACCGGGAACGCCACGGTCGGCGCGTGAAAGCCGTAGTCGATCAAGCGCTTGGCGATATCCTCGACGCTGACGTTGGCGGTTTTCTTAAACTCATGGCAATCGATGATGCACTCGTGAGCCACCCAGCCGTTCGCATCGGTGTACAAAATCGGATAGTGCGGCGCCAACCGGCGCGCGACGTAATTGGCGTTCAATAGCGCGGTCAGCGTGGCCCGTTTCAGACCGGCCGCGCCCATCATCGCGATGTAAGCCCAGGAGATGGTCAATATGCTGGCCGAGCCCCACGGCGCCGCCGACACCGTGCCGACTGTGCCATGTTCGCCCTTCAGCGGATTGACGCCCTCCACTACCGGATGATCCGGCAGAAATGGCGCCAGATGCTCGCGCACGCCGATAGGCCCGACGCCCGGGCCGCCGCCACCGTGCGGAATGCAGAAGGTCTTGTGCAGATTCAAATGCATTAGGTCGGCGCCGATCGCGCCCGGCCGGCACAATCCAACCAACGCGTTGAAGTTGGCGCCGTCCATATACACCTGGCCGCCAGCTTGATGCACCAGTTCGCAGATTTGCCGGAACGCCTGTTCGTAAACGCCGTGGGTTGAGGGATAGGTAATCATCAAGGCCGCGACGTGATCGCCATGTTCGGCCAATTTCGCGCGCAAATCGTCGACGCTGACGTTGCCGTGGTCGTCGCAAGCCACGACGACGACTTGCAATCCGGCCAGCGCCGCGCTCGCCGGGTTGGTGCCGTGCGCGGACGCCGGAATCAAGCACACCGTACGCTGGCTTTGGCCGTTGACGTCGTGGAATTTGCGGATCACCAGCAAGCCGGTATATTCGCCCTGCGAACCGGCGTTCGGTTGAAACGAAAAGGCTTGGAAGCCGGTCAGGTCGCACAGCATGTCTTCCAATTCGGCGAACAATTGCTGATAGCCCTGGGCTTGATACAGCGGTACGAAGGGGTGCATCGCGTTGAATTCGTAAAACGAGATCGCCTGCATCTCGGTCGCCGCGTTCAACTTCATCGTACACGAACCGAGCGGAATCATAGACCTATCCAACGCGATGTCGCGCCGCGCCAGCCGGCGCATGTAGCGCATCATCTCGGTTTCGGAGTGGTACAGGCTGAACACCGGATGCTGCAAAATCGCGTCGCCGCGCAACAGGTTTTCCGGAATGCATTCGCTCAATCGACCATCCAGGCCGTTGATGTCCGGCAAATCGGCGACCGGCGACACGAACACCTGCCACAGCGCCCGCAGATGATCCCGAGTCGTGGTTTCGTCCAGCGAAATTCCGACGTGATCGGCGTCGATCACCCGCAGATTGATGCCGGCTTCCTCGGCTTGGGCGGCAATGCGTTTGGCTCGGTTGGGCAAGCGGACGACAATCGTATCGAAATAACAAAGGCTAACCACCTGATGCCCGCTTTCGACGATGCCGGCGGCCAGAATTTGCGCGTAGCGATGCACCCGACCGGCAATCAAACGCAAGCCAGCCGCACCGTGGTAAACCGCGTAAAAACCGGCGATCACAGCCAGCAATACTTGAGAAGTACAAATGTTGCTGGTCGCCTTATCGCGGCGAATGTGCTGCTCGCGAGTCTGCAAGGCCATGCGCAGGGCCATCTGGCCGTGCACGTCCCTGGACACGCCGATGATCCGGCCCGGCACCGAACGCTTGAACTCGTCGCGGGTGGCGAAATAAGCCGCGTGCGGACCGCCGTAACCCATAGGCACGCCGAAGCGCTGCGCGCTGCCGACCGCGATATCGGCATCGAACGCCGCCGGCGGCTTCAGCAACACCAAGCTCAGCAAGTCGGCGGCCACCGTCGCCAGCGCTTGCTTTTGGTGGGCGATGGCAATGGGGGCAGTCAAATCATGAATCTCGCCGCTACAGCCCGGATATTGCAGAATCAGCGCGAAAAACTCATGTTGTTCCAAAGCGTCGAACGGGTCGGTCACCAGCACGCGATAACCCAACGAACTGGCCCTAGTTTGCACGACGGCGATCGTTTGCGGATGGCAATCGCGGTCCACGACCACCAGATTCGACGAGCTCTTCGCCAGCCGCCGCGACATCGTCATCGCTTCGGCGACCGCAGTGGCTTCGTCCAGCAGCGAAGCGTTCGCCAGTTCCATGCCGGTCAGATCGATGATCATCTGCTGGAAATTCAACAGCGCCTCCAACCGGCCCTGGCTCACTTCGGCCTGGTACGGTGTATAGGCCGTGTACCAACCGGGGTTCTCCAACACATTGCGCTTGATGACCGACGGCAGGATAGTGTCGTAATAGCCCATACCGATCATCGAAGTCAGCACCTGATTGCGCTCGCGCATTCGCCGCAGATATTTGATGACCGCCCGTTCGCTGATGGTGTCGGTCAGCTTGAGCGGTTCGCGGTTCAGAATATCGGTCGGCACGATCTTGTCGATCAGCTCTTCCAGATTTTCCAGGCCCAACTCGGCCAGCATGGCCTGAGTCTGCCGGCTGTCCGGGCCAATATGGCGCTGGATGAAATTGCCGCGCATTTCCAATTGATCGAGACGTAGACGTTCCGACATAGCCTATCTCCGATAACGGTGAGGAACAAAGGGCAGCCGGCAAACGCTGGCCTGAACGGTTTGGTCCCGGACTTCGGCAAGCAATTCGGTACCGACTCGGCTGTAGGCCGCTTCGACCAAGGCCATCGCGATCGGCCGGCCTAGCGTTGGCGAATAGCCGCCGCTGGTGACAACGCCAACCGGCCGCTCGCCGGCAAACAGCTTGGCACCATCGCGCACCGGCATTTTGCCGGTTATGCTCAATCCGACCCTTCGCCGGCGCGGTCCGTGTTGCAACTGCGGCAGAATGATCGAACTGCCTGGAAAATCTTGATGACCTTGTTTAAATACCCACGACAACCCGGCATCGACCGGGCTAATATCGGCACTCAGCTCGTGGCCGTACAGACATAAACCGGCTTCCAAACGCAGGGTATCGCGGGCGCCCAAGCCTATCGGCGCCACGCCATCCTGTTCCAGCAACAAAACCGCTAGCCGCTCGACATCGTCAACATGCACCGACAGCTCGAATCCATCCTCGCCGGTGTAACCGCTACGACTAATGTGGCAGGCAATCCCGGCGATGTCGTCGTCGCAAACCTGCATGAATTTCAAGGCCGCGGCACTTGGCGAAAGCTTTTCGAGAATAGTCGCGGCCGACGGTCCTTGTAATGCCAACAGAGCCAACTCCGACTGTTCGACGAATTCGCAAGAAGCGGGCAAAACGGATTGCAGATAGGCAAAATCGCCGGCTTTGCAGCCGGCATTGACGACAATCGATACCCCGGACGGAATCCGGGTGACGATGATGTCGTCGATCACGCCGCCGTCGGGGTGGGTTAACACCGAGTATTTCTGCGCGCCGATCGTAAGTTCGGTCATGCCGCCCGGCGTCAATTGATCCAGTGCTTCGGCGGCATGCTTGCCCAGCACCAGACACTGACCCATGTGCGAAATATCGAACAATCCGGCCTGCTCTCGACAATGCCGATGCTCGCGCAGAATGCCGTTTCGGTATTGCACCGGCATCCGATAACCGGCAAAGGCGGTCATTTTCGCGCCTAGCCGGCCATGCAAATCGTAAAGTGGTGTGGTCTTTAACTCGGACATATCTCCCCTCCTGGACGACGCCGATCGAAGCCAGCCCAAGCTTACCGTGAACGGCGCCAATCGCCAATCCGTGGGGCCAAGGTGAGAACCTTCATTAACAGGAATCGCTACCGCGAATGCGGTGGACATCCTGAGTATAGTCAGAAAGCCGGAAAAGCCCGAGCCACCGCCCGGAACACCACCGGACCAAAGGGTTTTGTATTACCATAGTCCCCAGACAATTCAACACGGGAGAGCGGATATGCAAGGCGACAAACAAGTCATCGACTACCTCAACGAACTGCTGGCGGGCGAGCTAACGGCGATAGACCAATACTTCGTGCATTCCCGAATGTATCAGAACTGGGGATTACACAAACTGTACGAGCGCATCGCCCACGAAGTACAGGACGAAACCAACCATGCCGACGCGCTAATCAAGCGGATTCTGTTCCTGGAAGGGACGCCGAATCTGTCCAAACGCGACCCGCTGTTGGTCGGCGCGACGGTGCCGGAGATGCTGAAAAACGATCTGGCGGTGGAAATCTCGGTAGTCGGCGCGTTGCGCAAAGTCATCGCCTACTGCGAAAGCGTGCGAGATTACCAAACCCGCGAAATCCTGGAAGTGATGCTGGACGACACTGAAGAAGACCACGCCCATTGGCTGGAACAGCAATTGGGTCTGATCCAAATAGTCGGCCTGGAAAATTATCTGCAATCGCAGATGTAATTTCGCTTGGGGACGAAGTCAAGGTCGGCGGCGTCGAGCATGTCGTGGTGCGCGAGGACGAAATCCTCGGCGTCTTAGAAGCCTGAATTTCCAAGACGATTCATTTTTAACATTCCGATTTAAGTGTTTTTGGAGGAAAAGCATTTATGGCTGACAAACAAGCGTTATTTGCCGACGAAGCCAGCCAACGCATGCTGGCGGGGTGAATGTTCTGGCCAATGCCGTCAAACAAACTCTGGGCCCGAAAGGCTGCAATGTAGTATTGGAGCGCAGTTTTGGCGCGCCGACCGTGACCAAGGACGGCGTATCCATAGCAAAAGAAAACGAGCTGAAAGGCAGGTTCGAGAACATGGGCGCGCAAATGGTCAAGGAAGTGTCTTCCAAGACTTCCGACGTGGCCGGCGACGGCACTACCACCGCCGGCTCTTGCGCAAGCCATCGTCCGCGAAGGTTTGAAATCGGTCTCGGCCGGCGCCAATCCGATGGGCATCAAGCGCGGCATCGACCAAGCCGTTAGCGTCGCGGCCGAGGAATTGAAAAAACTCTCCAAGCCCCGCACCGACAGCAAAGCCATCGCCCAAGTCGGTAGCATTTAGGCCAACTCCGACGACGCTGTAGGTCAAATCATCGCCGATGCGATGGACAAGGTCGGCAAGGAAGGCGTGATTACCGTCGAAGGGGGCTCCGGCATGCAGAATGAACTGGAGGTGGTGGAAGGCATGCAGTTCGACCGTGGCTACATTTCGCCGTAGTTCGCCAACCAAAAAGAAGGCATGACCGCCGAACTGGAAAATCCTTATATCCTGTTGCACGACAAGAAAATATCGAACATCCGCGATCTGATCCCGCCGTTAGAAAAAGTCTCCATAGCCAGCCGTTCGCTACCGATCGTCGCCGAAGACGTAGAAGGCGAAGCGCTGGCGACCCTGGTGGTCAACACCTTGCGCGGCATATTGAAAGGCTGCACGGTCAAGGCGCCCGGCTTCGGCGACCGCCGCAAAGCCATGCTGGAAGACATGGCGATTCTGACCGGCGGCACGGTGATTCCCGAAGAGCTGGGCTTCCGCCTGGTGGAACAACTGGGCAGCGCAAAGAAAGTCCAGGTCTCGAAGGAAAACTCCATCATCGTCGATAGCGCCGGCAGTACCGAGAACATCAACGTGGATTTCATCGCCCCGCGTACGGTTACGATCATCCCTCGCGCATTAGGCGTCCCTGCGCCGGACTTTGCGACCGATCGCCTGGAAACGCCAGGGTAACGTGCCGATATTGGCGTAAACGTGACGTCTTCTAACGAATTTCAAGTGCGTGGCTTCCGGTATTGAACGCGACGGGCAACGTCATCGTCATCCAAGCTATCCACCCGTATAAAACGGGGAGTCCATGCCGATATTGGCGTCTTGGGTGACGTCGCCATCGAACAGTTTTACCGACAAATTGCCCTTCACTTGTTGGGTAAACGGCAGTAACAAGCCGTCGATATAACGTTGGGCATTTTCTATCGAATCGAATTCGTAAAAACCGCCTACCGTGTGATTGTTGATACCGCTCAACCAAGTTTTGGACTTTAAACCCGAATATGTTTTCATCTCGACATTGATCGGTCTCCAATCAATTTGCTCGAACGGAATCGCCACTTGGAACTCCGCATATAAAAATATTTTCATCCGTCTACCTCGTTTGAATTAGTGTTTTGACTCTGAAAGGCGTTGGAAGGCTTACCGACATAAGGGTCTAGGAATACTCCCAATCGCCGCTCACAAACCGACCCTGCATTTCTCGGGCACGAAAACCGTTTGACGATCGTTAACTGATCGGTTGGCGCCGACGACTCTTGGCTCTCGCCGACCGATCGGCCAATCTGTTCAAAACGGCTCCTTAAAGGGTCGAAAATCCAGCTCCTGCGTCCAGGCGCTGGGATGCTGCCGGTGCAGCGCCCAGTAGCTTTCGGCCAACGCCTCCAGCTTTAACAAGCCGTCGTCGCCCTTGGTCGAGACGTATCGGGAAAACTGGCCTCTTGCCCTGTCGCCGTCGATAACGCCATCGATAATGGTATGAACGACGTGGACACCCTTGGGCCCGAACTCCCGCGCCATGCCTTGCGCTAAGGCCCGCAAGCCAGCCTTGGCGGCGGCGAATGCGGTAAACGGCGGTCTGGCGCGGGTTGAGGCCGTCGCGCCGGTAAAAATCAACGTGCCACGTCCCTGGGATTGCATGATCGCGGCCGCCTGTTTCCCGAATAAAAACCCGCCGAGACAGTTTTGCCGCCACAGGCGGCTAAACATATCGCTGTCGGTTTCCAGCAACGGCGCGCAGTTGTTGCTGTCGACGTTATACACCGCGATCGCCAATGGCAAGCCGCGTTCGCGAATCGCGTCGAACAGACGCTCGACATCCGTTTCGCACGTGGCATCGGCCACTACCGCGCTACTCCGACCGCCCGCCTGGGCGATTTTTTCGGCGACCAGCTCCAGTTTGCCGGCGCTACGTCCGGCAATGAACACGTGCAACCCTTGCGCGGCGAAATGTTTGGCCAACGCGGCGCCCAATCCCCGCTCCGGCCCTACCCCGATGACAACCGCCGACCCGAATCCGCTCATCGCTCCTCCTTAGGATTTTCGGCCGAAAATCAGCGAGAAATTATTCGCCGGCATGTCGATTTGCTCCTTCAATTCCATGCCGTGCCGCTCGGCCGCGGCGCGTAAATCGGCGACATCTTTCAAGCCCCACTCGGAAACGCCCGCCGAACTGAGGGTTTCGTGAAACACCTTGTTCGAATCGGTCGTAAAAGTGCCTTCCACGCGGAACGGGCCGTAAATCAGCAAAATACCCTGATTATCGAGCAAGTGCGAGGCGCACTCCATCATGCCGTCGGCGATGGAGATCGGCGCAACCTGAAAAATGTTGATACAAAAGATGGCGTCGAAGCTGCCTTTCGCGCCGGGATTGAACCAGGTGTCGGGATCGGTCAAATCCAAATGGACCGGGTCGGCAATATTGTCGTTACCGTGATCCACCGTCAATTGCTTGATGTTATCGAAGACCTCCCGATCCTTATCAGTCGGATGGAAGTGCAAGTGGTCGAAATGCGGCGCGAAAAAATTGATATGCATGCCGCTGCCGCTGGCCATTTCCAAAACCCGACCTTTATCTTTGGGGAGTTTCTCTTTTAATACGCCTAAAATCGGTTCGCGATTGCGATTACCGGCCCAGGCCACGTATTCGCTCAATGGATGCGGATTCAATGGCGGTTTGTTGTCACTCATGTTGTTGTCCTCGAAAGATCGTTATCGTTGTCGTTAAATCCAGCCCGCGGATTTAATGAAATCGGCAATTTACCCGGCTGGCGCATCGAGTACAGCAATACGCGGGCCAAGCCTCAAAACATGCCTGATCGGCGTAAAATCAAAGACCTATCGCAAGCCATTCGGCCAAATCGCGAATCCGTGCTTCAATAAGTGAAATTTAATTTCAATTGTTAGCGATCGATGAACGAACACGATTTTTCCCAGATTTCCCCGGCGTTTTTTCTGCAAACCTTCATCCTGGAATTGATGCACGCCTGCGAACAGGAAGGCGGCGACTACTGCGAATCCTTGATCGAACGCATCGCCAAGAGTGCCGGTCTGTACTTCGAGCAAACTTACCGGGCAGAATACCGACGGTCCGGCGAACTGGACCAGGACGCCTACATCGACTTGATTCTGGCTCTAAAAAATCATATCGGCGGCAATTTTTCGCTAGCTTCCGTGGAGGCCGGCACCATTACCGTCGTTAACACCCGTTGTCCGTTCGGGGACGGCGTAAGCAATTTTCCGGAACTATGTCGAATGACCTCAAGCGTGTTTGGCGGAATCGCCGCCCGGAATTTCGGCTACGCCAAAGTCGAAATCCGCCAGAGCATCGCTCGGCAAAACGGGGGTTGCGAAGTGTGCATTCACACTCGGCGCGATGGCGCCGTCGGCAAACCCGGTCTGGAATATCGCCGCGAGAATCAGCCGGAAGATAAGCTGGAAATGGCCGCGCTGCATTCGCGGATTGAAGAGCGGATGCGTAACGTCTGGTGGAGCCTACCCAAGCGTCATCCCACCAAACCAGCGCCGGCCATCGTCGCCAAATCGGCGGCGATGCAAAGCGTCTTGCAACAAGTTGAAGTCGTGGCGCCGACTAAGGCCACGGTACTGATTAACGGCGAAACCGGCGTGGGTAAGGAGTTGATAGCGCGAGCGATACACGCGATGAGCGACCGAGGTCACAAACCGTTCGTGGCGATCAATTGCGGAGCTATACCGGAAAGTCTGATCGAAAGCGCGTTGTTCGGCCACGAAAAAGGCGCGTTTACCGGCGCCATCGAGGTTCATCAAGGTTTTTTCGAACGCGCCGAGGGCGGAACACTGTTTCTCGACGAAGTCGATGCCTTGTCCCCCGCCGCGCAAACCCGCTTATTGCGCGTGATTCAGGAGGGCGAGATGGAGCGGGTCGGCGGCAAGCACACCTTGCACGTCGACGTGCGGATCGTTTCGGCCAGCAACCGATCCTTGACGCAATACGTCGAACAAGGCTTGTTTCGACAGGATTTATTCTATCGCTTGAATGTGGTGCGCCTATGGATACCGCCGTTGGCTCAACGACCGGAAGACTTGCCACATCTGGTGCAATTGATCTTGAAACGCCTGAACCAAGCCTACGCGAAAAACGTTCAGACGGTCAGCCGCGACGTGATGGGACAAATCCGCGCCTACCATTGGCCCGGAAACGTGCGCGAGCTGGAAAACACGTTGGAACGCAGCGTGTTGTTCTGCAAGGGCAGCGAATTGACCCGTCTTGAGCTGGACAGACAACCTGTCGCCGTCGGCCACGACTGGCGAACGCACAAGCAAAGCTTGGTCGATGACGCCGAATCGGCCTTCCTACGGCAGGCATTGCAAAACCATCGCGGCAACGTCAAACCGGTCGCCGACGCGATGGGGCTAACGCCGAGAGCGGTTTACGCCAAGCTGAAAAAATATGGCATCGTGCCGAGCCGTTTTAAGTAAGCGGACGGGACTACGCAATATCCTGGCTGCGCAAATACTCTTCGTATTCGCCTTGGTAGTCGATGACGCCGTTGGGGGTCAACTCGATAACGCGGGTCGCCAGCGACGAGACGAATTCGCGGTCGTGGCTGACGAAAATCAACGTGCCGGGGTAGTTTTCCAACGCGATGTTCAGCGATTCGATCGATTCCATGTCCAAGTGGTTGGTCGGCTCGTCCAACACCAGCACGTTGTTTTTTTGCAGTATAAGCTTGCCGAACAGCATCCGGCCTTGTTCGCCGCCGGACAGCACCTTCACCGATTTATTGATCTCGTCCTGCGAAAACAATAAACGCCCCAGGGTTCCGCGTATCACTTGATCGTCGTCGGTGTCCTTCCGCCACTGGCCCATCCAATTGATCAAGGTCAGATCTTCGGCAAAATCCTCGGCGTGGTCTTGCGCGAAATAGCCGACATCGGCGTTTTCGGCCCACTTGACCTCACCTTGATCCGGCGCCAATTCGCCGACCAGGGTTTTCAACAAGGTGGACTTACCGATGCCGTTGGGGCCGATCACCGCCACCCGCTCGCCAGCGGCGATCATCAAATTGAGGTTTTCGAACAAAGGCCGCTCGCCATAGCCTTTGCCAAGGTTTTCCACTTCCACGGCCAAGCGATGCAGTTTTTTGGCTTGGTCGAAACGAATAAAGGGGTTGACCCGGCTGGACGGCTTGACTTCATCGAGCTTGATCTTTTCCAACTGCCGCGCCCGCGACGTGGCTTGCTTGGCCTTGGACGCATTGGCGGAAAAGCGGCTGACGAAGGTCTGCAATTCGGCGATCTGGGCTTTTTTCTTGGCATTGCTGGCCAGCAACTGCTCCCTGACCTGGGTCACGGCGGTCATGTAATCGTCGTAGTTGCCCGGATACACCCGCAGCTCGCCGTAATCCAGATCGGCCATGTGGGTGCAGACGCTGTTCAAGAAATGCCGATCGTGGGAAATGATCACCATCGTCGATTCGCGCTCGTTCAGCACGTTTTCCAGCCAGCGTATCGTGTTGATATCCAGGTTGTTGGTCGGCTCGTCGAGCAACATGATGTCGGGATCGGCGAACAAGGCCTGGGCCAGCAACACCCGCAGTTTCCAGCCGGGGGCGACCGCGCTCATCGGACCGTTATGCTGCTCCAGCGGAATATCCAGCCCCAGCAGCAGTTCGCCGGCTCGGGATTCGGCGGTGTAACCGTTGTATTCGGCGAATACGGCTTCCAACTCGGCGGCGCGCATATAGTCGTCTTCGGTCGCGTCCAGATTGGCATAAATGGCGTCGCGTTCCGACATCGCCGCCCACATTTCGGCGTGGCCCATCATCACCACGTCCAATACGCGGCGGTCTTCGTAGGCGAATTGATCCTGACGCAACACGCCGATGCGATCGTTGGGCGCGATGCTGACATTGCCGGCCGACGGCTCCAAATCACCGCTGAGGATTTTCATAAAGGTCGATTTGCCGCAACCGTTCGCACCGATCAGACCAAAGCGATGGCCGTTGCCGAATTTAACCGAAATGTTTTCGAACAGGGGCTTGGCCCCGAATTGCATCGTGATGTTAGCTGTAGAGATCAAGAAAATATCCGTTAGATAGAATAGCCAGGCCTAGCCCGGCCATAAAAAAGTAGGAGGCGGCATTTTAACAGAGTTGTCGGGCCCCGCCGCCGACAACGCCGACAACGCCGCAACCCGGCTTCCGCCAGGCGCCGTCGCGACACCGCTCGGCCCCGGCCCGGCGGAGAGTCTTACAGTTGGTCCAAAGCCGCCGCCAGCGTCGCCACGGTGCGGTCGAGGTTTTGCAGCTTGTCCAAACCGAACAAACCGAGCCGGAAGGTGTTGAAATCCGCGCCTTCGCCGCACTGCAACGGCACGCCGGCGGCGATCTGCAAACCCAGATCGACGAATTTCTTGCCGGTCTTGAGGTCGTCGTCGCTGGTGTAGCACACCACCACGCCCGGCGCACCAAAACCGGTCGCGGCGACCGATTTAAAGCCGCGTTCGGCCAGCAAGGCGCGCACGCGACTTCCCAATTCCAGCTGCTCGTCCTTAACCTTGGCGAAACCGTAGGCTTCGGTTTCCAGCATCACCGCGCGCAAGCCGCGCAAACCGTCGGTCGGCATCGTCGCGTGATACGCGTGGCCGCCCTGCTCGTAAGCTTCCATGATTTGCAACCATTTTTTCAGGTCGGCGGCGAAGCTGGTGCTGGTGGTGGCGTCGATGCGCTCGCGCGCCGCCGCACCCAGCATCACCAGGCCGCAACACGGCGACGCGCTCCAGTCTTTCTGCGGCGCGCTGATCAAGATGTCCACGCCAAGCTGCTTCATGTCTACCCAGACCGTGCCGGATGCGATGCAATCCAGCACCAACAGCCCGCCAACCGCGTGCACCGCGTCGGCCAGCGCCCGCAGATAATCGTCAGGCAACATCATGCCGGCCGAGGTTTCCACGTGCGGCGCAAACACAAAATCCGGTTTCTCGCGGGCGATGGCCGCCACCGCTTCCTCGACGGGTACCGGCGTATAGGCCGGTTGCGGTCCCGCTTCGTTGGGCCGGGCCGCCAGCACGACAGCTTCGGACGGAATCGCCCCCATCTCGAAAATCTGGGTCCAGCGATAGCTGAACCAGCCGTTGCGTATCACCAGACATTTTTTGCCGGTGGCGAATTGGCGCGCCACCGCTTCCATGCCGAAAGTCCCGGAACCCGGCACGACGATCGCCGCTTCGGCGTTGTAAACGGTTTTCAGAATGCGCGAGATGTCGCGCAGGGTTTCCTGAAACACTACCGACATATGATTGGTCGCGCGGTCGGTGTAGACCACCGAATATTCCAACAAGCCATCCGGATCGACATGGGCTAATAATCCAGGCACTGTTTCATCTCCTCGTTTGATTAATCTTCAACTGAATTCGACTTTGTCGGATTCCACACAATCTCGGCGGGCGCGCCGATCGCCTGCCTGCCCGAATTCGGACCCGGCAACGACGCGACGACAGCCGCCGATCCCGCCGGCCGGCCGACGCGGACCAAGCAAGCCGGCCATCTTATCGCGACTTGGCTTAAAAAGTATTCAAGATGCGGGCCATATCGGTTTTCGGTGTTCGCGAGTTGGCTGGAAGGCTGGACGGGATGCCAAATCAACAAGGGTTGCGGCGCGGCCTGGGAACATGCCCCCAAGTCTTCCGAACCAGCTCGAAGCGGCCCAAATCGTCTTGGCTGGCGGGATTTTCAATCCGCTGCGTCTATGCCTGTGTAACCCCCAAACATGGAGAACAGGAATATGACACCGACAATCAAACGCCTGGCGGCCGGCATTGCGCTGATGTCCGCGCAAGCCTACGCCGAGGAAGGCATCCACCGATTTAACATTCCGGCGCAAAGCCTGGTCTCGGCCTTGCAACAGCTATCGGCCCAGTCCGGCGCGGCGATGCTGTATGCCGAACAATCGGCCGCCGGCAAGACCAGCCCGGCGCTGCAAGGCGATTTCACGCTGACGGAAGCCGTGCGCCGCCTACTGACCGGTAGCGGCCTGACATTCCATATCGGCGCCGACGGTACCGTCACCCTCAAGCCGGCCGGCAACGACGGCGCTTCGACACTGGGCGCGGTGACCGTCACCGCGAATGCCTTTTACGACAGCACCAACCCCTACAATCCGGACTACACCCGCCCTACCGCCGCGACCGCCACCAAAACCGATACCGCGCTGATCGAAACCCCGTTTTCGGTCAAGGTGATTCCGCAACAGGTCATCGAGGATCAGCAAGGCGTGCGTTTAGAGCGGGTTCTGCAAAACGTCAGCGGCGTGACCCGCGAGCCGGCCGGCAACTTGACCGTGGAAAGCTTTAACGTGCGCGGCTTTCAAAGTTTTTACACCTACCGCGACGGCCTGCGGATGGGGTTGTTTTCACCCAGGAAATGGCCAACGTGGAGCGAGTGGAAGTGTTAAAAGGCCCCGGCTCTATTCTGTACGGCCGCGCCGACCCCGGCGGCGTCATCAACATCGTTACCAAGCAACCGTTGGCCGATCCGTATTATTCGTTGCAACAGCAATTCGGCTCTTACGATTTTTACCGCACCGCGATCGACGCGACCGGTCCGTTAACGGCCGACAAATCGCTGCGCTACCGGGTGAACCTGTCCTACGAAGACGCCCACTCGTTCAAGGAATTCAACAAGAACGAAAACATCTTCATCGCGCCGGTCCTGGTCTGGGAAATCAGCCCGCGCACCCGAGTTGGCCTGGAACTGGAATACGCCAACATCCGCTCGCCGGTTGACATCGGCATTCCGCCGCTGAACGGCAAGCCGATTCTACTGCCGCGCGAACGCAATCTCGGCGAATCCTGGGCCAAGCGTAATAACGAACAGATTTTGGTGGGGCTGAATTGGTCGCACGACTTCAACGACGCCTGGAACATCAAGCAACGCTTCAACACGCAGCTGGTCACCGAGGACGAAGTGTATGTGGGCCGCAACGGCTGGATTGGCGACGGCGTGGACAGCCGCTATTACGGTCAGCAAACCGACACGATGAACACTTATTTCACCAACGTCGACCTGACCGGCAAGTTCGACACCTGGGGCGCCAAGCACACGCTGTTGCTCGGCGGCGATTATTACCAGCAGGACGAAATGGCCGATTACGCCGACTACATCGGCGACTTGCCGATCAACGTTTACAACCCCAGCCATTTGGCCAACCGGCCGTCGCTGGCCGGCGGCGACGTCGGCCAATACGGTAGCCTGACCGAGTGGTACGGCGTTTATCTGCAAGACCAGATCAAACTGCCCTTCAACCTGCACGCGCTGGGTGGTTTGCGTTACGACAACGCCACCACCACCGACAATTTCGCGCCGTTCAGCAGCTATGTCGACGACCGGGTCAGCCCGCGCGGCGGTCTGTTATGGCGGCCGATTCCGCAATTGTCGGTCTACGGCAGCTACACCGAAAACTTCGGCGCGACCAACGCCTTCGATCAGGATAACAAGCCGCTCCGGCCGCAAACCGCGCGGCAATGGGAAGTCGGCGTCAAGACCGAGCTGTGGGACGAACGCTTCACCGGCACGCTGGCCTACTTCGACTTGACCAAGCAAAACATGCCGACCGTCGATCCGCTGCATCCCAACCGCTCGGTGGCCATCGGCGAAGTAGCAAGCCGCGGCCTGGAAGTCGATTTGGCCGGCAAGATCCTGCCCGGCTGGCAGATCATCGGCGCCTACGCCTACACCCCCTTCGTCGAAGTCACCAAGGATTATGCCGACGACGGCACCGGCAACGTGACGCCCGGCAAAACCGGCAAGCGCAACCCCAACGTCGCCCGCCACAACGGCAGCTTGTGGACCACCTACGAGTTCCAGTCCGGCGAGCTGAACGGTCTGACGCTGGGCGGCGGCGCGACCGCAATCGGCAACCGCAAGGGCGACTTCGACAACAGCTACACCCTACCCGGCTACGCTGTCTTCAACCTGATGGCCGGCTATAAACTCAAGCTCGGCGGCAGCCGAGCCAGCCTGCAGTTGAACGTGGACAACCTGCTGGATAAAACCTATTACTCCGGCAGCAACGGCGGTCAGGTCATCCACTACGGCATGCCGCGCACCTTCATGGGCTCGTTACGCATCGAGTACTAAATGAGCCGCCGGCGCCTGCGCGGCCTGTGGCTGAGGCTGCATCGTTATCTGGGCCTGGTCCTGGGCCTGCCGCTAGCGCTGATCGGCCTGAGCGGCAGCCTGATCGTGTTCGGTTGGCCGCTGGATGCCTGGTTGAATCGTGAGCTGACGCGGGTAGCGGTTCCGCCCGATGCGGTGGCACGGCCCTTGGCCGAAATCGTCGCGGCGGCGCAAGCCCGCCTTCCGGCCGATGCCGCGCCGCTGGACTGGCTGGTTTTTCCCGAACAAGCCGATCGAGCCTTCCGCTTCAGTTACCGCTTGCCAACATCGCCCGACAGCTACGAGATGTTCGTCGATCCCTACACCGCCACCGTGGTCGGTCAGCGTTTGTGGGGCGACTTCGCCGCCTGTTGCAGTTGGCACGGACCGATCATGACCGTGATTTACCGATTTCACGACTCGTTTTGGCTGGGCGAAACCGGCCAAACCCTGGTGGGCGGCATCGGCTTGATCGGTTTGGTTTCGGTCCTGAGCGGTATCGCGTTGTGGTGGCCGAACCCCGGCAAATGGCGCGCGGCGTTGACGGCCAAGGCCGGCGCCAGCCGCCAACGGCGGGTGTTCGATCTGCATAAATTGGCGGGGAGCTATGGGTTCGTCGGGTTCGCCGCGTTGTTGTTCACCGGCGCCTACATGAACTTTACGGCGCAAAGCCGGGCCATCGTCGATCGCTTTTCGCCGCTGACGACGGCGCCGGACGACTTGCACTCGACGCCCGGCGCCGGCCCCGCGCTGTCGGTGGATGCCGCCGTCGCGGCGGCGCGGCGCTATTTTCCCGGCGGCAAACCGGCATCGCTTGCCTTGCCGACCATGCCGGACGGCGTCTACGTCGTCGAGTTGTTCGGCGGCGACGAAGTGACGCCGACGCTGGCCGGCCATCGCCTGACCATCGATCAATATTCCGGCGCCTTGCTGTACCGCCGCGACCCGGCCAACTTCAGCGCCGGCGACCGCTTTCACGCCTGGCAATTCGGCCTGCACAGCGGCCAGGCCTTGGGCTTGGCCGGCCAACTGTTGGTGATGGCCTGCGGCTCGGTGCCGGCGATACTGTACGTCACCGGTTTCATCCGCTGGCGGCAAAAACGCCGGGCGCGCCGCGCGCTGAGCCAACGTTAGATTCAGCCGGTAAATTTAGGATAGCTTCGGTCTCGGGACCGTTAATCGGCCGTTCGCCTGGGCCCGGTCAAATAGGTGCAGGTGCTTGAACTACGCGGTCGGCCCGACCATTTATAAGGCAAGCGCAATGAAACCAAACCCTTCGTTCCCTTCGACTCCGCTCAGGGAACGCCCTAACCTCAACTCAGTGAGCGCCTTAGACGTCGCTGAGGAAACCGTCTTTGCCTTAGCTCTAGCCTACACGCGAAGCCAAACTGTCGCGTGGGTCCGTTATCGCCGGCTGCCGATGAGCGGAAGCAACCGGATTGATTCTGCACTAAGCGGGTATCTCCAGCTCGGCGACGAACAAAAAACACTCGGCGTCGAGTATCGCCGGGTCGACGCCGGGCAAAAAATCTCGACGCCGGGTATCAACGACATCGGCGGCGCAAAATTCAACGGAGCGCTAACGCGGCATCGCTGGATCGGCTAAGCCGTCCACGCTGCGATCTGTTGCGAGCGGTCGCGGTCGATCCGAGCGCGGAGACCGCCGCAGCCCAGGCGTTTTTGACCCAGGTCCGCTCCGGTTTCGCGGTGGCCGCCCGATCCGTACCGGCGATGCGTGATGAATTTTGCGGTGGACGCCGCGCCGTCGCCGTTGTCGATCGATCGGAAAGACCGGCGGCGCGACATCCACAAAGGCTTCCGCTTCGGCGAGGTCAACGATCCACGCAAGGCTCAACCAATCGCCGGCCGAACCGGCAATCGAAGGCCTTGGCGGCGCGGGGTTGCGGCACATTGCCGGAAGCCGGCCCACCCTGCATCCGGATGCCTGTAAAATCGCGGTTTTGTTGTCTGCTTCGCCAAGCCCCGTGACCGCCGCCGCCAGTCGTCTCCATCATTTCCGCTCGCCCTTCGACGATGGGCGATCCATCGCGATTTCCCTGTACATGACGCTGGTCGGCTACGGTGTGTTGGTGGCCTTGCCGGCGATCAGTGCCGCGCGCGTGGCCTTGCTGGGGTTTTCCGAAGAACAGGTCGGCCGGCTGTCCAGCGCCGATTTGGGCGGCTTGGCCGCCGGCGCGGCGCTGGGCGCGGCCTTGATTGCCAAGGGCAACCGGCGGCGCCTGGTATGGCTGGGCGCGCTGACCGTGATCGTCGCCAATGCCTTGTGCATGCGGTATCAGCAATACCCGATCACGCTGCTTCTTCGACTGCTGGCCGGCTTGGGCAGCGGTCTGTACACGTCGGTGGCGGTGGCCAATCTGGGCGCCACCGCGCGGCCGGCCCAGGCCTATAACCGCATGCTGTTCGCGTTCGCGTTTTCCCAGGCGCTGGAATTACAGGTATTGCCGCACTTGTCGATGAACGGCATTTACGCCGGTTTCATCGCGGCCTACGCCCTCGGTCTGGCGGGGTTGAACTGGATGCCCGCCCACGCCGCGGACCGCCAGTTGGACGTGGCCGTCGATGTCGAGAATGGCGAAGGCCACCGCGTCGAACATCGCCGCGTGCCGGCCTACCTGGTTTGGCTGTGCCTGCTGGCGATCTTGCTGACTTATACCAACATCGGCGGCTATTGGACCTATATCGAACTCGCGGCCCACTCGGCCGGCGTCGCGCCGGATTGGATCAGCCGCTTGCTGGTGTGGGGTTCGCTGGCCGGGATTTTGGGTTGCTTGCTGGCGACCCGGATCAGCAACCGCTTCGGCTTGGCCAAGCCGCTATTGGCCGCGTTGATGATAATGGCGGCGGCGGTCGGCTTGCTCGGCTTGGGGATGAATACCGCGAGCGTGACACTGAGCCTGTTGGCGTTCAATTGGCTGTGGATATTCATCGACGTGTATCAAATGGGCTTTATCGCCAACGCCGATCACTCCGGCCGCTATTCGTCGCTGATTCCCGCCGCGCAAGGCTTAGGCCAAATCTTCGGCCCCAATATAGCCGCATCGCTGTTGGCCGGCGGCGCCGATTATGCGGCAGTTTTTGGGGTGTGCGCGCTGTTCGCGTTACTGGCCTGGCTGACCTATCTGGCGACCTACTTTCGGCTGCGCCGCCTGATACCGGAACTGGCCGACGCCGCTTAATCGCCGACCGAACCGGTGCCGGACCGCTGATATACCGCGAATGCCCAAAAGTCATGGTCCGGTTTCGCGGGACCGCTCCAGCCCTGGGCCCTTAATTCCCGCGCGATCAAGTAGTTGATAACACCGTGCCCCACCAAGACCACCGGCTCAAATTCTGCGGCCAGGCCGATCAAGCGCTGGGCCGCGATCCGCGCGCGGCGTCTGGCGTTGCGATAGGATTCGCCGTTTCGGGCATATCCCGCCAACCATGCCAAACGCAACAAGGTCAACCAAACCGAAATCGGCAGCGTTAAAGCACCGCTACTGAAATGCGGCAACGCCGCTTCGCGAAACACCGCCTCCGCCGCTTGCCGATCGTCGAATCCCAAGGCCCGCGCCGACTGCCGGGCGCGCGGCAAATCGCTGCAAACTACCCGCTTCGCGCCGGCCGCGATCGCCAATGTTGCCGGCGGCGGCGTATCGACGATGTCGGCGTTTTGGTAGGCGCGAGCAATGCCGGCCAACTCGCGAGCCCTGGCCCTGCCGGTCAACGCCACGGCTGGCCGACCATGGCGAATCAGGATAATGCGTGGCATACCGTTAGGTTTGGATAAAATCTCAGGTTAACACGATCCCGCGCAAACGGCGTGGGGCGAATTAAACCTATCGCGACGCAAGCGCTAGCCGACAGCATGACCCGGCATGCACATTTGGGACAATCGGAATTACCTTACCAACGCCGCCGGAGAAGGTGGCGCCTTACGACTCAACGCCACCGAATTGGAAGCGAAATCGAATAAGCTGGCAGCGAACACTTGCCCTGTTGCAAGGTAGCAGGGCGTCGAAGTCTTCGACGGTTTTGGCCTGCGGCAACAGACGGAACAATTCCACCAAATAGCTGTAGGGATCGATGCGGTTGGCTTTGCAGGTTTCGATGAGCGAATAGAGATTGGTGCTGGCCTGAGCACCGGCCACCGTGTCGCAGAACAACCAGTTGCGGCGTCCTGTTACGAAGGGGTGTATGGGGTTTTCGCAGAGGTTGTTGCAGCGTTTTTATCTTAGCTGTTCAGCCATTGCATATATAAACGCACGCCTTCTTCGACGGTTTTAAACCGCAGGTCGCAACCGCTGGCGCGCAATTTATCGAGATTGGCTTCGGTAAAGCTCTGATAGCAACCTTTTAGGTGCTCGGGGAAGGGAATGTATTCGATACGACCGCGACCGTGATAGGCGATGACGGCGTTGGCGACATCGTTGAAGGTCTGGCTGCGGCCGGTACCGCAATTGAATATACCGGAAACCGCCAGATGATCGAGGAACCACAGATTGACGTCGACCACGTCGCCGACGTAGACGAAGTCGCGGCGTTGCTCGCCGTTACCGTAACCGTCGCAACCTTCGAATAGCTTGATCGCGTCGGCTTGTTTGATTTGGTTGTTCAGATGAAACGCAACGCTGGCCATGCTGCCTTTATGGGCTTCGCGCGGGCCGTAGACGTTGAAATAACGCAACCCGACGACCTGGGCGGTCAACTGTGTTTGCCGGCGCAGGTATTGGTCGAATTGAAACTTGGAATAACCGTAGACGTTCAGCGGACCTTCGTAGGCCAATTCTTCCTTGAACGTCGGATCGGCGCCATAGGTCGCGGCGCTGGACGCATAAATGAACGGGATTTTATGGCTCTGGCAATAATGAAACAGCGTCTTCGTGTATTCGTAGTTATTGTCCATCATGTAGCGGCCGTCCCATTCGGTCGTCGCCGAACAAGCTCCCTGATGGAAAATCGCCTCTATCGCTTCGGCCCGGAACGCGCCTTGTTGGAGACGTTCCAGAAAAGTAGTTCTATCCAGGTAGTCGGCGATCCGGCACTCGACCAGATTTTTATATTTGACCCCGTTGGTCAAATGATCGACCACCAGAATATCGTCGTAACCGCGAGCGTTCAGCCCCAGCACCAGATTGCTGCCGATGAAGCCGGCACCCCCGGTTACGACGATCATATCGGATTACTCGGCGACGACTTTGATCGGCAAGGTCACGACCACGTCGGCATGCAGGTTGAATGCGATGCCGTACTCGCCGATGTTGCGAATCACGCCGTTCGGCAAACGAACTTCGTGTTTCTCGACTTTAACGCCGGCTGCGGTCACCGCGTCTGCAATGTTGTGGGTGCCGACGGAACCGAACAGACGGCCTTCGTCGCCGGTTTTGTGAGCGATGACAATGCTCAATTTGCTCAAGGCTTCGCCACGAGCGGTAGCAGCGGCCAACTTGTCGGCGGCTTGTTTTTCCAGTTCGGCGCGGCGTTCTTCGAATTCCTTGATTTTCGCCGGCGTGGCCAATACGGCCTTGCCTTGCGGAATCAAGTAATTTCTGCCATAGCCGGCCTTGATGCTGACTTTGTCGCCCAGGTTGCCCAAGTTGGCGGTTTTTTCCAGAAGAATGACTTCCATCTTAATTACCTCGTATCGACCATCGGTCGAAAATTAGGAGCTCGAGGCCCCGTTGGATTTGAATTTATTACGTAAGTCCAGCCAAGGATCGACGACGCCGCAAAGCGCGATTAACGCCATGACATGCGGAACGGCAACCAGCGTGATATATAACAGCGGCACCATGAAACGCGCCCAGTTACCGGCGGCGAACACCGCATGCAGCAAGGCCGTGCCTATCGTCGTGTACAACGCGAACAACACCAGCAATACGTTCCAGCTTAGCTCGGAGGCAAGCCCGGACGTGACCGAGGCGAAACCCAGCAGGGCCAAGGTTGCGAAAGCCAGCGGCCGGTGTCCGGCAAGAGCGATGAACTCGCTACGAAAGCCGCCGGGGTTATACAACAAGGCTTGCCACCAGCGCGCCAAAAACAAGCCCAGCAACAGACCGTAAATACTGCCGGCCGCGATGACGCCTGTCATATAATGCGCAAACTTATCCGCCGCCTCTTTTACATTAACCGCCGGAATATCCGGTTTGGCGGCCAACATGGGTTGTATCAGCAATTCGAGCACGCCGCGCCATAAACCGGCGGGCTCGCTCAAAAACAAATACACGGCAATTACCGCCAAAATACCCAGACCCACCGCCGTTTCGACCGCCACGCTGAGTAACCGGCCTTCCCGCAGCACAATGGCAATCAGCCAGACCGGCAGCCACAACACTAAGCCGTACAACAGTGCGAATTGGTAACCGCCCAGCAACACCAAGCTCAATAAGCCGGCTGCCAGACAGGCGCAAATCAGTACGTACAAACCTTCGCTGGCGCCTCGCCGCAACGTGACCAAAGCCACCGAGGCCGAACTTACAATACTTGCCGGAGGAAAAGGCAGCGATAGCAACGCGGCTGTGGATGCCACCGTCATTGCCGACATCCGTCCTTTCATGATGAAAGTCGCTAAAAACCGCACGCCGCCCTCCCCGGCGTCAATTATTTATGCGCGTCGCAGAACGGCAGCAACGCCAGGAAGCGAGCCTGTTTGATCGCCGAGGTCAGTTGCCGTTGATATTTCGCGCTGGTACCGGTGATGCGGCTTGGGATAATCTTGCCGGTCTCGGTAATGTATTCGCTGAGCAGATCGAGATCTTTGTAATCGATGACGATTGCGTCTTCGCCGCTGAAACGGCAACCCTTTTTACGTCTGATATTGTTACGTGCCATGTGTTTACTCTCGATAAATTATTCGGAATCGGTCGCTGCCGCTTCGGTTTCTTCCACAGCGGGTGCCTCTGGCTCTTCCTGCTCTTCCTCGACTTCGTCCTTGCCGCGGCCGCCGGATTTTTGGCCGTCGCCGCCGCTGGTGGCAATCGCGGAAGGCGCGGTCACGGCTTCTTTTTGCGCCAGGGTCTGGCTGCGCAGGATGGCATCGTTAAAACGGAAACCGGCTTCCAGTTCTTCGAGCGTGGCTTGGCCGCATTCGATATTCATCAGCACGTAATGGGCTTTGTGGATTTTTTTGATCGGGTAGGCCAAATGTCTACGGCCCCAATCTTCCAGACGGTGGACTTTTCCGCCCGCCTCTTCGACGGTGGATTTGTAACGCTCTACCATAGCCGGCACCTGAGCACTTTGATCAGGATGGACTAAGAAGACAATTTCGTAATGACGCATGATTTCTCCTTACGGTTTAAACAGCCTCCCGCCGTGGATGGCGATGAAGCAAGGGATAGGACAAAATGCCCTAAAAAGCCGCCGATTATAGAAAACTTAAGCACTGTATTGCAAAGGTTTTATACACGGAGACCTAAAGCGGTCTCCGCTGATCGGTTTTAAAGGGTGGAAAGGGGTGATTCTGGGCGAAGAACCCAGGCTAGCACGACTTGACTGGGTTGTAATCGAAAAACATGCCGTGTTTAAAACCTTCCGCCATCTGTTCCGCTTTGGCGATGGCCCGGCCGGCCGCTTCAGCCGGCAACGCTTCGACAGCGGTTTCCCTGAACAGCGCCAGCCAGCGATCGAAGTGTTCCAGCTTCAAGCGTAAACGGGCATGCACCGGGTAAGGCGTACCGTGGTAACGATCGGTCTGCAACAAGGCATGCGACCAAAAGTTTTCGACGATGCGATGGTGCGCGTCCCAGTCGTCGATGGCGGCGTCGAATATCGCCTGCAGTTCCGGGTCGGCGGCGGCCTTTCCGTAAAAGCGCCGCACCAAATCGGCGATGTGCGCTTCAGTTAAGGATTCATCACGGGCATTCATTGGGGCATCTCGTTGTATTCGTAAGTAACACCGTACTGTCGTCATCGCACTTCAAGTTTCAGAGTCTTTTCCCGCATCCCGAGGTTGACGGAGCGGATGCGCCTCAATCTGAAATGCAAAAGGTATCGTCGCCAACTCCCACGCCGCTTTGAATCCGCTGCCGCCGGCATCGGCCGGCGCCGAGCGATCGTAACTAGCGCCCAACAGGCCAGACTCAGGCCAGCAACTTCAGCGTATCGAAAGTGCGCGCCATTTCCTCGCGCCCCACGTCGCCAGTCGCGGCCGGAAAAAATACGTCTTCACCCACCAGCCACGCCGCTTGGCTATCCGCATCACCCAGCGCCATCATCACCGCGCGGTTCAACTCGTATAACTCCCAGGCGTAACCGGCATCGCGCAACGCCGATTGCATCGCGTTCTGAATCAAACCGCGGAAAGTGCGGTGCGGCTCGGAAATCGGCACCCGATCGGCGCGACCGGCAAATGCATCGACGCAAGCTTGCCGGTCGTAGGAAGCGTGTCCGCGACAGGCCAATGGCCGCACTTGATAAATCGCACAAGCACCGCGCCGAATGAACGGGCAAGCCCGCCGCAACTTAACTCGCTCCGCTTCATTCAAGCCGGCGGTTTGACGATCGGCCTTGGCGAGTAGATCGGCCAGACCTAATTCGCTGTTCTGGCTCGCGGTCCAGCGAATATAGCGTGCGATCAACAACACCTCCGGCGCGGTCGCGGTGACCCGCAACGTGCAACAGGTGGCGCAGCCCTTGTCGCAAGCGATGGGCGGATGGCCTTCGGTTTCTTCGGCGACATTACCGTCAAAGCTACTGAAGGCCTGGGACAATAGGCCGTCGATCAAATCCGGCGGCCGCGCCGCGCCGCCAATGTATCGGCAAACGCCTCGCTCTGCGCGGCGAAAAAACCCAAGCAATCGTCTTCGTTCATCCCGCCTCCCGGCACGCGTTACGGAGGGCCATCGCCCCTTCGGTTAAATTACCACGCGTATTCTATGGGAAAGAACTGCTTTGCGCCTAGAGGAGAAACCGGTAGTGGTTAATTCTAGCTTGTCAGATTCTCGGTAGTGCTCGTCATTTCGGCAGGGATTGTCGAAATCCAGACTCCACTGACGGATCGAAGCTTGCCATCCATGGCACTGGATGCCCGCATCCCGGCGGGCATGACGGCGTTGCTTAAATCTGAATAAAAGAGCGACTTCGACACTATATAGCTTGCTCCTTGCGCCAAACACAAACGTATCAGACCGGCGGGGTGGTGGTTTAAAACTCCACCTTGACCATGCCCATCACCGTCGTCGGCGCGCCTGGCATGATGCCGTAACCAATAGGCACCAGCGATAACGCGCCGTTGGTACTTTCGTAATAGCCCTTGTCCAATATGTTGTAAGCATTGATTTGGGTGGTGAGTTTGGTTTTTCCGACTTCGAAGCCGTAGCTGGCCATCAAATCCACGGTCGCGTAACCCGGCAATTGAATACCGTTGTTAAGATCGCCTTCGCGCTGATCCCGCATCACCACGCCCGCGCCGAATTTCAAGCCGCGCAGAACCGTGTCCTGCAATTCGTAGGTATTCCATAGCGAGGCGGCGTTGCGCGGCACGTTGGGTAAGCGGTGGCCTACGTTGCCGGTACCGCCCGAGTTGTCGCTGTCGTTGATGACTCGGGCATCGACGCAAGCGTAATTGCCGATCACCCGCCAACCCGGCAATATCTCGTCGGCCACATCCATTTCCACGCCGCGACTGCGGACTTCGCCGATTGCCACCATCGCGCCGTTCAACAAGCCCAGCGGACTGGTATCCGGTATCGGCAGGTTTTGCTTGGTAATCTCGAACCAGGCCAACGATCCGGTCAGTTTGCCGTCGAACCATTCGGTTTTGATGCCGGCTTCATATTGTTGCGCGGTCAAGGCCGGCAAGGGTTGCTGATTGGCATTGTGGCCTTGGCTCAAACCGAAGTTCTCGACGTAATTGCCGTAGACGCTCAACTCGTTGAACGGTTGCCAGACAATGCCGAAGCAGGGTTTGACGGCGGTTTCGGCGTTGGACACCGGCGTATACGACTGTAACGGCCGATTAGGATCGGCAAAGTGTACGTCCTTGGCGGCTACCGATCGGCACGAACTGCGGATTCAAATCGCTGAGCGGCAAATACGAGATGTCGAAACGGTGATTGATTTTCCAATGGTCGTTAAAAGCGTGCGACCAGTCGAACCCAAAACTGATGCGTTCCGAATCCAGATTGTTATTGGGTCCGGACAAGTTCAAGGAATTTCGCAACGCGAACGGTCGATTATTGTTATTCGGAGCCAGAAATCCGTAGTCGGTGGCATTGTTGCTGCGCTGGTATTCCAGATGTAGATCCAAGCTGGTTCGATCGGAAATATTCCAACGTAGATTCGGCGCCAGAAACACCCGCTCGTGTTCGACAAAATCGCGATACGAACCGCTGTTCTCGTAGGCCAGATTGACCCGGTATAACAGCGACTTGTCGTCGGTGATCGGCCCGGTCGAATCGATTGTAGTGCGATAGAAGCCGTAGGAACCAAACTGCCGCGCGACGGCGGTATGCGGTTCGTCCAAGGTTTTTTTGGTGACTAGATTAACGATGCCGCCGGGCTCCATCCGCCCGTACAGAATCGACGCCGGCCCTTTTAACACCTCCACTTTTTGGATATTCGCCAACTCGCGAAAACCGTCGGCAATACGGATGCTGGGCACCCGCATGCCGTCCCGATAGTAATCCTGGGGCACGAAGCCGCGAATCACCCAACCGTTTTGCTGGCCGTAAGCCGCGCCGACGCCGCCGGCCGGAATCACGCCGCTGACGTTCTCCAAGGCTTTATCCAATCTGACCGACTGCCGATCTTCCAACACCTGCTTAGGGACGACTTGTATCGAAAACGGCGTTTCCATGACCGGCGTGTCGGTTTTGGTGGCCGTCGACGAGTTACGCAAGCGACGGAAGACTGGCCACACGCTAAATCGTTTCGATGCACGGACCAACCAAAACCGCATTCATTGGCCCGACGTTACCGAACCAAGCACGCGCGAAGTTCGTTTGGCTCGCCGTTTTTGGAGCCAGCGTATCACGCCGGTGACGAATAATACCGGGCAAGCCAAACCGCTCGACAACACCAGAATCCGCCCCGGCCAACCGAAGGCATGGCCGCTATGCAAGGGCCATTGCCAATCGTAGAAAACGTCGGCGTTGGAGCCGGTGCCGGAATCATAGACTTTCAGAATTTCGCCGCTGTATTGATCGACGGCAATCTCCCGATAGCCGACGAAGCGGCTTAATTCTTCGATGTCGCGCTTCATGACCCGGAACACGTCGGTTCTGTCTTTGGGGGCATTCAACATCCACAGCCGGCCGCCAGGGTAGCTTTTCTGCATGATCGCTTCCACCCGCGACAAGCTTATCGCCGCTTGTCCCTCAACCGGAGTGGCACTATCTATGGTTTCCGGAATACCGCTGTAGGCATTGGGCCGGGTCATCGTCGAGAACGGCTTGACTACTACGTCTATTCGCTCCGGCAGCGTCATGTAGATGCCGGAAAACAGCACCGGCAATAACACGATGCTGAAATAGAAGCTGGCGGTTTTATGCAGATCGAAGTTAAACCTGACCGAACCCGCATTGGCTTTAAATGTCAGTGCTTGTCTGAATTTGCCGGTAAGCGGCCACCAGACGATCAAGCCGGTCAATACCGAAATAATCGAAAATGCGCCGAGAATCGCGACGATAGTGCCGCCGCTTTTGCCCATCAGCAAACACCAATGCAGTTGCATGATGAAACTGACCAAGGGCCGACCCCAGTATCGATCTTTCGGATGCCAGAGTTGTAAGCCTTGAACTCGCGCGGTGTAAGGATCGACGAAAATGTAATAGCCGTCGCCCTTGCCTGACGGGGTTTGTTCCCGGACAAAATATAAAAATTTATAGGCAATATCGGCTTTGCGTGGGTAGTACACTTTAAAAAAGTGGCTGCCCGCCGGTTTAGCGTTTTCGGCCGCCGCGACTATGTCATCCAATGGGCGTAAATTGCGCCGCCCCTCGGCCGGTAAGGATACGACCGACAACTCCGGGTTCAAAATCTCCTGCAGTTCCTGGTAGAACACCAGGATGCCGCCGGTCAGACCGACAACGGCCAGCAACAATCCCGCGCTCAAGCCGAGATAAAGATGAAACGCCAGCCAGCGTTTCCGACGGGCTTTGAGCGCGTTTAAACGGCGGGCGGAAACTGCCGACGAAGCGAGCTCAGCCATTCGCGAGTAATTCTCGGATGCTGGTTTCATGGCGATTTTCATAAACGTCAATGACTGAAAAATACGACACGGCGTGTGAACATGCGCTTCGCGCACCCTCCTATACCGGTTCCCGATTAGAACTCGACCTTAACCGAACCCATGAAAGATCGAGGCGTGCCCCAGGTTGCACGGGTTTGAAAAGGCATCGCAAATCAGTCGTGGACATACTCCTTATCCAGCAAATTGGTCACGTTGAGCTGTAACGTGACATTGGTTTTCGCCACCGTCCGCGTGTAGGCCGCCAATAGATCGATGACGCCGTAACCGGCAAAACTAAAGTCGTGATTGTCGAAAGTGGCTTTCTTGTCGCTGACCAACTCCAAACCTGCCCCAACCTTGAATCCGCGCAGAGACTCCTGCTGGAAATCGTATGTCGTCCACAGCGTGGAAGTGTGTTTGGGAATGCCGCGAAAACCGCCGCCAACTCTGATGTTATTCGGGTTGTTTTCTTTAAGAACTTCGGTTTCGGTGTATGCATAAGTGGCGATAGCGTTCCATCCCGGCAAAATTTCGCCTTTAACATCCACCTCAACGCCTCGGCTTTGCGCTTCGCCAGTCGCAACCGCGAAGCTCGGATTGAGCAAATCAGTGGTCGCGATGTTCCGCTTGGTCAATTGATAATAGGCGACCGTACTCGTCAACCGATCTTCGAAAAATGCGGTTTTAAAGCCGACCTCCCACTGTTCCGCGGTTTCCGGCGGCAAAAACGATTTATCGCTGGTTAAATTGCCATTGGTGACGCCAAAGTTTTCGACGTAGTTTCCATAGAGGCTCAGCCAGTTAATAGGTTGCCAAAGAACCCCCACCTGCGGCGTCACCGCATCGGCTTTCTGGCCGACGGTTCCGGCGAGCACGTCATACTGCTCCACATTCTGATAGCGGAATCCGCCCATGACGTGGACGTTATAAGGCAGTTTGATTTGATCTTGCAGATAAATCCCGTAAAAGTCGGTTTGGGTATGAAACGACTGGCTGGCGCGCGTCGTTGGGTCGATGGGCGGATTGCCGGTATGGACGGGGTTGTAAATGTCGATGGTGCTCGCGGCCGTGCTGCTGTAACCGACGGAATTGATGTCTTGCAAATAATAATCGCCGCCAATCAACAAGGTGTGTTTTAGAAATCCGGTATCGAAATGGCCGGTCAAATTGGTGGTCGTGAAATAGCTGTCGTTTGTGAAAAAGTCGCTGGTGAGTAAGCGTCTGTTCAGCGTGCGCTGGTCGGCTTGCAGCGTGCCGGGTAACATCACCACGCGGTCTCGATCCAACAACTGGATATTCAACTGCTCCGTCAATACCCAATCGTCGTTAAATTTATGAGTAAGATTCAAGCCGATCAGCTTGTCTTCGACATGGTTGCGGTTGTCCTCCATCAAATTCCGTTCGCGCGGAATGTCCGCCAAACGCGGATTGATCCAGGAGCCATCCGCCCTGGTGCCGTCGATAATTAACGGTCGGGCGTGCAGATCGTACACATTGTTTTCCTTACGGTACTCCAGCTCTAACAGCGCGGTGGTGGCGGGACTGATATTCCATTGCAGTACCGGTGCAACGAACAGTTTGTCGTAATCGACGTTTTCCCGAAACGAACCGCTTTTTTCGAAGGCGAGGTTCATTCGGTACAGCAAATCTTTATTGTCGGTCACCGGTCCGGTGGCGTCGAGGCTGGAGCGGAACAAATCAAACGAACCGAATTGCTGCTGGAACGCGTAATACGCGGTATCCAGCGGTTTTTTCGTGACGATATTGAGCATGCCGCCGGGCTCGACGCGGCCGTACAACATCGCGGCGGGGCCTTTCAGTACTTCCAGACTTTGCACGTTCGCCATGTTTCGCGTGCCTTCCGGGCCGGATGCGTCGATACGAAAGCCGTTGCGAAACAAGTTGTAGTTATAGAAGCCGCGTATGGTCACTTGATCCGTCAAACCGCCCGCCGCCTGACCGGTGGTCACGCCGCTAACGTATTTGACGGCCTGATCGATTTTTATCGCTTGATTATCTTCCAACACCGCTTTCGGAATCACCTGGACGTTGAGCGGCGTCTCCATGATCGGCGTGTCGGTTTTGGTCGCGAATGAGGTGTTGGGTACCGAGTAATCCTTGTTGAATGGGTCGGTGGCGTCGTATTGTCTTTTGCCGGACACCATCACGGCGGACATGGTCGTTAAATCCGTGGAGCGTGAGCTTGGCGCTGTTTGTAAGGTCACGCTATTTCGGCCGGTTAAGCGATAGCTCAGTCCAGTCCCTCTCAACAATATCTCCAACGCCTGTTGCGGCGAGTAGTCGCCATTGACTACATTGGAGCGCGCGTTTTTCGCCAAACCTGCCGGAAAACCCACTTGCCAGTCGCTGGCCTCGATGAATGCGTTCAGCGCGTCTTCCAGCGCTTGCGCGGGGATCTGGAAATGGCGGACGGCGTCGGTTTGGCTGGCCGGTTCGGTATGCCCGAATTGGAACGGCGATAGCGTCAACATGCCGCCGAGGGTCAGCGCGATGGCCGCGCTCAAGCCGCGCGAACCTTGAGAATGGCGGATTTCAGTGGACTTTTCGATCATGATCTCTCCGGTATCGTTGGTAACGTAGACGGCGCCAATTCGGCGCATGGTTACCGAGACGTACCGGAAAGCGGATCACACACTTGCCAGATAAAATATTTTTGCCGCTTTTGCCGAAGGCACAGTTCGGCTCGGTCGGGAGAAGCCCAAATGCCGAGGACCGAGCCGAATGACCATGCGAAGACGCGTGCTCCGGGCAAATACGATTTTTGGCGGGACGGCCTATGCCTTAGCGTTTTAACACCGTCAGGTACCCGTCCAAACCGTAGACTTTGGCGCCTGCGATGTCGGCCAGCGTGCGGACCAGCGCGGCGGTGTCCTGTAATTTGTAGTTGCCGGTGATCCGGATTTGCCCGAGGTCGGCGTCGGCGACGACGATGGCACCAGGATGGTAGCGGTCCAGTTCGGCGATGACATCGGCGAGCGATTTATCCTTGAAAATCAAGCGCCCCTTCAGCCAGGCAAAGCGTTGCTCCGCATCGCTGGCCGCCGGTTCCGATACGCCGGCCGCCGAAATGTCGCTGTGCTGACCGGCCCGTACGGTCCGGCTTTCGCCGCGTTCGGTGCTGCAAACGACCACACCGCTTTCGACGTCGACCGACGTGGTCGCGCCGTCGCGCACGTTGAAACGGGTTCCGACCACGCTGACCGAGCCTTGCGCGGCGCGCACCAGGAAAGGCCGGGCTTTGTCCGGTTGTACTTCGAAATACGCTTCCCCTTTCAACAAAGTCACGCCGCGCCGGCCGTCGGCGTAGTCAAGCTTTACCGCGCTGTCGGTATTTAAAATCAGCGCGGAACCGTCGGCGAGTATTTCCCGGCGCTGTTTGCCGGCCGCGGTCGCAACATCCGCGCGCAGTACGTCTATCCAGCCGGCGGCGAACGCCAGCCAGCCGCAGGTCAGCATCACACCGGCCGCGGCCGCCCAACCGGCCGTAAAGCGCTTGACCGGCATCGGCAACGGAATCGCCGCGTACTGCCCTAGCGCGACGGTCAAGGCCGACGAGTGCCACAGCGCTTCGGCGCGTTCGTAAGCCTGCCGGTGTTCCGGCGATAGCTGCAACCAATCGGCGAACTCCCAACGCGCGCTGGCGTCGGCCGGTTCGCCGCTCAGGCGGCTCAGCCAGGCCAAGGCCTCGCGGTCAAGGGCGGACAGCTCGGGTGGAAATGAAGAATCGGTTGCGGTGGACATCGACGATTGGGCGGAAGTGACGACGGATAGTATCAGCTTAGCGGGTCGGCATGCATGCACGGCTCAGTCGGTACCGTTCATTTGCGCGGCCAACAAATGCGCTAACGCAACCTGGACGTTTTTCTCGACCGCGCTGCGGGAAATACCGAAATGCCGGGCAATGCGTTCGTAGGGCCAGTGGTGGAACTTGTGCATCACCAGAATTTGCCGGCGCTGTTCCGACAGGCCCTCCAGCGCTTTCATCAATAACGCGACCTGTTGCTGGTCTTCGACTTGCCGGTCCGGCGTTGGCGCGCCGGCCGGCAATCGCGCCAGCAGGTCGTCCTCGCCATCGTCATCGCGCTCGACGCCGGCTTGGCGCACCTGCTGCTTGCGCAGATGGTCCAAGGCCAGATTACGGCCGATCTGGTACAAAAACGGCCTGGGAAAATGAATATCCTGGGATTGCGCGGTCTGGAGCAGCTTCAAATACGCTTCCTGCGCCAAGTCCTCAGCGGTCTGCGGGCAACCGACGATCGTGAAGATAGAGTGAATCAAGGATTGCCGATGATCGCGAAACAAATCGCCGACATCGACCGCTATGCTGCTCATAATCTGAACTTGGAATTGACCGCAAACGGGACTGGACTAGAGGGTAAGCAATTCGCGGGCCGCCGTTAAACGCCACGAATCTTCGGCCAGCGGCAAGGTCGGCCAGTTCAAAACTGTGTCATATGCCACAGCACCGAGGCATATGACACATGAAGAACCTATCATTCCGGATTCAACCGAGAACGCCGCGTCGGCGGTGTTAAAATACGCTTTTCGACCACCGTCGCACTTTCCATCCGCATGATTGCCCACATCGCATTAGTTCAAGAGGCCACCGTTGGCCAATAACAGTCGTTTGTTCGTCAAAGCACCGCTGTGGCTAGCGCGGAAATCCGCCGATCAACACCGTCTCCCTATCGATTTGCAGTCCTGGCTCGACGAAACCGACTCGTTGACCAAACGTCTGCGCGGGATTTACGGGCAGGATTTTGGGGTTTCGGTGTTGTTCAACCGCTGGCGGCCGGCCTTCATTGACGAATGCCGTTTGCTCGGTCTGCCGACCGCACGTTATCAATTGGTCAGAGAGGTGATGCTGCATGCCGCCGGCCGACCGTTGGTATTGGCGCGGACGATTTTGCCGGAACGCACCATAGAAATTGCGCATCGCAATCTGTCCCACTTGGGTAACCGGCCTCTGGGAGAAGTGATTTTTGCCTATCCGGATCTGGAGCGGCGGCAACGCCAATTCAGCCGCGCGCCCGCGTCGAACTGGTCGCCGGCCTTAGCCGAGGCCGTAGAATTGCGCGAGCCGGTTTGGGGGCGCCGCACCGTCTACGCGATCCATCAGCAACCTCTGGTAGTGGCGGAATTCTTCTTGCCGGGCTTATTTTGGAAGGGCTAAGCAAGATGGGGAGGAAACGGACGATGTTGCTGATTTTTCCGGAACGATGCGGTTTAAATGGATTCCTCCGCCGGAAAACGTTCCCTTCGGCTCCGCTCAGGGAACGCCCTGCACGCCTCGGGAGCGGAGCCGAAAAGCCTCAAACAGGTTCGCTGAGCGGAACCAACCCATCGTCCAGCACCTTCCCTAAGCGGAGCAAGAGTAGCACTCACCCGTTCCCTGAACGGAGCAAAGTACCGCCCTCCCGCTCCCTGAGCAAAGCAAAAGTACCGCCCACCCGTTCCCTGAGCAAAGCAAAAGTACCGCCCACCCGTTCCCTGAACAAAGCAAAAGTACCGCCCACCCGCTCCCTGAACAAAGCAAAAGTACCGCCCACCCGCTCCCTGAACAAAGCAAATGTACCGTGTACCTGTTCCCTAAGCGGAGCAAAAGGACCATCCACCCGCTCCCTGAGCGGAGTCGAAGGAACGGGCCAACGATTCAGCGTTAACCGGCTGAATCACTAATTTCGGCAATCGGAGTTGTTGAATGTGCGATGAAAGCCTCAGTGCTAAAGCCATCGCACCGAGCGGGACGCCATTGGCGGCAGAAGCCGCTCCTGGCAAATTTAGCAATCGCCGATAACAGACTTAAACCCGGTAATACTCGCGATACCAGGTCACGAAACGCTCTATGCCCTCTTGTATCGTGGTACTGGGCTTATAGCCAACATCATCGACCAAGGCTTCGACATCCGCATAGGTATCCGGTACGTCGCCGGGTTGCAGCGGCAACAGGTTTTTCTCGGCGGTTTTACCGAGGAAACGCTCCAGGGTTTCGATGTAGGCCATCAATTCCACCGGGCTTTGGTTGCCGATATTGTAGACCCTCCACGGCGCGCGACTGGTGCCGGGATCGGGTTTGGCGCCGCTCCAGTCCGGATTGGGCTCGGCGGTATGATCCAACGTCCGAATCACGCCTTCGACGATGTCGTCGATATAGGTAAAATCGCGGCGGTGCTTGCCGTAGTTGAACACGTCGATTTTTTCCCCAGCTAAAATCGCCTTGGTAAACAAAAACAAGGCCATGTCCGGACGGCCCCACGGGCCGTAGACGGTAAAAAAGCGCAGTCCGGTAGTCGGCAGGTTGTAGAGATTGCTGTAGGTGTGCGCCATCAACTCGTTAGCCTTCTTGGAAGCAGCGTACAAGCTAAGCGGATGATCCACGTTGTCGTGTACCGAAAACGGCATGGCTTCGTTGGCGCCGTACACCGAACTGCTGGAGGCATAGACCAAATGCTCGACGCCATGATGACGGCAGCCTTCCAGGATGTTGATGAAACCGACGATATTGCTGTCGATATACGCGTAGGGATTTTCGATCGAGTAGCGAACGCCGGCTTGCGCGGCCAGATTGACCACTTTTTGCGGCCGATGCTGTTTGAACAATGCCCCCATACCGCCACGGTCGGCAATATCCAAGCGCACATCGGTAAATCCCGGAAATGCCTGCAAACGCGCCAATCGGTTGATTTTCAGATTGACGTCGTAATAGTCGTTGAGATTGTCTACGCCGATGACTTCGTCGCCGCGCTCCAACAATCGCAACGCCAAATGGTTACCGATAAACCCGGCGGTGCCGGTCACCATGATTTTCATCGCTTACAGTCTCGCGTCGGTCTGATCGGCCGGGAACAGATATTTCAAATCGTAAACCACCGCGTCCGGCTTGCCCAAGGCCCGGATGTCGGCGATAGCCATGTTTCTGAATTCGTCGTGGGCCACCGCCAGGATGATGGCTTCGTATTTGCCGGCTTCCGGCTGGGCTATTGGCCGAATGCCGTATTCGTGGACGGCTTCGTCGGGGTTCACCCATGGATCATAGATATCGACGTTGACGCCGTAGGTGTCCAGTTCGGCGACGATGTCAACGACGCGGGTGTTGCGGATGTCCGGGCAGTTTTCCTTGAAAGTCAAGCCGAGTATCAACACATTGGCTTGCTGCACGTGGAAACGTTTTTTCAGCATCAGCTTAACCAGTTGCGACACCACGTAAACGCCCATGCCGTCGTTGATGCGCCGACCGGACAGAATCACTTCCGGGTTGTAACCGATCGCCTGCGCCTTATGGGTCAGATAATAAGGATCGACTCCGATGCAATGCCCGCCGACCAAGCCGGGCCGGAACGGCAGAAAATTCCATTTGGTGCCGGCCGCGATCAGAACTTCCTCGGTGTCGATGCCTAAACGGTTGAAAATCAGCGCCAACTCGTTGATCAACGCGATGTTGACGTCGCGCTGGGTGTTCTCGATGACTTTCGCCGCCTCGGCCACCTTGATACAGCTGGCTTTGTGGGTGCCGGCGGTAATGATGCTTTTATAGAGTTGATCGACTTTTTCGGCGACTTCCGGCGTCGAACCGGAAGTCACTTTCAGGATATTGGTAACCCGGTGCTGCTTGTCGCCGGGGTTGATCCGTTCGGGACTGTAGCCGACAAAAAAATCCTTATTGAATGTCAAACCGGAACCGCGCTCAAGAATCGGCACGCAAACTTCCTCGGTCGCGCCGGGATAGACGGTGGATTCGTAGATGACGATGTCGCCGGACTTGATCACTTTGCCCAATGTTTCGCTGGCTTTTTGCAGCGGCGTGAAATCGGGCTGCTTATGTTCGTTGATCGGCGTCGGCACCGTGACGATGTAAAAATTGCAGTCGGCGATGTCCGACAAATCGGCGGTATAACTCAAATGAATGGCTTGCGCCAGTTCCTCTTCACTAACTTCCAGCGTGTGATCGTGGCCGGACCTCAGTTCCTCGACCCGGTTGCGATTGATATCGAAACCGACGGTCGGGTATTTATGGCCAAACTCCACAGCCAGCGGCAATCCCACATAACCCAAACCAATCATGCCGATTTTGACGTTTTTTAGCATATACACTGACTCCTGTTCCGCCGCCTAATCGCGGCCGATAGCACCAAAATTATTTTTTGACGATAGCGCCCCACGCGGTTATCCAGGCTTGCGCCAGATAACTCTCGGCCGATTTGGGCAGACTGCCGTTCAGCACCATGGCCAGCATTTGGTTGATGATGCCGAAGAAATAAGTGTAGGCCAATAAAGGATCGATGGCGCGGATTTCGCCGTCGCGCACGCCGTTTTGAAAGATACGCTTGATCTTGTTGAACGCGGCGGTATCCAGCAGCGGCTTGGGCTCGGCCAAAAACTCCTCGCTCTTGACGAACAACAGGAATTGGACGATCTCCGGCGCATCGTCGGTCAGTTTAAACAACAGATCGACGACCTCGCGCAATTGTTCGGCGGCCTTGCGGTTGCGCCGACGGATGTCGTCCACCGAAATGCTCAAGCTGTCGAAGATTTGCTCGTGCAAGGCTTGAGCGATAGCTTGCTTGGTCTTGAAATGCTGATTGATACCGGTATTGGTTTTCAAGCCGAGCGCATCCTTCAAGTCGGTCAGCGACGTATTGAAATACCCGTTCTTGGCAAACAATTTCAACGCCGCTTGTAATACTTCTTCCTGCGTAACGTTGTGCTTTTGGGGAGTTTGTTCTAATTCTTCTTGTTCTTGTTCCATGCTTTATTTATATACAGCTTTACCTGCCGTTTACCCTCTGGTGTACGCGGTCGCGGGACCGCGTTTATCATTATTCTTTAATGGTTGAGAAAGCCGCGACCAGATAATTAACCATCGACCACAATGTCAACACGGCTGACAAGTATAGCAACCAATAACCCATGCTATTGATCGGCAGACCGAACAAGTCGTCGCGATACAACAGCAAACTGATGGCGGCCATTTGCGCGGTGGTTTTCCATTTTCCGAGTTGCGACACCTTGACCTTGGCGCGCTGGCCGATTTCGGCCATCCATTCCCTGAGCGAAGCGATCGCGATCTCGCGGCCGATGATGACCGCCGCAGGTATCGCCAAATACGGATTGGCCTCCGCCTGTACCAACAACACCAACACGAATGCGACCATCAGTTTATCGGCGACCGGGTCCAAAAAGGCACCGAACGCGGTCTGCATATCCATTTTCCTAGCCAGATAGCCATCCAGCCAATCGGTCAGACCGGCGACCAGAAAGATTGACGTACACGCCAGTTTGGAATAGTCCCACGGCAGATAAAACACGATCGCCAACAGCGGAATCAAAGCGATCCGCAACAAGGTCAAATAAGTCGGTATCGTGAATCTAATGGTCATCTTGTTGATGAAATGTATCGTAAATCCGCTGTGCTAAGTGCCGACTAATGCCTTCTATGCTGGTTAACGCATCGACGCTGGCCTTGACCACGCCCTGCAAGCCGCCGAATTGTTTCAATAAACTCTGGCGGCGCTTGGGCCCCAGACCGGCAATATCCTCCAGCGTCGAGCGGTTTCTGGCTTTGCCCCGGCGTTGCCGGTGGCCGGTGATGGCAAACCGGTGCGCCTCGTCGCGAATCTGTTGTATCAACAACAAAGCCGCCGCGCCCGGCGTGACATCCAGCGGCTGATCACGACCCGCCAGAATGATTTTTTCCATGCCGGCTTTCCGATCCGGACCTTTGGCTACCCCAACTATCATAACATTGTTTATCTGCAATTCGGCCAAAGCCTTTTCCGCCTCGCCGACCTGCCCCTTGCCGCCGTCGATGAATAAAATGTCCGGCGCCGGATGTTCGCCCTGCTTTTGGCGCTTAAAGCGCCGGAACACCGCTTGATGAATCGCCGCGTAATCGTCGCCGCCGGTCACGCCTTCGATATTGAAGCGGCGGTAATCGGATTTGACCGGTCCGTTGCGATCGAACACCACGCAGGACGCCACGGTCTGCTCGCCCAAGGTATGACTGATGTCGAAGCACTCCAGCCTGGACGGGGTTTCCGGGCAATGCAATTCCTGTTGCAAACTCAAAAACCGGCCGAACAGACCTTGTTGATCGGCCAGTTTCACGTTCAACGCCGATTCGGCGTTAGTCGTCGCCATTTGCAGCCATTTGGCACGCTCGCCGCGCACGCTCGCCGAAATCGCCACCGCGCGCTTAGCCTGTTCGCCAAGTACCTCGGCCAGCAGTTCGGCTTCCGGCGGCTGATGGCTAACAATCAATTCCGCCGGCACGGTCTTCTCCAGATAAAACTGAGCGATGAAGGCTTGCAAAATCTCCGCGGGCCCGTCGTCGTCGCTAATTTTCGGGAAGAATTGGCGATTGCCCAAATTCTGGCCGGCACGGATGAAGAACACCTGCACGCAGGCCGCGCCGGCCTTGGCGGCGCAGGCCACGATGTCCACGTCCCCCTTCTCGCCTTCGACGCATTGTTTTTCCAACACCGCGCGCAAGCGCCCAATCTGATCGCGATAAAACGCCGCGGCTTCGAATTCCAACTCGGCCGATGCCGCCTCCATCTTGGCGACCAGATTGTCGATTAATAAACCGCCCTTGCCTTCCAAGAACAAAATCGTGTTTTCAACGTCGGCGGCATAGGCCTCCTTGCCGACCAAGCCCACGCACGGCGCGGTACAACGTTCGATCTGATACTGCAAACACGGCCGTGACCTGGCGTTGTAATACGCGTCCTCGCACTGCCGTACCGGAAAAATCTTTTGCAACAACTTCAATGTTTCCTTAACCGCGCTGGCGCTAGGGTAAGGACCGAAATAGCGGCCGCGCCGCTTCTTGGCACCGCGATGAAAGCTCAGTTGTGGGAAGTCGTGAAAACTGGAGATAAACACATAGGGATAGGATTTATCGTCGCGCAGACTGATGTTGTAGCGCGGCTTGTGGCGCTTGATCAGCTGGCTTTCCAGCAACAAGGCCTCACCCTCGGTATGCGTCACGGTGACTTCGATCGCGGCGATCCTGGCAACCATCGCCTGTTGCTTGGGCGACACCGCGTTGCCGCGAAAATAGCTCGACACCCGGTTTTTCAGGTTCTTGGCCTTGCCGATGTAAATGATCTCGGCATTGGCGTCGAGCATGCGATAAATGCCCGGCCGTTGCGTCAAGGTCTTTAAGAAGGCCTTAACGTCGAAACCGGACAGGTCGGCGCTCTCGGTCACGGCGCTTCGGCTAACAAGCGTTTGACGGTTTGAAAGATCTCGGCGAACATCGCCACGCTCAAGCGATTGGTTTGCACGTTGTAACGGCTGCAATGGTAAGAGCTGACCAAGGTATTCCCGTCCGGCAGCTCAAAACACACGTGATGCGCGAATTTGACGGTATTGGCCTTCAAGCCGTAAGCGCGCAAAACCGCCTGATGAGCGATATTGCCCAGCGCCAATATCACCGAATGCGCCGGCAGCGTTTTCACTTCCTCGGCCAGGTACGGATTGCATTGTTTGATTTCGTCGCCGGTCGGCTTGTTTTGCGGCGGTAAACACTTGACTGCATTGGTGATCCGACAGTTCGTCAACACCAAGCCGTCCGTCAAGTTTGCCGACTCCGCTTGGTTGCTGAAACCGAAATCGTGCAAGGCCCGGTACAGCAGCAAGCCGGCATAATCGCCGGTAAACGGCCTGCCGCTGGCATTGGCGCCGTGCATGCCCGGCGCCAGCCCCACCACCAGCAAACGCGCTTGCGGATCGCCGAACGGCGCCACCGGCCGCGCGTGGTAATCGGGATGTTGACATTTGACGTCGTCGAGAAAAGCGGCCAAACGCGGGCAGAGGCGGCAATCCTGATTAAAGTATGCGGAATCGGACATAAAGATTTCGGTAATGGAAAACCCGCCGATTTTACCGGAGAGCGGCCGGTTTTGCGCTGACGGCTTTACGCCCGCCTCCCACCCGCTCTCGACCAGCACCGGATCGGGAAGAATTTGTCAATTCGGCGCGTTTCGCTATGCTGTAGCAGGCAACCTCCACCGAGAAATTCCATGAGCGCAAACACGGACAACCAGAATAAAATCAACCGCAGGACCGCGTTGCGCATCTACGAATCGGTCAACTTGTTTTACCGAAAAATACCCGGCGGCCGACCGCAAAACCCGCCCGACTTCGACGATCTGCTCGATACCGACCCAAACCCGGCGACAAGCTTGCCGGTTTCGGAAAGCGTCGAAAACGATACCTTGCAAGCCAACCTCAGCACCGGCGGGATCGCCTTCACCGCGGACGACGCGCTACTGGCCGGCGACCGTTTAATGCTGAGAATCTTGCTGCTGTCCAGCCTAACGACGATCAACGTCTGCGGCGAAGTGGCCTATTGCAAGCCCAGCAACCCTTACGAAGACGACCGCTATCCGTTCACGATCGGCGCCCGCTTCATCAACCTGAGCGACGCCGACAGCGAATTGCTGCGGCAGCACATAGAACGCCACAATCGGCGGCGCATCGCGGTCAATCTGATCGGCGCGGCCGGTTTGTCGACCGTGTTGACGGCCCCAGATCTAGTGTGGGGCTTACTGGTCGGTTTGTTCCACCATCTGCTCGAAGTGGTATTGCACGTCGCCCATCTGCTGTTCGAATACCTGGAAATGGGTCTGGATCACGTCATAGAACACGCTTTTCACACCGACACCCACGAAACCCAGGTCATCGTCTTTTACATTCTGGTCAGCTTCGCGTTAATGGCGCTGTATTTGCTCGGCCGCAAGATCCCGGCTTGGTACCGAAGCGCATCTAAGGCCATGCTACTGTATGTTTCTCGCAAAAAGTCCAGCCTCCTGTATTTTTGGGGACAACAAAGCCCGGTGGATAAGTGCAAAATCGTCGGCGTCGGCGGCGCCGCGCTGATCGCCTATTGGTACTTGGCGATTTGAATCCGTGAGCACATTGCGCCGCCGACGGCCGCGATCGCATCGTCACTCACTGCTTGCACACCAACAGGCCGACACCAGACTTTGCTGAAGAAACACCAACAAGCACCGTGCATCCGAGTACGGCACCCCGCAAACCGCGCCGCGCGTACCGGCCAGCCATATCGATCAAGTGCTTAGTTCTAGCTTGTCGGATTCTCGGTAGTGCTCGTCATTTCGGCAGGGATTGCCGAAATCCAGACCCCATGGATGGATCGAAGCTCGCCACCCATGGCACTGGATACCCGCTTCCCGGCGGGTATGACGGTCTTTCTTCTAATCCGACAAAGTAGAATTCGCCGTCGCGCCAAACGCCGGCGCGCTAAGTGCCGACCCGGAACCTCTGTCACGATAAACCGGCACGCGGCTTGCTTTATCAACACCAACGGGAACGATGCGCCTAAAGCCGGGTCAATGAAGTCGGCGCCGCATCGGCCACTTGCCAGCGCTAGCGCCTGTAAACCCATGCCGGCCCATCCCGAGATCAGATCGTCGATGAAGGCGCGGCCCCGCCCGCTTCGCGGCAGACTAAAACACGATAAACTGACCTTGCTTGAACCACCGCCCGATCAACCGCTCAGCGCCCGATTCCGCCCATTCTTCCGACTTTTACCGAATCTCCACCGTCATGTTTCGTAACCCCAGACTCGCGCATTCCGTTTTGCTGTTTACGCTGCCTTTAACCGCCTGCACGGTCGGCCCCGACTACGTCCGCCCACAAGCCAACATTTCCAACGAGTTCAAGGAAGCCCAAGGCTGGAAACCCGCTCAACCGCGCGACACCGCCTTGCCCGGCAAATGGTGGGAGATCTTCAACGATCCGATACTGAACGGACTGGAAGAACAAGTGCTCGGCGCCAACCAATCCATCGTGCAGGCCGAAGCCCAATACCGGCAGGCCCAGCATTTAGTGCAATCGGCGCAATCCTCGCTGCTGCCGATCGCCACGTTGACCGGCACTTTCAACCGCTTCAAGGCCGCTACCGGCCAAAGCGTCGCGGTGTCCGGCGTGCGCAACTTGTTCGGCCAAGCGGTCGGCGTGGCCTGGGAACCGGATTTGTGGGGCACGGTGCGGCGCCAGATCGAAGCCAATACCGGCAACGCCCAGGCCAGCGCGGCCACCTTGCACGCGCTGATTTTGTCCAGCCAAGCCAGCTTGGCCGACAATTACTTTCAATTGCGGACGCTGGATGCCCAGAAAGCCCTGCTCGACGAAACCGTCGCCGCCTACAGCAAAACCCTGGAAATCACCCAAAACCGTTACGCGGTCGGCGTCGTCGCCAAAGCCGACGTCGTCCAGGCCGAAACCCAACTGGAAACCGCCCGCGCCCAATCCATCGATCTGGGCGTGCAGCGCGCCAAGCTGGAACACGCGATCGCAGTATTAATCGGCAAAACTCCGGCGGAACTGGCGCTAGCGCCGGCACCGCTAAATTTGCAACCGCCGGGCATTCCGGTCAGCCTGCCCTCGGAATTGCTGGAGCGCCGCCCGGACATCGCCGCCGCCGAACGCAAAATCGCCGCCGCCAACGCCCAGATCGGCGTCGCCAAGGCGGCCTATTATCCAACCTTGAATCTGGCCACCACCAACGGCTTTCAATCCCCGACCGCCGACAATCTGTTCACGATGGCCCGCCGCTATTGGGCGCTGGGTCCGGCCGGGTTGGCCCTGACCTTGTTCGACGGCGGCGCCAAGAATGCGCAATACAAACAAGCGATCGATGCCTACGACGCCAGCGTCGCCGGCTATCGGCAAACAGTGCTGACCGGCTTTCAAGAAGTCGAGGACAATCTGGCCGCGTTAAGGATTTTGGACGAAGAAACCCAAGTCCAGGACAAGGCGGTCGCCGCCGCCAAACACGCGCTGGCCCTGACCAACAATCAATACCAAGCCGGCACGGTCAGCTATTTGAACGTCATGACCGCCCAAACCGCCGCGTTGTCCAACCAACAAACCGCGGTACAACTACTGGGCCAGCGCTTGTCCGCTTCGGTGCAGTTGGTCAAAGCCGTCGGCGGCGGCTGGAACGAAACCCTGCTGCCCAGCGAGGATCAAGCCGCCGGCGAACGCAAATGGACCGATTATTTAATTTTGCCGCTGGTCGAATAAACCGCCGGAATGCCGCGCTCGCGCGGGACATCGGAACCTGACCGCCGTCACCGCCACGACGAACGAACAGACCGATCGAGCAAAAGCACAACCGCTCGCGCGGCCTTCCAACTAACGCTGATGAAACCGCCGCGTCGCCCCGGCAAATGAAAGTCCATGGCGTGGGAACGGCTTTAGTCGCGATTGACAGTGCTCCGACACCGAATTGGGCGACCGTGTCCGGCGACTTTCATAGCAAGGTTACGGGCGAGAACCCGATCGAATCGGATCGCCGCCTTGCGTTGACCAACGCGACGCGTGAGCGCCGATGCCGGCCGGCGCGGAAACATCACTCGGCATGCCGTGCCGAACCCGCAACAGCCCATGTTCGACAGCGAGCGTTCCGTTCCGCACAGCGAAGAGTCTGTGTTGAACACGCAACCTCGCCCGATCAACGCGCGCGCGTCCTGGATGAACACTCGGCCTTTCTCGATAAATACCCAAGCCTCATCGCGCGACAGGCAACGTTCTACGATAAACACCGGCGCATTTGCGATGAACAGTCACGCGTTTACGATGAAATAGCACCGTTGCGTGTCGATTGGAGCCGGGCCGCTGTTTGCCGGAGAAGCTTGCGTGTTGGACGAGCAAGTCCCGGTGTTCGGCGGAGACCGTCCGATGTCATTCGGAGGACTGCCGATGTTCAACAGAGACGGCCCAGTGTTAATCGGAGAGACTTCGCTGTTCAACAGAAACGGCCCGGTGTTAATCGGACAATGCCGCTGATTCATCCGATGCGCTTGAGTGTTCGGGATGGAAGGCTGTACTTAATTCACCGACAGTTGCGTTTTGGAATATCAACGCCGGGGTTCGATTGTTGAAGCCTGCGGTTTCGAACGACACGGCCGAGGCTTGGAGGCGGAAGGTTCCGGTCGAAAGCCTGGGCGCCGCTGGCGAAGCGGAGCAATCAGCCTTCGCCGGCGGGCTGGCGGCATTCGGCCAGAGTTTCCAGCGCATGTTTAAGGTCCTTGGAACCGAGCGGGGTATAAATTTCCACCGCCTTTTCGGCATACGGCAAGGCTTCCTCACCCTTGCCCTGCCGAACTAGGGCATGGGCAGTACGCCGAGAATTTGCTGCTATCAACTCTCGGCGGCCTAGGGCTTCGGATAAGCTCAAGGCTTCGCGGGCCAAGGATTCGGCGGTCGGCCAGTCGTTCCGGTCAAGCGCTAATGCAGCCAGATTGCCGGTATAGGTCGCGATGCCTTCCGGATTAGGTATGTTTTTCGCGATGAGCAAGGCCTCGCGGTAGTCGCGCTCGGCGGCGTCCAAATCGCCGTATGATATTTCCGCGTTTGCTAGACTGTTTAAGCAAATCGCAACATCCACGCTTTCGGGCGCCAAGCTTCTATCCAGGTCAAGAGCCGTTCGATACGCGGCTATCGCCGACTCGTATTGGCCCTGAATTTTAAACGCCAATCCTCGCAAACGCGCCGCAACCGATTTTTCGCGGGTGACCGTTAACCCCGAATGTTCCGCCGCCGACCAATGTCGTTCGGCCCGCTCGGCGCACACCAACACGAGCTCCGCTTCACCGCGTAACATATACACCCAACCAGCGTAGTTAGCGCGCCAACCGGCTCTCCAATCATCGGCTGCCGCTAATGCCTTGGCTTCGGCATCGGTCTCCAATGCGAGCCATTCGTCCCAGCGGCCGGTGAAATCCAAAAATCTCGTAATGCATTGCAAACCGTTTGCAAGCGCTCATTGGAACCTGCCAGCAAAATCGGCAAGGCCGATGCCAAGCTAGGCCACTCCATATCAAGTACCGCAAAACGATCATAGCTTTGATAACCGTTTTCGACGATCAGAGCATAGGCGCGCTGCTCCAGCCGGCCGCCGGCGGCCGCGACTGTTTCCGGCCGGCGGCGGCGCAAAAATCGGCGACCAAGGGCACCAACACAAAACGGCGCTCTTCGGTGTCCGGTACTACCAGCGCGCGGGCCGCGAGTCCGCCAAGGGCATGTTCGGCGGCCAGCTCGTTAATCTCGGCCAATTCGGCAATGAGTTTGAGCGTCGTCGGCAGCGTGAAATGCGCCAGCGCCGCCAGCACTTGGGTTTCGGCTTCGGAAAAGCTGTCCAGCAAGTCGCCGAACACGAATTCCAACGGGTTGTTATTGGCCGGCGCGGCGCGTAAAAACGCCAGCGCCGCCGCCACAGTTTTGCAGCGGCCCATGCCCAGTTGGCCGGCCAGCCAACGCATCAACAAGGGATTGCCGCCGGTCTCGTCGTACAGGCTGCGCCGTTCCGCGCCGCCGGTTTCATTCAACAAGCGGTTGTCGCGGGCCATTTCCGCCAACAGTTGTTCGGCGGCCGGCCAATCCAGTTTATCCAAACGCACCGTTACCGCGCTGGCATCGGCGCGGCGCCGGCTGGTGACCAAGGCGCTGCAACTGCGCGGCAGGCGGTTCAAGAAGGTAAACAATTGGTCCCGGTCGGTTTCCGGCAAGGTTTCCAGATTGTCCAACACCAGCAACACGTTTACGCCCCGCAACACGCGCAACACCGCCTCGGTGCGTTCCAGATCGGCCAGTTTGGTCAATTGGGGCTGCGCAACTTCTCGGGCGATCGCGTTCAGCATTTCCAGATAGCCTGGAAGCACGAAATGGCCCAGTGCGCGTTGGCCGTCGGCGGTCAGTTCCCGCTCCTTGGCCGACAGAAACACGATGCGCTCGAAGCGGCCTGCCGGCACGCATTCCGCCGCGCGTACCGCCAACGCGGTCTTGCCGATGCCGCCCGGCCCGTCGATCAGCGCGCCCCAGCCGCGCGCGTCTTCGGCCAGGGACTCCGCGATTTTTTGCAGCTCGCCGTCGCGACCGAAGAAATATTGCAGGCGCGGCAGATTGTTGGGAATCGCGGCTTGCAGCTTGATTGGCTTGGTTTTGTGCCGGCCGCTGAGGTAATAATCCGCCGGCTTATCGGCGTTCAGCGCCAAGCGCTCCAGAATCAAATCGGCGGTTTCGGCGGGGCTGATGTCGTCGAGATCGGTATAACCGGCTAAACCTCGCAAACCCTTGCCTTCGACTTTATTGAAGCGGGTCAACATGACTTCGCCGACTTTGCGGGCTTTCAGCAAGCCATAAATCGCGTTCCATTCCAAGCCGCACCATTCCTTGGTTTCGTAATCCGGGCAAAACACCGCGACCACCAAATCCGCTTCCTGCTCGTACAGATCCGGCAAATAAAATGCCAGATCGCTACGGGAAAATTCGGCCCGGTGATAACGATCGTAAAGAATCTCGGCTTTACTGAAATGTTCGGCCAATAAGTCGGCCATCTGTTCGACGAATTGGCGCTTTTCGCCGGCGAAGGAAAATGCGATACGGAAACGGCGCATGGTGAGGTCTATGTGTGGGCTGTTGGTTTACCGGCGTTACCGGGGTTCAGGTTTATCGTTTGGTTGAGCTTTTGAGAGGTTCCCTTCGACTCCGCTCAGGGAACGACAGCTCCGCTCAGAGAAGGACGGCTTCACTAAGGGTATGACCGCCCGCTCAGGGAGTGACAGCTCCGCCCAAGGAACGACGGTCTCACTCTGGGAACGACCGCCCGCTCAGGAAGCGACGGCTCCGCTCAAAGAAGGACGGCTTCTCTCTGGGAACGACGGCTCCGTTCAGAGAAGGACGACTTCACTCTGGGAACGACCGCCGCTCCCAACACGGAGTCGAAGCGAACGACTGCGCGCGTTCCCTGAGCGGAGCCGCCGCCCCCTGAGCGGAGCCGAAGGGAGCGCGGCGGTAGATTCAATCATCAACAGGCCGAATCATAATTCGCTCGACTCGTTTGCAAGGCGGCAAACGTAGCGCCATCAGTCCGCTAGTGTAGCCGGAAAGCGGCGCGGCGGAATCCCGGCGATGAACGTTTGTCGCGGCTGTCGGACCAAACCACGATCAGCCTTCGAATGCCAAGCGGGCGCCGCTTAATCTCGAACATGGTCAACCAAGGTTTTGCTCTAGCCAAGCGCCCGGTCCGGGCTATACTAAAAGGTACTTTCCACGCGCTCTTCGCTAGACGCCAAACCCGGCGGATGTCCCGCCACCACTTCAGCCGAGCCGTCGCGGCATTCCATCGGCCGCTCGCACTGTCAACGGCTTCTGATATGGGAGATAGCTCATGACAAACATCACAGCATTCATTCTCTGCGCCGGCTTGCTGGCCGCTTGCGCCTCGTCCGGCCCGGTGGCCCGCCGCGACCCGAACGATCATCGCGGTTACGCGGCCGACGCGATGCGTTGCAGCCAAGCATCGATGCGCATGGAAGCCATCAAAGTGCCCACGCCGCATGCGCTCAGTGTCGTCGAAATACCGACCATCCCGGACGCCGGACGCTTCACCGCCTGCATGGATTACGCCAAATGGCCGGTAGCGCGCGCGGACACGGCGCAGTATCTCAAGGTATCAACCGTATGCCTAAACCGGGCCAGGAATGCCGACAACGCCGACGAAACCTATGCCGACTGCATCAAAGCCAGCCAATTGAGTATCGAGTTAATCCCGAACCAGTAACGAAGCGGAGGGCATGATCCCCGCGCCCTTTTCGAGCATCCCCCGTACTCTGGTTGCGACCGGTTTCCAAAACTGAGCGGCTGCCGCGACCGCTTAAACGCAACCGGCGTCAAGTCGATCATCTCGGCATTACCCCATCGGATCGGTTTTGCGACACCGCCAACCACTGAATCAGTTTACCGCTTTCACTAAACAAGAGGCTTTACGGAAAGCGCGGCGACGAATACCTGCCCCAAGTCCGGCAATCCGCGACTCGCGCCACTCTCGCACCGCAACAATTTCAGGTAAGGCGCGCCCGGTAAACTTTGACGGTGCGCCATGACCCGTGTTTTATATGCGCTTTGACTTGATCCCAGGAATGGCCTTACTCCTAATGTTCTCGAATTCTCGCAATCGGCTTTCCCGTTCAGGCTTCACCGCCGGTGAATCCATCAGAGCCTCCGAAACCGCCGCGACACCGGCCAAAATCAATGCTACGAGTTGAATACGTTCCTGGACCGGTCGTTCGTGACCGCTTTGTTGCACAAATCCCTGATCAAGCAAACTCCCCTTACCCCAAACCCGCCGGACGGTTTTAGGGGTTAGCTACCGCGATTGGCCGACCGACCCGATTCGAGCTCACCTCAATGCCCGAATTCCGGAGTTTCGGCGTCGACTCCCAGCTGAACCTTGCGCGATTGGCGGCGATACTCCACGCCGGGTTTCTTGGTTTTGCATTTATGCTTTGGACACTTGCCTTCGCCCAACATCTTTACTGCGGAGCGATCGACAAGTAGACGCAAGCCATTGGGATGGGCGCGATAGGAAATACACACCGGCACATGTTGCTGGCAACGGCAAAGCGTCGGGTAATAGGGCTTAACCCGATCAAGGCCAAACAATTTCAATATACTGGCGACCATCCGGCTGGCTTGCCGCTGCGCCAAACCGAACAAGTTTTGATCATCAAACAAAACCGGATCGCCGCATCCGAAAATTTCTCGGCCGGCCCTCGCCGGCCACGGGCAGGTGCCAGCCAATCCATAGCTGCATAAAGCCACGGCTCCACAGGGATTGGTTATAGTCTCGCCAGGTAGTGGTTAGGAATTTCAAGGGTTCTGGCTTGGGCGTTTCGGCTTGTGTTCAATGACTTCCCTTGTATTATGGAGACCGCCGGCGATTTATGCGACAAAGCCCCGTGACGGGCAAATACAGCCCTGGATAATCGTCAAAAGTCATCTGGCGTCCTGGCTGAAAAGCTATAGCGGCGCAGGTATCGAATTGTTTTTAATATCGTTTTTTATGTTGATCGATGATCGAATATAGCCCGAAAAAAACCTATGCTAAACAGCAACGTGCCGGGAAGTTTTGAAAAGTGTAGTTAGCGAAAACCGACGCATAGCATAGAACAATTATCTGTTATTTCATTAATTTACGAATGAATCTCCAAATAAAACAAGACAGCAAGCAAGGCAGCGAAATCCAACACACGCCGATGATGCAGCAATATCTCCGCATCAAGGCTCAACATCCGGACATTCTGCTGTTTTACCGGATGGGCGACTTTTACGAGCTGTTTTACAACGACGCCAAACGCGCCGCTCAATTGCTGGACATTACCCTGACCGCACGCGGCGCATCGGCCGGAGCGCCGATTCCGATGGCCGGCATTCCCTATCATGCCGCCGAAAACTATATCGCCAGACTGTTGAAACAAGGCGAATCGATCGCGATTTGCGAGCAAATCGGCGATCCCTCCAAATCCAAGGGGCCGGTCGAACGTAAAGTCGTACGCATCGTCACGCCTGGTACCGTCACCGACGAAGCCTTGCTGGAAGACCGCAAGGACAATCTGCTGTTGGCGCTGGCGCGCTACGATAATTTGGTCGGCATCGCCTGCCTGGATTTGACCAGCGGCAAGTTCGTGTTGCAACAACTGGAAAACGACAGCCAGTTACTGGCCGAAATCGAGCGTCTGAATCCTGCTGAACTGTTGTTCAGCGAAGACCAAGCCCTGCCGGCGTCCATCAAGGAACGCAAGGGTTTGTGCAAACGCCCGCCTTGGCATTTCGATTTGGATAGTTGCCGCCAACTAATTTTGAAGCAATTCAACTGTCACGATCTGAAAGGCTTCGGTTGCGAGCACCTGCCGGCGGCGATTTGCGCCGCCGGTTGCTTGCTGCAATATGTGCGGGATACCCAGTTCAACGCCCTGCCCCACATTCAGGGCATTGCCGTCGAACACGCCGACGACGGCATCAGCTTGGACGCCGCCAGCCGCCGTAACCTGGAATTGGACAGCCACCCCAGCGGACAAATGCAATACACGCTGCTCGGCGTGCTGGACAAAACTGCAACCGCGATGGGCAGCCGCTGTTTGCGGCGCTGGCTGCACCGGCCGTTGCGCGATCAGGCCGTGGTCAACGGCCGCTATGCCTGCATCGCCAGCCTGCTCGAAAACGAGCTATACCGTGATTTGCAAACCAGTTTGCGCCAAGTCGGCGACATCGAACGCATCAGCTCGCGGATTGCGTTGAAATCGGCGCGGCCGCGCGACCTGCTGACCTTGCGGCTGACCCTGGCGGTGCTACCCGAATTACAACAAAAATTGGCCGGCAGCGACAATCCGCATCTGGAAGCGTTATGCGGCCAGTTGCGCGAACACCCTGAATTGGTAGAACTGTTACAACGCGCCATCATCGAAAACCCACCGATGTTGATCCGCGACGGCGGCGTGATCGCGCCGGGTTTCAACGCCGAGCTGGACGAATTGCGCAATCTCAGCCAAAACGCCGACCAGTTTCTGATCGACATGGAACAGCGCGAGCGCGCCGCCACCGGTATTGCCAATCTCAAGGTCAATTACAACCGGGTGCACGGCTATTACATCGAAATTTCCAACGCCCAGGCCGACAAGGTACCGGTGCATTACACTCGCAAACAAACTCTGAAAGGCGCCGAGCGCTATATCACGCCGGAACTCAAATCGTTCGAAGACAAGGTGCTCAGCGCGCGGGAAAAATCGCTGGCCTTCGAAAAAGCCTTGTACGACGACTTGCTCGATACGCTCGGCGAAGCGCTGCCCGACTTGCAACAATGCGCGACGGCTTTGGCGGAACTGGACGTGCTGGTCAACTTTGCCGAACGCGCCGAAACCCTGAACTGGACTCAGCCGGTATTGACTCAGGAGCCCGGCATCCACATCGTCGCCGGTCGTCATCCGGTGGTCGAGCAATTGTCCAGCATACCGTTCGTCGCCAATGATTTGGACTTTTCCGGCGACCGCCGCATGCTGGTGATCACCGGGCCCAACATGGGCGGTAAATCGACCTACATGCGCCAGGCGGCGCTGATCGTGCTGTTGGCGCACATCGGCTGTTACGTGCCGGCGCAGTCGTTGACGTGCGGGCCGGTCGATAAAATCTTCACCCGCATCGGCGCCTCGGACGACCTGGCCAGCGGGCGCTCGACCTTCATGGTCGAGATGTCGGAAACCGCCAACATCCTGCACAACGCCAGCGCCAACAGTTTGATTTTGATGGACGAAATCGGCCGCGGCACCAGCACCTTCGACGGCCTATCCCTAGCCTGGGCTTGCGCAGACTACTTGGCGCGCCACGTCAAAGCCTTTACCTTGTTCGCCACCCACTACTTCGAGCTAACCACGCTGGCCGAAGAACAAACCGGCATCCACAACATTCATCTGGATGCGATGGAGCACGGCGACAAGATCGTGTTTTTGCACGCGGTCAAAGACGGGCCGGCCAGTCAGAGTTACGGGCTGCAGGTCGCGGCCTTGGCCGGCGTGCCGCAATCGGTGATCGCCAACGCCAAGCACAAGCTGGCGCAATTGGAAAACACCGCCTACATCGAACAACAAAGTCACCAAGAGATTAATCAGTTCGATTTGTTTACCAGCCGCGAATGCCATCCCGCCGTGGTGCTGCTCGAAGAAATCGATCCGGACCTCCTCAGTCCGCGCCAAGCCTTGGAGACCTTATACCGGTTGAAGAAAATGCTCTAGAAACCATCAGGGCCGTCGCTCGCCCATTGGGTTAGGCGACGTCTCCCCGGCTGTTTGGCGCGGAGCCACGCAAATATCTCGGCCCGGCGTACAGACGCCCTCAAACCGCAGCCACGAATGTTTGCTTGCAACACGAACCGCGACGAAATACCAAAACGCTGTCCGCTGACTATAATCGGCAGTGATTCTTCAAACTTTCTCCGCATCGATGCCAAGACGGCTAAGCAAGCAAACGCCCATCGCGCTAATCCTCGCCGCCGCGATAGTGACCTTGACCTGGACCGACGCCGCTTGGCGACTGGACCGCTGGCTGTACGACGCCTGTTTGACTTGGCTGGCCAAGCCCGCTTCCGCCGATATCGTCATCGTCGAAGTCGATCAGCGCAGTCTTGGCACGCTGGGGCGCTGGCCGTGGCCTCGCGATATCCACGCCAAGCTATTGCGCAAATTGGCCGCGGCCCGGCCCACCGCGATTGCGCTGGATTTTGTGTTCTCCGAGGCCGATGCCGAGCACCCCGAAGCGGATGCCGAGCTATCCATGGCCTTGCGAAACAGCGGCCCTGTGATTCTACCGGTCATCATCGAAAGCAACGCCGATTCCCTGGTCGAAACCTTGCCGATCGCTTCGTTTCGCTCGGCGGCGATTCTGGGCCATGCCAACTTGGAAATAGACAAAGACGGGGTCGGGCGTGGCCTGCTGTTATGGAGCGGGCTAGGCGCCGCTCGTTGGCCGGCGATGGCGCTTGCAGCCTATGCGGTCCGCTATCCGGACGCTTTAAAAGCATCGACCGGCGCGCGGACAGGCAATAATCCGGCTGGCGTCGCCACCGGATTGGCCGGCGATTATCGGGTCGGCTTGCCGTTTTACGACACCAGCACCGACTTCGTCCGGGTGTCTTATGCCGACGTGCTGTCCGGCGCCGTGGCCGACCGGGTTTTCAAGGATAAATTCGTCTTGGTCGGCTTGACCGCCGCCGGCATCGAGCGAGAATTACCGGCCCCACTCGCGGTTGGGAATCGGCCGCTAAGCGGTGTCGAATTTGTCGCGGCCGGGCTGGACGCCTTATTGAAACAGAAATTTTGGCAAGAACTACCGTGGCTCTGGCAGTGCGGTGTGGCGCTGCTGCTGACCGGCTTGACCGTCGGCGCCGGCGCTTGGGCACCGGCGCGCTGGCTGCCGCTGGTCGTAGCGGCCTTTGCGGTTGGCACGGTCGTTCTCAGTCTGTTGTTATTGGCGTTCGGCGGCTATTGGTTTGCACCGGCAGCCACCGTCACGGTCGTATTCCTCAGCTATCCGCTACGCAGCTGGCGCCAATTCGAAAAACTGCTGCAATCCTTGTTTGCCGAACGTAAACGGGCTTACATCACATTGAATGCGATTGTCGATGCTGTCGTGACCACGCGCGATAACGGCGAAATCGACTTCATGAACTCCCGCGCGTTGGATATGTTCGGTCCCAAACTGCTCGAAGCCGGCCGTAACATTGACCAGTTATTTTCAGCACAAGCCGGCGGAAAGCTCTGGCTCCCTAGCGAGTTGATCGCCGAGAGCCGGAGCGGAAACGCGCCTCTCAAATTCGAACACTGCCGACTGACCGTTAGCGATCAACAAAGTGTGACCGCCAATTTGGTAGTGGCACCGTTGTTCGGCAGTCAAGGTGAAGCACTAGGCGCGGTGATTACGGTCAACGACCTTAGCGAGCGCATGCTGATGGCAAAACTCTTGCTTAAAAAAGCCGAGGAATTTAGCGAGATTCGCGAGTCCATGGATCGCGTCGAGCAAATGAGTACCGCCAAAAGCCAATTCATGGCCCAAATCGGCCACGAACTGCGCACACCATTGAACGCGGTGATCGGCTTTGCGCAGTTGCTGCAAATGGAGGACCCCGAGCACCCGCTGGCCGCCGAACATCTGGAAGCCGTAAACGAAATATTCAAGGCCGGCATGCACTTACTGAATTTGATCAACGATTTGCTGGACTTGGCCAGAATCGAATCCGGAAAGCTGAGTCTGAACCTGACCGCGGTCGAACTGACAACCCTGTTGGACGACTGCCTGGCCTGGATCGCACCGCTCGCCAACCCGAACGCGATTGTCGTAGAGCTGGCCAACCCGCTGGCCGCGACGACCTGTCTCTACGCCGATGCCGGCCGCGCCAAGCAGGTCTTGCTGAACTTTTTGTCCAACGCCGTCAAATATAACCGGCCCGGCGGCCGCGTCGTCGTGTCGACCCAGACCACCGACGCCGGCTACATCCGCATCGCGGTGACCGATACCGGGCCGGGATTGAGCACGGCGCAACTCGATCGCCTATTCAAGTCATTCGAACGCCTGGATGCCGAACATAGCGGTATAGAAGGGACAGGCATCGGCTTGGCTATCGCCAAGCAACTGACGGAGCTGATGGCGGGACGAGTCGGCGTCAGCAGCATCCCGGAGGTTGGCAGCACGTTCTGGGCTGAATTTCCACGCGCATAAGCCGCAATGCTGTCTATACTTGCCCGCTAACCCACCGCGCTGTCTGCGCAAGGCTTTCGGACTTTCGAGAGGGCATCCATGAAAATCGTATTCTTGTGTTTGATCTGGCTGAGCTGTGCCGCCGGCTCGGTCCGGGCGGAGCAATCGGCCATCGGTTACGTCAAAACGGTCGCCGACGCGACGGTGATTGTCGAAGGCGATCTGCAAATTCCGGCTGTATTAGGCTCGCCGATTAGAGTCGGTCAAGTCATCAAAACCGACGAGCGCGGCGCGGCCGGAATTACGTTGAAAGACAACACGGTACTATCGATAGGACCGAACACCGAACTGGAGATCAAGGCCTACCAATTCGAACCGCAACAAGAGCGCTTGGAACTGAACGCCAGCTTGCTGAAAGGCACGCTCCAATACATTTCCGGGGTTATCGCCAAACTCAAGCCCGAGGCGGTAACGCTGAAAACGCCGTCCGGCGTCATCGCGGTGCGCGGTACGCGGTTTCTGGCCAAAGTCGATCCATAAAGCGGGAGCAGCCATGACTATCAATCGAATGAAACCCTTAAGGCTGCTGCTGACCGTCGCGCCAATGTTCGTCGGCTGTAGCTCGTCGTATCTGGTGTTGTTGGAAGATCACGACGGCAGTACCGGCCAGGTCGTGTTCAAATCGGCCGACGGCGAAACGGTGTTGGACCGCGCCGGATCCGCGACCCGCATCGACCGGAAAGGGGACGTATTTCAGGCCGACCAAAAACAAATTGAATCAGACTTCGGCCGGGCACTCGGCTCAGAGCCGGTCAGGCCGGAAGTATATCTGCTGTACTTCGAAACTGGCGGTACCCGCTTGACGGCCGAATCGGCGGCGCAGTTGCCTAAAATCATCGAATCGGCGAGCCGTCACCCGGCCGCCGACATTTCCATCATCGGCCATACCGACACGGTTGGCGCGGCGGCGGACAATGAGACGCTGGCGAAAGAACGTGCCGAACAAGTGGCTAAGCTATTTGGTGCCGGACAGTTGGATGTCAAGGAAATTGCGGTGACTTCTCACGGTGAGAAAAACCCGCTGGTAAAAACCGCCGACGAAACACCGGAACCGAAAAATCGGCGGGTAGAAGTTACGATACGCTAGGGCAGCGAGTCTTCTTGAAAAATTTTAAAGTGGTCTAAAACCCGCTAAACGGTCGCTTAGCGGGAGTTTGGCGAGCAAACCGCCGGCTTATTCGCTGGACAGGATTTTGGCGAGCTGGGCTGCCGGCACGTATCCCGGTAATACGTTACCTTTTTCAGTGACAATCATCGGCGTGCCGTTCATGCCGAATTCCTCGCCCAAAGCCATGTGATTGTCGACCGGATTGTCACAGGCCTTGCTATCCAGATTTTCGCCTTTCTTGGCAGAGGTCAGCGCCTTGTTACGATCGGGCGCGCACCAGACCGACACCGCTTTCTTATAGGAATCCGAACCTTTGCCGGCCCTGGGGAAAAACAGGTAGCGTATGGTGATGCCCTGCGCCTGATATTGCTCCATCTCGGAATGTAGTTTCCGACAATAGCCGCAATCGATGTCAGTGAACACCGAGACCTGATGCTTAGGCGATTCGGGCTTGAAAATAATCATATTTTTCTCGCCGACTTTGTCCAGCGCGTTTTTTCTGGCGCCAGCCTGCTTGGTTTCGGTGATATTTTTCTTGGCCTCGGCATCGAACAACTGTCCTTGCAGCAAATACTTACCGTCTTCCGAGGCATAGAAAATATTGGCGCCCATCGTCACTTCGTATAAACCCTTGATTTCAGCCGGCGTGATTGAATCGACCTGTCCGGACGGCATGAATTCGGTCAAGGCTTTCTTGATGGCGGCTTCGTCGGCGGCCGCGTTCGCACTGATCGCGGCCGAAGCGGCAATCACCAGGGTTCGAAACAATGTTTTCATGGAATAGTCCGAGGGATGGGAAAGAAAGCGGTTGACTCGACGCGGCGCGAATCGTTCCAAGTTATTGGAACAATCGATCGATATCCAAAAACATCGCCAGCGCCATCAGCATCATTAGTAAAAACATGCCGACTTGTTGAAAATACATTTGGATCTTGTCCGGCAACGGCCGCCCGCGCAGGGCTTCGACCAGATAAAACAGCAGGTGACCACCATCCAGCACCGGTACCGGCAACAGATTGAGGACGCCCAAGCTGACGCTGACCAAACCGAGAAATTTCAAAAATGCCGTTAGGCCCATTTCCGCCGACTGACCGGCATATTGGGCAATACTGATCGGACCGCTCAAATTATCGACCGAAGCCGAACCCACCAACATTTTGCCCATCATTTTCAGCGTCGCGGTCGCGTAAAACCAGGTCCGCTCCAAGGCCAACGGCACCGCTTCCCAGGGGCTTTTAGACGACTTGACCAACACCGAATCGCTCAATTCCTTCGGAATGTGGACACCGGCACCAATCTTGCCGATCTCCCGACCGTCCTCCTGATGTTCGCGGCGCGGCGTTAGCGTCAACGGCAGAGTTACGTTGTCGCGCTCTATCAGCAACTTGATCGGTTGATCCGGTCTAGCCTGCACATAATCAACCCACTGTTGCCATTCGCCGATCGGATTGCCATCGGCGCTAAGGATCAGATCGCCGCTCAACAAACCGGCCTGCTTGGCGACACCGTCTTCAAGCAGTTTACCCACTACCGGCTTGACGACCGGCATCCACGGCTTTAGGCCCAGGCGTTTGTGTAACACTTCCGGAGAGTCGACGTCGCTGGGCTGTAATTGCAACTGTCTGACCTGCCGGCTATCGTCGCTGGTTTTGACCGCGACGTCGATTTGCGTCTGACCGTCGATGGCCAACGATAGCACGGCATCCAAGGCATCCATCCAGGTCGGGATGTCCTTGCCGGCCACGCCGACGATTTCTTCGCCAGCCGTGAAACCGGCAGCGGCCGCCAACGAATCCGCTTCGACACCGCCAATCACAGGTCTAACGCCGACTTCGCCCAGCACCAGCACGGTCCAAAACAAAACCACGGCCAGCGACAGGTTAGCCAACGGGCCGGCCGCGACTACCGCTGTTCTGGCCCACAAGGGTTGACGGTTAAACGCATAGGGTAAATCCTCGGGACTCACCTCGCCTTCGCGCTCGTCGACCATTTTGACGTAGCCGCCCAACGGCACGGCGGCAATGACGAACTCGGTGTCATGGGGCGATTTACGCCAAGTCCAAAGTGGCTTGCCGAAACCGATGGAAAAACGAATCACTTTGACACCGACTTTACGCGCCACCCAGAAATGACCGAATTCGTGAAATGCGACCAGAACCGCGATGGCGACGATGAAATAAAAGACGGTGTGCAGAGTATCCATGGTTAGGCGGTCAATTCGGCAATGATGTCGTTAGCGACTTGCCTTGCTTGACTGTCGGCCCGCAGGATCAGTTCCAAACTATCGGCGCTGTCCGCTTGAAACCTAGCCATGCCGCGCTCGATAACTTTGGCGATATCGGTGAACTTGATTCTTTCGTTCAAGAACGCGTCGACCGCGACTTCGTTGGCGGCATTCAACACGGTCGGCATGATACCGCCGGCCTTGATCGCTTCGTAAGCCAGGCGTAGGCAGGGGAAGCGGTTTAAATCGGGCTGTTCGAAGTCCATGTGCTTAACCTCGAAGATATTCAGCGGCGCGACGCCGGAATCGAAGCGTTCCGGCCACGCCATCGCGTAGGCGATCGGCGTACGCATGTCCGGGTTGCCCATTTGCGCCAATACCGAACCGTCGACGTAATCGACCATCGAATGGATGATGCTTTGCGGATGTATTACGACTTGGATCGCATCCGGGTCCATGTTAAACAACAGACAAGCTTCGATCAGCTCCAACCCTTTATTCATCATCGTCGCCGAATCGACCGAGATTTTCCGGCCCATATCCCATTTGGGATGCGCTACCGCCTGTTCGGGCGTGACGGCATCCAGATCGGCGATCGGCGTTTGCCGAAACGGTCCGCCGGACGCGGTCAACAAAATACGTCGGGCTTGCTTGGCGGTATGCCCGGTCGTGTAACCGGCCGGCATGCATTGAAAAATGGCGTTATGTTCGCTATCGATCGGCAACAGCGTCGCACCGGAGTCGGTGATCGCTTGCATAAAAATCTGCCCGGACATCACCAAGGCTTCCTTGTTCGCCAATAACACGGTTTTTCCGGCCTTGGCGGCCGCCAGCGTCGGCAACAAACCGGCCGCGCCGACGATCGCGGCCATGACCGCGTCGACGCTATCCAGCGTTGCCACCGTTTCCAGCGCCTCGGCGCCGGCCAGCACGGTCATGTCGGCGATCGGCGACCCGGCGATTTTGGCTTTAAACGCGTCGGCATTGGCCGGGTTGGCGACGACCGCGTAATCAGGCTTATGCACCAGACATTGCTGATACAGTGCTTCGATGTTGCCGTTGGCGGTCAGCGCGACGACGCGATATTGATCGGAATGCCGCGCGACGACATCCAGCGTGCTGACGCCAATAGAACCGGTCGCGCCCAGTATGCAAATACCTTTCATGAGTAAAAAATCCGGCCGATCAATAAAATACCCGCATAGAAGAACGGTGTCGCGGCGACGATGCTGTCTATCCGGTCGAGCACGCCGCCATGACCCGGCAACAAGCTGCCGCTATCCTTGACGCCCTTGCGGCGTTTGACCAAACTGAAAAACAAATCGCCGTAGATCGAGATCAAAACGGTGAATACCGACAGCATCAACATATCGAAAAACACCAATTCGTCCAGGAACTGCATCATGCCTTCCTGGGCTTGCGCCGATTCGGTGGAAATGGTTTTACCGTAAATAAAGAAGCCTATTCCACAGACTACCGCCGAGACCAACGCACCGTACATGCCTTGTATGGTTTTGCCGGGGCTGATCTCCGGCGCCAATTTGTCGGTGCCCCATTTTTTTCCGGCGAAATAAGCGGAAATATCGGCGGCCCAGATCAACAACAATAAGTAGATCACCATGCCGGACCCGTAATAGGCGCGCAGTTTGCTCAGGAACATCCAGGCCGACATCAACACCAACCAGCCCAGGAAGGCTTGCAGGCGCGGCGAAAATTGGGCCGTCAATAGCTGCGGCCCAGTCTGGCGTATCAGCACCATGGTCAGAATCCAAAACAACACCGGCGCGAACACCAACCATTCCAACACATCGGAATAATCTTTGATTTCCGGCCACTCCATCGCTTCGCTGAGCAACTCCAGCAATTCGGTCCAATAAGTGACGCCGAACATCGGCACGAGCATTGCGCCGAAAAACAATAGCTTACGCCCCAGGCTATCGACGCCGGTCAACGCCAGCCATTCCCAAGCGGCGATAAAGGTAATGATGGCAATAAATAACGAAAACAATAGAGCCGGTAATTTGAAGACGGCAACGATAACCAGTGCCGCCAACACCGAGGCGGTTAAAACGCGTTTCAATAACATGAGCTGATTTTCTTATACTTATGGTTATGGAAAAATCCCTAGCGCACTTTTTGAGCAATGACCTGCTCGCCAGTGTGCCCGAAGCGACGTTGCCTGCCCTTGAAGCTGGCGATCGCTTTATCGAGCGAGGCCTGATCGAAATCCGGCCATAAGGCGTCGGTAAAATAAAATTCGGTATAGGCCGATTGCCACAGCAGAAAGTTGCTGATGCGCTCTTCCCCGCCGGTGCGAATAAACAAATCCGGCTCCGGCAAGCCGGCGGTCATTAGATGACTATCGACCAACTCTTCAGTCACGTCGGACGCTTGAATGACGCCGGCCAAAACGTCGGCGGCTATTTTACGCGCGGCTTGGGTAATATCCCAGCGTCCGCCGTAATTGGCGGCTATCAGCAGGGTCAAACCGGTATTCCGAGAGGTCTGCTGCTCGGCTGCGGCGATCTTTTGTTGCAGTTTCTCGGGAAAGGCGTGCTTGTCGCCGATGATTTTCAAGCGGATGTTGTTCTTGTCCAGTTTGTCGACTTCCGATTGCAGCGTCGCCATGAACAATTCCATCAGCAAACTGACTTCGTCCTGCGGCCGGCGCCAGTTCTCGCTACTGAACGCGAACAGCGAGAGCACTTCAATGTGCTGTTTCGCGCAATATTCGACGATTTTTCTGACCGCCTTGACACCGGCGTGATGCCCCATGATTCTAGGCATCATCCGCTTCTGCGCCCAACGACCGTTGCCGTCCATAATGATGGCTATATGACGGGGATTACCATTATTCACGACCGTTTTTTCGTTGCTGACAGCAGTCATTTCACCTCCCGATTACATCGAAAGCAGGTCGGCTTCTTTCTCTTCAAGATGCTTTTCCACTTCCTTGATGTATTGATCGGTGAGCTTTTGAATTTTATCTTCGGCCTGACGAGCGTCATCCTCCGAAATCAGCTTTTCCTTCAACGCGTCCTTGACCGCCGCATTGGCGTCTCGACGGATGTTGCGTATCGCCACCCGTCCTTGTTCGGCTTCGTTTTTGACGATCTTCACCAGATCGCGGCGGCGTTCTTCGGTCAGGGCCGGCAACGGCAAGCGTATCACCGTACCTTGAGTGGCGGGATTCAATCCCAATCCAGACGACAATATGGCTTTTTCAATAGCGCCGACCATGCTTTTTTCCCAGGGTACGACTTTCAGGGTACGCGCGTCTTCGACGGTGACGTTGGCCACTTGGGATAGCGGCGATTCCGAACCGTAATAAGACACGCTGATTTGATCCAGCAGGCTGGGATGCGCCCGCCCGGTCCGAATTTTACTGAAGGCTTTCTGCAAAGCCTCTATGCTCTTCACCATTCGGCTCGCGGCATCTTGTTGAATATCGCTGATCATTGTTATTAATTCCTCACGATTAGAGAGCCGATGTCTTCGCCGCGCATCAGGCGCATCACCGCTCCCGGCTCAAAAACATTCATGACCCGCATGGGTAAATTGTTGTCCCGGCATAAGACCAAAGCCGTGGTATCCATCACGTTCAAACGCTGGTCTATGGCTTCGTCGTAGGTCAAACGCGGGTAAAAAACCGCATCGGCCACCTTGTTGGGATCGGCGGAATACACACCCTTGACCTTGGTCGCCTTGATCATCAAATCGGCGTCGATTTCGATCGCGCGCAGACTGGCCGCGGTATCGGTGGTAAAAAACGGGTTGCCGGTACCGGCCGCGAAAATCGCCACCCGGCCTTTTTCAAGGTGACGCACGGCCCGGCGCCGGATGTAATCCTCGCAGACCTGATTAATTTTCAACGCCGTCATCACCCGCACCGGCTGACCCAGGTATTCAAGAGCGTCCTGCATCGCCAAGGCATTGATCACGGTTGCCAACATACCCATTTGATCGCCGGTCACCCGATTCAGGGATTCCGACGCCTTTTCGCCGCCGCGCAGAATATTGCCGCCGCCAATTACCAGCCCCACCTGCACGCCGGCGTCGCATAAATCCTTCACTTCGAGGGCTAAGCGTTGGACGATATCCGGATCGATACTGCCGCCCTTCTCGCTCATTAGGGCTTCGCCGCTCAACTTCAGCAAAATTCTTTGGCAAATCATTTGATTCATAATCGAACGTCCGTCGGGAGTTTCAGTTAAAGCAACGAATTGTAGAACATAACCGCGTCGAGTCCCCTCGACGCGCGAACTAAGCGTAAGTTCGGGCGGAAACCGTTCTTGGCTCGGTGCCGGTTTCCGCCTCGGCTCGGCCTAGCCTCTAACTTGCGCCATAACCTCGGCCGCGAAATCTTCTTCTTTCTTCTCGATGCCTTCGCCAACTTCGAAACGAGCGAAGCGTACCGCCGAATTGCCTTTCTCTTTCAAAAGTTGGCCGACGGATTTGCTGTCGTCCTTAATAAAGGCTTGGCCTTGCAACGTAATTTCCGACAAAAACTTGTTAATGCGGCCTGAAACCATTTTTTCCACGATGTCCGCCGGCTTACCTTTGATTTTCTCTTCTTGCTGCGCCAAGAAAATTTCTTTCTCTTTTTCAAGGGTTTCCTGTGCAACTTGATCGGCGGAAATGCAAATCGGCTTGCTGGCGGCAATGTGCATCGCAATGTCTTTTCCCAATTCGGCATCCGCTTTTGCCAACTCGACGATAACGCCGATTTTGCTACCGTGCAGATAAGCCGCTTGACCGCCATCGGTGGTGGTGTATTTGACAAAACGGCGCACGGTGATGTTTTCACCAATTTTGGCGATCAATGCCCGCCGGGTTTCGTCCAAGCTGACGCCAGTACTCAACAACATGGCTTGCAAATCTTCGTCGCTATTGACATTGCTGTTCAGCAAGCTGTTGACCACATCGCTGGTGAATCCAATAAAGTCTTCACCCTTGGCCACGAAATCGGTTTCGCAGTTGACGTCGGCCATCACCACGGTTTTGCCGTCTTCGGAGACTTTGACGCCGATAATGCCTTCGGCCGCGATACGGCCGGACTTTTTATCGGCCTTGGCCAAACCTGCCTTACGCATGTTTTCGACTGCCAATTCCATATCGCCGTTGGCCTCGACCAGGGCCTTCTTGCATTCCATCATGCCGGAACCGGTACGCTCACGCAGTTCCTTGACCATCGCCGCACTTATACTCATCGTTATTTCCTCAAGTTTATTAACTAAAAAAACGCCTCACTAAGGAGGCGTTTAAAAGACATACGGTACCGGACGCAAATCAAGCACCCGGGAGGGTCCGGCGACAGGGCCGGACACTATCGAAAGTTTGCTTACGCTTCCGCTACGACTTCTTCGACGAAGTCGTCGGACTTGCCGCCGGCATCCATCCGCAAGGCTTTAGCTTCCAAAATCGCCGCGGCCGCACTTTGGCAATACAGGGTAACGGCGCGTATCGAGTCGTCATTACCGGGAATGACGTAATCAATGTTGTCTGGAGAGTTGTTCGAATCGACAACGCCAACCACTGGAATGCCCAATTTCTTGGCTTCCATAATGGCATTTTTTTCGTATCCGACATCCAAAACGAAAATCGCATCGGGTATGCCGCGCATATCCTTAATACCGCCCAAGCTACGCTCCAGTTTATCCAGCTCGCGCTCCATGCCCAGGGCTTCTTTTTTGCTGAAGCGTTGATACAGTGTGCCGTCGGCTTTCATCGCTTCCAGTTCCTTTAAGCGATTGATCGATTTCTTAATGGTCTTGAAGTTGGTCAACATGCCGCCCAACCACCGATGGTTGACATAAGGCATGCCGCAACGCGCCGCTTCTTCAGCCACGACCTTACGGGCAGCTTTTTTGGTACCCACGAACAATATGGTACCTTTATTAGCGGTCATTTGACCTAAATAGTTCATCGCATCGTTGAACAACGGCAAGGTGTGTTCCAGATTGATGATATGAATTTTGTTACGAGCTCCAAACAAATATGAAGCCATTTTGGGGTTCCAGTAACGGGTTTGGTGACCGAAGTGCACACCCGCTTCCAGCATTTGACGCATTGACACTGCTGCCATTTACTTCTCCTAAAATTGCCGAATAATTCGGCGTTGGGTTACGCCTCCACTGATCCCGACCGGTGACCCGACTTTTCTAAAAAGGCGAGCACCCCACCGATCGTGTCGATAAGTGTGAGTATTGGTTACTTGGTGAACTTACCTTTATACCATGATCGCGTTTTCCCAACAAGCTTAAACCTGCTAGACTGCGCTGCCTTAGCGGCGCACTCCGCGATGCGATCCGGCGCAGCTCCTTGTTTTTTCAACCATTACAACCCTCGAATGACTATCAGCATTAAGAACGCCGACGAAATCGCCAAAATGCGCGTGGCCGGAAAATTAGCCGCCGAAGTACTGGAAATGATTGCACCGCATGTCGTTGCCGGCGTGACCACCGAAGCGCTCGATAAAATTTGCCATGATTACATCGTGGACGTTCAACACGCCGTACCGGCACCACTGAATTATCGCGGCTTTCCGAAATCGATCTGCACGTCGGTCAATCACCAAATCTGCCACGGCATTCCGAGCGAAAAGAAACTAAAAAACGGTGACATCGTCAATGTCGATATCACGGTCATCAAGGATGGCTACCATGGCGACACCAGCAAAATGTTTTGCATCGGCGATGTCAGCCCGCACGCCAAGCGCCTGGTGGACGTCACGCGCGAATGCCTGATGCTGGGAATTGCCGAAGTCCGCCCCGGCAAGCATTTTGGAGACATTGGGCATTCGATTCAAAAACATGCGGAGGCCCATCGTTATTCGGTGGTCAGAGAGTTCTGCGGGCACGGCATCGGCAAACAATTTCACGAAGAACCCCACGTCATGCATTTCGGTAAGCAGGGCGAAGGTGCGATGTTCGAGCCAGGCATGATTTTCACGATAGAGCCGATGATCAACCTCGGCAAGCGCCACATGAAAATCCTCGGTGACGGCTGGACCGCGGTTACCAAGGATCACAGCCTTTCAGCACAATGGGAACACACGATTCTGGTCACCGAAACCGGCCACGAAATACTCACCCTGAGGCAAGAAGAGCTGTGAAAGGCATGTGGTTTTCCGAAAACGACTTTCTGGGTTGTTTCGGCGAAGAGAATCCGGTTGCCTCGTTCAAAAGCGCCATCGCCAAGGAAAACGCACATTTAAAGCTTCGCTTCAATCCCGACAAAGCAACCACCGGACTACTGACCGAGAAAGCCCATTTCATCGACAACTTGCTGCAAGCCTGCTGGAAGCACTTCATGGGAGCTTGCGATACTCACCACGGCTTGGTGGCGACCGGCGGTTACGGGCGCGGCGAACTGTTCCCCTACTCAGACATCGATATATTGGTACTACTGGACCCTGCTTGTGCCGAAGATTATCGGGAAGCCGTCGCCGGGTTTGCCAACTTCCTTTGGGACATTGGCCTAAAACCCGGACTAAGCACCCGCAGCGTTGCCGAATGTCTACAAACCGCGGCAGCCGACCAAACCGTGTTTACCAGCTTGCTGGAGATGCGTCTGATCGCCGGCAGCACAACGTTATTCGAAACCTTGAAACAGCAAGTAAATTCCGACACGCTCTGGCCGTCCGAAAAATTCTTTCCGGCCAAACTCAGCGAACAAGAACGCCGCTACGCCAAGTTTCACGACACCGCTTACAATCTTGAACCCAACATCAAGGAAGGCCCCGGAGGCCTGCGGGATCTGCAAGTCATCAGTTGGGTATTCAAACACCACTACAAAGCCGCGTCGCTACGCGAACTCATCAAATACGGCTTTCTACCCAAATCCGAATACGACAATCTGATCACTGCCCGCGACATACTCTGGCGTTTGCGATTTGCGCTGCACAACCTGACCGGCCGCTGCGAAGACCGTTTGCTGTTCGATTATCAACGCGAGCTCGCCGCCCAACTCGGCTATTTCGACGCGAACGACCAGCCGGATGTCGAGCAATTCATGCAATTTTTCTTCAAGACCGTCGTCGATATCGAGCGACTCAACGAAATGCTGTTGCAATTGCTCAACGAAAAACTGATCAGCAACAAGGAAAGCTTGAATCCGATCCCGATTACCGCGAATTTTTCGTCGATCGACGGCTACCTGGAGGCCTCCAACAAAGATGTTTTTCAAAAACAACCGCTGGCGTTACTGGAAATATTCTTGATTTTGCAACAATCGCCGTCGCTAAAAGGTATCCGCGCCAGCACGATACGGTTAATCCGAAAAAGCTTGCCCTTGATCGACGAAGAATTCCGGCAAAACAAGCGCGCCAACCGTTTGTTTATGGACATACTGCGACAACCGCGCGGCATCACCCACCAGCTCAAGCGTATGAACCGCTATGGGATACTGGCGGCCTACTTGCCGGACTTCGCCAATATTGTTGCCCGCATGCAGTACGACTTGTTTCATATCTACACGGTCGACGAGCATACGCTGTTCGTGATTCGTAACCTGCGCCGCTTTTCGCTGGCCAAGCACAACAAGGAATTACCGTTTTGCAACAATATTTTCCTGCTGATTTCCAAGCCGGAAATTTTGTATATCGCCGCGTTGTTTCACGACATCGCCAAAGGTCGCGGCGGAGACCATTCGACATTGGGCGAAACCATCGCCCGCCAGTTTTGCCAACAGCACGAGCTGCCCAGCTCAGACACCAAGATCATCACTTGGCTGGTTCGCAACCATTTGCTGATGTCCATGACCGCGCAGCGCAAGGACATCAGCGATCCCGACATCATTCACGACTTCGCGCTGCATGTCGGCAGCATCGAATACCTGAACTACCTGTATCTGCTGACCGTGGCCGACATTAGGGCGACCAATCCCAGCCTTTGGAATGCCTGGAAAGACGCGTTGCTAAAAGAACTGTATATTTCGACACATCAGGCGCTGCATCGCGGTCTGCTCAATCCGATGGCCAGATCGGAACGCCTTGAGGAAAACCGCAAGGAAGCCCGAGAGGAATTGATAAAGCTCGGTTTATCGCCGACATCGATAGAACGTTCTTGGCAACACGTCAGCGACGATTATTTTTTACGATACTCCGGCGACGAAATCGCTTGGCATACGGTCGCGATTGCCGCCTGCCACGACCACGAATTGCCCCTGGTGCTGTTGCGCCCGCAAACCCTGCGCGGCAGCGCGGAAATCTTCGTGTACGCCCGCAACGAAGTTCAGATTTTTTCGATCTGCACCGCGACGCTCGATCAATTAGGCCTCACCATCCTCGACGCGCGGATCATCACAACCGCCGACCAATACGTCCTGAACAGCTTTCAAGTCCTGGAACAGTCCGGCAAACCGATTACCGATTTGCACCGGGAGGTGCATATCTGCACATCATTACGTCACGGACTGCTAACCAAGACCGTCAAATCATCTAAAAACATCCACAAGCAATCGCGGCAAGCCAAGCACTTCCCAATCAAAACCACGCTGACCTATCTGGAAAATCCGTCGCATAAGCATACGATACTGGAATTGGTGACAACCGACAGCGCCGGTTTGCTATCGACCATCGGCCGCGCCTTTACCGAACAAAACATCCAGCTGCACGACGCGAAAATCACCACAATAGGCAGCCGAGCCGAGGATATGTTTTACATTAGCGCACTGGACGGCACGCCCATTACCGATCAGCACCAGCGACAAGCGTTGCGCGATACCATACTGCAACTACTGAGCGGCTAAATGCGCTAACCCAATAACAAACGTTCGCCGCGAGCCAATTTTGGCAGCCGACCTTCCAATCCCATCGCCGCCCTCATCACCTTATTCCGAGCCGGAGAGATACGTTGCGCCAACCCGAGGCCCAAATTACGTAAAACCTTTAAAGGCAAGATGTCGTTGCTAAACGATTGATAAAACACATCCATCACCGTCATCATTTTCAGATTTTCGTTACGGCGCATCCGTTCATAGCGCTGCAATACGGCCGAATCGCCGATCGCCTTGCCCTGTTTGCCGGCTTCGATCAGCACTTCGGCCAGCGCGGCGGCATCCAACAAACCGATATTGACGCCTTGACCCGCCAGGGGATTGATCATGTGCGCGGCATCGCCCACCAAGGCGACGCCTTGCTTGAAGTAATGCTGTGCATGTTGGCGCCGTAACGGAAAACTGGCGACACCCAACACTCGCTGGATTTCCCCGAGACAATCCGGGAAGGCACCCGTCAGTTCGCGCTTCAACTCTTCGACGGGCAATGCCTGCAAACGCTTAACTTCGTCGGGCGAGTTATACCAAACCAGAGAAGCAAAATGGCCGGTCAGGGGCAGGAACGCTTGCGGTCCGGACGGGACAAAGCGTTGCCAGGTGATATCTTGTTGGGGATATTGAGTCTCGACGTAGATCACCAGCGCATGCTGGTTATAATCCCAACTGGTGACCCCAAGCCCAACCGCTTGCCTAACCCTGGAATGACCTCCATCGGCCCCGACCAACATGTTTGTGGCGATTTTGGTGCCATCGGCCAACGTCAATTCCGTCCGGCCTGCTAGATAGTCGATAGCCTCGATCGAACACGGCGCGAGCAGCTCGATATTGGCGAAATCCGGCAAGCGCTCCAGCAAGGCCAACTGCGTGACGCGATTTTCGACAATGTAACCCAACTCCGACGCATTGATATCCTTACTGTTGAAGGTGGTGTCGCCCGCTGTTTCCCAAACGCGCATGCGCTGAAAAGGGCAGCATCGCTTGGACTCGACACCCTGCCAAGCGCCCACCATCTCGAGTATGGTTTTGGACGCAATACTCAACGCAGACACCCTTAAATCGTGCGGTTGTTCCGGCGCAAACGGTTCCGGCAAACGGTTTTCGAGCAGAGCCACCTTCAAGGCGCTACCGCCCAGACAGCAGGCGACCGCCGCACCCACCATTCCGCCACCCACAATTACTACATCGTATTGTTGTTTCATCATTTTTTATAGTGTGTTGCCGTTTATGCAATGGATTTGAAGCCGGCTTGGCCGGCCCCAGGAATGACAGGCTCTAGCGCGCATGGTATCATTGGAAAGTTTCACCAACCGAAAGCCACCTTGGCCAACGAGAACTGGTTGCGACGACTAGCGCAAAGCGAACTTCTCAAATATAGTGACTCTATCACGCGGTCGATTTAAAAACCATAAACCTGCCGGCAGGCCACTTCGGGTGGTTCATTAATCAGGAAGACAGGATCTGGATAGCTATGAATACACACGCCCAGAAAAACAACACATTCATGCTCTACGACGCGGACTTATCGCAAGACAGTTGCGGCGTGGGCTTCATCACGCGCAAGGATAGCAAACAGACTCACGAGTTATTGCTGAAGTCGCACGAGGCCTTATGCACGATCCCGCATCGCGGCGGCATGAGCGCCGAGGGCATCGGCGACGGCGCCGGCGTGAATATCGACCTGTCTTTGAAGTTTTTCCGCAAGGTCACCGGCGATGCAACGCTGGAACTGGGTCAATTCGGCGTCGCCAACTTCTTCTTCCCGGAAGATCACGCCCATTACGATTCCGAAGCACAAAAATTGGTCGAAGAACATCTGAAGGAATTCGATCTGCCGGTCATCAAGTGGCGTGAGGTGCCGGTCGACCATTCGGTATTGAATACAGCCTCTGTCAAGGCTCAACTACCGATCAAACAACTGATTTTCGGCCGCCCCGCATCGTTGAAGGATGCTAGCCACGAGCTGTTCGAAAAACATATTCAGCAAGCGCTGCTGACCATCGAAGTCGACGGTTTCGGCCGCCCGGAATTGCGCGGATTTTATCCGTTGTCGATGAGTTCGCGCACCCAGGTTTACAAAGGCCGCCTGAATTCGTTTGAAGTTATCCCATACTTTATCGACCTATACGACGCCGACCACGAAATCAGCACGCTGTTTTTCCACACCCGCTTTTCGACCAATACCGCGCCGGCGACGATGATGGCCCAGCCGTTCCGCTACATGGCCCACAACGGCGAGTTGAATACCGACAAGAAAAACCGTCTCAGCGAAAACGCCATTGCCCGGCAAAATAACAAACACATCGTATTTCCGTGCGGCCAGTCCGATTCCGGCCGCCTCGACCAAACCCTGACTCGCCGCATCAACGAAGACGAACTCGACATCGTCACCGCGATTCTGGCGATGATGCCGCCAGCCTGGGAAAACGACCCTACTTTGTCCGATGACGTGCGCGCGATGCTGGAATATTTCAGCTTGTACGAAGAGAAAAACGACGGTCCGGCGGCGCTGATCTTCAATGACGGCGTCCGTGTCGGCGCTCGCCTCGACCGTCTCGGGCTACGCCCGTTGCGTTCGGTGGAAACCCAAGAATATTTGGCGGTGATGTCGGAGGCCGGCCAGATCGATTTCCCGCCGGAACAAGTTCTGCGCCGCAGCCGGATCGAAGCCGGCGGGATGCTGTATTTCGATCACGGCACCGGCGAGTCGTACAACAGCCATCAGGTCATGGAACGCCTGGCGAAACAGAAAGATTACAAAGCCCTGTTGGCCCAGCGGTGCGTTCACATGAACGAACTGCCGAAAGTCGAATTGTCCGAAATCGGCAACGACCACGAACTAAACATTGATCAACGCCATACCGCCTATTCGCTGAATCAGGAAAGCTTCAAATTCCTGCTTGATCCGATACTGCAAACCGGTTTGGAAAAAGTGTCCGCGATGGGTTACGGCCTGACTCCGAACGCGCTCAGCGCGGCCGAAGGCGGCATGTCGCGCTATTTTAGCCAACGTTTCGCCCAGGTCACCAACCCACCGTTGGATTCGTTGCGCGAGAGCGACGGTATGACCCTGCGCGTCGCGCTGGGTGCGAAACCTACCTTCGCGCCGCCGACCAGCAAGCAATTGATGGTCGACTCGCCGATCCTGCAACGCACCCAGCTTGAGCAAATCCGTCGGCAAAACCAAGTTAAAACCGTCACCCTGGACGCGCTGTACACCCCGAATTTCGACGATGCCGACCAAAACGAGCTGGCTCTGGAACAAGCCCTGCTCGCGGTGTGCGAACAAGCGGAACAGGCCGCGCGCAACCACACCGGCATCATCATCCTTAGCGATGCCAATATCGGCAAAACCAAGGCAGCGATCCCAGCCCTGCTAATGATCGCCGCCGCCAATCAGCATCTGGTCAAACAAGGTTTGCGCTTCAACTCGTCTATCGTCATGGAAACCGGTCAAGCCGCCAGCCCTCACGACGTTGCGACGATCTTGGGCTTCGGCGCGTCGGCGATTTGTCCGCTCAGCGTGCATAACCGGGTGATGACCGAATACGGCGACGAGGCGGGCCGCAAGAAAGCCTTGTACAACTTCCAGAAAGGCGTCGAAAAATCGCTGATGAAAACCATGGGCAAGTTCGGATTGTGCACCGTGGAAAGCTACATTGGCGGCGAGTTCTTCGAATCCAACTATCTGGACACCGACGAGCCGAAACTGAACGCCTACTTCCCCAACATCAACTCGTCGGTCGGCGGCGTGCGCTACGCGGACATCGCCGCCAGCAACACCGAATGGCACCACAAGGCGCTGTCGGTGCAAGGCGAGAACGACATTCCGTTCCTGGGCCTGTTCAAGGAACGTCAGGACGGCGCCGGCCACACCTTCGGCAATACCGCGGTACGCGAATACATCGCGATGACCGACGAACCTATTTTATACGTAGCGCGGGAGCAGGCTAACGAAGCGAGCGACACCGCTTACCGCGATTTCGGCTACGATAAGCGCACGCCGGAGCAGATCGACGCCTTCGGCATTACCCCTGCGTATCGCAGCTTCGCTCGCAATTTGACGCTGGAACGCGCCAATCGCCCCGCCGCGTTGCGCGATGTGATGGAGTTTCCGGTCGACATCAGCGCAGCCGACACCCAAGCCGAATTCGATCGTCTGTTGGGCAGCCAAAATCTGCTTGGCAACAACAATTTTCTGGTTCGGGGCCTGAAAGTCAGCCAAATGGATAATTCGGTTTTCAATGTGAGTTTTACTGAAAATAGCAGTAAAACCCGTCTGGAACCGCTAGCGGCACATCTGAAAACCCGTTTCTCCAGCCAGGATTTCAGCATCAATATCGAAACGGATACGCTAAAAGTAGTGGTCAACGATGGCGACAGTTTGATCTACCGCTATTTGAGTAACGTCCGCACTGCCCGCGAGCGTCTGGATTTGAGTCAGGTCCAACCGGCTCACGAAATTACTCCGACGTTCGCCTCCGGCGCGATGAGTCACGGCGCCTTACTGGCCGAAGCTCACGAAGCCGTCGCCCAAGGCACCAATATCGCCGGCGCCATGAGCAACTCCGGCGAAGGCGGCGAACATTCCAGCCGCTTCGGCACCCTCCGTTCCAGCAAAATCAAACAGTTTGCGTCCGGCCGCTTTGGCGTCTGGGCCGGCTATCTGGCCGACCCTAATCTGGAAGAAATCGAAATCAAGATCGGCCAGGGGGCCAAACCAGGCGAAGGCGGTCAATTGCCCGCGCCGAAAGTGTCGGTCGAAATCGCCGCACTGCGCGGCGGCACCCCCAAAGTCGAGTTGGTCAGCCCGCCACCCCACCACGACACTTACTCCATCGAAGACTTGGGTCAATTGATTCACGACGCCAAAGCCGCTCGTGTCCGCGTGGTCGTTAAACTGGTGTCGTCGGAAGGCATAGGCACCATCGCGGTTGGCGTCGCCAAAGCCGGTGCCGACGTCATCAACGTCGCCGGCAATACCGGCGGCACCGGCGCGGCGGCGGTCACCAGCCTGAAAAACACCGGCCGTTCGCCGGAAATCGGCATTGCCGAAGTGCATCAAGCACTGGCCGTCAACGGCCTGCGCGATAAAGTGATCCTGCGTTGTAGCGCAGCCCATCAAAACGGCGCCGACGTGGTCAAATCCGCGATTCTCGGCGGCGACTCCTTCGAGTTCGGCACGACCGCGCTGATGATGTTGCGTTGTGTGATGGCGAAAAATTGCAACATTCGCTGCCCGGCCGGCCTAACCACCGCGCATGAAGAATTCAAGGGCGATCCGCGCGTATTGGCGCAATTCTTTATGAATTTGGCCCACGAAGTCCGCGAGATCCTCGCCGACCTGGGCTACACCAGCCTGAAGGAAATTCGCGGTAAAACCGAATTGCTGCATTTGATCGACCACCCAAGCATGGTTGGTCAAATTCATCTGCAAAAATTGCTGGCGGAAGTCCACGAAGTCAAAATAGCCCGACCAGTCTATCTGGAAAAAGACTTTGCTATCGACGACCGAATTTTCCCGCAAGTCAAAACCGCGTTGTTCCAGCGAGGTCTGAAGCAAGTCGTTATCGAAGGTGACGAGTTCAAGCTCAACAACCGCAATAAAACCGTCGGCGGCCAAACCGCGATCGACCTTGAGCGCTTTTTAGCCTACGAAATGAGCGCCGAGCAAGTCGCCGCCTCCAAAATCGTTTACACCAACCAGCACGGCCGCCGCTATCTAGCTGACGACACTATCATCGTCCGTACCCACGGCTCCGCGGGCCAAAGCTATGCGGCCTTTAATAACGACGGCATGCGCATGGAACACACCGGCACCTGCAACGACGGTGTCGGTAAAACCGCGTGCGGCGGAGTTATCGTCATCAAATCGCCCGGTGGCGGGTCTAAGCTGCCCGGCGAAAACGTGCTGATCGGCAATTTCGCGTTATTCGGCGCATCCGGCGGCAAAACCTTCATCAACGGCGAGGCCGGCGACCGCTTCGCGGTGCGCAACTCCGGTGCGATGGCCGTCGTCGAAGGCGTCGGCGACTTCGCTTGCGAATACATGATCAATGGCGCGGTGTTGAATTTAGGCGGCTTCGGCAAAGGTTTCTGCACCGGCATGTCCGGCGGCAATGCCTACCAATACGACCCGGAAAATCGTCTGGAAGACCTGTACGACGCCACGTCCGTGTCTATCCACGGCCTCACCGACGGCAGTGAGCTCGCGGCCAGCCATGAACAGTTCGTTCTGTACATGCTGGAACAACATATCGAACACACCGGTTCGGAAAAAGCGAAAACGATTCTGAACAATTGGACAAACGAGCGCCAGCACTTCAAATTCGCGCTGCCGTTGTGGTTGAATCGCACCCAAACTGCTGAGTTTCTCAGTAAATCGATGGATCGCAAGGCCATGATCGAGGAATTATCGGTCGCCCTCGCCCAGCAGCAAATCGAGCAAATCAAACAGGCTTACACCCTTGATAAGGCCCTGTTCGATGGCGCGATTCCCGCTTACGGCGAAACCGACGGCGAATTGACCTTGAAATTGATCAATAGCTACGCTGTCATCGACAAGGCGCAACAAATCGCCCGCGACCAGTTCCAAAAAGCAGGGCAAACCACCACGCCGGCACAGGTCGATCAACAGGCCCGCAAACTGGTGATGGAACGGCCACGCAAGTTACAAGACGCGCTGATCAAAAATATCCGCGAGGCCTATAGTCAATACGACGACGGTCAATTAGCGGCATTGATGGCGGCAAAGCGCCTGAACGATTACAAGACCACGCTGATGCTGCGCGATGTACAAAGCATCTACTCGATCGGTTCGACTGCCTGGATCATCGAGCAAGACCGTGTCAATCGCGCGGCATTGGTCAACTTACCTTCGGTCGACAAAAACCTGGCCAGCCTGGAAAGCCTGACCATCGTTCAAAACATGCTGGAATGCGAGGCAGCGTAACCGAAATCGAAGTGGACCAGGTTAACCTAGGCCGCACAGTCCGGCTATCTCGCCTTTGCGCCGGGTAGCGTTCCACTCGATCCAAGCTACGTTGATTTATATAGAGACCGGACCGGCGCAAGCCGGTCCCAAGTTGGTAGAGAAATGAAATCACCTTTTATCCCTGAAAACGCCCCCTACTCCGACTCACAACGTGCCTGGCTCAGCGGTTTTTTCGCCGGCATGCACAGCCATATGCTTCACAGCGCCGGCAGCGTCAATTCCGCCAACGCCCGCAACTTACATATTCTGTTCGGCAGCCAGACCGGCAATTCCGAATCCCTGGCTCACGACGCCGCCGCCCGCGCCAAAAGCCACGGTTTGGTTCCCATCGTTAAAGGCATGGACGAAATCGAAATCGGTCAACTAGCAAATATCGAATACCTATTGATCATCACCAGCACCTATGGCGAAGGCGCCATGCCAGACAACGCCGAAATGCTCTGGGAAGCCGCCAGCGGCGACAGCGCCCCTCGCCTGGAAAAACTCCATTACGCGGTGTTGGCGCTGGGCGATACCAGCTACGATTTGTTTTGCCAAGCCGGCAAGGACTGGGACGAACGCCTGCAAGCCCTGGGAGCCAACCGCTTGTTCGAGCGGGTCGATTGCGACGTCGATTTCGAAGCGCCCGCCGAACAATGGCTTAGCGAAGTGATTCCGTTGATGGCCGACGGCGCCGAAACCGTCGCGGTTGTCGATACCGAGGCTCAGCCAAGCAAATCTCAATACAACCGCAAAAATCCATTCCCGGCCAAACTGTTGGTCAATCGCTTGTTAACCGCCGGCGACTCGTCCAAGGAAACCCGCCACTACGAAATATCGATCGCCGGTTCCGGCCTGAATTACGAGGCGGGCGACGCAATGTGCGTGGTACCGACCAACTGCCCGCTACTGGTGGCCGATCTGGTCAAGGCCCTGGGTTGCAGCGGCGCCGAGGAAGAACCGGTAAACAGCGAACTGATGACGCTTTCGGAAGCATTGCGCACTCACTTCGAGATCAAAACGCCAAGCAAGGAGTTGATCGAGGAAATCGCCAAACGCTCTGGCGATCAGGAACTCAACGCGCTGCTGCAAGCCGGCGACAAGGACAAACTCGCCGATTACCTGTGGGGTCGCGACACGCTGGATCTGCTGATGCAGTTCCCAGGCGTCGAATTTTCCGCCGCTGAATTTCTGCGCCTGCTAAAGCCGTTGCAACATCGAGCCTACTCGATCTCGTCGAGCAGCAAGCAACATCCCGATGCCGTCCACCTGACCGTCGCCAGTGTGCGCTACGACGCCCACGGCCGGCATCACAAGGGCGTCTGTTCCACCTATCTGGCCGATTTAGTCGATGAAACCACCGATGTGCGGATTTTTCACACCGAACAACAATTTCCGAGTTCCGAGCGACGACAATTTGCCGATGATCATGGTCGGTCCCGGCACCGGCATTGCCCCGTTCCGCGCCTTCTTGCAAGAACGCCAAGCCCGCAAGGCCAGCGGCAAGGACTGGTTGTTTTTCGGCGACCGTAACGCCGCGACCGATTTCATTTACCGCGACGAAATCGAGGCGATGCAAAGCAACGGTCTGCTGACCAAGCTGGATCTGGCCTTTTCCCGCGATCAAGCGGAAAAGATTTACGTCCAGGATCGCATGAAGGAACACGGTGCAGAGTTGTTCGCCTGGTTGGAACAAGGCGGTTATTTCTTCGTGTGTGGCGACGCCTATCGCATGGCCAAGGACGTCGATCAAGCCTTGCACGACGTCATCCGCGAACACGGTAAAATGACATTGGTCGAAGCCGTGGAATACGTCAACCAATTGAAAAAAGACAAACGCTACGTCCGCGACGTTTATTGACAAGAGGGGCGAGCTGCCGGTTAGAAACCGACAACTCGCTGGTCCAGTTCCTCGAGCCGCCAGCAACGCCGATTCCATTCGAGTCCGGCTAAACCTAGCCGTTGGCAATGCGGCGATTTTCCGCCGGTTTTGGCCGAAACATCCTTCCTCCGCCCGACAAAATCCCGCTCGATCGACCCCGTATTCGGCTAAAATCGCCGGCTGATCCCGGCGCATCCGTGCCGGATACCATCAATTTGATAGGACGGCTAGCGTGGCCCATTCCGCTTACACTCTGAACTTGACATCCGGCCAGATCGATCTTAGTCACGGCGGCGGCGGCCGGGCGATGGCGCAATTGATCGATGCCTTGTTTATCAAGCATTTCGACAACGACTTATTGAAGCGCCGCAACGACCAGGCTGTTTTTCAGGTCCCGGCCGGCCGGCTGGCGATCAGCACCGACGGCCACGTGATCTCGCCGCTGTTCTTCCCGGGCGGCGACATTGGCGCGCTCGCGGTGCATGGCACGCTGAACGATGTCGCAATGTCGGGCGCCCGGCCCTTGTATTTGGCGGCCGGGTTTATTCTGGAGGAAGGCCTGGCGCTGGCCGATCTGGACCGTATCGTCGCCAGCATGGCCGCCGCCGCCAAAGCCGCCGGCACCCCGGTAGTCACCGGCGACACCAAGGTCGTCGAGCGCGGTAAGGGCGACGGCGTATTCATCACCACGACCGGCGTCGGCATCGTGCCGGACGGCGTTGATATAGCCGGTGACCGCGCCGAGCCCGGCTGCGCGGTGTTGGTCAGCGGCAGCATCGGCGACCACGGCGTGGCGATCATGGCCGGCCGCGAGAATCTGCAATTCGGGACCAGCATTATCTCGGATTCTGCCGCGCTGCACGGCCTGGTAGCGGATATGGTAGCCGCGGCGCCGACCCGGATACGCTGCTTGCGCGATCCGACCCGCGGCGGCTTGGCCACCGCACTGAACGAACTGGCCGAGCAATCCGGCGTCGGCATCGTCGTCGACGAAAACCGCATCCCGATCAAGGCCCAGGTCAGAGCGGCTTGCGAGATTCTCGGCCTCGATCCGCTTTACGTCGCCAACGAAGGCAAGCTGGTCTGTATTTGCGAAGCCGACGCCGCCGAAACCTTACTCAATACGATGCAAAACCATCCGTTGGGTCGGGATGCCTCGATCATCGGTACCGTCGTCGCCGATCAACACCATTTCGTGCAAATGACCACCGGCTTCGGCGGCCGCCGCATCGTGGATTGGCCCGCCGGCGAACAACTGCCGCGCATTTGCTGATGCCCGGCCTGGCGATCCGGGCGCGCGGCGTGGTGCAGGGCGTCGGTTTTCGACCGACGATCTGGCATCTGGCCAAAACATACCAATTGACCGGTTCGGTCTGGAACGATCAGGAAGGCGTGATGATTCACGCCTACGGCCCTGCAAGCGTGTTGGCGGAGTTCGCGGAGGCGATTCCCAAGCACCTGCCGCCACTGGCCCGATTGGACGCGCTGGAAAGCGCCGAACTGCTCGGCAGCGCGCCGGACGAGTTCCTCATCGTCGCCAGCGCCGGCGGCCGCGCGGCCGATACCGTCATCGCGGCCGATGCCGCCACTTGCCCGGCTTGTCTGGCCGACATTGCCGATCCCGGCAACCGTCGCTATCGCTATCCTTTCACCAACTGCACGCATTGCGGTCCGCGTTTATCCATCGTCCGCCGCGTGCCTTACGACAGGCGCCATACTAGCATGGCCGGTTTCGCGATGTGCCCGGAATGCCTAAGCGAATATCAAGACCCGGCCGACCGGCGCTTTCACGCTCAAGCCAATTGCTGTCCGGTATGCGGCCCCAAGCTGTGGCTGGAAGACGGCAAAGGCCTCCTCCCCGGAGATCCTATTGATCAGGCCGCCGCCGCGATCCGCGCCGGACGGATCGTCGCGATCAAAGGCTTGGGCGGATTTCATTTGGCTTGCGATGCCGCCAATGCCGAGACGGTGCGCCGATTACGCCAGCGCAAGCGCCGCTACGCTAAGCCGTTTGCGTTGATGGCCGGTAGTGAGACGATGTTGCGCCGCTACGCCGAGTGTTCCTCATTGGAAAGCGCCGCGCTGCAATCCCCGGCCGCGCCCATCATGCTGCTAACGGCAGCCGGCGCCGGGCTGGCACCTGAACTCGCCCCCGGCGACGATAAACTGGGCTTCTTGCTGCCGTACACACCACTACATCATTTGTTGATGGCCGCGCTGAACACGCCCATCGTGCTGACGTCCGGTAATGTTAGCGACGAACCGCAATGCATAGACAACGCTGCGGCCCGCGCCGAATTAGCCGACATCGCCGACCTGTGGCTGATGCACGACCGCGATATCGTGAATCGCTTGGATGATTCGGTGGCGCGGCTAGTGGACGGCGAAATTCGCTTGTTGCGGCGGGCGCGCGGCTACAGCCCGCAAGCGTTGATTCTTCCCGTCGGCTTCGAGCAGGCGGACGGCGTTCTGGCAATGGGCGCCGAATTGAAAAACAGTTTTTGCCTGATTCGGCGGGGTCAAGCCATCGTCTCGCAGCATATCGGCGATCTGGAAAATGCGGCGGCGCAACGTGATTACCGCCAAACGATTGATCTATACCGGCAGCTGCACGGCTGCACGCCGACACGGATCGCGATCGACCGCCATCCCGGCTATCTGTCCAGTGCTCACGGCCGAGAGCTTGCCGCCGCGCTACCCGCCGAGCTGAAGGAAGTCCAGCATCACCACGCCCATCTGGCCGCTTGTCTGGCCGAGCACGCCGCGCCATTGGCCGGGCCGCCGGTGCTGGCGGCGATATTCGACGGCCTGGGTCTGGGTGACGAAGGCAGTCTATGGGGCGGCGAATTTTTCTGGGGAGGCTACCGGACTTGCCGGCGTCTCGCGCATTTTGAAGCGATCGCCCTGCCCGGCGGCACGCAGGCGATTCGGGAACCGTGGCGAAACGCATACGCTCAGCTCGCGCACTATTTCGCTTGGCCCGACCTGATCGCCGAATACGGCGGTTTGGCTATCGTGCAATTGCTGAATCGCAAGCCGTTGGCAACTTTGGACGCGATGATCGCAAAAGGCTTGAACTCGCCACCGGCTTCATCGTGCGGGCGATGGTTCGACGCGTTTGCAGCCGCACTTGGCCTTCACGCCGAGTTCGCCGATTACGAGGGCCAAGCGGCAATCGCATTGGAGACCTTGGCCGGCCCGGCATTTTTCGGCGAGCGAGCTTATCCGGATGCTTGGACTTTGGCCCAAACCGGCGAGAGTCGGGTACTCAGTTGGCGCGGGTTGTGGCTGGCGGTACTAACCGATTTACGCGACGGTACCGATCTAGCCCGCGTGGCGGCCCGCATTCATCACACATTGATCGACGCCGCATCGGCAATCTTATCTACGTTGGCAACAACCCACCCGGCGGATACCGTGGTGCTGAGCGGCGGCGTGTTTCAGAATCGTTTGCTATTGGAAGGTCTATCGGCGAAGTTGAGAACCGCCGGCTTTCAGGTGTTGGCACCGCGCGCCTATCCGGCCAACGACGGTGGTCTGGCGCTGGGTCAGGCGGTCATCGCGGCGGCGGCAGCGCGATGACCCGAACGAAGGCTCAAGTATTCAACGTCTCCATCAAATCGATCATGAACTCCATGTCTTCATCTTCCAGAGCTTGCCAACCGGAAAATCCTAGGCTTTCCAGTACTCCGGGGCCCTTGTCTTCCTCGGCCATCCGCACCAACAGATCGCGAATCTCCTGGCGCCGCTCGGCCAGACGCGGGCCAACCAGCAGTGCGTGGTTGATGACGCTGATCTGACTACGTACCAACACCCTTAGTTGTTTTTTGATCATGCCGGATAAGTTGTCGAAGGCTTCGGCCAAGAAAATGCCGACATCGGCTTCGCCCTTTAGCAGGTGCTTGGCAACCAACACGTAATTGTCGGATAGCAATGCTTGAATGTTGCCGCGGTCCAGATCGGCCGGTTCCAACATGATCATGCCCATCAACCGCACGTCCGGATCTTCGGTGTGGGCGACGCGGATACCCGGCGTCAGATCCGCTACGTCCTGAATCGGGCTGTCGGCGTTGACCGCGATCACCGCCTCATCCGACAAGCCTACCGGCTTGACCAGGGGTAGAAAGCCTTTCTCCCGGACCAGCATCGCCGCGTCGAACGGATTGGCATAGATCAAGTCCACCGCATCGCCGGCGATAGCTTGGTGCAAGCGTTGATAATGGTCGTACATTTCCAAATGGATCGCGGCGGCGGTGTGTTTTTGCAGCCACGTATTGAAGATATACCATCCGGACAAACGATCCGGCGCGAAATCGGGACTAACGGTAAACAAATAAGTCATAACGCGTTCCCCTGCTCAGATTAGCGTCGAATAGAGTTGGATGCTGTCTTCGATCTTGCGGCGCGAGGGCTTACGCCTGACCGAGGTATACCCGACCACCTGACCGTTGCGGACGTTGGGAATGACGGTCGCCTTAACCCAATAATAGCCGCCGTCCTTGCGCAAATTCTTCACGTAACCCTGCCATTTTTCGCCGCGCCCGACGGTGTCCCACAAGTCCTTAAACGCGGCGGCGGGCATATCGGGATGTCTTAGCACACTGTGCGGCATCCCGATCAACTCTTGCACGGCGTAGCCTGACATGTCGATAAAGGCTTGGTTGGCGTGGCGAATGATGCCGTCCGGCGTCGTCGTCGAAACAATCAGTTTGCCGTCCGGATACGGGGTTTCCAGTTCGGTATACAGTACTTTACGGCTGCTTCCGTCAAAATAGCTCAGCGTCGTCTCCTTGAAGTCGCCTACGATATCCTCGGGCTTCATATCAGCAATCATGATGCGCTCCACTAGCGTTTGAGGGAATTACAACATTTCGGCGATGCTCTCGGCCGCCCGTTTGACGTCCAGAAATATCAAACCCAACTTGGCGTTAGGCTTGGCCAGCACCGTCAAAACCGCCTCGCGCCCGGCGTAAGTCATTAGCACGTAACCCTTATCGCCCTTGATCAACACTTGCTCCAGGCCGCCGCGACTCAACTCCTGCGCGGTGCGGTCACCCAACGACAACATCGCCGCGCTCATGGCGCCAACCCGGTCCTCGTCCATGCTGGCAGGCAATACCGAGGCCATCATCAAACCATCGGTGGAGATCACTCCGGACGCTTCGATGTCCGCCGAAGTGCCGTTCAGCTCGGTCAAGACCGAGGTCAACATGTCTGCTCTCATAGTGTGGTTTCCTCTGTTTTCAGGTGATAAATTAAAACCGCCGGTTTGCCGCCGGTCATTTCAGATAGCGAGTAATCAATGCCCACGCCAACGAGACGAACTCGGCGTGATTGAAATGCGGCACGCCGCTGATAGCCAACACAAAGCGGTGCTTGCCGACGAACATCGGCCAAAAGCCAATTTGGCTATTCCCGAACGGATCGACGATCGCCAAGGCGTGGCTGGCGATTCCCAGGTTATTAACCAGTAGACCGGACCGGCGCTTATGCACTGTCGCCAATTCCGCGCTCAGTGCCGATAACTCTTCGGCGACCTCATGCGCGAATCCGCTGCAAGCCAAGTAAAAACCTTGATCGTCGGCGAGCAAGACTTTTCCGGACTCGGCGATCAAGCCCAACATCGCCGGCAGAATATCCTCCAAAGCCCCTTGCGGCGCCGTTATCGGCGCGTCCAGACCTTGAACCCAACCAAGTTTTTGGCAATACGACAACAATTGCATGGCTTTTTCGGTTTCGTCGGTTTCCATCAAGGCCATTAAGCGACCTTCGGTCAATTCCGGCGTTTGTTCCAGCTTCAACAACTGATTTAGAAAGCGACGCGGCTTATCTTCGGCGGGACTGGCGATCGCGTAATAAGCGCCGGCGGGCGTCGGATATAAATACAAACCTTGTTTTAGTTCGTAACCGGCCATGACTTCAGCCCACCAAACCAGGATCGAGCGAGTACAACAAGGACTGGACCAACAGCGAGACATCGGCCCGCTCGCGAGCGTCGACGGCAAATACCGGCGGATTCAAACCCAAGGTTTGCAACTGTCGATGGTAGTCGTCTATCGCCGGCGTGCTGCTCAAATCCATTTGGGTGACGCCTATGGCCACGCCGGTGGTATCGATAAATTTACCGAAGGCATCCAGAAAGAATTTCATGTCTTGAAACGGATCGGCCCTGGTGTTGTCGAGCAGCAAGACCAAGCCGATACCGCCGACGGTCAGAATCTCCCACATGAAATCGAAGCGCTCTTGGCCCGGTGTTCCGTACAAGTGGATCTTTTCGCCGCCGGGTAAATTCATCACGCCGTAATCCATGGCCACGGTCGTCGATTCCTTGCGGTTCTTAGTCATATCGCTAGCGGCGGCATCGGTCTTGACCGGCGGCAGATCGCTGATCGAATGTATAGCGGTAGTCTTGCCGGCGCCGACTGGGCCGGTGAATATGATTTTGTATTGACTCATCGTGGTTCCTTATCGTTATTGCTCGCCGCGCAACTTCCCAAGAATCTTGCTCAACAGACCTTGGTTTTTGGCCGGTCTTGGGGCCGGTTGGGCGACCACCGCGTCGGCTTGGCGTTCGGATTGGCGCAACAAGCCCAGCGTATGACAGGCACTGACGAACACAAAGACGTATTGCATCTTGATCCGCAGCACTTCGGCGATTTCCAACGGCGTGCGCGGTTGCTGAATCAACAAGGCCGCGATCCGCAAAGCTTCCGGGGTAATCACCAAGCGGGTAAAGTTAGGCCAGCGGTCCAGATATACCGGCTTGTAAATATCGATTCCGATCGGAAATCGGCCCTTGGAGGTCCAAATCGCCAGTTTCCAAAGAAAAGCCGACATGTCCTGATGTTTTTCAGCGTCGCGGGGCGCCGGGTCGGTCAAATCGAATACCGACAATGTCATGTTCCCCGCCGAGGCCCGGTTCAGCACCACCCCGGCGAATGCCCGCAATTGCTTGTCATCGGCATCCAACCAGATTTCCTCGGACTCGGGAAAATCAACAACGGCTTCCAGATCGAGTTCAGCCGTAGTGCCTTATGCTGCAAGCGGGCGGTCTTGAATGCCGATTGCACAAAGCCCAGGAAATAATGTCTAGGATCAAAATACGCGGTGCGCCATTGAGCAGGGTCGTCGAAATCGATATCGGCCAATGTGCCGAGGAAGGTGCGGAACCCGCTATCGCTCAGTTGCGCCGCAGTCCGGTGTTTGCTGGATTTCAATCGCTCCGGGCGAGGTTGTCCGGACGATACCGATTCAGACGCATGCTCGGCTTCCGATCCGCGGCTGGCGGGGTGACGGAGTTTTTCGGCGACCTTTCGAGCCGCCAAAACATCCCGCACTTGCGCGAACACCGACAGCATTTGTTGAGCATTGACCGGCTTCTTAACGAAAAACGCGTTTTCAACCCGCAGGTCATAGAGCGACAACAATACTAACGGTCTACCGGGATTGGCGGCGCGCCGGGCTTTAATGATATCGGCCGCCTTGGCGTGGTCGGCATCGATCAGGTCCAGATCCGCTTCGTCTTCGTTGACGACGACCGCTACTCCGCGGCAAGGTCCTTTCAAATACATGGCCATGGTTTTGCCGGTCCGGCCGTCCATCGCGAATAACGCGGCCCGCAAGGCCGGGGGCACGTGAAGTGTCATGAGCTGATTCCGTCAAAGTAAACCGCAACTTGGCGCCAGCCGTCCACAAGAGCCACGCCGGCGTCGCTCAATGCTCGGTATTGCCGGCGAAAGCGTTCAGCATTTTTGGTAGAGCGATATAACTCCAACAGCGAGTTCTGCAAGTCCTCGCGTTCGGGTTGTTGAATCAATCCGGTTTCCAACGCCTCGATCGCCTGGCTCAATTGGCTGTACTCGATGAAATCGTTAGCCAGCGCCAGATAGTCGTATTGAGTGTCGGCTCCCCGGACCTGTTGAACCAAGTCCGAGCTTCCCAACATACCGTCGGTAAATAACGTGTAACGATTCGCCACGCGCGTACCGGGCTTGAGTAAAGCCGCCGCTTGGGCGGCACTCAATTTACCGCGACAGGCGGCGAGCAATCGGGCTCGTAACGCGGAACCGCGCCCGCCCAAGATAATCGTTAAATCGAGCAATGCGGCAAATAGCTGCTCGGATAAGTCGCTACGGTAACAGCGATAAATACGCCGCAAATGGCCAAGCAGATCGGCGGGTTGTTTGCGGACCGCGAAGACCAGGACATTCAAGGCCTGCTCGCCGTCCGGATCGATGCCAAACGCCGCCAAGCGAGCATCGGACCAGAACTCGGACTCCGCCGCTATGACCGTCCGAGCGGTTTCTAAACCAAAATCGCTTTGAAGCATTGCCACCCTCCGAACCAAGACCGTTCGAAAGGGTAGCAGCGAATCAGATAATTACCGCGATTTAACTAAGGATTTGCCGGCGCGCGTCACAAATTGCCTGACGCACCGTCTCCGGTGCCGTACCGCCAATATGCTTGCGCAAAGCCACCGACCCTTCTAAGCCGAGGATATCGAACACATCTTCCGCAATGGTTGCCGAGAAACTTTGCAATTCGGTCAGGGTTAATTCCGACAAATCCCGACCGGTCCGCAAACCCAGGCGAACCGCCAAACCGACCACCTCGTGCGCATCGCGGAACGCCATGCCCTTACGGACCAAGTAGTCGGCTAAATCGGTCGCGGTCGCAAACCCGCGTTTGGCGGACTGATACATGTTTTCGCGCTTGGCCTGGACGCGCGGCATCATGTCGGCAAAAGCCCGTAGACTGTTGACGACGGTATCGACAGTATCGAATAACGGCTCCTTGTCTTCCTGATTGTCCTTGTTGTAGGCCAGGGGTTGGCTTTTCATCAACATCAGCAAGGCCATCAAATGCCCGGCCACCCGGCCGGACTTGCCGCGCACCAACTCCGGTACGTCCGGGTTTTTCTTCTGCGGCATGATCGACGACCCCGTGCAAAAGGCGTCCGGAATATCGATGAAGTCGAACTGAGCACTAGCCCAAAGTACCAGCTCTTCGGAAAACCTGGACAAATGCAACATCACTAGGCTGGCGGCGGCGGTAAACTCGATCGCGAAATCGCGATCGCTAACCGAATCCAGCGAATTGTTGGACGGCCGGGAAAAACCCAGTAATTCCGCGGTCAAGAAACGATCCAGCGGATAACTGGTACCGGCCAGCGCCGCCGCTCCCAGCGGCATCACATTGATGCGCTTGCGGCAATCCTGGAAGCGCTCGGCGTCGCGGCTCAGCATCTCGAACCAGGCCATCAAATGGTGGCCGAAGGTCACCGGCTGGGCCACCTGCAAATGCGTGAAACCGGGCATGATCGTCGCGGCCTCGCGTTCTGCCAGATCCAGCAACGCGGTTTGCAGACGCCGCAATTGACCCAGAATGACGTCGACTTCGTCACGCAAATACAAACGAATGTCGGTGGCGACCTGATCGTTACGCGAACGTCCGGTGTGCAGTTTTTTGCCGGCGATACCGATCAGGTCGGTCAAGCGCGCTTCGATATTCATGTGAACATCTTCCTGCTTTATCGACCAGACGAACTCGCCGCGTTCGATTTCACCGCGAATTTGCGCCAGCCCGCTACGGATGTCGGCCAGCTCCTGTTCGGTCAAAATCCCAATCTCATGGAGCATCGTCGCGTGCGCCAACGAACCCTGAATATCCTGCAGGGCCATGCGTTGATCGAAACCGACCGAGGCGGTGAATTCCTCGACGAACGCGTCGGTGGCTTCGGCGAAGCGGGCGCTGGAGAGTTTTTCGGAGTTTACATTTGACATAGGCAACGATCGCAAGCGGCAAAAAACGCCGATTATACCGTCGACGACCGGAATCAAGATTAGGATTTGCGATATTCAGCCGGCCCTGCTTCGGGCATAATCGGCTAAAACCGACACTCAGGAGATCAACCATGACATTCAAATCAGCCATGTTGGCCGGCGCGTTAATCCTACTCGCCGGTTGCGGACACGGTTACGAAGGCGAATACCGGGCCGAAGGCGGCTCGGAAAACCAGTTCATCGACGCCGTCGCGAAAATCATTGGCGACCAAACCTTGGTCATTGGCAAAAACTACCTGGATTCCAACGGCGAACGCACCGAATTCGCCGAAATTTTCGTTCGCGAATCAGGCAGTCAGTCGTATTTGGTATTCAAGAAAGCCGACGGCTCGGAAGAGGCCTGGAAAATCGTCGACCAAGACACATTGGAACGTGGCGGCGGCTTGGTATCGATCAGGATGAAACGGGTTAAATCCTGAGATGATCACCAATTCAGATTTTACCGCTACGTTCCAATTTGGTCTGGCAGGGCAAACAATAACGACAGGCAATCGCGCTCCGGCGCGCCTCGGGGATGGGTTCGCCGCATTCGTCGCCGACTCCCCGGCATACATCGAGCGGCGAGTTTGTTCGACGAATAATTCAGTCATTTGATCCAAGCGTTCGACAATGGCGTCGGTACCGCCGGCCCATGCGGTGGACATACGGGTAATCCTGTGAAAAATTGGAAAAGTCGCTGGCGCCGCTCAAGCCGGAACGGGGAGGTCTAAAGGCGGAACGACTTTGATGGCGGCGGCTAATATATCCTCCGCCGACCCGCTCAGCAAGCGACAGGCGAATTCGACAGCCAGCGCCAGGTTTTGCGCGGCGTCAGGGCTGAGCACCTCGCCAAGCTCGAACGACAAACCGGCAATGCCCAATAAGAAAGTCGGCGGCGGCGAACCGTACAACGCTTGATAAACGTCCAGCAAGGCCGCCGGACTCATCGCATGGCTGGTGTAACTCCGATCACGTAACGGCATGAGCCGGCTGAATTGGTAGGGCATCTCGGCCTTGACCGACGCATCGACGAATATCGCCACACGCCGCCCCTGTAAATCCAGCGCGTGCTCGATTTGCAACTGAAAATCGACGATGAATTCGACGGTGTTGGTGCCGACTTGGTTTTCCAGTGCCTCCAATAGTAGAGGTCCGAGGGCATCGTCACCTCGGCTCGGGTTGCCGTAAGCAAACACCAGAACCGGTTTGAGCGCCGTCATCAGGCCAAACCGTGCTCGAATTCACCGTCACTATGCCGAATCAACCGATCAATCACTTGGCCTTCGGCATCCACCAATTCGAGTTGCAACGGCATTTTGCCAACCGCATGGGTGGCGCAAGACAAGCAAGGATCGTAGGCGCGTATCGCCACTTCCAGACTGTTCAGCAACGGCTCGGTCAACTCGCGCCCGGACAGGTATTCAGCCGCGACCTGACGTACCGACTCGTTCATGCCCATATTGTTACTGGTCGTCGAAACGATCAAGTTAGCCTTGGTGACGATGTCGTTGTCATCGATCTGATAGTGGTGAAACAGGGTACCGCGCGGCGCTTCGATCACGCCGATACCTTCGTAACGCTTTTCACCTTGAACCAGCAAATGACTACTCATCACGTCGGAATCGCGCAACAAAATCTTAATACCTTCGGCGCAATGCAATAATTCGATCAACCGCGCCCAATGGAAAGCCAAGGTGCTGTGCACCATGGCCTCCCCACCGTGTTGCTTGAACTCGACCCGCGCTGCTTCGGCCAGCGGCGTATCGATGAAATCGCAGTTGTTGACCCGAGCCAAGGGTCCCACCCGATACCAACCGTCGGCCTTGCCCAATGCGGTCAGATACGGGAATTTCATGTAACTCCAGGAGCGCACCTCTTCATGGATCAAATCGGTGTAAGCGCAATAATCGTAGTGGTCGACTATCGTCGCGCCGCTGTCGGTTTTGGCGCGAATCCCACCGTGATAAAGCTCCATCGCACCGTTCGACTTGATCAAGCCCAGATAATTGCTGCGTATCGTCGCAAACTCGTCGTAATACGGCAGGTTGGCGGTATGCACCGATTTGATCAAGGCCACCGCCGATTCGGCCCAAGCCAGCACCTGATCGATATCCCGCAACAAATAATCCCGCTCGTCTCGGCTCAAAGCCTTGTTCATGCCGCCGGGTATCGCGCCGGTACCGTGCACCCTTTTTCCGGACACCATCCGTATGACTTCCTGACCGTACTTGCGCAGCTTCACGCCTTGCAGACCGATCTCGGGGTATTCCGCCAGCACCGCGATGACGTTGCGCTTGGCGATGTCGCTATCGAAACCAAACAGCAAGTCCGGGCTGGAAAGATGAAAAAAGTGCAAAGCATGCGATTGTAAAACCTGACCAAAATGCAGCAGACGGCGCAATTTGTCGGCGGCTGGCGTCAGATCGGCCGGATCGACGCCCACCAATTGATCGATGGCCTTGGCCGCCGCCAGATGGTGACTAACCGGGCAAATGCCGCAGAGCCGTTGCACCAACACCGGCAACTCCCAATACGGCCGGCCCTGAATGAATTTTTCGAAGCCGCGAAATTCGACGATGTGCAGCCGGGCTTGCTGGACCCGATTCTCGGCGTCCAGCAACAACGTAACTTTTCCATGACCCTCGACGCGAGAGACGGGATCGACCACGACCCGCTTCAGGCCGGCGGGATTGACGGCGGTTTCAAGATGCTCGTACATAAATATTCTCTCTTTAACGGGACGGCGGGCCGCGCTCGACGTCATTTACTCGAACCGACGCCTAACGGGCGCGAGGCTCAATCGTAATGCACCAATTCGTAAGGCAGGCTGGGTTCTCGGCCCTCGACCAACGCGGTCAGGAAGGTCCAGAACACGTCGGCGGACGGCGGGCAACCGGGCAGGAAATAGTCGATTTTGACGATTTCGTGGATTGGATGCACCTGGTTCAGTAACAACGGCAATTCCGGATCGCTGGGAATTTGCGGATTTTCAACGCCGATGCCGTCTCGATACGCTTCCAGCAAACAATCTTCCAGATCGATGTGGTTGCGCATCGCCGGTAAGCCGCCGTTGATCGCACAAGCGCCAACCGCCACCAGGATCTTGCAGTTCTTCCGAAATTCGCGCAATACATGCACGTTTTCCGAATTGCAGACGCCGCCTTCGATCAAACCGATGTCGCAGGGACCGCAGTGCTCGATGTCGGTGATCGGCGAACGGTCGAATTCGGCGACTTCGGCCAAGGTCAACAGGCGTTCGTCGATGTCCAGAAACGACATGTGGCAACCGAAGCAACCCGCCAACGAGGTGGTCGCGACCTTAATTTTATTGCTCATGACTTCCCTCCGCGAACAGCGCCACTTCGCTGATTTGGCGATGATCGTAAATACGTTGCCCGATGGGGACTTGATAACCGGTGCGCTTGATCAACAACGCCCCGGTCGGGCACACGTGCACCGCGCTGTCGTCGATGCTGACGTCACTGTCCTTCAACAGCCCGCTGACCGAATTGACAACCAAACGCTTATTGATGCCGCGACCGGCGATCGCAAACACGTTTTTGCCGTCTTTTTCCTTACTCGCCCGCACGCAGAGATTACAAAAAATGCACCGGTTGTGATCGATCAAAATGTCCGGATGCGAAGCATCCATTTCCCGGTGCGCGAAAAAGTGCGGGAAGTGGTTGTCCGTCATATTCAAATAGTAAGCGACGCCCTGTAATTGGCAGTTACCGGTTTTCTCGCAAGACGGACATAGGTGGTTGCCCTCGACGAACAGCATCTGCGTGATGCGGCGGCGGTCTTGCTGCAGCTCGGCGCTATTGTTTATCACGGTTTGGCCGTCAACGGCCGGAAAGGTGCAAGCCGAGCAGTTCCGACCGTTCACGTTGACCGTGCATAATTTGCAACTGCCGTGCGGCGTATAGCCCGGCTTATGACAGAGATGCGGAATATAAATGCCGGCCGCGGTAGCAGCTTCGATGATGGTTTGGCCTGCTTGGAACGGGACGATTTGCCCGTCGATGGTGATGGTACCTGTCATGCTCAATCCTCCAGTTGCGACAAATGCGCGGCCGCGTCGTCGCGATGCGCCATGCGGCGGGCAATCGCCAACGCGCCGTCCAAATCGAACCCAGGTTCGTAACTGATCTGCTTCAATTGTTTTTCGTAGACGTCGGGGTAGCGTTCCAATGTGCTCAAGATCGGGTTGGCCGCGGTTTGTCCCAGGCCGCAATGGCTGTGGTGTTTCACTAACTGACAAAGATTTTCCAGCTCGACGACATCGCCGGCCGAACCATGACCGTCGACGATTTTATCCAACTGCTTTTTCAACAACGAGGTCCCAACCCGGCATGGCGTGCAAAATCCGCAACTCTCGTGGGCGAAGAAATGGGTGAAATTTTGAACGATCCTTAGGATGTCCCGACTGCAGTTAAAGACAATGAAGGAACCGCCGGTGGCTAGATCTTCGAAGGCTAAGGCCCGGTCCAGTTCCCGATTGGAAATGAACGTACCCGATGGTCCGCCGATCTGAACTCCCAATACGTCAACGGCGCCGCAGTCTTCCAGCACCTGGCGAATACGAGTACCGAACGGGTACTCGTAGATGCCCGGCCGTGCACAATCGCCGCTAATGCTGAGAATCTTGGTGCCGGCGGATTTTTCGGTTCCGACCGCGGCAAACCAAGCGCCACCGCGTACGGCTATGTGAGCGGCGGCCAAAAAGGTTTCGACGTTATTGACTATCGTCGGTTTATTCAAATAGCCGCTGGTCACCGGATAAGGCGGCCGATTGCGGGGTATGCCGGGCTTACCTTCCAACGATTCGATCAGCGCCGATTCCTCGCCGCAAATATACGCGCCAGCGCCGAGACGGATTTCGATATCGAAGTTCAATCCCAGGCCGAGGATATTCTCGCCCAGCAAGCCGGACGCGCGGCGCTCGGTCAATACACCCTGCAATTGTTCGTGCAGATGCAAATATTCGCCACGCAGGTACAAAAACCCTTGTTGGGCGCCAATCAGCGCTGCCGCCAGCGTCATACCTTCGAAAACTTGACTGGCATAGCTGTTGAGCAACACCCGGTCTTTGAAGGTACCGGGCTCGCCCTCGTCGGCGTTGCAGACCACGAAACGGGTGTCGGCCGGCTCATCGGCGCAAAACCGCCATTTCACCACCGTTTTGAAGCCCGCGCCACCGCGGCCGCGCAGACCGGAGCGGTCGAGTTCCTCCAACGTTTCCGGCAGACCGCGTCCAAACGCCGCCCGCAACGCATCGCCAGCGACCAAGGGTTCGCTAAGCAATAGTCCAGGTCTATGAATGTTATCGGCGACCGCAAACAATGTCGCCGGCCACTGCGACAGCGGCGTTTGCTGATTCACCAACTCGACGATTTCCTCGAGCCGAGCTATATCCAGGCTCGTTAAAGCCAATCCGTTGACCAAGCCGGCCGGCCCTTGATCGCACATACCGGTACACGAAGTACGATTTAAACTCACCAAGCCATCCGCCCGGACCTGACCGACCTGAACCGCCAAACGCTCGGCAAGATAATCCAACACAAACTGGTTACCCAACATCCGATCGGTGATCGAATCGCTGATTAACAAGTCATAACGACCTTGCGGGGTTATATGCAAGAAGCTGTAAAACTCGGCGACACCGAGAATTTGCGTACGCGGAATAGACAAGCCTTCCGCCAGCAATTCAATAGCTTCCTCGGGAATATGCTGGTAGCGGGCTTGGACGGCTCTTAGGATTTGCAGCAGATTAACCGCTCGAGCATCGGCTTCCGCCAGCACGGTCTGAATAAACGTCTTCATCGTTTCGCACCGTTTGGTTGGGCAAGAAATTTAGCAACTGCCCGGAAAACGCCAGGACCAAGGCTTTCGAAACATGAAACTACCTGGCGAAACTAAGCAATCAATCTGCGTTAATACTAGACAATTTGTGAGGACTATTCGGCAAATTTTTCAAAACGACCGGCGTTTTACTCCAAAACGTCCCGCAAACCCAAGTAAACCCAACGGTCTCGACCTTTCAAGGAGCTCACCAATCCAATTTGATCAGGCCGGGGACACCAGCATACGAAATCTACCGAGCGGCAAGGGTATTTTCATCTGAAATTCGACAAGCCGTTAACCGGCTTCGGTGGATTGACTTACGGAACGCCGAACAACACAAAGCTGACCTGCCGCCCCCCTAGGTCGGCCAGGCCAGACGTAAATTGGTGCGAACTTGACGTACCAAACCATTCGTCACAAATCCGGTCCAAAAACCGGGCGAACTGCAAAGTAACGAACAGAGGGAGAACTGCTCCGGATCCCGGAGCGAAGCACTAAAACATCAACACTAAGGCCGCTGTTACAGCAAATCCTTAACGCATTGCCGAGCGAAGGTTCGAATCGGCATGGATTCGCTTAAATATTGGTTGTACAAACTGTTGATCGCCAACGGGTTTAGATACACGTAGACACCGCATCCGGTCATCGACACAAATTGATGACTTAGCATTTCGATGAAATCAGTCCGGGTATCGCCAAACTCGAGATTATCGTTTGAAAAAGTTTCCATGACATTCACCCCTGGGTTTATAGAACTCCTTGAATATCCAGCAGATGTCGCGCCAAGTATTTCATCATTTCCATTCAACAAGTTAGATTCCATGGTCATGCTATGCGCCGCGTTGTCGGACATGTTTGTCAGTTTCGAGTCAGTATTGTCAGCGCGAACAGGTAGCGGCAACTCGGTTTGGATTGGCGCTACGATGCCGCGACTAGATTTCGGCGATCAGTCTACAAGGCCATTATGACAAACCGATTTCAACCGCTTCCTTATGATTCCTGGCAAGCCGATGGAAATGACGATCTTACAATGCCTCTCCCCGATTTGCCTGCGCGGCGGACGCCAATCCCAACACTTGCCGATATACCTCGATTCCACAAACACGAATTCCGGGAGTACAATCAAAAAAACTGAGTCTTGGTTGTGATTCACGTCAAGGAAATTGTATGAAAAAACATCGATCACTCGATCTCGACGGCTTGGACGGCATTCTTCGTCCCGCCGCCGAATCGCGCCCGCCGGCGAGCCGGACCTGGATCGTTTGGAGCTTGCTGTTGTTAGTGATCGCGGCAATCGGCGTGTACTGGATAGGCAACCATCCGCTACCGAAGTTGGAATGGCCGGAGACGCCAGACCGTTCCAGCAATGCCGCTCCGGCTCAACCTGTTCCGCCCCCTCCGCCAACCGAGCAGGCGGAAGTCGTTGCCAAGCAGCAGCCGACCAATGACGCCGCGCCAACGGCACCGGCGGAGAGCAAGACGGAATCGGTCGCCGCCTCACCAGCCCCGGTCGCCGAAGCGCAAACCGAGCTCAAGCTGCCAACCGAACCCACCGCCGCCGGCCCGGCGCCAGCCAACACCGATCCGGTTTACACAGTGTATTTCAAGTTCAATTCCACTAAGCCGATTCGACTGTCCGGGGCCGAGAAAAACCGTCTGCTCGAACAAGTCAAACAATGCGATCAGGGTACCCGAATCGTCGGGCATACCTGCAATCTGGGCAACGACGCGTCCAACCGCCAACTCGGCCAAGCGCGCGCGGAAGCCCTACAAAAGTGGCTGACCGCACAAGGTATTGCCGCGCCCATCGAAACCGCCACGGAAGGTTGGAACAGACCGGCGGCTTCCAACGACACGCCGGACGGCCAAAAGTTGAACCGGCGCGCCGAAGTACACTGTTTGACGCCCTAAACGCACCCCCCAAGAGGACAAGGCATGCTAACCAATAACAAAACCGACTACCAACTGGCGCAACAACAAATTCTCGAGGGTATTTTGTCCGGGGAATTCGGCATCGAAAACCGCAACGACCTCGGTCCGCTCATCCCGATTCGCCTGTTTCAGGTGTTGCGGATGGTGGCACTGGGCTCTAACGTCGAGGACATCCTCGGCCAGGGCGCACCGTCGCTGGTATACCACTCCGGACAAAGCCTGGGCAGTACGCTGGGCCAAATCGTCGCGGCCAACGTCGACAAGGATCTGGAAACCTATGTCGGCAAGATCCAGCAATTGTGCCGGCAACTTTGCATCGGCTTGGTGGTGCCCGACAAGGTCGATCTATCCAGTGGATTGTTGGAATTGCGGGTGGACGAATGCGTTTCCTGCGCCGGCATCCATAACGTGGCGGCGCCGATTTGCCATTTCGAGGCCGGCATGGTCGGCGGCATCGTCAAGGCATTTTTCAAGCGCAACGTCAAAGCCACCGAAACCAAGTGCAACGCCCTGGGCGACAAAACCTGCCTGATCCGGGTCGACCTACTGTAATTATGACGACACATTGGAGCGTATCATGAACAGCAACATCCACGCTTTGGAGCCCAGAGCCTCGCAATCGGCGGAAATCGAATCGATTCTGCGGAATTTGATGAGCATACAGGGAGTTTCCGCTGCGGCCATCGTCGACAGCGACGGATTCGTCACCCACATCCACCGCGATTACGAGATCAATACCGACGCCATCGGCGCCTCGGTGCAAGTGGTATTCGGCGCCGCGTCCAAAGCCGCCGGACATGTCGGCCATCATCAAACCCAAATGGTGATCTGCGAAAACGCCGAGGGCTATATTCTGTCGACGCCGATCGAAGCCGGTTTCATGCTGGCGTTGGTGACCAAACGCGACGCTTTGTTGGGCAGGGTCCGCTTCGAACTGAAGGAAACCGTGCCGATGCTGAAAAAACTGTTTTCCAGCTACCTATTCAAATAACCCGACGCACCGCAGCCATGCATTGGTTCGAATCGCAACTCGCCGAGCTCGATCGCTTGGCGGCGGCCTACTCGGCGGCCCAACGCCAGCCCTCGGACGATCTGGTAGGTACCAGCGCCTCCCTGCGCACCAAGCGCGGCGAATTCATCGGGGCACTGCAAACACTGGTCGATGGCGTGGTGCGGATCAAAGGCATCGACGCCTGCGCCGCTTACCACGAGGGCTTGATTCTGGCCAGTGCCGGTCAACTGCCGCACGCCGACGCGCTGGGCGCGTTGATCGAAGACAGCATCGGCGTCGCCCGCGACAGTTCGGCGATTCTAAAGTTGGGCGACATCGAGCAACTGGTCATCGTCGGCTCGGCCAGCAAAGTAGCGGTGCTCAACATCGGCCCGGTGGTGCTGTGCATCGCTTGCCCCAAGACCACCAACCTGGCCGCCGCACTCAGTGAACCGGTAAAGGCCAAGCGCTAAAGTGCCGCCAAACTTACGGACCGGCCGGCTTGTCCTCGGGTACGTAGACGAATGAACCGTCGTCTTTTAGTCGATAGGTCACGCCGGCTTTCATACCCTCGCCCTGACCGATTTTGCCGGTCGATTGGTATTTCTCCATTTTCTCGCCGTCCTTGATCATCATTTCCCTATTCGCTTCACCCGGATTCTTAACGACAATCACCTTGTCGCTGTTAAACGGATTCAGCGGGTTTTCCATGACATGGCGAATGTCTCGACTTTCAATGCCCCATCGCTAGCCGTTATCATGGTGAAGTCTGAAAACCGTCCGTCAATCATCTTTAGTCGAGAAGCCCATGTCCTCGTTCCACCTCCACCCGCAATTGCGACAAGATTGCCACGAAGTCGGCCGGTTCGAGCTGAGCCTGCTGCTGATGATGAACGACAGCGCCTATCCCTGGTTTATTTTGGTACCGCAACGCGGCGGCTTGACTGAGTTATATCAACTGAACGATCGGGACCGGTCTTTGTGGCTAGCGGAGTCTTGCCTATTGGCGGAAACGATGACGGCGATGTTTCGGCCCGACAAACTCAACGTCGCGGCGATCGGCAATCTGGTACCGCAACTGCATATTCATCATATCGCCCGCTATCGGACCGATCCGGCCTGGCCGGCGCCCGTCTGGGGAAGTTTCCGCCGCAACCCTATGCCGGCGATCAGGTGGAACGGCGCATCGAGCAAATGCGCCAAGCTCTGCGCGGTCAGTTACTGGATTAGGAATTCGGAGAAGAACACATCGCGGAAGCCATCCGGATTTTGAATTTTCGTCAACAAACCGGTGATCATTTCCTTGGTTTTCAAACGCAGACCTTCGCGTTGTTCCATCGTTTGCAAGTCGGCGGCATGCAAGCCACTCAACATCATAATCATTTCATGGCGCAGTAACGGCATGTGTTTTTTGATTTTTTCGACCGGCTCGGCCCCTTCCACCAGCAACTGCACGTTCAACAACAGGTATTTTTTCGGCTCGGCCAGATTGACGGTAAAGGCCGGCTTCATCTCCAAATACTCGATGACCGGGCCGGCGCTTTCATCGGCTTTTTTTCGCCGGAGTTAGCGGCGGACAAACCGGGTAACAGCAACAAACTGATCAACAAAACCAAAGTACGCACGGGGATTCCTCATATAATGTCGGGTTCAAGCTCCAGAAGTATATTCCAATTTAGACATTTATCACCATGAAACCACAAGCCATCGGTCCGGTCATGATAGACATCGACGGGCTCAGCCTGACGGCGGCGGATCGGGAAAAAATCGCCCATCCCAATACCGGCGCGTTGATATTGTTCGCTCGCAATTTCGATCATCCGGCGCAAGTCGAGGCATTGATTGCCGACATACGCAAGGCACGTAGCGGCGACATTTTAATTGCCGTCGATCAGGAAGGCGGCCGAGTTCAGCGCTTTCAGAACGGATTTACCCGCTTACCCGCGGCGGCCAAGTACGCCGACAAACCGGAATTGGCTGAAGCAGCCGGTTGGTTGATGGCCGCCGAATTGCTCGCCATCGACGTAGACTTCAGCTTCGCGCCGGTGCTGGATGTCGATCGCGGCGTCAGCGAAATCATCGGCAATCGTTCGTTTTCCGGCGATCCGACCCTAGCGGCCCAACTGGCTGGAGCCTTCCGTACAGGCATGCGCGCGGCCGGCATGGCCGCGACCGGCAAGCATTTTCCCGGCCACGGCGCCGTCGCGCTAGACTCGCACTTGACCTTGCCGATCGACGATCGCGATCTGACAAGCATACGCGGCGAGGATTTGGTGCCGTTTAAAGCGTTGATCGAACAAGGGCTGGAAGCCGTGATGCCGGCCCATGTGGTGTATCCGCGCATCGACCGCTTGCCGGCGGGTTTTTCCGGCGTTTGGCTGCAAGACATATTGCGCGGCGAGCTGGGTTTTAACGGTGCGATATTTAGCGACGATTTGAGCATGAACGGCGCCGCCGGTATCGGAGACTACTCCGATCGGGCGCGTTTAGCGCTGGAAGCCGGCTGCGACATGGTGTTGGTATGCAACAATTCGGCGGCGGCCGAGCAAGTCTTAGACGATCTGCCGGTTCGCGAACGCCGTGCCGGCGAAGCGCGTTTGCAAGCCATGCGCGGCCAGCCCAAATTCACCCGAGAACAGCTGCAACAACTGCCGAAATGGCAACAAATTTCCAAACAACTCCAAGAGCTTTATGAATCCCCTGCTTGAAGAAATCGATCAAGTCCAACGGCACGCGCGACAACTGCACGCCGCCGCCGAAGTCGAGTCCGCACTGGACTTGATGGCCGCCAACATCAGCGCCGCGCTGCGAGACCGCAATCCGCTGCTATTGTGCGTGATTAACGGCGGCATCATCGCCACCGGCAAACTGTTGCCGCGCCTGGACTTTCCGCTGATGTTGGACAGCATCCACGCTAGCCGCTACCGGAACGCCACCTCCGGCAGCGAGATTCACTGGCTGTTTACGCCGACCACGCCGTTGGCGGGACGGACGGTGCTAGTAATTGACGACATCCTCGACGAAGGCCATACCTTGCGCGCCATCGTCGATTACTGCCAACAGCAAGGCGCCGAAGCCGTTTACACGGCGGCGCTTTTTGACAAACAACTCGATGAGCCCAAACCGATCGCATTGGATTTTGTCGGTTTGAACGTGGAAAACCATTATTTATTCGGCTACGGCATGGATTACAAGGGTTATCTCAGAAACGCCGCAGGCGTCTATGCCTGCAAGGAAGTATTATGACCTTGGCTATTATCGGCGGCACCGGCCTGACCCAAATCCCGGACCTGCTTATCACCGGCGAACAAAGCCTCGATACGCCGTTCGGCGCGCCGTCGGCCGCTTACGTATTCGGCGAGCTCGACGGCCGTAAACTGGTGTTTTTAGCCCGGCATGGCAACCCACATCGAATACCGCCGCATAAAATCAACTATCGGGCGAATATCTGGGGCTTGCAAGCCTTGGGCGTGACCGAAATTATCGCGGTCGCGGCGGTTGGCGGCATTGGCCGCGAGATGGCACCGGCGGTCATCGCGATTCCCGATCAATTGATCGATTACAGCTACGGGCGAGAACATACCTACTTCGCCGACGATCTGGAACAAGTCACCCACATCGATTTCAGCGAACCCTACTCACCAGCCTTACGGGCTCGTATCGTCGCCGCCGCCGAACAAGCCGGCATCGCCACCGTAAACCACGGCATTTACGGCTGCACGCAAGGACCTCGTCTGGAAACGCCGGCGGAAATCAAACGCATGGCGAACGACGGCTGCGATTTGGTGGGTATGACCGGCATGCCGGAGGCAGCGCTGGCTCGAGAGTTGGGCATCGCTTACGCTAATGTTTCGGTGGTTGCCAATTGGGCGGCTGGCGTCGTCGCCGGCGAAATCACGATGGCGGAAATCGAAAAAAACCTGCACCAAGGCATGAATCAGGCGATCATGTTGCTAACAGCCGTGGCGCAGGCTTGAGGTAGGCAGAAACATATTCGGGAAGGGTTTTGCCGAAGCCCGGACACCTCGGCAAAACCCCAATTGAAAGAAACCACGGTTTCTTTTTTATAGCGGGACCTAACGCAGTTTCCCTGTCACCGCCGCAAACCCACAAGTGGATAGGAGAATGCAGTTCGCGACGTCTCCATTAAATCGTAACGGCCTTATTTGGTCAGACCGTTTTTGTGCAGCACATCCGAACGATAAGCAGAGTTGGACGAATCTTCGGCGATGTTTTTAGCGGCGGTAGCGTATTTATCGTGCTCCGCGTTTTTCACCATGAAAACCGCACCAGCGACCATAACGACGGCCAGAGCGATGTAGAGCCAAAAATTGTCTTTTTCTTGAACTTCATTCATTTTGTACCTTCCTGTATGTTGTTGTAGATGGTGCTGAAACAATTTCAACGGTGCTAACGATAACAAACCGAAATCGAAAAATTTTGATATACATCAAAAAAAGAAAGGTTATTTGGGCATGACTTATGACCGCCGTACTTTCCTGACAACATTCGGCCTAAGCCTGAGCGCTTGCGCGCTCACAACCGACATCAAGCCCGCCCTAGCCGACTCGGCGGCCGGATCGTCGCCGACCAAGACCCGGCTGGAAGAGATCTTGGCGATATTGTCCGATACCGGAATCCAAGATACCCCAACGTTGGAATTGACCTTACCGGCCGTTGCCGAAAACGGCGCTTTCGTGCCGATCACCGTCGCCAGCTCTTTGGAAGAGATTGAGCGGTTCGTCATCTATGTGGCTCACAATCCCAACCCACTGGTCGCCGAAATCGAACTCTCGCCGACGGTCTTGGCCTTCGTGAGCACACAAATCAAGATGGCCGGTTCTGGAGAGGTGGTGGTCCTGGCCAAGCGCGGCGCGGCTTGGCTACGCAATCGGCGTAGTGTGGAAGTCAGCATAGGCGGCTGCGGAACCGGCTGATGAGTACGATTAAAATTAGAAGTCGAGCGCTGGCGGGATTTTGGGAAATTCGGATTTTGAATCAACATCCGATGGAAAACGGCCGTAACCGCGACACCGATGGTGCGCTAATTCCGGCTCACTATATTCAAACCCTGACCTTGACTTTAAACGGCACGCCGACCCTTTCGGTCAACATGGCCGGCAGCGTTTCCAAGAATCCGTTTTTCGTATTTCGGCTGCGCGCTAGTATAGGTGATCGAATCAGCGTGATGTGGTTGGACAACCTCGGCAATCAAGACCGTGTAGAACACCAACTCGTCGAACGCGACGACTAAGCAAGCTCGTCGGAAATCAAGCAGGCCGGCTGGTTGCGCGCACTGGCTACTAAGAAGCTAAGCGGCGATTGAGCGAACTGCGACTCCAGGGCTTGAACCAACTCGGCGGCTCGCCGAGGGGACTCGACCGCGCAGAAACCGGTCGGCCCCCAGGACGTCTGGCCGATCGCCACGGCGCCGGCCTTTTCCAACATCGTCATCGCCGCCGCCACGTCCGGGCTGGTGAAAATTCCACCCTGCACCGGCGCGAAATGCTCGCCGACCGCCCGTTGTAACTCGGTAATCACCGCGCCGAACCTCGGCAAATCTTGTTCCGCCAACGCCGGCAGGCCCTGCATCAACAACAAATAACACAATCGCTCGGCACTGGCTTGCGGAAACGGCGGCAGCCGGCTGAACGCACTAATCTCCTGTTCGCCGTGCAAACCTTGGCCACGCTGATCGAACACCAGGATAAACCGCCAATGGTCCGGAATTGGCATTTGCGCTATCAGCGGCGGCGTTTTGGTCTCAGGACCGCGGCCGCCGTCGACCACCAAGCCGCCTTTTTCGAAAATCCCAATTCCTATCCCGGAGCGGGCGCCGCGTTCCGACAGCAACGCAATATCGCGCACCGTCAAACCCAGACCGTAAAATCGGCTCAACGCGGCCCCAACCGCCAGCGACATCTGCGTGCCCGAGCCCAGGCCGATATGCTCCGGAATCACGGTTTCCAACGCCAGCCGTAACCGATCGGAGACCCCCAGACGCTCGCACAGTTGTCGCACACAGCGGCCGGCCCGCTCGGTTTCCGGACCGACCACGGTCAGCGTCTCGGCGGCGCTCAGCGTCAAGCGAGTGTTGATTTCCTCTACCGCCAAACCGATGCTGCCGAAATGCCGCCCCAAACCACCGCTCAAATCGATGAAGCCCATGTGTAATCGGGCTGGCGCCACCACCGTGACCGTTTCGAACTGCGCTTTCACCACCGGGATTCCAAGACCAAAAAACGAGGCGGCATTATAACGGAAGCGACCGCGCGGCCGAGATAAAATCGGCGGCTTCCCTTAAGTCGGACAGTACCCGCTCGGCCTGCCGACCGGCCAGCGCATCGACAGGATAGCTGGAGGGCACCAGCCAACAACGGATGCCGGCCGCAACCGCCGCCGCCACGCCGACCGGCGAATCTTCCAGCGCCAGACAAGCCGAAGCCGGCAAATCCAGCCGTCTGGCCGCTTCCAAATACACGTCGGGCGCCGGCTTACCGCGCGCCACCTGATCGACCGCGACCAGCAACGGAAACGTCTCGGCCAGGCCGGCATAGGCCAGACTGCGCCGCGCTGCAGCCGCCCGGCTGTTGGTGGCGATACAATACGGGATGCCGGCGGCTTGGGCGGCCTCCAGCAATTCCGGTAAACCCGGCTTGACCGCGATACCGTCGGTTTCGACTTGAGCCAACCAAATCTCGCCGCTTAACTGACGAAAGCTCGCCTGATCGAAACCGTCGCCGGCCAGATTGGCCAATCCGGCCAGTACTTCCGGCCCGGACAAGCCGAGCAAGCCTGCCCAGTCGGCATCCGAGTATCGATAGCCCATTTCCGCCGCAGCCGCGCGCCAGGCCGCCCGGTACGTGGATTCGCTATCGATCGCCAGGCCGTCCAGATCGAGAATCAGGCCGGCAAGCGTTCCGGCCATTAGCGTAATACCTTGATATATTCTCCGAGCGCCTCGCGATTGGAACCGACTACAACCCGCCGCCGGCCGGTATCGTCGACTTCCAGCAAGCCGGCAACCGCCACCACTTCGCCGGTTTGCGCCTGCCCGCAGTAGGTCGCGGTATAACAGACTATGCTGTCCGCTTGCGGATGGTCTATCGAAAAAACAGCCGGATAATCGAAGGCGTGAAAATCGTCGCTGATTCTGGCTTGCAGTTCGATAGCGCCCAACTTGCGATATTCGCGCGTTTCGCTTTCCAGCATCGGCGCCAGCAAGGTCAGATCGAATTTACGGCCGTTAATCATGGCCTTGTTGTATTTCCGCAATTCGTGCCAAATATATTCGTCCAACGCGAAATCGCAGGCGCGGCGCCGATAGGCTTCCAACCAATCCGCATCGTCCAGAACCTGGCAATAGTCCTCGGCTATCAAGCATTGCACGACGTTGCGAGCCCGGTGGAAGATTTCGCGGTCGTAACAGACCAGATCGATATCCGAGCTGTGTTTTTGCATGCCGACCTGCAACGATCCGGTCACGCCGAACTGATCCATGTCCAAGCCGCGGCGGCGGAACAAGGTGCAGAGACTGTGCAAATCGGCCAGCACCTGATCGCTGGGCTCTACTTCCAATAAGCCTTGCAGGCTGTGGCGGGGATGAAAATGTCGAATTACCGCAGTTTCCGGTACCGCGTGCAAGCGAGCATCCAAGCGCGCCGAGTAATGTAGGTATTGCGGATAATGCGCCGCTAAATGGGCGTTGGCCGTATCGCTATCGACTTTACGCCAAGCGCCGTCCAACATCGCGTAGCGCAGAAAGCACAGAATACGACCGGCCTCCAAACCGTCGGCGACCACCGCGAAAATCAGCTGCTCCGCTGTTTCGACGAAATCCTTGGGCCTGAACATGTTCAACCTATTTCCACCCGATTCCGGCCCAACTGCTTGGCGCGATAAAGCGCGGCGTCGGCGGCCTTGATCAATTCGTCCGGGGACGAGTATTGGCCGAGGTGCGCGGCCGCGCCGATGCTGAGCGTCACGCGTCCGCACTCGGACGAGGCGTGAGCAATGCCCAGAGCCTGGACCGCATGGCGCATCCGTTCGGCCAATTCGCGCGCTTCAACCAACAAGGTCGCCGGCAAGACCGCGACAAACTCCTCGCCGCCATACCGACAAATTAGATCGGTACTGCGACGCAACTGATCGGACAAGGCCTTGGCGACCTCGACCAGGCATTCATCGCCGCGCACGTGTCCGTAGCTGTCGTTGTATTTCTTGAAGTAATCTATGTCGCAAACCAACACCGATAGTACCGAATTATTGCGCTGCGCCAGCGCAAATTGCAGGGCTAATACGCTATCCAAGCGGCGGCGATTCGCCAACCCGGTCAATTGATCGCTCTGCGACAGCCACTCCAGCTCTTGGTTGACCAATTGCAGCTGTTGCTGGGATTTTTGCAACTTTTGGCGCATCAAGTAAATCCGCTCCATCGCCACCATCGTGTACCGCAAACGTAGCGGATTCAGCGGCTTTTGCAAGTACGCGTCGCCGCCCGCCAGTATGCCTTGGCAAAACGAGTCGTCGTCGGTGCGCGTGGTCAAGAACACGATCGGGAACCAATCGGATTTTCGCAACTCACGGATGGCCTGAGTCGCCTCGAAGCCGTTCAAGCGGGGCATCTCGACATCCATCAACACCAGATCGACGTCCTGATCGGCAACGTATTGCAGGGCTTCCGCTCCGTTTTCGGCAAAGTCTACTTGATGCCGCAATTCACGGAGGCACTCCGCCACCAATTGCCGTATCGCCTTACTATCGTCGACGACTAAAACTTTCATACGCTCCGCCTAATCCTCCCTTTAACGAACACGATTTTAGTTCAACCTGCCAAAAAGTAGGGTAAGAGGGTCGACGACGATGTTTGACATCGCTAATCCCTGGGTTTCGGCGGCAGCCAAGCGATGATGTGGTCTTCCATATCGTCGACTTCCGATTCCTTGACCGCGAACCCAGTCACCGAAATGCCGGCCTCCGCCACGGTGTCCAGCCGCCCGGAAATCAGCGGATGCCATTCCGGCAACGCCTCTCCATCCAGCAACAAACGATAGGCGCAGGTGTCGGGCATCCAGTGATACGCGCTGAAATCGTGTTGTTTCAAGTCCAAACAATCCGGCACCAATGTGCAGCGCTCGGCATAGCGGCTACAAGAACAAGTGTCCAAATCGATCAAATCGCAAACGACGCGAGTCAGCGCGATCTCGCCGGTATCTTCGTCTTCGAGTTTGTTCAAACAGCACTTGCCGCAGCGATCGCACAACGACTCCCATTCTTCGGTGGTCATTTCGGCCAGCGTCTTGGTTTCCCAAAAGTTCATCGCGACTACTCCGGCTTCAGCAAGCGCAATTGATAATGCAACACGACCCAAGCACCGCAGACGGCCAGCGCCGAAGAAATCGTCAGCAACAGCAAAAACTCGCCGAAACTCAGAAACAATAATTCGAAGGCGCTGTTATAGAGCACCGACAATTTCTCAACCGGCGACTCCAAGATCAGCAACATCACCGTCACGATCAACCAGCCCAGAAAACCGGCGATGAATCCCAACCAAAACCCGGTATAGAGAAACGGCCGCTGAATGAAGGCATTCGTAGCGCCGACCAATTTGGAAATATAGACTTCGTCCTGACGATTCTGCAACTCCAGCCGAATCGTGTTGCCGGTGATAAAGGTGACCGCGAAACCCAGCAGCAAACTGACCAACATCACGCCGCGGCTAGCAATCGTCATGATGGTCTGCAAGCGGGCCACCCATTGCATATCCACTTGCACGAAATCGACTTGCGGCAATTGTTTGAACTCCGCCATCAGCGTTTCGATGTCGGCGTTGGATTCCAGGGTATGCTTAGGTTGAACCTGGACCACACTGGGTAGCGGATTTTGTTCCAAGGCATTCAACGCGTCGCCGAAACCGCTATTGGCCTTGAATTCGTCCAAAGCCTGCTGCTTGGTGATCAACTTAACCGCATCCACGCTGGGATTTTGCCGCAGTTGTTCGACCAGCTTCTGACCGGCGGCGTCGGTGACGTTGTCGTGTAAAAACAGCGACATTTGATTGCTGCTCTCCAAATTCCCGGTCAATTGCTGAATGTTGGCAACGCCGATGTAAAAACCGCCGGACAACGACACCGCGATCGCCAGTACCAGCACCGTCATCGCCGACGTGAACGGCGAACGGGTCAAGCGGCCGAGACTGGAAAACAGACCGTGGGCGTGATTCAGCAAATACGCCTGGAAACGGTCGTTCAAGCGCTGGCCGAAATGTTTGCGCTGTACTTGTCTCATCGTCAACTCGCCACCATATGCCCTTTGTCCAAGGTCAGCACCCGATAGCCGAGCACGTGAACCAGCTCGATATCGTGAGTGGCGATCAACACCGAAACCCCGACTTGCTTGAACTGCTCGAACATATGCATGACTTCGGCCGACAGATCCGGGTCCAGGTTGCCGGTCGGCTCGTCCGCGATTATCAACTTGGGTTTGTTGACGATGGCCCTCGCGATACCGACCCGTTGTTGTTCGCCGCCGGACAAGGCCAGCGGATATTTACGCTCCTTGCCCAACAGCCCCACTTTGTCCAGCGACGCCCTCACTCGCCTCGCCACTTCATTGGCCTGATAGCCGGACACCACCAACGGCAACGCCACGTTATCGAACACGGTCCTATCGTTTAGCAGTTTATAGTCCTGAAAGATCAGACCGAGTCCGCGCCGCAAATACGGCACTTTACGCTCGCTGACCCGGTTGATGAGCTGACCGTCCAGGAAAATGTTACCGCGCGTGCATTGCTCCATCATCGCGATCAATTTCAGCAATGTGCTTTTGCCGGCGCCGGAGCGGCCGGTCAGAAACGCCATTTCGCCTTTTTGCAGATGAAAGCTGACGTCGATCAAGGCCTCGCCGGCATCGGGGTAACGTTTGCTGACGTGTTCGAACTTGAGCATGGCGTTAGTCTTTAGCGAACAAGGCCTCGACGAACTGCTCGGCATCGAAGTCCTGCAAATCGTCGATACTCTCGCCGACGCCGATGAAGCGAATCGGGATATGCAATTGATTGGCCAACGCGAAAATGATGCCGCCCTTGGCGGTACCATCCAGTTTGGTCAGGGCCAAACCGGTCAAGCCAACCGCTTCGTTGAATATTTTAGCCTGCGACAACGCATTCTGGCCGGTGCCGGCATCCAGAATCAACAACACTTCATGCGGCGCGCTGTCGTCCAATTTGGCCATGATCCGCTTTATCTTTTTCAACTCGTCCATCAAATTGGATTTGGTGTGCAAACGCCCGGCGGTGTCCGCGATCAACACGTCCACGCCCCTGGATTTGGCCGATTGCAGCGCGTCGAAGATCACCGATGCCGAATCGGCGCCGGTGTGCTGCGCCACGACCGCCACATTATTACGCTCGCCCCAGGTCTGCAACTGCTCGACCGCCGCCGCCCGGAAAGTATCGCCGGCCGCCAGCATCACGCTATGCCCTTGTTGCTGCAAACGCTTGGCCAATTTACCTATCGACGTGGTTTTGCCGACGCCGTTGACGCCGACTACCAGAATCACGAACGGTCCATCCCGTTCCGGAATTTTTAGCGCTTGCGAGCAGGGTTTCAGTATCGTCAGCAGTTGCTGCTTTAGCGCATCGAGCAAGGCATCGCCGTCGGCCAGCTGTTCGCTCTCCAACGTTTTTTGCAAATGTTCGATCAATTGGGTCGTCGTTTCGATGCCGAGGTCGGCCATCAGCAAACTCGCCTCCAAATCGACCAGCAAACCCTTGGTCACCGCTTTCTTGCCGAATGCCAAGCTGCCCAGCACCGATCCGAAACCGCCGCGGGTTTTTTGCAGTTGATTACTCAGGCGTTGGAACAGACTCTCCGCCACCGGCACTTCGACGGGCACCGGTGCCAAAGCCACCTCACCGACCGTTGCCGGAATCGCCGCTTCGCCAACAGAAACCTCGGCTTCGGCTTCGGCTTCGGCTTCGGCTTCGGCTTCGGCTTCGGCTTCGGCTTCGGCTTCGGCTTCGGGAAAACCGTAACGGCTGTACAAGGCAATGGCCAATAACGGCACCATCAACAAAGCCGCCACCGCGTTATGCGCAACCGCCAATCCCAGCGGCAGACTATATTTGACGCTGAAGATCCCTAGTACGATTTGCAGCAACAAAACCAGGCTGACCAGGTTACCTGCCAAGCGTACCGGTTTGGGATAGCGGTCGCCGGTCGCTACCAGCATCAACGCGCTCACGACCAAGAAGGTAAGGCCGGCCGCCAGCCGGTGAACGGTGTGAACAGCCGCTAGCGCGGCGGCGCTCAACAACTGCCCTTGCGGACGGAACGGATTCAATGCATCCCAGTAGTCGGCCGCCGGCAGCCAAACCCCTTGGCAACGCGGGAAATCGTCGCACGCTAGCCCAGCGTAGTTGCTGCTGACCCATCCCCCCAACGCGATCTGCGCCAGCACCACCCACATCGCCAATCCGGTCAGCCACATCGGCCCGGAACTGACCGAACGCCGGCTCAGCGCCGGATCCAAGCGCAGATAAGCCCAAACCAGCGCCCAAAAGGTCATGAATCCCAATAACAAATGTCCGGTAACGACCGCCGGGGTCAGCTTGGAGGCCACGGTCCACATGCCCAACGCCGCCTGGCTGGCAATCAGCGATACGATAACCAGGGTCCAGCCGACCGCGAGGTCGCGTTTTTGCTCGCGCCAAGCGAACGGCAGGGCCAGCAACACCAAGACCGCCAGCGCGCCGGCTAAATAACGATGGGCCATTTCCTTCCAGGCCTTGGCGACATCAACCGCTTGCCCGCCGAACGCGGCCGCCGCATCGGCCTTGAATTGGTCGGTATCGGCGACGACGGCTTTGCCGTAACAACCGGGCCAGTCCGGACAACCCAAGCCGGCGTGGCCGAGGCGGACATAGGCGCCGACCACGATGACCAGCAGCGCCAGGATGGCCCCGCACAATAATAATCTTCTGAACATGTTTATTAACCGATTTGGGAAATTCTGAGGAGTTTGCTTAAGTCGTCTCTGACTTGATAGGGATCGAATCCGGGCGGGTATTTCATCATCAGATTGCCGAGAGGGTCCATGATGATCAAGGCACCCTCGACCGGGGCTTGGCCGGCTATCCCGGACAATCCCGCCCGCAAGCCATCGGCCGGCAGCGCTTTCAGCAGGCGCGCATCCTCACGCCATTGGCCGGGCAGCGCGACTTGTCCGTCGCTTAGCAAAGCCAAGCGCCGCACTCGGGCGATGTCCTTGCCTATCATCAGACCGATCTGCCGGGATTTATGCAGGGCATCGGCGCACACTTGCGAGCACGCGCCGAATACCGGATTAATGAGTACCCAGTGCCCCTTCAACTCCCCGATATTTTCTTGGGAAAACGTATCTGCACCGACAAAACTGACCGGTTCGGTCTGAAGCGGCGGTTGAATCAACTCGCCATGATTGGTCCCCAATCTGACGGTGTCCGGATGCGCCGCCAAATACCAAGCGATGCTAAATGGAATCGCCGTCATTGCGAAGATTCCTAAAATGGTGAGACGATTTATTTTTAATTGTTGTTTACTCACGACGTTTACGAAGACTGTTCCAAAACATTAGGGTGCTTAGCGTTAGCGCTAAACCGAACCATTGTACTGCATAGGCCCGGTGTTTTTCCGGCGGAATGACCATGTTGATACGCCAATCCCGCAGATAGCCGGCGGGTTGATCCGTATCCAATTCCAGTTGGAACGGCGCCAGCGCGTAGCCGAATTTGACGCCGAGCGCAGCCAAATCGACGTACTGAGTGCGAACCGGCCAGCCTTCGCCCGGCGTCCCGCCGCCAGCCAGCCGAATGCCGACGTCGGGAAAACGGTTGATGTGGCCGCGCAACTGTTCGACCGGCGTATCGATGCTTAAATCGGGGACTACTCGCCTATCTCGGCCCAGCGGCAACCAGCCGCGATTGACCAAGACCGCGGCTTGGCCGTTGGCGGGCAAAAACGGCGTGAACACCAAATATCCGGGCCGGCCGTCGTGTACCTGATTGTCGAGCAATAATTGATGGGCGTCGTCGTAATGCCCTTGTAAAGTCGCCTTGCGATACCGAATCGCCTCTAGCTCCGGCTCGCCCGGTATCCGCTGGTTCAAATCCAGCGCGACCGACATTTGCGCGGCGTGTTGCGCGTCGAGCAAAGCTTGTTTTTCATCCGCGCGGCGCAATTGCCAGAAGCCCAGATTGCATAGCAACACCATCATTGCGACATAAGCCACCAATAGGGCCGGCGACCAGCGCCACTCCATGGGAAACAGCCGAAATTTAATCATCTAAAACCGCCCTAAGTATTGGCAAGCCATTGGGAATCGTCGAGAATGGCGCTTTTGCGCCGACTTTCCCGCCATGCCGATCAAAATATTCGTTATTGTCGCTTTTCTCGCCATTTTAGTCAGCCTGGGCTCGGCGCTGTTTCATTTGGTCAGACACAAAAGCGACGAAGATTCGCGTAAAACCGCCAAAGCCCTGACGTTTAGAATTGGCTTGTCGCTGGGCTTGTTTATTTTGTTGGTGCTGGCCTTGGCCACCGGCCTGATTCAACCGCACGGCCTGGGCGCCAGAATGCACGCCGACCAAAAACCGGCGTCATCCGCTCCTCAAAATCCCGGCCGCTAAACGCCGGCAAAAAAAGCGCGCCCGTCGCCGAGCGCGCTTTTTTCGTTAACGAAAGCAGGCGTTTACATCAAGTAAACGAAGACAAACAAGCCCAACCAGACGACGTCGACAAAGTGCCAATACCATGCCGCCGCTTCGAAAGCGAAATGATTTTCCGGCGTAAAATGGCCTTTCCAGCTTCTGAACAGCACGACCGACAGAATGATCGCACCGACGCAAACGTGGAAACCGTGGAAACCGGTCAACATGAAAAAGGTTGAACCGTAGATCCCGGAACCCAGCGTCAAACCCATCTCGTGATAGGCTTCGTAGTACTCGGTAGCTTGGCAGGCGACAAACAAAAAGCCCAAGCCAACGGTAGCCAACAGGCCTTTGATCAGCTGGCCGCGATGCTTGGCCAACAAGCCGTGATGCGCCCAGGTGCAGGTAACGCCACTGGATAACAGCAACAAGGTGTTGATCAACGGTAAACCGAAGGCGCCCATCGGCTCGAAATCGCCGCCGACTTTACCGGGACCGTTGGTCGGCCAAGTCGAGCTAAAGCCGTCCCACAGCGTAAAGGTCGAACGACCCGGACCGCTGACGAACGCGCCGTCGGTCGCGCCCAACCAGGGCACCGACAGATTGCGGGTGTACCAGAGCGCGCCGAAGAACACCGCGAAGAACATCACTTCGGAGAAAATAAACCACATCATGCCCATCCGGTAGGAAATACCGACACCGTGGTTGTACATGCCGGACTCGCTTTCGGTTGCTTGCAACGCAAACCACGCGCCCAACATCACCAGAAACACCACGAAACCGGCCAACATCATGCCGGAGCCGATCGAGTTGCCGTTCAAATGGTTTGCAAAGCCCGCCAGCGTCAGCATCAAACCGGCGGTGGCCATCACCGGCCAAGTGGCTTTATGCGGGATGTAATAAGCTGTGTTTGTAGACATAACCTTCCCCTTCGTTAATTTTCAGATTTTTCAGTAATTTCAAAAAAAGTGTAAGACAGCGTAATGTTTTTATAGCGCTCGGGCAGTTTCGGATCGACAACCAAACGAACCGTCATGTTCTTCTCTTCGTTCGGATCGAATATCTGTTCCAACTCGCAAAAACAAATCACCTTGGTGACGTATTCCTTGACCAAGCCCGGCGTGTAAGTCGCTACCGCGCGTACCTTAATCCTGCGATCGCTCAAGTTTTTCGCGTGAAATCCCACCGAATAATATTGGCCGGGATGAATCTTCAGACTGGGAGTTTCCACCTTAAAGTCCATCGGCACCGCACGATTCAGCGACGTCAAAAACTCCATCGTGATTTCCCGCGACTCGTCGACCTTGAACTCGGATTCCGTCTTGGCGACGCTTTCCAGCGTGGCGTTTTGTCCGGTGAGTTCGCAAAGCACGTCGTAAAGCGGTACCAGCGCATAACCGAAACCAAACATCAGCACCGCCACGCCGATCAGTTTCGCGGCCAGTCTGCGGTTTTTACCACGCAACTCTTCGCCGCTCATTGCGACATGGCCTTCATCACCGCGAACACATAAATCGTCAACGCCACCGCGACCAAGGCCAGCGCGGTCAAAATATTTTTAGTCTTGATATTCATCTCTATCCTCGCGCCCTCCTGTCGGATCTTACCGACAGGAGGGCCGCCGTCCAAGCCGCTCGCCTAGCGATTAAAAATGCTCTGTCGGAATTTTTTCCGGCGGGGTGGCAAACGTGTGATAAGGCGCGGGAGACGCCACGGTCCACTCCAAGCTGTGCTTGCTGGCGTCTTCCCAGACTTCGTCGGTGACTTTCTCGCCGGTACCGCCGCGAATCGTATCGATGACGATGTAAACGAACAGCAATTGACTGAAGCCATAGATGAACGCGCCGATACTGGACACCATGTTCCAATCCGCGAATTGAATCGCATAGTCCGGAATACGGCGCGGCATGCCGGCCAGACCCAGGAAATGCTGCGGGAAAAACAGGATGTTGACCGAAATCGCCGACAACCAGAAATGCAGTTTGCCGATTTTCTCGTTGTACATATGCCCGGTCCATTTAGGCAGCCAAAAGTACCCGGCGGCCATCAGAATGAAAACCGAAGCCGGTACCAAGGTGTAATGGAAATGCGCCACGATGAAATAGGTATCGTGATATTGAAAATCGACCGGCGCGACCGACATCATCAAACCGGTGAAACCGCCCATCGTAAACAACACCACGAACGCGATCGCGAACAACATCGGCGTTTCGAAGGTCATCGAGCCTTTCCACATCGTCGCTGTCCAGTTGAATACTTTCACGCCGGTCGGAATCGCAATCAGCATCGTCGCATACATAAAGTAAAGCTCGCCGGCAATCGGCAGACCGACGGTGAACATGTGATGGCACCAAACGATGAACGACAGGAACGCAATCGCGCCGGTCGCGTAGACCATCGAAGCGTAACCGAACAACGGCTTGCGAGCGAAGACCGGAATGATGGTGGAAGCCACGCCGAAGGTCGGCAGAATCATCACATACACTTCGGGATGACCGAAAAACCAAAAGATATGTTGATACAACACCGGGTCGCCGCCGCCGGCCGCATCGAAGAAGCTGGTGCCGAAGAAACGGTCGGTCAACAGCATCGTCACCGCACCGGCGAAAACCGGCATGATCGCGATCAACAGGAATGCGGTGATCAGCCAGGTCCAGACGAACAGCGGCATTTTCATCAAAGTCATTGCCGGGGCGCGCATGTTGAAAATGGTCGCGATCACGTTGATCGCCCCCATGATCGACGACACACCCAGCAAGTGAACCGCGAAGATCGCGAACGGCAAGGCTTTTCCGGTTTGCAATACCAGTGGCGGATACAGCGTCCAACCAGCCGAGGGCGCGCCGCCCTCCATGAACAGGGTACTGGCGATCAGCAACACGCCAGCCACCAACATCCAGAAGCTCATGTTGTTCATCCGCGGCAGCGCCATATCCGGCGCGCCGATCATCATCGGAATCATCCAGTTGGCCAGACCGACGAAAGCCGGCATCACCGCCCCGAAGACCATCACCAATGCGTGCATCGTGGTCATCGAGTTGAAGAAGTTGGGATCGACGAATTGCAATCCCGGCTCGAACAATTCCGAGCGGATAATCAACGCCATGCTACCGCCGACGAAAAACATCGCCAGCGAGAACACCAGATACATCGTGCCGATGTCTTTATGGTTGGTGGTAATTATCCAGCGCAGAATACCCTTATCCGGGCCGTGATCGTGGTGATCGTGATGATCATCATGTTCAGCTACGACAGCAGTCATACGTAATACCTCAAGAAATAATAGATAGTGAGTTCAACCCTAGAAAACCGGTTCCAATCAAGAGCCGACTTTGTTCTCGGCGACAACCTTGGGTTTGACTTCGCCGTTCTCTTTACATTGTTGAGCCGCATCGTCGATATCCGGATACAAATCGTCGAAATCGTCGAGCGTCAAGGCCTGACAAGGTTGGAACTCATCGCCGACATTGTTGCCCAGATTCGGAGAATTCCGCAGATAGGTCACCAATTCGGCCAATTCGTCGGCAGGCAATTTCTTGAACGCCGGCATTTTGCTGGTACCGGCTTGCACGAAACCGATCAGTTGATCGACATTGCCGGTCACTTTCGCGCTGGCGCTCAGCGCTGGATACCAACCGCTGATGCCCTTGCCGTCGATTTGATGGCAAGCCACGCAGTTTTTCAAGTAAACCGATTCGCCCTTAATTAGCAGCGAAGACCGGGTCAGCTTGCTCAAATCCGGCGCTTGTTTTTGTTTTTCCAGCGTGGATTTCACCCAGGCGTCGTACTGCTCCTGTTCCATCGCGATGACGACGATAGGCATGAAGCCGTGGTCGCGCCCGCACAGCTCGGTGCATTGGCCGCGATAGACGCCGGGCTTGTCGACTTGGGTCCAGGCTTCGTTGACGAAACCGGGATTGGCGTCTTTTTTCCAGCCCAGATCGGGCACCCACCAGGAGTGAATCACGTCGGCGGCGGTAAACAGGAAGCGGATTTTCTTACCGATCGGAATCACCAACGGTTTGTCGACGTTCAGCAGGTAGTTGGGCACCGCGCGCGGGTCCATCGTGCTGACCCTATGGGTTTTTTCGCTGGCTTCGTCCAAATGGCTTTCGAAGTGAACGCCCGAATCCAGGTATTCGTAGTCCCAATACCACTGTTTCCCGGTCACCTTGATGCTCATCTCGGATTCCTGGGTTCCGTCCAGATCGACCACGGCCTTGGTAGCCGGAATCGCCATACCGATCAGAATCAGCGTGGGAATAATGGTCCAAATGATCTCGACCGTCGTATTTTCATGAAACTGCGAAGCTTCGTGACCTTTTGATTTTCGATGATGGAAAATCGAGTAAAACATCGTACCGAACACCGCGACACCGATGAATACGCATATCCAAAGGATCAGCATGTGCAAATCGTAAAGCTCATGACTGAGTTGTGTCACACCTTGCACAAGATTGAGTGTGTAGTCCGCGTGTGCCGCCTCCAGGCCCCAGGCCATCAAAACCAGACACGCGAGCAGTTGCTTTGTTTTCTTCACGGAGCAGCCTCCCCACTAGTAGTTATAAACTTGTATGCGTTATATCTTCTGTAACATTGCGCGCCCAACCGGCCAGGCCCGCGGTTCCCTTTACAGATAATTGTCTTAAATAAACTGAGCAATTTTACCCCATCGTAGAGCAGCAAACCAGAAGAGGTTTTCCCGTTTCGGCAATTTACGCGTAAAAAAGGCTTGCGAACATTGCTGCTCGCAAGCCTTTGTGACCGCTTTAGCCTGTCGGCTTGGGACTTATTTCAGCGTATCGGAGTACGACATATCGAAGGTAGGAATATGGCTATCCAACCAGCCTTTGACCAATTGCCCGACTTCCTCGGTCACTTCGGCTTGACCCGCGTGAAATTTCTTTTGCAAATCCGCGCAAATACCGACCATGGCTTCGTGCTCGGCTTTATGGCGATCGTAACCGCCAAAACCCTTGGCCATCATTTCCCGTTCTTCATGAGCAAAATGATCGACCACATAAGCGATCAAAGCATCCAAGGAAGCGCCGACCGTCGCGCGCGCCGCGCCGCCGGTTGCCTCGTCGTACAGTTTGTTCAACAAACCGAACAAAGTCTGATGCTCCGAATCGGCAAAGCCCACGCCGGTGCCATACTGATCCGCGGTCCAAGTAATTAAAGCCATAAAACGCCTCCAGGTTGTTTTTTATTTAGGATGCGCCGCGCGAATTCGTCCCGGATTCCGCCAGCGGCAATCAGTCCATACGGACTTTTTAAGTTCAGGCCGCCGGCCCTTCGAACCGGCGCCACCATCGTCTCCTTGCGCCGAGAGGCCCGGCCAGTCGCCGCGCCCTCGGATGGTGGCCGCCATTGTCGTCATCCCCGCTTTAAAAATTTTGACGCAAATCAAACATTTGCCAGTTTGGTGGGCATAGATGTTGCCCCAGCTCGGCGAAATCCGGCTCGAGCCGGTAAGGTAAAACCCCCAATAGCGGTGCCGACAAATGGGTTTGCAAATAGGCCAGATTGCCTTCGAAACCCGGCATCGCCTCGCTCAAGCGGACCGCGAGCCAACCGGCGCAGCGCAGCCCGGTCCGCTCGACCGCCGCGACGGTCAAGCGCGCGTGATTGATGCATCCCAAGCGCATGCCGACCACGACGACGACCGGCAATCCCAGCCGACGCGCCAAACCGGCGTTGTCCAACGCGGCGTCCAGCGGCGAATACCACCCGCCGGCGCCTTCGACCACCAACCAGTCGGCGGTCGCATGCAATGCGGCGGCCAGCGCGGCGATACGCTCCGGATCGACCAAGATATCGCCGCAGGCCAGATGCGGCGACATCGCCGCCTCGAACGCGTAGGGATTGATGGCCGCGTAGTCCGCCGGCGTGGAACACGCCGCCTGGATCAGCAAGGCGTCGCGGTTATAGAAACGGCCGTCGCGCCGCTCGCAGCCCGCCGCTACCGGCTTCATGCCGGCCACCGTGTAGCCGTCCGCGCGCAAGCGGCGCATCCAGGTCAGCGTCGCCCAGGTTTTGCCAACGTCGGTATCGGTACCGGTGATAAACACGCCGGCTTTCATCGAAACGCCCTGACAAACAGAATCTCCCAACTGGCAAGGATCCGCGCGTCGGGCATTAAAGTCTCGTAAGCGGCGATCATGTCCCGCAATTGCCGGCGCGTGGTCGGCCCGCGCTTGCGATCGGCGTTGAGATTATGCGCGCCTATACCCTTCAGCTCCCGCATCAGATCCGATACCGCCGCATATTCGGTCGAATACGTCCGCGAGACGATGTCGCCATCGTGCCAACCGGCCGCCGCCAACTGGTCGCGTATCTCGGCCCCGGACACGAACGCATTCACGTGCCGGTAATCGTCGACCTCGGCCCAAGCCGCCTTCAACTCCACCAGGGTACCCGGCCCGAAGGTCGCGAACGCCAGCTGCCCGCCCGGCGCCAGCACCCGCCGGCAATCGCCGAACAGCGCCGGCAAATCCGCGCACCACTGCAAAGCCAGATTGGAATAGATTTGACCGAGACCGGCATCGGCCAGCGGCAAACGCTCGGCGTCCGCGCACACATACCGCACGCCGGCCGGCCATTTGGCTCTGGCCGCTTGCAGCATCGGCAGTGCGATATCCAGCGCATACACCGGCCGATCGGCGGCGCGGCCCAGCAACAAACCGGTCAAAAAACCGGTGCCGCAACCCAGATCGGCAATAGCGCCGGCCGCCGGCGATACGTCGAATCGGACCAGCAATTCGGCCCCGACCCGACGCTGCAAGGCCGCCACGCTATCGTAGCCGGCCGCCGCCGCGCCGAACGAACGGCGAATATCGCGTTTGGCAATCGCGGCACTCATTGCGGCGCCCGCAACAATGCCATCACCTGCTCGGGATGGCTCAGAAACGGCAAGTGGCCGGCCGCATCGAGACAATACACGCCGGCCTCCGGCCTTAAATCGGCCAGCGCCTTAGCGGCGGCGACCGGTACCAGCATGTCTCTTCCGCCGAAAATGGCCGAGGCCGGACAGCGCAAATGCCGCCATTGTTCGCGCAAATCGGCGGTTTTCAAGATGTCCAGCCCGCCGCGCAACGCCGCTTCGGCCGGCGGCGGCGCATCCGCGACCGTTTGCCGCAAATGCGCCAACAACGCCCGTTGCTCGGGCAAGCCTTGTACTTGCAGGGCTAGAAAGCGTTGCAGCGTGGTTTTGGCATCGGCCAGCAACAGCTCGGCAAAGCCATCCAGCACCGCCGGACGCATGCCCGGCCAAGTGCCGTCGCCGACGAATTTAGGGTTGCTGGCCAGCAAGGTCAACTGCTCGACCCGCTCCGGGTAGCGCGCGGCGATGTCCAGCGCGAAGGCGCCGCCCAAGGACCAACCCAGCAACGCGAACCGGCGAACCGGCAGCGCCGCGACCAAGGCATCGCCGACCGCCGCCAGCTCGAACGGCGCCAGCGCGCCGCTACGGCCGTGTCCGGGCAAATCCGCGACGATGGTTTGATATTGGCCGGCCAAGCGCTCGGCGAACCCGCGCAACACGCCGCCGTGCATGGCCCAGCCATGCAACATCAGCAGCGGCGGCCCGCCGTCGCGCTTATCCAGATGAATGAACGTCATGCGCCCAGCTCGCTCAAAGCCTCCAGCAAGGCATCGATTTGCGCGTCGTCGTGCAGAGCCGTCAAGGTCACCCGTAAACGGGCGGTGCCGATCGGCACCGTCGGCGGCCGAATCGCGCCGACCCAGAAGCCCCGCTCGGCCAAGGCCCGGCTCAGCGCGACCGCGCGCTCGCTATCGCCGGTCGGCAACGGTTGGATCGCGGTTTCGGAAGCCATCAGCGGCAAACCCAGTTGCTCGGCGCCTTGCCGGAAACGCGCGATCAGCTCGCGCAAGCGCTCGCGCCGCCAGGTTTCGTCGCGCACGATGCGCAACGCGGTACGCGTGGCCTCGGCGACCGCCGGCGGCATCGCCGTCGTAAACACATAACTGCGGGCTTTTTGAATCAGCAGCTCGATCAAGTCGTCGGAACCGGCGACAAAGGCGCCGAAGGTGCCGAAGGCCTTGCCCAAGGTACCGATCAAGATCGGCACCTGTTCGGCACTCAAGCCGAAATGCTCGACGATGCCGCCGCCGCGCGCGCCAAGCACGCCGAAGCCGTGGGCATCGTCGATCAACAAGCCGGCATCGTGGCGGCCGGCCAATGCCGCCAATGCCGGCAGCGGCGCCAAATCGCCGTCCATGCTGAACACCCCGTCGCTGACCACCAAGACCTTGCCCGATCCGGTCGCCAGTTTCGCGGCCAGGTCGGTGGGATCGGCGTGATGGTAGCGGCGAAACCGGGCACCGGCCAGCAAACCGCCGTCCAGCAGCGATGCGTGATTCAGCCGATCTTCCAGCACCGTATCGCCGCGCCCCAGCAAGGCCGAAATCGTCCCGACGTTGGCCATGTAACCGGTCGAAAACAACAAGGCCCGCCGCCGGCCGGTGAACTCGGCCAATGCGTCCTCCAACGCGTGATGCGCGGCACTATGCCCGCAAATTAAATGCGCGGAGCCGCTGCCGACGCCGTAGCGTTCCGCGCCGCGCTGGAAAGCCTCGACCAGGCGCGGGTCGGCGGCCAGCCCCAGATAGTCGTTGCTGCAAAAATTGACCATCCGCCGCCCGTCCACGTCCAGCAGCACGCCTTGCGGGCCGTCCACGACCCGGCGGCGCCGGTACAAACCTTGTTGCTCCAGCCGGCCCAGCTCGCCGCTAAAATCGTAAAAGCCGGCCATCAAGCGTAACTGGAGCCGCCCATCCGCACGCCCAAGCGCTGAAACAATTGCCGGTCGTGGCTGGTCATCGGATTGTCGGTGGTCAGCAATTTATCGCCGTAGAAAATCGAGTTGGCGCCGGCCAAAAAGCACAAGGCCTGCATCTCGTCACTCATCGCGGTGCGGCCGGCCGACAAGCGGACCCGCGATCCCGGCATCATGATCCTGGCCACCGCCACGGTGCGCACGAACACCAGCGGGTCCAGCGTAGCGGTGCCGTGCAGCGGCGTCCCTTCGACTTGCACCAGCATATTGATCGGCACGCTCTCCGGATGCTTGGGCAGATTCGCCAGTTGCAGCAATAATTTGGCGCGATCGACCTCCGACTCGCCCATTCCGACGATGCCGCCGCAGCAGACATTGATGCCGGCCTCGCGCACCCGCTCCAGCGTATCCAACCGGTCCTGATAGGTCCGGGTGGTGATGATTTCCGAGTAATAGTCCTCGGAGGTATCGAGATTGTGGTTGTAATAGTCCAGGCCGCCGTCCTTCAAGGCTTGGGTTTGCCGGTCGGTCAGCATGCCCAAGGTCACGCAGGTTTCCATGCCCAGCGCCTTGACGCCCTTGACCATCTCGACGACCCGCTCGATGTCTCTATCCTTCGGGCTGCGCCAGGCGGCGCCCATGCAAAACCGCGAAGCGCCCTGGGCCTGCGCTTGTTGCGCGGCTTGCAAGACCGCTTCGACCGGCATCAGCGCCTCCGGCGTCAGATCGGAATCGTAGCGGGCGCTTTGCGGGCAATAGCCGCAATCTTCCGAGCAGGAACCGGTCTTGATGCTCAATAAGCTGCTAACCTGAATTTCGTTGGGATCGAAGAACGCCCGATGCGCGGTCTGGGCCTGAAAAATCAAATCGTTGAACGGCAATGCGAACAAGGTCTCGACCTCGGCCAATTGCCAATCGTGACGAAGGTTGGCGACGTGGTTCGAAGGTTTCTGGCTGGCGGACATTCTGCTACTCTCCCATGCTCGGCGGCGGCGCAAGCGGTGACCGGGACCGCTTATCAACCTGTTTAAAGAAAAATGGTAAACCATTGGCTAAACATTATACAGAATTTGCTGTTACCGCCGCGCTGCGTATTATGCGGCGCGCCCGGCCATGCCGGCCTGGACTTGTGCGCCGGCTGCCTGGACGACCTGCCCCGTAACGTTTCCTGCTGCTACCGCTGCGGCGAACCGTTCGAAACCCGCCATCCTCAACCGGTGCTGTGCGGGCGCTGCCTGAGCAAAACGCCGGCCTTCGACGAGACCTACGCGCCGTTTTTGTACCGCAGTCATTTACGCTTTTTGGTGAGCCGCCTGAAATTCCAGCGCGACTACAAGAATGCCCGAGTGCTGGCCGGCTTGCTGGCGGCCCACGCCGGAACCCAGGCCGAACGGCCGGAATGCCTGATCCCGGTGCCGCTGCATCGCGGACGCTACCGCGAACGCGGCTTCAACCAGGCCATGGAAATCGCCCGGCATTTATCGAAGGAATTGAAGATTCCGCTGGATTCGCGGAGCTGCCAACGAGTGCGGGATACCGGCCATCAAATCGCGTTGCCGGCTAAGCAGCGCCGCAAGAATCTGCGCAACGCCTTCCGCGCCACGCGGCCGTTACCTTACCGCCACGTCGCCATCGTCGATGACGTGATGACCACCGGCGCCACCGTCGCCGCGCTGGCAACGGCATTGAAGCGAGCCGGCGTCGGCCGGGTGGATGTCTGGGTCTGCGCCCGAGCCTAATGACCCACTGAAATAAATCGGGCCGGTATTCACCGGCCCGATCGCTACTGCCCCTATCGATACCCGCATCTAAGCGTAAGTATCGATGTTTCTACCTTTACTACCGTCGTTATCCCCATCGGCATCTTTCGCGACCGGTTGCACCGGTTGCGGCGCGGGCTGCCGATTCTCTACGGGCGGCTTCGCTTGATTGACGAGAGGAACGTACGGCGTGGAGCCCACTCCCGATATGGATGACATGTCGATCTCCCATGGATTGAACACTGTCCGCCCAACTGGACGGACCACCGGGTTATCGGCCGAGCCGGCGAAAGCTTGAGCGTAAAATCAGCGCTCAGCGCGGCGAACCCGCGCCCTGCGCCGCTGGCTCGGCCGGACCGAACAACGACCCTCCGCCTCGACCGGCCACATCGACCCATAAATGCGGCAGATTCAGTTGCTCCAACCACTCGACGCCGTCGCCTTCCTTCAGCATCGCGATCGTCGAAGCGCTACCGGCCACCACGCAAAAATCGCCGACCACCGTCACCGCCGCCAAATGCCGTACCGGCCAGCCGGTCTTCGGGTTCAAAATATGCCCGTAGCGCACCTGGTCGATGACCATGCAGCGCTCGTAATCGCCGCTGCTGGCCACCGCGCCCTCGTACAAGTTCAAGGTATCCAGCAAGCCGCCCTGCCGGCGCGGATCGCGAATACCCACCCGCCAGGGACTGCCGTCGCCGCGCGGACCGATCACCCGAATATCGCCGCCCAAATTCACGACCCCGCGCTGAACCCCGTGGTTGCGGCAGATCGTCGCCGCGCAATCGGCGGCGTATTCCTTGACGACGCCGCCGAAATCGATTTCCATGCCGGCGACCGAAAACGTCAATTCCGGCCGGCGCCAGCACAGCCGGTGCCAGCCCACCTTCTCCAGCAACGCCGCCAGCATGGCCGGCTCGGGCAAACGGCCGGCATCGAATTTCCAGGCCCGGCGCAAAATCCCGGAAGTTACGTCGAACAAGCCCTCGCTTTGCTCGTAGCAGGTCAGCGCATAATCCAGCAAGCTGGCGGTTTCGTCGTCCACCGCGATCGAACCGCCAAGCGCCGCGCTCCGGTTGATCTCCGATAAAAAGCTATCGTCCCGGTAACGGGAATAGCGTGCCTCCAGGCGCCGCACATCCGCGATCGCCGCATCCGCCGCCGCGCCGGCCGCCGCCGCGCTAATCGCGAACAATTGGATTTCGCACGGCGTCCCCATGGCTTGGAATTCGCGGCGGTAAAACGTTAACGGACGGCGTTTGCTGGGTTTTTTCGGTTTCATGTCGGGTTAATGCGAAACGAATGGCGATGGTCGACGGCCGGTCGGGTTTTCCCTAAGGCATAAACGCCTAGTGTAACCCGACAATCGTTTACCCCAACCCTCGCCTACAAGCTGGCCGGCTCGGCCAGCAATTGCTTGAGGACGCCTTGCAATTCGTCCACCTCGCCGGACCGGAAACCCTTATGGATGTAGCGCAGCTTGCCCTGGCGGTCGATCAAAAACGACGACGGCATGGCCTCCACCGCAAAGTCCTTGGCGCACTGCCGGCTCGGATCGGCGGCCACCGCGAAACCGGGGCGGACCTTGGTCAAAAACGCCTGGGCATCGGCGGCGTCCTCGTCCAGATTGACCGCGACCACTTGCAAGCCCTGAGCGCCGTGTTGGCGCTGCAACTCGTTCATAAACGGAAACGATTGCATGCACGGCCCGCACCAGGACGCCCAAAAATCGACATACACGACTTGATTCTTGAACTGTTGCAAGTGCAAGGCCTTGCCGTCCGCCATGCCCTGTAACGCGCAAGCCGGCGCGGCCCGATCGACCGCCGCCGCGTCGACTTGCGCGGCCGCCATCCCCAATCTTAACGCCAGCGCCCAGGCCGCCGGCCGGCGCTTAAACCACATCAAATCCTTTAGCAATGTATCGCTCATCGTCAAACTCTCCCAACATTAAAATGCGTCGGCCAACGGCCGACCGTTAAAAACCCGCCCGCGCCCGGCGTCCGCTACCTATCCGGTCCGGACCACCGGCCGAAGCCACTTAAACCCCGCCCCCGGTTTATCGATCGAATCCCCGCCGCCGCAACACCCGGCCCGCGTTCCGATTAAGCCCCGCCGAAATACGAACGCAGGCCGCATGCTGACCGACGGTTCGCGCAGCCCTTCAATACCGCTCGCCCTAGACCCGTCCAAGGGCGCGCCGGCCTGGATTTGGCCGAGCCCGACCCGAACCGAATGCCGGCGATCGAGAGGACCGGACTTAAACCTAAGCCCGGTGCGACGGCCACCAACCCGCTGACCGCGGATCGGCCGGTTTGCCCGACGCCGAACCAACGATACTCGGCGTCGAGTGTTTTTTGCCCGGCGATAGCCTGACCGACCTTAACTGGCCGCCGCCGGCTTGGCGCTGGAACCGCCGGGAAAACGGGTCCGCAAATCGTCGAACAAGGTTTGGGCATTCGGCCGGTCGCGCTTGGCCGCTTCGCGCTCGCTATGGTAGTAGGCCAAAGATGAACCCGACCCGATTGATCGCGGGCATTCGGTTCGGGCCGGGCGAAGACTATTTTTTCCACCGCCGCCCCTCCTTCATCGTCGCGTCACAAACCCGCTTTAGGCTGCCGCATGCCATCCCTTCATCGCGATGGCGCAACCCTCCCTTGATGCATTCGAATTTGGAGTGATCGTCCATGCGAACCACGAAATTCCGCTCTATCTATCCGCTGACGACGGCTGTCGCATCGGCGTTAATGCTTAGCGCCCCGGCGCAAGCGCAAGACGAACATAAAACCGCCACGCCGATTAAGCACGTGATCGTCATCGTTGGCGAAAACCATACCTTCGACAACCTGTTCGGCGCCTATCAACCCAAACGCGGCCAACGCATCGACAACCTGCTCAGCAAAGGCATCATCACCGCCGACGGCGAACCCGGCCCCCGCTTCGATCTGGCCAAGCAACGGGTCGGCAGCGCCACCGACCGCTACCGGGTCGTCACCGAATCCATCGGCGATTACGACCTCGGGCTACCGCAACCCTACACCACCTACGCCATCGGCCAAACCGCCGGCATCTTGGATAACCGCTTTCCCAGCAACCTGCCCAACGGCCCCTATCAAATCAGCAAATACGCGCCTTACAACGAATACACCGGCGACCCGGTGCATCGGTTCTTTCAAATGTGGCAAGACCTCGACGGCGGCAAACACGACAAATTCGTGTGGGTCGAAGAAAGCATAGGCACCGGCTCCGACGGCAAACCCTACCCGGCGGGCGGCTTCAATCCGATGGAAGGCGCCATCTCGATGGGCTTTTACAATATGAATACCGGCGACGCGCCGATCTTCAAAGCCCTCGCCGACACCTACGCCATCAGCGACAACTACCATCAATCGGTCCAGGGCGGTACCGGCGCCAATTTCCTGGCCCTGGTCACCGGCCACGCGGCCTATTTCACCCATCCGGCCAAGCTCGACGGCAGTGCCGCCAAACCTTGGGCCAACCAAATCGAAAACCCCAATCCGGTGGCTGGCAGCAACAACTACTACACCCAGGACGGATACGGCGGCGGCTCCTACGTCAATTGCGCCGATTCGGCCCAACCGGGCGTCGCGGCCGTCAACGCCGAGCTGATCCGCCAAGGCCTGCGCAAAAACAATTGCGAAAAAGACCATTACTATCTGGTCAACAACTACAACTTGTATTGGAACCAAACCAGCGCCAGCCCCCGCTCGCTCGGCGCCGACCAGTTCACGCTGCCGCCGCAAAGCCTGCGTACCATTGCCGACGTACTGACCGCTCATAACGTCTCCTGGAAATATTACAGCGCCGACCGAGGCGACGACGCCACCACCTTTGCCGGCGGCGTCAACGGCATACCGTTGCTGTTCCACGCCTACTGCGGTATCTGCGACCCGCTGACCGGGTTCAGCAGCATCATGAAAAACCCGGCGGAAGAAGCCAAGCTGCAAAACTACTCCGCCTTCCTGACCGACGTTGCCAACGGCACCTTGCCGGCGGTGTCTTACGTGCGCCCCTTCGAAGCCCTGGCCGGCCATCCCGCCGACTCGACCGCCGATCAATACGAAATGTTCTTGCAAGACCTGATCGCTCAAGTCAAGAGCAATCTGGCGCTGTGGGCATCCACCGCCATCGTCGTCACCACCGACGAAGGCGGCGGCTATTACGACTCCGGCTATGTGCAAGCCGTCGATTTCTTCGGCGACGGCACCCGGATTCCGCTACTGGTGGTATCGCCCTACGCCAAGAAAGGCCACGTCGACCATACCTACAACGATCATGCGTCGATCTTGAAATTCATCGAACGCAACTGGCACTTGCCGACGATTTCGCCGCGTAGCCGCGACAATCTGCCCAATCCGCTGGCGCGCGCCGAAAACCCTTACCGGCCCGTGAACGGCCCGGCGATCGGCGACTTGATGACGCTGTTCGACTTCGACCGGGACGACCGCCACCACGACCGCGACTAGTGTAGAAACCGCAGGCCCGCACGCCCCTTCGACTCCGCTCAGGGAGCGTGCGGAACCAACCCTTCCCCGAGCGGAGCAAACGTTCCCTGAGCGGAGCCAACGTTCCCTGAGCGAAGCCGAAGGGAACCCAACCAACCGCCCCGAGCGAAGCCGACATTCCGGATCAAAGCCGTCAGCCCAAATACATAGAAAATACATTGATTTGTACATCCTAGCCCGAATGCCTTGCTGACATCCGTCTAAACCTGCAACTCCAGGTCGCGGTCGAGCCGGCAGCCATTGACGTTGGGGTACAAGGGCCGCGTAGTTGCGGGGTCCATCTTGGGAACCTCTATTGCCCGCGTGGATAGGACGATGGCGCTACCGTGGTTACCAACGCCGTGAAGTAAAAGGCTCACCATCAAAGTAAGCCGGCGGCTAGGAAGAGTCTACCCGCTCTGGCTGAGGCGGAACCACGGTAACCCGCCGGCTGCGTTGAGCCGAATTAACCCGCTGGCTGAGCGGAGTCGAAGCCAGCAGTCTCGCTGAGATTCCACTACAGTGGTCGGAGCGGAACGAGGCCCGCGACATGCAAACCCGGTGGCTAAGTCAAGGCAAACTATCTTCGAGAGCCGGTCGCGACGCCGAAGCACGCCGCCAGCTTGGAGGAAAGGACAATGATCGGGGCTGTCGGCGCTCCGATGACGGCGCGCCGAACAAGGTCAAACCGACAGCGGCCCCAACCGGCCCGCTGCCGGTTGGGGTTTAGCTATGCTCGCATTCCAGCTCGGTTTCGCCGTTCTTTTTGGTGGTCAGTAAGCAAGCCCGGTTGGCGCCGTGCTCGTGTACGTCCTGCTCCGGGCCATGCTCGCATTCCTGCTCGACTTCGCCGTTGGCTTCGGTTTTCAGCACGCACGTGTCTGCGCCCTTGCCGCTGTCCAAGTTAACGTCGTCGCTGTCGTAACTCAGGGTATCCTTGCCGTTGCCGCCGAGCAGATTATCTTCGTTCAGACCGCCGTCCAGACTGTCCTTGCCGTTTTGACCGTACAGATTGTCGCTGCCGGGGCCGCCATTCAGGTCGTCGTTACCGTTGCCGCCCCACAAGCTATCGTCGCCGCTGGTGCCGGCATCCACGCTGGTATCGTCGTCGGCGTCTGAGGCATCGTCGTCAACGCCGTCCTTATTGCGATCGCGCAGGTTGTTGTCTTCGCCGTACAGGCCGTCGTTGCCGTTATCCCCGTTTAACGTATCCCGGCCGGCATTGCCTTGCAGGGTGTCGTTGCCGTTACTGCCGCTCAGGCTGTCATCCCCGGATCCGCCGTTGAGTTGGTCATTGCCGTTACCGCCGCTCAGCGTGTCGTTATCGTCTCCACCCCACAAGCTGTCATGCCCGTTACCGCCGATCAGGTTGTCGTTACCGGTGCCGCCATCCAATTGATCGTTACCGTGATTGCCTTTCAGCGTGTCGTCTCCGCCGCCGCCGCAGATCAAGTCGTTACCCTTGCCGCCGTCGATGATGTCGTTGGCAGCGGTACCCATGATGACGTCGTCGCCCTTGGTGCCCATCACGACTTCGTTACCTTGTTTGTCGAGCTTTTTGATCGCGGTTTCGGATTGAATGGTCACCGTGGCGCCCAAGCAGGTGTCTTCGGCGATGGCGGAGTGACTGAATGCGGCGGCGATGGTCAGGCCGAGTAAGGTTTTAGCGAATGTAGTTTGACTCATGATATTTCCTGGATAATTTAGGTTTTATACGCGGATCGAATGCTTCGCCGCACATTCGATCGACCGGATTGCGCCGAACCGGCATCAACGCCGAAACGTCGGCTGTCGATCGCAATCGTTTATGAATACCGGAACCGGTAGTGAAAGTTCAATCGGGGGTGACGCCGCGTCGAAACTTGAAAGGGATTTTTCGGTCGATGCGCCTGCATTCACGGCCGAAGTCGCTCCCACGGCATAGGGTCCGGCTTTTCCGGCACCTGTCCTCGAACCAGCACCTGGATTTGCCCATCCTCAAGCGCCGAACAAGGCCGAGCTCAAATAGCGTTCGCCGGAATCCGGCAGCATGACGACGAAGCTTAGTCCGGCGTATTCCGGCAACGCGGCCAACCGCATCGTGGCGGCCAAGGCCGCGCCGCTGGACAGGCCGGCTAGTATACCCTCCTCCTTGGCCAAACGACGGGCGTATTCTACGGCCTCGATTTCGCTGGCGGTTTCGATTCGATCGATCAGGTCCAGGTCGAGTATCGCCGGCACGAAGCCGGCGCCTATGCCTTGAATGCCGTGGGCACCAGGCTGTAACACCCGGCCGGCGCGGGTTTGGGTCAGCACCGGGCTGGCGGCCGGTTCCACCGCCACGGTTTCGATCCGCTTGCCCTGGCGTTTCAAAAATCGTCCGGTGCCGGTGATGGTGCCGCCGGTGCCGACCCCGGCGACGAACACGTCGACCGCGCCGGCGCTGTCTTGCCAGATTTCCGGGCCGGTGGTTTGTTCGTGTATTGCCGGATTGGCCGGATTTTTAAATTGTTCCAGCAGCAAATAGCGATCAGGATCGGCCGCCGCCACGCGTTCGGCCGTTTCGACCGCGCCGCGCATCCCGAGCTTCCCATCGGTTAGCAGCAGTTTGGCGCCGTATGCACCCAACAATATCCGGCGTTCGCGGCTCATCGTATCCGGCATCGTCAGCGTGATCGGAATGCCGCGCGCGGCGGCCACCGCCGCCAATGCGATACCGGAATTGCCGCTGGTGGCTTCGATCAAGGTCACGCCGGGCTTGAGCAAGCCTTGCCGTTCGGCGGCCCAAACCATCGCCGCGCCGACCCGGCATTTCACCGAATAGGCCGGATTGCGGCTTTCGATTTTGGCGAAGATCGTCACCGGCAGCTCGCGGCCGATCCGATTCAGCCGGACCAGCGGCGTGCGGCCTATCGAAGCGGAATTGTCGGTAAACCAGTTAGCCATATCGACTCCCCATCAGGGCTGACGCGATGCAAAAAAAGCCGCCTTAGCGGCGGCGTGAGCAGGATGCCAAGAGAAAGGACAGCACCATGGAACTACATGGAACTACATTGCGCGCCCCGCCTTACATGCCGTATTGGGCGGAGACGCTGAAGCTGCCGAAATGATGCGGCGCGCCCGGCATCAACGGGTTTTCCCGGCGCGACGACTTGACTTGGTGCCAGGCGGCGGCCGGCGCCGGCCGGCCCAGATAAAAACCTTGCAACAATTTGCCGCCGGCATCCAGCGCGATGTCGAGCTGGATTTCGTTTTCGATGCCTTCGATAACCGGTTGGGCGCCCAAGGCCTGGACCACCTCGATCAGCTTCGGCAACACCCGGCGGATTTTACCGCCGCGCTCGGCTTCCCGAATCAAGCCGGCGTCGAACTTCACGTAATGCGGCGCCAAATGCCAGAGCCGGTCCAGATTGTAATGACGGCTGCCGAAGTTGTCGATCGCGATCTTGAAACCGCGATCGCGATAATTGTCCACCGCTTCGGCCAAGGCCCGATCGGCCTCGACCGCGTTTTCCATGATTTCCAACACCACTTGGGTGGTCGGCACCGAATGCAGATGCAGAATATGTTCGAACACCTTGCCGTGAGTATTGACGCTGACCAACAGCTTGGGATGGACGTTCAAAAACAATTGGCCGCGCTCTTCCGGTAACTCCAGATAGTTGAGCATGTGCAAGGTGCGCGCCACCCGATCCAACTTCACCAATTTATCTTGATTATCGGCCCAACCGAATGCGAAGTCCGGCGATACCGCTTCGATGCCAGTCGAAGGTCTGAGCAGGGCTTCGTAACCCAGCAAGCCCTCCGAGGTCGAGGTATCGTAGATCGGTTGAAACTCGCTACGCAAGCGCAGACCGATGTAACGGCTCAGCACTTGCGCCGCTTCCACTTCCAGTTTGAATTCGTCCAGGTCCAGATATAGTACCCGTTCCAGGTCGTCCCGTATCGCTTCGATCGTGGTTTGCACCATCCCGTCACCCTCCATCGTTTCGGCCGCGATCAGCGTCCGTAAATCTTGTCGAATATGCCGTCGTCGGCGAAGTGTTTCGCTTGGTTCTCCGGCCAACCGCCCAACTGCGCGATCGTCACTAACTCCAGCGCCGGGAACTGTTTGGCGTATTTGGCCGCCACGTCCTTATCGATCGGGCGGTAGAAGTTTTTCGCGATGATTTCCTGGCCTTCCTTGCCGTACAAATACTTCAGGTATTCGGTCGCGACTTCGGTGGTGCCGTGTTTGCGCGCCACGTCTTCGACGACGGTCACCGGCGGTTCGGCCAGGATGCTGAAGCTGGGCGTGACGACTTCGTACTTGTCGGCGCCGAATTCCTTCAACACCAGATAGGCTTCGTTTTCCCAGGTAATCAACACGTCGCCGATGTCGCGCTCGGCGAAGGTGGTGGTGGAACCGCGCGCGCCGGTATCCAGTACCGAGGTGTTCTTGAACAATTTGCCGACGAAGTCCTTGGCCGCCTCTTCGCTATTGTTGTTGTGTTTCAACGCGTAAGCCCAGGCCGCCATGTAATTCCAACGCGCGCCGCCGGAGGTTTTCGGATTCGGCGTGACCACGCTGAGGCCGGGCTTGATCAAATCGCTCCAATCTTTAACATGCTGCGGATTGCCCTTGCGCACCACGAACACGATGGTCGAGGTATAAGGGGCGCTATTGTTGGGCAACTGGCTTTGCCAGTTTTCCGGAATCAGGTTGCGGCGCGCCAGTTGGTCGATGTCGGCCGAGATCGCCAGCGTCACCACATCGGCCTCCAGGCCGTCCAGTACCGCCCTGGCCTGCTTGCCGCCGCCGCCGTGCGACTGGTTGACGGTGACGTTGTCGCCGGCTTTGCCTTTCCAGTATTTGGCGAAAGCTTGGTTGTATTCTTTATAGAATTCGCGGGTCGGATCGTAGGACACGTTCAACAAGGTCACGTCCGCCGCGAAGGTCTTGCTTGCCGCCGCCGTCAGTAGGGTGACGGCAATCAAACCGAATAATCTGTTCTTCATAAGTGATCTCTCAAAAGCTATTTTGGTGAAATGGTTGCCATGTCCGCATCCGTGCGACTATCCGTGGGTCTAGCCTCAACCTAGCCCCCGTCCTGGGAGCAGCGGAACCGGCTTCCTGCCGCAATGACGAATCCGTTAAAACGCCAATTGGAAGCGGGTGGCGAATACGTTCTCCGACGGACGATTGGCAAATGCCGCGGCCGATAATCCCGCACCACCGTCGAAGTAGGTTTGCTCGTAATCGGCCATGATTCGGGCGTTTTGGTTTAGGAACCAGTTGAAACCCACAGCCCAAGCCGTGGCGTGCTTGGCCGACTTGGCCGGATTCAGGTAATTGAACGCGGTGGTGTCGACGTTGAATTCGCTCCAGCGCGCCGCCACCTGCAAGGCGCCCCAACTACCTTCCAACGGATTGAACGGCCGAATCGGCTTGACGCTTTGGAAGGTGTTGTCTTCGCCGGTCAACACATAGGAAAGCTGCACCTGCCACGCCGTATTGTTGAGTTGGTTACGCACGCCGGGGATGCTTTGACCGGTCCGGGTAGCGATGACTTCCTGAGCCGACAACACGTATTCGCCCATGATGCCGAACGGACCGGCATACCAATAGGCTTGCGGGTAAACCCGGTAATGCACGCCGTCCGCCTGTAGGGTACCGGTATAGGCGCTTCGCAAACTGTTGTAATTCAAGAACGTGGATCGCCCTATCGGCGTGCCCTGATTTTTCAAGGCTTGCAAGCTAGGCCGTTCCCAAGTACCGGCGACACCCAGGCCCAGACCTTCCAGCCAGCGGTTGCCGCCGTGTTGGAACGGATGTACCCATAAGCGACCGATAAATTCCTTGTCGTCGTCGGTATCCGGCGAGTTTTTATCGATGCTGCCGTCGTCGCCGGAACCGTTAAACACGCCGAGTTGATAGCTGACGAAGTTGCGGAAATCCACCGGCCCCGCGTAATCGGCCTTGTAACCCGGCGCGGCGAACGACCCGTGCAACATCACGCCGACATCGCGGTTGCTGGCCAGATAGGTCGGGAACGCGCGTTCCAGAAACGTACCGTCCGAGTCGCCTTGCAAACGCTCCAAGCTCAGCGGGGTTTTTTGCTTACCGACGCTCAAGCTGGCGTAGGGCAAATAGGCGTAATCCAGGTAGGCGTCCGGCAGGATATTGGTAGCCGCGAAATCCGGCATGATTTTGAAGTACAAGCTGTCCCAAAACTTACCTTCCAACCAAATCCGGGCTTGCTTCAACTCGAACTTGTCGGTTTCGGCGCCGCCGCTGATACCGTTGGACGCGGTCGCCCCGGTCCAACTACCGCCGGTGAAAAAGCGCGCGTCGGTTTGTACCGCGCCGCGAATCCGGACTTGATGTTTACCGTCGGCCGAGGAAATCCGAAAGCCGTCGCTGCCGCCTTCGACTTTAGGCGCGCGGCTGGCGGCCGTGGCGGCCACTTCCTTGTCCACTTCCAATTTGCGTTCTAGCGTGTTGATCTTGCGATTGAGCTTCTCTACTTCCGGATTCGACTGCGCGACCGGTGCGACAGCGGTCGGCGCGGCGGCCGCTTTCTCGAACCGTTCCAGTCTGGCTTCCAGCTCGCGAATGCGCTGCTCCAGCGCTTGGGCGTCGGCGGCTTGGGCATCGGCGACGCCGAATAGCGCCGCGCCGATCGCGCCCACCAATAGGCGGCGTTTAACATGAGTCATGTGGTGTTTTCCTGTTATCGCTTGCTTCCGGCGTTCCGGTCAGAAGGTCGTTATTGTTATTTGGCTGGCGTCTCCGGCGATCCGGTCGAATCGAATAAGTGCTTGAAAGCAACCGGATCAAATCGGTATTTTTGGGTCGGCTACTCGGAATCTTTCGCGCTTGTCGATTTGCACGACCCGGCCGTCGTGAATGACGACCTCGATGGAACCAAAGCGGATGTCTCGCAGAATCTCCGCAATCTTTAGGGCAATCTCGTTATGATTGCCCGGCTTAAACGAACGGTTATTGGTTTCGGTTGCCATATCGCCTCCCCGAGGTGGTGGACTGGGACGTTATTGAGTCGCTCCGTTGCCGGACCCGGCCGGCGACGTTGGGGAGATGATAAGAGGCTCGTTATTCGATGAAAAACGATATAAATTGAAATACAAATCTATAAATCAGATATACGTGCTGATAGGCTGCTGAAAAACCAGCATGAATAGTCAATATTCCAACCACTTGGCAGCAGCGCGTGTCTCGGCGACAGCAAAGATACCCTTGCCCTACGGCGACTTGATTCAATTTCGCGACCGCGACGTTGGGCATGATTTCGCCGATCGCATGACGGTCAAGCCGTTACCCTGTGGCGGTACGTTGCGTATCCGGGCTATGCGCATCCGCGTCAGCGCTATTTTGCCGATGCTAGGCGAGGGTGTGAGCAATGAAGAGATTTTGCAGGATTTTCCTGACCTGGAGCATCAAGATACACAGGCTTGTTTATTGTATGCCGCCAAGCGTGTCGATTTTGAACGGCTGGCGGCGTGACGTATTAGATTGATGCCCGACAGCGTAAGTTTCCGACCGTACCCCAAAGCCGGTAGATGCTCAAGAATCATTTGCCGATTGCGTGAAACATGACTACCATCATTGCCGGAGGTAATTAACATGACCAACGTCGAAAAAATATCTATCGCTTTAACACCCGAATTGGCGAATATATTGCGGCAATGTGTTGAAAGTTGTGAATACGCCAGTTCAAGCGAACTCGTCCGTGAAGCATTGCGCGACTGGAAAACTAATCGGTCATTGCAGAAAAGTGAACTTCAAGTTCTGAAAAGTCTTTGGCAGACAGGTATTGATAGCGGCTCTGGAAAATTTACCGATATGGATGCCATTAAGATGGAGGCCAGAAAACGCCTTGCATCATCCACTAAATAGCACGGCAAACTATCCATGGGTAGCGTCCAGCGTACTACTCAATCCGAAGAAGATTTATTGAGATATGGCTCTACATTGCCCAAGATAATCCCCTCGCGGCTGATAGAGTACTGGATGACATGGAACATCGTTTCATCATGCTGGCGGACAATCCCCAGATGAGTCGCTAACGCCCGGATATTGCACCAGAGCTACGGTATTTTATATCGGGCAAATACCTTATCCTTTACAGAATCCTAACCGATGGCGTGCAGATAGTTCGCGTCATTCATGGCGCCAGGGATTTACCCAACGTGGTCTAATCGCCGATGCACATTGGTGTAGCATTATGGCTTTTAGCCTTGTGCGTAAGGTCTTGAGACTCGCGCAAAAAGCTTTACGCTATCCTCGCCAGACATTAAAGCTTGCGCGTGAACCCAAATAGCCTTGCGAATTAAGCTCAAAGCCTCGCGCGCAAGGCAACTAAGCTTGCGGTGTTTTGCTATCCTCGCCAGGCATTTAAGCTTGGGAACGGGCCACCATAGCCTCGCGAACCAAGCTAAAAACCCTGCGGCCGAGGCATTTTGGTTTGCGCCCAAGCCTGCGAAGCGTTTGCGAATAGCAAGACACCATTCACGCCAGAGCGTAGGTTGACGACAGGAACCCCAACACGACAACCGTAAAACCACCAGCAAACCATCGACAACGCAACAATGAAGTCATCGACAAGTTAAAGGCCATCAATGTTGGGGTTCGTACCTCACCACCTACACAAGCCCAACGTACGCGGTCTCTAAAAAATTAGTACTCAATCCTCACAGACCCCATAAACGTTCTCGGCACGCCAACTTCTATACCGTTGCGGTTAAATGAAGAAGGAAAATACTCTTTATCCAATAAATTATTGACATTGAATTGCGTGGTTAATGTGCTTCCACCGACCTTCCAAGCGTAGCTGCTGAACAAGTTTACCGTTGCATAACCCGGTAATACGGCGGTCGTTGCAGCAATATCGGTTGTCTGAGAGCTTCTGGTAATGACGCCCCCGCCGAATTTGAAACCCTGCAATAGCCCTGATTGCAATTCGTAAGTCGAAAATAGGCTCGCGCCATGACGAGGAACACCGCGGAATCGGCGTCCAATTTCGCTTTCTCTGCCAACCGTAACGGTTGCATCCGGAGTGTATGCGTAGGACCCAATAATATTCCAACCTGGAAGTACTTCGCCTTTAATATCAAGTTCCAATCCAGCACTGTTAGCTTCGCCGATCGATAGAAAATTTCCAGATAGATGTGGATCGGGAATTCTGACATTTTGTTTTGTCAGATCAAACCAAGCTAACGTTCCTATAAACCGCTTGTCGAACAGTTCAGTTTTCAAACCAAATTCCCATTGCTGTGCCGTTTCAGGCTGAAGCAAATTGCCGCCTATTCCAGGGCTGCTAACCGATGTAAAGTTTTCGGAGTAGCTGCCATATACGCTAAGCTCAGGCAAAGCTTGCCAAACTACGCCGCCACGAGGAGACAGATTGTCCTGACGCGGAATCTCAGACCGGCTGCCGTTGAAAACCGTGCTCGATTCCGCGCTGTCGTACCTGAAACCCGCTAGCATGCTAAGGTCGAAAGGCAACTTGATCTGATCTTGCAGATATAAACCGAACCAATCGCTCGCTAGCGATAGCTGATTGTTAGTTGCTGGGTTGCCCAAGGCGGCTGGGAGGCCAAGATATTGCGGATTAAAAATGTTAATTCTATTACTCGGACCGGATACAAACCGCTGGATCGTATCAACAGACGTGTGGTAATGATCGCCACCCAATAACAGAGTATGCTTTAATCCGGCTGTATTGAAGTGTCCGGTAAGGTTCACGCTATTGTAGTAAACCGGTTGATTCCCTGGGTTTTGGGACTGGTAAAGCCCAAAGCGGTTCACTGTTTGATTATCAAAAAAACCTGTTACTGCTGAAGTCACGCCGTTTTGTCCGAGAAATTGCATGTTGAATCGATGACTCAATGTCCAGTTATCGTTAAATGCATGTGACCAATTCATGCCGACCATGACGCGCTCGTACTCATAATTAACCGGTTCGCCCAAAAAACGGTTTTGCGGTAAGTTGGCGGGTCGATTTCCGATGGCGGGGATGCCGCGGTCAAACACCACGTGGCCGGTGTCGTATTCCAATTCGAAGTTTATTTGAGTCCTAGGGCTGATATTCCAAGTCACCATAGGTGCGATAAAAGTCCTTTCGCTATTAACGAAATCTCGGAATGAATCGGCGCTTTTGTAGGCAAGGTTGAATCGATAGAGTAACGATTTGTCGTCCGAGATCGGCCCCGTAGCATCGACAGTAGTACGATATAGGTCATAAGAACCGAATTGCTGTTGCAACGAATAATAAGGCGTCGCCAACGGTTTTTTGGTTATGTAATTCACCACGCCACCCGGATTGGTCATGCCGTACAGTAAAGATGCCGGGCCTTTTAACACTTCGACACGCTCGGTACTAGCCAAATCTCGTCCGCCTATAATGTAGTCCGCCACGGGAAACGGCGCCCCATCTCGATAGTCTCCGCTCAAGCTGTTGAATCCACGACGTGTCGAGGACTCAAAAAAATCTCCCGAACCGCTACTACGATAAATGCCGCTCACGTAATCCAACGCATCGTTAGGACGTATTCCCTGAATATCTTCAATCACTTGTTTTGGAACAACCTGTATCGAATAAGGTGTTTCCATGATCGGTGTGTCGGTTTTGGTTGCCGTACTGGCATTCGGCAAACTGTAATCCGGATTATAGGGATCGGTCGAATCGTAAGTAGCTTTGCCAACCACCTGCACCGCCGGCATGGTCTGCGGCCCCAGATTGTTGTGCAGCTCCGCCGCTCGCGGCTGTAAGGTGATGGCCCCGTCCCCGGTCGTCACGGCCTGTAACGGCGCGTCACCCAATAAAATCCTGATTGCTTCATCGGCGGTGTAGTCGCCGTGTAGGGCACCGCTGCGCAGATTATCGGCAATATCGGTGCCGTACATCAGTTGCTGCTGGCCTTGCCTGCCGAACATCAATAAGGCCTGATTCAGCGACTGGGCGGGGATATCAAAATGGTGTTTGCCGGCAGCATCGCCGTGGGCGGTTTGCGAGATCAACGCCGCGAGTAAGACAGCTTTGGCGGCATGGCGCCGGCCCTTGCCGGCTGAATGATTGCAATACTTTGCGTTGGACATGGATACTCCTAGTTTCGGTCGGGTTACACGGCAGCAATTGGGCTGGTGTTAGTTAAGACGGAAACTTTTTAAAAACCCACATCGGGCGATCATGGATTTTTTGTTGGGAGAGTTCGGAATGGACGGTTCGCGTTTATCGTTGGCGTCGCCCCGGCATGGATTGCCGGGGCCCAGAAGCCACGGATGCAAAGTTTCAACACATCCTTGTGCCATGGATCCCGGCAATCCATGCCGGGATGACGGCTTCGATCTGATTCAACCATTAACGCGAACAAAGCCTTAATACTTGGGGTGTCGTGGTGGGCTTGGAAAATGATTTGAGGCGGGAACAAATTCTCGATGATGGGTTTCACTGCGCTCTCGGCAACTGCTCCATGCGTTGCTCTAGCTCCTGCATCCATGCAGTCGTACCCATCCGGCTCCGTTGTTTTAACTCTCATCACCCTACCCTCTCGGCAACTGCTGCCAGCGTTGCCCTACCTCCTGCATCCCTGCAGTCGTCCAGCAAGAGAGGTTTTTTGTGCGTCGGGAGAAGGTGCGGGGTGTGAACAGCGCCTAACGCAACACCACCAGATAGGGCGTGATGCTGACTATTTGCAGCGCCGGGATGGCGGCTTTTAAACTGGCGATGGCTTGATCCAGCGCATCCAAGCGAAACAGACCGCTGATGCGCTTGTCGGCCAGCGCGGTATTCAGCAACACGACGCGGCCGGGACGGTATTGGTTGATTTGGGCAATGGCGTCGCTTAGCGGCAAGCCGTCGAATTGCAGATAGCCAGCCCGCCACAACGCCATGCCGTCCGGTTGGCCGGCGTTTTTTAAAGCGATGCCGGTGGCGCCTATCGACGCAGACTGTCCCGCCGTCAGGCGTTGTTGGTGTTGCTGCCCCGCGTCTTGTATTTCAACTATCCCTTCGACCAGTTCGACTTCGGTCTGCTCGGGTTGTCGCTTTACGGCGAAGGCCGTACCCACCGCCCGCACTTCGCTGCCGGCGGCAGTGACCACGAACGGCCGTCGCGGATTTTTAGCCACGTCAAAAAACGCTTCGCCGGCTAATAACTCCACCCGGCGCGTGCCGGCGTCGAAGTGGATGGCCAGGGCCGTGGCGGTGTTAAGCATCACCCGCGAGCCGTCGGCCAAAGTCACGCTGCGCCGCTCGCCCTTACCGGTCGAGTAGTCCGCGCGCCAGAATGCCGGCGGATACAGCACGCTCAACGTGGTAGCCAGCAATGCACAGCAGGCTACCGCCAAACCTAACGACCGGCCACGGCGTCGGCGGTGCGTTCTGTTGTCAACGTTGTCTTTAAAATCCCTGAGGCTGTCATTTCCGCGCAGACGGGAATCCAGCATGGCAACCGGACTTGCAGCCACCACATCCGCTGCCTTCGCTTGCCTGCCACCTTGCCTTGGAGACTGTCGTAACAGCTCGCTTTCTTCTCGGGGCGACTGCATCGATACAGAAGATAGGGTAATGTCGGGATCGATTACCGAGAGGGTTGGAGCGAGGGAATCAAAATGCGTCAAAGCGTTAGTTTGCATCCCCTCACCCTGCCCTCTCCCAGAGGGAGAGGGTTGTATTTTGGCTTGTAAGCTCCCTTCCCCCGGCAACGGTTGCGCACCGGGAATGATGCGGCGGCCGCGCAGTTGCCCCAAGCCCGCCCACAGCGTTTCGGCGCGTTGCCAGGCTTGTTCGTGGGCGCTGTCGGCGGCGCGCCAGGCGTTCAGCTCTTGCCGCGCGGACACGGGAAATTCACCCGAATGCAGTCTACTTAACCAAGCGCAAGCCTGTTCCAGCAAACGCTCGGCATCATCCGGCATCGGTTCGGTGGACATGGTCAATTCCTGGTTGAACGGTGGGGAGATATATCATAGACGAGGCCCAAGCCCGGAACCACATGACCGGCTAGGACTGATCCAGGGTTTTGGCGCAATGCAGCAGCGCCTTTTTGACGTTCTCTTCGACAGTGCGAACCGAGATATTCAGGGTTTCGGCGATTTCGCGCTGCTTCATGCCCTCGAAGCGGTTTAAATAAAAAATCCGCTGGCATAAAGGCGACAAGCTGGTCATGGCTTCGATCAGCCTATCCAAATCCTGCTCCGCCAGCGCGACGGTCTCGGCGCAACGCGGATCTTCGGCTTCCGGCGGCTCGTCTTCCGGCCAATCGACGATCGCGTTATTGCGTACGGTCTGGCTGCGGTAGTGGTCGAACAGCAGATTCTGCGCTGTACGGAATAAATAGGCTTTCAGATTGCCGACATTACCCAGATCGTCGCTGCGGCATAAACGGACAAAGGCTTCCTGGCAAAGGTCGGCGGCGGTTTCCCGGCAACGCACGCGCGAAAACAGCACGGCTTCCAGCTCGCCGTGGCAACTGACGTACAGCTCTTGCAACGATTGATGCGGGTGAAATGACATGGGTCGCCGGTTTTGATTACGTCCGAATGGGCAGCTGAACCGAATCGGCTAGCAAAATTAACGCCGTAAGCGAAAATTTTTTTAAAATCAAAAGGCTGTCGATAGGCCGAACTCGCGCATTGCGGCCTCCCGTTATTGAACTATGTTAAATCACAACATCATTCGACTACACGAGGATCAGACGTAACCGAAGGCCTTGAGATAGGGCTCCAGCATGGGCAGGATGGTTTGAAATTGGGCTTGGTAACCGTGCCAGCGGGCGACGGCGCTACGGTAAATCGGCCGAGACACTGCCCCAAAGCTGGGCGTGGCCACGTAACGGCCGGCCGAACGCTCGTGGAAGCGTTGCACTTCCGGGCGCCACTCGACGCCCAGCAACTCGAACACCCGCCGAAAGCTGGTTTCGAAATCGTCGACCACATCCTCGTAGCGCAATTCCAGATAGACCGGGGCGATCCGATCGCGCAGGCTCAGCCACAAATCCATCACCGCCGCGTACTGGCGGGCGATGCCTTGCCAGGACAGCAGATTGACGGTGGCCGGCGCCAACGCGAACGATTGCATCGCGCAACTCAAACACACATCGCGCGGATCGCGGAGCGCGAACAGAATTTTTGCTTCCGGAAACAAAGTGGCGATCAGGCCGGTTTCGATACTGTTTAGCGCCACCTTGTTGACGAAAGTTTTTTCAACGCGGCCGACGTGAATTCCTCCACGGCACGTTGCCAGTAAAACGCCCGCAAGCGACGCGCGCCGGCAATATCCAGGGCCTTCAGCGCGGCCGGCGTATCGCCGGCGATGCCGGTCGCCGCGGCCAACTCTTGTGCCACTTCCTCGATCAAGTGGTTTTCGTCCGAGGTCAGTACCTCGGGATGCGCGGCCAGCACTTGCTCGGTCAGCGTGGTACCGGAGCGCAAGAATCCGATCAAGAATGCCGGGACCGGCAAATTGTCGGCAAAGTCGGTTACGCGCCAGCGTCCCAGCAAGGCATCGTCGTAACCGTGTTTGAACAAGGCGATCCGGTCGAACAGATAATTGGCGTCCACGTTCCGGGCTTCCGGACTAGCCGCCGCCAACGCGCCGGCCCTCGAGAACATCTCGAAGGCTTCGGCGTAGCGCTGTTGTTTATCGTAGACCTTGGACAGCTCCAAGCAAGCCCGCGCCAACTGCCCGCCATTTTGCTCGGCGGCAACGACCCGCTCCAGCCGCCCGCTGGCGTCGTCCATCCGTTTCTTGTCGATTTCCAGCAAGGCCATCAGGATTTGGCAGCCGGCGTCGCTCGGCGCCAATTGCAGGACTTTTTGCATCTGGGCGATGGCTTGATCGGTGTGGTTCAAGCGGTGCAGACAGGCGGCGATCGCATATTGCGCCGAGGCGCTGACCGGCATGCGCTTGGCGGCGGCCCTGGCCAATTGCAACGCCAAGTCGATGTCGCCCCACATTTGCATTTGCTCGGCGAATTCCAGCAAGACCCTAGCGTCGATCTTTTCCGGTTGGCGCAACATGGCCTTGGTGGCCTTGGCCAGATATTGCTTGCCCTCGGCGAGCCGATGCCGCCAACACAAGCCTTGGCCGACGCCGGCCAAAGCTTCGGCGTGATTGGGCTTGATCGCCAATACTTGCCGATAAGTCTGTTCGGCGGCGAGAAAGTCGCGGCGTTGATAGGCGTGGTAGCGGGCGGTTTCCAACAATTGCTTCGGGTCGGAGTCGCCGCTCCCGGCCTCGGCCTTCTCGGCGCAGCAATGTTTGAATTTTTTACCGCTGCCGCACGGGCAGGGATCGTTACGACCGGGTCTGGCCGGGGCGGATATTGTCATCGTCAATCGTGGTTAACGCGGGAGGCGGCATCATAACCGACAAACACCAAAACGGTAGGGCCTGGCCGGCCGCTCCGGTGTCGCGGAGCAAACATCGGCCAATTTTAAGCCACCCGCGCCTTGCGCCGAACCGTTACGCCAAAACCGGCCAAAACGCTGCCGAACAACCAGACCGCGCCGGGTAGCGGCACTTGCGAGACGGTGATGGTGTTGCCACTGACCGCGAAATGCAAGGTATCCGAGCTGAAAGTGATCCGGTAGTCGCCGTGATCCAAAATCGGATTGACGAAGCCGGTTGGCGCCGAAAAGCTATCGCCGGAGTTGATGCCGGCCGCCGCTTCGGCGTCGGTCAAGCGATAATCGGACATCACATATTGGTAGTTACCGGCGGCCAGAGTAATGTCGAAGGCCGGATCGCGACGGAAGTGAATCGAACCGTCCGCCGCGCCCTGCACTTGAGTTCGGCTGACCAAGCTGATCGTGGGGGTATTGACGGTCGCGCAATTGTTGGCGATGTCGTCGCAACGGGCCAAATGGTTGGCGGCGGTCAAGCCGGCGGAACCGTCGTCCAAATACCAATGGGTATCCGGGTCCAGCCAAGTCAGTTCGCCGTCGCCGTTCAGATCGGCCGCGAAATAACCGGCGGTCGCGACGTTGCTTTGCGATGCTTCGTAAGCCAACACATCGACACTAAAACTGCCGGCAGTGGTCATGGCGACCTTCCAGGTATCGAAGGTGGTACCGCCGGCTTGCAAGAACAGCGTGCCGTCGACGCTGAGGGTATTGGCCTGGGCCGAACCGATTGCGGTCAGCGCCAAGCCGGCCGCGATAGCGGTGCGTAATACATGCTTCATTGTGAAATTCCCTGTGTTTGATATTGATTGATAAATGATCGATTAAGCCGTTTTCACTGCAGCCGGCAAATCAATGCCGACATTATGGATACCGCCGCCACGGCGGATTCGCGCGGCGATAACCGCTTCCACGAGAACCGCGCCTCCAGGCAAACCCGCCGGCTCGCGTCAAACTCGGACCGCGCCAGCGGCCGGAGTTAGCTCGGCAAAAACCGGACCACAATGTAATCCCTCGCTGACACAAGCACTTAGCCGTTACCCAGCGCGCCGGACAAACTTACAAGTTGGGTCATTTCACGCGGATTGCGGGAAATGACCTATTCTCGAGACCGCGCTGAAAGCGCCTAAAGCCCGCCTGACCTCGAGGCGCCCAGGCCAGCCCTACACCGGGTTTTGGGCCGCGACTGCCACACGCCGCGATCGCGGCGAGCTACCCGAATCCTGCCTGACTAGCGAGCCGCCCACCCACGCTCAAGGCATAAAAAAGCCCCGGAACGCGGGGCTTTCTCAATGCGAGGCTCTATCGGTTTCGTCTGCTAGCTTAATTTACCGCCCGCTCGCGCATGCCTGCCTCGGACGAGCGCGCCCAGCAGCGCCGAGCCGTATAGCCATAGGCCGCCCGGTAGCGGCACCGACGCGACCGGACCCGAGCCCAACGTCGAATTGCCGGCAATCAGATCGAAGCTCAGACCCGTGCCGTAGGTGTGGCTGTGCAGGTCCAAGTTAAAGGTCAGCGTGAGTGTTTTATCACTGTTACTGACCCAACTGCTCCAGTCGCCGACATCCAGCGTCTTATCGTCGAAAAAATTCGCCGCGCCCGCCGCATCGGCAGCAGTGAAATCGTAGCTGGCACTTGAACTAGTGGCGGCACCATCCACGTCGATGGAGAAAGACAGCGTATCGTCGCCGCTCAAGGCAGCAATGCCGAACTCGGGGCTAAGTAGACCCAGCAACAGATGTTGGGCCGGCGCATAAGACGAGGTGTCGAGGTTCAGAGAAAAGCTGGCGTGATAATCGTGATAACCCGCCTCCGAACTGGTATTCAACACCCCCAAGGTACCTTGCAACCAAACCTGACTGCTGCCGCCAATATCGAAGTCATGCAACACCGTCGGATTACCGGCAAGTAGCGCCGAAACATCGGCGTTTTGAGGCAGTGCGGTGCCGAACGCAACCGCCTGCTTACCGGCTGCATCGGTTTTCGGCGCCGGGGCTTGACCGATGGCGGCGCGGCTTTCGCTGACGCTCGCAACGCTATCGGCGTGGGCCGCCGCCGTCAGCTGAATGCCGGTTTGGCCGGCCGTCGCGTTGGCGGACGAACCGTTCCCGCCCTGCGCCCAAGCGGTGGCGACGATTGGTGAAGTGAAACCGTAACCGCTGCCGCCTGTGGCATTCGCCGCCGCGCTGGCATGGCCGGCCGTACTCGACGCCAGCGCTTGCGAATTGGCGCCACCACCGGCACCGGCTCTACCACTGCCATGCCCTTGGCCTCCATCGCCGCCATAAGCAAACGAAGTCACGGACACCGACTGTGTGCCGGTATTATCGCCGTTAGCCAACGAACTGGCCGCGCCGCCGTTACCGCCGTTGGTGTCGCCGAACAGATTGACGCCGCCATTGCCGCCGCGCGCCTTGTCGCTTACCGTGACAGCGCTATTGCCGGAAGCGGTGCCATAACTGGTACTGATCGCGGAGCCGCCCGCGCCTGCCCGACCGCCGTAGCTGACGCCGCCTAGGCCACCCAAGGCATGACCGGAAACTGTAGCGTCGTGGTTGTCGCCGCTGGACGCGACCTTGGCCGTATTGTTGGCCTGACCGCCCGCGCCGCCGGTCTCGCCATTGTTGGTACTGCCGCCGTCGCCGCCGGTTGCGCTACCCCATGCGTAAACCGAGCCGGCGCTGTTGTCGGCATTGACGTAAGCCGTTCCCACCGCGCCGGCACCGGCCGCGCCGCTCGGCGCATTACTCAAATTGCCGCCGTTACCGCCGGTGGCGTAGTTGTACAGCGACAAGGCATTGACTGCGGCGGATTTGCTTAGCCGGCTGTCGGCGCTACCGGCCGCACCCACCTGCCCGCCAACGCTGCCGCCGCCGCCGTTACCGCCGTTGGCGGTTTGACTAAGGTTCAGATCGGCGCTGGTTTTTCCGTCGACTTTATTGACCAAGTTGACCGAAGCGCCGTTGCCGCCGGTACCGCCGGCGACCGACGAACCGCCGTTGCCGCCGCGAACCTCGCCGGCGACTTCGACCGTCCCGTTGCCGGTGGATTCACCATAGGCGGCTGCCAAGTCCAGACCTAAGCCCGCCAAACCGCCGTTACCGGCGATACCGGTATTGGATCGCCGCCGTTACCGCCAATGGCAACCGCACTGGCATTGACGCTGCCGCCGTGAATCAGCGCGATCTCCGCATTGGCGTCGCCGCCATTGCCGCCATTCCCGTTGCCGGCGGCGCTGGCCAAGCCGCCCGCGCCGCCTTCGGCGCTACTTTTTCCGGTGACCATCCCAGTGCCGTCATCGACATTGTTCAGCACCGATTTTGCCTGGCCACCGCTACCGGCTTGGCCTGCGGGATGGTTTTCGATGCCGACGCCTAGCGCAAAAATAATGCTGCTGACGTTGCCACCATCACCGCCTTTGGCGTATTGCGTCAAGTTCAATGCACCGCCGGTCGAACCGCTGACCAAATTATCGGCAATGGAATCGCCACCCACGCCACCGTCGGCGCCGAGGTAGCCCCAACCGCCCTTGCCGCCGCGTTGGTCGAGAGTCACCGCGACATCGCCGTTGCCGGTGGATGTGCCGCTGGCTTGCGCCGAAGCGGTACCGCCCGCACCGCCCTTATTTCCTAAACCTTGACCGGTGCCGCCGTCGCCGCCCCAAGCGCTGGTTTGCACTTGCAGTGGGCCCGAACCGGCGCCTTTGGCGCTGGTGGTTGTGGTTGCCGTTCCGCCGTTGCCGCCGTTGCCGCCGTTGCCATTGGCATAGCTGGCCCCGCCATGGCCTCCGTAAGCGGTGGTATCCGCGCTAATCTGGCTGTTATTGTGGGTAGCTACGGCATTGGCTGAAGAGCTCGCCGCGCCGCCAACACCGCCAGTACCGTTTTCCGCTCGGTTCGAGCCGCCATTTCCGCCGGTCGCGTAACCATTGGCGTCGGCGTCGGTGGTGCCAACCGCACTACTAACGCTACTGGCCGAACCGCCGGAACCGCCGCTACCGCCATAACTATCGCCACCGTTACCACCGATCGCTTCGCCACCGGCATGTGCGCTATCGCCGGCGGCGGCCGTGTTATTTTGGGCCTTACCGCCCGCGCCGCCGTTGCGCTGATTGTTGGAATCACCGCCGTGACCGCCGGTTGCATTACTGCCAGCATCGGTATCGCTATTGTTTCCGACAGCGGTATTGATGCCATTAACCGTCGTGGTGGCATCCGCCCCAGCGCCGGCCACGCCGCTAACCGCATTGAGCAAATAGCCGCCGTCACCGCCCTGGGCATTGCTATAGATTTGCAGGGATTTGGAACTGGTGTTTCTGCTTAAGCTGCTGTTGGCGCTGCCGGCGAGACCCGCCACGCCACCATGGCTGCCGCCGGCGTTCCCGCCGTGGGCGGTTTGAGTCAATCGTAAAATATCGGCGGTATCGCCTGAGACTTTGTCGGTCAAACTAACCGAGGCGCCGTTGCCGCCAATACCGGCGCCCTGGGCGTTGCCACCATTGCCGCCGTTGGCCGTGCCGGTCACTTTTGCGGTAATAAGGGCATTGCCATCGAGAGCGGTGTTGGGGGAAACGCCCAAAATCACTGCCCCGCCTGAGCCGGCGACACCCGTGCCGAAAGAATCGCCACCGTTGCCACCCGTTGCGGTGCCATCCAGGACTAAATAGCCGCCGCTACTTTCCGCGACCGCGCCGATCACTGCGGTGCCACCGTTACCGCCGTTACCACCGGCTCCCTCTCCGCCCTCGCCGCTCGCCGAGCCACCCAATCCGCCGTTACCGCCATTTCCGCCGGTAGCGTTCGCGGTGACGTTGGCCTCGGCATAGCTGGAGATGCTAGTGGAGGCCTGCGCAGTGGCGTTACCACCGTTACCGCCGGAACCGCCTTTCCCACCGTTCGAGCCAGGCGGGTTACCCGCGCCGCCGTTACCGCCATTTCCTCCGCTACCGCCGGTCGCCGTTGCGCTATTGGCAGTATCGTTATTGACGGGAAAGCCCGCTTTCGCAGTTGCGCTACCGCCGGCGTTGCCGTTGCCGCCGGCGCTACCGGGATTGCCGGCGGCACCGTCCGCGCCCGACATCCCATTGCTGCCGATCCCGGTGTCGGTTTGCGCCCAAGCCGGGCAAATTTGCAGTACCAATCCGGCCGCTAAAAATGCGGAGCAGAGCTGGTTCAGTTTCCAATGTTGTGGACCTTGTTTCATCGTTATGCCTTTTATTTTCTAATTGAACTGATGCCGAGTAAGGCGTGGGCAACCGCTTAATTTCGGGCGCGTGCCACGATCAACCCGTATGCCTAAGACCGCCCGGATCATTCGTCTGTGTTCCGTGCTCCGGTGCCGTTCACCTTAGGAATGCCCCGGTCGGCCCGCCACGCGGGTTCAGTATTACGCGGCCCCGAAACGTTAGGCTGGTTCTAGGATAACGACCGAGCCGGTGGGGAAACATCCTCCGCGCGGGGGATATTTCGAAGCGAAAGGGTTTGAAAATGCTCGCCGCGCGAGCAAGCGATTGTCCGCTTGCCAGGACAATCGCTCATTTCGGCTATCAAACTGCGCGCCGTCACGCCGACGCGTGCCTGCTCAGTCGTGAGTGGACGGTATCGTGATAAGGTCGGTCGTACAATTGATTCGCTCGACCGGACCACTGAAATAGCCGTGCGAATACTGGCCGTAGGGGCAGTTTGTGGTGCCTTTCAGACACAGTTGAATATGATCGACCGCCGCCGTTTCGCCGTTGCCAAAATACGCGGGATCGGTCGAGTGCATCGTCAAGGTCAAAATCACGCCGTCGCTGGAGGTACATGCGCTACCGCTGGAAGTCAGTACCACCGATGAACCGGTTTTGACGACGCCGGACCAAGTTCCGCACGAGCCGTTGCCCGGTAGCGAGAATCCCTTACCCACGAACGTGGTGCCACCATTCCCGAATCCGCCGTTGACGGCGATGCAGGCATTGCCGGCCGCATGAGCTTGCGTCGCGGTAAAACTTAAGCCAACCATGACCAATCCAACGATTAGCGGCATTGTGCTATTTGCTTTCATAAAGTTTCTCCAGAAGTTAAGGTTATTTTGGAAGTTGCCGGACTACGATCTCGGGTATCGCGCTTGTATTCAGTCGCTGCGACCTGTTGGATTCGATCGAGTTTGTCGCCGGGTCAACCCGGAATTTCGCAACTGGGACAGAGTACCTAACTCGTTGCTGGAAAAATATCCTACCCACGGAGGGCATTTCGGAGAGTGCGCGCGGGTGAGCTAGCGGAAATTAGTGGTGATGGAAGCGTCTTTATCGGTTGAAAAAACGCTATTTTTTCGCCAGGTTAAAGAGCGTCGGCAGTTATTCGCCGCGATGTCGCGCACCTGGAGTCATGCAAGCAAGCATGATTTTCGGCACATGCGAATCCGCCGGCTTTGACTTAAACTCCACGGTCTGTCGGGCAAGTGTTAGGACGTTTTGGGGCCGCCGCCGGAACCGCGACCAAGGTTTCCAACCCTAGACCCAGCCGGCGCTAGCCGGGAAACACCACACGCCGCCTGCTCGCGAATCGCGATTCGGCCGCCGCGACTAAAATCGACCCTGAACCATCACCGAGGAACCTATGCCCTATGTCTTGATCATCCACGAAGTCGAAGCCTATCCGGCCTGGAAAGCCATCTTCGACCAAGCCGCGGATATGCGTAAACATGCCGGCGAACTTCGCTATCAATTGCTGCGTCAAGCCGACGACGCCAACCGCGTCGTGCATTTTTCCGAGTGGTCGTCGCTGGACAGCGCAAGGCGCTTTTTCGAATCGGCGGAACTGGTGGCCATTCGCCGGCAAGCCGGCGTCAAGGCCCCCGAATTCCTGTACCTGGAAGAAATTGAACGCGGCGAGCTGTAAACCGCCTAGTCTATCCTTGCCCAAGCCCGCGTCTCTCAGACCACTTTAATGGAGCAAACCTCAACCATGAAATCCCGAATTCCCGTATTTCTCGGCTTGTTGATCGTGCTGTCCGCTTGCGCGGGCGGACCACCGCCCCGGCCGGAGACTTGGCAACGCGGCGATTACCGCTATCTGCAGACCTATTTGAGTTGGCTGATCGAAACCCAAATGGACAAACAAGCCATAGAAGGCTTGAGTATCGCCATTGTGGATGACCAGCAAGTGGTGTGGTCGCAAGGCTTTGGCTACGCCGATAGGCACCGCGACGTGCCGGCATCGGCCGAGACCGTTTATAGAGTCGGCTCGATTTCCAAGTTGTTTACCGATACCTTGGTGATGCAATTGGCCGAGCAAGGCAAACTGGATATCGACCAACCACTACAACGTTATTTACCGAACTTTTCGATCAATTCGCGGTTCGCCGATACCGCCGCGATCACGCCGCGCAACATCATGAGCCATCATTCCGGATTGCCGGGGGACATCGTCAACGGCATGTGGACGCAACACCCTCGGCCGTTCGGACAATTGGTCGAGCAACTCAAATCCGAATACGTCAGCAACCCGGCCAACACGGTATTTTCGTATTCCAATCTCGGCGTAACATTGCTGGGCACGATGCTGGAAACGGTCAGCGCCACGCCGTTCAGCGTCTATGCCGATCGGCAATTACTCAAACCGCTGGGCATGCGCACCGCTCGATTCGCGCCGGGACTCGAAGGCGAACTGGCGTCGAAATCCTACCGGTTCGGCGACGAAAAACCCGAAGCGCCGCTACGCGACATGCCGGCCGGCGGCTTGAATGCCAGCGTGTTGGACCTGAGCCGCTTCATGACGATGGTGTTTGCCGGCGGCGCGTCCGACGGCCGCCAGCTATTGAAACCGCAAACCGTCGCGGCCATGCTGAAACCGCAAAACGCCGATGTGCCGCTCGATGCCGGCCTAAAGGTCGGTCTGGGCTGGATGTTACGGGACAACTTAAACATCGGGCCGATTGCCGAACACGGCGGCGCGACGCTGTACCAATTCAGCCTGTTGAGCTTGGCTACCGACCACAAAATCGGCGTCGTCGTGCTCAGCAATTCGCCCAACCAAGCCTTGCAAAAGATCAACAACGCCGCGCTGAAACTGGCGGTCGCGATCAAAACCGGCCAAGCCTTCCGCGAAACCGAAACACCGGCTATCGAAACCCGCGCGCCAAACGCGGCGGAACAAAGCCAATTCGGCGGCCACTACGCGACGATGTTGGGCTACGTCGATGCCGCGAATACCGGTGACGGCATTTCCGCCGATTTGAACGGCAACTCGTTGGACATCGTGGTCCGCCCGGACGGCCAATTTGGTATTCGCTATTGGCTGCTGGGCTTTATTCCCATCCAACCGGAGGAGTTGGCCGAAGTCGGACTGTCACTAACCGAGATTGCGGGGCGCCGGGTATTGCTGGCTCATACCGAAGGCCAGACCGTTCCGATCGGCGAAAAAATCGTCCCGACCGCGATACCGGCGGCTTGGCGGCAGCGCTTGGGCGATTACCGTATCGTCAATCTAGCCGACGGCGACGCGATCGTTCCGGAACACTGCGCCTTGCGGGAACGCAACGGTTTTCTGGTGTTGGAATACGCGCTACCCAGCTTCGACATTGAAAAACAGACTTGGGCGCTCAAACCCATCGACGACGAGCAGGCCATTACCCACGGTCTGGGCCGCGGCATGGGCGACACCCTGCGCGTCGTCAAAATGGATGGCCGGGAGCTGATCGCCTATTCCGGCTATTTGTTGCAAAAGCAATAATCAGGCGCCGGCGAGCGCTAGAAAAACCGGATTGCGGTATCGCTATACCGAGGGCTATAGTGTATCCGCGCGACTGAGTCGCGGATTCACTGATTGCTGGCGCATCCATTCCTGTTAAGCGCCAAAAGCCGATCGTTTTGGAGTGAACCCGGCCTAAGGCTAACCCAACGCGCCAAGCAACACCCAACATGCAGCGGAGATCGTCATGAAAATTCTAAAGCCAGCCAAGCGCATCGACTCACAACCGAGACTTACAAGCATTGACGGCACTTGGATTCCGGAAATCGTGTTCTTTAGCTTATTTCTGATCGATTGGTACTTGGGTTTTCCGATTTGAACGACGGAGGCGGCGGCGTATCCACCGCGCCCGCCAACTGGTCGATCATCTCGCCAAACCGACTTAAGGCATCGTTGCCGCCTTGAAGATCGTGTAACAGACACAGAGTCGCGCGCGCCTCCGGCCAACGCTGCCGGCCTAATTCTTCATAAAGCGCCCGGTACAGCTGCCGGATCAAAAAACCGTGCAACAGTTTGGCCGGCGGCGTTTGCTTAAAACTCAACGAACGTAACAGCGCCGGCACCGCGACGGCCGGCAGACCGGCCGCGAGACTTTGCATCGCGACGCTAAGCCATTGTTCGGCCAAGCTTTCGCAACCCAGGATTTGCCGTAATTCGACGCCGCAACGCGGGCACGCCGAGGCCGTTCCGAGCCGGGCATTGCAGGCCGGACAGCGCTGTATCACGATTCCAGGTAGTAGATGATGTCGTTCAAACGTTCGACCGGCTCGCGCAGCCCGGCCTCGTCGCCGTTTTCCAGACAAGTCGAGATGGCTTCGATCAGATCGACCATGTCTTCCTTGTCTTCGGCGGAGACGGTTTCGAACAAGGATTCGGCTTTCTTGATCGCTTGACGCGCGGCCGCCACGGCCGGGCTTTCCGACGCCCCCGCTTCGCCGGCGGTTTCGCCGAACAAACCGTCGATACGCTGTTTGGCGCTGCCCAGTTCGCCGCTATCAAAACGGGAAATCGCGTTGTTGATCGTGATGGTCTTTTCCTTGCCGGAAGCTTTCTCCCGCGCCGAGACGTGCAAGATGCCGTTCAAATCCAGGTCCAGCGTCAAGGTGATGACGTTGCCGGCCGGCACGTCCAACAAACCTTCGACCAAAAACTCGCCGATTTCGACGTTGTTCAGCGCATCCGGGTCCTCGCCTTGAAAAATCCGCACGTTCACTTCGCGCTGATTGTCGTGATAGGTCTCGAAAGCCTCGGACTTGCGCACCGGCAACACGCTGTTTTTATGCACGATGGGTACGTACTGATACGGATAGGGCATGCCGTCCAGATAGCCGACCGCGCAAGTGCCGAAGCTGTACGGCGTCACGTCGACCAAGACCGTGCCGATGTCCTCGCCGTTAATCATCGCCGCCTGCATTGCCGCGCCCATCGCCACGCACAGGTCGGGATCGACTTCGCCGTGCGGCTCGAAACCGAATTCGTCGAACAGGCGCTCGCGTATGCACGGTGTGCGCGTCGAACCGCCGACCAGGATGATTTCGTCGATGTCGGAGGCGATCAATTTTGCGCCCTTCAGCGCGATGTGGGTGGCGTCCAGCGTGGCGTTGATATGGTCGGCGATCAGCTCTTCGTAGTCCGAACGCGCCAATTCCATGGTCAAATGCAGCGGCGTGCCTTGGCGCTCCAGCAAATATTCTTCCTCTATCGTCGCAAACGGCTCGTCGGACAAGCGCAGTTTCGCCTGTTCCGCCGCCCGCACGATGCGCGCCATCGCCTTGCCGTGCGGCTCGACTTCGATGCCGAATTGCTCGCGGATATGCGCCAGGATGCGATCGACGATCAGTTGGTCGAAATCGTCGCCGCCCAGGTGATTGTCGCCATGGCTGGCCAGCACCTCGACGACACCGCTCTGCACGTTGACCACCGACACGTCGAAGGTGCCGCCGCCCAAGTCGTAGACCAGCATGCGCTTGGCGTTGAGCTGGCCGGCACCGTAAACCAGCGCGGCGGCGGTCGGCTCGTTGATCATCCGCACCACCTCCAGCCCGGCGATTTCGCCGGCTTCGCGGGTGGCCTGGCGCTGGGCGTCGGAAAAATAGGCCGGTACGGTAATCACCGCCTTGACGATAGGCCGACCGACATAGGCCTCGGCAATCGCCTTCAAACGCTTCAGGATGATCGCGGAGATTTCCTGCGGCGTGTAAGCCTGACCGGCCATCGTGACTCGCGCGTCCTGGCCCATCAAGCGTTTGATCGATTTAACGGTGCGCTCCGGGTAAATCAGGTATTGATTGCGGGCGCTGGCGCCGACCAGAATGTCGCCGTTATCGTCCAGTCCGACGAAAGACGGCAAAATCTTGCTGCCGTTGTCGGCGATCACCGTGACCTTGCCGTTTTCGACAATCGCCACTTCCGAGTTCGTGGTCCCTAGATCGATACCGATGATGATGTCGTTCATATGTGTTCCCTGAATGCTTAAAGTTTATTGACTTTGACTTCCGCCAATCGCAACACTTGATCTTCGAGTAAAAATCCCTTGCGCAGCTCTTCGAGCACGACGGCGTTTTCCAGCGCCGGATCGGCGCCGATCGCGACCGTCGTCATGGTCCGCGCGTCGAAGGGCTGGCCGACGCAATCGATCGCAAACACCCGCCGGCGCTGCAGCATTTGTTCCAGACGCTTCAGCGTAATTTCCTGGCCTTCGCGAACGCTGGCGATGAAACCTACGTCCTGTTTTTTGGAATGCCGGAACAAACCATCGACCGGCCGATAGTTTTGCAAAGCCCGATGGCCGGCATCGAGCCGGTCGTAAATATCCAGCCATTCCACCAACATCGCTCGCTCAACCTCACGGCGTTGTTGTTCTAGGCGTTCGTTGGCTTTCGCCAGTTCGTCCGCCAGGGCTCGATTGTCGGCCTTCAGGGTTACGACGGCATCGCTCAAGCTGTCCAGCGTGGCTTTGAATTGCCGCGACTCGGCCTTGACTTCGGTTTTCAGGCCGGCCAAATCGCTGAACAGCGCGGTCAAATCCGGTTGCTCGATTGCGGTCAGATGGGCGAAGTCGGTTTCCTGAAGATACTGATGCAAGGCTGCCAGCAATTCGTCTTGCGGGGTGTCTGTGGTCATGATGGCGTTTTCGTTAATTGAGCGAGCGATTTTTCGATGGACAGCGTGCTCAATAGTTTTAAGAAATCGTCCGTAGCCATAGTCCCGCCAATGCGCGGTTGGCCGAAGGCTTGCATCAGTAACGCGTCGAAATCGACATGCGGCACATGAAACAAGGCGTGGCGCAAGCGGCAGTCTTGGTCCTTAATCGCTTCGAAAGCCTCTTGAATTTCACGAAAGCGCGCGGCATCGCGGTCGGGCGGATTGTCCTTGACCCTTTGCAAATAGGCTTGTTTGATGTCGGCGTCGCTGGCCTGTTCGGGCACGCCGAGAATGCTATACGGTGAAATCATCGGTACTCAATTGAAAGGCAGCGAATACTGCGGAGAATCGTGAATGAAGCGAGCAACGATGTCGTCGAAACCGACACCGATCTCGATTTTCAGTTCCTCGGCGGCTGCGAATATCGTCACACACCATAGGAAGTCTTGATTCATGAACAAGATCGCCAGGCTTTGCTCATCGCGGCCGTTACCGTATTGACGCATGATTTGGGCGACAAACTGCTCGGGACCGCGCTTACGCACCAGCTCCTCGATTTTCTTTTCGATACGCTTGAACACGGCATCTGGAACGTGGCCGAACAAATCTTCTATCGGATCGTCGCTAAGCGGCGGCCGGTCGAAATCCTCGATGTTATCCGCCGACGGCAATAGCTCGACGCCCCCGCTGGCCCGTTCGAGCAGGCGCTCGATCAACCCGGCGGTCCTGTTGTCGTTATCCGCCCGCGCGTCTTCCAACGCGACTTTCAAACGGTATAAGCTCATGAAATCCAAGTGGCTGGCATCGCCTTGGCATTCGGCCAGCGTCCGGTAATATAGCCAGGCCGGCTTAGGCCAACGGGCATGGCCCGCCTTGGCAGCGTGCTTCAATAGTTCGTAATGGCCGATCGTCTCCAAAGACTGGCACCAAGCCAATAATTCCGCTTCATGTTCCAACAACCATTCCAGCGACTTTTTCAGCGGCGCCTTGATTTTATCCAGAACCTTGAACAACAAGGTGTTGTCGTCCAATTGCTCGTCGTAATAGCCTATCGACGCGATCAAGCGCCGCAATTGCGGGGCGGACAGCAGATAGTCCTTTAGAGGGGGCAGCGCGCGGCTAAGCGCCTGCGTCGGCAGTTCCAACAAACCGGCTTCGATTTGCACTTGAAAATGCATGTTGATCGGATCGTCATGCAGACTTGCCAAGGTATCGACGATGCGTTGCAAGCCCTGGGTTTTGTCTTCGGCAACCCACAAATAAAAACCGCGCAACAACTCGGCCTGGCGGCGCAGGCTTTTATCGATGGTCAATTGTTCGGCCGCTTGAATTTCCTTCTCCACCAAATGAAACTTCTCGGTTTTGATCAAACGACGGGCATGGGCCAAGTGATTGGCAAACAATAGCTGTTTAGCCAAGGTATTGACCGGATCGATCTTCAGCAAGGCTTTGGCATAGGCTGCGGCCTTTTTGAAGGCTTTTCTGGCTGCGGCGGATTTGGCCGCCCGCACCAGTAAATCGGTATCGGCGGGAAAACGTTGCAGACCGCGTTCCAGCCAGTGCGCGTACTGAGCCGGGTCCGGCCGGTGTTCCTGATAAATCGTCAGAAGGTTCAGGTAGCTTTGTCGGTCGTCGGGATCGTATACCAAGCTGTCGGCCAACATGGCCGCCGCTTCGCCGGGATAGGCCTTGTCGGCCATGTGCCTGAGGATCAACGCGACTTTGCGGTCATTGGCCGGCCGGTCTTTTTTTAGAATATCGATGCAGCGGTCCCAGAAAAAGCCGGCGTCGTAGTCGTTTCCGGCTTGTTCGTGCAATAAGGCTTGCAAACGGTTTTCCTCGAACGAATCCTTGCCGGCAAAGTGTTTGAAATAGTCCTTCTCGCCGCCCGGATACTCGGCCAGCGCTCCCAGGCAATAGGCTTGCGCGGCATCGTCGCCGAATACGTCGCGATATTGCAGGACCAGATTGAAGCGCGCCTTGGCGTCGGGCTGGCCGTTGAGTTTGACCAGCGCTTCCAATAATTGGCTCTGGCGGGCATTAAGACCTTTGGCCTGAGCAACGATGCGGCGTTGATTGTGCTCCAGCGCCGACACGCTGGCGACGAAATCCGCGCCGGATTGCCGATACGCCACACAAGCCTTAACCAGCGGTTGATAAGGCGATTCGTCGGGAATTTTGGCTAACAGGGCCGAAGCTGGTTCGAAATCCGCGCCCTCCAGCAGTTGCGCTTTCAGCAAGCTGCGCAAATCGCGAAACGCCGAACGAAACGGCAATGGTTTCAAGGCCTGCTCGCAGCCCTCTCGCTCGCCGTTGCGATACGCCGCCAGCGCTTCGCTAACCCATTGCCAATGCTTGAGCAATGCGCAATCGTGGGGCAAATGCGGCACCAACTCCGTATCCCCGGAGACCAGTAGCATCCCCAGATATGCCGAAAGCACCGGAAACTCTTCGTCCAACTGCCGAGCATTCAACCCATCCAATAGGGCGTAGGCCTTGCGCTGGTTTTTGCCGGCCAACAGCCACAACACATAAACGTCTTGCGCTTGCGGCGGCGCGTGAGCATGGGCGGCGTAATTTTCCCAAAGTCCGCAAGCTTCCTTGAACATGGCCTTGGCCGCCATCCCCCAAGCCCGTTGCAAATAGCAATCGGCCAAATAGCGCTTGGTCTCGGCATCGCCCGACTGTTTCAACAACTCCTTGAACAGATCGCCGGCGTCCTTGTAGCGTCCCTCGGCATAGTGCGCCCTGGCTTTTTCCGACAGGGTCGACTCGGCAATCGCGGCGGAAATTTTCTGGATAATTTTTTTCATGGCGGCGCCGTCAATGGCCAGTACGTGAAGAGCCGCATTATAAAGCAGTTCAAACCCGGTCGACCGTTCGCGCGTTTTGCCGCACCGAAGCCTCCAACCCGGCGCGGCAAGAATCGCTCAGTCCCGATCGCCAACCGCCGACCGCGCGAGCGAACGCTTACTGCTCACGCGTGGCTGCCGCGGACCCGCGTCAGACATTGACGTCGCGCAGATTCGCTTGATAGGTGCGTACCCGATTGCGGCCTTCGGCTTTGGCGTAATACATCGCCAAATCCGCGCAATCCACCAAGCGCTGCGCGTTGTCGGCATGGTCAGGGTAGATCGCCACGCCGATGCTGGCGGAAATTTCCAGCGTCAAACCGTCGATTTCGAACGGCACACTCATTTCATGGCGGATTTTTTCGGCGATCTCCAACGCGTTCCGCTCGGTCTTGATCGCCGGCAGCAGCACGACGAACTCGTCGCCGCCGAGCCGGGCCGGCGAGTCCGACTTGCGCAAACACCGGTAGAGCCGTTCGGCGACGAGTTTCAGCAACTGATCGCCAACGCCGTGGCCGTAGGTGTCGTTGACCGGTTTGAAGCGATCCAGATCGACAAACATCAAGGCCAGCCGGCTCCGCTCCCGTTCGGCGCTAGCGATGGCGTGTTGCACTCGATCGCGGAATAGCGAACGGTTGGGCAAGCCGGTCAGCGCATCGTGGTAGGCCAAATGCTGGTTTCTGTCCTCGGCGATCTTGCGGTCTGTAATATCGTAAAACCAGATCAATAACGCCGGCTTGCCCTGATATTCCACCGGAAAATACGACGCCAGCGTCCATTTAACCCAAGCACTGCCGCGCGGGGCATGCAATTCCACCAGTTGATTGGTGACCTGTTCGCCATTGCCCAGACGCTCCAATACCGCCGCATACGCGTCGGGGCTGGCGTAATAACTGGCGGTAAACGCGCCGATAGCCCGCTCCGGAGAAGTATCGATCAATAAAGCGTAACTATTGTTGGCAAACATCACCCGACCGTTGGCGGCGTCCTCGATGCAAGTCGCGACCGGACTGCTTTCCAGCATCTGCCGAAAGCGCTGCTCGTTGTCGGTCGCCTGCATCCGCAAGCGAAAGTTTTCCGCCAGCTGCCGACTCGATTGCCGGGAACTGGCTAACAGGAAAAACAGGAACAAGGTTTCCATCGCACTCATGCCCTGCGAAATGGCATCGCGCTGCATTGCCAGAAACACGATTTGCGGCACCAACACCGTCAATAAAAATCCGACCACCGAAAAGCTATCGACCGCCAACGTGGCGGCGGCACCGGCGCATAAGCCACCCAACGCGAAGGACACGTAAATTTCATGGCTGATGTCGCCAACCGGCGCCAGCAGCAAACCGCCGACGCCCCAGACCATACCGGCGGCGATAGTGCCGAACCGAAACCAGAACAACCAAGCTTCGACGCCGGCCGGATCGATACCGGCATCGGGCCGGCGCCGCCACACCAATAGCAGCAAGGTTCTGGCCAGCAACACGGCGGCCAACACCGCAAACCAGTCGAACAACCGGGCATTGCGGATTTCCGTCGCCAATACCGCCGCCAATATGCAGGCCAGCAAACCGCTGATGGTCAGCGAGAACGGCAGATTCTCGAACAGCAATCTCACCCGTTCGCGTCGTTCGGCGGCAACGGCGGAACGCGATACACCGGTCGACGCCGACAGACTAGCCATTGGCAAGTCCGCGCCGTTTCCCCCCATGGCTGACTGCGCTTATCCACGGTGACGCTCCCCTGAGTCTAATGCGGATACGAAGGTCTTGGTTCGAGCGCCGCCCCGCGACGCCGGGCCAATGGCCCGAAATCGACGATGGCGAGCTGCGGCGGTTAGTCTAACTTGTTCACCCGGCGCGGACGCTCGGCATCCGCCCGGCTGATGACGTGGACCTACGGCGGAGCCAGCTCACGATCGGAACACGCTGGCTTAAGCCTCCAGCACGTTTATTTCATGTCTGAGCGCTTTCGATCGCGACTGAAGCCGTTCCTACGCCCAGCTATCCATTTTCCGCGACGAAAATCTTTTCATGACCGTTAGTTTGGTACAACTTGCCGGAATGTAAACGTCGCCGACCGGAAATGCGCCGGGGCGGCCTGAAACAACCGCCAATGCTGGGAAGGCCTCGCCGAGCCGCAAGGACTCGAAGACCGATGATCAACGCCGGCGAATCGTCAAATCGCCGATCGTAACACCGATGTCGAAGCCGCGCCCCTTGCCGATCAGTGCCAACGAAATTTCGCCGCGAGTCAGAATTTGTCGGTCTATCGAATTGATAAAACCGAAATGGTTGCCCAACGAAATGTAGTTACCGTAGATTTCACCGATGTCCTTGACGTCGGTGAAATGGCCTTCGCCTTCGATATCGGACTTACCGATCGTAAAGCCGATGCTTTTAGAGGACAGCGCCACTTGCGCCTTCTGGCCGTTGCGGCAGGTCACTTCGCCCAGGCCGTCGTATTGCTTGTAGCCCAGCGAGAAGCCGGATAAATGGTAGGTCATGCTGCAGGTGCTGTATTTCTGCTTGCCGAACTGATCGGTAAAGCTGAAGGCCGGCGGGTTTGGGCTCGGCGTCGGCTCGGTTGGCGCTACCGGTGCCGGTGCGGCATCGGTGGCGGGCGTCTCGGCCGGTTCGGCAGCATCGGCCGGCTGGACTTGAGTGATCGGCGCTTGATCGAACGGGTGAGTAGTCAATTCGGCGCGGGCCGGTCCCGCTAACGGAGCGACGGCCGAAGCGGCGATGGCGAAAAACGTTAATTTGGCTGGTTTCATGATTCCTGTCGTACTGTGCAAAAGCGGCGCGCGTCGGCGCCGAACCCTATTTCAACCCGCCAGACCGGCGAAAGTTCATTGGGCAATCCCCAGTTTCTTCATCCGGTAGCGCAAAGTGCTGGGCTTCATGTCCAACTTAGCGGCGGCGCCGTTGGGGCCTTCGACCACCCAGCCGGTTTGCTCCAACGTGGCGACGATGTGTTCGCGGGTCACTTCGCTCAAGGTCGCCGGCGCGCCGAGCGGTTCGCTCGACACTTGCGGCAGCAACTCCGGCGCGATGTCCAACCAAGGCCCGTCGGCTAGAATGGTTGCCCGCTCGATGACGTTCTCCAACTCGCGGATATTGCCGGGCCACGGGTAGGCCAGCAAGCGCTGCAACGCGGGCGGTTGGATGCCGTCTATGCGCCTGCCCAACTTGGCGGCGAACTTGCCGGCCATGAAGGTCGCCAGGGCTGGAATGTCGCTAGCGCGCTCGCGCAACGGCGGAGTTTGCAGCGGAAACACGTTCAGCCGATAAAACAAATCTTCCCGAAACCGCTTTTCGGCAACTTCCCGGCGCAAATCGCGGTTGGTCGCCGCGATAATCCGCACGTCGACCTTGATCGGCTTCTGGCCGCCGACCCGTTCGAACTCGCGTTCCTGCAGTACCCGCAGCAGCTTAACCTGCGTTTCGGCGGAGATTTCGCCGATTTCGTCGAGAAACAAGCTGCCGCCGTCGGCCAACTCGAAACGGCCGACCCGCTTGTGCAAGGCGCCGGTAAAGGCGCCCTTTTCGTGGCCGAACAATTCGCTTTCGATCAGCCCGGCCGGCAAGGCCGCGCAATTGACCTTAATCAACGGTTGCTCCCGGCGCGGACTGGCCGAATGGATCGCGCGGGCGATCAATTCCTTGCCGGTGCCGGATTCGCCTTGAATCAGCACCGACGCGTCGGTCGCCGCCACCTTGCGTACTTGTTGCAGCAAGGCCCGCAGCGGCGGGCTGTCGCCGACGATCAGATCGAAATCGTGGTCGGCCTTGATCTCGTCCTGCAAATAACGGTTTTGCGCCTGCAATTTAGCCTGGCGCCGTTCCATCAGCACTTGCTCGGTAATATCGACGAACATAGTTCGAGTAAACAAGCCGCCGGCGTCCGGCCGCGACCACCATTGAATCCAGATCGGCCGGCCGTCGTCGTGGCGGCGCAGTTCCAACACCACACCAGCGCTATCGCCGCCCCGACCTATCCCGGCGAATGCTTCTTCAACCCGGCGCTGAGCCTCCGGCAAGGCCGGTACCAGGGAACGGCCGACGAAACCCGGCACCAACGCCGCCGGCACGCCGAGTATCCGCAGCGCGGTGCGGTTGGCGCGCAAAAAACGCGATTGCAGGTCTTCGTGCACGTAGGCAATCGGCGCCTCGTCGAACAAATCGCGAAAGCGCTGTTCGCTTTGCATTAGCTGTTCGGCCGCGCGCAACCTACTCAATTCGGCGGCGGCACGGGCCGCGAAAATTTGAAAGGTGTACAGCAGCCTGGGCTGCTCGGGCATGGCCCGACCATCGAACACCGCCAGATGGCCGAGAATTTCGCCGGAGGTCTGGTCGCGCAACGGCACGCCCAGATAACTTTCCACGTCCGGCTCGGCGGGAAAGCGCTCGGAAACGCCGGACGGATAATGGCACAAGCGGCCGCTCAACACGTCCTCGCACGGCGTGCCGGGCAAGTCCCACTCGACGTCCTCCAACCAAGCGGCGTCTTGCCAGAACGCCAAAGCCCGCACCCGCCGCCGGTCCGGTAAAAATTCCGCGACAAACGCCCCGGCCACGCCGGTGGCCCGGCTCAAATTGCGCACCAAAGACCGGAAAAACTCGCCGCCAGCCTGGTGGGCGGTCCCTTCGACAATGGCGCGCAGCACCTCCAGTTCTTCAAGGTCCGGCGTCGTAAGCGGTGGAATCTCGGTCATCGGCAATTTTTGTAACGGAAACAACGGCCCATGTTACGCCGCCGCGACGGAATCCGCCAAATCCGATGCCGGTTTGCTTGGGTTTAGACGTTGCCGGGCCCAGGCAAGCAGCGGCGAACCGGCAAGCACCCAAAGCGGATTTCGGCTGGCCGGGTTTGTGAGTATGGGTTAACGCCGATCGGATAGGCCGAGCCAATCGCCGTGCTCGGTCTTTAATGGCTGCGGTTGGATGGATAACCGCCGGATGTATTTAAGGTTGCGCGCCAGGGGCGGGTCTTGCATACAATTTGGGTAGCCTCAATGCAGCGTTAGCGGATTCGAGGGTGTGGCTAATTTGCCTTGTTAGATGTTTCCATAACTTGTTCATGAGCGTCTTTTGCTACCTCAAAGAAATGCCGATGTGATACCACCTCTATCGTGAATATATCTTAAGGATTGGCTCTAGGATCGGTAACTTGTATTGGAAACTCATTATTGAAAATGAAGTGTTCTGACGCTTTTTCAAATAGCTCATATTTCTGAAAATCCTTAATAACATAATCCGTATTTCGATACATCGCTGGGAGAAATTCATCACGCATTCGTACAATCTCCATGAATATCCCTTCTCACCATTGTGCGAAAAAATTCTCTTGAAACTGCCGAAAATCCATTAAGTGAACATTCGTAGCTTCTCGGGTTTCTTTTGCTCCTGATTGAAACCCAACTTTCGATATAACTATTCCATAGTGAGCACCGACATCGGAACAAATACTGCGAAAAGCATAAATAACGCTTTGATCGACAGGCTTATTCCAGTATTTACACTCGCACAGCACGACAGTGGGGATAGGGGTTCGGAGATCAGTAGCAAATACATCTATTTTTACATCGCCTCTGACAGTGCCAACTGAGTGATTCTGATGGCTTTCGTATCCCATCTCTAAAAATGCAGTATTCACCATATCTTCAAGTTGGTGCCAGTCTTCTGGTTCATGGTCAAAAATTCTATTCGACATGATATTTCTTTACATATAATGCGAGGCCGTAAGGCGTAATAACCAACGGGCATTGCGCCCTACGGGGGCTTTGTTCTCCCTGTGTTGTCCAACGTTCGAGGTGAAGCGGGACCGACGGTAAAGCGCCAGGCCCGGCGGAAGGATGATAAGCACAACCTGGAGCCGGGCCGTTGGGCCTCGCCTCGACCGAGGGGTTAGGCCTCACTATGCTTCCAGTTGAGGTAGCGACAGAGTCCCTCCAAGTCTGGGAACAAAGTACGTGCGCTGATTCCGTGGCGATCGAGGGACCCGAGTATCTCCTTGCGCTTTTGGCTCGGGATCCTGAACTCGTGCAAGCTCTCCTTTGTCTTTGGCATTCGTTCAAGCGGGACGAAGTAGGAGGACTTCGATGAATAGCGATGCAGGGTAAACCAACCCTGCTGTGCCGTAATTCTTGGATTGTTGAACCTTGGCTGAAATACCTTAGTCTCTCGCAGATTGGCGGCTTCTGAACTGTACGGATCTTCTTCAAGGTGATTGTCTGCCTCAAGCGCGTAGACAAACACATCCCCTTTGGCACGGTCGGCGCAGGCAAACCATAGAGCAACCAAAGGGTTGGTGGTCCAGTCCAGGAGTCGCGTTTCAAGTCCAAAGTGCTGCGCAAGAACAAGTAAGTCCAGAGCTGACTGCTCTGCAGCCGGGAGCAACGCCGCACCAAGCAACTTGAGTTGCCGGATCATCATCCTTTCACGGTCGAGAGGATTCTTCGTTGGATCATTGCGCGCAATGGATGGCAAGAGATTGCCTTCGACTGCTTGACCCCGAAACACCACGAGGTTCACAACCAGATCGAAGATTTCTGTGTGACCTATGAAGTCGGTGAATGACTTTATGGTGATCTGACGCATGGCGTGGTTTGTGAGGCCTAACTAGTAATTAAGTAGTTTCAGTATATCTATCGAAAATGATCTTCGATAAACCAACTCTTTGATCCCCGACAACTTTCTCTTCCATATATCACCCATAACCGCTAGCTTGCCCGATTGAGATCAAGAGCGTAAGGCGCAATAACCAACAGGCATTGCGCCTCATTACTTTTATTGTTCGAACTCATATAAATCGCCGTCGGTACCTGCCCAATTTAATGGATAAACGCCCAGTTTTACCCAGCGGTGAAAGATTGAATAGGGCCAATCTTTAACTTGTTTTACCCAGCCATGTTTCACCGGATTGAAGTGAATATAATTTAGATGTGCCTGAAAATCGGCTTCATCCCGTATCAGGTGTTCCCAATAGCGCCGCTGCCATATCCCGCGTTCGCCTCTGTTTATTCTCACCGCCGATCTCCGCTCGATTTTCGGCAAGGCTTTCGAAAATCCAATTTTTATTAAGCGTATCCGTGTAGCATAATCCGAATCGTTTGCCGGTAATTCTATAACGCAGTGCCTATGTTCAGGTAAAACGACCCAACCGTGAATTTCAAACGGATGGTTTGCTTTCACCGTCTTGACCGATTCTCGTAGCGTTTGAACATGGCGAACCGACAAATCGTTGTCTTTCCTTTGTAATAAGTTGATAGTAAAGAAATAGGTTCCACCAGGATGCCATATTCGACGGTAATCCATTTGTTTATTATCAATTCTGTGTATCAAATGCGGCGCAATGCCCGTTGGTTATTGCGCCCTACGCGGGTCGTTAGGCGTAACGGCATTGTGGCTAGCCGTTTACGTCCACGACCACACGTCCCCGAACCTCACCATTGAGAAGCTGCCCAGCGAAGGGCATCACTTCGCTTAGGCCGACTTCGTTGCTGATCGCGGTCAGCTTCGAGATATCGAGATCGCTCCCTAAGCGTCGCCACGCTTCCAGTCGCTCACGCCGGGGACACATCACGCTGTCTATGCCTGCCAGCGTCACGCCACGCAGGATGAATGGCGCGACGGTGGCCGGAAAATCCATGCCGCCCGCCAGCCCACAGGCCGTGACGACGCCTCGGTATTTGGTGGTCGCGCAGACGTTCGCGAGCGTGTGGCTGCCCACAACATCCACCGCACCGGCCCATCGCTCCTTGCCCAGGGGTTTGCCGGGTGCCGCGAACATCGCCCGGTCCAGCACCTCCACCGCGCCCAAGCTCTTGAGGTAATCCGCTTCCGATGGTCTGCCACTCACGGCGACGACATTGAAGCCAAGCCGACTCAGAATCGCCATGGCTATGCTCCCCACGCCGCCGGCCGCACCGGTCACGAGAATCTCTCCGTGCGCGGGCGTGACGCCGTGCCGCTCCAGCGTCAGCACGCAAAGCATCGCGGTGTAACCTGCGGTGCCGATGGCCATCGCCTGTTGCGGCGTGAACTGTTCCGGCAGCGGCACGAGCCAGTTGCCGTTCATGCGCGCCTTCTGCGCGAGGCCGCCCCAGTGCGTTTCGCCTACTCCCCAGCCATTCAGAATCACCGCCTCGCCGGTTTTGTAATCGGGATGAGTCGAGTGCTCCACCGTCCCGGCCAGATCAATGCCGGGCACCATCGGAAACTTGCGTACCACCGGCCCCTTGCCTGTGATGGCCAGCGCATCCTTGTAGTTGAGTGTCGAATGGCTCACCCGCACCGTCACATCGCCCTCGGGCAATCCTGCTTCGTCGAGGTCGGTCAGAGAGGCGCGGTAGCCTGCTTCGTCTTTTTCAATCAAGATGCCTTTGAACATGGGTTTTGTGTTTCTTTGTTAAATGCTGGATGAACCGCCAGCTAGCGACGCCTAACGCCCAGCTAAGGGGCGCGTAGCGAAGCGGAGCGTCACCTTGAGCGCCGGGTTAGCAATTTTTACGGTTCGCTGGTACATAAGAGTTGCTCGGTAATTTCACAGTGCAGAATCACATGATCAGGCGAATAGCCAATTCCGCCATCCGACCACTCCAGCTCCCTGCTGTCATACGAAACTTTAATTCCATAGGCATACAACGGGTCTCCTATCAGCCACGCAAAAAACTCTAGCTCACTTTCCCCATTAAAGTGAAAGAGGCCCTGTTCGTCAGTGATTGTTTCCTTGAACTGCTCACAATTTTCAGGAACAAGCCCTTTGGCACAAAATTGAATGCGTGTACCACTCAATGGCGATCCACGGGAGTTTAATGTGCCATTTAGCTCTGGTTTAAGCTGACGTATGTGCGGTAATGGCATGCAGCCCTCTAATAGAAATAGAGTAGTCAGGAATAAGAAAATTGAGCGCAACAACATGAGATTGCTAACTAGTAATTAGATGGTTCCGTATATCTACCGAAAATGATCTTCGACGGACCACCTCGTTGATTCGCTATGAATTTTCTCGTCCGCATATCACCTATAGCCGCTTGCTTGCCCGTTTACCATCAAAGCGCGGCCATTGAATCAGTTTAGCCGGCAGACCGCAATAAACTGCAATCCGCCATCTCGCGCAGCCTATTTGCCGGCATCGATGGCCTTTAGCGCGCGGCCGGCTTAACTGGCGCAATCAGCGCCGGAAAGCCGGCGGCTAAAACCCCGCCAGCACCGAATAAGCTCCCGACTAAGGTTTGGGTCAACCGAATTAATCGGGGCGATTTCAAACTCCCAGGCCAACGCCGACCGAAACGGTTGATCGTTATTCGACATGTCCTAATGCTAGCCAGGCTCTGAAAGCCGCAACGTCCAAAATCCGCGATGCGGCTACCGAAATCGCGCGGTAAAGTCCCCTAGCAATGCGGTAGCGCCCCCAAACCTTTCCGGCGCGCGTTTCCAACGCAGGGGGCAAAGCGCTGCAAGCCTCGGCCGGCGTGGCTTGCAGCAATTCGGGTTTCACGGAACGGCTGAAGCATGCGTTTCCAGAGCGGAAACACGACACGGAAGTCTGGAAACACGTCACGGAACTCTGGAAGCACGTCACGGAACGCTGGAAACACGACACGGAAGCGTGGAAGCACGTCACGGAACGCTGGAAACACGCGATTCCAAGACCGATGCGCGTCCATCGGTTTTCGGATGATTAACCCGGCGCTTAAATACCGTTCGCCCTGCGCAAAGCAAGCCCCCTTCGGGCGCATGGCGTTACCGTGAAACAGTCGCTGTTTGACGCGATTTTTAGTTTGTTTGCCCTGTTGTAAGCAGTTGATTGTTGTAAGCAGAAAAAGCTGTTTCATGAGAGCTTGTCGAAGGGTGCATCAGCGAACTTCGGCGAGCTCGGCCCGAACTGAATACTGCCCGCACAGCGCCGATTTCAAGCCCTCGGGCGGTCCGACCGGCTGCGATACGAGTCGGCGACCGCGGTCAGACCCGCTCGGCCCGCGATGACCGGCTGGTATCAGCCGTCGATAGGGCTTTGGCGGGCAATGGTTAGTTGCTGCTCTCGGGCGTGCTCGATGGCGGTCAACAATGCTTCGCGCCGCGAGGTGAGTTGCCGCATTTGCTGGGACAAGGAGGCGAATTCGGTTTGCAAGGCCTGTTCTTGACCAGCCATCGCCGCCAGCGCCTCGGCGGTGGATTCCAGCAACAACTCGCTTTGACTTTGGTAAGGCTTGTTGAAACGCGCTTGAAACGCCGCGCGCATGCGTATCGCCAACGCCTCGAAGCGTTCCTCGGTGAAGTCGTCGCGGCCTATCGTGGCGGATAGTTCCTGTTCGAGATCGATTACGTCGCTTGCGTGCGCCTGTCGGTAAGCGTCGCGCAATTGGCGAATCAGGCCGCGCAATTGATCCTCGGCGCCGCCGGTTTGCGCAACCAGCCGGGCGGCGTTGCTTTCCAAGCCGAACATCGGCTCGCGGTAACGGGCGGTGTACAGCGCTTCCAGGGTCGTTACTAATTCGATCAGGCGGGGAGCGGCGTGGTTTTCGGTTTCCAGCCAGCGAAAAAACAGTTGCTTGAAAGCTTGCGGAAACTCGCCGTGGCGCTCGACGAATTCGGCGATGCCGCGCAATAAGGCCGCTTCGGCCTGTTCGCGATCGCCAAGCTTGGGGTTGGCGGGTTCGGCGGACACCGCAAATCCGATCGCATCCGCCGGGACCTGGCTTTCCATCAAGGCCCCTCGCCAATAATCGCTTAACCCGGTTTGCGGCGACTCGCCGCCGATGCATTTGACGATGTTGTCGGCCAGCGCGGTCAGACAGCGGCTGGCCGGCGACTGGCTGATGAGTTCGACAATCGGCGATTGCAGCGTCACCGAACGCGGCAGGTTTTCGTCGCGCGCGACGTAGCCGCCATAGTCCGCCCGCAAGCTCAGGTATTTTTCGACCACGGCGGCGAAGCGCCGATAGGTTTCCATCGCGGCGGCGTAGTCGGCGGCTTGATTGACGATCACTTTCAACTGGCCTGGGTAATGCCTGGCGTTCAACAGTTTCAGCAGGGAAAAGGCATCGGTCAGCGAGGTCGGCTCGGCGGTGATCACCAAAAACGCCGTTGGGGCGGCCTCGACGAATTGCAAGACAGGTTCGGCGACGCCGGCGGCGGAATCGATCAGAATGTAGTCGTACCGGCTTTCCAGGGCCGTCAAGGCGTCCAACAGCCTGCGCGCTTCGCCGGCGCCGAGATTCGCGCAGGCGGCGATGCCGGACGCCCCCGGCACCACGGCGATGCCGCCGGCGGTCGTCACGACTACCTCGTTGATGGTTTTTTCGCCGCGCAGCACGTGTTCCAGCGTAAACTCGGGACGTAGGCCCAACAGAATATTGATGTTGGCAAGTCCGGTATCGGCATCGAATATGCAGACCTTGGCGCCGCGCGACGCCATCGCCGCCGCGATGTTGGCGGTCAAACACGTCTTGCCCACGCCGCCCTTACCGCTGGTAAACGTCATGACATGCGCCTGCCGCGCCGGCTCCGCGCGCGAGTATTCCACCATGGCTCACCCTTCCTTTCGTTGATAGAGATTAAACCGTTAAGCCCGATGAACATTATGCCTAAATCGGTCGGGCGATGCCGTTAAGTTTGACGCTTGCTAACGTCCCCAAGCGGCACGAACCATCCGCCCCGCGCAAGTTATCCTCCGGCTGATGAGCATACGAGTCGGCCCCGCGCGGACTATCCGTCGGCTGAGCACACGAGTCGGCCCCGCGCGGACTATCCGCCGGCTGAGCGGCACGAGTCGGCCCCGCACGGACTTTCCGTCGGCTGAGCACACGAGTCGGCCCCGCGCGGACTTTCCGTCGGCTGAGCACACGAGTCGGCCACACACCGACTATCCGCCGGCTGAGCGGAGCCGAAGCCGAAGCCCCTCTCAAACGGCAAAGCCGGCCGCTTCCAGTATAATAAGCGCCCCGCCACCGATACCTTAACCATGACTACGCCGCGTCTCGCCTGGGCCATTACCGGTTCCGGACATTACATAGAAGAATGCCTGGAGTTTATTTTGACGCTGGATCATGTCGATCTGTATCTGAGCCAGGCCGGCGAGGAAGTGCTGAAAATGTACGGCATCAAACTCGACGACATCCGCGCCCAAATGCCGGTGTACCGCGACAAGGCCGCCTCGGCGCCGCCGGTCGGTCTGTTTTACAAGGGCGATTACCATACTTTCGTGATGGCGCCGACCACGTCCAACACCGTCGCCAAATGCGTGCTCGGCATCGCCGATTCGCTGGCGACCAATTTGTACGCCCAGGCCGGCAAGTGCCGGATTCCGAGCATTATCTATCCCTGCGATACCGCACCGGAAATCGAAACCACCGCGCCCGGCCACAAGAAATTCATGGTCTATCCCAGGCCCATCGATTTGGAAGCCACCGACCGCTTGCGCCGCTTTCCCTACACCCAGGTCGTCGACGACGTGGAGCAATTGATCATCGCGGTCAAGGCCAGACTGGCGGCGCTATGAGCGAAAAAATTCTGTTCATCACCGGCAAATTGGCGGAAAAGCAAGTCCGCCAAGTACTGGAAGCGATGCAGCCGGAATTTCAGTACAAGGTACACGTGATGGGCGTGACGGTGGCCGCGCTGATTACCGTGGACATGATTATCCGCCGCTTGCCGGACGCGCTGGGCGCCGACCGGGTGATACTGCCCGGCCGCTGCCGGGGCGACTTGGCGGTGCTGAGCCAACACTTCGGCGTGCCGGTCGAGCGCGGCCCTGAGGAAATCAAGGATTTGCCGCAACATTTCGGCATGGCCGCCCACCATTACGATTTGAGCCAATACCGCACCAAGATCTTCGCCGAAATCGTCGATGCGCCGAACATCGGTATCGAGGCGATCTTGCAACGCGCCGCCTACTACGTCGCCAACGGCGCCGACGTAATCGACATCGGTTGCCTGCCCGGCACGCCGTTCCCGCATTTGCGCGAGACCATCCAGGCCTTGAAGCAGGCCGGCTACACGGTCAGCATCGATTCGCTGGAAGACGCCGATTTGCTGGCCGGCGCCGGGGCCGGCGCCGATTACATGCTGAGTTTGACCGAGCGCAGTTTGTGGATCGCCGACGAGGTGGCGGCCACGCCGATTTTGATTCCGCAAACCCACGGCGACCTGAGCACGTTGGACAAGGCCATCGAAACGCTGCTAGCCAAGGGCCGCGCCTTCATCGTCGATCCGATTCTGGATCCTATCCATTTCGGCTTTACCGAATCCGTGGTTCGCAATCACGCCTTCCGCCAACGCTATCCCGAGATGGAGATGATGATGGGCGTCGGCAATTTGACCGAACTGACTCACGCCGACACTTCCGGCATCAATGCGCTGTTGCTGGGCATTTGCTCGGAACTGGACATCGGCCACATCCTAGCCACCGAAGTCAGTAAGCACGCCTGCCGGGCGATCCGCGAGGCCGACCGGGCGCGGCGCATCATGTATGCCGCCAAGCAGCACAACACCCTGCCCAAGCACATTGCCCCCGACTTGCTGACCGTGCACGACACCGCGCCGTTTCTGAACAGCCGCGAGGAAATCGAGACGCTGGCCGGGCAAATCAAGGACCCGAGCTACCGGATTCAAGTCAGCGGCGACGGTTTGCACGTGTTCAATCGCGACGGCCTGCACACCGCGCTGGACCCGTTCGAGCTGTATCCGAAGCTCGGCGTGGAAGCCGACGGAGGTCACGCGTTTTATTTGGGTGTGGAACTGGCCCGCGCCGAAATCGCCTGGCAACTGGGCAAGCGCTTCACCCAAGACCAGCCGCTGAATTGGGGCTGCGCCGGCCGGGCGACCGAAACCACGGTCGATTTGCACACCTTTAAGCCGGCGGGAACGACGATGAAGCGGCACGAAGACTAAGCCGCCAACGCCCCGGCCAACGCCCGCGACGGGCGGGATTTGCCGTTTAAATTTGGCCGCCAATTTGTCCAGCGATTGCGCTTCCGAGGCCAATTCCCTGGCATTCACCTCGGTTCGCTCCACGGTAACCGGCAAGGCTTGCGCGTCATGCGATACCGATTCGACGCGACCGGCCATTTCCCCGGTTGCGCTGGCTTGTTCCTTCAGCGCCGTGTTGATGCTGTCGACGGACATCGCGACGTGGCTTTGAGATTCCACGATGTTCCGCACCGAATCGCCGGCGTTTTTCGACAGGCCACGTCGAAATCCACCCCTTTCACGCCGTTTTCATCGCGGTGACGGCCGCTTGAGAGACTCGCCGAATTTTCTCCATCATCTGCCTAATCTCGGTACTGGATGAGCCGGTGCGCTCGGCCAATATGCTGACTTCGGCGGACGTTGGCTACCCAAAATTGTTGACGTTCTTTTGCGGTCATACTTTTTTCCTATGGTCTTGCATTCGGGCGAAATTTTCACTGATTTTGGCGGTTGCCGGTGGGGCCTGAATGGCTAACGATTGAATGGCGCCATATTAGTAAACCGCTTGAGCAGTTGCGGCAGCTGGGACATATCATCGAATACCGGATTGCCCGCGGTCCGATACGAATCGGCCACGCCGGTTCGTATAAAATGCAGCGGCGTCATGCCTGCGGCTACCGCAGCCATTACCCCCACTTCGCTATCTTCAATCACTACGCACCGGCTCGGTTCAAAGCCCATTGCACTGGCGGCATATTCGAATAGCCCTGGATCGGGTTTCCACGAACCGATCTCATAGGAACTGAATAGATTGTCACCAAAATAGGCAGCAAGACCGCTGACTGCCAAGGCTTGACGGATTTTCGGAAGCGGCCCGCTGGAGGCAATGCATTTCGGCGAATTCAGGGTTGCGAGCATTTCCAAAACGCCCGGCATGGGCTTCAAATCACACGCGAAGAGTGCCGCAACCCGCTGGCGATAGCGCTGTTCAAACGAATCCGGCAGCTTTAGGCCAAGACGGTGTTCAAGGTCAATCAGAATCGAACTTAGTTTTTGGCCGCGATAGAGCTCGATCAAGGTCTCCAGCGGATCATCCAACTGCGGAAGCAGGTCGAGAAAGGCTTGATTGCACAGTCCTTCGCTGTCCACCAGTGTGCCGTCCAAATCGAAGATGACACAAATATTATTCATCTACCGCATTGCCTACGCTTCGATACGCCATAGCTGGCCGACTCCGGTCATTTGGTCTGAATTCCGATCTAACCGGTCACGGTTATCAGGTCATGCATTGGCTAACAACTCGCGCGGAAATTGCTCAAAACTCTCGATCACGGTCGAGACCCCTTGGCCGGCGAGAAGCTTGTTGTGCGTTTCAAGCGGACCAAGACCGACGATATGGCCGATGTTGGCGGCATGGGCGGATTGGAAACCGGAAATAGCGTCCTCGACAACGATGCAATCGTACGGCGGCAAACCAATATTGGTTGCCGCCTTGGCGTACATATCCGGCGCGGGTTTACCGGGAAGAGCCCCGTCGTCGAAGACAATCCGTGGCAGATCGAACCACTTATCCAGACCGAGGTGTTGGATGAAAAAATCCAGATTGGTTTTTTCGGAGGCTGTCGCGATGGTACGGGGTATACCTTTGCTAGAAACCAAGTCAAGCAGCGCTTCGGCACCGGGAGACAAAACAAACATCTCGGGATTTTTTAAACATAAATCCCGATACATTGACTCCTTGATTTGTATCGGCTCAAGCAGCTCTGCTTCTTGAAAGTTTCTGCCGCAGAGATAGCTCAAAATGTGACGATTGGTACGGCCATGCACATGGATTGAAAATTCGTCGTCGTTTAAAGGTGAGCCTCTAAGGCGTAGCGCCGTCGCTTGCCAGGCCTGAACGTGCAGCGGTGCATCCCAAAGCAAAACGCCGTTGAAATCAAAAATTATGCCTTTGTATTTCATCATGATTACGGGTAGCGATACAGATTGAGGCACCGTACGGTTGGGCTAAATGATGGCCTACGGCTTATCGCACCAACCCAATTTTTGGTAGGGGACATTGCCCTACTTGACGCCATTTTCAGAGCACCCCACCCAGCGATTCCTTGAGCGGTATGTCGGCGTTGCGTTTGTACCAGTCATTGAAACGCTGACGATAGGACTCAAACGGCTGATGCAGTTCTATACGCGGATCGTTGCTCAGAGCATAGGCCATGCCTTCGATTAGCCACGGCTCGCCGGTTAGCAGTGCCAGGCTGCCGAAGTGGTCGGCCTGCCAATGATGGATGAGCTCATGCGCCACGTAGTGTTGTTGCCAACCGCGCGGCGCGATGGCGATGGCGAAACTGCCCAAGGTGAATCCGGCCTGGTTCGATAGACCGAATGCAGACCGGCATGGCTCGGTGCGACAAAAGACGATCTTCGGCTCGCCGATAGACAAGCCCCATTGCGCGGCAAGATAAGTTTTCGAGTTGGAAAGTAGCGACTCCGCGGCCGTAAGCTGAGAAACATCGTCTATGCACAGGTTTTGTTCGTTGCAACGAACGCCGAATGCTTCCGGAATCAGCACCCGAACCGGTTTGAAAACAGCTAACGCCGAAATCGGCAACAGCAGCAGAATCGCCACAGCCCAACCAGTGAATTTCATCAACCTTCCTCCATGCCAGCTAACGCAAAGTACATGCGTGCCTCGTTATTGGTAACCGAATTTTGGCTCATTTTCCGACCGCCGACCGGAATAAGACCGTTATGCTGATAAAAATTGAAGTCCGCTCGAATTCCGGGAGCGGCGGCGTGCAAAGCTCGGAGCATGACCAACTCAACGGGCTGATTTAATCCAAGCATTCGAGCGGCCAGTCCGGATAATTTGTCAACGTCCAATGAAGCCGACGTTTGATCGATGCTCAGTTCTATTTCGGCGGCCATGGGTAAAAAACGGAGCGTCAAACAGACCGGTGAACCGTGCCACACGATGCCCTTACGTAATTGGTTAGCTTCGACGGTTTCGGCAACCGCCAAGGCATCACGGGCATGGAAAGACAAAATATCCTGTAACCGGTAATTCGTAGGTAGCGGCAATGTGCAAGACAATACGCCGGCATTCATGCTTCACTCTCCCGCCGCAACAACTCGGCTTTGCGCTCCACCCCCCAACGATAACTGGACAAACCGCCATCCGAGCGAACGACTCGGTGACACGGAATTGCGACGGCCAGATTATTGGCCGCACAGGCGCCGGCCACCGCGCGTACTGCCTTCGGTGCGCCTATGCGTTGAGCAATATCGGTGTAACTGACTTTCTCGCCCACCGGGATTTGCCGCAAAGCTTGCCAAACCCGCTGTTGAAATGCAGTACCTCGCATGTCCAGCGGTAAATCCAAGCCGATGGCAGGAGCTTCAACCAAACCGACCACTTTGGCAACCCATCGTTCGAATTCGTTGTCGCCGCCGATCAGTTCAGCCTGAGGGAAACGGTCTTGTAACTCTCGAGCCAGGCGGCCGGGATCATCGCCCAACGCAATGGCACAAATTCCGATTTCGCTGGCCGCCACCAGAATAGAACCCAATGAGCATTCGCCCAAGGCAAAGCGAATCCGGCTATTGGCACCGCCGGCACGGTAGTCGGATGGCGTCATACCCAATAGTTGCGGCGATTGCTCGTAAAAACGGCTGCTGGAATTGTAACCGGCATTATGGATGGCGGCGGTTACCGACTGACTATTCGCCAGTTGACTCCGAACCCGGTTACCGCGCTGAGCTGCCGCATAGGCTTTAGGTGTCAAGCCAGTGATGGCCTTAAAAATTCGATGAAAATGAAAGGTACTTAGTCCGGCGATAGCCGCCAACTCGGTAAGGCTAGGCTCGGTTTCGGCTGTTTCCAGCAAACGGCAGATTTCGGTCACTTTATCGGCGTGGCGTTCGCGCAAGGCAGGTTGATCCGGTTTACAACGCCGACAGGGGCGGAATCCAGCCGCTTCAGCTTCTTCTCGGCTGAGATAGAACTGCACATTTTCAGGTTTGGCGGTACGCGCCGGACAAGACGGTCGACAATAAATACCGGTAGTTTTGACCGAGTAGAAAAAGCGACCGTCGGCTGCCGGATCGCGGGCCAGCACGGCTCGCCAACGAGGATCGTTTTCTGTTGGCAAAGCGTCGGTTTCAATCGGCTTCGGCATGTCGGCTCCGGATTTCGTTCATTCACGCCGTTAATTTACCCAAATCACCGTGCTTGAACACTCCGAGTCTTGCTTTCAAATTCAAATTAGCTTGTTATCAAAACATCTGGAGCATTACTTAACCGTCTAAAGCGTTATAAACTTTTGAAGATAGGTGCCGTACAGCAGGTTTTCGCCCAGACGAAACCCAATCAGACCTCGCCATTGCTGGTTGCGACGAAATCCGGCCAAATGATAGCCGGCTTGAGCTTGCCGCTGCACTTGGGCCACAAATGCCACCGCATCCGGCAAATGGGGACGAAGTATGCTCATCAGTGGGTAAACCGCCACGATGTCATCGTTTTCAATAATCTCGTCTATAGATTGTATCATCGAGCTCCGCTTACTCGATTTCCGGCGGCGTTCTCGATGCAATCATCAACCGGTTCCAGGCGTTCATTTCGGCTACCGCAAGCGTCAGGTCGGATAATTCATGGTCACTGAATTGCGCTTTAGCCAGCTGATAGACGGATTCCGGTACCTCAGCGTCCCTTAACGCCGTGACGGCTTCCGCCCAAGCCAAAGCCGCTAATTCGCGTTCGGTAAACACATTGGCTTCCTTCCAGGCCGCCACCAGATGGACCTTGGTTATGGATATGCCGTTCTGTTGCGCCAATGGCGCATGCATATTGATGCAATACGCGCAGCCGTTGATTTGCGAGATGCGCAGCCGTATCAGTTCGAGCAAGCCGTGATCGAGCCCACAGCCCTGTACGTATTGATGCAAACCGTACATGGCCTGATAGCCGCTGGTTTGATAGCTGAAGCGTTGGGTCATGAGCTACTCCTAATACTGTCGGTCACGTGAAATTGGTGCTATTCTCGCCAATCGAATGGTTTAATAGAAATACCAATAAGTGAAAAAATAACCAGACCAATTTATCGAAATAGAATCGTGAGATTAGCGGAACAGATTGAACTTTCCATTGCAGCGAAACCGGTGCAATGCTCGATCAAAGACTGGATTTACAGCGAGATTCGCTTGGCTATTTTGAGTGGCCGTTTGAAACCTAACGTCAGACTGCCCACTACCCGCGATTTTGCCAAACACTACGGGGTTTCCCGCAGCATGGTGGTTTTGGGCTATGAACAATTATTGGCGGAAGGCTATATTGCATCCCGTACCGGCAAAGGTACGTTTGTCTCAGCCAAACTGCCGGATAGTTTGGATAGTGCACCCGCCCCACAAGACCGCGCCGCGGTTTCGGCAAAAGGCAGGCTATCGCAACTGGGTCAAGTACTGGCGGACAGCCCTTTTTTTACGGTGCCGCCGAATCCGCTCCCGTTCCTTTCAAACCCAATCAACCGGATTTCGAGCACTTTCCGTTGAACATCTGGAACCGTATCGCCTCCAAACGTGCGAATGCCTTGCGTCCGCGCAGAATGGGTTACGCTGATCCGACCGGCTATCATCCGTTACGCGCTTCGATTGCAGAACATTTACGATATACGCAGCGCATTAGCTGCACACCGGAGCAAGTGATCATCACCCACAGCGCCCAGCAAACCCTGGATTTGTGCGCACGCTTGCTGCTCGATCCCGGCGATACGGTATGGATGGAGGACCCCGGCTATCCCGGCGCGAAAACCTTGTTTGCGGCCGTCGGCGCACGGGTGCATGCCGTACCGATTGATTCGAACGGGATGGATATCGAAGCGGCAATTCAAAACGCCGCACACGCCAAACTGGCCTACGTGACTTCCGCCCACCAATCTCCAATTGGCCCAGCACTAAGCCTCGAACGCCGAATCGCGCTGCTAAAGTGGGCGGAACGCCATCAAACGACGATACTCGAAGACGATTACGACGGCGAATTCCGCTTCCACGGTACTCCGATGGCACCGGTCAAAAGTCTAGATGCCACTGACCGGGTAATCTATATGGGCACGTTCAGCAAACTGTTGTTTCCGAGTATCCGTTTAGCTTATGCAGTGGTACCGAAGTGGCTGCAAACACCGTTTGCGTCGGCGATGAGCCTGACCTGCCGCCATGTCGGGCTGGAAGCTCAAGCGGTGCTGAGCGAATTTATTGCCGAAGGCCACTACGCCAGACATTTGCGACGGATGAAGATGATCTACCAGGAACGCGCCGAAACGTTTATTACCGCCTGCGATAACCAGTTGAAAGGCCTGCTCGACGTTTGCCCGATTTCCACCGGACTCGATGCCTGCGCATACCTGCCGGAAGGGTTCGAAGACGTCGAGGTAACCGAGCGTTTAAAACAAGGCGGCATTGAAACACGGCCGCTATCGTTTTACGGCATCGAACGTAAGCCGCCCAGCGGTTTGGTTTTGGGTTTCTCGGCGTTCAGGCCGGAGCAAATTGTCAGTGGAGTCAGCCGGATAAGCGAAATTCTATGACATGCTTTGAAATTGACTGAATACTGAACTATTCGCCGAAGCAAAATTGGCTAAACCAATGCTTGCTTAAAATCACTAACAGCAGCGCCAATTACAAACTTGCCAAGGCCTATCGCGCAAGCTATCGCCGGTTAATTGCCGCGTCATGGCGACGAACGTCGTTGAACGCTACCCAGCACCAGGATGTTTCCGAACGTCCGCAAGCCTACTACCTCCAGCAGCGCCAGCCCGCTAGCATCGAACAGCCGCCGCCATTCCGCCAGCGTCCGTTCCCGACCGCGCGTGTTGACGAACATTTGCAGGTCGAACGCGGCCGTGGCGATGTCGGCGTGGCTGTCCGGCATCAGCATTTCCATCACGGCGATGGTCGCGTCACAGTCTGCGGCGGCGCTCGCCACGTTGGATAAAGCGGCGATGCAAGTGGCATCATCGAAGCCATGCAGCACGGCGCTCAACAGGTAAATGTCCTTGCCGCTTTGCGCCTTGGGCACGGATTGCAGCAGGTCGCAGGCTACGAAGCGCATGCGTTGCAGTGCGGCGCCCTCGCCCTGGTCTTTCCAGAACTGCGCCGCGCCTTGGATGACTTGTTCGCGGTCGGCCACCAGCGCCTTGAGATGCGGATGGCGCTTGAGGATGGCCAGCGATTTTGCGCCCTTGGAGCCGCCGACGTCGACGATGCGCTCGAAGCGCGACCAATCGAAATCGGTAACAAAGCTGTCGCCGGCCAAGGCTTCCACGCTATCCATCGCTTGCGCGAACAGCTTATCGAATTCGGGGTTGCCGTCCATATACGAGTAAAACGCCTGCCCGTGCGCCGATTCGAACGGCACGCCGCCGCTACGAACGCCCTGCTCCAATTGCTCGAACCACGGCCGGCCCATTTCCGGCGAGTTATGCATCAGCACCATCGCCCGAACGCTTTGGGGATGATCCGGGCACAGGCAGGACGAAAGCTGGTTGTTGCGGAAACGACGCGGCGAGACTTCCTCGAACACCCCCACCGCCGCCAGCATGCGCAGCAAGCGGTAGAGCGCATCGGCGTCGGCGGCAACGCGTTCGGCCAGGGTTTCGGCGCTTAATGCGCCATCGGCCAGCGCGCCGGCGATGTCCAGCCGCGCCGCGACATACAGCGCCCGCGATTGCCAGAAGGCCGAACCGATTTGGATCAAGCGGAACGGCGGCGGCACGATTTTGTTGGGCAGGTTTTGCAGCCAGGCGCCGAATCGGGCGAGTTTGGCGAAGCGGCGCACCGCGCCGGCGTTCTTTTGCAAGGTCATGTCAGGCTCCCGCTTGTGCGGCGACCATGCCCGCCGCCAACAGCTTGCCGTTGAAAGCGGCGAGTTCGTCGAGGAAGGCTTCGTCCATCTGCCCGCCCATCTGTTCCTCGAAGATGTCTTTCAGCAGCATCGGCATCATCGCAAGGCTGACGAAAGCCATCCGCGCCACGTCGGGATTGATCGCCCGATCGACCTGCCCGCTTGCCTTCAGCTGTTCCAGCCGCCTTGCACCGCCGCTGCGTCCGCGCTCCAACAATTGCAGGATAAAACGCCGACCCGGCCCGTGGTTGAGGGCCAGCACCTTGAGGATGAGCTTGGGAAACTCGGGATGCTTGCGCATGGTGTCGTAATACAGACGCAGATAGTCGGCGAAACCGCCGGCCTCGGACAGCGTATCGCTGTCGAGCATGTCCAAGAGAGGCTTGAGCGTCTCGCGGATCATTTCTTCGTAGAGGCCTTCCTTGTTGCCGAAGTAATAGCGGATCATCGAGATGTTGACGCCCGCCTGATCGGCGATGGCGCGGGTGGTAACCTTGTGGTATTCGTCGGCAAGAAAACAGTCCAGCGCCGCCTTGAGCAGACGCGCATAAACCGGGTCGCGAATATCGTTCATCGTAAATCTCCTGCAAACCATGACGGCGGCAGGTTAGCACCGGCGGCACAACCGCCCTAGCAGTTTTACCAATCAAGATGCGGGGTTTGATTGAACGGTAGCCGTTCGCAGTCAGCGCAGCAAGCGCACCCCGAGCAACATACAACCCACGGCAAAGGTGAAAATCCCAGCGATAGACACGTACACGGAAATCATAGGCCCCAGCGCATACACCACGGCGCCGACGAAGATCAATGCCGCTGCGGGCTTGGGATAGAGTGCCGAACGGTAGATAGCCAGGCAAAACAGCACGATGCCGATCAATATCGTCGCGGAAGCCGAGATTCTAAACACCAACACCGCCGGATCGTTTTTGATGACGGCGTCGCGTAACAGAAAGGCGGTTTGCGGATAGCGGGCGATGACGGGATAAAGAAACAGCTCCCAAGTCACCTTGCAGGCTTGCAACAAATAAGCCACCTCGACGAACAGAAAACCCACGGCACCCTGCATGCCGGCCGTGTCGCGCATCCTGGCATAAACCGCATAAAACCCCACCAACAAGGCTAACACGCCAGCGAAGGCGACCCCGGCCAAAGGCACCCAGCCAGGACTGCGCACGACCTCGGCATAGTCGAAAGTGCCCGTCCCTAACGGTAACAAGACCGGGAACAAACCCGCATAGGCGCTGAGCAACAATGAACCGGCAATGATGGCGATGCCGCCGAGTTTTTCGAAAACCTGCATATTCATTCACTCTTTTTCTGGTTGATTGTCGGCTACGGATTCCGATAGGGCTACGACAATTGTATATGGCGATTTGGAAATGGGTAATTGTTGGAGTCGAGACAGATAAGATTTAATTTGCGGTGACAGTAAAAGGCAAATAAGCTGTCGTTCAAAATTCCGTTAATTGCTGGCTTAATAGGATGTGCCGACGTTAGGAGGCGCATCGATCGAGTATCAAACACAGCATGACAGAATACCGACGTTTTTACCTGACAAAAGCCATGTGGTTTTTCACCGTCAATCTTGCCGAACGGAAAAACAATGACCTGCTGATTGAGAAGATTGATGCATTACGAAATGCCTTTCGGTATGTAAAACAACGCAAACCTTTTTCATATTGATGCCATCGTCATTATGCCGGATCATTTACATTGCATTTGGACATTGCCGCCCGACGACGGTAATTTCTCTGTCAGATGGAATATGTTGAAGGGGTGGTTTTCCAGGTTAATCGACCACGGCGAAAGAATTTCAAAAAGTCGTCAAAAACGCCGTGAGCGTGGAATATACCCACAGGGCACATGTGGCAGCGACGATTATGGGCGCATTTAATCGAAGACCAAGACGATTACAATCGTCATATCGATTATATTCATTGGAATCCGGTAAAACATGGGCATGTTCAAAATGTAATCGATTGGCCTTATTCAAGCTTCCACCAATATGTGAAGCAAGGTATTTATGAAAGAAATTTGGGGCATAATGAAAATAACGAGATTGATGGTATTGAGTGACGCGACCGATGCGCCTCCTAACGTCGGCACATCCTATTTGTGCGCACCTTATCGCGTTGGCTTTTGTTCAAGGTCGGGTAGTATGGAGAAAATTGTTGCGTGAATTACCAATATCAAGCTTTGAGTAAACTGCCTGTTTTATTGGCTCCTTTGCTGTGTGAGTCTTAAAATACCACTGGGTTCTAATAGATATAATCTTGTTGATAAAAAATGATTTCGATACTGGATATTTTTCGATGATTTCAAAGAGCCTTTCTTTTGCCAAGTGATCAAACTTACTAAGAGTATCTAAAAAATAAAAATAGCTTATTATGTCGTAGGCCGGAGTATTTTTCTCTCTAGCAAGAGCCTCAATAATCTCTTTAAGCTCCGGCTTACTTATAGAACTAACAATCTTTTCAATATTTCCCATCACCCAAACAAATATATTGAATAAAACGTTTTTTCTGATTTCCGCAAGTTGAATAGATTGTTGTTTATTTGGATCAAACCTGTCGGACATTTTGTATTGCCTTTGAATAAACTCAACTATATCCTCTAGCTTCTGCTTGTCTGTAAGTAAAATCTTAGCCAATCTCAATCCGGCATCGCAAATTATTTCTATAATGTCGTGTATTGTAGTTATTTCTAATGACCCTGATTTGTTTTTTAATAACTGACTTAGTATTTCAATATTTTTATGACATTGATATATGCTGCCAAGGAAATGATCTTCATCAAGTTCGCTTTCTGTGGAGTCTGAAGTGGAATTTGATTCAATAATATCCCTTATATTTCTCTGTTGCTCCCTTTCAACCTCTACGTTCTCATTATTTGATAATTGGGCAGGTATCGATTTAAGAAGTTCGACAAACATGTCTGTTTCTTCTTTATCCAACTTGGCCGGAATCACTTCATCAATTGCACAAATAGTGTAAGTTAAAACTTCATTAAGAATGTCATGCGTTTGGGAATGATGAATTGTAAATATTAGTGTTAAAGAATTGTTTCTAAAGCGACTTTTTGACACCAGATCGATAATTAAGTCATGGCAAAATTTATGATTTGTAGCAAGATACTGACCTAAAAAATAATAATAACTATAAGCAAGATTAAACTTTATAAATCCATTGCAAGTCTTAATTAACCCATTCGGCCCAACCAGCCTATTAAGAATTGCCTTGTTGACAATGTATTTTTCCCTGTATTTATCAACAAAGGCATCATATTGATGATGAGCTATAGTTATGCTTGCCGAGTTTAATCTATGAATCTCAAAAGCAAGGTGTTGTGCAAAATTAAAACAGAAATTAACTGAATCATCATCGTTATTTATGCCAGACTTTCTTATATGAGCAAGTATCAAAACATAATAACAATGTCCATAGGCAGTAATTTTTAAATCTTTAGGCATAAACGCCTCGTAAGACTGCAATATTGTGAGAATGAAAAATGGGTATCTAGGCAGTATTTTATTGTCAATAATAATTGAGTTTATATTATTTTCAATTTTGTCTATTTCTGAATACCCTGTATCTTCATTGAAATGTGCGCGTGTTACTGTAAGCCATTTCTTTATAAGTTTTTCTTGTTTTGCATGAGTAAACTGTTTGATGGACAAGCACGTAAAATCTATTAGGCGCTTATCATCAGAAAAAAACTCGCATAATCGTCTGACGAAGTAGTTATAATAATTTTGTCGAAAACTTTTCTTGCTTCAGCCAAATGTTCTAAGCACTTTCCATGTGGAGAAAGATTATCAAAAATAATTATTTTTTCATCTTTTTGAGACCAAATATCATAACTGCCAATATATTGACTTTCATAACAATTTCGAAAAATATCACCACTTGCCTTTTTACTTGAAATATTATTCAAATCAATTAAAAGTACAGGACGCCCTTCTTTTATTAGACTTGTCAGCAAGTGGGTGCATAATTTTGATTTCCCGCTTCGTTCCTCTCCATAAATAATTACCTTTCCGCCTTGAAGTATTTGCAGTGGGGTCTCTATTAATATTTCCGATGTCAAATCTACTTGCTTTACTACATTAGGAAAGACAAATATGTCGTTAATATCCATTCTTTCACTTGCTTGTGAATAAAATTCTGTCTTTGAAATCTCGTTTAAGAAATCTGGACGTAGCGCAAAGCATTTAGAAATTTCTTCAGAAACTTTTTTAATTTCCTCATATATTTCGTTGAGGGCATCATCTTTAAAAGGCTGTTTAGAAATTGGCTCATTGTTTTTTGGCAGAACTTTGAGCTTGTGCATACCATAGAAATCTTGCCAAGGACAGGATTCTAATATAATTGGGATTATGTGTTTTTTATTATTTTCAAGATATTGTTTTGCATACAGAAATTGGCGCTTACAGTCATTATCAGAAATAAAGGCGGCACTTAAGATAACAACAATAATATCTGATTTATCAATTTCGTACTGAACTTCCTTATCAATTGTTTGGCCTGCCAACACTTCTTTTCTTGACCAGTCTTTTATCTTATTGCTCTCCTTCAGAATAGCAAAATAACGCGACAAGTCACTACAAAAACCTTGATTGTCAGGGTGGTACAAATAAACTAACCTTGGCTCTGCCATATCTGCCTCATTCCTTATGATTGTTAGCGTTATATATTTAACGCCAACTCTTTCACTTTTAAATATACGTTATGCCAAGCTTCATCTTGATCTAGCCATTTCGCAATAGGCTTTCCATCTGTTGGAAGAGCCAAATATTTAGACATATCATCGAAGTCAATCCACGGACATTCTCTAACAATCACAGAAACAAGTTTTTTGTTCATCCCTTTTGCCATTAACCACTCATCTTTGCAAGCTTTTGAGCTTAAAAAGTCTATACTAACCAAAAACATTACGATATCCGCCTTCTGCATTGCTTTCTCAATTTCATCCAATAAATTTTCTCCGGCAAGAATTTTCCTGTCACACCAATCGTCAATTATGTTTTCACTTTTTAAAATTGATAGAAATTTCTCAATATTTTTTCTGTGTAACTCATCTGCATGACTGTAGCTATAAAAAACGTTTATTGCCATATAACCTCCGAAAGTATTAATTAGGGTAGTGGAATTTGCTGATCGGCGTGAAGCGTTTGCGATTGACAGAGGGCGTAAACGTACCACACCCTACATTTCGGCTCAAAATTGAATAGGCATGACGAACTAAAAAACCGTAAGGCCCAATCGTAGGGCGCCAATAGGCGTAGCCGTATTGCGCCGCATGTTGGTCATTAAGTTTCGGCGCATTACGCTAAAGCTAATGCGCCCTACGCGGCTAACTGATCGAGAAAGGCTTTGATTCTGTCGCGGACCGGTTTGTCCAGCTTGTTGATGGCTTTGGCGGCGCCCGTCTTAAGCCTAATGCTCCATGGCATTGAGTTGCTGCTCCCATTCCTCCAAGCTGATGGTATCGTCCTTGCCGCTAGATAATTCTGCTAACGCCGTATCGGCGGCAGCCACATCGGCCAAGTCTTCGAGGTAATCACTAAGGAGACTTTTGATCAGTTGCGCGGGGCTGATGTGTTCCTGCTCGGACAACTGACGGAGCAGGTTTGCCGTGTCGTCGTCGATATTGAGTGTCATCATGCTGCTGCCTCTATTGTGATTTAGGGACGTAGGATGTGCTGAACAGCGTGAAGCGCATCGTTCGCGATTGGTGCGGTTCGTAAACTCACCACACCCTACGCCTGCTTTTGGCAGGACATTTGGCATAGGCATTGTTGTTCCGTCTGACGGATTTTGGCCGGTTTTGAGCCTACCGCTACGGCCCAACTCACGCTAGCTCACGCAGATTCTAACTCTATTTTTACGTTTTTACCGAACGCGGCGGCGCTTACCAAGGTGGTCAAGGTTAAACGGGTATCTTCTTCGTCCAGCAATCGATCTAAGCGAAGCCCTGCTGGTGTGCATTTTTTGGCCATGCCGTTTTACTGAGTTTGAGCGCCGACATGCCTTATAGCCAAGCATCGACCGCCGCACTAATTCACGACACTCGGCCAAAGCGGATATAGCGCCGTAGCGGCGAGCCGGCCGACCAGATGAAGGCTTCGGTGTAGTAGTGCATCAAGGCCAAATAGCCGACGATGCCCAAGGTGGCGGCTTTGTAGACCTGAGTGGAAAACAGCGTTTGCAAGATCAGGTTGACGGCGGCGTCGCCGTGGACCTGTAGCCAGTAAGTCAATGCGAACGACAACAGCGGCAGCACCGCGACGGCCGGCAGCCGGCAAGCTTCGGTCAGGCGAAACAGCGCATTCTGCGGGTGGCCGGCGTGGCGGTTGACGTCGTGGGTCGCGTAAAAACTGTAGGCGGTGATGTCATGCACCAAGCGCGGTATCAGAATCGCCAAAAAGTAATATTGCTGGCTGTACACAAACCAACTGGCAACGACTAACAAGGTGTTGGCCCACAGAAAATACCAGCCCAAGCGGCTGGCGACGTAGCGCTGGCAGATCCAAGTCGTCGCCAGCAACGCGGCCGTCAACGCCGTGGCGATTTGCAGAATCAACGCGGCCTGCTCCGGCGCCAGGCTGTTCTTCATGAAAATACCGATGTAGGTGAAGATGCCGGCCGTCACGCTGAGCCACAATTGCAGATAAAACGCCCAAGTCGGCAGGCGGCACACGGCCTTGGCGATGCCGTGCTGTTGTTTCAACACGTGATAGACGGTCCAGCAGGCGCTGATCAGATACAGCACCCGGTAGGGTATGAACAAACTGCCGACGCCGAAGAACAGCACGATGAAGGCGCTCATCCCCAACAATTTGCGTTGGAAAGTTTTCAGATACTCGGCATGGCTGACTAACAGCAGATTGCTGGCGACGATGTGCGGGGTGCCGAACAAGACTTGAAACAGCAAAAAGTGGCTAGGGCTGCTGGGCAGCGCATCGCGCAAGGCGTGGTCGAACAGCCAGCTATCCAGGCCGAGCGCGATCAGGCAGATCGGCACGATGCCGTACAGGCTCAATAAAAAACGGAAAGACACCGCCATGCCGGCGGCTTGCCCGGAAACCGGAAGAGTCTGCGCTACCATGTTGCCACCTGTCGTTATTGTTATCGGCGGCGGTATTATCGCTATTTTGCGGACAGACTCCAATCCGGGTTTAGCGTGTCCCGCGCTTGCCCTGCAAGCCGCCGCTATGCCAGACCACGACGTGTTGGCCGGCCTGAAAATCGCCCGCTTGCAGTCTGTCGTAGACTGCGTACAGCAATTTTCCGGTGTATACCGGCTCCAGCTCGACGCCATGCCGGGCTTCGAACGACGCGATAAACGCCAGCAGTTCCGGCGTGGTTCGAGCGAAGCCGCCAAAATGGTAGTCGAGCCACAAGCGCCAACCACCACTATCGGGCCGGCCTTGAACGGACAACAGTTCGCGAATGTCGCTGTACAAAAAGTCGCCGCCTTTTAAGGCCGCCACGCCGACGATTTCCGCGCCGGGCGCCACCGCGCCGACCGCGCCGGCCAACGTGGTGCCGGTGCCGCAAGCCAGCGCCAGTATGTCGTAAGGCGTATCGATTTCCGCGACCGCTTCGGCCACGCCGCGCCAGGCCAATTCGCCGGCACCGCCTTCCGGCAACCAATATTGCCCCGACTGCCTATCCGGCGGGTCGTGCCATTCCCGATACGCGCGCAAGCCCCGGTATTCTTCGCGCGACACAAAGCGCAGTTCCATGCCCCATTCCAGCAAGTCACGCAAGGTCGGATTCAGCCGCGCCGGACACTCCCCGCGCACGAAGGCGGCGGTCTTCAGTCCCAGCTCGCGGCCGGCATAGGCCAAGGCGTGCAAGTGGTTGGAATAGGCGCCGCCCATGCTGACCACGGTATCGGCGCCGCGCCGCAGGGCATCATTCAGCGGGTATTTGAGCTTGCGCCATTTGTTCCCGGATATCACCGGATGCAGCAAATCGTCGCGCTTGATCGACAACGTCACGCCGCGCGCGCTCCAGGCCGGATCGGCGATCCGCTGTAACGGCGTCGGCGCGAATTGGTCGGCTAAGGCCCGCAAACGCGGGTGCAGTTCGTTCAACGCGCTTGCTTAATCGCCCAAGCCACGTCCAATGCTTGCCGGTTGGCCTTGACGTCGTGGACTCTGAACAGTTGCACGCCGGCCATCACGCCCAGCGCGGTCGTCACTGCGGTCGCCGTGACCAGTTCGGCGGGCTGTTCGACATTGCAAATGCCGCCCATGAAGCGCTTGCGGCTGGTACCGAGCAGCACCGGCCAGCCGAGCGCGACGAAACGGTCGAGGTGGGCCAGCAGCTCCAGATTGTCCTGTTTGCGCTTGCCGAAGCCGATGCCCGGATCGATGGCGATGTTTTCGCGCGGAACGCCGGCCGCCAACGCCGCGTCGACGCGCTGCTTCAGGAAGGTCTCGACTTCGCCAACCGCGTCCTGATAATGCGGCGCCTCCTGCATCGTCTTGGGTGTGCCTTGCATGTGCATCAAGATGATCGACGCGCCGCGCTCGGCGGCCAGATCGAGCATACGCGGGTCGCCGAGTCCGCCGGATACGTCGTTGATCCACTCGGCGCCGGCGTCCAGCGCGGCGGCGGCGACCGGCGCGAGCATCGTATCGATGCTGATGGTTACCGGCCGGCCTAGCTTCACGATCGCGCTAATCGCCGGCACGACCCGGCGGATTTGTTCGTCGGCACTGACCGGTTCGGAACCGGGACGGGTGGATTCGCCACCGATGTCGATGATGTCGGCGCCCTCTTCCAACATGGTTTCCGCTTGGCGGATCGCCGCCGCCAAGCCGGTAAATCGGCCGCCGTCGGAAAAACTATCGGGCGTGACATTGAGTATCCCCATCAAGCGGGGTTTGGCGTTAGCGTGAAACATTGCGGCAGGCACTCCAGTCGGGCAAACGCATAGTTTAGCGCCGGGGAGCGGATTTTCGAAAAACGGGCGGGAAGTAGCTGGGAAAATACGACGGGGGGTCGAGCTAGGAAGGCGGACCGCTCCACCGACGGTGGAGCGGTCCGCCGCACGGATTAAGCCCGCAACAAGGCTTTTACCAAACGCTCGGACAACTGATCTTCGGTAAATTGCGGTTCGTTGGGCGGGTACAACAAGACTTCGTCGATTTCAAAGCCGTATTCCTTACCCAATGCGATCAATTCCTTAATCTTTAACGCGGCTTTTAATTTCTCGCCCAGTTCCGAATCGGCGCGGGCTTTTTCGGAAAACTCTTTTATCACTTTAATGGTCGTCATGAATAACTCCGTAATGAATCTGACTTTGGATACTAATCCAAGCACCTATAAGCAAAAAAAAGCCAACTTAATAGACTTGAATTGCTTAAGGTTTTTGTCCGTTCATCTCGGGGGCTTATCCGACAAAGTGAAATTTAACGACAATCTACAAAAGGTTTTGTCGTAAACACGACAATTACAACGTCATTTGTCCAAACCGCGATAACCGCCGCTGTAATACAACAGCGGATCGCCCTGCCGACAAATCGCGCGCTCGACCTCGCCGACCACGATCCAGTGGCTGCCGGCTTGTATTTGTTGAACGACGCGACATTCCAGCGACGCCAGAGACTCGCTGAGCAACGGTACCCCGGTTTGTCCGGCGACCCAGGGCACCGCCGCGAAGCGTTCGACTTGGGTGGTATTGCCGGCAAACTGGTTTGAGACCGCTTCCTGCTCGCGGGTCAGGATATTCACGCCGAAAAACCGACTTTCCAGCAAACCGTTGCCGGTATCGGTGCGTTGATTCAAACACACCAGGATTTGCGGCGGTTCCATCGAAACGCTGCTGAACGCGGTCGCGGTCATACCTTTAAGTTGGCCGCCGCGGTCGGCGGTGGTCACCACCGTGACGCCGCTGGCCCACAATTTCAGCGCGTCTTTAAACTGGCTGGCATCTACAGTCATAAATCTCTCTAAGTCAATTGGCGCGGGGATAGTCCCGCATCAGTGTTTCGGACGCATGTGCGGGAATAACAGCACGTCGCGGATACTCGGTGAATTGGTGAACAGCATCACCAGCCGATCGATGCCGATGCCCTCGCCGGCGGTCGGCGGCATGCCGTGTTCCAATGCGGTGATGTAATCGGCGTCGAAATGCATGGCTTCGTTGTCGCCGGCTTCTTTTTCCTCGACCTGCTTCTGAAAGCGTTCGGCTTGGTCTTCGGCGTCGTTCAACTCGGTGAAGCCGTTGGCGATTTCGCGGCCGCCGACGAAAAACTCGAAACGGTCGGTAACGTGCGGATCGCTGTCGTTACGGCGCGCCAGCGGCGATACTTCGACCGGATAGGCGGTAATGAAGGTCGGATTCATCAAACGATGCTCGACGGTTTTTTCGAAAATCTCGATTTGCACCTTGCCCAGGCCGTAACTGTCCTTGACCGGAATCTTCAGATTTTCCGCGACTTTCACGGCCGCTTCGCGGGTGCTCAGGTCAGCCAAGGTCAATTCGGGGTTGAAATGCAGGATGGATTCCAGCACCGTCATCCGCGCGAACGGCTGGCCGAAATCGTATCGATCGCCCTGATATTCGATGATGCTGCTACCGACCACGTCTTCGGCGATGCCTTTCAGCAAGGCCTCGGTCAAATCCATCAGGTCGCCGTATTCGGCGTAGGCTTGGTAGAACTCCATCATCGTGAACTCGGGATTGTGCCGGGTCGAAAGGCCTTCGTTGCGGAAATTGCGGTTGATCTCGAACACCCGCTCGAAACCGCCGACCACCAGCCGCTTTAGATATAGTTCCGGCGCGATGCGCAAATACAACTCCATGTCCAGCGCATTGTGGAAGGTGGTGAACGGCCGCGCCGTCGCACCGCCGGGAATCACTTGCATCATCGGCGTTTCCACTTCCAGGAAGTCGCGGGCGATCAAAAATTCGCGGATGTAATTGACGATCTTCGAACGCATCAGGAAGGTCTTGCGGGTCTCGTCGCTCATGATCAAATCCAGATATCGCTGGCGGTATTTGATCTCCTGATCGGCGATGCCGTGAAATTTTTCCGGCAACGGCCGCAACGCTTTGGTGAGCAGGCGAATGTCATCGACCTTGACGCTGAGTTCGCCGGTCTTGGTTTTGAACAAGACCCCTTCGGCACCCAGGATGTCGCCAATGTCCCACTTCTTGAACTGATCGTTGTAAACGCCTTCCGGCAAATTATCGCGCGCGACGTAGGCCTGGATTTGCCCGGACATGTCCTGCAAATGGCAGAAACTGGCCTTGCCCATGATCCGGCGGGTCATCATCCGTCCGGCGATCTTGACCCGAATCGGCTCGGCCAGCAGCTCTTCCTCGGCTTTATCGCCGTATTCGGCGAGCAATTCGCCGGCCACCACATTGCGGCGAAAATCGGTCGGAAAAGCAATACCTTCTTCTCGTAGCGCCGATAATTTCTCGCGGCGTTGTCTAATCTGTTCCTGTTCGTCGTGTTCGAGTTCTGACATTTTCAAAAATACTAATTAAAAATAAATACGGTCGAATTTAGCGACTTAAAGGCAACAATCTGACTCTTTCGCGTAATTCGTCCGCAACGATCAAAGCACCGTTATCAAGCTCGGCGTTGAATCGGTTCAACAATTCCACAGCTCTCGGTCCGAGTACTTTGGGTGAAATATCTTGGGTACGAATTTGAAATACGCTTGGCGCGACCGCACCGGTCAACGCCAACAGCGCGCCAAAATCCAAATCGTGGGTAAATACCACGACTGCGTTTTCCCTGGCCCAGTTAAATAGTTCGGCATCCGGAGCATCCGCGGGACCAACCGTGGACCAGTGAAAGGCTTCGAATCCAGCCTCGTTTAGCACGCTTGTCCACGCCGGCGACAAATTCATGTCCAATAATATTTTCACGCGGCGTTCAAGGGTAACTCGAGTTCCTCCGCTCGCCAGGCAGCAAAACGTAAGGCTTCAGTAATATCCTCTGCTTCCAGATACGGGTACAACTCCAATATCTGTTCGGTCGAATAGCCGCAGGCGACCAAACCCACCAGCATTCCGGCTGTCACTCTTAGACCGCGTAAACAGGGCTTGCCGCCCATCACCGCAGGATCGAACGTTATCCGTTGCAAACCTTTCATGTGACCTCCAACCGTTACAATCGAATTTACAGCCCGCTTTTCAAGCTAGCTTCGATAAACTGATCCAACGCCCCGTCGAGTACCGCCTGGGTATTGCCGGTTTCGACATTGGTGCGCAGGTCCTTGATCCGCGATTGGTCCAGCACATAGGAACGAATCTGGCTGCCCCAGCCGATGTCGGATTTGGAGTCTTCGATCGCCTGTAAACCTTCGTTGCGTTTCAGCATTTCCATCTCGTACAGCTTGGCTTTCAGCTGCTTCATCGCGGTGTCTTTGTTCTTGTGCTGCGAACGATCGCTTTGGCACTGGGTGACGATGCCGCTGGGGTTATGCGTAATCCTAACCGCCGATTCGGTTCTGTTGACGTGCTGACCACCGGCGCCGCTAGCGCGGTACACGTCGATGCGCAAATCGGCCGGGTTGATGTCGATTTCGATGTCATCGTCGATTTCCGGGGATACGAACACCGACGCAAACGAGGTGTGGCGGCGGTTGCCGGAGTCGAACGGCGATTTGCGGACCAAGCGATGCACACCGGTTTCGGTGCGCAACCAGCCGAAGGCGTAAGGACCTTCGAATTTGATCGTCGCGCTCTTGATGCCGGCCACGTCGCCCGGCGATTCTTCGATCAGTTCGGTCTTGAAGCCCTTGGCCTCGCCCCAGCGCAAATACATGCGTTCTATCATCGAGGCCCAATCCTGCGCCTCGGTGCCGCCGGAACCGGCCTGAATGTCCAAAAACGCGTTGTTCGGGTCCATTTCCCCGGCGAACATACGCTGGAATTCCAGACCGGCGACTTGTTTCTCGTAAGTTTCCAGATCGGTAGCGACGGTTTCGACGGTGTCTTCGTCGTTTTCCTCGACCGCCATCGCCAGTAATTCTTCGGCGTCGTTCAGCCCTTGCTCCAGGTCCTTGATGGTATTGACGATGCCTTCCAGCATCGCCCGTTCCTTGCCCATCGCCTGCGCTTGCTCGGGCTTGTTCCAAATGGCCGGGTCTTCCAGTTCCCGCAATACTTCGACCAGCCGCTCGCTTTTGGTATCGAAATCCAAATAGGTTTTCAGCCCGGCGGTGCGTTCGCGCAAATCGGCAATCTTGTATTTGATAGGATTAATTTCTAGCATCAACTATTAAAACCCTGACCGAAGCCTGGGGTCTCCGCGTTAAAAAACCGGTTATTGTAAACGATTACGCCGCCGCGATGGCTTTGCGGTTTTTCAGACTCCAGACGATACACGCCACCCCGGCCAGCACAAACGGAATGCTCAACAGTTGACCGGTGGTGATAGCCCACGCAGTCTCGTACATCGCCTGCTCGGTTTTGAAATATTCCAATCCAAAGCGCACGCTGAACAACAGCGTCAAAAAGCAACCGAACGAGAAGCCTGGCTTGTCGGCATGCTTGCGATAAATCGTCAAACAGATCGCGTAAATCGCCAAATAGCAGGCCGCTTCGTAGAGTTGCACCGGATGCCTCGGCAGCGGATCGATCCGGCTGAACACCACTGCCCACGGCTGTTCGCTGGGCGTGCCGAGAATTTCCGAGTTAAAAAAATTGCCGATGCGGATTAGCGCGCCGGCCAATGCGGTCGGAATACTGACCCGATCCAGCAGCCAAAAGAATCCGTCGCCGTAACGGCGCCGGTACAAGTACAAGGCCAATATGATGCCCAGCGTCGCGCCGTGGCTAGCCAAACCGCCTTCCCAGATCGCCAGAATTTTCAATGGGTGCGACAAATAGTAGGCCGGGTCGTACAGCAACGTGTGACCCAACCTGGCCCCGAGTATCGTCGCGATCACCATGTACCACAGCAGCGTGTCCAGTTCTTCGACATTCTTACCCTCGCGTTGGTACATCCACTGCATCGTCAAGAAGCTGCCGACGAAGCCCATCGCAAACATCAGGCCGTACCAGCGAATTTTCACAAAGCCGATATCGAACAGAATCGGGTCGATATTCCAAATCAAGTGGTGCATGGCAAATCTAAAGGGAGTTTGAAACGGGCGAACAGGTTACAAGGTTAACCGCGGACGGGCAAACCGGTTTTGAAATTCAGACCGACATCGCCAAGACGAAAAGGGCAAAATCACTCGAATATGCCACAATCAGCCATCATTCGTTCAAGGAACGCGCCATGCCTAAGTTCATCCTGCCCTGCCTCTTGCTGATGTTGCTGCTGGCCGGCTGCGCGTCGGAAAACTGCGACAACCGGGAATTGATCGGCATTCTGTCGCCGAATCAGAGCAGTGCCGGACTGCTAATGAACTACGCCAAAATTTCCGCCTGCCGGGCCGATACCGTTCAACTGAAAGCCGGTAGCGACGAAGAGAAAAAGTTAATCCTGATCTACGACTTGTATATCAAGGCCAGAAGCTACAAGGCTTGGAATTCGCTATTTTTCGGCTTATCCGTGACCGCTGCGATCGCGGTTTTTCTGTGGCCGGCACTGGGCGTGATTTTCAAGAGCCGGGAACAACACTGGCCCTGGCTGCAATCCCCAATCATGCAAACCACCGTGACCGGTATCGCCGCGCTGATGTTTGCGTTTTACAGCCAATATAAAACCAAGCAAACCCAGACCGAGAATCTAATGCGGACGGCCACCTACTCCAGCATGGCCCTGGAACCGTTAAGCCGGAAAATCATCGCCGACATGAGCTCGATCGATGAAGGCTTTAACTTTAACAACGTGTTCGACCATCCGGATTCGAAGAGCAACACCGCTGAAAAAACCGAGCCGGCCCCGCCGCCGGTCAGTCCCGGCGGCTGACTTGCACCACGCCGCCGACAATCCTGACCGGGAAGGTCTCGACATCTTCGTAAGCCGGCGCGCATTTGACTTGGCCGGTCTTGACGCAAAACCGGGCGCCATGGCGAGGACAAACGATCTCATCGCCGTCCAGCTCGCCGCTGGCGATTTCGGCGCCGTCGTGGGTACACACATCGGCAATCGCGTAAAACCGACCGTCGATTTTAAAGACCGCCACCTCGTCGCCGTCGATATCGACCACCACATGCTCGCGGTCGGCCATCGCCGATTCCGCCACCACGTCTATCCATTCCTTCATCTCGAATCTCGCTGTTGGTGAAGATTGGTTACGCAAAACCTCATCATTTCAAATAGACATCGTAACGCAGCAACTTACCCTGAAAACTTTGGCTCGGTTTGCCGCCCAACGGCTCGGCATGGTCCGGACTCTTGACGACGACCCGCTTGCCGGTTGCCGCCCAAGCCGCATCGAACAAGGCTTGTCTATCCAGGTCGTCGCCCAAGATATCGCGCAGGATCGCCATCGATTTACGCGTGGCCGCACTCTGCTTTTTCTTGGCGGGGAACATCGGATCGAGATAGATACAGTCCGGCGCTTCCGGAAGATCGGCCAGCAATGCGATCGCGTTGCCGATCAATAACGTCGGGGGCGAGAGTTCGCGCCGTCGCACCCAATCTTTTTGCGCCAGCCGTTCGAAGCCGTCCTGAATCAAGACCGCCATCACCGGCGAACGCTCGATGCAGGTCACCTGGTAACCCATCCGAAACAACGCCAAGCTATCTTGCGCCCAGCCGCAGGTGGCATCAACCACGGTATGGGTTTTCTTGCCGATGGCCTGGGCCAGCAGGTCTTTTTTCGGCGCCGGATAGGAATGCTGCTCGCCGGGGCGCGGATCGATCTCGACGGTCAGCCCGCCTTTTTTCAGGGTTTGCCGGTCGAGTAGCTTCAGGCAACCGTCGCGGTAAGCTAGAAAAAATTCGGCGGCGTCCAAGTTAGCGGCGTCGAAATCCAACAAATCGGCGTTCAACCACTCGGCCAACACCGCCGAGCGCTGGTCGCCGGCTATCACGGCCAGCTGAGTCATGACAGCAACGCCAAGCCAAGGCGATTCCCGTAACCCGGACCGAACCTCAACACGGTTTACTCGGTCGAAACCGCTTCCCGCTCGTTCTTCAACGCCGCATCCAGCGTATGCCAGGCCAGCGTCGCGCATTTGACCCGCGCCGGATATTCCCGGACGCCGGCCAATACCGCCAGCTTGCCGATCGCTTCCAGATTGATGTCTTCGGTCTTGCCGGTGGTCATTTCGTGGAATTGCTTGAACAAGGCTTCGGCCTCGTCTTCGGTCAAACCCTTGATGATTTCGGTCATCAAAGACACCGACGCGGTGGAAATCGCGCAACCGGAGCCTTGAAAGCTGGCGTCCTGAATCACACGATCGTCACCGATTTTCAAAAACAGCGTCAACTTGTCGCCGCACAAAGGGTTAAAACCATCCACCCGCCGATTGGCCTCTTCCATGATGCGGAAATTGCGCGGATTACGGTTGTGGTCGAATATGACCTCTTGGTATAGGTCGCGTAAGTCTTCAAACATTAGCCAAACACCTCTATTAAGGATTTGATGCCTTGCATCAATACGTCGATTTCTTGGCGGGTATTGTACATGGCGAACGAGGCGCGTGCCGTGGCCGGCACGCCGTAAAAGTCCATCACCGGCATCGCGCAATGATGACCCGCGCGTATCGCAATGCCCAAACTGTCCAGCATGGTGCCGATGTCGTGCGGGTGAATCCTATCCAGCGTGAACGATAAGATGCCGCCCTTGTGGGCCGCCTGACCGATGATGTTTAAACCCTTGATTTGTTGCGCCTGTTCGGTGGCATAAGCCAGCAGCTCGGCTTCGTAAGCCGCGATATTGGCAACGCCGACCGCCGCGACGTAATCAATGGCCGCCCCCAAACCAATGATTTCGGCGATGGCCGGCGTGCCGGCTTCGAACTTGTGTGGCAGGCCGGCATAGGTGGTTTTCTCGAAGGTGACGGTGCGTATCATATCCCCGCCGCCTTGATACGGCGGCATCGCTTCCAGCAAGGCTTGCTTGCCGTACAGCACGCCGACGCCGGACGGGCCATAAAGCTTATGGCCGGAGAACACGTAAAAATCGCAGTCCAGCGCTTGCACATCCACCGCCATGTGCGGAATCGCCTGCGCGCCGTCGAGCAATACCGGAATGTTTCTGGCGTGGGCGGCGGCGATGATGTTTTCGACCGGATTGATCGTGCCCAGCGCATTGGACATTTGAGTAATCGCCACCAGCTTGGTCTTGGCGTTCAGCAACTTTTCGAATTCGTCGAACAGCAATTCGCCGGCTTGGTCCATCGGCGCGACTTTCAACACCGCGCCGATCTGCTCGCACAGCATCTGCCAAGGCACGATATTGGCGTGATGCTCCATCGCGCTGATGACGATCTCGTCGCCGGCTTTCAATTGCGACTTGCCGTAACTTTGCGCCACCAGATTGATCGCCTCGGTCGCGCCGCGCACGAAGATAATCTCCTTGTCGCTTTTGGCGTTGATGAAGGCCCTGACTTTCTCCCGAGCACCTTCAAACTTGTCCGTGGCTTTGACACTTAAGGTGTGCACGCCGCGATGGATGTTGGCGTATTCGCGACTATAGGTATGAACGATGGCATCGATCACCGCTTGCGGTTTTTGGCAACTGGCGGCGTTGTCCAGATAAACCAAGGGCTTGTTGCGAATTTTCTCGCCGAGGATAGGAAAATCGGCGCGGACTTGTTCTACTGGAAATATGCTCATCGCTAACTGTTTGGTTTAATTGATTTCGTTATTACTACACACTAGAATCGAGCCGATCGATTCGCTAAATGGGATAAAACTATGGTCGCCGTTTTTCCGCAAAAACACCTAACCGACATCGCCGAATGGCATCGCATGGGCGAAGCCGGCATTTTTCCGCCCGAAAGCCGACTGGAACTGATTGAAGGAGAAATTCTCACCATGTCACCGATAGGATTTAACCATGCAGGACATGTTGATCGTTTAAATCGCATTTTTGCCCACTTATGGAACCAGGGTGTTACAGTTCGCGTACAAGGCCCAGTCCAACTCGGAGACTTGTCCGAACCGGAACCCGATCTGGTTCTGGTTAAACCCGATACCGACGACTACACCACCCGCCATCCCAACGCCGCCGACGTGCTCTTGCTGATCGAAGTCTCCGACAGCACTTTGCGCTTCGACCGCACCCAAAAACTGCGCCTGTATGCCACCCACGGTATTAGCGAATACTGGATCGTCAATCTGATCGACCAGTGCCTGGAAGTGTATCGGCAACCGCAAGACGGCGACTATCTGAATCAATCCGTGCTGACAACCGCCGATAGCATCGACTTGGTGGCGTTACCGGCGCTTCGGGTATCGGTCGCGGCTATTTTACAAACTGATCGCCGGAAACCGCTGTAACAATTCTTTCAGCAACAAACCTTTCAACTCGGCATTTTCGACCTTATCGACCATCTCGTTGGCAAACGCAAAGGTCAAAATATTCCGCGCGGTCGCTTCATCGACACCGCGCGATTGCAAATAGAACACCGACTTTTCTTCCAACTGGCCGACCGTCACGCCGTGCGAACACTTGACGTCGTCGTTGTAAATCTCCAATTGCGGTTTGGTATCCACCTCTGCATCCGCGGATAACAGCAGATTGCGATTATTCATCTCCGAATCGGTGTGTTGCGCGCCTTCGGCGACAATCACCCGGCCCTGAAACACGCCGCGCGCCCGGTTATCCAGCACGCCTTTGTAATATTCGCGGCTGATGCCGTGCGGCTGCAAATGGTTGATGCGGGTATGGTTGTCCAGATGCTGGCGGCCGCTGGCGACGAACAAGCCATTTAAAGTGCATTCCGAGGCTTTGTCCAAATCGCTGTGAATGTCGCTCCGCGCCAACAGGCTACCGAGCGCAAAGTTGTGGTGAACAAAGCGGCTGTCCGGCGCTTGTTTGACGTAAGTACCGCCAAAATGCCGGGCTTTTTCGGCTTCCAGTTGCACCTTGTACAGCGTCAAGCCGGCGTTGCGCCCCAGCAGACACTCGTTGACCGAGGCACTGAAATAACTGTCTACGCTGCCGACATAGGTTTCGATAAAAACGGCGTCCGCTTGGTCGTTAACGATGAACAGGTTGCGCGTCGCCGCCAGCGCATTGGTTTCGGTCACGACGTGCAGAATCTGCACCGGTTTGTCGAGCGTCTGCTTCGCCGCGACTTCAATCACGACGCCATCGCCGAACCAGGCGTTATTGAACGCCACCAAGCTGTGCTCGGCCGTCGTCACCGCCTGACCCAATCTCCCTTCCAACACCGCTGGGGTTTCGGTCAACAAATCCTTGAGACTGGACACGGTCACCGCGCCGGCATCGGCGTCGATGCGCGACAGGTCCGCCGCGAAGCGGCCGTTAACCAAGACCACGCTGATAGCGTCATCCAGCCGATATTGATTCAACCATGCGACGTCGATCACTTGGCCGGTTGTCGGCGCGAACACGGTTTTGCTCAACGCCGACAGGTCGGTATAGCGCCATTCTTCCTCGCGGTGACCGGGAAAACCGCGTTCGCCGAACGCTTGCAAAGCTTCGCCGCGAAGCGTTTGCAACCACGGTAGCTCCCGACCGGGCAAACTATCGGCCAAGGCCGGATAGGCCGTCAAATACGGATCGTGGGTTGTTTTGCTCATCATGCCGCCTGCCCTTCCAGCCAGCTATAGCCTTTTTCTTCCAATTCCAGCGCCAGCTCCGGTCCTCCGGATTTAACGATCTTGCCGTCTGCCAATACATGCACCACGTCAGGTTTAACGTAATCGAGCAAGCGTTGGTAGTGCGTAATCATCAGGAAGGAGCGTTCGGCGTTACGCAAGGAATTGACGCCTTCGGAGACGATGCGCAATGCGTCGATGTCCAAACCGGAATCGGTTTCATCGAGGATGCACAAATTCGGCTCCAGGATCGCCGCCTGCAGAATTTCGTTACGTTTCTTCTCGCCGCCTGAAAAGCCTTCGTTGACCGCACGATACAAGAACTTCTCGTCCATCTGCAGCAATTTGACCTTACCTTTCACCAAAGTCAGAAAGTCCATCGCATCGACCTCCGGCAAGCCGCGATGCCTGCGCATCGCGTTCAGCGCCGCTTTGAGCAGATAAATATTGCTGACGCCGGGAATCTCGACCGGATATTGGAAGGCCAGAAACACCCCTTCGCGAGCACGGACTTCCGGCGCCATGTCCAGTAAATCCTTGCCGTTATAGGTCACGCTGCCGGCGGTCACTTCATAACCCGGCTTGCCGGACAGCACGTGCGACAAGGTACTCTTGCCGGCGCCGTTGGGGCCCATGACGGCATGGACTTCGCCTGGGTTTATGTCCAAGGTCAGGCCTTTTAAGATAGGTTTGTCGTTGATGCTGACATGGAGATTTTTGATGCTGAGCATACGTTTAGTCACCTAAGTTTTTAAAATGTAGACTGGGTAAAACGAAGTGAAACCCAGCATTAAATCTTTGTTTTTGTGTCGCTATCGCGACGGTGTTTTAAAGTCGGTTTCACGAAACACATCCATGTGTTTCGCCCTGCGGGTGCTCCGCATGCAAATCGGCTATCCTGCCGATTTGTCGGACCGACAACCGAGATACTTTTCTTTGCTTATCCAAAGAAAAGTGTCCAAAAGAAACGACACCCGGATGCCGCTTGTTCCCTGCGCTCCTCAGGTTTGAGCGGGGTTTTCCGAAGGGACTTCCCAGCCCTTACGTAAAACGCGATGCATCCCTGCATCGCCCCTACTGGCAAATCCGCTCAAACCCTCGGGTGCTCGGCGCGGCATAAGGGACGAAAACCATCTCCAGAATTGACCGATTTACCATTCCTTAATGGCTGCAAATCAGACAACCCTTCATAGGATGTGCCGAACAACATGAGGTGCATCGTTCGGAGCGATGCGCTTCGTATTCACTCAGTACATTCTTTTCTGGATAAATCGCACCCACCTTACATATCTAATTAGCTTTATCGTCAATATTATTAATGCGTACGGAGTCCATAATGCTTTTTATCAATTGTTCCGTACTTTCGTTTGCTGGACCACCAAATCCAAAATACACAGCCTTTCGATTCCCTAAAAGCCTTGAAAAAGCAACCCAAATTACCTCATTATTTGCTTTTGTCTTGTCAACAACCTTAAAAACTAAATTCATGTCATCCGAGACAAATTTATCTGCCGGCGCCTTTAGAACCCTAAAGTCTTTAAAATTTTTACCTGAAAATATCAAATCAAAGTCACCAACATTCATGCAACGCAACTGATCTTCAACCGGCCAATTCTCTGAAAGTTGAATTACAGAAAAAACCAATGACACGTTATCACTCACAAAAAAACTTCGCTCCTGCTTGAACTCAATATCGCAATATTTCTCGCTTACAGGCTTTCCAGGAACAATCAAATCAGTAATTGGCAATCCGAATGAATTTAGGCTAATTCTTTGATCACCTACATCAATAATAAATTGTGGCCCACTTTCTTCTTCATGAAAAATAGAAATTGGCTTTCCGAAAAGAGCCTCCCTATCCACTTTCATTTCAGCGAGTATTTTATTATTCTTATCTTTATATATATAGTTAAAAAAGAATCCTCGCTGAAACCACGATGCCATCTCTCGCCACTGAAGTAACAGTTTGAATTTATCAATTATTGCCTCACGACTAAAAAATAAGTCATTGGTACAAGTATCGTCTAAAAAGGTAACTTCGAAGTTAAACCCTTTTTGATTTTCTATCCTAGTACCCTTAGATTGACTTGGACAACCCATTTGGCCCGCCATCCGCTCTTCGAACACCGGCATAACTTGTACCATCTCCTGAAGCATCTCTTCAGTTATGTCCCATGGTTTTGCATATGCGACTGGCATAAACAACAAAAACATTGAAAAAAAACAAATTACTTTCACGTTTGCCTAACCTGGTTGATGTGATGTACATTCAAAATGATACGCGTCGATCAAACGATGCGGCTCCTATCGTCGGCATATCCTACAAATTCTCGCCACCCTCAAAATATCCATCCACTTTCAATCCCGCGACGGGTTTTATCCCCCTGTTGCCGCGCCGAGCACCCGCAGGGCGAGGCACATGGATGTGCCGAGTGAGCCAAGCGGCATGGAGTGTCCTTTCTTTTGGGTACTTTTCTTTGGACAAACACAAATTCGTCTGGAACGAATTTGAACAGCCGATAGGCTGGCCCGCAGGGCGAAAACCAGGGATGGTTTTCGTAGCGAAAGTACCTCGGCTGTCGGGCCGAAACCCGACTTAAAACAAAACCCGTCGCGACAGCGACACCTTAAAAAACAAAAGCCGACGTGTTGGGTTACGGCTGTCGCCTTTTATGCCCTAAGGGTAAACCCAACCTACGAAAACCGAAACTCACTCCCCCAACACCACATAATTCCGCAAAATCTCCCGATGAAACGACTCCGGCAATCTCGCCCAATCGCGCGCCTCAATCAAAATTGGAATATTCGATTCCCTAACCGCTTCCAAAAAACTTTCCAACTTCTCCAGCGGAATTTTGCTCAAATCAGGCGCACGCAAAACAATATCCAAATCGCTGGCGTCGTGCGCATCGCCATTAACCCGCGAACCATAGGCCCAGGCGCTGACGCCAGGGAGATACTCGGTCAATAACTGCAATAAGCAGCGCTTATCCTGCTCCCGCAACAATAATCCGCTCGAATTCATGCCCGTTTAGCGATAACGTCGTTAAGCTGTTTGGCATCGAAAATAAATTGCGGCAAAAGATTCAAGGTTTCCTCCGCAAAACCTTCGCCGTAATCGTGGGCGGTATCGTTACGGTTATCCCGATATTGCAACCAACGTTCGACAGCCTCCACCGAAATCAAGCCATGCTTGGCCGCATGGCGAAATACATCCTTGAACGTTAACGCGTCAACTTGCTTGGGCGATGCGAAATAGGGTTTCAAACATTTTTTCAGCAACTTACCCGACTGCTCCAGAATAATCTCGAATTCCTTGACGCACGCGGCGCGATAAATGTCGTACATCGCTTCGTCGTCGGTGCGCTCGCTCAGATACCCTTGCGCACGTTCCAAAGTGGCAATGCAACGAGCGAAGTAGTCGGTATTCAATTCCGCCATCAACCAACCGCCCCTTCCAAACTAATCCCTAACAAAGCCTGTGCCTCAACCGCAAACTCCATCGGCAATTCCTTGAACACTTCCTTACAAAACCCATTCACAATCATCGATACCGCATCTTCGGCGGACAAACCGCGCTGCTGACAGAAGAACAATTGATCTTCGCTGATTTTGGATGTCGTAGCTTCATGCTCGACCTGCGCGGTCGGCTGCTTTACCTCCACGTAAGGAAAGGTATGGGCGCCGCAGCGGTCGCCGACCAGCAACGAGTCGCACTGGGTGTGATTGCGGGCATTTTCGGCGGACTTGGCAACCTTGACCAAACCGCGATAGGTGTTTTGTGCCCGACCGGCGGAAATACCCTTGGACACAATGGTGCTGCGGGTGTTTTTACCGATATGGATCATCTTGGTGCCGGTGTCGGCTTGCTGCAGATTATTGGTCAAAGCCACCGAATAAAATTCGCCGACCGAATCGTCGCCCAGCAACACGCAGCTTGGATATTTCCAAGTAATCGCCGAGCCGGTTTCGACTTGGGTCCAGGACACTTTGGAATTGTGACCGCGACACTCGGCGCGCTTAGTCACGAAGTTATAGATGCCGCCCTTGCCGTCCTTGTCGCCCGGATACCAGTTTTGCACGGTGGAATATTTGATTTGTGCATTGTCCAGCGCGACCAATTCGACGACCGCCGCGTGCAGCTGATTTTCGTCGCGCATCGGTGCGGTGCAGCCTTCCAAATACGACACATGCGAGCCTTCGTCGGCGATGATCAAGGTTCTTTCGAATTGGCCGGTGTTGGCGGCATTGATCCGGAAATAGGTCGATAACTCCATCGGACAACGCACGCCTTTGGGAATGTAAACGAAAGACCCGTCGGTGAATACCGCTGAATTCAACGCGGCGAAAAAGTTGTCGCCAACCGGCACCACGGTACCGAGGTATTGCTTAACCAAGTCCGGATGTTCTTGCAACGCTTCGGAAATCGGGCAGAAAATCACGCCGGCGTCTTTCAACTTGCCTTTAAACGTGGTTGCAACCGATACGCTGTCAAACACGGCATCGACTGCGATGCCGGCCAGACGTTCTTGTTCGTCGAGCGGTATGCCGAGCTTTTTATAGGTATCCAACAATTCCGGGTCAACTTCGTCCAGAGACTTCGGTCCGGCCTTTTTGGATTTTGGCGCCGAGTAATAGCTGATGGCTTGATAATCGATAGGATCGATCTTGAGCTGAGCCCAATCCGGCGCCGGCATGGTTTGCCAGTGGCGAAAGGCTTTCAAACGGTATTCCAGCATGAATTCCGGTTCGTTCTTCACCTTGGACAGCCTGCGGATCACGTCTTCGTCGAGACCGGGCGGAAAGGTGTCGACCTCCAATTCAGTGACGAAGCCTTGCTTGTATTCCTGACTGATCAGTTGTTCGATTTCTTGGGCGGTTGCGGACATGGGCACTCTCGCTGAATTAACGGAATAAACGACTCACGGGTATCGTGACTTCTTCGGGCGGTTTGAACGGAACGATCATGTCGGCTAACGAAACCGACTCCAACGCTTGAGCGATCCGGTCGTTCAGCAGGTGCCACCTGCCTTGAATCCGACAACCGCTGGCTTGATCGCAACCTTTGTGAGAAACGGTACATTCGGTCAAGGCGATCGGCCCCTCCAAGGCACTGATGACGGTAGCCACCGAAATCCGTTCCGGTTCCCTGGCCAACGAATAGCCGCCTTTCGCACCTCGAACGGAAGCAAGTACGCCGGCCTTGGTTAATATCTTCAAGATTTTACTGACCGTGGGCAGCGCAATCCCCGTGGTCCTAGACAGCTCTAAGGCCACATGTACGCGGGATTGGTCCCGCGCGATCACGCTAAGTATCACGGTTGCGTAGTCGGTCAACTTACTAAGCTTCAACATTCAAACCTCATAATTGAGACCATTCTAGTCCAATTTATTTACCTAGTAAAGTACTTGGTTATTCACTTACCCCCGCTCCCCTCAACTTCGGCTAAAATGTGGCAGCGATCCGCGATCCAAGGAGAACCTGTTGGACTAGATAAGAGGAAAGCCCGATCTCATGCACTTGACTGGCTCATCAAGCCGATAACCAAACAATGTGAGCGACCTCTCCGCCCACCAGCGCGCGACCAAGCAGAATGATCCGAGAACAGCCGAGAAATGATTTTATAGACCGACTTAAAGACGTTAGGCTTATATCGCAAGCCACTAGAATGGAAAATCAAAAAAGACCCGACGATTTTTTTCTCCAACATTAAGTTTAATTTAAACCTCGGGAATACCCACCAAACTGTTACTACGATCTATCGAATAGATTGATAGCATACGCACCGTTAGTCGATTATCAGCAACTTCCACACCTGCAATCAATAAAAAGCACACCCTAAAATGACTCAACCAAAAGATCAAATCCGAAAAAACAGCATTTGGGTGGTAATTGGGAAATTTGCCGAACAAACCAGTCAGTTCTTATTCGGTGTAATACTCGCTAGATTATTAACCCCGGAAGATTTTGGCCTGGTAGTTGCCATCCAAATCTTCACGGGACTGGCGGGATTCATATCAGGCGCAGGCATGGGCGGCGCCCTAATCCAAGCAAAGCAAGTGCATGCCGCCCATTTTCAAGTTGTATTTACAGTCCAATTGTTGATCTGCTGCGTCATCTATGCGTTATTCTACTATTCTGCTCCGTACTTGGCCGATTACATGCGCAATCCTATCTATACGGATCTAATTCGCGTATCCGCCTTGAGCTTCCTAACCAGACCATTCCTTAATGTACCTAGATCAAAATTAATTAGGGACATGAAGTTTAATATAATAACCACAAATGCAATAATAAGCGGACTAGCAACCGGTATTGCCAGCATAACTTTTGCTCATTACAATCACGGCGTATGGAGCCTAATATGGGGCGGGCTGGTCGGCGCTATAACCATAATTCCCCTTACAATTTATTTTGCAAGACTCCCGTTGCGCATTAAATACGATTACCAAATAGCCAAAAATCTCGGCATAATGGGGGCGAAGTTTACCGCAAACGATATTTTAGTTTATCTACGCAATCAAGCTCCAAATTTTATAATTGGAAAAACATTGGGCCCATATAGCGTAGGACTTTTTAACAAAGGCGAAAGCCTAAGCGCCTACCCATTTTCATTTATTGCCGCATCAGCATACGATACAGTTTTCAGAGCATTATCCTCCTATCAAGACAACCTGGATAAAAGTAAATATATCTTCCTAAGGACCATAACTTTAGTCACAACTTACACCTTCCCATTTTATGTAGGCCTACTCTGGACATCGGAAGAATTTATAATAACCATTTTCGGCGAAAAATGGTTGCCGGCCGCCGCTCCACTCCAAATAATTTCAATATCCAGAATGTTCGCATGTATAGGAAACCCATCTGGAGCCGTTCTTGCAGCCCAAAATACACTCGGCGCTGAAATAATACTTCAATTTGTCAGTCTGGTTACAATCAGCGCAGGCTGTTGGTACGGAACAAAACAAGGCGATTTAACCATAATATCTTTAGCATTGTTACCTGGCATTGTTTTTATACACCTTACCGCTACATTAGTAGCTATGAATAAAATTCGAGTTTCATTACACAACCTACTGACAGCATTGAAACCCGCAATAATTTTAAATAGCTTATTATTTGTCGAACTAGCCGTAACTGCATGGGCCCTGGATCGATACCAACCCAATTTGGAGATAAAATTACGGCTATTTTGTTTAGTAACATCCGGTAGCGCCTTTTACACTTTTTTGTTCCTAGCGCTACCTATCCAGTCGCTAAAATCGGAAGCGGAGAAATGGAAAGGGCTTTTGCGAATTAAAAAATATAAAACAGCATAAGAACTAAAATTCAATATCCACCATTATGATAAAAAACCATAAAATCAATTCAGCAGAAGTACCAGTCGATTATTTTTGATCGCCTCGATCAAAAAAAACAATTAAATTGCGATACAAACCATACGGCAGTAAAGCGGGCAACATGTACTTTAAATCGGCAATACAAAAATAACCGGAAAATAACAACTTCCTAAACAAAGTTTGCGCGGTTATCAAATCTCGATCCCAAAAATTTTTATATGCTTGCCGCAACAATCTCCCCTTAGTAACATCAGCCACTCGTTCTTTCCCAATCTTATTAACAACATCCGGATGAGCACGCAAAAACTTCTGCTGAACATGCCAGTGATTTAGTGCGATTTTTAACCGATTCTTAGTAATCTGATCACCGTCATGGTGAAAATAATAGGCCAATACTTTCTCAACCCGATGAATAAGCCCCGGTATTGCTATGCGCAGCCACAAATCATAATCCATACACGACGTCAAGGATTCATCAAACCCCCCAACTTGGTCAATAACAGTCTTACGAATCAAAGCAGCGTGAATTGGCCAAGGACAAGCAGCCAAAATCTCAAGAATCTTTTCCTTGCGTTCAAAATCATCCGGAATATAAGGTCGACAAAACTTGTCCTGCAACCCTAGATTTTGCCAACCACAGTAAACCAGCACGACATCGGGATTCGAGACTAACTCCGCTACCATCACACATAAGAACTCCGCATCCCAACCATCATCAGCATCCAAAAAAGCCACAAATTCACCGCGAGCCAACTTTAATCCCACATTCCTCGCGGCACCAGCCCCTTGGTTAGCTTGCGTCACAACCGATATCGCTGGATAGTAGCCGGATAAACGGTTTAAAATTGCCAAACTTTCGTCGCGAGAACCATCGTCAACCACAATAAGCTCAAAACAAGAATAGGTTTGCTCGAATAAACGTGTAATTGTATTTTCAATATACTTTGCCGCATTGAAGCACGGCATAATTATTGATACAAGTGGATTATCAGACATAACACCTCAAAATCATTAAAATCCTATACATCCAAAAATAAAATTTCATAAGAGCCAATATAAAAACATGAAGCATTCAATTAATTTTAGCAGACTTTTTAGAAGCATCGGCGCACGATAACTCAGCAGAATTTCGGCATATTTCACAAGCATTCACATATTAATCACTAAAAATATGTTAAATATCGAAAACCAATAAAATATTAATCAATATGAGCCGATATCCTAGCCCCATCGTATTAATGTATCACGGAACACCGAAAGAGACACCTATCTCCCGGTATTCCTTACAGGCTCGCCTGTTTAAAAAGCACATACAATACTTTAAAAAAAATGGCTGGCATACCGCGTTATTTAGAGATTTACTCGATATAAAATCGCTTCCAGAAAAGACAGTCATCCTAACATTTGACGACGGCTATCTCGATAATTACTTAGGAGCATATTTACCTTTGTTAGAAAACCAAATGAAGGCGACTTGGTTTATAGCGACAAAACACATCTCCAACAGCGCAAACTGGCTACCTTTCCGATCGCCTCAAAACGACTTGCTATCGCACGAACAAATTCTGGATATGCATCGCAACCACATGGAAATCGGCTCTCACACCTGCAGCCATAGAGAACTACCAAGCCTCCACCTAAACGCGCAAATCGACGAACTTATTCACTCGAAGAAACTGTTAGAAACTTTGACAAATAGCTCGGTCACCAGCCTAGCCTACCCTTTCGGCCGTTATAACACTGATTCGCTGATCGCCGCGAGGGAGGCGGGATACAACTTGGCGTGTACTACTCAGCCAGGATGGCTACATTTAGAGCCAAATCCGCTGTTAATTCGGAGAATTACCATTTTTTCCGGCGACGATGACAAGATTTTAGCGCGAAAACTGTCTTTTGCCGATAATGATGTCTCTTGGCCGAAAGTGATGCGTTATTATTCCGACAGGCTCCTAGATCGACTCGGATTAGTAAAGTCCGAGTGATTTTCCTTCTGCATTTCTGCAAATGAACCAGCGTCAGTGGCATCGGCAACCAATTAACAACCCATTGATTTTAAAGCCCATCGCGTCCAGGTAGGCGGTCAACCGCCGGATCATCTTTTAGTTTCATGGCGATAAAAATATTTTTTGTCTACACTCTCTACCGGAGTTGCTAAAGACCCAAAAGATATCCGTTACGAGCTTCCTTAAATCATTTTCGCTATGTCGAACAAATGGATCCAAAACTAAAACTAACTTATGCCATGTGCAGCTACAATCGGGCCGATCGGCTTCGAAAATTAGTGGATGCTATTCGGGAGCAAGAATGCCCTATCCCTTACGAAATTTTAGTCGTTAACAACAACAGTACCGACCACACCGAACTTGAACTAGCCGAATTGTCGACAAACCCAGGAGCTACGCTTCGATGGGTTACCGAAACCGAACAAGGCATCGTCGCGGCCCGCAACCGCTGTTTAATTGAAGCGATGAGTTCTGACATAATGGTATTTATCGACGATGATGAAATTCCATTACCCGGACTGCTATACGCTGCTACCGACGCCATCTGCAACGAAGGTGCTCAAGTTGCCGGAGGGAAAGTGGTGGTCGACTTCACTGGTCAACGACGGCCAAAATGGCTCGGAGACGAATTACTTGGCTTTCTCGCCGCCACTGATTACGGTGAAGCGCCGTTTTGGGTGACAAGCAAGGACACACCGTTATGGACTGCGAATATCGCATACGACATGAAAATATTCCGCGAAAATCCAGATCTACGGTTCGACAAGCGTTACGACAGGCAGGGAAAAGCAATCGGTGGCGGTGAAGATGTTATGATGTTCGGCCTCCTTCTGAATTCCGCTATGAAAATCCGCTACCGCCCAGATATGACGGTTCTACATTCCGTCGAACCTTGGCGGTTGAAGCCTAGCTACTTCCTAAAATTACATTTTAGCTCCGGCTTTAGAAGCGCCTATAATTGCGGAATTAAATATAAACGCAATTTTTTTGGAGTTCCTCTATTTCTATTTAGTCAGGCATTAAAATTATTTTTTTGTGGCTAACTTTGGCATTAAAGAACCAAAAACTTGAATTAAGGAAATGCATGAATTTCACACATGCACTTGGGCAAATATGCGGTTACTTTAGTCGATGGAAAGAAAACCCAGACTATAGGATCTAATCAACACACAGGCCTCACGTGCGCGACATCGTTGTACTTATCTTTCTTTCAGGCTGCATTGTAGCCGCTATCAAACGGCCTTGGTGGGGCGTTTTGTCACTGGCGATTTTCAGTTACATGAATCCTCATGCCTATGCTTGGGGCTTCGTGCGCACCTTACCGGTTTACATGATTTTATTTTTGGTTGTCGTAATCAGTACATTTACCACCAAAGATAAGCAACCGATACCCAAAGACTGGAGAGTCACCGTCTTCTTCTTATTATGGGTGTATTTCATGTTTACGACGACTCAGTCGCCGCTTCAAGATATTGCTTGGTCCCGCTTCTGGTTTGTCACCAAAATATATATACCGTTTTACTTTACACTGACTCTAATCAACACAAGAACTAAATTGTACTACCTGATATCGACTATTGGTATTTCTATTGGCATTGTAGCCGTCAAAGGAGGAATATTCGCTATAGCCAAAGGGTTTTCTCATCGAGTTTACGGTCCACCAGGTACTCAATTCGAAGACAACAATCAATTCGCGATAGCAATGCTAATGGTTATTCCATTATTATTAATCTTTCGACGCGAACTCAAAAATGAATTATTGAAGAGAGTTACTTTATTTTCGGTACCGGTTATTTACGCGGCCGCTTTATCCTCTTGGTCTCGCGGCGCGTTGTTGACAATGATTGCATTGACGTTCATCTTGATTTCAAACTCAGGACGGAAATATTTAACGATTCCACTGGTTTTCGTCGGGGTATTTTTCGTTAAGGATTATTTACCGGATGAATGGTTCGGACGCATGCATACCATGGAAAGCTATGAAGAAGATCAATCGGCCATGGGCCGCATCGTTGCCTGGACCGACGGCTGGAATTATGCGGTAAGTCATCCGTTTACCGGTTGCGGTTTTGAAGGGTGGAAGTTCGTGACCTTACGCGATTGGCACAGTTCTTACGTGGAAATCCTAGCCGAGCACGGTTTTGTGGCGTTTGGCTTGTGGTTCTCGCTGTTGGCTGGCTCGTTAGTCAACCTAACGCTGCTCATGCGAAAAACCAAAGGCATCCCGGAACTGGAATGGGTCGGATATTACTGTCTGATGCTTAGGGCATCTCTGATCTGCTATATGATCGGAACTTTATTTTTAGGCTTGTCGTATTGGGATTTACTTTATCATTTAGTTTTCATTGCCGTGCTAATCAAAAAATTCGCTCTGGAGGAGCTGGCGCAAATATCCGCGACCAATTCGGGGCTTAAGAAACATAAACGAATCCCCGCTTACTAAATTTAACTCGGCCGTAGCGCATTTTAATGGAAACTGTCGCCCAGCTCCTCTACTCCGCTTGCCTTTCCTCGTTATTTGGCATGGTCGCTTTAATCAGCCAAACCTGGCACAACTATTCGCGAACCGGCCCTGGAATTCCGGAGGAAGTTGAACGGAAATTTCGCTGGCACATGGTTTATGCCGGTCTTCGCTTAGCCCTTTGGTGTTACGTGATATTTCTATTGACGGCGTTGCCGGGTCCTATATTCTGGCAAAGTTGCGCTCTACTATTGAATATCGAATTCAAAACCTCTACAGCATTTTTTTCGGCTTATGCTCGAGTGCTCTTGTGATTGGATATTTCTTTTGTTACCAATTATTATTTTCTCCAGGCGCGATTCAATTATCGTTTCAGTATCGTTTTTCCAGGCTATATGGACTGCACGACGCATTGACGCCTGCAATATTGAAATCAATCAAATTCGCTGGCATCTTCGTTTGGGTGACAATATCAGGCTTGAGCTTGTTTTCAGCGGCTCTTCCGGAAACCGTTTATATTTTCGCGATCAACCTTATATACGGTTGGTTAGCGATCAGTATTCGGGTCAAGGAGCCCGCGCCGCTCGAATCCAAACCAAAATCGCCGTCCTTCCCGAACATTGTCATGATCGGTGCCGACACCTTGCGTTGCGACCGCCTTGGCGCTTATCGCTATCGCAGAAATCTGACACCGAATATCGACAAGTTGTGCGCCGACGGCGTGTTACTTGGAAACTGTATAACCCCGGTGGCTAGAACGGCGCCCAGTGTCGCGTCGTTGTTTTCGGGTTTATGGCCCTACCAACATGGCATTCGCGACAACTACCCGTCCGCGGAGGAATGCCGGCTACCTCATCCAAGTTTAGTGCAGTGCTTAAAAGCCCAAGGCTATTCGACCCTAGCGGTTTCCGACTGGGCCGGCGCGGACTTCGGGAAAATAGACTTCGGATTCGAAACCGTATCGTTGCCCGAAGATCAGTGGAATCTCAAGTTGTTGTTCAGACAAGGACCGTCCGTCATTCGCGGTTTTTTATCGTTGTTTACCAACAATTCACTGGGAAAAAGTACCTGCCAGAGTTGTATTTTCTGGCCGGTATGCCGCTGACCGGTAAGCTGGGCCGGGAATGCCGCCAATTTATTGCGTCGGCGGCGCGAGAGGGACGCCCGTTTTTTCTGAATCTGTTTACCTCGACCACGCACGTTCCGTTTACCTGCGATTACCCCTATTACAAGTTATTCACACCTGAGAATTACCGAGGCGAGTCGAAATTCATCATGACCAAACTCGCCACGCCTTGCGAAATCGTCGATAAACAGCAGAGAGGATCGGATTATTTCGACGTACCGCAGATCATCAATCTCTACGACAGCTGCGTCAGACAATTCGACGACGAGGTCGGCAAAATCGTTGATTTTATCGAACAATCGGGTTTGTCCGAAAACACGCTGATTGTGATTTACAGCGACCACGGCGCCGATTTTTTCGAGACCGGCTGTTGGGGGCAAGGCAACACGCTGTTAGGCAAGGATCCAAGCGGCCGCATCCCGCTGGTCATGAAAGGCCCCGGCATGCCGAAAGGCGTCAAGTTCGAGCCGGTTTGCCGCGCCGTGGATGTGATGCCGACATTGCTTGGCTGGTTAAAGCTGGACGTTCCGGAACATTTGCCGGGCACCAACCTGATGCCCTACATTCTTGAAAACCGATCGCCCAATCTATACGCCTATCAGGAAACCGGAATTTGGCTCGGCAAGGTGCCGGGCCTGCATCCCGAGCAAATCCTTTACCCCAACATCGTCGAATTGTTGGACATCCCCGACCAGCAAGCCGGCACATTGGTCATCAACGCCAAGTATTATCCAACCGTGATCCAAGCGAAGAGCCGTTCGATACAAGACGAGCGCTGGAAATTGATTTGCATCGCGACCCACCGTGGCCCGGTGTACCAACTCTACGATTTGGAAACCGATGCCTATCGGGATGTAGCGTCGGAATTTCCCGAGATTTATGCCCGCCTGCAAGCACAGCTGGCGATTCATTTGAAAGCGGATCCATACTGGAATCCCGCTCCGGCCACACCGTCGGCCGCTTAAGACAACAAATTCGCCAACAATTCGGCGACCGCTAACCAATCGCGTGAGTCGCCGTCATGCGCCGCTTTCATGGTAGAAAGTGTTGCCGATTTAGCATTGGCGGCGGATTGCCGCTTGGCCACCGGACGCTTGTTCGCCAACATTCGACCTCCCGCCCGCTGCCACTCCAGCAAATGACTGATTTGACCGCCGTCCAGCCATACGCCGTGACTCGCGCAACGATCCACTACGACGCCACTACGATAACCGTACAGTGCCCGGTTCATCAACACTCGGCATACCGGACATTTTAAGTAACGGACGCGCGCGTCCGCCGAATAGCGCTCGCGGTTAATGCCGTCCAACCAAGCCCGATCGACAGCCAATGTCGATCCGGCCGTCCGCGCCAACAAAGTTTCGATTTCCCCCGGATCGAAAAACAAGCCATAACAAGTCCCGCAGCGTTCGAGTTGCAAAACCTGTTCGCCTTCCAGTGCCACGGTTTGCAACGGGGTGTCGCACACCGGACAAATTCTCGAGGTCTGAGTCCCAATCGGGCTGAAATCATACTTGCCCAATAGATCGATATCATTGCGCACGCCGCAATACCGGCAAATCTGACTATTCGCCGCCAACGGCGCGGAACACGCGCTACATTTCGCCATTTTCGGTTCCCTATAAAGTCCGCTCCGACGTCATCGACCATGCCGCCACTTTTGAAAATAAAGTTCCACGCCCACCAAGCTTCCTTTCAGTACTGGCGCGGCATCGTGCAATTGCGTAACATTTTGGCAATTATGGCAAAGAACAGGAGTTCACGTGACAATCAGAACCTATCAATCCAACAAACCCAAGCTCGGCGAGCGTGTCCTGATCGACGAAACCGCCGTCGTCATCGGTAGCGTAGAATTGGGCGACGACGTTTCGGTCTGGCCAACCGCGGTCTTGCGCGGCGATGTGGAGAAAATTTGCATCGGCAATGCCAGCAATGTTCAAGACGGCTCCATCTTGCACGTGTCGCACGCTGGCGACTATTCGCCGAGCGGCTATCCCCTAAGGATAGGCGAGTCCGTCACGATCGGTCATCGCGCCGTTATTCACGGTTGCACGATAGGCAATTATTGCCTGATCGGCATTGGCGCCATCATCATGGACGGGGCGGTGCTCGGCGACTACAGCATGCTGGGTGCCGGCGCGCTAGTGCCGCCGGGTAAAAAATTGGAAGGCGGATATCTGTACATCGGCGTACCCGCCAAGGCCGCTCGCGCGCTAACCGACGACGAGAAGATCTTTTTGGCCTACTCCGCGTCGCACTACGTCAAACTCAAGGACAGTTATCTGGACCGCAAAGCCACCCCGGAGTGATCGCGGTTTACACTCACGGCCCAAAACATGATTCGGCTAACCACCAGCCGTTGACCGGCCGGTCGCAGGCCCCTTGGTCGTCCTGAATCAGCGGCCTATTCTTCGTCCTTGGATCGCACGCCCCGAAGCGACGACGCCCATTATTAATATTGAAACGATATTTGTTTGACAAGCCCGGCCGCTTGTTATATTGTTTCGATTCGCTACCAATAACGGACGCCGATCACGCGGTTTTTGAATTGTTGGTTGCGCGCGGCTCTTGCCCTCGGCCGCGCCCGACCTTCCGGCACAGATCCACCAACCATCCGGCCTATTCCTCTTGTCCGGCGTCCGCCGGTAGCGAAACCGGAAATCGAGTTCCCGGCCGAAGTTGGCCGACAACACCGGCTTCCATTCTTACTAGACCCGACTTCGGCCATCGCCGAAAATAAGAGGTAAACCATGAGTGAAGTACACCAAGAGAAAGATCATTTCGTACTGTATGTTGTCGTGACGGTCGTCGTGGTCGTCGGCGCGATATTGGCGGTCAAGCTGAACGAAAACGAAAAATTCGCCCCCATCAAGGACCAAATCAACGAGGAACACCGTTTAATGAATATCCGCGTCATCGCCAACCGGGAGGACTGAACATGCGCAAATTTCCGTTTATGTTGAGTTTGCTGCTGACCATGTTGATCAACACACCGCTGCAAGCCACCGAATATATTTATCGCGACCTGATGGCCAATAGTCTGGCACCGGCGCATTGCGACGCCGAACCCAAGGCGCGCGACGCCGCGGCCAAACCCTATAACATCGAACGCTTCAGCAAGAAGTTCTGCCAAACCCAAGGTTACGGTTGGCACGTCGAAGAAATCAAAACCGCGGGTAACACCGTTTGCGACAGTTGCGGAAACCAAGCCGATTTAAAACGCTGTCACCAGGAAGACATTGTCGTCAGTTGTAAACGTATCAAACCCGGCACGGTCGGTATGTTACCCGGCAAAGGCTAATATTGATCGACCTTGATGTGGCAGTTTGGCGCCCAGCGCCGCTGCCACCCCTTGGTCAGGTCACGCCGACGGACACCTCATGTGTCGGGCATAAAATCTGCTTGAAAGTCTCGATAAGAAATCCGTTGCGTAAACATCAACTATCGTTTGGGTGGACGACATGACCTTACTTTCGGCGGCCGAAACGGCCCCGGTCGGATACGACGCGATCGATCACGACCATCAATCCTTCATCGCGTTGGTAAATCAGTTGGATAGCGCGGACAATAGCGAATTTCCCGCCCTGTTCCGCGAACTCTATCATCACACCGAACAGCACTTCGAGCTGGAAAACCAATTGATGCAAACCTTCGCCTTCCCGGCGGAAACCGAACACAAAGGCGAACACCAGCGTGTTTTGGCCGAATTCAAACAATTTCAGTCGCGCATCGACAAAGGCCTGATCCCGTTCGGGCGCGCCTTCGTCAAAGACAGGCTGCCGCAATGGTTCAAATTACATGTCGCGACGATGGATAGCGCGTTGGCCGCCCATATCCATCAAGCGAACGCGCGCGCCGGAGACACCAACGCCGCATGAGCGCCGTTCCCGAACTTGAGTTAATCGAGGGATTTTACAACCAAGCCGACTGTCGGCAACTCCTCGAACGCTTGCTCGACGAACAGGATTGGCCAAACAACCGTTACCAAGTCGGTGAACGCTGGTTCGAACTGCCGAGACAGCAAACTTGGCATGCCGACCCCGGCATTCGTTACAGTTACAGCAACAATCTGCTGGTCGCCCGGCCCTGGACCCCGTTGTTGTCCGAACTAAGAGCCGCTATCGAGTGCCGTTTGAACGCGAAATTCAACGCGGTACTGGTGAATCTCTACCGCGACGGCAACGACTACGTCGGCTGGCATTCGGACAACGAACGCGAAATGGGAGACGAACCGTTGATCGCTTCGCTGAGTTTGGGCGCCCCCGTACCTTCGCCTACCGCCACAAGCGAAGCGGGGAACAAGGCAGCACCCGACTAAACGCAGGCACGCTACTGACGATGCGACCATCCTTTCAACACGATTGGCGGCACAGCGTCCCGCCGGCACCGGAAGTCGCCGATCCCAGGATTAATCTAACATTTCGCTACGTTCTGCCGCCGCCGAACTAAGTCGCTGGTACGACGGGTGCGCCGTGTCCGGCGCATAAAAGGCAAAGGCGGTCTTACCGGATTTCTTGACGGCATACCTTACCCCGTCAGCCAGCGAACTCAACTCTTCGGCGTCCTCGCCGTGATCGGGAAACGATACAATCCCAATTCTGCACAATTCGACGACAAGGCAGTTTTTGCTTGGGTCACCGATATTTACCCGACCTATTTTACGAAAACGCCCACCAGCGCCAACAGCGCCAGACCGGCGTATTGCCAGGCAACATCTTCGGAAACGACACCGGATTTGGCGAATGCCGCTTGTTGCAAGGCCAGCCGCAAACTACCGGGATCGGTCAGACGTTGATAGCTCAATCCAGCCTCGGCGGCCAAGCGTCTCAGATAATCTTCGTGGAGGCGGCTCAAATGCTCGTCGCCGATCACCGCTTGGCTACCGAACGGCGCATTGCGAGCGTCATAGCCTTGAATTTTTTCCGGGTTAAGATCGGATTCGCCGAAGGTCGAGCGATGCGGGACATCTTCGGGTTTGTAAAAACCCAGGCGCTGGCCGTTGGCATCGAATTTGGGGATCGGCGCGGGGTTATCGCCGCCGACGCCGATAATCACGCCTTGCACTTGACCGCGAAACCCGCCGAGATCGGGCTGGTAGCGCGCGTTGGGCGGAGGCGCCTCCTGGCCGTCGGTCAAGAACACCAAGGTTTCCTCGCGTGTTTTGAAATCTTCCAAAGTCCTAGCCAGGCCGGCGGCGATCCGACTATCGGCGGCCCACGCCATCCGCCAATCCAATGCCGCCAACGCCGCGTCGATTTCGTTGAAGCCGGAGCAGACTTCGATGGGCTCGAACAACAGCGCCGATCGGCGTTCGGTGAATATCCCCAAACCGACGCGCGATTGGCACGGCAACGCCATTAGTTGCCCGCGCAGACTGTGTTTGACAAAGTCCAGCCGGCTGACGGTTCGCCCTTCCCACACATAATCCTCGGTATTCATGCTGCGGGTAATATCCACGACGAAGATCAACTGGTATAGCGGACGCTGCCGTTGTCGAGTCGGGCCCGTCGCGGCCAGCACGGTCATCAATAGCGCCAGCACTAACAGCCACCAGCGGTAGTCTCTAAAATTCGGTCCGGGCATGGCGATTCAACGATGCATAATGAGACGGCCGGCGCCGAGACCCCGGCGTGCGCGTTGGGCACTGCTCATGGCAAACCGCGCGGAAATCCGGGCAGCGTGGTCCACAGCTGGGTCTTTTCCCGACCGTCGTCCGGTTCGTGACCGCTATTGACCCTATCCATTTCCGGCAACAGCCGCATCGCCACTTCCAGATTGTACTTGGCATCCCAGTAGCCCGGCTCGGCGATCAGTGCGTCGCGATAGGCTTGCTTAGCCAAGCCGACCAACGGCGTCGCATCGTTGATATTGCCGGCGTGTAGCTTTTCCTGCGCCTGCGCCATATACAAATTCCCCAGATTGTAACGCGCCTGTGCCTGCAAGGCCGGCGGGGCCTGCCGCAGCAATACGTTCAAGGTTGCCAAGGCATCGTCGTAGCGGCCGGCCTTGCGCAAATACACCGCTCTCGCCATCCGTAGAGACGGCGGCGCGTCCGCCAGATCTTCGACCTCTACGTCGCGACCGGCCAGCAATTGCTCGATCAATTGGTTTTGGCCGGCCAGCCGATAGAGACGGGCTCCTTGTACCAAACCGACCAACAGTGCGGTCAGCAAGCCCGCCCACAGCAAACCGTGTGTGAGACCGCGCATCAGTATTTGACCTCGCAAAGTTTGGCGCCTATCAGCAAAGCCGCTAGCCCGGCGCCGACTCGGTAGCACAGCGGCGTTAAATCCTGCTTGGGAATCCGTTCGAAATAGTGCAAGGGGCGATGCTCCAAACGATTGATATCGTCTATCGCCTGACGCATCGCACCGGGATTTTCGGCTTCGTAAGCTTGATAGGGAATATTCAGACTGGAAAAAAATAAATGTAAATAGCGTTCGGGCATGGCTTGAGCGTTATCGTCGCGCGGATCGGTCGGCATCTCGAACAAACCCGGACTGTTCGCGGTGCGCAAAAATACCCAGTACAAGCGCACTTGACGCTGCTTGAACAACTGGCGCAATTTGGCCTCGCTGTCCGGGTCTATCACCGCCGCTCCGTCGGAGACCAACAAAACGATACGCGAACCCGATACCGGTCGGTCGTCGAAATACGATAACGCCAAGGCAAGGCCCTTGCTGACGTTGGTATAGGCCAGCGCCGGCTGGGCCGTCGCGGCGATCGCCGCCCGCACCGCCGGCTTGTTTTCGGTCAACGGCATCACGAACAACGGCGAAGTACTGTAGGCCGCGACGCCGATCAAATCGTGATCGCGATGATCGACAAACTGGGTCAGCAATCGGCGGGCCGCCGCCGCCTTCGATTCTTCGCCGCTCCCCCCGTTGAGATGCCCGACGTCGGGTGCCTTACCGGCGAACGTGTTGTCCATGCTATTGCTGCGATCCAGCAACAACACGATGTGGGCGCCGTGGCCGATGCGCTCCACCTGCTGCTCCTTGCGATACGGCCCAGCCAAACCCAACACCAGCGCCGCGATCGTCAACGCGCCGAGCAGACGGAGCAGCGCGTCCACCACATTCGAGAACGGATCGGCCGGCAGCAAGTCCAGCGCCGGATGTTCGCCGGCACGCATGCCCAAACGCCACAGCGGCAACGCGCATAGTACTAAACCGGCCAGCGGCCAGACCTGTTCGACAGCCAAATTCATCGGGCGCCCCGTTCGATATCTCGACACTGGCCGCAGAGTCGGCGTAAGCGCTCGATCGCGTCGTCGGTCGCGGCCGTCTGGTCGGCAAAGAAAAATCGGTTGGAATAGTCGAAGAACCAGCTCAACTCGGCTTGCAACGGCCGGTAATGCGGGTGGGCTCCGAAAAAATCCTCCAGTCGGTGCCCGAATAGCGGTCCGCCGTGCAAGCGATTCAACGCGCCGTGCATGACCGTCAGCGCTTCGGCCATTTGCACGGCCCGCAGGCCGCGCAATTGCCGACCGGCGCGCTTGAATAGGCTACGCCGGGGCAGTCCCGGCAAATAGCCGTATTGCCAAGCCAGCCGCAAGCCAAGCGCCAGCGCCGCCAGACCCGCGACTAGCATATTACGCAGAACATCGGCGCCCGAGATTGGCGCTGGCGGCTGATCGGGACGCAGATACTCGCCGGCTTCATCCTGTCGAGCAATCAACTCGCGTAGCGGCGCCACGGTAAATTGCCAGTCCGGGACTCGCTGTTCGAGGCTTTGCCCGTGCTGACTGAAACGCAACGGGAAACCCGGAATCGTCAGCGCCTTGACCTCCAGCGGCGCATAGAACACCTGATATTCCAAATTCACCCGGTATTCGTCGTCGCCCAACGGCTCGACTTCCGCTTGGCGCAGATGCAACCATCGGTTCATTGGTCCGGGCTTGGGCAGGCTGTCCGCGTGCAATACCACGCCGGAGCGGATCTGCACGGTGATCCGCATCGGAATCGTATCGCCGATTTGGTAGCCGAAAGGCCGCGGCGTCTCCACCCGCCATGCGCTGACCGGCCGGATCGGCGCGGCGGAGCATGCCGCCAATAATCCGGCGAACAAGCTCAATACCCCGGCACGAATCCAGTAAACGACGGCTCCCCGACGTTCGGCAAGCGCCGACACCGGCGAACAAGGCCGACCTTCTTGGCGGCATAGGTTACTCGGCCCGCGCATCATGCCGCCCGTGCTAGAAAGTACTGGTTGAATTGCTCGGCCCGATACCCTTGTTCAATAAACATCGGCTCGTGACCGAAGGCCCGGAACGCGTGCTGCAGTTGCCGACGGCGTTGCTGATAGGCGGTTTCGATACGACGTTTCAATGCCGGCCGCATCCATACGCGGCGGCGACGCCCGGTTTCCAGATCTTGCCAGACCAACAAGCCCCAGTCCGGCATGGTCAGATATTCCTGTTCGTCCCAGAGCAGCAAGGGCACCAATTCGTGACGGCCCAGACTCGCCAGCAACGCGGGCAAGCGAACCAGCGGCCAATGGCCGTCGCCGATCAAAAACACCAGGGAACGTCGAGCCGGCAGATAGGCTCGCGCCCGCCACAAGCCATCGCACCCCGGCTTTAACTTAAGTCGAGACAATGCCTCAAACCAACGTTCCACGCCGCCGAGGTCTATCGATCCGGGCGGTTGAAACACCAATGGCCTGTCGGCGGCGCCGAACCCGGCGAAGCCCACCCGATCTCCCGCGGCATGGGCGGATTCGACGATCGCCTGCAATATCTCGACGATCGTTCGGCGTTTATCGCGTCGGCCGACGAAAGTCATCGAGGCCGACAAGTCGGCCAGCACCATGACTTCGACCCGGCTATGCTCCTGATGCGCCTTAACCCGGTACTGGCCGAACGGGTCTAGCAGACTGGCGCGCAGGTCTATCCGTCGGGGGTCCGGCCTCGCGATCAGGGCTTCGTGCCGCTTGAACAATTGTCCGTTGCCGACCATCTGCCCAGGGTGCGCTCCGGGATAGACTTGAAGAGCCGGACCCGACAAGCGGTATTGGAAAGGTTCGATATTGATCGCCATGAAACTCGATGCAGCTAGCGGTGGACTTGGATCGGCATGAAGGAAGGAACGGCTCCGCCGGCAGCTATTGCGACACGATGACCTGAACCACCAAACCGGTGACCAGGCAGTAACCGGGCAGCGAATATTTCAGCGGCGCGTTGACCAGCAGTTCGACGACGCCGGAGTAACCGCGCTCATTACGGCTATAAATAGCCTCGCCGACCAGCCACAATAGGGAATCCAGAATTAACAGCGCCACAATCGTAAAAAATCCGACATCGCTGAATAAGAACGACTTGCTGGCGAGCAGCGAAATTCGCTCGTTAGTATCGACAAAATTCGCGGTCAAGATGCCGATCATCAATGCCCCTTCGTCGAAGGCCACCAAAAAAAGGTATAGGTAAAGCGGCGCATCCGCGCCGAAAACCCGGCCAATCCGGGAAAACGTAGCGCCAGATACAGCACCGGCACACTGAGGCAGAACAGCAGAACGCCAATCACCGACAACAAAATCCAGAATTTGAAACCGACCGCGTCATTCAACGCGCTGGTGTAGTAGGCCGCGTAGGGAATATCGGAATAAGCATCCAGGGCGCTGGCGATAAACGAGCTGATGATGCCGACGCCCGACCAAGTCAAATAAGTTTCCAATAAATGGCCGAGTCCGGCGTGCGGAATCATGGCGCGTAACAAAGTTTTCCAGTTCATGGGACTCAAGGTGCTGCGATGTGATTGAGGATTTCGCCGACCAAGGCCGGCAACAGCTCGTCGTGACGGTAGTCGTAGATCGGATTCAAGAACAAGCGGTGACTCATCGTCGGCGCGAACACCGCCTGGATATCCTCGGGCCACAAGCTGTCGCGCTGTTCCAGCCAAGCCCGGACCTTAGCGGCGCGGATCAGATAACTCATGCCGCGCGGACTGACACCGGCGTGCAGCAAACGCTCCATCTCGACATCGCTCAAACTAATCCCGTACGCCTTGGGATCGCCGCTGGCCTTGGCCAGATCCAGCGCGTATTTGCGTAGGGCCGGACTGGTTTGAACGCGTTGTTGAATCGCCTCGCCCAGCGCGTTCAGGTTTTGATAGCCGATGCCGGACTCCGCCATGCCGGCGATTAAGGCGTCTACATCGTGAAAGCGCGGATCGAACATCAATTCGTCCAATACCGCATCGTCGCCGGGCGCGGCGATGTTGATTTCCATCAGGAACCGGTCGCGCGCCGCCGCCGGCAACTCGAAGGTTTCTTCGCGCTCCACCCGGTTGCGATCGGCGAATACCAACATGTGCGGCATCCGGTATTCGCGGTTGAACGCGCCAACCGCGCGCTCGGCCATGACCCGCAACAGCAGCGAATGCACTTGCGGCCGAGCCCGATTGATTTCGTTGAAGAAAAACACCGATAACTGCTCGCCTTGCTTGAGCAGCGGACCGGGATCCACGCAAGGCCGGCCATCCTGGTTCAGGTAGGTGTAGTAAATCAAATCGGCGGGCATCAAATCGATGGTGCCTTCGATGCGCTGATAGCGACCGCCCAGTCCCTGCGCGACGGTACGCAGTAGCGTGGTCTTGCCGACGCCGACTTGACCTTCCAGCAGCACGTGACCGCGAGCGAATACCGCGATCAGGAGATTGCGCACCGCCGTCCGCTGGCCGACGACAATCCGGTTTATCTGGTTTTCCAGCGCCAGCGCATCGTCGCGCCGGCTAGCTAGCGTATGTTCGGTGATCATGTTTAGCTTGGCCCGTTACGGGCATTTAGGCAAAAAAACTCCGGGCGGTGCCCGGAGCCGTGAGCTTCAGTCTTATCTTGGGCCAAACGCACGGCCTACCCTTGCCGCAAGTCCAGCGGTCCAAGCCTATTCCGTTAGACTGGTCTCTAGGGTTGCCGCCTTCCCTGGCGGCGTCCTAAGGGCCTGGTGACGACGCCCGCGCGAACACCTCGGTGTTCGCCGCCTGCCTTGGTCGAAAAACCACTGGCGATCCGTTCGCGGTCGCCAAGCGGCTTTTAACCGTCTCGCTCGGGCTTATTGACCTTCGACGTCGTAGACGAACTTGCCGGTTTTGGCCAGAATTTCGCTGCGTTTGGCGTTGCGGGCCTCCATTTCCTTGATCGATTGACTTTGCTTGTTCAGTTCGTTGACATCGTGTTTCGGGTCGTATTTGCTACCGGCCACTTGCGCGGGATAACCCGGTTTCGGTTCCCAGCAGTTACCGGCTTCCTTACATTTGGTACCGTCATAGGCCTGGGCGGACGCCGCCAGAGTCAGAGCCAATGTTGCGCTGCTTAAGGTCAAAAAGTGTTTCATGTTGATCTCCTGATAAGTATTTGGAATTCCGGGCGCGCCAACGTCGCGACGTAGTCAATCCGGAGTGAAGCGACCTTATTTCAACCAGTCCGCCTTTTTCGGGTCGCCTTTGTAGATGTGGCGTATGAAAGCCATGATGTGCAACATTTCGTCCGTGCTGAATGTAACGTACTGAGGCCCCATCATGCCGTTGGCGCCGCCGAACAGCACCTCGAACAAACCCACGTCGGTGGCGTTGCGCGGATAGGTCCAATAGTCGTCGGCCAGTCCCGGCCCCAGCTTACCTTCCGCCTCGTGCCCGTGGCAGCCGGAACAACCGGTCATGTATAGGCTTTCGCCCTTCTTGATAGCCTCCGCGTCGCCGTTGTACGGGTTTTTACCGGTTTGCATGAATTGCTTGAACTTGTCGGTATTGCCGCCCTTCTTGGCAAAACTCAGATCCAGAGTTTCGCCGGTCAAGGCATGGCGCAGAGTGATGTCGGCCCGTGCCGTCGAGACGGCGGCAAACGCCAACATCGCGGCCGCGCCGCTCAAAAAGGTTTTGTATTTCATTTGTCGATGATTCCTGTTAGTTCATGGACAAGGCGGTCTCGGGTTCGTCCAGTAGCGGAATACCTTCCGCTTCCAGCAGTTCGCCGATCTCGTCTTGCTTGTCTCTTACAATTTTGTTCAATTGCTCCAACAACGCGACTTCGCCCTTACGCACGCCGATCGAGGTACTGTAATGGAAACCGACTTTTTCACCGTCGGCTCGCTTGTTGTCGTCCGGTATCACCGTCATCGTCAACGGGGTATTGGACGCTTTAACGTAACGCGCCGCGGCGGGCCCCCATAACACGGCGATTTCCGCTTTGCCGGTAGCCACTTCATTCACCAGCTTGTCGTTGTCGTACTTGACGTACTGATTGCGCTTGGATTTGAACCCGACCAGCTCTTGCTGATAGCTGAACATGTCGTTGTAACGGCCTATCGCCCTGAGCATGGTTTCCGCCGGCGTACCGGGCGCGAATGCGATGCGCTTGGCGGTTTTCAACGCCGGGCTGTCCCAGTTCCGCAGGTCCAAATGATCTTGCTCGCGGGTAATGAAGACATAGCCGGACCGGTAATACGGCAGCGTGGTCAGCAAACGCGGATCGCCGTGATCGACACCCATCACCACGTCGCACAAGCCTTTGTCGACGAAGTCGCGGATGAAGTAACGCGGATCGGTCCAAGTCACCGCTTCCAGCTTGCGACCCAGTTGCTCCGCAACGTATTGCGCCAGTTTGTTTTCGAAGCCTTCGCCGGCTTTGTTGGCGTAGGGCATTTCGTTTTCCGCCGTGCAGACTTTCAAGGCCGGTTGTTCGGCTTGGGCGCAGGCAGACCCAATACCCAGCGCCAACGCGGTAAAAATATGTATCGCTTTTTTCATGGTTTGGATTTCAGCGTAGGGTGGGCATGCAATGCCCACCGATTCGGTCGACCAAAGGTGGGCACGATGTGCCCACCCTACGATTTACAGCGAGAACACCATCACGCCGCCGCCCATTTGGGTGTAGTGCGCCAATTCCTTGAACGCACCCACCGCGCCGAGACCGGCGGTTGGGTCGGCCAGGTCGAATACCAAGCCGACGCCTGGCCAGCCGCCGACACCGTAATAAATCGCAACATATTGTTTGTTGTTGTGTTTATAGGTAATCGGGTGACCGATGACGCCGGAAGGCAGTTTGAACTTCCACAGTTCCTCGCCGGTTTTGGAATGGCGCGCCTTGATGTAGCCGTCCAAGGTGCCGTAGAACACCAAGTCGCCGGCCGTCGCGGTGGTGCCGCCCCAAACCGCGAATTTCTCCTGAACTTCCCACTCCATTTTACCGGTGACCGAGTTCATCGCCTTAACTTGTCCCAAAGTGCCTTTCGGACCCGGGTACATGTTCAAAGTCGCACCGACGAAGAACTGACCCGCGCGGTAAGGCAGCATGAACGGTTCCCAGTCCATGCAGATGTGGTTGGTACCCATGAAGAACAATTGCTTGTTCGGATCGTAGGATTCGATGCCCTGGTTGTGGTAACCCATCGCCGACGGACAGATGCCGGTGGCTTGGTGGTCCATGTGTGTCGAATATTCCGGGTCGCGGATCGGCAAGCCGGTTTGCAAATCGACTTTTTTCACCCAGTTGACGGTGTCGTCGATTTTGAAGGCATTGATCAAATCGCCATTTTCACGATCCAGGGTGTAAACCAGACCGTTCCGGTCGGGGTGAGTCAGCAATTTGCGTTTTTTGCCGTTGACCACTTGCTCGGACAAGCCCATGTAGTTGACGCCGGCATAGTCCCACTCGTCGTGCGGCGTTTTTTGGTAGCCGAACTTGGCTTCGCCGGTGTTAACGTCGCGCCCCCAGATGGTCATCGTCCATTTATTATCGCCGGGCCGCATGGTTTCGTTCCACGGCGCGGGGTTACCGGAACCGTAGTACAGCATCTCCAGGTCGCTATCGTAAGCGTACCAACCCCAGTTGGTGCCGCCGCCGATTTTCCAGGCGTCGCCTTCCCAGGTTTTTTGTCCCAAGCCAAACTGACCGTAATGCGGATTGGCGTTATTAAAGTCTCTCGCGAGTTTCAAGTCTTCGTCGGGACCGGTCGCGTAAACCCGCCACGCCTGCTTGCCATCCTTGATGTTGTAGGCCGTGGCATAACCGCGCACGCCCAACTCGGCTCCGGCGGAACCGACGATGACTTTGTCCTTGACGACGAACGGCGCCATGGTCAGAGTCGAACCCATCGCGATGTCGGAATTTTCCATTTTCCACAAAACTTCGCCGGTCTTGGCGTTCAGCGCGACGATGTGACCGTCCAACTGATTCAGAAAGATCGTAGCGGGGTAATCCTTGCCCGCCGGTGCATATGCCAGCCCGCGATTGACGACGTCGCAGCAAGCCACGGCGCGAGCGGCGGGATTTTGCTTAGGCTTGAATTGCCAAAAAATCTTGTCGGGATTGTTCAAATCCAGCGCAAACACGTTATTCGGATACGGCGTATGCACGTACATGATGCCGTCGACGACCAAGGGACCACCTTCATGACCGTTCAGTACGCCGGTCGAAAACGACCACGCAACTTTCAAATTCTTGACGTTATTGGCATTGATGTCGATCAACTCGCTGAAATGCGTGGAACTGTAGTCCTTGGTCTGCATCACCCAGTTGGTGTTTTGCTTGGACAATTGTTCAAGTTCCTTATTCGCCTGTGCCGATTGCGACACGGCCAGCGCGGCGCTCGTCAATAGAGCCGATGTCGTGACCTGCTTGGCAAATCGTGAAATTTGCATGAATCCTCCTGTGTTGTTTATGTGGGGTGCATGGCCCGACAGATCAGGTTTAAGGGAGCCTTAGGTTAAAAAGCCGATGCGCCGACGACAGTCCCCACCGAAACCGAACGGGGGTGCGCTCGACTTAGGCTTGATCCGGGAACCCGCGGCGAAACCATCGCCTTTTCACATCAGCCGTCTCGATCAAGTCGCACACGAAGACTTAAGACCGGCCGTGCCATGCTGCCGCAAATGGTAAAGAAAGCCCCCTTGCGGCGTTACGGAAGAATCCATGAAGAAACGGGGAAAATGACAAGAAAATTGTCGAGAAATATTCCCGTACAGCCACGCGACACCGCGATCAGAACAGGAAAAGCTCCCATAGTCCGAATCGACGAAAACGGGCATCATGACCACGTGCGGCATCGAAGCCGCTATGCAAACCCGGATCCGACGCACCAACGCCGCCGGCAATCCAACCCACTTTTTCCGGCTGAACTCAGTGAATCGTAAAATCAATGTCTTGCTGGTAGACGACCACGCGGTCGTCAGAACCGGTTATAAAACCTACCTAGGTCTATCTGAACGCATCGGCGAAATTTACGAGGCGGACCGTGGCGAAACCGCCTGCCAACTCTATTCCAAGCAGACGCCGGACGTGGTGGTCATGGATTTGTCGATGCCCGGATTGGGCGGCTTCGAGTCGATACGCCGCCTGTTGAGCCGACACCCGCAGTGCCGCATCCTGGTGTTCAGCATCCACAACGAACTGGTTTACGTGACCAGGGCGATCAAAGCCGGCGCGAAAGGTTACATCACTAAAAACAACGAGCCCGACACCTTGGTGACGGCGGTGTGCACGATCGCCGAGGGCGGTACCTATGTCGATCCGGATATCGCCCAGCAGCTGGCGATCAATATGGCCGTGGACCAGGATGAAGAGACCAAGATCAAGGCCTTGTCGCCGCGCGAATTCGACATTTTCTGCCTGTTGGCGAACGGCTTGACGTCGCGGGAGGCCGCCGAAAAACTCTGCCTGAGTTACAAAACCGTTTGCAACCACGCGACCGCGATCAAGGACAAACTGGGCGTAAAAAATATGGCGGAACTGACCTTGCTGGCCAGCCGGCAAGGCATCGTCAAACCGGCGTCGGACATCAATACGGCTGTCGTCTGAGGGCGGGTATCGTTAACGCCCCCTCTCCGCGCGGAAGAGGTTTCTGTTTTGATTTTTACGACAGCCTCCAGAGGCGAAGTGACCTCGCACTCGCCCCATCCTCGAATCCCAGCTAAAAACCGTCCCGACACGGACTCGGCGAACCTAGCTAGCGCCCGGCTGACTACGGCCAAAAAAACCGAAATTCACCGCGAATACTTAATATAATGTCGGGTCTTCACCTCACCAACAGGATAAAAAAATGGCTGATAATCTGATTGCACCCTCCATACTTTCCGCCGACTTCGCGCGTTTGGGCGAGGAAGTCGTCAACGTGTTGAATGCCGGCGCGGATATTGTGCATTTCGATGTGATGGACAACCATTTTGTACCGAATCTGACGATAGGCCCCTTGGTTTGCGACGCGTTGCGCAAGCACGGCGTGACCGCGCCGATCGACGTGCATTTGATGATTGAACCGGTCGATCGCATCATTCCCGACTTCGCCAAGGCCGGCGCCAGTTACATCACCTTCCACCCGGAAGCCTCGCGCCACATCGACCGCAGCCTGCAAATGATCCGCGACCACGGCTGCAAATCCGGCCTGGTCTTCAACCCGGCCACGCCGCTGTCCTTCCTCGACCACGTCCTGGACAAATGCGACATGATTTTGCTGATGTCGGTCAACCCCGGCTTCGGCGGCCAGTCTTTCCTGCCTTCCGCGCTGCCTAAATTGCGCCAGGTCAGAAAAATCATCGACGACAGCGGTTTGGACATCCGCCTGGAAATCGACGGCGGCGTCAACACCGCCAATATCCGCGAGATTAAGGAAGCGGGCGCCGACACCTTCGTCGCCGGTTCGGCGATCTTCGGCAAGCCCGATTACAAAGCCGTCATCGCTGAAATGCGCGCCGAATTGGCGAAAGCCCAGTAAACCGTCTCTCCGGCGAAAGGACCGAGCCCGCAACGCTTACCCAGTCCGATTCGCTTCAGTCTGTCGCCGGCTATATGGCCGGCGACAGCTTCTTCGCTTGGCCGGCTCCTCTGCCCGGCTCAATGCGTGCCTGGCTCTAAGTTCACACCGCGTAATTCGTGACTTTCCCAACACCACGCGAGATCGCAGTGCTATTGAAAATCCGCCAGCCATCCCCAGACTCTTGGAAACTTTATGCCGATCCGGCAGTCAGTTGCGACACCGGCCGCGGGGCCGGCTTATTTTAACGTCAGGGAGCCATTCCTATGAATCCACAAGAACGCGATCAACTTACCCAGTTTTTGAAACCCTTGAGCGAATTCAAATTGACCGCCAAGGACGCCGAAGCCGAAGCGCTGATCGCCCAGGCAGTCGCGCGACAGCCGGATGCCGCCTACCTGCTGGTCCAACGCGCGATGTTGCAAGACCAAGCCCTAAACGCCGCGAAAGCACAAATCGCCGAGCTTCAAAACCAATTACAGAACACGCCGCAACGCGGCGGATTTTTGCAAAACGACCCGTGGGCGCAACCGTCGGGCGCGGGCGTTCCGGGTGCCGGCAGCTACCAGCCCCCTAGAACGGCGGCAATGCCGTCGCAAGCGAGCGGTTTCGGCGGCGGTTCCAGTTTTCTCGGCAACATCGCCACCACGGCGGCTGGGGTCGTGGCGGGATCGTTTTTGTTTCAAGGTATCGAAAGCCTGTTGGGACACCACGGCGGCGGATCTGCCTGGGGAAATCACAACGGCGCCAACGAATTGATGCCGGAACAAACCGTCATCAACAACTATTACGGCGACGACGCAATCCAGACCGCCCAAGCGGACGATAATCGCAACGACTATTTGGTCGGCGACGATAGCGGCTATGACGCCGATGCCGTCGATGACAGCGATTCCGACTGGATTTAACCAGCACAGAGACCTTTCTTCGCGCGCCCGCCGATTCGTCGGGTGCGCCTCACCGCCCCATCACCAACAATCCGTTACCGATCGCGTCCGCAAACCGGCGCAGTCAGGTCTATTGCTGCCCCCTCCGTCACCGAAATACCCGCAACTCCGGCCATTTCCATACTTGCCGGGTACTAACTTTCGGCGACATTCGCACACCAATGTAAACGCGTTGCTCTAAACCCTCGAATCCTGCAAACGCAAAGTCTTTTAAGCCCCTTTTACGATATCACCCAAAAATTCCGCTTGACTCGAATTTGAGAATCATTATCATTTGTAACCGACAGTGTTCTCTCGTCCTGTCACGCCGCACCTGCACAACTTGAACACGTTAAACAGCGTGCGGCGTTTTTGATCATTTCCAAAGTTAGCGGAGGCATCATGTTCGACGATCAACTATCCAGCCCGGCCCACGGCCGTGAATTGACGCAGCTACACACGATGACCTGCTTGCTAATGACCCAATTCATCAACGGCCGGCATTGCCCGAAACTAGCGCACCGCATCGTCAGCCAGCTGGCGCTGCTGTTAAGCCATCCGCAATTGGACCATACCGCCGCCAGTCGCGATATGTATTTACAGCTGCACGACCACTGGCAGCGCGTGACGGGCTTATTGCTTGATCGGCGGGACGGCGGCCTGCCGCGATACCAGTAAATTCGTCGCGACCCATTCCGGAAGAAACCTATGACTGAAACCAACACCAACCCAACGGCAAAAACCGCCGGCGCCAATGCCGAGGCCTTGCGCAACCGACCGCGACTGAACAGTCGCGCGCTGTTCGGCGCCCAAACCGAGATCGTCATTGAGCACCAAGGCGAAGAATACCGACTGCGCATTACCAGCAACGGCAAACTGATTTTGACCAAATAGCGCGTTCCATCCACCTCAGCCAGCCACCCTCCGGTAGCCAGCCAATCTTTTCCACCCTTGACGGAGAGGCTGTCATGTTACCGACCCACCGCTTACGTTCGCTATCCTGCCTGGCGCCGATGCGCTTTTTGCCGGCCGAGCGTCCGTATCAATCCGCAGCCATCACCGCACGCACCGCCGAAATCAACGAAAGCGGCTTAGGTTTGGTTTTGGCAATCGGACTGCATCTGACCTGGTTCGGCTTGATGCCGAACAGTGATACCCAACCATCGCCGACGCCGCCGCGCCCCATCATGGTGGAATGGATCAATAGCGCCCAACCGGCATCGGAGCCGCCGCAAGTCCAGCCAAAACCGCCGGTCCCGACACCGGCCAAGGCGGTCGCCAAAACCAAGGCCGCCGCCAAACCGCTCAAGCAACCGCGTCTAATCGCGGCGGCCAACCATGAATCCGCCTCAAGCGTCGCGCCGGAACCCATACCGGAATTGCCGCCCGCCGAATCCGCGCCAAACCCCGCAATCACCCCTTCGGCGCCCGCGTCGACGTCCGCGCCAGCGGAAACCGCCAACGCCTCCGCGCCGTTGAGCCTACCGAACCTGAACGCCGATTATCTAAACAATCCGGCGCCTACCTACCCCCCGCTTCTCGCCAACTGGGCGAACAGGGCAAGGTTCTGATCCGGGTCCTGGTCAACGGCGGCGGCGGTGTGGACCAAGTCACGTTGCGAAAAACCAGCGGCTACGACCGCCTCGACCAAGCCGCGCTGGAAACCGTCAAACAATGGCGTTTCGTACCGGCTCGACGCGGCGAACACACCGTCTCCGCCTGGGTCGTGATACCCGTTTCATTCTCTCTGGAAGGATAAACCATGGAACTCAACCAAAGCCTCAATCACTTTCTGAGCCAAACCGACAGCGTCGGAGCCGGCCTGTTCGGCCTGCTGCTGACGATGTCGGTGGCCAGTTGGTATTTCATCGTCGTGAAAGCGTGGCGCGCGGTGCGCGTGCGGCGCCAAGCCGACGACTTTCTGCGCCGCTTCTGGAACGCGGACACCTTATCCGAGGTCGCGAGCCAGGTGCGAGGCCGCGATCCATTCAGCAACCTAACCCGGCATGCGCTGGCGGCCAGTCAGCACCACGCCCGCCACGGCCACGGTTTGCAGCAAGCCGGCTCGGCGAGCGACTTCCTGACCCGAGCGATGCGCCGCGCCATCGACGAAGAAACCGCCCAATTGGAATGGGGCCTGACCGCGCTTGCCTCGATCGCCAGCACCGCGCCTTTCGTCGGCCTGTTCGGCACGGTGTGGGGGGTTTATCGCGCGCTGGTCGGTATCGGTCAAGGCGGGCTGGCAACCTTGGACCAGATCGCCGGACCGGTCGGCGAGGCGCTGATCATGACCGGCCTGGGTTTGGCGGTCGCGATTCCGGCGGTACTGGCCTATAACGACTGCGTGCGCGGCAATCGCCTGTTGCTGTCGCGCCTGGACGGCTTCGCCCATGATCTGTTTGCCTTCCTGACCACCGGCAGCGCGCTGAATCCGGGCCAGATCCCCACTCAGCCCATCGGCGCGGAACTGGCTTACGTCGGCGGAGAACACTAATGGCTTTCGGCGGCTTCGACAAACAGGGCGCCGGCGGCCACACCGTGTCGGAAATCAACATGATCCCCTTGATCGACGTGATGCTGGTGCTGCTGGTGATTTTCATGATCACCGCGCCGATGATGACGCACGCGGTGAAAATCGACCTGCCCAAGGCCAGCAGCATTCCGCAACGGCCCGAGCAACCGCCGATCGCGCTGTCCATCGACGCGGACGGCGGGATATTCTGGAATCGAGACGCGATCGACCGCGACGAATGTCGGCGACGCCTGACGGAAATCGCCCAGTCGCCCGAACAGCCGGAACTGCATGTGCGCGCCGACCAAAACGTGCCGTACCGTTTCGTTGCCGAGACCTTGGCCGATGCCGCCAAGGCCGGCGTCACCCGAATCGGTTTCGTCTCCGAGCCGGAAAAACCTTAACCCGCGCGGCCGGACCGCGATCCGGCCAACCCGCCACCCAGCCTTCGACCGCCAGGTAGCCGAATACTCGAGGACAACGCTAGTCTCACGGAGCACGCATGCGAATTCCGATGTTATCGGTACCGCTCCCGGCGCGGAACCCGAGCACTGATGGCAAGGCTGCCGCGAACCGCCGTTTGAACAGCGCGGCGGTCGTGACTGCGACGGATGCCGACCAGGATAGGTCGGCCGACAAGGATGTCACCCTTCCGTTTGCCGCCAAGCCATCGAACGGCCCGACGACGCCATGGCGTCTCCGGCTGATAGAGAAAGTACCGATTTATTAATGCTACCTTGTCAGATTCTCGGTAGTGCTCGTCATTTCGGCAGGGATTGCCGAAATCCAGACCCCACGGACGGATCGAAGCTTGCCATCCATGGCACTGGATGTCCGCTTCCCGGCGGGCATGACGGCATTGCTTAAATCTGACAAAGTAGAATTAACCCGGCCCTTATAAACACCGTTCGCCCCGAGCCTGTCGAAGAGCACGCCAGCCTGGGCTTAGCCGAACCCAGCCCGAACGGAAATACCCGTGATAGATGGGACCGCTTTATAAATCGGATTGGCCGACCGGCCAACTCGGCGAACGACAAGGCCCAAACGGCCTGTCGACATTATTTGACCTTAAACCCCGTCAGCCCCCTAGCCAGCGTGCCAGGCAGCCAGCGATTCCGACTGCTTGCGACAACACATGGTTGACATACACGAATTTTCGACGATACCCGGCGTCCGACGCCGCTATCCGAAGCCGCTGCCCAAGCGGGATGCGCGGCATTGCCGGCTGTGCCTGATGCTGTGGCTGCTGGCCGGCCCGACACACGCCGAAGAGCCTTCCACGGACGCGGCGGAAGACCTCGAGCTACCGACAGTCACGGTCAAATCCGCCGCGGAAGTCAAAAAGACCGCCTCAGCCGGTACCCAATCGACGATAGAAGCGGCGACCATAGAGCAACGCATGGTCCGCGACATCAAGGATCTGATTCGCTACGAACCCGGCGTCAATGTCGGCAGCGATCCGCAACGTTTCGGCTCGACCGGCTTCACGATACGCGGACTAAGCGGCAACCGGGTATTGATGCAGATCGACGGCGTGCGCCTGCCGGATAGTTTCAGCATCGGCTCGTTCGCCAATTCAACCCGCAACGCGGTGGACATGGACGCGCTGAAAGCGGTCGAGATCGTACGCGGCAGCGGCCCGGCGGCCTATGGCGGCGACGCGCTGGGCGGCACCGTCAATTTCGTCACCAAGGACCCGCGAGACTATTTGAATGTATTCGGCAAAACCAGCTATACCGGCCTGAAATTGCATTACAACACCACCGATAACCAATTCAGCCAAACCGGCACCGCCGCCGGCGCGCTGGGCGGCTGGGAGGGATTGGCGGTGTTCACCCACAGCCACGGCAACGAAACCGACAACCAAGGCGGCATCGACAGCCGCGATGCGCGGCGAACCCTGCCCAGCCCGCAAGACAATCAGGGTTACAACCTGCTGGCTAAATTGCTGTACCGCTTCAACGACGACAACGTGCTGCGGATCAGCGGCGAATGGCTGAACAAAGTCTCGGAGTTCGACGCGTTGTACGGCCAGAATCTGGACATCAGCAACCGCTTCGTCAACCGGATGTTGACCGACGACGACCAATCGCGTTGGCGACTGGCACTGGACCACACGCTGAAAGCCGTGCAAACGCCGCTGTTCGACCAAGTCTTCTGGCAGTTTTACACGCAACGCTCGGCCACCCGCCAGGTCACTTTTCAGGACCGGACCTCCAATGCCAACGGCCACGTATTGGTCGAGCGCATCTTCGATTTCGATAACCAGGACTTCGGCGGCCAACTGCGACTGGACAAGCATTTCCAGTTCGCCGTCGGCGAGCACGACCTGCAATACGGCGGCCAGATCAGCAAAAACAGCGTGGCCCAGCAGCGCGACGGCACCCTGACCTGCCTTACCGGCAAACCGCGTCCGCCGCGCCAGGGCGGCGTCACCCCGGAGTGCGGCAACGGCAAGGGTACCGTCACCCATACGATACTGCCCGACGAATTTCCGGTGCGCGACTTTCCGCTCAGCACCGTTACCAAGGCCGGCGCTTACCTGCAGGACACGATAGGCCTATTCGACCGGCGCGTCGAACTGATCCCCGGCGGCCGTTGGGAATACTACCGGCTATTGCCGCAAAGCGATTACCTGTTCGAAAAAGCTTCGGCCCAAGCCGTCGCGGAAGGCGCGGCCCCCATCGTACCGACCATTAAGGACGCCGAAGCCTTTCTACCCAAATTCGGCGCGCTGCTGCATTTGAACGCCACCTTCACGCTGCACGGCCAATATAGCCACGGCTTCCGGGGTCCCAACTTCAGCGACAGCAATCTGGGCTTTACCAATGCTACCTTCGGCTACACCACGATACCCAACAGCGCCTTGACTCCGGAAACCAGCGTCGGCGCCGAAGTCGGCTTGCGCGGCCAGGGCGGCGCCGGCCAATTCGACGCGACCTTGTTCCGCAACGACTACGAGGACTTCATGTACGACGCGACCATCTGCGATCAAGGCAGCGGCTGCCAATACCTGACCTTTCAAACCGTCAACAGCCCCGATCCGATCCGCATGCAAGGCGTCGAATTCAAGAGCCAAGTATTTCTGGATTGGTTTTGGCCCGAACTGTCCGGCGCCAGCCTGCTGCTGAGTGGCTCCTACACCGAAGGTACCAATCTGCGTAGCGGCCGGAGCGATGATGTCGCGTTGCGTAAGATCAGTCCTATCAAGGGCGTGGTCGGCCTGCGTTACGATCGAGCCGCCGGCGATTGGGGCGGCGAACTGATCCTGACCCTGGTCGGCCCCAAGCAGGCGGCCACCGCGCCGGCCGACGCCAGCTATTTGACCAGCGGCTACGGCGTCGTCGATTTCAACGCCTATTACCGGATCAATCCGCACGTCAGCCTAAACCTCGGTGTGTTCAACGTCTTCGACAGCCGTTACATCGATTGGGAAGACGTGGACACCCAGGAAAGCAATCCGCACCGGAATTTGGGTCCGTTCGCCAATGCCGACATCCGCGACCGCTATTCCCGGCCCGGCCGCAACCTCGGCGTCACGCTGAAAATCGCTTACTGAAGAGAACCACGATGAATCATAGCCACCGGGCCAACGGCCCGAAAAAACAACTGGAAGCCTTGTTCGACGAACTGTTGCACCACGACGGCTTCGGCGAATTGCGCGTGGAAATGCGCCTGCTCAAGCGCGGCCAGAAGGAAGTCATCATTCATTGCGGCAAGCAATACCGCTATGTCGTGGATTTCCAGTCCCGCTACCGGCCGCCGACGGAACTCGCCGCGCCGCCGCGCGAGCGGGCTGGCCTGGACGAAACCTCATGAGTTTTTCCCATCCGCCACCGCCGATGGCGTCAGCCATCGTGGATCGCCGGCTCGGGGCCGAAGCGGCGGATCGTATATTCGGCAATACCCGCGCACCGTCTTCCTGGCGAAGAGCTGCGTTCACATTCATTCAAAGGACATTACCCATGAAACACTTGCATCAATCGACCCTGATCGCCAGCCTGCTGGCCGTTTCCGGCATCGCCAACGCCGATTACACCAACAATCCCGATCCCTACGCGGCCGGCTACGGCTTCGACACCCCGAGCGAAGCCGCTTGGGGCGGTTGGGATCGCGGCGACACCGGCACGCTCTACGCGGAATGGGACACCTTCGTCGACAGTTCCTACCCCGGCACTCGCACCGCCGCGCCGGACGTCGGCAGCGCCGGCACCAGCAATGCCAATCTGGCCTGGAACAGCGGCACCTTCGTGGCAGGCTCGGGCAATCTGTACAGCTTCAGCGTCGTCGAAAACTTCGTCGCCTCGCTGAGCGGCAGTACTTCCGGCGCCACCCGCGCGGTGCTGCAATTCGAAACCTGGGGCGTCGAAGCCAATTACTCCAGCATTCTGCTCAACGGCGAGGCGCCGACCTATACCGCGCAGACCTACTACGATCCGGCCTACGACAGCTCGTTCGGCGCGGTCGCGCTGGTGCAGTATCTGGCCTTTTGGGATCTGCCGACCGCGGCGGCCAGCTATCAATTCACGTTCGGCAGCGCCGAACCCAGCCTGAGCCTGGGCCAAGTGGCAATCGACATCGGTCCGCTGACAACCTCGGGCGGACCGATTTCCAACGTGCCGTTGCCGGCGGCGGTTTGGATGTTCGGTACCGGTCTGATGTCGCTGCTCTACGCGAACCGCCGTAACTCCCTGGCCGCTTGATGCGACCGCCGCCTTGCGCGAGCCCCCGCCGCGCAAGGCGGCCCCTTCCTCGACCTGTAGGAGAATCGCTATGCTAAACACTCAATTGACCCAAGCCACCGCGCCGGACACCTTAAAAGCCGCATGGCGCGAATTGCTAAGTTGCCGGCCGCACCTGCGGATACGCGACGCGGCCGCCACGCTGGGCGTCAGCGAAGCGGAACTGTTGGCCACGGGCTGCGGCGACAACGTCATCCGGCTGCAAACCGGCGACTGGCCGGCGCTGCTGAGCGGCGTCGCCGCACTGGGACCGGTGATGGCGCTGACCCGCAACGCCGCCGCCGTCCACGAAAAAACCGGCGAATACGCTCGGCCGCAAGTCCACGGCCGGCTGGCGATCGTCGCCGGCCGCCGCATCGACCTGTGTCTGGCGCTAAGCGACTGGTATTGCGCTTACGCGGTCAGCGAAACGTCGACCGACGGCCCGCGCCGCAGTCTGCAATTCTTCGGTGCCGACGGCGAAGCCGTCCACAAGATATATCTATTATCCCAACCCTTAAAGACCGTTCGCCCCCAGCCTGTCGAAGGACGAACGACCTCGGGCTTAGACGAACCGAGCCCGAACGGAATGCCCTCGAGCAATCGGACCGGGGTCATAAACCAAGGCGCGAATATCGAAGCCTATTGGGATTTAGTCGAGCGCTTTCGCGCCGCCGATCAGTCGGCACGGCTGGAACTGCCCGCCACCGCGCCCGGCGCGCCGTGGCTAAACCCGCAGCCGGAGTTGCCGGCCCAATGGCAGCGCTGGACCGCATTGTGGCGCCACGCCGAAACCCGGCAAGCGGCCGCGTGCCTGCCGGCCGGGCTGTTTCGGGATTTCGTCGGTCAACTGGCGCAAGCCTTGCTGCCTATCCACATCCTGACCGCCAGCCGCGCCGCGTTGCAAGTCCATGCCGGCCCGGTGCAAAACCTGCGGATTACCGGTCCCTGGTTCAACATCCTCGATCCCCAGTTCAATCTGCATTTAAACGAGACCGCCATCGATCACTTGGCGATCGCCGAACTAGCCTTCCGCCACCAACGCTTTAGCGGCCTGCTGCTGCGCGACGGCGCCGGCCGAACCGTCGCGGCGCTATGCGGCGAATTCGACGAAGACGCCGGCGAGAGTCCGCCGTGGCGCGACTTCCTGGCGGCACTACAGCGCTCGGCATCCCCAAGACCAACCCAGGTCTAGCCCGACCACTTTGTCATTTTTTCCCGGAGAACTTTTATCATGAACCACCCAAACATCGATCTCGACCAAGTCCGCGCCGCCTGTCAAGCCCTGCCGCAAAGTTTCGACTCGGTGCTGATGGCGACCGTCGGCGCCGCCGGCGAACCGGAAGCCAGTTACGCCGCCTACGTGCGCCACGACGGCGACTACTACATCTACGTCAGCGAACTATCCGCCCATACCCGAAACCTGCTCGACAACGGCAAGGTCTGTCTGCTGTTCGTCGAAGACGAAACCAAGGCCGCGCACTTGTTCGCCCGCCAGCGCGTGACCTACCACTGCGCCGCCGCCGAAATCGACCGCGATACCGCATCCTTCGAATACCTGATGAGTCTGTTCGAGGAAAAATTCGGCGCCTTCATCCGCCAATTGCGAAAAATGCAGGACTTTCATTTGTTCCGGATACGGCCGCAACGCGGCAGTTTCGTGCAAGGTTTCGCCAAGGCGTTCGCGATCGAAGGCGACGACTTGGCGCAAATCCGCCACGTCAACGACGTCGGCCACCAGACCCGCGAACCGGCCGAAGCGCCGGCATAGGCGGAGCGACTTTAGCCGCGAGCGAGGCAGCCTATCAATCCTGCCATTAAATACCGTTCGTCCTGAGCCTGTCGAAGGGCGAACTACCTCGAGCTTCGACGAGCCCAGCCCGAACGGAGCACCAGGGATAAATAGGGCCTAATGAATGAATCAAACGAAAAACCCAACATGAAACAGACTACATCCCTATTGATCCGGCCTAGTGAAGTTTTAATATCCGTTCGCCTTGAGCCTGTCGAAAGGCGGCTTGTACTTCTACCAAATCAGCACGAACGGTTCACACAGTTAAGGGCCGGATCAATAAGCCATAAACTTGCGCGAGCCGCCTGCGCGGCCCTCTTTTGGCTAACCGCCGCCGCGCCGGCCGACGCCACCGTGCCGAGCCGCATCGTCTCGGTCGGCGGCGCGTTGACCGAAATCGTCTACGCCCTAGACGGCGCCGAGCACCTGGTCGGCGTCGACAGCACCAGTCTGATCCCGGCTGCCGCCCAGGCGCTGCCGCAAGTCGGCTACATGCGCACGCTGTCGGCCGAAGGCGTGCTGTCGCTGCGCCCGGACCTGCTGCTGGCCAGCGCCCACGCCGGCCCGCCGGCGGTGCTGGAGCAATTGCGCGCGGCCGGCGTGCAAATTCAAACGCTAGCCGAGGACTATTCCGCCGCCGGCATCGCCGCCAAAATCGGCGCGATCGCCGCCTTGCTGGAACAGCCCGAACGCGGCCGGGAACTGGCCTATCAAGTGCAAGCCGACTTCGATCGACTGGCGCAATGGCGCGCGCAAAGCCGTGAACACCCCAAAGTGCTGTTTTTGATGGCGGTGGCTCACGGCGCGCCGCTGGCTTCGGGACTCGGCACCGCCGCCGACGCGGTGTTAACACTGGCCGGCGCCGCCAACGCCGCCGGCGAACTGCAAGGCAACAAACCCATCAGTACCGAAGCAATGGTCGCCGCCGCGCCGGACGTGATTTTGTTGACCGACGTCGCCGCCAACGCCATCGGCGGCCTGGAAGCGTTCTACCGGCAACCCGGCATCGCCCACACCCCAGCCGGCCGGCAACGTAAAGTCTTTATCGTCGATACCCTGGCCTTGCTCGGCTTTGGCTTACACAGCGGTCAGGCGGTGCTGGAACTGGCCAAACGGCTGCACGGCGAACCGGCAGTTGCCGCCGACGCGGGTGCCGGCCGATGACCGTCCATGCCGTGATGGCGACGGCGGGACCGCGTCTTCGGCTAAAACCGACCTTGAGCCGCGCCGGCCTGTGCTGGCTGCTGGCATTGCTGCTGGCCGTCGCCGCCTTGGCCTCGCTGGGCAGCGGCGCGGTCGCGATCTCGGCCGGCCAGGCCGCCGCCATCGTCGCCGACCGCGTCGGTATCGCCCTGCCCTGGCCGTTCGGCACCGACCAGCAAGCGGTGCTGCTGGCGATCCGCGCGCCGCGCCTGGTGTTGGGTTTGCTGGTCGGCGGCGCCTTGGCCGCATCCGGCGCGGCGATGCAGGGCTTGTTCCGCAATCCGCTGGCCGATCCGGCCTTGATCGGCGTTTCCAGCGGCGCGGCGCTGGCCGCGGTGGCGGTCATCGTGTTGCGCGACAGCCTGTTCGGCTCCGTGGCCGGCGCATTCGGCGCCTATTTATTGCCGGTCGCGGCCATCGCCGGCGGTTTTGGGGTCAGTTGGCTGGTGTACCGGCTGGCCGACAGCGGCGATCGGCTGGACGTAGCATCGCTGTTGCTGTCCGGCATCGCCATCAACGCGCTGGCCGGCTCGGCCACCGGCTTGCTGGTCTATCTGGCCGACGACGACCAGTTGCGCAGCTTGACCTTCTGGAGCCTGGGCAGCCTGAACGGCGCCGGTTGGGACGGCGTTGCCATCGGCGCGCCGTTTTTACTGGCCAATCTGCTGCTGTTGCCGTGGCTGGCCGATGCCTTGAACGCCTTGCTGCTCGGCGAAGCCGAAGCCGGCCACCTGGGCTTTCCGGTCGAACGCATCAAAACCGGCGTGGTGGCCTTGGTCGCGCTCGGCGTCGGCGCGGCGGTGGCCTTGTCCGGCGTGATCGGCTTCATCGGTCTGGTGGTGCCGCATCTATTGCGGCTGGCCCTAGGGCCGGACCACCGCTGGCTATTGCCCGCGTCGGCGCTGCTCGGCGCCTTATTGTTGATCTGCGCCGACTACCTGGCCCGCAGTTTGGCGGCGCCGGCCGAAATCCCGATCGGCATCGTCACCGGCCTGCTCGGCAGTCCGTTTTTTCTGTGGCTGCTGTTCCGGCAAAAACTGATGGGCCATTGACATGTTGCAAGCCATCGACCTGAGCCTGCGCGCCGGCGCGAAAACCTTGCTGGACGGCGTGACGCTGGAGCTGCGCCCCGGCGAAGTGCTGGCCGTGGCTGGCCCGAACGGCGCCGGCAAATCCAGCCTGTTGCGGGCCATCAGCGGCGAGCTAGCACCGTTCGCCGGCCAAGTGACGATGAACGGCCGGCCGCTGGCGGAATGGCCGCCGCAACAGGCGGCCTTGCTGCGCGGCGTGTTGCCGCAAAGCGCCGGGCTGGCATTCCGCTTCACGGCGCGCGACGTGGCCTTGATGGGCCGCAGCCCGCAACGCAAAACCCACAGCGCCGCGCGAAACCGGGCCATCGCCGAACACGCGCTGGCGATGGCCGATACCGGCCATCTGGCCGAGCGCATCTACACCACGCTGTCCGGCGGCGAGCGCCAACGGGTGCAACTGGCGCGGGTGTTGGCGCAAATCTGGGAGCCGCAAGACCCGCTGCACCGCTATTTGTTGCTGGACGAACCCACCTCGGCGCTGGACCTGGCCCACCAACACGCGGTGCTGGCCATCGCCCGCCGCTTCGCCGATGAACAACAGGCCGGCGTTCTGGCGGTCTTACACGACCTGAATCTGGCGGCGCTGTACGCCGACCGCATCGCCCTGCTGCACCAAGGCCGGCTGGCCGCCATCGGCACGCCAGCGCAAACCCTGAACAGCGAGCTGATCCGGCAAGTATTCGCTTACCCGGTCAGCATCAGCCGTCATCCGCAAAACCCGGACGCGCCGTTGGTGATTCCGCGGCGGCAAGTAGCACCAGGCGTTCAGGAGCAATGAGTGATTAACCGGGCCTTCAAATACCGTTCGCCCTGAGCCTGTCGAAGGGCACACCGCCTGGGCTTAGCCGAGCTCAGCTTAAACGGAATAACCGTGATCAATAGGACCGGAGCCACGTAGCAGGCACTCGATTACCCGGAATACCCGGTTTAACGTGTTCGGAGAAATGCGTTAACAAAAGCCGCCAAGGAAGGCGGCACCTTACAATTCAATCCTGCGGATTTATCCGGCATGGCAATGGTGTTATTGGGAGTAAAATCGAATAAACTGGCAGCGAACACTAGCCCGGCTGCAATCGGTCGATCCAGTGGTTCAATGACGCCGATCGCCACGTTACCGGTGATGCGTTTTGAATGCCGAATGGGATACAGACAGGAAAATTTCATGTTGACCCATCAGTTATTGAAAAAGTAAGGATTAGCTTGGTGATATACGGAAACTGTTTAATTGCTAGTTATGTTTAATTAAGGGAAAACATGTCTTATCAAGTAGACGAAAATGGTGTTCCAATTTTCAATAGGGAGGACATCGAAAGAAAAGCAGAGGAAGTTCTTTATTATGTCACACCAGGAACTATAGAGAAGTCATCCGTCACGCCGCTTGGTGAAATCACATCGAAATTCAAAGATGAATTCAAGGTTGCCTTTGTATTCGATGCAGACTTGGGATTCACTGCTAAAGGAAATAAAATTTTAGGAAAATTCGTTACGAAGCCCAGAGCCATATTTGTGGATAAATCTATGGAGTACAATGAACCGCGGTGGTTGTTTACGTTGGCGCACGAATTGGGACATTTGGTATTGCACCGTAAAGTCGATGTTACGCTTGGGAAAGAACAATATTCCGTATTTTCAGACACGGTGGAACAAATAAAAGCATCGTTATTAGCCCCAAGAACACCGCATCAATGGCTGGAGTGGCAGGCTAACTCCTTCGCTTCATCATTACTGATGCCCCGTGTTCGTTTTATTAAGGCGTTTCAAAATGCACTCCAAAACAACCCTGGAAGCAGGAAAAAACCGTTTATCTATCTTGACAATCAACCTGACAATATTCGCCTTCTAAAGGAAGTGAAAGCATCACTTGCCGAGATATTTCAAACATCTTCAACTTCATTGGAAATAAGGATGAAAGAACTTAACATGCTTATCGATGCACGGCCGAACAATATCAAACATGCTATTGAGTTCTTGCGTGAAGAATAAACACCCCCAGCGGGTCAATTTGACCAGCAAAAGCTACGCTCCTTTCGTCGCCACACTTTTGCCGGTAAGTTACCCTTATCGTTAGATTTTACTATGAACCATCACGTGCTATTTTTGAGAACTTTGCAAGACATTGAAGAACGGTCGAAATCCCTCGATCCTTACGCAATTCTTGGCATATCCGCTCTTCTCCGAAAGCTCTTCCTCGAAAAGCACGCGCTGGTAGATTCAGTCAACCAGCAATATCGAGAAAAACTTAAGCCCTGTAGGGTGAGCACCGGGTTTTGTGCCCACGCGGATTTGAATGGTGGGCAATTTTGCCCACCCTACCTCTATACGCTGACGGTAGGTTTGCTAACCGCACCGTTCGGGAAACGACGTACTTGCCTCCGTGCGGTTCGTTACCTCACCGCATGCTAAGACCTGCGCAAAAGCGTGCAGCCCCTCACTTTTACGTTAGGCGCCGAATGAAACACGGCCCCGCGTGGATCATCTTTGAGGAGTCCTATCAGACCCCTCAACGACTTGTCTCAATCTTATCTCCCCGAAAGACCGTGCGTGATGTTGCCGCGTACGTCGAACAGCTTTATATTGACAGATCGAGTTCTCTGAGCGAGCGACTGAAATACAAGAAGTCTCGCAAATCCGCTGCTTATAAGCCGATGATAGAAGGCTCTGTCGTACATTGTGGCCATGAGCCGCATCTGGTTGCCATTTATGCTTACCAAACTAACATAAAGAACAACACGCTCGAATTCACCTATCGAATCATTATCAAGAGAGCGGAACATTCCAAGGGCGTGGTGTTTGAAGAAAGGAGCCAGTCGATTGAAGTCCTGTAGGGTGGGCACGGTTTTTGTGCCCACGCGGTTTAATGCGTGGGCAATTTTGCCCACCCTACCTCTGTTCGCAACATCCGCTGGCGTCGATACCGGTGAGCTTGCAAACCACAACGTTCGGGAAACCGTGTACTTTATTCCTTGCGGTTCGTTACCTCACCGCACGCTACGGCCTAACCACTGAGTTACTCAAAAAATAAGTATTTAGCTTGGTGACATACGGAAAATGTTTAATGACTAGTTATGCATAAATACATGGAAAACCGAATCCCAAAGAGCGGATATATAGGAAGGTTTTCAATTCGTAATGTTCCAATTTTTATCCATTGGACATTCCCGGTCGGAGGAGTATTTTTTGCTTTCTTTCTAGGAAATCCTACTTTAATTCGAGCTTTGCCATTAGTCGCTGCTTATACAATCTTGATCATTTTCCATGAACTTGGTCATGCCATAGCAGCAAAGATGTACTCTTCTAAAGTACACTGCATTCTCGTTACAGGCGCTGGCGGATGGTGTATTGCCGAGAAACCTAAGTCATTTTCGGCCTGTTTGTTGTTTTATGCTGGAGGAGTTATTGCCCAATTATTACTGCTTTTAGCAACTACGCTTTATATTGTGACGTTTGGGAGTCCTGAATCTAAGGTTCTTGGGCCATTTGTATTTGTATTTACATTGGTGAACGCCGTTTTAATTATTATAAATCTGATCCCTGCAGGGAAAAGTGACGGTATGCGGCTTGTTGCTGCGTTTAGGGAAAGGATTAATCCATAATCAGTTAAGGGCGAGTCCTGTAGGGTGAACAGGGTGTTTATGCCCACGCGGATTTTAATGGCGGGCAATTTTGCCCACCCTAACTCTGTTCGCGATATCTATTGGCGTAGATGCCGGTAAGCTTGCTTACCGCACCGTAAGCGAAACGGCGTACTTTATTCCCTGCGGTTCGTTACCTCACCGCACGCTACGGCCTTAACCCATCCGAGCAGGTAGATCCTGTCGTTGTAAGAAGCAATGGGCAAGTAATTGGGCGAGACGGAATTTCAATTGAAGTTTCTATTGCTGAAAACTATGAACAAGCTCATTTTCCATTGAGCGAATATGAAAACTGGGCTACTTGGAATTCGCCAAAATGAAATATCTCAATCTTAGAAATGAGCTTATTTTTTATTTAAAAGGTCTAAGTGACGCCGAATATCAACGGTCTTGTTGGATAAATCATGATTACCAATGTGGTATCGAGTATGATGAATTTGATTTAGCTGTACATTTTTTGTTTGACGATACCACACTTTCTTCTGAGTCTGAGAGTTGGATCGGACTGTGCTTAAAGAATAAAGAAGAGGCTTTCAAAGTTAAGAGAGTATGTGATGCAATTGAAGTTATTTTCGAAAAGTATGGAACCCTATTGAGCGATAGAGAATACGTTGCGCTGCCCGAATGGGAAATAGTTTTAAGTGCGGCGATGGATGCTCACAAATGTTTGGTCGATTCCGTTTAACAGGCTTTTGAAGCTTGGTAAGGCACGGGTTTTGTGTCCACGCGGATTTGAACGGTGGACAATTTTGCCCTACCTCTGCTCACGACTTCCGCTGGTGCAGATACCGGGGAGCTTGCGAACCGCACGGAATCGTCTCCGTTTTCTCGAGGACCCCATCCTTAGAGCTAACCGACTCGACCACTGTCCAGTCAGGCTCGGTCGGGCAAAGCCACCTTGCCCATGCGCCTCCGCCGATAGCCGGCTAGCTTGCCGCCATCGTCGAATACCGCCCCAGACGCCCGGAGTGCGGCGCCACGGGCTACCCGGTACGCGCTGACCGCTGAATTTTCCGCGCGGTAGCGCGAGTAAACCTTACGATGGGGTGCCTAAACCGCACGGTGGACGCCGGCGATGGCGCGGTCGGCCGACTCGACCGTGCGTTCTGACGCCTGGAATGCGCGGTCCAACCAAGCGAGCGTACGGTGGACTCGATTTACCGTGCGGTGGGCTGATTTTCCGGCGCGGTGGAACCGAAATACGGCACGAATTTTCCGGCCGGCAGTAGCATGCGTTGGAATAACCGCGCCGCGATTGCCAACGATGGCCGCGAACGCGGCTTGGCCGGCAGCGCCGATACCGGAATCGGTCCGGACCTTGTAGCCTCTAGGTATATCCGCTGGCCGGTCGGCGCGGAGCTGCGACAATTGGTCTCACCCCAGTGATCCGCAAGCTGATCTACAATCTACTAAGACTTAGCTTATTCGCTAGTCTAAATCCCCTCTTCTTATCATCACTTCTCCGCTATTGACCAGCCTCCGCGCTAACGGTCAATCCCGGCGCTGTCCTTTTTTAAGGAGTCTTACCATGGCTAAATCCGATTATTTACCCCGCTCCGATGGCGAGCTGCTGCTTTGGCATGATCGTTTTAAAGACAATCTGATCGCATTAAAGGAAAAATTGGGCTTGTCCGATGACGATATTGCGGTGATCGTCAACGATAACGAGGCTTTGCACAGCAAAATTGCCGCTTCCAACATCAGCGCGGCGGCAGCTCAGCATGCCAATGCGGAGAAAACCGCGGCCTGTATTCAGTCGGGCGGTCATACCCGGATTTTGGCTAGGCGCATTAAAACGCTGAGCAACTATACCCAGGCCATCGGCAATCTGCTGGGCATCATCGGCAGCGAGTCCTCTCAGGATTTATCCGAGGCCAAACCGGTATTGAAAGCGATCGATCAAACCGGCGGGGTTGTGGAATTTAGTTTTTTGAAGGGCGGCAGCGACGGCATCAATTTGTACTGCCAGCGCGATAACGACGCGGAGTTCATGTTTCTGGCGCGGGAAACCCAGACTCACTTTATCGATAACCGCGCTCTGTTGGTACCGGGCAAGCCGGAATTGCGTCGCTATACGGCGGTGTATGTGCAAAAAGACCATGAAGTCGGCCAGTTCAGCGACGAATTGGTGGTCAATTGCGCGCCGTGACCGAAGCGATCGCGTTTGTGTGGCGCTACCCTGGCGCGGGTGAGCCGTGCATGCCGCGTCGGGGCCGGTTGGCTTAACGGGTTTGGCGGACTAATCGCCGCGCCTAAATTAAGTTTATCGGGGCTGACGACAATGACTCGTTTCGCCCCGCCGCCAATCCTAGCGAATCAACATGGAGTAAGGCCTTCACGCTCGCCGATAAGCGGATATCCGCCGCCAGGGACGGCAAACTCCCTCTCTGCGGCGCCTGGATGTCGGCTTTCGCAGCCATACCCATAACAAAAAAACCAGCGAAAAATTTTTGAAAGCCGCCGCCTCGGGTTTGGCGGCGGCGTTGGCTGAACGGCTGCTTTAGTTCAACGGCGGTATGGTCGCCGCGAAATCCCTAATCCAGCCAGTGCCGAAGCAAACAACCAGAAGGCCGCGGGTATCGGTACGGTATTGACGGTGATCGAAGCGTTTGCCGTTAACACATTGCCGTTGGACAGCGTGTCGGTGTCGGGATCGAATGCGGGATTGAACGGGCTGCGGGCGAATAAGTCGTAGGTCAGTACGATCTGGCCGTAGGTAGTCCCTTGAGCGGCATCGTCGGCAATTTTAAAGCGGCCTAATCCGGTTTGGTTGCTGTCATCGAACGATTGTCCCCAGGCCGTACTGGCGCCAAAGCCCGGCCCTACGACGAAGAAATTATCGGGTGCGCTGATAAAGTCGGTAAAGGTACCCGGCGAGCTTGAGGATTGAAATTCCGCGCCGGTCACGACCAGAAAGTTTTGGGTATTGGTCAGTAGGAAACCCCAGCCCACGGTATCGCCTCGGTAACCTGCGATTGCGCCATTGGCGGGCTCCAATTGGAATGCGGTCGAGGCCTGGGTGCTTGGCAGTATGAATAACAAGCCGGCTAACAAGAATATGCGTTTCATCATCAGAATATCTCCGAATTAACAATTAGCGGAATTGATTGGTCAAGGTTTTAGATCCGGATACTTCGCCGTCGTTACTACTAAACGGAATGCTGACTTTAAATCTGGCGACGTTAGGGCAACCGTTGAAGTTGATGCTGGCCGTACCGCTCACCTGCGCGCCGGCCGGAATATTGCCAACGCCCAATGGGAAACTGGCTGGCGTGGTCACGGTTGGAGTACAAGCCGCGCCGGCGACTTGAGTGAGATTCAATGCGTCGATTTGGGCGTTTTCCGCCGGACAACGGCTATTGTTGCCGAGCGAAATCGTCCAGATACGGGCGCTTTGCGTGCCGGACTTTTTGCTGATGTTGGCCGATAGTTCGGGTAGCTCGCCTACTTGGCAATCCACCGGATTTTCGATGAATCGGTCGGAAAAATCGGTTTTGGCGTAATCGTAGGCAACCACATTGTCGACGATGTACTTGTCATAAGAGTTGCCGTCCGATTCCGCGCTACTACCCACAATAAAACCCGCGGCGGGAATGGCCGCCGGGTTCCATGATGAGGAACTGGAACTGATCAGTTGTCCGTCGCGGTAAACTCTCAATCTATCGCTACTACCGTCTATGCCATTGACATTCCAGGCAATCGCGGCGTGGAACGGCGTGCCGATTTGCGCGACAAACTGTTTGGGTTCGTTTGGGGTCAATATTCCAGCCGAGCCTATGCCGCCGAAAATACCCTTGCCGGTAACGCCGTCGCCCCAGTAGAGAAAAAAGTATCCGTTTGTCCTGAATAGGGGTGACCAAGCAATCCGAAAACGCCGTAGTTGTAGGGCTGCGGCTGGGTGACCTTGGGGATGATCCACATCGAGATCGCGCCGCGTTGCGCGAGATTTCGCATAATTTGGCCTGGGAACTCAACCCAGTTCCAAAGGCCTTTACGAACGTAGCCGTTGCCGAATTTGCCCGGCTCGTAAGCGTAATTGCCGCCCATTAGGGCGCCATCCGGTCCTACTTCGCTATTGGTCACCTCGGCGTTACTCCCCAGTTTGTTCCATAACACCACATTACCGGTTTCGGCTATGCCGATGGTTGGGGTCGATAAACCCGGCACGATCAGCAGGCAAGCGACCGCAAGGCTTGGTTTGTGTTTGATCTTATTCATAAGAGCCTCCTTGATGGAGTAATGAAATGCGATTTGCCCAAACCCGTTGATACTGTCGGCCAGTCCGGGTGGACAGGAGAAATTTAGACTTGTTGTAAAAAACCAGGATGAAGTCAGACGCCTTTGCCGGCAACCCGCCGAAAAAAGCCAAAATGAGCGTCAAAAATTACTGCATTAAATATAGGGTAATTTAGCCCCATTGACCAGCGTTTTTATTCAGTGGCTGGAAAACCGGCTACGTGTGCTGGTTAATTGTATTTTGCCGGGTTGAAATTACGTCCTTACAGTGGCCGGGCGATAGCAAAATCAGCCGGCAACTTCATATTGCCGATCGGCTTTCAGCCGACTCCGGGCGGACATTGAATTTCGAAACGGCGGGCTTTGTGATGTTGCGGACAGCGCAAGCGGCAGGGAAGAAGGTTTCGCGGGCATTGTCGCTGTAACAGCACCTGCATTTGCTTGAAGTATTCTGGACAATAAGAAACCCGCTAAGCCAGACAGCTTGCGGGTTTTTGGACTTCGTTGCACTTGCGTGCATTAATCTGTGGTACGAGGGTCGGAACCTTAATATTCTTAAATAATTGATTTATATGTAATGATTTTTCAACACTTCAAATAAGGACACACTCAAGGACACAGCTCAATCTCCTGTCGGTTGCTTTTCGACAGAAAACAATCAAATCTCGATCGCGAAATTTGCCCTGATTTATCGCCTTCCCGATCCAGAAACCTTGATCTCTCGAATTCCTGAAATCTGCCAATTTGTGCCATTGAAATGCTTGCCATATTCAGACGCCACGCGGCTTACAGACTTTCGGTGGCGGATCGACGCAAATCCATGGAAAAAACATTTCGGCACTTAAAGCCATAAATATCAATTATTTAAGAAAAATCACCGGTTTTTTCGGTGTGCCGTTTGGCCTGTTGAAATGGCGCAAACCGTAAATGATCGGCACTTTGTGAATTTTGCAAACCGGTAAAGTTGGTCCGCTTTGGTGTCTGAATCCCGCGACTTTCCTGGCTTTCCGGCAATTTATCCCGGTTTAATCCCTTCAAAACGAAATTCGCGTGCAATTTTTTGTGCAAAAACCGCGCAGGTGAGGAGGAGTGAATTTTGGGTAGTGCGGCGGCTTTGCGAAGACTATACCGGTACCGAGCAAGCCGCCATCAGATCCAGGTCGCGAACTCAAGACGTCGACACGTTACGCCACTTGGGAAAGCCCTCGAGCTGGGTGGTTGGTGGATGAACTGGACATAGGGTTGAGCAACACCGCATCCTTCAGATGATCCGGCGCCAAGTGGGCGTAGCGCATCGTCATGCTGATGTCGGCATGGCCCAGGATTTTTTGCAGGCTCAAGACGTTGCCGCCATTCATCACGAAATGGCTGGCGAACGAATGCCGCAGAATATGGGTAGCCTGTCCGCGCGGGAATGCCAGCTCGCTACGCTTGGCCGCGCGTCGGAACCGGCCCTTCAATTCAAGGGCGTAGGCCGCATACAGTGCATCGACGCGGGACGGGCAACGTGAGGCTGAAAGAAAAAAATCGGTATTTAGCCATTAGTAGACTATCAAAATACCTTGATAAATATACAAACACCTTGATAATCTAACCCGCATGAAAAAACTGAGCTTTATCGGTTCCAGCCTGGACGACCTTAAAAACTTTCCCGCCGAAGCTCGCCGCGATGCGGGTTTTGAGCTGGATGCCGTACAGCGTGGCGTCATGCCATCCGACTTTAAGCCGTTGCTGTCCGTCGGCCCCGGCGCGTACGAGATTCGCATTCATGTGCTGGGCGAGTGGCGGGTAGTCTATGTCGCCAAGTTCGATAACGCGGTGTACGTACTGCATGCTTTTCATAAGAAAACACAAAAAACGCGGCGCGAAGATATTGAGCTGGCCGCTCGTCGTTATAAACAACTGGGGAATATCGATGGATAAAGAACCTGTAATTGAATCATGCGGCAATGTGTTTGCCGACTTGGGCTTTTCGCCGGAAGAGGCCACCTTGCTGGCAATGCGCGCCGAGTTGATGGCACGGTTGCGCGAAACCATCACTGAACGCGGCTGGACGCAAATTCAGGCCGCCGAGCATTTAGGTATTGGGCAATCGCGCGTGTCCGATCTGGTACGCGGCAAGCGCGATAAATTCAGTCTGGACATGCTGGTAACGCTGGCTACCCGAGCCGGCAGACGGGTTGAATTGACGGCGGCATAACATGCCGCATCGAGTAGCGAGAGCGGCTTGAGTTTAACCCGCTTGCTGTATGGCGCGTTCGGCGTTGGCTGTATTCAGTGATTTTTTGCTTGCGCGGCGTATAGTTTTAAACCTCGCCCATTCATCCGGAACGCTCATATGACTGTCTATTGCTCCAACTGCCAACAAAAAGCCCGCATCACGTCCCGCAACAATCTGAACGACGAAAAAACCGTCGCCGATTTGCACTGCCAGTACCTCAATGTCAAGGAATGCGGGGCGACGTTCGTCACCATGCTAGGCTTTAAGCACTACCTCAACCCGCCGGCTCAGTCCACGCTGCAATTGGCGGCCAACTTGTTGAATACTCTCACCAAGGCCGAACGCGCTGCGCTGTTGCAAGGCATGCCACCCGGCTGATCGCCAAACTGGCTTCCACTTCATTGCATTGATTTTCCGCGCGCGTTGTCTTATCGATCGCTTCGGCTGTTGATGATGGCTTTGACAATGCCCAGGATCGGAACGCCGACCAAGGCTATGGATACCGAAGGATGCGCGCCAAAATAGGCGGTGATGGATGCCGCCACAACGGCTGACAAGGCAATGACAAATCCCAGCCATTGGCCGCGTCGGTTGTCCTGGCGTATGGCCTCGAATTTAGCGAGTTCGTACTTGATGGTTTCGGCTTCTCTGGCCAGGCGAGCAGCTTGCTCGGTTTCGGCCATTTTAAGGATGCGTTCGGCGCCGTTTTCTATGGTTGCATCGAATTGTTGAAGCGCGTCGGGTGGCGGTAATGGGCCGCTTCAGCCGACCGATACTTGGGTGTCTGTGTGGAGGTTATGTGCGACGGGCTTTTTCTTGCGCGGATTTTTCACGTTGGATTGCCTTTTTGAAGTCGCCGCCGATTCTCAACCAGTCCCCACGCATATTGTCGAGATCATGTTTTTTTTCGGATATGGACAGGGGAAGCTCCGGATAACGAGCATCTGAGTAAAGCATACCGGCAGCGCTCAATCCGCTAAGCAATCCCTTAAAGGTGGATTTATTCATAATTTGCCGTTTGTCCGATAACATTCAATAGGGTTCAACGCAATTCATTCTATAACAGAACGACCGACATTCCCAATCTGGCTTTAAGCCTGGCGCGGGAACTGAATCACCTGCGCGCCGTTTTTGAGGGCGTCCAGGTAATCGGCCCAGGCCTGCATCATCCGTCGACGTTCGTCGAGATATTGCGCGCGGTTGTAGGCGGCGCGGACTTGGTCCTTGGGCATGTGGCACAGTTGCCGCTCGATCGCGTCCGGCGACCAGCCTTGTTCGTTGAGCAAGGTGGACGCGGTGGTTCTGAAACCGTGGGCGCTCATTTCGTCGCGTTCGTAGCCCAGGGTCTTTAACGCGGTACGAATGGTGCCGTCGGACATTGGCCGACCGTCGCCCCTACTGGACGGGAAGACATAGCGGCCGACACCGGTTAACGGCTTGATGGCCTCCAATATCTCAATCACTTGCGCCGATAACGGGACGATGTGCTGGGTTTCAGTTTTGGTGACGAAGTAGCGCCATTCTTTGGCGGCCATGTCGATGTCTTTCCATTCCATTTGCCGGATTTCGCCGGGGCGCTGAAATAGGTAGGGCGAAAGCCTTAAGGCGCATTGCACGATAAAGGTGCCTTGGTATTGGCCAATGTCGCGCAGCAGCTGTCCGACTTGCTTTGGCTCGGTGACGGCCGCGTTGTGTTTGACCTTTTGCGCCGGAATTTGGGCGCCGACGGCTTGGGCGGGATCGTAGCCGGTAAAGCCGTGAGCAATGGCGTAGGCAAAGGCAGCGCTGATGTTGGCGCGGACCCGATGGGCGGTTTCCAGTTGTTTTTTGATAATCAGCGGCCGGATCACCGCAAAGATGTCTGGCGACTTCACGTCGCCAATCGGTATTTGGCCGATTTCCGGAAACACGTAGAGTTCGAAGCGGCGGTTTTTCTTGTGATGCGTGAGGTCGCGCACGGTATGGGCCGTGGATTCCAACCACTGCCTGGTAATGTCTTCGAAGCTGTTGGCGATGGGCAAGCCGGCGGTCACGCGGCTTTTATTTTCTGCGGCTTGGGTTGCTTCCGCCCGCGCTTGTTTTCTGGTCTCGCTTGGATCGGTGCCATTGGCAAGGCTATTGCGTGCGTCTTCGGCTTTGCGCCTGGCGTTTTCTAAGGTGGTATCCGGATACACGCCAAATGAAAGTTTCTTCCGCTTGCCCTCGAAGGAATAGATGAACTTCCAGATCTTGGTGCCGTTTTTGCCGACCACCAGATAGAGGCCTCCACCGTCATTGATAAAGTATTCTTTATCACGCGCCTTTGCCGCCCTGTAGACCGTGTCTTTATTGAGGTGAAGCGCCATAGTGTGTCCTCGGTTGTGTCCTCGCCGAGCGCCATTATAGGTAAGGACACACTTTTGCTCGCATGCCCCTGCATTTCGTTGCACTTCTTTGCACAATAAAAAACCCGCTAAGCCAGACAGCTTGCGGGTTTTTGACTTCGTTGCACTTGCGTGCATAAATCTGTGGTACCGAGGGTCGGAATCGAACCGACACTCCCGAAGGAACCGGATTTTGAATCCGGCGCGTCTACCAGTTTCACCACCCCGGCACAGAAGCAACCATTATACTGCAATTTTATTACCGCGCAACCTCTTTTTAATTGCGAGGTTTAGAGTTTTCATTTTCGCCTCGCCCTACTTAGAGCGCGGTGCGTCCTTGTCGCATTGAAAACCCTAGCGTGTCCTTAAGCTTCCAGCATCACCGCCGCTTTAAGTTTTTTCATCGCGTTTTGTTCGAGCTGACGTATCCGCTCGGCGGAGACCTGATAGCGCTCGGCCAGCTCATGCAAGGTGGCTTTTTGTTCCACCAGCCAGCGGCTGGCGAGAATATCGCGGCTGCGCTCGTCCAGTCCCGCCATTGCGTCCAGCAATAGCTCTTCCTTACGGTGTTCCCAATCGCTGGTCTCCAACAGTAAGGCCGGATCGGCGCCCTGCTGCTCCAGATAGGCAATCGGCGCCGGCGAGTTGTCGCTATCGTCGTCGCTGGGCTCCAATCCCACGTCTCTCCCGTCCAGACGGCGTTCCATCTCGTAAACGGTTTTGACGTCGACATCCAGATTTTCGGCAATCGCCTCGGCATCGTCGCGGCTCAGGTAGCTCAGGTCTTTCTTCAGCTTCCGCAAATTGAAGAACAATTTACGTTGCGCCTTGGTGGTAGCCACCTTAACGATACGCCAGTTTTTGATCACGTATTCGTGTATTTCCGCTTTGATCCAATGCACCGCGAACGACACCAGCCGCACGCCCAAATCCGGATCGAAACGTTTGACCGCTTTCATCAAACCGATATTGCCTTCCTGAACGATGTCCGCCATCGGCAAGCCGTAACCGGCGTAACCGCGCGCAACGTGGGCGACAAAACGTAAATTGGACATAACCAGTTCCTTGGCGGCTTCCAGATCGCCGAGGTCGCGATAACGGACCGCCAACGCATATTCGTGCTCGGCGCTCAATTTGGGCATCCGGGCAATCACGCTTAAATAATTATCGAATGTCCCGACCGACAAGTTGATCGGCAAAGCCAAAGAGTTATTCATAACAGCCTAGACTCCGTTGATGGTTTATGTGTTGACAGAATTCTAGCACTCGAATACAGAGAGTGCTAATAATTTGATAAAAATCTTCTCAGTCAAAAAGTTAGCAGCATTTTCGGCGAATATTCGCCGCGTCCGGACCGGTTCGGCCACTTTGCGAGTACCGTTTAAACTCGTTAAAATGGCCAACAGTGTTCAACCCCGCGAAATTTGCGGCTTTATCCAATTTCCCGTTTCCTACTCCATGTCAGCGACCGATAGCCCCGTTTCTTCGAATTTCATCCGCCACATCATCGCCGAGGATTTGGCCGCCGCTAAAAACAACGGCAGGGTCGCCACCCGCTTCCCGCCCGAGCCCAATGGCTATCTGCATATCGGCCACGCCAAATCGATCTGCTTGAACTTTACGCTAGCCGCCGAAAACAACGGCACCTGCAATCTGCGTTTCGACGATACCAATCCGGAAAAGGAAAGCGTCGAATATATGGAATCGATCGAGCGCGACGTGGCTTGGCTGGGCTTCCAATGGGCCGGCAAATACCACGCTTCCGATTATTTCGAGACCTTGTACGACTATGCGGTGCAATTGATTATGCAAGGTCAGGCTTACGTGGACAGTTCCACGCCGGAACAAATGCGTTTGGATCGCGGCACGCTGACCGAACCCGGTAAGCCTAGCCCGGACCGCGACCGCCCTATCGAAGAAAACCTGGACCTGTTCCAACGCATGCGCGCCGGCGAGTTCGCCGACGGCCAATACGTGCTGCGTGCCAAAATCGACATGGCTTCGCCCAACATTAATATGCGCGACCCGGCGATTTACCGCATCCGCCGTGCTCATCACCACCGCACCGGCGACGCCTGGTGCATCTATCCGATGTACGACTACACCCACTGTTTGTCGGATATGCTGGAGGGCATCACCCACTCGATCTGCACGCTGGAGTTCGAAGACCACCGCCCGCTCTACGACTGGGTCTTGGACGAACTAAAAACGCCGTGCCACCCGCAGCAAATCGAGTTCGCCCGCCTGCAACTGGAATACACCATCGTCAGCAAGCGCAAACTACTGCAACTGGTCACCGAAAAACACGTCACCGGCTGGGACGACCCGCGCATGCCGACCATCTCCGGCCTGCGCCGCGCCGGCGTACCGCCGGAAGCGATCCGCGATTTCTGCGAGCGCATCGGCGTGACCAAGAAAAACTCCTGGATAGAAATGAGCTTTCTGGAGACCTGCATCCGCGACAACCTCAACGACAACGCGTTACGGGCGATGGCGGTCTTGCGGCCGTTGCGCGTCGTCATCACTAACTGGGAAGACGGCAAGAGCGAGACTTACCAAATCGCCAACCACCCGCAAAAACCGGAAATGGGCAGCCGCGAAGTGGCGTTCGGCAAAGTGATATTGATCGAACAAGACGACTTCATGGAAAACCCGCCGAAAGACTTCAAACGTCTGGTGCCCGGCGGCGAAGTGCGCTTGCGCGGTTCTTACGTGATCAAATGCGAGGAAGTCATTAAAGACGCCGCCGGCAATGTCGTCGAACTGCGTTGCAGCTACGACCCGGCCACGCTGGGCAAGAACCCGGAAGGCCGCAAGGTCAAGGGCGTGATTCACTGGGTCTCCGAGCAACACGCGCTGCCGGCGGAAATCCGCCTCTACGACCGCCTGTTCAGCCACCCTAACCCGGACACCCTGGACAACTTCCTGGACGGCATCAACCCCGACTCGCTGGAAGTCTTGACAGACGCCCGCGTCGAAGCCAGCCTCGCCAACGCCACGCCCGATACCCGCTACCAATTCGAACGCACCGGCTATTTCTGCGCCGACAGCGTCGATAGCCAACCGGGGAAATTAGTGTTTAACCGGACGGTGACGTTGAGGGATAGTTGGGGGAAGTAATTTGAATTTGGCCTATGAGTAGGTAGGGTGGAAAAGCGCAACGCCTTCCGCCATTTGACTTTTCGATCTGTGGTGCATGACGCTATCGCTTATGCACCCTACGGTCCTAGCCGAAGTGGTGCGGAATGCCACCCTAACATAACGGTCAACATGACGCTCCGCGATAAAGCCGCGCAGCGTCGGTTTCCACTACGTTACGCTCCGGTACCAATAACTTTCAGCGTCTGGCCGCCACATGACTCCTCGAATTCATCCTACCCACGCTAAAACCTCACTGAAGGCTATGCTGTCGATTCTTGCGGTTTCGGTAGTGCCCTTTGCATACTCATTTTATGCCGCATATCAGCTGAACGACGACTCGCTGGAGACAATAAGCATTGCCGTGCTAATGATGATGTGGATTTTTGTGATGCTGATCGGAGCGCTACGTATGTACGTCGCCAAGTGCCCGACTTGCAACCGATGGATGCACCGGCGCACTAAACAGCTTAGCGCGCCTGAGACCATTCACTTCACCTGCGAAAAATGCCGCATCGACTGGGATTCGACAATCGCGAAGAGCGATTAGCCCGCCACTGGTGTCCGGCACATCCGCGTATAGACCGCAACGCCGATTCGCCGATTGCAAAACCCGGCAATCCCATCAACAATAAGGAATATCTTTAGCCTAAGGATCAGGAGTGCCCCATGTCCGTACCGATGCCCAAATCGAACCACTTGACGCCGGAAGATTATCTGGAAATGGAATTGTCCAGCCCTGTCAAACACGAATATCTGGCCGGCGAGGTGTTCGCGATGACCGGCACCAGCGACAGCCATAACCTCATCGCCGGCAACCTCTACATGCTGTTTCGGGAGCACTTGCGCGGCACGCCGTGCCGAGTGTTCATGTCCGACGTCAAATTGAAGGTCGCCGCGGCGGACGCGTTTTTTACCCCGATCTGATGGTCACTTGCGAGACCGCGCCGGATAGCCATTTCCGCGAACAGCCGAAACTGGTCGTCGAAGTCCTGTCGGATTCCACCGCCAAATTCGACCGCGAGGACAAGCGCCAGCTATACCAGTCACTGGACAGCCTGCAAGAATATGTACTGGTCGCGCAAAGCTGCATGGACGTGCGCGTTTACCGGCGTACCGACGACGGTTGGGACATGAACATATACACCGACGGCGCCACAATCCCGCTAGCATCGGTTGAACTGAATATCCCCATCGACAGCATTTACGAAGCGGCTTGGGATTGACCCGCCGCTCCTGGAACCGAAATGACCCTGAACGCTGAACTAATACAACATTTGCAACAAACCACCGGCCGAACGCTGCAAAATCCGCGCATCGCCAGCGTCGGCGGCGGCGACATCAATGCCGCTTACCGCTTGCGAGCCGACGGGGTGGATTGGTTCGTCAAGCTGAACCGGGCGTCGCTGGCGGACATGTTCGCCGCCGAGGCCGCCGGATTGCGCGAACTGCGCGAATCCGACACGGTCGAGGTACCGGAGCCGATTTGCCACGGCCGTTTCGCCGACCAATCCTATCTGGTGTTGCACTTTGTCGAGCTTGGCCCGCTGCATTCGACCGCCGCCGGCCGCTTCGGCGAAGCGCTGGCGGCTTTACATCGGATACGCCAGCCCTGGTTCGGCTGGCATCGCGACAATACGATAGGCTCCACGCCGCAATTCAACCGGCGCGCCGACGACTGGGTCGAATTTTGGCGCGACCGGCGCTTGGGCGAACAATTGCGCATCGCCGCCGAGAACGGCCATGGCGGCCCGTTGCAAAGCTTGGGCGAACGCTTGCGGGAGCGCGTCGGCGAGTTTTTCAGCGATTACCGCCCCCACCCTTCGCTGTTGCACGGCGATTTATGGGGCGGCAACGCCGGCTGCGACGCGCAAGGCCAACCGCTGATGTACGATCCGGCGTGTTATTACGGCGACCGCGAAGCGGACATCGCGATGACCGAATTGTTCGGCGGTTTCAGCCGCGATTTCTACGCGGCCTACCAACGAGAATATCCGCTGGACAGCGGCTACAAAACCCGCGTCACGCTCTACAACCTGTACCACATCCTCAACCATCTGAATTTATTCGGCGGCGGCTATCAGAGCCAGGCCAAGCGTATGATGGAACAGCTCCTGGCGGAATTGGGTTAAACGCCGTCGATGTCCCGCTCCGTTCGCCGTTCCGACTCTTTTGCCCCTACCCTCAATCGCGGCTAACGCTTCACCTGCAGCTCCCCACGATGCCTAGCTGAATTCGCCGGCCTCCGCCGCGACTTGCAATAGCTTGGCGAAGGCTGCGCTATCCAAACAGTTGCCGAAAAAGTAGCCCTGCACTTCGTCGCACTCCAGTTCGCGCAAAAACGCCGCCTGTTCGGCGGTTTCGACGCCTTCGGCCAATACCGTCATCTTCAGACTTTGACCCAGGGCGAGAATGGCGCGGGTAATGGCGACGTCGTTGCTGTCTTGCGGAATGTCCATCACAAACGAGCGATCGATTTTCAGTTTGGCGACCGGCAGTCGCTTCAAGTATCCCAACGACGAATGCCCGGTACCGAAGTCGTCGATCGCCAAGGTCACGCCCAACGCGCGCAATTCTTCCAGCACGCCGACATTGGACTCCGCTTGACGCATGATATAGGTCTCGGTGATTTCCAGTTCCAGACAGCTCGCGGGCAAGCCGGTCGAGGCCAGGGTCCGGCTGACCATCGCCAGTATATTGCCGCGCTCGATTTGCACGCCGGACAAATTCACCGCGACGCGAGGCAGATTCAAGCCGGAATCCAACCAACTCTTCATTTGCCGGCAAGCCATCAGCAGCACCCATTCGCCGATCGGTACGATCAAACCGCAATCCTCGGCGATAGGAATGAATTTGTCGGGCGGGATCATGCCCAATTCGCGATGAAACCAACGCAGCAACACTTCCGCGCCGGCCAGACGGCCGTCGCCGACCCGGTATTGCGGCTGGTAATACAATGTCAGCTCGCCGCGCGCCACGGCTTCGCGCAACTCGCCTTCGAGATGCAGCCGTTCGTTGGCGCGGGCGGTGAGATGGGCTTCGTAAAACTGGAAATTGCCCCTGCCCTGTTCCTTGGCCCGGTACATCGCCAAATCGGCATGTTTGATCAGCGTGGTCGCATCGTTGCCGTCGCCGGGAAAGCGACTGATGCCTATCGAGGTGCCGATGTCCAGGCGATGGCCGGCGACGTTAAACGGCAGGGTCAGCGCGCCGAGAATTTTGGCGGCGATCCGTTCGATGTCCGGTTGGTGGCGAGTGTCTTCAAGCAGAACGATAAATTCGTCGCCGCCCAGACGGGCCACGGTATCGATTTCCCGCAAACTGTCCCTGAGACGCTGCGCCACCGCGCGCAACAGCTCGTCGCCGACCGGATGACCCAAGGTATCGTTGACGTGCTTGAAACGATCCAAATCCAGGAACAAGACCGCCAAGCCCTGGCCGTCGCGCTGCGCGCGCCGCAACGCGTGTTCGCAGCGCTCGTTCAGCAATTGGCGATTAGGCAGACCGGTCAACACGTCGTAATAGGCCAAGCGGTGAATGTGCTCGGCGTTGCGCTTTTGTTCGCTAAGATCGTAAAACACGCCGATGTAATGCAGCAAGCGGCCGTCCATCGCTCGCACCACCGAGATGCTCTGCCACAGAGGAACCACGCCGCCGTCGCGGCGGCGATCCCAAATCTCGCCTTGCCATTTGCCGTCGCGTTCCAGAGTGCGCCACAAATTCCGGTAAAAATGCGCGTCCTGATTACCGGATTTCAACAGTCTGGCTTTGTGGCCCAGCACCTCGGGCGGCGCGTAACCCAGGATTTCCGAAAACGCCCGATTCACCTTGATGATGCGGGTCTTCGCATCGGTAATCATGATGCCGTTCAAGCTGTTGTCGAACACGCTGGCCGCCAGTTCCTGCTCCGACTCGGCATCGCGCTGGGCCGTAATGTCCTGCACCGTGCCGAACGAGCGTAGCGGCCGGCCGTCGCTGTCGTAATGCGTGACGCAACGCTCGTGTACCCATTTGATTCGATCGCCGGCCAGCAACAAACGGTGATCGATCGCGAACGCGCACGGCGAGTTCAGCGACTCGGCGTAGGCCTGATCGACGGCGGCCCTGTCGTCCGGATGCACCAAGGCCAGAAACGCTTGATAGTTGGCCGGCGCCCGCGCCGCGTCCAACTCGAATATCCGGCAAACTTCCTCGGACCAAATCAAGCGGTCCGCCGCTAAATCCAGCTCCCAATGGCCCAACTGCGCGATATGTTGGGCTTCCTTCAACAGGCTTTCGCTACGCCGCAAACGGTTTTGCTGATTCTTCAACGCACTGATGTCGGTGGCGCAAATCACCGCGCCTTCTTCCTTACCCTGCGGGCTGTGCAGTAGGCTTGCTTCCATCCAATAATCGTGGAACGCGCCGCTCGAATCGGCCAGACGGTGCTCGGCCGCGTAACCGTCGGCCCGACGCAGGGTTTCGAACAACGGCGAATACACCGGCCACGGCAATTCCGGCAATTGGTCCATCAAGGTTTGCAATTCGTCGGGAAACAGCCATTCGTCCAAAACGCGACCCTCGATCGCCGCCGCTTGCTCGCCCATCGCTTCGGCACAACGCCGATTGATCTGGCTTATTCTGCCGTCCGGACCCAGCACGATCACAAGCGCGCCGGTGGTGTCCATCACCCGCTGCGTAAAATTGGTTTGGTTGAGTTGCCGTAGATTCGCCGCCCTTAGCGCGCTGCTTTGCGTCTCCAACGCCCGAATCATCGCGTCGGTTTGCTCGGCGCCCTTCACCATTTGCTGTTCCAACGCGGAATTCGCCAGCCGCAACGCGGCCAGCTCCAACCTTAGCCACTCCAATTCGGCTTGCAGGGCCTGGTCAGTCATCGCCGGCTCCAATGTAACTACGGATCAGCGCCACGGCCGGCGCCACGGCGGCCGCGACCGGCGAGGATAAACCCGGCCGAAAGGCCGACACGTCGGCGGATTCGACCGCGACGATACGGACGCGCGGCGGCGGCTCGGGCATCGCTTGCAAGGCTTGCAACAAATAGCCGACCCCGCCGCCGTGCCCGACCGGCGCGGCTTCGGCCAGCACATCGCCGGCCGTCAATTCCCGCAAGCGGCCCGGCTCGGCACCCGGCGCCAGGCTATCGACGATGATGGCCTCGCCGCAGTCCCGAAACAACATCAACGCGTTCAAACCCGAGGTGCCGGCGTCGAACGCCCGCCAACCGTCCGGCAGCGGAGTTTCGCTTAGCCGCGTATACACCGCCGCGCCGAAGCCGTCGTCGCCGTGCAGCGGATTGCCGAAACAAACGATATGCGGCATCAACGTCACCGTCACGGCAGGAAACGCCAGCGTTTGCCGGTTTCCAGCATATGCACGGTACAGACCAGGCAAGGGTCGTGAGAACGGATCACGTGGCCGATTTCAACCGGATCGTCGGGGTCGGCCACGCTCAGCCCCACCAGACTTTGCTCCCAGTGGCCGGGAAGCCCGGCGCTGTCGCGCGGCGAGGCGTTCCAGGCGGTCGGCGTGACGATCTGGTATTTTTCGATCACGCCGCCGCGTATCCGCAGCCAATGTCCCAGCGCCCCGCGCGCCGCCATGATCAGGCCGTAGCCTTCACCGTCGATTTCGGCATGCTTGGCCGGATTGGCGATATGCGGCTCGCCGAGATGTTCGGCCAATTCGTGCAAATGCCGTTCGGCCTGCGCCAATTCGTAAGCGATGCGGCGAACCCTGGCAAATTGCCGCAACCAGGCGTTGCCGCCTTCGGTCGCGTAAAGATCTGCGATTAAGGCGTCGCCGCCGATCAGCAATTCGGCCAACGGGCCGGTTTGCACGACCTTGTCGGCGTAGCGCGGCGCTTTCGCCCAGGTGTAACGATCGCTGCCGGGTTGATAATCCGGAATCGTCTCGCCCTGCCAGGGATGGCGGCCGCCCGAATACGGCCGGAACCAGGAATGGCGGACGTGCTCGCTAATCAACGCTTGGTCGAGTTCGGCAATACGCCCGGTATCGCCGTCGTAGAATCCGCCCGGCACCAATCGAGCGCTGTGCGGCGCGTCCCAACGCAGTGGATCGCACCAAGCGCCGAAACTAATCATGTGCGGCGTACCGGCCGCCATCCGCTGTAAACCCAAGTCGCGCGCGCAGCGGCTCATCAAGCCCAACGCGCTGGCGGCATGCGCCGGCCGCTCCAGCCACGCGAAATAGTTGGCGGCGCTATCCAACGCGAGCCATTCGTCCAGCGGCGCGCCGATCACGATGCGCTCGTACCATTCGCGCAGCTCGGCGAAGATCGTCCGGCAGGCCAGCAGCCGGCGGGCATCGGCCGGCGAAGTGACGCCGCCGGGCACCATATACGATGAATGCGGCCATTGCCCGCCGAAATGGGCGACGACTTCGACCACTCTTCGGGTAATCGCCAAAGTTTCCCGGTGCACGCGCCCGGAAAACGGCGCGAACTCGGCATCGGCCGCCGCGAACCACGGCCGGTCGCGGTAGCGGGCGTTGCGGAAATCCGGCGCGAAAAACAGGAAGGTTTGCCGCAAATCGTTTTGGATGCCTTCCGCGATCAGGCAAACGTTACGAATTCGGGTGGCATTGGCCGGCACCGGCACGCGCCAGGCGTGCTCCAAGGCCAGCACCGCCGCGTACAAATGCGCGGTGCCGCAAATCCCGCACACCCTGGGCGTCAGAACCAACGCGTCGCACGGACTGCGTCCGACCAGAATTTGCTCGAAACCGCGATACAGAGTGCCGACCGTACGCGCTTCCACGACAACGCCGTCTTCCAGACTCAGCGCCAGTTCCAGGTCGCCCTCGACCCGGTTCAAATTGACATTTAGCTCGACCCGCGCCATCAGACGTCCATATCCTTGCCCTCGACCCGCGCCGGCGCGGCCGCCCTAGCCAGATTCTTGTAAGCCATGTAACGCGCCCGTTCCACGCCCATCGGCAATCGCACCGGGATGTCGCCGATTTTTTCCGTGCTGAACAAATCGACTTCACGCGGAAAATCCGGCGAAGTGCAGCCGAAACACGGCACCCCGGCGCGGGTCTTGCTGTTTACGCCGTTCCACAAGTCGCTGTTGCACACCGCTTGCGTCATCGGTCCCTGGCAACCCAGATTAAAAAACAGACACGCCTTGCCGCCGAATTCGGTATCTTCGATGTCGTATTCGTGGTACTCGTTGCGGGTGCAACCTTGGTGCACGACAGTATTGAAGAAGGCGAGCGGCCGATTCAGCTCGTCCAGCGGCAAGGGCATGCCGGCCGCCAGCCAGGCCAGGGTTTGCGTCATGGTATGCGGATGGGCCGGACAGCCGGCCAGATTGACCACCGGCCAGCCGCGCCGCGAGCGCCATTCCGCCGGCAGCAAACCGCTCGGCAGGTCGCGGTCGAATTGCAAGCCGATGCAGTCGCTGGGATTCGGCGCGGCGGCATGCACGCCGCCGAACGCCGCGCAAGTCCCCATCGCCACCACGACGCCGGCGCGCTGGGCCAGCTCGCGGACAATCTCCATCCGTGCCCGCCCGCGATAACTGTCGTACAAGCCGGTGCCGCGCGGCGCGGTGACAATGCTGCCTTCGACGCAAAGTATATCCAGCGTCCGCTCTCCGGCGCCTATGGCTTCGATCAGGCGGTCGTGCTCGCGCATCGACGCGCTGGATAAGGACGGATGCCAGAGCAGCTCGACGCCGTGCGTCGCGAACAGTTGCTCGATGCTGGGCGATTGGGCACTGAGTATCGCCAGCGATTCGCCGCCGCATGCGCCGGTTTGTAACCAAAATAACGTCGCCACCACCACTCCCGAATACCGTTTGGGAGGCATTGTATTGAAATTGGCTCAGATCGGCCAATTTCGAGCAAACGGCTGATACATCGCCCGCGCGTCGCTGTCCCGCCGATACCGATTCAAGCGCCGCTCCGGCCGCGCCCGCGACTAAGCGTAATAAGACTGCTTCTAGGCGAGCATGGATTAACGCAGCCTACCCTGTCCCGCGCAAACTCGGACCAGCCGCCGGCGACCATCTTGACCGCTAGCGCCGAGTGGCGTCGTATTGCTGACCGTCGTCGGTCACCGCGCTACCGCGCGTCGGCGGCACCATCACGCTGACCGCGCCCTGACAGGACAAACCGGCGTAGCTGGCGGTAAAAGCCACCCGATAGGCCCGGCCGTTGCCGGTGAAAGCCTGGTTTTTCGGCTGCTGGCCTTGGCGCTCCGCCCGCAACTGCAGTATATCGAGCGCCAGCGGCTTTTTCGCGCTGCGCTTGGTGCGGGTGATTTTGGCGTCCGGACTGGTTTTGTCTTTCAGCGCCGGGTTTTTCAACGGTTCGTCCTGGCTTACCGCATCGATACGCAAATCGTAATTCGGTTTGGCGGTATCAATACCGGGACCGGTGATACCCTGAATCAGCACTTTTTGCATCGCGCCGTTCGGCGACCATAAGTAGGTTTTGCTGGGCCGGGCTTGCGAGCAATCCAGCAAACCGTCGTCGTTGTTGACGACCACATCAACCGTCGCTTCGGCCGAGGCCGGGCTAGCCGCATCGTCGGTCACGGTCAGTTTGAAACTCAGAGTTTCCGAGCCGCTGGCCAGCCAGGGCGCGGTGAAGCTGGCCGTAGCGCTTTGCGGGTTATGCAAGCTGACGGCGGTACCGCCGGTCTGCTCCCATTGATAACTCAAACCGTCGCCGTCGGCATCGCTGGCGCTGCCGGCCAAGGTCACCAAACCGGCTTCGGCCACCGACTGGTCGGCGCCGGCATCGACGCTGGGCGCGCGATTGCTTGGCGGCGGATTGTTATTGCCGGCGTTGACAGTGATCGTCACGGTATCCGGATCGCTTTGCAGACTACCGTCGCTGACGGTCAACCCGAACACCAGCGTGCCGGCCGTGGCCGGCGCGGTAAAACTGGGCCGTTGCGCGGTGGCGCTGGACAGCGTCACCGTCTCGCCGGATAGCTGCGTCCATTGATACGCGGCGATCGCGTCGCTGTCCGGATCGCTGCTGGCGCTGCCGTCCAGTTGCACGGTGGCGCCGGTATCGACGGCCGCATCCGCGCCGGCCTCGGCCGTCGGCGCGTGATTGACGCTGGGCACGCCGGCCGCGATCACCACGGTCGGCACCGATTCTATCGTCTCGCCGCCGGTCAGATTGGGCAGACTGCGCACCTTGACCGCCGCCAGTACCGTCGGCGCGCCGACATCTGCACCGCCGCCGCGTATCGCCGCGACCAGTTTGTCTACAGTCAAGGCATTGGGCAGGCTACCGTCGTTCTGAAACTGAATATGGCCGACTTCGCCGACCGCCAAGCGGGCACCGACACTGCTCGGCGTCTCCGAACGCGGGAAACCCAATTCGCTGGTAAAGGTAAAACCGTCCACGGTGGCCACGTCTTCCTGCGGTTCCCAACGATCGGACTGGGCGCTGTCGTCGCCGAATTGTTCGACCACGATGCCGGGCAATTCGGGCGCGGTGTAGTCGAAGGCCAGCAACAGTCCCGAGATATAGCTGGTGGCGCCGACGCCCGGCACCAGATTGGACGCGACGTTGGTCAGGCGCAAATCGACGGCCGGCAAGCCGTTCGTGTCGATCACGTCCTCGAAATGGGCGGTGGCGACGGTCTGGCCGGTACCAGCGGCCGGCGTCAGCCGGTAATTGAATACGAGGTCCAATGTGGCCGCATCGGCCGCGCCGCCAATCAATGTCGCGGCGATGCAAAGCGCCGATAATGGTTTGTTCATGGCGTCTCCGCGCAAAGCTTAAAATTTCAACCGCACGCCGACCCAGCCGCCGCACGGCGCGCCAGGTCCCAGAAAGCGCGGGTTGCTATAGTTTTGAAAGCCCGGCAACTCGTTGGCTTCCCCCAACATGCCGAAGGATTCGTAATCGGTATCGAACACGTTTTCCATGATCAGGAAGGTCGCCAGATTCGGCGTCCACTGATAATTGGCGTGCAGATTCATGACGAAATAGGGATCGGTCGAACCCAGGAAATTGCCTTCGTCGCCGCGCAGAAACTGCCCGGAATTGAACAGGCCGTCGCCGCCGACCGTCAGCGCCGTCGTGACCGGCACGGTCAAACCCAGTTTCAAACTGTGCTGCGGAATACCGGGAATCCGATCGCCTTTTTCCACCGGAATCACCGCGCTGTATTCGCCGTTGGCGCCGAAGGTTTCGATCCGGGCCGGATGGGTGGGACTGCTGACGAAGAAGTTGTTCTGGAAAGTGGCGTCAACGAAGCTGTAGCGCAAATACCAACGCCAATCTTCCCGGAATACGCCGGATAAACCCGCTTCCATGCCGACCCGGCGGGTATCGCCGACGTTCGAGAAAAACCCGACATTAGACGTCGCGCCGCCGGTGGATTGAAAAATGATGTCGTTTTTGTTGATGGTATGAAAAAACCCGACGTTCCAGCCCGTGTCCTTATCGAGCTGGCCGCGAAATCCGGCCTCGAAGCTTTCGGCGACGACCTGCTGCAAATGCGGATCGGCCAAAAAGGCGTTGGGCAGCCGGCATTCGGCGTTGGGATCGGAACAGGCCAGTTCGACGATGGTCGGCGCTCGCGCCGATTCGCTGTAACCGCCGTAAACGCCCAGTTTGTCGTTGACTTTCCAGGTCAAACCGGCTGACGGGTTGAAACGGCTGTAAGCGTGGTTGTCGTTCAATTCCGGACTGTTGCCCAAGCTGTCCAGCAAACGGATCACGGTATCGTTAAAGCGACCGCCGAAGCTCAAGGTCACGCGGTCGGTCAAGTCCAGCGCATCGTTGAAAAACGCCGACCAAGTCGTGGTCCCGCCTTTCAGGCCGGTGGCGTCGTCCGGAATGAAAATGCCGGAGCGGCTGGTACTGCGGTCTCCCAACAAACGGACGATTTCCACCTGCGAGCCATAGTTGACGACACCCCGGTTGTAACCGAAACCGGTAATCAACTGATTGTTCAAACCGAACAATTTATGCTGAAACGTGGCTTGACCGGTGGCACCGAAGCTTTTTTGCTTGCGAGTGCTGATGTTATTGATCGCGTTCAAAGGCTGGTCCGGATTGTCGTAACCGACCGGATTGCCGTTCTGGTCGCGGACTATCCATTGCGACAGGATGTCGGAACCGGCCATGCCGGCGATGTCGTCGGGACAGTCGCCCGGCTCGGCGCGTTCGCGGGAAATCCCCTGGCTGGCCAGGAAGGACCAAAAGCTATCGCCGCTGTAACCGTCGCTGCCAGGAAACAGCGGATAGGCCGGCAAGCCGTCGAGATTGCGGTCGTACAGCGCGCCGGCTTCGGAACAATCGATGTAGGCGGTATCGTCGCCGTTGAAGGATCGCGTCACCGTATCGCGGTAAAAGGCGTTACCGGCCAGTTGCACCTTATCGTTGAGCCAATGCGTGCCTTCCAACGTGAAAAATTTCATGTCGTTTTCGGTGCGGTCGGGCGAGGTAAATATCGCCGAGCGGTTGTCGCGCAACAATTCGGTGGGGACCGCGCCGTTGCCGATCAAGTCGCTGTTGCCGTACAAGGCGCTGAAATCCAGCGACGATTTGTCCGAACGCCAGCCCAGCGAACCGTAGACGTTGATGGCCTCGGACGGCGAGGAATCCCGCCAGCCGTCTTCGGCGAAGCGCCGCACATTCACGAAATAGCCCAGACTGCCGTCGTTGCCGCCGCTTTCGGCCGACACCACGTTGCGGCCCCAGGCGCCGCCGTAAGCCTCCAATTCGTGGCCCGGCGAATTGAAACCGTTCTTGGTTTGCAGCGATACCGCGCCGCCCAAGGTATTCAAGCCGAACAAGGGATTGGCGCCGCTGAACACGTTCATGCTCTTGATCATCGATTCCGGCAGCATGTCCCAGTTGACGGTATCGCCGAACGGATCGTTATAGCGCACGCCATTCACATACACGCTCATCCCCATCGGTAAACCCAGCAACGGCGACGCGGTGAAGCCCCGAAAATTCAGGTCCGGTTGCAGCGGATTGTTTTGCGCGGCATTCAACGTCACACTGCCGGTGGTACGGTTCATGAACGAGGTCAGGTCGTTGGCTTCCGAGCGGTCTAAGTCCCGGTCGGTGGCGGTTTGCACGTTGGCGGGAATTTTGTCCTTGTCCAGGCCGACGCCGTGTACCGGCGTCACGTCGACGACTTCGACCGCTTCCAGGGTATCGTGACCGGCCGTCTCGGATTCGGCGGCTTCGGCGCCGAACGCGGCGCACAGAAAGGCAAAGGCCACCGGCTTGGCGGACTGCTGTAATGGCTTCATGAACTTGATAAACATGGGGGGCTGCGACCGATAGGGCCGCAACCCGGTTGAACCGACGCGCCGACCGGGCGCGCGACTAGCTTTCAGCGCGACCGACGTTTGCCGAGCAAACCGATGCCGGCCAGCGCCGATAAAAATAACGGCAGCGCGGCGGGCAACGGGACCGGCGCCATCGCCAGCACGTTCAAACGATTCTGCGCCGGATTGCCGCCGGTGGCCGAGTTACCCCAGAAGCCGCTGCCGGCAACGCCGCGCAAGGCCGGATCGGCGTTGCCGGTGCCGCGCAATTTGATCCAGCCCAGCGCGTCCACTTGCTCCGGGTGCAAGGCGTTTTCGACGGCGTTGGCCGGATTCAGTAAATTCGCCACGCTGATGCCGGAAAAGCCGGCGCTGTTGTAAAGGTCTATCGTACTGCTGGTGCCGGCCAACAAGGTCTCGGCGCTGAAGTTGTACTCTTGTTCGAAGGCCGGATCGCCGGCCGCCGCGCCCCAACCGTCGGTGGCGCCGTCTTCCTGCCATTCGATGCCGCCGCTCAAGCCGCCGGAAGTGACCGGCGCCAGATTGACGCCACTGACATAGCTCCAATGCTGGTTATTGAATTCGTAACCGTTGTCGGTGGAGGTGCCGGGAAAATTGAGTTCGAACGAAGAGATCCACACCTTGGTACCGGCGACGCCGCTGGAAAATTGCGCCAGGTCGCCGGCGGTCAATTGCACCCGCACGCCACCGTAGCCCTCGCCGTTCAAGCCCAGATCGGCCAAATCGGTCACGGTAATGCTCGCGACGTTAGCGACGCCACTGCTGCCGTACAGATTGGTGGCGATGTAATTAAAGTTCAGGGTGGTGGTCGCTGCGGACGCGGCGGACAGGTTCAAAAGGGTTGCGCCAACCACCAGCCAGGATTTCGTTGAAAGTTTCATCGTTATTATTGTTTGAATTGAAATGGAAAAAACAGCCAAGCATTAGCGGCCGCGCCGCCTCCCGGCGGGAGCAGAGCCTGGAGTCGGCGCGGCGCTAACAACGGTTTAAGCGCGGCGGCGCCGCAACACCCCGAAGCCGGCCAAGGCCGAGGCGAATAACGGCAACGCGCCGGGGACCGGCACCGGCGCGGCGGTCGGCTCGACCGCGCCAACCACCAAGGTCGCGACCGACTCGATATTTTCGCCGCCGGTAATCGCACCCAGGCTACGGACTTTGACGGCCGCCATGATGTCCGGAATAGAAGCGTCTGCCGAGTCGCCGCGCAAGGCTTCGACCAACGAAGCGACGGTCAAGTCGCCTTGCTCGAGTCCGGTATCCCACCAAAACTGGATATGCGCGCTATCGCCGACCCGCAAACTGGCCAAGCTGGTCGAGGAAGACGGATTCGAGGTGCCTTTGGGAAAACCCAATTCGCTGGTAAAGGTAAAGCCGTCGACGGTCGCAACGTCTTCTTGCGGCTCCCAGCGGTCGGATTGGGCGTTGTCGTCATCGAATTGCTCGATAATGATGTTGGGCAATTCTTCGTCGGCAAAATCGAAAGCCAGCAACAAACCGGAGATATAGCTGGTGGAGCCAACGCCGGGTACCTGATCCGACGCGACGTTGGTCAGGGTCAAGTCGATGCCTTTAAATCCGGTGCTGGTAATGACGTCTTCGAAATGAGCCGTGGCGATCGTGGTGCCCAGCGCGCCCGCGCCCGGCGTCATGCGGTAGCTGAAATCCAGATCCAGCGTGGCCGCCGCCGCGCCTTGGCTCAAGGCCAGACCGATACCCAGAGCCAGCGAATTGACGGAACGGCTTAACGATTTTGGGAGGTAACTCATGTTGCGTCCTTTTTCCGAGATTAAGAAAGAATTTTTCTCGGCTATTCTCGGGAAGCGGCGCGAAATGGCTTAGGGAATTTTTCCCGGTATTAGACTGAATGTTTCCCGATGTTAAATTTGGTTAACGATTAACCAGTTAGCCGGCAAAAAGCCTGCTACGCGGCCGGATCGATCGCCGCCCTCATTGACGCCGATGAAAACCACGGCGTACGGATTCACGCGGAGCCTTCAAAATCGGCGCTTGCCCGAGTTTTCAAAGGTCGCTAACGAACAATAAATTGAAGCCCGGTTTGTGGGAACACTCCGGCGTGACCGATAATAGAATCCAGCTGGAAGCCGAGAAAGCCGGGTATCGTTGCCGCTCCACCCGGTCCACCTCCGTGGTTTTCCGGCGGCGTAAGCCTCGCCGATTGCTACCACACTCGCGATCGCGCCGGGCGCTTTTTAAGTCTTTCCGGCGGCGGCCGGCACTACGAGGACACAGCATGTACTACTCCAATATGTACGAATTCGGCGTACACAACACAACTGTCGGCGTCACCGGGTTTGTCACCTGCATCGGCGTCGTGTTCGTAACCAACCAACAGCTATACGCCATCCACATTCCTCAAACGCCGGCAAGATATGCCGACGCACACCGCGAATTTGGGATGTTCATCGCCCGTACCGAGGGACCTAGAATTCAGGGCGACATCCTGGTGTTCTGTAACAGTCCGCAGCGGGCGAACGTCGTCAATGAATTGCGGCCTTTAATCGGCGCCCTGAATGTCAATACCAGCACGCTCTACCGGCTGAATGGCCCCGGACTCAATAACGCGGCAAACGCCGCCGCGGTCCAGGTGGACCGGGTAGTTGCGGGCGTGGCCGGCTTTGGCGTGAGCGTGAAGTACGAAGTCAATAACAACATCGCCTGGGTTGCCGGGGGTACCGCGCCGAGCGGCCGATATGCGCCAGGCGGACTGGGTGGCGGCGTCGTCCCGAATGCACCGGTCAATTGGGTCAATGTCACCGCGCAGAATTGCCAAATATCCAACCCCTGGTGATTTTGCCCATCCCCAAGCGCCGAACTTGGGGATGCCTCGCCGGCAAGCTCCGCCCCTGCAAAGCCTGGGAACCGGTGGAATCGTCGGCACACTTGAGTCTGGCGCCAGCGGCGGTCTATATTAATAATTAATACATCGACACCTTATCGGGAGCGAGATCATGGCTGGAAATACTTCCGTCACTTTAGGCGACCACTTTGATAACTTCGTGCAGGAAAAATACAGCAAGGCCGTTCGCGCCGGTTTGCGTAAACTGGAAGAAGAGGAACTTAAGCTGCAAACATTGAGAGCCAAGCTACAAGCCGGCGAAGACAGCCTGTTGCAGGAGGATTTCGACCAAGAGCAATTTCTGGCCTCGATGCGAAAAAAACATAGCCAATGAAGCCCAGCTATCGTATTAGGCTGAACGCGACGGTCGGCATGTTCGGCGATTTGCAGGAGATTGAAGGTTTGGAAATGCGGGCGCTTGGAATAGATGATGAGTTGGAGTGAGCTATCGACCCGACGGTCGATCTGGTTCCCAAACTGCAGCTGGGGAACAAGCGGAAAATCTGACCATGAAACCGGAATGGGTTGAACTCGTCTAATGAAAGATTTTTAAGTACTGCTGATGTTTGGTATATTTCATTTAAGTATCTATTTCTTAGAAGGAAAATATGAGCCGCTTGAAATCTACGTTAACTGCATAATAATGAAAAGAAGATACCAGCAGTTTAACAACAAGCGCGTAATCAAAGAGCTAACTGTTTCCGAACGCCAACAATGCAAAGAGCTTGCGAAACAAGTGAAATACGTCGGCAATCCGGAACATAAACAAAACCCCGGCGACTTTGTACTTACACCGCCTAGCGGAGCGCGTCCGGGGAAATCTCTGTGCGATGCGGTCAATATATTTTCCAAGCGTATAGCCCAATCGTTATTGAAATTGGGCTTGCAAAAAGGACTGGTCAGCGAGCGTTATCACGGCGACTGGCCGCAAAATATCTGGTCAGTTACAGAAAAGGGCGAAGCATTGGAAGCGCAACTCGATAACAAAGAACAAGGCACTTATCACGGCTACCCTATGCCGGAATCCGACCCAATGGCAAACGAAGTGATTAAACGATGGAAGCTGTCTAATGGCTGAACTTAAATTTAACTTCGACTGGGCGGCTGCCGGACATGATGTCCCGGAACTCGCCAATACTATGGCTGAATTGGCTTTGCATGTCGGCAATGTCAACCTGACCAGAAACGACAACATTTGGGCCAAATCGGTACGCGATTCGGTTTTAGTATCTGCTTACCCTTTGGCAATGTGGCTAGCCTCGTCATGGTGGCGGCTCAATTTCGAACCTTTACCCGCCCATGGAAAACCGCCCTCTGTTGATTGGCGAATGGCACACGAAATCGGTGCCGCCAACCACGGCTTCGTATGGCCAAAAGCCGTATTTGCATCGGATAGCGAGGTCATACAAATTTGGGCCGAACCGTCCTGCGCTACGATTCAACAATCCGTCAAATACTTGAACAAGTTAGATGCCCACGCTTCTGTCAAATTGGCTGATTTTCAGCGTAGTGTAACTGGGTTTGTCGAGTCCGTTATAAGTCGCCTGGAAGCCGTCGATTGCAAGAACAGTCACTTGTATAACCTCTGGCAGTTAATTCAAGAAGAAATTGCCGATCCTCAGAGTGCCGACTACCGAAAGCTGGAAGCCGAATTAGGCTACGATCCGGACGAATGCCCTGACGCAATAATGGCGCATGCTCAAAAACTTGAGCAACGCATGGGAGCAGAAGCGCTAACCGAATTGGCGCCGGTATATGGCAGAACAGCCGGCACCGAACCTCTGAAAGCCATTGACGAGATAATCGAAGGTCCCGGACTAACCGGAAAGCCGGAAATGCCGCAGTTGGCCGAATCTGAATCCTCGACCGGGCTTCCGTGGCAACGAGCCATAGCCGCCGCAAGAAAATTGCGCCAATGTTTAAGTAACGAAGAAGCTGCCATCGACAACAAACAGCTTTACGGCTTGCTGGGCCTAACGGAAGACAACGTCGAAGGTTGGGTGCCTCTAACACGTAGTAGTGCCACTGTTGCAATACCTACAAACGGCGAGCACTTCAAGTTTGTACCACGAAAAAAACATCCTCAAGCAAAACGTTTTGAATTGGCACGCCTATTAGGCGATTTCGTTTTGACAAGCAACGCCAATCACCATTGGCTTACAAGCACCGATTTATCCACGTCGAGGCAAAAATATCAACGCGCATTCGCCGCCGAATTTCTTTGTCCGATAGATGCGCTGAAAGGTTTCTTGGACGGAGATTATTCGGAATCCGCAATTGAAGAAGCCGCTGAGCATTTCCGTGTAAGCCAAGCAACGGTCGACAGTTTGTTAAAGAATAACGGCCTTGTCTACTCCATGTTGGCCGGATATACGGACACCGCCTTACCTTATCGCTTAGGCGCTTAAATTCCGTAATGGTGGGCACGGATGTTTGTGCTCACGCAAAATATGGTTCGGAACTGGTGATAGTGTCGACTCCCAAGCCGGAGCTTGGAAATCCCAACTCTCAGAAGCGCGAGTTTCCGTTCCAACTAACTCTCCTTAGCCCATGACCCGCAGCCGCTACCGAGTCCGGCAAAATCCAAGCCCGCACTTCCTGACTGCGACGATCAACCAGTGGCTGCCGCTGTTTACTCGCCCTGCGACGGTAAATATCGTGCTGGGTTCCTGACGAACTTTACCGTACGACAGCGGGTTTCAGCTTTACGGTTACGTGATCCTGGAAAGTCACCTGCTCCTGATCGCCGCGTCGGCGGATTTGAGCCGGGACATGCAACGGTTTAATTCTTATTGGTCGGATTCTCGGTAGTGCTCGTCATTTCGGCAGGGATTGCCGAAATCCGGACTCCACGGACGGATCGAAGCTTGCCAGCCATGGCATCGGATGCCCGCTTCCCGGCGGGCATGACGGCGTTGCTTAAGGGTAAAGGCTCACCGCCAAGCAAATCATCGGTCATTTACAGCAACGCGGTTCGGCGCGGGTGCTGGAATTATTGGGATTGCCGAAGCGGCCGCGTAAGACTGCAAGCAAGCATCAGGCCCGGAACGATTGCCACGATCCGACTAGCGATCCCGGTTGTCCTGACATAACGCATCGATCCCGGCGCCATCGCCCAGCCGCCGGCCGAGGCTGTTTTTGCAGTTCGCGGACAGCGGCGAGAAATCGCAGCGCAAGTCTTCTCTGACTGAAACCGCGTCGCCTTCTCCGACCTCAATCAGCGCCAGCGGCGCGTAGTGGTGCTCGACGCCGGCCGGCCGCTTGGACAACGCGAGGCGATTGCCCTGGCCGTCGTCTTGGTGGGGCCATTCGATGTCGCCGGTGGCGGTGCGCGCCGGTATCAGCCAGTAATCGCCGCCTCGCAATTCGCCATTAATCGTGAAACGTACTTCGATGCCAGCCTCGACCGGCAGCCATTCGCCAGGCTTAATCGCCAGACCGTCGGCATCGCCCTGCTGGTCCCAGCGCCGCAACAGCGGGTGCCGGTCGGCCCGATACACCAGCGGATTGGTACCGGCCAAGGTGACGATCTTATTGACTCGATCGATCGCCGTCACCTGACATAGCGGAGAAACCGCGTTTAGCAACACGCTGTCGTCGTCCTGCAATTCCAACCAATCCTTTTCGGTTAAGGTCAACTTATCGTCGCGGCCTAGATGTTCCAGCGTTAAGGTCAAAGTTGCGGCCGCGGTATCGGCGACGAGATTGGTCACCGGAAAAGCGACCGCGGCGTTTTCCCGCGACCATTTGAAGGTCGCCGGGCTTTCGCCGCCGCCTGGGTTGTGAATCTCGATCCGATACAACTGATTTTCCTGGCCGCGATAGCGGGCGTCCGGCTGTTGGCAACAAGCATCGGTCGGCGCGTCCGCCGGTTTGACTTGCGCGGCCAGACAGGCTTGACTGACGATCAACCGACTATCCAAGGCCTCCCGCCAGTCGCGGCCATCCGACAGCTCCAAGGTTTTGACCTGCCACACCAATTGCGAGCGGCTGGCGGTATCGGCGCCGTTCAGGGCTTTTTCGCGGATGTCGTCGTCTTCCAGATAACTGATATGCCGTTCCCAAACGTCCAGATACGCCAAATAGCGGCCCGATGTTAACGGACCGGTTTTTTCGTCCAGGCGATAGTTGGGCTGGCTCAGATAGGTCAGCTGAGCCGGGTTTTCGCATAGCAGTCCATCCACGTAATAGCGGCCCGGACCGATATTGAAGTCGCCGGCCTTGGGTTTGGGCTTGGTAAAAATCTCGAAACCGAATGCCGCCGCCGGCCCGCCGTAGGGACCGATCAAATCGGCGGCCAGCGTCTGCAAATAGTGCAACAGGATCGCGCTTTGCTCGTTCCAGTCGGCATCGAGTTGCACCCGGCCTTGTTGCATCAATACCCGCAGGAATTGCTTGTCCGGGGTAAACGTCATTCTCGAAAAATCGCCTTTCATATCGTTGTCCTCAATTATGCGGCGGCTTAGCTCGCCAAAATGATGTCGGCATCGGTGCCTGCCGGCGTGTATTCCTGGAGCCGCGTCCGTAAGTTGGCCAGACGTTGCGGTTGAAACAAATCGTGAAACGCGCCCATTTCCGATTCGTCCTCGGCACCGCGCACGATTTCCGCCGCGCAATCGCAGGCCAATTGCGCATAGGCCGGCGTCCCGTAACGGCTGCAGGTGAAGTGCGGCACGACTCGCCGTTGTTCGAGCCGTTTGGCGTCGCCGCTCAACTCGGCGGTCGCCAAGTCCGGCTGGCAGTGGTAACGGCGCGGCGTCCGCGAGGTCGGCGGGGCGTAACAAAAGCGCATGCAGCCCAATTGCCGCCGGGCCACGCAGACCGTGCCCATGAAAATACTGTCCTCCGCTAAAACCAGCGCATGCACGTTGACGCAACCGAACACGGTGGTGCGAACCACGGTCGCGTTGGCATGGGCAAAGCCGGCACCCGGTGCGCCGATAGCTTCGCTTTCCGGGCCATCGCCGTCCCAGCCGGTGGCATCGACGATACTGTCGCTGATGTGCAGTGCCAACGGCTCGGCATTGACTTCGTCGTTGCCGATCTGTATCGAGCCGACGATGCTGTGTTCTATGCGTATACAAACCAGGCTGTTGATCACGGTCAGGCTGGGTTCCGCCGGCCGGCAAGGTTCGCAGGCGCAATCCAGCGACCAGCCCGGCACCAGCGTGCAATGGCGGATCACCAAACTACCCAGCGGGCCTTCGACCAGCACGCCGCGTCCGGCAATCAGCAAACCGTCCAATACAAGATGGCTGTCGGCGCCGCCGCGGATGCTAAAGCTGTCGGGCTGGTCGGTCTGCCAATCCAGCAAGCGGATGATGGGCCGGCTGGCGTCGGCGGCGCGAATCTGCAGGACGTGGCCGGGCGCCAGTTCCAGATTGATCGGCAGCACGTAGACGCCGCTGTCGGCAATCTCGACCACGGCGCGGGCCGGCTGTAGCCCGGCGGCTTGGCCGGATTGCCAGGGCAGCAGGGCTTTTTGCAACTCGTCCTGCCCACACACCCGGATCAACTGGCTGGCGTCGGCCTGGCGCAGTTCGCGCGGATATTCGCCGCCGCCCAGCGGCGCGCTGAAGCCGTAGTAATACGACACCCAAACTTTTTGGGTAACTGCTTACTCGGAAACGCCAGCCGGCCACGTTCGGTATCGATGGCCAATTGGCCCTTGGCCGGCACGAAGCGCCAATCGCTCAGATCGGCGCTGACCAGCAAATCCCTGGGCAAGGGCTGCGGCGTGTCTTTTTCGGCCAACCCGGCGCCCAGATCGCAAAGCTGCGGCCTTCGCCGTAATCGAGCGGCGCGGCGGCGGTTTGGGTATGAAACAAGCGGCAGCGGATAGGCACCGGCAACCCGGTTTCTTCGGCTATCGTATCGGCAACATCCGGTTGGGGCCGGTGATAGAGCGGACTGTCGTTGCCCAGCGCGCTAAACGTATAACAATGTGGCGCCACCTCTTCGACGCAGCACGCCGAAGTCTTGCTGACCGAGTAGGCTTGAATTCGCCAGACGAACAAGCCCACCGCCGCCGGATTGTAACGTCCCGGCGAGTGACTTGAATGGATGCGCCGCACGTCCACGCCATGGGCAATGGCGTCGAACGGACCGTTCAATAAGGCCAAGGTCGCGCCTTGCCGGACATCGACGCTACGGCCCTGCGCCAGCCGCTGGTAATTCAGATGCTGAGTGCGGCTGAGCAGCGGTAAAAACTCCACGGCGCGCGCAGGCCAGCCGGCCACGTCGGCGGCCAGACTTTCCAGCAAAGCCAGGCTGCCCTTGCGGCGCCGATAGCGCAGGGTGTTGGCGATTTCCCGGCGCGGCGTCAAGGCCCGGTTCAGCAGCCGGCCTTGCGGCGTCGCGGCATCGCCGGGCCGGCCGGCCTCGGCGACCGGCCGGTAGCCGATCAAATCGCCCAAGTACGGCACCACCCAGTCGTCGCAGGTTTCGATGAACCAGTTTTCGTAGAGTTGGGCGATGTCGGCCTCCAGCAGATCGGCCTGTTCGGTTATCACTCGCAACAACGCCCTAAGCGGTTCGCCCTGTTCGGCATCGCGAATGCGGTGTATCGCCGGCAGTAATTCGTAGAGTCTATCGAGTGTCGCGTTCATGCCAGCCTCACAATATCGGATTCAAGCTCAGGGTTTCCGGAATCTCGGTCGCCAACACCGCGATTTGCGCGGGCCGAATCGCGCCGTTTTCATATTTGGCCAGATTCACGGCCAAATGCTGGGCCGGTTGGGTTTGCGCGGCGATGGCTTGCACCGCCTCGGCGATTTCGGCGGGGGTTTGCAAACGCCGACCCGCCGCCGCGTCGGGAATTTTTCCGGCACGCCGCCGAAGGCGTCCACATCGACATACACCACCCCGGACACACCTTGCATCGCACTAATGATTTCCGACAAACAAACGCCCTGCCCTAATTCGCGACGCTCGAAACCAAAGGTTTCCAGCAAGGCGACGCGCAGGGCCGGCTCGACATTTTCCCAGCGGGAATCGGGCGCTATGCGAACCCTGGCGCTGACGACGATCAACAACAATTCCCGCACCGCCAGTTGCAGAGGCTGAAACGGATCGCCATAGTCGTGCAGCGCTTGCCGCAAGTTCAAAAACAAGTCGGAAGTCTCGTCGATGGGAATGTCTTCGGCGCCGGCCACCGTGACGTGAACGATTTGGCGGCGACCGTCGGACAACTCGACCGCGTAAGCCTTGCCGATGCCGGCGTAGGTCCGGGAAAAATCCTGGTAATCGCGTACCGACACCAACCGGTCCAACGCCGCCAGGGTCAGCGGCGCATTGATCCTGGCTTGGTCGCGGCTTTCCGGATTGGCGCCGCCAGAGGCCCGCAATGGATTGATCACATCCCGGACGCCCAACGGCCGGATCAGCAACAGGTTGATTTGCTCGGCCTTGACATTGCCATCCTTGCCGATGCCGCTACGGTAAACCGCTTGAATATTTTCGACCCCGCTCGGCAAGCGCGCACCGTGCACACCGTCGCCGAAAATCACGGAGGTTTTGCCGTCATCGTCGGTTTGCGTTACAAAAGCGCGGCCAGTCGCGCTCAGACCGTTTAAAGCCTCGGCTTCCCGCCACTGCACGCCATTGACCGACACCGCCAGCGTGCTATCTATGCCGGCCGGATTGTTGGCGGCGACGAAGGTCAACGGCGATTGCTTTAACGTAAACCGTTGCAGGGCCTGGGCGCCGTTGCCGCTGCCCAGCACTTCCTTGCGGGTCTCGCCGTGGCTGGCCTTGACCACGTTGGCGTAGATCTTCACCGTGTCGCGTTTGAAGCAATAGGCCAGCGGTTTGGCTAGCTTGACGAAACTGTGGATGCGGTCGCCGGGCAAGCTGTACTCCAGTTTATCGACGCCGCCGTCTCGGCCGGCCAAACTGTAATAGGTCTGCCGATACAAATCCTGGCACACCGAAGACAGCATCGCCAATTCGCTGAAACGCACCCCGGAAGTACCCGGCAGATCGGCGCGCTCGCCGCTGACGATGACCCAGCGACCGGCTTGCAAATCCTCGTGGTAGCGGTCCAACTCCAGCAACTCGCTATCGCCGCCGCACACCGGCGTGCTGATCGGCTCCTCGGCCAGGGCCAGGGCTTCGCTTTGAATGTGAACCGTCGTGGTACGCACCGTGGCGAACGGCTCCGGGTTGTTGCCGGTCGGTTCGCCGATCCAGGCCTTATCGCTCGGCAGACTGACGGCCAGACTTTTGCCGCTCAGCCCGTAGGCGGCCAGCGAGCGGTGTTGCAGGGTGTCCTTATCCAGGCGCACCACGATCTCGCTGCCGTTGGCTTTGGCAATGACGATCCAGCCGCCGGTGGTCAATGGATAATCGGCGTCCAGATATAGCGTGGTCGGCTGGTGGAATACCGCGCCGGTAACCGAACCGGTATTAGACGTGGTTGGCGAGTTATACGGGTTAGCTATTTGCCATTCTCGTAGCGTGTAATTACCGTTCGCGAAATCCGTCTGCCGCAACTGCGCGTTATGCCCGAACGGCGATGCCTTGCCGCGCAGCGCATACACCGTCACCGGCCCATCCAGCGTGATCCGGGTATTGGCGGTCGCGGCGGCCAGATGCGTGCGTAAGGCCGGACTGAAGCGCTTGGCGATGGCGTTGTTGGCGTCGGCCACCGCATTCAAGCCCTGGGTCGCGTAGCGAGCAGCGACATCGACCGTTAACAGTCGGGTACGAAAGCGAAGTTCGCCGCCGTTTCCGCCGGTATCCCCGCTGCCCGCGCCGCCGCCGGCACTGGGATCCAATAGCGGTTCGGCAAAGAACTGACCGGCCAAATCGCGCGTCAAGGCCGCCTGGTTGCGCGGCTGAAGCGACGGAGACTGCGTCAAGCCGGCGATGATTTGCCGGTAATCCTGCAAGCCTTCCAGGGAAATACGCAGATAACTGAGTCCGGTCACGCTAATGCCGTCCACCGACTTGACCGCATAGGCCAATTGCCTGCCGTCCCGGCTTAACACGATTTGGCGACCTTCGGCGGCGATCTGCAGCAACCAGGCGCCGCCGTCGGCCAGCGAATACAGCGTCAAGCCGTCCGTCTCTGCTTCGTCTATATCCACGCCAAAATGAAAATCGAAAAAACCCGGCTGGCCGCTGCCGTCGTCGAGCAACAAAAAGGTATATTGATCGTTCAGTACGTCTTGCCAATTTAAGACGGCGGCTATCGGCATCACGCCAATCTGCAAACGCACCAGGGTGCGGTCGTGCTCGGGTTCCGGCAACACTTCGCCGACCCGTAGCAGCGCTGGCTCGTTGCCGCCTACCTGGATCAGCAGCGGATCGTCGACGTTCAGCTTGGTACTGATGCCTTTCAGATAAACGCGCGGACCGCCGGGATCGAAGAACATCGACAGCGGCGTTTGCGGGCGGCTCAGGCGCGGTTTCAGCGTATTCCAGGCGGCGCGCGCCTCCAGGTCGTCGCTGGTTTCAAAGGTTTGCGGCAACTCGCCGGGCGCCGGCAGACTTTGTACTTTCGCGCCTTTGCCGATCAGGCTGGGACCTTCGAATTTATCGTCCAAACCGTAGGCCAAAAACACGCTGGCCGCGACGCCTGGCCGAGGCTGATAGCCGATCAGACGGGCCAGTTCCAGCACCGAGCGGCGCTCGGTGGCGGTGCGCAAATAGCCTTCGTTGGCGATGCGTTCCTGGTAAAAGCTCAACACTTCGGCGAGGCTAGCCCAGCCCTGCAGCAGCGCGATCGAAAAGTCGTCGGGCTGGCGGCTGGTGAAGGCCTGTAAGGGATAACGGCCCGCTTCGCCCGGCTCGGCCAGATTCAGCGTGGACAGCCGCGCCAGCGCCGATTCCAGAAATCCGTGGTAATCGCCGATCCGGTAACGCAAGGCCGGCAAGCCGGGCCGATTTTCGATGGCCGCAGGCACCGTGATTTCGACGCCCGCGCAACAACCGCAAGATGAGATGGTGTTCATCGTCCGCCCTCCATATTCAGCGTCAATAAGCCGCGTTCCGGAAAACCTTTATCGTTATCCAGACGGGCAATTTCCAGCGGCGCCAGCGCCAACACGCCGGTGGTGATTGCATCGTCGGCGGCTTCGAACAAGCGCCGCAATTCGCTGACTTCGACGCCGGCGACGCCGGCCACCGCTTGTGCCGCCGCGACGATGCGACTCAAATACACGCCATCGCCGAAACTCAGATTGTCCGGATGAAAAAAGCCGCGCCGGCCGTCGGCCAAAACGCGGTTGCTGAACAAGGTTTGCAGGCTCGCTTTAATCTGGCTTTGCAAAAAGCCGGGCCGAACGCAGACTTTCAAGATCAAGGCCAGCGGCACTTGCAGCGCGGCAACCACTTCCAGGTCGTGGCCGATGCGCCGGTAGCGCCGCAAATGCCGGTCGATGCGGCACAGCAAGCTTCGGCAGTCGGCTCTGGCCGCGTAGGCATCGACCACCACCAATATCCGGTAGCCGCTGCCGGTCCAGCGCAGCGTCGCGGCGGCTTTTTGTACCTCGGCGGCGAAATCGCGCATTACAATTTGCGCGTAATCGTCGCAAGTGACGGCGCGTTGCAACACTTGCCGAAACGCGTGCGGCGCCAATAAGCGCGCCTGAGCCACCGGCTCCGCCGCGATCCCGCCCTGGGCCGGCAAGGGATTGCGGGCCAATATCGTCGCGCCGCTGGGTAAGCGGTCGCGGAACACGATGCGTTTGATCGTTTCGGCACCGACCAAACCGGCCGGGCCGTTACCTGTCCGGTAGCGGGCCGCGAAACGGGTACCGGGCTTGGGCATCCGACCCTGTTGGCCGTCGCCGAAGCGCAGCCAGGCAACCGCATCGTCATCAATTTCGACAGTAAAGTGCCGGTCACCGGCGTTGCTGTTCAACAAATCGGCTTGCGCAGACCATACCTCCGGCGTATCGCAAGCGCCGAGATCGGTTTCGGTCAATGCCAGCCAAGGCAATGCCAGGCGTACATCCTGATCCGCTAAACCGCTGGCCGCGACAATTAGCGGTTGTACGCCGCACGGATCGGGCTGACGGCAGGCCGGCAGCGGCTGGACGTGGGTCAATTCGGGCTTGCTCAAACGTGGCCTGTAACGCAGCGGCAACGTCGTCGGTTCGCGCACCCCGCAATCGTCGCAATCCGGCCACTGCCAACTGCCGGGCACCACTTCCAGCGTTTCGGTCACCGTTTCGCCGTGATCGACCAGCACCACATTACCGCGCGCCACGCTGACGCCGGTCAGCGGCGAACAATCTTCGTCCTTGACCGCCGACAAACACAGTGCAAACGGCAACGCATCGGCCCGGCTCCAGCGAATATCAACGATGAAGCGCCCGGTCAACGGATCGACGCCCTCCTCGACCGCAATCAGCCGCACCGGGTGGCGGTGCTTGGGATCGGCATCGGCGCGGTTGCCGGTGTGCGGCCCCAACACTTCCTCGAAAATCAACACGTCGCAGACTTGCAAACGCAATTGCCGGCTTTCGATACCGGGGTCCAGCAAGGTCGCCGAGGTTGCGCCCTTGAGCAGACAGCATTTAGCATCGCCCCAGGTATAAAAATCGATGGCATTGTGCGCCGCGTACCAATTCAGCGTTTGCTGGGCCGGCACCAGCAAGGGCTCGTAGACCAGATAGGGTTGCGGCAAGGTTCGCGGCAAATCCTCGGCCTTGAGCAAAGCCGTGTCGTCGCCGGAATCGAACGCGGTGATAAAAAACACATCGGCGCTTTCGACGGCCAAATTTTGCGAGATCTCCAGACACACCCAGGCCCTGGCGTTGCAACCCTCATGCAAGCGGTAGTCGACTAAGCGGGCGTGGCGCCGGACCGAAATCCGCCGCCGCGCGGTGTCCAGATACGCTTCGGTGGCGACCGCATCCTGGTAATAACTGAGATGGTCGCCGACGTAAGCCAGCAATTCGACTAGCGTCACGCCCAAATCCGGGACGTGGCGTTCCCGCCAATCCGGCAGTACCAGCGCCAAGCGGTCGTAAATCAATTGCCGGAAGCTGGCGTAATCCTTGGCCAGATAATTGATTTCCGGCAATTCCGCCGCCGGCGCCGCACAATCCTGCGCCGGCTTGCAGTCGATTTCGCCGCCGCAAGCGACCTTGAAATTGAATTCCAGACTAGCGTAACGTGGATCGAAGCCGGCCATACTGCGCTCGGTAGGCCGGCCTTGTTCGTCCAAAGCCACCGCGTGCAAGCGATAGTTGGAAAAATCGCCGTAACGGTCCAGTCCCACCAGCATGTAATCGTCGCGCTCCGGGTCTTCGTCGCGAACGATTTCGACCGACACTACCCGGATGCCGGTAATCCGCTCGCCGCCGACGATGCGCAGATTCGCGGCGTCGAGGTGATCGGGGGCCTTGCGCAGAAAAAACACCGTCAAGCTCAGTTGATCGTCGCCCACTTCCAAGTAATCGAAGCCGTTCAAACTCTCGCTGGCCCGGACTAGCGCTCGGCGACTGTCCTCGCGGCACAGCAATGCCGACGCGTTCATGTCGGACTCCTGAGGAATTCCGCGCTACGGACCTCGCCGCTGCGCTTGACCCGGTATTGCACCTGTACCCGCAAGGTCGAGTCCTGACTGGTCACTTCCAGGCCTAGCACATCCAGCACGTCGCCCAGCCAGCGCTGCAAGCCGGCCTGAATCGTGAATTGCAAGGTCGCGGCCAATTCGGCGCTATTCGGCGCGAAAATCAGTTGTAGCAAGCCGCTGCCGAAATCAGGCCGGTTGACGCGTTCGCCGTTGTTGGTGAACAGAAATTGTTCGATCATGTCGCGGATATGCTCGTCGTAAGCGGTGACGGCGGTACGCCCGCGCTGGTCGAAATGCAAAGGAAAATCGACGGCTATCATGGCATCCTCACAGCGCGCTGACGCGGGTTTGGGTTAATAAAATCAAAAGCGGCGTCGCGGTCGGCGCGCATATCGCCTGACTGCTTTGCACCACCAGCGGTTGGCCGTTGGACGTAACACGGGTGGTCCCCATCAGCCATTGCCCGGTCACGCAGGGGCCGTTGGCGGCGGGCGGCGGCGGCAACGCACAGCCGGCCACGATATAGGGCGCCGTCATCAGCACGGTCGGCTGGCCGCTGACCGTGACGCGCGGGTTGGGCACGGTCGGCGTCGCCTGACCGCCGTGAGCGCACAACACCTGCGCGCCGACATGCACTAAGAAGCCGGCCATCTCAAGTCACCACCAGCGCCAGTTTGTTGATCATCACCGCCGGCCCCAGCATTTCCAGGCTGGCGCCCTTGCCGTTGCTGATGAAAATGCCCGCATCGTTGACCACAATGTAAGCGCCAGTGGTGCTGCGTAAGATCACCCCGCCGGTGGTCGGAATCGGCGGCATCACCGGCGGCGGCGGCGCCGGCGGCAAATCGCTGACGATGATGCCTTGCTGCAACAAGGACTGAATCACGATATTGGGATCGGCGGGATTGCCGGCCAGCGCCGCCAACGGAATATCGGTTTGCAAACCCCAGCGGCAGCCGACCCAAATCGGTTTATCCAAATCGCCATGCTCGAACTCTATCCATACCCCGGCGCCTATCGGCGGCACCATGTACACGCCCATCGGCGGTCCGGTCGGTCCGGCCAGCGGCACGCAGGGTTCGGCGAATGTGGTCGGAATCAACGAATTGACGTCCGGCACCAGCGCCTGAATCCGGCCACGCTGCTCCGGATCGACGTTATTGACCACGGTGCCGCGATATTTGCCCCAATATTTGTTTTCTTCGTTCATACCGGCAGCCTCGGCGTGTTGGAAATCAGCCCGTCGCGCGACAGCGTGAAGTTTTGTTTGTATTCGCCGTGTTTCAGGTTATGCGTGACGCTATCGACGTAATACAAACCGTCGTAAGCCAGGCCGGCGCCGCGCACCCCCACCACCATCCTGGCCCGCAAGGTCCGGCCGTAGCGCAGCACATCCAGCGAACCGCTGCCGGTGATCGCGTTCGCCGAGCCCTTCAGCATTTGCCCGACCATCAGATTGACCACCCCCGGCGGATCTTCGCCGGCAACTTCCTTGGCGAACCTGACCTTGGCCGGCGGCGTCGGCCGCGCGCCCAATGGCGGTTGAAAGATACTGATATTGGGGATGGGCACCGGAATCGGAATTTTGTGGGTGATCGGGTCCATTACCGTGACGATCAGTACTTCCTTGGCCAGACCGTTCAAGGAAAAACTCAGGCTATCGACATTGCTGTGCGCGTCCATGTTGATGGTCAGCGCCGGCTGCGGAATCGGCAAACGGATGTTGGGGCCAAAATATGCCAGATTCTGGCCCGGCAACGGCCCGGATTCGACGTAAAACACGTAGCCGTTGCGCGCCGCCAATTTCTTGATATGCGCCAGATCGGTGGAGTCCTGGGATTTGTAGCCCTTGGTGGGCGACATGAAATTCAAAAACAACGGCGGCGTCACCAGCGGAATCACGCCGAAGGCGGCGTACGGCGCCAGTATCGTCAGCATTTGCAAGGTGTCGTCCATGCCCGGAAACGGCCGTTTCAGTTCGACGATGTCCATCAGCACGCTCAAATCCTCGCCGGTAATGGTCAGCTTGGCCTGACCCGGCTCGCTGCTCGGCGACATTTCCTGGCGGGTGACGATGCCGTCTATCAGCACGTTGGGGATGCCGTTCAGCGTGACGATGACCATCACCCGCGTCGTGATCGGATCGAAATAGCCCGCCGGCAACAGCGTGGTGGTCAGCAAGGAGCGGGAGCCGACCGCAAACACCAGTTGAAACCCGCTACGTTCGCCGCCGCTATTGACCTGGACGCTGGACAAGGCCTCGATCACCGCCGTCGGCGCCGGTATCGGCACCGCCGGGCCGATCAGCAAGGTCAGATTGATGCCGTTAAGCATTACCCGGTCCCGGTATGCCTTCCGGCAAGGTGATCCGCAGTTTGCGACCGGCCTGCTCCAACTCGCGCGGTTGCAAGGCGCGGTTGGCGTCGCACAGCCGCCAGAACTGTTCCGGGTCACCCAGATAGCGGGCGGTAATGTTATCCAGCCGCTCGTTCTGACTGACCGTATGTTCCTGCAGCAGTTCGAAGCGCTCCGGCGCCGGCACGAAGCGGCGGCGCAGATAGGCAATCTTACGACCGTCGGCGCTTTCCAGAATCGCGGTCGGGATGCCGTAATAACGGCTGCCGGGCGGAAACGGGCCGGCAGTGCCGCCGGGTTGCAGGAGTTGTTGCAAAGCCAGATTCGGATCGGTCATCGTCGTCTCCTAAATACCGCTGATGCCCAGCGCCGCAAACGCGCCGCCGGCAAATTTTTGCGCCAACCGCTCCTTGTTTTGCAGGTAACTGATAAACAGGCTGCCGCCCTTGTGATCGAAGCCGATGTCGTTGACGCTCAACACCCGCAGGCCCAGACTGAGTTTGGCGCGAATCGGATTCAAGGCCGCGTCGAAGGCTTCCTCGGTAATGCTGAATTCGGTCAGCCGTACCGGCACGATGCGCTGCTTGCTCCAGATGAACAGCATCAACGCCGCCTCGGCCGGCGCGATTTCCAGGGTGCCGGCGCGGGCCAGGCTGTTGGCGGATTGCAATTGAGCGCTACTCGGATAAACGATCAATTCCAGCGCGGCCAATTGCGGATGCAAGCCCACTTGAGTCGCCAAGCCGTCGGCGATTTCCAATTGCTCGGCGGCATCGATTTCGGCGTCCAGCTTGATGGTTTCCACCGGCGGACCTTTCAGGCGCAGCGCTTCGGAACGGTCGCCGCTATCGGCGCCGATGCCTTGCACTTGCAAGGAGCGGGTAATCGTGTCCGGGTTGTACTGCAAGGCGATGATGCGCCGCACCGCGCCGCTGCCGGGATCGATCAGCACCACCCCACCCTTGATCAGTTTCGGAGAGCCGGGGAAACCGCTCATGAGAAAGCTCCTGGCGGTGGCGTCGCGCCAATCGGTATGACCGACGCATCAGCTGTTTTCAGGAAGTTAGGATTAAGTGCTTCGACAGGTTCGGGATTAACGGCATTAGCTTGATTCGGTTCGCGGAGAGTTTGTCGAACCATGAGCGGAATCAGCTTGTTCAGAACATCCTTAAGATCATCGCCGAAATCTTTTAACTTGGAGGTGGCTGAGCGCATCGTTATTTCTCGTTAAATGTTGCGTTACTCAATAGTGGGTCGGCTAGACGCTAGCATTTCGCCGCAGTTCGTGGTCATCGCGGAAAGTTGCTCTGGAGGAAAGCGAATACGTGCGGACGCAAGCGTTGCAAGCCATCCGGGTCAACCATGTATAAAGCGTAGGATTCGGCAAAGTGTTCCTGCCAACTGGTATCCGAATAGTGCGTGATTCCTGGGCCGCCATCCTGCTGTGCGGCTTGCCGGAAAGCCACGTTGTCCGCGCCTTCCACAATCGTCAAGTCGTTGCTGCCGGGTTGCGCTTGCCATTGCGAACCCGACAAGGAGCGAGCCGCGTCGCGCGTTCGTTGAGCTGCGGTTATTTGCGCATGTATTTGATTCCAGCGTGCTTGCATCGAGGCGGGAATTGAGTAGCGATTGGAACCCGGCTGAGTTTCGTAACGGCGAAAGGCGTTGCGTTGCGCGTTAACCGCTTGATTCACGGGATCGATGACTTGCGACAATATCCTTAAATCGAGTGCGTGCCCCAACTCGTGCAATACGTCTTGCCGCGCGACGTTCGCCAACCCTTGTCCGGGAACGCCGGTCCGGGTCAGCGACGCGGTAAAGGCACAGTCGAACAAAGTGATGACGCGGGTTCCGGATTGATGTTCGCCGCACCATTCGGGATGGGTCTGGTGTACGGTGCCGCGATTGAAGGTATAACCGGCAAGCAGATTTAAGGTGGTGTCGGGCACTTGCTCCAACGCGGCCAGCACTTCCTGAAACTGCGGGTCGCTCCAACCTGCACCACGGCGAAAACTGTAGCGGTCGAAACGTTGTTGCGCTCTCTTGGCCTGATCCGGATGCAGGGTTTCCATGCCTATGCCGCCTAAATGTTCGACCAATATTTCACCGTTGGCCGCGCCGCCTTGTACTTGACGTCTGACATAGGTAAAGCGAAAGACCGAATAACCGCCCCCGACATTTTCCAAGTGGAGGGCCAGCGTCAGCATCGAATTCGGTTCGAGCGGCGGCGGGCCGCTGGTCCAGCTGGCGGGATTTGTCAACGTGCCGGCGATATTTTCCAAGCCCCTACGCAGCACTTGCATAACGCCGCTGGAGAAGCGCACGGCTACGTTCGCCGGTAGCGGGATCATCGTCGCCCGTGGCTGAAAATAGGCGTCCAGATTAGACAAAGTGACGCTCAGCGTAATCACGCGCAGTTGTTGACGCTCCGCTTCCGGAAGCGCGTTAGTGAGTTCCGCGCCCGTGGGGTCGGCTCTGCCGCGCGGCCAAGCCACCTCGTCTATCGCGCCGACGAGCTGCTGGTACAAATCCTGTTCGGTTCTGCGTAGCAAGGAAGCGGCTTTCGTAATCAACGACGCGACAGCCGCCTGATAGGCTCCGACAAGAAGGCTTGCTAACGCGGCATCGTTATTTAGCATCTGCTGAATAATCCGCAGATTACTGGTATATGCCGTTCGCCAACCTTGTAAAATCGTTGCCAGCCGCGTCTGATCGATTCGCGTTACATCTCGATAAAAATCCGCAGCCTCCCGCAAAAAGCGTATGGCACCCTCGACGAACTCGCGCTGTTCCGCCGGAGTCGCTGGCCGCGCCGCCGGCATCAATAAACCGCCGTATTTGATTTGGGCGTCCGACGGACCCACTTGATGTCCGTATTCGTCCTCACCGCTCGGAGGAAATCCGTTTTCGCGGCGGAATCGCTCTATCAGCGGGCTATGTATCGGATCATCATCACCCACGGCCTTTTTACGCAACCCTCTCGATTCACCACGTTGCTGAACTACGTGAGCCAGTTCGTGAGCCAGCAAATGGCGACCTTCACGCGTCTCGGGCCGGAACTGGTTGTCGCCGAACACGACGTCGCGACCGACCGTATAGGCTTTGGCTTGAATCTCGCGCGCCGATTGTTCGGCCGCGCCGCCGATATGGATGCGCACCCGAGAAAAATCCTGTCCGAAACGCGCCTCCATATCCTGCTGCAATGGAGCATCCAACGGCCTACCCGAACTCGCCAGCACCTGATCGACGCTATCCGGCACCGCTTCCGCGGCGGCCGAACCGTTGCCGCTTACGCGTTGAATGCTGGGCGTGGCCGACTTGAGCGGCGGGTTTGACGAATTTGTTAGCACTTGTTCGGCGACGCGATCTGCTTCCATTTCCAGGGGATCATCGCTGGCGCCGATACGAAGTTTTTTCTGCAAGGCCGGACGTTCGTCCTGCTCTTCTTCGCTGAGAATTCTCAATTTGAATTGATCGCCAAACAACGAAGGCCTTTCCTTACCCGGCGACCAATTGGGCTGCGTCAGCTGTAAACCGTTTTTCGGTTGCGGTGCCGCCAGCCACGGATATTTTTTAGAGTCTCTGAAATATCCGGACCGCCACGATACTTCAGCGCGGCCTGTCTGAGTGCCTGATCTTCCGCCCTTTGCCTTACGTCTTCCGGGGAACCGGGCGTAAAACGCATATTGGCGCGGAACTTGGCCTGATCCGCCGCCATTTTGGCAGTCTCCGCCCGATACTTGTCGGCCGCGCTGAGCGGTGTTTTCCCAGCGTCGTTTTTGGCCGCTTGCTCGCGGTAGCTAAAGGTAATCATCGCATCGGTCGGCTTATCCACCGGGCCTTTGTAGGTCAGCTTCACACTCAAGCCGGGCGTGATAATGTCCAACGGGATTTCGGGTATCTGAACCGGCAAGGCCTTGTGGTTCGCCGCCAGTGCCGCCACGGTTATTACGGCGGCTTCGCCGGTGTAAATTCTGCCCGGCCAAGTCGCGAGGATATCCTTGCCGAGTTGGGTGGCGCCTTTCACCAAGGCATCTTGTTTCAGCTTCTCGACGAGGGTTTTGCCGAGCGGGGTTTGTAAAAACGCTTCGCCGAGTTTTTCCAGGCCTTCCTGATATTTTTCCGCGTCGGTTTTTTCCTTGGGCGCTTCCTGGCGGCGAATGGTCTCGGCACCGGCGGCGGATAACGTCGGTAACGCGCTATGGCTAGCCAATACCTGATCGGCAACTCGATCGGCCTCGCGTTCCATCGGATCGTTGCTGGCGCCAATCGCTAATTGACGTTGTATCGGCTTATTCTTGCACGAGCAGGCCGCGCATTCCCCGCCAGCGGGCGTGTGATTGCCGCATGCGCATCGGCGCTGCAATAGGCCGGCGGCGGGTCGAGTTTGCGTGGCTAACGCCACTTTATTGCCGGACGCGGCCGGCGTTTTGGTTAGGCTAGACATCGCCAGCCCTCATTTCGTCGATCACCGGTTGATATTCGCTGGTGACCGGCGTGAAGCCACCCTTAGCAGGCTGACTGTACAGCGAATAGTAATAATCGGCGGCAATATCGGCCTGTTGCTCGCGATTGAATTCGCGGAAGTGTTTGCCGAGCATATTCGGCGACGGGTTGGTGGCCGGCCGCCACAACGCGTCCGGACCTTTGTAATCGTAGCCTGCGGTAGCCTGGGCATGGACCGCTTCGCCCAGATATTGCGATCCCACGCGTTCGTATTGGAAGACATGGGTCAGCTCGTGCGTCAGCCAGTGCATGTCGCTACTGCCCGGACTGGCGCTAATCTTTTGATTGAAATTGATGGTGTGGAAAGTCGTCACGCCCATCCCGCCGCCGCCCTTGAACAAGGCGCCGATGGCGGAGATCAGCGAATATTCGTCTATCCGTACTTGCCAGTACGCGATGTTGTCCTGAAAAGTTTTTTGCGCCTCGCTTTTCTCGGTCGAATTCAGCGTGCGGGTGTTGAATTTGATGATTTGAAACAGCAAGTCCCAAACTTCGCCGATGCCGGCGATGTCCACCAATTTGCCGATCAAGCGGCCGATCCAGGCCGCGCCGGACAGGATGCCGTCCAGAAACCAATTGCCAAGGCCCTTGAAATCCAGGTGCCAGGCCAGTTTCAAGCCGTCCCACAACCAACCGGCCGCGCCGGCGATACCGCTGCCCAAATGCTTGATCAGCCGCCAAACCCGGCTCGGGAAATTAACGACTTGCCGCCAGGCCAAGGCCGCTCCCGCCTTCAACACATTCCAACCCCAACCGGCGAAGGCTTTGATACCACCCCAAACCTTGCCCGCCACCCACTTGGTACCGTCCCACACCTTGCCGGCGGCTTTTTTGATGCCGCGCCACGCCGCGCCCGCGCCTTTTTGATCCCACCCCAAACCGCGCCGGCGCCCTTCTTGATGCCGCCCCAAACCGCGCTGGCACCTTTTTTAATTCCGCTCCACAATTTGCCGAAAAATCCGCCTTGCACCCGCGGCTCGCTGGTTTCGCGCACCCGAATCGGCGCCAGCGGCGCCCGCGCCAAACCGGTTTGCTGCTGCAAGACGTGAGTCAGTTCGTGCGCCAACAGCCAGCGCCCGCCGGCACTTGCGGGTTGATATTGGCCGGCGCCGAACACCACGTCGCGGCCCACGGTAAACGCGCGAGCGCTGACCGAGTCGGCCAACTTGCCGGCGTCGACGCCGGTGTGAACCCTAACCTGACTCAGATCGTGGCCCAGACGCGGCTCGAATAAGCGTCTGACCGGGCTTGCCAATGGTTGGCCGTCGCCGCGTAAGGCCTGGATGCGCGATTCCTGACGCGGCGAAACGCTGGGCGTCTGGCCGGCTTGCGGACTGGTCCGCATTGGCTCCGTTTCACCGGCTTGATCCGCGTCGTCAGACTCGGCTTGCTCGCCGCCACTGGGCTGCTGCTCGCCCTGCAGATCGTCGCTTTCCAGCAATAGCAACGCCACTTGGGCCGGATCGCCCTCCTCGGCCGGTTTCTCTGCACTTTCCGGAGCGGCGGTTTCGGCTTGCGGCGCCGTTTCGGGTTCGGCGGCGTGCCCGTCCATGTTATCGCTGGCCGGTTGCGGAGCCCGTCTCAAGGTATTGTCATCCTGACCGACCGACGTCAGCGCTCGATCACGACCGCCGCCAGTCACCTTATCGGCAACCGCATCGGCCTCGCGCTCAAACACATCGCCGGGCTGGCCTAACACCAGCTTGGCCTGCCAGCTGCCGGGCCGGGCCGGGCTGAGCGGAATCGCGCCAAATTCATGTGCGCCGCGTTCGCTATTGGCCGGCAAACTGGCCGGCTGCTCGGAAAATTTGCCGCGCTCGGGTTTAATGGATCCGACCAATGGCGTTGCGGAAAGCGGCGGACGTTCTACCGACCGGGATTTATTCATGGCCTAGGCCTCGGTAAACCGTTTGCGCGATCTGCTCGCCCAAATGCGTCGGCTGCTGTCCAACCAATTGCAAGCCGGACAACTGCAAGCGCGGCACCGCCACGCCGTTACTCCATTGGCCGGCTAAGCCGCCCTCGCTCAGCAAGCGGGTCAGTTCCGCCGTCAAACCGGCTTGCAGTTCGCCGCGACTATGACCGGCCAGATCGACGCCGTCCAGCACCAGCCGTTCGATATGCAATTGAATGTTCACGGCGCGCTTCCAACCACGCCCAACAGCCGAAACTCGGCTTCGTTGACCGGCTTATCCAGCTTGCGGAATTCGGCGCGTAGCGCTTCGAAAATCAACGCCATCGTCACCTGCCGGGCATCGCTGGCGGCCGCCAGAAATGCCGCGTTCAAGGCTACGTTGTGGATGCTGCCGCCGGTCAGATTGAAACGGGCCAAATGCTGGTAATCCAGCTGGGCTAGCGGGGTTTGCGGCGGGAACACCTTACGCCACATGTCGGCGCGCTCGGCGGCGCCGGGAAACGGAAAATTGACGATAAAGCGCAAGCGTCGCATGAAAGCCTGATCCAGGGCGCTTTTCATATTGGTGGCCAGAATCGCCAGGCCGCGATAGGCTTCCATGCGTTGCAGCAAGTAATTGATTTCGATATTGGCATAGCGGTCGTGGCTATCCTTGACTTCGCTACGCTTGCCGAACAAGGCGTCGGCTTCGTCGAAGAACAAAATCGCGCCGCCGTCTTCGGCGGCATCGAACAAGCGCCGCAGGTTTTTTTCGGTTTCGCCGATGTATTTGCTGACCACCGCCGACAAGTCGATCCGGTACAGATTCAGTTGCAAGGCGTTGGCAATCACTTCCGCCGCCATGGTCTTGCCGGTGCCGCTTTCGCCGGCGAATAACACGCTCAGCCCCAGACCGCGATTCATTTTATCGACGAAGCCCCAGTCGTTGTAGACCAGGCCGCGCCGCTCGATTTGGCCGGCGATCTGGTTTAACAGCGCCAACGGTTCCTTGGGTAATACGATGTCCGACCAGACCGCTTTGACGTCGATGCGCCGCGCCAATTGATCCAGCTTGGGGCTGGTTTTGCGCAAGCAGGCTTGCCAGAGCCGGTCGCGGCGTTCGCCAGCCGCCGGCTCGCCGGCCACCGAATCGGCAATTTCGCGGATGCTAGGCAATTCCAGGCTGAACTGGCCGGCTAGTTGCGCGGCCAATACGGCGGCATCGTCGCCGAGCGCCTCCCGCCAGGCGTGTTGCTGTTCCTCGGCATCGGGCTTGGCGATTTCGACAATCAAGCCGTCGAATTCCGGTTGCGGGTCGCGGACACCCAAAATCAATACGCCGTTGCAGGCGCCCAGCAAACGTCTCAGTAACGCGGCATGGGTATGCTCGTCGGCATAGCCGGCGTCCAGATACAAAGCCACCGGTAGCAACAAGCGCTCTCGTTCCCACAACCGCAACAAGTTTTCCAGGTCGGCAGTCTGAGTCGGCAGACTCTCCAAACTCATCGCCATCCCGCTGAGTCCCAGTTCCGCCAAGGCCAGCCTGATCACTTCCGTTTTCGCAAGGGCCGACGGGCCGGCCAATTGCACCAACACGCGCTGACTAAGGCCGTTGGCCCGGCTTTGCAAGTAAGCGGCAATCTCCGCGACGACCCGCCGTTGCGACGGCGCCAGCGCGGCGGCATCGCTGGCACCGAGCAGCGGAGCCATGTATGGCAACAAGCGGTCGTCGATATTGTGTTTGGGCTCGACCAGAAAATTGACGATGCGCTCGTCGGCCCGCAACGCGCTGGTGGTCAGCGGCTCGGCGCCCGGTTGGTTGATTTCCAGCAAACGCCAGTAACGCAGAGGCCGGTCGGCGGACAAGGCCTGCCAGTTGGGTTGTTCGAACAGACGCAGCGCCAACGCGAAGGTCGGATACGGTTTATGCGAGTGATCCTGGGCCTTGGCGCACAGCGCGGCGGTTTTGCCGTCCAGCTCGATCGCCGCGCACAGCAGCAAAATCTGTTGTTCGAAGCGGTCCAAACCCAGTTGCCGGCTCAGTATAATCAAGGCCGGCGGCGGATCGGCACTTTCGGCGGCCGCCAGTTTTTTACCGAGCGCGCGGATCGCGGTTTCGGCGTCGTCGGAGCCTTGCTCCGTTTCAGGCTCCCGGCATTTGAACCAACCGCGCTTGACCGCCGGCGCGGCCGAGGTCAGTTGGCCGATTTGCCGCTCCAAAAGTTGGTGCAACCAGGCGATCGCGTCGGCCAGATAATCGTTATTGGCTTGCAGCCAGCGTTGATGCTCGTTCATACGATGGTCACCCGTTGGCTGTCGGCGAAGGCATAGCGCGGCGGATGATCCAAAAACGCGAACGGCAAACTGTCGACACCGTCGACGCGGATATAAACCGGTTGCAAACTAAGCGGCGCGGCATTTTCGATGACAAACACCAACGGATCGGTCGGATTGATGCGCGCTTGCGCGGCGACTTCGCGGTCGCCCAACAGCAGTTGCGGCGCTTGGTCGGTCAAGACTTGCGGCGTCGCGGTAATCGTCAACGTGGCGTCGCCGGCCGCGCGGGCCACCGGATTGGCCGGCAAGATGCCATCGACGCGTATCGCCAACGGCAGACTCAAGCGGTTGGTGATGCGTTCCGTGCCGTCGCGGCTGACGATGGCGGCGACTTCGTAAAGGCCTGCCGCCCAGTCGGTTTGCGCCGCCGCATCGTCGGGCAAGGTAAAGCGTAGACTGGTGGCGTCGCGGTCCGCTTCCGGGATCGCCACGTCTCGAATGCCCAGGCGCGGATGCAAAAAGCGCAGCGTCACGCTGTCGCCTTGCAAGTCCTGCCCGCTCAAGGTCAAAACCAGGCCCGGCCAGGCATTGGGTAAGGACGGCAGTGGCACGTCGCGGTTGGCCGCGAAGCCGATCCGGATCGCCTCCAGGCGGGGAAACCGGCCCAGCAGCGTCTCGACACCACGGTCGTCCTGGCCACGTTGCAACACCGGCGGCGCCGGATTTACCGCGTCGTCCGATTCGATCAGCACGACGCTGGCGCGGTAGGCAATAGACAAGGCGTAGGGCGTTTGGAAGAACACCGACCATAACTTGGACAATTCGTCGAGGTTCAACGGCAGCGGCATCAATCTGACCAATTCCGGCGCCTGGTCCAGGTTGGAGTCGTTCAGCGGGGCATGACTGAGCGCGGCATTGTGGACGGCTTGGCGGGTCAAGATCGGATGCGCATGCAGGTCGCGGGCCACCGCGCCCAGCATGCGCTGCGCTTCGAAGGCGGTTTCGTCGCCGTAAAACGCCAATAAATAATGTAAATCCAGGGCGATTTGCGGGCGCTGGCTAATCCGTCCGCTAGGATCGCGGGTCGGTAGATCGGCGTTACGCAAAGCCGGATTCGGCGTGACCTGATACAAACACAGTTGCACCCAGCGCAAGGCATTGGCCGGCGGCGCGGTTTGCGGCCTGCCAAGCACCACTTCGGCGCCGCTGACGGCCTGTTGCGCGGCATTTTGAATCAGCGTCGCCAACGCAGCCGTTACCGTGGCGACAGCCAGTGAATTGCTCATCGCCGGCCTCCGTCGCGCTGCTTCAGATAATCGTCCAGACTCATCGTCGCCTGAGCCGGGCGCGGCTTGGCGGCGGATTTTTCGCTGGTTTGGGTAGCGCGGATTTCGATGCGGCCTATCGTAACCTGTATCGTCGGCATTGGCGTGGGCTCCGGCCGGACATCGGCGGGTTGCCGCGCAGCGGCGTCCTTGAAACCGGTCAATGCCGGGACGATGGGTTTAAGCTCGGCCACGAGCGGATTCATCGGCTTAAGCGGTTCGGATTCTGGTTGGTGTTGCCGGCTGGCGGCCGCGATGACCGGTGTTGCATCCGGATCGAGCACACGCTCGCGCTCGGTCAGCATCGTGACGCGCTCCTCGATTCGAGTCATCTCCCGCTCGACCGCCGGCGCGGCCGCGTTGGTGCCGCTATTGGTCGGTGTCCGAGGCTCGACCGGTATTTCGCGGCGGCTGGACAAGGGCGGGATTGCCGGCGGAACGGGCGTCAACAACGGTTGCGCCGCTGGCTGTTCGGCAGGCGTTTGCGCCTGCCAGGAGAAGGGTGGATCGAGATTTGGCGCCCCTTGTCCGACTGCGTCATCCCGCCCGACTGCGGTGTTTGGGATCGTGGGTATAGGTTCGCGGATAGCCGGCCCCAGGGTCGGGCTGGGCGGCAACGGTTCGGTCGACGGATCGAACGGGTCCGCCGCGAACGGTTCGCTTGAATCCGCCTCGAAACGCCCCGGCAAACGCGGCGGCAAGGCTTCTATTCGATGCAGCGTCAGCGCGGCAAGTTGTCCCAGAAAACCGTTCATTGCCGCACCCGTTCCAGATAGCATTGCCTGCGCAACGGACTCATCGCCAGGATGTCCGCTTCGCTCCACCCGTAAGCGCGGGCCAGCAAATGCACGTCGTTGAATAAGCGTTGCGCCCAGGCCTGAATTTCCCGCCACAGAAATCCGGCAATATCGAAAGTCGCCAGCCAGACATGCCGGCAACTCGGGCAATTTAAATCCAGGCGGATGTCGGCTTGCGGATCGGCGGCGGCCAGTAAAGCTTCAGCCGAAGCGATCAAGGCTTCCGGGACGGTTTCCGGGGCAACCGGCTCGCCACTCACTAACACTTCAACGCAGCAGCGGGCGAACAAAGTCCGTCGGGCGGCATCGACGTCAGCCAATGTTTGAATATGCAATAAATCGCGGCTATCCGGTAAACGCAATTGGATGCGGAAACCGTCTTGCACCAGCAGCAACGGCGCCTCGGCCGGCGGCGGCAATTGCAGATCGGCGACATTCAAATTCAGTTCCAGCGTCTCCGCGCAGTTAGGGCAGGCCGCCAAGCTGGCCATTCGCGGGCCGAACAAGCGTTCGCGTAGCGCCAACAGCCGGCCGTTGCGTTGCCCGAGCGGCAGGCTTCTCAACGTGGTTTCGCTGAGTTCGGTATCCAACATGACCAGCAATGTCAGTGCGCGTTCAGTATCGGTCTGCAGCAGACAGCGCTCCCAGGCGGCCAGCAAGGTCGAGGCGATACCCGCGCTCATGGCTATTGCGGCTCGGTAAAGGTTTCCTCGGCCGGCTCGGCAACTTCGTAATCGCGTTCCCAGCCTTCGTTTTCCAGCTTGATGTGCTGGATCGCCACGGCGTTGGCGTTGGCATCCAAATCCGGCAGGGCCTGAAATTCGGACACCCAGCAGCGAAACAATTTGTAAGCCACCGCGAGCTGGCCAGCCTCGTTGTAGAGTTCGATGATGATGTCCTTGCGAAAGTCTTTTAACGACACTTCCGCGCCCAGCCCGGAACCGAAATTCCACACCTTGTTGGCCCATTGCTCGAATTCCTTGTCGTGGGTGACGCCGCGCTCCAGGCTGATGGCCTCGTATTCGGTGCGGCCCGGCGATTTGCGGCTGCTGCTGGGGTCGCCGCCCTCGCGGTGCTTGACGACTTCGGTGGTGCGTTTGAGCGCACCGACCTTGCTGACGCCGGCGACGTATTTGCCGTCCCATTTGACCCGGAATTTGAAATTTTTATAGGGATCGAACCGTTGTGCGTTGACGCTGAACTGAGCCATGGCGGATTCTCCTTAGACTTCGATTTGACCAGCCATCTGCTGGAGTTTGATGACCACAAATTCGGCAGGTTTTAACGGCGCGAAGCCAACCACGATATTGACGATGCCGGAGTTGATGTCGGTTTGCGTCGTGGTTTCCCGATCGCACTTGACGAAGTAGGCCTCTCTGGGGGTACTGCCCTGAAAAGCGCCCTGACGAAACAGGTTGTGCATGAAGGCGCCGACGTTCAAACGAATCTGCGCCCACAGCGGCTCGTCGTTGGGCTCGAACACCACCCATTGCGTGCCGCGATACAGGCTTTCCTCGATGAACAACGCGGTGCGGCGCACCGGCAGGTATTTCCATTCGTCGGCCAACTGGTCGGCACCGCGCAAGGTACGCGCGCCCCAGACCACCCGGCCGTTGACCGGAAACGCCCTCAAACAATTGATGCCCAACGGGTTGAGCATGCCGTTTTCGGCGTCATTCAAATTTACTTGCAAACCTTGAATCCCGCTCAGCGAGGCATCCAGCCCGGCCGGCGCCTTCCAGACGCCGCGCGCGGTGTCGGTGCGCGCCATGATGCCGGCAATCATGCCGCTGGGCGCGAACACGTCGAGCTGGCCTTCGCGCAAGGGATCGCTTTGAATCACACGCGGAAAGTACAGCGCTGCGTTACGAGCTTCGACACCGGACAGACCCAAGCCGCTCAATCCGTCGCGAGCCGTTGCAGCGGCGGTATCCTTATTCGCGCCCCAGGCCGCCGGCGGATCGACGATCAGCACGGCGCGCCGGTCGGCGCAGTATTTCATCGCCTTTTGATAGACTTCCTTCAAGGTGTCGCCCTCGCGGGTGTCGGGCGGGATGCACAGCAAATTGAACAAATCGGCCTTGTCCAGCGCGTACAGGCCGGTTTTGTTGTTTTTGTCGCCGACCACGTCGGCTTCGGCGGTCAACAACGCGCTATCGCCGCCGCCGGTAAATTTTTTAAAGCTGGCCGGCGTGGCCGCCGGATCGGCCGGATCTTCGGCGGCGGTCGAGTCGGTGGGCCGGCCGGCCACCAGATCGGCGCTGCCGTCGGCTTTCTTCTGCACGCGGATCAAATTGGATTCCGCGGCTAACACTCGATCCAGGCGGCGGGCGCCAGCGCCGACAGTGACAGCCAAATTCAGGAAGCGTTCGACGCGGCCCTTGCCGGGTTCTTCGTACACCGTCATATTGAATAAATCGGCCTGCGCAATGCCGTAACGGCCGGCGACTTCGGCGGTAATGCCCTTGGCGTCTATCGTGTAAGTGAGCTTGTCGCCGCGCAAACCGACGCTGGCGGCTTCCAGTTTCAGATCTGCGTTTTTCGAGGCCGTGGCGTTTTTCGCCAGCCTGACGATCAAGGCCTGTTGGCCGCCGTTCAGATAAAAGTCGCGTACCGCATAGGACAGCGGAAAATCCGGCGACAAATCGCCAAACACCCGGATGAAATCGCCGAAGCTGTTGACGGTGATCGGCTCGTCGGTCGGTCCGCGCAAGGCCCGGCCAAGAAACGCGGTAATCGAGGTGGCGACGCCGGTAATCGTGCGAACGCCGCTGGGGACCTCTTCGATGTAAACGCCGGGATAAGAAAGTGCTACAGGCATGACGTGCTCCTTTAAAACGCTACTGGAACCGGATTACCACCCCGTGGATGCTTAATCTAGTGCGATGATGCGGCGCGGGCGTAACTAGGCGGCCGCTGACCGAAAGCTGGTGTCGGAGCCGCCCGAGCCGGGCGGTTTTTGTTGAACATCATGTTGAGCGTATTTCCGGCAACAAACAATGACGCATTTGTGCCAGTACAAATGTACTGCATCGCTTCTATTGTCGTCTCCGCCTGTAAAGGCGATTGCCAAAAATAGCCTACTAGCAGCAGCGCTTGACGCCGCTCCATTTACGGCGCGTTTCGGCGGCGAAGAAAGCCTTGCGGCTCAGCGGCGCGGATTCGCTATCGGCATGGTGGGTTTGCCAGTGTTGCAAGTAGCGGCGGTAGGCGGTTTCGCCGTTCAGCGCTTCCCAGATTCGCCGGAGCATGCCGGCCGAGGTGGTTCGTGCCATCCTCAGTCTTCGTCGGCCGGCGGCGCGAATTTCACGCACTCGAACATCAAGTCGTCCAGATCGTGTTCGGCATGCCGCTCGCTGTCGTACTGCAAGCCGCATTCCTGATGCTCGTCGCGTAAATGCTTGATCATGCCGTGTATCGACACCGGCACTTTCGATTCGGGCAGCACGATGGAAATCCGCAGCTCGGCTTCCTCGACAGTTTGAGCCAACGGTTCTTTCAAACGGATTTTGATGCCGCTGTAACTCATGTCCACGACTAAGCCGTCGATGACGATTTCACCGCCGGGCGGCGGCGGGTCGATGATGATGTGCGCCGCCAATCCCTCGGGGCAAAACCGCCGATGACTGCGTTTTTCAATTTCCATGCATAAGCTCCCGCGAATAATTTCGAGAGTATAGGCAGAAATTCCGGCGCCGTTAAGTGTTATCGGCCGGCATCCGCCGCCGGACAGGCGTCGTCCGCCATCCAATAACGACGATGCCGGCAACGTTCGCCGTGGATCGCGACCGGCATCTCGGCGGTGTCGACGATGATCGCGCCTTGTTCGGCGGTATTCGCCCAATTTGCGCCCATCCGGCGATAGCGTTCCAGTACTTGCGGATGCGGAAAGCCGAAGCGGTTCGAATACCCGGCCGGAATCAGCACCCAAGCGGGCGCGACTTGTTCCAGAAACGTCAGCGTCGAAGAGGTCTTGCTACCATGATGCGGCGCGACCAAAAAGGTGCTGGCCAGTTGATCGCCGTATAGCTCCACCAAGCGGCGTTCGCCGGACTGCTCGATGTCGGCGGTCAATAGCAGGCTGGCGCTGGCGGTGCGGACTTGCAACACGCAGGAATTGTCGTTATCGCCCGTCTGGCGCGGGTCGGACGGCGCCAACATCCGGAATTCGACGCCATCCCAATTCCAAGTCTGGCCGGCCCGGCAATATCGGCCTTCCGGCCGCTCGGCCCAGGCCGGCACGCTGCTGAATACTTGGTCCGCCGCGACCTCGGCCAGCACCGATTCCGCGCCGCCGCTGTGGTCGATATCGTCGTGACTGACGATCAAGCCGTCCAGCCGGCGTATACCCCGCGAACGCAAATAAGGCAAAATCACCGAGTCGCCCATGTCGGAGTCTTCGGAATAACGCGCGCCGGTGTCGAACAGCAAGCGATGCTCGGCGGTTTCGACGACCGCCGCCAACCCTTGGCCGACATCCAACAGCGCCAGCCGGACCTCGCCGGGCGGCGGTCTGGCCACATCCGCGACCAACACCGGCAACAACAGCCAGACGCCCAAATAACGGCCGGGAAATCCGCGCGGTGCCAGCAACAGGACGCTGCCGATGCCGGCCGCCAATAAGGCCGGCCAAGCCGGTTCCGGTAAAGTCGCGTTAGACAGCGGCAATTCCGCCAGAGCTTGCAAGGTCCACCATAGGCTTTGCAGTATCCAATCCGCCAGTTGCAACAAAAATTGCGCGAACATTGGCCAAACGAACAGCAAGGCCACAGCAGCCAAGGCCAACGGCACCACGACGATGCCGATCGCCGGCACCGCCAGCCAGTTGGCCAGCGGCGAAATCAGCGATACTTGTTGAAAAAACAGGATCAGCAGCGGCGCCAACCCGGCCGCGGTCGCCCATTGCGCCAACGCCGCCTCGCGCCAATAGCCCGGCCGGCCGAGCCGGCCGGCGGAAACGTAAATCAACAGTCCGACCGCCGCGAACGACAACCAAAAGCCGACCGCTTGCACCGCCAGCGGATCGACGATCAACACCGCCAGCAAGGCCAGCAACAGGATGCGCCAGGCCCCGACGTGACGCTGCCAACTCAAGGCCGCGAACGCCACGGCCAGCATCACGACCGCACGCAGCGTCGGAACCGAATAGCCGGCCAATCCGGCATAAAAAGCCGCCGCCAGCCAGGCCGTCAGCGCGGCCACCCGTTGCGGCGACCAACGCGGATTGCCGGTCCAGGCCCAGGCTCGCCGTACGACGAGAAATACCAAGCCCGCCACCAAACTGATGTGCGACCCGGAAATCACGATCAAATGCACGGTGCCGGTTTTACGAAACACCTGCCACTGCGCCTGACCGATGCCATCCTGGCTGCCTATCGTCAGCGCCTTGATCAAACCGAGGTTGGAGCCGCCGGGCAAGGCCTGATCCAACCTTGCCGAAATACTTTGTCTGGCGCGCGCCAAGACTGCTCCCACGCGCCCATCGTCGGCCAAGCGCGACGGCGCCGGCTCGTCGCGCACATAGCCGGTGGCACCGATGCGATTGGCAAACAACCAAGCTTCGTAATCGAAACCGCCCGGATTCAAGCGGCCGTGCGGCTGTCGCAACTTGACGGTCAAACGCCAGCTCTGCCCCGCCGCCACATCCGCCGTGGTTCGATACCAGTTCAATCGCAGTTTGCTTGGAAAATCGCCGGCCGGACGGGTGACCGCGAAGTCGAAGCCGATACGGTTGTCCATGTGCTTGGGCATGCCGGCGATGTAACCTTCGACTTCGACCGCTTGATTCTGCAAATCCTCGGGCAATTGCTGCGCCAACCGCCAGGCCCCGAAACCGGCCGCCCACAGCGCGCCGGCCAATAGCGCGGCCAAGCCGATCTGACGGCGACACGCGCACAGTAAGAATATAGCCGTCAGCGCCGGCCATTCCCAGCCCTGCGGCAGCCGCTGCCATTGTTGCACCCAAACGATGCCGGCCAGCGCCGCCAATACCGCAGCCGCCATCGGCTACGCCCACGCATTCGCGGTAGCGGTGCAAGGTCTCGTCACGCTAGGCCCGATCGTCCGCCGGCAGTCCCGGCAACTCGATCAAGGGTCTGACTTCGACCGTGCCCTTGCGCGCCATCGGGATACGCGCGGCGATGGCGATCGCCTGATCCAGATCGGCGGTCTCCACCAAGTAGTAGCCGCCCAGTTGCTCGCGGGTTTCGGCAAACGGGCCGTCGGTCACCAAACACTGCCCGTCGCGCACCCGCACGCTGGTCGCCAACGCGGTGGGTTGCAGCGGACTGGCCGCCAGATATTGGCCGCGCTCGGCCAAATCGCGCGCCAATTGCAAGGACTCCCGGTAACAGGCCTGACGATCGTCCTCGGCCAGCGTCTGCTCGGCAAAATAGATCAATAGCAAGTATTTCATAAGGTCTCCAAATAACAAGGCTCCGCCTTTCCGGGGGCTCACCGCAAAACCATGAGTTCGAAAGATAACGGACGGCGCGTTGCCTGACGATGGCTGCGTCCCGCCGGCGCCGTCCGGCATTCTCGCCAAACCATAAAAACCCTCGAATACCGTGGATTTAACGCAAGCCCAACGCGGTTAAGGTTTGACTATCCTCGGCGACCGGCCGGACTTCGACGCAACCGAAGCGCGCGCCGGGAATTCCGGCGGCGATCCTGATCGCCTCGTTGAAATCGGTGGCTTCGATTAAATAATAGCCGCCCAGTTGCTCCTTGGTTTCGGCAAACGGTCCATCCGTCGTGGTCACTTTGGCGTCGCGGACCCGCACCGTTACCGCCGCGCTGGCCGGCAACAATCGGTTGCAAGCCAAGTAATGGCCGCTGGCGCGAATGGCTTCGGTAAACTCGGCATACTCTTCAAAATGGCGGTCGGCGGCGGTCGGCTCCATGTCCTCCATGACCTTTTCGGCACAAATCAGGCAAAGGTATTTCATCGGTTTCTCCCTGCGTTGGGTTTCGGATGTTGGCTAGTCGATTGGCGACAGCCCGATTCGACATCGCCGCCAAAAATTTTCAGCCCGCCAATTCGGCTAACCGGCGCTGTAAAAACCGGCGCTCGGGCTCCTGTTTGGCTAGATCAAGCGCGCGCCGGTAGGCGGCAACCGCGTCGGCGGCGTCCCCCAGGCGCCGGTATAAATCGCCGCGGGCGGCGTGGATTAAATGGTAGTCCGCCAATTCGCCGCGCGCCAAGATGGCGTCGATCACGGCCAAGCCGGCGGCCGGGCCGTCGCGCATCGCCAACGCGACGGCGAAATTCAATTCGACCACCGGCGACGGCTGCACCCGCAGCAACAGCACGTACAACGCGACGATTTGCGGCCAATCGGTGGCTTCCGCGTGCTCGGCTTCGGCGTGCAACGCGGCGATCGCCGCTTGCAGAGCGTAGGCGCCGGGCCGTCCACCGCGCAAGGCAGCCTCCACCCAACGTCGGCCTTCGGCAATTTGCTCCCGATGCCACAGCGAGCGGTCCTGATCGGCCAGTAATATCAGCTCCCCGTCGGCCGAGGTTCTGGACATGCGCCGCGCCTCGTGCAACAGCATCAGCGCCAACAGGCCGAATACTTCCGGCTCCGGCAACAGCTCAGCCAGTAGCCGACCCAAGCGCAAGGCTTCGCCGGCCAAGTCTGGCCGGGTCAGGCTGGCACCCGACGACGCCGAATAACCTTCGTTGAAGACCAGATAGACCACCCGCAACACCGAGGCCAAACGATCCGGCAACTCTTCGGCGGGCGGCACCCGATACGGAATCTTGGCCTCGCGAATCTTGGCCTTGGCGCGAACGATCCGTTGCGCCAATGTCGGCACCGGCGTCAAGAATGCCGCCGCGATCGCTTCGGTCGTCAAACCGCAAACTTCCCGCAAAGTCAGGGCCAGATGCGCTTCCGGCGCCAATGCCGGATGGCAGCAGGTAAAAATCAGCTTCAAACTGTCGTCCGGCCAATCTTCGGTATCGTCCGGCGTGACCTCCCCCAGCGGATCGGCCAACGCTTCGACATCCTCCCTTTGCTCGAAGCGGGATTGCCTGCGCAACCGGTCTATGGCCTTGAATCGACCGGCCGACACCAACCAAGCCTTGGGATTGGCCGGCACGCCATCGCCGGGCCATTGTTCCAACGCGGCGCGAAACGCATCGTGCAAGGCTTCCTCGGCGAGGTCGAAGTCGCCGAGCAGCCGGATCAAGGTCGCCAAAATACGGCGCGATTCGTCGCGGTATAAGGTCTGTACCGCGCGGTGTACGGCAGTGTCGTTCATCGAGAGTCCGTTAAAAAACCAATTCGAGAGCGGAAGTCGCTTCAAGCGCTCAAAACCGGGCCTAAGCGCCAAGGCTTCCGCGGCGCGGCTGATATCCAACACAAGCGACCGCGCTTGAAATGAGCGCATGCCCGGAACGCGGTCTTGGTCTCGCCTGCATATTACCTCTGGCACCCGAGTCTAGCTAAAAATTCGCGGCAAGGGTCGGACTGGCCCCGGTCCGGCGATTCCGGCAGAATAGCGGGTTAACTTTCTTGCTCTCGTCGCCATGTCCGAATTGCAATACCCGATCATCGTTCGTCCCCGTTTCCGATTCGCCGCGCGCCGGATTTGGGTCAACTGCCACGTCTGGCTGGCGCTGACGGCCGGACTACTGTTCGCGCTGCTGGGCCTGACCGGCAGTCTCAGCGTATATCGAGAGGAACTCGAAGGCCTACTGAACCCGCAACTGCGCGTCACGGTAGCCGAAGGCGCGGAAGTACTGCCTATCGATAAACTGTACGCCATGCTACGCGCCGCCGAACCCAATCGCCACGGGGCCTGGACCCTGGAAATGCCGCGCGCGGCGGATGGTCCGATCACCGCTCGGTTCGAAAAACCTAAGGAAAGTTACGAGCAATTCTACGCTCCGCTGATGGTCTCGCTGGACCCTTACACCGGCCAAGTTCTGGACCGACGCTTCTGGGGACAAACCCTGACCACCTGGATCATGGACTTGCACACCCATCTGCGCTTGGCCGCCACCGGTCGCACTGTTGTCGCGTGGCTGGGCGGCCTGCTGATGCTGTCGATCATCAGTGGCTTGGGTTTATGGTGGCCTGGCCGCGACCGACTCGGCGAGGTATTCCGATTGCGCCACGCCAGTCTGGTCAAGCTGGCCTTCGATTTACACCGCTGGCTGGGACTGATCAGCGCCTGCGGCTTGCTGATACTGGCGTTTACCGGTTTTCACCTCGCCTACCCTCGTCTGCTGGAAACCATTACCGCCGCCGACGGCATGGGCCACGGCGACGACGGTCCGGCGGTACGCAGCACCGGTGTTCCGAACAACAGGCCGGTTAACTTAGCCGAAGCCGTGCTGGTGGCGCGCGGACCGTTTCCAAAATCCGAAGTGCGGCGGGTGACGACCCCGGTCGGCGAACTAGGCACCTACCGGATCAATCTGCGCCAGCGCGACGAAATCAACCAACATCATCCGTTCACGACGGTCTGGGTAGACCGTTGGAGCGGGCAGATCCGCGACGTGCGCAACCCGCACCGGTTCTCGGCGGGCCAGCGTTTCACGACTTGGCTGTGGCCGCTGCATACCGGGGAAGCTTTCGGCGCGACCGGCCGGTTTCTATGGTTCCTGACCGGCCTGACGCCCGCCCTGCTCTACATCAGCGGTCTATTGCATTGGTCGTACCGGCGCGGCTGGTTGGCGGACCGCGCGATCGATTGGCCGGGTTTGGCCGAACGCGGCGGAAACGCCTGCCGCGCCGGCGCCAGCCGTATGCGCGGCTGGCTGGCGAACTGCTTACTACCGATGTTACGCGACTTCAGCGCCAAATGGCGACGCTGACCGGGGGTGTCGGGCCGCCACGGAACCCAATGCCGCCGCCATCCGGAACGCCTCGATGGCGGTTAATGAAACAAGGTTGCCGCCAGCTCCCGAACCGCCGGCGCCTGCTCGCCCAAGCGCCGATACACATCGGCCTGCCGTTCGGCACTAATACCGATCTCGCTCAAGCCGCTCAGCGGCGGCCATTCCTCGTCCTTGCCGGCCCGGCAAGCCATGCGGGCGGCGGCGTGTACCGTTTGGGCCGACTGCCAGTGACAGCCGCGATATTCGGGCTCGCCGTGTTGGGCGATAGTCGCGACCAATTCCGGAGCCAATCCCCAATGCTCGGCCAAATAGCCGCCTACTTCGCAATAATCGCAATCCAAGGCTTGCCGCAGCAATCGACTCAATGCGATTTCCGGATGGCGCCGCTTATATTCCAACACGGCTTGGGTTTGCTCGGGCATCGTATCGGCCAGGCATAAGATACCGATGTTGTGCAAAATCCCCGCTGTTCTGACGGTTTGCGCCAGCCGGCCGCCGAGCGGTTCTGCCAATTGCGCGGCCGCCTGGCCGGTCAACATGCCACTCACCCAATAGCGGCGCAGATCGAATTCCCGACATTTGCCGGGATAAAACGGCTTCATTACCGCCAAGCCGATACCGACCGCCCTGACCACATTCATGCCCAATTTCAGACAACAGCGCTCTATCGAGGTCACCGCTTCGCCGTGACCGTTGGCCCAAGCGGAGTTCGCCAAGGCCAGCAGACGGGCACAGATCGTCGGATGGTATGCCAATACCTTGGCCAGCGCCGGGTAGTCCAAATCGTCGTCGACCAAGGCCCTCAACAAATGATGAACATCATGCGGCAACACCAACACCCTTTCCAAGCCGCTCCGCCACAGCGGCGGCGCATCAGTGACCATCGCCGGGCACTCCAGAAGCCAACCGGTTTTCCGCCTGTTCCAGCCGAAAGTCCTTCTCGAACAACGCCGGCAAGTCGTTGGCCGGCAACGGCTGGCTGAAATAAAACCCCTGGATGATCTGGCAACCCAAACCGCTCATCACCATGGCTTGTTCGATGGTTTCGACCCCTTCCGCGACCATTTTGAACGCCATCGCGTTGGCCATGCCGATGATGGTGCCCAACAAAATTGGGGTTTGCGGATTGCTCAGTACATCCTGAACGAACACCCGATCGATCTTCAAACAATCGACCGGCATATGCTTGAGCGACGCCAGCGACGAGTAGCCGGTGCCGAAATCGTCGATGGCAATCTTGCAGTTCATCGCCTTCAATTGACGGAAAATCGCCATATCCGCTTCGGTTTGCATCACGCTTTCGGTGACTTCCAGCGTCAGCGCTTCGGCCGGCAAATCCGAGGCTTTCAACGCGGCATTCAGAATCTCCAGCAATTGCGGATCGCGAAACTGGCTGGCCGAGACGTTGACCGCGACGGTGAGCGGTGTCAAGCCCAGATCGTGCCAAGCCTTGAGCTGGCGGCACGCCGCGCCGATCACCCAACCACCGAGTTTATGAATCAAACCCAGCGTTTCCGATAGCCCGATAAATTCGGCCGGCCCGAGCAAGCCGCGGTGCGGATGTCGCCAGCGCAACAAGGCTTCGACCCCGATCATCCGGCCGGTCACCATACTAACCTGAGGTTGGTAATACAATTCAAACTCCTCGTTTTCCAGCGCTTCCCGCAGCATTTGTTCGTCTTGCAGGCGTTTGATCGCCAACCCGGTCATTTCCGGCCGGTAATAGGCGTAGCGCTGTTTACCTGCGCTTTTCGCGGAATACATCGCCGTGTCGGCGGCCTTCATCAAATCGTGCTCGTTGTCGCCGTCCTTGGGATAGATGGCTATACCGATACTGACGCGCGGATTTAAGTGATGGCTACCCAGGATCAGCGGCAAATTGATTTCCTCTAGGCAGCGTTCGGCAATCTCCATCGCTTGAAACTCGTCGGTAATATGGTTGGCGATCACGCAAAATTCGTCGCCCCCAAGGCGAGCGACAAAATCCTCATCGCGCATCACCCGCTGGATACGCTGCGCGATCGCCGTCAAAAACTGGTCGCCGACGTTGTGACCGAAGCTGTCGTTAACGTATTTGAATTCGTCCAAATCCAGAAACAGAAACGCAAACTGTTGTTGGCTGCGCTGGGCGGCCTTGATGGTTTGCTGGATACGTTTTTGATAATGCACGCGGCTCGCCAAACCGGTCAAGGCGTCGAAATAAGCCAATTGGTGAATCAGTTGCTCGGAAGCCTTCTGCTTACTGATGTCCTGCACGGTGCCTGTAACGTAGGCATTCGGTCCGCCCTCGACCAACGCGGTATGCTGGCGCACCGTGATCGGCTCTTCCAAATCGACGCGTAAGCGGTATTCGATGTCGTCGACCACTTCGCCAACCGCCGCCGCATCGATCAGCGCCCTCACCGTCGGCCGTTTATCGGTCTCGATCAAATCGATGTAGCGATCGAGATTGCCCTGAAAATAGTCGGGCTCCAATCGGCACAACTCGGCGAGATAAGAGGAGGTCCCGAACCGCCGCAGCCTGGGTTCCCAAGTCCAGTAACCCAAGCCGGCGACGCGTTGCGCGGCGGACAGTTGCTGTTTGTTATGCCTCAGCTCGGCTGTCGTCCGGCTGGCTCGCAACAAAAATTTGATGTGATGTATCAGCACCACGTGATTGATCGGTTTAACGATGAAATCGGCGGCGCCGGCTCTGAACGCACGATTGATCGATTCGATGTCGTCCAAGCCGGTGGACATAATGATCGGGACGCCGGCCATCGCCGGCACGGCATGCATGGCCAGACAAGTTCCGAAACCGTCGATGCCCGGCATGATGGCATCCAGTATCACCAAATCGGGCGTTTCCCGGTCCAACCATGCCAAAGCCGCCTCGCCGCTATCGGCCTCGGCCACTCGATAGCCGGCGGTCCGCAGTTTGGCGCCGGTCACCATCCGAAAACCCGGATCGTCGTCCACCAACAAGATGCGAGCGACCTCGCCGTCCGTCGCTACGTCGGCAAAATCCGACTCCGACGACCGAGCTTCGCCGACCGATTCCGCTCCCAGCGCCAGCCTTAAACTGTCTATCGCCGCAGTCCAACACTCGGTAACCGTCCCCGCCAACGCCAGCAGATCGGCGGCATCCGACTGTCGGGCCGCGCGCTCCAACGCGGCGCAAGCGGCCACCAGCTCGGCCGCGCCGATGTTGGCGCTCGCCGACTTCAAGCTGTGCGCGGTATCCGCGAGTGCATCGAAATCCCGAGCCTCGGCAATCGGCGTAAGCCGTTCGGCCAATTTGGGCGTGGTGTCCAAATAAACTCGCGCTACTTTGCTCGATAAATCGTTACCGTCGGGGTCGGTCAAGCCTTGCAGCGCGCTCAAATCGATAACCGCCGGCGAATTTACCGACCTAGTCGCGGCGGCGGTCTCTGGCGGCATCCGCGCCTCGCCAAGCCAAGCGGCCAGCGCGGCGCGCAATTGATCGCGGCGGAACGGTTTGCTGAGGTAGGCGTCCATGCCGGCGGCCTGACATTGTTCGGGCACGCCTTTTTGGACGTCGGCGGTTAACGCTACGATCGGCGTACGTGCGCGTCCCGCCGTGCTTTCTTCGGCGCGAATCGCGACAGCCGCCGCAAAACCGTCCATCACCGGCATATGGCAATCCATCAAAATCAGGTCGTAACGTTTGTCGCGCGCGGCCGTGACCGCCGCCGCGCCGTCGGCGACGACATCGGCAGCGCAGCCCATGCCCACCAAGAAACTTTTGACGACTTCCTGATTGACCGGATTATCTTCCGCCACCAGCACCGTGCCGGACAGTTTTTCGGCCTCCGCTGCGGCAGACGGCATGGCCGCGACAGGTTTGTTGGCCAGAATTTCCAACAGACACTGGTGCAACTTACGTTGAAATACCGGCTTGTTCAAATAAAAGCTGATGCCGTAATCCTGAAGTTTGTCGGCTTGCAACGATATGCTTTCCGAGCTGAGCATCACCAACGCGGGTTTGACAATTCGAGTGTCGTTTTGAATCGTTTTCGCCAAACTTAAACCATCCATGATCGGCAAATGCCAATCCAGCAACACAATCCGGAAAGCCTGATGGGGATTGGCCGAGACATCGGTCAACAGCTTCAAGGCTCTGGGTCCGCTATCGACGGTCGTGACGTTGGCGCCCCACAGCGTCAATTGGTCCAACAAAATCTCCCGATTGGTCGGATTGTCGTCGACCACCAAAATGTTGACGCCGGACAGTTCATGGCTTTCGGCGCGATCGATGCCGGACTGTATCCCCAAACCCAAGCGCAACGAAAAATAAAATCGGGACCCGCGCTCGACCCGGCTGTCCACGGCCAACTTGCCGCCCATTAATTCCACCAGTTGCTTGGATATCGTCAAGCCCAAACCCGTACCGCCGTAACGACGGGTGATGCTGCCGTCGGATTGGGTGAAGCTGTCGAAGATTTTGGCCTGGCGGTCGTCCGGGATACCGATCCCGGTATCGACAACCTCGAACAACAATTCGATCGTATCGGTTCCGGCGACCTCCGCCAGCGTCGAGACTTTCAGTTGCACCTCGCCGCGCTCGGTAAATTTGATCGCATTGCCCAGCAAGTTGATCAGGACTTGGCGCAAGCGCTCGGCATCGGCCTGAATCACGTAGTTAAAATCGTGCGGAATGTTCAGGATCAACTCGATGCCCTTGCGATGCGCCGGTTCGGCCAACAATTCCAGGGTATCTTCCAACAAGCGCCGCAAATCGAACTCCTGAACGATCAATTGCATCTTACCGGCTTCGATTTTGGAAAAATCCAATATGTTATTGATGATACCGAGTAGCGAGTTGGCCGAACGGTAAGCGGTTTCCGCGAATCGGACTTGCCTGGCGTCCAGTCCGGAAGACTGCAACAGTTCCATCATCCCCAACACGCCGTTCATCGGCGTGCGGATCTCGTGACTCATCGTCGCCAGAAATTGCGACTTGGCTAGACTCGCCTGCTCCGCCAGTTCCTTGGCGGCGACGGTTTCAACCACGGTTCGTTCCAGTTCCTCGTTTTTTTCGGCGAGCTGGGCGGTGCGCTCGGCGACCTGACGTTCCAATTCATTCCGGTGCCGTTCCAGACGCTGGTCGCGTACCTGAATTTCGCTCAGCATCGCGTTGTACACCTCGGCTAAATCGCCGAATTCATCGGTACTGGTTTTTTCTATGCGATGGTAAAAGGCTTTTTCGCTGCCCACCGATTTCATCGCTTGCATCAAATTCAATAACGGCGCCAAGAAAATATGTTGCAGCTTGGACGTCAGCATGGCGATCCACAACATCGTGAACACCACGATCAGCCCAATAATCAAATAAAAACTTTTCAATATGGCGTAAAACCCGCTCTGATCGTCCACCAGATGCAATACGCCTATCATGTCGCCGTCCAAATAAATTGGCCTGACAAAATGCAGATTATTCTCCGCGTCGTATTCGACGACATATTTTCCGCCAACATCGGCGACACTAAAATAATGAAACAGACTGTCGTACCACTCGGAAAAAAGCGTCATCAACATTTTGAACGGATGAACGGATTTATCGGCGGGTCCGGCTTCTCGCAAAACCGCGTAAGCCTGGTCGAAATTCCAATGGCTGGCTGGATTTTTCTCGGAGTGATAATCGGCAAATAATTTTCCGCTTCGATTATATAACTCGGCATTTAGAATACTGTCGCGGGTTTTCAAGCTCTTGAGCATTTCGTTGGCGGTCACGGGATCGTCGAACACCAAGGACGCGGAAATATTCGAAGCGACAATATTGGCGATTAATACCAATTGCTGTTCCGTCTCAATTTTTCTGGCGAAATATTCGTTAATTACGATGACCGATGTCGCTAAAAATAAGGTCATCATAGCGATCGCCGTCAAGATCGACACTAATTTCAGTTTGATCGGCGCATTGTTAAACCATTTGAACATGCTGTCGCCCTGTTTAATTTTCGCCGACTATCTTCGCCAAGCGCAGCAGATTGGAGCTGATCGCCAGTCCGGCGGCCTTGACGGCGTGATTATTGACGTACAATTGTATTTTACCGTCGACGTTCAGCATCGCCACCATTCCGCCGGCATTGACGAAATCCAGGCTTTCTCCAATCGTCAGAATCCGCCTGTTTTGAATATCCAAAAATACTTGAGAAAGTAGACTGTTGGAAATCTCGCTAATAAACAAAATATGACACTGGTTTAGATTCCTCAATTTCTCGGAGTTTAACGTCTTAATCGCTTTATTGCCGACCGCTTTACCGTTTATGGAATCGAAAGATTGCAATAACACATTATCGCCAACCAGGCAGACTTTCAATTGATTGTCGGAATCCGTGAAGGCCTGATCGGGCCATTGCGTAAAACGAGCGAAATTCAATGTCAATGCCGCCAACACCGCATATTGTTCGAACGCAACCGGCTCCCCGGACGCGATACGCAGATAGCCCAGCATCACGGCGATTGCACAAGTTCTAGTGATATTCGACATATCGCGCTTAAAATCGGCGTCCAAAAATCGGTTTAAAATATTCAAACGCGGGGATATTGGCCACGTGACGCATTTTAAAAACTCCAACTGATTTTGCCGTACATACCGCGATCGATCAGCGTCGGGACCACCAAATTCTCCTGTACATATTCCAAATGACTGCTCGTTAACAAGTTTTGTCCGACCAGCGAGACTTCCAATCCGGCCGCCGGCCGCCAAGCCAACCGGGCGTCCATGGTCACGTAGTCGCGAATATAGCGGTCGCCGCCGGACGTCGCGGAGGCATTGGTATCGACGTAGCGAAACCAGACATCGAAGTCCAGCTCCGGGATAACGTTGATTGCGCTACGCAGATTGACCCGCTGTTGCGGGCTCACACCGATCACCGCCGTTGCCGCCGACGGCAATTCGGTTTTCAACACACTGTAATTGGCGTCCCAGCGCCACCAATCCAACATTTGCCAGACCATCGCCAGCTCGACGCCGTAAGTCTTGGCTTTTATATTGTTGCTGAACAGCAAGGGTTGGACTACGACGCCGCGCAACGGATCGAAATAAGGCGTGCCTTGCACGGCATCGCGTAAATGGGCGTAGTCGTTATAAAACGCCGTCACATCCACCGACAACGACTTAATCATCGTCGTTCGGTAGCCAATCTCGTAGGCGAGTACATCCTCGCTAAGCTGATTTCGGTTACCTTGCAGCGTCAAGTCCACCGGCACGAAGAAAGGTGCGGTCGGCGGTGCCACGGTAGTCGTCAAGCGCATATTCGCTTCGCCCCGAGAGGGCGTACGCACCGCTCGCGACATGGCCGCCCAAAACCGATGATTCAAGTCGGGCGCCCACATCAGGCGCGCGGTCGGCTGACCTTCGAAGCCGGTGAAATCATTGTGCTCGAATTTGCAACCCAGCGTAAACCATAGGGTTTGATCGATCAGCTCCATCTCGTCCTGGACGAAAGCGCTATAGAGTTGATTTTTTCGGTGGGCCGGCGACATATTGAAAATTACGCTGGAACCGAGCCTGTCGGCGGTGAGTTGATAACCCAAGCCCCAAATCAATTCATGCTTGTCGAAGACGTTGAGGCGGTGCTCGAAATCCAAATCCAGCGTATCGCGGCCTTCGGACATCCAACTTTCGTTACGCCGGTAGTAATCGTAAAACAACTGCAACGACAGATCGGACTGGGTGGAGAACGTGTGCTGCCAGCGGCCCAAGACGTTACCGCCGTAGGCTTCGGCCTTGTCGCGCCCCAGGTCGCCATAGGGAGGAACGACACTGGGCACCAGCAGGGTTTGATTCAGATGGCTGTGATAGAGATCGCCCTGCAATTTAAAATCGTCGGCCAGCGTCAGGCGGGAATCGATACGAAACCCGCCCTGGACTCGGTCCCAATCGTCGCCGGCGCCATTGCCGCGCGCATCGGTGTTTTGGTCGCGCTTGAAGCCCTTGACGAAGACTCGACCGGTGGTGTTCTCGCCCAACGCCGCGCCGTAACGAAACGCACCGAAACCCTGCTCCTCGGTACCGCCGCCCGCCGCAACCAAACCGCCCTGGGTTTTAGAACTGTGCTTGGTGATGACGTTGATCACGCCGTTGACCGCGTTCGCCCCCCACAGAGTCGCGCCGGGTCCGCGTATCACTTCGATACGCTCGACATCCTCCATCATCACATCCTGATTTTCCCAGTAGGTACCGGAAAACAGCCGGCTGTAGGTGTTGCGGCCGTCGATCAATACCAACAGCTTATTGGCAAAGCGGGCGTTAAAGCCGCGCGCGCTGACCGCCCATTTGTTCGCATCGATCCGCGCCACGTCCAGACCCGGCGCCATCCGCAAAGCCTCCGGTATGCTGGTGGCGCCGGACCGTTTAATGTCTTCGTTGCTGATCACGAAAATCGCGGCGGCGGCATCGTTCAGCGCTTGAGCTTTTTTCGACACCGATGTCACTTCGACATTGAGCAGATCCTCGACATTCAATTCCAGCGCATCTTTACCTTCTGTTGCGGCTTCAACCGCCAGCCCCCCTGCCAACAGAAAACCGGCGATTATTTTTCTCATAGCCATTACTTTACCAGCGAGATTGACAAATGCTTGGTCCGTCCACGTCCGCAAAAACTTAGAAAATCCCTAACAACATAGCAAGCATAGTGAAAAAAATGCGAATTAGTTAGCGCTTACAGGCCGGTTTGAGACTGGATGCCTTGATCCGCAGCGATGCGGTGTGCGTCGGTTGGGGGTACCTTGTTGCGGATCAATTCAAACGATGTACAGCGGCGCGTTGGAGAACAGTACGAGAAAGAATGCGGCCTCATCGACGGCCGCTCGGTCGGAAAACGGGAGACCCAGGAAAACCTCTTAGACCAACCTTTTGTCCGTTGGCGAGAAGTTCTGTTATGTCGATAAGCCGGTTGGAAGCCTCTTCAAGCGGTTGTTTTACCCGAATCGGCGTGAATCGCTCCCGACGGCGGCCGGGAGCGACAGCCCGTCAAACTAGGAAATTCAATTGTTGCACGCTACCCGCTTGGCCCTGCTCGGTTAAATAGAAACCGCTGCTGGCAACTTCGGCGCGCGACTGATTGTTGTCGTCCTTCAGTTGGAACGGCGTGGTCAGATGCCCCAGGTAAATCGCCCCGACATTCTTCGCCCCCAAGGCCAGCAATTGCTGACTGCCGTCGGCGTTGCGCTGCCAGATTCTGAGCTTTTGATAGATAGCATCGGCGGCATCGATAAACTGGTTACCGTCCTGATCGTAATTAGCCAATTCGGCGAAGCCGTTGCCGGTCAACGCGCCGAACAATTCGGAACCGTCGTTGACGCTGCCGTCGTTGTTTTTGTCAAGCGCCAACAATCCGCTGCCGGATTTAAGCCCGGCAATCTGATCCGGCGTGCCATCGGCGTCGATATCGAATTGGAACGACGTGTTGCTCAGCTCAGCGGCCGTGCCGTCGAAGTTAATGACCAAGGGGTCTTTTTTTGCGCGTCGCCGACCTGTATCGTGTTGCTGACTTCCGCGTAAAAGCTCCGACTCATGTTTAGGGACAGCGAAAAACTCAGGGATCGGCCATCCTGGGTGTTAATCGTACCCTCGGCACTGAACGAAGTGGTTTCGCTTTCGAAATAACTCAGCGTCTGTTGATAAGTCAGACCGCCGTTATCCGCTTGCGCGGCCGGCGCGGGTTGTTGATCTTGGTAGGTCGGCTGGTCGGTACCGGCGGTCAATTGGTCGGGACTAAAGGTTTTCAGATCGCGGCCGGTGATTTCCTTGACCATGCGCCGGATGATTTGCATCATCAAACTGTCTTTCGACTCGACCGGTGTCTCGGTATCCAGCGCCTTGGTCGCGCTAGCCTGTTTGGCTTGTTTAGCTTGACCGGCTCGGCTGAGACTTAAGCGATCGTCGGCCGGCCAGCGCGCTTCGTCCGAGCGTCGGTCCGGATGGCGGATGTTCAACACTTCCCGGCGATTGCTGACTTGCTGCTGCTGATGCCGGCCTTGCATTTTGATGGCGGAGTTGTCAATGATCATAAAGCCCCCTACTTCAAAAATGGTGTGATCCAGTTATCGGCGGGCCGGCCTATATGTTTAATTTATCCTCGATTTTTTGTTTGAAGTTCAGAAAGTGCACGGTTTGCAATCGATCCGGCGTTTCGGCGCCCATTGCTTGACAGGGCACCTCGATCTCGGTGATGTGGAAGGGATAATTCTCGCTGGCCTTCCTGTAGCCGAGTATGTGCTGACGAACCGCGCCATAGCCGCTCGGATCGTCGAGCGGAAACCAGCGCTCGTTGCAATACACGCCCAACCGGCTAGGCGTCTCGCCGGCGATGCGCACGCTCAGTTCCATCGCGCTGGCTTTTAATTTGGGCTGGGCCGGATGGCACGAAATCACGCCGGCCGAGTTACGGTATATCTCGTAGTATTTCAGGAGTGGGACCTGGGGTAAGCGATCCTGGGCAATCAAGGTCGAGAAAAATACCGAATAATGAGCCAGTACGTGCTCCGCGCCGGCGTTGGCATGCTGACGCAAATACAGCGCCCCGTGCTCGTCGACGATATAAACGCCAACATGCTTGCTGGTGACGTGGTAGAACAATTGGACCGTATCCGGCTGATTATATTGATAGAGGAACGGGATATAGGTCTGCTCAAGTACGTAATCGTCGAAAAACACCGGCGCGTAGCCGCCATGCGGCTTGGCCAACTCTTGTAACAGCTGCGGCTGAGTGTCCAGCAAGTAATAACTCAAACGCTCGCCGCTCATAGCAAACATCGCGTACCCACCCCCGGCCGCCGTGACGTAACGCTGGTAGGGCGCGACCGGCCGATCGGCGATGGCCGTCAGTCTGGCGAAAAGCGCTTCGAGGCGGCCGACGATACTGCGGCCGCGCACCGGGGTATAGCACAATACCTGCAGTTGATCGGCCGCCGGCGGTTTGACGCCGTCGTTGAATAACTCGGTCAAGCAGCTGAAGACGCCCTCCAAGCCGCTGTAACGGTGTAAGGTTGCCTCGCCCCACACGCTGATCGACAAGCGTTGCATCCCCAGCACGAAACACAAACGGTTGTCGCCGTAACTGAGCGGATCGGCGCGTTCGCTCATCACCAGCTGTTTGGCATGGCCGCTATCGACCGGCAACTTTTCCCGCCAATTGACCAGCAGCAAGGTGGCTTGCACGCGGTTCGGGCGGTTATAGATCGCCAGATCAGCTTCCCGGCTCAACAAGTGACGGGTCAGAAACTGGTTTAACTCATTGAGCAACTGTTGAGCTTCGCCGCCGGCTTGCGCACTACCGCTCTCCAATACGTGCAGGTTGATGCTCTTTTTATACAGCCCGTTGATCACGGCCCAGCACAGCAATTCAAGCAGACTGTCGCCCTGTTTGATCGCCCGACCCAGCGCTAATTGCTTGGCGGACGGCCGTTCGGTAAACAAATACCAGACGGGTGCGTCGGAACCCGCCGTGACTTCCGCCGCAACCAGCAAATCCGGTTTGTTCTGCACCGCCTGGCGGGTGGACAGCACTTCGATCTTGTCGGGACGCAAATCCAACTCGACTTTCAACTTACGGCCGACCAATTTCAAATCTTGATTTTCGCGCTGCGCCTGATCCAAGGGCATACCGACGAATTGCAGAATCATTTTTAGGCATTGCTGCAACTGCTGACGGATCACCGCGTGCTCGGCGCCGGCCTTGGCGATATCCCAAAAACGCACGGTCGCCAAGTTGTCCAGCAAATCGTCGGGCCACTGCCATTGCTCGGCCACCTCCCGCAAGAAGTCCTGCTGCATCTGGCGCGCTCGGTTTTCGATCGGCGCAGCGCCGGTGCCGACGATTTTGAGGTAAAAACATTCGCGGGCCAATTCCAGGCGCCGTCCGCCGTCGATGCCGCGCAGATAGGCGTCGACCTTGCTATAGATCATCAGATAGGGATCGAGGCTATCGACGCTAAACTCGCCTTGATAAATCGCGCGCTTCATAGCCAGACACAACCACTGCGGCGTCGGAAATTCGCTGGCGTAACTTTCCATCAAAAACAGTTTCAACAGCGATTTGTGCGGGGAAGTCAGGGACTTGAAGATATGCCACAGCGTCGCGCTGGCGAACTCCGCGACCGGCACTTGATGCATGCCGCCGAAATCGATCACCTCAGGCTCGGAGACGAAACGGTTTTCGAGCAAATGCTTTACATATTGCGGATATTGATGATCCTGTTCCGGCGGCACCAGCCACCACAGCGGAATTCGGCCGGCAATATAAATAGATGTACGATAGAACTCTTCCAGCAGCAGATAGTGTTGAGTTTCCCCGCTGCTTTCCTTCGAAATCGGGGTATTTTCGCCGCGCGCGAATTGGCCGGCGTCCATCAGAAAAAAGTGGGTTTCCAGCTTTAGCGAAGCTGCCCACTTTTCGATGTCGCGGGCCTTTTGTTCCAATTCGGCCAGTTGGTCGGCCGCCAAACCCGGCGCGTGGCACAACCAGATATCGATGTCGCTGTCCCTGGAAAAGGCCATGCTGCCGACGCTGCCCATCAGATAGATCGCATCGATCGGATGTTGGCGCAAGGCCTTGCGCTTGAACGCAAAGCCCTTGCTGAACTGCTTCGCCGCATCCAATGTTTGCTTGGACGGCGCGTAGTCGGGAATCCCGGCCGGCGTATCCAGCGCGATGAAACCGGGCAACAAGGGGTGATTTTGATGAAACAACAACGGCAACAATTTCAAAAACTCTTGTTGCCGCGGCTGCAGCAAACTCTGCACCCGTTGCAAGCGCTGCTGATTGAAATGCTTGAAACGTTGGACGACGGCTTGCAAATCCTTGCGGCTGATGTCTTCGCCGGGAGCGCCCAATTGAATAGCGGGAAGTCGATTGATCACGGATGCCGAACTCGCTGAGTTTGCCGTCTAGTATAGAGTCTTCAGGCCAGATGCGCTTCCAGTCTAACGAATTCGCCGCCGCCGTCCCGGTAACAAGTAAAACGGGTCAATCCGGCGTGCGGTACCGAAATCGCGAAGCCGCGCTCCACCGGCAAACCCAGCAAAACGCTGAACAAGCAGCGAATCACGCCGGCATGGCAAACCGCCAACACCCGCTGACCGGCGTGGTCGTCGATCACGCGCCGCCATCCCGCACCGACCCGCACCGCGAAATCGGCATAGGCTTCGCCGCCGGGTGGCGGGCAGGCGTGCGGGCGTTCGCAAAATGCCGCCCAGCGCGCGGGGTCGGACTCTTGAATTTCGGTGGCGGACCGTCCCTCCCATGCGCCGAAATCGATCTCCCGCCACTCCTGCAAAGTATGAAACGGCAAGGCTCGACGGGCGGCATAGACTTCGCCGAACCCCCGACACCGTAGTAACGGCGAACTGACCACGCTTTCCCAATCGCCGCTAGCGCAGCGCGCTTCCATGGCTTGCCAACCAAGCGCGGTCAATTCGTCGTCGCGACTACCCCGGTAGACCGCGCCGCCGCAAGCCTCGCCGTGCCGGAGTAAATCGACGGTGGTGATCTCGACGGTCAACGCTCGCTTCCTCGCAAAAATTCGAGATTCTACCCTAAGCGGTCAACCTTAACTTCGCCAGCCAGCTTGTCGTATACACATCATTAAGCGCTGTCGATTGTCGATTTTGTCGTAATCTCGACAAGCTCATCGGTATTTCCCACGGGAACTTCAAGGTAATCTCGCCAAAAATCGACCGGCATGGATGTTGCGTAAGCTCTGCGGGCTTCAACCGGCCGGCCGCAGCGCCGCCGGAAAAAACAATAACCGCGAATTCGAGCCGGGACGGCCGAATCCGCCGATCCGCGCGCGGATCGCGTATGGCAACGCCAGGAGTGTCCATGATCGAAACCTTTTACGATGTGATGCGCCGGCAGGGCATCACCCGCCGCAGCTTCTTGAAGTTTTGCAGCCTGACCGCCGCCTCGCTGGGTTTGAGTCCGGCGTTCGCGCCGAAAATCGCCCACGCGATGGAAACCAAACCGCGGATTCCGGTGTTGTGGCTGCACGGTCTGGAATGCACCTGTTGTTCGGAATCCTTCATCCGTTCCGGCCACCCGCTGGCGAAAGACGTGATCCTGTCCATGCTATCGCTGGACTATGACGACACCATCATGGCGGCCGCCGGTCATAACGCCGAAGCCATCATTGATGAAATCGTCGAAAAATACAAAGGCAACTACATCCTGGCCGTCGAAGGCAATCCGCCGCTGGCCGAGGACGGCATGTATTGCATCATCGGCGGCAAACCGTTTGTTGAGCAACTCAAATACGCCGCCGAGAGTTGCAAGGCCATTATTTCCTGGGGCTCCTGCGCTTCGTGGGGTTGCGTGCAGGCCGCCAAACCCAATCCGACCCGCGCCACGCCGGTGCATAAAGTACCGGGTCTGGCCAACAAACCGATTATCAAAGTGCCCGGCTGCCCGCCGATCGCCGAAGTGATGACCGCCGTGGTGGCCTATCTGTTGACTTTCGACAAACTGCCGACGCTGGATAAACAAGGCCGGCCGCAAATGTTTTATAGCCAGCGCATCCACGACAAATGCTACCGCCGGCCGCATTTCGACGCCGGCCAGTTCGTCGAGCAATGGGACGACGAAGCCGCCCGCCAAGGCCATTGTCTGTACAAAATGGGCTGCAAGGGGCCGACTACTTACAACGCCTGCTCGACCGTAAAATGGAACGAAGGTACCTCATTCCCGATCCAGTCCGGCCACGGCTGTATCGGCTGCTCGGAAGACGGTTTCTGGGATAAAGGCAGTTTCTACGACCGCCTGACCGGCATCAACCAGTTCGGCATCGAAGCCAATGCCGATGTGGTCGGCGGCACCGCCGCCGGGATCGTCACCGCCGGCGTCGCCGCTCATGCCGGTCTGACTGCCTTGAACCGCGCCAAACAAGCCGATAAACAACCCGGAGCCGAATAATCATGACCGTCACTGCTACCCCCAACGGTTTTCATTTGAACGACGCCGGCCGCCGCGTGGTGGTCGATCCGGTCACGCGGATCGAAGGCCACATGCGCTGCGAAGTCAATATCGACGAGGAAAACATTATTCGCAACGCGGTGTCCAGCGGCACCATGTGGCGCGGCCTGGAAGTGATTTTAAAAGGCCGCGATCCGCGCGACGCCTGGGCCTTCGTGCAACGCATCTGCGGCGTCTGCACCGGCACCCACGCCTTGACCTCGGTGCGCGCGGTCGAGGACGCGTTGAAAATCAAGATTCCGGAAAACGCCAACTCAATCCGCAACATCATGCAACTGAGTTTGCAGGCGCACGACCACTTGGTGCATTTCTATCATTTGCACGCGCTGGATTGGGTCAACCCGGTCAACGCGCTGAAAGCCGATCCGGTCGCGACGTCCGCGTTGCAACAACAAATTTCGCCGAGCAATCCCAAGTCCTCGCCCGGCTATTTCCGTGACACCCAAAACCGTCTGAAAAAATTCGTCGAATCCGGCCAGCTCGGTCCGTTCAAAAACGGTTACTGGAGCAATCCGGCCTATTTGCTGCCGCCGGAAGCCGATTTGCTGGCGGTCACCCACTATCTGGAAGCGCTGGATTTTCAAAAAGACATCATGAAAATCCGCACGATATTCGGCGGAAAGGACCCGCATCCGAACTGGCTGGTCGGCGGCGTACCGTGCGCGATCAACATCGACGGCGTCGGCGCGGTCGGCGCGGTCAACATGGAACGTTTGAACCTGATTTCGTCGATCATCGACAGAACCATCACCTTCATCGACCAAATCTACATCCCGGATTTACTGGCAATCGCCCAGTTTTACAAAGGCTGGTTGTACGGCGGCGGCATTTCCGGCCAAAGCCTGCTGTCCTACGGCGATATCCCGGATAAAGCCAACGACTATTCGGCGGCCAATCTGCTGATGCCGCGCGGCGCGATCATCAACGGCGATCTGAGCAAGGTCCACGAAGTCGATCTGACCGACCCGAAACAGATTCAGGAGTTCGTACCACACTCCTGGTACAAATACCCGGACGAAGCCGCCGGCCTGCACCCCTGGGACGGCATCACCGATCCCAATTACAAGCTCGGCTCGAATACCAAGGGCGATCGCACCCATATTAAAGAATTGGACGAATCGGCCAAATACTCGTGGATCAAAGCGCCGCGCTGGCGCGGCCACGCGATGGAAGTCGGCCCGTTGGCCCGCTATGTGATCGGCTACGCCCAGGGCAATAAGGAAATCACCGAACAAATCAATTTCGTATTGAAAACGCTGGACGTGCCGGTCAGCGCGTTGTTCTCGACGCTGGGCCGCACCGCCGCGCGCGGTCTGGAAGCCCAGTGGGCGGCCGGCAAGATGCGTTACTTCATGGACAAACTGATCGCCAACGTCAAGGCCGGCGATTTGGCGACCGCCAACGTCGAGCGCTGGGATCCGGACACCTGGCCAAGCAGCGTCAAAGGCGTGGGTTTCACCGAAGCCCCGCGCGGCGCGCTGGGCCATTGGCTGAAAATCGAAGACACCAAGATCGCCAACTACCAATGCGTGGTGCCAACCACTTGGAACGGTTCGCCGCGCGACGAGCACGGCAATATCGGCGCCTTCGAGGCTTCGCTGATGAACACCAAGGTCGAGCGCCCGGAAGAGCCGGTCGAGATCTTGCGGACGCTGCACAGCTTCGATCCTTGCTTGGCTTGTTCGACTCATGTGATGAGTCCGGATGGACAGGAACTAACCCAAGTGAAGGTGCGTTGATTAAACAATGTAGGGCGGATCAACGCAGCGTCATCCGCCGTCATCAAATGCCGCAGTTCAGGAGAACACAATGAACAAATTTTTGGCCTCCGCCGCCTTATTATTGACTTTCAGCCAGGCCGAAGCTCACAGCCATCCCGGCATCGACAGCCTGAGCCATAGCCTGGAACACTTAATTCTGTCCTATCGACACTGGCTGCCCTATTTGGCGGCCGCTGGCTCGTTGAGCTTGGTCGCGATCGCGGCCGTCAAACGCTGGACCAACAGCCGCCGGAGCTCGAAATGAGCGCGCCGTCGGCTCCGGTTTACGTCTACGAATTACCGGTTCGCCTGTGGCATTCGGTGAATGCCTTGGCCATCGTGGTGTTGGTGATTAGCGGATATCTAATCGCCTCGCCGTTGACATCGCCGGCCGGCGAAGCCTCCGAGCATTTTTTGATGGGTTATATCCGCTTCGCGCATTTCGCCGCCGGCTACGTGCTGGCGATAGGCATTGCCGGCCGGGCTTACTGGGCCTATGCCGGTAACGAGCATGCTCGGCAAATCTTTCTGCCGCCGCTGCTGAAAGCGCATTTTTGGGACGGCGTGTGGTGTGAAATCCGCTGGTATTGCTTTCTGGAAAAGCAGCCGCGCCATTATGTTGGTCACAATCCGCTGGCTATCCTGGCGATGCATTTTGCTTTCGTTTGGGGCTCCTTGTTCATGATCGTCACCGGATTCGCGTTGTACGGCGAAGGCGAAGGTCAAGGCAGTTGGCAATACGCGCTGTTCAGCAGTTGGCTGCTGCCCTTGTTCGGCGACAGTCAGACCGTGCATACCTGGCATCATTTGGTGATGTGGCTCATCGTTTGTTTCGTGGTCATTCACGTCTACGTGGCGGTACGCGAGGAAAAATTGTCCGGCCAAAGCATGCTTTCGACGATAGTCACCGGCTGGCGCGTTTTCAAGGACGACAAACCCATCGACGACGCCCATTGAACATGACCGCTACGCCGCGAATTCTGTTGCTGGGCATCGGCAACCTACTGTGGGCCGACGAAGGTTTCGGCGTTCGCGTCGTCGAACATCTGCGGAAGTACTACCAATTTCCCGAGCAGGTCACGGTGCTGGACGGCGGCACCCAGGGCGTGTATTTGGTGGACTACGTGCAAAACGCCGACGTGCTGGTGATGTTCGACGCGGTCGACTACGGCCTGCCGCCGGCCACCTTGAAAATTGTCGAAGATGCGGACGTCCCCAACTTTCTCGGCGCCAAGAAAATGAGCCTACACCAGACCGGCTTTCAAGAAGTATTGGCCATGGCCCAGATGTTGGGCGACTATCCGGAACGTCTGTTGCTGATCGGCGTGCAGCCGGAAGAGCTGGAGGACTACGGCGGCAGTTTGCGGCCGAGTGTGAAGGCGCGAATCCAGCCGGCGATCGAGGTTGCCCTTGCCTACCTGGCCGAGTTCGGCGTGGTCGCCGATCGCGCCGACGCGCCCAAGGACTTGACCGATCCCATTCTGGACATCCAGCGCTACGAACAAGAGCGCCCGTCGCCCGAACAAGCCTACCGACTCGGCGACGAACGTATCGTGTTGTCGAATGCCTTCGAAGTGCGGCCGCCGCAAGCGTCCGAGCAACCGAGTTTACAAGTCGATGTCGACTATCGGGGGAAATACGGATGTGTATAGGCATTCCGATGCAGATCGTCGAATCGCGCGGCGAGACGGCGATCTGCGCTTATCGCGGTCAGCATAGTCAAATCGATATGATGCTGGTCGGCGAACAAGCGGCCGGCACTTGGTTGCTGGTATTTCTGGACACCGCCCGCGAAGTGCTCACGCCCGAACGCGCCGCGCAAATCAACGACGCGCTGGAAGCGATGCGACTGGCGATGGCCGGTCAAACCGATTTCGACCATTTGTTCGCGGACCTGGTCGACCGCGAACCCGAACTGCCGGAGTTTTTACGAACATGAGTACGCCCTTGCTGGAACAGCTGCAAACCCGCCACGGCCTGCCGCTGTTGGATGCGGAGAGTTACGACTTATTCGTGCACGGTCATGACACAGTTGTGTTGTTCTTTGCCAACGATCCGCAGATGTTTCCGGAAAGTCATGACGTGGCAGTGATTTTGCCGGAACTGTTAAAAGCCTTTGCCGATCGTTTGCACGGTGCGCTGATCGACAAATCCATCGAGCGCGAATTGCAAGCCAGATTTCGGTTTACCAGTTGGCCTTCCCTGGTATTTTTGCGCGGTGGCGAATATTTGGGCGTCATTACCGGGATTAAGGATTGGGCGGAATACGGGCAGGAATTTTCCAGGATTTTGACAAGTGAAGCGGGGCAACCGCCGCAGTTTGATCTTGGGACGGTTTGCGGTGCCGGACACGCTTAGTTCTCGATAGCGCCGGGGTTGGAAATCGTATCCTTTGTTTGAACAGGATATCCGGAATTTAAAGTGAAATCCCAGCCTGGATCAAGGCGACCAACTTGAGGATTTGCAAGCCATCGTGATACGCCTGATGCGTCGTTGCAAACCGGAATGTGCTCGGTGATGATTGTCCGAATCAAAATAACCAAAATTGAGGCACGGACCTCGCGGACGGGATCGTTAGCTTGCCGGTAAACCGGCTCCTATCCAACTCTCGTGCCTGTTACCGATCACTAGTCCCGGCCACTTTCCTAACCACCATCCCTTTACCTCCGGTGAAGCCGTCAGGGCCTCCGGAACCGCCGCGATACTGTCCCAAATCAGTTCCACGAGTTGCATTCGTTCCTGCGCCGGTAATTCGAGAATATCGGAAATGCAAATATAGCTCATACGAAACTGCACCTTGGTCTGGAACTCGCGACTATTAGAATACAGTTAAGGAACCTATGATTAATTCAGATTTTCAAGATAAATTTACGCATAAGCAATTGATTTAATTCTATATTAAATCTTAGGATACGAATTAATCAGAGGTTCCTTAAGTTTCATATATCACTAATACCGATGGAATTTGATTTACTGCATTCCTTAATCATTTCACCATCTTGGACTGCATATCCACACTCGAAGACGGTAAGTTCATATTCGTAGCAGGTCCCTTTATTCCCAGACCAAACCAATTCGGACGGATAAGACTTTTCTATCAAACGGGCGCCACAGTGGGGGCAAAGAAAGTCACTCAGTGACTTTCGTGCCTGCTGCACTTTCTCAGAGAGATTTGCCGCCTCTGCACGGACCTGATTCAGTTCCATTTCCTTTGCCTTGACTTGTTCCTGGCTAGCAGATTTATCGTGCTGAAGCCGCTCTAATTCCTGTTCTAAAAGCTTAATCCGATTGGCAAGATTTTGTGCCAATACATCAGGCGACTGAGACCTCGCGTCTACAAGTTGATCCTTGAGAGAATTAATCTGTTCTTTAAGATTTTGGATCGTTGCATCTTTTTGTTCAACCAAAACCCTATACAAAACAAATAACGCAATTACGTAAGTAATAATTGAACCAATCTGCGTCATGAATATAGTTTCTATTGTTATCAATCCCCGCCACCCTTCCTAACCATCATCCCCTTGCTAGGGTTGTAGCCCAAAATCGCCGCGCCGATGAACAACAAAAAAGCGGCGGCGGTGAAGACCAGCGCCAGTTGGTTGAACTGCTCGTACAGCGCGAAGCGGATCAGTTCGACGGCTTGCGAGAACGGGTTGTACTCGGCCAGGGTCGCCAGTAACGGACTGGATTCCTTGATCTTCCACAATGGATACAACGCGGTGGACATGAAGAACAGCGGGAAAATCACGAAATTCATCACCCCGGCGAAGTTTTCCAATTGCTTGATGAACGACGACAGCAGCAAGCCCAACGCGCCCAGCATCATGCCGGCCAACACCAGCGCCGGCAGTATCCACAAATAGCCCGGCAGCGGCGCCTGGATGTCGTACAGCCAGGCGATGCCGAGGAAGGCGTAGCATTGCAACACGCCGACCGCGGTACCGGCGATCAATTTGCTGCACAGTAAAAACCAGCGCGGCAGCGGGCAGACCATCAACATGCGCATGCTGCCCATTTCCCGGTCGTAAACCATCGACAACGAGCTTTGCATGCCGTTGAACAGCAAGATCATGCCCAGCAGGCCGGGGGTGATGTAGACCTCGTACAAAATATAGGTTTCGTAAGGCGGGCTGATCGCGATGCCCAGCGCGGCGCGGAAGCCGGCGGCGAATACGAACAACCACACCAAGGGTCGTACCAGCGCCGAGACGAAACGCTCGCGCTGATGCAGAAAACGCAGCAGTTCGCGGCCGACGATGCCGGCGGTGGCCCGCCAGTAATGCACTATTCTCATGCCGTCCCTCCTTTATCGGATTGGGTAAGCTTCTGAAACACCTGACCGGGATCGGCCCAGCCGGTGTTTTTCAATATCTCGGCAAGCCTGCCATTGGCCTTGATCTGGCCTTTGTGCAAGACCACCAAGCTGTCGTCGGCATCGATTTCGTCGATCAAGTGCGTCGCCCACAACACCGCCAGATTTTGCTGTTTGACCAAGTCGTGCACATGTTTGACGATGGCCTGCCGGCTGGGCACGTCCAGGCCGACGGTCGGTTCGTCCAGCAACAGCAAGCTGGGTTTGTGCAACAAGGCGCGGGCAATCTCGACCCGGCGCTTGTGGCCGCCGTTCAGTTGCCTAACCTTTTCGCCGCGCCGTTCATACATAGCCAAACGCTCCAGCTCTTCCTGGATCCGTTTGTCGGCCTGTTTTTTACCGATGCCGTGCAGCGCGGCGTGATAGCGCAGGTTTTGGGTCACCGACAAATCCGGGTCCAGCGTAGTCTGTTGAAACACCACGCCCAATTTGGCCAGCGCTTGCAGGCTTTGCTGCTTGACGTCGAAACCGCACAGCGCGATACGCCCTTCCCTGGCATCGTAAAGCCGGGTGATCAACGCGAACAGCGTACTTTTGCCGGCGCCGTTGGGTCCGAGCAAAATCGTGCATTCGCCCGGCTCAACCTGAAACGCCACGTTATCCAGCGCCTTCTTGGCGCCGTAGGCAAAGCTCAGGCCTTCGATGTGCAGCGCGGCGGTCATGGTTTAACCGCCACGCCCCAGGGATAACGCCCCACCGCGATCGACTTGGTCACCTTATGGTTCTCCAAATCAATGATCGAGATGTCGTTACTGACGCCGTTGGTGGTGTACAAACGCTTTTGATCCGGCGAAAAGGCTAGATTCCAGACCCGCTGGCCGACCAGCAGATACTTCTCCACTTTGTAATTTTGGGCGTCGATCACAGCGACCCGGTTGGCTGGGCCCATCGCCACATAGCCGTAGCGGCGCTGCTTGTCGATGGCGATACCGACCGGTTGCACCAAATCGCTACTCAAGCCCGGCACCTCCAATTTAATGTTCTGGGCAATCTGCTTGGTCGCGGTATCGATGATGGTCAGCGTGCCGGCCATTTCCGAGGTCGCCCACAGTTGCTGGCTGTCGTCGGTGAACGTTACCGCGCGAGGCCTGGCATCCACCAAGGTGTTGTCCTGGATTTGCCGGTTGGCGGTATCGATCCAGTGCAGCATGTTGGTGGTTTCCGAGGCGCTGATCGTCCATTGGTTGTTCGGACTGACCGCGATACCCTCCGGCTCGACGCCGACCTTGATCTTGGCCACCGCCTTCTTGCCGGCGATGTCGATGACGGTGACTTCGGCGTCGTCCTCGTTGGACACATACATCAGCTTATCGTCCGGACTCAGCGCGAAGGTTTCCGGGTCTTCGCCGGACGGCAATTTGCCGATTTCCTTCAAGGTAGTGCTGTCCAGCATCCGGATCGTGTTGTCGTCGCTGGTAGCGACGAACAAGGTCTTGGCGTCGTGGCTGATCGCGATACCGCGCGGCCGTTGGCCGACCTTGACGGTTTTCAACAACTTGCCTTCGGCCGGATCGACAACGGCGATGGCATTGTCCTTTTCCAGCGTGACGAACACGGTTTCCGCCTGGACGTTGGCGACGAACAGCGCGGCAAATGCCGCGCCGGCGAATTTAATCGATGGCATCGGTAATTCCTTGAAATCAGCTTGAAGAATCTGGCGGCGGTATCGGGCATCGGGCGCGCAACGTCGAACCAACGCCGGCCAGCCACCTCGCGGCTGGGAAGTTTAACCCGAAGCCGTCGGGATTACATCCCGAGAACAACAAAGCGCCTTGGCATGTAAGCGAGTCAACGGTGGACAACTTGATGACGCGACCCACGGCTGTTCCGGCTTAGCGATTTCGGTTGACCGGGCGGCGGGCACAAAAAACCGGCGAGCCGACGACGCTAGCAAGTACAATATTCGCAAGCCGCCGCTCGCCGCCGCTTTATCCTAACCGACCGGCGCCTGCCGGCATCAGCCACTGTCCCGACGCTCCCGTGAAACGCTTCCTGCTCCAACTTCTGTATATCTGGAAACAAAAACTGAAAATCTATTTCCTGGCCGGCTGGATCGGCGCGGGCATGGGCATCTTTTTGTTGGCGCCCAGTTACGATTACATCAGTTCGCGAGAGCGTAACGCCGATCCGCTGTCGTCGATCGAATTCGTGCTGGGCCAGTTCGGCGAAGTGATGACCGGCCAGATCAATCAGAACAACCTGATACTGTTCTACGCCGAAATCGGCGCGATCCTGGGGCTGTTGTCGCTGGGCTTCTATCAAATGCTACATAGACGGCTGGTGGACCTGGACGCATTGAAAGCCGAGCTAGAGAAGGATTTGCCGACCATCATCCGCCAGGGCGAAGGGCCGTTGCTGGAGTTTAAGTCTTCGCTGCGCTGGGACTTGCAGGAACAGCGGGTCAATAAAGCGTTGGAAGGCGTGATTCTGAAAACCCTGGCGGGTTTCTTCAACAGCGCGGTCGGCGGTACCTTGCTGATCGGCGTGGCCGACAATGGCGAGATTCTCGGTTTGGCCGAGGACTTCCAGACCTTGAAAAAGCCGGATCAAGACGGATTCGAGCAAACCCTGATGACGGCGGTCTCGACCAATCTGGGCGCCGACCTGTGTCCGTTGATCCATGTGCTGTTTCATAAACTGGCCGACCGCGACGTGTGCCGGGTCATCGTCTCGCCGGCCAGCCGCCCGGTGTTTTTAACCCAAGCCGGTACGCCGAAATTGTTCGTCCGCACCGGCGGCGCCACCCGCGACCTTAACATACAGGAAGCCTTGGAATACGTTGCCGGACGCTGGAAAAGTCAGCGCTGACACTGTGTCGAATCGCGGCTAAAGCCGCTCCCACAAAGCTAAAACCGCCGCGCGCCATTTCCGCGCCGGCCGAGTTACACTATCCGGCCAAATACGTTCTAAGATCCAGCCATGCCACAACCGCCCTCTTTCGTTTCCTGGTTCCGCCAATCGTCGCCCTACATTCACGCCCACCGGCGCCGCACCTTCGTGATTTTCTTCGGCGGCAATGCGGTCGGCGAACCGGAATTCGACAATCTGATCCACGATTTTGCCTTGCTGCGCAGCTTGGGCGTGCGGCTGGTGTTGGTGCACGGCATCCGCCAGCAGATCGACGAACGGCTGGCCGAACGCGGCGATACGCCGAAGTTTCATCACCATCTGCGCATCACCGACGCGACCACCTTGCAGTACGTCAAGCAAGCCGCCGGGTTGGTGCGGGTCGAAATCGAAGCCTTGCTGTCGATGGGCGTGTCCGGCTCGCCGATGGCCGGCGCCAAGATTCGGGTCGCGTCGGGCAACTTCGTCACCGCTCGTCCGCTCGGGGTGTTGGACGGCATCGATTATTGCTATACCGGCAAGGTGCGGCGCATCGACAGCGAGGCGATTCACCAGCAGCTCGATCAACACAATGTCGTGCTGATTTCGCCGATCGGTTATTCACCCAGCGGCGAGGTGTTCAATTTATCCGCCGAGGAGGTAGCCACCGAGGTCGCCATCGCCTTGCAAGCCGATAAATTGATTCTGTTGACCGAACAAGACTGTTTGTCGCCGGACGAACAACGGCCGCTGCCGCAACTGACGACGGCGCAGGCCGAGGAATTATTGGAAACCACGCCGGATTTCCCGCCGCCGCTAACCCGCTCTCTACGCGCGGCGGTGCAAAGCTGCCGGCAAGGCGTGCAGCGGGCGCATTTGATCAACCGCCACGTCGATGGCGCCTTGCTGCTGGAGTTGTTTACCCGCGACGGCGTCGGCACCCTGGTCAGTTCGACCGCTTTCGAAACCATTCGGCCGGCGGCGCTGGACGACATTGCCGGCATCATGGAACTGATCAAACCGTTGGAAGCGGAAGGCGTGCTGGTCAAGCGCTCCAGGGAGAAACTGGAAATGCAGATCGGCGATTACGTCGTCATCGAGCGCGACCGCCTGATCATCGGTTGCACCGCCTTCCACGCGATGGAAGACGGCAACAGCGCCGAAATCGCCTGTCTGGCGGTACACCCGGACTATCGGCGCGGCGCGCGCGGCAACAGCCTACTGGAGTATTTGTTCGCCAAGGCCAAGACCGAAGCCGTCAAACGCTTATTCGTGCGCAGTACCCAAACCGTGCATTGGTTCGTCGAACGCGGCTTTCACCCCTGCGAACTCGGCGATCTGCCGGAAACGATGCGCGACGGCTACAACTACCAGCGCAATTCCAAGTTGCTGGTCAAGGACATCGTATAATCGGACCTTTATCCGGATTAAGATTTAGGGAAATGGCATGCTGGACAAACAAGCGTTTTTGAATGTCGTCGATCTGACACCGTTGGTCTCGATCGATTTGGTGATCCGTTCGGAAACGAACGCGATCTTGATGGGCGAACGTCTGAACGAGCCGGCGGCCGGCTATTGGTTCGTGCCCGGCGGCCGGATTTTCAAAAACGAAACCTTGGAACAGGCCTTCCGACGAATTACGCGGGCCGAACTCGGTATCGAGCTGGAGATTGAGCAAGGTCAATTGCTCGGCGGCTTCACGCATCTGTACGACACCAATTTCGCCAAGGCCCCCGGCATCGGCACGCATTACGTGGTGTTGGCCTACCAATTGCGGCTGCCGCTATCGCTGGCACAACTGCCTAACGCGCAACACTCGGGCTACCGCTGGCTGGGCGAACACGACGACTTGAGGCGGGTTCACGCCAACAGCCTGGCCTATTTCCCTTACTTGCGCTAAATGAGCACCGCCAAAGTCCTGCAACTGACCGACCTGCATCTGCGCGCCGCGGCCGGTGGGACGATGGTGGGCGTCGATACCGAATTTTATTTCCGGGAAACCTTGAATCGGGCCCTGATCGCGCACGGGCCGTTCGACTTGATCCTGCTGACCGGCGATCTGACCCAAGACCCTTGCCCCGACAGTTACCGGCGCCTGGCCGGCATCCTCGCCGCCAGCGACACGCCTTGCCTGTGCCTGCCCGGCAACCACGACGATCCGAATTTGATGCGGCTATGGCTGGCGGGCGGCAGTGTCGATTGCGGGAGGAGGATAGCCTTGCCGGGCTGGCAGATCGTCGCGCTGAATAGTCGAAAACCCGACAGTCCGGCCGGCTTTCTGAGTGAATCGGAACTGGCTGAAGCCGCCGAGCTGTTGACGGCCAATCCGGAACCGGCGTTATTGGCGGTCCACCACCACACATTGCCCTGCGGCAGTCCCTGGATGGACCGAATGAAAATCGAGAACGGCGACGCGTTAATCGAATTGACCGCCGGCTTCCGACAAATCAAGGCGGTGACCTGCGGTCACGTACACCAGCTATTCGAAGCGGATCGCGCGGGGGTGAGATGGTTGGGGATGCCGGCGACTTGTTTTCAATTCAAACCAGGCGCCGATAAGTTGGAACTAGACCCGCTGCCGCCGGGTTATCGGGTGTTCGAGCTGAGCGACAACGGCGAATTTTGGTCAGATTGCCATCGGCTAGACATCGAGCAACCGGAACTGGAATTGCAGGCCGATTATTAGCCTGCCAGCAAACGGCCGGATAAATAGCCTTCGGCATTGATGCCGACATCGTTGGCCACCAGCAACGCGCCCAACTCGTCCAAGGCCCGCCGATAGACTCGGCGCTTGAAATACACCACATCCTTCATCGGGTACCAATACTCGACCCATTTCCAGTTATCGAATTCTTGCTTGTGGCCGCAATCGAAACGCACCAAGGACTCGTCGCTCATCAATTTCAGGATGAACCAAATCTGCTTTTGGCCTATGCACAACGGTGTCGAGTTTTTGCGGACATAGCGATCCGGCAGCCTGTAACGCAACCAGTAGCGGGTTCGCCCCAACAAATGCACATGTTCGGCGCGCAAGCCGGTTTCCTCCCACAACTCCCGATACATCGCGGTTTCCGGATCTTCGTTGCCGTCGATGCCTCCTTGCGGAAACTGCCAGGAATTGGCTCCCTTGCGCTTAGCCCAGAACACGCGACCCTCGTCATTGCAAAGGATAATCCCGACATTCGGCCGGTATCCTTTCGAGTCTATCATGTCAAAAAACCTGTATGATTTGCCGCCCGGTTACCGATGGTGAAATGCTAAAATCGGCAACCAGCGATCATGAATTAATGTCGCAATTGTTCCATAAATAGGCAGCCGACGCTACCGGCGGCCGTTTTTTTCTTTATCAAGACGGGAAGGCCGTGAGCTTAGCGATATTCGATCTGGACAACACGCTGATCGCCGACGACAGCGATTTCTTGTGGGGACAATTTTTGGTGGACGCCGGCATCGTCGACAAGGACCACTACGAACAAGCCAACCAGAAATTCTACGAAGACTACCAGCACGGCACCCTGGACATCGTCGAGTTTTTGCATTTCTCGCTGGCGCCGCTGGCCTGCCACGAACCGGCCCAGCTCTACCGCTGGCGGGAAGAATTCGTCGAAACGCTGATCAAGCCGATTATGTTGGATGCCGCCCACGCCCTGGTGGAACGGCACCGCGCCGCAGGCGATACCTTGCTGGTAATTACCGCGACCAACCGCTTCGTGACCGAGCCTATCGTCAAGCTCTACGGTATCGACAATCTTTTGGCGACGACGCCGGAAATGAAGGACGGCCGCTATACCGGCCGCTTTAACGGTACGCCGTGTTTCCAGCAAGGCAAGGTCACGTTATTACAACAATGGCTGGCCGAATCCGGCGAATCGATGCTCGGCAGCCACTTTTACAGCGACTCCCACAACGATTTACCGCTGTTGAATCTGGTGGAGCGGCCGGTGGCGGTCGATCCCGACCCCAAGTTGCGGCTGACCGCCGAGCAAGCCCATTGGCCCATCATCAGCTTGCGCTAGGCGGCACGCGCGGAACCGCGCCGAACCGACAGCGTAATATTGAATCGCTGTTATTTTTTCTGTATAAAGAACACCTGTTTATCAACATCCTTGATGATTTTCAGCGGGATATGCCCGGCTTGATCGATATACACGCCGAAATCCAGATGAGCAGCCGGATCGGTAGCAATCACCTTGACGACCGCGCCACTGTCGATTTCCATAATCGCTTTCTTCAGCCTCAACAGCGGTAACGGGCATTGCAATCCGCTGGCATCGACTTCCAGATCAAATTTAATCATAACTCACGCGACTCGCTCGCCGTTTAATTAATAATTACCATAATATCCCACACCACACCGCGAAAATCGAGCCATGGAGTACTTCCCGCTATTTTTAAACCTGAAGAATCAACCTTGTCTGGTGGTCGGCGCCGGCAGCGTCGCGGCCCGAAAAATCGAGCTGCTGCACAAGGCTGGCGCTCGAATCACGGTGGTTGCCGTCGAAATTAGCGCGGATGTCATTGGCATCGGTGATCTCGAATTGCACCAAAAGCCCTTTGCCGCCGCCGACGTGGACGGCGCGCGTCTGGTGATTTCGGCAACCAACGACCGCAGGACCAACGAAGTGGTCGCCAAGGCAGCCAACGCACGCGGAATTCCGGTCAACGTGGTCGACAATCCGGATTTGTGCAGCTTCATTTTCCCGGCTATCGTCGACCGCTCGCCGCTAACGATAGCGATCTCGTCCGGCGGCGTTTCGCCGGTGTTGGCGCGCTTGCTGCGCGCCAAGGTCGAAACCGCCATTCCCGCTGCCTACGGCCGACTGGCGACCTTCGCCGAACGTTTTCGACAAACGGTCAAACAACATTTGCCGGACACCAACCGCCGTCGGATATTTTGGGAAAGTGTCTTGCAAGGCCCCATCGCCGAATTAGTGTTTGCCGACCGGATCGACGAAGCCGAATCCCGCCTCAACGAAAGCTTGGCCGCCGATTCTACCCAGTCTCCGCGCGGCGAAGTCTATTTGATCGGCGCCGGCCCCGGCGACCCGGACTTATTGACCTTCCGCGCTCTGCGGTTGATGCAACAGGCCGACGTGGTCGTTTACGACCGACTGGTCTCGGCCGAGATTCTGGAAATGGCCCGCCGCGACGCCGACAAAATCTATGTCGGCAAACAGCGTAACAATCACAGTTTGCCACAGGAAGACATCAACGCCTTGCTCGCGCAACTGGCGTTACAAGGCAAGCGGGTGGCCCGCTTGAAAGGCGGCGATCCGTTTATCTTCGGACGCGGCGGCGAGGAGATCGAAACCCTGATGCAACAAGGCATCCAGTTCCAAGTGGTTCCGGGTATCACAGCCGCCGCTGGCTGTGCCAGTTATGCAGGCATTCCGCTGACCCACCGCGATCACGCCCAGTCGTGCACCTTCGTCACCGGCCACCTTAAGGACGGTAACATCAATCTGAACTGGCGCCAGCTTGCCACACCAAATCAAACCATCGTCATCTACATGGGCTTGGTTGGCCTGGATGTGATTTGCCGTTCGCTGATAGAACACGGCTGCCCGCCGGATCATCCGATCGCCATCGTCCAACAAGGCACCACCCGTCATCAACGGGTATTGACCGGCACGTTGAGCGATATGCCCGCGCGAGTAGAAGCCGCCGAATTCAAAGCTCCGACGCTGATTATCGTCGGCAGCGTCGTCACATTGCGGGAAAAATTGCAATGGTTCCACCCCGCAGCGACGCGGGATGCGTGAAAAAATCCCGAATTCAGCGGAAATTAAGTTTTCGTTGGAAGAATCGCCGCGCAAGCCGACTCGGAGCGGCTTTCGCGGTGAAAATTGATTGAATTTTCCGGCGAAACTCCCTATCCTTTACCGGCTTGATTTCCCAGGAGCTGTATTGCCAATGCAGTTCTTTTTTTAATCACAACGAGAGAACACAATGAAAAAATCATTCGTTTTTACCGTAGGTGCGGCATTAATCGCTCTGAGCGGTCAAGTAGCGGCTAACGAACAAGAAGAAATCGGTGCAAAAATCTACGAGCGCGCTTTTGGCCGTGGTTGCGGCGCTTGCCACGACATCTCATCCAACCCACAACTGAAAGAACTGATCAAAGCCGGCAAACTGCCTAAAGATCAATTCACGAAAGTGGTAAAAGAAGGCAAAAACGGCATGCCCAAAGCAACTGCGGCGATTATGGAAGTTGGCCCAGTCAAAAAAGCAGGTTACACCGAAGATCAAGCCATCGACGCGATCTACGCCTATCTGAGCAAATAAGCTCAAGCTCCAAGGCGAAAAAAGCCGCCTCTCCGTTAGGAAGGCGGCTTTTTTGTGTGCCGAGTTTATTGCCTAGTCAGTTTTAGGCTCGCGTTCAGTCCCGACTCAAATAATGACGAGCACTCTGCCGATACGACGGCAAACGCCGACGGCCGCGTAACCAAACGCCAGCCACCGCCGCGATCATCAAGCCACAGGATACGAAGGTCAGATAGACCAAATCCTTGATGTCTTCCAGCTCTTGAACCAATACCTGATTGACGACAAGCGCTTCGCCGGGCTTGGCCGACGCAGCGTCGCCCGCGCCGGAATACGAGGCCAGAATTTTTACGTCACCCTTCAGATCGCGTATCGTATCCAAGGAATCGGCAACGCTCCCGCGCTTGATGTTATCTTCCAACGAGCGCAGTTTGCTCTCGATCGAACCGCTGACCAAGCCGAAAAGCTGGCCTTTCAACGCGCTGATTTCGGCCGATAAAGCCGGGTTTTGGGTGGCATAGGCCATCGACACGGCTTGGTTTTTCTGAATTTCGTTCAGCAGATTTTGTCTGGGCAACAAAACAAAACCCAATAAAAAAACCGCTGCCGTCAATGCCGTCACCAGCATTAACAGAAAGCGGTTTGCCTTGATTAGCGCCTGATCCCGGTGAGCACCAGGCAAGTAGACAATAGCGTGCTTGTCGGTATTGGCATCATCCGGATTAATCTCAGGCATATCGCTCATTATTGTTCTAGTGTGCTAATCGGGAAGCTTAGTACCGACCGGGCAAACTTCGCCGTCAGCCTATCCCGACATTATACAAGCTTCGCTAAAAATGTCCTGCATTAAACCGGTTGCACTCAACGCGCCTTTTTCGCCGCGATTCGCATCCGCAATGCATTCAACTTGATAAAGCCTTCGGCGTCTTTTTGGTTGTAAGCGCCGCCGTCTTCTTCGAAGGTGGCAATGTTTTCGTCGAACAGACTGTCGGTGTCCGACGCACGGCCGACCACGATGACGTTACCTTTATAGAGCTTCACGCGTACCTTGCCGTTGACGCGGACTTGCGAGGTGTCGATCATCGTTTGCAGCATCGCCCGCTCGGGACTCCACCAATAGCCGTTGTAAATCAACGACGCATATCGCGGCATCAGTTCGTCCTTTAAATGCGCCACTTCCCGGTCCAAGGTCAGCGACTCGATCGCCCGGTGGGCTTTTAACATCACGGTGCCGGCCGGGGTCTCGTAACAGCCGCGCGATTTCATGCCGACGTAACGGTTCTCGACGATGTCCAAGCGGCCTATGCCATTGGCGCCGGCGATTTGATTCAATTTTTCCATCACCTGATGCGGGGTGTGCGGAACGTCGTCGATGGCCACGATATCGCCCTGTTTATAGGTTAGCTCGACATACGTCGCCTGATCCGGGGCACTTTCCGGCGACACGGTCCAGCGCCACATATCTTCTTCCGGCTCGGTCCACGGATTTTCCAGAATGCGGCCTTCGTAGGAAATATGCAGCGAGTTGGCATCCATCGAGTAAGGCGAGGTTTTACCCTTTTTCATTTCAACAGAGATCCCGTGGCTCTCGGCATAGGCCAACAGTTTTTGACGGGAGTTCAAATCCCATTCCCGCCACGGCGCGATGATTTTGATGTCCGGGCGCAGTGCGTACGCACCCAATTCGAAACGAACCTGATCGTTGCCCTTGCCGGTCGCGCCGTGAGAAATCGTATCCGCGCCGGTTTCGTTGGCGATTTCGATCAAACGCTTGGCAATCAGCGGCCGGGCAATCGAGGTGCCGAGCAAATACTCGCCCTCGTAAATCGTGTTGGCGCGGAACATTGGGAATACGAAGTCACGGGCGAATTCCTCGCGCAAATCGTCGATGTAGATTTCCTTAATGCCGGCCGCTTGCGCTTTCGCCCGCGCCGGCTCCAACTCCTCGCCTTGGCCGATGTCGGCGGTGAACGTGACGACCTCGCATTGATAAACGTCTTGCAACCATCTCAGGATGACCGAGGTATCCAAGCCGCCCGAATAGGCCAACACCACTTTTTTAACTTCCGACATTGCGTTCTTACCTGTGCCCATTGAAAAATGGCCGGATTATACCAAAAATCGGCCGGCCGCCGATTCGGCCAGACCGGCGACCAACAACTCGACCAGCCGTTCGGTCGCACCCTGATTGGCTTGCACGAAGTCTCGAGCCCGCTGAGCCATCGCGCGACCGGAAGCTGTGTCGCGAGATAAGGCCAACACCGCAGCCCCAAGCGCCTCGGCGTCGGCGCATTGGCGTGCGGCGCCTACCGCCAACATTCGCTCGGCGATTTCCTGGAAATTGAACATCCACGGGCCGAACAGCACCGGCGTGCCGATCGCGGCGGGCTCCAACACGTTATGACCGCCAACCTCGACCAGACTGCCGCCGACGAAGGCCGCATCGGCGGCCGCGTACAATAATTTCAATTCGCCCATGCTATCGCCGATGTAAACGTCGGTTTCGGTCCGGCACGCCAGTCCGGAACTGCGCATCAAGACCCGCAGGCCTTGCGTTTCGCACAGTTTTTGGACCAAGCCGAAGCGTTCCGGGTGGCGCGGCACGATCGTTAACAATAGCGCCGGCATTGCCGCTTTCAGGCGCCGATACTGCGCCAACAGCAGTTCTTCCTCGCCGGTATGCGTGCTGGCGGCTATCCAGATCCACCGTCCGGCGAATGCCGACGCTTTCAAGGCGTTACCCGCCGCCAGGGTGCTAGGGTCGACGGCCACATCGAATTTCACGTTGCCGACCACCCGAACTTGGCTTGATCGGGCTCCGATTTCTATGAAGCGTTCGCCATCCTCGGCGGTTTGCACCGCGATCGTATCGATACAGGCCAACACCGGCCGAATCAGGCTGGGAATTTTCAGATAGGCGCGCGCCGACCGCGCCGACAAGCGGGCATTGACGACAAACAACGGTACCTCGCGAGCACGACACTCGGCAAACAGATTGGGCCATAGCTCCTTCTCCATGAATACCGCCAGACTCGGCCGGAACCGCTGGAAGAACCGCGCGACGACCCAGGGTAAGTCGTAGGGCAAATACACGTGCTCGACGCGATCGCCCAATACGGCGACCACCCGAGCTGAACCGGTCGGCGTCGTCGTCGTCACCAAAATCGGCAGTTGGGGAAACTGGCTCAACAAACGCTGGATCAGCGGAAACGCCGCTTCGGCCTCGCCGACCGAGACGGCATGAAACCAGATTCCGCCGCCACGGACCGGTCCACGATAAATTCCCAAGCGTTCCCGCCAGCGCAGCCGATAAGCGGGCGCCTTGATTCCCCGCCAATACAGGCGCAGCAAAATCGCCGGCAACAATAAACCGAATAAACACGTATAGATACGACGCATATTTAGGACTGGGGTTGGCTAAGGGTTGCCACGAAAGTCACCGGAGCAGTCACACAATCCGATGTCGGAACGCGGTCAATCGCGGCTAAAGCCGCTCCCACGCCACTGACTTTCATTTGCCGGGGCGATGCAGCGGTTTCATGATCGTCAGGTAAACCACTCGTTTCCCGACTTTTGCGGCGAGGTGCGGTCCAGTTCGCCGAGAAGTTGCGCGGGCTTGCGCCGAACACGCGCGACGCAAGCCGTCGCCGAATCGGCGTGAGCGGCAAAGCGAGGGTTAACTCGTCGGCCAGCGTCATTCGGCAAACTCGTACACCTTGTATTTGTCGACCAAGGGGCGCAATTGCTGTTGCGCGACAGCCTGGTAGTCAGGGTTTTTCAAGAAGGCTTCCAATGCATTGGGATCGGCGAAAGTCGCCGAAACCGCCACGTCGTACCCCTTATCCAGCGCGGTGCTGGCCCGCTCGCGGCGAACTTCCAGCGGCGTTCCTAGCCGATAACTCAGTACGCCGGGGAGATTCTCCAATGGCCGGCTCAGCTCGATATATTGACGGCGCGCCGCCGGATCGCCCGCCTGCTTCAACCACACCAGCGCGACGTGATGAACCGAACCGCCGCTCGGGGCAATTGGGTCCGGCGTCAACACGTGACAAGCACCGAGCACCAGCGGCAATAAGCAATACACTCTAGTCATCGATTTCTCAAAGTTCGGGGCGATCCGCCCAAGGTTTGTCATAACCTGCGGTCTTGAACACCGTTGTTTTAACAATCGCCGAAAAATATCGGGCAAGCGCGCGGACGGCGACGTAAGGCCTCTGCCGCAACGCATAGCGCGCTACTACATTGACTTGAAATCCCCGTCGCAACGAAATCGGTACGGTCGTCTGGATCTACCCGACGATGGTAGCGGGCCGAACACCGTAGCGTCAAGCCATGCCGCCCCGGCCTCGCCAACGGCCCGCTCAAACGTGACACGGAGCGCCGACGCATCCAGTTTGCGCGAGTTTTCCGCTGTATCGGCGCCCGAGAATTTTTCCGGCACCCGACGACAAGTCTCGAACGAGGGTTATACTAACTCGCGGCATAAGCACCGCTTGCTCGCCGCTTCCACCATTAAAAATAACGATCAGGGATAACGATGAAAAAAATCTTCCGATTACCCAACGAGAGATCGAGTACAGCACCCAAATCACCATCACCTCGGCCACCGACACCGCCGGCCGGATCGGTTACATCAACCACGATTTTATTAAAATCAGCGGCTTTAGCGGTAGCGAACTACTCGGGGAAAGCCACAACATCGTCCGCCACCCCGACATGCCGCCGGCGGCGTTCGCCGATTTATGGCAAACCATCAAAAGCGGTAAGCCGTGGATGGGCATCGTCAAGAATCGCTGTAAAAACGGCGACCACTACTGGGTAGACGCCTTCGTGACGCCGCGTTTCGACCAAGGTAAGATCATCGGCTACGAATCGGTGCGCGTTAAACCCGATCCCTCGACCGTAGCCCGCGCCAGGGAAATCTACGAAAAAATGAATGCCGGCAAGACCGGTTCGGCCGGCCTTGGCCGACTCACTCTGACAGCGAAGCTGACGATGAGCTACGGCCTGCCCCAGACCGCGCTAGCCGGCATCCTGTACCTTAACGGCCTGGTTAGCCCCGGCGTCGCGGCCGGTCTGGCGGCATCCGCGCTGGCCGTCGGCTACGCCGCCGCCGCTTTGCTTTTGCAACCGTTGAGCGCCGCCGCCGCCGAAGCGCGCAAAGTCATCGACAACCCGCTAACCCAACGCATCTACACCGCCGACGATGGTGAAATCGGTCAACTGCTGTTAGCGATCAAATTGCTGAAAGCCAAATCCCGAACCATCATCCGCCGTTTGATTCAAGCCACGGAACCCTTGGCCGGCAAGGCCGATTCCACCCATCGCGCGGTTAGGCAAGTCAGCACCGCGATGGACCAGCAACTGCGGGAAATCGAACAAATTGCCTCGGCGATCCATCAAATGAGTGCCACGGTTAGCGAAGTAGCCCGTAGCGCCGCCAATGCCGCCGATGCCGCCAACAATGTCAGCCAAAAATCCCAGGCTTCGGTTGCGCGGGTCAACGACACGATAGGCATGATGGAAAGTCTGGCCGGCGCGGTCAATCAAGCCGAAGCGGTGATTCAGGTGCTCTCGACCCATAGCCAGAATATCGGCGGCGTGCTGGACGTGATTCAAGGCATCGCCGAACAAACCAATTTGTTGGCGCTGAACGCCGCGATCGAAGCCGCCCGAGCCGGCGATCAGGGCCGCGGTTTCGCGGTGGTCGCCGACGAAGTACGCACCTTGGCCGGCCGCACTCAAAAATCGACCGAACAAATTCATCGAATGATCAACGATCTGCGCGGCGGCACCGAAAACGCCGTCGCCGAAATGGCCAGGGTTCGAGAAATGGCGGCCGCCGGCTCCGAGCATGGCAAAAACTCCACTAGCCTGCTCCACGAAACGCTGCAATCGGTCGGCTACATCAACGAAATGATCGTGCAGATCGCCAGCGCGGCCGAGCAACAGCACGTGGTCTCCGAGGGCATCGCTCGAACCGTCGAAGCCATCGGCAATTTGTCTCGGCAAACCAGCGAACATGCGACTCAAGCCAGCGAAGCGGCCGGTAGCGTTTCGGAATCCAGCCGCGAACTGGATTTGATGGTCGAACAATTCGACGACCAGCAACACTAAGCCAGCCGCGCTTGCCGGATGAAAATCTCGCGTTCAGTGGTCCTGCTTCCATTTGATGTTGCAGCCGACACTGGGAATTTGCCGGGCCTCGACCGGAAGGCCATTCAACATCGCGTCCAGCGCGGCCCGCAAATCCGCGCCGGTCACCGGCTCACCGTTTTTCGGCGTCGCCGCGTCCAGCCGGCCGCGATAAACGCAGGCCAAATCAGCGTCGAACAGATAAATGTCCGGCGTGCAAGCCGCTTGATATGCCTTGGCGACTTGCTGGGTCTCGTCGTACAAATAGGCCGCGAACGGGTAGCCCCAGGCCGCCATCAGCTCGCGCATCTTGTCGGGCGCATCGTCCGGATAGGCGACAACGTCGTTGGAACTGATCGCCAGCGTCGCGACGCCCCGGCTCGCGTAGTCGCCGGCAATCGCGATCAATTGGGCTTTGACGTACAGCACGTAGGGGCAATGATTGCAGATAAACAGAATCAACGTGCCTTGCTTACCGCGCAGGTCTTGCAAGCGATACGTCTTGCCGGTCACGGTATCCGGCAATTCGAAATCGGGCGCTATCGTGCCCAGCGGCATCATCGTGGATTGGGTGGTGGCCATCGCATGTCCTCTCGGTTACAAAATCCGAGACATTATAAGTTAAGCGCCGCGACTCGCTGCCGAAACGGATGATCGGATAGGCCATGAACGCCCACTCGAACCACCTTCCGCAACCGGACGCCTACGTACTGACAGAGAAACTCGGCGAAAGCTTGCAAGCTTCGGTCTACAAGGGTTACCACAAACACGTGCCCGAGTATCCGCTGGTCATCAAGTACCTGAAGTTGCTGTCGAGTTGGGAAGATCAATCCCGGCATTTGCGGCAAAAAATCGAACGTCTGAAGGTGTTGCACGACCCGCGCGTCAGCACGCCGCTGGCGCTGGAATCCGACGAGGGCGAACAATTCATCGTCCAACCGTGGTTCGCCGGCCAAACCTTGAGCGACTGGGTGCAATCTCAAGGATCGCCGGGTCTCGACAGTTTTTTCGCGCTGGCCTGTCCGCTCGCCGACATCCTGCAAACCGTTCACGACTGCGGCATTACTCACGGCGGCGTCAAGCCGCACAACATTCTGGTGCATGCGGGTACGCTGGGCTTGCGGCTGACCGATTTCATCACGCCGCTGGATATCCGCGATGTCAGTCATTTCATCTACGATCCGCAATTCGTTCGCCATACCTTGGCCTACACGTCGCCGGAACAAACCGGCCGCATCAACTACCGGGTCGATTTCGCCACCGATTTGTATTCGCTGGGGATCGTATTCTACGAATTGCTCGGCGGCCGGCCGCCGTTCGTCTCCGAAGACCCGTTGGAACTGATCCATTCCCATCTGGCGGAGGAAGCCGAGTATCTGCACGAACTCGACCCGAGCATACCGGAAACGCTGAGCGAGATCGTCGCCAAACTGACGGTCAAGCAACCGGAAAAACGTTACCAAAGCGCCGCCGGACTGCTGGCGGACCTCAGGCGTTGTCAGAGCGAATACGGCCGGGACGGCGCGGTGTCTAATTTCGCGATCGGCCGCCACGACCGTAGCCGCCGGGTGATATTCATCTCGAAAATGGTCGGACGGCAAACCGAATCCGAAACCATTCAACGCGAATACGACGAGGTGATGCGCGGTCGGTTTCGATCGGTACTGATTTCCGGCCTGTCGGGTATCGGCAAAACCCGGCTGATTCAGGAACTGCAAAAACCCTTGGTAAAGAATCGCGGCTACTTCACGTCCGGAAAGTTCGATCAATACCAGAAAAACATTCCCTACAGTTCGCTGATCCAGGCCTTGCGCAACCTGATCCGCACCTTCCTGACCGAGAGCGACGCTCAGGTACGACAGTGGCGGGCCAGGATTTTAGAAGCGGTCGAACACCAAGGCGGCGTCATCGCCGAGGTGGTGCCGGAACTGAACTTCATCATCGGAGCGCAACCCGAGCCGCCGGCGTTACCGCCGGTCGAGGCGCGCCAACGCTTTAACAATCTGTTCGACCGATTTTTAGCCTGTCTGGCCAGCGAGGACAATCCGCTGGTGCTTTTCATTGACGACCTGCAATGGTGCGACAGCGCGACTTTCGATTTTTTACAAAACCTGTTTGCCAACCATCGCGATCACCCATTTCTATTGTTGCTCGGCGCCTATCGGCACAACGAAGTCGACGCCGGCCACCCATTGACGAAATTGATCCGCCGGGTCGGCGAAGCCGAAGGCCCGCTGACCGAAATTCGCCTCGGCGCGTTGAGCGAGCCGGACTGCCACGATATGGTGGCCTACATTCTGGATTCGTCTCTGGAAGCCACCGCCCTTCTCGCTCGATTCATCGCCGGACTGACCGAGGGCAACCCGCTGTTCGTCAGTGAAAGTCTGGCCTGGCTATACAATGAAGGCCTACTCGGCATCGACGCCGATCGGCATTGGCTGTGGGACATGCAACGCATCCGCGACACGCGGATGCCCGCCAACGTGGTCGAGCTATTCAGCGCCAAGGTCCGCAAGCTGCCCGAGCGGACCTTGCGTATCCTCGATTATTGCGCCTGCCTGGGAAATCGTTTCAGTGCCGACGAAATCGCCAAGGTATTGGAATTGCGCATCGAACCCTTGTTCGAGGACCTGAAGCCGGTACTGAGTCTTGGATTAATGCTGGAAAACAAATCCGATCTGCAATTCGTCCACGACCGGGTACAAGAAGCGGTACTGCGTCAGGTCGATCCGGCCGCGCGCCGGGCGATACATTGGCGCATCGGTCAGCGCCTGCTCGGTACAACCCCGGTCGGCACCGGACTGGCGCACATGGATCATTTGTTCACCATCGCCGCACACTTAAACCAGGGCAAACCCAGTTCGCCCGACGACCGCACCCGCTATTGGCTGGCGGAAATCAATTTTCACGCCGGCAATAAAGCGCTGGATGCGCTGGCTGGCGAAGCCGCCAACGAGTTCTTCGAAATGGCCCATCGTTATTTGCCGGGCGACTGCTGGACGCAGACCTACGAGTTGACCTTCCGAATTTACCAACGGCTGGCCAAAACCGACTTGATGCGGGGTCGTTACGATAGTTCGGAAGCCTTGCTCAACCAATTGATCGAACACGCGGTCAGCGATTTGGATAAGGCGGAAGCCCTGGCCGAACAGACTACCTCGCTATCCTCGTTCGGCAATTTTCAACAGGCGATTGCGACCGCCAACCGCGGCCTGGCGTATTTCGGCAAATCGCTGCCCGCCGATGCCGAGGACGCTCGCCGGCAAATGGAAAGTTTGACGGCCGACATCGAAGCTCAAGGCGACGTCTGGAGCAAAATCGCCGCGATGCCGTTTACCCGGGAGCGCCGCAATAAAATCGAACTGGCCTTTTACGCCGAATTGATTCCGGATTTGTATATGTGCGGACTGGTGCCGCAACTCTACCTATCGGCCGCGCTCTCCACCCAGCATTGTTTGGGCGGCGGTATGGACGAGTCGGTGATCTACTCGTTTTCGATCATGGGATTGAATCTGGGCGAGCAAGGTCGCTTCGAGCAAGCCTTCCGTTACGAAGATCTGGCGCGCGACCTGTGCGCCAAATATCCGAACACCTTCGGCGCCACCCGCGGCATGAACGGCATCGTCTGGTGCAATATGCACAGCCGTTCGCACCCGGCCGACATCGTCGAGTACGCTCATCAAGCCATACAATGCGGTCGCAATTGCGGAGACTTGTACAACGCCGGGCTATCCTACGGTCCGCTGATGTGGAACTTGCAGGCCCAAGGCAAGAATCTGCGCTGGATAGAGGAAGCCGCCGAGGAATGCCTGCAATTCTCCCGCAAGAATCAACTGGCGTTCTCGGTCGGCTTGGCGGAAGCCGTTCTGGCGGGGTGGATCGCGCCGATGAAAGGCGGCAAGCCGATTGATATGACCGCCACGCTGGCGGATTGGAACACCCATCGTTACGTCGCGGCCTCCGGCAGCTATTATGCGTTGCTCGGCTTCGCCCGTTATTTTCTCGGGGATTATGCCGGCGCGGCACAAGCCTTGGACCAAGTGGAGCGCCACTTACACGGCTTGACCGATAACGTGCTGAAACGCTTGTGGTATGTCTACCGACTGTTGAACCGTTTACGGCAAGCCGACGCGCCGCCCTGGTCGGAACTGGAAACCGAAATCGCGCCGGTATTGGAACAGTTGGAAACTTGGGCCGGTCTGGGGCCGCTGTTGCAACCCTATCTGAGTTTTGCCAAGGCCGAAATTGCCCGGTTTCGCGGCGATGTCCGCGAGGCACGCAATCGGTATCTGGATGCCGCCGCCGACTGCTTCCGCCAGCAATACGGGCTGTTGGCCGGCCATGTCTACGAAGCATTGGCCGATTTGATCGCCGAACATGACTTGGGCGATGCCGAACTCTATTACGGCGAGGCTCGCCGTCACTACCGGCTGTGCCGGGCCGATCTTAAAAACCAACAACTACAGGAGCGGCACCGCTACGTTCCCCCGGAAACGGGCGCCAGGATTGTCAAATCCGAATCGCCGAATTCAAAACTCCCTAACCTGGATATCGGCTACTTGATGAAATCCGCGCTGGCGCTATCCGCCGAGATCGATTTACCGCTATTAATGCGCAAAATCATGACCGTCGTGCTCGAAAGCTCCGGCGCGCAGCACGGTTATCTGTTGATTCGCCAGCAGGACGAATGGGTAGTCGCCGCGGAGCAACATGTCGGTAAGAAGCGCGCGCCGCGCCAGGGGTACGCGCCCTTACACAAAGTGCGCGGCATCTGCCGGGCCGTCGTCAATTACGTGACTCGCACTCACGAAAAAGTCGTGTTGCGCGACGCCGGCAGCGAAGGCGAGTTTCAAACCGCGCCGGAGGTCGTCGCGCTGGGCTTGCGCTCCGTGTTGTGCTTGCCGGTCGTCAAACAAAACGAACTCGGCGCGGTGCTGTATCTGGAGAACCGCTTGGCCGACGGTGTGTTCACGTCGGAAAAAATCGCGATGACCGAATTACTGACCGCGCAAGCCGCCATCTCACTGGAAAACGCCCGACTGGTCGAGCAAACTCGCCATGCCTACCACCAATTGCAAGATAATCAGGACCATATGCTGCAAATGGAAAAACTGTCGGCGCTCGGCACCCTGGTCGGCGGCGTGGCCCACGAAATCAATAATCCGTTGATGGGCGTGATGAACTTCGTCGAATACGTGGCGGAACGTTGCGAAGACGCCAAGTCCCGCGAAGTGCTCGGGCAAGCTTTGCAACAAATTCAGCGGATCAAGGCCATCGTTTCCAACATGCTGATTTTCTTGCACAACCGTTCGGCGCAAACCGGGAGTTGCTCGCTTGCTGAAGTGTTGCAGCAAACGCTAATGCTGCTCGAAGGCGAACTGCGCAAATTCGCGATCGCGGTGCATGTCGACTCGCCGGCCGACCTTCCGCCGATCGCTTGCACCGCCGAAACGCTACAGCAAATTTTGGTGAATTTGTTGATCAATGCGCGCGACGCACTCGCCGGCAGCGAGCATCCGCGCATCGATATCCAAGCGCGTAGCGCGGAAAAGATGTTAGAGTTGACGATAACCGATAACGGCTCCGGTATCGCCGACGAAGTGCAAATCCGAATGTTCGACCCCTTTTTACGACCAAGCCGCCGGGCCAGGGCACCGGCCTCGGCTTGTCGGTAACGCGGCGGCTGATCCAGGACATCGGAGGCACTATCAGCGTCGAGAGCCGCTCTGGTGAAGGCTGTTGCATGCGGTTAAAATTTCCTCACTTTTAACGCGGGACTAGCGATGGTGAACAATATTTTAGTAATAGACGACGACCCTGCGGTACGGGGCGCCTTCAAATTGATCCTGGAAGACGAAGGCTACAACGTACGCGAGGCCGAATGCGGAGAAGACGGTATCGCGATGGCGCAAAGCCTGCGCCCGGACTTAATCTTTCTGGACTTGCGGATGCCCGGCATCGACGGCGTGGAAACGCTACGGCGCCTGAAGGGTATGGACGACAGTTTGAACGTCTATCTGGTGACCGCTTTCGCCACCGAATTCATGGATCAGCTCAAGGCCGCCCACGACGAGGGTCTGCAATTCGAATTGGCCAGCAAACCGCTGTCGGCCTCGCAAATCAAGAACATCGCCCAGGTGGTCCGGATCGCCAAGGATCACGAAGCCCGCCGAGCCAACCACCATAAGCTGGTATTGACGCTGTACGTCGTGTCGCTGAATGCGGAAACCCGCCGCTTGGTCGAACAAATCAGCGCGGTGCTGACCGGTATCTACGAACCCGGCCATTGGGTGTTCGATGTCGTCGAAGTGCTAGGAATGCCGGAAAAAGCGCTGGAACAGGAGGTCTTCGCGACGCCGATGCTGGTCCGCGATTTGCCGAAACCGGTGTTGAAGTTGCTCGGCGACCTGTCGCGCATGTCGTCGGTGATGGCCGCGATTACTACCCAGACTCAAAGTACCGGCGCGCAAACCGTCATCGTCTAAAACCGCTTTTACCGGACCCCATGCCGCAAACCCTTAGCCAGCTCAACCTGATCCTGGACACCATCACCGACGGCGTGCTGGTCGTCGATCCGTCGGGCAAGGTCATCTACGCCAATCAGGCCGCCGAATCATTATTGGAACGGGGCGAGTTGGCCGGCCAGATGCTGGCGATTCCGGTCGCCGACAGTCATTTACATTTTCAGGACATTAATTTGATTAGGCCCAGCGGCCTGGCTTGGGCGGAAATGCGCTCTACGCCGCTAACCTGGGAAGGCAAACCCGGCTTCGTCATCGGCTTGCGCGACATTACCGCTCGCAAACAAGCCGAAATTGCGCTGCAAGAGAGCGAGTTGCTGTTCCACACTTTGGCCAAGGTCGCGCCGGTCGGGATTTTCCGTACCGATCGGATCGGCGCCTTCGACTATGTGAATACTCGCTGGTGCGAAATTTCCGGCCTGTCCTTCAGCCATTCCCACGGCGACGCCTGGATCGACGGCCTACACGACGAAGACCGCGCCGAGGTCGCCGCCGCCTGGCGAGAATGCGTCAGCCTGGCCGAACCGTTCTACCGACAATTCCGCTTCCAACTCGGCGACGGCGAATCGCGTTGGGTGGTTTGCCGAGCCGAGCCGGAGCTTACCGATTCCGGCGACTTGTGCGGCTACGTCGGAACCGTCACCGATATTTCCGAAATCAAGGCTAACGAAGACCGGCTAAGCCAAGCCGCCGCCGTGTTCGAAAGTACTCGGGAAGGCGTGATGATTACCAACGCCGACAAGCAGATTCAGCTGGTCAACAAGGCTTTCAGCGACATTACCGGTTTCTCGCCGGAGCAGGTGATCGGCAAGACCCCGAAAATCATCGCCTCCGGCCACCACAACGTCGATTTTTATCGCGACATGTGGGCAACGCTGGCCAACACCGATCATTGGCAAGGCGAAATCTGGAATCGCCGTAAGAACGGCGAAGTGTTTCCCGAGTTGTTGAGCATCAGCGCGGTGCGCGACGGCCAAGGCGATGTCACCAATTACGTAGGCGTGTTCGCGGATATTTCCAAACTGAAAGCATCCGAAAAGGAACTGGAATTTCTGGCCCACCACGATCCGCTGACCCAACTGCCTAATAGGATGCTATTCCTATCCCGGTTGCGTCACAGTATCGACCAAACCCGCCGCCGGCGCGGCGTGATGGCGGTATTGATGCTGGATCTTGACCGCTTCAAGGACGTCAACGACAGTTTCGGCCACCTGGCGGGTGACGATCTGTTGCAGTTGGTCGCGCAAAGGCTCACCGCCCGTTTGCGCAACAGCGATACGATATGCCGGCTGGGCGGCGACGAGTTCGTCGTGTTGCTGGAGGAAATCCCGCAACCGGAAGCGGCCGCCCAAGTAGCCTCGCAAATTATCGCGGCGCTAAGCCAAATCTGGCGCCTGAGCAGCGGTCACGAAGTCAGAATCGGCGTCAGTGTCGGCATCGCCCTGTTTCCCGAACACGGTCAGACCCCGGACGAACTGATTCAACAGGCCGATACGGCTTTGTATCAAGCCAAAAACGACGGTCGCAACTGTTTCAAATATTTCTCGGAAGATCTGACCCGCGCGGCCCGCGAACGGATGGACCTGGAAATCCGCCTACGCCTCGCCATCGAGCGCCGCGAGTTGCGCGTGTATTTTCAACCGCAAATCGACATCGCCAGCGGCCATTTGGTCGGCGCGGAAGCCCTGCTGCGTTGGGAAACCGATACCGGAGAAATTATCTCACCGTCGCGTTTCATACCGATCGCCGAGGAAACCGGATTGATCGTGCCCATCGGCAACTGGGTGTTGCAAGAGGTTTGCCGACAAGGCCGGCGCTGGCTGAACCGGGGGCTGGCGCCGATAAAGTTGGCGGTGAATTTATCGTCTCAACAATTTCTGCATAGCGACATCGGCGAAGCGATAGGCAACATTCTGCGGGAGACCGGATTTCCGCCGGAACATCTGGAGTTGGAGCTGACCGAGAGCGTGCTGATGAAACGGGAGCGGGAAGCCATCGAGATCTTGCACCAGTTGCATGAACTAGGGCTGGGCTTGTCCATCGACGATTTCGGCACCGGCTATTCGTCGCTGGCCTATCTGAAACTGTTTCCGCTGGACGTCATTAAGATCGACAAGAGTTTTATCGAGGACATTCCGGACCACGCCGATGATATGGAAATTACCGCAACCATCATCGCGATGGCAAAGACGCTAAAAATGCGGGTCATCGCGGAAGGCGTCGAAACTGCGGAGCAATTGAATTTTTTGCGCAGCCGCGATTGCGATCAGTATCAGGGCTATCTGACCAGCCGACCGCTACCTATCGCCGAATTCGAAAAATTCAGACGCGACTATCGCCCCCGTCCGGTCGAGCCCACCTGTATCGATTAGAACCGCTATTCCCCGGTCCGACTTGCTTATATCTAACCGCAAAACCGCCGCGAGATCATCGGCGGCGGTTTTGCGGGACACTTAAATACAGCTTAAACGCGCCGACGCAGATACGTCGCAAGACCGGCGATGGCGCTGCCGAACATCCAAACCGCGCCGGGTACGGGTACCGGCGAAGTACCGCATTCCTCGTCGACGCTACTCACGCACACGTTCAACGAACCGGTATTGTCACCGAAAATATCGTCGTTCAGCCCAAATTGCACATAGGTCGCGCCAACCGGCAATTCGAAGCTGATGCCGTATACAAAGCCCTGACCGCTATCCAATTTAATCACGCTGCCCACGCTCAACAATTGCACGATATTGCCGCCGTCGTCGGTCAATGCACCGACCAGGGATTGCAAGAACAGACCGTAGGGCGCCGGATCGTCCGGATCCTGATTTTTCCCCCATTCGCTTTCGTAATAATAGCTAGGTAACACCTGGCCGCTGGAGCCCAACTCGTCGTCCTTGAATACGCTGCCTACATGGCCGTTATTATTAACGTTCGGCACATCGCCGAACGCGTTGGTTAGACCGTCAAGGTAGGTAATGTAAATTGAATCGCCCGCGCCGATGCCGATATCGGCCAGCTTCAACCGGGCCGGAGGCGTGTAATCCGGAATCGCATCGCTACCGTCCGCGCCGAGACCGTAAGCGTAATCGCCGTTCAAGCCGCCAAGTTCCCAATTCCAAGGACCGGCTGTGCCGGCAACGTTAACGATTTGATGTGCCGCATCCGCGGTCAGCGACATCAAGCCTAGCGTCGCCCCCAATATTGCTTTGTGTATTCCGCCAAACTTAAATTGCATAAAAATCTCCGAATATCCCATCAATGAAACCGTCCGCCACTGCGACCAAGTTTTGTTAAGCAGAAAATACGCCAACTATTTTTTGAAAATAATTTCAATACTTTAATATCCAAACCACATCGCCTTACCTGACACTGTAAAAACCGCCGACACTTTACGGCAACACTTGTGGTATCGTCGGCGCCCACTATCGACCAACGACCTTTCCCGCCACCGTACAGCCGCATGAGCCAATCCGCCAGTCTTCCGCTATTGTGGACCGAGGCCTTCGCGCTTGAACTTCAGACCTTTTTCACCAATCGCTTGAAATGTCCGGAGGCGGCAGCCGATCTGACGCACGAAACCTATTTGCGCCTGCACCAGAGCATGACTCGGGCACCGGCGGACAATGCCAGGGCGCTGGCATTTAGAATAGCCGTGAATCTGGCAATCGACTACCAGCGCCGGTTGAATGTTCGAAATCAGCATCTCGCCGACTCCGACAGCGATACCTATGCCGATACCGTAGCCGACCCGGCTGGTAACGAGCCTTCGAAGATCTTGATTTCGAGAGAACGTTACGCCGCGCTACAAGCCGCGCTGGCGGAGCTACCCGCCGATTGCCGCACCGCCTTTCTGTTAAACCGGGTCGAGGACTTAAGTTACCTGGAAATTGCTCAGCGGATGGGCATTTCGCGCAGCAAGGTCGGCCGCCTGCTGGAACAAGCCCTAGCCCACTGCACGCGGAAACTGGAACCATGACCACCGTACCGCAAGCCGCGCCTGGCCCCGATTCCGACGGTTTAACCGCCGCCAAGCAACAAGCCGTCCATTGGCTGATCCGCTTGAATGCCGGCGATTTGAGCGAGCAGGAAACACAGGCTTTCGCCGATTGGTTATCTCAGGATTACCGACACTCGGAAGCGCTCGCCGCCGTCGAACAAGTCTTTCAAGATATGACGACGGTAGCCACGCTGGAAACTCGCGCCGCACCGGCACTATCGATCCCCCGTGACGCCCCCGGCGCCGAGCTCGTCGCGCTTGGCCCGCGCCGGCTCGGCGGCTGGTCAAACACCATATTTGCGGTAAATCGTTTGGCGATCGCGGCGACCCTACTGCTGGCGGTATCGGCTGTCTCACCGCTAGGCAGCCGTTGGCTGGACAGCTGTCGTAGCGACTATCGCACCGCGACCGGCGAACAGCGCGAGATCGAACTGGTCGACGGCAGTCGACTGCTGATGAACACAGACACCGCTGTTTCGGTCGACGCCGACGCCACGGTCAGACGACTCAAACTGTATCGCGGTCAAGCCCGTTTCTGGGTTGCCGCCGATCGAAACCGGCCCTTCGAAGTGCAAGCCGGCGATCTTACCGTCCGCGCCTTAGGCACGATCTTCGAGGTCTACCTCAGCCAAAGCGGCGAGACGCGCATCCTCGTGCAGGAACACGCGGTGGCGGTGAGCGCTGGTGCCAGCGACCGCCGCGAAGTGGGCGAAGGCCAACAACTCGACTATCGGCCCGGCCAAGCGCTGGCCGCCGCTGAACCGGCCGATCTCGATCAAGCCACGGCCTGGCAGCAGGGGCAACTAACCATCAACGACCGGCCTTTAGCCGAGCTGATTGCGGATTTGGAACGCTACCGCTCCGGACGCATTCTGCTCGCCGGTGCCGACTTAGCAAAATTGCGCGTAACCGGCGTATTTCCGTTACGCGAGCCGGATCGGATTTTATCCGCCGTTCGCACCATTCTTCATTTACGGCAAACCGACTTGGGACCTTGGCTGACGATCCTGCACCGCTGATGGTTCCGCCGAAGTTTCAATGGTAGCGCGCAACCAGCCGCCATCGCCAAGCGTCGCTGAATACCGGCGTAACCACTGATCGATGCGTTCACATCCGCTAGAGCCAACTTTTTTGAGACGATTTTTTTAGTCGTGCGTTTTGTATAAGGAGATTCAACACCACGACTGGAGAGAACGTGACCGCAAATCGCCCGAAACGCCGCCGAAACCACAACGTCATGCAGAAATGCGCCACGGCGTTGCTAGCCGCTTTTGTCGGAGGCTCGTATAGCATCGACTCCGCGCACGCCGAAGCGCCGCCACGCGCTTACCGGATACCCGCTCAATCGTTAAACAACGCGCTGATGAAATTCGCCAGCGAATCCAGCCTGACAATCCTGTTTACCGCCGACCAAGTCCGCGGCCTGAACAGCGAAGCGATCGAAGGCCAAATGACGCCGCAACAGGCTTTGGAACGTCTATTGCGCGGCAGTGGCTACCGCTTCCGCTTCATCGACCAAAACACGGTGACGTTGGATAAAACCGCCGAGACACCCACCACCCCAACCCCCGACACGTTGCCGCCGGTTTCTATAGTCGGGAAAGCGGTCTACGACGCGACGGCCCCATTCAACCCAGACTACAAGTTGCCGAATGCGTCGACGGCCACCAAAACCGATACGCCAATCATGGAAACGCCGTTTTCGGTACAAGTAGTATCCAAACAAGTGCTGCAGGATCGCCAAGCGGTGCGCCTGGAAAAAGCGCTGGAATACGTCAGCGGGGTGGTTCAAGGCGGATTCAACCAGCAGACTTCGGACGGTTTCATGGTTCGCGGCTTTCAAACCACCAATTATTATCGGGATGGCACGTTGATGCCGATCAGCTTTGCTCTGGCCTCCACCAAACGCGAAACCGCCAATCTAGAAAGCGTCGAGGTTCTTAAAGGCCCCGGCTCGCTACTTTATGGTAGAGCGGAGCCGGGCGGCGTGATTAATATCGTCACCAAACAACCGCTATCCACCCCTTATTATTCGGTACAACAACAATTTGGCTCGTATGCGTTTTATCGGACAACGGTCGATGCCACCGGACCGCTATCCAGCGACGATAGCTTGCTATATCGAGCGAATTTATCGTACGAGAACTCCGGATCGAATCGGGACTTTGTCAATACCGATAAAGTCTTTTTCGCACCGGTCTTAAAATGGAATATCGGTCCAAGAACCCAAGCATCGTTCGAACTCGAATACCAACACTTCAACACGATTCAAGATATTGGCATTCCGCCTATAGGCAATCGGCCCGCACAAGTCGCCAGGAATCGGAATCTAGCCGAACCCTTCAACAGCCAATGGAACGGCGACAGTCTATTGCTGGGCGTCAATTGGTCGCACGAATTCAACGACCGCTGGAAAATCGTCAATAAATTCCTGACCCAGCGCGTCGACATCGACAACGCCTACACTAGCTTCGCGACCTTCGAGCCGGTATTGTCGGACGGCAACTTCAATCTCAAAACCATTAGTTTTCCGAAGCAGCGCAACGAAAACTATTTCACCACCGTGAATCTGCTCGGCAAAATCGAACATGCCCAGCTAACGCACGACGTATTGTTCGGTTTCGACTATATGAACGTCCGGTACATGGCCAACATCAATAATTCCTCGGCATTGTGGCCCAACAATCTGTTTAACCCGGTGTATCAAACGTCGACGCCGGGATTCGATCCGGCGGCACAGTTTACCTATTCGCAAACTCAATCCTGGTATGGCCTATATTTTCAGGACCAGATTACGTTGCCGCACGGCTGGCACTTGATGGGCGGCTTGCGTTACGACAACGCCAACTTGCGCGACAACGTCTCGGGTTTGGATTCGCCGGGCGAAGACCGCGTCAATCCACGCGGTGGGGTTTTATGGCAACCCATGCCCTGGCTGTCTTTGTACGGCAGCTACACCGAGAATTTCGGGGTATCCAATAGCTCGTTCAATGCCGACGGCCATAATTTGCCGCCGCAAACCGCACAACAGTGGGAGACCGGCGTAAAAACCGAATTGCTCGACGGCAAATTGCGCTCCACCCTGTCCTACTTCGACCTGAAACAGCAAAATTTGCCGACGTCCATTCCCGGAAGCTTTTACTACCGCGCGTTAGGAGGCGCGGAAACCCGCGGCATCGAATTCGACAGTACCGGTGAAATCCTGCCCGGTTGGAACCTGATCGCGTCTTATACCTATATGCCGTTCGCGAAAATCACCAAGGATGTCGATAGCGACGGCAATATCGGCAATCAGGGCCACCGTTTGTTCGCTGCCCCGGAACACGTTGGCAGCGTTTGGAACACCTACGAGTTTCAACAGGGCCAATTGCAAGGATTCAAATTAGGCGCGGGCCTGGTGGCCGTGGATCAAAGACAAGGCAACCCGGAGAATACCTATCAAGTACCCGGCTACGTTACTCTGAATCTGATGACCGGCTACCAAACCAGAATTGGCGGATCAAAAGTCACCGCGCAATTGAACGCCGACAATATACTGAATAAAACGTACTTCGTCGGCACCAACAGCGCCAATCAAATCCAATTCGGTGCGCCACTCAGCCTAATGGGGTCGGTCCGCGTCGACTTTTAAAGATTCTGGACGTCGTTCGGACTCGCGTTGGCGTTTAATCGGGGAGCCGAGTTGGTCCCTAACGGCAACCGGAAACTTCAACGAACGCTGCCGCCTAGTCGTCCGGCGGCGTTCGGCGTTTTACCGAGACTTGGACGGATATTTTAGACATGCGGCGCCGGACGCTGCTTACAACCACGGGGTCGATACGGATCGATTTTACAATCGGCGACAACATCCGGACTTAGAGCTAGCTGGCGGTGGTGCGGTAAAACATCTATGGGCGAAACGCCCCCCGCCGGAACTAGGCTCGAACGAAAAGATTTGCTGCTCCAAACACAATCGCAACCCTAAAACACCCCCGAATATAGGCCCGCATCCGCTTTTGGCGAGGATTTTCGTAGGGGCTCCCAGCCCTTCCGACAACGAGCGGCATACCCGAAAAGCGGGGCAGGCTCTCCCTGCCGCTCCCCTGCTGACTCGATACATCCATGTATCTCGCCTCCGGGTGCTACGCATGCAAATCGGCCATCCTGCCGATTTGTCTCACCAAAAGCTGCGATGCTCGGGGCGGAATAACGGGAATACGTCAACCCAGCGGTTATTGTGTGTAGCAAAGGTTTTTTGGTAGGCTGGGTTGGGATGCTAGTGTAAACCCAGTTTTAGCCTATATTGCTGGGTATCGCTTTGCTCTATCCAGCCCACGAACTGCCGCAAACGTTTTGGAGTGTTTGATGTATCGAATAGTGTTGCTGTCATTTTTTTTGCTTCCCGGTTGTCAAACGAATGTCAGACCAGGCTCCGCTTGCCAATCCATAATTGAAATTGCCGATGCCGGAAAAATCCAATCTGCGGTGTTACAGGATGACCTTTCCTTGCGTGAATCATTTCCGGCAATACTCAAAACATCACTTTATGCCGTTAAAGCAGATCTTAATGGCGACGGCTTTGAAGAGATATTTGGAGCAATTCCAATTAATTCGGCAAGTGGATTGATTACCGGAACCAACTCTGATTATGGATTTGCGCTGATAAATCCGAATCAAGGGAAAGTAGATGAGATAAAAACCAGTATTGCTCAAGATTTAATCAACCCGATTACATACGATCATTATGACAAACGAGTGATTGAAGTTGCTGGTAAGCCTTTTATCTTAGTGTTAAACGCAACGCGCTCACGCAAAACTTATATTACACAAGATAATTCGCCACGAGCTATTTGGCGGGTAACGCGTGATTTCCAACTGGCTGTGGAATGTGAAATTGCGCAATTTAAAGATGAAAACGGAAAAGAACATCATCGTGTTCTGAAAGATGACGAACGCATTCTTCGGGAAGCCAAAGAAATGCGAACCCCTGATAGTAATCCGTGGTATTTGATTAGTCGATTGCCCGGACTCACTGCTTTTGAAGCGGTGCTTGCCGCTGGTTGGGATATAAATTCATCTGGGAATAGCCGAACAACTCCGTTATGGGTGGCTATTTATGAAAAGCGATTAGATTTGGTCAAAGCGCTCTTGTTAGCGGGTGCTTTGCCAAATGTCTATCCGGAAGAGCCGGAAAAGGGGTTTGAATACCGATCGGTGACTCCTATTGAATATGCAATCACTTCTTCTGAAGATTCCTACGACTTGGCGAAGGTCCTCATCGAAACCGTGGGTAGTAAAAACGTAAAGGCTCAAAATGGTGACAGTGCATTATCTGAAGCAATTCTTTATGAAAGACCTGACATTATCGAGCTTTTATTTAATAACGGCGCAGAAGTCGACGACCAGTCTGTACATCATTGGTTGGAAACTGCCGAAAATGATTCGGCGGAGAAGGTGCTGCAGCTTTTGCTGGCGCATGGATTGGACTTAAACAAGAGTTACAGTTTTAAATTCCCTGTTTCCGGTATCAAACGGATTAATGAAAATACGTTGTCTGTAGGCCCTAACATTACATTTGCCGAAAAGCAATTGACCCCGCTTGAGTTTGCGAGATATATGGGTAATAAGCCAGCCGAGAAATTACTTATTCAGTCTGGAGCCAGATAATAAGTCATCCCTGGATGATCGGGGATACATCTTGTGTTCACCTGATTTACCTTTGAATTTCAGAACAGTTTTCTCCTCATTCCCACGCGCCGCGTGGGGATGCAGACTAACCGCGCTGCGGTCAGGTTAAAACCAATCCCGATAAATCGGCAATAAGCCCTCCATGCCGACATAGCTGCGCGCACTGAAATAGCGCCAATGTTCCGGCAAATCGACATAACCGCGTTTGACCGGGTTGAGATGAATGTAATCCAGTTTATGCCGTAAGACTTCGGGATTATCGATCAACTGCGGATGGCTGCCTTCTTCCCACAATTGATAGTCCCGGTCGGTTTTATGTGCTTTGCGAAACCATTTGAGTTGGGCCAATAGCCGCTCGGCTTTGATTTCGTGTAAATAGTCGATCAATTGGCGGGCGGTGTAGGATTTGAAGTGGGCGATTTGATGGGCTAGATCGTCGGCTTGTATTAGCAGATGCATGTGATTTTCCAGTATCACAAAACCATAAATTCGCCAGCCGTTCCGTAGTTGGCGATAATGCAAGGCATCCAATACGATTTGCACGGTGGCCGGCCGGGTGAACATGGGTATCCAGTTGAGCACGGTGCAGGTTATGAAGTGCGGATATTGAGACTGGAAATACGGTAGCGGCTGCGGCCCATCAGTGTTACCTGGTCGGATTCCTCATACCTATCTTACCGCCGGCGCGGTTAATCTGCATTCCCACGCGGCGCATGGGAACGAGAAAGGGCGAATAGCATAGGTGGGTGCGTTATTTTAACTCGCAGGATAAGTTAATCCTGAATACGCAGGAAGTCAGCGAGGTGCCGAACGTAGTTTGTGCGTCGGCGGAAGACATCGCCGACAACCATCAGCGCTTGCAGGAAACTTTGCAGGTGTATTTGTGAGCGAAGGTTTCTTCGCTGGCGCTTACGGCGGCGATGCCTCGCGCTTGCCGGCGGAAGCCAAGCTGGAGTGCAAGATTTGCTGGCATGTCTATGACGCGGCCGAAGGCGACGCCGTCTGGCAGGTGCCGCCCGGCACGGCCTTTGCCAATTTGCCTGAGCATTGGAGTTGCCCGCGATGCGGCGCGCCGAAGCAGGAATTTTTGCTTTTGGACGAACCCGTCTAAGCCGCAGATCCGGCCGATCTCCGCGAGATCTTGGACTTCGACGATTTGAGCGCTCGATTCGCGCGCCGGATCGGCTTTGGTTAAACTCGAAGGCATCCATTTCCAAACCTGGACTTGCCGCCGCGCGTTCGATGTATACAGACCTACACTGCCACTCCGCTCGGCCGGAAGCCGAACTTAGCCTGATCAATTTCGACTTGGCCTCGCCAAACGCCAACGACGTCGACGCCGCCATCGAAGCGGCCGGGCGAAGCCATATCAGCGCCGGACTGCATCCGTGGTACTTGGCCGAGCCTACTCTGACGCCAGCCTTCGACGCCTTGGAGCGTTTGTCGCCCTATCTGGCCGCGGTCGGCGAATGCGGTTTGGATCGATGCGCCGCTACGCCTTACGAACTACAACGGCGGACTTTCATCCGTCAGATCGAATGCGCCGAACGCTGGGAAAAACCGTTGATCGTGCATTGCGTGCGCGCTTACGGCGATTTGCTGGTGCTGCGGCAAACGTTAAAACCCAAGCAAGTTTGGATCGTGCATGGCTTTACCGGCAAGCCGGGCTTGGCCGAGCAACTCGTCGGCGCCGGCTGCTATTTGAGTTTCGGCAAGGCCTTGCTGAACCCGCGCGCCTCGGCCAGAGACAGTTGGCGTACTACGCCGCTGGATCGGGTGTTCCTGGAAACCGACGCGGCCGACATCTCGATTGCGACAATCCATGCCGAAGCGGCTACAATTCGCGGCCTTGATTTAACCGCGCTGCAACGCCAACTCGTTGCCAATTTCGATAGAGTGTTTCGATGACCGACTTAAGCTGGCTGTCCCGTACCGAATTGCTGATCGGCAAGCCCAAACTCGACAAGCTGCAACAATCTCACGTGTTGGTGGTCGGCATGGGCGGGGTCGGCTCCTATGCGGCGGAATTCATCTGCCGGGCCGGCGTCGGCAAAATGACCATCGTCGACGGCGACGTCGTCGAAGCCAGCAACCGCAATCGGCAACTGCCGGCACTGGCGACCACCCACGGCCAGCCCAAGGCCGACGTGATGGGCGCCCGGCTGCTGGCGATCAATCCCGACCTCGATCTGACCATTAAATACGAATTCATCACGCCGGATACCGCCGCCACGCTGCTGGACGAATGCCACTACGACTACATCGTCGACGCGATCGACAGTTTGACGCCGAAAATTCATCTGATCCGAGCGGCCAAGGCGCGCAAGCTGAAAATCGTCTGTTCGATGGGCGCCGGCGGCAAACTCGATCCTACCCACTTGAAAGTCGTCGACATATCCAAGACTTACAACTGCCCGTTCGCCCAGTTCATTCGAATACGCTTGCGCAAGCACGGCATTCATCGCGGCGTAAAAGTGGTATTTTCGCCGGAAGTGGTGAACAAGGATTCATTGATGTTCACCGACGGCAGCAATTACAAGAAATCGGCCTACGGCACGATTTCCTATCTGCCAGCGGCTTTCGGCGGGGTTTGCGCGTCGGTGGTGATCCGCAATTTGATCCACGACCCGGCCCATCACTGACGCGAACCAACCGGAGCCACCATGTCAAAATCCACACCCAGTAACGGCCCACGCCAGATCAATCTGGTAAACAGCAAACGGCTGCAAGCCTTGCGCTCGGGATCGACAGCCGCGGAATCCGGTCCATCGAACCGGAACGGCTCAACTCCGCCGCTTGCTGGCCCGGATGCCGCCAGCGAGCGCTTGCAACTGGAAGTCAGCCGCTGTCTGGCCGAGATCCTGCGACAACTGCCGCCCGGCAAGCAGCGCAGCCTGTTCAAAATCCGTTACGGTGTCTATCCCGAGCAGCTGGAAAGTCTAGCACCCAACGAAGCGGCGCGGATTTTGGGCTTGCCCGTCGGCCAACGACGTTAACCACATCCCGGTTAGTCCGCCGCGTCGTCATCCGGTTGTTCGCGGCGCGCGAACTCGGCACGGCGGGCACGGCCCTCCGGACTATCATCGCGCCGGGACTGAAACTCGTCCATTAACGTCGATCCGCACACGCAATTTCTGAACACCGCGACGACCGCCTGATCGTCGTCGTCCAACATTTCCCGCAATCCGGTGTTACCGGCCGGTAAATCGACGGTTTGCGCCAGAAAGTCCTCGGCGCTGTTATAGACGCGCCCGCAAGTGCGGCAACTGCGCGGAAACGAGGCTTGGGCGGCGCGTAGCCTTTCGAATCGGTGATCGGTCATCGCGAAAACTCCAAAAGCGCGGCCGGCTGGCCGAATCGAAAACCGGTGTGAAGCCAAACCGGCAACTGGCTTATAATGCTCGGCCAGGCGAGATAAGGACAGCAATTTGTCGAATCCGCGCAGTATAAACCCAAGCAACGGCAACCGATCACCCGGCCCGGCCTTTCCGGAACGCACCCGATTCATGTACACGATAGAACCCAACCAGGATTATCGCGACCAAAGCCTGCGCCAACACGGCGAGCTGTCGGCCTCGCAATTGCAAGCCGATGCCGCCCGGCATTACGACGACTGCTACCGCGACTACCTATTCGCTTGGTGCAATCGCGACAACCTGGCCTTGCATTACGGCTATTGGAACAGCCACGCGCGTTACGACCAACATCAGGCCTTGTTAAACAAGAATCGGGTTTTATATGAAGCCGGCGGCCTGAACGCCAACCACCGGGTGTTGGATGCCGGCTGCGGCATCGGCGGCAGCAGCATCTGGATGGCGAAAAACCAAGGCAATCGGGTAACCGGTATCACGATCAGCGCCAAGCAGGCCGAGTACGCCCGCCAACACGCCAAACGCCACGGCGTGGCCGATTTGGTGGACTTCCAGGTAGCGGATTTCTGCGCGACGCCGTTCGCGGACGCCAGTTTCGACGCGGTATGGGCGCTGGAGAGCTCGTGTCATGCGCTGAATAAAGGCGATTTTTTGCGGGAAGCCTGGCGGGTCTTAAAGCCCGGCGGCCGCTTGATCGTTTGCGACGGCTTTTTATTGCAGCGCGAATTCGACGAAGCCCAGTGGCAAGCCGTCGTGACTTGCTTGAACGGCTGGGCCGTGCCCAACCTATGCTCCCGCGATGAAATTACCGAATTGGCCGGCCGCGAGGGCTTTCAAAACGTGGTTTGCCACGACATCACCGCGCAGACCGAACCGTCGGTAGAGCACATGTACAAAGTCGCCAAACGCCTGCAACCACTTCAGAAAGTCAGTCAATGGTTGGGCCTGCGCAGCAAGGCGCAAACCGCGAACTATTTGGTCGGACTGGCGCAGTATCGACTGTTTCACGACAAACTCACCGAGTACTGTATTATTACCGCCCAAAAAGCCTGATCGAGAAATCAATGCCGTTTTCGCGCCCGTTATTTCTGTTCAACCTGCTGCCGGTTTGCCTATTGGCCGGCTGCGCGACCGTTCCCGCCGGCAGTCTTCACGACAATTTCGCCGATTACGCCGAGTCGGTGTTTCGCCATCAAAACGCGTTGATCAGCCGCTTAATGATGCTGAACGACAACGACGAGCTGAGCGACACCGACCTGCTGGATAAAGCCGAAGAGCGCATGCACGACGCCTGCCACTGGCTGAACGAATACGCTGAACGGGAGAGCGACGGCGACAGTATGAGCTGGCGCTTCAAAGCCAAGGTTCAGGACAGCATAGAACCTTGCGACCGCCGCATTCAAGAACTGGAAACCCTGCTGGGTCAATACGACAAACCTTAAGTCACGACTTCCACCGAACCGGGAAGTACCAACATCGCCAGTCAATTCCGGATTACGCGGCGGCACCTACCGCTCGACACGACGCCCGTGAGGGGGGCGAAGGCCTTACCCAAGAATCCATGACACCCAACGTAGGTTTCGAACGCCGCCCAGCGGTACTACCCTGACCGGCTTTGGAAAGAATTAATCCAACCAGGCTTCGCTGCCGCCCACGAATAAGCGATACGCCGGATTGGCGGTTTCCTCCCGATAAGCCAAACCCAACACGTCCAAACAATGTTGAAACGGTCCACACTGATTGTCGGCCAATTGCAGACCGATCAAAACCTTGCCGAACGCCGCGCCGTGATTGCGGTAATGGAACAGGCTGATATTCCACTGGCTGCCCAGGGCCATCAAAAACTTTAGCAAGGCACCGGGACGTTCCGGAAATTGCAAGCTATAAACCCGCTCGCGCAGCTCGCGGGGCGCGTGTCCGCCAACCATGTAGCGAATATGGTCCTTGGCCAGTTCGTTGCCGGTCATATCGGTGACCGGAAATCCGTCGTCGCGCAATTGCGCGATCAGTTGCTGGCGATCGGTTTCCGCGCCGCTGCTGCTGATCCCGACGAAGACCTGGGCCAGACGGCTGTCGAAATAGCGGTAATTGAATTCGGTGATCGAGCGCTTGCCGAGCATTTTGCAAAACTTCAGAAAGCTGCCCGGTACTTCCGGTATCGTCACCGCCAATAAAATTTCCCGGTGCTCGCCGACCTGGGTGCGCTCGGCGACATAGCGCAAACGGTCGAAATTGATATTGGCGCCACTGTCGATCGCGATCAGGGTTTGCTGCGTCAAACCGTTCTGTTCGGCGTATTTTTTCAAACCGGCTACCGCCAGCGCGCCGGCCGGTTCGGCGACCGAACGGGTATCGTCGAAGATGTCCTTGATCGCCGAACAAATTTCGTCGGTGCTGACGGTCATCACTTGATCGACCGATTGCTTGGCGATTCGAAACGGCTCGGCGCCGATTTGCCTAACCGCCACGCCATCGGCAAACAATCCGACCTGATCCAAGACCACCCGCTCGCCGGCGATCAAGGCCTGATTCAGGCAGTCGGCGTCGTCGGGCTCGACCGCGATCACCTTGATATCCGGCCGCACGAATTTGACGTAGGCGGCGATCCCGGCCACCAATCCGCCGCCGCCGACCGGCACGAATATCGCGTGAATGTCGGCATTGTGTTGGCGCAGAATTTCCATCGCCACGGTGCCTTGGCCGGCGATCACGTCCGGATCATCGTAGGGATGAATGAAGATCATGCCCTTCTCGGCCACCAATTCCATCGCATGCGCATAGGCTTCGTCGTAGGAATCGCCGTGCAACACAATCTTGGCGCCGCGCGCCTTCACCGATTTGATTTTGATTTCCGGGGTGGTCCTGGGCATCACGATCAAAGCCTTGATGCCCAGTTTTTTGGCGGCCAGCGCCACACCTTGCGCATGGTTGCCGGCCGAGGCGGCAATCACGCCATGTTGAATCTGCTCGGCGGTCAGCGACGCGATTTTGTTATAGGCTCCGCGCAGCTTGAACGAGAACACCGGCTGCAAGTCTTCCCGCTTTAAATAAACCTTGTTATTGATCCGTTCCGACAAAGTCGGCGCAAAGTCCAACGGTGTCTCCTCGGCCACGTCGTAGACTTTTGCCCGCAATATTTTTTCGATGTAATTGTGCATTGAATTCCTCGGCATGAACCGGTCGGCATGCCCCGTTTCCGACCGGTTGGTCGGCGTAAAAACAGCTGAGAGATCGGCGTTAATCGGTTATTATCCCATACAATGACGGGTCGAACGCCGAGTCAGATTTATAAGAGCATACTCATCAGGATTTCCTACCATGACGCAAGACGAATTAAAAAAACAAGTCGCCCAAGCCGCTTTGCAATACTTGAAAAACGTGCCCATCATCGGCATGGGCACCGGTTCGACGGTAACTCATCTGATTAACCTATTGGCCGACTGCGACTTCAAAAACGACATCGAAGGTGCAGTGTCCAGTTCCGGCAAAACCACGGAGCATTTACGCTCAATCGGCATTCCAGTCCTTGAACTGAACCAAACCGGCGACCTGGAAGTGTATGTGGACGGCGCCGACGAAGTGACTCCGCATAAAAAAATGTTGAAAGGCGGCGGAGGCGCGCTGACCCGCGAAAAAATCATTGCCGGCGCCAGCAAGAAATTCGTCTGCATCGTCGACGAAACCAAATGCGTGGACATCCTGGGTAAATTCCCGCTGCCGGTCGAAGTGCTACCGCTATCGCGCAGCTTCGTCGCCCGTCAATTGGTGAAAATGGGCGGTCAACCCGAGCTGCGGATGAACAAAGAGACCGGGGCCAGTTACATCACCGACAACGGCTGCGAGATTCTCGACGTCTACAATCTGAATATCGTCGACCCCGTCGAAATGGAAAAAGCCATCAATAATATTCCGGGCGTCATCACCAACGGCCTGTTCGCGTTGCGCGACGCCGACGTGGTGCTGGTTGGCAAAGGCAGCGAAGTCATCAGCTACTAAGCTCCACCCACCGCGCTCTACCGGCGGACCCAATGTCAACGGTGTCCGCCATTGCTTACCGTTACCCTATCGCCACAAACCGTCATTCAGGAAACACCCCATGTCCGACATCGAAATCGCCCAACAGGCGAAAATGCGCCCGATCATTGAGCTCGCCGGCGAGAAATTCGGCATACCCGCCGAACATTTGGACCCCTACGGCCATTTCAAGGCCAAGCTGTCGCTGGAATACCTGAATTCCCTGCATGATAAGAAAGACGGCAAACTGATCCTGGTCACCGCCATCAGCCCCACCCCGGCCGGCGAGGGCAAAACCACCACCACGGTGGGTTTGGGCGATGCCTTGAATCGAATCGGCAAGAAAACCATCATCTGCTTGCGCGAACCCTCGCTTGGCCCCTGTTTCGGCGTCAAGGGCGGCGCGGCCGGCGGCGGCTATGCGCAAGTAGTGCCGATGGAAGACATCAATCTGCATTTCACCGGCGATTTTCACGCGATCGGCGTCGCCCATAATCTGCTGTCGGCCTTGATCGACAATCACATCAACCACGGCAACCCGCTCGACATCGACCCGCGCCGCATCCAATGGAAGCGCGTCGTCGACATGAACGACAGAGCCTTGCGCAAGATCGTGATCGGCATGGGCGGCGTGGCCAACGGCTATTTGCGCGAGGATGGCTTCGACATCGTCGTGGCGTCGGAAGTGATGGCGATTTTGTGCCTGGCCACCAGTCGCGCCGATTTGAAGGAGCGCCTGGGCCGCATCGTCATCGGCTATAAATCCGACAAAGTCACGCCGGTTTACGCCCGCGACCTGAAGGCCCACGGCGCGATGGCGGCGGTACTGAAAGACGCGATCAAACCGAATCTGGTGCAAACCCTGGAGAACAATCTGGCCATCATCCACGGCGGCCCGTTCGCCAACATCGCTCACGGCTGCAACACCGTCACCGCCACCAAAACCGCGTTGAAACTGGCCGATTACGCGGTCACCGAGGCCGGTTTCGGAGCGGATCTTGGCGCTGAGAAATTCATCGACATCAAATGCCGCATGGCCGGCTTGACGCCGTCGGCCGTGGTTTTAGTCGCGACGGTACGGGCGCTGAAATTTCACGGCGGCGTGACCAAGGACGAGTTGAATCAGGAAAATCTGGCCGCGCTGGAAAAAGGCTTCGCCAATCTGGAACGCCATCTCAGCAACATCCAAAATCATTACGGCTTGCCGTGTGTGGTCAGCATCAACCATTTTACCTTTGACACCGATGCCGAAATCCAATTGCTGAAAAGCAAGTGCGAGGCCTTGGGCGCGAAATGCGTGATTGCCAAACATTGGGCGCATGGCGGCGCCGGCGCGGAAGAGCTGGCAAACGCCGTGTTGGATATTGTCGACCACCGCGAACCGGAATTCAGCTTCGTTTACGACAGCGAGTTGCCGCTGTGGAACAAGATCGAAGCCATTGCCACCAAGCTCTACGGCGCCGCCAACGTCTCGGCCAGTCCAAAAGTGATGAGCGAAATCAAGGCCCTGCAAGCCAGTTACGGCCATTTTCCGATCTGCATGGCCAAAACCCAAATGTCGTTTTCGACCAACCCCAACAGCAAGGGGGCACCGTCGGGACACACGGTCGAAATCAGCGAAGTGCGGCTGGCCAACGGCGCCGGTTTCATCGTCGCCATCGCCGGCGACATGATGACCATGCCCGGCTTGCCGAAAGTGCCGGCCGCGGAGCGCATCGACATCAGCGACGACGGTGTCATCAGCGGTTTATTTTAACGCTGAGCGTCAGCGAAAGGGCTTGGGCTGGCGGCTTCGGTTCCAAGCTCCGAGTCATTTGCCACCATCGCCGCTTGTTTGGCGTTCTGCTATGCTTAATCGACCATTTTGATAGCGACGACACGTCAGCGGTAGGTTTGCGCTAACGGTGTTTTCGTTATCGATGCGTTGAAGGCGCCAAACGGAGGCACTGGCATGGCAACATTCATTTGGCAGGACCGATATTCGATAGGCGACGCGACAGTGGACGACCAGCATCGGCAAGTGTTCGAGCTGGCCGAACAGGTTCTGGGCGCTAGCGACCGCGACGAACTGATTCATTTGTTCATTCGTTTTTTCCGGCACATCCGCGAACACTTCCATTGCGAGGAAGCGCTGATGAAGCGCCTCGATTACCCCGGCTACCAAGCCCATTTCGCCGCGCACGATCAAATGCTGGACGAACTCATCCACCTCAGCAGCGAAGTGCGCGGCGACCGTTGGAATCGTTCGGAAATCACCCGCTTTGTCAACGACTGGATATTGGTACACATCGTTGAAGTCGACCGCTTGCTGGGCGACTTCCTAGCCGACATGGCGGCGTCAACCACGCCGAGCCAAGCCGATCTCAGACTCCATTCGCACTGAGCCAGCCCTATGCCTCACGCGGCCGGAGACACTAGTGTCGATGCTCGGTTAAGCCGAGTCAGTCCCGGTCTGCAACCAACTCGCGCAGCTGCGACAACTCTTCCAAAGACAAGACTCGCCCGATCGCCAACAAAATGATGAAGGCGTCGTCTACTCGCGCCATCGCCTGAATGAAATCAGTGCGGATATCGGTACCGAAATCCGGCGCCGGTTGGATATTGGCCGGCGGTATCTCCAAAATCTCCCGTACTTCATCGACCAGCATTCCGATTAATTGACTGGTTTCAGCCACTTGCACGGCCACCAACACAATACAGCTCAGCTTGCTGATTTGGGTGGGCTTATGGCGTAATCGGGCCGCCAGATCGATAACCGGCACCACGTTACCGCGCAGATTGATCACGCCGTGTATGTAATCCGGCGTCAACGGCACCCGAGTCACGTTGACGATTTCGATGATTTCCTTGATATCCAAAATGCTGACGCCAAAGGTCTCGTCACCCACTAGAAAGGTCAAATATTGGCCGACCTGCTCCGGCACGGCCAACGAATTTCCCAACTCGCTCCGCATTAAATTCGTCATGGCCGGCTCCGCCTAAAAGCGTTCGAAGTCTTGATCGTTAAAATCCAGACTGTTGTCCGCCGAAGCAGGCGCCACGACTGGTTTGATGCTATAGGGCTTGGCAACGTTACGCGCCGGCCCGCGCATCGAAGAAGCGCCGCGACCGTTCGACGCGGCCCCGCGCCGGCCTTCGTTCACCTTGAAAAATGCCACGGCCTGCTGGAGTTGCACGGCCTGACCGTTCAGCTCTTCGGCGGTCGCCGCCAATTCCTCGGCGCTGGCGGCATTCTGCTGAGTGGCTTTATCCAATTGCCGCATGGCGTCGTTGATTTGATTGATGCCGCTGGATTGCTCCACCGACGCGGCGCTGATTTCTTGAACCAGGTCGGAGGTTTTTGCAATATTAGGCACCAGGGCGTTGATCAAGGCCCCGGCTTTTTCGGCGATCGCGACGCTACTGCTGGCGAGTTCGTTGATTTCCCCGGCCGTGACCCGGCTGCTCTCGGCCAATTTCCGCACTTCCGCCGCCACTACCGCAAAGCCCTTGCCGTGCTCGCCGGCCGAGGCGGCTTCTATCGCGGCATTCAGCGACAACAGATTGGTTTTATAGGCAATGTCTTCAATCAGGCCGATCTTTTTCGCGATATTCTTCATCGCCGCGACGGTCTCGTTGACCGCCGCTCCGCCCTCGCGAGCGTCGTTCGCGGATCGGACCGCCATTTGCTCGGTAACGTGGGCATTTTCGGTATTTTGTTGAACCGAGGCGTTGAGCTCCTCAATCGACGATGTGGTTTCCTCAACGCTGGCCGCCTGTTCGGTGGCCGCCTGACTCAACGACTGAGCGGTGATACTGACCTGTTCCGACGCATTGTTGAGATTGTCCGAATTGAACCTAACCTGCTGAACCACCCGCCCCAACTGGTCGCGCATGTCTCGCAAAGCCTGAGCCAATTGGCCGATTTCGTCCTTGCCTTCGACTTCCAGATCGGCGCTGAGATCGCCATCCGCCAAAGCCTTTGCAAAACCGACGCCGGTCACGATGGGTCGGGTGATTAAATTGGCTAAAAAGATGGCGATCAACACCCCCAGGATCAACGATACCGCGATCGTCACCAAGATGATTTTATTGGCTTCCGAAACCAAGCTGTCGGCATCCTGCCGCGCGATGTCCAGTTGCGCGAAGCCCGATTCCTCGGCGGTCTGGGCTTGCTGGATAACGTCGTCGCCGGCGTCGAGCATTTCCTTGCGCATCAGCTTCATTTGCTCGTCGTTGTCTATCCAGGTTTGCGCGGCCTGATGGTAATCGTGCGCCGCCGTTCTGGCATCGGCGATAATCCGCTTGCCTTCTTCCGTCCCGGCAATCTTTTCCAGATCGTCATAAATGCCGATCAACTCGGGCAACCAAACCTGCATTTTTTTCCAGGCCGCGCGATCCTTCAGATTCAACTCCTCCTTTTCGGCGCGCATGATCTCCAAGGCCTTGATGTAGGCTTGGGTCGCGCCAACATAGCGCTGCACGAATTGATCGAGTTCCGCCGCGTTGGCGCCTTTGTCCTTGGCCTCTTGATAGCGGGCGACTTGGCGTTTCAAATAAGCATCGGCGGCTTTCGCAACCGCATTGCCTTTTTCCACCATGGTTTCGGCGGCTTCCTTATTGGCGGTGTACCCGGCCAACACAGCCTGAAACTTCTCGCCAAATTTAGCGGCGCCGCTTCTGGCTATTTTCGATTGGCTCAGCAGTTCATTATTGCCGTACTGTTTGGCCACCTGATCGATTTTGTCCAGGTAAACCGACAGCTTCTTTAAACTTTCGAGTAACTGTTGGGCGTCTTCCTGCTTTTGGGAGAGCCGGTACGAACGTTGCGCCACTAAGGCTTCCAATGCCATGCGTTCCACGCCGGTGGCGTATTCGACGGCTTTTCCGTTGTTGTCGGTGATGCCGAACAGCGCCCCGGACACTTCGCCGATGTAAACGCGCGCCAGCAAGCCGAATCCGACGGTAATCGCCACCAACAGCATGGCACCCGTCAATATTTTAGTTTTTATTCTGAGATCGTTGATGTTCATCGATAGACCCTGTTTGGCAAAGGAAAAAGTGATTTACTGTCACGCGCTGGATGCGGTTAATCGGGATGGGCGGCGCGTCATGGCGGCCTGGACCAGGCCGGGAACATCCAAAATCAAGGCCACGGTACCGTCGCCGAGTACCGTGGCGCCAGTAATACCGGTCAACTTTTCGAACACCTTGCCCAGCGGCTTGATGACGGTTTGGTGCTCGCCATGCAATTCGTCGACGACGAAACCGGCCTTGCCGCGACCGGATTTCACCACCACCATGCTTTCCCGGCGTCCCTCGCCGGTTTCGGTTCTGGGTTGCTGGAAATATTCGCTCAAGCGCAGGTAAGGCAACACCTGACCGCGCAGATTGATATAGTGCTCGACCTCGTCGATGTTGCATTCCTTATCACCCATCTCCAGACATTCGTCGACCAGATTGAGCGGAATGATGTAACGCTCGCGGTCGCAGCCAACCATGAATCCGTCGATGATCGCCAGCGTCAGCGGCAGCTCGATCCTGATCGTCGTGCCTTGGCCTTCGACGCTGTCGATCGCGACGCTACCGCGTAGCGCTTCGATGTTTTTCTTGACCACATCCATGCCGACGCCGCGCCCGGACAGGCTGGTCGCTTGTTCCTTGGTGCTGAGACCGGCCGCGAAAATCAGACCGTAAATTTCCTGGCGACTCAAACTATGATCGGCCTTGATCAAACCGGCGGCAATCGCCTTGGCGACAATTTTGTCGGCATTCAAGCCGGCGCCGTCATCGGAAACCTGAATGACAATGTGGCCGGACTGATGAAACGCGTTCAGATGCACGCTACCCTGGGCCGGCTTGCCGGCCGCCAAGCGCTGCTCCGGGGGTTCGATGCCGTGATCGAGCGCGTTTCTGACCAAATGCGTCAGCGGGTCGTTGATCTTTTCGACCATGGCTTTATCCAATTCGGTTTCGCCGCCGCTGATATAAAGCTCGATATCCTTGCGCAACTCCTTGCCAACATCCCGGACCACGCGCCGAAACCGCGAAAAAGTTTCGCCGATCTGCACCATCCTCAGCTCCAACGCGGTATCGCGTATCGATCCGACCAACGCGTTCATGCCGGCCGCGACATCTCCGGCATCGCCGAGACCATGGCGCTCGACGATTAAATTCATCGCCGCGCTGGAGATCACCAATTCGCCGACTAGATCGATCAGATGGCCCAGTTTGCCGGCATCGACGCGGATGTAATTGGCTTCGGCGGCCAACTTTTGCTTGGTCTGCTCCTGTTTCAGCAAGGCATGCTCGACGATGGGTTGCTGTACCACCTGTCTTTCCACCAGGATTTCACCAATCGGCTTGCCGGCTCCGGCGCATCGGGCGGCATCCTGTTCTCGCAACGCGGAGTCGATTTCGCCGCGCGTCAGGGCGCCGATTTCGACCAACATATCGCCGAGCTTTTGCCACTGCGACGGCTCCAAATTGTCCAATAACCCCAAGTAGTCGCTGAGCTTGGCCTTCGGCGGCAAAATTTTGATGTCGCAGTCGTCGACGATAAATTCGAAAACCGATTCGATGGTTTGCTTGTTCGCCTCGCTTTGCAAAGCGATCTTGAAATGCAGATAACAGCTTTCGGGGTCCATCGAATCGCCGGCCGGCATCGTCGGCGCCAGCGTCAATATCTGGCGAATCTCGCCCAGCGTGGTCAAATAGCGAATGAACGACAAGGGGTCCATGCCGTTGCGAAACGCATTCTCGCCGAATGCCAACGAAATGAGCCAGTGGTCGTCCGCTGAAATCGGTCCGCCGGCTTCACTGGTCAATACCGAAGCTTCCGGCGCCGGGCTAACCGCACCTTCGCACCGTCCGCCCAAACGGCCGATCAGCAAGCGCCCGCGTGCCACCAAATCCTCCGGCAACGCCGTTTCCGGCGCCGCCAGACAATGTTCAACCAGCTGGGCAACATGATCCTTGCTGTCCAACAACACGGAAATCAATTCGGCGTCGATCGGCCGCTCGCCCTGGCGGACGCCGTCAAGCACCGTTTCCGCTTCGTGCGTGAAAGCAACGATCGGATCGAATCCGAACAGCCCCGACGAACCCTTGATGGTATGCATGGCTCGAAACAAGCGGTTCACGATTTCGGCATCGCCAGGCGCCGACTCCAGCGCCAGCAACGCGTCTTCCATGTCGTTCAGCAACTCGCCGGCTTCCTGAGCAAAAATGTTTAATGCGGCATCGAAATCGCTCATGATTCATTCCCACTTGCGGTTAACACCATCGGATCGCCGAAATGCTCGCCCAGGTTCAACAATTCGAAGACATCGACGACGGCCTGACTATGGCCGATCAGCCGCATTGCGACATCCCGGCGCGCGCACTCTTGTTTCATGTACATCAACAACTGCACGCCGGCGCCGTCGAACTCGCGAACGGCGGATAGATCGATCTGCAATTCGCTGGCGACATCCAGATAGGCCGCCAATTGCCCGCGCGCATCGCGGACTTGATAGATCGTCAACTCAGCCTGCGCGGCGAGCTCCACTCGGCCGCCATCCACCGTTATTTCCCGGATGCTCACGAAACGCCCCTCACTACCGACCGGAACCGGCCACAAAGTTATCGTAATCGCCGAAGCCGCCGACGATTTTGTCTTGGATCAGAAAAACGTGATATCGCCGTCGTCCGCCGGCCCGGCACTCTCGACAGCCGCGCCTGAAGTATGATTGATCAGCTCTTCCGGCATCGTATAGCTTAGCTCCATCCTGGAAAGAATTTGCGCGACATCAAGGCTGCCGGCATGCCAGTCGCTACTGTCGTGACGGGTTTCGACCGCATTTTGCAGGCCTTCGAGATTGTGCTCGACATGGCTGAGCATTTGGCTGACCCGATCTTGAAATTGGAAAGCGATAAGTACCGAGAAAATCTCGTCGCGAATTTGGGCGCTATGACCTCGCAACAGATTGCCTTCGCTCTTGGAAGCATCCAGCGCGCGCTGCAAGTCGTCCAGCGCGGAACGTATCGACTGTTCCGCGTCGCGGATGGTTCTGTCGTCATTGCTGCCGGAAGCTTCCGACAATTTCAACGTCGACTCCATCGCCCGATTGATATCGCCGATGGCCTGACTGATTTTTTCGCCGGTTGACGACGAAAATCCGGCCAGCTTTCGGACTTCGTCGGCAACCACGGCGAATCCGCGCCCATTTTCGCCGGCGCGGGCAGCCTCGATCGCCGCGTTCAGCGCCAACAAATTAATTTGCTCGGCCACTTTGCGGACCTCCTTGGCCATCGAGTCCAACTGGCGGGTGTGCGACGACAATTTTCGAACTTCGTCGACGACGGTATGCTCGACTTCCTGAATTTGGCCCAAGGCCGCCAGCACAGCCGATAGCGCGCCGCGGCTCTCGTTGAATAGCGAATCCACGCTACGTCCGCCTGAGTTTTGGCCGGTGCCGGCAATCAACTGTTCCAGGTTGCCCGCCATCGCCGCGAAGCGATCGGTCAACACGGTGATTTCCCGTTCGGTGTGGGTGCGGGAGGTCTGAACTTGCCTCAGTACTATCGGCACGACTTGCAGGAACAAGCGTTCCAATTCGCCGACGTAAATCTTTAAATCGTTGACTTTATCGTCTTCGTCGCCTTGCCAGAATTGCGCGCAACGCTGAACCCGCTCGCGCAAGCGCACCGCCAAATATTGGCCGACCACAAACCCGCCGAGAACCAGACCGGCGGCCAGCGCCCACGAAAGTGGACTAAAATTCCCGAGTAGGACGACGGCCGAGCTGCTGAGCACGCTCAAACCGATCGGCAATAGACGGAAACTGGTGGCATCGGAAAGTTCGGCTGTCGATAGACCGGCTGGGGTTGGCATAGTGGTTCCGGAATTGAATAAAATGACTACGATTGATCTTAGTGGGTTTTATGGCATCATTCAACTTAACGGCGGCCCGTTATTCGGTTTGTGGAGGACCCAGTTATCAGCATTTCGCCCATCACGCCGGAAGAGTTCGAGCGGTTTCGCCGCTTGCTGCAAGAACACGCCGGCATCGCGCTACTCCCGGAAAAACGCGTCATGGTCGCCAGCCGCTTGGCTAAACGTCTGAACTTTTACGGCCTCGACAACTACGGCGCCTATTTCCGCCTAGCGACCGATCCCGAACACCCGGACGAGTTCCAGATACTGGTCAACGCGTTGACCACCAACGAAACCTATTTTTTCCGGGAACCCAGCCATTTCGAGTTCCTGCGCGACAAGATGCTCCCCGCCTGGCCGACTCAGCCGCTCAAAATCTGGAGCGCGGCTTGCTCCAGCGGCGAGGAGGCGTATTCGCTGGCGATGGTGCTGGCCGACAAAGGCCGCAATCGAGCCTGGGAAGTCCTGGGTTCCGACCTCAGTACCAGAGTACTGGAGGTCGCCAGAGCCGGCATATATCCACTGGACAGAATCGAACAATTGGAGCGCCGTCTGATGGAAAAATATTGCCTGAAGGGCGTCCGCAGCCAAGCCGGCCATTTCCGGGTCAACGCCGAGCTGCGCGAACGCGTCAAATTCGAGCAAATCAACCTGACCCAGCCCTTGCCCGGCCATCTCGGTAAATTCGACGCGATCTTTCTGCGCAACGTGTTGATCTATTTCGATCCGGATACCAAAAAACGCGTCGTCGAAAATCTGTTGCCCGCGCTGCAACCGCACGGCTACTTCGTCGTCAGCCACTCGGAAAGCCTGCACTCGGTCACGCAACGCCTGCAAACCGTCGTACCCTCGATCTACCGACTGTCATGAGAGCCACCCCTTACCGCAATACCCAACGCATAATCATCGATCCGGGGGAGCATTACGTATCCCGCAAGCCGGAAGTGATATCGACGCTGCTGGGCTCTTGCGTCGCGGTCTGCCTTTACGATTCGGTCAACGGCGTGTTCGGGATGAACCATTTTCTGCTGGCTTACAAACAACAAGCGGCAAATACGCCTATTATTCAGTCCGATTACGGCCGCTATGGCATTTATTCGATGGAATTGTTGATCAACGACATGATGAAAAAAGGCGCCGACCGCTCGCAACTGAAAGCCAAATGTTTCGGCGGCGGCAACGTTCTGAAACTTCGCGAAGACAGTTGGAATCGGCCGACGGTCGGCGACGTCAACGTTCAATTCGTTCGCGAATTTTTAAAAAACGAAAACATACCGATCGTCAGCGCCTGCCTGGGCGGCGACTACGGTCGCAACGTGCATTTCATGGGCAGCGATTTTTCGGTGTATATCAAAAAAATCGGCCACGGCCTGGAGCTGGCGGTGGTTCAGGACGAACGTCGGTTCTGGAAAAAAACCTTGGACGAAACCAAACGCACTACCGGCGACATCGATTTCTGGTAGCCACCCTCGGCAGGACGATTACTATGACGGACATCAAAATCTTCATCGTGGACGACTCGGCGGTCGTCAGACAGGTATTAACCGCGCTACTGGCCGACATTCCCGGTTTCAAGGTCATCGGTTCGGCGCCGGACCCGATCTTCGCGCAAGCCAAGATGGAAAAAGATTGGCCGGACGTGATCGTGTTGGATATCGAAATGCCGAGGATGGACGGCATCACCTTTCTACGCAAACTGATGAGCGAACGGCCGACGCCGGTGGTCATTTGCTCGACGTTGACCGCGCGCGGCGCCGAAGTGACGATGCAGGCCATGAGTGCCGGCGCGGTCGATATCATTACCAAGCCTACCGTCAACTTGAAGGGCTTTTTGCAGGAAGCCCAAAGCCAGGTTGCCGACGCAATCCGCGGCGCCGCCCGTGCCCGCGTCAAAAAGACCGCACCGGCCGGCCCGAAAGCCACGTTGACCGTCAACCCGAAATTGAACGCCGACTCGGTGATCGCGCCCTCGACCGCGACGACGATAGGCGAAACCACCGACCGGGTCGTGGCGATCGGCACTTCGACCGGCGGCACTCAGGCCCTGGAATACGTATTGACCCGACTGCCGCGCACCACGCCGGGCATCGTCGTCGTGCAACACATGCCCGAAGCCTTTACCGCCGCGTTCGCCAAGCGCCTGGATAGTTTGTGTCAAATCAACGTCAAGGAAGCCGAGCAAGACGACCGGGTTATTCCTGGCTTGGCGCTGATCGCGCCGGGCGGCAAGCATATGTTGCTGAGGCGTAGCGGCGCCCAATATCGGGTGGAAATCAAGGACGGCCCGTTGGTCAGTCGGCATCGGCCGTCGGTCGACGTGCTATTCCGCTCGGCGGCCCAGGCGGCCGGCCGAAACGCGTTGGGCATCATCATGACCGGCATGGGCGACGACGGCGCCCACGGGATGAAGGAATTGCACGACACCGGCGCCTTGACCGTCGCACAGGACGAGGCCAGTTGCGTGGTCTACGGCATGCCCAAGGAAGCCGTGAAACTGGGGGCAACCGACGGCGAACTGCCGCTATCGGCGATACCGGAGTTAATCATCCATTCGCCGACTCGCGCCAAGTTCCTGAAAGGCTGAGGCGCCAAGACATTAAGCAACTTGCAGCGCGCGGCACCGCCAGCCGTAATAGGCGATGTACAGATAGCACAGCAGTGGGACGATAAACGCATGTTGTATCCCCCAGCGATCCGCCAACGCGCCTTGCAACACCGGTAAAATCGCGCCGCCGACAATCGCGGCGCAGAGTATCCCGGAGCCTTGCCCGGTATGTTTGCCCAAGCCGGTCAAGGCCAGCGAAAATATGGTCGGAAACATGATGGAGTTAAACAAGCCGACCGCTAAGATCGTCCACATCGCCCAGCCGCCGCCGATCAACATCGTCGCGGCCACCAAACCCGCCGCGCTCAAGGCGTTGAACGCCAGCACGCCGCCGGGCGCCAATGAACGCATCGCCGCCGCGCCGACGAAGCGGCCGACCATCGCCCCGCCCCAATAAAACGACACATAGCGACCGGCTTCGGCTTCGGTGAAGCCGCCGATGTCCGGCTGGCTCAGAAAACTCACCAAGAAGCTGCCGATAGACACTTCGCCGCCGACGTAAACAAAAATCGCCAGCGCACCCAGCACCAGATGTGGGTAACACCAGGCGCTGGCCCGGCTGTCGCCGCCTACGCCATCGGCTGACGACGCTTCGGCTCCGACGGCCGGCAGTTTCAGCAGCGCAAACACGACCGCCAGTAAAAACAGCACCGTCGCCAACAGCAAATACGGATGCTGTACCGCCGCCGCTTCGACGGCCTGATTGGCCGCCAAGTCCTCCGCGCTCAAACCTTGAATCTGCTCGGCGCTTTTCACCGCCGTCGCCAATATCAACCAGGACCCGAAAAACGGCGCCAGCGTGGTGCCCAGCGAATTGAAGGCCTGAGTCAAGGTCAAGCGACTCGATGCGGTTTCCGGTGGCCCAAGCACCGTGACGTAAGGGTTGGCGGCGACCTGCAACAAGGTAATTCCTGAAGCCAACACGAAAAACGCGGTCAAAAACAGTGGATACAGGCGCAGCCAGGCCGCCGGATAAAACAACAGACAACCGCAGCCCGCCACAGCCAAGCCGATAACGATACCGCGTTGGTAACCGAGCTTTTCGACCAACAGGCCGCTCGGCACCGACATCACGAAGTAGGCCGCGAAAAAGCAAAACTGAATCAGCATCGCCTGGAAGTAGTTCAACGTGAACACCGCCTTCAAATGCGGAATCAGAATGTCGTTCAGGCAGGTGATGAAACCCCAGATGAAAAACAGCGAAGTCAGGATCGTCAGCGAACCCAGATGCGGGTTGGCGGCTTTCGGCGCGTCGGTCATGGCACTCTCCGCTTAATTCGGCAAGACACTGAACGGCACGGATTCGTCACCGACCATCACCTTGAAATCGCCCGGTTCGACGACACGCCGCATATTCAATCCGATGAAGGACATGGCCTGAGCGGTCAACGTAAAATGCAAGGTCTTTTGCTCGCCGGGCTGCAACTCGACTTTCTCGAAGGCTTTTAGCTGCTTGACCGGGCGCGATACCGAAGCCGCTATGTCGTTCAAGTAAACCAGCACGGTTTCCTTGCCGGTCCGCGTGCCGGTATTTTTAACCCTGACGCTAACTTCCACGCTGTCGCCGGCTTTGATTTGCGCCGGTTTCACCAACAATCCACTGGTTTCGAAATGGGTGTAACTCAAGCCGTGGCCGAACGGATACAAGGGCCGATATTGATTGGTCTCGTAAGCTTCGATGGGTTTATGGTCGTAGGGCGTGATGTCGTTGACCACGCGCGGGTAGGAAATCGGCAGTTTGCCGCTCGGGTTGACATCGCCGAACAAAATGTCGGCCAGCGCCGCGCCGCCTTCCATACCGGGCAAAAAGCCCAATACCACCGCCCTCGCCTTGTCGGCGATTTCGGTGATGATGCGCGGCCGGCCGCCGAAAGTCACCAACACCACCGGCTTGCCGATTTCGAAGATCGCCCTAGCCAACTGCAGTTGCACCGGGTCCAGCGCCAACGAGTCAATATTACCCTCGGTTTCGGTATAGGTTTTTTCGCCCAGCGCCAACACCACCACGTCGTGTTTGCGGGCTTCGTTAACCGCCTGTTCAATGTTGATTTCATCGCTGAAACGCTGACCGCCGACAAAGGTGACTTGGCCGCTGGTTTTACGCTGAATCGCCTGCAACAACGTCGGATACTGTTTCGGATACAGTTCCTCGGATGCGCCTTGCCAGGTAATCGTCCAACCGCCGTTCATCACACTGAGCAGATTGGCGGTCGGACCGGTCACCAAAATACTGGCTGTTTTGGACAGCGGCAGCATGCGGTTGTCGTTTTTCGCCAAGACAATGGCTTCCCGCGCCGCTTGTCGATTGACCTCAACCGCCTCGGCGGTTGCGAAATAGCCGGCCACCGGCAACGCCGGCTCGGTACGCTCGAACAGACCGGTTTGGAATTTGACGCGCAGAATGCGCGCCACCGCCTCGTCGATACGGCTGACCGGCACTTCGCCGCTTTTGGCTAAATCCAGCAATAAATCGTAAAAGCTGAAATTGAACGGCACCATGCTCATATCCACGCCGGCCATCACCGCCATCTTCACCGCCTCGCGCGGGCTGGCCGCCAGTTTGTCGCGGGTGTGCAGACGGATGATGTCTTCCCAGTCCGACACCGTGAAGCCTTTGAAACCCAGTTCGCCGCGCAGGATCTCGGTCAGATAATGATAATTGGCGTGGCCGGGTATGCCATCGACTTCGGCCGAGTTAATCATCACGCTCGGCGCGCCGGCCAATACGCCGGCTTCGAATCCGGGTAAAAACCATTCGCGCAAGGCCCGTTCGCCGATCCAGGCCGGCGTGCGATCCTTGCCGTTCAACGGATAGCTGTAGCCGACGTAATGCTTTAGACAGGTCGGCGCCTTGTCGGCGGCGGCCATATCCTCGCCCTGGTGGCCTTTAATGAACGCGCCGCCCAAGGTTTGCGCCAGATGCACGTCCTCGCCGTAGGTTTCCCACAAGCGCGGCCACAGCGGCTGTCGGCCAATGTCCATCACCGGCGAGAAATTCCAGTCCAAACCGGAAGCTTTGACCTCGCGGGCGACGATTTCGCCTTCCTTGAACGACAATTCGGGATTGAAGGTCGCCGCCATGCTGATCGCCTGCGGAAACAAGACCGAGTTTTGGGTATAGGTGGCGCCGTGGATCGCGTCGATGCCGTAAATCACCGGAATTTTCAAGCGCGACCGCGCGGCGGTGTCCCGAATGCGTTGGGTGATGTTCCGCCATTTTTCGATAGGCTGGGCACGGTTGTTCGGCGTGGTCGGCGTATTCAGAATCGAACCGACGTGATGATTAAAGATGGCGTCGTCCAATTTGGCTTGATCGACCGGATTCTCGGCATCCTGACCATTGGCGACCGACACCACGCTGAAGTCGATCTGGGTCATTTGGCCGACTTTTTCTTCCAACGTCATTTGCGCCAATAGCGCTTGCACTCGCTCTTCCACGGGACTTGGGTTGGGTTCAGCGCTCAAGACGGACTCCGACAAAACGAATAAGGAAAGGGACACTAAAACGGCTTTGATATTCAAGGTTTTGGTAAAGGTAACGGGATAAACCGGCCGGCCGGCGAACATACCGGCCGCGACGCGACCGGAAAAACGGACGACATTAAATCATCTGCCCGCCTGCGTCTCAAGGCATCGCCGGACTTTTCCGGTCGGTTCGGAAGGTATAATCGCTCATTTAACCACGAACACAATCCGCCGATGACAACGAACGCCCAACGCTTGGATGTACTTTGCATAGGTCACGCCAGTTACGACCTGGTATTCGCGATTTCGCACCATCCCGGTCCCGACGAAAAGACCGTCGCCGACGACTTGCTTGGCTGCGGCGGCGGACCGGCCGCCAACGCGGCGGTGGCGGTCGCCCGATTGGGCGCTAGCGCCGGCTTCTGCGGCTATTTGGGCAACGACGTCTACGGCGACAGCCACTTGCGGGAATTGCTGGCGACCGGGGTCGGTACGCAATGGGTGGTGCGCGGCGATTCGCCGACGCCGCTATCGGCGGTACTGGTCAAGCCCAACGGCCAACGGGCCCTCATCAATTACAAAGGCGGGACCGAAGCCTTGCCGGCCGAGCGATTAAGCTTCACCGGCCGGGAAGCCAAAGTCCTGCTTTGCGACGGTCACGAACCGGGACTCTCGCTGACCGCGCTGGCGGCGGCGGACGACAAGACCGGCAGCGTGCTGGACGGCGGCTCGCTGCACGCCGGCACCTTGGCCTTGCTGGACAAAGTCGATTACGCGATTTGCTCGGAAAAAATGGCCGTGCAATATGCCGGCGACGAACAGGCGGCGCTCGTCAAATTCGCCGAACTGGCGCCTGTTGCCGTCATCACGCTCGGCGCGCGCGGTTTGATCTGGCGGCGCGGCACGGAAACCGGCGCGTTGGAAGCGCCGCCGGTGCTGGCGGTGGACAGCACCGGCGCCGGCGATGCGTTTCACGGCGCCTTCGCCGCCGGTCTGGCCGCCGGCCTGGAATGGCAAACCCTGTTGCGCTACGCCAGCGCGGCAGGCGCCTTGTGCTGCACACGCTTGGGCGCCAGACCCGGCCTGCCGACGCTCGAACAACAGCTCGCGCTGCTCGCGCAATGGCGTCAGTAAACCAATACCGCCAAAATCGGCTCCCTCTGGACTCTATTGCGTGAATCCAAGGGAGCAAAAGCCGCCGCCGGCCGGGCGATAGGCGTGTATCCGCTGGATAACGACGCGGAAGCACAAGCAATTTACGCCAGTCATAAGCTTGAGCAACAGACTGAAACCAAGCAAATCGGTTTCAACTAAAGGCAATCCGCCGGTAGACTACGATTCCAGGTTTGGCGGATTTGGCAAAGGTTATCAGGCAAATCGATGTTTACCGTTACGGGCATGACGGAGCAAGTCGACATTCAGCTCTCGAGGATGATCAGTGAAACCTGTGTTTGACCCGCAATCGCGACTCGGCGGCCAACTTGGGTCCATCCGAATCGTCTCTTGCCTCTCGCGTCACTTGCCGAAATAGTCCAGCAGAAATTCGACGAAGGCGGTGAGTTTGGCCGGATAAAATCGGCGTTGCAAATAGGTGGCGTAGACCGCCAGCGCTGGGCGCTGGTAATCCTTGAGAATTTCGACCAACTCGCCATTTTGCAAATGCGGCGCGGCCGACAGGCGCGGCGCCCGCACGATGCCCATGCCCAACGCGGCGGCTTGGCAGAGCGCCCGGCCGTTGTTGGAGGCCAGCAACCAATCCACTTTAATCCGCTGCAATTCGCCGGCGACGTTAAACAACCAATAATCGCCGTGCGGTGTATCGACGTAATGCAGGCAGCGGTGGTCGCTCAAATCCTCTATATGTTGCGGCGTGCCTTGTTCGGTCAAATAGGCGGGAGACGCATAGGTGCATAGTTCGGTTTCTGCGATCTTGCGCGCCACTACGCCGGGGTCCAGGGTATCGGTGACCAACAGCGAAATGTCGAAATTGCCGATGCGCAAATTAGGCGGTTTGTTGTCCAAGGTCATCAATATCTTGATTTCCGGATAGGTCAGCAAAAAGCGTTCGATGACCGGTACCATGTACATGCCGCCGAAATCGATCGGCGCACTGACCTTGATGTGGCCCTTGATACGCTCGCCCATCTGACCGGTAGCGGCTTCCAAATCGGCCAAGTCCTCCAGCAACTGCCGGCTGCGATGGTAGTAAGCCTCGCCGGCACTGGTCAAACTCAAGCTACGCGTGGTGCGGTTCAACAGAACCACGCCTAACGACGCTTCGAGCTGGGCCATATATTTGCTGACCATCATCGTCGAGCACTTCAATTCTCGAGCAACCGCCGAGAAGGTGCCGAGCTCGACGATCCGGCAAAACACCCGCATGTTGTTAAACTTATCCATGGCACCTATTTATAAACCTGTGGTTTAAGATTTATAAACCAATTCGCCTCTTTAAACCAGAGAGCAAGGTCGATAGAATGCGCCCCGGAGATAGTCGTTACATCGTCTGGTTTTGCTGTCTTAAACCAGACGTCTTTTCCACCCCACCCCACCGAGGTAATTATGAGCAAAATTCTTAACGAAGTACTCCTAGCCAATCGCGGCTATGTCGCCGAATTCAACAAAGGCGATCTGGCGATGCCGCCCGCCCGCCAATTCGCCATTCTGACCTGCATGGACGCCCGCCTAGACCCTGCCAAATACGCCGGTCTGTCCGAGGGCGACGCCCACGTCATCCGTAACGCCGGCGGCCGCGCCAGCGACGACGCAATTCGCTCGCTAGTGATTTCTTATAAATTGCTGGGCACGAAAGAGTGGTTTGTGATTCACCATACCGATTGCGGCATGGAAACCTTCACCAACGAAATCATGAGCGATTTGCTGGCCAGCAGCCTGGAAACCGCCAGCGTCGACGCGTCCGGCTGGCACGATCACGGCGCGGGTCCAGGTTCCACCGACGGCAAATTCATCAATTGGCTGACCATTAAGAATCAAGCGGACAGCGTGTTGGAAGACGTCAAGCGCATCAAGGCCCATCCATTGGTTCCGGGTAACATTCCGGTGTATGGATACGTTTACGACGTCAAAACCGGCAGCCTGATCGAGGTTCCGGAGGCCACCGCGGCCGGCGCCGCCAGTTAAAGCGCCCGCCACGCGGAAAAATGCCGGCTCGTGCGTCACACCAGCCGGTTTTCAAGCATTTCCTTACTTCGAAAGCCGTCGATCGCGGCTGAAGCCGCTACAAGCATTTTTTTCGTTCTCCAGACCGAAAACCATTTGACGATCATTGGTGCAAGGCGACCGAGCGACTAAAGCTACGGCCATCTCAGTCGCCAATCCGGCCGGCTCAGTCGCGGCCTTTCCCGCGATAAGCGACCCAGCCCAGCAGAACGGAACCGAACATCCAAAACGCCGCCGGTAGCGGTACCGGCGCGACGTAGCCGGCCAAATCGGCGGCCGAAGCCTTGTAGGCGTGCAGCACGCCCGGCAGCAGGCTGTATTCGTCGGTCAGACTGGCGGCACTACCATTTGAAGTCCACGCACAACCGCTGGTTTCGCCCAGCGGGCATTGAATCGAGCCGGCATAAGGATCGGTATCGCTAAACCGAAAGTACACGTCGAATTGCTGGCCGCTACCGTTTTGGGTGACGCTGTAGTCGTTGTCGGTGCCGGCCAACATTAGATAACTGCCGTCGGCCAATTTAGGTCCTATTGCCAGTCCTTCCCATTTCTCCGGCGACTTATTGCCCAACGCCGCCAGCGTGTTGGCGTCCAGGTCGATAATTTGCGCGGACTTGCTCACTTTGGTATAGCTCGCACCGGAGTCCAGATCGATGTTGCTGACATCGGTCGCCCCGGCCAGATCGATCTTATAGACTTCCTTATCGGCGGTCGCCAAGTCGGCGCCGACGCCGACGCCGCGATTGTTGCGCTCCAACACGAAAAACTCGTGGTCGTTGATCGCCACCAACGCCGATACGCCCTGGCCTTGGCCGGAACGCTTCATTTCGTAGGCATACTGCGCCACGGCGGCGCCGGTTTCGGTATCGAACTTGACAATGCGGTTAATTTTGCCGCTACCGGCCCCTTCATCCAGCATCGCGCTTTGCAGGATCGCGTAGGCGTATTTGCCGTCCGGACTGATCGCCAAGCCTTCGAAACCGCGGTTGGTGCGCTTGCCGGCATCGTTACCGGTGTCGGCCGCGTAATTGGCCGTACCGCTGACGCTGTTACGCGGCACCAGATTCGCCGGCGTCGCATAAGTTTTCACCACGGCGCCGGTGTTGCGGTCGATTTCGTACAAGGACGGACCGTATTCGTCGGACACCAGCAAATTACCGCTGCGCGGATTGACCACCACACCTTCCGGATCGAAGGCGTTACCCAAGGTTCCGGTCGGATTGGGGGCAATGCCGTTCAGGGCCGCGCCGGACTTGGAAAACTTCAGCGTTTGCAGCAGCGTGAAATTGGAAATCGCGCCGGTTTGGCTATCGATGTCCAAACTGAAGCGTTGCACGCGGGTCTCGTAATTCAACGAACCGCCGCCGGGACCGCGGTCGGACAAGCCCCACCACTCGTTACGGTTGGGATCGTAATAAATGTCGGAGAAAAAGCCGACCCGGCCGTCGTTGACCGACGTGCCGAAACTGTCGCCGGTCGCGCCGGAAATGGTCAATCCGTTGACGAAAACCGGTGTCGCTATAGCCGCATTGGCCAACAGCATCCCGGAGCAAAACAGGGTGGATGTTAAACGCATGAAGGATGTCTCGAATCATGGGATGGAAAAGCCCCGATTCTATCCAGCGTTTATGACAGCAACGTTGCAAAAAACCGTCGCTCGGCTTTAGTGGTCGGCCGTCCGGCCGGCGGCGTTTGTTCAAGCCTTTTTAACGAATTCCGACTTCAAACCCATCGCGCCGATACCGTCGATCTTGCAGTCGATATCGTGGTCTCCGTCCACCAAACGGATGTTCCTAACTTTGGTCCCGACCTTGACGACAGCCGACGAACCCTTGACTTTCAGATCCTTAATCACGGTCACGCTGTCGCCGTCCTGAAGCACGTTGCCGTAGGCATCGGTCACGACCTTGGCCGCTTCGCCGGCGTCGGTGTTGGCTTGCTTCGCCCATTCGTGTCCGCACTCGGGACAAACATAACTTTCGCCGTCTTCGTAGGTGAACTCCGATTGGCATTGGGGACAGTTGGGCAGTTGAGTCATATCGAGCTCCAGGCTTGGTTGTAAAAAACCTGCCAATTTACAGCGCAACCGGCGGAAAAGTCAAAGCGCTTGGACGCGACCACCCGGTAAAAATCAGCTGCTGCGAGGGATTTGTATGACTTGGCCGGCACGCAGATTGCCGTCGTTCATTGCGTTGGCATCGCGGATCGCCCGCATCGAAACGCCGTATTGTTGGGCGATTTCCGATAAAGTCTCACCGCGCCCGATCACGTGTTGGTTGGCCGACGGCGCCGCGACCACAACGGTTTCGCTAACTGCCGACGGCGTCGGCTCCGTTTTGACGGCCGCCACCGGCTCGGTTTTTTCGATCGCGGCCAGACGGCTGCCGCCGCCGGCTTTATACAACTGCGCCATCAGCGTGCCGGCCGGCGCGTATTGCCGGAAATGCGCCATGATGCCGCCGAACACTGCCGAGGCCATCTGTTGCTGATAGCCGGCGCTGTTCAGTCGGCGCTCTTCGTCCGGGTTGGAAATAAACGCCGTTTCCACCAAAATCGACGGAATCGGCGACTTCAACACAACGAAACCGGCTTTTTGGACGTTGCTGCGATGTAAATGTCCCACCGACTTGACGTTTTTCAGAACCTTGTTGCCGATGTGCAGGCTGGCATCCTTGGCCGCCTTTTGCGAGAGATCCATCAATACCGAAGCCAAGGCCTCATCGCGACCGTCGCCGCCCCCAACTTTATCCGCCGCGTTTTCGCTGTCCGCCAAAAACCGGGCCACCGCGCTGGACGCACCGTTATTCGACAGGGTATAGACCGAAGCGCCATGGGCGGACGGATCGTCGAACGCATCGGCATGAATGGACACGAACAAATCCGCCTTGGCGTCTTGGGCGATGCGCACCCGCTCGCGTAGCTTGACGAAATAGTCGCCGTTCCGAATCATCACGGCTTTCATGCCCGGTTGGCGATTGATGGAAGCCGCCAATCGTTTGGCGATAGCCAGTACCACGTCTTTTTCTTGCGTGCCGTTGTTACCCTGAGCGCCTACGTCCTTACCGCCGTGACCGGCGTCGATGGCGACGACAATGTCCCGGCCCTTGGCCTTAAGGGCGGATTTCAATACCGCCGGCTTTAACTCCGGCTTCGCAACCGGCTCTTGGGCAAGCGCGGCTTTTTCCAACTTAGCGACTTCCGGCTTAACCAGCGGTTTCAGTGCCGCTACCGGCTCGTCCTTGGGCGTTAATTGAATTTGCAAGGCGTTACCGGACAGCGCGGCCTTGGCATCGGCGTCGCTTTTGAGTTCGACGACGACTCGCACATCGTTGCCGTTGTGCATGCCGCTACGGACATTCAGAAACAAGGGATGATCGGCGGGCGGCTGCGCGGGTGGCGCGGCGAATTTGGCGTCGACGAAATCGACGACCAAACGGCTAGGACTTTTCAACACGAATGCGTGGTGTTTGACCGGACCCGGCAACGCGAACGACACTTGCGACGCGGCTCCGTACTGGATACCGGCCAGTTCGGCCTGAGCCGCCAAAACGGCATGAGCGGCGGTAGACAAGACCACCGCCCAGAAAATTCGAGACATTCGCTGCATAGCCGTTAGCCCAAAAGTGACAATTCCGTTGAGATTATAGCAATAGGTCTTTGTTTTTCCAGTGTAGTTTTATCGAATTTTCCCAATCGCCACGTAAGTGATTGATTTGAACCACACGATGCTCGCCAACGTAATTCAGGGTCAATTCCAGGTCGGCCGCCGGCAGTTGTCCCATCCCCATCTCCGGCCATTCGATACAACACCAAGCCCGCTCGCCCAGATAGTCGGCCATCCCTATCCATTCCAATTCCTCGGGATCTTTCAGCCGATACAAATCAAAATGAAACAAGGCGCGGCCGTTTAAGCGGTATTCCTCGACCAAACTGAAAGTCGGACTTTTGACGGTTCCGCCATAGCCGGCCGCGCGCAACGCGCCGCGGATCAGCGTGGTTTTGCCCGCCCCCAGATCGCCGTTCAAAAACATCAGGCATTTGTCCGGCATTGCTTGCCACAACGCCGCGCCGAAGGCCTCGGTTTCCGAAGCGTCGGTCAATTCGATTTCGATCAATTGAGTAACTCTCTGATTTCCGCTGGCAAATCGCCGGCCAACAAGCCGCGCTCGCCGTGACGCAAGGCCAGGCGGTCGGCGGCTTCGCCGTGTACGTAAACACCCAGTCTGGCCGCTTCCGGCGCCGACCAGCCCTGCGCCAGTAATCCTCCCAACAGTCCGGCGAGGACATCGCCCATGCCGCCGCTAGCCATGCCGGGATTGCCGGTGGACGACACGTAGATGCGCTCGCCATCGCCAACCAGACTACCCGCGCCTTTCAGTACGCAAACACCGCCGTAGCGCTGTTGCAAGCTCACTAACGCCGCAAACCGGTCGGCACCGACTTGGGCGGTCGTCGAACCCAACAAACGAGCGGCTTCGCCGGGATGTGGGGTTAAAATCCAATGATCGCGGCGTTCGGATCTCGACGCCAACAGGTTCAAGGCATCGGCATCCACCACGCAGGGCTTGCCGGACGCCAGTACCGCCGCGAACATCGTCCGTGCCCAGGCGTCTTGCCCCAAACCCGGACCAACAACGACGACGCTGGCCTTGTCCAACAGACTTGCCAAATCTGCGGAGGATTCGACGCCGTGGCACATCAATTCCGGCCGGCCAAGATTCAGGACGGCGCTATGCACGGCTCGCGTCGCGATGCTGACTAAGCCGGCACCAGTGCGTAACGCGGCTTCGCCGGCCAATCGAATCGCGCCGCTATAACCCAGATTGCCGCCAACCGCCAATACATGGCCGCAGTGGCCTTTATGCGCGACGCGCGGGCGAGGCGGCGGCGGAATTTTGGTCAGTCGGTAAATCGAACCGGCAGCCGCCAACACCTCGTCGGGCAAGGCCAGGCTATCGCACACGACTTCGCCGCAATAGTCGGCCGCAAAACCGGTCAACAAGCCGCGTTTCAGCCCGATAAAGGTCACGGTCAAATCGGCGGCCACCGCACAGCCCAAGACATTGCCGGTATCCGCGTCCAATCCGGACGGTACATCGAGAGCGACTACCGGCGCGGCGGATGCGTTGATCGCGGCGATTGCCGACGCGTAAGGCTCGGATACCGGCCGGCTCAAGCCGATGCCGAGTAGTGCGTCGACGACCACGCTGTCGCCGGGCAGACTGTCGCCCAACGCTTCGACCCGGCCGCCGGCCTGAAAATAACGCTCGGCGGCGTCGGCGGCATCCACCGGCAAACCGGCCGGATTGCTTAACGCATAAACATCGACGCGATAACCGGCCAGCAAGGCCAAGCGCGCCACGACATAGCCGTCGCCGGCATTATTGCCGGCACCGCAAAACACCGTCAGGCGCCTACGTTCCGGCCAGTGGCGCCGGATTTGTTCGAACGCGGCCGCCCCAGCCCTGGCCATCATGACCGCACCGGCGATGCCGTGTTCGGCCATCGCTCGCCGTTCGGCTTCGCGGATTTCGGCAACACTGTAGAGTTGGTCGGCTGAGGGCATGGGCTTGTGTAAAATGACGCAGTAAACCCATTATATTTTCCTGCCCGCCATGCCCCCAAGTCATTTCGTCGCCACCGAGGAATTCGTTGCCAACATTCGGGCCTGGGCCCTGGACTTGGGCTTTCAACAACTCGGCATCAGCGATACCGATCTGACCAGCGCCGAAGGCCACTTGCAGCGTTGGCTGGCGAACGGGATGCACGGCGAGATGCACTATATGGCGGCGCATGGCCTTAAACGCAGCCGGCCGGCCGACTTGCAGCCGGGCACGCTCAGCATCATTTCGGCGCGGATGGATTATCTACCGGAGCATCGGAGCAGCATGGCCGAGCGGCTGAACGATCCGGCCGCTGCCTTCGTGTCGCGCTACGCCCTGGGCCGCGATTATCATAAACTGTTACGTAGCCGTCTGCAAAAACTGGCCGACAAAATCGCCGCCGAGATCGGCCGATTCGGCTACCGGGTGTTCGTCGACAGCGCACCGGTACTGGAAAAAGCCATCGCCGAGAAAGCCGGGCTGGGCTGGATAGGCAAGCACAGTAATTTAATCAACCGCCGAGCCGGCTCCTGGTTTTTCCTCGGCGAAATCTATACCGATCTGGCCCTGCCGGCCGACACGCCGGTCGCTTCGCATTGCGGCAGTTGCCGAGCCTGCCTGGACATCTGCCCGACCCAAGCCATCGTCGCGCCTTACCGAGTCGATGCCCGGCGTTGCGTGTCTTATTTGACGATCGAATTGCACGGCAGCATTCCCGAGGAACTGCGACCGCTGCTCGGCAACCGGATTTACGGCTGCGACGACTGCCAATTGATTTGCCCGTGGAATCGCTACGCCACACTCAGCGGAGAAGCGGACTTTCGCCCTCGCCACCGCTTGGACCGCGCCACGCTGATCGAACTATTCGGCTGGAGCGAAACCGAATTCCTGCAACGCACCGAAGGCTCGGCGATCCGCCGCATCGGCCACGCGCGCTGGCTACGCAATATCGCCGTCGCGCTCGGGAATGCCAGGCCAGACGCGGCGATTCGCGCGGCGTTGGCCGGCCGGCTGGACCACGATTCAGAGCTGGTCAGGGAACACGTGGTTTGGGCGTTGCGGCGGCAGACCACGGAAGCCGAAACTTGAGCCACGGCTGAAACTTGCGGTAAAGTACCTGCCTATCCTTTCCGGAGGCCAGCATGTCGATTCCGGCCCTCGCCAACACTCAATTCCCCGACTATTCCGGTCCGGCGAAGAGCGGTTCCGCCGCCGCGCGGCAAGACTCGACCAAAACCCAGCAAACCGGGGCCAGCGCCCAGCTCAGCGACGAACAACTCGCACAAGTTCAAAAGCTGAAAACCCGCGACCGGGAAGTCCGCGCGCACGAGCAAGCCCATCTGAGTGCCGCCGGCGGCCTGGCAACCGGCGGCGCCCACTTTCAGTACGTCACCGGCCCGGACGGGGTGCGCTACGCGACCGGCGGCGACGTCGGCATCGACACGTCGGAAGTCAGCGGCAATCCGCAAGCCACGTTGGCCAAGGCCGATACGATACGCCGAGCCGCCTTGGCGCCAGCCCAACCGTCAGGCCAGGACTTGAGCGTGGCCGGGCAAGCCAGCGCGATGGCGGCCAAAGCGCGCGCCGAATTGCTAAAAAGCCAACAAGCGCCAAACTCCGGCCAGCACCTGAACGTGCGGGCCTGATCAGCTTGCGCCGAACTCGACCGCAAAACCGCCGTTCGGATCGATCCTGACCACCCTGGCCATCTGCACCGGCGCGTCGTCGAACTCGGTGGTCTGGACTTCGACGACCGCCCCCATCGGCGGGATCAATTCCACCGGACAGAACAAATACAACCCGGTTTCGGAGAAATCCCGCATATCGAGGATTTGCGTCTCGGTCGAAACCGGAACCGTCACCCGGATCTTAGCCCGGTGTTTCAGACGCGGATGTCTGCGCTTGTTATCTACCACGAATACTCCCGACTCTCTCCAAGTTCCAATGCGCGCAGCCGGTCCTCAAACCAGCAAATAAAGCCCTAATCCTACCATGACCAGTCCGCTGAGCAATTTGAGCCAACGTCCTTCGCGTTCCCGCAGCCGCCGCTGACTCAGCGTCCAGACGCCGACGGCCAGCACAATCACGTCGTCCAGCATATAGGCGGCATTATAGAGCAGCAAATAACCGTAATATTCGGCCCCTTGCAACTGGCGCAGCGTCAGTATCCGGGTATACAAAGCCGGAAAACCGGAAGTACACATGAACTCGACGACCTGAACCAGCACAGCCAACACCACGGCGCCGACGATGGCACCGAACAAGTTGTCGGCTTGTAGGATGGCCCGCATCCGCGCGTATATGCCCGGCTTGGCGGACGCCGGAATCGATAGCGAAAAACCGCGTCCGAACGCCCAAAAGTCTTTCAGATGGATGGCGCCGGCCACTATCGCGATGGCCGCGATCGCCCACTGCGAGCCGCGCGACCAACCGATCAGCAAAAACAGATTCAGCCACGCCGCCATGAACGCGAAATAGGCGATGCCCTCCACGACCACGAAGGTGCCGGCCACCGCTAGCATCCGCATCCGCTGTTGCATCGGCGCCAGCATCGAGAGCATTAAGAGTAGCACCCACATCGAACACGGATTGAAACCGTCCAGCAAGCCCATTGCCAGCGTAAACAGCGGTAACCCGACCTGATCTAAATCAATCCGCCGGCCCAGGAACGTGAAGCCGAAACGTTCCGGCTGCGAGTCGGGTACCACCGCAGACGTTTCGCAACTTGTCTCGGGGACGACGCTGCAACTGCCGGCGTCGCCGGTCACGATATCGGCCCGCTGCGAGCCCCGCAATGCCGCGCGGATCTGCTCGTCGCTGAGACCGCCCGCGCTATACCCGATAATCCAGCGCCCTCCGACGTAAAACGCCGGTAGGCGCAAACCCGCCATCTCGGCGCCGGCTAGCGACCGCATCCGCGCGGCGGCGTCGGCTTCCCGACTGACGTTATGCACATCGATACGCAAAGTGGGTTGCTCGGCATGCAAACGGTCCAAAAACGCTTCGGCTTGCAGACAATGTTCGCAGCCGTCGCGCACGAACGCTTCGATGTCGGCCGCGTCCGCCGCGCGGAGTCCGGTCTGCATGATCAGCGCGAGTATGCCGCACAGCAGCCAGGGGCCGCATGGTCGGAAAACACTCATGTTGACCCGGAACAACCGTCCGATTGAACTCATCCGTCCCCCTTGCGTCTACCGCCGGTCGGCCGCGTTAGTCGCGACCGAGATAAAATTATTGGATAATACGCCGTTATTGCCAACGACCCGCCTCCACCGCGGTGGAGCCACACCGCAACACGCCTTAGAGCGGCAGACTCCCAACGACACTGAATGGCCAAACGACCCAACAGATACCGAAAACTCACCGTTAGACGCAAAAAAACGCCCTCGAAATCCAACTGGTTGATACGCGGCGCAATCACCGTGGCGCTGGCCGCGTTGGCGGCCCTGGCAATTTATACCTTCTACCTGGATTATACCGTTCGCCAACAATTCGAAGGCAAGCGCTGGTCGATTCCGGCCCGGGTCTACGCCAGTCCGGTCGAGCTTTACAATGGCTACGAGATGTCCGCTAAAAGCTTCGAGGACTTGCTGCAACAACTGCATTACCGGATGGACCCGCAACTGGCCGCCGAAGGCTCCTACGTGGTCAAGGGCAGTCAAATATCGCTAAAATCCCGTGCCTTCAATTTCGGCGACACACCTCAGGAGAGCCGAAAAATCAACGTCGGCTTCGCCGGCGGCGGCGTTGCTAACATAGCCGACGCCGCGACCGGCGAAAGCGTCGCCATCTTGCGGATGGACCCGGTGCAGATCGGCAGTTTTTACCCGACCCGCAAGGAAGACCGCATTCTGATCAAACTGGACGAAGCGCCGCCTACACTGGTGCAAGGCTTGCTGTCCACCGAGGACCGCGACTTTTATCATCATTTCGGCATCTCGCCCAAGGGCATCGCCCGGGCGATGTGGAACAATCTGAAGGCCGGCGGCATGGTGCAAGGCGGCAGCACGATCACCCAGCAATTGGTGAAAAACTTCTTCCTGCACCCCAAACGCACTCTACGGCGCAAGCTCAAGGAAGTGCTGATGTCGCTGATTCTGGAATACCGCTACAGCAAGGACGAGATACTGGAAGCCTACTTGAACGAAATCTTCCTGGGCCAGGACGGTTCCAGCGCGGTACACGGCTTCGGTCTGGCCAGCGAGTTTTATTTCGGCCAATCGTTGAAAACGTTGAATCTGCCGCAGGTCGCTACGCTGGTCGCGCTGGTGCGCGGACCGTCCGAATACGACCCGCGCCGCAATCCGGACCACACTCTGGATCGACGCAATCTGGTGCTGGACTCGATGCTCGCCGAAGGCTATATCGACGAACAACAGGCCAGCGAAGCCAAAAAGCAGCCGTTGGGCGTGGCCAAGGTGATACACCGCTCGGCCAACCGTTTTCCGGATTTCATCGACTTGGTCAAGCGCCAACTTAGACAGGAATACAAGGAAGAGGATCTGACCTCGGAAGGCTTGCGCATTGTAACGACGCTGGACACGCGCACGCAGGACACCTTGGAGCAAACGCTGGCGAACAAACTGAAACACCTGGAGAAAAGCCCGAAAAGCGACGACTTGCAAAGCGCCGCCATCGTCACCCGCCGCGACAACGGCGAGATCGTTGCGTTGGTCGGCGGTCGCGACAGCGCGGTCACGACCGGCTTTAACCGGGCGCTGGACGCGGTCCGGCCGATCGGCTCGTTGATCAAACCGGTGGTATATCTAACCGCGCTGGAACACCCCGACCGCTACACGATCGCCACGCCGATCAGCGATACCGCGATCGCGTTGGACGACGGCAGCGGCAAAACCTGGTCGCCGGATAACTACGACAATCGCGAGCACGGCGTGGTACCGCTGCATACCGCGCTGACCCATTCCTACAATCTGGCGACGGTGCGGATCGGCATGGACATCGGGTTGGGCAAAATCGCCAACACCCTGAAGGCGATGGGCGTGTCGCGGCCGGTGAATCTATATCCGTCCTTCCTGCTCGGCGCCCAAGCCCTGACGCCGTTCGAAGTCACCCAACTTTACCAGACCCTGGCCGGCGACGGCTTCGCGACGCCGCTACGCTCGATTCGGGCCGTTAATGCCGCCGACGGCAAGGCGTTGCAAAGCTATCCGTTCACGGTCCATCAGGCCGTCGATCCCGCCGCCGCCTTCATCACCAACACGATACTGCAGGAAGTGATGTATGCCGGCACCGGCCACTCGGCCTACAGCTACATGCCGCAAAGCATGGCGCTGGCCGGCAAGACCGGCACCACCAATCAGTTGCGGGATAGCTGGTTCGCCGGTTTCAGCGGCGATTTGTTGTCGGTGGTTTGGGTGGGCCGCGACGACAACAAGCCGACCGGCCTGACCGGCGGCAGCGGCGCGCTGCAAATCTGGGCCGATCTGATGCGGCAGGTCTCGAAAAAGCCGGTCAGTCTGATCCGGCCGGACAATGTCGAAATGAAGTGGATCGATCCATCCACCGGCTTGCTCAGTACCGAGGACTGCCCCGGCGCCAAATTACTGCCCTTTATCGACGGCTCCGGCCCCAGCCAATTTTCCGAATGCGGCGGCGGCGGCGAAACCGACGGCAACTGGCTTAACAACCTCAATCCTTTTTAACCGATGAAAATTCTTAGCTTCGTTTTTTGCCTGATATGCGCCACCCCATTGCACGCGGAGGAAACGCCGATCGCCCGATTGAAAACTTTTTTGGCCGGCTCGAGCGCGCTGGCCGCCGACTTCCGCCAAGTGACCCTGGACAAGAGCGGCAAACCGGCACAAACCAGTAGCGGCAAGTTTTATCTGAGCCGCCCCGGCAAATTCCGCTGGAATTATCAAAAACCCTTCGTCCAGGAAATCGTATCCAATGGCGGCAAGGTCTGGTTTTACGATGCGGATTTGGAGCAGGTCACGGTCAAGCAATTGGACGATTCGCTGGGTTCGACGCCGGCCTTGCTGTTGACCGGTCAAATCGACATCGAAGAGAAATTCACGTTGCGAGAGCAAGGCGAGGACGAAGGCATGAATTGGGTGAAATTGTCGCCCAAGAACGAGGAAAGCGGCTTCAAATACATCCTGATCGGCCTGGAGCGCGACCAGTTGGGCGGCATGGAATTGAGCGATAATTTCGGCCAATTGACGCGTATCTATTTTTCCAACATCCAAATCAATCCCAAGCTGGAAGAAGCCTTGTTTAACTTCAAAGCGCCCAAGGGCGCCGACGTGTTCGAAAACTAAGCGGCCGGAACCGGCAAGATTTTGCCGGCCTTGCCGTTAGGCGGCCAATTCCACCCGGTTACGGCCGCGTTGTTTGGCCGCGTACATTGCTTTGTCGGCGCGCTTGACCAGCGATTCCGCGCTGTCGTCGCCTTGCAGCGTGGCAACGCCCAAACTGGCGGTCAAATTCAACACATCCATGCCGTAAGCCAGGGTATGCGACTCGATGTCGGCGCGCAGACGCTCGGCGATAATCCCGGCGCCGTCGATGTCGGTGTCGGCCAATAAAATCACGAACTCTTCGCCGCCGAAGCGGTAAACCGCATCGCTGCCGCGCACGCTGTCGCGTAACCAGGCGGCCACCGATGCCAAGGCCAAATCGCCGCAAGCATGGCCGTATTGGTCGTTGATATTCTTAAAATGATCGATATCGACGAAGACCAAGGACAAATGCTGGCCGTGGCGTACCGCCCGCTTGACCTCGCGTTGCAAGCTATCGTTAAAGGCCGCGCGATTGTTGGTTTTGGTCAACGGATCGGTATACGCCATCCGCAAGGCTTGTTGAAACAGCGTGGCATTGCGTAACGGATAAATCAGACAGCACAACAGGCTTTCCAGCATTTTCAGCTCTTCGCGGCCGAAGCGTTGGGTACGGGTCAGCTTCAGTTCGCCCAGCTCCTGCTCCTCGACTTTCAAGACATAAGAGCATGAGTGGCGGGCCATCACCCCGCGCTGATAGTGCATGTTGAACAGCGGATGGTTGTATTCGACGCCGTTGTGCGGGATCGTAGCTTGAATCTTGTTGCAGAAAATACCGATCAGTTCGTCGAACTCCAGCGTAGTTTGCAAGGCACTGCTGATGTCGTAATGATGAAGATTGACCGCCGTCGAGGCTTCGAAGGTTTTGTTGCTGACGACGGCTAATTCGGCGGATTGTTCTTTCATGACGGTCCCCAGTGATCGAGTTGGCGTTCAAGCCATCGAAAGCCAGGACCGTGCCAGCTTGTTTTAAGCGTTTTTTTCAATTGGTTAATAAATTAAACGCCGATTCGAAGCGGCAAGGCGGCAAATTTCCGCCGGATTCCCGGCGCCGCTCAAAACAGACCCAATTGAACCTGAGCCACTTCCGACATCATTTCCCTGGACCAAGGCGGATCCAAGACCACTTCGACGTCCACGCTATCGACGCCGGGCAAACCGCGGATACACTTCTCGACGTCGCCTTGAATCACCGGACCCATGCCGCAACCCGGCGCGGTCAACGTCATCCGTATCCGGACGTCGTGACCACCGTTGGCGTTGGCCGTCACGTCGCAACCGTAGACCAAGCCCAAATCGACGATATTCACCGGAATTTCCGGATCGTAGACGGTTTTCATCACTTCCCAGCAATTGCGCTCGACCGCCTGTGCATCGGTTTCCGACACCAGGGTCTGCAAATGCTGAGGCTCCTTGCCGAGCGCGTCGGCGTCGACGCCGGCGATCCGCACCATGTGGCCGTAATCGGTGAAAACCGTATAGTTACTGCCCAAGGACTGGTGGATCGTGACTTCCTGACCCTTGCGCAACATGCCGTGATGGCCGTCGGGAATCGTGACGATGTTGACGTCACGGTTTAAAAACACCACTTCTCTGTCTGCCATAGCTCGTTTCAACGGTTGAATGTCTGGGCGTCAATAATTTGACCGGTGACGCCGAGGCTGGCGTCGCTGAATAAATAAACGTAGGCCGGCTGCAAACTGGCGGGCGCCGGCAGCGCCGCCTTGTCTTCGGCCGGATAGGCCTTACGCCGCAACGGACTGTCGACCGGCCCCGGCACCAAGGTGTTGACCCGAATTTTGCCGGCGGATTCCAACTCAGCCGCCAATATCGCAGCGAAACCTTCCAATGCGATTTTAGAAACGCCGTAAGCGCCGGAATAGGCCTGGCCCTTGCGAGCCGAGGAGTCCGATGTAAACACAATCGCGGCATGCTCGGCCGCCAGCAATACCGGCAGCAAAACCCGGCAGAGTAAAAACGCCGCGTTCAGATTGACGTTCAACGCATGCCCCCAATCCTTGGTTTTGTAATTGGCGATCGGGCTGAACGCGCTGAATTCCACCGCCGAATGCAATACGCCGTGCAATGCGCCGAAGCGCTCGGCGATGGCGTCGGCCATTTCCTGATATTGAGCTTCGGTGGCGCCAGCCAAATCGAAAGGGTACATCGTCGGTTCCGGACCGCCGGCCGCGACGATCGCGTCGTAGGTCTTTTCCAATTTAGGGATGCTGTTGTCCAGCAAAATCAGGCTGGCGCCCTGCCCGGCCAGAGCCAGCGCGGCCGCGCTCCCTAAACCGCCGCCGGCGCCGGTAATTAAAATAACTCGATCGTTCAATGACATAGACTGGTTTGGATCCATTGCGTCAGTTGACGGGGATGTTCGATCATCGCGTCCGCCCCCCAAGTGTCCGGCTGGTCGTCGCTGTTCAAATAGCCGTACAAGGCCGCGAGAGTTTTCATGCGGGCGTTTTTGCCGGCGGCAATGTCGTGCGGCGCATCGCCAATGTAAACGCAGCGCTCCGGCGTTACGCCGGCCAACCGGCAAGCTTCGAACATCGGCTCCGGATGCGGCTTGCTAAACGCGGTGGTGTCGCCGCTGACCGCGCAAGCCACGCGCGTATCCAGCGCCAGCGCTCGCAACAACGGCGACGTAAATCGCTGCTTTTTGTTGGTCACGACCCCCCACTTCAAACCGGAGGTTTCGATGGCGTCCAGGCAATCGACGATGCCGTCGAAAAAGCGACTGTGTTCGGCAATATTGGCCTGATAGGCGTCCAACATGTCGCTCAACATCGTTTGCGCCGTGGCTTCGTCCACCGTAACCGCTTGCCGAATCATCGCCATGGCGCCCCGCGAAATCGCCGGCTTCACCGTCGCCGGATCAATTTCGGCAAAACCGTGCGCCGCCAGGGTTCGATTTAGACAGGCGATCAGGTCCGGCGCGGTATCGACCAGCGTCCCGTCCAAATCGAACAAGACGCACTCGAGTTTGAAGTCGGTCATGCGGTCTATTCCGGACGCGCGAATGCGGCAATGTAATTGACGTCGATATCGCGGCCCAGGCTGAAGCGCTTGGCGAACGGGTTATATTCGATGCCGGTCATTGCCTCCAATTCCAAACCGCCGGCCCGCGCCATCCGATCCAATTCGGCCGGTTTGATAAAGGTCTTATATTCGTGAGTGCCCTTCGGCACCATTTTCAGCAGATGCTCGGCGGCGACGATCGCCAGCAGCCAAGCCTTCGGCACCCGGTTCAAGGTCGAAAAAAACACCAGACCGCCCGGTTTGACCAGCGTCGCGCACGCCTTAACCACCGAAGCCGGATCGGGAACGTGCTCCAGCATTTCCATACAGGTCACCACATCGAAGCCACCCGGTTCCTCGGCCGCCAATTGTTCGGCGCTGACTTTACGGTAATTGACCGACACGCCGGTTTCCAGGCTGTGCAGATCGGCGATATCCAGCAAATCTTCGCTCAGATCGATACCCAAGGCATCGGCGCCCTGCCCGGCCAAACCTTCGGTCAGAATGCCGCCGCCGCAACCGACGTCAACCACCCGCTTGCCGGCCAAATCGACTTGCCGGCCGATGAACGCCAAGCGAAGCGGATTAACGGCGTGCAAGGTATGCAATTCGCCGTTCGGGTCCCACCAGCGCTCCGCTTGAGCGCCGAACTTATGAATTTCGTGAGGATGTACGTTGTCTGCTGCCGTCATGATCTACCGCGCGCTGTGTAAGTTGGCGATAGTTTACTTTAACACTAGGTTATTCGTCATGCGGCAACTGCAAGCATTCGGTTCGCCGCGACCCGCATCGTCGAATGGCGTTGAAATCGGCCGTCCAAGCACCCAAGATTGTCAGCGTTACTCGAGACGGGCAATTCTCCCCAACTTCCGCCGGATTTGGCTAGACTAAGCCTTCCACTCACCCAGAAGCGGCGTATGCGGGAAGAAAGCAAGACAGAAGACCACAAGCTGGACATCCAGCGCATTATCCAGTGGCTGGACAACGACGGCGTGTTGTCGAAAGCAGACTTGGAAAAATGCCGCCAATACGCGGCCGCCAAAATTAACCTCAACAAGCATCCGTTGAAAATTTTGAGCGAATGCGAATTGGCCGACCGCAGTCAACTCGGCAAGCTGCTGACTCAGGAAGACCTCACCCAATGGCTGGCCAAAAAACTTGCCCTGCCCTACTACTATTTCGACCCGCTGAAAATCGACGTACCCAGCGTTACCGCGATCTTCAGCAAGGCCTATGCGGTCAATTACAACATCCTGCCGATCAAGATCAACGACGAGGAAATTGTCGTCGCCACCGCCGAGCCCTTCATCCGCGCCTGGCAACTGGATCTGGCCAAGATGCACCACGGCAAGATTCGCTGCGTGTTCGCCAATCCCGACGAAATCAAGCGCTATCTGGACGAGTTTTACAACTTTTCGCAATCGCTGAAAGGCGCGCAAACCCAAAACGAAGGGCGCGGCGGCGGCCAGAACTTCGAGCAATTGGTCGAACTCAGCAAAATGGCGGACCTGGACGCCAACAACCAGCACGTCGTCAATCTGGTCAATTGGCTGCTGCAATACGCTTTCGACCAACGCGCCAGCGACATCCACATCGAGCCACGCCGCCAGCAAGGCAACGTGCGCTTTCGGATCGACGGCATCCTGCACCACGTCTACCAGTTGCCGATGCCGATCATGAACGCGGTGTTGAGCCGGCTGAAAATCCTGGGACGGATGAACATCGCCGAAAAGCGTTTGCCGCAAGACGGCCGCATCAAAACCCAAATGAATGCCAAGGAAATCGAATTGCGGCTATCGACAATGCCGACCGCGTTCGGCGAAAAACTGGTGATGCGGATATTCGACCCGGAAGTGCTGCTGCGCGATTACGAACAACTCGGCTTTAACAAGCAGGAATTGGCGATCTGGAATCGGATGACCGGCCAGACCCACGGCATCATCCTGGTGACCGGGCCGACCGGTTCCGGCAAGACCACGACGCTGTATTCGACGCTGAAACGGCTGGCGACGCCGGAAATCAATCTGTGCACCGTCGAAGACCCGATCGAGCAAATCGAACCGGTCTTCAACCAGATGCAGGTGCAGGCCAATATCGGCCTGGACTTCGCCAGCGGCATCCGCACCCTGCTGCGCCAGGACCCCGACATCATCATGGTCGGCGAAATCCGCGACTTGGAAACCGCCGAAATGGCGGTGCAAGCCTCGCTGACCGGCCATCTGGTCATCTCGACGCTGCACACCAATAACGCCCCGGCCGCCGTCACCCGCTTGCTGAATTTGGGCGTGCCCGGCTACCTGATTCAGCAAACCGTATTGGGGGTGATGGCGCAACGTTTGATTCGGGTCTTATGCAAGCATTGCAAAACGCCGGTCGCCGTCGACGACGCCCAATGGCAAGCCCTGGTCGCGCCGTTCCGAGTGGCCCCACCCAAGCAAATCCACCGCGCCACCGGCTGCAAGGAATGCCGCAACACCGGCTTCGCCGGCCGGATAGGCATCTACGAAATCTTCGAGAACAGCCAGACTTTGGAAAAACTGATCGTCGAAGGTTGCGACACGGCCTTGCTGCAAAAACAAGCCATCAAGGAAGGCATGCGCCCGCTCCGCCTCAGCGGCGCCGAAAAAGTCGCGGCCGGCATCACGACCATCGAAGAAGTCCTCCGAGTCGCGCCGGAGCGGATTGAATTTTAGCGGTCGGCGGAATCGCGGGGCAAAGTCTAGGCGCGGCTGAACCAGTGACGATGACATGTTCGATCATCGCATCCGAAGAATTATCCGTAGAGGAATAACACCGTTCTAGAAGTTGTGAATTGCAGAAATCGACCCTTTTCGGCCAATCGTCCTATTGAATTGAATGACTAGAATCTAGTCCAAACCAGCCACAGGTTATTGACCGATTTAGGCAGTTGCTAGTCTGCAACTGTAATTCGATTAATTTAGATTTCTATTTAAGTTTTTTAGCAAAACTTTATTGGTTTCATTGTTCATTGGACTACTAAGTATTTCGGTGATATATGACCTAATTAACGATTTTGATTGGTTATCCAATGAAAACCAGATTTGCTGTAAAAAGTTGCAACTATTTTCGGCTTTTGTTTGGTCTTCACCTGCCAGCATTTGCAGATTTTTTACAACATCTAAAGCATAAATATAAGTATTGATTTGCTGGGAACTGGCAGATGCTTCATTTGACATGTTTATTATTTGATCAGTAACAATAGCAAGTTGTATTTCAGCTATAAGAATTGGAAGTTTCTTTGAGCATTCTAATGCTTGTATTAAATTATCGATTTTAGACAATAATCTTGTTTTTAACCAAAGATAGACCGCAACAGCCAGTTGAGTAATCATAACAAAGAAGCTTAAAAAACCGATCATGGTTGTGGTTAAAGAACCAGCATCCGACTGTTTTCGCCAAGTTTTCAGCTCTTCATCCTTATACGATTTCAGGTCTTTATATGTATCCTCCGATTTCTTTTGTGCTTCTTCAGTTTGAAGAATACGTTTGTCCAAGGCTTCAATCATTTGTCTTTCAGTAGACTGAGAACTCTGACCACCAGCTAATATAGGTTGCTTTTTATCGTCACTATTGCGAGATGTGTTTAGTTTTTGATTGGATTTTACTGGATCAGAAACTACAACTTGTGGCGCACTCAAAAACAATATTATAAAAATAATTTCCCTCATAAAGATTTTGTCCAGTATATTATATTTTTCTCTGCCTCAACCTTGCCTCCGTCCTTATCAATTTTACTAAGCCAAACAGTATGATCGCCATTATTATTTTGTGACTCAATAATATTTCTATAGTGCGAGTTGAAATATAACTTACTAAGCGAAGTCAGCATCAATACTTTATGTTGCCTCCATAAGTCCTGTTGTGGCGAATCTCCGTCAGCATTGCGTATATAGTTACGCAGTACCCGCTCGCCAGTATCGTGACCTTTATTCGTGGTTATAAGTGGCATATCAAGATCTGAGAGGTCTTCTGTCTCAATTAAAACATCTAGCACAAAACCGGCAACTAGTTCGGGTGTGCTTGAATAGCGATTTACGGCATCGCCAAATTGCTTCAAGTTATTGCAAATAACCAACTCGAATTTGGTTTTTAATATCTCTTCAACTTTTTGATTAAGTTCCGGCTTGTCTTCCAGCCAGATAATAATTTTCTTGCTCATTGACGGCTCCTGATAATAGTAATGGAAAAACTTGCTTCAGCAGGTTTCTGTAAATCCTGGGTTTGAGCAAACTCACAGCGCCAATTGAGAATTTTTTCGCAAATCAAACGCACCGAGCACAAACCATAGCCCCAACCTTCAGTGTTACCACGCGATAATCCACCTCGTTTGCCCGGTGCGAATGGCCACGAACCCGTTAAAGATTCATCAAATTTGGAACGATTGATAACAGTTAGCCTGTGATGGTTTGCTTCAATCTCAATAGCAGAATTTTGTAAAGCATATTTGCTAGCATTATCTAGTAGATTTCTCAAAATACGTGACAGGGCTTCTTGATTGGTCTTCCAGACAACATCGTCACTAATCATTCGGTCGGTATAAATACCCTTGTCTTTAATAACTTCTTTATAACCTTTTAGTTCATTATCTATTATTTCCGACATCGATATTAATTCGGTTTTATTATCGTTATAAGCCAACCCTAAAAAAGCGTAGATATTGGCATTGGATAAATTATCCAGTTTATTATGTAGATTTTTATGCTGTTTTCTGGCATGAGCATAATCCTGTCGCATCTCGTGCGCTGTCGCTTCCAAGTGTTTAAGCTTATCCGCAACTTCAATCGGAATTTGGACTGTATATGCAGCCATTTCAGATAAAACATGACGAACATATTGTAATTTCTTATCGAGATTTTCGACTTTTCCCATTATAAAAGCTACATCTTCTTTAGTTTCATGTAGCATTATATTGCGAATGATTGATTCTTCGTCTTTAATAAAACCAATCTGTTCCAAAGCTATAACAATCTGGCTATTAGCCAAATGAATGGTATGTAACCAATCCTGACTGAAATTGGAAAAGCGATCATTATGCAGACTGACAAAACCAATTACTTCATAGCATTTTTCATCAGTTTTTTCATTTTCAATATGGCGTATCAAAGGAAATGCCATTACTTCTTGAAAACCGCGCTCAATGAAAAGAATTTGTCTTTTACCAGTGGGATCTGAAGTTATCCAGTCATCGTATAAAGAGATTACCCCCTGTTTAGCCTGTCTATCATCGTAAAAAGTAGTTCCCTCACGGTTAAAAAAACGCCCCACTTTAAACAAACCTGAAGTATTAATAATCAGTTTGCCATTTCTAATACGGATACCGCGCTCATCATAATCAGCTGAGAATGATTGTAAAAAATGCTTGCTTGCGTCAGATTGGAGAGCTGTTCTCTTGTTTGAAAACAGGAAACTAATATTGCCATCGATGTCTTTTATAGAATCACAAAATATACTTTGATCCGAACTTCCACTGAGTACAAATCGGTCTCGACGCTGCTCCGACTTTAACCAGATGTTGGCGGTACGGCTTAAAAAATCTGGCATAACTCCTGGCAAACCTGATCAAAAAAACTGGTGTAAATAGCATTGCCGCCAAAAACTTCCTGGTCGGAAAAGCGATGTTTTAAAACGGCAGCACTAATTTTGGATAACGAATGCAATAACTGTTGACGATAAAAATATGGAGCCAATACGCTGGCGACTTGTTGTATCCGTAAACGAAGAGACCAGCGGAAATGATGTGGCTGGGATCCTTTAATCTCAATAGCACCCATCAATCGCTGCTCCATGTGTAAAGGCATAACCATGATGGATTTTGGGCGACGGTATTGAGGATAACTTTTTGCCGCCGGTTTTGATGCGTCTATATTCGGTTCGTACAAAAATCGGTTTTGTTGGATGCTTTGGTAACAATAGGATAATTCGCCTGCTTTCTCTTTGAACTCTCTTCGAATTTTATCCATAGCGTCCTGACGTCGTTGCAACGAGGACATAACTCCTGCGTCGTCTGATTCATCAGCCACAATGCGCAAATAACATTGGCTGTCCCCATAGTCTTTTTGATATAAGCTGACACCAACGTCAGCACGAGTAAGTTCTCTTAATAATCGGCAAGCATATTTTCCGCTTTCACCCAGAAAATTAATGTTTGTTTGAGTGGACACGAACTTCTTCGAACTAAAGTGACGTTGCAACCAATCGCTGAGTAATTCTACGCGCCAACTTTGCGTAGCTAGACGGTTCATTCGTGATGAAAATAGTGTATTGACGTATTTAACACCTAGGCTTCTATTTTTGAATTTGCTAACGATTTCCACATTGCTTGTTTTTAACCAGAGATTTTCTTCCAATGGTTTTTCCCTGAGTTCATCGCATTCAAGCCCATTATCTAAAATACAATAACCATCATCTTTGTAACTAGGATTATCTATAATATGGATTCCAATATCAGAATAATTTACTTTAGCAAAATAACCTTTTATCGCGCTGTTTTCTTCGCTAGCAAATGCTGAATAAATGCCAAGTAAGAAATCATCATCCCTGTGAAGATGATTTAATGATTTCTCGAAAAATGGTTGCATTTCAGCCAGAAAACATACCCATGTCCCCAGTAAAGAAATATCCCTAAAAGCCAAGTCATAAAGTATTAATTTTTCTACTTCAATTTTTCCAATATAACGCCATGCTCGACGAAAAATATCAATATAACTATCGCGATGGAGTTTTTCTATATTGCATCGACGTAATAAGACAGCAACCAGGTTTTCTGTCTCCGGACACTCGGCAACGTTTAAAGCAAATGCTGATAAGTAAGCCAAAAAGCAATATTTGAAATATATCCCTTGTCGCACGTAAAACAAATATTGATTATGGATATGTTCACCGTCGAAAAATGGCGGTGTCACTCCGATTACCGAAGGATGCTTATTGTTAATATAGAAAAATTGAATGGACCATTTTGGCAGACCAACCGCTTTTTTTAAGATCCCCACGGCACCAGGGAATTCAAGCTGTAGCTTAATATCGTCCCGCTTTTGGTAAAACCAGCAAATCACCAGTACTTGCCAAAGCGGTTCCATTCGCGTCAGATCATGATATATAGGAGGATTGCTAATTTTTGTTCGCCACAAGATTGCCTGAATGAATGGCATTAAAAACAAAAGGAGCTTTATGGCGGTTTGGCCCCGAATGTCTTCAATAATGGCAAAATCCTTATGTTGACTCAGCGTATAAAACTCTTCAGAAAACTCGGCTTCCAAAGTACCCAGTTTGTCATAAGTTGGTGGCGTACTGGAGAATTTAATTTTGCTATCAATTCGCTGTTCAATATACTGAAATAACTTGCTTGAAATCTCTGTTAATTTATTTGAAAAACTTTCAAATAAATTTGGGGTTAAGAATTCTTCAATATCCTGCTTCAGATTTTTTTTATTATCTTCACCTGCATACAAGGCTTGAATGTTTTTATTGTTCCTCATGTTATATACATCTTTCGGCAACGAATACAAAGTAGTCATTTCCATAGTGCTAATCGGGATGTTAGCGGTATTCGAGGTTGAATCCATCAGCACTTGCAGAAAATAATTTGCCCGAATGCTTTCCGATGAATTAATATCTTTAGTTTGAGACAATAAGAAACTATCTAATTCTATTTTCGTTCGCTCACTCATTAAATCTCCTTATATTTATCAATATCTGAGGCAGTTTCTATCCGCTACACCGAATTATTATCAACTATTTTCCGAGACTGTCATGGCCGCGAGACTCACAGCTAATGTCCCCTCCGAAATTCCCGGGGCGGTTCATGCCAATATTCGCAGTATCAAGGAATCACTGGCCCATAGCAATTCCTACGTGACGATGACCTACCCTCATTCGCTGCCGAATCTAACAATCAAGGAAGGGAAAAGTCGTTTGATTTTTAGTTACTCATGTGATTGGCGACAATAAAGCGGTTTGCAGTCATTTGAGCAACGGGTGCCCTGCGTCTGCAAATGGCCGCCTGCGGCCGTACGGCGTACTCGCCGCGCATTAGCAATCCGTAAAAACCCCGCCGGAAACCCAGAGCCGGAACATCTTAAGCCGTCACCGATAACCAGCAATAAGTTCAATTGACCATCCGCGAACTTACCGAATATCTCCCAACTTGGGGCCATACGCGCCATTCTTAAAACTCAGTATGAAAGTCGTTGGACACGGTCAGGACATCACTGTGTCGGAACAACATCAATCGCGGCTGAAGCCGCTCCCACTCCGATCTTTTTTCATTCTCCGAGGCAAAATCGCGTTGATGAACGCTAGGTAAATCCAGTGAAATGGCCCGTTTGTTCTGATCAATCGCGGTGCGACGGTTAAAACGGGGATTGGCTGTCGCGCTGTTATGGCTGCCGAAATGCAGCGACGACCGTGGATCGACGCTTGCCGTTTATTGCACTGGATACCCTCTTCCCGGTTGGCATGACGGCTTTGTTTGAATCTGTATAAGCAGAATCACTCCCGCCAGAAATCGTAAAAATTAAACCATTGTCGCGGGGCGGCCAGACAATGGTGTTGCAAACGCTCGGCGTAGCGGCGGACGGCGGCATGGATGACCGCGTCGCGGTTGGCGCGGGTCCAGGTCAAGCCGTCGCTGAACGGCTCGAAAATGATCCGGTGCCGGCCGGCCTGTTTGATGCAGAACAAGCCGTACACCGGACACCGCAACAAGCCGGCCAGCACGAACGGACCCTGCGGCAACGGCACCGGCGCGCCGAGAAAGTCAGCCCAGGCTATCCGGCCGCCGCCCACCGGCGTTCGGTCTGCGGCGATGACCACCAACTCGCCCTGCTCGATTTTTTCGGCCAAGCGCATCGCCACGCCGGCGTCGATCTCGGTGACTTGCAGCAAGTTCAGCGCGCTAGCCGGATTGTAGCGCGCCAACAAACGGTTGAAGCGCTCGGCATGCTTGGTGTGTACCAGCACGTTAATCTTGACGTTCGGATCGCGCCGGGCCATGACCCGGCACACTTCGGGATTGCCCAGATGGCAGGCCAACAGCAACGCGCCGCGCCCCCGCCCCAAATCCGCCAGCAGCCGTTCCCGGCCCTCGAATTCGACGGCATCCGCCGGCAAGGCATCGGCCCAGGCCGCCATTTTGTCGATAATGGCATTGGCGAAGGCGATGAAATGCCGCCAACTCCGCCAGTTCAAATGCTCCGGCCGCTCGCCGTTAAATACCGCCAAACGCCGCCAAAATTCGCGACTGGCCTGTCTGGCGCTAGGATGGCTTAGCCAGTAATAACTGACCACCGGATATAAGAACGCCTGCAACAACGGCCGGCCGCCGTAACGGAACACGCCGAACAGCAAGCGCATGCCCCAAACGCAGGTCGATTCGCCGATTTGCGCCCAATGGCCGGCGGCCTTCATCGCAAACGCCTGAGCAACAAAACCGGCAGTCTGAGCAGCATCCCGAAGAACAGCCGGGCGTGCGTCGCGGAAATCAACGCGTTATCGCGGAACAGCCGAAAGTGCGACACGCCGTCTTCCGGATAACGCACCGCCGTCGGCAGATTGAGCGCGGCGACGCCTTGCCAATGCAGCCGGACCACGATATCGATGTCGAAGGCCATGCCGCTAGCCACGCGTTGCCCCGCCAGCAGGCGTTCGACCGCCGCCAGCGGATACAAGCGAAACCCGCACATGCCGTCGGCGATGGCATCCGACCAGGTGTTGATACGAATCCAGAAGTTGGTGATGCGCCGGCCGTGTACCCGGCTCCGCGGCGCGTCGGCGCCGTAGCGCGGCGCACCGAGTATCATCGCGTCCGGGTAAAGACGGGCCAGAGCCAGAAACGCTGGAATATCGGCGGCGTCGTGCTGGCCGTCGGCGTCGATTTGCAAAGCGTGACTGAAGCCGCGCGCGCTGGCCTGACGAAAACCGTCAATGACCGCCGCGCCCTTGCCGCCGTTGGCCGGCCGTTCCAGCAAGCTCAACCAATCGCCTTGCGCGGCGGCCAGCTCGCGTAACACTTGTCCGCAGGCCGGCGAGCTGCCGTCGTTGACCAATAGGCAGGACAATCCGTGCGGCTTGAGCCGCGCCAACAAGGCCGGCAGCGCCCGCTCGTGGTTGTAAACCGGAATCACGATGCAGACCTTGATCGTCATGATTCGGCGTAGAGCAAGCGGCCGGAGCTATAGACCCGGTCGGCGTCGCGAAACTCGAAGCCCAACCGGCCGGCAGCAGCCCGCCAAGTCAAATTCAACTGAAGTTCGCTATCGGGCCGTATCGGCTGCACGAATTTGATCGCTTCCAAACTCCGAAACGGCACGACGAAACCGAACAACAACCGGCCGTAATACTCGACCCAAGCCAACTGCACCACGCCGGGCAAGATCGCGAACCGGGGAAAATGGTCGGCGAAGTAACGCAAATCGGCCGGGATCTTCAGCGTCAACTCGGCGCCGTCGCCCGACCAGCGCACTTGGCGCGGCAACGGCAAGCGATCGTCGCTGACCAACCAGCGCCGCAATGCCGGCACATCCGGCTTGCCCGCCGAGGTTTCCGGCAGCCTCGAAAAAAACAGCCAGCGCCTCGGTAACAGCACCGCCTCGAAATGCCGCAGCAGACCTTCTCGCAGCTCGGCTATCAGAGCCTTGCGGCCGTCGCCGAGCAGTAAGCGATGGCCGGTCGCGGACAACACCCCGGCCACCGCGACGGCATCGCGCCGGCCGCTGATCGGCAAGGCCACGGCTTCGGCCAGCCAGCCGCCGGCCAATAAGCACTGCTCCAATTCGGTTAACGACAAACGCTTTTCCTCGATCTTGACGATGCGGTCGCGCCGGCCCATCAGCTCGAAACATCCGTCGGCCCGCCATGCCAGCGCATCATCCAGCGGATAGGGCTCGGCATCCGGTAAATAGGGCGAACTCAACTCGCCGTCGGGACTTAGAGTCAGCCCGGCGAACAAGCGCCAGCCGTTGTCGGGAAAGCGGCGCCAAGCGATGCCGCCGGTTTCGCTACTACCGTAAATTTCCAGCGCGGCCAGGCCGGTTTGCCGCGCCAGGCACTCGGCGGCGGCGGCCGCCAGCGGACCGCCGGAACTGAAGACGGCTGGGAAACCGGCAATCTTGGCCCAAGGAGATTCGGCATCCAGGCGCTTCAGATGGGCCGGGCTGGCAATCCAGCAAACGCGCTCCGGCAAGCCGGCCGCATCCAACGCGGTTTCGCTGATAAAACCGCGACCGGCCGCCAACGGCCACAACACCCGAAACAACAAACCGTAAATGTGTTGATGACCGACGGTGCCCGCTACCCGGCAGGCGCCGAGCAAGCCGCCCCACTGGGCTTCCAGGCCGGCGACTTCGCGCCAAAGTTGGCGTTGGCTTTTAAAAATGGGCTTGGCGACGCCGGTCGAACCGGAGGTAAACAAGGCGAGGTCCGGCGGTTGGCGATCAGTCCCGCTCGCCCAGGCCCGCCAAGCGGTCCAGGGTCGGCTAAAACAGGCCGGCTCGGGCGCTTGGGCGTCGGTTGCGCCACTCGCTTCAGTGGAGATGGCTTTGAAATCCGGCCCGCTCAAGCCTTGCGCCGGCCAATCGCCGAGCAAGCGGCAGTCTTCGCTTTCCAGCAAGGCGCCGGTATCGGGCCGGTTATTCGCCGCCAGCCAGACCTGCTTGCCGGCCTGCCATAACGCAAACAACAACACCGCGAACGGATAGGCATCCTGGCAATACAAGCCGTAACGCGGATGGGAATCGGCGGCAAAACGCTCGGCCCAGGCCGCGACGGCCAGCCGGAAATCGCCGCGCGTGTAGCATAGACCGCGATGCCAAGCCACCGGCCGGCCGTCGTCGGCGCTATCGAAAGCCCGAGCCACGCGCTAACCTCGCCAAGCGGCGCGGCGCCGGACACCGTATTCGCCGAGCAACAGCAGCCCCATCAACAGATAGGCGATCAGTCCGTTGTACAAGCTCCACACCTCAAAGCTGGCATACAGCGCGGTGACCAGCGCGGCCGTGCCGTTCAGCACGAAAAAGCCGCACCACAACACGGTCACCCGGCGAGTGTAAATCACGCCGGCGGCCGGTAAATCCGGGGTTTGCAACCGGGCCAGCCGCTCGATCAGGCTGGGCGGGCGCAGCAGGCTGACGCCGAAGATTGCCAGCATCGCGGCGTTGACCGCGAACGGGTAGAAACGCAGGGTCAATACCTGATTGCTCCAGACCGCGAACGCCGCGAAGGCCAAGCCGGCCCAAGCCGCCTGACGCATCCAGCGCTGGCCGGCCAAGGCCAGGCGCGCGGCCAGCAATCCGGCCAACGCCGCCGCGATCCAGCGCGGTTCCAGATAGCGTAGGCCGAAATACACCGCCGCCGGATACAACAGCATCAACAGGCCGACCGCCGCATTGAACCAGCGCGGCATGCTACTCTTGCAGCAAACGATGGACGGCCTCGACCACGTCGCCAATGCTGCGAGCGGTTTTGAAGTCTTCCGGTTTGACCATCTTGCCGGTAACTTCCTTCAGACGCACGATCATGTCCACCGCGTCTATGCTGTCGAAATCCAGATCTTCGTAGAGTTTGGCTTCCGGAACGATGGCCGCCGCGTCGATTTCGAACATTTCGACCATGATGTCGCGGATCGCCGCCAAGATGTCTTCGCGAGTTTGCATCATGCCGCGCTCCCGGCCGTCGCCAAAAAGCGCGCCAGCGACGCCACCGACGCGAATATCGCCGCGACGTCGTGCTGCTCGGCATCGATCTTGACGCCGTAGCGTTTGCGGATCGCCACGCCCAACTCCAGCGCATCGATGGAGTCCAATCCCAGGCCGCCGTCGAACAACGGCGCCTCGCTATCGATGTCGGCGACATCGACATCCTCCAAGGCCAGCGTGTCGATAATCAGGCGTTTTAATTCAGTTTCCATCGTGTTCATCGTTCATTCGTCGTTCGCTAAAGTAGTCTTGCAAGGTTTCGGTCAGCCGCCGCACCGCGATCGAACGCGGCTCGATCGCTCGAAAGGCGTCGATATCGATGGCGTCGCCGACCTGCATTGTAAGCGCAAAGCGCCGCGCCGGGATGCGATACCACGGCTCGGCCTTGGTCAGCGTGCTGGGACGGCAGCGTAGCACCACCGGCGTGACGAGGCAGTCGGCCTGCAAGGCCAGCGCCGCCGCGCCGCGCTGAAACCGGTAGGCTCGGCCCGGTACCGAACGGGTGCCTTCCGGAAACACGATCAGACAGCCGCCTTCGCGCAGACGTTCGGCGCAGGCGTCCAACATCGCTTGCGAATCGGCGTTGCTGATGTAGCCGGCGTGCAATATCGGTCCGCGCATCGCCGGATTGCGCCATAGACTAGCCTTGACGATGCAACTGGCGTGTTGAATGCGGCTCAGCAGAAATACCACGTCGACCAGCGTCGGGTGATTGGCGACGATCAACTGGCCGGGCCGGTTCAATTTCTCCAGGCCGTCGATCCGGTAAGTCATCACGCCCAGCCGATGCATCAGACCGATGAAGGTGTAAAAGCTCAGGTGCACCGCGTATTGGGCGCGGCGCTGCTTGGCGGCCGGCAAACCGGGCCGCAACGCCAATACCGGCAACACCAGCCACCACAACAGCATGCCGCCGACGCCGAACACCGCGAAACTTACGGCGGTGGCGAACAGCCGCCAAGCGTAGTCCAAACCGCGAATCAGCGCTTTTGCCATAACCAGCCCTGGCCGTTGTTGCCCAAACGGAGTTCGGCGCGGGTATCGAAAAGAAATTCGACCAAGGCCGGCAATTGCAGCGGCTGCTCGCCGTCGCCGCGCGGCTCGGCCAGCCGCTCAAAACGGCAGACCAGGCCTGCCCCGCCGCGCGCCAAACGCAGGGCCAAGGCCGCGCCGGGCGCCGACAGCCGATAGCCGGTAGTCGGATAAAAGTCCGGCAGCGCTTCATCGTAAAACACCAGCAAAACTTCTTGATGACCTTCGCCGAGCAGCCCCAAGGCTTCGATAAAGCCCGGCCCCACGCCGCCCGCGCCGGGCGCCAAGGCCACCGTTTCCAGCCGGTGGGCGTAAACCATCGAATACAGGCCGGCGATGGCATTGTGTACCGACAAGCTAAATCCGGCCGGCGACAAGTCCTCGCCGGCTTGCAGGGTTTGCAGCAAGGCCAGCGAATCGGCAATTTGGCCGTGGCTGGAGCTGAATACCGCCGGCAAGGCCTCGCCGGGCGCGATGCAGCCGTCGATCGCCCGAAACGCGCGGCGGGCCAGCGGGCTCAAGCGTCGTAACAAACTTTTCGGAACCTGGCGCGGTGCCGGGCCGTCGGCCGGGTTTAAATCCGCGTGCCAGCCGCGAATCGTAAAATCGAGTGCCATGGCGTCGCTTAAACCGCCGAACGCCGCCGCCACTCCGTGTCGGCCAATCGGTATAAAACATGCCGCCGCAACGGGCTGTTTGCCGGCAGTAGCGGGTGATCGAATTCGCGGTCGCGGCGCATGCCCAAGCGCCGCATCACCGCTTCCGAGCGAGCGTTCCCCAGTGCGGTGAACGAGACGATTTCCGGCAGACTCAGGGTTTCGAATCCAAAAGCCAACGCGGCCCGCGCCGCCTCGCTGGCGTAGCCCTGCCGCCAATGGCGGTAGGCCAGGCGCCAGCCGACTTCGACGCAAGGCGCGAAGTCGTGGCGGGTGGAGGGTTCGTGCAATCCCACGTAGCCGATGAACTCGCCGGAGCCGGTCAATTCCACCGCCCAAAATCCCCAGCCGCGCTCGGCGATCAAGGCTTGCAAGCGCTCGGCCAACGCATCGCTGGCGGCCCGGTCCAGGGCTTGCGGCAGATGCGCCATCACGCGGGCATCGGCATTGATCGCTGCGAACGTCGGCCGGTCGGCGTCCCGCCACTGCCGCAGTATCAAGCGGGCAGTGGCGAGAGTGTGGACTTCGGTCATCTCCGCCCCCGTTCGGTTCCGATCGGGCGCACCGCGGTCACTCCTGCTTGTCGTTGATCAAGTCGTAAGTGATGTCAGGGTTCAAGCCGATAGGCCAGTAAATGATCGCGAACGGCGGCCAAAAGATCGAAACCACCCGGAACTTGGCGCGGAGTTTACCTTCCTTCAGCACCTTGCCGTTTTTCTCCAATTTGTACGGAATGCCGCCGCCGGGCGGCATGCCGGCCGCGGTCCAGAAATACGGTTTGGTGGTAACTTCGCCGTTCGCACTGATTTGCACCGGCTCCGGCCGTTTGTACAAATACAGTTGCGAGCCATCCGGCACTTTGAAGTGACCGGTCGTCGAACAGCCGGCCAATATCATCAGGGCCGCGAACCACAGGATTAATCGTTTCATGTCGTCTCCTATTAAAGTTAAGACCAGCGTTTGAAAATCAGCGAGGTATTGATGCCGCCAAACGCAAAGTTGTTGCTCATCACGTACTCGCAAGTCAACAAGCGAATACTGCCCTGAATATAGTCGAGTTCCGCGCAAGCCGGATCGACGGTTTCCAGATTGGCGGTAGCGTGAAACCAACCCTCGCGCATCATCATGATCGCGGCCCAGGCTTCCAACACGCCGCAGGCACCCAAGGTATGTCCGGTAAAGCTCTTTAAGGCACTGACCGGCATCCGCGCGCCGAACACCGCGCGGGTGGCGTGACTCTCGGCGATGTCGCCGTATTCGGTGGCGGTGCCGTGGGCGCTGACATAGCCGATCGCCGCCGGCTCCAACCCGGCGTCGCTCAGCGCCAGCCGCATCGTGGTTTGCATGCTGGCGCTGTCCGGTTGGGTCACATGCAGACCGTCGGAATTGGTGCCGTAGCCGACCACTTCCGCGTAAATTCGCGCGCCGCGCGCTTGGGCGTGTTCCAGATCTTCCAGGATGAAGGTGCCGGCCCCCTCGCCTATCACCAAGCCGTCGCGGTCGCGGTCGAAGGGGCGCGGTGTTTGCTCGGGATGGTCGTTGCGCAAGCTGGTCGCGAACAAGGTATCGAACACGGCCGCTTCGGAAGCCGACAGCTCGTCGGCGCCGCCGGCCACCATCACTTGCTGCCGGCCGAATTTGATCGCCTCGTAGGCATAGCCTATGCCCTGACTGCCCGAGGTACAGGCGCTGGACGTGGTGTAAACCCGGCCGTTGATCCCAAAATACAGGCCGATATTGACCGGCGCGGTATGCGCCATCATCCGGATATACGACGTGGCGTTCAGGCCGTCGGTGGCGCGGTTGATCAGCATGTTGCCGAAGTCGGCGATCGCATCGTAACTGCCGGCGCAACTGCCGTAGGCGATGCCGGTTTGACCGCTGTCCAGACAGGGGTGAAACAACAAGCCGGCGTCCTTCAACGCCCATTCGGTGGCAAGCGTCGCCATCAAGGCCACTCGGCCCATCGACCGGGTTTGCTTACGGGTATAGTGCGCCGGCCGCTCGAACTCGACCGGCCCGGCCAGGCGGGTGTTCAGTCCGTTATAAATATCCCACTCCGGCATGGTCCGAATGCCGGTGCGATCAGCCTGTAAATGTTCGGCGATGGTTTCCCAATCGTTGCCGATCGGAGATAGTCCGGCCATGCCAGTCACGACGACGCGTTTCAACACAGGCCTCCGTTGACCGAAATCACTTGCCGAGTGATGTAAGCCGCATCCTTGGACAATAAAAACGCGACCGTCGCGGCGACTTCCTCCGGTCGACCGACCCGGCGGGCCGGAATCAAGCCCTTGATTTCGTCGAGCGGCAGTTCGTCCAGCATGTCGGTGGCGATCAGACCCGGCGCCACGCAATTGACGGTAATCTCGCGCTTGGCCAACTCCAGCGCCAAGGCCTTGGTCGCGCCGATGATGCCGGCCTTGGCGGCGCTGTAATTGACCTGGCCGCGATTGCCCATCAGGCCGGACACCGACGACAGCGTGACGATGCGGCCGGGTTTACGACGCCGCACCATCGGCATCACCAGCGGTTGCAAGACGTTGTAAAAGGCGTCGAGATTGGTGTGGATGACGCTGTCCCATTCCTCGCCGGTCAGGGCCGGAAAAGCGTTATCGGCGGCGATGCCGGCGTTGCAAACCACGCCGTAATAGGCGCCGTGACTATCGATGTCGGCGTTCAATACCGCCGCGCATTCAGCCCGGTCGGCGACGTCGAATTGCAGGATGCGGGACTGCCGGCCGAGTTCGGCAATCTGGGCCGCCACGACTTCGGCGTCGTGGCGTCGGCTGCGGCAATGCAGGACCAAATCGTAACCCAGACCGGCCAAGTAAAGGGCAATAGCTCGGCCTATGCCCCGACTGGAGCCGGTCACTAACACGGTATCATTCATGCAAATCGTCAGGTTGGAAAACGTTGAGGGTGGCGGAAATGTCGATATTGTCGCCGCGAATCCGGCATTCGAAAACTCCCAATTGACCTTCTTGCAGAATTTTCGCGGCTTCGACCGTCAGACGAGCGCCGACCGGCAGATAATCGACATTGCCGAGATAGCGCCGGGTACCCAGCAAAAAGCCCAGCCGGATCGGCTCGCCGGCCTGCTTGGCTTTCAGTCCGGCATAAACGCCGATGGTTTGCGCCATGTATTCGATGCCGGCCCACGCCGGCACCTGCTCGGCGTCGCCGAACAGCAAACCGTCGCCGCGCACCGTTAACTCGGTGGCAACCCCGGCCTCATCGAAATGCAACAGCCGGTCCAACAGCACCATCGCGCCGGTATGCGGCAACAGCTCGGCGATCGGCGTATCGAACCCGATCATGCCCGCGCCACGACTATAGAGACGTTGCTGCCGCCGAACGCAAACGAATTGCTCTGACACACCCCGACCGGCCGGCCCAGCGTTTGCCCGGGCCGTACCCAGTTCAGCCGGGGCAAGGCCGGATCATCGTCGGCGTCGTTGACGTTGGGAATCAGCGCGCCGGCTGGGTTGGCATCGGTCAGCAACAACCAACAAAATCCCAATTCCAGCGCCGCCGCCGTGCCTAGCGTATGACCGGTCATGCCCTTGCTGGAGCCGACCGGCACTCGACCGCCGAACACTTCATGCACGGCCCGGCTTTCCATCGCGTCGTTCAACGGGGTCGCGGTACCGTGCAGGTTGACGTAATCGACTTGCGCCGTATCTAGGCGAGCTTGCTCCAGCGCCTGCCGCATCGCGGCGGCGACCGCGACGCCGACCGGGTCGGGCGCGGAAAAATGATGGGCGTCGCTAGTCGCCGCCGCGCCGAGCAAAGCCACCGGCCCCGGCACTCGGCTCATCACGAATAGCGCAGCCGCTTCGCCCAAATTGATACCGTCGCGCCCGGCGCCAAACGGCCGGCACAATCCCTTGCTGACCGATTCCAGCGCCGCGAAACCGTTGACCGTCAAACCGCACAGGCTATCGGCCCCGCCGACCAGCACCGCGTCGCACAAGTCCAGATCCAGCAAACGCCGGGCCGACAATATCGCCTTGCCGCTGGACGAACAGGCGGTCGATACCGTGTAACGCGGCCCGCCCAAGCCCAAATAGCCCGCCAAGAAATCGGCGCCGGCCCCCATTTGCTGTTGCTTGTAATGGAAACCGGCCGGAATCGCGCCGGTCTCGGCCAGCGCTTGCAAAGCCAGTTCGCTGTTGCGCACGCCGGACGTGCTGGTGCCCAGAACGACACCGATCCGGTCGGCACCGTAACGCGCGGTCATTTCGAACAGCGTGTTTTCGAGCTGACGGGCGGCCGCCAACAGCAGCCGATTGTTGCGGCAGCGATACGCGGCCCAAGCGTCCGGCAATTCGGGCAATTCGGCCCCGACCCGGCCCAGATACAGCGGCCGGCCCGGCGTGAACTCGTCGCTGGCCACCAAGCCGGAGCGGTCGCCTCGCTGCAACGCCCCGAGTATCTCGCTCCGCTGGTGGCCCAGCGCGCACAGCAGTGCCGCATCGTTGAAGTAAAACCTCATCGGCCCAGCACTATTTCACCGCCACCAGATTCAGCAGCGTCGGTTCGGGACGGGTTGGGAGCGACCAGCCGAACCATTCCAGCGCGCCGGCATCCGGCCTACTCCACCACAAATACGGCGTCGAAATCCGCTCGGCATCGACGCGAAAACCGGTGTCGCGAATCAAGCGCAAATATTGGTCGGCGGTCTTTTGCACCGCCATCGGGTGGCGAAACAGCAAGCGTATCGGCAGCGAATGGATGAAACGCTTGCAAGACTCGGCAAATAACAGCAAACCGCCGGGCTTTAACACCCGGTAAAACTCCCGCATCGCCTCCGGATGCCGAACAATATGATGAAAACTCTGATGGCAAAACACGATATCGAAGCCGGCGTCCGGATACGGCAGGCGCTCGGCGTTACCCAGGCTGACCGTCACCGGACAAGCGCAACGGCCGGCCTGACCTTGGGCATCGGCCAACAGTGCGGCGTCGATTTCGATCGCGGCAATGCGGCTGGGCGCGAACGCCTCCGCCAGCAACGCAAACGAATTTCCCCGGCCGCAGCCCACGTCCAATATCGTCGGTGCCGCCGGCGCGGCGGGCATCAAACGCCGCAAATCGGCGATCGCCACCCGCAACACCCGCTTGCGCCAGGTTTCGGTGTTCAAAAACCAAATGCCGAAGGCGCTTTCCTTGATCCAGCAGGTTTGGGAGAGAGTCATGTCAGCAACGCTATGATCGGGCGATTGGGAAACCAGCGGAAAATGTAGTCATCGCACCGCGAATTCCGGTTTTTAGACCCGCCCTAGGTCTTGCCGGGCGAGCCAGAGGCGGATAAGTCGAAATTGACCGCGCGACACGGTTAAACAGCGGCGCATTATAAGCGGATAGGACCGATTCCGGCACGCCGGCGGCGGCTTAGATTTTCGCCAGCAACATCACCGTCGACCGGGCTTGAGCGCGATAAACGAACTCGCCCACCGCGACCGCCGCCTCGGCACCGACGCAATCGTCCGGCGACGCCAGCGCGGTATCGATCACCCGCGCCCATTGCAGCGGGGCGTTTTGATAACTCCGCGGCAATTCGAAAGCCAGGCTTTCCCAGTAGCTGTTGAAAATAAAATAAATCAGATATGGCCGCTGCAGCTTGGCGATCAGAATCGCCAGGCCGTGCGAATCCCGTCCCCAATCGGGTTGATGCAACTTGACGCCGTGGTACTCGATATACAGCTGTTGGAAAAACAGATTCAACGTGGCTTGCGACTCCTTCCAGGTATACAGCAAGCCGCGCAACTCGATCAGTAGTTTGACGAAACGGTGGATGTCGGCATGTTTGTCCCGCAAGGACCAATCCAACCAGCTCAGCTCGTTATCCTGGCAATAGGCATTGTTGTTACCCCACTGGCTGCGGCAGACTTCGTCGCCCATCGTCAGCATCGGCGTGCCGGCGGAAAGCAAGGTCAAGGCCAGGAAATTCTTGATCTGGCGCTTGCGCAGCCGGTTGATGTCCGCGGCATCGGTTGGTCCCTCGGCGCCGCAATTCCAGCTGAGATTGTTGTCGCAACCGTCGCGATTGCCTTCCCGATTAGCTTCGTTGTGCTTGACGTTGTACGACACCAAATCGTAGAGCGTAAAACCGTCGTGGCAGGTCACGAAGTTGACGCTGGTTTCGGGTTCGCGCCGTTCGGCGGCAAAAATATCGGGACTGGCGAACAGACGATTGGGCAATTTGGCGACACTACCCGGCGCGGCCCGCCAGAAATCGCGGATGTCGTCGCGAAACTGGCCGTTCCACTCCTTCCAGAAGTCGCCGATGAAACAGCCAACTTGGTACAAGCCGGCCGCATCCCAGGCTTCGGCGATCAATTTGCTGCCGGACAACACCGGATCGGTTTCGATGTCCCATAAAATCGGCGGATTCGGAAACGGCCGGCCTTCTTCGTCGCGCGACAAAATCGACGCCAAATCGAAGCGAAAACCGTCCACGTGCATTTCGGTAACCCAATAGCGCAAACTATCCAAAATCAAGCGCCGCACCACCGAATGGTTGGCCTTCAGGGTGTTGCCGGTACCGGCGTAGTTGGTGTAGGCGCCGTTTTGCGGATCGAGGATGTAGTAGACGTCGTTGGCCAGGCCCTTGAAACAAAACATCGGCCCGCGCTGATCGCCCTCGGCGGTATGGTTGAACACCACGTCCAGGATCACTTCGATACCGGCGCGGTGCAGGGCTTTCACCATGTCGCGAAACTCGGCGATCGCGGCCAGCGGCGCCGAATCCGAGCTGTAACCGCAATGCGGCGCGAAAAACGAGACCGGCGAATAGCCCCAATAATTGCTCAGACCCGGCGGCGCGTCTTGCGGATCGAATTGAAACACCGGCAGCAACTCGACGGCTGTGACGCCCAAATCCTTCAAATACGGAATTTTCTCGATCACGCCGGCATAGGTGCCGCGCTTGTTCGCCGCGACGCCGGAACTGGCGTGCTGGGTGAAACCGCGCACGTGCATTTCGTAAATCACGCTACCGCGAAACGGTTTACGCAGCGGCGCGTCGCCTTCCCAGTTGTAGCCCCGGTAATCGACCACGACGCTTTTCATCGCCACCCCCAATTGACGCCTGGCCGGCACGCGGCCTGGCGATCGTAATTCGGCCCGGCCGCGACGCCGCGCGCGTAAGGATCGAGCAGCAGTTTTTCCGGATCGAAACGCAGGCCGCGCTCGGGATTGTTGGGCCCGTTCACCCGGTAGCCGTACAACTGGCCGGCTTGAATGTCGGGTGCGTAGATGTGCCAGTAGTGGAAGGTCCGGTGGCGTAGCGGGTCCAGCGGCACGATGCGGCTGGGTATATCGTCGTCCGCCGCGTCGAACAGCAGCAGCTCGACCGAGGTAGCATTCTTGGCGTACACGCTGAAGTTGGCGCCCCCCGGACGCAAGGTTGAACCCAGCGGATAGGAACTGCCCGTGTTGACTTTGCCGTTCATGTCGCTAAAACTCCCGGTTACGTGGGATTCCCGAACCAAGATCCCTGACCGAAAGTTTAGGAGAATATCTAGAAACTGGACGAAACCTAGGGTTTTGCCGTTGCCGATCGGGTGGCCGCCAAAACGCGCAGAATCGCCAAGGGAGGTATCGCGGCTTCGGTTTGGTCATAGGGGATGACGACGCAGACCAGACAAGGTGTGCGCTCCGTTAGCCGCTGGATCGAAATTGGTCGCGGACAGATTGCCGTCCCGATAGGCTTAGCACGAATTGATCGGCGCCCCTCCCGGACCCGAAAAGCCTTCAACGCCTGATGCAACTGAATACCGAAAACTTCGGATTGGCCGCCACTAACCGACAGTTGCCGAATAACTTGCCCAAACTCAGCTGATAATTCAAATGACGGTTACCGATCACCCGCAATTCGCCGCCACTACGCAAGACCCTTTGGGCGTGGGTAAACATCGACCAAGCGATCTGGTCGCCAACCGTATGTTGTTGATGAAAGGGCGGATTGCAAACGACGCAATCGGCGCTTTCGGCCGGAAACTCTGTCAGGCCGTCACCGGCGACAAATTCGGCGTCGCGGCTATCCGCGAATGCCGTTTGGAAATTTTCCCGCGCCGACGCCAAGGCCATGAACGATTCGTCGACGAATACCAAACGGCCGGCCGGATAGCGCCGGGCCAGCATCACGCCGACGATGCCGTTTCCGCAACCCAGGTCGATCAAATCGCGGTAGCCGGTCCGATCCGGCAGGTGCTGCAACAAAAAGCGGGTGCCGATGTCCAGCGAATCGCGCGAAAACACATTGGCATGGTTGGTGACGATCAACTCGTCGTCTTCCAAGCGGTAACGGGTCGGATAGGGATTGGCCGGCAGTTCCAAGTCGGAATTGACTTGCACGAACAATAAGCGGGCTTTTTTGACCGCCAGCGACGGCGTGCAAGGGCCGAGCAAGCGTTCGAGTAACTTCCAGGCGGTGGGCGGCAGATTCTTGACCATGCCGGCCGCGATCACGCGAGCGCCGGGGGCCAATCGCGGTTTCAAGCCGTGTAGTTGGTGTTCCAGCAAAGCCAGCGTTTTCGGAATTTTGATCAGCAGGCAATCGATACCGGGGATAGGCAATCCGAGGCTGTCCAGCAATGCGACGTTTGCCACGTCTAGGCCGTTGCGGCGCAAATTGTCGCGGGTGGCTTGTTGCGACAGCCAGGAATCGGATATCGCGGTCGGCTGGTACGCGTGCAGCGCGACGGCCAAGGCGCCGAAACCGTCGTTTAAAATGGCGATCCTCGCGCGGTCGGAAAGCCCGATTTCCGCAAGATGAGTCAACAGATATTCGTCGGCCGCATCCCACGCTCTGAGCGTTTCCTGGCGCCGGTGTGGCAGGCGCGCCAGTTGAAAACGCCCCTGGGGCACTATCATCTCTTGTTCCATGTTCGGTTGACGGCTTCCGCCTAGAGCTTGGCGGCTAGGTCACCGCTCCCAATGGTTTCAGTAGCGACAATTTGCCACGCGGCAATATGCCACATTTTCGACCGCACTTTAGTTCAGTAGACTAAACGCGACTCTTGTATGCGCCCCAGACGGGGAATGAGAGTTATACCCCACCTCTCTATGCGGTCAGCCTCAAACATCCGGGTCCTGACCGCTTTTTTTGCCGCTGGATCAATGCGCCTCGCCAAAACCGCCGGCAAATAAGCGATAAAAATTCTCGGTGGACTGCCGGGCGACCGTCTCGACGTCGACGCCGCGCAATTCGGCGATGTGCTCGGCGACATACCGCACATATAACGGATAATTGGGCTTGCCGCGATGCGGTACCGGCGCCAGATACGGCGAATCGGTTTCGATCAAGTAGCGGTCGGCCGGAATTCGCCGGGCGACATCCTTGATCGCTTCGGCGTTCTTGAAGGTCACGATCCCGGAAAACGAAATATAAAAATTCAGTTCCAAGGCTTTTTCGGCATAATCCCAGTCCTCGGTAAAACAATGGATGATACCGCCGACCGTATCGGCGCCTTCTTCCCTGAGCACCTGCAACGCATCCTGGCCGGCTTCGCGGGTATGAATAATCAGCGGCTTATTCAGCTGCTTGGCGACGGCGATGTGGTTACGAAAGCGGCGAAATTGCCAACCCAGATCGCCTTGGCTGCGAAAATAATCCAGTCCGGTTTCGCCGATGGCGATTACCTTGGCGTCGCTCCCCAGTTCCAGCAAATCCTCGACGCCGGGTTCGCGGCCGTCGGTCACGTTTGGATGTACGCCGACCGATAGCGAAATGTCGGGGTAAGGCTCGATCAAGCGCCGCATGGCGGGATAGGCCTCCAGATCGATGCCTATGCACAGCATGCGGCTGATTTGCTGGGCGCGAGCGGCGCCGACGAAACCGGCAAAATCGCCGCCGTAGGGCTGCAAGTCGATCCGGTCGAGGTGGCAATGGGAGTCTATGAACATCGGATGGTTTACGAAAATCAAGGCCGGCGGACATGCCGACAATACTACATGGTATGGGTGGAGCGGTCGGATTCCAGCGCGCCGGCCAGATAGGTTTCGATTTTATTGCGGGCCATGCCGCCGTCCTGGTCGCTAAATTGCACGCCGATGCCGGCGGCCCGATAACCCTCGGCGCCGTTCGGGGTTTTCCAGATGATCTTGCCGGCGATCGGCAATCGCTCGGTTTCATCCATCAAATTCAGCAGCATGAACACTTCTTCGCCCATTTCGTATTCGCGCTTGGTCGGAATGAACAATCCGCCGTTTTTGACGAAAGGCATATAGGCGGCATACAAGGCATTCTTGTCCTTGATCGACAGCGAGAGTATGCCTTGCCGGGGTGACGGAGTTTCTGCCATGGCTTAATTCGGATTGAGTTGCGACCAACGGATCAGGAGTTGCTCGACCAGTAATTGCCGGTTCATTTGGGTCGCCAATTGCGATTTGGCGAGCAACAAGGCGTCGTAAAAACGGTACAAGCCTTGCAATTCTAGCCGCTTGGACAGGGCTTGCAAGGCATTTTTCATGTCGGGATCGGCTGCGTCGGCCGGCTCCGCCACATGAGCGCAGCGAATGATGTCCGCCACCCATTGCGCCATCCAGGTCAAGGCCACCGCTAATTCCACCGGCTCGCCCTTCTGCCACTGTTCGGCAACCGCCAACGGATTGCCCTGCCCCCTAACTATCGCCAGCCAGTCCTGGAAATAGCGCTGGCGATATTCGGCGATGTTGCGTTGTGCATATTCGCCGGCCAGTAGCGGAGCACCGCGCGCCAACTCCAATATCGGTTCGGCGTCGGTCAATATGCCTTGTCCGGCTAGCCATTCCAAGGCCAGCGCCTTGGGCGGCAATGGACAATACAGCTTTTGACAACGACTGCGTATCGTTGCCGGTAGCCGGCCAGGTTGCTCAGTCAGCAACAGCAAACAAGTCCTTTCGGTCGGTTCTTCCAGACACTTAAGAAAGGCGTTGGCCGATGCGGTGTTGAGCAGTTCGGCCGGGCTCAAAATCACCACCCGGTAGGTGCGGTCGTATTGCGGCTTCAGCGCGAGCTTGGCGATCAAGTGGCGGATTTTGTCGATACCGATCGCCTTGCCGGGTTCGTCGGGTTCGACGCTCAAATAGTCGGGATGCGTGCCGGCCGCCACCAACAGGCAAGCATGACAGCGCCCGCAGGCTGAAGCGTCGCCCGCCGGCGTTTCGCACAACAACGCCCGCGCGTAGTAGTCCAGCAAATGCCGCCGGCCGATGCCGGCCGGACCGGAAACCAGCAAGGCCTGCGGCACCCGCCCTTGGGCAAGGTAGGCTTGCAAGGTTTGCCAAGCCGGCTGCTGCCAGGGGTAAAGCGTTGTCATCGCCGCTCCAACAACGCCGCCAATTCGTCGGCCAAACTACCTTGCACGTCCTCCAGCGGCCGCCCGGCATCGACGACCCGGTAGCGTTCCGGATATTGCGCGGCCCTGGATAGATAGCACTGGCGAACGCGCTCGAAAAACTCGCCACGCTCGGCTTCGAAGCGGTCGGCCGCGCCGCGCCGTCCGACCCGCCCCATACCAATTTCGACCGGCGCATCCAACAACAAGGTCAGGTCGGGGCGCAGGTCGCCCTGCACGCAATGCTCCAACCATTCGATCGTCGCGACGTCCAGTCGGCGTCCGCCGCCCTGATAAGCGTAAGTCGCATCGGTGAAACGGTCGCATAGCACCCATTTCCCGGATTCCAAGGCCGGTAAGATCACTTGGCGGATATGCTGAGCCCGCGCCGCGAATACCAGCAACAGTTCAGCCTGCTCGGACAAGGGTTCGTCGGCTTTTTCCAGCAGAATCGCTCGGATCTTCTCGGCAATCCCGGTGCCGCCCGGTTCGCGAGTCACCACCGAAACGATGCCGCGCATCTCCAGCCAAGCCTTAACAAATTGTAAATTGGTGGACTTACCGACGCCTTCGCCGCCTTCCAAGGTGATGAAACAACCGCGACTCATCGTTGGTAACGCTCCACATACTTTTCGTGCTCGGCCAAGGTGGACGAAAACGCGTGACGGCCGTTGCCGCGCGCGACGAAATACAGCGCATCGCCGTGGTCGGGATGCAGCGCGGCGACGATAGCCTCCTTGCCCGGCAATGCGATCGGCGTCGGCGGCAAGCCTTCGATGATGTAGGTGTTATATGGCGTGGGCTCGCGTAAATCCTTGTGGCGAATATCGCCGTGATAACTGTCGCCCATCCCGTAAATCACGGTCGGATCGGTTTGCAGCAGCATACCTTTTTTCAGGCGCCGGGCGAATACGCCGGCGATTTGTCGACGCTCTTCGGCCGCTCCGGTTTCCTTTTCGACGATCGACGCCAAGATCAAGGCTTGGTAGGGGGTTTCCAGCGGCACGTTTTGATCGCGCTTGGACCACTCCTCGGCCAACACTTTTTGCATCCGGTCGTGTGCGCGTTTCAGCAGTTCGATATCGGCCGTGTATTTTTCAAAGTAATAAGTATCCGGAAAAAACAAGCCCTCCGGATGGGGTTTGTCCGAGCCGATGCCCTTCATCAACTCGGTCAACTCGGCGTCGCTGAGCGTATGCGCCAAATAAGGATTGGTTTTGACGGCTTGAAACAGTTGTTTGAACGACCAACCTTCCGGAAAAGTGATGGAATATTGGCGGGTGCGACCTTCTGTCAGCTGTTGCAAAATGTCGGCCGCGCTGGCGCCCTTGGCCAAGACGTACTCGCCGCGCTTGAGGCCGCGATCCAAGTGTTTTCGATAGGCGAACAGCTTGAACCAGAAGCGGTTGATTTGCACGCGGTGGGCCAGCAGTGTCGAAATCACGCTGTCCAAGGTATCGCCGCGGCGGATTTCGATGACGGTTTCGCTGGCCACCACCGGTTTTTTCTCGATCAGATGATAGTGCATCCCGGCCCAGATCGAGATCAGTCCCGCCAGCATCAGCAGCGTGAACGCGGCAATGCTGTGACCCATGACATGCTTGGCCATCACGACAACTCCCGTTGTTTGGCTAGCCGATAGGCCGCGCATATACGTTGAGTCACCGGCCCGACCGGGAAATCTTGCCCGGCCAAGCGCCGCACCGGCCAAATCCCGATCACCGAGTTGGTCACGAACACTTCGTCGGCCGCCAATACCTGATCCACGGTGATCGCCGCTTCCACCGACGGCAAGCCTTCGGCGGCCGCGAACGCCAAACTCCATTCGCGAACGATGCCGGCCACGCCGCAATCGGTCAAAGCAGGCGTCAGCAAAACGCCGTTCTCGACGATAAACAGATTACTCATCGTGCCTTCCACGACGTAATTCTGGACATCCAGCATCAAACCTTCCTGGCAGCTGTCGTCCGACCACTCTGCGCGGGCAAGTACTTGCTCCAAACGATTCAAATGCTTGATGCCGGCCAGCGTGGCATTGCTGGACAAGCGTTGCCGACAAAAATCGGCGACGATGCCGTCGGTTTGGTAATGCGCGGGGTAATCGGGATAGGGATGCAGGCTGAACAGCCGAGTAGGCTGGATAACGTCCGGTTGCCGGTAGCCTCGCCCGCCGCAACCGCGAGTAACGATCAGCTTAAGCACCGCGGCTTCCTGCCGGCGGCGAAAGTCAAGGCTTCCGATTCTAGCAATTCGGCGTCCGGCGCGGGAATCATCAAACGCCGGCAGCCCGACGCCAGACGTCTAAGATGCCGATCGAGAAATAAAGGCCGGCCTTGCCGGACTTCCAGCGTTTCGAACAGGCCGTCGCCGTATTGCAAGCCGCGATCGGCCGGATCGATGCAATGCGCGGGTTCGCCGTTCAGCAGAAACATCGCCGGTCACTGCCGCGGCCCGCAAAAATTATGCGTAGCGTTTGAACACCAGAGAACCGTTGGTGCCGCCGAATCCAAACGAATTGGAGATCGCGACGTCGATTTTCATGTTTCTGGCGATGTTGGGAACATAATCCAGATCGCATTCCGGATCGGGATTTTCCAGGTTGATCGTCGGCGGCGCGATCTGGTTGCAAATCGCCAGCGAGGTCAGTACGGCCTCGATGCCGCCGGCCGCCCCCAGCAAATGGCCTATCATCGACTTGGTCGAACTCACCGCGACCTTGTAAGCGTACTCGCCCAACGCGGCTTTCATCGCATGGGTTTCTCCGATGTCGCCCGCCGGGGTCGAGGTGCCGTGCGCGTTGATGTAATCGATATCTTCCGGATTCAACTTGGCGTCGCGCATGGCGTTACGCATGCAGCGAGCCGCGCCCTCGCCGCCCTCGGACGGCGACGTGATGTGATAAGCGTCGCCGCTCATGCCGTAACCGACCAACTCGGCGTAAATCTTGGCGCCGCGCGCCTTGGCGTGCTCCAACTCTTCCAACACGATCACACCGGCACCGTCGCTCAATACAAAGCCGTCGCGATCGCGATCCCAAGGCCGGCTGGCCCGTTGCGGATCGTCGTTACGGCGAGACAAGGCCTTGGCGGCGGCAAAACCGCCCATCGCGGTCGGCGATGTCGTGCAGCGCTCGGCACCGCCGGCGACCATCACGTCCGCATCGCCATATTTGATCAAGCGAGCGGCGTCGCCGATATTGTGCGTGCCGGTCGAGCAGGCGGTGACGATCGCGAAATTCGGGCCTTTCAAACCGTATTTGATCGACAAATTGCCGGAGATCATGTTGATGATGTTGCCGGGCACGAAGAACGGCGAGATCCGCCGCGGGCCGGCCGCCGTGTAGGTGGCGTAGCACTCTTCGATACCGGTAATCCCACCGATGCCGGCGCCGATCGCGACGCCGATACGCTCGGCATTCTGTTCGGTGACGACGATACCGGAGTCTTCGAAAGCCTGACAACCTGCCGCGATGCCGTAGTGCACGAAACCATCCATGCGTTTGGCGTCTTTCTCGGCGATGTAGTCGCCGATATTGAAGTTTCTGATCACACCGCCGAAGGTGGTCGCAAAGGGCGAAATATCAAAGGAATCGATCGGACTAATGCCGCTCTTGCCATTGACGATACCGTCCCAAGTATCGGCAACATTGTTGGCTAAAGGCGTGACGGCGCCCAAGCCCGTAATAACAACTCGACGTGTGCTCACAGAAAACTACCGGTAAAAAAGAAGACAACCAGGAAGAGAGGGAGGAACCGGCTAGTGGATGGAAACGCCATCCACTAACTGACTTGAATCGACTTATTGCAAGTTGGCGTTGATGTAATCGATAGCCAATTGGACGGTGGTGATTTTTTCGGCTTCTTCGTCCGGAATTTCGCACTCGAATTCTTCTTCCAGAGCCATGACAAGTTCAACTGTGTCTAAAGAATCAGCGCCAAGATCGTCAACAAAAGACGCATCGTTTGCGATTTCTTCCTTTACGCCTAATTGTTCCGCGACAATCTTTTTTACTCGTTCTTCGATATTACTCATATATTTTTCCTCGAACAATGCAAATGCCTGATTGCAAGCACTTACCTTATCTTTAGTGTTGTATTAATTGAATTTGCAATCTCGTCACCGGCCGGGCCTAACGACTTAGCGGATTATACTTGATGTTCAAAAATTTTCACAACATTAGCCCAACCCGCTATGACTGAGGCTTGGCGCTCAAATTCCTGACGATTTCCTCGAGCGGCACCAGATTGAGCTTGATTCTGAACAGGATTTCCCTATCCTCCAACACGCCGTAACACTCGTAAGTCCGCAGCAGAATATCGGTGTGGTTCAGCGTATTGTCCTTGGATTCGGGCAGTTGCTTGACCAGAATATGCAGCTTGTCGTTGTTCTTCAAACGCTGTACCAAGCAGCGATCGACCGAGATGTCGTGCGAGGTGTACACCATCGGATTCGCCTTGAAATCGTGGTGTTCCAGCTGGGCCTTTTCCAGCAAGGCCCCCGAGGTCAAACAGCAGGGAAACACCTCCGGATAACTGGCGATGTGCGCCAGTTCGTCGAAATACGCCGATTGTTCCGCCAACGATCCCGACAGGAAATTCTTGACGTTACCGTTATGCATCCACTTCCGTTTCAGGAAGAAGTCGGTGCCGGGTACGATGCTGTCGTCCGCCAGCGCATTCAGGTCCGGCAAGCCGCTCAGATCGGTATTGGCCAGGAACAACGGGGTTTTGGTTTCCTTCTTGTAACCCAGCAAGATCGTCTTGCCTTGCGATTTGATCGCCACCCGGTTGGTCAAGGTCAATTCCGGAATCGTCGCGATCAGGGTTTTTTTGATGTCCAGCGTCATTTCCTGCCGAGGCCGCAAGGCGTTGACGAAGGTGATCTGGTAATTACTGAAGCGTAGGCCGCGATCCGCGATGATCTTGTCCTCCTGATGCGCTTCGCGGTACAAGCGCATCTGGTATTCGATCAGGGTATTCAACTGAAAACCCAGCACGATAGGCCCTTTGAACGGGTTATGCGTAATCTGCAGCCACTTATGCTTATCGTGAAACAAATTGAAGTCGTCCGACGCGTTGCGGGCAACTTCAATATGGATTTGTTCGAACTGAAAGGTTTGCTCTGTCATCAAAATAACCGGTTGTTTTAAGCGTAACTAACCGCATTTTAGGCCGAATACGCGCCGATCGCGAACCGAGGCGCTCGCTGCTCAGTTTCCCGACCCAAGCGCGCCAGTAGCGCGACAGGAAAAAATTTTGTAGGCTTGACGGAACGCCGGCCCGCTTTTTAGCCGACCCACGATCAAACCAACCGGGAATCTCAATGAACCTCGATCTGCGCACGATGATGGTGATGATAGCCGTGCTCAGTTTTCTGTTCTCGATACTGCTCGCGGTCGCCAGCCTGCACGCCCGCGGCGTGCAAGGACTCCGGCATTGGGCCTTGGCAAGCTTTTGTATCAGTCTGGGCTCGTCCATCGCCTTGCCCAATCTACACGCCGGCCAGGGCTGGCCCGTGGTCGCCGGCGCGGCATTGCTGGCGGCGGGATCGACGACCCAATTGGCCGGCATTCAAGCCTTCAAGGGAGAACCCTGCCACATTCGCTGGATGATCGCCGTCGTGGTAGCGGTCGGATTTTTCAGTTATTGGTTCAGTCTGGTACACATCAATATTCAATTTCGAGCCATCGCCAATTCGCTGGTGTTCGGGGCGATCAATTTCACCTGCGCCCGCGCCTTGCTGATCAGACTGCCCACGCCCGAACGCACCGCCCACTGGTTGACCGGAGCCTCTTTCGCGGTGCTAAGTCTGATCTACGCCTCTCGAGCGATCGCGATTTACTCGGCGCCGCCGGGTACCTACACCCTGTTCAGCCCGATGCTAATCAACCCGGTCATGTTCTTGGCGGGCAGCGTCATCCAATTGTTTCTGACCTTCGGCTTTATCTTGATGGTCAATTACCGGATGGCTTCCCAACTGGAAAATCTGGCCACTACCGATGCGCTGACCGGCGCGTGGAACCGGCGCAGTCTGGAGTTGGAGTTGCAGCGCATGCTGGCGCGCAGCCAACGCCGTCAGGAGCCGATGTCGGTGGTGATGCTGGACGTCGATCACTTCAAGCTGATTAACGACAGCCACGGCCATCGGGCCGGCGACGAAGTCCTGCGTCAGCTGACGGCTAGAGCACGGCTGGAAATCCGCCGCGACGACTATCTGGCCCGCTACGGCGGCGAGGAATTTTGCCTGCTGCTACCCGGCACCACCGAACTGGATGCCCACCAATTGGCCGAACGTTTGCGCCGCATCCAAGCCGAGCAAACGGTCGATTGGCGCGGAACGCCGATCAACAGCTCGATCAGCATCGGCATCGCCAGTTCCGAACACACCGGCCTTAACGGCGATGCGCTGCTGGAAGCCGCCGACGCCGCGCTATACCGTGCCAAACAAACCGGCCGCAACCGCGCGGAAACATTTTCGCAATTCCGGATCAGCCCGGCATGACCGAGATAGTGCTGTGTACTCTGAACGCTCGCTACATTCATTCGGCCTTCGGTTTGCGCTACCTGTACGCCAATATGGCCGAACTGCGCGAAAGTACCCAAATCGCCGAATTCGGCCTGCAGCAACGGCCGGCGGAAATCGCCGAGCGCTTGCTCGACCGCCGGCCTAGAATTATCGGCTTTGGCGTTTACATCTGGAACGTCGCGGAAATCGGCGCGATACTGGCCATCCTCAAGCAAGTCGCGCCGGACATCACCATCGTGCTAGGTGGGCCGGAAGTCAGCCATCCACCGGATTTGCCGGCTTGCGCCGAACTGGCCGATTACATCGTCACCGGTCCCGGCGAACGGAGTTTTCCGGCACTGTGCCGTCAATTGTTGGCCGGCGTAAGGCCCGAGCCACGCATCGTCGCCGGACCGGCGCCGGCGCTCGCCGAATTGGCCTCACCCTACCCGTACTACAGCGATAGCGATTTGCGCCAACACCTCACTTACGTGGAAGCCTCGCGCGGCTGCCCGTTTAAATGCGAGTTCTGCCTCTCGGCGCTCGACGTCACCGCCAAGCCGTTTCCGCTCGCGGCGTTTTTAAGCGAATTGGACGCGCTATACCAACGCGGCGGCCGCCATTTCAAATTCATCGACCGGACCTTCAACCTGCGTATCGACAACAGCGTGGCAATACTGGAATTTTTTCTGGATCGGCTCGGCGACGGCCTGCAAGTGCATTTCGAAGTCATTCCCGATCACTTGCCGGAACGCCTGCGCGAAGCGATTCGCCGTTTTCCGCCCGGCGTGCTGCAATTCGAAGTCGGCGTGCAAAGCTTCGACCCGGACGTACAACAACGGATCAGCCGCCGCCAGGACAACGCCGCGACCGCCACTAACCTGAGCTGGTTGCGCGAACACACCCACGTCCACATTCACGCCGATCTGATCTTCGGCTTGCCGGGCGACACCCTCGCCAATTTCGGCGCCAGCTTCGACCGCCTCTACGCGCTCGGGCCACAGGAAATTCAGGTCGGCATTTTAAAGCGCCTGCGCGGCGCGCCGATCAACCGTCACGACGACGCCTACCGAATGCGTTACGATCCCAATCCGCCATATCCGGTGCTCGCCACCCGCGATATCGGTTTCAGCGAGATTCAACGCATGCAGCGATTTGCCCGATACTGGGATATGATCGGTAATTCAGGCCGCTTTACGACCAGCCTACCCCTCCTGTGCGGCGATCGGCCGTTCGAACGGTTTTTAGACTTTAGCGACGCGCTGTACGCCGGCGCCGGCAGCACTTGGCAAATCGCGTTGAAACGCCTGTACGAGTTAAGCTATGGCATCATGACCGAGCGCTTGCGGATACCGGCCGCTCCGGCGGCGGCGGCCTTGGCGGCCGACTACCGGCGGAGCGGCGAAAAAGGCCGGCCGGCGTTCGAAGCCGGCGCCTCGCCAGCGCCGGCCAAACGTCCGCAAACCGGCAAACGACAACGCCAAGCAATATGCGATTGACCCATGAAGACCCGGCGCCGCGAATGCCGCGTCGACACCCGACCTCCTCCGACTACGCAAAGGAAACCCGATGACTCCACTGAGCGAATACTTCGATTACCGGCAAGATGCCAACGGCCAAACCTATATCGCCGCGAAAATTCGCGGCATCGCCCTACTCCGGCTGCCGGCCACCAATAAAGGCACCGCTTTCACGATCGAAGAGCGTATCGAGCTGGGCGTGGACGGCTTGTTGCCGCCCCGAGTAACCGATCTTAACCGCCAATTGGACCGCCTCTACGCCAACTATCTGAAACAGCCCAGCGACCTGGCCAAGTACCAATTTCTCCGCGCCACCCAGGAACGTTCCGAAGTCTTGTTTTACGCGCTGTTGGAGCGCCATTTGGAAGAGATGGTCCCCATCGTTTACACGCCGACAATCGGTCAGGCCGTCCAACAATTCAGCTCGATGTACACCACCGCGCGCGGCCTGACGTTTTCGGTGGAAAACATCGACCGGGCCGGAGCCATCCTCGACAACTACCCCTGGCACGACATCCGGATGATGGTGGTGACCGACTCGTCGGCCATTTTGGGCATCGGCGACCAAGGCATGGGCGGTCTGGCGATCTCGATCGGCAAATTGGCGCTGTATACCGCCGGCGGCGGCCTGTGCCCCTTCCAAACGCTGCCGGTCAACCTCGACGTCGGCACCAACCGCGACGATTTGCTGGCCGATCCGTTTTATCTGGGCGTGCCGCAAAAACGCCTGACCGGCCCCGCCTACTTCGAGATCGTCGATAAATTCGTCGCGGCGGTCCAAGCCAAATGGCCCAAAGCCATCATTCAATGGGAAGATTTCGCCAAAAACGTCGCGTTCGACGTGCTGGAGCGCTACCGCGACCGGATTCCGTGCTTCAACGACGACATTCAAGGGACCGGTGCGGTGGCGCTGGCGGGTTTGCTGTCGGCTTGCCGACTGAAAGGCGAAGCCTTGACCGATCAAACCGTCGTGGTGGCCGGCGCCGGCGCCGGCGGTATCGGCGTGGCGGCCGCGATCAAAAGCGGCATGATTCGCGCCGGTCTGACGCCGGACGCCGCGCAAGCCCGGATTTTCGTCATCGACGCGCACGGTCTGGTCGTCAAAGGCCGCACCAGCGATGCCTACAAATCGCCGTTGGCGCAAGATCCGGATATTTACCGCGACTGGGGCGTTGCCGCCGGCCAAGTACCCAGTTTGCAAGAGGTCATCGCCCACGCCAAACCCAGCGTGCTATTGGGTTTATCCGGCGTCGCGGGCCTATTCAGCCGGGAAATCGTTACCGATCTGGCCGGTTTCCATGCGCAGCCGATCATTTTCCCGCTATCCAACCCAACCGACAATTGCGAAGCCAATCCGCAAGATTTGCTGAATTGGAGCGAGGGGCGGGCCATCGTCGCCACAGGCAGTCCGTTTCCCGACGCCAGTTACGGCGGGCGGCAATATCCGGTGGGTCAGGGTAACAACGCCTTCATTTTTCCGGGCTTGGGCCTGGCGGCGACCTTGGCCGAATGCAGCCGCATCAGCGACGAAATGGTCCAGGAAGCCGCCTATGCACTAGCGGACTACACCGCCGAACATTGGCTGGACGCCGGCCTGATCTACCCGCCGGTCGCCGATCTGAAAAAGGTTTGCCAATCGGTCGCCAAACGCGTCTTGGCCCAAGCCCTGCGGGACGGCTCCGCCAGCCGCACCGATTTGAACGACACCGACTTGGCCGCGTATATCGAATCGGCCTCGTGGCGAGCGGAACAGCTGCCCTTCAAATACGAACCGGCTTAAACCCGCTGAGTCGCGCTATTTTCCGTCCAAGCGATGCCATCTCGGCCGAACCGAGAACGGCCCGAGTATTCAACGGACCGCTCTCGGTTGGAACGGAACAAACCAGCGGCATCGGTAGCCGACTGTCTCGTCGGCGCGGCTTATTGCCGATGCCGACCGCCCGACGCCACACCAAAATCGGCGAAACTGCTCGTGCTATTCTCGCCACTGTTCGGCGCTCAACGGCAGCTCGTTCAACTCGGCCCGCGCCTCGCGCCAGGCCGGATAATATTCGTTCAAGATCGCGACAAACCGTTCGTTATGGCTTGGCTCCAACAGATGCACCATTTCGTGTACCAGCACATACTCCAAAAGATGCCTGGGCTTCTTGACCAATTCGGTATTCAAGCGAATATGTCCGGCTTTGGGGTTGCAGCTGCCCCATTTGGTTTTCATCCGCTGCAAAAAATACTGCTTAACCGTTACGCCCAGCTTGGCTTGCCATTTAGCAATCAACGGCGGGATGGCCTGATGCAGCAACACCTTATGCCATTCGTGCAGCAACTCGGCGCGTTTTTCCAGAGACGTATCTGGCGGCAAGTACATGGAAATCCGCCGGTGATCGACATTCACAAACGGCTTGCCGCCGCGTGCCATGATCGTCAGCAAATGCCGTCGCCCCCAAAGATAGTGGGTCTCTCGCTCGACAAACTGCCTGGGCGTCTCTCTGGCCTGATTGCGAAGTTTGGCCTGTTGATCGCGTATCCACCCCAACTTTGAAATCGCGTAAGCCCTGGCCACTTCCAAACGGGTTTCCAGCGGCGCGGCCAAGGTAACGCGGCCTTCCGGCGGATGCACAGACAAATGCACGTTCTTGATCGCCTTTCGAGTCACCTCGATAACAATCTCACCCAGTTCGATGGTTTCAGTCATCAGTAGCCCGGCTGATTCTTGATGATCTCGAATAGTGCCAGCGTAGCATTCGGGTTCTTGTTCAGCATTGGGTACAAGAAATTCTGAACGACACGCTCCTTGGTTTCATCACCTTTCCAGCCCGCCGGCGCTTGCTCCCTCATGGCATGATCAATTTTTAGGGCCAGTTGCGCACGCTCATCGCTATAGTCGGCCTTGGGTTCATGCGCCTGTGGCGTCGGTGAGGCTTCCGGCATCAGGTCTGCCAGATTGTTGTAAACGACGATGGCCTCGTGCTTGCCATGCAAAATCGCCGGAATGCCGGCCTCGGGTTGTTTGGCCGCCAAGCGTTTGACCAACTCTTCGGCCTTGCGCAAAAACGCCTCATAAGCGGCCGTATCCGCTCGGCTTTGCTTAATCAGATCGTCGAGCAGCTTGGACATCCGCGCGTAGAACCTAGGGTCGGTGAGCTGGTCGCGGATAATGGTCTTGCGGACGTTGTTGACGATCCCCTCGGCGATAGCGTTCTTCGACAGCTTGCCTTTCTGGTTCAGTTTCTTGGCAATGGCGTCGTGGATACCGGTCTCGATGATCAGCTCGGTCAGCGACATTTCACCCAGTTCCCCTAATGCCTCCGCCGGGTCGGCCTGGATGTATGTGTTGATGAGGTGGCGCATGTCAGCCTCGTAAGGCTTGATGTCCAGCTCTTCACCCGAGTGTTTCTTGATGGCGGCGCGAATCTCGGCGTAGAACTCCACTGCCTTTTTCAATGCCTCGGCCTCGGCCTCGGAATAACCCGCCTCGATCAGTTCCTGGGCGATGTCGGCGTAGGCACGGGCAAATATCGCTACCGCCTTGTAGAAGGTCACCCGCAATGCTTCGGTTTCGGTTAGCGCCTCGGGATTAGCGGCATCGCCGCAGAAATAATGCAAGTACTGCTCGACTTCACGCGGCGGCAGTACCGGTTCGCACAGGTAGTGCAGTGCTTGACGGGCATCGTCCAGTTGCTTCTTGCCTTCTTCCAGCCAGTTTTTCAGGCGCACGTTGTTATCGCCGCCGTTGCCCTGGTCGATGTCCAGTTCGTCGGAACTGTACACCGCGATGGCTTGTTGCACGTCGCCAAAGAGCTTCTTGAAGTCGACGATGTGGCCGTAGTCCTTGTCGTCGCCATCCAGCCGATTGGTGCGGCAGATCGCCTGGAATAGGTTGTGGTCGCGCAGTTCGTTGTCGAGATAGATGTAGCTGCAGCTGGGTGCATCGAAGCCGGTCAGCAGCTTGCTAACCACGATCAGCAATTTAAGATTGGCCGGCTCGTCGATGAAGCGGCGCTTCATCTCCGTTTCGTATTTCTCGGTCGTCGGAAAATCCTTCAATACCAACTGACTATAGGTATCAAACTTATAGCGTTCATCGCTGTTGGCGGGTTCTTTCGAGATGGCATTGGCATTCGGTTCGTACGAGGTAATGATGCCGCAGTAGGGGCCAAAGTGGGTATTTCCGAACAGCCTGAAATAATGACAGGCATCGTAGATGGAGGCGGCCACCAGAATAGCGGTGCCGCGGTCGTTGTTCAAACGCGGTTTGAGGGCGAAATCGGAGATGATTTCAGCGACCACCTCGCGTTTACGACCCTCGGCGCTCATCAACTCTTCCATCGTCGCCCAGCGTTTACGCAACGCCGCCTTCTGAAAGTTGTTGAGGTTTTGGGTTTTCCGCTCGAACCACTCGTCGATTTTCTTCTGCGAGGTCAGCCGTTCGGGCACGTCGCGGGCCTCGTATTTCAAATCCAACACCACTTTGTCGGTCACCGCCTGATGGAACTTGTAGGTATGGATATAGGTGCCGAACACGTCTCGCGTCATCTGCTTGTCCTTGCGCAGCAGCGGCGTGCCGGTAAAACCGATGAAGATCGCGCTCTCCAGCCAGCGCTTCATCTGCTTGTTCATGTCGCCGCCTTGGGTGCGGTGGCATTCGTCGACGAACACGTAGAATCGGCCGAGTATTCTTGGAAGTCCTCGGTCTTCAAGAACTTCGGTTATTCCGTCATAGAGATCATCTTCACGCTTGCGTTTTTTTCGAGTAGGGAACTTATGTATCAAAGCACACATGACTCTGGGATTGGTTGCAGCCAATTTAGCAACCAATTCGTTCCGTGAAGTAATACGCGGCGACGCCGAGTTTTCGCCAATCACCCCGGCATTGCGCATGACGCCGACAATCTGCTTGTCCAGCTCGTCGCGGTCGGTGACCACCAAAATCCGCGCCTCGGGATCATGCTCCAGCAACCACTTGGCGATCAGCACCATCAAAATGCTCTTGCCGCTACCCTGGGTATGCCAGATGACTCCGCCCTCCCGCTTGGCAACGCGTTCCTGCGCGGCCTTCACGCCGAAAAACTGGTGCTGGCGCGGCACTTTTTTCTGGCCGGCGTCGAAGATGATGAAGTTGCGAAGCAAATCCAGCAGCCGAGCCTTGCCGCACAACTGCGCCAGAGGTCGATCCAGCAATGCGCCGATGGCTGTCGTAGGGGCGGGTTTCAAACCCGCCCCTACCAAACCGTCCCCTTCATCCTTCCACTCCACGAAGAACTGCTCCGGCGTGCCGGTAGTGCCGTAACGCAGCCCTTGCGCATCGCTGCCGGCCAACACCAGTTGCACCGTGCTGAAAAAACCTTGGTTGAAAATAGCTTCCTGATTGGTGATCAGCTGGCGTATGCCATCCGCCACATCCACCGAACTGCGCTTTAACTCGATCACCGCGATGGCGATGCCGTTGATATACAGCACAATGTCCGGCCGCCGCTCAAAGCCGCCTTTCAGCGTCACTTCCTCGGCCAGCGCAAAATCGTTACGCGCCGGATTGTCCCAATCGATCAAATGCACGGTTTCATGGGACACACCGGCGGCAATTTGCACCGGCACGCCGTAACGCAATAACTGATAGGTGCGAAGATTGGCCTGATACAGCGTGATGCCGGTGGTTTCGGCGGCAATCTCCAGTTTCTGCAAGGCAGCGCCGATGTGGGCGGCGGAATAGCCACGTGCCGTCAGGTTGTCGCGCAATAGCTTAGTTTCAATGAGGCGGTTGTTGTCCCGCTTGCTCCAGTCGCCAAGATAGCGGTAGCCCAAGCTATCCGGCCGTGTCGGGTCGGCAAACAAGGCGACGACTCGGTTCTGGGTGTTACGTTCCGAACGGCTGTGTTGTTCCCTCATGAATTAAGCTCCTATTGCCTGTCGGTTTGTGGTTGTAATTTCGCCAGCGTTTTTTCGACAACGGTTATAAAAATCGGACTTGGTATTTTCACCAGCGTTTTAGCCGGCGTTTTCACCCGCACTTTCAGCAACCGACTGCACTGGCAGTAGGCTCGATGCATCATCACCAATCAGCGCCGGTTTGCCGTCTTTCCAGACCACGGCATACTGACCCAGGCGGCGTTTGCGTTCTAACGCTTCACCAACCGCTGCCGTCAGGCAATCCAGAAGTTGTTTTTCTTTGGCGGGAATCGTGTTCATCGTTGGGCCTCGCAAACGCTTAAACTAAAAAATCTATTATGCTGAGGCTAAGTCGCGCCACAAATCCTGCCAGCTCGGATTGGCTTGCTCAATCAGCCGTTTTTTAGCGGCTCGCGACCAATTCTTTAACTGCTTTTCCCGCAATATGGCACTCTCCATCCTGTCCTGCACCTCATACCAAACCAGCAGGTGCGCTCCATAGCGTTTGGTGAAGCCTTCGGCCATATCGGTTTTATGCTGGTAAACACGCCCAATCAAATTCGAAGTCACGCCAATGTAAAGCGTCCCGTTTCGTTGACTGGCCATTATATAAACACAGGGTTGTTTATCCATTTTTGCATGATTTTCAGTTTGACCTGCTGACTTTAATCCCGCCAAAAACAGCGCCGACAAACTTTAACGCAAATACCGCAATAATTGCAGCGTCACCCCGGCAGGGATTGCCGGGGTCTAGAAGCCACGGAGGGTTTTGGCGTTTACCTCCCTGTAATCTGGGTTCCGGCAATCCCTGCCGGAACGACGGGTGGCGTGGTCATAGCGGCCTGGTCTGGCCGGTCAACAGTTCCTGCATCATGCCCTGTTTGAGGGCGCGGGTTTTGTCGCGGCGGGCAGACGGCTGCGTTAAACTTCAGTACCGTAAAGTGGCTCGCGGCGCCGTCACCCCGGCAGGGATTGCCGGGGTCCAGAAGCCACGGAGGGTTTTGGCGTTTTACCTCCCTGTAATCTGGGTTCCGGCAATCCCTGCCGGAACGACGGGTAGCGCGGTCATAGCAGCCTGGTCTGGCCGGTCAACAGTTCCTGCATCATGCCCTGTTTGAGGGCGCGGGTTTTGTCGCGGCGGGCAGACGGCTGCGTTAAACTTCAGTACCGTAAAGTGGCTCGCGGCGGCGTCACCCCGGCAGGGATTGCCGGGGTCCGGAAGCCACGGAGGGTTTTGGCGTTTACCTCCCTGTAATCTGGGTTCCGGCAATCCCTGCCGGAACGACGGGTGGCGTGGTCATAGCAACCTCGTCTTGCCGGTCAGCAGTTCTTGCATCATGCCCTGTTTGAGGGCGCGGGTTTTGTCGCGGCGGGCTAAGCACCGGTATACTCAAATGCCGGTAAGTGGCAATTTACACCGTCACCCCGGCAGGGAATGCCGGGGTCCAGAGCCCATGGAGGGTTTTGGCGTTTACCTCCCTGTAATCTGGGTTCCGGCAATCCCTGCCGGAACGACGGGTGGCGTGGTCATAGCAGCCTCGTCCTGCCGGTCAGCAATTCCTGCATCATGCCCTGTTTGAGGGCGCGGGTTTTGTCAAGGCGGGCGGACGGCTGCGTTAAACTTCAGTACCGTAAAGTGGCTCGCGGCGCCGTCACCCCGGCAGGGATTGCCGGGGTCCAGAAGCCATGGCGGGTTTTGGCGTTTACCTCCCTGTAATCTGGGTTCCGGCAATCCCTGCCGGAACGACGGGTGGCGTGGTCATAGCGGCCTGGTCTGGCCGGTCAACAGTTCCTGCATCATGCCCTGTTTGAGGGCGCGGGTTTTTTCGCGGCGGGCTAAGCACCGGTATACTCAAATGCCGGTAAGTGGCAATTTACACCGTCACCCCGGCAGGGATTGCCGGGGTCCAGAAGCCACGGAGGGTTTTGGCGTTTACCTCCCTGTAATCTGGGTTCCGGCAATCCCTGCCGGAACGACGGGTGGCGTGGTCATAGCAGCCTCGTCTTGCCGGTCAGCAATTCCTGCATCATGCCCTGTTTCAAGGCGCGGGTTTTGTCGCGGCGGGCTTGCAGTGCGGCGATTTCGGCGTCCATGTCGGAGAGGACGGTGGCGATGGCGGCTTGTTCTTTATAATCAGGTGAGAAAATTGGAAAGTCACTTACCTGCTGTAAAGATAAATTCGCTTGAGCACCTTGAACGCTTATACCCTCGACATGTTGTTTTATTTCAGAAAAAAGCAATACAAAAAAAGTGAAGAGCAAATTCAAATCCGAATTCGGTTTAAGTCTAACAATTGCCAATGCTTGGTTTGTGTTTGCCGGTAGAACGCACGAAGGTACTATACAAACACGACCCAGAGCGCCAGCGATTGAAAATAATAAATCACCAGCTTTTAACCTAGAACGACTAAGCAGCTTATCGGTTTCCTCATCGATAAAGTCGAGTTTGTCTTGGATGATTATGCCGTTTGCGCTTATAGCCTCGATCTTAATAAAAGTTACACCTGAATTCGTAAATTCTTTACCCAAAGATGAAGGGGTTGTTCCTTTGGTAACCAATTCTGCCTGATCACCTAAACGTTTAAACTCCCACTCTCCACTAAACCCCGGCAAGCGGGTTTGGCCGGTGAGGAGTTGTTGCATGGCGGCCTGTTTGAGGTCGCGTTTCTTGGCGATCAGCCGCTCCAACCCGTCCAGCAGCGCATCCACATCGCTCAACGCTTCGGCGATGGCGCGTTGTTCTGGTAAAGGTGGAAATGCCACTTCGATCTTTTGGACAGTTGGCAAACTCATACCGGCTTTTGCACCTGTGTCAGTCGAAGCGCGAAAGAGCCGTTGTGGCTTTTCCGATGCCAAGAAATAGCTGACAAACTTGCCGCATGTTTTCGCCTGATCGAAACGGACGAGAGCAATATGCTGGTTAATGTAAGCCGGTATCGGAACCCTAGGATCGACATAACTAATAATGCCAATGTCAGCGGTGATCGAAATCAAAACATCATGCTCTTGAAGCTGAGTGCGAATACCTTCGCTTGATTCTACTGGAAGATTAACGAACTTCGGATTTTCCAAGTCTAGGAGCCTGTCGGACTTAACTTACCGGCACTTCTGTTGTCATCCAGCTCAGCGAAGACGGCGGTCGAAGGAAGGATTTGCCACTGGTTAGGCGAGCGTTTTGGCGTTGGATTCCGATAACGCCAATCGAGCCTTTTGCTGGCCAATCGTTTCGACCATTAGACGACCCTCGCCAAGATATGCATCCGTTTCAAGTTGAAGGCCATGGCCACCAGTTTCCACTCACCGGTGACCGCATCCAGACCGCGTAAGGAGAATTGGCGAAAGCCGAGTACCTGTTTGATGATCCCGAACACGGGTTCCACCGTGCATTTGCGCTTGGCATAACGGGCTTTGCCTTCGCGGGTTTTCAAGTACCAAGCCATCTTTTCCAGCGGATCGTCGCCAGTCGGTTCCGGCGCATCCGGGGCTAAACGTTCCGCCAACGGCCGATGATGACTGTCACGGCCCATGGCGATTAAAGGTTCGATCCGGTTTCGTTCGCAAGCCTGGACGTTGGCGGCACTGAAGTAGCCGGTGTCCGCCAGTAGGGCTTCGGCTTGGCCCAAGGCGTCGGGCAGTTTTTTCAGTTCGGCCAGCATCGGCTCAACTTGTTGTTTGTCGTTGGTCTGCTGCGTGACCGTGGTGGCCACGATCAGCATCGTATCGACATCGACGGCGGCCTGACTGTTGTAGCCTTGCACAAAGCCTTCGTGACTCGGCAGGATGCGCGATTCCTCGTCGGTCAGGTTGATTTGATCGTCGGGCTTGGGGCCGGCTACCGGCGCCTTGGGTTCCGGGCCTCGCGGCTTTTGGCCAGCTTGCCGCTGGGCTTCCCGGCGGGACACCTTGTCCTCGTATGCCTGTTCGGCTTGCGCGTCGCGCGGTTTGGCCCGCTCGGCGATCTTGGCTTTCGCTTCACGCAAGGCTTTCAGCCGGTCTTCCCGCCGCGCCAATTCGTCCGGCAGATCAAGGCCGTCCCGGTCGTCCACCGCGTCGGTTTCGTCGGCCTTTTGCAGTAAGGCCTGAACTTCGTCTCGTAGCTGTGCTTCGAGCTTTTCGATATGGCTGTGGGACAAGGCCTTGTGCTTGGAGGCATTCGCTTTGAGCTTGGTGCCGTCCAACGCGATTTGCCCCAGCTTCACCAACTTCATCGCTTGCGCCAGACTCAGCACTTGGACGAACAGGTCTTCCAACTCGACCAGGAACGTCTTGCGGAAGTGAGCCAGGGTATCGTGATCGGGATGGGTATCACCAGACAAGAAACGAAACGCCACCGAATCGTAGGTGGCTCGTTCGATCTTCCGGCTGGAAAACACGCCGGTGGCGTACCCATAGACCAGCAGTGCCAATAATATCGCCGGATGGTGCGCCGCCGAACCCCGACCTTGATAGCGGCTCGTCAACCGGCTTAAATCCAACTGCTCGATGACTTCGACGACAAAACGCGCCAAGTGATCCTCCGGCAACCATTCGTCCACCGAGGGGGTAATAGATAGATTTGATGGCGGTTGACAGGAATGAATCGACTCATCAAGGGCTCTCCCGGTTGCTGGTTCTTTCTATACCACCTATTTTATCTAACCAAGTTACCGAATGGACTATTGGCTTTTAAGTCCGACAGGCTCCTAGGTAGATGGAATCACGCGACATATTCGTGATACGTACGAAGAGCGAACCTCGGTCTGAATAGAATGCGGCCCACCCACGAGAACCACTCGTCACAAATGGCTTCAAATCGCTAAGGGACTTTGCATCCCAATCCTCCGGGATAACCCCCACCTCCGTCATCTTGTACCCCGGCCTAAGCAAAGCCGCCTTACCAGCCTGCAAGCGATAAGCCGCGCTGGCCTCGTTGACCGCCTCGGCATGGTTTGTTGGTTGACTACTCATGGGTTTGCATTTTCCACGGCATCGGCGAACCGTTGAACATTGGACAGACGGTTGATTTCCATGCCATACGTTCCATTCTTCCGGTTACTGGAGGTTCACGAAAGGATTAATGACGGTCAAGCGGTCTTCGATCACCTGACCGTGTTGCAGGTCTTCGGAATAAAGCTGTCGACAATCGGCTTCCAAGGCGCTGGCGACAATCAAGCTATCCCAATAGGAAAAACCATATTTCAGTTTGAGCCGATGGGCGAAACGTATCGTGGTGACTTGGATGGTCTGGATAGCTGCAATCGAAATGATGACCTCGATATTGTCTTGAATCAGCCTGTCGTTGACTTTCTTTTTCAGCATCACGCTGTAGTACTCATTGAGCACTTGGGTACTGCCTACCAATGCCGGCAAGGTCTCGATCAATTCCAAGGCAATAGCGCATTTTTCATGACTGTGCTGAAAATGCGCATACACCCAGATGTTGGTATCGATAAAGCTGTTAACGCGCATACAAATCGTCTCTGGCGAGCAGTTCGATATCCTCGACTGCGAAGCGATGGGCGTAGGCTGTTCTGCGCTCTGCGGCTTGCTGGCTGCCGGCGTCGCTATCTTTAAGCACGATGATGGTGAATTTTTCGCCGGTGGCAATGGGCAGGTCGGCTAATGAAACACCATGTGAGCTATCCATCACCAGTTCTTTTGTTAATACGACTTGCATGGCATTGTCCTCGATAAGGTTTTCAATTTTGGCTTGAATACGTCTTGGTCGGTGATTTGGCGTGCGTAGCGAGCACAAACCAAAGTGTGCTGGATTTTGAGGCATTCGACCGGATATGACCAACGCAATTGGTCGGACAGTGTCTGACTTATTGTGCCGTTGGGAGGATTCATTTCCATGTGATGCCCATCCTGGTGAGATGTCGCTCGACTTTGCTCGCCAGTTTGCTTACCTCGTCTTCCAACTGCGGCAGTGGCGCGGCATAGCGTTCGGCCAGTTGGCGGATGCGACGGGTCAGCGTCTGCGAAACCCGGTCCAGTTCGCCCTGTACGGCGGTGGACAGATGCGCCATCCACTTGTCGTCGATCACCAGCGTTTTGATTTCGGCTTCGCTCAACGTCGGGTATTTTTCATAAGTCTTTTGGTCGAGCGCGGCTTCGGCTTCCCTGATTTGTTTTTTCAACACGCCGATCTGGTTGCCAAATTCCAGCCATTGTTTCAACACTTTTAACTCTTCGGCACCATCCGAATCCTTACCAATTTCCTTGATCCGGTCTTTAACGGCGGCGACATTGATGTTGTCGTATCCGGAAAAGATGGCGTCTTCGCCGCCGTGTTCTTCTTCCAGCTCGGCTAGGCTGGCGGTGGCGGCTTCCAGTTCCGCCTGTTTGGCCTCGATGGCGGCCTGTTCGTCGGCAAAATAGCGGGCGACGATATACGGCTTGGGAATCAAGTCGCAGACCCAGCCCTTGTCTCTGCTTTTGCCTTTCTTGTCGGTTTCGATGATGCGGGTCGGTTGGGCGACCCAGCCGTCGGCGGAGATCAGGTAGCAATCGTCCTGCATGGTTTCGGCCCAGTAGTCCATCAGGCGCTGGTAGATGTCGTAGGCATCCAGCAGCGGCGCAGGCTTGAAGGTATTCAACAAGTCTTCGGCGATGGTTTCGATCAATGCTTTGGGATGGCCGTCTTTGCCAAAGCCGGTGAGCAATGGCGTGGTGGCGTCTCGCCAGCCTTGAAAGCGTTCAGTCGCTTGGGCGTTGAAGGCGGTGAATTCGGCATGGCCGAAGATGGCGGGTTTGACCTCAGCCAGCGGCAGCGTCAGTTGCGCATAACCGGGGCGCAGCACGGCGAACAAGCTGGCGCGCACACCGGGCAACACTTGCCAGTAATCGGCTAGTGCATCCAGGTCGCGTTCGGGGATGCCGCCATTGAGGTGACCATCGATGTCCTGAATGTCTTCCGGCTCAGTGCTGTCGATGTAGCGAGGCAGATTCAGGTTGAAGTCGTTTTTCGGATCGGCGATTTCGTCGAGCGGCACCATCCGGGCATAGCGCGGTACGTTGGCTTGCTTGCCGAAGGTGTCGACGATTTTGTGGATGTCCTGCTCGCGCAGGCGGTTCTTGTTGCCGTCCTTGATATAGCCCTTGCTGGCGTCGATCATGAACACGCCTTTGCGGGCGGTGGCGTTTTCTTTATCGATGACCAAAATGCAGGCCGGGATGCCGGTGCCGTAAAACAGGTTGGCCGGCAGACCGATGATGCCTTTCAAATAACCCGAGCGCACTAACTGTTGGCGGATCACCGCTTCGGCATTGCCGCGAAACAATACGCCGTGCGGCAGAATGCAGGCGGCTTTGCCATTGGCTTTCAGGCTGCGGATGATGTGCAGCAAATAGGCGTAGTCGCCTTGTTTGGCCGGCGGCTCGCCCCAAACAAAGCGCTGGTAAGCATCGTCGCCCGGCGTCAGGCCGGTGCTCCAGGTCTTGTCGGAAAACGGCGGATTGGCTACCACGTAATCGTAAGTGCGCAGGTTTTCGCCATCCTTGAACTTGGGCGCGGCCAGCGTGTTACCTGAGAGGATGGTGGCGGTCGGGAAGTCGTGCAGGATCATGTTCATCCGCGCCAAACCGGCAGTGGTGACGTCTTTTTCCTGGCCTTCGAGGGTAATATGTTTGCCGGCTTCGGCGGCGACTTTTAGCAGCAAGGAGCCGGAGCCGCAAGTCGGGTCGTAAGCCATCGTCGAGCCTTTGGCGTTTTCCGGCGAGATGCCGATCACTTTGGCGATGACCCGGCTGACTTCCGACGGCGTATAAAACTGGCCTTTGCTCTTGCCGCTTTCGGTGGCGAAGTGGCGCATCAGGTACTCATAGGCGTCGCCGAGAATGTCGTCGTGTTCGGCGCGGTTTTTGGAGAAATCCAGCTCGGGCTTTTGGAAGATGCCGATCAGGTTGGAGAGCTTCTCCACCATGTCATTGCCTTCGCCGAGTTTGTTGGGATCGTTGAAATCGGGAAAGTCGCTTTTCGACAAGCGGGCATTAGCATTGACCAAGGGGCCGATGATCTGGGTGTTGATCTTGTCGCCGATGTCGGATTTGCCTTTGAGGGCGATCATGTCCTTGAAGCTGGCGCCGGGAGGAATCACCACCGGCGGCGCGAAGTCGTCGCTGTCGGCGTATTTGTCGGTGATGTATTTGATGAACAGCATGAACAGCACGTAGTCCTTGTACTGACTGGCGTCCATGCCGCCGCGCAATTGGTCGCACGAGGCCCACAGCGAGGAATAAAGATCGGATTTTTTAATAGCCATGAATCGGTGATGGTGTGGCGTGTTTAGTCTTGGTTATTGGGGTTAGTCGATTGGCTGGGAACGGCGATGCCGTATTAGCCGCAAAAGCCGTGAATCAGCACTTCTACCCTGTTAGCCAGAAAGCGATGCTCGCGTTCGGCGGCCAGGCGCAGCGCTGGTTTTAACGCCGAATCGATGCGAAACGTCGGCTTGGCGGCTTTGGTAGCCGGCCGGTCTGTTGCCCATCCGGATTACGGTACTGGGAACGTACCGCGATGTAAAGGAAAGCCGGCGACTATCCAAGTCCAGCGGGCCTAGCGAAGCGTGGAAGTTTAGCCTCCAGGCGAATGTCCGGCCGAAAATCGAGAGCGATCGGCGGCGGCGGCCGCGAACATCGCGCCGTTCGAAGCTATGCACTGCCACGGCAAGCCGTTCGAGTGGATGACTCTATCGGCTGAACGCGACAAGCCCTGAAGATGAAGGCAAAGGACCGCTGCCGCGCCAAATTGCTCGGATCGGCGCGGCGTCACGCCAATCCGAGCGCGAACTAGATTTTTCGCCGAGTCAGCGGGTGACTATCGAAGGCTTTGCGGACATGGCGCCAATGTTCAACGACATTTTCTATCCGTTGGGTATCGCCGGTTTGCAGCTGGGTGAAACACTCGCTGCTGCGCACAAAGGACGCCAGGAAGTCGCCCATGATCAATTGCTGAGTTTGATATTCCGCCATGGCTTGACGCTTGGTCGCCACTTCGGCGGGCATCAAATTCAGACACACCCGGTGATGTCCGCGCAGCGGTAAATCGTCGGGCAGTTGCATGGGTTGCCCGCTCCAGTCCTGAGCGATCCCCCAATTCGAGCCGGTCGGCCATCCGGGGCGCCAATGGATCAAGTAGGCCAGCATTTTCGGATGAATGTTTTGCGAGGGTTCGCGCGCCAGCCAATCGCGCACGGCCAACAACGTGAACATCCCCAGACCGGCGTGATCCGAGTCGTTTTCCATCACATCCGGGAAGGCTATCATGGTCGGACGGGTCTCGCGCAAGATCGCCACCAATTCGCTGAGTAAGTCCTGGCCGTCTTGCGCGTAGCCTCTATCGACCGCTTCGCTGTAAGGCACATGGTCGAAGCCGGTGAAGTCCGAGCGCATCGGCTGGTTGCGCCGCCAATGCGACACCAGTGCCGAGTAGATGCTGCCGTCCGAGAAGCCCAACAAGTCCAGATGCAGAAAACCCTTGCCCAACACTTGGGCCGCGCGCCGCGATTCGTCCAGGCGACGTTCGCCGAACGCCAGAAAATCGGCCGCGGACGGCTTGCGCTTGCCGGTTTGCTGAACCACGGCATCGACGTAGGCATCGCCCGATGTCACGACGACGCTACGGACACTGCCGCCGTTGGCGAATACTCGTTGCGCCAGACCGGCGGCGCTCAAGCTTTCATCGTCGGGATGCGGCGCCAATATGAGCAGGCGCTCCCCCTACCCACGTCCAGCGCTTGCTCCGGCGTGGCGGCGGCCGGTAATGCCACCGCAACGGAAAGCCAAAAAAACATAAGATGCCAAACACGATCAGACTGCCGCATACGCTGCTCCTGCTTCCAAAATAGACCCGGTTGAAATGTGTCCGCTCGGCCCGTCAACACGGACCGGGCTATAATCCGCCTCGACTGGAGACCAGCGAAGACCGTGCCAAACCATGCCGGCACCGCGACCGGCTGCAATTGTGGCCGACTAAATCCGGTTTGCAACCGACCCGGTTGAAATATCCGCCAGATTGGTTGCTATCAACCATTCGGGACGAACCCGCTATTCGGCCATCACCACCACCGCGACGACCTGATGAGAAACCGATTCAAACGCGCCTATCGACGTTATCGGCTACGCGGCCACGCCATTCCCTTCCAAACCTGGACCCAAGCCACCGCTGAGTTACCTTTACTGCAAGGACTGACGCCAATCGAACTGGCCCGCTTACGGGTGATGAGCTCGTTGTTTCTCCGCGAAAAAAACCTGGTCGGCGTGGATATTGATCTAAATACCAACATGCGCATCGTCATCGCGGCACAGTGCTGCCTGCCGGTTTTGTATTTGGGCTTGGCTCTGCTGTACGGCTGGTTGGATGTCGTGGTTTATCCCGACGCCTTCGTCGTGGCGCATGAAGACGTCGACGACGCCGGCGTCGTACATCAAGAACAGCGAATTCTGACCGGGGAAGCTTGGTCGGCGGGACCGCTGATATTGTCCTGGCAAGAAATCCTGGAAGACATCGAATATCCGGAATCCGGACAAAACGTAATCGTTCACGAGATCGCCCACAAGCTGGATATGCGCAATGGCGTCGGCAACGGTATGCCGCCGCTGCACGCCGATATGTCGGTGACCGAGTGGACGACCGCGTTATCCGCTGCCTTCCGCCAATTGCGCCAGTATCCCGAGTTGCCGATTTCGAGCTGGATCGATCCTTACGCGGCCACCGATCCAGCAGAATGCTTCGCGGTGTTTAGTGAAGCGTTCTTCTGCACGCCTGCGATTCTGTTGGAACATTGTCCGGCGGTGTTTCGGCAATTGAGCCTCTATTACCGCCAACAGCCGCATCGGCGTCGCGATCGACAGCTAAACATCGACCATCGTTAAGCCCCCGACCGGAAGCGCGTTGCAGGCTCATCCGAAACCGATGGAAATCCATTCGACCGCGCAAAAAAGAAGGCGCGGATAACCGCGCCTTCCGTTACAACAGGAAATGTTAGCTTACCAAGTAAAACTCGCCGCCACCTGGCCGCTGCCGTCGTAGGTATAACCGTTTTTGACGACGTTGCTAACGGTGTAGGCACAGGTTCCGGAGCTGCTGGTGGGCAGGCTGGAACTGCTGATACTGGCGATACCGGTGGAACCGGTCACGGCGGATTTAGCCCAGGTTTTGGAAATGTTACCGGTACTGGTTTTCGCCGAACAACTCCACGAGCCGTTCACCGTGGCGTTAGCCAATGTAGCTTCGCCATACTTGACGGTCACTTTGGCCAAACATTCCGATTTGCCGCCCGTCAACAATCTGCGGATTATCGCGGTGCTCGAGACTTTCATGCTGACGTTTACCGGCGCCTGAGCGACATTGATCGATTGCGTGGCGCTGTTTTTTAAGCCGACGTTATCGGTCACCGTCAGCGTGGCAGTATAGTTGCCCGGAGTTCCGTAGGTATGATCGACACTGGCGGTACTGCCATTCGTACTTCCGTCGCCGTAATTCCAATCATAACCGACGATGGTGCCGTCCGGGTCGCTAGAGCCCGTACCATTGAATGTTACCTTGGACGGCGCATCGCTCGCGGTCGGTAATGCTGAAATAACGGCCGTCGGCGGGATCAGTTTCACGACGTTCTTCGGATAGCTACCGGTAATCTGGTACTGACCAAGGCTGGCGTAATCCGAATAGCCGGTCGTCAAGTCGCCTTTACCGACGCCATCGATTTGCAGGAAATATTGACCCGCGTTCAAGTTGGCGCTCAGCGACGCCGACAGACTATCGACCGGATTTACCTCGCTGACCGACTTACCGGAAGCATCGAACAATTTCAGAGCAATATCCAAATTACCGGCCACCGAACCCGAGGCCGCATTGAACTGAACGTCGCCGCCATCGGTGTAAAAAGTGAAGACATCCAGGTCGGTATTGCGTTCGATAATGCCGGTTTGAACCACCGAGGTGGGATCGCCCGACAAAGGCGCGGCCGAGGCCATGCTGTCCGGAAAATCGTCGACTCGGATCGGAGCACCCGCCGCACTAATGACCGCAAGGTCGTCCTGAGCGTTATTGGCCCCAGGATATTCGCCCTTACTCCATTGCGAAACGGGTTTGTAATAACCGACCCCCATCAGCGGCGCCCAACCGGTGGCGCCGCTGCCGTGCCCCGAATAGTAACCGACACTGGCGGTGCCGTCGTGATAGAGACTTAGATTGTGGCCAACTTCGTGAGATACCGCTTCGGCCACATATTTGGGGTTGCCGTTACCCAATTTGTCGAAGAAAGCCCAAGCCGGTTGATAACGGTTGGGCGAAGTGGACGAATAAGACGAAAAGACGTTGACATAAGCAACGCCACCGCAGACCTGACCGCACAGTTCCGGCATCGATCGAGTGATGACCGCGCGGGTGCCGTATTGAGTGTCGCTACTGGTAAGGCGTTGCATCGCATCCGCCGCCGGCTCTTGCGTCGTCACATCCACGTCGAACGGCGCGTAGTCTTCCGCCACGCGTTGCCAGATTTCGCGGATGTTGTTCAACTCTGTGGTGCTGAATCCGTTGGGATTGCCATCCGTATCGTAGGCCTGAGCGGTCAACGTACCGTTGTACCAAGTGGTGTTGATGGCCTGATGACCGTTGAAATCCAGGTAAATGACGCGATTGGAATCGGGTTTGCTGTGCAGCGTGAACGGATCGGTCGTCGAGGCGGCGATCGCGGCGTAAGTACTGCCGCTTCCCTCCGCCGTCGCCGCGTCGGCGCTATCGGCGGTCGCGGTCTCGCCGGCACCCTGCTTGGGGTCGGGCTGGATATCCGACTCTATGTATAGCAAGCGGCCGCCTTGATCGATCCAAGCGGTCTGGTCGCTTTTTAAAATATTCTCCAAGCGTTCGGCGGACATCCCATAGGCCTTGGCCACCAAGGCCAGATTGTCACCTAGGGCGTCGACGGCGGCCTGGCCGTTGAGCTTCTCCTTCAACGAGATTTGCGGAAACGGCGATTCGGTTTCGTCCGACGACGGCAAATCGCCAATGTTGGCCAACGATTTTTGCGAGTTCGCCTTAACCACGCTCAACGGATTTTCGAGACCGGAACCGTTCAAACCGGTGACGATGGCCTGTACTCGGCCATTCGAAAGCAAAGTCAAGACATAGTTGTAGCCGACCAAAGCTTTAGCCGCATCGTCCTGATTGGAAAAATACAGTGTCTCTTTCAAGAGACTACCGGTACCGGCGGGCGGATACGACTGGCTCACGTCGCCTTCCGTCTGAGCGGTCTGGTCGGGAGTGACGGCACACCCTACAATAGTCGTGAGAGCGGCCGTGGCAACAAATAGTTTTGTATTCATAATCGACTTCCAAAGTATGAGCAAGATCCAGTCGATGAGTGCGAATCACGCGGCGCATCAAGACCAAAATCCTTGCGGCAAAAATTAATCGAAAAAGCTGACCGCCTGTAGGGAGTATGTGTTTGTTTTAAGCTGAACTATCGAAACGCATATCCCTGGTGATCCGGAATTTGCATTAGAAGCTTGGCAATAAACCTCGCGCGACTTGGAGCGGTAAAAAAAATTATTGAGTTAACGCCGTCGATTCTTGGCTAGCTAGCCTACTCAAATTCGAGTGCCTCTGGCACACCGATTATAGGGAAATTTGACGACAGACAGGTTATAGCCCAACGCGGCCGATTCGGCTAGCCTGGATCTTGGAGCCGGTTTAGAAAATGAAGCGTAGTTCCGATTCGCGATTTTAAAAGCCGCCGCGTTCGACGATTGCGATAATCTTTTCGCCCGAATCACGAACGCTGCCGCCTCGCCATACAAGAACGGTGTCCGATAGCGTTTACGCCGAGAAAATGCCCTATTCCACTTCGAATTCCGTGAGACTGTCGTTCAGCGCCGAAAGACGCCGCTCCACCAACGGCCCTCGGCATTCACGCTCGCTGATAGGAGTTTGGGCTATCCGTCTGCACGGGGTTCCAACACTCGCCGTCCAGGCGTGTTGATCGCCCGCAAGCCGCGCCGATCAGCGATTATTCCGGTACATATCCTGCTGACGTTCGATGGCTTCGGTCAGGTTATAACCCTGGTCGTTGAGCAAATCGCCGACAAAAAACAAACGCATCTCAAATATCCAGGCGATTTTCTTTTGCTTATTGTTTTCCACGACAATCGTCGCCAGCCTGGGGTTATTATCGACTACCTGACTTACGACAGTTTTCGGATTATTCGGGTCTTCGTTCAACGCGCCGGATACGATCCGCTGTGCGTATTCCAGCGTCAATACCGAGCGAGTGGCCGGGGCCGCCGCATTTTTTTCGTCTATCATCGACTGCGCTTTGAAATAGCCGATGTCATAGGCCAGTTTGGCGACAACACTCACGGCTATCGCGATTGCCCAGATCGACAAGCCGATCTTCAAGCGGCGTCTGACTTGGGGGTGGGAAAGTCTTCTAACTAAAACGCTAAACTTCATTGTATGGTGTTTCCGTGGCGCCATTCGCCGGTTTTTGATGGTTGAAACAGTTGAGGGATTTAAAAATAAACATTCAATCAGGGCATCGGCTATCCATCATCTCTATAATTTGGTCCTTACGAGCACGACTCACAACCAGCCGGACCGCTTCAAGCGCCAATACAGCAGCAAGCTACTCAAGGCCACGCCGCCCAGCACCAACGGGTAACTAAAGGTCCACTCCAGTTCCGGCATGTGGCGGAAGTTCATACCGTACCAACTGAACACCATCGTCGGGATCGCCAGAATCGCCCCCCAACCGGCCAGACCTTTAACCACTTCGTTCTGCCGCACGGTTTCGAAGGTCAGGTGAACCTGCATCGCCGCGATCAGCATCTCGCGCATGCCTTGAATCGATCGGTCTATGCGCTTGATATGGTCGGCGATGTCGCGAAAATAAAACCGCACGTCCTTCGGTATCAAGCCGTTATGAAAGCGCATCAATTCGTTGCAGATGTCGATCACCGGCGTGATCGCCGCTTCCAGCATCAACAGCTCGCGCTTTAGTTCGTACAAGCCTTCCATGGTCTGCCGACTGGGCCGTTGCTCGAAAATCGCCGACTCCAGCACCTCGAAGCGCTGTTGCAAGCCGTCGATCACCGGGACATAGTTATCGACGATAAAATCCATGATCGAATACAGCGCAAACCCCGGTCCCTTCGCCAATTGCTGCGGCATCGCCTCGCAACGCTCGCGTACCTTGGCGTGACTCAGCGACGAACCGTGTCGAACCGTTACCAAAAACTTCGCCCCCATGAACAAGTGGGTTTCACCGAACTCCACTTTATCGTCGACCAGTCTAGCGGTGTGCAGCACGATGAACAACGAATCGGCGTATTCCTCGATTTTCGGTCGTTGATGAGCGGCGCAGGCATCTTCGATTGCCAAATCGTGCAAACCGAATTCTTGTTGCAACTCGGCCAACAAGGCCGAATTGGTTTCTCGCAAGCCCAACCACACGAAGGTCTGATCCTGCCGGATCACTTCGCTGATGTCCGGAATCGACACTTCTCCGATACCAATGCCGTGCCGGTAGGCCACGCATTTCATAATCATGTTGCTATCGATGGATTCGGCCAAAAACTTTCCCCTTATTTGGAAATCGTGATGACGGGAGCCCCGGATTGGGCGAACTGGGTCATCGTCATTTGAAAAATCTGACAGAGCAACCGAAAGCCTTCCCGGTTCCATTGATAGCCGATTTCAGGGCGAAGCGAATAGTAACGGTCGCCCAAGCGCACGCTCGGATCGTCGTCGGGCTCGTCGCCGACCGTCAAGGCCAGCGTTTCCACCGGATTTTCGCGAACTTCCGGCGTGGCCGGATGGCGGGCCACCGAATATTCGGGCATATCGTCCAAGGTTTGGCCGACAAAATTCAATACGTTATGAAAACTGCGCAAGCGGAACACACCGTGCAACGGCCACTCGCCACCCGGAAATCCGGGGCGAATATCAACGCTGACATCGTTGTCGGCGCCCTGCTCGGCTTCCTGCTGCAAACGCATCCGTTCCTCGTTGCTTAAGGTAGCCGGATCGTAATTGGTCAGCACGATCCGGCCGACCTCGCGCTTGGTCAATGTCAGTTGTTTACGCGCCGGATCGAAAGTCACTTGGTAGTTTTTTTCGAGCGCCGCCAGTTGTTCGGCCGGCAACGCATCGGCCGGCAAAGTCCAACTACGTTCGAACAGCAACGGCTCGACGAACAAGCGGTGACGATCTTGAATCGACGACAAATGCAACACGGCCTGGCGAAATACCCGATAACCATCGGCGTCCGCAGGCAAGTTGCGATGGATGCCGGCTTGATCTCCGCCGGACAAGCGCAGCTCGCCGGCCAACAGGCGCAGTAACAAATCCACGTCCACGCCTTGCCTGAGCAACATCGTCAGCTTGCTTTCCTGAAACGGCGTCAACAAGCGGCGGGTGAATTCCTCGCCTTCGATCGGTACGATGCTAATGGTCGGATTCTCGGACAGGCTGCCGCCGAATACCGGCGTCAACAGCGAGCCGGTCGGTCCGGTCAGCGCCGGCGTGGCGCCGGCATTGAGCTGGAAATTGAAGGTGGCGGCGATATTGGATACGCCGGTGAAATGCAGCGGTTGGTGTTGATGGGCGCGGGCGATGTTTAGCAGCAACTGCTTCGCCAACACGTCGTTAGTGGCCTTATCGTACTCGATGACGGCCCTGTCCAGGGCCGGCGGCGAAACGCATCCCGCCAAGCTCAACGCCAACCCCGCCGCCAACGCCCTGCGCCCGCCGGTCATCCCGTAGCCGCTCCACATGTTTGCTTCCTCAAAACGTCATCCTACCGCGAACTCGCACTCTCAGACCGTTCATTTTATCAGCAATGCCCGATCCCGAGCAGCGTCGTCGCCGACATTTACCATCCGGAATCACTCGGCCACCGCTAAACTAAACGACACGCTAGCCGACCGCACGAAGCTACCATGAAAATTCACCACCTAACGCCCGAGGAAGCCCTCGACAGTCTCGGTTCGGGCCCCAACGGCCTGGCCGATACGACAATTGAAGGCCGCTTGCGCGAGTTTGGTTTCAACCGTCTCGAAGAAACCCGAAAAAAATCGCAGTGGCTGTTGTTTGCAGGGGAGTTTTTACACTTCTTCGCGCTGATACTCTGGCTGGCGGCCGGTCTGGCCTTCTTCGCCGAGTCCCAACAACCCGGCGAAGGCATGGCGACGCTGGGTTACGCAATATTGGGCGTGATCGCGATCAACGGCTGCTTCTCGTTTTGGCAGCGCGTCCAGGCCGAGCAGGCCATTGCCGCGCTACGCAAATTATTGCCGAACCAGGTCAAAGTAGTGCGCGACGGCGCGCTGTGCCGAATTCTCGCGGACGAACTGGTGCCCGGCGACGTGCTGGTCTTGCAGGAGGGCGACAACGTCCCGGCCGATTGCCGACTGCTGGAGGCTTTCAACCTGCGGGTGAATAACTCGACCATCACCGGCGAATCCCTACCCAAGGGCCGCGACGCTCTACCGTCGGCGGCCGAAGACCTGGCGCAAAGTCGTAACATTCTGCTGGCCGGCACATCGGTGGTCGCCGGCGAGGCCAAGGCCGTGGTGTTCGCCACCGGCATGCACACCGAATTCGGCAAAATCGCCCACACACTGAAAACCACGATCAAGGGCCAATCGCCGTTGCAACGCCAGATCGCTCGGCTGAGCCGCTTCGTCGCGCTACTGGCGCTGTTGCTGGGCGCGGCATTTTTTCTGATCGGCCAGGCCATCGGCCTGAGCTTCTGGGAAAATTTCATGTTCGCGATCGGCATCATCGTCGCCAACGTACCGGAAGGCCTACTGCCGACCGTGACACTGGCCTTGGCAATGGCCACCCAGCGCATGGCCAAGCGCAACGCCTTGATCCGCAATTTGCCGTCTGTGGAAACCCTGGGCTCGACCACGGTCATCTGCACCGATAAAACCGGCACGCTGACCCAGAACCGAATGGCGGTCAAACAACTATTTCTGGACAATCGCCACTGTCGGCCGGACGAATTGGGCCGCGACAGTCTGCGACACCATGCCGAGCTCCTGGCCTGCGCGGCCCTATGTCACGATCTGAAACGCGTCGAAGGCCAGCACTTGCTCGGCGACCCGATGGAAGTCGCGCTGGTCAATTTGGCTCACGACCAAGGTATGCGCGTGGCCTATCCCAAAATCGGCGAAGTGCCGTTCGACACCGACCGCAAGCGCATGTCCACGCTGCACGATACCCCGGCCGGCAAGCGGCTGTATTGCAAGGGCGCGCTGGAAATGGTGCTACCGCTGTGCTCGCAAATCGCCGTCGCCGATCAGATTCTGCCGCTGGACGACGCCGGCCGCCGCACACTCCAGGACGCCCTGCAGACCATGGCCGATCAAGGCTTGCGGGTACTGGCCCTAGCCCACCGCCCGCTGGCCGACAGCGTTGGCGCCGACCCTGAAGCGGCGCTGATTTTCAGCGGCCTGGTCGGCTTGGAAGATCCGCCGCGCCCGGAAGTCGCCGACGCCATAACCCAATGCCGGATCGCCGGGATCAAAGTCATCATGGTCACCGGCGACCATCCGCACACGGCGGTCGCGATCGCCCGCCAAATCGGTCTGGTGCAATCCGACCATCCCAAAGTCATCACCGGCGACCGGCTGAAAAAACTCACGCCCAGCCAATTGCAATTGGCCTTGGATGCGCCGGAAATTGTGTTCGCCAGGGTAGGCGCCGATCAGAAAATGCACATCGTCGAAGCGTTGCAGCGTAAGCGGCAAGTGGTCGCGGTGACCGGTGACGGCGTCAACGACGCGCCGGCCTTGAAGAAGGCCGACATCGGCATCGCGATGGGCCTGGCGGGCACCGACGTCGCCAAGGAGGCCGCCGACATGATTTTGCTGGACGACAATTTCGCCAGCATCGTCGCCGCGATCGAAGAAGGCCGCGCGGTGTTCGACAACATTCGCAAATTCTTGACCTACATCCTCACCTCCAACGTCCCGGAAGTGATTCCCTACCTGGCCTTCGTGCTGTTCAAGATTCCGCTGCCGTTGACCATCCTGCAAATTCTGGCGGTCGATCTGGGCACCGACATGCTGCCGGCCTTGGGGCTGGGCGTCGAGAAACCCGATGCGGCGGCAATGCGCAAGCCGCCGCGCTCGAGCCAGGAGTCATTGATCGACTGGCGCCTGCTGGCCCGAGCTTACGGATTTCTCGGCTTGCTGGAAGCCGCGGCGGCAATGGCGGCGTTTTTCTTCGTGCTGAACGCTGCCGGCTGGGACTACGGCGCCAGCCTGCCGCGCCACGATCCGCTGTACCTGCGGGCCACGACCGCCTACCTGACCGCGATCATTGTGATGCAGATCGCCAACGTCTTCCTCTGCAAGCAACGCCAGCGCGGCCTGCTGGCCACGCCCCTGCTGGACAACCGGCTAATACTGGCCGGCGTCGCCGTGGAGATTGCGCTGATACTCGCCATCGTCTACACGCCGTGGGGCAATCTGTTGTTCGGCACCGCGCCGCTCGGCCACGAAGTCTGGCTGTTCACGCTGCCGTTCGCGCTGAGCCTGCTAATCTGCGAAGAATTGCGTAAATGGCTGGTGCGCCGCTTCGCGCCGTTTCCGCGTCACGTTAAATCGCCTGTGCTCCGCCGAAGCCGGCGGTGTTAACTCGACGTTGACGGCCTCATGCGCACCCTTTCCCTGGCGGTTCGGCATGCAACTCGGCGAAACGATCTAAATGCGTTCCATCAAAACGCCGCGCCTCTCCTCCGAGCAGAGGCGGGTGGCGGCGCCGGGCCGATTTAGCTTGGTCGGAGCGGCCGGCCGGGGCAAAACGCTGGAAATGTCCGGCTATCGGCATGACCTTGATCTCTGAGTCGCGCGCGGGCGACCAAGTCAAGTCACGCGGCCCCGTGTGCGTCAGGCTGGCAATGGCGTTGCGCCGAGCCGTAGCATCCGGAGCCGAAACCGATCCAGATATAAATAAACCACCGGCGTTGTGTATAAGGTCAATAGTTGGCTGAATATCAAGCCGCCGACGATAGCGATGCCCAGCGGCTGGCGCAGTTCCGCGCCGTAACCGCTACCTAAGACCAAGGGCAATGCGCCGAACAGCGCGGCCAACGTCGTCATCAGGATCGGTCTGAAGCGTAGCATGCACGCTTGAAAGATCGCCTCGCGCGAATCCAGCCCGCGCTCGCGCTCGGCCAGCAACGCAAAATCGATCATCATGATCGCGTTTTTCTTGACGATGCCGATCAACAGGATCACGCCGATCAGCGCAACAATGCTGAACTCCTTACCGCAAACCATCAGAGCCAACAACGCGCCGACGCCGGCCGACGGCAGCGTGGACAGTATTGTCAACGGATGCACCAGGCTTTCGTAAAGCACACCGAGCACAATGTAAATGCTGATCAGCGCCGCCAAAATGAGCCAGGGTTGATTGCGCAACGCGTCCTGAAAGGCTTTGCCGGAACCTTGAAAACTGCCGGTGACGGCCGCCGGCAAGCCGATGTCGCGTAAGGCTTGATCGATCGCCGCGCTGGCGCCGGACATTGCCACGCCGGGTTTTAGATTGAACGACAGCTCGCTGACCGCGAACTGGCCTTGATGGCGCACCGACAGCGGTGCGTTGCTGGGGGCAAAACTGGCTAGCGCCGACAGCGGCACTTGACGCGGCTGACCGATGCTCGCGGTGCCGCTCTGGGCCGGCGCGCTGATATACAGTTGTTTCAGACTGTCCGTCGATTGCCAATATTGCGGCGCCAATTCCATGATCACCCGGTATTGGTTGAGCGGATTGTAAATCACCGACACTTGCCGCTGACCGAAGGCGCTGTTCAAGCTGTTGTCGATCAGGGCCTGGCTGACGCCGTAACGCGCGGCCAGATCGCGGTTGACGGTCAAGCCGATTTGCTCGCCCTTATCCTGCTGACTGCTGTTGACATCGGTCAGTTCGGGCAAGCGGGCCAAGGCGGCCTGGACCTTGGGCGTCCATTCTTTCAACAAGGCCAGATCGTCGGCTTGCAAGGTGTAATCGATCAATCCAAACGACATCCGTCCGCCGATGCGCAGCTCCTGGGCCGGAAACATATGCAAATTGGCGCCGGGGATTCGGCCGGCCGCCTTGCGCAATCGGTCCATCACGATCTCGATAGCTTCGCGCTCCCCGTGCGGCTTCAACGTGATAAACACCCGCGCGCTATTGCTGCTTTGCGAACTACCGGCAAAGCCGGCGACATTGGTGACCGCGGGGTCTTTCAGCAAAATCTCGGAGATTTGCCCAAACTGCTTTTGCAGCGTTTGAAACGAGGTGTTTTGGTCGGTTTGTATCTCGCCCAACAAACGGCCGCCGTCCTGGGTAGGGAAAAACCTTTGTCGATGGCGCCGTATAAATAAAAATTCAAGCCTATCGTCGCCAGCAACAGGCTCAGCATGATCCGACCATGACGCAAGGCCCAACTTAGGCTGATGCGATAATTGTCCTGCACCCAATCGAAGGCCGCGCCGATACCGCGATAGATCGGTCCGTGTTCCGTTGGCTCCTTGCCCAGCCAGCGCGCGCACAACATCGGCGTGGTAGTCAACGAGATCAGCAGCGAAACCAGCACCGCGGCCGATAAAGTCACCGCGAATTCACGAAACAGCCGGCCCGGCACGCCGCCCATCAATAGAATCGGCAGAAACACCGCGACCAGCGACACGCTCATCGCCAACACGGTAAAGCTCACTTCCTTGGCGGCCAGCAGCGCGGCCTTGAACGGTGCGATGCCGGCCTCGATATGCCGGTTGGTGTTTTCGACCACGACAATCGCATCGTCCACGACAAAGCCGGTGGCGATGGTCAAGGCCATCAAGGTCAAGTTGTTGACGCTAAAACCGCAGAAGTACATCACCGCGCAGGAACCCAGCAGCGAAGCCGGTACCGCGACGATCGGCACCGCCGCCGAACGCGGATTACGCAGGAATACCAGCACCACCAAAATCACCAGGACCACCGCGACGAACAAGCCGTGCTCGACTTCCCGGATAGACGCCCGAATCGACAACGATCTATCCACCACCACCGACAGCTCGATATTGCTGGGCAAAGCGGCCTTGAGTTGCGGCAACACCGTCAGCACTTGATCGACGGTTTGGATCACATTGGCCAAGGGTTGTTTGCGGATGATCAGCAACACCGAGGGTTTGCCGTTTTTCAGGCCGGTGTTGCGTAAATCCTCGACCGAATCGACCGCTTCGCCCAGGTCGGCGATGCGCACTGGCGCGCCGCTACGGTAAGCGACGATCAGCGGCAGATATTCAGAAGCGGTGCGGGCCTGATCGTTAGCCTGGATTTGCCAGCGGGTGTCTGCACTTTCCAACACGCCCTTGGGCCGGGTGATGTTGGTTTGGGCGATGGTGTTGCGCACGTCGTCCAAACCGATGCCGTATTTGCTCAAGGCGTTGGGATTCAGTTCCACCCGCACCGCCGGTAGGGTCGCGCCGCCGATTTGCACTTGGCCAATACCGGGAATTTGCGAAATTTTTTGCAGCAAAATCGTCGACGCGGAATCGTACAGCTGGCCGCGCGTGAAGCTGTCCGAGGTCAGCGCCAGGATCAGAATCGGCGAATCGGACGGATTGTCGCGCCGATAACTGGGCCGGTTGGGCATGCCGCTGGGCAGCATGCTGGCGGCGGCGTTGATCGCGGCCTGCACGTCGCGGCAGGCGCCATCGATGTCGCGGTTTAAATCAAACTGCAACGTAATCGAAGTCGAGCCTTGCGAACTGTTGGAGGTCATTTCGGTGACGCCGGCGATGCGTCCCAACGCACGCTCCAGCGGCGTGGCGACCGTCGCGGCCATGGTTTCGGCGTTGGCGCCGGGCAATTGCGCCTGCACCGCAACGGTCGGAAAGTCCACCTGCGGCAGCGACGAAACCGGCAGATTCAAAAACGCTAAAACCCCGCACAGGCTGATGGCGACGGTCAGCAAGGTGGTGGCGACCGGGCGGCGGATGAATAGCGCGGACAGATTCATATCAATGCAGGTCCTGTTCGACGGCGTCGCCGGACTCAACTCCTAGAGCGGTTTTGACCCGCCGCGCCAGCTTATCCATCGCCAGATAAATCACCGGCGTGGTGTATAAGGTCAGCAATTGGCTGAGCAGCAGGCCGCCGACCATCGTAATACCCAGCGGGTGGCGCAATTCCGAACCGACGCCGTTGCCCAGCATCAACGGCAAGGCACCCAGCAGCGCGGCCAGCGTGGTCATCAGAATCGGCCGGAAGCGCAGCAAGCAGGCTTGGTAAATCGCCTGGTCCGGCGGCAGCCCCTGATGGCGCTCGGCTTCCAGCGCAAAGTCGATCATCATGATGGCGTTTTTCTTGACGATGCCGATCAGCAAAATAATGCCGATGATGCCGATAATCCCCAGATCGCCGTCGGACAGCTGCAGGGCCAGCAAAGCGCCGACCCCGGCCGAGGGCAGCGTGGACAATATCGTCAGCGGATGAATGTAGCTTTCGTACAGCACACCTAGCACGATGTACACGGTCACGATCGCCGCCAGGATCAACAACAGCGTATTGCTTAAGGATGCCTTGAAGGCTTGGGCGGCGCCTTGGTATTCGCTACGGATCGCCAGCGGCAATTCGATTTGGCTCTTGGCGGCTTCGACCGCATTCACGGCGTCGCCGAGCGCATAGCCCGGCGCCAGGTTGAACGATACCGTGGCGACCGGATACTGGTCGAGGTGGTTGATCGCCAGCGTGGTGGGCCGCTCGGACAATTCGGCGATGGCCGATAGCGGCACCTGGCTGCCGTTGGTCGACGGCACCCGCAATTCGTTCAGCGCCGCCGGACTGGTCTGCTCGGCCGGATCGACTTCCAACACGACCCGGTATTGGTTCGCCTGGGTGAATATCGTCGAAACCAAGCGCTGGCCGTAAGCGCTGTACAGCGCATTGTCGATCGCGGCGGTGCTGACGCCCAAGCGGCTGGCGGTGGCGCGGTCGATGTTGACGAACACCTGCCGGCCTTGGTCGAGTACGTCGCTGACCACGTCGGCGAATTCCGGCCGACCTTGCAGCTGGTCTACCAATTTGCCGGTCCAGCGGTTCAATTCGTCCAGATCGGCGCCTTCCAACGTAAATTGATATTGGGTGCGGGTGACGCGGTTTTCCATCGTCAAATCCTGCACCGGTTGCAAATACAGTTGTATACCGGGCAAATCGGCCAGCCGGTCTTTCAGACGGGCGATAATTTCGCGGGCCGGCGGCCGTTGGTCGTGCGGTTTTAGATTAATCAAAAACCGGCCGCTGTTCGGGGTGGCGTTGATGCCGTCGACGCCGATAAACGACGACAAATTCTCGACCGCCGGGTCTTTCAGGATGCGTTGCGCCAGCTTGCGTTGTTGTTCGGCCAGGGCTTGAAACGACACGGTCTGCGGCGCTTCGGAAAAACCTTGAATAATGCCGGTGTCCTGACTGGGGAAAAAGCCTTTGGGTATCCAGAGGTACAGCGCGGCGGTCAGTACCACGGTGGCGAAAAATACCGCCAAAGTCGCCGCTTGGCGTTGCATTACCCAGCTCAGGCTGCGCCCGTAGAGTTTAATCAGCCGGCCGAACCAGTCGTCGCTGATTTCATTTTGGTGTTGATGTCCGGAGCCGGGCCGCAATAGCTTGGCGCACATCATCGGCGTCAGCGTTAACGACACCACGGCGGAAATCAGAATCGCCACCGCCAAGGTAATCGCGAATTCCCGAAACAGCCGGCCGACCACGTCGGACATGAACAGCAAGGGAATCAACACCGCGACCAGCGAGAAGGTCAGCGAAATAATCGTGAAACCGATTTGCTCCGAGCCTTTCAAGGCGGCTTTGAGAGGCGATTCGCCGCGCTCGATATAGCGCGAGATGTTTTCGATGACGACGATCGCATCGTCCACGACAAAGCCGGTGGCGATGGTCAGCGCCATCAAGGTCAGGTTGTTGATACTGAATTCGGCCAGATACATCGCCGCGAAGGTGCCCACCAGCGATAGCGGCACCGCGACGCCGGGGATGATGGTCGCCGGAATGTTGCGCAGGAACAGAAAAATCACCATCACCACCAGGGCCACGGCCAGCAGCAATTCGAATTGTACGTCGCGTACCGAGGCCCGGATTGTTACGGTACGATCGGTGAGTGCGTTCACTTCGACGCCGCTCGGCAAAGAGGCTTGCAGCTTGGGCAGCAAGGCCTGGATGCGGTCTACCACCTCGATCACGTTGGCGCCGGGCTGGCGCTGAATGTTGACGATGATCGCGGCCTTGTCGTTGGCCCAGGCCGCCAGCCGGGCGTTCTCGGCGCCGTCGATTACGGTGGCGACATCGGTCAATTTCACCGGTGCACCGTTTTTGTAAGTCACCACCAGATCGCGGTACTCGGCGGCCGAGCGCAGTTGATCGTTGCTGTCTATGGTCGCGGCGCGGGTCGGGCCGTTGATCGAGCCCTTGGGCTGGCTGACGTTGGCGGCGGCGATCGCAGAGCGCACGTCTTCCAGGCTGATGCCGTAAGCCGCCAGTGCTTTGTGGTTGGCCTGAATCCGCACCGCCGGCCTTTGCCCGCCGCTGATGCTGACCATGCCGACGCCGGGCAATTGGGCGATCTTCTGCGCCAGGCGGGTGTCTACCAGGTCTTCGACCTTGAACAAAGGCATGGATTCGGCGCTGACCGCCAGCGTCATGATCGGCGTGTCGGCCGGATTGACCTTGCTGTAGATCGGCGCTTGCGGCAGGTCGCTGGGCAGGAAATTATTGGCGGCATTGATCGCGGCCTGTACGCTTTGCTCGGCGACGTCCAGGTCCAGGCTCAAGTTGAATTGCAGTGTGATCACCGAGGCGCCGCCGGAACTGATCGAGGTCATTTGCGTCAAGCCCGGCATTTGCCCGAATTGCCGTTCCAGCGGCGCGGTGACAATCGCGGTCATCACCTCCGGACTGGCGCCGGGATACAGCGTGGTGACCTGTATCGTCGGATAATCGACCTGCGGCAGCGCCGAGACCGGAAGCAGCCGGTAGGCCAACACGCCGACCAGCAACAGCGCCACCATCAGCAATGAGGTGGCAACCGGCCGCAGAATGAACAGTCGAGACGGATTGAAGCCCGCCTTGCCGGGATCGCTGAAACTCATGGCTTAACCGCGCCGCCGACGTTGGCCGGATTCGTCTGCCGGCTTGGGCTGTAGTTCCGGCCTTGCCGCCACTGCCTGACCGTCTTTTTCGGCGACATCGACCACTCCACCATCCTTGACCCGGTCGATGCCGGTAACGATCAAGGTTTCGCCCGGCGCAATCCGCTTCTCGATCGCGACCTTTTCGCCTTCGCTGGGCCCCGGTTCCACCCGGCGCAGATGGGCGATGTTTTCGGCATCGACCACGTAGACAAAGGCGCCCTGACTGTCGTGCTGCAGCGCGGCGCTCGGTATTTGAGTGACGCCGCGCAAGGTGTCCAGATGCATGCGGATATTGACGAACTGGTTGGCGAACAGGGTTTGCTCGCGGTTGTCGAATTGGGCCTTCAATTTTAGGGTGCCGGTTGTCGGATCGATTTGATTGTCCAGCGCGATCAGTTTGCCGTCGGCCAGTTTTATTTTTCCGGCGCGGTCGTAAGCTTCGATGCCAATCTCCTTGCCTTCGCGATAGCGTTTTACCACGTCCGGCAACTTGTCTTCCGGCAAGGTAAACACCACGCTGATCGGTTGCAGTTGGGTAATCACCACCAAGCCGTTGGCATCGCCGGCTCTGACGAGGTTGCCTTGGTCCACTTGCCGCAAGCCGACTCGGCCGGAAATCGGCGCGGTCAGTTTGGCGTAACCGAGTTGCAGTTTGGCATTATCGACCAGGGCCTGGTCCATCTCGACATTACCGCGATATTGTTTGACCTGGGATTCTTGGGTGACGGTTTGTTGGGCGGCAATCGAATCTTGTTCCAGCAGGGTTTGATAGCGGACCCGGTCCAGCTCAGCGTTTTGCAGCAAGGCCTGATCGCGGGTCAGCTGGCCTTGGGCTTGTTGCAGCTGCACCTGAAACGGCCGCGGGTCGATTTCGGCCAGCAGATCGCCGGCCTTGACCATTTGCCCTTCGTTGAAGTTCACTTTCACCAATTCGCCGTCGACGCGCGATTTGACGGTGACGGTGCGTAGCGCGGTGACAGTGCCTAGCGCGTGCAAATACACCGGAAAATCGCCGCTATCGGCGGATTGGATGGCCACGACAGCCGGTGCGTCCGGCCGCTCGCCGAACGGCGGCCGGTTTTTGGAGCCGCGCTCGGCTTTAGTATCGGGCGCGGCCTGACCGAATTGCAGATAGACCAGAATACCGATCACGCCGAGGGTAGAAAGTGCGCCGCGCCAATACCAGCGAGAGCGGCGCCGGATAGAAGCATCGATGGGGGTTGGGTTAGTCATGCAAGGGATTCTATATGAGGATATAAGGTTGCCAAGGTATTGTCGTTATTAGGCGTGCGAAGCGGCCGCCGGTTCCGCCGAGAGTCGAAAAACGGTTGCATTGCAAGGCGAGCCGGCCGGGCTTCAAGCGGTAACGATTAATCGCTGGAACCTGGACACTGACGACGGCGTCGCGGCGGTTAGCCTGCTAACGGAGTTGAAGCCGCGGCTTGGCCATCGTTTGGTATTTCCCTTTGGCAAACATTGTTTCACGAACCTTAGGTCGACAGCGGCGATTTAGTTCCCGCCTCGGCCAGTGGCTTGGAGAGCCAACTCATATTGGGTTAGCAAAAGGTATGGCAGCGGCTTGCACGGCATGCCAGCAACAACTCTTCAGTTTGTGGGTGGCGAGGCAATACCGCTCGGCGAACTGGCTACAGTCCATCAATTCGCCGTCCCTGGCCGGGAAGTACCGCCCGGCTCGACCATCTGGCCGCGGGCGATCCGCACCCTGATGCTGGTATCGTAATTAAAGCTGTCAACCGCGACCGGAGGTCTAGACAAATCCGGCGCGGGTACCTGCACGAACTGAAACCAACGGCCGACACCGGAACATTCGATGCCTTTATCAGAGCGACACCGGCCGATTCGCTGGTCAGTTTAACCTTATCTTGGGATAAACCCGCGCGGCCGGCCAGAGCGGTACCGAGGCTGGCGGCGTTGAAGGAAATGCGCATGATGACTCCTGGTCAGATGTCGGATGAATGGCGATGCCGATGCTCCGTCAAAGGGCAAAACTTATGCCATGCGCTGTAATGGCGTGCGATCCGGACGGAAAAGCAGCGGTTGCTAGCGCGCCATGCGATGATCCCTGAATAGTCCAACCCGGCGTCTTTGCTCGGTCGCGCTTTGAATCCGGAGCGTCGAACCTAGGTTTGACACTCCGTAATAGACCGTGACGAGAATACGATCGGGACCTGGAGGTAACGCCGAACCCGGCCGTCGAATGTCGGCGGATTGTTGCTGCAGGATCGGCGATTGCTGGACGACTGCTGTTTCGGCAACAACGCGGCGTGGTCTCAGTCGACTACTGTCACAGCAAGTCTTCCCAGATCACGACTACTTCACACCGGAATCAATCGACATGTCGGGCATCGCCCCAACCGTCATTGCCCCAGCGTTCTGTGTTGGATCGATACTGTCTGGCTAGCCATTCAGGAAAACGACCTGCGTCAATTGCTTGGTGTGTGAGGCAATTGGTATATCTCAACAGGCCAGCCTGACGATCGAACCGCCCGTGGCCGACGAAATCCACCCAGTCGGTTCCGAACGCTCACGAACCGCGGCGGCGCGGACAACTTGGCCGCAATCGGCGCAGCGGCCTGCCGAATTGATGGACGCCGGCGGTCGGGCCGACATCCGGACTGCCGAGTGTACGGCTTGTCTCTGGGCTGGCGCGGTGAAACGTTGGGCGCGCCTTATTTGCGCATGCCGACCTTTTGGGATTGCCGCATCGCTTTACCCAGCCGAGAACACCCACCTGGCCATGCCCTACATCCGTCTAGCGGATTTGGGGGCGAGGAGAAACTTAAGCCACAAAGGAATTTAGGCGCCCAAACGACGTGGGTTGGGAAACACTTCTAAACGAACGCCCCTATAAAACACGAATAGCTTACGTCTCCCAGGCCCGGAATGCCGGTGTGACGAGTTAAGCGAGTGGGTATCTCAATCCGCCGGACAAAAAAACGGCCGCGAGCATGAAGCCCGCGGCCGTCGTAAAATACCTATATATGCAGCTGAGATTAGCCTAACAAACCGCCAACGTTGATGCGCGTGCCGTTGCCTTGAGCGGCGTAGAAAGCCGCCGGGTTGGCCGCGCTGGAGCTCACCAGATCCTCGGCGGCCCGGCGCGCTTCGGCGCTGGAATTCAGCGCCGGTTGTGCGTCGGTCTTCGATTGGTTTTGCGCCAAGCGCAACGAGGCTTGGGAAAAGCTCACGGTATCGCCAACGGCCTGATTGTCGCTATCGGAATCGCGATCCGGCGTCGTAACCGATTTGGGCTCCGCCGATTCGGCGCTTTTGGGTGCTTCAAGATCACGGGTTGCCTGAGTGGTCAGGGCGCTGGATTGCGAGTATTGGGTATTGATGTCCATGGGGCCTCCAGATCTTTACGGAGCGACGGCGTTGTGCCATCGTTGCGTCGAATTCTAATCCAATCCGCCGGCAATTGCCGAATTTAATCGTTTTCTTATTATGACGCCCCACATCCCGGAGTTTATTGATGAAATGTTTGCAGATCACTATGTTAGCGACCGGCGCGCTGCTGTCTACGGTGGCATCGTCCGCCGATTTATCGCGCATCGAGCACATCGTTGTGATCTATCTGGAAAACCGCAGTTTCGACAACATGTTCGGCCTATTTCCCGGCGCCGACGGCCTCAGCAACGCCCAATCGGCGCCGCCGCAAATCGACGAATTCGGTAGGCCCTACGGCACGCTGCCGCCGATTCGTAGCGACGGCAAAAACGACGAGCGCTTCCCGGCCGATCTCGCCAACGCCCCATTCGACATAGGCCGTTACATCAACCCCAACCAACGTCACCCGGATCTGACTCACCGGTTTTTCATCCACCAGATGCAAATCAACGCCGGCCGTAACGACCGTTTCGCGCAATTATCGTCGGCCGGCGGGCTGACCCAAGGCTACTACAATCTGGCCGGCACCGCGCTGTGGCAATATGCCAAGGAGTTCACGCTGGCCGACCATTTTTTCCAGGCGGCTTACGGCGGCTCGTTTTTGAATCATCAATGGCTGATCTGCGCCTGTACGCCGCGTTTCGACAATGCGCCGGACGACATGCTGCACTGGCAGGCGGACCCGGCCACCGGCAAGCCGGTCGGCGATCCCAGTGTCACCAGCGATGGCTACGCGGTCGGCACGATACAACCGTTTTATCCACCGCACGACGACAAGCACCCCGAACGACGTCTGCCGATACAAACCGCGCCAACCATCGGTGATCGCTTGTCGGACAAGGGCGTGAGTTGGGCCTGGTATGCCGGCGGTTGGGACGACGCCGTGGCCGGCCGCGACCTTGGCGACAACTTTCAGTACCACCACCAACCCTTTATCTACTACGCCAACTACGCGCCGAACAGCGCCGCCCGCGCCGAGTATTTGCGCGACAAACAGCGCTTGTTCGAAGACCTGAAAACCGGCTTTCCGCAAGTCGCGTTTTACAAACCGGTCGGGCGCAGCAACCAACACCCCGGCTACTCCAGCATCCTGGAAGCCGACCGGGATGTTCGCGATGTCGTCGAAGCGATTCGCGCCAGCCCGATCTGGCCTTCCACCGCCATCGTCATCACCTACGACGAATACGGCGGTTTGTGGGATCACGTCGCCCCGCCCGAGGGCGATCGTTGGGGACCCGGTACGCGGATTCCGGCTGTCGTGGTTTCGCCGTTCGCGAAAAAACACTACATCGACCACACCCGCTACGACACGACGGCCATCCTAAAGCTGATCGAAACCCGCTTCGGCCTGGCGCCGCTCGGCGAACGAGACGCCAACTCGGAAGGCTTGCTGGGCGCGTTCGAATGAATCGCCGGATTAATAGGCCCGAAGCAAAAAATATCGCCGACCTCGTGCCGATCGCTCGTTGTCGCCCCCTCTGGGTAGCCGCGGTCGCTTTACAGACGAACACGGCTTTTTATATGCGGCCGATATTTGCACTCCGTTTTCGAGTGGCTTAAGCTCTGCCGCGTCCAGCCGATTCAGGCTTGCCGCCAATCCGGCGGCTCGCGGCTCGCCCCCGCCTGTCGATGTCAAGGTTCGGCCGTTTCCGGGACAGAGACGGCGAATTTCCGGTTTTCAGTTAGTATTTGCAATCGTACGCCACCAAGCAGGGAGACCCTCCGATGAATCAAGCCTATCCACGCCAACCCGCCGAAAAATGGCGTTTCGCCAAACTCGGCGGTTTCGACCAAGTGGAACTGAAGCGCGCCAGCGATTTACTGGCGCTGCCGGAACTCGATCAGAAATTGTGGGCGGCGCTGAGTTGTCCGACCCACGGTCTGTACTTCGACGAACGCACGTTACAACTGCTCGACAGCGACGGCGACGGCCGGATTCGGGTACCGGAGGTGCTGGCGGCGGTACGCTGGGTCGGCAAGGTCTTGAAAAACCCGTCCGATTTGCTACAACAAAAAGCCAGCCTGCCGCTGGCGGCGATCAACGACCACGATGAGGAAGGCAAGCAGCTGCTGGCTTGCGCCAAGGAAGTACTGAAAAATCTGGGCAAACCGCAAGCCAGCGAAATCACCGACGAAGATTTGGCCGACATGGCGAAAATCTTTGCCGAAACCCGTTTTAACGGCGACGGCATCGTCCCGGCCAAAGCCGCCGCCGACGAAACCGGCCAAGCGGCTATTAGCGACATCATGGCCTGCCAAGGCGAGTTGATCGACCGTTGCGGCGAGCCCGGCATCGACGCCGAAAAACTGACGCAATTCTTCGCGGACGCCCAGGCCTATTACGACTGGTGGCGGGAATGCGACCGGGAAGCCGCCCAGGTGCGCGGCAACATCGCCGACCCGGAATCGGCGGCAGCCTCGCTGGACAAAATCAAGGCCAAGATCGACGATTATTTTACCCGCTGCCGGCTGGCGGCCTTCGACGAACGCGCCGCCACGGCACTGAATCCCAGCGACGCCCGCTACGAACAACTGGCCGGATTCGATCTGGCGCCTGAGCTGGAAGCGGTGGCGCAACTGCCGTTGGCCACCATCGCGCCCGACCGCGATCTGCCGCTGGATGACGGCCTAAATCCGGCCTGGAGCGAGGCGCTAGCGCAATTACGCGCCGACGTGCTGACGCCCTTACTCGGCACGCTGGAAAGTTTGAGCTACGCCCAATGGCGGGACGTACTCGGCCGGTTTGCCGACTACCGGGCCTGGCTGGCGCAAAAGCCGGCCAGCGCGGCCGCCGGCCTGCCGATCGCCAGCGTCAAAACCTATCTGGAAAGCGGCACCCAAGCCAAGCTGGCGGCGTTGATCGAACAGGATCTGGCCCTGAAGGCCGAAGCCGACGCGATCGACGGCCTGAGCCGCTTGCTGCACTATCACCGCGACCTGTACCGGCTGCTGAACAACTTCGTCTCCTTCCGCGATTTTTACACCGCCGAGCCGCACGCGATCTTTCAGGCCGGTACCTTGTATCTGGACGGCCGGGCTTGCCGTCTGTGCGTTAAGGTCGACGACGTCGCCACCCACGGCAAACTGGCCGAACTGAGCAAGATATTTCTGGCGTACTGCGAATGCCGCCGCCAGGGCAGCAGCGAGAAACTGACGATTGCCGCCGCGTTCACCGACGGCGACAGCGACAATTTGCGGGTCGGCCGCAACGGCGTGTTTTACGACCGCGCCGGACAGGACTGGGACGCGACCGTCGTTAAGATTATCGAAAACCCGATCAGCATCCAGCAAGCCTTCTGGGCTCCCTATAAACGGGTGGCACGGATGATTAACGAACAATTGGAAAAAAGTGCCAGCGCCCGCGACAAGGCGGCCCACGAAGGCGCATTCAAGGGTATCAACGAAGCCGGCGCTCAGGCCGGCGAAGGCAAGGCGCCGGCCGCGACCGCTTTCGACGTCGGCAAGTTCGCCGGGATCTTCGCGGCCATCGGTCTGGCGATCGGCGCGATCGGCACCGCGCTGGCTTCGGTATTTAGCGGCTTTTTGGCCTTGCAATGGTGGCAAATGCCGTTGGTGATTGTCGGCATCATGATGGCGGTTTCCGGACCATCGATGTTCATCGCCTTTCTGAAACTTCGCCAACGCAATCTGGCGCCGTTGCTGGACGCCTGCGGCTGGGCGGTCAACGCCAAGGCCTACATCAACATTCCGTTCGGCCATTTGCTGACCGACGTCGCCAAACTACCCAAGGACGCCGAAACCCATCTGGCCGATCCGTTCGGCGAAAAACCCAGCCGCTGGCCCGCGCTGTTGTTGCTGCTCGCGTTGCTGGCCGGCGCCGGCTGGGCTTGGCGACAAGGCTATATCGGACCCGCTACCGCCCCGCCGACCGCTGACGAAACCCCGGCAACCGCACCGGCGCCGGCGAACGGGCCGATTGCACCGCCTGGGCCGGCAACCCCAACACCCGCGCCGGAAGCCGCGAAACCGGCCGCGAAACCCGCCAAGTAAAGGGCGGCAGGCGGCCGTCTCGGCGGTCGCCGGCTAAGGCGCGATCATGCCGTTATGCAAATAGCTTTCTTCGTAGTTGAAAACGACATTACCGTCCGGCAAGATCAACTCCTCGTCGCGACCCTTGTAATCCAGTCGCGACAATAAATCCTTGATAATGTTGACGCGCGCCGCCTGCTTGTCGTCGGCGCGCACCACGGTCCAAGGTGCCGATAAATGATGGGTCCGGGCGAACATGATGTTACGCGCCTCGCTGTATTGGCGCCAATGCTTTTGGGCGGCTTTGTCGATCGGGCTGATCTTCCATTGTTTCAGCGGATCGTCCAGCCGCGCCTTCAGACGCTTTTTTTGCTCTTCCTTACTGATATCCAGATAGTACTTAAATAGCTTGATGCCGGAACGCACCAGCAATTGCTCATAATGCGCGACGGTTTCGATGAACTCGTGGTAATCGGCGTCGCTGCAAAATCCCATGACCCGTTCCACGCCGGCCCGGTTGTACCAACTGCGGTTGAACAGCACCATTTCTTGCGCGGCCGGCAGATGCTCGGTATAGCGCTGAAAATACCAGCTCCCCAGGTCGCGATCCGACGGTTTGCCCAAGGCCACCACTCGAGTCTCGCGCGGGCTCAGATGCTGAATGATGCGCTTGATGGTGCCGTCCTTGCCGCCGGCGTCCCGGCCCTCGAACAGGATCAAAATCTTATCGCCGTGCTTGATGATATGGCTTTGCAGTTTGACCAGTTCTACCTGCAACTGCCGCAGCACGTCCTTGTAATTCGGTCGTTCGGATTTCTTTTTGCCCATGGCTGCATCCTCGAAAGTGAATTGGCTGACTACCAGTGTAGCGGTTTCGCCGCATCGCGCTATCGTTCCGCACCACAAGCGTGCAAAATGTCGTAAACCGTACCGATTGAGTGCAACTTTGATCCCACTTGGCCACACACCGACAAGCCACACCGACAACCGCGACCGACCGAACTCAAGTCATATTATTGATTTTTAATTAAATTATCGAAAAGCGACTCAGAAATATCGGTTTTGGCATCCGAATTGCTTTCGGGCTAACGTGGCTCCGCGATAGGAGCCGACTGAATTTAGGCTCGACGTAGAGCCGACAGACAAAGGCGTCTAACTCTCGTTTCGGTAACGAAACGGGGTAGACGCCTTTTTTTGGCCTGACTTTTTCAAACCCACGGGAATCCGCCATGACTTATCGCACGACATTCGCTCCGAAATCTCTGATCGCGGCCTTGGCTACGCTGATCGCCGCCGGCCTGGCCGGTTCGGCCTGGGCGGCCGGCAAGCCGGAAAAAGAAGACCTGAAATTCGGCTTCATTAAACTGACCGACATGGCGCCGTTGGCCGTCGCCGCCGAGAAAGGCTTTTTCGAGGACGAAGGCCTGTTCGTGCAACTGGAAGCCCAAGCCAATTGGAAAGTGGTAATGGACCGGGTCGTCAACGGCGAACTGGACGGTTCGCACATGCTGGCGCCGGCGCCGCTGGCGGCCAGCATCGGCTTCGGCACCAAGGCCGACATCGTGACTGCCTTCAGCATGGGTTTTAACGGCAACGCCATCACCATTTCCAACGACATCTGGAAGCAAATGAAGCCCAACGTGCCGATGGACGGCGGCAAACCGGTTCACCCGATCAAAGCCGACGCGTTAAAACCGGTCGTGGACAAATACAAGGCCGAAGGCAAGCCCTTCAACATGGCGATGACCTTCCCGGCCGGCTCGCACAATTTGAAACTGCGCTACTGGCTGGCGGCCGGCGGCATCCATCCCGGTTACTACGCGCCACCGCAGGATATTTCCGGTCAGGTCAACGCCGACGCACTGCTGTCGGTAACGCCGCCGCCGCAAATGCCGGCCACGCTGGAATCCGGCACCATCTTCGGCTATTGCGTCGGCGAACCCTGGAATCAGCAAGCGGTATTCAAAGGGATTGGCGTGCCGGTGATCACCGACGAAGAGCTGTGGAAAGACACGCCGGAAAAAGTCTTCGGCGTCACCAAGACCTGGGCCGATAAATACCCAAACACCTATCTGGCGGTGACCAAGGCGCTGATCCGCGCCTCGATCTGGCTGGACGCCGAGAACAACAAAAACCGCAAGGAAGCCATCGAAATGCTGTCGCAAAAACAATACGTCGGCGCCGACGTCGAGGTACTGGCGGCCAGCATGAACGGCAGCTTCGAGTACGAGAAAGGCGACAAGCGTTCGCTACCCGACTTCAACACCTTTTTCCGCCACGGCGCCAGCTATCCATCCTACGGCAGCGCGGTCTGGTATCTGACCCAATTGCGCCGCTGGGGCATGATCAACGAAGCCAAACCGGACAACTGGTATCTGGAAACCGCGAAAAATGTCTACCGCCCCGACATTTATCTGGCCGCCGCGAAGGAACTCGTCGCCGAAGGCAAGGCCAAGGCCGAGGATTTTCCGGCCGACACCGCCATCAAGCCTTCGCAAAACTTCTTCATCGACAAAGTACCGTTCGACGCCAATAAGCCCAACGACTATCTGGCCAAGTTCGCGATCGGCTTGAAAGGCAAACAAACAGTTTCCGGCGGCAAGGTCGTCGACTAAGAACCTTTGGTGGGTGCTCAAAAGCAGGGACGCGATTTGATGCAGGGAGGCATCTTTTTTACCAACCGAAATTTTGCAGCAAGCAGCGTAGGGTACCCACCGCGTACCTTGCCAGCCGATCCGATTGTCAAGACCGAAAAAAGGTACGCGGTGCGTATCTACGACATCACATACAGAGGTATCCAGATGACTAACAAACTCATCAAATTCTTCAACATCACCGGCCTGACCTGGTTCGTGCCGCTGGTCAAAATAGCCGCCGGCGAAAATCCGGCCCAACAACTGCGGCAACTGTTCTTGGTAATGGGCGTGCCGATGATTGCCTTCGCGCTATTCTTGGGGCTGTGGAGCGTGTCGGCGTCCGGTGTCAATACCAGCCTGGGCACGATTCCAGGTCCTGTCGCGGTGTGGGACGAAGTCGGCGGTCTGATAGCCGAACACACCGCCGAACAAACCAAGAAGGCCGAGTTCTACCAGCGCCAGGAACTGCGCAATAAGGAAAAACTGGCTGAAGACCCCAAGGCCGAGATTAAATCCCGGCCCTACACCGGTAAACCGACCTACCTCGACAAAATCCTGACCAGTCTGCGCACCGTGTTCGCCGGCTTCGTGATCGCGACCTTGATCGCGGTGCCGATCGGCATCTTGTGCGGCATGAGCCCGGTGCTCAATACCGCATTCAATCCGTTGATCCAGATTTTCAAACCGGTGTCGCCGCTGGCCTGGCTACCGATCGTCACGCTGGTGGTCAGCGCCGCCTACGTGACGACCGACGACTCCTGGTTCGAGAAATCCTTCATCACCTCGGCGATTACCGTGACCTTATGCTCGCTATGGCCGACGCTGATCAACACCGCCGTCGGCGTGTCGTCCATCGATCGCGACCTGGTCAACGTCGGCAAGGTATTGCGGCTGGACTGGATGACCCAGATCAAGCGCATCATTCTGCCGTCGGCCCTGCCCTTCATCTTCACCGGCATGCGCTTGTCGCTGGGCGTGGGCTGGATGGTGCTGATCGCCGCCGAAATGCTGGCGCAGAATCCGGGTCTGGGTAAGTTCGTTTGGGACGAGTTCCAAAACGGCAGTTCCAATTCGCTAAGCCGCATCATGGTGGCGGTGTTCACGATCGGCTTCATCGGCTTCGCGCTGGACCGCATCATGCACTCGTTGCAAAACCTATTCTCTTTCCAAAAAGTGTAAGGCCGCCGCCATGAATGCCCCCGCCAAAATCATCGAACTTTCCATGCAAAAAACCGCGACCAACCAACCCGCCAACGACGCGCGCGCGCCGCTGGTCGAATTGAAAAATGTCTGTAAATCCTACGGCGAGGGCCGGAGCAAGACCTCGATCCTGAAAGACATCAATCTGGACATACAAGAAGGCGAATTCATCGCCATCGTCGGCTTTTCCGGCAGCGGCAAAACCACGTTGGTGTCGCTGATCGCCGGCCTGATTCAGGCCGACGCCGGCGAGTTGCTGAAAAACGGCGCGGCGATCCGCGAACCCGGACCGGACCGGGGGGTGGTGTTTCAAAACTATTCGCTGATGCCGTGGCTGACCGTTTACGAAAACGTGGCGTTGGCCGTCGATGCGATCTTCAAGGACTGGACGCCGGCGCAACGCCGCGCCCACGCCGAAAAATACGTCAAGATGGTCAATCTGGGCCGAGCCATGGACAAGCGCCCGGCCGAACTGTCCGGCGGCATGCGCCAACGGGTCAATGTCGCCCGCGCCTTGGCAGCCAACCCCGATATTTTATTGCTGGACGAACCGCTCAGCGCGCTGGACGCTCTGACGCGCGGCAACTTGCAGGACGAGATTCTGCAAATCTGGGAGCAGGACAAGAAGACCGTCATTCTGATCACCAACGACGTCGACGAAGCCATCTACATGGCCGACCGGGTGATCCCGCTGAAACCCGGCCCGGACGCCACCTTCGGCCCGGATTTCGTCATCGATCTGGAACGGCCGCGCGATCGCGCCGCGTTGAACCACGATCCGGAATTCAAACGACTGCGCGCCGAAATCACCCGTTATCTGATGGACATCGGCCTGCAAAAAGCCCAAGCCGAAGTCGGCGACCGGGTCAAGCTGCCGGACGTGCGTCCGAACACCAGCAACGACTGGAAACTCGATACCTCGGCGCTCAAGCCCAGCCAAACCGACCTGGGTAAGGCCCGCTATTTGGAGTTCGCGAATCTGTCGAAAATCTATCCGACCCCGGACGGCAACAGCACTGTCAAGGTGGTCGACGGTTTTGATTTGCGGATGAAAAAAGGCGAGTTCGTGTCCATCATCGGCCATTCCGGTTGCGGCAAATCGACGGTGTTGTCGATGACCGCCGGCCTCAACGATATTTCCGAAGGCGGCATCATTCTGGATAACCGCGAAATCGACGGCGCCGGCCCGGATCGCGGCGTGGTGTTTCAGGCGCCGAGTTTGTTTCCGTGGCTGACCGCGTTCGACAACGTCATGCTCGGCGTCGATAAGGTTTACCCGCACGCCAGCCAGGACGAGCGCGACGACATCGTCGAATACTATCTGACTCGGGTCGGATTGGCCGACTCGATGTTCAAGAAAGCCGCCGACCTGTCCAACGGCATGCGCCAGCGGGTCGGCATCGCCAGAGCCTTCGCACTGTCGCCGAAACTGCTGTTGCTCGACGAACCCTTCGGCATGCTGGATTCGCTAACCCGCTGGGAATTGCAGGAGGTGTTGATGGAAGTGTGGGAACGGACCCACGTCACCGCCATCGTCGTCACCCATGACGTCGACGAAGCGATTCTGCTGGCCGACCGGGTGGTGATGATGACCAATGGCCCGCACGCCAAGATCGGCAAGATACAAGACATCGATCTACCGCGGCCGCGCAGCCGCAAGGCGCTGCTGGAGCATCCGGACTACTACCGTTACCGGGAAAGCCTGCTGACCTTTCTGGCGGAGTGCGACCACACCCATTAGATATTGTTGGGTACGCATCCCGTACCATTTCAAGCCATGAACAAACCGAATTCAACCAGGTACGCCCTGCGTACCCTAGGACGCTTTGTGCCGAAATTCCCGCCTTGCAGGCTTAGGCGGATGGCAAACCGACTTTCGACCGACCACAGACCAGGAGACATCATGTTCAAATCCACACACATCTTGCCGGCCGGCGTGCTGGCGATCGCCGGAGCCGGCACGCCGGCCCAAGCCGACATCACCAAGGAGGTGGAGGACGCGCTGAATTTTTACCACTACGGCAGTAACGGCGCCGTCAAAATGGATTTGAACTACCGCTGGGAAAACGTCGATCAGGACAAAGGCCCCATCATCCCCGGCAAGGCGCCGAAACGGGTGGAAACCGCGAACGCCAATACCGCCCGCTTGCGCTTGGGCCTGCTGTCGCCGACTTTTTACGATTTCCAAGCCTACGCCGAATACGAAGGCAATTACGCGCTACAGGAGGACTACGATCAGGGCGGCACAACGTTGAACCGTCACCGCGACTATTCGCTGATCGCCGACCCTGACCGTAGCGAGCTCAACCAGTTCTGGCTCAGTTACAAGGGCATCGCCGACACCTTAATCAAGGTCGGCCGGCAACGCATCAAATTCGACGACGACCGCTTCATCGGCAACGTCGGCTGGCGGCAGATGGAATCGACTTACGACTCGGTGCTGCTTACTCACAACAACCAAACCCTGTTCGGACTGACCGTCAACGCCGGTTATCTGGACCACGTGCAAAACATTTTCGGCGAAACCGACACCTTGAACGCGCCGGTGCTAAATCTGAATTACAAGGTCGGCGACTGGGGCAACCTGATCGGTTACGGCTACTGGCTGGACTTCCGCGAGCGCGCCAATTACGCCAAATCCTCGCAAACCTACGGCCTGCGCTTCGACGGCAAATCGCCGCAATTTTTCGATACCGTGAATTTTCTGTACACCGCCGAATGGGGCAAGCAATCCAATTACGCCGACAACCCCAACCATTACCAGGCCGACCGCATCAACCTGATGGGCGGTCTATCGGCTTTCAACCTGACCTTGCAAGGCGCGATGGAACAGCTGAACGGTTACGGATTGAACAAGACCTTCAACACGCCGTTGGGCACCAACCACGCCTTCCAGGGCTGGGCCGATTTGTTCATCAATCCGTTGGGCAACGCCACCTTGGGCCAGGGTATCCGCGACGTGTTCGCCACCGCCAGCTATAAGGCGATGAACGATACGTTGATCGTCACCGGCATGTATCACGATTTCTACGACGACACCGGCGGCGTCGAATACGGCAGCGAGTGGGATTTCTCGATTTTGAAGAAATTCGGCAAGCACTACTCGCTGCTGGCCAAGTACGCCAATTTCAACACCGAAAACGCCGCGTTTACCGATACCCAGAAAATCTGGCTGCAGGCCAACGTCAGTTTTAACGACTTAGCACGGGAGCCGGCCGGTAGCGGCCGGCTCCCGTGGCGCAACGTTATCGAGGCAAGAACATGAAACCGAAACTCGTCGTCGTCGGCAACGGCATGGCTGGCATGCGGACCGTCGAACAACTGCTGCAAATCGCCCCCGACCTTTACGACATCACCGTATTCGGCGCCGAACCGCACGGCAACTACAACCGCATCATGCTGACGCTGGTGCTGTACGGCGCGAAAAATTTCGCCGACATCGTGATCCACGACTTCGACTGGTACCGGAGCCGCGCCATCACGCTACATTGCGGTCCCGCCAAAACCGTGGTCGCCATCGACCGGACGCGACGCCAAGTCATAGCGCGCGACGGCACGACGGCGGACTACGATAAACTGCTGATCGCCACCGGTTCGCTGCCGCTGCTGCTGGACATTCCGGGTCGCGACTGCGACGGCGTGATGGGCTTTCGCGACATCGCCGACGTCGAGACAATGATCGCCAAATCGGCCCGGCGCCGTCACGCGGTGGTGCTGGGCGGCGGCCTGCTGGGACTGGAAGCGGCCAACGGCTTGTTGAAACGCGGCATGCAAGTCACCGTGGTCAACCGCGCCGACCACTTGCTGAACCGGCAACTCGACGCCCAGGCCGGCGAATTCCTGCGCCGGCACCTGGCCGAAACCGGCATGGAATTCCAACTCGGCGCCACGATCGCGGCGATTGCCAGCCGCGCCGGCCACGTCGTCGAGGTCGAACTGGACAACGGCCAAAAACTACCCGCCGATTTGCTGGTGATGGCCACCGGCATCCGCCCTAATATCGCGTTGGCGGCGGCCGCCGGCCTGGAATGCCGGCGCGGCATCATTGTCGACGATGCGATGCAAACCAGCGATCCGGCCGTGTACTCGGTCGGCGAATGCATCGAACATCGCGGCGAATTGTTCGGCTTGGTGGCGCCGGTCTACGAACAAGCCAGAATCTGCGCCGACCAACTGGCCGGCGGCACGGGCAGCTATCGGACCGGTTTCGCCGCGACCATGTTGAAAGTCACCGGCATCGATTTATTTTCAGTCGGCGACTTCGACGGCGATGCCGACAGCGAAACCCTGCGCTTCGTCGATTATGGCCTCGGCATCTATAAAAAAGTGGTACTGCGCGGCGACGTGCCGATCGGCGTGATTCTGTACGGCGATACCGGCGATGCCAATGGCTATCTGCGCTTGGTCCGCGACGGCGTGCCGGTGAGCGACAGACGCCGGCGCTTACTGTTTGGCGGCGCGACAACCGCCGAGGCCGCCTGAGACAATAGCACCATGAGTCCAACCACCATCGTCAAGACCACTTGCCCTTACTGCGGTGTCGGCTGCGGCATCTCGGCCGAAATCGAGGATGCCGCCGGCCACCGCGTCCGGATTGCCGGCGATCCGGAGCATCCGGCCAATTTCGGCCGGTTATGTTCCAAGGGCGCCGCACTGGCCGACACCGTGTCCTTGGAAAACCGCCTGCTCTATCCGCGTATCGGCGGTGCCCGCGCCGATTGGGACAGCGCGCTGGACCTGGTCGCCGAGCGTTTCCGAGCCGCGATCGCCGAGCACGGCCCGGATTCGGTGGCCTTCTATGTATCCGGCCAATTGCTGACCGAGGATTACTACGTCGCCAACAAATTGATGAAGGGCTTCATCGGCTCGGCCAATATCGATACCAACTCGCGGCTGTGCATGTCGTCGGCGGTGGTTGGTTATAAACGGGCCTTCGGCGCCGACGCGGTGCCGTGCAATTACGAAGACCTGGAATTGGCCGATTTGATCGTGCTGGTCGGCTCCAACGCGGCTTGGTGTCACCCGGTCGCCTTCCAGCGCATCCGCAAGGCCAAGGAACGCAATCCGGCGTTGAAAATCGTCGTGGTCGATCCGCGCCGCACCGCCAGTTGCGACATCGCCGATCTGCATCTGCCGATTCAACCCGGCATGGACGCGCTGCTGTTCGACGGCCTGCTCGGTCATTTGGCGGCGATCGCCGCCACCGACGCCGCCTATATTACCGCTTATACCGAAGGCTTCGAGGCGGCCTTGGCGCAAGCGCGAAGCGCCGCGCCGGACATCGCCGCGACCGCCGCGAATTGCGGTCTGGCCGCCGCCGACGTCGGTTTGCTGTTCGACTGGTTCGCCGCGACCGAAAAAACCGTCACGGTGTACTCGCAAGGCATCAACCAATCCAGTTCCGGTTCGGACAAATGCAACGCGATCATCAACTGTCATCTGGCCACCGGCCGCATCGGCCGGCCCGGCATGGGGCCGTTTTCGTTCACCGGCCAACCCAACGCGATGGGCGGCCGCGAGGTCGGCGGCCTCGCCAACATGCTGGCCGCGCACATGGATTTGGACAATCCGGTCCATGTGGACCGAGTCGGCCGATTTTGGGGTAGCCAGCGGGTCGCCGACCGCCAGGGCCTGAAAGCGCTGGAACTGTTCGACGCGGTCGCGGCCGGCAAGATCAAGGCGATCTGGATCGTCGCCACCAATCCGGTCGCGTCGATGCCGGACGCCGACCGGGTCAGGCAGGCGTTGCAGGCTTGCGATTTCGTGGTGGTCTCCGATTGCATCGCCGATACCGACACCACTCGATTGGCGCACGTGCTGCTGCCGGCCACCGGCTGGAGCGAAAAAGACGGCAGCGTCACCAATCTGGAGCGGCGGATTTCCCGCCAACGGGCGTTGTTCGCGCCGTCCGGCGAGGCCCGCCACGACTGGTGGATCTTCAGCCAGGTGGCGCAACGCCTGGGCTTTGGCGAGGCTTTCGCCTACCGGTCCAGCGCCGAGATTTTCCGCGAACACGCCGCGCTGTCGGCCTTCGAAAACGATGCCGGGCACGGTCGCCGCGACTTCGATCTGTCCGGTCTGGCCGGGCTGAGCGACGCGGCTTACGCGGGCCTGCAACCGCTGCAATGGCCGGTAAACGCCGCCGGCGGTACCGCCCGGCTGTTCGGTGACGGCCGGTTTTTCACGACCAGCGGCAAAGCCAACTTCGTGCCGGTGTCGCCGCGCCCGCCGCGCTACGCCACCGACGCCAACTACCCATTCACGCTGAATACCGGCCGCTTGCGCGACCAGTGGCACACGATGACCCGCACCGGCCTGGCCGCCAAACTGAATACCCACCAAGTCGAACCTTGCGTCGAAATCCATCCGGACGACGCCGCCCGCCTGCGGTTGCCGGCCGGTGCCATCGCCAAACTGACCAGCCGCTGGGGCGGCATGCTCGCCAAGATCGCGATCAGCGCCGAACAACGGCCCGGCAGTTTGTTCGTGCCGATGCACTGGACCGGCGTCAACAGCAGCCACGGCCGGATGGGCGCGTTGGTCAATCCGGTGGTCGATCCCTTGTCCGGTCAACCGGAAAGCAAGCAAACGCCGGTCGCCATCGAAGCCTGGCCGGCCCGCTGGCATGCCGTACTGTTGTCCCGGCAAGCCTTGCCGCTATCGGACTGCGAATACCGGGTGGAGATGCGCGGCGACGGTTTTTACCGTTACCAACTGGCCGGCGGCCATACCGGCCGGGACTGGCGAGTCTGGAGTCGCCACCGGCTGGCCGCCAATGCGGCCGAACGGTTGGACCGCCACTGGCTGGAATACAGCGATCCGCCATCCGGCGACTTTCGGACTGCTCTGATCACCGAAGCCGGCCTGCAAGCTTGTTTATTCGTCGGCGCCGGGCCGGAATTGCCGGAACCCGGCTGGATCGCGACCTTGTTCGGCAAAACGGCCTTGAGCCGGGGCGAACGCCTGAGTCTGTTGAGCGGCGCACCGCCCGCCGGCGAAGCCGATATTGGCCGAATCGTCTGTTCGTGTTTCAATGTAGGCGAGAAAACCATTCGGCAAGCGGTTCGCGACCGCAAGCTCGGCAATGTCGCCGAGATCGGCGCCTGCCTGGGGGCGGGTACCGGCTGCGGTTCCTGCCTGCCCGAGTTGAAGGTTTTTCTAGCGACCTGAACTAACAACGCGCATGCGAGCAGCCACCAGGGAACGATGCAAGCCAAACTACAGTTATTTCCGTATTTTCAACCTATCATTTCCACCGCCAGCGGCCAGATCGTCGGCTACGAGGCGCTGGCCCGCCAGCACGACGCTAACGGCCGCGTGGTTTCGGCCGGCGCTTGGTTTTCCTCGGCCGACATCGACGCCAAGCAGCGAACCGAACTCGACCGTCAGGTGCGTTGGCAGGCCTTGCAAAAATTTGCCGAACACGCCGATCCCAACAGTTTTCTGGCCATCAATATCTCGGCGGCCTGGATAGACAATCTGCGCCAGCTGAACGCGGTGCCGACGGTGCGGATGCTGGAAGAACTGAATATCGACCGCGGCCGGGTCATCGTAGAAATCTCCGACGCGCCCGCCGATCCGCAAAAACTCAAGCAAATCGTCCAGCGCTACCGCAAACACGGCCTGAGCGTGGCGATCGGCGATTTCGGCGCCGGCTCCTCGCAGCTGGAACGACTGATCGCGGTCCAGCCCGACATCATCAAGATCGACATGCGCTTGTTCAAGCAAGCCGCCAAGGGCGGTATCGCCGGCGACATCATGCAAGTGTTGTCGCGACTGGGCAAGCGCACCGGCGCCCGGCTGACCTGCGAAGGCGTCGAAACCGACGAGGAATTCTGGTTCGGTTTGGACTGCGGCGCGCAATATATGCAGGGTTTTTTGTTCGGTAAGGCCGAGGCCGATTTCAAGCCGGCCCAGCAATATCAGCAACACATTGCCTCGCTGCGCGGCAAGTTTCTAAAACAAACCCTGGTCCGCGAAGAACGCAAAATCAACGCCATCAACACCCTCAAGAGCTTGGCCTATCGGCTGGCGGAGGCTTTGCAAGACGATTTCAATCTCAACGAGCTGGTCAGTTGGAATTTCGCGGAAAGCGGCGTAATCCGCTTTTATCTGTGCAACAACCTGGGCGACCAGATTTCCCCCGACTTCAATTTCAGCGCCAACCGCTGGTTTACCGATCCGCGCAAGATCGGCTTCAATTGGTCATGGCGGCCTTATTTCTTTCAACTGTTGGCACTGGAACATTGCGGCGACCGCGACCGCATCGTCAGTTCCGAACGCTATCGCGATTTCGAGACCAACCTGCTCTGTAAAACGCTGGCATTACGGCTGGACGGCGACCGATTATTGCTGGTCGATACCGTCGCGGTCGATTAAGCGGTCTATACTGTTTCAAGCGGCGGCGCATCAGGAAGCGGGTTTAGGCCCGGGTCGGCGCTTTTCGTGCGTCCGTTCCCGCGATTGAAGGCATTCCGGGTTTTTCAGGCGTGTAGGCGACCAAACCTCCCCGCGCCGAAAACCGGTGATCGCAACGCTTTACGGCGCGTACCTACCGAGCTTACGGAATGACCAAGCCATCGCGCATCCCCACTTCACTTTCATTCGCTATCCTGGCCGCCGGCCTGGGATTGTTGTTCCCACTAGGTACTAGCGCCTTTCTGTTGAATGGCGAGTACTTCCAGTTTAATCACGCCGCTCTCGCCTCCTTGCACCGGCTCCACCCCGAACTGTGGGTCATCTGGGGCGCACCGCTGGTTCTGGGACTAGCCGGCTACCTACTGGGTCGTCAAAACGAAACACTGCAACAAAAAATGCGTAGCCTGGAGCGACAAACCAGCCAGCTGAACACAATTCTGGATACCGCGCCCAGCGCGATCATCACCATCGATCAAACCGGAGCGATCCGAAGTTTCAATCGCGGCGCGGAACGCATTTTCGGTTACTCCGCCGGACAAATGGTGGGCGAAAACGTCAAACGGCTGATGCCGGCCGACATTGCAAGCCGACACGACGGTTATTTGGCGCACTACATCGCGACACGGGAAAGCCGCGCCATGAACCAGCGCCGCGAGTTCCAGGGCCGCCGTGCCTCCGGCGAAATTTTTGCAGTGCAATTGCACATCAGCCCCATCGAAATCGACGGCGAGACGCTGTTTTGCGGCATCCTCGACGACGTCAGCGAAACCAAGGCACTGCAAACCCAACTGACCCAAGCTCAAAAACTGGAAGCCATCGGCCAACTGGCGTCCGGCGTGGCTCACGAAATCAACACGCCAATTCAATATATCGGCGACAACCTGGCCGCGTTGCAAAACTACTTCGCCGACCTGAGCGCCTGGCAGTCGGCGGTTTACCAACAAGCCGACCCGGCCTCGAAAACCCGGCTAGACGATCTCGGCGAGCAATTCGATCTGGCCTATATTCTGGACGACAGTCCCAAAGCCATCGGCCAAGCGCTGGAAGGCGTGACCAGGGTCGCCGAAATCGTCAAGGCCATGAAGACTTTTTCGCACGTCGAACCTAGCCAATCCCGGCAAGCGATCAACCTGAACGACACCGTCGCCGGCGCGATCACGATCAGCCGAAACGCCTGCAAATACATTGCCGACGTCGAAACCGACCTCGCCGCCGATTTGCCTGCCGTGCCCTGCTACGCCAACGAACTTAGCCAGGTCCTGCTCAACCTGATCATCAACGCCGCCCATGCCATCGAAGAAAAAGGCGGCGAACGCGGCGTGATCCAGATTGCCACCCGCAAGCTCGGCGATATGGCGGAAATCCGCATCCGCGACAATGGCGCGGGCATTCCGGCCGAGATTCGGGAGAAAGTCTTCAACCTGTTTTTCACGACCAAAGCGGTCGGCAAGGGCACCGGCCAGGGGCTGAGCCTGGCCCACAACATTATCGTGGAGCGACACCGAGGCAGACTATACTTCGAATCCGAGGCGGGACTCGGCACCACCTTCCACGTACTGTTGCCGCTCGACCCGCAGGCACCGGTTACCGAAAATGACTAAGAAGCACATACTGTTTGTCGACGACCAGGAATTGGTTATTCAAGGCATACAACGCCAATTGCGGCCCTACCGCGAGCAATGGCGACTGTATTTCGCGACGAGCGGCGCGCAAGCCCTAGCCATCATGGCGGCGGAGAAAATCGACTTGGTGGTTAGCGATATGATGATGCCGGGGATGCACGGCTACGAATTGCTGAAGACCGTCGCCGAGCGCTATCCCGGCGTGGTTAGAATCATGTTGAGCGGCTACACCGACGAAAACAACCTGAAACAGAGCCTGGAAGTCGCCCACCAGTATTTGAGCAAGCCTTGCAGCGCCGAAACCTTGCGGGAAGCGCTGAGCCAAATCTTCAAAATCCAAGATTGCATCAACGATCCGCTGATCGCCGGCACCCTCGGGGATGCCAACGCCCTGCCCAGCCTGCCCGCGATCTACCGGGAGTTGAACGCGGCAATCGCCGACGAAAACACCACCACCAAGGACATCGCCGACATTTTCGCCCGCGACATGGTACTGTCGGCCCGATTGCTGCAACTGATCAACTCGCCCTATTTCGGACTGAACCGGGTGGTCTCCAGCCTGACCGACGCCATCAACCTGATCGGCATCAAGCGCCTGAACAATCTGGTCTTGTCGGTACATGTGAAGACTGCGTTTCCGATCGCCAGTCCGGAATTGGAGCGAAAAATGGAATATTTGTGGCAAAACGCCGGCCGGGTCGGCGAGTTGGCACGCCTGATCGCGCTAGCCGAACATCAGCGGGAAGACCGTCCGGACCAAGCCTACCTGGGCGGCTTGCTGCACAATATGGGCTTGCTGCTTTTTCTGTCGCGCGGCGGCGGCAAAACCCTGGAATTGTTGGCGCGCGCCAAACGCCACGAGCAACCGATAACGGCCTTGGAAACCGAGATTTTCGGCTTCAATCGCTGTCAGGCGGCGGCCTATGTGTTGAGCCTGTGGAAAATCCCGCCGCGTATCATCGAAGCGATTTTGTTGCATTACACCCCCAACGAGACCGATTACGACGGCGTCAACGCATTAACCGCCGTTCACGTCGCCGCTTGCCTGTTGCAGCCGGCAAATCCGAACGACTACAGCCATTTGTTCGAAATGCAATTGGACGAAGCCTATCTGCGGCGTTTGGGCAAATGGGAACGTCTTGCGGAATGGCGGGCGTTGGCGGAAAAAGTCGCGGAACAAGCCGGAGGCAGCCGATGACCTTACCCAGCAATCCGACCGCCGAGCCGGCCGCCTTACCCGAGATCAGCCGGAAAATCCTGTTCGTCGACGACGAAATCCTGCTGTTGGAGGGCATCAAGCGCCAATTGCGCCGCGATTTCGACCTGACCGTCGCCGACGGCGGCGCGGCCGGCTTGCGCATCCTGGCCGAGCAGGGACCGTTCGCGGTGGTGGTGTCCGATTACAACATGCCGGATATGGACGGCATCGCCTTTTTAAATGCGGTGTACCGGCAGTATCCCAATACGGTCTTGGTCATGTTGACCGGGCGGGCCGAATTGGACATCGCCGTCAACGCGCTACACAGCGCTCATATCGCCCGCTTTTTAAACAAACCCTGTCCGCCGGAAATTCTGCGCGAGACCTTGAACGACGGCCTGGAGCAATATCGCCTGAAAATGGCCGAGCAAATCCTGCAAAACCAATTGCAGCAAGCCAACCATCAACTCGGCCAACTCAACGCGCACCTCGAAGACTTGGTGGCCAAGAAAACCCGCGCCCTCGCCTTGCAATATCGCTACGTGGCCAACATGACCCGCTTGAACGACTCAAGAGGCGTGGTATCGGCACTGATCGCCACGTTGACCGAGCTGATCGGTAGCAATGCGATCGGTTTGTGGTTGAGTCCGGGGGCTGATCAACAGTTTCGCTGCTTCCATCCGCAAAACGGCGAACCGAACCAGTTCGCCGTCGCCGATCTGCCCGAGGGCGCGATTCGCCGCGCGATCGCCGAGAACCGGCGTTGGCAATTCGGTTCTCCTCTGGACGGCGGCGGCATCGCCTGGTTTACCGGCCAGCCGCTGGCCTGTCTGCCGATGGTCAGTTCTCGCGGCGTCATCGGCCTGGTCACACTGGCCGGCGACGGACCTTCCCTGACGGCCGACACCTTGTCGACATTGATCGGCATGCTGAACGTCACCGCCACCGCGTTACAAAGCCACTGGCACCGAGAAGCCTTTATCGAAGCTCAAGACGCCATCATCACCGCGTTGGCTAAACTGTCCGAATACCGCGATCCGGAAACCGGCTCGCACCTATTGCGTCTGAAGAAATATTGCGAGCTGATTTGCCGCCACATGAGCCGCACCGAGCGTTATGCCGCCAGCGTGACCGCCGAATTCACTCAGGATCTGGTGCGCTCGTCGCCGCTGCACGACATCGGCAAGGTCGGCATCCCCGACGCGATTTTGAAAAAGCCCGGCCGGCTGACGCCGGAAGAATTTCAGATCATGAAAACCCACGCGGCGATCGGCGGCGATACGCTGCGTTCGGTTTACGAGCAATATCCGTCGCAGGGCTTCATTAAATGCGGCATGGACGTCGCCTACGGCCACCACGAGCGCTGGGACGGCAGCGGCTATCCGCTGGGCTTGCGAGGCGAGGACATTCCGCTGGCCGCCAGAATCCTAGCCTTGGTCGATGTATACGACGCACTGACCAGCCGCCGGGTTTACAAAGCGCCGATGCCGCGCGAGGAAGCGATGAACTTGATCGTCGAAGGTAACGGCAGCCACTTCGATCCCGACATCGTCGCGGCCTTCCAGGAACTCGAACCGCAATTTCATCGCATCGCCGAAACTTACGCCGACCACGTCGAGGTACTTGCACCCGACGACCAATAGCGGAGACAATGCCGACAACGCTAGCCACCGCCTCGAGGAACCGAGATGAATTATTGGTTGATGAAATCCGAACCGGACACTTTCGGCATCGACGACTTGCAACGCAAACCCGAGCAAACCGAGCATTGGGACGGCGTCCGCAACTATCAGGCCCGCAACATGATGCGCGACGACATGCAGCCGGGCGACCTGGTGTTTTTCTACCATTCCAACTGCGCCGAACCGGGCATCGTCGGCATCATGCAGGTCGTCAAGGCCGGCTATCCGGACTTCACCGCCTTCGATCCGGACAATATCCATTTCGACCCGAAAAGCCGTCCGGACAATCCGACCTGGTTCATGGTGGACGTCAAATTCGTCCGCGAATTGGCGCGTAACATCACCCTCAAGGAGTTGAAGGAAAAGTCCGAACTGGCCGAATTGGCCCTGCTGCGCCGCGGCAACCGCTTGTCCGTGATGCCGGTCGGCGCCGCGCACTGGGACTTCATCCTCGGCCTGGAATAGCCGGCCGGCCGAGCCATGGCTGACATCGCGGCATCCGGATCGATGACGCCGGCTTACGCCGAACTACCGGCCCTCGCCGAAGCGGTACGCATCATCCTAAACCTGACGGCCGCCGGCCAAGGGGAAGTCATGGATATCAATCTTCCGTTGGACGCCCGCTTGCAAGCCAGCTTGAACAAGGTCGCGGAGGACTTTCCCGAACTCAAGCTCAATCAATTGGTGGAAGCCAAAATCACGCTGGTGGATAGCCCAAACCAGGCCGTGACGGTGACAATCGGCGAGCGCAACCTGCTGTTGCAAAACCCCGCGCGAATGCCGGTCCAAGTCGGCCAGACCCTGCAACTCCAAGTCGTCAAATTGGCGCCAACCGCCGAACTGCGCCTGGTGGCGGTCAGTCAGCCGAATCGAAACGAATTTTTGCCGGTAGCCGGCGCTAGCAACGGCGGCGTTTTCAAACTGCCGACCGCGCCGGCGAATTTAGGCGCGGCGACCTCGGCAGCGTCAGCAACCTCGGCGACTTCCTCTCCCTCCGCGACCTTGGCGGCCGGGGCCGGCGGGGCGGTGCCCGCCTCTGCTCCGGCGAACTCGAACCCGGCCGACGGCGTGACGGCGGTCGTGGTTAAGGCCGATGCCGGTCGATTGACCTTGCAATTGCTGCCCGCCGCCAACCCGGCATCGCCGATGCCACCATCGCCAACGCCACTGCTTTCGCCATCGCCATCGTTTTCGCCACCGCTTTCGGGCAATCCGACGGCCAGCCCGCCAAACCCGCGCGCCGATCTGATTACGCTGACCGACAAACAATGGATGTGGTCCCAGCCGGCCAGCGGCACCGGCACCGCACCGGCCAGCGTCTCCGCGCCGCCCGCGCCGGGCCAGACCGTAACGCTACACATCGTTAAAACCGCCGACGGGCCGATGGTCGCGCTATCGCCACGCGGCGCGGATACCGAAGCCTTGGTCGCCGCCGCTTACAAACAACTGCTACCGATGCAAACCCCGCCGGCCCAGTTCGCCAACCACTTGGCGCACGTGGTAACGGCCGACTTCGCCGGCGCGAATGTCGGTGAAACCCTGAAACGCGCCGCGCTCAATCTGCTGGCCGCGATTCCGCCCCGCGCGGCCTTGCTCGAACCCGCGCCGCTACGGCAAGCGATTCGTGGCTCCGGCCTGTTCATGGAAAGCGACTGGTTCGGCGGCCCGCATCCGCCGCCCGATCAAACGCCGCCGCCCGAGGACTTCAAGTTGAAGTTGAGCAAATTCGTGGCCTTGCTGCAGCGGGAACTGGCCGAACAAACCGCGCTACCCGCCGCCGAGCGCGAACCGCTCAGCGAAACCCTGCAAAAAGCCCAGGGCGGCCTAGCCAAATTGACGCTCGATCAACTGAATTCGCTACCCAGGGACGACGCGACCAAACAGGTCTGGTTTCTGGAACTACCCTTCTTCAACGCCGACCAAGCCGACAGCCTGCGGCTGTGCATCGAACGCGACCAAACCGGCGGGAGCGAGGAACATAAGGACGCCTGGACCGTCAGCATTAGCCTAAGCCCGCCGCTTATTGGTACAATACATTGCAAAATTTCCTGCTACGACGGCAGCGTCAACACCCGCTTCTGGAGCGAGTCGCCCCGCACCGTCGAGCTGATCGACAGCCGCCTGCCCGAACTCAGGCAACAATTTGAACAAAAAGGATTAACGCCCGGATTTATGGACGCACAACAAGGCCGACCCGCCCAGCCCCAACCGCCCGCGTTACCGCCGCAAACGCTGTTAAGCGAAAAAGTTTGAACGCCCCGATGAAACCATTCCCGGCCACCCCTTCGCGCCGCGCGCCGACCGATTTCCGACCAGCCATCGGTCGCGAGCAAGCGTTGCGCCCGAACACCTATTCGAATACCCGACGGAGAATCACCGCATGACCAACCAAGTCACCCTGACCCAGTTCATCATCGAACAGCAGCGCGGACTGCCGGAGGCATCGGGTACCTTCACGCTATTGCTGAACAACATCGTCACCGCCTGCAAGCAAATCTCGCATCGGGTCAATTGCGGCGCGTTGATCGGCGTGTTGGGCAGCGCGGAATCGGAAAACGTCCAGGGCGAAGTCCAAAAGCTGGACATCATCACCAACGACATCATGGTCCGGGCGCTGGATTGGAGCGGCTCGCTGGGCGGCATGGCCTCCGAGGAAATCAACGACCCGATCCAGATTCCCAAGCAATATCCCAAGGGCAAATACCTGGTGTTGTTCGATCCGCTGGACGGCTCGTCCAACATCGACATCAATCTGACCGTCGGCACTATATTTTCGATCCTGCGCTGCCGGGAAGGCGTCGAGCCGGAACCCGAGGATTTTCTGCGCAAGGGTAGCGAACAAGTCTGCGCCGGCTTTGTGCTGTACGGCCCCTCGACGATGCTGGTGCTGACCACCGGCAACGGCGTCAACGGCTTTACCTTGGACCAGGACGTCGGCGAATTCATCCTGACCCACTGCAACATGAAGATACCCGAAGACGCCAGCGAATTCGCGATCAACATGTCCAACCAGCGTTTCTGGGAAGCCCCGATCAAACGCTATGTGGACGAATGCGTCGCCGGCTCCGACGGCCCGCGCGAGCGCGACTTCAACATGCGCTGGGTGGCGTCGCTGGTCGCCGAGGTGTACCGGATTTTGAATCGCGGCGGCGTGTTCATGTACCCGTTCGACCTGCGCGATCCGGCCAAGCCCGGCAAGCTGCGCCTGCTGTACGAAGCCAACCCGATGGCCTTCATCATCGAGCAGGCTGGCGGCGCCTGCAGCACCGGCCGGGAACGGGTGCTGGACGTCAAGCCCACCAGCATCCATCAACGGGTGCCGTTGATCCTGGGCTCGAAAAACGAGGTGGAACGCATCGTCGGCTACCACCGGGACACGGACGGAGCAGCCTAATGAACAACCTGCAACATTGCGACTCGGCCGGCGGCGACGCCAAGGTCGTCGCCCTTAACAAGCAAGTCAGTTGCGCCAATTGCAGCCTGGACAACATTTGCCTGCCGCGCGGCTTGTCGCAATCCGAGATCGCCAACATCAGCCAAGTCATCCGCGCCCGCAAAACCCTGCAACGCGGCGATTTCATCTACCGCGAGGGCGATAATTTTCGCGGCATTCTGGCGATCAAGTCCGGCAGCGCCAAACTGGTCGCCAACGACAACCACGGCAACGAACACATCCTGAATATCTTGTTGCCCGGCGAACTGCTCGGCTTCGACGGCCTGTCCGGCGCCAAGCACGGCTGCGCGGCGATCGCTCTGGAAACCATGAGTTTCTGCATCCTGCCGGCCGACAGCATGGAAGAATTGTTCCAAAACGTACCCAGCCTGACCCGCGAATTGTTCCGCCATACCGGCGAAAAAATGATAGAGGACAAGAACCAACTGGTGCTCAGCAAGCGCCCGGCCGAGGAAAGGCTGGCTTATTTCCTGATCAGCCTGTCCGAGCGTCTCAAGCGGCGCGGCTTCTCGTCGTCCGAATTCAAATTGTCGCTGACTCGCCAGGAAGTCGGCAACCACCTGGGTCTGGCGCTGGAAACGGTCAGCCGGATGCTGAAAAAATTTCAGGACGACGATCTGATCAGCGTGCAAAACCGTTTCATCGCCATCAAAAACCCGACCGCGCTCCGCAAACTGCTGCAATCGACCGATTGAACGACCGCTTGGCCGCGCCCGGCCTCCGGATCGCAATCCCGGCATTTTAGACTTTCAGCAGGCACGGATTCGCTTAAACGGTCCGAAACGGTCTCAGTTTTTGATGCCGACGCCTTTGTGCAGCAACCATAGACTCAGGCTTATCAGCAGCGCGATGACGCCGGCCGTCATTTCGAAGGCCAGCAGGATGGGAACGTCGCTGACGCCTATCATGCCGTAGCGGAAGGCGTTGATCATGTACAGGATCGGATTGGCCCGAGCGACCTGTTGCCAGACCTCCGGTAGCATCGCCACCGAATAGAACACGCCGCCCAGGTAACTCAGCGGCGTCAGTACGAAGTTGGGGATAATCGAGATGTCGTCGAAGCTGTCGGCGAACACCGCGTTGATGAAGCCGGCCAGCGCGAACAAGGTCGCGGTCAACACGAACACCACGCAAACCAGGTCCCAATGCAGCACTTGGATCTTGGTAAACAGCATCGAAATCCCCGCCACCACCAAGCCGACCAACACGCCGCGGGCGATGCCGCCGCACACGTAGCCGGCCAGTATCACGTAATTCGGCACCGGCGCCACCAGCAATTCCTCGATATGGTGTTGAAACTTGGTCGAATAAAACGACGACACCACGTTGGAATAGGAATGGCTGATCACGGACATCAAAATAATGCCCGGTACGATGTAATCCATGTAGCTGACGCCGTGCACCAAGCCTATGCGCTCGCCGATCAGCTTGCCGAAGATCAAAAAGTACAATGCGGTCGTGATCGCCGGCGGCAACAAGGTTTGCGGCCAGATGCGAGTGAAGCGGCGAATCTCCTTGCCCAGGATCGTCCAAAACGCGACGGAGTACGTCATTGCACCAGGTCCATAAACATTTGCTCCAAGCGGTTGGATTTGTTTCTAAGGCTCAGCACTTCGATGTCCCGCGCCGACAACTCCTGAAACAGGCGGTTCAGCCCCAGCGCCTTGGGTACCGAAACGTCCAGCACGCGCTCCCCGGCCAACGCGATCGCGCAACCGGCAATGGCCGGTGCCTCGCGGAGCGGCTCGGCAATATCCAGCACGAAATGGTCGGTATGCAGCTTGGCCAGCAGATCGCTCATCGCCGAATGCTCAACGATCCGGCCATCGTCGATGATGGCGATGTTGCGGCACAGGCTTTCGGCTTCTTCCAGATAATGGGTAGTCAGGATAATCGTCGTCCCCTGCTGGTTGACCTCTTGCATCATGTCCCACATCGCCCGGCGAATCTCAATGTCGACGCCGGCGGTAGGCTCGTCCAGGATTAGCAGACGCGGCTCGTGCACCATGGCTCTGGCGATCATCAGCCGCCGTTTCATGCCGCCCGACAAGCGCCGCGATACGGTATCGCGTTTGTCCCATAACTCCATTTGCCGCAAACAGATTTCGGTGCGCCTCAGGGCTTGCTTGCGGGGAATGCCGTAGTAGCCGGCTTGGTTCAACACCACGCCATGCGCCGTCTCGAATTGATTGAAATTGACTTCCTGCGGTACCAAGCCGATACAGCGCTTGGCGCCGGCCGTGTCGCGATCCAAGTCGTGACCGAAGATTTCGACGGTCCCGCTGGACTTGTTGACCAGCGAACTGACGATGCCGATCAACGTGGATTTGCCGGCGCCATTCGGGCCGAGCAATGCGAAAAAATCGCCGAGTTCCACGTCCAAGTCCACGCCGTTCAAGGCCTGGAAGCCATTGTTATAGGTTTTTTTAGGTTGCGGATGGATAAAGCCGTCATGCTCTAGTTTATAATGCCCGGCGGTAGTGATGACGTTCCGGCGCGGATCGCCGGCCGTAAAAGCAGTCGATTCTATCAGAATTGGCATTTACTCAGCAGCCAGAACAGGAATACTACTTTGCCATTTCCGATACCGACCAGCGTTGCCGCCGTGGACCTGGGTTCGAACAGCTTCCACATGATTATCTGCAGCTTGATGAACGGCAAACTACAAACCGTGGACCGTTTAAAGGAGATGGTGCGTCTGGCGGCGGGTCTGGATCAAAACCGCAATCTGGAACCGGCCACCCAGGAACGGGCGCTGGCCTGCCTGGAGCGATTCGGCCAACGTATCCGCAATTTTCCGCCGCACAGCGTGGCGATCGTCGGCACCAACACGTTGCGCATCGCCCGCAATTCCCAGCAATTCATCAACAAGGCCGAAAAAGCCCTGGGCCACCCGATCCACATCATTTCCGGCATCGAGGAAGCCCGTTTGATTTACCAGGGCGTCGCCCATAGCCTGGGCAGCGATGCCAACAATCGTTTCGTGATGGATATCGGCGGCAGCAGCACCGAATACATCATCGGCCGCGAAGATGTCGCCCATATCAAGGAAAGCCTGAACATGGGCTGCGTCACGGTCAGCCAAGCATTTTTCAAAAGCGGCAAAATCAACAAGAAAGCCTTTCGCAACGCGATGTTGTTTGCCGAACACCATTTGGAGCCGTTTCAGGACACCTTCAACCGCAAGCAATGGGACGAGGCAATCGGCGCTTCCGGCAGTCTGAAAGCAGTCAGTAACGTATTGCAAACCTCCGGCTGGAGCAACAACGGCATTACGATGGCGGGACTGGACGCGCTGGTCGAACACCTGTTGAAACTGAACGATATTGCCGAGATCGACTTTCCGGCGCTCAGCATCGAGCGGCGGCCGGTTTTCATCGGCGCGGTAGCCATCGTCTACGCGACTTTCAAGACGCTGAACATCGAACAAATGACTGTCGCGGACGGTGCGCTGCGGGAAGGTTTGGTTTACGATTTGTTGGGCCGAATCTACAACCACGATATTCGCGGCCAAACCTGCGAATTAATAACAGCCCGCTACCACACAGATCGCCGCCACAGCGAACAACTTAAGGCCACTTTGCGCTACATGGCCGAACAACTGAACGACCACCCCAGCTTTGCGGACAACCCGGCGACGCTACAGTTTTTGGAATGGGCCGCCGATTTACACGAAATCGGTTTCGAGATTGCACACAGCCAGTATCATAAACACAGCGCTTACATCATCGAGAATGGCGATCTGGCCGGTTTTTCCAAACAAGATCAATTGTTGCTGGCGTCGCTGGTCCGCAGCCACCGGAAGAAATTCAAGGCCTGCCGCTTCGAAGACCTGCCCATGCCTTGGCGCCAACACGCGCCGATCATGGCGATCTTGTTCAGACTGGCCGCGCTACTGCATCGCAATCGGCATAGTCCGCGCCCTGACTTCAAACTGAACGTCGAAGATCGCGACATCCGGATCGATTTTCCGCAAGGCTGGCTCGAACAGGCGCCGTTAACCGACGCCGACCTTAGAAAAGAAATGCTGTATTTAAAGGAAAGCCGCTTCAATTTGATCTTCGATCAATGCTGAAACGCCTGCTCTATTCGCTACTGGGACTAGCGCTATCGATTACGATATTACTGTGTTTTGCATTGGATGACAGCCCATCGCCGCAAATCCAACAAAGCCTGAACCGCGACGACATCCAACGCGCCAAGCAATTGCTGAACGTTAGCGCCGATGAACGCGACTCTGTAAAAACAGTCAATTTAAACCAAAAAGACTTAAATATCGCGGTCAGCTATCTGCTTAACCACTTCGTCGAAAACACCACCCAAATTCAGTTGCTCAACGACCGCCTACAGGCGCAAATCGCGATTTTCGTACCGGAAAACCCGTGGGGCCGCTATTTGGACATCAACTTCAGCCTTCGGCAAGCCGACCGCGGTATCCGCATCAAATCCTTTAAAATCGGGGAAATATCCATCCCGGATCCGGCCGCGAATGTGCTGATACCCGCCATCGTGGAATACCCGCCCCTAAAAAATATTGGCTGGTCGCCAGCCAATACGTGCAAAACGTCAGGATCACCCCGAACGCGCTGGAAATCAGTTATCTTGGCTCGGTGGTCGAATCGGCGAAGCAGTTGGCCATCCAAAAACATCGGGAATACCCCAATCTGCACCGCTATCAGCAGCAGATCAATACTATCGTCAGCCAACACGATCCGGCCTGGCGCTTGTCATTGATCGATCTGCTACAACCCTTGTTCGATTTTGCCTACCGCAATACCGAAGCAGCCGACGCGATTCGGGAAAACCGCGCGATCATTATCGCGGTCGGCAGTTACATTTATAAAAGCGAGCTACGCCGCTTTTTGCCGATCGGCTTGGTGTACAGCAAGGAACTTCCGGTCTACGCCTATAAACGCGTCGATATTCCGCAACATTTCATTGCATCGGCGCTATTGGCGGCGGTCGATGCCAAACTCTTAGGCGAACAGCTTGGCGTGGACAAGGAATTGGGCGATGCGGAAAAAGGCAGCGGCTTTAGCTTTATCGACTTGAGCGCGGACCGGGCCGGTACCAAGTTCGGCACTCTGGCAATTTCGACTACCGAGCGGGCCAGGGAATTACAGAAGGTCCTCTCGCAAATCAAGGACTATTCCGCGATTATCCCCGACGTGCAAGACTTGCCCGAGCACATGGACGCCCAGACCTTCAAAAACCGTTACCAGACAGTTGGAAGTCCGAAATACGCCGCCACGGTAGCGGAAATCGACCGAAGGATTTCCGACTTACCGCTCTACCGCACCGACTAACGAAAAAACTCCGCTCCGATCCTGGCGAAGAGAACGAAACGTCCGCTACACCAGAATAACAAACGGGCAGTCGAGTTAATTAAAAATGGATTCGAACGAATAACCGTTGGTTTCCAGGATTTCTTTCAAGCGCTTTAAGCCATCCATCTGGATCTGTCTGACCCGCTCGCGAGTGACGCCCATTTCCAGCGCGACTTGTTCAAGGGTGGCGTTTTCGAAGCCGCACAGTCCGTACCGACGGCAAATCACTTCGCGTTGTTTTTCGCCTAGTTGATACACCCAATGGGTGACGTTGTTTTGAATGAAGTCTTCCTGCAGGATTTCCGCCGGACTGCGGCTCTCTTCCTCGGAAATGGTTTCCAATAAAGGCTTGTCGAAATCCTTACCGAACGATACGTCGACCGAAGTCACTCTCTCATTCAGTTTCAGCATTTTGCTGACGGTTTTCGCGGGTTTGTCCAAATGCTTGGCAATTTCGTCCACGGTGGGCTCGTGATCGAGTTGTTGCGCCAAACTGCGTTGAGCCTTCAGGTAAACGTTCATTTCCTTGACGATGTGAATCGGCAAGCGAATCGTGCGGGTCTGATTCATGATAGCCCGTTCTATCGTTTGCCTGATCCACCATGTCGCGTAGGTGGAAAACCTGAATCCGCGATCGGGATCGAATTTTTCGACTGCCCGAATCAAACCGAGATTGCCTTCCTCGATCAGATCCAGCAGCGGAAGGCCACGGTTTAAGTAGCGCCTGGAAATTTTCACAACCAGACGCAAATTGCTTTCAATCATGATTTTGCGGGCTTGAGTATCGCCTTGTTGCGTGCGCCGACCGTAAATTTTTTCTTCATCGGCGGTCAGCAGTTGGGATTTGCTAAGTTCGTTAAGATAGGCTCGGGTCGCGTCGAAAGTCCCTTCGTTTTGCGAGTCGCTGGTGTCGATTTCCGCTAGTTTGAACGTTTCCGCGGAATCGACCTCTTCGATTTCGTCCTCCACTTCATCGAAAGAAATGAAATCGGGCATATCCATGTCTTTTATTACATCTATCGCTTCTTCCATCATGATTAGTCTCCCAGGTATTTGGCTTGCTGATTCAGTTATTGTTCTGTTCGGGCCGTCCCTAACCTAATAGGGAATCGGCCTTCAATCTCAAATACGGATTAGAGTGCAATCCTTACGTCGCCTAGTCCGGCCCGATAGGACGGTCCGACCAACTGCAACCCTCATCTCCCTTTTTTTCGCCTTAGCATAAACTCAGAAATTATCCCTGTTTACGGCGAGCGCCAGTATAACTTTAATTTTTTTATCCTATGAGTTGAATTTCCAGGTTTTTTTGTGGCTCACATCTCCTTTTTGGAATTGATCCGGCGACTGCAGAATATCGAAACCGCGACTATTTCACACTAAGTTCAAAATCAAAATCTGACTTCGATCAGATTTATCTTTCGTTCAGAGTGATGCGCTTCACATAAATTCGAAATTCAAACTCAATAGCGGTTTGGCACGATGCCGTCACGATCAGTTTTTCAGCAGCACCCGCTTCGCCAAATTAATCCGCGCGGCCAAATAGTCGGACCCGCCACGGTCGGGATGCACCCGCGAAATCAGCTTGCGATGGGCTTGCACAATGTCGGCCTGACTGGCGCCGATTTTCAGCCCCAAAACCTCCAGGGCTTCCGCCTCGCTCATTGCAGCGGTCTTACCGCCGCGCCCTTGCCCTGAGCCAGCCTGCCCCGACCGACCGGAATCGCGGCGACTGGTTTGAAACCAAAGCCACAAGCGCTGCAATTGCGGCGCCACTCTGATCAATATCGGTAAACCGCGCCAGACAAACGCCGCCGCCACACCCAGCGCGCCGAACAACCAACCCAGACGACCACTCAACGCTAAAACCGCCAACAGTAGGACGCCGCCAATCGTCAACCATTGACGCAATTTGTCGCCCGATGGTTTAGCCGGCAACGCCATCCACCAACGTACCGCGAAAAACAAGCCCACCACCAGCAATAACAAAACGATGCGTATCACCCCACCTCCGGACCGCCACCCAAGGCTAGCCATAATACCTTAGAATACCCGGCTTTCTTGCGCTTCCGAGACCCGCGATGCTTCAGCCGCCGCCGCTGTTGGGATTCGCCGCCTACAGCGGCACCGGCAAAACCACGCTATTGACCCGTCTGTTGCCGCTGCTCAACGCAAACCGGCTGAAGGTCGGCGTGATCAAGCACAGTCACCACGATTTCGAAATCGACCAACCCGGCAAGGACAGTTACCGGCTCAGACTAGCCGGGGCGACACCGGTCATGTTGGTATCTCGCTTCCGACGCGCGATCATCAGCGAATTGTCTGCTGCTACCGAGGTCACGCTAGCCGAGCAATTAGCGGCATTTCCTAGCGCCGGCCTAGACTTGATTTTGGTGGAAGGCTTTCGAGACGAACGCTATCCCAAAATCGAATTGCACCGATCGGCGCTGGGCAAACCGTTGCTGTATCCGAGCGATCCCAGCATTATCGCAATTGCCTGCGATACCCGACTGCTGCAAGAACCGCCGATACCCAAACTCGACCTCAACGACCCGTCGGCGATTGCCGACTTTATTCTCAACACCTATTTGAGCTCGCTATCGTGACCAACCTTTGTTACCCAAGCCATAAACCGTTACTCAGCGCCGAACAAGCCTTGGAGCGGATCGCCTCGGCAATAATCCCGCTATCGGAAACCGAAACCGTCGCGTTGTCGGACGCACTTGGCCGTGTGATCGCGGAAAGTCCGCAAGCGCCTCAAGATATTCCGCCGCAAGCCAACGCGGCGATGGACGGTTACGGTTTAAACAGCGCGCAGATATTGCCGAGTCAAACCTTCCGCTTGCACGTCGTCGGTACTGCGTGGGCCGGCCAACCCTTCGTCGGCGAACTGGCGGATGGCGAATGCGTCAGAATATTCACCGGCGCGGTGGTACCCGACGGGGTCGATAGCGTGGTCCAGCAAGAGCAAGTCGATAGGGACGGCGAGTTTGCGCTGTTCGGCGCCGATTGTCCCGCCGGCAGAAACGTCCGCGCCATCGGTAGCGACGTGCATCGCGGCGATACCTTGATCAGCGCGCCGAAAAAATTGACCGCCAGCGATCTGGCCTTGTTAGCCGGCGCCGGCATCGCCGACATTCGCGCCCGTCGCCGTTTGAATATCGGCTTTTTCTCGACTGGCGACGAATTGACACCGCTCGGAGAGCCATTGGGACGCGGCAAAATCTACGACAGCAACCGCTATCTGCTATCCGGCCTGTTGGCCGACGCCAACCATCGAGTCGTCGATCTTGGCATCGTCAGAGACGATCCGGCTCTGCTCGAGCAAACCTTGCTCGACGCCGCCGATCGTTTCGATGTCGTCTTGTCCACCGGCGGCGCCTCGGTCGGCGACGCCGATTACGTTCAAGAAACCCTGGCCAAATGCGGCCAGGTCGAGTTCTGGAAATTGGCGATCAAACCCGGCAAGCCGCTAGCTTTCGGCAAAATCGGCGCCAGCTGGTTTTTCGGACTACCGGGCAACCCGGCCGCCGTATTGGTCACTTTCCGGAAGTTCGTGGCGCCGGCCTTGCGTCAACTGGCCGGCGAACCGGCCGCCGGGCCTTTGCAATTGCTGGCCCGTTGCGACAGCCGGCTGAAAAAATCGGCCGGCCGTCAGGAATATCAACGCGGCATCGTCAGCCAAATCGCGCCTGGCCAGTACGCAGTCAAGCTCGCGGGCGGCCAAGAGTCGCATCAATTGACAGTAGCCAGTCACGCCAACTGCTTCATCGTGCTGGACGCAGACTGTGCCGGCGTCAAACCGGGCGAGTCAGTCATCGTCGAGCCCTTCAGCACCAACCTGCCACCGCTCTGATTCCGACTCGGCCGCCGGCAACTTTTCAGCCCTGCAACGCATCCAACTCGTCCCAACGGCTGTAAGCGGCGGCCAGTTCGGTTTCCACCGACTGCAATTCCGCCAAACTGGCCGCGACGGCCTCTTGCGTTTGCTTGTAAAACTCGCCGCCGCCGATCGTCGCGGTCAGTTCGGCTTGGCGGCTTTCCAGTTGTTCGATGCGTTCCGGCAGTTGCTCCAGCTCGCGCTGTTCCTTGAAGCTAAGTTTCTTGGCCGGCGCGGTTTTGGGCTTGTCTTTCTTGGCCGCCGCTTCGGCGACTTTCGCCACCTCGGCTTGTTGTTTTTTATTGCGCTCGGACAGCGCAAACCAATCGGCGTAACCGCCGATGTATTCTTCAACCCTGCCCTCGCCCTCGAACACCAACACGCTGGTCACCACGTTATCCAGAAACTCGCGGTCGTGGCTGACCAGCAATAAGGTTCCCTGGTACTCGACCAGTTTTTCCTCGAGGATTTCCAGGGTTTCCAAATCCAGGTCGTTGGTCGGTTCGTCCATGACGATGAGGTTGGCCGGCTTGGTAAACAAGCGCGCCAACAGCAAGCGGTTTTTCTCGCCGCCGGATAGACTCTTGACCGGCGAACGAGCCCGCGCCGGCGCGAACAGAAAGTCGGCCAGATAACTCATCACATGGCGCCGGCCGCCGGGCAGGTCGATGAATTCGCCGCCGTCGAGCACGCTGTCGGCCACCGAGATTTCAGGGTCGAGCTGTTCGCGCAATTGGTCGAAATAGGCGATTTGCAGATTGGTACCCAGTTCGACCGTGCCTTGCGTCGGCTGCAACTGACCGAGCAACAGCTTCAACAAGGTCGATTTGCCGGCGCCGTTGTTGCCGATCAAACCGATCTTGTCGCCGCGATCGATGCGAAGCGAGAAATCACGGATGATAGTGCGGTCGCCATAGCTGAACTCGACATCGACCGCCTCGATGACCTTCTTGCCGGATACCTCGCCCTTATTCAACGATAGTTTGGCGGTGCCTTGAGTATTGCGGCGCTCGGCGCGTTCGGCGCGCAATTTTTTCAGCGCCCGTACCCGGCCTTCGTTGCGGGTGCGTCTGGCCTTGATACCTTGGCGTATCCAGACCTCCTCCTTGGCCAGCTTCTTGTCGAATTCGGCATTCTGATTGGCTTCGTCTTCCAGTGCCGCCGCCTTGCGCACCAGGTAATCCTGATAATTGCCGGCCCACGACGTCAACTGACCGCGATCCAGATCGATGATGCGGGTCGCCAGTTTTTGCAAAAACGCCCGGTCGTGGGTCACGAACAGTACCGCGCCGGCGAAGTTCAACAACTGTTCTTCCAGCCAGGTGATGCTTTCGAAATCCAGATGGTTGGTCGGTTCGTCGAGCAGCAACACCTCCGGATCAATCACCAAGGCCCGCGCCAAGGCCACTCGCCGCTTCCAGCCGCCGGACAGACTACTAACCTTAACATCGGCCGGCAATTGCAAGCGGCTCAATACCGCCTCGACCCGCTGTTGAAACTGCCAGCCGTTGGCGGCTTCCAATTTGTGCTGGACTTCGCCCAGCGCCTCCAGGGACGCTTCGCTACCGTCCATGTGCGTCAACAACTCGTGGTAGCGGGCAATTAGTCCGCCCAATTCACCCAACCCGCCGGCCACAGCTTCGTAGATCGTATCGCCGTCATTCAGATTCGGCTGCTGTTCCAGCCAAGCCAACCGCAATTCCGGCTGCTTCCAGATTTCGCCGTGGTCGGCATGAATGTCGCCGGCGATGATTTTCATCAACGTCGATTTGCCCTCGCCGTTGCGGCCCAACAGCCCGACCCGTTCGCCGGGATCGAGTTGAAAATCGGCATGATCGAGCAAGGCATGGGTGCCGAAGGCGATGGAAACGTTGGTCAGGCGAATTAAAGGCATAGCTGTTGTAGGTAGCGGCGGAGTAAGTCCAGGGTCAGCCAGGCTGATTGGGTTTGTTTGGTGGTTGCGGTGCCGGCCAGTGTATGCTGTTTGCCATACCAGCCGGCTGGGCTTAGCAGACCATTATAAAGGACGATGGCGGCATCGCGGTTGCGGTAATCGTCCAGGCTGCCTCGATACAGCTGCACCAAGGCCAGATCCGCGCCACGCGCTTGCAGGCTTTCGGCCAGTCGTTGCGCAACCAGTTCGAGAGGCTCGTTCTCGGTAGAAACCTCTAATTGCCGGCCGGCTTGAGCCGCATCGCGGCAAACTAAGGTTGAATCCAACCAGGCGTAAGACTGGCATTCGGCCGCCAGCCGGCCGCCGCTGGCGGTTTCCAGTATCGCCACGCGGCTATCGGCTGGTAGCAATCGATCGACAACCGTCGGTAAATCGCCGCCCGCTTCGCCGTCCAGACCATCGATCGCAAACACGCAGTCGCCGATCGCCGCGCGTACCCGGCCGGCCCAGTCGCGAATATCGGTCAGCGGAAAGTCGGCCGCAAACAGTAACTTGGTTTGCACCTCTTCCGGCGCCGCCCGAAAACCCAATTGCACGCCGGCCGGCAGGTTGACCTCGCTCAAGGCTTGCTGTATCGCCGATTCGCCGATCCCAACGCTGCGCAACATCACCAAGCGATCCGGCAACAACCTGAAGCGTTGCTGCAACTGCCGCCCCACGTCGGCAAACAGCGTTTTCATTTCCATCGGTACGCCCGGCAAAAAAGCGAACCAACAACGGCCGATTTGCAACGCAAAACCCGGCGCGGTGCCGACCGGATTATCGATGCGCACCGCACCACGCGGCAAATACGCCTGTTTGCGGTTGGCGGCCGGCATGACCCGCTGCCGATTGGCGTAATAGCGTTCGATATGGCTCAGGGCTTGTTCGTCCAGCACCAGCGGCAAATCGGCGGCGATGCCGACCGCTTCGGCGGTCAAATCGTCGACGGTGGGTCCCAGACCGCCGGTGCAGACGCAACAATCGGCGCGGCCGGCGATCTCTCGAACCAACGCTACCAGATCCTCCAGTTTGTCGCCGACCGAGGTGTGCCTAGTCACGCTGAAACCCAGCTCCACCAAGCGTTGCGATAACCAGGCGGCGTTGCTGTCCACCACCTGGCCGGTGACGACTTCCTCGCCTTGCGAAAACACTTCTGCAATGGCCTTCATAACACCTCGAACCAAAACGGCAAACTAAACAAACTCAGTCCAGTCGTGACGGTCACCCCCGTGGCGTACAACGAACTATCCAGTTGGTAGCGGTCGCACAGCACCACGCCCAACACCATGCTCGGCATCGCGATATCCAAAATCGCCGCCGCCCGAAACGGATTTTCGAGCTGCAAGACATCCGCGATGTAAATGCCGGCCCACGGAAACCACATTAATTTAATAAGCACCACCGGCGGGATATAGGGCAGATTGCGCCACCTTACCGCTCGCCAACTCAAGGCCAATCCCAACGAAAAGATCATCAGCGGCGCCACCGCGGCCGACAGCATCGTCAGCAATCCGGCCAACCACAACGGTGCCGGCAGGTGATTCAAATTCAAAACCACCGCCAGCAAGGCCGCCCAAAACGGCGGCGCGTTAAAAAATCCCAGCCGGGACTTGGGCTGGTCAGTTTCGGCGGCGCCGTAGTGGCGCGCCAGCAGGATACCGACCGTGAACACCATCGGCGCCGCCGCGAACAAGTCCATCTGTATCACCACCGAGCGCGACCACCCGCCGTAGGCTTGCTCCAGCACCGGCAATCCCAGATAAGTCGTGTTCGGAAACGCCGCGGCAAGTATCATCGCACCGGTCTGGGGCCGCTGGAAACGGAGCAGCTTGGCGATCAACCCGCTGACGAAAACCGCCAACAAGATGCTGGAACAACCCAACAGGCTGAATTTCAACGACTGCCAGCCGATGTCGGCCTTCCACAGTACCTCCAGCACCATGGCCGGCAATAAAAAATAATAAACGACGCTGGTCAACACCAGCCGGGTTTGATCGGCCGCGAGTTTATTCGGGCACAGGACTCTCCAGGCCGCGCCGCACAGCATTAGCACGGTCATCTGGATCAAAGTGGTCGTCATTTAGGGATTTAGTTCGATGGGCAATGCCGGCAGTATAGGCAAAAACCCCTTCCGAATCGAACGCCGCAGCAACTTGTCGCAAACCCGACATTTGTCGAGACCGCCACGCGCCGGCACCCGGCAAACCTCGGCAAATCAGCATTCCCGCGCTTGGTATCGCTCTTGCTTAATCGCTAATAATTTGTGTACTCCCGGAATCGCCATGACAAACCGCCCAACTCACCGCCGCGCGACCACCTCGGCCCCTGGAGTTCGCCGATGAGCGCGACGCCGCTGCAAATCGCCGTCGCCACCAAGGACGGCATCTCTATCAACGAACATTTCGGTCACGCCAAACACTTTGCGATCTATCGCTTGACGCCGGACCATTGCGAGCACCTGGAAAGCCGCGACGTCGATCATTACTGCCACGGCCAACACGGCGATCAGAACGCGCTGGCCGGCATACTGGAAACCATCAAGGACTGCGACGCCGTGTTCGTGGCGCGCATCGGCGACGGCCCGACCGCCAAGGTGAACGCCATCGGCGTCGCGGCGGTCGCCGACTACGCCTATATGGCGGTCGAGGAGTCGTTACTCGATTACGCCAAACGGCTGGCCGCCGGCGAGGCCGTCGGATGACGCCGGAAACCGTTGCCGCCTGGGTGGCGGCGCACCCGCTGACCCCGCTGCATGTCGATTGCGCGGTGACGGTGATGCTGAAAATCATCGACGGCAAATGCAAAATGCGCGCCGACGAAAAAGTCGTGATGAGTTTGTTGTACGACCAAATCCGCGACCTGCCCGGTCAGTTGTTGGAGCCGGAGTTGCATGCATTGATCGCGACGGCCCGCGCCGCGCCGGACGACGAAGATCTGAAGAACCGAATCTACGAAAAGCGCTTGTTCGCCGAAACGGCGCTCTCCAGACCGGTGATGAAAGGCTTCAAGGCCATGCTTCGCGAGCAAGGGTTGTTGGAAAAACGCCAGAAAGACGAGGATGCGGACGCTTGATGCACCGAGCTTAACCTGGTTCTACCGTACCCGCCTCGAGCCTGCGCCATTGCCCGCAAGCCGCGCGACTAGCTTTCACTCGAAAAAGTCAAAACTCATCTGCCCGCCGGCCGCCGGCTTGCGGAATAAGTCGGTGCGGAGCGGCGGCAATCCGCGTTCCAGGCCGAGTTTTTTCCGGATTAACCCGAAGCGCTGCGCAATCAAATCGGCGTAGACACCCTCGCCGCGCAAACGCCGATGAAAGCTCGGGTCGTAGACCTTGCCGCCCCGGCTGTCGCGCACCCGGTTCATCACGTGCTCGGCCTTCAGCGGGTAATGCTCGCGCAACCATTCCTCGAATAAGTCGGCCACTTCCAGCGGCAGGCGCAGCAGAATGTATTCCGCGCTGATCGCTCCAGCCCGCTTCGCGGCCGCCACGATGGCTTCCAATTCGTAATCGGTCAACACCGGAATCAACGGCGCAACCATCACGCCGACCGGCACGCCGGCTTCGCTCAAACGAGTCAGCGTTTCCAAGCGGCGCTCGGGCGCGGCGGCGCGCGGCTCCAGCGTCCGCGCCAAGCGGCGATCCAGGGTCGTGATCGACAAGCACACCGACGCCAAGCCCTGGCCGGCCATCTCGGCCAGGATGTCGATATCCCGTTCGATCAGCGCCGATTTGGTGACGATGCCGACCGGATGCCGGGTTTCCCGCAGCACTTCCAAAATGTCGCGCATGGTGCGCTGGCGACGCTCCAGCGGCTGATAGGGATCGGTATTCGTGCCCAGCGCCAGCGGCGCGCAACGGTATTGGCGCTTGCCGAGTTCTTCGCGCAGCAACGTCGCGGCGTCGGGTTTGACCAGGATGCGGCTTTCGAAATCCAACCCCGGCGAATAGCCCAGATACGCGTGGGTCGGCCGCGCGAAACAATACACGCAACCGTGTTCGCAACCCCGGTACGGGTTGACGGAACGGTCGAACGGAATATCCGGCGAATCGTTATAGGTGATCACCGATTTGCTGGCATCGACGATGATTTCGGTCGCCAGCGGAGGCAAGTCGCCGTCCAAGCTCCCCCAGCCGTCGTCCTCGGCCTGGCTTCGTTGTTTTTCGTAGCGGCCGGCGGCATTGCTGACGGCACCGCGACCTTTGTGAATCAGAGGCTTGGACATGACAAAAACCAAAGGAAGAAGCGCGTGCGCGCCCTTCGATTCCGGACGGCCGGTCGTCTAGCGCGGCAAACGCTCGGTTGGGCGACTTCGTCTATCTTGGCAAACTTCGAACCGGCGCGCAAAGCATTTTCGGCCATCGAATTTCCACAGCGCTTAGGTGCGATCCTCCGGGTAACCGTTTCGAATTTGCCTACCCAAACTGGATAGCGACTCAAAATGGTCTAAGCTAATCCGAGAAAAACCGTAAGCCCCGGCCAAAGCCTAGCGTTTCGCGAAGCGCGGACAAATTTGATCGAACGCCCGCCCTACGGCCCGCGCCAGCGTCCCGCCCACATCTCAGATCCTAAACGACATCCAGGGAGAAACACCATGACTGTTAAACAGAGACTTTTACTCCTTTCGTCTTCCGCCATGCTGGGCTTGGTCGGACTGGCGCTGTTAGGCTATATCCAGCTCGCGAAAGTTTACGACGCGGCGAGTTATGCCGGCGTCAACACGGTACCGACCTATCGGATATTTTTCGAGATTCGAAAACAACTGGCCGATTTGAGGGAATATTCGTTGTTTCACGTCATCATCACCGATCCGGCCGGCATGGCGACATTGGAGCCGAAAATCGCCGAAGCCCGCGCGAAATTGGACGACACGTTTAAGCGCTATACCTTGGACGCCTGCAACGGCGCCAGTTGCCTTTCGGACGCCAAGGAACAGGCCATGCTCGACAACGTTAAATCGCTGTTGGCGGCGTACGATATTCCACGTCTAAAAGTTTTCGATTTCTCTAGGCAAAACCGCACCAAGGAGGCCGAGACGATCGTCAGAGAAGAATTGATGCCCGCCGTCAGGAAACTGCAGGACGCCATTCAGACGGAAATGGATTACAACTCCCAATTGGCCGACCAAGGAATGCTCGAAGCGAGCCGTATCCAGCAAAGCGCCACCAATACTTCGGTCGGCATCGCGGTACTGATCACACTGCTAGTTGGGATGATGAGCTGGATGATCATCCGCAATTTAATGCGCCAACTGGGCGGCGAACCGGACGCGGTCGCCGGACTGGCCAATCAAATCGCTGTCGGCGATCTCAGCGGCACCATCGTGTTACAAGCCGGCGATAACGCCAGCGTGATGGCCGCGATGAAGCACATGAGCGACACCATCAAAACGCTGCTGACCGCCATGGGCCAAATGGCCCAATCTCAAGAAGCCGGCGATATCGATGCCGTTGTCGATGCTGCTAAATTTCAAGGCAGTTTTAGAACCATGGCGCAAGGTGTCAACGACATGGTCGGCGCTCAAGTCGCGGTTACCCAAAAAGCCATGGGCGTATTCAAAAACTTCGGCCAAGGGGACTTCGAAGCCAATATCGAAAAGCAACCCGGCAAGCGTGCGTTTATCAACGAAGCGATTGAATTGGTACGCGGCAATCTGAAAAGTTTTATCGCCGACATGAACCGTATGGCCGGGCAGCACGACGCCGGCGAAATCGATTTCAAGATCGATACCGGCAAATTCCAAGGCGAATTCGCGACGATGGCTAAAGGCGTCAACGACATGGTCGGCGCCCACATCGCCGTCAACCAAAAAGCCATCGCCTGCTTCGAGCAATTCGGCCAAGGCAACCTGGATGCCGATATTGAAAAACTTCCCGGCAAACTGATCTTTATCAATAACGCCATCGATAAAATCCGCGCCAATTTGCGCGCGGTCATCGCCGATACCGATACCCTGATCAAAGCCGCCGCCGAGGGCCGCCTGGACGTCCGCGCCGACGCCGCCAAGCACCAAGGCGACTTCCGCAGATTGGTTCAAGGCATCAACGACATCATCGACGGCATCGTGCTGCCGGTTAACGAAGCCATCGAAGTACTAACCTTGGTCGAACAAGGCGATCTGACCCGCGCCGTGAAAGGCAACTATCGCGGTCAACTCGGCGAATTCAAGGACACCGTCAACAACACGCTGGCCAAACTATCGCAAACCATCGCCGAAGTGGTTTCGGCCGCCAATCAGTTAGGCAACGCCTCCGAACAAATCCAGTCCACCTCGCAAGCCTTGTCGCAAGCCGCCAGCGAACAAGCCGCGGGCGTCGAGGAAACCAGCGCCAGCATCGAGGAAATGGCCGCCAGCATCGGCCAGAACGCCGAAAACGCCAAGGTCACCGACGGCATGGCCACCAAAGCCTCGCAGGAAGCGGTCGAGGGCGGCGCCGCCGTCAAGCAAACCGTCGAGGCGATGAAAAGCATCGCCGGCAAGATCGGCATCATCGACGACATCGCCTATCAAACCAATATGCTGGCTTTGAACGCCGCGATCGAGGCCGCCAGGGCCGGCGATCACGGCAAGGGCTTCGCGGTAGTCGCCGCCGAGGTACGCAAACTGGCCGAGCGCAGTCAGATCGCCGCCCAGGAAATCGGCCAATTGGCCGAAACCAGCGTCAGCACCGCCGAAAGCGCCGGCCGCTTGCTGGACGCCATCGTGCCCAGCATCGCCAAAACCTCCGATCTGGTGCAGGAAATCGCCGCCGCTTCCCAGGAACAGTCGGCCGGCGTCAGCCAAGTCAATACCGCGATGAATCAAATGAACCAAATCACCCAGCAAAACGCCGCCGCCAGTGAAGAATTGGCTTCCACCGCCGAGGAAATGACCGGCCAGGCCGAGCAATTGCAAGGCTTGATGAGTTTCTTCAAGATCAGCGGCGCGACGGGCAACACCGGCGGCGGGCAACGCCGAACCGCTCATTCTACAACCCAAGCCAAGATCAAACACGCACCCACCAACCCGAACGACCCGACCCACCTGGATTTGAATCTGCATCAATTCGAACGGTTCTAGGTTCGCCCGCGAATAAGTAAAACGCCGTTACAATGCGCTGCTTTTACCCCGGCACGAAAAGCCGGGGTAAAAGCCCCTCAACCGGCTTAATCGACTGACGATGAATGTCGTGAGGCACAACGTGCGGACATGCCGTTGTCGGAACCGCCCATGATCGCGACCAACGCCGCCCCCACGCACTGACTTACTTTTCCGAGACGATCCCCGGCGGCGGTTTCAAAATCGTTCGCCCGGCAGCTCCGCGCAGCTAATCGCCAAGCGGGCTCGCGGCCTCGTATCTCCGAGGGTCTTCGCTACACCACAGACGCCCCTGATCGATAGTCGGCGTCTAAGTTATCAACTCCATCGCCAAACATAACAGCAAACTATACCGCGTAGATTTAACGCTGGCCTCAAATTCCTCAACATCGAATACATTCGCCGGAAACGACAATAGCCCAACGCTGGACTCACTCAAATACCGAGGACACCGGCAACCCAATTTTTTCATCAACCACATGTAAAACAATTGATTTTTTTCATTAACGAAACTAGTTACTCCGAGCAAACGCCGCACTTTCGCGGCACCACGTGGAGCGCTGGGCAATAAGTAGCTCGCTAACTCACCACACTTTAGCTAACGCGTAAAAAGATTATTTTTTTGAACCCCATGGCATAGCGCATGATAATAGGCTATAGATATTTAGCGCAAAACAAGGCATTCTAAAATGCCGCACCCGACAAGCTATCCGGCGACCTCGGTCCAGCAGGCTCAAAGAACACGGGGTCCGTCATGGAACGGCCGGCCGAATCAAGTCAGGGAAGCTCAACATCGGGAGGTCCACATGTCCATCGTACAACGCATGTCGCTTTTGATCGGAATCGCTTTACTAGGCCTGTCCAGTCTGGCGGGCGTCAGTTATCAACAATTGGATAGTGTCTTTACGGCCGCCAACTACGCCAACGCCAATAGCGTGCCCTCGCTGATTGCGCTGAATCGCCAATTCAAAACCTTCGGCCAAGTTCGAGCCAGACTTTATCGGCACGTATCGAATACCGATCCGGACAAGATCGACGAATTAAATCAATCGATAACCGAGGCACTCAGCGCATTCGAAACCAGCCTGAAGCAGTACGACGCTCTGGTATCCGACGCCGAGGACAAGCGCCTGTACACCGCTAACCTCGCGGCCTTCGAAAAATACCGGGCCGGCGTCGAGACCGTTTTGGCGCTGTCCAAGCAAAACCGTAAGGACCAAGCGCTAGCGGCGCTGGAGCAAATGACGCCGATCGCCGCGACGCTCCAAGATGCACTCGAACAGCAAGGCCAATATAACGGCAATCTGGCCGAACAAAGTGCCGGCCAAGCCAAGGACATCAAAGCCCACGCCTCGATATGGCTAGCGGTCATCGCACTACTGGCGTTGGCGACGATCGCACTATTAGGCTGGTTTGTGACCCGCAAACTGAGCCGCCAATTGGGCGGCGAACCGGACGAAGTCGCTCGATTGGCGGGCAGGATAGCCGTCGGCGATCTGAGCGGCGAGATTCGGATTGACGCCACCGATACCGCCAGCGTCATGGCTGCGATGAAACATATGAGCGACACGATTAAATCCCTGCTGGCCGACATGAACCGGATGGCCGCCGAACACGAGCAAGGCAATATCGACGCGGTCGTCGACAGCCAACGCTTTCAAGGCAGCTTTCGACAAATGGCGCAAGGCGTCAACGACATGGTATCTGGGCATATCGCCGTCAAGAAGAAAGCGATGGCGGTGTTCAAGGCCTTCGGCGAAGGCGATTTCGACGCCCCGATGGAGCGCTTGCCCGGTAAGAAAGTCTTCATCAACGACACGATAGAACTGGTGCGCGGCAATCTGAAAGCCGTGATGGCGGACACCAATACGCTGATCAGCGCCGCCGCCGAAGGCCGCTTGGACGCGCGCGCCGATGCCGGCCGGCATAAAGGCGACTTCAATAAACTGGTGCAAGGCATCAACCAAATCTTGGATGCCATTTTGATCCCGATCGGCGAAGGCAACCGCGTTCTTAGCCTGATTCGCGGCGGCGACCTGCGCCAACGCGTCGAGATCGCTTGCAAGGGCGACCACGACAAAATGAAACAAGCCGTCAACGGCGTGCATGCCTGGCTGTCCGATCTGATCGCCTACGTCACTAAACTGGCGAACGGCGACATGAGCGCGGAAATGGCGAAGGCCTCCAGCGACGATCAAATACACGAGTGGCTGATGCTACTCAAGCACAACATTCAGGCGCTGGTCACCGACGCCAACAAGCTATCGCAAGCCGCCGTCGAAGGCCGTTTGGCCACCCGCGCCGACGCCACCCAGCACCAAGGCGATTTCCGCAAGATCGTCGAAGGCGTCAACGACACGCTGGACGCGGTGATCGGCCCGCTCAACGTCGCCGCCGACTACGTCGATAACATCGCCAAGGGTAATATCCCGGCCAAAATCACCGACACCTATCACGGCGATTTCAACATTCTGAAAAACAACCTGAACACCTGCATAGACGCCGTGAACGCCTTGGTCGCGGATGCCAACAAACTGTCGCAAGCCGCCGTCGAAGGCCGCTTGGCAACCCGCGCCGACGCCACCCAGCACCAAGGCGATTTCCGTAAAATCGTCGAGGGCGTCAACCAAACCTTGGACGGCGTCATCCTGCCGATCAACGAAGTCGTCGAGGTGCTGCGGCTGGTCGAACAAGGCGACCTGACCCGTCCGGTCAAAGGCAATTACCAAGGCCAATTGGGCGAATTCAAGGATACCGTCAACAACACCATCGCGAAATTGTCGCAAACCATCGCCGAAGTGGTCGCCGCCGCCGAACAACTGGGTACCGCGTCCAAGCAAGTCAGCGCCACGTCGCAGTCGCTGTCGCAAGCGTCCAGCGAACAAGCCGCCAGCGTCGAGGAAACCTGCGCCAGCATCGAACAAATGGCGTCCAGCATCAATCAGAATGCCGATAACGCCAAGGTCACCGACGGCATGGCGACCAAGGCCTCGCAAGAAGCCAACGAGGGCGGCGAGGCGGTCAAGCAAACCGTCGTGGCCATGCGAGACATCGCCAGTAAAATCGGCATCATCGACGACATTGCCTACCAAACCAACATGCTGGCGCTGAATGCCGCCATCGAAGCGGCCCGGGCCGGAGACCACGGTAAGGGCTTCGCGGTGGTCGCCGCCGAAGTACGCAAACTGGCGGAACGAAGTCAGATCGCGGCCCAGGAAATCGGCAAGCTCGCCGAAACCAGCGTCAATACCGCGGAAAGTGCCGGTAAGCTGCTGGATTCCATTGTACCCAGCATCGCCAAAACCTCCGATTTGGTGCAGGAAATCGCCGCCGCCTCGCAGGAACAATCGGCCGGCGTTAGCCAAGTCAATACCGCGATGAATCAGATGAACCAAATCACCCAACAGAACGCCTCCGCCAGCGAGGAGCTGGCCTCCACCGCCGAGGAGATGACCAGCCAATCCTTACAACTGCAAAATCTGATGAGTTTTTTCAAAATTGCCCGCGCCGCCGGACAAATTAACCCAGTCCGCGCGCCGGAACATCGCAAATCGAGCATGCCGCGCGACCTCCCCGAACACGCCGCGAGCGGCACCGTGGATTTGCACCAATTTCAGCACTTTTAAACGACCAAACGCTTAATCCAGCCTAACCGTGAACGCTGGACTGCCCGCCGCCCATCCCGCGGCGGGCCGTCGTTCGATTCCATCACGTGCTCGCGACGGTCTCACCAACACGCAGACCTGGTAAAGCGGGCTAGAGCCCGGTTTGATAACCATCGACAGCTCGGACTCAACACCCATCTGCTCCGCTAAAACGACCTCCGGATACTAGCGTATGACCATTCCGGGGACTTTCAAACGCCCCTCCGAGTCCAGCCTCGAGACCGCGAATCACCGAATCGTCAGCCACAAGCATCCCCACTCGCGTAGGCTTGGCGGAGGCTTAGATACCAGCCGACAGGGCGCCTTTGGCAACCCTACGTTCGGCGACGTTTCCAGCGCCAGCCGATTTGCGGCAAATTCCGTTCTACACTTATGGAATTACCGATCAAGCCCCTTCTACGCCTGACCGACAGGCTGGAAGACCGGCTTACTCCGGCGGCTTTCAAACCGAGCCCGCCATCCATACCAGGAGACATTCCACATGCCATTGCCCACCCTCGCTAAGCTGAATGCAACCGCTTTCACGGTACCGCCTGCCCTGGGCACCGCGTTTGCCGTGGCGCCATCAGCACGATCGCGAGCGCGGGCGTCGTCCCGGCGCTACGCGGCAAACGCGCTGCTCGCCTTGGCGTTGACAGCCTGCGGTAGCGGCGGACAGCGACCGGCGCCGCCAAAATTGATCGACACCGGCAAACCGGCCCTGCACGCCATCGACAGCCAAGACCTGCGGCAGTCGATGCAACGCATGCATAACTTGATGTACGAACGCAATTTGACCGAGCACGAGATGGACAACCAACGCCGCGAAGCCCTCTCTCGCGTGCAACAAGCGGCGGAAGGCGTCGAGCACGCTCTGGCGGCGATGCGTCTAGCCATGCCAAACCTGCATCTTGAATCGGACGAACAAAAAGTCTTCGCTTCGCTGGCGGATAAACTGCTGATCCAGGCCGGGCAACTGAAATCCCAAGCGCAAACCTTGCAGATCGACGCGATTCCAACCACGTTGGAAGCCATTTCGGCAACCTGTACGTCCTGCCACGAGTTGTTCCGCGACTTCAAGAAACCGGGAGGCCAATAATGCGTAGCCATCCTCGCCTGCTCCTCACCATCGCTACCGGCGTATTTCCGCTAGCCGCGACAGCGGCCGACGATGTGCGCGCCTTGTTGCGGCAACTCGGCGACCAAGTCGCCGAACTCAAGCAACACGCCGATCAAGCCGATGCCAGAATCCGCGAACTGGAAACCCGCTTGGCCGCCGAGCAACAAAAAACCGGCAATTGACGACCCAATCCCCGCCGGCGGCGAATGGCGTCGTCGCCGTTTCGGCCAGTCCCGTCGCCAACCCTATCGAAGCGAAGCCGGAAACCAAGCCGCCGGTCACGTTGGGCGATACCAAGGGCACCTTTAAGATACCCGGCACCGACACCTCGCTGGGCTTCGGCGGCTTCGTAAAACTGGACGTCAACGAAAACAGCGTCAGCGCGCCCTCGTTTGGCGACCAATATTTGTCCATCTCGAATATTCCGGTATCGCATCGCGGCGAGGACAGTCAACTAGCGTTCAACGCCAGGGAAAGCCGCTTCTGGTTCAAATCGTTCACACCCAGCGCTTGGGGCGATATCAACACCTACCTGGAACTGGATCTGTACGGGGCCGCCGCCAGCTATACGCCCCGATTGCGCCATGCCTACGGATCGTTCGGCAATTTCCTGGCCGGCCAAACCTGGACCACGTTTTTAAACGAATTGGCGGCACCGGACACTTTGGATAATGCCGGCCCGGTCGGTCTCGCTAAATTTCGCCAACCGCTAGTGCGTTGGACCCAGCCGTTTAAATTGGCCGGCGAGAGCTTGGATTTGCAACTGGCGGCCGAATCCCCCAACAGCACGCTGTGGACCGGCAGCGGCTGGAGTCCGGCGCTCGGTACGCTGACCTACGACAACCTCACCACCACCGGCGACGATCGCTATCCGGACCTGATCGCCAAACTGGTCTACAAACCGGACTGGGGCAATCTATCGTTGGCGGCGATGGGCCGGCAGATTCGCAATGCCAACAATACCAGTGGCGCGGCGCGAGAAGCTTGGGGCGGCGGCGTCAGCCTGGCCGGCAAAATCGATGTCTTCGAACTCGACAATATCCGCTTCACGCTGAATTACGGCAACGCGATAGGCCGTTATTCTTCGGTCAACCGTCTGGAAGACGCCGCTCTGGATTCGGCCGGCAATCTGCATTTGGTCAATGTCTACAGCGCCGTGACGGCCTACCAACATTGGTGGAGCAACACCTGGCGCAGCAGCTTCGCCTACGGTTTCGAGCAAGCCGACCAGCCCGATTTCGTGGCCGCGACGATGACTCGCCAAGCCCAATCGGTACACGCCAACTTGCTGTGGAGTCCGTTGCCGCAAGCCACCTTGGGCATTGAATACCTGTACGGCAGCCGCGAATTGATCGACGGCCGCAACGGTAACATCAGCCGGGCCATGTTCTCGGCCAAATACAATTTTTAAACTTTGCCGGATACGGGCAAAGTTAGCGGTTTCGCTCCGCTAATTCCTTGCTTTTCGTCTAGGCTTAGATTAACCGGGATCGTCGTGCGGATTTAGCCGACAAGCCAATTCGCTCGACGTCATCGAACACTCATTCGCCGAAGGTTTCAAATTCGGCATCAACAAAACCGACATGTCGATTCAATCTTTACGGAGGAGCCAATGTTTAACAACATGAAAATCGCGGTAAAACTGGGGCTTAGCTTTGGAGTCGTGTTGCTCCTGCTGGGCGCTATCGTGTGGGTAGGGATCGCCAATATGGGCAATTTGGCCGAAACCACCCGCTCCATTGTGGAAGAAGATTTCGTCAAGGTGAAATACGCCAGCGACATGGTCGAAAACACCCTGGATAACGGCCGGCTGATGCGCAATATGTTACTGACCGACGACGAAAGCAAACTTCAGGAAATGAAGCGGGATGCTCAGACCAATCGCGACGAGAACAAAACCATACTCGCCAAATTGGATGCCTTGATCCAATCCGAGAAGGGCCGCGCGCTGCTCGAGGCTGTCGGCAACCAGCGCAATCTGCTCTCGTCGAAATACGACACGTTTTACAGTCTGCTCGCCGACAAGACCAAGGGTAAGACCGCCGCCACCGAATTTCTATTGAAAGACTGGGCACCTAACAACACCGCCTACGTGACCGCAGTGAAAGCGGTAAACGATTTCCAAAACGAAAGGATGAAACAGGCCTATAAAGATGCCGACGATTTGTACGACAGCAGCAAAACCATCATGTTTGGCGTCGCGCTGGTCGCGTTGCTGATTAGCCTACTGATTGCCTGGTTTGTGACGAGAGGACTGATTCGCCAACTGGGCGGCGAACCGGGCGATGTGGCCGCGCTGGCCAACCGAGTCGCGATCGGCGATCTTAGCAGTGAAATCCGCTTGGCCGCCGGCGATACCACTAGCGTGATGGCCGCGATGAAGCATATGAGCGACACCATCAAAGTCCTACTGACCGACATGGACCATATGGCTCGCGAACACGACAAGGGCGAAATCGACGCCATCGTCGACGGCGGCAAATTTCAAGGCAGTTTTAGGACCATGGCCCAAGGCGTCAACGACATGGTCGGCGCCCATATCGCGGTCAAGAAAAAAGCCATGGCGGTATTCAAAGAGTTTGGCAACGGCAATTTCGAAGCCGACATCGAAAAACTGCCCGGCAAAAAAGCGTTTATCAACGAAGCCGTCGATCTGGTACGCACGAACTTGAAGGCCGTCATCGCCGATACCGATACCTTGATCAAAGCCGCCGCCGAGGGCCGCCTGGACGTCCGCGCCGACGCCGGCAAGCACCAAGGCGACTTCCGCAGATTGGTGCAGGGCATCAACGACATCATCGACGGCATCGTGTTGCCGGTTAACGAAGCGGTGGAAGTGTTGGGTCTGGTCGAGCAAGGGGATTTGACGCGAACCGTCAAAGGCAACTATCAAGGCCAACTCGGCGAATTCAAGGACACCGTCAACAATACCATCGCCAAACTGTCCGAGACCATCGCCGAGGTCGTCTCCGCGACCAATCAGTTAAGCAACGCTTCCGAACAAATCCAATCCACCTCGCAAGCCTTGTCGCAAGCCGCCAGCGAACAAGCCGCCGGCGTCGAGGAAACCAGCGCCAGCATTGAGGAAATGGCCGCCAGCATCGGCCAGAACGCCGAAAACGCCAAGGTCACCGACGGCATGGCCACCAAGGCCTCGCAGGAAGCGGTCGAGGGCGGCGCGGCTGTCAAACAAACCGTCGAGGCGATGAAAAGCATCGCCGGCAAAATCGGCATCATCGACGACATCGCCTATCAAACCAATATGCTGGCCCTGAACGCCGCTATCGAGGCCGCCAGGGCCGGCGACCACGGCAAAGGGTTCGCGGTGGTCGCCGCCGAGGTGCGCAAGCTGGCCGAGCGCAGTCAGATCGCCGCCCAGGAAATCGGCCAATTGGCCGAAACCAGCGTCAGCACCGCCGAAAGCGCCGGCCGCTTGCTGGACGCCATCGTGCCCAGCATCGCCAAAACCTCCGATCTGGTGCAGGAAATCGCCGCCGCCTCGCAGGAACAATCAGCCGGCGTCAGCCAAGTCAATACCGCGATGAATCAGATGAACCAAATCACCCAGCAAAACGCCGCCGCCAGTGAAGAATTGGCTTCCACCGCCGAGGAAATGACCGGTCAGGCCGAGCAATTGCAAAGTTTGATGAGCTTTTTTAAGATCGCCAACGCCGGCGGCCAACGTCGCGTCAGCACTTCCCACGGCGGCCATGCGCCTCACGCCAAACCGGGGGTTATCAAACTCGGCCCGACGCCAGCCCGCCACCACGATCAAGCCGGCTTGGATTTGGAAATGCAGCATTTCGAGCGCTTCTAGCTCGCCTCGCCTCCCCCGGCACGGCTTTCGATCCGGATATCAGCGAGTTCGAACGTATTCGAGCCGACCCGACAGCGCTTACGCGACCGCATCGGCCAACGTTTGGAAGGCGATTGTCGATCTAAAAACAAAACCGGCAACTAGCGAGCCTTACTTAACCACTCGCTCCAGGCACGGCATACGGTGAATCAACGCCGGACTATGGTTCGGCATCTTCTTCAACTCAGTTGGGAGAATTTAACCATGATAAGCACAATTAAAGGGCGTTTGACGAGTTTAATCGTTTTCATGGCCTTGCTGGCTGTCGCGGTGGGTGGTAGCGGATTGCTAGGCATCAACGCGGTCGTCGAGTCGATGGACAACACCTACCGCGGCAAAGTCGTTCCCGGCCAATTATTGGCCAAAATGCTGCAACTGAATAACGACAACCGCACCAACATCATGCTGGCACTGCAACACGATCCAGCCTCGCCGCACGCCAAACTGCACGATCATCCGCTCAGCCTGCACATCGAAGCGACCGAAACCAATCGCAAGCAAATGGCTGATTTGCTCGATGAATACCAAAAACTGCCGATCGGCCCGGAAGAAAAAGCTTTGCTCGACCAATATCTGAGCGCCCGCGACGTTTACCGGCAAAACGCCAGTAACCCCGCATGGGACGCGATCAAAGCCGGGAATTTCGAACTAGGCCATCGTTTGTTATTGACTCAAGTCAATCCTGAATTCAAAAAGTTACAGGCGATCGGGGAACAACTGTTATCGCGCACGCTAAAACTGACGGAAGCGGCCAATCAGTCCGCGGAACAAAGTAGCGCTAACTTACAAAATACGATGCTGGCCGGCACATTGTTATCGATCGGGATTGGTTTTTATCTCGCTTGGCGTTTAGCGAATTCGCTATTACGACAATTAGGCGCGGAGCCGGGCGAGGCTGTCGGCGTTGCCCAACGCATAGCCGTCGGCGACCTCTCCTACCCTTTCCAACTGCAACACGACGATCGGGACAGTTTGATGGCCGAGATGAAAAACATGAGCGACACCATCAAGCACATGTTGGAACAAATGGCCTGGATGTCGAGCGAACACGAAAAGGGCGACATTGATGTCATGGTAGATACCGATCGCTTCCAAGGCAGTTTCAAGGCCATGGCGCAAGGGGTTAACGACATGGTCAACGCTCACATCGACGTCAAGAAAAAAGCCATGAAGGTGTTTACGGCCTTCGGTCAAGGCGATTTCAACGCCGATATCGAGAGACTGCCCGGTAAAAAAGTATTCATCAATGAAACCGTCGACTTGGTACGCGGCAACTTGCAAGGCTTCATCGCCGATATGAATCACATGTCCGAGGAACACGAGAAAGGCGATATCGATGTGGTGATGGCGGTTGAAAAATACCAAGGCGATTTTCGCAAAATGGCACAAGGCGTCAACGATATGGTCAACGCCCACATTGACGTAAAGAAGAAAGCCATGGCCGTGTTTAAAGCCTTTGGGGAAGGCAATTACGACGCTGATATGGCGAAATTGCCGGGTAAAAAAGCCTTTATCAACACCACCGTCGACTTGGTGCGCGAGAACCTGCGTCGCTTCGCGGAAGCGGCGCGGGAGTCCGCAACCATCAAGGCTACGTTGGATAACGCCTCGATCAACGTGATGTTGGCCGACAACGACGGCGTGATTCGCTATCTGAACAAATCCACCATGGCCTTGATGCGCCGCTCGGAGCCGGAAATGCGCAAGTTGTTTAGCGATTTTGCGGCGGACAATATTCTCGGTCGGAATTTCGATGTATTCCATCGGAATCCCGCCCATCAACGCAATTTGTTAGCCCATCTAACCAGTCCGCATGTTGTGCAAATCGAGGTGGGAAACTTGATCTTCCGGCTAACGGCCAGCCCCTCCTACGACAACGAGGGGCGGCGGAGCGGATCGATGATCGAATGGCTGGAGCGTTCGGCGGAAGTCAACGCCGAACGGGAAATATCCCAAGTTGTCGAAGCCGCGGTAGCCGGCGATTTTCGACCAATTAGCGTTGCCGACAAACAGGGCTTCTTAAAAAACGTCGCCGAAGGCATCAATCAGATCACCGATACGGTCAATGTGGCGTTTCAGGACACGATAGAAATGGCCCAAGCCCTGGAAAATGGCGATCTAACTCGCACGATTAACCGCGATTACCAAGGCGTCTACGATCAAGTCAAACAAAGTCTCAACAATACCGTCATCAAGCTGTCGCAAACCATCGGCGAGGTCAGAGAGGCCACCGACCAACTCGGCAACGCCTCGCAGCAAATCAGCGGTACCTCGCAGTCCTTGTCGCAAGCCGCCAGCGAACAAGCCGCCGGCGTCGAGGAAACCAGCGCCAGCATCGAGCAAATGGCGGCCAGCATCGGCCAAAACGCCGAAAACGCCAAGATCACCGACGGCATGGCCACCAAAGCCTCGCAGGAAGCGGTCGAGGGCGGCGCGGCCGTCAAGCAAACCGTCGAGGCGATGAAAAGCATCGCCGGCAAAATCGGCATCATCGACGACATCGCCTATCAAACCAATATGCTGGCCCTGAACGCCGCTATCGAGGCCGCCAGGGCCGGCGACCACGGCAAAGGCTTCGCGGTAGTCGCCGCCGAGGTGCGCAAACTGGCCGAGCGCAGTCAGATCGCCGCCCAGGAGATCGGCCAATTGGCCGAAACCAGCGTCAGCACCGCCGAAAGCGCCGGCCGTTTGCTGGACGCCATCGTGCCCAGCATCGCTAAAACCTCCGATCTGGTGCAGGAAATCGCCGCCGCTTCCCAGGAACAGTCGGCCGGCGTCAGCCAAGTCAATAACGCGATGAATCAGATGAACCAAATCACCCAGCAAAATGCCGCCGCCAGCGAGGAACTGGCCGCCACCGCCGAGGAAATGACCAGCCAGGCCGAGCAATTGCAAAGTTTGATGAGCTTTTTTAAGATCGCCAGTTCCGGCGGTCGGCATCGTTCAGGCGTTTCTCACGGCGGCCACGCGCATCACGCCAAACCTGGGGTTATCAAACTCGGCCCGACGCCAGCCCGCCACCACGATCCAACGGGCTTGGATCTAGAATTGCAGCATTTCGAGCGATTTTAAAATCCACTGTGGCGCAACGCGCTTAGAGCGCTACCGCCTCGCCGTCCGAATCCGTCCGAGCCGGGCGGTCGGGCGGCGACTTTAAGCCGTCGGCATCTTGAGCGTCTGGGAAATCATCGATTACAACCGGCTAGCAGCAATGCGGACGATGCCGCACATCAGGAGCCAGCATGAACACTGATCCCTTTGCAATCCTAGCCCAGCCTAACGGCAATTTTCAATCCGAACGGCATCGCTTCAGTTTACGCGCGGCGGGGATTCGCTTGCTGTTGCTACTGAGTCTGGTCGGCGCCGCACAAATCACGGTCAGCTTCCGGATTGCCGACAACATTGCCGAGTTCAACAGGCAAGCCGAGCATGCCACCGATGCGGTAGATCGCGCGCATTTGCTCCAATACCACATTTCGCAAATTCAGCAATATCTAACCGACATCAGTGCGACCGGCGACGAAGAAGGCTTCGACGACGCCAAGCGGCATGCCGAGGAAAGCCGGCGTTTGTTGAATGAAATATTATTACTGCTTCCGCAAAGTAACGCCGCCGTAAACGAAATCCGCGAAAAATTGGAGCGTTTTTACGATGTGGGTATCGAAATGGCCCGCGTATATCTTACCGAAGGCAAGGTAGCCGGTAATCGCGCGATGAAGCAACCGGATACCGGTTTCGACGCTCGATCCAACACACTGATAGAGAGTTTGGACATATTAAGTCGTCCTTTGGAACGGCAAGCCGATTCGGCAAAAAACCAATTGAATATCGAAGTTTCGCAAATGCGGCGGTGGTCGACGGCGTTAAATCTGCTTAGTTTGCTCGCGGTTATTGGTTTGTGCCTGCAAGGCTTTCGGCAACTGTGGAACTGCCTCGGCGGCGAGCCTGAAGTCGTCGCTGAATTGGCCAACGGTATCGCCACGGGCGACTTGAATCAATCCGTTAAGCTTCGCGCCAACGACAACTCGAGCGTGATGGCGGCGATGCTGCATATGAGCAACACCATTAAAGCCTTGCTGGCAGCGATGGATCATATGTCCAGCGAACACCAAAAAGGCGATATCGATGTCATGGTGGACGCTACCCGATTCAAGGGTGGATTTAAAACCATGGCGCAAGGCGTCAACGAGATGGTGAGCGCCCACATTGCCGTCAAGAAACAAGCCATGGCCTGCATCCAATTATTCGGCGAAGGCAACTTGGATGCGCCGCTGGAACGATTTCCCGGCAAAAAAGCCTTCATCAACGACACTGTCGAACAGTTGCGCGGAAACTTGAAACAAATTGTCGGAGAAATCCGAGACATCGTCTCGGCGGCCAACCGAGGCGACTTTAGCGTCAAGATGGATATTACCGGTAAAGCCGGTTTCACTAAGGAGTTGTCGGAACTGCTGAATCAGCTATCCGGAACCGTGGACATCGCCTTCAAGGATACGATTGACGTGGCTGAAGCCATGGAACAAGGCAACCTGACCAAAACCGTCACCCGCCAATATCAAGGCGCATACGATCAGGTCAAGCAAAGCCTCAACAACACCGTCGCCAAGCTCTCCCAAACCATTACAGACGTGGTTTCGGCCGCCGATCAAATAAGCAGCGCCTCCGAACAAATCCAATCCACGTCTCAATCGCTGTCGCAAGCGTCCAGCGAGCAAGCCGCCGGTGTCGAGGAAACCAGCGCCAGCATCGAGCAAATGGCCGCCAGCATCGGCCGGAACGCCGAAAACGCCAAGGTCACCGACGGCATGGCCGCCAAAGCCTCGCAGGAAGCGGTCGAGGGCGGCGCCGCCGTCAAGCAAACCGTCGAGGCGATGAAAAGCATCGCCGGCAAAATCGGCATCATCGACGACATCGCCTATCAAACCAATATGCTGGCCCTGAACGCCGCCATCGAGGCCGCCAGGGCCGGCGATCACGGCAAGGGCTTCGCGGTGGTGGCCGCCGAGGTACGCAAACTGGCCGAGCGCAGTCAGATCGCCGCCCAGGAAATCGGCCTATTGGCCGAAACCAGCGTCAGCACCGCCGAAAGCGCCGGCCGCTTGCTGGACGCCATCGTGCCCAGCATCGCCAAAACCTCCGCTCTGGTGCAGGAAATCGCCGCCGCCTCGCAAGAACAATCGGCCGGCGTCGCCCAAGTCAATACCGCGATGAATCAGATGAACCAAATCACCCAGCAAAACGCCGCCGCCAGTGAAGAATTGGCTTCCACCGCCGAGGAAATGACCGGCCAGGCCGAGCAATTACAAAGTTTGATGAGCTTTTTTAAGATCGCCAGTTCCGGCGGCCAACGTCGCGCCAGCACTTCTCACCGCGGCCACGCACCTCACGCCAAACCCACGGCCACCAAGCGCGGAGCGGCGCCAAGCCGTCGCCACGATGCGACCGGCTTGGCGCCGGAATTGCCGTATTTCGAGCGTTTTTAGAAAGAAATAGCGGAAGGGCGATGCAACAATACGTCCTGCTATTGGCACCCAGCCAGTGGGCTAAATTTGGGCTTCTGGCAGACGCCGACCGGCAGCTCCGTTTGGGGAAGCCGCCGGTCGGCTCAAGATTCGTTCGGCAAAAACCGTCATGTACCCTGTCATCCAGGTGTAAACCAAGTCGTAACATTTCGCGCGGAATCCGGCGTTCGGCAAGGAAAACACCCAGCCGAAACCGGCAGGTCGCAGGAAATAAAAAAGGCCTTGCATTGCTGCAAGGCCTTGGTATTCGTGGTGCCCAAGGACAGAATCGAACTGTCGACACGAGGATTTTCAGTCCTCTGCTCTACCGACTGAGCTACCTGGGCGTCAAGAGCCGCGCATTAAACTAGGTTATCGGCGGCAAGTCAAGAAAAAACGCAGTTCCCAGCTAAACTGGACAGACGAGCAACGATTATGCAATTCTGTGCCGCCACGCGTGCCGCAGCCCCGCCCGGCGTCTCAAGGGCCGAACCATCCCGGTTTGCCAGGCCCCGGCAAATTAAAAAAATTAAAAAGACCGAGACTTTTATGCAAGCATTTACCGACATACGCGCGCTGATCATCGATATGGACGGCGTACTCTGGCACGGCGACCAGCCGCAAGCCGGCCTGACCGACTTTTTCGAAACCTTGCGCGACCTGGCACTGCCGTTTATTTTGGCGACCAACAACGCCAGCATGACCGCCGAGCAATACGTCGCCAAATTGGCAAAAATGGGCGTTGCGGTGGCCGAGCGAGAAATTCTGACCTCGGGGATGGCCACCGCTTTGTATTTGTCGCAGCGCTACGATCCCCAAACCACCCGCGCCTACGCGATCGGCGGCACCGGCACCTGGAAACCTCTGCAAGATCTGGGCTTTACGCTAACCGGCCTCTACGAAACCGCACCCGACCAACACGCGCATTTGGTGGTTTGCGGCATGGACCGGGAAATCAGTTGGGACAAACTGGCGACCGCGACCCTCAACCTGCGAGCCGGCGCGCATTTCATCGGCACCAACGGCGACATATCGTTGCCGACCGAGCACGGCATCACCCACGGCAACGGCGCGATCCTGGCGGCGCTGACCGCCGCAACCGGCATCCAACCGATGATTATCGGCAAGCCGGAGCCCATCATCTACCGGCAAGCCATCGAGTTGCTCGGCGCGCCGCTGGCGCAGACCATCGCGATCGGAGACCGCTTGGACACCGACATCCTCGGTGCGGTGCGCACCGGTATTCGCAGCTTGATGGTTCTAACCGGGGTATCCAGCGAAAAAGACGTGGAAGCCACCGACTACGGCCCGACCTGGGTAGTGCCCGATATCCGCGACGTAACCCGCATGCTGCGCGAGCTGGCCGGTTAAATCCAACACGAACGGAACAACCATGAAAAAGTTCATCGATAGCCCGGACAGCTTGTTGACCACCAGTTTGCGCGGCTTCGCCAAGGCCCACGCCGACATCGTCGACCTGAACGAAACCCCGCATTTCGTGCGTCGCAAGCACCTTAAGCCCGGCAAGGTAGCGCTGATTTCGGGCGGCGGCTCCGGCCACGAGCCCTTGCATAGCGGCTTCGTCGGATTCGGCATGCTGGACGCCGCCTGTCCAGGCCAGGTGTTCACCTCGCCGACGCCGGATCAAATGATCGCCGCCGCTCAGGCCGTCGACGGCGGTGCCGGTGTGTTGTTCATCGTCAAAAATTACGCCGGCGACGTGATGAATTTCGAAATGGCTAGCGAGATGCTGGACCTCCCCAACGCCAGCGTGCTGATCAACGACGACATTTCCCTGCCCAAGACCCACGCCATTGGTCGACGCGGCGTGGCCGGCACCAGCATCGTCGAGAAAGTCGTCGGCGCGGCGGCCGAGCAAGGCTACGATCTGGCGGCTTGCAAAGCCTTGGGCGAACGGGTCGTTTCGGCCACCGCCTCGCTGGGCGTCGCGCTGACCAGTTGCACGGTACCGGCCTTGGGCCATCCAACCTTTACCCTTGGCGACGACGAAATCGAGATGGGTGTCGGCATCCACGGCGAGCGCGGCCGCGAAACCGTCAAACTGGCCGACGCCAGCCACATCGTCGCCGAATTGACCCAGCATCTATTCGACGAGTTACGGCCGGCCGCCGGCCAAAACGTGCTGTTGCACGTCAACGGCTTTGGCGGTACGCCATTGATCGAATTGCATTTGCTATACGAGTTGGCTCACGCACGGTGCGGCGAACGCGGATTGACCGTGCAACGCTCGCTGGTCGGCAATTTCACAACCTCGCTGGACATGGCCGGCGCCTCGCTAACGCTGACCGTGCTGGACGAGGAAATGCTGAAACTGTGGGACGCGCCGGTCAATACCGCCGCGTTGCGCTGGGGCTGTTGAGGAAACGCTGTCAAATCAAGATTCGACGCCCCACCTGAATTAAGCCGTTTTCAACACCCTGGCCACCGCCGCGACGATCAATTGCGCGGTTTTGGCGCCGGCATCGATATGGCCCAGACTACGCTCGCCCAAGAACGACGCCCTGCCCTTGGTCGCCAGCATATCGCGGGTAGCTTCGACGCCGGCCGCCGCGACTTGGCAAAGATGATCCAGCAATTCGTCCAGCGATTTGCCGGCTTCGGCATCCTGTTGCAAGGCCTGCGCCACCGGCACCCAAACGTCCAGCATCGTTTTTTCGCCGACATCGGCCTTGCCGCGTTGTTTGACCGCCTCGACGGCGGCCGCGAACGCCGCCGCGAAGCCGGACACAGAGCTATCCCGACTGTGTTTATGCAGCGCAATGAACAAGGTCGCGTACAACGAGCCCGACGCGCCGCCGACCGCCGCCATCACCGTCATGCCGATTTTTTGCCAGGCCGCCGGCCAATCCAGCGGCGCGATCGCGTCGGCCTGCTCGGCCAAGGCCTGCAAGCCGCGTTGCAGGTTGAAAACGTGATCGCCGTCGCCTATCGCCTGATCCAACTCGGTAACAGCCTCGGCGTTGGCAGCGATGTCGGCCTGAACGGCGCGGATCAATGGGGGAAAAATCGCGGGACTGATGGTCATGGGACAACTCCTGCATAGGCAACAACAGGCGCGGAGCATAGCCAAGCCGCCCTCGCCTGTCCAGTCCGCGCCGCGTCATAAAACCGTAACGCCGCCCTCGTATACTGGGCCGTCGTCGCCCCTGCCCATGCGTGCCTCATGCTGTTTCCGATTCATTCCATCGAACTCGCCCTCAACGACGCCCGCAAACATCGGCAAGACCAAACCCTAGACGAAACGCCGGGCCAAACCGCGACGGTCAAACGCCTGCTGAGCCATGTCGAACCGATCGCCTGGAACAGCCGTTGCGTCGATGTGCTCGATCACTTCATCCGCCACGAAGATTTGCCGGCGGTCGCCATCGTTGACGCCGAACAGATGCCGGTCGGCATTATGGACCGAGGCCGGATCATTGAAATTTTTCTGCGGCCGTTCGCCCGCGATTTGCTGTACAAAAAGCGCATCGCCGAAATCATGGACGCCAACCCCATCGTGGTCGACATCAACGCCGGCATCGATGACGTGGCGCGGATCATTATCGATGCCGGGATGCGCCACATGGTTAACGGCTTCATCATTCTGCGCGACGGCGCTTACGCCGGCATGGCGACCGGCCACGCGCTGCTGGAGGAAATCACCCAGCGCAAACAGCGCGATCTGTACTTGCTGGCCCATTACGATCAACTGACCGGCCTACCGAACCGCCTGCTGTTCAAGGACAGACTGGAGACTGCCTGCCGTGGCGCGCTGCGGGGTGGGCGGATGCTGGGGCTGATTTTCGTCGATTTGGACCGCTTTAAATACATCAACGACAGCCTGGGTCACAGCGTCGGCGACCGCCTGCTGCAAACCGTGGCCGAGCGACTGACCCAGTGCGTCCGCCATAGCGACACCGTGTCGCGGCTAGGCGGCGACGAATTCGTCATTATCTTGCCGAATCTGGATGGCGAAACCGCCGCGACCACCGTTGCCGACCATATCGTCGCCGCGCTGGACCAGCCGATGCCGGTTTACGACCACGCCTTGCAGGTCACCGCCAGCATGGGCATCGTCTTGTATCCGCTGCACGACAGCTCGGCCGAAGGCTTGATCCGCAAGGCCGACGCCGCGATGTACCAAGCCAAGCAACTTGGACGCAATCGCTATGCGCTGTACTCCGAACATTTCGACGACGGCTTGCGGGAACGCATGCTACTGGAAGCCGAATTGCGCGGCGCGCTCGGCAACGGTGAATTTTCGCTGCACTATCAACCGCAAATTCAGCTGAGCGACCAGCGGGTCGTCGGCGTCGAAGCCTTGCTGCGCTGGCAGCATGCCACGTTGGGCGCGATTTCGCCGGCCGAATTCATTCCGATCGCCGAGGAAACCGGCCAAATTCACGACATAGGCGACTGGGTGCTGCGCCAGGCCTGCCGGCAACACCTGAGCTGGATCGCTGCCGGCCTGCCCGCGCTGCGGATGTCGGTCAATATTTCGGCGAAGCAATTCGAACAGCCCGGTTTCGCGGGACGAGTCGCGCAGTTGATCGCGGAAACCGGCATGATTCCCGAACACCTGGAGCTGGAACTGACCGAGGGCGCGGTGATGACCCACGCCGACCGCGCCGCGCAAACTCTGGGCGAATTGCGGAGCTTGGGGGTCAAACTCGCCATTGACGACTTCGGCACCGGCTATTCCAGTCTGAGTTATCTACGCACCTTCCCGATCAACAAAATCAAGATCGACCAATCGTTTATCCGCGATATCGAAAACACGCCGGCCAACGAAGCTATCGTCAAGGCGATCATCGCGCTGGGCAATAGCCTGGGCCTGGAAACCATCGCCGAGGGCGTTGAAAATCTGGCCGAACTGGAATGCGTTAAAAGCCATCAATGCCACGAAGTACAGGGCTACCACTTCGCCAGACCGTTGGCGCCGGGCGACTTCGTGACTTGGCACCGGGAATTCCTCGGAACTGCGGCGGCGTGAGCAATCAGTCGACCGCGCCGTCGTCCGGATCGCCTTCCACCGGGCGGGGAGCGGGAATTTCGCCGTCGCGGAAGTGGTATTTTTCGCGCAGATAAGCGAACAACCAGGCATAGGTATCGGGCTGGCGTTGGGCGGCCGCGTCCGGCATTTGTTGCAAGCGCTGCCTAACCGCATGCAAAGGCAACAGCAGCAGTTCGATGTCGGCCATCGCCACGAATTTGTTAGGATCGGGCGTGCGACTATTGAAGATCTTGAACAGTTGATGCTTGTTCAAACCCAGTTGACTGTTGATCTCGTCCTTGAATTCCAGGAATAAGGGCAACAAATCGCTGCCGACACAGGTATCGTCGTGCAACTTATGCAAGCGGTGCAATAAATGATAAACCGCGAAGCGGTACAGCTCGGACTCCCGGACAAACAAGCGCGCCGCCGTCGAGCGCACCGCGATCCGGTCGAAATTGTTCAGCCGTATCGATACGATGTGTTTCTTATCGTCGAGGAGGTAGTCGTTGTCGTTCAATGCAAGTCCCTTGTTGGCGTCTGTTCGAAAACCAACCGCTGAGCCTAAATGCAGACGACTTTAATCCATCAATGTTACAGGTTTATAACAACTCTCATATATCGGACATTTTCGGAGTGCGCTCGCCCGACCGTCCGGCGCTAGAGCTAAGACTAAGCCCATCCACGTATCGACTCCGCTCCGCGCGCGCCGCAAATGCCGTTGGGAAACCGCTTGGCGACACGCCCCGCGGCCCGCGCCGAACCAAGTCAAAACGACCGATCCGGAACAGATTGCTCCGCTTCGCCCCGCCGCTACGACTCGCCGCGCTAACCCGGCGCAACCGGCAATGTTCCCGACCGGCGAATCAGGCATTGCATAGCAGACCTCAAAAAATATAATCGCGCGCTTTTTTTAAAGAAAACCTCTTTCCATTTGACGATAGCGAATCCGCCCATGACTAGTCACCTGATGCCGACCTATGCTCGCCAATCCGTCACCTTCGCACGCGGCGAAGGTGCTTGGTTGTGGGACAGTACCGGCCGACGCTATCTCGACGCCGTCGCCGGCATCGCGGTGTGCAGCCTCGGTCACGCCCACCCGGCGGTGGCCGACGCGCTGTGCGCGCAAAGCCGGACCCTGCTGCATACGTCCAACCTGTACGGCGTCGGCCTACAAGCTCAGCTGGCCGACCGGCTGGCGGAATTGAGCGGCATGGATAACGTATTTTTCAGCAACTCCGGCGCCGAAGCCAACGAAGCGGCGTTGAAGATCGCCCGCAAATACGGCCACCAAAAAGGCATCGACGAACCGGTGGTGCTGACGATGGAAAAAAGCTTTCACGGCCGGACGATGGGCACGCTGAGCGCGACCGGGAACACCAAGATCAAACAGGGCTTCGCGCCGCTACTGGCCGGATTTCGCCACGTGGCTTACAACGACGTTCCAGCCATAGAAGCCGAGTTGGCGGCGGACGCCAATATCGTCGCGATCATGGTGGAACCGGTGCAAGGCGAAGGCGGCGTCAACATTCCCGCGCCCGACTATCTGAACCGGATACGCGAGCTGTGCGACCGCCACGATCTGCTGATGATACTCGACGAGATCCAAACCGGCGTCGGCCGTACCGGCCGCTTCCTGGCCTATCAACACAACGGTATCTTGCCCGACGTTTGCACGATGGCCAAAGCCTTGGGCAACGGCGTGCCGATCGGCGCCTGTCTGGCGCGCGGCAAGGCGGCCGATGTATTGACGGCCGGCAACCACGGCTCGACCTTCGGCGGCAATCCGCTGGCCTGCGCGGCGGCGTTGGCGGTGCTGGACACATTGACCGGCAGCGGCCTGCTCGATAGCGTCGAAGCCAAGGGCGCGCAAATTCACGCGGCGCTGAGCCAGGCGCTGGCCGGGAATTCGCATGTCGCCGCGATTCGTCACAAAGGTTTGATGATCGGCGTCGAATTGGATCGTCCCTGCGGCGAACTGGTCGGCATGGCTCTCGAACAAGGCGTATTGATCAACGTCACCGCCGACAACACGATACGTTTACTGCCGCCGTTCGTGATCGACGACGCGCAAATCGCCATGCTGACCGGGACTTTGTCGGCACTCATACAGGAATTCAGCAGGTAATCCACGATGCAACCGAGACACTTCACCAGTTTGCTGGATCTGTCCAGCGCCGAACTCCGCGCCCTGATCCACAGAGCCATCGCGCTCAAGCAACACCGCGATCCCGATTACCAGCCGCTGAAAGGCAAAGTGCTGGCGATGATTTTCGAAAAGTCCTCGACCCGCACCCGGATTTCCTTTGAGGCCGGCATGGCCCAGTTCGGCGGCACCGCGCTGTTCCTGTCGCCGCGCGATACCCAATTGGGCCGCGGCGAACCACTGGAAGACAGCGCCAGAGTCATTTCCAGCATGGTGGACTGCATCATGCTGCGCACTCACAAACACGAAACCGTCACGACGTTTGCCCAATATTCGCGGGTACCGGTCATCAACGGCTTAACCGACCTGAAGCATCCCTGTCAATTGCTGGCGGACATGCAAACCTACTTCGAGCAACGCGGCGACATCGCCGGCAAAACCGTGACCTGGATCGGCGACGGCAACAATATGTGCCATTCCTATATTAACGCCGCCCGCCAGTTCGACTTCCAATTGCACATCGCCTGCCCGTTCGATTACCGACCGAACCAAGCCATCGTCGATGCCGCCGGCCAGCGCGTGGCGTTTTTCGAAAGCCCCGAGCTGGCCGCCGCCGGTGCCGATCTGGTCGTCACCGACGTCTGGGCCAGCATGGGTCAGGAAGAGGAACAAAAACATCGCGAAGTCGCCTTTCGAGATTTTCAAGTCAACGCCGACGTGATGGCGGCCGCGCATGCCGACGCGCTATTCATGCATTGCTTGCCGGCCCATCGCGGCGAGGAAGTCAGTGCCGAGGTCATCGACGGTCCGCAAAGCGTGGTTTTTCAAGAGGCGGAGAATCGCTTGCACGCCCAAAAGGCCTTGCTGGAATTTCTCATCGGCCGATAATTTCGCTAAAATCGCCGGCTTGCGTTAGACCAACCTTGAGAGCCACTGTGAAAAAAACCCTTGCCTACCTCTCCGCCTGCCTGTTGTTTAGCGGTATCGCCGAAGCTCGAACGGCCTACGTCACCGATAAAGTCGAAGTACCGTTGCGTAGCGGCGAGAGCGAGCGCACCAAAATCGTCAAAATGCTGGAGAACGGCGCATTGGTCACCGTGTTGCAGGAAAGCACCGAGAACGGCTATACCTACATCCAGACCAACAACGGTGCCGAAGGCTTTATTCTTAGCCGCTACCTGACCGGCGAACCCAGCGCGCGCGGCCAGCTCGAAGCCGCCAACAAAAAGTTGGAGGCCTTGACCGAGGAAAACAAACAACTGAAATCGGCGCAGGCCGGCAGCCTGGAAATCGGCAAGGAACGCGACAAACTCAGCGCCGACCTTAGCGAATTGCAACAAACCGCCGCCAATGCGATCCAATTGAAGCAGCAACGCGATCAGCTTCAAGAACGCGTCGTCAGCGTCGAACGCGAACTGCAACAGTTAAAACGCGAAAACCAGGCCTTGGCGGACAGTACCAACCAAGATTGGTTTTTGTACGGCGGTGGCCTGTCCTTGTTCGGCGTGCTGCTCGGCTTTATTCTGCCCAAACTCAGCTGGCGGCGCCGTTCCAGCGGTTGGGACACGTTTTAGTCCGTTTGCCCTTGCACGCGGAATCGCAAACGGGCACCGAACCGACCGAGGCTGGGCCGAACGCGGCGAAGCGCATCGTTGGCAATCGATGCATTCGTTGATGCGCTTCGCTTCACTCGGCACGTCCTTGATTGTTTTGATTTTATCCGGCTGTTAATTCTACTTTGTCAGATTAAGCAACGCCGTCATGCCCGCCGGGATGCGGGCATCCAGTGCCATGGATGGCAAGCTTCGATCCGTCCGTGAAGTCTGGATTTCGGCAATCCCCGCCGAAATGACGAGCACTACCGAGAATCCAGCAAGGTAGAATTAAGGCCTTTCTTTTTTGGAACCACCATGCCTAGCTATCGTTCACGCACTACCACCCACGGCCGCAACATGGCCGGCGCCCGCTCGCTGTGGCGCGCCACCGGCATGAAAGACGGCGATTTCGACAAACCCATCATCGCCATCGCCAATTCCTTCACTCAGTTCGTCCCCGGCCACGTGCATTTGAAGGACCTGGGTCAATTGGTGGCGCGCGAGATCGAACTCGCTGGCGGCGTCGCCAAGGAATTCAACACCATCGCCGTCGACGACGGCATCGCGATGGGCCATGACGGCATGCTGTACAGCCTACCCAGCCGCGACTTGATCGCCGACAGCGTCGAGTACATGGTCAATGCCCATTGCGCCGATGCCATCGTCTGCATTTCCAACTGCGACAAAATCACCCCCGGCATGTTGATGGCGGCGATGCGCATCAATATCCCGGTGATCTTCGTGTCCGGCGGCCCGATGGAAGCCGGCAAGACCAAACTGGCCGGATCGGACGACATCAAAAAATTGGATCTGATCGACGCGATGGTGATGGCGGCCGACAGCAAAGTCTCCGACGCCGACTTGGCGGCGGTGGAACGCTCGGCCTGCCCGACTTGCGGCTCCTGCTCCGGCATGTTCACCGCCAACTCGATGAACTGCCTGACCGAGGCGCTGGGCTTGTCGTTGCCGGGTAACGGCACCGTGGTCGCCACTCACGCCGATCGCGAACAATTGTTCAAACAAGCCGGCCGCCGCATCGTCGAACTGGCCAAGCAGTATTACGAACAAGGCGACGAATCGGTATTGCCGCGCTCGGTGGGTTTCAAAGCCTTCGAAAACGCGATTGCCTTGGACATCGCGATGGGCGGCTCGACCAACACCATCCTGCATTTGCTGGCCGTCGCGCAAGAAGCCGGCATTGCTTTCACGATGGCCGACATCGATCGGATGTCCCGCACGGTGCCGCAGTTGTGCAAGGTCGCGCCCAACACCAACAAATACCACATCGAGGATGTACACCGCGCCGGCGGCATCATGGCGATTCTGGCCGAATTGAACCGGGCCGGTAAACTGCATACCGACGTGCCGACCGTCCACGCCAAAACCCTGGGCGACGCGCTGGCTGAGTGGGATGTGGTGGCGAATCCGAGCGATGCGGTCAAAACTTTCTATATGGCCGGTCCCGCCGGCATCCCGTCGCAAGTCGCGTTCAGCCAGGATACCCGCTGGCCCAGCCTGGACACCGACCGCGCCGAAGGCTGCATCCGTTCCTTCGAGCACGCCTTCAGTCAGGAAGGCGGCCTGGCGGTGCTGTACGGCAACATCGCGCTGGACGGTTGCGTCGTCAAAACCGCCGGCGTCGACGACAGCCTGCTGGTGTTCGAAGGCAACGCCCACGTGGTCGAATCGCAAGACGAAGCCGTGGAAAACATCCTGGCCGACAAAGTCGTCGCCGGCGATGTCGTCGTCGTGCGCTACGAAGGCCCCAAAGGCGGCCCCGGCATGCAGGAAATGCTGTATCCGACCAGCTACATCAAGTCCAAGGGCCTGGGCAAGGCCTGCGCGTTGTTGACCGACGGCCGCTTTTCCGGCGGCACCTCCGGCTTGTCGATCGGCCACTGTTCGCCGGAAGCGGCGGCCGGCGGCGCGATCGGCCTGGTGCGCAACGGCGACCGTATCCGCATCGACATTCCCAATCGGACAATCAATGTATTGCTGTCCGACGAGGAACTGGCCCAACGCCGCGCCGAACAGGACCAACTGGGCTGGAAACCGGCCAAGCCGCGTTCTCGCAAGGTATCGGTCGCCCTAAAGGCCTACGCTCATTTCGCCACCTCGGCCGACAAGGGCGCGGTACGGGATTTGTCCAAACTCGGGGACGACTGAGCCAACACACCAACGCGACCCGGCCAACTCAAGCCTCACTGCCGGGATCCGCCCCACGGCCATCCGTCCGGCACGAAGGGCGGCGATCGATCGTCGATTAAGCGCTTGCCGCGCCGTAGGCCGACGTTAATCCTGTGTTTGCGAAGTCTCCGATGCGAGGACTTGGCCGGCTCTGTGATCGGCTTTTTGGGGATAGTGGTCCCATGTCCACCGGATCGAGCGTTATCTCTAACGATACTGGTGTTTTGAATAACATCGATCCGACCAAAACCGGAGTCTGGGTTGGTTCGAACCTCGCCATTTTAATGTAAGCACACAGCATTTCAGTTCGAACGCATCGGGTTCTGGTTCGCACAGGCGCCGTTGTCCGTTGAACGAGCATCACTCTCGGCCGAACAAGCAAGGTTGCATGTTGAACCAGCACATTTCTCGATTGAACAGGCAGCGTTTGCTGTTCAAAGGACAATCTTCTCCATTAAACACTCGCCACTCTCTGTTGAACAGGCAACGTTCTGCAACGAACAGGGAACGATGCCTGTTCAAACCGGACGACACGACATTAAACGGAGAAACGCCGGCGTCGCGGAGCGAACCGTGTCTGTTTGGGATAGAACGTTCTCTCTTTGAGTGGGTCCGATGCTTGTCAAATCAAGACAGGCCGGTGTTTGACATAGAAGTGTGCCAGTTGGCGGCGGATCGCTGCTTGTTGAAACAAGAACGCTCGATGTTCAAGCGGGATCGTTGCACCTCGGTCGGTCAGGCGAGGCGTTTCGGGAGAAATCCGGAAAAAACTCGGCGGAACCGGGGACCCATCGGCAATGCCTGGCGTGCCGAAAACCCTTTACCCCGCCGGCTGGTTTAAAATGCCGGGACTGTTTACCGCCGGCTATCTTATGTTCTCGATTCGTGCTTTCCTAACTTTACTATCCGCTGTATCGGTTTTCGCCGCGCCCGGCGCCGCCGGCTCCAGCGCCGCCGACTGGGCGGCGGTCAAAGCGCCTTCGTCGCGTCCCGCCGGGAGTTTCAGCATCGGCTCGTATACCAACGGCTGTATCGCCGGCGCGGCAAGCTTGCCGCTCCAAGGGCCGGGTTATCAGGTGATGCGCCTGTCCCGGCAACGCTATTACGGCCATGCCGAACTGATCGGCTTCATCCAAGCGCTCGGCCAAACCGCACGCGACCGCCAGCTTGGTAGCTTGTTGATCGGCGATTTAGGACAAGCTCGCGGCGGCCCGACGCTCAGCGGCCACCGTAGCCACCAATCCGGCCTGGACGTGGATATATGGTTTTTGCTTTCGGAACAAGCCGACCGGCGCGTATTGTCCGCCGAGGAACGGGAAACGTGGAGCGCGCCGTCGGTGGTGGATATGCGCGCGTATCGCATCGACCGGCGCGCCTGGTCGCCCAAGCACGCCCAAGTCTTGGAAGCGGCGGCGCAACGTCCGGAGGTGGACCGCATTTTCGTGCATCCGACCGTCAAACAAAACTTGTGCGACGCCAAACAGTCCGGTGCCGGCGGCTGGCTGCGCAAGATTCGACCTTGGTGGAAGCACGACGATCATTTTCACGTGCGTTTGAAATGCCCTGCCGACAATCCGGCATGCCAAGGCCAGGAGCCATTGCCGGCGGGCGACGGCTGCGACGCCAGTCTGGCTTGGTGGTTTACCGAGGAAGCCAAAACGCCGGCGCCAGGCCCGGTTTCCGTCCCACCGCCGTTACCGGCCTTGTGCGAGCAATTGTTACGGGAATAATCCTGGAAAGAGCGGTTGGCGTATGGATGCCTAATCCCGCTCGCCCTTCGATCAGTAGCGATAACGAAAATTACACTCGCCGGTCAATCGGCTGCTCAACGCATTGTTGTCCACGCCGTACTGATTAACGTCGACCTCGCAACCCAGGTTCACCGGCCGGGGTTTGGATTTCTGCAACGGCAGCAATTCGTCGGCGGTTTGCGGCGACGACTGACCGGCTTGCGCGGCCGCGTCGAACTTCGCCAAGCCGGCTTCGGATAAGGTCAGTACCAGTTTATCCGAGCTGTCCGCGTATCCGGGTTCCGCAACGATCAATATTCCGCAGACCACACCCAGTAATCCGCACCTTCCAAAAAGACAGTCCACTTCTTCATGGCTACCTCCCGATTTCCGGCGACGCTGTCGGTGCGCCGCCATACTTCGCGCCGGCGCGTATCGCGTCGCCGGCGACCTTCGCCAAGGATTTGGCGATCACCCTTGGACAGCAGGAAAAATGCCAAGTTGCGGATAGGCTAAGCTCCGACGACGCCGGCATTTCGCAAGTATCGGTAAGTTTAGTCGAGTTCCCGAAAAGTGACGCCGATCACAGTTCACGGGGTTTGCGACCATCAACGTCGCCGGATATGCCGCGAGTGTATATTCCGAACAAAACCACCGCTGATTCCGACTTCAAAACCGCCAGGCATTCCGGTCGCAAAGCCGCCACCGATTCCAATCCAAAGTCGGCCATCGATTACCAAACGATTCTGCCAGTAGTGAATGACGGCTTTCGACCCATTGCGGTCCATCGCTTAGTTTGATCCAATGGCGGCTAATTGATCATTACCGGCCATTATTTGTAGTCGCCGATGATATACATAAATCGTCTAATTACTAGTTAGAAGTCCACACTATGTCAGACCGTGTTCCTTGCCCAGCCTGCGGAGCGCCCATTCTTCTTTCTACCGCAGAAAAGAACGGCGGCCTTTGTATGCCCTGCAAAGGTGGATATCGGAAAAGTATTGATGCATCGAAAATCAGGTACGAGCAAGACAAGAGATTCCGAGAAAGTTCTGAACACAAACACTGGCAATGGCTTGTCGATCAAGTCCATAACACAGAAACTGGTTTTTCAGGTTTATCTCATGGGAACCAACTTTACTTCGCAACAAACTTGGTGAGCGGCGAGGTATACAACGGCGGCTTTGATCAATACTTTCACAACAGTTCGGCTGATTACTTTAGGTTTGCCGTTGAGGGGTTAATGGCAATAGGTGCATCAAAAAGTCTCGCCCTCCTGACGGAAGCGAAGAAAATGTTTTTTGGAGACGCTGAGGTTCCTTCCGATACCTGCGAACGGCGTAGTATTCTGCGTGCTACGGATAGTGAAGCTCAAGTCAAACGAGATAAAGAACTGGATGTTCTTGATCGAGCATTTTGGGCAGACCCTGACAAACTTGGTAAGCGCATGAGTCAATTCGCAAAAGACAATGAACTACATAAAAACTTCTAACCTTACGTTCAAGTTGGCTCTCTCCGGTCGCAGGGACGCGCCTTCGGCCCACGGCTAGCGTTACTATATGGACTCTCTTAGGCGACAAATGCATCTCCGCGAAGCAATAGCTAGATTGAGTGACTGGCCAGAGATGGCCATGATTTTTGCCGAGCGAATTGGTGGCGAGTTTCGACCAGAGTCAGGAGCCGTCGTGCTTGAGCTTTCCGAGAGCGAACTTAGTCGTCCGGTGCGTGAGGTCGCGGCAGAGAGAGCGCCAGGCATGGAGTATTTTTTAGAGGTTTTCGTCGCGCTTGAGGTTGTTGAGGGGATGCGATTGAGTCAGCCACACCAAGAGTTAACCATTGAGCAGATTGTTGAGAGAGTCATTTATTATGGCGAGTATGACGCCTAACCATTCGCGGCAGCGAACGTCGACTGGCCATCGCAGTGCATTCGACGCGTCTCGGGGCCTCCGCCGCCAAGCCTGGCTTGTTGAACGACAGCTTTCTGTAATACAGCCGCCATGCACTGAAATACTTGAGTGTCTCTGATTGGCCGAACCCAGCCTTCATCCGAATAAATATCTGTAGGCGCCAATGGTGATTTTGTAGTTGGAATCCCTGGCCGACATTGGATTGAAACCGGTGGCGGTTTTCAATCGGAATCGGTGGTTGGTTTGGGGTGGAATATGCCGCGAGGCTACCCCATCACGGGAATGAAAAAATCGGGACTAAGTCCCCTCCTACACCCAGGCTTCGGATACCCCGGAGAACATGACTTCGCCTGCGTTGGAAACCGCTCAAACCGTGGCCGGTCCGAATCGGACCGGCCACGGTTTGAGCGGTTTTGTAACGGCCGATGCTCCGCTAGCGACAAGCCGGACTTGCCAAATTCCGGCGAATTTGCGGAAATGACCGGCTTTTGACAGCACTCAATTCCGTCCAATGAACAAAACTCCGTTAGATGCTCTTCCTCGCCGCGCCATTCCGGCTTTTCCCGGTTGGTGGGCCGCGTTGGGACCCGGCGTGGTCTGGATGGCGCTGGCGCAAGGCAGCGGCGAGCTGATCTGGTGGCCGTACATGATCGCCAAGTACGGTTTGACCTTTCTTTGGCTGTTGGTGCCGGCTTGCTTGTTGCAGTATCCGTTGAATCTGGAGATCGGCCGCTACACCCTGCTGACCGGCGAAAGCATCTTTCACGGCTTCATTCGTTTGAACCGCCGGCTCGGCATCTTTTTGTGGCTGTTGATGTCGGTATCGTTTTTTGGTTCGGCGCGTTCGCATCGGCCGGCGGCACCGCGATGGCCGAATTGACGCATTGGCCGGACGGCTGGAGCCAACGCGAGCAAAGTCTGTTTTGGGGCTATTTATCCATCGCGGTGTTTCTGGCGGCGATCCTGGCCAGCGGCGTCGTTTACACCTTGATCGAACGCTTCATGAAGCTGGTGGCGGTGGTCACCGTGGTCGGTTTATTGTCGGCCTGCCTGCAAAGCGACGTGACGGCCACGCTGCCGGAATTCGCGCGCGGCTTGCTGGGCCCGACGGCGGCGATGACGCGGCCTTGGGAAGCCGGCGACGCCAGCAAGTTATTGACGGCGATCACCTTTGCCGGCCTGGGCGGCTTCTGGATTTTATTTTATTCGTACTGGCTACGCGACAAAGGCGCCGGCATGGCCTCCTGGGTTGGCCGGATTACCGGTTTGGGCGGTAGCGAGGAAGCGGTACTCAGCGACGGCTTTCTGCCGCGAGACGAGCCCGAGAGTGCCGAGCGTTGGCAAACCTGGCGGCGTTTTCTAAGTGCCGATATTTTGGTCGGGATTCTCGGAAACTTGCTGACAACCTTGATGACCTGCCTGCTGGCTTACGCCTTACTGTTCCCCAAGGGCTTGCTACCCCAAGAATACGAACTGGCCGTCGTGCAAAGCCAGTTCTTCGCGGTCAGCTGGGGCGAAATCGGCAGACTGTTGTTTCTGGTGGTGGCCGCGGCATTTTTGACCGACACCTGGTTGGCCACCGCCGATGCGGTCAGCCGTATCCAGGCCGACATCGTATTAACGCTGTTTCCAGCCGCGCAACGCTGGTCGGCGCGGCGTTGGTACTATCTGTTTCTGGGTTTGTTAACGCTGATTACCTGCTTCACGATGCAGTTGGACGCGCCCGGCCCGCTAATATTGACCAGCGCCGTGATAGGCTTCGCCGGCACCATCCTGTTTCCGCCGCTACTGTATTGGCTGAATCACCGCCTGCTGCCGCCGCATTTGCCGGCTTGGGCCAAACCCCGCCGCCGGCCTTGGCTGCTGGCGGTCAGCTTTGCGGTTTATTTGACCTTGGCCTTTCTGTATTTACGAAGCGTGCTGGGGTTTTGAGGATCTACGGCGGCGGCTCAATGGGCTTTGCATAACACGCCGGCATCGACCTCGGCGCTGTGGGCGATTTTCTCCAGATTGCTGAGCACATCCAAACTGGCCTGTTCCATCCGCCCCACCGAGGCCAGCATGGTTTGGTCGTCGCCGGCGGCATGGGCCGTCAAGGCTTTCAGCGCCGCCTGATGCACGGTCATGTGCGGTTGCTCGATTTCCGAATAACCTGGGAGTTTGGAAAAACAGGCCCGACCTTCGCCCTGATAGTACCATTTGCCCAAACGGCATTCGGTGTGTTCGGCAAAGTCCCGAATCGTCTTCGACGACAAGCGGAACAACACTTTGTAGACTTCGAACTTGTAAATCAAATGGTCCAATTTGGCCAATTCGCAGAAACTGCGCAGCGACGAAGCCGCCACCACTTTTTCCATCGTCACCGAAAAGTCCAACAGCTCGCGCATCGTGCCGGTCGCGCGTTGACCTTCCTCGCTATACGTTCTAGCGTGGTCCGCCAACTGGCTCATTTGCTCGCGGGTACCGCCGCTGGCGTTGCGGATGGATTCGGCCAGCGCCGATATTTTATTGGTCGCTTCGGCGGTACGTTGCGCCAGGGTGCGCACTTCGTCCGCCACCACAGCGAAACCGCGCCCTTGCTCGCCGGCGCGAGCGGACTCGATCGACGCATTCAGCGCCAATAAATTGGTTTGATCGGCGATGTCGCGAATTAATTTGACCACGCCGATGATTTCCCGCGAACTTTGATCCAGCGAGCCTGCTTGTTCGGCGGCATGGCTGGAACCGTCGGCCAATTCGACCAAGTTGTGGGAAATCCGCTTAATGGCCTCGCTGCTGGTAATCGAGATGCCCTGGGCTTCGATGGCATTGTCTTTTTCGTCGCGCAGCCGGTTGGCCAAGGTTAGCAGACTGGTCTGCATATTCAGCAAGGATTGGCCGAAGTTCTGCAAATGGGAAATAGTGCCTAAATCGCGCTGGTGCGCCGCTTGCAGTGCCATGTTGCCGGCGTGCGCCTGCTGTAACGCAAGACGCGACTGCTCCAACTCATCGGTCTGCTGTTGAATTTGCCGGTTAGCATCGGCCAATTGCAGCTTGAGTTCTTCCAATTCGCGATTTTTCCAAAGAAACGAGAGCATTACCCCAACCCATTTTTGTCATTTTTTAATTACAGCGATTTAAAATTCATCCGTTCGCCGCGCGTGTAGTTTAGTCGATATACCTTAACGGATGGCTTGATAAATTGAGTGATTAAGCCTAGAAATACTTCCATCCTTTTTGTAAGCATATTCTTACGTTTTGATTTTCTCAATCGGCCACAGGTGCAGCGCCGCCCAGAAATTGTAAACGGTCGCGACTTTAAGGTTGTCCGGCATGCCGACGCCGATCCGCTAACAATGCCACCGCGACCGCCGGTGCGCAATCGGCGGCATCCAAGCGCGAACACTCGCCGTTTGGCTTCGCCAGCAACTCCGAAAAATCTCGGTACGCGTATCCCAAGTCATCGGCAATCTCCCTGATCAAAAACCGGCCGACGCCGGCGCCAACCCAAACCGGCAGTCGGGTGGCGCGTTGCATTTGCGCGAGCGAAGCGCGAGTCAGCTTTTGCTTTTGCACGTCCTTCAAGCGGGCGGCGAACGCCTGCCACAGCGGCCAATCGGCTTCGACAAAATCGTATCCGGTCAATCTGGACAAGCGTCTGGCGCTGGCTTGCGGCGTTTTTTCGGCACCGTCGGCGCTCTCGGTTTGATCGTGGTGCTCCTGCAAATCGCCGGTTACCCGGTATATATCGGCGGTTGTCGCAAAATGCTCGGCCATCAGACCTTGTTGCCGCCCGTTGAATTCGGCCGTGTCGGCAAGCGCCATCACCGAGGTACGAACGACACCGGTATAGAGCAATTCGCCGGAAATCAAACGCTGATAATCGGTATAGCCTTCGATTCGCGGACAACCGTTTTCAATCAGCAACAGGTCGGTCGTGGTACTGCCGATATCGACGAACAAGGCATCCGGCAATTGCTCCGCCAGCCAAAATACGCTGGCCAGCCAGTTGGCAGAGGCGATGGCCAGCGTATCGGCCGGCGCGACGTCCGCTCCGCCGATAAAGCCGGCCCGTCCGGCAAACACCTCGATCCGATCGTAACCAAAGCGCTGGCCGACGGTAGCGACGATGGCTCGCACGCCTTGTTCGCGACTGGCGAATCCGTCCGCCAATTCGCCGGTCATCGTCACCGCGTGGCGATAATCGGCCAAACCGTAGGCCTGGTCCAGTTCAGCCAGTACCGCGGCCAGGTAATCGCAGCCCTTCCAAAGCGGGCATGGCCGTTGCTCGACCTTGTTCAATCCGCCGTATTCGTCCAATAACGCCAATTTGACGTGGGCGCCGCCAATGTCCCATCCCGCAATACGTTGAGCCATGAATCCGTTTAATGATTGAAAATAATATCGACAGTTTGGCTATCGGTTTGAAAACTTTCCGGCACGCCGTCGAGGCAACGCAACACCTGTTCGGCGACATTGATACCAATGGCTTGACCGACGCCGGCATAGGAACTGGTCAAACGCGGATTGATTTCCAACAATTGACCGCCGCCGTCGGCGGTTTCCAGCCAATCCACCCCAACGTAGCCGAACAAACCCGGCAAACCGACCACCAATTGATCCAGCCATCCCTGGTACAGGGACCGCGACGCAACCGCGACATTCACCCGACAACCGCGCAACGCGAAGCCGCCATCGACCACCTCGATCAGTTGGCGATTGACGCTCAGCAACCACGCTCGCCCGCCGGCAAACAACGCGGACAAGCTGGAAGGTCTACCTTCGCAATAGGGCTGGACCACATAACGCATCGGATCGGAGCAGCGATTGCGCCAATCGGAAAATTGCTCGGTAGTCAGTAACCGAGCGCCCTCGCAACCAACGCCATCGACGGGCTTGACCACCAAGCGTCCGCGCCAATCGGCGAAATCGTCGACGAGGCTTCGGGTCGGCACGGCCGGTAAGCCTAGCGTGCAAAACACTCGGTAGCTCGCCAGCTTATCCGCGCAAACCGCCAGCGTGGCGGGGTCGGACAACAGGGTCGGAGTCCGGTTGGCGGCGGCGATCTCGGCGAGGGTATGCAGAATGCCGTCGGTCTCCGGCGCGATCGGCCAAAAGCAATCCGTGGCATTCAACAGCTTGGGCAGAATGGTGCGGATGTCCGGATGGTTAACGCGCACGACCTCCGCTTCGGTCAATACATTGGAGGGTTGGCAGCGGCTATCGAGCATCACCGTCAACTCAATACCGGGCAAGGCCTTCAGTTCGTGCAGTAATGCCTGTAACATCTGCCCGCCCTCGGCCGCCAAGCCGGCCGGCAAAGACTGACCGGCAAAACCGCCGCCGGTGATATATTCGAACACCAAAATTTTCATGGTCGGTGCGATGCAGGTTATTCCGGTAATCGATTTAAAGGACGGCGAAGTAGTGTTGGCTGCCGGCGGCGACCGTAGCCGCTATCGGCCTGTACATCCGCAATCGTCGATCTGCGAAGCCAGCGAGCCGATCGCCGTGGTCGAGGCATTTCTAAATCTGCATGCCTTTACGACCTTTTACATCGCGGACCTAGACGCCATCGAGGCTCGCGGCAGCCACAGCCGCGAGATTCTAAAGCTAGCCGAAACCTTCCCGGATCTGACGTTCTGGATCGACGACGGCGGCCCGGCCGTCGCCATTCCGTCTCGCGGAAATCTGCGGCCGGTGGTCGGTACCGAATCGCAAAGCCAAGCCTTCGATTTGTCCGGCGGCTCGGCCATTCTATCCTTGGATTTCAAACACCAGCGCGCGCTGGGCGACCCTGGCTGGCAGAGGTTTACGAACTACTGGCCGGAAACCGTCATAGCGATGACCTTGGATAAGGTCGGTGGTCATGGCGGTCCCGACTGCGCTTTGTTAAGCGAATTGCAGATCCGCCATCCGAACCGGTGCTTCGTGGCCGCCGGCGGCGTGCGTAACCGCGACGATTTGCGCCGGCTGGCCGAAATCGGCGTGCGCGCCGCATTGGTAGCCAGCGCCTTACATAACGGTGCGCTCACCGGCAAGGACCTGGAAAACCTTTAGACAAAAAAATACCCCGGCAAGCCGGGGTATTTTTAACAACCTTCGCGTCTTAAACTTAAACGTTGTTAGCAGCAAATGGGTGTTTTGCACCAGATTTGGCAGCGACGACTTCTTTTGCAGTCGGAGTGCCGGCAACAGCGCGCTCAATCGCTTCTTTAGTCGCTTTGTAGTTGAATTCTTCGATTTTTGCGTCGTCTTCAGCCAACCAGTGGATGAATACGCCAACAGAAATGAACAAGTCATCAGCTTCGTCAGCAGGGATAGTACCGTCTTCAACAGAGTCGGCAACAGCCATTGCAACAGCGCGTTGAGCAGGTCCGAACATTTGAACGGCTTGTTTAGAACCTTTGATGGTCACTTTGTTGAACAAGATGGTCGCTGGTTTAACCATCAGGTTAGGAGCGACAACCGCCAACAGAGTAGAGAAACCGTCTTTGTTGTTGGTCAGAGCGTTTGCAAAAGCAGTTTCAGCCGCGGAACCGCGTGGGCCGATGATCAAGTCGATGTGGGCAATTTCGTTGCCTTCGCCAACCAAAGATTCACCAACGCGTAAGTTATTGATTTTAGCCATTTTAAATTTATCCCCTTAAGATAAGATTGAACCAAAAAATAGACACTGTTATGTCCTTAAATTGTCGTTTCGGTCTAGGTCCGTCTATCAACGGTTAGCCGCTTGTACCGCTAACCAATTGTTCCAGAAGCACCACGAGCACGGTTGCGACCGTCAGGTCCGCGGTCGTGCCTGGGTTGATTTTTTTGCCTTGAAAGTTTTATCCAATTCATATAGAACCGGCATCAACTTGTCAGGCGCGAAGGCTGCCTGCAAAGCTCTTTCGAGCTCGACCATTTCCCCCTTAATCCACTCTGTGTATTGCTGTCCATACTTTCGCTCGACATGACTATCGGGAAACCGGGCCAATATCGCAGCATACACCGCCAACGCCGACCAGCCGAAATCGCCAGACAAAACGAAAGCACGATTATATCGTAAAACCGAAAAATCAAAAACGTCTTTAAACCGATTAACGTATTGCGCGGCGATTAAATCGCGCTCGGCGGCGTAGTCCATTGCTTCCAACAGGGTCACATTCGGCGCGTCGCGAACATCGTGGGCATCCGATGTCCCCAATCCGCCCGGCGCAGCCAGCTCGATAGCCCGAAACACCCACTCCGCGTCGGATTTCGTGGTGTTTTCCAATACTCGAGACAGCGCGGCGCGCAAAGAGTCGCCGGCCGCCAAGCCGGCCGTGGCCTGCAACACCGGCGCGCATAGCAAAATAATCCCCAAATTGGTGTTGCAATTGACAGCCTGACGGGTCGCGGCGACCGCGTGATAGATTTTTTCGCCCAAGCTGAAGTCTGGATTCGTGATCGGCGCCCGGCTGACTTGGGCGCTAATCCGAAAGTCGTCGACCGTCATATCGTGCGCGGAACTGTAAATGCTGACGTTACCCGGCTTGAATGCCTGCAATTCGATCTCGCAGGCTTGGCTATAAGCCTCCATCAAAGACTGGCGATCGATAACGGCCATCTCAATGCAAATAACGTTCAACCAAATCGCTGGCCAAACAAGCGGCGACATCGATATCGCAGACGCTTTGCAAACCCTTCCAAGCCGGTACGCTATTGACTTCTATCACTCGGTAACAACCCTCGGCGTCGTGAATGATATCGACACCGGCGTAGTCCATGCGGAGAGTTTCGGTCGCCGCGACCGCCAAGGCCGCCAAAGCCTCGTCCAATTCGATGCATTCGCAGGTAGCGCCCCGCGCCACGTTGTTCAACCAGGAAATCCCGCGCCGCCGCATGCCGGCTACCGCACGACCGTTGACGACAAAGACCCGAATATCCGAGTAACCGTCGCCGTCACACTCGATAAAACGTTGCAGATAATAAATGCCGCCACTGCCGGTCAACCACAACAAGTCGGTGGATTTTTCGATGCGGCGAATGCCCTCGCCTTGCGAACCGAACAAGGGCTTGCTGATCAGAAAATGACCGTCGCGCAACTCCTGTTCCGCAACCGCCAGCGCCTGTTCGCGGTCGCGAGTCACCCAGGTGGTGGCGGTAGGCAGACCGGCCTGTTGTAGTAAAAAGCTGGTCATGCCTTTGTCGACGCTACGTTCGACCGCCCCGGCGTCGTTGTACACCGGCACGCCGGCAATTTTCAGCGCGTGCAAGATATCCAGGTAAAACACCACTTCTTCCAGCGAACCGCCCGGCACGCCGCGCACGAACACCGCGCGCGGCAAGCGATCAGGGTAGCCGGGCAACGCGATCGGCAGACCCGAGTTGGTCAATTGGAAACTGCATGCCGTGAGTGACACGAAGTCGGCGGAATAGCCCAGACCGGCGAAAGCGTGGGTCAATTGCTTGCCATGCCAGCCGGGGTCGTCAGTGATAATCGCGATTCGATGCAAAATAATTTAAGGACGTAAAAAACGGAAACGCGGCTAGAAGCCGCGTTGGTAGAACGAAAGGAAAAACGCTTAGAAGCCGAAAGACAGGTCCAACAGCGCGTTATCCAGTTGGCCGGCCCGGAAACTTTTGCCGGAGTCGACCGCCGTGACGATCACGCTGGCCGGACTGAACAACATCGCGTCGATTTTGAAAAAATCGTATTCGTAAGCCTTGAAAATCTCGGCAAACGGTTTGCCGTAATCTTTCGACGTGGAACTGGGCAACTCTTTAGCCAGTTTTTCGGCGGCTTCGTCACTACCTTTGACGAACAAATGGACTTGACCGGCAAACAAAATCGCATCGTTGGTACGTCCCATCGCTTTGACGAAATTCGGATGCGGCGGGCAAATCGGCGCGCTACCGGAACCGTCGACGATGTTTTCCAGTGGGAAGTGCAAGGCATGAGCCTTGTGCATCGCCACTTCCAAAACCCGGCCGACAACTTGCACACCGCCGGCCAGACTACTGGTCGGCGTGACAATGATGGTCAAGGCTGACGGCGCCAGACCGCACGCGGCTGCAACCTTCTCGACGATTTCGAGCGGTGGGACCGCATCGTTTTCGATTACCAGAACCGCGCGCTCGGCGGCATCCCGATATTCCAGCTCTTTGTACAGTTCTTCGACCGGTTCGACCACGCCGTCCTTGATCTTGGTGGCAAGCGCCCGCGCCGGGCCGGAGCCTAAAGCGTAATACTTGCCGTGCGACAAACTCCATCCCGCATACTGGCTACCCAGACAGGACAACACCGGATTGGTGGCGTGAACATTGATCGTCAGTGGCCAGTGCGCGGTATAGGAACTCTGCGAGATCGTCGCGGTACCCATGCCGCCCATGCAGATCTCGGTGATGATTCGTCCGGCTTCCAAGCCGCCGGGCACATTGATGCCGGCGTCGATGATCGTGCAACCGTTTTCCAAGCGCTCGACGCCCAAGCGCAGTTTGTCGGCGTTATCCAACAACGTTTGAACCAAGGGCTGGGTGAGTTTATTGACGCTTGCCTGATATTGCATGAGATTAACGACCTGTTTCCAATAATGTTCCGAGAATATGTAACCGGCGGCGTAATTGCAGCATCGCCAGGCCCGAATTTTTACCGGCGGCCATAATACTGCATATCGGCTGGCCCGCGCCAATAAAAGCGCCGCCCGGCGGCCTGTCCGCGACCCAGTCCGGCCAGCAGAAATTGTCGGCAATACGCAGATTCCGGTCAGCGAACACGTTACGCATCGCTCTCGACATCGGTGCCGAAGCAACGGTATCCAGCGGCAACCCGCGACTTCCGCGCAGATGCGACACCAACAAATCGTCGCCGTAAAGCTGAGCGCTGGCCGACACGCGGGCATTTAGCTCCAATACCTGAAAACCGTCGGGCACCCGCATAAAATCCAGGCTGTTCAGACCGCGCAAACCGTATTCAGCCGTTAATTGGGCCACGACTGTTCGCAAGGCTTGCGCCACCTGACTCGGTATCGGCACCGAGCCGACGACACCGGCAAACACAAATTCAAAGTCCGGACCTAAATTCGCCCGCCATTGCCGATTCCATCCCACCACCAGCGCCGACTCGCCATTGGCAACGAACAACGCCGACATCGCGATGCCGTCGACGTAACGTTGCCAATACCCCTCGCCGCTCGCATCCCGCCGCTCCGACTCCATCAATCTGGCGACGCCCAAACCGCCCTCGCCTCGCCAAGGCTTGCGCAACCATTCGCCCGCCTCGGTCGGCGCCTGGAAAACAACCTGAGGATAAGGTATCGCCAGTCGCGTCAGCAACGCAAAAAAATCCCGTTTATCCTGCAACCGGCAAAAAGTATCGGCCTGGTTGCCGAGCAATCGCCAATCCCGCGCCAGCTTCATCAAACTATCCGGATGCGTTTCAAAGCCGCTCCCGTACAAGACGTCGGCAATCCGGAAGCGCCCACGGGCGTTAATTACCGCGAGCTTGATGTCGTCCCAGGCCAATGAACGCACCCGATAAGTTTGATTTGCGATTTGCCGGGTATCGTCATCGGCAAAGCAATCGACGGCGACCACCTCGAAGCCGGCCCGGACCGCCAAAGCCGCCAACATCCGCGCCGATTTTGCAATTACCAACAAACACTTAGAAAATTCCGCCACCGCGATTCGAGTCCGTATCGTCATCAAGCCGCAAAAAATACTAGATTTCGAAAAAAACTTCTGGTTAAATACGCGGCTCATGGAGAGCTGGCTGAGCGGTCGAAAGCGGCGGTCTTGAAAACCGTTGAGGGCTTATACCCCTCCTGGGGTTCGAATCCCTAGCTCTCCGCCATAATTCAATGGCTTGCGCTATACTAAACCGGCTTCACGGCCGGTTTTTTTATGCCTGAATGGGGAAACGTTTCCCTATTGATAGCCTTAGTATCCAATTTCCAGCGACTAAAAACGCCTTCCCCAGCGACCACGATGCCGGCATTGCGGCGTAACCTTTCCCGCACGCCGCGAAAATAAGCTTGGCGCCGCGTTCACGATATAGCGCCAAATCCGTTGGATAGCAGACTGTATTTGTCAATTTGCGTTGGCTACACCGGTCTAGGGGTCGGCACCCCGTCAACGATGAACTCCGTTGCCCTGTTTCTCGGTGCCGGCATGGCACGGCGTTAATAAGTCAGCTCGGCACCATTCGCCATTCTCAGGCATTTTTTGGCATTGCGGAACAGACTCGTGCATCTCTGGCAATCTCAATGATGGACAACTGGTCGCGGAAAACCATCCGCCTGATTTTGGCGTAAAAGATCATGGTTGCCACCCTCTAAGCACCTGTCTGATGTTTGGACAGGACAGGCTAATAGCCTGTGGCCCATTTTCAGCCGGAATTTACCGATCTACATAGTCAATTTTCAACCGGTATCAACATATGTTTCCAATTAAAACAAACGAAGTCGAATCGCCGCTCGATAAGATTAACGAAGCGGCAGCTCGCGAGAAATCGATTCGGCATGGGCATCTTAGTAACCCTTACCGGCAGCTAAAAGTAACGCCATTGATTTGAACAGAAAATCGACGATTTAAAGTGAAACCCCGGTTATGGTTCAGACGGCTAACTAGAGTTGGCAATCCGTCGTTATATGCCTGACGCCGAGTTTTTAGTTTCAGTCGGGAATGCGGCCGTTCGTGGTTGCTCTATCGATATATTCCATGATTGAAGCGCCGACTTGGGCGACGGAATCTAGGCGTGCAGCCAAACCCGCTCGTATTTGACCGATCGTCAAAGACTGTCGCGCGGAGTCCCAGCACTCTTTCGACTCGTCAGCTGATTCCATCGACAAAATCGGCCGAACCCAAACCGTTAAGCCCGGCGCGGCCGCGCGCTGAAACCAACCAGCGGCGCCAGTAAAAATGCGGTGGTGATGCCGACCGCCAGGGTCAGGCCAAAGGCGTGGACGATGGCGGTCGAGCTGAGCGCCAGGAGTCCGTAGGCCAGCAAGGTGCTGAAGGCGGACAGCGTGACGGCGAGTCCGGTCGAGTCGCGCCGTTCGCTGCCGGCCAGATGAAAGAACACCGCATAATCGACGCCGACTTCCAGCACCAACATCAGCGCGAACAGGTTGAACAAGGTAAACAATTCGCCGCGCCAACCCAATATCGCCAAGGCCATCGCCATTGCGACGGCCGGCACAGCCATGACCTGCAAACCGCTGCGCCAGCCCAATTTAAAGACCAGCGCGGCCAGCAACAGGCCGCACACGCCCAACAACAAGCCGGTGACCATCGCGCGGTAGCGGGCGAATAGCGCCGACATTTGCCCGGCCTGATCCACCCAGGCCACCCCTGGCAGGTTTTGCAGCGCGGCGAGGCCGGCCAGATCGGCAACGCCGCTCAATGCCACCACGCTACGGCAGGCACCAACATCGCAACCCAGCCACAGGCCGCGCTGACCGGGATCGGCGGCGGCCAGCCAATCTGCCAGCGGCAAGACCCTTGCCTCGGCGGCGACGAATTGGCGGGCTTCCTCGGCGGCGGCTTGGGTGCTGAAGCCCAAGCCCGTCATATAGGTTTTCAATCTGACGGTGTCGTACAGCGTGGTTTGCAGCAAGCGGTAATCGGCGCGCTGCCGCTCCGGATCGGGCCAAGCCGCGCTCAGTGCGTCGTAGCCCGCCAATCCGCCCTGCCCGCGAATGCCGTTTAAACCGGCCAGCAGCCGACGTTCGTTGGCGAGCCATTCTGTTTGATCGGCGCCACTGACCAGAAAAAACTGACTGTCGTGGCCGATCGCCAGCACTTGCTTGAGTTTGGCGTCGGCGGCCAGCAAACTGGTCGGAGCCGATTGCAACAGGCGCACGTCGTCCTTGGGCTGTAATTGGGACAAGCCGCCGACCAGCAAGATCGCCAGGCCTAGCGCCAGCGCGACTCGATGGCGGTTAAGCCAACCCGGCCAGATTTGCTGCCAATAACGGGTCAACCGTAACACGGCCGGCCGATGCGGCATGCGAAAGCCACCCAGCAAGCACGGAAACACCGCGACGACAGTCAGCCACGACACGATCAAACCGATCGCCGAAAACGCGGCGATTTCTCGCAAGCCCGGAAACGGCGACCAGCCCAAACCGGCGTAGCCCAGCAAGCTGGTCAACAGGCCGAAGCCGATGCCGGGCAGCACATAGGCCAAGCCCTGGCGCGGCGTCCAATCCGGCAAGCCCATGCCGTCGCAAAAAAAATGCAGCGCATAATCGACAACGACCCCGACCAGGCTGGAACCGAACACCAGCGTCAGAATATGCAGCTTGCCGAACAGTTGCAGGCTCAATACCCAGGCCGCGAACAAGCCGGCGGCGACCGCCAGGCAAGACAGCAGCAAGGGCCGTAGTCCGCGGAATGCGGCCCAGAGCAAGATCACTAAGCCTAACGTCGATCCGCCGCCGATCAGCGACATCTCCTGCTGAGCGCTATGCGAGCCATGGGCGGTAAACAACGGCATGCCGGTCGCCAGCAACTCCCCGCCCTGCTCGGCGACTTGCCCGGTCAGACGCTGGTTGAGAGCCAACAAGGTGTCCAGTTTATCCAGTTTCAGGTCGCTGTCGGGCCATTCGCCCATCAGCAGGGCCCAGTAGCGGCCGTCGCGCTTGATCAGCGGTACGCCTTGGTGCAGGCTGGCCGCCAACGGCTGCCGGGCTCGCAGATAGCGGTTGAACAGTAGCCAGGGATCGCGTTCCAAGCCGGCGGTCTGCAATTGGCCGACCGGACTGTACAGCCAGGACAGATTTTCGGCGGCGATTTTGGCAGGATCTTGGCTGAGGGTTTGCCGGGTGGCGTCGTCCAATAACTGATAGCGATAGTCAAACCAACGCCGATAGGCCGGCGCCGCGACGTCCGCCGTGCGTTCCAACGGCAGACTAGCGAATAAGCCGCTGGTCGTCAGCTCGCCGTGGACTTGCCGGATCGCGGCGACGGCTTGATCGGCGCTGGTCGCGCCGACCAGCCAAATCAGCTTGCCTTGGATTTGCCGATTCCGCGCGGCAATGGCCTCGGCCACGTCCGGGCGTTGTTCCGCGACCGGCAGCAAGGCCATGAAACCGGTTTCCAGCCAATCCCGCGACCAGTCGCGCGCCGCCTGCCAGGCCAGCGCGCTCATCGCCAGACACCAAATCAGCGCATACAGCCTAGGGCGATAAACGTTCAAATTCGGCCGCCTGTGCCGGGGTCAGTTGGGCCGGATGGCTGATGTGTTCGAAGACGGTACTGGAGCGGTTGCCGCCGCTTTCCAGTATATCGAAGCCGCGCAAGTCGCTATCGCCGGACAGTACCAGTTCGGCGACGATCTTGGCGAGCAGCGGGTCCTTGGGTAGGAACTGCAAGCGCCAACTCCGGGCCTGGACGCTGCCTTGAATCTCGAAGTCCGCCCGCAATCGAGCGAAGTCGCCGCCCAACAGTGCCGGTATCAATTGGCCGAAACTGGGCGGCAGGGCTTGCTCGCCCTGCTCGGAAATCATCCGGTCTCCGCCGATCAATACCGTCGAGGCGACCGGGCTGACGGTATTCCAGATCACGCCGCCGCTTTGGGCGTAAACGAATTCGCCTTCCGACACCAAAGGTTGTTGCAGGAAGGCCAGTTGCTTGGTTTGCCGAAAATGGCCGACCGCGATCGGCTCGGGTTGCAGTATCGCCCGGACTTGGTCCAACACGTCGTCGGCCCATGCCGGCGGCACGAGCAACATCAGCATTACCAGGCTCAGTCGGAACACGGCGACACCAAGCCCAATTTGGCGAGCAGCACCGGCGGCGATTGCCAACACAGCTCGCCGCTGTTTAAATCGACGGCCACCTGCACGCTACAGCCCTTGGTCAAGCGATCACCGCTGGCCTGGTCGAGGATCAGGTAATCAATTTTCAAGCGGTGCTCCCATTCGCTCAAACGGGCTCTGACCAGCACCCTCTGACCAAAGCGGGCCGGTTTGACGTAGCGGATGCGTATATCCACCAGCGGCCAGGCGAAGCCGGAGTCCCGCATTTGCGGATAGTTGTAGGCTATCTTGTCCAACAGCGCGCAGCGCGCCACTTCGAAATATTTGCAATAGTGGCCGTGCCAGGCCACGGCCATCATGTCGACATCGTGAAACGGGATATCGATGGCGACTTCGGCTTCCAGCACGGACTTAGTCATATAAAGACCAGCGCTGGCTGCGTATCGCGTCGAGACAGGCCCGCAATTCGCCGTCCAAGGCCCGGTCCTCGGTCAGCGGCGCGACCAGACGGCGCAGATCGGCGCAGGTGTCGCTCAACGGCTCGGACAACAGCGCGCCGCCGCGCAATTCCACGGCTTGCACGCTGGCCAGCAATGCCGCCGCCGCCACCTGCTCGGTCAATTCCACGATGCGCAAGCAGTCGCGGGCGGCAATCGTGCCCATGCTGACCTTGTCCTGGTTATGGCATTCGGTGGATCGGGAGAACACGCTGGCCGGCATCGTCAATTTCAAGGCTTCGGCAGTCCAGGCCGACGCGGCGATTTGCACGGCCTTGAAACCGTGATTGAGCGGCGCCCGTTCACCGGCCTCGCCCGCCAGATTGGCCGGCAGGCCGTGATTGAATTTGGGATCGACCAGTTGCGCCAATTGCCTGTCCAGCAAATCGGCGATGTTGGCGACGGCGGTTTTCAAGGTGTCCATCGCCAACGCGATATGGCCGCCGTAAAAATGCCCGCCGTGCAACACGTGCTCGTCGTCGGCATCAATCAGCGGATTATCGTTGGCGCTGTTCAGCTCGGTTTCTATCATTTGCCGCAACCAAGGCAAGGCGTCTTCCAACACCCCAATCACATGCGGCGCACAGCGTAGCGAATAGCGATCCTGCAAGCGGCTGTCGTTGCGCGGCATTTCGGCATGCCATTGCAAATCGGTGCGAATCCGCGCCGCGACCTTGGCCTGACCGGGATGCGGCTTGAGTTGGAACAATTTGGCGTCGAAATGGTAGGCGTTGCCTTGTATTGCGGTGACCGCCAGGCTGGTGATGCGCGCGGCCAGCCGGGACAGATATTCGGCGCGGCCGAAAGCCAGACAGGCCAGACCGGTCATCGCCGCCGTGCCGTTCATGATCGCCAAGGCTTCCTTGGGCTGGAAGGTCAGCGGTGCAATGCCCAGTTCCGCGTAGACCTCGGCAACCGGCCGGCGCCGATGTTGGTACAGCACGTCGCGCTCGCCGGCCAGCACGGCGGCCAGATAGGACAGCGGCGTCAGATCGCCGCTGGCGCCGACCGAACCTTCTTGCGGGATCAACGGCAGAATGTCGCGGCGCAGCAATAAAGTCAGGTGTTGCAATAACCGATAGCGAACGCCGGAGTAGCCCCGCGCCAAACTGGTCAGGCGGGCGACCAAAATGGCGCGGGTTTGCTCCGGATCGAAATCCTCGCCCAAACCGCAACCGTGAAAGCGGTACAAACGCACCGGCAGTTGTCCGACCAATTCGACCGGCACCGCGACGGTACACGAATCGCCGTAGCCGGTGGTGACGCCGTAGACGCAACCTTCCTCGGTCAGCAAGGTATCGACGAAACCGGCGCCGCGATCGATGCGGGCGATAAATTCCGCCGCCTCGCTCAGCACTGCGGCGGCCGTGCCGCGCGCTATACCGATCACGGCCTCGATGCTCAGCGGCGTGCCGTCGAAAATCACCGCCGCCGGTTTAGTCATCGCCAAGCACCGTCAAAAAACAGGAGTTAGTGTCGTCAGCCATTACATCAACGGCAAAAGCTGATCGAGAATTTTGCCGTTCGTGGCCAATATCTGCTTGGGAAACACGCCGGGATTGCCCTGAAAATCGGTCAGCGTGCCGCCGGCTTCTAGAACGACCAATGCCCCGCCAGCCACGTCGTACAAATTCAATTCCTGTTCCCAGAACGCATCGACCTGACCGTCGGCCACCGTGCATAAATCCAATGCCGCCGAACCCATTCGACGCTGGCCGGTGGTCGCCTGGGCGATGCGGCAGAAGCGAGGCAGGTTGTTGTCCGGCAAATACTGGCGCAAACAGGCGAAGCCGGTCGACACCATGCTGGCGGCCAGACTGGTCTCGTCGGACACCCGGATCGGCTTGCCGTTTTTCCAGGCACCTTGGCCTTTAGCCGCGCAGTAGTAGTCGTCCAGAGCCGGGCCGTACACCGCGCCGACTACCAATTCGCCGGCAATTTCCAAGGCCACGCTGACGCCCCAAAAATACTGGCCTTTCGAAAACGAATGGGTACCGTCGATCGGATCGACGATCCAGCGCTGGTTTTGGTTGGCGGTTTGGCCGCTCTCCTCGCCCCAGAAGCCGTATTCCGGCCATTTTTCGGTCAAGGCCTGTTTCAGATAATGTTCGACCGCGACATCGGCCTCGGTGACCAGATCGCGTGCGCTTTTTTTGCTGACGGCCAATTGGTCCAGATCGTTGAAATAAGTCATCGCAATCGCGCCGGCGGCGCGCACGATGGTTTCCAGTTCGGAAAGTGGGATAGGCATGAATTTCCACTGAGGTTGATGAAAACGGGCGGAGTCGGTCTCCGCCCGCTCGAGCCGGCAAACGCTGGCGTAGTTATAGATTGTGGTAACCGGTTTCTTCGTGCAGCGCGATGTCGAGACCTTCGACTTCTTCGTCTTCGCTGACCCGCAATCCGATGGTTTTGTCGAGCAGCTTCAAAACCAGATAGCTGAACGCGGCGCTCCAAACGATGGTCACCAACACCGCCAGCGCTTGCACGCCGACTTGCTCGGCGATGCTGACACCGTTCAGCCCCAAGCCGCCGAAACTTTCCGCCGCGAACACACCGGTCAAAATGGAGCCGACGCAGCCGCCGACGCCATGCACCGGAAACACGTCCAGCGAATCGTCGATTTTCAAGCCACGCTTGACGTATTGCGTCGCATAAAAGCAAACGATACCGGCAACAATGCCGATGACCAGACCGCCGATCGGACCGACAAAACCCGAAGCCGGCGTAATGGTGCCTAAACCGGCCACCATGCCGGTGACGATGCCCAACACACTGGGTTTGCCGAAGCGGCGCCATTCGATGGTCATCCAGGTCAGCGAACCGGCGGCGGCGGCGATATGAGTCACCGCGATCGCCATGCCGGCGCTACCGTCGGCCTTCAGGGCGCTGCCGCCGTTGAAGCCAAACCAGCCGAACCACAGCATGCCGGCGCCGGTGACGACCATCGTCATGTTATGCGGCGGCATGGCCACGGTCGGAAAACCTTTCCGGTTGCCGATAACCAAGGCCGAGACCAGGGACGCCACGCCGGCGTTGACGTGAATCACGATCCCGCCGGCGAAGTCCTTGGCACCCAGCGCGGCCAGCCAGCCGTTACCCCACATCCAATGGCAAATCGGCATATAGACGACGATCAGCCATAAAGCGCTGAACCAGAGCATCGCCGAAAACTTCATCCGTTCGGCGAACGCGCCGACGATCAAGGCCGGCGTGATAATCGCGAAGGTCATTTGAAACATGAAATACACGGTTTCCGGAATATCGCCGATCAAATTAGCGATACCCATGTCCGGCAGGAACAATTTGCTCGTGCCACCCAGCCACGGTTGCCAGTCGCCGCCGTCGGCGAATACCAGACTGTACACGCCTGCCAACCATAACAACGACACCAGACAAGTAATTGCAAAACACTGCATCAAAACCGATAGCACGTTTTTGCTACGGACCAAGCCGCCGTAAAATAGCGACAAGCCGGGTATCGTCATGAACAACACCAGAGCGGTGGATGTAAGCACCCAGGCGGTGTTGGCTTGATTGATGCCCTCCGCGCACGCGGCGGCGGGCCAGATGAACAACGGTGCTGTGAGTGCGAAGACTCTTTTTGTTATTGTCATTTTTGTTGAATTTTTGCTAGGTCAATTTTTGGAGAACCAGAAACGACAAAATCGCCCTGGCCCGCGAATCGTCTTCGCGAACCAGGGCGATTGAAATGTTCGCCCAGCAATAAAACCCGCTGGGAAAATCTAAATCGCGTCTTCCCCGGTTTCTCCGGTTCTGATTCGGATAATTTGTTCGAGACTGCTGACGAAGATCTTGCCGTCGCCGATTTTTCCGGTGTTGGCGGCTTTGACGATCGCCTCGACGGCCCGGTCGACCACATTGTCGGCCACGGCTATCTCCAGCTTCACTTTGGGCAAGAAATCAACCACATATTCGGCACCCCGATAAAGCTCGGTGTGGCCTTTTTGCCGTCCAAAACCTTTGACCTCGGTGGCGGTCACGCCGGCCACGCCGATCTCGGACAAGGCTTCCCTGACGTCGTCCAGTTTGAACGGTTTGATAATCGCTGTAATGAGTTTCATGCTATCCCCAAATTCGAATGAATAATTTGCTGTGTCGGAAGGCTACCGCCAATCATAAATAATTCCAGGCTAACCTACAATTTACCGGCTCAAGCACCGGAAAGGTGCTTTTAATGATAGCAAAAACGGACCGCCCTGACCGACGGTCCGTTTTTTCCTTGATAATCAGCAATCTCGATAGCTTAAATGTGATAAGCCGTTTCGCCGTGCTCGGTCACGTCCAAACCTTCGCGCTCGGTCGCTTCGTTGACGCGCAGACCCACCGCCACGTCGGCGATTTTGAATGCCACGAACGATGCAATGCCGGACCAGACAATCGCGACACCCACGCCCCAGGCTTGGCTGGTGACTTGCGTCAACATGTCGTATTCCGCTACCGCGTTGGCGACATAATCCCACACGCCGGTACCGCCCAGTGCCGGGCTGGCGACAATGCCGGTCCCCAAGGCGCCGACGATGCCGCCAACACCGTGTACGCCGAAGGCGTCCAACGAGTCGTCATAGTTCAGCGCATGTTTCAAGCGAGTCACCGACCAGAAGCACACCGCACCGACGACGAAGCCCAGCGCGATGGAGCCCATCGGCCCCGCCCAACCGCAAGCCGGGGTAATGGCAACCAGACCGGCAACCGCACCCGAAGTCGCGCCCAACATGCTGGGCTTGCCGCGCACCAGCCATTCCATGACCATCCAGGACAAGGTCGCGGCCGCGGCAGCCAGCAGCGTGTTAACGAAAACCAATGCGGCCAGACCGTTGGCTTCCAAGTTGGAACCGGCGTTGAAACCGAACCAACCGATCCACAGCAACGAAGCGCCGATCATGTTCATCGTTACGCTATGCGGCGCGATGAATTCCTTGCCATAGCCGATGCGTTTGCCGATCAGCAGACAGCCGACCAAACCGGCCATGCCGGCGTTGATATGCACAACGGTGCCGCCTGCGAAGTCCAGCGCGCCTTTTTGGAACAAGAAACCGGCCGTTGCTCCCGCTGCTTCGGCTGCGGTCGCGTCTGTATATGCGTCCGGACCGGCCCAGTACCAAACCATGTGCGCCATCGGTAAATAACAAATGCTGAACCAGATTACCGTAAACAACAGCACCGCCGAGAACTTCACGCGCTCGGCGAAGGCGCCGATTATTAGCGCCGGAGTAATCGCCGAAAAGGTCAGCTGAAAAGCGACATAAATGTATTCCGGCACGTACACGCCCTTGCTAAAGGTCGCCGCCATCGAATCCGGCGTGATACCGGACAGAAAGGCCTTGCTGAAACCGCCAAAAAACGCGTTGCCTTCGGTAAACGCCACGCTATACCCGTAAACCGCCCACAAAATGGCCGATAACGAAAAGATCACGAACACTTGCATCAGAATCGACAACATATTTTTGGCTCGCACCATGCCGCCGTAAAACAATGCCAAACCGGGAATGACCATCAACGCGACCAATACCGTGGCAACGATCATCCAGGCAGTATCGCCCTTGTTCACGGTGGCTTGAACGGCCGGTGCCGCCGCTTCTTCCGCGCCGGCGATCCCCGAGAAGCCCAACAGCGCCAACAGCGCCATGCCTGCTACATATCTCATTTGCTTAGTCCCCATGGTCTAGGTTTAAAGTGCTTCTTCGCCGGATTCGCCGGTTCTGATCCGGACGACCTGCTCCAAATTAGTCACGAAAATCTTGCCGTCGCCGATCTTTCCGGTATTGGCGACTTTTACGATGGCTTCCACCGCCTGATCCAGCAACGCGTCGGCCACTGCCACCTCGATTTTGGCCTTGGGCAGAAAATCCACGACGTATTCAGCGCCGCGATACAGTTCGGTGTGGCCTTTTTGCCTGCCGAATCCCTTAACCTCGGTTACCGTCACACCGGAAACGCCGATATCCGATAACGCTTCCCGCACGTCATCGAGCTTGAACGGTTTTACAACCGCTGTTATCAGTTTCATAGTTCAACACCTCGTTGCTTGAGTTAGTAAATTCCCAACTCAGCCAAAGCAGAATACATGCCAGTATTTATATCCATGTTTTTTAAGCATAATTTGCTTAAAACATTAAAATCCCTCAGAGAATCGCACCCAGATGGTGCGAAGGTTAATGTAGCGCACCATTTCCAAACAAATGCTCACTAAAAATGTTAAGCAAACACGCTAAGTGGCGCTAAACTAAGCATTAGCTTGCAGGACCGCTATCGCGACCACCCAAGCACCACGACAGTGCAAACAACGATTTTTGCACCAAATCCACTCAAAAATACCTGGCCAACGCCCGCTATCTCCTTGATTTCCAAAGCATGAGACTTGGCCTAAAAACTGCTTAATAAACTTTCGAGTACCAACTAGAAAAGGGGAATACCATCATGAAACACCACTTCCAATCTCGCCGAACTTACGTTGCTGGCATTTTGGCGCTATGCAGCGCTTCGGCCGGCGCCGAGAGCTGGACGGAAGCCTCCGGCCTGCTCGGAGCCGCGGGCATAGACCCGAATGAAGCTAAATTCATGAAAGATCACAATCTGAAAATCGGCGGTTGGCTGGAAACCAGTGTCGGCGCAAACATGAGCGGCAGCCATGGCGACGGCTTCAACGGTCCGGTCACGTTTAACGACCGTACCGGCGAAGTTCAACTGAATCAACTGTATCTTTATCTGCAAAAAGCAGTCACCGTAAGCGGCGACAGCTTCGATATCGGCGGCAGAGTGGACTTCATGTACGGCACCGATGCCATTTTTACGCAAGCGTACGGCACTGCCGCCGCGGACAACCGCGGCAATTGGGACCTGTATCTCACCGAACGCGGCGAGCGCTTTTATAGCATTGCCCTGCCGCAAGCCTATGCGGAATTGAACCTGCCATTCGGTAACGGCGTTGATGTGAAAATCGGTCACTTTTACACCATCATCGGTTATGAAGTGGTCACATCACCGGACAACTTTTTCGTCACCAAGCCTTACACGATGCAATATGGCGAACCGTTCACCCACACCGGCGTGTTGGCTAGCTATGCCATCAACAGTAATTGGAGCGTATCCGGTGGCGCGGTCACCGGCAGCCAGACCGGTGGCTGGGACGGTAATTTCGATAGAGGACTCGGTAACTGGGCTTGGCTGGGTGGCGTCACTTGGACCAGCGACGACGCAGGCACCTCGCTAGCAGTAACTTCAACAGCCGGCCATCAAGCGGAAAATAACAGCTCGGCGTGGTCCATGTATAGCGTCGTCGGCAAACACAACTTCACCGATAAACTGCACTACATCATCCAGCACGATCACGGCTTCGCCGACAACGTTGCCGCGGCAACCGGACCAGACGCGGAGTGGTACGGCATCAACCAGTACCTGATCTACGACGTAAATGACAAGCTTTCCGGCGGCCTGCGCGCGGAATGGTTCCGCGACCACAACGGTTTCCGGGTTAACGGACCGGGCCGCTGCTACGCCGCTTCAAGCAATTTGGGCTCAGCTAACTTTGCATGCCCGAACGGCCCTTACGCCAACGGCAATTACACCTACGAAGGCAGCGGCTACTACGCAGTTACAGCCGGCCTGAGTTACAAACCCGCCAAATGGTTGAACTTGCGTCCAAACATTCGCTACGACTTCACCGATAAAACAAAGGCCTTCGACAACGGCCAAGGCCGCAATCAGTTGCTTTTCACAGCGGACGTAGTGGTTACGTTCTAATTGCGACCGATTAGATATTAAGATCAGCTTCCGAGACCAACCCTCTCGGAAGCTTTGATTTTTATAGCTCTTACTACCATTTGATGCTATCGTAGCTAGCCTTTTACAACCCAAACAAAATAACTATCCACTAGGAGAATTTGGCCGATGTCAGTAGATCACGTACTCAAATTAATCCAAGAAAACGACGTTAAATTCGTCGATTTCCGTTTTTGCGACACTCGCGGCAAAGAGCAGCACGTCACCTTCCCTGCGCACACCATCGACGAAGACACTTTCGAAGAAGGCAATATGTTTGACGGTTCGTCAATCGCGGGCTGGAAACACATCAACGAATCGGACATGATTCTGATGCCGGACGCCAGCACTGCTAAAATCGACCCCTTCTTCGACGACAAAACCCTGATCTTGCGTTGCGACATTATCGAACCTAAGGACATGCAAGGTTACGCGCGCGATCCGCGCTCGATTGCAAAACGCGCCGAAGCCTATATGCAGTCCACCGGCATCGCAGACACCGCGCTGTTTGGTCCTGAAAACGAATTCTTCATTTTCGACGACGTACGTTGGAGCACCGGCATGGGCGGCTGCTCTTATCAAATCGACTCCGAGGAAGCCGGCTGGAACTCGGCGAAAGTCTACGAAAACGGCAACATTGGCCATCGCCCTGGTATCAAAGGCGGCTACTTCCCGGTTCCGCCGGTCGACTCTTTCCAAGACATGCGTTCGGCTATGTGTTTGGTTCTGGAAGAAATGGGCCAAACCGTCGAAGTCCACCACCATGAAGTAGCGACTGCGGGTCAGTGCGAAATCGGCGCTAAATTCAACACGCTGGTTAAAAAAGCCGACGAAGTGTTGGAACTGAAATACGTGGTCGCCAATATCGCCCACGCTTACGGCAAAACCGCGACCTTCATGCCGAAACCGCTGGTCGGGGACAACGGTAGCGGCATGCACGTTCACCAATCGCTGGCGAAAGGCGGTGTTAACCTGTTTACCGGCAATCTGTACGGCGGCCTGTCCGAAACCGCGCTGTATTATATCGGCGGCATCATCAAACACGCTAAAGCCTTGAACGCGATCACCAACGCTTCAACCAACAGTTACAAACGTCTGGTTCCAGGATTCGAAGCGCCGGTTATGTTGGCTTACTCCGCTCGCAACCGTTCGGCTTCGATCCGTATTCCGTACGTTAACAACCCTAAAGGTCGTCGTATCGAAGTACGTTTCCCGGACTCAACCGCTAACCCTTACTTGGCATTCTCCGCCATGTTGATGGCCGGTCTTGACGGTATCCAAAACAAAATTCACCCAGGTGAAGCGATGGATAAAGACTTGTACGACTTGCCGCCGGAAGAGGAAAAAGCCATTCCGCAAGTCTCGTTCTCTCTGGACGAAGCATTAGCCGCACTGGATGCCGACCGCGAGTTCCTGACCCGGGGCGGCGTTTTCACCGACGACGTCATCGACGGCTACATCGAGCTGAAAAAACAAGACGTTACCCGTCTGCGCATGAGCACTCACCCTGTTGAGCTGGACATGTACTACAGCTTGTAAGAGGTAGGACTGTTTCTGACAGTCCCGCACCTTTCCAGAACCCCGCAAGTTGCAAAGCTTCGCGGGGTTTTTTGTTTCGACAGACCCTTCAACTATTTGAACGTCTTATGCGGATCATTTCGATCAACCTTAACGGCATTCGCTCCGCCGACCGCAAAGGCTTTTATGATTGGCTATACGCGCAAAATGCCGACTTTGTATGCTTGCAGGAGTTAAAGGCTCAAGCCGCCGACCTAACAGCAACCATGGCGAATCCCACCGGATATCACGGTTATTTTCATTACGCGGAGAAAAAAGGTTACAGCGGCGTTGGCATCTACAGCAAACTTCCCGCTGAAACGATCATCACCGGCCTTGGCTACGCCGATATTGACAGCGAAGGCCGTTATCTGGAAATCCGAGTCAAAAACCTGTCCGTGATTTCACTCTATTTGCCCTCGGGATCGAGCGGCGAACAACGCCAAGCGATCAAATTCAGCGTTATGGACCGCTTATACCCCCATTTGGCGCAACTTCGGGCCAGCGGGCGACACGTTATCGTCTGTGGCGACTGGAATATCGCTCATCAGGCCATCGATTTGAAAAACTGGAGAGGCAATCAAAAGAACTCCGGCTTCCTTCCCGAAGAAAGGGCCTGGATCGGAAAGATTCTTGGCGAGCAAGGTTGGGTCGACGTCCACCGATACTTGGAACCCGACGCTACCGAGTCCTGCTATACATGGTGGAGCAATCGCGGCCAAGCTTGGACTAAAAACGTAGGTTGGCGCATCGATTACCAGATTGCCACTCCAACGCTGGCAAATACCGCCAGTAAGGTCTCGGTCTACAAACTCGAACGCTTCAGCGATCACGCACCCCTGATTGTCGATTATGCACTCGCGCTTTGAAGCCACGCGGACATCCGGCTGACACCTGCTTTGTTAGACCGGGCGGCCCACAATTAAAACGATCGCCAGAACGAACCACGTTGGTGCATTGCTCAACCTATTACGCACTAAACAAGCTCGGCCGATGCCAGGCGTTCGTCTCTAAAGGTAGCTAGTGGGGCGACTGTTTGTTTAGCTTTAGTAGGGAGATACCCGAGCCGATGGTGGCTTACCGCATTTTCGCGTCGACGGCGGCCATTTAGTGTTATAACCCAAACCAACGCACCAAAATTGTGCTTTTTGGCTAATTCGGAATTTCCGTTCGCGCTTCGCCGCAACGAACTCGGCAACATTAGCATTGCCCTTGAGCTTCAGCACCACTGTCACTAGACTCGTTGAATTTAGCGGGTCCTAATCACCAACAATGTAGAGACCGGCGAAGACAGCAGTTGTTAAGGATTCACCCTGATTTCAAGCCATCGAAGATCCCGCGATTTGCAGAAAACCGCGCTAAATTGCAAATCGTCCCTGAGTTTTGGTTAGCAAATCACCGCAACAAATGGTTGGGTACAAGTTATTTAGGGATTTGACCTTGCACTTCTCAACTGCTCGAGCTTAGCGGTCTTTGCCTATCCGTTGCAAAGTCGATTTCGATCCCAGACACCCGAGAGCAAAAAACGCTGGTATTTGGTGCGCAAGCGACGCCGGTATTTAATGAATATCGACCACATTAACGGGCCGATAAACTCCTCAAACGCAATACTTGGAACCCATGCACCACTTGGCCACTCACCTGATCATTACCCTCACATTCTTGATCCGGATATGGCTCGTATATTGCTGTATAAACGTAGCCGACAGGAGAATCCAATAACACCGTGTACAAAAAAATCCTCGATCACCTGAACGAAGCCATCCTGATGTTCGACAGGGATTTACTGCTGACCTACATTAATCCGGCCGGCGAAATGCTGTTCGCCGATAGCGCTAAGCATTTGCTCGGCAATCCGGCCCAGAAGCTTTTTAAAATCGGACATCACGGCTTGTTTACCGATTTGATGCAGCGCCTACATCAGCACGAACCGTTGGTTGACAGAGAATTGATACTGGAGCGGATGAGCCAATCGATCACCGTCAATCTTAGTGCCACGCCGTTACTGGAAGACGGTCAGTTGAACGAAATCCTGATCGAGCTTCAGCAAGTCGACAGGCATTTACGTATTACCAAAGAGGAGCAACTGCTGGCGCAGCAAAATACCAGCCGGATGTTGGTGCGCGGACTGGCGCACGAAATCAAGAACCCGCTGGGCGGACTTCGCGGCGCGGCTCAACTGCTGGATTTGGAATTGCACGACCCGGAACTGAAGGAATATACCCAGATCATCATTGCCGAATCGGACCGTTTGCAAGAGCTTATGGACAAGATGCTGGGACCCAATAAACCGGCCCATAAAAGTTTGTTGAACATCCACGAAATATTGGAGCGTGTTCGTCAGCTGGTCGCCGTGGAAGCAGGTAATAACATCAGCCTGGAAACCGATTACGACCCCAGCATTCCCGAACTGTTCGCCGACAAAAACCAGTTGATCCAGGCCCTGCTGAACATCGTCCGCAACGCCATTCAAGCGATTCAGACCTCGGGCCGAATCACATTGAAAACCCGGATTCGCCGCCACATGACGATAGGCCGTAAACGCTACCGGCTGGCGGTGAAGATCGACGTCATCGACAACGGCCCGGGCATCAAACCCGAGTTAATGGGACAGATTTTTTACCCGATGATTACCGGACGGGCCGAAGGTACCGGCTTGGGCCTGTCCATCGCCCAATCGTTGATTAACCAACACAGCGGCTTAATCGAATGCGAAAGCGAGCCGGGCAATACCGTATTCTCTATTTATTTACCGTTAGCCGATAATCTTGGCAAAAAAGCATCGAATCGAAATTGATGCCATCATCTTAATATTGAGTTTTGGAGAAATCTCATGCCACTGCCAGATAAGGTCTGGATTGTCGATGACGACAAATCGATACGTTGGGTGTTGGAAAAAGCCCTGCAAAAGGCCAGCATCGTCACGCGCTGCTTCGCCAACGCCGCCGATTTGTTGAAAGAGCTATCCAAGGAATTGCCGCATGTTTTGATTACCGATATCCGCATGCCGGGCATGGACGGCTTCGAACTGTTGCGCAAGGTACAGCACGACCATCCTAATCTGCCGGTCATCATCATGACGGCGCATTCGGATTTGGAAAGCGCGGTATCGGCCTTTCACGGCGGTGCATTCGAGTATTTACCCAAGCCGTTCGATGTCAACGAAGTGGTCGAGACGGTACAACGCGCTTGCATTCACAGCAAGCAGTTGCAAAACGACGTCGCTCAAGAGCCTCCAGTCAACGAAGAGACCCCTGAGATCATCGGTGAAGCGCCTGCGATGCAGGAAGTGTTCCGAGCCATAGGCAGACTCGCGCGCTCGCACATCACCGTCTTGATCAACGGCGAATCCGGCACGGGCAAGGAACTGGTCGCTCGGGCTTTACACCGGCACAGTCCACGCGCCGAGCAGCCTTTCATCGCGCTGAATATGGCGGCGATTCCGAAAGACCTGATGGAATCGGAACTCTTCGGCCACGAAAAAGGCGCGTTTACCGGAGCCCAGGCCCGGCGCATCGGCCGTTTCGAGCAAGCCAATCACGGCACGTTGTTTCTCGATGAAATCGGCGACATGCCCGCCGATATGCAAACCCGTTTGCTACGGGTATTGGCGGACAACGAATTTTATCCGGTCGGCGCGCATTCGCCGGTTAAGGTCAATGTCCGTATCATTGCCGCCACCCACCAAAATTTGGAGTTATTGGTTGCCCAGGGACGCTTTCGCGAGGATTTATTTCACCGGCTGAACGTTATCCGCATCCACATCCCACCACTGCGTGAACGTCGGCAGGACATCGGCTTGTTGATGCGGCATTTTCTATACCAAAGCGCCAAGGAACTGGGTACTGAGGTCAAATCCTTGAAACCCGAGGCGGAGGCCTTCCTAAGTAATTTGAAGTGGCCCGGCAATGTCCGTCAACTGGAAAACACCTGCCGCTGGTTGACGGTCATGGCATCGGGCCGCGAAATTCATATCGAGGATTTGCCGCCAGAACTGATGCAAACCGCTACCGAGACCGCCGGCGAAGTCGAGCGAGGTGACTGGGAGAGCCAGTTTCGTTCCTGGGTCAAGCAACAACTCAACGCCGGCAAGGTCGACATCGCCAAGCAAGCCATTCCTTCGGTGGAAACCCTGCTGATCGAATCGGCGCTGACTCACACCCACGGCCGCAAACACGAAGCGGCTCAATTGCTAGGATACGGCCGCAATACGCTGACCCGAAAAATCAAGGAATTGGACATCAAGGAATAATTCGCTTCCCGCGTCCGGGCGCCCCGTTTACAGGGTCGCCCACCCTTCCCTACCAGGAATTTTTATCCGTTTAAATGTCGTCGGTGTATACTCCGCCCGATCGATCAACCTCTAGCCACTTATAAAAAAGGTTCACAGCACATGGCGGACAAAACGGCAAGTAAATACCTGATAAACCTAGAAAAACAATTCGCGGCAGCCGACCCGGTCCTGCAAAAAACCGCAAGATTGTTCCAGGAATTGGACCAAATCGAATTCGACATGGGGCTGATCGACTCTGAGGAAAGCACCGCCCGCAAAACCACTTGGTGGCCGGTTATCAGTACGCTGGGTGGTTACTCACCGGCCAAATCGGACTTCCTGGCCCGATACCTCAACTCGCCGCTGCACACCGTTCGCCACAAATTCACAGTCTTGCAATACACGCCGCAAGCCGCCGGCGCCACGCTGCCGGGTACCGCGCTGGACGCCGATCACCGCCTGCCCTTTTACAGAATCGGCCAAGCCATGGAACAAGTCCTGCCCGGCGAGGGCGGCAAACTCAATGGCCATCTGGAGCTGGTGACGGTCAATAGCTCTAAATTGAAAGGCAAGCTGGTTATCGACACGCCGGTGCTGAGCAATACCACCGAAAATGCCGTCACCGCGATGCTGCGCAAATACGTACTGGATATTTCCGATCTGGTACTGGTGTTCACCGACCTGTTCGAAGCCGATGCCGAGCTGAACAAGGCCGCTCTGACCGAAATCGTTGCTCAGCAAGATTCCAATAAATTCGTATTCGTGATCGATCACTCCGAAATCGGCCTGGACCCCGCCAAAAGCCAGGATATCGCCAATGCTTGGCAACGCCGCTTGGCCGAACTGGGCATACACACCGGCCAGTTCGTGGTGTTGAGCCAAAACAGCGACGGCGCCGCGCTCGACCAGCGTATCGCCAACTTGGCAAGCGACCGTTCCTACCGGGTATTGGCCACCCTGCAGGATAGCATCCGAGCCATCGACGATGTGATTCTGCCGGAAGTCGAAGCCTCGCTGACCACTTGGAAAGAACGCTGCAACGCGACGACGCTGATCGTGCTCGGCTTCATCATCATGCTGGCGCTGTTCGCCGAAATCGCCGTCGGCATTCTGGAACTGATCTTCGACCCCATTATCGGCCCGGCTATCGCCATCGCGCTGATCGCGCTGCTGACTCCGATGCATCTGATCGTCAGCCGAGTACACGCCAAGTTCATCGTTAAACAATTGCACAAACGCCAAAAACAATTGAATCTGACCGAAGATCTGGCGGCACTATTCGAAAAGAGCCAAAGCTTCTGGCGCATGCTGTTACCGATCACCGATCCGGTCGGCAAAAACAAAAAAACCGCAAGAAGCTGGCCGGTTTGATCGAGCAAAGCAAGGATCTGGTACAGGCGCTGAACGACCAATTTAGCCATACCCAGCAGGAGTATCGGCACGACTTGGACGCCTACGCCTTCGAGGAACGCTAAACCCGCCACGGTCCCGCCGCCATGGAACTGATCAGATACTATCTCCCGCTGTGCTGGCTCAATGTTTCCGCGCTGGAACTGCCCAGTTCGACACGCTTTTTCAAGTACAACATTTATTTCTATTTCGGCATGGTGTTTTTCATCAAATTCAACATGTCGGACGACTTGGAAACTGTCTTCGAAGTCCTGATCGAAACCGGGCTGACCTTGGGATTTATCGCGTTAGTCCTGGGTTTGAACGGTACTTTTCGCACTTACGTTCAGGTAGCCAGCGCCATCTTGTTCTGCGAAAACCTGGTAGGCATTTTTCTGGTACCCATCGTATTTTGGGTCACTGTCGCCGAGGACGCGCTGAGCTATTCGGCGTTGGCGGTATTTTTCCTCTGGGATATGCTGATGATCGCCCAAATCTTTAAGGACGTGTTGCTGATCAACCGGCCGGCGTCGCTGGTGATGTCACTGTTCTATTTTCTGTCCAGTTACGGCGGCGCTTACGGGATTTACAGCCTAATAGCCGGCTGACTCAAGGCTTCACGCCGTAATAATTGGAAAGCACATCGTAAGCCCCCTGGGCGGCGGCTACCGCCGTCGCTTTCAACGGCTGACAAGGACTGTTCCACTGTTTGATCTTGCCGTCGAAATAAAACGCCCACTCGCCCTGCCAGCATTCGCCTTTTTCGACGATGCGCCCCGCCATGACCGATGTCACTTCATAACGAGCCGAAGCCGCCAACAAACCGCGAGAGTCGGCGCTCAACACTTGGCTGACCGTGATTCTTTGTTGTTCCTCCAGGTCCAGCATCGGAAAAATCATCGGAATGCCTTTGACCTTCGCCGCGAACGCCAGCGCACTCTCCAGCTCCGGCATGGTATCCGCGTTGTAAAACTGACGATTGCCGCCCTGATCGACGACTAGCCACACCAACGTTTCCGGGCGGATCTCGCTCCAGATACCGACATGGCTATCGCGCATCACTTGCATCACCTGATCCTCATCGAACTCGATCCGCGCCAAACGGGCCTCGGTATCCGGCGATTCGTCCGCGGAAATCAGCGAAAATTGGAATTGCTTGACATAGTTCTGCGCGCCAGTCAGCGCCTGTTGCACCGCCGGAATCTTGGAAATATCTTCGGACACCAGCACGCGGCTCAATACAGCGTACAAGCCTTGCTTGATCACCTGTGTCCTATCCTCGGCGGATTGACCACGCGCCACCAACTCGATCTCGTACAAGCCCTTAACCTCGACCGCTTCGGCAAACGGCACAGCCAGTAGACCCGTTAAAACCATGGCCACCGCGGCCCGTCCGGCCTTCTTAAATGCTTCGCTCACTAGCCCACCCTGACAATGTCACATTTCGAATATAGTACAATATCGGTCGATTCCATCTTAACTTTAAAGAGGCCAACCTTGAGCGAACAACCCACTGACCGCCTGGATTACAAAAGCGCCGGCGTCGATATCGAAGCCGGAAACGCCTTGGTCGATCGCATCAAACCCATCGCCGCCAAAACCCGCAACGCCGGCGTGATGGCGGGGCTGGGCGGCTTCGGTTCGCTGTTCGAACTGCCGCTGGACCGCTATCAACAGCCGGTGCTGGTTTCCGGCACCGACGGCGTCGGCACCAAATTGAAATTGGCGCTGGACACCGGCATTCACAACTCGGTCGGCATCGATCTGGTCGCGATGTGCGTCAACGATATTATCGTGCAAGGCGCCGAACCGCTGTTTTTCCTGGATTATTTCGCGACCGGCAAACTCGACGTCGATACCGCCGCCAGCGTGATCGAAGGCATAGGCCTGGGTTGCGAGCAGGCCGGCGCGGCGCTGGTCGGCGGCGAAACCGCCGAAATGCCCGGCATGTACGCTGACGGCGATTACGATTTAGCCGGCTTCTGCGTCGGCATCGTCGAAAAGTCCCGCATCATCGACGGTAGCCAAGTCCAAGCCGGCGACAAATTGATCGCGCTGGCCTCGTCCGGCCCACATTCCAACGGCTATTCGCTGATCCGCAAAATCGTCGCGCGTAGCGGCTTGACCTGGACCGACACCGTCAACGGCAAACCGCTGGGCGAAACGCTGCTGACGCCGACCCGCATCTACGTCAAACCCTTGCTCGAATTACTGAAGTCCGTCCCTGTACATGCGATGGCGCATATTACCGGCGGCGGCATTACCGAAAACCTGCCTAGAGTTTTGCCGAACGGTCTGAATGCCTCAATCGATCTGGCTAGCTGGCATTTCCCGGCGATTTTTCAATGGTTGCAACAACAAGGCAACGTAGCGCTGGAGGATATGCTGGTCACCTTCAACTGCGGGGTCGGCATGATCGTTTGCGTGGCGGCGGCCGACGAAGCCGCGACCTTGGAAATTCTCGGCCGGCAAGGCGAAACCGCGTTTACGATCGGTGAAATCGTCGCCGGCGACGGCAAGCCCGGCGTCGTTTACCGCTAACCTCGCCATCGGCCGGCGCGCTTATCACCGGCCGATTTAAATGCTAACCCCGATCCGTTTCGCGCCCCAATCGCCGGGCGCCGCTTCGAACAAACCGGCGCAAGCAGTGCCGCAGAATCGGCAGCCTCCGGCTGCATTCAGATTCCAATCCGACAACACATACCAGTCCCGGCCTATCAGCATTTCGCCACACTGGTGGCAGTACGTGCTTTCGGCGGCCTTATCGTGCACGTTGCCGACATAGGCGTAACGAACGCCATTTTTGGTCGCGATCTGCCTGGCCCGTAACAAGGTAGATAACGGCGTACGCGGCTTGTCGGTCATTTTCCAATCGGGATGGAAGGCGGTGAAATGCATCGGCACCTCCGGCCCCAAATGTTCGAACACCCATTGGGTCATCGCCTCCAATTCGGCTTCGCTATCGTTTTCGTCGGGAATCAGCAAGGTCGTCAATTCCAGCCAAACCTGGGTTTCGTGCCGCAAATACAATAAGGTATCCAAGACTGCTTGCAAATGACCGCCGGTGACTTTGTGGTAGAACCTTTCGCTGAAGGCTTTCAGGTCAACATTAGCGGCATCCATGTATCGGTAAAACTCAACGCGCGGCTCCGGGCATACATAGCCCGCCGTTACCGCGACCGATTTCAGACCGAGGTCGCGGCAAGCTTGCGCGGTATCGATCGCGTACTCGTGGAAAATCACCGGGTCGTTATAGGTGTAAGCCACGCTCCGGCAGCCATGGGCCAAAGCGGCGTTGGCTATAGCCTCCGGCGCGGCGCGGCGCGTCAAGGTATCCATCTCACGGGATTTACTGATGTCCCAATTCTGACAAAACTTGCAAGCCAGATTGCACCCGGCGGTACCGAACGACAGTACCGGCGAGCCCGGCAAAAAGTGATTCAGCGGTTTTTTTTCGATGGGATCAACCGCGAAGCCGCTGGAGCGGCCGTAGCTGGTCATCACGATGCGGCTATCCAGATTTTGCCGCACAAAGCACAAGCCACGCTGGCTTTCATGCAATTTGCAAAAACGCGGGCACAGATCGCACTGGACGCGACCGTCGTCGAGCGCGTGCCAATAGTTGGTGGCGACGGTATCGCCGCCAAGGAATGTCGTCATCGCCGTTCTCCTTGAACCCCAATCGAAAACCACTGTCGGTAGCAGGCTATACTGAGTATCGCAAGCCTGAAACACGGCTCAATCCGCTTCGGCGCCTTGCCCCGTCTGATCGTATCAATAACAGTTACAAGGATCAGCCCATGAACAGAAAACCCGCGGTGGCCGGCCGCTTTTACCCGGCCGATCCCCTACAATTGCGCGACGCGGTGGACAACTATCTGCGCGCGGCCGTTCCAAGCGGCAATGTACCCAAGGCCATCATCGTCCCTCATGCCGGTTACATCTATTCCGCTCCGGTCGCCGCCACCGCTTACGCGCGCTTGGCACCCGCCGCCGAGCGGGTCCGCAGGGTCGTGTTGATCGGCCCGTCGCACCAAGTCGCTTTTCGCGGTTTGGCGGTCAGTCGCGCTCACGCCTATAGTACACCGCTGGGCGATGTCGAAGTCGATCGCGATGCGATAGCCCAATTACTGCAATTGCCGTTCGTGGAGTACGTCGAACAGGCCCATACCCTCGAACACAGCCTAGAAGTGCATCTACCCTTTTTGCAAGAAGTATTTCGCGACTTCAAGCTCGTTCCCATCGTCGCCGGCGAAGCGGAACCCGCCCAGGTCGCCAGCCTGCTGAAATTACTCTGGGGTGGCGACGAAACCTTGTTGGTGATCAGTTCCGACCTGAGCCATTACCACGATTACGCGACCGCGCAACGCCTAGACCGCGACACCAGCCGCCTGATCGAAGCACTACGCTACGAGGAAATCGTCGGCGACGCCGCTTGCGGCCGGGTCGGCGTCAACGGCTTGTTAAAACTCCTGCGCGACACGGGACGGTCGATCAAGACCATCGATTTGCGCAACTCCGGCGATACCGCCGGCGACAAAGCCAGAGTCGTGGGTTACGGTGCCTATGTTGTTGAATGACGTCGAACGCGGCTGCTTGCTGACCCTGGCGAGGGCATCCATTGCCCACGGCCTCGCGCATGGCCGGCCGTTGCCGGTCAATCTGGCGGATTATCCCGCCAAATTGACCGAGTCGGCGGCGACTTTCGTGACACTGGAACTGGCCGGTCAGCTGCGCGGTTGCATTGGCCGGCTGGAAGCCGCGCGGCCGTTGGCCGAGGATGTCGCCGAGAACGCCTATGCCGCCGCCTTCCGCGATTCGCGTTTTCCACCGGTCACCGCGGCGGAATCGGCGCGACTTAGCCTGCATATTTCGGTATTGAGTCCATCCGAACCGCTCTATTTCGCATCCGAAACGGACCTGCTCGGCCAACTTCGGCCCGGCATCGACGGTCTGATTCTAAGCGAAGGCGGCAGGCGCGGTACTTTTCTACCCTCGGTTTGGGAGGATCTGCCGGACCCAGCCGAATTTTTGCGACATCTAAAACGCAAAGCAGGCCTGCCGGCCGATTACTGGTCGAGCACGGTGAAAATCCAGCGCTATTCCACCGAAATGTTCGGCTGAAACGCCCCGGCCGACGCACCGATAAACCCAGAGAAATCGGCACCTCCAGCCGAAAGCCTTGTTTGGCGCCGGCCTGAGCCATTATAATGGGTGCATTTTCGCCACGATGCGCGGCCGGCTGATTCAGATCGACAAGCCGAGTCGAACGCTGGGTCGGTCGGCGGCCACATTCTCTTGGTTTTCGGTACCCTCAATGAAAAACAATTCCTATAAACCCTGCGACTTGGTGATCTACGGCGCGCTGGGCGATTTGTCGAAACGCAAATTGCTGATCTCGTTATACCGTCTAGAGAAATCCAATCTATTGGAACCCGACACCCGCATCATCGGCGTCGACAGACTGGAAGAAACCAGCGCCGGCTTCGTCGAAATTGCCCACAAAAGCCTGGTCGCTTTTTTGCATAACACGATCAACGAAGAAATCTGGCAGCGCTTTTCACAACGCCTGTCGTATCTGAAAATCGACCTGACCCAACCCGACCAATACCGCCAATTGAACAATGCGGTCGACGCCGAAAAGCGGGTGATGGTCAATTATTTCGCGGTCGCGCCGTTTCTGTTCAAGAACATCTGCCAGGGCCTGCATAGTTGCGGCGTGCTGACGCCCGAATCCCGGATGGTGATGGAAAAACCGATAGGCCACGATTTGAAATCTTCCAAGGAAATCAACGATGTCGTCGCCGATGTCTTCCACGAGGATCAGGTCTACCGCATCGACCATTACCTGGGCAAGGAGACCGTGCTCAACCTGCTGGCGTTGCGTTTCGCCAATTCGATCTTCACGACCAACTGGAATCACAACACGATAGACCACATTCAAATCACGGTCGGCGAAGACATCGGTATCGAAGGCCGCTGGGAATACTTCGACAAGACCGGTCAGCTCCGCGACATGCTGCAGAACCATTTACTGCAAATCCTGACCTTCGTGGCGATGGAGCCGCCGGCCGACTTGTCGGCGGAAAGCATACATATGGAAAAGATCAAGGTATTGAAATCGTTGCGGCCGATCACGGTCCGCAATGTCGAGGAAAAAACCGTGCGCGGCCAATACACGGCCGGCTTCATCAAAGGCTCGGCGGTACCGGGGTATCTCGAGGAAGACGGTGCCAACAAGGAAAGTACCACCGAAAGCTTCGTGGCGATTCGGGTCGACATCGATAACTGGCGTTGGGCCGGCGTGCCGTTTTACATGCGGACCGGCAAGCGCATGCCCAACAAACGCACCGAAATCGTAGTCAATTTCAAGCAGTTGCCGCACAACATCTTCAAGGACAGCTTCCGCGAACTACCGGCCAACAAGCTGGTCATCCACTTGCAGCCCAACGAAGGCGTGGACGTGGTGATGCTGAACAAAGTGCCCGGTATCGACGGCAACATCAAATTACAGCAAACCAAGCTGGACTTGAGCTTTTCGGAAACCTTCAAGAAGAACAGCATCTTCGGCGGTTACGAAAAGCTGATTCTGGAAGCCCTGCGCGGCAATCCGACGCTGTTTTTAAGCCGCGAGGAAATCGAACAGGCCTGGACCTGGGTCGACTCGATCCAGGACGCCTGGGCCCATAGCCATAGCGCTCCGAAATCCTATCCGGCAGGCAGTTGGGGGCCGATCGCTTCGGTCGCGCTGCTGGCCCGCGACGGCCGCGCCTGGGAAGAATAATTACACGCACCGCACCCATCGAGAGTTTTAAGATCATGGTTAGAGAATTCTTTTTTGAAAACCGCACCCACCTGCTGACCGCGCTGTCGGCCGAATGTCAGGACGTTCTGGCCGAGGGTATTAGCAAACACGGTCTGGCCACGTTGTTGGTTTCCGGCGGCACGACACCGGCGCCGCTTTACGAAGCCTTGTCCAAAGCCGACATGAACTGGAAAAAAATCCGGATCGGCCTCGTCGACGAGCGCTGGGTCGACGACCAACACGCCGCCAGCAATGAAGCGCTGATTCGCCGCAGCCTGTTAATCAATAACGCCAAAAACGTCGAGTTCGTCGGTATGAAAAACGCCGCCGCGACCGCCGCCGCCGGCCAAGCCGAAACCGAAACCCGTTATCGCGGCCTGCCCAATCCGTTCACGCTGGCGATCGTCGGCATGGGCGCGGACGGCCACACCGCCTCGCTGTTCCCTCATGCCGAAGGCCTGGCCGATGCGCTGCGCGAGGATAACGACCAACTGACGGCGGCGATCACCGCGACAGCCAGCGACATTACCGGTCCCAACACCGAGCGCATGACGCTGACCCGCAATGCCTTACTGAACACCGACCGCATCATTATCCTGTTTACCGGCGAGGACAAATTGGCGATCTTCGGCAAGGCACAACAGAACGGCCCGGTCGAAGACATGCCGATCCGGGCGCTGTTGCACCAAGATAAAGTGCCCGTGGAGTTGTATTGGGCGCCGTAACCTGAAAAACTGCAATCCGAGAAACCAGCCAAGGGGCGACCGGTGTATAGTAAAAATCTGAAAAGCGCTGCGTTTTTGATTTTGAAGGCCGTCATGACCAAGCCGATTGCCCGGTTCGCCCCCAGCTGGTGCCTTAAGCAAACCGCTCTAACCGGTCTAGGTAAAGACGAAGACTCCAGCGCCGATATCGCCGATTACTTTTTCACCTGGGTCGCCGACGACGGATTGTCGGGAAAAACCGCCCGCTACGATGTCATTATTTCGCGCGCGGTATTGGAACACGTCGATCAGCTGGACGCCACGTTTCTGGATATTCGGCAAGCGCTACGCGCCGACGGGGTTTCGCTACGCAAAGTCGACTTAAAAAGCCATGGGCTGGAGCCCTATCCGCCGTTTGATTTTTAAGTTGACCGACTGGGCTGTATCGGATGACGTATTCCCGTAAAGGCTTGCCGAATCGCCGGCGAGTGGATAAGTGCCGGCGAGCCACCGGTTTGGCTACCAAAAAACTGCGCCTGGTAGAGGCTCTGGATTTGGATTTGGATTTGGAAGCGGTCAACGCGATCAGACCCCACCTTGCCTCCGAATTTCGCGATTTAGAACCGAGCTTGCTCGGCTGGCAACGTTTTTGGATAGAACCGACCAACAGCGCTTGAACCGGAGGGCGTGGCCACCCGTCGTGCTGACTTCTGTTTAGACCCAGCCATTTCCGCTGCTCGCTCGGTACCAATTCCAAAGCGAAAGCAGTCGGGCTTCATATGCGGCTGACCTTGAGATTCCGTTAAACGTTTATTTTCCGACCAGGACACCACGATGCATCCCACACTCGAAAAAGTCACGCAAACCATCATCGAACGCAGTCGCGACAGCCGCGGCGCCTATTTGTCCCGTCTGGAAGCCGCCGTCGACCAAGGCCCACACCGCGCCAAACTGGCCTGCGGCAATCTGGCTCACGGCTTCGCGGCCTGCGCCGGCGGCGAAAAGGAAGACTTGGCCGGTTCGCAAAAACCCAATGTCGGCATCATTTCGGCGTACAACGACATGCTGTCCGCCCACGAACCCTATAAGGACTTTCCGGCATTGATCAAACAAGCCGTGCGCGATGCCGGCGGCGTCGCCCAATTCGCCGGCGGCGTGCCGGCCATGTGCGACGGCGTCACCCAAGGCCAACCCGGCATGGAGTTGTCGCTGTTCAGCCGGGACGTGATTGCAATGAGCACCGCGATCGGCCTCAGCCACAACATGTTCGACGCCGCCCTGTATCTCGGTGTATGCGACAAGATCGTCCCCGGCCTGTTGATCGGCGCGCTGAGTTTCGGTCATCTGCCGGCGGTATTCGTACCGGCCGGCCCAATGCCCAGCGGCCTCCCGAACAAGGAAAAGGTCCGCATTCGCCAACTCTATGCCGAAGGCAAGGTCGGCCGCAAGGAGTTGCTGGAATCCGAGTCGCAGTCCTACCACAGCCCCGGCACCTGCACCTTTTACGGCACCGCCAACAGCAATCAGATGATGGTCGAGATCATGGGCCTGCACTTGCCCGGCAGCTCCTTCATCAATCCTTACACGCCGCTACGCGACGAGTTGACCAAGGCCGCCGCCAAGCAAGTCTTGAAATTCACCGCGGCCGGCAACGACTTCAGACCGATAGGCCACGCCATCGATGAAAAGGCCATCGTCAACGCGCTGATCGGCCTGTTGGCCACCGGCGGATCGACCAATCACACGATACATTTGATCGCGATCGCCCGCGCCGCCGGCGTGATTATCAACTGGGACGACTTCGACAAGCTGTCGAAAATCATCCCGCTGCTAGCCAAGATCTATCCCAACGGCTCGGCCGACGTCAACCACTTCCAAGCGGCTGGCGGCATGGGCGTTTTGATCGCCGAACTGCTGTGCAACGGCCTGCTGCACGGCGACATCCTGACGATAGGCGACGAACGCGGCATGGCGCAATACAGCCGGGAACCGAAGCTGACCGAGGCCGGACTGCGCTGGGAAGCAGGGCCGGCGAGCTCGCAGGACGATGCGGTCATTTCCACGGTCGGCCAGCCCTTCCAACCGACCGGCGGCCTGAACGTGATGCACGGCAACCTCGGCCGCGGCGTCTCGAAGATCTCGGCGGTCGCCGAGCAACATCAAGTCGTCACGGCGCCGGCGGTGGTCTTCGACGACCAGGACGACGTGGTCGCGGCCTTCAAACGCGGCGAGTTGGAGAAAGACTGCATCGTGGTGTTGCGCTTCCAAGGACCGAAAGCCAACGGCATGCCTGAATTGCACAAACTGACGCCGCCGCTGGGCGTATTGCAGGACAAAGGCTTCAAAGTGGCCCTGATCACGGACGGCCGCATGTCCGGTGCCTCCGGAAAAGTGCCATCGGCGATTCACATGTGCCCGGAATGCCTGGACGGCGGTCCGCTGGCCAAGGTCCGCGACGGCGACGTCATCGTTTTGAACACGCAGACCGGCGAAGTCAACGTCCAGGTCGATCCGGCGGAATTCGAGGCCAGGGTCGCCGCCGCCAATTCGGCGAAGGGCCACCACTTCGGCATGGGCCGGGAATTGTTCGGCGGCTTCCGGGCCCACGCCTCGTCCGCCGAAACCGGCGCGACCAACTTGTTTTACGTCGATTAACACAATAACAACAAACCAACCTACAGGATTAAAACCATGACCGTAAGCATCCAAGAAGTCATGACCACCTCGCCGGTAATGCCGGTCATGGTCATCAACCATCTCAAAAGCGCCGTTCCGCTGGCAAAAGCGCTGGTCGACGGCGGACTGAAAGTACTGGAAATCACGTTGCGCACCCCGGTGGCGCTGGATGCGATTCGCCGCATCAAGGCCGAAGTCCCCGGCGCGATCGTCGGCGCCGGCACCATCATCAATGTGCAAACCCTGCACGCCGCGATCGAAGCCGGTGCCGAATTCATCGTCAGCCCCGGCGTCACCGAAACCTTGTTGGACGCCGCGTTGGAAACCAGCGTGCCGCTGCTGCCCGGCATCATCACGCCGAGCGAAGTGATGCGCTTGTTGGACCGAGGCATTACCGCGATGAAATTCTTTCCGGCCGAAGCCGCCGGCGGCATTCCGATGTTGAAATCGATCGGCGGTCCGCTGCCGCAAGTCACGTTCTGCCCAACCGGTGGGGTCAATCCGAAAAACGCCCCGGAATATTTGGCCTTGAGCAATGTCGCCTGCGTCGGCGGCTCATGGATGGCGCCGGCCGATCTGGTCGATGCCGGCGACTGGGCGGAAATCACTCGCCGCGCCGCCGTTGCGGCCCAATTGAAAAACTAAGACATTTTCTCCGCCAGGGACGGCGACAAGACGGCGCTTGGCGGCGCCAACGGTATTTTTCCCCAAATTGTCCATCGTGTTGAAAACCGCCCTGCTTTGTCTACTCGCCGTTTGGCCGTCGCTCAGCCGCGCCGACGATCCCAGCTTGGCGGCTTTATTCGCGGAACGCCAGCTGACCGGTACCCTGATCATCGCCACCGCGGACGGCAGCCAACGCTACGTCCACAACGACGCCCGCGCCGGCCAACGCTACGCAAGTGCATCGACGTTCAAGATCCTCAATACCCTGATCGCCCTGGAAGAAGGCGCCATCGACAGCAACGAAGTGCTGAAATGGGACGGCGTCGCGCGGTCGTTGCCGGACTGGAACCGCGACCACACCCTGGCCAGCGCGTTCAAGACCTCCTGCGTCTGGTGCTATCAGGTTATTGCGCGTCGGATCGGCGGACAGGCCTACCGCGACTATCTGGACGACATCGGTTACGGCCGTTTGGCGTCCGGCTTTAGTCCCACCGAATTCTGGTTGAACGGCGATCTGCAAATCAGCGCGGCGGAACAAATCGAATTCCTGAAGAAATTGCAAAGCCGCGCACTACCGTTCGCCGACGAGCACTTTGAAACCTTGCGGAACATCATGCTGGTGGAACGCACGCCGACCTACGCATTGCGCGCCAAAACCGGCTGGGCGGCGCGCGGCCAGCCACAAATCGGTTGGTATGTCGGCAGCCTCGAAACCGCTGCGGCGACTTGGTTGTTTGCGTTGAATATCGACCTACGCTCCGAACAAGACCTGCCGTTGCGAGCCCAACTGCTCCGCGCCGCGTTGCGAGCCAAGGGTATCGCCGATTTGCCGCCATGACGATGCAAGCCTTGCTGCTGGACCGGGAGTTGAGTTACCGGACCGACCGACCGATCCCAAAACCGGAAGCCGGCGAAGCATTGATTGAAATGCGCCTGGCAGGCATCTGCGCGACCGACCTGGAATTAGCCCACGGTTACGCCGGTTTTACCGGCATTCTAGGCCACGAATTCGTCGGACAAGTGGTCGAGGTCGCCGATGCGAACGACCGCCATTGGCTGGGCAGTCGGGTGGTCGGCTCGATTAACATCGGCTGCCGCCAATGTCCGACCTGTCTGACGACGGGACCTTCGCATTGTCCGACCCGACGGGTGCTGGGCATCCGCGCTAAAGACGGCGCCTTCGCGGATTTCTTCACGTTGCCGGTCGCGAATTTATTCCGACTGCCGGACCATGTCGCCGACGAAGCGGCTGTGTTCGCCGAGCCGCTGGCCGCGGCCTTGCGGGTCGTCGAGCAATTGCAAGACCTGCCGCGCGGCGAGGTCGGCGTACTCGGACCGGGCCGGCTCGGCCTGCTGATCGGCCGAGTATTGGCACTGGCCGGCCATCGCGTCACGATGCTCGGCCGTAACGAAACCTCGCTAACGCAGCCCAGGCGCTGGGGCTTGCAGGCCGGATTGGCCGCCGAGTTTCCAGAGAGCGGTTTTTCCTGCGTCGTCGATGCCAGCGGTACCGCCAGCGGCTTCGCGGCAGCCTTGCGCCTATTGCGCGCGCAAGGCTGTTTAGTCCTTAAATCCACCTTCGTCGCCGATCACCCCATCGATCTCAGCCCGCTGGTCGTCAAGGAAATCCGTTTGCTGGGATCGCGATGCGGCCGTTTCGAGCCCGCCCTGGACAGACTAAGCGCCGGCGACATCGCCGTCGAGACGTTGATAGACGGCGTTTTTCCGCTCAGTGCCGGCACGGCGGCGTTCGCCACGGCGGCTCGACCGGGGGTACGGAAGATTCTCCTGAAACGTTAATCGGTCGACGGTAAACACCGGCAACTCCGCTAGACTTACCGACTTTTTCAGGACAACCTCGAGGTTGAACGATGACCGAGACCTTATTTTCGCCGCTGGCCTTGGGCGAGTTGGCGTTGCCCAACCGTATCGTGATGGCACCGCTGACGCGCTGCCGGGCCGACGCGGATAACGCGCCGCATCAACTGCACGCGCTGTATTACGCCCAACGCGCCAGTGCCGGACTCATCGTCAGCGAAGCCAGTCAAATCGTTCCCGAAGGTCAGGGTTATCCGGCCACGCCGGGTATTCATAGTTCGGAACAAATTCGAGGTTGGCGGCAAGTGACCGCCTGCGTCCACGCCGCCGGCGGCCGGATGTTTCTACAGCTTTGGCACGTCGGCCGGGTCTCCCATCCCTGTTATCAACCGGACGGTAAACTGCCGGTCGCGCCGTCGGCCCTCGCACCGTCCGGCATGGTCGGTACGCCAAGCGGCCCGCAACCGTTTGTTATTCCGCGCGCGCTGGAAATCGGCGAGTTGCCCGCTATCGCCGCCGCTTACGCTCAAGCCACCCGCAATGCGATGCAGGCCGGTTTCGATGGGGTTGAAATTCACGCCGCCAACGGTTATTTGCTCGATCAATTTCTGCGCGACGCTAGCAACCAACGCCAGGACGGCTACGGCGGCAGCGTCGATAATCGGATGCGTCTTTTGAACGAAGTCGTCGATGCCGTAACCGCCGTGGTCGGTAAAGACAAAGTCGGCGTGCGCATTTCCCCGGAAAACAGTTTTAACGACATGCGCGACAGCGATCCGCAATTTTTGTTCGACGCCGTTGCCGCCGAGCTGGCCGGCAGAATTGGCTATCTGCATGTCGTCGAAGGCGAAGACCGACTCAATCGCTCGTCGAACTTCGACTACTCGGCGCTGAGGCGTCTGTTTGGCGGCGTGTACGTTGCCGCTTGCCACTACACCGCCACCCGAGCGGCCAGCGCGGTCGCGGACGGCCGCGCCGATCTGGTCGCCTTCGGCCGCGCCTACATCGCCAACCCCGATCTGGTGACCCGCCTACAACTAGGTCTGGCGCTGAACGCGCCGGATTCCGAGCATTTTTACGGCGGCGATTGGCGCGGTTACACCGACTATCCGCTCGCCAGCCGATGATTGCGCGCTAGTCGCGTTGCCGCATCGCCGCCGACGGCAAGGCTCGGCTGACCGCGTCGTACAATACGTCGGCGACGATGGGCTTTTGCAAAAGCGGGAATCCCGCGACACGTACCGGCGCCAAGGCCTCGAGCCCAGTCTCGCCGGTCACCACCAAAACCGGAAACTCGCCGTGACGGCCGCGTAAACGCCAAACCAGCGCCAAGCCTTGCTCGCCTTCGGCCAAGCGTAAATCCACAATCAATAAATCCGGCCGGCCAACATCGGAAAACAACGCGTCGGCCACGCGCGCCGATGCCGCCGTTTCGACTCGGCAACCCCAGCCTTGCAGCAAAATGCGCATCGCTTCCAAAATGTCCGCCTCGTCGTCCACCACGTAAATCCGTTTGCCGCTTACTCCTGATACATCGGCGTCCACGTTGACCGGCCTTGGTTCATTGCCGGTCGCCAAGGTCCGAAAGCGCAGGGTGACCCGGGTGCCGACACCCGACTCGGAAGCCAGGGCCATGTCGGCACCGATCAATTCGCACAAACGCTGGACGATCGTCAAACCCAAGCCGACACCGTGTTGCTGATCGCGGCCGGGATTGTCCAATTGGTAAAATTCCTCGAAAACCCGGGTCAATTCGCCGGGCGGAATGCCGCGTCCGGTATCGGCGATCTCCAACACCGCCCACTCGTCTCGCCGCGCGGTCGACACCACCACTTCGCCCTGCTCGGTGTATTTGATGGCGTTATCGAGCAAATTGCGGACGATGCGGGCAATCGCCACCGGATCGTCGAACAACCTGACCTGTCCCAGACACCGCACCAAGCGCAACGACTTATCGCCGGCCGTCGAATTCCGAGCAGACCTCGGCCGCCAATCGATCCAGCGAAATTCGCCGCAGTTCCGGCACGTATTGGTCCGCCGACAAGCGCGACAAATCCAGCAAGCCGTGCAGCAACCCGCCCAAATTGCGTACCAGACGATCGATATTGCCCGCCACCTCCGGCAAGGCCTCCGCGTCGGGATTGGCGACCAAGACCGCGCTATACACCGACAGTGCGTGCAAAGGCTGACGCAAGTCGTGACTGGCGGCGGCCAGCACCCGCGCCCTGGCTCGCGACGATGCCTCGGCCCGCGTCACGGCTGCCCTGACTTCGGCATTCAGTTGTTGCAAATCCGCCAACGTGCGATCCCGCTCGCGCCGAATCGCCACCGAACGACGCAACAACTGTTCGCCATCACCGGCCACGCTGACGATGAAAGACCAGTACAGCGTAGTCAAACCGGCGACTACTAGGCTTTGCTCGGGATATTGAACGGCCCAGCAGACCGCGGTCGGCACCATGATCAGTAGCGAATACGCGGCCAAAATCCGCGGTGACGACACCGCCACCGACACGCCGGCGGCCGGCATCGCAAACAGCACGATCACAAGCAAGGCTCGATCCGGCAACGGCATATTCGGTATGAACAGCCACGCGCTCAAGCCCACCGTCGCACCGACACCGGCCGCCAAACCGATAAAAACCCGGTGGATAGTCGCCGGGTCGGCGCTCGGCGCCATCCGCAGCACCCTGACGGCGTAAAGGGCTCGGCCGCACTCCGCGCCAACCGTCAACAGACTCCAGCCCACCAGCCAGCTCCACGATGTCGAGCGGTATGCCAACAGCACCACCCCCAAGGCCAATAAAGACTGGACCCAGGACAAGCGCAACAACATCCTGGCGTGCAAGCCTATCAACTCGCGCAAAACCTCGCGTTCAAATTCAGCGCTGTCGGCATCTTCCAAACTGACCGCAGCCTCGCGCCCGAACCGGCGTCGCCAGTCAGCTTTCACTGGGCAACAACCGCAGTCGGCCGGTCTTGATCACGGCTTCGGTGCGATTATGCACGTCCAGCGCCTTGAACAACGCAGCGATGTAGTCCTTGACGGTATGCTCGGACAAACCCAGATCACGAGCGATGGATTTGGTCGGCAAACCACGGCACAGACCTCGCAAAACATCGCGTTGGCGCGGCGACAAATTAATCGGCGCCCAATCGCCATCGCTCACCGCCATCGCCGCCGGCAAATACACCGCGCCAGCCATCACGTACTTAAGCGCTTCGGCCAACACATCCGGCGCCGAACTTTTCGGTATAAAACTCATCGCGCCGGCATTGATACACGCCCTGACCGTCGCCGGTTCGTCGCTGGCGGTCACCACGACCACGGCGACGTCCGAGGCGACCGCTTTGATGTCGGCGACCGCCGCCAACCCGTCCTCGCCGCGCAAACTTAAATCCAACAAACATAAACGAAGGTCGGCGTGCTCGGCAGCGACGGCCAAGGCCTCGGCGATCGTCCCCGCTTCGAAGACTGTTACCGAACGGTCCAAGGCTTGCAACAACAAACGCAGGCCGGCTCGAAATAACGCATGGTCGTCAAGTAACAGAATTTTCATCGGTAGCCTTCCAAGGAAAATAACGGCTTTTATACTGAGCCAATTTTTAGCGATCGACAATATCCCCCCATCTGGCGGAATTGCGGTCGGGCATTCAGGCTGAGTACACTGCCCACCGGCTTCAATGCCCCTCTGCTAAAGCGCTAACCGCACTCAGAGTGGGACGAGCCAAGACCGGGAAATCCGTCCAGCCAATTCGTCGTCCGCTTGCCGGAGACAAACCGATTTCCAACACGACCCACAACGTCCTCGAGTCCCGCGAGGCCGGACTTTGTCCGGTTAACGGGGCCGTCCCCAACCTGGAGAAAACCGATGTTCCAAGCTCGTTACTCAGCCCAGATCAGTCTGGCCCTATGGGTGCTTAACAGCGCCCCAAGCTTCGCCGCGCCTTTGAATCCTAACGACTTTGCTTCGTTGGGCAGCCTGTCGCTCACCCAGACCGTTGGCGATTATCTTTTCGATACCGGCAACGGCACACCGGTTCTGAAAGCACCGGACGGCTCGGTGTTGTACAGCGGCGTTGTCAGCGGCGTTGTCAGCGGCGATATCGCCGTGTTCAATTTCGATTCGGTGTCTATCGCCAGTCAGGTGACGGTCAAGGCCACCGGGACATTGTCGTTGGGCTTGCTGTCGCTGAGCAGCATTCAACTGAACGGCAATTTGAACGCCAACGGCTTCAACGCGAATAACGGCACGCCCGGCGAGGGCGGAGCCGGCGGCGGGCGCGGCGGCGCGGCGCCTTTCGGGGCCGGCGAGGGTAGCGGCGGCGGAATCGGCAAGGGCGGCTTGCCCGGCTTCGGCGACGGTGGCGGCTTCGGCGGTCACGGCGGCAACGGCTTCGGCGATGTCGGCGGCATTGCCTACGGCGATCTGCATCTGAAACTGGAAGGCGGTAGCGGCGGGCGGTGCGTCGGCCAATTTGTTCGGCAGCGTCGCCGGCGGTGGCGGCGGCGGCGCGATCGAACTAGGTGCGTTGTCGTCCATCGATTTCGGCGGCGGTTTGCTGACCGCCACAGGCGGCGACGGTAGCGGCGGTACCGCGCTGCTGGGCGGCGGCGGCTCGGGCGGCGGTTTGTTGTTACACGCGCCGACGATTTCGTTTACCGGCAACACCACGGTCAGCGCCGACGGCGGCGGCGCTTTCGGCGGCGGCGGCCGGATATTGTTTCTGAGCGACAGCGGCGGTTTAAGCGGCGAAATCACCCATCTGTCGGTCAATCCGGCACCAACCGGCGGCGCCGTCGCCGGCGTCATCGAATACGGCAAACTGTCCGCGGTGCCGGTACCGGCCTCCGCTTGGCTGATGCTCAGCGCGCTGACCGGATACTTGGGCCTGCGGCGCAAGGCCGCATAAACCGCGTTCGCCCGCCGCCGAGTCGACCGGCCTCGGTGGCGACCGCTAGCGCCCCAAACGTTGCTCCAGCGCCAACACCCGCTGGGTGGTTTCCAGCACGGTATCGGGATTCAAGCTCATCGAGTCGATGCCGATTTCAACCAAATATTCGGCCATCTCCGGATAATCCGACGGTGCCTGACCGCACAAACCGGAATGGCGGCCGTTGCGGCGGGCGCCTTCGACGGCCAGCCGGATCATGGTTTTGACGCCGGGATCGCGCTCGTCGAAGTCGTTGGCAACGATTTCCGAATCGCGGTCCACGCCGAGAGTGAGTTGGGTCAAGTCGTTGGAGCCGATCGAAAACCCGTCGAACAGTTTGGCGAATTCGTCGATCAGAATCACGTTGTTGGGAATCTCGCACATCACGTAGATTTCCAAGCCATTTTCGCCGCGCTTGAGGCCGTGCCGCGCCATGCTCTCCAACACCCGCTCCGCTTCGCCGATGCGCCGACAAAACGGAATCATCAGGACAACATTGGTCAATCCCATGCCGTCCCGCACCCGTTTCATCGCCGCGCATTCCAATGCAAAGCCTTCCGCGTAAGCCGGATGCACGTAGCGCGCGGCACCGCGAAAACCGATCATCGGATTGGCCTCTTCGCCCTCGAACCAGCGTCCGCCCAACAGCGTCGCATATTCGTTGGTCTTGAAATCCGACATCCGCACGACGACCGGCTTCGGATAGAATGCCGCGCCTATCGTGCCCACCCCTTCCGCCAGCCGCTCGACAAAAAAGTCTTCCGGCTTGGCGTAAGCTTCGGTCAGCGCTTGCAATTTGACCAACTCCTCGGCGTCCCGAACCTTATCGGGATGGATCAAAGCCAAGGGATGGGCCTTGATGTATTCGGTAATGATGAATTCCATCCGCGCCAAACCAACCCCGTCGTTCGGCAAAAAGCTGTGCTTGAAGGCCAATTCCGGATTGCCGAGATTCAACATGATCTTGGTTTTCGGCCGCCGCAGCTGGGCCAGATCGGTATGGCTGACCTCGAAACCGACTTTTCCGCGATACACCTTGCCGGCATCGCCTTCGGCGCAACTGACCGTGACCTCGCTGCCGCTGGAAATTGCGCTGGTCGCGTTTTCGCAGCCGATCACCGCCGGCACCCCCAACTCGCGGGCAATGATCGCCGCGTGACAGGTCCGCCCGCCCCGGTTGGTGACGATGGCGGCGGCGGTTTTCATCACCGGCTCCCAATCCGGCGTGGTCATGTCGGCCACCAACACTTCGCCGGGTTTGAAGGTCGACAACTTAGCCACGTGGTCTATCACTCGCGCGGTGCCGGCCGCGATCTTGCCGCCAACCGCGTGGCCGCGCGCGATCACCTCCCCCGCTTCGGTGAGACGATACTGTTCCAACACATGACCGGCTTTTTGCGAGGCCACGGTTTCCGGGCGGGCCTGGACGATGTACAAGCAGCCGTCCAAACCGTCCTTGGCCCATTCCATATCCATCGGCCGGCCATAGTGGTTTTCGATTTTGATCGCGTAATCGGCCAGTTCCAGCACTTCGGCGTCGGCGATGCAATAGCGGCGCCGCTCGTCGTTAGCGGTCGCGATATTGCGGACCGGCTCGCGGGTACGGCCGTCACTATACACCATCTTGATTTTCTTCGCGCCCAGATTGCGCCGCAGCACCGCTCGATAGCCTTGCGCGAATGTCGGTTTGTGCACGTAGAACTCGTCAGGATCGACGGCGCCCTGCACCACGTTTTCGCCCAAACCGTAAGCGCCGGTGATAAATACCACATCTTGGAAACCGGACTCGGTATCCAGCGAAAACATCACGCCGCTGGCCGCCAAATCGGAGCGCACCATTTTCATCACGCCGATCGACAAACTGATCTTGAAATGATCGAAGCCCTGGTCGATACGGTAATGAATGGCCCGGTCGGTGAACAAACTGGCAAAGCAGCGCTGACAGGCATCCAGCAAGGCCTGACCGCCGCGAATGTTCAAATAAGTATCCTGCTGGCCGGCAAAGCTGGCGGTCGGCAAGTCTTCGGCGGTCGCCGAACTGCGCACCGCAACGCTCAAGTCAGCCCCGTACTCCTGTTGCAATCGGGCGAAAGCTCGGTGGATCTCGGCCTGCAAATCGGCCGGCAACGGGGCCGCGTAAACCAGATCGCGCGCCAGTTGGGCGCGGCGAGCCAGGTCGGCGACGTCGTCGGCGTCCACGTCGTCCAGCAGTTCGTGTAAACGCGGCCAGATCCCGGCTTGATCCAGTACGTAGCGATAAGCCTCGGCGGTAATCGCGAAGCCGTTGGGGACGCGGATACCCTGGCCGGCGAGTTCGCGATACATTTCTCCCAACGACGCGTTTTTGCCGCCGACCAGCGGGATGTCGCGGATGGTCAACTCGTTAAACCAGCGGATGTATTGATAAGCTTCCGACATGAGACGCTCCTTGACTGTGGTTATCGTGATTACGCCGACTGTCCGGCCGGCCGTCTTGGTTTGGGCTCTGAAATACTGGGATTCGGCGCTCGAACCCGAAGCCGCTCAACCCGACCGAACTTTCGGCCGTTTCCGAGTCCGCGCCGCTGGCTAAGCAAGCGACTATCGGCATACGCCGTTCACAAGCTTCGACAGTTCGCGAAGCGGATCGGTCCCTACTTGAATATAGTCTAAATGCGGTCCCGGCGACGATCAGACGGACCCGCCGGCGCGCGCCGGTTAGCGCTTGATTTTGAACACGCGCTCGCGATAACGCACGACGATGCCATCCTCCTGGATTTCCCGCAATTCGACCTGATCCTTGATGGTCTGGCCGGGCACGTATTTGACCATCTCTATCATCACGAAGCGCTCGGCCGGCGTGGCCGAGTAACTGTAGACATTGATCGGCAGGCTGGGTAGCGATTGGCGCAGCGCCGGCGGTAAATCGTCCAGTGTGTCCAACCCGCTTTTTGGCCGCGGCGGCGCGGCGGCCGGCGCAATCGCGGCGACGGCGGCTACCGCCGGAACGGCCGGTTTCGGCGCGGGGACAGCCGGCGCCTCAGGTTCCGGCGCCGAATCCTCGCGTGCCGGCTCGGCCACTACCACCGGCTTCGGCGCGGCGGTTACTTTTGGAGGTTCGGGGGCCATTTTCTTGGCCGCGCCGGCCTTATCCGCCACGCTGCTTGCCGCAACCGTCCGTGGCGGCGGATCGGCTTTCGGCGCCGACGGCCGTTTCCGTTCCGGCTTGCCGGTCTGGCCGGCCGACACCGGTTCGGATTCCGCGTCGGCCGCGGCGCCCGGTTTGCCGCGATGGGTTGAACGGCCTCCGGCTTGCCCGGTGCAAAGCCCAGGAAATACGTCAAAATAGCCGCGTTCAGCAATACCAATGCGACAACGATTTTGGCGATGCTCTGTCTCGCGGGGGTGGGTTGCACCGCAATCCTGGCCGCGACCGTATCCGGCTGTAGCGCTTGCCGCTCCTGCTCGGATTTACGCAATGCGTTTAAGATGTAAGACATATCGATAAGACTAGCGGGGTTGATGTCCAAATGGGCCGAATCCTCCGCCCCACTCCGGTTCTGCAACTGGATCAAGGTACGCGCGCCGGCGATGCCGTCCGGCGTCAATTGCTGCTGGCGTTGAAATGCCAGTAGTTGGGTTTTTAACGCGTCGTCGAAAAGCTGCGGATCGCCGCCGGCGGGAACCTCGGCGACTTTGCCGATCTGTCGGCGCAACCATACGACATCGGCGGATTTTTGCGGCGGCGCGATTTCGGTCAAGCCCGGCCGTGGTGGCCGCCACAGCAACAGATAATTTCCGTCCCACAGCGTCAGCAGCTCGACCAGCGGGAAGGACTTGTCGCCGTTAATCCGGACCTCCGCGCGGCTCGGGTCGGCGCCGGTTAACAGCACGTAGCGCTTTTGGCCCCGCGTATCGTTCAACACCAACAGCGCCGGACGGTCGAGGCGTATCAATTCCCGCCAGCTCGCCTTGCCCGATAAGCAACTCAAACCCAACGTAGCGATCGAGTCGCAATTAACCGGTGTATCGGTCGTCGGCTTTTGCCGCCAAATCCGCAGTAGTTCGGCTAACGCGACATCCGGAGACGCCGGCGCCTCATCGAGCCATTCCTGGAAAGCCGGCGCGAGCGGCTTGGCCTCGACCGGCGGCGGCGCCACGACGGCCGCCGCCGATAGCGCAAGCGGCTTGGCGGTTTCGACAATAGGCCGATCCGTCCACCAAACGTAGCCCCCCGCCGCGACACTGAGTGCCAACGTCGCGGCGGCCGCCACGTAGCGCTTTACCGCTGCTCGCCGGGGCCCCAAGGTTTCGCTGGCGGCGCGGACGATGATCGCCGGACCGATCTGGCGGGTATTGGTCGCGTAAGCGCCTAGCAAGGCTCGGTCGCACAAGATGTTGATCAAGCGCGGCACGCCGGCGGAATACCGGTAAATTTTGCGAATGGCCGCGGCCTGAAACAAACGATGGCTACCGTGGCAAACCCGCAAACGGTGCAAGATGTAGGCACGGGTTTCGTCCAGCGACAGCGGACCCAAATGATAACGCGCGGTTATCCGTTGATTGAGCTGGCGCAGTTCTTGGCGAGCCAACATTTGGTTCAACTCGGGCTGGCCGACCAGAATAATCTGCAGCAATTTGGCTTTGCTGGTTTCCAGATTGGTCAGCAGCCGAATCTGCTCCAGTACCTCCAGACTCAAATTCTGAGCTTCGTCGATCAGCAGCACGCTGCGCCGACCTTCGGCGTACGCAGCCAATAGATAAGCATTGATGGCATCGATTAAACTCTTCGCACTCAGACTTGCATGGGCGATACCCAATTCGTCGCATATCGTCGCCAATAATTCGACGGCGGTCAGTTTGGGATTCAGGATCAACGCGATATCGACGTTATCGGGTAGCTGTTGCAACAAGCAGTGGCACAAGGTGGTTTTGCCGGTGCCGACTTCGCCGGTCAAGGCCACGAAACCGCCGCCCTGATTGATGCCGTACAGCAGATGCGCCAAACCTTCCTGATGGCGCTCGCTCATGTACATGAACCGCGGATCGGGCGAGATCGAGAACGGTAGTTCGCTGAAATTGAAATATGGCTGGTACAAGGTTTTGACGGCTCGACGATAGGTTGGCCGGATGCTAATGCAAAGCTCGGCAAATTGCACTCAAATTGCGCTCCGGCGGACGACCGGCCTACATCCCCGTACCCGACCGAAAGCTAAAGCGCGCCACCAGCGGTGCCCAGTGCTTCAATTCTCGCAAGTCTGTCGGCTGCGTCGTTCGGTAGGCGGTCAATGCGCCAAGCACGTACTTAGCCTCGTTAGCGTAAATCAGGCTGCGCAGGTAGTCGTCGAACAACTGGAAAGCGTCCTCGTCGCGATGCTCGTCCAAAAAGCGCAGCATGTCCAGCGAACTGCGCGGCGCTCCGGTGACCAAGGCCAACAGCGTCATCGCGGTCCGGTATTCGCCGTTGGCGCCGTGTTCTAAAACAAAGGTTTCCCGCTCCAAGGCATCGATCGAGGCTTTCAAGATTCGGTAGGTATTGACGAAGCGCTTCAGCCGACGCGGCGACTTGCCGACCGCGCCCGCCAGGCGCAGCATGTAATTGCGTTCCTCGGCGGCGATGTCCAACAGTTCCGCCCCTTTCGGCGTTGGTGAGGGCTGAGCCTTGGCCGCGTCGAGGTGAGCCGCTTGCGACGTCGCGGCCTGTTGATCGGCGGCCGGCAAGTCCGCGGGCTTCTGCTCCGCGGCGTTATGCCCAGATTCGACACCGGCTTGGCCGACCGGCGCCGGCAACAATTCGAAAATCAGATTGCGGCTGGCTTGTTCTTCCATCGGCGGCAACCAAAACGGAATCTGAAAGATTTTTTCCAAATAATCGAGCGCGGTCGCGCCGTCAATGTCGGCTCGGCTAAGCGCCGTCGGCGTGGTCTGGCATTGTTCGTCGCCCGGCGTCAAATGGTTGGGGTATTTTTCGGCCAACGATCGGGCCGCCCAGCGAATGTCCACGCCGACCACGACCACGAACAACTCGAAGGCCAGCATCAGGTGAATTGCTTCCAGCACCGCCACGACGCGATCGCTGGGACAACGGTCCAAGTCGTCGATATACAACACGATCCGATCGATGGGTTCCGGCGTGGTCGGTGCGGACTCGGACTCCCTGCGCATTTGCTTCATCAGATCGCTCAAGGTTTGGAAGTCGGCGCGGATGGCCGCGACAATACCAAGATATTGCTCGTAGTTCCTGCCGCTGAGGCGTTGCTCCACCAACCGGGCGATGCGTTGCGCCGACCGGCTTTCCGCGACGGCTTGCTCGGCTTGTTCGACGTTTTGTATTGCCATCAGCAGCGAGGCTTCCGCATCGGCCAGCTTGGCCTGAGATTGCCGAAAGGCTTCCTCGGCAGACAGGAGATCGGCTTGATTTTCCAAGTGTTTGGCGGCGAGCCGGCGGTCTAACTCACCGCTCAAATTATCGAATTGATTCAAGCCCTCGGACACTGTTTTCAAATGGCGTTTCGCCCAAGCGATTGCCATCCCGCCGACCGCGCCCAATTCCGCAAGCAAGGTCGATAGCATGGCCCAAGCATCGCCTATCCAGTCTCGAAAAACCGTAGCGAACAATGAGACGACCAGTACCAGAATCGCCACTATCGTCAGTTTACGAAATTCATTTTTGAAATCGGCGCGCGCGACAACCAACGCAAAGCCGACCGCACTTTGCCGGTTGCCGAGCGACTGTCGCGCACGATGTCCATCAGCGCGCTCACGGTTTGCCGGCCTTCCCGAATGTCTTGGCGAATGCCGCGATACCCCAGATAATCTTCGGCCAAGACCAGCAAACGCCCCAGGTTTTGGTCCGTGATCACTTCGGCGTTGACCGCCGCGACGACATCGACAGCGCTTAGCGCCCGCACTTTTTCGGCTTCCAGTCTGGCCTGTCGCCGAACCGCTTGCAGCGCATTATTGCGATCGTCTTGTTCGCCACGTGCTCGGTTAAGCCGATTCTCGGCCTCCGCTCTGGCCTCTTTAGCCAAGTTTAAATCCTGCTGCACCGAGGCCAAAACATCGGACGCGTCACTCGGGCCAAGCAGCGCTTTATTTAACTCCTGGAAAATGGTCTGAACCAGACTGGCCCATAAGTCTTGCTCCGCGTAATGCCAGGCATTGAAACGGATCGACAGGATTCGCCGGCAAAACAGACGCTTGCCGTCCGGCCCGAGCGTGGAATTGGCGCACAGCCGCTCGGTTTGCTCGCTGATCAAGCGCATGAAAAAGCTCTTGCCGGCACCCCAATCGCCGAAAATGCCGATCGACAACGGCGGTCTGACCTGTTCGGCGGCCACGACCACCGCGAACGCGGTCGCATAACGCGCGACATCCAGCTTGTCGATGCCGGCGTCGGCCGAGTCCGAGCTATAGCCGGCGATGGTCGGCGGCGTGGTACCGATCAAGTGAAAGCGCCATTGCAAGCCGTCGTCATTGACCCAGCGCCGGGTAAAGTCGCCCAAGACTCGATTACGCAGCAACGGTAGGCTGACACCTACCCGCTTCAGTGTTTTATTGGCCGTCGAATCCGGCGAGACCAACAGCGAGGCGATAATGTGGCGGACACCGATGATTTCGGTTCCGCTAATCGCCCGCGCCAGCGTCCGCGCTCGATCCAAAATATTCTTGAAGCCGTGCGTCGCCGAAAAAGAGCTGCCGCTACCGGCGAACGGGGAATCGACGGTCGTCAGCGTTCGAGGCTCGCCGATTTTTAGCGGGATAGCGACCAGTTCGGCGAAGGTCGCGCAATCAGGCACTTCGCGCAGGGACACCAGCAGATCGAGCAAACTTGCCGAGGAAAATAGCGGCGGCGAGTGGCTCGCTATCGTTTGTTCCAACGTGCGCAGCAATTGCACGGCTTGGGTATCGAATGCATAGCCACCCAAGAATTGTCCCGATGGTTGTAAATCGTCGGCATCCAGATACCCGCTCAACACCTGCGCCCAACCGCCAAACTCCGCCTGATAATGATCGCGTATGTATTCGGCGAACCGGCTTCGCCACACCTCGGCTTCGAAACCCCATTCTTGGTGCAGCTGATGATTGTGGCCCGGCGGATTCCGAAAAAATACGCGGCCAGCACGTGGCGGGTCGCCAGCGGCGCGTCGCCGGCGCAACCGGTTTCCAAAGCCAGGGTGTGCGCCTCTTGCAGCACGGTCCGCGCCGAAATGCTAATCGCGACTTTCCGCGACGCGGCCGGCCGGCCGTTACGGACGTATTCCAGAATCGGCTCGCGTTGCGCCTCGGTCAGGCGCCGCTGCCGGTAGAGGTTTTCGACCGCAACGCCGCCACGCTGAATTTGGGCTTGCAACCAGACCGATAGCGCATCGCCGTTCCATAACAAGCCGATCAGTAACGAGGTGTAGCTGATGTTGGCATCGTCTTCGGAAACGTCGCCGATATGGGCGGCAATTTCCAAGGCCTTTTGCAATTCCGAATCGGCGGAGAAACCCAATTCGGCCATCCAGTTTTCGCCGCTGTTTGCGCTCATGACGGACCCTGGTTTTGAGGAAGGTGTAGACCAGCTTACCGCCGGTTAGCGAGGACTTTGGGTCTCGGTCGCCTCGCGACGCTCGCGCTGATAGCGGTCGTAGTCGGGGCGTTTTTCGCAATCGTCAGCCATCGCCTTTTGGCACTGCATCTGCCTGGCATTGCTGAGCGCATGGTAACCCATCCGCTGTGCCCAATCGCTCGAACAGCCGCCGGCCGCGACCGCCGCGACGGTCAATAGCCCGGCTCTCATTCCATTCGTCATCGTTATTTTCCTTCGGCATGGCGCCGTGACGCGTTGCGGTAATAATCGGCAGCCAGACTCAGTGGAAAATCGCTACAATGCCGGCCACACGGTTTTAGTTTACGGCACCGACGATGGACATGGAAATCGCAAATCGACCCGAAAAATACGCGGCTTTTCTGAGCCTGCTCAAACACCACGGCAAGCTGTCCGACAGCGACTTGAGCAAGGTTCGGCGCATGCAGAAAACCTCGCTGGACGACTCGCTGCCCCAGCTGTTGATCAAGCTCGGCATGTGCTCGGACGCCGACGTCGCCAATTGCTTCGCTCAGACCAGTGGCCTGCCCAAGGTCGCCGGCGAACAATACCCGCCGCAATCGCCGCTGCCTGAGCTCATTTCCCGGCGCTTTCTCAAGCAATACCACGTCGCAGGCCTGGAAGCCGGCGAAGACGCCGTCACCGTCGCGGTGCTGGATCCGGAAGACGACTACGTCGCTCAAGCCCTGCAACTGGCGACTGGCAAGCCGGTTGCGCTGAAAATAGGCCAAATGTCCGACATCGACGCCGCGCTGGAACTGCAATACGGCGAAGGCAAATCGCAAATGGACCAACTGCTGGACGGCCTGACCAGCGAAGAAGAAAACAGCGAAGACCTGGAACATCTAAAAGATCTGGCCAGCGAAGCGCCCATCATCAAAATGGTCAACTTCATCCTGCAAAAAGCCGTCGAAAGCCGGGCCTCGGACGTACACATCGAACCGTTCGAGCAAAGCCTGAAAGTGCGTTTGCGCATCGACGGCGTGTTGCAGGACATCGACTCGCCGCCGGTGGCCTCCACCGCCGCGGTGCTGTCGCGGATCAAAATTATGGCGAAACTGAACATCGCCGAACGCCGCCTACCCCAGGACGGCCGGATCAAATTGCAAATGATCGGCAAGGAACTGGACCTGCGGGTCTCGACGATCCCGACGCTGTACGGCGAAAGCGTGGTGATCCGTTTGCTGGACAAGGAAAACGCGGTCCTGGATTTTAAAACCCTGGGTTTCGTCGGCAAGCAGGCCGAGCGTTTCATGGAGGTCCTGGCGCAACCGCACGGCATTATTTTGATTACCGGTCCGACCGGTAGCGGTAAATCCACGTCCTTGTACGCCGCGCTGAAAACTCTGAACACCTCCGAGCGCAAGATCATCACCGTCGAGGACCCGGTCGAGTACCAACTGGAAGGCATCAACCAGATTCAAGCCAAACCGCAAATCGGCCTGACTTTCGCGTCGGCGCTGCGCTCCATCGTCCGACAGGACCCGGATGTGATTATGATCGGCGAGATGCGCGACCTGGAAACCGCCAAGATCGCGGTGCAATCCGCGCTGACCGGCCACTTGGTACTGTCCACACTGCATACCAACGATGCCGCCGCCGGCGTCACCCGCTTACAGGACATGGGTCTGGAGGAATATCTGCTTAGCTCGACGATCAACGGCATTCTGGCTCAACGCCTAGTTCGCCGATTGTGCCCCGTTTGTAAGCAAGCTCATCCGGCCTCCGACACGCTGATCGAAGAAATGAAACTGCGGCAGTGGCAGCCAAGCGGCGAAATCCTGCTGCACAAACCGGTCGGCTGCCCGACCTGCAACGGCATCGGCTACAAGGGCCGACTGGCGATCATCGAGTTCTTGACGATGACCGACACGATCCGCAAGCAAATCATGAAACACGAGGAAGCTTTTGTGATCCAGCAATCCGCGATCGCCGAAGGCATGCAAACCATGTACGAAGACGGCGTCGGCAAAGCCTTACAGGGCACGACCACGCTGGAGGAAGTGTTAAGGGTGACGACGGAGGCTTGATGTTCGCTACTATTGCTTGACAGGCATCATTTAACGTAACGACAATAAATCCCATGTGGATTGAATTTGATCCCGTTAAGCGCCAGAAAACCTTGCTGGAACGCGAACTGGATTTTGCTCGCGCGGCGGAAGTATTCCGTGGCCGGCATTTTACCGCGGAAGACGCGCGGGAAGACTATACCGAAGCGCGCTATATCACCGTCGGCAAACTCGACGAACGAATGGTGGTCATAGTCTGGACACCGCGCGGCGAAGCCCGCCGAATCATCAGTATGAGAAAAGCCAATGAACGCGAACAAAACCGATATGCCAGCCGACTGGATTGATCCCGACGATGCGCCGGAACTCGATGACCAATTTTTCGAGCGAGCCGACGAGTTTGCGGGCAGCCAACTGGTGCGCCGAGGCCGCCCCACCATTGCCAGCCCCAAACGCACGCTCACGGTGCGATATGACGCCGAAGTGATAGAAGCCTTTAAAGCGACGGGCAAAGGCTGGCAGACTCGGATGAACGATGCGTTGAAGGATTGGCTGAAAACGCATTCGCCAGCGTAAAGAAGCTCCGTTAAAACGCATATCCCGATTTCGGCTAGAAATGTGGGTGAGTAACGCTTTTCTGCCCACCGATCGGACACCAGCTTTAATTTCGCGTGGGCACTAAAACGTGCCCACCCTTGGCTGGAGGAAGCGTTAAGGGTGACGACCAAGGCGTAATTAGATTACATAAAGTCGTTGTGTGGATTTATTGAAAATAGTCAATTGTGGATTGGCAAAATTCGACCCAAGGCGGAAGTTCGTGTATTTATCTTGAATGCCGGTTTAAAATTTAAATCCGCCATTCAAATAATAAAAATTGTAGGGTGGATAAGCGAAGCGCCATCCACCTATTTGCGTTCCTATGGAGGATGGCGCTTCGCTTATCCACCCTACGACCCTAAATCCTTATAACACGTCGCTCAAAGGGATGCTCCGCGTTGCTACACGCCCCTTAGCTTGGCGTAAAACTCCTCACTATTGGTACATGGATAAATAATGTCGAATTCAACAAAAAATGCCATAACACTATTTTATTCTTATTCTCACAAGGACGAAGAAATAAGAAATGAATTGGACAAACACTTATCTATATTAAAACGCCAAGGTGTAATCTCCGAATGGTACGACAGAAAAATATCAGGAGGAACCGAGTGGGAGTCTGAAATCGATCAGCAACTTCAGTCGGCTAGTATTATTCTATTACTGATTAGCTCTGATTTTCTTGCCTCAGATTATTGTTATGGAAAAGAATTGAAAATTGCAATGGAACGCCACGAAAGTGGACAAGCACGAGTCATTCCAATAATTATACGTTCGGTTGATTGGAATCAAGCCCCATTTGGAAAATTGCAAGCCCTCCCAAAAGATGCAAAACCAGTTAAAAGCTGGAATGACGTAGACGAAGCCTTTACAAATATTGCACAAGGTATCCGAACGGCTATTGATGAAATAAAGGTAAGACCAGTTGCCAAAGAAACCACAACGGACATTTCTGCCTTAGTTAAAAAGTTTAAGCTACGTCCAAAAAAATACGCAGGAACGGAAATTATTGCAGACATAAAGCTAAAAGATAAGCTCGAAGCTATTTCTACACATGAAGCCGATAGTTTCAATTTATCTTTAGGAGATGCCATTTTTCGGATATTCACATTCACAAACCCAGATATTAAGAATATCGAAAAAATTTATGCCTAAGGTAAAATTGCTGATTGGCTAGAAAATGCAATTTCTGACGATTATAGAATTAGGCTGCGTTTTTTATTTAGTGCCGATATTTACGAAGATCGACACCCTATAACAGGGGAACCAATAGTAACATCATCTTGCTTGACTGGATATAGACTAATTGAAGTAATTGATGTAACAAAAAATGAAAAAAGTGTCTAATTTAATACTCCAGCGGACGCTGCTAACACTCCTCCGCTGAGCTTCGCGTTATGCGGCAGATTTCGACTTTCTTGCGGACGTACATTGAAATCTTTGAATGTCACAAAGTGGCCGATTGTGCCAAGTGGGAACCAAAAGAATAAAACAGCTTCTCGAATTCAGCTAACACCAAAAATTATTACCGATCAATTTGATCCTATTCTCGAGTCGGATAGCCATCTATTGTTATTGGAAGAATATCTATAAACCATGAAAAGCATTCAAAAGGAAAATCCGGATATTTTTCATGATGGCGATTAAGTGCAGATTTTACATTTATCGGAGACGTAGCCATGTTACAAAACCAATTGATCGAAATAACAAAACAAATTCCCGATGAAATTGCCAGGCGAGCTGCTTTTTAGAACGAAATTTTTGGAAATGCGATAGGCACCGATTGGTAAAATGACCCTAACTCACCGGAGGTAATATGTATGCCGCAATTAAAGGCATTTACAAAAACGGCCAAGCCCGGTAGGGTGGGCACGGCTTTTTGTGCCCACGAGGGTTGCAATGGTGGGCAAATTTGCCCACCCTACATCTGCAAAAGCATTTAACCGGACGATCAATAATTTAAAGGGCTGTCCGCTTTTGGCCGATTGTGCTCAGCCACTCCCAATTAAAAAAGCATTTCAAATGAAATTCGAATGGGATGAAAACAAAAACCAGGGCAATATCCGCAAGCACGGCGTCGATTTTCGTCAGGCGGTGTATGTGTTTGCCGATCCTTTCGCTTTAAGCATGCCGGATGACGAACACTCGGACGATGAAGAGCGTTGGCTGTTGTTGGGCAAAAATCTGAACGAACAAATATTGCTGGTGGTCCATACTTTTCGTTACGATGACATGATTCGTATTATTTCGGCCCGAAAAGCCACCCAAAACGAAAAAGCCACTTATACCCGGAGGGCAAAATAATGAAAGACGAATATGACTTTTCTAATGCCGAGCAAGGTAAGTTTTATGTTCCTTTGGAAGACATTCAAATACCGATTTATCTGGACCGGGACATCGCTCTTTATCTCTCGGAAAAATGTCAATCAAACCCTGAAAACTTGCAGTTATTAGTCAACGACTTACTAAGAAAAGATATTGAAATTGCCAGGCGAGTTGCTTTGTAGAGCGGAAATTTTTTGAAATGCGATAGGCACCGATTGGTAAAAGGCCCCAACTCACCGGAGGTAATATGTATACCGCAATTAAAGGCATTTACGAAAACGGCCAAGTCATACTTGAAGAAACCCCGCCCACCAATACGAAGTCGAAAGTAGTTGTTATGTTTCTTACCGAAGAACAAACTGTAGCTAAACCTGTCCATCGAGGGGTAAAGATCGGTAGCCTGGCGGGAAAGGGGTATAGCATTCCCGATGATTTTAACGAGCCACTGGATGACCTAAAGGATTACATGTGGTGAGTTATCTCATAGACACGCAGATTTTGATATGGACCTTGGTGGCGCCAAACAAACTCGCGCAACAAGTTAAAAATGCGTTAGAAAACGAAGCGATATTTATCAGTCAGATAAGTTTCTTTGAAATCGCCATCAAGCAAAAGCTGGGGAAACTGCCGGAGCTTGATCTTACTATCGATCAACTGACGAACTTTATCGAACGCGATGGTTTTAATCTGCTCGGCGTTCAAAACCGACACATCGATGCCTACGCGGAAATACCATTATTAGCCAACCACCGCGACCCATTCGATAGGCTATTGTTAGCTACTGCCTTTAGCGAAAACATGCCGATTATTTCCGCCGACGAGAATTTTGCCTTATACCCACCGCAAATCCAGCTCATTGCCAATCGCTAAACCATTCCATGCCTTTATATTCCTACAAAGCCGTCAACAATCAGGGTCTCGCCGAGGAAGGCGTGCGCGATGCCGCCGACGAGCAGGCCCTGTTGCTGGAACTGCAAAATCAGGGTTTGATTCCGATCCGCGTCGAAGCGGCCAAGGACAAGACCTTTCTCGGGTTCAAGCTGAAAACCGCCGGCGTGCGCCTGTCCGCCAAAGAAATCGGCATGCTGACCGCCGAATTGGCGACGCTGCTGGAATCCGGCCTGCCGCTAGACCGCTCGCTGACGATCTTGCTGCAACTGACCGAGGATAAGCCCAAGCTCAACAAGCTGACCGCCGACGTACTGGACAAGGTCAAGGGCGGCAAGGCGTTGGCCGACGCACTGGAAAGCCAGACCGGCGTGTTTTCCAAGTTTTATCTGAACATGATCCGCGCCGGCGAGTTGGGCGGCAATCTGGGCGGCGTATTGCAGCGGCTGGCCGAGTATATGGAGCGAGCCCAAGAGTTGAAGGATACCGTCAGCACCGCGCTGATTTACCCGGCGGTGTTGCTGGTGATGTCGCTGGCGTCGCTGTTCGTGATGTTGACCTTCGTCGTGCCGCAGTTCAAGGAAATGTTCGATAGCGCCGGCCAGGCCTTGCCGGTGCCCACGCAAATCGTGGTCGGGCTGGCCGAGTTCCTGCAAAGCTATTGGTGGCTGTTGTTGCTGGGCATCGCCGCGACGGTGCAATATTTCAAATCCCAGCTCGGCGCGCCGGCCAGCAAGAAGGTCTGGGACGGCCGGTTTTTAAAAGCCCCGCTGGTCGGCGAAATCGTGTTGACGATGGAGGTCGCCAGCTTCAGCCGTACCTTCGGCACCTTGTTGGGCAACGGCGTGTCGATTTTAAAGTCGCTGGTCATCGTTCGGGAAACCGTCGGCAACACGGTGTTGGCCGAATCGCTGGATTATGCCGAGACCCAATTGAAACAGGGCCGAACTTTATCCGAGGCGCTCAGTCAACAAAGCCTGTTTCCCAAACTCGCCGTGCAAATGATTAAAATGGGCGAGGAAACCGGCCGGCTGGAAGAAATGCTGATGCGGGTGGCCGGCATTTACGACAAACAATTAAAACAAACGATACAACGCATGCTGGCCTTGCTAGAACCGGCGTTGATTATCTCGTTGGGCCTGATGATAGGCGGCATCATCGTCTCGATTTTGCTGGCGATTCTCAGCGTCAACGATCTGGCTTTTAATCCACGGAGAGACACGCGATGACACACACGATACGCCGCCAACGCGGCTTTACGCTGCTGGAACTGTTGGTGGTATTGGGCATTATCGCCATGCTGGCCGGCATCGTCGGCCCGCAGGTCATGAAACACATGGGCGCCTCCAAAACCAAGGCGGCCAGGGTGCAAATCGAGGATCTGGCGGCGGCGCTGGACATGTACAAGCTGGACGAGGGCCGTTATCCGACCCAACAACAAGGTTTGCTGGCGCTGATCGAAAAACCGTCCGACGCCAAGCGCTGGAACGGCCCCTATCTGCGTAAGGAAAAGATTCCGCAAGACCCTTGGAACGTCGATTATCACTACGTCTTCCCCGGCCAACACGGCAAGTTCGATTTGTTCAGCTACGGCGCCGACGAGAAAGAGGGCGGCGAAGGCGAGGAACAAGACATCAATAGCTGGGAATAATGACCCGGCCGCCCCGCCCCGCCGCCGCGCGAGGCTTCACGTTGATCGAGATGGCGATCGTGTTGCTGGTCGCCGTGCTCGGTTTCGCGGTGCTAGGCAACAATATCGCTTCCGGCAACCACGCCACCAAGCTGCAGGCCGTGGCACGCGACATCGCTTCAGCGCTGCGCTATGCCCACGGTCAAGCCCTGCTGACCGGCAAAACCGCGGCGGTCACGATCAGTCTGGCCGACAACAGCTACCGAGTCGACCATCGCGACAAGACTTATGCATTCGCCGAAGACATCGACGTGTCGCTGGTGGTTGCCGAGGAGGAATTCGCCGACGGCGAGCAAGGCAGCATCCGCTTCTTCGGCGACGGTTCCTCGACTGGCGGCCGCATCACGCTGGAATGGGGCAATCTGTCCAAACGCATCGACGTGAACTGGATTACCGGCGAAGTCGCCATTTCGGCCGCCGAACCCGACCTGCTCGACCATGCGACGGCTTGACGGATTTTCGCTGCTGGAAATTTTAGTCGCCTTTTCGATCATGGCGATCGCGCTGACTATCGTATTGCGGGTATTCGGCAACGGCGTCAACCACGCGGGAATCGCCGAGGAATACACGATCGCGGTGCAAATCGCCGAGTCGCTGATGGCCCGCACCGGCGTCGAAACCGCGCTGGAGCCGGGCGAACTGGACGGCAACGAAGGCGAACGCTTCGATTGGCGGGTCAGCGTCCAACCAGTGCAAAACAGCGGCGGCGTTCGCGAAAGTCTGCGCAAGCTGGCCGATGGCGACCAGGAACCGGCCGCGCGACTGATGCGAGTCAACGTCACCGTAGCCTGGGGCGACGACGAGCAGCGCCGCACTGTTGAACTCGATACCTTAAAACTGACCACCGCTCAATAGCCGGCATGGACCGCCCGATTCGAAACGGCTTTACCCTAATCGAAATGTTGATCGCGATGACGCTGCTCAGCGTCATCGTCGCGCTGCTGTTCGCCAGTCTGCGCATTGCCGCCGAGAGCTGGAACGTCGGCGAAGCCAAGCTGACCGAGGTCAACCAGAAAGCCGTGGTCTATCAGTTTTTCAGACGCCATCTCAGCGGCATCAAACCGGTGCCGGCACCGACCGAAGACAACGAGTCATCGCCGACCGGTCTGAGAACCGACACCCCCGACGCCGCCAATCAAACCGCCGAGACGCTGGCCTTCGAAGGCCGTCCGCACGCGATTCGTTTCGTCGCGGCGCTGCCTTCGGCTTCGGCCCGTAAGGGCTTACAGACGTTTACCGTCGATACCGACCCTGATAGTTCGTCGGTGATTCGGGTTTCGCTGGTACCTTACGGCCAATTGCCCGACGCCGCGGCAGAGGCCACGGTCCTACTGAATAATGTCGAGGACTTTGAGTTGGCCTATTACGGCACCAACGCGGAAACCGATAAAACCGCCTGGCACGAGCAATGGATTAACGCCGAGCAACTGCCGTTGCTGATTAAGGTCCGCATCGTCTTGCGAGACCACAGTTTCTGGCCCGACATGATCTTTCCGGTCAGAATCAATGCCAGACCGACGCTGACCGCGCCGCCCGCCAATACCGAGAGCGTGGACGATGCCAACCCGAATTAATCGGCAATCCGGCTTCGCGCTGGTCATCGTCATCTGGATTTTGACCTTGCTGAGCATCATGGCCGGCAGTTTTGCATTAAGCATGCGCCGCGAAAGTAGCGTCAGTTATGCGCTGCACAAAAACGCCGAAGCGATGGCGATCGCCGAAAGCGGCATCAATCTGGCTATTTTCAGGCTGCAACAAACCGACAAGGAGCAGCGCTGGCTATCGGACGGCAGCGTTTATCAGGTCCCGACCGTGGACGGCGTCACGCGCATCAAGATTCTCGCCGAATCCGGCAAGGTAGACATCAACGCCGGTAAGGAGGAACTGCTGCAAGCCGTGATTGCCGGCGCGACCAGCGACGAGAAGGAACAAGCTCGCTTGGTGGACGCGATCGTCGATTGGCGCGATGCCGACGACGAGCCGCGTCAACACGGCGCGGAACGCAAGGAATATCAGCAGGCCGGTTTGCGGCAGCGCCCCGGCAATCGACCGTTCCAGTCCGTCGAAGAACTGCAACAGGTGATCGGCATCGACGCTGAATTGCTGGAACGCCTGCGGCCCTGGCTAACCGTGTATTCGGAACAAGCCGAAGTGGATTTCAAGGTTGCCGATCCGAAGCTGTTGCAAATCATCGGCGCCGATCTGAAAGAACGCAATGTTCATGATGTATACTTGGACAATCGTTTGGCGGCTCAGTCGTCGGACCAGGAAGACACCGGCGAAACCGGCGAGGACAGCGGAATCGCCGAGAACCAGGCTTTTACCATCACGGTGGAAACCCGGATTGGCGAAGACGCCGGCGCTGGCCTCGAAGCAGTCATTAAGTTTCAGAATCAGAACCCGGATGAGCCTCCTATAAAAATCCTGGATTGGCACCCTCGGCAAGACGCGTTGTCGTTATTCGACTCGGCTATGGAATCCCAGCTAATTTTTGTTCAAGAATGAATTTACAAGCGACAATCGATTTTGACCTGCGGCGGTTTTTCCGCTGGTGGAGCAAAGAGCTGAGCTACTGGATACCCGCTCCGGTGCTGGCCTTATTAAGCGACCGCAGCGGCTATCTGATTTTCGCCGAAACCCCAGCCGGCATGACCGCGACGTTTCGCCGCGCCCTCGACCCCGATCAGCCTCCCCTCTTCAGTAAAACCCTGAATCGCGACAACCCCGATGCCTATCGGGAGTTGCTGGCGCAACAACCGGAACTGCAAAAAGCCGACACGCTGCTCAGGCTGGAAGCGGGCCAGGGTCTGACCAAAACCATTTATCTACCGCTGGCCGCCCAGGAAAACCTGGCGCAAGTGGTCGGTTTCGAGCTGGACCGGTACACGCCGTTCAAGGCCGACGCGGTGTATTTCGCCAACTTACCTTTGGGGAAAACCGATTCGGGCCAACTACGGGTTCAGTTGGTGCTCACGCCGCGACCGGTACTGGATCGCCTGCTGGAACAGTTGCAGAGTTGGGGCGTGCAACCCAGCGGCGTCGATTACGCCGAGGCGTTACCCGCTGAAGGTATCACGGCGGATTACAATCTATTGCCGGAACGTTTCCAACCGCGCGGCAACCGCTTGTCGCAATCGCTGCACTGGCTTTTGAACGCATTGTTTGCGCTATTGTTGCTGGCCGCGACAATTTGGCCGGTTTGGCGGGAAGGTGAAGCGGTCGAGCGTTTAAAGGCCAGCATTAAAACATTGGAAAAGGAAACCCGGCTGATTGAGGGCCAACAACAGGAAATCGAGGCGGTGCGGAGCAAGACTCAACGCTTGATCGACCTGAAAACTCAAACCCCCTCGCTAATCGAAGTGCTCAACGAGCTCAGCAAGTTATTGAAAGACGACACCTGGCTCACCCACTTTCAGTACACCGACAAGCACTTGCAGGTTCAGGGCCAGTCGCCGGCCGCGTCCGCGTTGATCGGCATCTTGGAAGCATCGCCCTATTTCGCCAACGTGGCCTTCGTATCGCCATTGACTCAGGATAAGAACACCGGCCGGGAACGCTTTCAAATCAGCATGGATGTCGCCGCCGTCGCCGAAACCGAACCCTCGGAAGCAGCCGATACCGCCGAGGAAACCGACACCGATGCGAATCCGGCCGATGACAACGGGTCAGGGACGGCGAATGAGTAATCCGCGTTATCAACGTTGGTTGGCTCTAGGGCTGTTGATCGGCGTCGTCTTGACATTGCTGTTTGCGATTCTGCTGCCCTTGTTGAATCAATGGTTGGATTATCGCGACCAAAAAAGCGATTTGTTATTCCGCCTGCAACGCCAACAAGCCGTTGCCGCTCGCAAACAAGGCGTAGCCGACAATTTGCAAGCCTTGCAGCAGCAATTCGAAGAGCAGGATTACTTCTCGAACAGCACGACCGAGGCCTTGGCGTCCGCCGAGCTGCAAAACGCGATCAAGACGGCCGTCACCGAAGCCGGCGGCCAGCTCACCAGCACGCAGGGGCTGCCGGGCAAAGCCGAAAACGAATTCGTCCGAATTTCAGTGAAGGTGCGCATGGTGTCCTCGATAGACGCACTGCGCCACGTGTTGCACAGCATTGAGTCTTCGGTACCGCTGCTGGTCATAGATCAACTGGACATTACCCCGGTTCGCGGGGCCCGCAATCGCGGCACCAACAAAATAGACCCCAGCACCCAACTCAACGTCAGTTTTCAAGTGGTCAGTTTCATGCGAGCCAAATCCTCATGAACCAAAAACTATTGAAACTGCAATTGATAGGCTGCGGCCTGGCAAGTTTAACGCTGGCCGCCGAGTGGACTTACGGCAATCTTGCCTGGAACGAGTTGCTCAAGGCCTTGGAGCCGCCCGTGCCGGCTGAATTTCAAAGCGAGGAATTGCCGGAACTGCCGGAGCGCCAACGCTCGTTGGAGAATTTCGCCGAAATCGTCGATCGCCCGGTGTTTATCGAAGGCCGCCGGCCGATTGCGGATACCGCGACATCCGATGCGACCGCCGGACCGGACCTGGGCCAGATCGACGATTGGGCCTTAGTCGGCATCTACAACAAAGACCGGAATCCGATCGCACTGTTCAGCAAACGCAACGAAGCCAAAAAATTTCAAAAGCTCAACGAATCGCAAAGCATTTCCGGCTGGACGCTTAAACAGATACTGGCCGACCGGGTTGTGCTGACCCAAGCCGGCCAGGAAAAAGCCGTCGCGTTACGTAAGCCTAGACCGCAAACCAAACCGCCGGTGCCGGGCAGGCCCCCCGTGCCGCCGAGACCGGCGCAACCGCCAGCCGCCATGCAGCCGCCCCCGAAACCCAACGAACCATCTCCGCCCGTTGAAAATGTCGAGAACATCAATGACAACTAGTAAATTCACTCTTACGCCGGTCGTGGCGTTAGCGCTGTCGATGACAGGTTGCGAGTTTATCGGTCCGCAATTCCATCAGAAACTGCCATTGGCCGACGTCAAACCCGCGTCCGGCGATCAATTATCGCTACCGGAGTTGTCCAACGAAGCCGATAAGAACGCTGAAAACAAAGTCACCAAGGTCGAGTTGTTCCCGAACGGCGAACCCGTCATCAACGCCCAAGCCAACACCACGTCCGAACCGAAAAAGTCGGTCGGCAAAGGCGAATACAGCTTGAATTTCGACGACGCGGATCTTGGTGAAGTAGCCAAGGTGATACTGGGCGATATCTTGAATCGCAACTATACGATCAGTCCGCAAGTCACCGGCAAAGTCACGCTACAGACCTCGAAACCACTCAGCAAGGAAGAATTGATTCCGACCCTGGAAATGCTGCTGAGCCTAAACAATGCCGCGCTTTCGACGCTGGACGGGGTTTATTTGATCAAGCCATCCAACGAAGCTATTTACAGCAGCTCGATCAACTCTCTGTCGGGTTCGAAAATGCCCAACGGTTATCAGGTCCGCATCATTCCGGTCAAAAACGTCGCCGCCGCCGAACTGGGCGAAATACTGAAACCCTTGTTGCCGGAAAAAGCGCTACTGCATGTCGACGCCAATCGCAATCTGCTGATGGTGGCCGGTTCCGGCGCCGAGCTGGGGCGGGTCATGGATGTGGTCAACACCTTCGATACCGATATTTTGAAAGGCCGTTCGTTCGCGCTGTTCACGCCGGCCCACGTCAGCGCCGGCAAAGTCATTGACGAGTTGGATCAAATCTTCAACCACAAACAAGAGAAGGACAAGGGCGGCGATTCCAGCTTTTTCCGTTTCATCGAAATCGAACGCCTGAACGCGATTCTAGCCATCACTCATCAGGCGCATTACTTAAAAGACATCGAAAACTGGATCTTGCGGCTAGATAGGATCAATCCGGCGGCGGCCGGCGGCGTGAACGTCTACCGGGCGCAGCATGTCAGTGCTTCAGACTTGGCGGAAACGCTAAGCGGGATATTCGGAAACGGTTCCGGCCAACGCAGTTCGAAAGCCTCCATTGCCTCCGGCCGAAAAAGCATGTCGGCCAGCAATCGGTCGTCTTCCAGCAGCAGCGGAACCGGCGCCTCTAGCAGCACAACCGGCACGGGTACCAGCTCCAGTAGCAGCAGCCGCAGTGGCGGCGACAGCGAGCGCACGCTCAGCGACCGCAACCAAGACCGCAATCGTAGCAGCGGCGCGAGCGGCAGCGTCGGTTCGGTACTGGGTAACGCCTCTACCGCCGGCTCGAGTAACAACGACATGCCCAACGTCAAAATCATCCCCGACGATGGCAATAACGCACTGATTATCGTCGCAAACTCAGAGGAATACTCCAAAATCCTCAGAGTTATAAAACAATTGGACGTGTTACCTCTGCAGGTGATGATCGATGCGACAATTGTCGAAGTCACATTGAAAGACGACTTGCAGTACGGCATCCAATGGTATTTACAACACGAGAACGGCGGGACCAATATCGCTTCTGGCGGAGCGGACAATGGGCTGATTAGTTCCGGCACGTTGACCGACATCGCCAAAGGTATTGGAACCGGTGGTTTTTCTTACGCTTTTTCGAGCGGTTCCAAGGACATCAACGCTGTCCTAAAAGCTGGCGCCACCAACAACAATATCAACGTCATCTCATCACCTTCGCTAATGGTTTTAAATAATCAGGAGGCTTCGATCAAGGTCGGCGATTCGGTTCCAATCTTGACGAGCACCACCACTTTCACGACCGGTACAGCTACCAGTAACAATATTCAAATGGTGGATACCGGCGTTAACCTCGCCGTTCGGCCAAGAGTCAACTCGGGCGGATTGGTGTTAATGGATATATTGCAAAGCGTCAATCAAGCCATCCCAACAACTGGTACGGGTGGGACCGGCACATCCACCATCAATTCGCCGACGATTCAAAAAGAGAAATAGAAACCAGCGTGGTGGTGCAGAGTGGAGAAACTATCGTGTTGGGTGGCTTGATCAAAGAAAATAACGACTATAGCCGCTTCGGCGTACCGCTGCTGCATGAAATTCCATTAGTGGGTCCGCTATTTGGCAGCACTACCCGCAATAAGGATAAGACCGAATTAGTCGTACTTCTAACCCCTCGCGTGATGAAAAGTCGTATAGATGCTCAAGACGTCACACACGAATTTAGACGGAAACTATCGGGAATCTATAGGGAACCGGACACGATTAACATAGAAGTTGAAGAAGAAACCCAGTAGGAACTGGAGTTTGCTTTGCCCCTCTTAGCGCGCTTAAGCGGGGCAATGATCTCAAGATTCAAATCGCTTCTATCAGCTTTTCAGAGCGGCATCATCAGAATGAGCTAATCTCGCCTGCTCGGCCTCCAACAGTTTGCGCTTGTCGCACTTCTCGGTGCAGATGCAATTGCCGGTACCGCCGCAAGAGCCTTTGATCGCGTGCCGACCGAATATCACGCCGATCGCCATGACCGCGATCACGACCAGCATAAACACGAAAGTTACTAAAAAATACGTCATGGATGTCCTCTAATTCAATATGACGGTTGAAAATACGTCTGATCGATAGATCGTCAAAAACAGAAATAGTTACAGTATCGGCCAAAATAGGTGTAGCGACTACGGCAATTGAAGCCGATTCATACTAAAACCTGATTCCCGCCAAAATCAACCATCGTCACAAAAAAAACGAGGAGAAATCCTAAGATCGCTCCCCGTTCCCGACCGGCAAAAGACCGATTTAGCCGCCGAAGTCGTCCAGGAAGATGTTTTCCCTGTCTACACCGTTAGCCAACAGCATGTTGATCACCGACGAGTTCATGATCGGAGGACCGCACATGTAGAACTCGCAGTCTTCCGGCGCCGGATGGTTCTTGATGAACTCTTCGAACAACACGTTGTGAATGAAGCCGGTGTAACCGGTCCATTCGTCTTCCGGCAACGGATCGGACAGAGCCACGTGCCATTGGAAGTTGTCGTTCTCGCGTTGCAGCATGTCGAAATCTTCGACGTAGAACATTTCCCGCTTGCTGCGCGCGCCATACCAGAACGTGATTTTGCGTTTGGATTTCAACCGACGCAGCTGGTCGAAAATGTGCGAACGCATCGGTGCCATACCGGCACCACCGCCGATGAAGACCATTTCGGCATCGGTATCCTTGGCGAAAAATTCTCCGTAAGGACCTGAAACCCAAACTTGATCGCCCGGCTTCAAATTAAAGATGAAAGAAGACATGATGCCTGGCGGAATACCGTCCGGCGCGCCCGGCGGCGGCGTGGCGATCCGCACGTTCAACATAATCTCTTTTTCTTCCGGATAGGAAGCCATCGAGTAGGCCCGCAAGGTCGGCTCTTTTACGTCGGAAACATAGCGCCAAAGATTGAATTTATCCCAATCCGGTCGGTATTCCTCGGCGACATCCATATCGGCGTACTTGGACACGTGCGGCGGACATTCGATTTGAATGTAACCACCCGCGCGGTAATTGATCGCTTCGCCTTCCGGCAATTGCAATACCAACTCTTTAATAAACGTCGCGACGTTGTCGTTGGACTTGACGGTGCAAAGCCATTTTTTGACGCCGAATACGCTGTCCTCGACTTCTACCGCCATATTGGTTTTCACCGCGACCTGGCACGCCAGACGCTCGCCGTGAGCCGCTTCGCGCTTGGTAATGTGCGACAGCTCGGTCGGCAGAATATCGCCGCCGCCGCTATGCACTTTCACCTTGCATTGGCCGCAAGAACCGCCGCCGCCGCAAGCGGACGAAACGAACAATTGGTTGTCGGACAGCGCATTCAACAATTTCGAACCGGCCGGCACGTGAATCTTCTTCTCGTTGTTGATCAGAATTTCCACATCCCCGGCGGCCACCAGTTTGCTTTTCGCGCCGATGATCATAAACACCAGCGCAATCACGATAGCCGTGAAGAAAATAACCCCTAATGCAATTTCTAGCATTACGATACCCTTACAATTGAATTCCAGAGAACGCCATAAAGCCCAAAGACATCAAGCCGGCGGTAATGAAGGTGATACCCAGGCCTTGCAGGGCCGCCGGCACGTCGCTGTATTTCAGCTTCTCGCGAACGCCAGCCATCAACGTAATGGCCAAGGCCCAACCGAAGCCGGAACCGATACCGTAGGTCACACTCTCACCGAAGTTGTAGTCGCGCTCGATCATAAACAAGCTACCGGCCAAAATCGCGCAGTTCACGGTAATCAAAGGCAGGAAGATACCCAATGCGTTGTAGAGCGCCGGGAAGAACTTATCCAACGTCATCTCCAGAATCTGCACGATCGCGGCGATCATGCCGATACAACTGAGCAGACTAAGAAAACTCAAGTCCACGCCGGTAATGCCAATCCAGGCCAAGGCATCTTCCTTCAACAAGGTTTGATAGATGAACTGATTCGCGGGTACGGTCAAGGTTTGTACCACCATAACCGCGATGCCCAGACCCATCGCCGTTGAGATCTTCTTGGACACCGCCAAGAAGGTACACATCCCCAGGAAGAACGATAACGCCAGGTTTTCGATGAAAACCGCTTTAACAAATAAGCTGATATAGGCTTCCATTAGTGATGCCCTCCTTCACCGTGAGCAATAGCCATGATTTTGAACTCGTTGTGTTCGACTTGTTTCGGCTTCCAGGTGCGGAAAGCCCAAATAATCAAACCGATCACGAAGAACGCGCTGGGCGGCAACAGCATCAAACCGTTCGGTACGTACCAACCGCCATCTTTGACCAACGGTAATACTTCGATACCCAACAATTTGCCGGAACCCAGCGTTTCGCGGACCAAGGCGACCAGAATCAAAATCAAGCTGTAGCCGGCGCCGTTGCCGATACCGTCGATAAAGCTTTGCAGCGGCGGATTTTTCATCGCATACGCTTCGGCGCGGCCCATGACGATACAGTTGGTGATGATCAAACCGACGAACACCGACAGTTTTTTACTAACATCGAACGCGAAGGCTTTCAACAACTGATCGACCACGATCACCAGCGAAGCGATGATGATCATCTGTACGATGATACGGATGCTGCTCGGCGTGTGCTGGCGCACGGCGCTGATCGCCGCGCTGGAACACGCGGTAACCGAGGTCAAGGCCAACGCCATAATCAGCGAGGTCGACATTTGCGAGGTCACCGCCAGCGCCGAACAAACGCCGAGTACCTGCAAGGTAATCGGGTTGTTATCGACCAATGGTTCGAATAATACTTTTTTAGTTTCTTTGTCCATGACGACTCCTAACCGTTTGACTTGATTTTGTTCAGGTACGGCGCGAAACCTTCCGGTCCCATCCAGTACAGGATCAAATTGCTGACGCCGCGGCTGGTCAAGGTGGCGCCGGCCAGGCCGTCGACTTTGTTGACCGCATCCGGACGACTGGTATCGACCGTGCCTTTAACCAGAGTCAAAGCCACTTCGCCGTTATCGCCGTAGACTTTCTTGCCTTTCCACAATGCCCGCCAGTTGGGGTTAACCACCTCGCCGCCCAGACCCGGTGTTTCGCCTTGGTCATAGAGGTTGATGCTTTGCACGGTTTGGCCGTCGGCTTCCAGCGCCAGGAACCCGTACATCGTAGACCACAAGCCGTAGCCGTTAATCGGCAGAATGATGGATTGCAATTTACCGGCGTCCTTCACCAAAAACACCTTAGCAACCTTGGCTTTCATCCGAATGCTGGCGATGTCTTTCTCGACCGGAATCACTTCATTGGTTGCCGGGTCCTTGGCTGCCTTGCGTTGGTCGTATTCGTCAACGTCGCCGTCAACGTATTCGCCGGTCGCCAGATCGACCAATTTGGCTTCGATTCTGTCCTTGAAGGCCGCATCGATGTTGGTATCGTTTTCCAACAAACCGGCGACATCGAGAATGTTTTTCTTCATGTCCAGGGCTTTGTTATGCGACTGCAACGGACGCAATGCGACAGTGGCCATAGACACCAACACCGCGCAGACCAAACACAGGGCCAACGCGACATTGATGGTTTTTTCCAAACTGTCGTTGCTCAGCGCTAGGATACGGTCGGCATAAACTCTGAACTGCTCGTAATATTTACAGAGCTGCTCGTTATACTTGCAGGTTTTTTTCTCGGCATTAAGCATGGCGTTTAATCCTTCTTCTGATATTCGCTTGGACGACAAAGTAATCAATCAACGGCGCAAACATGTTGGAGAAAAGAATTGCAAGCATCACGCCTTCCGGGAACGCCGGGTTTACGACCCGAATGATGACGATCATCACACCGATCAAGATGCCGTAAATCCAGCGGCCGGTATCGGTATTGGCGGCGGAAACGGGATCGGTGGCCATATAAACGGTACCGAACGCAAAACCGCCCAACACCATGTGCCAATACCAGGGAATCGCGAACATCGGATTGGTATTGCTGCCGACCACGTTCAGTAAAGTGGACATCGCGATCATGCCGATCAACACGCCCGCCATGATCCGGTAAGATGCGACGCGGGTGTATAGCAGGAAGGCCGCGCCCAGCAGACAGGCCAAGGTCGAGGTTTCACCCATCGAACCGGGAATGAAGCCCAAGAAGGCTTGGAACCAGCCGAAACTGGCTTTGATCGCGTCCAAGCCACCGGCGGAAGCCAGCGACAACGCAGTGGCGCCGCTATAACCGTCAACCGCGACCCACACCGAGTCACCGGAAATCGAAGCCGGATAGGCGAAGAACAGGAAGGCCCGGCCGGTCAAGGCTGGGTTCAGGAAGTTTTTACCGGTACCGCCGAACACCTCTTTGCCCAACACGATACCGAAGGAGATACCCAACGCCACTTGCCACAAAGGCATGTCCGGCGGCAGAATCAACGTGTAAAGCATCGACGAAACCAGGAAGCCTTCGTTGACTTCGTGCTTACGAACGGTGGCGAACAACACTTCCCAAACGCCGCCCACGGCCAGCGTGGTGAAATAGATCGGGAAGAAGTACAGCATGCCGTGCACCAGGCACGATAAGGGGTTGTACGGGTTGTAACCGAACAAGACCATAGGGAAGCGGCGCCAGTTGTCGATCGCTTCGACACCCATCGCCTTCATCGCCAAATTAGCCTGATAACCGGTGTTGTACCACGCCATCAATATGCAGAACGCCGTGGCGATCACCACGAAGGTCATGGTCCGTTTCAGGTCGTTTCCGTCCCGAACGTGGGTTTTACCGCGCGTTACATCGGACGGCGTGTAGATAAAAGTATCCACCATCTCGTAGAGACCGTAGTACTTTTCGAACTTGCCGCCTTTTGTAAAATGCGGCTCTATGCTATCTAATAAGTCTCTAGCCGACATTTATCCTTCCTTCTCGATTTTAGTTAAATTAGCTCTAAGCACCGGCGCGAAATCATGCTTACCGGGATCGACAAAGGTGAACAGGGAAACATCTTCCTCATTCAACTCCAGACAACCCAAGGCTTGCGCGGTATCGGTGTCGCCGACCACAATGGCTTTCAGTAACGGCGTCGCCAAAATATCCATCGGCATTACGCTCTCGTAAACGCCGACCGGCACGATGGCCCGGTTACTGCCGTTCTTATCGGTTGTTAACGGAAACAAACGGCCATCTTTGCGATCCTTGCTGGACACATAAACGTTCATCGCCGAATATTTGTCCTTGCCGGCCACTATCCAGCCGAAGAATTCGCGATCGCGACCTTCTTTCAGTGCCGAAACTTGCAGACTGTAGGCGCTCAAATACGCCAACGCACCGGCGGCTTCGTGGCCATACAGCACCGAACCGGAAATCACGCGATTTTCAACGTCCTGCAATTCGCCGGCGACTAAGTCTTCCAGATTCGCACCGACACGGGTACGCACCAACCGCGGATTTTTAACGGTAGGTCCGGCTAGCGATACGACTCTTTCGACATTCAATTTGCCGGTCGTGAACAAGGCGCCGATCGCCATCACCGCTTGATAGTCGATATGCCAGACCGATTTATGACCGTTAACCGGATCGAGGAAGTGGATGTGAGTGCTGGGCAATCCGGCCGGATGCGGGCCGGCGAATTCCGCGACCTGAACCGCGCCGTTGCTTGGCACGTCCGCGCCGCTGGCTTTACACAAATAAGTCTTGCCGGCGGTCAGTTTGGCGATCACGGTCAAACCGTTCAGAAAGTCGGCCGCCCGGTCTTTAATCACCACGACCGGGTCCGCGGCCAAGGGCCGGGTGTCTATCGCGGTAACGAAGATAGCGCTCGGCGCGCTGTCGGCGGCAGGAACTTTGCCGTAGGGGCGAGTCAGGAAAGAAGTCCAAAGGCCGGAAGCCAACAGATTTTCCTTGACTTGATCGGCGGACAAGCCGGCCAGCGCCGCCTCGTCATAACTGGCGAAGCTTTCTTGTTGATTGCCGCTCAGTTCGATCACTACCGACAATAACACTCGGCGATCGCCGCGATTGACGGCCTTGACCACGCCGGCTCCCGGCGAGGTAAAGTTGACGCTGGGGTTTTGCTTATCAACGAACAAAGCTTGGCCCAACTTGACTTTATCCCCTTCGGCAACCAGCATTTTTGGCTTTAGGCCGACATAATCGCAGCCCAAAAGCGCTACCGACTTGATGCCGTTACCGTCACTTATTTTCTGTTCGGGTCCACCCGTAATGGGCAAGTCCAAACCTTTTTTTAATGTAAATTGCATAGTAGATACGCCTACTCTCCAGACAGATTGCAGCAAAAGCCCGCCGGAAAAAACTCCAACCCCACCGGGCACTTCAAGACATAAAACCGCGTCATTACATCACAACTTATCGGCTTTCTCAACGAGAAATCCTCAGTCGCGACGCCGCCTGCAGCCCCGGTTAACGCATGAAGTTAGGCGTTTTTTGGCTTCAAATTTCGATGGTTTTATTGATATCGAATCCCTCAACGGTTTTACGCCCTAGATAGCCGCGGGTATTACTGAGGATGCGCGCGTCGGCGATACGATAGTCGCCCAAATTGTGAACATGGCCGTGAAACCAAGCAGCGATCTCGTACTCGTGAAACAAAGGTTTCAAATCGTTGCAATAGGCCAATCGCTTTAGAACTTTGGGCGAACCTATCCAGCTCCATTCGGTAGGCGCGTGATGCGTGACAACGACGGTTTTTCCGGCGTAGGGTTCGGCCAAACGCGCTTCCAGCCAGCTCTTGGCATCGGCATGCAAGGCCGAAAACTGATAGGGCGAGAACGCCTGATCCTCAAAGCTGATCCGGCGAAAATCGTTGAGGGTTTTCTGCAGCGCATTCGCTTTTTCGTCGCCTTCGGAAAACAGATCAGTCCAGAGCGTGCAGCCAATAAAGCGTACACCCTGGAACACAAACTGATCTTTTTCCAGAAAATGAATCTGGCTGCCCGCGCATTCCCGGCGCAACATTTCCAGCACCTGGCGATACTCGTAGCCATAAAACTCATGGTTGCCCGCGACGTAGATCACCGGTTTATTCAAAGCCTTCAACCAAACCACGCCTTGGTCGAAAACGCCAATGTCGCCCGCCGCCACGATAATGTCCGCGTCGGTTTCCGGCGCCGCCTGCTCGCCGAATTCCAAATGCACGTCGGAAAAATAATTGATCAACACAAATTAACTCTTGACTATTGGCGTTGGGTTATAATTTTAAGACCGAGTAAAACGCTTGGTATTTTTCCAAACAACTTCGATTTCTTGCAAAACATTTCTATGTCCATAAGTCCCAGAAAGCACACTCAACAGGTTTTGGTTGGCAACGTCAGAGTCGGCGGCGGCGCTCCGATTGTAGTCCAATCCATGACCAACACGGATACTACCGATGTTGCGGGAAGCGTACAGCAGATTATGGAATTGGCGACCGCCGGGTCGGAATTGGTCAGGATCACCGTCAACACCGAGGAAGCCGCCAAGGCCGTCCCGGAAATCGTTAACCAGCTCGAGCAAAAAGGGTTTTCGGTACCGATTATCGGCGACTTCCATTTCAACGGCCACAAATTATTGGAAAAATATCCGGACTGCGCCCAGGCCCTAGCCAAATACCGAATCAATCCCGGCAACGTGGGCAAGGGTAAAGCCCGCGATCCGCAATTCCAACAAATGATCGAATTCGCAATCCAGTACAACAAACCGGTACGGATCGGCGTTAACGGCGGTAGTCTGGATCAGGCGGTGCTAACCCGCCTTCTCGATGAAAACCGCCAACTGGCGGAGCCTAAGGAGTTACCGGCCATCACTCGCGAAGCCATCGTGCTATCCGCGTTGGAAAGCGCCGCCAAGGCTCAAGAGCTGGGCCTGGGCAAGGACAAAATCATTCTTTCCTGCAAAATCAGTGATGTGCAGGAATTAATCAGCATTTACCAAGACCTGTCCGAGCGTTGCGACTATGCCTTGCATTTAGGTCTGACCGAAGCCGGCATGGGCTCCAAGGGTATTGTCGCCTCGTCGGCGGCACTGGGTATACTGATGCAACAAGGCATCGGCGATACGATCCGTATTTCGCTAACGCCGGAACCCGGCGCCGCCCGCACCAAGGAAGTCGTCGTGGCTCAGGAGATTCTGCAGACGATGGGCTTCCGCTCGTTTACGCCGATGGTCACTGCTTGCCCCGGTTGCGGCCGCACCACCAGCGACTATTTCCAAAGACTGGCCCAAGATATTCAAGGCTATTTGCGCGACCAAATGCCGCTCTGGAAAAACAAGTATCAAGGCGTCGAAGAGATGAAAGTCGCGGTGATGGGCTGCGTCGTCAATGGACCGGGCGAAAGCAAGAACGCGAATATCGGCATCAGCTTGCCGGGCACCGGAGAAACGCCGGTCGCGCCGGTATTCGAAGACGGCGTTAAAACCGTGACGTTAAAAGGCGATAACATTGCCGGCGAGTTTCAGGAATTGGTCGAGCGCTACATCGAAAGCCATTACAGCGCGCACTAATTCTTTTCTTTGGCAACAGCCGACGAGAGCTCCCCCATCTCGTCGGTTACCCGCCGCGCATTTCCTTAATGCCGGCGCACGTGCCTATCATCTGGGCATTCAAAAGAAGAGCTGTCGTTAAGCGGCCTTAAAGCGATCCGCGGCCACATCCTCGGCCTCCGCTTGATACCATTCCTTAAAATCGATAGGTAGCTCCATCACCGGACCGGTGACGCAAAATCTCAACATGCCGTCCGTTGCGACATAGATTCCGCCACTAATGCAATCTTCCCTGAGTCTTTGAGTGCTTACACTAAGCGAGGTATTCATGACGATCCGCTGTAATTGACTTGCGGGCGACTGTAGACAAGCTTTCTTAACGCTCTCTTAACTATCCGGTTGCGGCGGCGAGACCAGTTTCGGCGGATAGCGCTTACAAGCAGAATATCTAGTTGCGCAATACAGTCGTAAGTTACGACTCGCCCGATTCTCCCGAACCAATGCATAGCCAGATCGAGCTATTCTCCGAATAAGTTGAAGGTTCAATGTAACTGGTAAATAATGCGTCGAATAAGCGCCGTTGCCTACCGCTACGTCGAGGTGTGAATCCCCGCCATCGCTACCCTCCCTTATGGAGTTTAGGACTATTTTTCGCAAAGGTTTGTTTTCATTGGCGATAGGTCTGGCTTGTTGGTTACCGGACACCCCGCCTGCCGTGGCCGAATGGCACGGTAGCTTGACCTTCCTCAGCGATTACATCTACCGGGGCTACTCCAAAAATCAGGGCAATCCGTTGGCTCAAGCCCATCTGGATTACCAACACGAGATCGGCTGGTTCGCCGGCCTCGGCTTGTCTCAAGTTCGCTTCGACGACCAAACAAACAGCAACCGCGCGGAAATTGAAATCAAACCTTATTTCGGTTGGAATTGGCCGATCGACAGAGATTGGCGGGCCGAGCTGTCGGTTAGCGGATACCTTTTCGATAACAAACTATTCAACCACTCCGCCGATTATGCCGAATATTCCGCCTCGCTACATTTCCGCGACTGGCTGAGCGCCACGATTTCGGTCGCTCCCAATGCCTACCAACGACAGGCCGACGTGCCCAATTACGAACTGAATTATCGGCGCGACATTTGGGATACCGTACAATTTTCGGCAGGTTTGGGCTACCATCAAGCAGGTAGATTGTTGGGCCAGGACTATTTTTACTGGAATGCCGGTCTTTCCTGGTTTGTGAACGAACATTTGTCGGTCGATATGCGCTACTTGGACGCCGCGTTGACGGCTCATCACCACGCCGATCCGAATCAAGACGAATTCTATCCGCGCCCGCAAGACGACCGCTATCTATTTTCGGTCACTGTCGGATTTTAAAAGCGAACCGTCATTGAACCTTGGACACCCAGCGCGGCATATACCCGAGACCACCCCAGGATCCGCGACCAAGGTTAGATGATGCTGCGTCTAGTGCGTAATTCAATACCACCCATGCCGAACCACACCGAACATCCCGTCGATGAACAGGCAATTCTGCTCCGTATTGCCGAAGGGGACGCGCAAGCCTTCGAGATTTTTTATAAACTGTACTACCCGCGCTTGTTTCGATTTATTTTACGCGTCACTCGCGACGCCGAAAATATCGAAGAATTGATACAGGAAACCCTGTTACTGATCTGGGAGCAGCCGGAGCGCTTCAACCACGAAAGCAAAGTCTCGACTTGGGTATTCGGTATCGCTTATCGCAAGGCGCTGAAGGCCTTATCCAAGGCCGGCAAATACAGCGCGGACGTCGATATCGAAGACTTTCACGAAACCTTGGGCGATCCGTTGGCCAATTTGGCCGACAATTTCGAGACCGCCGATTGGTTAAGCCGCGCGCTGGCCCATCTGCCGCCCGATCAACGTGCCGTGATCGAATTGACCTTCTACCACGGCCTGCCCTACCAGGAAATCGCCAAAATCCTGGACTGCCCGGAGAATACCGTGAAAACCCGTATGTTCCATGCCCGCAAAAAGCTGCAAGCCTTTGCCTAGGCCAGGGAGATTAGACCGATGAACGCCGAAGCCCACACCCAAGCCCAACATCAACAAGTTCAGCGACTGCTGCCGTGGTACGCCAACGACAGCCTGCCGGAAGCGGAGTATCGACTGGTGGATAAACACATTCGGACCTGCCTGACCTGCCGCCGGGAATTGCAAGGTCTGAAAAAGCTGGCGCAAGCCATCAGCCAATCAACCGATCTGGATATCGCCGCGGAAACGTCGTTCGCCAACGTGTCCGCCAAACTTCGCTCCCGCGACCGCTCGGCCGACTCGGCCGCGCCCAATGATCGCCAGGTACCGTCGCGGACGCCCCGCCGCCTGAACGCTTATAGCAAACATCGCGGTTTCCGCTATGCATTGGCGGCTTCGATCTTGCTGGCCTTAATGCCGCTGGGCTGGCAACTCATGCCGACCGGCACCGACGGCTACCGGACCTTGGCAACCGCCAAGCCCGCCGGACTCGCGGCGCCGACCTTGCGCGTGGTCTTTGCCAATACCGTATCGGCTACGGATATATCGGCCGTGCTACGGGATATACACGGCGAACAACAAGGCGAAGCCAATAGTGTCGGCGCCTTGACCGTGCGCCTGAGCACCGAGGACGGTCACCCGAATCTGGAGCAAGCCATCGCCCTGCTCCGAAGCCGATCCGACGTGTTGCTGGCGGAGCCTGTGATACAACCATGAATCCGATCCGTGTAGCGACACTCGCGATACTCTTGTTACTCGGATGCGGTTGCGCCGATCGAATCGACTTCGCGAACCTCGGCGACCAGCCTGCCGATCGGGAACGGCGGATTTTGGTGACCTTTATCGACCGCGGCATTCAACGCGATTTACCCGGCAATTCCCAGGATCGCTATCGGACGCGCGGCACTTACGGCAATTCGTCCTGGAGCGAGCGTATCGCGCTAAAGCTGGCGGAACGCCACCAACTGCGCTTCGTCGCCCAATGGCCGGTCACGGAACTCGGCGTCAGTTGCGTGGTTTACGAAATCCCCAACGCGCTGCCGTTACCGCAAGTCATCGGCGAATTGCAAAACGACGACGATGTCGGCACGGTGCAGCCCATGCAGAGCTTCCAAGTGCTGGCCGACCACCCGGCCGGAAATCCGACGCACGGCGACCCCTATTTGCCGTTGCAAACCGCGTACAACGCGTTGAACATCGGCGAGTGGCATAAGCGGGCCACCGGCCAAGGCATACGCATCGCGTTGATCGATACCGGCGTCGACCTGGAACATCCGGATTTGAAAGGCCAAATCGATTATTCGGAAAACCTGGCCCCGGAACCTGGCGATCATAATCTGGCCGACATGCACGGCACCGCGGTGGCCGGCGTGTTATCGGCGCGCCCCGACAACGGCATCGGGATCGCCGGTATCGCGCCGGCCGCCGACGTCCTGGCGCTTCGTGCGTGCTGGCCGGAACAACCCAATGCGCTGGCCGCTCGCTGCAACAGTTTCACGCTGGCCTTGGCCTTGAATCAAGCGATTCGGATGAATGCGCGGATCATTAACCTCAGTTTGAGCGGACCGGAAGACCCGTTGCTGAAAATGCTGATCGAAAAAGCCCTGACCAAAGACATCATCGTTATCGCCGCCGTGCCGGGCAACCCGCTGGCCTGCGGATTTCCGGCCAACATTCCCGGCGTCATCGCCGTGAATCAACTCGACCTCAACCTTAAGGCGGACGGCAACCAAATCGCGGCGCCGGGCCGGGATATTTTGACGACCTTACCTCACGAGTCCTACGACTTCATGACCGGCAGCTCCTTCGCCACGCCCCATGTTGCCGGACTTACCGCGTTATTATTGCAATTGCACCCGGATTGGCGCGCGGCCAAGATCAAACAGCAACTGCTTCATCCGGAAAACTTGCTCAGCGCCCTAAACGCCGATTAGGCCGATGACCTTCCTCGTTGGAGGCAATCCGGCGCACGCTCGGCCGCGATCGATCGTTGCGACATCCAACCCCGCGAGCCTGGCGCCAAACGCTAAGCCCGCAAATGCCCGTCCCCCACCGCCACCCACTTATAGGTCGTCAGTTCGTCGGGACCGACCGGACCGCGCACGTGGAGTTTATCGGTACTGATACCGACGACCGAACCCAAGCCGTAATCGCCGCCGCCCGATAACCGGGTCGAGGCATTGATCATCACCGATGCCGAATCCACCTGTTCCTCGAATTGCCGGGCCAGACTCAGACTTTGGGTAACGATGCCGTCGGTGTGGCCGGAACCGTAACGGTTGATATGATCGATCGCGGCCTGGATGCCGGCCACGACTTTCACCGACAAAATCGGCGCCAGATATTCGGTGGACCAATCCTCTTCGCCGGCGGCGGCGATACCGGGCAACAACGTTTGGGTACGCTCGCAACCGCGCAGTTCGATATGATTCGCGGTAAATGCTTCGTTCAACAACGGCAGTAATTGTTCGGCGCATTGGCTATCGACCAGCAAGGTTTCCAGCGCATTGCAAACCTGCACGCTTTGACATTTGGAGTTGACCGCCAAGGCCACCGCCTTGTCGGGCTCGGCGTCGCCGGCCAAATACAAATGGCAAATCCCGTCGTAATGCTTGATGACCGGAATTCGGGTGCCTTCTGCGATACGCTGAATCAAGCCCTTCCCGCCGCGCGGGATCAGCACGTCGATATAACCGTCCATTTTCAGCAATTCGCCGACCGCTTCGTGGCCGGGCATGCGTATGATCTGAATCGCGTGTTGCGGCAAGCCGGCCGCGACCGCGCCGGCGACCATTGCATCGGTCAAAATGGCGTTGGTTTGCAGCGCTTCCGATCCGCCGCGCAAAATCACCGCGTTGCCGCTTTTAATGCAGACGCCGGCAGCATCGGTGGTGACGTTGGGACGCGACTCGTAAATAATGCCGATCACCCCCAGCGGCACCGATTTTTTATACACCCGCAAGCCGGCCGGGTTGGTATGGCCGGTCAGCACCCGATTCAGCGGGTCCGGCAGTTGCGCGACTTTCGTCAGACGCGACAACATGTAATTGAAGGTCTTGTCGTCTATCGTCAGCCGCTTGACCATCGCGTCCGACTGACCCGCATCGCGCGCCTTGGCGATTTCCAGCGCGTTGACCTCCAGCACGGATTGCTTAACCGCCTCCAGCGCTTCGGCCATGTTCGCCAAGGCGCGATTGCGGGCGGCCGCCGACACCGAGGCCAATTGACGAGCCGCCGCGCGGCTTTGTTGAGCGATGGTTAACACGGAATCACAGTTCATAGTCAGCAATACGGTTTGGATAAAACGACGGGAATGGAAAAAACGCCATTATCCTACAGGATGGCGCCGAAAGGCTTAGCGGCCCTTCGGCTCCGCTCAGGGACCGCCCTCGACTCCGCTCAGAGACCGCCCTCGGCTCCGTTCGGGGCAAGCCTCGGCTCCACTCAGGGACCGCCTTCGGCTCCGTTCGGGACAAGCCGCGGCTCTGCTCAGGGACCGCGCGGATGATTCGCCAAGCATGGCAGCCCCCTAGCGGAAACAAGGCCGCCGAGTTCAGGCCCCCTAACGCTCATGAAACTGCTGCGTCGCCCCGGCATTTGAAAGTCCTGGCGTGGGAGCGGCTTTAGCCGCGATTGACAGCGCTCCGACACCGAATTGGGTGACTGCATTCGCTGACTTTCATAGTAAAACTGGTTCGCCAAGCCTGTCGGCCCGCCGCAAAACCAAGCCAGGCCGACCCGAATAAAGCCGAAGTTGCCCCGCACGAAGCCAGACTAGCCCCAAGCGAAGCCGAGGCCACCCCCGCACGAAGCCAGACTAGCCCCGAGCGAAGCCGAGGACACCTCCGAACGAAACCAGACTGGCCCAGAGCGAAGCCGAGCCCCCCCCGAACGAAACCAGACTGGCCCAGAGCGGAACAGAGGCCTGCACTGAAGGCAATCGAGGCTTGCCCCGAGCGGAGCCGAGGGGGGCGGGACAATAAAACCGTTAAAGGCCACTCGATAAGCCCTAAATTCACGGGAATTCAGCTAACTGGCGCGCTATCGCCGCCCTGCCCCTGTCCGCGCTTACAAATCCCGCGTATCAGCCGGCCGACGGTGCCGGATTCGCGACCGGCGGGCTTTGCAACGAACGCAAGTAGTCCAACACCCGCGCCTGGCGCCAGCGGTCATCGGCGGCGCAAGCACCAAGTCGGGCGCGCCGGCAGGCGGCAACTGCCTCGTCGCCGCCCCGCTCGGTCCACGGCCGCAGATCGGCCGGCGTCTGGTTCAGCAGTTCCGCCGCCAATTCGGCCGGCGGCGGCGGGCCGTCGCGCAGCCAGGCTTCGGCTTGCTCGAAGCCATCGCGGCACATCAGCGCGATCATGTAATCGCAGGCCGATTGCAATCCGGGCCGCAGCCGGCCGGGACTGACCGACACCATCGGCAACAAGGGCGCCAACGACGGCAGTACGTGATTGGCGTAAACCGTCGCGCCCCAATACGCTTCGGCGGTACGGCGAAAATGCGCGAGATCGCGCACCGCCAGCAAGCCGCTGCTTTCCAGCGGCAGGATTTCCACCGGCGGTTTGGCGACATCGACGGTATCGTTGGCGACATCCACATACAATCCGCCCACTTGCAACGCATTTTGGAAATATTGCTCGCGCAACACGCCCCATACCGAGCGTACGAAGCCGCCGTGGGCAATAAATTCGTGTAGCCAGCGTTCGACAGGGGTCTCGGCCAATCGCAGCCGGGTCGCCAACAGCGCATACACCTCGCGGGTAATTTCCTCGCAACGCCCGTAGGGATAGGCCTTACCGGCGGCGTCGGGCAGACTAAGCGCCAATTGGGCATCGATCTCGGCCCGCAACCCTAAAAAATAACGCGCCAGCGCATCGATCCGGCTGGCCAGATAGGTCTCGGTCAATGCGCGTTGACGGGGATCAACCGGCGCGATTTGTTGGGGTAGTAAAGAGGTCATCTCGGCGGGAATTGTCATCGCGAAACACCGTCCTGGCAAGCGAACGCCTGAAGAAGGCCGCAACGCCGCGCTTTACCCGCGCTGACGGCCCGATGCTGTCCACCGATGCGTGGCAAGCCGGAAAAGTTCGGCATGATCGACCTCCAAAGTCTCGGTCAGATACCTAAGGAACGACGCTATTCGGCATGGGCATCGCGAATGGTTTCAATCTCAAGTGCCTTCCTCCGTTGAAAAAGCGGGGCGACAACTCGTCGAGCACTGGCCGCCGTCGGCCATCGCCGCGTCAATCGCCGCCGCCGCAGCCGCCACCACAACCGCCATCGCCGCCGTCGCCATTACCGCCATCGCTACTGTCGCCGCTCCAGGACCCGTCGCCGAAGCCGTCGATCGAGCCGTCGAAATCGTTGCTGGAGAAATCCCCGCCGCAGTAGGCCGTCCCTCCGCCGGTATCGTCTTCGCGCCGCACGCCGCGACAATCCGGCACATAGACAAAGCCGTCGGCAATCTGGAGTTTTTTATCGATAGCAAACAGCAACGGCAGACGACTGGGATTGCGCGGATCGATATTCTCGTCGCGGCAAGTCAGCCACCAAATTCGGCGCAAACCGCTGTTGTTTTGTTTATCCCGGCTCAACACCACCGCCGGCGTATGGTGCAGAAAGCCGCCAAAGGCTTTTTTGCAGAAACTGTCGTAATGGCGGGTATATAAAATCAATTCATGCCAGAGATCGTCGACCACTTGCGAGGGCATGGACACGTAACGGCGACCGCCCAGCAAATAAGCCAGGAAAAACTGCCGCAAGGCCCGCCCCACCAACTGGCAATCCTTTAATGCCAATTCCGGCCGGCGCTTGCGAAGCTTGTCGTAAAGCGCCGGCGGAAAACGGTAAGTACGAATATAGTCGGCACGGGCGGAACGCCGTAAACGCCGCCAAAACGCTATCAGCAATACCAGCAGACCGGCGATGAAAAACAATACGGGTAGATTCATGCGCCAAGTTTAGGCCATACGCCTGTCGTTTGCTGGAGTATCCGGGTTTCGCGGGCGTTGACTAAAACAGGGTACGCTACGCCGTTGCTTAGCCTAATGGCTTTAGTCGCAAGCAGACCCGCATGGCCGATAGGCTTTGACTAACTCCAAGAGCGCGGAAGACAAGGCGGCCGGCGCCGCACGGCGGCCGGATTTCGAGCAAAAAAAGCCGCCCATCCCGGGCGGCAAAGTGGATAACGAGGTTTGCAAATCGATACGAGCGGCGGCTTACGGCAGAGTGCAGGTACCGTCGCCGCCATCGCGGATGTAGTAGTCGGTGGACAGCGTGCCGTTCGCGGCCGAGATCACGTTCGGGCCCGCGCCCAAAAACACCGGCACGGCTTTACGGGTGGTGCCGTTCAATTGGGTTAACGGCGTGCCGTTGATCGACACGTTCAATAGATAAGTGCCGTTATCGAACAGGTTAACAAAGGGTTGGGCATTGCCGGTGGCCGGATTGAAGGCGCAACCGGGGCTGACCAGCGCGTAGGATTTGCCGCTAGCCGCGTACTCTAAGGTGCCGTCGCTGCTGAAGGTATTGCCCGAGGTATCCGGCAGGCTGCAGAAATCCGCTTGGACCGTGAACGTATAGGTGTCGGCAACCCGTTTGGACAGAGCCACCACCACGCTGTTATTGCCGTCCGCCAGCCAAACCGGCACGGCGGGCTGAGCCGCGGTCACTTTCGCGACCGTACCGCCATTGAGGCGAACCGTGGCCGTGGTTTTGGCGCTGGGATTGAACAGTCCCGCTTGGATCGTAGCGGCTTGGGCGCCGGTCGCCGGATTGATCGCGCAAGCGACGGCCCCCGACGCGAAGGTTTTACCGCTGGGACCGATTTGCACGGTGGTAGCGGCAACGGCGCTGGCCGACAGGCCCAACACGGTAAGAAAACTGAATAGCCTGACGGATAAGGCGGGGTTCATACGGTTTGTTCTCCTGAACGAATAAGATTAGGAAGCCAAAATCCTATTCGACGGCGATAAGCTCAAGCTGAATACCCCATTAAATTTAAGTTAAAGTGCCGCGCCAGTGAACCGCGCTTACCGACCAAGGGCAGCCGGTTTGCGGCGATACCGTCGACACCGGCCAGCCGCGAACCGAACCTGCGCAAACCGCTCGCCGGCGGCCGCACTAGCCCGCCCGTTCGAATTCCGCGCTGCGTTTGGCATTGCGGCTTGCTCGCAAGGCTTTTTGGCTTACGAGCAAGGCTTTTAGCGTTGCGGGCAAGGCTCGGCGCCTTGCGTTTATTGCTCGGAGCTTTGCGCGTAAGGCTTTTGGCGTTGCGAGCAAGGCTCGGAACCTTGCGTTTATCACGCTGAGCATTGCGCGCAAGACATTTAGTGTTGCGGGCAAGGCTCGGAACCTTGCGTTTATCACTCGGAGTGTTGCGCGCAAGGCTTTAAGAGTTGCGGGCAAGGCTCGGCGCCTTTCGTTTATCACGCTGAGCATTGCGCGCAAGACATTTAGCGTTGCGGGCAAGGCTCGGAACCTTGCGTTTATTATTCGGAACTTCGAGCGCAAGGCTTTGAGAATTGCTGGCAAGGCTATCTGGTCGCTTGCGCCGTTTTTTCGGCTACCGGATTTGGTAGGTCGGTCTGTTATAAATGAAATATTCCTGAAAGGTCGCCTTCCATGAAAATCGCTATCTCCCAGGATCATTCCGTTCCGGAGCAACGGTTGATTGCCCCCAAACCCAAAGCGATCAAAGCAAATATCCGCTTTAAACAGCGTCAAGATTGACTGAATTGCCGGGGCAGTCGATGTTGAAACCCATTGGCAAGCATTAAGGGACTTGGAAACAGGCGGACGAATTTGCCCACCGATCAATTTCGCGTGAGCACAAAACCGTGCCCACCCAGACTTGTTCGGAGCGTCCTTAAAGACTTGTTGGATAAATGGGCTCGTTATAGCATTTAAAATTGTCAATAAATTTTACGCAAGCTTGATACGGCGTTTTTAATTCATTGATTTTTAGCATACTTTCCGAAGGCACAGAGTTTGCTGACTAACAGGGGTTTCCCCTTTTTAACCATGGAGTTCAAGATTATGCAGCATCAAAACCACATGATGACGACAGTCTGCCTGTCAGGCGTGTTGTTGGCGGCATCGGTTATGCCAGCCCAGGCGGCTATCATTGTCGGCGGCAGTTCGCTGTTGACCGAAACCTATTTGAGTCAACTGGAAAATCAGCTTGGCGAAGGCCCTATCGCGTTGACCAATATATTCACTAAATCACCCGGCGCCACTTCCGTTGATTTCCACAATGCGGTCGACAATAAAGGCCGGACCTTTGTGGTGATGCAAGCAGCGGAAGACAATGGAAATACCGCGGTGATCGGTGGCTACAATCCCGAATCATGGAATTCTGTCGCTCATACCAACCCCTCTCAGACTAGCTCATTCCTTTTCAACTTAAGCGATAGTCAATTTTTTTTACAACTTGGTGCGTATATAACACTCAACCAAAGCTCGTATGGCCCAAGTTTTGGTAGCGGCTACGATATCTTTGTCGATAGCAGTTTGAATAATGGTTATTCATACCTGGCGACCTACACCAATACTTCCAGCGGAAACTCCATTATCGACGGTTCACACTACAACGGCGTCAATGTCAGCTACGGTGCCATGGAAGTGTTTACGATCAGCCAAGTGCCTGTACCTGGCGCGGCCTGGTTGTTTGGTTCAGCCATTTTGGGTTTGCTGGGCTTAAAACGTCGCGGATAGCAAAGCTTGGCATGCGCGGGTCCTGAACTTTCCTGACCGACGATTCGGACGGATGGCGATAGCCGTCCGAAGCGGTGCAGTTTGAAATATCAGAAAATTTTACATCTGGACCAATAGCTTGAGTCCGCCCAAGCATGGCTAAAAATCTAGCGACAAACGACCTTGAAGGAATCATAAACGTTCCGGCCGGTTCGCGGATGCCGACAATCGAATTCAGTCCGATTGCCTCGGCCTGGTGGAATGCCGACTAACCAACCTTAGCGCGCCGGTTCACGACCGAAACGAAGATCAGCCTGTAGCGTTTTTGAACTTGTTGAACTTTTCCGGTATTTCGGTTTTAGAGCGGCGATTTGATCGGAATATTGGAAATCAATCGATCGTCATCAGGTGTCATTGAGGTTATACGGCGGCTCAATACGGCCACGAAGAGACACCTGCAGTCATAATGCCAACGGCGAAATACTCACCGAAAGCGGCCCGTATCTGCGGGTGAAATTGACCATAATGCTCGTAGATATACCATTGCCGAGGGTTTAGCAGAATCAGATTTTGTAATGTCAAGAATTGTCATGAAACCTTTACATCAAATAACTTTAAGTGCTTTACAAAATTTGATATTTTGGTCATCATGCTGAAAAGCAGCGTTGAAGGCTCGTTAGACCCCAAAGTGTTCGGTAGTTGCCGACGCATAATGGCAAAAGGCTAGCCCAACACATTCAAGTGTTGGCTATAGACGAACCATTTAAGGTGACTAATAGAAATAGATATTGGGCCATCAGCCTGCTTTTGAGCTTAACCGTCTTCCAAGCCGAGGCTACCTAGCACCTTTTAACTTGGACGATCAAAGCTTGACCTACAGTCGTATTAGCGGCATCACCCGATCCCGCCCCGACGCCAATCCACTCGGAACGATGATAGTCGCGGTATTACAACCTTCGTAAGTTGAGACTACTATCTTGTGCAATTAACTTTAGCAATTTTCGTATTTGGCTGGACCGCTACTAAAAGGATTGATATCAAAATATGAAAACAAGAAATCTATATAACAGTGCGATTTTAATATTTGCCTGGCTATTTGCTCCCAATCTTAGCTATGCGACACAGGTTATTACATTACAAATAAATCCGTCGACGAGCTGGGTTCAAGATATTCCTTGGGTTGAAATTCTTCCAAATTCAACGGGTGAAATACCGAACTTGTCCTCAGGAATACCATTCGGCGAGCCAAAACCCGAAGCAATTTATCACCCGAGCGAGCGTTTTTCCTTGAGCGGCAATATTAATGTCATACTGGGGCGCAACTATCTCTATTCATTAGAAACAGAAGCGATTAACGTCTCGCCGGGTATTCTGCCAAGCGGCCGGAACGTTACTCTGGATTTGCCAGCACAGACCTTACGGGATGGGGTTTTTCCAAATGAATTGGCATTTTCTTTGCCTGCCGGCACAATATGCGCTTGCTTTAGATTGGATAACCCATTTGCACCTAAAATATCCGGAGCATTTGACGGCAAATCCTTATCGGTTGATTTTACGAGTAATGAAATGCAATTTTTTGGCTTTTATCCGAACGTTACGTGGATAGGTGGCTCACCGTCATATTCAATGACAGCCGAAAATAAATATTCATTCCATATTGAGGCTAGTGTTGTGCCTTTACCGCCAACAGCCGTACTATTTTTATCCGCGCTTGGCTTTATGAGTTTATCTCGTAAACTTCGGTAAGGCACAAAAAATATTGGCCGTGATCGATGCATTTCCTTGAGCGGGACGGGTTTAATAAACCCGTCCCGAGCGTTTTTCCGAAAGACTTTTTCGGGCATCCTGCTTGAAAAAATCGGCAAAAATTGCACGGCGGTTATTCCCGGCATCCCGGTTCATTCCCATCACCTCCGAGTAATCCGATGCGTCCAAGGAATTGGACAATTTCCGCGACCATCCGTCAGCGGATTCTTGCGAGTGGTCTCGCGCCCCAAGCCGAACAAATGTAGGGTGAGCAAAATTGCCCACCGATTAGCTTCGCGTGGGCACAAAAGCCGTGCCCACCCTAGCGTCCGCCGTTCCGTCACCCGGTGAAACTTGACGAACTGCTCGATCCAATCGCAGTAACTACGTTCGGTATGCAAGGAATAATGTTTCAACCGCATCACGCGACGCACAGTCCAATAAGCTTGGCAATTTGGTGCTTGACACAAAACACCTACCTGATAAAGTCAGCGGCGAATTTAATACGCAGGCAAAAGTGCCTGAAAAGTCGGGTAATATCAGGTTATATGGGCAGATTTGCCTGATAATCAATAGTTATGAATACTAAGGAGAATATTAATGTTTACACATATGGTTAACGTAAAGACGGAATCGCACTCTGCACATGGCAGTACCTATGAATTAAAAGTTTATCAAGTTCAAGAAAATGGACAATACAGAATTTACATATCTAAATCTGGAGATGGCGTAGGAGATATTTACACTGCATCGCAGGAAGATGTGTTGGATGCAAAACATTCAAGCACTCCAGACTTAATTGGAGAGTTAATAAATATTGCTAAAAGTGATATTGATCGAAATGAATTCAATCAATATTGAATTCATAACAAGGCCAATTCACGCGGATTCACCGCTGGTGCGGCTCTCCGGTGATTGGCGGCGTTAAATGCGGAGTAGAGACCGATTTGATTAATGTGAGTTATATTGTCATTCCAAAGAAAAATAAGTGCTGAAAAATTCATGAAAATATGTCTTTTTCGTTAGGAAATGCCATAATTTTTCAATATCAGCAGAATCTCTTTGAATTGGTCGGTTTTAATTAAAGGCTCTGGTGAGCATTTAACTTTATTCGTTGGGCGACAAGGTTAATACCATGACTGTACAAATGACAAACCCGATGGATGGGCTAGTATTTTTCCAAAAAGCCCTCGAAGGTGGACACATTGCGCCTCAGAAAGGAAGTATCCATTCCGATCTTCTTATGCTGCGTGATAGCCTAAACGGAGAAGCACGACTCACTTACGCATTAATCAAGAATCGCAAAGTTGTCGCTACTACGACATTCATTCCGGTAGACCCAATAGATGGTCATATGTGCTTCAACACTGGATATGCCGTGGATTTTTCAGATCGCTCAAAGGGCTATGGCAAGGAGGTTACGCAAAAGGCTTTTGATGAGCTTGTCAATGGTTTTAAGCGTGCTGGTATTCCTCATTTATACGTTGAAGCTCTTGTGTCAACCAAGAATGAGCATTCCAACAAACTCGCTTGCAGACTCTTCTCAGCTAGCCCAAGAGCCTGTACGGATGAAGTGTCGGGTCAGCCTGCTTTTTATTATGTCAGACAGCTTTTCTAATGGAGTTGGTTTTTGGGTTAGCAATGTTAAACTCTGCCCAACGTTACGGTAAGGGACGCGCCGCCCGTTGGCGGTTTTGAAACATAGTTTTTTATCACGGTTCGGTGGCTTCGCTTAAGGGCCGTAGGGCGGATAAGCGAAGCGTCATCCGCCGATAAAACCGTCAATTGTCCGATTCATCCGCCCCCAAAAATACCAAGTCCAACCCCGCTCAATTTAACGGATAAATACCCATTTTGACCGAGCGGTGAAAACTTGAAATGGCCTTTATGCCATTTAAATCCTTAACGGTAATCGCCCAACTATGCTTCACAGGGTTGTAACGGATGTAATTCATATGTGCCGCGTAGCAGGTAAACCACCCAGGCATCGATATGAAATGGCGGCTTTTCCCGAGCCATTCTCACCGCTTCCTGCCACTCGGCAATATGTTCAATCAACAGCGTCGATTTCCGTTCGAGCAGGTTAACGGTGAAAAAATAGGTGCCGCCAGGAACGCGATTGCGTCGATAGTTTGACATGAAAAGAGTTTAACCGATTTGGCGGATGACGCTACGCTTATCCGCCCTACAGCCACTTTGAAAGTGTAATCAAACGGCTGGGATTAAAGGGCTGCTTTAAGGGGGAAACCAGTCATTCATTAGAAAAGCGAAGCGGCGCATTCCGCCTCCCATCCGCCGCAGGACACGCGGATTCCGCAAAGCGCTTGGTCCAATGAACGGTCGCATCATTGGCGTTCTGTCCCTTTTCCCCGATGGTATTTCGCCAATCGGCGGATTGCCAGCTCAACCGCTATCCGCCAGCGGATTCTCTCGATCGGTCTGTTGCCCAAGTTGCTGGGCCAAGCCAAGCAGTATGCCTTCGGGACCCCGAATATAGCAGAGCCGGTAGCTGTTTTGATAGTTGACGACCTCGTCGACCACGGTCGCGCCGAGCCGACCAAGCCGGGTCAGCGTGTCGTCGAGGTTATCCACGGCAAACATGACGCGCTGATAACCCAACGCATTGACCGGGGCGGTGCGGTGATCGGCAGCGACGGCTGGGGCGTCGAAGCGCGCCAGCTCGATGCGGCTGTGGCCGTCCGGCGTAAGCAGCATGGCGATCTCGACGCGCTGGCCGCGCAAGCCGGTGACGCGCCCGGCCCATTCGTCGTCGATGTTCATACGCCCTTCCAAGACCAGGCCGAGTTCCAAGAAAAATTCAACGGCGGCATCGAGATCGGCCACGACGATGCCGACATTGTCCATACGTTTAACAGTCATAAGGTCTCCTGGGTGTTTGTTATTCCGGCCTCGCGAAGTCTAAACGGCCGTTCGCCTCTGGCAAGACGGCCAATCTTTCGATAAGCACACAAGGTTTGAACTTTTAAGGGCCGGCTCAATAAGGTTAGCGGCATGCCGCGTTACGCGGCTTCACCGCAGCCGGCCGTCTCGATGGCTGGCTTGACGTCCGCTTAGCGATCAGGGAAGTCCGGATTGTTGGCGCCTTCCCAGAGAAAACCGTCTAAGCCGGTGACATAGCCGAAATAGTCGCCCATATGCCGATAAGTTAAACCGTTCGTGGTGAGCTTGTCGAACTGCGGACGGTTTAACCCTTCGCCCCTCGACCGTGCTCGGGACAAACGGTTAATCCGTAACTTAACCGGGTTGCTCGCCGCCCAAGTCCATGGATTGCGCCTGCTTAGTAACCATTGCGCCGAAAGCTGCAACACGCCCAAGCAACGCATCGGCTTCGGCCAAGCGCCGATCGAACGAGTCCGGCGCCGGCAATCCCGCCATCGTTAGGGCCGCGAGGGCGCGAGCGCTTGCAAATGCGGTGTCATAACGCCTTCCAGCCAACACATGAAGACCTGCACGCGCCGGGACAGGTGGCGGCGGTTGCTGTATAGCAGCGTGACCGGCAGCGGTTCGGCCCGGTAGTCCGGCAAGACTTCGATCAGCTCGCCGCGCCGCAGGTAGGGTTCCAGGTTGGGTTCCGGTCCCTGAATCATACCCAAACCGGCCAGACAGGCGGAGAAATAGGCGATGGAGCTGTTGACGGTCAAATTGCCGGCCATCGGCAGGTTGCGGACCTCGCCGCTGGCGGCATCGACGTATTCGAAGCCGGCGGGTTTGCTGCCCAGGCTCAAGGCGTAATGTATCAAACGATGTTCGGCCAAATCGGCCAGGGTTTGCGGGATGCCGTAGACGGCGGCGTACGCGGGACTGACGCAATTCAATTGCCGATAGGCGCCCAAGCGGCGAGCCACCAAGCGCGAGTCGGAGATGGTGCCGGCCCGCATCACGCAATCGAAGCCTTCGGCGACGATATCCACTAAGTGGTCGGTGGCGCCGAGTTCGACTTCGACGTTCGGATAGCGGGCCATGAATTCCGGCAAGCGCGCCATCACGATGCCGGCCACCGCGCCGACCGACATATCCACCCGCAGCCGGCCGCGCACGTCGGCCGGATCGATCCGGAACATGTCTTGCAGTTCCTCGGCGTCGGCCAGCCATTCCAGGCAGCGTTGGTAAAACACCTGACCGTCCTGGGTCATTTGCACTCGCCGGGTGGTGCGGTGCAGCAAGCGGATGCCGGTCTGGTTTTCCAGCCATTGCACGGCCAGCGAGGTCGAGGCCTTGGGCAGGCCTAAATCCGCCGCGGCCTGCGTAAAACTGGCCGCTTCCGCGACCCGAACGAAGATTTTGATCGCGTCGAGTTGATTCATCTTGGAGGACTGGTTTCCTGAAAAAGCGATTGGGCAACGCCGTATGAATAGTTAGAAATTTTGAACAGTGTTATCGGCATTTGCCCGTTTATCCGATTAAATCCTAAAAATATACTGAATTCCGTCTATTGCAACCGGCGCGCTGGCGCCGCAAAACGGAGGTTCGGATGGCAAAAATCGCGTTAATCACCGGCGCGTCGCGCGGCATCGGCAAGGCCGTCGCGCTGCGTCTGGCGCCAGATGGCTTCGACGTCGCGGTCAATTACGCCGCGAACGCCCAGGCCGCCGAGGAGGTCGCCGCGCAAATTCGCCTGATCGGCCGGCAAGCGGTGGCTTTGCCCGCCGACGTCAGCGATCCGGCGCAAGTCGCCGAGTTATTCGCCAACGCCGAGCAAGCGCTGGGGCGCATCGACGTGCTGGTCAACAATGCCGGCATCATGAAATTGCAAATGCTGGCGGAAACCGACGACGCCGGCTTCGACGACATCGTCGCGGTCAATTTGAAAGGCACGTTCAACACGTTGCGCCTGGCGGCGACACACTTGAACGATGGCGGCCGCATCGTCAACTTTTCGACTAGCGCGATCGGCCTGGCTTTGCCAGGCTATGCGGTCTACAACGCCGCCAAGGCCGGGGTGGAAGCCCTGTCCCGCACCTTTGCCAACGAATTGCGCGGCCGCAATATTACCGTGAATTGCGTCGCGCCGGGACCGACCGATACCGAATTGTTCTTTCACGGCAAGACCGCCGAGCAAGTCGAACGCTTACGCAAGTTGCCGCCGCTGGAACGCCTGGCAACGCCGGACGACATTGCCGCCGTCGTCGCGTTTCTGGCCGGCCCGGACGGCGGCTGGATCAACGGCCAGGTATTACGCGCCAACGGCGGAATGAATTGAACCCAAATACCGCTTTCTATGACCAACACGATCTAAGCCAGGAGTAAGCCATGTCCAAGCAACTATTAACGTCCTTTCAATTGCACGATTTAACGCTGAGCAACCGCGTGGTGCTGGCACCGTTGACTCGCGCCAGGGCCGGCCAGGAACGGCTGGCCAATGTCATGATGGCCGAATATTACCGGCAACGCGCCTCCGCCGGCTTGCTGATCAGCGAAGCGACATCGATTTCCGAACAAGGCTTGGGCTGGGTGAATACGCCCGGTATTTACAGCGATGCGATGGCGCAAGCCTGGCGTCAGGTGACCGACGCGGTACACAGCCGGGGCGGCAGGATTTTCATGCAACTGTGGCATTGCGGCCGGGCTTCGCACAGCAGCTTTCACGGCGGACAACCGGCCGTCGCACCGTCCGCGATAAAACTAAACGGCGATTACATTCACACGCCGCTAGGCAAACAGCCTTACGAAACGCCACGCGCGCTGGAAACCGCCGAATTGGCCGGCGTCGTCGAGGATTATCGCCGCGCCGCCGAACGCGCCTTGCTAGCCGGCTTCGACGGCGTCGAAATCCATGCCGCCAACGGCTATTTGTTGGACGAATTTCTGCAATCCAAAACCAATCACCGCGACGACGCCTACGGCGGCAGCATCGCCAACCGCTATCGCCTGCTCGGCGAAGTGTTTGCCGCGATCGCGACGGTCTGGCCGGCGCACCGCATCGGCGTTAGACTGTCGCCCAACGGCGCCTTCAACGACATGGGGTCGGCCGATTACCGCGAGCAGTTCGCTTACGTCGCTCAACAACTCGACCGACTCGGCCTAGCCTATTTGCACGTGATGGACGGCCTGGGCTTTGGATTTCACCAACTCGGCAGCGCGATGACCTTGAGCGAATTCCGCGAGTATTTCCACGGGCCGCTGATGGGCAACTCCGGCTACGATCAAGCCAGCGCCGAGCAAGCCATCGCTTCCGGCGCGGCCGACCTAATCGCGTTCGGCCGGCCGTTCATCAGCAATCCGGATCTGGTGGAACGCTTTGCCCGGAACGCGGCATTGAATCCGGAAGCCGACGTGGCCCACTGGTACACACCGGGCGGCGCCACCGGCTATATCGATTTCCCCTGCTTGCAATATTAATCGGCTAGTCTCGGCCAGTCAGAACCATCAGCACAATCGATCAGGAGTCTTCATGGATTTGCAATTACACGACAAAACCGCGTTGGTGACCGGCAGCACCGCCGGCATCGGCTTCGCCATTGCCAAGGCGCTGGCCGGCGAAGGCGCGAACGTCATCGTCAACGGCCGATCGGCGGCGTCGGTGGCGCAGGCGATCGAAGAACTCGCGCCCTGCGCCGCCAACCAGTTGTTCGGCTTTGCCGGCGATTTGTCGCGAGCCGACACGGCGGACGCCTTGCTGGCCGCCCATCCCCAGGTGGATATTTTGATCAACAACCTCGGCATATTCGAACCGGTGGCCTTCGAAGACATTCCTGACGCCGACTGGCGCCGGTTGTTCGAAATCAACGTGCTGAGCGGCGTGCGCCTAGCCCGACTGTATCTGCCGGCGATGCGCGCCGCCGACTGGGGCCGGATTGTGTTCATCTCTAGCGAAAGCGGCGTGCAAATCCCGGCGGAAATGATTCATTACGGCATGACCAAGGCCGCGCAGATCGCGGTGGCGCGCGGCTTGGCCGAACACGTGGCCGGCACCGGCATTACCGTCAATTCGGTATTGCCCGGCCCGACGCGCTCGCGCGGCGTTGGCGATTTCGTCAACCAACTGGCCGAGCAACAAGGCATCAGCTTCGAGGCCTTCGAACAACAATTTTTCGAAACCGTCCGCCCGACTTCGTTGATCAAACGCTTCGCGACGACCGACGAAGTCGCCTCGCTAGTCTGTTATCTGGCCAGCCCGCTGGCCGCGGCGACCACCGGCGCCGCGTTGCGGGTTGACGGCGGCGTGATCAAAAGTGCATTCTGATTGTCAGTCCAACTGCGACGACCGGGCGAATTCGCCGCCCGGCCATCGTCATTTTCCGGAGGTCCAATGTCCGAAGTCACGTTAAACGGCGGTTGCCTGTGCGGCGCCGTGCAATTTCAAGTGCGCGGCGAACCGCAACGTTTTTACCACTGCCACTGCCGCCGCTGCCGCAAGGCCAGCGGCACCGGCCATGCCAGCAATCTGATCATCGGCGACGCAACGCTGAGTTTCACTCAAGGCGAAGGCTTGCTGAAGCGCTATAAAGTGCCGGACGCCCAACGCTTTGCCCGCCAGTTTTGCAGCGAATGCGGCGCGGCGGTGGCGCGCTTCGTACCGGAATTGAACGGCGTGGTAATTCCGGCCGGCGCACTGGACGATGCCGCGCCGATTCAGCCGCAAGCGCGGATATTCTGGGATTCGCGCGCCGACTGGTCGTGCGACGGCGACGATCTGCCTCGTTACGCCGAATATCCGGTGTAAACGCCGTCCGGCGGTTTAGTTCTCGCGGCGATGGGGATCGTTCTCGACGAGGTACGCTGGGGCATGATCGGCTGCGGCGCGGTGACCGAACGCAAAAGCGCGCCGGCCTTCAATAAGATCGAGCAGTCGCGGCTGGTGGCGGTGATGGGCCGCGATGCCCGCAAGGCGGCGGATTACGCGGCGCGCCACGGTGTCCCGCGATGGTATGCCGATGCGGAGGCGCTGATGACCGATCCGGGGGTCAACGCCATTTATGTCGCGACGCCACCGTCCAGCCACGCCGAATACGCAGTGCTGGCCTTGCAAGCCGGTAAACCGGTCTACGTCGAAAAACCGATGGCCTGCCGCTACGCCGAATGCCAGGCCATGAACCAAGCCGCCAGCGCCGCCGGCCTGCCGCTATTCGTAGCCTATTACCGGCGAGCCTTACCGTATTTTTTGCAAGTCAAAGCGCTGTTGGATGCCGCCGCGATCGGCACGGTATTGGCGGTCAACGTGCGCCTGGTGCAATCGCCGCGCCCGGCCGACCGCAATCCAAGTAGCTTGCCGTGGCGGGTAAACCCGGCCGTGGCCGGCGGCGGTTACTTCTTCGATTTGGCCTGCCATAGCTTGGACCTATTGGACTTTTTACTAGGCGCTATCGTCGACGCCCAAGGCTGTGCCGAAAATCGCGGCGGACTTTATCCGGCGGAAGACACCGTCGCGGCATCTTTTAAATTCGCAAGCGGCGCACTGGGCACGGGTTTCTGGACTTTCGCCGCCACGGACGCCAGCCGCAGCGACAGCGTCGAAATTCTGGGCACTAGCGGCACGATCCGCTTCTCGACTTTCGCCTTCACGCCGATCGAGCTGGAGACTCCAACCGGCACCCAACGCTACCTGCCGCCGAATCCGGAAAACATCCAATTCCACTTGATCGCCGCCATCGTCGCCGAACTGCGCGGCCAAGGCCGCTCGCCGTCGAACGGCACCAGCGCGGCCAGAACCAACTGGGTCATGGATTGCATCACAGGCATTGGACACGAATCGAGATTTGCTGGTTTGGGTTAGCTCTACCATGTTGATTAACTTGTGTTTTCCAAGCGCGACAATCGGGATATAACCGCGATTCGCCCAGCCTTCGAGGACGCCGGAGAGGATGCCGGTTATCTCGTGGAAGCGTGCCCGATGCATGACCGAGACGAAAGCCGATAAGGGCCGCTGTTGGGCTTGTTCCATGTTTTCAGGCATTTGGGTTAGTATTAGTGCTTGTTGGGTTACAGCCAAAACATGATGACTATGCTTGCACGCCACCATAAAAACCTTGCGCCAACGACTTTTCAAGGTAATTGACTTTAAAAGGGAAGCTTCAAAAATTTTGGAAGAGACGACAGGCGTTGACCGTGCAAAATGGTCAAATATCAAGCGCAAAGATCCAATTAGAGCCGCTGAAGAACATTTGGAAGCAGTATTCAAGCTATGGCCTGAATACGCATTATGGATAGCCACGGAAAAAACCAATCCAGAAGCCGGACAAATCAGCCCCGAACTGGAGGACCCCCTGCAAAAGCTAGAAAAGGCTGGGTAACGGCAGCTAAGGCTTTAGCGAAATGGAATTGCTGTTATTCAGCCAAGGACGATCATAAGCTTTGATACACAGCAAGCAGCTTAGCCTGCTACCTAAACTTGTTTAACAAAATTTTCGAGAAAAGCAATGAATTTATTTTCAGATGATTTTATTTCTAACCTAAAGAACGACCCAATTAATAGAACAATAGAATTATGCAACATTACCTTATCAAATATTTCGTATAACGAACCAGAAGGATTTTCTGCGGAAAGCTACCTTAATCTAATTGAAGCCTATGCTTTATTAAGTGAATTAATAGAGGTCGAAATCCTCCCTTTTCAAATTAACTATTTCCAGTTAAGCGGGGATAAAAATCAAGATGAGTCAAATATATTTCAATTAATCATGGACCTAAAAGAAAGATGCAATAAGGAATCTACAAAGCTCCATTTTGAGAGATTAAGATCACACTTTAAAACATCGCTTAGCAACGTTTTTCATTATGAATTTACACAAGGAGACCTAGACCGAATCCAAACACTCATAAATGAACTGCGAAACGCTGTAGCTGAAGCACCGGATCTCGAAAATGATCACCGCCAAAGACTTCTGAAACGTTTAGAAAATTTGCAATCTGAATTGCACAAAAAAGTATCCGATTTAGATCGTTTTTGGGGATTAATAGGGGACGCTGGAGTCGTAACTGGTAAACTCGGTGATGATGCGAAACCGCTTGTTGATCGCATTCGGGAAATTGCGGATATTATTTGGCGCACTCAATCGAAAGCGGAAGAACTCCCATCAGGCACACAACCGACATTGATTGAACACAAAACCGATTAGTCCAACGCATAACTGTGGGTATCAAAAAGCAGGAATCCGGCGAATGGTTTGCCGATATTCGCCCAAACGGGGTTGGCGGGAAGCGGTACCGGAATAGCTTTCCGACCAAGGCGGAAGCCTTGCGTTGGGAGGCTTGGGTTAAGGCGAACAAGACGCAACGGCCGCACTGGGAACCACCTCCTAAGGGTAGCCGGCGGCTTCCGGGGTTAGTGGATAAATGGTACGAGGCGCGGTTGGCGTCAAATGGAAGGATTTATATTAGTCATAATTGCGTAACACTCGCTTGATTAAAATGGACGTATTAGAAACGGCTGAGCGATAACTGCCAGCTTCTTTAGTGATTGCTGTCGAACAAGCCTTCATGATAGAGACCGGAAATCTTATTTGATTCAAAAATCAATAAGGCAAGCCTCGCAAAATAAATTTATTCTAATTTCCAACAACACTAATAAGGGGAGTGGGTCATGGCTAAAAGAGTAATTTTGCAAGTTGACGGTGGCGGCATTTTGGGGATTACGCCCGCCATAGTTTTACATCGACTGGAAACCGATTTAAGAGCGAAACACGGCAATAATCATTTTCTGCTGCGGGACATGCTGACTTTGTGCTGCGGCACGAGCACCGGCGCGATTATGGCGGGTTTTGTGGCTGCTGGGGTCGATGCGGCGAATATTGATAAGTTTTATTCGATTGACGGTGTCGATCTTTTCAATAATAGCAAAAATCCGATTTACACCCGATTTTTAAAGCCAAAGTTTCAACGGCAGCCTTTCATCAATAAGTTGAATGCTATTTTGCAAAGCTTTTCGGCATCTCAGAATGCCAATGTTACGCTAGGCCAGTTGCCCAACACTTTGAGGCTGATGACGACGGCTTATAACCTCTCCAGCCATCGAACACACTTCATTAAGTCTTATGACCCACACGATCAAGCCATTCGGCTTGCCGATGCAGTGGCATGGTCGGCACTTTCGGCCGCTTATTATTTTGGCAAGATCAATGTACCAAATTACACCTGGACACGTTTAGACAACAGCACTCCGCCCAACAGTTATCCGGAAGCAGGCGCATCGTTTCAAGACGGCGGACAAGGCACACAGAATTGCACGCTGGACTTTGTGTTAGCGGAAATTCTAGCGCAAGGCTGGGAGCACGACGAGGTAATTATTATTTCGTTGGGAACAGGCAGCAAAACGAAATATACGCCGTATAGCGAATCCAAGGGTATATCGGACATCGGGCAAGCGATTAAATTTATCGCAAATCAAGCGCGCGACGAATCGACCACGGTTCAGGAGATGGCTGCGAGGTATATCTGCAAAAAGCTGCCGAATATTCAATTGTTCCGCCTGGATTATGAGAGCCCCGAAGATTACGACCTGGACGATACCGATCATGTCGACGTGTATAAAAAAGGCGCGCAACAAATCATTGCCAGTTCGGAGTATGGCAACTTAGTCGGCTTGCTTTAAGTTGGATTGGGAAACCTTCTTACACGACGAGTATTAGGAAACAGGATTCGAGCGAATGGTTTGCCGATATTCGTCCGAACGGGGTTAGCGGTAAGCAGTATCGGAAGAGCTTTCCGACGAAGGCGGAGGCATTGCGTTGGAAGGCTTGGGTTAAGGCGAACAAGATCCATCGACCGGATGGGGAGCAGCAATCGAAGGATAGCCGGCGTTTGTCGGAGTAGATGGACACGTGGTACCAGTCTTAAGGCCGGCATTTGAAGGACGGCGAAAACCGGGTGTTGATGATCCAGAACATGTGCGGCCGGTTGTAGAATCCAAGAGCCGTCGAGATCGACGCGGATTTGTTTTTAGCATATCGCAACGAGCACTTGGCTTCCGGCGTGTCGGCCAATACGATCAATCACGAGCAGACTTATCTAAACGCGATTTTTTAACGAACTGGGGCGCTCGGGCGACTGGTTGGAGCCTAACCCTGTCGGCAAGGTTAAGAAGCTTAAAATTGACGAGTTCGAGCTGAAATATTTGAGCCTGGACGAGATTAAAGAGCTGTTGCCGATGTTACAGGCATCTAAGAGCAACGCTTACGCTCAATGACTGCGGCTTTTTATCTCTGGGTGTCCCGCCAGTGTCCCACGGGACAACGCCCAAAACTAGGCTAAGCCGTCCGAACTTCGTCCAACAAATCCGGATGTCGGTCTAGGACTTTTAGAAGTTTGACCAGCGCCAGCGGTGGCTTGGTTTTGCCGTTCTCGTAGCGGGAAAAGGCATTGATACCGCCACCGAAAATCTCCGATGCTTCCTTTTGGTCGAGTGCCAATTTTTTGCGGACGCTGGCAATAAAGCTGGGGTCAACAATCGACGCATTGACCTGCTTGTTGAATTCAATCATCAAAGCCATCGTGCGCCGGGATTCGTCGGCATCTGTAATCACTTCATCGCAGGCCGGGCAAAATTCGCCGGTTACGTCGGGAATCATCGTAGACTCGCCTTTGTAGATGTAAGGCATGTCTCGGGTATCCCCCACCAGCTCGGCAGCGCCGCAAGACGGACATTTCATAATCACAACTCCTTAAACGAAACGACCAACACATCATCTAAGCAAATAAAAAGGCGGTCTTACGACCGCCTTTAAACCACTACTATTTCCGATGACTATCAGGAGTACGCTTAATTTGCTCCCAAGAATGACCGGGTTTAGAAGTGGGTGGCAGCGTCTTATTATCAGGAACGGCCGCGTAGTTGTCTTTTCGACCACCCCGCGGACCGACTTCCTGAAAGATGCCGCCGTTCTTACCGGTGTTTCCACCGGGCTTATTTGTATTACTCATTTTAAATTCCTTAAAAAAGGAATCAGCGCAAGAATCCAACGCGGGAAAAATGGTTGAAAAATCAAAGCAATTCAACTATGATTCGCCGCCTTTCAGTATTAGGTGGCAGTACGCTGATTAAAGTTTTGTCACTGCCGATCCGCTAGAGGCTGCAACCTCTGGCGGATTACTCTCAACGCGTTAGCACTCTTACAATCAGAGTGCTAGAAATCAATATATAGCATTTTTTTGCCATTCGCAAACTATATATAGATGTTTGTCTACACTCAAAATAGCAGCAATTCGCTTTCTATTTAAACAAATCATTCTTTTCCTCGCCCCCCTTAATTTCCCTGTATTGGCATTAAGCTAACCCAATGAAAAAAAGTGGACACTTTATGGTCAGCACAATAAAAAAGGCCTAGGTATTTCTACCTAAGCCTTTGATAAATATGGAGCTGGCGATGGGACTCGAACCCGCGACCGGCTGATTACAAATCAGCTGCTCTACCAACTGAGCTACGCCAGCAAATTGGCTCGCCATTATACAAAAAACGGCGAGGTAATCCAGCATTTTTTGCGGCGTGCTACTTGTTGCGTATGCTGTCTATCATGCTCGACAAGTAGTCCATCATGTTCTTTAGAAACGCTATCGCCAGATCGAGCTGGGTTTGTAGATAGAACAGGAAATGACTGTGGTCGAAGTCCTGGTCCATGTAAAAGCTGACGCCGTTGTTGATCGTGTTCAAGCCCATCACCAGCATAATCACGGCGGCGGCCTTGAACATGAAACCGCGCAGTTTCGCGCTCATTTTGCCGAATGCCACGCTGATGAATAGCATCATCGGCAAGGTACCGGCGCCAAACGCCAACATTAACGCCCCCCTTCCAGCACGCTCGTCGCGGTTGTGGCTTTGACGGCCATCGCGAAGGTTAGCATGCATGGCATCAAGCCGTTTAACAGTCCGGCGATGATCGAGCCGACAATAGGTCCTCGTTGATTCGCCGTGGCGTAACCCTTGCGCAACATTCCCAACGGGATTAATCGAAGCGAACCTTGCCAGGGTATCCAACCCAAAACCCCCATCGCCAACGCAATGACGACTAAGCCCATCGTGATTTGCAGCACACTTTGAATCTTGCCGAACAAGCCGCTGGATATCAACACGACACCCAGGGTCGCAGCGGCCATGCCTATCGTCGCATACACCGTAATACGGGCCACTTGGTAAGCCAGATAAGGCCAATAGCTTCGACTTTTGCCGGCCTTCATGAAAAAGCCGGATACCAAGGCCCCGCACATGCCCAGACAATGTCCGCTACCTAAAAAGCCTGCCGCGAATGCCAGGGTATAGTCGAAACCGCTAGCGGCGGCCATCTCCGTCATGCCATGCATCGCATGATCCATGCCGTGCATTTGGTGGTCCATTTATTTGCTGAGTCTGAGTGAATTGACGATGACCGACACCGAACTCAATGCCATGGCCGCAGCAGCGATCATCGGGTTGAGTTTGCCCATTGCCGCTACCGGGATGGCGATGGTGTTGTAGCCGAATGCCCAAAACAGGTTTTGTTTAATCACGCTGATCGTGAAGGCACTGAGTTCTATCGTGTCGGTAACTTTGCCGATGTCGCCTTGCACCAACGTCAGATCGGCGGATTCTATCGCGACGTCGGTACCGCCACCGACCGCGAAACCGACATCGGCGGCAGCCAATGCCGGCGCGTCGTTGATACCGTCACCTATCATGCCGACATTCAGACCGTCCGCCTGCAATTGCCGAATGATCCGGAGTTTGTCGTCCGGCTTGGCCTGTGCCACCACGTCGGCTATTCCCACCCGAAACGCGATGGCGTAGGCGGTTTTTTCGGTGTCGCCGGTGACCATCATGGTTTTGATACCCATCCGATGCAAACGCTCGATCGCGGCGGCAGCTTCGAGTCGCGGCGTATCGGCGATCGCGAATACCGCGGCTTCCTTGCCGTCAACCGCCATGAAAACCGGCGTTTGTCCCAGCGCGGCGGCGGTATCGGCCGGCTCCGCCAATCCGTGAACCTCAACCTGATGACTTTGCAACCAGGCCTGGTTACCAATCAGCAACTTGTAGCCGTCAACTTCGGCGCGGATGCCGTGCCCGGTCTCGCTGTAAAAATAAGCGCAGTCGTGCAAGGCCACTCCCTGTTCTTCGGCATGTTTGACGATGGCCTTACCCAGGAAATGTTCGGAATTGTTTTCGGCGGAAGCCGCCAGCATCAGCAGTTTGTGTTCGGCGATGCGCGAGACTTTGTGGATTTTGACGACCTTAGGCTTGCCTTCGGTAATGGTCCCGGTCTTATCGAATACGATGGCGTTCAATTTGCTGGCGATTTCCAGGCTCTCGCCGTTGCGGATATAGACCCCCTGCTTGGCCGCCTGTCCGGTGCCGACCATGATCGCGGCCGGCGTCGCCAATCCTAACGCACAGGGGCAGGCAATCAACAGCACGGTAATCGCGTTGCCGAACGCCATCCCGAACGGCGCGCCGGCGATCAACCAGCCCGACAGCGTCAGCGCGGACAAGCCAATGACGGCCGGCACGAACACCGCCGAGATCTTGTCCACTTGCTTTTGGATCGGCAGCTTGGCGGCTTGCGCCTGATCGACCATGTGCACGATACCGGCCAGCACGGTATTCATACCGATAGCACTGGTACGTACCTGTAATACGCCGTTGCCGTTGACGCAACCGCCGATCACCGTATTGCCGGTCACTTTGACGACCGGCATGCTTTCACCGGTGATCATCGATTCATCGACCGTGGAAATGCCGTGGATGACGACGCCGTCGGTCGGGATTTTTTCGCCGGGGCGCACCAACAACACATCGCCAACTTGAATCTCGTCGACATCCACCCGCCGCTCTTCGCCGCTTTCGGTCAATAAGGTTGCGGTTTGGGGTTGCAGATCCACCAGTTTGCGGATCGCCTCGCCGGCTTTGCCGCGCGCGCGCTCCTCTAAATAGCGCCCGAGCAACACGAAGGTGACGATAGCCGCCGCCGCCTCGAAATAGACGTGACTACGTCGGCCAAACAAAGCCGGCAAACTGTAACCATAGGCCGAGCCGACGCCGAGTGCGATTAAACTATCCATATTGGCGGCGCCCTGCTTGGCTAGCCGATAGGCCTTGACGAAAAACTGGCTGCCGGTACCGAACACCACTTGCGTGGTCAGGGCAAATTGCAACCAGTGCAGCCAAACACCGGTGCGCATCGTCATCGCTACCGCCACCACCGGCGCGGTCAGCAGCCCTGCCCATACAAATCGACGCCGGGCCACGTCAATTCTTTGCAACTCCTTTTCGATCAATTTTTTCCGCTGCGAGAGGGTATCGACCTGCAAGGCGCTGTAGCCAAGTTTTTCGATGGTTGCGATGACATCGGCCTTGGTCAAGCAACCTTGGACGTTGACGGTTTCGGTGGCGAAATTGACGCTGGCCTTTTTGATCCGCTCGTCGCGATTCAGGACCATTTCGATCAACAGCGCGCAAGACGCGCAACTCATGCCTTCCACCGCCAAATCGATGTCGGCCAATGGTCCCTCGGGCAATTTTTTCTTATCGGCTACGCCGAGCCGCCGCTTACTGGCGATATTGCCGAGAACCGCATCCAACAAAATCAACAGATTTTTAGCCGGAAGCCGACTCGAGTCGAATTCGATTGCAACCGAACCGATCGCAATTACCGAGCGTACTCGCTTAATTTCCGGTCTTTTTTTAAGAAGGATTTCGAAAATGTAACTACGCTCGGGATCGCCGACCAACACCGGCGTAACAATTCTGATCCGGTTGCGTAATTGGTGCCGGACCTCAAAATGCCGATAGGGGTTGTTATCGGTAACCATTAAGACTGCACTCCTCGATGTGACTGACCAAACAACCCGGCGCACCGCGCCGGGCCACGGCCAGTCGGCTTATTTGGGTCTACGGGATCTGACCAACAAGAAAAACATATAAAACACCGCCAGCCATTCGTAGCGGTAGGTCCATGGTCTGGGCAGCCATTGCTGGGTAATTCGCGGCCAGTGCGCTTTGATCAAATACAGTACCAACACGTCGTTCAGAAAGTCGATCACGGCTTTCTCGGGATCCTTGAATAAGGCTTTGGGGCCTTTACTACTGAGTTTGCCGAGCACTTTGGCCGCCTCGACGGTTTCCTTGCCTGCCTGGACTTTCTCACCGAACCAAGCGCCAACCCGCGTGTTTTTCAGTCGCCGCTTGATCCCGAGGGCCAAACGGCCGGCCGCTTTCGTCGCGGGGATGTCGTCGAAACACCCTTCAGCTTCCAACTCCGCCAGTGCTTTGTGCATGGCGCGCGCCAAACCGGTAAAGTCGCAGACCGCTTCTTGAAAACGGATCGCCAGCTTGCGTTGGCCGCGAAACAAATCGACTGCTCGGACACCCGGCAGCTCGCGAATCCGGTTTACCAGCGCCTCGGCGGCCCTTGGCCGACAAGCACGCTCCGGCAGTTGAAAGCGCAGGTGGCCCTCGTGGCGATAACGCAGAACAAATTCTCTTTGTATGGCCATATCAATGGGATAGAAACAAAGACGGGCGACACCTTTGCCGGCTGTCGCCCGTTCTTAAAACAGAATCGAAGAACCGGGTTCGCATCAACGCGATCAATTCTCTTCTTTCGCTTCGGCGACGATGTCTTCCAGCGTTTCCTTTTGATGCAATACGAAATCCTTACCGGCGTCGATAGTCTTTGCCGCGCTGGCTACGATTTCTTTTCGGTATTTGTATACGAAATAACCGGCGACCATGCCGGCGCCAAACAATAAAATCGGATGTTTTGCAATTTTGCTCATCAATTTTCCTCCAGTGTTGACGGTTGCGGTAGCCAGTGTTCCCGCGACAACCTGCTTACTCATCGACGAGTCGGGTGAACGCGCCTGCTTGTCGTGATTGTGCGCCATAACGATCCTCTGGTTAGCTCCGAGTAGGTTGGGATTTTGTATCGTGGTCGTCGGGTAGTATCAGTTCTTCATGAAGCATCTGAAAGATGCCCTTACAACCCTCGCAACAGAACTGTTTGTCGCCCTCGACGGTTTTAAGTTCAAAACCGCTGACTTCGACAGTCAGCCCGCACAAATCGCAGTTTTTATCGTTTTCGGTCGTCGCCATATCATCCAATCCTAATCATTCCTTGCCTGAAACCGGAGGAATTATAAACGCCTTGGCCCGTGGCGGCTAATGGATGACGAAATCACAGGCACACTTTACCGTTCAGCACTTACCACGCGCGGCTTTGCTGGATGCCTTCATCAAAGCGATGCGCAACGCGCCGGTCAAGCTGGTGCTTAACCCCAAACGCATCGCTAGGGCCGGTACCAGAATCATCGAAGCAATTGCCAGCCCGGCGCCCAGGACTAAACCGCCGGTGTTTAAGTGTTGGGCAGTGGTTTCGTAATTCGTGACGATCAATTCTTGCGCCATGTTGCTACCTCTGATGGAAAAGTGAAAACACACTATTTCCTAAGAGAGCACAAACAATGCCACAAGCCTAGATATTGAATTTCCAAGAAAAAATTCAAATACCTTAAAAACAACAAAACAGTTAAGCGATATGCCGCGAAAATATTATGTCATTTAACATAGTTTAGCAAATGCATTTCTCCACCCTCCGCGCGCATCGGCGCTTGCGGAACTCTTTTTTCGTCGTCGGCCCCATTCTAGAGACTAGCTAGACTCAATACAGACCGCGTCCGGCATCCCATAACAGGACCTTGCCGCCGAAGAATTCGTAGCGGACCTCGCTAGTCCGCTCGAGAAACCCAAGCAACTCGTCGGACATTTTCTTGCTTTCCATCTCGTCGGTAATGACCCAAACCCGTCGATGCTGATTGAACAAGCGCCTCAATTCCTCGAGGTTGGTGACCAGTTTTCCGCCCGCCCAACGATCCACGACTTGACCCTGAACCGAGGCGTGCCGGTATACCTCGTCGAAGGATAAGGTTTCCATCAAATAGTAATCGACACCACCCATGACTATCGCCGCCGACATCGGCGATACCGTCAAGATCTTATCGTCGGGTGACTTTTGCGCCGCGATAAAGTGGTAGGCGGTTTCGTGGCCCATATTGATCGGCCGCGAATACGCATCCACCAGCGCCAGAGGATCGGATTGAAACGGAACCAGGGTCAGCAATAATCCTGCGACGATGGTTCGCCACCGGTTACGCAACACCTCGACGGCGGCGCCCGTTCCGAAGATACGTTCAGCCAGCACGTCTATCCAACCTCGCCCGGTCAACACCGCCAACACGATCAGAAACGGATACAACGGCGACACGTAGCGATTGGCGATCTGCATTAACAGCACCGACGCGACGAATGCGCTGACAAAGACCAGCAAATACAACGTGACAATGGCCGGATTGGATTTCCGCCCCTGAACCAATACCAAAACCCCGAAACCACCAAGACGCTATAAGCCAGGGCCATGCGCTGGTTGCCCAGCAAAAACAAGTTGATGAAGACATGCGGGTTGATCAAATGCAGCTTCATGATCGAATCGCTGGACGTCGCGATACCGACGTGCGGGGTCAAACACAGTATCGTAAAGATCACCATATCGGCGATCGTGACCGTCATCATCGTCGCGAATCCGATCAATATCGACCTGTCTGCGCGCCAGTCGAACGGTTTGTAATACAAAAAGCCGGCGATACAAAACGCCGGAAAGGTAATCACGAATACTTCCTGACTCAGTGCCGTCGCGGTGCAGAATACAAAGAACCAATGTTGGTAGCGGCGACCGTCTCGCCAGATAAAGCCGCGCAAAAACAGATAGACGCTGACCACGCCCAGAAACTGCATAAACTGGTAAAACCGGATAATCCGGGAAATAAAGATCTGCCACGGATCGAAGGCCAGCAATACCGCGACCAACAGCGCCAAACCGCGCCGTCCGCCGATTCTTAGCGTCAGTAAATACGCGGCGATTATCACGCCCAAACCCGGCACTATCGACAAACCTCGGGCGATTTCCTTGCTGTCGCCAAAGACCGCCAACCATAAGGCCAACACGTAATGATAGAGCGGCGAACGGGTGTACAACACGCCGGAAACCGCCTCGGGCGACAAGCCCTTCAGGATACCGCGCGAAGCGTCCCAACTGACGTTTTCGTCCGCTTGTAAATCGTCGAAACCAATCTGATAGTAACGCAATGCAAAACCGGCCACTAATGTCAGCCCTAGCCACAGACGCGAGTCGCGAACCCACCGCCCCTTCTCCGGCCACGACACGCTAAAAGCAGGGCGGCGCAATAACCACCAAGACAGCAAAGTCACTGTCGGCACCCATCCCATCCAGATCGGACGCCAAACAGGATCTTCCAACCACAGGACACTGTCGGTTTCGCCGTAACGGACTCGCAACGCAATCAGCATCAGCGCCGCAATCGCTCCGATTGCCAATAAGCCCGACGGTCCACGTCCGGCATAGCCTTCCGCCGACGCGCCTGCCCCGAGCCGGAACAAGCGCACCGCCAACCAACAAGCGCCGGCCGATACCAGCCACAAGCTCAAAAACTGAACCATCCAGTCGGCATCGATAGGCTCGGCGGTTTGCAGCTTCAACGCCCCCAACCGACTGTCGGCCGACAATGTCGCGGCCGCGATCCATTGGCCGGCACCGGACAACCAATCCGGATGCGCTTGAATTTGAGTTTGCCAATGCAAACCGCCGTCCAACACCCGCTGGCCCAAACGGCCATCGACAAACAACACCGGCGGAGCGGTTTCGCTGTTCGGTCTAACGACCCGCACGCTGAGCCGACCTCGATCCGCAGCCAGAAACCGGGTCATATCGAAGGCTTCGATTCCGCCGCCGCCACCGCCGGCACCGACCAACTCGTCATCCCAAAACAGGTAGTACGGCCAATCGCAGCCGATTCTGACCCAGGCCGAATCGCCCGCGACGCGATGCAAATCCACCAATTCGGTTGCTAGACGCATATCGCCGGCCAACCATACGCCGGACAAGCCCAACTCGGAACGCGGTGTCGTCCATATCGTCGGATCAACCGGCGCGTAAACCGGCTTCTCCAATTCCCCCAAAGGCCGCGCGGCGGGCCACTCTGTTTCGTTGTAACCGGGTTCGAAAAATCGCTTACCGGTCAAATTGGCCGCCACATCCAGCGCTCGCCAAGCCTCGGCGCGTCCATCGATTTCAGCCGTCAGCCCCTCGCCACTGGCTCCCCCTTAATCGCCAGCCGCGGCAGGTGTTGCGACTGTACGTAGACCGCCAGAGTATTCTCGCCGGGCAGTAAATACGGGGTGATGTCGATGTAGTGCAAGACGCGCCATTCTTCATTGGCGGCGCGTTGCGAGGTCGGGTTGCGCGGCATATCCCAACTATGGGGAACTTGGCCCTGGGCACGATCGGAAAAGCGGGTTTGAAAAGGGAGCGAGGCGTTGATCGAATATTTGTTCCACGAGACCACCCGGCCGTTCACCATCAGCTGGTAATCGTCGGCGGCCAGAGCGACCCAGCCGTGTTCAGGTTTGAACGGCAAACGCCATGTCTGCCGAAAGTAGGCGCGCCGCTCCGCATGCTCGGCGCCCATCCAACCGTCGGGCATTTGGTCCCGAATCGGACCCTGACGAATCGGTAGCAACCAATTCGCCAGGCACAACGCGATCAAAAACGAAGCCACCAACAATGCGCCTAACGACGGCAGCCAGTGCCGAATCCCGTTCGTACCCATATTATTTCCAACTGTCCGGCGTCAGATATTTGGTATAGAGCTGATGGGCCGCCACCGGATCGTCTCGCCGGAACGCCGCCCAGCTTTTGGTCGCCCAATATTGTCCGGAGATCGTCATCTTTCGGAAATTGACGAACTTCTGCAAGGCGACCACCTGATTGATCGCCTCGGCGGCCCTTTCGAATTGCTTGTATTTCAAATAGACCAACGATAGTCCATACCAAGCCATCGCCGAGGTCGGCATTTGCACCAAGGTTTTGTTCCACAATTCCTCGGCCAATCCGTACTGGCCGGCATTGAACGCCTGCACGCCGTATTCGAGAAACACCGCCGACAGCCAGTATCGATAGGCCGGCATCTCGACCAAGCGCTGGGTCAGCGGCTCGCCGGCCAATTGTTCGGCGCGCGCGTAATTGCCGGTCCTGACTGCTTTGGCCAGTTCGAACAGCGGCCATTCCGGGCAAGCGACGCATTCTTTTGCTTGCGCCATTTCGCCCAAATCGGCGAAATACGGCAAGGCGTAATCCACACCCGGATTCCAGAACGCCGCTCGCCGCCAATCGTCCGCCGCTTCGTGCCAATTGCCCGCGGCATAACGGGTTTTACCCTGATCGACGTAGTAATAAGCCAGCCATTTAGGTATTAACAAACCGGCCAATACCACGACGAACATCGGCCAAAGCCTCGACGATCGTTCAGCTTCGGCGGATACCGGAATCAGCCAACGGGCCGGCAATATGGTCAGAATCAACCCAAGAATCGCAAAGATCCAGCCCTTGCCGACCGAATTCAAAAACTCGTTCGAATAGCCGAGCACATTTTGCAAAACATGAGTCTGATATTCCGGCAACGCCGCCTTGACGCCCCATTCGTCCTCGAACACCGTGGCGCTGAGCGTATCCGGCGGCATTTGAGTCATTATGATCCGACTCTCCCGCCAGTCGAAGTGTTGCCAGTTCAAGCCGGCCTCCATGTCGTCCACCACCCTATCCACCTGCCGATAAATCACCCGGGTATCCAGCCCGTATTCCGGATACCAGTGATTCATCACATACGGAAACGCCAGTGTTAACAGCAACAACAACCAGCCGGCGCCGATCACCCGCCGCCGAAAAACGACAGTCCCGCGCAGCGCGGCGACCGCCAAGCCCGCATAGCAGAGCAGTCCGGCGCGCACGGCGAATTCCCAGCCGATAGCCGCGTGCTCGCTCAGTTGCAGGCTCGCGCTGCCGAAGCTGGACGCCGCCGAAGACGGGATCGAATACCAGCCGGCCTGGACGCCTAACAGCACGGCGAACCAACCGACCGCGAACAAATAGTAATTCCGGGGAATTTGGGTCAGCCGCGCCAACATGCTAAGTGGCCTCTCGCGGGTTACCGGCCTTCCGACGCTCGAACATCATCAGTCCGCCGAACAGGCTCAGTAGTAAATTGATGCTGTAGACGCTGAGCGAAATCGACAACACGTCGGCGCTGGACACCCCGACCGAGCCGAACAACCCGATCATGACGCCCTCGCGGATGCCCAATCCGCCGATCGACAGCGGTACCATCGTCACGATGGTAATCGCCGGCAAAAACAAAATGAAATAAATCGGATCGACGTCGATATGCAAGGCCTTGGCGGCCAAGGCGTAGTAGATGGCGAACATCAATTGCAGCACGGTCGATACCGCCGTCGCCCCCAACAAGGTGCGCCGATGATTGCGGAACGAATACAGCGCCATATACAACTGGGCGATCTTTTCGCCCAAGGCCTTGGGAAACAGCTTCTTAGACAACCACAGGTTCAAGCGGGCCATCGGCGGACACCAGATCACCAGCATCAACAGCAGCAAAAACAGCGCCGATCCGGCCACCGCCAAAAGCGCGGTCTGCGATTGCAGCTTGACCAGATTGAACGGCGAAACCGCAACCGCCAACACCGTCAACCCGACCAAACCGGTCAGGCGTTCCAGAAACACCGAAACGATGGCCAGGTTTGGATTGTTAATAGTCTGATGCAGGCGATAGCCCTTAACGATGTCGCCGCCCAGACCGCCGGGGATGAAATTGTTCAAGAACATGCCGACCATGTAGAATTTGAACAATCGATAGACCGAGACGCTGGCACCTTCGGCGACCAGAAACAATTGCCAGCGATAGGCCGAAATCCATTGGCAGACCGCGTAATACACCCAACCGAACACCACGAACTCGGGGCCCAAGCTGGCGATGCGTCCGACAAACTGATCGATGTCGGCCACGCTAAACAAATAAGCCAGCAATCCGGCGCTGATCGACAACTTAACGATAAAACCCAAGGTTTTTTCAATCTCATGTTCCGCTTCCGTCGGCGTGCGAGAAGAATCCTCCACGCGCAGATAATAGCCCAAAACCGCGCTAAGCGCCGGCCTTCAGCATTTCCCAGGCCAGCGTCGCCATGTTCGCGGAACCACCGCCCTCGCCTAGCGCCTGCTTGACCGAGCGCAAGTCGGCGATTTGATTTTCCCGATACGCACGGTCCGCCAACAAACGTTCTACTTCGGCCGCTAGATTGTCCGGCGTCAAGTCATCCTGAATCAGTTCCTTGACGATGGCTCGTCCGGCGATGATGTTCGGCAAGCCAATGAACGGAATTCTGACCAAGCGCTTGCCCAGCCAATAACTGAACGCGGCCAAGCGGTAAACAATCACCATCGGCACCGTTAGCAACGCGATTTCCAAGGATGCGGTACCCGACGTGGTCATCACCGCGTCGCAGCATTGAATCGCATCATAAGTTTGATGTTTTACCACATGGACCGTGACACCGGCGTGACTTAGCGCGGATTGGATTTGCTCGTCATCCACGCTATCGGCCTGCGGCAACAGAAATTGCGGTTTAGGTGCGCGACGGGCCAGTATGGCGGCCGCCTCCAGCATCACCGGCAGCATGCGCTTAATTTCATTGCTTCGACTACCGGGCAGGATACCGATCACCGGCCGCAGAGGGTCCAGATCGAACCGGCTGAAATCTTCGTCGCGGCCGTATAGCGGTTTTACTTTATCGACCGACGGATGGCCGACATAGCGGACTGGGACGCCTTCGGCCTGATAATAACGGGTTTCGAACGGAAAAATTACCGCCATCATGTCGATGGCTTTGCCGTAGGTAAGCACCCTACCCGGCCGCCAGGCCCACACTTGCGGACTGACGTAAAACAACACCTTAACGCCCAGCCGCTTGGCGAATTGGGCCAGCTTCAGATTGAATTCCTTGTAATCGACACACACCAGCAAATCCGGCTTTTCGGCGACAACCAAGGCCTGCATGATCTTGAGCGCCCGGCGGATTTCCCGATAGTGTTTGAGGACTTCGACCAGACCGATCACGCCGATACCGGACGAGTCGTAGCGGATGTCGATGCCGGCCTCGCGCATCGCGCTGCCCCCCATGCCCAGGCCGCGAACTCCCGAATCTGTGGCGCGCATTGCCTGATACATGTGGGCGGCGTGCCGGTCGCCGGAGGACTCGCCGGCGCTGAACAGCACCGTGTACGCTGGTCGCTTAGTCATTTGTGAGTGGCTGGTGGGCTGCGTTGTGCTTAGCCCACCCTACATCTTGGATATTAAGCTTGGAAGACGCCGCGAATCGCATCGGCGATTTCAACGACGGTGTCGTCGGCCAAATTGGAGCAAATCGGCAGCGAGAAGCATTCGGCGGCCACGGCCTCGGTCACCGGCAACGACAGCCCGGCGCAATCGTCCTTGAACACGTTTTGCTTGTGCAAGGGCACCGGATAGTAAATCGCACTGGAGATTTGCCGGCCGTGCAAAGCCTTCATCACCTCGTCGCGACGCTCGCACAACAACGTATATTGATGATAGACATGCACGCCGACGCCGTCCTCGAATGGCGTCGTCAACGGCAGATCGGCCAGCAATTTGGAATACAAATGCGCGGCGTGCCGACGAGCCGCGTTGTACTGATCGATACGCTTGAGCTTGGCGCGCAACACGACCGCTTGCAATTCATCCAGGCGGCTGTTGTAGCCGACTACGTCGTGGTAATAACGGACTTCGGAGCCGTGGTTGCGGAACTGCTTGATCTTGGCGGCGGCTTCGTCTGATGACGTCGTCACCAGCCCGCCGTCGCCGAAACAGCCCAGGTTTTTGCTGGGGAAGAAGCTGAAACCGGCCGCGTCGCCGTAACTGCCGGTCTGACGATTGGCGACGGTTGCGCCGAAGGACTGGGCGCAGTCCTCGATCAACTTCAGACCGTGTTTATCGCAAATGGCCCGGATCGCCGGCAAATCGGCCGGTTGACCGAACAAATGCACCGGCATCACCGCCTTGGTTTTCGGAGTGATGGCACGCTTGATATTATCCGGCGTGATGTTGAAGGTGCCGGGATCGATATCGACAAATACCGGCGTCGCGCCAACATATTTGATGGCCTCGGCGGTGGCGATGAAGGTAAACGCGCTGGTAATCACTTCGTCGCCCGGCCCGATGCCGTGCGCCAGCAAGGCCAAATGCAAGGCGTCGGTGCCGGAGGCGCAGCCGATGGCATGCTTGACGCCCAAATAGTCGGCGGCTTCTTTTTCGAACGCTTGCACGTTGGGGCCGAGGATGAACGAGCAACTGTCGATCGTCGCGGCGATGCCGGCTTCGATTTCGTCTTTAATGTCGGCGAACTGCGCCTTCAGGTTGACCATCGGAATCATCGCAAGCCCTCTAGCGTTGAATTAAGAATTGACTGATTTCGATCGCCGTGGCCAGGGCCTTGCGGCCGGCTTCGCCCGGTACCAATGGGTTGTCGCCGGATTGCACGCAGGCGACGAAATGTTTGATTTCCTCCAGCAAGGCATCGCCGCTTTCGAACACCGACTCTTCGGTGACGATTTCCGGAATGCCGGGAAACATTTCCTTGTCGCCGGTCTTATGCTTAATCAATACCCTATTTTGAAAATCCACCGAGATATAGGAACTGGGCCGGAACATCCGCATCTTGCGCTCCATTTTCATGCTGATCCGGCTGGCGGTCACGTTGGCGACGCAACCGTTCTTGAAGGTGATGCGGGCATTGGCGATGTCGGTACCCTGGGTCAATACCGAGGTACCGCTGGCATCGATTTTCTCGATTTCGGAATCGACCAGGGCCAGGATGATGTCGATATCGTGGATCATCAAGTCCAACACGACGCTGACGTCGTTGGCGCGCGGATTGAACGGCGACAAGCGGTGAGATTCGATGAACAGCGGCTTCTCTTCGAGTTTTTCCAGACCTCGCACCGCCGGATTGAAGCGCTCCAAATGTCCGACTTGCAAGATCACATGCTTGTCGCGGGCAATCGCGATCAGTTCGTCGGCTTCCTCGACCGTGACCGTAATCGGCTTCTCGACCAGGACATGCGTGCCGGCATTCAAAAAATCCTTGGAAACCTGATGGTGCAGACTGGTCGGAACGACTATGCTGACCGCATCGACTTTACCCAGCAACGCCCGATAATCGGTGATGGCCTCGACCCCATGTTTTTCCGCCACCAACTGTGCCGCTTCGGGATTGATGTCGACGACCGCCACTAACTCGCAGTCTTTCAACGACGCGTATTTTTCCGCATGAAATTTCCCTAAATATCCCGCACCGATCACGGCACACTTCAGTTTACTCATAGACAACCACACGTTAATTGCAACTTCCCGGCCACGATTCCGGCGGCAGGCATAAAGCCGTGTATTGTACCATTAGAATTAAGCTTGAATCAGCCAAGCTGTCGGCCGCGGGACCCGAGCGGAATCGCGGCGATACACGCCCAGCGATGCAAGGTGAAACCACTTGATCTAAGCCCGCGCCAGTCGTGCCGCAACCCGCCGCAAATCCTCCTCGGTATCGACACCGGCTTCCGGGATCCGGTCGACGATCTTGACCAAGACTTTCTCGCCGTGCCAGAGAATGCGCAACTGCTCCAGCGCCTCGACGCTTTCCAGCGGCGATGGGCTCCAACCGCAATAGCGCTTTAAAAATCCGACCGTGTAGGCGTAAAGGCCGATGTGGCGCAAATAAGGCATGTTTAATCCGGCGGTGTCGCGGCAATCCGGGAAACTGGCGCGATGCCAGGGTATCGGCGCCCTGCTGAAATACAGCGCGTAACCGTGTTGATCGAGCACCACTTTGACGGCATTGGGATTGAAGATCTCGTCCGCATCTTCGATTTTCGCGGCCAGCGTGGCGATACCGGCTTGTTTTTGTCCGGCCAAGGCTTCGGCCGCGTCGCGGATACAGGCCGGCGGTATCAACGGTTCGTCGCCCTGCAGATTGACAACGATGTCGCCGTCCCGCCAGCCGAGCTTTTCCGCCACTTCGGCGATGCGTTCGGTGCCGGATTGATGACCGGGATCGGTCATCACCGCTTCGATACCCAGCGCGGTGACGGTGTCGAAGATGCGCGCGTCGTCGGTCGCCACGACGACTTGCTCGGCATCGGCTTCCAGCGCCCGCTCGCAAACATGGGCGATCATCGGTTTGCCGGCGATGTCCAGCAACGGTTTACCAGGCAAACGGGTGGACGCGTAACGCGCCGGAATCACCACTTTGAACGCGGTCATTTGCGCAAGGCTTCCGCTTCTTCGAAACTCAGTTCGCGAGCATCGTCTTCCAACATCACCGGAATACCGTCGCGGATCGGGAAGGCCAGTTTGTCGGCCTTGCAGATCAATTCCTGGTTGTCCTTGTCGTAGATCAGCGAACTTTTGCAGATCGGGCAGGCCAAGATCTCGAGCAATTTTTTATCCATGGGCTTTATCTTTCAGTAGTGTGAGCAATTGTTGAGAGAACGCCTCCGGCAATTCGGCGGCGATCGGCAGATACCAGAAATTCGGCCGAGCAAGGTAGCGGCATTTAACCGCATCTTTCTCGGTCATGATTAGCGGTGTGCCATCGTCGCCACCCAGATCGGCGGCGGTATAGATATGGTGATCGGGAAACGCCGTGCCGGCACACCGCAAACCGGCCTCCGCCAGCTGCCGGAAAAAACGCTGAGGGTTACCGATCCCAGCAATCGCCCGGCAATCCAGGCGGGCAAACTCAGCCAGCGGCCGGTGCTCGCCGGATTGTAGATTGACCAACACATCGCCCAGGCATTGCATGGCAATTTCGCGTTCCAACAGCTCGTTACCGCCGTTGACGACGACCAAATCCACCTGCTTAACACGTTCCGGCGGCTCGCGTAGCGGCCCGACCGGCAGGCAATAGCCGTTGCCGAAACGCCGCTGACCGTCGATCACGACGATTTCGATGTCGCGTGCCAACGCATAATGTTGCAAGCCATCGTCGGACACCAGCACGTCGCAGGCTTGTTTGGACAGCAACTCGCGGCCGGCGGCCGGCCGGTCGGCGCCAACCACCACCGGACAGGCGCAACGCGCCGCCAACAGCACCGCTTCGTCGCCGACCTGGGCCGGATCGCTGGCGGGGGTGACCCAGCGCGGCTTCTGGTCTTTCGCGCCGCCGTAGCCACGACTAATCACGCCGGGCCGATAGCCTTGGCTTTTCAGCCATTCGACAACGTACACCACCAATGGCGTTTTGCCGGTACCGCCGACGGTGATGTTGCCGACCACGATTACCGGCACCGGCAGCTTGACCGTCTTCCAAATGCCGACCCGGTAAAGCCAGCGCCGCAGCCGTATCGCATCGACATAAAACATCGACCAAGGCATCAGCCAGGCGGACAAATACATTTCCTTGTACCAAGCATCCTCAAACCAGCGTATCAGCCTCGCTTTCATCGCGGCTCCGGCTTATTCACGGCGAAGGTAATATGATGAAAACCCAGTTGATTGGCGACATCCAGCGCGCCGACGACGGCCTGGTGCGGCGCCTTGCCGTCGGCGCTGATGATGAACGGTAACAAACGGGTTTCGCCGGCCAGTTTCGCAAGTTCGGCCCGCAAACCTTCCGGAGTTTGGTTGACCAGTTCGTGGAACTGGTTATCGTCGCCGGCCAGCGCGTAAACGCCCTTGGCGTCCACGTAAAGATTGATTTCCTTACCTCGCGGCTGAGTGTCGTTGCCCTGGGCTTCGGGCAGATTGATCTTCAGTTCGGAATGATGCCGAAACGTGGTCGCCACCATGAAGAAAAACAGCAACACCAGCAACACATCGATCATCGGAATCAAACCGATGTCGACCGGTGCCCGGCGCTTACGGCGAAAGTCCATCAGACTTCCTCCCGCGCACCCTGCATGATGTCGATCAAACGCAACGATTCCTCTTCCATCCGCACCACGTGGTCGTCGACCAAACGCTCGAAATAGCGATGAAAGAACAGACTGGGAATCGCAACCGTCAAGCCGGAAGCGGTACAGATCAAGGCTTCGGAGATGCCGCCGCTCAGCACCGCCGGGTCGCCCATACCGCCGACCGCGATGTCGGAAAACACCCGAATGATGCCGTCCACGGTACCGAGCAGGCCCAACAGCGGCGTAATCGATGCGATACTACCCAGCGCGTTCAAATAGCGCTCCAGTTCGTGAGCGACCTGGCGGCCGACTTCCTCGATGCTGGACTTCATGATTTCCCGGCCATGCTTACGATTGACCAAGCCGGCCGCCAGTATCCGCCCAAGCGGCGAGCTGAGTTTGATCCGGCGGATCGCCGCCTCGTCCAACTTGTGCTCGCGGTGCAACTGCCAAATGTAAGGCACCAGATCGACCGGCAAAATCCGTTTGCGTCGTAGCGACCAAAACCGCTCGCCGATAATCGCCATCGCGACGATGGAACATAAAATGATGGGCGCCATCATCCAGCCGCCGTTTCTGATTACCTCGAACACTCTTTCGTTTCCTCGTAGTGACTTCGGACAAATTTTAACCGATTCGCGGCCGGCTTTCCCGAGCAACGCCCAGATAAGCCGCCAGCAAGGCCAGACAGCAGATCAGCGCGGCGATGATGTAAACCAGACGCCCGCCCAGCAACGTCCAGAAGTAACCGCTGTACAAACTACCCAACATGCCGCCGACTCCGAAACTGACGCTGCTGTACAAGGCCTGCCCCTTGGCCTGATGGGTTTCGCCGAAATATTGAAATAGCAACTGCATCGCCACGACATGGGCCACGCCGAAGGTCGCGGCATGCAACAGTTGCGCGACAACGGTCAGCGCCAGCGAGTCGACCGCGTCGGCAATCAGCATCCAGCGCACCACGCTCAGTACGATGGACGCCAGCAACAGGCCGCGTGGTCCTATCCATTTCAGCAAGGGCCGCATCGCGACGAAGATTAACACTTCGGCGGCGACGCCGGACGCCCACAGCAGACCGGTCGCGCTGGCCGAATAACCGTGTTGCTGCAAATACACGGAATAGAATACGTAATACGGCCCGTGCGCGGCCTGCAGCAACAGATAGACCAGCAAAAACGCCAGAACCTCCGGCCGGCGCAGCACCCGCCACAAACCGGCATCGCCGCCGCGACTCGCGTGACGCGGCGCCGCTTCCGGCGTGATCAGCGCGGTCAACCAATTCAGGATCATCAAGCCGGCAATGATGAGCGGCAAATAAGCGATGCTGAAAGCGTCGACAAAGCGGCCTATGCCCAACACTGCCGTGATGAACCCAATCGAACCCCACAGCCGAATCCGGCTGTAACGTTGCGGCTCGGCTTTCAAATGAAACAAGGTCGCGGCTTCGAACTGCGGCAGCGTCGCGTTCCAAAAAACTGAACAATATCGTGACCGCCGCATACCAACGAAAGTCGCTACGATAGGCAAACGCCGCGAAACTGACTACCGCCAGCAGCGAGGTCAGCCGAATCAGGCCCAGATTGCGGCCGGTTTTGTCGGCCAACCAGCCCCAGCAATTGGGCGCGACGATCTTGGTCGCGACCATCAGCGCGGTCAGCTCGCCGATCTGATCGGCGGCAAACCCGACCTGCCGCAAATACAGACTCCAGAACGGCAGGAACGAACCCAGCGTCGCGAAATAAAAGAAGTAAAAGCTCGATAAACGCCAGTAAGGAACGGGCATTTAACGTAGGATCGGCAATCCGCAATCGACGTGCAGGTTTTGAGCGCGGTGGCGCAACAGATGATCCATCAGCACCAGCGCCACCATCGCCTCGGCGATCGGCGTGGCTCGAATACCGACGCAAGGGTCGTGACGGCCTTCGGTAACCACCTCTATCGGCTCTCCCTTGCTATTGATGCTACGGCCGGGCAAGCGCAGACTGGACGTCGGTTTCAACGCAATCCGCGCGACGATGTCCTGCCCGGTGGAAATGCCGCCCAAGATGCCGCCGGCGTGGTTGCTCAAGAAACCGTCCGGGGTGATTTCGTCGCGAAATTGCGTGCCCTTGGTGGCGATGCAGTCGAAGCCGTCGCCGATTTCCACGCCTTTCACCGCGTTGATGCTCATCAAGGCATAGGCCAGCTCGGCGTCCAGGCGGTCGAAAATCGGCTCGCCCAAGCCCGGCGGCACCTGGCTGGCAATGACCTCGATCTTAGCGCCTATCGACTCGCCCTCCTTACGCAAGGCATCCATGTATTTTTCCATTTCGGCGACCTTGCCGGCATCGGGGCAGAAAAACGGGTTGTTCGGAATTTCCTGCCAATCGAAGGCTTCGATCTTGATCGGCCCCAATTGCGACAAATAACCGCGCACCTGCACGCCGTGCTGCTGCAGCAAATATTTCTTGGCGATCGCCCCGGCCGCGACCCGCATCGCGGTTTCCCGCGCCGACGAACGGCCGCCGCCGCGATAATCGCGAAAACCGTATTTATGGTGGTAGGTGTAATCGGCGTGGCCGGGTCGGAAACTGTCGGCGATTTTGCCGTAGTCCTTGGAACGCTGGTCGGTGTTCTCGATCAACAAGCCGATCGGACAGCCGGTGGTTTTGCCTTCGAACACGCCGGACAGAATCCTGACCTCGTCGGCTTCGCGGCGCTGGGTGGTGTGGCGCGACGTGCCGGGCTTGCGGCGATCCAGATCGAATTGCAAATCGGCTTCGCAAAGTTCCAATCCCGGCGGGCAGCCGTCGACGATCGCGCCGAGCGCCGGGCCATGGCTTTCGCCGAAGGTGGTGACGGTAAACAGTTTACCTATGGTATTTCCGGACATGATCTATAAAGCGCTAGCAAAAGAGTGTGGTGGGCCGCGACCTGTTGGGCGGTCAACAGAAATACGCCGTCGCCACCGCGTTCGAATTCCAGCCAATGGAAGGCCACGTTGGGAAACATCGCCTGCAAGGTCTCGGCGCTGCTGCCGACCTCGACCACCAAGATGCCCTGCTCCGCCAAATACTGGTTGGCGTCGGCCAGAATGCGAATCACCAGATCCAACCCGGTCTCGCCGCCCTTGAAGCCCATGGCCGGCTCGGCGTGAAACTCGGCCGGCAGGCTTTGCCACTCGGCCAAGGCCACGTAAGGCGGATTGCTGACAATGATGTCGTAGGGTTTGACCGGCAGTTGTTCGAACAGATCGGATTGGAAAAGCTCGACTTGTTCGGTTAACTCGTGTTTCTCGACGTTGATTTGAGCGACCGCCAACGCATCTTCCGACAAATCCAGCGCATCGATACGCGCTTCCGGAAAGGCGTAGCCGCATGCGATCGCGATGCAGCCGCTACCGGTGCACAGGTCCAGCACATTGAACACCTCGGATTCGTCGACCCAGGGTTCGAAGCGCTCGGCGATCAATTCGGCGATCGGCGAGCGCGGCACCAACACCCGCTCATCGACGTAAAACGACAAGCCGGCGAAAATCGCTTCATGGGTCAGGTAGGCCGAAGGCTTGCGCTCGACGATGCGGCGCTCGATCAGATTCAAGACTTCCTGGCGCTCGGACATCGTCAACACGCTGTTCAGATAGGCCTCGGCCAAATCGTAGGGCTGATGCAAGGTATGCAATACGATGGCCGCCGCTTCATCCAGCGGGGCTGCGGTGCCATGCCCCAGAAAGATTCCGTGCTCGGAGAAACGGCTGGCACCCCAGCGAATATAGTCTCTGATGGTGGTCAGGCTTGTGATAACATCCGGCGATGTTGGATTCATAGACGATTGGTGATTAAACATAAGCGGCGGATTTTAAACCAATCCCCCGTGCTTGTCCGAATTAAGCGACACGATGACCGAGGCCATATCTCCCCCGCTAAACAGCAAACTGGCGAAAAACCGCTTGTACCAGGATTGCTTCAAATACATGCAATCCGACTCCCTGGCTTTACCGACCATTCCCGACGTCTCGGTGAAAATCCGTCGGGCGATCAACGAACCCAGCGCCAATAGCAATAAAATCGCTCGCGTCGTACAGATCGATCCAAGCATCACCGCGCGCTTGATCAAGATCTCCAACAGTCCGCTATACAGGGGACGCCGCCGAATCGAAAGCTGCCCGGAAGCCTTGACCCGGCTCGGCCTGAAAGCCGCCCAGGACATCATCACCGCGTTCGCGCTGAAGGCGGTGTTCAATGCCAAATCGCCAGTGATACGCCGCAAGATGCAGGAACTCTGGTCGCATAGCAGCTATGTCGCGGCGATCAGTGCGGTACTGGCGCACAAGACGCCGGGCTTCGACCCGGACCGAGCCATGTTGGCGGGCCTGATTCACGACATCGGCGTCGTACCGATATTGGCTTACGCCGACCGCCAACCCGACATTCTGACCAACCCCGACGACTTGGCCGAAGCGGTGCGGGAACTGCGCGCGCCGATCGGCGTGCAGATCGTTCGCAAATGGGACTTTCCCAGCGATTTCGAGGATGTCATCATTCAGGCCGAAAACTGGTACCGCGACGGCGGCGCCCAGGCCAGCTATTGCGATATTGTAATGATCTCGCAATTGCATAGCTTCATCGGCAAGGTCGACATCAAGAAAATGCCCAAAATGGACGACTTGCCGGCCTATAAAAAAATCGCCGCCGGCAATCTGGACGCCGATCTGAGCATCAACGTGCTGGATCAGGCCAAGGATGAAATCGAACACATACGCCAGATGCTCAGTTAATCCACCCTACCGACACTCAAGGAGTCTGCCGATGAAAACCCCGATTCTGTCTTTCAGCTTTTGCGCCCTGCTGTTCGCGGGCCCCGCCACGGCCGGCACCTTGTCCGGCGGCGCTTGGCAACCCGCCGGCTGCGGCGTCAAACCCGACGCGCCGGTCATCGACGACAGCGACGTGGATACTTTCAATAAAAGTATCGCCGCAATCAACACTTGGCAGCAAAAATCCCGCGATTATTTCGAATGCCTGATCAAGGAAGCCAATACCGACAACGCCATCATCGCCGAATCGGCCAACCAGGCTCAGGCCAAGTATCGGGAAGCCGTCGAAAAAATCGGCGCGGAAGCCGACGCCGCCAAAAAGAAACTGGATAAATAATTTTCGAAGCGCCGATCGGCAAAACACCACTTATAAACTCGCCCCATGAACCGACTCGATTGCATCCCCCTACTACTAACGATGGCGCTGGTAACGACCGGCTGCTCCAGCATTGGCAAAGGCATCACCGAAGCGATATTGGAAAAGCAGGATCAGGAAGATACCCGGGTCTGCGAAATCAAGGGCGACAAATTCAACGGCATTAAACCGCAACTCGAAGTCCCCAAGCGGACGATGAAGGTTTTGATGGTGCATGGCGTCGGCAATCATTTGCCCGGCTATTCCACGCAGTTCATGGAAAAGCTGACCAAGGAATTGGACCTGACCGTCACCAGCAAAAACGTCAAAAATATCCAATTGGCGGATACGACGGTACCGGAAAAGCCGTTGGGCAATTTGCGTATCAACCGCTATCTGGACGCCAGCCAAACTCAAGAATTACTATTTTACGAGCTGACCTGGTCGGAAATCACCGCCAAGGAAAAAGAAGTGTTGTCCTACGACAACTCCGGGGAACAGTCGTTTCGGCGCGCCGAAGTCAACGATCTGCTGAAAAAATTCTCCAACGACACCGGCCCGGACCCAATCATTTACTTGGGCGAGAAACGCGAAGACATCCTGTCGGCCTTCGCCCAGTCGTTTTGCTGGATGATACAGGGCGACTGGAACAGTTTGCCGGATGAAGTGCGCCAAGTTTGCACCACCAAGAACGTCACGCCGTTTTACAACGATAGCTATGCTTTCGTCTCGCACAGCCTGGGCAGCCGAATTACGATAGACGGCCTGCAGAAAATCGCCGCCAAGCTGGGCAACGGCGAAACCGCCAGCTATTACACGGCACTAACCAATATTCTTAAAAATAAGGAAATTCCGATCTACATGATGTCCAACCAATTGCCGATGCTGCAATTGGGGCGCTCGTTGCCCGAAGTCGCCAATCAATCGGCCGCTTATTGCCGAGCCGACGGTGCCAAATACGCCGAACGCATCATGGCCAAAACCTCGATCATTGCCTTCAGCGACCCCAACGACCTACTCAGCTATGCAATCCCGCACGACTTCGCCAACAAGTATTTGGATTCGCGGCTGTGCGTCAACGTCACCAACATCAATATCAACGTGGCCCGGGTCTACGACGCCTTCGGCCTAGGCAAACTGGCGAATCCAATGGATGCCCACGTCGGCTACGATACCGACGACCGAGTCATCGCACTGATCGCCAAGGGCATCGCCAATCCGCATACCGCCGAAACCGTCAAGCAACGCTGCCGCTGGACTCAGACTATCGACTAACATCCGGCGGTCTTTCCGAAGCCCTAGAACTTGCGACATTGCCGCGAAAAACGGCTCCACCGCCATTTCAGCCGCCTTCAATCCAAACCGCGCCACGTTAATCGGCCATATTCGCACGCATGTTTCGGAGACCTGTTGACGGACTTCCGAGATTTTTCGGCTACAGTTAGATGCCGGTTATCGTTGTCGCGGGAACGCCGCGTGCTTTCTCGAAGACAACGATAGGTTTTCACCTCAACTTGTTAAATCCGATGACACTGCGGGCAAAACCCTATTCTGCGGCAATGTTTGCCGCTTTCGTTTTCGTCTGCGGACTGCTGCCGCGTTTGAGCTACGTATACTCGATGGAAATCGACTACCCGTTTCGAGCCGACGCCGGCAAATATCTGCAACTGGCAATCAATTTGGTCGAAAATCACGGTTATTCGCTGGCCGAATCGGCCCCGTTTACGCCATCCACGTTGATCAGTCCCGGCTATCCGGCCTTTCTAGCGGCAATATTGGACGCTACCGGTGACATCCAGCACTTTTACAATACCGTTTTACTGAGTCAGGCGCTTCTATCCAGCCTGACCGTCGTGGGCGCGTTCTACTTGGCGTTACGGATCGGTGGCTTGCAAGCCGCAGTCCCTGCCGGTTTGTTGGTCGCGCTGTCGCCACAATTGATTATCGGAGCGGGCTATATCCTGACAGAAACCTTGTCGAGCTTCTTGATCACATTCTGCTTGGCCCTGCTGCTTGCCGGGTTTTCGAGAGGTCGCCCGACCCTATTCGTGGCATGCGGCGTGGTATTGGCTTTAGCGGCTTACGTCCGCCCGGCTGTATTGCTGCTTCCCGGCACGCTGCTGCCGCTGGCTTGGTGGACCCGAAACCATTTAAAAAATTGCCTGATCATGGCTGTGACCGCCGCAGTGATTTGGTCACCCTGGCAAATTTGGCAATCCAAACACCGCCAAGCCGGAGAAGTCAGTTTGGCTGCGGCGGCCCTGACCTTGGGCGGTTACCCCGACTTAATTTTTAAAAGCCCGGAGTTTAAAGCGTATCCCTACCGAGAAGACCCCCAATATGCGGCCATGAGCCAAAGCTTGGGTGAGGCCTATCGGGTCATTCGCGAGCGCGCCGCAGCGGAACCCTGGAAATTTTTAAATTGGTATGTGTTCGGTAAGCCGATGATGTACTGGCAAGCCGAAGAAGTGGCCGGCCCTGGCGGCCCGTACGTTTATAACATCAATTCGTCGGTATTTACCCGGCAAGCCATTCCGGCGGCCAGCTTGAACGGCATGATGGCGCTGCATCCGTTCATCATCGCGCTGACGGCCGCCGCTTGCCTTTGGACTCTGATCGACCTTTGCCGCCGCCGCTCGAGTCCCGCGACCCAGCCGGCGTGGTTGCTTTGCGCGGCGCTGGTCGTCTATTTCACCGCCGTTCATACCGTGTTGGCGCCGCTACCGCGTTACGCCTTCCCGATCTATCCGATCGCATACGCGCTGGCTGCCGGTCTGGTCGCGCGCATGCCCGCTTGGCTGAGGAGGCGCGCCGATGAAACCACTTAGTCTGTTGTTGTGCCTGACTGTAACGCTGGCGTTGGCGGCCGGTCAGTTACTGTTTAAAAAGGCCGCAACCTCAATTTCAACCGCTACTCTCAGCGCCGGACTGCTGGATGCCCTGCGCAATCCCTATTTACTCGGCGGCCTGCTGTTATACGCACTGACCACTGGCTTGTGGGTGTACGTCCTAAATTCGGTTCCGCTAGGCAAGGCTTATCCGTTCACCGCGGCAGCCTACTTAATCGTGCCGCTGGCCGCGCACCATCTGTTTGGCGAAGTCTGGAATTTACAAATGTTATTCGGCTCGCTAATGATCGTCGCCGGCATCGTCGCGATAGGAAGCGCCTGATGCGGATTGCGGTAGTGATTCCCTGTTACAAGACCGGCGCCGAAGTACTGCGAGTATTAACCCGGATCGGTCCGCAAGTGTCGGCGATCTATTTGGTGGACGACGCCTGCCCCGAACGAACCGCCGACTGGGTCGAACAACACCTCAGCGATCCGCGCCTGAAAATTCTGCGTCACGCTATAAACCAAGGCGTCGGCGGAGCGGTAATCTCCGGCATCCGCGCCGCGTTGGCCGACTACACCGACATCATCGTCAAAATCGACGGCGACGGCCAGATGGACCCCGCCCTGATCGATAAATTCGTCGAACCGATTCGCTTGGGACGAGCCGACTATTGCAAGGGCAACCGCTTTTACCGGCTGGATTATCTGCACGGCATGCCGACTTTGCGTCTATTGGGTAACACCCTATTGTCGTTCATCGCCAAAATGTCGACCGGTTATTGGAACATCATGGACCCCACCAACGGCTACGTCGCGATACACGCCAAAATCGCCGAGGAATTGCCGCTCGACAAACTGTCTCGGCGCTTTTTCTTCGAATCCGATCTGCTATTTCGTTTGAACGTGATGCGGGCGGTGGTCGAGGACGTTCCGATGCGCGCGGTTTACGCCAACGAGGTGAGCAACCTGTCAATCGGCCGCATCGTCTTCGAATTTTCCGGGCTGTATTTAAACCGTTTTTTCAAGCGACTGTTTTACAGTTATTTTCTCCGCGGTTTTAATGCCGCCTCAATCATGTTTATCAGCGGCTCGATCTTATTCGGCGGCGGCGCCTTGTTCGGCGCCTGGCATTGGTACCACAACAGCATGGCCGGGGTATTATCCAGCGCAGGTACCGTGATGTTGGCGGTGCTGCCTATCGTGTTAGGCTTCCAATTATTACTTGGCGCGATTCAGATCGACATTCAAAGCGAACCCCGCCTGCCGATACACGGCAAACTTTGAAAGCGCGCCCAACCCGCACGTCGCGCGCGGCATCGTTGCCTAGGCCCTCGCCCCGCTATTCGGCTTTGCCCTGACCGGATTCAGCCCGTATAGCATGCAGACTGTCAGTCAGGTGGTCGATCAAGTATTGGCGCAGCCCGAAGGCGAGCGCTGGACGCCGCTAGTCAACGCGCGCAAGGACGAGCACGTGTACTACTGGAAGACCCTGGGCTTTTCGCGCGCCCGCATCAACTCGGTTGACCGAATCCTTCGAAACCGCCTGGCGCTTGTCGGAGGGCTTGGCTATTGCGACTTCGAAGGAAAGTGGCGAGCAACTCTGCTGTTGTTCTCCGAGCGCTACGCCTGACCCAATTGAGATAGCCAGAACGTACGCCAACATTTAGATCCGCAACAGGCGTAACACAATCCCGACAAGAGTCTGGATGGAGTGGCGGAGATAGACATATCCTATGTGTTTCCAGATAATCTGCGCATTTGCATGTCATTCATCGCGGGTAAACAGCAAGTATTCCGCCCAGTTTGACTCAATAAAACCATAAGGCTGAAGAGCTCGCCGAATCGCCTCCGTACAACCGGGACGGAATCTATCGTGTACTTCTATGGCGAGCATTCCAACCCGGTCTATCCAATCGTCAACACCATCGTTGAAAACTTCATACTCACTCCCCTCAATGTCTATCTTCAGTAAATCGATTCTAGCGTATGAATATTCTTCCAATATATCTTTCACACCCAACGCGCTTATCGACCGACCATCCGACACAGATTGCTCAGATACCTGAAAAGCCCAGGATTCGGCCCCAGGATTTGTGACGAAAATATCGGTTTTTTTAGACCAAAGCCCCTTCAAAACTGCCTTGACATTAGGATAGTCCGCAGTATTTCTCCGTAATAGTTCGAAATTTTGCCGGTCAATCTCCAACGCCAATATTTCCGCCCGAGGAAACCGATGTGCAAACACGACGCTAGCCAATCCAATGTTGGCACCAGCATCGACGATCACTCGAGGTTCACCAGAAATGGGGAAATCAGCTTGAAGTTCCTTAAAAATCTGCATAAACACTTCCGGATCGGAAGTACCGGCCCGAAGAGTTATCGGTTTAGAAATACCTGGCACTTTAACAACAACTTCACTGTTCGCAGGTAAAGACCAAAGTGCTTTACGCATGACCATCGCAATTTTCAGGCCGTGCCATATACCGAACCGCTCTCGCCAAGGCCGAGCCCAGTTGTAAAAATCCATGATCTTGCCGGACATTAATCCCCCAAAGGTCGGATTTAAGCTTTGAAATACATCGTCAACAACCGAATCATAGCACTGCTATTCCATTGATAACCAATGTAGGTTTCGGAGTTCAACAAACAGTCTCTTCTGAGTCCGCTAATAAGCCGCCCCGAAATCCGGATGACCAAACAAAAGACGTTCAAATTCGGAAAAACTTAGGATTTGCCATTATCCGGACCAAGGATAAATTACGCAGCCTTCTTTACCCAGACTCGGGCCAACCTTTATAGTATCGAGCTGTGTAAATTTTCACTATGCTCAGCAATGGACACCATAAGCATACGCGGCGCCCGCACCCACAATCTAAAGAACATCGACATCGACCTACCGCGCGACAAGTTGATCGTCATTACCGGCCTGTCCGGTTCCGGCAAGTCGTCGCTGGCTTTCGATACCATTTACGCCGAGGGCCAACGTCGTTACGTCGAGTCGCTGTCGGCCTACGCCCGCCAGTTCTTGTCGATGATGGAGAAGCCGGACGTCGACCATATCGAAGGCTTGTCGCCGGCGATTTCCATCGAGCAAAAATCCACCTCGCACAACCCGCGCTCGACCGTCGGAACGATCACCGAGATTTACGATTATCTGCGTCTGCTATACGCCAGGGTCGGCATTCCGCGCTGTCCGGAGCACGGCGTATCGCTGGAAGCGCAGACTGTCAGCCAAATGGTCGATCAAGTATTGGCGCAGCCCGAAGGCGAGCGCTGGATGCTGCTGGCGCCGGTGGTCAACGCGCGTAAGGGCGAGCATGTGCTGTTGCTGGAAGACTTGAAGGCCCAGGGCTTTTTACGCGCCCGCATCGACGGCGAAGTCTACGAGTTGGACGAGCCCCCTGCCCTGGATTTAAAGAAAAAACACACCATCGAAGTCATCGTCGATCGCTTTAAAATCCGCGACGACATTCAACTGCGGCTGGCCGAATCCTTCGAAACCGCATTGCGGCTGTCGGAAGGCCTGGCGATTGCCGCGTCGATGGAAACCGACCAGCAACTGCTGTTCTCGGAACGTTACGCCTGCCCCCACTGCGGCTACAGCCTCAGCGAACTCGAACCGCGCATCTTTTCGTTCAACAATCCGAAAGGCGCTTGCCCCAGTTGCGACGGCCTCGGAGTGCGCCAGCATTTCGATCCGCAACTGGTGGTACACAATCCGGAGATCAGCCTGGCCGGCGGCGCGGTGCGCGGCTGGGATCGGCGCAACGCCTATTACTACCAAATCATTTGTGCCTTGGCCGCGCATTACGGTTTCGATCCGGAAGCGCCGTTCTCGCATATTCCCAAAACCGTCCAAGCCGCGATTCTGTATGGTAGCGGCGACGAGACCATCGCCTTTCAATTCCAAATGGGCAACGGCAAGGCCAAAACCAGCCGGCACAGCTTCGAAGGCATCATTCCCAACATGGAGCGCCGCTACCGCGAGAGCGATTCGCAGATGGTACGCGATGAACTGGCCAAGTATCTGGCGCAGCAGACCTGCACGGTCTGCGACGGCGCGCGCCTGAATTTAGCGGCGCGCAACGTGTTCGTCGAAGGCCGTCCCCTTCATCACATCACCCGCTTGCCGATTCGGGAGACATTGGCTTTCTTCCAGACGCTGACGATTCCCGGCCATCGCGGCGAAATCGCCGCCAAAATCAACAAGGAAATCCAGGAAAGGCTGGAGTTTTTAGTCAACGTCGGTCTGGATTACCTGACCCTGGACCGCAGCGCCGACACGCTGTCCGGCGGCGAAGCGCAACGCATCAGGCTGGCTAGCCAAATTGGCGCCGGCCTGGTCGGCGTGATGTACGTGCTGGACGAACCGTCAATCGGTTTGCACCAGCGCGACAACGAACGCTTGCTGAATACGCTATTCAGATTGCGCGACTTGGGCAACACCGTGATCGTCGTCGAACACGACGAAGACGCCATTCGCGCCGCCGACCACGTGGTCGATATCGGCCCCGGCGCCGGCGTGCACGGCGGTCAAATCGTCGCGCAAGGCACGCCCGCGCAAATTCTGGCCGACGCCAACTCGCTGACCGGCCAATACCTGTCGGGCGCGGAAACCATCGCAGTGCCGAAGAAGACCACACCCAACGATACTGCCCGGCAATTGACGATCAAGGGCGCCTCCGGCAACAACCTGAAAAACGTCACTGCCAGCTTCCCGGTCGGTTTGCTGACCTGCGTCACCGGCGTGTCCGGTTCCGGCAAATCGACGCTGATCAACGACACCCTATACAGCCACGCCGCCCGCGTCATCAACGGCGCCAGTTGTATTCCGGCGCCGTGCGCGGCCATCGAAGGCTTGGAGCAATTCGACAAGGTGGTGGACATCGATCAAAGCCCGATCGGCCGTACCCCCCGCTCGAATCCGGCCACCTACACCGGCATTTTCACGCCGATCAGAGAGTTGTTTTCTGCAGTGCCGGAAGCGCGTTCTCGCGGCTACAATCCCGGTCGCTTCAGCTTCAACGTCAAGGGCGGCCGCTGTGAAGCCTGTGCCGGCGACGGCGTGATCAAGGTGGAAATGCACTTTCTGCCTGACATTTTCGTGCCCTGCGACATCTGCCACGGCAAGCGGTACAACCGGGAAACCCTGGAAATCCGCTACAAAGGCAAGACGATACACGAAGTCTTGGAAATGACCGTCGAAGACGCTGCGGCGTTTTTCTCGGCGATTCCCAGCCTGGCGCGCAAGCTGCAGACCTTGATTGATGTCGGCTTGAGCTACATCACCCTTGGCCAGAACGCCGTGACCCTGTCCGGTGGCGAAGCGCAACGGGTCAAGCTGGCGAAAGAACTATCCAAACGCGACACGGGCACCACTCTATATATTCTCGACGAACCCACCACCGGCCTGCACTTCCACGACATCAAGCAGTTGCTCAGCGTGCTGCATACCCTACGCGACCACGGCAACACCTTGATCGTCATCGAACACAACCTGGATGTGATCAAAACCGCCGACTGGATCGTCGACATGGGGCCGGAAGGCGGTAGCGGCGGCGGCACGCTGATGGCGGAAGGCACGCCCAAGCAAATTGCCAAACATAAGACGTCGCATACCGGCAGGTATTTGCAGCGGTTTTTTAGTTGATAAAACTTGCTGGCTGTTGGCTGACTGATTAGGATGACTTTATACCGAGTAGCCAGTCCCTGGTTCCCACGCGCTGCGTGGGAACCAAAAAGCACCGCGCTACGGTGCCAGAATGACCGCGCCGCGGTCAAGCCAGACGTTCCAACGCGCTGCGTTGGAACGAGGAAACCAACGGGTTCCGCCGCGTTGCGGTTAGCCTTTAGCCGGCTCAATGATTGGCTGGCAAAAGCCAAATGCTGGCGGCCTTTTGCGTGAATTTAAACGACGGCCAGTCGAACGCGCCTGGGTCCTGTTAGGATAAGATTGGTATACCGTCCAATTTTGGATGATATACAGAAACTACTTAATTACTTGTTAGGCGCTAAAATTTATTTTTCAAATTTACAATTTATGGACAGTCTTAAGCTAAACCAATTCCAATCATACTTTGATGAGCAGACCGGCGATAAGCTTACATTATGGTTTGGTCAGCATGTCTTTACGGTAGATGGAATTTTGGTTTCATTGAATAATGTTCCATTGCTCAGAAATGAAAACACCGGAGAAGTTCACCTGCCGGACAAAACTAAGCACATGATTAAGTATTTTGTAGAAGAGGCTAAAAAACACAAAAAGCCTGGAATATTTTTAACGCCAAAAGCCTTAGACACCAAAAGATATAATTTTGCCGATAAATTCGATTTTATATATTCTCAGATAGATTATGAATACATTCCGGGTCTAATGAGGTCTTGGAATGAAGGGTTCTTGACGCCTGTGTTTTTTAATTTATCTGTTCTCAATAAGTATTCTCAGAACCCTGACTACACGCTGGATTTATTCTCAGAAACATATGGAAGCATATGGCGAGGACAAGATTGGCATATTGCTTTCGGAATTAACAAGAACAATAAGGTAATCATGTGGCTTGGAGATATAGATAGCCTTCCCGACAGTGAAAAATATTATCTTAGATCAGAAAATCTTCCATCAGATCATGATATCCATTCAGAATTTTATGAAGCACAAATAGATGTGCAGTGGTCTGAGGCATCTAAACAATCGACCCTTTTTCACCTAAGAAAAAGCCTGAACGATGCTGTTCGCCAATCGATTAACTTTGATTTATATATGCTTGAAGGCGAAGTAAGCAAAGTAATATCTAATTTGCATCGGCCAGTCTTTTGGGAAGATAAACATGTCGGCCCTGTCATAGAATCATTTAATCGTATATTTGTTGAAAGCCTTAATAGCAAGGCAATAAAAGACGACATAAAGTCTATTTCTGCTAGTGCCGATATAAAAAACAAAGGATCTCTCAAGTTATTCGAGCTATGGATTGAATTGCGCCAAAAATTAGCCAATACAAAAGATATTGCATGCCCTTTCTATGTTCTATATGATTTCCGCATTATTACATGTCATCTTCAGTCTGAGGAAAGTAAATTTGACACATTAAAATCAATAAACTCTAGACTCGGATTAACCGAAGATAATACAAGTTACGAAATCATATATGATGCACTTATTTCATCGTTATCAAATTCTTACAGAACGATGATCGACTCAAATATATAGCCCGCGCAGCATAAAGGTCGGTGTGTCGCGGGTATCCGTACAGCCTAACATGGCGCTGCACCGGACTCCGCTTCGCTCCGCCGGTGAGCTTTATCGTTAGGCTTTCCGCAAACACACGCATTTGCTATTCGCTCAGATTTTTGAACCATGAACATTGATCCCCACAAACTTCATGAGTTGCTCAACTACTGCATCGACTTTGCAAAGACGATGCTGAACAACTCTGGCGAGTTCTATCCGTTCGGTGCAGCAGTAGGCATTGATGGCCAGGTAAAAGCCGTTGGTGGATATGACGGAAAAGAGCACCCAAACCCACAAGACATTTATCGCCTGCTCGGCGAGAGCTTTACCAGCAACGCACAGACGGGCGAAATATGCGCCGCAGCTCTTGCTGCCAATGTCAACATTCCGCAGGAGTATCAGGCACCGGTTCCCGATGGGCTGCGCGTCCACCTAGAATGCGATGGCTTCTCTCGGTTCATCTATGTCCCTTACGAACTGGAACGGAAGGGCATCTTTCGCAAGACAACTGAGGCCAAGTTCTATGAGCCAATTCCTGTCGAAATTGGGCCCGCATTTTTCCGTCCAGCGTAACCCGGCAATGCGTGCTTCTACGCGGTGTTGTCCGATGCGTGATTCGCCGTCTGAGGCACCTGTCACCAGCCTAACGAACCACGATCCAACAAAAAGGCCGTCAATCGACGGCCTTAGTCAGTCTTAACAATACGCAGCCTACCCCACCGGCCAGACCCTAACCCGGCCTTTACTCTTCGAGCGCGACTTCCTTGGGCATATTCCTATTAATCAGAAAATACACCAACGGAATTACCACCAGCGAGAACAACGTGGATGCGATGATGCCGAAGATGAAGCTCCAGGCCAAGCCGGAAAAGATCGGGTCGAGCACGATCATCACCGAGCCCAGCACGGCCGACGCGGCGGTCAGAAAGATCGGGTTCAAACGGGTGGCGCCGGCTTCGATAATGGCGTCGGCCAGACTGATGTCTGGGTTGCCCCGATAGATGTTCTCGATGAAGTCGATCAGAATGATGGAGTTGCGCACAACAATGCCGGCCAGCGCGATCATGCCTATCATCGCGGTGGCGGTGAAGTACACCGGATCGGCATATTGGCCGACGTCCGACGCGAACAGATTGATGAACCAAAAGCCGGGCATGATGCCGATCACGGTCAACGGAATCGCGATCATCATGATCAGCGGCACACCCAGCGAGCCGGTTTGGCCGACCAGCAGGATGTAGATCATCACCATCGCCGCCGCGAAGGCCAAACCTAGGTCGCGGAACACGTCCACGGTAATTTTCCATTCGCCCTCGCCGGCCATTTCGGCGCGATAACCGGGCGGCAGCGGTTTTTCTTCCAACTTGTCGCCCAAATCCCACACTGCCTCGACCGGACTGCGGCCGGCCATTTCGCCGAGCACGTAGGACACCCGCTCCAGGTTTTTATGATAGATGGTCTGATCGCCGTGATCGTGCTCGAAGCGGCCGATTTCGCCCAGCCGCACCAGCTTGCCCTGCCCGGTTTTAACCGACAGCGCCAGCAAATCGGCCTCCGACGAACGGGCCGAACGCGGCAAGCGCAGCTCGATCAACAGCGGCTGGCGCTCGCTGGCAATATGCAAGGTGCCGGCAACCCCACCGTCCACGGCCAATTTCAGACTGTTGGCGACTTGCTCGGTAGTGATGCCAAGCCACGCGGCCTTGTCCTGATCGAGCATGAAATGCAAGCGGTCTTGCGGCGCTTCGACGTAATCGTCGACATCGACCACGCCTTCGGTTTGTTCCAATTCAGCCCGCACCCGGTTGGAAACCTTGATGATGTCCTGATAGCTCGCTTCCGGTGGACCGTAGAGCTCCGCGACCACGCTGGACAATACCGGAGGCCCCGGCGGCATTTCGACGATCTTGATGTTGGCGCCGTATTGGCGTTCGATTTTGTCGATCTCGGGCCTCATTCTTAATGCAATCGCATGCGACTGTTGTTCGCGGCGAGTCTTATCGACGAATACCACGCGGATGTCGCCGACGTAAGCGCCTTGGCGCAAATAGTAATGCCGCACCAAACCGTTGAAATCCATCGGCGAGGCCAAACCGACATAGCTTTGATAATTGGCGACCTCGTTGACGGTGGCCAGATAGCGCCCGACCGCCGCCGCGACTTCGTCGGTGGCTTCCAGCGACGAGCCGCGCGGCATGTCGATGACCAATTGCAGCTCGTTTTTATTGTCGAACGGCAAGAGTTTCAGCGGCACGACGCGGAACACCGCCATCAACGCCGACAACACGAAGGCAATGAATACGATCAGCAAAAACCCCTTGGCCTTGGCTTGATTGCCCAACAGCGGCCGCATGATGGCTTGATACAGCTTGAAGCCGCGCGTGTCGTGTAGTTTGAACTCGGGACCATGATCCTTGCCGTAATCGCCTTTCAGTAGTTTGTAGCTGGCCCAAGGTGTAACGGTAAAGGCGATCAGCAACGACATCAGCATCGCGATCGGCACGTTGAAGGCCATCGGCGCCATGTAGGGGCCCATCATGCCGGTGATGAAAAACATCGGCACGAAGGACATGATCACCGCGAAGGTCGCCAATATCGTCGGCGGACGAATCTCGTTGACCGCGGTCAGCAAGGCTTGCAGCGGCGGTTCCTTGCGCATCTTGTAATGGCGATGGATGTTCTCGACATCGACGATCGGGTCGTCGACCAACAAGCCCAAGGACAAGATCAACGCGAACAGCGTAACCCGATTGATGGTGTAACCGAAGATCAGATCCAGCAGCAGCGTTACAGCGAACGTCATCGGCACCGCCAACGACACGATTAGCGATTCCTTAAAACCCAAGGACAAGGCCAGCAACACGATGATGGTCAAAATCGCGATGCTCAAGTGCATCACCAGTTCGTTGACCTTATGGTTGGCGGTTTCGCCGTAGTTGCGGGTGACGTTGATTTGCACATCATCCGGTATCAGCGTGCCGTGTAATTGTTCGGTTAGCGCCAACACCTGTTCGGCGACGGCTACCGCGTTGGCACCCTTGCGCTTGGCGATCGCGATGGTCGCCATTTGCCTTTCCTCGCCCGCCAGGGATGATGGAAATGCGGCAGCGGGTCCGCCGCCGATTTGCACCTGTTGCCCGGAAGCATATCCAACCGTTTCCGCTTCATGCGCCGCCGGACCAAAACCAATTCGGGTGTAGTAGTCGGTATCTTGCGGACCGTCGAGGATTTCGGCGACGTCACGCAGATAAACCAAACGGCCGCCGACGTTTTTCAACACCGTGGCGCCGACGGCTTCGAGGTTTTGATACTGTGGCCCCGCTTCCAGCAAGATGTCTTTTCCGGCTTGATTGAAATGACCGATTTGCAGATTGGCATTGCCTTGCGACAAGGCCTGCCGCAGCTCCGCCAAATCCAGACCGGCGGCTTGCAGCTTGGCGGGGTCGGGGTATACCGAAATCATCCTGGGCGCCGCGCCGACCACCCAACTTTTGCCGATGTCATCGATCGCGCGCAGGCGTTCGATCAATTCCTCGGCGATCCGGCGAACCGCCATGCTGTCTTCGCCGGCCTTGGGGCTGGACAAGCTCAGCAGCACGATAGGCACGTCGTCGATTTCGACCGGTTTGACCACCCAATCGGTGACGCCCGGCGGGATGATGTCCAGATTGGCCTGCAATTTATCGTGGGTTTTGATCAAACTATCGACGATGCTTTGGCCCACCTCGTAGCGCACCGTGACCAGCGCCTGACCGGGACTGGAGGCTGAGTAAACGTATTCGACGCCCTGAATTTGCTTTAGGAACACTTCCAGCGGCGTCGTGACGCGTTTCTCGACTTCCTCCGCCGTCGCGCCGGGATATTTGACGAACACATCCATCACCGGCACGACGATTTGCGGATCTTCCTCGCGCGGCGTCAGTATCAGTGCCGCCGCGCCGGCCAGCAGCGAGATCAGCAGGAATAGCAGGGACAGATGCGACGTGGTAAACAGCCGGACAATCGCCACCGTCAGCGTGTCTTTTTTGGCCTCGTTGCTCGAACTCATAAGGCTAGCTCGCTATCCGCCAGGATGGTTTCGCCGTCGCGCAGGCCGGTCAGTACTTCCAGCCGCTCGCCGTAACGCTTGCCGGTGCGAATGTGCCGGATATGCCAAGTGCCGTTTTCGACCACGCGTACCGCCTGCAACTGGCCGAAATTCAGTACCGCGCCGGCCGGGATCAATAGGGCCGATTCGGCCGTATCGCAAGGCAGCGCCAACGTGGCGAACTGACCGTGCTGCAAACCGGGCGTGGCCGGCAAATCGATTTTGACCAGACGGGTGCGGGTTTGCGGATCGACTTCCGGGGCCAATTCGGCCACTCGGCCGATCAGATCAACGCCGTCGATACGCACCGCCGCGGTATCGCCCAAACCGATGCGGCCGCTACAAGCGCTGGCAACCGACACTTCCAATCGAAGCGCATCGGGCTGGTGAAAGCTGACCAGTGCCTGACCGGGCGCGCTCATATCGCCGGGATCTTGGTAACGTTCGCCCACCACGCCGTCGAACGGCGCGTACAACACGTTTTCGGCCATCATCACCTGACTTTGCCGAGCCGAGCTGGCGGCCTGTTCGGCCAAGGCCCTGGCCGCCTTCGCCCGAGCCAGCGCGGCGTCATAGCTTTGTCGGGTCGCGGCTTGTTTTTCGAACAGTTCGCTAGCGCGTTTTTCGTCAGCCGCCGCTTGCACGGCCTGAGCCTGAGCCGCTGCCTGCGCCGAAACCGCCGCACTATAGGCGGCACGCGGGTCGCGGTCGTCCAGTTTGGCGATCACCTCGCCTTTTTTCAGCCTGTCTCCGACCTTAACCGGAATCTCCACTATTCGCGCGGAAAATTTCGGACTGATCTTGACAGCCTGACGCGAGCGCACCACGCCCTGCCATTCCAACAGCCGATCTGCACCGGCCAACGAGACCCGGTAAGTTCGAGCGCCGGACGGCACCGAATTAACGGCGGCCGGAGTTGTGCCGACTTCGGTTTTTTCTGGGCCGCCGATGATGCCCAATGCGACGAAAATAACCAACAACAGCGCCGAAACGGCGGCCAGCGGAATTGCCCAAGCAGGCAACGCGGAATGAGTATTCGAAGAGGTCATGTTCCTTCCTGAAGTTTATTGCCAAGCACCGTAAGCCTGCTTGAGTTCCGCATCGGCGCGCAACGCGTCGTATCGGGCGTTGATTTGCCTGGTGTGGGCCTTGTCTCTAGCCACTTCGGCTTCGATATAGCGGGTAACCGTCACGACGCCAGCCTGATATTGCTCGCTGACCTGCCTCAGGGCTTCTTCGGCCGCCAACACCGCGACGCCCGCGACTTGCACGCGATTCAGGGCTTCCGACAGTTTCAGGCGCGCGCTATGCAACTCGTTTTCGATACGTAACCGGGTCTGACGCGCCGCTTCTTGGGCGGCGATCAATTCGTGCTCGGCCTTTTTGATGCGTTCTTGCGTGGCGAAACCTGAAAACAAGTCCAGCTCGACCGTGACGCCGGCAGTGACATTGTCGCGATTGGCACTGAAAGCCAAGTCCCGGCTGTCGGAGCCGTAACTGACGTAAGCATCGGCGCGCGGTAAATGCGCGCCTTGCGCGGCCGAAAGTTGCCGTTCGGCGATTTCGACTCGTTTTTGAGCCGCCTGTAATTCCGGATGGGTCCGCGCTTGATCCAACAGCTCTTCGTAAGTCGCCGGCGTGGTCGGTAACGCGGCCTCCGCCTCCGCTATCGACAATGGCTCGCCGGCACCCAAGCCGAGCAAGGTTTTCAACATGTTCTGCGCCAGTTCGATGGCGTTGGCCGCTTGAATTTCCGCATCCTTGGCTTCGGCCAATTGGACCTCCAGCGACAAGACTTCCGACTTCAGCAAGGTGCCCGCCTCGTAACGCAAGCGGGATTGGCGCAACTCGCTGTCAACCGCGTCGACCGCGCCGATACTGATCTTGTGCGCCGCGACCGCGGCCAGTTCGCCGTAATAGGCGGCGGTCACGTTATTCAGCAAATGATTGCGAAGCGCCGATTTTTCCAGCTCCGACGCCTCAACGCCCAGCTCTGCGGCCTTACCGAGATAGTAATCCCGACCGCCGCGAAACAGCGAATAACTAGCCGTGACTTGGGGGCGATAGTTATCCACGCCACCTGGGTGGTTAAAATCACCGCTGTTAAAATCGAGCCGCCGCTGAGCGATGATCATCGCGAACGCTTGCGCCGGATTGTCGCTGTGCTGGTAGGACAAGCTGGCTTTGACCTGCGGATAAAAACTGGCCAAGGCTTCGCCGAGTTGAGCATTCGCCTGCTCGATTCTAGCTTGCAGAATGCTGAGTTCGGGATTGCCGGCCAACGCTTGATCGATGGCCCGCTCCAATGTGTAAACCGAGCCGGCCGACTCGGCATGGGCCGTCAAACCCAATGACGAAGCCATCAGCAAGACTGCGAAACGTGTACCTGTTGTGTGCATGGCGTTGAAATGGGGGTAATTAAGTATTTCCTAATATATAGCCAAGCCGAGCATTTTTCCAGCCTTAAATTCATAAGACCTCGCAAGCTACCCCTCAAAAATAAACGACTTTTAAACGAATGCTTGAAATGTTTGGTCAGCATGGTAACTTTAGCGGCCCGTCCCATAATAATAACTAGCTTAAGAGGAAACATCGCATGAGCCTTGAAGAAAACACCAACGACACAGAGAACAGCAGCCCTGCCGAGGAACCCAATCAACCGGCATCAGTTGCGGAACCTGCCGCGGCCCCTGTCGAAGCCGGAGCGGCTAACGCTTTGGCGACCATATTGGCCCTGAAGGAATCCAATCCGAAAGTATTTTACGGCGGCGTCGGCGGCGTGGCCTTGCTGTTGCTCTTGATGATCTTTAGCGGCGGATCGAACCCCAAATTGCCCGTTCATCAGCAAAAACCGCTGGTCGTTGGACAAAGTTACGTTCTGAAAAGCCCGAATACTTACGATCCGAATGCCACGGTCAGACTGGTTGGCGTCCCTGGCTCTTTGGCGGCTTACGACGATACCGAGGAAAACGACCGCGACGGCGCATGCAAACATATGCCGATGAATTCGCCGGTCAAGTTGTTACAAATCCAGAACGATACCACCGACAAAAACCTGGTTTGGGCCGAAGTCGAAATTACCGCCAGCGGCGAATGCCAAGGCCGTCGCGCCTGGACTTCCGGCATCAACCTGCAATAACTGTTGACTTAAAAAATTTACACCCTATAATACGCCGGATCGGAAACAAAGCGGGAATAGCTCAGTTGGTAGAGCACAACCTTGCCAAGGTTGGGGTCGCGAGTTCGAGTCTCGTTTCCCGCTCCAAATTTTAAAGCCGCGCCGCTACGCGGCTTTTTTGTTGGACCTTAAACGGCTGCGTAGCAAAGTGGTTATGCAGCGGCCTGCAAAGCCGTATACACCGGTTCGATTCCGGTCGCAGCCTCCATAGGTATTGGACCGATGTCGATATCAAACCGACATTTTCCCAAACGGGCAATGTCATCTTCAAGCGGGAATAGCTCAGTTGGTAGAGCACAACCTTGCCAAGGTTGGGGTCGCGAGTTCGAGTCTCGTTTCCCGCTCCAAATCGTCCATTTCTTCGTCATTCTTATCGCATCCGAGCCGCTCGTACAGGCTGGATTCAGCGACATATCGGATTGAGCCAAACCCGCCGCGAGCGAATCAGTATTCGGAGCAGGGCGGAACGCGCCTCGGAAGCCAGAACTCAAACCCCTTCGTTCGAGTACACACCCTATATAAACCGCCTGCAATGCCGTCACTTGGTGACCGAAAAATCTCCGGTCTTGAGCGAACAGTTCTTTTCAAGACCGACAGTAGTTTTACGTTGAAAGCCGTTGGGCAAAGTACGGAAACACTGGTGTCGGAATATCTTCGGCGCGACTGAAGCCGCCGCCAAGCCCGCCGATTATATTCTCCAAAGCAAAAAATCATTTCCGCTTGTTGGACTAAAGCAGCACCCGCTCCACGCCGCCGCTGCCGGCCTTGGTCAAATAGTCGGCCATCCAATTTTCGCCCAACACATGCTTGGCAATTTCGACGACGATGTAATCGACTTCCAGTTGCTCGACGTCGTCTTGATAACGCTGCAATCCTTGCATGCAGGACGGACAGGAGGTCAACATTCGCACCGGACCATCGTAACCGTCGGCGCGCAGCTTGGCGGCGTCGTTCTGCAACTCCTCGGCCTTGCGATAGCGGACCTGCGTCGAAATGTCCGGCCGCGCCACAGCCAGAGTACCGGATTCGCCGCAACACCGGTCGGACTTGCCGACGGGCGCGCCCAGTAAGCCGCTAACGACTTTCAGCGGCTCTTGCTGCTTAAACGGACTGTGACAAGGATCGTGATACAGATAACGGGCACCGTCGACCCCATCCAGTCTGACGCCCTTTTCCAGCAAATATTCGTGAATATCCAATAGCCGGCAGCCCGGAAAGATTTTTTCGAACTCGTAATCGACCAACTGATCCAGGCAAGTGCCGCAACTAACGATAACCGTCTTGATGTCCAGATAATTCAAGGTATTCGCCACCCGGTGAAACAACACCCGGTTATCGGTGGTGATTTTTTCGGCTTTGTCGAATTGGCCGGCGGCGCGCTGCGGATAACCGCAACACAAATAACCGGGAGGCAACACGGTTTGCACGCCGACCTCGTACAGCATCGCCTGGGTCGCCAGACCGACTTGCGAGAACAAACGTTCGGAACCGCAACCGGGAAAATAAAACACCGACTCGGAATCCGAACGGGTCTTGGCGTGATCGCGAATAATCGGGACGATTTGATTGTCCTCGATATCCAGCAAGGCCCTGGCCGTCTTGTTCGGCAATTTGGCCGGCATCTTCCGATTCATGAAATGAATGACTTGCTCGCGCACGTCCGGCTTGCCCACCGACGCCGGCGGCTGGCGGTTCTGCGCCCTGCCCCACGGTGCCAGCATCGCCGTTCCCAAACGCTGCGCCTTGTATCCCCAATCCACCATCGCCGCGCGTAGCGCCTTCACGGTACCCGGACTGGTCGTATTCAAAAACGCCATCGCCAGCGCCTTGCCCGGGTTGAAACTCTGCTTGCCCATTTTATGCAGCAAATTGCGCATGTTCATCGACACCTCGCCGAAATCGATATCGACCGGACAAGGGTTGAAACATTTATGGCACACCGTGCAGTGTTCGCCGACGTCCTCGAATTCCTTCCAATGCGTAATCGAAATACCGCGCCGGGTTTGCTCCTCGTACAAGAACGCCTCGATCAACAGCGACGTCGCCAAAATCTTGTTGCGCGGCGAATAGAGCAGATTGGCGCGTGGCACGTGAGTCGCGCAGACCGGCTTGCACTTACCGCAACGCAGGCAATCCTTGACCGAATCGGAAATCGCGCCGATGTCGCTCTGCTGCATGATCAGCGACTCGAATCCCATCAAACTGAAGGATGTGGTGTAAGCCGAGCTCAGATCGCCGCCCGGCATCAACTTGCCGCGATTGAAGCGCCCCTCCGGATCGACCTGGTTTTTATAGCGGTGAAACTCGGCGAGCTCCTCCTCATCGAGAAATTCGTACTTAGTAATACCGATACCGTGCTCGCCGGAAATCGCCCCGCCCAGCGAGCGGGCCAGCGCCATGATTCTGGCGACTGCGGCGTTGGCTTCCTGCAGCATTTGATAATGGTCGGAGTTGACCGGCAGATTGGTGTGCACATTGCCGTCGCCGGCGTGCATATGCAAGGCCACGAACACTCGACCACGTAAAATCTCCTTGTGCGTGGCCTCGATCCGTTCGACGACCGGCCGAAAATTATCGCCCTCGAAGATCTCCCGCAAGCGCGGCAACAGCTCGGATTTCCAGGATATACGCAACGAGTAGTCCTGAACCCGGTGAAACAAGGTCGGCTCCGTGGCTCTATTGGTCAACGGACCGACGCCGATGCCGTAACGTTCGAATTCGGCCTCGGCCCGCGCCAGCGGCAAATCCAGATGATCGAACAACCACTGCCAGCGCTCGCGCACCGCCGCGACGGTTTCCACCGCCAGCGCCCGGCGGTCGCCGATCAACTCGCTTTTATCGACGCTATCTTCGTAGGCGCGCAACGGCAAATCGCCGCGCAACAAGTCGCTCAACGCGTCGCACAGCCGCAGTTTATTGCTCAGCGACAATTCGATGTTGATGCGTTCGATGCCGTCGCAATAATCGCCCATGCGCGGTAACGGTATCACCACGTCTTCGTTGATTTTGAAGGCATTGGTATGGCGGGCGATCGCCGCCGTTCTAGCCCTGTCCAGCCAAAACTTGGCGCGGGTTTCCGGACTGACCGCGATAAAACCTTCCGCGCCGCGCGCATTGCACAAGCGGACCACTTCGGACGCGGCCAGCGCGACTTGCTGTTCGTCGTCGCCGACAATATCGCCGATCAATACCATTTTCGGCCGGCCGTGGCGCTTGGCCTTGGTGGCGTAACCGACCGCCTTGACGTAGCGCTCGTCCAGGTGCTCCAAGCCGGCCAGCATCACCCGCGCCGGACCGTCTTTCGGCAGCCCGGCCAGATAATCGCGAATTTCGACGATGGACGGCACCGCCTCGCGCACTTGCCCGAAAAACTCCAGACAGAAGGTGCGCGCGTGCGGCGGCATTTCATGCAGCACCCAGCGCGCCGAAGTAATAATGCCGTCGCAACCCTCTTTCTGTATCCCCGGCAAACCGCCAAGAAACTTGTCGGTCACATCCTTGCCCAAGCCGACCTTGCGGAACAACGCGCCAGGCAGATCCAGGCGTTCTTCGCTTAGCAGATTGCGACGGCTACTGTCGTAGCGCTTCAAGTTAAAACTGACCTGCTCCTGCTCGTGGATCTTGCCCAGATTGTGATTGAGCCGCTCGACTTCCAGCCAATTGCCGTCCGGCGTCACCATCCGCCACGACGCCAGATTGTCCAGCGCGGTCCCCCAAAGCACCGCTTTCTTACCGCCGGCATTCATCGCGATATTGCCGCCCACGCAAGACGCATCGGCCGAGGTTGGATCGCAGGCGAACACCAATCCCGAGCGCTCGGCGGCTTCCATGACCCGGCGCGTCACGACGCCAGCACCGGTGAAAATCGTCGCGTACGGACTATCCACGCCCGGCAAGCGGGATTCGCGCTCAACCGCGCTCATCTCCAGCAGCTTTTCGGTATTGATGATCGCCGAAAACGGCGTCAACGGCACCGCGCCGCCGGTGTAACCGGTGCCACCGCCGCGCGGAATGATGGTCAAACCCAGTTCGATGCAGCCGCGCACCAAATGGCCGATCTCGTCCTCGCTGGACGGATACAACACGACGAAGGGATATTCAACCCGCCAGTCGGTGGCGTCGGTAACATGGCTGACCCTGGCAAAACCGTCGAAACAGATATTGTCCTTGCGGGTATATTGGGTCAACAAACTCAATACGCTACGCCGTAACTGGCCGGTTTGCTCGAAATGCGCCTCGAAATCGGCGACGGCTTGTTGAACGGCGGCGATCAACTGACCGACGCGTTCGGCCCGATCGGAATCGCCGGCAATTTCCGCTTGTCGCGTCTCCATTTGCCGCAACCGGTGACGCAACGCATCGAGCAAGGCCCGGCGCCGGTCGCGATTGTTCAGCAAATCGTCTTCCAGATAGGGATTGCGGCGCACCGCCCAAATATCGCCCAACACTTCGTAAAGCATGCGCGCCGAGCGACCGGTGATTTGTTCGCCGCGCAGCGAATCCAACACCCACCAGATGTCCTCGCCGAGCAGACGGATGACGATTTCCCGGTCGGAAAACGAAGTGTAGTTATAGGGGATTTCCCGCACGCGCGCCGGCGCGGTGTGGTCGCTTAGGAAGGATGAATTGGCCACTGGACTCGCCGAACTGAAAGTCATGATGGCCGGGATTCTAACATGGTGGGGCATTGAGCCCCATCGAAAAACGCCAGCCGCGCCAGGCGGCGCGGACGGCGCTTACCGGGCGGGAAAGACTTAAAACTCCATCCGGCCGCCCAACATGAAGCGGTTGCTGTCGATATGCCGGTAGCCTTGCAGGGTTTCGTAGGATAAAAACGCCGACACGCCGCCCGGCAACACGCTGGACACTTCCGCGCCGAAGGTATAGTAATCGCGACTCGGCGCGTCGTTGACCAACGTAAAGGTACTGCCGCTACCATCCGCGACAAAGCTACCGGTGACTTGGCGTCGGCCGTCCATGAATTGATGATGCCATTCGCCGCGCAACTGCGGAATCACTACCCCCCACGGCACGCTGACCGAATACGCGGTCTGCACGCCGACCGTCGAAATCAGCGATTGAATATTTTGCTTGCCGAAACGCACCGCGCCGGGACTGCCGGTCTCGCTATAGCTGTCGATATCCAGACCGGTATATTCGCCGCGCGCATAAGGCGCTACCGTCAAGGCCTTGAAATTGAAGTCGTAGCCGCCGCCCAGGCTGAAAGCATACTGATCGGCGCTCGGCGCCGCGCTGGCAATCGACGAAGTTCCGCCCAACTTGATGTTGCGGCTGGTTTCGAAATCGACGCCGCCGTATGACGCGGTACCCTCGACGTGCAACGCATCGGTAATGAAGTAACTGCTATAGAGCGTGCCGATGTAGTTGTCGCTCAAAGTCTCGCCGCGGCCGCTGTTAAACGTGGCATTGCCGCGCTTGTAATTGAAGGCGGCGCCGGCGGACCAGCGGTCGCTGATACGGTAATCGGCGCCGGCCATGAAATTATGATTGTCGAATTTAAAGCCGCCCAAATTCAAGGCCGTGTTGTCGTGCAAACCGAAACTACTGTCGACCTTGCCCCAAAACGACAGTTTCGAGAAATCGCCGTCGCCGGCCCCGCCGCCCAAATTGATTTTGCCGGATTGTCCGAACGGCAAGCTATTCTTGCCGCCGTTGACCCGCGTCGCGATACTGCCCATGCCGAACACCTGATCCGGCGTCAGACTCTTTAAGTCCGAGATGCTCTCGATATTACACGCGGATGGCGCGTTGGATTCCTGCTGATTGTAAAAATTCGAGCATTTGGAAATGGCGTTATCCACCGAGCTCTGGTTTTCGTTGAAGCTGGCCGGCGTCGCCCGCGCGGTAGACATCGCCGCTCCGCACAGAGCCAGCGCGACGCCCACGCCGATCCGGCTCGCCGTCGGCGACATTGACGTAACGGTATTTTGCTTATTCTTCATAGTATGTCTCCTCTAAGTCGATGCGGGCATCTTACATGCCAAATCTATTTCGACAAAATTTAAGAATGTAATTAATCATCTTGAATTATAAGCCAAAATAAGAATCACGCAGATTCACTAACTCCGCAATTTGTCTTGCAAGCTCAGCAAGCCCTTGTGACCGGGATTGACCTCCAACCCTTCGCCGACTTTTTTCAAAGCCTCGGCGCGCTGGCCTTTTTCGTAAAGCTCCCAGGCTTGCTGCTCCAACAAATCGGCGATTTTATTGATGCCGTCGACGGCTACCTGATTGTAGGGGTCGATTTTCAAGATTTCCTGATAGGCCCACCAGGCGTTGCTGCCGGTCGGTGCAGTTAGATAGCCGACATCCAAATGAATCGCCGCCAATTCCTGTAAATCCAGGATTTTCTGTACTTCTTCCGGCGTCAAGGCCTTGATCGCAACCTGAGGCACGGTTTCGCCGGGCGGATGCGCCAAACGCCAGTAAATGCTGAATCCGCCGGACAGCGCCACCAGCACCGCCGCGCCCCACAACGCGAAGAAGGCCGCCGAACGCGGCGCCAACGCCGCCAAAAACTCGCGTATCGTCGCGGTGCGTTTGTCCTGACGCAAGGCCAAGGCCTTTTGCAAGCCTTTCCACTGCCGCCGACCCAGCTTGGGAATGGCCTTGGGCTGCAAATTGACTTCTAGTACTTTCTCCGCCGACAGTTTGCCGAACGGGTGTTTGCCGGTCAGCAGCTCGTAACTGATACAGGCCAGCGCGTAAATATCGTCGCGCGGGTCCGGATCGCGGTTTTGCAATTGCTCCAAGCTGGCGTAAGCCGGCGTCAGCGCGCCCAAGTCGCGGGCATTGAACACGGTCGCGTCCTCGCCGCCGGCTTCGGAACGGCCGATCGCGCAAGCGATACCGAAGTCCAACACCCGAATTTCGCCGTCGTCGCCCAAAAACACGTTACCAGGCTTGAAATCGGAATGAACGATCTTCTTCTTGTGCGCGTAACCCAGCGCTTCGGCCATCGCGTGAATGATCGGCCAAGCTTTCTTGAACGGCAAACCGCTATCGAGATGATCGCGAATCAAATGACTGAGCGGCCGGCCTTGCAGATATTCCATCGTCATAAACACGTGGCCGGCGTCGTCGCGGTCGAAGTCGTAGACTTTAATGATATTCGGATGAGCTAGGGTCTGAGCACGCTTGGTCTCGCGCTGCAAGGCCACCAAGGCCATCGGGTTGAACTGAAAATCCCGGTTCAGCACCTTCAACGCGACAAAGGGATCCTTATCGGCCGCCTCGACCTTACGCAGGTCGGTGGCCTTGAATACCATCCCCATCCCGCCGACGCCCAGCAGTTCCTCGAGCACGAAACGTTTCTTGACGGTATGGCCGACCACCAGATCGGTGCGCGGCAGATTGGGATCCAGACCTTGCAGCAAGGACTCGGTATTCAAGGTCGGCGTCTTGGTGGTCGAAGCCGGCGCGGCTTCCGGCACCACGGTCTCGCCAACTCGAGTCGCGTCGTCGGTCGCCGCCGGGTTCAGAATTTCGTTGGCGTCCCCGTCGCCGGCCGCTGTTGCCACCCACGTCGGGTCGTCGCCCGCCTCCGGTTTTTTGGCTTGGGCGAGTTTCCGGCCATCCGCCGGCATCGCCACCAAGGTTGCATCGTCGGCCGCGGTCGGCGGCGTACTCGTGCTCTCGGCCAATCGGGTCCGGTCATCCCAAATGCCGACAAGTAGCCGGTAGGTCGCGCCGTCGAGTTCACCCTCGGCTAGCGCTTGCTCCAGGCTCAGCCGGGCGCAGGCCAAATCCGCTTCCGGTCCGGCGTTTAAGGCCTCGGCCGCCGCCAGCAATTGCGCTAAGCTGATTTGCGATTGCCGAAAGGCGGTGAATGCGTTATCAAAGGCGGACATGACAGTATGCAAAGTTTAAAGACGATGATGGATTTTAGCCTGTTTGGCTCAGGCCGTCGGCAAACCGGCGACCGCCGATGCCGATAAGCCTTGCGCCATTCCGCCGAGCTTGCGCGATTAGGCGGCGGCTGGCGGCACTGCTGTTGACGGTCGTCACGGCCGCTTGCGCCTCGCCCACCGCCAAGCTCCAAAATCAAGCCCGCCAATTCGGCTTAACCGCCGAAACCGTGATCGCCAACGGCTTCCGGCTCGATACCTATTCCCGGTCCGGCTCGACGACATCGGAACGGCTGCATGTCTACCTGGAAGGCGACGGCCGACCCTATGAAGCCGGCATCCTGCCCAGCGCCGACCCCACCACCCGCGCCTCGGTGGCATTACCGTTACAGGCCGTCGATCCGGCGCCCAGTCTTTATATTGCCCGCCCCTGCTACAACGGCCACGCCGCCGATCCCGGCTGCGCGCCGCCGCTGTGGACCGACGCCCGTTACGGCGAGATCGTGGTGCAAACTCTCGCGGACGCCTTGCGCGACTATACCGAACGGCGCGGTTTCAAAAAACTTCTACTGATCGGCCATAGCGGCGGCGGCAGCTTGGCGCTGCTATTAGCCGAACGCCTCCCGCAAACGCTGGGCGTCGTCACGGTCGCCGGTAACTACGACATCGACGCCTGGACCGATCTGCACCATTACCAAGCCTTGACAGCTTCGCTGAACCCGGCGCGGCGGCCGGCCAGCGGCTTGCCGGAATGGCATTTTCTGGGCGCCGCCGACCAAAACATTCCGCCCGCGCTAGTCCAAACGGCCTTACGCCGACGTCCGAACGCCCGCGTCGAGATCGTCGATGCCGGGCACGCCCAAGGCTGGCCCGGACTTTGGCCCGGCATACTCCGGAAAATCGCCGACGATTTGGCCGCCGGCGGCCGTTGATTTGCAGCGCGGGGGTTTTCTGCTATGGTTCCCGCACCGTCCCCACACCCGATAGGTGTCCGCATGAAAGCATCGCATCTTCGTCACCGCGGCTTGGCCCTGGCCATCGCCGGCATTCTGCTCGGCGCCTGCGCCCGCGACGTCAGCCAGGAAGAAATGGCCAAGGCGACCGAAGGCTACATCGTCGCCGACACCAACAAACTCCTGGTCGTGGACTGCCTACTGCCCGGCCAAGTCCGCAAACTCGGCGCCGAAATGACCTATCTGTCCGCCCGCCGGCCGGTCCGCACCACCGCCGCCGATTGCGAAGTGCGCGGCGGCGAGTATGTGGCTTACGACCGCGCCAACTACGCCAGCGCGTTGAAAATCTGGCTGCCCAAGGCCCAGGAAGGCGATGCCGCCGCCCAATTGACGGTCGGCGAGATCTTCGAAAAGGGCTTGGGCACCACGGCCGATTATAAGGCGGCCGCCCAGTGGTATGAAAAAGCCGCCGCCCAGGGCAATTTTCAGGCGCAACTGAATCTCGGCCATTTGTACGAGAAAGGCTTAGGCGTCCCCCAGGACAAGGATGCGGCATTGCGCTGGTACCGCAAGTCGGCGGGCCTCGATCAAACCGACATCCAGTTCGCCCCGGCGGTCGATGCCAAGGAACTGGAAACCCTGCGCGGCGAAGTCGCCGAATCGCGCAAGGAAGCCGAGGCATTGCGAGGCCAGTTGCAGGACATCCGCCAGCAGGCGCTGGACCAGCAAGACAGCCTACGCAAGGCCCAATCCGAACTGGAAACGCTACGCCACAAGCTACAACAGCAAAAAGCCGCGCCGTCCGGCGGCGACACCTCGGCGCTGGAACGGCAGTTGCGCGATAAAGAAGCCCAATTGAAGGAACAGCAAGCGCGACTCGGCACGCTGACCGAAACACTGAAGCAGGAACGCCAACGCCAAAAATCGGACGATGCCCCCGGAGCGGCAAAACACCGGAGGTCATCAAGACCAACGATGTCGAAAATCGATTGAACGAAAAGATCGAAGCCTATCAAAAACAATCGGCCGAATTGACCGCCTGGCTGACCTCGCCGGACAAACTGGACCGCTCGCGCATCGACGCCCGCAAACAAGCGCTGCAACAACAAGCCAAGGACATCGCCGAACTGAAACAACAATTGGAACAGCAAAAGTCCACGCTGCTGGCCTCCGGCTCCGGACCGAACATCGAGTTGCTTGAACCGGCCGTCACCGTGACGCGGGGCATTCCGGCGATCCAATTCAGTAGCGGCGAACGCAGCAAGCGCCTGGTCGGCCGCATCGACGCCATCAAGGGCTTGAGCAAACTGATGCTGAACGACAAAGCCATCAAGGTGGATAGCGACGGCCGCTTCGAGACCGACGTCAGCCTGCAAGGCGACGAAACCCTGGTGCAAATCGTCGCCACCGACAAACGCAACCAAAGCAGCAACCTGAATCTACGCCTGCTGGCCGGCGACAATCAGGCCCAAACCAGTTATCCGAGCAGCAACGCCAACGACATCAAGCGGCCCGGCGACATTCAATTCGGCAAGTTTTACGCGCTAATCATCGGCAACAACGATTACGGCGCCTACGCCCCGCTGAAAACCCCGATCGCCGACGCCAAAAGCGTCGAACTGTTGTTACGCGAGCGCTACGGTTTCAAAACCAAGTTGCTGATCAACGCCAATCGCCACGCGATCATGTCGGCGTTCAACGAACTCAATCAAAAGCTCACCGACCAGGACAATCTGCTGATTTATTACGCCGGCCACGGCGAAATTGACGCCAAAAGCCAGACCGCCTATTGGCTGCCGGTCGACGCCGAAGTCGGCAACAGCGCCAACTGGATTTCCAGCCAAAGCATCACCGAATTCATCGGCATCATGCCGGCCAAGCACATCATGGTCGTCGCCGATTCGTGCTACTCCGGCGCCTTGACCGGCTCGGCGATCGCCAAATTGCCGGACGGCATGGACGAAGCCAAGCGCGAACGCTGGCTGAAGGCGATGAACGCCCGCAAGGCCCGCACCGTGCTGACCTCCGGCGGCGTCAAACCGGTGATGGACCAGGGCGGCGGCGATCATTCGGTATTCGCCAACGCCTTCTTGAAAGTGCTGCGCGGCAACAAGCGCATCATCGAGGATTACGACATCTTTCGCGACGTCGCCAACCAAGTTCGCACCTCGGCCTCGCGCGGCGGTTTCGAGCAAACGCCGCAATACGCCCCGCTGCAACACGCCGGTCACGAAGGTAGCCCGTTCTTTTTCGTACCGGAGGCTTGAGGCCGGACCGCCTTCCATTGCCGGGGCGATGCGGCGGTTCACCGCTGGCTGAGCGGAGTCGAAGCCAGTTCGCTTCGACTCCGCTCAGCGAACGACATAGCTAATATCGAGGTGTTTATCCCCCGCTGCGTCGGGAGAGCAAACGCCGCAATACGCCCCGCTGCAACACGCCGGTCACGAAGGTAGCCCGTTCTTTTTCGTACCGGAGGCTTGAGGCCGGACCGCCTTCCATTGCCGGGGCGACGCGGCGGTTCACCGCTGGCTGAGCGAAGTCGAAGCCAGCCATTTCGCTTCGACTCCGCTCAGCGAACGACATAGCTAATATCGAGGTGTTTATCCCCCGCTCCGTCGGGAGAGCAAACGCCGCAATACGCCCCGCTGCAACACGCCGGTCACGAAGGTAGCCCGTTCTTTTTCGTACCGGAGGCTTGCGGCCGGACCGCCTTCCATTGGCCGGGGGCGATGCGGCGGTTCACCGCTGGCTGAGCGGAGTCGAAGCCAGCCAGTTCGCTTCGACTTCGCTCAGCGAACGACTTAGCCAATAAGGTAGCCCGTTCTTTTTCGTACCGGAAGCTTGCGGCCGGACCGCCTTCCATTGGCCGGGGGCGATGCGGCGGTTCACCGCTGGCTGAGCGGAGTCGAAGCCAGCCAGTTCGCTTCGACTTCGCTCAGCGAACGACATCACTAATATGGAGGCTTACGCTATTCGACATCGGTTGCGGCTCTCATCAGCGACCGACATAGCTAGCATCGAGGTGTTTATCCCCCGCTACGTTGGGAAAGGGCGTTTTTAGTTCGCGCTGAATAATGACCGCTCTTTTTACTCTGAACGTCGTTAGGCAAAATCAGGACATACCTGTCGTTCAAACCGCTCCCTATCCGCTCTATTTCATTGTTCCGAGTGAAACCTCCACCATGATCGTTACCTGATATTCCCGCTATCGACCTATACTTCGCATTCCGCTTGGGCAATACCGATTCTCGATCGACCCACCGGCTATTTATTCCAAAAACTCATAAGCCACGGAATTTATCCGTAAGCTCGGTGACCGCACCCGAGCCTGCCACAAGACCGATTGCGGCATCGCAAGCGGCCACACGGCACCGCAATTAAACTGTGGCATTTCACACACCTGTCAAACGTTTTACACCAGTCGCCTTTAGCGACCGACCGCGCGGCAAACCGGCCCGCAACCTCGGTCGAACGTGCAAACCATGCCAATAGAACGTCTCAAACTCCCCACCGACCGCGTCTGCTTTTTTCACTAACGCCGAATACTTGGCGGCTGCGATTATTTCTCTAATTGTTCTACGTTATTTGCACAGCGTGATTCAAATCACATAATTTTTTAATGGAAATTAGCCATTTAACATAGCTGCAATTTTCAGGTTTTCCATTTAATTGAAAACTATAGCTTTTATGAATGGCACACTTCTTGACTTTATCCAGAGTGCCGATCACCGGCCATCGCGCCAACCACTTGCCGCGATGGCCGCCGAGGCGCCGGAAATGGGCGATCTCGGCTGTTCTGAGGGGGCAGACCTTCGGCATTTACGATATCGCACCACTTACAAGGAATACCCATGTCTTATACCAAAACCAAATTTTCCTCCACCCGCAAAACCATGCTGGCACTCGCGGTTTCGCTAGCCGGCTCCTCCGCCGCGCAGGCGGCCGTGGTCACCGGCACGATTCGCGCCGCGACCGACGCGACCTACGGCGCCGGCACCACCATCGATTACTGGGCCTTCGATTTAAGCGCCGACGCCAACATCGTGATCGATGTCCGCGCTAACGAAGGCTATTCCAACGGCTGGGGTTCACATCCGAACGCTTACGTGGACTTGAACGGCGACGGCGAAATCACGCTGGCCGATACCCAGTTCCGTCTGTATCAGGATACGGTGTCTATCGATACCGAGATCACCAGTGCCGACGACGGTTCCAGCTACACCCCGCCGGGCGACAGCAACGGTTGGGCGGACGGCACCCTGATGTCGCGCGACTCCTATCTATCCACCGCGCTGGGCGCCGGCCATTACATCATTGCGTTCGGCGACTACAAACTGGATTCCAACGATGGCGCGCAAGGCTTCAACTCCGGCGACACCATCACCGCCGCCACCGGGATCAACCCCTTTACCGGCGCTACCGGCCAAGACCATTTCGACTACCAATTGACCTTCCTGGCCAGCGACTTCACCACAGGCGACAGCCTGAACGTCAATGCCTTCCAAGTCAACCTGAACGGCGATCCGATCGACCCCGCACCGGTGCCGGTTCCCGGCGCGGTATGGCTGTTCGGTTCGGTCCTGGCCGGTTATCTGGGTTCGGCCAAACGTAAATCGGCCTAACCATCCCCACTCGGAGTAACCGCAACCGGGCGAATCGCATCGATTTGCCGTTAGCGGTTACTCCCGCACCCTTGAATCATTCCGGCGCCGTTCGATTCGGCACCGAAACAGGAGACTGTAAGCATGTCTATCAATAAATTATTCGAAACCACTTTACTGGCATCAGCGTTGACCCTGGCGTTCGCGCAACCGGCCGCCGCCGCGTGGACCGGCAACGACAACAGCGTCGAATTGGGCACGACCATTACCAACCCTGCCTTCAACGGCAGCACCGTCGGTTTTTCGGGTAACCCGGCGCTGACCAACGACGCCTGGGGGATGCAAGCCGCGTTCACCAATTTCTATCTACCGACTTCCGCGCAAAGCGTCATCATCGACGCGCGTTCGTCCGCCGGCAATTACCCGGCTTTCTCGATCTTCCGGACCAACGTGGCCTATTCCGGCGACACGGTCGGCGTAGACACGCCCGCCGAGGTCACCGGACAAATCCATAAATTCAACTCGGTCGGCCAAGCCGGCGATCCCGGCATCATCTGGGCCACCGGACCGGACGGTATCGTCGAAACCCTGGGTTACGTCAGCTCTTCGTCCCATAACTACGTCAACTCTTACGGCGGCGTGATTGACTCGGGCGCACACGACATCAGTAACGACAACTTGTACGAAACCGGCGTCACCGGTGCCATCGGCGTGACCGGCAACCCAGCCTTCGCCACCACCAAGCGCTACGCGACCTTGACTTTGACCGACCTGCAAGCGGGCTGGTACGCAATATTCGTCGGCGGCGCGGACATCGCCGGCACCGGCGGGGATATCACCGTCAAAGTCACTGCCTCGGCGGCGGCATCGACCTACACGCCACCGGCGGCCGTACCCGTTCCGGCCGCGGTTTGGTTGTTCGGTAGTGCCATGGTCGGCTTCCTGGGCTTGAACCGCAAATCGGTACGCGTCTGACCGACGGCTGCCCCGCCAACCTTCGGTTGGCGGGAAGTCGGCAAATGTGACGCTAACAAAATGTCGCCAAGGATGGCGGCCCTTCAATCGGCTATCTGAACCTTCAGACACGCCGCCGTAATGAATTCCGGGCGACGGCCGATCGGCTCGGCGCCTATTTCTCTTGTTTAAATTCGCAGAGTAAGACCATGCGCATATTCCGCACTATTCGTTTATCAGGCTTGATGGCCGCCGCAATCGTTTTCAACGCACCGCTGTCGGCGGCGGAATTGGCTCTGGGACCGATGCCGATCAGCCTGAAAACGCTGCCGGTGCCGCCAGTACCAGGCCTGGTGGACGGTAGCGCCCCGATTGTCGTCAATAAAGCGGCGGCCATCGCCCTCGGAAAAGCCTTATTCTGGGATAGCAACGTCGGCAGCGACGGCATGGCTTGCGCCTCCTGCCACTTCCACGCCGGTGCGGACGGCCGCACTAAAAACCAAGTTTCGGCCGGCGGCCAATCGGCCTCGATCACCGAACAAATCTTCGACGCCACCGCCGACGCCACCCCGTTGGGTCCCAACCGGCCGCTCAGCGTATTCGACTTTCCGCTACACCAGCGTGAAAACCCGTTGGCCGATTCGACGGTGATGTTCGATACCGACAACGTGGTCGGCTCCGCCGGCACCTTCGCGGGCGATTTCAAAGCGGTCACCCGCTACAGTAGCGGCATCGACACCTGCGACCGCGCCCCCGACCCGATATTCCGGGTCGGCGCGAACGGCACCCGGCGGGTAACGCCGCGCAACGCGCCGACCGTCATCAACGCGGTCTTCAACCACCGCAGCTTCTGGGACGGCCGCGCCAACAACATTTTCAACGGCAGCAGTCCTTGGGGCGACCGCGACCCCAATGCCGGCGTCTGGGTGCTGACCGGCACCCGAACCGTGCAAAAACAACGCTTGCGTTTGATCAATTCGTCGTTGGCCTCGTTGGCGGTGGCACCACCCACCAATCACACCGAAATGAGCTGCAACAATCGGACTTTGCTGGACTTGGGCCGAAAACTGCTGTTCCGCCAACCACTACAAAACCAGTCGGTGCATGCCTCCGACAGCGTGTTGGGTCCCTATAGCTTTAGCGACGCCGACAAGTTGAGTCCGGGACTGAACACCACATACGCCGGCCTGATTCGGCAAGCCTACAACGCCAAATATTGGTCGTATTCGGGTAGAGTGCCGGTTAGCCCGCCGGTCGGCCAATCGCCTTACACCCAGTTGGAAGCCAACTTTCCGATGTTCTTCGCATTGGCGATTCAGCTTTACGAAAGCACTTTGATCTCCGACGAAGCGCCATTCGACACCAGCGCCCGCGATGCCAATCACCAACCGATAGACCTGAGTGCCGAAGAATTGAACGGTTTGAAACAATTCAGAAGCAATCAATGCGGGCTATGCCATTTGGGGCCGAACTTCAGCTCGGCCTCGATCGCAGCCAACGCCGCCATCGCCCAAACCCACCCCGAAGCCTTCGGCGAACCGACCTTCCGCATCAGCGCCAGTCCGAATGTGGTCAACCGCATTCCGCTGATGGTCGGCAACCAAGCGGTCACCGCGTTCTACGACACCGGCTTTTCATCGAACGGCGCCGCGCGCGAGGCCAACGACATCGGTGCCGGCGGCGTGGACGACTTCGGCAATCCATTGTCTTTCAGCAGCCAATATTTACAATTGTTGGCCGGCAATACCGCCGCCATTCTGGACAGCGAAGTCAATGCCGTGCGCGCTTGCGATTTTCAAAATGCGATGGCGACCAATATGACGCTCCGCTATCCGCTACCGAATTTGTTTACTCAAGCCGACGGCCTGCTGCCGCAACCGCAAACCACCGCGAATTGTTTCCTGCCGTTAAGCAACGCCTTCATCCCAACACCGGCGGCGGCGCAAGCGGAGCTAAACAAAGCGGTGAATAAACGTATGGTCGCGGCGGTCGCCGCCACGTTCAAAACGCCGACGCTGCGCAACATCGAATTGACCGGTCCCTACATGCACAACGGCGGCATGGCGACCTTGGAGCAAGTGGTGGAATTTTACAGTCGCGGCGGCAATTTCAACCTGGACAGCAAGCACGTGACGCGGGTATTTCCGCAACCCACCTTGCAGTCCAATCCGCAAAACCGGGCCGATCTAGTGGCTTTCCTGAAAACCTTGACCGACGAGCGCGTGCTTTACCAACGGGCGCCGTTCGACCATCCGGCCTTGAAAATTCCGCACGGACAAGTCGGCGACGAAACCGCAACGGTCGCCGGCAATCCGCTCAACGCGGCCTTGTCCAAGGACGAATATCTGCAGCTCCCGGCCGTCGGCGCGGACGGCGTCGCCGAACCGCTGACCAGCTTCGAACAGCGTCTGGCGCATTGAGGAAATCGAGAACCGCTTGAGCCTCGCGCGTTGCCGGAGCGAGACCGCGACCCTGATTTTCGGACCGCGACACCGGCATTGCGTCGGGGCGGCTTCAGCCGCGATCGAAAGCGTTTGGCGTGGGACACGCTTTCAGTCGCCGCTAAAGCGCCTCCCACAACTTGATGTTTGCGCCGGCCATTCCCGCGCCACGCGCGGGAATGGCCGAACGGCTTGACTTACTTCAAACCCATGCAACTGGCGTAATAGCTGACGGTGCCGGACCAATCGGAAAAGATGCCCAAAATACCGACTTCCCGCGCCAACACATCCAGCGTGGTCATGATATCGCCGTCGTTTTCCAACGCATCCAGCGTGGATTGATAATAAAACGACGGGCTGGCCGTGCCTTTGGTCGGCAACACTTCCTCGACGATACGGCCGGAACGCTCCAAGGTCCAGGTAATGATGCCCAAACCGGCGGCCTTGGCGTCCTTGGCGTATTGCGAAGGCACGATTTTGCCGGCGGCGTCCACGCTGAGCAACATCCACATCGGCGGCGCGACAATCTTGATGCCTTGCGCGGCGTATCCCTTCAGATCCGCTGCGGTCGGAACGTCGGCCGGCGTGTTGGCGTCGTCCAGATAAACCGCTTGCTGGCCGAAAGCCGGTTCATGCTGAATCCAATACAGCACATCTTCCTTGTTAAACGACTGCGCCCAAACGGTTTTCGGCGAAACGCCGGCCGCCTTGTATTCGTCGATCATGGCTTGCGCATACGCGGCCTGACTGCCGAAGACGTCTTCCACCTGCAATTTGGCGTTGCGGTTGGGGCTCTTCAATTCCGGCGTATATTTACTGCCCAGTTTTTTCAACAGCGCGATACTCTCCTGGTGCGTCAGCAGCGTGCCGCCGGTCGAGTAAAGATCGGTCCGCCAGTTGGCGGTACCCGCCAAAAACTGTTCCGGCGTCACCGCGTTGGGGTTGGACGCATCCATCTTGCCTTTCAGCGACTTGAACTCGGACAAGCTCAAATCGCTGGTGCAGCACAGCGCCGACGCGGCCTTGGTGCGCTTGCCGGTCGCATCGAACTCGGCCGGCGAAAACGGCTTGGAGCAGGCGGCCGCCAACGGCGTCGTCAAGATATTGGTCGTGGTATGCAGATCGCATTGGTCGTGACGGCACACTAGTTCGCCGTCCTTGGTAAAGGTCACGTCGCATTCCTGCACGCCCGCGCCCATCCGCGAGCCGGCTTCATGGCTTTCCTGGGTGTGTTCCGGAAATTGCAACGTGCCGCCGCCGCGATGACCGATCGAAAAATGGGTTTTATGGAATGGCCCGTCGCCGCAGCTCTCCAGTTTGGATTTCAAGCGGCCGGGGCTCATTTTATCGATCAAATAATAAGGCCGCGGCCCCACTTGCACGCTTTCGTCTTGCTGCCAGCGATCGGCATCGCGCCCCAAATCCTTACCGTCCGCGCCGGCCAAGGCCGACCACAGACAACCGCTTAACAGCAGCATTCCGGCTGCATGACGCGTCAATCTCTTGCTTATCAACATTGCAATCTCCCAGGGTTCTCGAATAGTTTGCGCCGGCCCCGCCCCGTTGCCGCGACAGCGAACGGGCGCTCTAAAACAGATAGCCGGCAATGCGTTACCGCGAACACTGTGTATCACGCCAATATTTCAACCGCGTTAATCGCAACGATCAGCGGACCTATCGCGCGATGCGCGCGATGGCGAACGACCGCGACGCGACGAGCCGCGCTCACCCTTTGCCCACGCCAACAGACAGACGACAACAAGCCAGCTCGCCGAAGCAATAGCGAGCGTCCTGTAATCAACACGGAACCTTCTCTGGCGAACATCGAGCGATCTCCGATCAACACCGGACGTTCTCCGATCAACACCGGGCGTTCTCCAATCAACACCGGGCGTTCTACGATCAACACCGGACGTTCTCCAATCAACACCGGGCGTTCTCCGATCAACACCGGACGTTCTACGATCAACATCGGACGTTCTACGATCAACATCGGACGTTCTACGATCAACATCGGACGTTCTACGATCAACATCGGACGTTCTACGATCAACATCGGACGTTCTACGATCAACATCGGACGTTCTACGATCAACATCGGACGTTCTACGATCAACACCGGACGTTCTACGATCAACACTGGCCTCCGGCTAAAAATCACTGTTGCTTGCCTGACAAACAATCGACGTTGCGTGTCCGCGCTAAATGCGTGCGTCTTCAGAATAAAAACCCGGCTTCTAAAACAGGATTGCCGGATATTGATCGGCCGACGCCCGATGTTCACCACACACCGTTGCATGTTCAAAATAGAATGCCGGCTGTTCGGCACGGAGCGCCGGAGAATGCGCGGTGCGTCTTGCCGCTTTATCTGATCAGTTCGCCGAACTCGGGCAAATCGATGTCGTTCGAAACATGCCAAGTCGCCCGTGCGACAACGCACAACCCGGTGCCTGAGCGAAGCCGAAGGCCATCCGGCTAAGCCGCCCGTGCGGCGGCGGACGACCCGGTGCCTGAGCGGAGCCGAAGGCCACCCGGCTATGCCGCCCGTGCGGCAGCGCACAACCCGGTGCCTGAGCGAAGCCGAAGGCCATCCGGCTAAGCCGCCCGTGCGGCGGCGGACGACCCGGTGCCTGAGCGGAGCCGAAGGCCATCCGGCTAAGCCGCCCGTGCGCGGACGACCCGGTGCTTGAGCGGAGCCGAAGGCCATCCGGCTAAGCCGCCCGTGCGCGGACGACCCGGTGCTTGAGCGGAGCCGAAGGCCATCCGGCTATGCCGCCCGTGCGGCGGCGGGCGACCCGGTGCCTGAGCGGAGCCGAAGGCCACCCGGCTATGCCGCCCGTGCGGCGGCGGGCGACCCGGTGCCTGAGCGGAGCCGAAGGCCACCCGGCTATGCCGCCCGTGCGGCAGCGGACGACCCGGTGCCTGAGCGGAGCCGAAGGCCATCCGGCTAAGCCGCCCGTGCGCGGACGACCCAGTGCCTGAGCGGAGCCGAAGGCCATCCGGCTAAGCCGCCCGTGCGCGGACGACCCAGTGCTTGAGCGGAGCCGAAGGCCATCCGGCTAAGCCGCCCGTGCGCGGACGACCCGGTGCCTGAGCGGAGCCGAAGGCCATCTGGCTATGCCGCCCGTGCGGCGGCGGACGACCCGGTGCCTGAGCGGAGCCGAAGGCCATCCGGCTATGCCGCCTGTGCGGCGGCGGACCAAAAGCAGCACCTATGCCTGGTTGACCCAATTTTCTAAACCGCCTGTGCGGCGGCGGACCATGGAGATCATCGCCAAGAAGATCGAAGTGCTTTCTAAGCCGCCTGTGCGGAGGCGGACTTGTCATCGCGCAAGACGGTCGTACCCATAAATTTCTAAGCCGCCTGTGCGGCGGCGGACAATATGCGGGATCTTGAGATTCGGAACGCCGTTTTCTAAGCCGCCTGTGCGGCGGCGGACGTGTCAATGCTATACTATCGCGCAAAACTTGATTTCTAAGCCGCCTGTGCGGCGGCGGACGCCATGCGGTGGTGACGGTGGGGCTGGATATTTTTCTAAGCCGCCTGTGCGGCGGCGGACCCGCGTATCTGAGCTAGAAGAGCAGGTCATCTTTTCTAAGCCGCCTGTGCGGCGGCGGACTCCGGATGGCGATGTGGGCGATGGATGACATGTTTCTAAGCCGCCTGTGCGGCGGCGGACACGCGGCAACGTGGAAATCAATGGCACGATTGTTTTCTAAGCCGCCTGTGCGGCGGCGGACTTCTAATGTATGAAAAATCGCTAATCTCGAAATTTCTAAGCCGCCTGTGCGGCGGCGGACTTTTACGAGGGCGACAGCTCGATCGCCTTCCTTTTCTAAGCCGCCTGTGCGGCGGCGGACAACGGTGCCGGCGCCTGGCTGCCGGTCGATTTTTTCTAAGCCGCCTGTGCGGCGGCGGACTTTCGAACTTCGATCATTGCTGAGCCTGTTTTTTCTAAGCCGCCTGTGCGGCGGCGGACTCGTCAATCCGGCCGTCTGGGCGGAAGTGGGTTTTCTAAGCCGCCTGTGCGGCGGCGGACTCTTTTTGATAAGCCAAAAACGACTTAAAAGCTTTCTAAGCCGCCTGTGCGGCGGCGGACCCGGTCGTAGTTGGGAGACAGCGATGTTGATTTTTCTAAGCCGCCTGTGCGGCGGCGGACATTACCGAACGGCGCGGGGCTGGTCGGGAAAAGTTTCTAAGCCGCCTGTGCGGCGGCGGACAATGCTTCGATCTTCCCGTCGAAGTTCAGGCATTTCTAAGCCGCCTGTGCGGCGGCGGACGTCGCTCGGCACCAGTTCGGCAAATACATCTGTTTCTAAGCCGCCTGTGCGGCGGCGGACTGGCGGCGGTTGACGAACACGAGAGCGAAGCTTTCTAAGCCGCCTGTGCGGCGGCGGACGACAAACTGGGACGAACTGGGACGGATTTCTTTTTCTAAGCCGCCTGTGCGGCGGCGGACTCGACGAGAGCAGTCGGATGGTGATGCGGGTTTTCTAAGCCGCCTGTGCGGCGGCGGACACCCGGTCGATTGGTTTGTTCAACAACGATCCTTTCTAAGCCGCCTGTGCGGCGGCGGACGGTTTCCGGAGTATGTGCAGGCGTTTGATGATTTTCTAAGCCGCCTGTGCGGCGGCGGACACGATGTGCATCATTACCACGATTTCATCAACTTTCTAAGCCGCCTGTGCGGCGGCGGACAGGTTATCCGGGTATTTGTTCCAGTTATGCATTTTCTAAGCCGCCTGTGCGGCGGCGGACGGCGACCCGCCGCGCAAGACCTGGGGTTGGTGTTTCTAAGCCGCCTGTGCGGCGGCGGACATTGCCCACTTTCCGCCCCATGACTGCTACGTTTTCTAAGCCGCCTGTGCGGCGGCGGACATCCTTCCAGCGCTGTTCGCCGCCAGGGTTGTTTTCTAAGCCGCCTGTGCGGCGGCGGACAGCATCCAGCATTTTTGCTAGTCCGCGCGCCTTTTCTAAGCCGCCTGTGCGGCGGCGGACTGCCGAGCCGGGCGAGCGCGTGCCGGTGCAGCTTTCTAAGCCGCCTGTGCGGCGGCGGACAAACCCGGCCGAACACGACTTGCCGCCGGGCATTTCTAAGCCGCCTGTGCGGCGGCGGACTGATTATAAATAAACGGGAAGCCGGTTGCGACAAGGGTTGCGGACGGATTAACCCATTTTTACCATCCGCAAAACCAATACCCGTAACCGGCTGATTTAGTTCACATTGTTAAAGAGCGAAAAAAATTGGGTCAAAACTCGGGGACAGTGGCCGTCCGGCTCAAACCGTAAGTGTTGAAATGACCTGCCAGCGGCGCCGCGACGGCCGATTTGCCAATCCACAAACAAAAGCTTTGGCCGTTGCTGAGACTTTGCAAGCGAATAAACGGCGTGGCGTGGCGATACGCTCGGCGCCTACTATATTGCGCCACCGAAAGCGGGCGTTGGCGAGATTGGCTGCATAACGTTTGGCGGCTGCTAAGCAATTCTCGGGATTACAGCATCTGCCGACATTATTAGCAGCGTTCAGCGATAAGAATCATGAATTCAAGAAATGGCCTTTATTCGCAATAACTTACAGATACAATACTTCCAATCATCAGTAGGTAAACCATGAAAACCAACGCCGACAACCGAAATGTTATTCAGGTATTCATAGCCTCCGCTATTCAGTGGATTAAGCGCTTTGTTAGATTGGACCAAAGCAACATCAGCCCCCAAATTACCCTGACCGCAAAAGACTTGCAGGCGCTTTTTGATTTGGAGGATCATCCACCCGAACCGACCGAGCGCATGAAAAAAGCCTTGCAAACTTACAAAAAAATTGTCGCTGAGAAAATATGAGCGGCAGCGGTTGCTAACCATGAGTTAAAAGTACCGGTAACTCTATGCCCAAATTGAACGACAAAAGGCAAGTAACCTTGCCGAAAGCCATTTGCACAGCTATTGGTTTGCATCCTGGCGACTACATCGATGTGTTCGCCCGCGATGGCATGGTTCACGTCGTCAAGATGGACGCCAGCGAAATCTCCGGAAAAATTCTAGCCCCCATCCAAAGCGAAGTTTGCTCGACCAATGAAAACATCGAGACGCCGGGCAAAACACGCGTAGCCGACGACCGTTTATCCGATAGCAACGGCTAGGCCGAGCGCGCATTTACCGCGACACCCGGCCGGTGTTCCCCTAACAGCGTTTGACGCATCGAGGCGACGACATCAACAGTCAGAACTCAGGCACGGTAGCGGTCGCGCTAAGCCCGTAACTACTAAATTCGCCGCTCGACGACTCAGCCACCGTGACCTTTTTAATCCACAAACAAAAGCTTTGGCCGTTGCTGAGACTTTGCAGGCGTATAAACGGCGTGGCGATGCGCTTATCCGACATGTCGCAATAGCGAAACGACTTGGGATAAGTCTCCCCACCCTTCGAATCGGAGCGAAGTTCCACCACGCCGTTCCATGCGGCGTCGAAGTCCAGGTCGTGCCGCTTGGCATAACGCCGCGCCAAGCGCTCCGGGTTGGTTTTGGCATGTTCGCGCCGGTAAATCGCGTAACCCGCCACCTTGTCCGGTACCGGGCGAATACTGGTGCAATGCACGTAATCGCTCAACCGCGCCAGCCACTTCGGCGCGTCGAAGCGGGCCAGCGTGGCTTCGTCTTGGGCAAACAACCGGCACTTTGCGCCGAGCACGCTGTATTTCTCGCCGATCACATATTCCGGAAACGACACGCCAATCGGCACTTGCTTTTGCTCGTCCTGCATTTCGACTAAGCCCAAGTGGATTTGCTGGACGACTTTGAACCACAGAAAATTCAGCCCGACCTCGGGATTGGGCAGCAAGGTGATTTCCAAATAAAACCGCATGGCTCAGTCCTTGCCGCTTTGGCCGAACACGCCGCCGCGCACCAATACCGCCATCACGTAATGCTCTTGCTCCTTGCTGGCAAGCGCTTCGCCGAGTGCGAAGCGGTCGAACAGCGTGTAAAAGTCGGCTTTGTCTTTAGGGGTACGGAAGGCTTTTCCCAGGTTGGTCACCGCGCCGTAAGGTTCGATGGCGATTGGGCCGATGCCAACGGTGCCATCGTCGTGGCCGGGATACCAGGTGTCGATGGTGCGCAGCGCGTTGCCGATTTTTTGCGAATGCAAGGCAGCGGTGCCGTTGACGGCATACAGGATTTTGCTTTTGTCGCCCTTGCCGTTGCCGAGGATCAATTCCTCGCTGGGGTAAACTTCCTGCGCCTTGCCGATTAAGGCGTAGGCCTCGACGCTAATCAATAAATACGGCAAGCGACCGCACAAGGCATCGGCGATTTTTCCGGCCAGTTTTTGCAAATCCGGGGTATCGGCATTGAAATCACGCAGGGAAAATTGCTTGGCGTCGAAAACCAATGCGTCCCCGTCGCCGGTATCGACCACCACTTCGATTTTTTCCGCGCCGACTCGATTGCGCCATAAATAGCGGGCGTTGGCGATGTTGACGGCGTAACGTTTGGCCAGTTCCGCAAAGCCTTCCTGTTCGATGTAGGCTTGGGCGACGCCTGGATAAACCGCGTTGAAATTCGGCCCATTGCTGGCCGACGGTTTATCCACGCCGCCCAACACTTTCAGGGTAAAGCTCAGTTTTAACGTGTCTTGATCCTCGGCCAACGCGCAGGCGTCGACGGTTTGCAAGTTGGGTTTTTCGACTTCGGCGTTGAGTTTTAAGGGGTCGTTTTGCAACGCGGGTTTCAAACGATTGGAAATCGTGCCGCGCACGGATTTTGGTGTTAAACCAAGCGGCTTGGGTTTGCTACGGTCGTCCCATGTAGTGCCATATAGATAACCGTCGGAAGGCACCAATTTTTTTCGAAAGCCAATACGGTTGCGTCGTTTTTTGCTGCCATGTTTTAGTCTCCAATAAGATTTGCTGCTGTGAGGGTTCGGCAAAGGTATAGATTGCGTCCGGTATCGACGTGGTATTGCCATAGCACGTCGTCCAGATTGGTAATGCGGTACGGCATTTTGAATTCGCCCAGCGTGACCACGCTTTCGGCGAAGCGGTGCGGTGTGTCAAGGTCGCGTTGGTTGGCGGCTTGGCCCAATTCGGAAATACCCTGAAAGCCCACCGCAATCGGCACCAGCCAACCCGGCGCCTTGCGTTGACTGCTCCATGTGACTTTGCCGCTTTCGTCCTGCTCGCTGCGGTGCATGACTTTCAGATAATCCAGCAAGGCATCCAGCGCGTCCCGCTGCTCGTCGCGCATGGCCTGCACCATCAGTTCCCGGCGCTCGACTAGCACGTAACCGAGCATCAGCCGGTTGAGTAGTTTCCTGACGCTGCGATCGTCATCTTCATCGACGATATGAATTTCCACCGGCTTAACGGTCAGCACGTCGCCACCGGCCCATTTCATCCGCCGCAGTTGCTGGTTAAGCGTGATTTCGAGACGCTCCCGTTCGTCGGTATCGAAGCCTTGTAATTCCACCAACAGCGACACGTCCAAGTGACAGCGGGCTTCTTCGACGAAGGCTGGCCTGCCACCGTCTTTATCCAACGGATTGGCGGTGCCGACAATGGAATGCACGAAATCGCCTTGGCCTTTGTAGGTCTGTAAATCGAAGCGATGGCAGCTTAACGCCACGCCGGTCAGCTCGATGTCGGTCAATCCCTGTTGTTGTAAATGGCGTTGGACGGCATGCACGCCACCCAACCAAGCGGTCATGGCCGGAAAGCCGATGGTGTACGGACTGCTCATCGCGTTGGCGTTGTGAATGCGCAGATGCGGAATTAACAGAAAACGGCGCGTCATTTGAAAAACTCCTGGTCGGCGGCAACGGCTTGCTCGGCCAACGCTGCCAACTCATGGAATTCGTCGTCGCCGAGCTTGGTGCGGCTGTCCTTGCACAGGTATTCGTAAGTTCGAATGATCCAACGGGCAAAATCGCCGGCCACCTCGTCCAGCCATACTTCGGATTGCTCGCGCTGTTCCAGATAGGCGTCGTCGAGCCAAATCCGTTGCGCTAGCGGTAAGTCGCGGTAATGCTCGGTTTGCGACCAGCCGGGACCGGTGGCGCGAATGGCGAAGGCTAGTCGCAAGACTGCGTCGATCAGGTATTTGAGGGTATGACGGATGCCGTCGCGAACGTGCATGTTGTTGACGCCGCTGCGCATCAAGCGGTCCAGGGTCTGGAAGCTGTCTTGGAAACGGCGGGCGGATAGCGAGTTTCTGAAGAAATGTCGAGTCGGTAATCTCACCTGCCGCTGCTCGAAGATTGGCGGCACACTGCTTAACAGATATGCCCGGCCGGCATTTTGATTGTTCAGGACACTGATATTCTGCGGCTTGGTGCCGCCGTACAAGGTAACGGTCAATCCCAGCATGTCGTCGAAACCGTCGGCGTGGTGTTCATTTTTACGCCGGCTGTCCTTGGCCTGTTTGGTGGCTTCGGAAAAGCGCATTGCATCAATGCGGCTTTTGGTTTGGGTTAGCATACCAGCTGGAGTCAGGATAGACAGCAGGTGATAGTCGGCATCGACCGGAAAATAGACTTGCTTGACCAAGCCGTCGGTCCGATTGCCGTCGTCGCTTTGTTTAACCGTCAAAAACCCGGAACGCAGACTGTCGTAATTTGCAGTCGGCACCGTCAACAGGCGCTTCGCTTCCTCGCTGTCCCGTTCCAGGTGCTGCAACAGCGTTTGCCCGTCATTCAGCGGCAGAGTCAAAAACTTGTAAACATCCATCGCTGCCGCGTTGCCGAATACGTCCAACTCGTAATCCACATTGCCGGTACGCAGGTAGCCGTCGTTCGCCTGTTGGCCTTGGGCGATGACCGAACTGGTTTTGGCGCTGGGATGGCTGAATTTGCCGGGATGGCTGACCATGGATAACCAGGCGGCCCGCCGCGCAGCATCCGGCAACCAGGTCGGTAAGGAAAATTTGTCCTCGGCTTCTTGTTGGATGGCGGCTTGTTGATCCGGGTCTTCCGTGGTTTTTAATTTGGTTTTCAGCCAAGCTGCTTTGCGGTCGGCGAAAAACGTTGTGATCGATTCGTGCATTGGCAATAGCCTCCTTTGAAGCGTGTTTTTATGGTTCCTGCTAATTCATGTCTTGATACAAGCCGAATTGATCCGAATAAAACCAAGGATTGTCGCTATTCGGACGAATCATGATTTCGCCGTAACGCTCGGATGCGGCTTGTAATAGCTGTTCGGGATCGACGTCGGCGCCGGCCGCTACGCTATCGGCGTGTTGGCGCAATATGCTTTGGTAATCGCGCGTCATCCATGATCGGGCCTGGGCTTTAGCCGAAAAGGGTTCCGCCGGCACGATGTTGTATACGGATTGGCGAGGGATGAATTGCCCGCGTTCGTCCTTCTCGCAAAACACCGCTTTACCGTCTCGCCAGACCAAAAATAGCGATGTTTCCGGATTGCCGGCTCGAAACGGGTTGATTTGCTGCGGCACGGCGGTTAGCCACCAATTTTCGTGCAGCCAGGCCTGCAAGGCTTGCGGGCCTTGTTGCCGGTAATCGGTCAGGCTTTGATGTAGGGCTTGGTGTTCCAGGTCAGCTAAGCGCTGTTTCGGCTCCAGCTTTTCCGGGCGTTGAATGCGCGGCACGGCATTAACGACTTTGTTCAATTCGGCTTCGTCCACCAATTGAGCAAAGTCGTGGCTGGTCAACCTTAGACTTTTGCCGTTTTCGTAACCCGGTCGGCAATAGGCCGGGCCGCCCGATTGCCGCAAGGCTTTCAGGTTGTATTGCATCACGGCGATATTGGCGTGTTCGATATCGGCCGATAGTCGACGATGGCGTAGCACCCGGCCTGCCAACTGGATGATGGAACGAAACGACGACGGTTCTATGACGGCCCAATCGAAATCGTGGTCGCGCCCCACTTCTTCCACCGGCGTCGCCACCAGTATGAACAATACGTCATCGGCTGCTGTGGAATCCAAATGCCGGCGGATTGCGGGGACCTGAAATGCTTTCGCTGTTTGGCCTGGTTTTTCCTTGCGTTGCAAAATTTCATCCAAATGTTTTTCCTGTTCATGACGTATTAGCAGCACTTGCCGGCTATGGTAAGCCATGATTTTCGGCTCAATGCTGCAGCCCCATTCCGCTTGCAACATGTAGCGTGTCAGCGCGACGCAAGGCGGAATGTTCGCCATCCGCACTACGCCGAACGATACGCGCTTTCCGGTTTTGGCATCGATGCTGTGATGATCAGCGTGCAGCCGTTCGGCGGCTAGCCGAATTTTGGCGAAATACTGTTGCCGTTGCTCAACAGGCTGGCTTTTCAAGGCAAGCAGTTCGTCGCATCGTTCGATAATGGCTTTACGTTTGACAAGTTGCTTGTGCAGATGGCCGACCCGTTTGCCAATGAACTGCCGGTGTAGCTGCGCGTATTGCCGGCAACGGCTATCGGAATCCGTGTTGTCCAGTCGCTCGACTTGCGTACCGAACTCGTCGATCCAGGCGCAGGCCACTAGCGGATGGGCGGTTTTGAAATGGCTGTGCAATTGCCAACCGGCTTGATACGCATGGAAAAAACCTTCCGCCAAATCCGGTGGAATCGTGGCGGAGGAAATCATCACCTTGCGGCCCAACATGCCGGCCAAATGGATCAAACGGCCGATGGCAATCAAATCGGTGCCGTCAAAGTCGTCCACTTCGTCGATCACCAGATCGGAGGACAACAGGCGCAGACAAGGCAGGATGAATTTGCCGCCGCGCCGGGTTTCGGTGGCGACGATGATGTGGTCTATCGTGCAAGCTAACACCGGCTTGTATAAAAATGCCTTGTGTTTTTCGGTCAGCCGGGGTTGATGCTTGGGAAACAGCACGTCGAGAAATTCGGCATGCGGCATGTCGCCAAAATCCAGATCTTCCGCCAATAGTTGTTCTCTGGATTCGGACCCGATGTCTTCGTAGCCGGGCGGCTGGTCTTTTTTCCGCGCGGCTTTGTCGTAAAGCTGTTTGATTGCCGCCGAGCCGATCAAAACCGCCAGGTCCTGGTCGGTCAAACCCAATCGATTGCGGTATTCGTTGCCGGTTTGCAAGGTCAAGGTCCGCAAACCCAAGGCCAGCACGTAGCGCAAACTATCGCCGTCGTCCGCCAGTGCGCGCATGACTTTGGCATTAGCCACGGTTTTGCCGCAGCCGGTGCTGGCCATATTCACCACGAACCAGCCGTAGCCTTGTTCTTGCTGGGCTTGATGTTGGGCTTTGAAGCGGGCGATGCCGTCCACGGCCTTATCCTGCCATTCGAAACCGGCGGGACTTTTTTGCTTGAGGCTTTTAATGTCGTAGGCGGCATCCATCTCGCTACTGAAGCGCGACAGGGTTTGGCTGATTTTCAAAGCTTGATCGCCGACGCGGACCAAATGCTCGTCCAGTTTTTGTTTGAGCCGTTTTTGGCTATCAGTGTTAGCGTAAAGATCGATTACCGACTGCCAATTGCCGTCGGCTTGGCAGGACGAGTAATAGTGATCGCCCAGCATCAGGCACAAACGCGCATGGTGCAGCAACAGCCGGTAGGCGCCGTTGTCGAGCAAGGCTTGGATCGGCACTTGGTTCTGTAGCAACTTGGCCGACCATTTTTTCAGTTGTTTGCGCCATGGATCGGATTGCGACAACAAACCGTCTGGAAATTCGAAGCAGGCTTTCAGGCGCTTATCGTCGTCGTTGGGATTTTGGTAGCCCCAGTCCGCGTTCAAGCTTTTCAGCATGCGCGCCAGACTTTCTCGATTCTGTCCCGACTCGTCGTTCGGTTTGAAGCGACTCGGCAAGCGGTGATGACTCATGATCAACCAGCCGACGAGTTGTGCAATCGGCGGTAAGTCGGCCAATGGATTTTTCAGGTTTTCGGCGGTCAGATTTTTTAACGCTGCTTCGTCCCAGTTGTCATCGCCCAACAGCCTCAGCCAAGTTTTGTCTTCATCACCCGCAAGCCGTACCAAACCATTCAACAACAGACAGGAAATCCATTCGTGGCGTAGCGGATCGCCTACGCAAGAGCTGGATTTGAGTTTGCTTTGGAACAAAGCAGTTGCCTTGCCCCAATCGTGTAGTAACGCCGCAACTGCGACCAAGGCTTTGATGGCCGGCAAATAGGTCCAGTTGTTTTCCCATTGGCTGTTCAGCAGATTCTTTTGCGTGCTGTTGACCGGCACAACCCCCTCGGCATTGAAGCGCTTGCGATTGCCGACTATCCAAACCAATTCGCTCCGGCTCCGTGACCTAATCCAATGGCAACTAACCGCCGTATTTTTGGTGGCGGTCTTGCGCAGCAGGGTTTTGACGGCGATCAGGCCTTCTTCGGTAATCACGGTTTGCCAGGTGTTGTCGCCGATGCGGTTGGCGAAGGCGTCCAGCACGCGGCGGGTGCGGGCCAGGGCTTTTTCTGGCATTGGCTGACGAAGGTGACCATCATGGGCGGTCGTCCAGTTGATGTGTTCGTGGTTCGACTGGCTCACCACGAACGGTTTTGTTTACGTCATCAGTTTGTGGTTCGACAGGCACATCACGAACAGTTTTGTTTACGCCGTCAGTTTGTGGTTCGACAGGCTCACCACGAACAGTTTTGTTTACGCCGTCAGTTTGTGGTTCGACAGGCTCACCACGAACAGTTTTGTTTACGCCGTCAGTTTGTGGTTCGACAGGCTCACCACGAACGGCATTGTTCACGTCGTCGGTTTGTTGTATGGCGGCTCGCTTGACTTGCTCGAACATAAAATCCAGCGCTTTGTGGTCGGTGAATTTTTGCAGGATTTGCTGGCGGAATTCCTGTTCGCTCATTTTTTCCTTGGCGCAGACGAAAGCCCAGGGCAGGACGATGGCGTCCTTGACCAGGTCGGCAACGTCGAACACCAGCGCGCCGCGCCGGGTTTTGCCGTGCATGACCGCGAAACCGTGCGGGATGCCCAGTACCCATAAGGTGGTGGCGGCCAGGCCGTAGGCCAGGTAATTGCCGTGGTTAAGGAAACCGTTGGCAAGGTCGGTGGCGTCGTGGTCGCGGCTGAAATCGCCGTGTTGGGTGGCCTTGGCGGCGTAACGGTAGAGCTGTTTGGTCAATAGCGCTTCGCGTTGCAGCAGGTCGCCGGTTTTTTCGGCGCTGCCGAGCTTGCCGGCGTAATTGTCCAGCGCGGCAGCTATGGCGCTGTCGTCAGCGAAGATACCTTCAGCCTGCAGTTCGCGGTCCTTGCTCCATACCTTACGAATGTAATCGACGCGGGCTTGTTGAAAAGCCTTGGCGACTGTCAGACGTTGCGCGTCGTCGAACCAGAATTTCAGCCAGCCCTGGATGTATTCGGTGGGGCGGTATTCGCTTTGCGGGGTGAGCCATTCGATTTCGCAGCCGCTAAACAAGGGCGTGCCTCCGCCGCCGCAAAATCCCACCAGCACGCCGGCGCTGGCCAGCATCCGCATCGCTGCCTGGGTAATCGAGGTGCCGGTGCCGAGCAGAATCACCGTGGTATTGGCGATGGGGATGTTCCAATACAGGTTTTCGTCCTTGGCTTCGGTCAGGTACAGCACGCGGCCGTCCTTTTGCATCACCCGGCATTTTTCCAGGTAGTAGATGTTGGCGCGCTTGGAGTGGAGGATGGCTTTTAGGTCGGTGAGTTGTTCCATAACCGTCGGATGATTGTTCCAAAACGGCCCGGATTATTGCCGCGTCGGCGCGCCAGCGTCAAGGCTAGACAAAGGAAGGGAGAACGGCCTGCCGTGCCGGAATATCAGCCATCACGGTTAAAGCCGTTGCAAAGGGTCGAATTTGCGTCGGGGCATCGGAGCGGCGGGAATGCGTAGCTGTCGGTCGAGTCGAGTGCCGCGCCTATTATAACGGCCCTTAGTTACCGTTCGCCCTGTGCCTGTCGAAGGGCTCGCCAGCGGGTTTCGACGAGCTCGGCCCGAACGGACTACCCGTGGTCAATAGGGCCGAGTTTGCGTTTGACGATACCGATTCGGAACGCGTTCCAGTGCTATTGAAGCCGTTTCCACGCCGCGAAATTTTTGCCAAAAAAAGCCCCACGAAGTCAGTGGGGCTTTTGGGGACTGGGCGGACCGGAGCCGCCCTATTTTAGGTAGCAATCAGCGATTAATCCTCGCCGCCGAACACGCCCAGCAATTGCAACAAGCTGGTAAACAAGTTGTAAATCGAAACGTACAAGGACACGGTGGCCAGAATATAATTGGTCTCGCCGCCGTGGATGATTTCACTGGTTTGGTACAGGATCATCGCCGACATCAACAGGATGAACATTGCCGATACCGCCAAGGACAAGGCCGGAATCGAGAACAAGACCGCCGCCAGACCGGCCAGGAAGGCCACCATGATGCCAACCATTAAAAAACCGGCGATGAAGCTGAAATCCTTGCGGCTGATCAGCGCGTAAGCCGACAAGCCCAAAAAGATCACTCCGGTACCGCCCAACGCGGTCAAGACCAATTGATGACCGTTGCTGTAGGCCTGGATGTACATGTTTAAAATCGGTCCCAGCGTCATGCCCATGAAGCCGGTCAACGCGAACACGAATACCAAGCCCAGCGCGCTATTGCTGAACCGGGTGGTCAGGAACAACAAGCCGAAATAGCCGACCATCGTCACGATCAGGCCGGGATGCGGCAGATTCAGCATCATCGCCAACGCGGCGGTGCCGGCGCTGAACAATAAGGTCATCGACAACAACAAATAGGTATTCTTCAAAACTTTATTGGTCGTCAGAATGCGAGATTCCGAACGAACGGTTGCAGTGTTTAAACGCATGATTGGTTATCCTCTTGAGTTGAACAAGTGTCGCTGTGACCGTTTAATCGCGCCGGAGTTTCCCGGCATCGGCAGCGCCGTCTGCTAGTATACCTAAACAATTTGCAAACTAGAGGCTAAAAGGTGATGACAAGCACCACCCCCTACGAACTGGCCGGCGGCGAAGCGGCGCTGCGCAGTCTGGTCGACCGTTTTTATTTCTACATGGACATTCTGCCCGAAGCCCAAGGCATACGGGCGATGCACGCCGACAATCTGGCGTCGGCCAAGGACAAATTGTTCAAGTTTTTCTCCGGCTGGCTGGGCGGCCCGGATCTTTTCATGCAGGAGTTCGGTCATCCGATGCTCAGAGCCAGGCATCTGCCGTTTCGAATCGGCGAGTCCGAGCGCGACCAGTGGATGCTGTGCATGAACAAGGCACTGGACGAAATCGCGATGGACCCCAGACTCCGGGACAATATCCGCGCGGCCTTGCAAAATCTGGCCACGCACATGATCAATCAGGACACCTAGGAAACCCTCCCATGTCTTTATCCAAACAATTGTTAATCCTGATCTCGGCGCTGTTTTTGATGATATTCAGCGTCAACTTCGCGCTGAGCGTCGGCAACATCAAGGATTATCTGGAAGGCGAGTCGAAAAGCCATGCCCAGGATACCGCGACCTCGCTGGGCTTATCGCTGAGCCCGTACATGACCAACCCGGACGATCAAGTCATCCAGTCGATGGCCAGCGCGATTTTCGACATGGGCTATTACAAGGAGATTCGCATCGTGGACGCCGAAAACCGCGAACTGGTCGAACTGATCAGCGAAAAGCGCGTGGAGGGCGTGCCCGATTGGTTCATCGACCGGCTGCCGATGACCTCCGCCACCGCCGAAGCCGAGATCAGTACCGGCTGGAATCTGGCCGGCGTCGTCTACGTGACCGTCAATCCCGGCTTCGCCTATCTGAAACTTTACGAGCAAGCCAAATCGGCGTTTTACTATTCGTTGGCCGCCTTCCTGGTTTCGATCAGTCTGCTGGTGTTTGTGTTGCGGATGACGCTGGCGCCGTTGAACAAGATCGACTGGCTGGCGCACCGGATCAGTGAAGGCCATTACGAAACGATACACGCGCTGCCTTGGACCCGCGAGGTCCGCAATGTCGCCGCGTCGATGAATACGATGTCGCAAAAAATCAAAACCGCGATCGCCTCGCTGCAAACCAAGCTGGACCGAATGGGCGCCAGCCTGTTGCGCGACGATTTGACCGGTTTGTATAAAAAATCGGTGTTCGAAACCGACTTGAAACCGCTGTTCGCCGAGCACGGCGACGCCCACGTCGCCTTGATCCGCCTGGACAGTCTGTCCGAATTGGTCAAGGAACACGACAGCGCGGCCATCGACGATCTGCTGAGCCGCTTCGCCAAACTGCTGCAACACACTGCGGATAGCGCGGCCCATCCGGTCAAGCCTTACCGGTTCTACGGCGCCGAATTCGCGCTATTGATCGAAACCGCCGACCAAGGCTTCGTCGAAGATTTGTTAAGAAGCTTGGCCGTCGATATCGCGCAATTGGGGGAACAGTACCGTAAACCCGACTTGGTCCACATCGGCGTCGCTCGCCTGAACCCGGTCGGCAGCGCCGAATCGCTGTTGGAAGCCGCCCACGAAGCCCACGAACAAGCTCAGCTGATCGGCGCCAACAGTTATTTCATTCGGGCCGGCGACAATATCGCCCGCGACATCACGGCCTGGAAGAGCTTGGTGTTCGATTGCGTGGACCGCTGCGACTATTCCGTGTGGTATATCGGCCAGACCGCCGCGTTCGCCACCGGCGCGCTATTGATGGAAGAAGCCTTTATCCAAGTCCACGACCGTCACGGCGAACTGGTCGCGATCGGCCCGTTCATTTCGATTGCCGAGAAGTTCGCCAAAATCGTCGACTTGGATCGGGGCATCATCGAACAAGTCGTACACCACATCCGCGACGGCCACCTTGCCCATAGCATCGCCGTCAACCTGTCGACCCGCACCGTCAGAAACGGCGAATTTCGCCGTTGGCTGGAAATTTTGTTAAAGCAAAGCCCGATCGCCGCCAAGCAACTGGTCTTTAGCCTGTCGGCTTACGCGGTCGCCAAGGATGTCGAAGCCTACCGGGATTTTATCGCCGACGTGCATAGCCTGGGCGGCCGGGTCATGATCAAACGCTTCGAAACCCAATCGCTATCGGCCGAGACCGTCAAACGTCTGCGGCCGGACTTCATCCGTTTGGCCCGCGACCTCGGCAACGGGGTCTGCGACTCGGCGCAAAAACACGTGTTCGTACAGACCGTTCAAGACATCGCGGCCCTAATGGACATTGCCGTTCTTGCCGAAAACGTTCAATCGGAAGCCGACTACCAAACCTTGAAGGCGATGGGTCTCGCCGGTGCTAGCCGTTAGTATCCGGGCGCCGCGCGGTCTGATCGGCGCGGTATTCGCCGCTTTTTGGCTGGCGTGTCTGGCCTTGGCCCAGGATTTCGGCCTCGATCCGGAAATGCTAGCGGCGGTCGAAAAAATACGGCGCGCCGGCCAAGCAGCGGCTGTTGGACTGGCAGCAACTGATCGCCAGCGGCCGCGACCTTTCCGAAGATGAGAAAATGCGCCGGGTCAACGACTTCTTCAATCAAAACGTCGAATTCGTCGACGACATCGCGCTGTGGCACAAAACCGATTATTGGGCCACGCCGACGGAGTTTTTGGTCAAGGGCGCCGGCGATTGCGAGGATTACTCGATCGCCAAATATTTCACGCTGGTGGAAATGGGCGTCAGCGACAGCAAATTAAGAATCACCTACGTCAAGGCACTGGAGTTGAATCAAGCGCACATGGTACTCACCTATTTCGAATCGCCGCGCGCGGAGCCGCTGGTCTTGGACAACTTGAAAACCGCCATCCTGCCGGCCAGCAAGCGCCGCGATCTGCAACCGGTCTACAGTTTTAACGGTACCGGCTTGTGGCTGGCTAAAAGCAAGGGCTCCGGCCAGCGCGTCGGCGGCTCGGACCGGATCAGCCTGTGGACCGAGCTGAAAGACCGCATGATGGAGCCGCCGCTGTGACCGCCGCCACCGAATTTCATCTGCGCCGCAGCAACCGGGCCAAACGCACCCGCATTGTCGTCAAACCGGGCCGGGTGGAAGTGGTCGCTCCGCCCAAGGTTCCCGAACGACAAATCCAAGCCTTCGTCGCCGCGCAACAGGATTGGATCCGCGCGGCGCTGCGACGGGTCGCCGAAAAACCCGGCCGGCGCCGGCTTGGGCACCGGCGCTATATACTGACGGCGCGGCGGTCCCGTATTTGGGCGAGCGGATTCCGCTGCGGATCGAAACCGCCGCCCGCAAAACGGTTGGCGTCGAGCTACGCGACGGTAGCGGCTTTCACGTACGCATGCCGGCCGGCGAGACCAGCGACGAATCCGAACGCATCCGACTGGCGCTCGGCGACTGGATGAAACGCCAAGCCCGTATCCAAGCCCTGCATTGGATAGAACGCCACGCCCCTCGTCACGGCTTGATGCCGCGCGCCGTCCGCATCAAAACCCAAAAAAGCCGTTGGGGCAGTTGCGGACCGAAGAACGACATCAATTTGAACTGGCTGTTGATGCTGGCACCGCCCGCCGCGCTGGAGTACGTCGTGGTCCACGAACTGTGCCATATCCGCCATAAAAATCATTCGGCCGATTTCTGGCAATTGGTCGAAGCGCATTTGCCGAACTACCGGGAGCAACGGCTTTGGCTGAAGCAACACGGCGCCGCGATCATGCAAGGTTTGTAGCATGCGAAATTCGGTTTTTTACTTGTTCGCGGCCGTGTTGATCTTCGGCGGCCAATTTTTGGTCAGCCAGGATTTGGTGACCGGCAAACCGCCGGCGATCGAGCAACGCACGTTGCAAAACCGCGATGCGCTGGCCGGGGTCGCTCAAGGCCCGGCGCTGATTTATTTCTGGGCCGGTTGGTGCGGCGTCTGTCGCGGGATTCAGACTCAAGTGGATAAGGTGTTGCGCGATTATCCCGGCCTGACCGTGGCCGAGCGCTCCGGCGATGCCGCCGAGGTGGCTCGCTATCTCAACGAACGCGGTCTGGATTGGCCGGTGGTCAACGACCCCGACGGCGAGTTGGGGCTGCGCTACGGATTGCGCGGGGTGCCGGCGCTGTTCTTTCTAAACCGTACCGGCCAAATTGTGTTTACCACGGTGGGTTATACCAGCGAATGGGGCTTGCGCGCCCGTTTGTGGCTGGCCGGACTGATCTAGCGCGATTTAGGAAAAGTCGCCGAGCGCCGCCAAATCGCGCTCCAGCAATTCGCTGTCGCCGAGATTCAATTCGACCAAGCGGCGCAAATAGGAAATGCTTTCGATGTCGATGTGCTCGCATTTGAAACCCACTTGCCCGTCTTCGGCATGGGTGGCGCTGACGGCCATCTTGATCGCCGCGTCGTCGGACAATTCGAAACTCAAGGTATAGTCCCCCCCAGACCGGCGGTCCAGGCTTGATCGAAGCGCAACAGACATCCGCGCAGGCTCAAATCGGCAATCTTGCAAGCCAGCGGACCGTCCGGACCGGTCAACACCGCGCCGGCATGGTAAAAAATCCGTTGAAACCGGCGTTTGTCTTCGCTTTTTTCGAATGCCATGGCGCTATTCCGGGAAAAATTTCATTTCGACATTGTCGACGACAATCACATCGCCGGCGTTTAATCTGACGATCCGGTCGCCCAGCGGCTCCCGGTTGACGGCCAAGCCGTCGTGACCCTGCAGCGCCGACACGAAATAACCGTCCTTGCGACGGGCGATGACCACCACGCCGGCGCCGTCGTGGCCTATCCGGGTCATGGCTTTTCTAAGCCGCAACACCCGGCCGATATGGATACCGTTCATCACCTGTAAATTCGCTTCGGTACTTTTAGCGGCCTCGTCCAAACGGCGATTCAAGGCTTCCACGCCCGCGTCCGGATTGGCGACCGGCGCCGTGAACACCGCTTCCTGAAACCGGCCGGTGGTCTGATAAAGAATGTAATGCTTGCCGATGTTGACGATATCGTTATTGCGCAAATTCCATTCCTTGGCGCGCTGATTGTTGACGACCAGCGGAAACTCCTCGTTCAGCTGCTTGATCACGCAGTCGTCGCCCTTGACCACCGCTACCGCATGGGCCGGCGCGACCGCCAGACTGTCGACGACCACGTCGTTGGTATCGTCGCGGCCGATATGCACGATGCCGGAATCGAATACGCCCGCCTGGATCGCCTTGTCTTTAAAATAAACGGTAAATTTCGCCATCGTCGATAGTCAATTAGTCCCTGCGCCGGTTACCTAGTATAGCCACTATCACTTCCGTTGCAGAGCAAACCGGAATTTGAAAGCGATCCGGCCCGTTATTGGAAAAAGAGATGTTTTACAACAAAATGACTCGGGATGTTTCCCGATTCCGCGACGGCACGAATAATCGCCTTTCGGTCCGCCGTCGCGTTCTGCGCTAAACTTGCCCTATCACCCAGTCAACCGCGACGACCGCCATGCCAGATCTATCCGCGCTCCCGAATCCCGAACCGTTGATTGCCCAGGACATCTATATCGCCGGCACCGACGAGGGCAGCGGCAAGTCCTTGATCATGCTGGCCGTGATGGAGATGCTGTCCGGTTTCGCCGGCCACATCGGCTTTTTCCGGCCTATCATCCAAACCAGTCCGGCCAAGGACGACATGATTCAATTCATCAGCCACCGCTACGCGCTGCCTTGTCCGCCGGAAGCGATGTACGGCTGCAATGCCGACGAGGCCCGCGAGCTGCTGGCCGCCGAACAATACGACGAACTGCTGAAATTGATTTTGGCCAAGTATCGGGCCTTGAAGGCGCGTTGCGAACACATTCTGTGCGTCGGCACCGCGCCGCGCCGCGACAACGCGGCCTTCGCCTTCGAATTCAATCTCGACGTCGCCAACAATTTGGGTTGCTTGCTGATGCCTGTCATTCAGGGCTCCCATCGTACTCAGGAGCAAATCCTGCATAGTCTGGTCAGCCTGAAACACACTTTGCACGAACACGATTGCGAGTTACTGGCCACCGTCGTCAACGGCGCGTCGCTCGAGCTGACCGACACCTTGCGCCACACCCTCCCCCACGATCCGGAATTTCCGGTTTACATCGTTCCCGGCGATCCGGCCCTGGAGAAACCCAGCGTCGGCGACATCGCCTGGGCCATCGACGCCAAGGTATTTTCCGGCGAGAACGGCGCGATGGGCCGGGAAGTGTCGCATTACAAGGTCGCGGCGATGCTGGTACCGGACTTTCTGGATTACGTCGAAGCCGGCGATCTGATCATCACGCCCGGCGACCGCTCCGACATCGTCATGGCCAGCCTGATGGCCTACCATTCCAAAAATTACCCGCAAATCGCCGGTTTGCTGCTGACCGGCCACCAGGAGCCGGCGCCACAAGTGCGGAAATTGATCGACGGCCTCGGCGAAACCCCATTCGCGGTTCTCGGCGTCGATTCCGACACCTTCACCACCGCGATGCAAGTCAGTCAGATCGGGCCGCGCTTACATAGTCAAAACGAACGCAAAATCGCCAAGGCGCTGGGCTTGGTCGAAGCCAATATCAACATGGTCGGCTTGCGCCTGCGGCTAAGCAGCAAAGTCAGCGGCAAGATCACGCCGCTGATGTTCGAATACGATTTGTTGCAACGCGCCAAGGCCAAAAAGCAGCACATCGTGTTGCCGGAAGGGAACGAGGAACGCATTCTGCGCGCCGCCGAAATCCTGCTGCTGCGCGACGTGGTCAAAATCACCCTGCTCGGCAACGAAGCGGAAATCCGCCAAAAGATCCAAAGCCTGTCGCTGAAACTGGACGGCGTCGACATCATCGATCCGATGACTTCCGAACTACGCCGGCTCTACGCCGAAACCTATTACGAAGCCCGCAAGCACAAATGCATCGTCTTCGATACCGCTTACGACTTGGTCGCCGACGTCAGCTATTTCGGTACCTTGATGGTCCACCTCGGCCACGCCGACGGCATGGTATCGGGCGCGGTGCATTCCACCCAGCACACGATCCGCCCGGCGTTCGAAATCATCAAAACCAAACCCGGCGCCTCCATCGTCTCCAGCGTGTTCTTCATGTGTCTGGAAGACCGGGTACTGGTTTACGGCGATTGCGCGGTGATCCCCAACCCCAACGCTCAACAACTGGCCGATATCGCCATCAACGCCGCCGATACCGCGCGATCCTTCAATATCGAACCGCGCGTGGCCATGCTGTCCTACTCGACCGGCGAATCCGGCAAGGGCGAGGCGGTCGATAAGGTCCGCGAAGCGGTGCGCATCGCCCAATCCTTACGCCCCGACCTGCTGCTGGAAGGACCCATGCAATACGACGCGGCGGTCGATGCCAGCGTCGCCAAGACCAAATTGCCGGACAGCCAAGTGGCCGGCAAGGCCACCGTGTTCGTGTTTCCGGACCTGAACACCGGCAACAACACCTACAAAGCCGTGCAGCGCTCGTCCGGCGCAATCGCGATCGGCCCGATTCTGCAAGGCTTGAACAAACCGGTCAACGACTTGAGCCGCGGCTGCACGGTGACCGACATCGTCAATACCGTCGTGATTACCGCGATCCAGGCCCAGCAAGCCGCGCCGGCGTGACGCTGCCGATGAATTCCGCGAGACTAACGATCTGGGCCTGGCTGCTATGGGCCGCGCCGCTAACGGCGGAAACCCGCATCGCGATTCTGAACTTCGAGCTCAAGGATATGACGCTGGCCCCCGGCGTACCGGCCGAAATCCAGCGGACCGCGTCGTTAAAACCGTTGCTGGAACGCGAATTGGCCGGCGCCGGTTATCGCATCGTCGATATACCGGACGCCGAACAACGCGGCGCGGACAGCGGCGTCGGATATTTGTTCGATCATGCCGACGCGGCCGCTCAACTCGGCTCGCGCCATGCCGCCGATTACGTGCTGGTCGGCCGCTTGCACAAACCGTCGTTTTTATTCGTTTACTTGATGGGCCACTTGGTGGAGGTCAAGCAGCAAAAAATAGTCGGCAACTACATCACCGAATCCAAGGGCGGCGACGCCAAATTGACCGGCAAGGCCGTCGAGGCGCTGGCCGCCAAAATCGATCAAGACCTGGAGCGCCGCTACTCGCCGCCACCGCCCGATTCGGCGCGCCGAAGCCAGCCTGACGATGACGAATTCGTGTTCACACCTGGCCGAAAATGAAGTGGCCGTGGGAGCGGCCTCAGCCGCGATCGGCGGCGCTTCACCGGCAAATGACTTTAAACCATCGACCGCCATCCAATCACCGCAAACCACCAATTACTCGCGATGAAAATTCTGGTTCTAAATGCCGGCAGCTCGTCGGTTAAATACAGCGTCGTCGAAACCGACGACCATTCCGTCTCGATTTCCGGCTTGCTGGAACGCATCGGCAGCGCCGATGCCCGCCATGCCTACCGGATCGGCGCCGACAACCGGCAAATCGACGCCGCCATCGCCGACCACGGCCAGGCGCTCGGCCTATTGTTCGAAACGCTGACCGCCAGCGGGGTCGTCAATGGTCAGCCGCTGGCCGGCATCGGCCACCGGGTGGTACACGGCGGCGAGAAATTCCGCGAACCAGCCATGATCGACGCCGACGTCACCCGGCAAATCGCCGAAACCATCCCGCTGGCACCGCTACACAATCCGGCCAATCTGTCCGGCATCGAAGCAGCGTTGCGGCAGATGGGCGAGATTCCGCAAGTCGCGGTATTCGATACCGCCTTCCACCACACGCTGCCCGACTACGCCTTCCGTTATGCCCTGCCCGGCCAGTTGTACAGCGAACACGGCGTGCGCCGCTACGGTTTTCACGGCACCTCCCATGCTTATGTCGCCAAACAAGCCGCCAAATTGCTGGGTAAGCCGCTGGCCGACACCAACCTGATAACCCTGCACTTGGGTAACGGCGCCAGCGTCGCAGCGATCGCCGGCGGCGTCAGCGTCGACACCTCGATGGGCATGACGCCGCTGGAAGGCCTGATGATGGGCAGCCGTTGCGGCGACATCGATCCGGCCATCGCCTTTTATCTGGCCCGCACGCTGGGCATGGACCTGAATGCGATCGACCAGCTCTACAACAAAGCCAGCGGTTGCCTGGGCGTCTGCGGCGAAAACGACATGCGCGCCATCCACGCCAAGGCCGAGCAAGGCGACGACTCGGCCAGGCTGGCCTTAGCGATGTACGCCTACCGAATCAAGAAATACATCGGCGCGTACTTTGCGGTACTCGGCCGAGTGGATGCACTGGTCTTCACCGGCGGCATCGGCGAAAACGATGCTTGGCTGCGCCAAACTTGCTGTGCCGACCTGACCGGCTTGGGCATCGTCGTCGATCCCAAGCTCAACGCCGCGCCGGTCAAGCCGGCCGCGATCCACCCGGCCGGCTCCCCGGTCGCGGTGCTGGTCATCGCCACCAACGAGGAATTGGAAATCGCGTTGCAGACCGCGGATTGTCTGGCAAAGCGGGCAACGTAAAGAGCGATAGTCCGGCAGCCTTTTCGCCTGCCGCGTTCCGTCACTGGAAAGACCGTGGATTTGACTCGGGCTACCGAATACCGCCGACGCTTTGCGGCCCCCGGTTCCACGCTTAAACCGCTAACCGGATTGCGGATCGGCCGCCCCTCCAAATCGTCCAGCGGGGAGACGACGCCTTGCCCACCCTGATGCAGCACATGGGTGTAAATCATCGTGGTTTCCAAATCGTTATGCCCCAACAACGCTTGAATCGTGCGAATGTCCGTGCCGCGTTGCAGCAAATGCGTGGCGAAGCTGTGGCGGAAAGTGTGCGCCGATACCCGCTTGGCGATACCGACTTGCCGCACCGCCACCCGAATCGCCTTATTGATGAGCGACTGATCGTAATGATGCCGCCGTGTCGCAGCGGATAAAGGATCGGCCGACAACGAACGCGCCGGAAACACGTATTGCCAACCCCATTCGCGCTCGGCATTCGGGTATTTTTTCGCCAACGCATAAGGCAGATAAACCGCCCCGTAACCGTCGGCTAAATCCTGATCGTGAACCGCCTTGACCTTGTCGAGATGGTTAAGCAACAACGGCGCCAGCGAGGCGGCAAACGTCGTCACCCTGTCCTTGTCGCCCTTACCGGAACGCACGGTAATTTGCTTGTAGGCAAAATCGATGTCCTGCACCCTGAGGCGGACGGCTTCGCTAATTCTCAAACCGCTGCCGTACAACAGCTTGACCACCAGTTGCGGTAAGCCCTCCAGCCGCGCCAAGACTTGCTTCACTTCGTCCACCGACAACACGACCGGAACATGGCGATGCGTTTTGGAGCGGATCGCGTCTATACGTTTGGTCAAGGGCTTATTCAGGACATGCTTATACAAAAACACCAAGGCATTCATCGCTTGGTTTTGCGTTGCCGACGCGACCTTACGCTGAGTCGCTAAGTGAGATAAAAAAACTTCTATCTTGGCCTCGCTGTCATCGAACAAAGCCTGCCGTTCCGTCATCCGATGAAACTTGACGAACTGCTTGATCCAATCGGAATAACTACGTTCGGTATGCAAGGAATAATGTTTCAGCCGCATCACGCGACGCACATCGTCCAATAAGGCTGGCGATTTGGTGCTTGACATAAAACACCTACCTGATAGAGTCAGCGGCAACATAATACGCAGGCAAGATTGCCTGATTTCCTGGCTAATAGCAAGTTATCGAGGCAAACATGCCCACTTTTCCGGATACGCAGGCAAAAGTGCCTGAAAAGGCGGTTAATATCAACTTATACGGGCAGATTTGCCTGATAATCAATAGTTATGTGGCACAACACCATGGCAACTGACCTCTTTCAGCTAGCAGACACCGTGCATGACGAAAAGACATTCCTTGCCTTCGTTGAGGCCCTGCACGCTGACTGGGAAGATGAAAATGAAAAAGAGCGTAAAACTCCAAGCCCTCCGTTTAGCTCAGGAGCAAACGGATGGGAAAACGGAAGTGTGGGTGCCTTTCTGGATGCTGCGGCAAGTTGGGGAAAGGCATCAAGTCAGGGGCTTTCCACATACACAAAACCAGAAAACCCTTGGCGTCGGGCGGCACACATTCTTCATGCCGGAAAGTTTTATGAGTAAAGTGCCACATAACACGTCGTTCGTGCCGACGCCCGAGACAACGCGCCAAGTTTCCTGGCGTTTCCGTGGCGGGCGCGGCACAACTCAGCGTTAGCGGCAAGAAAAATATGAATCAGACACTACGAACAGAATTGCTAGCTATGAGAGAGAAGGATATTTCTACTCGCGCTAGCTTGGTAGAGAGAGGTGAGCTTGATGACAAGGAGTATCACCCCGAAATGAGGTTGGTTCATGAAGAAAATAATAATAGAATAAAAGAAATAATTGAAGAGTTTGGTTGGCCACTGGAAAGCGAAGTGGGAGAAGATGGCTCTGAAGCAACTTGGTTAATTGTGCAACACGCAGTCCTAGAGCCAGAGTTTCAAGAGGAGTGTATTAACTTACTAAAGGCAGCAGTTGAAAGAAGTGAGGCCAAAGGATGGTACCTCGCCTATTTACAAGATAGAGTTTTAATATGCCAGGGTAAACTTCAAATTTATGGAACTCAGCATGAAGTGAAAGAAGGTTTAATGTATCCATTACCCACTGAAAATCCAGCGGAAGTAAATGTAAGAAGGGCTGCATTAGATCTTTGGTCACAAGAGGAACACACCGAGCATCTCCAAAAGGATTATGACAAAATTCAGTCAAACAAAGCGAGTCATGGGGGTTAGGTCAGCCGCTAACAATGCGCTTCACCCGACCAAAAACCGCGATGCGGTTTTCGTCGGGTGAGCTTGGTCGTTATAAAGCAGGGCCTGAAGATATATGGATGGGATACAACTTCTAATCAATGTAATAAATAAACTTCCACCGTATAAACTAGCGGCGCTTGTAGTAGCCTTCTCCGTTTGGATGTTTGGACTCAGATTTTTAATCAAAAAACACAGTCAACGGCTTGAATCTGAAAACAAGGAATTCACAGAAAATATTCAACTACACCTAGTGAGCGCCAAAGAGTGGCTTGTTTTCACAGTGTTTTTAATTACAGGATTCGGATTATTAGTATTTGCCGCAAATTTGTAAATTGCCTTATAACAACCACATCAACATGGAAAAAATAAAGCTACGTTCGCTATAGCTCACTCCTCTTTATTTTTCCTGTTATGTGGAGCGTTATGTGCAAAAGCATGAATAAAAGTTACGCCATCATCCATTGGGCTCAGGCCATTATTGGCATTATTTTTGGCCTGTTTGTGGCTAATGTGTCCTATGCCAATAGTATTGAAGGTAGACCAGACTTAACTCCTATTCGTGCGATATTATCGATTGTTCTTATATTGTACTCAGTCATGCAAATATGGGTTTTAATGAAAAATCAAATATCAAAAATTCAAATATTTGCGTTTCCAATTATTTACATCACATTTAGTATGTTCTGGGAATATTTAGCCAGAGGCTACACCAAGAATTGGTCACCCGCCACTCAGGCAGAAGCCACATACCAAAATGTAGTTTGTATGTTAATTTTGAGTTTTATTGTGTTTGCGGCGCTATTTACTACTTTCAAAAGGCGGGCAAATGTATAAAGCACATAACACAACGCTCAAAGGGACGCGCCGCCCGCTAGCCGTTTTGAAGTTTTGTTTTTTATCAAGGTGCGCCGGCTTCGCTCAATTCAATCAGCGGCGCGCCCCTTAGTTTGGCGTTAGACCTCACCGATCATGTCTACTGCATCATTTTCCACCGACGGATTTGTTCTCGTTTCTGGTGTATTGCCAGAGACGGAGTGCCTCGAAATTGCGGGTCGCATTACCCTTCCAGATCATCAATCGGCCGGTTCGCGTTGTCTGTTGGCGGAGCCCTGGTGCACGACCCTGGCCGATCGCATTCGTAGTTCCCCGCTTTTCGCTGGCCTCATCCCTCGCACCTCTGTCTGCGTCCAGTGCACCTACTTTGAGAAGTCGATCCAAAGAAACTGGATCGTGCCAATCCACCAGGATCTGAGCATCCCCGTCGTGGAACAGATATCCCATCCCCGCCTACACGGCTGGTCGAGAAAAGAGGGAGAATTGTTCGTCCAGTCACCGCCCGAAGTGCTTGAACAGCTTGTCGCTGTGCGCGTCCACATTGATCCTTGTGGCGCAAATGACGGCCCAGTCAGGGTCTATTGTGGCTCTCATAGCCTTGGCCGAATTGATCCAGCAGCAGCCGTTGCTGAAAAGAACAACTTCAAAGAAGTTGAGTGCACCGCTGAGGTCGGAACTGCCTTAGTCATGCGTCCATTGCTTCTGCATGCTTCCTCCAAAGCAACCGGCAGTAGCCTCCGGCGCGTTCTTCACTTTCTGTTCGGTCAGCCGATGCTCCCTTTAGGTTTGCGGTGGCGATATGCGGTCTAATCGGGTAAGGGCGAGCCGCGTAGGGTATGCACCGCATACCCTATTCAAGGTTTCCGATGAATCAAACTCCCAAGAAGGTACGCGATGCGTACCCTACATCGCTTGCAGCTCAGGCCATAAAATGCGTGCCATCTACGTTCTGTTTGCAATCGCTGCCGCCTTGAATTCGGCGATTGCGGCTACGGCAATCGAAACGGATGATCCATTGAAAGCGTTTGTGTTGGATCTATACCCCCGTGGCTCCGATTACTTCATCAACGGTAAGCACGATACCACCTTGTTTCGTTGCGTCGCCGACTTCAATGGCGACGCGCGACTTGACATCGCTTTATCGGAATTGAGCATTTGGGGAAATCGAACGGGGCCTTTTGATATTTTCACCCGAGAGCCGAACGGTCGATTCAAGTATCTTCGCACATCCGATTATGAGTCAAAGCTCAAAGCGCTCTGCCGCGAACGACTCGAATCGTGTTTCTCGAACGATTACCTGTCAACCGAGAAGTGTCAATGGAAAAATGAATTTGCAGAATAAGCACAGCCCTGCAATCAGAAAGATGTTTTATGCTGGTTCAAATCCAGCGGAGCGTTCAATGGATTTGACGGGTTACCAAATTCCAACTTTCAATCAAATCAACGAATACCGGAGTTACTATTTCTGCTCGCCGGTAACGACGTCGTTCATGGCGGGCGAATTCGACCGTTCCAAACGGCAGCGGATTTTATGGCGGGGTTTCGACCGCCTGCCGTCGAATTGTAAGGCGATATGCCGAGTTACACCGATCGAATAAGGTATGGCTTTATTCGAGGCCGGGCGGCGAATGTTAAACGGCTAGTGGAACGCGGACGTATGATCGGCTTGGTCCCCGCCTGCCGGGGATAGCTCGTCTGATAGGCCAGCCGTCGGCTGTTCTACGACCCGCATGCGCCGCACGTAAATCGACTATGCTGTCCCGATGATCGACTCTCCTTTTTCAAAGTTCAGCCTGACGGATCGGTCGATATTGGCACGATGAACGTCAAACCAGTCACCAAACAGGACTTCCCTCGCTTGAGGCGGCCATTCGCGGTTTGGCTGTTCGTGGCGTTTGCGCTCGGCACGAACGCGGCGGCGAAGGATAGCGGTGCGACCTCGGGGAGAAAAGCTGCCCGCAATTTGCCGGATATTGATGCGACCGAACCCGATGCCGTCTATATTGAACACGAAACCAATATTTTCCATAATGCGGCTGTCGCCAATCTTTCCGCGAATATCGGCCTGGCGCCGGGTTGGGATGCGGGCCTCAGTGTGTTGAACGCGCAATTTGCCTCGACGGCTTCCCCGGCGGCATCGTTCCAGCCGGATATTTTGGTGAATTTGGAAAAACATTGGACGGCTGAAAACGTACAAGTGATCGCGGGGATGCAGAACGGCTTGGGCATTGCCGCGTCCGGCAACGCTTTCATGAATCTTGCCTATCTGGAATATCAACGCCATCTACCGGATTGGGATGTCGATATCGACACTGGTCTTTATTACGCCAACGCGGCGCTCGCCAATCACGATAGCGCGGGTTTGCATCTGAATGTCGAATTGCCGGTATCGGGAGAACTGAGGTTTGACGCCGATTATTGGTCCGGATTCAACGCCTTGGGCGGTACGACTTTCCGATTGTTGTATCCGCTGTACCGGAATTGGCGGGTCGGCTTGGGCGTGCAGTGCCCGACGCTGGACGTCGGCGATCCTGTCGTCGGCGTTTTGGGTGTTTATTGGCGATAATTCCGACCTTGGCCAACGTTGATTGGGATTCGCGCGTTTTTCCGGCTCGGTCGGTGACGGGAATGACGGCTTTAGTCGCACTGGGATCGAACGTCCGTTCCGCCGTCGAACTAAAATATCGGGCGTTCGTTACCTGACGATGCTCCGACCCAGCGGCTTTCGAGGCGACCGAAGGACGCTTTCACAGCTTTTGTTAACGTTGGTATCCATTAATCTCTACCCACCATTTCGCGATGACCGAATTTATGTACGACATTGACAGCGTACTGATAGCCGGGGTGCTATTGGTTTCCATGCTTTTGGCCATAGAAAGCGGTTATCGACTGGGCTCTCGCTCCGAGCATGTCACCGGCGAGGATTTCAAGCAACACGTCAATGCAACCTCGGCGTCGTTGCTGGGGATATTGGCGCTGTTGCTGGGATTTACATTTTCGTTGTCGTTACAGCGTTACGATAGCCGCAGCGAGGCGGTGGTCGACGAAGCTAATGCGATAGGCACGACCTACTTGCGTTCGCGGATGCTGCCGGCCGGCGTGCGGGACGAAGTCGGTAAGTTGTTGCACGAGTATGTCGATCTGCGGGTGAAGGCCGGGGAAATCGATCTGACCGCTCATCAAACCCTAAGCGAGATGGCCGCCGAAACCGGCAGGCTGCACTCGGCGTTGTGGGACTATGCGCGGCGTGCGGTGGAACTCGACCCGAGACCGGTGACCAGCGGCTTGTTCGTGCAAACCTTGAACGAATTGATCGACAATTACGGTAAACGCGACGCCGAACTTGCGCGGCATGTACCTGAGTTCGTGCTGATCCTGCTCTACATCACGTTCATCATGACCGGAGCGGTAGTCGGCTATGCCACCGGGCTCGCCGGACATCGTCCTTCGTTCGTTACCCACATTTTGGTCGGACTGATCGTAATTTTGGTATTTATCATCGTCGATTTGGACCGTCCGCGCCGCGGCTGGATTCAAGTGAGCCAGAAAAGCATGCTCGATCTGCAGACCGATATTCGCGAACTCTCCGGCGTCGGCAAGCAATAAGACAATCCAAGCCAAGGCCATCGCCGGACCCATACGCCAGATTAGCGGTTTTTGGATGCTTCGTTTCCCGACTTCATCGACAAGCGTGCGGCATCAAGCCCGCCTCCAAACAGGCGTCGGAACCACGCTTGATCTCCCGAATAATTTCTAGTAGTGTTCCTGAGTCGAAAAAATGTGACCCAGGTCCGTTTGCGTTGTTCGGCGAAACCTCTAGGAAAACCTATCAACCGGGAGTTTTTATGAACCAGAATGTTTTAAGGGCAGGTGTATTGCTGTTGGCGAGTTTATCGAACGCGGTCGGTGCCGCGGTGTTGGATTTGTCGACCGACGGTTCCAATCCTACTCCGCTCAGTTTTTCCGCGGGCGACAACGTGGTCGACGTGAAATTGGACCCTAGCGCCGGCGCGGATTCGCGTTTTTTAGGTTCGACATCGGAGCTGGCTATCGACTGACTTCTATTCAATTACAGGCTTTCACGTTTAGCCAGATTGGCGGCAACCCCACCGCTACCGGCGTGGCGTTTTTCGGCTTGAAGCAAGGTACGACGATCACGCCCAGCGTTGTCGACCCGTCCGCTGTCGATGGCTACGCGCTGCTGGGCGCTCCGGTCGGCACGACCCCGATCAACGGCGTTATTCCCACGAATGTCGGGGAAGATGTGTTTCCAAGTCTGATCGCTACCGGGGCCTTTACCGGCACCCAATTGCCCGCCACCTTAGGGGTGGGCAGCTACACGGTTTGGTTGCGCGAAAGCAGAACCATGGACACGTTTTCGTTGAACTTTAAAGTCGCCGCCGTTCCATTGCCCGGCGCCGCTTGGTTGATGGGGTCGGTGTTGCTTGGCTTGGTCGGTTGGGGAAATCGACGCTCTCCCCGCTCGAACTCGGTTGCGGCTTAATCGCGGATGGGTTTACCCGTTCGTTAACTCTTCTCGAACCTTCGTCCCATCGGCTATCGCGCCGATGGGTTTTCAAATGTTTCCCAGCGTGCCTGAATTCGGAAAGGTTCTGGTCGTTCCTGATTGGGGTAGGCGTCCACGCCGTCGAGCGAAGCCGGAGCCCGGTTGATGTGGCCAATCGCTGCGGGCCAGCCACCCGTGACGGCGTCCCGACGCGCGGTTATGGACGTCAGTGTGGCGAACGGCTTCTCAGCACAATCAACGCTTTGCCATAATAAACTGCGATCAAGCCCCAGTTTCACGGAATAACTCGCCGCGCGGCCCCAAAAAGCCCTATCATATTAGCTATCTCTTATGTGAGACGGACTGAAAGGCGGTAGGGATTGCCGAAACTTTATTTCTCAATTGGAAATAAACAATGTATTCAGCATGGTATTGTAAATTAATGCCTGAGAGTTATAGTGAAGCCGTCTTCACTAACTCTGCGACTGAATTCAGTCCGGGATGTAAATATGAATGCTTCAAACAGCTTCTATAAAGATATTACCACCGGTTTATTGTTTATTATCGGTATGCTCGGTTTTCTGTCGGGCCAATTCGTAATTTCTACATCGATGTTCGGCGCGGCTTCAATTTTCAGCAATCTAACCTAAGTGATGCTATCGGGCCGTTATGGTTTCAGTTACACAACTCAAGGCGCTGGCGGTGAAAGTCCATGTCTTTCATCATCGGGTTGGGCGCCAATTCGCGTAAGGAGTATCACATGAAAATTCGAAAGGGCCGCGCAACGGTTAAAGTGAATGGGCTGGATTTTTTAGGGCGTTGAGTATCTGGCGAATACCGACGCGACATAAATTAAACGCGGCGATGCTGGTTTTGTTTGGCTTATTGCACATCGCCGATGGCGTGATTACTTATCTCGGCTTGAGCTTTACCGATGTCGACGAGGTCAATCCCATTTTAAATTACTTCGCCGGCTTGGTGGGTTTGGGACTGGCCATTACATCGCTGAAAGTGGCGATACTTCTGGTGATTGCTTTTATCTTCTTCGACCGTCACTCGATCAAAGGGCGTTGGGGTACGGCCACCTTGGTTTGGGCCGATGCCTTTTACAGTTGGGTGGTGACCAATAATTTTACATTGGTCATGGGTGCTTGATTCCTTCTAACGCACCCGTTTGAAAAGCGTGGGCTCGGTTCTTTAGGCTCACGCGGTGTTGATGTAAACCCCGTATTTCTATCGTCCGTTGCCTCGAATCCCGTTTCCCGCTCTGGCGGGAGGGGTTCCGGATTCGAAATCCCGCTTTTATTCCGATTCGTTAGCCACGACAAGGCAACCCTAAACCGTTCAATGTTGGACGCGGCAACCTCTTGCTCCTATACTGCGACCGCTTAACCGCCTGTCCAATTGACGGCCATTTCGAAACGCCGCCGGCTACGAAAAATTCCACATGAAAATTCCGTTCCTGACCTTGCTTGGCCGATTTTACGCGGCCCTGTTTATTGCCGGCTTGACCGGATGCGCCTATGTCACCGAAGGCAGCAAACTGGGGCCGATCACGCCACAGGCTAACGCGATGAGGCCGATGATAGAACATACGGTCGGCGACTTCGCGTTTACGATGGATGGCGGTGGTCTGGTGACTGATCATCTAGCTGGCGTGTTGATCAACCAGAACGTGCTGAATGCCTGGCTGGACAAAGCGTATATCCGCGATCACGAAGCGGTGGCGCCGGGCGAGTTTACCGAGCGGACCGATTATCGTCTGACCTTGTCCGGCAGCCAGCATGGCGAGTCTAGTATCGCGATGCAAATCGTCAGCGGACTGACGTTGTTTATAATCCCTTATACGGTTACCCAACATTACGATATTCGCTTTACGTTGGTCGATGCGAAATCCGGGATGTCTTACGCCGCTAAGGTCGAAGAAGCGAATAAAGCCTATATGGAATTGTTTTTGTGGCTGGCATTGCCGTTTGCCGCACACAACGAGCAGACCCTATTCGAGCGGATAGCCGACCATCTTTACGATCAGCTTTACCGGCAAGGCGCGTTTCAAACGACCAGAGCCCCGGTCGGCTTACCGTGAGGGGATTCGATTCCTGGACACTGTTAGGTCAATGCGAGCGCTATCCCCTCGCCCAAGCCTCGTCGGATTTGAATCCACGTTGGCGTGAAAGTCCACGCTCGGACTGGATTTTATCGATTAGCCATCCATTAATACTAAAGCCACTATGCATATTTGGGTTGACGCGGACGCCTGTCCGAAGCCGGTCAAGGATATCTTATTTAGAGCGGCCGAGCGTTGCCGATTAGGGACGACCTTGGTGGCCAACCAACCGATACCGGTTCCACCGTCGCGCTACATCAAAATGCTGCGCGTCAGCAGCGGCTTCGACGTGGCGGATAACGAAATCGTCAAACGGCTGGAACCTGGCGATCTGGTGATAACCGCCGATATTCCGTTGGCTGCCGAAGTCATCGCCAAGGGCGGTCACGCCATCGATCCGCGCGGCGAGCGCTATTCCAACGAAAACATCGGCGAAAGATTGCAAATCCGCTCGATGATGGACAGTCTGCGCGCCAGCGGTATCGACACCGGCGGTCCAGCGCCCTTGCATCCGCGAGATATTCAAGCATTCGCCAATCAATTGGACCGTTTTTTAGCGACCTTAAGCCGCGCCTGAAGGCGGTAATCATCCGCCACGCCGTTCGGCGAGGTGTTGTCGCGATCACCAGCAAGCCCCTTAGTGTTTCCGTGTCTAAGCGCTCCAACGTACCGACGTCGCGTATCGGACGCGCTAGTCTGTCGTTGGCTTTATGCCAAATCGTGTTGATCGCTGCCGGTATTCGGGCTGAATTGCCGTCGAATTGCCGTCGAATTGCCGGGAAGACATTAACATTTCGATGTTCCTGAGTTAGCTTCAACACCAAGGACAGAAAATGGAAAAAAGACTTCGTTGACCATTGTAAAAGCGGGATTCTGCTTATCGCTGCTTTCGCCGTTGCCGGCGTCAGCGACAAACGTCTACATCGACGTATCGAGCGGAACGCCGGTCATATCCAGCAACGATATTTGGTTTGCGCCGCTAGGTGGCGGCACGTCGGTGACGCAAATCATACCGGGCGGCTGGGCAATATCGTTTAGCATGGGAGGGGTATGGAACGGCTTTGGTGGTCCAAACAGGGGATTGGAACTGACAGATCTTTATACCGGGAAGTTAGTCGACAGTTTTGGCGTCGATTCGGTATCTTGGTCGGGTTTCCTGGATTACACCACGGTTTATTCTCAGTTATATATCCAGGACAGTGCCGGCGACGTCAGAGGACGGCCCCCAGGATCAACAACGCTCCGGTTTCCTCCGCAGTGGAAATTCCCGGGGAATTTCAAGTGGCGATGTCGAACATGCACACCGCCTACACCACGTTTGATGTTTATCTGAAAGGTTTCACCGTCAACGCATCGCCGATACCGCTACCGGCGGCTGCATGGTTGTTCGGTTCGGCGGTTTTCGGATTCGTTGGTTTGTCGCGCGGTCGCGTGAAACGTTCCGCCGGGTAATCGGTGAATAACCGCACTTTGACAAATCGCTCGGTAGCCTCGCGACGAACGCACCATCGTTGATGTTCATTCGCGGTTTTACAGTAATTTTGCCGGCATATCGGCGCGACCTCTTGGCGTCGCCGTCGAGAGATTGTCCAAGCCGGGCCGATTGGTGAACGGTATAGGTTAACGGCGTTAGGCCGTGCCCGGAATGGTTGTTACGATCCCGTTCAATGCGTTGAAGCGGGATCGAGCGCCGTGCGGTACTTATTTCTTGGTCATGAAAAAGTAGATGGACTGACATTTCAAGACCATTTTCGCGCCGTCTTTCTCGACGGCGGTGCAGGTTTCCATTTTAGAGCGGCCCGGTGCGGCTTGTTTGTTCAGTTTGCCGTTTTCCACCGAATAATTCAGTATCGCCTTCAACTGGTCGATTCGGGCGTGAGAGTCGGAGTCCTGGGTAATGCCTTCCAGGGTGCCGTCGTTTTTGAACGTCCAGGTGGTGTTCAGGCCGCGGGCGCCGCTGCCGTCGGCGTTCAAGGATTCCTTATCGATCTGCCAGGTGCCGAGCAACTCGGCTTGGGTCAATGGCTGTTCCGCCGCGCCGGCACCGAAAGAAAGAGTCAACAGCGCCAGCGCCGCCAGTTTGCGATAGGACATGATAAATTCCTTGAATTGCTTGTGGGAAAGGCTGCGATTGTAGCACGCTGGGTGCCGCTCGCTCAGTTGGAATGCCGCCGAAGCGTCGGTGGCGGGTCGCAATCGGCGAACAGCGCGCCGAGCGTCTCGGCCAGCGCATCCGCCGGACCGGCGCCAATGAAAATCAAACGGCCGCGTCTATCGTCGTTGGCGCGGGGCGGTAGCGGCGTTGCCGGGTAAAGCCGACCGGAAGCGGCCTGGATCGCGATCGGCCCATTGAAATCGGGCGGATAAACGACGCCCTTGATTCTCGGCAGCGCCGGACCGAGTTGGACGATGAGTCGCTGCAACGCGCTTTGCAATCGCGGCCAGTCGGGCGTTTGTTCGAAGTACAACGATACGCTTTGGAATGCATGTTCGATCGGATCGGCGTTTGCGGGCAGGCGCCGAAACAGAGGCAACGGCGCATTCAGCAAGTCGCCGGTATCAAGTTGTGCCAATGTCCTGGTCAGGATCGGCGTGGCCGGTGCCAGGGTTTGCAGGTACGCTTCGAGACTACGGAGCTGCGCCGGCTCGGCCAGATCGGCATGGGTCAGCAGCAAGGTGTCGGCCCAGACCGCCTGGGCTTTGGCTTCGGCATGGCGTTGCAAATGCTCGACGGCCGATGGAATCGCCAAGGTCGCGATCACCTGCCGGAGCCGGTAGCGTTTGCTCAGCCACGGTTCGCGCAACAAGGTGTCCAGAATCGGCTCGGGGCTGGCGATGCCGCTGGTTTCGATGATGACTCGCGCGAAAGGCTTGACCGTCGCACCGTCCCAGGCCATGCGCAAATTTTTCAAAGTTGGCGCCAACGCACCCTTGATCTGGCAGCACAAACAGCCGCCGGACAGTACCGTCATTGGGATGCTTTGGTTTTCCAACAAATCCTGATCAACCGGCGTACCGCCGAATTCGTTGATGATCACCGCCGTTTTGATGCCGTCCGCCAGCAGCCGGTTCAGCAAGGTGGTTTTGCCGCTACCGAGAAAGCCGGTGAGGATCAGGACCGGGATGGGTTGAGGCATATTGGCTGGCATGATCGCGGAAGACGAAAGTCAAAGAGGAATCGGTGGAGTACAAACCTAGGTTTGTACTCCGGCTAACGCTAAGAGCTACCCCACGGTAACTAGATAGCAACCGCCCTCAAACCGCATCCAACGCTTGCTCCAAATCTTCGACCAGATCGTCGATGTGCTCGATACCGATCGACAACCGCAGCATCTCCTCGCTGACTCCGGCCTTGGCCAGTTCTTCCGGATTCAACTGGCGATGGGTGGTCGACGCCGGGTGAGTGGCCAGCGATTTGGCGTCGCCGATGTTCACCAGCCGGGTGAACAATTTGAAGGCGTCCAGTACCCGCGCGCCTGCCTCGCGGCCGCCTTGTTTCAAACCGAAACTCAAAATGCCCGAGGCCCTGCCGCCCATGTATTTTTGCACCAAGGCGTGGTCGGGATGTTCCGGCAGGCCGGCGTAATTGACCCAAGCCACTTTCGGATGGTCTTGCAGCAGTTTGGCGATTTCCCAGGCATTCTCGCAGATGCGGTCCATCCGCAACGGCAGCGTTTCGATGCCTTGCAATACCAGGAACGCATTCATCGGCGCGATCGACGCGCCCATGTTGCGCAAGGGCACGACCCTGGCTCGGCCGATGTAGGCTGCGGCGCCTAGCGCTTCGGTGTAGACCACGCCGTGATAGCTGACATCCGGCTCGTTCAGACGCTTGAAGCGGGCCTTGTGTTCAGCCCACGGAAATTGGCCGGAATCGACGATGATGCCGGCCACCGAGTTGCCGTGGCCGCCCATGTATTTGGTCAAGGAGTGCACGACGATGTCGGCGCCGTGCTCGATCGGCCGGCACAAATACGGCGACGGCACGGTGTTGTCGACGATCAGCGGAATGCCGTGGGCGTGGGCGACCTCGGCCAAGGCCGCGAAATCGGTGACATTACCCAGCGGGTTGCCGATGGATTCGCAAAAAATAGCCTTGGTGCGGCTATCGATCAACGGCGCGAAACTGCCCGGCTGACGCGGATCGGCAAAGCGCACTTCTATGCCCAGTTGCGGAAAAGTATGGGCAAACAAATTGTAGGTACCGCCGTACAAAGTCGAGGCCGAGACGATGTTATCGCCGGCTTCGGCGATGGTTTGGATGGCATAAGTGGTGGCCGCCTGGCCGGAAGCCAGCGCCAGCGCCGCCAAGCCGCCCTCCATCGCCGCCACCCGCTGTTCCAACACGTCTTGGGTCGGATTCATGATGCGGGTGTAGATATTACCTTGCACTTTCAGGTCGAACAAATCCGCGCCGTGCTGGGCGCTATCGAAGGCATAGGCGACGGTTTGGTAAATTGGCACGGCGACCGCCTTGGTGGTGGGGTCCGGCGCGTAACCGGCATGGACGGCCTGGGTCTCGATTCTCATACACACTCCTGTTGTTTATTATGGTTTGCTAATCCTCGTCGAGGAAGGCGGGATTATACAAGCCGCCGCCCCCCACGCCAGCCCGGTTCTCGCGATTTGCGGACGATAGGAAAGGCATGGCGGTAGCTCGGACAACTCGAACGACCGTTCGGGGAGCGGGATAGGCTAGACGGGACGCGGGCGGGCGCTCGATAAAAATCGGGACTTTCTCACCTGCCTGGTCAGCGGTTTATCCTAGAAAAATCAGTTGAGCATTCCAAACCCCGTTCGCCCCGAGCCCAGTCGATGGGTGGGCTGGATTGGAAATGCTCGCCAAATGGGGGAGGTTTAACTTCCGCACGGTCTTTGGAAAGCCCGGCAAGAACGGATTTACGCGTTCGAACTGATTTTTTTAGGTTTATTTGCGTTTGGCCTTCTTGGCCGGCGCGGGCGCGGGAGGTTCGGAGACGGGCGGCGTGGTTTCCGCATTAGCCGAACAATCCTTGGGTTTAGGCTCGACGTAGGGAATTTTGACCGACAGATCCTTGCCGTCCACCGGATAATCGCTTTCCAAGTACTTACCGCAACTGACGTGCTTGGGCGAATAATTATCCACGTAGATTTGTTGAGTGTTGTTGGCCGGATAGAATTCGCCGCTCGGGCAGCGCGCCGACTGGGTGGGGCCGATAGCGATCAGGGTGCCTTTCTTCAGGGTACATTTGGCGACCCATTTGAGTTCATTCCAAGCGGGGCAGATCGCATTCTTGGCGCGGTAGTCCTGGTCCGTGCCGGACGGGCGTTCCGCGGTCCACCAAGGGCCGAGCCGGTTACTGCCGCCGTAGGCGTTCAAGCCGCCGTCAGGGCCATTCCACATCCGGTAAACTTCGACGTCGTCGGTGATGCGGAGCAGTTTGCCCGACGCTATCCCGCCTTTTTCCGGTTCGGCAACCGCGCTGGCGAGAACGTCGTTATCGCAGCTTTCGGCGCAGTCCTCGACTAACTCGACCTTGCCGGCCATCGCCGCCGGCAGAAAAATCGGCTTTTGCTGACATTCGCAGCCGGCCGCCAATAACACTAACGCCAACAAGCCGATTTTCGCGCCGGCGCCGATGCCGGCCGCGATGCCGCCGACTACGGGATTGGCGGCGCGAGGATTTTTCATGAGTCGAGGAGATTGTTCGGTCATCGCAAGTTGTCCTGGATTTGGCTGAAGTTAACGGAGAAGGAAGCGCTTATTTATCCGCGTCGGCGGCGGGCGGTTTGCGGCCGGAGCCGCGAATCGCAAACAGTTTGGAGATCGCGTCGAACCAAAACGGCGCGCCCAAGGTACCGGTCATCGCTGTGATTAGCCAGCCTAGCCAGGGAGCTTTTTGGTCGTCCAAGCGTTGGATCGCGCAAGGTGTGCCCTGGCTGTCGTATTTGACGTTCCAACCGATCGGTAACGACAGTTGCCGAAAATGATCGAGGTCGCGGCGCAAGGCTTCGATACTTTGCCGCAGTTTGACTTGCGCTTCGCTGTCGGCGCCGTCCGGATTCAGCGGCCCGGCCGCATTGTCCGCCCGCTGGGCCGTTTCGACCAACGCCGAGACCATGGCCGGATTCGAGCGTAGATAATGGGCGATGTGCAGAGTATCGACATTCAGGACGGCGGCCAATAAAAAGCCGACCGCGAACATCACCGCCTGACTGCGGCGTTTGTACCAACCGCCGACTCTGTCCATCACCAGCGAAAAATGTTGCTCGACCTTGGTCTTGAAAGCCGCAAGATCGCCGCCGGCGGTTTCCAGCATCGGCCCGAACAAGGTTTGCAGATGCGGACTCAGTTCGGCCAGGCTGGCGGCAATCCGTTCCGGGGTGCGCTCGCCCTTGGCCAAAAATTGCACGAAGACCTCGGCGAAGCAGGCCGGCTCGATGTAGGACGGTTTGGAGCCGGGCTGCGACAAGGTATCGATCAAGGGATGGGCGAACAGCTTTTGGGTCAATGCCGGCAAGCCGGGCACCGCCGCCAAATCGGCGGTATCGTTCAGCACCTCGTGGATTTTGCGATCCACTTGTCCCAGCCAGCGCCGCCAGCGGGCGCTGCCTTCCAGTTCGCCCATCAACAACGCGACACCCTCGAACAACACCTTGCCGCGCATTTCCAGCAATTGGGCGACCACTTCGTTGACGCTGCTCACCAAGCCGGCGAACATCGCGAATACCAAACATAAGCCGATTAAAATGTCGATCATGCGCTTTACGTCCCCCCAATTGAAAGGGTGTCGGAATGCCCCTCTCCTCGCGAAAGAGAGGTCGGGGCGCGGGGAAATGCAAGGTAACGCATTGTTTTTACCCCTCCCCCTGCCCTGTCCCGCAAGGATAGGGTTCTGTTTTGACTTTTACGACAGCCTGTTGAAGCTTCAATGACGAATTTAGCCGCCGAACACGATCGGCTGGCCTTCGGTCCTCGCGGCATCGCGAGTATAAGCCACGCCGTCCACCTTTAGACGGCGCTGGTCCAGTAACGTGATGGTACCGCCTTTGTTGGACAATTGCGCGCCCTTGCCGCTCAGCATCACTGTCAAGGCGCGGCCGGGCTCGATTTTGCCGGCAATCGCTTCGACCTTGTCTTGCTGATCCAGAATTTTCCAGCCGGCCAGGTCCAAGGTTCGGCCGGAGGCGTTCAACAGCGTCACGAATTCCTGGCCGGGATCGGCGCCGGGCGGATTGACCATCGCCGCGACGATACGGGCCAAATGATAGGGCGAATCCGGCGCGACCACCGGCCAGGGATCGACGCCGCCGGTATCGGGAATCGGTACTTCGGGCACGGCAGGCGCGTCGCCGATCGGATCGGCGGTCTGGTCGTCGGTATGCCAAACCTGGTTTTGAAATTTGATGAACAGCCCGACCGCGCCGCCGGAGCCTGAGAAATCAAAGATCAAGCCACCATCGTGGAAAGTGCCGTTGCTCTCGCCGGCGCCACCCTGATTCATGTGGATCAAATGTACGCCGTTGCCGGGTTCGAAATGGAAATACTGGTCCGGTTTTCCGGACTCGGGCCCCCATTTTTCGCCGAAGGCGTAAACCACCGCGCCCGGATCGGCGATTGCCCGCTGCGCCAAGTCTTCGACGAATTCGAACAAATCGTTGTTGGGGCCGGGCGCCAGATGCGGGATGGGCTTCATGTCTTGGGCGCGAAACAGATTGCCGCGGATGTAATCGATCGCCGCGCCGTCGGCGACGCCGTCCGCCAGATTGCTCCAACCGTTCGGCAGTTCGCGGGCCCGGTCCAGCACCGGATGCTTCAGATCGTGCACGATCAAGTATTCGACCAAGCGCTGCGCGACCGGACCTCGGCTGGAACGCACGTTGATCGCGATGCGGTATTTGACGCCGGCCACGCCGACCAGCAGTTCCGAGTGCGGATCATCGTCGCTGTCGCGTTGGTAGTCGATGGCCTTGGCTTTTAGTACGCCGTAATTCTTCATTGTCATCTCTCCTGGAGCATGCCGGCTATGTTTTGGGGCTCGCGTGGGTGCTATTCGCAGCCCAACGGCCAACCATTCCGCCCGGTATTCTCGGCCAAGTTCCGCGATGGGGCAACGGGGATTTCGTACTAGTACAAATGTACTGGGCTCACTGAGATTCGCGGCGAAGCGGGCATATGATCGCGCCGAGCGCCCCAGCTGGACAAACCAAACGCGGAACATTTTTCCCGGCCGATCCGGCTCTTCGGCGCGATGCCATAAATCAGTGCCGACCGGCATCGTTAAGGTTGGCTCGGAGGCAATGTCGGGCGGCCTGAGGCGAGCGCTTCCAACCCGGCAACCCGCTCGAAAGCGAGTACCACGAAAACGATATTTCGTAAGCCAAACGAAATATCGTCTCCAAATTCCCCGGCATTTGCCACGCTTGGGCTTGAGCGCCAGGTGTTGATTCGTGCAAATTTGATTGATATCAATCCTTTGTGAGGTTCTAAGCGGTTGACTTCCCAATTGGCACGCTATTTGACTGAAGTATGTCGTCAGCCGCCGAGCGGCTTCCTGTAACTTTGGCTCAATCAGGGTTTTATCTATGAATATCGACTCCGTAGGGACCAGTGCCGCCCCCATGTCCAGCCGTCAATCGGCCGCGATTTTGCGGTCGAATCTGTTTGCCGAGCGCCAGACTCGGCCGGAAGCAACACAGGTGTTCGCCCCCGACATCCCGATCGCTTGGAACGACCGCGCCGGTACCGAGTCGGTGGCCAATGCGGAGCAGGCTGGCGGCGAACGAAATTGCGCATTGCATGGCGATTGTTTGCATTTGCATCAAGTCAACGCCGAAGTCGCCGAACTGAAACGGGCGCTAGCCATCAGCCAGCAGGAATTGGCCGCCGCGCGGCTGACCATTGCCGAATTGACCAAAACCGAAGCGAATTTAAGCCGGCAATTGCAGCAAATCGCCGAAAGTTGCGAGCAAGCCTTGCATCTAGCCCACCATGACGAATTGACCGGTTTGGCGAATCGCAGCCTGCTGCTGGACCGCTTGCAACAAGCCTTGGCGCAGGCCGATCGCCAGCAAAAACCGGTCGCCGTCTTGTTCATCGATCTGGACGATTTCAAGACCATCAACGATAGCTTTGGTCACGATGCCGGCGACCGTTTGTTGCGCGAAGTCGGCCGGCGTTTGTCGGCCGATATTCGTTGCGGCGACACCGCCTGCCGCTACGGTGGCGACGAGTTTTTGTTGCTGTTGACCGACATCGACGGCGAGGCCGGCGTCAATGCGGTGATCGAAAAAATTCACGCATGCCTGGCGGCCCCGTATCAATTGGCCGGTCGGGAAATCTCGGTCAGCGCCAGCATAGGCGCGGCGCTGTATCGCCGGGACGGCCTGAACGGCACCGAATTGTTGAAACAAGCGGACCGGGCGATGTACCGGGCCAAACGGCGGCGGGGTTTAGGCGATTCAGTGTGTTAGTCGGAATGACTTTCCCGTTTCGGCAAGCCGGCGAAACGGGAATGCGTCGCTAGCCGGGGCGGCAATGTACTCCGGCCCCGGCTTTACTTGAACACCTTAGCGCGCAGCTATCCAGCCGCCAACCGCCGCCGGCCGGTCAACCAGCCCAGCAGCATCGTGCCGAACAACCAAGCCGAAGCCGGCACCGGCACCGGGTTGATCGGCCCGGAGTCGTCCGGACGACTGATCATCGTCCGGGCGGACACGGTGGCCCCGAAGGACCCGCTCACCAAATGCTCGCCGTCGCCGGAAATCACGAAGACAAAGCTGCCGTTTCGCGTTTGCGGTACCGCATCGTAGCTGTTGGTGGACACCAGGACCGCCTTGTTGGCGCCCGTGCCGTCGCTGCCGTAATAGTTGGCATAGATATTGGTCGTCGCGTTCGCCCAATTGTAAATATCGCCTTCGCCGCCGCCGCTGACCGAGTGTTGCCAGTCCAGTGTCAATATGGCCAGACCGTTACCGCTTAATTCGAAACTACCGCTGTTGCCGGCAGTCGCAAAGCCATTGGTGTAGTTACCGGTCGTGCTTTGCGAATGACTGTCCAGCGAGTCGGCATTGCGGGTGGCGCGGCTTTGCGAAAGCGTGGTGGCGGTGTCGGTCGTCAACGCGCTGCCGAAATCGGCCGCCGTAACACTTTGGTTCGGATAATCGTTACTGGGTGGATCGGTCCAGACGAAGGCCCAGGAGTTGGCGATGCCACTCTGATCGGTCCAGCGAAATTCCGGCGCGTTAGTGCCGTTCGATAAATCGATAAGCTGAATATTGAAACTGCTCCAGTCTATCGTCGAACTGGCGACGACCGATGCATGGGCGCTAGGCAGGCTCCCGACCGCGCACAATGCGTATAACGCCGCGACGGCGGGGATAGATAAACATTTCATAATGATATTCCTTGGATAACGAATGGGGTTGAGCAACGGGCGAACGGCTGATCCGTGATGGGATGGTCAGCGCCGACCGGGCACGATAAAAGAGTCGGTTGGACAAGGCCGCCGGGTCGCTCGTCGATGCGTGGGTGATCCGGCCTTCGGTGTACGCGCGCTAACATGAAGTTGGTAGCGATTTGCGCTTCAGACCGCCCAATGCCGCAACGACCGTGCCGCCGAACAGCCAGAACGCCGAAGGGATCGGCACGAAAGTGAGCGTGCCGTCATTGACACTGGTATTGACATAGGCCGTGACCACAAAATTACCGCTGACCACATTGACGCCATCGCCGGTGACGGCAAAGCGAAACCTGCCGCTTTTGCTTTCCGAACCCAGAGAAGGGTTGAGTAATGCGTACATGGTACTATAGCCGTTTGTGCCGTTTTGGTCGGTATCATTGCCGGACAGACTGACGGTGGCAAAGCCAGTGGCGGACAACTTATTGACGTACTCCACGCCGCTGACTTCCAAGGTCCAATCCAGCGTGATCAGCGCAACGCCTTTGCCACGCATTTCGAAGCTACCTTGGCTGTCGGCCTCGGTCACTGCGTAATTGTTGCCGAGCACATCGCCTTGGGCCTGGACTTGCACGATCCCATCGCCGCGTTCGGCGTGGCTGCCGGAGAATCTACTATTACTCACGGAGCTTAGCTGAGTCGTGAAATCGTCAACGCTTTGATTGTCGGAGCTGCCCTCCACGTGATCCGTGTAAGCATAGGTATTCGCACTGCCAAACGGCGAAACCCAACTAAATTGCGGCGTATCGAATCCGCCGGACAAGTCGATAATCTCCACGTCTAGCGGGTTCCAATGAACGGTGGCCGTGGCGACGACCGTCGCGCCGGCGGTTTGCGGGCCCATGCTTAGCGCAAGCAAGCCAAAAGCCAGTAAGGGCTTGAAACTGGAAAATGTCATACGATGGTTCCTGAAGGTAATGTTGGGGAATATGAGGCGCTTGTTCCGCGCGATTTAACGCGCATTCGGGCTCAAGCCTCGGCGGCGCGAAACGCCGATTAAACCCAGCAAGGTCGAGGAAAACAGCCACGCGGCGGCCGGCACCGGTACCGGGCTGGTGGGCGTCGTCAGCGACGGGTTCAGCGAGAAATGGCCGATGACGCGGGTATCGCCGTCTAAATTAAAAAATATTCGCGAGTACAGGGAGTCGCCGAGTTTGAAATCGGCGTCGATGCTCAACAAGCCGTTATCCGGATTTACGCCGAAAGCCGGGTCGATCAGTTCGAAGAATGCTCCGCTTGCTGGACCGGCATCGTTGCCGATATACCAACTCTCGGTTTCGCCGCGATGCTCCAACGTCAAGCCCCGCATCCACAGCACGCCGGAAGGCGAGTTGAAATCGCTATGCAGGCGTAGCGAGCCGCCCAGCGCAATCTTGCCGACCCCGGTGGTCGGATCGAAATCGGTCGGGTGATAGCCGTCAGCCCAGCCGGGGTCCAGGCCCTCGCCCAGCGAATCGACCGCCATGGCCCAACCGCCGGCCGGTTGCGCCGCCGGAACTTGCTGTGCGGGATCCAGCACCCGCCATTCGGCAAGAGCCGCCGCAGTCGCGGTACCGTTGGCAATCGCGGCATTGGTGGCCAACCACCAGGGTTGCAATTTGGCAGGCACGCTGTTGTCGACAAACAACTGCGGATAAGCCCAACGCCGCCCGGCTATGTCGGCGGTGGGTATCCGCTGACCACCGTAGAGCTCCTGATAGTTCATGTTTTTATAGCTTTCCAGCGGTTTCAGCGTCGCCCAGGTTGCTTGATCGTAACTGAGATAGGCTGTGCCGCCGATGGAGCCCTCCAGCGCCACGGCGTTGGCCGACGCGGCGATTGCCGCCAAGCCGCAGAGAGAAAGTTGCCGGACCCTGCTCGAAGGTCCGATACGTGAAGTATGCATTGTCATCATGTTTGCTCGAGTAAAGACGTTTTTAGGAAAAGTCGTGAATCGCTAACGGGAATTGCCATCAGCGTATTAACCCGGCCCTACTGATCACGGGTATTCCGTTCGGGCTGAGCGCGTCTAAGCCCCCCGCTGGCGTGGCCTGAGACAGGCTCGCGGCGAACGGTATTTAATAGCCGGGTTAATAATTCAATAGGCATTAACTATGCCGTTAGGAATAGATTCTGGAATTTTTTAGTTCGCCATTTGTTAGCAACTGATTTCATTAGGCAATTTTTCTATTTAGACCGATGGGTCTCGACGAGTGTCTAGGCGTGATTGCTGTCTAACGGAGACAAAGTGCGGCATTTCACATTTGATGCGGGATATGCCGTATTTTTGGCGATTCCCGAAGGTGCGCCGATATTCGTCGGAGACAATGACGATCATCGGAGAGACTCGCGGGGCGGTTGCGGCGCCTACCCAGGCTAGGGGCGTTCGCTTGAACGCCCCTAGCATTTAAGATTTAGCGCCAGGTTTTACCGATTAGTGCTTTAGCGAAGTAGAGCGCGATAACTCGAACAATCAGCGCAATCCCCCTGCCCGTGATGCAGGCGCTCGCATAGGGCTAGGCACTGCCGGCATTCAACCGGCGCACAGGGCTTTGCAGGAAAATCGAAAGATCAACAGCACGATCCAAATCAGCGCTAGGCTTGGCGGGAGAATGTTCAACGGCAACGCGCCGGCCCAATGGGTCCAGTGCAAATCGGCTTGGCGGTTGGGCCGGCTCGCGCCTATCAACGGAATGGAAGCGCCCGCGACCGCGTTGATTCGCCGGGTTAATCTGGCCCGTTCTTCCGCCAACGAACGGACGACCGATTCGGCCGCTTTCGCCGAGAAGAACACGATAACGCTCGAAACCAATCCGAACAGCGGCATCGCCCACAGCAGGAACTCGAAATCTCTTCGCACGTGTACGCCTTGGGCCGTCACCAGCACCGCGTGCGTCGCCAAGCAAAAAGTCTGAGACATATAAAACCACGACAGCCGATTGGATATCCATTGATGCTCGGCAGCGATAATCTGCTCGACATATTGAGCGACCGCGCATAGATCGGCTATTTCGGTTCGATCGGCGTTGTTGGGCTGATTTGGAGTCATGGCGCTAGTCCGAGTTTGGTTGCTTAATACCGAATTCGTTGGCGTTCCGATTGGATCCGCGCCCTATATAAGCTACTCCGTCGCCCGGCGCATCGCAAAGTCCAACCAATCACAGCGGCCAATCGCGCGCCGGAGTACAAACCTAGGTTTGTACTCCAATCAGCAGCATTCGGCTGAGTCTTAGGCTAGAAGGAGAATCCAAGCGAGCGCTGAGGTTTAAATTTGGCGGAGACCGCGAATCAGACCGCGATCTGTGACTGTTTGCGCCGCAAGCCCAACCAGCCCATCAGCGCCGACAACATCAGCCACGCCGATAGCGGTAGCGGGACGATGGCGGCTTGGCGGTAATCGAAACCACTGGAAGCGCTTAAGCTAAAGTTGGAAATGGCATTTCCGTGATCGTCGAACAAGCTGTCGATGCCACCCCACAACAAGGTGTGCGATAGATCGGCCACGGCATTGACGCCACCGCTGCCGGCGGTTTTGAAGTACTGAACGTCCGACAGCGCATGGCTGGACACCGATAGACTGTAACCGATGGTTTGGGCGATGCCGAACCGAAAATTTATCGTGACGGGTATTGTGATTGAGGCGGTGCCGCGATGGTAATCGACATTGGGAATCGGACTGAACCCATAAGAGGTATTGGCGCATGCCAATTGTCCGCCGCCGCACGCGTCGTCCCAAGTTTGAGTGGGCCAATTCAGTCCGCTGCCGGCCAATGAAACCGACGACCGGCCTTCATTGGATGCCAACAGCAGGCCGCCATCCGGGCTCTTAAGCATCACGCCGGGGTCGGTGTGGACCAGCGCATTGCCCGAGACGACGATACTCGCCGAGAAACTGCCAAGACGGCCGTTCATGCCAGACGCGTTGATTGTCAATAGATCGTACCAATTGGCGCTGGCATGGGTATCGGCGCTGCCGCCGCCGGCTCCACTAAGATTGCCTTGAGCATCTTGGTGTTTGGTACTGTACATGCTATCGCTACCGGCATAAACCCCAAGGTGGCCGGCCGAGGCATGAGCGGAGGCGGTCGAGCGCGCGTAACCCGATTCGCCGTCGGCCGACAAGGTATAACTGGCAACCGCCGAGGACGGCGTGTAGCCAGAGTGATTGTCGATGACATTCTTCGTCGCGTTGGTTCCTGGATTGGGAACGCTGTACTTGTTGGTTTGGGCAATAGTCGTACTGACCGAGGCGTTGGTGGACGCGCTTGCGATCGGGCTGGCCAGCACGACGCTGAATATAGTTAAATAATTTTTGATATTCGGCATAGTCGTTACTCGTCGGATTGGATTTTAAATCGATTGTCTTTTAAAACGGTTGCTCTATTCGGCCGGAATGATTGTTTCTGGGTTTCCAATTCTGGTTCGGGTTTGGATTCGCATCGCACGAAAAATAGCCCAAGGAATTATTGGGTACTTCGGTCAAGCAAGAAAAGTTATTGACGTTTCTAATGATAAAAGCATTGTTGTTTGGCACAGGCATGGCTTCCCAGAGCTGGTTGCGGTCAGTCGAATCGCAGATAGCCAGGTTAATTTGATTAGCGTCTCCCACATGCAGGCATAAGCAGGGGTTATCTACACTAGCGATCATACCGATCTGTTGAATACCGTATACGGTCATAAAATCCCAACGACTAGCGGGCGAGCCCGAGTCGGCGGTCATTTCCAAGCCATCGTTGGCGGTTTTTCCGATAACCGAACCGCTCGCTTCGTTGATTAACGTGTAATTTTTTTGTCCGGCGGGCCAGCTTTCCGGGGCGACGCAGATATTCGCTGAGTCGACGAAATGCGTCGGGTTGGGAGAGCAATACCAGCAGGGAATATCGGCTTCGGCGGTTATGGTGTGTTTGCCGGCCGGCAATTGCAAACTACTCGTGCGTTCGCTGTCCGAAATATAAGGCACTTGATGGGTAATATCGATCTCTCGAACCGTGCCGACGTCCAGTTTTACCGAACTTCGGTCGATACTGGGTGTTGCTTTAATATCGATACGGGCGGCGGCGGGCAGTTTGATAGTCGATAGATCCTTGGGAGCATATATTCCAAAACTGGCACAGCCGTTCGCCAATGTCGAGGCAACCAAAAATGGCAGAACGTATTTTATATTCGCCATATCCGCAATCTCCGTGAATTTGGAATTTTTATTGATGGCCGATAAATCCAATGGAAAATCGATTTAATACCAGCGATATTTGAATTGAATTCTACATCAGGCTAAATCGGGTTTTTGAGGTAATTTTTCACAGCCATGATATTCGTGTCGATTCGCCAATCTGCACGGAATTGCCGAACTGAATCTCTCTTGGACTTACCCACTCTTTCCGAATCATTGGTTTGCTGCCGTCGATTGTGGCCGCCATTGCGTTTAGCGCATGCCGCATTAAGCGCATTTCCGGACACGGAATAGAGATTTACCGCCGAATTTAAAACGCCAATCATCGCGCCATAAACACTCACAACGACTTCGGGAACCTTCCTGGCGAGTTCGGGGACATTTTTTCGGCGCCGGGGTGTCCCCAAAAACGGCCGGGAACCTCGCCAAGACTTCTGGGAAAGTTCCCGAGACTTCTGGGAAAGCCCCCAAGATGGCTGAAAACACGGATGAGAGCGCTGGGAACGTTGCTAAAAGTTCTGGGAGCGTTCCCTGAGTCATGGTGAACGTTTCCGACGGCGTAATTCGCATTTATTTCGCCACCGGGAACCGCAAAAAGTCAATCCGCGCGGTTAAATTGGCGCGAAGTACACTTTAACCGCCGTAAATCGCAAGCCTGGCCGTTTTGGCGGTCTGGCCCCGGCGCGCATCGTCAACGTGGCCGCTCGCCATCTTCCCGCAATTTGCGCCGTTTCCGCTCCCTGGCTTTGTCTATGACCGGCCGCAACCGTTCTGACACCCGGCACCAGGCTTGGTCCGGATTGGCGGCGTTGCCGATCCATTCCTCCGGCGCGCCCTGAATCTCGGCCAGCGGCAAGCCTTGCCAGTCGGTTTCCCGTAAGCGAATCGGCATGACGAATTGCTCGCCGCGCCGGTGCGCGGCCAAGGCCGCTTCGAATTCCTACAAGTAGCAAAAATCCGATGCCACGAAGTCGGGGCTGACCAGACATAGCACGATGTCGGCCTGGGCCAGTTGCTGTAAGATCTCCGGCCGCCATTCCTCGCCGGCGTCGATGTCGCGGTCGTGCCACAGGCTGAGTTTTTGCAAACGCACCAGCGGCGACAAGGCGCTTTGCAGGGCTTTGACAAAGTCTAAATCGTTGTGCGAGTACGAGACGAAGGCTTTGACCGGCAGTTGCAGGTCCGCGTCGCGCATCGCCGCTTCCTCGACGCCGTCCAGCAGATCGGCGATCGCGACGCGGGTTTTCAATTCCTTGACGAAAATGGTCGTTTCGCCGGCCTTTTCCGCTTCGACCAATTCTTCGTAATCTTTGTAAGCTCCGCAACCCGGCACCGGCACCCGTTCTTCGAAAGCCAAACCGCTAAAGTCGGCGACGATTTCCTTGATGGTTTCCCGGATAAAACTTAACAAGCGCCGCCGCTCGTTACCGCAAATATCGATCAACAGCTTTTGGTCTTCCCTGTCCCAACGCACCCTGGCCAGCGCGTCGAATACCGAAGGTTTGTGCAGCACCATGCCGGTGCGCCAGCGCTCGCCGCCGCGAATGAAAGCGTGCAGTTTCACCATCAGCCGCGGAAATACGCTGTTCGGCAAAAAGCTGGGAAAGTGCACGACAAAACGCAGCAGCGCGCCGTCGGCCTGAAATTCCGGCGCGCTGGCCGGCAACAATTGCGGCACGATGAAATCGCCGGGACCGGTTGGGAAGCACAGCTCGAATTCCTGCATCACCCGCACGATGTACAGCAATTTGGCTTTGGGATACACGAATTCGCGCTCGCCGGTGTTGTGCTGTTTGTAGCGCGGATCGTTGATCACCGCGTCGAAGTCCGCTTCCCGCAGCACGCCGCCCTGGTCGGCGACCAGCGCGGAATTGACGATCCGGTAAACGCCGTTGGTCAGCCAAAGCGGATTGAGGATTTGGGTGTCGAAATTCTGCAGGTTGCGGAAATTGATCAATACGCCCAGGTCGTGCAGAAATTGCAGCAGCACGTCCTGGCTCAACGGCCGGCTGACGCCGAGTTCCCGGCAAACCCGGCGGTAGGCGTCGGATTCGATAAAGTCGTAATCCTGCTGCATTTCGACGAAGCGTTGCTTGACCGCCAGCCAATGCTTGGGGAACGGCGTGCGGCGGGTGTCGGCGGCTTCGATTTGGCGGCGCAAGGCTTCGCGAAACTCGATAAAGCCAGGATGTTCGGCCTCGGCGCAGGACAGCCGGTAAAAGCCTCGAATGCGCGGATATTTTTCCTTGAGGCTTTTACGTTCGACTTCGAACGACGGGTTCTCGTCGATCTTGTTCAACACCACCAACACCGGCGAACGGCCGCCGAAACTGTCGGCGTGCTTCAGCCATTTCTCGGCTTGGTCGTCGTTGCGGCTGTTCAGCAGCAGCACGTAGATGCTGCGTTGCGACAAAAAGAACTGGTGGGTGGCGTGCATCACTTCCTGGCCGCCGAAGTCCCACAAATGCGCGGCGACTTGCTCGCCGTCGCTCATCTCGAAGTTGGCTTGGCGGATGCGGATGCCGTGGGTCTGGCTTTCATGGTCGTCGAACGGCTCGTTCATCAGCCGTTTGACCAGCGAGGTCTTGCCGGCCGAGGCTTCGCCGAGAAAGATCACCTTGACCTCGTTGAGCCGCGCGCCGTTGTCGCCCAATTCCTCGAAATAATCGCGCACCGCCTGCGGCGAGTCGCGGGCGATTTCAGCCGGTGGGCAGACCAACGGGCAATCGTCGATACAGATAACGGAATCATTCTCGTAAAATTCGTCAGAATTCCAAGATACATCTATTCGATTTTGAATTAGGCCAAGAAGCGGCGAAAGATCGGTAATTTCAGTGAAACCAACATCCAGCTTTTTTAAATTATTTAAGCCGGTCAAAGGCGTCAGATCGTCGATTTGTGCCTTGGAGCAGTTAAGTTCCTGCAACTGGATCAGGCCCGTCAGCGGCGTCAAATCGCTGACTTGCGTCGAGTAGCAATAAAGTTGCTGTAGCTGGGTTAAGCCTGCCAACGGCGTCAGATCGCTGATTTGGGTCTCGGAGCAGTAAAGTTGCTGCAACTGGATCAGGCCCGCCAGCGGCGTCAAATCGCTGATTTGGGTCTCGGAGCAGTTAAGTTCCTGTAGTTGGGTCAAGCCTGCCAACGGCGTCAGATCGCTGATTTGAGTCTCGGAGCAGTAAAGTTGCTGCAACCGGATCAGGCCCGCCAGCGGCGTCAAGTCGCTGATTTGGGTCCTTGAGCAGTAAAGTTGCTGCAACCGGATCAGGCCCGCCAGCGGCGTCAAATTGCTGATTTGGGTCTTGAAGCAGCCAAGTTGTTGTAGCTGGGTCAAGCCTGCCAACGGCGTTAAATCGCTGATTTGGGTCCCGGAGCAGTCAAGTTGCTGCAACTGGATCAGGCCCGCCAGCGGCGTCAGATCGCTGATTTTGGTCGCGGAGCAATAAAGTTGCTGCAACTGGATCAGGCCCGCCAGCGGCGTCAGATCGCTGATTTTGGTACTTGAGCAGTTAAGTTGCTGCAACTGGATCAGGCCCGCCAGCAGGGTAAAGTCGGCAAGCTTGAAATTAAAACGTAGATTTAACGACTGCAGCCAAGTGCATTCTTCAAGCTGGTCCGGCAAATGGACTAAATCACAGCCGCTCAAATCCAGATGAGAACTTTTCGTCAATTTGTTCTCGGCAATTCGCTTCAAGGCTTCTTCGGACATGGGGCGGTTCCTTTGACATCGGTGCCGATAATCTAACACGGAAGGCAATGGGGTTTGTCGACTCAGACGAGGATGATCTACTCCAGGCAGACCGCAATTTCGGCGAAAGCGCGCAACCGCTTCGTTCCGGAACCGCAACGCTCGCGGGTTGGGACTTTCGCCGCGACAGCCGACGTTTCGATAAGCCCGTGACGATAAGATCGCCGCCCGGCCCCAAAACCGGAGAACCTTACACCCCGGCGACTTGCCGAGGCCATCAAACGTCGGAGTACAAACCTAGGTTTGTACTCCAATCAGCGATGCTCCGCATATCCGACCCCGACGCCCGGCTACTGTATTCGTCAGGTCTAACCAATCCATTACCGCCGGTAAGCATGCGGAAAGTTCCGGCTGGACGGCGGCGGCCGATCGCCGGTCATTGCAACCGCTGAACGCTCAGAACTTGAAATTCCAAACCGGCTTGTTCGGTCGCCGAACGAGCCGTCGATATTGCCTAACGGCGGGTAGCGGCAAGCAAGACGGCGATGCGGATCCGCAATCAGCGGTGTCCAAACGCCGGAGTACAAACCTGGGTTTGTACTCCCGGTTTCGCCCGCTCAGGCGACTTGGCAGGACGCCAGTGCTTCCAACATCTCTTGCCTGGGCAGGTTGCGGCCGATGAACACCAGCCGCGAGGCGCGGGTTTCGCCGGCCGGCCAGGGATTGCCGAAGCTTTCGGTCAGCAGCATGTGTACACCTTGATAGATGACTTTCTTGTCGCAGCCGGCGATGTGCAATATGCCTTTGTAGCGCAGCAGGTCGTTACCGTGGTCGCGGACCATGATGTCGAGAAAGGCCAGAATCCGGGCGGCGTCCAGCGCACGGTCGGTTTCGAACACGAAGGACGTGATGTCGTCGTCGTGTTCGTGGCTGAGGTCTTCCAAGAAATCCGGCTCGATATTCAGGATGTCGTCCAGTTTAAAGCCGTCGATGTCCAGAATGTCGCTCAACTCGGTTTCGCCGAAATGTACGCGCTTGATCGGCGCCCTGGGGTTCATCGCCCTTAGCCGGCTTTCCAGGTCGGCGGCGATTTCGGCTGCGACCAAGTCGGTTTTGGACAGCAAGATTCGGTCGGCGAAACCGACTTGTTCCTGGGCTTCGTGGTGTTCCGCCAATTGTTGATGGGCGTGCGCGGCATCGACAACGGTAACGATGGCGTCCAGTTTGTAGTTTTCGGCGATATCCTGATCGATGAAAAAGGTTTGCGCTACCGGCGCCGGATCGGCCAGGCCGGTGGTTTCGATGACGACTCGCTCGAAATACAGCTCGCCGCTTTCCCGGCGCTCGGACAATTCGCCGAGGATGCGTACCAGGTCGCCGCGCACCGTGCAGCAAATGCAGCCGTTGTTCATCGTGACGATTTGCTCGTCGGCTTGCACCAGCAGTTCGTTGTCAATACCGGCCTCGCCGAATTCGTTTTCGATGACCGCGATGCGCCGGCCGTGGTGTTCGGTGAGGATGCGGTTGAGCAACGTGGTTTTGCCGGCGCCGAGGAAACCGGTCAGGATCGTGACCGGTATTCGGTCGCTGTGTGTTAACTTGGTTTGCATGAGGCCTCCGGGATTAGAGCCGCGGCTTGCGGCGCTCGATCAACGCGTAAGCCGAGTGGTTGTGGATCGATTCGAAGTTTTCCGATTCCACGGTGTAGGCGCTGATACGCGCTTCGGCGTCGAGGCGGGCCGCCACGTCTCGAACCATGTCCTCGACGAATTTCGGGTGGTCGTAGGCGTATTCGGTCACGTATTTTTCGTCCGGGCGCTTCAGCAGGCCGTAGATCGGCGACGAGGCTTCGGTTTCAACCAATGCAATCAGATCTTCCACCCAAACAAAGCCGTCGGTGACTACCGTGACCGTGACGTGGGAGCGCTGGTTGTGGGCGCCGCGCTCGGAAATTTCCTTGGAGCACGGGCACAAGCTGGTGACCGGCACCACGACTTGCACCTTGGTGCGGCAGCCTGCGGCGTCGATTTCGCCGATGAAACCGACCTGGTAATCCAGCAGGCTGCGCACACCGCTGACCGGCGCAGCTTTCTCGATGAAGTAAGGAAAGCGCATGTCGATATAGCCGGATTCGGCTTCCAGGCGGTCCAGCATTTCGCGGAGCATGGCCGGAAACGAGGCGATGCTGATTTCCCGGTCGTGGCTATTGAGGATTTCGACGAAGCGCGACATGTGGGTGCCCTTGAAGTCGTGGGGCAGATTCACGTACATCGCGAAGCGAGCCACGGTGCGTTGTTCGCCGACGCTTTTGTCCTGAACCCGCACCGGATGCAGGATGTCCTTGATGCCGACTTTGTCGATGGCGATACGGCGACTGTCGGCGCGGGCTTGGATGTCTTCGATGGGCGTCATGGGTTTGATTTACAGGTAATGAAAACGTGGCCGCTCGCCGAAATCGCCGTCGTTGACCGCGTATTGATTGAGTTTCAGGCTGTAGAAGCGGTCGAAATGCTGCTTGACGGTGCGGGCGATGCCGGCGTCGTAATCCGGCGAGACGGCCTGCGCTTGCCCGTCCGGGCGGTCGACCACCACGCCGTCCTTGACCACCACTCGACCGTTTTTGAACACCAATGCGGCATCGGCGAACATCGCCCGATAGTCGGGACGAGCGCCGGCGCGCCGGCCCGGATCGTAAACGGCGATGTCGGCGATAGCGCCGGGCGCCAGATGGCCGCGATCGTTGAAGCCGAGCAGCTTGGCGGCGGCGGAGCGGGTCATCGTCGCGATGTCGCTAAAATTCAATTCGCGTTTTAGACCCGGCAACAGGGTCAGGGCCAGGGCCTCCTGGTTCAAGCCCACCATGCACTCCTGCCGGTAATCGGCATCCATTAATAAGCGGATTAATTCCGGGTAGGCGGTAAACGGCGCGCCGTTGGGGTGGTCGGTGGTGAAGAACAAACGTTCCGGTGCCTCGGCCAGTAAGAACAATTCCAGGCCGATCGCCCATTGCAAAGTGTTGACGAAACTGACTTCGCGGTAACGATACGGCACCACGCCGCCCGAGCCTTCGTTCTCGGCGTCCCACATCACGTATTTGCTCGGGCTGGCGTCGGCGTGGCGGCTATATTGGGCGATCACGTCGCCGGAGATCGTCACGGTTTGGCCGAACAGGACTTGGCCGACGTCCATCGTGATATTGGGATGGCGGTTGAAGGCTTCAATAATCGCGCCGCCGCCGACGAAAAGCCCTTGGCGCCTTCCGCTCCGTAAGCGTAAAACTGAACGTGGGCCAGATGCATGGGCAGGCCTTGCGCGGCCTCCATCGTGGCGACGGCGGTTTCGACGTTGCCGGGCGTGCCCAGATTGTTGCAGTGCACGTGTACCGGATGCGGTACGCCCAATTCGCAGGCGGCGCGTTGCAGGGTTTGCAGAATCTGTCGTGAGCTGACGCCGTAATCGGGCACGATGTCGTCCAGATCGAATTGGCGAACGTTGCTTTTGAAGGCGTTGGCGCCGCCGGCGTTGATAACCTTCAATCCCAAAGCCCTAGTGGCATTTAAAGTCCAGGCCACGTAGTCGTTGATTTGATTTTGGCCGGCCTTGGCGCGCATCAGCCGTAACAGCAGATCGTCGTTGCCGAGTATCGCCAGCGCGGCGGTGTCGATGATCGGAATGTCGGCCATTTGCAGATGCACGTCCAGCGCGCCGACCGGTAGCATGGCCGGTTCGACCACGCAGGTGTAGCCCATCCGGGCGTAGCGATAGCCGATGTCGGTACTGGACCATTTGGCGGTGGAAAACGGATGATTGAGCCGCCTCGCCATCCGGTTGCGGTGCTGCTCCGGCAGCAATAGCCTTGCGGTGTTGACGTTGCCGCCGGCGATATGGCTGTGGATGTCGATGGCGCCGGCCATGACGATCTGGCCGGTGGCGTCGTAAATCGCATCGAAACGCGCGTTCGGACCGGGGTCGGCGACGATGATGCCGTCGCGGATGAACAGGTCGCCGATCTCGCCGTGCAGGTTTTGCGCCGGGTCGTAAATGGCGCCGTTGCGGAGCTTAATCAACATAAGATGGTAGGGTACGCACCGCGTACCAAGCTTGAGATTCCCAACGAATCAATGGCCGAAAGCCGGGTATAGCCGAACAAGGCTGGCTTCGACTCCGCTCAGCCACCGGAGATTGGCTCCGCTTGACCAACAACCATAGACTCCGCACTGCCAACGGAGACTGGCTCCGCTTGGTCAACGACCATAGACTCCGCTCAGGCAACGGAGATTGGCTCCGCTTGACCAACAACCATAGACTCCGCACTGCCAACGGAGATTGGCTCCGCTTGGCCAACGACCATAGACTCCGCACTGCCAACGGAGATTGGCTCCGCTTGGTCGATGGTGATTGGCGCCGTTCGAGCCGCAACCTTCGACGACGATAGGCCGGAAAGCGAGCGGCAACGACCCGGCGGCTCACAACATATCCAAGGTCAACAACAGCCGCCGCGGCTGGACCGCGGTTGGGGTTGGCGAACGGTGGACCAAACCGCGGCCTTCATTGCCTACCCAGTGCTCGCCCTTCATCAAACCCACCGCGTAAGCCGGCATTTGCCGAATCGCGGTGGCGTCGGCGATCAACCCGGATACTTGATCCGGTACGCCGCACCCACCCATGCCCAGTTTGTCGCGATCGACCGCGTATTCCGGCAGCCATTCGGTGCCGATGCCGCCATAACTGCAAATCATCCGCGCCGGCACCCGATCGACGTGAAAGCGCGGGCACATCGCGTTATCCAGGGTCCGCAAGCGCAGGCCGGCTTCGCGCTGGCCGAACAATTCGCAAAACGCCGAGGTCAACCAGACCACGTCGTCCAGCCAAGCCCGGAAGCCGTCCAGAGCGGTAACTTGCGGCCAAATGGCCCCAAAGTCGTAACGGCTGGGATCGACAGCCTGGCTGATTTCGATTCTGGTCTTGTTGCTTAGCGCGGCGTAGACGAAGCCTTCGATCTCGAGCGGTAACGGTCGGTCGATCAAACACAGATTGACGTCCTCCTCGTAGATTCGGGCCAGATCGGCAAATCGATCGGACATCACGGTTTTGGTCGCGGGGCGTCGCTCCAGCGGTTGAAAGCTGTTGGGCGGTACCCGTGGCGATCCGACCGTTTGAGCGAAAGGTGCGCGGGCAAACATGGGTCACTCCTTAGTGGGCTAACAGGGATTGTTCGAAAACGACGATACCTTGCATGAAGGCAATCCCGAGCGCGAACGACGCGCTTTGGCCGCCGAGATGGCGCAAGGTCGAGCGCTCGTGCAGCACCGGAATCAGGTCGGAAGCGGCAATGTAGATGAAACCGCCGGCGGCGATCGGCAACAACACGACCAAGGACGATGCGGCGACCTGACTGAGCAGCAAGGTAAACAAGGCGCCGGGCACGACGCTCAGCGAGCAATAAAAGTTGTATAACACCGCTTGCTTCGGCGCATAACCGCCGCGCAGCAATGCGCCGACATCGCCGAGTTCCTGAGGTACTTCGTGGGCGACGATGGCCAGCGTGGTGGTCAGGCCCAGCGCCGGATCGGCCAGGAAACTGCCGGCGATCAGAATGCCGTCGACGAAGTTGTGGATGGCGTCGCCGATCAAATTCATTTTTGCCAACGGCAGGATTTCGCTACCGGCAGGCCGGGTGTCGACGTTATGATCGTGGCGCCAACGCACCAGCTTTTCCAACACGAAAAAACCGAACACACCGATCAAAGCGGTCATGCACACCTTACTCACCGAACCTTGGCGGGCGACCGCGTCCGGAATCAAGTGAATGAAGGCGTCGCCCAGTAAAACCCCGACCGCCAGTGCCACCAGGAACGGCACAATGCGCTTCAAACTTGCCGCCGGTAGCCACAATGCAAAAGCGCTGGATAGCGAGCACAGGCTGACCGCGAAACTGGCGGCGATGGTGGCTAAATAAGTATTCATGGCGGCGCTACCCCCGATGTGGAAGCTAAAAGTGTTGGCGGTGCGAGTGGCCGCTAAATTCGGCGATACGCCTGGACGGCGCGTGAAACAGCACCCCTGCGACGGTGCAACCCAGTATCGGCGGATAGGCGGAGGTCAAGGTGTCTCGCCGCGAGGCTTGATCGCGCAAGCTCAGCACGACTCCGAGCATCGACGGCAGTTCGCCACCGGTCAACGGCGGAAAGCCATCAGTGTCCGCCATCGCTAAACCACCGTGGGAAATCGTCCCGGAGTTTGCGCCATGCATCCGGCCCCGCCGCTAATTCGGCGTCGGTCAGCAGGCAAGCGTCCAGTTCGCGACGGACCTTTTCGGCATCCACGTTCTGGCCGATGAAGACCAGTTCCTGGCGGCAATCGCCGTAGGGCTCGACCCATTGTTCGCGGATGTCGTCCAGATACTCGGCCGGCCATTGCTCCTCGGGTGCCGAGGCCCACCAGCGTCCGGCCAGGCCGTGGCGCATGATGCCGCCGGCTTGCGACCAGTTGCCGGCGTATTCGGGGCGCGAAGCCAGCCAGAAAAAGCCCTTGGAGCGCAGCAAGGTGCCGTTGTCCCATTCGCCTTCGTGCAAATGGCGGTAAAAGCGCTCGGTATGAAACGGCCGGCGGGCGCGGTAAACGAAGCTGGAGATGCCGTACTCCTCGGTCTCGGGAACGTGCTCGCCGCGTAACTCCTTCAGCCAACCGGGCGCTTGCTCGGCTTTTTCGAAGTCGAACAGACCGGTGTCCAGCACCTGGCCGAGATCGACTTGGCCCATGACCATCGGCACGATTTCGGCATCGGGATTCAGACTGCGCAAAATCGCTTGCAGATTGGCGATTTCGTCGCCGGCGATCAAGTCGATCTTGGAAATCAAAATGACGTTGGCGAATTCGATCTGGTCGACCAGCAGGTCGGCGACATTGCGCTCGTCGTCTTCGCCCAAGGCTTCGCCGGCTTCCTTCAAACTCAAGGCTTCCTGGTATTGGCGCAGGAAATTCACGGCATCGACCACGGTCACCAGGGTATCCAGCTTGGCGATGTCGGACAGGCTGATGCCGCTGTCGTCGCGAAAGGTGAAGGTCTCGGCAATCGGCAGCGGTTCGGCAATGCCGGTGGACTCGATCACCAAATAATCAAAGCGGCCGTCCTTGGCCAGTTTGCCGACCTCGATCAGCAAATCCTCTCGCAGGGTGCAGCAAATACACCCGTTGCTCATTTCGACCAGCTTTTCCTGGCCGCGATTCAGTTGCACCTCGTTCTTGACCAGCGCGGCGTCGATATTTACCTCGCTCATGTCGTTGACGATCACCGCCACTCGCCGGTTTTCCCGGTTACCGAGAATATGGTTGAGTAGCGTGGTTTTACCGGCGCCGAGAAAGCCGGACAAGACCGTGACGGGCAGCTTGGATGGAATTAGTGTAGCCATGACGATGTTATACTATAACAATAGCAGTCCAAAAAAGGGCGCCAGCGAATCGCGGCGCCCTTGCGTATTAATAACTCAATCTGAAACCGACTTCCGCGCCGCGACCGGCTTCCGGCGCGAAATTGCGTAAATACGAAGTGGCGTTGCGGATGTTTTGATCCAGCAGGTTATTGCCCTTGGCGAACACCAATAACTTGGCGTCGCCGGCGGCTTCGATTTGGTAATTGACGCCAACGTTCAGCAAGCAATAACCGGCCGTCGAAGTCTCGAACTCGCCGACGTGGGTCTGATCGTCGGCGCGGGTCAGGCGCAGATAGCTGGATAGTTGGTCTTTGTTGTAATCCAGTTGCAGGCCGTAGCGCAGCGGCGGCATGCGCGGCACGTCGCCGCCGGTTTTGAATTCGCCCCGGGTGTAATCGCTGAACAAGGTCAGTTCCACCAAACCCAGGTGATTTTCGACGACCGGGAAAATCAGCTTGGCTTCGTAGCCTTTGAAAATGGCGTCTTGCTGGCTGCTTTGCACCACCGGTTTACAGTCCACGGCGCAAGGGTTGCCCTCTTCGTCGACGAAGGCGCCGGTGCGGTGCTGGTAAATGTAATCGCCGGCCCAGTTGTGGAACAAGTCCAATTCGGCGCGCAGCCAGTCGCTTTTAAAACGGTAGCCCAAGTCCAGGTTGTAAGCGGTTTCTTCCTTCAAACTCAAGCTACCTAGCTCGAAGCTGCGGGTGGCGTCGTGATAACCGTTGGCCAGCAGTTCCTGGACGTTGGGCGCCCGCGACGAGCGGGTGATCGCCAAATTCAGGCTGTTGCGGCTGTCCAGCTTCCACAGTGCCGACACCGAGGCGCTAACCGGCGTGTAACTTAACGGCGTGTAGCCGTCCGGATGCACGTCGGTCTGCTCGACGCGGGTGCCGAGTTGGTAGGTGACCGGGCCCAAATCGAAGGCTTCGACGCCGAACACGCCGTAGCTGTAAGTGTCCGAGCGCGGTACGATGCTGGCGCCGGTCAGTTTCTCGATGGCGTTGAAATCGCTGACCTGAGCTTGAAAGCCGACCGCGCCGCGCAACGGGCCGATGTCTTGATGGTTGAGTTCGACGCGGCCTTCGTAGCTTTTATTCGTGAAAAAAGCGCCGGGTTCACCGTTGGCGATTTCGGTGTGTTGGTAATCGGTGTAGCCCAGCCGGGTGCGCAAGGTTTTCGCGAACGGTAGCGGATTAGTCAGTTCGCTCTTGAAATCGTATTTGTTCTGGCGCATCGCGATGCGCACCGTTTCCGTGCCGGTGCCGTCCGGGGCGATGCCGTAACTATTGTTCAAGTTGTTGATCGACGCGCCGGCGAAGCCGTTGTCGCCGACCCAGGACAAGCCGGCCGAACCGCTGATCGCCTCGGCACCGGTGTTGTTCAAATAGCCGCGCGGGTTGTCCACGACTTCCAACGAAGGGTCGGTGATCGCCACCTTGGCGGTATCGATACCCTGGCCACCAATGTCCAGATTATTACGATGCCGGTAGAAGCCGTCCAGGTGGTAAGCGATATGGTCCTTGCTGCCTTCGACTTTCATCGTGGTGCTTGTTTCGTCGCTGGTCGAATCGAAGCGTTGCTCCAGCGCCGCGTTCAAGGCTTTGTCGAAGGCCTTGCCCGGAATCCGGTTGTCGATCACATTGACCACGCCGCCCATCGCACCGCTGCCGTACAACAGCGTTGCCGGGCCGCGCAGCACTTCGATGCGCTCGGCCAACAGCGGCTCGACGCTGGTGGCGTGGTCCGGGCTAATCGCGGATACGTCATTGCTACCGATGCCGTTGCTCAACACCCGCACCCTCGGGCCGGCTTGGCCGCGTATTACCGGAGTGCCGACGCCGGGGCCGAAAGACTGACTGGAAATGCCCAGTTCGTTTTTCAAGGTATCCCCTATGCTGTGGCCGGTTTTCATCCTCAACTCGTCGTCGCTAAGCACAGTGACCGGCGATCCGGCCTCGGCTTTTGTCACCGGCAACGGCGCGGTGACAATAACCTCGTCCAGCGAGATGTCGGCTTGGGTTTCCGCGTGAAGCAAACTCGCGGGCAGCATCAACAAGAAAAAAGCAGTTTTATTCATCGGTGGAACTGGAAAAGGGAGTCGGCAAAAATGTTATATTATAACGAATGCGAATGCAACAATATAACACCCGCATTCGTAGGTAACGCCATAGAAGTGCATCGTAGACGGCTACGGACCATTGTTTAACCGAGCCGGTCGAGGCTCAAACACTTTGCAACATCAGGCTCGGGCTCACGATGCCCTCAAAAGCGGGTGCCGGCGAGTAGCGGATTCAATACACCGATACATCCGTCCGACTGGGGCCGGCCGGACAGGTTTTGCCGAATGCACATACAGGCTTAGTCCGGTTCAACGCCGGTCATTTCATAACGCGACTGTTCGGCGACTTTCGGCCATCCTGGTGTAAGCCGCTATACTCTAACCGCTAGCCGAACTCGCCGTTCATCGGCCAGGCTCCTCGCTTTATTCAACCCAAAGTCATTCAATGACAAGGAGACCACATGCCCCAAAATCCGTTAGTTTGCATCCTGTTTGCCGCAACGTCGCTTTTTAGTTGCGCGGTCGCGGCAAGCGATCCCGCGCCGGATACGCAAGCGCTCAGTAATCCGGCTATCCCGGTGGGCGTTTACTCCATGCCCTCCACGAACGAATGGTCGCTGCTCAAATCCTTCAACGCGACGCTGATCAATCGTCTGGCCGGACTGGCGGTGCCGGATGCGCAAGGCGCGCTGCAGCGAAATCGCGCCGGCTATTTCTCGGTGCGCTTTCAAGACGGCGTGACCTGGACCATCGTTCGCGGCTTGTATCCGCGTAACGCCGCCGTACTGGAATCCGGCATCAAAGCGCTGGAATACGCCTTCGGCCATCAAAATCCCGACGGTTCGTTTCCGATCGTGGTTCCGCCGACGTTGCCGGCCAACCTGATACCTTATCCTCAAGACTACGCCGACGCGACGACCTTCTTTTTCAGCGAGCTCGGCCGCTCGCTGATTTTGCTGGACGGCAACGCGTGGTTTCAAACCAGCGCCGACACGGCCGACCTGCGTCGCCGGGTAGGCATCATCAAGGAACAGGCGGACCGCTCGATCGATTGGTTGTTAACTCAGCAGGACTTGTTGATCGACTACGATACGCCGCTCTCCAATCACCTGTATTACGACGGCGCCGGCTTCTATTTGGTGGGCCGCGCTCTGAACCGCCAGGACGCGATCGATGTCGGTATCGCGTTTACCGAACTGGGCTTGAACGCCCAATGGCCGAACGGCGTGTTGCCGGAACTGGATGGCTATGACAGCAGCTATCAGGGCGTAAGCTTGTTTCGTTTGTTTATTCTGTATCTGAATGCCGATCCGACGGACCAGGCGATCAGGCAAAGGCTGTGGGATGCGATAAGCTCGGGAATCGCTTGGGAACAGACCCGCGTCAAGCCCAGCGGCGAAATCCTGTCCGACGGCAATAGCCGGGTCTATCCCGGCGGCGACAAATTTCTCGGTGTCGAAAAAGGCATTTCCTACGTGAACATCGCACTGTCGTTCTATTACTACGCGGTGCTGACCGGCGACGCCGGCGCCAAGGCCGTCGCCGACAAAATCATTGCCTATTACACGACCGCGCACTGAAGCAGGAGCATCGGTGATGTCGGTAAGTCGAATCGCTCAATGGATCGCACGATCATGAAAGCACTGCTTCGCCTCGAAGAATGAAACAGCGGGGCTGGCAAGGCTTTAACCGCGATCGATGGCATTGCGATTCGGTGACGACCGGACTTTGCCCAACGCCTTTTTGAGTGAACTGAATCATTCGCTTCAATTCCACTCGCTGACCGACCCCAGCTACGATATTTCGTCATCACTACTGAATATCGTAGCCAGAATCCGCAATAATATCAATTTTGTTCAACAGCGAACTTAACTATTCCAAGGTAAATCAGTTATTTAAAATAATCTCGCCAAACTGGCACAGCGTTTGCCCCTCATATATCGATCGTTTCACTTAAATATTTTTTTAAAACATCAATATGAGGATCCAACCATGAAACTAAAATCCACTTTCGCTGCTTTAACATTTGCCAGTATAGCTTGCTTCAGCGGCAACGTATTTTCGGGTATCGATACGGCGGCCTATTCTCACGATGCCTATATTGGCGTTTACAATAACGAGCAGTGGATGAAGACGCTACCGGATACGTTAAAACTCAGCGAACTTTCGCTGCCGGGGACACACGATTCCATGGCTCGTTACGGTGACGACGATATACAAACCCAATCAATGAGCGTCGCCGATCAGTTAAACTCCGGAATCCGCGTGCTGGATATACGCTGCTGGCATAAAAACGATAATTTAATTATTTCTCGCGCAGGGGTTACCCAAAATGCCACCTACCAGGACGTGTTGAACGCTGTGGATGACTTTTTGGCGGCTAATCCCAGCGAGACCGTGATTATGCGAGTTACTGAAGATGTTGTCGGCGTGAATAATACCCGCAGTTTCTCCGATACCTATAATTACATCGTCGGCAAGTTCCCCGGCCTGTTTTTGGATCTGCAAGGTACTACTAATCCCACGCTAGGCGAGATGCGGGGTAAGGCGGTATTGTTACAAAATTATTCCGGTTCGCCCATTGGTATTAACTATTCCGAAATCTACAAGCAAGGTACCGTACAGGACAATTACAAATTGAAAACAAACTGGGATTTGTACGGCAAATGGGAACAAGTCAAAGCGCATTTCATGGCCGCTTCAACCGGCGATGCCAATAAAATTTATATTAACTTCCTGGATGGCGGCAACGGCTCATTCCCTTATTTTGTCGCGAGCGGCCACAGTTCGCATGAAACCAATGCAGCGCAATTATTGACCGGTTTAACCACGCTAACCAGTCCGAATACCTATCCGGATTTTCCCAGAGTCGGCTGCCTGGGTAAATTGTGCTCCATCGCTTTCCTGGGCACCAATCAACTCAGCAGCAAATTCCTGGCGGATTTGGCGCTTAATTACCAATCCATCAATCAGTTGTATAAAAACTTGAATATCAATCTCAAACTGACCAAACGGATGGGCATTGTCATGATGGACTTCCCGGGTAGAAGTTTGGTGAACAACATTATTGCAATGAACGAAGTGCTTCTGAAAAAAACCAATTAACCCATAATACCCGGATCGCCCCTCGACTCTCCGCAACGAGAGAAAACTCGAGGGGCGACTTTATTTTAAATAACTGGTTATGATGGATATTTTTAGCTTCCCCACCGTAAATTAAAGTCAGCTAGTGTTTTTACGAAAGTAGCGACTTTCCACTATCAAACCCGAGGTGTTCCATGAAAGGCAATAACGCGGCATTTCGTCTCAACCCGACAACCTATATGGGCCAAAAACTCATTTACAGTTATAACGCCGGAAAAACCATGGATGGTAAAGACAGCTTAAACGAAACCATTAATGCCAAACATTTGGCTAGTCAATTTAGCGATAGTAAACGAAAGTGCCGGATTCCATTGGAGTTCGACTTAGTACCCATCGCCAAGTATCCGGCCGTCGTCGATTTAAAAATACTTGGCGCACAAGGTGCGTACGCGCAAACGTCGCGCAAGGGCGCGCCGATCATCGCGGGTTGGATACCCTTCATCAACGAAGACACCAACGACGCCAGCAAATTCGGTTACATACCGGCCAACAGCGTGCCGGGAACCGTTCAATATATCTTCACGGTGGGCTTGGGCGGCTGCACCATCGTCGCGGTCGATCGCGGACCCAAAGGCATTTATTTTTATCACGAACCCACCAAGGCCGCGTGGAATAACTTACCCGTTTACCCCGACGGCAATCAGGTGTTGGTCCGAGCATTGCCCGCACTGGCCGGTAGCGCAATCATTCGGCGGAGCACAACGGCCGCACACGGATGGGAAATTTTGGTACAGGACGCCAACGGCTTCACGTCCGGCGGCGTCACCGCGTATCCTGTCTAGTCCGGCGGCCTGCTAGACAAGGCCGACCCTGTCCTTCCGAAGTAAACTTTTTACGATCGATTTCTCTCGAAGTGCGTTAAGGAATATTCAGGCATCTTTACGCAAACCTCCGAGCAATAAACTCAGAGAGCGGCGATTCCCAAACGCCAGTTTGGGAATCACGCCTTGATAACTCCAGCTTTCATTGATTTGACCGGAAATCTGACGCTTCCAAAATCGGGTAACCAAGCTCAAGCGTGATTACCATTCGAAATAAAGCATCGCGGCAGCCTGTCGGCGAACCGGCATTCAATTGATCTTAGCGATAGCGAAACAATATCCCGCCGTTTTAATTCCGCGTGGGCAAAAAAACCGTGCCCACCCTACCCTGCTATTCAAGACCGTAGGGAATATTTATTGCTATCAGCGAGCTAATATCCACTATTTTTCCAGCATGTTGCAGGTCAATACCCACCAAAGCACCGGCCGCATCGAAGTCTAATACAACGCCATCGACAATCTCTCTGGAATCAATAGCCGGTTGATCTTGCAAATGGATATATAGCGAATCGGTCGTTGGTTCGTAACTTAATTTCATTCGACTTTATTCTCCAACAGCGGGTTTTGTCCCCTGATGCCGCGCCGAGCACCGCAGGGTTTGAGCGGATTTGCCCGACAGGGGCGCGGCAGGGACGCCGCGCGTTTTCGGAGGGCTAGGAAAGCCCTTCCGAAAACCCCGCTCAAACCCGGAGGAGCGCAGGATCAAAGCGGCATGGGGTGTCGTTTCTTTTGGATACTTTTCTTTGGACAAGCAAAGAAAAGTATCGCGGTTGCCGGTCCGCGAACCGGCGTTAAATTGAGCCTCGCGATAGCGAGGCATTAAAATCAAAAGTATTTCAATTAAATCATGCGTCCGATTACGCGACCGATGCGCTTCACTTCGTTCAGCACATCCTACGGCCCTACTTGGTCGATGCTTCTTAGTAGTAAATCGCCTAAGTTAGTAATATTGTACCCACTAGCTTTCATCATTCCTGTTTTGTCGTCAAAATCTGGCAACTCTCCTTTTCTTGGTTTGCTAAAGCGAGGTTTAATTAACCCAAGATTTGTTAGGTGAATATTATGGCTTTTATATATTGTTTCTTTGTCTATTTCTTCTTGTGATGAGCCTAAATGTGCAAGTGGTGGGGTAAGCGCTTTTTCGTGCTTCTCCCAGAATTCAGCGCTTTCAGGAAACGATGGGTGTAATAAATGTGATTTTAGTATTATAACTTCAAGGTCATTCAGTTCTCCAAGAATTGATATAAGCCTTTTATATTCTATGTGTTGCAATGTTTTGTCGGTTAACCCATTTTTAAGTAATGATGCAATATATTCTTTTCTTTCTTCAGAAATCGCTTTTGATGCTTGTAAGAAACCATCTTCCATTAGATCAATGGCTTCAGGGGCAGTCATCAAGCCTTTTATGGTTTCAGTGTCTAGGTGTTCTAGTTTTGATTCCAATTTTTTTAGCAACAATTCTATTCTCTGAATTCGTTGGTTAGGAACTAGGACACCTACGATTTCTGCAACAATTGGCCCAATAACAGGAACCATACCAATTACGCCTTTAGTTAATGCAGTTAGAACTTCATTTTTTTCTGTATTCATTTTTTAACTTGCCATATTAGAGAGCTGTAAGGCATAAGCAATAGCGTCATGCGCCAAATGATTAATTGCCATCCGGCGGAAGGCGCTTCGCTTTTCCGCCCTACTTCATACGACTATCTTCAAGCCGCCCGATACTGCCGCACATCAATCTCTACTCCAGCATTAATAGCGGACTCAGCCTGATTCAGGATCGAACGGGTGATGTCATCGCTAAAATATTCTTCGCCGCAGTTGTTACAAATCTGCGCCGGCACGTTTTTAAACACCAGCGTTGCAGAGCCTCGTTCCAAAGTCAGGCTGGCTGTGCCGCTGGCGGTATCGCCATGTTTACAAATCGGACACTTCATGGACGTTTCCTCTTGAAGTCATTTTCCCAAAGAGAGGGGCTTGGTTGGTAAGCCGTGATTACAATAATCTCATCATCGTCGGCTGTTGCTGTTAAAACGTGAATCGGATTTCCGTTTACCCAACCCAAAACTAATTGGCTGGAATATGGCGTATCGTTGGGATAATGCGCAATCACTTCGCCGCTAGCCAACACCGACCGAATATCCTGATCAGTGATTCCGCGTTCGAACATGCGTATGATCGCGTGCTTTCGGAATATCAGTTTCATTTTAGCCGCATTTGCTTTCACCACAATTCAAACAAGTCATACACCCATCCATCAACACCATCGCCTTGGTCGAACACTTGTTACACAGCACGGCCTTTTCCGGAAACGCCTGCCCCTCGCTGGAACCGTGCAAAGCCTCGAATTCCCGGCGCTTCTCGTCCAGCAATTGTTGGTGATGGTCGCTGAGTTTTTCCGGCTTGATCATGCCGATGTGCTTCAGATGCGACTCGATGGCATGGCCAATTTCAGCGACCAAGGACGGCATGAACACCCCGCCTTTTTTGAAATAACCGCCGCGCGGATCGAACACCGCTTTCAGCTCTTCGACCAGGAAACAAGCGTCGCCGCCTTTGCGGAACACCGCGGAGATGACCCGCGTCAACGCCAGAACCCATTGAAAATGCTCCATGTTCTTGGAGTTGATGAAGATTTCGTAAGGCCGGCGCTCTTCGTGGGCGGTGTCCTGGTTGAGGATGATGTCGTTGATCGTGATGTACAAGGCGTGCTCGGATTGCGGCGTCTTGATCTTGTAGGTGGAGCCGACCAGCATTTCCGGACGCTCGACGTTTTCGTGCATCGATTCCAGCGACGGCTTTTCCGCTTCCGCTTGTTGAACCGCTTCGGCGCTGTCTTTGCTCAGGACTTTGTAGCCGACGATTTTTTTGCTGATTTTGTGTAGGGTCATGTTGCTTGCCTTTAAAATTTTGTCTGTTGAATTCGTCAGTTACCGAGCTTGACTAAACAGGTTGCCAAACAGATAATGTCGCCAAGGATTGAGGATACTCGGTCGACAAAAAGCCTCGGTGGTTACATCGGGGCTTTTTGTTTTTCAGGGGTAGCATTTCAATCCGTATCCATGTTTATCGCCCCGGTTATTGGTATAGAATTTTTCGTTCACGATTTCGAACGCCCTGTTGCTTTGTTCCGGCCTTAAATAATGCAGCCCGATAGGGCGCGCTACCAAATCCGCCAATTGCAATCCTGCGGAATTGCTTTTCTTGTCGGCGAACACCAATTGGAACGGCAGAGGCTTGTGCAAGTAGTTATCACCAGCGCAAATACGCCGAAACTCCAATTCCAATTCATCGTCTTCTACTTTGCCGCGTTGTTCCACGACGATATGGGTCAAAGACGATTGTCGCAAACAATAAAAAATCCGTTCTAATCCAAAACGCAGGCCGATATGGTAAGGGTTTTCCACCATATGATGTTTTTGCCGGTAACGTTGTTTATCGATCACGGAACTGATTGAGGTAAACGGCGATTGTTGAATGATTAACGTCAATTCGTTCAAAAAATCGAATTTAAGCTGCCGACTTTTCAAGAAAGCAAAACTGCCGCGATCCCGACGAATATCTGTTTCATGCAAGATTATCTGATCGTGGCCGAAATGCTTGAGTTTAAACGCCTGAATCAACGGCACCACACTTTGAACATAATCCTGCTTTTTGAAAATACAAAACACCAGTACGAATATCGGATAACTCGGGTCAATACTATTCAAACCGTGGTCACCGCTTTCATCGACGTATACGATGTAATCAGAAAATGATCCGTTCATCTGGAATCGTTCGACGAATCAAAACTTGCCGTAATAGCCTTCCTTCAACGCATCGAACAGATTGGCGGCGGTGTGGATTTCGCCGTCGTATTCCACTTCCTCGTTGCCTTTGAATTCCACCACATGACCGTCTTCCAATGTGAACTGGTAGGTGGTGTTTTCCAGGTCGGACTCTTTCACCAACACGCCCTGGAATACTTCCGGGTTGAAGCGGAAGGTGGTGCAACCTTTCAGGCCTTGTTCGTAGGCGTATTCGTAGATCGACTTGAAGTCTTCGTAGGGGTAGTCGGTCGGCACGTTGGCGGTCTTGGAAATCGACGAGTCGATCCAGCGTTGCGCGGCGGCCTGAATATCCACGTGCTGTTTCGGCGAGATGTCGTCGGCGGCGATGAAGTAGTCCGGCAGTTGTTGCGCGGGATTGTCGCTATAGGGCATCGCGTCCGGGTTGACCAAGTGGCGGTAGGCCAGCAGTTCGAACGAGAACACGTCGATTTTTTCCTTGGACTTCTTGCCCTCGCGGATCACGTTGCGCGAATAATGATGGGCAAAGCTGGGTTCGATGCCATTGCTGGCGTTGTTGGCCAGGGATAGCGAGATGGTGCCGGTCGGCGCGATCGAACTGTGATGGGTAAAGCGGCAGCCGGTTTCGGCCAATTGCGCGACCAGTTCCGGTTCGACTTGCGCCAATTTTTGCATGTAGCGGCTGTATTTGGCGTGCAGCACCTTACCCGGCACCTGGTCACCCAGTTTGTAGCCGTCGGCCAGCATTTCCGGGCGTTTGTGCAGCATTTCGCCGCTCACTTCAAACAACTGCTCCATGATCGGCGCCGGGCCTTTTTCCTTCGCCAGTTCCAGGCCGGTTTTCCAGCCCTCCACGGCCATGACTTTGGTGACTTCCTCGGTGAAGTCCAGCGACTCGGTGTTGCCGTATTTCAGGCCCAGCATCGTGATTGTCGACCCCAGACCGAGATAGCCCATGCCGTGGCGGCGCTTGCCGGTGATTTCGTCGCGCTGTTTTTGCAGCGGCAGGCCGTTGATCTCGACGACGTTGTCCAACATGCGGGTAAAGATGCGCACGGTCTTGCGGTAGTCGTCCCAGTTGAAGCGGGCTTGCTCGGTGAACGGCTGCTCGACGAAGCGGGTCAGATTGATCGAGCCCAACAGGCAGGAGCCGTAAGGCGGTAGCGGTTGTTCGCCACAAGGGTTGGTGGCGCGTATGTGCTCGCAGAACCAGTTGTTGTTCATCTCGTTGACCTTGTCGATCAGGATGAAGCCGGGCTCGGCGTAGTCGTAGGTCGAGGACATGATGATGTCCCACAGGCGGCGGGCCGGCATCACTTTGCTGATCCGGCAGGCCACCAGACCGGCCTCGTTGACCACGTAACCTTTCTTATTGGGCAAATCGCGCCAGATCACTTTGGCGCCATCGTTCAAATCCAACTGGTCGGCGATCTGTTCGCGCTCGGTAATCGGGAAAGACAGCGACCACGGGCCGTTGTTTTTGACCGCTTCGACGAATTCGCTGGTAATCAGCAGCGACAAGTTGAATTGGCGCAGTCGGCCGTCCTCGCGCTTGGCGCGGATGAAGTCCACCACGTCCGGATGGGCGACGTCGAAGGTCGCCATTTGCGCGCCGCGCCGGCCACCGGCCGACGATACCGTGAAACACATCTTGTCGTAGATGTCCATGAACGACAGCGGGCCGGAAGTATAGGCGCCGGCACCGGACACGTAGGCGTCGCGCGGCCGCAAGGTCGAGAATTCGTAGCCGATGCCGCAGCCGGCTTTCAGGGTCAAACCGGCCTCGTGGACCTTATGCAGAATGTCGTCCATAGAATCTTCGATGATGCCCGACACGGTGCAATTGATGGTCGAAGTCGCGGGCTTGTGCTCCAACGCGCCGGCATTCGACACAATCCGCCCGGCCGGAATCGCGCCCTGGCGCAAGGCCCACAGGAATTCCTTGTAATGCTGTTCGCGCAAGGCCTTGGTTTTCTCGACATCGGCCAACGCGCGGGCAACCCGTTTGTATGTGTCGTCGATACTGGCGTCGATGGCCTTGCCGTCCTTGGTCTTCAAACGATATTTGCTGTCCCAGATGTCCAGGGAAGCGCTTTGCAGCGGAATATCGGTATCGGTGGACGGTACAACGGAAAGTTTTGCGGTCATGCGCGGATTCCCTTTTGGTCTGATGGTTACTGGACGAACCCGCTCGTCGGAGCGAGTTTCACAAGCCGACAAACGCGCCGCCGCGAACCGATAGTGTCCGAACCGGCGAACTCGGCGACGTTTGTGCTTGTAAGATATTGATGTTTATTACGAATTAAAGCGAAGACACTGCGCGGGCTTGCGCCACTGCATGTAGTGCCATTGGAAAAATGTTAGCACAATATATTGTGATGCCGGCAGAACTTTTTACGCTACGCCCGAGGAAAAACGCGCAGCCTTTTCAGTTCAAGGAGTTAGCGCGCGCAGTTGAAACCGAATCGATTTCCCGGTTAGCCGGCAGGGTTAAGAAAGGTTTAATGGTAGCGACTAAAATGGGCCCGCCGGCTTGAAGCAAGCCGGCGCCCGGCCGATAGGCCGAGCTCACTCAACTCACGAGGAAAACCACCGATGAACAACATCGCCAAGATTGTTAGCACGACCGCCCTGTTCGCGGCGATCGGGTTCTGCCAACCGGGCGTGGCCGGCACGCCGGGCATCGATCAGCGCCAAATCGATCAAGAACGTCGTATCGAACAAGGCGAAGCCTCCGGCGCGCTGACCACCCGCGAAGCCAATCGTCTGGAACATCAACAAACCCGTATCGAACGCCAGGAAGCCAATGCCAAGGCCGACGGCGTGGTGACGAATACGGAACGCGCCCGCTTGACGCATCAACAGAATAAGGCCGATCGGGCGATCGCTCGCAAGAAGCACAATCTAAGGCGGCAATAAGCCGCTATGCGACTTCGGCCTTCATCAAATCCAGCAATTCGTTGGCCGTGACCTTGCCGCTCAAGTCGGCGCCATCCAACAGACTATCGGCCAGGTCGCGCTTATGGCCATGCAGCGCGACGATTTTTTCCTCGATGGTTTGCTTGGCGATCATCCGGTAAATCGTCACCGGCCGCTGCTGGCCCATCCGGTGGGCGCGGTCGGACGCCTGATCCTCGACCGCCGGATTCCACCACGGGTCCATGTGGATCACGTAGTCGGCGGCGGTCAGGTTCAAACCGACGCCGCCGGCTTTCAAACTGATCAAAAACAGTTCTCCTTCGCCGCGTTGAAAGGCATCGACCCGCGTCTGGCGCTCCTTGGCCGGCGTGGAGCCGTCCAGATACTGGTAACGAATGCCGCGCCGCTCAACGTATTGCTTGATTAATTGCAAATGATCGACGAACTGGCTGAACACCAGCGCCTTGTGTTTGTTATCCAGCAATTCGTCGACGATCTCGCCGAAGGCGGCCAATTTGCTGCTGGGCAGTGCCAGATCCGGGTTGACCAACTGAGTGTTGCAGCAACTGCGCCGTAATTTGGTGATCGCGGCCAGGATCTGCAGATGGCGTTGGCCGGCCGGTCCTTCCGCCGCGCTGAGCACGCGCAGACTGTCGCGGCGCAAAGCCTCGTAATAAGCGGTTTCTTCCGGACTGAGTTCAACGTAAATCGGGATTTCGGTGCGCGGCGGCAACTCCTGCAACACCTGAGTCTTGGTCCGGCGCAGGATGAAGGGCTGGATCAATTTCTTCAAGCGAAACCGCGCTTCGGCGCTACGTTCGCGTTCGATAGGTCCGGCGAAGCGCTGATTAAATTGTTCCAGCGAGCCGAGCAGGCCCGGATTGATGAAGCGAAACAGATTCCACAGCTCGCCCAAATGATTTTCCAACGGCGTGCCGGTCATGATCAACTTGAAGCCGGCCTGTAAATTCATCGCGCCTTGGGAGCGGCGAGTGGCTACGTTTTTAATGGCCTGCGCCTCATCGAGAATCACGGTGCCGAACTCGATTTTCGCCAGCATCTCGGCCACCTGCTCCTGCTGCAACAAGCCGTAGCTGCAAATCAGCAGATCGAAGGCTTGCAAATTTTCCAGCAAGCGCTGGCGGTCGCCGGTACCGAGCACGATAGGGTTCAGAGTCGGCGCGAAGCGGATCGCTTCGTTCTCCCAATTGGCGCACACCGAGGTCGGCGCGACGATCAAGGCCGGTCCCAGCGGCGCGCGCTCGACCAGCAAGGCCAGACCCTGCACGGTCTTGCCCAAGCCCATGTCGTCGGCCAGACAGGCGCCCACGCCCCATTGCGCCAGCCGCGCCAGCCAACGATAACCGTCCATCTGATAGTCGCGCAATTCGGCCTGAAAGGTGGACGGCACTCGCGGCTGGTAATCGCGGGACGCCTGCAAGCGCTGCATATGCGCCTGCCAATGCTGATCGGCCTTGAAGCCGACCTCGTCTTCCCAGTCTTCCAAGGTCAGCGCCGCCAACGGATTGATGCGGACCTTCTTGCCGCTAAGATCGGCGTAGGCTTTCAAATCTTCCAGACGGCGGCGGAATTCGTCGGTCAACGCGATGAACTGGCCGTCCTTTAGTTGCAGAAAACGGCCTTCGCGGTTGTCGAGCAAACCCAACAGTTGCTGCATGTCCAGCACGGTGTCGTCGCCGACTTTCAGCTCGCCCTGTAGGCTGAACCAATCGTTGTCGCGCTTGATTTGCAGGCTGAGGCCCTTGCCGCTGGAATGACCCAACACCTTGAACCGCACGCCTTCCGGCCATTCCAGAATCGCCTGACCCTCCGGCAAGGCCTGGATTTGCAGCAGCAACTCCAGACAGGTTTCCGGATGATCGAGCAGCCAGTCGCCGGCGCTGTCGCGCTCGCCGTCGCCGAGAATCGGACAGGCATCCAGCACCGCCTCGGCCCGGCGTTTTTCCAAGCGCAGATTACGCGCGGCCTGCAAGGCCTTGCCGTCGATCTCGGCCAGCACGCTTTCGCCGCCCTGGCCGGGCTGAAAATAGGCGCCGCCATTGGCGAAGGGCCGCACCAGCAAGGCTACCCGCAATCCTTCGCCATGCGGCAACAAATGTAGGCGCGGGGTCGGATCGGCTTCGACCTGCTCGGCGCTGCTGGAACTGCCGCCGATGTCGGAATGCACGGTCAGCAACCCGGAAATGCCGGTCAGGGTTTGCAACACCCGCTCCTGGGCGGACATCGGCACTTCCAAGCCCTTGGGGCCCAACACGCCGTAAATTTTGTGGTGCTCGGCGGTAAATTCCACCACCTTCAAGCGGGTCGGCGCTTCCTTGGCGATATAAAACTTTTGCTCGAAACCGGGCGCCGGCTCCAGACTGATCTTGATTCGGTCGTCCTTGCCCAATTTCTTGACCCGCAATTCCGCCTCGCCCTTAACGATTTCGACCCGGACTTCCGACGCGTCGGCCCAAAACACCAAGGGATGGCCGATCAAGGCTTGCGGCGTGCCGGCGTCGAACGCGAAAAAAGTGTTGCTGCCGTACCAGCCGCTATCGCGGTATTCCTTGATGTGGGCGCAGATTTTCAGGTCCTGGTCGGTCAGGTAATCGAAACCGGCGGTTTCCTGGGCCAGGCGCTTCAACGCCACCGCCCGGCCCTTGCTCCAGCCGCCCTTGCCCTGCTGTTTTTGCTCGCGCGGCTCGATTTCGATACGGTGATTTTTCTCGTCGTGACTGATCAGCCAAACCAGCCGCAATGCCTTGTCGCTGGCGGCCGCGTCCGGCTTTTTATCGGCCAGCGGCAAATTCAGCAGCGCATCCAAGGCCACTTCCCAATCGGCGCGACTGACGAACAACGTGCTCAGCGCGGTCCGACCTTCCAAGAAACCGGCATCCCATTGCTTGGCGCGCGGCAAGTCGATACCGGCGAAGATCTTGGCCAGCTCCGCCGCCGGCCAGCGATAACCGTTGGCCAGCAAATGACTGTAGAGCTTCTGCTCCAACGGATCGACCTTATCGACAAAGTCGGTTTTGACCCAGGACTTGATGACCAACAACAACACGTATTGAAACAACGACGTGGCGTGCACGCCGTCCGGCGTGCCGCTGTCGCGAAAACCGCCGCTGAGCCGGAATGGCAGCTCCAGGCGCAACAGTTGATCGCGAACCGACAGGTCGCCTTGCAAAAACTGGTTGAAGACCGCCAGATAGTGATAGATGCCTGTCCAAGGACCGCCCAGCTTGCCGGCTTGATTCAGCAAGGTCGCCAATTTGGCGCGCTGCTTGGTGTCGCCGTATTTGAGAATGGCCAGCGGATAAAACACCCCCGCCAACCCGTAAAAGTAAATGTTGCGTTGGCCGCTGAGCTTGCGAAACGCCGCCAACGCCTTATCGTAACCGGTCAGCGCGGCGGAAGCTTCGCCACGCAAAAAAGCCAGCATCGCCGCGACCGCCTGCAACTCGGGATCTTCGGTACCCCGCACCGCGCCGGCCACGCCGTCCCAGTCGCCCTCCAACAACTTCAACTCCAGTACCACCCGCGGCAACAAGGCATCCTCGCGGCCCTTGTCGGTATCCAGCAAATGCCGGTAAAGCTGTTGCAAGTCGGAGTTGGCGTACAGATAAACCAACTGGTGCATCGCCGCGAATCCGGCCATTTCCAGTAATAGCGGGCCGTGTTGGCGGGCGAATCCGGCCAAGTCCAGCGGATTCAGAAACCAGGACAGGTATAAATCGATCGGGTCCGGAATTTTGCCGGGATAGTGATCGCCGATCTTCAAACATTGCGCGACTTGCGCGTAATCGCCGCGATGAAAAAACAGTCTGGCCTCGCGGATGCAATCGTCGACGCTGTTATAGCGGTAATAACCGTGACCGGGCGGATTATGGGTGGTAACGACGGCCGCGTAGCGTTCGAATTCGTTGTCGTCGACCATTTGCCGAACGATCACTTCCGCCAGGGCCCGCGAACAACGGGTACCGCCGGGCCGGGGTTTTCCTCGAGCAATCCGGCGGCGATCAGCGGCTTGATCCTGGCCTTGACCGACTCGGACTTCAACACCTTGCCGCCTTCCTTGATGCCCAGACTCGCCAGACATTTAGCCAACGTGGTTAACGAGCAGTATCCGTAATACATCGCCAGCAATTTCACGATCGTCTGGTGTTCGGCCGGCAGACGGCGGTAATGGTCGAGACACTGGCCTCGTTGCGATGCGGATGTCATAACTCGGATCTAGGCAAAAGGAACATTGGAAATAAAAAAGCCCGCATCCCGCGGGCTTGGTGGCGGCTGGCCCGGCCGGATTTACAGCTTGGCCAGTACTTTGGCGATCGTCTCGCCCATTGCCGCCGGTGTCGGCGCGATGGTCACGCCCAGTTCTTTCAGCCTTTCGACTTTCTCCGCCGCCGATTCGCCGGTCGAGGAAATAATCGCGCCGGCATGGCCCATGCGGCGGCCCTTCGGCGCGGTCAGACCCGCGATGTAGGCCACCACCGGTTTACTCATGTTTTCCTTGGCGAATACGCCGGCTTCAACTTCTTGCGGACCGCCGATCTCGCCGATCATCATCACTACCTTGGTTTCCGGGTCTTGCTCGAAGCGTTCCAGAATGTCGCGGTGCGAGCTGCCGTTGATCGGGTCGCCGCCGATACCAACCGAAGTCGATACGCCGATGCCCAGCGCTTTCATCTGATCGGCGGCCTCATAGCCCAGCGTACCGGAACGGCCGACGATGCCGACGCTGCCGGGAATGTAAATATGGCCAGGCATGATGCCCAGCATCGCCTTGCCTGGGCTGATGGTGCCGGCGCAGTTAGGCCCGGTCAACACCATGCGTTTTTCCTTGGGGAATTTGCTCAGAAAGTTTTTGACCTTCATCATGTCCTGAGTCGGAATGCCGTCGGTAATCGACACGCAGTATTTAATACCGGCGTCGGCGGCTTCCATGATCGAATCGGCGGCGTAAGCCGGCGGCACGAACACGATGCTGGCTTCGGCGCCAGCCTGCTCGACCGCTTCCTTGACGGTATTGAACACCGGCCGGCCCAAATGGGTTTGACCGCCCTTGCCCGGCGTGATGCCGCCGACCACGTTGGAACCGTAGTCGATCATTTCCTGGGCGTGAAAGCTGCCGATCTTGCCGGTAAAGCCTTGAACGATGATGCGGGTGGATTTATCGATGAAAATTGACATAGTGTTTCCTTATCCTTGCTCGGCCACGACTTGGTTGCGCGCGGCGACGGCTTTTTCGGCGGCTTCCGCCAAGGTATCGGCGGTAATGATCGGCAATCCGCTATCCTCGATGATCTTGCGGCCCTGCTCGACGTTGGTGCCGGACAAGCGCACCACCAGCGGCACTTTCATATCGATGTTCTTGACCGCTTGGACGACGCCCTCGGCGATCCAGTCGCAACGGTTGATGCCGGCGAAGATATTGACCAGCATGGCTTTGACGTTTTTGTCCTGCAACACCATCCGGAAGGCTTTTTCGGTACGCTCGGCCGAGGCGCCGCCGCCGACGTCCAAAAAGTTGGCCGGCTCGCCGCCCGCCAGTTTGATCATGTCCATCGTCGCCATCGCCAGACCGGCGCCGTTGATCATGCAACCGATGTCGCCGTCCAGGCCGACGTAGCTCAAGCCGCGGTCGGCCGCCGCCATTTCGCGCGGATCTTCCTGGGTCTTGTCGCGCAACTCGGAAATTTTTTGACGGCGGAACAAGGCGTTATCGTCGAAACCCATTTTGGCGTCCAATGCGATCAATTCGTCGTGACCGGTTATCACCAGCGGATTGATCTCGATCATATTGGCGTCAAGGTCGCGCATCGCCCGGTAACAACCTTGAATCAATTTAACCGCTTGCGGCACTTGGTCGGCGGTCATGCCCAACGCGAACGCCATCTCGCGCGCTTGAAAATCTTGCAAGCCGACAGCCGGCTCGATGTGGATTTTCTTGATCGCGTCCGGGTTGGTCTCGGCCAGTTCTTCGATTTCCATGCCGCCTTGCGCCGAACCGACCATGACGATGCGCTCGTGGGCGCGGTCGATCAGCAGGCTGAAATACAGTTCCTTAACGATGTCGGCGCCGGCTTCGACATACAGGCGCAAACATTGTTTACCGGCCGGACCGGTTTGATGGGTTACCAAACGTTTGCCGAGCAAGGCTTCGGCGGCGGCGCTGACGTCGTCGTGGGTTTTGCACACCTTGATACCGCCGGCCTTGCCGCGCGCGCCGGAATGAATTTGGGCCTTGACGACCCAGACGTGGCCGCCGATTTCGCGCGAGCGTTGCACCGCGTCTTCCGGACTGTAAGCCAGACCGCCCTCGGCGATTTTCACGCCGTATTCCGCGAGCAACTGTTTTGCTTGGTACTCATGAATGTCCATGGGTTCTCTCGTGATATTAGAAAATGTAGGTTGGGTTAGCGAAGCCTAACCCAACATTTAAAGCCTTCGTGTTGGGTTACGCCCTTCGCCTTCGCTCAGGACCGACCCAACCTACAAGAATTGAATTATTTGGTTTTCGCGGCGATCGCTTCGGCGGCGCGCACAATGTTGTTGGCCATCCGTTCGGACGCGGCGTCGATCAAACGACCGTCCAGCGCGGCGGCGCCCTTGCCTTGGGCGGCAGCTTCCTTCAAGGCTTGCAGGATACGCTTGGCTTTTTCAACTTCGGCCGGCGGCGGGGTGAACACTTCGTTGGCCAACGCGATTTGCGACGGATGGATCGCCCATTTGCCTTCGCAACCCAGCGCTGCGGCACGGCGGGCGCCGGCTTTGTAGCCTTCCGGGTCCTTGATGTCGCCGAACGGACCGTCGATCGGCCGCAGGCCGTAAGCCCGGCAAGCCACCGTCATCCGGCTGATCGCGAAATGCCATTGGTCGCCCGGATAATCCGGATTCAAACCGCCGATGTTGACGGTACGGGCGCGATTGCTGGCCGCGTAATCGGCGACACCGAAATGCAGGGCTTCCAAACGGCCGCCGATGGCGCCCTGCTTGGCGATGTCTTCGACGTTGGCCATGCCCAACGCGGTTTCGATCAAGGCTTCGATACCGATTTTATTGGTCAGGCCTTGCTGCATTTCCAACTGGCTCAGCATCGCATCGACCATGTAAACGTCGCTGTAAACGCCGACCTTGGGCACCAACAGGGTTTTGATTTTAGCGCCGGCCTGCTCGACCAGATCGACCACGTCGCGCACCATATATTGAGTATCCAGACCGTTGATCCGCACCGACAAGGTGATGCCGTGGCCTTCCCAGTCCAAGTCGTTGATGGCTTGGATCACGTTTTTACGGGCTTGCAGCTTGTCGTCCGGCGCGACCGCGTCCTCCAAATCCAGGAAAATGAAGTCCACACCGCTTTTCAGGGCTTTTTCGAACATGTCCGGATTGGAACCCGGCACCGCCAGTTCGCAGCGTTGCACGCGTTGCGCGTTGGCTTGGTAAAGAGTGTGGCTCATGAATCAATTCCTAAGGTTAGTGAGAGAACGGCTGTTTTTGCTGTTCCGGCAATGATTTAAATAGCCAGCCATTTTACTTTCGGGACGTGCAAAGTCAACGCTTGCGGACGGATGCGCGCACTATCATGGAGCAAACGCCGACGCCCTAGCCAGCGGTCCGTACGCACCGACTGCCGGTAGAGTAAATGGCTTAGCCTGAAAATCGTCGGTTAAAACGCCGGCTAGCGGTGCCGCGATGCCAGCGATTGCGGGTGACGTGGAGATTGCGGCGCCGATAGGCTTAGCGCCGGCCGGGATTTGGCATGGTCGCGGGAAGTCGAACGGGACTACTCAAGACCGACAAATTCATTTTAGGATGCACGACTAACCTCAAGTCATGCCTGAGCCAAACGGCGAGCATGGCCCAGGCGACTTAAATACCCTCGGCACTCACGGTGCGCAATTCACCACCAGTTCCTGACTGTACTGACCAACTTCCTGGTCCTTGGACATGAACACGGCGGTGTAGCGGCGCAGTTCCGGCTTGCCGGGCGTCAGCAGCGGCCGGCGATCGACGAAGGGCGAAACGGTGGCGCGGCCCAGCAACACCCAGTCGCTGTCGATGTCGCGCTGGCAATAGAGATTCACGCCATCGCTGCGGTGCTTCACAAAACTCAGTACCACCACCCCACCGGTTTGATCGTTGCCGCTCAATTTGGGGTTGGCCGTGGACAGATCGCCGGTCCGGCTGCTGCTGTCGATACCCAATTGCGCACCGATACCGTCGGTGTAATTGGCGCGCGCCTTGATGCGCCGCACTTCCGCCCGAATCAGGTTTTCGGATGCTTTACGACTGTCGCTCTTGTCGGCGGTGGCCTGCTTGGCGAGCGCGGCGGCGTTGCCGGCCAGCCGAGACTTATCGTGAAAATCGGCGTTCGCCGCCGTCAGCGCCGCCAAGTCGGCATCCGCCACGCCGTGTTCGGGTTTCAGATTGGCCAGGAAATGGTCGAACCAGGCCAGAAAGTCGTGATCGGCGTTCGGGATAAACGTGGATTTGGGCATGTTAAATTCCTCGATGAATGAATTGAATCCGCCCACCTACTCCAGTTTCGCCACCGGCAACGCCCGCGACGAGGGTATCGGCGTTTCCGTGCCGTGTTTTTATGTTGGAAACACGTCCTTCCGCTTTCCAGTGACGTGCTTCCACGGTTCCGTGACATCCTTCCAGCGCTCCGTGACGTGCCTCCAGGCTTCCGTGACGTCCTTCGAACGTTCCGTGACATCCTTCCAGGCTTCCGTGTCGTGATTCTACAGCCCCGTGAAACCAGAATCGCCGGAAGCCTTGCCAGCCGTAGCCTGCAGCGGTTTTCCCCCAACGTTGGAAACACGTGTAAAAACCGTTCCGGGACGGGCAAGCAAAGAGGCTTACCGCCAGCCGCGTTGAGATGCGCGCCTATTCGCTCGCCAGCGAGCTAACTTATGCAGAAAAGCTAGTGGATTAGCAAACGCGCGCCCTCTTTGAGCGTTCGAAAGAATAGTCTATAAATTGGAAACAGCATAGAATAGCCGCTAACGACTTCGCGTAGGCATTTTTCCATGCGCTATGCTCGCGGCTCGTTGCGTTTGGAAAGTTAGCGGGCGGCTTACGACCCATTGCGGTCTATCGTTCATTCTGATTCAATGACCGCAATTTGATGTTTCCCAGTCATATATACTTAGCTCCGATAATATACAGAAACTATCGACTTCCCTATTAGACACTAAGAGTTACTATATGCCCATAGACTTATCTGAATCATTGGTGATTGGAATTTCTGCTACAGCTCTATTTGATCTTTCTGAGGCCGATAGAATTTTTAGGGAGAAAATTGACCATGATCCAGATACGGCAATGGAAGAATATAGAAGCTACATGCTCCAAAATGAATCGACCGCTCTTAGCGACGGCACAGGAATGCCGCTTGTAAAGGCACTGTTAAACTTGAACAAGTACAAAAAAGATGGGGAGCCACCAATTGTTGAGGTAGTTGTGATGTCAAGGAATAGCCCGGAAACAGGTTTCAGGGTACTTCGTGAGATACGGAACAGAGGATTGAAAATATCTAGGTCGGCATTTACTGCTGGCGAATCAAATGTAGATTACTTAGAAAGTTTTTATGTGGACTTGTTTTTAACTACAAGCGAGACAGATGCACAGCGTGTTATTGATAGTGGAGTATGTGCTGCTGCAATTGTAAAAGCCCCACCTACAACAAATGAACATTTACCAGACGATCAAGAGCAAGTGAGATTTGCTTTTGACGCTGATGCCGTAATATTTAGTGAGGCTAGCGAAATTGTAAATCAGATAAAGGGATTGTCCGCATTTCATGAAAATGAAGATTTAGAACAGGATACTCCTTTACCAGAAGGGCCTCATGCCAAATTACTTAAAAAACTTTCAAAAATGAAGGAAAGGTTGCCAGGAAGAAAAGAGTATTCCCCAGTTAAGCTTGCAATTATTACTGCAAGAAACAGCCCTGCTGAAATGCGAGTCGTTAAAACTCTTAGAGAATGGGATGTTTACGTTGATATGGCATTCTTTCTTGGTGGATTGCAAAAAAGTAGATTTCTAAAGTCTTTTAAGCCACACATATTTTTTGATGATCAAGACTCGCACTTGGATCCAGCATCGTCAGATATACCTTGTGCCAAGGTGTTGTATCCGAGCAATTCCCCATTGAAGCAAATAATTGCAAAGAAGAATGGCTAACCCAATGCTCCAGCCGATTTCACCAAAGCTTCGCCGCTGAACTTCGCGATAGAGTTTAAGCAGCGTCGGTTACTAATATCATCAAAGGATGTAAATGCAGAATTTAGTAAAACATACACTATACCTATTTTTATGGATTACTGGATTAACCGCAGCCATGACCCTGGCAGGAATTGGCTATGCTTGGTTTTTTTCAGAATCCAAAGAACTCCAATATTTAGAACTACTAATTAGCTCTGTAATTATTGAAGTAATTGCCGTAATCCTGATGCTTGCAAAAAAAGGAATAAAGTATCTTCCTGATACACAAACTGATAAGGAACCAAAAGACACGCTCAAGTTCATGGAAGATTTCATTTCTGCTGGAACAAGTGCGACAGTTGTAAGTAATAGAGTTTCATGGCTAGCAGGAAACGATAAGCTGATTTCTATTCTTCAATCCAAGATTGAGAAAGGAACTCGTATCGAAATTATTACCCCCAATGAAGTTTCAGAAATACTAAAGACAAATCTTAAAGGTGCGTCTTTTATCGTCACTAAAGAAATTGCCTCACCAGAAGCAAGGTTTACTTTAGTCAATGGTGATCGTAGTGGAGCAGAAAAACTTGCCATCGCGCGAGGCGTTCATCCTGATCATGAGATAACCATATTTGACAATAATTCTGGCCCTCAAATAATTGCAATGGCAAAGGATATTATTAGGAAATCAAAGGAACTAGCAAATGCCTCATAGATGGTGCAACTCTGCGAAGATACGTAGAGATCAAATAGAGTCCGGTTCAGATTTGACGTTTAATGAGGTTTTTCGGCCTCTTATTATTAATCTTATTAGAAGCTTATCTCCGAAAAATGTTCTTGAGGTTGGTGCAGGTACGGGTCACCTTTCCAAGGAACTATTTAACTTAGGGTTGACCGTAACTGCTATCGAGCCATCTTTAGGTATGTATGAAGTAGCACGGGATGTGTTGTCCTTTACAGATGTTAGGTTGATTAATTGCGCTTCATTCGAATTGGAAAAAGATAAGTCATACGATATTGCTTTTTCACACCTAGTCGCTCACGTCGTAGATGACTTAACAGGCTTCTTTAAGTCGGTTGGCCAACATTTAGAGTGCAACGGCCACTTTATTTTTACTATTCCACACCCTTGCTTTTATAACGAATACAAGAATTTCTTTGGGGATAAGTACAACTATATGACGCCAATGACAAAAAATGTGTCATTCACTATTACCAAAGACTCAAAAAACGTCATCAGTGACGTTCCCTATCACCACCGCCCTTTGTCTGAATATTTCAATAAGCTGGTGGCGTCAGGATTTGCAATTGACGGATTTGATGAAACTTATCCTGATGATGAAATACAAGCTAAATATGGCGCTAGGTGGGAATCTCCCCGTTACTGCGTTTTTACCTGTAAAAAGCTTTAGCAAAGCGCCATTTTCTGACAAATTCTTCGCTGCACTCAAAAATTGCCGCAGAGTTAAGCTTTAGGCTATACATATGGATGAAACTGAGAAAAAGTTAATACGTGAATATTTTGAATCTGTAGCAAAGCTACAGGATCAAAATATTGTGCGTTCGGATAAAGTACTAGGTGATCTTGGGGAATGGCTTTGCGTTAAGAAATTTGGCCTGGTATTGGAGGAGAGCGGTAGACACCCAGGTTATGACGGAAAGATCAATGGCGAGAAAGTCCAAGTCAAAGTTCACAATTCTCCTGAAAGAACAAATCTTTCAGTAGGTGACCCAGAAAAATATGATCACTTAATTGTTCTAATAGGGCCAAGAAGTAAATTGAGAATTGGTAGTAGGGATGAAGCATTTCATGCGTATTGTTTCACCTCTGCTGAAGTAAAAAATACGATGGCTAGAGATTCTGGGTATTACTGCGCGAAGGGAACACTAGAGGCAAAGTCTCATAAATCAATTGACTATAAAGCCTAACCACTGCGTTAACATAGACGCTCACTTCGTTCTCACCTGTTACTCTGGCCGTTAAACGAGCACCTTCCAGCATTAAGCGGCCATTCAAAAATTTACCTGGATAGGCCGCTTTTGGCCGATTTTAACTTTCAGCCCGGAAGTGTGCTGCGGTACGAACCGCATCGATCAAGAAAGTGAAGTAGGTTGCAACGATGACAGACCAGCAACCGGCCTTATTCAAGCTTTCATCGTTACGTGAAATTAGGTGTTTATTCCGAGAATGGGGACATGAAATCGATTTGCCTAAGATAGCGGCTAGAGAATTACGCGATCGATGCGGTTGATTTTGTTCACCGCGTCTACGTGCTTACGATTCTCGTCACCGGTGTCGGCAGTCCCGCAGGGTGAATCCGTGCAATTCCCTTTGCGCCATCCCTCCATCGCTCGGCAAACCGGCTTTAGCGGGCGAACCTCAAGCAGCCAAATCCAGAATTATTAACCCGGCCCTACTGATCTGGTATTCCGTTCGGGCCGAGCTCGGCTAAGCCCGGACCAGTACGCCCTTCGACAGGCTCGGGGCGAACGGTTTTTAGGGGCCGGATGAATAGAAGATACGCAAGAATCGGAAAATACCGGGATACCAGTCCGTGGCGATTTTGGAAAATCATGATAATTCCAAAGACTCCCAGTAACGAGGAAACATGCTGATGCGCCGCTTCAGGGCCAATGGCAAGGCCTTGTGTATCCAGCCTAGCCGATACCCCAACAATTTCAGCGCGGAACGCAAAATGCATTCGGGTATGCGCCAAGTTTGCCCCAACTGCATGATGTGTTTAACTTCTGAAATGACAAAACGCCGCCCTTCCCCGCGCGCCTTACCAAATTGGCGCTCAATCCAGTCTTCCTGGCCGTAAAACACGCCAATATCGAAATAGCGCCGAAACTCTTGCCAAAGAGAATAACTGTGCGAATGAACGACGAGAGCGTCGGCTTCATACCGAACGCTCCAGCCGGACAGCAGCATTTTAGCGGCAACATAGGCGTCTTCGCTGCCGATCACGTCGAGTGGAAATCCGCCGACCGCATCAAGGGCCGTGCGTCTGTACGCGGCGAACGAGTCGGAGCTGAAGCAAGTCTTGATACCCAAGCTGGCGGAATCGGAAAGTTTCTTGGTTCTGCTTCGCGCGGGGTAGTTGAAATAACGGGCGTGCGCTTCAAGAGTGCCGGCTTCCGGGCGCGGCAACTGCCGCCCGTATGCCACGCCCACGTTGACATCCAACAACACCGCATCCCGCAACTTACGCAAACTTTCCGTATCGGCCAAGATCGCATCCTGCGTCATAAAGATCAGTATGTCCGCAGACACCAAGTGGCTGGCCCAACGCCGAGTCCCGCCATGGTTGAATGTTCCCGGCGGAATCGTTTCGACTCTAGCGCCCGCCGCCAAACAACGTTGAACGGTGTCATCCGTCGAGTGACTATCGACTATCAGCCATTCATCGGGTTGCAAAGACTGGCTCGCCAGTGCCGGCAACAGCCGATCCAAGTGCTGACTGGCATTCCAAACGGGAACGATGACTGCGGTTCGTACTAATTCAGTATTCATCTACTTACTCCTAGGGTTCAAAAATAAATTCAAAATTTCAACGACGTCTGTGATGGCTCAATGCCGGGCATTTGCGTGACGTCCAAAACCAACTGCTCGCTTCTCGCTGAATGCAAGTCGCTGCCTATCTGAATCCGTACTCCCGCTGACTTAAACGCCTCGCTCTCATCGAAAGAACTCGTGCTGTAATAGCAAGACCCTGGCGACGAATTACCGAGATCGTCGAGATCTTTGGCCAGGTTGAGTGCTTTCAGTAAGGTGATCGGCATACGCAGAGTCCCACAATTTGTTTGATTAATCTGTTAACTGCGACCTCTAATCGAGGTCATGACGACGGTGTCGTTTATGCCCGCCGGCCGCTGACTAAATCATTGGTTGAGGCGTTTCCGACCCACTTGCTAAAAACAACGCAAACCCCATGCCGATTTATTTGAAATACATAAGCAGTTGAATTTAAATAGACAAATTGATCTTTGTAGGAAAGATAAGGCTTATGGCAACATCAAACCGAGACGACATGTCGTATATCTGCGATATTTCGCCCCGGTTTGTCATGACTACTGTCATCGGTGTCAAACCGCTTCGACAGGTCACTCAACCAAAACAGTGAAGGCGCGTAAATTTGGGCGGCTCTATTGGCCGACTTTTACCTTCAATCTAAAATCGCCGCGATAAATCCAATTCAATCCTGCCATGGACACACCATCCCATCCGTTACCGCCGGCTGACCGCGCTCAAACCCGGCTGTACTATTGGGTCTTGGCGGCGATTGTATTGGGTGGATTATTCGGCCATTTCGATGCGGCGCATGCGGTGGCATTGAAGCCGGTCGGCGACGGTTTTATCGGCTTGATCAAAATGCTGATCGCGCCGGTGGTGTTTTGCACCGTGGTGCTGGGCATTGCCGGGGCGGGCGACATGAAGAAAGCCGGGCGCGTCGGCTTTAAAGCCCTAGTGTATTTCGAAGTGGTATCGACCTTTGCGTTGGCCTTGGGTGTCATAGTGGCCAATGTGCTGGCGCCGGGCCAGGGCTTTAACGTCGATCCGGCCAGCCTGGATGCGCCGGCGGTCGCGGGTTTCGCCAAGCAGGCCGGTCAACAAACCGTCGCCGAGTTTTTCTTACACATCATCCCCAAAACCTTTACCGACGCCTTCACCGGCTCGGGCGATTTGCTGCAGGTGTTGCTGGTCTCGGTGCTGTTTGGGCTGGCGCTGCAGAAAATGGGCGAAGCCGGGCGTTTGGTGCATCGCTTTGCCGAGGAATGCGCCCATCTATTCTTTGCGATGATGAACGTGGTCATGAAGTTGGCGCCGATCGGCGCGGGCGCGGCGATGGCTTTTACCATCGGCAAATACGGCATAGATGCCTTGAAACCCTTGGCCGCGTTGATGGGCTGTTTTTATCTGACCTGCGCGCTGTTCGTGGTGCTGGTGCTGGGCGGGATAGGTAAACTGACCGGTTTCAACATCTTCAAGCTGCTGCGTTACCTCAAGGAAGAGTTGCTGCTGGTGCTGGGAACGTCTTCGTCGGAATCGGCACTGGTGCCGTTGATGAATAAACTGGAGCGCTTGGGTTGTTCGCGGTCGGTGGTCGGCTTGGTCGTCCCTTCCGGCTATTCCTTTAATTTGGACGGCACCAATATTTATCTGACCCTGTCGGCCTTGTTTATTGCTCAGGCGTTGAATGTCGATTTGAGCTTGTCTCAGCAATTGACCTTGTTGTTGGTGGCGATGTTGACGAGCAAAGGCGCCTCCGGCGTGACCGGCGCCGGCTTCATTACGCTGGCCGCGACGCTGGCGGTGGTGCCGGCGGTACCGGTGGCCGCCTTGTCGCTGATCTTGGGCATAGACCGCTTTATGTCGGAAGCCCGCGCCTTGACCAATCTGATCGGCAACGCCGTGGCAACCATCGTGGTGTCGCAGTCCGAGCGCGAGCTAAATCAGGCCCAACTGCGGGCGGAATTGGAGGGTGGCGTTCGCGGCTAGAGCCGCCGCTTAGCCTGCTTCAGCCGGGCGCCAAACGCCGGTTTTTCCTTCGGTAGAAGTATGGTCTAGCGCCGATTTTATCGAATCGCGCCTTAAAATCTCTCATCGGCTACGGGCGTTGAGAAGAGCGGGAACGAAGCCGAAGCCAAGTCTGGAAACTAGACCGTTCCTTGCGTAGAGACTTGCTCAAAACCCGCTTCTGTGGCACTATCCGGCGATTTTTCACGAAACAATCAATCCCTTTAAGGAGTCAGCAGATGGCGGGTCGCAATCACCTTTTTGTCCCAGGTCCAACCAATACCCCACACGAAATCTTGAGCGCGATGCACGTGCCGATGGAAGACCACCGCTCGCCGATCTTCCCCAAGCTGCTGGCGCCGATTCTGGAAGACCTGAAAAAAGTGTTCCGCACCGAAACCGGCCAATGCTTCGTGTTCCCGGCCACCGGTACCGCCGGCTGGGAAGTGGCAATGACCAACTGCTTGAACCAGGGCGACAAAGTATTGATTTACCGCTTCGGCCAATTCGGCCATTTGTGGGCGGAAGCCGCGCGCAAATTGGGCTTCGACGTGGAAATCCAGCAAGTCGAATGGGGCAAGGGCATTCCTTTGGACCACCTGGAAGTGCGCCTGAAAGACGACAAAAACCACGAGATCAAAGCCGTGTTGGCGACGCATAACGAAACCTCGACCGGCGTCACCAGCGACATCCCCGGCGTGCGCAAAGCGCTGGACGCGGCCGGCCACCCTGCCCTGCTGTTCTCGGACGGTGTCAGCGCCATCGGCAGCATCGATTTCCGCCAAGACGAATGGGGCGTGGACGCCAGCATCGCCGGTTCGCAAAAAGGCTTTATGCTGCCGGCGGGTTTGGCGATTTTGGGCTTTAGCCAAAAAGCCCTGGCGGCGATCGACAACAGCAACTTCCCTCGCTCGTTCTTTTCGCTGAAAGACATGGCGGCCTCCAACAAGGACGGCTACACCCCTTACACCCCGTCCACGCCGATGTTGTACGGTTTGCGTAAAGCGCTGGAATTGTTGCTGGAAGAAGGCATGGAGAACGTTTACGCCCGCCACTACCGCTTGGGCGAAGGCGTGCGCCGCGCCGTGGCGGCCTGGGGCTTGCAAACTTGCGCCCAAGCAGGCTGGGCTTCGGATACCGTCACCGCCATCGTGGTACCGGCCGATAAAGACGCCCGCCACGTGATCAGCACCGCTTACAGCAAATACAATATTTCGCTGGGCGCCGGTTTGAACGAAGTCGCCGGTAAAGTATTCCGCATCGGCCACGTCGGCGACATGAACGACGTATCCTTGCTCGGGGCGATTGCCGGTGTGGAAATGGCGATGCTGGACAACGGTTTCGATATCAAGGCCGGTAGCGGCGTCGCGGCCGCCGTCGAGTATTATCGCTCGACCGCCAAATAAGCCGGCCACGCCTGGGCGACCGAATCGCCGCCCAGGTTGTTAACATGGTCAGGCTATGTTGCCGGTTGCGGAATGTCGCAACCGGCACCAAAACGCGACAACACTGCACCAAAGTACAACCCACTGCCGGACTGGCGCCAGCTCAGCCGACACGCGATACTGATAACAATCAATAACTTATAAAACTGGCACCTGAATTGCTTGATGCTTTGCAACGTAAAACAGGAGCATGCCATGAAACTCAAGCAGTTATTGATAATGCTGTTCGTCGTTACACCCGCGATTACCCAGTCCCGCGCCGATTCCCAGCACAGCGCGTTCGCGCCGGAATTCGCCGACACCGTACACCTGCCAGACCAATCGGCATGGCAAGCAAAGTCCAGCGGCTGGACTGCCTTCTGCGCATCCTCGGCCTGCCGCGGCGAAGACTCGGTGTCATACTTGCCGAAATCGTCCGCGCGAACCGGCGTTCCCGCCGGCGCAACCGGTCGGTCCTTCGAAGTCGATTGGTTCGATTACCCGGCCATCAGCAGCGGTGCCTGGGCCTTACTCCCGGATTTCAGTTACCGCCTGACGATAGCCGAGTCGGCGAACCCGCCTCGCCAAAGCCGACTGGCCGCTCTACCCAATTTGCCGATTGCTACCGCCTGGTTCGGTTTAGGGAGCTTGCTGGGCTGCCTGGCCTTACAGCGCAGGCGCTACCAAACTTCGCGCAGCCGTTAAGCTTCCTGTAGCCCCCGAATGCGCGGAGCGCGGGGCAATGGCGACTAATGATAGGTAATGGCCATAACACCCAGGTTTGCGGGTTTCTAAGCACCTGTTAAAGCTAACTCAAGCTCCGCGGGCTTCGTCAGCCGGACCGACCGAGGTTATACTTGAGACTTCTCCAGTAAACTCAAGGTGTCCCACATGCCCAAGCCCAAGGTATTGATTAGCCGCCGCTGGCCGGCCGGCGTCGAAGCGAAGTTGCTCAGTCTATACGACGCGACGCTGAACCCCGAGGACCGGCCTTTGGATACCGACGCATTCCGTGGCGCCATGCAAACATACGACGCGATTTGTCCCAGTGTCTGCGACACCCTCGGGTCCGACATTCTGAATGCCGCCAACCGGCGTTGCAAAATCATCGCCAACTTCGGCGTCGGCTACAACCATATCGACATCGATGCCGCCCGCGCCAACGGCTTGGTCGTCACCAACACGCCGGGCGTTTTAACCGAAGCTACCGCGGATATCGCAATGACTTTGCTACTGATGTCGGCGCGGCGCGGCGCCGAGGGCGACCGGCTGGTACGGAGCGGACTATGGAGCGGCTGGTGTCCGACCCAAATGATGAGTAGCGACGTCACCGGCGCCACGTTGGGCCTGATCGGCTTCGGCCGTATCGCTCAAGCGATGGCCCGCAAGGCGCACCACGGCTTCGGGATGAAAATTCTCTATGTCAAACCCACTCCGGCCGATCCCGAAGTGGTCGACGATCTGCATGCGGAACGTTGCGCCAGCATCGACGAGCTGCTGCCGCGCTGCGATTACGTCTCCTTGCATTGCCCCGGCGGCAATCAGACCCGTCATTTGATGAATGCCGAACGTTTGCGACAGATGAAGCCAACGGCGCATTTGATCAATACCGCGCGCGGCGACGTGGTCGATAGTCGCGCCTTAATCGACGCGCTGACCGAAAAACGCATCGCCGGCGCCGGCCTGGATGTCTACGAAAACGAACCGCATCTGGATCCCGGCTTCTTGAAGCTGGACAATGTCACGCTGCTGCCGCATCTGGGTAGCGCGACGATCTCAACGCGAACGGCGATGGGGGAAAAAGTGCTGCGCAATCTGCAGGCGTTTTTCGCGGGAGCCGAACCGCCGGATCGGGTCGTCTAAACGCTGGCCGCCGCGCCGACTCCGTTTAGCGACTTATTATTGGCAAGCCTCGATCGCGGTGGCTTGGAACGTCAAATGTCCGTGCAAATTCGATAGGTTAAACGTACCCGGATTAGTGCCGTAACCTTGGGCACCGAGCGCGCCGGACGCGGCAATGATGTAATTGCCTGGCGCCAGTTTAATGGTCAAACTTTCCAAGGTGTCGTTGGGATTATTGGAGAAGCCATCGGCTGGATTATGCGAATTGACCGCCGCGACAAAGGACACCGCGCTCCAATTACCCGCTTGGTTGCCGCAGCCCCAATTGTCGAGCGCGTTGAATTGGCCGACGTAGTTGCCGGGACCGGATGCGGTGGTATTCCGGTAGGCAGAGGCGATTCCCTGCGCATCCCGAACGGTACCGGTATCCAGCGCGCTTTGCACCTTGCCGACGCCGAACGTCGTCGGATTTAAGCGTTCGCTGGAGTCGTCGTGAGTTTGGTAATTCATCACGCCGCGAAACACGCTAAAACCGTTGTCGATATAGTTTCCGGTACTGTCGTCGACATTCCAGGTGATCGTGACCAACGACGCCTTGGCCAGCCGAAAATTAAAGAAATCTACCTTATGAGTATCGCCCAAGGTGCCGATAGGCCCGGTCGCCAAACTATGGGTACCGTCGCCCCAGCCCCAGTCGGTAACATCGTCGACATCGACGGTCGCGCTGCTAAGATCCGCATCGTAATGCACGTTACTGAAGGTACCGACACCGGTGTAAGACTGGTAGGTGCCGTTCCAGTAAGCCGGATCGTTTAGCGGCCGACCGGAGGTCGTATTCAAGGTCACCCCCGGTCCGGTGACGGATGGATTCGCGCCGTATTGCGCCGTGGACTGGGTCTTGCCGGCCACCGTTAAGTCGCCGATTTGCGCCCCTTGATTCAAATCGTAGTACTCGACATGCGCAAGCGCCGGCGTCAACGATCCGCTCGCGCCAAGCCACAAACCCAACAAAATTCGAGATACGTTGGCGCATCCGCGATGCTGCCTTTGTCTGCCATCGGAATCTAACACGGTATTCTCCGTTCTTGCTTCATCATCGTTTACTTGCAAACAGCCCGCTCGGGCCGGCATTCGATCGGCCAGCCACTGCCTCAAAACATATAGTTCCAGCGCGCCGAAAACGCACCGGTGCGCTCCAGCTGATAACCGTTGACATAATCCTGAATCGGCTGCAGCCATTCCAAACTGAAGGTATGCCCGGCGAATTTGCCGCCCGGCACAGCCACCTGAAGCCCCAAACCGATGTCCCAGTAATGGCCGCCGGAATTTTGCGGGTAATCGACGGTGGAGGTCAGATTATGCGCCAGTTGCGTAGTCTGGCCTTGCAGCAAAGCGGTCGGATTCAATTGGTATAAATCGCCCTTCAGCTTGTTCTGTTGGGTGTAAACGCCTCGTACCGTACCGGACAGCCAAGGCGTGACTTTGTAGCCGGCCCAAGTCGAACCCTGATAGGTATCGCCGAGCGCATAACCCGATTTGTTTTTATCCTGCAAGCGTTTGACCGCGCTAAATTGAGCGCCCCAGAACACGTCGTCGTGCTCGCCGGTGTAGGTCAGCGTCGGTTTGAAATCCCAAGTACCGCTGCCCGATTGCATGCCGTAATCTTGCAAGACCTTGATATTGGCTTGATAGAAATGATCCGCCCCCAGGCTGTCCGGCACGTTGACCGTGCTCAGCGTCGTATGCGGAATCGCGACATTGCCGGTCGGCGCGCTAACGCCGATACCGGCGTGCAGATGGTGGGCCGTGTCGTCGAACAGCTTGACCAGCGCGATCAGCGAGGTATCGCCCAGATCGAACACGGTGTGATGCATGCCGGCATAAAACGAACTGGTATCGGTGACGTAATGCTTTTCGGTGTAGGTCGAGTTCGGCGTGTAGTTCGCGGCACGCAGGTCGTCGCTCATGGTCATATCCATGTCCATTAGCTGCGGCATCACCATCAAATTCAGCCAGTCGGTCGGCGCATACATGATGTCGAGCATATGCATGCCCATATGCATCGACGCCGGCTTGACCAAACAGCCGTTGAAGGCCGGTACGCCGGAACCGTAACCGGGGCAACCGCCCGCGACGATTTGGGCGTCGGATACCGCCTGGCTGCCGTGCAGCATGGTGCCTGCTTGGCCGTTGTACATATACATATAGCCGACCATGACATCGTCGGCCTTGGGCATCATGTGACCGAACATCACGCCGGCCGGCACCGGCGCGCCGTGATGATGATGGTGGTGATGCGCATGCGGATCGCCATCGCCAAACAAGCTGTCGATCAAACTGCCGTCGCCGCTGAGCAAACTGCCGGGCGCCGACAGATTGATGTTGACGCCGGCGTGGGCGAGATAGTAGCTGTAGTCCGCATAATCGCTGCCGCCGCCTCCGCCCAGCTTGAAAGCGCTGGCACGCTGGTAATATTCGAAGCCGGCTTCCAATTTAACCGCCTTGCCGATTTGCTTGGACAGTATCACGCCGCCGCTTAATGCGCCGAACCCCGATAAGCGAAAATCGCTGGAATAGAAGCCGTCGGCCCGCGGTGCCAAGTAATACGGCGCGAAGAAATCGGCCTTCGATTGCGAGTAATAACGAACGCTGGGCGTCACCGTGATGCCGAACGGTAGCGATTGCAACCATTTCATCTCGAAGGTATGGGCGTCGATTTTCCAATCGTCGTGGTAGTAGCGGTAATCAAAATGCAGCGCCGCATCCAGCGCCGGAAAGTAATGATTGACGCCCCCCGAGAATGAAAACAGATTGCGCTGACCCGGACGGTTTTCCCTGAACAATTCCGGGCCGACAATTTCCAGCTTGCTGATAGCCTTCCAATCGATCGCGGAATTGGCCCCGGTATTCGACAAGGCCAAATATTCTTCTGGAGTGATTTCACCGCGCACATAAACCGTCTTGTAGGCATTACTCAGAAAGCCGGACTGGTGCGTGAACGAGCCGGCCAAGTTCAGCAAGGTATTCTTGTCGAGCACGTGCGAAATCGCCAAGTTGACGCCGTGAAACAGGCTGTTGGCGTTCAGACTGGAATAATCCGTACAGGTACTGATTTCGCAATCGGCCGGGTGAATGTGGCCCAGGCCCAAACCGGACGGGGTATGGGAATGCCCGCCATTGCGAAAAATCGCATTGCGAGTAACCGAATACCCACCAGACACCGTAGTCAGCTTGTCGTTGAATTCGTGACTGAAGTTCAGGCTACCGAAGTTGGACTGAAAGTCCGGCTCTTCGGACTGACCGCCGGTAATGCCCAGCGTGGTGTCATCGAAATAGTATTTGAGCCCTAAAACCGGCTGGGTTCGCGTTTCCAGCGGCTGGGTCTGAAACCGCTGCACGGCTTTGTCGTTGGCGGGTATGAAATTGTTTAAGGCCGCGTCGAAACCCGCCAAGCTGGCGATCTGTTGATTGTTGGCCAATACATCTTGCGGAATATTATTACCGTAGATCGCCGCATCGGCGTCGTTCAGCGACGTCAAAATGCTGTTATAGGCCTCTTGATAGAACGACGAAGTTTGTAACAGACTCTCCGCGCCGGACAAGGTGGCCGCCGAAACCGCCGATGCGGCGGATACGACATCCGCGTAGTCCTTGCCGTTTTCGGTGGTCTTGATCGCTACCGGCTGGTTGGTCATCGCCGACGGCAAACTGTAAGCCGGCGACGCGCCGGTGTAGGTGTCGCGGTCCAGGCTAAAGTTGAATTCCAAGCGGTCGTTCAACGGAATAAGGCCATCCGCGTGAAAGATCTGGACGTTCATCCGCCCGCTGCTTTCCTGATAATAACCGTACTCGGTATTGCCCTCGGCCTGAGTGGAAGGCACGCCAGCCGCGCAATCCAGCCCCGGCAAACTCAACGCGGCGGTCGTCAGAGCCGCCAGCGCCTTGGATTTTTCGGATTTAATTGCAGCCACAACCGCCTCCCGATCCTGAACGGCCGCCTTGCGCGGCTTCCCTGCTGGTAAAGATATGGTCGCGGATGTGATTCAGATTGGGGTTCGGGTCCAACGACATAATGTCCTTGGCCATCACTCCTCGTTCCCACGGCGCCACGTCCGCACAAGCTTGGCAGCCCAGCCACGCTAGGGCCAGGTACGCCGCCCGCTTTAATTTCCGCTGCTTATCCATGAATACTACTCCGCCAACAAACCGGCAATCTTTTCCGAGAGCGCCGTTTGATCCTCTTCCCTAAATCCCAAATGTACATAACGAATCTTGCCGGTTTTATCGACCAGATAGGACGACGGCATGGCCTTGACTTGAAACGCACTCGGACAAGCGCCTTCCGCATCGAAGGCAATCGGATAGCTCACCGGATGCTGCTCGATAAATTGCCGCGCTTGTTCGGTGTCTTCATCGACATTGATCGCCACAATTTGCAACCCTCGTTGCTGAGATTGACTGAATAAGCGATCGAAAAACGGCATCGACTTCAAGCAGGGTCCGCACCAAGTCGCCCAAAAATCGACCAACACCACTTTGCCGCGGTAGGCGGAAAAATCCAACGGTTCCTTGCCGGCAAAGCTCGCCGCGCAGGACGGTAGCGCTTGCCCTACTTCTGCGCCAACCGCGTTTAGCGACAGCGCGATGCCCAACACAAAAATCAACACGGACGAACAATAGCTCTTATTCATAAATTACAACAATGCCCAACAAGCCTTAGCGAAAGTTAACGTTTAATTTGCGTCGCGAACCAAGCGAACGTAATGTGCGGACGTTTTGGCGTTCAAGACATAACCGCCGTCCTCGAACGACACCCCCCACGCGTTGCCGTCGGACGAATCGGAATTGGACCAATAATCCGCCGTTTGGCTATTCGGATAAAAATCGTAGTCGATCAGGCGCGTGACCCGCGCCGATGCATCGTCGGTTCGGGCGCCGACTAGGCTGAGCAATTCCTCGGCGGTCGGCAAGCGCCAATCGAAGCCACCGCACAAACCTTGGGCGTTCACCGATTGCACATAGGCCTGGGCTTCGCTCCAGGTGTACACGTTATCCTTGTCGCGTAATCCACCATCATCGCTTTTTACCTCCCAAATCAGGCCGCTGCTGTTATCCTTGACGCAAGACCAACTGGCGCTACTGGCAATCGCCGCCACGCCGTTCGTATTCAATTTGGTCAAACCGACCAGGCTTGGGCTGGCGCTGACCTCGCAAGACAACGGCGCGGTCGTCAGACTAAAGCCCACGGTCTGATTGCCGTCCAAATTTAGCGGATTGCCATCAAGAGCCAGACTCCATGCCTTGCCGTGACGGCCCGACAACACGCCGACACCGGCGGAAACGGCGACCGAGAAGGTTTTGGTTTCGCCTATCCCCCAAGTATTGGCCACCGTGGGCGAAATGGCGCCTATCGTCAAATTGCCGGTCGCTGAACCTGGCGACAAGCTTACATTGTTCAACACGACGCTGCTGTCGTTGCGGATATCCCATTTCACGGTACGCCCGCCCCCCTGAGCGATCTGGCTACCATCGACCACTGCGGCGTTGTTTTCGAAATAACGACGCACCAACACCAAATGGATATTCGGATTTGGCGTTTGCAAACTGAAACCGATTTGCTGACTATTATCCAACGTCAACGCTGTACCGCCGCCGTAACTCAAATTCCAGTTTAACGCATGACTTCCGCCTAAATCGTCGGCGGGAGCGGTCACCGTCACCGAAAAGGTCTTACTTTCGCCGCTCGCCCAACTGGCGACCGACGCCGGCGAGATCGCCGCGACCTGCAAGTTGCCGGTCGCGGCACCCGCCGCGAGCACGACGCTGTCGAGCGAGGTGTTGCTATTATTTTTCACAACCCAATTCAGCACCTTAGACGTGCCTTGAGTGATCGAATCGCCGGCATGGTAAGTGTCTGACGCGTCGCTACCGTAATACGCGCTCAGCAACGAAACGCTGACGATGGGCGCCACCGAAAGTTGCGCTGACAATCCGCTGTCGTTGCCGGTGATCGGTAAACTCTGGCCGCTGTCGTAACTGAAGGTCCAAGCCTGTTGATAGCTACCGGCCGGTATCGTCGCCGGGGCTATCGCGCTCACCGAAAAGTCCTTGGTAACGCCGTTCGCCCAATCATCGGTACTCTCCGGCTGAATTGTTGTATAGGTCAGACCACCGGTGCCATTCCCAGCGACCAACGCAATTTTACAAGAACTGATGCCGCCTTCCCTCGCGCACAAGGTGTAGCCGCTGTCGTTGCGCACGCTCCAAGTCAACACCTGGGTCTGACCGGCGGCTATCGCCTGATTGGCGTTAAAATTTTGCGAAACCAGGGTCAAACCCGGCGCATTCGGCACGACCGTGACGCTGACGACCGCGTACGCCTTGGGCTTGGCTTTGTCGGTGACGGTCAACATGAATTTCAGCGTCCCGGTAACCGACGGACTAACGAAACTAGCGGACGCGCGATTGGCGTTACGCAACTTGACTTTCTTGCCGCTGATCTGCCGCCATTGCCAGCGCTTGACGGCCTTGGTCACATCCGATGCGCTGCCGCTCAGCGTGACGGTCGCGTTGTAGAGCACGGTCTGATTCGAACCCGCACTGGCGGACAGAACGGCCCAACAGTTCTTCACGGGCCCCACCATCAAAAACACAGCGAGCCAGATTAAGCGAAACCAAACTTTACCAGTCAAAAATCGATTCATAGTCACCACGGCCAAGCTTACTTTATGCTATCGAAGCGTCATTCCTGCGGACGATTCGGCGAGATCAAACGGTTATTCGGTATTAAAGCAACAATAATTCGGGTGCGATTCGTTCCATGAAAATTTTCCGGTAGCTCTCGGCCTTCCTGACCTGCATGCTTTCCATCGGATTATAATCGTCGGTAATCAGAATACTGTCGGCATCGGTCATCGCATATTCGTGCTCCGACAACCATTGAATCGGCCGAGCGAGTTCCGGCTTATTGCGATCGAATTCGATGCCCCCACGAGAGGCCAGAAAAATAAAATCGGTGAATTCGCCTTTTTCGGTGGTGAAAACGCGAATATTCGGGAACAGACTGGCCAACGTTTTATAAACCGAGGTCACCGCGTTCGCGCCTTCGCCTTGCGTGAAGCCGACGTAGTTCAGCGCCAGAATACCCTGCTCGTTCAACATCGCTCTCAAGCCGCTCAACATCTCTACCGTCAGCATATGTGTCGGCTCTGAACCGCCGGTAAAACAGTCGTGGATGATGAAGTCGTAGCGCTTATTGAGCTTTTTGACTTCGTAACGCGCATCGCCCACCAAAAATTCGCCGGTCGGCTGAAAATTGAAATACTGCTTCGCGGCATCCGCGACTACCGGATCGATTTCTATCGTATCCGTCGTCAGCCCCTTAGCTTTTAAATCGCGAGCAACATGGCCGCCGCCCAAACCGATCAGCAAGGCTTGATTGGCCTCGGGTCTGAACAACGGCGGCACCAAACCCAATATCACCTGATACCCCAGCAAACTGCGACCTTGGGCTTTTTCGACCGCACTCAGCACCGAAGAATCGGACAACAGCAAGCGAAAGCCCTTGCGCTCGTCGTCGACGACTCTAACCCAGCCGTAGATGCTTTCCTGTTCGTGCAACACTTTAAATCCGCCGACCGATTTGACGGTCTTGGCATAGCCGTTCGCCGCCAACGTACAAGTCAGCGCGGCCACCAATACCACCGAAAACGTCGCCCCACCCGTTGACGGCGCCGGCCTGTCGAAAACCAGTAAACCGATCACCACCACTAATAACGCCAGACTCAAGCTGAACACGATCGCGCGGGTACCGAATTCCGGCAATAAATAGAAAGCCAGCAACAGAGTGCCGATCACGCTGCCGACGGTGCTGACCGCATACACCGAACCGACTGCCCGGCCTACACCCCGCAAGTCGCGAGTGGCCATTTTGATAACGTAAGGCCCGACCATCGCCAACGAAGTCAGCGGCAGCGTAAACAATAACAACGCACTGACAAACGCGCCGCCGCGTATTCCCAGCGGATTAGTCCACGTCATTACCGGACCGCCGAGAAACGGAATCAGCGCCGTTGTTACCGAAGCCAGCGCCAAAATATGCGCCAGCCGCAAGGCCGGATAATGATCGGACAAATAGCCGCCCAGGTAATACCCGATCGCCAACGCGATCATCGTCACCGAAATCAGTGCGGTCCAAACGTATAAACTGACCCCATAAAACGGCGCGATAATGCGCGTACCCAGCAGTTCCAATATCATCACCGCGCCGCCGCTAAGCGTCACCAGGGCAAACAACGCGGCGGTGCTCAATGCGCCGCTCCGCGCTTTAGAATCGGTTAAACCGTTTTCAGACATGACTGACCAAACTTTGAGTAAGAAGTAAAAACCTATTGATCGCCGCGAACGTCCTAACAAGTACTCGATCGGTAATCGGGCCGGGCATTATAAGCGCGAAAAACCAAATCGTCCGTTGCCGGCATCGAATCGACAGTATGCCGGCGACTAAAGAAAAACGCCTCGGCCATCGAATATCATTTAAAGCGGCATCCTTAAGCGTCACAAACCGGCCCGATGGCATCAAAACAAAAACGAGCGCTTGCCCCAATCCCTGGGGCGAGCGCTCGCGAATGGTTGGCATCCCGCCAATGCGTTATCGAAGCAAGCCGATAACCTTCCTTGAATTAAGCGCTACGCGCGCGGCGTTTCATGCCCAGGAAACCCATCAATGCGCTACCGAACAACCAAACCGCACCAGGAACCGGAACGGTGGTTACGCTGAAGTTGCTGATAGTCAAACCGCGGGCCAAACGGTCGGCTGTGTAGGCTGCCGCGTACTGGCTACCGGCGGTGGCGCCGCCGTTGACGATGTCGTTGAACAACTGGGTGTAATCCGCGACATTGGCGCCGCCGATTGCCAGGGTATAGACGCCGGCGTGCAAAAAGCCATTCCAAGACACGCTGTTATCCACCGTACCGTCGGCCGCTAAAACGCCAGTAGTTCCGCCTGATGAGTTGGTGAAGCTGGAACCCGCCGCGGCGTCCGCACCCGATTTGCCGGTATAGGTAATCGTTGCGATCTTAGCAGTATCTAAATTACCCAAATAGTTCGGGCCATGGGTATCGGTCGCGCCGGCAGTGCCATTGTTGCCTGTGGTAATACTGCCGTTGGTATCGAACACGCCCCACAAACCGGTAGGGTTAGCGGCTGTGCCGGCCGCCGCGCCACCGCGAACGTCATTGACACCCGCGAACGGCGACCAAGAAGCAAAATCAGGCGCTCCCGCCAAATAGGCGGCGGTATCGGGATCAGCCGCGGTTGAAGCGACATCGCCCACGCCGTCGTGCGAGGAAGCTGGAACCACGCCGTTGTACAACGAGAAGCCTGGGTTCAAGGTGCTTGCACCATTGGCATTGGTTGTACCGGTAATGGTGAAGCTAACATTCGCGTCTTTTTCCAGAATGAAATAACGGAAGCGGATGTCGTGAGTATTACCCAAGGAATCCGGGTTCAAACCGGCCAGATAACCGCCGTTGCTGGATACGGTGGGTGTAAAGTTTGCCGCAGCGCCATAGGTACTTGTCGCGCCTTGGGTGTTACCTGTCAACGGATCGTAAGTGCCCGCGCCCCAGTACAAAGCGGAACCGTAACCCACGTGCGCCATCGCTTGACCGGACATTAATGCCATACCGCCAACTAACGTTAAAACCGAAGCTTTTAAAGTCATTTTTTTCATAGTTATTTTTACCGTAATAATTATTATCCCTCTGACAGACCTTGAATTCGCAGTGAACCCCAAATCCGTCCCTTACATCGATTGCAACCCGGCCGTCCCTTCCCCCTAAGAGGACCCGTGGCTTTCCGGCTTCGCCTCGCGGCGAATGTGGCGAACCATCCCTGGCAAAACGTCCTGTTTTCTCCTCATTTCCCAAAACGAAAGTCAACCTTTGGCGCTATTGCGTTTCCTTGCCGTTGCCGTCAAACCCGCCAAGACCGGAGCGAACAACCATACTGCCGCCGGCAAAGGCACCGCCGTCACGCTTAAGGAAATCTGGCCGTCCAAACCCTCCAGCGCGGTTGCAGCGTCATAAACCGTTCCGCCGCCGGCCGCGATCGTATAATCGCCGGCGCCCAACAGATAATTCACCAGCGACACCGAATTGCCTCCCGCAGGACCCACGTGAGTCAGATATTGAATCACCGCCCATTCGCCGCTGTTATTGGCCATGCTCCAGGAATCCAGCGCATCGAACTGGCCGCGATATTCGACGTGCTCGGTATCGCGAAACGGCGACAACACCCCGTTATCCACCGGCGAAGCCAACTTGACGACATGCGGCGTTGGTGTGGAAACCAATACTTTAGGGTTCAACGGGTCTACCGTCGTATCGTCGTGCGCTTCAGCCGCGAAAAGCCCCGAATACAAACTGAATGCCGGATTCAACGCATCTGTTCCACTGATATCGCTAAAAGTGATGGTCACTAACGAAGATTGGTCCAGATGAAATTTAAAAAATGTCCCGCCGGCCAACGAATGACTATCGCCCAACACCGCCTCGGTACCGTTATGCCAACCGAAATTGGTAAACGTTCCACCATTGATGCCACCCGGCGACGAAATCGGATCGCTTAAATCCGCGTAATCGACATGCGCCTGCGCCTGTCCGGACAAACCGCACAGCGACACGACAGCTAGCGCCGCCCAATTAAACCTATTCATATTCAACATAAATCCCCCAAGTAAAAAGATCCAACGTCCGTGCCGATGAAAACCAACTTTCATCAATCGTCCGACAACACAATAGCCAATCCAAAAATCTTTTCTATACTTCGTCGGCTAAGCTAGCCTGTACGGATGCAAGTCGTATGCCATGCATTTTTCCCGCATAGAGCCTGGGGAAGACACAGGTAAAATAATTAAACTATGTTATTTACAATAATAATATCGGCAAATCGCACAACTTTCCTTCCTCGACAAGCTCCCGCTCAAGAACAGCTTTCATAGGCAAAAAAAACGGCCCTTTCGGGCCGTTCACAACCGATAACACATCCTTGTGTCTTTTATTCATCGGTTACATATCGAGCTTTCCGAGTCGGAAATTTAGGCAAATAATACTTTGCGGCGATTCAAACCCACGAATCCAGCCAAGACAGTACCGAACAACCAAACAGCACCCGGCACCGGCACGGCGGCTGCGGTAGCAACAGCCGAGAACTCCAAATGACCATGCAGATTTGACAGACTAAAATCGGCTGGATTCACCGCGCCGGAAGCCCCAATTGTGTAATTGCCGGCACCCAGAATTAAGGTCAGAGTCTCTATAGTCTCGCTGGCGGAAGTACCGGCACCGCCAGCCGGGTTATTGTCGTTCACGGCTTGTCGAAACTCGATATTACCCCAGTCGCCCGAGACATTAGCTTGCCCCCAGTTCGCCAAGGCATTGAATTGACCGACATAGTTGGTAGCCCCCATCGTCGCGAAACTGGTATCGCGAAATGAAGAAGCGATACCCTGAGCATCGACCGGCGCATTCGCCGAGTCGAGAGCGTCCTGAACCTTGGTGCTATTTGCCAAACCGGTCTTCGGATTCAACTTCTCATTGGCATCGTCGTGCGCTTGGTAGTTCAGTACACCGTTATATAAGGTAAAGGCCGAATCGATGTAGTTACCGGTACCATCATCGACAGTCCAGGAAATCGTCACCTTCGATTCCTGATCCAGGCGGAAGTTAAAAAAGTCGACTTTGTGACTATCGCCGAGCAGCGCCGTCGTACCGTTGTACCAACCATAAGACGTCACATCGTCCACATCTACCGTCGCCGAACTAGCAGCGGATGAATAATTGACGTTGGTAAAGCTGCCAACCCCGGTATAGGCCTGATTAGCCGCATTCCATTGAGAAGGGTCGTTCAGGGGACGGTCGCTTTGGCCGCTAAGCGCGGAGCCAATACCATTAGCGGAACGCTGCGCCGGGGTAAGCCCAGCACCGCCCAACGCCAATACCGCCGCCGGCGTGCCACCGTATTGCGCGGTTGAAAGCACCTTACCGGCCGCCGTCAGATCGCCAATCTGCGCCCCCTGATTGAGATCGTAATACTCGACATGCGCTTGAGCTTGCTGAGCCACGCCAGCCAGCGCCAGCGCAATGCCCAGACCCAATTTAGATGCCGATTTGGCATTCGATTTGTAAAAAATTTTATTTTTCATGTGTTCTCCACTGAAGGATTGATAAATTTCAACGATTCTTGCAAGTAAGGACGTAAGCAACCCAGTCCTAAAACTAAAGCAAATAGCAAGCCAACAACACCGCTAGAGAATTCCGGCCCGACAACACCCGAGCAAATCTAAACTGTGTTAAATACCGCATCTATTAGGGCATTTAACGCACTCCTTGCGTATCCTGCTGACACAGCCGACTCACTTGGTTCCTGAAAATTTGCCAAGACCGGGCGGTAAGCGATTCCAATCCGCACCCTTTAACCGAGTTCGGCTATTGAATGTGACAGGATTGCGCAACCCTGTTATCGGGACTGATCCGCGCCGCCCCATGTTCGGAACGGCGTTTTTTGATTCCGAGAAGCCCCATCAAACCGGCCAGAAAAGACCATGCCGCCGCCGGTAGCGGGACTGGCGACGCTTCCAAATGACTTTCGATCACAACATCCGCGAACAGCCCCTGAGCTTCGCCCGCCGCCAATTCGAAATTGAAGACGTCGGATTGGCCGATACTCGCCGCGATCGGCGCGCCGAGCCACGCGTCCGCTCTCTCATATCCCGCTAGCGTTTGCCCGTCCGAACTAAAATAATCGACACTCACCGAACCGGTACCGTTTTCACCGGTAACGGCAACCTGCAAGTCGTAATCCAGTCTCACGCTGATCGAATACACATCGCTGCCGAGATTCGTAAACTCCAGCCCATACCAGCCCAAATGATGGGAATTGAGTGCTCCGCTGTTCAAACTGGTGTCCACCGCAAAACGGTAAGAAAATGCACCGGCAGCACTCAAGCCTGGATTCTGTGCGCTAACACTTCCGTCTCCAACGATATCGGACCATGAGTAATCGCCGCCATCATACACCGGCGTATCGATCTGTTGAAACGAACCCGCAATTTGTAAACCCGATAAATCTCCCGGATTGGTCAGATTCACGATGCTCGCCACCGAGTAACTCAAATTCGCCGATGCGTTTTGAGTGGCGGCCGCCATGACGGGTTGCGCCCCGCACAACCCGACCGCGACGGCAACCCAAGGAATCGGACTGTATTTATTCGCTATTTTCATTGTTAGAACCCTATTTAGACGGATCGTCAAGACGACCGAGACCCGCTGCCAATTCACTATTCCCTAGCCGCCGGCCCAATTTACACTGGCGGCGGCCGGCTATTTTTATTGCGCTAATAACTGATCGAAGCGCAAGGTCGGCTCGGTCGATCCGCTCGCCCCAACCGCCGGGACGACCATGACCTCATCCTTCGCGAAATTCGCCAACAATGGATTGCCGGCCGTTACAAGGCCCGCATCGCCAACATGACCGTTCGGCACCACCACCTCCGGATGATCGAACGGCGCTTTTTGGTATCGCACCCTCTCGTCGGTGAAGGATTTCAAGAAAGCGATCAAATCCGCGCGATTGGTAGCCGTGTTCAAGTCCGATGCAATCGTATTGATTTGTTCGTGCAAGTTGTCGTTATAAAAGTTGCCGTGTCGCGTGTAAAACTCGATCACCTGCTCCAGTGTCGCCATGCCGCCGTTATGCATATACGGACCGGTCAATTCGATATTCCTAAGAGTCGGCACTTTGAACGCGGCGTAGGTAGCCACAGCTAATTTAGGACCGCCAACCGCCGCCCGAGCCGCCGCCACCGACGGCAAGTAGGCCCACGCGGGGTCTGCGCAATTGACGTTTCGTAACACGCCTTCCTTGCTGCCGTCGGCGATCAGGTCATCAACGGTCGTGAAATAGCTTGGAGACACATAACTGGTATTCACCGCGAATCCGGCGAGAAAATCGCAAGCCCGAGTGGTTGTAACCACGGCATCTTTAACCCCTGCCGTCTCACCCAATACGTAATTGACGTATTGCGCGCTAAACGACAGCGGATTCCCGAAATCATCGACGCCGCCGACACCGGGATCATCGTCGGGATCGGCAACGCCGGTGTTAACAAAACCCAAATCCATCAACGTCGGCGTGGTGTTGGCGGCGTAATCGCGCGTTACCACGTTGACATAACGTGTCAACCCTGCGTATCTGACCGCGTTGTTGGGTCCAAAGGCGTTCGGACCGTAAGCGATAGGCGTCGCGTCCGGCCCAAAGGTTTTACCTTCGGTCGGCGTCAACAAGGCCGCGCTAGACGCCAACGCCGCCAAACTCATGGTCGGCCCGGTATGGCACAGATTGCAATGGTTATTGAAAAACACGCCATTACCTCTCGTCAGGGACGCGCGCAACGCGGTCGTCTCGGCGGGCGTGGCACCGTTCACGTTGGTCCAGGTCGGCCGCAATTGCGCGTTGAGCGGACTCAAGTCGAACGGCGATTGGTCGGAGATCAAAGTCGACTGATAAAGCTGCAAGGCCAAGCCAAAAAACATCGAGAAGTTGGCTTCCATCTGGCTGTAAGGCGTCTGCCCGGTTGGCGCGCCGAAAGGACCTGTGCCACTGAACGCCCAATATTTCGCGTTAAACGCTTTGATAATCAGGTTTTTATACGTCGTGTTCAAGCCGGGTTTCAAGTTACCGGCACTACTCAGACTCAACGGCCCAAGCACGCCATCCTCGGGATGAACCTTTTGATTTTGCAGCGGCTGCCGTTGAAGCAACTTACGACCGATATCCGACCATTTGCGCTTCTGGCAACTCATCTCTGTATCGCTAAGCGCCGGACCGGTCGCCAGCGATGCCAACGAGGAGTTTACCAGGCGAAGTTTTTGCTTCTCGACGCTACGCGCGTTTAATTTAACCCAAACGCCGGCATCGGGGTCGCGGTCGCCCCACGGGCTGCTACCGTTGAAAATATTGTTGGCCCGGCCGTCCCAAAAATTTCGGAAATTAAACACCGAGTTAATCACGGTCGGCGCATTGCGCGGTTCCACCCGCCGGGTACCGACATGATTGACGTTAAACACCGGATCGGCGCCACGCGCGCAATCGTCGTTACCGCCCGTCAGCCGGGAAGAACCTTTGAACGTGCCGCTAAAAGTACCCGACGAGGCAACAACATCGTCGGTCGTTGAAATCACGTCACTGAATTGATCGGCCGGATTGCTCAGTTGATGCAGCGGAAAATCGCTAAGCGACAGGGTATGATTAGGACCGCCGCCGCCGGAAGCTAGTGTATCGAAAGTCTGCCCGCTAGGCCTGGTACTCTTGGCACCGGGATTGATCTGGTTTTTAACCCGACCGTCGGCGCCCGCATGAAAATGACAAGATCCGCACGCCATGCCGTCGCTGCCCAAGTTGGTATCCCAAAACAAGGCCTTACCCAACGCAATCGCGGCGTTTTTATCGACGACGATGGGGTCGCCGCCATCCAGCAAGCCAGGCACTGGCGGCACCGGTACGTTGCGCAACGAAACCGGCACCGGACCGTGCGCCAGCGCGGGCCGCACCATCGCTCCGAGCAACAGCGCAATCTGTAACTTAACAAAAAACTTCATGGAAACCTCGTAGGAACCCGCTCAAGTTCCAGTAAAACCGACCGGAAAGCGGCACGGTGTTTAGCAGCGATAAAAAACCGGGTTTGCCCGACATGCGATCAGCTCGCGTCAGACCATCGATCATCCGGCAACTCTGGCGGAATACTCTTAAAACAGCTAAGTTCAAACGTCGCCAAGCAGTTCCCCGTCAAACAACGAGGCGACCGCCTGGGAAAGCGAGTCCAGGCTCCGCCATGCCTGGACTCTCGGTAAACGATCGCGAATCAGGCAACTCGCGACTTGCCGCGCCGTATACCTAAAAAGCCGGCTACCGCCGAACCGAACAACCAAACCGCGCCCGGCACTGGCACCGTGGTAACACCGTTATTGCTGATCGTCAGTTTATAAGCGTTACCCGCGCCAAATTCGCAACCCTGACCATTGGCGTTGTTGTCCGGGCAAGCCCCGGCGTAACCGATCAGATAGTAGCCGGCTTTCAGGCCGGTCAAGTTCAAGATGGCTTCGCCCAAACTCAAAACCGCCTCGCCTGAACCGACATAGGGCGAATTTTGGTTGTAGTTGTATAGCGCCGTACCGTTCAACGGGTCGCTAGCGCCACCGCCATATTCGCCGAGATTCTGCGGATTGCTGGCACCGGCATACAAACCTTGAATCTTGTCGCCGTCACCGTTGGTAAACGAGTAGCCGGCGTTGGCGTAGCCTATCCAACCGTCATGCCCATCCAGAATGTTACCGACACTCCCAGTACCCAACCAACCGTTACTGCCCAGAGCGCAATCGCCGCCCTGACCGCACGGATCGTCGGCAGTGCCGCCGTCGCCATAACCGCCGCGCACTTGGTTCCAGGAATGACCGTATCCGTTGTTTGCTTTTCCTGTCACCAACGGATCGCTACCGCTAGTCCAGATCGAAAACGCGGGGTAATTCATCGGAGCCACCGAAGTAGGCCCGGTCACCACGCCACCCGTTTTCTTGTAGGTCACAACGCCGGACTTCGCTTGAAGGTCCACGGTCACGTTGAAACGAGTACCGGCGGCAATGTCGGCCTCGTTGCCGACCTGAAAAATCTGAAATCCCGCCGTGTGCGTCCAACCATAGTTAAGATTTGTACCGTAGTCCGACCACGCGCGGTTTGGCGCGGTATTCGTCGCCGCGACACTGGATGCCGCTGGGTTGCCTGACGCCGACTCGACCGTTGCGACGGCACCCGCCGTCAGCGTCGGCAGCGTCGCGGGGCTAATAGCAGCAGCTTGATTGGAATACGCCGCCATGCCCGCGATGCCTAGCGCGGCCATAATCGATCTACGTAATATGTTCTGTTGTTTCTTCATTAAATGTGCCTCGAATGACATTGGTTACTTCCCATCCCGAATCCGCTTACCGGGGCAGTCTGGCAATCTTGAGGCAAGATCCAGATTTTCCGAGGCCCGCTCACACAGGCATTGGCTTTTTCCTGGTAACGACTAGGGTATTTTATTTCAATGAGTTTCAATCAAAAAACATGCCACACTTTAGCGCTATAAAAATTAATGGATTAGCTATAAAGCATATTTAAACTATGTTATTTAAAGAATGTGCTACGTCATATGCCTTACTTGAGCGTTGGTAAGCGATGTTCCGGCGAACTTGCAGCCAACCCACGAAAAACTCAAACATCGCAAAGCAATCACCCTCCGCGCGTTTAAGCCACGCTCCGCTAACGACTCACCGCCGCGCACAGTCAATCAGCCATTGACGCTCAATCACGCGGCACTCACCGCCCTAACGCTCAAACCTATACGTCGCTAATAATCCAAGTTCGCCGTCAACTGATACGCTGTCTTCTAACGATTGAAATTCCGGCGATCGCCGACCCAAAGAGCCATACCGCCCCAGGCACCGGCACCGTCGTAACGCCGTTGTTGCTGATCGTCAGTTTATAAGCGTTACCCGTAGCAAAGTCGCAACCCTGGCCATTGGCGTTACCGTCCGGGCAGGCACCCGCGTAACCGATCAGATAGTAGCCGGCTTTCAGACCGGTCAAATTCAGGATGGCTTCACCAAAACTCAAAACAGCGTCGCCTGAGCCGACATAGGGCGAATTTTGGTTGGCGTTGTACAGCGCGTTACCGTTCAACGGGTCGCTAGCGCCTCCGCCATATTCACCAAGGTTATCCGGATTGCCAGCACCGGCGTACAAACCCTGAATTTTGTCGCCGTCGCCGTTGGTAAACGAGTAGCCGGCGTTGGCATAGCCTATCCAAGCATCGTGTCCGTCCAGTACGTTACCGCCGCCGCCACTCCCGAGCCATCCGTTGCTACCCAGAGCGCAATCGCCGCCCTGACCGCACGGATCGTCGGCGGTGCCGCCGTCGCCATAACCGCCTCGCACTTGATTCCAGGCGTGACCGTATCCGTTACCGTTTGATCTTCCCGCCACCAGCGGATCGCTACCGCTAGTCCAAATCGAAAACGCGGGATAATTCAACGGCGTTACCGGCGTGGGCCCAACCAAAGTGGTCACACCATCATCTCTTTTCCTCGTGTAAGTCACAACACCCGCCTTGGCTTGCAAGTCGACTGTTATGTCAAAACGGGTGCCGGCGGCAATGTCCGCTTCACTGCCGACCTGGAAAATTCGAAACTCCGCGTTGTGCGTCCAACCGTTGTTGTGTATCACTGTGTCGGACCACGCGCGGTTCGGCGTGGTATTGGTTGCCGCAACACTGGATGCCGCCGGATTGCCGGACGCCGACTCGACCGTCGCGACGGCACCCGCCGTCAGCGTCGGCAGCGTCGCGGGGCTGATCGCCGCAGCCTGATTAGAATACGCCACCATGCCGGCAACGCCCAACGCGGCCAAAATTGATCGACGCAAAACGTTCTGTTGTTTCTTCATTTAATTCACCTTGAATGAGTTATTCACTTCACATCCCAAATCTCGGTACCGGAGCCGTCCGGCAATCTTCGGGCAATATCCAGATTTTCCACGACCCGCTCGCGCGGTCATTAGTTTTTCCTAGTTAAAGATTGCGACCTTCAGTCTAAAAATATGCCGATGGCTAGTGCGTGCAATTCAATGGTTTACCGAAAGCGCGGTTAAATAGATCCTAAAGGATTGTCGCGCGACATCCCTGGGCTGAAAGTTCGCAAACCAATTTTCCGGCGGATTTTCAGCCAGCCCATGGCAATCTCGAACGCGGAGGAACAATTAGCCACCGCGCGCAAAGCCACGACCCGTTGACAATCCAACGCCACAAGCAATCCGCGCCCGCGGCTCTAACGCCGAAACCTGTACGCCGTATAACAATACAAGCGCGCCATCAACCGGCGCGCCGCCTTCCAACGATTGAAATTCCGGCGATCACCGATCCAAATAGCCATACCGCCCCAGGCACCGGCACGGTGGTTAACCCGTTGTTGGTGATGGTCAATTTATAGGCATTGCCTGTGGCCAAATCGCACTGCTGACCATTGGCATTACTGTCGGGACAAACACCCGCATAACCGATCAGATAGTAGCCGGCTTTCAGGCCGGTCAAATTCAGGATGGCTTCGCCGAACCGCAAAGTTGCCTGGCCGGATTCGACATAGGGCGAATTTGCGTTGACGTTGGTGACGGTCCTGCCGTTCAACGGATCGCCAGCACCACCGCCGTATTCGCCGAGGTTATCCGGATTGCCGGCGCCAGCATACAAACCCTGAATCTTGTCGCCGTCGCCGTTGGTAAACGAGTAACCGGCGTTGGCATAGCCTATCCAACCGTCGTGGCCGTCTACAATATTGCCGCCGCCACCGCTCCCGAGCCAGCCATTACTGCCCAGCGCGCAATCGCCGCCGACGCCGCACGGGTCGTCGGCATTCCCGCCATCGCCATAACCTCCGCGCACCTGATTCCAGGAGTGACCATAGCCCAGGCCATTCGGTTGGCCGAAAACCAGAGGATCGCTGCCGCTGGTCCAGATCGAGAATGCAGGATAATTCATCGGCTCTACCGGATTGGGTTGAGCACTTCCGCGTCGGTAAGTCACAACGCCGGCCTTGGCTTGCAAGTCGACCGTCAAATCGAAACGGGTGCCGGCGGCAATATCGGCTTCACCGCCAACCTGGAAAATACGGTACTGAGCGATATAGGTCCAACCGTAGTTGTAATCTGGGCCGTAGTCAGACCACGCTCGGTTCGGCACGATATTGGTTGCCGCGACGCTGGAAGCCGCCGGATCCCCGGAGGCCGACTCGACCGTCGCGACCGCGCCCGCGGTCAAAACCGGTAGTGACGGCGGACTGATCGCCGCCGCCTGACTGGAATATACCGCCATACCAGCGATGCCCAGCGCCGACGCTATCGACCGGCGCAATATGACTTGTTTACCCTTGTTCATCAATTCCCCTAACACCATTTTGATATGTTGAAAATACCCAGCGAGCAATAACCAAACCGACGCCAACTTATCGGTGACCCAATTCCTCGAACGCTCCACGCGCCCTCGGACGTTAGAACATCCTAACGCAAATGTTAATTCAATAAATGTGCCAGATATTTTTGATATACAAATTAATATCTTATAAAAATAAAATAATTAAACTATGTTTAATCGCCATATTGCTGCGGCATATCCCTTAATTTACAATTCGGTCTATCAATTTTAACAATTCTGTTTTCTCTGCAAAGCCTCTAAAAGGACCATCCTTTCTCAAATAAGCATCGATTCGACAAAATTAGCTCGTCTTTTGCTCGCGTCTCTATTTCTCTAACTTGATAATCGGCCTACCATCGAGTGCTTCAGACAAGCGGTAATGCAAGATAAAACCCAAACTTAAACCGTACCGCACACTAATTTATAGATTGCGGCGCTATAAGCGATCGTAAGGCCTATTTACGGCCTTTGTAATACTCCATGAAAATGGGGTATATCAATTACCAAGCAACAGGGGCAATGCATCGGTTAAGAAAAATTCACAACTAAAACCATGAAATTCACCCAATGGATTTGCAATACTCCCTACCCTAAACTTCGACCAACCTTAAGGAACCTCTGATTATTCAATTTTTCAAGACAAATTGATGTTTACGTCATTGATTTAATTGACTCTGAAATTTAAGGTTACGAATTAATCAGATGATCCTTAACGAGTTCCCAGCACATAACGGCAAATCACCCAAAACCGTTACCTTTCTAAGCTATTTAACAAAGATAACTTTCGCGACACTCATACAGCACATGATCCACGCCTATTCTCAGGTGGCATAAAACCTGCGTCAACTCTCGTGACTATTCAGCATAGGCTTCACAAGTGACCTCAAACCAAGTTTCCCCCTTTGAAAAACGGGGACTGATGGGGTTATTTCAATAATCCCTCTATCTCTCTTTTTCTAAAGAGGGGCGACAAATCACTGAGCACTCTCTGAACAGTTACCAAATATATAGCCTATGGCACGGAGATTAAAAACATAGTCGCACTTTAGACACAAGAGAGTAATTTAGCTATATACACCATCAAAAACGAGAGAAAACCCATGAGATTTGAAACATACAAAAACCGTTTAATTTTCAATCGATCCTTGATAACGGCAGCCTTGCTAATATTGATTATTGCCGAAGCGGAAGCAGCACTTGTAACTCTGACAGGTAATGTTGCCGCTGGTCAAACTTACACTATCAACAAAGGAGATACCTTGGTCATTGGAGACATGGCCGACCCCACCAAACAGGGTAGAACCATATTGGGATCTCTGATTAACAATGGCTACACAATTTCCAATGCCTCGCTTGCTGTACTTACGAATGGCGAAGTCCGCAACAGGGGCTTCATGCAACTCAACGGATCATCGTGGACATCAGGCCTTGGCTCCCGAAAAATCGTCAACGAAGCCGGCGGCATCATGATTGTCTCGGGATATTTCGATTCCTATCATTCCTCGGGAACCGGTCTCGAGAATTTCGGAACACTCCGATTTGTCGATAAGCTATATGGCGGTATTGACGGCTTCCCGCTCATCCGCAATACCATTGCTAACCACGGCAGCTTGACGATCGAAGCATCCGCCGACAACTGTCAATTCGACGCCACTCCAGAAAACCCGAACCCCGGCATTCTGAACGATGGATATTTCGAGGTGCACTCGTCGGGACACTGCTTAACAAATGATCCCGACAATTATCCGACTTTTACCCAAACCGGGGGTAAAACCGTCATCAATGGGACGTTCGGCGCAAAGAATCTAAACCTGCAAAACGGCGTATTATCCGGCAACGGTACGATAACCTTAGCGGGAGACTACAATACGGTTCAGTTTGGCGGCACAATATCCCCCGGCGACGACTTAGGCACGCTAACGGTGGTTAATGATTTAACCATCGACGGAACGATCGAAATGCAGCTCGGCGGCGCGGCCGGTAATGACAAACTGGTCGTCAACGGCAACCTGAACCTGGATGGCGCCCGACTGTACGTCTCGTTTCGCGAACAATATATGCTGGGGTTTGGCCAAGAAGTCACGCTGATCACCGCCGACAACATTACCGGATACCCGGTTTTAGCGAGCTATCCAATATTGCCTGGGAACTTGGGTTACGAGCTGGTGCAAACCGCGACATCGATAAAAATGCGTATCAGCACCAAGCCTCGCTGATCGTCCGCCGCTAGCCTGAAACCGCGCCATATCCGTCCGCGATATGGCGCGGTCGCTTACCGCGTCGTGCGCTAGGCGCATCGTTCGAGCCAACGCTGACATCGCCGCGCAATGGGCTCGGCAGTCTCAAAAATCAACGCTGATCCACCGCGCGGCAAATTCCATTCACACATCCCACTAATCCAATTTAAACTTGCGGTTTTTTTTGCGAATTCGAAATGGCGTCATTCATGGAACGCGGCCAAGCCGCAGTGCAACAAAAAAACTTCGCGGCCGCGGCCGAATGCTTCGGCAAGGCCCTGGCCGAAAGCCCTAAAGATCCGCAAATCGCCGCCTGTCTCGGCCAATCCTTATGTTGGTTGGGCGATCGCGACGCAGGGCTGAAATATTTGCGCCTATCGGGCCAATGGCTGCTGAAAAAAGCCAAAAAAAGCCGCGACACCGGCTTAGCCTTGGACTTGGCCGATCAGCTGCAACACTGGAGCGACTACGACGGCGCACTCGAACTTTGCAAACAGGCGGTACAAATCGCGCCCAACCACGTTCGCGGTTTCCAACTGTTGGCTCTGAGCCATTCCCGGCTGAATCAAAAAAGCCGGCACTGGCCGCCGCCAAACAAGCGTTGAAATTGGTGCCTGACAATCCGATGCTGACGATACTCGTCGCGACGCTGGAAATATCGGACGGCCAATACCAGTCGGCGCGCGAACGTTTAGCCAAGGCCTTGAGCCATCCCCTGTTGAAGCCGGAAGAAAAATTTCGCGCCCACAAGGAGATGGCCCGGTTGCTGGATAGGCTGGGCGAGTTTTCCCAAGTTTTTGCCCACTTGCGTCCCGCCGCCGATATAGCGCCGCAACTCGTTGAGGTCAAACGGCAAGACGCAACCTTGGTCCCCACGATGTTGGCTGACTATAAAACAGCCTACACCCGCGACTTGCTTGGCCGCTGGGCCGGCCGCGAGTTTCCGGCCGACCTGCCCCCGCCGGTCTTCGTGCTGGGTTTCATGCGTACCGGAACCACGCTGACCCAGGAAGTGCTGGGCACTCACCCCGATTTATTCGCTGCCGACGAAACCGACCTGATCGCCGCGACGGTCAAGGAACTCAGGCGCGTCAACCCGCAAAGCACCCGACAGACCGAATTGTTGGCCGGTTTGGATTGGGACGGCGTATTGCATCTGCGACGGTTTTACTGGGATCGGGCGCGAGCACTGTTCGGCGACCGGATCGGCACGAAACACCTGCTCGACAAAACCACGATGAATTCCATCGATCTTGGTTTCATCAACGCGATCTTTCCGGATGCCAAGCTGGTGTTTTTGCTGCGCGATCCGCGCGACGTTTGCCTGAGTTGTTTCATGCAGACCATGGTTCCCACGCCGTCCACGGTGCCATTGCTGACTTGGCTCGGCACGGCGCGCTTTTACGGCCAGGTGATGGATTGGTGGCTGACCGTCAAGCCAATGTTGACGATGGACTTTGTCGAACTGCGTTACGAAGATGCGGTATTCGACTTCGAAGCAACGTTCCGGCGGGTGTTCTCGCTGATCGGTCTGGATTGGAACCCCGCTGTCGCCGAATTCCACCAGCGAGCGGCCGGCAAATACATTGCCAGCCCAAGTTACGAGCAAGTCGCCCAACCGTTGTATTCGTCGTCGGTCGGCCGTTGGCGCCATTACGCCGATGAGTTCGCCGAAATTGAAGCCGAACTGAAACCCTTTCTGGCCGCGCTGGGCTACGACTGAAGAATCGGCCGGCGCATCGCGGGCGCTCCGGCCAACCGCAATCGCCGGACGCGACAGCGATGCGTTACTTGGGAATCGTTGAGCAAATGACATACATACCGGTGTCGGCACACCATTGATCGCGACCGAAGCCGCTCCCGCCGAAATTTTCCGCTCGGGCAATACCCGCGCGTTAGGCCAGGCCGACAAAAGCCAGTAATTCCTGCAATTCCTTGGCTTCCAGTTCGTAGAACGAATGGGCGCGCACCCGCTCCGGCAGTACGATATCGCCGTAACGCACCCGTATCAGGCGACTGACTTTGACGCCTTGCGATTCCCACAAGCGGCGCACCAAGCGATTACGGCCCTGCTTGACCGTCGCGTAAAACCACTTGTTGGCGCCCTCGCCGGCATAGAAACTCACCTCCTCGAAATGAGCGGGGCCGTCTTCCAGTTCCACCCCGTTTTTCAGGCGTTCCATCATGTCGTCGCCGACCTCACCGAGGATGCGCACCGCGTATTCGCGTTCGACCTCGCGCGACGGATGCATCAAACGGTTGGCCAGCTCGCCGTTATTGGTGACCAACAGCAGGCCGGAGGTGTTGATGTCCAAACGACCAACGGCAATCCAGCGGCCGACGGCCAAGCGCGGCAACTGGGTAAAAATCACCGGCCGGCCTTCGGGATCGCGACGGGTTACCAATTCGCCAACCGGCTTGTGGTACACCAACACGCGGGTCGGTTGCTCGGCATACTTCTCCCACTTGACGATGCGGCCGTTAACCGCCAAATGATCGCCAGGTTTCAAGTGATAACCCGGCTGGATACGGTTGCCGTTGACCGTCAGCTTGCCTTCCTCGATCCAACGCTCGATTTCTCGCCGCGAGCCCAAACCGGCCCGCGCCAGGAACTTCTGGATGCGTTCGCCGCTCGCGTCAGTGGAGAGTGCGCTCGGGAGTGTCGCCGGACCGGGTTTCGTCGAGCCGGGCTTCGTCGGACTCGGCTTCGGAAGGTTGGTTTTGCGCTTGGGCGGTTGGGCCTTCGCCGACTGGGGTTTGCTCGGTTTGCGGTCTTTCACGGGATTCCTGTGGTGCTGGCGGTTGAGCGGACGAGCCGAGGTCCATGTCGACAATCTCTTCCAATGGCGGTAATTCGCTCAACGACGTTAAATTGAAATAATCCAAAAACTGCTTGGTTGTGCAGTAAAGCGCCGGCCGGCCGGGCACTTCCTTATGGCCGACCACCTTGACCCACTCGCGCTCCAGCAGCGTCTGGACGATGGAGGTACTGACGCTGACGCCGCGAATGTCTTCGATCTCGCCGCGCGTCACCGGTTGCCGGTAGGCGATAATGGCCAGCGTTTCCAGCAGAGCTCGCGAATAACGCGCCGGGCGCTCCTCGAACAGCCGGCCGACCCAATGCGCCAAACCTTCCCGCACCTGAAAACGGTAACCGCTGGCCAGGTGTTTCAGACCGACCGGCCGATCGGCGTAGTCGCGGGCGATTTCTTCCAACGCGATCTGAATCGCCAGCGTATCCGGTTGTTCCAGTTCGGGAAAGGTTTCCTGAATCTGTTTGACCGTCATCGGCCGATTGGCGGCGAACAGAATCGCTTCGACAATGCGTTTGGTGTTCACATTGGCCTCCAGCGGATAGTCGAAGACCGCCGGCCTTGGTTCGCTCCGCTCGGTAACCGCCACCCGCCAACCGTCGGCCAAGGCCAACGGCAATCTCGGCACGCGCTTGCGCGGGCTAACGGCGGGCGCGGCCGGCCGCTGCGTCCGCCAGTCACCGCGCCGGTTGGGCGGCAAGCGCGCCGAGGACTTATTGCGCCCGACCGATGTGGCAGCGGATGTCGGGCATCGCCAATCGCCGCGCCGGCCGGCCGCCAGGCGCGCCTTACTGGGTCTGAAACCACGCGAAACGTCGGCATCGATCGCCGCCGGCTCCACCGATTCGACGTTTGCGATTGCTTCGGTCGGCGCGGCGATGCCGACATGGCGCTCGACCGACCAACCTCGCGGAAAACGCACGGCTCGGCGCCGGACCTGCACGTAGACCGTGACTGGCTCCGGCTTGACTCTGGGCTTGCGCGGTTTGGCTCTGACTGGAACATCGGCGACGGTAGCGGCGAACGACGGCGAATCAGTCGCCTGTAGCGGTATTGGCTCTAAGCCGGACGTGGATGCCGGCGTAAGGCTCGGGCTGGAAGATGTCGAGGAGTCGCTCCTTGGAGAGCTCAAGGATGGCAAGAAACGCGACAACCACCCCGTTTTTTCCTTCACTTCGGGTAAAACACGCTGAGAAATGGAGCTGATCTGCTCCGTCAAGTTTTTCCAAAATGGCTGCCATTCGTTCACGGACTGATAAAGGCTCTTTACTGATATGGTGGTGACTGAGTCGTTCGGCGCGCTTCAAAACATCCTGGAGGGACAGTAACAGCTCGCCGAGCTCGATGTCCGGCAGAATCTGCCTGATGCCGATTGTCGAAACGTCGACAACCGCTTCGAACGTATCGCGTTCGTGGCGCGGCAAGCGGTCGATTTCCTCGGCGACTTTTTTGATCGCTTCGTATTCCTGCAATTTACGGATCAGGAAGGCGCGCGGGTCCTCCTCCTCTTCCTCGCTTTCCGGCTGGCGCGGCAGCAGCATCCGCGATTTGATTTCCGCCAGCAGCGCGGCCATCACTAGATATTCGGCCGCCAGCTCCAGACGCAAATTGTCCATCATGTCGATGTAGGCGATGTATTGCTTAGTAATTTGGGCGATCGGGATATCGAGAATATCCAGATTCTGTCGGCGGATCAAATACAGCAGCAAGTCCAACGGCCCTTCGAACGCATCCAGAAACACTTCCAGCGCATCCGGCGGGATGTACAAATCGTCGGGCAAGGTTTGGAACGGCTCGCCGAGCACCAGCGCAATCGGTTCCGGCGCCGTTTCCACCGGTAACTCCACCGCATTCATCGGTTTAAGCGAACATCCGCTCGGCGCTTAAAAAACCCATCCGAAACCGCTTCACATCCCGGCGAGCGTGAAAAACAATTGCTGCGCATAAAACATCGGATACGCCAGCAAAAAGCTGAGCACGTCGGTCGCCAGTAAAATCAGCAACACGATGAAACCGTAGCGTTCGAATTGGTTATAACGCCATGCCCAATAATCCGGCAACAATCCGGACAATACCCGGCTGCCGTCCAGCGGCGGAATCGGTAGCAGGTTGATCATCATCAACACCAAATTGATGGTAATGCCGGCCACGCCGCTATAGATAAAAGGCATCGAGACGAATTCGAACTCCAGCGCAACCCCTATCCTAGCCAGTAAGGCCCAGGCTATCGCCATGCACAGGTTGGCCAACGGACCCGCCAATGCCACCATCATCATGGCTTTTTTGGGCTGCTTGAAATTGCGGGCGTCGATCGGTACCGGCTTGGCCCAGCCGAAGATAAAACCGGTAAACGTGATCAACAGCAGGCCGGGTATAATGACAGTGCCGAGCGGGTCGATATGCGGCAACGGATTCAGCGTCAAGCGGCCTTCCCGTTCGGCGGTTTTGTCGCCGTAACGCTTGGCCATCCAGCCGTGGGCGGCTTCGTGGCCGGTAATCGCGAAAATCACCGGCAGACTCCAAACCACGACACGCCCCACCAAAGTCAGTTCTTCCATCATACTCTCATGCCTCCAGCATCGGCGCGATGCCTATGCCCTGTCTGACGATTTCGATGCCGTTGTCGCCGCAGGCGATCACAGTCGTGGCGCGCGCTTCGATAGTTCCCGTGCTCATCACCAAGTCCAGTTCGTGTTCCAGGCCGAGGCGGATTTCGTAAGGGTCGCTCAGCGCCTCTTCGTCGCCGGGCAAAATCAAGGTCGCCGTCAATAGCGGCTCGCCCAGTTCTTCCAGCAACATCGCCGCCACCCGGTTGTCCGGAATCCTGACGCCGATGGTTTTTTTCTTAGGGTGTTGCAAACGCCGAGGCACCTCGCGGGTGGCGTCCAACAAAAACGTAAACGGTCCCGGCGTCAGCTTCTTGATCAGCCGATGGGCGTCGTTACCCATCTTGGTGAAGGTCGACACCTGGGTCAGATCGCTGCAGCACAGTGTGAAATTATGCTTGTCGTCGAGCCGGCGAATCCGGCGGATGGTGTCCATTGCCGCCTTGTCGCCGATATGGCAACCCAGCGCGTAGGAAGAGTCGGTCGGATAGGCAATGACGCCGCCCTTCCGAACGATTTCCGCCGCCTGCCGGATCAAGCGCTGCTGCGGATTGTCCGGATGAATCTCGAAGAACTGTGCCATTGACCCGATGAAACTGCCGCGTAAGGGCGGCATTGTACCTTATCTTTCCGATTCCTTTTTCGCCACTTTGTCGCGCAGGTAGACCGGCATGGCCTCCTCGACAGGCACGGCCAGCCCCTTCAGAAAGTCGCGCACGCCCAATTGAGCGATACAGGCTGCCCTCGGCCAAACGTCGACTTCGACGCCTTGCACCAGTTCGCCCAGGCATTCGGCCAACTGGGCACAATACACGCCCCAGCCCGAACCGACGCCAAAACCGACGGCTTCGGGAAACGCCACCTCGCCGGCCGGCGTCACGACTTCTATGCCAAGCAATTTGGCGAAATGTTCGGTATCTCGCTGATACACCGCCCAGTAAATTTCATCCATCCGGGCGTCCATCGCGGTAAACGCCAACTCGGCCAATGATTGTTTGTTGAAAAAATCCTGGGCGATCGCAGCCAGCGTCGAGACCGGCACCACCGGCAGATCCGCGCCGAACGCGATGCCCTGAACGAGGCCGCCGGCAATTCTAACCCCGGTGAACGACCCCGGCCCGCGACCCACCGCGACCGCGTCGAGTTGCCGAGGTTTTAGTTCGGCGTCGGCCATCAGCTCGTCTATCATCGGCAAAATCAGTTTGGTGTGGTCGCGCGGCGCGACGGCGAAGCGCTCGACGATCTCGCCGTCGAAAAACAAGGCGGCCGAACAAGCATCGGTGGAAGTTTCTACTGCCAGTAATTTCATAATTCAGTTCGAGTAACAGAGTTGATCAAAAACGCGTCCGATGCTTCGCTGGCCCGATCGGGCCCCAGTATCGAGCTAATCCGATACTTCGTTAAAAAACCGCCGCACATCTTCGATGTCGCGACTACGCCGCATCGCCGGCACGCTATCCAAAAACATCTGTCCGTAGGAGCGCTTTAACAAGCGCGGATCGCAAACCATCAGTACTCCGCGATCGTTGACATCGCGGATCAGGCGTCCGATACCTTGCCTGAGCATGATAATCGCACTGGGTAATTGGTGTTCGAAAAACGGGTTGCGGCCCTGCTTTTCGATGGCGCTCATCCTGGCCTTCAACACCGGATCGCCGGGCGAGGCGAACGGCAGTTTGTCGATAATGACGCAAGATAAGGCATCGCCGCGCACGTCCACGCCTTCCCAGAAACTGGCGGTGGCCAATAGTACCGCGTTGCCCAGTTCCTTGAACTGGTCCAATAGGGCAGCCTTGGACCGGGTACCTTGCACCAGTAGCGGATGATCGATCCGACCGTCCAGTAATTGGGCGGCTCGTTGCAAAGCCCGGTGACTGGTGAATAGAAAGAACGCCCTGCCCCGGCTGGCTTCCAGCACCGGCAGCGCGAATTCGACGATTTTGTCGGTGAAATCCTGATCGTTAGGTTGCGGCAAGCCCTTGGGGTGGTAAAACAACGCTTGATTCGGGTAGTCGAACGGACTTTCCCAACTCCGGCTGTCGGCGCCGCTCAAACCCAGACTGCGCGAGAAATGCGCGAAATTGTTGGCGACGCTTAACGTCGCCGAGGTGAATATCCAGGCCGCCTTGTGGCGGGCCATGAAGCCGCGAAATTCCTTGGCGATGTCCAGTGGCGTGCGACTGAGCGTGAACGACTTGTTATAGGTTTCATACCATTTGATCCACTGCCCGTCCCGGTCGTTGATCAACGTTTCCAGCTGCGCGTCCAAGGCTTCGGCGCGATCGAAACAAGACTCCAGCCCCTTGCTACGCACCGACGCGCGTTCGAGTTGATCGGTCAAGCGCGCCAGTTGCTTTTGCAAGGACTCCAGCGCGCCGGCGATTTTCGGGTTGGTCTCGATATCCTGCCAGTCGCCGCGTCGCAATTCCAAGCCGAAGGCCAGACGCATGTCCTTGACCTCGTGCTGCAAATCTTCGCAAGCGGTGCGTAGATCCGGCATATCCTTGGCGTCGGTGAAATATTCGGCCAAAGCGTCGTCGGCCAGATCGGTCAACTGTTTGCCGCTGATCGTCACGCCGAGGAAATTGGACGCGGTATCGGCCAATTGATGGGCCTCGTCGATGATGACGACTTCGGCGTCCGGCAACAATTCGCCGAAACCGGTTTCACGAATCGACCAATCCGCGCACAGCAAATGATGGTTGACCACCACCACGTCGGATTCCTGGGCCTGCTTGCGGGCCTTGACCAAAAAGCAATCGGCGTAATCCGGGCATTCCTGGCCAAGGCAATTGTCGGCGGTCGAGGTGGCGTGAAACCAGATCGGATCGCCGTCCTGGACGTCGGCGACTTCGGAAACATCGCCGACCTTGGTGCGCTTACCCCAAGCATGAATTTTGGCCAGCGCCGCGGCGTCTTCCTGGCTGTAGCCGAAGGCCGAATTCAAAGCCTGATCCAGACGGTAAGTGCATAAGTAATTGGCGCGTCCCTTCAGCAGGCTGGCTTTGAACGGGGTGCGGGTCAGCGCCTTGCGGATAACCGGGATGTCCTTGTTGAACAATTGGTCTTGCAGATTCTTGGTGCCGGTCGAAACAATGACTTTCTTGCGCGACAGGATGGCGGGAATCAGATAAGCAAAGGTTTTACCGGTCCCGGTGCCGGCCTCGGCAATCAAATGTTGCCCGGCGGAGATGGCGTCGGCAATGGCTTGCGCCATTTCGATTTGCGCGGCACGCGGCGCGTAGCCGGGGATGGCCTCGGCCAACGCGCCGGCATCGCCAAAGATGTCGGCGAGTTCGGCCATTTGCAAGTCAGCGCGGCGCGAAAATCAATGCCCGAAAAAGCTGTCCGCCTTGGCCTTGGCTTCCTTGGCACCTTGCGGATTTTGCTGCATCTGCCGGGCTTCGGAGATCAGCAACCAGCTTTTGCGTTTCAAGCTCAAATCGCCGCCGGCCAACAATGCGGCCTTACCAGCCAGCTCCTCGGCTTGCGGCGCCTTATTCTGCTTGAGCCGCAACAAGGCCAATTTGTAAGTCAATAGCGGATTACGCGCATCGATGCGCAAGGCCCGTTCCATCACCACCACCGCGGCATCCAGGTCGCCGGCATTACGGCTACGGTCGGCTTCGCTAACCAGGGCCACCACGGCCGGCGACGTGCCGCTGGGAATCTGCGCGTCTTCGATATTCAGGCGCACCGCCTCGGCGGTCGGCGCCACCGGCGTGGTGGCGGCCGATTCAACCGGCGGCGTCAACGGCTCGGCTCGAAACGCCGGCAGATTCGGTTCGTCCTTAAAATTGGTGGTGACCTCTTCGATGGCGTAGGTACCGGTACCGGGCACACTGGCTTGCGCTTTCTTGGCGACCGGCGGTATCGGCGCCTTATCCTTGGCGGCCGGATTTTTCTTGGACTGGGCTTTCTTGGCGGCGGCCTGACCCGCGGTCGGGCTGGGCCGTTCGGATTCCGAAACGCCGGCGCAAGCCGACAACAACAGCACTAGCGGGAACAGGACGAGCAAGGATGATTTCTTCATTAAACCTTATGCAATGGAGGTGTGGATTTAAAACAACTGGATGTCCGGATCGCCACCGGTCTGATTGGCGGCCTCGAACAACGCCAGCGCTTCCTCTATGGATTTGCCTTGATGAATCGCGTCGAACATCACCTTCTCCGCTTCCATCGTATAACGGCCGCGAATCGCGTCCTGCAATGCGCACCATTCGGCGGGATTATACAACCTGTGCGGGGTTTCGATCATCGCCGACAAATCCTTCAGGTTGGCCGACACATGCTGGAGGCATTGTTGTAGCCGGTCGTAGAATTGGAATTCAACGATGGCGTCGTCGATCTTACGGCGAGCGGCATCGCACTGCGCTAAGGCGTTTTCCCGATTTTCGCTCTCCGCCAAACCGGTCAATTGTTCGCGAATCGCGGCCAGATTTTCGACCATGCCGGTAAACGCCGTGGCCAGCGCATTGACCGATGCGTCGCCGTCTTTCATGCTGCCGTCCATCTGCGCGGCGGACACGGTCAACAGTTTGATGGTTTCTCTAATCTGGCTCCAATCCAAGTCGGGCCGGCTTGCGTCTGAATAGGTCATAGTCATGGGTGTAGCGGACAAACCGTAATGAAAGTGCGGTGTTGGGATTCTAGTTGAATCGCCGAAGCAACACAAATCACGCCAACCGACGGACGCGGCGGCGACACTCAAAAAACGTACGCGGCTTCGTGAAGAATTTGACGCTGGCTCGGCGGATGAGTTAGAAAGGTAGCTGAGCGGAAAGCCGCCCAACGTTACTTCACCCCATCGTTCAAGGACTCCATGAATATTCAATCTTCGGGCAAAAAATTGTTTGTGCTGGACACCAACGTTTTGATGCACGACCCAACCGCCATCTTTCGCTTTCAGGAACACAATATTTTCATTCCGATGGTGGTCCTCGAAGAACTCGACCATGCCAAGAAAGGTTTATCCGACGTTTCCCGTAATGTCCGCCAAGTCAGTCGTTTCTTGGACGAACTGATCCGCGACGCCAATCAACAGACCATCAACGACGGCCTGCCACTGTCCCGCATCGAACACGGCCTGGCCGTGGACGCCGATTACGACGGCCGCCTGTATTTCCAAACCAAGCAATTGTCGCATCTGCTGCCCGATAATCTGCCCGGCCAGATTGCCGACAATTCGATTTTGAGCATCGTATTGGCCTTGGGCAAGGAATACCCGGACGTCAACGTCATCCTGGTGTCCAAGGACATCAATATGCGCATCAAGGCCGCCGCGCTGCAACTGAACGCCGAGGATTACCACAACGACCAGACCATCGAAGACATCGATCTGCTGTACAACGGCACGATGGCGCTGGAAGCCGATTTTTGGGAAGAAAACGGCGGCAAGATGGAGTCCTGGCAGGAAAACAACCATACCTACTACAAAGTCAGCGGGCCGGCGGTGGCCGACTGGTTTCCCAACCAGTTTGTGTATATGGACGACGAATCCGGCTTCGAAGCCATCGTCAAAACTTGCGACGGCCAGAGCGCGGTCTTGCAACTGGCCCGCGATTTCCGCACCAAGCACAACAGTGTTTGGGGCGTGTGCGCCAAGAATCGCGAACAAAATTTTGCATTGAACGCGCTGCTCGACCCCAATATCGATTTTGTAACGCTGCTCGGCACCGCCGGCACCGGCAAGACGCTGCTGGCGCTGGCCGCCGGCTTGTCGCTGACGATGGAACACAAGTTGTATCAGGAAATCATCATGACTCGCGAGACCGTGCCTGTCGGTCAGGACATCGGCTTTCTGCCGGGCAGCGAGGAAGAGAAAATGGCACCCTGGATGGGCGCGTTGATGGACAACCTGGAACTGCTGGGCAGCCGCTCCGGCAACACCGAATGGGAACAAGGCGCGTCGCAAAATGTGCTGATGAACCGGGTCAAAATCCGCTCGCTGAACTTCATGCGCGGCCGGACTTTTCTGAACCGCTTCTTAATCATCGACGAGGCGCAAAACCTGACGCCCAAGCAGATGAAAACCCTGATCACTCGCGCCGGTCCCGGCACCAAGATTATCTGCATCGGCAACCTGGGACAGATCGATACACCCTACCTGACCGCGACCAGTTCCGGTTTGACTTACGTCGTCGACCGCTTCAAGGCCTGGGCAAACAGCGCGCACATCACGTTGCGGCGCGGCGAGCGTTCGCGGCTGGCGGATTTCGCGTCGGACAATTTATAACAACGGCCAGGATTGGCCCTGGCCCTGCTGCGGTGCCAGGCAGACGCGGTTTTTATCGTCGCGGCGCGGATTGTTTACCCAAGCCCCGACCTGGGTGACCGCCATCGCCATGCCGGCCGCACCGGCCGACATGGCGCACGCCCGCACCGGGTCTATCAATGGCTTAAACCAATCGGCATAAGCTTCCGGCTGAATCACGACCGGCATCCGGTCGCGTATCGGCGACACCGAGGTTTGCGCGACCGTGGCTCGACAGCCGGCATTAAACGTCGACGCTTAAGCCGTCCGAATTGGGCCAGGCCGTCAATACCGCATTGACCACGGTCGCCAACGGGATTGCGAAGAACACGCCCCAAAATCCCCACAAGCCGCCGAAAAACAGGATCGCGACAATGATCGCGATCGGATGCAAATTCACCGCCTCGGAAAACAGCAAGGGCACCAGAATCACGCCATCCATCGCCTGCACCACGGAATAGGCGACGAACACGTACATAAAATGGTCGCCGTTCGCCAAGCCCCATTGCAAATAGGCCACCGCCAGTACCGGCAGCGTCACCAGCGTGGCGCCGATATAGGGAATCACCACCGACAGGCCCATCAAGACCGCCAGCAGCATCGCGTAATTCAGATCCAGCCACCAAAACACCAGAAAACTGACGGCCCACAAAATGAAGACCTCAACGAATTTACCGCGCACATAGTTGGCAATCTGTCTATCGACTTCCCGCCACACCCGCAGGCTCAAGTGCCGGTCTTTCGGCAAGAACTGTTGAAACCAACTCAATAGGACAGCCTTATCCTTGAGCAGAAAAAACACCATCATCGGTACCAAAAACAGATAAATCACCAACGCGACCAAGCCGACGAAGGACTGCGCCGAGCCGGAAATCAAATCCTGACTGTATTTGAGTAAATCCTGCTGAACCGAAAACATCAATTGGCGAATCCGCGCCTCGGTAATCAACTCCGGATGGCGCTCCGGAAACCGCATGATTTCGGCTTCCGCGCTATGTATGAAGTCGGGAATGTGCTGGACCAATTGCACGGTTTGTTCCGAAACAACCGGAACGAGCACGAACAACACGAAGCCGAAAACGGTCAGAAACGTGAAATACACGAGATGTACCGCCACGATGCGACTGACATTCCGCTCGACCTTAACCACCATGCCCTCGAGCAGATAGGCCAACACGATGGCAACGAATACCGGCATCAGCAAACCCAACAGGCTGTAGATCAAGACCGAACCGACCAATAAAATAATGGCCAACGATACGGCTTGCGAGTTAGGCAAAATCCGCTTAATAAGCCGCGTCAGCAATCGGGAATTGGCGTGGTCGCCGTATAGCATCATTCAAAGTCTCCAGACGACGGCCGCAACCGCCACCGCGATCGGAAACCGCCTAGTAATGCGGAAAAGAAACAGTACGGCCTGTTTGGCGCCGATCGAAACTCGATCAACGCGTCAAGGCCAAGATTTGCGCGGCGATCCGTTCCAGCGGCACGACGTGATGAGCCGCTCCTAGCCGATAAGCTTCGCCGGGCATCCCCCAAACCACGCTAGTCGCTTCATCCTGTACGATATTGACGGCGCCGGCGTCTCGCATTTCCAACATGGCCTTGGCACCGTCCGCGCCCATGCCGGTCAACATCACGCCGATCGCGGCCGAGCCGGCCTGCTCCGCCACCGACTTGAACAAGACTTCCACCGACGGCTTATGCCGGTTGACCGGCGGCCCGTCCAACAAGCGGCAAACCCAGCCGTGCCGTTCCAGCGCCACGGCCAGATGGCGATCACCGGGAGCGATATAGATATGCCCCGCCATTACTGGTTCGCCGTCAATGGCCAGGCCAGCCCGCATCTCGGTCGCATCGTTGACGTGTTTCGCAAACGACGCGCTGAAGGCAACCGGTAAATGCTGTACGACCAGAATCGCCGGCGCGGTGCTGGGCAAACCGCCGACCAGCAAGCGCAAGGCTTCTGTACCGCCGGTCGACGAGCCCAACGCGACAATTTTGCGAGACGACGCCGTAAACCGCCGGCCGGTCTCCGAGGATAGCGCCGTCGCGGGCTCCGCCGCGCGCGCTCGATTGACATCCCACACCTTCATGTTCGCTTTTGCAGCTGTTCTTATTTTGTTAACGATTTCATCGGCGTATTGCCGCAGGTTTTCGACACTGTTCAATTGCGGTTTGGTAACGAAATCCACCGCTCCTAGCGTCAGCGCCGCCATGGTCGCCTCCGCGCCTTGCGCGGTCAAGGTCGAAATCATCACTACCGGCATCGGCCTGAGCCTCATCAAATTACCCAGGAAGGTCAAGCCGTCCATCCTAGGCATTTCAATGTCTAACGTTAACACATCCGGATTCAGCGTCTTGATTTTTTCCCTGGCTTCGTAGGGGTCGCCGGCGGTACCGATCACTTCGATATCGTCGACTTCTCCGACGATTTTTGCCAATAGTTGCCTAATCAATGCCGAATCGTCGACGATCAATAATTTTATTTTCTTCATCCGATCACCCTGTGAACAGTTCGACACTACCTTCCGGCGCCATGCCGTTGACAATTTGCTGGTAACTGGATTCGCGCCGCACGATCGTATCGTTGGTCAATTGCTCGAGATTTTTCAGCTTCACCGAGCCGGTACGCGGATCGAAAACAATCTTGCGCGGAAACACGCCGCCCAAATCGTAGGACACCAATGCCATGCCTTCCCGCTCGACATAGGCCAACACGAATTCGACATTGCTAACGCCAACGCCGCCAAGATTGGCGACGACGCTGGCGCCGCCGAACAGTTTGACTTGCAGGTCCCGCCGACATCCGCCATAGCGCAATACCCCGTTGATCAAAAACTCCATCGCGAAATTGCCGTAACGCGAGGCGCGGCTGAGACAACGTTCTTCGGGAGAGACAAAGCGAGCATGGTCGGTATGCGGCAACATGAAATGATTCATACCGCCGGCGCCGGTGCCAGGGCAGTAAACGCAAGCCGCGACGCACGACCCCAAGACCGTCGTGATCAGCTCGGCCCGGTCGGTAACGTAATAATCGCCGGGCAGCAACTTGGCGGCTTGTATCCCGCGCTGGCGGTCCCAATAGCGATTGATGTGTTCGAACCCTTGAATCGGCGCCAACGCCAAGGTGTCCGCCGTCATCGTTCCGGCTTCCGGTAAACCGTCTGTCCCAACGCTTCGAACCCGGTATCGAGCTGGTGTAACGACTCGGAATGACCGATGAACAAATACCCACCGGGGCGTAGCGCTTGCCAATAGCGTTTTGCCAAGGCTTCCTTGGTGCTTCGGTCGAAATAAATCAGCACGTTTCGGCAAAAAATCAGATCAAAGCCGCTCAGCTCCGGCCAATCCCGCATCAAGTTGAGCTGGCGAAACTCAATGGCCTCGCGCAACTCGGCCTTGACCCGCACTCTACGATCTTGCCGACCGACCCCTTTTTGAAACCACTGCTTCAATCGTCGCTCGCCCAAGCGCGCGACCGCTTCGAGAGGATAAACTCCGGCGGCGGCCGTCCGTAAAACCTGGGTATCCAAATCGGTCGCCAGCACTTGAAACCGCCAATCGCCCGGTAAATGTTCGTGCAGTGTCATTGCCAACGAATACGCTTCCTCGCCTGTCGAACAGCCGGCAGACCAGGCACTCAACGTTTTACGCCCCACGGACTGCTTACAGATTTGCGGTAGGGCTTGTTTAGCCAGAAATTCGAAATGATGGTTCTCGCGAAAAAACGCCGTGAGATTGGTCGTCACCGAATTGATGAATTCGGTAAATTCGAGGTCGGGATGGGCACTCAAATAATCCACGTAAGACCGAAACGTCGACAAGCCCAAGGCCCTCAAGCGTTTGGCCAAGCGCGAATAGAACATATCGAACTTGTCGTCGGGAACCTGGATGCCGGAATGATCTCGAGACAACTGCCGGAGTCGGTCGAAATCGGCGCGCGTGTAGGCAAATTCGCGCTGGCTATCGCGCACAGGCCATGGATTATCGGTCAAATCCAGCTCCCGACCGGTTTAGAAAAACCGGCGTAAGCCTGGTCGACCTCCAACAACTCGGCAATGCCGAGCAATCGAGCCGCCTCGACAAAACGGTCCGACGGAAAATCGAAACTGACTTGCTTGCCGGCATCCAGTGCGGTCCGCTTCAACACCAACAGTAGTTGCAAAGTCGCGGTATCGACCATACTCACCGCCGACGCGTCGATTTCAATGGCCTCGGCGTCCGCCAGCGCCGTCAAAAGCCGCTCATACAAATTGCAAACGTTCTGGATGCTTTGCACCGCCTCCAATGCAATACGCGTGGCATGAGCCATCGACATTGTCGCGCTATCGGCAACGCCGTCGGCGTCGGCTTCCGCCAAAACCGGCTGCTTGGGTTGCGGGATAGCCAATACCTCGCTCGGTTCGGACGATTTGGCCACGCCGGGCTCGCGTAACCAAGCCAGAGGGTCGTAACCGATCAAACTGGGTTCGTGTTTATCCGCCATCAGATCACCGTTCCGCTCAAAAAGTCACGCGCCAACGCGTTAAAATCCCGCGCCGAGCGACAACCCGGCCGGTACTCGAAGATCGTTTTGCCAAAACTTGGGCATTCCGCCAAGAATGCGGTCTCGCGTATCGGCGTCGCCAGAATCTTGCCGCTGAAATACTCGCCCAAGGTCCGCAACACATCTTGCGACAAGCGCCGCGTCGGCACGTAGCGGGACATCACCAAGCGCAGCAAGTAATGTTTATTTAACGCCGCCTCGAATTTCAGCAAAGTCCCCATCAAGTGCGACAAACCCTGCAAGGCCAGATAATCGCTGGTCATCGGTATCAAAATCTCGTCGGCGGCCATTAACGCATTCGCCACCAGAATGCCGGACGACGGCGGGCAATCGATGAACACCGAGTCGATCTCCGTCAGGCTATTCGCCAACGCGATCGCCAGCAAATCGCCACGGTGAGTTTCACCCTGGCTGAGCTGTTCGATTTCTTGCAAGCGCGGCCCCGGCGGTATCAACCACAAATTTTCCCGCGCCTGGACCGCGCAACCGTCCAGATTAGCGCCGCCCAACATCGCTTCATCGACGCCGGGCCGATTGTTGGATCTGACGCCCAGCGATACCGAGAGATGGCATTGCGGGTCCAAATCGATCACGGCTATCCGTTGACCTATCCGAGCCAAGGCGTGGCAAAGATTAACCGCGGTCGTGGTTTTGCCGACGCCACCTTTTTGATTCAGGATCGCGACGATGCGCCGACTCATGACGCGGCGCCGAGACCGACGAATTCTTCCGGGTCCAGTAATTTATCGACATTCAGGACCATCACCATGTGCTGCTTGGCCACGTAGATTCCGCGCATGTAGCGGGTATCGATCCTCGCGCCCAGATTCGGCGCTGGTTTAATATCGGCGGGATCGACATCCAGCACATCGGAAACCGCATCGGCAATGACGCCCATCACCACTTGGTCATGCGCGGCGGTCTCCACGCATGCCACAATCACCACCGTGGTCGGCGTGTACTCCGCTCGCTCGATTCCGAAGCGAATCCGTAAATCGACGACCGGCACGATCATGCCGCGCAAGTTGAGCGCCCCGACGACGAAAGCCGGCGTATCCGGCAGTTTGCGCACAGGTTCCCAACCGCGAATTTCCTGGACCTTCAAGATGCTCAGCGCATAGGCATCGCCGGCCAACTCGAATGTCAAAAATTGTTCGATATTACGGTCGGTCGCGTTACTGTCGTTCATATTGAATTGGAAGGTTAAGGCCGCGATGACAGGCTGCAATTAGAAGTCTTGCCATTCGTCGCCGCCGCTCGCCGGTTTAAACGCCGGAGAAATCGGACGCTTGCTGAAAGCCGGCGCGGCGTTATTCGTAATGTCGGGCGTTACCGCGGACTTTTGCGGCGTGTTCGCCTGCCGCTGCTGGCGCTCGTCCAGCTTAAAAAACGACAGCAGTTCTACCATATTCATCGACAAATCGCTCATCGATACGCTGGCCGCCGAAGCTTGCTCGGCCAACGCGGCGTTTTGTTGAGTGATCTCGTCCATTTGCGCCACGGCTTGGTTCACTTGAGCAATGCCGGCCGATTGTTCGGCACTGGCATTCGCTATTTCGGCGACGATATCGCCAACCTTTTTGACGCTGGCGACAATTTCGACCAGAGCCTTACCGGTTTGATTGACAAAATCGGTCCCGACCCGAACTTTTTGCACGCTGGACTGAATCAGTTCCTTGCTTTCCCGCGCGGCGGTAGCGCTACGTTGCGCCAGATTTCTAACTTCAGTCGCGACCACCGAGAAGCCACGGCCTTGTTCGCCGGCTCGGGCCGCTTCCACCGACGCGTTCAACGCCAGTAGGTTGGTCTGGAACGCAATTTCGTCGATAACGCCAATAATGTCGGCGATTTTATTGCTGCTTTCGTTGATATCCTGCATGGCCTTGACGGCGGCGCTGACCACGTTTCCGCCCTTCTCGGCGAGTTCTCTGGCGTTGTCCGCCACCAGATTCGCCTGCTGGGCGTTCTCCGCGTTGTTTTTGACGGTACTGGTCAATTCTTCCATGCTGGCCGCGGTTTCCTCCAGGTTTGCGGCCTGTTGTTCGGCGCGTTGCGACAGATTATTGTTGCCGCTGGCGATTTCCCGCGACGAATTGTTGATGAAGTTCGCCGACTCGGTAACTTCGCCGAAGATGTCGCCCAACTTATCGATCGTGCTGTTGATGTCGTTCTTACAGGTCAGGTAGACCCCCTGATAATCGCTGGTAATCCGGTTACTCAGATCGCCTTCGGCCATGCTTTTCATCGTGCTGCCGACTTCTTCGAATACCCGTTCGATCACATCGGTCAGGTCGTTGATTTCTTGGCTTAACTTGGCGAAAAAACCTTGTTTGTCGTCGAGGGCCAAGCGCTTATCCAGTTGTCCGGTCTTGACACTTTGAACGATGGCCTCGATCTCCCGTTCGACCTTGACCTCGCGCGTGCGATCTAGCCATTCGACCACGACACCGATACGGGCGCCTTCGTCGTTAACCACCGGATTGGCGACGATATTCATATGCCGGCCACCGATGACCAATTGCGAGCTAAAGGTTTGCACCAAGCCGGCCATTAATCCGCGCTGGTGCGACGGGTGTTGGTGGAACTGATCGATATTGGCGCCCAGCAAGGCGTCCGCGTCGAAATTCGGCAATTGCCGACGAATATCGGCCTCCGCGTTTTTGAACATGGCCTTGACGGTGTTATTCATATAGATGATGTCCAAATCGTTATTGGCCACCATCACGCAAGACTCGACATTGTCCAAAGCCTGTTTGATGCGGGTGGCTTCGTAGGCGACCTGCTTCGAGTAAGCCAAATCGGCGATCAGTTTGACTTGGGTGGTATACAAAGCCCGGTTGAACGCGCCGATCTGATCGTTGCGGTTCAACTCGATCTCGTTCCGGAATTGGTCGTCGGCTAGGCGGTAACAAATCCGCGTCGACTCGCGTAAATGTTCGAGAATGCGGCGCACCGCCGATACACCTATCCAGCCGCCAACCGTGATCATCGCGCCTGCCGCGGCCGCCATCGGGTATTTTTGCTCGGCAATCGCTTGCGCAAGCCAAATCAGCGTGGGCAAGGCCAATAGCAAGCCGGCGATCGCCAATTTAGTACCGATACCGATGTCGGCCAATTTCGCCCACGCCGCCCGCAAGCCAACCGGCCGGATCGAGGCCTGCTTGTTCGCCAATTTTTCATAGAACGCTTCGGCCTGATTGATTTGCTCGCGACTGGGCGCATAGCGAACCGACAAATACTCGTGGACTTTACCGTTCTTCCGGACCGGCGTGACATTGGCTTCGACCCAATAAAAATCGCCGGACTTGGTGCGGTTCTTGACCGGCGCGGTCCAAGGGAGGCCCGCTTTCAGGCATTGCCAAAGATCGGCGAATGCCGCCTCCGGCATGTCGGGATGGCGAACCAGATTGTGGTTGGCACCGATTAATTCATCCCGACTGAAACCGCTAATTTCAATGAACGCTTCATTGGCGTAAGTGATGATGCCTTTCAGGTTGGTCCGCGTCACCAGCACCGTACCCGGTGTCATCGTGACTTCGCGGTCGGTCACAGGTTGGTTCACTCTCATTGCAATTTCTCCGTTGAAATTCGGCCTTGCGCGTCACGGGGTCCGACCATCGTCGGCGTCTTCCAAACCTTCAAGCTTTAACAATCGATCGACATCGAGCAACATCACCATCTCGTTACGCACCGACGCGAGTCCTGCGATAAATTCGGTACTGACCTTGGTGCCAAAATGCGGCGCGCTTTGGATTGCATTTTTTTCAACGTCAACGACATCGGATACCGCGTCGACGACCACGCCCATGATTTTTATCGCGGCCCCTACATTGACCTGCAACACGACCACGACGGTCATCGGGCCGACTTGACCGGTACCCAGCTGAAAGCGCTCGCGTAAATCGATAATGGGTACGATGGCGCCACGCAAATTGACGACGCCTTTTTCGTAAGACGGGACGTTGGGTATCCGCGACACCGACTCCCAGCAGCGCAGTTCCTGAACCCGCAAAATATCGACGCCGTAACGCTCGTCGCCCAAAACGAAAGTCAGAAATTGCCGAATATCGCCGGCCTTATTGGCGACCGCTGGCGCTGCATCGCTCATATTGCCTCCATTAGCATGCGTAAGTTTCGCTCATTGATTGGCCAAGGCGACCAACCCCGGAATATCCAGAATGAGCGCCACGGACCCGTCACCCAGAATCGTCGCGCCGGATACGCCGTCGATCCGCCGATAATTGGCTTCCAGGGACTTAATCACCACTTGTTGCTGGCCGAGCAGATCGTCGACAAACAGACCGCAGCGCACGCCATGACTTTCCACGACCACCAACAACCCGTCGGTCAATTTGGTCGCTTTGGCGCCCGGCACCTGAAAAATTCGATGTAGGCGGATGATCGGCAGATATTGGCTGCGCAGGTGGAAGGTCTCGCCTTTGCCGGCTACCCGATTGACTCTGTCTTCGCTGATATTCAACGATTCGACGATCGCACCCAGCGGCAGGATATAGATCTCGTCGCCGACCGCTACCGATTGACCGTCCAGTATCGCCAAGGTCAGCGGCAAATAGATTGCGAAGGTGGAACCCGTACCCAATTCCGAAGCGATTTCTATATTGCCGCCCAAGGCTTGAATATTACGCCGCACCACGTCCATGCCGACGCCCCGCCCGGAAATATCGGTCAACTTGTCCGCTGTCGAAAAGCCGGGCAGGAAGATCAGGTCGTACAACTGCCGTTCGGATAGCGCGGCGTCCGCGCCAATCAATCCTTTCTCCACCGCTTTGGCGCGTAGTTTGGCGCCGTCCAAGCCTTGGCCGTCGTCTTTGACTTCGATGACAATATTGCCGCCGCGATGATAAGCCTGTAGCGTAACGGTGCCTGTCTCCGGTTTGCCGGCCGCCAGACGAACCTGGGGCATTTCGATGCCATGGTCCAAGCTGTTGCGAACCAAATGGACCAAAGGATCGGCCAATAACTCGACCACGGTCTTGTCGACCTCGGTGTTTTCGCCGATCAACTTCAATTCGATTTTCTTGCCGAGTTTAGTGCTTAAATCGTGTACCAGGCGCGGAAAACGGCTGAACACAAAGCTGACTGGCAACATCCGAATGTTCATGACGCTTTCCTGCAACTCGCGGGTATGGCGTTCGAGTTGAGTCAATCCGTTGCGCAATTGGTCCAGTTTGCCGGCCTCGAAGCGCTCGCCGACCAAACTGAGCATCGATTGGGTGATGACCAATTCGCCAACCATGTTGATCAAATGATCGATTTTCGCGATATCCACCCGAATCGAACCCGCGCTCTTCGCGGCGGGCTTAGCGTCTTCGTGAGCGGTCGGCTCGGCGCTGTTAGGGATGATTTGGAAAGGCGCCGCTTGGATCGTCTTGACCGCCTCCGCTTCACCCTGCCGCTGCTCGGCCACGACAGCAGCCGAATCGTGTTTTAGTAACGGGTAGATTGCCAGATCGCAATCATTTTCCACCCAATCGAACACCTCGGCGACATCATCCCGCCCGACATCGCCGGTTAACGTCAACTTCCAGGACAGGTAGCATTCCTCGGGGTCCAAATCGAAAAAATTTGGCACGCCCCGCAAATCGACGGCAACCTTCAAATCGCCCAAACCGGCCAATTCGCGGAACATCCGTACCGGTTCGTTGCCGGTTTTCAGTAAATGCCGATGCGGGCTGAACGCGATCGCCCAAGCGCTCCCCGGTAAATCGGTCGCGTCGGCATCATTGGGTAGAGACAAGGCCGGTAAGCCACTGCCAGCGTTTGGATCATCGGAATGCGAACCGGCCAATTCGGCTTCCAACACGGCTTTGGTTCGAGCGATGCGCGCTTGATCCAACGGCTCGGCGCCTTTCAAGCGGCCCAGCATGTCTCTTAGGCAATCGACCGATTCCAACAATGCCCTCACCGTCCCATCGGCGACTTGCCGACGACCGTCGCGCATTTCGTCCAGCAAGGTTTCCATGACGTGAGTAAAGTCGGAGACTTCGGTGAAGCCGAATGTGCCGCTACCGCCCTTGATCGAGTGGGCCGCCCGGAATAGAGTATTGATCGATTCGGCGTCCGCCGAACCAACATCAAGGCTTAACAACCCGGATTCCATGACATCAAGCCCTTCGAAGCTTTCTTCGAAGAAGACTTGATGAAACTGGGACATGTCGATAGTCAACGGCGCCTCGCAGACAGCGGCTTAACCCAAAACCTTTTGGATCGTTTTCAACAACTGCTCCGGATTAAACGGCTTAACGATCCAGCCCGTCGCCCCTGCCTCCTTACCCAGTTGCTTCTTATCCATACCTGCCTCGGTGGTCAGCATCAGCAACGGCGTATATTTGTAGTTCGGCAGGGCGCGCAAATCCCTGATCAGCTGGATACCGTCCTTGTTCGGCATGTTGACATCGGTGACAACACAATCGAAGGCTTGGCTCTTGGCTTTATTGAGTCCGTCGACGCCATCAACCGCTTCCACGACGTCGTAACCCGCCCCTTTCAAGGTAAAACACACCATTTGGCGCATGGATGCGGAATCGTCCACAGCAAGTATCGAGGTCACTGAGATTTCCTCCAAATTAAAGATTTTGTCATCCGCCGTTCGCAACCCGGCGAAACGTTTTATCGCCTGGAATAGGCGAGCCGGCGATCTTAGAAGTCGGTTGACAGTATAGTTAACCGAAACAAAGTTTCCGGCGAAACTCATGGGCGCTCCTGATCATAAGCTGAATTTTGCGAAGATGTCGCCAGATAAACAAACAAAACCGGCTATCGGCCTGATTACTCGAATTGGAAAAAAGCCCATTCGCCATCGAAATAAGTACCTGATCGACCGTAGGCGTTGACGCTCTCAGTCGCTAAGGTCTTACCGTTTTGCCTCAAGCTTGAGGAATGTTGCGTTTGTGAAACGACCTTGGGCCAGCCAAGCCTGTATATTTCTGTGATCAACACCGCATTTAGCCGTATCAATCACGCCACCCAACCTACTACTCTGCATCAAGATCAAGCATTAACTAACTGATTGAATTCACGTTACAAATTCACCACTTTTGTTGCGAATAAACATATTGAAAATCTTATCGAAAGTCTTGACACTTAGCGCCCGCCGACCTGATTGGCTGTGATTTCTAGTCATAACCCTAAGTAAGTGGAGGACAATATGAAAGTCGTGTTAATGCTGTTTGCCGGATTCTCGATTGGCGCCATATTAGCGGTCGCCGCGATTCAATTGGTGCGCGCACTCTATCTGGAACTCTCGGCCTTTTTCTCTGAAGCTTGGCACAGCGCAGATACGCGTTAGCCACCCACACTGACTTGAGATAGAATTCGATTCGGCAGGCCTGCTCACCGATATGCCGGCCGCCCTCACCGCTTAGCGGGCGTCGTATAACGGCCATTACCTTGGCTTCCCAAGCCAAAGACGTGGGTTCGACTCCCATCGCCCGCTCCAAGCCGCCTAGCTCAATAGAGCGAGCGCGTTGACTTTTGAAACGCTAGCGTTCGAGGTTCGGAATTTTTTACGCGGAAATGTCGCTTTCGTTGGACCGGTGCGGGTCGCGTACCGAACGTATCAAATCATTCTCCGCTTCATCTATGCGTAGCTTGGCAACCACGGATGCGCGCACGACACTAGACGCTAGCGAGTCGCGGCAACTATTCTCGGTTTGCTCGGAATTGCCGACAAGCTTACACATTCTGATGCGTTCGAAATAAACCGGCGCCTTACCGCCGCCGGACTTGATATCAACGCCCCATTTTTCGGGGGCCTAAATCTGCTCCCCGCGTTCCCTAGCTCTCAACAGCGTCGGGGCGTGACGGATGTTCCAGCCCTTTGCCCCAGTAATTTCCTCCAAAAACCTCGGCTTGCCGACAATCCCCTTGCTCGGAGTGGTAACGCGTAACGAAAGTCTTGCCTGGAAAATCGCTGGCGGCTCGCGGGCAGACTCGTAGCGAAACGTCCTTGAGCGCCCCCAAATCTCTACGGTCTACTGAGCTATTATTCTTGTTAGAATCGCTCCAGCCATCGCCACACCGGGAGACTTCGGGATTGTTATCGACACTGCGCTCCAATGCGAAATGCCTGTCGCTGTTGTTTGTGCTCTGGTGGCAGATGGCCGCCGGACAGCCGCGCATTGCGGTCATCGTTCACCCGGACAACGGTTTCGCCGACATGTCGCGCAAGCAAATCGTCGACATCTATTTAGGCCGGTTGGTGAGCCTTCCCAACAATCGCATTCCGTTGCCGCTGGACCAGCAAGGCGGCTCGCCGCTACGCGAGCGTTTTTACGAAACGCTAACCGAAAAGCCGTTGGCGCAAATCAATGCCTATTGGGCTCGGCTGATGTTCAGCGGCCGCGCCACGCCGCCGCGCATGTTGCCGGACAGCGCTAGCGTGCTGGAAACGGTATCCCAAAACCGCGACGCCATCGGCTATGTGGAAGACGACAAAGTCAGCCCGTCGGTACGGGTTCTGTTTTATCTTGAATGATCGGGAGCCCAGAGATGAAAACCAACACGCTACCCGGAGTCGCGGCGGTCGGACTACTGTTCGCGGCGGGTATTCGAGCGGAATGGAATATCGACCTTAGCGACGAATCCCGACTGCGCATCAGCGGCTTCGGCACATTGGGTCTGGCGACCAGCGATCAATCCCAAGCCGAATTGACGCGCGACATCGCCGATCGCGAAGGCATTAGCAGCAACAGTTCGCCGCTATCGGCCGATAGCCGTCTGGGGCTACAGATCGACGCCATTATCAATCCGCGCTGGTCGGCTACCGTGCAGGCGGTTTTGAAGGACAGACCCTCGCAAAGTATCGAGGAAAGCCTGCAATGGGCCTTCATCAGTTACCGGCCGGACAGCCATTGGCAGTTGCGGGTCGGCCGGGTCGGCCTGGATATGGGATTGGTATCCGACCAACGCAACATCGGCTACAGCTACCTATGGGTAAGGCCGCCGATCGAATTTTACGGTCGTTTGCCCTTGTTTCATTTCAACGGCGGCGATGCCAGCTACAGCTTCGACGTCGAAAATCTGAATATCAGTGTCAAGGCCTTTGCCGGCGAAGCCTCGCCGTATTACCCCGCCCGGCCGGATTACAACATCAATATCGCTCCGCTGTGGGGCGGCAACGTGAATTTGCGCTGGCAGGACTGGCACGCTCAAATGTCCTACGTGGGTACCGAATTGCATAGCGACCATCCCGGACTAACCGAATTACGGCATGCGATCGATCAACTGGGCGCGGCCGGTTTTTATCCGGACGCCAACAATTTAAGCAGCCGCTACATCCTGCGCGGCACCCAGAATCACTTTCTGTCCGCCGGCTTGGGTTACGAAGGCGATCCGTGGCGGGCCCAACTGGAATTTGGTCATCTGTTTCACGGCAACGGCTTTGTTACCGACCTTTACATGATTTACGCCACCGTCGGTTATCGGCTGGGTTCGGTCACGCCGTTCATCGGCTACAGCAGTCTGTGGCCGTCCGAGAAACGGCCGCAAGTGCCCAGTCCTCTGCCCGATCCCCGTCTGCAAGCCGCTGCCGAAACCCCGTTCTTAGAAGCCTATTCCAACCAGGAAACCTTATCGCTAGGCGGACGTTGGGACTTTTACAACAATCTGGCGTTGAAATTACAGTACGATCTGGTCCACGTCCGCAATCATAACGGCATTGGCCTATGGCATACGCAGGCGGCCGGACTGCCGGCCCCCGCCGAATTTTCCAATCTGTTTTCGGCGACACTGGACTTCGTGTTTTAACGGCGAAGCGCCTTCGCCCCACTTTTCAAGCCGTCGCCATGAAAGGTCACGTCGTCCACAGCCTGAAAACCCGTCTGTCGATTCGGGTATTCCTTGGCATGTTGGTTCTCAGCGCCGCGATTGTGTTGGGGGCTTATATCCTGACTTTTGAAGGCGCCGAACAGGACGCCAGACAACAAACCGGCGAATTGCTGGACGCCATGGAATATTCGGCCGCGATCGCGTTGTATGCCAGCGATGCGCGCATCGCCGACGACGTGGTGCGCGGCGTTCTGCGCGGCAGCTTCGTGGCCTCGGTGCGCTTAGCCAACGACACTGGTCTGGATGTCAAGCTGGCCAAGGCCCCGGACGCCCCAAACCAACCGATAATCGCACGGGCATTAAAATCGCCGTTCGATAACAACGAAACGCTAGGTCAGTTGCAAGTCGCCCTGCATCCGCCGGCTATTCATCAGCGTGCCGCCGCCAGCGCCAGAAACATGGCACTGGCGCTGGGCGGAATCGTCTTTTTCCCCACGCTGCTGTTTTGGGTGGCAATTAGCCGGCTGGTCACCACGCCTTTACTGAAATTGTCGGCGCAACTGGCCGCCATCAAGCCCGGCGACCAACAATGCTTGAGCCTGAGCGGCGACCGCCAGGACGAGCTCGCCGGGCTAACCCAAGACATCAACGCCTTGTTAAGCGCCGTATCGGTTTCGATGCGGAAAGAACGCCGGCTCCGGCAACACGTCGAAGCCCTGGAAAAGCAGTACGAAGCGATTTTTACCCAAGCCTCCACCGGCATCCTGCTGCTGAACCCGGACGGCCAATGTCTGATCGCCAATCCGGCGGTCAGTCTTCTATTCGAAGATTGGCGGCATGCGGTGGACAGCGTGTTCTCGCTGTTACCCAACTGGGAAGTTCAATTGTTTTCGGAACCCGACGAATTTCGAGCCTTGCTGGTGCAAGCCGCATTGACCCAAATTCCGCAGGCCATGGATTTACGCTTGCAACGCCAGAACGACGAAGTCCGAGAGTGGATGCATTTGCTGGTGTCTTGCTATCCGCATCCGGAACACAAACTGGTCGCCGAATGCCTGTTTATCGACATCAGCCAACGCAAACAGCAGGAAGACGAAGCGGTATTTCAATCGCATCACGACATCTTGACGCAACTGTTGAATCGGCGCGGCCTGGAAGCCCGCCTAAACCTGAATTACGCGGCCAGGGAAAACGACACGCTGTCCTTGCTGTTGCTGGACCTGGACCGCTTCAAGCAAATTAACGACCGCTGGGGACATTTGGCCGGCGACCGGGTGTTGATCGAAGTCGCCAAGCGCATGAAGAATTTGGTGCGCGGCGCGGACCTACTGACCCGTTTGGGCGGCGACGAATTTTTGATTTGCTTGCGCCGGTCGCGTAGCGAACCCGCCTTGCACCAGTTTCTGTTGCGCTTGATCGAAAGCATCAGCGCCGACATCGAAATCGAAGCGACCACTCGAGATTACGTGGGTGCCAGTATCGGCGTCGTCGAATACCCCAGGGACGGCACCGATTTGGTCGGCCTGTTGCACAAAGCCGATATCGCGCTGTACGAAGTCAAACGCCTGGGCCGTAACGGCTACTGCCTGTACGGCGACTGCGGCTTGTCGCCGGTAATCATCGCTCGAGAAGACACTGCCGAATAAGCGCCCGAGAGCGGTTAAAAGGGGTCGTGGGTTGGCCGTCTTTGGACCAAAACCAGCCATAGCCTTTGACGGGTCGGCGAATGTACCTGAAATCACCGAACCGAATCGGCGAGCGGTTTTCGTGTTTACCGGCGGTAGCCGCTATAATGTCGGGCTTTTCGACTTGTCCCAGCCGAAATTCGTTACGCGACCGACGCCCATGAATTTATTACTAAAATACCTCTCATCCTGCTGGTTTCTGAACGACCCGACCGAACTGACGCCGCCTAAGTCGTTCATGTGGAAGAACGTGACCTTTTACTTTATCTCCGGCTGCATCGTCGAAGGCTTGATCGCCGATCCGGCCGACGGCACCCTGGAAGTGACCGGCCGCACCATCATGGCCTTCAGTAGTGTGGCCTTGCTGCTACTGAAGGAAAAGCAATGGCCGCGCTTCAGCCAGTTGTACACGTCGATTTTCGTCTGCGAAAACTTCATCATGACTCTAGCGGTGGCCGCCGAAGGCCTGGACTTTTGGTTGGTGATGAAACATTACCCCTACCGCGAGGAAGTCGGCATCGGCCTCGCGGTATTTTTGGTCATTTGGTATATCGCCATCGTCAGCTACATCTTCCGGCGCTTTTTTACCTACCCCACCGGCACCAGTGTGGCCTTCGCGTTCAGCTATTTCGTGATGACGTACGGCATCCCGATGTTGCTGATGGACATCTAGGATTCCGAGTACTAAACCTCGGTTTGGCGCTACACAAACGCCGTCATTTATTCGCTTGGCGTTAGCCTGACAAAGACAGGATAATGCCGGCCTTTTTCATCTGATTTGCGGTTCATGGAATTCAAACTCAAAACCCACGACGGCCAAGCCCGCCGCGGCCAATTGACCTTCGCGCGCGGCGTGGTCGAAACGCCGATCTTCATGCCGGTCGGCACCTACGGCACCGTGAAAGCGCTGACCCCCGAGGATTTGGAAGCGCTAGGCGCGCAAATCATCCTCGGCAACACTTTTCACCTGTTACTGAGACCCGGCATGGAGGTGATGAAGGCACACGGCGATCTGCACGACTTCATGCGCTGGCAAAAGCCGATTCTGACCGATTCCGGCGGTTTTCAGGTGTTCAGCCTGGGCGCGCTACGCAAGATCAGCGAGCAAGGCGTGACGTTTAAATCGCCGGTTAACGGCAGCAAGATTTTCATGGGACCGGAGGAGTCGATGCAGGTGCAACGGGACCTGGGGTCGGACATCGTGATGATTTTCGACGAGTGCACGCCCTACCCGGCCACCTACCAGCAAGCCGCCGATTCGATGCGTCTGTCCCTGCGCTGGGCGGAACGCAGCAAGCGCGCCCACGAAGGCAACGATTCGGCCCTGTTCGGCATCGTGCAAGGCGGTATGTTTCCCGAACTGCGCCGCGAATCGATCAACGGGTTGACCAACATCGGCTTCGACGGTTACGCGATCGGTGGCCTATCGGTCGGCGAACCCAAGCACGAAATGCTGGCGACGCTGGACGCGATCATGCCGAATATGCCGCAAGATACGCCGCGCTACTTGATGGGCGTCGGCACGCCGGAAGATTTGGTGGAAGCGGTGCGGCGCGGCGTGGACATGTTCGACTGCGTGATGCCGACCCGCAACGCCCGCAACGGCCATCTGTTTACCCGCTACGGCGTCATTAAAATCCGCAATCAGCAATACCAGTTCGACACCCGACCGCTGGACGAGAATTGCAACTGCTACACCTGCCGCAATTACTCGCGCTCGTACCTAAAGCATCTGGACAAATGCAAGGAAATGCTCGGCGCGCGCCTGAACACCATCCACAATCTACATTACTACCTGGAATTGATGCAGGGCATCCGTGATGCAATAGAAGCAGGAAGATTCGACGAATTCGTCAGGGCGTTTTACGAGTTGCGCGGCGTAACCATGCCGCATTGATTGCGGTGTGTAGGGGCGGCGTTTGCCGCCCCTACTCTCGGTGTTTGCTCTGTCAGAGCACTGACCGAAACGGCCCGGACCAACCTTATCTTATTCTTGATCCAGCCCGAACGCGGTGTGCAGTGCACGCACCGCCAGTTCCAGATATTTCTCGTCGACGACTACCGAAATCTTGATCTCCGAGGTCGAAATCATCTGAATGTTAATGCCTTCGTCGGCCAGTACCTTGAACATGGTGCTGGCGATGCCGGCGTGCGAACGCATGCCGACGCCGACGATGGACACTTTAACAATCGTGTTATCGCCGATTACCGCAGTATTGCCGCCCAGTTCAACGCGTAAGCCCTCCAGGACTTTTTGAGCGCGGGCAAAATCGTTACGGTTGACGGTAAAGGTAAAGTCGGTGGTGCCGTGCGCGGAAATATTTTGCACGATCATGTCCACTTCGATGTTTTCGGCGGCGATCGGTCCCAGGATTTTCGACGCCACGCCCGGCAGATCGGGTACGCCGGTCAACGTCAGTTTCGCCTCGTCGCGATTGAAGGCAATACCTGAGATTAACGCTTTTTCCATTTCTGATTCCTCGTAGGTGATAAGCGTGCCGTTGCCTTCCATAAACGAAGACAACACACGCAGTTTGACGTTGTATTTACCGGCGAATTCGACCGAACGGATTTGCAGGACTTTCGAACCCAGGCTGGCCATTTCCAGCATTTCCTCGAAGGTGATCCGGTCCAGCCGGCGGGCCTTCGGTACCACGCGCGGATCGGTGGTGTACACGCCGTCGACGTCGGTATAGATATGGCATTCGTCGGCTTTCAATGCCGCCGCCAATGCCACGCCGGTGGTATCGGAGCCGCCGCGGCCCAGCGTGGTGATATTGCCGTCCTCGTCCACGCCCTGGAATCCGGCGACGACGACGACCCGGCCGGCGTCCAGATCCGCGCGGATATTGGCTTCGTCGATCTCGCGAATCCGTGCTTTGGTGTGAGCGCTGTCGGTCAGAATCCGCACCTGCGGACCGGTATAGGACTTAGCCTCGACACCCACGTGGTGCAAGGCCATCGCCAACAACGCGATCGTCACTTGCTCGCCGGTGGACAGCAACACGTCCAACTCGCGGTCGGTCGGTTGCACCTGCACTTCCTTGGCGAGCGCGACCAAACGGTTGGTTTCGCCGCTCATCGCCGACACCACAACGACGATTTGATCGCCCTTGTCGTGGGCTGCTTTAACTTTCTCGGCCACCGCCTTGATACGTTCCACCGTACCAACGGAAGTGCCGCCAAACTTATAGACGTACAATGCCATGTTTTTATTGACCCTTGGCTTTTTTGGTTTTTTTAATGTGTCGCGTAGCGACGGTAATTTTGATGCCGAACAATTCCGGCGCACTTTTAGACAATTTATGCGGCTTGTTGTTGATGACTCGCTTCGCGAGCATATCGATACAAGGTTTTGGGTTCAATATCAGCAGCACCTCGATTAAACTCCAAACATCCCCAATCCGGATCAATTCGGGCGGTATGCAAGGCGTCCTCGGCTACCGATGAACCAATCAACGCTTTCAAATCAGCCTGTATGATTTCGCCGTTTTCGAACGTCAATGTAAAACGGTAGCCTTCAATCTGTTCAATCTGCTTTAGTTTCATTTTGTTACTCCAACGGCGCAATACTATGAAAACTCTGGGTATCCCACATTCTATCAGCTCATCCTAATGCAACTCCGCACATTCTCAACCAATAGCCGACATTTTCTGGGAATGCCGCCATCGATAATATTAAAATTTTCCAATTCCATCACCGCTTGATGTTCACCGTACTTGATATGAATATGGCGCGGCGGATGTTCTCGGTCAATCAAAAACATGCGGATGATGATCCCATAAAATCGGCTAATTTCCGGCACTAAGTTGTTCTTTGTTTGTGTCGCTATTGCGACAGGTTATTTTTAATGTCGGTTCTCGGATCGACGACCGAGATACTTTCACTACGAAAGTCATCCCTGGCTTTCACCCTTCGAGCCAGCCTATCGGCTGTTCAAATTCGCTCTAGGTGAATTTGTGCTTGTCCAAAGAAAAGACACCCGAATGCCGCTTATTCCCAGCGCGCCTCGCTTTCGGCGGGGTTGACGAAAGGGGTATACTGACCGTTCGGACTGATCCCACCAAAAGCTCCGGTGCTAGGCGCGGCATACGGGACGTACCATCCAGGGATTTGAAAAAATCATTCTATAACTTCAATAGCAATCAATGTTGTGTCATCTTTTAAGCCCTTTGAAGTCAATTGCTCCGCTACATTTTTCACGAACTCAGTTATTAAAGGGAATTTGAGAGATAAATCCCTTATTTCTTTTTTTGTAATTAATCTGTGAACACCGTCAGTAAGCAATAAAACTCTATCCTTCGGCTTTATATCAAAACTTCCACTAATTAATTCATACTCCCCCTTTGCTGAAAGAGCTGATACTAAAACAGATCGCCGAGGATAAGTTTTCGCTCTACTTTTAGAAAGGATGCCTTGTCTGATCAATAAATCGCTTTCGGTTTGATCCTGGGTAATCTGACGAATTCCATTATTTCTCAAATGATAAATACGCGAATCACCAACATGAGCAAAACAAGCTAGCCCATCATGTACAATTACCAAACTTAAAGTAGTTGCCATTTCTTTCAAGATGTTGTCTTCAAGGCTTCCTTTTTCTAGTACTTTAACGATGTTATTAAACACATCTTCAAAAGCCTTTGGTGATTCATTAGCTAATCCTTTTTCAGCGCAATTGACTGCCAAATTAGCTGCAACTCTCCCACCCTCCTGTCCACCCACACCATCGGCAACTGCAGCAAATAATTTCCCAGAAGAGAATCTTTTTGTTAGCATAGCATCTTGGTTGGGCCTAATATCTAAACCCAAGGAAAAAGAATCAGCGCAAAAATCCATTACGGTTTATCCACTCCCCTAGCAATAAGCGGATGTAACTGTAGTCTACTAGCACCAATCGAAGCTTCCCAACAAGACAAATAATACTCAAGGCTAAATGAGTCGGCTTCAACGTCAAGCATAACCCTATTGGCAACTTTAGAATCTAAACTTGGTCCAGCTAAATTCAATAGTTTTCGCTCAACAAACCATCTATTATGACTAACACCCATTTTTAGCAAACTTATCAAAGCATGGGCTTTCAATGAGATTGATCCAAAGTTAAAGAAGCGTTCTAACTTATCTGCTAAAACATCACAATAATCAAAGTTGTGAGAGTTTGAACGAACATACTCAGAAAATCGCATACCCAACGCATTGAATAAATCAGGTGATGTTGATGCTAATGAGCTAATATGTCCGCTCATGATTGATCTAAACAAGTTGTAGGAAGTTTGATAGCCTCCAGTTGAGCAATCTAATACCTCGAAAAACCTATCCCATTCATCATCAGACAGCTCTTCCTTTTCACTCAACAACTTAATAATCTCAGCTTCATCCGTGCTGCTAAAATTAAGATCAGGGCTATTCAAAGCTTCAAATACATCGATCCGAAGCGAGGTAATATCCTGGTAACGTCGTAGTGGATTTTTCTTAGTACATTTTTCGACTATTGATCGACAAGGGCCAGGAACTGAAAGCTCTACATAAGGTGTCCTACTACCGCTCCCAAAAATATCATGAAGAATTGCTCCAAATGAATATATATCTGCGGTTGTTGTTGCGTATTTGAAATTTGTAATTAGTTCAGGCGCAGCATAAATTGGAGTTCCGCCGGCATGCCCCGTTTGAGTAATCGTCGTAGTATCTGAAGCAACAGCCGTTATTAATACAAAATCTGATATGGCGTATCTAACCGATCCATCAGTTTCTATAAACTTTAAAACATTCACAGGCTTAAGGTCACGGTGAGTGATTCCTAAATCATGAATAGCCTCGAGTCCTGCAAGTATATCAAACAGCGCAGTTTTAAGATTATTGCCTAAAGTTCGGTCAGCAATAAGATCATCTTGTAATGTTCCAACTCCAAGCTCCATAACATACCAAGGTGTGACATTCTCAAGATTACTACCAATGATTTTAACCACATTCCGGCTTTTTACCCTGCTTTGATACTTTACTTCTTTGAAAAATCTCTTCTTTAAATCTTCCAGAGATACAATTCCTTTATCAATAACCGCTTGCAACTCAGCATTAGGACTAAATTCTTTCATTGCAAAAGTTTCTTGTTTACTATCACAAACTTCATAAACCCTGCCAAATCCTCCTCGGCCAAGCTCTTTTATTTTTGTATAGGCCATTTAAACACTTCGACTTATTTAATATTAGAAATAAAGTTAGATTACGCGTCCCCCGTACCCAACGATTGCTACTCCGAAGGGCCGTAGGCTGGGTCAAGCAACGCGAAACCCAGGAAAGTCGCCAAGTTTGACGTCATTTCATACAACCTAGCCAGCAAAAACCAACAATAACTCAACGCTTACCTCTCCGAAATGTTGGGTTACGCTATCGCTAACCCAACTTACGTTTGGGAGGATTTTCTCCCGTATGCCTCGCCACCGCAGCTTTTGAACGGATCAGCCGACAGGGGCACCGCAAGAATGCGGCGCGTTGACGGCTGAGCTGGGAAGCCCCTTCTGTCAACCCAGTTCAAAAACGAGGAGCGCAGGATAAAAGCGGCATCCGATTGTCTTTTCTTTTGGATACTTTTCCTTGGACAAACACAAATTCGCCGGGAGCGAATTTGAACAGCCAAAGGCTGGCCCAAAGGGCGAAAACCAGGGATGGTTTTCGTAGCGAAAGTATCTCGGCTGTCGGTTCGAGAACCGACGTTAAATTAATCCGTCGCAGTAACGACACCAAATCATCAAATTAAATTTTCCACCAAAAACAGTCACTTGGCTTATTCCGGCCTACTATTTCAGATAGGTTTCGATCTCCATCGCCCCATGAAACACACCCAAAACATCGATCTGCTGCTGCCCTTTTATCAGATAGGCAATTCGATAATGTCCATAAAGCAAAATACGAATTTCACCCTCCGGCTCGGACCGATATTGGTAACCGATTTCCGGGAATTTCTCGAGCAATTGAGTTTTCCGATAAATACCGGCAACCACTTGATTCGCGGTGTTTAGGCTATCTTGTGCGATATAGTCATGTATCTGCTTTAACCAGCGCTCTGCTTCATAAGTCCAGCTTATTGTTGCCATGACTGAATGCGGCGTTCAATCTCTTCGTTGCTCAGAGTCCTTTGTTCGCGAGAATCTTCCATGCCACGATTGATCATGCGCTGAAACGCCAATTCACGCATGATTTCCTCATACGACGCATCCAGCGGCTGGTCATTGATGACTTCAGCCATTTGCTCTTTTACAGTATTCATACAACCCCCACCCATCGTGACAATCGATTTCAAACCACTCCGTCGAAGACAACATTTAAGTTGAACGGTACTCACACGTTTAACTAAGCATAGACCGCACCCACTCCGGTACCGCCGCCAATGCCGCCGGCAATCCGGCGGGATCGTTACCCCCAGCTTGGGCCATATCCGGCCGGCCGCCGCCTTTGCCGCCGACTTGGGTGGCGACGAAGTTGACCAACTCGCCGGCCTTGACCTTGTCCATCGCGTCTTTCGATACGCTGGCGATCAAGCTGACTTTATCGCCGCTGACGGCAGCCAACACCAGCGCGGCGCTGCCCAGTTTGTTTTTGAGCTGATCGGCCAAATCGCGCAGGGCTTTCGGATCGACGTCGTCGAGTTTGACGGCCAAGACTTTGACGCCGTTGACGTCGACCGCCTGGCTGGTCATCTCGTCGCCGGCCGAGCTGGCCAGTTTGGATTTGAGTTTTTCCAGCTCTTTTTCCAGGCCGCGAGTTTTTTCCAGCAACTGATGGACTTTGTCGGCGGCTTTATCCGGCGCGGCTTTCAGCAAACCGGCGATACTGAGCAAGGCTTGCTCGCGGTGGGCGATCCATTCCAACGCGCCTTGGCCGGTCACTGCTTCCAGACGGCGGACGCCGGCGGCAACGCCGGTTTCTCCAACGATTTTGAACAGGCCGATGTCGCCGGTACGTTGCACATGAGTACCGCCGCACAGTTCGGTCGAAAAATCGCCCATCGTCAAAACCCGCACTTCGTCGCCGTACTTCTCGCCGAACAGCGCCATCGCGCCAGCCTTGACCGCCTCGTCTTTCGCCATGACTTGCGCGCAGACGGCGTTGTTGCCGCGGATTTGTTCGTTGACGATGCGCTCGACGCTGGCGATTTGTGCGGCGCTCATCGGCTCGAAATGCGAGAAATCGAAACGCAGCCGTTCGGCATTGACCTGCGAACCTTTCTGGGCGACGTGTTCGCCCAACACCGCGCGCAAGGCCGCGTGCAGCAAGTGAGTCGCGGAGTGGTTACGTTCCGTGGATTTTCGGATGTCGGCGTTGACACTGACTTCGCAAGCCATGCCTTCGGCAATCACACCTTTGACCACTTTGCCCTTATGCAGGAACAACTGGCCGCCCTGCTTTTGGGTGTCGCTGACTTCGAAGGTGCCGCCGGTGCATTCGATCACGCCGCTGTCGCCGACCTGACCGCCGGACTCGGCATAGAACGGGGTTTGGTCCAGAATCACGACGCCTTCGTCGCCGACTTCCAGGCTTTCGACCGGCTGGCCTTTTTTAAACAGACCGATGACTTGCACCGAGCCGTCCAAATGCGAGTAGCCGGTAAATTCGGTGACGCTGTCGTGGCGAATGTCCTGGTCGTAATCGGCCGCGAACTGGCCGCCGGCCCGAGCCCGGTCGCGCTGGGCGCTCATTTCGATTTCGAAACCGGCATGGTCCACGCTCAAGTTGTGCTCACGGGCAAAATCGGCGGTCAAATCCACCGGGAAACCGTAGGTGTCGTACAGCAAGAACACCACGTCGCCGGGAATCACATGACCATCCAGCTTGGCGACGCAGTTTTCCAGGATGCGCATGCCCTGGCCCAGTGTTTCGGCGAAGCGCTCTTCTTCCTTCTTCAACACCCGCTCGACCTGATCTTGCGCCTTGACCAATTCCGGATAGGCTGCGCCCATTTCGGCGGCCAGCGGCGCGACCAATTTGTAGAAGAAGGTGTCCTGAATGCCCAGGCGGTAACCGTGGCGGATCGCCCGACGGACGATGCGGCGCAACACGTAGCCGCGACCTTCGTTGGACGGTAACACGCCGTCGGCCACCAAAAATGCGCACGAGCGAATGTGGTCGGCGATCACCCGCAACGAGCTGTTGGTAAGATCGGTCGTACCGGCCAATGCGGCGGCGGTTTTGACCAGATTTTGGAAAATGTCGATCTCGTAATTGCTATGCACGCCCTGCATCACCGCCGCGATCCTCTCCAGACCCATGCCGGTATCGACCGACGGCGCCGGCAGCGGCGTCAGGTTGCCGTCCTTGTCGCGCTCGTATTGCATGAACACCAGATTCCAGATTTCGATGTAGCGATCGCCGTCGTCGTCCGGACTGCCCGGCGGGCCGCCGGCCACGTGCTCGCCGTGGTCGTAAAAAATCTCGGTGCACGGGCCGCACGGGCCGACATCGCCCATAGCCCAGAAATTGTCCTTGGCGCCGATGCGCGAGAAGCGAGTCGGGTCGATTTTGACCTCTTCCAGCCAGATCGCTTCGGCTTCCGAGTCTTCGTCGAACACCGTCACCCACAATTTGGCCGGCGGTATGCCCATTTCCTGGGTCAAAAAGTCCCAGGCAAAATGGATCGCGTCGCGCTTGAAATAATCGCCGAAGCTGAAATTGCCCAGCATCTCGAAGAAGGTATGGTGGCGAGCGGTATAGCCGACGTTCTCCAGATCGTTATGCTTGCCGCCGGCCCGCACGCAACGTTGACTGGTCGCGGCGCGGCTAAAGTCGACTTTCTCCCTCCCCAGAAACACGTCCTTAAACTGCACCATGCCGGCATTGGTGAACAGCAAGGTCGGATCGTTGCCCGGCACCAAGCTGCTGGACGGACGCACGGCATGGCCGCGTTGGCGAAAGAATTCCAAAAAGGCGGCGCGGATTTCGGCGCTGGTCATGTTTTTCATGGTGGTTAGGTCGTTAATGTTTATATTCTTCAAAAATATTCGTTCGTTGGTCGAGTTTGATTCTCGCATTTAGCCTTTCGAGGTTTACCCTAGGACTAATCTAAGGCTCGCTAATATGATTCAACGTTACAAATTCAACGGCTACGCGATCATTGACTCTGCCGCCCATGTCGCTCATTGTCCAATCGGGTTTGAATATTGGTCGGATTGCGGCGACAATCCAATACCGCAAAAACCGAAACAAACTCGCTATCGAAGGTATAGTAAATCGCATAGGGGAAGCGCTTGGCCAACAGCCAATAAAAATCGCCAAACTTTTTGGGATGCACGCCGGCATATAGCGCCAAAGAGTCGATATCAGCAGACAGCGAGTCTAAAAAGTACTGACCGACACCCTTTTGCTGTCGTTCGTAAAACTCGAAACCGTCCAACAAATCAAACTTGGCATTGTCAAAGATGCGAATTTTCATCGAATCCTATCTTGAATTTCCTTTTTTGCCTCGTCCCAATCGGTAAACCCCACCAAGCCGGCTTTCGCCAAACGCGTTCTCTCCATCAATATTTCACCATGCCAATCAGGAGATGAATATTCAGCGGCCTGAATGGATAAGTCATTCCATAAAGCTTCCATCGCGGCAATTTTCTCGGCGACCGACATTTCATTTAATGGTAGCGTCACTTTCATATTCTCTATCCTTTAATGCAACAACATACGGTCGTAATCAGTTACCGACTTCCGTTATCCGAGCTATAACCATCGCACTTCAAATTTCGGTTTTTTGATACCCTCACCCCGTCCCTCTCCCGGATGGCGAGGGAGCGGATGCGCAGAAATTTGAAGTGCGAAAGGTATCGCTTCACTATTCGGAGTCAAGAACTCCGCATTTTAATCTTCAACACCACAAACACCCGCTTAATCGTCTCGCCGCTAAAACCGCGCTGTTGCAAGAACCGGCTGCGTTTGGCCCATTCGTTGGGCGGCAGCGAGGTTTCATCGCCGTATTTGCCCGCATAAACATCCAAGGCCAGATTCAGCCAACCGCCTTGTTCCTCGGCTTGCGCATCCAGATCGGCGTCGGCGATGCCGCGCTGCTGCAATTCGTAAGCAATCCGCAGCGGCCCGTAGCCCTTGGCGATCCGCTCGCGGATATAGCATTCGGCGTAGCGCGCGTCGTTTTGCCAGTTTTGCCGGCTCAAATCGTCGATCACCGCCGCCACCTCGTCGCGCTCGAAACCGCGCATCGCCAATTTGTCCAGCAACTCGCGGCGGCTGTGCTCGCGGCGCGCCAGCAAGCGCACGCAGATGGCTTCGATGCGTTGGCGGCGTTCCAGCGGGTTGGCTATCGATTCGTCCGTCATTCGGCGCGGGCCGCAAAATGCGGACATTATCACACAGATAGCCGCCCCCTTAAACCGGCATACCGGCCCGATGCGCGCGGGCGCGGCGACCGGGCAGCGGCTATAATCGCGCTAGCAAACTCCGGGAGGCGGCTGATGAAGCTGAAAGATTGGTTCGAACATTGGGGCTTGACCAAAATCAAGCTGACGGCCGGCTTTTTCGAATCGGAATGGCAGGCGCAAACCGCCGACCGGGACGCGGCCTGGGAACTGTACGTGGAACTGCTGACCCGCATCGTCACCCAGCCCTTGCCGGACCGCGACGGCGACGAGCAAGCCGCGCTGAACAGCGTGCACAGCCTGTTCGGCATCACCCGCGAGATTCTGCGCCGCCAGGGCCGCAACTGCGAGCAATTCAGCAAGGTGGCGATCGTGGTCTTAAACCAAGTCGTCCGGCCGTTTACCGCGAAATGGCACAAACTGGCCTTGGCCGGCGCCTTCGAACAACCCCAGCATTGCCGGGAGTTCCGCGACGAATTAAAAGCGCTGCAACTGGATTTGCTGATTTACGCAAAAGCGTTGGCGGCGATCGCCCAAGTGGAAGACCTGACGGCGGCGGCCTTCGACGACCCGGCCGACCGCTAAAAATCGCGAGCGGCCTGACGGCCGCTCGACAAGCAAAAAACCAAAACTGCAAAGGGTAAAAGCACCAAGGGCCTAGGGTAAGTCCTGGGCAAGACGGAAGCCGATGTAGCTGTCGGGGTTGTCGGCATCGTTCCAACCACGGAGCGCCGAACGCAGCCTGTAGGGGTTGAGACTCCAAGGGCCGCCGCGGATCACCCGACGGCCTCCGTCGCTGGCCACCCAAGCCGAGCCATCATTCGGCGCACCTTGGTAGTCTTCGTGCCAAACATCTTGCAGCCACTCCCAGACCTTCCCGACCATGTCGTGCAGACCGTAAGTATTCGCTCGCTTTAGCCAGACATCCTGGGTTTTGCCTCCGGCATTCTCAGCAAACCAGGCATGCTGGTCAGCCAAGCCAACGTCATCGCCCCAGAAAAACTCTCTAAGGCTACCGGCACGGCAGGCATATTCCCATTCGGCTTCGCTGGGTAGCCGATAGGGTTGGCCGGTCGTTTCCCGTAGCCAGGCCGCATAAGCGACGGCGTCTTGCCAACTGACATTGACGACCGGCCGCCGTCCACGCCCCCAGCCTTCGTCTTGGGGCTTGACACGCCCGGTTTGTTCGGCAAAAACGTCGTACTCGGCGAACGTCACCGGGTATTTGCCTAACTTAAAAGGTTTGGCGAAGGTGACGGTGTGAATCGGTTTTTCGTTGTCGTATTGATCGCCGCCCATAGCAAACGAGCCGGCGGGGATTATGATCATTTCGGGTTCGATGACCCAATCGGGGCTATGTGCCGTCCGAGGGAGAACCGATGGCTGGGGTTCGAGCGCCACCGTCGGCAGCAAATCCTGAATGACCTCGCATAACAGCTTCAGCCCGGCTGACTCGTTATGGCCGTGCCAATCGAGCAAGTTGGCGGCTTGAATGCTGCGAAAACCCAAAGGTGGCTTCACGTCGTCCAGCAAGCACGGCACCAATATTCCCCGCTCGCGCCCCTCGTCGGCCTCCTCCAGCACCCAGTGCGAATCGATCGAAGACTTAGACCATGCCACCACCATGCAAGAGCAGATACTCAATTCGGTTTCTATCTTCTGCCGCCAGGTTTTGCCCGGAGGTGTGGTGCGGTCATAAAACACCGACCAGCCGCGCGCGCTCAATGCGGCCGCCAACGGCTTGATTCTTGCCAAATCGTTCTTCTGATAGCTTAAAAAAATGTCGGCCACGTCGTCCTTAATGTTTCTAATTAAATTTTCTGTCAAATCCTAAAGTATTGCGAATACCAACCCGAAACATCCAAATCACAGGTGAAGTCGCATTCGTAAAGTAGTAAAAATCGGCGCGGATTTTCGTCCAGTCTGCCAAGCCCGCGCGAGGCTAATATCTCGGAAAACCGGAGCGACCGCAAGACCGGACGATGCGTTGCTTGCGGGGTGGAAAATCGCCTGGCTTGCGGGATTGGTGCTATCGTGGGGGTGGCCTGTTCCCTTCGACTCCGCTCAGGGAACGGCGCTTTAACCGGGGAGCGGCGCTCTAACCAGGGAACGCCCCCCAACCAGAACCAACCAGAACCAACCAGAGTCAACCATAACCAATCTGTACCGCGTTACGCAAGGGCGCTCAAGTCGGCACGCTTCCGCTAGCCAATCGAGCAAGTCACGCTTTCGCCGCCGGCTGCTATCCGCGCTTCTCTGACTACTCACCGCTTCAATTTCGGGTAGCTTCCTGCGCTCCGTAACGTTCACCGCCGGTTAGCCGAGCGGAGTCCAGCTTTTCAGGTCGATCAGACCTCGCCGGCTAAGTGGAAACCAAACTTGCAGATCGTTTAGAGCTCATCGGCTCAACGGACCTCAATAATTCAGGTCGCTCGGACCTCATTCGACTGAACGCTGCCCAATATTGCAGATCGTTAGGAGCTCATCAGCTTAACGGACCTCGATATTTCAGTTCGCTCGGACCTCATTTGGCCGAACGCTGCCTAATATTGCTGATCGTTTGAGCCCGATTGGTTGAACGAAGTCCAATATTGCAGATCGTTAGGAGCTCATCGGCTTAACGGACCTCGATATTTCAGGTCGCTCTAGCCTTATTGGCTCAACTGAGCCGAAAATTTCAGATTGCTTAGAATTTCTTGATTTAACGGAACCCGGCGTTTTACGTCACTTGGAACCGTTTGGCTAGACGGCACCCTGTATTTCAGGTTCTTCGGAACCCGTCGGCTGAACGGAGTCGGGTGTTTCGGGTTGCTCGGGAATCGCTGGCTGAGCGGACTCGGGTGTTTCAGGTTGCTCGGGAGTCGTTGGCTGAGCGGAGTCGAAGCCAGCGTTTTGGCTATGGCTCGCATTCCGGCACTCGGCCAATCGATGCAATAAATTGCTGTCACCCGCCATCAGCGCCCGCTTCTTGTTGCGGCTCCAGCCTTGAATCTGTTTTTCCCGGATATAAGCGTCTTCAATCCGCTCGCACATCTCGCAATAAACCAATTGGACCGGCAATCGCGTTGCGGTGTGTTTGGCGCCCAAGCCGTTTTGGTGTTCCCACAAGCGGCGCTCCAAATCCCAGGTACTGCCGGTGTAATAGCTGCCGTCCGAGCATTGCAAAATATACAGGTAAGGCATTGAGTACCCCCAAAAGATTCGGCTAGGTTCGCCGAGTTGAGCGGCGAACTGCGTTAAGCCGGACGCGCCGTTCCCTGAGCGGAGCCGCGTTCGCTGAGCGGAGCCGAAGCGAACATCGCGGCCAGCCAACCCGACTCCGCCCGGCTTCGATTCCGCTCGGCTTCGGCTCCGCTCAGCCGACGGAGTTAGTCGGCGTCGTTGAACTCGGCGTCTTCGTCGTCGGCCGGCGCTGGGGCGTTGGTCACGCGGCTGACGAAGGCTTTTTCGCGGATGGCTTTTTCCAATTCGGCGGCGGCCTCCGGGTGTTCGCGCAGGAATTGCTTGGCGTTGTCCTTGCCTTGGCCGATTTTGTCGTTGTTGTAGCTGTACCAGGAGCCGGATTTTTGGACGAAGCCGAATTCGACGCCCAAATCCACCAATTCGCCGAAGAAGGACACGCCTTCGCCGTACAGAATTTCGAAGTCGGCTTGCTTGAACGGCGGCGCGACTTTGTTTTTGACGATCTTGACGCGGGTTTCGTTGCCGATCACTTCGTCGCCTTTCTTGATCGCGCCGATGCGGCGAATGTCCATCCGCACCGAGGCGTAGAATTTCAGCGCGTTGCCGCCGGTGGTGGTTTCTGGGTTGCCGAACATCACGCCGATTTTCATCCGCAGCTGGTTGATGAAGATCACCAGGGTGTTGGAGCGCTTGATGTTGGCGGTGAGTTTGCGCAAGGCTTGCGACATCAGGCGCGCCTGCAAACCCATGTGCGAGTCGCCCATGTCGCCTTCGATTTCGGCTTTCGGGGTTAACGCCGCCACCGAGTCGATGACCACGATGTCGACCGCGCCGGAACGGACCAGCATGTCGGTGATTTCCAAGGCCTGCTCGCCGGTGTCCGGCTGAGAGACCAGCAGATCGTCGATGTTGACGCCGATTTTCTGGGCATAAACCGGGTCCAGCGCATGTTCGGCATCGACGAAGGCGGCGGTGCCGCCCAATTTTTGCACTTGCGCGATGGTTTGCAGGGTCAACGTGGTTTTACCGGACGATTCCGGGCCGTAGATTTCGATGATCCGGCCGCGCGGCAGACCGCCGCAGCCCAGCGCGATATCGACCGACAACGAGCCGGTCGAAACGACTTCGATGTCGCGGGTCGCGGCGACGTCGCCCATCCGCATCACCGAGCCTTTGCCGAATTGTTTTTCGATTTGGATCAGCGCCGCGCCCAGCGCCTTTTTCTTGTTTTCGTCCATTGTTGCCTGCCTTGGTTTGGCTACTGAAAGCCGGCGATTATCCCATAGGCCGAGGCCTCGAAACAGCTTTTCTCGCGGCCGGCTCAGGCGAACAGCGCGGCCGCCTGGCATGGATTGAACGGAAAATACAGATGTAGATAGGAGGCTTGCAAGCGGCCGACCCGGTAAAACGCTTCGGCTTGACCGTGATGGCGGCGGGTAGTGGATTGGGTGTGCGGCGCCAGCGAGGTTTGCAAGGTCGAGAAATGAAAGCTGTGGCCGCGTATTTCGCCGTGCTCCAGTTCCAGACTGTGCATGCCCAGATTAGCGAGTTGGGTCTGCATCCGGGCCTGGCCGGGCAACAGGCCGACCATCTCGGCGGCCTGTCCGTCGCGGTCGGCCAGGCTGTCCAGCAAATACAAAAAGCCGCCGCATTCGGCGTAGATCGGCTTGCCTGCTTGGTGATGCTGGCGCAAGGCCTGTTTCATCGCCTCGTTGCCGGCCAGTTCGGCCAAGTGCAATTCGGGATAACCACCGGGCAGGTAAACGGCGTCGGCCGCCGGCAAGCCGCTGTCGGCCAGCGGCGAGAAGAAGGTCAAGGTTGCACCCAAGGCTTGCAGGCAGTCCAGATTGGCCGGATAGAGAAACGAGAACGCGGCATCCCTGGCGACGGCGATGGTCCGGCCGGCCAACCATTGCGGCGGCGACTCGACCGATTGCGCCGCGAAGGCCACCGGCTCCGGTAGCCGGCAATCGCTGAGCAGATCGGCGGCGCGGGCCAAGCGTTGATCGAGGTCGGCAATTTCGCCGGCCTGATGCAAGCCCAAGTGACGCTCTGGCAAACCGACCGAGGCGTCGCCGAGCATCGCCGCCAGCAGCGGCATATTGTCCGGCAGGGCTTCGGCCAACAGGTTGGCATGGCCGGCGCTGCCGACCTTGTTGGCAATGACGCCGACGAAGGCCAAACCCGGCCGGTAATAGGCCAAGCCGTAAGCGACCGCCGCAAAAGTTTGCGCCATGCCATGAGCATCGATCACCGCCGCGACCGGCACAGCAAGCGTTTGGGCCAGATCGGCGCTGCTGCTGTCGCCGTCGTACAAACCCATCACCCCTTCGATCAGGATCAAATCGGCTTCGCCGGCCGCGCGATACAGCAACTCGCGGCAGTGGGCCTCGCCCATCATCCACAAATCGAGCTGATAGGCTGGGTGTCCGGATGCAAAGGCCAAAATCTGCGGATCGATGAAGTCCGGCCCGGTTTTGAATACTCGCACCTCGCGACCAAGCCGCCGATGGTAATAGGCCAGCGCGGCGGTCACCGTGGTTTTGCCCTGGCCGGACGCCGGCGCGCTGATTAGGATGGCCGGACAAGGCTTAACCGGCGTAACGTGAACGTCGATCACCCGTCAGTCCCTGGGGTAAAACCACATTTGATACACGCTGAGCAGGATTTGCACGCCCATCGACAAGCCCATCAGCGCGCCGCTCAGCACCACCACGTAAGCGAACTCGCGGACATGTTTGGTGACGAACCAGGAGCCTACGTCCAGCAGCATCGCGACGAACGGAATCACCACCGCGATCCGTTTGACGTAAATATTCATGTCGCACAATAAAAAGATCTTGCCGATGAAAAACAGGATGAAGGCGATGCCGAACAAATGGATATGCGATACCCTGACCAAGGCGGGAATCGACGCGCCGCCGGTGTGGGCGACTTCGGCGACGCCCGTAAAGGTGGTCAAATCCGGCAGCGATGGATTGGCGGCCGGATTGTGGCAATGCACGCAATCGCGGTTCAGAATCGGCGCGATTTTTTCGTCGTAGCCGTCCTTTTCCGCGCCGTCCTGTATCCATTTTTGAATAACTTCCTTGTCGCTCTTGTATTTCAGGTTAGGTTCCATGATGCCGTTGATCGCCGCGCCCAGGCGGGTTTGGCTGTTGGAACCGTGGTACATGATGACGATGTCGTCGATCGACAAGCCGCGCTTGCCGTCGCGGCCCTGGTGGGTGTAATACATGTTGACCAAGGCCATCAAATAACCCAGGCCTATCGTCAATAAAAACACGGTGTTGAGGATACGTTCGCTGACGGAAATATCCTTGAAACGGGTGTATTGCTTGCCCATGCGATCCCTCGGAGATTGATTGGATGGATAGTTTAACTTGGCAAAAAAAGACCGGCACGCAAAGTGCCGGTCAAGCGGGAGCCACGAGGTTTATCGAGGTCTTTATGGACGACTTTAAAAACTTAACCAGGTATTGAAATACAAGGTGTTGTTGTCGCTGGCGTTACGTCCCGAGCCGTCGTAATTCTTGTCGCCGCCGTCGAAACGCGTGTAAGCCACATATTGGGCCGCGAAACGCAGATTCAAGTAGGACTCGGCAACACCCGCCGTTTTACCGAACGGGATGTAATTCAACTCGAAGGTAAAGTAGTCCGAATTCGGCCGCCTGTTCGGCGATGCTTCGTACAACACCGCGTCCTGATTACCGTGGATATGGTTGTATCCAACCGTCAAGCCGTAGGTTTGCTCGAAGGTGTAAGCGCCGTTCAAGCCCAAAAAGCCTAATTGCTGGTTGCGCTGTGCCGCGGATGCCGCGGCCGCGCTGGCCAGTAGATCTTGAGATTCGCGGATGTAGCTGGCTTTGAATTCATAGATATGCTTGGGGTTGGCCAAGTATTGGTAATTAAAATCCACGCCCAAATCGGTGTAGCGGTCGCTGACCGTCAATGTGGGGTCGGGCTGAACGTTGGCCCTGAAGCCGAAATGCCCCAACGATATATAGTGGCCTTGCCAATCTTTTTGCAAACCGATCCGCCAATACGGCGCTCCGCCATCCACTTTGACCGCGCCGTCGTCCCACTGCCCCATACCTTTTTGGGCGTACTTGGCAAAACTGGTATAGGCACCGGCTTCGAGGAAAACCGTATCGTCGATCATGCTGTACAAGGTGGCCCCGCCGATCTGGCCGCCCAGCGCGGCCAACGCCGGTTCGGCGCCGGGCGTACGCGCCAACGGCGATCCGGAATACGGGAATCCCCAAGCCGGCGTGGTGTTCCACAAATCCTGAACGGTCGGACTGTTATTGAACGACACGCCGTAGACAAAATTGCGCCCCAGCCAATCCGCTTCGTCGGCAATCCGAATATCGGTGTTGTCCAACGCGAAACGACTGGCCACGCCATCGTAGGTAAACTGCACGAAAGCGCCCATGTTGCCGTAAACCTTTCCGCCGTAAAACAACGAGGCCTGATCTAACGCCAGGTTGTTGTTGCTGTTAAAGTCGCGCCGCGCCAATACCGGGTCGGCGGGTATATCGCTATCGTTGCGCTTGGTATTGGTCAGCGAACCGACGGCCATGCCGCCGAAACGGCTGATGGCCGAATCGTTGTTACCCCACACGTAACCATTTAATTTGAATTGCCGGCCGTAAGGCGTCAAATTCGGACCGAAAGCTTGCGTATGACACATCGCGCAGGCCATGCCAGTTTGCCTGGCAAAACTCGGCAGGGCTTGCGCTTGACCGACGAAACCCCAGTACAAAACCGAACAAAACAACCAAAAGAAACGCCGAATCAATCGTCTCGTTATAATATGTTTTTCCATAAGCAACTCCATTAAAATAGAGTTTAAATTATAGCCAAACCAAGATTAATCCAATATTAAAAATACGTTAACTTACGTTAAAAAACAACAAGTTATAAATACGAAAAGCAAATAAACCCCAAGCGCCAACAAAAGTCAACGCCTTTCCAATTTTATAAAATTATTATCGACAATTCGCTGAAACAGTGACGGAACTAAAGCTGGTATAAACAGGCAACCCCGTTTATATTTTAATAAACGACATTAAAACCATTAAAAATTAATAAATACGGAAGCCATCCCTAAATGGTGCATCGTCATATTCACGTGCTTGGCATCTTCCAGATATTGATTCATATAGCCGATTTCGGTACGCACGTGGCTATTGAAATTCCACCCAAACCCGGCGAATACCCGGTTCTGATCGAAACCGGATTTGCCGCCCCAATCGGTGGTGTTGACCCGATAAAACGCTTCGTCCCAAGCCACCAGACTAAAACGCGGCTCGAACTCGAACGGATGCACGAATTTGATCATTTGCCGGGGGCGTTCGCGGACTTGGTTGCCGCGCAGGAAGTTGCTTTCCCACATGGTCCTGAAGGTAAAAGTACCGATGTCGGTCGGCAGCACGTAACGGAATGCCGGCCAGAAATCCTGTTGGGCGATGTACGGCTTGTTTTGGTTTTGGGTCGGCAGCCAGGTGTAACCCAGCCAAATCGTGGCGCGATCGCTCAACGAGTAGCCCAGCGCGCCGCGCACCATGCCTTGGTACCAGTGCTCCCAGTTACCGTCGAAACGCGTCTGACCTTCCACCCACACTCTGGCCTTTTCCAAATCCGGGTTGACGGCTTTCAGACTGCCTTCGCCAACCATTTGCAACCAGGCCCCGGTATCCTCGGCCAACTCGCCGGCTTGCGCTCTGGAGATACCCGGTCCGGCGACGAAAAACGCGGTTAACGTAAGCGTTGCCAATATCAATCGATTCGATGTCATTTCGGTCCTCCGACGACAAAACTAAAGTTTCAATACCCGTCTCGCGGGCATGCCTCCGGCCTGGGCTGCATGACTGCGCCTTAGGCGGAAAAGGTGATTATTCGAGGTGGTGTCGGCGGCCGGCTCGCACGCCGACCGGCCACCGGTTAAGACCGCTCAGACACTCAATTTTCGGCGCGCGGCCAAGTGGTGATCCGAGTAGGAATGATGATCGTCCAATCCGAGGATCTGGCAACGGCCGCCCGCATGATTGTATTCCTCGGTGTAGTGATGGATAAACTCCATCACGGTATGATCGATCAAATCGACGTCCGTCAAATCAAAGAACACGTTTTGTTTTTCCGGAAAATCCGCAAGCAAACTCTTCAGGCTGATGAAGTTCGAAAACACCGCCGCGCCGCTGACCGCGATATGGTAGGTATCGGCGTTGGTTTGATTGACGTGGTAAGCCATCGAGAAGATATTGCCGGGTTTCAAGCCGCGGCTGACGTGGATCAATAACTCGACAACGATGCCGATTGCCACGCCGACCAACAAGTCGGTGGCAATCACGCCGATAATCGTGATCACGAAGACCGCGAAGTTGTCCAAGCCCACGGTCAGGGTTTTGGCGAATTCCTTCGGAGAGGCTAAACGAAATCCGGTAAATACCAACAAGGCCGCCAACGAGGTCAACGGAATTTCGTGTATCAAGCGCGGAAACAAGGCGACGAAAATCAGCAAGAACAAGCCGTGGAAAAAGTTGGCCCAGCCGGTTTTAGCGCCGTTGTTAATGTTGGCGGAGCTACGGACAATTTCGGCGATCATCGGCAAGCCGCCTATCATACCCGACACCAAATTGCCGACCCCAACCGCCGCCAAATCGCGGTTCAAATTGGAATTGCGTTTATAAGGATCGAGCTTATCGACCGCCGAGGCGCTCAACAAACTCTCCAAACTACCAACCAGCCAGATCGTGACGACCGAAATCCAAAATTCGTGGTCGGCGATTTTCGAAAAATCCGGAAAATAAAACCCGGACATGAAGTTTTCCGGTACCGCCACCAAAAAGGCCGGACCCACGGTAAATTCGTGGTGCGGCAAAATTTCCGCATCGGGCAAGAACAGGTATTGATGGATATGATCCAAATCGAAAAACTGGCCCAGGGCCAAACCCAACATCACCACCAACAGCGGCGCCGGAATCATTTTCAAAGTCGGCTGTTTGATGACAGACCACAGGATTAATAAAGCTAATCCGCACAAACCAATCAACGATACTTCCGGGTTCATTTCGACAATCGAATGCGGGATTTCCGCTATGGTCCCCAATAAGGTCTTGGCTTCGGGCTTAACCCCCAACAAGGTATGAATCTGCTTGGCCATGATGATGATACCGATCGCGGCCAGCATGCCATGCACCACCGAGGACGGAAAAAACGCACTCAGCTTGCCGGCCTTGAAGACGCCGAGCAGCACCTGCAACACGCTGGCAACGACAATGGCGGCCAACGTATAACGGTAGCCGGCCATCGCATCGCCCTGTCCGAGCGATTGCACCGCGTCGACGATGACGACAATCAAACCGGCGGCCGGGCCATTGATCGTCATATAGGAGCCGTTGATCCGAGAGACCACCACGCCGCCGATAATCGCGGAAATAATGCCGGCCATCGGCGGAAACCCGGACGCCATCGCTATCCCTAAACATAGTGGCAGCGCAATCAAAAACACCAAAAAACCGGACAGCAAATCGCTACGCCAGTTTTCGATCAACCCCGGTATACCTGTTTTAGGTAAAGCTACAGTGGATGCTTGCGACATGGTAAATCTCAGCTTAATGGAAAACCTTTGTTAAGCCAGAAATATGCCAAGCACCTCAACCTCGCGCAAATACTAGGTTTGCACGGCTTTGGTTCGCGTCCAATCGCTTGGCATTCGACCAGGCTGGTTTATTAAAACCACGCACCTTGGTTGAAATCCACCACGCGCGCGATTTGCACCACTCGCGGTGCAAACTCTTGCTGATTGCTGGTGAATCGCCCGGTCCACGCCCCTCAAATCCACGCCAACAGAGCGCGCTGCAGAACTATACGAAAACGCTCCCTATCATTCCTGAACAAGACGGTGCGCGCGCCGCACCAAACCGAACAAACGCTGCCTGGCTACCGGTCTATTCAAGCCGCCGAACTGTGGCCGGCGTCCGGTTGAAATCAACCGGCCACCCCGGCGATTTGCACCGAAGCCTATCGATATTCTCGAATTAGATATTACGATTCAATGACTTAATAAATGGCACGACTTGTGCTTTACTAAATTAAAGTCTGGCATGCTCCGAGGTAAGCCGGACCGCTTACTCGTGGTCGCCCACCCGCGCATCGGGCAACCCACGGAATTCAGGTTTGCCGGCTCTTTTCTTTTGATACGAGGTTGATGTACCCATGACGGTTTCCAAACCCACTACACCGCTAAACGATCAGCTTCTCGGCAGTGCCGGCGGCTTCGATCTGGATGCGGCGATCGAACACATAGCCCATTGGCTGCCTACGCAAGGCCCGCTAAAAGATTTTATCCACCACAATACGCTGCACGCGGTGCAGGACAAGCCCTTCCATGAAGGCGTGGCGATTGCCGCTCGCATCTTTGGCGCCCGCAGCTATTTGCCGTTAGCCGATTATCAAAGCCGCTACCGGCAAGGCCGTATTCGCGACGATGCGATCGACTGGGCCTTGGCGCACTGCGATTGCCCTGAGGCCCAACGCGCCGCGCTACGCGAACGCCTGTTCGAAGACGACAAGCACAGTCACTATCCGCCGATTTCGCTCGCTAACCACGGCATACGCGCGCATTGGATGACGGCTCTGGAAGTCGATTTGAACGCGTTGGCCCATCCGGTGGTATTCCGCCTGCTGGGCAATTTTCTCGACCAAGGTATCAGCCGCTGGACCTTGGCCAAGGACGGCGAAAGCTTCTGGGATTGCGTGCTGCGCTTGACGCAAAACAGTTTGCTGCCGCTCTATCCTTTTCATATCGCCGAAGTGCGCGAATTGTTAAATCAAGGGCCGGACGGCGTCATCGCTCATTGCCTCGAACGCATGGTCGGCGCGGAGTCCTGGTACGAACAATATCTGTTGGAGTTGCTGCTCTCTCACCCCGGTTGGGCCGGCATGGTCAGGTTGATCGAGCTCAATCCGCAAGCCTTGCTGGCTAAAAGGACGATTTCGTTGAAGCAGTTGATCGCTTTCGAAATGGCCTGCGAGCTGGCATTTCTGACCAAAAAACGCGGCAAGCAGTTTAGCAACATCGCCAAGCTACCCCAGTTGGACACCTTACCGCGCTTCGAACACCAGCTTGCCGATTTGGCGATCCCGTTGCGTTTACGGGTCTGGCACGAAGCGATGGAATGGTCCATGCACAGCGAGTTGCTGGCCGCATTGGTCACCCAGCCGGTAACGCGAGCAACTCCAAATACGACCAAAGTCAGCCCGACCGCCCAGGCCCTGTTTTGCATCGACGACCGAGAATGCTCGCTGCGTCGGCATCTGGAAGAAATCGATCCAAGCATCGAAACTTTCGGCGCCGCCGGTTTTTTCGGCATCGACTTCTTATATCAGGGTTTGGACGACGTTTACCCGGTCGCCCAATGCCCGGCCGTCATCACCCCCAAGCATTTGATACGTGAGGAAGCCCCCCATCAACACCGGAAAAAAACCAAAACCAAAACCAAAAATCTGGCCGGCATGCATTTCTCGGCGCATTCGATGTTTCGCGGCTGGCTATTTACCCAAACCATCGGCTTGGGATACGCGATTCGTTTGGCCTGGAACGTGTTTCGTCCCGGCGCCGGCGTTCCCAAGGTTCAGCAACTCAGCGAGGTGGAGGCTCACTCGCATCTGCACCTATTGCGAGAAAACGACGAGCCGACCGAGGAAGGTTATTTGCTGGGTTTCTCGTTTTCGGAGATGGCCGACCGAGTCGGCGGTTTACTGCGTAACATTGGCCTGACCCAGGGGTTCGCGCCGTTGGTAGTCATCGTGGCTCACGGCTCCAGCAGCGTCAACAACCCGCACTTCGCCGCCTACGATTGCGGCGCCTGCTCCGGCAAGCCGGGCGCGCCGAATGCCCGCGCCTTTGCCTGGATGGCCAACCATTCGTCGGTACGCGACATTCTGCGCGAACGGGGCATCTCGATTCCGGACGACACCTATTTCGTCGCCGCACTGCACAACACCAGCCGGGACGAAATCAGCTACTTCGATCCGAACGCCTACCGGCACCGCGATCTAAGCAAACTGCATACGTTCAAGCATGCGATGCAACATGCCTTGCTCAGAAACGCCCGCGAACGCTGCCGTTGGTTCGAATTGGGACCGCAATCGCATTCCAATAAGGAGGCCCACCGCCACGTGGTAGCGCGCGCCTCGTCGATTTTCGAGCCGCGTCCGGAATACAACCATTCCAACAATCTTTACTGCGTGGTCGGCCGCCGAGAACTGAGCCGCCAATTATTTTTGGATCGCCGTTCATTTTTGCATTCCTACGTGCCGGACAGTGACCCGCAAGGGGAAATCCTGGCCAAAATCCTTGGCGCCATCATTCCGGTGTGCGGCGGCATCAACCTCGAATACCTATTTTCCCGCGTCGACAATTCGGTCTATGGCGCCGGCACCAAACTACCGCACAACGTGATCGGCCTGCTGGGCGTCGCCAATGGCGTCGAGGGCGACTTGCGTACCGGACTGCCGCAGCAAATGATCGAAGTTCACGAACCGGCCCGACTGCTGATGGTGATCGAGCAGCGCCGGGACATCGTCGATCAAGCCCTGGCCTTAATCGGCGATCTGAAGGAATGGCTGGACAACGAGTGGATACGCTTTGCCTGCCAAGATCCGCTCAGCCACGAACTGTTTTATTACTCGGCGCGGAGCTGGGAAGCCGTACGCCTACCGGCGTCGTTACAGCCGCCCGCCGCGCCGCATTCCGAACGGATTATCGTCGGTAAAACCGAAACGATACCGGTCCATCAATTGCTTGGGAGACCCGCATGAATGGCTTGATACTCGCCAGCCTGTTTTTACCGATGCTCGGCTTTTTGCTGATTCTGGCATCGGCGCCGAACGAACACCGCATCGCCAGAATCAGCCTTTGGACCGCGCGTCTGATGGGCTCGTGCGTTTTGACCCTGTTGGCGACATGGTCCGCTTACGGCTTCCCGAATCACGAATTCGTTTGGTTCGATCTGTACGCTCGCGGCGACTACCACTTCCCGATACTGTTCTATTTGGACGTGGTCGGTGCGACCTATCTGTTCTGCGCCTGGGCGATATTCGCGATCATCGTCCGCTATTGCCGGGTGTACCTGCACCGCGAATCCGGCTATAAGCGCTTTTTCCTGACCATCTTCGGCTTTAGCTTCGGTTTAAATCTGGTGATTTTGTCGGGCTCGATCGATATGTTGTTCGCCGGTTGGGAAATTGTCGGCGTTTGTTCGTTTCTGCTGATCGCCTTTTATCGACATCGGCCGCAACCGGTCCGTAATGCGTTGCGCGCCTACACCATCTACCGGTTTTGCGACGTCGGTCTGTTGCTGGGCGCCTGGATGAGCCATTTGCTGTTTCACGAGAGCCAACACTTCAGCGAGCTGGCCAACTTGTTCGATCACGCGGCCATGCCGCCGGCCGGCTATGCCTCGTTGCTGTTTTTGTCGTGGTTGATTGTGATCGCCGCTTCCGGCAAATCGGCGCAGTTTCCGTTTTGTTTTTGGTTGCCGCGGGCGATGGAAGGTCCGACCCCATCCAGCGCGATATTTTACGGTGCCTTGTCCATCCATTTGGGCGTGTTTTTGCTACTGCGGACGATGCCGATCTGGAGCTACCATTATGTGAGTCGTCTGGTCGTGTTGGCGATCGGCTTGCTGACCATCGTCGTCGCCAGTTTGTCTGAAAAAACCCAATCCAACATCAAGGGTCAGATCGCCTATGCATCGATTACCCAGGTTGGCTTCATGTTCGTCGAACTGGCATTCGGTCTGGAACCTCTGGTTTTGATGCATTTTCTCGGTAACGCCTTCTTGCGCTGCTACCAATTGCTGGTCTCGCCGTCCATCGTCGCTCACCTGTTAAGGGTCGAGGGATCGGTGGATACCGACTTCGTCATCAAACCCAGCGCGATGCGCGACCGTTTGCCCTACTCGATTCGCGACACCCTGCCGGGTGTGCTGCAAAACACCTTGTACGTGTTCGCGTTGCAGGAAGGCAATCTGGAGCGGCTGGTGAGAATGAGTTTGTGGGACCCGTTGAAGGCCATCGGCAGTCGAGCGAACGCCGTGCGGCCGGCGATTAAATACTTGGTGCTATTTTCGGTGCTGGCGCTGATTCCGGTGTCGAAACTGCAACAATCCGTCGATCCGGCGTATTTGTCCATGCCGGTCTCATTGGCCATGGTATTGGCGACGCTGGGCGCGTTCAGTCAAAACCGCAATCCGCTGCGGGTTTGGCACGCAATTGCGCTAAGCTGCCTACTGGCCGGCGCGGCGGTGTGGATGATGACGCCCGAGGCCGCCCCCGATGTCCTGCTGTTTGCCAGCGGCATTGTACCGTCCTGGCTGCTCGGCATTTTCGTCCTGAAACGCCTGCTGCGCGACGAAGATTTCGCGGCAATGCCGTTCCGGTATCGGGCATTGGCCGAAACCCAACCCGGCTGGTCCTTGCTGCTGTTTTTGAGCTTTTTGGGCTTGGTCGGTTTTCCAATCACGCCGGCCTTTTTGGGCGAAGACCTGTTACTCGCGCACGCCACCAATCAACATCCCTGGTTCGCGTTACCGATCACGATCGCCTTCGTCGTCAACGGCATCGCCGCCGCCCGCGTTTTCGTCAGATTATGCATGGGCCGGCCCGCCGAGGTTAGACCGTTGGAAACTTGATCCGACAGTGTGGCCGAAGCCATGGGAAACGCTACAGTGTGGCGGCCAGCGCCGGATAGAGCTGAAACAGCGTGAACAGACAAGCACCGCACACCAGCAAGGCCAGCAGGCTAAGCTTGGCGAGTCGCCGCCACAGTCCGTTGGAAACCTTGCCGGCCAGCAACACGCCGGTACTGAACACCCCGCCCATGACCGCGGCGGGCAGCCCCCAAATGCCGAGGTAAGCGGGCAAGGCCAGCAATAACACCGCTTGCACGCCGCTGCCCGACAATTCGCACAACAACGGCGTGCGGGTATCGGCGCCAGCGTAAAAATAGCGGGCCAGCAAGGCGTTCCAACTGCCGAACACGATCGACAGCGCAAACAAGGCCAGCAATAACGGCAACGGCCCTTGACTCAAGCCGGCCGGCAATAATTTCGTTACCAATAACGGCGAGATCAACATCAGTCCGGCCACCGGCAACAAGGTCAGCCGGGTGCAAATCGACAAGCCTCGCTGCATCAGACGTAAACGGCTCTGCTCACCTTCGCCGCTCATTTTGCCGAGCAGCACTTGGTTCAAACCCATTAACGCAATCAGCGGAATATTGACCAGTTTACGTGCCAGATTGACCAGCGTCACCGAACCTTCGCCCAGTAACGACGCGGTCAGTCGCTCTAACAACGCCAAACCTTGGCTGGCGCCGCTACTGAGCAACAACGGCCAAAGCTGGCGCCAAACCTGAGTAAACTCGCCTTTCGCGCCTGCCAACCAAGGCCGCCAGCCGAATCCCCAGGCGGAGGGAAACAATACCAGCGCCATCAGCGCACTGCCGACCAGAAAACTCTGCGCCAACCAAATTTCATCGGCCTGTTTACCGGCCCACCCCAAGTACACCACCGGCGGCAAATTGAACAACAGAGAACCCAAGCCCGACAGTAGAAAACGGCCGGCGGCTTGCAGCGGCACCGTCAACACCGCCTGCGTCAGAAAACCGGGAATCGTGAAAGCTAGCCAGATCAAAACCTCGACGCCGCGTTCGCGGTCGGCCGCCGCCAAACCGGGACCGATCCAGCCGATCAGTAGCGGAGCGGCCGCCGCGATCGCCAATGCCAGACCAAGACCGGCCGCTAGCCAATGGGCGATTTGACCGCTCAACCAAAGCGGCTGAATCTGGGTATCCGCGCGTTGCCACAGCGGTAACATCGCCGCCGACAATAGGCCGCCGGCAAGCATGACCCGAATCGCCTCCGGTAAAAACATCGCCACCAGAAAGGCGTCGGTCTTGGCGCCCGCCCCCCAATCGGCGATCAACAGCCATTCCCGGCCAAACCCGGCGACCAGGCCGGCCAGCGTCGCCAGCGTCAATAACAGTGTGGAACCCAGCATTTAGTAGAACAGGCAGAACAGCCCCCTGCCGCCGACTTTATAGGTGAGATCGTGAGGCCGTTCGCCCATCGGTTTGGCCCCCATACCGCCGACGATCTTATACGGTGCGATTTCCTTGCTGACCACGGTGTTAGCGGTCACGACCGCGCCCTTGCCGATCTTGGCACCGTGCCCAACCAAAGCTCCGGTAGCGATCCAGACGTAGTCTTCGATGTAAATCGGCGCCGATACCGACCAAAATTCCGGTGCTTCCAAATCGTGGGTGCCGGCAATGATCTTGGCGTGCGAAGCCACCGCAACGTGATTACCAATGATCAAACCGGCGCGGGCATCGATCTGGCAATGCCAAGCAATGCAGGTATCGTCGCCGATCACCAAGTTTTCGACGCCGATAATTTCGGTATTCCGCCAAATCGACGATCCCTTACCGATCTTGGCGCCCCCCAGCCTCAGCCAAGCGATGCGTAGATGGTGACTGGGAATCTTGTTGATCAAAATGTTGTACCACTGCTCCCAGGCCCGCAGCCAACGGTCCTTTAACGTCGGCCAATTGATGCCGTAGGCCGGCACGAAGGTGGTCGGAATTTCATCGCGCAATAAGGCGTAAAACCGCCGCGCCAGCGGTTGCTCGATCCGCATTTCAATGTTAACCGAGCAAATCGACACCCGCGGACGGTCAGCGTCGCCTTCCTCGAAAGCAACGTCGTTAGCCAACATCCACTCATAGGCCACGAGTAACTCGCCGGCGTCGACCGCCAGTTTTTCGGCGTAGTCCACCAGACGATCGCGAACGGCGTTGGAATGGTAAATGCGGTGTTTCATTGCGTATCTCTCCTGTTTTGCCCGGTAAATAACAAAGGATCGCCCTCAATCGCCAAACGCCGCGCCGAATGCAGGCCGAGTGCCATAATCATCCAGAACAACGCGACTAAAACCATCGTAAAACTGTAATAGTGATCGAACAGACCGGTCAGCAAGGCCGACAGCAAGCCCGCGCTGCTGCCGATCCAAACCGCCCGTTCGCGGTTCAACAGATTCAGCCAACCACGCGGTTTGATCTCGCGCCACCAGGCCACCGTCACCGCGACAAACAGCAACATGCCGGGAATGCCGGTTTTATAAATAAAGTTGAGCCACAGATTGGAAATGCCGAGCAAGCCGGTATTCGGCGGCGGCGGATCGGTTTTGAAGCCGATGCCCAAGGGATAGCGGGCCATCGCATCCGGAAAACGCCGGTACTCGTCCATCCGAATTTCGGTGCTGGCGTTGGTGGACGAAAAGGTGGTCGACAAACGCTCTTGCAGCGGCGGATAAAACAACACTAAGCCCACGACCAATACCGTCGCGGTACCGATAATTCGCCCGGCGCCCGGCACTCGCAGCCAAGTCAGCCACAACAAGACTAGCGCCAGACTGACAATGGCGCCACGGGACATGCTGAACAACAAACCGGCCGCACCCATCAGCGCCACCGTCCAACCCAGCAGGCTACGCCAACCGTTTTGAAAACGGGCATAGAAATAGGCCAACGGCAAAAATAACACCAGTACCCCACCGGTCAGATTCGGATGCACCCAAGGCGAAGCCATCCGACTGAAATTGGCCGAGAAAATATCCTTGACCGCCTCGGGATGTGCGTATTTGAGTTTTTCCAACACCGGAATGAAAGTATTGGCGTTGCGATCCTTCAAAAAATAAAAAATCGACAGCGTCAGCATCGCCAAAGTCCCCAGCAGCAAGGCAAGGAGTAGTTTGTCGCGCTTGCGATCGTCGTCGATCAAAATAGGCACCAACAACAACGTCGAAACGTTCATCAGCCAACGTATCCAGTTGACCAGTCCGCTACCCTCGGCCTGGATGGTCAGTTGCCCGACCGCGAACGGAATCGTCGTAAATAGCATCAGCCAAATCAGCTGCCGCTCGGTGCTGCCGACTACCCAGCGGCAGCGGCGTATCGTCAATTGCCAGAAAACGCCGAGCCAAGTCAGTGCCAGCAAGGCTTCGGACACCGTGATCCGTATTCCCAACTGAACCGTCGTATAAGGAATCAAGGTGGCGAAGAACGCAAACAGCAACAGGCCCAGCAGCGGACGACGCATGACGGCAATCGTCATCGCCAGCGCCACCAACGCCAAAACGGCTTTCGCCGGATCCAACAGCGTCAGCAAGCCACCAAACAGCAAGCCCAACGCGACGGCCAGGAATTTGCCCTGTACGGCCATCAGTGGTTGGCGTTGATCAGGTCGTCAACCAAGGCCCAAACCCGCCGGGTGTATTCGGGCATGGCGTAGCGGGCCGCCCATTGCCTCGCGCTATCGGTGTCGCGAGGCGCGTCGCCGGCCAAACCCCGCATCATAATTTGCAGGGCCTCGCCGTCCAACGGCGAAAACCTCGGCGCGGACGGCGGCGCCACTTCATCCAGCGCGGAACCGGTCGCGACAGCCACCAGCGTGCCATGGCCCAATGCTTCGACGACCGGCAAGCCGAAACCCTCCGCCAGCGACGGCTGCCAAAGGCGATCGGCATGCGCATAAAGCGCCCCCAATTGGCTATCGCTCAAACCGCTTATCACCATCAAACCAGGCAAATTGCGCTGGTCGGCCGGTATATCCTGGGGATGACCGACCAACACCAATTCCGGGATTACCGCATCGCTACTCCTGGCCAGCCGCCAATTTTCGATGAACCAAGGGATGTTTTTTCGCGGCTCGCGCGTCCCAACCACCAGCCAATACCGATCGGGCACACCATCCGGCAGGGCATCGGCGGCATTCGCCGATGCCGGCACGGCATTCGGCAATACGGAAATACGCCGCGCCTGTTTGGGAAACAATCTCGCAACTTCGCCGGCGGTAAAAGCTGAAGGCGACCAGATTACATCGGCCAGTCGCACTGAATGAGCAATCCCTACACGGTCTATCCACCGGTAAACCAGCGCTCTAACGCGGCTCGCATGATAGTTTTGCATCGTCAATTGAAACACGTCGTGCAACAGTAACGCGTAGCGGGTCCCTGCCACGCGTTTGACCGGCAAGCCGGTGTTCGCGGTCGCGACATACAAATCTAAACACTGAGCTTCGACAGCTTTCGGTAAGAATGCCCATTCGAACTTGAGGCGCTCTCGCGGCCGGTGCAAACCTTCGGCTGGGCTAGGCTCATCGGGACACAGCAACCGTTGCCGCAACGGGTGGTCGGCCGGAGCCGGACTAAAGCGGAAGACTTCGGCTCCGCCGTCGATCAAGGCTTGCTCCAAGGCCAACACCTGTCTGGCGATACCGGAATACGGAGCCGCCACCACCGGACGATAATCAATTCCTACGCGCATCGGTCATTTTCCGGTAAACGGATTCCAATTGATCAGCGGCAACTCGCCAGTCATGATGATTAGCGGCATAAAGCCGCCCTGCCTTCCCCATGTCGCCGGCCCGATCCGGATCGCGCAAACTGTCGATCAAGGCTGTCGCGAGACCGTCGGCATCGTCGCCCCGCGCATACTCCACATCGGCTTGCAAGCTCAATCCGGACACGCCCTGGCTGGTACTGACCAACGGCAAACCCGCCGCCAGCGCCTCCAGCACCTTGAGTTTGGACCCGCCGCCTTCGCGCAACGCGGCCAGAAACACCGCCGAGCGCCCTTGCTCCAAGGTCAAATCGTTAACGAAACCGCACCATTCCACGCGAGGGTCAGGCCATTGTCCGGCCCATTTCTCGGGCATCGCGTAACCGCAGACCGCGAGCTTCGCCTCCGGCATCCGCGCCCAAACCTTGGGCATGATGTCGTTTAGACACCATTCCACCGCATCGCGGTTAGGCGGATACTCGAAATTGCCGACAAATAAGATACGCTGGCTAGTCAAATCCGGGACGACGCCAGCGAACCCCCGAGTATCGACACCGTTAATCACCACGTCCACGTCGCGCCCGGCAATTCTACCCAACTCGGCGGCATCACTCTCGGTGACCGCGATCAAACGGGCCGGCGACTTCAATGCCGACTTCTCCCAACGCCGGTAGCGCCATTGATCGTAAACCACGAAAGGCCAAATCCATTTGGGCAAATGCTGATAGGTTGCCGCACCGAGCGAGGACTCGACGTTGTGCTCGGTCAATACGAAATCTTGCCGACGATCCCGCAAGGAGTGCAAATAGGGTTGCAGTGCGTAACTGTGTTCAATCTGGACGACATCCCAAGGCTCTTTCAGCAATTGCGAGAACTGATGCTCCAATGCCGGTGCCAGTCCGTTAACGCTGGTTAGCAACGGATAAGGAGCGAATGCGGCGGCCGCCAGCGAGTAGGGATGCTTCAACGGTCGCCTGGGCAACACGATCAATCTTTCGACGACCGATTCCAACTGCTCCCGAGCCGATTCCGACAAGGTCTCCTTGCTTTGCACCAACAAGGTAATCCGATGGCCGCGCTCACTCAGGCTACGCAGTAAATGGTACTGGCGCACCTTCCCGCCGCTGGTGGTCGGCCACGGCAGATACGGTAAGGTCCACAATATTTTCAGTGCTGGCATCGTTGAGTTTGCTGAGGCGATCATGGACTAAAGGTCGCAGCGGTTAGCGCCACTCCAAAATTTGTAACTGCTGGGTTACCGGCACGGACACTTTGCCGCCATTCACGGTTAATGCTTTGGAGGTCTGCTTGAGCGGTTGATGCAAGGTCGCCGACTGGATATTCGCCAACTCCATCGTGCCGGCATTCTTCGCCCAAAACATCAACAACTGCGTGCCGTCCGGCTTCATCCAACTGACGCTGAACGTTGCCAAGTCCTTGGGCAAACTGCTGACTTTCGGCATGGTCCCCGGATTAAGACGCGGTCCGGTAATGGCCAGAAATTTGGCTAATGCGGTATAGGCCGGCTTGGGATTGCCGTTCAGGTCCAGTAGACCATAATAGCGATCCCGGTAACTGGCCCGCTCGTCCAGGTCGGACAGCGCAAACAAAAATACTCGATCGAAATCGACGGCGCTGATCAACGCCAAACGCCGCAATAGATAGTCGGCTTGGCCATCCACGCCGATCAAGTCCTGCTCTTCCTTAGGACCGTCATAGCTTGACCATCCCCATTCGGTGGCCCAAATCCCAAGCGGGCTGGTAGCGCGTAAACGGGCATTCAGGGTTTTGGTGCGGACGACAAAATCCGCAACGCTCGGATCGTCCCCTTCCGGGGACAAACTGTAGGGGTGATAAGCGACTATCGATCCTCGCCACGGCGAACCGATCTTCTGAGCCAACTCTTCCAACATCAAACCGCTGCGCAACGGCATTTGACTGTAATACGCCATGCCGGCCATCACCACCGTCTTGTCCGCAGCGCCGCCGCGCAGAGCCTGGTAAGATGCGTTGAACAATTTGCCGTAGTCGTCCGGACTGGCCAAGGGTTGCCAAAACGCCGGCAAATTCGGCTCGTTCCAGACTTGCCAGGCATTGACTACAGGATACCGTTTGGCCAGGGTCACCATTCGGTCCGCAAAGACATTGACATCCTTGGGCGGATACTGATCGGACTGCCCGAACGGTAAAATAGAGCTACTGGCGAACGGTGCCGAACCAACCAGATAAACAACCGATTTAACCTGCTGTTGTTGCAACGCATCGGCAACGCCGTCCAAGGGTTCCCACACAAATTTTTTCTCTTCCGGCTCCAGGCGATCCCAATGTACATCGATCCTGACCCATTCCAGCCCGAGCGCCTTCAGTTGACTCAACTGTTGGCTGTATTGCGCCTCATTGAACCATAGCAGGTGGGCATTAACACCCAGGAAATCCTTCCAGACTAATGGCTTGGGCGGAATCAAATACAGGTCCGCGGCCCTTGGCTGGTTAAACGCCATTCCCGCAAACAAGAAGACCAAGCCGATTAAACGCCAAAATTTGCTAATCATGACTTTTCCCCGAAACTGATTTAAACATCGCGCTGAAGGCAGACGCGATCCGCGGCCAAGCCCGAGCTTGGCCCATTGCCGTCGCCGAGCGGCTCCACGCGCCAATCGTTTCCGGCTGATCCAATAATTTGACCAATTCGGTCGCCAACGCCACACTGTCGCCTTGCGGAAACACGGCACCGTTGCCATGGGAAACTTCTTCGACGAATGCGCGGGCATCGGAGCTGATCACCCCCCGACCGCAAGCGTTGGCCCAGGACAAAGCGCCGCTGGTGCCCAACATGCGCCCCAAAAAGGCGAGTTTTTTCGACTCCTTATAAGGCAGCACCAACACATGATGCGCCTGGATGATATGGGGAATCTCGGCAGCCGGCACATCCAACTGCCAATGAACATGGCTTTCCGCCAAGCCCGCTTCCGTCAATTGGCGTTGCAGCCCGGCAATGTAGGAATTATCGTCGCCGAATGCGATGTCTGGCGCGGTTCCGCCGGCCAAGGTCAAACTCAATTTCCGCTGGGCTTCCGGTCGTTGCCGAAACAGTAAGGCAATCGCATCGATCAAGTCCTCGATCCCTTTGCCTTTATAAATAAAACCGAAATACAACAGCTTTAACGGCCCGTCCGGTGGCGTTATCGGTAGAGCTTGCTCGTCGATCGTAAAGTTGCCGTGCGCTATCGTCGTCACCGCGCCGCTGGCGAGCTTCATCCGCTGCTCCAAACAACGAGCTCCAGTTTCGGTCAAGGTGACAATTCCCGACAAACACCGCGCCAAGCGCCGCTCCCTCGCTAACGTCAACGGATCGGCTAGCAATACCAAGGCTTGATAAACGGCGCGCGGTAGTCGGGCCGCCATCGCCAACGGCCCCGGCAAACTGGCGGGCTTCCAGATTAAGCGCTCGGGATCGTGCACGGTGGCGGTTAACGCCACCGTCGGAGCATGCGCGGCTAGCCATTCCAATGCCAGAAACTCTCGTATCCGTCCTCCGCCCAACTCAGCATGCACCACGTCATAAACCGCCCAATCGATTGTCGCCATGTAACGGGCCACGCTTTCCGGCGTACCTGCGATAGCCACCCCGGAAAAAGGCACGTCGACAGTGACGCCCTGCCCTTCAAGCGCATTTTTGAACGCGGCCGCGTAATCGGCAATGCCGGTTTGCTCGGGAGGCAATGGCGAAATCAGAGCTATGCGCATCAGATTGCTCGCTTCAAATTTTCGAACCGAGCCAATAAGCTGGCCGGAACCTCATAACTGCGACGATTGACGATGACGCCGTCCACCTTTTGGAACGCGGTTCTCAGGATCGACAACGCATTTTCGATGACGGGCACCGTTGATTGGCCGGCTTGAACGACCAGCAGAATCAAATTGGCATTCCTAAGCATCAGAAATGCCGCTCTGTTGCTGGACAGGGCCGATGCTTCAATCAACACGACTTCGCCGGGTTTCGCGACATCCGATTCGTTTACAGCGATTCGGGCGCCGATTTTGCGGTCAGCCAATACCTGCAGAAACGCATGGGCGATAAAACTGACGCCTTCGCCATGCCTAGCCGAGGCTATGCCTATCGTCAATCCTTCGTTCGCAAGTCTGTCCCTGGGTAGCAAACTATAAAAGCGGTAAATGGCGGCGTCGAAAATCGCGGTTTGGCTATCTTCCGCCCGCTGATCCGGTATCGAGCACCAAGTCGGTACGCCGAACGCGGTTTCGATCGAACTGCCGTCATGGATGCGCTGGTCGAGCAGATAGCTTAGATAAATCGCCAGAAAACCAACCGCGATACCGGCCGGAAACGCCGCCAGCAGTATCGTCAAACTTTTGGGAAACACTCTGGCCGGACTAAACGTAGCCTCCTCAATGACCGCTATGTTGCTGATCCGGCTTTTATCCAATTCTCGGTCGATTCGGGCTTTTTCCAGACTGCTTAAATACAAGGCATGGCTCTTTTCGGCCTCTGCCAAGGTGCGTTCCAATCGGGAAATTTCCGGTTCCATGGTCAAGATGCGTTGGTAGTCGCCTTTCAGTTCGGCCAGTTCATTGTCGTATGCGGCAATCCGCGCGGCAAGCTCGTGGACCCGCGTACTGCTTTGCAAGGAATTCCGTTGCAATGTCGTAAACAACTCGTTGGGCGCTCGATTTTCCATATTCTGGATCGAATGGTTTTCCAAATCGATTTGAGCCTTCAGCGAATCGATGGCCGCATCCAGATCGTTGATTTGCGGAGCGTCAGACTTATAAACTTTCAGCGCCTCTACCCGATCGACCTGCATTTGATTCAGTTTGATCAACAAATCCTGACGAACCGGGTTCAAACTCAATTCCCGCAGAGTGGTGACTTCCTTAGGCAAGCCCATCGCCAATTGATTGGCGCTGGTTACGCCTTTTTGCAGGCCGGATTGTTCCGCGATGGCTTCAGACCGTTCGGCATTCAACTTGTTTAAGCGGTTACTAATGGCTTCCAACTTTTCCTTGGAGCTGATACCGTCGATGCTCATCAGCAATGTCGCCAACGTATTTTTATCTTCGGCGATCTGTCTTGCCAATTTCCGGCTCTCGGATTCGTAAAATTCGTAAAGACTCTTGTCCCCGAGCGCTCGCGCGCGCTCTTCTTGATAAAACTCAATCCACTTGGAAACCACCTGCTGGGCTATGTAAGGGTCGTCCCAGGTAAAACCCACTTCCATCACGTTCGAACCGGCGGCGTGAGTGACCTCGAAGGCTTTCTCCAATTTTCCGACCAATCGATCGACTGGCGTTTGGTCTTCGGACAAACCCACCGAGACCAAGCCACTTCGCAGTTTGTCCAATACCCAACCGGCGGCTTCCTTCATATGATGCTTGAGGGTTTTCCAGAATCCCTGTGGCGCTTGACCTTCCATCTGGGTCAAATAATATTCCGCGACCTTACGTATGATGGGGCGGCCGGTCAGCATTTTTTCTTCGTCGACCACCGGATCGCGCTGCGTGCTGGGCGCCACCAAGGTTTGCCGGTCTCCAAACTCGATCGGTAAAATACTGGTTTCACGGCCCGGCTTGACCAATAACCGCGCTTCGGACTCGAATCGGGACGGCAATAAAAACGCGCCGAGAACGGCCACGCTAACCGTAACGACGACAGCCAGCCGAAATTCGTTGTAAAAAATGAAAAATAGCCGTGCGATGTCTCTAAATGAGCGGATCTCAATCATGGCGTCAGAAATTAATTTCCATTGGAATTGTTAACGGCGTTTGTCGTGTTGTTGTTGGCCGGCGTCCAACTGTAGCTGGCGCCCAACCCGATGGATTTGGTGAAGGGCAGTAACTGATTCATGTACAAATCCACGACTTCGATGGCATTGCCCAACGCGGATTTGGGCACGAACACAATGTCGCCGCGTTTTAACATCAACGGACGACGCTGGGCCTGAATTTCCAAAAGCTGACCGAAATCGGTAAAGTACGCTTTGTATCGATTCGTTGCGTCGAGCCGCAACAATGCGACGTGACTAGCATCGGCCGTAGAAAGTAGTCCGCCGGCACCGACAATGGCTTGGTCGAGGCTGGTTGGCGTCGTAATGTCGATCGATACCGGATTCTGCACCGCCCCACCGACTTGTACCCGGTTTCCCGGCGCGCTCATGATGTTCACGGTAACCTTGGGATAACGATAAATTTTGGCAAGCCTGCTGGAAATATCGTCGGCAATTTGTTCCGGAGTACGGCCAACGGCTACTATGGTACCGGCGTCCAGATAGGAAAATCCACCGTCCGGGCGGACTTGGAAGCGGGTATTTTCTTCAGGCTCGACCCTTGGCGCAATGTCCCGGACGATTTGCAACACGTCTCCGGCCATGACGTGGGTTTCCGATTCGGGTAAATCTCTGATATCAGCCACTTGCAATTCCATGGCATCCGAAGCTATTTCTTCGGGCAGTGGTATTTGGCTGGGTGAACTACAAGCAGTCAAACCCATACCGCTTAGGCAAAGCGCAAGGAGTAAGGTTTTCGGAAATAGTGGGATCAACAACTGCTCGAATGCCTTCTCGCCCACACAGATCGAAGTCCGCCGCCTCGATCCGCCAATGCCGGCTAAGGTCGGTCGGCTGGCGTCCAACCAGGCGATTTGGATGGAACGGTATCGGTTTCCGTGAATTGTGCTCATTTTAAAATTCGCGGCCTATTGGATGTAGCCGTAACTGAAGTAACTCAGCCCGAGGCCGACGGACTTGCTAAACGGAATCAATTGTCTGAAATACAAATCCACCACTTCTATCGCGTTGCCCAAATCGGATTTCGGTGCGAACACGACGTCGCCGCGCTGCAACAATAAACGCCGTTGCCTGGAGGGGTCGTCCAGCAACCGAGCGTAGTCAATAAAGTAAACTTGGTAAAGATTGTCCTCGCCTATCCTGAGCAATGCGACGTGTTCACCATCCGCCGCCGCTTGCAATCCGCCGGCGTCCAGTATTGCTTGTTCCAAACTCGTGGGCGCGCTGACGTCAATATTGGTGGGTTTGGCGACGGCCCCACCGACAAACACCCGATTGCCCGACCCGTTAGCAATGTTGACCGCCACCAATGGATAACGATAAATTCCGCTTAGTTTTTCGGTAATTTCGTTGGCAACCTGCTCGGGGGTTCGGCCCACCGCTTGGACTAAACCCACATTCGGGTAAGCAAACTTACCGTCCGGACGCACGAGGAACATCGTTGGTTCGCTTTTTGAAATCGGCGTTGGAGACTGCCTGAGGACACGTAGGGTGTCCCCGCTTACGATCCTGGTAACCGGAACCGGCAATTCACTAAGATCGATCCTTCGCAAATCCCGTTCCGCCATTGCTTCCTCATCAGGTAAACCGACTTTAGCAGGCGAACCGCAAGCAACCAATCCCAGAGTTAGAAGATATGCAAGAACCGGAAAATGCCGCCGTACCCGTCCGTAGCGGTTTTCAAAAGTCATGATAGATCCAGAGACTCCCAATAACGAGGAAACATGCTGATGCGCCGCTTCAGGGCCAGCGGCAAGGCCTTGTGTATCCAACCTAGCCGATACCCCAACAATTTTAGCGCGGAACGCAAAATGCATTCGGGTATTCGCCAAGTTTGTCCCAACTGAATGATGTGCTTAACTTCTGAAATGACAAAACGCCGCCCTTCCCCGCGTGCTCTGCCGAATTGGCGTTCAATCCAGTCTTCCTGCCCGTAAAACACGCCGATATCGAAATAACGCCGAAATTCTTGCCAAAGAGAATAACTGTGCGAATGAACAACGAGAGCGTCGGCTTCATAACGGACGCTCCAGCCCGCCAGCAGCATTTTAGCGGCAACATAGGCGTCTTCGCTACCGATCACGTCGATCGGAAATCCGCCGACCGCCTCAAGGGCCGTGCGTCTGTACGCCGCGAACGAGTCGGAGCTGAAACAAGTCTTGAGACCTAAGCTGGCGGAATCGGAAAGTACCTTGGTTCGGCTCCGCGAGGGGTAGTTAAAATAACGGGCGTGCGCTTCGTGAATATCGGCTTCCGGGCGCGGCAACTGCCGCCCGTATGCCACGCCGACATTGACATCCAACAACACCGCATCGCGCAACTTACGCAAACTTTCCGTATCGGCCAAGATCGCGTCCTGCGTCATAAAGATCAGTATGTCGGCGGACACCTGCTGGCTGGCCCAACGCCGAGTCCCGCCATGATTAAATGTTCCCGGCGGAATCGTTTCAACCCTGGCTCCCGCCGCCACAAAACGTTGAACGGTGTCGTCCGTCGAGTGGCTATCTATAACCAACCATTCATCGGGTTGTAACGACTGATTCGCCAGCGCCGGCAACAGCCGATCCAAGTGCTGACTGGCATTCCAAACGGGAACGATGACTGCAGTTCGTACCAAATCAGTATTCATCTGCTAACTCCTACGGTCTTAGGTAACATAAGGTTTCGACGGTGTTAGGCGGCCTTAAATTGAGCCTGAAATTGCTCTAATGCCGGCATCTCCCGCCAGCCTCACCCTGAACACGAGTTAACAGTCTAACTAGGTATTCAAACGAAGCCGCGACTTTTAACTATGTTATTTAACTGAATCACACAATACCGCCTTGGTAGTTTCTTTAGCAAAAACAAAGCCACCTATAAAAGTTCTCCAGGCTTGAACGAACAATCCCGGCTGCACTGCTTCCAAAACCACGGGTTACCGAGCGCTTGAAGTGAATATCGTAGACAGGAGGAACGCAATGCGGCGCGAGATGTCTGACCGTCAAAAGTCGCGTATTAAACGATTGGCATTTAAAATGTCCGGACACAAACAATCACCACAGGAGCACACATGCACCAACTTGTAGCACCCCTCATCGTTGCCGCGCTAACAATGTGGATCACCAACACTTCCGCAACGGAAACCATAACCGTACCAGACAAGGTCCGGACCAATGTTCTGAAACGGCACCCACAAGCCGAGGAATTAAAAGCCACCGGCAATGAAATCCATTTCAAAAACCAATTGCTTGCCATCAGCTATAAAACTGCGGAAGGCGACACTAAAATGGAGCTGTTTCGTAACAATGGCGCCCTGTTCACGAATAAGATGGCATTAGAGGCGCCCAGCGAAGGCCTCCCGCCTGAGTTGAAAAAGGCACTGACCGAGCAATTTCCGGGAGGCCAGATTAAAAAGGCCGAACTCATCGTCAATCCTAACGGCATCGGCGAGGAATACGAAATTCATGTCGATGTCGGCGGAACTCTCTGGCACGTTGCTGGTACCGATAACGGTGAAATCACAGAAAAAATTAAGGATTGAGTGAGTTGCCGCTAACCGAAATCCTTACCGGTATTTGGGAGATGGAAAGTGCCTATCCCTCATCCGCGGCGCCACTAGCCCCGCCTCCCACCAGAGTCGAGGCGGCAGGACTTGCACCGGGTTTTGACCACTTTTGGATAAACGGCTATTGGGATTGGGTTGGTACCGGGTATATTTGGCGCCCCGAATATTGGCAAGCCCCACGAGCTGGTTTCGAGTGGCAACCCCATCGCCGGGAACCTGCGGGGCCGCGTTGGCAAGGCCGCGCCGGGCATTGGCGGCAACGCTAAAGACCCACCCCAGCCGAGCGTCCTCCTACATTTAACAGGTGCAATTGATGAAATTTCGAACCTTACTGACGCTGTCGTTCGTTGTCGTCGGCTTTGCCTTTCATCAAATCGGCTGGACTCATGGCAGAGGCGGCTGGCATCCGCACGGCCATTCCAGTTTTGGGTTTTACTTTGGCGGCCCCGTATACCCCTTCCCCTATTACCGTTACCCCGACCCTTACTATTATCCACCAGCAATTATCTCTGTCCCACAGACACCACCCGTATATATCGAGCGCTCACAACCCTATGCGCCCCGGTATCCAGCCGGTTACTGGTACTATTGCCACAACCCGGAAGGCTATTATCCTTATATCAAGGAATGCCCCGGAGGCTGGCAACAGGTGGAACCGACACCACCTCGCTGAGGACGACCGCAATGTACCGTTCCCCACAACACATACTAGCCTGCAAGCAGGACGGCAGAAACAGCACCGGTCAACTTGCGGCCCATATGCGAAATAACGAAAACCGTCATCCCGAATCGAATTTGCAAACCATGGCTAAGATTTGCCCGATACTCGTGATGCTTACCTTTAGCGGTTGTGTCAACCTACCTACGATTCCGAGTGTAATGGCTCTACCAGGCACCAGCCTATCATTCGAACAGTTCCGCGACGATGATGCAGATTGTCGCCAATACGCTTACATTCAAATCGGTGGGACCACGGCAACTCAAGCCGCAACCGAAAGCGGCGCAGCCAGTGCCGCGATCGGTACGGCCGTGGGCGCGGCGGCCGGCGCGGCGATAGCTGGAGGCGGCGGCGCGGCGATAGGTGCCGGGACGGGCTTGGCAGTCGGGAGCATAGTTGGAAGCACGACCGCCGAACAATCGATATACGCAACACAACATTACTATGATATGGCCTATATCCAATGCATGTATGCCAAAGGACATAGAGTCCCAGTCTCTGGCGAATTCCGTGACAACTTCGGCCAACCTCCCATCACGCGGGCCGTCAATATTCCACCCCCGCCACCTGGATCGCCGCCGCCTCCGCCCACTCGCTGAACGATAGCTTTCGGCACTAGGGTTCCGGGCTGATTCGACTTCATAAATCCTTTTCCAATTGAATATGAGCGAACACACAGAGCTGGCGCTATCTCTGTTCCCTGATTTTACAGGCGATGATCGCCTCCGTATTGCCGACGCACTCAACCTGGTCGACGAATTGGGCATGGCAACTCCCGCTGACGCCTTGCCTCCACGCCCGAAAGGTATCGATGTCGCGGCGATTCTGACTTCGGTACATATCGATCTTGAAACCATTCTGGCGGCGGTTCTCAGCGATTCTCGCCTTACCGGCCTATTGAGTGATACCGAGTTGCGCCGACGCTTCGGCGACGTCGTTGCAGACTTGGTTAAAGACGTGCATTGGCTGAATAACGTCAGCATATACAGCCCGGACATGGCGAACGAGCCGAATCAGACCGAAACGCTGCGCCGCATGCTGTTGGCAATGACCCACGACGTCAGGGCGGTATTAATCAAGCTGGCCTATCGCATTCAACGCCTGCGCAACTTATTCCGCGAACAAACGGAAATCCGCCATTTCATCTCGCGGGAATCCCTGGACATCTACGCACCACTCGCCAATCGTTTAGGCATTAGCCAATTCAAGTGGGAGCTCGAAGATCTGGCATTTCGTTATTTGGAACCGGAACAATATCGTGCAATTACCGAATCTCTCGCGAGCAAGCGCGAGGAACGCGAGGCCTGCATCGAAGCGTTTCTGGCAATGTTGCGCCAGACATTGGACCGGGAGGGAATCGCCGCAAAAATTTACGGGCGACCAAAACATATCTACAGTATCTGGCACAAAATGCGCCGCAAGCAGTTGGCCGTCGACGATCTTTACGATTTGCTGGCGGTCCGCGTCATCGTGGACACTTTACCCAGCTGTTATACTGTGCTGGGTGTGGCACACAGCCACTGGCGCCACATTCCCAAGGAATTTGACGATTACATCGCCAATCCAAAAGAGAACGGCTACCAATCACTACATACCGTGGTTTTGGACGAAGCCGGCAATCGGATCGAAATTCAAATCCGTACCCAAGCCATGCACGAATTCGCCGAACTAGGGGTTGCCGCGCATTGGCGTTACAAGGAAGGCAGCAAATTTAACGCAGCCACCGAGAAGAACATTGCATCACTTCGTCAGTTGCTGGAAGACAAAGACAACGGCAATCTCCTGGAAAACTTTCATACGGAATTGTTTTCCGACCGAGTATTTGTTTTAACGCCAGCCGGTAAATTGATCGACTTGATCAGGGGCGCTACGCCCCTGGATTTTGCTTACGCGATTCATACCGAAGTGGGTCACGGCTGTCGCGGCGCCAAGATCAACGGTCAGATCAAGCCATTGACTTATAAGCTGCAATCCGGCGAACAGGTCGAAATCATCACAGTCAAAAACGGCAACCCCAACCACAATTGGCTAAATCCGAATCTTGGTTATCTAAAAACGCCAAGGGCGATCAGCAAGGTCAAGAGTTGGTTCAAACACCAACAACAAGCGGCGAATATCGCGTCTGGAAAACAGGTTCTGGAAAAGGAAAGCAAGCGACTGGGCATTAAAGCGATCGATATCGACGAATTGATTAAGCACTTCAAGACGCCGGATGCCGAGCATTTATATGAAGCACTCGGCCGCGGCGACATCAACAATCGGCAATTGGCCGGCGCATTGAAAATTCCTGAGCTGGAACCGATACCGATAAAGCTTGCCTCAACCCAAAGTGCTCCACAAGCTGCCGTGATCGTTGAAGACATCGACAATGTCGTAACCACGCTGGCTCAATGCTGCTCGCCAGTAAAAGGCGATGAAATCGTCGGCTATATTTCCCATAAACGCGGAATCACGGTTCATCGAAGCGATTGCGAAAACATTCGCCACTTGACGCCGGAACAACAATTGCATGTGATTAAAGCGGATTGGAGTGGTCACCACAAGATTCACCATAACGTGCCAATCCTGATTCACGCTTATAACGCACCAAATTTGCTGGGTGACGTTTCGCAAATATTGACTGCTTCGAAAGCCCACATCAGTAACGCATCGTTAAAGACTCACGATGATTTGTCGGCAATTCTGCAAATGTCGATTCAGATCGAAAATACCGCGCAACTGAGTTCGATATTGGCTCGAATCAGTCATCTGCCCAACATTGTCGAAGTCAAACGCAAGGTTTGAAGTACTGAAACCCTTAAACGTCTTATCGTTAGCCACAGCACCTCTCACCGTGCTAACATAGGCGTTTTAATTTAAGGGCTTTTACTATGGCGAAAGAAGATCAAATCGAAATGGAAGGTAAGGTTATCGATACTCTACCGAATACGATGTTTCGAGTCGAGCTGGAAAACGGACACATCGTTACCGCACACATTTCCGGCAAGATGCGCAAGCACTATATTCGGATCCTAACCGGCGATAAAGTTCGTGTTGAGATGACTCCGTACGACCTGACTAAGGGACGCATCACGTTCCGCAATCGCTAACCCGTTAGGGTCAGCGATTGCTCTGTCTTTATAACACCTGATTCAGCTCCGAAACCATCATCTGTTTGCCCTCAATCGCAAACGCCAAAGCTTCATTCTCAACATAGATACGCACATGCCCACCGTTGGCTAAGCGACCAAATAACAAATCCTCGGCAAGCGGTTTCTTGATTTTTTCCTGTATCAATCTGGCCATGGGTCTGGCTCCCATTTTTTCATCGTAGCCACGTTCCGCCAGCCAGGCTCGCGCGGTAGGCTCGAGCGTCAGGGTGACGTTCTTATCCGCCAGAACAGCTTCTAGCTCGAAAATGAACTTATCGACCACACTGCCAACCACAGTCATATCCAGCGACTTGAATTGTACAATTGCGTCCAACCGATTTCGAAACTCCGGCGAGAAACCGCGCTCGATCACCTTCATGCTGTCGGAAGCGTGATCCTGCTGAGTAAATCCGATAGAAGCCCGACTACCTTCCTCCGCACCTGCATTCGTGGTCATAATCATTATGATGTTACGAAAATCCGCCTTACGCCCGTTATTATCGGTCAACGTACCGTGATCCATCACTTGCAGCAACAAATTAAAGACATCCGGGTGCGCCTTTTCTAACTCGTCCAGCAACAACACAGCATGGGGATGCTTGGTAACGGCTTCGGTCAACAAACCACCCTGATCATATCCAACATAACCGGGAGGCGCGCCAATCAGTCTCGATACGGTATGCCGCTCCATGTATTCAGACATATCGAAACGAATCAACTCTATACCCAATACCTTCGCCAACTGTCGAGTTACCTCGGTTTTACCAACACCAGTGGGCCCGGCGAACAGGAAGGAGCCGATGGTTTTACTGGTATCGCGTAATCCAGCACGGGACAATTTAATCGCGGTTGCCAACTCGCAAATCGCTTCGTCTTGGCCAAAGACCAACATCTTCAAGTTCTTCTCTAGATTGGCTAGTTTTTCTATGTCGCTAGACGACACCGACTGGGCCGGTACTCTAGCGATTTTAGAAACGATTTCCTCAATTTCCGGGATGTCTATCGTATCCTTGCGCCCCTCGCCAGTGAACAACCGCTGCCTGGCACCCGCTTCGTCAATCACATCGATCGCCTTGTCTGGCAAGTGTCGATCTGTAATATACCTCGCCGACAGTTCAACGGCGACTCGCAATGCTTCCTGGGTGTATTTCAGGCCATGATGTTCCTCGAAGCGCGACTTCAAGCCTTTCAAAATCAGCACCGTATCTTCAATAGAAGGTTCAACGACATCGATTTTTTGAAAACGTCGGGCTAGCGCGTGGTCCTTCTCGAAGATACCTCGGTATTCCTGATAGGTAGTCGACCCGATGCAGCGCAACTGACCGGAGGCCAGCACCGGCTTGATCAGATTTGATGCATCCATCACGCCACCGGAGGCCGATCCGGCCCCAATAATCGTATGTATTTCGTCGATGAACAAAATCGAATCGGGTTCCTTTTTTAACTGATTGATCAGGGATTTTAGGCGCTTTTCGAAATCCCCCCGGTATTTGGTACCGGCGACCAAAGCACCCATGTCTAATGAATAAATAACGCTGTTCAGTAGAATATCGGGAACGCTTTCCTCTACGATACGTTTCGCGAGCCCCTCGGCAATCGCCGTTTTCCCAACACCGGCCTCGCCAACCAGTAGCGGGTTGTTCTTCCGGCGACGGCATAGCACCTGTATTGTGCGCTCGACTTCCAACTCCCTACCGATCAGCGGATCAATATTGCCTTTTAGCGCCTCATCATTGAGATTGGTTGCATATTTTTCTAACGGACTTCCCATGGCTTCAGAACTGCCACGCTCGGCTTCCGGCTCCTCGGTATTTTCCTTTTTATACTGCTCGATCTTCGAAACGCCGTGAGCCAAATAATTGACGACATCCAAACGGGTAATGTCCTGCTTATTCAGAAGATACACCGCATGCGAGTCCTGCTCACTAAACAACGCGACAAATAAATTCGCGCCTGTGACTTCTTTTTTATCGGACGCCTGAACGTGGAAAACCGCCCGTTGAAGCACCCGTTGAAATCCCAAAGTTGGCTGTGTTTCTCGCTGAACGCCTTCCGGTATCAACGAAATCGTTTCGTCGATAAAGCGAGTCAACTCAGCCCGCAGGGCATTCACATTACAGCCACAGGCAATCAGTATCGGTATCGTTGTCACGTTGTCCAGCAAAGCCAACAGCAAATGCTCGACTGTGATGAATTCGTGCCGCTTGGCATGCGCCACGGTAAACGCGGAGTTCAAAGTTACTTCAAGTTCTTTACTTAACATGACTACCTCTTACGCCTCTTCCATTGTGCACATCAGCGGATGATGATGCTCTCGGGAATATTCGTTGACAATATGTACTTTAGTCTCGGCTACGTCTTTAGTGTAGGTTCCGCAAACCCCGACACCTTGGGTATGAACTTGTAACATGACCTGCGTCGCCTTCTCTTCGGTCATGTTGAAAAAATGGGTCAGTATTTCAACGACGAAATCCATCGGCGTAAAATCATCGTTCAACAAAATCACCTTGTATAGGGGCGGCCGCTTCAACCGCGGCTTGGCTTCCTGTAGCGCCGTGTTAGCGTCGTTATCTCTAAAGGGTTCAAATTCGGACATAAGCTCTGGTGCTACAAGTATTACGTATGTTTCTAAAAATAGCGTCTTCAAAAGCAAATTTCAATCTTTGCGCAGTTAAAAAACATTTCGAGTAAAATGCCGGCCTTTTATCGTCAAATGTCAACATGATGGTCTGGAAACCACACGTTACCGTTGCCGCGGTTATCGAGCGAGACGAGCGTTTTCTTCTGGTGGAAGAGACAACGACACGCGGGCTTGCGTTCAATCAACCAGCCGGACATCTGGAAAACGGCGAAGACCTGATCGACGCCGTCAAACGAGAAGTCAAGGAAGAGACTGCCTGGTGCTTCGAGCCTGAAGCCGTCATCGCCGTGCAACTCTGGCGGCGAGCCCCCGAAACACCGAGCTTCGTGCGCTTCTGCTTCAGCGGTAGCGTTAACAATCACGACATGGACCAAACGCTGGACGACGGCATTATCGCGACTCACTGGCTCAGCCGCAACGACATTTACGCTCGACAACAGCAACTGCGCAGCCCGCTGGTACTGCAAACCGTGGACGAATACCTTAAAGGCACCCGGCATCCGTTGACCCTGTTGCAATCATTTCTCGATTTCCCATGAACAAACACATCATCGTCGGCATGTCCGGCGGCGTCGACTCTTCCGTTACCGCTTTAGCGCTGCAAGAACAAGGCCACAAAGTCACCGGTTTGTTCATGAAAAACTGGGAAGAAGACGACGGCACCGAATACTGCACCGCGATGCAGGATTTGGCCGATGCACAGCAGGTTTGCGACCGTTTGGGCATTGAGCTGAAGACCGTCAACTTCGCCAGCGAATACTGGGATCAGGTTTTCGAAGTCTTTTTATCGGAATTCAAAGCTGGCCGCACACCCAATCCCGACATTCTTTGTAATAAACACGTCAAATTCAAAGCGTTTTTGGATTACGCAATCGAAGACCTGGGTGCCGAATATATTGCCACCGGCCATTACGCCCGCGTTCGCGAACAAGACGGCGAATTCCAATTATTAAAAGGCCTGGATCCCAACAAGGAACAAAGCTATTTCCTGTACGCAATGGGCCAGAAAGCTTTGTCACAAACCCTGTTCCCGATCGGCCACCTGCACAAACCAGAAATCCGGGCGATGGCCGATAAAGCAGGCTTCGCCAACAGCCGTAAGAAAGACAGCACCGGTATCTGCTTCATCGGCGAACGTAAATTCAGGGAATTCCTGGAACGCTATTTGCCCCACCAGCCCGGCGAAATGCGCACTCCGGAAGGTAAATATATAGGCAAGCATCACGGCTTGATGTATTACACGCTGGGCCAGCGACAAGGCTTAGGCATAGGCGGGGTTAAGGACGCGCCGGACGAGCCGTGGTTCGTGTTGGAAAAAGACCTGATCAACAATGTGCTGATCGTCGGCCAGGGCCACGATCACCCTTTGATGCTGCACAGCATATTGGAAGCCGGCCAACTCGACTGGTGCGGCATCAAACCCTTGACCGAAACCCTGCGTTGCGCCGCCAAGACCCGTTACCGTCAGCCCGACCAAGATTGTGTCGTCGAACCGATAGATGGCGGCCGCCGCGTCAAAGTCCGCTTCGACGAACAACAACGGGCGATTACGCCAGGGCAATCGGTGGTGTTTTATCAGGGCGAGGTTTGTTTGGGTGGTGGAATTATTGAGGCTAAGTACAATGAAAATTAACAAACTTGAGTTAATTAATTTCCGTTGTTTTAAAGAATACGAATTAAAACTATCTGATCGCTTCACTTTGCTAATTGGTGACAATGGTAGCGGAAAAACAGCAATTCTTGACAGCATAGCAATAGCGACAGGAAGTTTTTTATTAGGAATTCCTGATTTAAGACCAAACGAGAAACGCCACATTTCTCGTGATGACGTACGGTATAAAACATTAACAATGGGCCAAACACCAGTTAAAGAAACCGAATATCAAACTATGGTCTACTCCCAGGGATTAATTAACAATATAAAAACAAGCTGGGCTCGATATAAAGATATAAAAACTAATCGGCAAGATGCAAAGAAAATAATTTCTATAGTAGAAAAATTAATCAACGAAGTTACCAACCCAAAAACGCTATTTCCTGTAATTGCCTATTACGGCACAGGCCGTTTATGGAAACAATTAAAAGCTACTGAAAAGAAAACCAAAGGTCCAACTTCTCGCCTTGATGGCTTTCAAGATTGCTTAAATCCCGCATCAGACCAAAAAGATTTTTCATTTGGTTCAAAACTCAAGAGCTAGCGGCCATACAGAAAAAAGAACGCAGACATACATTGGAAGCAGTGCGCCAAGCAATTGTGAACATGATTCCAGACGCAAAAAATGCCATTTGGGATATGGATTGGGATGAATTGACGATTGAAACAATGGTTCAAGGACAACTACAACAAATTCCATTCCACCTTCTCAGCGACGGTTACCGTAACATGATAGGTATGGTCGCCGACATCGCCTACCGCATGGCTACGCTGAATCCTCAACTGGAAGCCGATGCCATTAAACAAACCGAAGGCATTGTGCTGATCGATGAAATCGACCTGCATTTGCATCCAAAATGGCAGAGGGAAGTTGTTGGCCGCTTATTGGATACATTCCCCAAAGTGCAATTCGTCGCCAGCAGCCATTCGCCGTTTATTATTCAATCGTTGTATGGGCGTGAAGATTGTTTGTTATGGGATTTGGAAAAAGCCCAACCTCTGCCTATCGAAAGCAAAAGTATCGAAGACATTGCCGAAAATCAGCAAGGCGTAGAAATCCCTCAACAAAGCCAACGTTTCTTGGCCATGGAAAATGCCGCCGAAGAATATTACCGAGTATTGAAACAAATTCCACCGGCAAGCGATATCGAAAAACAACGTCTAAAACAACGTCTCGACGAACTATTAATGCCATTTAGTGATGATCCAGCTTTTCAGGCATTTTTAAAGATGGAACGAGAAGCAGCCCTTCCCACTGACGAATCGAAATAGCATGCGGCCAGTTTTTCGTGGAAATAATCCAGTCGACAAAGCCGGTAATGTTATTCTGTTTAAGAATTACCGAAATGCGGCCCCCATTCTAAAAGATAGATTGGGTAAATATTGTTCATACTGCGAATTGAAGTTTCCACAAACCCACGTTGAACATATTCAACCGAAAAGCCTGGAGCCGCAATTAGAAAATGATTGGAATAACTTCCTGCTTGCTTGCCCATTGTGTAACGGCATCAAAAATGATTCATCTATTAATAGCGGCAACCTAAATGATTTTTTCTGGCCGGATAAAGATAATACCTTTATACCGTTCGTCTACGAGAAAGATCGTGCGCCGCAAATTTCCAACCAATTGAGCGGCGATCTAAAAAAGATTGCCGAAAAAACGCTGCTATTAACTGGACTGGACAGAGAACCTACGCATCCGAAATTCAATATCAGAACCGACGAGCGCTGGCACGAACGCAACACGGCGTGGGGAAAAGCAGAACGCGCGAAATTCAACCTGCAAAGACAACCCACGGAAGTCATGCGCGAGCAAATCATCGATACCGCCACCAGCACAGGTTTTTGGTCCGTCTGGATGACAGTATTTCAAGACGACGCCGACATGCGCCGCCGCTTGATCGAAGCTTTCCACGGCACTTGCCCAAGTTGTTTCGATGCCGATACTCAACCTATTCAACGCCCCGGCGGTCGGATTTAATCTGACCGCCCAAGCCAAACCATTTTTAGCTTTGGAAAATTAGGAAACACACATGAGCCATTCCGTACTCACCTCCATCTCTCCCATCGACGGCCGCTACGCCAACAAAGTAGATGCCTTGCGCCCCATTTTTAGCGAATACGGTTTAATCGGTTATAGGGTTGAAGTGGAAGTGCGCTGGCTGCAAGCCTTGGCAGCAGAAACCAAAATCGGCGAAGTCCCAACGCTGTCGAGCGCAGCAAATAGCGTGTTGAATAACATCGTCAGTCATTTCTCGGAAGCCGACGCGCAAGCCGTCAAAGACATCGAGAAAACCACCAACCACGACGTCAAGGCGGTGGAGTATTTCCTGAAAGAAAAGATCAAGGGCAACGCCGAACTGCATGCGGTTAACGAGTTCATTCACTTCGCCTGCACCTCGGAAGACATTAACAACCTATCGTATGCCCTGATGCTGAAGGAAGGTCGGGGCCTGATCCTGGCGGAGATCGACGCCACGATAGACGCCATCAAACAACTGGCTCTGGACAGCGCTGAACAACCGATGTTGTCGCGTACCCATGGCCAACCAGCGACCCCGACCACGGTCGGCAAGGAATTCGCAAACGTCGTCGCCCGCATGCAACGCCAACGTCAGCAACTCGCTAAGGTCGAACTCTTAGGCAAGATCAACGGCGCGGTCGGCAATTACAACGCCCATAGCGTCGCCTATCCTGACGTCGATTGGGCGGTTTTCGCACAAAATTTCGTCGAGTCGCTGGGTTTGACCTTCAACCCTTACACGATACAGATTGAACCTCACGATTACATGGCTGAGTTTTTCCACGCCCTGTCGCGATTTAACACCATCTTGCTGGATTTCGACCGCGACGTTTGGGGCTATATCTCGCTGGGTTATTTCAAACAAAAAACTGTGGTCGGCGAAGTCGGCTCCTCGACGATGCCGCACAAGGTCAATCCTATCGACTTCGAAAACTCCGAAGGCAATCTGGGACTGGCCAATGCCATCTTCGGCTTCCTGGCCGACAAACTGCCGGTGTCGCGCTGGCAGCGTGATTTGACCGACTCGACCGTGTTGCGCAACATCGGCGTCGGCATCGCCCACACCAGCATCGCCATCCAATCGACCTTGAAAGGCATTTCCAAACTGGAAATCAATCCGGCCTTAATCGATCAAGATCTGGATCAAAACTGGGAAGTGCTGGCCGAACCTATCCAAACCGTGATGCGCCGCTACGGCATCGAAAAACCTTACGAGAAATTGAAAGAACTAACCCGCGGCCAGCGCGTTACCGGCGAAGGCATGCGCGCTTTCGTGGAGAAACTGGAGATTCCAGCCGCTGCCAAGGCCGAATTACTGGCGCTGACACCGCACAGCTATACCGGCTACGCAGCTGATTTAGCCAAGAAAATCGGCTAAACATTAGGACAGGTTGTTGCTGAACTTCATCTGGATTTTCTTCTTCCTTAGCGCCTTCGCCACCGCAGTCTTCAAACTGCTGGTGCTGGGCGACACCAAGGTGTTTTCCGAGTTGATGACTGCGATGTTCAGCCTGTCTAAGACCGCGTTCGAGATTTCACTGGGGCTGAGCGGCGTGCTGGCCTTGTGGCTTGGCATCATGAAAATCGGCGAACATAGCGGCTTCATCGACTTGTTGACCAAGGCGTTGAATCCACTGTTCAGTCGGCTGATGCCGGAAATTCCGAAGGATCATCCGGCATTGGGCGCGATGGTGATGAACATCGCCGCCAACATGTTGGGCCTGGACAACGCGGCGACGCCGATGGGCATCAAGGCGATGCAGGAAATGCAGACCCTGAATCCCCATCCGGAGCGGGCCAGCGACGCGCAGATTTTGTTTCTAGTGATTAACACCTCGTCGGTGACGCTGTTTCCGGTGACGATCTTTGCTTACCGGGCTCAGCTCGGTGCCGCGAACCCAACCGACGTGTTCATCCCGATATTGATTGCCACCTATATGTCGACGCTGACCGGCTTGCTGGCGGTCGCCGCCGTGCAGAAGATCAACCTAGTAGATAAAGTGGTGCTGGCCTACTTGGGCGGCATCACCCTGTTGGTCGGCGGCATACTGGCTTATTTCTCAGGACTCGATCAGGCCGAGATGCTGAAACAATCGGCCTTAGTCAGCCATGTGATTTTGTTCGGCTTAGTGATTTCCTTCATCGCCGCAGCAGCTTACAAGGGGTTGAATGCTTACGAGTTGTTCGTTGAAGGCGCCAAGCACGGTTTTCAAACCGCGATCAGCATAATCCCCTATCTTGTGGCGATGCTGGTGGCCTTCGGGGTGTTCCGGGCCAGTGGCGCGTTGGAATTAATCACCGATAGTGTCCGACTGTTGGTCAATGTTGCCGGCATTGACAATCGCTTCATCGACGGCCTGCCGACCGCATTGATGAAGCCATTCAGCGGCAGCGGCGCGCGAGCGATGATGATAGACACCATGCAAACCCACGGCGCCGATTCCTTCGCCGGCCGCTTGGCGTCGGTGGTGCAAGGCAGTACCGAGACCACGTTTTATGTGTTGGCGGTGTATTTCGGCGCGGTGAACATCAAGCAGATACGCCACGCCGCCGCCTGCGGCATCGTCGCCGACCTCGGCGGGATGATTGCCGCGATTTTGGTAACGTATTGGTTTTTTGGTTAGGTCGACGCTCGATGCCATTTATTTGATTTTGTTGGATTACGTTTCACTAACCCAACCTACATTTTTTGATATTTCATGCAGATACATTTAAAAACCCTCGGTTGTCGCCTCAACGAAGCCGAACTGGAAACCTGGGCTCAAGCCTTTCAGGCCCAAGGCCACGGTATCACCCGCAATTTGAGCGACGCGCAACTGGTAATCATAAATTCCTGCGCGGTGACCCAGGATGCGGTGAAAAAATCCAAGCAAATGATACGCCGCATCCACCGGGATAATCCGCAAGCCAAACTGGTGGTCAGCGGTTGTTATGCGACACTGAATGAGGCAGAAGCCGCGCAATTGATGGGCGTGGACTTAATCGTAGGCAACCAGGACAAAAACCAGCTGGTCGAAAAAACCCTGACCGAATTGAATCTGGACAGCATGCCGGCGATGTCGACTGAGCCCGGCGAAGTGTCCTTGTTCAGCCGTGGCCGGCAACGCGCCTTTGTCAAAGTACAAGATGGTTGCCGTTACCACTGTACTTTCTGCATCGTTACGGTTGCCCGTGGCGAAGAACGCAGCCGACTTATTCAAGAAGTGGTCGACGAAATCAATGCCTTACATAAACAAGGCATCAAGGAGGCCGTGCTTACCGGGGTTCACCTTGGCGGGTACGGCAGCGACATCGGCAGCAATCTGGTCGAATTGATTACAGAGATCCTGGACAAAACCCAGATTCCACGCCTGCGCATGGGCTCCCTGGAACCGTGGGAATTACCGGACGGCTTCTTCGAATTATTCAAAAATCCAAGATTAATGCCGCACCTGCACCTGCCATTGCAAAGCGGTAGCGACAGTGTTCTGAAACGCATGGCGCGGCGCTGCAAGACTGAAGAATTTGGGCAAATTGTCGAGCTGGCCAGAACAACGATCCCTCACTTTAATATTACCACCGATATCATCGTCGGCTTCCCGGGAGAAACCGAGCAAGAATGGCAGGAAAGCTATGACTACATAGAGCGCCTCGGCTTCGGCCATATTCATATCTTTAGTTATTCTCCCCGCGAAGGCACGGCAGCAGCGAATTTCCCAGGCCCGGTCGCCCAAGACCTGAAAAAACTGCGTAGCAAGCAATTGCACGATTTGGCAACGATTCTGAAAGAGCAATTCATCATCGAAAACATCGACTCTCTGGCGGATGTACTTTGGGAAGGTCAAACGCAAACGCTAGACAACGGCGATATCCGCTATTTCGGTTACACGCCGAATTACTTACGGGTAGCTTGCGATGTCAACGCCGATACGGCGTTGGAGAATCAAATTCAAAAAGTTCGGTTATCTACAGTTGAATCCGATTTTATTCGGACTGAAATAAACTGAAAGGCTAGGGACGGCGTTGTGCCGCACCCAGCCTTTTGTAGACGCACTTCAATAAGGATTCGGAGCAAGTGGACCAAAACCATCGTCTTTTTGTTCCTCAAACTTCAGCACATCGTCTTCAGGCACATTGCCATCTTTAATCAAATAATTCCGATTCGAGAAATACGCATCTCTGAAAAACTGGTATCGATCAATCGCTGCTTCGGACGCAACTTTTTCCATCCCCAACAAATCAGCACGGGCATCAATAACCTTCAACGCCCCAGAACCCGTGGAAACGGCGGCACCTATCCAGTTCGGATTGATATAAAAACCAACGTACGTGAAGGGGTTCATCGCCGCATCGCCCACTAACCCAATGACGCCGCGCGGGGAACTAGGACCAAAGAACGGCAGCACAACATAGGGTCCTGTTGGAACGCCCCAGACCCCAAGAGTCTGATCGAAATCTTCGTTATGTTTCTGCAAATCCAACATACTTCCAACATCGACAAATCCGGCGACGCCTACCGCGGTATTCACCAGAAACCGCGCGCTGTCCTGGCCGGTTTGCAAAAACTTACCTTGTAACGCATCGTTAGCGATCACCCCGATATCGTCAATATTACTGAAGAAATTCGTCACCCCCTGATCGACGAAACTCGGCGTAATCCACCGATATCCCTTAGCAACCGGTTTCATGACGTAGTCGTCGACGCTATCGTTAAACGATTGGACGTTTCGATTCCATCCTTCCCAGGGATCCTTGGGATCTTTGCTATTGGTAGCCGCGCATCCGTTCAGCAGGGCAAGCGCCACGGCAGCCAGCCAAACTGTTTTCCCGTTTTGCATAATATTTACCTCGTTAATTGAATATTGTTTAAATCTATCCAAAACTCACGTAACATAACACACAACAGACTTATTTCGCCATTCACGTTCGATGGAAATTACTACCAACCCGCTAGGCAATCGGTTTCGCGGCTATCTGCCGGTCATCGTTGACATAGAAACCGCCGGGTTCAACCCCAAAAAAACCCACTACTTGAAATTGCCGCCATCATAGTAGAACCGGATGAGCAGGGTTTGCTTCGGATTACCGAAAAACACCAGAGCAATATTATCCCTTTTAAGCATTCTGAATTAGATGAAGCGGCTCTCAAATTTACCGGCATCGACCCATATCATCCGTTTCGGATGGCCGTGGACGAAAAAGAGGCGCTCACAAAACTGTTTACGCCGATCAAAGCCGCTGTAAAACGTAACGAATGTAAGCGGGCTATTTTAGTGGGCCACAACCCATCTTTCGACGTCAATTTTCTCAATGCCGCGATTGAGCGCACGAATTTTAAGCGTAGCCCTTTTCACCCATTTAGTAGCTTCGATACCGCTACGCTTGGCGCTTTGGTTTATGGTCAGACCGTTTTAGCAAAAATAGCACAGGCGGCCGGACTAAGTTGGGATAACGAAAAAGCCCATTCCGCACTGTATGACGCCGAACAAACGGCCGAACTTTTCTGCTTGATAATTAACCGATGGAAGCGGTTAAGTGAACTTGAAGTGATTTAGAGTGATGGAGTCTGCCAATTCCTTCTCCGAAACCGGCAGATTTTAGAAAATCTCGACTACTGCACCGCACCAGCATTAGCCAACATGCTAGTCAGTTCCCCTCTCGTATAAAGGTCGGTTACAATGTCGCAACCACCGACCAGCTCGCCCTTAATGTACAGTTGTGGATAGGTTGGCCAATTAGAATAGACTTTCAAGCCTTCACGAACCTCTGGATCTTCAAAAATGTTGATATACGTGTATTTTGCGTTGCAGGCACCCAAAATCTGAACAACCTTGCTCGAAAAGCCACACTGTGGAAACTCTGGCGAGCCTTTCATATAAAGCACGGCCGCATCGCTAGCCAATTGATTTTGAATTCGTTCGGTAACACTCATAGGAACTCCCTTGCTTATCAATTTAAGTTAGGTAATTCTATCAACCTACAGGCTTATTACATAGTATTGTTGACGCAACAAATTGTATTCGAAAATCGAATTACGCAAACGCAAAAAAAGCCCGCTTATTAGATTAATAGGCGGGCTTTTGGTATAGGCGCTTGGCGATGACCTACTTTCACATGGCAACCTGCCACACTATCATCGGCGCTAAGCGGTTTCACTTCCGAGTTCGGGATGGGATCGGGTGGTTCACGCTTGCTATGTTCACCAAGCAAACTGGTTAAGTTGGTTGTTGACCAACTGTCATGCAACAGGTCGGTTAAGCCGTTTGGCTTAGCCTTCAGGCATTTACTACGCTAACCACCGCGAGTGCGGATATTCGCGCTTACGTGGTTTTGCCTTTGACCTGCTTTTCATGGAAATCTGTATCGAGTTCGTTCTCTTGCGTTGTTTTCAGCGATCGTCATTTGACGTTACCCAAACGCATTGGGTGTTATATGGTCAAGCCTCACGGGCAATTAGTACACGTTAGCTACGCCCATTACTGGACTTCCACACCGTGCCTATCAACGTTGTCGTCTCCAACGGCCCTTCAGGGGACTTAAAGTCCCAGTGAGATCTCATCTTGGGAGGGGCTTCCCGCTTAGATGCTTTCAGCGGTTATCCTGTCCGAACGTGGCTACCCAGCAATGCCCTTGGCAGGACAACTGGAACACCAGAGGTTCGTCCACTTCGGTCCTCTCGTACTAGAAGCAGCTTCCCTCAAATCTCAAACGCCCACGGCAGATAGGGACCGAACTGTCTCACGACGTTCTGAACCCAGCTCGCGTACCACTTTAAATGGCGAACAGCCATACCCTTGGGACCTGCTTCAGCCCCAGGATGTGATGAGCCGACATCGAGGTGCCAAACACCGCCGTCGATATGAACTCTTGGGCGGTATCAGCCTGTTATCCCCGGCGTACCTTTTATCCGTTGAGCGATGGCCCTTCCATACAGAACCACCGGATCACTAAGACCTACTTTCGTACCTGCTCGACTTGTCCGTCTCGCAGTCAAGCACCCTTATGCCTTTGCACTCATTGCCTGATTTCCGACCAGGCTGAGGGTACCTTCGTGCTCCTCCGTTACTCTTTGGGAGGAGACCGCCCCAGTCAAACTACCCACCAGACACTGTCCCTAATCCAGATAATGGATCGAGGTTAGAACTCCAAACATACCAGGGTGGTATTTCAAGGTTGGCTCCACAAGAACTGGCGTTCCTGCTTCAAAGCCTCCCACCTATCCTACACAAGTAGGTTCAAAGTCCAGTGTCAAGCTATAGTAAAGGTGCACGGGGTCTTTCCGTCTAGCCGCGGGTACACTGCATCTTCACAGCGATTTCAATTTCACTGAGTCCCAGGTGGAGACAGTGTGGCCATCGTTACGCCATTCGTGCAGGTCGGAACTTACCCGACAAGGAATTTCGCTACCTTAGGACCGTTATAGTTACGGCCGCCGTTTACTGGGGCTTCGATCAAGAGCTTCGCTTACGCTAACCCCATCAATTAACCTTCCAGCACCGGGCAGGCGTCACACCCTATACGTCCACTTTCGTGTTTGCAGAGTGCTATGTTTTTGCTAAACAGTCGCAGCCACCGATTTTTTGCAACCGCCTTACGCTCCATCCGCGAGGGACTTCACTTATCAACGGCATACCTTCTCCCGAAGTTACGGTATCATTTTGCCTAGTTCCTTCACCTGGGTTCTCTCAAGCGCCTTAGAATTTTCATCCCACCCACCTGTGTCGGTTTAGGGTACGGCCACTTGTAACCTGAAGCTTAGAGGTTTTTCCTGGAAGCAGGGCATCTATCACTTCGCGTTTCTTTCGAGACACTCGTCATCACGCCTCAGCATATAGCATCCCGGATTTGCCTAAGATGCCTGCCTACACGCTTAAACGGCCACTTCCAACCGACCGCTGATATAGCCTTCTCCGTCACCCCATCGCAGTTACAACTGGTACAGGAATATTAACCTGTTTTCCATCGACTACGCCTTTCGGCCTCGCCTTAGGTGCCGACTAACCCTGCGTCGATTAACGTTGCGCAGGAAACCTTGGGTTTACGGCGAGGGGTTTTTCACCCCCTTTATCGTTACTTATGTCAGCATTCGCACTTCCGATACCTCCAGCCGACTTCTCAATCGACCTTCGCAGGCGTACGGAACGCTCCTCTACCACTCACGCAAAGCGTGAATCCGTAGCTTCGGTACTATGCTTAGCCCCGGTAAATCTTCCGCGCAGACCGACTCGACCAGTGAGCTATTACGCTTTCTTTAAAGGATGGCTGCTTCTAAGCCAACCTCCTGGCTGTCTGTGCCTTTCCACATCGTTTCCCACTGAGCATAGATTTGGGGACCTTAGCTGACGGTCTGGGCTGTTTCCCTTTTCACGACGGACCTTATCACCCGCCGTGTGTCTCCCGTGCTGACACTTGCTGGTATTCGGAGTTTGCATCGGGTTGGTAAGTCGGGATGACCCCCTAGCCGAAACAGTGCTCTACCCCCAGCAGTGATACACGAGGCGCTACCTAAATAGCTTTCGAGGAGAACCAGCTATCTCCGAGCTTGATTAGCCTTTCACTCCGATCCACAACTCATCCCCTACCTTTTCAACGGGAGTGGGTTCGGTCCTCCAGTGTGTGTTACCACACCTTCAACCTGGTCATGGATAGATCGCCCGGTTTCGGGTCTACACCTTGCGACTCAACGCCCTATTAAGACTCGGTTTCCCTACGCCTCCCCTATTCGGTTAAGCTTGCCACAAAATGTAAGTCGCTGACCCATTATACAAAAGGTACGCAGTCACCCCACGAAGGGGCTCCCACTGCTTGTACGCATACGGTTTCAGGTTCTATTTCACTCCGCTCTCCGCGGTTCTTTTCGCCTTTCCCTCACGGTACTGGTTCACTATCGGTCAGTAAGGAGTATTTAGCCTTGGAGGATGGTCCCCCCATATTCAGTCAACGTTTCACGTGCGCCGACCTACTCGATTTCACTAGAAAAAGGTTTTCGTGTACGGGGCTATCACCCTGTATCGCCGGACTTTCCAGACCGTTCCACTAACCTTATCCTAGCTTAAGGGCTAGTCCCCGTTCGCTCGCCACTACTTAGGGAATCTCGGTTGATTTCTTTTCCTCCGGGTACTTAGATGTTTCAGTTCTCCGGGTTCGCTTCAGTGAGCTATGTATTCACTCAAAGATGACGAGGTTATCCTCGCCGGGTTTCCCCATTCAGACATCGCCGGATCACAGGTTGTTTGCCACCTCCCCGACGCTTTTCGCAGGCTACCACGTCTTTCATCGCCTCTTACTGCCTAGGCATCCACCGTATGCGCTTATTCACTTGACCATATAACCCGAATACGTCTGTATTAAGGTTTTTAGTCGCTGACATGTTCGCTGATGTTGCTTGAGAACGTTTTACGGAGGTTTTGGGCCGCTTTCTTTCGAAAGCCGCTGGCTACCGCCCGCAACTCGTTTTTAAGTATTGATCGTTAGCCGATCAAGACTTAGGTTACAGATTTCCATATTGTTAAAGAGCGTATTGATACGAATATCAATGCTATCGAGCCTTGGGTTATTAACCGAAAAGCTGTATAGCGTTGATGTTGATATCTTGGCTTAAGATCGACGTCACGTGATGGTGGAGCCAGGGAGGATCGAACTCCCGACCTCCTGCGTGCAAGGCAGGCGCTCTCCCAGCTGAGCTATGGCCCCGAATAGATTCAGACTTTCGCCTTTTCGTTAGTTGGTGGGTCTGGGAGGATTTGAACCTCCGACCTCACCCTTATCAGGGGTGCGCTCTAACCAACTGAGCTACAGACCCAGGTGCGTCTTTCAATCGAAATAATTTGTTGTGAGTACGTGTGACAGTGTTCTGTCTTTGTAAGGAGGTGATCCAGCCCCAGGTTCCCCTAGGGCTACCTTGTTACGACTTCACCCCAGTCATGAATCACAAAGTGGTAAGCGCCCTCCCGAAGGTTAAACTACCTACTTCTTTTGCAACCCACTCCCATGGTGTGACGGGCGGTGTGTACAAGGCCCGGGAACGTATTCACCGCGGCATTCTGATCCGCGATTACTAGCGATTCCGACTTCATGCAGTCGAGTTGCAGACTGCAATCCGGACTAGGATCGGCTTTTTGGGATTTGCTGGCTCTCGCGAGTTTGCTGCCCTCTGTACCGACCATTGTAGCACGTGTGTAGCCCTACCCATAAGGGCCATGATGACTTGACGTCGTCCCCACCTTCCTCCGGTTTATCACCGGCAGTCTCCCTAGAGTTCCCGACTTGACTCGCTGGCAACTAAGGATAAGGGTTGCGCTCGTTACGGGACTTAACCCAACATTTCACAACACGAGCTGACGACAGCCATGCAGCACCTGTCTCTCGGTTCCCGAAGGCACCAAGTCATCTCTGACAAGTTCCGAGGATGTCAAGGGTAGGTAAGGTTCTTCGCGTTGCATCGAATTAAACCACATGCTCCACCGCTTGTGCGGGCCCCCGTCAATTCATTTGAGTTTTAGCCTTGCGGCCGTACTCCCCAGGCGGTCAACTTAATACGTTAGCTCCACTACTAAGTTCTTTAAGAACCCAACAGTTAGTTGACATCGTTTACGGCGTGGACTACCAGGGTATCTAATCCTGTTTGCTACCCACGCTTTCGTACCTCAGCGTCAGTTTGAGTCCAGAGAGCCGCCTTCGCCACTGGTGTTCCTTCAGATCTCTACGCATTTCACCGCTACACCTGAAATTCCACTCTCCTCTACTCAACTCTAGTCTTCCAGTATCAAATGCAGTTCCCAGGTTAAGCCCAGGGCTTTCACATCTGACTTAAAAAACCGCCTACGCACGCTTTACGCCCAGTAATTCCGATTAACGCTTGCACCCTCCGTATTACCGCGGCTGCTGGCACGGAGTTAGCCGGTGCTTCTTGTATAGGTAATGTCAGTCTATCGGGTATTAACCGATAGGTATTCCTTCCTATTGAAAGTGCTTTACAACCCTCAGGCCTTCTTCACACACGCGGTATTGCTGGATCAGGCTTTCGCCCATTGTCCAATATTCCCCACTGCTGCCTCCCGTAGGAGTCTGGGCCGTGTCTCAGTCCCAGTGTGGCTGATCATCCTCTCAGACCAGCTACGGATCGTCGCCTTGGTAGGCCTTTACCCCACCAACTAGCTAATCCGACATAGGCTCATCTATTAGCGCCAGGCCCGAAGGTCCCCGGCTTTCATCCGTAGATCGTATGCGGTATTAGCGTGAGTTTCCCCACGTTATCCCCCACTAATAGGCAGATTCCTATGCATTACTCACCCGTCCGCCACTCATCCGGGTGCAAGCACCCTTCAGCGTTCGACTTGCATGTGTTAAGCATACCGCCAGCGTTCAATCTGAGCCATGATCAAACTCTTCAGTTTAATAATGCTTGATACTAAATAAGATTAGTATCCAATCTTGGCTCGACTACAGAACGTCGTTTCTTGCGAATTGACGTGGATTCTCTGCGCCGATAATTTCTAACAGAAACGTATCGCCACACATACCCACACAAATTATTTCGATTCATCTTGTTAAAGAGCCAGAGCATCTCGCCCTGTTGAGCCGACATATTCTACAGAACTTTCAGAAAGTGTCAACACTTTATTTTCGAAGCCAGAAACAAACAACTTCCGAAAAACCAGCCACTACCGCAAGCCCGGCAAATCCTGCCGCTCTTCGCTACCAACTCAGTCAGTAACGAAGAGCCGCTCATTATAGCGGTTTTCTAATTCGCGTCAAGCGTTAT